>NZ_JBBPBC010000001.1:0-4800000 GCF_038009325.1 Paenibacillus sp. FSL L8-0708
GTGGACAGCCATACTTCCGAATTATGGCAGCAAATTTTATCGATTATTCAAACCAAATTAAGCAAGCCGAGCTTTGATACCTGGTTTAAGGCTACTAAAGCGATAACCTTCAACTCCCAGGTTCTCATTATCTCGGCACCTACAACGTTTGCAGTAGAATGGCTGGAAAGTCGTTACACCAAACTGGTAGGAGCAACCGTCTACGAAGTCACAGGGAAACAAGTGGATGTAAAATTCGTGATTGAAGAAAGCAAGCCGCCTGAGCTTGTGGTTCAACAATCCGCTCCGACTCCCGTAGTATCAAGAGAAGAAGCACAAACGCATCTGCTCAATCCAAAGTACACTTTTGACACCTTTGTAATCGGCTCTGGGAACCGCTTTGCGCATGCAGCCTCACTGGCAGTAGCCGAAGCACCAGCCAAAGCATACAATCCCTTGTTTTTATACGGTGGTGTAGGTCTGGGCAAAACCCATTTGATGCACGCAATTGGGCACTATGTCCTGGAACATAACCCAAATAACAAGGTAATTTACATCTCGTCTGAGAAATTCACGAATGAATTTATCAATTCGATCCGTGATAACCGCGGTGAAAGCTTCCGTAACAAGTATCGTAATGTTGACATTTTGCTTATCGACGACATTCAATTCCTCGCTGGAAAAGAGTCTACACAGGAGGAGTTTTTCCATACTTTCAATGCGCTCCACGAAGAACGCAAGCAAATTATCATCTCCAGCGACCGACCACCAAAGGAAATTCCCACACTGGAAGAACGGCTGCGTTCCCGGTTCGAATGGGGCTTGATTACGGATATTCAACCACCAGATCTGGAGACCCGGATTGCGATTTTACGCAAAAAGGCTAAGGCAGAGAACCTTGATATCCCTAATGAGGCCATGATGTATATTGCCAACCAGATTGACACCAATATTCGTGAGCTTGAGGGTGCATTAATCCGGGTAGTTGCTTATTCTTCGCTTACCAACCAGGATGTAACCACTCATTTGGCAGCTGAAGCGCTCAAGGATATTATTCCTTCCAGTCGTCCCAAGATGATCACCATCGCTGATATTCAGCAAAAAGTCGGAGAATACTACAATTTGCGCCTTGAAGACTTCAAAGCACGCAAAAGAACCAAAGCCGTAGCGTTTCCACGTCAAATCGCAATGTATCTATCCCGTGAACTAACGGATTATTCGCTGCCTAAGATTGGTGAGGCTTTCGGAGGACGTGACCATACGACCGTAATTCATGCGCACGATAAAATTACACAGGCATTAAAGGTCGATCAGGAGTTGTACAAAGTGGTAAATAATCTTGCGGAGAAAATTAAAAATCCTTCCTAAGAGGAACAAAGAGCCTATACACAATCTATACACATGTGGGTAGGCTTAATTTTATGCTGTTTGGTGGGGTTATCCACATATTCGTCGCCCCTACTACTAATACTATTAAATAACTATAATAATTCATCATGTAAAGACGCGTAATTAACAGACTCAAATCCATCGAAATTCCCAATTTTTCAGCTAGGAGTGAAATCATGAAAATAAGCATTCTTAAAAATGAGCTCAACGAATCCATTCAACACGTATCCAAAGCTATATCCAGCAGAACAACAATCCCTATTTTGACCGGTATTAAACTGGAAGTTAGCCATCAAGGCGTCACATTAACTGCAAGTGATACCGATATTTCTATTCAATCGTTTATTCCAGCAGAGAATGACAGCCACACCATCGTGAAGATAGATCAGCCAGGAAGTGTTGTCCTTCCCGCTAAATTTTTCGTCGAGATTATTAAGAAGCTGCCCTCCAAAGAAATCCACATGGAAGTAAAAGAAGGATTCCAAACGTACATTTCTTCCGGATCCACTGAGATTCAGATGGTAGGTTTAGACCCTGAAGAATTCCCAGTGTTACCGAGCATTGAAGAGAATGACACGATCTCTCTACCAGGTGATTTGCTGAAAAATATGATTAAACAAACAGCCTTTTCTATTTCTACCCAAGAGACAACTCCGATATTAACGGGTATACTATGGAATCTGAGCGACAATGAGTTTAAGTTTACAGCGACTGACCGTCACCGCTTGGCAACAAGAGCTGCTAAACTTGAAGGCACGGAAAATGTCAATTTCGGAAATATTGTTATTGCCGGTAAAACCCTTAATGAGCTCAGCAAAATTATCCCTGACCAAAATATGCTGGTTGATATTGTCGTTGCGGATAATCAAGTTCTCTTCAAAATCGACAAAGTACTGTTTTATTCACGGATCCTAGATGGGATTTATCCTGATACTTCTAGAATTATTCCAACAACCTACAAAACAGAACTAACTTTAGATACAAAAAAATTAAGTGAATCGATTGATCGTGCTTATTTGCTGTCCCGGGAAGAAAAAACAAATATTGTTCGTATGCAGACGCTTGATCAAGGCGGTATTGAAATTTCTTCAAGCTCATCAGAGCTGGGTAAGGTTCGCGAGGAACTTGAAGTCATCGATTTCAAAGGTGAACCTCTCAAAATATCTTTCAACTCGAAATATATGCTTGATGTATTAAAGGTCATAGAGAGTGAACAGCTCGTTATTGCATTTACAGGGATGATGAGTCCGATCATTTTGAAACCACTTGACCAAACCAATAGCTTGTATATCATTTTGCCTTACCGTACAACAAATTAATGCCAACATTCATGAACATGTGGATAAGTGGCTGAAAGGATAAAAACCATGAAAAAAATACTTATCCACAGTGGATACATTAAGCTGGACCAATTTCTGAAACTCGCAGATTGTGTATCCACAGGTGGAATGGCCAAAGCTTTATTGCAGGAAGGTCACGTATTGGTCAACGGAGAGGTAGAGGAACGGCGCGGCAGAAAACTTTATCCGGGTGACAAAATCGAAGTGCAGGATAACGGTACCTTTGAGGTTGAAGGCGGAGGAGTAAAAGAGTAGTACGCTAGGGGAGGAACCATTTCGTGTTTGTTAAAAATATCGGTCTGCAGCATTATCGGAATTACGGGCTGCTGCGTCTGGAGAGCCTGGGCGATGTGAATCTGATTCTGGGTCAGAACGCCCAAGGCAAAACAAACCTCATGGAGGCATTGTTCGTCCTGGCGATGACCAAAAGCCACCGCACCTCTAAGGACCGCGAACTTATCTCCTTCGACGCCCCCGGAGATGCAGCTCAGATCGTTGCCGAGGTGGAACGCAAGTATGGCGATCTCAAGCTGGAGCTCACCCTATCTGCCAAAGGTAAAAAAGCCAAGATCAATGGTTTGGAGCAGCGGCGCCTTAGTGAGTTTGTTGGATCTCTGAATGTGGTCATGTTTGCACCGGAAGATTTAGAGATTGTAAAAGGGACCCCTGGTATCAGACGGCGTTTTCTTGATATGGAGATCGGCCAAGTCCAGCCTAGTTATCTATTTCACCTACAGCAGTATCAAAAAATTCTCTTGCAAAGAGGTAATCTCTTAAAGCAATTATGGGGAAAAGAGGCTGCAGGGAAAGAGCTTCTGGAAATCTGGGATGCTCAACTTGTAGAGCATGGTGTTAAAATCGTCAAAAAAAGGAAACAATTCATAAAGAAGCTGCAAATATGGGCTGAAAGCATTCACCGGGGGATTACGAACGGCGGAGAAGAACTGAAATTGCTCTATGTCCCCTCTTTCGGCGATCGGGATGAGGAAGATGAAGCTGTCTTATTAGACAATTTTATGTTAAAGTTATCACAAACGAGAGAACAAGAAATCAGGCGCGGCATGACGCTGACGGGTCCCCATCGGGATGACCTGTCCTTTTTTATCAACGGAAGGGAAGCTCAGGTCTACGGTTCTCAAGGACAGCAGCGTACCACGGCTTTATCGCTTAAGCTGGCGGAAATCGAGCTGATCCATGAGGAAATCGGAGAATATCCTGTGCTGCTTCTTGATGATGTTTTATCCGAGCTTGATCCTTACCGCCAGACCCAGCTTATTGAAACCTTTCAAAGCAAGGTACAGACATTCATTACCGCTACCGGAATTGAGGGTCTGAATGCCGATAAATTAAAGGGCGCCAGCCTATTTCATGTTCATGATGGAAAAGTTGAGTTATAAAAGAGCGGAGGACGATCATGTATATTCATTTGGGCGGGGAGAAGATCATTAGGTCTTCGGAGTTAATTGCTATATTTGATATTTCGATTGAAAAATCTTCCAAGGTATCTAAGCAATTCGTTATTCACTCTGAGCAGGATAAGAAGCTTGAGCGGATTGGCGAAGAGGAAGCAAAATCTATTGTCGTAACTAAAAATATCGTGTATTACTCCCCCATTTCCTCCTCCACTCTTAAAAAAAGAGCCAAAATTTTGCTCGAAATATAACTTGCATTGGGTAACAAAGAGATAATCAGAAAGAAGTAGGTGAAGGCATGTCAATGAATCAACCGACATATGATGAGAGCCAGATTCAGGTACTGGAAGGGCTGGAAGCGGTTCGGAAACGTCCGGGCATGTATATTGGTTCGACTAGTTCTAAAGGTCTCCATCACTTGGTATGGGAGGTCGTCGATAATAGTATCGATGAGGCACTCGCAGGTTATTGTGACCGGATTCAAGTGATTATACATGAGGATAACGCGATCACTGTTATCGATAATGGACGTGGCATACCTGTAGGTGAGAATGTAAAGCTTAAGAAGTCGACGCTTGAAGTCGTAATGACCGTGCTGCATGCAGGCGGTAAATTCGGCGGTGGCGGATATAAAGTTTCCGGTGGTTTGCATGGCGTGGGTATCTCTGTAGTGAATGCCTTGTCTGAAAAGGTCCTTGTTAAGGTCAAACGTGACGGTCATATCTACCAACAGGAATATAGACGTGGTGCACCGCAGTATGATATCAAAATCGTTGGCGATTCAGATGAGACAGGAACGACTACAACCTTTCATCCGGATCCTGAAATATTTACGGAAACCACAGTTTTTGAATATTCGACACTGCTTACTCGTATTCGGGAGCTGGCTTTTCTTAACAAAGGAATCGAGCTTTCACTTCATGATGAGCGGACGGATGTCACCAACGTGTTCAAATACGAGGGTGGTATCGTTGAATATGTGAAATATTTGAATGAGAAAAAAGAAGCACTACATGAGGATCCGATCTACGTGGAAGGCTCACGCGATATGATCCAAGTTGAAGTGGCTCTCCAATATAACGATTCGTATACTGAGAACATCTACTCTTTTGCGAATAATATTAATACGCATGAGGGTGGAACGCATGAATCCGGCTTTAAAAGTGCGCTGACCCGTATCATCAACGATTATGCTCGTAAAGCGGGAGTACTGAAGGATAGCAATTCGAATCTGACTGGTGATGACGTGCGTGAAGGATTGACAGCCATTATTTCTGTCAAAATTCCAGATCCACAATTTGAAGGTCAAACGAAAACTAAGCTCGGAAATAGTGAAGTGCGGGGTATCGTAGAATCACTGTTCGGAGAGAAATTACAAGAGTTCCTGGAAGAAAACCCAGCAGTATCACGTCGCGTTCTTGAAAAGTCACTTTCCGCTTCACGCGCGCGAGAAGCTGCTCGTAAGGCACGTGAGTTAACCCGTCGGAAGAGTGCGCTTGAAGTCAGTGCTCTGCCTGGTAAACTCGCCGACTGTTCATCCAAGGATGCCTCGATCAGCGAACTATACATCGTCGAAGGTGACTCAGCGGGTGGATCGGCTAAGCAAGGACGGGATCGCCATTTCCAAGCGATTCTACCGTTGCGTGGTAAGATCCTAAACGTTGAAAAAGCTCGCCTTGACCGTATTTTATCTAACGCGGAGATCCGCGCCATCATTACGGCTTTGGGCACAGGGATCAGCGATGACTTTGACTTATCGAAGGCTCGCTACCATAAAGTCGTTATTATGACCGATGCCGACGTCGATGGAGCCCATATTAGAACGCTATTATTAACGTTCTTCTATCGTTACATGCGGAAGCTAGTAGACGCGGGTTATATCTATATTGCACAGCCTCCTCTCTTTAAGATTGAGCGCAATAAGGTTATCCGCTACGCAGGCAGCGAGAAGGAACGCGATGATATTATCGCTTCTTTTGGAGAAAATGCTAAGGTTAACGTCCAACGTTACAAAGGTTTGGGAGAGATGAATGCAACCCAACTTTGGGACACAACGATGGACCCTGAGACCCGTATGATGCTCCAGGTTACGATTGAAGATGCGATGCTGGCAGATAGTATTTTTGATACACTTATGGGTGACAATGTTGAACCAAGACGTGACTTTATCCATGAGCATGCCAAGAACGTTAGATACCTTGATGTGTAAGAACAATATTTAATACAACCTCCGGCTTCTATTCCTAACGGAATGAGAACGCTGGAGGTTCTTTGATTTCAAGCTTTTTTTAGGCTCTTGTGGATTGTTTATTGCGGGTCGAATAAGGGGATTTTCTTGCTTTTACACGTCCATAGGCTACGGCATAGCGATGTATTTTACGATAGATTGATTTATCAGGAAATAATTTGAATACAGCAATGGACGGAAGAGTGTTGACTTCCAGCAGCCACATATCCAGATGTTGATCCATGGCAATATCCAGACCAATCTCTTTGATTCCCGGATAGGCAGATTGAAGCTGTGCCGCGATTTGTATACCCAATGCTTTTAAGTGATTGATCGTAACTAGGACTTCAGAGGGCGGCATATAATTTTTTAGTAGAGTACTTACGGAAAGGATACTGCCTCCACTGTGATAATTGGTGACGATTTTTTGAGGGGCAGCTACTCTTCCAAGCATTCCTGTTGTTTCCCATACTCCTGATGGTGTCTTTTGGGTAAGAACCCGAAGATCAAAAGGGCGGTCTTGATGACGCAGAAGGTCAATCCCTTTTTGAATCAAATAGGTTCGATTCTGAATTCGTTTCTGTAAGTTCTCATACAGCTCTTCTGGTGAGAAAAACACTTCTGCAGTCTTCCCATATCTTAAAATATACAAGATCTGTTCTTCGGGCTCTTCTTTATTAACGTTATCGAGGTCGGTACCGTGTTCAGCTTTCTGTTTGCTAGTGCTAAGAGTTACAGTACGCTGCTCAGCTCTCATTACACCGATACCATAACTTCCTCGATCTGGCTTAATATAGACCATTGTATATAACGCAAGCATCTCCTTAAGAGCATTGACATCGAATTTACGGGTATCAGGCACATATTGCAATAGAGAGTGATTTTGAAGGATGACTTTCGTTTTAGCCCATTTGCTTGGGACGCGTTGAATCTTCATTATCTTCCTCCTTATGAGTTTTGTGCAGGAATAGGTCCTTTGGGTTCCTTGTTGTAAAAAATGCAGTGGCAGCATAATCTTTGACAGCTGAAAATCAGGACAAGCTACCTAAACAATGGTATAATATAAGGATATGGGGTTATGCCTTATCGAACGATATTAGGATAATAAAACCGTGTTTCTTGTCTTTACAGTCTATGTAGTAAAGATATTTGCGGAAAGGGCAAATACCCTGATAAGCGCAAAAAGAAATCAATATTAGAAGATAAAAGGCTATCATGTTTAATTGTGCTACTTTTGTGAAAGTAATATAATTAAGGGTAGCGGTTTTTTAACTGAAGGAGGTCCAGCAACTCATGGCTGAACAAAATAACCCACAAGTCAAAGATCGGGACATTGGCGTGGAAATGCGTGAATCCTTTATGGATTACGCAATGAGCATCATTGTTAGCCGGGCTTTGCCAGATGTGCGGGACGGACTCAAGCCGGTTCACCGACGCATTTTGTTTGCGATGTCGGAGCTTGGAATGTCTGCGGATAAGCCTCATAAGAAATCTGCAAGAATCGTCGGTGAGGTTATCGGTAAGTACCACCCTCACGGTGACTCAGCTGTCTATGAAACAATGGTACGGATGGCTCAGGATTTCTCGATGCGCTATATGCTTGTAGACGGTCACGGGAACTTTGGTTCGATCGATGGTGATATGGCCGCGGCGATGCGGTACACAGAAGCCCGTCTCTCCAAGATTGCAGGCGAAATGCTTCGTGATTTGAACAAAGAGACAGTTGACTTCGCACCCAACTATGATGGTGAAGAGAATGAGCCGGTTGTATTGCCAGCCCGTTATCCGAATCTGCTCGTAAATGGGGTATCTGGTATTGCTGTAGGTATGGCTACTAATATTCCACCGCATAACCTTGGTGAAGTTATCGATGGTGTGCAGGCGATGATTAAGAATCCTGATATCACGCCAATGGAATTGATGGAGTTTATCCAAGGTCCGGATTTCCCTACGGCTGGATATATTTTGGGTCGTGAGGGCATTCGTCAGGCTTATCGTACGGGGCGTGGTTCAGTAACCATGCGTGCGAAGGCAACGATCGAAGAGAACAACGGCAAGGCTCGCATCATTGTGCATGAGCTTCCATACCAGGTTAACAAAGCAAGATTGGTTGAAAAAATCGCAGAATTAGTACGTGAGAAACGGATCGAAGGTATAACGGATCTTCGAGATGAGTCTGACCGTAACGGTATGCGTGTAGTTGTTGAGATGAGACGCGATGTTAATCCAAATGTAGTATTAAACAATCTATATAAACATACTTCTATGCAATCCACATTTGGGATCAACATGCTTGCCATCGTAAATAACGAGCCGAAAATTCTTAATCTGCGTGATGTACTTTATCATTATTTGCAGCACCAGATTGAAGTTATTCGTCGTCGTACTATATTTGATCTTAAAAAAGCTGAAGCACGCGCTCATATCTTAGAAGGTCTGCGCATTGCGCTTGATCATCTGGATGAAGTGATTGCGTTAATCCGTGCTTCACGGACAACTGATATAGCCCGCGAAGGATTAATGAGCACCTTTAGCCTCAGTTTAGAGCAGGCTCAGGCTATCCTCGATATGCGGATGCAACGTCTGACCGGTCTGGAACGGGAAAAGATCGAGAATGAATATAACGAATTGATCGTTAAAATTGCAGAGTACCGTGAAATTCTGGCTAACGAGCATCTTGTACTGGAAATCATCAGCAACGAGCTGCAGGATATCCGCGATAGATATTCTGATGAACGCCGGACAGAGATTACGGTTGGTGAAGAAAGTATCCTGGATGAAGACCTTATTCCACGTGAAGAGGTTGTTATCACTATTACACATACAGGATATATCAAACGTCTACCTGTCAGCACCTACCGCAGTCAGAAGCGCGGAGGTCGCGGAGTCATGGGGATGGACACCAAGGACCAGGATTTCGTGGAGCATCTCTTCGTGAGTAACTCTCATAACTATCTGATGTTCTTTACCGATAAGGGTAAAGTTTACCGGATTAAAGCTTATGAGATCCCAGAATTGGGCCGTACAGCCCGGGGGACGCCAATCATCAACCTGATTCAAATCGAACAAGGTGAGAAGATTAGTGCGGTAATCCAAGTGGAAGATGGCGATAGCGACAAATATTTATTCTTTGCTACCCGCGAGGGTATCGTGAAGAAGACGCCTCTTGGGGATTATAACAACATCCGTAAAGGCGGTCTTATTGCTATTAATCTTCGTGAAGAAGATTCCCTAATCGAGGTTAAGCTGACTGATGGACAGCAAAATCTCATTATCGGTACAGCTCGCGGAATGTCGATTACGTTCTCAGAGAATGATGTGCGTTCTATGGGACGTAGCGCGACTGGCGTTAAGGGCATTACGCTTGACGGTAATGACCATGTCATTGGTATGGACTGTGTCGATAAGGAGCTTGAGGTTCTGATTGTTACTACCAAGGGCTATGGTAAACGGACACCAGCCGGTGATTATCGTTCCCAGACTCGTGGCGGTAAAGGGATCAAGACCATTAATCTCACCGATAAGAATGGTCCTGTAGTGGGTCTTAAGGTCGTTAAGAAGGATGAAGACTTAATGATCATTACGACTAGCGGTACCCTGATTCGTACCAGCATGGATGGAATTTCTACTATGGGCCGTTATGCTCAAGGGGTTAAGCTGATTAACATCCGTGAGGATGACGCAGTAGCTACTCTATGTAGAGCTGACAAGAACGAAGAGGATGAATCTGAGGAAGTGGAAGGTCTGGAAGGCTTGGAAGGGCAAGATACAGTCGAGGAATCTGGCGATATTGATCAGCCTGAGATCCTGACTGAGGACGAAGACACTGACTTAGAATAGGTTGATTTTAAAAAAGAGCAAGGGCTTCTATTACAGAAGTTCTTGCTCTTTTTGTTGCTTTTTGAATGACCGATGCTTCAAAAAATAAAATAAATATTTTGAAAGAATAGTTTTCACTGCACTAGTGTCTTCCATTTATCCGTACTATAATTAGCCAATAGAATCCTATAAAGTACTAATTTCTCAGAAATTATCTGTCTTATCAATGTGAGGTAATGCTGGGTGTACGGCTTATAGAAATTAAGGGGCTGAGTATATGCCAAATATATTGGTTGGAGAAGTTAAAGCAGGCTCAAAGATAATAAAGGATGTAATTACACCTTTAGGGGGGACTTTATTCACTAAGGGAAAAATATTGCTCCCTCGTGATCTAGATATTTTACAGGCTTTTTTGATTGGGCAAGTGGAAATCGAAGGTGACCAAGGTGAGGCGAGTTCGGATGGAGCCAAAACAACAGCTAAGCAAGCTTCCCCTAAAGCTGGAGCCATTATCAACGAATCGATGTTGGCCAAGACTAATTCTCCTCTACATGATGAATACGATAAAATGCTCACTCTTATTAAGAACAGCTATCGATCGGTAACGGCAGCTTCACTTCCTATTTTTGAGCTTCGCAGTCAGTTAGAGACATTAATAGGTTATTTGAAGGATTATCATGTCTTGAAGTTTACACCGCGCACTTTAAAATATGAGGATTACAACTATCACAATGCTGTGTTGTCCGCGTTGACCTCCTATAAAATCGCTCAGTGGTGTGGGTACCCACAAAAGGATTGGATGCAGATTGCTTTTGCAGGATTATTACATGATATCGGTAATGCTAAAGTAGACAGCTCACTTTTACAGAAACCGGAGACACTTAACAATAGTGAAATAGAAGAGGTTCGCCGACACACTACATATGGTTATCAATTATTACGCAATGTTACAGCGATTAATGAAGGGGTAAGACTTGCCGCCTTGCAGCATCATGAGAAGATTGATGGCTCTGGTTATCCATTGAAGCTGGACGGCAGTCAGATTCATTTCTACGCTAAAGTAGTCGCAGTAGCAGATATATTCCATGCTATGACCTTAGAAAGAGCCTACAGAAGAGCACAGTCTCCTTATTTGGTACTAGAGCAGATTCTGACAGAAAGCTTCGGTAAGCTTGATCCAGTGATTGTGCAGACGTTTATACAGAAGAGTACTGATCTCTTTAATGGCACTAGAATCAAATTAAGTGATGGCCGTCATGGGGAGATTATCTTCACTGATCGCGCAAACCCTACACGTCCGATGGTTAAGATAGAGGAAACAATAGTTAACTTGATGTTGGAACGTGAATTGTATATTCAAGAAATCATTGCTTAGGGCGTAGGTACAAAGGAATAAGGCTGTGCTAGCCATTATATATTGCAGTATTGAGGCTTTTGGCAGCACAGTCTCTCATTTATCTAGTATATTTCAAAAAAACTCTTGCAATGCATCTCCATACATGATATATTCTAAGTCCGGCCAAGAAGTACACATGCCGAGCTTGAAAAAGAAGTTAAAAAAAGAGCTTGACATTAAATAGCCGAACATGATATAGTATAAGAGTTGCTGCTGAGACATTAAACGGCGCCAACGAGAACTTGATCTTTGAAAACTGAACAACGAGTGAGTAGGAAATCACGTAAGTGAAATCCAAAATTAGAGAATTAATTTTCTCGTCAGATGTTTCAAAATGAGCATATCGCTCTTTTCAATACTAATTGGAGAGTTTGATCCTGGCTCAGGACGAACGCTGGCGGCGTGCCTAATACATGCAAGTCGAGCGGAGTCATTTTGAAAGCTTGCTTTCAAAATGACTTAGCGGCGGACGGGTGAGTAACACGTAGGCAACCTGCCCTTCAGACTGGGATAACTACCGGAAACGGTAGCTAATACCGGATAATTTCTTTTTTCTCCTGAGAGAAGAATGAAAGACGGAGCAATCTGTCACTGAGGGATGGGCCTGCGGCGCATTAGCTAGTTGGTGGGGTAACGGCCCACCAAGGCGACGATGCGTAGCCGACCTGAGAGGGTGAACGGCCACACTGGGACTGAGACACGGCCCAGACTCCTACGGGAGGCAGCAGTAGGGAATCTTCCGCAATGGGCGAAAGCCTGACGGAGCAACGCCGCGTGAGTGATGAAGGTTTTCGGATCGTAAAGCTCTGTTGCCAGGGAAGAACGTCCGGTAGAGTAACTGCTACCGGAGTGACGGTACCTGAGAAGAAAGCCCCGGCTAACTACGTGCCAGCAGCCGCGGTAATACGTAGGGGGCAAGCGTTGTCCGGAATTATTGGGCGTAAAGCGCGCGCAGGCGGCTATTTAAGTCTGGTGTTTAAACCTTGGGCTCAACCTGAGGTCGCACTGGAAACTGGGTGGCTTGAGTACAGAAGAGGAAAGTGGAATTCCACGTGTAGCGGTGAAATGCGTAGATATGTGGAGGAACACCAGTGGCGAAGGCGACTTTCTGGGCTGTAACTGACGCTGAGGCGCGAAAGCGTGGGGAGCAAACAGGATTAGATACCCTGGTAGTCCACGCCGTAAACGATGAGTGCTAGGTGTTAGGGGTTTCGATACCCTTGGTGCCGAAGTTAACACAGTAAGCACTCCGCCTGGGGAGTACGGTCGCAAGACTGAAACTCAAAGGAATTGACGGGGACCCGCACAAGCAGTGGAGTATGTGGTTTAATTCGAAGCAACGCGAAGAACCTTACCAGGTCTTGACATCCCTCTGAATCTGCTAGAGATAGCGGCGGCCTTCGGGACAGAGGAGACAGGTGGTGCATGGTTGTCGTCAGCTCGTGTCGTGAGATGTTGGGTTAAGTCCCGCAACGAGCGCAACCCTTAACTTTAGTTGCCAGCAGGTTAAGCTGGGCACTCTAGAGTGACTGCCGGTGACAAACCGGAGGAAGGTGGGGATGACGTCAAATCATCATGCCCCTTATGACCTGGGCTACACACGTACTACAATGGCCGGTACAACGGGAAGCGAAGCCGCGAGGTGGAGCCAATCCCATCAAAGCCGGTCTCAGTTCGGATTGCAGGCTGCAACTCGCCTGCATGAAGTCGGAATTGCTAGTAATCGCGGATCAGCATGCCGCGGTGAATACGTTCCCGGGTCTTGTACACACCGCCCGTCACACCACGAGAGTTTACAACACCCGAAGTCGGTGGGGTAACCCGCAAGGGAGCCAGCCGCCGAAGGTGGGGTAGATGATTGGGGTGAAGTCGTAACAAGGTAGCCGTATCGGAAGGTGCGGCTGGATCACCTCCTTTCTATGGAGAATCGTTCTCTGCAATGAGAACATTCAAATCGGAAGCTAAGCTTCCAAAACTCAGGTTTAGGCCTGTTACTCACTCGTTGCTCAGTTTTGAGAGTTTAAGCTCTCAAGTAAGACTTGATCCTTGAAAACTGGATACCGAAACGAATTTGCGTTTTAGAACATCTTTTAGCAACTTGTGCAAACAAGTAAATGTTATTAGTGAGATGATTCCAAAGAGAATGTCATCGTATGATATTTTCCTGCGGAAAAATCAAGGTTAAGCTAATAAGAGCACACGGAGGATGCCTAGGCGCCAGGAGCCGACGAAGGACGTGGCGAACAACGAAACTGCCTCGGGGAGCTGTAAGCAAGCTTTGATCCGGGGGTGTCCGAATGGGGAAACCCAGCTGTGGTAATTCGCAGTTACTCATTTCTGAATACATAGGAAATGTAGAGGCAGACCAGGGGAACTGAAACATCTAAGTACCCTGAGGAAGAGAAAACAATAGTGATTCCGTCAGTAGCGGCGAGCGAACGCGGAACAGCCTAAACCTAAGAGCTTGCTCTTAGGGGTTGTGGGACGTCTCACATGGAGTTACAAAGGAATATGGTAGGTGAAGAGGTCTGGAAAGGCCCGCGATAGAGGTAAAAGCCCTGTAACCTAAACTGTATTCTCTCCGAGACGGATCCCGAGTAGTGCGGGGCACGTGAAACCCCGTATGAATCCAGCAGGACCATCTGCTAAGGCTAAATACTACCTGGCGACCGATAGTGAAACAGTACCGTGAGGGAAAGGTGAAAAGCACCCCGGAAGGGGAGTGAAATAGAACCTGAAACCGTGTGCTTACAAAAAGTCAGAGCCCTATTAATGGGTGATGGCGTGCCTTTTGTAGAATGAACCGGCGAGTTACGTTTAACATGCAAGGTTAAGCCGAGAAGGTGGAGCCGCAGCGAAAGCGAGTCTGAATAGGGCGAATTAGTATGTGGACGTAGACCCGAAACCGTGTGATCTACCCCTGTCCAGGGTGAAGGTGCGGTAACACGCACTGGAGGCCCGAACCCACGTACGTTGAAAAGTGCGGGGATGAGGTGGGGGTAGCGGAGAAATTCCAATCGAACTCGGAGATAGCTGGTTCTCCCCGAAATAGCTTTAGGGCTAGCCTCGGTATAAGAGTAGTGGAGGTAGAGCACTGATTGGGTGCGGGGTCCGCAAGGATTACCAAGCTCAGTCAAACTCCGAATGCCATATACTTATTGCCGGGAGTCAGACAGTGAGTGCTAAGATCCATTGTCAAAAGGGAAACAGCCCAGACCATCAGCTAAGGTCCCCAAGTGTGTGTTAAGTGGGAAAGGATGTGGAGTTGCACAGACAACCAGGATGTTGGCTTAGAAGCAGCCACCATTGAAAGAGTGCGTAATAGCTCACTGGTCGAGTGACTCTGCGCCGAAAATGTAACGGGGCTAAACACACCACCGAAGCTATGGCTAGATGCTTTGCATCTGGGGTAGGGGAGCGTTGTGTAGGGGTTGAAGGTGTACTGAAAAGAGCGCTGGACACTACACAAGTGAGAATGCCGGTATGAGTAACGAAAAGATCAGTGAGAATCTGATCCGCCGAAAGCCCAAGGTTTCCTGAGGAAGGCTCGTCCGCTCAGGGTAAGTCGGGACCTAAGGCGAGGCCGAAAGGCGTAGTCGAAGGACAACAGTTTGAAATTACTGTACCACCGTAATCCGCTATGAGCGATGGGGTGACGCAGGAGGGTAGTGACGCGGACTGATGGATGTCCGTCTAAGCAGTGAGGCTGATGTGTAGGCAAATCCGCACATCATTAAGGCTGGGCTGTGATGGGGAGCGAAAATTGTAGTAGCGAAGGTCATGATCTCACACTGCCAAGAAAAGCCTCTAGCCAGGAGAAGGTGCCCGTACCGCAAACCGACACAGGTAGGCGAGAAGAGAATTCTAAGGCGCGCGGAAGAACTCTCGTTAAGGAACTCGGCAAAATGACCCCGTAACTTCGGGAGAAGGGGTGCCCCGGTAGTGTGAATAGCACGAGGGGGCCGCAGTGAAAAGGCCCAAGCGACTGTTTAGCAAAAACACAGGTCTGTGCGAAGCCGCAAGGCGAAGTATACGGGCTGACGCCTGCCCGGTGCTGGAAGGTTAAGGGGAGTGGTTAGGGGTAACCCGAAGCTATGAACCGAAGCCCCAGTAAACGGCGGCCGTAACTATAACGGTCCTAAGGTAGCGAAATTCCTTGTCAGGTAAATTCTGACCCGCACGAATGGCGTAACGACTTGGGCGCTGTCTCAACGAGAGATCCGGTGAAATTTTAATACCTGTGAAGATGCAGGTTACCCGCGACAAGACGGAAAGACCCCATGGAGCTTTACTGCAGCTTGATATTGAATTTGGGTACGATCTGTACAGGATAGGTGGGAGCCGTAGAAATCGGAGCGCAAGCTTCGGTGGAGGCGCCGTTGGGATACCACCCTGATCGTATCTAGGTTCTAACCTAGTGCCCTTACCGGGTACGGGGACCGTGTCAGGCGGGCAGTTTGACTGGGGCGGTCGCCTCCTAAAGAGTAACGGAGGCGTTCCAAGGTTCCCTCAGAATGGTTGGAAATCATTCGCAGAGTGCAAAGGCATAAGGGAGCTTGACTGCGAGACCTACAAGTCGAGCAGGGACGAAAGTCGGACTTAGTGATCCGGTGGTACCGCATGGAAGGGCCATCGCTCAACGGATAAAAGCTACCCTGGGGATAACAGGCTTATCTCCCCCAAGAGTCCACATCGACGGGGAGGTTTGGCACCTCGATGTCGGCTCATCGCATCCTGGGGCTGAAGTAGGTCCCAAGGGTTGGGCTGTTCGCCCATTAAAGCGGTACGCGAGCTGGGTTCAGAACGTCGTGAGACAGTTCGGTCCCTATCTGTCGTGGGCGCAGGAAATTTGAGAGGAGCTGTCCTTAGTACGAGAGGACCGGGATGGACGTACCGCTGGTGCACCAGTTGTTCCGCCAGGAGCATGGCTGGGTAGCTACGTACGGACGGGATAAGCGCTGAAAGCATCTAAGCGTGAAGCCCCCCTCAAGATGAGATTTCCCAATTAGTAAGACCCCTTGAAGACGACGAGGTAGATAGGTTGGAGGTGGAAGTGCAGCAATGCATGGAGCTGACCAATACTAATCGGTCGAGGGCTTATCCTATATGTAGAATGCAGATTCGTTTCGGATTCAGTTTTCAGGCATCAAGCCTGAAATACGCTTAGAAATTCATTATCACTTCTGGTGAAGAACCGAATTTCACGCGGCAGCGTCTGTTTCACAGACGCATGTTTGGTGGCGATAGCGGAGGGGTTCCACGCGTACCCATCCCGAACACGACCGTTAAGCCCTCCAGCGCCGATGGTACTTGGACCGAAGGGTCCTGGGAGAGTAGGACGTTGCCAAGCACACAAGACCACTGTTGAGTAATCGACAGTGGTCTTTTTGTTATGTATATTTACTTAAGGATTGTTGCAAATTAAATTATGTTTGACAGACTAGAGTGTTTAACCCATAATACAATTCATACTAAACATATAAGAATTATAGGGGGAGCGAATTATGTCGTACTTTAGTGTATCTATTAAGAAACCGATTCTGTTGGGGGCAATAGCAGTTTTGCTATTGATGTTAATTGCAGGGTGCTCGGGGTCTAAT
The DNA here is from genome assembly GCF_038009325.1 of Paenibacillus sp. FSL L8-0708. Classification (NCBI taxonomy): domain Bacteria; kingdom Bacillati; phylum Bacillota; class Bacilli; order Caryophanales; family Paenibacillaceae; genus Paenibacillus; species Paenibacillus sp. FSL L8-0708. Next base: position 17,163 of record NZ_JBBPBC010000001.1, read on the forward strand.
AATAAGGCTGATTCAAATAAAGAGGCACAGGAAAGTGCGAGTCCGGCAACTCAAAGTCCTCAAACTGCAGAACCTGCAACGGGAGGGACTTTCGTCTATGGACGACCTGCTTCTGTAACTTCGCTGGATTTGCATAATCAGATTACGTCCAACAATGCTTTTGCAATCGACAAAGTTTTTGAATCATTAGTCGCTTTTGACAGCAAAGGTGAAATTGTAGATTGGCTTGCTAAGTCACATAATATCAGTGAAGATGGTCTGACGTATACATTCGAGCTTCGTGATGGGTTGAAGTTTTCCAATGGTACGGATGTGACCGCAGAAGATGCTGTATTCTCTCTTGAGCGGCACTTGAAGGTAGGCGGCCCGCTGGCAATATCCGCAAAAGTCGACACAATCAAAGCGCAAGATAACAAAACGCTTGTTATTACACTTAAAGAGCCTTATACACCATTTATCTCGGAGCTATCTAATTTCTCAAATGGTATCCTTCCTAACAATTTCGGTGGATTATCCGAAGAAGAATTCTTCAAGAAACCAATCGGTACGGGACCTTTTGTTGTTGAAACATGGGACACTGCAGGTGATCTGACCTTCACTAAGAATACATTCTACTGGCAAGAAGGTAAACCCTATATTGATAAGCTCGTTTATAAACTGATTGAAGATGACAGTCAAGCGATTAACCAGCTGAAGGCTGGAGAAGTTAATGCTATTGAATCTTTGGCCCTGCAAAATGCCAATGAGATTAAAGATGGGGCTGACACTAAAGTAGTTACTAACGGTAGTTGGGTGACAGAGCAATTGTTCTTTAATACGTTGGATGAACATTTTTCTGATGTGCATGTCCGTCGCGCTCTGGCGCTGGCGCTTGATCGTGAGGGCTTGACCAAGGCGCTAACCTTTGGTTATGCACAAACAGCAAACTCATTGCTGCCAACAACGATTCCTTATAACGCAAATGATACAATCAAAGCACTGAACTTTAATATCGAAGCAGCCAAGGAGGAGCTTGCAAAATCTGCCTTCCCTAATGGCTTCACTACCAAATTACTTGTAGCATCCGGTAATAGCACAAGAGCTCAAGAGGCACAAATTATTCAGGCAGCGGGTCAAACGATCGGGATTAAGATTGAGATTGAATCGATTGAACTTGCCACTTTCCGTGAACGTTTCTTCGCATATGATTTTGCGGCAATGCTGAACAGCGGCCAAGCGGATTCCCCTGAAGCGAACTCTATTATTGCTTTCCAGACCGATCCGGAAGGCTTCAGCAAATCATATTGGACGCATTATACAAATGATGAAGTAACGAAGCTTCTATATGAGGGACAAAAAACTGCGGATGGCGATGAACGTGCACAAATCTATACTAAGCTGCTGCAGACCCTTGCTGATGAAGTTCCTTATATTCCGCTTTACTATCCAGATGTTTTAAAAGGTATTCGTTCTTCAGTTGACGGTCTCGTTGTTCTACCAAACGGCAGTGCCCGTTTCGAAGATGTCCGCATCAGCCAATGATGAATCTTAAGCAGGTGTTAAATCAACCGAAAGGAAGCAAGGGTTCTTACAACTGGCTTGTGATATCTCTTATAAAAGCATTGGCAGTGATCTTCTGCGTAATGATAGCAGTCTTTTTCATCATACGAATCGTGCCGGGAGATCCAGCAAAAATGATTTTGGGAGAATACAGCACCCCTGAGGCGCTCAAGAGTATGCATCATACTCTTGGGCTGGACCTCCCTTTATGGGAGCAATTCATCCGATTTGTGAAGACGCTGTTTACTCAAGGAGATACTGGAGACTCCATTATTATGGGGACATCAACAAGAGAGTTGATTACACAACGGGCCCCTGTTACTTTGCTGCTCATCGTGATGGCTTGTGTGTTGGCGATTTTCGTATCCCTTCTGCTCGCTACGGTAGCCGCTACGCATAAGGATAAACTGCTGGACCATTTGATACGTATTTTTCCTACAATTACTCTAGGTATGCCAATCTTCTGGGTTGGCTTACTTTTAATTTTGCTCTTTAGTGTCCGGCTTGGCTGGTTCCCTGTTGGGGGAGTAAGTGAAGGGTGGGTCGGAACCTTGCATAGTCTTGCACTTCCAGCAATCACTGTTGCTTTTTCACAGGTTCCTACGCTTGTTCGTTCATTAAGAGCGCAGATGCTTGAAGTGTTAGAATCGGATTTTGTAGTCACCCTTAAGGCTGCGGGCATACCAAACAGGGTTATTTTATTTAAACATGTGCTGCGCAACTCTGCTCTTCCTACGTTAATGCTGCTGGGTGTGAATATTTCTTATTTAATCGGAGGCACCTTGGTCGTTGAGCAGGTATTTGGAATTAAGGGAATTGGCAGCTTATTGTTCACGTCAATTTCGAAACGGGACTTTCCGGTTATTCAAGGAATAGCACTTTACTGTGCGCTATCTGTTGTGATCATCAGTCTCTTGATTGAAATCATTTCCTGGTGGCTTGATCCCAGAACGAAAGGAAAACAATGAAAACTATAAGACTAGACTCGCGATTGTATGAAGACGGTAAGATAACAAGCGGCTTACAGCGAATATGGAATACCCCATCACTTCTAGTGGGAATTATTATGTTTGCAGCTCTTATTCTCTTGACTGTGTTTATACCTTATATAAGTCCTTATGACCCCTCTGAGCAAAATTTGAGTGCCTTTTTACAGCCTCCGTCAGCCGAGCATTGGTTGGGAACTGATCAATTAGGGCGTGATTTGTTTACTAGACTGATCTATGCAGCGAGGACTGATTTGAAAATCATGGTCTTGGCAGAAATCATTCCCTTTTGCACAGGTGTATTTCTAGGAATGCTGGCAGGATATTACGGCAAATGGATCGATACAGTTATTACGCTGTTGTCAGATACATTCATCGCCTTTCCTTTTTATCTGATCGTTATTATCGTGGCTTTTGCCAGTGGAGCAGGAGAACGAGGCATTTATATTACTTTTATCTTTGTAGGATGGATTGTCTTTGCCCGTGTCGTCAGAGGTCTTAGTGCTTCTTTTCGTAATCAGGAATGGGTGGCGTCCGCTCAAACCTTAGGGCTACCAGGAGTGAAAATTATTTTGCGTCATCTCCTGCCGAATGTACTTCCGCAAGCCGTGGTCGTCCTTATGACAGATATGATTGGATTGCTTGTTGCCATTGTTACACTCGGGTATCTTGGTATCGGCATTACACCGCCAACTCCTGACTGGGGGACAATGATTTCAGATGGACAGCCCTTCATCACTACAGCTTGGTGGCTCTCGGCCGTTCCGGGATTTGCAGTGGTGTATACGGGGATAGCTTTGTCGCTCCTAGGTGATGGTTTGGCAGACATATGGAGGAAAAAATAATGTCTATACAACCCATTTTAGAAATAGAGGCGCTATCGCTGGCAGCTAAGTCAAATGAGAGATTGGTCAATAATGTTAGTTTTTCGCTGGGTAAAGGGGAGAGTCTGGGATTAGTAGGTGAATCGGGATCAGGAAAATCGCTTACGCTGCGTGCAATTTTAGGCTTGCTTCCAAATGGTGTTGAACAGACTGGTGGCACCATTAAAAGTGAGGTAAGCAGTGCAATGGTATTTCAAGATCCAAGAGGTGCGCTTGATCCGCTCTGTACGGTTGTCAAACAACTGGCTGAAGTTGTGTATTACAGACAGAGAGTAAGCCGTAAGACCTCGCGGGTAATTGCACTGGAACTGCTCGAAAGGCTTGGTCTCCCCGATTCTTTGAAGAAAAAGGACCGGTATCCGAGTCAGCTTTCAGGCGGTCAGTGTCAACGGGTAGTCATCGCTCTGGCACTGGCGTGCAAGCCAGGCATACTTCTCTGTGATGAGCCGACAACGGCACTGGACGTCACGGTTCAACGGCAAATTATTGAGACGATCACGAGCCTCCAGCATGAGCTCAGTTTTGCCATGGTATTTGTTACGCATAACCTAGCGATTGCAGCAAACTTGTGTTCACGGCTATGTGTAATGAAACAGGGACAGATTGTTGAGCGGGGCAATACCCTTGATATTTTGCGAAATCCGAAAGACCCTTACACACAGATGCTGATTGATTCGGTGCTTCCTTTGCCAGAGCTTGAAGGGAGTAGAGACTCATGGAATTAGTCTTACAAATAAAAGATTTAACTGTTCATTATGGCGGCTTTACTGCACTGGATCATATCAATCTGAATCTTGAGCAGCACACCACCCTTGGGCTTGTTGGAGAATCCGGATCAGGGAAATCTACGCTGGCGCGGGTAATTGCTGGACTGATTGCCCCAAATGAGGGACAGATTCTGTTGGGAACCCAAGAATTAAAAAAGAAAAGAAGCCGTGAGCAGCACAAAACAATCCAGATGATTTTCCAAAATCCAGATGCTTCGCTAAATCCTAAACATTCGATTAGGCAAATTCTTTCCGAGCCCTTATTGTTTCATAAAATAGTGGGGCGTACAGATGTTGAACAAAGATGCAAAGAGCTTTTGAATCAAGTTCATTTAGAACAAAAGGCGTTAGACAAATTCCCGCATGAATTTTCCGGCGGCCAGCGTCAACGGATAGCGATCGCTCGTGCATTAAGTGTTGAGCCAAACATCCTGATCGCGGATGAACCTACAAGTGCGTTGGATGTATCTGTGCAGCTTAGTGTGCTCGAACTGTTCAATACGCTGAAGGCTGAGCTTAATCTCACCATGCTTTTTATTTCTCATGATCTAGGAGTAATCAATGCAATTAGCGATACGGTAGCAGTTATGCGGCAAGGAAAGCTCGTGGAGCAGAGTCCGCGGGACCAATTCTTCATCCGTCCTAAACATGAATACAGTTATGAGCTGTTGTCGGCGGTTCCGAAAATGCCAAAATAAAGTACATCAGGAGGTTTTTTTATGAACCGAGAACATAAAGGATACGTGCCACTTTCACTGGCTGAGTACAATAAGCTAACACATTTAATTTCCAAAGTCTTGTTTACTGAGCACCCTCCAGTTATTATTCCGGCTGAGGCAATCCTTGGAATCGAGGCGGTAGCCGCCGGAATAGCTGCACCCGGTCGAACCATTGTAAATATAGTAACAGGTCCTTATGGAAGTTTATTTGGAAAATGGCTTGAGCGGGGTGGAGCAACGGTTGTTGAAGTAAAGGTTCCTTTTGATGAAGTGGTCACTAGCGACCAAGTTGCTTCCGCGATTAAGGAGTTTAAACCTTGTGCCCTTTCTTTTGTTCAAGCTGAAGTGGTTACTGGAGGCTCTAATCCTGCTAAAGAAATATTTGAAATTGCAAAAGAATTCAATCTTATTACTGTGTCTGACTCCGTATCTGCGGTTGGGGGAGAGGCCCTGCTGGTGGATGAATGGTTCGTTGATTTTGCAGTTATAGGTGCGCAAAAAGCCTTAGCTGGACCCAACGGTGTTAGTGCCGTAAGTATTTCTCCACGTGGCTGGGAATTTCTTGAGTCGAATGAAAATGCTCCACGCAATTCTATTTTATCCTTGCTGGATCTGAAACCATCACTGGGAGACGCCGCGCCATTGCGGGTTGCCCCAAACATTCCTACGCTGGAGGCTAGAGCCTTGACTCAAGCTTTGACACGAATTGAAGAAGAAGGATTGGATCAAGTAATCAAACGCCATGAGCGAGCCGCAGCAGCTGCTGTAGCTGGTATTAAATCCTTGGGGCTTGAGCCTTGGCAAAAGGACAGCAGACATTATTCTACGCTGACTACAACGGTGCGGATTTCTGGAAAGCAAGAGTTGCGGATTGAGCAGCCTATAGGCATTGTGGCTCCCGGAGACGGAGAATTATTTGGCCATCTTTTACGGATCAACCATTTTGGAACGAATGCTGAGCGGCAAAGTGTGGAGAAGGCTATATCCATGCTTGCCGAACTGTTGAAACAAGACCCAGTTCAGGCATTAGCAGCTGTTCGGCTGGCATGGGGGGAATGAGGATGATTCATAAGCATCCAGAGCTGCAGACGTTCAATGATATTTTTATAGCAGGTATCGAAGGCAGACGTTTTGATGTCGTGATAAAGGATGGTCGTTTTTCATCCATTACTGAAGCGGAGCCGCATCAAGTAGAGTCAAATCTTGCAGGAACAGATCTGTGGCTAAGTCCGGGTATTATTGATCTGCATACGCATTTAGCTTGGACAGATTTTGACCACTCTGATCAATTGAAGCGCGATGCCAACGAGATTGAAATTATGCAGGCACAAGCTTTTGAAGCTACTCTTAGAACGGGTGTAACGACTGCCCGTGATGCAGGTGGGATTCTGCCGAGCACAGTGCAGCATCTTGTTCAGCAATATCAGCATCCATTAAGAGTGCAGACCAGTAGCGATATGATTGGAGCAGCAGATGCCCGTGGTCTCAAGCATTTAGAACAACGCATGGCGGAAATCTTTGCTACAGGAGCGGGTTGGATAAAAATCATGGCCACAGGCGGGCTTGGAGCACCTACCGAGAAAGTTGTTGACCCGATCTTTTCCGAAGAAGAGTTCTCGTTCATTGTTCGTAATGCACATGCCCATGATAAGAAGGTACTGGTTCATACCTGGGGCGGAGTGACGATAGACTGGTCCATCCAGGCCGGCGTGGAATCAATAGAGCATGGGATGTTTCTAACTGACGATCAGGCAGGAAGACTTGCTAACTCGAGGGTAGCGTTTGTGCCCACCACATCAATTTATCGTATTGCTGCAGACCCAAAAGGCGTTCTAGCGTTGAACCCGATCATTTGCGACCGAGCTGCCCGCGCTGCCGAATGTCATTCCAAGGCCATTCATTATGCAAAAAGAGAAGGCGCTCGTATTGGATTCGGTACAGATTATGCCACACCTGCACTACATGGCTATAACCTTCAAGAACTGGATACATTGATTGATTATGGCTTAACTCGGAGAGAAGCGTGGCAGGCTGCGACTAAAAGTGCTGCTGATATTCTGGGGAGCGGTAACGAGCTGGGACAAATTGCAGAAGGTTTTATTGCAGATGCTGTTGTTTTCAAAGTGGATCCATATGAAGCGCACAATGCGGAGGCACTTCGAAGCAATATCATTGCCGTAATTACTGGAGCGAAGGAAGCGGAATTAATCTAAAATCGTCTAAGCTTCTTCTAAAAAACAACTGTTATCTTCTGCAGTTGTTTTTTTACTTTCTAGATAATTAGATGATAAGTGGAGGTAGTTATTATAATACGATAATACATAGATGATGTTTTATGCTTTTGATTTTATATAAAAAAACTCTTGCAATGCATCTCCATACATGATATATTCTAAGTCCGGCCAAGAAGTACACATGCCGAGCTTGAAAAAGAAGTTAAAAAAAGAGCTTGACATTAAATAGCCGAACATGATATAGTATAAGAGTTGCTGCTGAGACATTAAACGGCGCCAACGAGAACTTGATCTTTGAAAACTGAACAACGAGTGAGTAGGAAATCACGTAAGTGAAATCCAAAATTAGAGAATTAATTTTCTCGTCAGATGTTTCAAAATGAGCATATCGCTCTTTTCAATACTAATTGGAGAGTTTGATCCTGGCTCAGGACGAACGCTGGCGGCGTGCCTAATACATGCAAGTCGAGCGGAGTCATTTTGAAAGCTTGCTTTCAAAATGACTTAGCGGCGGACGGGTGAGTAACACGTAGGCAACCTGCCCTTCAGACTGGGATAACTACCGGAAACGGTAGCTAATACCGGATAATTTCTTTTTTCTCCTGAGAGAAGAATGAAAGACGGAGCAATCTGTCACTGAGGGATGGGCCTGCGGCGCATTAGCTAGTTGGTGGGGTAACGGCCCACCAAGGCGACGATGCGTAGCCGACCTGAGAGGGTGAACGGCCACACTGGGACTGAGACACGGCCCAGACTCCTACGGGAGGCAGCAGTAGGGAATCTTCCGCAATGGGCGAAAGCCTGACGGAGCAACGCCGCGTGAGTGATGAAGGTTTTCGGATCGTAAAGCTCTGTTGCCAGGGAAGAACGTCCGGTAGAGTAACTGCTACCGGAGTGACGGTACCTGAGAAGAAAGCCCCGGCTAACTACGTGCCAGCAGCCGCGGTAATACGTAGGGGGCAAGCGTTGTCCGGAATTATTGGGCGTAAAGCGCGCGCAGGCGGCTATTTAAGTCTGGTGTTTAAACCTTGGGCTCAACCTGAGGTCGCACTGGAAACTGGGTGGCTTGAGTACAGAAGAGGAAAGTGGAATTCCACGTGTAGCGGTGAAATGCGTAGATATGTGGAGGAACACCAGTGGCGAAGGCGACTTTCTGGGCTGTAACTGACGCTGAGGCGCGAAAGCGTGGGGAGCAAACAGGATTAGATACCCTGGTAGTCCACGCCGTAAACGATGAGTGCTAGGTGTTAGGGGTTTCGATACCCTTGGTGCCGAAGTTAACACAGTAAGCACTCCGCCTGGGGAGTACGGTCGCAAGACTGAAACTCAAAGGAATTGACGGGGACCCGCACAAGCAGTGGAGTATGTGGTTTAATTCGAAGCAACGCGAAGAACCTTACCAGGTCTTGACATCCCTCTGAATCTGCTAGAGATAGCGGCGGCCTTCGGGACAGAGGAGACAGGTGGTGCATGGTTGTCGTCAGCTCGTGTCGTGAGATGTTGGGTTAAGTCCCGCAACGAGCGCAACCCTTAACTTTAGTTGCCAGCAGGTTAAGCTGGGCACTCTAGAGTGACTGCCGGTGACAAACCGGAGGAAGGTGGGGATGACGTCAAATCATCATGCCCCTTATGACCTGGGCTACACACGTACTACAATGGCCGGTACAACGGGAAGCGAAGCCGCGAGGTGGAGCCAATCCCATCAAAGCCGGTCTCAGTTCGGATTGCAGGCTGCAACTCGCCTGCATGAAGTCGGAATTGCTAGTAATCGCGGATCAGCATGCCGCGGTGAATACGTTCCCGGGTCTTGTACACACCGCCCGTCACACCACGAGAGTTTACAACACCCGAAGTCGGTGGGGTAACCCGCAAGGGAGCCAGCCGCCGAAGGTGGGGTAGATGATTGGGGTGAAGTCGTAACAAGGTAGCCGTATCGGAAGGTGCGGCTGGATCACCTCCTTTCTATGGAGAATCGTTCTCTGCAATGAGGACATTCAAATCGGAAGCTAAGCTTCCAAAACTCAGGTTTAGGCCTGTTACTCACTCGTTGCTCAGTTTTGAGAGTTTAAGCTCTCAAGTAAGACTTGATCCTTGAAAACTGGATACCGAAACGAATTTGCGTTTTAGAACATCTTTTAGCAACTTGTGCAAACAAGTAAATGTTATTAGTGAGATGATTCCAAAGAGAATGTCATCGTATGATATTTTCCTGCGGAAAAATCAAGGTTAAGCTAATAAGAGCACACGGAGGATGCCTAGGCGCCAGGAGCCGACGAAGGACGTGGCGAACAACGAAACTGCCTCGGGGAGCTGTAAGCAAGCTTTGATCCGGGGGTGTCCGAATGGGGAAACCCAGCTGTGGTAATTCGCAGTTACTCATTTCTGAATACATAGGAAATGTAGAGGCAGACCAGGGGAACTGAAACATCTAAGTACCCTGAGGAAGAGAAAACAATAGTGATTCCGTCAGTAGCGGCGAGCGAACGCGGAACAGCCTAAACCTAAGAGCTTGCTCTTAGGGGTTGTGGGACGTCTCACATGGAGTTACAAAGGAATATGGTAGGCGAAGAGGTCTGGAAAGGCCCGCGATAGAGGTAAAAGCCCTGTAACCTAAACTGTGTTCTCTCCGAGACGGATCCCGAGTAGTGCGGGGCACGTGAAACCCCGTATGAATCCAGCAGGACCATCTGCTAAGGCTAAATACTACCTGGCGACCGATAGTGAAACAGTACCGTGAGGGAAAGGTGAAAAGCACCCCGGAAGGGGAGTGAAATAGAACCTGAAACCGTGTGCTTACAAAAAGTCAGAGCCCTATTAATGGGTGATGGCGTGCCTTTTGTAGAATGAACCGGCGAGTTACGTTTAACATGCAAGGTTAAGCCGAGAAGGTGGAGCCGCAGCGAAAGCGAGTCTGAATAGGGCGAATTAGTATGTGGACGTAGACCCGAAACCGTGTGATCTACCCCTGTCCAGGGTGAAGGTGCGGTAACACGCACTGGAGGCCCGAACCCACGTACGTTGAAAAGTGCGGGGATGAGGTGGGGGTAGCGGAGAAATTCCAATCGAACTCGGAGATAGCTGGTTCTCCCCGAAATAGCTTTAGGGCTAGCCTCGGTATAAGAGTAGTGGAGGTAGAGCACTGATTGGGTGCGGGGTCCGCAAGGATTACCAAGCTCAGTCAAACTCCGAATGCCATATACTTATTGCCGGGAGTCAGACAGTGAGTGCTAAGATCCATTGTCAAAAGGGAAACAGCCCAGACCATCAGCTAAGGTCCCCAAGTGTGTGTTAAGTGGGAAAGGATGTGGAGTTGCACAGACAACCAGGATGTTGGCTTAGAAGCAGCCACCATTGAAAGAGTGCGTAATAGCTCACTGGTCGAGTGACTCTGCGCCGAAAATGTAACGGGGCTAAACACACCACCGAAGCTATGGCTAGATGCTTTGCATCTGGGGTAGGGGAGCGTTGTGTAGGGGTTGAAGGTGTACTGAAAAGAGCGCTGGACACTACACAAGTGAGAATGCCGGTATGAGTAACGAAAAGATCAGTGAGAATCTGATCCGCCGAAAGCCCAAGGTTTCCTGAGGAAGGCTCGTCCGCTCAGGGTAAGTCGGGACCTAAGGCGAGGCCGAAAGGCGTAGTCGAAGGACAACAGTTTGAAATTACTGTACCACCGTAATCCGCTATGAGCGATGGGGTGACGCAGGAGGGTAGTGACGCGGACTGATGGATGTCCGTCTAAGCAGTGAGGCTGATGTGTAGGCAAATCCGCACATCATTAAGGCTGGGCTGTGATGGGGAGCGAAAATTGTAGTAGCGAAGGTCATGATCTCACACTGCCAAGAAAAGCCTCTAGCCAGGAGAAGGTGCCCGTACCGCAAACCGACACAGGTAGGCGAGAAGAGAATTCTAAGGCGCGCGGAAGAACTCTCGTTAAGGAACTCGGCAAAATGACCCCGTAACTTCGGGAGAAGGGGTGCCCCGGTAGTGTGAATAGCACGAGGGGGCCGCAGTGAAAAGGCCCAAGCGACTGTTTAGCAAAAACACAGGTCTGTGCGAAGCCGCAAGGCGAAGTATACGGGCTGACGCCTGCCCGGTGCTGGAAGGTTAAGGGGAGTGGTTAGGGGTAACCCGAAGCTATGAACCGAAGCCCCAGTAAACGGCGGCCGTAACTATAACGGTCCTAAGGTAGCGAAATTCCTTGTCAGGTAAATTCTGACCCGCACGAATGGCGTAACGACTTGGGCGCTGTCTCAACGAGAGATCCGGTGAAATTTTAATACCTGTGAAGATGCAGGTTACCCGCGACAAGACGGAAAGACCCCATGGAGCTTTACTGCAGCTTGATATTGAATTTGGGTACGATCTGTACAGGATAGGTGGGAGCCGTAGAAATCGGAGCGCAAGCTTCGGTGGAGGCGCCGTTGGGATACCACCCTGATCGTATCTAGGTTCTAACCTAGTGCCCTTATCGGGTACGGGGACCGTGTCAGGCGGGCAGTTTGACTGGGGCGGTCGCCTCCTAAAGAGTAACGGAGGCGTTCCAAGGTTCCCTCAGAATGGTTGGAAATCATTCGCAGAGTGCAAAGGCATAAGGGAGCTTGACTGCGAGACCTACAAGTCGAGCAGGGACGAAAGTCGGACTTAGTGATCCGGTGGTACCGCATGGAAGGGCCATCGCTCAACGGATAAAAGCTACCCTGGGGATAACAGGCTTATCTCCCCCAAGAGTCCACATCGACGGGGAGGTTTGGCACCTCGATGTCGGCTCATCGCATCCTGGGGCTGAAGTAGGTCCCAAGGGTTGGGCTGTTCGCCCATTAAAGCGGTACGCGAGCTGGGTTCAGAACGTCGTGAGACAGTTCGGTCCCTATCTGTCGTGGGCGCAGGAAATTTGAGAGGAGCTGTCCTTAGTACGAGAGGACCGGGATGGACGTACCGCTGGTGCACCAGTTGTTCCGCCAGGAGCATGGCTGGGTAGCTACGTACGGACGGGATAAGCGCTGAAAGCATCTAAGCGTGAAGCCCCCCTCAAGATGAGATTTCCCAATTAGTAAGACCCCTTGAAGACGACGAGGTAGATAGGTTGGAGGTGGAAGTGCAGCAATGCATGGAGCTGACCAATACTAATCGGTCGAGGGCTTATCCTATATGTAGAAAGCAGATTCGTTTCGGATTCAGTTTTCAGGCATCAAGCCTGAAATACGCTTAGAAATTCATTCTCACTTCTGGTGAAGAACCGAATTTCACGCGGCAGCGTCTGTTTCACAGATGCATGTTTGGTGGCGATAGCGGAGGGGTTCCACGCGTACCCATCCCGAACACGACCGTTAAGCCCTCCAGCGCCGATGGTACTTGGACCGAAGGGTCCTGGGAGAGTAGGACGTTGCCAAGCACATTAAGCCATTGTTGATTTATCAGCAGTGGCTTTTTTGTTTTTTTTGGACAAGAGTGTTATTTGAAGGGGAGTACAACATCTGAAGGGGCTGTAATTGAGTGACATTTTTGTTACCGACGCTGAGGTCGATACAAGTATAATAGATAAGTGCAAATAATAAGCAACATCTCTAATACGAAGGAACTACTCATAAATTCTAACTTTGAATTTTCTTGTGTCTTTAGATGCATTGTGGAGGTAAGGAGGATTTAAGGCATGAAACAAACAAGAATTATTAAGATATTAATTTTTTCGTGTATAGTAGCTTTAATACTGGCAGGCTGCGGTACGAAAGCGCCCAGCTGGGATGCTTTTGAGGGTGCGCTAAACGAGAAAAATTTCCCTGTGCCCCAAGAGGCGTACTCACCAGACCAGACTACGACAAACGTTGCTATGGATTATGTGCGTTATTCTTTACCTGGATTAAAGGAGAAGAACGGCATCCCAGAGGAGTATATGGATACTATTAAGGCCTGGGGATGGGTTGAACAGGAAGAGGAGAATACCGACTCATCTGGTGTTTTTCAGAAGGATGGAGTAACGGTTCATTTAACAGTGCATGATGATTATTTTATAGTTATGATTCCTAAAGAAAAGAAGGCCTTAATTAAAGGTCTTAAGACAAAATAAATAATCGCCGTCCTTTATGGATGGCGATTATTTATTTATATGCGAACACAGGTTAACTGTACTCTATTGAGAGTAATAGGAGGCATCGGATGGATTAAACTTCAGCATGCCTTCCTTGTTGCGTTGATTTATTTTGAACAGTGTATAGAGACGGGGCAGTAAAAGCCACAAGTGGCAAATAATCAGGGATACTGTAAATGCCGGTGGAGACCAAAAAATAAAGAGAGCTGCAATACAAAGACCAATATAAAAATTATGTAACTGTACTTTACGGAAAATGCGGTAACTAATGTGTTGATCTGGCATGAAGCCAAGCCACGGGATTTTAAATGAGATGGACCATCTTTTTGAAATAGGATGCCCGGAGATTAGAAGTACTGAGCGTGAAATAACATATTGAACCCAGAACATAACCGGAGCAGCTATAATTAAGTAGAGAATACTCCACCAAGAAAGAAAGACTGTCTCGAGCACAAGGACCAAAAGAGGGAGCAAAATATAAACACGCAGCAGAGGTGCCGTTAGATTAATTTTTTTGATTAATTTATATTGATAGAATGTAGCAGCGCCTTTGGTGTTGGGTTCCATATAAAATAGACTAACCTCCTCACAGATTCATATGTTCTTAATATCGGCGAATGAAAGCATTTTATTAAACTATGGGCGAATATTCACCGATATAGGGGCAGCGGAATATATATAATACACGAAACGAAGGATATGAAAAAACTATGAAAAGGTTTAAAATGATAGAAGGTGTATCATACTGTTCTTAAAAGAGTCAAGGTGGGATGGTTATGGAACAGCAAACCGGGCAAGCTTGTATCATTTGTGGGCAGGAAAAAGAAGAAGGTATTGTGATTGTCTCGCATTTTATTTGTGAGGATTGTGAGGCGGAAATGATCCGTACCGAGGCAGAAGATGCTAAGTACCGTTTTTTTATTGGCCAGATGAAGAAGATCGGATTGCAAAAGAACGCTTAAGTAGAGTAACTCTGTTAATTGATGCGGATAAGAGAGCAGTCTGGATGAAAGATATAAGGGCTGCATTAGAGATATTCATATACGGCTTCCTCGTTGTTTAAGCGGGGGGAGCCGTTTTGCTGTTCAGTCAGATGCTTTTATGAGGAAACATAGGAGTTTCTGAATATTTACGTTAAAATAGAAGGAACCCTATGGGAAGGAATTTAATATGAATAAATTACAACGATGTAGGGCACCTGTATACGAAATGCTGGAGCAATATAGAATTGTGGGTAATATATCTTATCATGTGCCGGGACATAAAAATGGAGCGGCATATGACGGCGTAGAAGGCGCTGGGTTTCTAGATGAGGTCATGAAGTACGATGTTACGGAGATTACCGGCACGGATGATCTTCATCATCCTGAGGGAGTCATTAAGGAAGCACAGGAGTTGGCTGCGGATTGCTTTGGAGCAGAGGAGAGTTTTTTTCTAGTTGGCGGAAGTACGGCGGGTAACCTGGCGCTGATTCTAACGGCTTGCCCCGAGCCAGGAATGATTCTGATTCTTCAACGAAATGTGCATAAATCAGTGATTCATGGTCTTATGTTAGCTGGAGTGAGGGCTGTTTTCGTCGAGCCGCTAATTGATCCACTCAGCGGCTTGGCAGTAGCGCCGGCGGCAGAAGCTGTTGAGGCTGCACTTGCAGCCTATCCGGAAGCCGCTGCTGTATTTGTCACCATGCCCAATTACTACGGCATGGGCAGTGACCTTGCGCCCCTCGCGCGTATTTGCCACGACAGCGGTGTACCGCTGCTTGTCGATGAAGCGCATGGGGCGCATTACGGGCAGCACCCGGCACTGCCTGCCGGGGCGCTTGCTTGTGGCGCAGACGGCGTAGTGCAGTCCACGCACAAGATGCTCACTGCGATGACCATGGGCGCTATGCTGCATGTTCAAGGGCAGCGGCTCGACCGCGCCCTGCTCTCGCAGCGGCTCGCCATGGTGCAGAGCTCCAGCCCATCATATCCTATGATGGCGTCGCTTGATCTTGCCCGGCGGCTGCTGCACAGCCGGGGCAGCGAGGCTTTCACGGCGGGGCTGGCCGCCGTGGATGTCCTGCGGCGCGGCCTTGCCGAGCTGCCGCGCTATGGATTGGTGCAGCCGGCAGAGCCGCTGCACGACGGTACGCCGCTGCATAGGGCGGCGTACGAGACGCAGGACCCCTTCAAAGTCGTCATTTATGACGCCACCGGGGTCCTAGGCGGTTTCGAGCTGCAGCGCAGGCTCGAGGCTAAGGGCTGTGTGCCGGAGATGAGTGACGACCGGCACGTAGTGCTGGTGTTCAGCCTCGGTTCGAAGGCTGAAGATGCAGCAAGGTTATTGCAGGCGCTGCAGGAAATAGATTCGGAGGTTACATCCGAATCACCGTACACCGCAGGCATTTCAGAATCTCGAAATATTTCCACGTGGAACAATTTGAATGTTTTACAAATCTCAGCACCTGTTCCCTTCTCTTTGAAGCCGGTGTCAGCCAATGAGGTAGAAAGTATTAATCTTGAACACAGCGTGGGGAGAGTAGCTGCAGAAATGGTAATTCCCTATCCACCAGGCATTCCATTATTATATCCGGGTGAGGTCATCACAGATCAGATACAGCAAAGACTGACTGGTTTAGCTTATGGAGGCGCGAAGTTCCAGGCTTGTGCTGATCCGGTCTTACAGCGTATTAAGGTATACAACATTCAGAAGGGCGGAGAAGTATAAGTGGGCAAAGAAGGTTTCTTTATAACATTAGAAGGGGGCGAAGGCTCCGGAAAAACAACGGTTCTGGGAAGAGTAGCAGCATATTTGCAGAATCGGTCCATGCCCTATCGAATTACACGTGAACCTGGAGGCATAGAAATCGCCGAAAAAATTCGCTCTATTATTCTGGATCCTGCCCATACTGCAATGGATGCACGTACAGAGGCATTGCTGTACGCTGCATCAAGAAGCCAACATCTCGCTGAAGTAGTAGAGCCAGCTCTTAGAGAAGGGCTTACAGTCCTCTGTGACCGCTTTGTAGACAGCAGTCTCGTTTATCAAGGACATGCAAGAGGATTAGGTATGGAAGAGGTGTGGAGTATTAACCGTTTTGCTATTGGAAATCGCATGCCCGATCTAACCTTTTATCTGGATGTAGAGCCTGAGATTGGATTATCACGGATTGCGGCCAATCAAGATCGCGAAGTCAATCGTCTGGATATGGAGAGTCTTGCCTTTCATCAGAAGGTTCGTGAAGGTTATCATTTATTAATTAAGGCGAATCCGGAGAGAATAGTAGTTCTTGATGCAAACCGCCCTATTCATCTGGTAGAACAAGATATCGTGAGAACTCTTGAAGAGAGAGTATTAAAGGGTTTTTAGGGTGTTTTGTCTAATATAATAAGAGAAGTGGCATATAACTAAGCGTTTGCTTATGAAGTGAGGTTACTACTAAGAACACATTAAGTAGTAATACTCCATAAAACTTTTTTGGGAGGGAATGCGAAGATGAAGTTGATCATTGCAATTATCCAGGATAAAGACAGTAACCGGTTATCCAGTGAGCTAGTAAAAGCCAATTTCCGTGCTACCAAACTCGCAAGTACAGGTGGATTTCTGCGGGCGGGAAATACGACATTTATGATTGGGGTAGAAGACAGTCAGATCGAAGCTGTATTGAACGTTATCCGTAACAGCTGTAAAGTGCGTGAACAACTAGTCACTCCAGTAACTCCGATGAGTGGCACGACGGATTCCTATTTACCGCTCCCTGTTGAAGTACAGGTCGGTGGCGCTACTGTATTCGTGCTTCCTGTAGATCGTTTCGAACATTATTAAGTATAATATAAATGAGCAAGTCATTTACAAAAAAGGGGCGGTAGATAACCTTTGAAGATCAATCCGGGATATAGGCCCTTAAAGAGTGAGCTTCCAAATGCAGAAGGGGCTAATAAGCCTGTTCAGCAGAAATCGTTCTCTGACGTTTTTCAGCAGCAAGGTGAACAGAAAACCAAAGATGAACTAAACCGCCAGATCAAAGAAATACAGTCACAAGGCGACCGTTTATCTAAGTCTATGACCATTCGTGAACTCACCATTTACCGGATGATGATCAAAAGGTTTCTGGAAGAAACCGCTCGTAGAGGCGTTATACTGAAAGAGACACGTGGATGGGATAGACGTGGGCGGGGTAAGCGTTACAAGCTGCTTGAGGAAATTGATGCGGCTTTGCTATCTATGGCAGACGATCTGCTGAATAGTGAGCAGGGCCGAATAGATCTGTTGGGACGTGTTGGAGAAATTCGTGGGTTGTTAATCAACCTTTCTTTTTAAAGTTTTGGGAGGAAATTATGCCTTTTCATGATATAGTAGGCCAGGAGCATGCTAAACGGCTACTCCAAAATGCCTTGCGCAAGGATGCTGTGAGCCATGCTTATTTATTTACAGGACCAGCAGGCAGTGGACAAATGAAGACGGCGCTGATGTTTGCCCAAGCAATTTTTTGCACGGAAAGCAAGGATGACGCCTGTGGCGAATGTCTAGAGTGCCGAAAGGTTGAGCATGGAAACCATCCTGATTTGTCATTGCTGCAGCCCGACGGTGCAAGCATAAAAATAGACCAGATCCGTGAGCTGCAGCGTGTCTTTTCCTATCGATCTGAGGGTGTGAATCCAAAGGTTTATATTATAGATGGGGCAGACAAAATGACGGTACAAGCTGCCAATAGTTTGTTGAAGTTTCTGGAAGAACCGCCAGCTCCGGCAGTAGGAATCCTAATATCTGATAATAGTCGTTCTTTATTGCCGACGATTCAGTCACGGACTCAGCGGATCCCATTTAGTCCGTTAAATCCGGATATTATGCTTCAAGCGCTAGCAAGTGAGGGTGTGCCGATCCCCTTAGCTCGATGTGCAGTATCACTTAGTTCGGGACTTGATGGTTGCAGGGAACTTTTGGAACAGAATTGGTTTGCAGAAATGAGAAATCTAGTGTTACAATTAGCTAAGGAGTCCTTAAGCAAGGGCAGCTCCACGGTAGCAACTGCCGGGCAGAAGCTGTTCAAGACTGGGCTCGCTGAACATTTGGATATCCTTTTCAGCATGTTCCATCTATGGTTTAAAGATATGCTCTACTTCCTGTACCGTAAGCACGAAAGTATCGTTTTTATAGATCAGTTAGACTTTATTTCCAGGCATGCCCGTGGGCGCAGTGCGGAACAATGGGTGGCTTATATGGGATATGCTGCAGAGAGTACTAAGAAGCTGCGTTCCAATGCCAATGCCCAGTTGTGTCTGGAGCAGTTCTTAATCCGACTGGAAAGTTAAAGGATTAGCAATGATATATCCTCCGGATGTCGCTTTACCTGGAAGTATCGTTTTAACAGACGAGGAAGGACAAGCATGGATCATCAGGGAGCGGACATGCCCATAGGTTCCTTTTACCGGCAAACAAGGGGGTTAATTTTTGTACAGCGTAGTAGGTGTCCGTTTTAAAAAAGCGGGTAAAATATATTATTTTGATCCACTTGATTTTCCGATTGAACGAGATCAATGTGTTATTGTTGAGACAGCACGTGGGGTGGAATACGGTAAGGTTGTCGTAGGCAAAAAAGAGGTGGAGGAGTCCGATGTTGTACTACCCCTCAAAAAAGTGATGCGTATTGCCGGAGAAACCGACGCACGCGTTGTTGAGGAGAACAAAAGCGCCGCTAAGGAGGCTTTTACCACCTGTTTAAATAAAATACGCGACCACGGTCTCAAAATGAAGCTCGTAGATGTAGAGTTTACTTTTGACCGTAATAAGATTATATTTTACTTTACGGCCGAAGGACGCGTTGACTTTAGAGAATTGGTTAAGGATCTGGCAAGTATTTTTCGGACCCGCATTGAGCTTCGGCAAATTGGGGTACGTGATGAAGCTAAGATGCTAGGTGGACTTGGACCTTGTGGACGAGTGCTTTGCTGCTCCTCTTGGTTAGGGGATTTTGAACCCGTATCCATAAAAATGGCCAAGGATCAGAACCTTTCACTTAATCCGACGAAGATTTCCGGACTTTGTGGACGTCTGATGTGTTGTTTGAAATTTGAGCATGACAATTATGAGAGTGTAAAGGAAGAAATGCCAGCGGTCGGCAAGATTGTCGTGACCTCATTGGGGGATGGCAAAGTAGTAGGGATCAATGCCGGAAACCGTACGGTTCATGTACAGTTGTTTGAAGTGGGCAAAGTTAAGGAACTTCCAATGGATGATGTTGTCGTCAAGTAAACCATATAAGGTTACTTTCGGGGTGGAAACTTGGAGAAGAAAAATATATTTGCACACATGCAGGATATGGAAGCGCAGATGGAAACGATGCGCGCCAATCTTGGAGAATGGAAACAGACGGTAAAAGAACTGATGGAAGCTAACCAGAGGTTAACTCTGGAGAATGAACAGCTTCGCAAAATTTTAAAGCGGGATGCACCTTTGGATCCTACCGTAGATTCTGCGGAGGCGGAAGCTCTTTTAGCTACCGGAGAGGGAACAGAAGAGGTTGTCGGGGAAGGTTATGACAACTTGGCTCGACTTTACCACGAAGGCTTTCACATCTGTAATGTTTATTTTGGACATTTACGCACGGAAGGTGACTGTCTGTTCTGTCTTTCTTTTCTTAATAAATGAGGATATCCAGCCGTAGGAGATTAATCCTACGGTTTTTTTTGAATTTTAGCCCATAGGCATATGGCTTTGAAGCAAGTTTTTCTCAACAAAACCTTTAGGAGATTATTACATGACGAATTCTTTTAATGATATATCTGTCCCCTTGTTACCGACGGAGCGGGTGGATGATTTACTAACACATGATCTGCGCATTATTCAAAGTGATGAAGTATTTAGCTTTTCTATGGATGCTGTATTGCTTGCTCGTTTCGCCAGTGTTCCGCCACGTGGAAGAGTTCTAGATCTTTGTACGGGAAATGGTGTAATACCGATTTTAATGACTACCCGGACAAAAGCTTCTATAGAAGGTATTGAAATACAACCTCGTTTAGCCGATATGGCTCGTCGTAGCGTGGCTCTAAATGGCCTTCAGGATCAGGTTGTAATTCATGAAGGTGATTTGCGCGAGTTATATACTACCGCAGGACATGGGGTGTATGATGCAATAACGGTGAACCCTCCTTATATGCCGCTTAATGGCAGTGATCTGAAGCTGAACAACCATCAAGCTATGGCTCGTCATGAGATAGGCTGTACACTGGAGGAGGTCATTCAGGCTTGTGTGCGATTGGTTCGGACGGGCGGAAAGGTAAGTATGGTTCATAAACCACAACGGTTGGTTGATATTATCAGTCTCATGAGACAATATAGACTCGAGCCAAAGATTATTCGGTTTGTACATCCACGTGCCCATCTGGAGGCAAATATGGTATTAATCGAAGCTGCACGTGATGGAAAGCCTGAGGTTCGTTTACAACCACCGCTCATCGTATATAATGAGGACAATCAATACTGTCCAGAGATTATGGACATCTACTATGGTGCTAAAGAGGGTAAATCATGACGATATCATGCCAAAGCAGTTTTCAAAACAAGACTAATACCAGTACTCAGGAGACAATAGGGTCGCTTTTTCTGGTGGCTACACCTATCGGTAATCTGGAGGATATGACCTATCGTGCAGTCCGTACATTGCAGGAATGTGATATTATTGCCGCGGAAGATACGAGACAGACCCGAAAATTACTCAGCCACTTTGAGATTTCACCTTCGATGTTGTTTAGTTATCATGAGCATAATAAGGCCGCCAGTGGACCTGAGCTTGTACGCTATATAATAGAAGGAAAAAATTTGGCACTCGTCAGCGATGCTGGTTTACCAGCGATTTCTGACCCTGGAGCGGATCTTGTAGCCCTTGCTATAAGTCATGGAATTCCGGTGATTCCTATCCCTGGAGCTAACGCAGCGTTGTCAGCTTTGATCGCTTCTGGTCTATCTACGAATACGTTCACCTTTATCGGCTTTCTTCCCCGAGAGCGTAAGGACATCCGAACAGTATTAAGTCCACTTCGTTCGGCTCAAGGCACTTTGTTGTTCTACGAATCTCCCCATCGCGTAGTTAAGACACTTGCTCATCTTCAAGAAGCATTCGGTAATCGCCAGATTGTGTTGGCACGTGAATTAACGAAAAGATATGAGGAGTTTCTACGCGGTTCGATTGAGGAATGTACACTATGGCTGGCTGAACATCCTCCGCTAGGCGAATATGTTATTGTCGTAGAAGGGGAGAGCAAGGAAGATGCAGAAATCGCAGAATCGGCGTGGTGGCGTCAGTTAAGCATTGAAGATCATGTAGCTCATTACGAAGCACAGGATGTACCACGGAAAGAGGCTATGAAAAAAGCGGCATCAGACCGGGGTGTAGCCAAACGGGATATTTATAATGCGTTGCTTGATAGAGCAGAAGAGTAAGTGTTATAGACGAATTCCTAGAATAACTAAGGATTTTCGGAGCCGTTTCGAGCTTGAGTGATTTATCTGTGGGTTAAATGTAATTTGTACAGTTATTTTGAATTTTTTTATGTATTTGTTCGTTTAGTTGTACTTCATACAGTTATAAAGGTGGAAAGGATTGATTTCACGGAGATATAGGAAATATAAGTGTACAAAATACAATTAATTCGTTTAATGGTAAAAAGCATTTAAAATAACTGTAAGAAATACAACTAAGTATTACTAGTTCCGTCTTGAAGCACATTGCCCTTAGGGAGGGGATAACCAGGAGGGCAAACCCAGACATAAAAAATACCTCCCGCGGTCACGGGAGGTCAAGGAGATATGAAAAGGTTAGAATTAACAATTTGATTAGTTCTATTATATACTATTTAATTTAGTTTGTCACAGGGGTAGGGATGGAAGATATGCATTCATGACAAACTATTTTTCCTTTAAAGTAAGTTACGTTCTCAGCGTTGCCACAGAAAATGCAGGCAGGCTCATACTTTTTAAGCATAATCCGTTCGCCATCAACGTAAATTTCCAGTGCGTCCTTTTCGCCAATGCCAAGTGTACGGCGTAATTCAATAGGAATAACAACCCGTCCAAGTTCGTCCACTTTTCTTACAATTCCTGTTGATTTCATCATAACAATCGTTACTCCTCTCAATGTTCCAAAAACGTCATTATTCGACATTGTTCACTGTTTTATGATACTTATAATACCAACGATTCCCAAATCAGTCAACCTTTTTTCATAGGCCGAATAAGAAAATTTCCATAAGAACTTTGAATGTCCCTATAAAAATTAAGAATTACCCTGAAAGCATTTTGTCGATTTACCAAGACCAAAAATGATACTTTTCGACAAAGTACGACATAATTACTTATTATATACTGATATTAGTTAAAATCATATTAAATTATTAGAAGGAGTTGATCTCATGAAGCAGCCGCTCACGGAAGAAAAAGTTTTCAAGGATCCCGTTCATAATTATATTCACGTACAGGATACGATTATTTGGCGACTAATTAATACAAAAGAATTTCAGCGTTTACGTCGGATTCGCCAGTTAGGTACCTCATATCTCACTTTTCATGGTGCAGAGCATAGTCGTTTTTCTCATTCTTTAGGAGTATATGAAATTACACGCCGAATCATTTCGCAATTTGAGCGCAGCGGGTATAAGGATTGGATTCCTGAAGAAAGTTTGCTTACTTTGTGTGCGGCTTTGCTGCATGATTTAGGGCATGGTCCATTTTCACATTCTATAGAAGAAGCTTTTGAAATGGACCATGAGGATTGGACCTGCCGAATTATTTTGGAGGACACGGAGATCACCGAAATATTGCGTGATGTGGAGGAAGATTTTCCTCGTAAAGTAGCCTCAGTTATCTCTAAGACATATGAGCATGAAATTGTTGTCAATTTGGTTTCCAGTCCGCTGGATGCTGATCGTATGGATTATTTGCTGCGTGATGCGTACTATACAGGTGTAAACTATGGAACCATCGATATTGATCGGATTTTGAGAATGCTTCGTCCTTATAATGGGCGGATTGTAGTAAAAGAATCAGGTATGCATGCCATTGAAGATTATTTAATGTCGCGTTATCAAATGTACTGGCAGGTATATTTTCATCCGGTGACGCGCAGCTCTGAAATTATTTTGCGTCAAATCTTCCGTAGAGCTAAAGAATTGTTCCAAGAGGAGTACAAATTTCGCTTTATGATCGCTCCGCTGGAAGATCTCTTTCGAGGAGAAGTAACAGTGAAGCAATATTTAATGCTTGATGAGGCACTGGTACAGACTGCCTTTATGCAATGGACCCTTGAAGAAGATGAGTTATTAAGCGACTTGTGTACCCGTTTTATTCATCGTAAACTGTATAAATATGTAGAGATCGAGAATTTGGATACAGATATGATTACGGAAATCCGCAGCAGTTTTGCGGGAGCGGGACTTAACCCAGAATATGACTTAGAGATTGATTATCCGACAGATTTGCCTTATGATGTGTTCCGTCCAGGAGCAGCCTTCGACAATAATCAAATTTTACTGCTTGATCGCAATGAGCAATTGCGGGAAATTTCAGAGGTATCGGATATTGTACGCTCAATAAGCGGGATTCATCGTGGCAGATATCACCTATATTTCCCACAGGATAAGCTGAAAAAAGCCCTTACACGGTTGCCCTCTTCTGTAGCAGAGATTTTTGCAAAATAATACAAATATTTATGGAACTATTGATAAAAACAACAAGGAGTGAGCTTTAAAATGTATCTGTTCGACACACATACACATTTAGATGCGCCTCAATTCGACGAGGATCGCGAGGAAGTTATAGCTCGTGCAGTAGAGGCCGGAGTTAGCAAGATGATCAATATTGGATTTAATCGGGAAACGATCCCTTCAACGATGAAGCTGGCTGAATCTTATGATTATATTTATGCAGCGGTGGGCTGGCATCCACAGGATGCGATTGATATGAAAGAGGGGGACCTCGATTGGATCGCCTCTCTTTGCAGCCATGAGAAAGTGGTGGCCATCGGAGAGATTGGGTTGGATTATTATTGGGATACCTCTCCCAAGGATGTGCAGCAGGAGGTCTTCCGCAAACAAATTGGACTAGCCCGTGAACTAAAAATGCCAATCTGTATACATGACCGTGATGCCCATGAAGATGTCGTACGGATTTTACGGGAGGAAAAAGCAAATGAAATTGGTGGCGTAATGCATTCTTTCTCAGGCAGCTGGGAAACCGCAAAAATGTGTCTAGATCTAGGATTTCATTTGTCATTTGGAGGACCGATCACGTTCAAAAATGCCAGAGTGCCTAAAGAGGTGCTTGCACAGACGCCATTGGACAGATTATTGATCGAAACAGACGCTCCATATTTGACTCCACACCCCTTCCGAGGCAAGCGAAATGAGAGTGCTCATGTGAAGTTAGTAGCAGAGGCTGCGGCTGAAATTAAAGGGTTAACATGGGAAGAATTGGCTAAAATTACGTATGCGAACGCACTGGAACGATTTGGGATTGTCTGAAAACAGGAGTAAAACGGGTGAAAAATAGAGAATGGCCGATATATTAAACTTTTTTAATATAAAAACGGCTGATTATTACAATATTTTAACCATATATTTGCGTAAACGTGGTTGAATCGTCCTTTACAACATGCATCAAAACAGGATATCATCTTTTCAGTGATGTGAGCTGTTGTTATTGTGACAGCCATTGATTCATGGATCGTCTCGCTGAGTCTCCGTATGGAGAACGGGGGAACCAATATTGAACTGCCGCATGCCTGTATCTTGAATACGACTAGGAATTGCCGCAGAACAATATTTGATTTCTTCACGTGGTCTTTGGGGTGAATTTAAGGGCAACCGCCGTGAGCGGGTGACCTGAAATAGGGCGTCTCTCTTTCGTCCGAACCCGACAGCTAACCCCGTAAGCGCAAGTAAGAGAGGCAACCTCGTGCACAAACATTCCCGCGTATTCTGACATCGGAGAAGCCACGAAAGAGTCCTCAAGAGAACTCTTTTTAGGCTTCTTTATTTTGAATAAACTGAATGTTGCCCGCATACTGTTATATAACAGGTGTGGGAGTAGCTGTGCCGAGCAGGCGATCCATGAGCAGGAGACGCTAAGTTAATACGTGCGTATCCTGTGACAATCTCAAATAGTTTCGTCAAAGAAATTCAGTCCTCATGATATACAAATTGACGACGAGGCTATGTAAGGAGGATGGAGAGAATGGGCTTATTCCAACCAGAGGTATCCCATGATTCGCAGTCATCCAGCAGGTCTTTCGCATTACGGTGGGAGCAAGTAAATACTCGCGTACTTTTACTTGCAGGTGTGATTTCAATCGCAATCGCGCTGTTAATTCTGCTGTACGTACACGGTCAAAGTAATAAACAATTAGTTTTAGTAATAGACGGGCAAACACAGACACTTGAAACGCGAGAAGCACTTCTTGGTGATGTGTTGGAGAAAGAGCAAATTTCGCTGCAGCCGCATGATGAATTATCTTTAGGTCTGAGTGATGAAATAAAAGACGGTGACCGTGTCGTTATCAATCGTGCGCAGAAATTTAGCCTTACTGCGGACGGAGCAACAAAAACGTTATATACGACCGAAGACACTATCGGTCAAGCGATTGACAAACTGGGTATCAACCTAGAAGGCTATGATAAGATTTTTCCTTCGTTAGACACCACCATCTCTGCTGACATGGAGATTAAGATCGTTCGTATCAACAAGCAAACGGTACAGCGAACAACTAACTTACCTTTCCGTGTTATTAAGACAGCAGATCCCTCCCTTACTGTGGGAACAGTTAGAGTGGCACAGGCAGGCAAACCAGGCGTCATGGTTCAGCATATTGAAAAGATCTATCAAGACGGAGAACTGGCCTCTATGCGCATGATCGGCAAGGAAGTACAAACGGTAACAAAAGATAAGATCATTGCCGTTGGTACTAAAGCACTTCCTAAGCCTACTGTAGTTGCTAAAGCTACAACAACTTCCAAATCAAGCACTACCTCCAAAACGACTAAAGTTAGCGCTAAGACTAAGAACGTCACAAGCAAGGCTGGCGTAGACTTTGAGTACAAGAAGATGATTAAGAACGTCTCCATGACAGCTTATTCGTCAGAAGAGCCAGGGATAGGTACTAAAACTGCCTCCGGAACACGCGTAACGGAAGGTCGTACAATTGCAGTAGATCCGAATGTAATTCCTATTGGCTGGTGGGTTTATATCGATGGGCTTGGATTCCGCCGTGCAGAGGATACTGGCGGTGCCATTAAAGGCAATAAAGTGGATGTCTATTATGATTCCCTGAGCCATGCTCGTAATTTCGGCCGTAAATCACGTACCGTTTATGTGATTGGACCTGTGAAACCTGAGCTTAACTAGAACTGAAGCTTTTGCAAAAAATCCTTTGATAAGCTATAGTGATGATAACCGTTAAGGAACGCTGGATGATCATTTCGTTGATCGCAGAGCAACCGCTCATCACTTATACATTCTTTAACCAAAAGAAGAGGAGCGAATCCTCTTCTTTTTGCTTTTTTTGGAAGGAGTCAAGAAATATGATTAAGGAATTAATCGTCGTTGAAGGCAAAAGCGATACCGTAGCCATTAAGCGTGCTGTAGAAGCGGATACCATTGAGACAGGCGGCTCTGCTGTAAACCGGACTGTAATTGCTAAGATCGCGCTTGCTATGGAACGTAGAGGGGTTATTATTCTTACGGACCCGGACCATGCTGGGGAGCGAATTCGTAAAATCGTTTCAGCGAAGGTGCCGGGCTGCAAGCATGCTTTTATTCCAGAGAAGGACGCAACTCGAAAAGGGGATATCGGTGTAGAGAATGCATCGCCAGAGGCGATTCGTCATGCGCTGCGTAATGTACATACCTCTTTTGAAGGAGCACCTGCTTTGATTGGTATTGATGATCTTATGGCCGCTGGAATGCTTGTACACCCTCGGGCTGCTGAAAGACGTATGGCGCTTGGTAATTTGCTTGGAATCGGATATTGTAACGGCAAACAGCTGTACAAGCGGCTGGCGATGTTTGGGATTACGCGGGAGGAATTTGCCGGGGCTCTCGCCCAAATTGATCAGGGAGGCATTACTTCATGAGTGGTAGAGAGGAAATTTCGACTCCAAAACGGACCAAAGAGATTATTCAACGTTATGGATTCAAGTTCAAGAAAAGCCTGGGACAAAATTTTTTGATTGATCAAAATATTTTGGACAAGATTGTAGACGCTGCTGGACTAGATAGCGATTCTGGGGCGCTGGAGATCGGGCCGGGAATTGGAGCGCTGACGGAGCGTCTGGCACTAACAGCGGGTGCTGTAACTGCCGTAGAGATTGACCGTAGACTGATTCCAATATTAAAAGACGTACTTTCCCCCTATCCCCATGTTAAGGTTCGTAACGATGATGTCCTCAATGTGAACTTGCAGGAAATGTTCAAGGAAGATTTCACCACTGTGAACAAGGTCAGTGTGGTTGCTAACCTGCCTTATTATGTGACTACTCCGATTCTGATGAAGCTGCTCGAAGAGAAGCTTCCCCTTGATAACATCGTTGTAATGATTCAGAAGGAGGTTGCGGAGCGTATGGCTGCATCTCCAGGTGGAAAGGAATACGGAAGTCTTAGCATTGCCGTGCAGTACTACAGCGAGCCTGAGCTCGTCTGTATCGTGCCACGTACGGTATTCATCCCTCAACCTAATGTGGAGTCTGCTGTTATTCGTCTGAAGGTTAGAGAGCATCCTCCGGTAAAGGTGGAGAGTGAGAAGCATTTCTTTGAAGTGGTTCACGCTTCTTTCACACAGCGCCGCAAGACGATTGCTAACAATCTGAAGGCTCGCTACTTCCCTGAACAAGGACGTGAGCAGCTGGAGGCTTTACTCGCAGAAGCGGGTATTGAACCGACCCGTCGCGGAGAAACACTCAGTCTTGAAGAATACGCCCGCTTAAGCGGTGTTTTGCTAGCCGCTGGAATTGAATAAGCAATAGGAAACGGTTGTTGTCTTAAGGACGACAACCGTTTCTCGTAGAAATATAAGGATGTTATTCTGGTGGAGCATTATACATTCTTATATTTTAAAAATATGTTGAGTTATGAACCAACTGAGGCCTTTGCCCATACGATGGGGTAGAGGTGGTGGTTGTAATGAATTTAGGAGACTTGGTCGTTCGCAAATCTTATGGCGGTGATTTAACATTTCGTGTAGATAATATTGTGCAGGATAGAGCCGTCATTAAAGGCACAGATTTCCGCCTGTTGGCGGATTCTCCTCTGGATGACCTGGTTCAAGTGCCTCCTACCCGAATAACGGAACGGGGACAGCAAGCACAGATCAAAGCGAAGGAATCACTGACACAGCTGCGGAAGGACCGTCAGGAGCAAAGTCAGCGGAGCGGGGGAACCCTAACAGAGGGGACATGGGCTCCACCGTCCAAGGAAGCTCCTTATTTTGAAGTGCCAGGTAAAGTACTGCATCTGGATGGCGATCCGGCATATTTGAATAAGAGCCTTAGCTTATACGAGCAGCTGCGGATTCCCGCTGAAGGGCATCATGTTCATGAATCTGCAATGGCTGATACGTTATACCGGCTGTTGCCCCGTGTACGCCCAGATATTGTAGTGATCACTGGTCATGATGGGGTACTGAAGCAACAGCATACTTACGATCTGTATAGTCTGAATAGCTATAAAAATTCGCAAAACTTTATAGCTGCTATTAGGGTAGCTAGGGAGTATGAGCGGAATTTTGATGCGTTGACTATTGTTGCCGGTGCTTGTCAATCTCATTTCGAGGCATTACTTGGAGCTGGAGCTAATTTTGCCAGTTCACCTGGTCGAATTTTGATCCATGCTCTGGATCCCGTGTATGTAGCAGCAAAATCATCCTTTACTTCCATCAGGGATACTGTAAATCTTAGCGATGTTCTGAATAATACCATCAGCGGAAATCAGGGTATTGGTGGTGTTGAGACCCGTGGCAGCTTCCGCATCGGAATGCCGCGACTGCAGAATCTGTCGGCGCTAAAAGTGACACCATCAGCCATTTAAGCGGCAGAGATAGGTCTATGGTGTCAGGAATATAGGTAATTTGAATGGGCTGAATAGAATATCCGAAAGAAAGGGTGAGCGCTGAGCTTAACCCTTTCTTTTTTTCTTTGTAATGCCTATATTACAGATAACAAGGATATTAGTCCGGCGCTGATTTCTCGCAAAAAAATTCCGTTGACAACGAAATATGCATCAACTATAATTAATTATTTATTTGCTTTGACATTGTCCTGAAAAAGTTGTATAATGGACAAGAAAAGAGGTGGTCGTCAGGTAATGGCTAATAACGCGCTGTTGGAAATCAAACGCAGTCTTGAAGCTCACGTCGGTCATAAGATCACATTGCGTGCAAACGGAGGTCGTCGTAAAACCGTTGAACGCACAGGTGTCCTGGAAGAAACGTACCCTTCTGTATTTATTGTCAAACTGGATCAGGAGCAGCAAACTTTTAAGCGAGTCTCCTATAGCTATGCCGATATACTTACTGAATCTGTGGAAATCACAGTTTGTGAAGACGATGGGCAGATGCGGATTATGTATATTAAAGCTTAATGTTTCACGAACAGTCTCCCTTGGAGGCTGTTTTTTGTTTGCGTTTTTTGGGACAAATATTTGGTGCATGATCCGTGAGCTAAGCAAGCATACTAATTGGGCAACGGGTTAATCATTTATTTTCATAAGGGAGGAATTCCGTAATGAGCCGCAGAAAACGAGGCATGATGTCGGAGGAACTGAAGACAGAGTTAGCCAAGGAGCTGGGTTTTTATGAAACCGTGGAACGTGAGGGCTGGGGTGGAATTACAACTCAAGACGCTGGCAACATGGTGAAAAAAGCGATACAGCTTGCTGAACAGGCTGCGCGGAAATCTTAAATTTTAGGCTATAAATTGAATATTACTGAAAAAGGGTGCGTCTAAATGGCGACACCCTTTTATTATTGGACTTCATTAGAAGTTTCTCATATAATATGTTAAGTTGTTTTTACGGGAAAAGCTGAAGGTGGGTGAACGCCTTGAAAATGTATGAAAAGGCACCAGCTAAAATTAATTTGATGCTGGATGTGCTGCACAAACGTGCTGACGGTTTTCATGAGGTGGAAATGATTATGACCATGGTAGATTTAGCAGACCGCTTAGAGCTGTCTGAGCTGCCAAGGGATACTATTATAATATCAAGTCAGGCTGGTTATATTCCCCTGGACGAGAAAAATTTAGCTTTCCAGGCGGCAAGGCTTATTAAAGACCGTTATAACGTGAAGAGTGGGGTACATATCCATCTGGATAAAAGAATTCCGGTTGCGGCTGGCCTGGCTGGCGGCAGCAGTGATGCCGCAGCTACGCTACGCGGTCTAAACCGTCTGTGGCGTCTGGGTATTCCTGCGCAGGAGCTACAGGAGCTTGGCGCTGAGCTGGGTTCTGATGTACCTTTCTGCGTCACAGGCGGCACAGCCTTGGCTACAGGACGAGGCGAAAAGCTGACACCAATCAATAACCCGCCACAATGCTGGGTTGTGTTGGCGAAACCACCGATCAATGTATCGACTGCAGAAGTGTATGGACGCGTTCGGAGCAATAATATAGCGGTTCATCCTTCTGCTCGAAAGATGCAGCAAGCGATAGAAGCTGGAGACTTTGGGGGCGTGTGCAACCATCTGGGCAACGTGCTTGAAGATGTTACCCTAAAGCTGCATCCAGAAGTTCAGCAGCTTAAGGAAGCGATGATAAAGCTTGGAGCAGATGGCGTACTGATGTCAGGCAGTGGACCTACCGTATTCGGATTAGTGTCCAAGCAGTCTAAAGTAGCAAGGATTTACAACGGGCTGCGAGGGTTCTGCAAGGAAGTCTACGCAGTGAGATCACTGAATTAGTCTGCTTCTCTTGTGTAAACCCGTACAAAAGTGATATATTTTTCTAAAATATTCGGTTTTGGCGAGGAGCATTCCGTGAAGAAATTAAAAAGAAGCCAACGTTTGGTAGACATGACTCAGTTTTTACTTGAGCGGCCGCATGAACTACTGCCGCTGTCTATATTTGCCGATCGCTATGGAGCGGCTAAATCCTCCATCAGTGAAGATTTGGCAATCATAAAAGAAGTATTTGAAGGTGAAGGCATCGGAGAGCTGCAGACTTTAGCTGGTGCAGCGGGTGGAGTACGTTATATCCCGGTTATGCCTAAAGATATGGCGCTTACCTTTGTGCAGCGCTTATGTGTGCAGCTAGAGCAGACTGACCGGATATTGCCTGGCGGTTATTTGTATATGTCGGATCTACTTGGGTTGCCGTCTTTGATGGAACAGGCGGGTAAGATCATCGCAACGGCCTTTTACGGATCGGAAATCGATGTGGTGATGACCGTTGAAACGAAAGGCATTCCACTAGCCTATGCAACAGCAGCGCAGCTAGGCTTGCCGGTAGTGCTTGTGCGACGTGACCATCAGGTTACAGAGGGATCAGCAGTAAGTATTAACTACGTATCAGGATCTCATAAAAGCATACACACAATGTCTCTCTCCAGACGTGCACTCAAGGAGAAATCGCGAGTACTTATCGTAGATGACTTCATGAAGGCGGGAGGGACTGTACGTGGTATGGTCGATCTGCTCGGTGAATTTAATGCCGAGGTTGCTGGGGTAGGCGTTTTAGTGGAATCAGGCGCTGTAGAGACGGAAGAGCGTCTGTTGCACGATTACGTGTCCTTGGTAAAACTAAGTGAAGTAGACTCGAAAGAGCGGAGAATTTCGGCGCATCCGGGCAACTACTTTTCCTCTTGATTAGCCATTCTCTTACATTTTCAAAAAGCGTGGAAATTGTCGAAAACGTAAGGAATATTAAGAAAACTACTCGATGTATGTCGAAAACAACATATCCCAAAAAATATATTTCTTTTTTAGGTATTTTATGGAATCAAAAAGAAGGAATTCGCTTTGCTGTGTGGAATTATACACCAAGTCTCTGATGGAAAAAGGTGGTGAACACACACATGCAAATTACGGATGTCAGACTCCGCCGCGTTAACTCTGAGGGGAGAATGAAAGCAATCGCATCCATTACCATCGATAACGAGTTTGTTGTTCATGACATTCGCGTCATCGATGGCAATAATGGGATGTTTGTTGCAATGCCCAGCAAGCGTACACCGGACGGCGAATTCCGCGATATCGCGCACCCGATCTCTTCGGGAACACGCGAGAAGATTCAATCCGCGGTTCTGGCCGAGTACGATCGCGCCGCTACGGAAGAAGAAGAAGTTATTGAAGAGGGAGCTTAGGCTTCCTCGGAAGACTGCTACCTTTTGGGTGGCGTAGGATCCGCCGTTTTTGATAAGATCACACCGACATACACTTCATGAATTAGCAGCCTGATCTTGCAAGAAAAGCTATTGCTGGTGAAGGATTTGACGACATCTTCGAAAGGCAGCGATAAATGCTTTTCTAACTTGGGGTTTATAGAAAAGAGAACCATGACTTCATGGTTCTCTTTTCTTTTTGCCCGGAATGAGATATATTCAGTAGTGAGTTCAAGAGTAGGAGGTTGGCATTCTTGAAAAGAATGGCTGTAGTACTTGCCGCAGGTCAAGGCAAGCGAATGAAATCTAAATTATATAAGGTGCTGCACCCCGTTTGCGGTAAGCCGATGGTAGGGCACGTGCTTGATACAGTAAAAGCGACCGGATGCCAGCGCACCGTTGTTGTTGTTGGGCATGGCGCAGAGAAAGTTAAGGCCTATGTAGGTGAAGGAGCGGAATACGTTCTGCAGGAAACTCAGCTCGGCACTGGCCATGCTGTCAAACAAGCAAAGGATTTACTTGCTGGCGAAGAAGGAACAACTATAGTTATTTGTGGAGACACACCACTCGTAACCACGGAGACCCTGGAAGGACTAATGGCGCTTCATGAACAGCGTAATGCGGCTGCAACCGTATTGACAGCTGTTATGGAAAAACCTACAGGCTACGGAAGAATTATTCGTGGTGAAGATGGCGGCGTTCTGAAGATTGTAGAGCAGAAGGATTGCACTACTGAAGAAGATGCGGTTCAAGAAATCAATACAGGCACTTATTGTTTTGATAATGCTAAATTATTTGCTGCACTCGAGAAGGTAACGAACAGTAATAACCAGCAGGAGTATTATTTGACTGATGTGATTGGGATTCTTCGTTCACAAGGGGATACCGTACTAGGATATCAGACCCATGACGCAGCTGAGTCTATCGGCGTTAATGATCGTTTAGCTTTGTCCGAAGCGGAAGCCTTTATGCGTCAACGTATTAATCGTAAACACATGCTAGGCGGTGTGACCATCATTGATCCAGCCTCGACTTATATCGGAGCAGATGTAGTTATCGGATCAGATACTACGCTTTATCCAGGAACTATCCTGAAAGGGAAGACTGTAATCGGGGACAATTGTGTGATCGGACCGGCTAGTGAAATCGAAGACTGTCAGATTATGGATGATGCAACGATTAAGCAGTCCGTATTGAATCAAGCTCAAGTTGGCGCACGGACAACCGTTGGGCCTTTTGCCTATTTGCGTCCAGGCTCTGTGCTTGGAGAAGAAGTTAAGGTTGGAGATTTCGTCGAGATCAAGAATGCTACGATTGGTGACGGTTCAAAAGTGTCACATCTTAGTTATGTTGGCGACGCATCTGTAGGTAAGAATGTAAACGTCGGGTGCGGTGCGATTACCGTTAACTACGACGGGTATAATAAATTCAAGACAACAATCGCAGACGATGCCTTTATTGGCAGTAATGTTAACCTTATTGCTCCAGTTACTGTGGGCAAAGGGGCTTTTGTTGTAGCAGGTTCGACAATTACACGTTCCGTTTCCGAGAACGATCTGGCTGTAGCTAGAGTAAGACAAGAGAACAAACCGGGATATGCAGAGAAGATCCGTTCCCGTGCTAAAGCGAAGAAAGACCACTCGAGTCCATCGTAAAGCGTTGCTAAGAAGCGCCGGACGGACTTATATTTCCGCGCCGGCGCCTTTGGAAAGCTAAATTCCGTCACGGAGGGTTTATATTTTATGACTTATTGTGATTCCAAGTTAAAGATTTTCACCTGTAACTCCAATCCTAAGCTAGCTAGTCAAATTGCTGATTACATCGGGATTCCGATGGGTGAATCACACACCACAAGTTTCAGCGATGGAGAAATTCAGGTCAAGCTGTCAGAAAGCGTTCGGGGATGCCATGTTTATATTGTTCAATCCACTTGTGGCCCTGTAAATGATAACCTGATGGAGCTTTTGGTTATGGTAGATGCGCTTAAACGTGCCTCCGCAAAAAGCATCAACGTGGTTATCCCTTACTACGGATATGCCCGTCAAGATCGTAAAGCCCGTTCCCGTGACCCCATTACCGCTAAGCTGGTAGCCAATCTAATTGAAAAGGCTGGCGCTCACCGTGTAATCACGATGGATCTGCATGCCATGCAGATTCAAGGATTCTTCGATATTCCAGTGGATCACTTGCTTGGTGTACCGATTCTGGCTCAGTATTTCCGTTCCAAGCAAATCGAGAACCCAGTTGTCGTATCGCCGGACCATGGCGGTGTAGTACGTGCAAGAAAGCTTGCTGATTTCCTGAACGCTCCACTGGCTATTATAGACAAGCGTCGTCCAGAACCTAACGTCAGCGAAGTTATGAACATCATCGGTAATATCGAAGGCAAAACAGCCATCCTGATCGATGATATCATCGATACCGCTGGAACGATCGTACTTGGTGCTAATGCTTTGATGGAAGGCGGCGTGAAGGAAGTATACGCATGCTGTACACACCCAGTATTGTCTGGTCCTGCACACGAGCGTCTGGAGAATTCTCCAATCAAAGAAATTATCGTGACGGATACCATTCCAATTCGTAGCGCGAATCCAACCTCTAAGCTCAAGGTGTTGTCCGTGGCTCCACTTATGGGTGAGGCAATTATCCGCGTTCATGAAGAGTTGTCGATTAGTAAATTGTTCGAGATTGAATAAATATAACGAATGAATAGTACAAAAGGGTTACACCTCCGTTCTCGGAGATGTAACCCTTATCGGCGTGCTACAGGTAGAACTACTGGATTTAATATCCGGGACGGGAGACAAAGGTGAATAAACTGCGGTTATATAGTGTCCCTTGTAGCTCCACGAAAGCTTCGTCTACCGCTGTTAATACACCGATATCAATATGCACGTCGCCCTTGTATATTTCCACGGGCACAGCATATTGGATGTGGTACTGAAAATGGCGTTGATGTGTCAATAATTCGCCTTTGTGCGGCATGGGTTATCACCTGTCTTCGGAGTATAATTTCGCTCTGGTTGCACAGAGATATGTAGATTAGATCTATTGTACCAAAAACGGACTCCTCTTGCCGGAGAGCCCGAACGGAAAGGAAAGGTTCGATAATGAAATGGATTGTCGGATTGGGAAATCCCGGAACACAGTACGCGAAAACAAGGCATAATGTTGGCTTTATGGCTTTGGATGAGCTTGCTGCCCAGAACGGAATTGCCTTCAACCAGAGCAAATGTAAATCCGTCTTCGGTGAAGGGGTCATTGGTGGCGTCAAAACCGTATTGATTAAGCCCATGACCTTTATGAACTTGTCCGGTGAGGCCGTTCGCGCTTATATGGATTATTACAAAGTTCAACTTGAAGATATGATCGTCGTTTATGATGATTTGGATACAGAAATCGGAAAAATCCGCTTGCGTTATCAAGGAAGCGCTGGTGGACATAATGGAATTAAATCCATCATACAGCATGTAGGAACACAAAATTTCAATCGGGTACGAATGGGTATTTCTCGTCCTGAGCCAGGTTTTGCTATTGTCGATTATGTTCTTTCTACTTTTCCTAAGAAGGAAAGCGATCCGCTTAAGCAAATGATCCTTAATACTTGTGATGCACTGGAATACAGCTTACAGCATTCATTCGAGCAGACGATGGCTAAGTTCAATGGTTAATCTGTAAACCCTGTTGTTTTTAAGGCTAAAGATGAAGCTGCCCGGACATACTGAAGGTATATAGTACCTTCAGGAGGCATATAGATGGCAATAAACTATGTTTGTAGGCACTGTAAGACATCTCTAGGCAGTATTAATAGAAGTGATGTTACAGAAATGCAGTTGGGCCTTCATTCCTTGACCCCTGCGGAGCGCAGAGATATAATAGCGTATAATTCAGAAGGTGAAATCACGGTAAAGGTTACTTGCGACTATTGCAAGGAGGCTTTAGAGAACAATCCGGAGCTTAGCCTGCTGACAAGTCCGCTTCAGTAAGGTGGAAGCGCCTGTCTCTATCGTCATCCGCAAGCCTTGGCGTTACAGCTGAGGCTTCTTTTCGATTCCAATCATAATAGGTGACGGTGGCTATGCCACCGTTAGCCTGTTTAGTAAGAGAGGTGCGCCTGTTGTTACAAGGTCTTATAGAAGCTTTTTCCAAGGATCCCGATTTCCAGTCTATCACCCATGGTGTTGCTGCAGGTATGAAAGAGCAGCTCATTTCGGGGCTTACAGGTTCTGCTAGACAGATTATGCTTGCAGCATTACATGAAGAGACAACTCGTCCCTTACTTGTAGTGACTCATAATATGTTTTCGGCCCAGAAGATGGCCGATGATTTGCAGGAAGCGCTTTCTCCTGACCGGGTTCTGCTCTATCCCGCCAATGAACTAGTGGCTGCAGAAGCGGCTGTATCAAGCCCAGAGACACTGGCTCAGCGTATAGATGTGCTGACCAAATGCGCTCAGGGCTTCCGTGGTATTGTTGTAGTTCCTTACTCAGGAGTGCGTAGATTGCTGCCAGCCCCAGAGGTTATGGCAGAGGCGCAAGTCACCGTTTCCCAAGATGGAACGCTTGCTCTGGATGAATTTTTGATGTCCATGATTGAAATGGGCTATGAAAGAGTAGAGCGGGTTGAAAATCGTGGTGAACTGAGCGTACGGGGTGGAATAATTGATTTTTATCCAATGACATCTCCTTTGGCTTATCGGGTTGAGTTATTTGACGATGAGGTTGATTCCATAAGAACTTTTGATCCAGTGGATCAGCGTTCTATTGATAAGGTACGTAGTGTGAAGATTACACCGGCTAAAGAGATTATAGCTAGTAGATTGCGCCAGGAATCTGCTTCTGCTGAAGCCTCAGCTATGATGGAGCGACAGTTGGAGAAGATGGCGGATCGCCAGGCGAAGCTCAGGCTGCGGGAAGAAATTGGCCGTGAGCTGGAAATGCTGCGGGAAGGTACTTATTTCCCGGAGATCTATAAATATATCAGTCTTTTATATCCTGAACGCTCTCATTTATTTGATTACATGGCCCAGGATACCATTCTTATTCTAGATGAGCCGACAAGACTGCTCGAAACGGCGAGACAGCTTGAACGGGATGAATCGGAATGGAATCTGCATTTGCTGCAAAACGGCAAATCATTGCCGGATCTAGATCTCTCTGTCGATACGGATGTTGTTATGTATCAGCGCCCGTTCCAAAGCCTGTTTATGTCAATCTTTTTACGTCAGGTTCCGCATATTCAGCCTCAGAACATTCTTGGGTTTATCAGTCGTGGAATGCAGGATTTCCATGGCCAGATGAATGTGCTGAAATCGGAAATGGAGCGTTGGCAGAAGTCCGGTGTTAAGGTAATGATGCTTGCGAGCAGTGAGGAACGGATTGAACGAGTGCGCAGAGTTCTTTATGATTACGGCATTAACGAGCCGATGATTGTACAAGGAAATCTGGGTTCTGGTTTTGAGCTGCCCTCTATTCATCTAGCTGTTATAACTGAGGGAGAAATGTTCTCTCAGAAGCAGCGGAAGGCACGGAAGATCTCCAAAGGAATAGATAATGCAGAACGGATCAAGAGTTACACAGAGCTGAAAATCGGTGATTATGTCGTCCATCAGAACCATGGTATCGGAAAATATATGGGAATCGGCACGCTTGAGGTCAGCGGTATTCACCGTGATTACATGCATATTCTGTATGCTGGCGGCGATAAGCTCTCAGTTCCGATTGAGCAGATTGACCTGATTCAGAAATATGTCGGTTCCGAAGATAAAGAGCCGAAAGTATATAAGCTAGGCGGCAACGAATGGACACGAGTGACCAATAAGGTTCGTTCCTCCGTTCAGAATATTGCTGATGATTTGATAAAGCTATATGCTGAGCGCCAAAGTGCCGCAGGATATGGTTTTGAAAAGGATACACAGGAACAGCATGAATTTGAAGAAATGTTCCCTTACGAGGAGACCCGAGATCAGCTTCGGGCTATCGAAGAGATTAAGAAGGATATGGAACAAAACCGGCCAATGGACCGATTGCTTTGCGGTGATGTTGGGTATGGTAAGACTGAAGTGGCTATTCGGGCGGCTTTTAAATCAGCGATTGAAGGTAAACAGGTGGCGGTGCTAGTCCCGACAACGATTTTGGCTCAGCAGCATTATGAGACCTTCCGGGAACGTTTCGCTAATTACCCGCTTAATATTCAGGTCTTAAGTCGTTTCCGCAGCCGTAAAGAGCAGAACGAGACGATTAAAGGCGTTAGGGCAGGAACTGTCGATGTAGTTATCGGTACACATCGTCTGTTATCTCAGGACCTTGTATTCAAGGATCTGGGGTTATTAATTGTGGATGAAGAACAGCGTTTCGGCGTGACTCATAAAGAAAAGCTGAAAAAACTGAAAACGAATGTAGACGTTCTTACGCTGACTGCAACTCCAATTCCTCGTACGCTACATATGTCGATGCTCGGAGTGCGGGATTTGTCTGTCATTGAGACCCCGCCAGAGAACAGATTCCCTGTGCAAACGTATGTAGTGGAGCATAGCCAGACCCTTACGCGGGAAGCTGTAGAGCGGGAATTAGCTCGTGGTGGTCAAGTCTATTATCTCTATAATCGTGTGCAGGGCATTCAAGAAATGGCTGCTCAAATCTCTATGCTTGTTCCTGAGGCTAGAGTTGGCATCGGACATGGTCAAATGTCGGAATCTGAGCTGGAGAAGACCATTCTCGATTTCCTTGACGGAGAATACGATGTGCTCGTCAGCACAAGTATTATTGAGACGGGCGTAGATATTCCGAACGTTAATACACTTATTGTGCATGATGCGGATAAAATGGGCTTGTCTCAGCTCTATCAGCTGCGTGGACGTGTAGGCCGGTCCAATCGGATCGCTTACGCTTATTTCACGTATCAACGGGACAAGGTTCTGACAGAGGTTGCAGAGAAACGTCTGCAGTCTATTAAGGAATTTACGGAGCTGGGCTCTGGTTTCAAAATAGCGATGCGAGATCTGTCTATTCGCGGTGCAGGTAACTTGCTGGGTGCAGAGCAGCATGGCTTTATCGCATCCGTGGGGTTTGATCTGTACTCACAAATGCTGGCGGAGGAAATTCGTAAGCGTAAGGTTACTGTGCTTGGGGAGGAAGATACATCCCTGAAAGAAGGCAATACAGTCATTGATTTGTCGATTGACGCGTATCTGCCGTCAGAGTATATTTACGACAGTATCCAAAAAATTGAAATTTATAAAAAAGTGGCGGCAGTAACCTCCTTCGATGATGCTTCCGAGCTTGAAGATGAGCTCTTGGATCGGTTCGGTGAGTTACCTGAAGCCGTGGTGAATCTACTATCGGTCGCTCGTTTGAAAGTGTATGGAAAAATGTATGGCATTGATTCCATGATTAGACGCGGAGATGATGTTACCTTGAATTTCTATGAGGGAAGTCTCGGCGCTTTAGACACAGCGAAACTCGCCAAAGTTGGAAATAGCTTCGAAAGACGTGTACAATTTGATAGGGATGCGAAAGCCAGTATCCGGGTCAAATCGAAAGATTTAAGTGATAAACAGCTGCTTGACTTGCTTGAACAGTTTCTTAAGGAAGCTAAACAGTCTTTTAAATCGAAGGGAGAACTACACAATGTCGTTAAATAAAACAAAATCATGGAAAGTGCTGCTCGTTTCATTGGCAGCGGCAGTTTCCTTTTCTATGCTAGCAGCATGTGGAAATAGTGCGGATGATAATCAAGCTGTGGCCACTTATAAAGGTGGAACGATTACACAAAAGGAATTTGCAATGGATCAGAAAATCATGAAATTTCTCTCTCCACAACAAGCGCAATATTTAGAGATCGATGCGTTTAAGGAGTCCATTCTGAAGCAAGAAGTGGGCTTTGAATATTTGGCTTCCCAAGCAACGGATGAAGCGAAAAAGCAAGCGGAGAAAGAAGCCGATACTCAAATCGCAAGCATTAAGGAACAGTTGGGCGATACCTATAAGAAGACATTGAAAGATGCTGACGTTACAGAGAAAGATATTCGTACTTATATGGAGCGTGTGCTGACAGTTTATCAGGATATGCTGCTTAAAGTGACTGATGATGAAGTTGTCAAAGAATTCGAAGCGACTAAAGGCGACTTTACGGTTGCCACACTGCGTCATGTGCTAATTGGTCTGACAGATGCAGACAACAAAGAGCGTACCAGCGAAGAAGCGCTTAAAATAGCGAAAGAAGTTAAGGCGAAGCTGGATGGCGGTGCTGATTTCGCAGCCATCGCTAAGGAATATTCTGACGATACTGGCTCTAAAGAGGCAGGCGGAGAATATAAAGATAAAGCTGTAGGCACTTATGTGGAGGAGTTTAAGAAGGCTGCTCAGACCTTGCCTCTAAATACCATCAGTGATCCTGTAGAAACTTCTTACGGTTACCACATCATCAAGGTGGAGTCCCGTACAGACAAGACTTTTGACCAGTTAACGGATGAGCAAAAAGAAGGCATTAAGAGCTCAATTGTATCCAAGAACCTAGAAACGTTCATGGAAAAGGATCTGGAAGGCATTATTGAGAACATCAATCTGCCAAAAAGCTCTGCTGCCGCCGATGAAACCGGAACAAATAGTGGAACAGAAGCCACTACAGCTCCAAGCGCATCCCCAAGTGCTTCTCCAAGTGCTACAGATGCCGCTGAATAAACATCGGTAAATATGGACAAGCTTACCTTAGAAAAGCCATCTTCACTTAAAGTGAAGATGGCTTTTTATTTCGCAGAAACGGTTGTAGAACTACCTTTATCTTGATGCAGATATTAATACATGTCAGCTTATGTATAAGGATCTGGGAAGAGATGAATACTATGGTCAGATATTACGATAAATCACTGGGATTATCCTTTCCCATAATGGACAGTAGTAAGACCATACTTCTTAAGAAAGCGGGGCACATGTGAAATGAAAGCTACTGGAATTGTTCGCCGTATTGATGACCTCGGACGCGTGGTTATTCCCAAAGAAATTAGACGTACTCTTCGTATTAGAGAAGGAGACCCACTGGAAATATTCGTCGATCGGGACGGTGAAGTCATCCTCAAGAAATATTCTCCGATTGGTGAGTTGGGTGACTTTGCAAAAGAGTACGCGGAGTCATTGTTCGAAGGTACTGGACACATTACGATGATTGCTGATCGTGACACCTTCATTGCCCTTGCAGGCGGCTCCAAAAAAGATTATTTGGAGAAACAGGTAGGAGTGCTGCTGGAGAAAGTCATGGACAGCCGTAAGACTGTGTTAGAAACCAATGAAGGCAGTTATGAAATTGCTAAAGATCATCCGGATTTGGTGTCCTCATATGTAGCCTCACCGATCATTTCCGGTGGAGATCCTATTGGTTGTGTAGTGATGGTGAGCAAGGATGATTCGGCGAAGATGGCGCAAATGGAAATAAAAATGGCCGAAACGGCTGCCGCTTTCCTGGGCAAACAAATGGAGCAGTAATCTTAATTTAGACCCCGCTTTCCTTTTGGTAAGATATACAAAGGGCAAACGGGGTTTTGTCGTTTACACAAAACCGTTTCTACTTGTGGGCATACATACGTTATAATATAGAAATTCATCCCATCAAAGTTGTAGAAGCAGGTATTATATGAAATCTAATACACAAACATCACGATTGCTGCAAGGCGCATTTATCCTTAGTGCCGCGGCCATTATCTCAAAGCTTATTGGCACACTTCAAAAAATTCCGCTGCAAAATCTAGGCGGAGATGCTGTATTTGGTATATACAACACAGTGTATCCCTTGTATACAATGCTGTTAACGGTAGCTATGCTAGGTCTGCCTGCGGCGATCTCCAAATTTGTCGCCGAAGCTTCGGCTGGGAGACGCGATGAAGAAGGCCGCCGGATTCTACTATTATCCGCGCTAATTACAGGCATCAGCGGCTTGATTATCGGCGCCATCACCTATGCAGGTGCACCCATCATTGCCGAATGGGTAGGTAACTCACATGTAATGCCTGCCTTGCGGACAAGCGCCTGGGGTTTGGCAGTTGTCCCTGTCATGTCAGCCATACGCGGGTATTTTCAGGGGCTGCATAATATGGTTCCTACTGCCGTGTCACAGATTGTAGAGCAGTCTGTACGGGTTACAGTGATGATTGTTCTTCTTTTATATCTCACTTCGCAGGGAGCAGGAGCTGAGAGCATCGCTGCTGGCGCGCTGCTTGGTTCTGCCGGAGGGGGAGCTGCAGGGCTTGTAATTATGCTGCTGTACTTGAGACGTCACCACCGGAGGGTAAAACAGGAAGCTGCTGCTGTCGAAAGTCAGCGTGTAAGAGCGCTGGATGCAGGACATGGGCTAGGTTCCAAGCAAGGGTTTATGGGCATTAAAGCAGGTACACTGCTGGCTTATGGAATTCCCGTAATGCTAGGTGCACTGGCTATGCCTCTTATCGGTCTTGTAGATGTATTCACTGTGCCTCGACTGCTGTCGTCTGAAGGAAGTGAAGTAGCTGCGATGGCCCAGTTTGGTGTGTACAATCGGGGTTTGCCACTTGTGCAGATTATAACGATGATTGCCACCTCACTGTCTGTTGTGTTCATTCCAGCTTTGGCGGAAGCGAAGTACAAGGGAGATATGAAGCTGATTGAGACCCGCTGCAGCTTGTCGCTGCGTTGGTTCTGGCTGTTAGGTCTAGCGGCCTCAGCGGGCCTTGCAGTGCTTGCTGAGCCGATTAATATGGCTCTTTACGGCGATACCGCTGGTAGCAGCACAATGACTTGGCTGGCTTTTACCGCTGTTGGCGGTACAGTCAGCATCATCTCTGCTGCGCTCCTGCAGGGCCTCGGCTACGTGCGCGCCCCGGCCCTGCACCTTTTGGCCGCCGCGCTGCTCAAGGCGGCCCTGAACCTGCTGCTGGTTCCGCAGCAGGGCATTACCGGCGCGGCCATCGCTGGCGTGGCTGCGCATTCGTTCGCAGCAGCGCTTAACGTGCTGCTGCTGTACCGCCAGGGCCATCTGCGGCTTCGCCTCGCAGATGCCCTGGCACGGCCCGCGCTGCTCACAGCGGGCCTGGCTCTTGCCGCCGCAGCTGCCAGCTGGGGCACTGGCGCCGCGGCTACGGCCGCTGGCATCGGCGGCGGACGCACCGCCAGCTTGGCGCAGAGCCTGCTCGGGGTGCTCGCAGGCTGCGTTGTCTTTGCCGTAGGCGCGGTGGTGCTGCGGCTGCTCAGCGAAAGCGAGCTTCGCCAGCTTCCGGGCATCGGCCCGTCTCTGGCGGACAAGTTCAAAAAGCTGCGATTATTTCCATAATTAACCCGCTTAAAAGGAGGAACAGATATGAGTGCAACATTAACAGTTGTCGGTCTCGGGTCAGGTAATCCCGATCGGCTGACACTAGGAATTATAAAAAAACTGAAGGCAGCATCCGTTGTCTACGTTCGTACCCAAGAGCATCCAGTCATGGCTGCTCTCACCGAGCTTGAAATCGCCACGCAATCCTTTGATGGACTGTATGAAACATTAGCTTCGTTTCCTGAGGTTTATGCTGCAATTACTTCAAAATTGATTGAAGAGGCTCGCTCCGCCGCAGACGGTACAGATATTGTCTATGCGGTTCCGGGGCACCCCATGGTTGCAGAGTCAGCTGTTTCACAGCTGCGTCAGCGTTGCCCGGAAGAAGGAATAGAACTGCAAATATTAGGCGGGGAGAGTTTTCTGGACGAGGCGTTTGTGCGACTGGGGTTCGACCCTATTGAAGGCTTCCAGTTATTAGAT
Source organism: Paenibacillus sp. FSL L8-0708 (assembly GCF_038009325.1). NCBI lineage: Bacteria > Bacillati > Bacillota > Bacilli > Caryophanales > Paenibacillaceae > Paenibacillus > Paenibacillus sp. FSL L8-0708. The sequence continues at coordinate 61,475 of NZ_JBBPBC010000001.1, forward strand.
GCTTCAGGCATTCGCAGCGCTCAGCTTCAACCTGAATTGCATACTCTGATTGGCCAGGTTTATGACAGCTTTACAGCTTCGGAGACAAAGTTATGTCTGATGGAGCTGTATCCGCCCGAATATGAAGTGGTGGTGGGTCATGCCCTTGGCGTGGAGAACGAAGAAAACATTGTGACTGTTCCTCTATACGAATTGGACCGGCTTGAGGGTTATGGCAATTTGTCTCTGGTCTATGTACCTGCGAATCGTGAGGAGAAGCTAAGAAATCGTACTTTCGCTCGCTTGCATGAGATTGTCGATATTTTGCGCAGTCCGGACGGTTGTCCGTGGGATCGGGAGCAGACTCATGAATCTTTGCGTAAAAATCTAATCGAAGAAACCTACGAAGTGCTTGAGACGATTGATGAGGATGACCCAGACCATATGAAAGAGGAGCTGGGCGACCTTTTGCTGCAGATCATGCTGCACTCCCAAATGGAAGAGGAGCTGGGCACGTTTAACGTATTTGACGTCATAGAAGGACTGAATGATAAGCTTATCTTCCGCCATCCCCATGTATTTGGTGACAAGAATGCGAATGACGCTGAAGAAGCTCTGATCAATTGGGAGGGCATGAAGGCAGAGGAGAAGCGGCGTAAAGGCGTGAAGCCAGAGGAATTATCCGCCCTCAGTGGGGTTCCGCGTGATTTGCCCGCTCTTATGAAGGCGTACAAGCTTCAGAAAAAAGCATCCAAGGTGGGCTTTGATTGGGACAACGCTACGGATTGCTTAGCTAAGGTTCGTGAAGAAGTAGAAGAGCTGCAAGAAGCCATCGATACTGATGCAGCCGCCGAGGATCAAATCCTGGAGCTGGGCGATCTATTATTTGCTGTTACCAATGTTGCCCGATTTATTGGCGCAGATCCGGAAGAAGCTTTAACCCGGACCAACCGCAAATTTGTGCGTCGGTTTCAGTATATCGAGCAAAGTCTGCGAGCCAAGGGTATGAGTGTAGAAGATAGCAGCTTGGAAGAGATGGAAGAGTTGTGGCAGGAGGCAAAGACTGAGGAACGAAAAGTATAGTAATTTTCTCAGACTATGTACGGTATACGGACCTTAAGATGAGGCAATGCTGTGAAAGTAGCATTCATCTCTGATTTAGATTATGGCGAGTAGTTTAATAGTGCTATAGAATAGATTCTGCGACGATTTCTGAGAAATAACTGTTTCTTTTTTTAAAAAACGACGATTCGTGGCAGGATTTTAAGATGACATCAAGAATATCATAAAGACGAAATGACGGCTTGCCCCATAATATGGCGGTGAATCTCGTTTCATTTATTTTTTCGTATCCTAGGAGGAACTTTAAATTATGAACAAGACAGATTTGGTAAACAACATTTCCGAGAAAAACGGATTGGCAAAAAAAGATGTAGAAGCAGTATTGAACGGATTCTTGGGTGAGATCACAGAAGCTTTGGCAAAAGGCGATAAAGTTCAACTGATCGGTTTCGGTACATTCGAAACTCGTAAACGTGCAGGACGTACTGGTCGCAACCCGCAAACGGGCACAACGATTGAAATTCCAGAATCAACTGTACCGGCATTTAAAGCTGGTAACAAGCTTAAAGAAGCCGTTAACTAATGCGTCTTGACAAATTCCTGAAAGTGTCCCGATTAATCAAGCGCCGTACAGTGGCCAAGGATGTGTCCGAACAAGGCCGGGTGCTGATTAACGGGCGGGAATCTAAGCCAAGTAGTGCAGTTAAGATCGGTGACGAGATTACTGTGCAATTTGGACAAAAGCTTGTAACGGTCAAAGTCGAAAAGCTAGTCGAAACGACACGCAAGGACGAAGCCGCTGGTATGTATACTCTACTTCGGGAAGAGCCTGTTGCCAAAAGCACCGGCTTGGACTGGTAGGAGTAACATAGTTAATAGTAAATAAGAAGGAATAACTTTACATATTGTAGAGTTGTGCCTTCTTTTTTCTTTTTTTATCTCTCTTATTTTAGTGGATTGGAATGTTCTATAACTTCTTCTACTGCCATAGATTAGAGGTAAGAAGGAGGGGTACATGCTATGATCGAGCCAGGAAAGGTAAATAAACAGCATGATCTGCACATGCGCAGTCGTAAACAGCTAGAGTTGACGGGCGTGCAAAATGTGGAGAGCTTTGATAGCGAGGAATTTTTGCTTCGTACAGAACTCGGCCATCTCACCATTCGCGGGAATCATTTACATATCAAAAATTTAAGTCTGGAGAATGGACTGTTGTCCTTGGAGGGCAATGTACATTCCCTGATTTATCTAGATCCCGGATCGCAGGGCAAAAATAAAGGTCTACTCGGTAAGCTATTTAAATGAATCCTGCAGTTCAGTGGCTGACGCTGTTCTACATGATATTGGCCGGGGTGACAATGGGACTGGCCTATGACAGCTACCGGGTGCTGTCGCTCAAGTTCAATTTTCCCAAATGGCTGAATGCCATGCTTGACCTGCTGTATTGGCTTTGTGCTGCTTTGTTTGTTTTTAGAATGCTCTATGCCGGAAATCAGGGGCAATTGCGATTTTATGTCTTTTTAGGTTTATTTCTAGGAATATGGATCTATTTTTTGATCTTCAGTGTTACGGTGCGGCGTTTTGTGTTAATGTTAATTCAATCGGTTCAGTATATGTGCAGATTGCTATGGAGACTTGTGGAGATTCTAATAGGTAAACCTCTTCGCTGGCTTTGGCGCCTTATTATAGGGTTGCTATTGCTGCTAGGTCGTATTCTATTATTCATCCTTAAGCTTCTGCTGCGTCTAACGAAGCCAATTTGGGTATTACCAGTAAGGTGGATTTCTCCATGGTTATCTCGGCTTAAGCATAGCGCCTGGATCGTGAAGATTACTGGATGGATTACCAAATGGCGGAAACGCTGACCTTTGAATTAGGGGGTACGCTGCATGAACAGATTCACTGCGGAAGAGAAAAGTAATCCCAGCAAAAATTCGGCCGCAGGCGCGAAGAGAAGAAGAGTTATGTGGATTCTCTTTGTGGCAGTATTTTTTGGCTGGGCGGGTTATACTTACTTCAATCAAAGTGCGGCAATTACGGACAAGGGCGAGCAACTCGCCAAGAAACAAAAGACTAGTGAGAGTGTCACAGCATCTTTGAATCAACTGAAATATGAAGTGTCCAGACTTAATGATGATGAGTATATTGGCCAATTAGCGCGTAAATGGTACAATATCTATCCTCAAGGGGAAACTCCTATTCGAACAGAGCAATCAGAGCAATAATACTGGCTAAAAGAGGCTTTTACTCTGTTGCCTTGCTTTGCTCTTTACTGTATAATCAAATCACCGCAGACAGGATGACCTTAATATTCGTCTGTATATTTTTAAGGGAGGATCATTTTATTCTATGGCAATTGAAGTGGGCACCAAGTTAGAAGGCAAAGTGACAGGCATCACGCATTTCGGAGCATTTGTGGATCTGTCAGGAGGTGTCACAGGTCTCGTTCACATCTCGGAAATCGCCGATAATTACGTCAAGGATGTTAACGATCATCTGAAGATTAGTGATGTAGTAACCGTCAAGGTGATCAACGTCGATAAGGACGGCAAGATCGGACTTTCCATCAAGCAGGCTGTTGACAAGCCAGCATCGGAAGTACGTCCGCCTAGAGCTCCAAGACCAGAACGTCCTAGCGGCGGAGACCGTTTCGGCGGCGGTGGCGGCAGTGGTGGAGGCGGCGGTGGATTCAATCGTGAACGGGGTGGGCGTCCATTTAAGCCTGCAGCCGGTAAACCTTCATTCGAGGATAAAATGTCGCGATTCCTGAAAGACAGCGAAGAACGGATATCTTCGATTAAGAAGAACACAGAAGGAAAGCGCGGAGGCCGTGGAGCCAAACGCGTATAATCCAATACCTGTACATCATAAATAACCGCAAGGGCATTTCGCCCTTGCGGTTTTTTTGTCGTGTCATATAAACTTGCCGACAGCATCCATGTCATTCTCACATAACTCTAGGGCAATCGCTGGCGAATGACCGCCAGGCTTGCGCCTAAAACTGCACTGGAAACAAGCTTAAGGAGAAGCAACCTACTGCGCCGCAAGGGATCGATCTATTTTTTTAGGAATAATGAACAAAGGCTTTTTTGTCGGAAATTTCTTATGACTGTCCCTCCATTTCTGACAAACTTTCTCAAATGACCCGCTATATAATGAGAACCATAAATTCTTAAACGGGTGGTGTAGGGAAATGAGTAAAAGCAATGTGGTGAATTTGCCAGAGTGGACAAGAGTGGGAAGCGAAGATAAGAAGCAGAGACAAGCCTTAGGCACGCGTATTATAGCTTGGGGTCAGAAGCAGCGATATATTCAGCTTATTACAGCGAAGAAGTGGATGCTTCTGTTAAGCTTTATGGGGTTTCTGCTAGGTAGAGCTATGATTCTGGACGAGCTGTCCCCTTTTGCTGTCGCATATTTTGCCGTCATTGTGTTTATGCGTCGAGACTCTATGTTACCTGTAGCGGGTGCTATTATAGCTGGAAGTCTCTTCACTCCGTTTCCGGGCGCCTTGGTTACTACGGCTGAACTGATTATCTTTTTTCTTGTTTATAGAGGGCTTGAAAGTTTCGAACGAATAGATTTTTCCTATGCACCCCTTATGGTCTTCGTATCTTCGTTTATGGTTGGCCTGTTCAAGATTGTTCTCGGACCGTCTCTTTCCTGGTACCCTTTTATGATGACTACTTTAGATGCTTTACTCGGGTTTGTACTTACGCTTGTGTTCATTCAGGCACTTCCTCTACTAACTTACAAACAAAAGAGCAGATCGCTGAGGAACGAGGAGATTTTATGCCTTATTATTCTGTTAGCCTCCGTAATGACAGGCCTTGTGGGCTGGACACTTAATGGTTGGTCATTAGAACATATATTGTCTCGTTATTTAATTTTGCTCTTTGCTATGGCAGGAGGCGCTCCGCTCGGTGCAGCTGTTGGGGTAGTGACGGGGTTGATCCTCAGTCTGGCTGATATCAGTGCTATCTATCAGATGAGCCTGCTTGCTTTTTCCGGAATGCTAGCGGGAATGATGCAGGGTGGGCGAAAGGGTGCGGTATCTATCGGCATGCTGCTGGGATCAACGATCCTTTCCGTCTATTTTACGGGTCCGGGTGATATGATGGCCTCAACATGGGAGACCTGCGCAGCAGTAGTGCTGTTTCTATTAACGCCTAAGGCGATGATATCAGCGATTGCAAAATATGTACCGGGCACGTCAGATCATAGCCGATCTCAACATGAATATGCCCGCAGGGTCAGGGATCTGACTGCAGAACGGGTCACTCAATTCTCACAGGTATTCCAACAGCTCTCCAGTAGCTTTGGTCAGATTCCACGTGCCGGAGAAGTGGGCAAATCGGATCGTGAAATGGAAGATTTTATGAATACGGTCACAGAAGGCGCCTGCGCTGGCTGCATTCGCCGTACCCACTGCTGGGATGCAAAATTCTATCAGACATATAGATACATGACAGATATGATGACAACTGTTGAGGAATGCCCTGATATTACGGCTGCTCAGCTGCCACCGGAATGGAGCCGTATTTGTGGCAAAACCGGAGAAGTGCTTGAGGTCATGAAGGGACAATATGATCTCTACCAACATGATATGCGGTGGAAAAGACAAATATACGATAGTCGCCAATTTGTTGCTGAGCAGTTGTCAGGCGTGTCACAGGTTATGGAAGACTTGGCCAAGGAAATTAAGCGCGAGGGACAGGCCATGTATCGGCAGGAAGCGCAAATCCGCGAGGCTCTTGAGAAATTGGGACTGTCTATTCATGGCATTGAAATTTTAAGTCTGGACCCAGGACGCGTAGAAATAGAAGTAGTGCACGCTTATAATCGCGGTTTTGATGAATGCCGTAAAATGATTGCCCCACTCCTCTCCGACATTCTGGATGAGAATATTGCTGTCATGAGTGAGACGGCGGTTCATCCCCGGGAAGGACTCTCAATGGTTACCTTTGGTTCAGCCAAAGCCTTTGAGGTAAACACGGGTGTGGCAGTTGTTTCAAAAGGTGGGGATATGCTGTCTGGCGATAGCTTCAGCACCGTAGAGCTTGGAAATGGCACTTTTGCAGTATCCATTAGTGATGGTATGGGGAATGGTGAACGGGCAAGGATGGAGAGCAGTGCCGCACTCGGCATGTTAGAAAAGCTGCTGCAATCCGGAATGGATGAGAAGCTGGCTGTAAAGTCGGTCAACTCAATTCTTTTATTACGCTCCCCTGATGAATTCTATGCTACTGTCGACATGGCTTTAATCGATCAATATTCTGCGCAGACAACGTTTATGAAGATTGCTTCAGCACCAAGCTTCATCCGGAGGGGGAGTGAGGTCATTCCAATAACCTCTAGCAATCTGCCTATAGGAATCATTAAAGATATTGATGTGGATCTAATCAGTATGCAGCTTCGCCCCGGCGATATTTTAATTATGATGACCGATGGTATTTATGATGCGCCTGGATATGCCGTTAATAAGGAGATATGGATGAAACGGATGATCCAAGAGCTTGAGGGTGATGATCCTCAAGATTTAGCGGATAGCCTGTTGGAGAAAGTAATCCGTTATCAGGGCAATGAGATCCTTGATGACATGACTATTGTCGTCAGCCGTCTTGATCATTTCCATCCGGAATGGTCCAGCCTGCATATGCCGGGCATCGGTCGTATGGAGCGCCCGCGTACGGTAAGTTAGTTATTTTAGGTTTAGTAGGTTTTAATGTTGGGCACGCGCGAAGCGTCGTGTTGCTTGTATAGTTTAAGGCACGCGCAAGATATAGTGCTGCTTGGGGGCACGCGCGAAGCGTCGTGTTTCTTGTGAGTTTGTAGCACGCGTAAGGCGTCGTGCTAATGGAGGCAGTCGAGGCGAGTCCGTGATGTGTAACTCGCCGGCCTCTACTATTCTCGTTTCAATGGTCGGCTGACTTGGGACGAAATCTGTAGATCTAAACTGTTTACTAGTGAAGGTATGGAACGGAGAGAAAGTTTGGAGCTGTAGAAGCGGAGCGTTCGCCTTTGTCCTCGGATTCCAACCGCGAGAGGCGGTTCTAATCAAGGAATCTGAGGACAACAGCGATCGAAAGCCCAAACATTTCTCGCAGTTCCCCTATTCACTACCCCCCCTATTTGATCGAAATTCCCACACTTAATATCGACCGTTTGAAATCTCTCATTTCTGGATATGCTAGAAACAGAGGTTCAAACAAAGGGGGAGTTGAGGGTTATGAAGCAAATTATGCTCATTACTGACGGTTGTTCGAATGTAGGAGAAAGTCCGGTGTTGGCAGCGGCGCATGCCCTGCAGGAGGGAATCACCGTAAATGTGGTCGGTGTAGTTGATTATGGTACGATCGGTGAAATCGGCAGCCGGGAGATTGCTGACATTGCCAAGGCCGGGGGAGGCCTTAGCCGAATAGTCGGAACACCACAACTGGCGCAGACGATTCAGATGATGACACGCAAGACCGTGGTTCAGACGATCCAGCAGGCGGTTAATAAAGAGGTAAAAAAGATACTAGGCGACGGCTCACTGGATCAGCTGCCTCCTGTTCAACGTTCACAGGTTGTTACAGTTGTAGATGAACTGACAGAAACAACGCCTCTGCGCATTGCACTTCTTATCGATGCCAGTGCCAGTATGAAGCCTAAACTGGGTGCTGTGGAAGATGCAATCCGCGATTTGGCACTCAGTTTAGAAGCACGGGAAGGCAAGAGTGAGATCGCTGTGTTTCATTTTCCCGGAAATAACAGCAGTGAAGATGCCAAGCTTGACCTGGATTGGACGCATGACATGTCAGGTATTCGTACGCTATTCTCTAAATTACACATGAGAGGCGCAACACCGACTGGCCCAGCTATTTTCAAGGTGCTTGAACATTATCGTTATGATACACTGGATGAACATCGTGGACGCCGACTAAGCGATAACCACGACGAAAGAGAAGGGATGATTGGTGGGTATGTCGTCTAATCCGTCCTATCCTACTGGTACCTTAATTAACGGCAAATGGCGGGGTAACCGTTATGTCGTTGAGCGGATGCTGGGAAGGGGCGCGAACGGAACCGTATATCTTGTGCAAAGAGAAGGCAGACGGGAAAGGTACGCGCTAAAAATCGGATACGATACACTTGAACTTCAATCGGAGATCAATGTACTGACCTCGCTGCAATCGCGACGAAAGCGGAATGAACATCGGGCTCGTCGTGAGAATCCATTGTCTTCTTATTTTTTGGAAGCGGATGATTTTGCGAATGGGGATAATATCCCCTTCTATGTGATGAGGTATGTTGAAGGCAAACCGCTGCATCATTTTTTATCGAAAAACGGTCCCGATTGGTTAGGCCTGGTAGGTCTTGGTCTGCTTGAAAAGCTGCGCACACTGCATGAATGTGGATTTGTGTTCGGTGATTTGAAGCCCGAGAACGTCATGGTATCAAAGTACGGCGAAGTCGAGCTGATCGACTTTGGGGGCACAAGCCCTATTGGTCGTAGCGTGAAGCAGTTTACCGAATGGCATGATCGTGGTTTCTGGAATGCGGGCAGTCGAATCAGCGATGAGGGTTACGATCTTTTCGCATTTGCTGTGCTGTGTCTTCGTTTGCTCAATGAAGAAGGGCTCAAAAAGGCAGCCTTACAGCTGCCGCAGACGAGAAGTGTGGACGAATTATTTAAGCTGGCTAGAAATTTACCCAACAAGAAACTATCCTCCTGGATTTGTATGGCGTTAAAAGGGGGGTTCTCAGGCTCTGCGGATGCTACTGAGGTCTGGCGAAACCATATTTATAACTCGCGCAGAAAGCGCCCGGATAGTATGGACACCCCGCGGTGGTTAAAAAATGCATTCGCATTGTCTTTGTTTTTGCTCGCCTTTACGATTTATTGGGTATTCCGCTTTTGAACTCATACATATAGTTGGAGAGAGAGGGGGGCGCATATGGAGCAAATGAATGGACTGGTGGAGTCTGTATTGGAGTCAGCAGCCGAGCATGAGCTGTGGGCGCCCCATGACACCATTGTAGTCGCAGTTTCCGGCGGCCCGGATTCTGTGGCTCTTTTGCATGTTTTACATGAAATATCTTTAAAATTTATACCGCTTACCTTAATATGTGCTCATGTGAATCATGGATTTAGGCCGGAGTCGAAGGAAGAGGCAGAGCTCGTACGTGGTATGGCTGAAGAATTGGGATTGCCCTTTGAGTTTGCGGAATTCGATATTCCCTCCTTGGCTAAAGAGAGTGGACTTGGTCCTGAGGGTACTGCACGTGAGAAGCGGTATGAATTTCTGATTGATACGGCACACCGATATGGGGCGCGTTCTGTTGCTCTGGCTCATCATGCTGATGATCAGGCAGAAACTGTAATTATGCGTCTATTACGCGGAAGTGGCTTATCTGGACTGTCGGGTATCAAGTGGAAAAGAACAGAAAAAAAGGTGGAACTCATTCGCCCATTCCTACGTATTAACAAAACAGCACTTTTAGGGTTATGCCAAAATGAAGGTTTTACTTATGCTGAGGATGCCACCAATCTGCTGACGAAATACAAGCGGAATGCCATTCGTTTGGAAGTTCTTCCTTTTCTGGAAAAGTATAATGGCAGAGTGAGGCAATCCCTCGTACAGCTTGCGGAAATTGCGGGAGCTGAAGATGAGTATATGGAGACGTCTGCGGCAAAATGCTTTGAAGAGCTAGTTTCGGAAGGGGATGGGAAATACACCTTTAACAGAGCTTCATTTGCTGCCATACCCTCCGCTTTACAACGGCGTTTGATTAAACTAATATTAAATTATCTGTCGGCGGATTTATCTGCCCTTGATTTCCCCAAGATTGAAGCTGTACGTCGGGGAACGCTGCAGAGCTATCCCACCACCTGGAGCTTGGATTTGGGTGGAGGCCTGACTTGTATGCGGCAATATGATAGTATCTTGTTCTCGTCCAAGCCCACGACGCCACAGGCAAGCTATACATATCGTCTGTTTTTACCGGACTCTGAGCTTAAATTGGAGGAAATAGGTAAGGTGATGTCGATGGCGGTACTGGAGAGAGAAAACTTTTTTGTACAGGGGGAGGATTATGGGAAGATGTCGGCTTGGTTTGACCGTGATGAACTGGTCTTTCCACTGACGATACGATCCCGATTGCCTGGAGATACCATAAGGATCATGGGATTAAACGGAAGCAAAAAGGTAAAAGATATTTATATTGATGATAAAATACCTGCTTCCGAACGGTCATTGATTCCCCTCGTTTGTGATGGTTTGGGCAATATCGTCTGGATTCCGGGCGTAAGACGCTCGATGCATGCCGCAGTAGGGCGGCACACGACCTCCGTACTTCTATTGTCTCTGGCAGAGCTGGATGACCACGAAGTCACGTAATGGTCGAAGTAAGTCTTTCATAGTATAACTTAGGAGGTTTCGCAAGTTGCAAAACGATATTCAAGAAGTATTGATCACCGAAGAGGAACTTCAGCAGAAAATTAAGGAGCTCGGTCGAACACTGAGCGAAGAATACGCAGGTCGTACCCCTTTAGTAATTTGTGTACTAAAAGGTGCGTTTATATTTATGGCAGATTTGGTTAAAGCCATTACAGTACCTGTTGAGATGGATTTCATGGCAGTGTCCAGCTATGGAGCATCCACCAAGTCCTCTGGAGTAGTCAAAATTATTAAGGATTTGGATGTATCGGTAGAAGGCCGCGATATCTTGATCGTTGAAGATATTATTGACAGTGGTCTTACACTCAGCTATTTAATTGAGTTGCTCCGCAACCGGAATGCTGCTACTATCTCTGTGGTTACCTTGTTTGATAAACCATCAGGCCGCACTGTTAATCTTGAAGCCAGCTACACAGGCTTCGTGTTACCTGACGAATTTGTAGTAGGCTACGGATTGGATTATGCCGAGCGGTATCGGAACCTCCCATATGTTGGAGTACTGAAACCTGAGATTTATTCCAATTGAACTAAGGACTGCCTCGATCATACGGATCGGATACCCACAACTTCCTTTATTTGAGGTGTCCCAAGAGGCTATGGTACAATAACTTGAGTGTTGTGAGAGGAGGTAGGGGATGAATCGGTTCATCCGGAATTCTGGTTTTTATTTGATTTTATTTTTAGTCGTGGTGGGTATTGTCCAGTTTGTGAGCAATGGAAATGAAGCCGCCGATTTCCCTAGATACGACGAGTTACGGCAGGAGATCAAGAACAACAATGTGAAGGATTTGACGGTTCAGTTTGAGGGTAATGCCTTTCTGGTCACAGGCGAGTATAGAGAGCTGCCTGCCGATACTAAATCAAAAAGCTTCTCCACATATATTCCTCCTACAGATGCCGCTATCAATGAACTGATTCAAGCCAGTGATGTTAATGGGATTGAATTAACTCAGAAGAAAATGGAAGGTACCAGCATTTGGCTGACATTCCTTTCTTCAATTATCCCGCTGGTAATTATGTTCATCTTGTTCTTCTTCCTGTTTAACCAGGCGCAAGGTGGCGGCGGTAAAGTCATGAATTTCGGCAAGAGCAAGGCTCGGTTATATAATGAAGAGAAGAAGAAAATCAGCTTTGAGGATGTAGCAGGGGCGGACGAAGAGAAGCAAGAGCTTGTCGAAGTCGTTGAGTTCCTAAAAGATCCACGCAAATTTGCAGCTGTTGGCGCACGTATTCCTAAGGGCGTATTGCTTGTAGGTCCTCCGGGAACAGGTAAAACATTGCTTGCCCGTGCGGTAGCAGGTGAAGCTGGCGTTCCTTTCTTTAGTATTTCCGGTTCTGACTTTGTGGAAATGTTCGTGGGTGTCGGTGCTTCTCGGGTACGTGATTTGTTCGAGAATGCTAAGAAGAATGCTCCATGTATTATCTTCATTGATGAAATTGATGCTGTGGGTCGTCAGCGTGGCGCCGGTCTTGGTGGCGGACATGACGAGCGTGAACAGACGCTTAACCAATTGCTGGTTGAGATGGATGGATTCGGTGGTAACGAAGGCATTATTATTGTAGCGGCGACTAACCGCGCTGATATACTTGATCCGGCATTGCTTCGTCCAGGACGTTTTGACCGTCAAATTACGGTTGACCGTCCTGATGTGAAAGGCCGTGAAGCTGTACTTAAGGTTCACGCTCGTAACAAACCGCTTACGAAAGATGTAAGACTGGATGTTGTTGCTAAACGCACAACCGGATTCACAGGTGCTGATCTGGAGAATTTGCTGAATGAGGCAGCTTTGCTAGCTGCACGTCGTAACCGTAAAGATATTTCCATGATTGAAGTGGATGAAGCTATTGACCGTGTTATCGTAGGTACTGAGAAACGCAGCCGTGTGATCAGTGACCGCGAGAAACGTATTGTAGCTTATCATGAAGCAGGCCATACTATTGCAGGTTACTTCCTTGAGCACGCCGATATGGTGCATAAAGTTACTATTATCCCACGCGGACGTGCAGGCGGATATGTTATTATGCTTCCGAAGGAAGATCGGATGATCGTTACCAAGCAGGAGCTTTTGGATAAGGTTACTGGATTACTGGGTGGACGTGTTGCTGAAGAATTGTTTATTGGTGAGATCGGTACGGGTGCATACAGTGACTTCCAACAGGCTACGCGCATCGTGCGTGCCATGATTATGGAGTACGGTATGAGCGATAAGCTTGGACCTATGCAGTTCGGATCTTCTCAAGGTCAAGTATTCTTGGGTCGTGATATTGGGCATGAACAGAATTACAGTGACTCCATTGCTTATGAGATTGATCAGGAAATGCAGAACTTTATTACTTCGAGTTACGAACGTTGTAAAGATCTGTTGATCAAACACTCCAAAGAAATGCACTTGATTGCCAATACATTACTTGAGAAAGAAACACTTGAGCTTGATCAGATCACACAACTGATTGAACAAGGATTCCTTTCCGAGGATGGTAAACCAGAGGGTGGCGAAGGTGTTGCCCATGAAGTTGGCGAGCCTGTCATCGACAATATCGGTGATGTGCGAGTTCGCATTCAAGGCAAGCCTGAGGATGAACAGTCCACACTTCCTGACCTGTCGAAGGATATCCCGAATAACCCTGATTCTGAGGGTAATGACGGTTCCGGTGATGACAACAAAGGTGGGGGCACTAGCCTTACCTAATTGGGTCCACCATTCATATGATGTAAATTTATCCGGAGAACGTAACTGTTCTCCGGATTTTTTATTTTAATTTTTAAGGGATTCTATGCCTTAAAGCCTGTCCAGTTACATTGACAGAGGCTGGAACGTTGTGTACATTAGTGATTAATATTACTTACTATTTATATCAGCATGTTCATTTTTTCACCATGATGGCGCATGCCATTTGATAACATCATGTCGGCGAAAAGCCGCGAGGATTTAAGGGGGAGAACAATCGGTGGAAGCTCTGGCGCTTGAGCGCAAGCAGGAACAGAATCGAGAACTTCGTATACGTCTTGAACAGCTTAAAAAGGAACGAAACGCAATCATTTTAGCTCATTATTATCAACGTGATGAAATTCAGGAGGTTGCCGATTTCCGGGGCGACTCTTTTTTACTCGCTCAGAAGGCTGCAGAGACAGATGCAGAAGTTATTGTATTCTGCGGTGTTCATTTCATGGGGGAAAGTGCAAAAATTCTAGCCCCGAACAAAACCGTCCTTATTCCTGATGAACGTGCAGGCTGTCCAATGGCAGATATGGTCAATGTAGACGGTTTGCGTAAGCTAAAAGCTCAACATCCAAATGCTAAAGTAGTCACTTATATCAACTCGTCCGCCGAGATTAAAGCAGAAACCGATATTTGTTGTACCTCTGCTAATGCTGTGAAAGTAATCGAATCCCTTGACGCCGAAGAGATTATTTGGGTCCCAGATAAGAATCTTGGTCAATATGTACAAGATCAGACGGGCAAGAAGCTGATTATTTGGGAAGGCTATTGCAACACTCACGACATGTTGACCGTCAAAGATGTAGTAGAAATGAGAGCAAAATATCCAGATGCGGAATTTGTAGTTCATCCAGAGTGTCGTCCTGAAGTAGTCGCCATGGGTGACTATGTAGGCAGCACTACATCAATTCTGGAGTATTGCCGGAAATCGGATCGTAAGCAATTTATCGTTGGAACGGAAGATGGTACCGGATATCAGCTTCGTAAGGATAGTCCAGATAAAGAATTCCATTTTGCTACCAAATTTCTTGTTTGTCCTAATATGAAAGTTAATAATCTAAAAAAACTGGTGAAATGCCTGGAGACGATGAAGCCACAAATCTATGTACCGCCTGCTGTCGCCGACAAAGCCAGAACATCCCTAGAGCGCATGCTACAAGTCCGGTAGCATGCGCTACTCTTTCGTTGAAACAGGTGAAAAGCGGTCATGATTCCACAATATTTGGTTGATTTTGATCTTCGGGATATTCCTACGGTAAAGACAGATTGTATTGTTATTGGTTCAGGGATTGCCGGGTTATTCACAGCTATTAAAGCCAGTGAAGATCGGCGTGTCATAATGATCACAAAGAAATCAGTAATGGAAAGTAATACTCGCTATGCACAGGGGGGGATCGCAGCTGTTATAGCTGAGGATGATTCCCCTGCTTACCACCGGCAGGATACCTTAATGGCCGGAGCAGGTCTTTGCTCCTCAACAGCTGTCGATGCACTTGTTAATGAAGGGCCGGAAGGCGTTCATGAGTTAATTCGCTTAGGAACTCTGTTTGATAAGGAAGATGGGGTACTGGCTTTGACTCAGGAAGGTGCACACAGCCACCGCCGTATTTTGCATGCTAATGGGGATGCTACAGGTTATGAGATTGTTCGTGCATTGGCGGAACAGGTAGCCGAACATGAGAATATTGAGGTCTGGGATGATCATTATGTTATCGATCTCATCACTGAAGGTGGAGAATGTGTAGGCGCATTATTGCAACGGCCCGGTGGTGGAAGGTTGTTCCTGCAAGGGGATGCGACCATTTTGTGCTCTGGTGGAGCAGGACAATTATATCGATACACTACCAACCCAGAAGTAGCTACAGGAGATGGTGTAGCGATCGCCTATCGCGCTGGGGCTCATATACGAGATATGGAATTTATTCAATTTCATCCTACAGCACTTAGTTACCCGGGAGCTCCTAGATTTTTAATCTCCGAAGCTGTGCGTGGGGAAGGAGCAGTCTTGCGCAATATTAATGGAGAACGGTTCATGGAACGTTATCATGACCTGCTTGAGCTAGCTCCGCGGGATATTGTAGCACGAGCTATTGTAAGTGAAATGGAACATACTAAATCAACGTTCGTTTATTTGGATATTACACATGAATCTCCAGAGATGGTGAAGCATCGGTTTCCCACAATATATGAGACATGTATGGGCTATGGACTGGATATTACAAGTGATTGGATTCCAGTGGCTCCCGCTGCGCATTATATGATGGGGGGGATTAAGACCGATCTGAATGGAGAGAGCACCATCCCACGTCTGTTTGCTTGCGGAGAGGTTTCCTCCACAGGCCTGCATGGCGCTAACCGTTTAGCTAGTAATTCATTATCTGAGGCCATTGTATTCGGACAGCGTATTATTGATCGGATTCATGAGCTTTCCCCGCTGGACCGTGATGTTTTATCGGTTAAGAGTAACGAGGGACGTGTAGATTCGCCAACTCAAGCTATTGTGGAACGTCGTTTGAAGCTACAGAAGGTAATGGTTCGATATGCCGGACTACGTCGTAACGAAGAGATGTTACTTAAAGGACTAGATGAATTAAAACGACAGCTGCCAATCTTTGGATCAGCATTGTCCAAACGTGAGGAATATGAATTTGCTAATATGCTGACCTGCTGTTTGCTTGTGACAGAGTCTGCTCTGGCACGGGAAGAGAGCCGTGGGGCGCATTACCGTGAGGATTATCCGCAGCGGGATGATGATCAGTGGCGTAAGCACCTGCTTCAAATTCGCGAACTGGGAATAGTGGAGGAATTAAGCGATGATGTTTAATGGTTACAATGAAGAGCTAGTACAATCCATCAAGGCCTGGTTGCGGGAAGATGTTGGTTCCGGAGATGTAACCACGCAGATGACGATTCCAGTGGGCCATGAGTCCAAAGGGATTATTCATGCCAAGGAAGACGGTATAATTTGTGGCATTCCAATTGCAGAGCTGGTTTTTGAAATTGTGGATCCGGCGCTTAGTTTTACAGCACTTGTCGAGGAAGGTCAAGCTGTAACCAAAGGGACTGTAATTATTGAGGTTGAGGGCAGCACACATGCGATTCTAACAGGTGAGCGGCTTGCGCTTAACTTGATGCAGCGTCTTTCGGGTGTGGCATCACGAACAGCTTCTTTCGTGCAGGTGTTGGAGGGATTACCAACTCGTCTAGTGGACACACGTAAGACAACACCAGGTCACCGGATGCTGGAGAAATATGCTGTTCGTATTGGTGGAGGCTTTAATCACCGTTTTGGGTTATATGATGCAGTTATGATCAAGGATAATCATATCAAAGGCGCAGGTGGTATTCGGCAGGCTGTAGGTCGTGCCCGGAAGAACATCCCGCATACGATGAGCATCGAAGTGGAGACCGAGAATTTAGAGCAAGTCGAAGAGGCGCTGGCAGCAGGTGCTGATATTATAATGCTCGATAACATGTCTAACGATATGATGAAGCAAGCCGTGGCTAGGATTAAATCGAAAGCTCCGCATGTTAAGACAGAGGCTTCTGGCAATGTATCGTTAGAAACCTTACGCGGGATTGCTGAAACGGGTGTGGATGTGATTTCTGTCGGGCGCCTTACGTACTCCTTCTCCAGTCTGGATATCAGTCTAGACCTTAATGCCAAGAAGGAAGGGCCTTTGTCATGATGCTTGCTGTCGATATCGGTAATACCAATATTGTTCTCGGTGTATATAGAAAACGCGAATTGCTGCATCATTTTCGGCTAAGCACTGCGCGTCAATCGACCGTGGATGAATATGGAGTAATGATACACAATCTTTTTCACATGTCAGGTATATCTGTCAAAGACGTTGAAGGTGTAATTATATCTTCGGTTGTTCCGCCACTAGTTAAGACTATTGAGGATATGTGTATTAAATATATAGGGAAAGACCCATTGATTGTTGGACCAGGGATTAAGACGGGGCTTAACTTACGTTATGAGAATCCGCGTGAAATTGGCGCAGACCGGATTGTTAATGCAGTTGCTGCGATTGAACAATACAAATGTCCACTTGTCGTTGTTGATTTTGGTACGGCTACGACTTTTGACTGCATAGATGCAGGTGCTAATTATCTTGGTGGGGCGATTGTCCCCGGTCTAGGCATTTCAACGGAGGCATTATACCAGCGGGCATCTAAGCTGCCGCGAATTGAATTGGAGAAGCCTAAAAAGGTCATCGGGCGTAATACGGTGCACGCGATGCAGGCCGGGATTATTTTTGGCTATGCGGGTCAGGTTGAGGGCATTGTTAAACGAATTAAAGTCGAGATGAACGCTCCCGAACTGAAGGTTATTTCGACCGGAGGCCTCGCCTCCCTAATTGCGGGTGAAACGGACTGTATCGATGAAGTAAATCCTATGTTAACGCTAGAAGGATTAAGAATTATTTACGATCGTAACCAATAAAGATAAAGAAGCCTAAAAGGCGAAGAGATAGGAGGGCTATGCACCCAATGGAAAAAAAGAAGGATCGACTAATCCGCGGCACGGCTCTTAATGGTAAAGTGAGAGCGTTTGCTGTCCGCACAACTGAATTGGTTGAAGAACTGAGACGCAGACACGATACGTATCCAACGGCTACAGCCGCAATGGGACGTACAGTTACCGCTGCAGCCATGATGGGCGCTATGCTCAAGGGTAGTGAGAAGCTGAGTATTATGGTTAAAGGGAATGGACCGATCGGACAAATCGTTGCAGAATCCAATGCATTGGGAGAAGTGCGTGGTTATGTGCATAATCCTCACATTCATTTACCGAGCAATAGCATGGGGAAGCTGGATGTAGCTGGAGCGGTGGGAACTGAAGGGTTCATTGATGTTATAAAAGATTTAGGTATGAAAGAGCCGTACAGAGGTAGTATTCCTATTATCTCCGGGGAGCTTGGCGATGATTTTACCTATTATTTTGCGGTTTCTGAGCAAACTCCAGCTGCGGTCGGCCTAGGTGTACTGGTAGATACCGATGAGTCAGTAATTGTGGCTGGAGGATTTATTGTTCAGCTTCTTCCTGGTCTGACTGATGCGGAGATCACAGAGATTGAAAAAGCTGTAGGGGCGATGCCTTCTGTAACAGCGCTTCTCGATCAGGGGCTGGAGCCAGAAGAAATGCTGCGCTACCTGTTGCCGGATGCAGTGGTTATGGATGAACTGGATATTAACTTTGCTTGTCAGTGTTCGCGTGAGCGGGTAGAGCAGACATTGGTTAGCTTAGGACGGGATGAACTGGAGAGATTAATTGCAGAAGATGAACAGGCTGAAGTCGTATGCCATTTTTGCAATGAGGCTTATGTTTTCAATAAGGACGATTTACAGGTCATTTTAGAACAAGCGAATTCGTAGGGTATTGGGATGATGACGAGACAGGAACGTGCACTTCGCAATACGGTTATTATTCTAGCTGTTGCAACTTTAATGCTCGGGGGTCTATTATTCTGGAGTTTGCGCGCCATGGCCCTTCTTAAAGGAGATACAACAGACAATGAATCACCGGATGTAGCGACTGCAGGCGGACAACCGATAACGGATCAGCAGTGGATGGATGAGCTCAAAAAAAAGCATGGAGAAGAAGTGTTAATCAGTATGCTTAACCATATTGTCGTGAACATGGAAGCTAAGGCATTAGGAATTACCGTGACAGACGATGAGGTTAAGCAGGAACTGGCACGCACTATAGTTGGGTACGAATCAGAAGCGCAATATTATGCTCAAATGCAATCTCAGCTCGGATTATCTCGTCAGGAAGTGTTCGCAGAGACAGATTATCGTCTGTCCTTACAAGCGATAGCCACGGTGGGCATTACAATCAGTGATGCCGATATAGATGCTTATTTAGAGCAAAATGCCGAGCGCTTCATTCCAAAAAAGGAAATGCAGCTTTCTATGATCAAGGTTTCATCCTATGAGGAAGGGCAGCAGGTAATGGATCGCTTGGAACAGGGTGAGAATTTCGCTGATTTGGCTAGGGAAGTGTCTAATGATGATGAGAGTCGGCAGCACGGAGGCAGCTTAGGTAAAGTAGAGGAAGACGACCCTTTTTGGCCAGAGGGAATGTTAAAGACTGCCGCTGGATTGGATGTGGGTGATATAGCCGGTCCGATCGAGACAGGGGAAGACTTCGCCATTATCCGCTTGGAGAGTATTCACTCTCCAGAAATGCCGGATCAGAAAGAAATTCGGGCGCTTGTACGTCAAGAGCTGGCTTTGGAGCAAGCCCCTCCCTTGCAGCAGGTGGAAAGCGATTTACGCAATAAATATGAGGTATCAATAAATATTGACAATAGCCTGCAAGATTGATAATATGATATTAACGTAAACCCTACCGTTTTAGTCGGAAATAACTGACGGTGGTCAACAATTTAAACTCCATACACAGAAGCATAAAGTCATAATTTACGTTCTTATATCGCATTTATCATTCTAAGGAGGTTTTTGCTCATGGCTAAAGTCGTTAACAACGTAACAGAATTGATCGGAGGTACTCCGCTCGTTCGTTTGAATCGTCTGGCACAGGAAGGCTCCGCAGATATTTATTTGAAATTGGAATATCAGAACCCGGGATCAAGCGTAAAAGACCGGATTGCAATCAGCATCGTGGAAGAAGCTGAGCGTGAAGGTCTACTGAAACCGGGAGGTACGATTGTAGAAGCTACTAGTGGTAACACTGGTATCGGCCTGGCACTTGTAGCTGCTGCTAAAGGTTATAAGGCAGTTATCGTAATGCCGGAAACAATGAGCTTGGAGCGCCGTAATCTCCTTCGCGCATATGGAGCGGAATTGGTGCTGACCCCAGGATCGGAAGGTATGAATGGTGCGGTTAAGAAAGCAGACGAAATTCTGAAAGAGAACCCAAGCTATTTCCCATCCGAGCAATTCAAGAATAAAGCGAACGTGAAGATTCACCGTGAGACTACTGGACCTGAAATCATTGACGCTATTGAATCCATCGGCGGTCCTTTGGATGCTTTTATTGCAGGTATCGGAACAGGCGGAACGATCACTGGTGCGGGTGAAGTGCTGAAAAGCCGATATCCTGATATTAAGATCTATGCTGTGGAGCCTGCTGCTTCCCCAATCTTGGCTGGAGGCAAACCAGGCCCTCACAAAATCCAGGGTATCGGAGCTAACTTCATCCCTGAGATTTTGAACCAAGATATCTATGATGAAATCATCCACGTTGAGAATGATGAAGCTTTCGAAACTGCACGTCGTGTAGCTAAAGAAGAAGGCGTCTTGTCTGGTATTTCTTCAGGTGCTGCTGTATTTGCCGCTCTTAAAGTAGCTAAAGATTTAGGCCCTGGCAAAAAAGTAGTAGTCATTATCCCAAGTAACGGCGAACGTTACCTGAGCACACCACTTTACAATTTCGAAGCGTAATTGTTTGCAATAACGTAAATCTATAAGAGTCTTCATACCACTTTTTTGGTGGTGATGGAGACTCTTTTCGTTGATTTAAAAGGCATTTGGTACTTTGCATATATGGCAGGCTAGACGTGGTAATTTTATTATTGTTGAAAAAAGCTCTGGTTTTTACAGGAAACGAAAAAATCATAATAATTTCCTATCGCTGAGGGCTTTTCAATAATGCCTTAAGTACAGTATACTGACAGGCAATATACTACTGACGATTGGACAAAACTAAGCAAATGCTTACGAAGCGAGTTTTGTCTCAAAAATTAAACTGTAAGATGATGCTAGACAAAACTTTTAGGAGGATGGCTTTGGAAATCATAACAACCTGGAACGAGTGGGAACAATGGGCTGCTGAAGACTGGAGCATGTTTCCCTTGATTATAAAATCCCCCCGGTGCACCAACGAATTACCCGCGTCCTGGGAGAAAGCCTGGGAGTTAGCTTCCCAGTATTCTGTAGTTTTAGAAAGTGGTAAGGGTGGCCGTTATACGTACTTGGGCTTAAATCCTGTTTCGATATTGAAAGGCAAGGAGGATAACGCGGAAGTATTTAGCTTCCCTACTGAATCTTTGGAATCAGCATCAGTGAACGAGGAGAGGACACCTGAGGCAACAACACTGCAGGGACAACCGCTGGAGCTACTGCAGCAATGGATGTCGGATTTTACGTCGCCTAAGTTAAAGGATGAAGATGTTCCTCCTTTCTCTGGTGGATGTATTGGATTCCTTGGTTATGATGTGGTTCGTTCTTTGGAACGGTTGCCTTCTTTTGCCCAAGATGATCCTGGTTTTCCTGATTATCTTTTTATGAGGTTTGACGAGATATGGGTTTATGATCACGAAGAGCATGTGCTGTATTGTGCTGTCCACGTTCCAGTTCCAGCAGACTGTGGGCTGGAGGATCTGCAAAATCTCTATCTTGGCAGTATAGAACAGGCTGGACAAATGGTAGAGCAGTGGCAGCTGATATCTTCAGCTGCAGGATTGGATGATGAGGCTGTGGGCAGCATTGAGGCCCTTACAGTTTCATCAGGAGAGTGGCCGGGCATGGCTTCGGCTTTTTCGCCTGAGAAGTTTCAGCAGGCAGTGGTGGACGTTCAGGAATACATCCGCCAAGGCGATGTCTTCCAAGTGAACCTCTCGCTGCGCCAGGAGGCGCAGCTGAAGTCCTCGCCGGAGGATGTTTACGAGTGGCTGCGCAAGCTCAACCCGTCCCCGTACATGGGGCTCTTGCGGTCGCCCGGCTTCGCGCTGTCCAGCGCTTCACCGGAGCTGCTCGTCAAGCTGCACGGGGACAAAGTGAGCGCCCGGCCCATCGCCGGCACCCGGCGCCGGGGACTCACTCCCGCGGAGGATGCCGCCATGGAGGCGGAGCTTCGCGGGAGCGAAAAAGAGATCGCCGAGCATATTATGCTTGTCGATCTGGAACGCAACGACATCGGACGTGTCGCTGCATACGGTTCCGTCAGCGTGCCGGAGCTGATGACGGTGGAGCGCTACTCTCATGTGATGCATCTCGTTTCGCAGGTAGAGGGCCAGATTGCGCCGGATAAAGACGCTTATGCGGTTATCGCAGCTTTATTCCCGGGGGGAACCATCACGGGGGCTCCCAAGGTAAGGACAATGGAGATTATCGAAGAACTGGAGCCGGTTCGACGTGGACCCTATACAGGTTCGATGGGTTTTATTGACTATAACGGCAATATGGAATTAAATATTATTATAAGAACGCTGGCTGTAAAAGACGGGGTCGGATATATTCAGACAGGTGCCGGCATAGTGATCGATTCCGATCCCTACCGTGAATACCGTGAATGCCATAATAAAGCCAAAGCGGTAGTGAAGGCAGTACTCTGTAGTGAACTGCAGCAGGAACTGCCAGCTACCAGCGGAGCCGAAGGGGGAGTAGCACTGTGATCTTGGTCATCGATAATTATGATTCCTTTACGTATAACCTCGTACAGTATTTAGGTGAGCTTGGAGAAGAGGTTAAAGTGCACCGCAACGATGAAATTACTATCGAAGAGATTGAAAAGCTGGCCCCTGACCATATTCTAATTTCACCAGGCCCATGTACGCCAAATGAAGCGGGAATTAGTCTGGAATTGTTGCATCATTTCAAGGGGATCATTCCGATCTTCGGCGTATGCCTTGGACATCAAGCGATTGGACAAGCATTTGGTGGCAATGTCATCCGTGCTGAGCGTTTGATGCATGGGAAGACATCGCCTATTTACCATAACGGGACCTCAGTTTTTGAAGGTCTGGAGTCTCCATTTACAGCTACCCGATATCATTCACTGATTGTAGAGCGGGAGAGTCTCCCAGATTGCTTGGAGATTACGGCTGAGACTGAAGAGGGGGAGATTATGGCATTGCGCCATAAAGAATATCCTATTGAAGGTGTGCAGTTCCACCCGGAATCTATTATTACGGATCATGGTCATACGATGCTGCGTAATTTCTTGAAACGGAGAGCCGGAGAAACGGCATGAAATATATAGGATTTAACAATGGTGTCATTGACGCCCGAGAAGCCGTGGTTTCTGCCTTGGATCACGGCTTTTTGTACGGCATTGGCTTGTTCGAAACCTTTCGGACCTATGGGGGAGTTCCCTTTTTGCTGGAGCGTCATTTGAAGCGTATGGCAGAGGGGTGCAAGGAACTGGGCATTCCATTTGAGGCAGAAGCGGCACATCTACTTGACTGGATTAAGCGCGTGATGGACAAAAATGAATTAAAAGAAGCTTATATACGCTATACCGTAACAGCCGGTGAGGATATTCTCGGATTACCTGCTGGTGATTATCAAAAGCCCAATCATTTGTTGTACATCAAAGCGCTGCCGAAAGTACCAGATAAGCTTTACAGTGAAGGCAAAGAGCTGCAGCTGTTGTCCTTGCGCCGTAATACTCCTGAGGGAACAGTGCGACTCAAGTCGCTGCATTATATGAATAACATTCTGGCTAAGCGTGAGCTTAGAGGGTATGCTTCTGCGGCAAATGGTGCTGAAGGACTAATGCTGTCGGCAGAAGAATTTATTGCGGAGGGCATTGTCAGCAACATCTTTTTTATTAAAAACAACAGGCTCTATACCCCAGATCTCACCACAGGCATTCTTCCGGGAATTACCCGGGAAATGGTGCTGAAGCTGGCTCTTAGTGCAGGCCTTAGTGTTGAAGAAGGAACATATCACTGGGAGCAGTTGAAAGCTGCTGATGAAGTGTTTCTTACCAATTCCGTACAAGAAATTGTTCCTGTTACCGGGGTGTGGCACGGAGATGCAAGATTTACTATAGGTACTGGCCAGTGTGGAACAATTACTGCTGGCTTGATTTCATTATATAGAGATAGGACGGCGATTGCGAAATGAGACCAGTCCTCTTTAAGCGGACATACCGTTGTGGAAATACAGACTTGGAGTTAGGAAATCGAACATTGATTATGGGCATCCTTAATGTTACCCCTGATTCTTTTTCAGATGGAGGACTTTGGGATTATCCGGACAAAGCTGTTGAGCATGCGCTGCGTATGGCTGCAGAGGGTGCTGATATTATTGATATCGGCGGTGAATCTACTCGTCCTGGTCATCAACCGGTGGGACTTGAAGAGGAGTTAGCCCGTGTATTGCCTGTGATTGAGAGTATTCATAAGGCGGCACCTCATCTTCCGTTATCCATCGATACCTATAAAGCTGAGGTAGCCCGCCAAGCTTTAGCTGCGGGTGCTCATATCATTAATGACATATGGGGTTGTAAGGCCGATCCGGAAATGGCGGCAGTGGCCGCTGCTGCTGACTGTCCTATTATTTTGATGCATAACCGGCAGGACCGTAATTATACGAATCTGAGTTCGGATATGTCGGCTGATCTTAAGGAAAGTATTGATCTTGCGTTAGCCGCAGGTGTTAAGCCGGCCAATATCATATTGGATCCAGGTATCGGCTTTGCTAAGGATTATAATGAAAACCTGCAGGCAATGATGCTTTTAGACGGGTTGACTGAGTTAGGCTATCCGTTGTTACTGGCGACATCCCGCAAAAAATTCATCCGCACGGTACTTGATTTGCCGTCTGATGATGTTGTGGAAGGCACCGCAGCTACAGTAGCTTTTGGCATTGCTCAGGGTTGCCAGATCGTCCGTGTACATGATGTATCTCTAATTAATCGAACGGTTAAGATGTGTGATGCGATGTTGTATGCTGCACCTCCAGTGGTGTGTGAATAGCTATATTTTACGAAAAAGGGCGGATTAATCATGGATAAAATGACAATGCATCGCATGGAATATTACGGATACCACGGTGTATTTGAGGAAGAGCGTAAGCTGGGACAACGTTTTTACATTGATTTAGAGCTAGAGCTTGATTTGCAGGGTGCGGGCTTGAATGATGATTTGAGTCAAACTGTGAATTATGCTGAAGTTCATGAATTAGTCAAAAACATTGTCGAAATAAAGTCTTTTAAGTTGATCGAAGCTTTGGCAGAATATATTGCATCCTCCGTACTGGACACTTATACTGTTATCAATGCAGTAACGGTTAAGGTAACTAAACCTCATCCGCCTTTCGACATTCATTTTCAGGGAGTGACTGTAGAGCTGCGCAGAACTAGAAAGTGAGAACAAGGTCCATGAATATACATTCCACCTCTGAAGAATCAGAGGCTTATATTGCTTTAGGGGCTAATTTGGGTGACCGCGAGGGCACACTGTCAGAGGCTTTGAACAGACTGGACGCTCATGATGAAATATCGGTGGTCCGCTGCTCCAAAGTTTACGAGACAGAGCCAGTAGGTTATTTAGATCAGCCGCAGTTTCTCAATATGGCAGCAGCTTTGCGAACGACACTTGCGCCCGAGTCCTTGCTGGAAGTGATGTTGGGGATTGAAACGCAGCTGGGTCGTATCCGGGATATCCGCTATGGACCGAGAACGGTAGATTTGGATTTGTTGTGGGTTGAGGGTCAGGTACTCGATACACCACATTTAACGTTACCGCATCCACGCATGTTAGAGCGTGCTTTTGTATTGTTTCCGCTCAGTGACATCGTTCCACAGAATGAACAATCTTCCGGACTTCGCAAGCTGATTACAGCAGCGCTTCAAGACATAGACGGGAAGGAAGGAATTCGGTTGTGGACAACAAGCGTTTGGGACGGAGGGTCAGGGCATTCCGTAAGCTAAAAGGGTATACTCAACAGGATCTTGCGGATCTTGCCGGAATTTCCTTGGCTGTGCTTGGTGCAGTCGAGAGGGGTAACAGACGATTAGAAGATCAAATTTTAGATAAAATTGCGAATGTTCTAGGGGTTACAACAGAAGAGCTTGTGGATCCCAACTCATAATTTCCAAGAATTAAAAGGCAGGAAGTGATACGAATGCTGAAGATTGGCGATATTGAGATGAAAAATCAGGTTGTTCTGGCACCTATGGCTGGCGTGTGCAATCCGGCTTTTCGTCTGATCGCTAAGGAATTTGGTACAGGTCTGGTCTGTGCGGAAATGGTAAGCGATAAGGCCATTATTCACGGAAATACACGTACTCGCGAAATGTTGTTTGTAGATGAACGGGAGAAACCGCTTAGTTTGCAGATTTTTGGCGGGGATAGAGCGTCACTGGTGCAAGCAGCTAAAGTCGTTGATAAAGAAACCAATGCTGATATTATCGATATCAATATGGGATGCCCAGTGCCAAAAGTGACTAAATGTGATGCGGGAGCCCGCTGGCTTTTGAATCCCGACAAAATCTATGAAATGGTCTCTGCGGTTGTCGATGTTGTCGATAAACCGGTAACCGTGAAAATGCGGATTGGCTGGGACAGTGAGCATATTTTTGTCGAAGATAATGCGCGTGCGGTTGAACGTGCCGGGGGTAAGGCTGTCAGCGTACACGGTCGTACCCGGGAGCAGCTTTACACAGGCCATGCGGACTGGAACTACATCAAGATGGCAAAAGAAGCAGTTTCCATTCCCGTTATCGGCAACGGAGATGTTAATACACCTGAAGATGCTCGGGCTATGTTGGATCAGACTGGCTGCGATGGTGTAATGATCGGGCGTGGAGCACTCGGTAATCCTTGGATGTTGTATCGTACCATTCAATATTTGAGCACCGGCGAGCTTATGCCTGAACCTGGCTTGGATGAGAAGATTAAGGTTGCTATTCTTCATATGGATCGTCTGGTAGCTCTTAAGGGAGAAGCTGTAGCTGTCCGTGAGATGCGTAAGCATATGGCTTGGTACTTAAAAGGCTTGAAGGCTGCCGCTAGAGTGAAGGATGTTCTTATGACAGAAACAAAACGCGATGGAATGGTGAGGATATTGAATGATTTTGTCGTTCAATTAAAGCATGAAGAAGAGAGCAAGGGCATTGAAATGTCTTCTTCTGCTGTATAATCGCCTTTTTTCTGCTGATATTTGAACACATCTGACTTTATATGTGGTGTCATTGACATTTTGTAGCGGTTCCAATATAATTTCACAGTATAAAATCGCCGTTACAGTAAGAGCAATGCAGCAGGGAGGGTTCTTATCCTTCTAGATTAGCATATAGTATGGTGTTTTCAATAATTGTATACGACAGGAGAATCGGTTGAGATGAGCGATAAAGAAGTCATCCTTACGCCGGACGGGCTAAAACGTCTGGAAGATGAGCTGGAGACCCTCAAATCCGTAAAACGCCGTGAGGTTGCTGAACGGATTAAGGTAGCGATTGGCTACGGAGATATCAGTGAGAACTCGGAGTATGAAGACGCGAAGAATGAGCAAGCTTTTATCGAAGGACGCGTTCTCACTTTGGAGAAGATGCTTCGCAACGCGCGTATCATCAATAGCGACGAGATCGTTACTGACGTAGTAAGTATTGGTGTTACTGTAAGTGTCGAGGATTTGGAATATGGGGACACTATGGAGTATACGATCGTAGGTACAGCAGAATCTGATCCACTGAATAACAAGATTTCCAACGAAAGTCCGGTAGGCAAAGCTATTATCGGAAAAAAAATAGGTACGGTAGTTGATGTTTCTACACCTGCAGGAGTTATTCAATATAAAATTCTCGATATCAGAATGAAGTAATATACAGACCTTAATGTCTGTAAATAGATGTGCTGCCATATGTATTAGTCATTTCACTGTACATAGGTAGATAAGGGAACATGTTTGGGAAAGCTTCCTTAGGGAAGCTTTTTTCAAATCATCCAGAAACGATAGGTAAACAAACTGCTTATATTTTGAGCTGGAACGGGACTGTCCTCTAACTATGGAGACGGAGCCGTTTCTTCTTGTGTATATGATATTACTGAGTTATAAGGGGATGAATCGCATGACCGAGGAAATGAACAATGTGGACAATGCAGAGAACGAACTTAGTGAGCTTTTGCAGATCCGCCGTGCCAAACTGGACGAGCTAAGAGGGCTTGGTATTGATCCTTTTGGCAAAAAATACGAGCGCACAGCTAACGCTGGCGATATCGTAGCTAAGTATGATGGACTTTCCAAAGAGGAATTGGACGAGCTTTCTGTTGAAGTGAGCATTGCTGGGCGTATTATGGCAAAACGCGTTATGGGTAAAGCCAGCTTTGCACATATCCAGGACCTTAGCGGAAGAATTCAGCTTTATGTTCGTCAAGACAGCATTCCTGAAACTCAATACACGGCGTTTAATGTTCTCGATCTGGGAGATATTATCGGCGTTCGTGGAACAGTATTCAAAACCAAAACAGGCGAGACCTCCATCAAAGTGCATAATCTTGAAGTCTTGTCCAAATCCCTGCTGCCACTTCCTGAAAAATATCATGGTCTTAAAGATGTAGAACTGCGTTATCGCCAGCGCTATGTTGATTTGATTATTAATCCGGAAGTTCAACAGACCTTTATTGCCCGTTCAAGAATTATTCAATCGATGCGTCGCTATTTGGATTCACTTGGTTATCTTGAAGTTGAAACACCTACACTTCATACGATCGCCGGCGGAGCAGCTGCGCGTCCGTTTATTACTTACCACAACACACTTGAAATGCAGCTGTATATGCGGATTGCTATCGAGCTTCACTTGAAACGCCTTATCGTTGGCGGTTTGGAAAAAGTGTACGAAATCGGTCGTGTCTATCGTAACGAGGGAATGTCGACTCGTCATAATCCAGAGTTCACTATGATTGAGTTGTACGAAGCATATGCCGACTACAAGGACATCATGAATCTCACGGAGAATATGATTGCACATATTGCCCAAGAGGTATTAGGTACACAACTGCTGGATTACCAAGGCAAAGAGGTAAATCTGTCTCCAGGATGGCGTCGTGTAACTATGGTTGATGCTGTTAAAGAAGTAACCGGTGTTGATTTCAGCGTTCACATGACAGATGACGAAGCACAAGCTTTGGCAAAAGAACATCGTGTGCCTGTTGAGAAACATATGACGTTCGGTCATATCCTTAACGCTTTCTTCGAGCAATTTGTAGAGGAAACTCTAATTCAGCCAACCTTTGTAATGGGACACCCTGTTGAGATTTCACCACTTGCGAAGAAAAACGATGAGGATCCACGCTTTACCGATCGTTTTGAGCTGTTTATTGTGGGTCGTGAGCACGCTAATGCATTTAGTGAATTGAATGATCCGATTGACCAACGTCAACGCTTTGAGGCACAGATCCAGGAGAAAGAGCAAGGTAATGACGAAGCTCATGAGATGGATGATGATTTCATCCGCGCCCTGGAATATGGTATGCCACCTACTGGCGGACTGGGAATCGGCGTAGACCGTTTGATCATGCTGCTTACCAATTCTGCATCGATTCGCGATGTATTGCTGTTTCCACATATGCGTAACCGTACTGAATAGTATCTATAGAACACGGGGCTTAAGGGAGCTGTCTAAGGGCAGTTCTCTCAGCTACTGTTGATTAGAAGCAGTGCTTTCACTTCATCGCTCCTATAGAATGTAGAGATTTAATATTAGTTTCAAAAAACTCTTGCAATGCATCTTCATACATGATATATTCTAATTCCGGCCAAGAAGTACACATGCCGAGCTTGAAAAAGAAGTTAAAAAAAGAGCTTGACATTAAATAGCCGAACATGATATAGTATAAGAGTTGCTGCTGAGACATTAAACGGCGCCAACGAGAACTTGATCTTTGAAAACTGAACAACGAGTGAGTAGGAAATCACGTAAGTGAAATCCAAAATTAGAGAATTAATTTTCTCGTCAGATGTTTCAAAATGAGCATATCGCTCTTTTCAATACTAATTGGAGAGTTTGATCCTGGCTCAGGACGAACGCTGGCGGCGTGCCTAATACATGCAAGTCGAGCGGAGTCATTTTGAAAGCTTGCTTTCAAAATGACTTAGCGGCGGACGGGTGAGTAACACGTAGGCAACCTGCCCTTCAGACTGGGATAACTACCGGAAACGGTAGCTAATACCGGATAATTTCTTTTTTCTCCTGAGAGAAGAATGAAAGACGGAGCAATCTGTCACTGAGGGATGGGCCTGCGGCGCATTAGCTAGTTGGTGGGGTAACGGCCCACCAAGGCGACGATGCGTAGCCGACCTGAGAGGGTGAACGGCCACACTGGGACTGAGACACGGCCCAGACTCCTACGGGAGGCAGCAGTAGGGAATCTTCCGCAATGGGCGAAAGCCTGACGGAGCAACGCCGCGTGAGTGATGAAGGTTTTCGGATCGTAAAGCTCTGTTGCCAGGGAAGAACGTCCGGTAGAGTAACTGCTACCGGAGTGACGGTACCTGAGAAGAAAGCCCCGGCTAACTACGTGCCAGCAGCCGCGGTAATACGTAGGGGGCAAGCGTTGTCCGGAATTATTGGGCGTAAAGCGCGCGCAGGCGGCTATTTAAGTCTGGTGTTTAAACCTTGGGCTCAACCTGAGGTCGCACTGGAAACTGGGTGGCTTGAGTACAGAAGAGGAAAGTGGAATTCCACGTGTAGCGGTGAAATGCGTAGATATGTGGAGGAACACCAGTGGCGAAGGCGACTTTCTGGGCTGTAACTGACGCTGAGGCGCGAAAGCGTGGGGAGCAAACAGGATTAGATACCCTGGTAGTCCACGCCGTAAACGATGAGTGCTAGGTGTTAGGGGTTTCGATACCCTTGGTGCCGAAGTTAACACAGTAAGCACTCCGCCTGGGGAGTACGGTCGCAAGACTGAAACTCAAAGGAATTGACGGGGACCCGCACAAGCAGTGGAGTATGTGGTTTAATTCGAAGCAACGCGAAGAACCTTACCAGGTCTTGACATCCCTCTGAATCTGCTAGAGATAGCAGCGGCCTTCGGGACAGAGGAGACAGGTGGTGCATGGTTGTCGTCAGCTCGTGTCGTGAGATGTTGGGTTAAGTCCCGCAACGAGCGCAACCCTTAACTTTAGTTGCCAGCAGGTTAAGCTGGGCACTCTAGAGTGACTGCCGGTGACAAACCGGAGGAAGGTGGGGATGACGTCAAATCATCATGCCCCTTATGACCTGGGCTACACACGTACTACAATGGCCGGTACAACGGGAAGCGAAGCCGCGAGGTGGAGCCAATCCCATCAAAGCCGGTCTCAGTTCGGATTGCAGGCTGCAACTCGCCTGCATGAAGTCGGAATTGCTAGTAATCGCGGATCAGCATGCCGCGGTGAATACGTTCCCGGGTCTTGTACACACCGCCCGTCACACCACGAGAGTTTACAACACCCGAAGTCGGTGGGGTAACCCGCAAGGGAGCCAGCCGCCGAAGGTGGGGTAGATGATTGGGGTGAAGTCGTAACAAGGTAGCCGTATCGGAAGGTGCGGCTGGATCACCTCCTTTCTATGGAGAATCGTTCTCTGCAATGAGAACATTCAAATCGGAAGCTAAGCTTCCAAAACTCAGGTTTAGGCCTGTTACTCACTCGTTGCTCAGTTTTGAGAGTTTAAGCTCTCAAGTAAGACTTGATCCTTGAAAACTGGATACCGAAACGAATTTGCGTTTTAGAACATCTTTTAGCAACTTGTGTAAACAAGTAAATGTTATTAGTGAGATTTTTCTTCGGAAGAATCAAGGTTAAGCTAATAAGAGCACACGGAGGATGCCTAGGCGCCAGGAGCCGACGAAGGACGTGGCGAACAACGAAACTGCCTCGGGGAGCTGTAAGCAAGCTTTGATCCGGGGGTGTCCGAATGGGGAAACCCAGCTGTGGTAATTCGCAGTTACTCATTTCTGAATACATAGGAAATGTAGAGGCAGACCAGGGGAACTGAAACATCTAAGTACCCTGAGGAAGAGAAAACAATAGTGATTCCGTCAGTAGCGGCGAGCGAACGCGGAACAGCCTAAACCTAAGAGCTTGCTCTTAGGGGTTGTGGGACGTCTCACATGGAGTTACAAAGGAATATGGTAGGCGAAGAGGTCTGGAAAGGCCCGCGATAGAGGTAAAAGCCCTGTAACCTAAACTGTGTTCTCTCCGAGACGGATCCCGAGTAGTGCGGGGCACGTGAAACCCCGTATGAATCCAGCAGGACCATCTGCTAAGGCTAAATACTACCTGGCGACCGATAGTGAAACAGTACCGTGAGGGAAAGGTGAAAAGCACCCCGGAAGGGGAGTGAAATAGAACCTGAAACCGTGTGCTTACAAAAAGTCAGAGCCCTATTAATGGGTGATGGCGTGCCTTTTGTAGAATGAACCGGCGAGTTACGTTTAACATGCAAGGTTAAGCCGAGAAGGTGGAGCCGCAGCGAAAGCGAGTCTGAATAGGGCGAATTAGTATGTGGACGTAGACCCGAAACCGTGTGATCTACCCCTGTCCAGGGTGAAGGTGCGGTAACACGCACTGGAGGCCCGAACCCACGTACGTTGAAAAGTGCGGGGATGAGGTGGGGGTAGCGGAGAAATTCCAATCGAACTCGGAGATAGCTGGTTCTCCCCGAAATAGCTTTAGGGCTAGCCTCGGTATAAGAGTAGTGGAGGTAGAGCACTGATTGGGTGCGGGGTCCGCAAGGATTACCAAGCTCAGTCAAACTCCGAATGCCATATACTTATTGCCGGGAGTCAGACAGTGAGTGCTAAGATCCATTGTCAAAAGGGAAACAGCCCAGACCATCAGCTAAGGTCCCCAAGTGTGTGTTAAGTGGGAAAGGATGTGGAGTTGCACAGACAACCAGGATGTTGGCTTAGAAGCAGCCACCATTGAAAGAGTGCGTAATAGCTCACTGGTCGAGTGACTCTGCGCCGAAAATGTAACGGGGCTAAACACACCACCGAAGCTATGGCTAGATGCTTTGCATCTGGGGTAGGGGAGCGTTGTGTAGGGGTTGAAGGTGTACTGAAAAGAGCGCTGGACACTACACAAGTGAGAATGCCGGTATGAGTAACGAAAAGATCAGTGAGAATCTGATCCGCCGAAAGCCCAAGGTTTCCTGAGGAAGGCTCGTCCGCTCAGGGTAAGTCGGGACCTAAGGCGAGGCCGAAAGGCGTAGTCGAAGGACAACAGTTTGAAATTACTGTACCACCGTAATCCGCTATGAGCGATGGGGTGACGCAGGAGGGTAGTGACGCGGACTGATGGATGTCCGTCTAAGCAGTGAGGCTGATGTGTAGGCAAATCCGCACATCATTAAGGCTGGGCTGTGATGGGGAGCGAAAATTGTAGTAGCGAAGGTCATGATCTCACACTGCCAAGAAAAGCCTCTAGCCAGGAGAAGGTGCCCGTACCGCAAACCGACACAGGTAGGCGAGAAGAGAATTCTAAGGCGCGCGGAAGAACTCTCGTTAAGGAACTCGGCAAAATGACCCCGTAACTTCGGGAGAAGGGGTGCCCCGGTAGTGTGAATAGCACGAGGGGGCCGCAGTGAAAAGGCCCAAGCGACTGTTTAGCAAAAACACAGGTCTGTGCGAAGCCGCAAGGCGAAGTATACGGGCTGACGCCTGCCCGGTGCTGGAAGGTTAAGGGGAGTGGTTAGGGGTAACCCGAAGCTATGAACCGAAGCCCCAGTAAACGGCGGCCGTAACTATAACGGTCCTAAGGTAGCGAAATTCCTTGTCAGGTAAATTCTGACCCGCACGAATGGCGTAACGACTTGGGCGCTGTCTCAACGAGAGATCCGGTGAAATTTTAATACCTGTGAAGATGCAGGTTACCCGCGACAAGACGGAAAGACCCCATGGAGCTTTACTGCAGCTTGATATTGAATTTGGGTACGATCTGTACAGGATAGGTGGGAGCCGTAGAAATCGGAGCGCAAGCTTCGGTGGAGGCGCCGTTGGGATACCACCCTGATCGTATCTAGGTTCTAACCTAGTGCCCTTACCGGGTACGGGGACCGTGTCAGGCGGGCAGTTTGACTGGGGCGGTCGCCTCCTAAAGAGTAACGGAGGCGTTCCAAGGTTCCCTCAGAATGGTTGGAAATCATTCGCAGAGTGCAAAGGCATAAGGGAGCTTGACTGCGAGACCTACAAGTCGAGCAGGGACGAAAGTCGGACTTAGTGATCCGGTGGTACCGCATGGAAGGGCCATCGCTCAACGGATAAAAGCTACCCTGGGGATAACAGGCTTATCTCCCCCAAGAGTCCACATCGACGGGGAGGTTTGGCACCTCGATGTCGGCTCATCGCATCCTGGGGCTGAAGTAGGTCCCAAGGGTTGGGCTGTTCGCCCATTAAAGCGGTACGCGAGCTGGGTTCAGAACGTCGTGAGACAGTTCGGTCCCTATCTGTCGTGGGCGCAGGAAATTTGAGAGGAGCTGTCCTTAGTACGAGAGGACCGGGATGGACGTACCGCTGGTGCACCAGTTGTTCCGCCAGGAGCATGGCTGGGTAGCTACGTACGGACGGGATAAGCGCTGAAAGCATCTAAGCGTGAAGCCCCCCTCAAGATGAGATTTCCCAATTAGTAAGACCCCTTGAAGACGACGAGGTAGATAGGTTGGAGGTGGAAGTGCAGCAATGCATGGAGCTGACCAATACTAATCGGTCGAGGGCTTATCCTATATGTAGAATGCAGATTCGTTTCGGATTCAGTTTTCAGGCATCAAGCCTGTAACACGCTTAGAAATTCATTCTCACTTCTGGTGAAGAACCGAATTTCACGCGGCAGCGTCTGTTTCACAGATGCATGTTTGGTGGCGATAGCGGAGGGGTTCCACGCGTACCCATCCCGAACACGACCGTTAAGCCCTCCAGCGCCGATGGTACTTGGACCGAAGGGTCCTGGGAGAGTAGGACGTTGCCAAGCACGCAAGACCACTGTTGAGTAATCGACAGTGGTCTTTTTGTTAAGTAAATAAAGAATTCATTGGGCTATATTTTGAGATACTAAGATGGAGATAAGCGTGGTTTAAAAGGTGAACAGAGGAAAACTGTAAATTTTTAACACACTAAATTGTCCTCTCAGCACGGACTAACGTCCAATAATTCGCTTACTCGGCGGCCGTTTTTTGAATACCTACTCTGATGATGTAATGTTCTTGACAGTCCAAATGCCCTTTGCTAAGATGGCAATAATATATTTTTGGATAAGCATCTCAAACCTTAATTGAAGATCTACACTTGTTCAGCCCCCAGATGTACAGAATTGTCTGTCGTGAATGGACTGGAGTCAAAGGTTCTTCTTTCATAAAGTTTGTAGGCGGGTATAATTTAAAACAACCGAGGAGGAATGACCCAGGTGTGGAAAGATAAGTTTGGTAAAGAAGGTCTAACTTTTGATGATGTGCTGCTGGTTCCGCGTAAATCTGAGGTACTGCCTAAAGAAGTGGATTTGACCACAGTTCTAAGTAAGAATGTGAAGTTGAATATTCCACTTATGAGTGCAGGTATGGACACAGTCACAGAAGCAGCCATGGCCATTGCAATTGCTCGTGAGGGTGGCATCGGGATTATACACAAGAATATGCCTGTAGAGCAGCAAGCGGAAGAAGTAGATCGTGTGAAGCGTTCCGAGAGCGGAGTTATTACGAATCCATTCTCACTTACGGCAGAACATATGGTATCTGATGCAGAGCTTTTAATGGGTAAATATCGCATTTCCGGAGTGCCGATTGTAGACAGTGACAATAAACTTGTCGGTATTCTGACTAATAGAGACTTACGCTTTATTCATGATTTCAATATTCAAATTAAAGAAGTTATGACACATGAGAATCTTGTAACAGCTGCTGTGGGTACAACCCTTCAGGAAGCAGAAGGTATCCTGCAACGTCATAAGATCGAGAAGCTTCCCCTTGTGGACGAGAATAATATTCTTAAGGGCCTCATCACCATTAAGGATATTGAAAAAGCTATTCAATTCCCTAACGGAGCCAAAGATGCACATGGCCGTCTACTTGTTGGAGCAGCTGTTGGTATCTCTAAAGACACCTTCGAACGTACTGCAGCATTAGTAAAAGCTGGTGTGGACTTGATCGTCGTCGATTCTGCACATGGTCACCACATTAATATTATTGAAGCGGTTCGCCAAATTCGTGAGTTGTATCCTGATCTTACGATTGTTGCTGGTAACGTAGCTACAGGCGAAGCAACCCGTGAACTTATTGAAGCTGGTGCATCTGTAGTTAAAGTAGGTATTGGACCAGGATCGATCTGTACAACACGCGTTATCGCTGGTATCGGCGTACCTCAGGTTACAGCCATTTATGATTGTGCGACAGTTGCTCGCGAGTACGGAATTCCTATTATCGCTGATGGCGGTATTAAGTATTCTGGGGAGATCACTAAGGCTATCGCAGCTGGTGCTCATGCTGTAATGATGGGAAGTATGTTTGCAGGTACAGAAGAAAGCCCGGGGGAATCCGAGCTTTATCAAGGCCGTAAATTTAAAGTATATCGTGGTATGGGCAGCATGAGTGCCATGAAACAAGGCAGTAAAGACCGTTATTTCCAAGATGATGATAAAAAGCTCGTTCCTGAAGGAATTGAGGGACGTATTGCTTTTAAAGGGCCTCTTTCTGACACTGTTCATCAATTGATCGGCGGATTGCGCTCAGGTATGGGCTATTGCGGTACAAAGTCATTGGAAGAACTGCGTAACGATACTTCTTTCATCCGCATCACAAGTGCTGGACTTCGTGAGAGCCACCCGCATGATGTGCAAATTACAAAAGAAGCACCAAACTATTCCGTATAATGGACTAACCGTATTATTTTTTGGACAGACAGGACTATTTCGTCCTGTCTGTCTTTTTTTGCGGGTACCCCTGTGTTAGAATAGAACAAGCTATTGATATGAGATTTAAAGGAGAGTCGTAATCATTGAAGCACAAACGAAAATTTAATGGTAAGCAAATTGTAATTAAGACAGCGACTGTAGGTCTGCTTTTAAATATGTTAATGAACCCAGTAATTCCAGCATTGGCTGAAGCGGGCAAAACTCCGGTTACAACCGAAGGTGCCGCAACTACTACTGAAACTGCACCCAAGACCAACGCAGTTAAGATCCCTTCTGTGGAATCTCTTAACTTGGAATTGAGTTCTGCTATTCTAATAGAACCAACTACAGGCCAAGTACTTATGGCTCTAAATCCAGATACACCACTCCCGCCTGCGAGTATGACCAAGATGATGACTGAATATCTTGTATCTGATGCCGTGAAAAAAGGAGACATCTCTTGGGATCAGAAAGTTATCATTCAAGAGAATGCTTCCAAACAGGTCGGATCACGAATTTTTCTGGCAGCTGGAGATGAACATACGGTTAAAGAGCTATACATAGCGATGGCCGTAGGATCGGCGAATGATGCCACAGTTGCTTTGGCAGAATTGGTATCGGGTTCAGAAGAACAATTCGTAGAACTAATGAATCAGACTGCACAGAAGATGGGCATGAAAAATACCTATTTTATTAACTCAACTGGACTTGATCGGGCAGACATGCCGAAGAAATTCCGTCCTGATCTTGATAAAGAGACTGTAATGTCAGCTAGAGATGCAGCTACTCTTGCTAAATTTATAGTTACTGACCACCCGGACTTCACTGAATTTACAACGATTCAGTCTTATAAATTCCGTGATCGGGATACAGCGCCGATCATTAACTACAACTGGATGCTGGAAGCTAACAAAAGTATCCCCAACTTTAAGGCATATGCTTATCCAGGTCTAGATGGACTGAAGACTGGCCATACCACAAATGCAGGTAACTGCTTTACAGGTACTGCGGTGCGTGATGGAATGCGTCTAATCAGTGTTGTTATGGGTGCTAATTCAGAGGCACATCGATTCACAGAAACAAAAAAAGTGCTCGACTACGGATTTAACAACTTTGAAATCAAACAGGTTGTAGCTCCGAAGGCTGTTATTGCTGGCACGGAAACAGTTCCGGTACTGAAAGGCAAGAATAAAGATGTTTCTATAGTTACTGATGAAGGAGTTTCTTTCATTGTTCCTAAGGGAACGGTTTCTCCTGAAGTTACTACAACTGTTGTAACAAATGACCCTGCAACTTTGGTTGCTCCTATAGCTCAATCCTCTAAAGTAGGTAAAGTTACCTATTCCTACAAGGCTGAAGGCATGCAAGCAGCACAGGAGAAAACAGTTAATCTGATCACTGTAGAGGAAGCTGAGAAAGCTGGCTGGTTCAAGTTGTTCCTTAGAGCGATTGGTGATTTCTTCGGTGATTTATTTTCAGGGATCAAGAACTTGTTCTAATGCAGTTTGGTGTCGAAATCAGCAGTAAATCCGAGTAAATGGGTTGTAGATTTCCCTTCATTGGGGTAAAATTACAAGTTAGATTAAGATAGATCATTCGGGGGGTTAGGACATGGAAACAGGTACATCGCGAGTTAAAAGAGGCATGGCAGAAATGCAAAAAGGCGGCGTCATTATGGACGTCATGAATGCAGAACAAGCAAAAATTGCTGAGGCTGCTGGTGCAGTTGCTGTTATGGCTCTGGAACGCGTACCTTCTGACATTCGTGCAGCTGGCGGTGTAGCACGGATGGCCGATCCTACAATTGTAGAAGAGGTTCTCAAGGTGGTAAGTATCCCTGTTATGGCTAAGGCTCGTATTGGCCATTATGTAGAAGCGAAAGTTCTAGAATCTTTGGGTGTTGATTACTTGGATGAGAGTGAAGTTCTTACTCCTGCTGATGAAGTATTCCATATTGATAAACGTGAGTTCACCGTTCCTTTTGTATGTGGAGCGAAGGACTTGGGAGAAGCACTGAGACGTATTAACGAAGGTGCCTCCATGATCCGTACAAAAGGTGAACCAGGAACAGGCAACATTGTTGAGGCCGTGCGTCACATGCGCTTTATCAACAGTCAAATCCGTAAAGTAACGAATTTGTCCAAGGACGAGCTATATAATGAAGCAAAGAACCTGGGAGTTTCCTACGAGCTGTTGCTCGAAGTACATGAGCTTGGAAAACTGCCGGTTGTTAACTTTGCCGCTGGGGGTGTAGCTACTCCTGCCGATGCTGCTCTTATGATGCATTTGGGTGCTGATGGTGTATTCGTAGGCTCGGGTATTTTTAAATCGGACAATCCTGAGAAATTTGCGCGTGCGATTGTTGAAGCCACTACACACTATACTGATTACAAACTGATTGCTGAAGTATCCAAGAACCTTGGTGCACCAATGAAGGGGATTGATATTGCAACTCTCACCCCGGCTGAACGTATGTCGGAGCGTGGCCGTTAATAGAGAGAAGGTTGTAGGATGAAGATAGGAGTATTGGCGCTGCAAGGCGCTGTTACGGAGCATATTGTTAGTATAGAGAAGACCGGTGCAGAAGGCGTGCCTATCAAGCGTGTGGAGCAGCTAGAAGAAGTTGAAGGCCTGATTATCCCCGGCGGAGAAAGTACAACGATTGGAAAGCTAATGAGGAAATATGGCTTCATAGAAGCCATCCGTGATTTTTCTGATCAGGGTAAGCCTATTTTTGGCACATGTGCGGGTATGATCGTGCTGGCCAAAAAAATTGCCGGTGGTGAACCGGGGCATTTGGAGCTGATGGATATTATCGTAGCCCGGAATGCATTCGGCCGCCAACGGGAAAGCTTTGAATGTGATCTGGAGGTTAAAGGCATTGATGAGCCGGTTCGTGCTGTGTTTATACGTGC
The DNA here is from genome assembly GCF_038009325.1 of Paenibacillus sp. FSL L8-0708. Taxonomy (NCBI): domain Bacteria; kingdom Bacillati; phylum Bacillota; class Bacilli; order Caryophanales; family Paenibacillaceae; genus Paenibacillus; species Paenibacillus sp. FSL L8-0708. Next base: position 101,165 of record NZ_JBBPBC010000001.1, read on the forward strand.
ACCGCTTATCAACGAGGTAGGACCGGGAGTTGATGTGCTTACAGTCTATAATGATGAGATTGTAACCGCGCGCGAAGGCAACTTGCTGGTGTGTTCTTTTCATCCAGAACTGACCGATGATTTCAGACTGCACCAATATTTTGCCGATATGGTAGAGGCGAATAGGGAAGTCCAACAACAAAATCGCATATAAAGAACATCCTGACTCTTTCAAAGCTGTAATCAGCATTTTGAAAGAGTTTAGGCTGTTTTCAGGAGGGAAACTTTGTGTTAGATGTAAAAATACTACGTAGTGATTACGCAAGAGTGGAAGAGGCTTTAGAAAAACGGGGCAAATCACTGGACTTAATTGCTGATTTTCCACAACTTGATTTGCGTCGACGTGAATTACTGCAAGAAACCGAAGGTCTTAAGAACCGTCGTAATACAGTTTCAGGTGAAGTAGCAAAAAAGAAAAAGAACGGCGAGCCAGCAGATGATCTAATTACAGAAATGCGTACAGTATCTGACCGAATTAAAGAGCTTGATGATGAAGTACGTGAACTGGAAGCACAGATTGCTGATCTTACTATGAATATCCCTAATATTCCTCATGATTCAGTTCCAGTAGGGAAATCCGAGGATGATAACGTTGAATTACGCCGTTGGTCGGAGCCTAAAGAGTTCGGATTCACTCCGAAATCACATTGGGAGCTTGCGCAGCAGCTTGATATTATTGATTTTGAAGCTGCGGCAAAGGTTACAGGATCCCGGTTTGTTTTCTATAAAGGACTCGGAGCACGTCTAGAACGGGCGCTGATTAACTTTATGATGGATCTTCACAGTGGTGAGCATAACTATGAGGAAATGCTGCCGCCTTACATTGTAAACAAAGACAGCTTGTATGGTACAGGACAACTGCCTAAATTCGAAGAGGATCTGTTCAAGCTACGGGATACCGAATACTATTTGATTCCTACAGCTGAAGTACCGGTAACGAACTACTATCGTGAAGAGATTTTGACGGCAGCTGACCTGCCTAAATACCATGTAGCTTACAGCTCTTGTTTCCGTTCTGAGGCGGGCTCGGCGGGCCGTGATACTCGCGGTTTGATTCGCCAGCATCAATTCAACAAGGTAGAGTTGGTGAAGCTCACCACCCCTGAATCCTCTTATGAGGAATTAGAAAAAATGACAGCAGATGCTGAAAGTGTGCTGCAGCTGTTAGGACTGCCTTATCGTGTACTTGGGTTATGTACGGCTGATATGGGCTTTACATCGGCTAAGACGTACGATTTGGAAGTGTGGTTGCCTGAGAGTGGGATGTACCGTGAGATCTCCTCTTGCTCAAATACAGAAGATTTCCAAGCACGCCGGGCAAATATTCGTTTCCGTAAGGATCCAAAATCGAAGCCTGAATTTGTTCATACGCTGAACGGCTCTGCTTTGGCTGTTGGACGTACGGTTGCAGCAATTCTTGAGAATTATCAGCAAGAGGATGGCAGTGTTCTGATTCCAGAATGCCTACAACCTTATATGCGCAATGTAAAATCGATACAACCAAAAACTATTTAAAGATATAGTTGCTTTTTCTTTGCATTGTATGGTACAATCCTAATGCATGTGAAATTTAAATGCATTTGGAGAGGTACCGAAGCGGTCATAACGGGGCGGTCTTGAAAACCGTTAGGGTGCAAGCCCACATGGGTTCGAATCCCATCCTCTCCGCCATTCCTTTATGAACTTAAAGAATAATTAGATAGAAACCGTTCCCTCTGGGGGACGGTTTTTTTGTTTTGTTTGGTAGACCTAGTTCTATTGAGAATAAAAAGCTTCATTTCTCCGCAATGTATTAGAGAAGGAGGATGATCATAATCATGGATAGATCATTAGAAGTTGATCAGCATAAGCTTGTCTCAGCCTGGCAGGAGCGTTTGCCGGCGTTGATGGATGATGGGGATAGTTTCAGTGTGCTGGCGGATAATGGGGATCCCAATAGCTTGCTGATTCATTTTAATGCGGCAGGTCATCAAGGCTATTCACTGGATTTTCGCTGCAAGTATGTAGATAGCAGAGAAGTGGCAGTGGATCTGTTGGATGTGGAACAGAGCGGTCTCCATATTGATGAGCGTAGTGATGCCGTACAGCAGCTAGCACAGCAATACTCACGGCAAATTCATGAATGTGCTCAGGCTCTTCAGAACTTGACCAATCCTTAGGAGGAATGAAAATGTCGAAACCAAAAAGTATCCCTGTTCCTGGGGCAGAGCCAACAAGTGGTGAGCGGAGAAAAGACCATACTCCTTCAGGTCCAGAACCACTTTCAGGTTCTAAAAAGGTGAAACAAGCGAACCATGTTGACCACCATAATCCACAAGGTTAACAAATAAAAACGTTAAGAATTTTAAAGAAGTGTTTCTTGATTTTTACAAATGGTTTATCATAGGAGGGGGAGAGATTTCTTTTACAATGGGAGAGGAGAACAATAATGAACAAAAAGTGGGGTTTGTCGGCCGCTGCATTGCTGCTTACAGCAGCAGTAATTCTGCCGGGATGTGCAAGTAAACAGGAGGCGCCAAAAGAGGCCTTAAAATCAGCCGCTACTAAAGCGACTACAATGTCATCTTATGAGATGAAGAGTAAATTCACGATCAACGATCTTACGATCGAGACTTCTGACGCTGAATCTGCTGCAATGACTACACAGGTACTTAGTATGCTTAAGAATGCTGATATTACCATTGATGGGGTATATCAAGCAGAGCCAATGCAGACAGAACTAACTATGGTTCTGAATCTGAAAGGCGATATGAGCATGAGCTTTAATGTTCCTATGGTAATGACTGCTGAGAAGTTGTATGTTAAGATTCCATCTATTCCTTTCGTACCGATTCCTGAGACAATCCTCAATAAGTTTGTAGAGGTTGATCTGAAGGCGTTGGCAGAGCAGGAGGGTGCAGAATTTAACCCAAGTACGATGGATACTCAAAAAATGCAGAAGCTGTCTAATGAAGTGGTGGACACTGTCCTAGCTGAATATGACGAAGAAAAATATTTTAACGAGATTGATCCCAAAGATGCTAATTTACCAGAAGGTGTGGAAGCTAAACAAGTCGTTCAGTTCCAAGTGACTAACGATAATGTTAAAGAAGCAATCACTATCTTGGTGAATAATGCCCTGCCAAAAATCATTGATATCGTAAGCAAGGAAGAATACAAGGATATGCTGCAGATTAAAGATGCAGATCTAGCTAAGGCTAAAGAAGAACTGACATCAGGTGAAGCTAGAACTGAATTGGATAAGGGCTTAGCTGATCTTGATAAGTACCTTACCATCAACCAGTTCCACTATAATACTGCGATCAATAAGGACGGATACGCTGTGTATCAGGATTTATTGATGGATGTTAAAGTAAATGATCCGGAAGATGGCACAAAAGTGGCCTTCTCAGTAAATGGAACGGGCCAATACAGCAAGATCAACGAAAAGCCGGTATTCAAGATTGGTATCCCTCAAGGTGATGATGTAATTACAATGGATCAACTTGGAGAAGAATTCGGTGGTTTGGGAACTTATTAATCCCAGTTCGCAAGATAAAGACCCGCATGAGGCGTATATTATACGCCCATGCGGGTCTTTTTTCAGGAAAAAAAGTAGACTGATTCCTGCGACAATGCAGAATCCTATTTCTGTTCCTCTGTCAGCACATCTTCAGTTAAGATTGCGTAGGTTTGGTGATCCTGCCACTGTCCATTTATTTTAAGATACTGACGGGCAACCCCTTCAGGTTTAAACCCACTCTTCTCCAGGACTCTTCGGGAAGCTTCATTATGCAATAAAATAGCTGCCTGAACTCTATGTAGACCTAAGGCTCGGAAAGCATAGCCAAGGACTAATCCGACCGCTGCTGTCATATAACCTTGTCCTTGCATCCGATGATCCATTAAATATCCTAAATCAGCATATTGTGCTACACCTCGTGAGACGTTGGACAATGTGATCTGACCGATTAGCTGTCCATCCAGCAGATAAATGCCGAACATATAAGCTCTGTCCTGTAGGGCGTCCTCAATACGCTGATTGATGATCTGTTGCTGACTCTCCAGGGTAAAGAAGTGCTCATCACGTTTTGGCTCAAACGGTTCGTGGGTTACCCGGTTATTTAAACGAAGCTCCAGCAGGCGCTGTGCATCCTTAAGCTCAAGTGGAGAAATATAGATCCCTTGAGAGGTATGATATAGAGTAAGGGTCATTTAGGAGTCCTCCTTTTGTTTAATTGGCTTTTTACGTAAACGGCGAAAGAAGGAGGTGAGTAGATCTGCACATTCTTCTTGTAAAACATCCTGTATTACCTCAGTTCTATGATTAAATCGCGGCTCTTCAAGCAAGTTCATGAGGGTCCCGGCACATCCAGCTTTAGGGTCAGGCGTTCCATATACCGTGAGAGGCACTCTGGACTGCACTATTGCTCCTGCACACATCGGACAAGGTTCTAGGGTGACGTACAGCTGGCAATCCAGCAGACGCCAAGAATTCAGGACATTGCTGGCCTCGCGAATGGCTACCATCTCTGCATGGGCTGTCGAATCCATTGTCGTTTCTCGTAAATTGTATCCACGTCCTATAATTTCACCATGTCGAACAATGACAGCGCCAATAGGAACCTCACCTAATGCCTCAGCTTTACGTGCTTCTGCGATCGCCTGCCTCATCCAATATTCATGAACCGCTTGTATATCTTCTGGCGATTCATCGGCTTTAATATTCAAGATCATCTTCCCTTCTTCTGTAACCATTGTACAACGAACAAATATTCGTTCTTAACAAAATGTGCATAACTCTGTGGATAACAGCCTACTTATACACATTTTTGTACACATCGGACTTTAATAATTTGTTTATATGTGCATAAGATGTGGATGGTTTCTTATATATTGTAGAGAAACACCTTTTGAATTTCAATATTTCGTGAATTAATAGGCTTGTTTTAAATGTCCTTTTCAAATGAGGGGGCAAAAGGTATGATGTTTATTATAGGCTCCGCAAGGATTTACCAGTGGATAAGAGGTGAATAACAGTTTGTCCATAAAGACAAAACTATCTGCTATTATTTTTGGAGCGGTACTGCTAATTTTAGCATTAAACCTGACATTTAACCTTTATGCCGCTCAGAATAATCTAAGAAATGAAAACGCAAATAATATGCAGATCACCGCTATGCAAATGGCTGTTTCTGTAGAACAAAGTAACTATAGCTCTAACTATGTAGAATATCAAATTGCGCATAACTTAAGAATGGCTGCCATCTTTGCCTCTAAGGAATTGGGTCCGGATTATAAGAATATAACCAATGCTCAACTTAAGGCCCTAACTTCCAAGTTGGGCGTGTCTAATATTTCAATTCTGGTAAAGACTGATAATGATATCGTGGTGACAAAGGCATCAAATCCTATTGATATTGGAATGTCCACTCAAGGTTGGGGGTACTGGTACCTTGCCCTTTTGGAGTTATTTGATAATCAGGAAGTCACTGTGGGACAAGGTCAGGCATTGGATCATTTTTGGTCAGGCCCATTTGAATATTCAACCTACAATCCCGATTTCATTGAGAAGTGGGGTTATTATCATGATGAAGAGAGCAACTACATCATAAATCCTGTTATTCTCAATACTGCGGCTAGTGAATATGTCAAAATCACCAATCCCGATCAAATTGTAGAACGAACCAAAGAAGTTAATCCTGGGATTTTAGAGCTTACAGGATTTAATCCAACAACATTTGGTTTAGCGAGTATGGCGGGTGATGGAAGCGATGCATTTAAAAAGAAACTTGGCAACCGCCCAATTAAGTTCGGTACCTATACTTATGGTAATGTGGAGCAAGATAAAGCGGCCATTCTATTAGCTCAGCAGAAGCAGAAGCCAGTTACACTGGAGACGAGAGTACATGGAAAAAGAGTACTCAAAAGCTTCATTCCTATCCAGACTGCTAAAATGGAACCTTATGTAATCGGTGTAGTTTTGGATTACTCTGTGATTTCATCCGTAGTTCATGAACAATTAACTAATTATTTGACTACGTCTCTGTTGTTGCTGGCATTATTTTTGCTATGTAGTTACATACTTTCAGGTTTTGTTACCCGTCCAATTCAGGCTATACTTGCTAAAGTCAATGATGTAGCGCGAGGTAAGTTCGAACCTCCATTAAGCGTAACCTCTCGTGATGAGCTAGGTCAATTAGCCTTGCGGATTAACGCTATGACTTCTCATCTTATGCAACGCACCAATCGTCTTAAGCAGACGCTGGAAGAGAACCGGGCGGTTAAGGAGCATTTGGAATCCGTAATTAACGGTACGTCGGATGCGATTCATACGTTGGATATGGAGGGACGAATCACTAGCACTAACAGAGCCTTTGAGGAGCTGTACGGATGGAGTGCAACAGAAGTGATAGGCAATATGCCATATCTTGTACCCGCAACAGCGCTTAAGCAAGAGGAAGAGCGGCTTGACGCGTTAAGAAATGGTGCAGTTCTGCCGCCGATCGAGACAGTGAGACTTAAACGGGACGGATCATTAGTTGAAGTTAGCGTTAGTACCTCGATAATTCGAGATGAAGAGGGTTATCCCCATTCCTTTATTCACGTTTCTCGTGATATGACGGAACGCAATCGAATGGAGGAGCTGCTTAGACGCTCTGAGAAACTAACTACAGTCGGCCAATTGGCCGCAGGAGTAGCTCATGAGATTCGTAACCCTCTTACCACGTTAAAAGGATTTCTACAGCTTCAACAGGAGAAGGAGCTCTTGGTTCCGCTTCATGTAGAGCTGATGTTATCCGAGCTGGAGCGGATTAATCTTATCGTCAGTGAATTTTTAATCTTGGCTAAGCCGCAAGCCGTTCATTTTCAGGAGAAAGATCTTCGCTACATATTAGGTGATGTAGTTTCTCTATTGGACAGTCAGGCTCATCTACATGATATTCAATTTAGTACGAAATTCTCTGAACAACCTGCTACTGTACATTGTGAAGAGAACCAGCTGAAGCAGGTATTTATTAATATTGTTAAAAATGCAATTGAGGCTATGCCTGAGGGTGGCGTCATTTCAATGGAACTGTGGAACTCTGTGGATTGCGTCTTTATTGTAATCAAAGATCAGGGTGAAGGGATTCCAGAGGACGTGCTGCCTAAGCTGGGTGAACCGTTCTTCACGAATAAGGAATCGGGGACTGGTCTTGGGTTAATGATTAGCCAGCGTATTATTCAGGCTCATAAGGGTCATTTGGAAATACAAAGTGAAGTTGGCCGGGGGACAACCGTTATGATTAAGCTGCCTGCAGCTGGAGGGGTTACACCTTGGCTTAACATTAAGGATGAACGGAGTGAAGAACAACGTGAGAATTAATAAATTCATCAGTGAGACAGGATACTGTTCACGCCGAGAAGCAGACAAGCTTGTGGATGCCGGCAGAGTTACGATCAACGGAGAGCCTGCTGTGCTGGGCAGTCAGGCTGTTCCGGGCGATGATGTGCGAATAGATGGTATAGCGCTTGAAACCTCAAGCCAGACGGTCTACATTGCTCTAAACAAGCCGGTTGGGATTACATCAACCACAGAACAGCATATCAAGGGGAATATTATCGATTTTGTAGGTCATCATGAGCGTATATTCCCGATTGGTCGTCTCGATAAGGATTCGGAAGGATTAATCTTGCTTACTAATGATGGTGATATCGTTAATAAAATTTTGCGGGCGGAAGGCCGGCATGAAAAAGAATATGTGGTTACCGTGGACAGACCCATTACGCCTTCATTTATTACCGGCATGTCGAGCGGTGTGAAAATATTAGGTGAGAAGACGCTGCCCTGTGAGGTCACGCGTATTACGGAGCGTGTCTTCCGTATTATTTTGACAGAGGGCAAAAATCGCCAGATTCGTCGTATGTGCAGCGCTTTTGGCTATGAGGTGCGAAAGCTGCAACGCATTCGGATTATGAATATTCGCCTGGGGGCATTGCAAACGGGAGAATGGCGGGAGCTGTCTGCTGATGAGAAGAAAGAGCTTGGAGCTACGCTGAACTACGAGTTACTGTAGGAATGTTATTACAATGTTACAGGTCCATATAGAATGTAGTACTCGCAACAAAAAAAGAGCTGTCCGGGGTCTAAGACCTTTGGACAGCTCTTTTTATTACCTTACGAAATCACTTATTCAGCAGAGGGAACAATCCCTGTGAACTCTTTGGATTCTTGATATTTGCGAATGATGGAAACCTCTACCCGGCGATTCTTGCTTCGGCCGGTAGCTGTGTCATTATCCGAAATAGGATGATATTCGCCGTATCCAATCGCACTAAATTTGCGCGGATTTAGATTTGTGTTCTGCAGCAAAATCTTCATGAACTGAAGTGCCCGATCCGCACTCAGATCCCAGTTGGATGAATAGTTGCTATTGGAAATCGGAATATCGTCGGTGTGCCCTTGCACTACTACATCATAATCCGGGAATTGCTGCAGCATCGTTGAGATGGATTTAGCTAATTGCCGCGAATCATCCTTAACAATGGCTTGGCCAGAGGCGAACAATGCGTTATCACTGATCGTAATCATTAGCTGAGATTGATTAAGCTTCGTACTGAGCAGATCAGTTAGGCCGTTGCTCTTAATATATTGATCGAATTGTTTCTTAAGCTTCTCTAAATCCTCTTGTTCCTTTTGTCGTAGCTTTGCCATTTCTGCTTCTTCAGCTTTCTTGGAGGTAGAGCTACCCATCTTATCATTTTTGCCCAGATCTTCTTGAGTCTTACTAGGCATTGCTGCCCGCTCTTCAAGAATACCTGTACCGCCATTAAGTGCGGAACTGAAGGCTTGACTCATCTCTTCAAATTTCTTGGCATCCGTTGCGCTCATAGAATACATAACGATGAACAGAGCCACCAGAAGAGTCATGAGGTCGGAATAAGGTAACAGCCACGATTCATCGGCATGTTCTTCATGCTCTTCGTGTCTAGTCTTTTTGCTCACCTGATCCACCGTCCTTCTCATTTAACTTAACGCGTTGCGAAGGTGTTAGGAATACAGCAAGCTTCTGATTGATGGCAATAGTAGATACACCGGACTGTATGGACAAAAGACCTTCGACCATCATCATTCGAACTTCGATTTCTTGTTTGGAGAGACGTTTCAGCTTATTAGCAATAGGATGCCATAATACGTAACCTGTAAAGATACCAAGCAAAGTGGCGATGAAGGCAGCCCCGATTGCCGCAGCCAATTTGTTCATATCACTCATATCAGCCAGAGCGGCGATGAGGCCGATAACCGCCCCGAGCACCCCAAGGGTAGGAGCATACATACCTGCCTGTGAGAAAATGAGCGCTCCTGCTTTATGTCTATCCTCTGTGGCGTGGATATCCTCCATGAGGACATCACGGACAAAATCCTGATCATTTCCATCAATGATCATCCGCATGCCATTCCTGAGGAAGTTATCTTCTATTTCATCGACCTTTGATTCTAGAGCCAACAGACCTTCACGCCGTGTGATAGAAGCCCATTCCATGAACATAGTGATTAATTCGGGTTTACTGATTAATTTCTTTTTGATAAAAATCATTTTGAACAGACTTGGAATCTTTTTGACCTCGTTGAAAGGAAAGGCCATGAAAATAGACGCTGCCGTACCCACCAAGATAATAACGTAAGCAGCAGGTGTGGCCAAAGCATGAAGTGGAGCGTGCTTGAGGATCATGCCCCAGATTACAGCAACCAAACCAAAAATTAAACCAATTATTGTTGAAATTTCCATTTTGCACCTCGTCCGTGAGATTTAAGATGTGTTCCGACAATGCCGCGTATATCATCCTTGAAACAGCGGCAGGGCACTCTGTGCGAAACCGAATTAACGTATATTCTTATTTATCGACATCATTCGGTTTTTTGTGAAGTCATTTTTTCGGCTATAATGGATAAGGTAAGTAATTATTCATCTGTGAAGAAAACGGAGTGATATACGTGGGTGTAAAGCATGGTAGAGATTACGGTGAAATTCTAACAGATTTGACCGAAGCCGTCGGACGAATTTCCGATGGATATTTATTTTTTGAGATGGATCCGGACGAGTGGCAGGAACTACCCCAAGAATCAAAGCTGGAGGTATGGGAAGCATTGGCTGAGGATCTTTTCTTCGCGCTGGGTAATGAACCTATGATTGAAGTGGGGAGCGGCGTAATTATTTACGATAAGGACACGCACCGCATTAATATTTTAGTTGGCGAAGAGGATTTGGCTTCAGTAGTTTTGATTTAGGCAGAGGAGACGTCTGGACGTAATTTGCCCGTAGTTAGTAGCCCGTGTTAAAATTGATAAAGCCGAGTTATAATCGCTGGGATTTGTGAATACATTAAATCGAAAATATCGCCTTTATCCTGGCACATCCCTTGGACCTCAGAAGCTAAGGGATGTTTTGTTTAACGCCTAAGTCAAGTAAAGGGAACTGCGCACTTTACTGCAATTTTTTGTAAGGGAGGAAACGAATTGTTATTTACGGAAGAGGAACTGCGTGAGGAGATCACCAAGCTGGAGGGCTGGAAGCTGGATAATAATGTTATGGTGCGAAAATATATGTTCAGCCAATATATGAAGGGCATTGCGTTCGTTGATGAAGTAGCCACGATTTCAGAAGCCTTCGATCATCATCCACATATTACGATTGATTATAAAACAGTTACCCTGCGACTTGAATCTAATGAAGAAGATGGGATTACGGCTCTAGATCTTCGAGCGGCGCATGAATTTAATGAAGCCTTTGAAAAAAATCATTAGTTTAGCCAAAATCATAAAATAAACGCCCGTGCATAGATAGTCACCTATCTCATACACGGGCGTTTTTAGTTGCTTGATGGGTTACTTTTTCTCTGAGAGCCAGAGTGCGACGTTGGCGATCTCTTCAGGGGCTAGCTTCTCCTTAAAGGAAGGCATTTGACCACGTCCTTTGGTGACGATGCTGTAGATTTCCTCAGCGTCATGCTGGCCGCCTTCATTCTGAAGACTTGGTCCAACTCCACCTTGAAGCTGATCGCCGTGACAGGTGATACAGCTGGCTTTCACGGTTGCTTCTGCCTTTGCTGCGTCCAGTTGAACTACCGGCATCGTGGGCTTATTTTCTTCCGCTACCTCTTCTTTACCCGGAAGTGTAAACATGAGTACTACCGCAAAGGCACAGGCGGCAAAAAACAAACCGCTCATGATCCATTTCTGCATCCCAATTCGTCCCTTCTATGTAAGCTGCTCCCTACATTATAGCTTATGGTGAAGCGTTATCATAGGGTTTGTGACAAAAAAATGAACGAGAATACAATCATTCTTATGAAATTTCTGGTATTTAATATCATTTGTCATAGACCATGCAATAAAAAGGTTTGTCTCCTGTAGGTGTGCGGCGTTCATACGTATCTGTAATCGTAAATCCACATTTTTGATAAGTTCGAATGGCGCGTTGGTTCCAGGTCAGGACTTCGAGATCTATCTCACGATCAGGATAACGATTCAAGGCTGTCTGGACGATGGCATCCACGAATAGTTTGCCTAAACCATGGCCGCATAGATCGGGGCGCATCCCAACCCCTAAACGGACGACTCCTTCCATAGGGAACAACTGTGCGAATCCGCATAAAACCTCATGTTCATTTAATATGGAGATATATTGTTCCTCCCGGAGCTGCGGATCGCCAAACTCGATGCCAAGGGCCTGCATCTGCTCCCACGGCATCCAGCCATAAATATTATATGGAGGCGTATAGCTCCACTTACAAATAGCTTCTCCGTGAATTGCCTCCATAGGAACTACATGAAAAGTTACCGAGGGATTTATCATAAGGTCAACGATCTCCTTTCACGAGGACATTGCTATATTACTAATTATATACAAAATGGGGGAGGTTCGACTCAGAAAATTTATATGAGGGGAATGTTTTACAAATTATGAGAGGGGTAAATAAGTAATAAGACAAAAAAACAAGCTCTCCTCCAAGAATTACCTTGGAAAAGAGCCTATGTACGTTATTTATTGCACATCATCATTGTCTTCCGATTCAGCAGCAACCGATTTGTAAGCATCTGTGCTCATAATGCGCTTGGCACCAACGTAGCGTTTCACGTAGTAGCTATCACTCAGAGAGCTAATGGTAACACCGCGTGAGGTAGAAGCGTGTGCGAACTTACCTTCACCGACATAAATGCCGACATGGGAGACACCTTTGCCACTTGTATTGAAGAATACAAGATCTCCGGCTCTTATATCATCACGGGAGATTGCTGTGCCCATTTGATATTGGGAACCTGATTGGTGTGGAAGGTTAATGCCAATCTTATCAAACACATACATTGTAAATCCGGAGCAATCAAATCCGTTAGTGGATATACCGCCGGATACGTATTTAGTACCGATGGCCTTGTCAATCACTTTATCCATTTTGGAATCTGCGAAAGCGCTTCCTGCTCCGATGGTGAGGATGATGGAAAAGCTTAGTACTGCTGCTGCTAACTTCTTCTTCAAAAGTGTATACCCCTTCCAAATGCCTACGAGGTTAGCTTAAGGGTTCGGTTGAAGGTCCCCTATGACCCCTCTATATAATGGAGGTCAATTCACCCAAAGTTGGTTCCCCCGTTTTCCTAATAGTTAGGAAACTCGGCTCATACTGTTGATTAGGATTAGCTTGTAATCAATACATGACAAAACCTTTGTAAATAACAACTTAATGATTACAAAAATGTTACTAAAATCTCACTGCGCTAATTGTAACAAACAGAAAGCCGCTTGGCAATCGTTTTTAACATATTAATGCAGAAAAATTGGCATTTTTACGGTAGAAAGGCATATGTAAGCGTTAATAATGACCTAATTTTTAATATAATTGCAATTTTTATCAAATAAACGTGTTTCAATTGGGCTCTAATAGTGTAAAAATATATTATGGAAAAAAGAAAAACCCGAATTTGATTACGGGCATAATCAGATTCAGGTTCATATAGTTGTAATTATGAGGTTATAGTTGTGAGGAAGGTTTCAATCGAAGGCTACAGCTTGATAAGCTGAAGTACTCATTACTCTTTTAGCGCCAACATAACGATTGGCCCAGTAGGCCTGACTGAGTGAAGTGATGGTTACTCCACGCGAAGAGGACGATTGTGCGAATTTTCCGTTTCCAACATAAATGCCGACATGGGATACTCCATTGCCAAGTGTGTTAAAGAACACTAGATCACCAGAACGCAGATTGCTTTTGGATACAGCAGTTCCAACGCTATATTGAGCTTTTGATGTACGAGGTAAAGTAAGACCTACATTCTTGAATACATATTTTGTAAATCCAGAGCAATCAAATCCGGCAGTGCTTGTACCTCCGGTTTTATAGGCAACTCCAATAGTCTTTGAGATTACAGTGTCCATCTTAGAGTCGGCAAAGGCGCTTCCTCCACCAATAGATAATGCCATTACAAGTCCTAGCGCCGCAGCGACGCATTTTTTTCTTAAATTATGTCTTTTCAAAAGATGTACTCCTTCCAAGGCCTGCGAGGTTAGCTTAAGGGTTCGGTAGAAGATTCCCTATGATCCCTGTAAAGCGAGATCAATTCACCCAAAATATGGTTCCCCCACTTCCCGGTGCAAAGGAATTAGGCGTGTTAAGCACCAAGAGAATGACGTTTCGACAGTTACACTTACGATAAATACATTTAGTTATGTAGGAATCGTTTCAATTGATTACAAAATTGTTACTAATAGCACAGGACTTATTGTAACAGAGCTTTTATGATTTTGCAAATACTCTTCAGTTATCCGTAATGAGAAAAAGTCCCAGCTCCTGAATACAGGAATTGGGACCTTTTTATTATGTCAAATAAGGTTAATTTATTGTGGAAATGCTTTGCTACACCATAGATGATATTGTGCAGAGATTCCCCACATTTTTAAGAGCGTAGAAGGTAGTGGTGAGATTTGCCGTATTATAAGTGCCGGCAGGCCGGGACAGAACAGACCCGTCAGTCCGCACACTAGCAGTAAGAGCAAGCCTCCCGCACCAAGTACAATGGAAACACCTATAGCAGGAATCAGTGACCGCAAGCAGATGAACAGTGAGGAGAACATTCCTGTACCGCCGGTGTAACCAAACTGCATATATAGAAGAAACAGGCGCACGATAAAAATATATATAAGCCATGCCAATACGTATGGTACTAAATGAAGTAACAAAGTGTAGTTAAACAAAGAGGATAAGAACAGCCCGTACATTTTTGGAGCAAGCCAGTAAAGCGGCAGCAGGGTCAGAACCCATTCGATTAGGCTAAAGACTAAGACAGGTAGTCCATAGATCTTCATGCCGGGGAAAAAGAACAGTCCGCGCTCGCCCCTTCGCTCCTGGTGGAGCTCATGCAGCAATCCTGCCCTTATGAAAGGAGAAAGCAGAAGTCGCAAGACAACAAGTCCTAGAAGCATCCATAACCAAGTGCGTATCGCAGGGTCAGTATTCAAGCTGAACTGTCCCTCGATATAATACAACAGTCTGCCCATACCGCTGCCGCCGGCGTCTTTATCTGGATAGCGCAGTAGAATTGGAATAATAGCAGATCGGATGAAACCATACATAAAGTAGCCCCAGAGCAGTCGGTAGATGAAGAGCAGAATTAAAATATAAAATTGCTCCTTCATGCTTTGCCAGCCGCGGGTTATCGATGTTCTCACAATCATTCACCTCACCAGACAAGAGTTCCGAGCACGGTTTCAAGTAGTTTAGTTACACTTAACGTCCAGCGAGAGAGCGTCTTGGGCTCTATTTCCGCCAGCCTAAAGTTGTTTAAATGTTTGCTCTCCAATAAGATGGAATGCTCAGGGTCAATCTCAGCAGAGAGAAGAGGCTTATCGCTTAACAATTGAAACGTAGTCTCTGCTCCTTCACCGTTCCAGACCCGCTGCACCGAAGAGCTGTCGGCGAATGTGAATTTCACGGGAACATCAACGTAATGGCTCCCTTTATTTGAAATCTTCACTAATGATTCGTAGCTTTGAGCATCGCCGCTGTTATTTTTTTTAAAAGTAATCGTATCTACTGAGAAGTCAGGCGCCCCATCGCCATAAATGTAATCATCGAAATATGCCTGCCATGATTTTTTGGTTACCTTCTCAACCACTTTCTGAAAATCTGCCGTAGCGGGATGCTGGAAACGGAACTTACGAGCGTAGGAGGACATGATGTTGTTCATTGCTTTGGTACCTACCTGGCGTTCGATATCTTTAAGTACAAGCTTGCCGCGGATATAAACATTTCGGCTATAGGAATCCGCCCCTGCATATTTCCACGTTTCCAGATTTAACGGCTCAGGTATAGTTACCAGGCTGGCCTGTAAAGGCAAATTAGACTTGATACCGTATTCTTGTTCCATAAGTCTGTCTTCGGCATAGGAAGTAAAGCTTTCATCCAGCCAAGCCTCCTCGAATTCATTGCTGGCTACCATACCGTAGAAGTATTGATGGCCGATCTCATGAATGACGGTTCTTTCAAGTGAGGTATCTGGAGAAGAATCCGCGGCCCCAAAGGCTGTAATAAGGGTAGGATATTCCATTCCTCCCGCGCCGTTTCCCTCCTTAGGTGGGACGATAATAGACAGCGTAGAGTAGGGATAAGGGCCATACCATTTGCTGAAGTAGGTCAGGGCAGCCTTGGCAGCTTGAAGGTAACGCTCTTGTAAGTCTTTGTGCAGAGGGTCGAGATACACCTTAATTCGCACTCCAGGCACCTCCGGCGTAGAGAAAGCTTCCTCTGCTACTGTAAAATCAGGGGATGCAGCCCAAGCGAAATCGTGGACATCATCGGCGTAGAACTGATATATTTTCTGATCTTGTTTGAGCTTGGCATTTTTTACAGGAAATCCGGTCGCTGCCACCGTATAGTTGGAAGGAACGGAAATCGTTACATTAAAGATGCCAAAATCACTGTAAAACTCAGAAGTTCCGTGATACTGATGCAGGTCCCAGCCTTCTTCTTTAACTCCGCGCGTGCCCTTAGGCTCGTATACACTAAGCTTAGGAAACCATTGCCCAGCCATAACGAAGTTACCTGAAGCACCCATGCGAGCAAAGATTTTGGGCAGCTGGACTTCATACTGAAGCTTAAGTGTTACACTTTCCCCACCATTAACAGGCTGAGGAAGATGTACCTTTAGGAGTGTCTTATCGTTGATATTGCCGTCATCAGGTTGGACATATTGCACTCTTTGCATTAGCGAAGTTCCTTCTGTCGTGCGCAGATCGGTCAGCGTCATATTTCCGAAGCCGTTCTCAGGCATGCTGTCGCCTCTGAGCGTCCCCCCGGATTCCTTCATAAAGGTGGTATCTGATGAGGCAAATGCATTTGGATACATGTGAAAATATAAATCACTTACTGGCTTTACTCCGGGGTGTGTCCAGGTTACTGTCTCAGAAGCTTTTAAGGTTTCTGTGTCAGGAACAAGCTGGACATCAATGTGATACTCGACTACCCGCTGGCTTAAAGCCTCCTCTGCCGGGACGGGTGCGCTCTCAGGCAATACCTGCTGTGGTACGGCTGCAGGCGCTGTGCCGCTGGAGGACTTGGCCTCTTTTGAAGCAAAGCTAGTAACAGAAGCTGTTGAGCTATCTCCTGAAAAGGCCCATATTCCTCCTCCCAGCAGCGCGAGGATGGCCAGGGTCGCAAAGATGATGTACTTTAATGACAGTGACTTCATAGTGTGATTCCTCCCGTGACAAGCATCTACGGGATGTATATGTTTGCAATCGCCGCATTATTAGCTAAAATTAAATTATTCGTAAGAGGAAGGGTGTGCACTCGTGGACAACATACAACCGGAGGGCAAGAAACAGATTGCCTTAAATATTGTGAACGCTAAAAGTAAACATAAAGGCTTTGGAGCAGGCTCTATAGATCTCAACAACGTTTCACCTGTCATTATTGATGGTGATGTGGCGGTTATTGATATCGGTGCCATGCATGCCAAGAGCAAGGTGGAAAAAGGAATTAAATTTTCCATGAATCGTGAAGATGTACCGAATGGAAGACAGGTTTGGGTGGTATGGGTAGCGGTAGACCGTACATTGGAAGCTCAATTTTATGGTGGAATCACAGCCTGTGAAATGTGGATTGATACAGAAGCGCGCCGCGGATGGAAAATTCTTGCCGAGCATGTCAATAAGCTGGATGCAGCTCTTAAACGCAAGATCGATGTGGCAGGGCTTGGAGCCATTGAGAAGTCGGCGCTCAAATCCCTTCTGATCTCTCATAATGAAGCATGGTGGAATGCATCCTCAGATGAGCTTAAAGCTGCACTGACTGAATAGTATAGGAGCCTCCAGAAGGGTTATCCGATATAAAAAAAGCTTCGACCTCCGGAAATAGGAGCGTCGAAGCTTTTTTAATTTATGATTTGCTTGTACTGCTAAGCTTGCGTTTGAGCTGACTCACTCTGGCTTGGCTAATCCCGAGGATTTCTGCAAGTTCTTTTTGGTTGGCATAGGGATGATCTTCAATAGCTTGTTCCAGACGTTGGCACATTTCCTCTGTCTTCGACTTTCGGATGCTGGTGTTGTGCTCTGGTGCCTCAACAACAAAATCCTCACGTGACTCTGGCAATTGAGACATGCGTTCAGGATCGACAATTTCTTTTAGACAGCTGCTACAAATAAACTGCTCTTTATAGTAGGTGACATGGTCGTGGCTTCTGCAAAATGTACACTCTGTCGAGGTGTACTTCCTAAGGACGATGATTTTTTCGTCTAAAACAAAAAATTCGATAGGATCACCAATGTCGATATTACGCGTCATACGGATTTCTGCGGGAACCACAATTCTCCCAAGACTGTCTAAACTCCGGATCATGCCTGTATCCTTCATCCCATGTCCCTCATTTACATCAATTTATTTTGGTTTCTAATAACTATTATAGCAGTAATTGAGAGTTAAGAGAATGGGGTAAGCATAATAAATAAAACGGTTACATCCCTTATGTGATAAGTGATATTTGAATTTGGAAATTCTGTTGTTACTACAATATATAACTTATAAAAAAGAAAAACCCCTTCAATATAAATGAAGAGGCTAATTCAACCACCAGCGTTTAATGTTCTTCCATAGGGAACGGTTCTCTTCCGCAGGATCAACCTTGCTTTGTGTGTCATCGACAGCAGGAGCGGCGCCAGTTCCATGCAATTCGCAGTACTCGGTGGGCTCAGTTCCACTAATAAAGGTTTCCAGTTCTTTGTCGGGACATGCTGCTGTAGCAAGTTTACCGGATTGTGGATTGACGTATACGCTGACCACTCCATCTGGAATGGGGAAAATTTTTGGAGGGACATTTTCCAGCGCTTTTTCAGTAAATTGGGCGAAAATGGGAGCCGCACGCCGTCCGTCGGTAGTTGCGATGTCGCGCCCCTTGTCGTATCCAACCCAGACTGCCGTGGATAGCTCCGGGGTGAATCCTACCATCCAGCCATCTGTATCCGTAGTGCCGGTCTTGCCGGCTACCGGACGTTTGATTATGGAAGCCACACGATTACCCGTCCCCCCAGTCTCGAATACCCCCTCCATTAAACGAGTCAGGACATAGGTAGCTGAAGGTTCTACGACGGTTACTCCTTTGGGTTGAGGTGCTTCATACAGGACCATGCCATTTGAATCGGTTATTTTTAGAATGGCTGTGGTCGGCATTTTCTGACCGCTGTTTCCAATTACAGCAAAAGCCGCAGCCATTTCAAGCGGACTGATCGGTGAAGTGCCTAGTGCCAGCGAAGGTACGCTTTGAAGTGGACTGTCAATGCCCATCTTCGCAGCCATTTCGCTCACTTTATCCGCGCCGATCTTCATAATTGTATTAACAGCATAGATATTGTCCGATGCTGCGATAGCTTGCCGCATATTAATTTCACCCAGATACTTATCCCCAAAGTTTCGGGGCTGATACGTTTTGCGGTTGTTATCATAATGAAACATCGTTGGCTGACTATTGAAGACCGAAAGTCCTGTCATCTCTTTGGAAGAGAGTGCGGCCAAATACATAATCGGCTTAAAGGAAGAACCCGGCTGGCGTGTGGTGGCCAAAGCATGATTGTACTGGTTGGTACGATAATTTTTTCCGCCGACCATTGCTTTGATGTAACCGGTGCGAGGATCGATGGATACAAGCGCAGTCTCCAGATCACTAGTTTGATCCATCTCTTTATCAACGGCATTTTCTGCGGCATGCTGCATGTCAGGGTCAAGGGTGGTATAGACATTTAGTCCGCCTTGCTCCAGCTCATCATTACTGATGTGGAGCGATTCTATAGCCAAATTGCGGATATAATCCCGGAAATAAGGCGCAGCTACAAGCGTATCCTTTTGTCCTTGCGGCTTGAAGTTTAAGTTCTCTTGGACAGCTTGTCCGGCTTCTTCCTGAGTGATATTACCTAAATTCGCCATGACGGTCAGGATGATTCTCTGGCGCTTTTTAGCATTGTCCATGTGGTTGTATGGTGAATAATAGGTAGGTCCCTTTGGAATTCCAGCCAGCATGGTACTCTCTGCCAGGTCTAAATCAGCTGCAGATTTACCAAAATACATCCGTGAGGCTGCTTCAATGCCGTAAGCACCGTGGCCATAATAGATATTATTTAAATACATGTTCAGGATTTCATCTTTGCTGTATTTCATCTCCAGCTGCATCGTATAGACAGCTTCTTTAGCCTTGCGCGTCCACGTTTTTTCATGGGATAGGTAGAGGTTACGTGCGAGCTGTTGAGTTAGCGTACTAGCACCCTGCGACCGGTTCCCCTCTTCCAGATTGACAAGAACAGCTCGTGCCATCCCTTTCAGATCAAATCCGGAATGCTCATAAAATTTACGATCCTCGACTGCTAGTGTAGCTTCAATGAGCAGGGGAGAAATTTGACTTAATTTGACGGGTTCACGGCTGCGGCCGTCTGAGGTAAAGGTGGCAAGAACATTGCCCCGGGAGTCAAACAGCTTGGAGCGCACATCATCGCTAATCGGTGGAAGATCTTTTTGATATAGATAACCGAGCAGAGCTCCGGTGGTTAATACAAATAATATGATCAAGGCTGCCAGCAGCCGAAATAAACGCCGGAAGCGGCTTTTTCGTTTCGGTGGATTCGTTGATTCGCGTGTCATGGCACCAGACTCCTTTCTTTCATATTATGGGGAAGGATCTGGAAGGATATTCATTAGGGATATGGAGGGTAACAAATTGTTTCTATTTTGTGATTGTTTAAGGTAGATAGGGTATCCTCTCTGGCGGTATAACAGAGTAGGGATTGTGAGTAAGGGTATATACATATTAGGAGGTGTCATCATGAAATGGACGAAAAGGATTCATAAGACGACAATAACCGCCCTCTCGGCGACGCTTATTATGGTTTCAGGCTGGAGTGCACCTGTAACTTCTGTACATGCTGCACCAGCGACTTGCGGCACGGGAGATCACGGCTTGCTACAGGCCCTGCAAAACAAGCATTCAGGCGATGTATCCACACCGCTTAGCTTTTCTGATGTTCAGTTTTTGAATGGGAATATTGGACGGGCAGCAGGTAATGGATTTATGATTGGTACCTCTGACGGAGGTTGCCATTTTCAAGAGATCTATCAAGGCCAATGGAGCTTCAAACAATTCGATTTTCCCGATAATGTACATGGCTTTGCTCTTGCTTCTGTAGAGGAGGGGCAGGCTCAATATTTAATTGGTACCTCTAACGGTGGCTCGGAGTGGAAGAGACTTTCGAACAATGCCGTCAGCTTTGAAAGAATAAATTTTATCGATAGTAAGAAAGGTTTTGCTTATGAGAGAGCCGCCACGTTTTACACCAAAGACGGGGGGCTGAGCTGGAGTAAAATTTCCACCCCACCCAATACACGAGGCGCTTATTTTAGTGACCGGAATACCGGCTGGGCGGTTGTAATCGTGCCGGGAAGCGGATATCGGGTAATGAAGACCACAGATGGAGGGGGAACTTGGAGCCTTTCATTGAAGGCGGCTTTTGCCGAGCCCGAGTTTGGACAAATCTCCGCTAAGGGAGATCAGGTCGCTGTATTGCTCTATGGCGGTACGGGGATGAGTCAGACCTCTTACTCGCTGTATGAAAGTGCGAACAGGGGGAAAAGTTGGAATCGTGTGATCGCTCAGGAAACTGCCGGCGGCGGACCTGCGCCAGGCAGTGGCAAGGCTGAATTCAATAAAGGGCCAGCCGCTGGCAAACCCGGGAATCTGCAGCTTGTGGGAAACAGCACATCTTTTTTAGTGGGATTTTCCCCAGCAGCAGAGAAAGTGGCAGTTGGACGCTCTTATAACGGCGGTAAGCAATGGGCTAATCTTCCGGAGCTCGCTGGTTATGACGGGGTAACTTCCTTTACTAGTAATAAAGAGGGCTGGCTCGCCATCCATGAGCTTGATTACTCTTCCTTGTATGTGACCAAAGACGGCGGAGCTTCATGGGAACGCAGGTTTTCTTTAAAAGTGATGACCCAATAATTCTCTTCAATAAAAAATATAAGGGTCCGAAGTATTGTAAACATCGCAAATAGGCAGCAGAGCAGCGATTCTCCGGATACTTGGAGAATCGCTGCTCTGTATTTTTTATCCTTGGTTGCTTGCTTGAATAGTACCCTTATCAGTGGCCTTATCAGATCCCTCATCCTCGGAGGGGTACGGACCCAGTTGACGTTATTTGCAAATTTTCGGCCTTTGGGATAGCGTTTCGGACTCCAGTAACACTATTGCCTAGAAAGAGGTTCAAATGGGTTGCTTTTTATGCCAATAGCGACTAAGGGGTCCGTTATCACACCGAATATGGAATCATACTGCGTTTAAGGTCATCTATGTCCGATAGGTGCTTGGTAGGTGCAAATATAATCGAAGTAAATGATATACATAGAGAATGGACGTTCAAAGTGTGCTTTTAATCATCAATATGGTAATATTTTATGTGCTTATGAAGATATGCTTGATTCTGTATTGAAATGCTTCTTTGAACTGGATTATAGTGTACAATGGGAAAGCGAAATAGGCCTTTGATTAATATAAAAATGTTTAAGCTTTGCCATTAGACGTTTTTCTTATGCAGAATGCAGAGGCTTGCAGAATGGAGGAACGTGTGATGCCTGAAATACAGTCTGACAAATATGATGTCTCTATTACGCTCGTGAGCCTTCAAGATGGTCAGCGAAATGTTATGGAAGCGAATGGAGAAGTAACATCCAAGGGACCGCATCTATATATTCAATATGAAGAATTAGAGCAGGGTCCTCGCGGAGAGGAAGTTTCTGTTCGTACAACGATAAAGATTGCAGGCAATCAACTGAAGCTAATCCGCCATGGCGGGATTCAGTCGGAGCAGAGCTTTGAAGCTGGACGGCGTCTGCCAGGATTCTACCGCTCGCCATATACGCAGTTCAATCTTTCTACGGAAACGAACAAGCTGGAAGTTGTGCGCGAAGGGCGTTCTTTAACGGTTGCCTGGGAATATGATTTGTACGTTTACGAGGAATTGACAGGAAAGTTCGCTATTAGTTTGCATATACAGGAGGAACCGAAATTATGACACATAGTAAGAATCCGTTAGAGCTTGTAAATGAACGGGTAAAAGAAGCCATCGCCGATGCGATTGTGAATGCTGGGCTGGTTGCACCGGAAGAGGTTCCGGATATTGTACTTGAAGTACCAAGAGATAAGGCGCATGGTGATTTGGCTACGAACGCTGCTATGCAGCTGACCAAAATTGCTAAACGTAATCCACGCCAGATTGCTGAAGCTATTATTGAGCATTTGGATACGAGCCGAGCTTCTATTGAGAAAGCGGAGATTGCAGGACCAGGCTTTATTAACTTTACCCTGTCTAAGAATTACTTGTACCCAATCATCAGCCTTGTTGCTGAGCAGGGGGATGACTATGGCCGTATTAATCTGGGTCAAGGTCAGAAGGTTGAAATGGAGTTCGTCAGTGCCAATCCAACGGGTAGCCTACATTTAGGGCATGCCCGTGGTGCTGCTGTCGGTGATGCGCTGTGTAATGTGCTTGATTATGCAGGTTATGAGGTGACCCGGGAATATTATATTAATGATGCCGGTAACCAAGTGGCTAATCTGTGTAAATCCATTGAAACCAGATACCTGCAGGAGCTGGGTCAAGAGGCAGAAATGCCGGAAGATGGTTACCATGGTGAGGATATTAAGGGTTTTGCGAAGGAGCTTGTGGCAGAAAAGGGCGATACCTTGCTCGAGATGAGCCCTAGTGAGCGCGCTGCTTTTTTCCGGACCTATGGACTTAATAAAGAGTTGGATAAAATTAAACGTGATCTAGGTCTTTTCCGTGTAAACTTCGATATCTGGTTCAGTGAAACTTCGCTGTATGAGAACGGAGAAGTACTGCGCTCGCTGGACGAGCTCCGTGATCGTGGAGAAGTGTACGAGCAAGATGGGGCAACCTGGCTGCAAACGACAAAATACGGGGATGATAAAGACCGTGTCTTGATCAAAAATGATGGCACATATACCTACCTTACCCCGGATATTGCTTATCACAGCGATAAGTATGGCCGTGGTTACGATAAAATGATTAACATTTGGGGCGCTGATCACCATGGTTATATTCCGCGGATGAAGGCGGCAATGTCAGCACTTGGCAATGATCCTGAGAAGTTAGTGGTTCTGATTGCTCAGATGGTCAGCCTGTTCCAGAATGGTGAAAAGGTCAAAATGTCCAAACGTACCGGCAAAGCGGTTACGATGGAAGATTTGATGGAGGAAGTAGGAATCGATGCGATTCGTTATTTCTTCACCATGCGCAGCATGGATTCTCATCTTGATTTCGATATGGATTTGGCGATCTCTACTTCTAATGAAAATCCTGTATTCTATGTTCAATATGCGCATGCGCGTATTTGCAGTATTTTCCGTCAGGCAGAGGAGCAAGGGATTTCTATCCCTGATTACGCGGAAATTGACTTCTCCAAGCTGACAGCAGTGCATGAATATGACCTGCTGCGCAAAATTGGTGAGCTCCCGGCAGAAATCGCTGTTGCGGCTGAAGGTTATGCTCCACATCGCCTCATCCGTTATGTATATGAGCTGGCTGCGATGTTCCACAGTTATTACAAAGCTGAACGTGTAATTACTGAGGATGCTGCTCAAACCGTGGCGCGTCTTGCACTGCTGGGCGCAACACGTACTACTATTGCCAATGTACTGCGTCTTGTCGGAGTTTCTGCACCGGATCGCATGTAAATCAACAGCAAACGACAAAAAATCCGCCTTCCGGTTTCCTGGGGGGCGGATTTTTCTTTGCTGCCGTTCTTCGCACCGACATCAGCTGCGCTAACGTCAGAGTGACCCACCCGGTGCCCGGGCGGGTCTACACGTTCGCGGAGACCGAACGCTTCGCCCTTACTCCTGCTCTCAGCAGGCGTAGGGCATCGGCAGAGCCGCCGCCTAGGGATGCGCGGCGCTGCCCCTTACGCAGCCGCACCGGGGACGCGGTGCGGCGCAAGAGCAGCTTCAGCTCCCTTGGCGTGAGGCCCGGTCGCAGTGCGAGCAGCAGTGCTGCGGCTCCCGTGACATGCGAGGTCGCCATGGAGGTGCCGCTCATTTCTTTGTAGCCCTCCTTCAGCCAGCAGGAGGGCACGCCTTCGCCGGGCGCGTATACATCGATATATGAACCGCGATTGCTGAAGCCGGCAACCCGGTGTCTTTTATCGATGGCGCCCACGGCTATCGTCTCGGGATAACGTGCAGGATAGTCCCCGCCACGTTTGCCGTCATTCCCAGAGGAGGCAATGACGGCGATTCCGGCCCGATACGCTTTTATAACCACATTGTGGAGCGCCTTGCTTCTAGTCTTCATTCCAAAGCTCATATTAATGACGTCGATTCGGTTCTGCACACACCAATCAATACCTAGCACAATATCGGATACATAGGCTGATCCACTATGATCAAAAGCCTTGACTGGATATAGCAGCGCTCGCGGCGCCACTCCCATCATTCCGCGATTCCCCCCTGCTGCCGCTAAGGTTCCGGCGATATGAGTTCCGTGCCCATTATCATCCAGCGGCAGCATTCCGCGGTGTAGTAGGTTGACTCCAGTGGCTAATGAATGCTTCAGATCGGGATGACGGTAATCCGCGCCGGTGTCAATGACGCCGATTTTGACGTGAACTCCGGTTGATTTAGACCATGCCTGAGGAGCATGAATCGCTTTCACCCCCCATGGGAGCGCTGCAATTCCGCTTTTTTCGTTAGCTATGGAATGGATTTGGATTTGCAGATCGTCTTCGACATTTAGAAGGTCTGTAAATCGGTTCATCAGCTTTCCGGCGGCAGCGGGCACGAAGAAGGCCCGAATCAGCGGAGATACCTGTACTTGCCGCAGCTCGGGCTGCTTTGCTTTTAGAGCCTTCCATTGGGAGAAAGCTCCGGCATACTGGCGGGGATCGTTGAAGGTAAGAATACGCCGCTCACCATTTTTGGGGGCAACCGATATTTCTTCAAGAAGCATGTTCCAAAATTTGTAATAGTCCATAGGTTTCGCTGTCCCTCCTCGGTGCCCTGCTGCCATATTGTATGAGCGGAGGGAGGGGTCCGAATGGGAACTTGCCCTTTTTTAAGGAAATGGGCTGCCCAGCGTGTCAAAAGACGGCGCTTTACATAAAATAAACAGAAGAGATTAAAACTCTCTTTGTAACATCCCGTAAGGAGCCGATCCTTGGCGTGGATACAGTCATGCGCGGAGGTCTTCCTCCGCCTTTTTAAATCCCATTTCTAAAAACTTTGGGTGCGGCGAACCTTGCTACAATTACATATCAACTCTTCTTGATGAAGACAGGTTTCCTGTATGGATAATAAGCAGGAGGCTTTTTCTGTTGGGCGGTTCTTGCATTTGACTTGCATTTTGTTGTTA
The DNA here is from genome assembly GCF_038009325.1 of Paenibacillus sp. FSL L8-0708. Lineage (NCBI taxonomy): Bacteria > Bacillati > Bacillota > Bacilli > Caryophanales > Paenibacillaceae > Paenibacillus > Paenibacillus sp. FSL L8-0708. The sequence continues at coordinate 127,117 of NZ_JBBPBC010000001.1, forward strand.
AATAGGTTTTACTTAGTTTTGTTAATGGATATTATTGAAATAAACCGTAATGTGAACAATGCGTGAGAGGAAGTGTCCTTTAGTGAGTACGCCACTCAATTTAAAGCTAGACCCTGAGAAAGTTAAAGAAATGCCAATGGTGGATCTTGCCTTTCTGGTGCTTAAAGCAGCCAATACACCGTATTATTACCGTGATCTGATGGTCGAGGTAGCCAAGTTACGCGGCATGACCGATCAAGAAAGCCAAGATACTATTGCCCAGTTATATACCGAGATTAACATTGACGGGCGTTTTGCCTGTGTCGGAACCAACCTTTGGGGACTGAAACGCTGGTATCCTCTTGAGCGCTCCGATGATCCGGTTGGTAACACTAAACGGGTTCGCATCATCAACGATGAAGACGATGATTTAGAAGATGACGATTTTGCTGATGAAGAAGAAAACTACACAGCTGAAGAAGAGGATTTCGACGCTATCGATGAAGATCGCGACGACCTCTATTCTGACGACGACAGCGAAGAAGAAGTCGACGAAGATGTCGTGATCGATGAAGATGACATAGACGAAGACGATACGGACGAAGACGATGCAGAAGATGGCGACGATGAAGATTCCGAGGATGACAAGTAAGATCAATAATCAGAGAGTCTTGTCTGTGGCATAATTCCTCCCTTGACAGTGGGGGATCGTCAGAGTAAACTATTGCATGGGCTTATCATGTAAGTTAATAAACGTGTTTTCTAAAATAAAAAGTGCCCCGGTTCTACGGGTGTCACTTTTTTGTTTTTTTAGATGCAAAGTAGCTGTAGATTAATGGAATTTGAGGGATGACCGTTTATGTTTTCCCCGGTGAATTAAACTTTTGATTTCCCCTGTTTTGATGATAGTAAAACGGGTTACGATAAACACCATGTGCCGCTTTTATGTTTGGACTTTATTTAGGAGGGTTTTACAGTGACAAAGTATATTTTTGTAACGGGTGGCGTTGTGTCTTCCCTGGGTAAAGGCATTACCGCCGCTTCGCTGGGCAGGCTGCTCAAGAACAGAGGTCTAAAGGTAACGATTCAGAAATTTGATCCGTATCTTAACGTAGACCCTGGAACAATGAGCCCTTACCAGCACGGAGAAGTCTTCGTAACGGATGACGGTGCAGAGACTGACCTTGACCTTGGGCACTATGAACGGTTTATTGATATCAATCTGTCGAAGAACAGCAATGTGACGACAGGTAAGATCTATTCATCCGTAATCAGCAAGGAACGTCGTGGAGAGTACTTGGGTGGAACTGTACAAGTTATCCCGCATATTACGAATGAGATCAAAGAACGCGTGTTCCGCGCGGGCCGCGAGACCAACTCTGATGTTGTTATCACAGAGATCGGCGGTACTGTAGGGGATATTGAAAGTCTTCCGTTCCTGGAAGCGATTCGTCAAATCAAGAGTGATATTGGCCGGGAAAATGTGATGTATATCCACGTAACCTTGATTCCTTATATCAAGGCTGCTGGAGAAGTGAAGACGAAGCCGACACAGCATAGCGTTAAAGAGCTGCGCAGTATCGGTATTCAACCGAATGTCATCGTGTGCCGTACGGAATATGAGCTTTCCGCAGATATGAAAGCCAAAATCGCACTCTTTTGCGATATTGATGCTAATGCTGTTGTGGAATGCCGCGATGCTTCGACGTTATATGAAGTTCCATTGAACCTTCGTGATGAAGGATTGGACGAGATTGTTGTTAATCATTTGAAGCTTACAACACCTGCGCCAGATATGCGCGAATGGGAAAGTATGCTTAGCCGGATTCAGAAATTAGAGAAGACAGTAGAAATCGCAATTGTAGGTAAGTACGTAGCACTGCATGACGCTTATTTGAGCGTTGTTGAATCACTTTCACACGCAGGTTTTGCTGCGAATGCAGAGGTTAAGATCCGCTGGGTGAATGCAGAGGAAATTACGGATGAGAACGTGGACGAAATGCTGCGTGGTATTGGCGGTATTCTTGTTCCTGGTGGTTTCGGTGATCGGGGAATCGAAGGTAAAATCTCCGCTATTCGTTATGCCCGTGAGCAATTGATACCTTTCTTTGGCATTTGCCTTGGAATGCAGGTTTCTGTAATTGAATATGGCCGTTCTGTTCTTGGACTACAAGGTGCAAACAGCTCCGAAATCGATCCAAATACACAATATCCATTGATTGATTTGCTTCCTGAGCAAAAAGATATTGAAGATATGGGCGGCACTATGCGTCTTGGGTTGTATCCTTGTAAGATTATTCCGGACTCTCTGGCAATGTCTTGCTATGATGATGAACTGGTATATGAGCGTCACCGTCACCGGTATGAGTTCAACAATGCTTACCGTGACGAAATTGAAAAAGCAGGACTGGTTATCTCCGGAACTTCTCCGGATGGCCGTCTAGTAGAGATCGTAGAGCTTCCAGAGCATCCGTGGTTCCTCTCGGTTCAATTCCACCCGGAATTCACTTCACGTCCGAACCGCCCGCAACCGCTATTCCGTGAATTTGTCAAAGCCTCTTTGACCCATTCCGAGCAGCAATAATTTATACACAGACAGAAAGAACCCTCGGTTCTTAAATAGTCGAAGAGAGCCTTCATCCGAAGGCTCTCTTTTTGTATTACCCTTTAATAGAAATATTGTAACTGACATTTATTTCATTTTAGACTCTTTATTTACCCATTTTATCCAATTAGCAGGATTTGGACAGTAAAGCACGAATAATAGGTTTCGTATGGAGTAGTTTCTAAAGGGGCCGGTCGCTGTGGAGAGCGCGGTATAGTCAATCTGCCTTAATTTCTGGGAGGGTATCGTATGGAAAAGAAGAAAGTATTAATTGTCGATGATCAGAATGGGATCCGGATTCTTCTTATGGAAGTGTTCAATAGTGAGGGATATACAACATTTCAAGCGGCTAACGGAAAATTGGCATTAGACATTGTTCGCAGCGAGTCACCCGATTTGGTCTTACTCGATATGAAAATACCGGGAATGGATGGACTCGAGATTCTGAAGCATCTAAAGGAGATCAATCCGTCCATTAAGGTCATTATGATGACGGCATATGGTGAACTGGACATGATTAAGGAGGCGACCAAGCTAGGGGCGTTAATGCATTTTACAAAGCCGTTCGACATAGACGAAATGCGCGTAGCGGTAAACATGCATCTTCATAACAAGTCTGTGGATCAATGCAGTTAGAACGGTGATTTCTGTATCGGTCCTATTTCGCGTGGTGACTCCGAAGAGGATGAGTGTAATTGTTATATGGGCTGGATAAAAATCGTCCCACCGGGACATTTTTTTGTTTACCCTATTTAGTATTTGACACAGGATGTGCTATAATAAGCCTGTATGTGATGTCGGTTTAAAAACATAGCCAACCAACATTCTTAGGAGGATGAAACCATGCCATTAGTATCTATGACAGACATGTTGAACAAAGCACTTGAAGGAAAATATGCAGTAGGTCAGTACAACATTAACAACTTGGAGTGGACTCAAGCTATTCTTGGTGCCGCTGAACAAGAAAAATCACCAGTAATCCTTGGTGTATCTGAAGGCGCAGCACGCCACATGGGCGGCTTCACTACTGTTGTTAAAATGGTTGAAGGTCTAATTATTGACATGAATATCACTGTTCCTGTAGCTATCCACCTTGACCATGGATCTAGCTTTGATAAATGTAAAGCAGCAATTGATGCTGGATTTACATCCGTAATGATCGACGGTTCCCATCACCCAATCGATGAGAACATCGATATGACTAAAAAAGTCGTTGAATATGCTCACGCTAAAGGCGTTTCTGTAGAAGCTGAAGTAGGTACTGTTGGTGGACAAGAAGACGACGTTATCGGCGGCATCATGTATGCTAAGCTTGATGAGTGCGTACGTATTGTGAAAGAAACAGGTATCGACACCCTGGCTCCTGCACTTGGTTCCGTTCATGGACCTTACCATGGCGAGCCTAACCTCGGATTCAAAGAAATGGAAGAAATCCGTGACGCTACTAACATCCCAATGGTTCTTCATGGTGGTACAGGTATTCCTGAACATGACATCAAGAAAGCCATCTCCCTGGGTACTTCCAAAATCAACGTGAACACTGAGAATCAAATCGTGTTCGCAAAAGTGGTTCGCGAAGTTCTAGCTGCTAAACCTGATGCTTACGATCCACGTACATTCATCGCACCAGGCCGTGATGCAATCAAAGAAACCGTTATTGGTAAAATTCGCGAATTTGGATCCAACAACAAAGCCTAATCATTGTAGCTTCCGCCTCAGGTGGACAAGCAATTTGTTAAAGGATAGGGCTATTACTCTGTCCAGTTGAATAGTTTGATGAGGAAAGCACACCGCTTAGCCGGTGTCTTTCCATTTTCATCACTAAAAGTCCACAGCACGTATTGCCCACCCAGCTGCAATACACGTAGGGGGAAATTGATAAATCTATGGAAAAATTAATGATTGGCGGTGGACGTCCGCTAGAGGGCGTTGTAACCATCAGTGGAGCAAAGAATAGTGCCATCGCGCTTATTCCTGCGGCAATTTTGGCCGAATCTGAAGTTGTTCTGGATAATTTACCGTCCCTTAGTGATGTAGCCGTTTACTCCGAAATCTTGCAAGAGCTTGGCGCTAATGTATCCTGGTCAGGCAATCAGATGAGAATTGACCCTTCACGTATTGTATCTATTCCAATGCCCAATGGGCCGGTTAAGAAACTTAGAGCTTCGTATTATATGATGGGAGCTCTGCTTGGAAGATTCAAAGAAGCGACAATAGGTCTTCCTGGTGGCTGTAATTTTGAACCTCGTCCAATTGATCAACATATCAAGGGATTCGAGGCTTTGGGAGCAACAGTTACCAACGAACATGGTTCTATCCACTTATATGCAAAAGAGCTACGCGGTGCGAAGATTTATCTGGACGTATCAAGCGTAGGTGCCACTATAAACATCATGCTGGCGGCTTCACGAGCCAAAGGCTCTACAATTATTGAAAATGCGGCTAAAGAGCCTGAGATTATAGATGTAGCTACCCTATTGAACTCTATGGGCGCTGTTATTAAAGGCGCTGGTACAGAAACCATCCGGATCGAAGGGGTCTCGGAAATGCACGGTTGCCGTCATTCCATTATTCCCGATCGGATTCAAGCAGGAACTTATATGATTGCCGCTGCGGCTACGCGCGGTAATGTGTTGATAGATAATGTTATTCCTAAGCACTTGGAAGCCTTAACAGCCAAGCTTTTAGAGATGGGCGTGGATATTGAAGAGCTTGATGAAAGTATCCGAGTTATAGGTAGAGCTAATTATGAACATGCAGATGTTAAAGCACTGACCTATCCTGGATTTCCTACAGATTTACAATCTCCTATGACAAGTATGCTGACACAGGCAGAAGGGGTTAGTGTGCTTAGCGATTTCGTCTACAGCAACCGCTTCAAGCATGTGCCAGAGTTGGTAAGAATGGGCGCAAAGATTCGTGTTGAAGGCCGATCTGCAATTATTGAGGGCAGTAAACTTAATGCTGCAAAAGTAAAGGCAGCTGATCTGCGTGCGGGTGCAGCCCTTGTCATTGCCGGGTTAACAGTAGAAGATGGTATTACTGAAGTGACCGGCGTAGAGTATATTGATCGTGGTTATGATAATTTAGTGAGCAACCTTCGGCAACTTGGTGCTCATGTTTGGCGTGAGAATGAATAATATTAGGATATCCCGCTTGGAAGGAGTATTAATTTGCGGCCAAACCGCATATTTCCTTCCATTTGGGGTAATACTAACCTAATGAGCATTTTAATAGAATCATATTTTTGCCTAGTAGATAGACTAGGAAGAACTCATTTAAAAATTGAATAGGTGGTTATTACATGGATCTTCAAATTTCCGATCTGGAAGAAATGAAGCTGACCGAGTTATATAAGCTGGCCAAGAAATACCAGATTCCTTATTACGGACAGCTGAAGAAACGGGAACTGATCTTTGCGATCCTTCGGGCACAGGCAGAGCAGAGCGGTCTCATGTTTATGGAAGGCGTACTAGAAATTTTGCCTGAGGGCTATGGATTTCTTAGGCCGATTAACTATTTGCCCAGTGCTGAAGATATTTACATCTCAGCTTCACAAATTCGTAAGTTTGATCTCAGAAGCGGAGATCTTGTGTCTGGTAAATGTCGGACACCAAAAGAAAATGAACGATATTTTGGCCTGCTTCAAGTCAATGCAGTTAATGGCGAGAACCCTGCTAGTGCAGCGGAGCGTCTTCATTTTCCAGCATTAACACCACTTTATCCGCAAGACAAGCTACCGCTTGAAACATCCCCTACTCATTTGTCTACCCGAATAATGGATTTGCTCGCTCCTGTAGGTTTGGGGCAGCGGGGTTTGATTGTAGCACCTCCAAAAGCAGGAAAAACGCTCCTCTTAAAAGAAATTGCCAATAGTATTTCCACTAATAATCCTGAGATTGAGCTCTTTGTATTGCTGATTGATGAACGTCCTGAAGAAGTAACCGATATGCAGCGTTCTGTAAAAGGCGAAGTGGTTGCATCGACGTTTGATGAGCTTCCAGAGAATCATATTAAAGTGGCTGAGCTTGTGTTGCAAAGGGCACTTCGTTTAGTTGAGCACAAGAAGGATGTAGTTATTCTTTTGGATAGCATTACGCGTCTGGCGCGTGCTTATAATCTGGTGGTTCCACCATCTGGACGTACACTTAGCGGGGGGATTGACCCGGCGGCTTTTCACCGGCCGAAGCGGTTTTTTGGTTCTGCACGGAATGTGGAAGAAGGCGGCTCATTAACTATTTTGGCAACAGCATTAATAGATACTGGCTCGCGTATGGATGATATTATATATGAAGAATTTAAGGGTACCGGTAATATGGAGCTTCATTTGGACCGCAAATTGGCGGAACGCCGGATATTCCCAGCTATCGATATTCGTCGTTCAGGTACACGTCGCGAAGAAGTGCTCTTGAGCAAAGAAGAACTGGATACGATTTGGGCGATTCGCAAAAATATGAACGAGTCCTACGATTTTGTGGAGGGATTCATCAAAAAGCTGCGTGATACGAAGACTAATGCTGAGTTCTTGGCATCCTTTGACGTTGCTGGGGCAAAAACAACACCAAACGGGACTGCAAGTAACGGAGGCACCTCCAACAGCGGTACAGCTGCTCGTCGTACCACACGGGCGAAGACACCTTCAGTACCTACAACTTGAGAATTGATAATAAGAGGAGACTAACATGTATTTGGTATATGCCGACGGGCAAGGAAACGTATATGATCATCCTGAACTGTACGGGCTAGCCCGTAGTGGGGATATGATTGTTGAAATGCTGGAGGAAGAATTAATTCCATTACCAGAAGGTGCTACGCTCGTGGGCTTGCCTAGTACACGTGCTGTGGGTATGAATCCTGAGACGGGTGAAATGATGTCTTTGCCGGAAGGTTCGCAGGCTGTCGGAGCGCTGCTGCCGCAAGGCTACACTCGTCTATGTCTTCCTGGTTATGTGAAGACAGATAAGTCTTATAAGCTTCCTCTGTTTGGGTATTCGGCTGTAGTGTGGAAGGATGGCGGGTTCTATGTTGCGGCAGACCCTACCGATAATCCAGAGAAATGGAATCCACTTAATTGTGACAAAGAAGATCTTGAAGTCAGTGTTGGTGAGATGACAGCCAAATATCCTGATAACCGCCTCTATGAGCATCTTTCTAACTGTGCGCTTGGCTATGAATGCCTGACTTCCTCCAATACCTTTTTAGGGCGTTGGGAGGGCGGTGTACCCGTCTCTTATTCATGTAATGCTGGATGTTTTGGCTGTATTTCTGAGCAACCTGATGATAGCGGCTTTGTATCTCCGCAGACTCGGATGAATTTCCGGCCTACGGTCAACGAAATTTCACAAGTTATGTTGGAGCATTTAAAGACGCCTGAATCGATTATCAGCTTTGGACAAGGCTGTGAAGGGGAACCTTCCACGCAGGCAAAACTTATTATAGAAGCTATTCGTGAAGTGCGCTCGATTACTGATATGGGCTATATCAATATCAACACCAATGCGGGATTAAGCGATCATATGCGAGGAATCGTTGATGCTGGGCTCGATTTGATGCGTGTCAGCACAATCAGTGCCCTTGATGACCATTATAATGCTTATTACAAACCACGCGGTTATACATTGGCCAATGTAGAAAAATCTTTGAAATACGCTGCTTCGCACGGGGTTTACACATCGATCAATTATCTGATCTTCCCTGGAGTGACTGATCGCGAAGAAGAGATTGAAGCGATGCTGGAGTTTGTAAGACGTACTGATCTTAAGCTTATTCAGATGCGCAATCTAAACATTGACCCGGAGAGTTATTTAGAGTTGATTCCTCCTGCCCAGGGTGAAATCCTTGGGATGAAGACGATGCTTGATATTTTCCGCGATGAACTGCCGGATGTAGTTATAGGCTCTTATACACATGTGCCACCAGCAGATATGGCGCGGTCTAAGCGGCGGGGAATCAATATTTAAGCAGCTAAAATGTAAAAATGAAACATATTGCCCAATTTGATATTTCGTGCTAAAATACCACAGTGTAATCATATAACTCTGGGTCCGCATGAGGCTTAGGGCATGAGAGGTGAAATTCAAAATGCAAGAAGCAATTCAACCAAAGTATAATGTAACTAAGGTAACCTGCGCATGTGGCAACACTTTCGAAGCTGGCTCTGTTAAACAAGAGCTTCGTGTCGAAATTTGCTCCAACTGCCATCCGTTCTTCACTGGCAAGCAGAAGTTCTTGGATGCCGGCGGTCGCGTTGATAAATTTAAGAAGAAATATGGTATCTAATTCGAACAGTCGCTTTGCGGCTTAACAGTTAGATTGAGCCCCCAGCTGTATAGCTGAGGGGCTCATTTTATGTCTTAGAGTTGATTTTTGTCCGAGCGTGAGCTATACTTATCTTCGCCGTGCTAGACGGGGAGGTAGCGGTGCCCTGTAACTCGCAATCCGCTGTAGCGAGGTTGAATTCCTGTTAGAGGTGCTATCGATGTGAGGCCTTGGTTCCTACGGGCTGTGTTGACAGTTGGGTCCTCCGCAATGAGTGCTTATGAACCTGGTCAGGTCCGGAAGGAAGCAGCCATAAGTAAGATTACTCTTGTGCCGGAGGGTGGCCTAACTCGAGCAGTCATGTAGGGTTGCCGCTTGGATCGTAGCCATCAATAACAGGTGCACGGTTTATAATTCTGTTTATCATAGCATCTTTGCCACAAGCAAAGATGCTTTTTGTTTTTGGTCAATAGCCGATGAATATAGTATAATAAATTTGCGACAAATGCCGGGAAAGCGGCAGCTTAAGAGAGGGTAATGCATAGTGGAACATATCGCGCTGTACCGTGCTTGGCGGCCGCAGTCGTTTCAAGACATGGTTGGACAACAGCACATTATCCAAACGCTGCAGAACGCAATTCGTGAACAGCGGGTTTCGCATGCCTATCTGTTCAGCGGTCCGCGGGGAACTGGTAAGACAAGTGCTGCTAAAGTCTTAGCTAAAGCGGTTAACTGTGAACGTGGGCCAGGTCCGGAACCTTGTAACGAATGTCCATCCTGCCTGCGAATCGCTGCGGGTAATGTAATGGATGTGCAGGAAATAGATGCGGCATCAAACCGGGGCGTAGAGGAGATCCGTGATCTGCGTGAGAAGGTGAAGTATGCACCTACCGAGGTGCGCCGTAAAGTGTATATCATTGATGAAGTGCATATGCTGACGACAGAAGCTTTTAATGCTCTATTAAAGACTTTGGAGGAACCGCCGTCACATGCGATGTTTATTCTTGCGACAACGGAACCTCACAAATTGCCGGCGACAATAATTTCCCGTTGTCAGCGTTTTGACTTCCGTAGAGTGGCGTTAGAAGAACAGACCGCCCATCTGACTGCTATTTGTGAGAAGGAAGGGATTACAGCGGATAACAACGCATTGCAGTATATTGCCCGTCTATCTGATGGTGGTATGCGTGATGCATTGAGCTTGCTGGATCAGATTTCATCCTTTACAGATGGTAATGTTACGTACGAGCAAGTGTTAGGAATGACAGGGGGAATTCCCTCCGAGCAATTTGCACGTCTTGCCACTGCCATATTAGAAGGTGATATGGGTCTTCTTCTGGAGCTCGTTGAGCAGCTTATGCATGAAGGTAAAAGTGCAGATAAATGTCTAGAGAATCTCATGTATTATTTCCGTGATTTATTGATGATTAAGATGGTACCCGAGGCCGATCAATTAACAGAGCGGGTGCTGAATCCTGCTGAATTTAAAGATATGGCTACCGCATTTTCTCGGGAGCGTCTATTTCAGATTGTAGATACAATCAATAAATACCTAGGTGAAATGAAATACGCAACACATCCTCAGACACTGTTTGAAGTGGCGCTGATGAAGCTTTGCAGCTTGCAGCAAGAGGTAAGTCAGAGCGCCGCATTTGCTCCGTTAGGTGAAACAAATGCCGGAGTAAGCGCGAATCATTCGAGCGTTGACTCTGGTGAACTGGATCTTCTCAAAAGACAGATCGCAGCACTGGAGAAGAAGCTGGAACAGGCAATGCAATCCGGTGGTATTTCCGGAGGAGGGCGTGATGGTGCTCCTGCACCGAAATCGCACGCGGTTCCAACACCGCGGGTTTCTTCAGCCTCGAAAATGCCTCCTAACGTAGATAGGTTTATTGCTGGTAAGGATAGTCCCGATTTTGCAGCTATCTATAAACAGTGGAGCCTAGTCCTGCAGGGAGTAAAAGAGGAAAAGGTAACGGTTCATGCATGGTTTGTAGACGGTGAGCCAGTATCGATTATGGAGGATGCGGTACTTGTTGCATTCAAGAACACGATTCACCGCGATACTACTGAGAAGCCGGCAAACAGACAGGTTATTGAGAGTGTGCTTGCAGCGCGTCTAGGCAAACCTTATAGACTTGTAACCATGATGCTTCGTGACTGGAATGAAGCTGCCCAGAAGTCTGTGGGACAGACTGGCAAAGAAGAACTGCAGCTGGAGCATGAACACGATACTGCAGAAGCTAAACCTGAACCTTGGATTGATGAGGCTATCCAGCTTTTTGGAGAAGACCTTGTTGTCATAAAAGAGTAATATAAACATACTAGCGCTAATTGCGCATTCCAAAGGAGAGACGATGTATGAATAATATGAACCAAATGATGAAGCAAGTTAAGAAAATGCAGGAGCAAATGCTTAAAGCTCAAGAGGAACTCGGAGGCAAGGTTATTGAGGGTTCATCAGGTGGCGGCGTAGTTACTGTTCAAGTAAACGGCCACAAAAAATTGCTGTCTATTCAAATTAAACCGGAAGCCGTTGATCCGGAAGATGTTGAAATGCTGCAAGATCTTGTAATCACTGCTGTAAATGATGCATTGACTCAAGCTGAAGAGCTTGCTAACAATGACATGGGTAAATTCACTGGTGGAATGAAGATCCCAGGCTTGTTCTAATAGCCCACTCCACTTCAGTCTAAAGGAGAATTATTAATTTGTATTATCCCGAACCGCTAGCTAAGCTGATCGATGCTTTTACGCGTTTGCCCGGGATTGGACCGAAGACAGCCGCCCGGTTAGCTTTTCATGTGCTTAACATGAAAGAGGATGAAGTCATTGATTTTGCAAAAGCGCTAGTAAGCGTCAAACGCAATCTTCACTATTGCTCGGTCTGCTGTAATATTACGGATACGGACCCATGTAAGATATGTCAGGACAAAACTAGAGATCCTTCAGTGATATGTGTGATTCAAGACTCTAAGGATTTGGTGGCTATAGAACGAACCAAGGAGTTTAATGGATATTACCATGTTCTTCAGGGTGCTATTTCACCTATGGAAGGTATCGGCCCTGATGATATTCGCCTGAAAGAATTATTGACCCGTCTGAGTGATGAGAGAGTAAGTGAGCTTATAATGGCGACTAACCCCAACATTGAGGGAGAAGCAACGGCGATGTACATTTCTCGTCTTGTTCGGCCGTTTGAGATTAAAATCACCAGGATAGCTCATGGCTTGCCTGTAGGTGGCGATCTTGAATACGCTGATGAAGTTACTTTGTCCAAAGCGTTGGAAGGCCGTCGCGAGCTATTCTAGCAGCTCTATAGTGGTATTTTTCAAAAAGGAAGCCCTCGGGTTTCCTTTTTTTTGTTCTAAGTTTGTCCCTATCCCGATATGAATGAGAATAACGAGATGTGTATTTTGCATCAGAATTATTCTGAGGAGGAATTGAAATGGGATGGTGGAGAGAGCTGTGGTGGGGAGTGGATAAGGAACAAGGCGCAAAGGAAAGTGAGGGATGGGAAACCCTCTTAGAGGTCCGTAAGGCGCATTCAGAGTGGGAGAGGGCGTACCTGATGTTCGACGAGGCGTTGGGACAGGATCAGATAGATTACGCGATATATATTTTGGAGGCTGCAGAACGTAAATATCAGATACATCTCAAACATGCAAAAAGCTTGGGGTTGAACAGCAGTCAAATATAAGGGCTTATAAATAAATGTATAAGGGGGATCTACATGCTTAGAATGATAGCTATGGGCGTATTGATATTATCCGTTATCTTATTAGGTTTAGTTGTATTTAGAAAAAAGCTGGGTTTTGGGTGGCTAAGTTTATTTGGGGTTCATTTGGTATTGGCTGCACTCGGGATATATGTAGTGAACTTCTCAGGTTTGCTCACGCAGGTATATATCCCTTTGAACCCTGCAACTATAGGCGCAGTAACGGTTCTTGGGCTTCCTGGCGTGGTTATGTTACTCGGATTAAGAATAATTTTATTTTAATGCTTGACGTGGCTTTGAAAAATATGATACATTAAGTCTCGCCCGTTTGGACAAGCTGTTGATTAACAACTTGCTGAAATGGTCAAGCAAAAAAAGAAATTAAAAAAAATGCTTGACGAAAACAAAGGCGCTGTGATATATTATAAAGGTCGCTGCTGACAAGCAACGACGACGAAAGATGAGACATTGATCTTTGAAAACTGAACAACGAGTGAGTGAGTGGGAAATCACGTAAGTGAAATCCAAATTAGAGAATTAATTTTCTCGTCAGATGTTTCAAAATGAGCATATCGCTCTTTTCAATACTAATTGGAGAGTTTGATCCTGGCTCAGGACGAACGCTGGCGGCGTGCCTAATACATGCAAGTCGAGCGGAGTTATTTTGAAAGCTTGCTTTCAAAATAACTTAGCGGCGGACGGGTGAGTAACACGTAGGCAACCTGCCCTTCAGACTGGGATAACTACCGGAAACGGTAGCTAATACCGGATAATTTCTTTTTTCTCCTGAGAGAAGAATGAAAGACGGAGCAATCTGTCACTGAGGGATGGGCCTGCGGCGCATTAGCTAGTTGGTGGGGTAACGGCCCACCAAGGCGACGATGCGTAGCCGACCTGAGAGGGTGAACGGCCACACTGGGACTGAGACACGGCCCAGACTCCTACGGGAGGCAGCAGTAGGGAATCTTCCGCAATGGGCGAAAGCCTGACGGAGCAACGCCGCGTGAGTGATGAAGGTTTTCGGATCGTAAAGCTCTGTTGCCAGGGAAGAACGTCCGGTAGAGTAACTGCTACCGGAGTGACGGTACCTGAGAAGAAAGCCCCGGCTAACTACGTGCCAGCAGCCGCGGTAATACGTAGGGGGCAAGCGTTGTCCGGAATTATTGGGCGTAAAGCGCGCGCAGGCGGCTATTTAAGTCTGGTGTTTAAACCTTGGGCTCAACCTGAGGTCGCACTGGAAACTGGGTGGCTTGAGTACAGAAGAGGAAAGTGGAATTCCACGTGTAGCGGTGAAATGCGTAGATATGTGGAGGAACACCAGTGGCGAAGGCGACTTTCTGGGCTGTAACTGACGCTGAGGCGCGAAAGCGTGGGGAGCAAACAGGATTAGATACCCTGGTAGTCCACGCCGTAAACGATGAGTGCTAGGTGTTAGGGGTTTCGATACCCTTGGTGCCGAAGTTAACACAGTAAGCACTCCGCCTGGGGAGTACGGTCGCAAGACTGAAACTCAAAGGAATTGACGGGGACCCGCACAAGCAGTGGAGTATGTGGTTTAATTCGAAGCAACGCGAAGAACCTTACCAGGTCTTGACATCCCTCTGAATCTGCTAGAGATAGCAGCGGCCTTCGGGACAGAGGAGACAGGTGGTGCATGGTTGTCGTCAGCTCGTGTCGTGAGATGTTGGGTTAAGTCCCGCAACGAGCGCAACCCTTAACTTTAGTTGCCAGCAAGTAATGTTGGGCACTCTAGAGTGACTGCCGGTGACAAACCGGAGGAAGGTGGGGATGACGTCAAATCATCATGCCCCTTATGACCTGGGCTACACACGTACTACAATGGCCGGTACAACGGGAAGCGAAGCCGCGAGGTGGAGCCAATCCCATCAAAGCCGGTCTCAGTTCGGATTGCAGGCTGCAACTCGCCTGCATGAAGTCGGAATTGCTAGTAATCGCGGATCAGCATGCCGCGGTGAATACGTTCCCGGGTCTTGTACACACCGCCCGTCACACCACGAGAGTTTACAACACCCGAAGTCGGTGGGGTAACCCGCAAGGGAGCCAGCCGCCGAAGGTGGGGTAGATGATTGGGGTGAAGTCGTAACAAGGTAGCCGTATCGGAAGGTGCGGCTGGATCACCTCCTTTCTATGGAGAATCGTTCTCTGCAATGAGGACATTCAAATCGGAAGCTCAGCTTCCACAATAGAACCTTCGGGTTCGAACACTCACTCGTGTTCAGTTTTGAAAGAGCAAGTCTCTTTCGTATGCGTTTGGTGGCGATAGCGGAGGGGTTCCACACGTACCCATCCCGAACACGACCGTTAAGCCCTCCAGCGCCGATGGTACTTGGACCGAAGGGTCCTGGGAGAGTAGGACGTTGCCAAGCGGACAACCAATTCATTGGTTGATTCACAATGTTATATATGTTATATGGGCTTTTAGCTCAGTTGGTTAGAGCGCACCTCTGATAAGGGTGAGGTCGGTGGTTCGAGTCCACCAAGGCCCACCATATAACATTATAGAGTAATTTTATGGGGCCATAGCTCAGCTGGGAGAGTGCCTGCCTTGCAAGCAGGAGGTCAGCGGTTCGATCCCGCTTGGCTCCACCAACAAACTTCATCTATTTGTTATGTCTATACACTTGATCCTTGAAAACTGGATACCGAAACGAATTTGCGTTTTAGAACATCTTTTAGCAACTTGTGTAAACAAGTAAATGTTATTAGTGAGATGATTCCAAAGAGAATGTCATCGTATGATATTTTCCTGCGGAAAAATCAAGGTTAAGCTAATAAGAGCACACGGAGGATGCCTAGGCGCCAGGAGCCGACGAAGGACGTGGCGAACAACGAAACTGCCTCGGGGAGCTGTAAGCAAGCTTTGATCCGGGGGTGTCCGAATGGGGAAACCCAGCTGTGGTAATTCGCAGTTACTCATTTCTGAATACATAGGAAATGTAGAGGCAGACCAGGGGAACTGAAACATCTAAGTACCCTGAGGAAGAGAAAACAATAGTGATTCCGTCAGTAGCGGCGAGCGAACGCGGAACAGCCTAAACCTAAGAGCTTGCTCTTAGGGGTTGTGGGACGTCTCACATGGAGTTACAAAGGAATATGGTAGGTGAAGAGGTCTGGAAAGGCCCGCGATAGAGGTAAAAGCCCTGTAACCTAAACTGTATTCTCTCCGAGACGGATCCCGAGTAGTGCGGGGCACGTGAAACCCCGTATGAATCCAGCAGGACCATCTGCTAAGGCTAAATACTACCTGGCGACCGATAGTGAAACAGTACCGTGAGGGAAAGGTGAAAAGCACCCCGGAAGGGGAGTGAAATAGAACCTGAAACCGTGTGCTTACAAAAAGTCAGAGCCCTATTAATGGGTGATGGCGTGCCTTTTGTAGAATGAACCGGCGAGTTACGTTTAACATGCAAGGTTAAGCCGAGAAGGTGGAGCCGCAGCGAAAGCGAGTCTGAATAGGGCGAATTAGTATGTGGACGTAGACCCGAAACCGTGTGATCTACCCCTGTCCAGGGTGAAGGTGCGGTAACACGCACTGGAGGCCCGAACCCACGTACGTTGAAAAGTGCGGGGATGAGGTGGGGGTAGCGGAGAAATTCCAATCGAACTCGGAGATAGCTGGTTCTCCCCGAAATAGCTTTAGGGCTAGCCTCGGTATAAGAGTAGTGGAGGTAGAGCACTGATTGGGTGCGGGGTCCGCAAGGATTACCAAGCTCAGTCAAACTCCGAATGCCATATACTTATTGCCGGGAGTCAGACAGTGAGTGCTAAGATCCATTGTCAAAAGGGAAACAGCCCAGACCATCAGCTAAGGTCCCCAAGTGTGTGTTAAGTGGGAAAGGATGTGGAGTTGCACAGACAACCAGGATGTTGGCTTAGAAGCAGCCACCATTGAAAGAGTGCGTAATAGCTCACTGGTCGAGTGACTCTGCGCCGAAAATGTAACGGGGCTAAACACACCACCGAAGCTATGGCTAGATGCTTTGCATCTGGGGTAGGGGAGCGTTGTGTAGGGGTTGAAGGTGTACTGAAAAGAGCGCTGGACACTACACAAGTGAGAATGCCGGTATGAGTAACGAAAAGATCAGTGAGAATCTGATCCGCCGAAAGCCCAAGGTTTCCTGAGGAAGGCTCGTCCGCTCAGGGTAAGTCGGGACCTAAGGCGAGGCCGAAAGGCGTAGTCGAAGGACAACAGTTTGAAATTACTGTACCACCGTAATCCGCTATGAGCGATGGGGTGACGCAGGAGGGTAGTGACGCGGACTGATGGATGTCCGTCTAAGCAGTGAGGCTGATGTGTAGGCAAATCCGCACATCATTAAGGCTGGGCTGTGATGGGGAGCGAAAATTGTAGTAGCGAAGGTCATGATCTCACACTGCCAAGAAAAGCCTCTAGCCAGGAGAAGGTGCCCGTACCGCAAACCGACACAGGTAGGCGAGAAGAGAATTCTAAGGCGCGCGGAAGAACTCTCGTTAAGGAACTCGGCAAAATGACCCCGTAACTTCGGGAGAAGGGGTGCCCCGGTAGTGTGAATAGCACGAGGGGGCCGCAGTGAAAAGGCCCAAGCGACTGTTTAGCAAAAACACAGGTCTGTGCGAAGCCGCAAGGCGAAGTATACGGGCTGACGCCTGCCCGGTGCTGGAAGGTTAAGGGGAGTGGTTAGGGGTAACCCGAAGCTATGAACCGAAGCCCCAGTAAACGGCGGCCGTAACTATAACGGTCCTAAGGTAGCGAAATTCCTTGTCAGGTAAATTCTGACCCGCACGAATGGCGTAACGACTTGGGCGCTGTCTCAACGAGAGATCCGGTGAAATTTTAATACCTGTGAAGATGCAGGTTACCCGCGACAAGACGGAAAGACCCCATGGAGCTTTACTGCAGCTTGATATTGAATTTGGGTACGATCTGTACAGGATAGGTGGGAGCCGTAGAAATCGGAGCGCAAGCTTCGGTGGAGGCGCCGTTGGGATACCACCCTGATCGTATCTAGGTTCTAACCTAGTGCCCTTACCGGGTACGGGGACCGTGTCAGGCGGGCAGTTTGACTGGGGCGGTCGCCTCCTAAAGAGTAACGGAGGCGTTCCAAGGTTCCCTCAGAATGGTTGGAAATCATTCGCAGAGTGCAAAGGCATAAGGGAGCTTGACTGCGAGACCTACAAGTCGAGCAGGGACGAAAGTCGGACTTAGTGATCCGGTGGTACCGCATGGAAGGGCCATCGCTCAACGGATAAAAGCTACCCTGGGGATAACAGGCTTATCTCCCCCAAGAGTCCACATCGACGGGGAGGTTTGGCACCTCGATGTCGGCTCATCGCATCCTGGGGCTGAAGTAGGTCCCAAGGGTTGGGCTGTTCGCCCATTAAAGCGGTACGCGAGCTGGGTTCAGAACGTCGTGAGACAGTTCGGTCCCTATCTGTCGTGGGCGCAGGAAATTTGAGAGGAGCTGTCCTTAGTACGAGAGGACCGGGATGGACGTACCGCTGGTGCACCAGTTGTTCCGCCAGGAGCATGGCTGGGTAGCTACGTACGGACGGGATAAGCGCTGAAAGCATCTAAGCGTGAAGCCCCCCTCAAGATGAGATTTCCCAATTAGTAAGACCCCTTGAAGACGACGAGGTAGATAGGTTGGAGGTGGAAGTGCAGTAATGCATGGAGCTGACCAATACTAATCGGTCGAGGGCTTATCCTATAGTTAGAATGCAGATTCGTTTCGGATTCAGTTTTCAGGGAGTCAAATTCCTGTTTGGATTGCTGTGGTACTGATATCGTTTGGAGAGATACCCAAGTGGCTATAAGGGGACCCTCTGCTAAGGGGTTAGACTGCGTAAGCGGTGCGTGGGTTCGAATCCCACTCTCTCCGCCATTTTCAATCCATAGCAATACTAATTATTGTGGCGGTGTAGCTCAGCTGGCTAGAGCGTACGGTTCATACCCGTGAGGTCGGGGGTTCGATCCCCTTCGCCGCTACCATAATACCTGGAGGCTTAGCTCAGCTGGGAGAGCATCTGCCTTACAAGCAGAGGGTCGGGGGTTCGATCCCCTCAGCCTCCACCATTTTCATCTTTTTAGAATTGCTTTTACACCGTGCCGGTGTAGCTCAACTGGTAGAGCAACTGACTTGTAATCAGTAGGTTGGGGGTTCAAGTCCTCTCGCCGGCACCATTTTTAATTAATGCGGAACCGTGGTGTAGTTGGCCTAACATGCCTGCCTGTCACGCAGGAGACCGCGGGTTCGAATCCCGTCGGTTCCGCCATTTTTTCCACAAAATGAGTGGGAAGTGTAAGACTTTTCCGCTTAATTGTCATGTAATCTTATGGCTCGGTAGCTCAGTCGGTAGAGCAGAGGACTGAAAATCCTCGTGTCGGCGGTTCGATTCCGTCCCGAGCCACCTTTTTTGGGGGATTAGCGAAGTGGCCAAACGCATCAGACTGTAAATCTGCTCACGTACGTGTTCGGTGGTTCGAATCCATCATCCCCCACCATTTATGAGCCATTAGCTCAGTTGGTAGAGCACCTGACTTTTAATCAGGGTGTCGAAGGTTCGAGTCCTTCATGGCTCATCCCAAATAGAAAGTCATCACCTTAGGGTGGTGGCTTTTTTTGTGTTTTTATGTCGTATTATAGTAGCGCGCTGCTGTAGTGATTAACATAATATTAGAGAATATGCTAAAATAGGCGAAAAGAGCAAAAGTGGTGGAGTATGGTGACTATGGATAGCGAAACATTGCGGAAAAAGTTAGAGCAGCTCACCGGAAAGAAAACCGGAATCAAGCAGTTAGGTAGGCAACATTCAGCTTCTCTTTTTAGTATGGGATTGGAAGCACAGGAACAGCCGGTAATCCATGAGGGTCATCTTTGGGCACCATTATATGAGACTGATGGACGTGTAACCGCTGTCTGGGTGGAATTGGATGGACTTAACTCTTTGGAAATACAATTAGTGAATTATGCAGTTCGAAACTTTGCAATTGCACTAAAAGCTACTGGGGTTAGAGAAGAAGGGGAAGCGGAGGCTCGGCAGCTGGGTATCTGGTTGAACACCGAACTGGAGCAAGAGAAAAATGACTCTGAGATACCCGATGAGATGGCTCTAAAGGGACGTTTATTCGGAGATATGGTTCCATTCCTACTTAGCAGTGAGAATGCACATAGCCCGCAGATCACTTATCGTTCCTTAATGAAGCTGCTGCGCAGCTATTTTGAGAATGAAATTCTGCTTATACCTCTTCAAGAAAAAGAATGGTTAATATTGGCCCGGAAGGAACTACTCACGGGCGGAGATGATAAGGATGAGGAAGAAGAGAGTGTAGATGAAATTCTGGCTCAGACCAGTATGGGCTTACACGAACTGATAGCCAGCGAATGGGTAGGTGTATTCCATTTGGCTGTAGCTCCGGCTATAGTCCCTGTTAAGGGATTGACGGGATCCGTGGCCTTGCTGAGGGAGACCATTGTACTCGGACGTATTTTCCAAGTGGGTGAATATATTCATTTACCTTGGGAGCTGCATTTGGAACGTTTGGTTAACAGCATTCCTGATGCACGGCGTAAACAGTTACTTGGACAGATTGGCGACTATTCTTCCGTATTATCGGATAAAGAGATGCTGATGACCCTGGAGACGTTTTTTGAGATGGATTGTAATGTAAGTGAAACAGCCAAGAAGCTATATATTCATCGCAACACGCTTTTATACCGTCTGGACAAGATAAAACAGGAGACGGGTGCCGATGTGCGTAGCTTTGGGGACGCTGCTATTGTGAAGCTTACTATGCTTTTGTATAAAGTGACGAAAAGGAAATAGGTTTTTTGTGAACGTTACAAATAGCCACCGTGTCCCGTCTAGGGTAATATAAATGTACAAGGAAAAAAGAATTTTTCAATTAATCAATAATTAACTCGAGGGGGAAATACAATGGCAGGCGTACGTTTAGAGCATATTTTCAAAAAATACCCGGGTTCAGATAAAGCAACAGTAATGGATATCAATCTTGATATTAAAGATAAGGAATTTCTAGTATTGGTTGGACCATCCGGTTGCGGTAAATCCACAACTTTGCGTATGATCGCTGGTCTGGAAGAAATCTCCGAAGGTAAAATGTACATTGGCGATCGTGTAGTCAACGACGTTGCACCTAAAGACCGCGATATCGCGATGGTATTCCAATCCTACGCCCTGTATCCGCATATGAGCGTATACCAAAACATGGCTTTCGGTTTGAAACTTCGTAAAGTGAAGAAAGATGAAATCGACAAGAAAGTACGTGAAGCTGCTAGAATTCTC
This sequence comes from Paenibacillus sp. FSL L8-0708, assembly GCF_038009325.1. Lineage (NCBI taxonomy): Bacteria > Bacillati > Bacillota > Bacilli > Caryophanales > Paenibacillaceae > Paenibacillus > Paenibacillus sp. FSL L8-0708. The sequence continues at coordinate 147,981 of NZ_JBBPBC010000001.1, forward strand.
GATATCGAACATTTGCTAGATCGTAAACCAAAAGCACTTTCCGGTGGTCAACGCCAACGTGTCGCTTTGGGACGCGCTATCGTACGTGATCCACAAGTCTTCTTGATGGATGAGCCTCTTTCCAACTTGGATGCTAAACTTCGTGGTCAAATGCGCGCTGAAATCACTAAACTGGTTAAACGCCTTGAAACCACTTGTATCTACGTAACGCATGACCAAACAGAAGCTATGACAATGGGTGACCGTATCGTAGTTATGTATGATGGTATCATTCAACAAGCTGCTTCCCCTGAAGAGTTGTACAATGAACCAACTAACCTGTTCGTAGCTGGATTTATCGGATCCCCTACAATGAACTTTATCAATGGTACTTTGTCCGAAGCAAACGGTTCTATCCGTTTCCGCGCTGAGAACCTTGATGTTGAAGTACCAGGCGGAAAAGCTCAAATCATCCGCAGCAAAGGCTACATTGGCAAAGAAGTAATTATGGGCGTTCGTCCAGAAGATATCCATGAAGAGCCAGTATTCTTGGAAGCTTCCCCGAACACAATCTTTACTTCATTGGTTGATGTAACTGAAAACCTTGGTCACGAAATGCTCCTTTACTTGAGCGGCCTTGGTAAATCTACTGTAATCGCTCGTGTAGATGGACGTTCCACTACTCGCGAAGGCAGCAAGCCAAAATTGGCTATCGATATGAACAAAGTTCACTTCTTCGATAAAGAATCCGAAGTTAACATTCTGTTGGGATAAGATCGCAGGATCTTTTCTCTCTTGATAAAGCCACCCGAAAGGGTGGCTTTATTGTTTAATTAGGGTCGTAATGGATAGGCGTTAAGATTGCATTCACAAGCGTTATCAATTAAGATAGCAGGAGAATTACCTCCGGAATTGTAATGAGATCGCTGTCAACCGGACGCAGTAAGCGGACATATACCGCAGGTGACGAAAGGACGAATTTACATGGCTAAGAAAGTAAAAGTATCTGAATTGGTACAACATTTTCAATTAGAGGTTATTTCCGGCCAGGAAGGTCTAAAACGACCTATTACGGTCGATGACCTGAATCGCCCTGGACTAGAGATTGCTGGTTATTTCGAATATTATCCGGAAGAACGTGTTCAACTATTAGGTAAGACAGAACTCGCATTCTTCTCCATGCTGCCTGAAGCTGAACGTAAAAGTAGGCTTCGTGGAATCTGTAATGACAATACCCCTTGTATCGTAATTACCCGTAGTTTGGATGTGCCACAGGAGTTAATTGATATAAGTAATGAAAAGGGACTTCCTGTGCTTCGTAGCTCGATGGCTACGACTATTTTCTCCAGCCGTTTGACGAGCTTCTTAGAAGGGAGATTAGCCCCTACAGCAACGATTCATGGTGTGCTCTGTGATGTATATGGTGTAGGTATGCTGATTACTGGTAGTAGTGGTATTGGTAAGAGTGAGACAGCCCTTGAACTTGTAAAACGTGGACATAGACTGATCGCTGATGATGCCGTGGAAATCCGCCAGACTTCAGATAACCAGCTGCATGGTACAGCCCCTGAGTTGATCCGTCACTTGTTGGAAATTCGCGGAGTAGGTATCATTAACGTAATGACACTTTTTGGTGCGGGTGCTATCCGTAATCATAAACGGATTACACTTGTCGTTAGATTAGAGGCTTGGCAGCAAGACAAGCAGTATGACCGGCTTGGACTTGATGAGGAAACAACGCGGATTATTGATACCGATGTTCCACTTGTAACCATTCCTGTACGTCCAGGACGTAACCTTGCCGTTATTATTGAGGTTGCTGCGATGAACTATCGCCTGAAGCAAATGGGTTTTAATGCAGCCCTGCAGTTTACGAATAAGTTAACTGCGACCATATCTGAGGATATGGACGATCTCGATTAGGAGTGTGAGACAATGTTCCCATTAGCAATAGATCCTATTGTATTCTCAATTGGATCACTACCTGTACACTGGTACGGGTTAATACTAGGGGTCGGTGCACTCGCGGGATTATTTCTTGCGATCCGCGAGGGCAAACGGTTCGGAATCCCGCAAGAATTCTTTATGGATATGCTGCTACTGGGTGTACCCTCGGCAATTATAGGGGCACGGATTTATTTTGTAGCTTTTAAATGGGACGATTATAAGCATAATCTGATAGACGTCTTTAAGATCTGGAATGGCGGCATCGCCATTTACGGCGCATTAATAGGAGCGATTATTTGCGGAATTATTTATTTCCGTTATAAGGGTTACCCTTTCTGGCGTATTGTTGATATTTGCGCACCTGGACTACTGGCGGGTCAAATGATTGGCCGCTGGGGAAACTTTGTCAACCAAGAGGCATACGGCAGCGTAGTTGAGGAATCTTTTTTACGGGATAAACTGCATTTGCCTGACTTCATCGTTAATCAAATGTACATAGGGGATGCTTTTCATCATCCGACCTTCCTGTATGAATCTCTTTGGAGCTTACTAGGGATTGCGTTATTGATGGTTCTCCGTCGTCAGAAGTTTGTACGTGCTGGAGAAATCTTCATGTCTTACTTTATATGGTATTCCATCGGTCGGTTCTTCATCGAGGCTGTGCGTACTGACAGTTTAGCGTTTAACGGAAGTGCAGGACTGGCTTCGTTTATAAACGGCTTATGGAGTCCGATGGAATGGTTAGGTTTTGAACAAGGATATTTGGATCCTGCCTATGGTAATATTCGTATTTCTCAGCTGCTTTCTCTACTGATTATTGTGGCAGCTATATTGCTGATCGTTATTCGCAGAGTAACCGGAGAGCCTAAAGCACATTATTCTGACCCTATCGTATGTACTAAACCGATCCAAGCAGATACTGTAGTGCCAGAAAGCGCAGTAAATACACCGCAGAAAACTCGTCAAGGAACACAACCTGAGCAAGGACAGCCAGCGGATGGAGATAAGAAGGAGCAGTAAAACTTATGATAGAATGCGTTCTTTTTGATCTGGATGGAACGATTGTCGATACGAATGAGCTAATCATTAGTTCATTTATGTACGCGCTGAAGGACAATGGTCTGGCTCCACTGACCAGAGAAGAGATAATTCCGCATATGGGAACAACCCTTCAGCAACAGATGAGAGTATTCTCTGGACTAGAGGATGTAAATGGTACGTTAGAAAAGTCCTATCGTTCTTATAATAATGAGCATCATGATGAGTTAGTGCGTTCTTTCCCGCTTGTAAAGGAGACTATTGAGGAGCTCTCGCGTCGTGGGATCAAACTTGGGATTGTAACTACTAAGATCCGTCCAACAACGATCAAGACCCTGGAAAGGTTCGATTTGCTTAAGTACATGGATACGATTGTGACTGTGAACGATGTTACTGAACCAAAGCCACATCCGGAGCCCGTTCTGACAGCGGTCCACAATCTTGGTGTTGATCCTCGCAAAACCTTAATGATAGGTGACAGTGCAGTTGATATTCAATCAGCCAAAGCTGCCGGTGTATACGCTGCTGGAGTATCTTGGTCTTTGAAGGGCGAGGATACGCTCCGCAAGTATGATCCGGACTTTATCATCCATAACATGAAGGATATTATAGAAATTATGGAGCGAGGAACGAATGAATCGTGAGAAACGTAACCCGTTATCCAGTAGAAGGTCATAACTCACTTTGGTATATTTACCGTACGGTCAGCCCTTGGAAGGGTGTCCGCAACTTTATTTTTATTCAGATTGCCCGCTATTGTCCGATTCTACCGTTAAAGAATTGGATCTATCGACGGATGCTGGGGATGAAGGTTGGTAAACACACGGCTTTTGGTCTTATGGCAATGGTGGATGTGTTTTTTCCGGAGAAAATAACGGTAGGTGAGAATTCTATTATTGGTTATAACACGACGATTCTGGCGCATGAGTATCTGATCAAGGAATATCGCCTGGGCGAAGTGGTGATCGGTGAAAATGTATTGATCGGCGCGAATACAACGATTCTTCCCGGTGTAACCATTGGAGATTGGGCAGTTATAGCTGCTGGCTCCGTGGTGCACAAAAATGTGGCGGCTGGCTCTTTTGTCGGAGGCAATCCTCTGCGAGAGCTGCGCCCCTCTTCAACGGAAGAACATGCGGAACAAGTGTAAACGATGCTTTTTTAACCCTGCAGTTACATATTGCGTTTTTTTAGCGCAGGTTCTGCAGGGTTTCTTGCGTCTTAGAGAAGATTATTAAGGAAACTTTAAGTTCTTCTTAAGTTTTTAGAACAGATACATTCGATATAATTAGCGTTAGTGATAAGGCGAATCCCACGCTAGGCATTCAGCTTCAAATATCAGAATGTAAAATCAGCAGGTGCAGGCTTCCTGGTATTTTCAGTTTCCACATTCCGCTTAGCGTCTCTATGAACAACCATCATAGTAGAGAAGAGGAATATAATATGAACACTGCGAGACAGGAAAGGCTGCCCCAGCTGGATATTTTCAGAGCATTAGCGATCTTAGGCGTATTGCATGTGCATTCCTCATCTTTTGCGGCTGGAGAGCAGGCACTGCATTCCCCTTATTATTACTGGCTGAACTGGATCAACATTTTCTTTAAATTCGGTACGCCCTCATTTATTTTTCTGAGCAGCTTCGTATTGTTTTATAATTATTATGGGCGTCCTGTGACACGCAGCTTGATTATTAATTTCTACCGTCGTCGATTAAAGTATATTTTATTACCTTATCTGCTAGCCTCTATGGGCTATTATGCACTAACCTTATATGTGAACGGACGATTGACCCAGAACCTCGGTGGCAACCTGTACAGCTTTATTAGAGCGTTATTCTCAGGTTCCGCATATGCGCATTTGTATTTTGTATTTATCAGCATTCAGTTTTATTTGCTTTTTCCAGTACTGCTTAAGCTACTCCAGAGTTCCCGCTTTTTAATTAAATGGGCGGTTCCGCTCGGATTGGCACTTCAGTGGGGGTTTATTTTCTGGAATAAATACGAACTGCACATTGTTGAAAAAGGGAGCCTGGCGATCTCTTATCTGGCTTATTATATGATGGGTGCTTATATCGCGATTCACTTTGAGAAGGTGAAGACGTGGCTGATGAAGCCATGGAGGGAGCTAACTGCCAAGCAAAAGGGATGGACTGCCCTGTTAGTGAGCGGGTGGTTAATTGCAGCCTTTATCCATGTGCAGCTTTGGTATGTGGCCCGCCATTTTGGGGTGTGGACGGATTCGCTGTGGTACGAGCTATTATGGAATGTCCATACGATGTTATCAGCATTGGTTCTGTTGTATGCTACATTCCTGATCTACCGTAAGGCCTCTCGCGGGATTGTTGCTTTTTTAACACGTTTGGGTGAACTCTCATTTGCGATATATTTGGTTCATCCGCTATTGCTGGCGGTATATCGCAGGTTCCGATATCAGATTCCCCTAGAGTCGCTAACATATGTTTTGTTCATCTACGGAGGGCTTGTGGTCGCACTGGGAGGGAGCTGGCTTATTGTGCAGTTTGCTTTCCGGCGAGTTCCGGGTTCATGGATTATTTTTGGAAGCGTGCCTCGCTCTTTGGAATCCAATCCGCAGGAAAAGTCAGGTTATATCTCTGAGGAACGGGCAAAGGGGTTCGTGCAGCAGGAGAAATAGCGTTAGAAGAAGGTCTGATACACGCACACGCTTAAACGTGGGGAAGTAGCCTTCATAATATTTGATTAAAAAGGCATCATTTCGATGCGGAGCTTAACAGGAGGAAAGATTATGAGACAAAAAGAAAGAATTCCGCAGCTGGATATTTTTCGGGCGATTGCTATTTTTGCAGTGCTGGCTATTCATGCTACTTCACGAACGTTGGCGGAGACACTAGGTACAAACATGTTTCATCCGTTCTTATTTATTAATAAATTCAGCCAGTTCGCCGTACCTTCATTCATATTTTTGAGTGGGTTCGTGCTCTTCTATAACTATATTGACCGTCCGCTGGGTGGCAAAACGCTAGGAAAGTTCTACACTAGAAGGCTGCTTTATATTATTGTGCCTTATGTAGTATTTTCACTGCTGTATTTTGCGTTAAAAATGAATGCCGGGAATACTTGGGGCTTACCTCCGGGGGAGATGGCTTCTAAGCTATGGAAGTATTTATGGACAGGAACGGCATATACGCATCTGTATTATATTATTATCATTATTCAGTTTTACGTGTTATTTCCGCTCATTTTGTGGTGTTTGCAAAAGGTTCGTCATCTGGCGGCTTGGGCGCCGCTGATCGGGTTATTACTACAGTGGGGTTTTGTGTTGCTGAATAAATACATGACCAATCACGGGTATTGGCAGTTATCCAAGGGGAGTCTGGCGATCACTTATTTCTCGTATTTCCTGCTGGGTGCTGGGGTTGCAGTGTATTACTCTTCTTTGAAAAAATGGTTAGTGCCTTCACGTGAAGGCTGGCGCGCCGGTAAAGGTCCGGTTTGGATTACGTTGTGGTTGTTATGGATTGTAGCAGGGGTTGTTCATGTTGAGCTATGGTTTAACAATTACACGGAAAAAACTGTCATCAACAGCTTATGGTATGAGGGTTTCTCTAATCTACATGCGCTGCTCTCTTGTGTGGTGCTGTTGCAAATCTCCTTCTTGCTCTATGGGGCGGGTCGTAGCTTGCTGACAAGACTTTTGGTATCTGTGGGAGCATGCTCCTTCGGAATTTATCTATTGCACCCTATGCTGCTGTATTTCTATAGAAAATTACCATTTCACGGGGGTTCTCTTGCGTACATCGCAGCGATTGTAGGAGGATGGCTTGTTGCGCTGCTGGTTTCATGGCTGGCAGTGGCTCTCGTCTTCCGGTATGTGCCTGCGTCTTGGATTATTTTCGGATCAGGCGCACAAAAGAAAGCAAAAACAGGCTCCATAAGCACATAGTCTACTGCTAGGTAATATAAAAGCGCCGGTCTCCCGTATATGCGGGTTGACCGGCGCTTTTATTTTTTGTCTATTCTCCAGCTTGTTCCCGCTGAAACTCCGCAATAGCTTGATACTGGCTTTCCAGACTACGGTAGACGGAAATATAAATCGGCAGCAGCTGCTTGTACACTTTGGTATGTTCATCAATCGGATCATGCTGGTAAGTTGAACCGATCATGTCGAATACAACATCGAAGGAGTCCACACGGCCCGTTGCGTATAGACCAAGCACTACTGCTCCGAGGCAGGAGCTTTCGATACTCTCCGGAATGATGACCTCTTGATCAAAAATATCAGACATCATCTGCCGCCAGATTGAGGAACGGGCGAAGCCGCCTGTAGCCAGAATTTTGCTAGGACGCCCGATTTGCTCTTCCATAGCCAGCAGAACCATATACATATTGAAGATTACGCCTTCTAGTACCGAGCGAATCATATGCTCCTTATGGTGATTCATAGAAAGGCCGAAGAAGGAGCCACGAGCATCAGGATTCCACAGCGGTGCCCGTTCACCAGTTAAGTAAGGATGGAATAGAAGACCACCGCTACCTGCCGGAACTTGTTCCGCGATGCGCGTTAGAACCTCGTAAGGGTCAATGCCAAGACGTTTGGCGGTTTCGACTTCAGAAGCAGCGAACTCATCCCGTACCCAGCGGAACAGCATACCACCGTTATTAACGGGCCCTCCGATCACCCAATGTTTTGGGGTTAAGTTATAACAGAAGGTCCGTCCTTTAGGGTCGGTAAGCGGGTGATCCACTACGGTGCGAATCGCTCCGCTTGTTCCAATCGTTGCGGCCACTACACCGGGTTTAATCGCGCCTACGCCAAGGTTGGACAAGACGCCATCACTGGCTCCTACGACAAAAGGTGTCGTCGGGAGCAGTAGTAGCTCCTCTGCTAGACCGGGAAGCAGGCCTTGCATGATCTCTGTGGTGGGAACAAGCCGTGAGAGTTGACCTGGTGAAATATGGGCTATCTCCAGGGCCTCTTGATCCCACTCCAAAAGTTCAAGGTTGAGCATGCCTGTAGAAGAGGCAATGGAATGATCGATGATGTATTCGCCGAACAGCCGAGCGAATATGTATTCTTTTATAGAAATGAATTTATAGGTTTGTTGAAACAACTGAGGCTGCTCTTCCCGAAGCCACATTAGCTTGGTAATCGGTGACATAGGATGAATAGGCGTTCCTGTGCGCAAATACAACTCATGTCCGTTGAACTCGTTCTTCAGGCGAAGTGCAGATCCGGCACTACGGTTGTCAGCCCAAGTGATGCAGGCAGTAAGTGGTTTACCCAGCTGATCAATTGCAATGACACTGTGCATGGCTGAACTGAAGGAGACGAATAGGATCTTATCTGGAGTTACGGCGCTTTGCCGCATGACATTAGAGAGGGTATGAAAGACTGCACGTAGGATTTGCTCTGGGTCCTGCTCCGCTATAGAAGGGGAGGGTTGATGCAAGGGATAACCCATATTCGCTTGTGCAACTATGGCTCCATTCTCCTCGAAGAGAACTGCCTTTGTACTTGTAGTACCAATATCAACGCCAATCATATAGGATTTAGTCAAGCGTTAGCCCTTCTTTCTAGTTGAAAGTATATTTTTAGAACACCAATTACAAAATTATGAAGTACAATCGTATTAGCTCATTATAGTATTCGATAAGCGGGGAGGCAAAAATAAAGAAAATGCCAAACGCTCGACTAAGGGTTTGATTGACGAAAAAGCAGTGAACATGATACGATATTGAAAATACTTTAATTTGCTACCACTTTACCATAGTAAAGTAAACATAAACAGTATCTAATGATAACTGACGAGGTGAACAATGAAGATGTCCAAACCAAAGGGATTTGAGAAGCCGTCTGGCGTTCGGGACTATCTGCCCCGGGCCGTAACGAAATTGCGCAAAATTGAGAACGATGTACTGCATTGCATGAGTCGCTGGGGATATCAGCAAATGATGACTCCAACGTTGGAATATTACGATACAGTTGGCGTGGCTAGCTCTACGTCGGACCAGAAGCTCTATAAATTACTTAACAATCGTGGTCAGGCTTTGGTGCTTCGATCAGAAATGACTGCCCCGGTTGCCCGTGTTGTTGCCTCTCTATTGAAGGATGAGCCACTGCCATTGCGTCTGTCATATCACGCGAATGTATTCCGTGCCATTGAGGAAGAAGCGGGGCGGGAAGCGGAGTTCTTCCAGACAGGTGTAGAGCTGGTAGGTGATGATTCACCTGAAGCCGATGCGGAGGTAGTTGCGCTTGCTATTTCTTCGCTGCAAGCCGCGGGTGTGAAGTCTTTTAAGATCGCTATGGGGCATGTAGGCTTTCTGAATGGGTTATTTCAAGAGGCACTTCCTGAACTGCCTGAGGCTCAAGAGGAGCTGAAAAGTCATTTGCTGGGCCGTGACTATGTTTCTTTCCGGGAGACTTTACGGCGGCTGGATCTTACAGAAGCGCAGAAGAACGAACTGGATGGGCTGCTGCGTCTGCGCGGAGGCAAGGAGATTTGTGGACAGGCGCTAGAGCTGAGCAATCATCCGCTCGCGCGTCATTCGATTGATCATTTGTGCAAGGTGTGGGAGGTGCTGGTCTCTTACGGCGTATCACAGCATGTACTGATTGATCTGACGATGATCGGGGACTTTTCCTATTATACAGGCATGACTTTTGAAGGTTATGCAGCGGAGTTAGGATTTCCGGTATGCAGTGGTGGTAGATATGACAATCTGCTGCAACAGTTTGGGCGTCCGATCCCATCCACAGGATTTTCCTTAAAAACGAATCGCATCCTGGATGGTGTAACTGGAGTGGCCGAAGAGGAAGAGCTGCCTATTTTGATCCAATATGATGCGATTCGCAGAAAAGAAGGCTTGGAAGAGGCAACACGCCTGCGGTCAGAGGGTCATGCAGTCGTTACTAGACTTGCTGCAGGTCCAGAAGAGCTTGAAACGGTGAAGCGTTTGGATACGGACACGGTTGAAGCAGAGGGTGTACGGTACGGTGAGATCTATACATTCGTATCTTTTGTAAGTGAGCATGGCTGAGGATATCGCTAGTACAAAAAGCGATTAACATAAATTTTGCATGGAGATGGAAAAGGAGGCAACTTAACAATGGCACAGATATTGAAGGTGGCTATGCCAAAAGGCCGGATTTACGAAAAGGCTGCTGAGCTGTTCCGCCAGGCAGGTCTTCCGATTCCACCGGACGGTGAGGCATCACGCAAGCTTGTTATTCCGCTGCCTGAGGCAGGGATGGAGTTTATATTGGCGAAACCAGTAGATGTACCTACATATGTAGAATATGGCGTGGCGGATATTGGGATCGTGGGCAAGGATGTTTTGCTGGAGGAAGATCGTGATGTATACGAGCTGCTTGATCTTGGCATTGCCCGCTGCCGGATGTCGATCATCGGATTGCCGAACTGGCAGCCGGGAATTCAGCAGCGTGTAGCGACCAAATATCCGAATGTAGCTTCAAGGTATTTTAGGGAGCAGGGGCAACAGGTCGAGGTAGTGAAGCTAAATGGATCCATCGAGCTTGCACCACTGATTGGTCTGGCCGATCGTATTGTGGATATGGTAGAGACCGGGCAAACGCTGCGGGACAACGGATTAATCGAAATGAAGAGTATATTCGAAATTACAAGCCGCCTGGTGGCAAATCGTGTGAGCTATCGGATGAAAAATGAAGAGATACAGCAACTGTGTGACCGACTACAGGCAGTTATAGGGCAACCTAATTTGCGGTAGGCGGCAACAGATGTTAGGGGTAAAGGGAGGAACCAGCGATGAAGGTTGTGTCGAGCAAGGACTTTAAGCTAGAGCGGGAAGTGGAGTATGGTACGCCAGAGCAAAATCAGGCGGTAAAGGAAATTGTGGCCGCCATTAAAAAAGAAGGAGACACAGCGCTTCTTCGCTATACGGAGCAATTTGACCGGGTTGCACTTACGCCGAATCAACTGCGGGTAACGCCGGAAGAGCTTCAGGCAGCGTATGGCCGAGTAGAGCAATCTTTCGTATCTGCCATTCAAGCAGCTGCAGCCAATATCCGGGCGTTCCATGCCAGACAGAAACGGAATTCATGGATGGATTTGCAGCCGGATGGCACGATTCTGGGGCAGATTATTCGTCCGCTGAAGCGGGTAGGGGTATATGTACCTGGTGGCAAAGCAGCTTATCCCTCCTCGGTGCTGATGAACGTGATCCCAGCACAGATCGCGGGTGTGCCGGAGATCGTCATGGTGACTCCGCCATCCACCGGCGGCAAGGAAGGGATTGACCCTTATATCCTGGTTGCTGCCGCAGAAGCAGGTGTGAATGAAATCTACCGTGTGGGCGGAGCACAAGCGGTAGCTGCTTTGGCTTTTGGTACGGAGAGCATAGCGCCGGTAGATAAAATATGTGGGCCCGGCAACATATACGTTGCGCTGGCTAAACGCGAGGTATATGGCGCCGTGGATATCGACAGTATCGCGGGTCCAAGCGAAATTGTCGTGCTGGCAGATGAGACCGCTGAGCCGGCTTATGTCGCAGCGGATCTACTTTCGCAGGCCGAGCATGACGAGATGGCCTCGGCGATTCTGGTCACGCCATCGCAGAGCCTGGCGGATAACGTGGCGGCCGAAGTGGAGCGTCAGCTGCAAAAGCTGCCGCGTCAGGCGATCGCCCGTTCTTCGGTAGAGAATTACGGCGCGATCATTGTTGTGGAATCTATGGAGGAAGGGATCTCCGTAGTGAATAGACTGGCACCAGAGCATCTGGAGATTGTTGTCGAAGATCCTATGGGCCTCGTAGGCAGCATTGAGAATGCTGGAGCCATCTTCCTGGGAGCGTATAGCTCCGAGCCCGTGGGTGATTATTTTGCCGGGCCAAATCATATTATCCCAACCAATGGGACCGCACGTTTCTCGTCACCAGTGGATGTGGATGATTTTATTAAAAAATCAAGTCTGATCTATTACAGTAAGGAAGCACTCTTGCGTGATGGGAAGACCATTATAGAGCTGGCACGTCGCGAAGGCTTAGAAGGCCACGCACGAGCCATTGAGATTCGACTCAAGAACGAAGGAAAAGGTGGAGACGGATATGGAGAACAATAACGAACAGGCCCTGCGCCAAGCTGGATTAAGCCGTAAAACAAACGAGACGGATATAAAGTTGTCTCTTAACGTAGATGGAAGTGGAGTTTCAGAGCTGGAGACGGATGTTCCTTTTCTGAATCATATGTTGGATCTGTTCACGAAGCACGGACAATTTGACCTGTCTGTACAGGCGCGTGGAGACATCGAGATTGATGACCACCACACGGTTGAAGACATTGGGATCTGCCTAGGGCAGGCACTGCACGAAGCACTGGGTGATAAAAAAGGAATCAAACGTTATGCGAGTGTTTTTGTACCGATGGATGAGGCGTTGGCGCAGGTTGTGATCGATATCAGCAATCGCCCGCACTTTGAATATCGTGCAACCTATCCTTCACAGCAGGTGGGCAGCTTTTCGACGGAGCTTGTTCAGGAGTTCCTGTGGAAGTTCGCGCTCGAAGCACGGATTACGTTACATGTTATCGTACACTACGGTTCTAACACACACCACATGATTGAGGCTGTATTCAAAGCGCTTGGACGGGCGCTGGATGAGGCAACTTTGATTGATCCCCGTGTGAAGGGTGTGCCTTCTACGAAGGGAGTGCTGTAGGATGACTGTTGCAATCGTCGATTATGGCATGGGCAACCTGCACAGTGTGAGTAAGGCGGTAGAACGTCTCGGTTATGAGTGTGTAGTGACGGGTGATGCCGAGCAAATTCTCGCTGCTGATAGTGTCATTCTGCCAGGTGTCGGTGCATTTGGCGATGCGATGGGGCATTTGCGGGAGAATGGTTTGGATCTTGTCGTCAGACAGGTAGCCGCTGGAGAGCAGCCTCTGCTTGGGATCTGTCTTGGCATGCAGCTGTTGTTTAGCACCGGTGAAGAGCATGGCAGCCATGAGGGGCTAGATATTCTCTCGGGTTCAGTGGTGCGGTTCGCTCCTAGAGATGGCTATAAGGTGCCGCATATGGGGTGGAACAAGCTCAGCTTTAGACAGCCGGAGAATCCGCTTTTTGTTGGCCTTGAGGAGGGGCATGTGTATTTTGTCCACTCTTATCACGCGCTTGTAGCAAAAGAGAGTGATCTGCTGGCTGTCACGGATTATGGTTACCCAGTCACGGCTATTGTCGGGCAAGATAATGTGTTCGGTATGCAGTTCCATCCGGAAAAAAGCGGAGAGCTGGGAATCAAGCTGTTGGGTAATTTTTTGAAGATTAAGAGAGAGCGGGCGTAAGCCACGCTATAAATATAACGGAACGAAAGTGGGGAGCGCCAAATGTCTTCTTTTATTGTATATCCGGCGATTGATATTCGGGATGGAAAATGCGTCAGGCTGCAGCAGGGGGATTACAATCAGGAAACGATATACAATGATAGTCCACTAAAGGTGGCAAAATCATGGGAAGAGCAAGGTGGAAAGTTCATTCATTTGGTGGACTTAGATGGTGCGAAAGCGGGTCATCCTGTGAACGATGCGATTATCGGTGCTATTGCTGCTAATGCTAACGTTCCTGTGCAGGTGGGCGGTGGTCTTCGCAATCTTGCGGACGTAGAGAAATTGCTCGGACTTGGCGTTAGCCGCGTCATTATCGGTACTGCTGCGATTAATGATCATGCTTTTACCGAAGAGGTATTGGCAAAATACGGCGATAAAGTCGCGATCGGCATTGATGCGCGCAACGGTTATGTTGCGACACACGGCTGGCTGAACACCTCTGAAGTACGTGCTGAAGCTCTTGCCAAGGAATTGGCGGCAAAAGGAGCCGAGACATTCATTTACACCGACATCTCCCGCGACGGGATGATGCAGGGACCGAACGTGGACGGTATCCTGTCCATGGCGCAGGCCAGCGGTAAAACTGTGATCGCGTCCGGCGGAGTCACCAGTCTTGATGATCTGTTGCGTCTGAACGTGCACAGCGGCAGCGGTGTAGGCGGAGCTATTGTTGGCAAGGCGTTATACACGGGCAATATTGATCTTTCTGGAGCTTTGCGAGCGCTTGGGCAGAAATAGCGTTGGGCGAGCGCGCTAATTGATGAGCGGATGAACAAAAAGACGACATGAGCTAGCCAAGGAATAGTGGATTAATGAAACAGACAGAACCAACAGTGGGTTAAAGAAATAGACTTAACAGTAACGTAGTGAACACAAATCACTAAATCACCAAACTAATTAATAAACGAGCGAATGAACAAAAAGACAATAGATGAACTAGTAAATGAGCAGTGGGTTAAAGAAATAGACGTAACAGTAAATGAGTAACTAATGATAATTAAATGAACGCCCAGAGAAGCAAACTAGCAAAAGTTAAACGAACAAACCAGCAAAAGGGCTTAATAACAAAGCAACAAACCAATATACCAACAAAAGAGCTAAAACAAACCAGCTGGCCAATAAAGCAACAAACCCAACTAGCTAATGTGTTTTCACTTTGCAAAAATCTCATCTCATTACGAATGGCGTAACGACTTGGGCGCTGTTTCAACGAGGGATCCGGTGAAATTTTAATACCTGTGAAGATAGAGGTTACCCGCTAGCTAAAACCCGCTGCACAATCTGCTACAATAGGCGTAATGAGGCGGCGGGAAGGGTATTTTTCCTCGGATGATGATTTAAGTGTACTTTATACAGCTATTTTTCACATTTAGAGCTGATTAGCTAATTTAGTTGTATTTCGTGCAGCTATAACTCAGAGATGAGTTGATTTATAAGCTCATCCCCAGATTTAGTTGTACGAAATGCAGTTAAAAGAGTAGCTTGCAAACAGGCTGATAAAATAACTGCACGTTGTGCAATTAAATACTCGTGGGCTTGCAGGTGGCGTGAGCCCTTCCGACCACATAAGGGCCAAAACCGCGGAACATGAAGGTGTTATGGATCTAGGAAGCGGCTACGAAGGGGTTAGCGATCATAGCACATGTTCAGCCGTGTGGGCTATGGTTCAGCCGGATGGGCTATGATCCGCCATGCCAACAATCAAGGTTTTCAGAGGGCAGGGGCCCTTGGGCTCCCCCTGGGCTAAGAGGGCTTTAGGGGGACGGACACACTTTAGGTGCTTGAAACGCTTTTTAAAGAAAGGGGGATTTCATAATGTTAGCAAAACGTATCATCCCCTGTCTTGACGTTAAGGATGGACGGGTAGTCAAAGGCGTTAACTTTGTGAATCTGCGTGATGCTGGAGATCCGGTAGAGCTAGCGGCGCTGTATGACCGCGAGGGCGCAGATGAGCTTGTGTTTCTCGATATATCGGCTTCCGTAGAAGGTAGAGCAACGATGATCGAGGTTGTGCGGCAGACCGCTGGTGAGATTGCTATTCCTTTTACAGTGGGTGGAGGGATCTCTACAACTGATGATATGAAAAGAATTCTTCGTGCAGGCGCAGACAAAATCGGCATTAATACGGCAGCCATCACTAATCCTCAGTTAATTTTGGACGGTGCTCGCCGATTTGGCTCCCAGTGTATTGTAGTAGCGATAGATGCTAAATATAATGAGGCTTTTGGTGAATGGGAAGTGTACACTCATGGCGGGCGTAAGCCCACCGGCATCCGTGCTCTGGCTTGGGCTAAAGAAGCTGAGAAGCTGGGCGCAGGCGAGATTTTGCTCACTAGCATGGATGCAGATGGCACAAAAGACGGCTTCGACCTGAAGCTAACCTCGGCAGTATGCGATTTGCTCAGTATTCCTGTGATTGCTTCTGGCGGCGCTGGGAAGAAGGAGCATTTTTACGATGTATTTACGGAAGGGAAAGCCGATGCGGGACTTGCGGCGACCATTTTTCACTATAAAGAGATTGCAATTAATGATTTAAAGGCAGATTTGAAGCAAAAAGGGGTAGAAATCCGATGAGCGAAACACAAAACAATACCACATTAAGCCAAAAAGAAGCTCTGGCAGGCATTCGCTGGAATGAAGCGGGTCTGGTGCCTGCCGTTGTTCAGGATGCTAGCAGTTTAGAGGTACTTATGGTTGCTTATATGAACTCCGAATCGTTACAGCTCTCACTGGAGAGTGGTCAGACTTGGTTTTGGAGCCGTTCACGCAGCGAACTTTGGCATAAAGGCGGAACCTCAGGCAACACACAAGCTATTACCTCCATATCCTATGATTGTGATAGCGACACACTACTCGTGAAGGTTGTGCCTGAAGGACCAGCTTGCCATACTGGAGCTACGTCATGCTTTTTCCGTGAGATTCCTTTGAATAACCCAACAACGGATGCTTCGAAATCAGTGTCTAGTCTGACGGATGGTGAGCGTTTTGCTGTTCTTGGTGAGCTGGAGCGTGTGATTGCTGAACGGGAAGTGGAACGCCCGGAAGGCGCGTATACCACTTATCTGTTTGATAAAGGCGTGGATAAGATCCTCAAAAAGGTAGGCGAGGAAGCTTCCGAGACCATAATTGCCGCCAAAAATAAAGATAACGCCGAGCTGCGCCTTGAGGTCAGTGATCTGATCTATCATCTGTTGGTATTGCTGCAAGAGCGCAAGCTTCCACTGGATGAGATTATGGAAGAGTTGAGTACCCGTCACGAACGCCCACGCCGGGATCAGTACTAAGGGAGGACTGAGTGATGCATATTGATTACCACACGCATCATGAACGCTGTGGCCATGCCGTGGGTAAGCTTGAGGAGTATGTACAGCGCGGGATAGAGCTTGGACTTCAGCAGCTGGGATTATCCGACCACTTGCCGCTCATCCACGTAGATCCCGCCAGCTATTATCCAGAAATGGCTATGCCAATGGCTGAGCTGCCTCGTTATGTGGAGGAATGTCTAACCTTAAAGGAGCGTTACCGTGGAGTCATAGATCTGCGGGTGGGGCTGGAAGCCGATTATATCGAAGGTTATGAAGAGCAAATCCGCGAGATTTTGTCGCCGTATCCATGGGATTATCTTATAGGTTCTGTACATTTTCTTGGGGAGTGGGATATTACGGATCACCGCCAGGTTCATGGTTGGGAAGGCAAAGATGCGCTAGAGGTATATCGTCTTTATTACGATGCGGTAAAGAAGTCGGCGTTATCGGGATTATATGATATTATAGGACATATGGATGTTATTAAACGGTTCGGTTATGGCCCACAAACACCGGAGGGCACGGCTGAGGTAAGGACGCTAGAGCTAGAGACCTTAAAGGTTATAGCGGATAGCGGAATCGCCATGGAGCTGAATGCATCCGGACTTACGAAGCCTTGCGCTGAGATGTTCCCGGCCGAGCATCTGCTACAGGAGGCCCTAAAGCTCGGCATACCGCTGACATTAGGCTCCGATGCACATGATCCTGCCAAGCTGGGGGACGGGCTGCAAGAGGCGCGTAGTATGCTTTGGCACACTGGTTTTCGTGAGCTGGCTGTATTTGAGGGACGCCGCCGTACCACTGTTCAGTTCAAACTATAATAATTTATAATCCGCAGGAGGGTATTATGCATCATCAACAATTACGTATTTTTTCCGGTTCGTCGAATCCAAAGTTAGCGGCTGATATTGCGGAGCGACTTGGTGTTGAATTGGGGCAGATAAAGCTGACCCGCTTCATGAGCGGCGAGATTTACGTGCATTACGAAGAAAGCATCCGGAACTGCGACGTATTTTTGGTGCAATCCCTTTCGCATCCCATTAATGAGATGTTCGTGGAGCTGCTGGTGATGATAGATGCTGCCAAACGGGCTTCAGCTCGTACAGTGAACATTATTGTGCCGTATTATGGATATGCTCGGCAGGAGCGGAAGTCCGCACCTCGTGAGCCGATCTCGGCTAAGATGGTGGCTGATGTGCTCACGACCGCTGGAGCAACCCGCGTAATCACCATCGATTTGCACGCAGCGGCGATTCAAGGCTTTTTCAACATTCCGGTCGATCATCTGACTGCACTCGATTTGATCAGCAGCCATTTGAAAGCCAAGGCAATGTCTGATCTGGTCATTGTTTCCCCGGATGCAGGGCGTGCGTCTATGGCTGAGAAGCTGGCGAATAAGCTGGATTCACCTTTTGCCATTATGATCAAGAAGCGCCCAGCCCATAATGAATCGGTAATCACTCATGTCATTGGTGATGTCGAGGGACGGACACCTATCATTATTGAGGATCTGATCGATACTGGGACGACCATTGTGAATGTGGTAGAAGGTCTGAAGGAGAGAGGTGCGAAGGACAGTATTGTCTGCGCGACGCACGGATTATTCTCAGGGCCCGCGCTACAGCGGCTTGACCATCCTTCTATTCAGGAAGTGGTTACGACAGATTCTATTGCACTGCCTGATGACCATTCAAGTCGGTTTACGGTATTATCTGTTGCACCGATGCTTGCCCAGGCTACGCACATCATCCTTGAGGGTGGTTCAATCGATAAGCTATTTAGAGACGCGGGAATTTAATTCCCCGTCTTTTTTATTTTTTGTCAAAAAAGATGTTGTAAGCAGAGTGGTAGAGTCTTTCTCAACTTGAGATTCTCGCTGTCACATGTGGTATACTGTGTGGAGATACCCGCGCCCAATAAGGGAACGGAATAGCGATTAAGGATGGAGCTCCGGCATACCCCATAGGGCGCCGCCCTCCTATTTTTCGTTAGTATAAGGAAGCTTCTTATAAGGGAGGTGCCTTGCTTCCATGATTGAGAGAACTTCAGAGTATGAACTGGGGAATGATAATGTGATTCCTGTAACTCTGAATGCCAATTTTTTCTTTGAAAGAGCCGTTCGGTCCTTGGATCGCTTTCAATATGATAAGGCATTAAAGAATTTTCGCAAAGCTGTAGAGTACGAGCCGGAGAATCCGGTCAATCATTGCAACGTGGCTGGCGTATTATCAGAAATGGGTAATTATGAAGCGTCCAACGACATTTTAACCCATGTACTGGAGAATATTGATCCGGCAATGACGGAATGTTATTTCTATATGGCTAACAACTTCGCCAATATGGAAAGCTATGAGGAGGCAGAACGCTCACTCGTCACTTATCTCGAAGAAGATGTGAACGGTGAATTTCTGGCCGAATCGGAAGAATTGATGGAGCTGCTGCAATATGAGCTGGACCGTCCTGCTCCACTTATCCGGATTAGAAGCCGGGAAGGTGTAATAGAGCATGAGCGAGCCCGAGCACTGTTGGAGGAGGGCAAGTTTACACAAGCCGTCACTTTGCTTGAAGAGATTGTGAGCAATACGCCTGACTTCCTGGCGGCACATAACAACCTAGCCCTAGCGTATTTTTACATGGGTCGTTTTACCAAAGCTAAGGAATGTATTATGCGGGTGCTGGAGCTGGATTCCGGGAATTTGCATGCACTCTGTAACTTAGCGATCTTCCTTCAGTATGAAGGTGACCGCGGGCAACTGGATGGATTGTTACACCTTCTGGAGACCACCATTCCGTTTCATCAGGAGCATCTGTTCAAAATGGCCACCACCATGGGGATTCTGGGACGCCATAGAACCGCCTATGGCCATTTTAGACGTCTGTTGAAGGATGAAGAGGTCGGTGGCGACGCCAGTCTCTATCATTACTGTGCGGCAGCTGCCAGCAATAGTGGCCTGTATACAGAAGCCCAGCGCTGCTGGCAGAAGGCGGCTAAGCTCGATCCGGAATCGGCTGTGCCGAGATTTTTTCTTGCTCAGCTGCAGCAGGCGCAGGGGGAAGGTAAAACGCTGTCGCTGGTCAGCTACAACTATCAGCTTCCTTTTCAGGAGCAGCTGAAGCTGTGGAAGGACAACAAGGGCAGCTTTACCGAAGAGGTACGGAACAATCCGCTGCTTCGCTCTTCCTTCTTCTGGGCGCTCCGCTACGGGGATGCCAATACGAAGCTTCAGGTTACAGAAGCTCTGCGGTGGATCGAAGATGAAGAGATGTCCGAAATTCTGCAAGGACTTCTAAAGCAGCAGCCCTTGCAGGAAGAAAAGCTGCAAGAAGCGGCACTTCTTAGTCTGCAGCGGCTGATTGGAAGTGTTCCTGAAGAGAATGTGCTTCAGGAAGTCAAAGAAACCTCTTCCCCGCGTCTGAAGGGACTGCCGGAATGGAGAGAGGATTGGCAGAAAGTTATCGACCAGACCCTTAGTATGATGGATCGAAGATATGATGCAATCCACAAAAAAGATGCTGAATTACTGTGGAAGCAATTTCTGAGCAGCCTTTATCCGGATGTTCCGTTTATCCGTCATGCGAATGGCTGGTGTGCTGCCTTAGAATATCTAATCGCTAAAACGCATAACCTGCCGGTCACCTACCGTGAAGTAGCCCAGCGTTACAATGTTTCCGTTTCTATGGTCAGTCGTTATGCTCGGCGCATAGATGAGGAATGTAGTTTCGAGGGAAGTGTGAGCGACAGCCTTCCGCCATTTACCGAGAATATCTAAATCGATCATGTAGTATTTCGTAGAAACGGAGCCCTTTTTATATGTCTTGCGTAACGCTAATGTTCCTTATAGGGACACCGAAGGCGTCTATGCTCGCCAAAAAAGGGCCCGTTTCTTCTAAATAAACCCTATTGTGAGGAGGCCACTGTTATGTACAAAACGATTGTAATCGGAACAGGCCCAGCCGGGCTTACTGCTGCAATTTATTTGGCACGTGCTAACCTAAACCCACTTGTGATTGAAGGTATGCAACCAGGTGGACAACTGACAACGACAACAGAAGTCGAGAACTTCCCAGGCTTTCCTGAAGGAATTCTAGGCCCGGATTTAATGGACAACATGCGCAAGCAGGCTGAACGTTTTGGGGCTGAATTTAAGAATGGTTGGGTGGATTCAGTTGATTTTTCACAGCGTCCATTTAAAGTGACTGTAGATGGATTGGGAGTATTAGAGGCGGAGTCAGTGATCATCTCAACCGGCGCATCTGCCAGATATTTAGGAATCCCCGGGGAGCAGGAGAATGTGGGCCGTGGGGTCAGCACTTGTGCTACTTGTGACGGATTCTTTTTCCGTGGCAAAAAGATTATTGTCGTCGGTGGTGGAGATTCAGCGATGGAGGAAGCCAGCTTTTTAACCCGGTTCGCTTCCAATGTAACATTGGTTCACCGTCGTGATGAGCTTAGGGCTTCGAAGATTATGCAGGCTCGCGCACGGGATAACAGTAAGGTATCGTGGGCTCTTAACCGTACACCGCTTGAGGTTACAACCGACGAGTCTGGCGTTAAGGGACTGACGGTTCGCAACAATGAGACGGGAATTGATGAACTCATCGAAGCGGACGGAGTGTTTGTCGCGATTGGGCACACGCCGAACATCGGATTTTTAGGGGGGCAAATTACGACCGATACCAACGGCTACATTGTGGTCAACCCTGGAACGACAGAAACGAACATCCCGGGCGTATTCGCTTGTGGCGACGTGCAGGATACCCGTTATCGTCAGGCAATTTCCGCAGCGGGATCTGGCTGTATGGCAGCAATGGATGCTGAGAAGTACCTAGAGGGCACGATGGTGCATGACTGGAGCGAAACACTGGATAGTTAATTTTGCGAGAAATCGTAGTCGATGACATATAAGCAGGTTATCCTTTTTCTAAAGGGTTGCCTGCTTTTTTCAATATTGGCGGGGCCGTGTCCAGATATTAAATATGTTGTTTATTTATTACCGCTCGGAAGTTAAAATAACTGTAACAATGTCTTTATAAAAAGACTTGCGCATTTTAAAAATACGTTTACAATGAAGATATAATGTTAACGTGAACAATTTACACAAACCCTATTATAAGCAATAATTTTAAGTTTAAAATATTTATTAAGAAATCGACCGATTGAATAAATGTTCACGTTAAACTTTGTGTAACTCCCATTCGAACTTAAAGGAGAGCAGCAAACCTCATGAGTAAAAAATTCATGGATGAGAACTTCTTATTGTCGAGCGAGACCGCAATTAAGCTGTTTCATCATCATGCGAAAGACATGCCCATTATCGATTATCATTGCCACCTCAGTCCAAAAGAAATTTATGAGAACAAAACGTTCAACAATATCACCGAAGCTTGGCTGTATGGCGACCATTATAAATGGAGAGTGATGCGCGCTAACGGTATAGAAGAGAAATTTATTACTGGCGATGCCAGTGATTATGATAAATTTTTAGCCTGGGCTAGAACGGTTCCGATGATTATCGGGAATCCGCTATACCATTGGACGCATCTGGAGCTGCAACGTTTCTTCGGTGTATATGAGTTGCTGAATGAAGCTAACGCACCAAAAATCTGGGATGAAGTGAATAGACAGTTACAGGGTGAAGGATACGGAGCAAGAGATTTGATCATTAAATCGAAGGTAACTACGGTTTGTACTACCGATGATCCTGTAGATAATCTGGAATATCATGAGAAAATCAGTAATCTGAGTGGGTTCAATGCTAGCGTTGTGCCGGGATTCAGACCAGACAAAGCGCTTGAAATCAACCGTCCTACCTTCCAGCCTTGGGTAGCTCAGCTAAGCGAAGTTTCGGGAATGGCTGTTAAGAATTACGGACAGTTTCTTGCAGCATTGGAGAGCAGAGTGAGATTCTTCCACGCCAGAGCCGGCCGTGTATCTGACCATGCTTTGGATGCGGTAATGTTTGAGCCTACTACCTTGGAGGAAGCTACAGCTATATTCGCTAAAGCACTTTATGAAGGCACTGTAAGTGAGAGTGAAGAAAAGAAATATAAAGGATTCACGCTAGTATTCCTCGGCAAATTGTATAACGAGCTGGATTGGGCGATGCAATTCCATATTCATGCGCTACGGAATAACAACAGCGTAATGTTCGGACGTCTCGGACCTGACACGGGTTATGATTCTATCAATGACGGCGTGATTGCTAAGCCTTTGGCGGGTCTGCTCGATGCGCTGGATCGTGAGAATGCGTTGCCTAAGACCATTTTGTACTCATTGAACCCTAATGATAATCATGTTATTGCCAGTCTAATGGGCAGCTTCCAGGGCGGCGGTATTCCAGGGAAGATTCAATTCGGAACCGCATGGTGGTACAACGATAATAAAGACGGCATGCTGGAACAGATGAAGACACTTGCTAATCTAGGCGTACTTAGCCAATTTGTTGGGATGTTAACAGACTCCAGAAGTTTTTTATCGTATACCAGACATGAGTACTTTAGAAGAATCTTGTGTGATCTAGTAGGCTCTTGGGTAGAAGCTGGAGAAGCCCCGGATGATATGGAGTTAATGGGCAGTATGATTGAGAACATCTGTTACAATAACGCTGATCATTATTTTAATTTCTCGAAACAGGCATTGGTGACTAGGTAATCGTTATGATATCCTTACATGGAAGAGCCAAACCCGTTTAATAAGGAAGGTTGACCCATGGCACCTACAATCAAGGATATCGCCAAATTGGCGAATGTATCGCATACAACTGTATCGAGAGCACTTAACAATAGTCCACTAATTAAAGAGGTCACACGTAAAAAAATTGCCGAGATCGCTGCGCAAGTGGGTTACGTCCCTAATTACAATGCCAAAAGCCTTGTGATGCAGCGATCCTATACCATTGGTCTGTTCTTCACGAGTATTGCCAACGGCACAACTTCTGGTTTCTTCTCTGATACGATTCGTGGTGTAAATAGGGTCATAGATGTAGAGTACAATCTGTTCATCCGTGGGATCGACGATTATGCGGATTACTCCTCTATTCATCGCAAACGTTTTGATGGAATTATTCTAATGAGCCAGAGTGAAGCAGATAATAAATTCATTTACCATGTTGTCCAGCAAGGCATTCCAATCGTTGTGCTGAACCGGCAAATTGATGACCGTTCCATTATCAACATCATCTCGAACGACCGGGAAGGTGCTTATAATGCAGGCAAATACCTGATCGAAAACGGGCATCAAGACATTGCAATTATTGAAGGTGTCGAGGGCTTTAAATCCACACAGGAACGCAGAGATGGCTTTATAAAAGCTTTGATTGACCATAATATCCCTGTTCGTAATGACTACATGATAAGCGGTAGTTATGATATGCAAAGTGGATATGAGGCGATGGGCAAGCTGCTGGATCTCGAGAAGCCACCGACTGCTGTGTTTTGCTCCAATGATGATATGGCGATCGGGGCTATGAAAGGCGTGTTTGAGCGAGGGCTGCAGGTGCCAAATGATATCTCTGTTGTTGGTTTTGACGACATTGGGTTTTCACTTTTTGCCAATCCTTCACTCACCACGGTCAAACGTCCTATTGAGAAGATTAGTGAGCAAGGCGCTCGCCAGCTGTTAAGCTTGGTCAAGGAACCCTCAGAAAAAGACGGGCGAATCTCGATCGAGACAGAGCTTATTGCCAGAGAATCAGTCAGGAAGTTGCAGAAGTAGAGGCTGCGCATAGCAGCCTAATCCTTTACCTTCGTAAAGGGTTGCTATTTAAAATTTTCACGTGTGCATATATTTAATTGATTAGTAATATAAATATGATTTTATATAGTTTATTTAATAAGTTTATCGTGTGCATTTACTATTAGGAGGCGTTAATATGAAAAGATTAAATAGTGATAATTGGACAGCTTACAAGCAGTATCCTGAGAAGGTTCTACAATTTGGCGAAGGCAATTTCATGCGCGCCTTTGTAGATTGGCAGATTCATACCATGAATCAAAAAACGGATTTCAATGGTGGAGTGGTTGTTGTACAGCCATTGGCTAACGGACTGGCAGAAATGCTGAATGATCAGGATGGGCTGTATACCCTTTATCTGCAAGGCATTAAAGACGGAGCGGCTGTAAAAGAACACGAGGTAATTAATTGTATTACGCGGACGCTTAATCCCTATTCACAGCATGAGGAGTATATGAAGCTGGCTGAGAACCCTGAGCTGCGCTTTATCGTGTCTAATACTACTGAAGCGGGAATTGCTTTTGAAGCTGGCGACAAGTTAACCGATACGCCGCAGAGTAGTTTCCCAGGCAAGCTGACGGCCTTATTGTACAAACGTTATCAAACTTTTAATGGGGAGGCTTCTAAAGGTTTTATCATCATTCCATGCGAGCTGATTGACCGGAATGGTGATGAGCTCAAAAAGGTTATTTTGAAATATGCTGAGCTGTGGAATCTTGGAGAAGGTTTTGTGAACTGGTTGAATGAAGCTAATACCTTCTGCTGCAGTCTGGTGGACCGCATTGTTCCCGGTTATCCAAGAGACAGCATTGCCGAGATTACAGAAGAGCTGGGTTATGAGGATAAGCTGGTCGTTGTCGGCGAGCAATTCCATCTTTGGGTGATTGAAGGGCCACAGTGGATTAAAAAGGAGTTCCCGGCTGAACTAGCAGGTCTTAATGTGCTGGTGGTGGATGATATGGCCCCTTATCGGACTCGTAAAGTGAGGATTTTAAACGGAGCTCATACAGCTATGACACCCGTAGCGTATTTGTACGGTATTGATACGGTTGCTGAGGCCATTGAGCACGAAGAGGTTGGAGCGTACGTGAAGTCCTTAATCTATGATGAGATTATTCCAACGCTGGATCTGCCGGCAGAGGAATTGAATTCTTTTGCAGACGCGGTATTAGAAAGATTCCTGAACCCTTATGTGCAGCATTACTTGATGAGCATTTCCCTTAATTCTATATCGAAGTTTAAGACAAGAGATCTGCCTTCTTTACTGCAATATGTAGAGGCCAAAGGACAATTGCCTGAAAAGCTTGTCTTCTCATTGAGCGCATTAATTGCCTTCTATAGAGGACGCAGAGGGGAAGAAAACATTCAACTGGCTGATGATACGGATATTTTGGAATGGTTCGCCTCCTTATGGGGAGGATGGGATGGCACAGACACCGGGCTGCGCGCACTGGCCGTCGAAGTACTTGCCGCAACCAATCGCTGGGGCTGTGATCTGAATGAAGTGGCTGGACTTACTGACAAGGTGACAGAAGGACTGATTGCGATTGAGAAAAATGGCATGAAGCAAGCCTTAAAAGCGTTCGTGAAGAGACCGGCACACAACTAATACCCTGGAGGTGACAAATATATGATCAAGACGATGAAAGAAGTATTGCAGATTAATGAGGCTGATAATGTCGCTGTTGCACTTAAAGACTATAAAGCAGGCGACACCATTGTGATTGGTTCAAAAGAGATTAAAATTACTGAAGATATCGCTAGAGGCCATAAAATTGCACTATCCAGCATTAGCGAAGGTGAAAACGTATTGAAATATGGTTACCCCATTGGTCATGCTATAGCGTCTATCGCGCCGGGGCAGTGGGTGCATACCCATAACACTAAGACAAACCTAACAGGGGTAGAGGAATATACCTTTGAGCAGAAGCTGACGCCGAATCCTTTTGCAGCGGAGAATTTGACCTTTAAGGGGTATCGCCGCTTTGATGGATCTGTAGGTATCCGCAATGAGCTGTGGATCGTCCCTACTGTTGGTTGTGTGAATGGAGTGGCGGAGCAGATCATCAATATTTTCAAAGCAGAGGTTGGAGATATCGCACCTTTCGATAACGTGCTCGTGCTTAAGCATAACTACGGTTGCTCCCAGCTGGGCGATGATCATGACAATACACGTACGATTCTGGCTAACGCGGTTAAACACCCGAATGCGGGCGGCGTGCTTGTGCTCGGATTGGGCTGTGAGAATAACAATTTGCATATTTTTAAAGACATGCTGGGCAGCTATGATGAGGATCGTGTGCGTTTCCTTGTCTCCCAGGAGGTTGGGAATGAGATTGAAGAAGGCGTGAAGCTGCTGAAGGAAATCTACAATAATGTACAAGGTGATCAACGGGAAGAGGTATCACTCTCCGAGCTGAAGATCGGTCTGAAATGTGGAGGCTCCGACGGGTTATCCGGTATTACTGCGAATCCGCTCCTTGGACGTCTGTCTGATTATATGGCTGCTCAAGGCGGGACCACTGTACTGACAGAAGTGCCTGAAATGTTTGGTGCCGAAAAAATTCTAATGGAACGTGCTGCGGACGAAACTATTTTCAACAAAATTGTCGATCTCATTAATGACTTTAAGCAGTATTTTATGGACTATAAACAGCCGGTATATGAAAATCCTTCTCCAGGGAATAAAGCCGGAGGAATTACTACGCTTGAGGATAAATCATTGGGTTGTACTCAAAAATCGGGGAACGCTACAGTTATGGATGTCCTCAAGTACGGGGAGCTTATCACTAATAAAGGCTTAAATCTCCTTAACGCACCTGGCAATGATCTTGTGGCTTCCTCTGCACTGGCTGCTGCTGGCTGCCAATTGGTGATCTTTACGACCGGGCGGGGAACACCATTTGGTACATTCGTGCCAACGATGAAGGTATCTACCAATACCCCATTGTATGAAGGCAAACGTCATTGGATCGATTTTAATGCAGGTGTGTTGGTGGAAGATGGTTCTCCAGATGAGGTCCTGCGCAGCTTCATAAACTATATTATTGCGGTGGCCAGCGGTGAATGGGTTAATAATGAAAAGAATAATTTCCGTGAGATCTCCATATTCAAAACAGGAGTAACGCTATAATAAATCATTAATTAATGACAAATCAGGCTGTCTCTTATGCTTTTTAAGCGTAGGGGGCAGTTTTTTTAGGTTCACAGGAGACATAATCCGTCTTAAAAAGAACGATAATTGCATTCTTTTGAATTAGTGATTGCAATCACAATGGTCCTGTACGGCCTGTGCTAATCTTTTATTGAGAATAGTTCTCACATGAAGGAGAAGAGTCAGATGGAAAAAGTGCTGAGTTTGGATGAATCTATATTCGAGATGGTATCACGGCATCCGGAGGTCATCGAGATTATGGTAGAGCTGGGCTTTAAGGATATTGCCAAGCCTGGCATGCTGCAGACCGCTGGCCGTTTCATGACCTTATCCAAAGGAATTAAGCTGAAGAAAATGGAACTCGAGCACGTGAAGCTAACTTTTGAACGTCATGGTTTCGGGATTATTTAATAAAGGAGTGTTAATATGAGCGAACTGATTAACAACCGTGAAGTTGATGTGCCTGAACAGACTCGTCGCCAGGCTATGCTTAAGGAGATTATTAAAGAGCTGCATGCAGGGAAAAGTGTAGAAGAGGTTAAGGCGCGGTTCGCCGAAGCTGTGGGTGATGTTACCGTAGCGGAGATTTCCGCGATGGAGCATTCATTAATGACCGAAGAAGGAATTCCGGTATCCGAGGTCCAACGTCTTTGTTCGGTGCATACAGCCATTTTTAAAGGCTCTATTGAGCAAATTCACCGCTCGTCCCAGCCCGAGGAGCAGCCAGGCCATCCAGTACACACCTTCAAATTGGAGAACCGTGAGATCGAAAAACTTGTTAACTTCCGCATGGATCTGCACGCAACAAAGTTTCAAAAGAATGATAGTGAGGAACTGATCTTCAAATTGTTGGAGGATCTTAGCTTGCTGCTGGATCTTGATAAACACTATAGCCGAAAAGAAAATCTGCTGTTCCCATACCTCGAAAAATACGGCATTTATGGCCCAACCAAGGTAATGTGGGGAGTGGATGATAATATCCGCCGTATGATTAAAGAGGCAAAAGCTGCGCTCAGCACTTATAGCGGAAACGCAACAGAAATAGGCATTCAGCTTGAGGAGATCATCAAGGAAGTTAATGAAATGATCTTTAAGGAAGAAAATATTCTATTGCCCATGGCCCTGGACAAACTGACGGAAGATGAATGGGTCAAAATCGCCCGGGAGAGTGATGAGATCGGGTTCTGCCTAACCGCACCGGAGCAGGAGTGGATCCCTGAGCGGGCCGCTGAGCCGGACGGCGCAGTGCTGGAAGAAACAGAAGGAGCTACGCCGCAAGGCGGGTTTATCCGTTTTGAGACAGGGTTGTTGTCACTGCATCAGCTGGAGACCGTACTCAACCATCTTCCTGTAGATCTAACCTTCATTGATGAGAATGATGTTGTCCGATATTTTTCACACGGGAAGGAACGTATCTTTGCCCGAACTAAAGCGGTTATCGGCCGTACAGTACAGAACTGTCATCCCCCGCAAAGTGTTCATGTGGTAGAGAAGCTTTTGGAAGACTTTAAGGCAGGCCGTAAGGATGCTGAGGACTTCTGGATCAATATCAAGGATAAGTTTATCTACATCCGTTACTTCGCTGTACGAGACGAGTCAGGCCAATATATGGGCACGCTAGAGTTCACACAGAATATCGCTCCAATCCGAGCATTAGAGGGCCAAAAGCGCATTTTATCAGAATAAATCGGTGCGTTGGGTTATTTTCCAGATAATAATATAGGTACAAGACTCTCTTACTTAGGCGTAAGGGGGTCTTTTTAGAATATAATAGAGTATACTCTTAAAATAAGGAATTCCCGGGTGTGTTGTCTTTCCTTGACCACAGAGAGGGCTTCTATTATAGTTGGTACTTAGGATTAACTATTTTAGTATAAAAAAAGGTGGCTTGTTACATGTCTGAGAATATCTACGTTGGCGTGGATTTGGGTGGAACTGCAATTAAGGTTGGAATCTGTAATGCTGAAGGTACCCTGCTACATACTTATGAGGGACCTACAGGAACTGCAGAGGGTGTCGATACTGTTATCGATAATATCGAGAAGTATGTACGCCAAATTGTGGAGGATTCCCCGTACTCTTGGGATCAGCTTGCAGGTGTAGGAGCGGGTGTAGCCGGGTTCACAAATATTCGTGAAGGAATCATCATCCTTGCGCCTAACATAGGATTTAGAGATGTGCCGATCCGTTCCATTTTGGAAGATCGTTGGAACAAGCCTGTCAAAATAGACAATGATGCGAATGTGGCTGCACTGGGCGAAGCTTGGAGTGGTGCGGGACGTGGCGTTGATAACTGTGTCTGCTATACGCTTGGAACAGGTGTCGGTGGCGGAATTATTATTAATGGAAAGATTTATCAAGGCTTTGCGGGATTAGCTGGTGAGCTTGGTCATATCACAGTAGTGCCGGATCTGGAAGCTATTCAATGCGGCTGTGGCAACATGGGCTGTCTGGAAACCGTTTCCTCCGCCACAGGTATTATCCGCATGGCTAATGATGCAGTAGCTCGTGGCGATCGTACTTCCCTCTCTATGGTAGAGAAGATTGCTGCGAAAGAAGTCTTTGATGCGGCTAAGGCTGGCGATGAAGTAGCTATCCGTATAGTGAATCGTGCAGCGTACTATCTGGGTAAATCCATGGCTTCTGTTGCGGCTGTGCTTAACCCTGAAGTATTTATCGTTGGCGGCGGTGTGTCTAAGGCTGGAGATATTCTATTTGATGAGGTTCGTCGTGTGTTTGCGAAATTGACACCGGCTCCGCTTCAAACTGGTGTTTCGATTATTCCAGCTGAGCTTGGTAATGACGCAGGTATTGTTGGGGCTGCCGGCCTTTTGCTGCGTTCTTAAAAGACGGGAAGTATTCATATACTAAATCTAGGGAGGGGACGCTTTTATGACCGAATTGGACAATACCCCAACGGCTGGAGCCACCCTGATTATTATTACGGGAATGTCAGGTGCGGGGAAGACAATTGCTGTACAGAGTCTGGAAGACCTAGGGTTCTTCTGTGTCGATAATTTACCACCGGTGCTGATTCCCAAGTTCGCAGAGCTAATTGAACAGTCGAAGGGTAAGATTGCCAAGGTAGCCCTTGTAATTGACCTGCGTGGTCGAGAATTCTTCACTGCTTTGTCTGAGTCTCTTGCCTATATCAAGGATGAGTCAACCATTGGCTGTGAGATCTTGTTTTTGGATGCTACAGATTCAGTACTTGTTCAGCGTTACAAGGAAAGTCGACGTCATCATCCATTAGCACCTAAGGGGCTGCCGCTTGATGGTATCAAGCTAGAACGTAAAATGCTTGAAGAATTGAAAAATTCAGCTACGTTATGTTTAGATACCAGCAGTATGAAGCCCGTGCAGCTTAAGGAGAAGATCGTTTCACGGTTTTCGCATCTAGGAAAAAGTACGCTTTCCGTCAATATTACATCCTTCGGATTTAAGTACGGTATCCCTATTGATGCAGATCTTGTCTTTGATGTCCGCTTCTTGCCTAACCCACATTATGTGGACCATCTGCGGCCTAAAACCGGCCAGGACAGTGAAGTCTACGATTATGTAATGAAGTGGCCTGAAACACAGGTGTTCCTGACCAAACTGCTCGATATGCTTCATTTTCTAATTCCGCAATATCGCAAGGAAGGTAAGTCCCAGATTATCATTGGCATTGGCTGTACGGGAGGTAAACACCGTTCCGTAGCCATATCTGAGTATTTGGGTAAAATGCTGGGCGTTAGCGAGACGGAATCCGTAACCGTTAGTCATCGGGATTCCGAGCGTGATCGGCACTAGAGAGAAGGGGTCATAGTGGCTGAAGAACAAAGACAGCGTCCACGTATCGTCGTTATGGGCGGTGGCACGGGGTTATCTGTTATGCTTCGTGGTTTAAAAGAGAAGCCATTAGATATTACTGCTATTGTTACCGTTGCCGATGATGGGGGAAGCTCAGGTATTTTGCGCAGTGAACTGCAAATGCCTCCTCCTGGGGACATCCGCAACGTATTGACAGCTATGGCTGATGTTGAGCCGCTCATGGCAGAGATTATGAGATACCGTTTCAACACGGGTGAGGGACTAGCTGGTCATAGTCTCGGCAACTTGATTCTTGCTGCGCTCACGGATATATCCGGCGATTTCGTTACAGCTGTACGGGAGCTCAGTCGATTATTCGCTGTTCGCGGCCGGGTATTGCCTGCGGCCGGTGAGGCTGTAATCCTGCATGCAGAAATGTCGGACGGCACGATTATCACGGGGGAGTCCAAAATCCCTGAAGCTGGCGGGATCATCAGACGAGTGTCCTTGGAGCCGCCAGATGTAGAACCGTTGCCCGAAGCGCTTGAGGCGATTCGGAATGCAGATGCGATCCTGCTGGGTCCTGGCAGTCTGTATACGAGCATTCTTCCCAACCTGCTTGTTCCGAAACTGGCAGAAGCGGTTGTATCTTCGAATGCTATCAAAATTTTCGTCTGCAACGTAATGACTCAGCCGGGTGAAACGGATAACTATACCGTCAGCGATCATCTTCAAGCTGTATATGATCATATCGGGATCGATTTATTCGATTATGTTATTGTTAATGACGGTGAGATTCCGGAACAGGTCCAGACGAAGTACGCCGAGAAGGGCGCGCGCCCGGTGCAGCTTGATAAAGAAGCGCTGGATGGCAATGGATACAAGGTTATAGCCGATAAACTGGTTTTATTCCGAACTTATTTGAGACATGATACCGATAAGCTTAGCCATCACATTTATCAGCTTGTGCAGGATTGGATAAACAGAAACCCTAGGGTATAACTTATAGATGAGAACGAAGTACTTATCAAGAAAGAGGTGAGACCCTTGTCTTTTGCGGCCCTTACCAAAAAAGAGCTGACGATGGTGGAGAGTGAACCCTGCTGCGAGAAGGCGGAAATGTCAGCGCTTATCCGTATGAATGGATCTGTGCAGCTTTCAAGCAAAAAGGTTATTCTCGACATTTCGACGGAGAACGCCGCGATTGCAAGGCGGGTATATTCTTTACTTAAGAAATATTACCAGGTCCATATTGAGCTACTCGTGCGTAAAAAAATGCGTTTGAAGAAAAATAACGTCTATATCGTCAGAATCCCAAACCGTGTACAAGAGATCCTAAAGGATCTTAGAATTGTGTCGGAAGGATTTATTTTTACCGATGGTATTGATGATGAGATTGTTGGGAATAACTGCTGCAAGCGTGCTTATTTGCGCGGTGCCTTTCTGGCTGGCGGATCGGTTAATAATCCGGAAGGCTCCTCCTACCATTTGGAGATTTCCTCGATGTATGAGGAACATTGTAAAGCATTAGTGGATCTGGCTGGGGAATTCCACCTAAACGCACGCTGTATTGAACGTAAAAAAGGGTTCATTCTTTACATTAAAGAAGGCGAGAAGATTATTGAATTCTTAAGTTTGATTGGAGCGCATCAGGCGCTGTTCAAATTTGAGGATGTAAGAATTATGCGCGATATGCGTAATTCCGTGAATCGGATCGTGAACTGCGAGACCGCAAATCTCAACAAAACTATAAGTGCTGCGGTGCGGCAGATTGAAAATATCAAGCTGTTGCAGCGAGAAATGGGACTGGAGAATTTGCCGGATAAACTGCGTGAAGTAGCAGAAATTCGAATGGCGCATCCAGATATCAACCTCAAGGAGGTTGGTGAAATGCTCAAAGGTACAGTCAGTAAGTCGGGAGTAAATCATCGGCTTCGTAAGATTGATGAGCTGGCGGACAAGGTTCGAGGCGGCTAATTACTTTTTTTCTAGTGTGGTTTACGTTATAATGATATAATAATATAAAATTAATGTGAAACTTTTGGGGAGAACTCAATTAGGGGGTAAGCGTTTCATGACAAAGCACCCGGTAGTTGTTCGGTTGAAGACAGGGCTTCATGCCCGACCGGCAGCATTGTTTGTGCAAGAAGCTAACAAGTTTTCGTCGGAGATTTTCGTGGAAAAAGATGATAAAAAAGTAAATGCTAAAAGTATTATGGGGATTATGAGCCTCGCTATCAGTTCCGGCACGGAGATTTACATTAGCGCGGACGGTGCGGATGCCGATCAAGCTGTAAACGCTTTGACAAGTCTGGTCAGCAAAGAAGAGCTTGAGAACCAATAATAGGAAGACAACATCGTTTCTGCTAGGAAGACTTTATTTATCGCATGACCAAAAGCCCTTCGGGGCTTTTTTTAATACCAAAAAATAGATGGAGAACGTGCAACATTTACCAAAATGACTCGTCTAGAGGATAATAACAAATCACAAGAAATGAAAGGGGCTGGCAAATATGAAAGGTTTATTGAAGAAAATTGGTTCAGTGATGATTGTAGGGAGTTTGTTAATTGGAGGGATCAGCATGAGTGGTGTTTTCCAAGGTCCTGCAAAGGCTTACGCAGATGAAGTGCAGAAAAATGTCGTTAGTGTAGTAGGTAAAGGCGAATTGTCCCTCAAGCCGGATATCGTATACTTGTCCATCGGTGTGGATACTACGGCCACAACTGCGCAAGAAGCGCAGAAGACCAATGCCGCTAAAATTCAGAAGATTATGACTTTACTGAAGAATACTTGGAAAATTGCAGATAAAGATATTCAAAGCACGCAGTTTTATGTGCAACCCAATTATAGTTACAGCGA
The DNA here is from genome assembly GCF_038009325.1 of Paenibacillus sp. FSL L8-0708. NCBI lineage: Bacteria > Bacillati > Bacillota > Bacilli > Caryophanales > Paenibacillaceae > Paenibacillus > Paenibacillus sp. FSL L8-0708. The sequence continues at coordinate 182,126 of NZ_JBBPBC010000001.1, forward strand.
AAAAGAAGGACAGCAAGTGAAGGGGTACAACGCCAATCATACGCTGTTAGTGTCTTATAGAGATCTGACCAAGGTTGGTGAATTGCTGGACGCTGCATCTGCGGCAGGGGCGAATAATATCGGAAATGCACGTTTTTCTGTGGAAGATACTTCTGCATTTGAAGCTCAGGTGATTGAAAAAGCGATGGCGAATGCAGATGTTAAAGCAGGGGCTATTGCTAAGGCAGCTAAACGCAGCTTGGGTCAAGTGATCACGGTCAGCCAAAATGATGGCGATATCACTCCGGTTTATTTTGAACAGAATCTAAAAATGAATATGGCTGCAGCAGATGCTGGTGCAAGTACATCCGTGCAACCCGGAGTAGTTAAAGTTACAACTCAGCTGAGCGTAATGTATGAATTGAAATAGTATCAGAACAAGGTGAATGCAGAGAGGAGAGGTGATCTTCCACTAGTAATAGTGGGGGGGCCTCTTTTTTTGTGTAAGTTCTCTACGATTCTGTTTAATAAATTGGAAAGGAGAGGAAAAATAAGATGATGAATATTATTTCAAAAGAATCAGCACGCAAATGGGGCATAGGTCTGATGTCAGCAGGTTTATTGTTTGGTGGAGGTCTGCTGCCCAGCGAAACGGGTTATGCAGCAGCTAGTAAAACGGAGAATAAAACTATTGAATCGCGTATCGTTTTAAAGGCAAACGGGATAAATTCGTTGCAGGAAGGTATTTTGAAGGAAGGACAGGCCTGGATTCCCCTAACTTTTATGCGAGGTGTGTTGGGATTACCGCTTGTGTATGATAAGAAGGAAAATGCGTACATGATTGGAAAAGGATCGGCCAAGGCCAAGTTGATGTTATCCAGCTACGGTACTTCTGTGTGGGTGAACAACTATTTCATTCGAGAGTATGAAGGGAAGTTAATTAATAATCGCCTCTATGTTCCATCAGGATTGTTAAATGATTATATGGGTTATAAGGTAGATTGGAGTCGGGCCGCCAGTAGGCTGAATGTGGTGAACAGACCGCAGAACGCGCTGACGGTAACCACGGAAACTTATGCTAAAGATCGGGCAGAAGCTTTTATTCAGCTTGATTATCCGAAGATCAGTGGATTGGGCAACTCCAGTGCGCAACAAGCTATTAATAATACTTTGAAGGAAAGTGTTATGAAATTCGCGGCGGGTGCAGAACAGGATATCTCCGATCGAGATGGAGCAGAGCCCAAATACACCTATGATTCAGGTTATGTAGTGACCTACAATCAGAATGGTGTGATCAGCATAGTGATGCATCAGTATAGTGATACGGGCGGCGCCCATGGAATGACTAACCGTGAAGCCTTCACCTTCTCGCTTAAGGATGGTAAACGTCTACTGTTGGGCGACCTGTTTGGAGCTAATCCAAACTACAAAAAACAGCTGAATGCAAAGCTGAGCAAGCTGCTGAAGGCAGAGGATAGTTATTTGGGAGGATTCAACGGATTGAATACGGAGAAATATTTCTATCTGAAGGACGACAAGGTTGTTCTGTTCTTCCAATTATATGAGTACACAGCGTATGCTGCAGGCTTCCCTGAGTATACTTTTAGTTTCAAAGAGCTTTTGCCGGATGGCAGTAGCCCGTTTGCTGGCATGAAATAAATGGAAATGCGTCGTCTCCGCTAATGTCGGCACAAGACATCTCCCCCTTACCAGAGTTGTCTCTTGTTCATATGCTAAAGGGAGTAACTAGTTTATGAACGGGGGAGAGCTATGGGCTACCAATATACTGCAATTGGCGATTCCTTGACGACTGGATTTGGTGCTCTGCCAGGTAACGGTTTTGTACCGGTGTACCGTAGAATGGCAGAAGGGAGACTGCGGACTACTGTAGCCTCTACGAATTTAGGCGTGAACGGAATGACTACTTCAGAGCTGGAGCAGCGGCTGCGCGGAAATTCCATGATGCGTGAGGCCGTTCGAGTAGCCGATATCATCACTGTGTCTATCGGTGGTAATGATTTGATTCACGCGGCCAAATCAGCAGCAAGACAGCAAGGCAACTTATCCGCAGAACTGCGCAGATCGCTTCAGGAATGCAAACAAAATTTCTCTGCAATTATGAATATCCTTATACAATTGAAGGCGAGGACGCGTAGACCTTTTATCATTAGAATTGTGGGATTATATAACCCCTATCCTCAGGTGGTTGGTGCGACAGAGTGGGTCAGGCAGTTTAATCAATACGCAGCACAGTACAGCAGCCGAGTATGTGGATTTGCTTCGATTTACAGTGAGTTCGCAGGAAATGAGAGAGGGCTGTTATCCATTGATCATTTGCATCCGAATGGCCGGGGTTATCGCGTAATTGCCGAGAAGCTGGATGCGCTAGGTTATGGCGGGCTGGCTTAATTGGATTTAGGTCTTCTATAAAATATAAAGAGGCTGTGCTCTAACCATAACGGATAGAGCACAGCCTCTTTATATTTTTACTTTATAGCTTACACACCGCTAGGCAATGTCTTCTCGATTACTTTATCTACGATACCGTATTCAGCCGCGTCTGCAGCAGTCATGAAGTAGTCGCGATCTGTATCCTTCTCAATACGTTCTAGAGGTTGACCCGTACGTTCTGCTAGAATACGGTTCAGCTTATCGCGCAATTTGAGGATGCGGCGGGCACGGATTTCAATGTCCGTTGCTTGACCTTGAGCACCACCCAGAGGCTGGTGGATCATAATCTCGCTGTTAGGCAGTGCGAAGCGTTTGCCTTTGGCGCCAGCGTTTAGCAGGAAAGCTCCCATGGAAGCTGCCATACCCACACAAATGGTGGAAACGTCTGGTTTAATGTACTGCATTGTATCAAAAATAGCCATACCTGCAGTAATGGAACCGCCTGGACTATTCACGTAGAGGTGAATGTCCTTGTCAGGATCTTCGGCAGCTAAGAACAGCATTTGTGCGATGATAGAATTGGCTACCACGTCATTAACCTCCGTTCCAAGGAAAATGATGCGGTCCTTCAGCAGGCGGGAATAGATGTCATAAGCGCGCTCGCCGCGGTTGCTCTGTTCTACTACCATAGGAATATAACTCACGTGGAAAACCTCCTTGATATTGGTTCTTTAAATGTATTCATTTTTACTCTTGCCGTATTACCCACATGATAAACAAATTCAAACAAAAAGTCAAAGAAAGTCAAACTTATATTCAAAAAAAAGAGCCGACAAGCGGCTCTTTGGTTAAGTAGTAGTATAGGCACTACTAAATTATGTGCAAAAATGAAATTAATGGCGCGCCCGCCAAGAATCGAACTTGGATCTCAGGCTTCGGAGGCCTACGTCATATCCATTGGACCACGGGCGCAACAAAAATGATTATAATACAATTTTTACACAATTGCAATGTAATATTAATACTGGACAAGCGCTCTAGGGACAGGCATCTGGCGCTATATCTTTTTCTGACCTTATTAATGTATAAGAAGACAAGCGCTTGAGAATTCTACTCTCGGAAGACTTGCGCTTCGAGCAATATTTGGTTAGAATATGGGTGGGACTTAAAAAGTTTACCCGGGACGTTTTGAGACCATGAACAAGGGAATAGAGGAAGACGAAGTTGCAGGAGTGAAAGTATGCGTAATTTATTAGATATCCAAAAGCAGCTTCTGCCTGATCTCATGGAAACCCTTAAGAGACGGTACACGATTCTTCATCAGATCATGCTGTCCGATATTATTGGGCGCAGAACGCTAGCCGCTTCGCTAGATATGACTGAGCGGGTACTGCGTGCCGAGACGGATCTTCTGAAATCGCAAGGGCTTATTGAGATCGAGAGTGTTGGCATGCGCATTAGCGCTGCTGGACGTAGACTGCTTGATTTGCTAGAGCCGGTTGTTAAGAGCCTATTTGGTCTGGATGAGCTGGAAGAGAAAATTCGAGCAACGTATGGTCTGGATAAAGTTATTGTAGTACCGGGTGATTGTGAGTCATCGCCGTTCACCAAACGAGAGCTTGGCCGAGCGGGTGCGAAAGCGCTGCTGAGTATACTTCGCGCAGATGATACAGTTGCCGTCACAGGTGGATCGACGCTTGCCGATATGGCTGATCAACTGGCACCGCCGTTGTCCCTTTCCTATAAGAACGCTTGGTTTGTTCCGGCGCGTGGAGGATTAGGAGAGAGTATGGAGATTCAAGCCAACACGATTGCCTCAACCATGGCAAAGCGGGTTGGAGCCAACTACCGGTTGTTGCATGTCCCTGATTTGCTTAGCGGGGATGCATACCAATCGCTGGCACTTGACTCTAATATTGGAGAGATTGTACAAACCATCCGTAGTTCGCGTATTATTGTACATGGGATTGGGGATGCCATTGAAATGACCCGCCGCCGCAAACTGGACGAGGCTACAGTCTCGGAAATCCAGGGTGAAGGGGCAGTGGCCGAATCTTTTGGCTATTATTTCAATGAAGAGGGTCAGGTTGTCCATACCATGCTTACGATGGGTCTACGTCTAGAAGATATTATTCGGACAGAGAAAGTCATCGGTATTGCAGGAGGCAAACCCAAGGCCAAAGCCATTCATGCCATGCTGCGTTTCGGGCAGGAGAATATTCTCGTCACGGACGAGGCTGCTGCAGTAGAAATAGGCAAGGAAATTGACAATCAACTACAGCTATCTTCGTAGTTTTTAGATTGCAGGCAATAACATACTTCTTGCATCATACTTAACATTGTTGTCATGACAGACCTCACCGTCTGTTTTGAATAAATAAAACGAATTCTAGGAGGAACTATTCAATGAGTGTAAAAGTTGGAATTAACGGTTTTGGACGTATTGGACGCCTTGCTTTCCGCCGTATTCAAAATGTAGAAGGTATCGAAGTGGTAGCAATCAACGACTTGACTGACGCTAAGATGCTTGCTCATTTGCTTAAATATGATACAACTCAAGGTAAATTCCAAGGTGATGTTGAAGTGCATGATGGCTTCTTCAAAGTCAATGGTAAAGAAGTTAAGGTTCTTGCTAACCGCAACCCTGAAGAATTGCCATGGGGCGACCTAGGCGTTGATATCGTACTTGAGTGCACAGGTTTCTTCACAACTAAAGAAGCAGCTGAAAAACACTTGAAAGGTGGAGCTAAGAAAGTAGTTATCTCCGCTCCAGCTACTGGCGACATGAAAACTGTCGTTTACAACGTTAACGATGACATTCTTGATGGTACTGAGACTGTTATTTCCGGCGCATCTTGCACAACTAACTGCCTAGCTCCAATGGCAAAAGTACTGAACGACAAGTTCGGTATCGTTGAAGGCTTGATGACTACAATTCATGCTTACACTGGCGACCAAAACACTTTGGATGCTCCACATGCTAAAGGTGACTTCAGACGCGCTCGTGCAGCAGCTGAGAACATCATTCCTAACACTACTGGTGCTGCTAAAGCAATCGGTCTGGTTATTCCAGAACTTAAAGGTAAATTGGATGGTGCAGCTCAACGTGTTCCAGTTGCAACTGGTTCCCTGACTGAACTTGTAACTGTTCTTGATAAGAGCGTTACTGTTGAAGAAATCAACGCAGCAATGAAAGCAGCTTCCGATCCAGACACTTATGGTTACACTGAAGATGAAATCGTATCTTCCGACATCAAAGGTATGACTTTCGGATCCCTGTTCGATGCTACACAAACTAAAGTATTGACTGTTGGCGACAAACAACTGGTTAAAACTGTTGCTTGGTATGACAATGAAATGTCCTACACTGCACAATTGGTTCGTACTTTGGAGAAATTCGCTAAAATCGCTAAGTAATTGACTTGATATAAGCAACATCTATAGAGCGGAAACAGAAATTCCTTGTTTCCGCTCTTTCTAAATGTATTTCTTGTTTCCTGCTAGAAACAATTTTGGGTGTGGAGGAATTAATCATGAACAAAAAAAGCGTCCGTGATGTAGAAGTAAAGGGTAAGCGCGTATTTGTACGCGTGGATTTCAACGTACCTGTAGAAGACGGTAAAATTACTGATGATACTCGTATTCGCGAAACACTTCCAACCATTAAATATTTGATCGGGAACGGTGCAAAGATCATTCTTGCGAGTCATATGGGTCGTCCTAAAGGCGAATTCGTAGATTCCATGCGTTTGACTACTGCTGCTGAACGTCTGTCCGAGCTCCTTGGCAAACCAGTAGCTAAAGCTGACGAAGCAATTGGCGAAGCTGTAAAAGCAAAAATCGCTGAGCTAGGCGAAGGCGACGTACTTGTACTTGAGAATGTTCGCTTCTACCCAGGTGAAGAGAAAAACGATCCTGAACTGGCTAAACAATTCGCTGAATTGGCTGATTTGTTTGTTAATGATGCGTTTGGTGCGGCTCACCGTGCACATGCATCGACAGAAGGTATCGCTCATTTCTTACCAGCTGTATCCGGTCTTTTGATGGAGAAAGAATTGTCCGTTCTTGGTAAAGCTCTTTCTAACCCAGAACGTCCTTTCACTGCGATCATCGGTGGTTCGAAAGTTAAAGACAAGATTGATGTTATTGATAACTTGTTGTCTTTGGCTGATAACGTCCTGATCGGCGGTGGATTGTCTTATACATTCACTAAAGCACAAGGCTTTGAAATCGGTAAATCACTAGTAGACAACGACAAACTTGACGTTGCTCTTGGATTCATCGAAAAAGCAAAAGCACTTGGTAAAAACTTCATGCTTCCTGTTGATGTTGTTGTTGCTGATAAATTTGGTGCTGACGCTAACACTAAGATCGTTGATTACAATGAAATCCCAGAAGGTTGGGAAGGACTTGATATCGGACCTAAGACTCGTGAACTTTATGCCGATATTATCAAGAACTCCAAGCTGGTTGTCTGGAATGGACCTATGGGCGTATTCGAAATCGATAAATTCGCTGAAGGTACACTTGCAGTAGCAAAAGCTTGTGCAACTACTGAAGGTTACACTGTTATTGGTGGCGGAGATTCCGCAGCAGCAGCAGAGAAATTCCACCTGGCTGATCAAATGGATCATATCTCCACTGGTGGCGGTGCATCCCTTGAGTTCATGGAAGGCAAGGCGCTTCCTGGCGTAGAAGCACTGAACGATAAGTAAGACCTAAGAAGGAGGCAACATAAGTCATGAGAACACCTATTATTGCAGGTAACTGGAAAATGTTCAAAACAGTTCCTGAAGCAGAAAGCTTTATTGCTGAAATTAAAGGCAAAGCAGAAGTAGAAGGCGTTGAGACTGTAATCTGCGCTCCATTTACTAACCTGCCTGCACTTGTAGCAGCTGCAAAAGGTACTGACATCAAGATTGGTGCACAAAACCTACACTTTGAAGATAACGGTGCTTACACAGGCGAGATCAGTGGTGTAATGCTAAGTGATCTTGGTGTGGACTATGTTATCATTGGCCACTCTGAGCGTCGTGCTTATTTTGGCGAAACGGATGAAATCGTGAATAAGAAAATGCATGCTGCATTCCGTCACGGAATTACTCCTATCGTATGTGTTGGCGAAAAGCTCGAAGAGCGTGAAGCTGATCAAACTAAAGCAGTATGTAAAGTACAAACTGAAGCTGCATTCCAAGGTCTTAGTGCCGAGCAAGCAGCAAAAGTTGTTATTGCATACGAACCTATCTGGGCTATTGGCACAGGTAAATCTTCCACTTCCCAAGATGCTAACGAAGTTATTGCTTACATCCGCAGTCTTGTAAAAGATCTGTATGATGCAGCAACAGCTGAAGCTGTTCGTATTCAATACGGCGGCAGCGTGAAGCCTGAGAATGTAACTGAGTACATGGGCCAAAGCGACATCGATGGTGCGCTTGTTGGCGGTGCCAGCTTACAACCGGATTCCTTCGTTCAATTGGTTGAGGGGGCGAAGTAAGATGTCAGCTCCAAAACCCGTAGCTTTGATTATCATGGATGGTTTTGGTTTGCGTGGAACGACAGAAGGTAATGCCGTTGCTCAAGCCAACAAACCTAACTATGACCGTTACCTGAAACAATATCCTAACACTACACTCACTGCTTGCGGTGAAGCTGTAGGCCTTCCGGAAGGGCAAATGGGCAACTCCGAAGTAGGGCATTTGAATATTGGTGCAGGCCGGATCGTTTATCAGGATTTGACTCGTATCGATAAATCGATTCGCGAAGGTGAGTTCTTCGATAACGAAACCCTGGTTAGCGCAGTTAGAAATGCTAAGAACAGTGGCAAAAAGCTTCACCTTTACGCGCTTGTATCCGACGGAGGGGTACATAGCCATATTAACCACTTGTTTGCTATGCTTGACCTTGCTAAAAAAGAAGATATGCATGAAGTGTATATCCATGCTTTTATGGACGGTCGTGACGTAGCTCCTGATAGTGGGAAGAAGTTTGTCCAAGATCTAGTAGCTAAAATCGAAGAGGTTGGCGTGGGTACAATTGCAACGGTGTCCGGACGTTATTACGCAATGGATCGTGATAAACGTTGGGAACGTGTAGAGAAAGCCTACCGTGCTATGGTTTATGGTGAAGGCCCTAAATACACGGATGCTGTGCAAGCCATCACTTCATCTTATGAAAACTCGGTATTTGATGAATTCGTTGAACCTAGTGTAATTGTAAACAGTGAAGGCAAACCTGTAACGGCAGTAGAGAGCGGCGATTCCGTCGTATTCCTCAACTTCCGTCCTGACCGTGCTATTCAATTGTCACAAGTGTTCACGAATCAAGATTTCCGCGGTTTCGATCGTGGTCCTTTGTTCCCGCAAAACCTGCACTTCGTATGCCTAACTACTTTCAGCGAAACGGTACAAGGTTATGTAGCCTATTCACCGAAGAACCTGGATAACACATTGGGTGAAGTGCTTGTTCAACAAAACAAGAAGCAACTGCGCATCGCGGAAACTGAGAAATATCCGCATGTAACCTTCTTCTTCAGCGGTGGACGTGACGAGGAGCTTCCTGGTGAAACTCGGATCTTAATCAACTCTCCTAAAGTGGCGACCTATGATCTTCAACCTGAGATGAGCGCATACGAAGTGGCTGCAGCCTGCGTAGCGGAAATCGAAGCGGAAAGACAGGATGCTATCATTCTTAACTTTGCCAATCCTGATATGGTTGGACACTCCGGCATGCTGGAACCAACAATCAAGGCTGTAGAAGTGACGGATGAGTGTGTAGGTAAAGTAGTGGATGCGGTTGTTGCCAAAGGTGGCGTTGCCATTATTATCGCTGACCATGGTAATGCAGATATGGTATTTGACGAGAACGGTCGCCCGTTCACTGCTCATACAACCAATCCTGTTCCGTTCATCGTGACTACTGAGAATGTTGTATTACGTGAATCCGGTATTCTTGCAGACGTAGCACCAACAATCCTAGATTTGATGGGACTTCCGCAACCTGCGGAAATGACCGGACAATCCATGATTGCTAGCCGTAAGTAAGGTAAGGTATAACGCCTTTGATTTTAAGCTATACAAGTAAGACCAAAACAATGTTAAAAGGAGATTAACTTACATGACTATTATTTCTGATGTATATGCTCGCGAAGTCCTTGACTCCCGTGGTAACCCTACTGTAGAGGTTGACGTTTATCTGGAATCCGGTGCTAAAGGCCGCGCTATCGTTCCTTCCGGCGCTTCCACTGGTGCTCACGAAGCTGTAGAACTTCGTGATGGCGACAAATCCCGTTACATGGGTAAAGGCGTTCTGAAAGCTGTTGAGAACGTAAATGAAATCATCGCTCCAGAAGTTATCGGTATGGACGCTCTTGACCAAGTGGGCATCGACAAATTGATGATTACTTTGGACGGAACTCCTAACAAAGGCAAATTGGGCGCTAACGCAATCCTAGCTGTATCCATGGCAGTAGCTCGTGCAGCTGCAGCAGCTTTGGATATTCCTTTGTACGTATACCTGGGCGGATTCAACGCTAAAACTCTTCCAGTACCAATGATGAACATCATCAATGGTGGTGAGCATGCGGACAACAACATCGACGTTCAAGAGTTCATGGTTCTTCCTGTAGGAGCTCCAAGCTTCAAAGAAGCTCTTCGCACAGGTGCTGAAATCTTCCACAACTTGAAATCCGTACTTCAATCCAAAGGCTTGAACACAGCTGTAGGTGACGAAGGTGGTTTCGCACCGAACCTTGGTTCGAATGAAGAAGCAATCACTACAATCATCGAAGCTATTGAAAAAGCTGGTTACAAACCAGGTGTTGACGTATTCTTGGGTATGGACGTTGCTTCCACTGAGTTCTACAAAGACGGTAAATACACCCTTGCTGGCGAAGGTAAATCTTACACTTCCGCTGAGTATGTTGACCTTCTTGCTTCATGGGTTGAAAAATATCCTATCATCACAATCGAAGACGGTATGTCCGAAGACGACTGGGATGGCTGGAAATTGCTTACTGAAAAATTGGGCGATAAAGTCCAATTGGTTGGTGACGACTTGTTCGTTACTAACACTGAGCGTCTTGCAACAGGTATCGAAAAAGGTATCGGTAACTCCATCTTGGTTAAGGTTAACCAAATTGGTACATTGACTGAAACTTTTGATGCTATCGAAATGGCTAAACGTGCTGGTTACACAGCAGTTATCTCCCACCGTTCCGGTGAATCCGAAGATAGCACAATCGCTGACATCGCTGTTGCGACTAATGCTGGTCAAATCAAAACAGGTGCTCCTTCCCGTACAGACCGTGTTGCTAAATACAACCAATTGCTTCGCATCGAAGATGAGTTGGGTGAATTGGCTCAATACAACGGCCTGAAATCCTTCTACAACCTTAAAAGATAATCTGCTTTTATAGCAGACTTCGAAGACCCGCCGTTATGGCGGGTCTTTTTTATGATTTGAAGAAGATAGACTTTAATAGGTTTATCCTTATCTTGCAAGAAAAGCTACGACTTAACAGTCTAAGCTGTTGTATTACCGACAGCGCTATGATAAAATAAGAATACTGTTTATGTATCGTGATAACCTAAATTACCATAGATAGTGATGCTTAGGCGTAGGAGGTGGAAGTGAATGGATATCTTTTTGAAAGTTGTGCTCCTGATTTTTTCCGTCGGTCTTATTGCGGTCGTTCTTCTGCAAAAGGGGAAAAGCGCGGGTCTTTCCGGTGCCATCTCTGGCGGTGCTGAGCATCTCTTTGGTAAAACAAAAGCTCGTGGTATGGAGCTTGTACTACAACGTGTAACTGTTGGACTTGCTGCTGGTTTCTTCATCATGGCGATTCTAGCTGCTATTCTAATCGACTAAAAGATCTACCGTAAGCCCTCGCTCTGTTCTAAATGGAATAGAGCGGAGGCTTTTTTGTTATATTAAAAGGAGTTAAAAAGCACCTAAGGGTGCTTTTCTTTTCATATTCGCAAAGAAAAAGGCTGGATCGATAGGAAGTAAATCTGAAATTGGCATGGATGTATTTCAGCAGTTAAAGGAAATTTTGTACTGTGTTAACCTTTGGATGACAGTAACAGGGATGCGCAGGATTGATTTCGTGTATACTAGGGTATGAAGTAGTAAAGGTAAAATTTACTTGGCATTACTGCAGGGCAGGACAAGATATACATATTTGCCAGCGGCTTGAAGCCGCGGAGGGCTGGGGTGACGAACATGATAACACAAGAAATATTACTCGATTTCATGCGGGAAACTGCATATAAACCAATGACTTATGAAGAGCTGGTGAGTCATTTTGCTCTAGAGGATAGTGAAGGGTTTAAAAAGTTCGAGGAGCTGCTGATTGAATTAGAGCAGGATGGAAGAATTGTATTGACCCGTACTGCACGTTATGGCGTGCCGGAACGGATGGATTTGCTGCGTGGACGTTTACAAGCACATGCGAAGGGTTTTGCTTTTTTAATCCCGGATGATCGTGATCATCCTGACGTATATATCCATGCAAATGATCTTAAGGGAGCTATGAATGGCGATATCGTTCTGATTCGTATTACCTCTAAAAGTCCGTCCGGCGGACGTATGGAAGGCGAAGTAGTACGTATTGTAAAACGTGGCGTGTTGCAGACGGTAGGTGTTTTTCAAAACCTGGAGACCTATGGCTTTGTGCTGCCTGATGATAAGCGGATTAATCGTGATATTTTCATTCCGAAGCAATCCTTTAAAGGTGCTGTAGATGGTCAAAAGGTCGTTGTGCGTATTGTGAGTTATCCGGAAGGCCGAGCAGCGGCAGAGGGTGAAATTATTGAAATTCTCGGACATAAGGATGATCCGGGTGTTGATATTCTTTCCATTATCCGCAAACATCAATTGCCTGAAGCATTTCCAGCTGAAGTGATGGATGAAGCCGATAGTGCTCCTGATTCAATTACAGAAGAGGAGATTGCGGAGCAAGGAAGACGCGACCTGCGAGGGCTGAACATTGTTACGATTGATGGCGAAGATGCTAAGGATTTGGATGATGCGGTAAACGTACAGCGCTTGGAGAATGGACATTACAAGCTGGGCGTCCATATAGCAGACGTAGGTTATTATGTGCGTGAAGGCTCTGAGCTGGATAAAGAAGCCTATGACCGCGGTTGTAGTGTGTATTTGGTAGACCGGGTTATTCCGATGTTGCCGCACCGTCTATCGAACGGGATTTGCAGCTTGAATCCACAGGTAGACCGGTTAACAATGTCCTGTGAAATGGAATTTAACGAGCAAATGAAGGTTGTGAAGCACGATGTCTTTACGAGCGTGATTCGCACCAAAGAGAGAATGACTTACTCCAATGTTCGTAAAATTCTCGAAGATGAAGATCCAGAGCTGCTGGAACGTTATAGTCCACTAATTGATGATTTCCGCCTCATGAAAGAATTGGCGATGAAGCTGCGCGATGCGCGGATGCGCCGGGGTGCGGTTGATTTTGATTTTGAAGAGAGCAAAATCATCGTCGACGAGAACGGCAAGGCTGTAGATATCGTGAAGCGCGAACGTTCTGTAGCGGAGCAGATTATCGAGGAGTTTATGCTGGCGGCAAATGAAACGGTTGCTGAGCATTTCCACTGGTTGAAGGTTCCGTTCCTTTACCGGATTCACGAAGATCCAGATCCAGAGAAGCTGCAGAATTTCATGGCTTTTGCGGCCAATTTCGGATATCACGTCAAGGGCCGTGGCAATTCGGTTCATCCACGTGCTTTGCAGGATCTGTTGGAGCAAATCCAAGGCACGAAGGAACAGACGGTCATCAGTACGATGATGCTGCGTTCCATGAAGCAGGCAAAGTATGATGCGGAGAGCACGGGCCATTTCGGACTGGCTGCGGAATACTATTCTCACTTTACTTCTCCAATTCGCCGGTACCCCGATCTGGTCATTCACCGCGTAATGCGTGAAGTGATTGAGAATGGAGGGGCACTGACCCAGAAACGGCATGATTATTTGTCTAGCCGGATGCCTGACATTGCTCAGCAGTCCTCGGAACGCGAGCGTGTGGCGGTAGAAGCTGAACGCGATACGGAGCAACTGAAGAAAGCAGAATACATGCAGGATAAAGTAGGCGAGGAATTCGAGGCTATGGTCAGCAGTGTGACCAGCTTCGGAATGTTCATCGAGCTGGATAATACCGTCGAAGGTCTTATTCGTCTCAGTGCAATGAGCGACGATTATTATCACTTCGACGAAGGTCATATGGCGCTTATTGGCGAGCGCACATCGCGTGTGTTCCGCATTGGTGACGAGGTGAAGATCCGAGTTGCCAAAGTAAATATGGATGACCACACGATCGATTTCGAGTTGGTCGACATGAAGCCACGCGCGCCAGGTGAGCACCGCGGCGGTGGCTTTGCAGGCGGCCGCGGAGGCAAGGGCGGCCGTTCGGGTGGCGGCTTCATTAAGCCGGCCGGGGGCAAAGGCGCCGCGGGCAAGGGACGCGGCGGTAAAGGCAAGCCCGGCGGCGCTGCTGCAGGCGCGGGCAAGGGCAAGCCGGGCGCAGCTGTGCGCGCCGGTGAAGGGCCGCGCGAAGCGGCCGGTGTTGGCGCAGCGGGCGGACGCGGTAAGCGGAAGCGCGGGCGCGAGGCCGGCGAGGATGCGAGCCGGGTAGTTGCTGCGCCGGGCGCAGAGCGCGGAGGCGAAGCCGGCGGCAACGCAGGCGCGCCGCGTGAGCGCAGCGGCGGGCGAGGCCGCGGCGGAGACACCGGCGGTGCCGGTGGTGGACGCGGCATCAGCTTCGGCTTTGGATCAGGCAAAGGCGGATACGGCGCTCCTGCGTCCGACGCCTCCGGCGGCGAAGCGCGGGGCGTGGACGGCAGCACGAAGTTCCGCAGCCGCGAGGATCGCGGGGGGAACTTTGGCGGTGGAGAAGGCCGTAACGGCGCTCCTACAGGCAAAGGCCGCCGCAAAAAGAAAACCAAAGGCGGCGTGTTCATCGGCCAGTCCGTGACACCAGGCAACGTAGAGACGTTTGAGCAAGTTACTTCTAAACGAAGTGACAATAATGGCGGCGCTCCAGAAGGAGCACCACGTAAGCGTAAAAAGAAATAAATGACGGTTATGCGTTGCGTAACTCTATAATGTTACTAAGCACCGTCCCTCCTGGGGGCGGTGCTTTTTAACTCATAACAGGCTTGGTTAATTGCATTATGTGCAGTTAAATTTGGGTTATGTAGTAAAAGTGGCAGTTAGTTGCATTTTGTACATCTAAATCTGATGAGTTACCTCTAATTGGTCTGATTTCGCTTTTTTAGCTGCAGAAAGTGCAACTAATTAGTTTTTTGGCGGTGATAAGGCTTAAATAGTTGCACGAAATACATTTATATAGAAAAACGTAGGTGATAGCAAAGTGGATAGGTAGAGGATAGGTACAGTATACGATAGGCACAGTATAGGTAAAAGCGGCACTATTTGAATAGGCGTCGAATAGATGTATATCCAAGTAGGGGGAAGCGGATAATTGAGAACAATAGGTAATAAGTAAATAGGGTAGATGGATATAGATATGTAAGAGATTAGTGGATAACTATCTGTTAATTAAGGCGCACAAGCAAAAGGCTAACCTCGCTATTTTCTAAAAAATCCAGATCAACTCAGCTTAATGTTTTTTTGTAACAAATGCTAGATATTGGGTAATGTTACTGACAACTATATGACAAATTAGGTGAGGTATATTTGGTTGAAGGTTCCTTGCGCTCACTTGATTCCATTTGTTACAATATAGATCAGACGTTCGATGGCTGTGTCGTTTAAGATTAGACAGACATGGTTACTTTAACTTATGAATATGATTCAAGGAGTGATTCTCATGGGTAAAAAAGCAGACGGGAAAGTACTCGCCCAGAACAAGAAAGCTTCCCATGATTATTTTATCGAGGATACTTATGAAGCTGGCTTGGTGCTGACGGGTACAGAGATCAAGTCGCTGCGTAATGGCCGCGCTAATATTGGAGATGCTTTTGCTACGATCCGCAATGGTGAGATTCAGATTCACAACATGCATATCAGCCCTTTTGAACAAGGTAACCGTGCCAATCCTACTGATCCGACACGCACACGTAAATTGTTAATGCATAAGGAGCAAATTCATAAACTGCTGGGCTTGTCCAAGCGAGATGGGTTTACGATTGTGCCGCTTAAGATTTATGTGCGGAATGGCTATGCGAAGCTGCTGATTGGTCTTGGTAAAGGTAAAAAAGAGTATGACAAACGTGACTCGGCTGCCAAGCGAGATGCTCAACGTGATATCCAGCGTGTACTGCGTGATAAGCAAAAGATCGCCAGATAATCTGGGAGAACTAGACGTTTCAAAGGAGTTCCAGTTTCAACCTTCAATTCCTTTAACCCACGTGTTAAAGTGTTGATAAATGTGCTATACTGAGTAAGTAAGTTAGTTATTGCTTCGTTACAGTTTTCTTGAATAAGAAGCTGTAGATTGGATCTCTCTTGCTTGGAAGATCCGCTTGATCCGAAGCGCCCTTTTTAATGAGGGGCCGTTCTTGGATTCGACGGGGATAGTTCGAGCATGAGTAGCGAGTAGTGGGGACGCGTCCGCTTCATCAACGCTAAAGCCTATTAAACGGCAAACAACAAAACAACTACGCTTTCGCAGCCTAAGAAACTGTGTGCGTGCTTCTACTCTGCATCGCCCATGTGACAGGGATAGGGGCTAACAAATAGTGGGATACGCTGTCTCATCTCCGCCTGCGGTGAGCTGAAGAAGACAATCAGGCTGACCCAACGTATAGCCGGTTACGGGGCGATACTCGGGTGACATCAAAACTGTGACTACACTCGTAGAAGCTTATGTGCCGTTATCTTCGGACAGGGGTTCGACTCCCCTCGGCTCCATATGGAGTATCAGTGAAGACACCTTAATCGGTGTCTTTTTTCGTTTTAGCAGTTGTTTTGGACTATACATGGTGGTTAAAAAGCTTGTTACGACGCGGTTTCTGAGGCTTGCTGTTAATGGATAGAGTGAGTTTCACTGAGGCTATACGGAGACAGGAGGTTTTGGCCGCCACGTAACCAGTGATGAGATACAAACCCCTTCGGCGTTGTGCTTTTGCCCTCCATGCCTCATCATCCGCAGCTCAATTCTTTAATACTACTTCTCAAAGTACCTCTCTAAAGCCTCCAAAGCCTCCAAAGCCTCCAAAGCCTCCAAAGCCTCCAAAGCTTCTCTGTTATTCAATTACTCTACTCTTGCACATATCTGTACCTGAATATTTCAAACGACAACCTGAGTCAATCTGAGCGGTTTTACGTATCTTTGCAGGGTTCATAACCCTTGAAAAATGATATAATAATAACGAATGGAGCTGATCGTAGAAGGCACCAGAAATGCTGAGACTGAATGGATCGTTGTAAAAGACGCCCATCTCGCAATCATAGATGATAAGCTCTGGAATACTGCTCAGTCGGTCTTGGAGCTTCGTAGGCCAGCAAAGTTCAAATGAGAAATATTTAATCGAATAGCTTTCCCCAAGCAGGTATGCCGCATTGACGGTGTGCCTGCTTTTTTTGTGTCCAAAATAATCTATAAAAAGGAGATTGAATGTAATGAAAGTAGTCGTATATGCACGTGTATCTTCGGAACGCCAAGCAGAGAAAGAATTATCAATCCCGGCCCAGCTCAAAGCTATGCAGCAATATTGCCAAACTAAGGGGTGGACTATCGTTAATGAATTCATCGAAAAAGGCAAGTCCGCCAAGACCGATGATCGTCCAGAGTTTCAGCGAATGATTGCAATGGCGAAACGTACAAATCGTTCTTTTGAAGCTATTCTAGTTCATAAGTTTGACCGCTTCTCGCGTAACCGTGACGATCATGTGCTTTACAAGGCTCTGCTGAAGCAATGCGGGGTTAAGGTGATCTCCATTGTTGAACAGACAGAGGCTGATTCTCCGCAAGATATGCTGCTTGAGGGGATGCTGGAAGTGATCTCTGAGTTCTTCAATGCTAATCTGGCCGTAGAAGTCCGTAAAGGAATGACTCAGAACGCGAAGCAAGGTTACAACAACGGTGGTACGCCTCCATATGCTTACCGTACTGATCATATCGCACTCGGTAACCAAAAGACAAAAGCAGTATGGGTACTTGGACCACGGGAAGAGATTGATACAATCCGTTTTATATTCAATCAGTATGCCTATGAAGAGATGGGCTACAAGCGAATAGCCTCGCTCCTGAATGAGAGCAATGTTCCAACGCAAAAAGGAGGAAAGTGGTCGGCCAGCACTATTCAAGCCATTATCCATAATGAATCGTACCTGGGCCGTAGAATATGGAACAAGCAGGACTATCAAACCAAAGGGAAGAAGTGGCGGGATCGCTCTGAATGGATCATTACGGAGAATGCACATCCAGCCATTATTAATGAAGAATTATTCAAGCTCTGTCAGCAGCGTTCCGAGAAGAGGGATAATGGGGGCGGCGTGACTCATAATCCATATCAAATCAAGCCAGCTTCACCGTTTTGGCTCAGAGGTATTTTTACATGTGATAAGTGTGGGTCAAGAATGGTTGGCAACTCAACATCAACGACAAAAAAGTATGGGGGTCAGAAATATTATGTCTGCGGTGGCTACATGCGGAAGGGTAAAGAGTTCTGCCCCTATGTAAGCTGGAGGAAAGATCGTATTGAACAGGTTGTCGTCAATAAGCTGCGTAGTGCATTACTGAGGCTTACATTCGACAATCAATTGGAGGAAGAGATTCGAAAGTATCATGATGAAGCCAATCGTCACCAGATCGTATCGGCAGCAAACATGGAAGCTGAGATTAATTTCTTGGAGAAACGGGTTGAACAGATGCAGCAGGAAGTACAATCCGGCAGCGGTAAGGTATATTACGCGGAGATAATTGCCGAAATGTTTTCAGAATTGACGGAGAAGCGAAGAGAGCATGCCGAGCACCAGTCAGCCAATCAAGCGTTTAATGTATCGCAGGAGAGCTTACAGACGCTTCAGCAAGACATTAAGGCAATGATTGCATTGTTGGATGAGGAAACGCCGAGTCCGCAGTTGATGAATGAGTGGGTGAAGAGGTTTGTTTCTAATGTGGCAGTGCATAGGGAGACGAAGAATGTATATATGACAGTGCAGTTTGCGAATGCGGTTGAGGTTTTGTACGAGAAGAAGATAGTTGCTGAACTATAATAAAGCTCTTATATGAAGCGGTTGACAATTGTTTTGACAGTGAATTCATGGTGTGAGAGTATGTGTGTAAGTAATGTAAAGATGTTGAAGCGGTTAATACAATTGTCAACTGTAATCATGATGGTTTGGTTTTCTTAGAATAGTGAGAGATAGAAAGGATAAGTTAATTATGAATGCAGATTTATATAAGAGGCTTTTCAAAGCGATTTTTTCAGAGGATATAGTTGCTTTAAAGAAGATAGCCGATCTTATAATTTCAAGTGAACGAGATATTAATCATAAGGTTTTGGCGGATTCCCTTGAAAAAATTAAATATAATGAAAAGCCGAAAACAAATAATACATTTGCACAATACAAGAACGATAAAAGCAATATTAGTGGGATGGGCACACTGCCTACAAGCAAACGTAATGATACGCAATTAGTTTCGTACGTTCCACGTGATCAATTGAAACACCATATGATTCTAAATGATGAAATCGAAAATAGGCTTTTGTGCATTGAAAAAGAATATGCTGCTAAAGAAAGATTGGCTAAGTTTAATCTTACTCCAAAGAAAAAAGTTCTTTTATATGGAGCACCTGGTTGTGGAAAGACCTTAGCCGCAGAAAGACTAGCATGGAACTTGGGTTTGCCTCTATTAAAGGTGCGATTCGATTCTTTGCTGTCTTCATATTTTGGAGAATCTGCATCAAACTTGAGAACTGTATTTGATTATTGTAAAGATGAACCTGTAGTCCTCTTACTTGATGAATGTGATTTTATTGCTAAATCCAGAACTTCTAGCCAGGATGTTGGAGAGGTTCCTCGAATTGTGAATATGCTGCTGACGTTATTAGACGAGTATAATTCGCCGGGTCTTGTGGTAGCTACTACAAACTTAAAAGTCTCACTTGATGAGGCGTTGTTTAGAAGATTTGATGATGTCATTGAGATACCCAAACCCTCTATTGAAGAGATAAAAAAATTGCTTATAATTACTTTTTCTGCTATGAATGTTAGTAAGGAGATGGATTGGGAATTTCTTTCGAAGAAACTCGAAGGGCATTCTGCTGCTAACATTGTCACAATAGCACAAAATGCTGCTAAGAGCTGCATTCTTGAGGGTTCTAAAATTGTAAAAAAAGAGCATATTTTAGGTGTGATTAAAGACGTTTCTATGAAATATTAATGAGGTGAAATTATGGCGAAGCCAGGCGATTTCTCACATCTTCCCTTATCAATGATCTTGTATGGGAAGCCAAAACTTTGGGGCGGGGGAGCTAAAGACCCAAGAACACTTGAGAATAAAAAAAATCGTGTCAAGCATGGGGGGTATATAAAAAGAAAAGCTGCTCAGTTATCTAAGTTTTGGAAAGAACAACAAGAGGAACGAGTCAAAGAGCAATTGCCGGAAATAAGAACGGGAATTCCTATATTGTTGGAAATAGATCCTAATAACGATGTTAGCTTTCTGAAGGGTTTAGGATTTGAGGTTGTCTCTGAACTGGAAAATGGCTATGTAATTGTTTCAAATGGTGACATGAATTTTGCAACTTTGAATATGAAGACAGATGAATTTATTAATGAAGTCTCGGATAGATGTAATACACCTGCTCGTATATATGCTTTCCACAAAGATGAAGCACGTTTCGAAAAAATGTTTGGGAAGAATTTGTTGGGCATTTGGAATACAGTAAATGAGAATGAGAACTATGAAGTTGATGTTAGTATCAGTTGTTCCGGACACATATTCGAATTAAAGAAAAAGCCAATAAAACCAGATGATGTAAGTGAAGAAGAGTTTGAAAAGAGCAGGAAATTCCAGAGTTGGAGACAAAAATATTTTGAGGCTTATGACTTGTGGGATGAATTAAAATCAAATCGAGAACAGCAATTTGGAGAGTTTATTGCTCATTACAAAGGTGAGTTTATAAGTTCATATATTGATGGAGAATCAACATTTTTAGAGTTCTGTGATAGTTTTTCAGTGAGAGTTAACATAAGTGGAAAATGTTTACGTGACTTAGTCTATAATTTTTCCCCTATATTTGCAATTGAATACGTTGGAGATTTATGTATTGGGCAGTCTACGGAGACTGTTATAGAGGAGTTAAACCCAGATATCATAATAATTCCACCAGATGAGGACGCACCGATTGTTGTAGTTATTGATAGTGGAATCCAAGAAGGACATAAATATATTGAACAAGCAGTGCTTAGTGACGACTCTAAATGTTATGTGAGGGGTACCACATTAGTTTCAGATGGAGTCAGTAATGGCGGTCACGGTACTAGAGTTGCTGGGGCAATTCTATATCCTTTTGAGATACCAAAAAAAGGTACATATCAACTCCCATGCTTTATTAGGAATGCACGTGTTTTAGATGAAAACAATGAATATGCTGTTCAAAGCAGTATTTTTCCGCCACTTTTTATCAAAGCCATTGTAAATGAGTTTGCAAAAAAAGCGGATAAGAAAACTAAGATTTTCAATCATTCTATCGCGGAGAGGTATTCATGCGAAATTAAACATATGTCGCCGTGGGCTGCGGAAATTGATGTACAAAGTTATGAAAATGATGTTTTATTTATACAAGCCGCAGGTAACATTTATATGGATACCATTAAAGATTTTTATAATGAGAAGATTCCATATCCAAAGTACTTGTTTGAAGAGCGTTCAAGGATTGCCAATCCCGCACAGAGTATGCAGGCTTTAACAGTAGGGTCTATAACATATTCAAGCTATGAAACAGAGGATACAGTAAGTATAAGTGGGGAAAATGAGCCTTCTGCCTTTTCGCGGTCAGGTTCGGGGATTTGGAATTCTATTAAACCTGATGTAGTTGAGTATGGAGGGACATGGGCTAAAAATAAAGAGGGCGATGATGTACGGCTTACTACCCCGCCAGAGGTTTGTCCTGATTTGATTAGAGTTTCACCAGAAGGTGCTGCTTCTTCAAGAGATGCGATAGGTACATCCTTTTCAACACCTAAAGTTGCATATATTGCTGCTGAAATTCAAAAAATATTCCCTAATTCTCCTGCCTTACTTTATAGAGCCCTAATTACACAATCTGCACAATGGCCAGTAAATATAAATGAGAACTTTGTAAACGCACAAGACATTATCAGACATATTGGTTACGGGCTCCCTGATGTTACGAGAGCAACAAAGAATGATGAATACCGTGTTACTTTAGTAACTGAAGAATGTTTGTACCTTACCGAAGAACAATCGCATATTTTTAAGGTTCCTATTCCTGAAGAATTATATTCGGTTGGTGAAGATTTTGATATTCGGATAGAAATAACTTTGTCATATGCTGCTATGCCAAGAAGTACAAGAAGAACAATTGGTAGATACTTATCTACTTGGTTGGATTGGAGAAGCAGTAAGATTGGTGAAGATATTGATTCATTCGCAAAAAGAATTCTGGTTACGGGTTCTGCTGTTGATGATGATGGTAGTTTTGATTGGGTTATAGGCGAACAAAGTAACTATGGGCAAGCTAAAGACTTTTCACGATCTCATAGTACACTGCAAAAAGATTGGACTATAATTAAGTCGAATCAGTTGAGAGATGGTTTTTGTGTAGCAGTTCGTGGACATAAGGGCTGGAATGCCAACGTACCTGCAAAGTATTCTTTGGTGGTTAGCCTGGAAGCTGTTAATCAGGATATAAAAATCTATGAACTGGTTCGTAATCTTGTTGAAGTTGAAATTGATAATGTGGAACAGGAGATAGAAGTCGAAGAAAGAATTCAAGAGTAGTTTTGATCAATTTCTAAAGTAATTTTTGCATCTAAAAAGTTAGCCCCTTTCAATTAGGTCATAGGTAATGATGCGACATGCTGCGTAAACAGACATGTTTATCTAAAATTTGCTGCTAGAAGTGGTCAAGACTGTGAAGATTATGGGGATGAGTAAATGAATAAGATAGAAAAAAAACTTGAAATACCGATTAACAATTCATCTTTAGATGATTACTTAAAGAATGAATTCCAAAAGAAAAATCAATTAAGGGTCATTCATGAATACGTTGAAGAATTTGATGTATATAGATTTAGTTTTATAGACAGAATCAGAGAAGAAGAAGCTCAAATTAATGTGGATGTATACATTTTAAACAAAGGTAAATTGAAGCAATTAAATAAAATGACTATTTATTCTCCTGATGAAAATATTAACTCATATGATCTAGACCACTATTTTTTTAGTGAGTTGTACTATCCTATTACGAAGAATGATTACGGCGATAAAAAAGCCAGCTACACAGTGAGGATATATTGTTTCATTGAACATGACGTTGGTTTCAAAGGAGAATACGTAATAACGTGGGATAATAAAATCAAATTCAAACCTTTGTTTAATGAGAAACAAAAAAACACAGTCGCTGAGAGAATAGTATGCTTTGATGTAGAAGTAGATGCTAGTTCACTAAGTCAAGCACGTTCAAAAGCATACAATATTACTAAAGAGTTTATATCCTTTTTATCCGTATTAATTGATACAGGTTTTCATGTGTTTGATTCAAAGTTTACACATTATATTAGAAAGGTTGATGGTGGGTTAATAGGTGAGTTTGAAAGGCAAGCATTCTATGATAACGAATTGGAATTGTTTGTTATGGATAATATGAACGGGTTAAGGCATAAATTAGATTACAAAGCGGTTGAACAGCCTGCCTTTTACAATATAGGATTTGTGAATGAAAATTTTGAAGCAAAATCAACAATGATTTATAATAATGATCATTTAATGAATGAAAATCTAGAAAAGACGTTTCTAAGACATAAGATTACTAATCCCACAATAGATATGCGAGAATATTACTCTGAAGATATCAATGAGTCTGCTTATTATGGCTTTGAATTAAAAATCCCAAGAAATATACGAGCATTTTACAAGTCTCTAATTGAATTAAAGTCAGACGATAATAAAAAATATGAAGCATTTAAAAACTGTTGCAGACTGTATAATCTTTCTCATACCGCTGGGGCTAGAGAATCAACATTAATGATTTCATACCTAGTGTCTTCTGTGGAGTCTTTGGCAAAAGCAGAAGGGAAAAAAGTTTCTTTTAGCGAATTTATGTCAAAGTATTTGAAGGAAGATTACGATAAAGATCTATGTGACTTTTTATATGGGAATGTTAGGTCGGGGCATTTCCATTCGGGAGAGTTTTTCTTTCAAGAATTTGCTCTTAGCTTAGATGTAACATTTCAAACGGAATATTTTAGGATGCGAGATAAATATATTAAAGCTAGAAATATTTTAAGAAAAGCAATAATCTCATGGATAAGGATTCATATTTTAAAAAAGCCAGAAACTCAGTAAATACGGGGATAGTTCGAGCATGAGTAGCGAGTAGTGGGGACGCGTCCGCTTCATCAACGCTAAAGCCTATTAAACGGCAAACAACAAAACAACTACGCTTTCGCAGCCTAAGAAACTGTGTGCGTGCTTCTACTCTGCATCGCCCATGTGACAGGGATAGGGGCTAACAAATAGTGGGATACGCTGTCTCATCTCCGCCTGCGGTGAGCTGAAGAAGACAATCAGGCTGACCCAACGTATAGCCGGTTACGGGGCGATACTCGGGTGACATCAAAACTGTGACTACACTCGTAGAAGCTTATGTGCCGTTATCTTCGGACAGGGGTTCGACTCCCCTCGGCTCCATATGGAGTAAAGTAAAAGACACCTTTAGGGGTGTCTTTTTTACGTTATCGTGCTGAAATGATTTAATCGTGACCGAAGATGCTCAACCTGCGATTATTGACATGGAACTGTGGAATACCGATCAGGCTTCTTATTGAGTCGCAGACAGTCCAGGTAATATTGGCCTCATTTATCAGCAGGTATGCCCTCATGGGTGTGCCTGCTTTTTTATGCCCAAAAATCATATACGAAAGGAAAGTGTAATTATGAACATATTATGTCCGTGTGTCATCTGAGCGTCAAGCAGAGAAAGAGTTGTCTATTCCTGCTCATTAAGCCCCAACAATATTGTTTGGAGAAGGGGTGGAGTATCGTCGGTGAGTTTATTGAAAAAGGGAAATCTGTCAAAACGGATGATCGTCCGGAATTTCAAAAGATGATCGCTTTAGCCAAACGCTCCAATCACCTTTTTGCAAGGTGCTGCTTAATCAATTTGGGGTGAAGGGAGAAGATGGAAGGGGAGACGCTGCAAAATATGCTGCTGGAGGGAATGCTTGAAATTATTTCTGATTTCTTCAATGCCAATCTTGCTGTAGAGGTGTGGAAAGGAATGACTCAAAAGGTCAAACTGGGTTACGACAATGGTGGAACGCCGCCATACGGATATCGGACGGAACACATTGCTTTGGGACATCAGAATACGAAGTCGGTGTGAGTGCCGGGGCCGCGTGAAGAGATAGATATTATCGGGTGGGTATTTAATCAGTATGCTTTTGAAAACAAAGGCTACCATAAAATCGCATCTGAATTGAATCAACAGCAAGTGTCTACGGAAAAAAGTTGGAACATGGTCAGTCAGTACCATCTGCGCAATTATTTTTAATGAATCGTATATCGGAAGCAAAATCATCACCAAGAATGCTCATCCAGCGTTGATTACGAAGGAACTATTTGAACAGTGCTCCCACTGTTATACGAATCAATGTCTCTAGATGTTCTGTAACTTCAAAGTGATGGGTAAAAAGTCCTCATGTATAGACTGGAAATTATTCCAAAATATTTATTGGTTTGCGTACTTTCTTTCGGTGCTCTTTTTAACACTGCATCAGCAAATCCTGTTGATCCTGCAGAGGGAGGTAAAGGGATTCTAGTAAGTCAAACAGTTTCTAATGAGTATGACTCTTTCAAAAAAATTCAGAGTACATCTTTTGAGGATTTAAAAGCAATGGGTTATACTGAAGAAGATATTGAGTATATTAAGAATTTCGATTACGAAGCGAGTATGCAAGTGAAAGTGAATAAGTTACAAAAACTAGATGAGTCCTTGCTAGAGAATGCAGGATACGATGAAAAACAAATAACCACTATCCAAAATTATAGTGGCACAGAAGAACAGTTAGCTCGTGCATCTGCTACGTTATCATTATCTACTTATAGAAACGGTTCTTCGAGTTCAAGTACATTCAGTTCTATTACTTTCTCAACTTACTACAATTGGTCTAGTGCGCCGAACTTCCTTCTTACTGACATTGTGGCAGTACCTTGGTCAGAAGGAATGTATTTAGATAATTCAAATAGCAATGCTACTATTTCTTACGTTGATCTAACAACAGGGGCGTTTATTAAAACAGCTAATCCAACAGTAGTACCAAACATAAATACAGGTGCATCTATTAAGTTTGGTCTTGGTTATGCAATCAATGGTACTGAAGCCTATGCAAAATCAGGTAATTTCAATTATAGATTAACTAAAAATAGCAAAGTAACTGAAGTCGCAATCCAACCAGCATATGGACATACTTTTTTGTCTGTAGGTTCGCCGACAGTGACTTACCCAGGCGGATTAGCAGTAACATTTTCATACCAAGTAAGTAAAGAAGCTGAAAATTATGTTTACTCCGCTCTGTAACTAAAATAATTCATAAGCGAGGCGATTAAGTTTGTCTATAAAAATACACCGTATATAAAAGAGGTTAAATGATGAAAAGAAAGTTTCTATTACTCCTTTTGGTTTCTTTAATGGCAATAGTCACTGGGTGCATGAATCGTAGCACAATAAATATACAGTATCTAGATACGAATGAAACTGAAGGTGTAGTGAGTAAATGGATAGATAGTAAAGATAAAAATAACGGTATCTACCTAGGCAGAATTAAAAATGAAAATAACATGTACGTATATTTAAATTATAAAAATGAAGAGAATAATGAAAAATATACAGTATCGATGGTAAACATAGATTACCAAGATCAGAAATTAAGTATAAAAGTAAATCCTATAGCATCTGATCATACTTTTGAGAAAGTTTTTTTAGTCAAAGAAAAAAAAATTAAGGAAATTATTCTAAATCGAGAGGAATTAAAAATAGAAGAAATAGAAGAAATTAAATAATTTTGTGGTCCACCTTTACAACTAAGTAAATCATCTAAGATCATCTGAAAAAATAAGCATGAGAAGAGAACTTCTTGTTCTTGCTTGAAGGTCTCTTATAGAGCATTTGTTCTGGATTTTAGGTCTTCTATAACGTTGTCCTTCACAATGGTTTCGATGTTTTACATTTTTTTATTTTTTGGTATGTTCTCGTTCTCAAGTTCATGGTTGTTTGCTGTTCTCGGTATTTCTCACACAGTAGCACCGTTGTGATACTCCCATCCCTTTCGGTTACAACAAACATATCTTTTTTTGTCAAATTTCAGAGTAAGAACTGACTAGTCGTTCCCCATGGCTAATTGCCCAATCGTTGAGTTTCCAGTCAGCCTCGCTGATGTCTCCCCGTTTACCATATGCGTGACAATTTAGTGGGAAAATAGAACCTGCGTGACGGATCATCTGTAGGGCTTTTGGTGTTACTACTATTTCTCCTAGCTCAAACAAAACTTCCGTATCCATTTTATCTCCTCCTTAACCGCTAACGTTAGCAGATTCTACCACATAAAAATTCAGTTGCACAATCTCCCTGTTTATCCGAATCTGTGCTTTGGAAGGCTCTGCGATTTTAAACCAGTGAGTAAAAGTTTTCTCAAGAAAATGGTTAGTCAGGGACCCTCTGTTCAAAGTTGGTTTGTTCGTTTTACGAAAGGTTCCAGATTGCTTTTTAATGATTTCAGCCAATTCCTCAAATGTGTACTTGTGGTTTATCATGTCTACTATGAGGTCTCGGAATGTTTGGTATGCATATTTTTAAACTGCAAAAGATTTCTCTACCACCACGAATACCGTCCGCATGAGGATGGTTCCCATACTATTGTTAACTGTACCCTTTTGCAAAGTTTCTTTGTTATAATTATTATAATAATCTCTTTATTGGCTGGTGATTATGAATGAGTGAAAGATTTTGGTTAGTAGTACAGTATCCTCTGAAAAGTGAAAAAGGAAGCCAACGTGATAACTGGTTAAGAGATAAAGTAATAGAATACCTGGACACATCTCTAGTAGATACTAACTTAGGTTGTGTTGATGGCTTTGATATGGGTAAATGCACTTCCGACCCGAAAAAGTATGCTCTTAATATATTTTGTATCATTACGGAAGAAGAACGGAGTATAGCCTTGATAAAGAGAGTTTTAAAAGATAGCAGGCTTGATTATACTCGTATAAAAATTGCTACAATGCCCTATGGAAAAGAAGAAGAAACATATAGGCTTAAATTTTCCTATAAAAAGGGTGATACCGATTTTTCGCTATAGCACAGTTTTGAGTTTAGAATTACAACTACACCGTAAAACAATCTTCTGGCGGGAGTCATGAATTTTGTGACATCAAAACTGTAATTACACTCATAGAAGCTTATGTACCGTTATCTTCGGTCAGGGTTCGACTCCCCTCAGCCCCATAAGAAAACCCGCTGAAATAGCGGTTTTTTTGCTGTTTAGTGATTGAATTGTAGACGAATGCAGGCAAGGAATTATGGGGAACTAAATGTATTTATTTTTGTAGACATGTTGTCTACACCTAAAATTAGATCATTCACTTTGAAGTTAATAATTCGTGACACATTTTCCGAAACTACATCTATAAGAGCTCGAACTGATATAAGATTATGGCATAAGCATTCAAAAGCAAAAACATTCGGAGGAATTACTATTATGAGTTTTACTATTGATTATGTTAAAAATAAAAACAGAATTATTGTAACATCGGACGGTATGGAAGTTGAGGATGCCTTTGCGTACGCAGAACAATTTCCGAAGATACTGAAGAAAACTAAGCGAGGGTTTACAGGTATGACTGTAATCACTGGTGGTCTGGTATTTAAGCAAGAGGTGATGGCAATTCTTGCTCCAACTGGTGAAGATGCTGTCAAAGCTGGAATGTCCACAAAACACAAATGGGTGTATGTTGCGCCTACGGCGTTCTACAAAACGCAAATGAATCGTATGTTTAAAGATATTGCAAACTTGTACGAATTAATAGAAGAAGCTGAAGCGTATCTTGATTCCGCAGGGAATTAGCAATTTTTAAAAAACTTTAGTAAACCTTCTGGTAGTATACAGAAGGTTCATCGTTCTTCATTCAACGTTGAGGTCGGTGATCATAAT
The DNA here is from genome assembly GCF_038009325.1 of Paenibacillus sp. FSL L8-0708. Classification (NCBI taxonomy): domain Bacteria; kingdom Bacillati; phylum Bacillota; class Bacilli; order Caryophanales; family Paenibacillaceae; genus Paenibacillus; species Paenibacillus sp. FSL L8-0708. Next base: position 210,878 of record NZ_JBBPBC010000001.1, read on the forward strand.
TGTTGCTTGGATCCAGCCATCATCTGTAGCGCCAAAGGTACTTTCTGCGTATCGAAGAAGCACTGTGAAAAACCGATATATTCACGATTAACTTATATAATTGCATCACTATACTAAGGAGTTATTCCTATGATCAGTCTCCTTAATCAGAATGACTCATCAAATATTGGTTAGAATGCTTCTAGGGGTCATCAAAACTGTAATTACACTTGTAGAAGCTTATGTGCCGTTATCTTCGGACAGGGGTTCGCCTCCCCCGGCTCCATATGGAGTACTATTGAAGACACCATGAAAGGTGTCTTTTTTCATATTTTCAGAATATGATCTGGACTATGCGTGGCGGTTCAAAAAAATGAGTATCTTGCTAGATCCAGTATCTTTCGTATGTGGAATTAAAGATTGCAGTGAAGAAGGTGTAAAGATAAATTTAAGGTTCTATATAGGGATAAAAAAGACAAACCTAGGATAGGAAGAGTTAATAGGGAGATATAAATGAAAACCAGTATACTTATGCTATAATTTAATAAAGTGACTCTGTGTTTTAGAAAAATTGGATAAAGGATGCATTGACCAACCATGTATGAGAATCAGACTTCTATGCACCACAAGCTGTTTATTATCGGCGCAGGTGCTGCTGGATTAATGGCCGCTGTTACTGCGCGGGATATGGGTATCGATACGGCCATTCTGGAGGGTAACGACCGGATTGGAAAGAAGATATTAATGACAGGTGATGGCCGCTGTAACATTACGAATGAATCCACTGCGACGGGTACGGATGAAGCAATTGCTTTATCGCACAAGTATCACAGTAATCAGGCCGGATTTCCACTTGCGGTATTGCAGCAATTTGGTATCCGTCAGACTATAGATTTTTTCTCCTTTCTCGGGCTTCCACTTACAAGATTGAAGGAGGGCTTGATGTATCCAATGTCGCTGCAGGCAGCAGCGGTGCTGGATATTTTCCAGCTTGCGCTGGAGGATCGGAATGTTCCGGTATACCTCAATAACAAAGTGTTGGATGTTACTGTTTCGAAGAATCATCCGCGCTTCAAGATAAAATGCCAAACGGAGACAGAGGAGGAGGTTGTTTATACTAGCGACTATCTACTTCTATCTGCGGGTGGCCTTGCCGGTCCAAATGCGGGAAAAGAACCTCCTGGGTATACACTTGCCGAACGTCTGGGGCACACCCTGATTGAGCCTTTGCCGGCCATTGTGCAATTGAAGCTGCAATATCCGAATATGAGGGCACTGTCCACTATCAAATCTCAGGGACAAGCCCATATCATTGTGAACAGTAAAGTCATCTGCAGTGAACAGGGTGAAATTGCCTTCACGGATTATGGTATTACCGGCCCGCCGATTCTTCAGCTAAGCAGGAAGGCTGCGTATCATCTTGCAAGAGGAGAACAGGTAACATTGTCGGTTGATCTGATGCCGGGCCGCACGGAGGAAGAGTTAGTTGAGTTTTTAGAAAGGCTCTGGGAGACCTTTGGACACCGGACTGTGGCGGATTGCCTTGTTGGCATCTTCAATAAGAAGCTTGTTTCTGTCCTACTAAAAGAGACTGGCTTAGATCAACAGCCAGAGCTGCTTTGCCAGGATCTATCGATGAAAACCAAGGGGAAATTTTATCGAATCTTGAAGCGTTGGGAATTTAAAGTGACGGATACCAATGGCTTTACGAATGCGCAAGTGACAGCCGGCGGCATTGATACGTCGGAACTCATCGAAGGAACGCTGGAATCCAAGCTGGTGCCTGGGCTGTATTTGGCTGGCGAAGTGATGGATGTCGACGGAGATTTCGGCGGCTATAACCTGCAATGGGCCTGGAGTTCCGGATATGTGGCCGCCATGGCGCTAGCTAAGTCAATTCAATAAATTTATTAGGAAAAGGGATGCATCAATTAACATGTATAAGGATCAGACTTCTAAGCACCACGAGCTGTTCATTATCGGTGGGGGTGCTGCAGGTCTAATGGCTGCAGTTACAGCGAGGGATCAAGGTATTGATACAGCAATTATTGAAAGCAATGACCGGCTTGGGAAGAAAATAATAACGACGGGTAACGGGCGTTGCAATATTACGAACCAATCCACCGCCACCGGTACGGATGAAGCGGCCGCTTTATCACGCAAGTATCACAGTAATCAGGAAGGATTCCCAATACATGTATTGCGGCAATTCGGTGTCCGCCAAACGATCGAATTTTTCTCCTCACTCGGGCTTCCTTTTGTAAGCTTGGAGAATGGCCGGATGTATCCGATGTCGCTGCAGGCGGCTTCGGTGCCGGGTGTATTTAAGCTGGCGCTGGAGGATCGGAATGTTCCCGTATATTATAAACATAAAGTGTTGGATGTTACCGTTTCGGCAGGACATCCGCGGTTCGCGATAACCTGCCAGACGGAGACAGAGGAACAGGTTGTGTATACCAGCGACTATCTTTTTCTATGTGCAGGCGGCCTTACCGCTCCCAAAACGGGAACGGACGGCTCCGGTTATACGCTTGTCCAACGCCTGGGGCACACCCTGATCAACCCGGTGCCAGGCATTGTACAATTGAAGCTGGATTATCCGTATTTGAAGGAACTATCGGGCATCAAATTTGAGGGAGAGGCCCATGTTATCGTAAACAATGAAGTCATCCGCACTGAGTCTGGTGAGATTCTTTTTACGGACTATGGTATCTCGGGCCCGCCCATACTTCAGCTCAGCAGAAAGGCTGCGTATAATCTCGGAATAGGAGAATCGGTGACATTGTCGGTTGATTTAATGCCGGAGCGCACGGAGGAAGAGTTAATTGATTTTCTGGAGATCCACTGGGGGATCTTCGGACACCGGACGGTTGCCGATTCTTTTGTGGGCATCGTCAGCAAGAAACTGATTCCAGTTCTGCTGAAGGAGGCTGGAATTGATCAACAGCCGCACTTGCTTTGTATGGATTTATCATGGAAAACCAAGAAAATATTTTATCGAATCTTGAAACGTTGGGAATTTAAAGTGACCGATACCAATAGCTTCACGAATGCACAAACAACAGCCGGTGGCATCGATACGACGGAGCTAATCGAAGGAACGTTAGAATCTAAGTTAGTCCCTGGGCTGTATTTGGCAGGTGAAGTGATGGATGTGGATGGAGATTGCGGCGGCTATAACCTGCAATGGGCTTGGAGCTCCGGCTACGCCGCTGCTATGGCGCTTGCTAAGCGACGTGCCAGCACCACGTAAGGGGACAGAGGGTTGCTGTAACAAGTCTGGTTTTAGTAATGTGAAAGCGATGAGGATTGTTTCTCATCGCTTTTTTGTGATTTTTTAAAGTTTGGTGCTCATTTTATTCGTTGCTTAACTCTGATGTCTTTATTTTACCTCAACTTTATTGTCGTCCCTTTATTAATCCTTAAGTTTATCAATTAGAGTTAGTATTCGTCTATTTTTTGTGTCTTCCTTTTTAGCAAGCTCAATATAATTAATCTGCTCTCGTTTAATGTAATCAGGCTGGTTTAGAAATGTATTCAGCATGTGGTACTCTTCAAGGTTTGTAGTAATGTAATCTGGAACAATCAGTTTACGATTTTCCTCGCATTTCTTAAGTATTATATGTAATGTATCACCGAGCTCTTTTTGTACTGCTCTTCGAATAAATTCGTTATAAACAAAATAATGCCCATTCTTTGACGGCAATAAAGTATGGTCAAATTCGTACCCGTCAACAGAGATTTGAATAGGTACTTTACCATTAGTATTGAATATCTCACTATCAAATTCATAAACCATATTAAATAACACTCCTCGTGGAAAGAAGCTGATTTCGGTCACTAATTTTATCATAGCCACTTTGCTGTTTGTAGGTGATTCGAATTCAATATGCTGTTGCAATAACCTATATGATGTTGAACATGCCTTATCTGCATGAGGATAACATCAGTTTTAGTTATTTCTTCGTATAGTACACATGGTTCCAATAATCTGCCGTCGGTAAGTTCAGCAAAAAAATTACGAGCCACACTCATTATCTCCTCTACGTACTCCGTCATTTCCTCCTTAGTAGGGTAGTCAGAGCACTCCTTATCTAAGTCTTCTGTTATATCTTTACCGAAGTCAGGTATCGTGAATTCTTCATCCTTCTGCTGCCTAAACCAAAATTTCATGCTGGTTGTAGCATGGAATATATGCTTCCAGTATTTATGCTTGGCATCCTTCCAAAAATGATCAGGACATACTTCGATAAGATTCTTCAACATTTCTACGGTTGGATCAAACTGTCTTCTAAAAACAGTCACCATCTTATCACTCATGTTCATCAACTCACTTCTCGGAATTTAGAATCTTAACTTTATTCTTGTCCTAAACAACCAAAACCTTCCATTTTACGATGATGCATTTGGAAAATTTGTGAAATATACTCAATCACAAACCCATAAAATGTAAAAATGTCACATCATAATTTAATGACTGCTGTCACTATTTATCTTAAATTAAAAGCATTACAATATAGGATAGGTTTCGCGATTCAATCCTAAAAAATTTATTACTTATACTGGAGGAACCTCTAGAAGATGAACCCACAACTGTTACGGGATTTTCCGTTCTTTGAACATCTTGATGATGAATATTTAGCTGAAATTGCTAAGGTATGTAACGAGCGTACTTATATAAAAGGAGAGTCCATTTTTTTTGAGGGTGAAGAGGGAGAGGAGCTTTATCTGGTTCTCTCTGGAGTTGTTCAAATCTATCAAGATAACCACTCTAGGGATGTAATTCTTTCTATTTTTAGAGAAGGTGATTTCTTTGGAGAGATGGCTTTGTTGCAAAACGAAAGAGCGCGCTCTGCTTCTGCAAGGACCATTGAGAAGTCTACCTTATGTATTTTGAAAAAACGTGATTTCATTCCTTTACTAAAAAGTAATCCGGAAATACTAATCGGCATTTTGGAAACAGCATTAGATCGTCTGCGGGATGCCAATAAATTAATAACAGACTTAACCGTTATCGACGTGCGTACGCGTATTGCTCGCGTGTTGTTGCGTCTAACAGAACAGCACGGAGTGCCCTCTGATGAAGGTGTTCTAATCGATTTGAAATTAACGCATCAACACCTGGCGGATATGACAGGAACGGCGCGTGAGACCGTGACAAAATCATTGCTTGGATTACAGGATGAGCAGTTGATACGTATTGATCAGAGGAAAATACTTGTGTGTAACATAGATAGACTTAGAAATATACTTGACGTAATCTGAGTGAGTTCAAATGTTTGAATTTGTAATTGGGGTTACAGACCATAAATCACCCTAAATGATATAACAATATTAACAAAGAACGCGTACATTTTGCTTTATTAATCGTGATGACACAATGATCATCCATAAATGAAAAGGGGAAATGAAATGAGTGTAAAAAAATTGGTTTTATCTATGTCAGGTACTTTTTTACTGGGGATCATTGTAGGAGGGGCCTTGTTATATAACAATTCGGTTTATAACTCTGTTAAGGATGCCCTGAATGGAAATGCCACGCAAAACTCGGTAGGTAGCGTTAATTTGGAGGGGATGACACAGGTTAACATTCAGGGCATGGATCTTGAAACCGCAATGATGGCTGTGCAGGAGAATCGTACTAATATGTTAGAGAGTCAGTTAAAAGATCAAATCACAGCTGTACAAGCCCAGAATGAAACAATCGCAAAACTGAATCAATTGTTGGGAGTTATTAATGAAGAGCTAGGGAAGCTTCCTTCTGGTGCTGAGGCCGGCTCTGCTGTGGAGCTGGTAGATGACAAGGGTGCTATGTTTACTGCTATGGGCATGGCTATACCGCAAACCAAAGGGGAACTTGAGAAGCTGTTAGGGCAAATCAAGTCACAGATTGATAGTGCAAGTAATAGCCAGCAAATGGACATGCTGCGCCTGCAAAGTTTAACGAATAAACGTAACGAAGCCTTCGATGTAATGACGAATTTTATTAAAAAAATGCAAGATTCCAGAAGTAGTATTATAGGGAATATGCGGTGATGAGTTAAAACTATGATATCCAAAGCTGCAGTTGATTTTCTACGAGATCATCCGTTTTTACGAGGTATTCCTGATGATGAGCTACAAAATGTAATTAACGCTATAACACTTGTGTCTTTAGAGGATGGACAACGACTTCTTATGGAAGCGTCCACCTCTAAGGACTGTTTCATTTTATGGCAAGGGAAGGTGCAAGTAACCTCAGTTAACTTAGTTGGGAAAACACTGCTCTTAGCTGAACTTGGACCGGGAGAGTTAGTGGGAGAGATGGGTCTTATTCGGAACGAACAAAGATCAGCTAGTGTTACGGCAATCGGGCCAGTAAAGGCGTTGCGTCTAGACCGTCCATCCTTCGAATATTTGGCGAACCTAAGTCCATTATTTTACGAGAGTGTGCTTGTGAACATACGGATCCGAATGATCCATAGTATGCTTCGTAAAGCTACAATCTGGTCGGTCATACCTGATGCTGAGCTTCGGGGTCTTGCAGAGATTACAATGTTCAAGAAAGTCACGAAGGGTGAAGAGATTATCGTGGAAGGTGCGGTAATTGATCATTTTTTCATGATTAACAGCGGGAGTATCGAGCTTCGTGGCCAAAAGCGGCGTAAGACTGTTCTTCGAGAAGGAGATTTTTATGGAGAGACAGAGTTACTAACAGACACGGCTGCCTCACACACGTTGATCGCGGTAGAAGATAGTGAATTACTTATCATGGGCAAGTTAGAGTTCTTAACTATACTCGACTATTACGCTCCGGTTCGTCAACAACTCATTAAGGTTCTAAACATACGAACACCCCATCTGCTGGAGAAAGTTACAATTGCCATCGGCGAGGAGTCTATTGCCGAGGATAAGGAATCTCTACCTAAAACCAAAGACAAGTGGATTGACCAGCTGTTATGGCTGGTAGGTGGATTTCTTGTAGTCTCCTTCTTGGCACTATTCCTTCATAGCCAATGGTGGAAGATCGCCACCTTGATTGTTGGAGGAGTGGTGGGTCCCGCAGCCTTCGTAGCTTTTGTGAGAAGTCAGCAGTTAATAGGCTTCCGTCAGCGGAGACTTGTTTTAGTTTTTGTATCTACCGCGGTTGTGGCTATCCCTCTGGCTTGGTATTTAGAGCGGATATGGCTTTTTGAAGTAAAAGCAAATTCTTCTGATTTTTCACAGCTTTACGTACCTTTGTCTGTAGCCCTAATAGAAGAAACAGCGAAATTATTAATTTGTGTGATGCTCGTTCGAACGCGGAAAATCCAATTTCTAATGGATGCAGTGGTGTTTGGTGCGGCAGCAGGCATGGGATTCGCGGCAGTGGAAAGTGTTATTTATGGATGGGTTCATCTAGACGAGGCATCGTCAATAGGGATGCTTACCGTCCTATGGATGAGAGCATTATTATCGCCCTTCGGTCATGGAACATGGACTGCGATTGCCACTGTGGGGATATGGTATGCAAGTAGCATGCATAAGAATTCGAGCTTGGGGGACGTCAAGCCATGGACAAGATGGCGACGCGCAATTGAAATGTTTTTAGTAGTAGTTGTGATGCATGCATTATGGAATTATCACTTTGAACCGGGGCTGATGAAGGCCGGTGTTATGGCCGTAGTCGGGATTATGGGTCTCTTTTTATTGTTCTTACTCATTCGTAGGGGAAGAAGAGAGGAATTCCATGCCTTGAATATGTTAAATCCAACAATGAATGAGGCGATCCGACATGACGAACAAGTGAAGCCTATGACGCAGGAGCTTTATTGTGAAGGCTGCGGGTCAATGTCTCCGCCGGGTACACGTTATTGCACACGTTGTAGCCAGGCACTAAGGATTAAATGATTTGATACGGCTCCATAGGTAGTAAAAGAAAAGACACCTTGAAGGGTGTCTTTTTACGTTATTGCAGCTCGAAAAAAAGATGCCAACATTATCCCTGACTTTAATGAAAGTTCCCGGTTTCATTTTCCGTGAATTTGCCGTCGCTGTCATGCTGGGATTGCTTGCGGCGATCATTACGGGCTTGTTGCTGCTGTTGGGCTTCCAGGCTGTTTACGGGCGTGGCTTCCAAATCTTTTACAGTGTTGATCAGATTCTTGTCTGGTTTACTTGCGCTCAATTGAAAATTCCTCCTTGATTACCTAATGGTTGTGAATTTTATTATGTGCTGGCTACTGTGTGGCTATTCGTGTTGTATGATCACAATCCATTCGCTGTCCTATAATCATTAGCTCAGAACACGGTTAGATAGGGGAGATATGAGTAAATGATTGTTTCGGAACCTTTTTTAGTTTTGATATGTTGAACGTGTTATGGTTCCAGAATTTGTATTATTTTCGAAGGGATACAGGGGTTAGATGCAGGATCTCTTTCTAAATATTTAGGAGGTGAAAAGAGAAACTTCATTCTTTTGCAAGCGGTTACAAGGATATCTGCAACAAATTAAAATAGGGAGGAAATAAAATGAAAAAAAGAGTTGCAAAGGTAACCAGTATTGTTGTGTTGTTTTCTCTTGCTCTTTCTTTAATAGTAGGTGGATGGACAAATACGGTGGTGCATGCTGCTGGTCTTGCGGTAACAGGCAGTGGAGGCTGGAATGAAACGGCATACGTGGAATGGTCACCTGTAAGCAATGCGACAGGGTATAACGTTTATGTTAAATTGGCAAGTGCAGCGGATTCTGGGTATCAACAAATTAATAATGAGTTAATCCGCAAATATCCTTCCTACTGGAGAGCAGATGCTGTAGGGCTTGCAGCCGGAAATTATGTGATGAAAGTTGAAGCTACTTTGTCAGGGGGTGGGACGGTAAGTGCGGTTTCAAATCCACTATCCGTAACGTCATATGACCGCTCAGGATTTGCTTTTTCGACTAGTTCGCAATATGGTACAGGATCAGGGGCTTATAATGAGAATGGAACCCTCAAGAATGGTGCTCAAGTGCTTTATATAACATCTCAGACTGCGCAAACCATAACCCTTGGTGTGAAAATCAACAGCTCCGGCGCTGTACAAACAGGGGTTGGCCTGGGCGGTATTTTGGCACTGAGACAAAAAGGCTATGATACCACTCCACTTGCGATTCGAATTATCGGAAAAGTTACAGCTGCTGATCTGAGTGGACAGCTTAACAGCAGTGGGTATCTTGAAGTCAAAGGTAAAAACAATTATTCGGAAATGAATATTACTATTGAAGGTATCGGAAATGATGCTTACGCATACGGTTGGGGAATGCTTCTAAGATATGTAGGTAATGTGGAAGTAAGAAACCTGGGTGTAATGTTATTCCCCGACGATGGCATTTCAATGGATTCTGGCAATATGAATGTCTGGGTGCATAATAATGATATTTTTTATGGAGCTGCTGGAGGCGATGCAGACCAAGCCAAGGGCGACGGTTCCACAGACCTTAAAAATGGATCCAACTATATTACAATCTCTTACAACCATTACTGGGATTCCGGAAAATCTTCGCTAGTTGGTTTGAGTGAGCCGGCTGAATTTTTTGTTACCTTCCACCACAACTGGTTTGACCATTCGGACTCCCGTCATCCGCGGATTAGAGTGGCATCCGTCCATATCTATAACAACTTTTTCGATGGTATCTCCAAATACGGTGTGGGTGTTACTACAGGTGCTTCAGCTTTTGTAGAATCTAATTATTTTAGACATGCTAAGTTTCCAATGATGATCTCTTTACAAGGTACAGATGCTTTAGGGGAGGGCACATTCTCAGGCGAAAATGGAGGTGTGATTAAAGCCTATAACAATCTTATTGTAGAGGCTTCAAGTCTCATCTATGCGAATTCAAACACAGGGACAGCTCCTGCTAATGTTACCTCATTTGATGCTTACTTAGCTTCGTCAAGAAATGAAACCGTCCCAAGCTCATACAAAGCATTAAAAGGCGGAACAGCCTATAACAACTTCGACACGAGCGTAAATACAGGAGTGAACGTATCTAATATTGATAACGTAAGCAATGTTGAACAGATTGTTATGGCAAAAGCCGGACGTCTGAATGGCGGAGACTTCACATGGGAATTTAATGATTCAGTGGATGACGTTTCGTATGCGTTGAATACAGCGCTGATGTCTGCAATCAGAAGCTACACAACGGGACTTGTCTCTGTAGGGGGGAATTCAAACCCAACGAACCCGACTCCGACTCCATCAGTAACACCTACGCCAACAGTAACTCCTGTGCCAACAGCGACCCCAGCTCCAACAGCGACTCCAGCACCGACGACAACGCCAGTGCCGACAGCGGGAGCAACCGTTCACAACTTTACTACGGATGGAACAACAAGCAGCTTCTTCAATATTCAAGGCAATCTCTCAACAAGTAAGGGAACTGTGGCCTATCAGGGTTTAACCCTAACCCAATGTCTAAAAATCGAGAGTGTTACCAGCATTCAATTCACTGCTGCTAAAGCTTCAACGCTAACCCTAGTGTTCAACACAGAGGGATCGAAAATCAAAGTGGATGGAACAAGTTATCCTATAACCAATGGCATTGCCACTGTCTCTCTAGCCGCAGGTGCACATACCATTACAAAAGATAGTACGGCGAATCTATACTATATGAAGCTGGAATAGGGGAATGGCTGCCTCTACTTTAATATGGAGTATCAGAAACGCAGAAAAGCGACCTGTAGGGGTCGCTTTTCTTTGCTTTTTCTTATGATCTTATTACTTGAGTTATTGTCGATTCAAAAACTATTAATTTTGTGTTGATTTGATTAATCTTTATCATCAACCAAATCAATAATCTCACGAATATCCTCAATATTTAAAGCTTCTGCAATTTTGCCTATATGACTAAAGTTAATATTCTCCCTTTTTCCATTAGCTAACTCACTTAATGCGGCATGTCGGACATCGGATATTCTGGACAATTGTCGTAGGGAAATCTTATGTTTTTTGGTCAATTCTGATATTTTTACTATAACTCTCTTTCCCACTTCTAATCCCCTCACTAACTCTGAGTTTTCATCTTGACTATATGCATAAGACGGATTTTCTTTTCATGAGAATAAACCTCTCAGTTTTTAAGAAAGCTGCTGTAAGTAAAGTAAAAGACATCTTAACCGTGTCTTTTACTTTACTATATAAGCACGTTTCAACACTTCAGGATAGTTGACCAGCTTATACTAATTCTCGGTTATTCCCCATACCGGTCAATCGCCATAGCTGCGGATTTCAGCATGCGCCGCTTAAGATGCTCACCCTCGACGATTTTTACGCGGAGGCCAAGAAAACGGATTTTGGACAATAGGAATTCGCTATCGTCTCTCATGTAGATGACTTTGATTCGATAGATACCCGAATTTTCATCAAAGGACACGGATTTATCAAAACAGGAAAAGGCGTACAGAATTCGTGATAGCTCAGCATTAAAGGTGGGGATGACTTGAATACATGCACATTCCTTCTGATCCTCTAATAATCGCATTATCCTTGCTTTTAAATCATTAATCCGTTTGGCAGGGAAGGGAGCTACTTCAACAGAAATAATGTTTTTTAGTTTAGTGGACATAAGAGAACGTTGCCGGGTGCTGTACCATTGCAGATACCACTCCCGCTTATACATGTTGTATTCCAGCTTGTGAGGGAACCCGGCTTGGTCAGTTCGTTGGCCTCCATGCTTAATATGGAAAGTAATAAGGATCGCTTGATTCTGCATGATTATACGGCGGAGTGTACGAAGCATTGGATGATAGACCTGCCGCTCTTTGCTTTTAGCTTTCTCCATAATAATTTGCCGCACTTCTGTGGACGCTTCTGCCTCCAATATGGCGTTCAATTTACTTAAGGTATCCAGTGTAAAAGCTGCTTCTGAGGCCGGGTGCATTAACATGGTTTTCAGCCAGGAACGTTCCTGGGAGGTCAGCGCTAATGAACCCACTTCGTCGAGGCGTGAAATGATTTGGAAGTTAAATATTTTCTCAAATGGATTCATAATAGCTGTGAATCTCCTTCCACTCCGCGATAAATTGCTTACGCAGCCAAGGGGGTTCTAATACCTCGCAGCTCGAGCCAAAGCTTCGTAACCACGGCTTAATTTCATAAATACCATTCACTATGATCTCATAAAGGAATGTAGAATCGGACTCTTCCGTAATTTCTCCCCACTGTCCCTGCGCTTCAACCCGCTCCCGAATAAAATTAACACCTGGGCGATTGGGGTTATATAATCTCGCCACCACTTTAATTGCACGGGTGGTATCTATAACCCAGCTGGTTGTCATCTGTTCTTCCAGATTGCTGAGTTTCTGAGCAAACTCTGCTTCTTCCACAGTGTCGCCCTCCTCAATTTGAGTAAGGCCCTCCATTCGGAATTTCATGATGCCCATACGTGAATTATGTCCGATTAAATACCAGCGCCCATATTGATGGTCATAGATGACGCGGAGCGGAAGAACAGTTTCTGTGACGCCCCTTGTTTCCCGCTCAAAGAGAGGATTGGTATTCTGAGAGGCGTAGTTTTTGCCCTTTTTAGGGGATAGATATAGAAACTTGATTTTTTTTCGCTGCTGAATGGCTGCAAATATCGTATATAGGTGTGCCTCATCAAGAATACGTGAATGATAATTATATTTGTATCTATGGGTTTCCGTAGCTTCGAGGGTATAACCCCGCTTCCGCAGGACCTTTTTTAAGGTGTCGCGCAGCAGGTAACCTTGTACAGACGGAGTCTGCGTGTTGGCGATGACATCAACATAGTCGTAAAGATCCAAGAGCTGATCGCCGGATAATTGATCAATCAGATCGTTAGCAGCCTTGTATCGATAAGGCCGACCTTCGTTTACACGAAGAATAACGCCAACTTCCTCAAGGTATTTCAGATCTCCACGGATGGTTTTCTCATCGGGCATTGGATAATCGGTTGGCATTTGCTCACTGCAGACATCCTGTAGATCTTTAGCCGTTAGCTCCTGAGTCTGGAGCGCAGTTAATAGTAGAGTAAGCCGGATGCTCTCCGTTTCCTTAAGCGACTTCGCCCGGAACAAGAACAGGAGCAGCGGGTCGGCAGATTCATAGTAGTTATAGCGGAGCCACTCAGAGAGTTCTGTTCCTTGTTCTGTAGGCAGATCCTGTTGTAAGACGGTTACCATGCCCTTCAGGTTGCGCAGCGTTTTGTCATAGGTATGTACAGAAATGCCGAGACGATCGGCGAATTGTTGTCTGCTGTAAGCTCCCCCCGCTAAAGAGAGCATGCGAAGAAATTGAATCTCCTTGTCAAAACTTTCCCGGGCCATTTGTATCCCTCCAGCCTGTAGCGAATCCATAAGAAATAGTAGTACTCATTATATTAAGCACCAGAGTTGAATAAAATGGAAGTGTTTTTGGCCGCCGCCATACTTCCGCCCTGTTCGTTACAGGGAAGATGAGCGAAGATAGATCCATGAAGCCAAAGCAATTCTGATGAGGCGTTCGAATAGTAACAAGGGTAGAGAATAGGGAAGTAACCGATCTGGAGGGATGAAGATGGATCCTATAAACAAGCTTATCCGTGAGCAGCTGGAACAGATTGAACAGGAGGAGCAAGTTACAATATTGTATGCCTGCGAATCAGGCAGCCGGGCGTGGGGATTCCCATCGCAGGACAGCGATTATGATGTGAGATTTATTTATCTGCATAAACCGGAATGGTATCTATCTATTTTTGATAAGCGGGATGTGATCGAGCGTCCTATTAACAATATGCTTGATATCAATGGCTGGGATTTGCGGAAAGCACTGAATTTATTTCGGAAGTCTAATCCACCGCTGCTGGAGTGGCTGCAATCACCCATTCAATATGCAGAAAAGTACAGTACAGCAGAGAAGCTTAGAAGCATCTCCCCGTACACGTTTTCGCCGAAGTCTTGTATGTACCATTACTTAAACATGGCAAGAGGGAACTACCGTGATTATTTGCAAGGCGAACAGGTCAAGATCAAAAAGTACTTTTATGTACTTCGTCCCGTTCTAGCCTGTGAATGGACTCACCGATATGGAGAGATGCCGCCGATGGAGTTCGATGTACTGGTAGAGCGGCTTATTCCGCAGGATGAAGAGCTGTGGCAGGTGATTCAGCAATTGCTGGCACGAAAAAAATCCGGTGAGGAACTAGACTACGAGCCGCAGCTAACCGCGATTAACGATTATTTAGAAGAACAGTTCCAAGTGTTGGATAAGGTGGCGGCGTCCTTGAATGCTAAGGAGAACAACAAGGATCATCAGCTGGATGCTCTATTTCGAGAAGCTTTACAGGAAGTATGGGGACGGGCCCTATAGAAAGATTGATAGGAGGAAGATGGTAGTGGCTATTGTACAACTGAAATCTACGAATCCAAAATTCACTTTTTTAATTAAAAAAAATCCAGTGACAGGTATGCAGCTTCGTCCGGTTCGTCAGGGAGTGGCGTATGGATGGTATTCTGATGAGGCAACTTATAACGTTTATTTTAAGGACGCAGATAACGATATATCCTACAAGCAGAATGGAAGCGAGGGCTTTGAGTATCTAAATGTCTCCCGGTTTAACACACCTCTATTTCCGCTTAATGCGGTCAATGAGTTTTTCTCTACACCCTTCAAAGCCCAGGATGAACGGGATGCGGAAGGATATGAGCATTCTTTTTTCATCAATATGGTTCAGGTTGAGCGGATACACTATGTTGAATTTTTCCAAAAGCATTTAAAGGGCTATACCTTCTCCTTGCAGCATCAGGCACATAAGAGCTATTCGCTGACGATTACCACACATAAAAGCTTGTATCACCTCTTACATGTTGTTGGTGTGCTGTCCTTGTTCTTATCCATATTTGGGGATGAGTACATAGATATTTCGGATGCTATTTTGGATAAATATATCCGCAGCCTTAACGTCATTGATGCACCTTTTTATATAAGAAGTCTATTTGCAAGGAATTTCCTTACCTCTAAGGAACGGTTCAAGCGATATAAAGCCTCCATCGAACAAACAGACCAGTATTCTATTGGGCTGGAGTATGGCGGTACTGCGATGCAGCGGCGTACTTTTATTTCGAGTGTGCTTCCATTCAATAAGCCGATTCTGGACATCGGCTGCGGAGAAGGTTTCTATGCAATTCCGTTTGCCGGAAAAATAGAGAGCACCTATTATGCGGTAGATATAGCCGAGGCGTTGCTGGAGGTTGTGAATCGGAAAGCGAAAGCTAAGGACATTGATAACATTGCAACCTTTGGCTCACTGGACCATTTTCTGGAGTCGTACAATGGGGAGCAGGTTGATGTGATTCTAACAGAAGTTGTAGAGCACATGAGTGAGGGTGAAGCGGCAGAGCTTATTCAGCAAATAATCGGTAATGTGAATTTTCAACAGCTTATTGTGACGACACCAAATGCTGATTTCAATCGTTACTATGAGCTGGAAGGATTCCGGCATGAAGATCACAAGTGGGAAATGGGACAGGAAGCGTTCGTGCAATGGGTTTTGGATACGGTTCAAGGTTTAGCAGTCGAGGTTGAATATTTGATGGTTGGTGACCGGGTTGGCGAGATCCGTACGACGCAATGCGCTATTGTGCGAAGAAAGGAGGAGTAGACAGTGGAAATTCAAACGCGTGTACATACCATATTTCTGCTTGTAGGAGCAACGGAATGCGGGAAATCAACTTTTGCTAAAGAAGTTCTGATCCCGCAGTTAAAACTAGAGGATGCCTCCAAAGGTTTACGTACGAATGTGCAGTATTTATCCTCGGATAGTATCCGCCAGGAGATATTGGGCTACGACTATGATAAGTATGATCAGGTTATGCTGGAGGCGAGTTCGCATACCTTTCAATTATTGTTTGAGAGATTGAAGTTAGTCACTTCTTTTCCGATTAATTCGGAGTTTGTGGTGATGGATACCATTGGGCTATCCGAAGATTACCGTAGTAAAGTCCGTGAGATCGCCGGGCAAAATAATTATAATCTGGAGGTTATTCTGTTTGATTACCGTAAACGGGAGGATTACTACGTCTCGGAGCGCTCGAAGAAGCTGATCTCCAATCATTTAAACCGGCTGAGAAAAGAAGTCCTGCCTGTTCTGTCACGGGAAGGTTACAACAAGATTCATAAAGTGCGTGCTAAAGATTTTATTCTCGAGGGTGAAGGGATACCTAACCCGGACTACCGGGTGATTATACAGGATTGGGATACTTACGCATCTACGGTACTTCTACAAGCACAAGAGTATATTGTGGTTGGGGATGTTCATGAGTGCGTCGAAGAGCTTCAGGGACTATTACGTAATTACGGCTACAGGGTGCACGAAGGTAAGTTAAGTGCAACAGATAAGCTCAGTAACACACGAGTCATTCTTGCTGGTGACTGGATTGATAAGGGCAAAAAGACACGGGAGACGATTGAGTTCTTATTTGATAACCGCGAGCATTTCCTATTTGTTATGGGCAATCACGAGAACTTTGTATACAAGTACGTAAAGGGTGAGATTCAAGGAACCGATCCGGAACTGCTAAGAACGTACTTTGATTCCACCCAAGTGCTTAAGGAGGATACCGCGCTTTTTAGTAAATTTTCGGCTTTAGTGGAGCAATCTCAGCCCTTTTACCGCTATATAGGTATGCAAGGTCCTTCTTTTTATGTTACTCATGCTCCTTGCCGTAATAAGTACATTGGTAAGCTGGATACGAATTCACTACGCCATCAGCGTAACTTTCGGCTGGATCGTGAGGTTTCCTTTGAGGAACAGCTTGATTTCCTAAAGCAAGAGGCTGTGAGTAATCACCCCTTTCATCTCTTCGGACATATTGCAGCCAAGCAGACTTTTCGGATCAAAAACAAACTCCACCTCGACACAGGGAGTGCGCAGGGTAATGAACTAACTTCTGTTCGCATGTCGTTTAAACCTTTCTATAAAAGTCAAAAATCGCGTGTGACTACGGTGCACGAAGAGCTACCTATCCTGTTCCGGGAAAAGCAAACCGTATCCTTGTTAGAGCTTGATTACGAGTCTGTGCGCAGACTGCAGTATTCCTCGCAGAACCGGGTCAACTTCATCTCCGGGACGATGTCACCTGCGGATAAGGATATGGCTGCCGGTGAGCTTGAGTCTCTGCGAAAAGGGTTGGATTATTTTGCCGAGCGTCGTATATCTGAAGTCGTCCTGCAGCCTAAATATATGGGATCACGCTGTAGTGTGTACCTTTACCGGGATATAGAGCAGTGTTACGCAATTAGCCGGAACGGCTACAAGGTTAAGGCGGTCGATCTGACGCCTATCTACGAACAACTGCTGCATAGATTCGGAACCTATATGGCTGAGCAGGGGATCCGTGTGCTTTTACTGGATGGCGAGCTGCTGCCTTGGAAAGCGCTTGGGGATGGGTTAATTGAGCGTCAGTTCCGGCCGATTAGCAGGGCGCTGGAGACAGAGCTGGATTTCTTAAGACAAAATGGATTTGAGGAGTCACTGGGTAAACTGATACAGGATTTTGAAGCAAGCGGGTTTGAACAAGACCAGCACCATATGTCGAAAGAGGCGCTTAACAACAACTATGGGCCTCATGTTTACCAGACTTTTAAGTATGTCCGTGACATAAGAGAATCGTATGTTGATCTTGACCAGCGTGAGGAAGCTTACAGAGTATACAAGCAGCAACTGGAGTTGTATGCGGGTGATGCAGAATTAGCGTACAAACCTTTTGCAACCCTGAAGGAAGTACTGGAGAATGGTGCTGAACGGGTACCTGACGGTAAAACCTCCGAATTATACAGGTTCTTAAATGATGATGAATCTCTGGTTTTGGACTTGAAAGAGCCTGATGCCTACATCAGAGCAGAGGAGTATTTCGCAAAGATAACGGTAGAGAAACATATGGAGGGAATTGTAATCAAACCGGAGCAAGAACAGCAGGGGGTAGTCCCATACATGAAGGTCCGCAATCCGGGCTACCTGTCGATCATCTACGGGTACGACTACAAGTTTCCACATAAGTATGCCAAGCTGATGAAACAGAAGAATATCGCTCCTAAGCTTCGGACGTCCTTAATCGAACACCGGCTGGGCAGACAAATGCTAGAAGTGAAGCTGGATGAGATCTCGTCTGACAACGAGGACTACAAGCAAATTGCAGCAAACCTGTTATTCGAGGTAACGAAAGAGAAAGAGATTGACCCGAGGTTGTAGAGGATTGTTACAGGCGAAGAAACTTGGTTTGCCAATTATGAGAATGAGTTCAGGCTGTCGGGAAGGTCCCGGCAGTCTTTTTTTCGTCATTTGAATCCAGCTCAATCGCGGTCATAGAGCCGGAAGGCAAGTGTACAAGCCTCGTTCTAATTGTAAAAACAGGAGGACGCACCTTATCGGGTCCGTCCTCCTATCTATTCCTCATAAATACGCCTTAACCCATAATAACGAGCACGTTGTTTTCTGGCGCCATTTTGGCCACCGGGATCAGGTTGCCTTGAATTTCTTCACCGTTAATAACGATATGGGTAACCCCTTTTTGTACACCCTTCTTGTTCTCCACCTGGATGTTCAGCTTCTTCCCACGGAATTCCCGGACCATGGAAAAGTCTGTCCAGTCGGAAGGAACACACGGGTTGAGGCGAAGGCCATCAAATTGCGGTTGAACCCCCATAATGCCTTCCACCAAGGAGACCATCACGGTTGAAGCGGTGCCGGTCAGCCAGTGGACATGCGCCCGGCCTTGATATGGGCTGTCCTTGGACTCGACAAACTGGCCATGTACATAAGGCTCGAGTTTACGGATTTCAGCCTTATCGTTCATGCTGGCCGGACTGCAATTCAGGAAGTATTCGAACGCGCGCCCACCGTTGCCGATCATGGTTTCCGCCAGAATGAGCCATCCCTGCGGCTGGCTGAAGATGCCGCCGTTTTCCTTAGTTGAGGCGTTGAAAAGAGCCATCAACGCTACTGGCAAACCGTATTCACGGAACGGAGGGTAGAATAACATAGTGCCGTAATCGGTCCGCAGATTCTCATACACTTTGTCCATGGCGAGCTTCGCCTGATCCGGGCGGGCTGCACCGCTTAATACGGCCCAGCTTTGCGGATTGAGCCAGATCTTGGCTTCATCATTCTCCCAGGAGCCGATGGTATAGTTGTCTTCGGTAAATCCGCGGACAAATTGATCGTTCTCCCAAGCGTGCCTTTGAATGTTATCGTCCAGCTCATCAAGCAGGCCCTGCGCCCATTGAATATCTTCAGGCTTGTTCTTATTTTGTGCGATTTCCATGAATACCTTGAATGCCATATACAGCTGGAATGCGACGAACAACGACTCACCCTTGGCTCCAAGCCGTAGGCAATCGTTCCAGTCGGCATGAAGCCCAACCGGCATGCCGTGTGCGCCCATACGATCCAGACTGAACTGAAGTGCCTGGCGCAAATGCTCGTACACTGTGCCCTCGCCTTTATCCGAATAAGGGATTATTTCATCTGTGAAATCCCAGTTGCCACTTTCATTCAAGTATTTAATGACGGTGGGGAACAGCCATAAAGCGTCATCAGCCCGATAATGGGGGTGACCGGTTTCCCGCACGTATTCTGGATCATCCGGTGTGCCCTCATGTCCAGGGTTGTGGTCAAATTTCACCAACGGAAGTCCACCGCCGTTGGAAACCTGGGCGGATATCATCAGTCTTAGACGTTCAAGGGCCATCTCATGATCCAGATGAATGATGCCTTGAATATCCTGCACGGTATCCCGATATCCGAGTCCATTACGAAGACCG
This sequence comes from Paenibacillus sp. FSL L8-0708, assembly GCF_038009325.1. NCBI lineage: Bacteria > Bacillati > Bacillota > Bacilli > Caryophanales > Paenibacillaceae > Paenibacillus > Paenibacillus sp. FSL L8-0708. Next base: position 230,618 of record NZ_JBBPBC010000001.1, read on the forward strand.
GAGTATTGGAAGGAGGCTGCACGTGACCAGATGAAAGTGATAAAGCATTGATATGCATTCCAAGTGTTGATCATGTTGTTCAGGTTATCGCTTGGTGTCTGGACCTGGAAGCGGTTAAGCTTGCTGTGCCAGAATGCTTTTAACTCTTCGAGTTCTTTATTTACCACGGACAAGTCCTTATAATGGCTGAGAATCTCGGAAGCGCCTTTCTCATCATACTGTCCCAGTAGAAATACGATTTCTTTCTCTTCTCCCGGCTGTAAATCTACGTTAATCTGCAGGGCCCCGCAGGAGTTAGTATTGTAGTTTAATGAATTGGAGCATTGGCCGTTCTCAACAGAGGCCGGATTGCCATAACTGCGGTAATCGCCTAGGAACGTATCCCGGTCACCGTCATAAGCGGTAACTTCTGCACCTGCAGCCCCGAAGAATCTCCAGGTTTGTTCTTCGGGGGTGTTTTCATTGATGACTTGAAGGATCATATTATTTTTATAGTAGGTCCGTGAAATAAACAGAGTGTACTGAAGGTTGACGGTATCCTGCTCATAGTTGTTATTGTTGGTTAATTCAACAAATCCGAAGAGAGCCAGCTTGCGTGCTTTGGAGCCATCATTGCGCACCTTCATGCGCCACACCTCATAGGTTTTGTTCAGTGGTACATAATATAATGATTCTGTATGGATGTTATCGTAGTCCGAGACGATGCTCGTGTATCCGGTTCCATGATGGCATACCGACTTATATTGCTCCAGATCTTTACCCACTGGCTGCCAAGAGCCGGACCAATAATCCCCGTTCTCCAAATCTCTCACGTAAATATAGCGTCCGGGCTCGTCCTTAGAGTTGAAGTGGTAGCGGATATGCCGCCCATTTGCGCCAGACTTTACAAAGCTATAGCCGCCTGCGTTACCTGAGATGATCGCACCGTATTCCGGCGAGCCGAGGTAATTCGCCCAAGGGGCAGGCGTATTCGGCTTGGTAATGAGATATTCCTTGTTTTTTCCATCAAAATAACCATATTGCATGACCATTCCTCCTATTAAGTGGTTAATGGGCCGATCTATAAACGCGCGTTCACAAAGAGGTGAAATATCCATGTGTAATTTTATTATAAGATACTTTCAGTAAATCGATAACCCTATATTTTAGCGAAAAAACGAACAAAAATGCTAACTTTTTTAGTAGGGTGCAAAGCGAAAGACACCTAAAAAGGTGTCTTTATTTATTTTAGCGGCAATGTCTACTCCACTAAAACACCATTAACAAACGTCATAGTTTTATCTTTGAATTCAAGAATAAACTTGTTTGGAAAATCTAGATCGGTATGAATCTCCGTCCCCAACATAACTTTTTTGCCTACATCATCAAAGGGATTATGAAGTAAACCTCTAGGCGTATACCTAGTTTCAGAACCGATTACATTATTATTCTCATCGTGGATAAATTTGGTTTTTCCTGAGAACACGAGGTCCTTGCCATTTTCCAAAGTTAGATGAACTTCCAAACGATCCTTTGTCTTCTGATAATCTATAACTACATCTTTAGAGGATACAGGGAAACCGATAACAAAAAGTCCAATAAGGGCTGTAGCCAGTATGAGTACCGATAAGACGGAAAAAATGAGAGTTTTTATATTCTTTTTTTTCACTTTTTTAAAATAATTGAGTTTGTTAACTTCCTCTTTATCAATAATAGGCACACTTAGATTTGCTGTGGCGGTCATTTCATTATAGAATTGAAGGCAGCTTTCACAGGATTGCAGGTGTTTTTCGATTTCTTCGTTACTATGTACAGAGGTTAGCTTTTCAATATAGGAAGGTAATAAATCCTGAATGATCTCGCATTTCATGAAGATCTTCCTTTCATTAATTTTTGTTTTCCACGGTAAAAGGTAACTCTTGCCCAGGTCTCATCTCTGCCAAGAATTTCGCCAATTTCCCGAAAACTGAATTCTCCGGTCAAACGCAGATATAATACTTCTTTGGTGTTTGGATCAAGTAAATGAAGTTGTTTAAATAAATCCATTTTGTCCTGAGCAAAAATGAACTGGGATTCTGTTGAATTTGCGTTAGCCAAAGGAGCGTCTTCTAATTCCTCAGACTTCCGCTTGCGCTGCTTGTCCAGCTCCTGATACCACACATGTTTAGCAATTTGACAAAGCCAAACGTATACTTTGCAGGTCCCATCGTATTTATCTATCGATTTTATAGCTCTATAAAAAGTTTCTTGGGTGATTTCTTCTGCCAGCAAGTGATTATGACAAAAGCTAAATACGAATTTATATACTTGGGTTGAATATTCCCTGTATAATTGCTCGTTGTCCTGCATCCATTCACCTCCTCAAGTTATATATCCGTAAAAAGCTATAAACGTTACAAGTTTTTTTAAATAAATTTGATTTATAAAATAATCGCTTTCAACCCCGGTATGTGAGGGAATTAAGGAGGTTTAGCGTTAAGGCTGGTTTCACAGTTGGTTTACCCTTTATAATTACATGAGATCTTATTGTACAAGTTACAAGGGGGTTCATATATGATAACAAAGGTAAACCGGCAGTTAAATGAGGGTCCTAAAATTCAAAAAGAACAAGAGCTTGTTACCAAAATGATTCGTATATATTGTAAGAAAAAACATCATCATAAAGGCTTTTGTGAGGAATGTCAGGAATTAAACGAGTATGCGCTGAAGAGGTTAGCCTATTGTAAGTTTGGTGAAGAGAAACCAGCTTGTGCCAAATGTCCTGTTCATTGTTACAAACCGGATTATCGCCAAAGAATTAAAGGGGTTATGCGTTTTTCTGGTCCGTGGATGCTGCTCTATCACCCCATTGAGTCGATTAGGCATATTCCGCTACCTAATAAATTGAGAAAATAAGTAAAAACCGGACATCATTTGATGCCCGGTTTAATGTATTTTTAGGTATTATTCTCCCAGCTTTTCAGCCTTCACCAAAATCTCTCGCAAAACACGGGCAACCCGGCTTTTTCTTCTCTTTACTTTTACACTTATCCGTCTTAACGACTCTTGGTATAGGGCGGTATCATTGGGTTCATAGAGCTGTTTGGCGGCAATCCGTAACGTCCTTCTCATTAATATTGCTGATGAACGTGTTGACTTCGTTCGGTATCCTCTGCGCAAGACCCGTATAGTATGTTTGTATTTCTCCAGGTCTTCGTTTGGAGGAACAAGGGCGAACAGATTTAGGGAAGAGTCATTGAACCCGTAGCTTTTGAACATGATTTTTAGATTCTCAATATTTATGAGATTTCCTCTGAAGTGGGTTGGATGTTCTTGGTGAACGCCGACAACTTCTTTGATGCTGTGAAAAGGGATTTTTAATCGATGCAGTCGATACCCAAGATCCCAATCTTCGAGTCCATAGAGGATAAACTGTTCATTAAAACCTCCAGCCCGTGTTAATTGGCTGCGTCTTATGGACACACAACGTGTGACGAGTAACATCCAAGGGGCTACATCTGTGCTGGCAAATTGCTTTTTAGTATTTGGAGGAACTCTTGAGGCAAAGGTGACTTTTGATAACGTCTCCGTCTGCTGAAGGATATCATTGGGTGTGATTATTGGGATAATTTCAGTCGCTGATTCGAAGTCAGGATTCCATAAGTTAGAAGGCGAAAGTGTATTGCGGCAATGTTCTTTTTCTTCAGGAGAAAAGTCTGGGTAGTAGTGGGTATAAGCGTCATCCCATGAGTGTGGAATACCTGAAATTATCGACTTAGGATATTTACGGTGATACTGGTTTACGATCCTAATGAATTCAGGGAATACCAGAAAATCAGCATCGCAGAAGATGACGTATTTCCCTTTTGCCTGACTCAGCCCCAGATTTCTTACGGCAGAACGGCCGCGTTGTTCCTGCTGAGCGACATAAATAAGCGGATAAGAAGTTTGAAAGCTTTCGACCATTTCCTTAGTACCATCTGTAGAACCGTCATCTGTGACGATCACCTCGAACCGATCCTTCGGATAGGTCTGTGTCTCGAATGAAGTGAGTGTAAGTAGCAGCTGCTGAAGTCGGTTATAGGTTGGAATTATGATGCTGTAACGGATAGCCAGAATGATCACCCCCACCATTTAATAAAAGTCCTTGAATAGGATAAATAATAACAATATATTCAGGGACTTTAGCCTGGTCTAGTCAAACGCCTTTAAGGGTGGAAATAGGCAGGGGACAGGGTTTAGCACGAATCAAAGATTTTATCTTTTTGTGAACTTACCTAGCTCCGTCTCATCTCTATTGTAAAGAACCCGCTATATTAGCGGGTTCTTTACTGTCTGTGCACTTAATTGTAGTAGACAGAATGCTCGGTATATGTGAAGTGCTATTAGTGAGATATAAGAACCCCATATTGTTTAAAAAAGTTGGTGATTTCAGAGATGTCCATCCGTTCATCAGGCAGATCTTCTGGATAATAAATGCCTGGGACCAATGGTTCTTCCTTTGATATCCGCAATAGCTTTTCTGCTTGGACAGCAGCTCCCAAAGCGGTAAGATGAGTCTGACCAAGCGGGTCAGAAATCGCTATTGTCCGTTCAACCCAGTGCCCATTATGATCCAGGCCCTTTAGATGAATAAGGATATGATGTGCGCTGCCAGTACCAGGATTGTAGAGCAGTCTTCGTCTAAGCGAACGGAATCGGTCCCCGCTGATCATCTTCCATATTCCGCTGTTAACTAGTCCGACAAGGATGGAGGTGGAGGCTTTGCTGTCGAAGGAGATGCGGAAGCTGGCGGAGTCGATATGCTCAGCTGTTGGCAAGGTGACATGATCTGGGGTGTCAAGCCGATAGCATTTTGCTGTATATCCATCTGGAAATTGGACTTTGATAGGGTCAGTCATTGGAAATACAAGACGTTTTTCCCCCCGTTCTGTAATATGGAATGGAATGGTCATACGATCCATGTACGCCGCGGAGTCGGGTCCTGCTTTGTCACGTAGAGAGTACAACGCGTGAATATCAACGGCGACGTTTTGAAGTGTGGCCGAGTGCAGCATGGCGAACAGCGAAGCAGTTCCCGCCATCCATCCCGAAGAAAGCACGATAGGAGCATAGAGGTCTGCTTTTTCTAACTTTGTGATTGATTGTTGGAATATCTCTGTCCAGCGAGTAAGATCGATCAGTGGGATTTTTCTTCTAACTGCAGACATAAGTAGCCGATCCTGCAGATCGTTGACGGAATTGATGATTAGCGATACATTATCGCCTGCATAAAGCAGTGGATCATCCGCATTATTATCAACTACGACTGTTTGTACCCGTGTGGACTCAAAAGGTGCTGCTTTTTGCGGTGACCTTCCTCCCAATATAATCTCGAGATCGGGATGTCGATCGTGTAATATTTGAGCAATTTGTCTGCCGACGGCACCGTATCCTCCTACAATAAGTACCTTTTTCCTATGCATATCTGCAACCTCCGTTTAAATGTTTATATGTTTAAGTTATTTAACATATTGCTTAAAAAAATAGGAATGACAAGTGCTAGTCAGGTTAATGGCATTAATTAGCACTGGCATTCCTCTTCAACGAAATGGACAAGTTGTTTCATAAGCGCTATCGCTTCGTCAAACTCAAGTCTGTAGAACATTTCCGTGCCCTTCTTCTGAACCTTAAGCAGCCCTGCTTGCCGTAATATTTTCAGATGATGAGAGACTGTAGGCCGGGACATGGGGATATGCTCTGCAATTTGGCTCACATTCATACTCTCTTTGTCGATCAGCAATGCAATGATTTGCTGACGAATAGGATCTCCCAAGCCTTGGAAATAGGGGCTTAAATTCTCGAAAATATGAATCGCCTTCTGATTACTATTAGATTCGTTCATAACTCCCTCCGTTATAATGTTTAATTGTTTAAACGTATCATAATATATTTCAGGGAATAATTCAATGCGTTGATAATCTCCGTTATTTTGGAGGAATCCTAGTTTATTAAATATAATCAAGGGACATATGGATATTTGTATTAAAATTGTGAGGTCATATGGTAAGGCGGTTTTATGGATGAACTCAAGTAAAAAATAATCATGTCCTTAAACAAAAGACACCTCGATGGGTGTCTTTTGTTTAAGGAATTCCAGAAAGTAGCATACAAAGCTCGGCTTATTCGCGGGGATAAAAAAGGATCAATAAGAGGCTGCTCTTTTTTATGTTCTATTTTCCACTAGGTAATAATTTATTCAATAATATTGCTGCCAATGAAGCAGCTAGGATAGGTGAGCCTAATAAATACTGCACGAATGTAGGCAAAGAGTTCAAGTAGTCACCAGGAATGAGTACCAAAGCCAAGGTGATGATCATTGGTAAGGCAATAATGTACATTTCTTTTTCGCCGATGGTTACATTTTTCATTACTTGCACACCATTAATTGCGATGATGCCGCAGATGATGGCGAAGACGCCGCCGATTACAGCGGATGGAATGGAAGAGATCAAAGCGGCGAGTTTACCAGAACATCCAAAGAGGACAAACCATCCTCCTACAGCGAGAAAAACCCGGCGGCTGGCAACACCTGTAATGGAGATGATCCCTGCATTAGTTGAATAACCTGTAACAGGAGTCGAACCGAGCACAGACGCAATAAGACAGCCAATTCCTTCTCCAATTACGCCGCGGTTAATATTTTTGTCTGTCAAAGGTTTATTGATTACATTGCTGACCGCAAACCATGTGCCTGTTGTTTCAGCCAGCAGCACGATATAAATAATAACCATGGTGATAATAGCTGAAAAGTTGAAGGAAAAGCCGAAATCAACAAAAGCGATCCGCGGCATGCTAAACCACTTGGCACTACTTATCGCTGAGAAATCTAAAACGCCCATAATATTAGCGGAAATACATCCGACTACTAACGCCATCATTACGGAAAGAATTCGGAAGACAGATCCTTTATTACGGAACAAAGTACCGAGAACCACAAAAATAAGCAGTGTAGCACCTGAAATAAGGGCTAATAATACATTTTGATTAATTGAAGCCCCGGAGGCTCCGTAGATATTATCTCTGATCGCAACAGGCAATAAAGATAGACCTACAATGAAAATGATTGTGCCACCTACGATAGGCGGGATAAAGTTTTTAACGATTTTATTAAAAATCCCCGCATAACCCAAAATAATAACCAGGATGGCCCCGATTAAGCTGGCACCTAACACGGAGCTCCAACCGAGCTCCCCGCCACCACTAGCTGCATAAATACTGACGATCGCACCCAGTGGAACATAAGAAGGACCTTGAGCGATAGGCAGCTTCATACAGAAATAGGTTTGCACAATCGTTGCAAGTCCTGCGGCAATAAAGGTGGATTGGATTAACGCGCTGGACTGATTGGGCTGTAAGCCGATTAACATCGCAATCAGGAATGGCACTACATAGACATCCATAGCCAATACATGTTGAAAGCCGAGAATGACGGATTTACTAAATGAAACTTTTTCATCGGGTAGGACAGTTAGTAGCTGTGATTCCAAATGTGCTTGCTCTTGTACGTTTGCTTGTGTTTTCACTCCGATGCCCACCTTAAGTTTTCTAGTTTAATTAATCTTTAACGCGAATGAACTTTTTCACCCTGTACCCAGACTTCACGGATATTTTCAGGTCTAGCCAGATACATTATCTTTTGAAAAATATCTTGCAAATCTTCATTCTCATCAAAGACGGGCAATTTCGCCGAGGGTACTTTCGTATCGATTATTTGAACATCCCATGCATAACCTTCTAGTAACCGGCCGATAGGTAAGCTTAAGCTTTCTCCGCCGCCAGCGGTAGCAAGATAAAAGGATTCATGGATCGTAATTCGTGATCCCGGTACTCCGCGGTTTTGTGCAGAAAGTGAGGGATTCACACCATCCTCCAGCATTCTTGAAGACATTACGGCTTGTCTAATGTTGTCGAAGAGACTAGGTGAAAAACCTCCGGAAATATCAGAGCCTAAACCAATCTCAACGCCTTTGGCATGGAAGTCAGCGATCGGAATGACACTATTGGCAAAATACGCATTGGATATCGGACAATGCGCAATAGCTGTTCCTGTCTCTGCAAACAAATTCACATCATTTTCATCTAAAAAATTACAATGAGCCATGACAGATTTATCACTGAGCAGACCAAAATCATGCAAGGCAAAAGCATCGTTCTTCTGGAACCGTTCTTGCACATAACCATGTGCCCAATCACTTTCACTACAGTGCGATTGCACATACGTATCATATTTAGCGGCAAGTTCTCCCAAGCCTTGTAAAGCCTCATTAGTGCAGCTTGGAATGAACCTTGGTGTCACTACTGGATAAACGCCTTGTTTAGTAGATTTAGCGAGTTCTTGTACAGCTAGTATAAATTCTTCCGTATCCACTAGTGCGGTGTGGGTGTCGGAGTCGCGGTAATTCTCAGGATTTCCCTGCGGATCGTCCATAACCACTTTTCCAACGAGTCCACGTTGTCCTTTTTCCGCACATATTTTAGCCAATAATAGACTGGCCTCTTTATGCACCGTTGCAAAATAAAGTGCTGTAGTGGTTCCGTTTGCGAGCAAAGTACCAACCACGTCATCGTAGACTTTTTTTGCAAAAGCCAGGTCCGAGAATTTAGACTCCAGTGGGAAGGTATAAGTATTTAGCCAATCATAGAGCGGGATATCTAATGCAGTTCCAGATTGAGCCCATTGTGGCGCGTGGACATGCAGATCGATAAAGCCGGGCAAAAAATACTGGCCCTCGGCTAATACATGAAAATTGTCCTGACCTTGATAAGCATCAAGCAAGGGTTGATAGTCGGCGTGCTCCGGTGCAACGATCATTTCTATCATCCCATCCGAATTGATACAGAAGAGATGATCCTTTAAAATTTGAATTTCTTTTGGGGATAGGCTAGAAAATGAAGTGCCTAGGAATATTCGCATATAATTTCTCATGATTTCCGCCTTAATGTTCGTCTTTTGGTGTGCATTCGTTATTATAATTCGTAAAAAAGGATAAGTCCAGACCAAAAGTCGAATAAAGGCGTAAATGACGGATAGGAGGAGCTGAGGAATTGAAAGCGAATATGACACATAGACGTCACGTTCGCTAGGCTAGAATACAGAAAAAGATAGAGGAAAGTAAAAAATGCTGATCGGCTTCGATTTCTTTACGGTTATAGGAAATGAATGCGGTTACTATCTTGTGATATAATAGATGAAATCGATCAATAGTTTGAGAAAATTGGATTAGGAGTGTTGCCTGGATGAGAAGATACAACATTTGGCGCCCGTTGATGTTAATTATTGTTGCTGTACTTACAAAAAGCTTGGTCACTAACCTATGTATTTTGTTTGGTATGCAGGCTGAATCAGCAAGTAGTATGGGGACGCTGGGCATGGTCATTGCCGGTTTAGTGATGTACAATCGCATGACAAATCGCCGACGTAAATAAGCTGGCCGGATAGATTATAAACGTCTGGTTATTATGTTATAGTAAAGATTGAAATAAAACTTGTATCGACCTGAAAAGGAGTACTTCATGACACAGTTTGTCTACAAACAAATTATTGATGACTTAAAAATGAAAATTTTTGCTGGGCAGTTTCCCGATATGAAATTACCGGATGAACGAACGCTTAGTGAAACTTATCAAGTGAGTCGTAGTTCTATTAAAAGTGCTCTGACTAAAATGGCAAATGCCGGCATTATTTTTAAAAAGCGTGGCTCAGGGACATTTATAAATCCTTTATACATAAAAAATGAATCTATTTTTAACTACGAAGGCTCTAATTTAGGTGTCACCGACAATTTTCAAATGAATGGGAAGAAGCCAAAGATTAAAGTTTTGAAATTTGAGGTCATTCCACCAACGGAAGAACTACAGCGGGATCTGTTTTTAGGCCCTCATGATTTTGTTTACAAAATCATTCGCTTACGTCTTTTTGATGATGAACCCTTTATGATTGAAACGGGTTATATCCCAATCAAAATCGTGCAGAATTTAAATCAGACCATTATTGAAGGATCTATCTTTAATTATTTGGAGGATTCACGAAATCTGGCGGTAACCAAATCCTTTTTATCGATATCCGCAGAACCCTCTGAGGCTACGGATCAAGAGCTGCTGCATTTGCAGGCAAATGAGCCAGTAAGCATTATGGAAGGGATTTTCTTTTTAGATAATGGCACGCCATTTGAATTCTCCCATATGCGCTTCCACTATAAATACTTAAAATTTAATACCTTTGTGTCCGTTCATTAAAAGTAAGACTGGGGAATTTTTCTCGGTCTTATTTTTTTTATTTTGCGCAAAATAGAAGAAGGACAAGTAGCAAATACCCCCGCAAACTTCAGTCCATATTTTTACATATATATTAATATTGACGTATTTTTACAGACAATTGACACTGTTTTTCATACTATGTTCATATTTTCACAAAATTGGACCGTATCATTTGTTGAAAAGGTTGAATTAATTTTTCGCGGCGGTATGATGTACTTGTGGAAGAAATTACGGCAATGTAGACACAGAAAAAATTTTGGGGAGTGGAAGAAATGGTATTATCCATGGATGTTGATTACTCATCAAAAACTTATTTAGAGAAGCTTGATGCATACTGGCGCGCAACTAACTACATCTCTGTAGGTCAACTGTATTTGAAAGATAATCCGTTGTTAAGAGAACCGCTGAAAGAAGCAGACGTAAAGATTAAGCCCATTGGACACTGGGGAACTATTCCAGGCCAGAACTTTATTTATGCCCATTTGAATCGGGTCATTACTAAATATGATTTGAATATGTTCTACATCGAGGGCCCTGGTCATGGCGGTCAGGTTATGGTTTCGAACTCCTATCTCGATGGTAGCTATACTGAAATTTATCCGGAAATCACACAAGATATCCCAGGCCTGAAGAAATTGTTCAAACAATTCTCTTTCCCAGGTGGAGTTGCTTCCCATGCTGCCCCTGAAACACCTGGATCGATCCACGAAGGTGGCGAATTAGGTTATTCTCTATCCCATGGTGTAGGTGCAATTCTGGATAATCCAGATTTGATCTCCGCTGTTGTTATTGGTGATGGAGAGGCTGAAACTGGCCCATTAGCGGCTTCATGGTTCTCCAACCGGTTCATCAATCCAGTTACTGATGGTGCAGTTCTGCCGATCTTGCACTTAAATGGTTTCAAAATCAGTAACCCAACGATTCTGTCTCGTCAATCCAAAGAAGAAATTACTGCATACTTTAAAGGTATGGGTTGGGAACCGTTCTTCGTTGAAGGCGAAAATCCTGATCTAATGCATCCGGAAATGGCTAAGGTGCTTGATACCATCGTTGAAAGAATTGAAGCGATTCAAAAGAATGCACGTGACAACAATGACCTGACGCGTCCGGTTTGGCCAATGTTGGTCTTCCGTTCTCCTAAGGGCTGGACGGGTCCAAAGCAATGGGATGGTGTTCCGAATGAGAACTCTTTCCGTGCCCATCAGGTGCCGATTCCAGTGGATCAAAAAAATATGAAGCATGCTCCGGCGTTATTGGAGTGGATGAACAGCTATAGACCAGAAGAATTATTTGATGACAATGGTCGTCTGAACGCTGAACTTGCTGAGATTCTGCCAACTGGCGACAGACGTATGGGAATGAACCCAGTTACTAATGCTGGCAACCAAATTAAAGATCTAAACTTACCGAATTTCCGTAAGTTCGCACTTGATAATTCCAAACCAGGTGAAGTAATAGCACAAGATATGGCCGTTCTGGGTAAATACATGAAAGATGTTATCTCTCTGAACGAAGAGAACCGCAATTTCAGAATTTTCGGACCGGATGAAACAATGTCCAATCGTCTGGGACCTGTCTTTGAAGTGACGAAACGTCAATGGTTGGATCAAGTGATTGAGCCGAATGACGAATTCCTAGCTTCTTATGGCCGTGTTATCGATTCCCAATTGTCTGAACATCAGGCAGAAGGTTTGCTTGAAGGTTACGTATTGACAGGTCGCCATGGTTTCTTTGCAAGCTATGAAGCTTTCTTGCGTGTCGTGGATTCGATGATTACTCAGCATTTCAAATGGCTGCGTAAAGCAACAGATCAAAGCTGGCGTGCTGATATTCCATCATTGAATGTGGTAGCAACTTCAACTGTATTCCAACAAGACCACAATGGTTACACTCACCAAGATCCAGGTTTGCTAGGTCACTTGGCTGATAAAAAACCAGAATTTATCCGTGAGTATTTGCCGGCTGATGCCAACTCCTTGCTGGCTGTTTTTGACACCGTCTTAAATGACCGTCAAAAAATTAACTTGATTGTTTCTTCCAAACATCCTCGTCCACAATGGTTCAGTGCGGATGAAGCACAAGAGCTGGTGGATAAAGGACTGAAGATTATTGACTGGGCAAGCACCGATCAAGGTGGAGAGCCTGATGTTGTCTTTGCTTCTGCAGGTACAGAACCAACTATCGAAAGCTTGGCTGCCATCTCTATCCTGCATGAAAAACTGCCGAACCTTAAAATTAGATATATCAACGTGGTAGACTTGTTGAAACTGAGAAGTCAAAAATTAGATCCGCGTGGCTTATCTGACGAAGAGTTTGATCAATTTTTCACAAAAGATAAACCAGTTATCTTCGCTTTCCATGGATATGAAGGTCTGATTAAAGACTTGTTCTTTGATCGCCATAACCATAACCTGCACGTACACGGATACCGCGAGAATGGCGATATCACAACACCATTCGATATGCGCGTATTGAATCAAATGGACCGCTTTGACTTGGCGAAGGAAGCTGTTCTGAGCTTGCCTAATGCTAACGACTATAAAGCGATCGCAGATGAAATGGATGCTATCGTTAAGAAACATCACCAATTCATTCGTGAAGAGGGTATTGATTTGCCAGAAGTAGAGAACTGGGTATGGAAAGCTTTGAAATAAGCGTATAGCCAGTACCATAGGAAGTAATACAAAAAGACACCTTTAGAGGTGTCTTTTTATTTGTTTAAATAACCATACAAAACAATTATAATCATTTTTTCATCTTTACCACTGTAAATATATGTGAGTAAATAGGTGGGTAAAGAAAGGGGAGAAATGTATGACATCTATTGATAAACTTCCCAAGTCTATAGAAATACAGCTTACAGAACAACCTTTATTTCACTCTGTATCCGATTTAATGAAAGATGGGCAATTCGGTGAGCAGTGGCTTGTATTGACTGAGAAGGAGATTTCCGTTTGGGGAACGGACGGGAAACTGGTCTCAAAGCTTCTAGTCTCGAATATTACTGATGCCCGGGTAGTAGGCGGGGTAGGCGGCGGATCGTTGCTTGTGGATACCCAAGAGGGGCCTATTATACTTATACGTTATACAGCATCACTTACCTCTATATTTGGTTTTGCTTCTAAATTAATTGGCGCTGTAGCTAAAGGCGAGGAACGGCCAACCGCTTCTGAAAAAGAGTTTCCAAGGAATTGTCCAAAATGCCGCAATCCACTGCCGGAAGATTCGCAAGCTTGTCCGGTGTGCAAGAGTAACGGCAAGGTTCTATTTCGGATGCTGAGCTATGCCAAGCCTTATAAGATCCAAATGATCGCTGCGGCGATTATGTTGATTTTTACTACATTGGTAGAGCTTGTTCCACCTTTTTTGACGAAGATGATCGTTGATAATGTGTTGACAGAAAAGGATATGGGCTCAACGCTTCTATGGATTGTGATCGGGCTAGCAGCCACATCCCTAGTAATTACTTTAATGCAGACTGTACGTGGACTTATAGGGGTATGGATTGGTTCCAAAATCATGGGTGATCTTCGTCATGATGTGTATCATTCCTTGATGAAATTATCTTTATCTTTTTTCGACCGAAGACAATCTTCGCAATTTATTGGACGGGTGAATAATGATTCAGAGGCGATGCGGCAATTTATGACTGACGGTGTAATCTGGGTCTCGGGTGAATTGCTGCGGGTAATCGCTATTTTCACTATTATGTTCAGTATGGATTGGAAGCTAACGCTGCTTGCTATGCTGCCTATGCCGCTTATGGTGGTGCTGTCGACAGTGTTATGGCCGATGATTGGCAGACGTTGGTACCAGCAGTGGAGATCTATTTTTAGATTAAACGCTTTGGTTGGCGATTCTTTGCAGGGGATTCGTGTAGTCAAAGCATTCGGTCAGGAAACAACAGAGATGTCACGTTATACAGTCGCCAATAAGGAGCTGGTTCGGCATAATATTCGGATCGAAGGCTTATGGCAGGGGATGTTTCCTGCTTTTGCGTTGGTTGCTGGTGTAGGTACGTTATTAATTTGGTTTTATGGCGGGAAAACGGTGCTACAGGGACAATTATCCATCGGTACGCTAATCGCTTTGGTGACCTACCTTGGGATGCTTCTCGGACCTTTGCAGTGGGTGAGCCAAATGATCAACTGGGCCAGCCATGCGATTTCAGCAGCAGATCGGGTCTTTGAAATTATGGATACACCGTCAGATGTGCCTGATACTGTGAATCCAGCAGCCATCGGCCGCGTAAACGGTGAGGTTGAGTTTAAGCGGGTTACTTATGGATACGAAAAACATCATCCTGTGCTCAAGAATGTGAATTTAAAAGTGGGTGCGGGCGAGATGATTGGTCTGGTCGGACATTCAGGTGCCGGTAAGTCGACATTCATTAATATGATCTGTCGCTTCTATGACACAGATGAGGGAACCATTACCATCGATGGTGTGGACATCCGAAATATCAGCCAGTCAGATCTGCGTAGTCAGATCGGTGTAGTGCTGCAGGAGACGTTTCTATTCGACGGAACGATTGCTGAGAATATTGCCTATTCTAAACCGGACGCTACGGAATTAGAAATCATGCGCGCTGCAAAAATTGCCAACGCCCATGATTTTATCGTTCAATTGCCGGATGGCTATGATACAAGAGTTGGGGAACGTGGGCATAAATTGTCCGGTGGAGAGAAGCAGCGAGTGTCTATTGCCCGAGCAATAATTCACGATCCGCGAATTCTAATCCTAGATGAAGCAACAGCTTCTGTAGATACAGTGACCGAGCGGCAAATTCAAGAAGCGATCTCGCGACTGGTAAAAGGCAGAACGACATTCGCGATTGCCCATCGATTATCCACGCTAAGAAATGCGAACCGTCTTGTAGTGCTTGAACGCGGGAAGATCATTGAAGTGGGTACACATGAGGAATTGCTTGCTGCAGAAGGTGCTTACTTCAAGCTAGTTGAGGCACAGAAGGAAATGTCGCAGATTAAGGGGGTTGAGATGCATGAGTGATCCGAATCTTGTTAACGGGGAATTGAATCCTAAAGATCCCTATGAGATTAACATTCTTGAACCGGGTGCAATCTCTTTTAGCCGCAGTCAAGGTGGCGTGTTTCAAGGAGTAGTGGAGGGTCAAGTCTATGAGGAATTAATTCTTTTTCGTATATTTCCATTCCAATATACCACGGAGTATATTTCAGTTCGTAACTCCAAGAGTGAGGAGATCGGGGTCATTCGTGACATTGATCAGCTCGATGAAGAAAGTCGGGTGGAAGTGGACACAGAGCTCCGGCTGCGGTATTTTCTTCCGGTTGTAACCCGCATTGATTCTATTAAGCAAAAAGCGGATATGTGGATTTGGGAGCTGCAAACGAATCTGGGCCAGACCCGGATCGTTATGCGGAACCTGCACGAGCATATGCAGTATCCAAGTCATAAACGAATCATTCTTACGGATATCAATGGAAAAAGATGCGAAATCCGTGATTATCTAGCCCTGGATGTTCAGAGCCGAAACAAGCTGAAGGATGTTTTATAGTCTAGTTATGAAAAAGCTCCGCAGCCATTTGTTGATGGTCTGCGGGGCCTCTTTTTTTATCCGTAGTTTCTGCTAAGGAAAAATTTGATGGCGTTCTCTCTTCGGTATGGTAATATATTACAACCGGATCTTTACCATAGGGGAGGTATGTGAGTGAAGCATAAATGGATCAATTCGCCGTACACCTTTGCTTTAGGGATGTTTGCGATGATGGTTCCCAGTCAGGCATTTAGTTCATTTTACAGTTACTTTTATGTTGAAAAATTAGGATTGGGCATTGGACTTGCTACATTAGCCAGAACCATCTTTCTGATCTGGGATGCGGTAAACAATCCGTTATTCGGCTATTGGTCAGATCGCACAGATACTCGTTTGGGTCGACGCAGACCATGGGTGTTTGGCTCAATTCCGTTATTCATGCTGGCATTTGTACTGGTTTTCTCCCCTCCCGGCGGATTATCTGAAAATGGATTGTTCACTTGGTTTCTAGTCACACTTATTTTCTATGAGGCTGTCGCCACTGTGTTGTGGGTGAATTATGGAGCGTTACTCCCGGAGCTCTTCCGTGGAGACCGTATTCGGGCAAAAGCCTCCGCGATTCAGCAAGGTTATCAAGTTGTAGCTTTGTTAATCGGTACTGCCTTAACCCCAATTATTTTTGCAGCTATTGGTTTCTCTAATATGGCTATAGTGTATGCCTGTCTCTTTGGAGTGTTTATGTTTTTATGTATGATGAATGTCCAAGAAAAGAAGGAGCCCACAGAGCAGGAACCCTTGAAGTTGATTCCGGCTTTTCGGGAGACCATTCGGAATAAAAAGTTTTGGGTGTTTAATATTTCGAACTCTTTTGCCCAAACGGTGAATGGACTTGTAAGCTCGATGATTCCTTTTTATGCAAAATATGTACTTCATATCTCAGAGGCTCAGGTATCGATTTTACTTGCAGCTGTTTTTGTTTCGGTCATTCCATTAGTATTCGTGTGGTACTGGATGATTCGTAAGATGGACGGGGTTAAGGCGTGGCGGTTATCACTGATCTTATATGCGTTATCGGTAATTCCGTTATGGTTTGGTTATGATCTCTTAAGTGGTGTGGCTGCTGGCGTAGTTGTCGGTTTCGGATTAGCCGGATTTCTAGTGACCCCAGCAATAGTAGGTGGCAAGATTATTGATGAGGATGCGGAAAAAACAGGTCTGAGAAGAGAAGGAATCTACACGTCTGTAAGCGGATTCATTACTCGTTCAAGCGGGTTAATCTCTGCGTTAGCTTTTTTCATTGTAGGTATGATCTTTGGCTATCAAGGCGGCGATGATCCAGGGTCCGATCCTGAAGCGACATTTAGGTATTTAATAAGTGTGGTGCCATTATGTCTGTTGGCCATAGCTGTTGTCATATCCTTCACAATGAAATTTACATTTATGGACTCTTTGAGAGGTGAGGCTGACTATGAACAAAAAATTAATCATCAATTGTGATGATTTTGGGCAAAGTCCCCCCATGAATCAGGCGATTAAACATCTGCTGGAAGAGGAAAAGGTATCCTCAGCAACGATTATGGCGGTGGCCCCTGGGTTTGAGGAGGCCGCTGCATGGTGTAGTCGCAGGCAACAACGGAATGTGGGACTTCACTTGACGATGACTAGTGAATTTGAGGCTTTGCGCTGGGCGAGCCTGACGGGAGAGACTTCTCTTCATGACGAGAGCGGACATCAATATAGGACGGTAAAAGAGTTCGAACAGGGGGCGCAGACAAAAGCCGTACTAAAGGAGATAGATGCGCAGTACGAGCGAGTAAAACAGTCGGGAATAGTGATTAGCCATGTAGACAACCACATGGGTAGTTTATACGGAGTGGAAACAGGACGCAGCTTGCTACCGCAGACGTTGTGGAAAATTTCGCGCTGGGGATTGCCCTCACGATTCTTCAGATACATCCATGCTGAGGATCCGCTTTTGGCATCGCTGAAAAATATTGAACGACCAGTTGCCCTTGGAGCAGGGCTGGCGGATACGTTTGGGGTGCCGATTCCCGACTATTTGCTATCGCATCCTTTTGGTGTAGAGGAAGGCGAGACGTATGAAAGTTTTAAAAGATCTATTATTGCTAAGCTGTATTCGTTGCCGGATGGCGTTAGTGAGACCTATATTCATCCCGGGATAGACGATCCATGGATGCAAGCAAATATTCCGCACTGGAGTAAGCGAGTTTGGGAGTATAAGTTGCCCTTTGATGATGATTTTACCTATGCCCTCAGTGATGCTAAGGTTGAATTGACCAATTATCGTTATGTACAGGAGCATCTAAAACATCCACGGTTAAGATCTGCAGCCAGATTGTTAAAGAACCTGATAAGATTATGAGCAAAAATAAAAGACACCTTGAGGGGTGTCTTTTGATTATCCCATTAATCCTTTTAGCCCGTTAAGGAAGGGGGAAATAGATTTAATCATATTGTAGCCCATCTTCATAACCGGCATAGTTTTTTGTACCATTCCAATAAAGTTGCCGATTCCCCCGAACCCGCCAAATCCGCCAAAACCACCGCCTCCAGAACTGGCAGCCCCTGCTCCTGCGGAGCCTAGAGCGCCTCCACCCATTCCGAAAAGTGAGCCGAATAAGGGCATTAATCCTGATACGTTTGCTTTCCGGGAGCGGGAAGAAGAGTGTTTTTTTGATTTTCTGTGTTTGTTTTTACGTGGTTTGGAAAGGGTCAGTCCATTCTTATCGAGGCCGGTTATCCATCCTATATACGTACGTCCATCATGTAACGTAATGCACACGGGTCTACCTTTCAGCTGTTCAGCACGTTTGCGAATCTTCGTTGTATTTGCCATTTGTGGATCACCTCATTGGTCTATTTACTTCTATATTACTCAGATATTTTTGTGTTGCTTGTGCTAGTTCATCATAAAAAAATATTTGGGTGAAAGAGCTACCACTTGTGTTGATGCCCATAATAATTCATTACACTCATATAATTTAATGTGCGATAAATAAATTATGGAGGGGTGAAAACTTGATATCAGCATGGATTGGGAGTATTACTTTTTTGGGAGCAGTGATTCTTTATATACTGCTGTCTCTGGGATTGCCTTATGGGGAATTTGCAATGGGAGGAAGACATAGAATTATGCCTTCACAAATGAGAGTCGCGTGTGGAGTTTCAGTAGTGATACAGCTAGTTGCCATCCTGTACTTATTGCAGGCAGGGAATGTGATCTCTATTGGATTACCTTTTGATAGAAGGGTATGTTATTTTTTTGCCGTCTATTTAATGCTTAATACTATAATGAACTTATTGTCGAGGAGCATGAAAGAAAAACTTGTGATGACACCCTTATCTTTAATAACTGCAATCTGTTTTGGGATTACTGCTATGAATGGGTAAAAAGTAGTGCCGGACATAGATTCGACTTTTCTAGACTTTATATAGGATTGTTTTTAGGACACATCTGGTGAAGATGTGTTCTTTTTGCATCTATTGACTCTTGACCTATAAAAACGGATTCATAAGTCTAGGTCTTTCTTCTTATGTTATTATATTTAACATTGTTTTATATTATTTTTACAATTATATGATAATTGGTTATGTTTGTGTGATATAATATCACAGAAATTATGTGAAAATGATAGGGAGGACTAATATTATTATGGGATGGAAGACACGATGGAATAAGCCGCTTGCGTCCGTGCTGGCAACTGCTGTGCTATCAGCGCAGGTACTAGGCGGAGTCGTTCTGGGCACAGTTTGGAGTCCAGACAAGGTAGCTGCTTCACCCGCATCTGGAGCAAAGGTTGAGCTCCGGTTAATGAGCACAACAGACGTACACACCAATGTGTATGGCTGGGATTATTTTAAGAATGCGGCATCGGTA
The DNA here is from genome assembly GCF_038009325.1 of Paenibacillus sp. FSL L8-0708. Taxonomy (NCBI): domain Bacteria; kingdom Bacillati; phylum Bacillota; class Bacilli; order Caryophanales; family Paenibacillaceae; genus Paenibacillus; species Paenibacillus sp. FSL L8-0708. The sequence goes on from NZ_JBBPBC010000001.1 coordinate 250,288, forward strand.
ACTGTCGGTCTTGACCGCACAGCAAGCTTGGTGAAGAAAGCTAGAAGCGAAAAATCCAATACCCTCCTGCTTGACAATGGGGATCTGATTCAAGGAACTCCGTTAGGTACTTACGTGGCGAAAAAATCGGAACTTAAAGATCCAACTGAGATTCATCCGATGATTGCGGCCATGAATGCTATAGGATATGACGCTGCGACTTTTGGGAATCATGAATTCAATTATGGATTGGAATTTTTAGATCGTACTATAAATGGTAGTGATGGACATGAGGATACAACAGGTGCAAATTTTGATTATGTGAATGCAAATATATATAAAAAAGATGGCTCGAATGCCTTTACTCCTTATGTCATTCTCAATGAGAAATTAAAGGATAGTAATGGTCAAGAACATACGATTAAAGTCGGCCTGATAGGCCTGGTTACTCCACAGATTATGGAGTGGGACAAGGTTAATCTGGAAGGCAAAGTTACCGTTGAAGATATTGCAGCAACGGCTACGAAGTTTGTCCCAGAAATGAAAGCTGAAGGAGCAGATGTCATTGTCGCTATGGCCCATACTGGGTTTGACATCAATGCTGTTGAGGGTGATGGCTCTGAGAACGACATTAATGCGCTGAGTAAGGTTGCAGGTATTGATGCAATCACGTTCTCTCATACGCATAAGGTATTCCCGACTGGAAAAGACGATACCCTGGATGGTTTGTTCAAGGACCCTGTTACTGACAAGCCATATAATAACGAGAAAGCAGTAATTGATAATGTGAATGGCCACATTAACGGTACGCCTGCTGTACAAGCTGGTTACGGCGGTGCTTATTTGGGTCTAATTGATCTGGATATTGTACAAGGTGATAAAGGCTGGACGGTAGATAAGGAAAGCTCAAAAGCTTCAGCACTTTCCATTTACAAGACGGTGAACAAGGTTAACATTCCTACTGTTGAGCCTGACCCGACTGTAGATGCTGTGGTTGCAGCAGCGCATAATGCTACTATTGCTTATACTGAACAAAAACTGGGCGTTACGACGGCTCCAATGAACAGTTACTTCGCAATGGTTCAAGATGATCCTACCGTCCAACTTGTTACGTACGCACAGAAATGGTACGTACAGAACTATATTGATGTCAATGTTCCTCAATATAAAGATCTGCCAATTCTAAGCGTGGGTGCTCCTTTTAAAGCAGGGCGTAACGGTCCAGAAGAATACACTAGTATTGATGAAGGGAACTTGACTATTCGTAGCGCAAGCGACCTTTATCTATATGACAACACGCTTAAAGCAATCAAGGTTAAGGGTTCTGTTGTAAAAGAATGGCTGGAAATGAGTGCGGGCGCATTTAACCGCATCAAACCAGGGATCTCGACTCCGCAGTCTCTGTTGAATACGAAATTTTCAGTTTTTAACTTCGATGTAATCGATGGGGTTCAATATAAAATTGATGTGACGAAAAACGCGAAGTACAATCCGGATGGTACGATTAATGATGCTTCTTCGAGTCGTGTAACGGATGTCACTTACAATGATCAACCTTTAGATCTAGATCAGGATTTCATTGTTGTTACTAATAATTACCGCGCAAGTGGTGGCGGGAACTTCCCGGGTGTTAAAGGTGCAGAGCTGGTTGTAGACTCTCAAGATGAGAATCGTCAGGTTCTGATGGACTACATCAGTGAAGCTGGTACGATTGATCCAACTGCTGATGGTAACTGGTCCTTGGCACCCATCAAGGGCAATGTGAATGTTACATTTACAACAACACCTAAAGCGGCAAATGTACTCCCAGCGAACATTTCCGATACTGGACAGCAAGATAATAAGGGCTTTGGAATTTTCAAGCTAGATCTAAGTGTGAAGACACCTGCACCGACGGAAGATGTGGAGGTTCACCTTCTTGGAATTAATGACTTCCACGGTCAACTCGACACTGTTTCTACAGTGAACAATAAGTCTGTAGGCACAGCAGCCTATCTCGCGACTTATTTGAAAGCAACTCGTGCAAAATATGAGAACTCATTACTCTTCCATAATGGTGACTCCGTTGGAGCATCCGCTCCAGTATCATCCCTTGAGCGCGATGAGCCGACTCATGCTTGGATGAACATGATGAAATTTGATGTGGGTTCTCTTGGTAATCACGAATTTGACCAAGGTGTTGATGCACTGATGACACAGCTTTATGGCGGTGTCGACCCTAAGGATAATAAAGTTAACCATGCTGGATCTGATTTTGATTATGTTAATGTGAATGCAGTGGATGCCAAAACTGGCGAGCCAATTATTAATCCTTATGTAATCAAAGAAGTAGGCGGTGTGAAGATCGGCTTTATTGGTCTGGTAACGAAATCCACACCAAGCAAGGTAGCACCTTCCGGTACGGCTGGCGTGCATTTCCTTACGCCTGATGAGGAAGTGGCGGCTGTTGAGAAATACGCTAAGGAACTTCAATCTAAAGGTGTTGAGACGATTATCGTGCTTGCGCATGATCCTGCAACAACCAAAGATGGTGTGACTACAGGTGAAGCGGCTGATCTAGCCAATGCGCTTCCTGCGGAATCCCCTGTTGATGTTATCGTTGCTGGTGATAACCATGCACTTGCAAATGGAACAGTAAACGGCAAGCTGATTGTACAAGCTTATTCTTACGGTACAGCATTTGAGGATATCAAGTTGATCATTGATCCTAAAACAGGTGATGTGAAGGACAAGTCTGCTGTGGTAACTTCCACCTTCCATGATGGGGTAACCCCAGATCCGGAAAGTGTGGCACTGGTTAATGCTTACCTTGAGAAACATCCTGAGCTCACTCAACCAGTGGGTACAACGGACGGAACTATCACTCGTACCGATGCTTACAATAATGAGGCTGCACTTGGTAATCTGATTGCTGACTCTATGCGTAATGCTGACTTCGGCGATGGTGCAAAAGCTGCCGATTTCGCCTTTATGAATCCAGGCGGTATCCGTGCGGACCTTCCGAAAGGTCCTGTAACCTTCGGCGATCTGGCTAAAATTCAGCCATTCGGCAACACGCTTGTGAAGCTGACACTAACCGGAGCGCAAATCAAAACATTGCTGCAACAGCAATGGAATGTAAAAGCTGATGGAACACCAGATATCAAAACGCTGCAAATTTCCGGACTGAAATATACAGCGAATATGTATCTGCCAGTAGCCGATCGTATTGCGAGCCTCACACTAACTGATGGAACACCAATTAATCCTACGCAGAAATATACAGCAGTAGTAAATAACTTTATGGCTGCGGGTGGAGATAACTACAAGGTTCTGACTCAAGCTAGTGATTCATTGGCTGGACCTATTGATTTGGACGTGTTCTACGACTACATTGTAAAAACGTTTAATGGCAAAGAGATTAAAGCAGCCATTGAAGGTCGTATTATTAATAAATTAAAAGCTGATTCGGGATCAGGCAGTGGCAGTGGAGGCGGTTCTACCGGTGTAACTCCAACGCCTACTCCAACCGCGAAACCAACAGCAACACCAGCACCATCAACAGCGCCAACGGCAACACCTGCACCAACTACTGCGCCAGCAGCAAACTTCAAGGATCTGGGCAAGGTAGCTTGGGCGCAAGAAGCTATTGAAGCATTGGCTGCTAAGGGCATTCTGAAAGGTCTGGATGCAAATACTTTTGCGCCAACCAAAACAGTGACTAGAGCAGAGTTCGTTACGATGCTGGTACGCGCACTGAATCTTACGGGTTCAGCAACAACCAGTTCGTTCAACGATGTTAAACAAGGAGTTTGGTACACGGATTCTATCGCCCTTGCGGTGAAGGCTGGACTTGTACAAGGCTCTGGAAATGGCAAATTTGAACCGGGTCGTGAAGTGACTCGTGAAGAGATGGCCATTATGGTTGCTAACGCACTGAAAGACAAACTACAGCCGATTGATAAAAATGCAGCATTGGGTAAGTTTGCAGACAAATCCAGTATTGCTCCTTATGCACAAGAGGCTATCGCACAGCTAACTCAATTGGGAATCGTCAACGGTGTTGATGGTGGGAAATTTGCACCTAAGGGTATAGCTAATCGCGCTCAAGCAGCGGTTATCATCTATCGCATGCTTGGACAAGCATCATAATTCTATTGTTCTAACTAAAAGTGTATCGATGATCCTCTTGAGGGCATCGATACACTTTTTTTAAATATAAGAAAGTATAAGTGACACCAATACTCTTATAGTCTTCCCTTAAACGCTTACTGCCCTTACAAGGACACCGAAGGCGCTTTTACTTGTTAAATTTGTTGTTGCTCTTTCTCTGAAATCATGTTAACTTATATTCTGCACTGTATTTTTTTATATCTTGTGCGGTCGTGGCGGAATTGGCAGACGCGCACGGTTCAGGTCCGTGTGGGCTAACCCCCGTGGAGGTTCGAGTCCTCTCGACCGCATACCTAAGTGCATATAAACAGGCAATACTTTTGAATCGCTCTTCAACCTGAAGAGCCTTTTTCTATTTATACGCATAATTCAATTTGACAAACTCTATGTAAAAGAAGTGAAGCAAAGATGGAGCCTAATGTAGGTGTAAATACGAAGCAAAGTGTGCGGTTTCTGGAAAAGTATTTTTCTGGGGAGTCGATAGATTATCGTCAGATGATTGCTTTATTCATCCCTATCCTAGTGGATCAGGCCTTTGTGGTGGGTCTTAATCTAGTGAATACAGCTATGATAAGCTCGTCTGGTGTGGCAGCTATCAGTGCGGTCAATATGATAGATTCTCTTAATATTTTTCTCATTAGTGTGTTTATTGCCGTCTCAACAGGTGGGACGGTTGTTGTTGCGCAGTATAAAGGGAGCGGCAATGACCTCATGGTGTCAAAAGCTACGGCAGGTGCTACGTCATCTGTTTCGCTGATGGCATTTGCTATTGGGATGTTCGGAATTCTTTTTCACAATCCGCTGTTGAATTTACTATTTGGAGCGGCCTCACCGGAGGTTATGGAGAACGCCCGAATATATTTAATCGGGAGTTGTATCTCTTATCTTGGTATAGCTGTTGTGGAAGCGGTATGTGGTGCTCTTCGTGGAATTGGTAGAACGAGGGCCTCGCTTGTACTTTCGCTAATTATGAATTTAACTTATGTCTTATTGAATCTCGTCTTTATTAACCTGTTGCATATGGGTGTTCTGGGGATGACCATTTCTATAAATATAGCTAGATACCTGGGGGCGTTCTGCGCACTTTATTATCTATTCCGATTGGACAACGATCTGCATATCCGTATTCGCGATCTTGTAGCGGTTAAGCTGTCTATGCTGAAAAAAATAATGTTCATCGGGATGCCGTTTGCGGCAGAGCAGATGTTCTTTAATGGTGGTAAAATTCTGACTCAGATCTTCATCGTTAGTCTGGGTACGTATGCACTTGCGACTAATGCGATTGCCTCCTCCTTTGCAGGGATTATGCAAATCCCGGGGAATGCGTTGTCCTTGACGATTATTACAGTGGTGGGACAATGTATGGGAAGCAATAATGTTAAGGATGCTCGAAAATTTATTAAATCATTCCTTGTCGCCTCTTCTCTTTCCCTGGTGGTGATGGGGTTGCTGATTATGCCTTTTTTCAATCCATTAGTGTCTATGTTCCATCCTCCTGCTGAGATTGTGGGTGATATCTTCCTGATTGTGCTCATCAATACGATTGCGCAAATTCCGTTATGGTCTATAAGCTTTATTACGCCTTCGGCGCTTAGAGCGGCAGGGGATTCCAAATTCACCTCCATGGTTTCGATGCTTACGATGTGGCTGTTCCGTGTAGTGCTCGGATACATCTTAGGTATTGTTCTGAACTTTGGTATACTCGGCGTTTGGCTGGCGATGAATTGTGAGTGGGGGATCAGAGGTTTGATTTTCCTGCGGCGATTTATGGGCAAGAAATGGGTTCAGCATCGTGTTATATAATAGATATAAAAAAATCAAAGGACGCCCTGAGGGGTGTCTTTTTTGTATGCTCTGATGAGTGCCTTTGGAGAATGCAGCTTGAGTATTTCTTGGGTAGCGGGGTAATAATATGTAGGAATTGCGTCTTTATGCTTACTAAAACACACAACAAGGAGTCTTGCACAATGTCACATTTCGTTAGATCCGTTACTTCACCAAAGAAATTTATCTCCGGCCATAACTTACTGTCAGATCTGAATGAGTATATTAAGGCGTTTGGCGATCATGCCTATGTGATCTGTGATGAGTTCATTTTGGAACGTGCTAAGAAAGAGGCGGGGAGTTCCATCGAAGGTGCGGGGAATAAGGCTACTTTTGAAAAATTCAATTATGAATGTACTCAGGAAGAGATTAATCGTAATCGGGAACTTGCCCGTAAAGCTGGGGCGAATATCATCGTCGGTATCGGTGGAGGTAAAACACTGGACACCGCCAAAGCTACTGCGTATTATGAGAAGCTGCCTGTAGTTATTTTTCCGACGATTGCATCTACTGATGCACCATGTACAGCGCTGGCTGTCATTTATAATAAAGATGGTTCATTTGATCAATACTTATTCCTCCCAAGTAATCCGGATGTGGTCTTGGCGGATACAGCGATTTTAGCTTCAGCGCCTTCCCGTTTTTTCGCAGCTGGAATTGGCGACGCACTGGCTACTTATTTTGAAGCCCGTGCTTGTTATGCCTCTAATGGCGACAATCTCGTACTCATGAAACCTTCTACAACGGGTCTAGGTATATCAAGACTTTGTTATGAAGCTCTACTTAAGAATGCGGTAAAAGCTAAACGTGCGGTCGATCAGAAGCTCTATACACGCGCGGTGGAGGAGACCATTGAAGCGACAATTTATCTAAGTGGTGTGGGTGCTGAATCTGGTGGTCTGGCTGCCGCGCATGCTATCCATAATGGGATGACAGCCGTTCCTTCACTACACAAAGCTCAGCATGGTGAAAAGGTTACGTTTGGTCTTTTAGCCCAGTTAGTACTGGAAAATGCCTCAAATGAGGAGCTGGAAACTGTCATTGAGCTTATCAAGGATGTAGATCTTCCGCTAACCCTCGCCGATCTGGGGTGCACGGAATTTATCGAATCCGAATGGCGCCAAGTTGCTGAAGCTGCTTGTGCAGAAGGAGACACAATGGGCAATATGCCGTTCCCGGTTACTCCGGAAGATGTGTACAATGCGATAGTGGTGGCGAACTCGCTGGCAGAGTCTTATAAATAACTAGCACAACTAATATGTAGTGATAATGAAGGCGCCCTTGGGGGTGCCTTTTGTTTTTATATAGGTTAAGCTGTTGAAGTAGAGTAGGGGTAAAATTATGCTTATAGGTATCGGCTTCGGCATACTTAATCACGGGATAGGGTGCCTACGGAAACGAGATTATTGCTAATCGCCCCGTTGCTGTGCCAATATCACTCTATGTAATAAGGAGGAAAGATGAGAAAAAAACATTTAGGTTATCTAGTCCTTATTATCATAATTATTGGAGCGGTAATAATAGCAGTAATTCACGGAAATTCGGAGCGTCAGAACAAGCAGGCAGCAGGAAGCCTTGGAATGGATTATGTGCGCAAAGAGTACACGGAAAGTGCGTCGCTGAGAGTTGCAACGATTTGCAAACCCTTATTTGGAGGGTCGGGTTATCAGGTAGTGCTCGAGGATTCAAGTGGGCAATCTTATTGATAAATGAATCGGATCTCATCTATATGATTATTGGGAGGCACTCCTGCGGGGTGTCTATTTTTGTTATATTAAATTGAATTTTGTTATTTATTTTCGGAATAACTAACATTAATACTAACGTAAACAATAAAATAATTATAACAAAAGGGAATATTTAGATTGTTTTATGCCAATGTAACCGCTATAATCTTGCATATACCGAAATATCTAACGAAATTAAAATATTTTGTTAGTGTTTGTTATTAATAACGAAGCTGAATATGTGGAGGTGAATAGTTAGCGAGTAGGTCTGTAATTGTCTTCTATAAGGACAGATAGTTATTGGGTTCATAACAGCTGGTTGGCTATTCTTATTATCAAATCCATTCATTTTCGAAGGAGAATTAGGAATGAAAAAAGCGAAAAAGTGGCTGGGGAGTATACTTGCCTGTGCAATGATAATGTCTCCTTTCCCCTCTGTAATTTCTGCAGCAGCAGCGCCATCGACTGTGGGATTCGGTGATACACAGGGTCACTGGGCACAACAAAATATTGCGAAGTGGGTAGAAAATGGCGTATTAAACGGGTATCAGGATGGTTCTTTTCATCCCAATGAAGGAATTACAAGAGCTGAGTTTGCTACGATCTTGAATAAGGTATTTGGTTTCTATATGAAGTCAGATCAATCTTTTTCCGATGTAAAAGCGACCGATTGGTATGCAGATCAGCTTTCGTTGGCACGATATGCTGGGTATTATGAAGGATACTCAGAGAATAAAGCACAAGCTACTGATTATATAACGCGTCAGGATGCGGTGACGATGTTGGCTCGGATATTTACTCTTCAAGCCACTGAAAGCGCTTCATCGATGAGTGGATTTAGTGATTCCGCTCAGATTCAGGCTTATGCTAAGGATGCAGTTCATGCGCTCTCAGGTTTGATTACAGGGTATGAGGATGGAACCTTTAAGCCGCTTGGAAGGATCACCCGTGCCGAAGTTATAACGTTAATTAATAAAATAGTGAAGAGTTATTACTCGCAATCTGGAAGCTTTGAAGGAGGAATAGTTTCTGGGAATGTAGTCGTTAATCAGGATGGTGTTGTGTTAAAAAATGCAACGATAAACGGAAACCTGTATCTAACTGCTGGGATCGGTAACGGCGAAGTGACCCTTGAGGGTATTAAGGTTACGGGCACCACATTTATTGCAGGTGGCGGGATAAACTCCATTCTTATTAAGAATAGCTCATTAGGCAAAGTAAATATAAATCGTAAAGAGGGTGAGGTTCGTGTCCTCACGAGTGGTACAACCCAAATTTCTCAGCTAACGGTAGATAGTCTAGCAAGACTGGAGTTTGGAACTGGGACGATGATCACAACGGGAATTCTAAATAGCACTGTGGGGCTGATCCTAGGTGAAGGCGCATCGATTGCTAATCTAAACGTAGCTGTCAAAGCGACTGGAACCACTCTTTCCGGTCAGGGCGACATTGCAAAAGCGGACGTTAAAGCAACAGGAGTAACGTTGAACGGTAAGCCCATTGCTTCTGGCACAATTGTCATTATCAAAGGCAATCAAGGTCCTGTAGCAACGACTACCCCAGCGCCTACCTCGGCATCAGGCTCATCAACAACGCCGGTAGGTCCGACTAATCCAACCGCGGCACCTACAGCGACACCAATACCAACGGAAACACCGACACCAACAGCGACACCGACAGCAACAGCAACACCGACAGACCCGACGGGTCCTGTGGGACGTATCGAGAATTTAGCGGATGTTGATGCAAGTAGTGAGACTAGATCGCTATTTGCCTATTTACAGGATATCCGCGGCAGTGAGATCTTGTTTGGACATCAGCATGCTACTACAGAAGGACTTTCTATTACTGAAAAGGACGGAACGCAATCTGAGGTCGAGAATGCAGTAGGCGACCTTCCGGGGCTGTTCGGCTGGGATACGCTTAGTCTTGAAGGTTTTGAGAAACCAGGCGATCTAGGCGCAACCCAGCTGGAGAATCGTGATAAATTAATCGGCGTGATGAAATCTGCTTATGAAAAAGGCGGCGTGCTTACATTAAGCTCGCATATGCCGAACTTCGTCACAGGAAAGGACTTTTATGACACCAAAGGGAATGTGCTTACGCATATATTACCCGGCGGTGACAAACATGCGGAATTTAATATATTCCTGGATATGATTGCGGACTTTGCAAATAACTTAAAAGATGATGATGGTAAAGCTATTCCAGTCATTTTCCGTCCATTCCACGAGCAAAATGGTGGCTGGTTCTGGTGGGGTGCGCCTTACCGTACGAAGGAGCAGTATGCTGAAATTTATCGTTATACCGTTGAATACTTAAGGGACAAAAAAGATGTGCATAACTTCTTATATGCGTTCTCACCGGGAAGTCCATTTAACGGCACAGATGCGACATTCCTTGAGACGTATCCGGGAGATGACTATGTCGATATCCTTGGCTTCGATAATTATTATGACGGAACCACTGAGGGTTGGTTTGATTCAGTCGTGAAGGATGCTAAGCTGATCTCGAAGCTGGCCGATGATAAGGGGAAAATCGCAGCATTTACTGAGTTCGGTTATTCGGGTGTGAAGCCAACTGGAACGAAGGACCTGAAATTCTTTACCAAGCTAATCGCTGCACTGCAGTCTGATCCGGATGCTAAACGGATGGCGTACATGCAGACTTGGGCGAATTTCAATACAGATTCTATCTTTGTCCCTTATAGAAATGCTCCAAACGGGCTAGGGGATCATGAACTGCTCCCTGATTTTGTAGACTATTATAATGATCCGTATACAAGCTTCAGCCATGAAGTGGCTATTGCGGATGCGTATTCGAAACAGGTAACTACAGAAACCGAGCAACCTTTTTTACACATTGCCTCACCAACGGCAAACCAAACAGTGCCCACGACAAAAGCATCGACCCTTCGTGTTCGTGTGTTGAATCAGGACGTAGATAAAGTAACCTACCTGATTGGGGATGACACAACAGAGTACAGCATGGCAGCTGACGCAGAAGGTTTCTATTACTTGGCAGATTGGACACCAGGTGTAGCCTTCGACGAAACTGGCGTGATGCTTACTGTTAAGTCCTATGCAAAGGATGGTTCTGTACTTTCACAAACGATCCAAATCTTTGTAAGTGACGTAGAGGGCAATGGGGACCCATTGATTGTAGATACTTTTGAGAATTACAAAGGGAATGATGAATTACTTCGTGCGGCATTAAGTCCTGCGGGTGATCTAAATACGATCTCACTTGATGCGGACCATAAAAATGATGGCAAGTATGGCCTGAGATTCGATTATAATGTGGATGGCCAAGGTTATACAGGTCGTACCAAAAACATGAATAATGCCGACTGGTCGGACGCCAACAAATTGAAGCTCTGGATTGCACCTGATGGCAGCGACCACAAGCTTGTTATTCAGGTCAATGCAAGCGGCATTTCTTTTGAAGCTTATCCTTCACTGGCAGGTACGACACCTGGCTTGGTGGAAATTCCATTCAGCCAGTTCGCTCCAGCGCCATGGGATACAGGAAATGCCGGTAAAGTAATCACTAAAGAGAACCTTAAGGACATTCGGGCAGTGTCTATCTACGTAAATAAAAAGGACATAGTAGCAAGTACGTCTGGTACGCTGTACTTCGACGATATTGCAGCGTTTAATGATGGAACGGGTGGCGTTCCTAATGGGGGCGAAGGCCCTGGCAGCACGCCAGAACAGGCGAAGCTGTTGTATGGTTTCGAAAAAGATACTCAGGACTGGACAGTAGAGCAAAATAATGCGAGTGCAAGCGCGGTGGTAATCTCGACTGATGAGGCTGCTGAGGGAACTCATTCGTTAAGCACCTTGTTCTCACTCGATTCAGATGGAGCTTTTGAGCTCACCAAAAATGGCAGTCTGGATCTGAGCGCGGTTGATAAATTAAGCGCACAAATTAAACTGTCGAACGGAACAGCGGATGCACGTTTGTATATTAAGACGGGATCAACCTGGTCTTGGGCTGACAGTGGAGCTGTGAAAGTAGATTCGAGCGGATTTACTACGGTTTCGCTCAACTTGGCAGGTATTGCAGATCTTAATAGTGTAAAAGCCATAGGTATCAAGCTCGAGGGATTCAGTGGTACGGGAACTTCTACGCTGTATCTGGATGATGTTCGGACCCTGAGGAATGGTACCGCACCTGAAGCTGTCGTCTATGGCTTCGAGGACAATACACTGCAAGGCTTCAGCATCAATGTGGATGAAAATAATAAATATAATACAGCGCTGGCTCAGAATCTATCGGTGAGCAATGCTGTGTATGCTGAGGGAACTCATTCGATGCAAGCGGACTTAACATTGAATGGAGGGCAATTCCAGCTGCGTCGTATGGTGGTTACCAACTTAGCGAATGCATCAACAATTACGCTTAAAATCAAGGTTGGACCTATTGATGCAAGCGATGTTAGCGGTGTAATGGCTCAGCTGTTTACCCAAAGTGGCTCAAGCTGGGGAACATGGACTGCTTCTACGGCTATACCAGTAGATGCCAATGGATTTACTACAATAACACTGGATATCAGCAAGGTAGCGGATCGTAATTTGACCCAAGCGATTGGCGTTCAAGTCATGACCACAGCAACTGATCCAGTAGGTAGTGCTACCGTATATGTGGACGAAATCACGATTAAATAGAAAGTAGTAAAGCCGGAAGCGAACATTTTACGATGTTCACTTCCGGCTTATTTATTTAGCATCAAATTTATTCATTTTAAGTCGAGTATCTGCTTGAAATTAACGAAGCTTAATAGACCCGCCATCTACCATGATAGTCTGGCCCGTAATATAATCGGAATCTTCACTCGCTAGGAATACCGCAACACGACCAATATCACTTTCCAGTTCACCCAATCTTCTCAAAGGTATTTTTGAAATCATGTTTTGGTAATACTCAGGGTTTGCTTCTGCCCATTCAATCATGCCAGGGGAATTAGCAATTGGAGCAATGATGTTTACGTTGATACCAAATGGACCAAATTCATTAGCGGCTACCCGGGTAATTCCACGGATGGCTTCTTTTGCAGCAGCATATGTTCCTTGATTGGTATCCCCGTTGAGGCCAGCGCCCGATGCAAAATTAATAATTTTACCTTGTGCTTCTTTTAAATACGGTAGTGCTGCTTGCATGAAATAGAAGGTTGGATAGAAGCCTGTATCAAAAGATAAATCGAAATCAGCCTGTGTAGTTTCTTCAATAGATTTCATTCTGGATGCGTGGGCATTGTTTACTAAAATATCTATTTTTCCAAATTTATCAGCTACTTGTTTAACAAGGTGAGCTATTTTATCGTGTTCCTTGAGGTTCGCTTGAATAAAGATAGATTCAGGTTGATATTCTTGTAATTCTTTAATTGTTTCTTTGCCGGTTTCTTCATTGAGGTCAATAATAGCTACCTTAGCGCCTTCTTTAACAAAAGCCAGGGCCATCCCTTTACCAATACCGCCTGCTCCACCAGTAATAATAGCTACTTTTCCTGCAAGTCTGCTCATGTTGGTATCTCCTTTTTGTGAAAAAAATGTAGTATCTAACTCTTATCAGAGGTAAGGTGTAATTGTTACTTCGACTATATATTACCCAAAATAGTAGCTATATTTACCATGAAGTAGAAACGGAATCATTTACCAGTAAAAATATAGATGGTGACCGACGATGAATGTTCAAGTAGCTGATGAGGCCTGTTCCAGCTCTTATGTACATGTTGAGCGATTGAATTAAGCGGCGCACCAAGTGATGAGCAATTGATGATTCATGTGTCGCACCAAGTGATGCTGCAAGTGATGCTGCAAGTGATGCAATAAGTGAAGTATTTATAGAGTAATTAGGGAAAACTTACCTGATTTTCGGCCGATTTAGTAACTAATTAAGAAATCCCCCTAATTATTAGGGAGGAATTTCCTGATTTCGTGCATTTAGAGTGAATATCGGCTATTTTTAGGGAGTTTTTCCCTAATTAGTTTAAACCCTACCGCAAGCCGTATGAAAAACTCACCTAATATATCGTCCACCGCTCACCGCCCAACCGCCCACCATCCAACCACCTACCGCCCAACCGCCCACCATCCAACCACCTACCGTACAACCGCCCACCATCGAACCGTCCAACCACCCAACCCAATATCAGAGAACACTACGCATGGTATATAGTCATATGGCACAGTAAAATCCATTACTTTTCTATTCCATAAAAAAGAAGCTGCCCCAAGTAGAGTTTACTACTTTTGAGACAGCCTCTTATGGATATTTATAAAGGAAACCCCATCGAGATTACCGCACCGCCATTTCTTCGGTTGCCTGCGCTGATCTGACCTCCACAACGCTCGATGATTGCGCGGGAAATAGCCAGTCCAAGTCCGGATTCTCCGTCTTTTCCTTTTACAAAACGATGGAAGAGATAGGGAAGCAGATCGTCCGAAATTCCAGGGCCATCGTCACTTACGGATAACAGAGCCCGGCCCTCCTTGACCGAAACATGGATATAGATATGTTGATTAGCATAACGTGCTGCATTGGAAACTACATTAAGAAGCGCCTGTAGCAGCTTATCCCTATCCGCACGGATCGTAAGAGAATCTTGATGATCGTGGGAGATATGGAGGGTTAATTCTTTTTTCATTAATAGAGGGTTCATTCGTTCGATGGTTTCTGTCAGTAGATCTTTTAAACAAATAACCGTAGGCTTGAATATATCTTCCTCGCTGTCCAGCTTCGCAAGTAAAGTCATTTCGGACACGAGCTTCTTCAAGCGGCTGCTTTCGCTCATGATAATGTCTAGCCCTTTTACTACATTCTCACCTTCAAAAACACCATCCTTAATCCCTTCAGCGTAGCCGGAAATGGACATTAAGGGAGTTTTTAATTCATGAGACGCATTCTGGAAAAATTGTTTCTGCACATGGTTGAAACGATTTAATTCATCTGCCATGTCATATACCGATTGAGCGACAGATCCAAGCTCTCCACCAGCTTTAATTAATTTAACATCTGAGAAGTGCCGTTCTTTGACTTTGCGGAGTTCTAGTTGCAGCCTCATTAGAGGTTGAATCATCTTCTTGGTGATAAATAGGCCAAATAGGAACATAAATGCTCCCGCTGCGCTGAAAACGATCAGCAGTCTTTTGAGCAAAGCTTGTTCAATAGCAGTGACTGCGCTCATAGGGGTTAGCAGAGTTAGCGTGCCTATAGGTGTAGCCTTCACTTCAGTAATATACCGTGTATCTGTTCCATTCCAAATGTTCTGGAGCTCAGTGGCTTGGCCTGTGACACTCTTGGCATCATAGTTTATTGCAATTGAACTCATCTCTGATGATGTGGACAAGACTTTTCCTGTCTCATCGCTA
The DNA here is from genome assembly GCF_038009325.1 of Paenibacillus sp. FSL L8-0708. Classification (NCBI taxonomy): domain Bacteria; kingdom Bacillati; phylum Bacillota; class Bacilli; order Caryophanales; family Paenibacillaceae; genus Paenibacillus; species Paenibacillus sp. FSL L8-0708. Next base: position 265,343 of record NZ_JBBPBC010000001.1, read on the forward strand.
AGAATGGCTTCGACGCCTGCAGTGCTTAGAGAAGGTATGGTCACCGGCAGAGCTTCCAGCTGAGTGCCAATCTCCCCGATGTATTTACTTTCTTCAGTCAATGTAACTGACATCGCCGCACCAATGGTTCTTAAATCCTCTTTTTGTGTTCCGACAAAATGGTTGAGTAGTACAAAATGGATCACGACTGCAGTAATAGATAGTAGCAATACCAATGCAATACTAAAGGCTAAATTAATCTGATGTGCTAGTTTCATTCGTATGCTCACCCCCATCTGTTCTCATGCGGTATCCGTGTCCCCATACAGCCTCAATGGGCAAATGCTCCAGTTTTTTGCGCATCCGTTTAATGAGATGATCCACGGCGCGATCACTTCCAAAATAGTCGTCCCCCCACACATAGCTCAGCAGCTCATCTCTTGTAAATGCCCGGTTAGGGGCATCAGCGAATACTTTTAGCATGGTGAATTCCTTGCTGGTCAAGTCTACCTCTTCACCACACCAAAATACACGTCTTTCTTCCGGCAATAGTAGAAGCTGGTCGATTTCAAGACGGGTGGAAGTGGTCTGACTATTCAATTTTTCGGCCTGATTACTCATTTTGTACCAGCGTTGAAGCTGCCGTTTGATCCGGGCGACTAATTCACGAGGGCTGAACGGCTTGACTAGATAATCGTCACTGCCAAGCTCCAATCCTAATATTTTATCCACTTCATTATCTCTTGCGGAGATCATAATGATCGGTACTTCGGCTTCGTTACGAATCCTTTTACAGAACTCATAACCATCCATGCCGGGGAGCATAACGTCGAGTACCCACATATCCGGGGGGCTAGTCTGCCACAAGGTCCATGCTTCCTCAGCGCTGCCAAGGCCGATGGTGTGGTAGTTTTCTTTTTGTAAATAAGCTTCAACAAGATTGCGTATATGTTCATCATCGTCGACTACGGCAATGAGATATGGATTATTCATTTCGGGTTACCTCCAAATTATTCTCCTACAATTATATCAATCCAGAGGTGGGTAAGGGCGGCTGCCATTGTTTTTCCACAAATTAACCAATGTTCTGCCACACCCATTATGTAAGCTTGGTCTTGTAAGATCATTCGATTCGACGAGGAGTGTTGTATTTATGAATCAACAGATGTTATTTAAAAAGTTAGCGCTGTCCGCCCTGCTAGTGTCCGCCGTTGCTGCACCGTCTGCAACGAACGCAGCAAGTGGAGCGCAAGACGGAAACACGAAAACAACGGCTGCAGCCGTGGTTACTGCTGCCTCTAAAGGAACAATTGCCACTAAAGTAACCACTATTGATTGGGTAGATCCCCTAGAGTTGGCTAAGACCTACGCACCTAATACCCAAGAAGATTGGAAGAACACCTTGGATCAGTATTATAAGGTTGCTGGATTTAGTGTAACCGCACTTGCCGAGCTTGTGCCTGCGGAACTGGTGGAGGGAGTTCAATTATCTAAAGAAATACTATCCACCGAAGCTCTACCTGCAGGATATATTGAAGCTGGTCGTAACCTTGAAGTAATACCTGTAGTCGATGATATGCAGGTAGATAGCAATATCACTACTTCAATGAAAGCTGTAGACGCGACTTCAATTGCTATTTCCATTCCAGATCTTAGCGACGCGGATAAAGCTTTTTTCAAAGCCCAAGATGATCTGAATAGTGCCGCTATATCCAAAGATGTGACTGTGATCAAGGAAGCTTTAGCTAATCTGTTGGATCAATATAAAGAGAAGATCAAGGAGCTTGAAACAGCCAAATAACGGCGATTAGTGAGGCTTGCTACAGAATAGAGATACTGAAAAGGGTAAAGATAAAAGACACCTCGCGGGGTGTCTTTTTTGTATGCATATCAATCTTCACGCTTTGCCTTTGGCCCTTACTTGCTTCCGCCAGTTCACACCGATCACCCCGGCGATGATCATCACTGTACCGGTCCAATGGTACCATTCCAGTTGCTCATTCAGCAGAAGTACACCACCGAGAATAGAGACAACTGTTGAAAGACTGCCGAAAATGCTCACGCGTGAAGCTTCCATCCGTGATAAAGCATAGTTGGAGAGGAAGGAGGTCACGAGGGAGGAGAGTACGCCGAGATAGAGCATGGAGAATATAAATTTGGGCTCTTGAAAAGGTGTGAAATACTGATCCAAGGTTCCTGCCGAACCATGCTTAATGATCGACAGTCCATTAAAAAATATAAATCCGAACAAAGTAATCATATAGGTAAGTTCTTTGGGACTCCAGGTACGTGTCAGCTTTCGAGCCGCAACATTATAACCGGCAAGGGATAAAGCTGAGATTAGGATGAGCAAGACGCCCCAAAGACTAGAAGAAGAGATACTCAAACCTGGAATGGCAAAGATAAGAATAATGCCTGCAACTGAGATTAATGTAGAGATCTTTTGGAAGCTGCTCGTGGTTTCCTTCAAGAACATCGCCGCCAAAAGGATGGTGAAGATGGGCATTGTCGCCTGAATAATACCCGCTACAGCGGAGGTTGTATACAGAAGTCCATACGCCTGAAGGGTGAAATATAACGCTGGATACATTAAAGCCAGTGGGATTATCACTGCTGCCTTGGATATTCCAAACTTCACCCGCCCCCACCCTGGAAAAGTAAATAAAGAAGCGGCAAGGAAAGATAACGTGAAGCGATGAGCTAGCGTATCAAAAGGATCCGAGACGGTTAGGGCCATTTTTACAAATATAAAGGAAAACCCGACGATAATCGCATTCATGACAGCTGCTGCTATCGCTTTTTGAGTAGAAGATGTATTCATTAGTAAAGACCTCCAAAGTGTTGCGCGCATTTAGGTACCGGTCCTGTTCTGCTCTTTATTCTAAGGCTAGAGTAGCTGTGCTACAATGTAATTATTATTCATCTGTACCGGTACAGAATAAGCTTGGAGGAAGGTGAAAGGGATGTATAAGTATTCGGAGTTAATCAACGAGCTGGAAGCGCAAATTGCCGAGGATACGTATCGTGAGGGAGATAAATTACCGTCTATCCGGGAGTTGTCCTTACGTTATGGATGTAGTAAAAGTACAGTAATTCGCGCTTTACAGGATCTTCAGGACAAACATTTAATCTATGCCGCCTCAAAAAGTGGTTATTATGTCATGAAACGAAGCGGACAACGAAAAGACGAAGGTGCACATTGGATCGATTTTACGGTGTCTGCACCCGACCCGGATATTTTTCCGTATCTGGATTTCCAACATTGTATTAATAAAGCGATTGATATGTACCGCAATGACTTGTTCATCTATGGAACGCCGCAGGGGCTTCCTTCTCTTATTCGTGAAATGCAGCGGCATCTGGCTTCTTATCAGGTATTTGCCAATCCGGAACAGATTTTTATTACCTCAGGTGTGCAGCAGGCGCTTGGCGTATTGACCCGAATTCCTTTTCCGAATGGCAGGCAGCGAGTGCTGATTGAGCAGCCGGGTTATCCGCTTTTTATGGAATATCTGAAGACGTATGGCATTGAGACAGAGGGGATAAAGCGTTCGGATGCTGGGGTGGACTTGAATGAATTAGAACGGTTATTTAAGACAGGCCAGTTCAAGTTCTTTTATACCGTCCCGCGATTTCATAATCCGCTTGGCGTCTCCTATACCCGTCCCCAGAAGAAGGCGATTGCTCAGCTAGCAGCTAAATACGATGTATACATCGTTGAGGATGACTACATGGCGGACTTGGAGCAGGATGCAAAAGAGGATCCGATCTACGCTTATGACGATGCTTCCCATGTGATCTATTTGAAAAGCTTTTCCAAAATTATATTTCCGGGTCTGCGTGTCGGTGTCGCTGTACTGCCAGCGGTCCTGTGTGACTCTTTTAACCGATTCAAAAGACTGATGGATATAGATAGCTCTATGCTGTCTCAGGCTGCCCTGGAGTTGTATCTGAAAAGCGGAATGTTCGAGCGCCACCGAAAAAAGATGCGTTCCTGCTACGAAAAAAGATCCACGCTGCTCCATGAATCGATTATGAGAGAGTTAGATACAGCGACAGCACAGCATTATTCCTACCATCCAACCGGCCAGCTTGGTGTGCATACGTATCTGAAGCTTAGTGACAGCATAAAGACAGAACAGATGAGCAAACGTCTGCAAAAAAAGTTCATTCGCATCGAAATGGCGGACAGCGGGTATCTGCCCTCTTTTAATAAAGAGAAGATTCTAAAGCTCAATGTATCCAGTGTAAAAGAGCCGGATATTCGCTTTGGCATTGAACAGGTAATGCAAGAAATACGCTGAGAGCGCAGCAATAAATGAGTGGATGATAATGGTGGAAATGCTGGGAGTCCATTGGAGTAGAAACAAAAAAGCGTTCCTCCAGTAACAGGGATCGTTTTTTTGCGTTGTGGGTCGTTGGCAAATCTGGCAGCAGTGAACTGATGGACAGCAGATCTCATTATCGGTACAACTCGCAGTAATCTCTGGTTCTTCTATAAATATCCGAACACATTTTCTGTGCAATCTTCGGCCGAGTCATGCGGACCCAGATAACGTTATTTGCTAGTTTTTAGCCTTTGGAGCAGGTTTTCGGACACCAGCGCCGCTATTCAATTAGAAAGGGGTTATATTGGGTGGTTTTCATGCTAATAACGGCTATGGGGTCCGCTAGCACTCTAAAAATGTGAAAAAGCCGCTTTTAAGGTCAGCTGTGTCCGATAGCGAATTCGCTAAGTGCAAATTACCAAGATGCTTTATTTATCTTTGCTTCGGTAGCGAGTATCAGCAACAAGCGCAAAAAAAGAGACCGGGTTCGGTCTCTTTTAGTTATTTCTCGATAGGAGGTATGAATTAATTCGCAAAAAAGTTCGGCAGGAACTCTTTATTAGCTTCCAGCATTTCGTCCAGCATCCGAATCGCTACGTCCACGGACGGAACAAGCGGGTGATGTGCGAGCGCCTGAAGGGCAAGGGCGCGGTCTCCGGTTACAGCGGCGTCAATCGCCAGCTGTTCATAGGTTTTGACAGCATGAATGAGTCCTTTAGCCATGGTTGGAATTTTGGTCAGTGGCAGAGGTAGTGGGCCGTTTTTGGTGACCACGCAGTTCACCTCAATGCTGGCGTCATCTGGCAGGAAGTCCAATATGCCACGGTTAGCGACATTTAGGGTCTGAATGTCGTTTGATCCGTTATGAAGCGATCTCATGAGATTAACAGCTGCTTCTGAGTAAAAAGCACCGCCGCGCTGTTCCAGCTGCTTCGGCTTCTCGCTTAGCTCTAGATTGCCATAAAGCTCGAAGAGCTCCTCTTCTACACGTTTGACGACTTCAGCACGGTTAATGCCTTGCTTATGGGAGTCCATCTGCTCTTCGAGCATGGCATCGGTCATATAGAAATATTTTAAATAGTATGAGGGCAGTGCATGAAGGGATTGCAGGAATTCCGGGTTCCATTCTCTTGCCGGTACGTTCTTAGCGCTGTAGCTGGTTGTATCTGCAAGCATATCATCCAGCTTGTCTTCACCTTCAACATCGATACGAGTAATCCAGTGCAAGTGGTTGAGGCCCACAAATTCGGCATATACGCGGTCTGCTGCTACATTATATTTGGCAGAGACTTGCTTGATCAGGCCGATAGGTGCGTTGCACAGGCCAATACTTTTTACCTTAGAATATTTCAGAACGGCTTCGGTGACCATCCCAGCAGGGTTAGTGAAATTGAGCAGCCATGCGTTGGGAGCCAGTTCCTCGATATCACGGCATACATCCAGAATAACAGGGATGGTGCGCAGTGCTTTCATCATTCCCCCAGGACCTGTTGTTTCTTGGCCAATAACGCCATATTTGAGCGGAATCGACTCATCACGGGCACGGGCATCAAGCATGCCGACACGCATCTGAGTGCTGACGAAGTCGGCGCCTTCGATCGCTTTACGGCGGTCTGTTGTCAGATGAACCTCAATCGGAAGGCCGGATTTCTCCACCATACGTTTTGCCAAGTTACCTACAATATTCAGCTTGCGAAGACCAGGCTCAATATCTACAAGCCATAATTCGCGCACGGGAAGTTCTTTATAGTGAAGAATGAATCCCTCTACTAATTCTGGGGTATACGAAGAACCTCCACCGATAACTGCAATCTTTAATCCTTGGTTAGCTGCCAAGATTAATCACTCCTGTCTTGTAGTTTGTTTGATCGATTCATAATCCTGGAATTTCCGCATTTTCTCATATACTTCACTACTATTGGTCAACCCATCTTGATCCATAGCTGACCATACTGCACCGACTACAGGCTCTGTGGCAAGGGTAACCACGGTTGCCTGAGGGGCTGCAGCGTGTACAGCTTTCTCGATAGGCTGGCGAATCCAACCGCGATCCCCTCGGGTTAGCAGACTTCCTGCCAGCACCACATCGAAGGTCTCCTGCTCCATGCCTAGCTTGTGAATGATAGCTGCCGCAGACTTACCCAGTTCAACCCCTTGCCGATGTAAAATCTCCAATGCTACGGCATCTCCTTCAGCTGCTGCTTCAAAGAGCAGGCGAGCAACATTTACGGGGACTTTTTTCCAATGATCAAGGAAATCGTGAAACATATGCCCAACTTCCTCATAACCTAACATTTTTAGCAGTAAGCCTGTTAATAGGGTGGGCTGTTCCCGGCCGTCCCAAGCTCGGATAACGGAACGAAACACCTCAATATTGAGTGCGCCACCCCCGCCAAAATCACCGTACATATAGTCAAAGCCGCCGCATTGATAATGCTCTCCCTGCAGGTTTCTGCCTGCTGAATTGGTGCCGGTGCCGCAGATGAGCGCGACACCATATGGGCGATTCGTTCCGGCGCGTAGACCGATCATAGTGTCACAGTTAATGGTGTATTTGGTGAATCCTATCTGGCGTATCATCGGATGGAGAATAGCATAGTCGGCCTCGCGATCAGCACCGGCAAGTCCGAGATAGGTATGCTGGATGTCTTCCAACCGGAGTCCGGCTTCAGCCAGCGCCCCGAATGTGGCCTCTTTAATACTGTTGGCGGCCTCAAGGGCGCCTGTCTGGTGGTTGCCGTTACCACTCTTGCCTTTGCCAAGAACATTGCCATGTTCATCGCTTAGCAGAGCATAGGTTTTCGTGCCTCCCCCATCGATCCCCAAGTAGTAAGTCAATGGTCGTCACTCCTAGTGTATAAATTTAATCTACTCAGCTCCGGTAGATTCACGTACGATAAGTTCAGGATCAATCCGCATCCCGGCTCCACGTTTCATCTTTCCGGAGATGCGTTTGAGCAGCATATCCGCGGCTGCCAGCCCGATTTTGTCTGCAGGCTGACGTATTGTTGTCAGATGTGGATGAAGCTGTGAAGCAATATAATGATCGTCATAGCCGACCACTGCCACCTCTTCGGGTACCTGAATGCCCGCTTCCATCAGGGCATTGATGACTCCAAGCGCGATATTGTCATCCCCGGCAAATACGGCGGTGGGCAGCTTTCCTTCCTTCAGCCAACGTTTGCAGGTATCGTATCCCATCCCAATATCGAAATCACCAGGCACGATCTCAAAGGGGGCCAGTCCTTGTTCCTGAAGCGCCTGTAGAAATCCACTGCGCCGCTCCCGCGTACTCCGGAACATTTCCTGACCGCAGAGATGAGCGATTGAAGTGTGTCCCAGCTCCAGCAGATGACGCGTAGCTGCGTATCCCCCCTTGAAGTTGTCGATCGTGATGGAGTAGGTATCATTTTCGGGCTTCTGATTATCTATCAGCACATAAGGGATACCCCGCCGTTTTAACTCCACAATATAATTGTCCTCTTCCATCGGAGAGAGCAAAATTAAACCGTCTACACGATCCTCCTGAATTAAATAATGGCTATCATCCGATTCGATGCCTGTTGAGATGGATATGGCTAAAAAATAACCATGCATCGCTAATATTTCATTCAGCTCTTTGACCACTGCGTCAAAAAAGGAATCTTGCAGGGTAGTGACAATAATGCCGATAATTCCCGTCTTACCGCTTGCCAGACTGCGTGCCGCAGCATTAGGGCGGTAATCCAGCTCTTTAATTGCCTCCAGCACCTTTTGGCGATTATTCTCGCGCACCGATTCGGCCCCATTTAACACCCGGGATACGGTTACAACGGATAATCCGGATTTTTTGGCTACATCAAAAATACTAACTTTCATCTTTAATTCTCCTCACGGCAGATTTTCCGATCCTGTTTTCTACTTTCAGTATACAGGGTTGGCAGACTGTCCGCTAAACGTATGATTTCACGCAGGTATACCGTCCCTAAAGGGGGCGGTATACCTGCCAAACAGTTATCGCTGAATGATCTCTGTAACCTTCTTCTGAATCGTCGCCATCACCTCTTCAACCGTCTTATGTCCAGTTTCTACTGGCTGCAATTCATTAATGAACATGTCATTAATTTGCGAGTAGTTGGTGATTAAGTGGTTATAGGATTCGAAGCCGTAGTTAACAGCACCCTCGTAGACATTTTTGATATCCTGTGGATCGATACCTTCAAAATGTTTATAGTAAGCTTCTGCAGCTTCGGTGTTGACTGGTGGGTTACCGCCACTAAGCTCAATGGATTTCTCTTGCACTTCGCTTGTGATCAGGTATTTGATCCATTCAAAAGCTTCCTTCGGATGTTTGGAGTCCTTCAAGATCAGCAGCGGATCGACATAAAGGGTGCTGCGTACCTTTTCGTTTCCTCCCCATGGTACAGCGGCTACGCCAATTTTGAAGGGGAAGTCATTTGCACCTGCAAGGTTCCATGAGCCTCCGATAGACATGCCGATTTTACCAGCAACAAAGGGATCGCCGTTCTGTCCAGCTACACTTTTGCTCCATTCGGAAGAAGGAGAGACTTTATCCTTAAAGACAAGATCAAAAAGCTTGTTGTAGGCAGCGATCACTTCAGGGGAGTCAAAATAAGTCTCGGAAGGCACGCCGCCATTAGTCCATGTATCTTCTGAGTAAGGCTCCGCTCCAAAATATAACGGCCGCATATCGCGTTCGGACCAAGTGAAGTCTACGCCATATTGAGTTTTGGCGATATCATCGGATACAAGCGTCATTTGTTTAGCTTCGTCGACCATTTTTTCAAACGTCCAGCTCTTATCTTCATAATCGCTTGTTGGATAAGTCAGTTTGGCAGCATCAAACATGTCTTTGTTATAGAGCATTAAGGTGACATACATATTGACCGGGATGCCGTAAGTGTGATCTTTAACCTTGTAGATACCCATTAGATTCTCTGGGATACTATAATCCTCTGCCTTGAAACCATCCTCTTTCATAAGGTCGGTCATATCGAACAACATACCCTTATTGTAGTATTCTGCGAAACCTCCATACCCCCAGTGACTTGTCACGTCGGGCGATTTGCCGCCGGCAATTAGCGTTTGCAGCTTGCTGTCGAACTGCTCATAAGGCGCTTTTTCCACTTTCACTTTAATATTCGGATGCAGCTTCTCGAAATCAGGGATTAATTTTTCGACAAATGTGCGGTCTTCTGAATCTATTGTGTAATGGGTAATCGTTACCGTTTCTGCTTTGCCTCCAGAATTAGTAGAGCCACCGTTTCCTTCAGATAGGGCGTTACCCGCCGATTTGCCGCCGCTACAGCCTGATAAGGCTAGAACAACGAGCATGGTAGCTGCAAGTAAAAGCGCAATACTTTTCCTGTTCTTGTTCATTAGCTAAACCCTCCATGATTTCAAGTATATTTGGCCGCCGGATGGCGGATTATTACTTAATCCCTGTAAGTACAATCCCTTCGACGAACTGTTTCTGGGCTACAGCAAACAGCGTAACGATTGGGACCATAGCTAGAACCGAAGCAACCATTAGCAGATGCCAAGGTGGTATGCGGAACCTCGATGAGGTAAGAGAAGCCATCCCGACGGGTAGCGTGAACTTATCTGATGAGCTTAAGTAAAGCACTGGCGTAAGCAGATCATTCCAGTTGTAGATAAAAGCAAAGATAGCTACGGTCGCAAGTGCAGGTTTGGAGAGTGGGATTGCTATGGTAGCCCACATCCGTATTTCACCACAGCCATCAATGCGTCCGGCATCAAACAGCTCTTCAGGCAATGTGGAGAAGAATTGGCGCAGCAGAAAAATATTATAGGCTGAGCCGAAGAAAGCAGGCACGATCAGGGGTAAAAAGGTATCTATCCAGTTCATTTGCGAAAAGAGTACAAATTGCGGAATCATAATGGCCGGATAGGGTAACATCATGGTGCTCAGCAGCAGGATGAACCACACCTGATTACCTGTACCTCTGAATCTGGCGAATCCATAGGCAACCAGCGCCGAAGAAATCAAGGTTCCCACAACACTAAAGCCGGCGATAATCAGACTGTTTTTATAAAGTGTACCGAACTGCAGGGTATCAAATATTTCTGTGTAATTGCTCCACTGCCAGCTCTCCGGAAGAAAGGTGGGTGGGAACTTCAGCATCTCGCGTTTGGACTTAAGTGAAGTGGAGACCATGAAGAACAAAGGAAGCAGCATCAGAAATGTTGTAACTACTAGAGTAATAAAGCTGAAAATCTTAACAGGCTCCGCTTTCCGGCGGCGTTTTGTTCCTTTAGTCCGGGGGCTTAGCGCTCTGACTGTACTCATTTGCGTCCGCCTCCTTCATAGTGAACATAACGGTTAGACAATTTCATAATTAGTGCAGTGCAGAGCATAACTACGATAAGGAGCACCCATGCCAAGGCTGAGGAATAACCGGCACGATATTCTTTGAAAGCGCTGGTGTAGAGATTATAGACATAGAACCAGGTAGAGTAATTCGGCCCCCCTTGAGTCATGACAAAAGCTTGGGTAAAGACTTGGAAGGAATCAATTAGTCCCATGATCAGTTGGAAGAGCAGCACGGGAGAGATCATCGGTAAGGTAATGTTCAGGAAGATTCTGGAGCGCCCGGCACCGTCAAGGTTAGCGGCTTCGATCAAGCTAGCCGGTACGCCTTGCAGACCTGCGAGGAATAAAATCATTCCTGAGCCTGCTGTCCAGAAGGTCATGATGATTAAGGCATATAGAGCAGTGTCTGGGTTCATCAGCCAAGCTGGTCCATGAATGCCGAACCAGGAAAGGATGTAATTGAAGAGCCCGATCTGCGGGTTGAAGATCCAGTACCACAGCAGGGACATGGCCACACCGGATACCATGCTTGGGAAATACATTGCTGTTCTGAAAAAGCCGCGCAAAGGAATGGTCTGGTGGAGCAATAGCGCAAAGCCAAGACCGAGTGCAAGCTGGATAGGTACACCGATGAAGGTATATCTCAGCGTGACAACCACCGATTTCCAGAACAGGTCATTGTGAAACATCTCTGTGTAGTTAGCGAGCCCGATAAATTTAGGTGGGTGTATGATGTCATAATCAGTAAAGCTGAAGTAAAGCGATGATAAGATAGGATAAAGGGCGAATACTAGGAAGCCGATAATCCAAGGAGAAATGAACAGATACATATAGAACGTCTGCCGCCTGTTCTCGCGATTGATCATGACACACCAACCTCTCGTTTTAAAAGTATAAGCGCTTTAACTTTTGATCATACTAACACTATTAATTAGTAATAATACTAGGTACATAGAGATTAAAGTTTAACCGCTTTAACTTTTTGATTCGCTTTAATAAGCTTATCATAGAGGATGATCACTAAATAATCAACACTTATTTTAACTATAAAAGCGCTGTCAGTCATTAAACGTAACATACAGTCTGTCATTTTTGTGAAAAAGGGACCTGAAATAAGATTCGGGAGATTATTGTGTTAACTATTATAACGCAATTTTATTATTTTTTATTAATATTCCTCATGCTATGATTAGGGTTGGTCATATTTTGTTAGAAATGAGGAAACTGAATGACGACTAGACCTTACTTAAAAATGATCCAGCATTCTGTTACAGCCTCAGGGATTAGCTTTGAGGAAATTACACCGAATTTCGTATATAGAGCGACAGATGGAGTGAAATCATTTGTGATGGTAGACGCTGAGATCGGACTAAACAACAGTGCTTCTACGATCATTGCCATGAGTAAATCTCTAACTTATGATGTTTTGCATAAGGCGAATATCCCAGCTGTAGAACATATTTATTTGCCGCATCCTGACTCCAAATTTAGCAATTTGAATCCTTATCCATTGGCTGAGCATTATTTCCAAGCATGCAATGGGGAGGTAGTTATGAAGCAGGATAACGGGGCGCAGGGAAATCATGTGTACAAAATCAATGAGATAGCCGATCTGCACGAAAAGCTGGATTTATTATTTTCTTTACAGCTTAATGGGGCAATAGGTCCTTATTATGAAGCGGAGATTGAGTATAGAATTGTAACTTTTAATCATCAGGCGCGTGTATTCCTTGGCAAAAAAAGAGTTCGTTCGTGGAAGCATAATTTGATTAACGGAGCTGTTACGATTGAGGTGAAAGATCAGGCCAAACAAGAGGCGCTGGCGGAGCTTGCCTCCCGGACCTCTAAAGCGCTGGGCCTTGATTTCTGCTCAGTAGATATCTTAGAGACAAATCAAGGCTTGATGGTGATTGAGGTCAACCATAAGGTGATGTTAGATGAATATTGTAAGCAAAATCCAAGTGAAGTACCTGGCCTCTCAGACCTTTACAGGGAAGTTATTCTTCAGCGTATGAATCAGTTATAAGCCGATATTCAGCAGCGATTGCCCGAATAATCTTTTGGCATTTCCGATTAGAGTTTGCGTACCCACGATTACAATAATCTCCGAAGGTGATTGTTCTTTAACATACGTAAGAGCATCCTCTAAATAAGGGAATTCGGAACTTTTTTCGAGAAAACTTTTAGCGATAAGCAGGGCATCCGTTGGGAAAATTAGATGGCTTATATCGGGTTTGGTTACGATTAGTTGATCCGAGACTGTACTCATGACTTCGATGACCCCTGTGTAATCTTTATCCTTAGGGACACCGATGATGGATGTGACGGTACGGCTGCGCTCAGGATTCACTAATTGAATAAGTTCAGCCAGATAGCTTGCAGAATCTCTATGAATAGCTCCGTCAATAATCGTCAGTGGGTCATGACAGATAACTTCACAACGTCCCGGCCATTGTAATTGTTCAAAACAGTGATGTACGATCTCCTGATCAAGGGGTCCCCCTGTAATCTCTTCACAAAGTGCGACTGCGCTGGCAGCATTGACCGCTTGAAACTGTCCCAATAGCGGAAGGGTCAAGGCTGGATAAACGGCTGGCTTCGTCCGGACATCAAAAGTAGTTCCGACAGAAGTGGTGGTGATAGATTCAGCTAAAAACTGTTCTTCATAATATTGCACAGGGTTGGAGGAGAGGTTGTCCTTCATGATCGCAAGAACGTCGGATTTCTGTTTGCTAACATAGACGTTTGTTGTGTTGTTTTTGACAATCCCCAGCTTGTGCAGTGTAATGCTGTTCAGATCAGGTCCCAAATGGGCTACATGCTCTTCCATAATCGGGGTAATGACAGCCCAGTCATTGCTCAGGACATTGGTGTCATCAAACCTTCCTCCTCTACCGCATTCAATCACATTGATATCTGTACCCTTCTCCTTAAAGTACAAAGCTGCAATAGCCAAAGCAACCCCAACCGGACCTTGATATTCATCAGCAGCAAGCTGCTCTTCGATCTCGTAGAAGCCCCCGCGAATTACATTACCTAATCGTACAAAATCTTCTGTGGCTATTGCCTGCCCATTGATCCGGATTCTTTCGTTGAAATCTACCAGGTGAGGGGAGGTGAATAACCCCACTTTATATCCCAAGTGACTTAACAGAGAGGAAATAAATCTAGAGGTGGAGCCCTTACCTTTACTGCCTGTGACCAGTATGTATTTTTGATTGCGATCCGGACTTCCAACTGCATCCAGTAATGCTCTGGTTAACTCCGGTTTTCTAACTTCTTCATCCAAAGTTTCTGTAATGTTGTTAATGGCCCTTAGGTAAGAGCTGTAGATCATATCTTCTACTTGGGATTGTGAAGTGAATTCCACGGAAATCCCTCCATTTAATTAATTTTGGCGCGTTCCTCAGATAGTGTTGTGTAGATGATAATCGGAAGTAACACAAGAGAAATGATGACGGTCAGAGCGATGCTCCAGTTCAAATCTTTATATAGCTGTACTATGGTGAACAACAAAGCGATAACAGGTAAGACCAGTTTGTTTAAGTGCTTTAGGAATAAGGAGTACATACTTCTTTTTACGGTAACTGATGTGCCGATGCTTGGGATTTCTAACTCGTTACGCGATAAGGCGGTGATCCCGATAAATAAGTGGCTGTCGACAAATTTAAGCTGCTCATTATCCGCATGAAGCTTGACTGACTGGGCAATATGCTCCGTATCGATGTCTAAGATGGGGATGGTGATTTGTTTGGAATTATAGGAGATCACGATCTGATCTGTTTCTTCCATGCCTAGCAGTTTTCTAACATTCGGATGAATTCTGCATAAATTCTGGTGCTCATCAAAAGGGTAAGGATGACCCACTCTGAGGGTGAGCTCTCTTTTGCCAATAAAAAAGTTCCCTAATGCACTTAAGGGCCGTTGGATCAGTTGATTTATAAGTTTATGTATGCCTGGCTTGGGTTGAGAACGCGTCCTAGCGCGAGTAATGATTAATGGATCATGCCCCTCGGAATGGGTTTCAAGCAATAACATGATGTATCTGTTGAAGTAAAGGGTATTCGGTTTGGCTGTGCTATCTTCTCGTAAAGTTAGGTTTACCCGGAAGCCATTTTTGGGATTGATAAGTTCTACTTGATTTGTATATTTACGGACGAGTGCTGGACAGGCTTTTACATAGGGTTTGGCAATCTCGTCCACTTTAGGAATTCCCCGAAGAACTGTGTCGTATTCTGGCTTCGTTATTGTTAATCCTGTAGTCAGGCAGTCCCCGAGCTTGTCCTTTGCCCGCTTGGATAATTGGATTGTACCTCTTGGCACCTCATCTGCCGATAAAATTAAACAGCTGACTTTGACACCATTCTCTGCTGTAAGATCAACGAAGATATGCTGGACTAAACCTAATTCCTTTAACTCTTCGGAGTTCATTGTGATTTCTTCACGAGGTTGAAGGCTTTGTTTGTCTAGAATAGTAAAGGTTTGCTCGATAATAATGTCAGACACCGCCCAATAGTTTAATGATTTGTTCAAGGGAATGAATGGTTTTTTGGAATAAATCAAACGCATTCGGGTTACGATAATTTCGATTAATTTCAATTTGAATACTTTGAACTAACAATTCCTTAGCGCAATATGAAGTAATCGTTCCAGGATGGGATGCAGAAAATGTATGATTTTGTCGAACATTGGTAATACCATTATTGTTAAAGATGCCTATGACGTCATTTAAATTATTCTCTCGTATAGAGGTTCCGTACAGTGTCCCTAGGTCAATATCAAACTCTCGAAGTTTGGAAGCTCCGTGCAGATCGATCACAAACTGAATGCGATGTTCTTTGACAAGCGCTCGTAGCGCCGCCTTATATTCTCCACCTAAGATGTAATTTGGGTCTTCTTTGGAAAAGCTATTCGAATAAATACAGTAGCAATTGGTGAGCTTTTGTAACAAGAGGGCAAGGGAGCCTGTATACATGTCAGCTGGTTTTACAGCATGTTCTCGAAAATGATTAATGGCATGTGGAGCTGAGACTAGTACAGGAAGGGAGCCTTCTACAATGGAGTAAGAGGGATCTACCCCGATATCGCCAAAATAATTATTATTGGAGAATTGTAGCTCATACTGTTCGATCAGAGATAAAATATGCAATCACCTATTCATAGTTATTTAATGGGTCGTTAACCATTAGTATGTCCTAAGCATTCACCATTCATGAATAAGGATGAATCTATTATAACGCTTGCAAGGTTTGCCGTGGGCAGTTTTTCCATAAAATGATTCTAAAAGATTGGCTATTGAAAAGTTCAAAATGGTGTGCTAATATTTCAATTGAAAACGTTACCGATAAGGATACCGAGAAGGATACCAAAAAGTAGGCTGGGGATTACTTAAGCAAATGAAAACGCTGACATAATTTTCACTAACAGCATCGGAACGTCTTCATGCGAAGTAATCTAATAAAAAGTACGAGGGGGAAGAAGAATGAAGAATATCAAAAAATATTTAGGGCTCATGTTAGTAATGTCTATGGTTGTTGTCTTAGCGGCAGGATGTGGGAATAAAGAAAATAATTCTGCATCCAATGATGGAAACGCTACATCTGGTAAAAAAGGGTCAGTTTATTTCTTGAACTTCAAACCTGAGATTGCAGAAATATATGAAAAGATCGCTAAGGATTACGAAGCAGAAACAGGAGTTAAGGTAAAAGTCGTAACGGCTGCTGCGGGTACTTACGAAACTAAATTGAAATCCGAAATCTCCAAGTCTGAAGCGCCAACTATTTTCCAAATTAACGGACCTGTTGGTTTTCAATCCTGGAAAGATTACACCTTGGATTTGAAAGATACTAAGCTTTACAGCTATCTGTCCGACAAAAGCTTGGCTGTAACTGAAGGTGAAGGCGTGTATGGTATCCCTTACGTAGTTGAAGGATACGGCATCATCTACAACGACGCAATTATGAAGAAATACTTCGCTTTGGCTGATAAAGCGGTATCGATCTCCTCCACAACTGAGATCAATAACTTCGACACTTTGAAAGCAGTAGTAGAAGATATGACGGCTAAAAAAGACCAACTGGGCATTAAAGGTGTATTCGCCTCCACTTCCCTCGCTGCTGGTGAGCAATGGAGATGGCAGACTCACCTTGCAAACTTGCCGCTGTACTATGAATTCAAAGACAATACTGAGTTTGACAACACCGTTCTTGCGGGTCTAGCTTCTAAAGAAGTTGAATTCAAATACAACGATAAATTTAAAAACATCTTCGATCTGTACATCAAGAACTCTGTAACTAAAGAATCCTTGCTGGGTAGTAAATCCGTAGCTGACTCCATGGCTGAATTTGCACTTGGTAACGCAGCTATGGTTCAAAATGGTAACTGGGCATGGTCACAAATCAACGATGTTGACGGTAACGTAGTTAAAGCTGAAGAAATCAAATTCTTGCCTATCTACACAGGTATGGAAGGCGAAGAAAAACAAGGTTTGGCTGTAGGTACAGAAAACTATTTCGCAATCAACAGCAAAGTATCTGCTGAGAACCAACAAGCTTCTATCGCTTTCCTGGAATGGTTGTTCTCCAGTGAAAAAGGTAAAGCTTATGTAACTAACGATCTAGGTTTCATCGCACCATTCAATACCTTTGAAGACAGCGAAAAACCAGCAGATCCACTTGCTAAAGAAGTATCTGCTTGGATGGAAAAAGATCTTACTTCTGTAGCTTGGACATTCGCAGCATTCCCAAGTGAAGAATTCAAAAACGTCTTTGGTGATGCCCTCTTGCAATACGCTCAAGGAAACAAAACTTGGGATGAAGTTGTAACCATCTTCAAGGACACTTGGAAGGCTGAAAAAGCAAAATAATAAATGCATGGAAAGATGCTTGAATAACTCTCAGTTGTCATACAGATAAAAGCTTAGTGCCACTGGGCTCCCTCGGGATTCAGTGGCACTAAGCAACAATTGGAGTGGATCTTGCTACATCTGTTTCATCATTTTCCATACTGAGATAGGAGAAGACTCCATGGAAAAATCGATAAAAAAATATTTTGCTCTTTTTGCATTACCGACCATAATAGCCTTTGGAATTGCCTTTGTGATCCCTTTTCTTTTGGGTATATATTTGTCTTTTACAGAGTTTACTACAGTCAATGATGCAACATGGATAGGGTTTGGCAATTACGCTAAAGCTTTTTCGAATCAAGAGTTTCTAAATGCATTAGGTTTCACCGTTAAATTCACAGTTTTATCTGTTCTTACTATTAATGTGTTCGCCTTCATCTTGGCGATGTTATTAACTAGAAAGCTAAAAGGTACCAACGTATTTAGAACGATCTTCTTTATGCCTAACTTGATAGGCGGTATCGTATTAGGATACATCTGGCAGCTGATTTTTAATGGGATTTTGTACAAATTTGGTGTCACTTTGACCTCTGATGCAACGTATGGATTTTGGGGACTAATCGTTCTTATGAATTGGCAATTGATAGGGTACATGATGATTATCTATGTTGCAGGTATTCAGAATGTTCCTAAAGATATAGTAGAAGCCGCAAGAATTGACGGAGCTTCACGTTCTAAGATTTTGCGTAATGTGACTATTCCACTCGTAATGCCGTCCATTACTATTTGTTTATTCTTAACCTTATCCAATTCATTTAAATTGTTTGACCAGAACTTAGCGTTGACCGCTGGTGCTCCTTCTAAGCAGACCTCCATGTTAGCACTGGACATCTACAATACATTCTACGGAAAATCAGGATGGGAAGGTGTCGGTCAAGCGAAAGCCGTCGTATTCTTTGCTTTAGTAGCCTTAATCGCCTTAATACAACTTGTCATTACTAGAAGAAAGGAGGTTGAGAACTAATGCAAAAGACTAGAGCAAAAGATTACTCTATATTCACCATTTTGTTGGTCTTGGCCATTGCGTTCTTATCTCCTATTTTTATTGTTCTGATGAACTCCTTCAAGGGTAAGTTCTACATTAGTGATACGCCGTTCTTATTCCCTAATGAGACTACGTTTGTTGGTTTAAAGAACTATACTAGTGGTGTAGCAAAGATTGATTTCTTCAGTGCCTTCGGAATGTCCTTGTTTATTACGGTATGCTCGGTGGCTGTGATCGTGTTATTTACTTCCATGACTGCATGGTACATTACCCGGGTGAAGTCCAAATTCACAGGCATGATGTATTATGCGTTTGTATTCTCGATGATCGTGCCTTTCCAAATGGTTATGTTCACAATGACTAAGACTGCAAACGTGCTGCATCTCGACAATCCGATTGGGATTATCTTAATCTATTTAGGGTTTGGATCAGGGCTGTCTGTGTTTATGTTTAGCGGATTTGTGAAGTCTATCCCGCTTGAGGTTGAAGAAGCGGTAATGATTGATGGCTGTAATCCACCTCAGGCCTTCTTTAAAGTGGTATTGCCCATCCTGAAACCTATTGCTGTAACTGTAGCTATCCTTAATGTAATGTGGGTATGGAACGACTTCCTATTGCCAGACCTGCTGATTGGTACAGAATATAAAACGATTCCTATTGCGATCCAGTACCTAAAAGGTGGATACGGATCGATTGACATGGGAGCTATGATGGCGATGCTGGTCTTAGCTATTGTGCCAATCATCATTTTCTACCTGACTTGTCAAAAGTACATCATCGAAGGTGTCGTTGCAGGTGCGGTTAAGGGTTAAGCTTGATCTACCTCGTTAAATAAATTAATATTCATGTAAGAAGCGAGTAGGGTGTTTTTCTTGGTGGGTGACCATCAGGAATCCCCTGCTTTCTTATTTTGACTATGAAGTTGAATAAGGATTAAGGAGTTTGATAGATACTAACAAGTAAAGGATAGATAGAAATGGAGAGACTGACTATTATAGACATCGCCAAATTATGCGGTGTTGGCGTGACTACTGTATCAAGGGCTATTAACAATCATCCGGATATTAATGAAGAAACAAAAGCGATGGTTATGAGGGTTATCAAAGAAAATCATTATGTCCCGAACAACAGTGCAAGAAATTTAAAACGTTCTGATTCGAAAACGATTGCAGTATTGATTAAAGGGATATCCAATCCATTTTTTAGCCCGATGATCAAAGTGTTCGAAAAAGAGATTCAACGCAAGAAATACTCCTTCATCCTACAGCGAGTTGATGAGAATCAAGATGAGATCGAAGTGGCGATTGAGCTGGAGAAAGAAAAAAGGCTGAAGGGAATTGTCTTTTTAGGAGGTTTATTCTCACACTCTCAAGAGAAATTACAGCAATTAACGGTTCCATTTGTCCTTAGTACGATTGGGATGACGGAAGAGTTTGATTTGAGCGACTATTCATCTGTATCTGTCGATGACTTAAATGAGAGCTATAAAATTGTCGACTATTTATGTAATCAGGGGCATGAGAAAATTGCGGTCATTACTGCTCCAGAAGAAGATGTAAGTATAGGTAAGTTAAGATACGAGGGTTATAAAAAGGCTTTAGCTGATCATGGCATAGCTTATAATGAACAACTGGTACGGCGAATGAAAGAGGATATTGATAGCTACAGCATGGAGAATGGGTATGCGGTTACAAAAGAATTGCTAGAGTTAGGGGAAGAGTTCACCGCTATTTTTACCTTATCGGATAGTATGGCTATTGGCGCCTGTAAGGCAATATTCGAAGCAGGCAAGCGAGTCCCGGAAGATTACTCTGTGGCTGGTTATGACGGATTGGATATTTCTTTTTATTATAATCCTTCTATTACTACCATCAAACAGCCGGTAGTTGAGATTGCGGAAGCAACGATTAAGATTCTTTTTGATCTCATCAATAAGAAGGTTAAGCATGCGCATCAGATTTTCCCGGCAGAATTAATTGTTAGAGAGTCTACGAGGTCTTTATTGTAGTTTTAACAAGTGAGTATGTTTAAGTTTATTTACGAATCGGGGTGGGGAGATAGAACCGCAAGAGATTAAACCTAACGATATCAACAGCATCACACGGTTTCTCACCGCATTTGGTGATCCTACTCGGATTCGGATTGTTACGTTATTAGGGAATAAAGGTCGGCTGAATGTTGGGGAAATTGCAGGTGAATTCGAAATAAGCAGGCCAGCGATTTCACATCATCTCAAAATCCTACGGGATGCCCGCATTGTTGACCATAAAAAGAGAGGCCAGGAAGTCTATTACTGGCTGGCGCGTGAACGGCTAGCAACAAACTTTAGGGCGCTTGCTGATTTGGCAACGTCGTTTAATCATGGGGACTAAGCCATCTCAAGGGAATGGTTCAGTCCCATTTTAGGATAACCAGGCATTTACCATATCGGAGACGGGTTTATAGATAAATATCATCCATCCCAATGGGTTAGAGACCGAAATATGTAACGCATTAATAAGACTGAAGAAGGTTCCCAGCAACAGAAGAAATGAGAAAACCCACATCTCCTTGATTAATTTTTTCCTCCACATCAGGGGAACTTCAATGGCTGCTATAACGGCTACAACTATGAGAATCACTACTATACCCAATATTCACAACCTCCCAAACCATTTAGTTTCGAGATATTAAGTCTTTGCTCAGTGCTCTTCTGAACATTACTACGCTTAACAAAACCAGGGGTAGAAATAACCCAAAGGTTATAACATAATACACCCAATAATTATCAAAAATTTCGCCGTAATAAGTGTAATTTGGGGCTATAAGAGGTGCTAGTGCGACCAAAATCAACCCTGTCGGTAAGGATAACACTCGATACTCCTTCAATTTTAATAATTGGGACAACCCCAGAATAAAAGCATAGAAATACAAAGTTACTTTTATAAAGAAAGTTAACATCCACTGTAGAGCTATCATGGCTTCCACCCGCTCAAAGATTCCACCAACAGATATGCGCCTTGCGATGTTATAGCTGGGATATATATCTCTGGCCGTCAGATCCGGACCTAAGACCAGTATGGAGACGATGAGCGTTATGAAAATTACAGTCCCCCCTAGGAGGGTGCCTTGTAAAAAACTCCTTGTTATCTTTTGTTGTTTATCTACATAAGGAAGTATCATTAGAAAGACGACTGGTTCTAAAAAGGTGTAGGCCGTAATGGGAATAGTCCCTCTCAGTACTGGCTTTATTCCATCTTCCAGGATGGGGAATATTCTGATAATTTCCATCTGAGGAACAATTGCGACCGTCAGGATCAGAAATAGGATAACGACCATTGGAGTGAAGATCTCTCCCGCTCGTCCGATAACCTCAATACCGAGCCGCGTTGCCATAATTACGATAAGTATAAATAAGAGCAGAATGGCCGGGATAGGAGTTCCAGGCAACATTTCTGAAATCACAAAATCACTGATCTCCCTCATACTTCCAGCGATAACTATAAGAAAAAACAATAAAGTCATAAGCGATAGAATAGTCCCAAGCCATTTTCCGAAGGCCTTTTGAATTGCCTCAATAAGCGTTAATTTGGGATATAACTTTGCGAACTTGCTGTACATATAGTTGGCCAGCAAACCTAATGCCATTCCAATTAAAGTGGAAATCCAGGCGTTTTGTGTGGCGTAGTGTGTGGATGAAGAAGGGATTATAAGGATGGAATCCCCAATAGTAAGGAGCATAACCAGTAAGGTTAGCTGGCGAGTACTTATTTTTCCCTTTTCCAACATGGTTTTGTTCACTCCAATTCATCACTTCGCCTCTTCTAGGAAAGAGTTAGTCACTTTCCCTAACAGGCGAATCTTAATATCCATCTTTACGCTTACTGGAAGGTTAACAAAGGTCTCATCCCAATTGTTTCGCAGTTTCTTCCACGCCTGCGGGTTAGAACGATGGATGATTTCGCCGAATCCAAAAATATCACTTTTGTATTCAGTTTGTACCTTTTTAATTGTAGCTTCGAATAGATTTATTACTTTTTTATTGGCGATTTGTTCTAATTGAGTGATGGTCTTTGGGTCCCTTAGATCAAGATTTCTGCATTGTACCTCTCCTAAATCTGATTCTAAATGCTGCTCAATAGTGATTTCTGGTTTGCCACTATGGATGCTGCCTTTCATTTTGGAACGGGCTTCAAATACATCAAGTGAAACCTTTTTACCTTCGGGACATTGGATATAGAAAACAGTGCTCCTTACTTTATTGGTTAAATAGTTATACACTTTTGATTCCTCTGGATTTAGCCAACCAATCAATTTGTCCTCCTTGAATATGGCCAATCCGGAGTATTTCAATTCCGTTGGAGAGTCTACCGTTTCAACATTCTTCGGAGTTTCTCCTTCATCTACACTTCCATCGATGACAACACCTGTTAAGACTGGATTTTTACCTTTACTCACAAGTTCTGTAATTAGGGTTCCTAATGTCACAGTAGATGTAGGTGCCCAATTTTTCTCAGAGGTTTCCAGACTGGAAAACAATCGCACGGCAGGAATCTTTTCAAGACTGGTTAATATTTTCAACGCATCTTCTGCCCTCGCATCCTTTGCTACCACTATAAAATAATCATTTCGCGTATCGTTGTCTCTTGACATGAAATCAAGAACATCGCTGATTCCCTCTTTAGCCAAATCCTCGCCAAGGACTAGGATTCGTAAATGAGAGATATAAATTTTACGTGGACTAACGGTTGTGATTTTTCTAAGGGCTTCATATACGGTATTTCCCGTCGCTTTATAAAGGTTGACTGGTGCCTGAGGAGAGCCCCCCTTTGAGCCAGCGATTTGACTGGGTAAGACCACTTGCGCAGAAACTTGATATTGATCTCCGATTTTATCGATACCTATTCCTACAGCAATCGCAAGATCATTTAATTCTCGGCGGCTCCAGCAACCTGTTACAAATATTTGCATGAGAATAAGAACACAAATCAGAAGCGATCTTCGTTTCATGAATTATTCCTCCGTGAGATCTCCCGGTTTCTCCGGTGGTGAACTCTTTTCCCGAACGATATTTTTTTTATTGATAAGTCTAGGGCGGGTAAACATAGCCCAATGCGGCATTCGGAAAAAGGTGTCCTTTTGATCGGCGAGATTATAGGGAGCAAACGGGCTCAAATAAGGAATTCCAAAGGAACGTAAGCTGCACATGTGAAGAACTATCGCAATAACGCCGATAATGATCCCAAACAATCCAAAGGATGCAGCAAGGAACATCATTGGGAAACGGAGCATTCTGATGGTCAGGGCAAGATCGAAGGATGGCAGCACAAAGCTGGAGATAGCAGTAATAGCGACGACAATAAGCATGGCAGCAGAAACAATGCCGGCATCAACTGCCGCAGTCCCAATCACTAGGGTGCCTACAATGGATACAGATTGGGCTATGGTTTGAGGCATTCGTACACTCGCTTCTCGTATAATCTCAAAGGCAAGCTCCATTAAGAGTGCTTCAATAAATGCTGGAAGCGGCACGCCCTCCCGTTGTGCGGCTAGACTGATCAGCAGGGTTGTGGGCAGCATCTCCTGATGAAAGGTAGTAATAGCTACATACAAAGATGGGGCAAGTAGTGAAATGAAAATACTGAAGTATCGAAGCATTCGTACTAAGGTGCTAACATCAGCACGTTGATAATAATCTTCCGCCGTCTGCATGAAGGAAACAAATAAGGTAGGCACCGTCATTACTATAGGAGTCCCATCTACTAATATGGCTACTTTTCCTTCCATAAGAGCAGCTGCTATAACGTCAGGGCGTTCCGTATGATGGATGGTTGGAAATGGGGTATAGGTTTCATCCTCGATTAATTCTTCGATATAGCCACTTTCCAGGATACCGTCAATGTCGATCCGATCTAAACGTGAGTGGACTTCTTGCAGAATCTCATCACTAACAATGCCATTGATATACATGAGGGCTACGTCTGTCTGTGTTACACGTCCAATTTGCTGTGTTTCTAACCAGAGATTGGGGTCTTTTATTTTCCGCCGGATTAATGCGGTATTCGTGCGTAAGCTTTCTGTGAAGGCTTCCTTAGGTCCACGAATCACCGTTTCAGTGGCACTTTCCGTTACGCCACGGTCTTTCCAGTCACGCATGCCTATGGTGAACCCTTTGGTATATCCATTGAGTAAGAGGATCACATCTCCGGATAATAGAGAGGTGAATAAAGAATTGAACTCCGTCGTATCTTTAATATCCCCTACAGTGAGCATGTGATCTTTTAATAATTGATAGTTGGTTGTTTGTGTATCAAGACTTGGATCTGGAAGTTCTAAGATTAGTGATTCCAGAATGAAATCCTGAATAGCTTTACTATCCGCCAATCCATCTGTATAGAAAATAGCTGCTTTAATCTGGTGTTTGGAACCAATAAAGAATTCTCTAATCACGAGATCTGTACTATTGCCGAGTGTTGTTTTTATATATTGAATATTATCTTGAAGTTTTTCTTTAATAGGTTCCTTGGGTAATTCTTTAGTGGGGTTAGGGTGCCCTAATGAAGGGTTCTTAAAAACTTTTGTTATTGTTCTGTTCAGAAATCCCATAGTTGTTATCCCTCTTCCGCTGGTGCTGTAAATATAGCTATTACCATAATGAGGTGGGATTATTCTGAACCACGGATGGGTCAACGCATATCAAAAAAAGCCGCAGAGAGATTCTCTGCAGCTAGCTAGAAGCGCTTAATTAAGACTTTAAGACGTCCAATCGTTATATAGATGCTTCTCCGTTAGGATGGACAACAACTGAATACCAACCTCATTATGGCCACCTTCAGGGATGATCAGGTCAGCGTATTTTTTGGATGGTTCGATAAAAGCTTCATGCATGGGTTTAACTGTACTCAAATATTGATGATGGATCGACTGGATGCTCCGTCCACGTTCTTCAATATCTCTAAGGACCCGGCGGAGAATACGTACATCAGGATCGGCATCCACGAATACCTTGATGTCGAGCATTTCACGGAGATTCTCGTCAGAAAGGACGTGGAGTCCCTCAATGATTACAATATTGTTTGGCTTCAGTTCTACCGTCTCTGTAGTGGAGCGGGCATGGACTGTAAAGTCATACACGGGAGCGAATGCGGTCTGTTCTTCGCGCAGAGATTTAAGATGCTCAATGAGCAGCTCGTTATCGAAAGCGAAAGGATGATCGTAATTAATGGATTCACGTTCAGCAAAGCTGAGATGTGAGTGATCCTTATAGTAGTTATCTTGAGATATGAAAGTTACCTTTCCCGTTCCAAGACGGTCAATGACGGAGCGGGCTACGGTTGTTTTTCCCGAGCCGGTGCCGCCGGCGATACCAATAATGAGCATGTGATTCAATAACCCTCCCTAAGATTGCCGTTGCAATTCCAATATTGTAGCACAGCGCTCATGTTTTTTCACCTTAGATCGGGTAAAATTAAGATGGGATTTTTGGAAATTCGTCTATATTAGGGACAAGGCAAATCCGGAAGGGGTTATCCAACGAATGAACGGAAAAAAAACCGTACAAGAGGCTTTTAATGAAACGGCCTATCGAATCGCAGGGAATGGGAATAGAGATGTGCAAGTGTTGAAGGAAGCCTTGGCAGCCGTAGAGAACAGTACGGCATCTGATATTTATGGAACGGGCGAAGTGATTGAAGATTTCCAGACGAAAATGGCGAATATCCTGGGCAAAGAAACCGCGGTTTTCTTTCCGAGCGGAACGATGGCGCAGCAAATCGCTTTAAGAATTTGGTGCGATGAAAAAGAGGTGAAAAAAGTAGCCTATCATCCCTTATGTCACTTGGAGATCCATGAGCAGGATGGCCTGAAGGAATTACATCATATTGAGCCTATCTTGCTTGCGGACAAGAACCGATTAATCACTTTGGAGGATGTGGCGAACCTAAAGGAGGATATCGCCTGTCTGTTGCTGGAATTACCCCAGCGCGAGATTGGTGGTCAGCTGCCAGAGTACACGGAGCTTGAAGCTATTTCTGCTCATTGCCGTGCACGCGGCATTAAATTGCATTTGGATGGGGCAAGATTATTTGAGATCCTCCCGTATTACGGGAAGTCAGCAGCTGAAATCTCTGCACTCTTTGATAGTGTGTATATATCCTTTTATAAAGGAATTGGAGGAATCGCTGGGGCAATTCTTGCAGGCAGTGAAGATCTTACGAAGCAATCAAAGATATGGAAACGGCGGCATGGTGGAGACTTAATCAGCTTATATCCGTACATCATTTCTTCTGATTATTATTACCAGCAAAGAGAAGGCAACATGCAGCAGTATTATGAAGGTGCAAAGGAGCTTGCTGCTTGGGTTAATCAATGTCACGACGTAACCACTCTGCCCGCTCAACCTGTCTCCAATATGTTTCACATGCATTTTCAAATGTCTAAGGAACAAATTGAACCGATTCTGTCAGCGGTGTATGAGGCGTCAGGAATCGGTTTAAGCGCGGGTATAAGAGCTACCGGGGAACATACTTCTTATTGTGAGATCAGCATTGGAGACAAGTATGCCGACATCCCGAAAGAAAAGCTTAAAGAGTTTTTTCTGCTGCTCGATAAGCTAATGAGCGAATCATCTGCCGAGTAGCGAGCGGAGTAAGGAGATTCGTAATAGTTGTTTTTTAATAAGCTTCATGCGAAACTCATTTTTTAATTGATTGTAGATCAGCGGGCAATGGTTAAGCGCCCAATGGTACATGAATTTAAAGTCTGTAGCGTCTTTTGCAGAATTTAATAAATAGTATGAGATCGTATCGTAAGCATTGTGGTTGAACCATTCCGTCATTTCCTGTGCGTTATATCCATATTTCTGCACGGCCATATTCTTAATGAGTTTCTTTTCTTCCAGATTCTCAATTAAAAATCCTTGGCTCAGATTAAAGGTGATATTGTTCCCGTGTATTCTGTACACGCCGGCAATCACATCAATGAAGCCCGCATCACCTACCAGCAGGGAACGCAAATAGATGGAAGCATCGTTGACCATATTCATATCTAGGATATCCATAGCCATTAAGGCCTCTCGTTTAAAGACAGTAGTTAAAGTAGAGGCGGGTTTTGGATATCCTTTTTTCTCGAAATTCATGAAATAATCGCGTTTCTTAATAATGCTGCTAAGCTGCAGATTGGAGATTTTTAGTTGTTTGGCTTTGGAATACTCCAGGAACACATTCGCAGCTACAAATGAAATTTCGGGATGAAGGAGGTGGAAGCGGACTGCTTTACTGAAATAATTCATGTCGATCAGATAATCATCATCATCGAGAAAAAGAACATATTCCCCATCACCATGTGCAGCAAAAGCTTTTCGACGATTATTTCCAGGTCCGCTATTGGTAGCATTGCGCATGTAAATGACCCGTGGCTCCGCCCCAAAGTGTTGCTGCATTAACTCTTTCGTGCCATCTGTAGAACAATCATCAATCACTGTAATCTCTTTATTGGGATAGTCCTGCATTAAGATACTTTGGATCGCTTGATATAGGAATTCTTTTCTATTATAGGTGGTGATAATGACACTGATCTTGGGAGAATCGGATAAGGATTGGACTGTTGGGTAGGAAATTTCCGTATCCGAAATGCGGCTTTCCATTTTAACCAACCCCTGAATTAAACCTGCGATATCACTGGCAACAATGTTGAATTGTTCAGACAGATAGAATTTCAAAGTATCCTCTGAAGCCCTCCCCGTCAGAAAGGCATGAATAACCTCAGATAAGGTTTCCAGATAAGGTTTGATTTGTACATTTTGTTCTTGATCTATGATCTGGCGGCATCTTTGCAATAGTTCTGTATCCTCTATTTGGATGGTAGGTGAATGGTTTATTTCGTCATTTAGGTCGTTTAGAAAGACGTAACAGGCTTGCTGCAAAACCTCGCTATGATCCATTTCCAGTCCTCCTGTTGTGTTATTTGGATAAACCACTTACCTCAGGCTGAGCGTTAATTTTATTTTTGAGTTTGTATCGATACTTTTTGAGATGTTCCCATGTATAGAGGAAGACTTCCCGTTCCATTAAAGAGCCGATTACAAAATATACAGGCAAGATCACTAGCCCTAGAAGCACACCCCAGATCATAAGCCCCAGATAGGAATGGATTGGGATGTCGATGGCGGTGGTGATTAGAATAATACCTACAAAAACTACTGCATTCGTAAGCCATCTTCTAAAAGTGACCCAAGGACTGCGGTCCAGCAAATGTTTGCTGGCATAAATCACAATATCTATGGAGCGGTATAGGAGGGCAACTATCGTTCCCATCAGTACACCGTAAATTCCCATGAAGATTACGAAGACAACAGAAGCCACCAGATTAATGGCGGATTCCAGAATGGAACGGTTTTGTGTTTTTTTGAAATGTCCAGCGATGGTAATCACATTATTGGAAGACGTTCTGGCATTGGTTAATAATTTGATGACTACGAACAAGACCGGCAGCCACATATCAATGTAATTCACGTCGTTTACCCCAGCGGTATACAATTTCATAAAGGGTAATATCAAAATGTAAGCCACCGTTAGAATCGAGAAGATAAGCCCCATAAAATACACTTCGTAAGCATCATAAAATTTAATAAATGCTTCTTTACTCTCATGGTAGCTTTGCCCGAGGGCAGCCTTCACACTTCCGTTTATGGTCTGGACGATATTATCCACGATCGTAAAAATCATATTGTACATAACATAGATACTGACGATTTTTAGATTCGTAAAGATGGTTAATATAAGTACGTCCGTATTTCTAAACACCAAATAGGAGATTTCATGGACTAATACGGAATTCTTTTGACCAATGGCTTCATAGTCTGGTTTGAGATTCAGGTTGATCCACTTGTAATTCTTATTCATATAAATATAGAAAGCGATGATTTGAAGTAAAGTTAAGATAAAATAGGAAGCTTGAACCGCAATAATGTCCACACCTTGCAGTAATAACAGAATCCGGATCAGGCTGTTCATAATATTAGCCACAGTGACAATAGAAGTCTCTACATAGCTTTTTCCCTCCGCAGCGAGCAGGACCTTGAATTTCCCCTGAAAATAATAATTGATTGCTCCGCCCATCCCCGTAAGCAAAATAATGACCATAATCGATAATTTATCGATCTCAGATGAGATCACTAGCGGGTACACGATGGCGAGTAGCAGTACGGCGAAGAAATAGTAAATACCTGTTTTTTTATAATAGCTGGAGGTGGCAGCCAGAATAGAGTTGATATTGTTTTTATTATCCGAAGCTACCGGCTTGTAAAGTGCTTGGATCGAGGCAGCCCCAACACCTGCTTCCAGCAGCGCCAAATAACTAATAATCTGCACAATCGAAGCGATCAACCCATTGGCCTCAGAGCCATAGTTGACCATTATCAGTCTGGGTATAAAAAAACCGAGGATAATCGTGATGAGTTGACTTCCCAGTCCAAAGGATAAGTTAAGAATGCTCCGCTTGGCTTTCATAACGAATCCCCCTTTCGTAAAGCGGTAAATACGTATCTAGATGCTCGAAATGTCTTTCGGCTTGTTTTGCTTGCAGTGTGACATCCATAGAGTGGTTGATCATACTTTCAAAAATCTGTGCAGGCTGGACCTGTTCCAGCGTGTTGAAATCGGCATACAGACCTGTGAACCCAACATCTTCCATTACATTGATCATTTTTTTGCTGTAGGCTACGGGGAACACCGGTTTATTAAATACCCAGCCCAGAATCATTGCATGGAATCTTGAAGCCACAATAGAACTGGCATTAGCTAACACGGACAACACTTCTTCCATGTTCGTTTTATATAAATGCACTTGAATAGCATCGTTGTAGGAGGGACCGATAAGGCGCTGAATCTCTTCAATTGCCAGTTGATCGCCTTCGTGTTCGCAAAATGACATGAAATGAACCGCGTAACCTTTTTCAATGAAATAAATTGCGAGTTCTTTCATTTTTTCATAATAGAGGTTGTCAAAACCGTTCAGACCTTTCGCAGAAGGTTTAATAACGGATAAGACGATGTAATCCTCCGGTTCGTTTGGAATATCTGGCGGGTCTAGCTGAAAAATAATATCTGGGGCTAAGCGGACATTATCCAGATCCTTAAATAAATCATAAGAGTACTGTTCTCTGAAACATATATCTGTATAATCCTTGAAAATCCGCTTGTGCTCATCATAGTATTCTTGATTTGTAAAAGGGCCAAAATTAGATCCTAACAGATAGTAAGGCTTATTTTGATTACGAATGACTTCTGCATTCTTGAAATGCTCTGCCCAGTGGTCTGCTTCCATGAAAATTGAGCCGCCGATATGAACGACGCCATCTGAGTGATCTGCCAGATATTTGTGAGCCACATTATGTATCTTTAGCTTCCTGCAAATATAGCCAATGCCTCTTAGAAGAAGGGAATCGGAAGGATACACTTTGAGGTTAGGGAGCTCTTTGAAACATTGTTTATAGAGGCGTGGTGCGCAAATTCTGAATTTGGTATCCGTATATCTTTCGCACAGCACCTTAATGAATAGATCATCGCCCAGATTAAATTCGGTATAGGCGTATATCAGCATCTTTTTCATATTCTAGATTCCTTTCGGGTTCCGTTCC
The DNA here is from genome assembly GCF_038009325.1 of Paenibacillus sp. FSL L8-0708. Lineage (NCBI taxonomy): Bacteria > Bacillati > Bacillota > Bacilli > Caryophanales > Paenibacillaceae > Paenibacillus > Paenibacillus sp. FSL L8-0708. The sequence continues at coordinate 296,489 of NZ_JBBPBC010000001.1, forward strand.
CTTTAAGTAGGTTTCGCTTGAACCTGGATAAGCCTCTCTCCACAGAGATGAATCTGTGATATAGAAGCGGGGAGATTAAAAATGTTCTGATATAAAGGGTTAATCTGCGATTATCTCCTCTATAACGTCTTATGAGTTCATCCATTTCTTGATTGAGCTTGGGATAGGTATGGTTGATGTCACGAAGTAATTCCTGAATGCTTACCCCTTCCGTACCATTTAGACAGGTTTTGAGGTTGAAAAAGTAGTTCTCGATCAGCTCCCGGTTCATTAACAAAGGTGAGATCGTATCTAGTTCAGCAAAGGGATAGGTTTTGAAATATTCATCCACCCTTTTGAAAGCATCCACTACATCGAATTTATTCACGTTATAGCTGTTGGAGATGGAGGAGTTTCTCTGTAAATAAAATGATAGTATATCCGGGATTGAGATGACTCTGGCCGCTCTGGACAAGGCTTTGTAGATGAACTCTTGATCCTCTCCATTCACACAGCGTTCTGTATAACCTAACCCGTGGAGAAGTAAGAATTCTCGCTTATAAGCGATACTCCCTGTCCATATTCGCAAGCTTTTGTTCACGAAAATCCGCGCCAGTGCTTCGCTTCCCGTCACGTCGCTGAAATCAGAGGTACAGCTTAATAGAGTTTCTCTGCCTTCTGAGACATGATTATAACCCCAGCAAATAATCTCGGGTTGTTCATCTTGAGTATAAGAATGAAGGGTTGAGACCAAGTCTGCGGAGACATAATCATCTCCATCGACAAAAAGAACATAATTACCTGTGGCTTCAGCTAATCCCCTATTTCTAGCCGCGCTTACTCCATGATTCTCCGTTCGAATGACTTTACAGAAAAGGGCGGGATTACGCGAAAGAATCTTTTCTATAACGTTGTAAGTGTTATCCGTAGAACCATCATCTACGATGATGACTTCGAAATGCGGATCGCTTTGGTCAAGCAGTGAATTAAACATAGGGGTTATATACTGCTCTATATTGTATACCGGGATCACAAGGCTTAGATTCATGGGCTCGCTCCTTTCCTGTGGAAAACTGGATGATAAGCTATCTTAAGCTTACCCCTCGTATGAAAAGATTGTATATACTACTTTAGTTTACTTATTGCTGGCTCTACTCGTTGTAGCATCATGTGAATAATAGTTATTACAATATGTAAAATGAAAATATTATGGTTTGGTTTAACATAGATAGAAAGCCAATAAAATGCTCGAAGCGGAGGGATCTGGGATGCAGCTGCAAAAAATATTCGTGAACGGTGAGAGACTGAAGAATACAATCGAGGCATTTGCCGATCATGGGCGTACAGATAAAAATGGCGTGACCCGATTATCGCTGACGGAAGAGGATCTTAAAGTTCGGGATTATTTTCGTGCCTGTTGTGAAGAGCTCGGAATGTCTGTGAAGATGGATGATATGGGGACGATGTATGCCACACTGGCAGGCGAAACTTCCGGGCCTCCGATTGTGATTGGCTCGCATATGGATACTGTGAAAAAAGGGGGCAGATTCGATGGCGTCCTAGGGGTTATCGCGGGTCTAGAGGTGGTGCGGACGCTTGTAGATTACGGGATTAAGCCGAAGTTTCCGGTGACGATTATGAATTTTACGAATGAAGAGGGGGCGCGTTTTGAGCCATCGATGATGGCCTCTGGTGTGCTGTCCGGAAAGTTTGATAAAAGTGTTATGTTGAACAAAAAAGATCCGGCAGGCATCACCTTTGGTGAAGCGCTGGAGAAGAGTGGATATAAGGGAGAAATGAGCAATCGTATCACCGAAGCCACCGCTTATTTGGAGCTTCATATCGAGCAAGGGCCTGTTCTTGAAAAAGAGGAGCTGACGATTGGGCTGGTTGACTGTGTAGTTGGTATGGCCTGTTACGAGATTGAGGTGACGGGAGAATCCGATCATGCGGGCACAACCCCTATGGCGATGCGCAAAGATGCTTTGTTTGCTGCCACAGATCTGATTATTGAGCTGCGGAGCAAGCTGGGGGCGCTCGATTCCGAGCTTGTGTATACCATGGGCAGAATGAATGTGCTTCCTAATATCCATACCGTCATTCCCAATAAAGTGATTTTCACCATTGAAGCCAGACATAAAGAGATGGAGATTGTGCGTGAAGTGGAAGCCATTATCAACGGTTTGCCAGAGCAACTGCTGGATTGTGAAGTAAGCAAGACTAAGCTTTGGGGCCGAGATACGGTGTGGTTTGATCAGAATGTGTGTGGTTTGGTGGAGCAAGCGGCTCAAACCTTGGGTTATTCCAGTCGAAAGATCGCAAGTGGTGCAGGGCATGACGCACAATTCGTAGCCAGCTTTCTGCCATCCGCAATGGTGTTCGTGCCTAGCGTGAAGGGTAAAAGCCATTGTGAAGAGGAACTAACCTCTTATGAAGACTGCGAAAAAGGGGTAAATGTAGTGTTAGAAACAGTGATGTTGTTATTATCAAGATAGGTAATGTCACTTAATATAACATCGTGCGATAAGGTAGTCGCTTTAATTTCATACAAAAACGTCAAAAAGGCACTCTATAGGGTGTCTTTTTTTATGAGATAATAAAGATGGTTGTGTTGAGTACCAAAATGGTTAAAGGTTAATGGGCAGTTAAGTCTGATCCTTTGTGTAAAAACACAATCATGGTAGATAATATTTTAATTTTTTAACAAAATGGGAATGCTAATCATATGTTATCATTCTTTACATAAGGGATCTACATTAGATGGGAGAGATGAATGATGATTATCGGAGTACCTAAAGAAATTAAAAACAATGAAAATCGTGTTGCCATAACCCCTGCGGGTGTAGTTAGTTTAATTACTGAAGGTCATCAAGTGCTCGTAGAAGCTGGAGCCGGTGTGGGCAGCGGATTTCCTAACGAAGAGTATGTCTCTGCCGGAGCACAATTGATTGAGGATGCAGCAAAGGTCTGGAGCTCTGCTGAAATGGTGATGAAGGTAAAAGAACCATTAGCAACTGAGTACCCCTATTTCCGTCCAGGCCTTATTCTATTTACGTATCTTCATCTTGCTCCAGAGCCTGCCTTGGCTGCTGCGCTAAAAGACAAAGGCGTCTTTGCGATCGGATATGAGACGGTTGTTCATGGACGCACCTTGCCGCTGTTAACACCGATGAGCGAAGTAGCTGGCCGGATGTCCGTCCAATTGGGCGCGCAGTTCCTGCAAAAGAACTACGGCGGACAAGGTATTCTTCTTTCCGGAGTTCCTGGCGTTAGCCGAGGTAAAGTGAGTATCATTGGCGGCGGTGTAGTAGGTACTAATGCAGCTAAGATGGCTATTGGTTTAGGCGCAGATGTTACGATAGTTGACCTCAGTGCGGAGAGACTACGTCAATTAGATGATATTTTTGGAGCACAGATCAATACGTTGATCTCTAACCCTTATAATATTGCCAGAGCAGTGGCTGAAGCGGATCTGCTGGTAGGTGCCGTGTTAATTCCGGGTGCTAAAGCACCGAAGCTGGTTACAGAAGAAATGGTCAAGACCATGAAGCCGGGATCAGTGATCGTTGACGTGGCCATTGACCAAGGTGGTATTGTAGAAACCATCGACAGAGTGACGACACATGATAATCCCGTGTTTGTGAAACACGGCGTGCTGCATTATTCCGTGGCTAATATGCCAGGCGCTGTTCCTAAGACCTCAACTATTGCCTTAACAAATGTTACAGTTCCATATGCCCTGCAAATTGCCAATAAAGGTGTGATCAAGGCGATTCAGGATAATGACGGCCTAAGAAGCGGCGTGAATGTAGCCAATGGCAGAATCACCTGCCAAGCTGTTGCCGAAGCGTTGGGTGAGACACCTTATACGGTTGAGCAAGCCATGGAGCAGACATTCACATTGATCTAAAATAGACACGTTCCATAATGGAATGAGCCAAACAGCAAGCTCTCTGCGGGGAGCTTGCTGTTTGGCGTTTCTTGCGGTGGAGACCGGGTGGAAGTTGGTCAGTACGGCGTTAAAGTAAATAGATTGCGTTTCAGTGTAATTAGATACAGTAGTTGTTTGCTCGTACGGTGCTATGGTGGATAGATTAAGTAGTGAAGTTGGATGGATCGGGTGAAAGCTTTGATGGAGATTTCCGGGGGTTATTCCCTAAAAACCACTTATAACATTTGGTAAACACCAACAACTATTAAACCTTCCCAAATACCCCGACAAAACTCCCCACACCCCCCACCAATCATCCCCGTCCCAAACACCTTCCTCAACAAGCCGATCTCGCCCCTCACCTACACCAGCTATTTATCTTATAGTCAGCTAGGGGGATGCATACTATAATGAAATCACTCTAGAGTACAGGATTTGGTTATTCTTCAGGTGGGAGTGAAGCTAGTGACAGATAAGGATCCATTATTTGATCGTTTCTTCGACAGTATGGAATCATTGGCGGATACGATAAGTGAATCGCTACAGTCTCAAGTTACCATCGAGGACAGCAATCATCATGTGATTGGCTACAGCTCGCATGAATTTGAGAGTGACTCCGCGCGGATTTCAACGATTATCGGGAAGCGTGTACCTAACGCTGTGATTATTGGCTTGCGCAAAAAAGGGATTATGCAGCAGCTGGAGAGCGCGGCACATCCCATTCGAATTCCTGCAGTGCTGGAGGTGGGACTTGGTCCCCGGCTGGCCATTTGTATTAAACATCAAAAGGAAATTCTCGGGTACATATGGGTAGTAGATACAGGCAACCTGGTAGAAGGGCATGCCGAAAATATCGTTGAGAAGGCGGCAGGTATCGTAGGCCGTTATTTACTTAAGCAGCGAGGCTGGAAAACGAAGCAGGACAAAACGCATGAGGACTTTTTCTGGAAGCTGATTACCTCCCACTACGACAACGAAGCAAATATTAAAAAGGATGCGGAATTTTGGTCCATTCTTTTGCCGGAAAAATATTATATTAGCGTGTTTGAAAGTGACAAGGTAATCGATGATCATTTAATACTCCGGTTTCGGCAGGTTATGGCATCTTATTCCGGTCTGCAATTACTATTTCTGACGGCTGAGCATAATCGGCTGATTATTTTGTTTTCCTTCAGCTTTGTGATCGAAGGGGCGGGTGGATTATCTTCATTCCTGCATAAAACAATGGAGGATATGTATAAGAGTGAAGGCTGCACACTGGCTGCTGGCTGTAGTCTCGATTACACTGAATATATGTCCGCGGCTATTGCCTATTGGGAAGCGGTATCCATTGTGGAGATCAAAAAGTTGCTGCCTTTTCATGGGCGGGAGCTGCTATTGTACGAGGAGATTGGATTTTGGGCTTATATACCGGCTATTATGGAGCAAAAGCGCAGTCGAATTCGTAAAAGCCCGTTGCTATATCCGCTAAAAGAACATGATCGCGAGCATAAAAGTGATTTTCTCAAAACGATCGCTGTCTATTTATCATTAAGCGGCAATTTAAAGGAATCCGCGGCTTTTTTACATATACACACTAATACATTGCTTTATAGATTAAACCGAATTGCAGAGATTACGGGCAAAAGCTTGAAGGATACGGGTTATCGCACTTCTATTTTCCTGGATATTTTGACGGAAGAGACACGGCAGCTTAACCAGTGGTTCGTGGATGCCAGGGAATCATGAGAATTAAGCACCAACCCGGTGACGAACACGTACAATAACCTATATTTAGAACCTATAACATTGGAGGGACTAAGCATGGTGAAGGAAGTTCGTTCACCCGATGCCCTTGACTTTGAGCGCAAAATGAGAGAAAGCATCGTGGAATCGGCTGAAGCTTTAAATGAAAGTGGAGTGGATTTTGCAACATTTGATGATTCCCGCTGCAATCCGCAGTTTTGGACACGTACAGAGATTGGTGGGCTTCAGCTGAACGCTGGCGTGGAACCCACAGTGGGGATTAAAGATATTTTTCGGAATGGTCATTTATATGCCTTTGAATGCGCGACAGCCATGGTCATTGTTATGTATCGGGCGACGATTGAAGCTATAGGTGAAGAAGCGTTTAATAAGTATTTCAAGGACTTGTTCTTATGGGACTGGAATTATGACGAGAATTTACGCTTAATCACGAACTACAACAAGGAACTAACGCAGCGGGGAGACGTTGTATATTTCAAGAATCCCGATCATGCTCCGAGCAAGCCAGAATGGCAGGGCGAGAATGCAATTAAACTCGAAAATGATCTGTTCTACGGCCATGGCATAGGGATTACTACTGGAGAGATTATCATAGACTCTCTGAATCAGGAAAGAGTATATGGGAGTGATATCTCGGCCTATTTAACGGATGAATCGGTGCATCCAGACTTTAATTACTTACAGCGGTTATCTGCAGGAACGGTTTTACCGGCAGCCAACAATAGAAGCTTCCGATACACTGTATGTTCAAGAATAGGGTCTAGAAACTATATTTATAAGATCTAGCGTCTGCCTATTTTATACTTACTGAGCAATGCAAAGAGAGGGCTCTTTTGTATTGTTCATTTTTTTATTCACAAAAGAAAGGGATAGAGCTTCAGATAACTCTGAAAACTCTATCCCTCTTTTTTAATTAAGGATTACCACGTCGTTCCTAATTTGTTATAGCTCAATAAAATCGTTGCGGAATTTCTCAAAATCAGATTTTCTGCATTCCAGCTCAAGGCGTGTGCCTGTTTCTTCATAGCTAGTAGATTGAACATGGGCGTGTTCATTGAAATAAGAGACTACATTACCCCGATCAAATGGAACCAGAATCTCACACTGGACATAGTCCGTAAAAACATGGCTGCGGATCAGAGCGGTAAGTTCAGCCATTCCACTATTTTGCTTGGCGGAAAGGTAGACATTGTCACTTTCAATTTGCGGGTAAGGCAAATCAGTCAGATCAGCTTTATTATAGGCATAGATCGTTGGAAGCTGGTCAGCGCCGAGTGCTTTGAGCGTCTCATCTGTAACCGCCATATGCTGTTGATGCTGCGGATCGGAAATATCGACTACATGAATCAATAAGTCCGCTTCGGTAACCTCTTCAAGAGTGGAGCGGAACGCTTTGACCAGATGATGGGGAAGCTGGCTGACGAATCCGACAGTATCTGTTAATAAAAAGGTTTTGTGATCAGGCAGCTCAATGCTGCGAACCGATGTCTCTAGTGTAGCGAACAGCATATCCTTGGCGAATACTTGTTTATGGGAACCCGGATGGTAAGTCTCTACCATGACATTCATTAAGCTGGATTTTCCGGTGTTCGTATAGCCTACCAGGCAGACGACGGGAACTTCATTTTTATGCCGTTGTTTCCGCTGGATTTGGCGTCTTGCTACTTGTTGTTGCAGTTCAACCTGTAAAGCAGTAATCCGCTCTTCAATTCTTCTGCGGTCCAGCTCTAGCTTGGTTTCACCAGCACCTCTGTTTTTAAGTCCAGCTCCGCCACCTTGTCTGCCCAGCGACTCACGAAGACCTGTGAGGCGCGGCAGCATATATTGCAGCTTGGCTACTTCAACTTGCAGCTGGGCTTCCTTGGTCTTCGCTCTTTCCGCAAAAATATTCAAGATCAGAATGGTCCGGTCAATGACCTGACGATCCAGTGCGGACTCCAAATTGCGGATCTGTGAAGGTGACAGTTCGTCGTTAAAAATAACAATAGGAGCATCGTGTGCCTCTAAAAGTGCCGATAATTCCTCGATTTTACCTGTCCCGATATAATGGGAGGGGTTAATTCGACTTGCCTTTTGACTAAGCTCTCCTACGACTTCAAGGTCACAGGCAACTGCCAGATTGCTCAGCTCTTCCATCGAATAGGCAAAATTCGTTTCGTTCTGAAGCTGGACACCGACTATAATTGCTTTTTCTCGTATTTGTTCCATATATTTATTCATCCTCCAATAGTAAATAATAAACGCAAAAAAACACAGGCAATCTGCCTGTGCTTACGGTTCGTTAGAGGACGTCAGAGTTAGGGCCTTCCATAGGTAGAATGAATTAAACAACAGTCCAGTCGCAGGGAAGAGTCACTTTGATCCCTTGCGAGCAGCAGTTGGCTAATCGGCTTCTATGGATGTTCAATTCTTAAAGGAATGGAGGTGAAGAGAATCCTCCCTACACGCTGTTGTTAAATTATCGGGTTACCTTTAAAAATGGGTAGACCAATCCTGAGTCCTCTGCACATGGGCAGAGCTTTAGCGCTATTCAATTAGCCGCGCAAAGTTCTAACTCGGATAAAGTCTATCACACGTAACCCTCCGTTCATAAAAAGTTAAGTCGAGTTTACCACATTCGTTATTTAGTGGCAAATCTCTATTTATGCTCTGGAACATCTCTTGTATTTTAATTACACCCAATAATTCTAAACAATGTTTACATATCATATATGAATTGATATATAGGAGGTGTGATGACATTGCCTGTTCTGTCCACAAACACCATTATTAATTTACCAGTCGACGGTACTCGGCCAATAGATCAAGTAGTGATCAAAGTTGTCAACAATGGATCGGCTGGCGCGTTTTGTTATATTACGGGCTTATCCAATAGTGTCAGTCCCCAGGCCATTTTTGTTGAAGAGTTATTTGAGCTGCAATATCAGGAGACCTTAAGCAAGACCTATGTCATGGTAGAGGATTTATTCCAATTTAATTTTGTATATTCGCAGGAGCAGATGAAGATTCAGGTTTTCCTTGTTGATGTGGACGGTGTATGGACGGCCGTTGATCTTGAAGTGTTTCAAGTGAGCCGAATAACCTCGGAAATACGTGATAACGTGACCGTTACATCGACTGACTTCGCAGCGATCAGCTTTATGAGACGTCCTGGCTTTGCTATTCCACAAGGTCTTGCGGCTGAGATTCGACCGGCAGCTTTAGATGTTATGTCCAAAAGACCTGTGCGATATATGGTCGTTGCAGGCGGGACCCTTGATGGGGCCTTCGAGAATTATCCTACACCGACTACAAATATTCCTGTCACGGACACGGCGCTGCTAGTGAACTATACCTGCACTACGGTCACGGGTGGAAAAGTTATTATGCAAGGTACAGGATCAGGGATTTCTGGGGCGTATGCGAATCTGGCGGTCAATTTACTTAATGAGCGACTCTCATACGAGTTCCATGATGAACCTGTCACATTGGTGGTAAACTCCCTCTCGGGCGGGGACGATCTCGCAGTTACCTTTAAAATGTCCGAGCAATGGTAATTATTCTTGTGAAAAAGGAACATTCGCATTTACGCGAATGTTCCTTTTTGCTAGTCATTTAAGTCACGACGCAAGGTGAAGAGATCTTTCAGAGCCTCTGTGGACAGCTCGGTAATCCAGCCTTCCGAGCTGGAGATCACATTATCGCTGAGCTGCTGTTTGTTCTCCAGCATCTCATCAATCCGTTCTTCGAGTGTGCCCAGGGCGATGAATTTATGCACCTGCACATCACGAGTCTGGCCCATGCGGTAAGCGCGGTCAGTTGCTTGATTCTCCACCGCTGGATTCCACCAGCGGTCGAAGTGGAATACGTGATTGGCTGCAGTTAAGTTCAGGCCAACTCCCCCAGCCTTGAGTGAAAGGATGAATACATTCGGCTGATCAGACGGCGATGTGTCTGGGCGTGTAGACCCATCTTCCGCCGAAGGGGCTGGTGTCTGAAACCGCTCGATCATGCGGTCGCGCGCCTGTTTGGAGGTACTTCCGTTCAAATAAAGGACGGGTTCGCCCAGCTCCTGCTGGAGAACAGCCTGAAGCATTTTTCCCATACCCACATATTGAGTAAAAATCAGGCAGCGCTCGTCTTCCGCGCGCAGCTCCTTAACCATGTCCAGCAGTCTTTCCAGTTTGGAGGAACGGTTAATAAGAAAGCTGGTATCCAGTTTATTGTCCGTATCAAGCTCAGGGATAGCTTCTTTTGTCACAAGCATCGGGTGATCGCATAGCTGCTTAAGCCCGGTCAGAGCCCCGAGAATTGCCCCTTTGCGCTCAATGCCTTCCAGCTTCTTCATCCGTTCCAACAGTCCGTTTACGGTTTGATCGTAAAGCGCCGCTTGTTCGGCTGTCAGATGAACATAGGTTTTCATTTCATTTTTATCAGGTAGATCGAGCTGTATATTAGGGTCTTTTTTCTTGCGGCGCAGCATGAATGGTTTTACTAGATTTTGTAGGTCCGCTGTACGTTTCGCGTCGCGTTCCTTTTCAATAGCATTCGTGAATCGGTCATTAAAAGACTTGGCGCTGCCCAGATAACCTGGGGTTATAAAATCATAAATGGACCACAGCTCGGATAATCTGTTCTCTATCGGCGTCCCTGTTAAGGCGACCCGGTGTAGAGCTGGAAAACTACGTACAGCTGCGGATTGTTTGGTTTGGGCATTTTTGATATTTTGAGCTTCATCCAGGCAGATCGTCGCCCAAGTGAATTCCTTTAGCAGCTCTTGGTCAAGCGCAGCAGTCGCATAAGAGGTCAGTACCACATCGGCTTGCGAAGCTGCGCCATAGAAGAATCCTGCGTCCAGACGGCGGCTTCCGTAATGAAGCATAACATTCAACGAAGGCGCGAAGCGTTCCAGCTCTTTCTGCCAATTGCCTAACACGGAGGTCGGGCAGATGATCAATGAAGGCCAGCCTGGTGGGTCGGTCTGCCGCCGGGCTGAGCTTGCATCCGTGTTTTCTTGGATGTGTAGCAGATAGGCGATGAGCTGTACTGTTTTGCCTAGTCCCATATCATCGGCTAGACAGGCCCCCAGCCCAAAGCGGCGCAGAAAGGTCAGCCAGGCGAATCCTTCATGCTGATAGGTGCGCAGCTCCGCTTTAAGGCCTGCGGGTACGGGCGGCTTAGGCCATTCTGAGCGCTGGCCCAGCTGACCGATAAGGCTGATCAAATGCTCGTTCAGCTCTACCTCCAGACGCAGACGCGCGGCATCCTCTTGCAGCTGCTCTTCCGTAGCATCAGCGTCTGCCTCTTCACCAGCTCCTAGCAAGTGGAGCTGAAGCACGTCTTGGAAGGACAAGCCTTGCGACTTGTCCATTCCCGCCATGGCTCTTTGGATTTGCGCCAGCAGAGCCGGATCGAGTGAGACCCATTTGCCCTTGAAGCGGACGAGCCGTTCCCCTCTTGCGACCAGCTCGGCAAATTCGGCTTCAGTGAGATCCGCATCGCCGATGGAGATTCGCCAATCGAAATCGATGATCGAATCGAGACCAAACAGCGACTCGCCACCGCTGCGTTTGTCTTCGCCGGAGCTGATCTTTGCGCGCAGGCGCGGCTTTTTCCGGCTGGCGGCTTCCCACCACGCCGGCAGCAGCACTTGCCAGCCTGCTTCCAGCAGCCGCTGGCTCTCGGCCGTCAAGAACCGCCAGGCGATGGCATCGCTCAGCGGTTCGGCCAGCACATCGCCGCCCGCCGCGAAGCGCTCGGGCGGCAGACTGCCGCGGAGGCGCTCCAGCCATCCCGCGGCCCGTTCATGCACGTGAGCCGACCACGCGGCCGGCCACAAGCCGTACGGCTCGCCGTTATCGGCGAGCCTGATGGGAACAAGCGCGGATTCATCGCGCTTGTCCTGAAGGATCAGCTGCAGCCGCCAATAGGATTCATCCTCATCGGGCTCCAGCAGCTGTAGAGCGGGCCGGAAAGGCGCGGAGTCCGCCTTCCAGCCAATGGCGATAAGCCACGCGGCGGTATCCATGCCCGCTGCAAGTGCTCCGCTTCTATCGAAGAGAAGCGGGAATTCGCTGCGGAGGTCGCCGGCCTCGGCCTCCGTGCTGTAATAGCGCTGCGATACGGCGGCAGAGAACGCCGCACGTAATCCACGGCTAAATTCGCTGCCGCCATTTAGCGCCTCAAGGGCTCCCTTAGCAGTGTCACTGTCCACTGCCACCTGCGCAAGAGCCCCCTCGTCCCAAGTCCATTGCAGCCTCCCGGCGCGGTAGGCGGAGATGTCGGGAATATACTGTTTGTGCTCCAGACATATAGCCAGAAGTGGCGCCAGTTCTGTGAGGTGGGCGGCATCGCCCTCCCAGCTCCATTCGATATGCGCCAAAAGCTTCTGCTCGGCAAAGAAGGGGATGACCTGCTCAGCAGGAAGAATCACTAGCTCCACGCCTTCGCCAGCGGGCTGCACGGTTAACTCTGTACCATAAAAAGACGCCTCATGCCAGGCGAAAAGCCGCTGCTTAAGCTGCAAGCCCGGCACGAGATCTTCGCGCTCATTCATTCCAAATATTAAAGCATCGCCATACTGGCTTAATGCAAGCCGGATGGTTAGCGTGCGTAAATGCATGTTCATGGTATTAGCTTTCCTTTCCGAAGCTCCTCTTGCAGCGCACGGAGCCTGCTATGCCTAATGGCGAAGGCAGTGAGGAACTCTTCCCAGCGTTCTTCTTGTTTCAGCTTTTTATACAGCTTGGATAATCGTTTCAACAATTTCACAGCCGCTTTGTAGCTATGTCTGTTCTTATCCAGCACGAATCTTTCGGCGGCCTGATGGTAAAAGGGCAGCAGAACCTCAGGTGCATTCTTTTCCACCGGTTGGAGGTCTTTGACACGAAATTCGGAGGGCTGTTTACCGATGGACAGCTGATAATCCATCCAGGTCTGCCATTTCTCATAGGTGATTAACTTCTCTTCATAGACTTCGCCAGAGATAGGTAACATGGTGGCTAGTGTGTCCCACATTTGCAGCTCAGCTTCAGGCAGGTGGCGAACAGCTTCTTCCCAACTGGTTGAATAGCTATTGAGATTATAGAGTCTGCTGCTCAGCAGTGGACCGATCTGAACAAGCCAACCCACCAACCGGGACCAATCCCCTGCATCCAGCAGCGGAGAGGTGAAGCTCATGAGCTCATCGGGATGGAGACCCGGGCGTTCGGCAGCCTTATTCAGTAAGTCCCAAGCTTTCTGGTCATCCATCAGATAGTAATACATGCGGCTCTGAGCTAACAGCCACGCATGTTGTGACAGGGAAGCGCCTAATTCACCTTCTGCTTGCTGCAGCTGTTCGATTTCATTCAGGTAAAGCTTAGTTCCACCTGTATTCGGATAAATCCAATTTCTCCACAGCAGATCATAGCTAAGAGAAAAAGAGGGTTGATCCCGTGAGCGATCCCGTGACTCCGTCAACATCTCGCGCCGCAGATAAGATAGAGTATCGATGACGTATGGCCATAGATCCTGCTCTTGCTCGGGGGACAGCGGAAGTGTCTTTTTTAAAAGACCTGTGATTACTTCCTGTAGCTCTGAGACTGCTACCTGTGTGTAATAACCAAGAGAAGGGGCGTAAGCGGCCTGACCGACGGATTGCGTGGAAGGCTTAGCGAGCTTTTCCAACAGATAAAGATGAGCATGCAGAGTGAACAGCTTCTCCGTTTCCGGAAGCATCTTTGGTTTGAATTTATTAATTGCAGACAAGGCCCGACTCACATATTCAGGATTTCGGGTGGTATGGGCTAGAGGGGAGACACAGAATTCAAAATACTCCCGCCACTCCGTTATTTTCCCGCTAGCGATGTGGTTAGCCATCTCTTTCATTTGCTGCTGACGAGTTGCATCGGCTCCAATAGAAGTACTTGTTGCTGTACTTGATATTTTGGGCAAAAAGGAAGCAGCTTTAGCGTTAGCTAGAACTTGTACAGATCTATTCTGCTGTTCGGCATAATTCAGCAGCACAGCAGCCATATGCTTGCAATGACCTGATACTGGACAATTACAATGACAATTGGTGAAGCCGTCGAGATCAATGGTGACGCGGTAATCCTCTCTACCTTCAACTATAGCGTTAATCTTACGAGGCTCCGTCATAGTAAACGGCTGCACTCGATTTTGTTTATAATATTGGAACCCCCGCTTGAGGGTAAGATCATCGAAATAATAGGCGACATTTTGGATGAGCTTACTCCACTGCGTATCATCCATAGGATAGGTTGGTTGCATACAATTGGTCTCCTGTAACGAAAATGGTCTTTAGTTGTCTTTCATTATATCACTTCTGCTGGCTTCATCTTTAAATCGTTAAATTTTGATAGATCGTAAGAAAACTCTGTGTAAAAGCTGGCGTGAAGATGATTAGAAGCTAATGGCTTGTATTGAACGGAAGGTCTGAACATATAATAATCGTACTGCAAGTTGGATCATGATTAAATAGGTGTCATTTACGAAAGATCAAACAAAGGTCAAAATTGGTCAAATAAATAAAAAGAACTAATTTTGTTGTGGAAAATCAGCTAATTCGCCTGAATTCGAGCGATAATCGGCTTAAATCGGTTTTGTTATTTCTCGGGTAGGGGACTATAATAAGGTCATAGGTCAAATAAAGTCAAAGTCAATGAGAGGAGAATGGATAATGTTTGATATGGTTCCTTTTGGTAAACGTAGAGATGATGCTTTTGGTGTGCTGGCTAAGTCCTTGAATGATGTTTTTAATGATGATTTTTTTGCACCGATTAAGAGCTCCACGATGTCCTTCAGAACAGATATTCGTGAGAGTGAGCAGGCTTACCTGATTGAAGCTGAACTTCCTGGTTTGAAAAAAGAAGAAATCGACATTGATTATGCCAGTCCTTATTTGACGATTAAAGCGGTACGTAAGGAAGAAAATGCTGAGGAGAACAAGGAACATCAGATTGTACGCAGAGAACGCCGATATGGTGAATATGTGCGCAGATTCTATGTTCAAGATATTGCCGAGGAAGAAATTCGCGCGTCTTTGAAAGATGGAGTGCTGAAGCTGGAAGTTCCCAAACGGCAAAAAATGCAAGGTAAACGCATCGAGATTCAAGACGGAGATTCTAATTCTACGGGTTCGCAGTCTGAATAAGCATAAATTAAGCGGAATGAACTTCCGCTCAGTCTTTTAGAGATGGCAGCGGGCTTTTAATATAGTGTTATGAATAGAAGGCGCATTGTAGTGGAGGATTCCGGCTATGGTGCGTCTTTTCTCGGAGTGCAATGGTGGTCAATATGAGAATAGGGATGGAAAGGAGGAAGCGCGAGTGGCTAGTAAAAGCTATTATGATGCTTTGGGTGTGAGCAAAAAAGCTACTAAACAGGAAATTAAAAAGGCTTATCAGAAGCTTGCCAAGAAGTGGCATCCCGATGTTAACAAAGCCCCTGAGGCAGAGGCGAAATTCAAAGAAGCAGCTGAAGCCTATGAAGTGCTTGGTAATGAGGATAAACGGAAACTCTATGATGAAGAGCTGCTTTATGGAGCTCAACGTGGCAGAGCTAGTGGAGGGGCGGCGAGTGGAGCCTCCTCTTGGGATTCAAACTTTGGTGGAAGTGGAAGCTGGAAAGGTGGAACTTATTCAACAGGAGGTTCTGGTATTTCGGAGGAAGATTTATTCGGGATGTTTTTTGGGAATCGGGGCTCGGCGGATCGGGCTGGCTTTGATTTTTTCTCGGGAAGTGGAACGGGGCGTGCGAATGGCAATCCGTGGGGCGAGGCCCGCAGTACCATGCAGGCGCAGCTGGATATTACCTTGGAGCAGGCTTATAAAGGCGCCACTGTAAGAGTACAGGTCAGTGACAAAACGGTGGATGTGAACATTCCGCCTAGATCCTATGAGGGTACAATTATTAAAATCGCGGGAAACACTCCGGGTGGCGACGTGTTGCTGGCACTTCATATTCTTCCTCATGATATTTATGAGATTCGCGATGGCGACTTATATGGCATGGTTGAAATCGCTCCTTGGCAAGCGGTATTGGGTGGAGAAGTAAAGGTTCCATTACCGGGGGGCGGCGCCGTGAAATTGAAGATTCCAGCAGGAATTCAGAGCGGCAAAACGCTACGTATCCCCGGCAAGGGCTTAAAACGTGAGAATGGTGCGAATGGCGATATTTTATTTGGAATTGAGATTGTTATCCCTGAACCTATCAGCGAAGCGGAGAAAAATCTCTACCGAAAGCTGGCAGACTCCAGCCCTTTCGAAGCCAGAGCTAAACGTCAAAGCACTGGCACCCAGCGGCAGAAGGCGAAAGTGGGTAATTAATAGATAGGTAGAAGAGGTAGAGGTGAGGTAATTACACTCGTTTGTGATCAACTCTGGTTGGTGAATAAGGTGATTTGAATGCTAATTGCAGAACAGTAACTTATTTAGCCA
This sequence comes from Paenibacillus sp. FSL L8-0708, assembly GCF_038009325.1. NCBI lineage: Bacteria > Bacillati > Bacillota > Bacilli > Caryophanales > Paenibacillaceae > Paenibacillus > Paenibacillus sp. FSL L8-0708. Next base: position 312,563 of record NZ_JBBPBC010000001.1, read on the forward strand.
CTAACTATAAATGAACGTTTCGCTCAAACGGTGAAAGTCGGCACTATGGTGGGAAAAAAGTGCCAAAAGTGCTTTCGAAAGTGCCTTCGAAAGTGCCAAACTGGGATCGATGGTCGAAAAGAACGGTATAAATCCCGCAGAATGAGTGCAAACCAGCTAGTTACTCGAAAAGAGCGGCAAAAATCCCGTAGAATGAGCGCAAACCAGTTAGTTACTCGAAAAGAACGGTAAAAATCCCGTAGAATGAGTGCAAACCAACTAGTTACTCGAAAAGAACGGTAAAAATCCCGCAGAATGAGCGCAAACCAACTAGTTACTCGAAAAGAACGGTATAAATCCCGTAGAATGAGTGCAAACCAACTAGTTACTCGAAAAGAACAGTATAAATCCCGCAGAATGAGTGCAAACCAGCCAGTTACTCGAAATAAGCGGGATAAATCCCACTAAATTAGCCTATCCCCGGCCCAAAAGGCCGATTTAATATAATCACTCCTAAATAGAAAGGTGAGAGAGCTATGGATTTCAATAAATTAACTCAAAAGCTGCAGGAAGCAGTAGCTGCGGCGCAGTCGCTGGCATCAGACAGCGGTCATCAGGAGATTGATAATCTCCATCTGTTAAAAGCGTTGCTTCAGCAGCAAGAAGGATTGCTGCCAAGATTGCTGCAAAAGATGAATATCCCTGTGGCTGAGCTGATGCGCAGCACAGATGAACTGCTTCAACGCAAGCCGAGCATCAGCGGGTCAGGAGTAAGCACGGTAAGGCGTTACGCCTCGCAATCGCTGATTCATCTGCTGGAGCAGGCGGAGAAGGAAGCGGCGAAGATGCAGGATGAGTTTGTTTCTGTGGAGCATGCGGTGCTGGCCATGGTGTCGGATTCGAGCGGGGAGAATCGTGAGCTAAGGGATCTTTTTGTCCGCCGTGGGCTGACCCGTGAGAAGCTGATGTCGGTGCTTGCTGAGATCCGTGGACATCAGCGGGTAACCAGCCGGGAGCCAGAAGCTACTTATGAGGTGCTGGAGAAATACGGCCGTGATCTTGTAGCAGAGGTTCGCGCGGGCAAGATTGATCCAGTCATTGGTCGTGATGGCGAGATCCGCCGGGTAATCCGGATTTTGTCCCGTAAAACGAAAAATAATCCTGTGCTGATCGGTGAACCAGGTGTAGGGAAAACAGCCATTGTGGAAGGCTTGGCCCACCGGATCGTGCGCAAAGACGTACCAGAGGGGCTGAAGGATAAGACGATTTTTTCACTGGATATGAGTTCACTTGTGGCAGGCGCGAAGTTCCGTGGTGAATTCGAAGAACGCCTGCAGGCGGTATTGAGGGAGGTTCGCGAAAGTAACGGCCGCATTATTCTTTTTATTGATGAGCTGCATACGATTGTGGGAGCAGGTAAAACCGAAGGCTCGATGGATGCGGGCAATATGCTGAAGCCGATGTTGGCCCGGGGTGAGCTGCACTGTATTGGTGCCACAACGCTCGATGAATATCGCAAATATATAGAGAAGGACCCTGCGCTGGAGCGCCGTTTCCAACAGGTGCTCGTGAGCGAACCCGATGTAGAGGATACGATCTCCATTTTGCGTGGTCTGAAGGAGCGGTTTGAAGTTCACCACGGGGTCAAAATCCATGACAGCGCACTGGTAGCCGCAGGGGTATTGTCCAATCGTTATATTACGGATCGATTTTTACCGGATAAGGCGATTGACCTAGTGGACGAGGCTTGCGCCATGATCCGCACAGAGATAGACTCCATGCCGGGTGAGATGGATGAAGTGACCCGCCGCCTGATGCAGATGGAGATTGAAGAAGCAGCGCTTAAAAAAGAAACCGATGACGCCAGCAAACGCCGTCTCGAAATATTACAGCGCGAGCTCGCTGACCTGAAGGAGAAGCAGCTAGGAATGACGGCGCGCTGGGAGAAAGAGAAGTCGGCCATCCAAGGGATTCGCGACCTCAAAAAACGGCTGGAGCAAGCACGTAAGGATCTGGTTGATGCACAGGAGGAATATGATCTTAATAAGTCAGCCGAACTGAGCTACGGCATTATTCCTGATTTGGAGCGTCAGCTGAAAGCAGCGGAAGAAGCGGCACAGCAGGATCAGGATACAAGATTGCTACGTGAGGCTGTTACTGAAGAGGAAATCGCAGATATTGTCTCCCGCTGGACCGGCGTTCCGGTTAGCCGACTGGTAGAAGGCGAGCGGGATAAGCTCCTGCGTCTGGAGGATACGCTGCATGAACGGGTAGTGGGCCAAGACGAAGCTGTCAGCTTGGTGGCCGATGCAGTGCTTCGGGCAAGAGCGGGAATCAAAGATCCGAATCGCCCGATTGGCTCATTCCTGTTCCTTGGCCCGACGGGTGTAGGGAAGACTGAGCTGGCTAAGTCGCTTGCGGTATCTCTTTTTGACCGCGAAGATGGCATGATCCGTATAGATATGTCGGAGTATATGGAAAAGCATAGTGTCTCCCGCCTAGTCGGTGCACCTCCAGGATATGTTGGATATGAGGAAGGCGGGCAGCTCACGGAAGCTGTGCGGCGTCAGCCTTATACTGTAGTGCTGCTCGATGAAGTGGAGAAGGCGCATCCCGATGTGTTTAACATTCTGTTGCAGCTGCTTGATGATGGACGGCTGACTGATTCACAGGGCCGAATGGTTGACTTCAAGAATACAATCATCATTATGACTTCCAATATCGGTTCACCTCATCTGATTCAAGGCACCGATGAAAAAGGTCAGCTCACGGAAGCTGCAAAGGATAGAGTGATGAAGGAACTGAGTGGTCATTTCCGTCCAGAGTTCCTGAACCGGGTGGATGACATTGTAATGTTCAAGCCGCTGACACTGGGTGAGATCGAGAAAATTGTGGACAAACTGGTGGATGGATTGCGTCTACGTCTGGCAGAACGGGAGATCGGGCTGGCATTAACTGAATCGGCGGTGCGTTTTATCGCTAAGGAAGGTTTTGATCCTGTGTATGGGGCAAGACCGTTGAAAAGATTTATCCAGCGCAGCTTGGAGACACGTGTGGCGCGTGCGATTATTGCTGGTGAAGCCGCAGAGGGATCAGTTATTCAGGTGGATGAATCCGGCAACGAGCTGACAGTAACCATTCTGAAGCCAGAAGTCGATGGACCAGAGAGTTCTGAATTGAGTTCTGAATAAAAAAAGGGCGTTCACAAAACCCTAATGGTTTTGTGAACGCCCTTTTTATTGTAAGCCTCATTCCACCCAAGGGATTAGATGAGGCTGTTCATCCAAGATGGACATGTACTGCTCTTTCCAGCCGTATTTGCCGTCGGGGTCGAGGAGCATATAACGCAGATATTTTTCCAGCCGGAACTCGGCTTTGGACCAACCGAGATGCTTGAGCCGCAGATTGCTTAGCTGATGAGACAGCTCGAAAATATTTTCCGGGAACCGCCCACAGTGCTGTGGGGATTCATTCCATACATAGTTGAAGTCTTCTTTATAGCGAAGCAAAAAAGGGCGGTAGTTCAGATGAGAGCGCCAGTAGGTATCCTCCCTGTAATGGTTCGCGTTCCATAAATCGTAAAGGCGGAAGCAGAACAGATCGACCCCATCTGCATACAGCAAGGAATCTATATTTTCTGCAAAGCTGGCTTCAAAGATCTCATCCGCGTCCAGACTCAGAATCCACTCGGGATTTGTCTTTAGGACTTCCTCCCACTGCTGTTTTCGCAGCTCAATTTCATTGCTGAACTTGGATTCGGTATTATGCACGAGACGAACGGGAATGCCTTCAAGTGCTTCCAGACAGACAGCTGCTGTATTGTCGGTGCTGCCGTCATCAATAATGACAGCCTCATCGATATATTTGCGGTGTTCCTCCAGAACCTGTCGCAGGAAGCGCCCGCTTTCATTTTTTACAACCATGGTAAGGGTTAGCTTGGGACGCTTTTTGGTTATAGGAGCAGCTGCAACCTCATTGGAATTTTCCTCGATGGGTGTGGGTGCCGATTCAGCTTTTACCCCTGTTGTTTCTCTGATGAAATCTTCAACTTTGTTCAAATCACTATCTCTGTACAAATGAAGGGCAGGATAATGGGTGTCAACAAATAGCGGAATGCCAAGGGCCGCGGCACGAATGCAGAAATGGCGATCCTCGCCCCAGTATGATATGTTCCGGATCTGATTGTAGCTCACCCCGGCTTTTATCGCATGCTGACTAATCAATGTACAAGCGCCGAGACCCCCCACTTCATAGATTCCAGGATTGCGGAGTTTGGTTATGAATTCATGAAATCTGCGGTTGATCTCCTCGGGTTGCAGTTTTTCGCCGGGAAGTATCTCCCACTGATTATATTCGTCATGCATCCAGACCTGCGGCTGAAACATGGTATCTGGCTGCCACTGTGTCCAAAATACCTCTGAAATAATATCTTTGTTCGTCCCTATTAGATGTCTTAGCGTATCGGGGTGGAGGATGAGGTCTGAGTCGATCAGAAACAGGTAGTCGTAGTTCAGGGTTTGCGCTCGGTTAATCATGAGGTTTTTGAAGTTGGCGACTTTCCAGACTAAATCAGAATTCCAATAGTGAGTCGTATCATTGCGAATGTACGCATCGTTAAAGCCGGAGCTTTGAATAAAAATATGCTCGCCCTTGCTTTTAAATTCCTGGAGCAGCCGGCTGGATTCCTCATCATCATTGTCATCAATCAGATGGAAATCCAGTTCGATTTGCTCGATATTCAAGCGCAGCAGGGAATTCAGAAATTCCCGTAATACATTGGGCTTTTGATGGATCGGGCTGCCGATTAGTACGCGTGTCTTATTCATTGCGGCCTCCTTGGGGGACTCTCCCTTTCTTCCGAGAGGTATAGGTATGTTCTCAATATATTTACAGTGAGAGAGTAATAATCCTTATTTCGCAAAGTTCTTATAGTAAATGAGAAATGAGAGTTGGATAAATTGAACTTTTTAGATATATTAATTTTGATGAATCTGCTGTACAATTACCGGATAATTAGATAAGAATGCAGCCAGATGAGCACAGGAATGAGACTATGGATAAATCACCACTAAAAGTTCAGTAGTTAATCAATCTGTTACTGGCCATGAATCCTCGTGCGGATGTGTTCTGGGATGATGGAAAGGGTGAATACCGACCTCTGCTGAATGAGGATGCTGAGGAAATTGATTGCACCGGAAGAGACAGCGAAGACTGAAGCTCATATTGGTGGCTGAACAGAGTTTGATTATTGCGACCCTTGGCATACTGTATTCGGAAGAGTCATTTCAGGTATGGACCCTGTGGATACTTTAAGGCGTGGGGATGTCATGAAAAAGGTTGAAACTATCAGTTCCCTCAATATTACATTAATGTGAAATGCTATCCATTGTAATTCCTAGTATCCCGATATACAATATAAAAACAAACAAAGACAATATAGACACGGGGGAGAAACTTATGCGTAGAGGATTATCTGGAGTTATTACTTTGGTTTTGTTAACATTTTTGATTAGCGCGTGCTCCGGGGGAAATAACGCCGCTTCGACAAATACAAATCAGACGCCTACGGCTACTGAAGGATCGACAGCAAGCACTGAACCAAAAGATGGCGGCAACTTAATTATTGGGGTCGCTGCAGATCCTGTCATTCTAAATCCGAACTATGCAGGTGATCGTGTCAGTCTGACGATTGACCAAGCGCTCTACGCGCCATTGTTCCAAGTGAATAACGGAGAGAAGACCTTCTACTTGGCAGACAGCCTGACACTTTCCGAAGATAACCTGACTTATACATTGAAACTGAAAAGTGGACTAACTTGGCATGACGGAGAAAAGCTTACAGCTGACGATGTCGTGTTCACGATTGATAGCATCCTCGATGAGAAGCAAAACAGCATGCTGAGAGCGAACTTATTCATCGGTGATAAACCCGTTAAGGCAGTTAAGGTGGATGATCTGACTGTAGAGTTCAAGCTTCCGCAGGTCAGCCCAGCTTTTGAAGCTACACTAGTGCAAGTATTTCCGATTCCAAAGCATATTTTTGAGAATGAGACGGATCTAGAGAAAAGCACCAAGAATGCTGCTCCGGTTGGATCTGGCCCATTTAAATTTAAAGAATACAAAGCAGGCGAATATGTTACACTCGAGAGATTTGATAACTACTTTGGCGGCAAACCACATCTTGATTCTATAACGTACCGGATTGCTAAAGATACGAATGCTGCGAATCTCGCACTTCAGAATGGTGAGATCAACATTAAGTATCTAGATCCACAGGATGTTGGAACGATTGAGGCTTCGAACAATTTCGAAATCCTGCCTTATAGTGAAGGCCGATTGTCCTACCTGTTGTTCAATGCAAACAGTGATAGAGGTGCTCTTGCTAAAAAAGAAGTTCGTCAAGCCTTGTCTTTAGCCCTAAATCGTGATGAAATCATTCAGGCTGCTTATACTTCTAACGAGTATGCAGACCCGGCGAAGTCCTTTTTGACTCCGGATGCATTGTTCTATACTAATGACGTACCTTCTTTTGATAATGATGTAGAAAAAGCCAAAGAGCTTCTGCAATCGGCAGGGGTTAGCGATCTGAAATTGAGATTGATTGTATCGAGCGGTAATAAAGCTCAGGAAGCCATTTCACTATACGTGCAGCAAAAGCTAAAGGCCATTGGCGCTGAAGTTGAACTGCAAAATATGGATGCCTCGGCATATGGCCAGAAATTCAGTGATATGAATTCAACAGATTTTGAACTTGCGATTGCAGGTTATATTATGGGTTACGATCCTGATGCTTACAGAATTTTGTATACTTCTACTGCAGACTCTAACTACTCGCATTATAATAATGCTGAAGTCGATAAGTTGTTCAATGATGGTGCAGGAGAAGCAGATGTAACTAAACGTGGTGAGATCTATAAGAAGATCCAAGAGATCATTGCTGATGATGCACCGATTTATCCAATTGCTAATACTAAGACTATTGTAGCTGTCTCCAAGAACTACGGCGGTCTAGAAGAAGCAGTCTTGAAGCCTGTCGTTATTTTTGAAGATTTATCGAAAATCTACCTTAAATAAGAACGGGAAAAATAAGCTGGTCAATCCAGCTTATTTTTTTACCGATATAGAACTGGGAGAATATACGTATGAGACAACTTATCGTCCGAAGATTACTGCAAACCCTGCCGATGCTGTTTTTTGTCTCGGTTGTGTGCTTTGCGATGATTAAGCTGGCTCCGGGGGATCCGGTACTATCCTTCGTTACGCCGAATATGCACGCGGATGATATTGAGCGCATCCGGCATAACCTTGGGCTGGATAAGCCAGCCTACATTCAATATTTTATATGGATCAAAGAAGTACTGCAGGGCAATTTCGGTTATTCCCTTGTGAATCATCAGCCTGTATTGGAGCAAATTCTAGAACGTTTACCTGCAACAGCAGGTTTGATGGGCAGTGCAATCGGCTTAGCCGTTCTGTTGGCGATCCCGATGGGTCTGCTTGCTGGAGCTAACCGGAACCGCTGGGTGGATAAACTAATTAATTTTTTATCCTATATCGGAATTTCAGTGCCTTTATTTTGGCTGGCCATCTTACTTATGTACTTATTCGCAATTAAGCTGCACCTGCTGCCTATTATGGGGATGCGAACCATTGGTGTGGAATCAGCGGTTGATGTATTGAAGCATGGTATTTTGCCTTGCGCCGTATTGGCGTTTGGATTTCTGGCCGGTTACGTACGATACATCCGCTCTAGTACGATTGGACAGCTAAAAGAAGAATATGTGCAGATTCAATATGCTTTTGGATCCAGCAAGACAACGATTCTGTTCCGTCACGTGCTTAAGCATGTACTGTTGCCAGTAATTACATTGCTCGGGATGTCGATGGGTGATCTGGTGGCGGGTGCAATTGTAACGGAGACGGTATTTTCATGGCCGGGTATTGGCTCTTTAGGGATGACTGCGGTTAAAGGGATGGATTATCCCGTAATTATGGGAATAACTTTGTTCTCTTCTTTAATGCTGATCATCGGCAATCTGGTCGCGGATATTCTATATAGCTTCGTGGACCCACGAATTAAATTAACGAGGTGACCTCATGAATCGCAGTAAATGGAAAAGTGTTGGAGATGAGCTATTTACGAATAAATTGGGTGTCGCAGCCCTCATTACTTTAATCGTCTTCACACTAGGCTCTATATTTGCTTTTTTATCCGGACATGATCCGAATGCAATGGATGTTTTGGCACGTTTGAAAGCACCCGGGGCGGATCATTGGTTTGGTACGGATGATTACGGCCGGGATTATTTTGCCCGAGCTTTGTATGGTGGCCGGGTATCTTTGCTAGTTGGTTTTGCTTCAATGATCATTGCCACGGGTATAGGTGTGACGGTGGGCGTAATCAGTGGATATTTTGGCGGATGGATTGATAATCTATTGATGCGGATGCTTGATGTAGTGATGTCCATTCCATCTTTCCTTGTGCTGCTGCTGCTCAGCGTATTTCTGAAGCCGAGTGTAGGAAACATCATTTTAATTATTGCTCTATTAATGTGGATGAACATTGCCCGTGTGATTCGTGCGGAGACGATGACGATTAAAGAACGGGAATATGTACTGTATGCAAAAGCTTCCGGCCAGAGCAACTTCGGAATTATTTGGCGTCATATTCTTCCGGGGCTAGTACCTGTTGTGATTGTAGGTGCGACGAATAATATCGCTTCCGCGATTATGATGGAGTCGTCCCTAAGCTTCCTTGGGTTCGGGGTACAACCTCCGAATGCCACTTGGGGCAGTATGCTTAACAATGCGCAGGGATATATCGCTCAGGCACCTTATTTGGCATTGTTCCCGGGGTTATTGATACTATTAACGGTTCTGAGCTTTAATGTTCTGGGCGATATTTTGCGGGTTGGCTTTGAACCGAAGCTGATCCGAAGATAGGAGTGTGAAGACATCATGACGGAACGGCTATTGTCTGTTGAGAATTTGAAGGTTTCCTTCCAAACTCGGGATGGAGAGAATCAGGCAGTTCGTGGCGTTAGCTTTCATATAGATGCTGGAGAAACGGTAGGGATTGTTGGTGAATCCGGAAGCGGGAAAAGTGTAACTGCGAAGGCGATTATGTCGTTGATTACACCTCCGGGTAAAATTATCGCTGGAAATATTAATTTTCGTGGTGACAATTTATCTAACCTTTCGGAAAAAGAGTGGAGAAAACTGCGCGGTAACCGCATAGCGATGGTGTTTCAGGACCCCATGACTTCTCTTAATCCTGTGAAAAAAATCGGCCAGCAGCTTACGGAGGTCATCCGGCGGCATCGCGGCTTAAATAAGGAAGCAGCGTTTAAAGAGGCAGCAAGTATCCTGCGGCAGGTGGGCATTAATAATCCTGAGCAGCGGCTGCAGCAGTATCCGCATGAATTCAGCGGCGGGATGCGGCAGCGGGTCATGATCGCTATGGCTCTTTCCTGCCAGCCAGAGCTATTGATTGCGGATGAGCCGACAACTGCGCTTGATGTAACAATACAGGCCCAAATTCTTGATCTTTTTAAAGAGCTAAAAAATAATACCAGTACAGCTATAGCGCTGATCACCCATGATTTGGGTGTGGTGGCTCAGGTATGTACACGGGTTATCGTAATGTATGGTGGACTAGTGATGGAGGAAGGTACGGTGGAGGATATTTTTTATCGCCCACAGCATCCTTACACGAAAGGTCTGCTTCGCTCCATTCCGAAACGTGACGGCAAATCGCGTGAACGTCTAATTCCAATCGAAGGCACACCTCCGGATTTGTTGAATCCTCCTTCTGGCTGTCCCTTTATGGAACGTTGCCCTAATGCTTTTGCCCGTTGCAGCGAACGTCCTCCGGTAATCGAATTATCGCCCGGTCACCGTTCGATGTGCTGGTTAGCAGATGGCGTGCAGGAGACTCCAGCCGTAGCTGGCGTTGAAGGGAGCGGTTCGGTTGAGTGACAATAAGATTCTAGTGGACGTAAATAATCTCAAAAAACATTTCTCCAAAGGCAAGGATATGTGGGGACGCGATACATCGGTGCTTAAGGCAGTAGATGGCGTAAGCTTTCAGATTCGTCAGGGAGAGACCTTTGGGCTGGTTGGAGAGTCGGGAAGCGGCAAGTCCACGGTTGGACGCTGCTTGCTGCGCTTATATGACTACACAGACGGTGAAGTGTCTTTTGACGGGCAGCCGCTGAGCAAGCTTGGAGAGAAGCAGCTAAAACCTTTTCGCAGACGCATTCAGTCGATCTTCCAAGATCCCTATTCATCACTTAATCCAAGCTTAAGTGTGCTTGATCTGATCAGTGAGCCGATGAAAATCCACGGTATCCACGAAGGTGAAGAACGCAAAGAAGCTGTTGCGGCATTGCTGGAAAAGGTAGGTTTAAAAAGAGAACATCTCTACCGCTTCCCGCATGAATTCAGCGGTGGCCAACGCCAGCGGATTTCGATTGCCAGAGCATTGTCCGTAAGACCTGAGTTTGTCGTGTGTGATGAACCGATCTCAGCGCTGGACGTGTCTGTCCAGGCTCAGGTAGTGAACATGCTGGAGGATTTGCAGTCCGAATTCGGCTTGACCTATCTCTTTGTCGCACATGATCTGTCGATGGTACGGCATATTTCTGACCGGATCGGCGTGATGTATGGCGGTCGTCTAGTAGAGGTAGCCGAAAGTGATGAGCTGTACGAGAATCCTATTCATCCTTATACAAAGGCGCTGCTGTCTTCCATCTTGGAGACGGATCCCCGGCGGGCCAATCAGAGAATTATTTTAGACGGATATTCGCAAGAGTATGGCAGAGCTGAGACTTCCACACTACAGGAAGTAAGTCCGGGCCATTATGTTGCTTATGATTTTACGGTATGATTAGACTCTATATATAGATTGGGAGGGATCAGAATGTCAGAGAACTTAAACCGGGTAAAGTTATCCCAGTGGGATGCGTTATTGGTGGAATCACTCCGCTCCTTGGGGTGGTCTGATGAGGATATTCTTCGTAAAGTGGCAGAGGGCGATTTGCCCGTTGACAAGAGCGAATACCAATTTGATTATAAGCAGCTGACTACGTTGCAGTCAGAGCAGCCGGAGTTGTTCGGGCAAGCGGTGAAGACAGGCTATCAGATTAAATACAACACGATTCGTGGGATTCGCAGCTGGATATGGGTAGCTCTGGGCAAAGAAGCGGCTCTGGAGCTTGAGGAAGGTAAGGAAGCCGCTGAGGTGGCTTTAACCTTGGCCGAGAAGGAACGTTTAGCCTCTGTGTTATCCTTCGGTTGGCAGATCGAGAGCGATACGAAGGCAGCGGTTGGAGATACAGCTGTCTACCGGATTGCACCGATTGGACGTTAAGCTGAATAGCTACAGTAAAAAACGATTGTTGCGGGGAAGGACTCCCTGTGCACAATCGTTTTTTTTGTTATAATTCTCGCTTAAATGCTTATCGTTAATATACGTTTACCGCTGGGTAAGCTACCTCATATTGTGCAGCCTCAACCCAGCTTCCTGTCTTAAAATCTCTGCCCCGGACAAGCACTTTATCGCTATACACTTCTACATAGAAGCCTTGGCTGCCCTCTTTATGTTTATCTTCATTAGTCCAAAGATAGGCGACAGAAGCAGCATTAAACATCGTTGCGATCTCTCCATCGCCAGGGAACATAGTGTTGTCTACCTCCAGCTCCCAATGGGTATGTCCAGTGAATAACAAGGTCTGAGGGTATCTCGACAGGATTTCTTTTAATTCCTTATCTTGTGTGACACCATACCAATCTTGCGATTCCAGCGATCCGGCTACGGTGTCTTTAAGCGGTTGATGCAGGAAGAGAAAGATAGGCTGATCTGGTGAAGCTTGTTCTCCAAGCTTATGCTCCAGCCAATCAAGCTGTTCAGAAGAAAGATCACAGAATTTGGGCAATCCTTGTTCTGTCCCTAGCATAATAAAATGATAGCCATTGACCCAGTGATCATGATAGGGTCCGGACATTCCGGTCTGTGACGTATACATTCCTAAACGTGATTCCCAATTTCCGAGGCCCACATCATGATTGCCTAAGGTAAAGGTAATCCCGGGCAGTTCGGTTTTGTATTGTTTGAGGATACGAAGCATTTCTTCGTATTCAGCAGGGAAGCCGTGGTCTGTGACATCACCGATATGCATAATCCCGCTGCTGCCTTCCCCATGCGCTGCTATATCACGGAGAGCCAGCTCGAAGTTAAGATTGTACTCATGATTGCGGTCAGCAGTGACATGGGTATCCGTAATGATCTGAAAGGTGATAACTGGTTTATCTTCAGGTGATGTGTTCGTACTCATGTTTGGGCATCCTCCTTCATCTATGAACCTATCCAATACTGTTGCTGTTCGCTAATGCGTCTTGCCGCTAATATTCAGTCCTATGATCCCGACAATGATGACGGCTATCCAAAGTAGTGAGGATAGGGTTAGCTTTTCTTCAAAGAACAGGGTTCCTATGAAGGAAATCAGGATGATTCCCGCTCCTGACCATATCGCATAAGCTACGCCTACCTTAATAGAGGTGAGAGCATAATTCAGGGAGGTGAAGCTGGCTCCATAGAACAGGAACATAAGCACGGAAGGCCAGAGCTGGGTGAACCCTTGAGATATTTTCATTGAGAGGGTCCCTGAGAGTTCGAACACAATAGCCAGCGCCAGAAACATCCATGCCCATATTCCTTCTATTCTCACAGGGAAGTAACCTCAATTCTGAGCTCAGCATAAGATTGTACAATGAGATCTGCATCCGGGAGAATATGTGTTGAAGCACTAGTACCGTCGCTTTCTGCTAGGCCGATAGCTACCTGTACACCCGCTGCTTTAGCCATTCGCATATCCCCGTTAGTATCGCCGATAACCGCTGTGTACGCGGGTTCCACGGCTAACCTTTTGCAGGCAAGCTGCACCATGTCGGGGAAAGGTTTACCCTGATCCACAAGATCTGTTCCAATTACCTCGGAGAAATAATGCCGTATGCCCAGCCATTGGAGATGTTTGTCTGCGGCCTCTGTTTCATCTGCGGTCACCACGGCGAGAGGAATGCCTGCACTCACACACTCATCAAGAAAACGATGAAGTCCCGGAAGGGAGTGAACGGGGCGTTTCTCTTCTAACCTAACATCCGCTTCGAGACGGCATTGATGGACAAGCTCCATGGACTCCGCCCAAGATAAACCTTGCAGATAACCCTGCCATGACAGAATGGCATAAAGATCACTCATAGTCCCCATAGCCAGCGGTCCGTTGCGATCATAATCGGTAATGCTCCCCTGGGCATTGTGTACAGTTCCCATTAATGCAGGGAGCTGCTCTTCTGCAATCTGTAGCCCTCTTTGTCTCATATACTTCGTGAATCTCTCTAAAAAACATTCGCCCCAGCTGCCCCAGAGGGATACGAACTGGAGCAGCGTACCATCCTTATCGAATAGAATAGCTGCTACAGCATATCTGCCTTGTGGCGTGATGAGCTCAGACATGAAGTCCACCGCCCTTTATTTTAATTTATCAAGCGCAGCTTGCGCCGTTTCTTGTGCTTCCTTAAGTGCTTGTGCTGCTGGGATATTCTCAATCTGCACCTTATCTGCGGCGATTGTCAACGCATCGTTAATTTTGCCGCCAGTTGGGTCTTGGAAAGGTGCAGAACCATGAGAAGCTTGCATCAATGGAACCTTAATCTGTGGATTGCTTTCGCTGAATGACACAAACGCCGGGTCTTGCAATGCGGATTGGCGCACCGAAATATATCCCGTATTAATGGACCAGGACGCAGTATTCTCAGCATTCGTGAAGTAGGTTAGCCATTTCATAGCTGCTTCCTTTTCACTGTCGCTGGCTTTGGATAGAATGCCGGCCATAAGGGCTTGGGCTACGGGTTTGCCCTCACCGATCCCTGCCCAGCCTGGCTGCTCCATAGCCGAAACAATGCTGAAGTCCAAGTCGCCCTGATCGCCGCTGGAGCCAGTGTAGCCTGCGGCTTGACCCTTCATTACATCGTCAATCGTCTTGTACCAATACTCCCAGCCTTGACCGCCGGAATGAATCCGCATGATCTTATCCTCGTGAATCCACTTGCGGAACAAATCCCAGGTTTCAATCCACTCTTTAGAGTCAACCATAACTTGTTTTCCATCCTCACTAAGGATAGTGCCTCCTTTGCTGAGTACGGCATCAATCATGTTCCCTGAACCCCACATAGGCTCCCAACCATAAAGGGTGGTTTTGCCGCCGTCCTTCACTGTCATTTTCGCAGCTGCGGCAGCCAGATCTTCCCAAGTCTTTAGTGTGCTCGCATCAATTCCATTCTTCTCAAAAACATCTTTGCGGTAGTACATGACCTGCGTTGTTCCATACATCGGCAGGAAGTATTGCTTACCATCAACCTGGCCCTGATTTAGAAAGGTTTGGACAAAATCCTCTTTATTAAAATCTGGCTGCAGTGCCATAAGCTCGTCTATCGGAGCGAAATATCCTTTACGGGCCCAATCTACATTGGAGGAGAGAGCAGCCGCAGGTACTTTTCCTGTAGCGATAGCTGCTTGCAGCTTCTGTTCGGTTTCCGTGTAGTCTGCCTGCGCGATACCTTTGACGATGACCTCTTGCTGAGAGGTATTAAATTTCTGAATCAGTGCCTCCATATTCTCACCAAGCTTGCCGCCGAGACCATACCAGAATTCAATTGTTACCGGTGCATTTTGTGTGGGCGCAGCCTCTGTGGAGGGGGAGGAAGAAGCTCCATTCGCCGCTGTAACATTGCCTGTATTCGCATTTCCTCCGCAAGCTGTTAACATTGTAAATCCGGCAACTAAAGACAGGGTGGACAGTCTCTTCAATACGTTCATCATCATTCTCCTCTTATTAAAATAGAATTGTTAGCTTATCCTTTGCTGGAACCAGCGGTCATATTGACACTTTGCATGATCGTTTTCTGAGCTAGTAGAAATACTAGCAGCAACGGGGTGATGGTGAATGCGCTAGCGGCCATGATCAGCGGCCATTTTAATCCGTAAGCACCTCCTTGAGTAAAGAAACTACGCAGACCCGCCGAGACTAGCTGTAGATTAGGATCTTTGGTGATGAGCATCGGCCAGAAATAGTTATTGTACTGATCAATGAAGGTGATCAGGGCTAGCACAGCAAAGGAAGAACGTGTAATGGGGACAAGAATGGTCCACAGAATCCGCATATGTGAGGAACCGTCCACTTCTCCAGCCTCCACCAGCTCATGGGGAACCTGAAGGAAGGCCTGGCGAATTAGAAAGATGGAGAAGACACTTACACAGTTGGATAGAATTAATCCGGCATATGAATCCAGTAGATAGAGCTGGGACAATACCAAATATCCGGGAAGATAAACTGCGGTGGCTGGAACCATATAGCCGAAAAGAATAACGCCTGAGAACAGCCCTCTGAAGCGGAATTTCATATGCGTAAGCGCATAGGCCATCATCCCGGAATTTATGACCTGCAGAATAACAATCGAAACAGCGACAAATATGCTATTGCCCATATATCTGAAGAAAGGGGCTTCGTGCCAGGCGGCTGAAAAATTACTCCACAGCGCATCCTTAGGCCAGATTGTGGGCGGAGACTGCCAGATTTCATCATTGGTTTTTAAGGCGCTGGTGACCATCCAATAGAAGGGGAAGGCCATGATCAGTGCAATAGCTGTAAAAAATAGATGGCGGGTCAGCTTGCCCACGCGTACGATCGTTGCATTCATCAGTCGTTCTCCTTTACAGCAGTTGTTATTGATAATGGGTTGTCCGTTTACTAACCTCTAGCGAGACTACGGAGAGCAGCATACATATAAATACCAGAACCATTGCGACACTAGAGGCTTCTCCAATCTGAAAGGCTTCAAAGGCAGACTGATAATACATATAGAGCAAGGTGCGTGTTGATCCTGAGGGTCCACCTTGTGTAAGTACGTTAATCTGGTCGTAAGCCTGTAACGCCCCGATGATCTGTACGATGAACAGAAACAGTGTCGTTGGCGAGATTAGCGGTAAAGTAATACGGCTGAATTTTTGAACAGCATTTGCTCCATCCAGTCGAGCTGCTTCCAGCAGATCCGTAGGGACATTGCGTAGTGCCACCAAGTAAAAAATCATCGCCCAGCCTACCGATTTCCATATTGTCACGAGCAGAACGCCAAGCAGCGCCCATTTAGGGTCTTGAAGCCAACCGATTTTTTCTAGACCTAAGAGGTCAAGTACAGTATTGGCAAGGCCGATTTCGGGTTCATAGATCCAGGACCAGACAATGGATACAGCCACGGTCGGCGTGACCCAAGGGGAGAACAGCAATACCTGATAGAGGGTGGACCCTTTCAGCTTCCCGTTCATCAGGAGTGCTAGTCCAAGTCCGATCAGAATAACGGGCAGCACACTTCCGGCACAGAATAACAGAGTCACTCTAAGTGCTTTATAGAAGGCAGGATTGCTGAACAGATCCAGATAGTTGGTTAGTCCGACAAAGGTTTTCTCAGGGCTCATGAAGTCCCATTCCGTAAAGCTGAGATAAAATACATAAAGTAATGGCGCTAGCCAAAATACAACGAATGGAATCATTGCCGGCAAGGTGAAGAGCACCGGTTTCAACTCCCCTATAAATCTCGAACGTTTCATTATTCTGTCGATACCCCATTCCATCTTCTGTTTTTTGCGGTATAATTCTGAGGAAAGCTCTTCCGTTCAAAAAAAATTGTACACTCATCGGGCGGCTGCGTGGTCAAGTGGACGTAAAGATCGATGCGAGATTATGTAAAAAATTAAGAGATTAGCGCAGGTAGTTGCTATTTTGTGTAAAATAGAAGGGTAGATTCTAAGTGGAATGAAGGTGCAGCTATGAAACAGGTAGCCTTTGGTGAAGAGAATAAAGACTTATCTCCACGCGAGCAGCTGCTGCGTCCGATGATCGATGCGATTGCTCAGACGATGGACCTATATGGTGCGAATTATTCATTCGGGCAGCTGTATGGAATTATGTTCTTTGAAGACCGTCCGATGACGCTTGAAGAGATGAAGAATGTGATGAATATGAGCAAGAGTAATATGAGCTATGGAGTCCGTTCTTTGATGGCCTCCAAGATGGTCACTAAGCTGGAGGAGAAGCGGGACCGAAAGGATCTGTATGCAGTGGAAACAGATTTCTTTCAGACCTTTAAGAACTTTTTTGGGATGAAGCTACAGCGGGAGATTGATGTCATGAAGCACGCTTTAGACGTTGTCATTCCTGAGCTGGAGGGATTGGTTCAAGCCGTAGATACATCTGAGGAGGAGCGGCAATTCTGCCTGAAGGATCTGGAGAAGCTGGAGCATGCCGTCCAATATTATCATTGGCTGCAGCAGTTCGTGGACGAGCTTGGGGAAGAGAATTACTTCGCAGATAAGAGAAGGTCCTAGACCGTCTACAATCACATATAGATGTACATAATTGTATATAGATCTCCATTTTGCGGGGTGTTCCTTAAGCCGGTTCAGGCTTGAGGTTCGCCCTCTTTTTTATGATAAAGAAACAAAAATAAGAAGAAAATGTAACCAATAGCAGGTGGAACTTCCATAAAATATATAGTTACATAGGGACAAGAAATGTTGTTAAGGAGATTCTGAGATTGAAAACAAAAAAATATATGCTGCTTGTTGTCATAGTTCTACTGCTGAGCCTTGCTGCTATTTTGAATACACAACGTGAACCTTCAACAATTATTATTAACGTAAATGGTCAAATGATAAAGACGATAGCTGCCAACCCAGCCTCGCCTGATGATCTTATGATCCCGAAGGCGGTAGCTGAACAGGCACTAAATACACAAATCGGCTGGCAGAAATCCGGACCTCTTCCAAAAGGTATTTACTACAGAGATCAGGTGGCTGTGCTGATGTATCATCATCTTTCTGAGAAGCCCATGCCACAGTTTCCTTGGGTGTTATCGGTTGATCGGTTTGATGATCAAATGAATCTGCTGAAGCAGGAAGGTTTTCATGTGATCAACATGGCGGAATACCGTGAATTTATGCTGAATAACGGCGCAGTTCCGGACAATGCAGTGCTGCTGACCTTTGATGATGGATATGAGAGTTTCTATAAATTGGCGTTCCCCGTTTTGCAAAAATACGGATATACAGCCGTTAATTTTGTTATCGTATCTACAATAGATCACCCAGATCCGAATAGCGTACCGAAGCTCACTTGGGAGCAAATGCGGGAAATGAAGCATGCTGGGATGGGATTTTATAGTCATACCTATGATTTGCACCATTATGGGATTGTCGATGCCGAGGGCGGGCAGCGGCCAGCTGCAAGTGCCTTGTTATATGTTGATGATGAGAACAGGAATGAGATGAATGTCGAATACTACAGCAGAGTTACACGTGATCTGGCTAAGGCGGAGCAAAGGCTGAAGGAAGAATTGGGCAATACGGATTCGGCGATAGCTTTTCCTTATGGGTCCTACAATGACAGATTGCTGGCTGTTTGTGATTCGCTAGGGATTTCGCTGACCTTCAAAATTGAGGATGGGATTAACACCAGAGCGGATCGGAATGCCGCACGAATTAACGGGGGAAGTGAGACACTTACCGCTGCGTTGACGCTTGATCAGATGAAGCATATCGATTTGCCTATGGAATTGACCTTGAACAACCAAAAGGTGAATATGGTAAGGAATTCTCCTGAAATGAGGAAGGGAACCTTGATGGTTCCATTTCATCAATTATGCAAAGATCTGCATATAGATATGAAATATGATCCGAAACGCCGAATCGTTGAATTGATTCATATGGATGCAGGAGCATGAAAAGTGTCACTTTTATAGATGATGAGATTACAAAAAGTGAGTAAATTCGTCATTTTAGGCGAATCACTAGTTGCTATAAGTGAATTCCTTACTGTAGACTATAAACAGAGTACTAATTGGTAAGCGAATGGAGAGAACTGATGGAATTGTTTAAGCGTTATTACGCAAATTTAACGGTCCGGCGTTTTTTGATTTTAGGATTGGTTGCTCTACTGCTATTCAGTATTAGAGATATGCTTAATTTGGTACTGTTGACGTTTTTGATTGCGTATGTAATGAATAGCTTTCAAGTGCTGCTCACGAAGCGCATTAACAAATATGTAGCAGTTAACAGCAAAGTGATTATTGTTATTCTATACCTTGCCTTAATCGCTGTAATTGTCATAACCCTCGTTAATTATCTGCCTAAGGTTTTCATACAGATTAAACAGTTAACGAATTTTTTGACCAATTTGACCCCTGAGAACATCCCGCAGAATGATATAGTGCAGTATATATTCGCCCAGCTTAAGGATTTGAACTATCAGTCGTACATGAAAGACGGTATTGAATATGTCTTGAAAATAAGCAATTGGGGCACCAGCTTTGTTTTATCAACCATTTTGAGCTTTGTATTTATACTTGAGAAGAACAGGATCGTTAGTTTCACTTCCCGCCTTAAAGAGAGCAAAATCTCTTGGTTCTATGTAGAGCTTGAGTATTTTGGCAGAAAATTTATCTCCTCTTTCGGAAAAGTGATCGAAGCACAAATTCTGATCGCGTTGTTTAATACATGCTTTACGGTGATCGGACTCTGGATTTTAGGTTTTCCTTACCTTTTCGCATTATCCATTATGATCTTCTTGCTTAGTTTAATTCCGGTTGTAGGTTTTGTTATCTCGCTAATCCCACTTTGTATTATTGGTTACAATATTGGTGGCCTAGTCATGACTATCTATGTACTGGCAATGATTGCCGTGCTTCATTTTGTAGAAGGCTACTTCCTAAATCCTAAACTGATGTCATCCAAAATGAATTTGCCTATGTTCTATACGTTTATCGTGTTGTTATTCTCTGAGCATTATCTCGGGGTTTGGGGTCTGATTCTGGGGATTCCGATCTTTGTATTCTTCCTTGATATTCTGGAGATTAACAGAGAGAACAAGATAGGGACTTAGGGATTCTGTTATAAAATAAGTATTAAATATACAAAACCCGGCTAAATGGAAGATCCATTTAGCCGGGTTTTTTTTGTGTATGTTACAGCGTCGCTGTATGTATTCCCTTAACCGAAGGAAGTATGGACACTATCTGAAACGATGTCCCTCAGCTCCGCTTTATATGCCGCATACTGCTCGGTTGTTATGCTTCCAGCGGCTAACCGTGAATCCAATTGATCCGTTAGCTGGGCAACCTGTAGATCGATTACAGCTTCAATATCTTGGCCTTGTTCTGATGCAATATCTTGAAGTGACTTACCGTCATATATGGCCTCGTATAGATCCTCGTCCGTTGGCTGGTTAAGTACCTCCAATAATTCGTCTTGATCCGCGACCTCTGCCGTGGACCATTTTACAGGCGAACTTGCATTAGCGGTAAGACTAGTCCAAGCATTTCCGAAAGACATCACTACAACTACCGTTCCGACTATGATCACTCTTTTTATATCCATTAGAGTCCTCTTTTCTTGTTCTGCAATAACTTATCTTGCTTAAGCATCCGTCTAAAGTATCGTTTAAAATGGGTTCTAACTAGTTATATTGTAACCCGCGAAGCTGAACTGAAGCTTAAGCAATATTAAAAATAACCTAAAGATTTAACACGGCTATGATATAGCGATAATACACCGCAGGTATACTTTCCAGATGAGATTCATTGCATATTTATGCATTGAATCACAATCAAACAAATGGGGAGTGTTCGGAGTTTTGAGAATAACAGCAAAAGCTAAACGTTTATTTTCCAGCATAATTGCCAGCAGTTTGATGTTGGGAATCATGGCTCCAGCAGGATATGCCGAAGAGCAGCAGCTGGAGACGGAGCAGACATCTTCCGAATTAGAGGCGCATTTTGATGAACAGGTTGAGCTCGACACGCTTTTAAGTCAACCGACTGTAATGGCAGAGGTGTACGCGGTACCTAATAATCCAGGAGCGCTACTGATTACAGAGGTTGTTCCGGATACTAAAAATGTAAAAGGGACAGATGGAACCTCTGTAGATGGTTACGAGTTTGTTGAGGTCTACAATAATACGGACAAGCCGGTTAATTTTAAGGATTATTATTTCTTTTATAATGACAAAGATTCATGGGCACCTAATGGTGATGCTGTAATACCGGCGCATGGAAATATTGTTTTCTGGATTATGAACGGCAATAATCTGAATGTTCCTACGGAGGATTTCATCAAAAACTTTAATCCTTCTGCAGCTTTGCAGGAAGGAGTGAATCTGTTCCGGATCAACGGTGGCGGGGGGATGGCTAACACTTCTGCGCGTAATTTACAAATTAAAAGCAAAGCAGGAGATACGCTAATTGTTTCTGCTTCCTATGGAAAAGAACAGGTGAAGGAGAATAACGGGATCTTCTATCAATACTTGCAAGCAGATAGCTCCGTTATGAACCTCATGGTGAATTCGGGAACGGTTGTGGCTACGCCTGGAACCGTAGAGGCAGAACAAGTGCCTGAGCTAGTTCCTGGGAACAAGCAGCCAGTGATTGAACATATTGCACAGAGTAGTGTCGATCCAGCCGATCTCCCTATCAGTGCGAAGATTACTAATCTGGAAAGCGGGGCAGATGGATCACTACCTGTAGTGAAGCTACAGTATGGCTCTCCTTCTCAGGCGAAAGATACGGTAATCACCATGACCTCAAAAGGTGGGGATGAATATGCGGCAATGATTCCTGCAGCTGCGCTGGAAGAGCCGGAGCTGCATTACAGCATCCGCGTTAATAATGTGACAGAGAGTTATTCTGTTCATGTGAACCTGCCGGCGTTTGATTCGAATAATGTGCCGCCGTTGTTAATCACAGAGCTGCTGCCGAATTCGACGAATGTAAAAGGAACGAGCAGCGACGCTTTTGAATTCATTGAGATCTATAACAATACTGATGCACCTGTTAATTTCAAGGACTACAAGGTCTATTATCGTTATCCTGATAAAGGTAACGCTTCCGATGTGAAGTGGCCTTCGACGCCAGAGAACTTTCTGATTCCTGCACAGCAGTCCGTGGTGTTCTGGGTTATTAATAGTGCCAATAGTACTTACACTGCTAATGATTTCAATACAGAATTCAACACAAACTTAATTGAAGGCACCAATCTCTTTTTGATCAAAAGCGATGGTATGGCGAACTCTGGCCGCCGGGCAGTCGTAATCAAAAGTAACACGGAAAAAGAAATTTCCTCCGCGTATTATGATGCTGACCTCACCTACGATGGTGGAGCTAAAGGTGATGACACCAAAGAGAATAAAGCCCTTCTATATAAGTATCCTGTGAATGGGCTGAGCAAAATGCTCAAGATCAGTACGGGGTCAGCCGTTCCGTCACCAGGCCAGACGGATGTAACACAACTTCCAAGCACACCGATCCATGTGGAGCCGGATACAGAGAAACCAACAGTAGAAGATCTGACGGGCGTAACGGAGATTGATCAGTCGCTGGGTCTCGATTTGAAGGCTTTTGCTGATGACAATAAAGCTGTTACTTCTGTGGAAGTTAGAGTGTCTTCGGACAAGCAGCCGGAGGCTGTTAGCCACAATCTATCCCAAGACTTCAACGACAGCTTGTATCACTTCAAATTGACCTCTGCGGATTTGATTGGCAGAAATGAAATCCAGTATTACTTTGTTGTTTCTGATGGAACGAATGAAACACAATCTCCAGTAATGAAAGTAAAAGTTACAGGAGGACAGGATCAATCACCCCTTCGTTTGAATGTGAAGGAAGGGCAGTTGATCAATGGCTCCGTGACCGTAAAGGGAACCTCTGCCACCGCTAAGGCTGATGTCTTAGGCTTGAGCATTGACAGTAAGTTACTGGGCAATAACGAGACATATAATGCACTGGAGAATGATGCCTACTTTGTATTTGAAGCTAAAAATGTGGACTATTATTTTAAAAATGCGATCACGATGGGACCGGAAGAACTAGGAGATGCCAGTATTCTGTATACCTTTATGGACCCGATTACTACGTATACTACATTGACTTTTCCTATTTCTTCTGCCGCTTTAAAAAAGGGTACGGATAATGTGATTTACATTCGGGCGGGCTCTAAATCATCTCCATTTGATCCTCGTCCTGAGGAGAATAAGGATGATTTTGAAGTGAAAAATGTTCGTCTCCTGCTGGCAGATGGTACCGAAATTTGGGACCCGGCTTATGCAGAACGTGATAAGGAAATCAAGATGGGGGACAGCGCAGGTAAGCATGAATCCCTCGGCTTCCAGTTTGATCTAAAAGCGGATTTGTTCCGTTCAAAGGCGTACAACTGGAATACTAAGGAAGCAACTGACGGAGAACATAAAGTAACGCTTACCGAAGGTGTAACGAAAGTATCATCAAACGTAATTGTCGACAACACGCCACCATCCATCAAAGCATCCATAGAAGAAGGACAAACTTACCGTGGCAATTTTGAAATTGCTGCTGAAGTTAAGGATACTTATGCGGGTGTAGATAAGGTCAGCGTGAAGCTGGATGGTAATGTTATTGAACTGCCCTATGCTACTTCATCCGGGAAGTTATCGGCTGGGGAGCATACGCTTTCTATCACAGCCTTAGATAGGATTGGCAATCAGGCAGAAAAGGTCATTACATTCCATGTACCGAATGAGAATCCATTTGCGCCACTGCTTATTTCTCCTACAAACTGGGAGACCGCTGTAGGTACTAATCCGACTTTAAAGGTTAAGGTTGAAGATCCTAATCAGGATAAGATAAACGTTACCTTCTTTAGAGGATTTAAGTACGATGCTAACCATCCGGAGCAAGGCTTTGCTGGGTTTATAAATGCATCCGATACAGAGCCGCCGAAACAATCCGTACCTGCGGGCGAACAAGCGCTTAGCAGTGATGACTACAGTAAAATAAGTGCGGTGGACGGACAATATTTAATTAATGATGCTGTCAATCAATTCCCTTATCAGCGTTATGAAATTAAGCTGGATGAGTCGGTTAAGGCGTCAGATCGTGTAGATATTGAATGGAAAGGGAATTCGTTGCCGGGACGTAAAGTAAGTCTCTACGCATGGAGTCCAACTCAACAAAAATGGGTACAGCTGGATCATTTAATCGCTGGAACAGAGGATTTTGAGCTGAAATCCACGGTTACAGCTGGAGAATATGCTAATGGAAATAGCATTGCAGTAATGGTTCAGGACGAAATTGCTTCGGTGGCTAAGACAGCACCAACAGTAACACAAGATACGTATGACTTTTCTTTTGTATGGATGTCTGATACACAATATTATTCACAGAGCTACCCTTACATTTACCGTAAAAATGTAGAATGGATAGCTGACAACAAAGAGAGCTTGAACCTGAAGTATGTTATTCATACAGGAGATATCGTGGATAAATCCTATCAGGAGTATGAGTGGAAGGAAGCTGACCGGGACATGAAGGTTCTGGAGGAAGCTAACATTCCTTATGGTGTTCTTGCGGGTAATCATGACGTAGGCCATCAAACCGGGGATTACACGAAATTCTGGGAGTATTTTGGAGAGTGGAGATTCAAGAATATGCCGACCTTCGGTGGCTCTTATGACAACAACAGGGGCCATTACGATTTAGTGTCTGCGAACGGAAATGATTTTGTTATTGTATACATGGGCTGGGGATTGGCTGAGGAAGAAATCGAATGGATGAATGAGATCGTTGCCCGTTATCCAGAGCGTAAAGCGATTCTTTGTCTCCATGAATACTTGCTGGTTTCTAATAACCGTGCACCTATTGCGGATAAGATTTTTGAGATGGTTGTGAAACCTAACAAAAACGTAATCGCAGCACTGTCCGGCCATTATCATGATGCTGAGCTTAAGGTAGACGAGCTGGATGATAACGGTGACGGTATTCCAGACCGCAGTGTCTATCAAATGCTGGCAGATTACCAAGGCGCTGAAGAAGGGGGACTCGGCTATATCCGTCTGCTTCAGTTCGATGTTGCTAATAACAAACTTCGCGTGAAGACTTATTCGCCTTATTTGGATGATTATAACTACTATGATGAAGACGAATATCCAGGCAAAGATGAGTTCGTTCTGGATCTGGATTTACAGCCTGTGACTAAACGTGTGGCTACCGACTATATCGGAGTCAAGGTTTACAGCGACCAGGAAATTGCGGCCAATCCACAAGTAGAGAGTGGCGCGGAGACTCAGGTCACTTGGAGTAAGCTGAATCCGGATAGCTACTACCAATGGTATACAAAGGTTGAGGATGATCACTCCGGTAGTGTGCTTTCAGATATCTGGGGCTTTTACACTGGAAAAGAGGATGTGATGCCGACACCAGAGGTGACACCAACACCAACACCGACACCAGAGGTAACGCCGACACCAGAGGTATCGCCATCGCCAGAAGTGACGCCGACACCAGCACCAGAGGTGACGCCGACACCAGCACCAGAGGTGACGCCGACACCAGCACCAGAGGTGACAACGGCACCTCCGGTAGTTTCACCAGTGCCAACAGTGACTCCAACGCCTACAGCCACACCTGGAGCGGGAAAGGGAAACATTGAACTGGCATTAGGAAGTAATGGGACGTATACAGCTGATCCGTCAGCCTTGAAGAAACTGATAGAGGAAGCTGCTACAGGGGGAAGCCTAAAGATTAGCGCAGGCGGAGCAACCCCGGCTCAAGATCAGATTAGAATTGCTCTTGATGCAGCCGCTGTTCAACAGGCTGTCGAAAAGAAGTTGAATTTGAATATTGTTTCATCTAACGTTACCTTGAGCATACCAACAAACTCCTTACCAGCCATTCCGGCAGGCAGTGATATGCTGCTACTAAGCATTGATACGAGTATGATATCTGTACAGGCCAATGACGCTGGAATGAGTCCATTCAGAGCTAACGTTACGCTGAACCTCAGTACATCTGCAGGAGGCAAAGAAACGGCTATCCACCAGCTTAAAGGTGCTGTTACGATTACCTTGACGCTGACTAAGGAACAGCTTGCTAAGCTTGATACAGATTTTGCGGGTGTCTATTATGTAAATGGCAGCACGTTGGAATATTTGGGTGGAGTGTTTAAGGATAATACCGTTACCTTCACAACAAATCACTTTTCCTCCTTTGCGGTACTGGAATACCATAAGCAATTTAGGGATACTGCTGGTCACTGGGCAGAGTCGTATATTTCCAAGCTGACGGCTAAGCATGTGATTAAAGGGATCGACGATACGCATTATGGACCACAGGCGAATGTAACCCGTGCAGATTTTGTTACACTGGCCGTTCGTTCTCTCGGATTGGATGAAGCAAATGGGGCTATCGTACAGAGTGCTTTTGCAGATGTATCTAAAGATGCTTATTATGCACAGTCGATAGAGAAAGCTGTCCAGCTTGGATTGATCCAAGGCAGTGATGGCAAGTTCCGACCTAAAGATGCGATTACTCGTGAGGAGGCGGCAGTTGTCCTGCAGAAACTGATGCAGTATAAAGCAGGATTGCAAGCTTCCGTTGCTGCTGCTGCAAGCTTTAAGGATATGAATAGTGTATCTGAGTGGGCGAAGCAAGCGGTAATTGATTTGCAAGCAAAGGGAATCCTTGACGGCAAGGGCGACAATAACTTTGACCCTCGTGGCAAAGTGACCCGTGCTGAAATCGCAAAACTGTTATATGGAATAATCAAATTATAAGATAGGTTGGCAAAGGCAGGCAGAGGAGACTCTGGCCTGCTTTTTGTCTTTTTTGCGTGTAGTCTCCTTTTTCTTCTATGTAAAAAGGAAATTTCCACTATTCATATGATTTTTCATATATAATATTTTTGAATTAATTTTAAATTTTCAGAATCTTTCAAAATAAAAGTAAATTGCAAGGGAAGCTGGCATTGTCTCTTCTCTAGTACCGTTTTTGTTAGCAGTAATTCAGCTCTTTACGGCACTTCTTCCGCTTGGCGCAGGGCTTGGCATTCATTTATGGGTGCTTGTACTCCTCATCCTGTTATTCACCGACCCCTTCTTCTTTACGTATCAATATCCAACATACTGACCGCTGGTTTGGACTCATTCCATAATACATAGATTGGAGATACCGACTTTGAGAATGAAGTTAGCACATATCCTCCTTTTGCTTACTGCGGTTTTTGCGTTCCTTCTGTATCGGGGAAGCCTTGATTCCATCGATCAGCAGTTACAAGATCGTGTGATGCAGCACGAGAGAGATGTGGATACTACGATTGCTATCATCGGGATTGACGATCAGAGCTTGGAGGACTTCGGCAGCTGGCCATGGAGCAGAAATGTTCATGCCCAGCTCTTGGATACACTCTCCGAGGGCCATCCTGCAGTGATCGGCTTTGACCTCACATTCCCAGTGGGCTCGGAGGATCCGGAGGCAGATGCCGAATTCGCTGCGGCTGTCGCACGAGCGGGGAATGTAGTCCTGCCTGTATATGGCACGTTTGCCCCAAATACTGAGCAGGGGAAGATCGAAGCGTTGGAGTTATCCCAGCCGTTTGAGGCTTTAAGAGAGGCAGCGGCTGCGACCGCCCATATCAATACCATTACCGACATGGACCATGTGGTGCGTAAAGCTCTTTTTTCTTTTGACTATGAAGGTAAACCTATTAACAGCTTGTCATGGACACTCTATCAGAAATATCGAGAGGCGATGGGGGGGACTGCGGATCCGCAGAAGCTACCTTTAGATAAGTTTGGGCGCTTCTATATCCCCTATTCAGGCGGCAAGGGTGATTTTGAAGAGATTCCCTATTCGGAGGTGCTTAACGGGGAGGTTTCTCCATCCTATTTTGAGAATAGAATTGTGCTTATCGGGCCGTATGCTACAGGGTTTAAGGATGACTTTCTAACCCCGATCAGCGGTAAAAACACGTTATACGGCGTGGAAATACATGCGAATATTATTCAATCGCTGCTGGACAATAATTATAAACGCGTGCTGGATTGGAAGTGGAACGAAGTAGTTTTGTTACTAGCTGCACTCCTGGCATATCTACTATTCCGTAAAGTGAAGATGCTATATTCCTACGCTGTCATTGCGGTCATTATTGCACTCCTTATTTTTGCAGGTCGTTATTTCTATGATCAGGGAATGGTGATTTCACTAGGTTATGTGATTCCGTTTCTAATTATTAGCTGCATTGTCGTGATAGGGTTTCAATATTTAGAAGAACTGATGGAGAAACGTAGGGTTACGGATATCTTTGGCCGATATGTTGCCCCGCAAGTTGTGGATCAAATTCTTAAGAAGGGTCAAGAAGGATTGAAGCTGGGGGGGAGCCGCAGAGAGCTAACCTTGTTGTTCGTGGATATTCGCGGGTTTACTCCGTTGTCGGAGGCTGCTGAGCCTGAGGAGATTGTAGAGATTTTGAATGAGTATCTGGATCTCACCGCAGGTTGTATTTTTAAGTATGATGGCACATTGGACAAGTTTATCGGGGATGCCACGATGGCGATTTTTAAT
The DNA here is from genome assembly GCF_038009325.1 of Paenibacillus sp. FSL L8-0708. Taxonomy (NCBI): domain Bacteria; kingdom Bacillati; phylum Bacillota; class Bacilli; order Caryophanales; family Paenibacillaceae; genus Paenibacillus; species Paenibacillus sp. FSL L8-0708. The sequence goes on from NZ_JBBPBC010000001.1 coordinate 341,015, forward strand.
GCTCCATTGCTGCTGGAGGATCATCCGATGCAAGCGGTGAAGGCGGCGTGGGCGATGAAGGAAGGCTCGTCTGCAGTGGAACAAAAGCTGTTCGAGCGTTTTGGCTTAGTCGTGAAATTCGGCATTGGGGTGCACACTGGCCCAGCTGTATTCGGGAATATTGGCTCGAAGACACGGATGGATTATACAGCGATTGGAGACACCGTCAACACGGCGGCCCGTCTGGAAAGCAATGCGAAGCCTGGACAAATCCTCATTAGTGAAGCTACCTACGCTTTTGTAAAAGATAGAGTATCAGCTGTTTCATTAGGAGAGATCAAGGTAAAGGGCAAGGAGCAGGGAATCAGTGTCTATGAATTGGAGGGATTGAGATGAAGTCGTTAAAGCTTACACTGGCATTTGTTCTTTTTTTCAGTATTCTTTGGCCAGCGGTTGTCACAGAGGCGAAGGATAGCGTCAAAGTGGGGAAAATAACTGCGGTCTCAGGCAAGTCAGAGGTGAAGAAAAGCGGAGGAACCAAGAAATTTAATGCTTTCAAAGGGATGGCGATTACGCAAGGCGATACGATTATAACAGGCTCGGACGGACAAATCAGCCTCGACCTTGATGCCAACAAAGAAGTTACGATCGGAGCAAACACTACGCTTACCATCAGCCAACTAGTCGAAAGTGCCAAAGCGCTGGGCGGTAAGACAAGTCTGAAGCTTCAAAATGGGCAGGTCCTGATCAAGGTGAAAAAGAAGCTGGAGGGTGACTCCCGGTTTGAGATTGAGACCCCGACGGCTATTATGGGCGTTATGGGCACAGAGTTTTTTGTTAGCGTTAATAGCCAAGGCAATGTAGTCCTTAATGGTGGGGCAGGAATTAACGGCGATTATTTGGGAGTTCTGGAAGGAACAGTTCATGTAGTTTCGCCTGTAGATGCTACTCTTTCTCAATTAATAGGAGCCTCCCAACAGCTTATTATAGAGAATCAACAATGGATACAGGGGCACTTGTCCCTGAATGTATTGCCGCAATTTGCGTTAGAGCAGCATTTGGAATATCTGAACGAAGAAGGGAAATTAACCGAAGCAATAAAAGATCAGTTCGATCGACTATTTGAGCAAATAAAAGCTACTATGCCTGTCCACCCACCTATACCATCAATTCCACCTAAGATTAACTATGATCTATCTAGTCGGGCTCCCTTAGATATAACGAAACCAACACCACCGACGAGACCAACGCCGACACCGGAGCCGACGTCAACACCGAAACCGACGCCAACACCGGAACCAACAGCAACGCCAACACCGGAACCAACAGCAACGCCGACGCCGGAGCCGACAGCAACGCCGACACCGGAACCAACGGCAACACCGACGCCGGAACAGACGCCAACACCGGAACCGACAGCAACGCCGACGCCCAATCCGCTTGACGCGCCTGAGCTGAACCAGCAGGAATTTAGAGAACATATCTATGACTATCTCGTCCGTAATAATGAGATTGCTTTGCCGTTTACGGCACCTTTAGCCTTTAATATCGCAGATGACTCTAATCCTAATGCTGCGAGGGATGGGGTGAGTGTTACTTTGAATCAGAGTGCGGACAAGCTCGATTTAGGAGAGGTATACATTCGAGAGAATGAGCTTATCATTCAACTGCGGGGATCACTTCCTTATAAGTCATTCGTTCAAATCAAGGTTAACGGTGGTTTGTTAAAGAATGCCCTTACCGGGGGGCAGGTACAGGAAGAGGATCAACAGATAGCAGACGGCGGGTTTTACTTTGAAGGAGAGATCACTCCGAGTTATTTTAATCATACGGGTCCTATAGGTGAAGATGAAGCACCGGAATTTATCATCCATTCGCTAGGTTATGATGTAGGGGAGATTAGATATCGTTATGAATATGATCTTGGAGATCCGTTACCGCTAGAAGATACGGATTATGTACTGGATCGGAATGATGAGAATACCTTTGTGCTTAAACTTACTCCAGAATTTTTGAATAGACTAACTCCCGAACCTTATAACGTTATCATTCCTCTGGTGAGGATTGAAGATACTGAAGACGGCCCTGTACAGGTAATAGTAGACACGCTTAAGATCAGCTTATCTTTGTTATTTTAAAGGCGCAATAACCTTCGGGAGGAGAAAATAACGTTATGAAAAAAGAACTCATCTCCATCGCTTGCGGAATTATGCTTATAAGCGCAGCCCTACCTAATATCGTAGCCGCAGAGGTATTGCAGCCTATAAGTGGTGACATTCAAGGGAGTATAGTCCAGAATGTTTCGTCTAATGTTGGACTCTCTCTTAAGCAACCGTTGGGAGTGGCAGCAGTGCCTGGCAGCAATGACCTCATTATTGTGCAGTCAGCAAGCGGCACAATTAGCAAGTGGAGTAACGGAACCCTACAGACGATAGCCGGAAAAGGTAATACTGGGTATAGTGATGGGCAGTCAGCAGAGGCTTTGTTTAATCATCCGACGTACACCGCCGCTGACAGTAAAGGTAATATCTATATCAGTGATACCGACAACCATGTGATCCGCAAAATAGAGGGAGGCACAGTCTACACCCTTGCAGGAACGGGAGTCGCCGGGTACAAGGATGGACAACCCAATGCGGCGCAGTTTAGCTCTCCGGGTGGCCTAGCCATAGACAGCAATAATAACTTATATGTAGCGGACACACTTAATCATGTGATTCGTAAAGTTACTCCAGAAGGGGTCGTTACTACATTTGCGGGTCAGCAGGGGAATGATGGTGCTTATCTGGATGGAGCGGTAGCTTCGGCAAAATTCAATGAGCCAGTGGGTCTTACGTTTGATGAGTCCGGTAATCTCTATGTAGCTGATAGCGGAAATCAGATGATCCGGTTGATTAAAGGCAGTAAGGTTGAGACCTTTGCAGGCAAATCAACCACAGTTGACCCTGTGACTGGCTATATGGCTGGGGGATTCCAGAATGGAGACCGACTGTCTGCTCTATTCAATCGTCCACGGGGACTGGCTTATGCTGATGGAGTACTGCTGATTGCTGATAGTCTGAATCATCGGGTTCGGGCTATTCAGAAGGACGGCAAGGTCATTACAGTCGCAGGACAAAGTACCGCGGGAGATCGGGTCGGAGCTTTGGACGATGTAATGTTTAATCAACCTTCCGGTATCGCTCTTGTGTCCGGGAAGCTGTATGTGACGGACACGTTAAATAACAAATTGAAGGTATTAGATCTCGATGTACAGGCCCTTAAGCCACTGCGTAGTGAAGCTGATCTGCTGGATGCCGTTCCGCTGCTGCCAGCAGGTAAAAACATGCAAGTATGGTTGGACGGAGTGCAAGTGAAATTAAATACCTCTAATCTGCCACTTCAGGAGTCGGGTAAAATATATTTACCAGTTAGAGCGTTATTTAGCTCATGGGGAGCGGACATTAGCTGGAACGCGGTCAACAAGGAAACCGTGATTAGCAAGGGGGATTGGACACTTTCCCTTAAGCCTGACGCAAGTCAGAAGGTACAGATCCTAAAAGGTACTTTATACGTGGCAGCCGATTATCTGCCGACCATTTCATCTTTTATGCAGGTATACGATGAGGACAGTCTCGCAATTGTGCTGGAAAGTGGTCTATAAGCTTCCGAGTTGGAGGACACCTTTGAAGGTGTTCTTTTTTTGAATATATAAAATACTTACTTGACAGGTAGGAATAAAGGGGTATATGATATCACCAATACTTAAACAGTAATTAAATGAACAGTGAAATAATTCAACTGAGCTGATTGGACCACCAAAGGCTCCCGTACTTTTCCCTTGTCAGGGGTAGGTGCTGGGAGTCTTTTTTTATGGGCTGATTGGGAGAAAGCAGAGGTTAGTAAGCCATGAATGAACAATATTGGAGACAGCTGGAGGAGACAGATTGGGCATTTCGCAAGGCGGTTCGCAGATTCGTGAAAGAGCGGGATAAAGTCGCCGTAGCAGGCATCTCCTTACCAGGCATGCTGATTCTGCACAAAATCATTCGCGATGGTGAACAAAGGCTAGGAGATTTAGCGGATGAACTAGACTTCACCTCAGGTGCGATTACCGCATTGAGCGATAAGCTTGAGGCGGGTGGATATACCGTACGCAGACGTAAAGAAGGCGACCGTAGAACGGTAATGCTGGATATTACGGGTAAAGGCCGCAAGATGGCGGAGCAGAACAGCAACATCGGAGAACGATGTATTTCGCTTTTGTTTGAGGGGTTTACGGAGGAGGAATTGGCGCAGCAAAATGACTTTTATCAGCGGATCATTAGCAATTTGGAAGGATTCTCGGATATCCTGCTGAAGCTCGCTAAGGAGAATGCAGAGACCTCACCAACCCTTGAACAGAAGCCACGAACAACCACCAAAAAAAGTAATTATCTTAGCTACTAAAAAAATTGAACGTAGGAGAGATGAACGATGGGACATTCAACCATTTATCCAACTGGAGCAACCGTATATAACCCGAACAAAGCCTGGAGTGGCTATACCGTATTTCAAGCTGGTGAAGAAGGTGTTGTACTGATTGATATGAACGGTAAAGAGGTGCATTTGTGGAAGGGGCTGCTTGGATTTCCGGCTAAAATCTTCCCGGGTGGTTATGTGCTGGGCAGCACAGGAAGAAGAGATCCTAAATTCGGAATACAGGATAATGTAGATCTGGTACAGGTGGACTGGGATGGGAACATCGTGTGGAAATATAACAGCTATGAACATATAGAAGATCCGGGCTATGAACCCCTCTGGTATGCCCGCCAGCATCATGACTATCAGCGCGAAGGCAATCCGGTCGGATATTTTGCACCGGGGCTTGACCCCAAGGTAGACAGTGGAAAAACGCTAATTCTTGCTCATAAAAACATCTACAATCCTCAAATCTCTGACAAACAATTGCTTGATGACACGATCCTTGAGGTGGACTGGGAGGGGAATATCGTCTGGGAGTGGGCTCCAAATGAACATTTTGATGAGCTAGGCTTTGATGAAGCGGCCAAAAATGTACTATTTCGTGATCCTAACTCACGCTCTTTCGGAAATCTAGGTGGTGGTGTTGGAGACTGGCTGCATATCAATTCGGCTTCTTATGTAGGACCCAATAAGTTTTACGATGCAGGGGATGAGCGTTTCCATCCGGATAACGTGATCTGGGATGCGCGTGAAGCAAATATTATTGCGATCACGGATAAGCGTACCGGAGCCATCGTTTGGAGAATCGGTCCGGATTACTCGCTGCCAGAAGTGAAGCATATCGACTGGATCATTGGCCAGCATCATGCGCACATCATTCCGAAAGGTTTGCCGGGAGAAGGCAACTTACTTGTATTCGATAACGGGGGCTGGGGCGGTTATGGTCTTCCAAATCCATCTTCTCCTTTTGGGCAAAAAAATGCACTCCGCGACCACTCGCGAATTCTGGAGATTAATCCCGTGACTTTTGAGATAGAGTGGCAATATACAGCGGCAGAAGCAGGTTTCTCTGTCCCAACCGATTCTTATAAATTCTACAGTCCATATATCAGCTCCGCTCAACGGCTTCCGAATGGCAACACCTTAATTACAGAAGGTTCTAACGGCAGACTCTTTGAAGTTACTCCAGAACATGAACTGGTATGGGAATATATTTCGCCATTTACGGACTCCAGAAATACCAACATGGTCTATCGTTCCTACCGTGTGCCTTATGCATGGGTACCACAGCTGGAAACGCCAGTTGAACAAGCGATTGAGCCAATAGACGTAACGCAGTTCAGAGTCCCGGGGTCTGCACCTAAAGGATCGGATTCTGTGGTAAGTGTGGCGACAACCCTGCCATTTATTGAAGGAGCTGCTTGTGTGGCGACGACGGATGAAGGCAGCAGCCGCAAGGTAAATTAACAAATTTGAGGAGATGTGTCGGTTGAAAAAATCATGGATCAGCTCAAGCTTTCTGCTCTTATCTTTATCAGTGGTTATCTTTTTATCGGGCTGCAGCTCCAAGGGCGACGCGTCTGCCTCTAATGCCGCTAAAGAGGGAGCGGCGAATAGCAAAGAAGAGACATTAAAGATAAAAATTGCTGACATCAATACGAATCCCACTTTTCGGGTGGCACTAGATAAAGGCATCTTTGCCAAACACGGGATTGACGCTGAACTGATCAACTTTGGCTCCCCTGCGGAAGGTGTAAATGCCCTTTTTATTAAACAGGTGGATGTGGCTTTCGGGGCAGACTTCCCCTTGCTGAACGCAGTGGCGAAGGGCGATTATGCTATTATCGCCTCGGCGGGATTAGCGACTGATGAAGCGTCCACTGAATGGAAATTGTTCGTACAGGATGATATTCAGAAGGCTGAAGATTTGAAAGGGAAAAAGCTGAGTTTCATACGCGGCACCTTCATTCCGTACCTTTGGGATGAATATTTGAAAGAGCATAATGCTGCTCTCGGTGATGTGGAGTTAATAGGACAGGGTGCCTTTGATGAAGCTTATATCGCTTTGAAGCAAGGTGCTGTGGATGGAGCATGGTTTTATGGTTCGGTTCTGAATGATAAGCTCTATGCACTTAAAGGTGTTCATGAACTGACGGATATGTCTAAAACCACGGTTCGATTGGGGATGGGGATTGTAACGGGAAATGATTTTGCGGCTAAGAATCCGCAAGGTATAGCGAATTTCCTAGCAGCGGTGGATGAAGCCGGAGCCTATGCTCAGGCTCACCCAGATGAGGTTGCTGATCTGATGTATAAGAAAGTGAAGCAGCCTAAGGAATCAACGATAAAAGATCTGCCGAATAATCCGTGGGCACTAGGATTTACTCAAGCAGCGTATGACAGTTTGACCAAGCAGAAGAAATATATGGTCGACAACGGAATCATTGAGAAGGATTTCGATCTGGATAGTAAACTGAATCTTGAGCCGCTGGCGAAGGCATTGCCAGAAGAGGTTACGTACAAGAAATAGGGGGGTTCAGCATGTCATTACCTGCTAAGCAGCATACCATTCATATTGAGCAGCTCCGTAAAAGCTACAGCGAACCGACTGCTGGGGACGTTCACTACATTATAAAAGATGTAGATCTCGTAATTAAAGGTGGGCAATTCTTCATTCTACTCGGGCCGAGTGGTTGCGGGAAATCAACACTGCTGAATATGATCGCCGGGTTTGTCTCCAAATCCGGTGGGCATCTACGGGTGGATAATGTAGAGGTGAATAAGCCTGGCAGAGATCGGGCGGTTGTGTTCCAACAGGCGGATTCCTCCTTATTCCCTTGGTTAACCGTCCGTCAGAATGTGGAGTTCGGATTGCGGATGAAGAAAATCGCAAAGGCGGAACGGCATACAATATCGGATAGGTTCATCGGGCTTGTTGGGCTGAACGGGCATGAGGAGAAGTTCCCGAAGGAGCTGTCTGGGGGTATGAAGCAGCGTGTTCAGCTGGCTCGGGTGCTGGCGAATGATCCAGCGATTCTGCTGATGGATGAGCCATTTGGTGCACTGGATGCGATGACGCGCCGAACGATGCAGAAGGAATTGGTCAATATTTGGCGCCAGACACATAAGACGGTGATTTTTGTAACTCATGATATTCAGGAGGCGTTATTGCTGGGAGAACGAATTGGTATTATGTCAGTAGGACCGTCCTCTAATATTACGGATATTTATGACAATACACTTCCGTATCCGCGGGACGTAACCTCACCGGAATTCTACTCGTTATACAATCAAATTCAAGGTCATTTCGAAGAATAGGATAGGGTGAGACAGATGAGGAAATGGGTGGAGAAGAAGTGGGTTTCCGTAACCCTTCTATGGATTACCGCGCTCTGCGTCTGGCAGCTTGGAGCTGTAATCTATGGCCCCGATGTGATCCCCGGACCATGGAGTACACTTAAAGGCGGACGGGAGCTGCTGGAAGACGGAACCTTGCTGCAATATATCGGAATTAGCTTTTACCGGGTGCTCATTGCTTGGGTACTCGGCAGTTTACTGGCGATTCCCGTAGGACTAATCATTGGGAAGGTGAACTTGATCCGTATTTTTGCGGAGCCTTTCCTGAACTTTATCCGTTTTATCCCGCCGATTGCATTCATTACTTTGTTCCTAGTATGGTTTGGTATTGGGGAGCAGTCGAAGATTGCGTTAATTATGTACGCTACCTTTTTTATCGTGGTGCTGAATACTTTAACCGGTGTGATGTCCGTGGAAGAGGACAAAATCCGCTCAGCCCGCAGTATGGGCGCCAGTGAGTGGCAAATTCTGATTCATGTGGTCGTTCCGGCGACGATCCCTTATATTTTTACGGGTATCCGGTTAGCGATGGGCACCTCATATATGGCGATTATCGGCGCGGAAATGATTGCTTCGAACGAAGGTGTAGGTTATCTGATCTGGAATTCCCGGTTGTTTTTCCGTACGGATTGGATCTTTGTCGGGTTATTCTGCCTTGGCTTTATGGGCTTCTTTACGGATCGGCTTTTTGGCTGGTTCGGTAAGAAGGTGCTTTACAGATACGGTGTTGTCAGTGTGGCAGCGCGTAGACGGTAGTTATATTCATACATGTAAAACTGCCTGGAAATGTCGGGCAGTTTTTTACTTGGACTGAAGTTTATACGAATATTTTTTGTCATTGTAATTAAATTGGATGGAATCCAGTGATGAGGGATTAAGAGAATAATCATTTATTTTTTCTTTGTTGCCAGTCAGAAGATTATAAATATAAACTTCGTAACTATAGCTACCATCTGCATTTCCAGGAAGTATGGAAACCGATAGATAAAGTTTTTCTTTTTCATCAACTGCATAACTATAAAATTTACCTCCAGATGAATGGAATTGAGCAATTTCTTTATTAGATGTTGGATCGTCTACTTTCATCACCCAAGCTTGTTCTCGTATCGGCTGAGCTCCATCAGTGAAAATGGAAAAGGTATGATAGAGGATATAATCATCTAATCCAAAAACGCCGCTAACCACCAGAACAGCATCGCCATCATTTAAAGGTAACGTCAATAGCTTCTTGGACTTTTCTATAGCTAGTGTTTTTTCATTAGGAGAACTTAAATAGAAAGTGAATGGCTCTGTTGGAAAATAAAATGGATTTGCTTCTGTTCCAGGGGCAATGTTCATTTTTGGGGCTGGCAACCATACGATACCGGCAGAGGTATTGACAGCGTAGTTGTATTGTTCTGTATTCTGATCACGTAATGGGAGGGTGTAAAGATCACTGTTTATTTGAATGATTTTATTACTTGTATCTGGCGTGTTATTTTTAGGAGGAGTAGCTGCATTGTTGCAAGCTGAGATAAGCAAAGTACATAGAAATAAACCTGTTACCATCTGAATTTTTGTAAACGGCATTTTTCAAGCTCCTCTGAGGGTCATTTCTTATTATGAATAAATACTACTATACATCAGTAAAGTTCTATTTTAGTGTAATTAATGTAATTATTTTCATAAAAACATTTCTAAGGGAAACGGCGGTCATCTAAAAAAGACGACAGGTCGTTTCTTTTTATTTACAAATATTCCTATTCTCCTTAATGCCGCGAAAATAGTACACGCCTATACTGCAATTGGGTGCCTAACAGTTGGACATAAAGAAGCCCGCAAATAAGAAATAGGAGTGAAGGGGAAATCATGAAAAAAGGGATCAAAAATCAATTATCGATGGGTCTAATGTTATCCTTGCTCGTCCTGTTGCTTGCTGCTTGTGGAAATTCAGCCAAGGCTGAAGAAACAACGAATGGAAAGGCTGGCACCAAAGAATTAAGTCTGACTGAGATCGAGAGTAAAGCTAAAGAAGAGGGCAGTGTCGTCAGTGTGGGGATGCCGGATTCTTGGGCGAACTGGAAAGATACATGGAGTGATATGAACAGTAAGTATGGTCTTACACATTCGGATACCGATATGTCGAGCGCGGAGGAAATTGCCAAGTTTGATGCGGAAAAAGACAAACCAACGGCCGACATCGGAGATGTGGGGATTGCGTTTGGCTCGGTTGCCGTGGATAAAGGGGTAACCCAGCCTTATAAAACATCCTACTGGGATGAAATCCCCGATTGGGCTAAGGATAAGGACGGGAATTGGATCGTCGGCTATCAAGGCACCATTTCTTTTCTGACTAACACTAAGCTCGTGGCGAATCCACCGAAGAGCTGGGAAGATCTGAAGAACGGTAACTACAAAATCATCGTTGGTGATGTAACCAAGGCTGCTCAAGCACAGATGGCTGTATTGGCCGCAGCGATTGCCTTTGGTGGCGATGAGTCGAACATTGAACCGGGGATTGCTTTTTTCGAGGATTTAGCTAAAAAAGGACGTCTCTCCAATGCAGAAGCTTCCCTTGCCAACATTGAAAAAGGGGAAGTAGAAGTTACCCTGCTGTGGGATTTCAACGCTTTGAACTATAGAGACCAGATCAACAAAGATGGCTTCGCAGTAGCCATTCCTCAGGAAGGCAGTGTCGTGAGCGGGTATGCCACGATCATCAACAAATATGCGCCGCATCCTAACGCGGCGAAGCTTACACGCCAATACATCCTTAGCGATGAAGGACAGATTAATCTTGCCAAAGGTTACGCTCGTCCGATCCGTGACAGTGTAACGTTGCCGGATGATGTTGCAGCTAAGCTACTGCCAAAAGAGGAATATGTTAACGCTAAGCCTGTTGGTGATTACAAGGTATGGGAAGAGACGGCAAAAACCATTCCTCAATTGTGGCAGGAACGTGTGCTTGTACATTTGAATTAGTATTCATTTCTCCCCAAAAAAGAAGCAGGGCGCCTTCGTCATGATGCCGTAAGGCGCCTTTGTTCTATTCCCGCGACAAGGAGCGAGTAAGATGAAACAAAGAAGCCGCGGTGTGATCCTGGCACTTATTCCATTTGCACTAATGGTGTTAGCCTTTCAACTGGTACCTATACTATCCATGCTGACGGGAAGCTTTCGCACAGCGGACGGAACGGGATTTACGTTAGGCAATTATCTGCATGCGTTGCAAAGTGCCTATTACATGCAGGCGATTAAGAACAGTCTGCTAATCTCCATAATCTCAAGTCTGATAGGGATCATTGTCGGACTTTTTTGTGCTTATTGCATTACCCGGTTTACCCCGAGAGTACGCGATAGACTTCTGATGCTGTCGAATATGACCTCTAACTTCGCAGGTGTTCCGCTGGCTTTTGCTTATATCATTTTGCTCGGAAATAATGGGGTGTTTACACTCTTATTTAAACAGTGGGGCTGGAGTGTTTTTGCCGATTTTGATCTATATAGCTGGTCAGGTCTAATACTGGTGTATGTATACTTTCAGGTTCCGTTAGCCTTACTGCTTTTGTACCCGTCCTTTTACGGAATTCGTGAGCAGTGGAGAGAGGCAGCTTCCTTACTGGGGGCTGGGCCTTGGCAGTTCTGGAAGACGATTGGCCTGCCTATTCTAACTCCGGCGATCTTCGGCACACTTGGAATTCTTTTTGCTAATGCAATGGGGGCTTATGCCACGGCTTACGCATTGGTTGGCGGAAATTACAATCTGTTGGCGGTACGTATCGGTTCACTGATTGCCGGAGATGTGGTTACACAGCCACAAATGGGGAGTACGCTTGCTGTTCTGCTTGGTCTGACTACGATTTTGGCGGTTTATCTGAACCATTTAATGGTGCGGCGTGCGGAGAGGTTCGGAACGAAAGCACTCAGTAAACCGGATGTGAAAATCAAAGCTTCCCGGCGTTTATGGACAGCTCGTGAGGAGGCAGGGCAATGAATATACGCAAAGCAGGCTTTGCTCCACGCACCTTCATGCTGCTGCTCATGGTGTATTTGCTGCTTCCTCTTTTGGCAACGGGCATTTATGCTTTTGCACAAGATTGGCAGAATACCTTGCTGCCCCGAGCTTGGACGCTGAATTGGTTTGGGGAAATGTTTGAGGATATTCGCTTTCTGGAGGCGCTTTGGACCTCGCTTTATTTATGCCTGATCAGCGTGGTGCTGAGTCTAGCCGTGATGCTGCCAGCTGTTTTTGTCATCACCCTCTATTTTCCGCGTTGGGAGAGCTTTATGAAAGGTATTGTTGTTTTGCCTTATGCGGTGCCTGGTGTTGTGGCTGCGGTAGGTCTTATTCGTACCTATTCTTCTGGACCCTTTGATATCGCTGGAACAGCGTATTTATTAGTGGGGGCATATTTTGTGGTCATCCTTCCCTATATGTATCAGGGCATTCGCAATAGTCTGTTAACGGTTAATGCCGTTGAACTGCTGCATGCTGCGGAGCTGCTTGGTGCCCGCCGAAGAACGGCCTTCGTGAATGTGATTTTGCCTAATATATGGCCTGGGGTTATCGTCTCTACACTGTTATCATTTTCAGTTCTATTCGGCGAATTTGTCCTTACGAACATGTTAGTTGGCGGACATATTCAGACGATTCAGGTATATCTATATCAAAGGGTTGGTGAAAGTGGACATTTAGCCAGCGCGATTGCGATCTCTTATTTTCTGTTTATTCTAATTCTTTCGATGGTACTCATGAAGCTCGGTAAAAAGATGGGAGGGGGCGTTAAGGGATGAATGATTATCTAAAGCTGCAGGGTGTACGCAAAATGTTTGGGAATACCTGTGTGTTAGACGATGTTGATTTGGAGATCCGTGAAGGTGAACTTGTGACACTGCTAGGCCCCTCCGGTTGTGGAAAAAGCACATTGCTACGCTGCATAGCCGGTCTTTCAGAGCTGGATGGCGGCAGAATTCTTTTGGAAAATAAAGATCTGGGAAGTTTGCCGCCCCGTAAGCGCGAGGTAGGAATGGTGTTTCAGTCTTATGCCTTGTTCCCCAATCTGACGGTGAGCCAAAATATCGAGTATGGAATGAAAATGCGGGGGTTATCGAAATCAGCCCGCTATCATCGCTGCGCAGAATTGCTGGCATTGGTCGATCTGGAGGATAAACGGGATGTATATCCGCAGTCTCTCTCCGGTGGACAGCAGCAGCGGGTAGCGCTGGCTCGTTCTCTAGCGGTGCAGCCCAAAGTATTGCTGCTGGATGAACCCTTAAGCGCACTAGATGCTAAGATACGCAAGAATTTACGTGCTGAAATTCGTGATATCCAAAAAAGGTTTAACATGACGACACTATTCGTGACGCATGATCAGGAGGAAGCGCTGATTCTTTCTGACCGCATCTGTATTATGAACGGTGGCCGGATTGTGCAGGATGGCACACCTGAGGGGTTGTACTCCGCACCACGGACAGAGTTCGTTGCCCGGTTTATGGGCAGTTACAATGTATTGACCCGATCAGAAGTGATGACGTTGTTCCGGGGGATAGATAGCACGAAGGACCGCTTTGCTATTCGGCCTGAGGCGGTTACGCTGCTGCATGAGGGCGCGGGACTTCACGAGGTTGCTGCCGGAGTGCAACTGGTGGATGGCATCATTAAATCTGTCTCTGTGTTGGGCAATATTATTAGGTGTACGGTAGAGGTGGAAGACATTTGCTTAACGGTTGATCTTTTAAATGACGGACGCTGGCTGAGGCTGGTGGAAGGGGCTAACGTCACCTTGGCTCTGAACCCTTCTGAGCTGCTGCATCTGGAACGAGAGGGAGCGTAATAAGATGACTGAAATGAACAATAAACTTATTGTGGTAGTGTTGGACGGACTTAGATATGAGGCCGCACGTGAATATATGGGGTATATGGAGCATCTGGTGGAGCAGGGGAAAATATCATGTCACCGAGTGAAATCGGAACTGCCTAGTCTGTCACGCCCGCTTTATGAAGTGCTCTTGACGGGGACACCTGTGTCCAAAAATGGAATTACGGCTAACCATATTGTGAGACCAAGCCATGAAGAGAGCGTATTCCATCTGGCAGTGGCCGCTAATTTGCGCACAGCTGCTGTCGCCTATCATTGGGTCAGTGAGCTTTATAATTCGGCCCCTTTTGATCCGCTGGCTGATCGCCATCAGCACAATGTGATGAAGCCCATTCAGCATGGCAGCTTTTATTTCGAGGATCATTATCCCGACAGTCATGTGTTTGCCGACGCGGTGTATTTACGGAGTGCCTATGATCCGCATTTCCTATACATTCACTCCATGAATATAGATGACGCCGGGCATCGATATGGCGGAGAGAGTAAAGAATATGAGCTTTCAGTGCGTAATGCCGACGGTCTGCTGGCCACTGTTTTGCCTATTTGGATGGAACAGGGCTATAAGATTATGATTACGGCAGATCACGGAATGAACGCAAATGGGTACCACGGCGGGATAACCCCTTCCGAGCGAGATGTGCCATTATATACGTTTGGGGTAGATGTATTATCTTCGGAAAAAGAGGAAGAAGTGCTGCCACAGCTGCGAATGGCTCCTTTAATGTGCCACTGTTTGGGGCTGGCCCCTTCAGCAGCAATGAGTAAGGAGGGCTTGCCTCCACTTGTGCAGAAGCAATCCCATGACAAAGTGGAAGAACCTTTGCCGTTGGTATGAAATAAAATAATTAGCACGAGAAAAATCATATATTTTACCCAATTAGGAGGTTGTCTATTGAGCGCTTCTAAAGCTATGAAATGGATTACGGGTTCCTGTGAAATTATTTTGGCAATTCCAATCCTGGGTGCTGCTATTGTTATTGGCACGGGGTATTCCGTTCTGGGGTTGATGTTTATTCTACATGTGATTACATTGATTTTATCTTCAAGAGACCGTGAGTCTATCTACGGTTCAGTGCTAGGAATTATAACTTCTTTATTGGCATGGATTCCTTTTGTGGGCTGGTTCTTGCACTTAATTACTGGGATTCTGTTGATGGTGAGTGGAGGACAGAAGTCCCGTTATCCGTCGAACCATATCTATCCACAATGATGTAAAATGACTTCAATACAGCCCAATTCGGACGTTTGTCCGGTTGGGCTGTATTCATGTTATAATGAGGGCACATTTTAGCAGTAAGCACAGAGAGGAGGCGCATCCATATGGAAATAACCGCACAAGAAGTAGCAGAATGGATGGTGAAGGAGATTCGTTTTACGGGTACCTTGCATCAGACGGCGGCGATTGAATATGTGAAAGAGAATTTTGGAGAACAATTTGTATTTGTGAATGAGAACGGCAATGCCTCACTCTCCAAAGAAGTGAAGAAAGCTTTCCGGAAACTCCATGGCGGGAGAATTGCTTGGGATCGAGACGGGTTCTTGTGGGCTTGGACCTAGGTTTTGCGTTTAAAAAACATTTATAAACTGTTCAACTTATATAATGAGATGAAAAACGGACCATGCATGTACTGCAATGGCCCGTCTTTTTGCATTCTTTTTAGTTAGATATATTCTGTCATTCCCTGTTCCTTTAGAAGCTCCACGATATCTTTGACTGACTGCGCTTTATCCTTGGGACAGATTAATAGTGCATCCCCAGTATCCGCAATGATGAACCCGTCTACACCAATGGTCGTGATCAGTCTGCCATTTCCATAGATGATTGAATTATGGGTATCTATCCCCACATGATTTGCTTTTATAATGTTGCCTGCATCATCCGGAGGGAAGATTGAACCCAGTGCATCCCAGCTGCCGATATCATTCCAGCCAAACTGCCCGGAAAGCACGACAACTTCATCAGAGCGTTCTAAAATGCCGTAATCAATCGAAATATTCTGAAGCGTTGGATAGATGGCATTAATAACTTCCTCTTCCTGATCTGTACCCAAACAATCACTGATGGGCAGCATGGTTTTGTAGAGTCGAGGTAGATAACGTTTGAAATTATCAATAATGACAGAGGTCTGCCAAATAAAAATCCCACTATTCCATAGATAATTACCGGATGCCAGATAACTCTGTGCATTCTGAAAGTTTGGTTTCTCTACAAATTCATCTACATCATATACAGCCACTGGGCTTGTCGCAATCGGCGTCTTATCAAAGGCAATATAGCCGTAGCCAGTAGATGGGAAAGTAGGCTTGATTCCGATGGTTACTATTTTGTCTGACTCCATGGCAACAGTACAGGCTTCGTCTAGTGTAAGACGGAATTGTTCCTCATCCGTTATATAGTGATCGGAAGGCAGGACGACCATTAAGGAATTGCCATGAGATTTCTCTATAGATAATGCTGCAAAAAGAATGCTAGCGGCTGTATTTCGCGCCACAGGTTCAATTAGAATATTAGCTTTGAGAACGCTGCTGTGCATAATACTCTCCAACAATACTGCTTGGGTACGATTAGTAACGATAACTGTATTCTCCTGAGGAATAATCCCTTTGAAGCGTTCAATCGTATCGTTTAGCATAATGTCGTTGCCACTAATATTCAGCAGCTGCTTTGGGATTTCTTGTCTGGACAGGGGCCAAAACCGTGTTCCGCCCCCGCCGGCTAGGATTGTAGCATATTTATTCATGATGCATCACCAACCGGGCAATTGTGAAGGATATAATACTCTCCGAGCCTTGGTTCAGGTTGAGTCCCGCGGCATGGATGCCGTCATAACAAGCACCAGTCTGCGCATCGATCAGAGGGATTCCCAAGGAATTATGCCCTAGATACCAGTTGTAGCATAATTCTGCTTGCGTAAGATAGGCGGGGTCCTCAAGAACAACAGCTGCTTCCCGGCAGGCCAGCAGCATCTCGCAGGCTTCAATGGGCTGTTCATCATAGGGTGCAGCCAGCCCATCACGCAGCAGCCAGCCATGGCTGCCGATCGGTTTATAGTAACCTTTGCTGGAGAAGGTGGTGGAAGCTAGGAAATCCAGGCTTTCCTTGGCGGTCTCCCGCAGGTCTTTATTCCCGGAGATCAGGAAGGCCCGAAGCAGAGCCCAGGGCAGCATGGAATTGCCATAAGTGATGCTGTTCTCGAACCAATTCCAGCCGTGCCCCTTATAGCGGGTATATTGATTATGCAGCCGAACCGCAATATTTTCGATCAGACTCTCAATGGTTGCCCTTGGCAGAAAGGCGGCTTCTTCGGTCGTGTTTTCAGTATGCGGGTATGGAAAAGCATAACCTAATGAGCCCGGTGCTTCGGTAAGATAACTTAGGCCGATGATGGCATAGGCTCCAGCCCGAGGTGAGCCCAAGGCTTCCAGATGCGGCAGTGCCTGATTGATCAAATACCGGCAGGTATTCATCAGGTTATCGGGCAGGGAAGCAGCATGCGACAGGGCGAACCCGAGTGCCCACAAGGTACGTCCCTGGCAATCTTCAGAACCTTTATCCTCTATAAAGGAGCGGTTATAATCCATGAAATTGCGAAAATTGCCGTCCGCTGTCTGGGAATGATAGATAAAAGAGATATACGTATGAATGAGATCGAGTGCCACGGCATCCCGGGAATTCTCGTACATTAAGACCGCAGCAATCAGGGCGCGGGCGTTATCATCGGTAGTGTAGCCCTTGGAACGGTCCGGAACCCCAAACTTGGTATGCTGAAAGATTCCTGTATCGTCCGTGATTCTGCGGAGATAGCCTGGTTTAGCCTGTACTGTGGTGGAGGTTTCCATTAAATCACGCTCCGATCAGCTGACGCCGAGCTCTGGATATGGCTGTGGAACAAGGCGGCATAGATTTTGGCGATTTCGTTCCAGCGCATAGTGAGCCCGAGCTTCAACGTACGGTCTTCCATCGTTTGCACCAGGGCGGGGCTATTCAGCAAGCGCAAAATGCAGGCTTCCAAGGAAGCAGAATCATGAAAATCAGCCAGTAGACCGCGGCCTTCTGCCAACATTTCCTGGGCGTAGCGGTAAGGGGTCGACACGATGACCCGGCCATAACCGACTCCGTAGGCCAGGGTGCCGCTGACGGCCTGATCCTTACCCAGATAAGGAGTCACATAGATATCTGACATGACCAAGGACTCTATTACTTCTTCTTGGGTCAGCAACTTATCGACGAATTGGACATTGTCCTGCAGGTCAAACATTTCTACGAGGTCCGTCAGTTTCTGGCGGTAAACTTCGCCGGATTCCAGCTTGACGACCGGATGGGTCTTGCCCCAGACAATGTAAAGTGCTTCGGGATGTCGCTTGACCACGCCGCGCATAGCTTCGATGCTGTATTCAATCCCTTTGCCGGGACTGAGGAAGCCGAAGGTGGAGAGGATTTTGCGGTCTGGATAACCGTATTGTGCTTTGAGGCTGGAGCGTGAAGCTGTGCTCACTTGAGGGACACCGTGATGGATGAATGTAATTTTGGAAACTGGGATCTCATAAATAGTAGATAAATCAGTAAGGGTTGATTCCGCCATCGTCACGACCTGCACGCTACGCTCGGCCAGACATCGGATGATCTGATGCTGCTTAGGGGAGGGCTTGGTCAACACTGTGTGAAAAACAACAACATACGGAATGTTCAAACGTTCGACAAAGGGCAGCAGGTATTCACCGCTTTCTCCGCCGTAGATGCCAAATTCATGTTGGATGACCAACAAATCGGCATCAGAATTGTTGAGGAAATCGGCCGTATCTATATAATCTGCGTAATTATGCTGGTCGATCTGCCGTATTACCTGCTGATCGTAAGCGTAGGTTTCATTGTTGTTTATGGCAATAATCCGGGGCGGGTTGAAGCCGGGAAGGTGGATAAGTTCATCTAGCAGATCCTGTGTGAACGTGGCGATACCGCACTCTCGCGGCAGACTGGTTCCTAGGAACACGATGTTGTGATTACGGACTGTATTTTTCATTCAAAGAGCCTCCCTAATGGTCTTGCGATTGGTCTGGATACAAAAAAAGAAAATAAAGAAGACTTTATTTTCTGAATAGGGAAAGGTATTTGTTTTTTCTGAAATTAGAAATGTTGCAAATTATTTCCTAATCCCACTGTAACATGACCATTTAATCTTGTCAATTTAATTGACTCCTTGGGTGAGTGCGGATATATTATGGGAGGAGGTGGATGAATGCCAGTCATACGCAGTAAACTGAGCGAGGTCATGCTGAGGCATGATCCGAAATTATCGATCCGTAAGCTTGCCAAAGAGATCAATTACCACTTTGATTCAGTACGCCGAATGTACAAGAATGAGATGGTGCAGTATCCAAGGGATCTGCTGCTAAAATTATGTGTATACTTTAATGTCCAGCCCGGCGAGCTGATCGCCATGGATGCGGAAGACAACGATTGGGTAATCGATCGTTCAAATGATTATGAGGAGGACGATGATGACAAGGAACCCGGCACGGACAGCCACCTGTAAGCAGCTTCTGGATACATATCATGCCGGACGCGGTACAACCATAGTAAATAAACTGACGTTCACCGGTGTCGGGCACCGGGATGTCTATAATATAACCGCCCCGTTTATGTATAACGGGGAGGAAGTACTAATGGGAAGAGTTGAGGAACGGGACAGTGAGTTCTCTCAAGTCTTCTTTTTTACATGCCATGATGGAGTCTGGAGGCCTCGTGCGCATACGCATACGTACAATTTACAGGACCCGTGCTGGACCCGGATCAGGGGGGAACTTATTGTGGGCGGGGTGGAAGTGATTACGGCAGCGGATGATCCGCACCGGATTACCTCCTGGGTGACCCAATTCTACCGGGGGTATCACATCGATTCTTTAACCCACTTTTCTTCAGGTCCCGGCACGATGAAGGATATCCGGCTTATCGAGCTTGATAATGGCAGTGTAGGCGTATTTACCCGGCCACAGGGCGAACGGGGTGGGCGAGGACAGATTGGGTTCACAGTGATTCCTTCGCTGGACGAACTGAATGAGCAGACCTTTATTGATGCCGAGGTGCTTCAGGATCAATTCGTGCCCGAAGAGTGGGGGGGAGCCAATGAAGCTCATCTGCTGCGGGGTGGAATGGTGGGCGTATTGGGCCACATTGCTTGCTTCGATAGCGCCGGAAACAAACACTATTATGCCATGGCTTTTTCGCTGAATCCTGAGACTTATAAAGCAACTCCGGTCAAAATAATTGCAGTCCGCAGTGATTTTCCGGCGGGCCCGGGCAAGCGCAAGGAACTGGAGGATGTCATCTTTAGCGGTGGCTTGAAACGTCTTGGAGGAGGCCGGGCGGTATTATCTGTAGGGGTGAGTGATGCTGAAGCATATGAGATTGAGATCGCGGACCCTTTTGACGAATACGAATCCTAGCATTCTTCCAGTTGGTTTGACTAGATTATATGGTCATGTTACACTTAGTGTGACAAGAATTTATGGTCAAAGAGAGCGGGAAACTCAATGAATAAGTTTATTCAATTCAACACACGTAAGACTGACACCAAGTCCAACATCAATCAGGCGCGTAAGCAAGGACGTATTCCGGCTGTATTATATGGTATTGGTAAAGAGACTCTGACGTTGGAAGTGAATGAAAAAGAACTTCTGGACATTCTCAAAAAGAATCCGCGCGCAATTCTGCAAGGTAAGGTATCGGAAGAGCTAGAGGTTCCGGTCGTGGTTCAGAACATTCAGAAGGATACCCTGTCCGGCAAAATTCTGCATATTGATTTCCAACATGTAAATATGAAAAAGAGCATGGACAGCAAGGTGACTATTCATTTTGCAGGTGAAGCCGTAGGGATTAAAGCAGGCGGTACGCTTCAGGTTGAAATTTATGAAGTGGAAGTTCGCTGTATGCCTGAAGATCTGCCTACCTCCATGGAAGTCGATATCAGCGGACTGGATATTGGCGACCAGTTGCTAGTCTCTGATCTGATCTTCAAGGACGGTATTGAAGTGTTGACCGAACCGTCAACCGTAATGATCCAGATCAAGACCGTGCATGAAGAAGAGGAAGAAGAAGCAGTAGTAACTCCAGCTTAAACATATATTTTTATAAAAAAGGCAAGTTTCCAGGGAAGAGGAAACTTGCTTTTTTTGCGTTGAATCATACAGGAACTTCTCGTTGGTCCTTTGCCATAGGGGAACTACATAACGGGCAGGGCTTTGAGGTTAAATGATCCTCAGCTCCGCCCGCTTTCATGCGTGTCCAGCCAGGACAGGTACTGCTGGTACAATTCCATACCGGAACGACATGGGTTCTTGTCGCAGTTGTCCGGCTGGTTGGTAAGGATCTTGTTGTCACTGTTCTGCTCACCGTAGTCGTTGCTGTGGAAGAAACGGCAGAGCGGAAGGCTGATAACATGAAGCGGGAGACCTCTGCTTTTTTGCCTCGATGCCTCGCAGGTGAACTGATAAATAGCTCTTCCCGGGCTCTAGTAACAGCTACGTAAGCCAGTCTTCGCTCCTCTTCCAGGGCAGCCAAGCTTGAACTCCCACTATTTGCAGCGGCCAGCTTGCGGTCTTTGAGCCGGTCGCCCTCCAGTGCGGAGCTATGCGGGAGAATTCCTTCAGAGGCTCCAATCAAAAAGACCACAGGAAACTCTAATCCCTTGGATTTGTGAATGGTCATAAGCGCGATCCGATTCCCTTGTTCTTTGGTGCCCGGCTGACGATTATGTTCATTACGTTCCGTAACATTATCTATGAAATCCAGAAAGGCAGGAATACTATCAAATCGCTCTGCAGACGATTCTAGTTCATCTAGCATTTCTTTTAACGTTTCGCGATGCAAGGTTGCTTGATGCCGCTCATTCGCTTCGATGAAATAATCATAGAATTGCGTGCGGACCTGGCGAATCGCTTGGACTGGGGTTAACTCGCGCATATTGCGAATTAGATCCAGCCGCTCTCTAAGCTTAGTGCCCTTGAAATCCTCCATGCCGGGCATGGACAACAGATGGATTAGTGGGCCTTGCTTTGGTTGTCTGGCTTCCATCTGCCGGATGTGATTCATACCTTTTTCACGGTTCATATAAAGAGTAGGCAGGATGTTCTCCATAGCCGCAAAATTCCGCCGATTCACGGAGAGACGCATATGATCCACGACCGGGGAAATTAGCCAGTGTTCGTACAGTAATTGCCCTTCTCCATAATCAATATAGGGAATATCGCGTAAAAGAAGTAATTCCAGAACGGCCCGGTTGCTGCTGGACGCTCTATATAACATGGCGAAGTCGCTATATTCTCTTTTGCCGCTCGAAACCTCGTTTAAAATATGCTCAACCATCTGCTCGGCTTCCTCGTCTGCTGTCTGGGGACGCATATACCGGGGCTGACTCCCGCTGCCTTTGGCAGCTTGCAGGGTTTTGGAACGCCGGCGCGTATTGTGCCGGATAATACCGTTGCCGAGTCCGACTATAGCTGGACCAGAACGGTAATTAATATCAAGTGTAATAACCCTTGCTCCCGGGTACAGCTTCTCGAATTCCAGAATGAATTCACTGCGTGCCCCGTTGAAGGAATAAATCGTCTGGTCATCGTCGCCAACCACCATCAGATTATGCTGCGGGTGAGCAATCATTTTGACTAACTCGTACTGCAGGGCATTGGTATCCTGAAACTCATCCACCATCACGTATAGATATCTCATCTGCAATTCCTGTAAAAGCGTAGGACGCTCCTTTAGCATCCGATAGGCGATTAAGAGGACATCGTCGAAGTCGATTTTGAAATTGTCTAGTTTCCATTGTTCGTAGATTTCCAGAATGGATTTCATTTCTTTTTCAGCGGTGGTTCCTTCAGGCAAGCCTTCTGCGGTACCCATGTTCATCTTGCAGGAAGAGAGCAGGGAGAGTAGCGTTTCCGGTGGATAGGCATCTTTAGGTAGCCCTAGCTCACGCATGATTTGTTTCAACAGGATGTGCTGGCGCCGCGTCTCACTGAAAATCTCTTGCTGCAATCCTTGTCTGCGCAAGAAAAATAAGAAAAAGGAATGAAACGTGCGGGCCTGCAGCCGCGCGACGTCCGCTGGGCCTACTCCCGGTAATAGGGCGATCCGTTCGCGCATTTCCGCCGCAGCTTTACTCGAAAAAGTCAGCAATAGCAGCTGACTTGGCGAGACACCGCGCACGGACAACAAATAACCGGTTCGGCAGATCAGAACCGAGGTTTTGCCGGAGCCTGCGCCGGCCAGTGTTAGAAGCGGCCCTTTATGATGCCGTACCGCAGAAATCTGCGGACGGTTGAGCAGGATGCCGCCTTCTTCCAGCCTGCGAAAATAAGCGGAGTCCTCATCCTCCCGCTTCACCAGCTCTTGGCTTGTCTGCGCTGAGGCCACAGCCGCTTGCGGGATCCGCTCACCAGTAGCTCCCAGTGGGATATTATGAAATAAAAGCTTATTCAATAGATTCACCTTCATTATTTCTGTATAGAGTGGTCTCAACAAATCTAGTTCTATGATGTTTGAGTTCATCTTAAAATGTGCCGAAAATTTAGCCAATCTACAATATACCATCCCAGGCTTTTTACTGCACAGGAAAAGTGTTGGATATTGAGCCAGTAAAAATATGGGGACTGGTGTGGGAGTGGGACACAACGATGGTATAAATCCCGCAGATTGGGTGGAAAGTGGCTGCGTGGGCGGAATGTACGGTATAAATCCCGCAGATTGGGTGGAATGTGACTGAGTGGGCGGAATGTGAGGCATAAATCCCGTAGATTAGCTGGAATGTGGCTACGTGGACGGAATGTACGGTATAAATCCCGCAGATTAGCTGGAATGTGACTGGGTGGACGGAATGTACGGTATAAATCCCGTAGATTAGCTGGAATGTGGCTGCGTGGACGGAATGTACGGTATAAATCCCGCAGATTAGTTGGAATGTGACTGGGTGGACGGAATGTACGGTATAAATCCCGCAGATTAGCTGGAATGTGACTGGGTGGACGGAATGTACGGTATAAATCCCGTAGATTAGCTGGAATGTGGCTACGTGGACGGAATGTACCGTATAAATCCCGTAGATTGGATGGAAAGTGGCTGCGTGGGCGGAATGTACGGTATAAATCCCGTAGATTGGATGGAAAGTGACTACGTGGGCGGAATGTACGGTATAAATCCCGTAGATTAGCTGGAATGTGGCTGCGTGGGTGGAATGTACGGTATAAATCCCGTAGATTAACTGGAATATGACTGGGTGGGCGGAATGAGAGGCAAAAATGCCCTAAATAAGGGCGAATCCGCCTCCGTAAGCGAAAAGAGAGGCATTTATGCCCTAGAAAGAAGCAGAAGAGGAGCTGGGACGTGGAAGAGAGGCAAAAATGCTCTAGACGAGGGCCAATCCACCTCCATAAGCGAAAAAATGGGCATATTTGCCCCAGTAAAGGGCGCCGGGTGCAGGTCTATTTCTATTTTTATAATATAAAAATTTCTGCCCGCGCATCGCAGGCTTGTCCAGCGCACATTTGCCACTCTCCTGAACAATTCTGTGATGCCCATTCCCTTTTCCTATCATGCTCATATCCTAAAGCAAAAACATGATATGGAGATGACCCTATGCCCTCGCCCAGTAAGGCCCGCATCAGACATGCCGTTACTATAGATGTACTGATTCCCGCGATTGAAAAAGATTTACAGACCCTTCCCCATGTGATTGACGCTGTTAGAAAGCAGGTTAAGCATCCCATCGGCCGGATATTAATTGTTGCTCCCAAAAAGAAACGGATGATTGAGTTCTGCCGCACAAAAGGCTGTACCTTTATTGACGAGAATACGGTGCTGCCGATTACGAAAAAAGACATTCATTACCGCTCACGCACCTGGGAACGTTCCGGCTGGCTATTCCAACAGCTGCTGAAGCTGAATGGCGACAAGCTCTGCACAGCGGATTATTTTTTGGTCATTGATGCCGATACCGTTCTGATCACCCCCCACCATTTTCGGGCGAATGGCAAGACACTCTTTTACAGCCGGAACTGGAGCCAACCACAGTATTTTGTAACCTATAGGAAACTCATGGGCCGCAAGGTGACCGCAAAATCATCATTTGTGACCCATTATATGCTGTTTGAACGCAGTCAATTGGCTCAAATGAAAAGAGAGATAGAAGCAAAACACCAAATGCCCTGGTATCGAGCTATTTTACACAGTATGAACCGCTCCAAGCAATTTGCCTTTTCCGAATTCGAAACCTATGCCAATTACCTGTATTCGAAGAATCGCGAGGAAATGAAGATTCAAAAAGCGCGTAATAAAGGTCTCCATATGAATGCAGGACAGCTATCCAAGCAGAAAGTGAATCAGCTGGCTGAGAAGTATAGATCATTGTCTTTTCATAAACGAAAGGGGTATGTGAGAACACCGGGGGCTAAATCCAGGGCAGGGGGGCGATAGGGTTGCAGATCGTACTCCTTTCAGGGGGATCGGGGAAGCGGTTGTGGCCGCTATCAAATGAGATCAGGTCAAAAGCTTTTTTAAGGCTGCTTCCAACAGAAGCTGGCGGTATGGAGTCGATGATCGAGCGGGTATGCAGAGGGCTGGAAGAGGTAGATTTGTTGGATTCAAGCTGCATAGTGACTCATCGCAGTCAGGTGGAGATTACTCGCAAATCCGTTGGTGCTCAAGTCCCTTTATTAGCGGAGCCGCAGAAACGGGGGACTTTTACTGCAGTAGCTCTGGCGGCAAGTTATCTGCATTCTGTGAAGGGTATGGACTCAAAAGAGATCGTAGTGGTCATTCCGGTGGATTCGTATGTGGAGACTTCTTTTTTTAAACAGCTTCATCAATTTCCAAGTGTGCTTGCCGAATCACAAGCGGACATTGCTTTGATTGGTGTTTTACCTGAATTTCCTTCTACACAGTTCGGTTATATTCTGCCGGGTGAAGGGTCTGGGGTAGGGGGGACGTCTTTTTTAAATGTTAAGCAGTTTGCGGAGAAACCGAACGAATCGACAGCCGCCGAGTTCATTTCTCAGGGAGGACTGTGGAATTGCGGCGTGTTTTCCTGCTCATTAGGGTACTTGCTCTCAAGTATGGTCGAACGGGATCTTCCAGTAGATTACATGGAGTTTATGGAGCATTATGATCAATTGCCAGAACGAAGCTTTGACTATGAGGTGCTAGAACACACGCGGCGAGCGGTTGTCATCCCCTATATTGGGGTGTGGGCGGATATCGGCAGCTGGGATGCACTTGTTCCCCATTTGCAAGGAAGAGTAATTGGCAGTGGGAGTATTTCTGAGGATTCAAAAGGTACCCATTTGATCAACGAACTCTCTTGTCCTGTGCATATCATCGGCGCTCCTGGTTTAATCGTGGCGTCGGGTCCAGATGGCATTTTGGTTGCTGGGATAGAGCAGGCAAAACGAATTAAGCAGAAGCTGGAGGGCCATGCGGCGAAGCCGATGATTGAAGAAAAACGCTGGGGCACCTCACGCATTTTGGACTTCTCTCGTACGGCGGCAGGTATTGAGGTTACGACCTCTAAAATAACCATTTTGGCAGGCGAGCACACCAGCTACCATTTTCATCGGCATACTAAAGAAGTTTGGTCTTTTCTTTCTGGAAATGGAGAATACCGGATGAATGGCCATCTTCATGCGGTTGCCGCCGGGGACACGGTCACGGTACCTGCTGGTACGAAGCATGGACTGCGGGCCATTACAGCGCTCGAATTGATTATTATTGAACTGTTGGAATTTCCTGAGGTGGATGACTACGTACGAGTGTCTGCTGAATGGGAGGGGGAGGGAAGCTTCCTTGATGATTTGGGATGAATGGAAAGGTAGTTCGCTTTAACCCGGAGGCAGTTGTAGACATGGGGAGATTGACCGGCTGAAGTGAAATAGATGTATTCAGTGCAACTATTTCGTGGAGTAGCGAATCCCTTGCGATTTAGATGTAGTTTGTACAGTTAAAAATCGCGAATTTTTGCGTTTTGAATAGATTTGCTGAATATAAGTGTACAGAGTGCAATTAAATCCGAATTAGCGCCTAAAAGAGGGCATTTAACTGTACGAAGTACAACTAATTCTTGAGAGGGACGGGGGATGCAATAGGCAAGCCACAGTAAGCTACAGGACAGCCACAGTAAGCTACAGGAAAGCGATAAGTAAGCTATAGGTAAGCCACAGTAAGCTACAGGAAAGCGATAAGTAAGCTATAGGTAAGCCACAGTAAGCTACAGGAAAGCGATAAGTAAGCTATAGGCAAGCCACAGTAAGCTATAGGCACGCCATAACCTAAACCTAAAGTGTAAATGAGAGACCCCTACCTAGCAAAAATAAACCCACAAATAGCACCGTGAGCAGAACGCCCACGGTGCTATTTGTGCATTCACTGCTTTATGCAGAAATTATTCTTTAGAATTTCTTTTCAAAAGATGCTCAATTCCTGCCGCGACTCCGTCTTTCTCATTACTGGTGGTGATGAATTCCGCCATTTCCTTAAGAATTGGCGCTGCGTTAGCCATAGCAATCCGGTAGCCGGCCTTCTCGAACATCGGCTGATCGTTATAACTGTCGCCCATGACAGCTACATCCGCTAGCGGGATACCATAATGGTCAGCAAGCATGGTTACACCGGAGCCTTTGTTGGCCTCCTCATGGTTAATCTCGATATTATTTACATGGGAGGCGGTAATAATTAAGCCCGGAATAGCTGCGAAGCGGGTGGAAGCTTCCTTGAGCAGCTCTCGGTTTAGAGAAAAAGCCAATGTTTTATAAATAACATTTTCCTCCTTGCTCCACACCTCTTCCATACTCTCCACATAGGTAACTGCTGCTTGTTGAAACTGTTGATCGATCATTGCTTTCAGCAGCCAGCTGACTTCTTCAGGAACTTCTTCATCGCTTAGTGCAGATAATTTCTCTAACCGTACACGTTTGTTCAGCTCTACATAAACGTTATCCTCAGTGTATACCTCGTAATACAAGTCCGGAATTTCGTTCATCCAGCGTAGAGCGGGAATGATGTCTGCTTTATTCAGCGGCGTGCTTGCCGCGAGGGTGCGATCAGATAATGTGACGACTGCGCCATTTAGACTGACTACAGGACATTCCAGATCCGCTAGCCGAAGCTGACGTTCTGCATCCATAAAAGAGCGGCCTGTGGCAATGATAACAATGTGACCTAGTTTCTGAGCTTTTATAATAGCTTCGCGGTTTTTTGGACTGATGTTTCCTTCTTCGTTCAGTAATGTTCCATCCATATCTAAAGCAATCAGCATATTGTATGAGCTCCTTTTCCAGGTAAAGTGGTACTTTTTAAGGGGTATTGAAACGTTACTTGTATCTTATCATTAATATTCTGAAAACCAAAAACCATTTTCATGCAACTGTACAATAATGAACGTCCAACAAGAGATAAGAGGTTTTTACAGTATATTTTTAGATAATAGTTCAGTCGTGGTACAATAGTTATCAAACTAACCGACTAGCCGAATCTATCGTCAGCTTATGTTCGTGGAACGTGACCGACGGTATTTTTCCTGTGTAAGGACATCGGCAGCTGCTTATGTAAAGGGGACTATTTATGAGATCCAAAAACTTAGCCACCATGTCACTCGCCTTTATGGCATGTGGGTTTCTGATTACACTGTTTCTACCTGAAAACCTAGCCGTGATTCTACTGAGAGGTGGTTTCGAAGCCGGTTTGGTAGGGGGGATTGCCGACTGGTTCGCGGTAACGGCGCTGTTCCGCCATCCGATGGGGCTACGTATTCCACACACCTCACTACTGCTCAAGAATCGCGACAAGATCATCCAATCACTAATCACCGCGATGGAGACTGAGCTTCTTAACAAGGAAAGCATTGAGAACAAGCTGCGTAAGTTTGGCTTTATATCAATGGGCTCCAAGCTACTGACAAAGTTCTTTAGTAAAAAGAAGGCAAGAGTACAAATATTGGAGCAGCTTGGCGAATTCGTGTCTCGTCTTCCGGTAGAGAAGGCAGTACCGTTTCTGCAAAAGGCAGCCTCCGAATATGTTCGTGAAGCTGAGCTTGGCGTTGCGGCTGATAAAATAGTTACTAAGTTAATGAATGACGGTAAAGATGTAGCTGCTCTAGACTATGCGCTGGAAGGGGTGTCTACTTGGAGCGGACGTCCTGAAACGAAGGCTATGCTGGGCAAGATTGCCAGCGAGAAATTAGCTGAAGTGAAGCTTGGCGGACTTAAAGGTATGGCTTTTCAGGCTTTTGTCGGGTTTATGGATGCAGATATGCTTGGTGAAATGCTGCAAGGTATGTTGCAGTCCGGTATCCGCGATTTTCGGGAAGAGGATAGCCCATACCGTGAAGAGATTATCCGCGAGATTCGAGTGGCCCTGTTCCAGATTGTTAATGACGAGGCTAGACTGGCTTCATTAAAAGAATGGGCACTGAATGAGCTTGAAGGCGAAGCAGCAACCGAATTCCTGCATGCGCAATTGGAGAACATTCGCAGCAAAGCAATTTCCCTGTTGGAGGAAGATCGGGCGGCTGGCGGACGCAAGCTGTTCACGTTATATACCCTGCTTGTACGTCGTATTGGCAAGGAACAAGAATGGATCAGCAGCTGGGAAGAGCGGATTCGCGCTTCGCTAATTGCCTTTGTAGAGGCTAACCACTACAGAATAGGTCTTTTGGTAAAAGAGAATCTGGACAGCATGGATGACGCTAGTCTAGTGAATATGCTGGAAGATAAAGTGGGTAAAGATCTGCAATGGATTCGTGTGAACGGAGCTTTATGCGGGTTTGTCGTAGGGCTTGTGCTTACAGTTATTCAATTGATTTGAATGAAACTTACCTATTTATTGTAAAATCCGGAAAAAAAGCAGAGCAGCGATTCTCCCGTGAGGGAGGATCGCTGCTTTTTGTTGTTGCTCGTGAACTGTCTGCATCGCGGAGTAATAATCCTCCTCTGAGGCTTACGGACCCATATGACGTAATTTGTTAGTTCTTGGCTCTTGGAACATGTTTGCGGACTCCACTGGCGTTATTCCTATGGATGACGTTCATATGGGGCATTTTTTCATGCCAATAGGGGTTATAGGGTCCTTAGCATTGCAAATGAGGGATAAAGCTGCGTTTGGGGTCTGCTGTGTCCGATAGCTACCTTGAATGCGCATATGTCACCTAATTCATTCGGAGATTGGTGTTTAGCTCAAGCAAGCTCCAAAAAGAAAAGGAGCCAGCAGCCAGTTGATGGCTTAGGAGGCCCCTACTTTGGGTGAGTCTACGATTGCATTCCATCTGCAAGAGTTCTGTACCCTTGCTGTGGTGTTGCAGAAGCTTGATACAGCTGTTCTAAATGGTTTGCTGTACGCTGCCAATTGAAGGCTTCAAGCGCATCTGCTCTCCCTTGTGATCCGATGGTAACTGCCAATTGTGGATGGCGGGCTATCCGCAGCAAATACCGGGCAAAGGATAAAGCCTCGCGATATCGTTCTACCAGATAACCGTTATGGCCAGAGGCGACAATCTCTCGGATGCCCCCATTATTAGAAGCGATAACAGGTATACCGGAGGCCATAGCTTCTACATTAACAAGGCCGAAGGATTCATGATTCTGGGAAGGGCATACAAAGCAGTCTGCCGCCTGATAAAGGGTGTGTATATTCTCATGAGCCACATTTCCTAGAAAAGTAACAGACACTCTCAACCGCCGTGCAAGGAGCTTCAACTGCCGTATGTACGACGGTTTGCCTTTGCCGGCGATGACCAGATGAGCGGGGAGGTGTTTGTTTAAATGCGACATAGCACGTATTAATATAGGCACTCCTTTGCGGGGTATAACCCGACCCACGAACAAAACTGTGAAGGTCTGCGGGAGTTTGTAGAAACTACGAAGCTGTTGTTTTTCAGATATCTGCACAGGGGTAAACCGGTCAAGATCAGCTCCCAATAAGACAATATGAATCCCTGTGGTCAGTTGCGGGAAGCGGCGATCCAATCTTCGCTGTAAGGAATGGCTGTTGGCAATGATCAGATCTGCTTTTGCTAAGGCATTTGCCACTTTATCTGTACCCGGTGTGAAGGTAAGCGAGTGCAGGAACAGAAATACCGGGATATGAGGAAGCTGCTTCTTTACAGCAGACATAAGATGGGGGCGATTATCAACCTGAATGATGTCAAAGGATTCTTTCTGAATGTATTCTAATACCGAAGTAAGATAATGGGCTGGGGTGCTTGCAGGCAATCGGATAATTCTGACCTGCTCCAATATAATGGCAGCAGGTAGTCCAGGTACCTTCCGACTAACAATGGTTACCTTATGTCTCTCCGCCAGTCTTCTGGCAATGGCCCAAATGCAGATTTCTACAGAACCGTCTCCCGGAACTGGGAACTGCTCCGGTGCAATGATACAAATATGCATGGTTCACGCCTCCTTTTATCCGCTAATGGATATCCTCTTCCACCATATGCAACACAGTAAACAGTAGATACATCCGAAAGCGGAGAGGGCGTTTCACTCATGCCATTTGTACAGTTGCAGCATAAAATACTAAGGCTTACTAAGGCCGTGATTATTTTTTGAGGGACAGGGGAGAGGACAGTTGGGAAAGAAGTTAAAGTCTGCATTGACTAGCAAATGGATTAAAACCAAGGTGCTCATGCGAAGCGCTGAAATTTCACCGTTGATTCCCGAAACGATAAAATTCAGTAAAGTCAATCTGAAAGCTATGCTGCTGAAATATGGAATGGTTTATGTTAAACCGGAATACGGTACCTATGGCAATGGTGTGATGAAGGTTGAGCAGAGTAGAGAGGCTCATGGAACAGAATATAAGTACCAAAGTGGAACAAGACTCAAAACCTTTAGAACCTTCGACGCCTTCCATTTATCTTTAAAGAAAGCGACGCGTGGACGTAGTTACCTGATCCAGAGAGGAATAGTTTTGCTAAAGCACGGGAAACACCGCTTTGATATCCGTGTGATGGTCCAGCTCAGCCCGCAGGGCAAATGGGAAACTACCGGTCTGATCGGCCGGGTAGCTGAGAAAGGTAAGATTGTTACCAACTATCATAGCGGCGGCAAACTAACTGCTATGGAAAAGCTGCTGTCTCCTTATCTGAACGAAGCTCAGCAAGCGCAAATGCTTAAGATCCTGAGAAAGCTAGGAGAAGATACCGGACGTTTCTACCATAAGAAATATCCTGGGTTTAGACAGATTGGTGTCGATGTAGGATTGGATAGATCCATGACGCCTTGGATTATTGAAGTGAATACTAGTCCGGACCCGTATATTTTTAAACATCTTTCTGATAAAAGCATGTACCGCAAAGTAATGGCTTACCGCAGAGCGAATGAGAAGAAAAAGTCCGTTAAATGATCTGTTTCCTCGTATTTGCAATGACAGCAGAAATCTTTTGTTCTAATTCTATGATTTTTTGCTTGTGTGTTGCGATTTGGCGGTAACCGGAGACGAGTGAGGACAGAGACTGAGTGGTTAATGTAAGGTTTTGCTTGCGAATCGCTGCTTTGAAGTCACTCCAATCTGCGGAAATCCGTTTATTCAATGAGGTGACTACGCTTTTGTTTGATTTAATTGAGACCTGTGGACTATCAATGCCAGACAAGGTTTTGCGGGCATAGGTTATCTTTCGGGTACGTGTCTGTTTCGCTGCATTCAACTGATTCTGTCTGTCGCTAATTTCTTTGCGTGCCAACTGAACCAGGATCTTCATAGCATCACCTTGGGCTTGTAATACGGTATTCAAAGTCTTGTTTTTAAGACCCTTGGCGATCTTGATACGCTTATTAAGCGCATTGTACTGGTCGAATAAGGGCTGATAGTGCTGTTTGCAGCTCTTAACGGTAGCCTCCAGTTGAGCTACGGTTTCTAAATCAATCTCTTTAATTTGCTTACGTACTGCAATCAGTGTTTGCTCATTATTATAGTGAAGGGTTCGGATCTGCTCCTCACGATTATTGTATTGCATCTTTAAAGTAGATAAATCATTGTACAGATTAGTCATCTTTATCCTTGTAGGACCGTCGGCAGTCGCAGCTGTTAGATCAAAAGCCGCTTGAATAGAGGGTGTTAATTCAGTCGTTGCTGCAGCAAAAGCTTCCGTTGATGTGCTTAACGATAGCAGGATCACCAGTAGTAGTAAGGGGAATGACTTTAGTGCGTTCATTAATTCGCTCCTCCTTTTGTCCGTATCCCTGAAGACAACAAAAAAGCACCCGTAGCAAAGGCAAAAGCCTTTATTACGGGTGCTTCCATCGTAATAGGTCACGAACGATATATTTATTCTTAAATATAAGTTGTTTATTTGCTAGCGTCAATAATTTAAATTTAAATATTTCCAATTTAAAATAATGCGCTAGACATTTCTTTCCCCAGTTCTCTTATCGTATACTGACATAAGAAGGTATGAGAGCTTTAGCACTAGCAACAAAGGAGGTCTGGCTTAAATGGGCAGCTCGGTAGAATTTAACGCAATTCTGGATCATGCATTTATGAGGTCTCCAGAAGGAATGGCCGTACTGTTTTCGAATAACGGCGATTTCAACTGGATAAAAGTCAATCCGGCTTTTTGCAATCTACTTGGCTTTACGGAGGCCGAGTTTCTTGCCGGGGCTCTTTTTACAGAATCGGAAAATAGAGAGGCACATTCAAAAGAGCTCTCCTATAGATTAGTAATGGACGAGCTTCAGAAATCGCCAGCGGGCAGCTGGAAGAAGGAACATTGTTTTTTAAACAAAGAAGGTCAACCCGTTTGCCTGTCTCTCATGTTCTCTGGATTAGGAGCAGAAGAAGGACAAGCCCCTTCGTATATTATAGTATACGCCGAGGATATTACGGAACTAAAGATCGCAGCTCAGGAAACGGTGGATCATCGGGATCAGCAGCAGCAAATGGAAGAACAAATTCGCCAAAGTGAACGCAATTATAGATTGATGTCTGAAAATTCGCTGGATTTAATCTCGCGTCATGCGGTCAAAGACAGTGTTTTCTTATATTGTTCTTCGGCTAGCCGTACCCTGCTTGGTTATGAACCTGAAGAGATGGTTGGGACAAGCGCCTATAATTATCTTCACCCGGATGATCTAGTTATGATGCAAGGTTTAATGGAGCAGAGCCGCAGCTCTGGCGTTATTCCGGCTGTAGCTTACCGCTACCGCCATAAGAATGGCACCTATGTCTGGTTCGAGTCGAGCAGTCGTTATACCTATGATGATGAGGGAAATGTCTTGGAGATTATAGCGATTGGGCGGGAAATTACGGAGCGCAAGCAGTTCGAGTTCAAGCTTAAGGAGAGCGAGCAACGGTATAAATCATTGTTTGAATACAATCCATCTGCTGTGTACTCTATGAATTTGCATGGAGACTATTTGACTGCCAATGCGAATTTGGAGAAGTTGACCGGGTATTCGCTGGAGGAACTGATCGGAATGTACTTTGGCCCCATTGTGCATGAGAAGGACATAGAGAAGACGTTGTATCATTTTAACTTAGCCGCCCAGGGTTATCCTCAAAGCTATGATCTAACACTTATTCATAAAGACGGACACTTTGTAGAAATTAATACTACCAATATTCCGATCATTGTAGATGACCAAGTAGTGGGTGTGTATGGGATTTCCCGTGATATTACAGAGCGCATCCGTTATACAGAACAAATTGAGAAGCTTAGCAATGAGTATACCCTTATTTTAAATGCGGTTTCAGAAGGCATCTTTGGACTCGATATGGAGGAGAAGGTGACGTTCATTAACCCTGCAGGTTTGCAAATGCTGGACTATGAACATGATGAAATTATGGGCCATCCTTATTTGGATCATATTCAGCAAATAGCGCTTGATGGGAGCCATTATCGGCCGCAGGAATCTCCACTGATGAAGGCTATTAAGTCAGGTGTATCTTATCAGAGTAAAGATGCGGTCTTGTGGCGTAAGGACGGTTCTAGCTTTCTTGCGGAGTACCAGGTAACCCCTCTATTTGATAAAGGGGAGCCGAAGGGTGTTGTTGTAGTGTTCCGGGACATCACGGATGAGAAGGAAATCATTCGGGCGAAGGAATCCGCAGAAAAAGCAGACCAGGCTAAGTCTGAGTTCTTAGCTATTATGAGCCATGAAATCCGTACGCCGATGAACGGAATTGTAGGGATGACGGATCTCCTGGCGGAGACGGAGCTTGATGAAGAACAGCTTGGATATACTGACATTATTAAGGAGAGCAGCAGCTCGCTCCTATCTATTTTGAATGAAATACTGGATTACAGCAAAATTGAAGCCGGAAAAATGATGATTGTAAATGAGCCCGTGCAGCTTCAAGCCGTATTGGACAGCGTAATCGATCTATTTACAGCTAAGGCTTTGGAGAAAAATATTCAGTTATCATGCAGCATGGCACCTGGAGTCCCGCCACTGATTATGGGCGATGCCGGGCGGTTGCGTCAGATATTGGTCAATCTGGTCAGCAATGCAATCAAGTTTACAGATCGGGGCAGTATCAGTATTTACGTAGAGCAGAAGCTGTCCGCAGATCAAAAGAAATTAACTTTGAAATTTAATGTTAGGGATACGGGGATTGGCATTCCTCTAGAGAAGCAGCATCGGCTGTTTCAGTCCTTTTATCAGCTGCATTCCTCGTTTAATCGCAAATATGGCGGGACCGGATTGGGGCTGGCGATTTGTAAAAAGCTCGTTGAGCTGATGGGCGGAGCTATCGCAGTAGAGAGCAGTGAAGGAGAGGGCTCTAATTTCTATTTCACGCTGCAG
Source organism: Paenibacillus sp. FSL L8-0708 (assembly GCF_038009325.1). Classification (NCBI taxonomy): domain Bacteria; kingdom Bacillati; phylum Bacillota; class Bacilli; order Caryophanales; family Paenibacillaceae; genus Paenibacillus; species Paenibacillus sp. FSL L8-0708. The sequence goes on from NZ_JBBPBC010000001.1 coordinate 376,435, forward strand.
ATTAATCCTGATAGTAGTAAATCTGAGATAAATGTGGAAGATACAGTGCAGATAGAAGAACGGGAGACAACAATGGAAGGGGCAGCAGCTGCAGAAGGAGAATTGGATGCCGGTGCAAATGTAATTCTACTTCCGGAGGCAACTCCACATTGTGCTCCTAAGTCTAGCCCTTTAAGAGGGGATCTATCCGAATGAAGCATGGACAGCCTCGGATTAGCAAGAAACTGCCTGCGGAGCCATATACACAGTGGGAGGTTGGGGTCGAATCCCCGTCCTCTGCATGTGGCCCAGCTACGATGGCAGCGTTAGCGGAGTATTGGAACACCCATTTAGGAGCGGACTTTATTCGGGGCAAAGGTCATTTTCCTTCCAAAGCCGCTCATATTAATTACATATACAGCCATCACGGTGGAAGACCTTGGGGGATGAGTGTGCGCCGTTTTACCAAAGGACTGAAGAACTATATCCATTCAGTGACTTTACCTAAGGATCAGCAAAAGTTACATATTACTACGTTTAATGATTTTGAAGTATATAAAACAGAAATTGATGCCGGCCGGCCTGTGGCTGTTAAATTTGATAAGTGGTTTCGTCTGCGGTGGAGAGGTGAGTTTACTTACGATTACCATTGGGTACTAGGTATAGGATATGAGGGATTTGAGGACGGAGAGCGTGCTACCCTGATTGTCCACGATAATGGTGTGCGGTACAAGGACGGTAGAGTCACTCTAGGGAAAGAACGGCGTATTCCGTATTTTGCGAATAAAGACATTATTACGATGGTCGGGCTAGATATTGCAGATGCATCGAGGTAGAGGGATTGTCCTGACAAAATAGCTTGAAAAATTCGAGTCCAAACGTTTGCACTACTTAGACGATCATACTATAATCCAGTTAATAACTGGAAAAGGGGATAGGTGCTTTGTCCGTACAAAGGGAAATGAAGGAACCCATTTATTATGGGGATCCTGCGGCTACTAGAGGGATTTCCGTGTTTGCTCAGGAGTTTGATCAGTTATTCAGCTATGATGGGGACGATCTTGGCCTAACGTACTCACCGGGGAGTTCAGCTTTTTGTTTATGGGCGCCCACCGCTCAAGAAGCGGAGCTGGTACTCTATAATTCATGGCAGGGAGCAGCAGAGTGTAAGTATTCTATGGTCCGTGATGTCCGGGGAACGTGGAGAATTACAGTTGACGGTGATTTAGATGGCAAGTTCTATACCTACCGAGTACGTCTTGGAGAACAGTGGAATGAGGCGGTTGATCCTTATGCACGTGCTGTAGGAGTGAACGGTGATAGGGGAGCTATTTTAGATTTACGCAAAACAGATCCGGAACGGTGGACGGAAGATAAGCCACCCTTGGATGATCCTGTGGATGCCATCATTTATGAGCTTCATTTGCGTGACTTATCCATTCATCCAGCAAGCGGTATGACCCATAAAGGACAATATCTTGCTTTGGCGGAAGAAGGAACCCGCGGACCGGAGGGTATTCTCACTGGACTCGATCATATCGCGAACCTCGGTGTAACCCATGTGCAGCTATTGCCTGTCTATGATTATTCTACAGAGAGTGTAGATGAGACGAGGCTGGATGAACCGCATTATAACTGGGGTTATGATCCGAAGAATTATAATGTGCCAGAAGGCTCCTATGCTACAGATCCATATGTGCCTGGACTGCGTATCCGGGAACTAAAAACAATGATTCAAGCACTTCATGATCGCGGTCTCCGCGTCATTATGGATGTGGTTTACAACCATGTGTACGATGGCTATCGCGTGAATTTCACCAAGCTGGTTCCCGGCTATTATTTGCGTTACAAGCAAGACGGAAGCCTGTCGGATGGCTCTGGCTGCGGGAATGACGTGGCTTCAGAACGCTTGATGATGTCCAGCTTCATCGTGGAATCCGTAGTTTATTGGGCCAAAGAATACCATATCGATGGTTTTCGTTTTGACCTGATGGGCTTGATTGACCTCAACACGATGGATGAAATCCGGCGTCGTCTGGATGGGATTGACCCGTCCATCATGACGATTGGTGAAGGTTGGATGATGGGGACAGAGTTGCCGATGGAGCGGCTCGCTCATCAGAAGAATGCTGCACTTCTGCCGGGAATCGGACATTTTAATGATGATTTCCGGGATGCCATTAAAGGGAATATTTTTCTGCATGATCAACCGGGCTTCATCAGCGGAATGATGGGACTGGAGCTTGCGATAAAGGCAGGGGTCGCGGGAGGCATTGCTTATGCCCCAGGCATTGGGCAATTTGCCGTGGAGCCTCAGCAAACCGTCAATTATGTGGAATGTCATGATAATCATACGTTATGGGATAAAATATTACTGTCCACACAAGGGCAGACGGACAAACAGCGCCAATCTATGCATAGGTTAGCTTCTGCGATAGTGTTCATGAGTCAGGGAATCCCCTTTGTCCATGCGGGTCAGGAATTTATGCGCACGAAAAACGGGGTAGAGAACAGCTATAAATCCTCGGTGAAGATCAACCAATTGGATTGGGAACTGTGCGCTGCTCATCAAGATGATGTGGTTTATCTGAAGCAGCTAATTGCCTTGCGTAAAGCACATCCGGCTTTCCGTATGCGAACGGCAGATGACATTCGGAATCATCTAGTATTTGAAAAAGCACCGGTAAGTTCGGTAGCGTATACATTGCGTGGCCATGCTGGAGGCGATGCGGCGAAGCATATCTATGTGCTTTTTAATGCTAATGTAGAACAGACGGCTTTGGTTCTGCCACAGCTTGGTGCATGGAAAACAGTTTTTGGAGCCGATCTTGCGCAGAATCTGACGGGTAATAAGCTAACTGTAAGCGGGATTGGAATGGTAGTACTGACGGTGAACTAGATGTTTTTTTACAGAGAATTCTTTAAAAGCATGCAGAGTATTGTGCTCAATGAGTACAGTACTCCGCGTGCTTTTTTGTGTGGAACTTTCTTTTGAATGGATGCTCTTATTTTACATAAAAAGGTGACATTACTCATTTTCGTTAAAGATCTAGGGTGCTAATATTAAGGCATTTACTTTGGCGCTTTAGAGTGGCATAACAGCAGAAAGTGACAGAGAGTACTTTTCTTTGGTAGAGAGGATGAAAGAGATGGGGAAAGCAACCGGATTTTTAGAGTTTGAACGACAGACACCCTCCGAGTGTGAGGCATTGGAGCGAATTAAGAATTGGAATGAATTCTCGATACCTATGGATGAAGAAAAGCTGCGCGAGCAAGGGGCGCGTTGTATGGATTGCGGTACGCCATTTTGTCATGTAGGACGCCTGTTGTCTGGTATGGCTTCCGGCTGCCCTTTGCACAACTTGATTCCTGAATGGAACGATATGGTCTATCGTGGAAATTGGGAGATAGCGCTGAAACGTCTGCATAAGACTAACAACTTTCCTGAATTTACAGGCCGTGTCTGTCCCGCTCCTTGCGAAGGCTCTTGTACGGTAGGGATGAATGGCAAACCTGTCACCATTAAATCTATTGAGAAGTCGATTGTAGATAGAGGTTTTGCAGAAGGCTGGATTGTGCCTGAGCCGCCGCTTCATCGCACGGGTAAAAAGGTAGCTGTAGTGGGTTCAGGTCCGGCAGGGCTTGCCTGTGCGGCACAGCTTAATAAGGCTGGACATACGGTGACTGTGTATGAACGGGCGGACCGGATTGGCGGTCTGCTTACCTATGGTATTCCCAACATGAAGCTGGATAAAAAGACTGTACAGCGCCGGGTGGATCTGCTTGCAGCTGAGGGCATTACCTTCGTAACTCGAACAGAGATCGGCCGAGATCTCCCGGCATCACAGCTCAAGGCAGAGCATGACGCTGTAGTACTGTGTGGTGGATCTACACAGGCACGTGATCTGCCGATAGAAGGACGCGATTTGCGTGGGATTCATCAAGCTATGGAGTTTTTAACGCTGAATACAAAGAGCCTACTGGATTCAGGGCTTGCCGATGGGGAATTTTTATCAGCAGCAGGTAAGGATGTAGTTGTAATCGGCGGTGGGGATACTGGAACAGACTGTGTAGCCACTTCGATCCGTCACGGCTGCCGCAGTGTGACTCAGCTTGAGATTATGCCACAGGCGCCGCTGACACGTCAGTCTAACAATCCTTGGCCGGAATGGCCAAAGGTGCTTAAAGTGGACTATGGTCAGCAGGAGGCCGCTTCACTGTATCAAGAAGATCCGCGCCGTTATCTGGTTTCGACGAAACGGTTTGTCGGCGATGAGGGTGGGCAAGTGCAGGAGCTGCGTACAGTGCGCATTGAATGGACTCATAATGAACAGGGACGAAGGGTACCGGTCGAAGTGCCGGGCAGTGAGGAGACCCTGCAAGCGCAGCTGGTATTACTGGCTTTGGGATTCACAGGACCCGAAGAAACTATACTGGGCGAGCTTGGGGTGGAACGCGATGAGCGGGGGAACGCCAAAGCAGAGTTCGGAGCACAAGTAACCAATGTAGAAGGTGTGTTCACAGCAGGCGATATGCGGCGCGGGCAAAGCCTTGTAGTCTGGGCTATTGACGAAGGGCGTCAGACTGCGCGCGAAGTAGACCGCTTTTTGATGGGATCCTCGAATTTACCGTGAGTGTTAAGATATAGCAAACAGGGCGTTCCTTTGGGAACGTCCGCTTTGCGTTGTGGTATGTTCAAGGTTAAGATTATTGTCTAAGCGCATATTTAATTAAGTTAAGTTGAAAAGGAGAATACATGATGAAGTTAATGTTTATTTCCGACATTCACGGATCTTTATTTTGGCTGGAACGGGCTTTGGAAAAGGTGGAAGAAGAGCAGCCGGACAGTCTTATTATTCTAGGAGACTTTTTATATCATGGTCCAAGAAATCCGCTGCCGAAGGACTATAACCCACAAGAGGTTGCTAATAAGCTTAATGCATATAACAAAAACAAGCCGATAACCGCAGTACGTGGAAACTGTGACGCCGAGGTAGACCAAATGCTGCTGGAATTCCCGATGATGGGCGATTATGTTATGCTTTTGCACGAAGGCAGACGGATTTACGCTACACATGGTCATGGCTTTAGCATTGAGCATTTGCCGGCGCTTTCCGAGAAGGATATTTTTATTCAGGGACATACCCATATACCAGTTGCCGATGTAAAAGAGGGAGTGTATGTGCTGAATCCCGGCTCCATATCGCTGCCTAAAGAGAATAATCCGAATTCCTATGCTATTCTAGAGGGCGGGGAATTTATCGTTAAGGATTTTGAAGGCAATGTGGTAAAAAAGATTACCGTATAGTGAGAGATATCGTTTAAAGGAACTCCTGAAGATTGAGAGATTGAATAAGGGAGACAACGCCGAAAGACAACATTACCAATCCGGACAGTTTGTTGAACATGAGCTGTTTCGAACGTCCTGACATTATGTTGTTTCTGAACAAAGCGGTGCTCCCTGTCAAACCTATCCACCATAATGCGGAACCCAGAAAGACGCCGCTAACTAGAAACGGCATATTGGAGCTGCTATGAGACAGAAGGACGCCAGATGCGGAACTGGTCATGCGGCCGTTGCTTTTCAGTAATTCCAAGATTTGAAGATCGATGTCATCCATTGCAACCCACTCCTTTAAGCTAATTATATAAAATCCATTAGAAATGAAAATGGAATCACTATAATAAGTAAAATTATTAAATGATATCCTGATTTATATTAAAATAATTTAATTTAGCTTCGTTGTAACGGATGAAAACTTAAATTTTTTAACTGTAAAATGGGGGCTGCGAACAAAAAAATTCCTTCCAACATTATTAATGTCCCAGGGAATTGAGCACTAGAACATATTATTGTATGATGAGGAAGGAGTTTTAAGGGTAGGACTGGCTCCAAATATATTAGTAAAGGTAGTTAACACATGAATCCTAAAGATTTGAACTATACAATGCCACCGGAATGGGGCAAGCATGAACGTACTTTTATCTCCTGGCCGGTGCAGGAATCTATGTGTTTCCCGGATAACCACGAGTCAGTGTGCCAAGGTTATGCTGACATTATCACAGCCATCGCCGAGTTTGAACCAATCACGGTCATTGTGAACCCGGAGGATGTGGAGCGGGTAGAGCATTTGGTCGGCGGACCGAATGTAACGCTGCTGCCTATTGCGCATAGCGATGCTTGGCTGCGTGATAACGGACCTACCTTTATTGTTAATAAAGAAGGACAAATGGCAGGTGTGAACTGGAAGTTTAATGCTTGGGGCGGTAAATATTCACCTTGGGATCTGGATGACGAAGTGGCTCCGCAGATTCTGGAGCATGCGCAGATCACCCGTTTTGATGCACCGCTTGTGATGGAGGGTGGCTCGATTCATACGGATGGAGAAGGCACTTTGCTTACTACAGAAGAGTGTCTGCTTAACCTAAACCGCAACCCGGAGCTGAAGCGCGAAGAGATCGAAGAGTACGTGCGGAACTATACAGGTACAGAAGCTATTATCTGGCTGAGACGTGGCCTTAGTGGCGATGAAACCGATGGTCATGTCGATAATATTGCTTGTTTTGCTGCACCAGGCAAAGTTATTATCCAGGTCTGTGAGGACCCGCAGGATGAGAACTATGAGATTACGCAAGAGAATCTGCGTATTCTGGAGAACGCTACAGATGCCAAAGGGCGTAAGCTGGAGATTATCAAGATTCAGCAGCCACCACGGGTCGATTATGACGGCAGTCGTCTGACGCTCAGTTATTTGAACTTTTATTTCGTGAACGGCGGAATTATATTGCCTGTGTTTGGCGGCACCGCGACAGAAACGGATACACTTGCTGAGAAAGTGCTGGCTGGTTTGTTCCCGGATCGCAAGATTCGTACAGTTAACGGAATGGCCGTTATCACCGAAGGCGGGAATGTACACTGCACTACGCAGCAAATGCCTGCACAGCAATAATTTGAAGGAAAACTAAACGTCCAAAGGGACATTTATATACAAGGAGGACAGATACTTGAGAAATGTAAAAGTAGCTGCGACACAAATGAGTTGTTCCAGCAATATTGAGGAGAATATCAGCAAAGCCGAGACATTGGTCAGAGAAGCGGCAGCACAGGGTGCGCAAATTATTTTGCTGCAGGAGCTGTTTGAGACTCCGTATTTCTGTCAAAAAGAGAAAGCTGATTATTACGCATACGCAACAGAGCTTGAGCATAACAAGGCGATTAATCATTTCAAAGCAGTAGCCAAGGAGCTGCAAGTGGTACTGCCGATTAGTTTTTATGAGAAAAAGAATTACGCGCGTTACAACTCACTTGCTGTAATTGATGCTGATGGAACGGTGCTGGGCAAATACCGCAAGAGTCATATTCCAGATGGCCCAGGTTATGAAGAGAAGTTCTACTTTAATCCGGGAGATACTGGCTTTAAGGTATGGAACACTCGTTATGCCAAGATTGGTGTAGGCATCTGCTGGGATCAATGGTATCCAGAAGCGGCTAGAGTAATGAGCCTGATGGGAGCAGAAATTCTGTTCTATCCAACGGCTATTGGGTCTGAACCGCAGGATGGATCGATCGATTCCAAGGATCATTGGCAGACCTGTATGCTTGGACATGCGGCTGCGAATCTTATTCCAGTCGTGGCTTCCAACCGTATTGGTGAGGAAATTGATGAGGATTCGAGCATTAATTTCTACGGCTCATCGTTCATTGCAGGTCCTCAGGGCAATAAAATCGTTGAGGCTGGACGTGATGAGCAAACCGTGCTGGTAAGCGAATTCGATCTGGATGCTTTGGAAGTTGGCCGGATCGAGTGGGGAATCTTCCGTGACCGCCGGCCGGATCTGTATAAATTGATCGGTTCTTATGATGGAGATATCACACTTTAATAGGTTTAAAGTTAAATATGCTAAAGGCATTGCTAGAGAGAATACAATCTCTGGCAGTGCCTTTTTGTGTTTGATGAATTTTTTTGAGAGTGATGTACGCATAAAACGTATAAAATAATAATATTGTGTTATAAAACCTTACATAATTTAGAAAAGTTAATTGTCATGAATCCTTTAATCTGTTAAAATCTCTTTAAGTTATTTTCGAAAATAGGGGGAATGGGGATATGAAAATAAAAAGTCGTGTTTTAATGTCAGTTTTTATATCATTTGTGGTGGTTGCATTGGTAGGTTGTGGAGCAAATAACAGTAAAGCTGGTAACGAATCCTCAGCGGAGAAAATTAAGTTTGCCAGTGATGCCAGCTACGCTCCTATGGAGTATATGGACACGGATAAAATCAAAGGATTCGACATCGATTTCATTAAGGCAGTTATGGAAGAAGCGGGATTAGACTATGACGTAACGAACACAGGCTGGGAAACGATGCTGCAAAGTGTGAAGCAGGGAACGGAGTATCAAGCAGGGCTATCTTCAGTATCGATTACGGATGAACGTAAAGAAACCTATGACTATTCCATCCCTTATTTCGAATCTACCAATATGATTATGGTTAAAGAAGGCAGCGACATCAAAAACGCACTTGATCTTAAAGATAAAGTAGTTGCAATACAAGGGGCCACAACTGCAGATGACCTGATGAGCGGAATAATGGGTGTCGACAACCCTAACTTGAAACGTTTTGACAGCAATGCGGTGGCATTGATGGAACTGAATGGCGGCGGAGCCGATGCGGTTGTAGCGGATATTGCCATTGTACGTGAGTACATGAAAAACAATCCTAAGCAGAAACTGGTGGGGATTGTAGACACAGAGAACTTCGGAGCGGAATATTACGGCATTCTTTACCCTAAGGGCAGTGAGTTAAAAGCGAAACTGGATCCGGCTATTAAGAAGGTATTGGAAAACGGAAAGTACGCGGAAATCTACAAAACTTGGTTCGGCGAAGAACCTAACCTGGATAGCTTATTGAACGCAAAATAAGGAAAAAACCTAATAAGCATGCGTAATGATAGCTATTGCGCATGCTTATTTTTTTAAAGAGAGATGACATAAAGAAGAGAAGGGGAGAGTCCTATGGATTTTAGAATGGACATTATTATTCATTATTTGCCCGTCCTTTTAAAAGGGACACTGCTGACTATCGGTATTTCTGTAGTTTCTATTTTATTTGGCTCTATTTTGGGACTGGGGATCGGATTTGGCAAAATGGCCCCAAAATGGTATTTGCGCTGGCCTTTTCATTCATATATCAATTTTTTTCGAGGAACACCATTGTATGTGCAGATTCTGATTGTTCACTTTGGAGTGATTCCCCCGCTTTACGGCAAAACCAATGCTCTAATTACTGCGTTTGTTGCTCTCTCGCTTAATTCGGCTGCTTATTCGGCTGAGATTTTTCGGGCAGGCATTCAGTCGGTTGATCGTGGGCAACGGGAAGCGGCTATTTCACTGGGGATGACTAGTCGGCAAGCGATGAGATTTATTATTTTACCGCAAGCGATCAAACGGATGGTTCCGGCTTTTGGTAACGAGTTTATTGTGCTTGTGAAAGACTCCTCTCTTCTGGCTTTGGTGGCTGCACCGGAAATAATGTATTGGACCAACACGATGAAAGGGCAATATTTGCGGATATGGGAGCCTTATTTGACAGCGGCACTTATTTATTTCATTCTTACCTATTCTCTTAGCAAGCTGCTGAATTACGTTGAACGGAGGCTGAAATAGGATGGAGCCTATGATTTCAGTACGGAACTTACATAAATCATTTGGAACAAATACGGTGCTGGCCGACATAAGTATCGATATTTTCAGTCAGGAGGTAGTGGTGGTTATTGGGCCGTCCGGATCGGGTAAATCCACCTTTTTGCGTTGCCTTAATTTACTGGAGCAGCCGCAGGGGGGCGAGATTGTAATTGAAGGCACTTCTTTGATGGCGGCGAGTACGAAGATTAACGATATCCGTACAGAGCTTGGGATGGTGTTTCAGCAGTTTAATCTATTTCCTCATATGAAGGTTATAGAAAACATTATGCTGGCGCCGGTTCAGGTGCGTAAATGGTCTCCGGATAAAGCGCGGCAAAAAGCGCTTGAGCTGCTGCAAAAAGTAGGTCTAAGTGAAAAAGCAGAGATGTATCCAGCCTCATTGTCTGGGGGGCAGGCTCAGCGGGTAGCGATTGCAAGGGCGCTGGCTATGGAGCCCCAAATTATGCTCTTTGACGAACCAACCTCAGCGCTTGACCCGGAGATGGTGGGGGAAGTGCTGGCGGTGATGAAGGAACTGGCCCGTGAGGGGATGACGATGGTCGTGGTGACACATGAAATGGGCTTTGCGCGTGAGGTGGGGGATCGGGTGCTGTTCATGGAACAAGGTGAGATTGTGGAAGAAGGAAGTCCGGAGCAGCTGTTCGGAAATCCTAAGCAAGAACGGACACGATCCTTTCTATCAAAGGTGCTGTAATTTAGTGGAAAGTAGAATCTTGTTATTTTATCAGGTATATTAGAAGAGTAACGGTTAATTCAGGGATTTATATGCAAAATCTGTCGGAACGTGGAGAGGAGGCTCTGGGGATATCTTTTGTTATCATAATCTTGCAGTGATAGAGGGAGAAATACGATGAGCACATTTAAAAACTGGTTAAACACAACCAAAAACGGACTAACAGATCAAGTGAAAAAATTCAAAAATAAAGACTTCATGAACGCGATAGTTGCAGGCTGCGCTTTGGTTGCTGCGGCTGACGGTAAAATAGAAGATGCAGAGAAGAATAAAATGGTCGGCTATATAAATCTAAGTAATGAATTGAAGGTATTTGACATGAGAGATGTCATTGCTCAATTCAACCATTATGTTAGTAACTTCGAGTTCTCTCCGGAAATAGGGAAACAAGAGGCTTTGAAAGCGATCGCTAAGTTTAGCGGCAAACCAGAAGCGGGCCGTCTGATCGTGGGCGTATGCTCGGCAATTGGATCAGCTGATGGTGATTTTGATGATTATGAAAAAGCAGTTGTGCGGAATATTTGTGGTGTCTTAGGATTAAACCCTAGCGAATTCAGTTTATAAATTAGGTGAAGTCATAGATAAAAGTTCGTTGAAACGTAATTTATTCTTTATCGTATCACTGATATAACACCTAAAAGCTAGACTAACAGATAATAGTTTTATCGGAAACGGAGGTACGTTGATTTGGCTGGAATTAATCTGGTAAAAGGTCAAAAGATTGATCTGACTAAAGGTAATGCGGGCTTGTCCAATGTAATAGTTGGCTTAGGCTGGGATCCGGTAGAGGCTAAAAAGGGATTTTTCGGTGTCAAAAAGCAGGCTAACATTGATTGTGATGCTTCAGCTTTGCTGCTGAATGAGGATGGCAAGCTAACTAAGAAGGGTAACCTGATCTGCTTCCACAACAAGCAAAGTCCTTGCAACTCGGTCATTCATTCCGGAGATAATCTGACGGGTGAAGGCGACGGAGATGACGAGCAAATCATGGTTAATTTGAAAGCTATTCCTGCCGATGTTCATAAGGTTCTGGTTGTCGTTAACATTTACGATGCGGTGAATCGCAAACAGGATTTTGGAATGATCAAATCAGCGTATATTCGGGTAATAAATGCTGCCGGGAATAGTGAGTTGATTAAATTCAACTTGTCAGACAACTACACAGGTTTTACGGCACTTATTTGTGGAGAGCTTTACCGCCAAGGTGGAGAATGGAAGTTCGCTGCAATTGGTGAAGGCAGCCACGCCGCTCATATCAATCAACTTGCAGAACGCTACGTATAATCCAAATATAAGAAAAGAGGTATGTAATCATGGCAATTAATTTATCCAAAGGTCAAAAGATCGATTTAACAAAAGGCAACCCAGGTCTATCCAAAATCACTGTAGGTCTTGGCTGGGACACTAATAAATACGACGGCGGAAAAGATTTCGATTTGGACGTATCCGTCTTTTTGACCAATGCTAGTGGTAAAGTTGATAAAGAAACCAACTTCATTTTCTTCAATAACAAGCAAAATGAGAATGCTTCTGTTGTTCATACCGGAGATAACCGTACAGGTGAAGGCGATGGTGATGATGAGCAGGTTCAAGTGGATCTTCAGAACATCCCTGCTGATGTGGACAAAGTAGCTTTTACTATCACAATTTATGATGCTGAAGCAAGAAGCCAAAACTTTGGACAAGTCTCCCGTTCCTACGTACGTATCGTAAACGATCTGAACAATGAAGAATTGATTCGTTTCGACCTCGGTGAGGATTTCTCTATTGAAACTGGTGTTGTTGTAGGCGAATTGTATCGTAACGGTGCAGAATGGAAGTTCAATGCTATCGGCAGTGGCTACAAAGACGGCTTGAGCGGTTTGACTCGCGACTACGGCCTGCAATAAATTTCGTTCTGCATGCTAAAGTTGAATTGAATTCATAAATGAAAGAAGGTTTTGTCAGTGACGATCAGTCTCTCTAAAGGGCAACGGATTGATCTTACCAAGACTAATCCGGGTTTGACGAAGGTAGTGGTAGGATTGGGCTGGGATACTAATAAGTATAGCGGCGGCCAAGATTTTGACCTTGATGCTTCAGCCTTTCTACTGCATGAAGATGGCAAGGCCAAGGGCTCTGATGATTTTGTATTCTACAATAATCCATCGGGTGGAAATGGCTCCCTGACTCATACAGGTGATAACCGTACGGGTGAGGGTGATGGAGATGACGAGCAGATTGTTGTTGATTTCAGCAAAATCCCTGCTCATATTCAGCGCATCGGAATAACGGTAACGATCTATGATTATGAAACTCGGGCACAAAACTTTGGACAGGTTTCCAATGCTTTTGTACGTGTAGTAGATGCTTCTAATGATCGTGAAGTGCTTCGCTTCGATTTAGGTGAAGACTTTTCAACTGAAACAGCTGTTGTATTCTGTGAGTTCTACCGCAATGGTGCGGATTGGAAGTTCCAGGCGATTGGAAGTGGCTTTGCCGGCGGTCTAAGCGCTTTATGCAGAAACTATGGACTGGACGCGCAATAACATCCAAGTGGGCGGGGTCATTACCGATCCTGCCCTTTTTATAAATATTTAGAGCAGTACAGACTCCACTTTGTGGGGTTCTTTTTTACAAAATTATTAGTTGGTTTACTCCATTTATAAAGGTGGCGTAAGAATGAGTGTTAACGTAGTCAAAGGGCAAAAAGCTGATCTGACCAAAGGCAATGCTGGACTTCATTCTATAATCGTAGAGATCGGCTGGAATGCTCCGGCTGCTCTGGAGATTGATAGCTCTGCTTTCCTGCTTGGATCAGAGGGTAAAGTAAGTAAAGACGAGGATTTAATATTTTATAATAATCCAGCCACATCGTATATTAGGTATAAGGATGTGCCAGGATTCAATGACCGCAAGCAATTCGAAGTTCAATTGGATAAGATTCCTTCCGATGTGATGAAGATTGCCTTTACGCTTACCATTTATGATGGGGAGAAAAGGGGTCAAAGTTTTGGGCAAGTTAGTCAGGCCTATTTTCGGATTCTCAATCAAGTGACAGGTGCGGAACTGCTCCGATGTGATCTCGACAATCTTTTCTCCGTGGAAACGGCCATTGTGGTAGGGGAATTATATAGATATAACAGTGAATGGAAGTTCAGTGCCATTGCAGCGGGGTTTGCCGGAGGTTTGAAAGAGATATGCAGTAACTTCGGTATTGAAGCGAATGAGGAGCCTGCTCCTGCTGCTCCACAGCCGGAGGTTAAGCCGCAGATTCCACCACAAATCTTCGCAACGCCGCCTGCGCAGCCAGTGAAACGTGAAGAAAGCTCTCCACCCACACTTCCGCCTTCGCCAATGAATCTCAACTTGAAGAAAATCGAGCTGAAGAAAAAAGGCGATTCCATTAATTTAAAAAAATCAGCCAGTGGTGATCTAGGGGAAGTGTTGATTAATCTCAACTGGAACCAGAAACAGGGCGGACTCTTTAGTCGTAAAAATGGCGTAGATCTAGATCTTGCTTGTCTGTATGAACTGAAGAATGGCAGTAAAGGAGTGGTACAAGCGTTGGGCAATGCCTTTGGCTCATTGAATCAACCTCCTTATGTCATGCTTGATGGGGATGATCGGACAGGCTCCGTAACTACTGGTGAGAATTTGCGTATAAATGGTATCAAAATTTCCGAGATTGAACGCATTCTAGTGTTTTCCTTTATTTATAAAGGGGTAACCAACTGGTCGGAGGCCGATGGGGTTGTCACCATCAAACAAGGCGGAGGACCTGATATCATTGTAAATTTGGACGAGCATAACAACCGAAAAGGGATGTGTGCCATTGCGTTATTCCGGAATGTAAGCAATGAAACATTTAGTGTTGAACGGCTGGTGCAATATTACAGTGGTCATCGTGAGATGGATGAAGCCTATGGCTGGGGGCTGCGCTGGGTTGCGGGCAGCAAATAATCGATTTTACCGGAGGCGCAAAGTGTAATGGATTGGTTCGCAGATTTTTTTAGAAATATTAGTGAGAATTACGGGCATTTTTTCTCATGGAGTGATGTAGTAGGTACACTCTCTGATCCTGTGAGCTGGGGGATTATCGGGAGCTTAATTCTACTAGAAGGTTTGCTCTCTGCAGATAATGCGCTTGTGCTTGCCGTTATGGTTAAGCATCTACCTAAGGAGCAGCAGAAAAAGGCGCTTTTCTACGGTATCTTAGGGGCTTATTTGTTCAGATTCCTGGCCATTGGACTAGGGACATTTCTTATTAAGTTTACTTTGGTTAAGGTTCTTGGTGCACTGTATCTCTTTTATATCGCATATAAAGGTTTATTTAAGGGCAGTGGCGAAGAGCATACGGAGAATAAAGGCACTTCTTTTTGGAAGACAGTTCTCCTTGTTGAATTAATGGATATTGCTTTCAGTATTGACAGTGTTATTGCAGCATTTGGACTTAGCGATCAGGTTTGGGTTCTCTTTATGGGTGGTATCTTAGGGGTTCTGATGATGCGCGGAGTGGCGCAGGTATTCTTGAAGCTTATTGATAAATTCCCTGAATTGGAACAGGCAGCGTTCCTGCTTATCGCCATTATTGCGGGTAAGATGCTAGCGGGTGCTTTTGGTTTTGAATTGCCGCATGTCGTATTCTTTACAATCCTTATAGCGGTATTCGTGGGTACGATCCTCTATAGTGCTAGACGTAAGAAAAAAGATGCCCATAAAAGTGCATGATTAAAAAAGTAATTGCACCATAGAGAAGTCGGAGCCGATCATGCAAGAATAGAAACGCCTGCTTCTTTCAGGTAATCGTATATGTTATAGCGTAGGCCTTCACTTATATTTGAGAGAGCCAAGATGCCATCCCCAAGGGAGAGTATTGCCGGTTCTGACACTCTCTATGAGGAGAGGTCTACGCTTGTTTTGCTTGGCTTCGCAAAACTATAAGGGGGAACCGATTTGAGATACTTCGATTACCTGACGAAAGAACAAGAAATCTCTTTGTTTTACACTCCGCCTATCTCATTTGATCATACCACGAACAAGGAACTGTTAGCCTACGCTGTCGGCGCTGCCCTCTATATGCCGGCTACCCGTGCAAGTGTTGCAGAAGACATCATTAAGCTCAAGAATGCAGGTCTAGTGACGGTTATTATAGATCTGGAGGACGCAATCGGAGATGACCAGGTTGACAATGCAGAGGAATCTATTATCCAGCATCTTATTTACCTAGCTGCTTACGCAGAAAATGAGCTGGATTCATCGAACAGCCTCCCGCTTCTTTTTATACGAGTACGTAACCCGGACCAACTCCGGCAAATGATTTTCCGCTTGGGATCCTTGGTAACGATGTTAACAGGGTTTGTATTTCCTAAGTTCTCTGTGGACAATGGAATTCAATATTTTGAAACGTTAGCTGAGTACAACAATACGCGTGGTTATAATGATCCTGTGCTTTACGGGATGCCAATCTTGGAAACTGCACCTATTATTTATCGGGAAAGTCGAGTGGACAGTCTGCTATCTATCCGTGATTTACTCCGTAATTACCGTGAGCTTGTCCTAAACGTCAGAATTGGGGCAACGGATTTCTCCAGCCTGTTCGGACTGCGTCGCAGTCCTGATGTTAGTATTTATGATCTTACTCCTATCCGTGACTGTATCTCGGACATTATCAATGTGTTTGGGCGGGTTGAAGAGGGATATGTGATCTCAGGACCTGTCTGGGAGTATTTTGCGAATAAAGGTCATCGAGTTCTCCGGCCGCAGCTGCGGCAGACGCCATTTGAGGATACTTACGGCAAAAACGGCCGTGATATGCGGAATAGCTATATCTCGAGCAGTGTGGACGGGCTAATTCGTGAGGTTATTTTGGATAAAGAGAATGGAATTGTGGGTAAGACGATTATCCATCCTTCTCATCTCAGACCTGTTCAGGCGATGTATACAGTGATGCATGAGGAATACGTCGACGCTTTAAGCATTGTAGAAAGTAATGATGGCAGTCTGGGCGTGTTTAAGAGTCAATATTTTAATAAAATGAACGAAATTAAGCCCCATCTGAATTGGGCAAGACGAATTTTACTACGATCTCAAATATACGGGGTGTTACATGAACAACAGCATTTTGTCGGATTATTACCCGAAAACGAATTTACGCACGTATAACATAGTCGAGAACCTGCAAGTGAATGTAACCGAAACCTTTAACCCCTTTCATATGCCTCTGGATTCTTTATTTTCTATGGCGGCGCGAATTAATAAAAAACGAACTTTTCTGTTTGTCAGTAAGGTGCTTGGCAAGCATATCCCCGTCGATCCGTATACTTCACTTCTAAGCGGAGCAGCGTTGGCGCTGCTGTTATATCAGGAGATGAACGGCGATTCCGTGGATAGTGATCGTATGACAAAGTTATTGGATATGGCGGTTCATGGGCTGATTCATCCTGAATTTGCTAAGGAAGCCTATCAACATTTACTAGCGGCCCGGCTGGTTTTGCCCAAGCCTGTGGTTTTTATTGGATTCGCAGAAACGGCAACTGCACTGGGTCACAGTGTGTACAACATCTTTGCTGAGCAGGCATCCTATATTCATACTACGCGTGAGCATATTCCTGATTTGGAGTCTGTTGTAAGTTTTGTAGAAGAGCATTCCCATGCAGTTGATCATCTATGTTATGCCTTGGATACCGAACTCTTATCTGGGACAGAGCCCATTATATTGGTAGATGACGAGATTACGACCGGGAAAACCGCGATCAATACGATTCGAGATATTCAGTCAAAATTCCCGCGGGAGGAATATGTGGTAGTCTCTCTTCTGGATTGGAGAAGCGGCAGCAATCTTCAACACTATAGTGAGCTTGAGCAGGAGCTGGGGATTCGCATTAAGTCGTTATGTCTGCTGCAAGGGAATATTGAAGTGATAGGTTCACCGGTGTTTAATAAGGATACTGAGCAGCTGGATAGAGAGGCCATTTTTGAGTGTGAGGTTGTAACTACTTATGCTCAAGATGGAATGGAACGACTGGAGGTATCCTCTATCGATTCCTATGGTGAGATCAACACAGCGCCGTATATGAAATATAGTGGACGGTTCGGAATGGAGTCACAGGATAATCTGGAGCTTGATCAGGGTGTGAAACGAATAGCTGAGCAGCTGCGGCAATTGCGTAGAGGACCGAAAGCCTTGGTAATGGGTGTAGGAGAATTTATGTATCTTCCGATGAGAGTGGCGGCGGAAATGGGGGAAGGGATTGCTTACCAGTCTTCCACTAGAAGTCCGATCCACCCTGAGCGTCGGCCGGATTATGGGGTACATAGTGCTGCTGCGTATCCTTCAGCTGGTGACCCGGAAATCACAAACTTTATTTATAATATAGCTCCTGGTCAATACGATGATATATTTGTGCTGATTGAGCGTGATGTACCGCATGAGCGTATGAAACCTATGCTTGATATACTGAAGAAACTGGCCCGCCATAAAGTGCATCTTATTGTACTGACCTCGGAAAGAAGAAGTGGAGGCCCTACCTATGAAGGGAACAGTAACTGAAGAAATTCTAAACAGAAGTATAGCCGAACCGGTTCCGCTAGGCAGCTATTCTCCGTCAGATGTTATATTTTTGCTTAAGGATCTGAGCGATGTTTCACTGGAGCGGGCGACTGACGAAAGAGAGGCCGCCATTCAATCAGGCGTACACTACTCTGAGATGCTGCCCGTGGAATATCAGCCTACTGAGCAGTATATTGAGTTATTTCACGAGACGCTGGAGCAATCTGCGGAGAAGGTCGCTCTAGCAGTAGCGGTAGTCTCTGAGATGATTGTCGCTCAAAGGGGACTTGATACGGTGTTAGTCTCTTTGGCAAGAGCGGGAACACCAATTGGTGTACTGATTAAGCGTTATATCCAAGAGCGATATGGTGCTGATCTGCCGCATTATAGTATCTCTATCATTCGGGGCAAGGGGATTGATGAGAACGCAATCCTCTATATTCTGCAAAAGCATGGGCTTGACGCTGATTTGCAGTTTGTCGACGGATGGACGGGGAAAGGGGCTATTCGCCAGGTATTGATTGAGGCGTGCAACAGCCTATATGAGAAA
The DNA here is from genome assembly GCF_038009325.1 of Paenibacillus sp. FSL L8-0708. Lineage (NCBI taxonomy): Bacteria > Bacillati > Bacillota > Bacilli > Caryophanales > Paenibacillaceae > Paenibacillus > Paenibacillus sp. FSL L8-0708. Next base: position 394,935 of record NZ_JBBPBC010000001.1, read on the forward strand.
TATGGCATTCGGCTAAATGATGACCTGGCCGTATTGGCTGATCCCGGGAACTGTTCAGGCACGTTCGGGACTAGAGAGGATTATCTTATTCCTAGTGCATGCCTCAATTCTACGGTGTCAGGACTGATGAGCCGGACAGTGCTGCGCGATGATTTAATCGGTCCGGAAGAATTCCATGGGGCTAAATTCTACAAGGAATGGCTCGATACGGATGTATCTAATGTATTCATTGCGGCGATCTGCCCGTATTTCTCCTCCGTTGCGGAAGAAGCGCAAGCGATTGCTGAACAGATGCAGCAATCCCCGCCAGAAATTACATGGCAGGGCCTGCGTGATATTCAGAGTATTCAAGAAGTGTTCGGCATAGATAACATCAATTTGGTCAAGCCCGGAGTCGGAGAAACTACCCGAGTGCTGCTGCGCAGAGTACCGTGGAAGATTCTTGTCGATACTATGGATAATCCAAATCTTCGTCATATTATTCTCTTAGCAGAGGATAGAGGGGTTCCAGTAGAGGTATTCCCTGGACTCACCTACTCCTGTTGCGGGATTATTAAGCCGCTGAGAGGTGAGACGGAATGATCTATGCCAGTGATTTGGACCGAACGTTAATCTATTCCCTAAATGCAATCGGCGTCCCGGAGAATACTCCGGGCCTGGTTCCTGCGGAGGTTGTGGATGGCAAGACGGTTTCATACATTTCCCAAAAAGCATTAGCTGATCTGATGGAGCTTACTTCCCGTATTATCTTTATGCCCGTTACAACACGTACCATAGCGCAGTATAAGCGTATTAATCTGTTTCAAGACACGATTATTCCAGACTACGCGATTACTAGTAATGGCGGGAATATTCTGATTGGTGGCGAAGTAGATAAGAGCTGGAGAGCTTCGGTGGGCAGGCTTGTTCAAAACGAATCGGCTGCAGCAGAAGAAGTTAGAATGCACGTTAGGTCTGTAGTGCACGAGGAATGGATCATTAGTGAGCGGTATTGTGATGATTTATTTTATACTTTTGTAGTAGTGCGTGATTTATTACCTATGGATGAGATCACGAATCTGGCAGAGCGATTATACGATTTGGGCTGGCGGGTATCCTTACAAGGACGCAAGCTATATGTCGTTCCTGCCGCTGTGAATAAAAGTGATGCGATTGTTCATGTGCGCCGGACGGTTCGTTCAGAACCGATGGTAGCATCGGGAGATTCCTTGTTGGATAAGAGTTTACTAGAAAGTGCGGACTATGCGATTGCTCCTTGTCATGGAGAAATATTTGCAGAGCAGCAGAGTGGTCTTGTAAAATCAAGGTATCCCTTTACGAAGCAAGCGGGTGTTTTTGCTGGTGATGAAATTCTACAGTATGTAAACATGATCTATAATAACTTAACCGTATTGGGAGTTGGGCCACTATGAAAAAGGTAAACATTTATTTCAATCGCTGGTTTTCCGTCGCTTACCATTATATGAATCTCATCCGCAATAATGAGGATGGCGTTCCTGTACAAATCTTCGCCACGCATCCTGATATTCACCATATGTCCCTTCAAGGTGCTGATGTTGCTGGGACTGAACCAGCACTGACTGGAATAGAATATGTTCAATTCTGCGTGGATTTCTGTCGCCGCAATGAGATCGATATCTTCATTCCACGGTTACATATGCTGGATATAGCTTTGCATGCTGCTATGTTTGATGCGATTGGCACCAAGGTTCTAGTCTGTAGAGATTTGGACTTATTGGAGACCATCATGGATAAGGGGAAGTTCTACGAAAGTGTTAAGGAAACAGGGATTATGACAATTCCTGATTATCATGTGGTGAGTACAGCAGAGCAGTTCAAAGAGGCTTATCATGATCTTGTAGCCAAAGGACACCACGTATGCTTTAAACCCACGGAGACAGAGGGAGGCCTTGGCTTCCGTATCATTGATAACACACGTAGTCCTTTACAGGAGCTGTTTGGTCATGTAACTCCGCTGATATCCTTCGATGAGGCCTATCGTATTCTGGGAAGTGAACCTACATTCCCTGAACTTATGGTGATGGAATTGCTGGAAGGTTATGAATACAGTATAGATTGCTTGTCAGATGAGAATGGCAGGCTGTTAGCGGCTGTACCCCGTCGTAAAGCTGGCGGTCGTCTGCGGCTGATGGAGCATATTCCGGAGCTGGAGGAGATCGCTTCCCGGGTAGCAGAGGTATATAAAATACCTTTCAATTTCAATATTCAAATGAAGTATAGTGGTGGAATTCCTAAACTGCTGGAGATTAACCCCCGGATGTCTGGAGGTCTTCATATTTCTTGTCTGTCTGGAATTAACTTTCCATACCTGGCTGTCAAAAGTGCACTCGGCGGAGAGGTCCAGCCTGCGGAGTTCGGCGATAATGTGCTTGCCAGCCATGTAGAGCAGCCGCTAATTATGAAAATAAACGGCGAATCCGTAATTCCGGATCCCGTGAATTGAGCGTTCGCAATCTCGCTCACAAGAGGTGAGAAAAATTAAATTTAAATCGAAAATATTGCTGTATGCCGGTATTGGCTATGTTGTCGCTGTATTAACGAGTTCTTTTTTGCCTGAGTTACTCTCCTTGCTGTTGCCTGTAGCGGGTGCAGCGGTAGGGGTTCTTGCAACGAGAAGTCCAAGAACCAACCTTCCGGCTGAGGTGCTGCCAGCAGGTCCAGAGACGTTGCCTGTTGCTCCAGCTCCCTCTGCAAATGCTCCGCAATTACCTAGTGTGGCAAATAATGCTGCACCAGGTAATCCGGGCAATAGTGGTAGAACTGAGGCCGAACCAACGAAGATTGGACCGGAATTTGCTCCAGTAGTTGAGTACCTTAGCATTTTGGAAGATATGATTATCTCCGAGGGGCAGAAGGATACACTGGACAATGAAATTGTCGAGAAATCACTGGCGCTTTTTGCGAGACTTCAACGTGTAATTCCGCTGCTGCAGGAGCTCAATAATGGCGATATTAATCATACGGTCCGCAGATTGATTCTGAAGGATTTAAATGGTGTGATTAACCCATTTTTGCGCCTAAGTGGTGAAGCGAAGACGAAGAATCGGAGAACGCTGCTGAACGGTCTAAGAGATGTTGATTCCAAAATATCGGATATTGCTTCGACGATCGAACATAAAGACCTGATGGAACTTCAGACGAAGGCGGAACTGATTCATCAGCGGTATAGCAGTTCCGAATTATAGGAGGGAAACCCATGTCCACGCAGTTGATCCAATTAAAAAAAGAAGATGAACAAAAGGTAGTCGAAGAAGCCGCACAATTGATCGAGAAGGTATCCCAGACAGATACAGTCACGTTGGATTCTTTAATGGATGATATCGGGAAGCTTGGGGTGAAGACGCAGGAAAAAGCAGGCCAAACGCTCAAGCTGCTGGATCGTCCGGTAAATGACCTGATGTCCGGTAAGCGTGTTGAAGTGCCTAACATGATTATGAAGCTGCGGAATGAGTGTGAAAATCTGCAACAGAGTAAGAATGTTAGCTTTTTCGGCAAAATGCTGCGGAAGAGTCCGATGAAGAACTATGTGTACAAATATCAGTCTGTCCGCACAAATATTGATGCGATTGTTACTGGTCTACGCGACGGCAGAGATACCCTCGAAGAGAGTATTGTAAATATGCGCCAGCTGAAACGTACCTCTATGGAGGAGATCTATAACCTTCAAACCAAAATTGCCTTCGGCAATAAGCTAAAAGAGCTGTTCGAGGTGGAGATTGCGAAGCCTGAGAATGAGTTCCGTAAAGCTTATCTGGAGCGTGGTCTGCGTAAAGTGATGGTTCGTATTCAGTCCATGACAGAGATGATTCTGCTTTACAATCAAGCGATTGCTGCTACAGATATCATCAATGACAATAATGATAAACTGATCGATTCCGTAAATAATGCGATTGATAAAACTTCTAATCTGATTACAGTGTCGGCAATGATTGCGATGTCGCTGGCCGATCAGGAGAATGTTATCAACGCTGTAGAAGCAACAAATAAGACGATTGAAGATCAGTTTAAAGAAAATGCACGCTTGCTGCGTACGACTACAGAAAAAACGACCGAGCTTCTATCCAAACCTTCCATGTCTATGGAAGCCGTGAATCAAGCGATCGGGGATTTGCTTAGCGCATTGGATACTTCGGAACAGTCAAACCGTCGTATTATCGAAAGCTGCCAGGATTATACATCCAAAATGACGACGATCAATACCCAACTGGGCAATCGTCTAGGACTCAATGAAGCGGACAAGCCTGAGGCGCTGAAACAAGGTGAAGCAGAGAGCCAACTGAGCAGCTTCTTGAACTAATTATTTTTAAAAAAGTCCGTAAAAATATAGCAGAGCAGTGAGCCTTCATTTCTGGGGGTTCGCTGCTCTGCTTTTTTTGGATATGAAGTAGCTTGCTTCAACTACTGCATAGGCGTAAACGTGATCTAATCAAATGAAGTTTGCTGTAGCCAAACATAAAGCCCTATCCACATACATAAGTTGTCACAAGACTACATGTGGAGGAAGTGGGGATAGGCTATGGTTTTAGGCTGTTTGATACTCGTGCTTATCATCGTCGCCAGCAGTGAAAAAGCAGAAGCCATTGCTAAAATGAATGAAGACAATTAGCAAGAGGTAGCTTCGCTTCCCCGTAAGTATTCAGGGATTTTTTGCCGCGAGTTGGTTCAAGTAATTTCCAGCGGGTTATTGGGTATAATAACGCAAGGCTGTCGATTAGCCCATAATCAGCTGGAAATACCAAAATCCCTAAGGAGGTCACATGGAGAACGAGGCACTGCTTCAGGTTGAACAATTAGCACTTAAGAAACAGAAGATATTCCGGCAAAGCGTAATGCGCTATATTGCCAGAGCCATGCTGGCCAGTATGTTTATCGGATTCGGTGTAATTGTAGCATTTAAGACAGGCAACTATTTCTTTATGGAGCAATCCCCCTTTGCATATCCAATGGCTGCGATTACTTTCGGAGCGGCTATTATTCTAATTTCTTTTGGTGGTGGGGATTTATTCACCGGAGATACTTTTTATTACACATACACGGCACTAAGACGGAAAATGAAATGGTCTGAGGTTGTCCGCATGTGGATCATGAGTTATATCGGTAATATTCTTGGGGCTGCCGTTTTTGCCTTGCTGATTTTTTTGACAGGACTGTTCTATAGCTCAGATGTAAACGGTTTTTTGCTATATGTAGTGGAGCATAAGATGGAAGCCCCGGCAGGTCAGCTTTTCTTTCGGGCTATTCTTTGTAACTGGCTCGTTTGTATGGCTTTTTTTATACCGATGAATATGAAAGGCGATGGGGCCAAAATGTTCGCCATGGTCTTATTCGTATTCTGTTTTTTCATCTCCGGCTATGAACATAGTATTGCCAATATGTGTACCTTTGCGATTGCGCTAGTACTTGATCATCCCGGAACGGTATCGTGGTATGGCGTGGTGCATAACCTTGTCCCCGTTACGATCGGCAATTTAATTGGCGGTGGCGTACTGATGGGGGTAATGTATTATTATGTGAATAAACCTTTTTTGGATGATACTAAGCATTAACTGAAAAATAGAAAATAATAATTCTCCAAAACTTCGCTCTTGTATAGGGGTGGAGTTTTTTTGTGCAGAAAGTTATTTTTTAACATTGGGATTATTTGATTTTTAAGGATTGAAAAGGATTAGAGGGAGAGAGGTAGAATACATAATTATGCAATGCAAAATTGAAGATTCATACAGAATGGGGTAAGGGCTTTGGATGAGACAACAGGGATACTGACGGATGAGACCATTATTAAGGCTTCCAATCAGCATTGTATAGACCAGGGAATTGATCCTGAGCAACCGCCTGTCTTTGCAAAGGGATATTCTACTGATGAATTGGGGGCACAGCTTAGCGTATATAGTGAAGTGATTGAGGTTATCGAATTTTTTGTCAAAAAATTTCTTTCCTCAGTCAAAGGGAACCCGATCCTAGTTACGATTTCGGATGATGCAGGTTATCTATTGGCGTTCCAAGGAGATGCGACGATTATTGATCTCGTAGGACAGGTAGGCATCAAAGAAGGCGTGCAGATGAACAAAGAGGTGGGTACCAATTCAATCGCTTTAGCCCTTGAATATCAGAGGCCATTCCAGCTGACAGGACGAGACCATTTCCATCATATTTTGCATCATTTAGTATGCTGTACGGCTCCATTTTATAAAGAAAATGGGCAAGAGATTTTAGGTACAATTTCATTTATGGCAGATATAGATGTAGCCCATCCCCATCTGCTGCCTCTGCTCTGTACGATGGCTGACTCGATTGAACGTGAGATTTTGTTGCGGAGAGGGAATTCTCAGCTGCAATTATTAAATCGGATTTTGCTAGAGACCAATTACTTAGGGGTAATCATAACAGATCAATTCGGAACAGTCGTGAATATAAATGAGAACGGTTTAGCTATGCTTCATTTGGGTGGTGAGCATCAAGACTCTGTGGTTGGAACTAGTGTCTTTGAAATTAGGAATGTGGGCGCATACTTTCAACATGTCATCATACATCATGTCGCATGTGCCGGGTTAGAAGTGATTCAGGAGAAAAACGGGTTGTTCGAGCATTATATGTTAGATGTACTACCCGTTTACGATGCGAATGGTTACTTAGCGCGTGTGATTGGAAGTTTGCGCAACATCACGGAGATGAAAAGAACAGAAGAAGTGCTGCGCAATACAGAAAAGCTAGTGGTCGCAGGACAACTGGCTATGAGCATTGCACATGAGATCCGCAATCCCCTGACTACGGTGAAAGGGATGCTTCAACTGGCTAATAAAGATTCACGACTGCTGCATTATGATCTCATTATGTCTGAAGTGGAAAGAATGAATCTTATTGTGAGCGAGTTTCTTATTCTGGGTAAACCGCAGGCTGCGCATTATATGACTGAACAATGTAGCACGATCCTGCTGGAAGTATTGAATATCTTCGCGATTCAGGTGGAAATGAATAATATAGTGTTAAATACAAAGATCCATTATGATGCTGAGATCGAATGTGACCGCAATCAGATTAAGCAGATTTTCCTCAATATCCTAAGAAATTCAATGGAAGCTTTGCCTTTTGGCGGGAGCATTACAGTGACTCTTGATGTGAAGGATGAATTTCAGGTGATTACCTTCACCGATAATGGAGAGGGTATGAACAAGGAAGTTCTGGAGAAATTAGGAGAGCCTTTTCACACGACCAGAGGCGATGGGAATGGACTTGGCTTCATGATTGTCAAAAAAATCGTGACTGCCCACAGAGGATATGTGGCAATAGCTAGTGAAGAGGGAGTGGGCACGGCCGTTACAATTTATCTTCCAATGGCACATTCATACCACAAATGAAACAGCAATAATAATTCATAATTAAAAAGACTCTTCCGCCTATATAAGCGAAAGAGTCTTTTTGTATATCCATTTGCATCTAATGGTGAGGAATTACCACTTAGAGCCACCCGATGAATTTCCACCGGATTTGCCGCCGCCACCGCCCCAAGAAGAGCCGCCGGAGGATTTGCCGCCACTGCCGCCACCACCCCAGGAAGAGCCGCCGGAGGAACGTCCCCCACCGAATCCGCCTGAAGAAGGAGGACCGGAGGACATCCGTTTACGGGCTTGCGCACGCCGCTGTTGCTCTCTCATCATGGCTAGCTGGGCAAGCCGTTCTTCCTCTTCTTTTTGGCGAACGATTCGGTTCGCTTCATTCACAAAGGAAGTGATCTGAGCGTCATAAGCGCGGCCAATCGATTCCAGTTCCTCCAGGTTGTAAGGCCGGGATGACAACCGTTGCTCCAACTGGCTATATTCCGGCAGTAAGGATAACTCAAAGCGGATTCTGGAAGACAAGCCTCTGCTGTGCAGCATTCGCTGGGTCGTCTCTACCCGACTTTGTCCTTCGGAGAAGAGACGTTGTACTTTATCCAGTCTTTCATTTAATGCATTTAGACTTTCAGAGACGCCGTCATATTGCCGGCCAGCTTCATCCTGCAAGGACAGCAAGCGCTCCAGCGCATCGTGGGCCTTGTCATATTCGCCCCGTTCATCACTGTTCCAGTTCTCAATTTGCGCCACTTCACCTGCGCCTTCCCGAAGACGTGTGCTCCACTCCGTCAGAATGTTCTCTACGCTAACTATATGCTGTTCTTCGAAATGTACACGTGCTTCTGTAATTCGGGCCTGCAGCTCGTCTCGCCGCTGCTTCAAATGGCTCCATGTGGTGCGGAATGTTTCTAGATCTCTGCGGTTATTCTGCCGCAGCAGTGCTTGCTGCTCTGTCATAGCAACAGCTTCATCCAGAAGCAGATCTAGACTGGCGCCGATTCTGCGCACCTCATCCATATCTCCTATACGCAGCGGTGCTTCAAGAGTCAACGATTCTACGCGGGCCTGCTCCAGGTGGTCATATGGCTTAACCTTCATATTGTGCAGTGAATTCTGTTCAATGATCCCGGTGATTTTGGCACGTGCCGCAGCTAATACCGTAGGAAATTTGTTTAGCTTATCATCATAGAGATCAACATCCTTCAGATCCTGTTCGATTTTTTCCTGACGTTCCTGTGCATCCTCGGTAACCTCTTGTGCAGCAATGGGATCAAAAAGCTCCAATTGGTCTGCCTTAGCAGTTTCCTCCGCAAGCTCCTTAAGTTCCTCTACAATTTCTTGAAGCTCATATCCGGTTTCTTTAACTGCACCTTGCAGCTGTTCTTCAAGCTCTGGCGTATCCTCTTTCAGCTCTGTAATACGCTGTTTGACATTGCGGTCAGCTTCGCTAATGACAGCTATGTGTTTCTCTTCCTCTTCAAGCGCTGTGCGGAAGGCAGCTTCGGTCTGCTGCAATTGTTTCACGGCTGTCTTGAGGGCAGCCAAACGATAAAATGCTGGCTGAACGCCTTGAACTTCACTTTGTAGTGCGGAGATTTCAACGAGCTTGGCGGACAGCCGCTTGGAAATACCTTCGACAAGCTCTCCCGTCTTCCCTTGAACGATCCCTTGAAAAGGGTTTAGCGATTCCAGTGCCCGATTTGCCTGGACCATTAAATTAGATAACTGTTTCTGTTGCTCGCTAAGCTGCTTGCGTCGACGCAGACCTGTAACCATTACAAAGAGTAGAAGGAGGATTAGAAGGGCTCCGATAAGAATCGCTGCAATCATAAACATGGAGCTGCTGGAGCGGTTTACATCATTCCCGACCCCGGCTGCGCTCCCGCTTCCTGCGGTTCCTCCAGTATTGCCGGCACGATCTCCGATGGAATGGATGGCATTAATCAAAGCCTTTGTCCCGCCAGCGAAGTCCCCTTTTTGGGCATAAGGAATGAAATAGGTGTCGAGCAGTTTTTGGATGGCTGAACTTCCCGAGGACCCTCCCTGATTCTTAGACCAAGTATTTAACGAGCTTTGAAAGTCTGGATTTAAGAAATTTAGCTCAATGGACTGGTCACCAGCGGAGATCAGCAGTAGAAGATCCCGCGTGGACAGTTTCCACGAGTCATAAACCTTGTCTGCATACTTATCAGCTGGAGTACCGTCTGTGGAATCTACAGTGAGTACATGGATGGTCATGAGTTCTCCAGTGGCGGTAGCAGAAATAGACGCGGATTCTGCGGAACTGAACATTTCAGCGTTATCGGTAACTAATCCCTGCTGTGTAGGAATTCCAGCGGCGTATGCACAAGGTACCCATAACAGGCTGAGCATTAAGAATAAAGCTATATACTTTTTCAAGCTGACACGCTCCGATCTGAAGGACTTTTTATTCAATATATTATGCTGATAATTATACTATATCATTAACCATCAGGTGACCTGGAGATACTCCAATTATTATATAGTTATGTCTGCATACCAACAAAAAAAGCCATGCCCCCAAATAAGGGAACACGGCGTATACTCGGAAGCATTATCTTGTCGGCAGACAGAGAATGTATTGCAATCTGGATTTAATTTCTTTTTGCCATTTCAAATCTCCAACTTTAACGGCAAGATTGAGCAGATCCAGATAATCGTCAACCTGTAATGTTGTTCGGGTAGAGGTAACGTTCATGGGTGATCAGTCTCCTTTTAACTTAAATATAGTAAATTGAAATTATTAACGCTTATAATAATGATAATCATTATCATCGTTTGTCGTTATTGCTATTATCCACATTTTCTATGTAAAAAGCAATATAAAAATCAAGACTTCGTAACTTTTATCATTTACAAATAAAAGAGTCCATCGAAAGATGGGGATTTGCGTATAATGTGTGGTTTTAGGAAAGAATTAGCAGGAATCTTACCATATTTTGTCGAATACTTTTTAGAATAATGCTTTAAATTCTAAATTTTAGCAAAAAGGGGAATTGGGCAATGAAGCGGTGCACAATGTTGCTTCTGATTATTTTTCTGCTTTTGCTCGTACCTCCTACAGCCGCTCACGCCGAAAGAGAGGATATAAGGTACCAAGTAGAACTGGAATATCCACCTTATAAATATGTAGAAAACGGGTATTTGACCGGGTTTGATATTAATTTGAGCACGATGATTTTTGAGAAGCAGGATTACCTTATTCACTACAGTACTGGGCAATGGGATGAAGTATACAGTCGGCTGATTCAAGGAGATATTGAGATAGCAGGTCTTATGGCAATTACGGAGTCGCGTAACCAAGAGGTGTTATTTTCAGATTCAGTTATTAAGAATTATATTTCCATCTATGCAAGGCGAGAGCTTGAGGATGAGATCGATTTAAAGACGTTGGGAAGTTATAAGATTGGGTTAGGGAATGGACAGTATTCTGCAACCGTGCTGAACAGCAAGGTGGGGATTACAAATTACATAGAATATGCAACGACTCCTGAAGCTTTGAAGGCTTTAGAAAAGGGGGAAATCGACCTTCTATTTGAGAATCAGGAAGTGATTGATTATCTGATTGCAGAGCAGAAATTGAAGGGGAGTATTATCAAAAAAATGAGCAATCTCTACCCTAGGGATGTCGCTTTTGCAATAAGTAAATCCTCTCCGGAGCTAGTGACTTATGTTAACGAGAGATTGGATCGCCTGCATCGTTCAGGTGCTTTTGAAGAGCTGTATCAGCACTATTTCTTCGTTCATTCGGATTATTATAAAGTTATGATGCGCAATAGATTTATTGTGGGAGCCATTATTCTGCTCGGCCTTCTGATCATTAGTGCGGTTTTGCTAAAAATGTATATTAATCACTTACGGCGGGCGGTTTATTCGGAACAGCAATTTTTTGAGGATGTAATAGAGCATAGCGGTATGGTGGTTTGGGCTGTGCAGGCGGATAAAAAGGTAGTTCGGTTTAACAATTACGCTGAGCGAATGACGGGCCTATGCGAGAATGAAGTAGTGGGCAAAAACATTGAGGATATAGAGGGGCTGACAGGCAGTACGGCGGCTATTCGGAATCTGCTGGAAAGGGCCGTACAGCTTGACTATGTTGATAATATCGAGCATAAACTTCCGGACAATTCGCCAGCAGCGCGGTATTTTTCATTTCGGACCACCTTGTTGAAAGGATTGGATAAGCAGGCAGCTGATATTTTTGTGCTTGTAGGAGTGGATATCGATGAGCGCAAACAAAATGAGCTAAGGCTTCAGCAAAGTTATGAGGAACTGGAAGCTACTTACGAAGAGCTGTCAGCGACAGAGGTCGAGCTACAGGAGCAATTTGCTAAGCTGCAAGTAGGTGAACGACGGTTCAGTCTCGCGACAGAGGGTTCTGGTGCATACATGTGGGAGCTTGATTGGGAGACAGGACTGTATAATCTATCGGATCGCTGGTACAAGCTCATGGGCTATACGGAGGATGAAATCAATTCTTTCGAAAATGGGGTGCTTAGTATTATTCATCCCGATGACCAGCCATCATCCCAAAAGGCAAGACATGATCATCTGGCAGGTTTAACACCTATCTACGAGACGGAATACCGCATGCGGACAAAAGATAATCAGTTCGTCTGGTTTGAGGTAAGTGGTAAAGCTATCGTTGATCCAAAGAATGAAGTTGTGTTATTTATCGGTTCGCTGATTGATATTAGTAAGCGGAAGCAGGTAGAGCTAAAGCTGAGCAACAGTTATCAGGAGCTTGAGGCAACCTATGAACAGCTTACAGCCACACAGCAGGAGCTTGTAGAGCAATACGATATGCTGGTGGAGAATCAAAAACACATGCATCGTCTAGCTTATGTGGATGAGCTTAGTAATCTACCCAACCGTGTATGTCTACTGGAATCTATGGAGAAATATCTGCAATGTTCAGGAGGCAAGGCGGCGCTGTTGTTCGTAGATACCGATAATTTTAAATACATCAATGATACCTTAGGGCATAAATCCGGTGATGTTCTTATTCAGAAGGCTAGCAAAAGGCTGCAGTCGGTGGTGCGGGAAGGAGATATGCTCTCTCGGCTCGGCGGGGATGAATTCGTGATTTTTATTAAGGATATAGAAAACCACGAGGATGTGCTAGACCTGGCGGAGCGTATCATGAGAGCGTTCAGGCAGTCCTTTTTAATCGGAGAGAGTTATTTGTACGTTTCCGTAAGCATCGGAATTTCCTTTTATCCGGAAGATGGTGAGACCACCGAGCAAATCTTAAAAAATGCGGATGTCGCTATGTACCGGGCAAAAGAGGATGGTAAGGGGACTTATGTGGTATATGACAAATCTATGCATACTGCGTTTAATGAACGGATGAATATAGAGAAACATTTGCGCAGTGCCATGAATAATAATGAGTTTGAGTTATATTATCAACCGCAGGTGGATATCCAGTCTGGATTAATCTCTGGTTTTGAGGCTTTAATTCGCTGGAATAGTCCAACGCTGGGCTTTGTATCTCCACTTTCCTTTATCAAAATCGCCGAGGATTCCAGGCTGATTATTTATATTGGAGAATGGGTGCTTAGGGAATCGTGCATCTTTATGAAGGGCATTCAAGATCGTATGGGCATTCCTTACAAGATATCAGTTAACATTTCCATTATTCAACTATTGCAGGATGATTTCGTCGAGATGGTGCAGGAAAGTCTGGCTGAAAGTGGGCTAAAGCCTAGTTGTCTTGAACTGGAAATCACCGAGTCTATTTTTATGGAATCGTTTGAGAGTATCGTGAATAAGCTTCAATTCCTCAAATCCCAAGGCATTCGTATTGCGCTGGATGATTTCGGAACGGGATACTCATCTCTTAGTTATTTGCAGCAATTGCCGATTTCTACGCTTAAAATGGATAAAACCTTTATCGATTCGCTTTCGGAAAAAGCTTACAGCCAGTCTTTTGTGCAGACCATTATACAGCTGGGCCACAATATGGGGCTGGAGGTCGTTGCGGAGGGAGTGGAAGAGATCAGCCAGCTGGATTTCCTCAGAAAATCGGGCTGCGATAAGGTACAGGGATATCTGGTTAGCAGACCTGTTCCGAAGCAGGAAGTGGTGGAGCTTTTGGAACCGCAGAAGCGTTACGGAATATAGCAGTGGATACACAGCCCTCATCTCAAGGTGGGGGTTTTTGGTATGAAATGCTTCTGAAATTAAGGCTTTGCAAAAGAAAACAAGCTCCGACAGATAAACAGTGTCTGTGGAGCTTGTCACTAGCTGATGACAATTTTGTTCTTCCCGGTGTTTTTAGCTTCGTAAAGTGCATCATCAGCCTGCTGAAAAGTAGAATTTTTGGAGTCTGCACCTGTGTAATCATGCATCCCGATACTGACGGTTATGCTTTTCCCTTCCATTTCGGCAAAAGGGGTATCGGCGACTTTGGCTAGAATCTGTTGCATGATTTCATAGGATTGCTCAAAGGTTTTGGTTGTCAGAATGACAATGAATTCCTCGCCCCCGTACCGCGCGGCGAAATCATCAGGACCGATATACTCGAGCAGGATCGCTGCGACTTTTTGTAATACGATATCTCCAACGGAGTGTCCATAGCAATCATTTACTTTTTTGAAATTATCGATATCCATAACGGCAAGCTGCATGGAGAATGGATTACTCTGCTGATGCTCGATTAGCCAACCCAAATATTCGTGAAAAGTCTTGTGATTATACAGATCAGTCAGGGGATCTATCTTAGATAGACGATCCATGATTATATTCTGAATGCGTAATTCCTGTTCTGACTTGACGGAGTTCTGCAGGGATTGCATCAAATCACGTCCACGAACGATTACTGCAAAACCTGCCAAAGCAGTGCCTGCAAAAATAAGAGCGATAATGATTGTTTGGGTGATCGGGAAGTACTCGTGAATGGATGTCTTGGTGAATAAAATGATCGTGTACAGTAGAGAAATAGCAGAAGTGGCTATCATATAACTGCTCTTCAGATAGATCATCGAGACTAGTAGCGGGAACAGCATAATTAATGATTTAACATGCAACTCATCGCTGAGATTGACGATAATCAAAACCGCAAATAGATGGCTTGCAACCGTAATGGCGAGTTGGGCCCACAGAGGCCTCCATCTATAGATTACTTCTAGAATAATGATCAAACTCACTATGATGGAATCAGAAATCAACGAGTGCTCAATATAATCGTTCCTGGTTGGGGTTTCCGGACGCTGGCTCCATAAGGATAGAGAAACAATGAACTGAATACTTAAATACACAATCAGGATGATCCAGAATGAATTGAGAAGCACACGATTCCAATAGGTCTGACGAGGAGTTTGAGGTGTGGCGCGCATAATGTGATCCTCTTTTCCAGTGGCAATATGCTTATATATTCGACAATAAGCTCAGGTTTCCTCTTGATGGCTTTCTTGGAAGCGGGAGATCAACAAGCATCTTTATAAGGGGAGATTACCTGGCCCGGGGAATGATTGATCGAAAAGGAATACTATAGAAAGTATTTCCTTTAATTAACTCTGTTGATATAATGTTAGAATACATAACATCAATCGAGTGGAGTGGAAGTAAAGATGCAGATCCGTCGAAACCAGATTTTCGTAGTCGTCCTGTTGCTTCTTGTCAGTGTGTACAGCTTATTGATTGATATGCTCTGGACGCATAAGCTGGTGATTATTCTGCTTATGGGTTCTCTAGGATGGTTCTCGCTGAATACATCCCGCTACGGTTATCGCAAAGAAGCGCTGCTGAAGGAGTCACAGAACAAAGTGGAGCTTCTTGGCAATGAGATTGTAGTTACCTCGGATCGGCTGCATGGTGCGCTTGAAGAAATCAGCCGCCATACAGAGCAGCTGCAGCAGACGGCAGATTATTCACACGCGTATGAAACGGATTTAAGGATTCGCAGCAACGAAGCTAAAGCCAATATTGAAGGGGCCTATCAGACGATGGGCGGTGTAGCCTCAGTTACAGCACATATTGAAGAATTGACGGAAAAACTAGGCTCGAATATGCAATATGCTCGGCAAGGAATGACAGCAATGGTAGATTCCCTGAGCATTGCAGATGTGGTGATGAAGGATCTGCAAACACAGAGTGGGGACATGTTAGCTAAGTTTACTACCCTGAGTAATCATATTGCGATGGTAGAGGAGATCAATACATTGATTAACTCCATTGTGAATGAGACCTCGTTGCTCGCGCTGAATGCTTCTATTGAAGCGGCCCGGGCCGGTGAACAGGGCCGCGGATTTGCAGTAGTGGCCAGCCGGATTCGGCAGCTGGCTGATCAAAGCAAGAGCTCGGTAGACCGCTCCTCAGGCATCTTGCTTGACATTAATAATGGAGTACAGCAGGTGCTGGAATCCGTTACGAAAGAGCAAGTCTCAGTGGAGCGTGGGGTGAACGAGGTCGGCACGGTTAAGCTTCGACTCGATGATATCGCGTCGAGAGTAGATGAAGTAGGCAGCGCCGTGACGGAAACAATCGATGCTGCCGCGAAGCAGGGCAAGCTGATTGTAGAAGTGACAACGGAGCTGAGCGGTGCGGTGGCTATCGTGAATGAGACGATTGCCAATGTAGACCTTACGCTGGAGCAGGTGACACGGCAGCGGGATCAAATTGGGCAGCTGAACGAAGTCAGCGCCAATCTGTTAGCGGAGTCGCAATCCTTGCAGCAATCGGTTACTAGCATTGCGGGCAGAGCGGAAATTGAGATGAGCCAATATGCAGCCCGGCTTCAGGAAATGCAGAGTCTCTTGGAGACGATTTCCGCCAAGGAAGAACTTTACGCTCCAGATACTGAAGTTCATCAAGGTGTTTTGAAAGTTTACATTAAGAAAATTCCAGATGTACAAGCCATTTGGTCCAATCGGACGGATGGAACCTTTATCTACTCCGAGCCAGCGGCTGGCCTGTTGAATGCTAAGCGGCGTGATTGGTGGAATGGGGCCATGAATGAGGGTGAATATGTCTCTAAACCTTATGTATCCGCGATTACGAAACGTTCTTGTATTACATTATCTAGAGCAATCCGGAATCGTCAGGGAGATGTAGTAGGCGTGGTTGGTATTGATTTAGCGGTGTAATAAAACAACAGCAGCAAGCCCTTCTGTAGCAGAGGCTTGCTGTCTTTTTTATTCCGATGCTAACACAACTTAGCTTTAGGTAGCGCTGACCTGCAATTGCTTCCACGTTGCCTGCCAGTTTTTTTGTGCAATTCGTTTTTCATAAATAGGGAGTAAGTTCGGATTATTGTTGAAATGAGGGGTAGCCCGTAACACTACATTAATAACATCTGCAATCCCATGCGGAGCGGTTAGGATAACCTTACCGTATTCATCTAAGGAAAGCCCAAGCGCTGTAGCTGTTTCCGGAAACTTGGAGATGGCATCTACAGATGACGTATAGGGCGCAAGGTTGTTAATGGTATGCATTCTTGCTTCATTCTTAACGGACCATGGCACATGGGGATTTAAATTTCTTAGTTTTGCCTCCCATTGCTTTTCCACTTCCTCATGAAGATTGCTGCCGTCATAATAAATAACATCAATATCTGGCAAAGGGGTCCGCTCTTCAAAGCCATGTAAGGTATCCCAGATTTTTGAACGTACAAACCCAGCACAAACCCACCAGTCAGGTAACTGTAGCGATCTGGCATTTTCTAAAATATCCATCATCCAGGGATCATTATGTACAAGCTGAATGATATCTGCCTCGTGTTCTATCTTGTGCAAACTGCCACCTCCGAATATTCATGCTTCCAATCTGTTAATATCATACAACAAGAGTTTCAATAGAGGTATAAAGGGACAGGCTGAATGGACAGAGGCATGAACTATCTTTATAATGAATCGACATCGAGACCTTTGGAGGCGGTGACCGTGCAATATACGTTTACTATATTACTGCAATTGTTGGAAAGAGCTGCGTTATTGCTGATGTGTCTGTTTGTATTGACTCGTCTGCCGCGGTTTAAAGAGGTTTTTCAAAAAGGGAGTTACGCTCCGCAAGAGCTTGCTATTGCAACGATGATCTTCAGCTTATTTGCCATTTTCGGCACTTATAGCGGGATTAATGTGGAAGGTTCGCTTGTGAATGTGCGAATTATCGCCATCGTATCTGGCGGGATTTTGTTCGGACCATGGGTTGGACTTATAACAGGCATCATCTCAGGGGTTCACCGTTTTCTGATTGATATCGGAGGGGTAACCTCTCTTCCTTGTCTGATTACGAGTATCACCGCAGGCATAGTGTCTGGGATAATCTATCGCCGCACCTCTGGTGAACGTCGCTGGATAGCAGGGATTTTGGCGGGAATGGCCTGTGAGGCACTGACGATGCTGCTCATTCTAGCGATGGCTCAGCCGATGTCGCTGGGTGTGGATATCGTGTCCAAGATCGCTTTTCCGATGATTATGAGCCAGATTAGTGTCGGCCTGATTGTTGTGCTAGTGCAGAGCGTGGAAGGTGAGAAGGAACGGATCGCGGCTAAGCAGTCCAAGCTGGCGCTTGATATTGCCAATAAGACCTTGCCGTATTTTCGCAATATTAATCAGGAGTCGCTGCACACCATCTGCCAGATCATCAAAGAGGATATCGGTGCAGACGCTGTAGCCATTACCGATACTCGGTTTATTCGTGCCTATGTTGGCGTGGGTGAGGAGGATTATGAGACAACTAACGATATTATCAGTGAGGAAACTAAAGTAACGTTGTCCAGTGGTGAAATTACCATCCGTAACGATGATAGTGATTACGTGAATCCGCAGATCAAGTCGCTGATCATTATTCCTTTGAAGGAAAAGGGTGAGGTGACGGGAGCGCTCAAAATCTATTACACCAAAGCCCACAAGATTACCTACTCGCTCCAAGCTATGGCCGTGGGTCTGTCGCAAATGATCTCTACCTTGATGGAAGTGTCGCGGGTGGAAGGCATTAAGGAAATGGCGAACAAAGCGGAGCTGAAGGCACTGCAGACCAGCATTAACCCGCATTTTTTGTTCAATGCACTGAATGCGATTGCGTCCTCGATTCGAATTAACCCGGATAAGGCACGCGAGCTGATTGTGAATCTGTCCGGTTATATGAGATACAATCTGGAGCTTACCGATGAATTCATTGATATCAAACGAGAGCTACAGCAGGTCCAGCAATACGTAGAGATCGAAAAGGCGCGTTTTGGAAGCCGGCTTAACGTGCTTTATGATATTGATGAGGTTCAGGTTCGGATTCCGAGTTTGATCATTCAGCCGCTTGTAGAAAATGCGATTATACATGGCATACTGAAGGTAAGAGGGACAGGAACAGTAACGATTTCTGTAAAAGACCAAGGGGATACCGTACGGGTGGGCATTCGCGATACCGGAGCTGGCATCAGCGAGGAAACGATAGAGAAGGTCTATACTGGCGATATGCCGGAGAATAAAATCGGGCTGTTTAATGTACACCAACGGGTAAAGCTGATCTATGGGACTGGACTTACCATTCAGAGATTGGATAAAGGGACGAACATCTTTTTTGATGTTAAAAAGGAGGACCAATGAGAGCGATCATTGTAGAAGATGAAGAGCTGGCAAGACAGGAGCTGGCTTATTTAATAGAGACGCACAGCGGGATCGATATAACGGCACAGTTTGAAGATGGGCTGGACGCGCTTAAATTTTTGCAGAGTGATACGGTAGATGTGATTTTTCTGGATATTAATATTCCCTCCATCGATGGGGTGCTTTTGGCACAAAATATCAGTAGATTCTCGGTAAAACCCTACATAGTGTTCATCACTGCGTATAAGGAGCATGCCGCTGAGGCGTTTGAGATTGAAGCTTTTGACTATATTCTTAAGCCTTATAGCGAGGTACGCATCAAAGCCATGCTGCACAAGCTGGAAAATGCGTTTGCCAGCCGTGGACGACAGGGGGAAGAAGAACGTAATCCGGTCAGTGACAAGGTTAATCTGTGGAAAAATGAAAAGATTATCGTAGTGAATGCCGACGATATTTATTACGCCTCCGCGCAGGAAAAAAGTACAAGTGTGATGACTAAAGGTGAGGAATACAGCATGGCACTTAGTATTAGCGATTTCTTTCAGCGGCTGCCGCAGGATCGTTTTTTTCGCTGCCATCGTTCCTATATTGTTAACCTGTCCAAGATCAAGGAAATCATCCCGTGGTTCAACAATACGTATTTGCTGCGCCTGCATGATTTAGGTTTTGAAGTGCCGGTAAGTCGTAGTAAGGTAAAGGAATTCAGGCAGATTATGCGCTTATAAATGCAATTCATTCTTCATTTCCGTCATCTCATGCCGGATTTCTCTCAACATCGGCTGGTTTAGCTACAATAAAGAGGCGATAGAAGCTCTTGTAGCAGACAACGAGAGAGAAAGAAGGAAAAGACCATGACTACGACAATGGACAGCAAAAGCACCAAACGGTGGCTAATCGTATTAGGTACAGTAATTATGCAAATGGGCCTAGGTACCATCTATACATGGAGTTTATTTAATGCGCATCTGGTAACAAAATTTGGCTGGGAGCTTAACTCCGTTTCGATTACTTTTTCTATAACGAGCTTTGCACTCGCTTTCGCGACTTTGTTCGCAGGGAAGCTGCAGGATCGTTTCGGGCTTCGCCGTTTGACTGCTACTGCTGGGATTGTGCTCGGACTAGGATTGATTCTTAGCTCTCAAGCCAATTCACTCTTCATGTTCTATTTATTGGTTGGGGTGATCGTTGGTTTTGCGGATGGGACAGCTTATATCACTTCATTATCTAATTTAATTAAATGGTTTCCGAATAATAAAGGTTTAATCTCCGGCGTGTCCGTTGGTGCTTATGGAACGGGGAGTTTGATCTTTAAATATATTAACGGCGGGTTGATTGACTCAGTGGGTGTGTCTAATACATTTATGTATTGGGGTTTGATTGTTATGGGCATGATTGTAATCGGTTCCTTGCTCGTAAGAGAAGCTCCGGTTCAAGCGGCCCCAGCACCAGCGGGTTCAACGACAGCTACAGTAATGAGTTCACCGAAAGACTATACGGTCAAAGAAATGCTGCGGACAAAAGAAGCTTATCTGCTATTTATCATCTTTTTCACCGCTTGTATGTGTGGTCTGTATTTGATCGGTATTGTAAAAGATATCGGCGTGCAGCTGGCTGGACTTGATGTACAGACAGCAGCTAGTGCGGTGGCTATGATTGCGATCTTTAATACAGCGGGACGTTTAATTCTAGGTGCTTTATCTGACAAAATGAGTCGCTTGAAGCTGGTAGGCGCATCGCTTGCTGTAACTGCGGCGGCTATGCTGACCCTCAGCTACGCGACCCTGAATTTCGGACTTTTCTTCACTTGTGTAGCAGCCATTGCGTTCTGCTTTGGCGGGAATATCACGGTGTTCCCCGCCATTGTCAGCGACTTCTTCGGACTGAAAAATCACAGTAAGAACTACGGAATTGTTTACCAAGGTTTTGGTATTGGTGCCCTTTCCGGTTCGTTTATCGCCGTCTTCCTAGGCGGATTTAAACCAACCTTTGTTATCTTTGGCCTCTTGTGCCTGCTGGCCTGCATCATCGCGATTTCTCTGAAACCGCCAGTGGCGAAGTCGAAAGAGAAAAAAGCGCTGCGTCTCAAAGCAACGGAACGTACGGCTTAAGATGTAATTGAAGCTAGAACCAGGCAGTGATTCTCCCGTTAGTGGAGAATCGCTGCCTGGTTTTTTTGATTTGTGGTGGCTTGCTGAGCTGAGACTTATTTGGGCGGATTATCTTCAATTGGGAGAAGGAGTTTTGCTGGGATCTGAGAAGTAACTGCATTCTGTGCAACTATTCCGTATGAAATAGTGAATCTTCGGATTTTAGTTGTATTCTGTACAACTAAAAACTCGAGATGTTGCTTAGAGGCGAAAAAACCAAGGAAATAGTTGCACCAAATACAGCTATATCTAATGGTGGCGTGATGCGTGAAAAAATAGTTGTATGAAATACAGTTAAACGTGACTACCCTTGCACCAGCACCAGCACCAGCACCAGCACCAGCACCAGCACCAGCACCAGCACCAGCACCAGCACCAGCACCAGCACCAGCACCAGCACCAGCACCAGCACCAGCACCAGCACCAGCACCAGCACCTATATCAGTACCTATATCAGTACCTATATCAGTACCTACATCAGCACCTACATCACTACGAGCACCTATACCAGTACCTGCATCTATACCAACATGTGGGTGCCTGCACCATCACTTTTGCTATCCCTTCGTCTCTCTTTTGCGTCTAAACATTGCCTCTGTTACTGCTCAATATAGTTACTTAGAGGGTAGATAGATTTGTCGGACGCACAGCGGATTTTTTGTAACTAGGTAAGCAAGTACATCAATAGGAAAATGTGGTTGAAGCAGTGTTGGATATGACCTGGTTCTTGCGGAACTCGGATGGGGACATCCCGCTAAGTTTATTGAATATGCGGTTGAACTGGGAGAAGCTGTTGAATCCGCATTGCCCGGCGATCTCGGAAATCTTCAGGCGGGTGTAGATCAGCAATTGCTGGGCATTACGGACCCGGGTCATCTGAATATATTCTGTCAGCGTGGAGCCGGTAATTAACTTAAATTGGTGTGATAAGTAATAGGAGCTGATAAAGAACTCTTTAGCGAGGAAATCAAGGGACAACTCGCTGCTGTAATGGCTATGGATGTATGCGGTGATCGAGTAGATTTTTTGCATAATGGCATTTCCAATCTCCTCTGGGACATAGCTGTTCTGGTCTCTACGCTGGTATAAAGCACAGAGGAACTGTTGGAAAAGGCTGTGAATCAGTACTGGATTTAACGGTGAAGTGCTGTGTGACAAGGTGAAGATAGCGTTAAGAGGATCAAACACGGCTTTGCGCAACTCTTTTGGCAAACGGTAGATCGGTATTTCTTCCCAAAATGAGAGAAACATACTTTTGTAAGCGTTATCTAAACCGGGTATATCCTTGGGCATGGCGAAGTTTATGATCAGCCGCTTAAACGGCGGCCCTTCCGGATATTGTGTCTTATGCAACCGATAAGGACGCAGGAGCACGATGTCATACTGCTGGAGGGCGCAGACATTCCCATCGATAATATGAGTGGCTCGGGAATCCATCAAGATATGAATCTCGTAAAAATCATGAAAATGCTGAAACTCCATATTGATATCGTGAGAACGCTGGTCATAATCAAAATAATAAAAAAGGGGATCTACGGGCGTGTTGATACGTACGCTATACCCTTGTTCGTACAGTAAGTCGCTTTCAAGCAAATGCTCTCACCGCCTTATTCTGTAATATGCACTTATTATAGGTTCAGAAAAGCAAGATTTGCAATATATGAGGGTTATTACAGCAAATATAAAGTAGTTTTTGTATGGAATGGTTTGATATATTACGGGTGAATGGAACTACCCAACATGAGGGAAGACCCAAAATGGCAGGCGAAGGGGCGCAAAACAGATGAACAACAGCCGGATTAGTAAAGTTGAGATCATTGAAAAGCTGAACCGCGTGACGGATAAGCTGCTGAAGCTGGAGCGGCCGGAAAACGAAGCCGAACTGCAAAATTTAGGGGAGGATGCGGGACGAAGGGGGTATTTTGCCCGTGATTTTGGCATGGAGGAATGGGATTGGCCGCAGGGAGTGGGGCTTTACGGACTTCAAAAGCTTGAGCAGCATTTCAAGGATGAGCGTTATCAAGAATATGCCAAGCTTTGGATGAGCAAGCAATTGGGCAAGGGACTGCCGAGCCGGAATATCAATACAACAGCACCGTTGCTGTCATTAATGGAACTGAAGGAAGCGGAGGAATTAAGCCTGGAATGGGTACAGTGGTTGATGCATGGCCTGCCGCGGACGGAGGAGTCTGGTTATCAGCATGTTACAACAGGAGCGAGCAAGGATGAAGTTACGCTCAATGATAATGAAATCTGGATTGATACGTTATTTATGGCTATTTTGTTCACGGCAAAAATGGGTGTCAAATACGATAATTCCGCATGGCGGCAAGCGTCGCTTTACCAACTGCTGCTGCATATCAAATACCTGTATGATAAAAAGACGGGGCTGTTTTTTCATGGCTGGCATTTTGGCGGCCGGCATAATTTCAGCGAAGCCTTCTGGTGCCGGGGCAATAGCTGGTTTACACTCGGCCTGCCTGAATACCTGGAGTTGATGGGGCCGTATCTGGACAGTGGAGTGTTTGAATATCTTCAACAGATCCTGAACGCACAGGCAACAGCTTTATTAGCCTGCCAGAGCGGAGACGGATTATGGCATACGCTGCTGGACGACTCTAACAGTTATACTGAAACGTCAGGCTCAGCAGCTATCGCAGCGGGTATTTTGCGTAGCGTACGCAGGGGGTTGTTGCCGGAATCGTATGCAGATCATGCCCTGAAAGCGATCCGGGCGGTGCTGGACAGAATTGACGATGAAGGCACGGTGCTTGGTGTATCCGGCGGCACTCCGATTGGTGCTGCAAAAGAAGATTATAAGGAAATCATTATTGCCCCTATGGCCTACGGGCAGGCCATGGTTTTAGTCGCACTAGGTGAAGCGTTACATTACTGTTGAGGAGGAGTAGATAGCTAAGGAGAGAGTTAAAAAAGCTGGAGAAATATTTGCTTGTAACTTCACTTGTGCTTGGAGTATACTATTTTCGGGATGGTTAAGCGCTTACCTTGAAGGAGGATAAGCAAACATGGTAAATCCGATCGTAGTTGGCATT
Source organism: Paenibacillus sp. FSL L8-0708 (assembly GCF_038009325.1). Classification (NCBI taxonomy): domain Bacteria; kingdom Bacillati; phylum Bacillota; class Bacilli; order Caryophanales; family Paenibacillaceae; genus Paenibacillus; species Paenibacillus sp. FSL L8-0708. The sequence goes on from NZ_JBBPBC010000001.1 coordinate 419,054, forward strand.
ATTGGGGCAGGCAGAATTGGCCGGCTTCATGCAGATAATCTGCGTGTGATGCCGTCGTTTAAGTTGAAATCCATTGCGGAGGCTGTGGTAAGTGAGGAATTGCTGGTCTGGGCAGAGAGCCGGAATCTTGGCTCTGCATTTGTGAATGGGCAAGACATTCTGAATGACCCTGAGATTGAGGCTGTGTTTATCTGCACACCTACGGATACCCACGCCTCTTGGATTGAGCTAGCGGCCCGGGCTGGAAAACATATTTTCTGTGAAAAGCCGATCAGCCTGTCGTCAGAGTTTACCCACCAGGCACTGAAGATAGTGGAGGATGAGGGTGTATTGCTACAGGTCGGCTTCAACCGGCGAATGGACCCTAGCTTCCGCAAACTTAAGCAACTGGTTCAATCAGGAGAGCTAGGCAGTCCACATATTGTGAAGATCACATCACGTGATCCGCAGCCTCCGGGTGAGGCTTATGTGCGGTCTTCCGGCGGGATGTTTATGGATATGACGATTCACGATTTTGATATGGCCCGTTATCTGATGGGTGAGGAAGTAACAGAAGTTTATACCCGAGGTGCCAATCTCGTTGATCCGATGTTTGGGCGCTGCGATGATGTGGATACAGCTGTCATCACGCTGACCTTTGCCAGTGGCGCAATCTGCGTCATTGATAACAGCCGTAAGGCTGTATATGGTTATGATCAACGCGTGGAGGTGTTCGGTTCCTGCGGCTCAGCCACCGCCGATAACTGCCGTCCAACAACTGTAGAGGTTTCAACCGCTGCTTCGGTCACACGCGATCAACCGCTTCATTTCTTTCTCGAGCGGTATAACCAGGCTTTCGTGGAAGAGGTTGCCGCGTTTGCCCGGGCACTCCGCCTGCAGGAGCCTATCATTTGCAGCGGGCTTGACGGGCAACAGGCGGAACGGATTGCCGAAGCCGCTAAGGAATCCTATCTTACCGGGCTTCCGGTCAAGTTGTCTTCTTGTGCCGGAGAGGGAATATCGGCGACACAAGCTTTGTAAGCGGATGCAGATGCTGAAGATGGGGGAGGTCTGTGAAGATGTCCAATCTAATCATAAAAGCCGGAGCACCCGGCAAAGATGGACTTGTAGCGGCAGTTAGCAAGGAGAGCGCTGGATGGGAATATGTCGGTTTTGAAGTGTACCAGCTGCAGGTTGGGGATACGCTGAGCCGCAGCGCGGAAGGGAATGAAATCTGTCTGGTGCTGCTGGCGGGCAAGGCGGATGTGAGAGCAGGCGCCCAGTTGTTCGCCGGGATCGGTGAACGTATGTCTGTATTTGAGGATTTGCCGCCGTATGCGGTGTATATTCCGGCGGGAGGGCATTATGAAGTTACGGCCTTGACGGAGCTGGAACTTGCGGTTTGCCTTGCACCAGGAACGGGTAAATATGCGCCGCGTTTGATCGCTCCGTGCGATACTGTGGCCGAAGCACGCGGTTCTGGCAGTATGTCACGGCGAGTGGTCAACATTTTGCCTGAGCAGAGTGAAGCCGAGAGCCTGCTGGTCGTGGAAGTACGTACGGGTGGCGGCAATTGGTCCAGCTATCCTCCGCACAAGCATGACTGTGACAATCTACCTGCTGAGTCTTACCTGGAAGAGACATACTACCACCGGGTTAACCCGGCTCATGGTTTTGTAGTGCAGCGGGTGTATAATGACGATCGCAGCCTTGATGAGACGATGGCCGTGTCTGACCGCAGTATTGTATTGGTTCCGGAGGGCTATCATCCTGTATCGGCACCGCCGGGTTATGATTCTTATTATCTCAATGTGATGGCAGGTCCGGTCCGCACATGGGTTTTTCATAATGATCCGGAACATGAATGGCTGTTCGAGATGCAGCAACACCAGAAGGATAAGAAGAAATAGTGTAGCAGCACGCACGAAAAGGGGGCTTCCGCAAGGCGGAGGCTCCTTCTTTGTGTCGATGTATTGACCAAATGCTCGCCACAGTAACAGAGTCTCTTGCACCGCTGAATAGACACTGTCAGAAGAGTTCCTTATAATCTAGGTATAGGATTGTACGAACGTAAAGGCGGGCTCACTAACGATGAAACCTACGATATATGATGTGGCACGGGAAGCGGGAGTCTCCATCGCTACGGTGTCCAAGGTGTTGAACAAGAATGGGAGAATTAGCGATAAGACACGGGAGAAGGTTCATCGGATCATGGAGGAGCTGAATTACCAGCCGAGTCTGGTGGCCTCTGCGCTGACGAGTCGCCGAACGGGAACGATCGGGCTGATGATTCCCGATATTTCCAACCCTTTTTTTGCTGAGGCGGCCCGAGGTATTGAGGATTATGCTCAGGAGCAGGGAAGCGACTTGATTGTATGCAGTACTGACCGGGATGATGAGAAGGCGGCCCGGTATATCTCACTGCTCCTGCGTAAACGGGTGGACGGTATAATCATTGCTTCTCATACAGGGAATCCGGATATGGTCCGCCGCCTGCTGGCTGATCACGTACCGCTTGTGTTATTTTCGGCTGATATCCGGAGGATGGAGAGCAACAGCGTCACGGTGGATGACTATAAGGGAGGCTATCAGGCGACAGAATATCTGTTGTCCTTGGGCCATCGCAGGCTCGGCATTATCTCTGACAATTTACCGGGGAGTAAGCTGCGCGTGGAAGGCTTTATGGATGCGCTCAAGGCAGCGGGTGTTGGCTTTGACAATCCGGCTAATCTCACGCATACCTCAGCCACACTGGAGAACGGCCGCAAAGCGGCTGCCGCGATGCTGGCTCAGGCGCAGGAAGACCGGCCGACCGCCATATTCGCCTGCAATGATCTGCTCGCGATTGGGATATTGAAGGAGGCGCGCAGCGCAGGCTTGTCAATTCCCCGTGATCTGTCCGTAGTGGGTTTTGACAATACAATGCTGGCTGAAATTTGCCATCCCACCTTGACCAGCATTGCTCAGCCTCTGCGTGAGATGACGGAACAGGCGATGATTCTGCTGAACCAATCTATCGACAATCCCGATAGTCCTAAGCGCAAGATCATGCTGATGCCGGAACTGATAGTCCGCCATTCCACCGGACCGGCACCGAATTAGGAAGATACAAACTCTACAAACGGAGTAAGAACGCCGACTCCTATCTGAAGACCTGTACCTCGCTTAGCGGCGAGGTACAGGTCTTTTCTTTGTTTTTTTCTGGTACATGGGTTCAGATCCCAACTTCGTTTAAGTTCAGGATTGCCAAACTCCAATTTCTAAACTATACTAATGGAAATTAGGTTAAGCGCTTAACCCATCCCCCGATGTTGTTGTATCTCATTAATCCATTTTACTGAAGTTTTCTCAAGGAGGCGTCATAATGAACGGTTTACAGTTCGATCCTGCACGACCGCTGGATTTAATTGCTGTCGGTCGGCTCTGTATTGACTTAAACGCTAATGAAACCGGAAGACCAATGGAAGAGACACTGACGTTTACCAAATATGTCGGCGGCTCTCCCGCCAATATCGTAATTGGAGCAGCACGGCTAGGGATGCGCACTGGCTTTATCGGTAAGATATCCGATGATCAGATGGGCCGTTTTATCCGAACTTATCTGCAAAGGAATGGCATTGACGATAGCCAGGTGAGTGTTGACCAGACCGGTGCAGTGACTGGGCTTGCTTTTACTGAAATAAAGAGTCCTCAGGAGTGCAGCATTCTGATGTACCGGGATCATGTGGCTGATTTGCTGCTGAGTACGGAGGAGATCTCGGAAGAGTATATTCGGAAGTCCAAGGCACTGCTGATCTCAGGTACTGCACTGGCACAAAGTCCGTCCCGTGAGGCTGTGTTTGTCGCTTTGGAGTTCGCCCGCAAGCACAATGTCACTGTATTTTTTGATCTGGATTATCGCCCCTATACTTGGAAGTCAGCCGCAGAAACAGCGGTCTATTATAATCTAGCAGCTGAGAAATGCGATTGTATCATCGGTACCCGTGAGGAATTTAATATGATGGAGAGCCTGTACAATGTGACAGATGCAGATGACGAAGCAACAGTTAACCGCTGGTTCTCGCACCAAGCAAAGCTGGTCGTTATCAAGCATGGCGGGAGTGGTTCAATCTCCTACACGGCGGATGGGCAGAAGCATCGGAGCGGTATTTTTCCCGCTAAAGTATTGAAGACATTTGGAGCCGGAGATTCTTACGCCTCAGCCTTCATTCACAGTCTAATGCGGGGAGAAAGCGTCGGTGAGGCCATGCGCCGCGGCAGCGCGTCGGCATCCATTGTCATCTCCCGCCACAGCTGTTCGGATGCCATGCCAACCTCGGACGAATTGGAAGCGTTTTTATTGTCTAACGAGGAAATCACTTCAGGTGCAGAGTAAGTAGGCAGAGGTTGGAGAGGACACAACTCAAACAACCCCAGATCGAATAGCTATGCAAGATTAGATTAGATTAGATTCGCGGGATCGCATTAATAGAGATGAAGGAGTGAGTAGAATGGCACAGCAAACCGTGCAAGTGCTGAACAACTATATTGACGGGCAGTGGGTAGAGGCGGCTACGGAGCACTCAGAAACGGTATACAATCCAGCGTCTGGAGAGGAGATGGCAAGGGTTCCGCTGTCCAGCAGAGTCGATGTTGATCGGGCGGTGGCGGCGGCAAAGGCGGCTTTTGCAGGCTGGTCCAAGACACCGGTGCCGCGCAGAGCGCGGATCTTGTTCAAATATCAGCAGCTGCTGGTGGACCATTGGGATGAACTGGCGAAGACGATCACGCTGGAGAATGGAAAAAGCTTCAAAGAGGCCTACGGAGAGGTGCAGCGCGGCATTGAGTGTGTGGAATTTGCGGCAGGTGCGCCGACGCTGATGATGGGCCGGCAGTTGCCCGACATCGCGACAGGCATCGAGTCTGGGATGTATCGCTATCCCATCGGTGTAGTAGGCGGGATCACACCGTTTAATTTTCCAATGATGGTGCCTTGCTGGATGTTCCCGTTGGCCATCGCCTGTGGGAATACCTTTGTGCTGAAGCCCTCCGAACGCACACCGCTGCTGGCAGCACGTTTGGTCGAATTGTTAGAGGAAGCCGGGCTTCCGAAAGGTGTGCTCAATCTGGTTAACGGTGCGCATGAGGTGGTAAACGGCCTGCTGGAGCATCCAGATGTGAAGGCGATTTCCTTCGTTGGCTCACAGCCAGTGGCCGAATATGTCTACAAGAAGGGAACGGCGTGTTTGAAGCGGGTTCAGGCGCTGGCAGGGGCGAAAAATCATTCTATTGTGTTGGCAGACGCGAACCTTGAGGCTTCAGCAACACAGATTGTCAACGCAGCCTTCGGCTCGGCGGGAGAGCGCTGTATGGCTTGCTCCGTGGTAACGGTGCAGGAAGAGGTTGCTGATGAGCTGATCTCCATCCTCCTGCGTGAATGTGAGCAGATGACCATCGGCAATGGTTTGGACGACGACACGTTTCTTGGGCCGGTTATCCGCCAAAGTCATAAAGACAAAACGGTCGCTTATATTGAACAAGGCGTGGCCGAGGGCGCTAAGTTGCTAAGAGACGGCCGGACGGATGCTGCGGTGCAGGGACAGGGTTATTTTATCGGCCCAACGTTGTTTGATGGAGTGACCCGGGAAATGAAAATCTGGCAGGAGGAAATTTTCGCGCCTGTCCTGGCAGTGATCCGTGTCAAGGATGTAGAAGAGGCGATTGAAATTGCCAATACCTCTCGTTTTGCCAACGGGGCTTGTATTTTTACGAATGACGGCGGGAAAGTGCGCTATTTCCGGGAAAATATCGAGTCAGGCATGTTGGGTGTCAATGTCGGAGTGCCAGCCCCGATGGCCTTTTTCCCTTTCTCCGGCTGGAAGGATTCCTTCTATGGCGATCTGCATGCGAATGGAAGCGACGGGGTTGAATTTTATACACGCAAAAAAGTCGTCACTGCCCGCTGGCAGTAACAAAAACGGCGAAAGGGAGGTTTCACGTGGATACGATTAGATTAACGACGGCGCAGGCGCTGGTGAAATTTCTGAACCAGCAATATGTGGACTTTGGCAATGGACCGGAGCGTTTTGTACACGGTATATTCACCGTTTTCGGCCATGGCAATGTACTTGGACTGGGGCAGGCACTTCAGGAAGCGCCGGGTGAGATGACGGTCTATCAGGGGAGGAATGAGCAAGGAATGGTGCATGCGGCGACTGCCTTTGCCAAGCAGAGCCGCAGACGGCGAATCATGGCCTGCACCGCTTCGGTAGGACCGGGTTCAGCTAATATGCTGACAGCCGCTGCCACTGCGACGGCGAATCAGATTCCCGTGCTGCTGCTCCCCGGCGATACCTTTGCCACCCGTCAACCGGATCCGGTACTTCAGCAAATGGAGCACACCTACAATCTGTCGATAACGGTCAACGATGCCTTCAAAGCGGTGAGCAAATATTGGGACCGGATTTATCGGCCAGAGCAGCTGATGACGGCATTGCTGAACGCGATGCGTGTGCTGACTGATCAGGCAGATACCGGGGCAGTTACGATTGCGCTGCCGCAGGATGTGCAAGGGGAGGCCTGGGACTACCCACTTGAGTTCTTCCGCAAGCGCATCCACCGGATCGTTTCCCGTACTCCGCATCCGGATGAGCTTGCTGCGGCAGCTGATCTTATTGCCAGTAAACAGCGACCTCTGCTGGTCTGTGGGGGGGGAGTCCGGTATGCGGATGCAGGAATGGAATTACGTGCGTTTGCGGAGAAATTCGCCATCCCATTCGGTGAGACGCAAGCTGGAAAAAGCGCCGTGGCAAGCGACTGTGCCTACAATCTCGGTGGCATAGGAGTTACCGGGAATGGCTGTGCTAATACGTTGGCCGCAGAAGCGGATCTGGTGATCGGTGTGGGTACCCGGTTTACGGACTTCACGACAGGTTCGAAGAGTTTGTTCGCCCATCCCGAGGTGGAGTTCCTGACAATTAACGCTTCCCTTTACCATGCCTCCAAGCTGGATGCGCTGGCTGTGGTCTGTGATGCTGCCGAAGGTCTTAGGGCGCTGTCTGCTACGTTGGAGAAGCGCGGTTACCGCACCGCTTATACAGATGAAATTGTAGTGGCAAAAAAGGCATGGGAAGTGGAAAGAAAGCGTCTATCTGACGTGGAGTATAAGGTGAATCAGGAGGCAGATCGTCCAGATCGTTCTTCAGTTTCCTTCGTGCCGGAAGTTGCCGGACATCTTGACGAGAAGCTATCTGAATATGCGGCGAAGTTGAACACTTCGCTGGCGCAAACACAGGTACTCGGGATCCTCAATGAATATCTTCCGAAAGACGCCATTGTGATAGGAGCCGCAGGCAGCTTACCGGGCGACATGCAGCGGATGTGGAATTCCACTGTGCCGGATACTTACCATATGGAATATGGCTTTTCGTGTATGGGGTATGAAATCTCCGGTGCACTCGGTGTGAAATTGGCGGAGCCGGACCGGGAGGTATATGCATTGGTGGGCGATGGCAGCTATCAAATGCTGCATTCGGAACTAGTGACGAGCCTTCAGGAGAACAAGAAGATCAACGTCATTCTGTTGGATAACATGGGGTTCGGCTGTATCAACAACCTGCAGATGGAGCAAGGACTGGATAGCATGGCGACTGAATTCCGCTACCGGGGCCCGGAAGGTCAGCTGAGCGGCGAACTGATAAGCATAGATTATGCAGCAAGTGCCGCGGGATATGGAGTGAAGACCTTCCGTGCGTCAACGGCTGAGCAGCTGCGTGACGCTTTGAGGGAGGCTCTGCTGCAGGATCGTTCCACCCTAATTGACATTAAGGTGCTGCCCAAGACAATGACACATGGTTACGGAGCCTGGTGGAATGTTGGTGTTCCAGAAGTGTCCGGCAGTGAAGCCGTTCGGGCTGCCTACGAGCAGAAGCTTGAACAGCTTGGAAAGGCCCGCAGTTATTAGTATTAGTAATACTGTGAAACGGAAGGGGTAGAATCGAGGATGTTCAAAGAACATGCGGTCAAGCTGGCGATTGCTCCTATCGCTTGGACTAATGATGATATGCCTGAACTGGGAAAAGACAATACCTTTGAACAGTGCATTAGCGAAATGGCGCTTGCCGGGTTTCAGGGAAGCGAGGTGGGCAACAAATATCCACGCTCTCCGGAACGGCTGCGCCGGGCACTTGAGCTTCGTGGACTTGAGATTGCCAGCGCTTGGTTCAGCGCGTATCTGACTATGCGGCCATATGAGGAGACAGTGGAGGCTTTTTGCGCGCATCGTGATTTTTTATATGAGATGGGTGCGAAGGTGATTGTCGTCTCAGAGCAAGGACGGAGTATTCAGGGACAAATGGATACGCCGCTGTTTGCTAATAAACCTGTATTCACAGAAGCGGAGTGGGCTGCACTTGCCGATGGACTGGGTGGGCTTGGCCGGCTGGCTGCTGAAAAAGGTATGGAGCTTGTATACCATCATCATATGGGGACAGGGGTGCAGACTGGGGCCGAAATTGCTAAGCTAATGGAGCTCACGGAACCGGAAGAGGTGTCTCTGCTGTTCGATACCGGTCATCTAGCTTTTGCCGGTGAGAATCCCTTAGAGGTGTTGCGCATCCACTTACCTCGGATTAAACATGTCCATTTAAAGGATATACGTCCGGAGGTTGTTCAGCGTGTGCTGCGTGATCAGCTCAGTTTTCTCCAGGCTGTAAAAGCGGGCGCATTCACCGTACCTGGCGATGGATGTATATCCTTTGCGGAGATTTTCAGCGAATTGGCAAGTTACTCTTATACGGGATGGTTTGTAGTGGAAGCGGAGCAGGATCCGGCACTTGCCGATCCGCTGGAATATGCGATCAAGGCGCGCCGTTATATCAGAGATCTGAGTGGTTTATAGGCCGAGGAGGGCTACCACTTGGTGCTTGGCGGCTGCTCGGACAGATTTATATGCGGGGGTTCACGGCTATGGCTGTGCGCACCTCGCCTTTTTAATGAGCAGGTGTAAAATACGAATGTCTTCGTTGGTCGGGCTCATGTTGTATGTGTTATAATGGCAGCAAATTAGGCGGAAGAGTTTCCATTTCCATGATGGTGCAGCCAAATATCTATGAACTACTCGTGCATTAACGGCTGAACCGTGGCCGGGTATCCTAACGGTTGTACAGAGGGGGTTATCTATTGTTCCGTTCCTGGTATCGCCGATTGCTGCTGTCCTATTTTCCTATTTTTTTGCTTACTGTGACGATACTGATTTTTGCCTCTTTTGTATTTATTAATGATATTTCACGAATGGAAACTAAAAAAGCGGACCGTATCACCGCCAGTTATCTTATGGATAATGTGGACCGAACGATCAAGGAAGCTGAACTGTCAGTGCTGGAGGCTGCTGAACGCAGCGATGCTTATAAACGTTATTTTAACAATCAAGGCCAGATTGATATGGCGACTGTCTACGCTGTTGCCCAGAATCTACGCAACTTGACGCGTGAATCGCCCTATATTCAGTCCATCTATCTTTATGACAAGAGAAATGAAAGCGTTTTAACAGAAACTGGATTAAAGGACCTTTCAGGATTTGTAGACGAGGATTGGATTGGCCGCATCACCTCCGGCTCTTTAGCGGAAGGCTGGCAGCCTGTTAGGGAATACAAAGATGAATTTCAGCGCACGTCTATACGTGTGCTTACCATAAATAAAGGTATGCCGCTGCCCTTCGGTTCGGAGGGAGTGCTCGTAATTAATCTCAAAATGAGCGGAATGGAACAGATCGTCGACGGTATGGTCAATGAACAGTTGTCCTTTCTGACCATCTTTGGCGCAGATGGACAGATGGTCTATCAGGCGCATTCGGACAGTGAAGGTGCCAAGAATGGGAAGCAGTTGAATACTTTATATATGGAAAGGCTTGGCTGGACGTTTTCCAGCGGGATCAAAACGGGCAGTCTATTCAGCTGGGTGTCAGTGATTTCTTACCTTTGGGTAGCTATTGCCTTAGGTACGGTTGTGTGCGCGATTTTTTACCTGATCTATGTTACGCGGCGGAACTATAAGCCAATTCAGGTGATTATGAACCGGATTGAAGGTCATCAAATTCGCAAGCTGGACCAATCCAGCGACAGACCGGACGAAATGATGCTCATTGACGGGGTGCTGGAAGATCTAATCAACCATATGACGGATTATGATAAGAAAAGCAGAGAGAATTTGCTGTTACAGCGCAGCAAGCTTTTCAACGATCTCTTGCAAAGCGAGCGGTTGGACAATGTCGTTCAGCGGATGGAAGAGCTGTCGCCGCTCTCCGGAGCTCATTCCACAACCCGCTTTATGGTTGTGCTAAGCGAAATCAACCGCTACGACAAGGTTTTTCAAGATCGGTATACAAGGGGAGATCAGAACACGCTTAAATTTGCCCTGATGAATGTCTTTCAAGAATTGGCGCGGAGTGCGGAATTGCAAGCTTGGGCGGAGTGGATAGGGACTGACCGGGCGGCAATTCTCTTCCTGACCACAGGAAGTGATGAAGAGATGGCAGAGAAAATCCGTGTATTCGCTGAGGACTGCCGCACCTGGGTGGAGCAGAACTTGCGCCTCTCCTTAAGCTTCGCTATCGGGCCAGTGGCGGCTGGGCCAGGGGAGATCCGGGATTCCTATGCGGCAGCGGAGAATGTGATGCAGCACAAGCTTTTAATGCACGAAGACATCGCTTTAACGGAATTTGGAGAAACGCGCCAGCCGCTTCTTGAGACATTCAAGTATCTACAAATGATCGCTGAGTTTGTTAAGCAGTTCCGGATGTCGAGCGGCCAATGGCGGGAACTGCTGGAAGGTGTTTTTGATGGTTTTAAACAGGATTATTTACAAGATGATGATATTCGCTCTCTAATTCAGGCCATGCTGCAGATGCTGAGCCGGGAAGTGGCTGTCATGTCTGAGCAGCTGCAGGATGAGCTGTCAGCAGAAAATGCGGAGAAGCAGCTGAAGCGGCTGGAAGAGGCAGAATCCATAGATGAAATGAAGGGGATTTTGTTTGAGTATTTGACTGATTTATTCCGCACTTATGTTTCTGTCAGTGAAACTAAAAGCTACCGGGCGATGGTAACCGAGATGAAGAATTATATTGAAGAGAATTTTACAAATCCCGATCTTTCCCTAAAGCATTTGAGCGACCGGTTTCAGGTATCCGGCAAATATGCCAGCTATCTATTTAAAACAGAATTTAAAATGAAATTTGTTGATTTTCTTACAGAGCTACGCATGAAGGAAGCCGAAAAGCTTTTAGTGGAAACGGAATGTTCGCTGCAGGATATCGCACTTCAGGTGGGGTATGCGAATGCAATTACATTCGGCAGGGTATTCAAACGAGTATTAGGAATCACGCCGGGTGACTACCGTTCTTTAAAGCGCGGGCGCGGGAGCTCCAGATTATAGCTGCCGACTTTATTAATCCAATAGCACGTGAACAATAGTTTTTATAACCGCATCTGTGCACGCCAACCTCTATGATGAGGGCGCGAACACCGATGCGGTCTTTATTTTCACACTTTTGAAAGCGGTTTATTCTACGAAAATGGTTGTATGGATAAACCGGAAGTCCGATTTTGCTGGGATATGAGCATCCGAAAGAGGTTTATTGTCAGACTGCCGAAATTCATGAAATACTGTGGGCATCCAGAACAACAAGCGACCCAGTAGCACGGCAGTAAAAAGCATCACGTGATATGGATTCCGCTGGGGATGGATAGAGTTAAGGCTAGGGGATCATAAATACACCATTAAAGCCTGCAAGGGCGAAGGGGATGGAAAAATGACAGTGAACGTACATCAAGGAGTTCTGAAGAAAGCAATCGGGATCGGATTAACCGCAATAATGGGCGTTTCTCTGCTAGCAGGCTGTTCCAATGATTCTAAAAACAACACAGCATCCGAGGGTGCCCCAGCCGGCGAAAGTGCCAAGCGCGTTACATTAAAGGTGGAAGTGTTTGACCGCGGCAACAGCCCAGCCCCTCATACCATTACCAATAACTACTTAACTAAACTAGTGCAGGAAAAGTTCGGAGATCCGAATAACATTGATGTAGAATTTGTACCTATCCAGCGTTCTGAGGAAGTTACCAAGCTGAATGTTTTGATGGCGAGCAATACGGATGTGCCCGATATCGTATTTACGTATGATTCCAGTGTGTTTTATCGGTATGCCCAGCAAGGTGGCTTGACTGATGTCGGAGAAATTCTCGATGAATATGGCCCGAATCTGAAAAAGTTTATTGGCGAGGATACGCTGGCGTTCGGCCAGCTTGAAGGTCAGCAGTATGCGATCCCTGGTAAACGGGCGATCACAGGCCGTTATAGCTCCTACATCCGTCAGGATTGGTTAGATAAATTAGGACTGCCTGTGCCAACGACGACCGATGAGCTGTACACTACTTTGAAAGCGTTTAAAGAAAAGGATCCGGGCAATCTCGGCAGCAAAAACATCCCGATGGGCATGGCACTGGCACCAGCCCAATTCGAGACGTTGATTTTCTCTTTCATGAAGCCGATCAGCGGCGATCTGACCTACAGCCAACGTTATGAGCTGCCGCTGCATGAGGGCTTTAAGGATGCCCTGCAATTTCTTAATAAGCTCTACAATGAAGGGATGATCAGTAAGGACTTCAGTCTGGACGAGGATAAAACACAGTTGGCCAAGGATATCCAGAACGGCAATGTAGGCTACTGGTCGGAGGATGTGGATGTCTTGTTCTATGCCGATGGTACCCTGGATAATCTCTACAAAAATGTAGAGGGAAGCAAGGTGCTGCCGGTAGACGTCTTAACCAACGCCAACGTTGATAACAAGCACATTAAATCCCGGTATGCCTCCAACGGCATGTACATCATGATTCCGAAGAGTAGTAAACGCGCCGTGGAAGCCGTTAAGTATCTCGATTGGATGGCTTCGGATAATAATCTGATTGATATCCAAAATGGCGTTGAAGGTGAAAACTACGACCTGGTAGACGGTATTCCAGTGGCCAAAACAGATGTTTCCCAGGAGTTCGCCGATCGTCTATTTAATGCTGGCGACATGGCCATTATCTCCAACGGCAAAAACATCGGTGATCAGGCCACTAATGAAAAAGCATGGGCGCTGGGCTTTCCGGAACGTAACCGGGAGATGCTGACTCAATCTATCGCTATCGCCAACGCTGACACGGTGGGGCCGCTCGTCTTCGGCAAGCCGATAGAAGCGGAATCGCAATATGGCACAACGCTCAAAGATAAGCTCAACGTAATTATTGTAAAGACGGCAATGGCCAAACCAGAGCAGTTTGAAGCGGTTTACGAGCAGGAAATGAAAGATTACATGACTTTGGGCGGAACCAAGCTGAAAGAGGAACTGGAGAAGTCGTTTAAGGAACTTTCGGCTCAATAAACAAATATATAGTGAAAACCGGGGGGAGATGGTGCTGCGCTCCACCCGGTTTTTCTCCTTAGGAGGAAAACGACTTGAGCAAAGCGACATACTTTAGACGGTATTGGCAATTGTACGCGCTGCTTTCGCTGCCTATTATTTATTTCCTGATCTTCCGCTATGGTCCGATGTATGGTGTGCAGATTGCTTTTAAGGATTTCAATTTGTTTCAGGGGATTGGAGGCAGCGAGTGGATTGGCTTTGATGCGTTCCGCGAGGTTTTTGGAATGAGAGAGTTCTACACCACCTTGCGCAATACCTTTATGCTGAATTTTCTGGATTTACTTGTCTCTTTTCCGGCTCCGATTATCCTGGCGATTATGCTGTTCGAAATTCGTTCGGTGTGGTTCAAAAAAATATCGCAGACAATTTTGTATATCCCCCACTTTATTTCCTGGGTGATCATCGGGGGGATCGTATATCAATTGTTCGGCAACCAGTCCGGTATGGTGAACGGTGTGCTGGAGAGCTTAGGCCTTACTCCCATCCCGTTTCTGACTGAAAAAAATCCGTGGCTGATCACTTATTTATTCACAGGCGTCTGGCAAAGTGCCGGTTGGGGGACTATCCTTTATCTGGCGGCGTTAACCGGTGTCAACCGAGAGCTGTTTGAAGCTGCTGAAGTGGATGGAGCGACAAGGCTGAAGAAAATCCGCTACATTACGCTTCCTAGCATAAAACCAACCATCGTGACGCTGCTTATCCTCAATCTGGGAAAGATGGTCAGCATCGGCTTTGACCGCCCTTACATTATCGGTAACACTGCTGTGCGTGAGTATTCTGATGTGCTCAGTACCTTTGTGTACCGGGTGGGTCTAGAATCCGGACAATATACGTTGGCTACTGTAGTCGGATTGTTCCAGGCCGTGGTGGGACTGGTGTTTATTTTTGGCTCCAACTATATTTCGAAAAAAGTGACCGGAGACGGTATTTTATGATAAAGAAAGAAGGAGGCGGAGTGCTATGAGTGAACGTACCTCAAACCGGATATTCGATATCGTCAATATAACGTTTGTTGCCTTGTTCGTTTTGTTCTGCTTGGCTCCGTTTTTGCATGTGATTGCCGTGTCGCTTAGTTCCAACCGGGCAATTACTTCTGGAGAAGTAACGATTTTCCCCATTGAATTGAACTGGAATGCATACATTAATGTTTTTTCCAATAATGCGATGATCCGCTCTCTTGTCTTTACGGTTATTCTGACGTTTGCCACAACGGTGCTGTGTATGCTTTTCACTGTGGCAGCAGCTTATCCGCTGACCAAAAGAAAATTGAAGGGCCGTAAATTTTTTATGTATCTGATCGTTATCACTATGTTTTTCAGCGGCGGTATTATTCCTGAATATTTGTTGATCCGTGATTTGCATTTGATTAATTCGGTCTGGTCGCTTATCCTGCCAGGTCTGGTCAGCCCCTTTAACCTGATTATCCTGATCTCCTTTTTTAATAACATTCCTGCCAGCCTGGAGGAATCGGCCGAAATCGATGGCAGTTCCCATCTTCGTACCCTGATGAGTATTATATTGCCGCTATCCATGCCGGTTATGGCCACATTGGCGCTTTTCTACGCAGTGGGAAGGTGGAACGGCTTTCAGGATTCTTTGATGTATATCAATAATCCGGATTTGTATCCGCTCCAGCTCAAGCTGTTCCAGATGGTGCAGAACAACATGGTATCCGAACTGACACAAATGGAAGGTGCCAACCGGACCCCACTGACACCAGAGAGCCTAAAAGCGGCCACCGTTATCTTTGCAACAGTACCGATCCTTGCCGTATATCCATGGCTGCAGAAATATTTTGTCAGCGGTGTAATGCTTGGTGCCGTAAAAGGTTGAACCGTAAGCTGTAACAAGGGAGGAGAAAATAATTATGGAGGACAAAGGCATGTTTTCGTTCTCAACTTGCTGGAATATTAAGCGTCATTCCATCGGCAGTGAAATGCTGCGGGAAATCCGCGATCTGGGCTTTCAGCGAGTGGAGCTGAACTATAATGTGACTAAGGAAATGCTGGAAACGATCGAGCCGATGCTTGAGCGGGGGGAGGTGGGGATCTCCAGTGTCCACAACACCTTCCCGCATGTGCAGGACTCCGATTATGGCACAGATTCCGTGCTGCTGGGTTTTGAGGATGAGGAGAAGCGGCAGCGGGCGATTGAGCTGCTGATTGGCTCGGCTAAGTATGCTCAGCGTTACGGAGGAGAAGCTGTTGTTGTGCATCCCGGTGAGGTACCCTTTCCAAATGATATCAGTAAAGAGCTGGAGCAGATTTATAACGGAGAGGGTAGAGATTCTAACGCTTATCGCAGCAAATGGGCGGAACTGATGGAGCGGCGGGAAGCCTATAGCGCCGGCTATGTGCAGAAAATTATTGAAAGCCTAGATGAAGTATGTAACCGGGCAGTTTCTGAGGGGATAAACGTACGCTTTGGTATCGAAACACGTTCCAAACCGCAGCAGATTCCGACGCTTGCGGAAGCCAAAATGATTATTAAGGCGCTAAAAGGAGCGCCTGTGGGCATATGGTATGACACCGGGCATGCCATTATGATGGACCGTTTGGGTTTGTACGACAGTGTGGGGGAAATGGAAGGTCTGATGGATGATATTGTAGGTGTTCACATTCATGAGACTATCGGTCTGTCTGATCACTGGTGCCCTTATGTAAACAGCGGGAATATGAAATTCTATGATGCTTATCTGCCGATGATTGAACGGGCGCGGGTCAAGGTGTATGAGTTGAAGGCAGCTTGCCAGCCGGAAGAAATTGATGAAAGTCATCAGCTGCTTATGGCCAAGTTGGCGCGTAGAGGACAGGTCTGATGTTGAACGATGAAGACCGTAGGTTAGCTATGAAGTATGCTCCGCGCTTATTATTCGATCAGAACGAGCCATTTTTTCCGGTACGTCTCGGTATAACGGTGATGCGGCAGGAGGAAGAGTCTCCTTCCTTCCGGCGCCGTCTAGCTGTGAACCGTCCGGATGTGCTGGCCGTTGTGGAATACGCGATTTATTACGATTATGATATTCAACATTTATATGATCTGGAGCATGTGTGGGTTTACATCGGTAGAGACGGGGAAGTGGTGGATGCCGAAGCGAGCTTTCACGGGGAATTCCTTAAAGCGCTGCTGCGCGGGGGCAGCAATCTAAGCGGGACACGGGTGGACCTCTATGTCCAACCCGGCAAGCATGCTCTTGCCCCGTTCCCTGAAGTCTTTGAGCTGTTACCGGGATTCGCATCCAGTACACAGGATGGAGCAGGTGCGGAGGGTCTGATTTATGGCGACTTTTTTCACGGCATTCTGGCGTCCGATGGAGAAACTGACCGTCTTGTCCACCGTTATCTGAAAACCTGCCGGTTCACGCCTTCCCTGTCCTATTCGTGCTGGGAATATGCGGACCGGGAGGAATTGTTCGTTTCTTGGAATCAACTGTTCACGGAAATTCCTGAACGTATCCGACGAGAGCTGGCGCGGCTTCAGCTCATGTTACCACCCAGACATTGAGCAGATTGTTAACATGGAGGGAAGTATAATGTACAAGCAACTGGTAGCCAGTAATGATAGAGCGGCAGTGGAGGGATTATCCCGGCAGGTGCTTGATCCGACGAGCCGCTATTATGGAGGGACAATAGATCCGGGTACTGGCGTTGCCTGGGTTAATCATACGACCGGCACACCAACCGATATGTGTTATTGGGGAGCGGCTCTGGTTAACCCGGATTCCGCATTCTACCGTGATGAGCTGCTGCTGGCCCGCCTGCTGCTGGCGACGGAGTTCGTGCTGCGTTCACAACATGAGGATGGCTCGATCTCTCCGGGCTGGACGAACTATCATTCTCCCCCGGATACAGCCTTTGTCATCGTCGGCTATGCTCAGCTATACCAACTGTTGGCGTCGCAGGATTGGGCGCCACTGCAACAGGTGCTTGATAATATGCTCTTGTTTCTTAAGCGAACTATTCCCGTCATGCTTACAGGGGGCTGTCACACGCCGAATCACCGTTGGGTATTGTGTGCAGCACTGGGGTTTCTGCATGAACTGTTCGGACTGGAGGAGGCTGTCCAACGGGCGGATCAGTGGTTGGCTGAAGGGATGGATATTACACCTGATGGAGAATGGACGGAGCGCAGTAACGGTATTTATAGTGCGGTCAGCGACATCATGCTGATTCATGCCGCTCGTCTGCTGGATCGGCCGCAGTTGCTGGAGCCAGTTCGTCTGAATTTACACATGATGGTCTATTTGGTGCATCCTAAGGGCGAAGTTGTGACCGATTATTCTGGACGCCAGGATCTGGGGAGCTTTCACGACCTGTCTCCATATTATTTACCGTACGCTATTCTGGCCCGTTCCGATAAGGAGCCATTGTTTGCGGGGATGGCCGAATGGGCAGGCAGAGCACTGGAAAATCCGGGGGTCTGCTCTGTTAACGTACTTGTACGTATGCTGCTGGAGCCGGAGCTTCAGCAACCTTTTGAAGATTCGGCAGCTCTGCCTGTAAAATATGAGAAAATACTGAACGGCGATTTTCCGCGACACGGCTATCTGCAGGATATGGAGAAGTCCGGCCATCAAGGGCGAATTTACCACAGCCGGCTGCATACTGATTTCGGAGCACCGGTTGTGCGCTACAGGGACGGGAACACTAGCGTGACCTTAATCACGGAGACGCCGTCTTTTTTTGCACTCCGTCACGGTGCCGTCAGGCTGCTTGCAGTGCAACTGGCTTCTTACTTTAATCCGGGCTATATCCCGATGCAGAAAATGATCAAACTACCTGACGGATACCACCTGTCAGGAGAACAAAAGAAGGGTTATTACGGTCCTGTAGAAGGTGAACTGCTTCCACCAACATCTGGGGAGCCAGTAAGCCCTTGGTATCTGCTACCGCATCAGAGCCGCGCACTTACGCATGAACAGACATTCCGTGTGGAGACGGAGGTTCAACGCACGGACAGAGGGTGGACCCTCCGGTTGCATGCTGAGGAACCTACAGAGGTTATGACACAGCTGTCTTTTATTTTTGGACGGGAAGGATGTTTCACATCGGGTGAATTGCAGGCTGTCGGAGAGGACCATTATCTCTGGAACGGCGGTAACCTCCGCTATAGTTGTGAAGAGGACTGGATTGAACTGACAGGGGGCGAGCTTGGCCATCTGGCGGCTACGGTGCGTGAGGCGAAGCTACAGGATAACTGCAAGGCGGTGTTGGTCAATTTTATGACCCCGTTCGATAAGACGATTACGATCACTCTATCTCCTTCCATGATAAGAGAGTAACCTTTGCAACAATTTACAATTTAGCAGACGTTGACGTTACACCTCAGTCTTAGAATAATAAGCCTTATTAAAAAACCTTCCATTAGAAGCAAACCTGGAGTTATCAGGTCTAATGGGAGGTTTTGTTATGCATCTGCTAAGCATAGACTCACCAGATTTTAACCGTGCATAATGGTATAAGTAAGAAATCCGGGGACACCAGCCGTCAGTGATTCAAACATTCTCCGAAGCCGTGACTGTCAGCTTTTATAAAATTTCCTTTAGTTTGGTTTACATAGGCACTTTTTTCGGTGGTCAAGTGTTATAGAGATATAAGGGTTAAGGAGGTGCTTACATCGCCACAGGATTCGCTAGACTCGACAGAGTTGGAAGAGCTAATCGTTAGGATTCAAAAGGGAGATTCCGAGCAGTATGCTTTAATTGTCAGGTCATTCCAAAAGCCGATCTATCGATATTGCTATCGTTTGTTAGAAAACAAGCAGGATGCGGAGGACGCGGTTCAGGATATTTTGGTAAAGGGTTATCAATCTATCCGGCAATACAAATCGCAAATGCATTTCTCGGCATGGCTCTATCGTATCGCATATCATCATTGCTTAAATCTGCTGCGCAGGCGTCGTCTGCATAAGCAAGTCATGCGTATTTTTCGTCCGGAAGTACTGTCTGCAAGTCCTGAACAGGAGCTGGATGCTCGGTTGTATAGTCCTTCATTGTCTGCGGCTTTAGCGGGATTGTCGCTTGAGGAGAGAAACATGCTTATTCTGCGGGTGTTTGAAGAACAAACTTATGCAGAGATAAGTGAGATTCTAGGGGTCAGTCCCAATGCGCTAACTAAAAGAATGAATCGGATCAAGCTAAAGGTTCAGGAAGCTATGAAGTCAGAGGAGGAGATCACATGGAAAGAAACAAAATCAGCAATGAATACCAAGATATAATTTATGCCTCGGCGGGCAATGAACTTTTGGATGAGGTAGATGTAGAAGATAAGGTCATGGGGCGTATTACTGGCATAACAGGTCGAAAGCGATCGTTCTCGCTGAGGGTGATGAATAAAACAACGGCAGTGGCCAGTATGTTAACGCTGTTTCTGCTGATTTCTGTGACTGCGTATGCTGCGTCTGAATATATCCAAATCCGCAATAGTGAAGGAGTAGTGAAGGTCCAACATGTTTCGCCGACTGAATCTGCAGAAAGGGCTTCTTATGATAAATATGCGCAGCAAGCAGAAGAGTTCGCTAAACCGGGTGAATTGATCGCTTATCTTGTGAAAAATAAAGCAGGTGCAGCAGGCTTGGCGACAGAATTGCAGTTTAAGTATAAAGAGCAGCGGATAGATGCGTATTCTGATTTTTTAAAAGAAATCAAAAGAACAGGGGCGCCAATGCTTCCCGAAACGGCAGCGGGGTACGCTTTTAAATATGGTGTAATCCATCCTAATTCTCCGACTACGGATACAGCTAAGCCAGGTTCTCTGTATAAGGAAACATTAAATGATCTTACCGCTCAGGCAAATAAGGACAAGGGGACCCGCAATTTGTTTATGAAGGCTATACCGTGGTCCGAGCCAGGGGGGCTAAGTGTAACATATTCGAAGAACAATGCTTTTATAGGGATCTCAGCAACGCTCATGCATGGCGGCAAGGTTTTCGTGGAACAAACGCCTGAGAATCAAGCTAATAAGCTCACAGTTGCAGGGACAGAAGTTATCTATAACAAGGTGGTAAGGGAAGAAGTCAGCTATGATTATCTGAACTGGTATAACGAGAAGCAGGATGCGTATTATACACTCACCAGCTATGGAGATAAGATTTTGACCCAGGAGCAATTTTTACAGCTGGCTGAGGAGCTATTGAAGTAGAGTTTTGAAGTTTGAAGTTAGAAGTTTGAAGTTTGAAGTTAGTAGTGTGTAGTTTGATGTTTGATGTTTGATGTTAGTAGGTGCATGTGCATGCGCTAAGTTAGTTGTATTATGTGCAATTAAAGTTCACCAATAGCTGTATATAGGCCCTTTAGTTGTATTTGATGCAGCTATTACTGGTTAAATTAGTGGAAATAGACGTTTTTACGGATTTTAGTTGTAGAGAATGCAATTAGAGAAGAGGCTATGAGCGGATCAGAAATAAATAAGTGTATAAAATACAGTTAAATCGTATGCAGGGAAGGCAGCAATTGGATTCAGATATAAAAGAAGGTATCCCCAAAGCGAGAGCTGTAGGGATACCTTCTTTATATTCTTATGTCTTCGAAAATTCGAAGAGCGTTAGCCTTCTAGCAGTAGTGCTTCCGGATCTTCCAGCAATTCCTTCACTTTGACCAGGAAGCTTACCGCTTCAGAGCCGTCAACGATCCGGTGATCATAGGAAAGGGCGATGTACATCATTGGACGGTTTACGGTTCTTTCTTCGTCCAGCGCGATCGGACGCAATTGGATCTTATGCATCCCTAGAATACCCACCTGTGGTGTATTCAGAATCGGTGTCGATAACAAGGAGCCGAATACGCCACCGTTGGTGATGGTGAATGTTCCGCCTTGCAGCTCGGAGAGGCTGAGCGTATTGGCACGTGCTTTGGAAGCGAGCTCGCCAATCTGGCGCTCGATTTCCGGGAAGCTGAGCCGATCCGCATCACGGACTACGGGAACTACAAGTCCTTCTTTCGCTGCAACAGCAATACCGATGTCGTAGAATTTCTTAACGACCAGATCTTCACCGTCGATTTCGGCGTTCAGCAGTGGATAGGTTTTAAGCGCACCGATCACGGCTTTGGTGAAGAAGGACATGAAGCCTAGTCCAACTTCATGTTTTTCTTTAAATGCATCCTTGCGGCGCTTGCGGATGTCGAGGATCGCTGTCATGTCCACCTCGTTGAAGGTGGTAAGCATGGCCGCGGTCTGCTGCGCTTCGACCAAGCGGCTGGCAATCGTGAGCCGTCTGCGTGACATGCGCTTGCGCTCCACGTTTTTGCCCTCGTCCGGCGTGGCTTTGCCCGCTGCCGGCTTCGCTGGTTCCGGCTTGCCTTGCGGCGCCGGAGCTACCGGTGCAGCGGCCTGCGGCGCTGCTGCACCATGACCGGACACATCGGCCTGACCAATCCGGCCGATAGGATCACGGGCGCTAACCTCGCCGAGGTCGATGCCGCGCTCCCGTGCCAGCTTGCGTGCGCCCGGCGATGCCAATGCAGCATGGCTGTCGCCACCTGCTGCAGGCACTTCGGGCGCAGCTACAGGCGCGGCGGCTGCAACTGCGTTGCCGCCTGCCGGAGCCGCTTTAGGCGCTTCGGCTTCGCTTTCAGCGGCCCGTGGCGTACTGCCGCTTGCGGCTCCAATGATACCGATGGCTTCGCCAACGGCTACGTTCTCGCCCGCTTGACGCAGGATGGTGGAGATGACACCCTCCACCTCTGCACTAATTTCCAGATTGACTTTATCCGTTTCCAGCTCAGCAAGCACATCGCCTTGACCTACCGTGTCGCCTTCTTTAACCAGCCATTTGTAGATGGTTCCTTCGGATATGGATTCTCCCAGATCGGGTACTAAGATTTCTGACACAGGCCGTTTCCTCCCCAAACATAATGGTTTACGCTATTGTGATACCGTCCTCTTAAGAGGACGGTACAGCCGCTTGTACGTTCGAATTTGATTTTAGGGCTTCTGTTACAATTCTACGTTGTTCGAAGCTATGCACATCTGCATAACCACTGGCCGGGCTGGAACGTTCCGGACGGCCGATATATCTTACGCCGGCATTTTTCGGTGCGATGGCGCGTAACCGAGGCTCACTATAGCTCCAGCCGCCCATATTTTTCGGCTCTTCTTGCACCCAGACAATTTCCTGAAGGGAGCTGAAGGAGTTTAAATGTTCGCTTAACTCTTGTTCCGGGAACGGATAAAGCTGCTCTAGGCGAAGAACATGCAGCCATGACCAATCCTTATCCGGTGCTGCTTCCAGTTCTGTTTGGATGTCGATAGCGACTTTACCGCTGCAGACTACGAGCCGTTTAACTTCACTTGGTTTCTGGCCAAGCAAAGATTCAGCTAATACAGGCTTGAATTGTCCTGAAGCCAGCTCGGTTCCGGCAGAAGTGCTGCGCGTATTCCGAATGAGACTTTTCGGCGTCATAATGACTAGCGGTCTAGCATCTTCCTGCCCGCATAACGCTGCTTGGCGCCGCAGCAGATGGAAATATTGCGAAGCGGTAGTCAGGTTAGCGACCGTCCAGTTCTCCTCAGCGGATAGCTGCAAGAACCGTTCCAGCCTACCGCTGGAGTGCTCAGGTCCCTGTCCTTCGTAGCCATGCGGCAGCATGATGACGAGATTGCTGCGCTGTGTCCATTTGGCGCGTCCAGCGGCAATGAACTGGTCAAAAATAACCTGACCCGCATTGGCGAAATCACCATACTGTGCTTCCCAGATTACGAAGGTTTCCGGTGCAAACACATTATAACCATATTCAAAGCCTAATACTGATGCCTCTGACAATGGACTGTTGTATACGCCAAAGGAGGCACGGGAATCGCTTAGCTGATGCAGAGGAGAGAATAAATCTCCTGTTTTACTGTCGTGCAGCACCAGATGGCGATGTGCGAAGGTTCCGCGCTGGGCATCTTGACCGCTCAGTCGGATGGGCGTTCCATTTTTCAGAATGGTAGCGAAGGCTAATGTTTCAGCCAGTGCCCAGTCGACCTTTTCACCCTCATTCAGTGCATCTTTACGACGTTGTAAAATGCGCTCCAGCTTCGGATAAACCTGGAATCCAGCAGGAACCGTCAACAGTTCACGATTGATCTCCTGCAGGCTGGAGATGGATACCGCTGTAGTGTTTGCCGCTGCGCGGTCCGTTTGTAGAGGAATGAAGGCTTTGGGTTCTTTTTTCTTATGATTGCCTTCCTTCATAGTATCGTACGCACGCTGCAATACGCTTTCTGCTTCAGCATTCATCTTTTGTACGTCTTCGGCGGTAAGAACCTTTTCGTTTTTCAGTCTCTCTGCATAAACCTTGTAGACGGTTGGATGATTGCGAACCTTGCCGTAGACAATAGGTTGTGTGGTTTCAGGATCATCCATTTCGTTGTGACCATGACGGCGGTAGCCGATGAGATCAATTACGAAATCTTTTTTGAATTGATGGCGGTATGCGCTAGCTAAACGTACAGCTGCTACGCAGGCCTCTGGGTCATCAGCGTTGACATGGACTATTGGGATTTCATACCCTTTGGCGATGTCACTCGCATAATGCGTAGAACGGGAATCTTCACTTTCAGTCGTAAAACCAATTCGGTTATTAACAATGATATGGATCGTCCCACCATTTTGATAACCTTGAAGTTTGCCGATATTAAGCGTTTCTGCAACAATTCCTTCACCTGGAAAAGCAGCATCGCCATGCATCAGCACCGCCATAGCTTTACTGGTATCAATCTTCGGCAGTCCTGCAGTGCTCCGATCTTCTTGTGCGGCACGAGTGAAACCTTCCACGACAGGATTGACGAATTCCAAGTGACTTGGGTTATTCGCTAGTGTTATTCTTGTGCGTACGGTTTCTCCTTCACGGACAGCACGGTCTGCACCGAGATGGTATTTCACATCACCTGTCCAACCATAGTTAATGCCTGTGGAGCCTTCGGAAGGGAAAAGCTCCTTGTTCGGAGAATGATGAAACTCTGAAAATATGATATCATAAGGTTTGCCCAAAATATGTGCAAGAACGTTGAGGCGGCCGCGATGCGCCATGCCCATCAAAATATGCTCCGCACCGTCATGTGCAGCAGCACGTACGATTTCATCTAACATCGGCACAAGAGCATCATTGCCTTCAAGACTGAAACGCTTCTGACCTACAAAAGTTTTGTGGAGGAAGGTTTCAAATTGCTCTACCTGAATCAGGCGGTTCAGGAGCTCTTTGCGTTCTGTATTATTTAGGGGTGCTGGTGAGCTGGTGGATTCTGCCTGTCTATTTAGCCATTGCAGTTCTTTTTCTTCATGCACATGCCCGAATTCATAGGCGATAGTCTTGGTGTATGCCTGACGCATACGTTGCACGGCATCCCATCCGGTATGCACATCATTCGGCGCATTTTCCCATATAAGCGTGGCAGGCAGTGCGATCAGGTCTTCGCGGGTCAGCCCATAGGTTTCAAGCTCAAGATATTTTGCCATGGGATTCTGATCGCGTACCAGCGGATCAATTTCAGCGGCCATATGGCCATATATACGAATATTGGCGATTAGCTTGGAAGCTCTTACTGCTTTTCTAAGCCATTCGGTGTCTCCCGAGATGTGCGGCTGAGGAGCCGGTTCGCTATCCGGAGTTAGGGGAGGAGGTCCCGAATTTGTAAAAAGCTCGCGATAATTATTTTCTACGGTGGAGGGATCTTTCACAAACTGTTCATATCTTTCTTGAATGTAGCCTAAATTGGGTCCGTAATACTTACTCCAAATGGATTCGTTATAGGGCTCTTTGGCTGCCATGAATACATCCTCCTTAACGGATGAACTCCATACGTTACATTTTGTGTCAACGCTTACTGGAGCTGTGATGATTGCGGTTTCATTTCTCATCTTATTGTGCTACTTTCGGCCACTGTAATCAATTCATTCTTTCGTCCAATACGTTCGCAAAATGGTATGGGTTAGCTTGTTCTAATGAAAAGAAGGGTGTTTCTTCTCATTACCCATTCTAAAGGCCTATTAAAATGATTCTATTATCCTTATTTTTAACTATTAGGTCAGTAAATATTTATTTTGCTAGTACAATTTATTTTATGTAACGGACGAGTATCGTGATAATCGGACAAGATCTTTGAAAAAAAATCTTTTATTTTTCGTTTTTAAAATAGAAAGTAACCAGGAATCGACACACTTTTCCGCTTTCTTTTTGTATAATGTTATTGCAGATAGTAATTTTATAGTTTTTTAAGTAGATCCTTTCGTGAAAAGGGTCCAGTAAAAGGTAAACTTGCCGAAAGGCAGGGGCACAAAGTCGCGGGTCTAAGGTAGAGATACTATGACAGCCGGATTGCCTGGGGACGTAAAATCTTAGGGGGAGATTTTTTGGAAAAGTCCAACCAGGGTAGCAACAGAGAACAGCAGTTTATTGATCTGGATCAAGAGTGGGTACATTTATTATTAGCAGCTAAGAAGGCTGGCATTAAGGCAGATGAAATCCGCCAGTTCTTTCATGAGAAAACTGTGCAGATCGTGCAGTAATACATTAGAGGGGTTACATATCGAAAAAGGGCACAGCGGTTCTTCGCTGTGTCCTTTTTCGATATGATTTAGTAGAAGAGAGGATCGTACCAGATTAGTAGGAAGTATTAATCCTTTTGATCGAGCTTCCATTTCTGATAGTCCAGAAATTCTTTGAATTCGCGTTTGCTAATGCCTGAGTCCATAGCTTCCTGCACCAATCGGAACCATTCCGAATCTAAATGTGATTCCTCTGCATCATTGGGTTCTCCATAGAGCAGGGCATGAATGGATACCTGAAGCGCGTCAGCGATTTTTTCGATAAACTGGATGGATGGATTGGATTGGATGTTTCTCTCCACGTTGCTAAGATACGACTTAGCCACATCTGCTCTGTCCGCAAGCTCAGATAGGGAGAAACCCTTGTCTAGGCGGAGCTGCTGGATACGTTGGCCCATATTCTGTGGCACTATGCTGACGCCCCTCCGTAATTTTTGTTATTAGTATAGCAAATATCAATAAATCGGACAAAGTTTATTGTAAAGAGAAGAGCAGCAATCTGCTTATCCGTGGCCGGATTCAGGATCTGCTGCTCTTCGAGTATTTTATTAAATTACTTTATTGATCTTAGTAGTCTTTTTTCGCACCTTGTTTAGCTACGAAATCCCAAGTCAGTGTTAAGCTATCGCCTTGGAAAATATTTTGATCTTGGTTATTTTCCACAAATTCGAATTGGACGGAGAAGCTGTCGTTGGTACCGGCTTTAATACCGGATGCTTCGGTAAAGAGTTGATCCCAACCTGTATTTTTTACGAGATCCGGATGCTGACTTTTTAAAGCAGCAAGTGTAGTCTCATAAACTACATTTTCAGGAGAGACGATAGGTACTCCTTTATCATTATTTCTAAGGAATTTAACTTTAATGAACTCGGCTAAATCCAGGTAGTTATCTCCTTTAGCATCCGTGATTTGAGTCGATGTATTCAGAATAATAGATCCGATATCGAGCGAACCATCGTTTTTCAATTTGAAGGATTTAGTTACCGTATCACCTGGTTTCAGGTTAGGAATATTAACGATGACAGAAGGGTCGGAGTTCAGATCGAGCGTGCCCGCTGCGAATGTAGCTGTGCTTTGCGCAGTGTCGCTAAAGTATGCGAAGGTTCCTCCGCCGATTAATGATAAACCCAGTGCTGCAGATGCTACGCCAAGACCCAATGTTTTCTTGATACCCATAATAAAATTCCTCCTCAAATTTGTGTTTGAATTTTTTATAAAATTTATATATTGTATCTTCCGGTTCGTAAGCGGAAGTGGACAATCAACTTAGGGCTGTGTTTCTGTTGGGGGCGGTGAGGCTGGCAGTAGGGCAGCATTTTTCTTTTCTAATGCAGCTACAGCCTTCCAAGAGGTATACAGAGCATAGAGCAGAAGCATCAAGCCAGGCACGATCATGAGGACTACACTTCCAGCTTTGGAAACTGCGAAATTCATAGCGTAACCGACATAGGGTACAGTGACCCCGGTATACTGAGCTACAACATTCACAGAACTGGTAGGGTTCATGTCGGGCGCGTCGTTGTTATCGCCTTTAGTGCGATAAACAGCTTCACCAGTAGCGTTATTGACGGTCGCTTCTACAATCCGGTGAGTAATGAGCAGATTATCTTCATTCCTAAAGGTGATGACATCGCCTGGTTTGAAACGATTCATATCCCCTCCGGGTTTTAATGCGACAATTGAGCCTGTCTGAATTCCTGGTTCCATCGATCCTGAGAGTACGGTTTTGATCTCATATCCGAAGAAAGCAGGTTCACCGCCGGAGGCCTTGGATAACACTACGGCTGCCACCAGCAGAATAAAGATCACAAGCATTAAGCTCGATAGGGTATTATTGATAATTTTTTTAATTCGCATCTTATTCTCCACCTTTCTCAGGTTGAGGGTCCGAAGGAGCTTGGGTTGCTACCGGCGGGGTAGTCGTACTGTCTTCCGCCTTTGGCGTCTCTTGTGGAGCCTCTTGCTGAGGGACATCTTTTGGAATTGTAAGCTCTTCGTCAATTTCCGGCTTAACCGGGTCAGTGGCTGGGGCTTCAGGTTGTTCTTTATTTGGGGCTTCCGGAGCAGTTTCGCCTGATGTTGGAGGGGTTGCCTCAGCTTTCGCTTTATCCTCGGCTTCTTGTTGCTTTTTCTCCTCAGCCAAACGTTCTTCTTCTTTTTTCGCTTCTTCTTCTTTCTTTACTTGCTCTTCTTCTAGCCGAGCTTTTTCAAGCTCTTCTAGTTTTTGCTCGCGAGTCTGACTGATCAATTGGAGTTTATCTTGAAGGGTAGTGATACCTGAGGTTGCCGATTCTTTATGGTTAGTCAATTCGGTATTTAGAGCTTCATAAGATGAGGTGAGGTCGCTAGAGATCACGCCGTCTGGTTGAGTGAAGGTAATCAGGAATGGCAGTGGCTGTGGGAACTCTCCTTCGCGTAATTCAAGTTGTCCATAAACATCACTGGTAACTACCGAAGCGAATGGAAGACCGACATCGTGTATGGAGGTTAGGTAACTAATAACTCCATTTAAGGAAGCATTCAAGGATTCCGAGATCACACCGCTTTGATTCAGGCTGCTTTGTAAATCTCTGAAAAATTGCTCGTCCTTGATTTCTAGACAGTTGGAATCTAGAGAAGTCATATATCCTCCTATCTGGAAGAGTAAGGCTGCTGCTGCACTTAGCTCATTGTGGATTTGATTCCAAATTTGGCTGTTAGCCGCCAGTTGCTCGTTAACGCTATCTATTTGGGATTGAAGCGCCGCTATTTGCGAAGAAATCTCTTCTGCAGCGACATCAAGCTCTTCCAGCGACATCCCTTCTATTCCCGAAACGTCCGAGTAGTTAGCTGATGAGGAAAAGGGCTGTAGTGATTCTTTTAAAGTGAGCGCTCGATTAACATGCTCTTTGAACTCTGTAAGCAGTGCCTTGATCGAATTCGGAAATACTTCGCAAAAGCTAATCGTGCTAGTGGTTTGCGTAGCGGCTCCAAAGCCTCCATAGGTACCACCAACTTGCTGCGAGGTATATAGAAATAAGACGGAGACAGCCATTCCTGATTGCAGTATACGTAATCCGATTTTCCTGTTTCTTCTAGCTCTTCTCCTTGCTGATCTGGGTCTCAGAGGAATACCTCCCCTCAATGTCTGTTTCTTTGGTTCGTTATTATCGTTCTTTATTAAGAACAACTTCTGTAATGAATCATACATGGAATAAATCAAAAAGAAAACTGCCAATAACGCGCATTTGTACTCTATAAAGAACGAAAATGATAATTTATCTCTAAATAACTCCATATATCGCTCGATTACTAAATTTATTCGCAATAAAGAACGATAAGTTAGAGTGATTCGTAAAAAAATACCCGGCTCGCAGTAGTAACGCGAGCCGGGCATAAGCGGAGTAATGAAGTTGAGAATATAAATGTATATGTTACGGAAGTTTTGAACCGCGTGAACTAACATACAGGTCATACCATTCTTTACGGCTAAGCTCCAGCTTGTCCGCATCGGCACAGGCAGTAATACGTTTCGGATTCACAGTTCCAATAACAGGCTGAATGGCAGCTGGATGTGTCATTAGCCAAGCCAGTACAATGGCTTCGGGTGTTGTTCCTTTTTCATCTGCGAGCTGTTGGACCATAGCTGCTGTTTGGACGATATTCTCCGGTTGATCCTCTAATGAACGCCCGCTAAATAGACCTTGGGCGAGTGGCCCCCAAGCTTGAAGCTGAATGTTCTCCATTCGACAATGTTCAAGGGTTCCCTCAGGGAAGATAATATCCTTCCAGGGTTCACGATTTACACTGATTCCAGCATCCACCCAGCTGATCTTAGCCAAGCTCATATGTAGCTGGTTTACGATAAAAGGTTCATCGCAATAAGTCTGCAGCAGCTTGATCTGAGCGGCGCTCATATTGGAAACCCCGAAATGACGAACCTTACCAGCGGCCTTCAGTTGATGTAATGCGGAGGCTACTTCCTCGGGATCCATTAAGGGATCAGGTCTATGCAGTAGAAGAATATCAATGTATTCGGTCCCAAGTCGTGACAATATTCCATCTACACTGTTCAGAATATGTTGGCCAGAGAAATCAAACGTATTAGTGCTGTCTCCAGGCTCCATTAGCTTAATTCCACATTTAGATTGAATTATGATTTCTTCACGTAGTCTTGGACGATCCTTAAAAATCTGACCGAATACCTTCTCCGCCTTCCCACGAGTATAGATATCTGCATGATCAAACATGTTGATGCCGATGGAAAGGGCGGCATCAACCGCTTCATGTCCCTGTTTAACATTCTCCACAGTAATCGGCTCATGGTCCCAGTCACCGCCTAGCCCCATGCAGCCTAAAGCAATGCGGCTTGCGGGAATCCCGCGCTTGTTTAAAGGTAACGCTTTCAACAATGTGATTCCTCCTTGGAAATTATGATTGCGTACTTGTAGATATTGTACACTCTCAGAAGCCCGTATGGTATTTTTTGTCGCTGGAAGAGCGGTGTTTGGTCTCTTCTTTATTCTTTTCTTCTTGCTTTTCCAGCGTCAAATCTTCCATCGGAATCGGGTCTACATTCTGCTCACTTTCATGAAGATCGAATAGACTTTCTTTCTCTGTTGGATATTGTTCCGGGTGATCCCGTTTGTCACTATTCCGCTGATGTTTTTCTTGAGTCATTTTTACCGCCTCGCCTTTCTTTGAGATTTAATGGCTATTGTGCTCGTTAATAAACGTATTTTGACTCCCTTAAACAGAAAAAAGAGGCCATTAGGCCTCTAAATTCAACGGTGTCCCTATGTCTTTTAGCTTGCGTGCTACAACATCATCGTATAGGCGCTGCAGCCATTTCAGCTCAGTCAGGGTGTGCTCATATGTACCGTACATTAGATGCAGGGCAGAACGAGGCACGATGGAGATATGCTCCTCGTATACCTGATAAGCCAGATTAACCTGATGTTCTGTTTCCCGGAGGCGTTCCTCGAGCAGCTTCTCAACCTTGCTCTGATCGATATGACGGGACATAGCCAGGGCCATATACATCGGATGATAGAAGGGTTCGTTTTTCTTAATCTGTTGCAGGATAAGCTGTTCGAATAAAGCTTTACCTTGCTCCGTTATGGCATAGATTGTTTTGTCCGGCCGATCACTGCTGCGGATGACCTCTAAAGCTTCTATATAACCATCTTGTGCAAGCTTATCCACAGCATAATAGAGTGATCCCATCTGCAGCTTCGTGATCCGGTCCATGGAACGTTCCTTCATCACTAATGTGATTTCATAGGGATGCATGTTCCGCTCCAGCAGTAAACCTAGAATGGCTAATTTCATGGACATAATGGTTACCTTTTGCCCTCGGACGCCTGAACAGCTTTAGCAGGAATGGTAAGACGGTCTTTTGGCATGAGCAGTACAAAGACTAGACCGAGCACTGCAGGAATCAAGGCCCACATAAAGGTTTGTGCAATAGAGGTGGATAACGCACTTGATATTTTCTCTAATATTTCAGCAGGGATCTTCGCTCTTGCTTCAGGTGTTAACGCAGCGCGTGGATCTCCGAAAGCTGCTGACTGTTCACTACCGCCAAAAGCATCGCTTAGACTGTTAGTAAAGCTATTCCGCTGAATAATCCCGAAGATCGTAATTCCCAGTGTCATTCCAAGGGAGCGCATGAAGGTACTGGTCGATGTTGCCGACCCCCGTTGGCGCATATCGAAATTATGGATAGCTGCCATACTCAGCACGGAGAAGGAAAAGCCTACGCCGAACCCAGTCAGAGCCATAAATACATTAAGCATGAGGCGGGAGGTATCTGGTGATAAAGTGCTTAGGCTGTAGACCCCTGCGACAAAGCAGACTGCGGATAGGATCATAATGTTGCGGAAGCTGGTTTTTGTTGTAAGCAGCCCCCCGGTCTGACTGCCAACGACCGTACCGATCATCATCGGCATAAGGATCAGCCCTGAGTTCGTAGCTGAGCCGCCAAATACACCCTGCACAAAGATAGGAATGTAAATAGTAGCTACGATAAAAGCAGAGCCATAAAATAGGCTGGTCACGCTGCTTGTTGCAAACAACCGTTTGCGGAACATAGCGAACGAGATCACAGGTTCAGCAGCTACTCTCTCAATAAGGATAAACGCCAGCAAGAGAACAGCAAAACCTACGAATAAGCCAAGGATGGCACTGGAATCCCAAGCATATTGATTACCACCAAGTTCCAGAGCGAACATTAGGCAGATAATCGCACCAACCAGAGTGAAGGCTCCACCCCAGTCAATGCGCTGTTTAGCGTGGGAGATCGACTCCTTATAAGAAGTTGCAATCAGGAACAGTGCAATAATTCCTAGCGGCAGGTTAATGTAGAATACCCACTGCCAACCAACATAGTCGGTAATATAGGCACCGAGTAAAGGTCCAAGTACACTGGAGATTCCGAAGACGGCTCCAAAGAGACCGGTCAATTTTCCTCTTTTTTCAGGCGGGTAAATGTCGAAAACGATGGTGAAGGCGATTGGCATTAGTGCACCGCCGCCGATCCCTTGAATGGCACGGTAAATACTGAGCTGTGTGATACTGGTGGCAGTACCGCACAAAGCCGAGCCAATCAGGAATACAATCAATCCGAAAATGAAGAAACGTTTACGTCCATACATATCAGAGAGCTTGCCGAAGATAGGGGTTCCGGCCATTACCATTACCATGTAAGCGGAGGTTACCCATACGATTTTATCCAGACCGCCAAGATCTGAGACTATCGTTCCCATAGCTGAAGCTACAATGGTATTGTCCATTGCGGACATAAGAATACCAAGCAGCAGGCCAACCACTACGAGTTTAAGATTACTTTCTTTAGTATGCATGCTTCGCAGCTCCTTTTTCTTAATAGTGATAGTTCTGTTCGAAAAATGTTCATAATTAGAAGCAAAATTTATTATATTCAAATTTGAATAGGGAGGCAATAGTTTTTTAAAAAAAATAGAGATGTATAGCCAACCGTAGAAGAATACGGCGGTAATATAGGGACAAACTACCCGTGGAGATCATCTGTGGATGAATTAGGAATGCCTCTTGACATACCCTACGGGGGTATATTATATTATAACCAAGGAGGCTGATTCTTATGTCTACTGCCAAGAAAGAGCAAGCTGCAGAATCCTGCGACATAAATTGTCATTCTTCATCATCAGGAGAACGAAAAAGTCATCATTCGGCAGAATTCAAGAATAACTTGAATACGCGCCTCAACCGGATTGAAGGCCAGATCCGCGGGGTAAAGGGTATGATTGAACGGGATACCTATTGTGATGATGTACTCAACCAGCTCGCAGCGGTACAGGCGGCGTTAAATGGTGTCGGTAAGATGCTGTTAGAAGGACATATGAAAAGTTGCATTGTTGAGCGAATCGAAGCTGGCGAACATGAGGTTATCGACGAGCTCCTAATTACGGTTAACAAATTAATGAAATAATAAGCTAATGCTTCTAGAGCATAGCTTCACAACATTTATTGGAGGTTATATTAATGTCAAACGCTACATTAAACGTTGAAGGAATGTCTTGTGGTCACTGTGTTAACTCCGTAGAGAAAGCCGTAGGCAATCTTGGAGCCACAGCTAAAGTTGATCTTGCTGCTAAGAAAGTTTCCGTCGAGTATGATGAGAACAAAGTAAGCCTTGGTGCGATTAAAGAAGCAATTGTAGATCAAGGGTATGACGTAGTTTAATTTGAAGCACAGTAATAAGGCTTGGAGTGAT
This sequence comes from Paenibacillus sp. FSL L8-0708, assembly GCF_038009325.1. Taxonomy (NCBI): domain Bacteria; kingdom Bacillati; phylum Bacillota; class Bacilli; order Caryophanales; family Paenibacillaceae; genus Paenibacillus; species Paenibacillus sp. FSL L8-0708. The sequence continues at coordinate 452,731 of NZ_JBBPBC010000001.1, forward strand.
ATGGGGAAGCTACCCAAAGCTCCAATGCCTTTTCTTTTAGAAATTATCATACCCTATAGGGGTATGTGGAGGCGTGGAAATCATGGATAAAACCAAAACAACAGCTTCACCAAACGAACAGCAGGCAACTGTACAGATTACAGGCATGACCTGTTCCGCTTGTGCAACCCGAATTGAGAAGGGTTTGTCCCGGATGGACGGCGTATCTCGTGCGAATGTGAATCTAGCCTTGGAACAGGCTACAGTTGGATTTGATCCGACAGTATCAGGGTTGCCACAAATTGAGGATAAAATCCGTTCTCTTGGTTATGACACTATTAAAGAATCTGCGGATTTTGATATATCGGGGATGACCTGTGCTGCGTGTTCCTCACGGATTGAAAAAGTGTTGAGCCGTACACCGGGTATAGCAGCAGTTAATGTGAATTTAGCGCTGGAAACAGCACATGTAGAATATACACCCGGTAATATCAGTCCAAGGGAGATCATGGAGAAGGTAAGCAGTATCGGATATAAAGCTTCTCTTAAAGAAGACCGCAAGGATCATGTGGATCGTCGTGGAAAAGAAATTCAACATAAAAAGTGGAAATGGATCATTTCTGCAATTCTTTCGTTCCCATTGTTATGGGCGATGGCTGGTCATTTCTCCTTCACCGGCTGGATTCCAACACCGGATATATTTATGAATCCTTGGTTCCAGCTTGTACTGGCTACCCCTGTGCAATTTATCATCGGTTGGCAGTTCTACGTCGGTGCTTATAAAGCCCTTCGTAACCGGAGTGCCAATATGGATGTGTTGGTCGTATTAGGGACGTCGGCAGCTTATTTCTACAGTCTTTATCTGACCATTGATTCCTTAAGCATGAAGGGAATGAATCATACTGTAGAAATGTATTATGAGACGAGTGCTGTACTCATTACACTTATCCTTGTCGGTAAATGGTTTGAGGCGCTGGCGAAAGGCCGTTCCTCTGACGCAATCAAAAGCTTAATGGGTCTTCAGGCAAAAACCGCCCTCGTAATTCGGGATGGGCAAGAAATGAATATCCCGACAGATGAAGTTATTCCTGGTGATATTGTATTGGTGAAGCCCGGAACAAAGGTACCTGTGGATGGTGAAGTTGTCGAGGGGTCTTCTTCTGTGGATGAGTCGATGTTGACCGGAGAAAGTATTCCTGTGGAGAAAAAACCAGGGGATACCGTGATCGGTGCCACTATGAATAAGAACGGTATCTTGAGAATCAAAGCCAATAAAGTGGGTCGCGACACTGCGCTGGCTCAAATTATCCGAGTAGTGGAGGAAGCTCAAGGCTCCAAAGCTCCGATTCAGCGGATTGCCGATGTAATCTCAGGGATTTTTGTGCCGATTGTTGTGGGTATTGCCGTAATAACTTTTCTGATCTGGTATTTCTGGGCAGCCCCTGGCCAGTTCGCTGATGCCCTCGAAAAAGCCATTGCAGTGCTCGTAATCGCTTGTCCATGTGCGCTAGGTCTGGCAACGCCAACCTCCATTATGGCAGGATCGGGCCGGGCAGCAGAGCTTGGAATCCTCTTCAAGGGCGGGGAACATTTAGAGGGAGCGCAAGGGATTCAGACCGTTGTGCTAGATAAAACAGGTACAGTGACGAATGGTAAACCCGTGCTTACCGATGTTGTGACTACTACTGGAATTGCAGCTTATGGAAAAGAAAACGCGGAAAACCGTTTGTTAGCTTTAACTGCAGCTGCTGAAAAGCTATCTGAGCATCCACTTGCGGAAGCTATTGTTGCTGGCGCTGCTGATAGAGGCTTGGCTTTGCCTACTGCTGAGCAGTTTGATAATGTGCCCGGACGTGGAATTATGGCCGTTGTCTCCGATCAGCAGGTTATGGTAGGCACGCGGCGGATGATGGAAGATCATCAGCTTGATATCACAGAATGGACTCCAATTATGAAGAAGCTGGAGGAGTCGGGAAAGACAGCTATGCTAGTAGCGGTAGAGAGTGAAATCGCTGGGATTGTGGCCGTTGCTGATACGATTAAACCGACCTCAAAAGCGGCTGTAGCCGCGCTCCATGATATGGGTATTGAAGTCGTAATGATCACTGGTGACAATAAAATTACAGCTGAGGCTATTGCGAAGCAGGCAGGGATCGAGAAAGTGTTAGCAGAGGTTCTGCCAGAGGGCAAAGCCGAAGAGGTTCGCAAGCTCCAACAGAATGGGACTAAGGTTGCCATGGTTGGGGATGGGATCAACGATGCTCCGGCACTGGCTACTGCCGATACGGGTATGGCGATTGGGACAGGAACGGATATAGCTATGGAAGCAGCTGATATTACGCTGATGCGCGGGGATCTGAAGAGTATTCCTGATGCGATCATGATGAGCCGCAAAACGATGAGAAATATTAAACAAAATTTGTTCTGGGCGCTTGCTTACAATACAATAGGAATACCGATTGCTGCACTTGGGTTTCTAGCCCCATGGCTGGCAGGAGCTGCGATGGCATTTAGCTCCGTGTCTGTTGTCTTGAATGCACTTCGGCTACAGCGGGTAAAGCTGTAATATCACTATCACTATTTAGGGAGTGGCCACAGTGCAAGTAAATAACGATACAATTTCTCTGTTAATGAAACATGCATCTGTCCGCAAGTTTCAGGATAAGCCAGTAAGTGAAGATCAGCTTAGCGCTATTATTGGAGCAGCTCAGATGGCTTCAACCTCAAGCAATGTTCAGGCTTATAGTGTTATTGCAGTTACTGACCCGGCACTAAAGACGGAGCTTGCGGGACTAGCGGGCAATCAGGCTTATATAGAACAATGCCCAGTGTTTTTGGTCTGGTGCGCTGATCTGTATCGGCTGCGCGAGGTGACGAAACCTCATTTGCAGGGAGAGACTTCTTATGAAGATTCTGCTGAGAACCTGATTGTAGCTACCGTTGATGTTGCGCTTGCTGCACAGAATGCTGCAGTGGCTGCGGAATCACTAGGACTTGGAATTGTATATATCGGTGGAATCCGTAACCGGATCGCGGAGGTATCGGAATTGCTGGGACTGCCTGAATTGGTCTATCCGCTATTCGGGATGTGTGTAGGTTATCCTGACGGAGCTTCGGGCCTGCGTCCGCGGCTTCCACTAGAGGCTGTTCTGCATCGTAATCGCTACAATGCGGAAACCACTGTGGAGCAGGTCAAAACTTACGATAAAGTCTCCTCAGACTATATGCGTGAGCGGACCCACGGCGCCAAAGACACCCCTTGGTCGGCCATTATGGCGGAGCGATTGGCACAGCCAGCACGGCTGCATATGAAGGAGTTCCTGCTGGAAAAAGGATTCCTCCGGAGATAACTAAACTCTCTTCACCTAAAGAGGCTGCCTTATTAGTAGTTCATTCTACTGATAGGGCAGCCTCTTTTTTTTATTCGAAGCCAGGAAGGTGACAGTTGTCATCTTAAAGAAATGACAGTCCATACTAATGTCATGTCTTCTTTTTCCATATGATTGAAATAGATCAAACGCATTCGGAAGCGGAGGGATTACGTTATGGATAATATTATAGAAATGCACGGGGTCAGCAAAATATATAAGGATAAAAAGGCCGTAGATAATATCAGCTTTAACATTGCTAAAGGTTCGATTACAGCTATTCTGGGACCGAACGGAGCGGGTAAAACAACGGCATTAGGCATGCTGCTGGGGCTAATAGAGCCTACCGAGGGTACAGTGGAGTTGTTCGGTCATCATCCGAAGGATAAAGCAGTACGTGAAAAGACTGGAGCGATGCTGCAGGAGGTAAGTGTAATGGATCGGCTAAAGGTGCGGGAGATCATTGATCTGATCCGCAGCTATTATCCAAAGCCTATGGATATGGAGTTTCTAATTAAGACTACTGGACTTGCGCCAGCCGATTTGAATAGATACGCCGAGAAGCTCTCGGGCGGTCAAAAGCGTAGTTTGGGCTTTGCGCTAGCCCTCGCGGGTAATTCGGAGCTGATCTTTTTCGATGAACCTACAGTCGGACTTGATATTACTTCCCGGCGGCGGTTCTGGGAAACGGTTCGTGGACTTGCGGAGCAAGGAAAAACGATTGTGTTCACGACCCATTATTTGCAGGAAGCAGAAGATATCGCGGATCGTATTCTGTTATTCAGTAAAGGCCACTTAGTTGCGGACGGAAGTCCAGATGAGATTAAATCGCGGATTGTGAAGCGTTCCGTGTCCTTCCTGCCTGTAGGTGATTACTCGCAATTGCGCAGAAACCTGCTAGACCTAGCTGCTATTGAGGATTGTTATGAAAAAGATGGCCGCATTCATGTGACCACAGACGATACAGATGAGGCGCTTAAAGCGATTTTTGTGGCTGGACTTCCCGTGAAGGATGTTCGAATTGATCAGGGACGTTTGGATGAGGCTTTTGAACAATTGACCATGAACCAAGAGGAGGCTGTCTAACCATGAGACTAATAACTGTACAGTGTAAAGCGGAAATGCTGCGGATCATCCGTAATCCCTATTATGTGTTCTGGTCTTTGCTCATGCCCATCATGTTCTATTTCATCTTCACCCGGGTGGTCAATACAGGTAGCGATGACCTAACGTGGCGTGCTCATTATTTAATGTCTATGGCGACCTTCAGTGTAATGGGCTCAGCCATTATGACACTTGGCATCCGGTTGGTGCAAGAACGAACACAAGGCTGGACCACCTTTATTCGGATTACACCGCTGCCGGGATCGATCTATTTTTTCGGAAAAATGTTCGGACAGACGATGATGCATCTGTTTTCGGTCATTTGTATTTTTATCGCAGGCTATTTAATCAATGGCGTCTCTTTATCCGCAGGTCAATGGGTGCTTAGCGGGCTGTGGATCCTGATCGGTTCTCTACCATTTTTAGCGATTGGTACGCTTGTAGGTGCTATGAAACGGGTGGATACAGCCAGTGGAGTCAGCAACGTGATTTATATGGCTCTTGCTGTAGCAGGGGGCATGTGGATGCCGATTGAGATTCTGCCACGATTAATGCAGCGGATTGGTCATTGGTTGCCTTCCTATAACTATGGGAATGGAGCCTGGGAAATCGTTCGTGGCTCAGCTCCGACATGGAGTAATGTCTTGATTTTACTCGGATATTTGGTAGTTTTTATGTTACTATCGGTCTATATTCGAAAAAAACAGGAAGCGGTGTGAATGAATGGCTGAGCGTGCGAAGTTCCGGTTATTTCCACAAAAACAGGGTTTTTTCCCTTTTGTATGGGCTGTTTATCTGGTTTTGCCCATCCTGAATTTGCGCGGGGAGACTGGAATGAAGCTCATCCTGGGCGGGATTATGATAGCGGTGTTTGCCATCAGCTATCGCCAGCTGTATTGGGTGCGGGGTGGAGTGTTTAATGTTTGGTTATTTATTCAAATGTTAATCATCGTGGTGCTTAGTTTGTTCTATACCCCCTATAATCTGTACATGGGCTTTTTCACCGCAAATTTTATCGCATATTATACGGAGAATAAAGGGTTCAAAATTGCATTTGCTTCTTTTGTGATCATGATCCTTTCGGTGCTGGTCTTAGTGGGTCGTGAGATGGAGTGGGGAAGCGTGATGTTTTTAGCTCCGTTTATTATTATTATGTTGATTAGTCCGTTCGGAGTGAGGTCCATGAATCGGAATCAGAAGCTGGAGAAAGAGCTGGATCAAGCCAATGAGGTGATTAAAGAGCTGGTGAAGCGTGAGGAACGAATGCGAATCGCCCGTGACCTGCATGATACTCTTGGCCATACCTTGTCCTTGATTACGTTAAAGAGCCAACTCGTAGAGAAGCTGGTGACGAAAAATACGGAGCGAGCCCAAGAGGAGGCGCGGGAAATTCAGCGCACTTCACGGGCTGCGCTCCGTCAAGTGCGTGAGCTAGTGTCGGAAATGCGTGCGGTCTCAGTGGCAGAGGAACTGGCTGAAGCTGGAGAGATGCTGCGGACGGCAGAGATCGCCTTAGAAGTGGAAGGGGATATCTCTCTGGAGGGGGTATCCGACCTGACGCAAAATATCCTCAGCCTCTGTATCAAAGAAGCAGTGACTAATATCGTAAAGCATAGTAGAGCGGACAAATGCTTCATAGGAGTGGCAAAGCTGGCTGGAGAAGTGCGAATTACCGTTAAGGATAACGGCATTGGTCTACAGCATGGGGAGAGAGGGAATGGTGGGCTTAGCGATGGAAATGGCATGAAGGGAATGGCAGAGCGTCTATCCCTGATTGATGGCTCCCTGTCGCTAAGCTCAGCTGAGGGTCAGGGAGCTACGCTGATCGTTACCATCCCGCTAATCGTAAAAGATGCACAAGGGGGTGAGACTGCATGATAAGCATTGTTATAGCGGAGGACCAACGTCTGCTTCGGGGAGCGATGGCTTCTTTGCTGGATCTTGAAGACGATATCGAAGTAGTCGGAGAAGCTTGTGATGGGGCGGAGGCGTTAGCTTTAATCGACAAGCTTCAGCCGGATGTCTGTCTCATGGACATTGAAATGCCGTTCAAGAGCGGGCTGGAGGTTGCAGAAATATTGCGGAGTAAGGGTTGTCCGACCCGAATTATTATTTTGACCACCTTTGCCCGTCCAGGGTATTTTGAGCGTGGAGTAAAGGCTGGTATTCAAGGGTATTTGTTGAAGGACGAGCCTGTAGATAAGCTAGCTGAATCTATTCGTCGTGTCATGGCTGGACATCGGGAGGTATCTCCTGAGTTAGTCTTCGGCAGTCTGCGGGAGGAGAATCCATTAACAGCACGGGAGCGCGAGATTTTAAAACTGGCTGGAGAAGGGCAAACCGCGAGCGAGATAGCCTTTTCGCTGCATCTGTCTTATGGCACTGTCCGCAATTACATCTCTGAAATTCTCAATAAGCTGGAAGTGAAAAGCCGGATTGAGGCGGTACGGCTGGCGGAAGAAAAAGGCTGGATTTGAGGGGAGGAGGGCATTGTTATGCAAATATTTCTGATTCGTCATGGTGATCCGGACTATTCCATAGATGATCTAACGGAATTCGGGCATCAGGAAGCAGCGGCATTGGGAAAACGCATGGCATCTATCGGACTGGATGAATTATATGCTTCACCATTGGGTAGAGCACAGACAACAGCAAGTTATGTGGCCAAAGAGACGGAACTTGTAATTCAGACAGAACCTTGGACTTGTGAATTGGATTGGACAGGGGTTATGTTGGATGGACAAATGGCGCCTATATGGGATAGTCCCGGAGAACATATTAGTGAACTATCGAGTGGAAAAAGAGAATGGTCTGATCAAACAGATCATTGGTTAAAACAAGAGGAATACAGATTGCGGTTTAGCGAACTACAAGCGGCTTCAGATCAATTCTTGCTTAGCCACCACTATAAAAGAGAAGATGGCCTATATCGTATCCTCGAGCCTTCTACCAAGAAGATTGGAGTTGTGTGTCACGGTGGCTTTGGCCTTGCATGGCTAGCCCATTTATTGCAGATTCCTTTAGCCTTGGCTTGGTCCGTATTTTGGCTTGCTCCAAGCTCGGTAACGACGATCTTGTTTGAAGAGCGCAGCGAGCACTATGCAGTTCCCAGATGTATTGGATTGGGAGATGTCTCCCACCTCTATGCTGGGGGTATGAACTATCGCCCAAGGGGATTAATGGGTAATCATGTTTAAGGTGACTGATTAAGAGCGAGCAAGGACATTGTCTATGAAGTGAAAAGCCATCCTGTAGAGGATGGCCTTTTTTAATAATACAAGAAAGTATAAGTTTGGCACGAGACATTATCCTTCTATTTCTCGCATAAACGCTTACCGTCCTTTAGGGGCACCGAAGGCGCTTTTGCTTGCATATAAGAATCATGCCCCTTGCCCAGTTCCTGATTTCCACTTGCTATTGTGCTAACGGACTTAGATGCAGCTATTTGTACATTTTAAGCCTTTTGGAGGAAGTTGCGGACTCGAGAGATCTTATTTTCCATAAATGGAGGGAATATCGTGCTATTTTAGTGATATAAAGTCTCTGAAGTCCGTTAGCATCCCAGAACAGCGAAATAGTTACGAATAAGGGCTGTGGTGTCCAAACGCAATTCTGAATTCTGCTCGCAATTAAGCTACATTTGCTGATAGCAGCAGCTTTTTCATGAAATGGTCTACTGATTTTGGTTTTGAGCCTAAATTATCTGAAATTCCACTCTTCACCGTGGATTTAATTTCACCTGTGAACCTTTGCCGCCTGTCTGGATGCCGGTATCTTTGACTCCGACTTCCTTGAGGTCAGCTACGAGGCGTTCTAGTACCGTCTTTGCGGCAGCAGCTTCCTTCGCACCGGATGCTTTGACAACTAATTGCACCGGCTTGCCGGAGCGTAGATGCTTCTCGGCCTGACGGAGCTTCGTATCGTAGTCATGCTCTTCAATATGAGCAGTGAAGCGGAGCTCTTTGACCTTCTCCTTGCTGCCGCCCTTTGCAGCTGAGCCACCACTGGCCTTGCGTGCTGAGGCTGCTTCTTTCTGCGCGGCCGCTTTTGCTTTGCCCTTTGCAGTTAGGCTGCAGGGCGGTGGGCTGCTCATTAGCGAGGTGCATACCAGATCAGCTCCCGCTGATCTGGCCATGGCCAGCGCCTCTTCCCGTGAGACGATCCCCAGCTTCTCACCCCTAAGTCCTGTAAGAACTACTTCGGATGCTCTGATTTGTTCATTGATTAATACTGCCACTTCTATGAATCCTCCCCTGATAACGATGATAAAGCTATCATATATGGAACTAGCTTGAGGTTCAAATGTGGAGCGTAGGATTAGCATTACTAATCCTCTCAATTTCTTCTTTTATGATTTGTAGGATTAGTTCTTTAGATGATGTTGCTAGATATTCTCGGTTGCGCCGCTGCAATATACCCACTTGAATGAACGGCTCGCTTAGTTCAACATCTATTTTTACGATATCTGTCATTAAAGCTGTCGAATCAAGCACTACCCCCACCCCAAGGTTCTTTCTTACAAAATGAGGAATAGCAGAAATTTGGCTTATGGTGGATAAAGTGGGCTTTGATTCGAATCTCGAAAATTGCTTAGCTAACCGAAGGTAATATAAGCAAGTGCGTCCTCCAGCTATAATTGGATATTCAAGAATTTCTCGAAATGAAATATCGTCTCGTCCGTTTAAAGGATGATTTTCATCTACTATAAAAGCGATTTTCTCGTGATAAAGCGGTTCGAAATAAAAGAAAGACAGGTCGGACGGCTCACCGCAGATGGCGAAATCCAGTTCTCTTTGTAGAACAAGTTGTGAGAGGGAATCAGTGTTACCCTGAATGAAGTTACATGCCATCTTTGGTTTTTGCTCCTGAAACTTTCGCAAGGCGTTCGGTAGGACGGATTCCATCATGGATTCAATGCCTCCGATATGAAGTGTGCCAATTTCGTCATGCTGTAAAGCTTTGGTGAGTTCTGTTACATAGTTCCAATGTTGAATAAGGTTATCGATTTCCGCTGCAAAAACTTGCCCGGCACTTGTCAGTTCTACTTCCCAGCCTCTGTGAAAGAGTTGTATGCCCAGTTCTTTTTCAAGTCGTTGAATTTGGTTGGTAATGGTAGACTGCGCATAATTCAACTTCTCGGCAGCGCGTGAGAAAGTGCCTTCTTGAAGAATGGTCTTAAAAGCCATCAGTTCTTTTAGATCCATCGATTGTCACCCCTATCGGTATAATTGATTAAGATTATTATCTTATTCAATTATATAAATCAAAATACTGAGAGTACAATAAAAGAATTCAAAGAAGGAGTGAATTAAAATGCCATTCATTAGAGTCAGTTATCTGGAGCAACAATACGACATTCATCAGCTAGAAGGAATATGCAGAGCGATTATGAGCGCGTTAATTCAGCATTTCCATGTACCGGAGGATGATCTGTTTCAGGTTTTTCATGCGCATAAAGCGGGGGAACTTTTTTATAGTAAAGATTATTTAAATATTGAACGAAGCGACGGACTGATATATATCCAAGTTACGCTAAAATCCGGAAGATCAACGGAACAGAAGAAAAGCTTTTACGCGAGGCTAGCCGAGGAATTATCGATGACGCTAAACATCAGAAAAGAAGATATATTCATTGTGCTCGTCGATACGGAATTCGAAGATTGGTCGTTTGGTAACGGTGTTGCTCAAATGCTACAACCTCCGGTTAGGGAGGTGTAATATGGCGCATCAGAAAATCGTCACAAATGTACGGGAATCGTTAGGGGAGTTCGCTCCGGCATTCGTCGACTACTCGGAAAATGTGTTATTTGGGGACTTATGGAGACGTGAGCAATTATCACTTCGGGATCGTAGCATGATTACGATTTCTGCTTTGGTGATGGGGGGCATGACGGAACAACTCCCCTATCATCTGCACTTGGCTTTAGAGAACGGCTTACAACTTGAAGAAATCGTGGAGGCCATCACCCACCTTTCTTTTTATGTAGGTTGGCCGCGAGCCTCTTCAGCTCTAGAGGTTGCAAAGGATGTAATAGGAAAAAATAAATAACGTCTGACTTTTCAATCCCATCCGTAACCTTTAGAAACTTCATTGGCACTTGTATATAATACGGAAGAAGGGAGCGGAGGACAGATGCTTCAGTATATAGAAGAGGCTAAACAAGGAGACCGACAAGCTTTTGAACAGATTGTTAAGCACTTTACACCGATGGCCAATGCAGTTGCGTTCGAAAAGCTGCGTGACTATCAATTAGCGGAAGATGCTGTGCAGGAAGCTTTCACAGAAGCCTTTTTGCATTTGAATAAATTACGAGCAGTAGAGGCATTCCCGGGCTGGTTTAAAGCTATTGTGGTGCGGCAATGTTATCGCATCTTGCGAAGAAAGCAGCATCCTGCATTACCCTACGAGGAAGCTGCGCAAGCGACAGAATCTTCATTTTCTATAGCAGATATTATTGAAAAAAAGGAAACCCAGCGGCTGGTTCACGAGTCTATAGCTGCATTAACTTCCAATATGCGGATTGCCGTTCAATTATATTATTTTCAAGGCTACTCACTACAAGAGATTGCTGACTTTCTGGGGACTTCGGTTTCGGTGTTGAAGAAGCGACTTTTTGATGCCCGCCGCAAGCTGAAAGGTGCATTGCCTGTGGCAGATGTTCTTTCCGTATTCAACCATTTGTACGAAGGGGGAAAAGCTGTGCTTCACATTGTAAATGGAGATGTAGTGGGAGAGAAGCTGCGGCAAGGAATCGTGAAAGGTGATGTACTAGTGTGGAGAGAGGTATATTCGCATGGGCCGGTATTTTTGGATCCTGCCGATGGAGATAACCGCGCTGTTCGAGCGCAATATTTGGAACAAACGATGGGGATTCCGCAGAGGGAATTTATCGCCAATAGTGAGAGGCAAGAGAAGATTTTAGCTGATTTCCATAAATATGAAGAAGTGGTGTTATGGTTCGAGCATGACCTTTTCGATCAGACGATGCTCAGTTATTTACTCCATTGGTTCTCGAAGCAGAAAATGTTAACCACCAAGCTAAGCTTACTATGCATTGGAGAGTATCCGGGAATAAAGTTATTTCGAGGACTTGGACAACTTTCTATAGAGCAGATGGAAACATTATCAGGCACATGGAAGCTAATCGGAGCCAAAGAATTAGAAGCAGGTCAAGCACTCTGGGAAGCCTATGTATCACCGAATCCAGAATTGCTGCAACAACGATTAACTACAGATACATCGGCTTTACCCTTTGCACATGACGCCTTCCGGGCGCATTTATCGCGCTTTCCTTCTACTACAAACGGACTTGGCATCGTAGAACAAATCACGCTGGAGATGATCCGTGAGGGAATAAAATCACCCTATGAGCTGTTCAAAAATGTGGGTGATAAGCTTAACATCTTAGGAATGGGCGACCTGCAATATTGGCATATCCTAAGAAAGATGGTACAAGGCACGTACCCTTTGCTACAAACCCATGGATGCAATGAGTTCCCTGTTTATAACGATTCAGTAATGCAATTTAAAGACTGTGAGCTTGTATTAACAGAGCTAGGTAAGAGTGTAATAGCTGGAAACGAAGACTGGGTGCAGAAGAATGGCAGCGATGAGTGGTTTGGAGGTGTACATCTGCAAGGATTGACTCCGCGCTGGCGGTGGAATCCGTTGGTCGGTGCGCTTCAGGAGAGAAGTGCCGAGGCGTAATTTATTAATCTAAATGTTTGCTACCCAAGGCATATTGAGCATAAAAAGACTTCCGCTAACTTGGAGATACTCAAACGCTCCAGAGGGGGAAGTCTTTTTTGTTGTATCCATATATTATATGAATAGTAAATATAGTATATATCATCTATTTAAAGGGTGATTGATCTTTGTTGGAGAATATTATCTATAGAATAAATAGTGAAAGTATTCACTTGATGATGCAAAGGGAGGAATATTCGTTATACGATAGGAGGATGATGTATCAATGTCCATACAGAATAAAACAGCAATGATAAGAATTGCAAAAGCAAATTTAAAAGCGGAAAAAACCAAAAATTACTTTGTAGGCAGTGTGATAGCTTTAGCTGCGTTTTTATTAACTGTTGTAATGACCTTTGGTTATAATTCTTTTACTAACCTACAACATGAGTCGAATTTCCAGGCTTTATTCTATAATCTCAATAACAATGAAATCTCACGATTGAAAGAAATAGAGGGAATTAATAAAATCGGACTCTATAAGGAAATAGGCAGAGAGAAAAAAGAAGAACGCTTATTGTCCATTCTCTACACGGATCAAGCCATGATGGATTTATCAAATGCCAATATCGTTCTGGGGAAGTTCCCTACAAAAGAAAATGAAATTGCAATAGAAAAAGACTTTCAGTTATCTGATGATCGAAGCCTGGGGCTTGGCGATTCTATTTCTTTGCAATTTAGAAACAATGCCAGCAAAGAATTTCAAACCAGCCAATTTGTGATTTCTGGAATTCTGCAAACAACCGCATCAGGTAACGAGAATCGAATCGGCTACAATGCTCTGGTATCAAGCGCGTTCGTTGAGGCAGATCCGTTTCTTTCCAAAGAGGATTACTCCGCGGCAATTAGCATCAACAACAGCAGCAGTTATTCCAACGAGGAACTGAAGTCAAAAATCAAAGAAATAGGGCAGCGAATGGGTATCTCTGAGAGAAATGTTCAGATCAATAATGTGAATGTGGACAGTAATAATCTGTCAGGAAGCACTGTGATATCCATCTTGTCTATCATGCTGATTATCGCACTGGCTTGTTGGCTTGTCATCTACAATATCTTTTATATTTCAATTACTAAGCGAATTAAACAATACGGACAACTTAGAGCAATCGGTGCAACAAAAAGGCAGATAAAACAGCTAGTTCTATATGAAGGGAAAAATCTTTCAAGAAAATATATCCCTATTGGAGTTATTTTTGGATGTTTAATGAGCTGGATTTTAAGTGGCTTTCACTGGAATGCAGTTCCAAGTTTTTTACTTGCATTTTTAGCAGGTTTGCTCACCAAAGTAACAGTTAGAGCTTCATTAAACGCACCATCTAAATTCGCATCAAGAATCTCTCCTATAACGGCGATTAGACATGTAGATGCCGATGTTAATACAAAAAAGGAGAAAAGAAACTCGAAAAGACTCACACCATTTTCTTTAGCTGCATTGAACTTATCAAGAAGCAGGAAAAAGACGGTGTTAACTTTGCTGTCTCTTTTTTTAAGCGGAACGCTATTTGTTTCCTTGGGGACATTGTTAAACTCGGTCGATCCAATCTCAAAAGCAGAGAAATATTTTCCGAATCATGGTCGGTTTGATATTCAAATTAATAATGAGTTGTATTCTGAAACAACCTCATTAAGTGATCTTCAGACGGAAGGGCAACTATCTACTTCTTTAAAAAATAAAATCTTAGCTATAAATGAAGTTGAGGACGTAATCGAACATCAGTATATTGAAGCTGCTATCGAAGGAATAAAAACGGATGACGGGGCCGCGATAGTCAGTATTGAGAATATCCCTACGTTAAACAACGAAAGATGGAGTAGTCATTTGGCTGAGGGGAAGATCCCGGATGTTGATTCGTCGGATGCATCCTACATTCTCCTTAACAGCGCCAGTAGTGACTTAGATTATTACGGGGCTCATTACGCTGTCGGTGATCATATTTCATTCATAATTGCTAATGATCAGGAGAAGGTTAAACATGATTTTGAGATCATTGGAGATATTACGGATAAGAATTCAGGAACTTCATTTTATCTTCCACCCAAAGTAATGCAAACTGTAGCCCCTTTTAATAGCAATAAGAGCTACGAAGTTATTACTATGGATAAATCGAATGAAGAGTCAATAAAGAGTGAGTTAGAGGGTGTGATTCTCAATGAGGATACACTCAAATTATTGTCTTTTTCCGAAGTTGTGGAATCCAATAGAATTGCTTTTAGAACTATCACTATTTCAGTGTATAGTTTTATGGTTTTTATAGCAGTATTCAGTATGATCAATCTCTTGAACACCATAATCACCACTATTTCTGCAAGAAAAGGGGAGCTAGGCCTTATGCAAGCCATAGGAATGAGCCGAAAACAATTAATGGCTATGTTAACCTATGAAACAGGATTTTTAGTGGTTGGAAGCTTTACGATGGCTCTTTTTACGGGCAATCTAATGGGATACATGATAAGTAAGAGTGCAGGGAATATGGGGGGGCTTTCCTACATTCAATACCAATTCCCTTGGAGTGCTATTTTCCTGTATTTCTTGGTTATTTTACTTGTCCAGACTGGTATGGTTCAGTTTGTTAGACGATCAATATCGAAGCAGAGCATTATAGAGCAATTAAATTAACGATGCGGAAAGTTTAGCTATATTTAATAAATCCCTCGCCTTTATACGGGCCAAACGTGAAAATAAATAGTGAGTAGCAATTAACGTTGAAGGGTGATTTATATGCTGAAACTACCGGTGTATCATTCCGTAATTTCTTCCCATGCCATAGTACCCGTAATTAATGATCTTTATGAAATCGGGGATGTTCTGGAGTGTGGTTTTTATGAGAACGGACTTAATGATACCTATTTACTAAAGACCTCTATTGATAAATACATTCTTAGGATCTATAAAGCTCATTGGCGAAATAAACATGAGATTGATTTTGAACTGGAGTTATTGAATCACTTAAATAAGAAGAATATCCCGGTATCGGCTCCGGTAATCAGCAGGGAGGGTGGTTACCTAATTGAGCTGGAGGCTCCTGAAGGAACACGTTACGCAGTTCTGTTTACTTTTGCAAAAGGCAATTATTCCGATGGAAAAGCTAGCTGTGAATTATACGGTGAACAAGTGGCTAAGATGCATCTGGCTATGGATGATTTCGAATGTGGGCAGCAAAGATTTACGCTTAATCTGGATCATCTGCTTAAAGAACCGCTTCAATCGATTCGCAAGCCTTTATCCCACAGGCAAGAGGATATCGATTATCTAGAATCTTTGTCGGAAGTATTGGCAAATAGCATAGCTGAAATCTCATCAGAGCTGGATTGGGGGGCATGTCATGGTGATCTTCATGGAGCGAACGTACATTTCTACGAGGATACCCTGACTCATTTCGACTTTGATTGCGGAGGTTTTGGCTGGAGGGCCTATGATGTTTCCGTGTTTTTGTGGTCAAGGGTTAGAGGGAAAGAACGAGAGCATTTTGACAATGAACAATGGACTGTTTTCCTGGATTCATACCAAAAGCATAAAGTATTATCTGAGAACGATTTAAAGGCAATCCCTATATTTGTTGCTATCCGGGAGATATGGTTGATGGGTCTGCACACAGGGAACGCACAGGTTTGGAGTTGTGGGTGGCAAAACGATCATTACTTCAATACTAATCTGCAATTCCTACGTAATTGGTGTGAAGTTCATTCTATCCAATAGACAATACCCAAACAAGAAGCCACTCCATATTTAGGGGTGGCTTTACTTCAGTCATTATTCATAAACGTCTTATGATAAGCGTTACGATATTGGGTGGGCGTCATGTTTTCGTATTTTCGGAAGAGGCGCATGAAATATTTATCGTCGGTGAATCCCGTCTCTGTCGCGATGTCCCTCACGCTTAATGCGGTTCTGGTTAGTAGCTCCTTCGCTTTAGTCACACGTACTGAATGGATATATTCCAATGGCCCCATGGAGGTATGCTGTTTAAATAGCCGAGCTAAATAGTCCTTGTTGTAATTGAATTTATCCGCGATGATGGCCACGGTAAGCGGTTCGCTTGCATGTATCCTTGTCCACTCAGCTATTTTGACGAAGGTGACATCTTGCTGTGCGCGGATCAGCTTACTGGCGAACGGCTGAAGTGCATGCTCAGACAGCTCAATTAAAAGCGAGGTCAGCAAATAATTAACGCTGGAATAGGTTAAATACCCCGAGTTGGCCACATGAAGGATTTGATTCGCCAGAATATGAATCCGGTCACTATGTTGGATTTTTATGATTTGGGGCAGATATAGATCATGTACGGACCATAAGCGCTGTGTGCGCGAAAAGATTTCTTCTGCCTCAGGCTTCATTTCCTCCTCACTCAGTAATAACCCCTCGGTTGTCAGTTCGAAATGAAACCAATAAAACTTAACCCCGGGTCGTGACTCTCTATAGCCGACATGTGTGCGATTAGGCATGAGCAGAAGAGCTTCGTCAGGGCCTACTTCAAATTGTTTGTTCTCCTCACTCAAATATACGGTTTCGTTCACGCCAATGATTAGTTCGTAGTTCCCCATAACACGCTCTACATGCTTCCATGGTGTTTCTGAGATAAATTCACCTGCCGCTGTAAAATGAACAGGTGCATCTGCATTTATTTTTAAATAGCTCATGCGGTCCTCCTAGTATTCAATAAGTCGGGTTTGTCCACTATTTGTACGACTGATCTACCGACAAATCAACGTTCCGGTGTTATCTTATGGATACAAATATACACTTGTCATCTAACCCTGACAAGATTGCGAGGGAGCGATTTCATTGAAGACGCAAGCTTTTGATCTACAGAACGTACGAATTGATTCAGGTCCACTTCTCCATGCGATGGAGTTAAATACTGATTATTTACTTAAGCTTGAGGCAGATCGGCTTCTGTCGCGTTTTCGCGAATATGCTGGCTTAGAGCCTAAGGCTGCTCACTACGAGGGCTGGGAATCTCAGGGTATTAGCGGCCATACGTTAGGCCATTATATTTCTGGATGTGCGTTAATGTATGCCTCTACGGGAAATGAAGAGCTGCTACAACGCGTGAATTATGTAGTAGATGAATTAGAGCAATGTCAGGATGCGCATGGCAATGGCTTTATTTCCGGCATTCCTCGTGGCAAGGAGTTATTTGAGGAAGTGAAGGCAGGCGACATTCGCTCACAGGGCTTTGACCTCAACGGAGGTTGGGTGCCGCTTTACACGATGCATAAGCTGTTTGCAGGTCTTCGCGATGCTTATCGATTGGCCGGCAATCAGAAGGCGCTCGTTATTGAAACGAAGCTGGGGCTGTGGCTTGAGGATATTTTTGCAGGGCTGAGTAAAGATCAGATCCAAGAGGTGCTGCGTTGTGAGTTTGGCGGCATGAATGAAGCGCTGACGGATTTGGCAGAGGATTCCGGAGAAGATCGTTTCCTCGCGTTAGCGGAAAGCTTTTATCATGGGGAAGTGCTTAATGATCTGGCCGTAGAAAAAGATACCCTAACTGGAAGACATGCTAATACACAGATTCCAAAAATCATCGGAGCTGCTAGACAATATGAGGTAACTGGGCAGGAGCATTATGCAGGTATTTCCCGCTTCTTCTGGGATCGGGTCGTGAATCATCATTCTTATGTGATCGGTGGCAACAGCTATAATGAGCATTTTGGTGAACCGGATAAGTTAAATGATCGATTGGGTGAAGGTTCCTGTGAGACATGCAACACGTACAACATGCTGAAGCTGACTAAGCATATGTTCCAATGGGATGCGTATGCAGCGTATGCAGATTACTACGAACGTGCGATGTATAATCACATCTTAGCCTCTCAGGAGCCGGTAGATGGCCGGGTATGTTACTTCGTATCTCTCGAGATGGGTGGACATAAATCGTTTAATTCGCAGTTCGAAAGCTTTACGTGTTGTGTAGGTTCGGGAATGGAAAGCCATTCTATGTATGGCTCGGCGATATACTTCCATAGTGCAGATGAGCTTTATGTCAATCAGTACGTACCTTCTACAGTGGCTTGGAAAGAGCAAGGCATTAGCTTGCAGCAAGAGACCAAGTTCCCGGCAGAGGGACAAGGTGTACTGCGGATCAGTGCAGGACAGCCAACGAAATTCACATTAAAGCTAAGATATCCTTACTGGGCTGAGCAAGGGATGAGTGTTAGCGTAAATGGTGAAGATGTTCAAGTAAATGTAGGCAAATCTAACTACTTTACTTTGGATAGAGAGTGGCAGGATGGAGACGTTGTCGAATACGATATTCCGATGTCGGTGAGAATCGAGACGATGCCGGATAATCCGAACCGAGTTGCATTCCTTTACGGGCCACTTGTGCTCGCAGGTGATTTTGGGCCTATAAATGCAGAGGCCAATAGCGATCGCGCCCTTGCTTCCGTATTAATCGGAGATCGGGACACACTGACGAACAACCTCATCCAATCTAATGTGAGCAAAAATGTGTTCCGGATGAAAGGTTTAGGGTATACAGGGGATCATGAGCTTCGTCCGTTCTACCCTATGCATGATCATCGTTATTCCGTGTATTGGGATTTATTTACACCGGAAGAGTGGAAGCTGGCAGAGGCTGAATATCGCGAAGCCGTGGAGAATAACTTGCTGCTTGAGCAGTTAACTGTCGATTCGGTACAACCTGCTGAAATGCAGCCTGAACGCGATCATAATTTCACAGGTGAATTTGTAGGCTTAGGTAAAATCCACAATCGCAAGTATCGGGACAGCTGGATCAATGGCTGGTTCTCCTTCACGATGGAAGTTTTGCCGGATGAGCAAGTGGATCTGGTGGTCACGTATCTGAAGTCGAACGATACTTCGCTGGCATTTGATATTTTGGCGGATGGGGAGCAACTTGGTGTAGGCACTCTTGAGTCTGAGGAGATGAATAAGCTGGAGACGATTCGCTATGAACTCCCGCAGCCGATCACGAGCGGCAAATCAGCAGTTACGATCAAGTTTGCTTCTCATGAAGGACATAAGGTTGGCCAAGTGGCCGGACTACGTATCGTTAAACGGAACTCTTGAATAAAAAGGCTTACAGAATTATAATAGGAACAATTCTTTTAATTGAGGTGAAATGGATGTCTTTCCGTACCGTTACAAGGAACTAGTTATCGGGCTGGGTGAAACGCGTACCAGCTATCAAGGGGGGAATCTACCCTTTTGGTTACAACTAACTAGAGCTTTGAACGGTGCCATAGGCAGCTATTTTTGTAGAGCCAGGCACTTAACCTATTTAACTTAGAGAACCGTTTATTTGTGGATGGTTTTTTACAGTGGGATAGGGGCGCCTGGCTTTTTTGCATTCAATTAAAAGAGGGGATAAATGATATGTTAAAAAAGAGTCTAGCTCATCTAAAGTGGTGGGTATGTGGTTATATTTTATTGGGTTTTGCCATTCAGCTGTTAAGTAGTTTAGGGGTTGTTGTCTTTCAAAAAATATTAGATAAGGCCACGGTAATCAACAGTTTTGGTGAAATATCCACATTAATTATAGTGTATGGAGCTCTGCTAGCTGGAGTGGCGATCCTGAATTATATAGACGAATACCCGAGTGTGTTTTTATCGAACAGCATCACGGAGCGGTTAAAGATTCTTGCACTGTCCAAAATATCAAAAATGGATTATCAAGCGTATCAGGATATGGGAACAGGGCAGATGATTAAGGTGATCGAGAACGGGGCAGCGGCTGGAAACAGCATTATTTTTTCTTTTTTTCTCAAAACACTACATGAGTTGTTACCTACTCTTCTATTCAGTCTAGTCTTTATCAGCTTCTATGATCTAAGGATCATGTTAGTGATTGCAGCTGGCTATGTGGTCGTCTTTCTGATAACAAATCTGTTGTTGAAATTTCTGTATGCCATGAAGGCTGCCATTCTCCAAGAGCAAGAAAAGATGTCCGGATTCTCTATCCGCGGGTTTATGGAATTGGTCGTCTTTAGAACCAACAAGAGATATGAGAAAGAGATCGATAAATTAAGCCAGACCGCACGCACTATCATTCATAAAAATGCTCAGCTAAAAATGATTCATGAAGCTTTTTTTGCTATATTCGAGTTATTTGTCACGATCATTAAAGTTGTTGTCCTGATTTATGGTGTGAAAAGCATTCTCGCAGGCGAGACCTCACTAGGTATTGTGGTCGCATTGTTTATGTTCATCGATAAAATTTATACCCCAATTGCCATCTTTAATGTTTTATTTGTAGATTACAGACTGAATAAAGTGACCTACAGAAGATTCGAGGAATTTATTGCTGCCCCAGAAGATAAGAACTTGGAATCCGGAGAAGCCATCACTGAGCTCCAAGGCAATATTGAGTTTAGGAAGGTGTCCTTTACTTATGGGAATGTGCAGATACTGAATAACCTGTCTTTTTCGCTTACGCGAGGAGCTTCCGTTGCTATTGTCGGATTAAGTGGAGGCGGGAAATCTACGCTGATTAAATTGATTGTGGGGTTATTAAAAAAGGGCGAAGGTGAACTCTTACTGGACGGTAAGGATATCGATGAGATTCGTTTGAATAGCTACTATGATCATATTTCCTATCTATCCCAAGATACGCCGATTTTTGATGCTACGATAAGGGATAATATTGTATTTGATGAGGATACTCTGTCCGATGAAGAGCTATATGAGATTCTGGGAAAAGTTCATTTGCAGGAAAAAGTAAGCCATTTACCGGATCGCTTAGATACTTTGGTAGGCGAAAAAGGTCTCAAATTATCAGGAGGCGAAAGACAGCGATTAGCGTTTGCCAGAGTCATTGCCCAAAAAAGAAATATTCTAATTCTGGATGAGCCCGTGTCAGCGCTTGATAATATCACTGAGCAAAGTCTTATGGAGACGATTTTGAATGAATTTAAGGACAAAACTATCATCATTGTGGCCCACAGGCTTAATTTTATAAAAGACGTTGATAAGATATTGGTAGTGGATCAAGGGTCAATTGTTGGGGAAGGGAAGTTTGATGATTTAATAGAACAGTGCGAAGCTTTTAAAGCGTTATGGAATAGAAAAATATCGTTTACAGATTATCGATAAATTGCTAGACTCTTCTAAAAAAAGAGGTGCTATCTATGGCTTGGCCAACACATATTGTAGCGGTGGGTGGAATTGCAATAAATGAAGAGGGAGATATTCTTTTAGTAAAAACACATCATGGTGGCTGGGTATTTCCTGGAGGACAAGTGGAAGTTGGAGAAAACCTAATGGATGCACTAATTCGCGAGATTAAAGAGGAAAGTGGAATAGATGTTGTTGTTTCTCAATTGATTGGCGTGTATTCGAATACAGGTATGCATAAATGGTATGACGGTGAGACGGATGTTCCTACCAAGGTCATGTTAGACTTTATCTGCAAGCCCGTGGGTGGAGAATTAAGTACTTCGGAGGAAACATCTGAAGTGATGTGGGTAGCCAAGGAGAAGGTGCTGGATCTGATTTCTGCAGCGGCTATTCGTACCCGCTATCAAGCTTATTTGGATTTCGACGGAAATACTAGGTACATGGATTATGTAACTGGAGGTGCGTTTGAAGTTAAATTGGATCGGACGGTGTAAAAAAAGAAGCTTTGAGGCTTTCCCGAAAGGGAAGGCCTCTTTTGTTGGGAATGAGCAATCATTCCGCTATATCGTATAAGGATTGTGTCGAATCATCTCAATTAAATTCACTGCGGCTGCTGATAAGGGCTCATTTTTACGTGTACAGATCGCAATGGTATTTTTCAGATGGACGCCTTCTACATATACTCGGCACAATTCTCCACGCTCTACATATTTGCGTACGACTAATGAAGAAACGAAGTTTGCACCATATCCGGCGATAACGGCTTTGATGGCTTCATGTAGTCCATTAAATTGCAAAGAGATGATAGGAGCGGGTGTGTTGTATGTGCGGCATAAAGATAATAATCGCTCCCGCGTTGAACTCCCTTCTTCACGCATAACGAAGGGTTCCTTCATCATTTCGGATAGAGAAACTTGCTGATTGGCATAACGATGATCGGGTGCGACTACAAACCATAACTCGTCCTGAAATAACTCCTCTGTCTGGATTGTATCTGGATAAGCCTCGGCGATTCCTCCATAAATAGCTATATCCACATCTACATTTAACAGCTGCTTGAGGGCATCACTTGAGTTGGTAGTGGTGATCATCATCTCCACTTGTTCATATTGCTGCTTAAACTTTGCAATCCAGGTAGGAATGAGAAAGTGAGCAGGCAAATACGTTGCGGCTAGACGGATACTTCCGTTACTGCCGTTAACATAATCTTGAGCGAATTGCTCAATTTGTTGTTCTACGGCGAACAGTCGCTTGGCGAGTAGAGTAAGCTCTTCCCCTGCATCCGTTAAAGCAATTCCTCTGCCTTGAGGTTTAAATAGGGCAAAGGACAGTTCCTTTTCGAACTTCTTAATCTGCGCAGTGATGGCAGGCTGACTTATATTTAAAATTTCTGAAGCGCGTGTCACACTGCCTGCCGATGCGATTACATGGAATAAGCGTAAGGCATGTAGGTTCATGGTTAAACTCCCATTCTTCGATTCATATATTAAATATATAAATTAAATATAAAGATATATTATATTTATGATTATAACTGATTTACAATACAGATATAAAGATGAACTTGGAAAGTTGAGATTAGGGAAAGGAATAATGGAGAGGAGGTTTGGAACTTTAGGAGCGTAGCGATCGCCTTTGTCTCCGGATTTCAACCATGAACAGTGTTTAAATTGAAGAAATCTGGAGACAACAGCGACCGGAAGTCCAAACACTCCTCGTAGTTACGAACGATCCCTAAATGTGGAATTTATAAGTTCATCTAAACCAAAATCAATACTATAGGAGAAGTGATAAATATGAATCAAACGACAACTTGGGATAAAGTCGATCAGTATATTACAGAGCGCCTGATTCCACAGGACGCTGTATTGGAAGAAGTGTTGGTCACCAATCAACAGGCGGGGTTGCCGCCCTTTGATGTTTCGCCTAGTCAGGGGAAATTCCTCAATCTACTGGTGCAAATGAAAGGTGCACGCCGGATTTTGGAGATTGGCACCTTGGGCGGGTACAGTACGATTTGGATGGCAAGAGCCCTGCCGTCTGACGGACAGATAGTTACCTTGGAGCTGGATCCTATTCATGCGCAGGTAGCTAAAGCTAATCTTTCGCTTGCCGAGGTGGATCATCTGGTAGAGCTTCGTGTAGGGGATGCATTAGAGCAACTGTCTCAGATGAAACAAGAGGGCGTTGAACCCTTCGACTTTATTTTTATAGATGCCGATAAACCGAATAATCCTAACTATTTAAAGTGGGCGCTGCAATTCTCCCAGCCCGGAACGGTGATCCTTGGAGATAATGTGATTCGTGAAGGGGAGGTCATTAATGAGAATAGCGAAGACGCTCGTGTAGTAGGCGTACGGGAATTCTATGATCTGTTGGCTGAAGAGCCTAGAATTTCGGCTACTGCCATTCAGACGGTGGGAAGCAAAGGTTATGATGGATTTGTATTGGGGATTGTGAATAGCTGAGGGATTCGACAGATCCTCTGAGCGTTACGGACCCCGTTGGTGTTATTTGCGAATTTTTAGCCTATAGAGCAGGGTTTCGGACTCCAGTGGCGCTATTGCTTAGAAAGAGGTTCATCTGTGTCCGATAGATGCCGGTGCCTCCTACCTGTAAATGATATCAAATCAAACAAAGGTGTCCCTAAGCCATGATGGCTTTAGGAACACCTTCGTTATTTTAAAGCGCCTCTTTAATCACCTTTTTGTAATAGAAGACGGACAATATTGCAAAGATCGAATACAAAGCAGTGTATAACAGCATCACCAGAATCATCGGTGTCCAAAGCTCTGTGCCGAATAAGAACCAGCCGGATTTAACGGCGAAGTAGCTGTGAAGCAGACCTATGACTAATGGAATACCGAAGTTGAACAATTGTTTCATCTGTATACCTCTGAGCAGATCGCCTTGCGTGAATCCAAGCTTTCTCAGAATAGTGTAGTTAGGTTTTTCATTTTCACTTTCATCCATTTGTTTAAAGTATAGAATACATCCGGAGGTAATCAAGAAGGTTAACCCCAGAAAAGCAACGATAAACATAATGAGTCCCATATTTTGTTTTTGACCTTTTATCGACTCTAATTGAGAGTCTTGTTTGTTTTTCTCATCAAATTTCAAGGTCTTGAAAAGTTCATTTGCCTGTTCAACGCTGGCCCGGACTTTCATATCAATCCCGATATTAAGGGAGGATCCCCTTTGAAGGGCAGGATCTAAATCCTTCTTTAAGCGCTTAAAGATCGATTCGTCTACAACCGCAACCGGTAAGCCACCACCTGTGTAATACCCTGAAATGGGACTTTCGATATCTAATCTTTTATAATCCTGTGGAAAAACCTCATGTAACCCTTTGAGTTCAATCGCACCTTTATCTTTCATAGTAACAAAATTATCCAGTGCACTGCTTGATTTCGTAAAATAAGCTTTATCTGGAGTTAGATCAACGTCTTCAAGTGCATTTTCACTTATGACCGCCAGGGTCATAATATTTGAAAACATATTGTCTCCGTCCGGTTTTTTAACAAGAATCTCTTCAACATCTACATCGACCTGAAGGACTTGGGTCCTTCTTTCTGTAAATACTAAATCATTTGCCGTTAGGATCTTTGTAAATTGTTCAGCCTCTTGGGTATTCGTGAATACAAAATCCGTTGGGACATATTGCTTGGAAGTTTTCTCAGCAGAGTAAAAGGAAATGTAGCTAAGGGATAATAAACCCAGGGCTAGTGCCGATACCGTTGTGATGATGGTCAATAATACGGCATTGGATTTCATGCGAAACATAATGGAGGAAAGAGATAGAACCTCTCTAATGTTCAGATAGCCGTTTTTCCGCTTACGAATGATATGAAAAATAAAACTTACCGAGCCTTTATAAAATAGATAGGTCCCAATAATGACGGATCCCAAAATAGTAATCATGGATATAGCCAATTGATTCATTGAGGTTACGTCTTCGGTAAGTAATTTAGAGGAGAGCACATAGCCCAGTAGGATTAGGCCAATTCCGACAATCCCTATGATCATTTCAAAGAAGGATAACTTTTTCACTGTACCTTCTGTTGTTGAGGTTACCCGGAACAAGGATAAGATACTTTGTCTTTTAATAAATCCATAATTCATCAGCATGATCAAAAGATAAATCACACAAAATACGATCAACGTCTGAATCAAAGCTTCGATAGAGAAATGAAGGGAGGCTATAGCATCGACCCCCATTATTTTAAATAAGATCATGAGGATCAATTTTGAGATAGAAAAGCCTACTAATATCCCTAGGATCAGGGAACCGAAATATAGGATAAAGTTCTCTGCCGAAAGAATGCGGAAAATTTTATTTTTGGTCATTCCAATTAACTGAAATAAGCCAATTTCTTTGCCGCGTCGTTTGATAAAGATCGTATTAGCATACAACAGGAAAATAGAGACAATTACGACTAGTAAAACCGAGGCAGCCGTGATGGCTGCGCCCCCTTTGATAGAGCTTTCCAGCTCATCCATCGAGGGATCGTATTGCAAGGTGACAAAGGCGAAATATAAGGCCACACTAAAAACTAGCGCAAACACGTATAGGTAGTAATTTCGGATGTTTTTTCGCAGATTTCGAATCATTAATACATTAATGCTCATTCTGCACACCGCCTAATACACCCTGTGTTTTTATAATGTCGTTGAAGAAAACTTGTCTTGATTGTTCTCCTTTATTTAGTTGCGTATAGATTTTTCCATCTTTTATAAAAATAACTCTACTGCAATAACTGGCAGCCACTGGATCATGTGTAACCATAACGATGGTTGCTCTTCGTTTTTGATTGAGTTCACTTAGCTTATTTAATAAATCAGAAGCGGATTTAGAATCCAGCGCCCCGGTAGGCTCATCAGCAAAAATAATACTTGGATCATGAATGAAGGCACGAGCTGCTGAGGTACGTTGTTTTTGACCGCCAGAGATTTCATTGGGGTACTTATTTTTTAATTCCAAAATCCCCAATTCCTTTGCGAGACTTTCGAATTTCTGATTGGCGGCTTTCTTGGGTGTATTGGTAATGGATAGTGGCAGCAGGATGTTCTCCTTTACCGTCAGCGTGTCCAAGAGATTATATTCTTGAAATATAAAACCTAAATGATTCTTGCGAAATTCAGCAAGCTGCTTCTCTTTCATATTGGAGATTTCATTGCCCTCGATGGTAATAGATCCGTTACTGATTTTGTCGATCGACGAGAGTACGTTGAGTAGGGTGGTTTTACCTGAACCGGAAGGCCCCATGATGCCAACGAATTCGCCTTCTTCTATACGAATATCGAGTCCGCTTAACACGGATTGTTTGTTTAATTTATTGCCATAGCTTTTATGAATTTTAGTAGCTTCTAGAATTGCCATAATGATTCACTCCTTCGTTTCTTCTTGTATAGCTTTATTATAAAAAAGTTTATTGTTCTTATCCTGCGATTGCCCGAACAAAATATAAAAGCATGTGACATTGTTGTCACATGCTTGAGATTTTAACGAATTCATTTTTGAGTGGGAAGGTTAGCGTAAATGTTGATCCCGCTCCGAGCTTGGATTGAACCCCGATGATGATGAGTAAGGATTGAGCTGCTTTCTGAGCTAAATATAAGCCCATGCCTGTGGCGGCATTGTCGCGATGTACAGTAGTGGAAGTAAACCCTCTGTCGAAGATGCGCGGCAGGTCCTTCGGATCTATCCCGCGCCCGCAATCCTTCACCTCAAGAACGATATGTTCAGCTTGCTGGTAGCTATTTACTGTAATATCAGAAGCTTCACTATATTTTACGGCGTTGGTTAGGAGTTGTCTGAGGATAAAAGCCAGCCATTTAGCATCACTAAGTACTTCGGCAGCTTCTAAGTTCAACTCAAAGCCGATTCCCTTCTGAATACACCAAGACTGTAACGTCTTAATCTCACTAAAAATAAGCGTTTCTATATCAATTTGCTCCATATACAGATCGTTTTCAATAAATGGTATCCGTCTTTGATGGAGCTGCTGATCCAGGAGCAGATGAATACGCAGCCACTCATAGGTCAAGTGCCCCTTCATAACATCATCTTCTATACGCTCAATCATTAGATGCATTGCGGTCAGTGGAGTCTTTACTTCATGAATCCAGGATAACAGCTCATCCTTCTCTTGCTCCAAGTTCATTAGATTGTCTGAAGCAGTCTGCTTTAACAGTCTCACTTGGTTGGTGATGCTCTCTTCGATGATTTTCTCAAAAGGACTTTCGGCAAGAGCGATGCTTGTCAGATCGAGATCATCGTCGCGCTCATTTAAGCTTTTATAAAATCTGGTTTCCTTAGGATAGCGAATGACTAGGAAAATTACGAAAAAAATCATCGATAAAGAGACCAGATAGAGCACTGAAGACAGGGGGATGGTCGGGTCCATAAAGGTGATAAAGAGCATAAATAGATGTACAAAGAGAAAAAGAAAAATCCAACCGAGTCTTTCGAGCAGGTACTTTTTAATCATAGAGAATCCTCTTCAATGGCTACGTAGCCTTGTCCAACCTTCGTCTCAATAAATGCCCCTAATTCAAGCTCGTCGAGCTTTTTGCGCAGCCGATTTACGTTGACGGTAAGGGTGTTATCGCTAATAAAGCGCTTATCGTCCCATAAGCTATTAATTAATTCCTCGCGGGTGACAATTTTATTCTTTTTCTCAATGAGCAATTTCAATATGAAAATCTCATTTTTGGTAAGCTCAATCGTTCCCGTGTCGTTGGTCACTGAATTCCGCTCATAATCGACGGTAGCTCCGCACCACGTTTTGAGTTCAATGTTATCCGTATTGTAATTGTACACCCGCCGGAGAATGGCTTGCACCTTGGCAATGAGTACATCGAAATGGAAGGGCTTTTGGATATAATCATCGGCTCCCAGCTGCATGGACATCACCATATCTGTCGGATGATCCCGAGAGGATAAGAAGATAATCGGCAGATTAGAGTGAGAGCGAATCATTCTGCACCAATGAAATCCATCGAATTTGGGTAATTGGATATCAATTATCACTAAATCAGGTTTGATTTCCGTGAATTCCTGCGTAACATTGTTGAAATCTTGAATGCCATATACATCATAAGACCACTGCGTAAGCCGTTCTTTGATCTCATTAAACAGCGTTGTATCATCTTCGATTAATAAAAGCTTGAACAAATCGGTCACCACACTTTTAGTTTCGTGCCTTGTGTTTAGAATACGCTTAAATGATTGAAGCCATACTTTGATTGTGCTTAGAGCATTGCAGATAACACTGTCTGATAATGTGCAAATTCCTTCGTTTCATTAAACTGAGGGCACATTTTCAAGGAGAGCAGGGCGCTTTCGATTAAGAACTCTCTTGGTTCCTTATTGTTCATGATCTCTTCTTGGATAAAATATAACAGCTTCAGTGCATTGGACAGGCTGGGATCATCGGCGGCGAATGATTTATCAATGATTTTTTTTAAGCTTACAGTCGCAAACGATAAATCATTATTAAAAAAATCAGTGTATTCAGCAACAGGCAATAGTTTCCCTACATGATCGGGGGAGATAAGCTGCATTCCTTTTTCGCTTACATCCTCAACAATCGTCTGGATAAGAGTAGTGCAATAATTAATGATTTGTTGAGAGGTAATGACTTCATTCATGGCACTGTTAATTTGCAGCATATGTTGCAAGATGCCTGTGAAAATGATGGCTCCATCCAGTAGATAGGGTTTTTTATCTTCAGAAAATATATGCAGGAAACGTTCATGCACCCAGGTTAATAAGGTGAATTTAGTTTTTTTGATGAACGTAATTAAATCCGGATCATTGGAGACTAGGGCATCTTCAACCAGCTGCAACAATTTATTTTTTTTATTGATTTTCATAACCAGTTGAACTTGTTTAGCGAATATATCAATGTCAGAGGGGTCCTGGCCAATGAGCAGGCCATTTCTGCCTTCTTCCAGCTGGTCATGAATAGAGGTGAATACAGCTTTAAAGAGATCCCCCTTGGAAGGGAAATAATTATAAAAAGATCCTTTGGAGATCCGGCTGTGATTCAGAATGTCCTGTATGGATGTGGCGTGGTAGCCTTTTTCAATAAATAATTCATGTGCTTTTTGAATCACTTGCTCTTTCCGTTTATTTATCATCTTAGGTGCCCCTTTAAGCTGGACTCTTTTGTGCAAAAAAAACACTTCACGTAGAATAGACTAGCTTATATTTCCACTTAATACAATTTAGTTTTTAAATGAATTCTGACTTGCCAAGCAGTAAATATAAGAGTAATATATTCTACATTGTAACATAAGTTCAAAATTGAACCGACGGTATGATTATAGAATGGAGGATTCCAAAATGAAAACGAAAGAAAGTAAAGCGTCCTATGGGATTTTGGCAATCCTTATGATTGGTGCATTTGTTGCTTTACTGAGTAATACCTTGCTCAATATAGCTTTACCATCGATTATGAAGGATTTTGATGTCAGTGCCTCAACGGTACAGTGGTTATCGACGGGTTATATGTTAGTGAACGGGATCATGATTCCTTCAACGGCCTTTTTAATTCAAAAGTATACAGCCAGACGATTATTCCTAATCGCCATTGGATTATTTGCAATAGGGACCTTCATTGGAGGCTTTGCTCCAAGTTTCCCTGTATTATTGATTGCGAGAATGGTCCAAGCCTCAGGGGCCGCGATTATGATGCCATTATTAATGAATGTATTGTTCACCACATTTCCACCTGAAAAACGTGGCTCGGCCATGGGGATGTTTGGTTTGGTTATGATTTTTGCACCAGCCATTGGTCCTACACTCTCAGGATGGATTATTCAGCATTATGAATGGCCTGTGCTGTTCTTTATGATTGCACCGATCGCCGTATTGGTGTTCCTTCTTGCCTTCTTCAAACTGCATGATCCTAAAAAAGATGTGGCTATTAAAATTGATATTCTATCCGTAGTTCTATCAGCGATTGGGTTCGGGGGTCTTCTATACGGCTTCAGTTCCGCTGGGAATAAAGGATGGGATGATCCAATGGTCTACTCCACCCTTATTATCGGGGTTATTGGTTTAGTGATATTCATTATGCGCCAGATGAAGATGAAGGAGCCTATGCTTAACTTCAGAGTGTACAAATATCCGATGTTCGCTTTATCCTCAGCGATTTCGATTACACTGAATATGGCGATGTTCTCAGCCATGATGTTAATGCCGATTTATCTGCAAAATATTAGAGGCATTTCACCTTTGGATTCGGGACTCCTAATGTTGCCTGGTGCTTTGATTATGGGGGTTATGTCTCCAATCACAGGTAAATTGTTCGATAAATTCGGCGGCAAAGTCTTAGCGTTAATCGGTCTGGCTATCGTAGTGATCAGTACGTATTTCTTTAGTGATCTAACTGAGACAACGAAATATTCGACACTAATGATTTTGTATTCTGTGAGAATGTTCGGGATTTCAATGGTTATGATGCCTGTGATGACCAATGGTCTGAACTCCATCCCGGCTAAATATACACCACATGGTACAGCCATGAACAGTACGATTCAGCAAGTCTCCGGGGCGATTGGCGGGGCGCTGCTTGTAACGATTATGTCTAACAGTACCACATCACATGTCAAAGATATGGTAGCTGAGGCTGTGAGTAAATTAACGGCTAAGCCTTCTGCAGAGCAATTGCTTGGCATTCAAAACCAAGTCATCGCAAAAGCAACGATCGAAGGAATTAATGATGCGTTCTTAGTGTCAGTAGGCGTTGCCATTATTGCTTTTATCCTAGCTTTCTTCATAAAAAGAGGGATACAGCCTAAGGATACAGAAACAGTCGAGGAAAAAGTGGCTGTTAAACAAGTTTCATCCGCTAGATCGATGTAATTTGATATGTAGAAAGACGCCCACCTATGGTGGGCGTCTTTTTGTCTTAATTAAAAATAGAACTCTGAGTGAGTCTTGGTCCATCCTGAATGACCGTTATGGAGTCATTTCCACCTACATAAATTCTATTTGTGAGCGGGTTTAGCACAGTGCTGCCTGATACGGAGGAGAATCTTGCGAGCCGTTTAAACGTGGTGGCGTTATAAACGGACATATGATTTTTATCGAAATTACCAACAAATAAATGATTTGTATTCGGGTTGATAATCGTGTTGGAGGAGGTAGGCAACACCTTTGTGGTTATAATTTTGTTGTTGCGCCCATCTATGACAAACAGCCTGCCCTTACCCTCCACTTGTGCACTTGAGACATAAATACGATTCGTCAGCGGATTTATAACGACCTCACTTTGCAAACGTCCCAGCTGTACATTACGCAACAATTTATTGGTTCGGCCATTGATCACAGAAAGAAACCGGCTCAAGTTATTAGCGACATAAATACGATTGGTAATTTTATTAAGTGCTGGCGCTATCACGGGGTTACTTCCGACTTTTATTGTCGCAATGATCGCCTGTGTAGTTCCGTTAATGACGGTGACGCTATCATTTACTGTATTGGTCACATAGACACGGTTGGTAAGCTCATTGATAACAATTCTGGAGGGGCGTCCACCGATTTCAATCTTTTTACGGACCTGATTTGTTTTCCCGTCTATGACGAATAGGGTTCCGAATGCGCTAGTTACATAAATCAGATTGGTTCGAACATTTACTCCGATATTGTCTGGGAATCGGCCTACTTTGACAGTTTTGATTACCTGGTTTGTCCGCCCGTTTATGACAGATACGTTTTCGTCACGGAAGTTAGGTACATAAATCCGGTTGGTTTGGGGGTTGATTCCGAGCTGAGACGGCAGTCTTCCTACAGGGATCCGAGCGATAATGCGATTAGTTCTGCCCTCCAATACCCCGATAGTTCCAGCCTCGGTGTCTGGGTTTACAAAGTATACTCGATTCGTGACGACATTTACTTTTATATCTCCGATCGGTCCGGCAGAGCGGACTGTAGCAATCACTTTTGGCTGCGCCATGCTTTTACCCCTTTCCAAGTAAATAGATACTTCATTATATTTAGGCTTAGGCAAAAGGGTACTTCATTTATCCTTGCAAGATATATATTAGGAGTGTAGAATGGTACTCCATTATCCAAATATTAGGTTAGGTGTAAGCGTTTTATTTTTTGAGAAATTGAGATTGATTGGAGGTTGGGGTTGAGATGGTGAAATCAGTGTTGTCGGATATTTTATTAACACCTGATAAGACGCAGGTTCATAGCGAATTATTAGAGGAAATTGGGCAGTATATCACACAAGAAATTCTAAATCATCCGTTAATGAAAGAGGAGAGTCAGCGGGTAAGTATTCTCCTTGATGGATCGACCGCACTTGGTGTGATGGATGAGCAGTCGGATGTGGATGTAATCATTATTTGTCAGGATGAGTATTATAGCAGCATTAATCATCGGTTCGAGCAAGCGGGGCTGATCCCGGAGCAAAGTAGTTTTTTTATGGATTTACGACTTCCCAGCGGCAAGACCGGACATTACACACTGCATAAAATATCAGAAATCAAAGCGGCGTTAATGAGCGGAAATATGGAATGGCTGTGGAATGCTTCTATTACTTATATCTACTATGACCGATTGGCTGTAAAGTCACTTTTTGATGCCTATGTGCCCCTCCAACCTGGAGTCCTAATGAGATTTCGTAAGAATTCATACATACAGTTACGAAGTTATGCCAAAAGCTTAGATAATCCTGTAGTGCGTGGCGACGCCTTTCCTATTTTATTTTTAGCGGTTTCTCTTTATAAAGAAGCATTACGCTGTGCCATTACTATTGAAGGTTACCCCTACCCCTATGACAAATGGCTGGTACCTGTAGCCAAACAAACGGCTGTCGGCCGAAAGATTTTGGAGTGTGCGGGCGATTTTTGGATTTTTATTAGAGATGATGAATCCTTTGCCCCTATGTACCAAGAGGATAATAACTTTGTCAAAATGGAAAAACGATTCCGGAAGATACTTGTAGAGGAATTCCGCATGCGGGGGATCGATGAACCTTGGTTAGTAGAGTGGTGGAAGTTTATGGAGGAGTGAGTGGAGCTATAGGGTGTTTGGGTGAGTAGAGTAGCTGTGGTGGCGGGGTTGCTGGGGATGGCTATAGTGGGCTGAAATGGTTGAAGCGGTGGAATGGCTGAAGTGTTTGGGTAGCGTAGTAGCTGTGGTGATTAAGTAATTTAAATGACTCCCCTTCCTCCTCTTGATTATGGTAAGGTATATTGAAGTGGAATTTTAGTGAGAGGTGATTATATGGACGGGACAGTTTCAATATTAGGAGTTCCCTTTTCAAAACTAACACTACATGAGACAACACTTCATCTAACAAAACATATTCAATCTGGGGAATCGAAACTTTTCCATTTGATCACGGCTAACCCGGAAATTACGATAACAAGTCAATCGGACGAGCTGCTACGAACCATACTTCAAGAAGCGGATTTAATCACTCCTGACGGGATTGGCATTGTGTTGGCATCAAAAAGAAAAGGCGATCCTATTGCTGAGAGGGTAACTGGATATGAGCTGCTTCTTGAGCTTTTGGAGCAAGGAAATAGCTTGGGATGGAGTTTTTATTTCTTGGGAACAGATGAGCTTACCAGCTGTAAAGCGGTCGAAAAGATCACGGAGTTATATCCGAATGTGAAGATTGCAGGAAGACATAATGGTTTTCTTACCAAGGAAGAGGAGCCTGCCATTGTAGCAGAAATACAGCGCGCACAGCCAGATTTCCTGATCGTTGCGATGGGTGCGCCATACTCTGACAAATGGGTATATAAGCACAAACAGGAGCTTACGCAGGTAAAAGTTGTTTTTGGCGTGGGGGGCAGCTTAGATGTAATAGCGGGAAAAGTTACTCCTGCACCAGCGCTATGGAAAAAACTCAATCTGGAGTGGTTGCATCGACTTTTGTTCGCTCCCGTTGCGAAGGGACAAAAGTCGCGATGGCGCAGACAGGCAGTGCTGCCCAAATTCGTGTTCCGAGCTATGATTAGGAAATGAAGAAAAGGCCTCGTTTATGGGGCCTTTTTTAGGTTCGGTTGGTGGGAGAGGAGGAGGGGGCAGGTGTGAGAGTTGGAAGTAAGGAGTAGGGGGAAGAGTAAGAGAGATTAGTGGGAGTAAGGTGAGGAGTATGAGCAAGAGTGAGTAGTGAGATTGAGGTAAGGACTAGGAGTAGGAGTAGGAGTAGGAGTAGGAGTAGGAGTAGGAGTAGGAGTAGGAGTAGAGTAAGAGTAAGAGTAAGAGTAAGTAGTGGGATTGAGGTAAGGAATGGGAGAAAAAGTGAGTAGTGGGAGTATGTGTAAGAGTGGTGAGTAGGATGTAAGTGCGACTATAGCTGTGACCTTTAAACAAATTAATAATAATAAACAACACCGATTCTGGTTGATGCCATAGTCTCGTATTTAATTCAAACTAAAAGCTAAAGAGGAACAATAAGGGCAAAAATGCCCCTGAGTCACTGGAATTCCGCCCGAAGAGGCAAAAGAAAGGCAAAAATGCCCTAGATCGGGCGCAATACAGCCCTAAGGGGCAAAAGAAAGGCAAAAATGCCCTAGATCGGGTGCAATTCAACCCGAAGTGGCAAAAGAAAGGCAAAAATGCCCTAGAATCGGTGCAATACAGCCCGACGAAGCAAATCAACGGTATAAATCCCGCAGAATGAGCCAAATCCGGCCCGACGAAGCAAATCAACGGTATAAATCCCGTAGACTGAGCCGAATCCGGCCCGACGAAGCAAATTAACGGTATAAATCCCGCAGAATGAGCCGAGTCCGGCCTGAAGCAGCAAATCAGCGGTATAAATCCCGCAGAATGTCCCAAACCCGCCCGGTTACTATCCATTACCAACAGGGA
Organism: Paenibacillus sp. FSL L8-0708; assembly: GCF_038009325.1. Taxonomy (NCBI): domain Bacteria; kingdom Bacillati; phylum Bacillota; class Bacilli; order Caryophanales; family Paenibacillaceae; genus Paenibacillus; species Paenibacillus sp. FSL L8-0708. The sequence continues at coordinate 487,860 of NZ_JBBPBC010000001.1, forward strand.
GTCGGTTTTCGCCACACATTTAATGTGATCCCTACTATGATGAGTGAAATTTGTTTAATTGAGCAGATACATCCGCGTTAATTGAAAATAGGGTAGGAGTTTATCGCTGCAAAATAAAAAACTGACACCGCTATACCAGCGATATCAGTTTACAGTGCTTAGCGATTAAGCTAGCGGCTGCCTATTTTTAGCTTGTTCCTCTCGCATCCACTGTGACAACTGGCGTTTGAGCTTAAGGAACTCGGGAGAGTCCGTAATCTCATCACGGCGTGGCCGCGGAAACGGCACATCGACTGTATGCAGAATGGAGCCGGGGCGGCCGGAAAATACATAGATACGATTAGAGAGCAGCAACGCTTCTTCGATGTTGTGAGTAATGAACAGCACAGAGCGGCGATTCTCTTCCCACAGCTCAAGCAGCCAGCGCTGCATTTCACTGCGAGTTAGTGCATCCAGTGCGCTGAAAGGTTCATCCAGCAACATTAGCTCCTGCGGAGCGAGCAATGCTCTGAGAAAAGCTGCACGCTGCTGCATCCCGCCAGACAACATATGCGGATAAGCATGTTCGAACCCGCTTAACCCAACCTTGGCAAGCCACTGGCGCGCTTCCTCGCGGGCTCCATCCCGCAGTGCGCCCTTGATCTCCCCAGCAAGCAGCACATTATCCTCAATTGTACGCCAAGGAAAAAGCGCAGGCTGCTGCGGCATATAACTAATTTCACCGCGTTGACCTGTAACGGCCTTACCGTTCATGAGGATCGTGCCTGCATCGGGTTTCACAAGGCCGCCAATCATATGGAATAAGGTGCTTTTTCCGCAGCCGGAAGGACCAACGATCGAAACGAACTCTTGTTGCTCTACCTTGAGAGAGACATTATTCAGAACTTTCGTCTCACGGCGACGATGGGAAAAAGATTTGGAGATGCCGCTCACTTCAAGGGCGGGTGCCACGGTATGAGCTTCAGGAGAGCTTATGACTTGTGTTGTTCTGTGTTGCATTTGCGTCGCTTGAGACATACAGGCATCTTCCTTTCTATGAGTTACGGCGCGGCTTCCAGCGAACCAGCCATTTTTCCAGCAATGCAATAATAGCAAAGAGTACAAGACTTAAAAGTACAATAATAACAATAGCGACAAACATCCGATCCGTACGATATGCGGATTTCTGCAGGAGCATATAATAACCAATACCTTTATCCGCGCCAATCCATTCAGCGACCACGGCGCCCATAACCGCATAAGTAGCAGATATTTTTACGCCGGAAAATAGTGCCGGGATAGAAGAGGGCAGCTCCAGCTTGGTGAAGATTTGCCACTTGCTTGCGCCAGCCATTTTCATATAATTCATCATGACCTGATCACTTTGGGCCAGACCGCCCATCGCAGCGACAGCTACCGGGAAGAAACATACTAGTGTAATCAGCACGATTTTGGGCAAAAGACCAAAGCCGAACCAGATAATGAGCAGGGGTCCGAGCGCGATGGAGGGAACATTTTGACTCAGAATAATAAGTGGATAAAAAGCCCGTCTAGCCCAAGGCAAAAGATGCAAAAGCAAAGCAACGATCAGGCCTACCCCCGTACCAATGGGAAAACCAATTAAAGTGAGCCGCAGCGTAGCCATCGTATGAGCCCAAAGACCAGAAGCGTTACTGGTGGATTCACGGGCAATATCAGCAGGACTCGGCAGAATCCAGGATTCAATATGAAATACAGATACAGATAGCTGCCATACGGTTAAAAAGAAGACGACCGCCACAAGGGGCGGCCATATTAGCTTCCAGGTCGATCTCACGGCCGATATTTCTCCGTCAATTTATCCATGCTGATTCCGTTAGGATTATGAGCGATTTTGATCTGCGAAATTACGCTTGGACTGCCTGCTTCGATCAACGCCTCCTGCATCTGACGCACAACCTCCAGCAGCTCGCTAAGCTCACCTTCCATTGTGGTTTCCAGTGGATTCACTTGATGTTTAACACCGGATTTCTGAATGACCTCAATCGCTTTATCTACGTATGGGATGGAATCCTCATTGTTCGGAGTTTTTGGAATTACTTGAATGCTTAGTAGGGTGTTAGCCACAATAATCAATCCTCTCATTTTATAAGGTAAGTTCAAAAAGCCAACTTTGATAACGAAGTAATTCAGGAAGCAAACTCGACATCGAATCTTGAACGAACTTGGGAAGTCCGGTACTCACGTAGTAAACTACTACGCTCCGTTCCTCCTTCCTCAAGTAACGTCCAACCTTCTTGGTTCTGAAAGCCGACTTTTTGAACTCTTAAATTATAAGGTAAGTTCAAAAAGCCAACTTTGATAACGAAGTAATTCAGGAAGCAAACTCGACATCGAATCTTGAACGAACTTGGGAAGTCCGGTACTCACGTAGTAAACTACTACGCTCCGTTCCTCCTTCCTCAAGTAACGTCCAACCTTCTTGGTTCTGAAGTCCGCTCTCTACTCCGCCGGTAAAAAATCATTACTGAATGCACTAGCAGCATCCAGCGGTTTATCCAGCAACTTCAGATCGTACATCCAGTCGCCGTAATTCTGCCAGACCTCGGTTTTTTGCTCGCCCCAGCGGGCAGCATCGTCCTTGTATTTTGGGCTAAGCCATTTTTGGCTAGCTAGGACAAGGTCGGCGTCCAGGTCAGGAACGGCCTTCGATAACATACCGGCAGCCTCTTCCGGATGATCAATGGCATATTGATAACCTTTTGATGTGGCTTTCATGAAGGCCTTCACCAGATCAGGATGATCTGCAATTTGCTTCTCACTCGTCGTCAGCACAGGCGTGTAATAATCGAGCTGCGGCGCATAATCCTTTAAGTACAGCATATCCAATGGCTCGCCACGCAACTCAGCCTCAACACCAGTCCAAGCGTAGAAAATCCAGGCGAAATCAATGTCACGTTTGACGGCGGTAAAATAATCAGCTTCACCGATACTGATCAGCTTCACCTTTTTTACATCGCCACCTTCAGGATCCATGATGGCTTTCATGGCTGCTTCTTCGGCCGGTGAGCCCCAGCCTCCGTAGGTTTTACCTTCGAAATCCTTTGGTGATTTAATATTGCGATCTACTGGAGCGGCGAATCCCGACGTATTATGCTGAATAATAGCTGCTATCGAGACAAGGGGCACGCCTTGTAGACGGGCTAGCGTTAATCCTTCTTGGGCGCTGATGCCAAAAGCGGCTTCGCCAGAGGTAACCATAGTATCAGAACCCGCTGCGCCTGGCTGAACGATTTCGACATCCAGACCTTCTTCAGCGTAGTAACCAAGATCCTTAGCTACGTATAGACCGGTATGATTCGTGTTCGGTGTCCAGTCGAGTGCGACTTTAACTTTGGTGAGCTCTTTTGGAGCATCCGTCCCAGCCGCAGCAGTTGGATCAGTAGCATTTGCTTTGTTTCCGGCTGTATTCCCATTGTTGCTGCCGCATCCGGCAATGGCAAGAATGAGTACACAGGTGAGGCACAACGTAAGTGCTTTTTTGAGGTGCATGTCTTCTTCTCTCCTTTAAGGTTACAAGAATCCCGTCTTCACAACATGAACCCGTAAAGTGTAGTATGTACGTTTTTCTACATCTTTTAGTGATCTTACAAAAAAAGCGCCCCGAGTGATCGGGACGCTGGCTTGGCGCAAGGTTAGTTAAGGTCACAGGGACCAGAACCAATTGGCGATTCCTACGCTGGCATTATCCAGATCAGGTATAAGGGTCAGTATCTTGTGGGATACAATCTCAGCCGGCCAATTCCAGCACCCCTGGTTCTATGAAGTTAACGGGTATTTCTATGTGCAATATAAGTAAGCATAAGTTTTGTACCCATACTTTATATCTTATATTTCTCGCATACGGTGTATTATAGACGGCTGTACTCGGAATGTCTAGTAGTGCACTCCTGAATTTTTCCAATCCAGTAGTTTCTTTTTTGCTAGTCTAGATCTTTATATTTCTTGCGGTGACGCCGTTTAAGCTCACTAACCAGCGCCCCTAGCGTGAGGACAACGCTGATCAGAATCCCGCTCATGATCACGAAGAGGGCAAGAAATTCAAAGGGAGAATAACCAATCATTTTACTCCATTGAATCTTTCCATCCAAATCGTCAATGACCTGATTCATGCCGTAAATCCCGCTTACTACCGTAAATACAGTGAGAATCATCAGCAGATTATCCCGTCGCTTGGACTGAAACTTATCCTGATACTGAAACAGGTCATTTAAGGTTTCTTTCACTTCCTCGAACAAAGCATCGTTTCCGTATACTTTACGCAGCTGAAGAAATATCTCCCGGCCCTGCGACTGGGAAATCAACTCCAAGAAGTAGAACTTAGCCGAGAACTTATTGATGGAGTAGATTAGATTGTCTATTTCCTCATAATCATGATTAATCCGAAGTCGGGAGTGCATATTGGCGAGCTTTAGCAGAACGATTTTGTGGAAAATATTGAGTAAAAATCCGTAATAATATTGCCCGTACATCTGGTTGGCTAGACTAACAGCAATCTCCTGTTCAGCGCGGGTCATGCAGCAAAAAGTCTGCTCATTCATCATATAATACGTGTCTGGACCCCAGCGATTATAGGAATGCTCATGACAATAGTTCGCAATATACGCTGGATCGCTGGCACTGGCATAGGGCTTTCCGTTGAGATCAATTCCATCAAGCTGTGAGGCACGATAGCGCAGATTTACACTAATCTCATCAGAGCTTTCTTCATTCTGAAAGCCATAAAAAGCTTGCACCTGCATTCTTTCATCTACGAAAAAAGGAAGGGTCTCGAAATAAGCCCCATTGATATCCGATTGATCCAGATATGGCTCCAGTCCATCCACCAAATTTCGGAAGACAAAATCCTCTACCATCTCATAGGTCTGTTCCCCGCAATGAATATAAGTGTAATCATCCTGTATGAAGGTATTCTCTAGCGCACGGAAACGATCCGCGAATTCTAGGGCAATACTAAAGGGAATTGAATCCCCCTCCAGCTGGACACGTATCGTCACGAATCCAAGCTGAAAAGGACATATGAATATATCCGTCGAGAGAATTTTGAAAAATATAGATTGCTGCGGAATCTCCAGAATGCAGTCGAGATTATTTACTCTGGAAAAACGGCGAAACGAGTCGGCATCCTTCCTGCGTGGAAAAAGGACATGTGCAGCAAACGGTAAATAGGTGCGCTCCATTCGTTCATGGGAAACACAGTAGCCATCTCCGTAATAGGCAGCTTCAAGCTCTTTATTATCCAGAAAAAAACGTGTGAAGCCGTCGTCCTGTAATTGCTGGATAAGCTGCTTAGAATCGCCCTTTTTTATAGAAAAGGGAAATATAAACTGCATGAGCGCAGTATGTAACAAAGGCTCAGTTGAAGACTCATTCATTCATCGTCCATCCTTGTGCTCAGAATATGCTTATAGATCACATTACCCTAAAAGGATAACGTTGATACTGTTCTAAATACGGGAACTCTTTCCTTTCACCGCTTGCATGGACTGGAACCTCCATGCGGCAATGCTTAGCAGAAACAAGAAGGCGGCAAAAGCGGCGAGTAATCCGGCTGTTTGTGCCACTTCTAAATGGTCCATAGACCAGCCCATAAACAGAGGTAGCAAAGCACCGCCAACACCTCCGGAAGCAATCATAATGCTGGGTGTTGACTCTTCGGTGCCAGGCAGCATTTTGCTGGAGAAGACTAAAGCAATGGAGAAAATACCGGACATAAACAGCCCCAGCAGCAGAATTACAATGAAAGCAGCCATTCGATTGTCAGTGAACGGAAAGAGTGTCAGCAGTAACAAGGTTAGTAAACAGCTGCTGAGAATGTACACGCGATAAGATATTTTTTCGGCAATTACACCCGCAAACAATCTTCCTGTAGACATCGCCAGCCAAAAGAAAGTGACTGTCAGTGCTGCGGCAGACTCCGTCATCCCTAGCTTGGCAATAAAGATAGCCGGCATAAAGTTGACTAAACTCATCTCTGTGCCTACATAAAGAAAAAAGAAAACGATGAAGATCCCTAACAGAATCCATTGCTTACCTTTATACGGAAATTTTTTGTTAGAACGTGAGCTTGAGGATTGCGAATTGTCTGCTCCTTGGACAGAGGCACGTTCATCCAGCATTCGTTGTAGATTACCGAAGTGCCCTCTTGTCCAGAGGATAAGAGAAATTAAGGAGAAGGCAGCGACGATTAGAAAGGCCAATCTCCACGCTCCGGCAGCAATGAGTGGACTGGCGATAAGCGGCATTACGAGTGCGCCTATCCCGAATAGCACTTCAAGCCGGCTCATTGCAATAGCAGTTCCTTCGGTTACAGCACCAATAATAATGGTGCCGATAACCGCTTCGATCATCCCGAAACCAAAACCTGCGGCAACAGCGATAACATACATCCAGCCCCAAGGCGGTAGAAAGGCGTAGGCAATTTCTGCAACTAGTAGAAGACTGGTGGCAATGAGGATGCCTCCACGTTTACCGAAGCGGCGATTAAGCAGGGGAGAGACCAACACACCTGCTAAAAAACCAGCGAATTGACTAAAGATTAATTCACCGCCAGCACTATAATTTTGGTCATAATGTTGCAGTAGAACGGGCAGAATAGATCCCAGCACAACATGTGCCAGACCGATAACGAAGTAGGAAAGACAGCCGATCCAAATCAGTTTTTTCACGAAGTAAGCTCCTTATCTTGAAGTAGTTTATGAGGTAAGGTCGGATTCAATGTGAACCTGAAGGGTACATTATAATAAGCACCATTGTTATGATAAATCCAAACGGTGAGCTTGGATATATAAACTTTTATTTACATGCTTGAAGGGAGAGATTTACGTAATGGATAACAAACAACTGGAGCAACTCATTATTAAAGCATTGGATGACAACAAGTTCGGTTCCTTTGGTACGATCGAAGAAGGAAATAAGCCGAAAGTACGTTATATGGCCATTTTCCATGAGGGTTTGAAGATTTATTTGGCTACAAATCGCAAAACTCATAAAGTGGAGGAGTTATCCGATAATCCGAATGCTTTTGTACTGCTTGGCTATGAGGCAGGCGGAAGCAAAGATGTGTTGGAGATTGAAGCAACTGCTACCGTCTCTAAGGATGAAGGCTTGCGCTCCAAGGTATGGAATAAAGAGCTGGAGCCATGGTTTACAGGACCTGATGATCCTAATTATGTAATTCTGGAGCTTACTCCAACACGTATTGAGTATGTAGGCAGCAATAAAGAGCATGGAGTATGGCAGCCGTAAGCTATAGCGTTGAATTGATCAAACAGCCCTCCTATCCCATATGGGGTAGGAGGGCTGTTTGATGTGTTATAATGACTTCAACTTTTTAGGTATTCATATCGGGGAGGAGCTAAAGCTACATGAACGTTACTCTGTTATATATTGAAGATGATCGTGAAATTGGCAGTGTAGTGTCTGCTGATTTAAGCGAAAGAGGATATAGTGTCCGCTGGTTACGGAGCGGCGAAGGAGCGATGGAAGAAGCCGGCGCCTGCCAACTGGCTATTCTCGATGTTATGCTACCAGGTCTGGACGGGTTTACGATCGGGCAACGTTTGAAACGTTCTTACCCTAAGCTGCCCATTTTGATGCTCTCCGCCCGGACCTCGATTGATGATAAGCTGCAAGGTTTGGAGTTCGCAGATGATTATTTGACCAAGCCCTTTCATCCGGATGAATTGGCCGCTCGAATCGAGGTGCTGCTCCGAAGGAATGGGGCATCGGTTCAGGATTCACTCACACTTAAACATCTAGTCGTATATGAAGGGGATAACCGCGTGATGAATGCTCAGACTCAGGAAGAAATCATGCTTACAGGTAAGCAATTTCAGATTTTTTCCTATTTGCTGCGTCATCTTAACCAAATTATGACGAAGGAGCAGATCTACGAGGCCGTGTGGGGTGAGGCTTATATCGAAGGAGATAAAACTCTGATGGTACATATTCGTTATTTGCGTGAAAAGCTGGAGCTTGATCCGGGTAATCCGGAAATTATCGAAACTGTCCGTGGGATCGGCTACCGGGTAAGAGCATGAGAGGATTAGAGCGCATTCGCAAGAAACGTAATTCCTCTTTGTTATCAGGGTATTTGCTAATTATCGTATCTGCACTGCTATTTATCCCTGTGGTCCTTCCGTTGTCTTTTGTTGGCTACAATATTCTTAACGAAGTGACCAAAGGTGCCCCGCCTGTAGATACATCCCTGTATTCGAATATTGCACCGCTGGAGACTATGTGGCATAAAGAGGCACTTCACTTAGAAAGTGCCTCTTCGGAAGCCATAAATCAGCGGCTGCATGAATTGAGTCGAAAATACACTGAGGCTACTATGTTTTGGGTAGACGGGCAGGGAAAAACCCAGTTGATTCTCACGCCTGATGAAGGGGATAAGGATAAGATTTACCCTGAAGTTCCTGATCAGTGGACTGCGGCTGAGGCTATCTCATTTATGAAAGAAAGTACGAATCGTGATCCTTTAGCCATCGTTGCTTTCGTGGGGGACAAAGTGGAGGCAGACAAGGGATTTATGGTGATGCAAATTCCAAGCAAGCTGCTGAACAAAGGGGCTTATGGGGGATTAGGGGCTTGGGCTTGGTATAACTTTGTGTTATTTACCCTTTTTGGAGGGTTCGCTCTGGTTTCGTGGATGTTCTTTAGAAAAATTCGCAAACGGCTGCTGCAACTGCAAACCGCGATGACGATCACAGGCCCGGATAGAATGCCTAAGTCTATAGTGACAGGAAAACTGGACGAGATCGGTCGCTTGGAGGAAGCTTTTAATACGATGGTAACTAAACTGGATGAAAGCCGACGCAGGGAAATAGAAGAGGAAGAGTTGCGTAAGCGTCTAGTCTCGAATTTATCTCACGATTTACGCACACCCCTAACCGTCATTCGCAGCCATATCCATGTTATGACCAAAGAGGATCTGACCTCAAAAGGTAAGCAGTCCTTACAGCTTATGGATGAGCGTATTGCGGATCTTAGCGTCCTGATTGAGAATCTTTTATCTTACAATCTGCTCAATAGTGGACGGGTAACCTTAAAGCTGGAACGTAAAGATGTTCTACGCTTGTTACGGGAGAGTGCGGCTGCTTGGTACCCCGTATGGGAAAAAGAGGGCTTCGATATTGATATTAACCTGGAAGCCGAACCGCTATTCTGGAGGGTGGATGAGGTCTGGTTCCGCCGTATTCTCGATAATTTGTATCAAAACATTGTACGACATGCCAGCAGCGGGCATTATGTCGGGATCTCAACGGAGCAACGTAATGAACAACGTGCCATAATTATTGCGGATCATGGTCGAGGCATTCAGAGTCCATCCGATTACAGGGGGGCAGGTTTGGGATTGTCTATCGTCGATCTTTTGATGAAGCATATGGAGCTGGAATGGGTTGTGGAGAGCACAGGCAAAGGCACTTCTATTGTAATCTTTGATCCGCGTCGTGAAATTTAAACAAAACTTAAACTTGGCACTTCCTTGTTCTTAACCTTGGGACGTTATGCTGTATACCGAGGTGAAGAACATGGAAGAAACAGTGATTAAAACTAAGGATTTATTGAAAAAATATCGTGGCCGGGCTGCGGTAGAAAATTTGAATTTAAATATCCGTAAGGGAGAGATTTATGGTTTTCTGGGTCCTAACGGAGCTGGGAAAACTACAACAATCCGTATGCTGCTTGGCCTAATTACACCGACATCTGGAAAAATTGAAGTGTTCGGCCAGGATCTTCGGAAGAATAAGCTGCAAATTTTACGGAAGGTAGGGTCGCTTGTCGAATCCCCCTCGTATTATGGGCATCTGAGTGCTGTGGACAATCTCGAAGCAATCCGCCGCATTCTGGATGTTCCGAAGTCACGAATCGCTGAGGTGCTAGATATTGTTTCTCTAACCGGGGAAGAGAGACGTCCGGTCAAAGGGTTCTCCCTCGGGATGAAGCAGAGACTCGGTATCGCAGCTGCCTTGCTAGGGAATCCAGAGCTGCTTATTCTGGACGAGCCAACGAACGGACTCGACCCGTCAGGGATTCAGGAAATTCGTGGGCTTATCAAACGTTTGCCACGGGAGCAAGGAATTACGGTTGTAGTATCCAGTCACCTGCTTAGTGAAATTGAACAAATGGCAGATACCGTGGGTATTATTCGCCAAGGGCAAATGGTATACCAAGATACAATAGCTAATCTGCAACAACAGGCTGCTGGCGAGATACGCCTTGCGGTTTCGGAACCAGAGTCTGCGTTACGTCTCGCTGGAGGCCGGGGGTATGAAGGGACACTACAAGAGCAAAAACTGATTTTTTCAAGAATGAACGATGCAAGAGTAGCGCTGCTAGTCAAGGCTTTGGTAGAGAATGGGCACGCTGTCTATCGTGTAGAGGAGCGGAGACAATCGCTTGAGGACTTCTTCCTACAGGTTGTGGGAGGCGGGGAATCATGATGTGGCGGGCGTTGTCAGCGGATTGGCTTAAAATCCGCGGCAAAGGAATTTGGTTTCTAGTGTTTCTAGGACCGATTGGTCTGGTAGCCATGCAGGGCCTTAACTTTGGCCTTCGTTATGATTATCTGCGTCAGCAGTATAGCGCGGATTTATGGGGAGGACTTCTGGATAATGTGTCCGGGTTTGTGCCCACAGCTCTTTTTCTGGGGGGCACTTTAGTATGCTCGTTGATTGCAAATGTCGAACATCAGATGAGTTCATGGAAGCAGCTCTTGGCACTGCCTATCTCTCGTACCTCAGTGTTTATGGCTAAGTTAATGCTCTGTCTGCTGCTAGTGGCAGTTTCCTGCTTGTTGCTCTCAGTGGGGATAGTTGTTTTAGGGCTTATTTTGGGCTTCAAAGCGGATCTTATTCCTTATGTGGATGTAGTGCGGATTGGCTTTATGTCCTATATTGCGGCTCTGCCGGTCATCGCGCTACAGCTGTGGCTTTCCCTGGCTAATCGTAATCAGACACTGCCAGTTGCCCTGGGGATTACATTATCTTTGACGTCATTTTTCTCCATGTTCCTTTCGGAGTGGGTGCCTTTAACATGGCCATATTTGGCGTGGGACTCCTCTAATCGCCTTTTGTTCAGCGGTGCGGGTCTGCTGCTGGGAATGCTGGTGTTTTTGCCGGGTGCAGTGCATTTCGCTCGAAAGGATGTGGATTAAGATGATGTCATTTTGGAGAGTATTGTCCTCAGAGCGATTAAAAATGTCTAAATCATATGTTTGGCTTTTAGTCATAGGAAGTCCGGTTTTATCACTGGTTCCCGGATTGTTATCGGATAATCAAGGTGAGAAGATGTCTTGGGAGCTGCTGTTAAGTGTGATGTCAATGATGCATGCTTTGCTGTTTCTGCCTGTGCTTTCAGGCATTTTTGCGGCCCTGATCTGTCGTTATGAGCATCATGACGGTGGTTGGAAGCTATTGTTGTCTCTGCCTGTAACCCGGTTGTCGGTGTATCTCTCAAAATATGTGATGATCATCGGATTGCTGGCAGCTGTGCAAATAACGTTCCTCGTTATGGTGCTGGGAATGGGCTTGTTCCAAGGGGCTCCAGATCCAATCCCTTGGGCGCAACTGCTAAAATCAGTATTTGGCGGCTTTGTAGCCTGTCTACCTCTCGCCGCATTGCAGCTGGCGATCTCGCAAAGCTGGAGCAGTTTTGGCGCACCGCTGGCGCTGAATGTGAGTCTGACCATTCCCAATATACTGATCGCTAATTCTTCAACCTACGGCCCCTATTATCCTTGGGTACAGCCGTTGTTGGCCATGAGTCATTATGGTGATGACGGATTTGGTGCCTTTAATCTGCCTTTAGAGACACTGATGATGATAGTGGGAGGAAGCTTGATTGTCTTTTTTGCCGCAGGACTAATCTCCTTTTATCGTAAAGCAGTCTAATTCACAATCAGAGGCTATAAACTCCTCCTCAATGGACATCCCGTGCTGTTTTTCTTATAATTAAAGAATATAATTAGCTAAGATGGAGGAGGGCGAGAGCATGGAGCCAACGGCATTAGAGGACTGCGACAATACATGCAAGGGTTCAGAGCTTGAACCGGAATCCATTGCATTGATCCTGCCAGACCGTGGGATTACTGATAAAATGGCAGAAATGTTCAAAGCGTTGGGTGATCCAACACGAGTGCGGCTCATTTACGCTTTGTCACAGCAAGAATTATGTGTACATGATTTGTCCGTGATCCTTGATATGGGCCAATCTGCGATATCCCATCAGCTCCGTTATTTACGGAATCTACGGATCGTGAAGCGGCGTAAAGAGGGGAAAACGGTATTCTATTCGCTGAACGATGCGCATGTGGAGCAGATCTTTTTGCAGACCCACGAGCATGTCCGACACGAATAGCTAGTTGCAAAAAAAGAGGGACTCCAGCAGCCATTGAATGGCTTTTGGGAGTCCCTCTTTTTATTATGCCGACGAGTCCCAACCATCCACTACGGCTTACGGACCCAGCTGACGTTATTTGCACAATAATCGCTTTTTGAGCAGAGTTGCGGACCTCAGTGCAGTTATTCTTTAGAAAGAGGTCTTATTTTGCTCTTTTTCATGCCAATAGCGCCTATGGGGTCCGATAATATGCTAAACCGGGGATAATACTGCTTTTAGTGTCAATTGGGTCCGTTAGCTGTGCGGTTTGCGACAAATATTGCTCTAATGAAGCTAAGTGGCATCTCAGCTTAACTAAGTAACATCTCAACTAAACTAAGTAGCATCCCAATTAAACCAGGCTGCGTCGGGGTTAACCAATGCGTTTAAATCCACTGAAGCCTTGTATTTTGAAGTAAGGATTTAGCTTATTAGCTGGCTTGATTTAGGTTCTTCGTTAGGTTTGGTTTTCTAAAGGACAACACTAGCCAGACACATTGCACAGCAAGCACTAGCAGGATAAATAGATCGATTCCCATGTATTCACTCGTATTATCGTTGCCCACAAACTGAATTAAATTATGTATAAAGTGAAAGGATATCAGCGGAAGAATATTATTATTTTTTAGCATCAACAAGGCTAGCGCAAAACCGATCAGAAGCGCATATACGAGTTGTAGAAGAATTTGTGTGATATCTGTGCTGGATAATGCATTAAGTAAGTGGGTAATAGAGAAAAGAATACTTGAAGTGATCACTGCTGTTTTAGCCCCTTTAGGAAGCAAGGTCTTTAAAATCAAACCGCGATAGATACTTTCCTCCACAAAAGCGACCAGCAGGGTGAAGAAGATAAAGAACAGTACCTCAGATGCACTGATCTCACGAAATCCCTTAAAGGATATGGTAATCAGGACCACTACTAGCGGGGCATAATAGATCCAGTTGCCCGAGGATATGGTGTTTAGAGGTCGGAAGCCAAGCGTGCTCCATTTGCGCTTAACTGTAAAGTAGATGATGAGTACAAGCGCGATTGGGATGAAGGAGATAAGTACAGGGGCGGTGTACGCAAGTTCCTTAATTGTTGCGTAAGCCCCGGCGGCAGTTACGGCTACAAGTAATAACACTTCGATAATAACTACGCTCCAAATAGGGTGTTTCTGTGAAAAAGAAGACGTTTTGGCTAGCTTTGACATGTTCTAAATTCATCCCTTCTGTGTAAATCATTTGCCCATCGAGCTTCATTGATAATGGGGTCATTCGTATGTAAGAAACTTACTTTGGGTCATACATGATTTTACATATTTTCACGTAAAGGTCAATTGATTTAATTTTTAAGATAATGTAGAAAAATGGTGTATATCGCGTATTGACCTTGAAATATAAAGGGAATATAATAGGGCTAAGATAACATATGAACAAGTGCTCATATATGGTTTTTATTTGAGGAGATGTGCCGTATGGATACAATGCAAGGAAAATTAAAACGTCAGTGGGAATTAGAAGGCTTGGATTGCGCCAATTGCGCGATGAAAATTGAAGATAAGGTGAAGAAGATTGAAGGTGTATCGTCTTGTTCCGTTAATTTTGTAACAAAAACAATGACGTTGGAAACTGCCGCAGGGTATGAGGAGTCAGCGATTGTAGAAGCGAAGAAAACGGTGAAGGCACTTGAGCCCCACGTAAATGTGAAAGAGAAGGTTGGGGGCAATCACAAGGCGCGCAATAGTGGCGCTCATGAACATACGCATGATCACGAGCATGGTCATGAGTACGGCCATCAAGCTGCTGGACATCATCATGGTCATGAGGATGCTGAAGGTCATGGTCATACGCACGAGCATGGGGAAGGTGATACACGCAAAATATTGCTGCGGTTAGGCGCTGGTGGAATTCTTGCTCTAGCTGGGATGTTCCTGCCCGTGAATGGAGTAGTTGAATTGCTGATCTTTTTGGCAGCCTATCTTATCGTGGGTGGTGAAGTTGTCTGGCAGGCGGTTAAGAACATCATCCGTGGCCAGGTGTTTGATGAGAATTTCCTGATGGCTCTGGCAACTATCGGTGCATTTGCGATTGGTGAGTATCCAGAGGGCGTGGCTGTAATGCTGTTTTACCAGATTGGAGAACTGTTCCAAGGTCTGGCTGTGAATCGTTCACGCCGATCTATTACGGCACTTATGGATATTCGCCCCGAGTTTGCCTATCTCAAGCTTGGAAATGATCTGAAGAAGGTCTCACCAGAGGAAGTAGCCATCGGAGATTTGATTGTTGTTAAACCCGGTGAGAAGGTACCCCTTGACGGAACAATACTTGAAGGTAACGCCATGATGGACACATCTGCACTTACTGGAGAGTCGGTACCACGATCAGCTGGTCCAGGAAGTGCGGTGTTAAGTGGTTTTATTAACCGGAACGGCGTAATTACTGTGCAAGTTACTCAGACCTTTGGAGAATCGGCCGTATCCAAAATATTGGAGCTAGTGCAGAATGCATCAAGCAACAAAGCTAAAACGGAGAACTTTATTACTAAATTTGCACGTGCCTACACGCCTGTAGTAGTGATCACAGCAGTCCTGCTGGCCGTCGTTCCTCCACTGCTGATCAGTGGTGCAACTTTTTCGGATTGGATTTACCGTGCACTTGTATTCCTCGTAATCTCTTGTCCTTGTGCGCTTGTGGTCTCGATTCCACTGGGATTCTTCGGAGGGATTGGTGCAGCTTCACGCAGCGGTATTCTGATTAAGGGAAGTAACTACCTGGAAGCCCTAAATGATGTGAAGGTAGTTGTCTTTGATAAAACGGGAACGTTGACCAAGGGACAGTTTAAGGTGACAGGAATTTATCCGTCGGGTGGCAAATCTAAGGATGAATTACTGCGGACAGCCGCTTATGCGGAGAGCCATTCCAATCACCCGATCGCTGAGTCGATTCGGACGGCTTATGGTGAACAGATTTCTAAGGAAGCTATCTCGAATTACAATGAAATCTCTGGTCATGGTATCGAAGTAACTATCGAAGGCAAGACCGTATTTGCAGGTAACGCACGTCTGATGGAGCGTGAGGGAATTGCTTATGAGGTCCCAGAGCAGAGCGGTACAGTTGTTCACATAGCGGTAGATCATCAATATGAAGGTTATCTGGTGATCGCTGATGAAGTGAAGGAGGACTCACTGCAGGCCATTCAGCGCCTCAAAAAGCTGGGAATACGCAAGACGGTGATGCTGACAGGTGATGCTTCCGCCGTAGCTGAAGATGTAGGGAAGCAGTTAGGGGTAGATGAGGTACACGCAGAGCTTTTACCACAGCATAAGGTAGAGGCCATCGAGAAGCTGGATCGTGATAAGTCTCCACGCGAGAAGATTATTTTTGTCGGAGACGGAATTAATGATACTCCTGTACTGGCTAGAGCCGATGTCGGCATCGCTATGGGAGGACTTGGTTCCGACGCTGCCATTGAAGCAGCAGATATTGTAATTATGACCGATGAGCCTTCGAAGATTGCTGTAGCTATCGGAATTGCCAAGCGTACTCGAGCCATCGTATGGCAAAATATTATTTTTGCTTTAGGTGTAAAAGCTATATTCCTTCTGCTCGGTGCATTTGGGATTGCCACGATGTGGGAGGCTGTATTCTCAGATGTAGGGGTAACCGTACTTGCCGTACTGAACAGTATTCGAGCTTTAAAAGTGCAAGACGAGGGTTAAGAATCTTTGGTGTATTAAATAAATGAACTCAACAAAAGTAAGCTTTAGGATTCCGGTTTTAGGGGTCTTAGGGCTTATTTTTTTTATTCTCCAGCAAAGAATTTGTCTATTTTTGCCGATATAGAAGATATATCCACATCAGGAGATATTATAACAAATGGAGTGAGGAGGCTATTTCATCGTGAATGAAAATGAAATGAAAGGAAACAAGATGAAAAAAATGAGAAAAAATGTAACGAAGAGAAAAGCGACGTCAATTCAACTTAAGTGGTCATCTGTTATATTAGCTATTGCAATCGTGCCGCTCATGGTAGCGACCATATTTTTACTTGATTATTTCGGCAATGTCACACGCACAGACAGTGAGCAAATGGCGCAGGACACCATTAATACGAACACATTCCGGATGGATGAGTGGCTATCCAACAAAACCTCGTCCGTAAAGGATCTGGTGTCCCAGCATCCTGAGTTCGATTTTACAAATCCGGCAAGTATCTTCCCTGTGATAGAAGTGCTGGAGGAAAGTGACAGTGAGACAGAAGGTTACAGTGTCATTAGTAAAGACGGCCAGTTAACCAATATGATGAACATGACCGCGAATGTAGCAGATGCGAGCTATTTCTTGAAAGCGAAAGAAACACATGCGCCTGTGTTGGGGGAAATGTCCTATCTGGAGCAGCTTGATAAATATATCATTCCAATCGTAGTTCCTGTCATGGATAAGGATAAGCAATTTATGGGAGGTATTGTCTTCTCGATTACTCCTGAAGTTCTTGCCCAAATGAGTAATGAAATTACTATGGCGGATACCGGATTTGGATACGTAATCTCAAATGATGGCATGTATTATACTTATCCAGACGTCAGTCGTATGGGCAAAAAAATTACCGATTACGCTAAAGAGCCGGCTCTTCAGAAGGTCGTTGACAAGATTTTGAGCAACAAAGAGGGGTCCGAAACTTATAAGGGCGAAGATGGTAAGAAAGTCATTACATACTTTAAGACAATTCCAGATACTGATCTGAAGCTTCTTGTAACAGTGCCGGAGAAAGAGGTTTTTGCCAAAGTGACCTCTGCACAAAGAACAGCAATGTTCATCTTACTGGCAGTTATACTTGTCATAATTTTTGTTTCACTGTACCTTACTCGTCTTATCGTTAGACCCATTAAAGCTATTTCCTCGACTATGAAAAAGGTGGCAGAGGGCCATCTGAATGAGAGGGTTAAAGTGCAGTCCGGAGATGAGATCGGCGAGATGAGTCAAAATATCAATGATATGATTGAGACACTCTCCGGTATTGTCAACAAGATTGATACAACAGTAGTGGAGGTTGCTTATTCCTCAGAAGGAATGCTGAAATCGGCTCAACGTTCGTCCTATACTTCAGCAGAGGTTGCTACAGTTATCCAAGAAGTAGCTCAAGGAATGGAAGAGCAATTTAGAGGCTCCGAGCAATCCGCAAGAGCAACGGAAGAGATGGCTGTAGGTTTACAACGTATTGCTGAGTCCTCTGCAGCGGTATCAGATCAGGCTGAGACAGTCAACTCAGAAGTAGAGAGTGGCTATTTGGAAATTCAATCTACACTGCAACAGATGGCTGTTATCAGTTCCACAGCTAATCAGACTGCCGAGATGATTGGGAAATTAAGTGAGCAATCGGAACAAATCGGACAAATTGTGGATGTAATTTCTGAGATATCCAATCAGACAAGCTTATTATCTTTGAATGCTTCTATTGAGGCTGCCAGAGCTGGAGAACATGGTCGTGGCTTCGGTGTAGTTGCGAATGAGGTGAAAAAGTTAGCAGAGCGGACGAACAGTTCCATCATTAGTATAGTGGAGCTAATCGGCGGCATTCAGTCTTCAACAACAAGTGCAGCGGATTCCATGAAGAAGAGTATTGAGGAAATTGGCGATGGAATGGGGAAAATGCAAAACGTCGGTGTTTCCTTTGATCATATCCGTTCTTCGATCCGTGAAGTATCGTCGCAAATACAGGATGTGTCAGCAATTAATGAAGAGATGTCAGCCGGCACGGAAGAAATAACGGCTTCTATATCCGATATGCTCGGAATAGCTAAAGAATCTGCTGAGAATGCTCAGGCGGTCTCCTTAGCTTCAGGGGAGCAGACAGAGATTATGAAGGATGTCGTGTCCTCCGCGGAATCACTTAATGAAGTGATGTCTGTGCTGAAAGAAGAAATCGAAAAGTTTAAAAAGTAGGAGATAAACTGAGATTCATCTCCTAATAATACAAAAAATCGCTCTCTGGGAGCTGGCGGGTGATCTCACCCATTCCCAAAGTAGCGATTTTTTTATGAATTAAACGCTGTCTTCCAGCTGTAGGCTCTCGATGCCTGCACGTACAATGTTGCAGGAGTGGTTCAATTTCTGGGTTTCCTCTGTATTTAAATTAAGCTCCAGCAGCTCTTGAATCCCAGTGTTGCCTATGATGGCGGGCACGCCCGTGCATACACCGCTATGTCCGTACTCTCCATCCAGAATGGCGGATACGGCGATAATTTTGTGCTCATCATTCAGGATCGAACGGGTAATGTAGGCAAGTGCGCTGCCAATCCCGAAATGTGTGGAGCCTTTACGGGTGAAAATTTCCCAGCCGGCATCTTTTGTCTTGCGGGAGATATCCTCCAGATCCAAATGCGGGAACCGCTCGCGATGCTGATCTAAAATTTGCAGAATAGGCTTGCCGCCAATTGTTACATGGGACCAAGCTACAAATTGGGATTCACCATGTTCACCTAAGGCGTAGCCATTAACACTACGCGGGTCAATGGAGAACACATCGGAGAGCAGGGTTTTTAGGCGCGACGAGTCAATGGAGGTCCCGGTACCAATAATTCTGTGGCGAGGCAGACCTGATATTTTCCAGACCATATAAGTGACAATATCGACCGGATTAGCGGCGACTACGAAAATTCCATCAAATCCCCCAGCCATGATGTTGGTAATGATTTCTCGAGTAATAACCGCAGAGGCTTCCAATACGTCAAGTCGGGTCTGCCCGGCTGTTGGATTAGCGCCAGCGGTTAAGATAACGACATCCATTTTTGCACAATCGCTATAGGTTCCGGCATACACCTTTGTGCGTGTGCTTGTGAAATCCATACAGTGCGAGAGATCAAGTGCTTGTGCCATAGCCCGATCATAGGTGCGGTCGATCATCATAATTTCGTCGCAAATGGCCTGATTAACCATGGAGTAAGCACAGCTTGAACCCACCATTCCGGCCCCGACGATGGCTACTTTTCTCGATTTACTTTTCAATTGCCTTGTCCTCACTCTCTAAAAGTTATACGCAGTATAGGCTTCCAAATGATATTTATTTCAGCATTAAGGTCTTTTGGAAGCTTATCGTTAGGTATGCTTATAGTTTAACGTATCCCTTCGCAAGTTACCTGACATCGGACTTGCAAAGATTATATTTTTTCTGTTTAATGCTGAATAGGTGACATGATGAGTTAGTTATTTCAGGAGATCTATCCCTATAGTGTATGTAAAGTGCTTAAAGAGGATGTAATAAGAGGATGGCTAATTGATGTCAGAAAAGGGTGAAAAGTAGAAAAAAGCAGAGGAGAACATAAGCTTGAGTTACAAGAGGTAAGAAGTCATCTCAAGGATATCGGGTAAGAACCCTGAGATGGCTTCTTAGGATTATTATTGATAATCATGGCTGCGGCAGCAGACTCACCGAGGAGGTCATAGCCTTATAACGCTTGAACATAAAAAATCTCCAATGAACAATCATGCCGAAGGCTAAAATAAAGAACAAACCACCGGACTGTGGAATAGACACATAACGGTTAATAAATTCATGGAGTAAAGTGCGGACTAGAAGAAGTCCGAGCAGGATAAACGCAAAGCTCTTGGAGCGTTGAGCGTAAATTTGTCCATCACGTTGTTCAAAGTGGGTGCTGCGTATAAGAGGATACGCGAAGATGAACCAGCCAATCAAAAAGGCGACTGCCGCCCACCATAATGGGAATCTGACCGCAGGTGCCACAAACATGGCAAAACCCGTCGACATACCGAGAGGTGGAATCCATATTTTTCGAATGGTAACCGGACGTGCGCTTGCTTTTAGACGAATGAAAATAACCATCAGCGCCATGAACAAAGCCCCTAATGTGGAGCCAATATGTAGAAGCGAGGGGTTTATGTTACCCATGATACACGACCTCTCTATGATTTCAGTCACTTGTATCTTCATTATAACAGAAAAACGATGGCAAAACATTGAAGTGTATTGGCTCCATCCCCGCAACAATTCCAGCAGAGGAATTTTTTCTTAAAGGAACGATACATACAAAAATCCCCGCCAGAGCATACTCTGACGAGGATTTATTGATGTGAATATTATTATCTCAGCCCAGACTTACGAACGGCTGCGTCCACTTGTCGAGCGAAGAATAAGGCTCACGATAAAGATCAGCACAACGGCACCGATCAAAGAAGGGAAGAAGTAGAAATCACTTACTTTAGGTCCCCAGCTTCCCAGAAGCACGCCACCCAGCCATGAACCGATAATACCAGCGATGATATTACCGATAACACCACCAGGAATATCTCTGCCCATAATCAGACCAGCCAACCAACCAATAACCCCACCAACGATTAACATCCATAGAAAACTCATGTTACTTCAACTCCTTCGTTTTGTTGTTTGCGATGTCTACTATTAACCTTTGTGACCATCTTTAAACCACATGGAAAAACTTACTTCTTCCGGAATGGTTAGGAAGTAGGCTCTAAATGCAGTTTCGATAATGTATTACAACTATAAACATGCTATAGTGAAAAAATATTATAAAATTATGAGTAAACCCCTATTAGTAAAGGGTAAGTAAGAAGTAATACAATACATAAAAGATAAAGGAGCCACTATTATGGAACGGGCTAATGAGGCATTGTTTTATGCAGGAACGTATAACTCTGAGAACGAGAAGGCGATTCAGTTATGTGCGCTTAGTCTTTTGTCGGGGGAAATGAGAATTCTTGAGGGTACCGAGGGAATTGAGAATCCATCGTTTTTAGCTGTGAATAAAGCAGGCAGCGTGTTGTATGCAGTTAGTGAGAAGGATCAAGGTGAGGTTTACGCATATGCAATTGATCCCGCAACTAAAGCGTTGAAATCACTTGGAAGTCGTCCTACGGAAGGTGGCGCTCCTTGTTATGTCTCCATTAGTCCTAAGGAAGATTACATATTCGTCTCCAATTACTCAGGAGGCAATGTTAATGCTTTTCCTGTAAATGAAGATGGTTCGCTTCAAGAGATGTCCGACCAAGTAAAACATGTGGGTTCAGGCATTCGTGAAGACCGTCAGGAGGCTCCGCATCCGCACTCTGTCATTCCGGACGCAAGTGGTAGACATGTGCTGGTGTGCGATTTGGGACTGGATCAAATTGTGATCTATCGCCCTGAAGAGGGCAAACTGGTAAAACATCGTGAGCTTAATCTGCCACCTGGTTCAGGTCCACGTCATCTGGCGGTGCATCCCTCTGGACAATGGATCTACCTGGCGAATGAACTGAATTGTACAGTAACGGCATTTGCTAATGATGAACAGGATGCAAATCTAAATGTTTTACAGCATCTTAGCACGCTTCCTGAAAATTATACTGCCGGTAGTGACGATACAGCTTCCGATATTCATGTCTCCCCTTGTGGCAGATTCCTGTATGTCTCCAATCGGGGACAAGACAGTATCGCCCTGTTCCATATCGATGAATTAACGGGTCTGCTTGAAGCAGTGGATTGGCAGGGTACCGGCGGGCGTACTCCGCGTAACTTTGCAATTATTGGGGATAAGCTGCTTGCTGCTAATCAGAATAGTGATAATATTACCTCGTTCTCTATCGATAGTGAGAGTGGCAGATTAATCCCTACAGGAAATGAATTGGAAATGAAGTCACCTGTTTGTGTGCAAGCGTTGTAGGCTGAGACTAGGTTATTGTATGTCGTAAAAATAAGGGCTATTCCCGTATCCATTCATTTTTTCGTGAGTGGAGGTTGGGAATAGCCCTATTTTGCAAATGAAGTCCTAAGGATAATAGCAAGTGATTTTTAAAATGTATTTCGGATACCTAAATCGTAAAAACCGATGTCATCCAGCATGATCCGGTCGCCTTCTTCATCAAGATAGAAGGTGATTTCTGTCAGGTTATCAGGATCCAGCTCTGGTTCTTCCTCTTGAAATTGTTCGAACGGCATCTCGTAGGTTTGAAATACAGCTTCGGAAAGGTCACCGTATTTGCCATCGTTTATCCGCTCTTCAAGCCATGGGAATAACGTGAACTGAGTTTGTGGAAGCGGCAGTATGTCCATTACTTCATCCAACGTCAAGCGGGCTGAGGTATCATTATGGTCAGTTAACTCCACCTCAACCTTTGGAGGTAGTGGAACATCCATTTCTTCACTAATGTCACCATTCAGATTTGCCATAGAGAACGTAAGGCCATCTGCCCCTAAAAGAGCAGTTTCAGTACGGACACTGTCGTTAAGCTTAATGTTGTAATAAGCTTCTTCGTTTTTGCTGGCTGTGCGTTCAAGGACAACACCATAGGTGGCTTTGCTTTTCGACTCCCGGTCTTTAGCTAGCTCTTCTGACCAAGAAACACCCGATGCTTCTGCTGTTCCTAGTTCTACTGTGTTTTTGTTACGGTCATCGTCGAATGTGGCTACAGGACGATATCCCCCGCTTTGGAATCGATTGTAGTAGGCGGTATCTGGTAACCACTTCAGCCCGCTGCGATAATCCCGGAACAAGCTTTGGTATTCCTCTTTTTCATGCAAGGTGGTCTCCAAGAAAGCTGATACATAGACCTTAGCGATTTGCCGTTGTTTGTCTGCATCCATGATTTGTGCCCGATTTAAAAAGAGTCCAGCTGGCAAGGTCTGATCATACCCGCCCCAATCGCTGTTGAATTGACTGTGATTGGCGTCCGCAATATACAGCGAGCTTTTGAAAGCAGACGATCCTTGGGAATAGGAGGTACGTATATACTGCCGATCACCATAGAAATCATGTACATCTCCATCGCGGGCTCCCTGGAGGGTCAAATAATTGATGTCTTTGAGACGGGCTTGCTGGTCATCTATCGTTTTGTCCGTTGGTGCAAGCGCGATTACAGAGGTTATATTAAAGCGATTAACTGCCGCCATCACCGGATCATCCTTGAACCAACGAGTGGCATCCGCGGCCATAGCTACGGCTTGTCCTCCGCGGCTATGGCCGAGCAGGGCGGTTTTTGTGAAATCTATTTTCTGATAAAAAGGACTGCCCGGATCATCTGAAAAGTCTGCTAGCTGCTCTAAATGTTTCAGTAGGGTCCAAGTCCGTACTTTAAAATCATTGTCCGGAATACCGGACCAAGCAGAATAATTCAGGAAATTCTCATCGAGCGAGATCGCGATAAATCCCCGGCTTGCCAATAGTTCGCCGAGATAAGCGTACCCGCCATCAGAGTAATCCTCCATCATATGATTGCCGTGCACCATCAGTACTACTGGATATGGACCTTCGCCTTCTGGCATCCATACGCGACCATTCAAGGGAAGTGCCTTATAATCGAAACCCCAGAATAAAGTGCGCAGCTTTGACCAATCCTTAATATAAGCAGAAGCATCGGCCGTAGAGGATATCAAGCTTGTATCCTTACCGTATTCGGCACGATGTAGATCGGTACCACTGGCATAGGTGAAGGTCTGATAAGCTAGATTACCTGGTTTTCCAGGATCGGAGGCTGTAAGTGGAACAACTTCCGTATCGTTGATGTCGACCGACTCTGAAATAGGCAGTTCTTGCACTCCGCTTGCCAGCGCAAGTGGGGAAAAAGTCACTGCCACTGTTAGCAGAAGTCCTAATGTTATTCTTTTGCTGCGGAGCAGGCCAATGGCTAATCCGCCTAGTGCTCCTAGCAGTGCAAGCACGACCGCAATGACAACCGCAGCCTCAATTTCAAAATCTGCATAATATAAGATTAGTAGAATAGCTCCAAAATCACTCAATACACAGCCTGCGAATAATCTTGGGATACGCAGTCCGGTCAACGCTAGCAGAACAGCCAAGATATTGCCGGAAATCGCCAGCAGGACAGTGCCTGCACCTGCAGCAAGAGCGATATCGGTAGGTTTACCTAATCCAGTAGGAATGCCTAACACGGCAGTACTAAAGGCTAAAAAGCATACTATCCACAGACCGGCTATAGCTGTTCTCCAAACTGCTGTATCGTAACGGTAGGTTCCCCTAATTCTTCGTCCAATTTCTTGAGCCATACGTCTGTGGAGCCGCGGTTTCAACGGCGCAGGGACGTACTCTAAATCCATACCCATGACTCTCTCCCCTGACATAAAGCGGTAATTTCTCTTAACCCATAAGCTGTAGCAATAATATTACTTTATAGCATCAATAACAAGTGGATCTTACAGGAACCGACCCCATAGCTTGTATGGTGTGGTGTGTGTGAGTTTTCTTTGACATAGGCTGGAAAAAAAGGTTTGACACAGTTAAAGGGTTTCAGTATTATATCCATATAAACCAACTAAGTAGATAGGAATAATTGAAGAAAGTTCTTACCGTACGAACGGAGGAACGCCTGCATTAGGCTCGCAGACACGGTCTTAGGACCGGTTTGACCTGCCATACGTAGGCTTTCCTCCGTTCTTTTTGTGTTACCCAAGGGTTTGTCTGGTACGAAAAAACATGGGGGAGTGGAAAAGATGAAGAAAAAGATGAATAAAGGGCTTCTTGTAGGGTTTAGCTTGTTGCTGACGGCAGGGCTTACTGCTGCTTGCGGCAGCAATAACAATAACGGCAATAGTGCTAGTCCGGCAACAGACGCACCAGCAACAACCAATTCAGCGGAGGCCACAAATGCGGCTGAAGCCACCAAAACTCCATCTAAAGATCCAGTAGAACTACTGAACGTATCTTATGACCCTACTCGCGAATTGTACGAGAATTATAATAAAGCTTTTGCTGCCTATTGGGAGAAAGAAACAGGACAGAAGGTCACCATTAAACAATCCCACGGTGGATCGGGGAAACAAAGCCGTGCTGTGCTTGATGGCCTGGAAGCGGATGTTGTGACATTAGCACTTGGTTATGATATTGATGCCTTGCAGGAAAAGGGACTGATCAACGAGGGCTGGCAAAGTAAATTCGATCATAACAGCTCGCCTTACACCTCGACTATCGTGTTCCTTGTACGCAAAGGGAATCCGAAAGGAATCAAGGATTGGCCAGATCTGCTCAAAGAGGGCGTAGAGGTTATTACACCAAACCCGAAAACATCAGGTGGTGCACGCTGGAACTACTTGGCGGCTTGGGGTTACGCACTAGACCAGAACAATAACGATGAGGCTAAGGCTGAGGAATTTGTAAAAGAACTGTTCAAGCATGTGCCAGTGCTGGATACCGGTGCGCGTGGATCTACGACAACGTTTGTGGAGCGTGGAATTGGTGATGTGCTGATCGCATGGGAGAATGAAGCCTATTTATCCGTGGAAGAGCTGGGACCGGACAAATTTGATATCGTGAATCCTTCGGAGAGTATTCTGGCTGAACCGCCAGTAGCTATAGTAGATAAGGTTGTGGACAAAAGAGACACGCGTGAGGTATCTGAGGCGTACTTGAAGTATCTCTATAGTGAAGAGGGACAAAAAATTGCGGCTGAGAATTACTACCGTCCTACATTAGATAGCGTGAAAGAAGAATACAAAGATAAGTTCCCGGAAATCAAGCTGTTCACATTGGCTGACAAATTCGGAACCTGGAAAGAAACGCAAGAGAAACATTTTAATGATGGCGGGATCTTTGACAAGATTTATGTGCCGGGTGCCAAATAACAGATGAATGAAATGCAGGATATGATTATTGAGATTTGTCCCGGTAGGGGCTGATCGGCTAAAAGGCCGAAGGCGAGAAAGGATGAATAGGGGATGAATGTCACCACTACGGCTGCACCAGCAGCAACGCGGCGAAAAATACTACCCGGCTTCGGGCTGACGATGGGCTACAGTGTATTATATCTGAGTCTAGTGGTTCTACTGCCACTTTCGGCGCTGCTGTTCAATTCTACAGGTCTGAGCTGGGCGAAATTCTGGGATGTAGCTACGGACCCGCGGGTATTAGCTTCGTATCGTGTGAGCCTGTCGACAGCTGCTGCGGCTGCTTTTGTAGATGCAATTCTAGGTCTTTTGCTGGCGTGGGTACTGGTACGTTATGAATTTCCGGGCAAAAGAATATTTGATGCGCTGATCGATCTCCCGTTTGCCTTGCCGACAGCTGTAGCTGGTGTCTCCTTGACGGCGCTCTATGCAGGCAATGGCTGGATTGGGTCTTGGCTTGAGCCGCTGGGATTAAAGGTGGCATTCACTCCGCTCGGGATTACCTTGGCTTTGATGTTCATCGGCATACCGTTCGTTGTCCGGACGGTGCAGCCGGTGCTGGAGGATTTGGACAGAGATATGGAGGAGGCTTCGGCAACCCTTGGCGCAGGCCGCTGGAGAACCTTTCGTTCAGTAGTTCTGCCTGAGCTGTTTCCGCCACTGCTAACAGGTTTTGCTCTAGCTTTTGCTCGGGGCATCGGTGAATTCGGCTCCGTCGTGTTCATCTCCGGTAACATGCCGATGAGGACGGAGATTGCTCCGCTGCTTATTATGTCTAAACTGGAGCAATATGATTATGCCGGAGCTACCGCCGTTGCCCTGCTATTGCTCCTCATCTCTTTCTTAATGTTACTTGTTATTAATACACTTCAGCGCTGGGTTCGTAAGACTTCTCGTTGAGGGTAATCGCCGTGACAGCAGACGTCCGAACATGTTCAAACTTACTCGGAGACACTCGATATCTGCCGTTGATATTGAATATTCCAAGCTATCTTGTCTTCGTAAAACCCTTTAAAGGAGGAATAATTTTGGCCGGTACCGTCCCTCTCCATACCCCCCGGCTACAAAAGAATGCGTCCTCGTCCGCGACAACGGAAACCCCAATTGTAAAATGGGTGTTGATCGGAGCGGCTGGGCTAGTCCTTTTTTGGCTGATTGCTCTGCCATTAGTTGTTGTGTTAACCGAGGCACTTAAGAAGGGCTGGGACGTATATATTGCTGCCCTGACTGATCCGGATGCCCGCTCAGCGCTGCGATTGACGCTGCTTGTTGCGGCGATAACTGTGCCTCTGAATACCTTTTTTGGTGTAACAGCGGCGTGGGCTGTAACCAAGTTCCGTTTCCGCGGCAAAGGGTTTCTGATCACCCTGATTGATCTCCCTTTTGCAGTCTCGCCAGTCATCGGCGGCCTAATCTTTGTACTCGTCTTCGGAGCAAACGGATGGTTTGGCCCTTGGCTGAGCGCCCATGATATTAAGATCGTATTTGCGCTTCCGGGTATCGTGCTAGCCACGTTGTTTGTGACGTTTCCTTTTGTAGCGCGTGAGTTAATCCCGCTGATGGAGGATCAGGGTACACAGGAGGAAGAAGCGGCAATTACACTCGGCGCACATGGGTGGCAAATCTTTTTCAGAGTCACGCTGCCTAATATTAAATGGGGGTTACTATACGGCATTATTTTGTGTAATGCGCGGGCCATGGGTGAGTTTGGTGCGGTTTCTGTGGTGTCCGGGCACATCCGTGGGGAGACGAATACGCTGCCGCTGCATGTTGAGATTTTGTACAACGAATATCAATTTTCAGCATCTTTTGCAGTAGCTTCTTTGCTCCTGTTATTGGCTTTGGTAACGATGATTATTAAAAGCTGGTTGTCGCGAAAAAATGCCCATTGACATGACTTTTAGTTCCATGCTAAGTTAATTCATAGTATACTGGTTGGTAATAACGGAATTGAAGAAAAAAGGAATTTAGGCGGATATAATCCTTTGGTGAGAAAGGGAGGCTAGAGAATGGCTAAACCGCTGAAAGTGGACGATTTATGGCTTACGCGGATTGCAGGACTTCTGGATGATATGGAATTTGGCTCATTGCATATTGTGGTTCATGAAGGTCAGATTGTTCAGATGGAGCGTACGGAACGCAAACGGTTTGAGAATAGCAGTGGCAACGCAAATGGACGTTATATTGGTGAAAGCGGCAGCCGGCGGGCCGATTCTCAATCGGCGGGACGTTGATTCAATCTCTGGGCAATCATAAAGGTATATATCATCTTTTTGGATAAAAGATTATGGAGTTGTCACATAAGCCACGAAATGGCTGTTGGGGCAACTCCTTTTTCTTCGTATGCTTGATATTTGGCACGTATGACGCACCATATGACGCACCCTATCGGACTCAGTTGACGCTAAACACAGTATTATGCCACATTTGCCCCGCTAACGGACCGCATAGCCGCTATTGGCATAAAAAACACCACATATGGACCTGATTCTAAGCAATAACGTCCCTGGAGTCCGAAACCACGCTTAAAAAGCTGAAAAGGTGCAAATAACGTCATCTGGGTCCCTAGGTCGCAGGAATGATGAGTGTTGAAGCAGACCGCCTAACAGTAAGAACACAGCAAGATGTCATCCGGGTTCGTAGGTCGCCGGAAATGATGAGTGTTGAAGCAGACCGCTCATGAGTAAGAACACAGCAATATGTCATCTGGGTCCGTAAGTCGCTGGGAATGATGAGTGTTGAAGCAGACCGCTCATTAGTAAGAACATACAATACGTCATCTGGGTCCGTAAGTCGCAGGAATGATGAGTGTTGAAGCAGACCGCCCACCAGTAAGAACACAGCAATACGTCATCCGGGTCCATAGGTCGCAGAGGATGATCTGTCTCTTTACGACATATACAAATGATCAGCCCGTAGGGCAGCTACATATTTTGATGACGCAGTACGTTTGTTAATAACGAGGGGCTTGGCGTGAGGCGGATACGCCCTCCATCAACAGGATGAACGCAGTAATGGCGTGCATAATCCAACCAACGATCGGAACAAAAGCTAAAATCGAGGTGATAATGCCCAGAACGTTCCCCATGAATGGTTTATGTTCTCTTTGCAGCACAACAACGGCTACAGCATGAAGCAAAAAGGCAATGGCCAAAGGGACCCAACCATTAGCAATGATAAAGAGTCCGCCAATCAACGGCAGAGCCAGAAAAGCTTCATAAAGGCATGTTCCCCATTTAAACAGCTTGGCTACAGGAGACATAATGCTTCACCCACCCTTTTAAAAATATTGTTACAGATACTATTCCACACAGTCAGTAAAGGAATTCAAGAATATAATGCTTATCCCTCAGTTTCAAAAACATCCCTAGCAGTGAGCCTTGCCTGTGAACCATGCAGTCGTATATAGTGGGAACAGCAATGCTGAACGGAGGAGTGCGGATGGAAACAACAAGTAAGCTTGATATACGCCATGAACAGCCTTCAGTGGAACAGTATTTGGCACTGAGAAAAGAAGCTGGGCTGAGTGAAATGAGTGTGGAAGGTGCAACGATCGGTTTGCCTCGTTCTATTTTTGCGGTAACTTTGTATGAGGAGAATAACCTAATCGGGATGGGACGGGTGATTGGCGATGGGGGATGCTTTTTTCAGGTCACGGATATCGCGGTCAAGCCTTCACATCAAGGACGAGGTTTGGGAAAGCTGATCATGCAGGAAATCAGGAAGTTCCTTACTACTGTACCGGACAAGGCGTATGTAAGTCTGATTGCAGATGGAGAAGCCTCGAAGCTCTATGCACAATATGGATTTGAATCGGTTATGCCACATTCTCAGGGAATGTTTTTGCGTCGCTAAGCTAAGGCGAATTCATGCTGCTTTTTTAGTAGAGAGTGCCCCTTGTATTGGTTAAGGGGTTTTTGGTCTGGAAGTGGAGTAGTAGGCGCGATCTGGTTTCGATCGGATTTGAGCGGATAAATAATGTTTAAAGGCTGTAAGGGAAAAGCTATTCAGATGAGCATCAAAAAAATAATAGAGCAGGAAGGCTGCACGATAATGGCCTTGCTCGTAGAATGTGAGGAACAACAAGATGGATGTTGTAATATTGGGCGCTTCAGGAACGATTGGAAAGGCAATTGTACAGGAGGCATTAAAAAGAAAACACGAAGTAACAGCTGCGGTACGCAATCCAGAGTCAGTAACTCTCGAACACGAGCGTTTACATGTCACAACGGTGGATATTCTTGATCCGGCTTCAGTAGCGGCTGCGGTCCGTGGCCATGAAGAGGTAATCAGTGCTTATGGACCAGGAGCGGGCCACGAGCAGGATCTGATTACGGCGGCAAAAGCGTTGGTGGAGGGTATGCAGACGGCAGGGTTAAATCGGCTGTTGGTTGTTGGAGGTGCAGGTAGCTTAAAGACTGAAACTGGAGAGCTGCTGATGAATACACCGGATTTTCCGGAAGAGTTTAAACCAGTTGCAGAGGCGCATGCGCAGGCTTATGAGATTTACAAAAATACAGAATTGGATTATACGTATCTCAGTCCTGCTGCGGTAGTTCATCCAGGTCGTCGTACAGGTCATTTCCGCATCGGATTGGACCGTCTTATTCTAGATGAGAATGGTGAAAGCAAGATTAGTGTGGAGGATTTCGCTGTAGCTATGGTGGACGAGCTGGAGGAAGGGAATTTTAGTCGGGCCAGATTTACTGTCGCTTACTGATATCAGACTTGCGCCGGACTTGCGCTCGGACTTGTACTTGGAATTGCGTGTGAAGCTTTGGAACGGTAGATAGCGGAAAGGGGCTAAATCATGTATCTGGTAACTGCTGAGCAAATGAGGCAGCTGGACAGCGAAACGATCCAGCAGCTGGGGATTCCAGCGATTGCGCTGATGGAGAATGCGGGAAGAGTTATCGCAGAGGAGATCATCGCGCTTTGCCGGGAGAGAGGCGGGGCAGGCTGCAGGAATGCAGCCAAAGGGAACGATGCCGGGCTAAAGGAGGCCGCGCTGGGTGACCCAGGCAAGGCATTTAAGGTCAGCGCAGATCATGCGCTGACGCTTGCCTCTGCCGCCGCCGAGCGATGGTTCATCCTCGTCGGCAAAGGCAACAACGGCGGCGATGGCCTCGCCGCCGCACGGTACCTTCGCGAGACCGGCATCGCCGTCACGCTCGTCTATGCGGTGCCGCCGGAGTTGCTCTCCGGCGAGGCCGCCCTGCAGCGCGATGCGGCTGCAGCCATGGGCCTGCCTGCCGTAGTATACGGCAGGGATCGGCTGGACCTTGCCGAGTGCAGCGGCATCCTGGATGCGCTGCTCGGCACCGGCGGCGCGGGAGCCCCGCGCGGCGCCTATGCGGAGCTGATTGCCTCAGCGAACAGCAGCGGCAAGGTCATTGTGTCCGCGGACATCCCCAGTGGTCTGAACGCGGACACAGGAGAGACGCATGAGCCTTGCATTCATGCGTCAGTGACGGTATGCCTCGCGTTTCTCAAGCGAGGCCTCCTGCAATACCCCGGTGCAGGCGCAGCGGGGCATGTCAAGGTACGGGCCATCGGCATTCCGACTGCTCTGGCTCTTAACAGCGGTGTGCAGACTCATCTGCTGACACCGGAAGTGCTGCATGCCCATTTGGGTGTCGATCTGGCCCGGCGGCGGTCGCCAGAAGGCCATAAGGGAACTTATGGGCATGTACTCCTTGCTGCCGGCACCTTACGGATGAGCGGCGCCGGACTACTGGCAGCCCGTGCTGCGCTGCGCACGGGCTGCGGACTGGTGACGTGGGCGCTTCCTAAGAAGCTGTTACCTTCCGTCATCGGTGTTGTTCCTGAACTCATGCTGGCTGATGTAAGTGGCAGTGAAGAGGGAAACTGGGAGTCTGAGACCGCGTCTGAGCTACTGAAGTTAAGCGAAGAGCGAGATGTAATCGCTGTGGGACCAGGTCTTGGACGGTTCCCGGGTGATACAGATTGGCTTTGCAGTCTTTGGGAAGGCAGTGATTGCCCGCTGGTTATCGATGCGGATGCTTTAAATATTCTGGCTGACTCCGATTATAAGATTTGGGCGCGGCGGAGTCATTCTGTAATTCTGACACCTCACCCAGGCGAAATGGCTCGCCTGGCTAACCTAACTACGGCTGAGGTCCAACGTGACCGAATCGGTCTGGCTATGGACTATGCCAAGGAGCATGGGGTTACGCTTGTGTTAAAAGGAGCACATACCGTGATAGCAACTCCTGAAGGGCAAGCTTATGTAAATACCACAGGCCATCCCGGCATGGGCACTGGTGGAGCTGGTGATGTGCTAACGGGCATGATTTCCAGCCTGCTGGCTCAGGGACTTCATGCTACGCAGGCAGCAGCTTTTGGGGTATACTTGCACGGATTAGCAGGAGAGGGAGCAGCCCGTCAGCGGAATAATCCGGCGGCTATTATTGCCGGAGATATCATTGAAGCGCTTTGAGTATCCCTAATAAGGCTTATGACAGCAGTAAGCAGAGCAGTGGCAGAAATAGGGCGAATACTGGCAGCAACAGAGGAAACCTTTCTACACCAAGCTGGGTCACTCTGAGAAGGAGTAGTCCAAGGACTCCACCCAGACCCCATAGCAGATACTCTGCACCTTGTTCCGCTGCCAGCCATAGACCTGCACCAAAACCCGTGACGACATATACAGCAAGGGGCAGGATAGGGGATTTGGAGCGCAGAATACGCAGCAGTACATCTGCTACTAACGCCGCAGGCAATCCATAAGCATAAATGGCATAAGGAATCGATAGTGGCCAGCCTTCAGGAATTCCATCGGATTGTGGAAATCCAAGCATAAGTAAGGTAATAAGGACGTAAGTTAGCCCTGCGCAGGCTAATTTGGTTAATGCGTACATGCCACTGCTTAGGCGGACAGAAGAGATATCATAATCATTTATCTTATTCATTTGATATACATTCCTCTCGTGGTGTAATGCATCAGCTGGTGACCATGTCTCCACCATTGACATGAATACATGTCCCGGTAACATACGAAGAATCCGGTCCCGCTAAATAAAGATAGGCTCCTGCTAACTCATATGGCTGTGCGGCACGTTTAAAGGGTGTATCCGTCCCAAATACACTAACCTCATCTGCAGAGTAGCTGGAGGGAATTAGTGGTGTCCATACAGGTCCGGGAGCTACGCTATTGACACGAATGCCAGAGTCTACGAGTGATAAGGCTAAAGAGCGGGTAAAGGAGACGATCGCGCCTTTAGTTGAGGAATAATCTATAAGCTCTTTATTTCCTTGATAGGCAGTAATGGAAGCAGTGTTGATGATGGCTGCGCCTTTTTTTAAATGTGGAAGTGCGGCTTGTGTCAGGTAAAAGAATGGAAATATATTCGTCTGAAACGTTTGGTAGAGCTGTGCTTCCGTGATATCCAGAATACTTTTTTGCGGATACTGGACGCCATGATTGTTGACGAGGATGTCCAGCTTGCCAAAAGTGCGAAGGGTATGCTCCACAGCCTTGAAGCAGTTTTCCTTATGGCGTAAATCAACTTCGATCCGCAAACAACGTTGCCCTAATTCTTCAATTCGCCGCTGAGTGACCTCTGCATCTGAAGCTTCGTATAAATAAGCTATAGCGACATCTGCGCCTTCCTTTGCAAAAGCAATGGCCGCCGCTTTACCAATTCCGCTGTCGCCTCCGGTGATGAGCGCAATTTT
The DNA here is from genome assembly GCF_038009325.1 of Paenibacillus sp. FSL L8-0708. Lineage (NCBI taxonomy): Bacteria > Bacillati > Bacillota > Bacilli > Caryophanales > Paenibacillaceae > Paenibacillus > Paenibacillus sp. FSL L8-0708. The sequence continues at coordinate 521,569 of NZ_JBBPBC010000001.1, forward strand.
TCCTTTTAGCTTTCCGCTGCCGGTGATCTCCGGATTTTCACTGATGGGGCGAGGATTCATTAGACTCTCTAGACCAGGCTGACGGTCTTGGTGTTGTGGGGGAAAAGCAATAGGCTGTTCCTTACATATCGTTTGTTCCCCATAATAGGGGTAGGTGGGGTTCATTTTTACATACACTCCTCCTTGCCTTCTATCTTCCGTATATTTCTATGCATGCGCCTAGAAAAGCGTGCGCTGTTATCCGGTCATGCCTGTGTTTATAACCTAGTCGGGGGAGCGTTTGTCAGAGATGAATGATTGGCGAAACATAGATTATCTTAATCGTGGAACTCCAGTGCAAAAAGAGGTCTATACCCTGTTAAGAAAATTAAATATTATGAGTTTGCTGGCCGACTATAACCCGGTGCTGGTTGGCACAGTGCCGCTTGGAATTCAGGTGAAGGGCAGCGATCTGGATATTATTTGTGAGGTGCATGATTCCGTAAAGTTTACGGACATTGTTAGTCGATATTTCGGAGCCATGGATGAGTTTACTAGTGTATCGCGTGTGGTTGATGGGGTCCCACGAACGAAAATTAACTTTATGGCCGGTGGCTGGCCTATAGAACTGTTTGGGCAGCCGCGACCCACAGCTTTGCAGAATGGTTACTTACATATGATCATTGAAGCGGAAATTCTAGCTCAGCTGGATAATGATTTTCGCCAGCAGATCATTACAATGAAAACAAACGGGTGGAAGACCGAACCTGCCTTCGCGCAAGTGCTGGGCTTGGAAGGTGACCCTTATGAAGCGCTGCTGATGCTGGAAAAGCTTCCGCGGAGTGCTCTTTATGCTCTTTGTCATTCTATACAAGCGAGGGGATAGACATGAATTATCGAGAGATGATTGCGGATGATTATGAAGCTGCCTACCAGCTATGGGAAAATACAGAGGGAATGGGACTTAGTGAAGCGGATTCGAGACTGGAGATTACGTGTTATCTGGAGCGTAATGCTGGCTTCAGCCAGATCTGCGAGAATGAAGACGGCCGGATTGTAGGAACTGCATTGTGTGGACATGATGGGCGAAGAGGTTATATGTATCATGTTGCAGTTAGTAATGACTGCCGAGGCATGGGCATCGGGCGTGAGCTTGTAAAGCGTTGTCTCGGTAATTTACATGCAGCTGGTATCGCAAAATGTCATCTGATGGTGATTGGAACCAATGAACAAGGAAGAGGATTCTGGGAAGGGATAGGCTGGCAGTATAGAGGTGGAATTATGTTATACTCCCAGGATATCTTGTGATACATAAGATGCGAAATGAAAATACTATCTAAGTAAAATATCATTAGATTAGAAGTGGATATATCACAGCAAATGTAACGGTGAACTCCGACTGCCAGTGCAGTATACTATATATGAGTTTGATAATTGCCTATTTGCAGGCAGGAGGTCTTTTATGCGTTTCAAAGATGTGTTTTCAATTATTGGTCCGGCCATGGTCGGGCCTTCAAGCTCGCATACAGCCGGTGCGGCACGGATCGGAAGGGCTGCAAGGCAGGTGCTGGGTGAAGTGCCGCGTGTGGCAGAAGTGACGTTTTTTGGTTCTTTTGCAGCTACTTATCAGGGCCATGGCACAGACAGGGCTATTGTCGGAGGACTTTTGGATTACGCTACCGATGATCATCGGTTACCCGACTCTCTGGAGTTAGCGGCTGAAGCTGGGATGGACGTATCTTTTGAGCAAGGAACGGGATTGTTTCCTCATCCTAACACAGTTAAACTGCATCTTATCGGACAAGAGACAGGAAGTGAGCTGACTTTAACGGGGACATCCATCGGTGGTGGAAACATTGAGATCGTCGATGTGGATGGTTTTGGAGTAAAGCTTACGGGAATGTATCCGACGGTATTGATTCATCATATGGATTATTTAGGTGTTCTGGCGAGTGTTACAGAAGTGATGCGTAACGGACAATTTAATATAGGGCATATGTCTCTGGATCGGAAGAATCGCAGCGGTGCAGCCTTAACGGTACTGGAGCTGGATGAAGCTGCTACTCCAGAGCTTATTGAAGCGCTTAAAGCGCTCACTGCGGTGAAATCGGTGAAATTGGTTAATTTAAACGAGGGTAAGCAAGATGAGAAGGGGAAGGAAAGCTTAACATGAATTTTCAAACACTTAGTCAACTGGCTGTATTATGTGAGGAACGTGGTCTTACCATTGGAGCCCTTATGCTTGAAGAGCAAAGCGCGGAATCGGGACGTTCCAGTGAACAGGAATTTGCCACTATGCGTGAATATTATGGGGTGATGAAAGAGGCTGTTCATCGTGGGATGCATGAAGATACCACTTCGCGCAGCGGTCTTACGGGAATGGATGCCCAGCGTGTAGGAGCCTATAACGCAGCAGATGAACCATGCCTAGGTGAACCCGCTGGTCAAGCAATGGCCTATGCCTTGGCTGTGTCCGAGGTTAATGCCTCAATGGGCCGCATAATTGCTACACCTACCGCAGGTTCATGCGGAATTATTCCGGGTGTATTTCTCAGCTGCCAGGAACGGTTTGGCTGGGATGATGACTATATGGTTTCCGGTTTGTTCGCTGCAGGAGCGATCGGTTATGTCATTGCCAACAATTCGTTTGTATCTGGTGCAGAGGGTGGCTGTCAGGCGGAGGTCGGGTCGGCCATCGGGATGGCGGCAGGAGCTTTAACCGAACTGCGTGGAGGAACGCCTGCACAAGCAGTGCATGCTGTTGGACTGGCGCTTAAGAACACCTTAGGACTGATTTGTGATCCGGTGGGAGGACTTGTAGAGATTCCTTGTATCGTTAGAAACGGATTCGGTGCAGTGACCGCGCTCGCCGCCGCCGATATGGCACTAGCTGGCGTACGTAGCGTGATTCCTTCAGATGAAGTAATCAAGGTCATGCTTGAGGTAGGCTCAGCTATGCCAGAAAAACACCGCGAGACCGCAGGTGGCGGATTAGCACAGACACCTACCGGCCGCAAGATCATGCAGGATTTACGTAAAAAGAAGTGATTTTAGAGCATTTTGAAACGTTCCAACTGTTCCCATAATCCTTCCTTCCGAAGGATTTCTGCTTGTTTGGGTCCCAAAAGGTCAAAGTGGGGGAATGGCGAACGATTATGAATATATTTAGCCGGCAGTCCATTTTCCTCACACCAATATGTTAGTCTGGTCAGGTCACTACAGCCGACCTTGGTGACAGTAGTCATGCCGGGAAAACGCGGGTCTAGCCAGTAATGGGTTAAGAAAGCGATCTCTCCTGCGGAGACAGCCTTTTTCCAGCGGGTTAATTCTTCTCTGTTGATGCCAAAGGCCATTACGTCTCCTCCTTATGTAGTATAGTTGACAACATTATAACCCATTGAAAGGGGATTACATCATGAACGGACAGGTAAGAGCCGATATTCGTCCTGGGCTTGAAGTGGATATTGTGCTTAAGCAGGATCAGCCGACGGGTAAGCTAACACATGGAACGGTAAAGGATATTCTCACGAACTCACCTCGACATCCGCATGGCATCAAGGTGCGTTTAACCAGTGGACAGGTAGGACGAGTTAAGAATATTGTTGCTAACTAACAATAATAAACTTTACCTTTGATTTTTATAAAAAAGCGCCCCTAATCAACAGAAATTGGGGCGCTTTTCTTTTTTATCTGCTCATAAAATCCTCAACGGACTGATCGGCTTTGGTCTGATTACATAACGTACAAGCGCAAACGCAATTATCCGGAGTAGTATGGCCACCTTTAGCACGGGGGAGCAAGTGATCTATAGTGTCTCCATAGGAGCCACAGAAGTAGCAAGTATAGTTGTCTCTGGTCAATATATAAGCACGGAAATCCTTATTGCTGTAAATCCGGCGGATGGTTCGGCGATTCACTACGATAGCGGCATGTTCTCTGACTAGAGTAACTGCAAGCTCGTAGTCAATTTCCTGATGCCAGCGCCGTCCTTTATCACTGTGGCCACGCATTAGAATTTTCCCTTTGGCAGAGGGAATCAATTGCGTTGGATCTTCGGGACTCAGTTTCGCGCCTTGAGAATGAGAATGTTTCCTTCGTTGTTCCAAGCCCCGTATGCGCTGATTTGGGTTGGATTGCGGTGAAGAAGCAACCGTGGAAGAAGGCTTTCCTTGTTTGGAGCGTTCCTTGACAGCCAAAGAAGGGGATTGAATGGTATAAGGTTGTACTGGAATGGGACCTGCTGCAAGAGTGAGATCTATGTTTTGTCGTTGTTTGCGGCACTCCCGACAAGCGCCACGGCGAGACTGACCTTTGGAACGTTTGCCGGTACGTTTAAGAAATTCAGAGAGCGGCTTCTGTTGCTGGCAATAGGTACATTGTTTGGTGGATAAAAGATGGGTATCGTTCATAGATATGTTAGGTTCAGCGCAACTTAGCGCCCGTCCTGTCTCCTTGTTTTTTAGGATCCAATGTATTTTATTTATTAGATTCAATCGGCAGGGTTAACATTTCGTTCTAATCTTAGTATAGCGTAAAATACAATCGTTCACATCGCACTCAAAAAAAGCTTAAATACGGCTTTTTGTGTGATATCTGTCTTGGTGACATTCAGGAAAAACATGTAAAATCGAAAAGAGCTATAAGGAATGCTCTACTTTTTAAACATGGGAAGGGGAACTGAAATGAAGCCAACCAAAAGAAGGCCGTTTACGGTAACATTGCTTTATATTCTTCATATATTTTTGGGGGTTGGAGCGTTAGCAGGAGGCGGGTCAATGGTCATAGATCCTAGTGGTGATCTGATACACATACCCACATCTATGCTGGAAAGATCGCCATTTTCAGATTTTTTAATTCCGGGTATTTTGCTATTCATCGTATTTGGTATCCTGCCTATGTTCGTGTTATATGGGTTGATCAAGAGACCAGAATGGCATTGGGTGAATACTTTGAATCCCTTTAAGAAATTATATAGCTTCTGGGCATTGTCCCTATATATCGGCTTTGGTCTAATTATTTGGATTATGGTACAGACGTATATGCTCGACAGTGTGGTAATCATACATCTGGTCTATATGAGTCTAGGGCTTTTGATCCAAGCTGTTACGCTGCTTCCTTCCGTGCAAAGTTACTTTTTGCTGGACGGCGGTACCGAAAGACGTTAAAATTGCAGTGAACAGAAGGTATTTCATTAGTCTGGGCAAGGAGTGAACCGGATTGACAACTATATACGATATTGCCAAAAGAACCGGTTACTCTCCTACAACGGTATCCAAGGCGTTTAATAATTATTCCGATGTACGGGAGAAGACTCGCCAGGAAATTTTCCGGGTTGCCCAAGAAATGGGATATTTGCCGAATTCCCATGCCCGTACACTGACTACTAAGAAATCATGGACCATTGGTGTATTGTTTGTAGAGAATACGGGATTTGGTATTCGCCATCCCTTTTTTAGCGCTGTGATTGAGAGCTTTAAGAAGGTTGCTGTGGATAAGGGGTATGCCCTCATGTTTATTTCCAAGGATGTTGGGGGTAAACAAAGCGGGTATTTGGAGAATTGCCGAATCCGTGGTGTAGATGGTGTTGTCGTTTTCTTGTCTGATTACGAGGACCCCTATTTCCGTGAGCTGCTAGAGAGTGATATTCCTACTGTGATTCTGGATTTTGAGACTAACCAGTCGCATACGGTATGTTCGGATAATACGGCTGGAGCTCAGCTTGCGATAGAGTATTTAATTTCTTTGGGTCATCGCAAGATTGCTCATATTTCCGGGGGGATGAACACTTTTCCCGGTAAAACTCGGGAGTTAGGGTATAAGAACGCTATGAAGCAGCAGGGGCTTGAAGTGCCGGCGTCCTATGTTGTGAATGGAGCTTTTTATTCTCGTGAAAGTGGTTATAACGCGATGCTGGAGCTTCTTAAGCTACCTGATCGGCCAACCGCTGTTTTTGCTTCGGGTGACATGTTAGCTTTAGGGGCTATTATGGCGGCAAAAGATAGTGGACTTTCCGTACCGCGGGACCTTTCAGTTGTGGGTTACGATGATATTGATCTAGCTGAGTATGTTACACCTGCATTGACAACCATTCGTCAGGATACGGCACTTTTAGGAAGCCGGGCAGCGGACATTCTTTTAGCATCGATTGAAGGGAAACAGTTGGATAAGGAAGCGGTTTTAGTTCCGGTAGAAGTGATCGAACGGGAATCCTGTGCACCTCCGGCTAGCGGGGATTAGGGCTGTATCAAATTCCATAACTACAGAGAGCGGGCTGCTATCCACAGGATAAATCTTGACGTAGAGAAAAGAGTCCTGATAAAGTAGAGGACATCATAGCTTGAATTTTTTCTATGCGGTATTTGCTACAGCGTATTCAGAGGAATAGGGCTATAATGGGCATATTGTTATGCCACTTTTTACCTGCTCTCGTTAGATCATTTTTTTTCGTTATAATCGAAACCGGTTTCGATTATAGGTTTCGAATTGAGAATGAAATCAAAGTTTACCGAGGGTTTCCTTGAATTTTCTCAAACGTTTCAGTGGCCCATCGCTCCGAACCTTAACATCGGATGGTGATCCAGTAAAGACAGTGCTTGTTGTTAGTAACAAAACAATTAGAGGAGATGGATGAAATGGCAAAAGTTCAAACTGTAGTAACTGCAAAAGATACAGGGGAACGCTTAACTCCGAAAGAGGCAATTGTTTTTAGCACAAGAGTAGATTCTGGATCTGCCGATGTAGAGCTTAAGCCAGAGCAGGAGTTCCAAAAGATGATCGGATTTGGTGGCGCTTTCACAGAAGCTGCGGCTTATACGTTGTCACGGCTCAGTCCTGAGAAACGGGCAGAGGTTATTCACAGCTATTTTCATCCGGTAGAGGGGTTAGGCTATAACATGGGTCGTGTTCATATCCATAGCTGTGACTTTGCTCTTGGAAATTATACTTATGTCGCTGATCATGATACGGAGCTGGCTACCTTTGATATCTCTCATGATCATAAGTGGGTGCTTCCGCTGATTAAGGATGCAATGCAGGTAAAAGGCGGGCCGTTCACGATGTTGGCGTCTCCTTGGAGCCCTCCGGCATGGATGAAAACAAATGGTGAAATGAATAATGGAGGATCACTCAAGCCAGAATACGCTGAAGTTTGGGCACGCTATTATACCAAATTTATCGAAGCTTATGGGAAGGAAGGCGTACCTATTTGGGCGGTTTCCGTGCAAAATGAGCCGGCTGCTGTTCAAGTCTGGGATTCTTGTATTTATAGTGCGGAAGAGGAACGCGATTTTGTTAAAAATCATCTCGGTCCAGTGATGCAGCAGGCAGGCCATTCCGATGTGAACATTGTCATCTGGGATCATAACCGCGATATTATGGTCGAACGTGCTTCGGTTGTGTTGTCTGATCCTGAAGCTGCACAATATGTGTGGGGTACAGGCATCCACTGGTATGGTGGTGAGGAGTTCGACAAGGTAGAGAAGGTACATGATCTATTTCCTGACAAACATCTATTGTTTACTGAGGGCTGTCAAGAGGGCGGCGTCAAGCTTGGCGAATGGTTTACAGGTGAACGTTACGGCAGAAATATGATTGGGGATCTCAATGCATGGACAGAAGGGTACCTGGACTGGAACCTGGTACTGGATGAGACCGGCGGGCCCAATCATGTAGGGAATCTCTGTGATGCCCCAATTATTGCAGATACAACAACAGACGAATTGCACTATAACAGCTCTTATTATTATATCGGGCATTTCAGTAAATTTATCGCGCCAGGTGCGGTACGGATTGGCTTTACTTCTGAAGCGGAAGGAATCCTATCCACAGCATTCCGTAATCCGGACGGCAGCATTGCTGTCATATTGATGAATGAGAGCGAAGAAGTTCGCACGGTAACCCTGGGGCTTGGCGAAGAGATTGCCAACTGCGAGCTATCCCCTCATTCTATCGTAACGCATCTGATTTCATAAATAAGTAACAGTTTAGGAGGACATTAACGTGAGTAATTATTATTTCGAATCAGGTAACTTTGTAATGGAGCAGTTTGATACAGGAAAGCCTTTCTCTAGTTTCCTGCCAGGTCTTGCAGGTCTTAAGGGAATTCCAATGTGGACTTTTTATGTGAACCGGGGGCAAGCGATTTGCAGCTTTGGGGTACGCGACAAGAACTCGCCAATCATGGAATTCTCTCCAGCAAATATCTCTTATAAAGACGTAGGAACCACCGGATTCCGAACCTTTATTAAAATAAAAGGCGAGCAAGAGATTTATGAGCCATTTCAATCGGCACGTCCAGATCCTGCCGCCAAGCGGATCATGACCATTTTGCCTAACGGACTGACCCTTGAAGAAAGCCATGCCGGGCATGGGCTGAAGACGACTGTACACTATTTCAATCTGCCTAATGACGATTATGCCGCGTTGGTACGTCGGGTGGAGATTGAGAATATCGGTGGCAAAGAGATTGAGCTGGAGCTGATGGATGGTCTGCCTGAGATCTTGCCTTACGGAGTAGAAAACAGCGGCTACAAGGAGATTGGTAACCTGCTGCGCAGCTGGATGGACGTATACAATCTGGAGAACGGTATTCCGTTCTATAAGCTGCGTTCCAGCACCAATGATAGTGCACAGGTTAGTGAAATCACAAATGGACATTTCTATCTGTCGTTTACTGGAGAAGGAGAAAAAGTCGCGCCAATCGTTGATTTCGAACTTATTTTCGGCGGCAATACCTCTCTTACTTACCCAGACCGTTTTGCGGAATCAACGCTTTCGGAGCTGAGTGAGCTTCCACAATATCCAGTCAATAAAGTTCCTTGCGGCTTCAGTGGTGTGGGTAGACGTTTGGCACCCGGCAGCAGCTTGACCCTGAATACTTTGGTTGGACATGTAAATGACATCGACAAAATCAATAAAAAGGCGGAGCAGTTATGCCGGGATGAATATATCCTGTCCAAATCCCAGGAAGCCGCAGGTCTGACAGAGGAATTAACAGAAGACATTGCCACGCACACTTCATCGGCTGTGTTTGATGCTTATTGCCGTCAGTCCTATCTCGATAACTTCCTGCGCGGAGGCTATCCTTTTATTTTTGACAATGGCGGAGATGGCTTTGTAGTTCATTTATATTCCCGCAAGCATGGCGATTTGGAGCGCGACTATAACTTCTTCTCACTTGCCCCAGAATATTATTCACAGGGGAATGGTAACTTCCGTGACATGAATCAGAACCGCCGGAATGATGTGTTTTTTAATCCGAAGGTGGGCAGCTTCAACATCAAAATGTTCTATAGCTTGATTCAAGCAGATGGCTACAATCCACTAAGTGTTCAAGGAACAACCTTTGAAGTGAAGCCAGACAGCAAAGCGAAGGCTGCGGAATGGATCGGAGAAGCGGCTGCGGATCATCAAGCTGAGCTTGTTAAGCTATGCAACAGCCGGTTCACCCCAGGCAGCCTGATCAATTACATTGCGGATCAAAACGTTACGCTGAAGGTTAGTGAGCAGGAGTTTCTGTCGGGTCTGCTGGCTCTTTCACAGCAAAACATTGAGGCTGCTTTTGGCGAAGGCTTCTGGTCTGATCACTGGACATATAATTTGGATCTCGTAGTAGGTTATTTGGACATTTTCCCTGACAAGAAGCAGGAGCTTTTATTTGGGGATAGTACTTATGCGTTCTATGACAGCCCAGCATATGTGCTGCCCCGTAGTGAGAAGTATGTAATTAGTGACGGAAAAGCCCGGCAATATGGCGCCCTCCTTGAGGATGAGGAGAAGCTGCATAAGCTGAAATGGAAAGCTGGAGATACCCATTGGCTGCGTACCAAAGGTGGGCAAGGTGCTATTTACCACACCAATCTGTTCGTGAAGATGTTGTCTCTTGCTTTGAATAAATTTGCTACGCTTGACCCTTACGGCATGGGTGTGGAGATGGAAGGCAACAAGCCGGGCTGGAACGATGCTATGAACGGTCTGCCGGGATTGTTTGGCTCCGGAATGAGTGAGACATTTGAGCTGAAGCGTACTGTAGTCTTTTTGCTGGATGTGCTGAACGGTGCTGAGAATGTACAGGGAGCTGTAAAGCTGCCAGAAGAAATCGCGGAGCTGCTTGAAGCGGTATATCACGCGGTAACTGCTGTCCTAGCAGGAGAAGTGGAACAATTCAACTATTGGGATACAGTAGCTTCAGCCCGTGAAGCTTATAGAGCAAGTATCCGGTTTGGAATTACGGGTGCTGAAACTGAAGTAACCTTGGAACACATCCGCGAAGCCCTTTCCAAGTTCCAGGTTAAAATTGATGAGGGGATCAACAAGGCGGTAGAAATGGGCAATGGACTTACCCCAACCTATTTCCGTTTTGAAGCGGAGAAATTCCATCAGGTAACAGATGCTGAGGGTCAGCCAGTCATTAGCGGATACGGATTGCCAAAGGCTGTGGTAGAGGAGTTTAAGGCTTATGCCTTGCCTTATTTCCTTGAAGGACCTACCCGCTGGTTGAAGACGATGAAGAACCCGGTGCAGGCAAAAGAAATCTATAATCTGATTAAGCAAACAGAGCTGTATGATCAGGCAACATCTATGTATCAGACCTCTGTTAGTCTAGATGGTGAATCGCATGAAATCGGACGGATGAGAGCCTTCACACCAGGCTGGCTAGAACGGGAGTCTAACTTCCTGCACATGTCCTATAAGTATTTGCTTGAGCTGCTGAAGGGCGGGCTGTATGAGGAATTCTACGGCGAGCTGAAGACGTCGCTGGTGCCATTCCTTGATCCTGCTGTTTATGGACGCAGTACACTGGAGAATTCATCATTTATCGCAACTGGAGGCAATCCTGATCCAAATAACCATGGTAGGGGGTTCGTAGCGAGACTTAGTGGATCGACCGCGGAATTCTTAAGCATGTGGAGAACAATGATGGCTGGAAGCCATGTTTTCAGAATGGAGGATGGAGCGCTTACGCTGTCTCTCGATCCGGTATTGCCAGGATGGCTGTTTGATGAAGAGGGCAAACTGTCTTTCACTTTCCTAGGGAATACGGAGGTAATCTATTCTAATCCAAAACGTGAAAATACCTTTGGCGAGAAGAAGGTTAGCATTCAATCTTTGATGCTTGTATACCGCAATGGAACTGTGACTAAAATATCTGGAGCGTTCGTGCGCGGTGCAGAGGCAGAGGCTCTGCGGCGTGGAGAAATCGTGCAAATTCAAGCAGTATTAGCATAAAAATAGAGGGGCGAGCTGCGGCTCGCCCTTAAATTTTCACTCCATCCGAAAAATGGTACCTATAATCCGAAATTCAAAGCCTTACGGAGACAGGCAAAAGCAAATACAATGGATACATAAACATTGTAAGCGCTTTAGATTAAATACAGATATAGAGCCTGGAGGTCCAAAGGATGGAGAACAAAAAAAGCATGGAAGTAAGCTCAGCGATGAAGCCGTTAATTCCTGGCAATTTCGAAACCGGTAAAGTAAATCGGAGCCCGCTTTGGAAGAGGTTCATTGCCCAGCGTCATTTGCAGACAATGGCTCTACTCGGCATTGCGTGGATGATAATCTTTAACTACATTCCCATGTATGGAATTATCATTGCTTTTAAAGATTACAACATCGTTAAAACGATTGCAGAAGCCCCATGGGTGGGACTTACACATTTCAAAGAGTTCATGGATGATGACAATCTCTCGAATGTAATTAAAAATACGCTCGGCATCAGCTTGTTTAAGCTAATTATCGGATTTCCATTGCCAATAATATTTGCTCTATTTCTGAATGAAGTTCGTTCAATGAAATTCAAGAAGACCATACAGACGATTTCGTATTTGCCCCACTTTCTCTCATGGGTGGTACTCGGAGGGATTTTGGCTACATGGCTTGCTGATATAGGAATTATCAATAACATTTTGCTAGCGCTTCATCTGATTGATCAGCCAATTACATACTTGGCTGAGCCTGGTTACTTCTGGACAATTATTATCTCCTCTGATATCTGGAAAGAACTTGGATGGTCAGCGATTATCTATTTAGCAGCAATTTCCGGTGTATCTCCTGAAATGTACGAGGCGGCGACAATCGACGGCGCGGGCAGATTTCAGAAGATGTGGTATGTTACCTTGCCGGCGATTAAATCGACAATCAGCATTCTCTTCATTCTCGCGGTCAGCGGAGTGCTGAACTCCAACTTTGATCAGATTCTGGTCCTGCGCAACTCACTGAATGATAGTGCAAGTAATGTAATTGATTACTATGTGTACTATACAGGGATTCTCTCAGGCCGCTTCTCTTACTCAACTGCAGTTGGATTGTTAAAATCGGTTATCGCTCTAATCTTGCTGCTGATTGCCAACCAAGTATCTAAAAAAATCAACGATACATCGTTGTTCTAGGATAAGGAGGACCATATATGTTTGCACTTAAGCGTAAAACCAAGGGCGAGGCCCTGTTCGATATCATCAATAACCTCATCATGTTATGTATCTGCTTCATAACGCTTTACCCGATCTGGTACGTATTGGTTAACGCCTTCAATAACGGTAATGACGCCATGCGGGGAGGAATCTACTGGTGGCCGCGGATGTTCAGCTTTGAGAATTTCGAGGCCGTGTTTGCCAGCCCCGGCATCATGCAGGCGATGTGGGTTACTGTCGCCAAAACACTTTTGGGTACTGTACTGCATGTATTTTTCACAGCGATGGTAGCTTATGCATTCTCCAGAAAAAACCTCATTGGCGGTAAGTTCTACATGCTGATGGGTACAGTGACTCTCTTTTTTGGCGGGGGACTCATTCCTACCTTCCTGCTGATGAAGGACCTTCACCTATTGGAGAATTTCCTAGTCTATATTATTCCGGTTATGTTTAGCTTCTTTGATCTTATTATCTTCATGACCTTCTTCCGGGAGATTCCCGATGGGCTGGAAGAAGCGGCACGGATTGACGGTGCTAATGATTGGTCCATCTTTCTAAGAATCGTACTTCCAGTATCCATGCCTGTAATTGCTACCATTGCGCTGTTCCATGGCGTGTATCAGTGGAATGATTACTTCACGGGTATGATCTATATCAATAATACTGATCTACAGCCGATTCAGACGTATTTGTTCCGGGTCGTCGCACAATCGAGCTCTAGTCAAATGATGGTCGCTGTACAAGGCAGCAGCGTTACGAGAAGCGTAACGTCACAGTCCATTAAGCTGGCGACGATGGTAGTGACCACACTGCCGATAGTATTCGTGTATCCGTTCCTGCAGCGTTATTTTGTTAAAGGGATGATGATCGGCTCCATTAAGGGCTGATGTCTAGCAGTGATAACTCCTCCGGTTGCCTACAGCTGTAGGCACTGGGGTTGAGCTTATAATTAACATTCATAGAAAAGGGGTAAACAAGCATGGGCATGAAACGTAAGCCAAAAGCAATGGGAGTTCTGCTTCTCGCAATAATGATGTCATTGTCAGCCGCAGGCTGCTCCAGCGGGAATAATGCTGGCAAGAATGCCGAAGGTAATGCTAACAGCGCTAAAGCTACTAATACGGAGGCAAGTGCTGAACCGACTGCTGCTGCATTATCAGCAGATGAACCGGGATGGAAGATTGATACTTCACCTATTACATTTGACTGGTACCTGAACTTCTCATGGTTCCCTAATAAATGGGGCGTGGACCCAACCTCCCAATATGTAACTAAGAAGACCGGAGTTGATATTAATTTCATCGTTCCGGCTGGTAACGAGAATGAGAAGCTTAACACGCTGATTGCATCCGGTAAATTGCCTGATTTCATCACTTTGGGCTTCTGGGAAGATGCGATTAAGAAAATGGTCGAAGGTGAACTTGTTCTTCCATTGAACAAACTTGCTGATGAATATGATCCGTACTTCTTTAAAGTATCCGATGCTGATAAGCTGGGCTGGTATACACAAGAAGACGGCAATGTGTATGGCTATCCTAACTCTTCTTCCTCTCCTGCCGACTATGAGAAATATGGAGAAAATTACGTATCCAACCAAGTATTCGCTGTCCGCAAGGATATGTATGAAGCTATTGGAAGTCCAGATATGCGCACACCAGAAGGTTTCTTGAATGCGCTTAAATTAGCGAAAGAGAAATTCCCTGACGTAAATGGACAGCCGCTTATTCCACTTGGTTTGCATGAATTTACCGAGAACGGTAACGATTCTTTGGAAGGTTACCTGCAGAACTTCTTGGCAATCCCAAGAGAAAAAGATGGCAAGGTATATGCTCGTGAAACCGATCCTGAATATATCCGCTGGATGAAGGCACTTCGTCAAGCGAATCAAGACGGTCTGCTGGCTAAAGATATCTTTATCGACAAACGCCCACAAATGGAAGAAAAAATTGCCCAAGGCCGTTATTTCGCAATGCTGTATCAACGTACAGACTTTGCAGCACAACTAGGAACGATTTACCAACAGGATCCAACTAAAACGTATATCGCTGTTGACGGACCTTCCAATACGAACTTGGATAAACCAACCCTTGATGGCCCTGGTATCTCCGGTTGGACGGTAACACTGATCTCCAAAGATGTTAAGGATAAAGCACGTGCTATCCGCTTCCTCAGCTACTTGAACAGTGAAGAAGGCAACAAAGACTTGTTCTTAGGCGAAAAAGGTGTCAGCTACGATACGATTGATGGAAAAGATCAATTTAAACCAGAAGTGTTTGATTTGATGAATAAAGACCGTTCGACGTTTGATAAGCAAATCGGATCTTCCTTTACATTCTGGATGCTGCAAAATACGAATATCACAGACCAATGGGCTCCTAAATCGGTAGAACCATTTAAGCAATTGGAAGATTGGACTAGAGGTAAATCCATAGGCTCCTCGGAGTTCCAACAAATCGAACCAACAGGAAACTCTCCTGAAGGTATCATCGCTTCGAAGCTGAAACAGCTGCGCGGTAAAACTATGCCGAAATTGCTCATGGCTTCCTCCGATGCGGAATTCGATAAGATTTGGAATGAGTATTTAGAGAAGAGAAAGAAGGAAGGCGAAGATGTATTTGATGCCTACCAACAAAAGAAATATGAAGAGAATAAAGTGAAGCTGTCCATAAAATAAAAAGTATGACCCAAAATGCCCGCTAACTGCGGGCTTTTGGGTTATTTTCGAATTATAATAAGGAATAGATATTAAGTATTTGAATATTCACTATTTTAGCGAGGTGGACAGGACAGAAGTGTATAAAGTGAATAGGCGAGATCGAACCAGAGCATTATGGCATTCTTTTAGTTATTGGTGGGGGCGAAGATCACTTCAGAGCCGTTTAATTGCAGCTTATGTTTTTATTGTTTTAGGCCCGTGTATGCTGGTTTCTGTCTACTCCTATAAAGCCATTAATAATACCTATCTCCGCGATGCCGTCGAGAAAAATGATTATTTGTCGCAAATGGAGAAGCTGCATATTCATAATCAGATCGAAGCGATGGAACGGGCGGCGCAAATGGCTTATTCTGATGCCGAAGTAGAAAAATTCTTAGCGAATGAAACCGAACCGCAGCTAGTAGATTTGGTTGATTTTAATACAAATGCTTATGTGAATATGACTCGTATTCAATTTAATAATCCGAATATTGAGCATTTACGGCTGTATTCGAGAAGTAATAAGGTGCATGAAATTTGGCCGATTATCTTTCGCGAAGAGCGGGTTTCTTCCACCCCATGGTTTCAGAAAGCGCTTCAATTGAAGGGGCAGGAATACTGGTCTTTTCAGAAAAATGATCCGGATTTGATGCAGAGATACTTGGGAGCACCGACGGAGAGTCTGCCAAAGGTTTCTTTGCTGCGTGAGAAGAGTCGGCCAGCAGACAATCATATCGGCATGGTGCAGGTGGATATGCTGCTTAGTCGATTTACACCCAAGACGTATACAGATGTACGGGATAATCAGACCCAGATGTTTCTTGTGGATAGTGAGCTGCAGCTTTTCACCAGGCCGGACAATTCTTTTTTGCAGGATAATCTAGAGATGGCTGATATGATTGCAGAACGGTATAAGCAGTTCCGGGAAACTGGCGAATGGGACAGTAATTACTCGGAGAATGGTAAATCGTTTTTGTTAATTAACACTCCGCTAGAACGAATTGATGCTTATTTGTTAAATGTAGTGTCAATGGAAGGAGTGATGAAGGATATCTCCCGCACGCGCAACTTAATCATTGGAGCCAATGTTGGTTTTATTACTTTACTAACGCTGATCGCTTATGTGACAAATGCCTTTATTCTAAAAAATCTGCGTAGATTGACCGAAACGATGAAAAAAGTGCGTAGAGGTGAAGCGTACACTGGAATAATGATTCGTGGTGGAGGGGAAGTCGGGGAGCTTGCCCATCATTTCTCCAAGCTGATGAACACCATCAATACGTTGGTGGCTCAGGCAGTGAGCAAGCAGGCGTTGTCTAAAGAGGCTGAACTGCGTACGCTGCATAACCAGATTGACGCACATTTTTTATATAATACGCTGGAAAATATAAAAATGCTGGCTGAAATTGAGAACCAGCGAACGATCTCGGACGCACTGACCTCGCTGGGTGGGATGATGCGCTATAATTTTAAATGGTCCGGAGAGTATGTGAAGCTGCGGGATGAAGTCCGCCACATTGAAAATTACATTGAAGTGATGAATATTCGTTTTGAATATCCGGTTAAGTTAGTGCTTCATATTGAACCTCGATATTTGGAGCTGGAGGTGCTGAAAATGTCACTGCAGCCTATTGTAGAGAACAGTGTTAAGCATGCTTGGTGCGACGAGAAAGAGAATTTACAGGACCCGAACATTCATATTCATATTTCGGAAACGGAAGGTGATATTTGCATAGAGCTTCGTGATAATGGCATCGGCTTAACTCCAGAGCGTTTGGTTGCTTTGAACGAGGCGATTTATGCGAAAGATGAGCGCTGTGAGAGTGCTTCAGAACAGAGGGATGTTGACCGCCGAACAGGTGGTATTGGACTGAGAAATGTACATCAGCGACTGCAAATCTTTTATGGTGATGAATATGGGCTTGTAGTACAGAGTGAAGCAGGGAGTTGGACGATGGTACGTCTGACCTTGCCGAAAGTTCTTTTGACAGGAGAAAAACAACTATGAAGAAGCTACTGATCATTGATGATGAAAAGAATATCCGTTACGGTCTCAAGACTATGATAGAAAGAGAATTTCCGTCCGTGTATACCATCACAATGGCGAGTAATGGCGCAGAGGGTTTCGAGATATTTAAGACCGAAGGTGCAGATATTATTATTACAGATATACGTATGCCAGTGATGGATGGAATTACACTGTTGGAGCAGATATCTAAGCTAAAAAGTGGTGAGAAAAGCCCAGCAGTGCTCATCTTAAGCGGTTATGATGATTTCGAATATGCCAAAAGCGCGATTCGTTATCGCGTAAAGGATTACTTGCTGAAGCCGATTCGCCGAGATGAGTTGTTCGAAATTTTGAAGAATATCGATAAGGAACAGGAAGAACAGGATCTCAGCGCAAGGCAGCTGGAACAGGAAACGGAACACTTCCGCAGGGAACTGCGGTCCAGTCGTTTACGGGGACTGCTAATGCAGCAGGAGGTTCCGCTGGAGCGTGAGCAGCAAGAGTGGCTAAGTGATCTGCAAGCACCTTTTACAGTTGGTGTGTTGAATTACTATTACAATGACGGAACAAGAATGAAGTCGGGGGATGTTCAGGGACTGGCGGAACGATTGATCGGACCGCTTGAAAAGTTTTTCTCGGAAATCACAACGGATTGGGATGGCAAATTAGTCTTGATCGGGAGCAGAAAACAGGATTTTATAGAGCTGTCCAGACAAGCTGAAGCTAAGGAAATAAAGGGATTATCGATTGGGATTAGCAGCGAAGGAGGAAGTCTTGAGGACCTCCGTTCCTGTTATAAGGAAGCATGCCGGGCACTGCAATATACTTTTTTATATCCGCAAGTGAGTTTGTTGGATTATGGGGATGTTGGTCAGGGACGGTCTAACTTTCCGTTACCTAAGGAAGAGCTTCGCAAGCTGCTCAATATGCTGGGAACAGAACGCGAGAAGGAGATGAAGCATCTTCTATCTGTGATTTTTCAAACTGAGCATTTGAAGGAACTGGACCTAGCTTATCTGGAGTCCGTGGGACAGAATGTAAACGAACTGGTGTTGGATGAAGTATTTCGGGTACATGGCGAAGCCTCGGTAGAGGTATTGAAGCTGTATCGCACGGTAGGCAATATGTACAACTATCGTCATTTCCACGAATATTATCGTGCGCTGGAGAACTTACTCTTGAGTGTGAATGAATACATTGTAGGCGTAAGGTCCGCGCATACCGAGCATGCGGATATGGAAGAGGCACTGAGCTATATTGAAGCCAACTACGCCCGTCCACTGAATATGGCTATGGTCAGCAATCATGTATCCTTGAATTATTCTTATTTTAGCGAAGCCTTTAAGGCATATACCGGTGAGAATTTTGTTATTTATTTAAAAAAGGTCCGCATCCGTCATGCTAAAGAGCTATTGGCAAAAGGCTGCAGTAAACTCGCAACAGTCTCAGAAGAGGTAGGCTTCGAGAACAGTAAACAATTTGCCCGTGTTTTTAAAGAGCTGGAAGGGATTTCCCCAGGTGATTATAGAGCGAAAATAGTATCCGAAGAGTGTTGAGGCTATTGAAGATGCATTTAGAAGCGGCCCTCCTATATAATGGATTTGAGAAGATTCATTGGAGGAATGAAGGGTGGAAGAAATACAAGGCAATTTGATTACGGTTCAGACATTAGCAGCGGATTTTCGTCGACTGGGCGTTAAGGCGGGCATGACGATTTTATTGCATTCTTCTTTTAAATCGTTAGGCCAATGGGTAGCCGGGGGCCCGGTCGCTGTTATTTTGGCATTGGAGGAGGTCCTCGGAGAATCTGGCACGCTGGTAATGCCCACACATTCCAGTGACCTGACTGATCCCGCAGGCTGGAGCAACCCACCGGTGCCGGAGGCGTGGTGGCAGAGTATCCGCGAGCAGATGCCGGCTTATGATCCAGACCTGACCCAACTTAGAGGAATGGGGGTTATTCCGGACTGCTTCCGTAAACAAAAAGGAGTAAAACGCAGTGACCATCCGATTCATTCGTTTGCCGCTTGGGGCAAGCATAGAGACGAAATTATGTATGGTCATTCGCTTGAAACGGGTCTGGGGGAAGATTCTCCGCTGGCTCGTATTTACGATTTGGGCGGACATGTACTGTTGCTGGGTGTTGGCAATCTTAATAATACTTCCCTGCATCTTGCCGAATGCCGCGCATCTTATGCTGGCAAGAAGGAAACCCTTGGCGGGGCGCCCATTATGGTGGATGGAGTTAGGCAGTGGGTGGAATTTAAGGAGCTGGATTGGGATTCTGACGATTTCGTTCAGCTGGCAGATCAGTTTGGACAAGAGACGAGACTTATTACATATGGACAGGTTGCTTCCGCAACCGCTCAATTGATTCCGCAACGGGAAATCGTTGATTATGCAGTGAACTGGATGGAACAGAACAGGAAGTAAAACCTCATTGGATAGGGGAAACGGAAGGAGAAGCTGGCATGAGTACAACAACGATATTTTTAACCCGGCATGGTCAGACGGAATGGAACGTGCAGCATCGGATGCAGGGACATATGGATTCTGAACTAACAGCGCTTGGTGTACAACAGGCTGAATGGCTGAGCCGGGGGATGCACACTGAACAGCTGGATGTCATCTATGCAAGCCCCAGCCCAAGGGCGCTGCGCACAGCTGAAATTATTCGAGGAGAGCGGAGTACTCCGCTTAAGACCTCTGAGGCGTTCAAAGAGATTGGCATGGGGGTATGGGAAGGCCGTGATTCTACTGAGCTGGAGAGCGAGTATTCGGAGCAGCATCGCAATTTCTGGCAAGACCCTGAGCAGTTTAAAGTGGAGGGTAGTGAGACCTTCGCAGAGGTGCAGGCACGGGCGCTGGGTAAGCTTCAGGAAATTCTCGTTGAGCATCAAGGTGAGACCATTCTTATTGTCACACATACAGTAGTGATTAAGCTGTTAATGGCCTATTTTGAGGGCAGAGCGCTGCCTAAGCTCTGGGATCTGCCTTACATTTATCCGACCTGCTTATGCAGGGTTGATTTTACGGATGGTGTGCCCGAAATCCTGCTGCATGGGGATACGAGCCATTACGAAGAGAGTGAAGCTGGGATGGAATCATAACACTTCCTGCAAGATCAGATTGGGTTTATAAAAAAGGCGGTTCCTCGGGTGCATTACGCACTCGAAGAACCGCCTTTTTGACTTCAGAGCTGGAAATCAGCTTTTGCTAGTTGATAAACTGGAGAGATTTCAATGTCTTCTCCAGCATCGTAACCGCTTCGGCACGAGTTGCCAGCTTCTGTGGAGCAAAGGATCCATCTGTTGCTCCTTGGATAATTCCCTCAGCAGCGATTTCTGCTACTGCTGCTTGAGACCAAGCTGGAATGCTTGCTGCGTCACTGAATTTAGCCAGTACTGCAGGATCGGCATTTAAGGTTTTCCCTGTGTACTTGATGGCTTTCGCTAATACCGAGGCCATTTCCTGACGAGTGATTGGGCTACCCGGCTTAAAGCTGCCATCGGTATAACCGGAAATCAATCCGGCTTCTGCTGCGGTGCGAATAGCATCAGCATACCAAGCACTTGGGTTTACATCTTTAAATGTGGTCTCACCATTAGCTGTCGCAAGTCCCAGAGAACGCGTAATTAATGCCGCGAACTCAGCACGTGTGATCGACTGTGAAGGAGAGAACGTATCGTTGCTTGTTCCGCTGACGATCAGCTTGGAAGCTAACAGATCAATAGATGATTTAGCCCAGTGTCCGTTAATATCTGCGAACGTTTTGGAAGACTTAACAACGGTGTAGTAGCTGTTGCTGTTCCGTTTAATCGTAACGTCCGTTGTTCCATCTGCTTTAGGAACAAAGATAGCAGGCACGAAGGAGATCTTACCTGAAGCAGGATCGAAGACCACTGCCGTTGCGTTATTTGAATTTAAGACGGCAGGTACATTGATCGTGCGCTTCACGTAAGTGCTGCCGAAATTGTTCAACTGCACACTCTTAGTTCCGGCTTGCGCTGAAACGCTGAATTCGATTACTGGAGCAGCTAAAGTAGCATTACCCAGCTGTGAGGCGATAGCTTGGTTTGTGCTGTTTAGTGTTCCCGAATTCGCTACTAGAATGGATACCGTAATTGTAAAGTCGCTGGTGCCTAATTGAGCGGCAAGTGCTGCGCTGTTTACAACACGGAGTGGCAAGGAATAAGAAGCACCATCCGTAGTAAAGGTAAGAACTGTGTTAGGTTGTGCTGCTGCTTGTTTTACAAGCACACTGCCTGGAAGCACTACTTGAGCGCCGCCTGTAGTGGCTTTAACCGGAATAACCAGCTCTTGGCTACCCGTTGGCAGTTCAGCAAGTTGTTTGGTTAGATCAGCAGCATCAATTGTTGTTACTTGTGCTGAAGCAATTGGAGCCACAGTTGGAGCAACAGTTGGTGATGGTGTAGCTGTAGCTGTTGGTACTGTTGGAGCCGATGTTGGTACTGATGTTGGTACTGATGTTGGTACTGAAGTTGGATCTGGTGTTGGTGCTGGTGTTGGGTCTGGTGTTGGGTCTGGTGTCGGAGTTGTCTCCGGCAGTGGTGCACCTTTTAGATCAACAATCCGGCCTTCAACGGCAGAAGTGTTCGCAGTGACCGTTCCAACCTTCTGCAGATACTTCGTAAATACATCAAAGTCCGGTAGGTACAGCAGATTCACACGGCCTTCTTTATAAGCCTTTTCAAGTGAAGTATAGAAATCTCCACCCTTAGCTGTGAAAGCATTAGTAGCTACTTCATAAGATGCTTTTAGATCTAGAGGAACGTATTTATCCCCGTTTTTCACTTCAATACGCAATACACGTTCGTTCACAGGTTTCGTAGAGTCGTAATAGAATTTCAACCCTGCAACGTGTGGGAAACGTCCGTCTGCTGCCGGCGTTTTGGAAACCCCGTTCTCCATAGCATCCTTAATTTCTTGTCCAGTCAAAGTGATCGTAACCAGATCGTTGTTGAATGGAAGTACGCCGAGTACTTCGCCTTGTGTGATCGGTCCTTCGTTGATGGATTCGCGAATACCGCCGCCGTTTTGCAAGGCGATTACGGCATTAGTGCCCGCTTTTTGAGCTGCATAAAGCATGCCATCGGCAATCAGGTTACCAAGATTAGTTTCCTTTGTGCGCACATTATCACGAACGCCGTTTAGAACAACCTCTGAATTTCCTACTACCTCATTGGTTAGTTCTTGAATACCCGGCTTATACTCGGTATCCAGGATCTTTTTAGCTTCAGGGTCCTCTGCGATAACGTAGTTAGTACCGTTTTTAGCATCGATGGAGATTAATTGGTCTTTCCAATCGGTCAGTACGCCATCTTTGTTAAATTTAACTTCAAGTTGGCCAAGGAAAAGACCTTTTTCACCAGTTTGTACAATTAGCTTCGGTGCTTTTGGATCGGTGTTATCAACAACGGCTTGATTCAGTTGCGTGTGGCTGTGACCCCCAACGATAATATCAATGCCGTTAACGGCTTTGGCTAGCTTGAGATCTTCTTCATAGCCAAGGTGAGAGAGAACAATGATCTTGTTAACTTTCTCTTTTTCAAGCATAGCGACCGTTGCTTCCGCTTTAGCGAAGGCATTCTCAAAGGTCACTTTACCTGGTGAAGCAATGTTCGCCGTATCTTCTGTCGTCAGACCCATGATACCGACCTGTTGGCCGTCTACTTCTTTGATCAGCGCAGGGTAGATGGTTCCAGCATTACCTGACCGGCCGATTTCATTGGTGAACATTTTACTAAGAATATCATCCGCTGAGAAGTTCACATTGGAGGAGACAAATGGGAACTTTGCGTTGCCAATGAATTTGGACAGTACATCGGAATCTTTATCAAACTCATGATTACCGAAAGTCATAGCATCATATTTAACCAGATTCATAAAGGCCAGATCTGCTTGACCCAGATACTTATTGAAGTAAAGCGTTCCGGAGAACACATCACCTGCGTCTACAAGAATAGGATTCTCTGTAGTCGCCTTGGCATCTTTGATTGCTGTTACACGGCGCAAGATGTTGTTTGGCGAGCTGACAGTATCTAATCCTGCATGTGTATCATTGGTGTGCAGAATGGTTAGTGGGAAGTCTTCAGCAGTATTAAAATCAATCTGTGCTAAAACCGCATCATGATCGGATACCCGACCGTTCGATGGTGAGAAGTCGGCATTTAGATGAACGACATCTACTTTAGAAGAAGCCGTTAGATTTTTACTGACAAGAATATGATCTAGCACTTGAGAGTTTCCATCATAGGTGTACGTATACTGCTCATTTAAAGGTAATCTATCGATCAAATTGTCTAGTTCTGTACCTTTTAAGAGGGTTGCAGTTTTAGTAAATTGGAAATCATTCAAATCGCCAAGAGCTACGATATTGGCTTTAGGATTTGCAGTCAGAACCTCTTTGACAAATCCGTTTACGACCGCCGCTATTTTATGGCGTTGTGTTTCACTGGACAATACAGGGGGCTGAACGTTTCCGAAAGGACCGGTATCGCCGCCTTTTGAATTGAAATGGTTAGCGATCACAATTACTGTTTCGCCACCGAATACGAACTGTGCAGCAAGGGGTTTACGTGAACTTGCAAAGGCAGAGTTTGTTGGATCAATTCGTCCTGGATTGTAGGTCAATTGATCTGCCGCTGCGTTATATCCAACGGATTGTGTAGCTGTACCTTTTTGTCCGTTCACACTGTCCGCAAGCTGTACTCTTACTGGATTGTACAGGAATCCTACGCGAATGTTTCCGCCTGGGGCACCGCCATCCATATTGTTCTCCGGAGCGATATCTGTGTATTTATATACAGGACCGCCAGCGGTTTCAATAGCCTTAATCAATTCGGCTGCACTTGCTTCAGTGATACCATTATTGGCTTCACCATTGCTGTCCTGCATTTCGACAACGCCGATAATGTCAGGTTTTTTCATATTGTTTGTGATGGAGTCGGCTAGTTTCTGGATTTTTGTTGCTCCGACACCCGGGTAGAAGTTTTCAATGTTGTACGATGCGATCAACAACTTACTATCATTGACTTCAAGAGTAGTTGTTTCTTGCTTAAAGGTACTTGGAGTGATGGCTGGAAGCTTACCGTTTTCCGGAATCACTTTGAAGTTACCGTTGTTGTATCCGATGACGCCAGTTACATCTCCCGCGAACTTATCTCCGGTGATGACTTCTTGACCCGGATTTCCGTAAGCAATGATGAGGCGCTGAGGATTGTATTGGTTGTATTCTTTGAGAACTAATCCACCAGCTGGTGTGATGACATCAGGTGTTTCATTTTCTACTCTTGTAGGGATGTTATACAGCATTGAATTTCCGCTACCACTTGTCCAGTAAGGACTGATAATCGTAGGGGTAGGGAGCTTGACGAGCATACCTTCTAACGATTCGTAGAAATCAATTGCATCTTCATTAGGCTCAAAATCAGCCATGCCGTCATTGTCAATTATGGAAGACGGAATGGCTCTCCCGCCTTTACCAAGTACGACAGGCTCTGGCACAGTATAACTTGAAGAGGAGTCTACTTTTATTGAAGTCATAGTAATTTGAGTAGAGGTTAAATTACTTGCGTTACCTTCGTTGTATTCGGAAACAGCTCCACTAACTTGGACTAAATCTCCAATTTGAGGCTTAAGGGATGAATTAGTGCTGTATACAAAAATACCTTCCGAAGTGTTTACATTATCGTCTGGCTGAGGGTCTTGCATAAAGAAACCTCTATAAGCGCCAGTGGCGAAGGTGTACCCATATTGGGTAACGATGCCTTCTACATCGGAAACGTTCTGACCTGCATACTCAGAAGTATGAGATTCTCCTTGAATATCATGTATACGAGGGAGTTCAGATGCTTTATATGCAAAGGTATAAACCTTACTTGTCTTGCCATCTGCTACGACAATTGCATGGATGGTAAGATCTTGATTAACTGTAATCGGATCTGAATAAAGCTTACTTGCTGTTGTTGGTTCAGTTCCGTTGGTCGTGTAGTAAATCTGTGCTCCAAGAGTAGGGCTGGATAGGGTCACAGAACTTCCTTTGATGATGCGACCTGCGCCAGGGCTGGCCATAACGGAAAAAGTTTCTTCCACCAAAGCATTTTCATTAAGTGGAATGAATTGATAAGTCGTACTATATTGCTCGATAAACCCAGTGATATTGTCAAAGGTTTTACCCTTAACTAGTTTAGGCAGGGTTGAAAAAATTGTGAATTGTTGTCCACCTTGGCTAGCAGTCACCGTGCTGCCATTTACATTGTCTATGGTCACATTATTCATAGTTACCAGCTGAGCTTCGTGGCTTTCGCCGTTCGCGGCAGACAAGTCGGTTGCTGTAATCAATTTTGGTGCAGGCACCCCAACATTTTGTGCAGCTACATTGTATTGAAGTCCACTTTGGAATTTGATTTCTTGCAGGTTGCTGTAGATATCCATTGTGCCGCTTACTTCAACACGATCTCCAACGTTTGCGAACTCTGGGAAACCATAAAGTACGATCCCGCCGGATTCATCCTGAATATACATTTTTGCTGCATTAATGTGAGTTACGATACCTTCTGTTAAAATATTCTGACCTTTACTAGCAAGGCGTGCTGTTGCAACATCTGTTTTGGCCAGAATGGTGTAATCAAAAGTCGATATAGGGCTGTCTGGCATATTTGGTTCTGAAGCATACGCTTTAATCGTAGTGTCCTCAGTTAAGGTAATAGGCCCTGTGTAAGGTTGGAAATTAGTTGAACCACCTGATCCATAAACAGCTGCATAGACGGATGCTCCAACCGTTGGAGAATTCAAAGATATTTCTGTACCAGCCGGCCAGGCATTAGGGGCTGGTAAAGCTACTGCGGAACTAGTAGTTTCTGGTAATTCAGGTAACGTACCGTAGGTGCTGTTCCGTGGACTTGGTGCTTGGACAACAAAATCCGTAGAGTTGTTATCCGTATCTAGACCGCGGCTGTCAGCCGGTGCACCAGCCGCAGCTTTACGGATAGCGGCTGTCGTATTGGAGAGAGCAGCGGTCGCACTTCCCTCGACATTTGTAGCTGTTCCGTAGCCAACTAAATCAATTGTTGTACCTGATTTATCAACGAGGTCGACTTTGCCGTTTGTACCACTCATAGCAAGGATTCCCTTGCTAACATCAGGAGTAGGCAAGTCGGTAGTTCCTCCCGTTCCAGCGGCCTCCTCAATAAGGAAGTATCCATTTGCCGGGATGGTTCCATTTAAGTCTGTTCCGCTACTAAAGGTTCCGGCCGCTGAGGTATAGCGAACTTTCCATCCAGTCAAATCTATTGGATGATTTGTGGGATTGTATAATTCAATAAAATCATTTTTAAATTCCGCTCCGCCGTTTCCACCACCACCATAGACCTGCGAGATAACAATATTGCTATTATCCGGTGCTGCCTCGGCGGTCTGGACAGCTGGTAACACACTGCCGGCAACCATTAACATTGCCAGTCCAGTAGCGAACCATTTCCTTACTCTTGAAGAAATAATCATTTGGATAAGTCATTCTCCCCTCGAATCTTTTATTTACAACCTATTAAATCTTAGCATTCAAATGTAAAATGAAAGGTTGTCTTTCATGAATATAAATTAAAGTTTGCATCAATTAAATCTAAAAATTGAAATGTTGTGATTTTAGTATAAAAACAGTGCATAAATACAATATTAATTATAAATTTAGTATTTTTATGGTTAATAGATCACCGATATTTTAATTTTATGTTATATATATTGTTGAATTTATTATGGATTGCGACAAATTTATTCTAGAGTTTTGTTAATTTTTACATAGGGAAAACAATAGTGATTAGAATTATATAGAATGTATCGGAACAAAAATAATGCCCCTCCAGCTTCTTATCCAGAAGTGGAAGGGCATTATTGATTTTAAATCTACTTGGACAACACATCACTGCTGGTGCGGAAGCTCAAGCCGTTCAATTCCATCCATATATTTACGCAGTGCCTGCGGAATGTAAATGGATCCATCCTCCAGTTGATGATTCTCCAGCAGCGGAATTAGGATCCTTGGTGTAGCCACTGCGGTGTTGTTTAGGGTGTGGCAGTATTGCAGCTTACCGTCGGCATCCCGGTAACGAATGCCCGAACGACGAGCTTGGAAATCGAGCAGGTTGGAAGCCGAGTGTGTCTCTCCGTATGCATCTCTGCTTGGCATCCAAGTCTCGATGTCATACTGCTTATGTGTCTTCAGGGACATATCTCCTGTGCAGACAGACATGATCCGATAGGGAAGTTCCAAGAGCTGTAGAATATGCTCTGCATTCGCAAGAATCTCCTGCAGCATGCCCTCTGATACGCCCTCATCATTCCGACATAAGATAACTTGTTCGATTTTTGAGAATTGATGAACACGGTACAGGCCACGCACGTCTCGTCCCGCCGATCCTACTTCACGGCGGAAGCAGGCCGACATTCCGGCGAGTCGCATTGGCGAATCCAGTTCGACAATCTCATCGCTATACAGCGAGACAAGCGACACCTCCGATGTGCCTACCAGCCAGCGATTGTCTCCGTTTAGCTCATAGGTCTGATCCATCCCGCCGGGGAAGAAGCCCGTACGTTCCAGCGCTTCCGGACGGACAATCACGGGAACATCCATCACCGTGAACCCGCGGGCAGTTAGTACATCAATGGCCAGCCTTTGTACAGCGAGATGTAACAACAACCCTGCACCCTTCAGCACATAGCTGCGTGGGCCGCCTGCTTTGACGCCACGGGGGATATCGATGATATTGTGGAGCTCGCCTAGCTCTACATGATCACGCGGTTTAAAGCCGAATTCCGGCAACGTTCCGGTTCGTCGCAGTTCTACATTATCTTTATCATCATGGCCAATCGGTGTATCCTGAGATACAGGGTTTGGTGCGAGCAGCATGAGTTCTCCACAGCGCCGGTCTGCCTCAGTTAGTTCTGCCTCATAGAGATTCAGGCGGTTGTTCAGTTCTCTTACTTGTTCTTTAACTGCTTCTCCTGCCACGCTGTCACCCTGTCGTAAAAGTCGTTCAACCTCTTTGGTCAGCCCGTTACGCTGGGCTCTCAACTGTTCCGTATCTTGGCGCAATTCGCGCCGTTTCTCATCCCATTCCAGCAGTTCATCCAGTGGGAAGTCGACTCTTTTCCAAGCCGTAATGTTTCTTACAAGTTCCTGATTGTCTTTGATCCAGTTCATATCCAGCATACCGTTTCGCTCCTTTTTGGTTAAAAAAACGCAAAAAACGCCCTCATCCATGGGACGAGGAGCGTCAGCTCGCGGTGCCACCCAGGTTGATCGAATCTCCTTAACTGCAGGAACAATCCGACCCTCTTTGGTCTTCGCGGTAACGGGCGAAACCCGGTGAACTTAGGGAGTTGTTGTAGACTCCGGTCGCAGACGCCTCACGGTTGGATGCCGATCATTGGCCTGATTGTTGGATTTAATATTGTTGCTTAGTATAACGTAAGAGTGGGAGGAGCGCAAGTGGTTATGGTTTGACAAAAATATCAATTCTACGTTAGGATTAGTATTAATTTAAAGTAATTTTGTCGGGATAATAAATAAAGCAGTGTGAGCTGCTTAAGTGGGATGGAAGAGGTGGAGAAGTGGCTAAAATTGTTGTGATTAATGGAACGCCTTCCCTGGTATCGCGTATCAATGCAGCTATAGAATATGCGGAGGCCAGCTTAACCAATCAGGGCTTCGAGGTTGAGCGTATTAACGTAGCAGAACTACCAGCGGAGGATTTGATTCACACTAAGTTTGAAAGTGAGTCTATCGTCAAAGCCAATGGCCTTGTAGCGGAAGCTGATGCGGTAATTGTGGTTAGCCCGGTTTATAAAGCTTCTTATACAGGCGTGTTGAAGACCTTTTTAGATCTGGTTCCACAAAAGGGATTGGCCGGAAAAGTTGTACTCCCGCTGTTCATGGGCGGCAGTCTTGCGCATCTGCTCACAATTGATTACGCATTGAAACCTGTGTTGTCTGTACTGGGCGCGCGTTACATTCTTGGCGGCGTCTATGCCGTGGATTCTCAAGTGGTTCGTAATGATCACGGAGTGGTAGAGCTTGCTGAGGAGCTGAAGCTGCGCCTGAACGATGCATTAGATGAGCTTGCAGAAGAAACTACACATCGTGTGGAACGCAAGGCATAAGACTAAGTAGCAAGCCTTCTGTGCTTAGTGCTAATAACAAACGTATAAGCGTCTCTTTCATCCCTGATACCAGGGGAGAGGGGCGCTTTTTGCATTATATAAGCTATAGCAAAAAGGCCATCTCACTAAGAAAGTAGAGAATGGCCTCTTTTTTATATAGGGATTATTATATATCCGGTCTTACAAATCGTCGAATCCGTTATCGTCGCCAACCTTACCATAGTTGCGGGACTTAGCTTCGAAGAAGTCAGTTTTGGTAGCATTAAGCGCATCATCGGAGAAAGGTTTGATCCAAGGCATACAGTTAACGTCAACACCTTGGTAAGCTTTTTCCATACCCATCAAAGTCAGACGTTTGTTCGCTGTATATTTGATGTAGTCGCTAAGCTCGTTAAGATCAATACCACGCACGTTAGTAAGTGTGTAATAAGCCCAGTTGGTTTCGAGCTCTACCGCGCGGTCGATGGTACGGTATACATAATCCATGTTTTCTTTGGTGTTCAGCTCAGGGAAGTCTACGAGCAGCTGCTTAAATACTTCTGCGAAGAAGTAGCAGTGCTGATTCTCGTCACGTTGAATATAAGAGATCATTTGGCTGGTTGCCATCATCTTCTGGTCACGGGCCAGATTGTAGAAGAAGGCGAAAGTGCTGTAGAAGAAAATTCCTTCCAAGATGAGATCTGCTACCAGCGCATGGAAAAAGGTCTGTCTCGTAGGGTTATCACGGAACTCTTGATAAATATCAGAGATAAACTGATTGCGTTCCAGCAGGACAGGGTCTTTTTTCCAATATTCAAAAATTTCCTTCTGCTCACTCTCCGACACGATAGAGGATAGAACATAGGAATAGGATTGGTTATGCACCACTTCTTGCTGCCCGATAATAGCGGAGATAGCTTCCAAAGAGGAATCGGTGAAATAACGCTTCACGTCGCTCACGAACATCGTCTGCATCGAATCCAGCACAGCGAGTAGGGAGATATTAATCTTAAATACGCGTTGTTCCTCGGCATCCAGCATCGGGAATTGTTGCGCATCCTTGGACATTGGAATTTCATCCGCGATCCAGTGATTAAGCAGCAGTACCTTATACAGCTTGTACATATGAGGCATGCGAATATCATTCCAGTTCAGAATACCTGAGCATTCACCGTCGATAATGCGTGTGGATTGGTTAGGTGCTTCAGTATTAAAAATCTTTTGTAATTGCATTTCTTATCCCTCCATTTTTTGCGCTGGTAATCTTTCTTTGGTGTCTTGTTCATAGAAAGACGGTGATGGAGTAACGGAGAGGAAGTTTGGAGCTGTAGGAGCGTTAGCGTTCGCCCGAAAGCTTTCCGTAGGAAAGCTCGCATCGAAAGCATATGCTGTCATCGGATGTCATCCGCTAATAGCGGTAAAGATCTAGACCTCTGATGACAACAGCGGCCGGAAGCCCAAACATTCCTCGCAGTTACGAAATTCATCATCGTTTTTCTATTCAGGGCACTAAGATAATTAGCTAGCGCAAGATTCACACTCTTCTATAGTCAAAGCACGGCTACGCACATAATAAGTTGATTTCAAGCCGCCCTTCCAGGCATTCAGATGCAGTTCCAGGAACTCGGTAGCCTTGATGTCAGGACGGACATACAGGTTGAAGCTTTGGCCTTGATCGACGTGACGCTGGCGAGCAGAAGCCATGCGGATCGACCAGTTTTGGTCAATCGTAAATGCTGTCTTATAGTACCAGATCGTTTTGTCGGACAGATCCGGTGCTGGGTTAGCAATCTTATAAGTTGTTTTTTCTTCATAGGAAAGCAGTTCATACAGCGGATCAATGCTGGCGGTGGAGCCGGCAATAATCGATGTAGATCCATTCGGCGCAATGGCGAACATCCAAGCGTTACGTACGCCGTCCTTAGCTACTTCTTCTTGCAGCTCGCGCCATTGCTCAGTCGTTACATATTTACCTTCTTGCTCACCGCTAACATAACCGCGGGAAGTGAAGTATGCGCCAGTCTCCCAATCGGATCCAGCAAATTTCGGATAACGGCCTTTTTCACGGGCAAGCTCCATGCTCGAACGAACCAACAGGTAGTTGATATGTTCATATAAATGATTGTTATATTCTACGGCTTCATCGGATTCCCAACGAATGCCCTTGAGTGCCAATAGGTGATGCAGGCCGAATGTGCCGAGACCTACTGCGCGGTACTGGCTGTTCGTGTATTGTGCCTGCAGAACTTCAATGTTATTAATGTCGATTACGTTATCAAGCATACGAACTTGGATCGGAACAAGTCTTTCTAATACGCCAGCTGGAATCGCCCGTGCTAAGTGAATCGAATTCAGATTGCAGACTACGAAGTCGCCAGGGATTTTGGAAATAACGATCCGGGTCTGGCCATCTTTAGTTACTAATTCTTCTTGCTCAATAACTGTTGCAGACTGATTCTGCATAATTTCTGTACACAGGTTGGAGGAGAAAACCATACCTTGATGACGGTTTGGGTTGGTCCGGTTCACGGTATCGCGGTAGAACATGTACGGTGTACCTGTTTCTAGCTGTGATTTCATAATCCGTTTCATGATGTCGATCGCAGGAACAGTGATCCGGGATAATTCCAGGTTCGCTGTAGCTTCAGCATATTTTTCACGGAAAGTACCTTTGCCAAGCTCTTCATCGTAGAAATCTTCCAATCCTAGTGGACGGCCGTTTTTATCTGTCCAGCCCATGACCTTTTTCACTTCATGAGGGCAGAAGAGGTTCCAATGGCTGCGCGATTCTACAGCTTCCATGAACAGGTCAGGCAGGGAGACGCCATGGAACACGTCATGTGCACGCATACGCTCGTCACCGTTGTTCAGCTTAAGATCGAGGAAAGCGAGAATATCTTTATGGAATACATCAAGATAAACAGCTACAGCACCTTTACGTGTGCCCAACTGGTCTACACTGACTGCTGTATTGTTCAACTGGCGAATCCAAGGGATTACACCGGAGCTTGTGTTCTTGTGGCCACGGATATCCGAACCACGTGCCCGTACTTTTCCGAGGTAAACGCCGATGCCGCCGCCCATTTTGCTAAGACGTGCTACGTCTGTATTGGAGTCAAAGATACCCTCTAGGGAATCGTCTACAGTATCAATAAAACAGCTGGATAGCTGTCCAGCGACCTTTTTGCCGGCATTGGACATTGTAGGTGTAGCAGCAGTCATATAGATGTTGCTCATAGCCCAATAAGCTTCTTTTACAAGCTCAAGACGTTTCTCAGCTGGCTCACGGTGCATCAGGTACATAGCAATAATCATATAACGTTCTTGTGGAAGCTCCATTACACGGCCGTCAAAATCATGCGCCAAATAACGGTCGGATAGCGTAAGCAGACCGATATAGTCAAACAAAAGGTCGCGTGTATAATCGATACACCCGCCTAGTTCGATAATTTGTTCTTTGGTGTAATGACTTAGAAGTTCTTCGCGATAGATTCCTTTTTTCACGAGATCCGTAATTAGTGGATACAATTCACCGTAAGGCTCTTCTGGATAAGCTTTGTAGCGGCGATGAACGGCAGCTTTTTTATAAAGGGTAGTCAGAAGGGCGCGGGCAGCTGCGAACTTCCAGTTAGGCTCTTCTTTTGTTACAAGCTCTAGAGCGCTCATGGTGAAGGCATTGCTGATTTCTTCTCCGCTTACCGAGTCACGACGCAGTTTGGAATTCACTCCACGCAGCAAAGTTTCTTTATTTAGTTGATCGAGACCTTCCAGAATACGGTCAGCGTAGACGGAAAGACGGTTCTCATCAAAAGCCAGTTGGCGATTATCCGGTTTTACTACGAATTGCGGCATGGTTAGTTCATCCCTTCTTATTTCAAATTAATTTTCAATATCAAAAATTGATATATTATAGCGCAGCAGGCTGCCACAGAAAGAACTCCGAGCCGTTCATGCTGGCCGGAATGTCGATAATGCGTTGGTTGGAGCTTCCCCGGTAGAGAAGCGTAGTATCTTTCAGTTCTTCTACAAATCTTCCATCTATTAACACCTGACACTGTTTAAGTAGATTCCACTCCGGCGTACCGGGAAGGGCTGTAAGTTCTTCGTACGTATAACCACTGTAAATCCAGATTGAGAACCCTGGCAGTACAGTGCGAAGCTCATGAATGAACCCCAGCAACTCTTCTGCTGAGAAAAAAGGATCGCCGCCTGCCAGTGTCAGACCATCCAGCAAAGGGTTAGCGGCGATTTCTGCAATGATTTCATGTTGTCGTTCTAAGGTGAAGACTTCTCCATATTTAAAGTTCCATGTCTCGGGATTAAAACATCCCGGGCAACGATGGCGGCAGCCGCTGAGAAAGAGGACGGCCCGCATGCCCTCTCCCTCGTTAATCGACTCCGGATAGTAACCGCAAATATTCATAGATGCTTAACGCGATCCCGAACTTCAGCTTGTTTGGCGGCATTAAAGCGGGTCTGATAGTCGCCGGTTAAATAACCTGTAACTCTGCGCAAACGGCGGATGTGCACGTCATTCTCATTTGCGTTGCAGGAAGGACAGTTTGTCCCAATTACGCCTTCGTATCCACAGCTGGAGCAGCGGTCAATCGGATGGTTAATGCTGAAATAACTGACCTGTTGTTCGAGCGCATATTTAATGATTTTGATAAAAGCCGATGGGTTGTTGCGGGCATTGCCGTTTAATTCGACATAAGAAATAGCCCCGGCATTGCAGTATTCATGGAAAGGAGCTTCCAAGCTGATCTTCTGAGCAGCACCCAGATCGAAGTATACAGGGATGTGAAAAGAGTTCGTATAATATTCACGGTCGGTTACGCCCGGAATGGAACCCAGTACCTTGCGGTCAACTTTGGTGAATTTACCGGACAAACCTTCTGCTGGAGTTGCGAACAGGGTGATGTTAAGATCCAGTTCCTCACTTTTCCGATCGCAATAGTCCCGCATATGACGCACGATAGCCAGCGCCTTGGCATGAACTTCCATATCCTCGCCATGGTGTTTGCCGTACATAGCTTTCATACATTCCGCCATACCGATGAAGCCAAGAGACAGACTGCCATGCTTCAGCAGATCGCCTACAGTGTCATCGGGTGCAAGATGTTCGCCGCCTTCCCAAACGCCTTCTCGCATCATGAAATCGGAAGCTTTAGCTTTTTGTGCGGTTTGGATGTGGAAGCGATGGAGAAGTCCTTCCAGCGCAATATCCATATAATGATTTAGATCTTCATAGAAGCCAGCTTCGTCTGCGACGGTACGTCTGCCTGTTACTGTGCCGTGTGCCAGACCTAGCCGAACCAGATTTAGTGTATTAAAGGAAAGGTTGCCCTTCCCAGAGCAATGATTACGCCCAAAACGGTCACCGAGCACTCGGGTTCGGCAGCCCATTGTAGCGAACTCCGTATCAGGATCACTTGAATCATAATACTGCAAGTTGAGCGGAGCGTCCAGATTAGCGAAGTTTGGATATAGTCTGCGCGCAGAACATTCAGCTGCTTTTAGGAACAGTTCATAGTTAGGATCGCCTTGCTGTTGATTGATTCCTTGCTTGCATTTGAAGATTTGAATCGGGAACACTGGTGTTTCTCCGCTGCCAAGTCCGTTCATAGTTGCGGTTAGCAGAGAACTGATCACAAGCTGACCTTCTGGTGAAGTACAAGTACCGTAGTTGATGCTGGTAAACGGTATTTGTCCACCGGATCGGCTGGACATGGTATTCAGATTATGTACCATACTTTCAGCCGCTTGCAGAGTTTCGATTTCGGTTTCCTTTAGTGCAAAACGGAACGCTCTTGGATATGACTCCGCCAGATCGGTCCGGCTCATCGTAATCTCGCCCAAAGATTCGTCAGCTTGTCCTTCTTCAAAATAATCCAGACCCTTGCGGAACAGCTTGGCGAAGGATTTGGTTACATAAGGTGCCAGATCGTAATCGAGTTTATTGGCGGATACACCACCATATTGAGCATTTTGCTGGGATTGGAAAATAATCGCTACCAGAGACATAGCTGTCATTATTGAGTTCGGAGGACGAACGCTGCCGTTGCCGGTATTGAAACCTTCACGGAGAAGTTTATCAAACGGGATAAAAATACAGTTCGTCGTTCCAATCGCGTATTGATCCAGATCATGCACATAGACGACATTGTCATCAATAGCCTGCACTAGCTGTGGCGGCATCGTAAAATTGCGGGCGTACCATTTTGAATATTCACTGCCGAACTTGCTCATTTTACCGGAGAAACTCTCTCCATTCAAATTGGCATTCTCGCGCAATAGGTCCATATCCCGACTGTCGATAATATCCCGGCCTAAATCAATGAGCTCTTCTAAAAGAACTTCCCGTGCATTTTCTACTCCATTAAATTGTCTCTCCAACAACGTCATTGTACAGCTCTCCTCTCAGTATAAAAGAAAAACATCTATCATCAAATCCATATATCCATAAGAAGTTGGACTGCTATAAGCAGTCGTATATTTGTTCAGATTACATAAAAAAAGCATCCCCTACCCGAGGATGGCAGAAAATGCCCGATGCGTTATGTAAATATCCACACGGATATTTGCAGAGGTCTCTACGTAGATGACCGCATGCGGACACCATCCCTGTTCCTCGCAGGCATCAATAGTTGGTGTCGTCGAAACAGGTAGGTCTCCTGGCTTCCGTGGGATCTCTCGGCGCCTTCCCAAGGGTGTTCCTAACCCTCAGTGGCATCTGCCGGGAGATGTGGATTCTCAAGCTTCCCAGAAGCTTAAGAAGGCCATCCGGTTACAGTGGCGGGACCGCAGCGGATTCTCACCGCGCTTCCCTATTAAGCTCTAAATCCGGTTAAGGATCAAAGCGCCTGTCTCCACTATATTTTGTTGTCGTTAGATAAAAATAACCCAAGATGTTGTGTTTGTAAACAGTTTTTTAGAAAACCCGCGCGGGGAGCGGGTTCTTTAAAAGTACTCCACAAATGATCCACAGGCTGTCCATAAGTAATCCACAATTGATCCACAGGGAGATGCAAAATGATTCATAAATTGTCCGAAAAGATGCCACAAAGAGTCCATAAATATAGTGCAGATGACCCTAGAATTTGCTCATGAGAAAATACTCTTAGCCCCAAGTCATATTTTGGAGTAATCAGAAGAAATAGAAGAGATAAGGGAGGATAATCTTGCTTAGTTTGTGACAGAGCGGTGGAATTGTTACAATGGAAGGAGACAGCTACTATAAAATTTCGAGGAGGTATTCTCATGCCTATTGCTGAAGTTACAGTTATTCCAATTGGAACAGGCAGTACCAGTCTTAGCAGCTATGTTGCGGATATGCAGCGGGTGCTGAAGACAGTAGAAGGGATTACTTATGAACTTACGTCTATGGGTACGATCATCGAAGGGCCTCTGCAACGCATTTTTGCCGCGGTAGAAGCTTTGCATGAGTCTCCTTTTGCCGCAGGTGCAGAACGTGTCTCTACCTCACTTAAAATAGACGACCGCCGCGATAAACCCTCTACTAGCCGTGGAAAGTTAGAGTCTGTGGAGCGTAAGCTACAGGTGGATTAGCAGTTTAGGAGGGCGGAAAACAGGGAGAAATAGGCTTGCGTTTCTGGCTGAAAGTTGTATAATATTTTTTGTTTGACAGAAAAACAGCGTTAAGCTGGTGTAGCTCAGGGGTAGAGCAACGCACTCGTAATGCGTAGGCCGGGGGTTCAATTCCCTTCACCAGCATCCTCAAGAATTCGACAACGGCGCGGGTTCTCGGTTATTTGGGACCGCGCTGTTTTTTATTAAAGACCCTGACTTCTAACAT
Organism: Paenibacillus sp. FSL L8-0708; assembly: GCF_038009325.1. Lineage (NCBI taxonomy): Bacteria > Bacillati > Bacillota > Bacilli > Caryophanales > Paenibacillaceae > Paenibacillus > Paenibacillus sp. FSL L8-0708. The sequence goes on from NZ_JBBPBC010000001.1 coordinate 558,636, forward strand.
TCTTCTAACCTTTAGTCGAGTAAAGTGGGTGTTACGTCAATTTTCTCTACTTCTTTTCGGGTTCCAAGGATGGAATCGCCGATCCCCCGGAGTACTGCTTCCTGCAGATTGGGGAGAACATGTGAATAAGTATCCAGGGTGATATTTATTGATGAATGGCCTAATCTTTCCTGGACTATTTTCGGATGTACCCCCGCTTTAAGGAGTAAGGTGGCATGAGTGTGACGGAGATCATGGAAGCGGATTTTAGGGAATGTAGGGTGTTCCTTTCGTATCTGATTGAGTATCCGGTAAAAGTGTCTCATCAGTAGACGAGGACCGACTGGAGTTCCGACGCTTGTCTGAACGACGAGACCAGAATCCTTGTAAAACTCGTTAGTTGCAATTTCTTTGACACGAATTTCTTTTTGGCTTGTCAGTAGGCGCACCGTATCCTCGAATAAGGCAATAGGACGGTCACTACCGTCACTCTTAGTGTCGTCCAGCGAATAACCATCCTCATCCAGCGTGTATGCAGTGCGAACGGATATAGTTTTAGTTTTCAAGTCAGTATCTTTCCAACCTACACCGAGGATTTCGCTCTGACGCATGCCAGTTGATGTTGCAAGCTCAAAGGCAACGTAATACTGATCATCCAGGGCAGCGTCCAAAAATATTTTTAGCTGGTGCTCATCCAATACCTCGAATTTCATCTTTTTTCCTTGCGGCAGCGTTACGGTTGATGCCGCATTCATGTTTATTTCCCCCCAGGTAACCGCTCGATTAAGTGCATCCATGATAATGACATGCGCCTTTCTGATCGAGCCAACCGCAAGTGTTTTTAAAAGCGTTTTGTGGTAAAAATCATGAAAATCTTGGGGTTTGAGTTTTGCTAACTTTTTCTTCCCTAAATTCGGAATGATGTGTCTACGAATTAACCAGTTATAGGACGCCCAGGTGCCATATTTCACAGAAGTCTTCTTATCTTCTAACCAAGACTCCATTAATTCCCCGAACGTTTTTTTCGATGGTTCAACAAGTGTTCCATTCTGCAGTTTAGAGAGGATTTCAGGCATTGCATTCTCTGCGTCTCTTTTCTTATCCCAGCCAGAAATCCATTTCTGATTACGTTTCCCTCCGTTGTCTTCTTTGTCAAAATCCACAACGATATAGTATCTTTTTCCTTTTTTTGCAACATGTCCTCTCAAATAAACCCTCCTTCCTAGAAATTTATAGCGTCATCGATAGCTTCCAGCGGTAGTATCAGCCGTGTCACATCTTGGCCATGTCGCCAAGCAACACGGGATAAATTAATCGTCACATATTCAGATTGATTTGGTGGCACAGAGAGATCTCCAGGCTGTACAGTGGCATCATATCGAGTTCGATAAAAGGACTGACTAAGAAGTTTATAATTTCGCTCAACGTTGAGATGAAGCGGCTTATTCCAATCGAATCCTAGCCGTTGCTCAATGACTAAGGCATGAGGTCGGGAGAAGTCGTCTAGTCCGTACAATGAATGTATACGGGGCTGTTGGAGGTATATCAGGTCTAAATCAGAGGCTTCATTAACCGTTAATTCGTAGTTTGATTTAGTGGTCCCGCCATATGTAAAAGTAGATATAAATTCTGAATTGGATATTCGATCTTCAACTTGTTTAAAGCGAAGTTCAACGAAATCCGGAAAACATTGATAATCGCTAACCAGTAAACTAATTAATTCACTTCTGTTCACGGGTAATTTAATCTGCTCAAGCATAAAAAACGGAATCGCTGCGTATAGAGCAAATCGATTTGCATCATTCTCTTGTGCTTCGCGAAACAAATCTGGCATCCAACGTTGATCACCAGAGTGGCGGATAACATGGCATAGTTCATGAAAGAATGCCTTCCTCTGTTCTGTTTGTTCATAACGTCTGTCTATAAAAATTACTTTGTCATCGTTATCGCTAAAGGAGTTGTTGTCGTAATAAACGATGTCTACACCGAAGATCATTGCGATTCTGTCTATATCAAGATCTTGTGGTATGAGTACACCATTAGTCCGGTATTGTTCCTCGATCCATTGTTCAAGAGGAGTTTTAATGTAGTTGGAAAAATTCATGTGATAACCTCCGATTTACGCACATATGTTCTGTTTTTTTGTGAAAAGAAAAGCCATTGCTGGCTTGAAATAATTAGTTTTGCTAAGAAATTAATTGTCTTCCATCCATTGATTAGCCCAGATATGATAGCCTCCAGATATCAATAAACTAATAATCGTAAGGACAACAGAAGTACCTAAATTATCAAACCATGACCCTATTATCCAACCAACAGCCCCACATCCAACTGTTAATATGATTAACAAAACGAATCTAGCTTTTTTATTAACAGCAAGCAGAATTGAACCGAGTAAAATCCCTCCAAAAACCCACCATGAAGAAAAATAGAAACCAGCTACCACAGAAATGATTAAAATTTCTGCAAAGAACCAATTTGCTCCTTGCTCACTTTGCTTAGCTTGATTAACTCCTTTTCTAATTTCATTTTGCACGCAATCACCTGTACTTTTCTCCATCGGCTGGAGTATTTGCTTATAATTTCTGATTTGATTGCTCAGACGCACGCTTTTTCATCTCTCGGTAACGCAAGAGTGCTGCTTCCATTTCTTCAATCTCATCAGGTGTGTAATTATCTGGTCCGCCATAAAATGACATGTTAGTTTCTTTGCGAACAGGTGACGGAGCGTTTGTTCTTCCAAGAAGATAGTCTACTGATGTATCAAGAGCATCGGCAATATTTTTCAAAGCATCTGGATCAGGCTTTCTATCATCAGTTTCATAACGAGACAACTGGACGATCGTGAGTCCACAGAGTTTTGCCATGTCTTTTTGCTTGATGTTTTTCTTTTCTCTAAGATTTTTTATTCTTCCGCCAAGAGTAAGCATAGAAACTCCTTTCTAAAAAAGATAGTGTGACATGTCAATAATATCATTACCATATTGGTAAATAAATAGATTTGCCATAATGGTAAAAATACTGTTGACATTACCGAAATGGTAATTTATAATCAAATCAATAATTACCGAATCGGTAACTTTTGGGGGTGGTGAAGTGAAGAAAGTAGATTTAGAAAAAATAAAAGTTCTGAGGAAAAATGCAGGGTTATCGTTAGAAGAAATGGCTGTCCAATTAGGTTATGAAAGTGCAAATGGCTACTATTATTTAGAAATTGGTCGTGGAAAATTTCCTGCAGAAACACTTGCTAAAGTTGCCCAGATTTTTGGAGTCACAATAGAGGAACTTTTTTTTGAGGAAAAAATTACCGATTCGGTAATTTTGGGTGAAGAGAGGGAGGTGATCTAATTGGAAAAAAATTATGCCAAGGAGGTTAAGGAAACTGAAGATTTTTTTGAGGTACTGAAACTGCTGAAAGAAGGCTGGCTACTGAACCAGACAGCCAGCCAAGGAGATAGGTACAAGTTCCTTATGATCAGGGTTTAAATGGAACGATCTTGTTATCTTTTTCTTCTTGATACTTAACAATTTGATCATCAAGATCCTCAGTGAAAGAGGTGATCTTACTGAAAAAATATACCAAGGAGGTGATGGGATGGACGAACAACAATATCTCGCGCAAGTAAAGGAGATCAAGGAAGTAACCAGTCTCCGTGAAGTCGATTATTACAAGGAAAGAGGCTGGATGCTTCTGCATCAAACATCCAGCAGGTATGTCATAGGTCAAATTCCGAACGATGTTGGTCTGCAACATAACTGAATCCACTGTGAGGGAAGCCTAGGACATAGCTCAAGGTTTCTCCTGTGACACGAACATTGTTTTCATCTACTGGGTGACTAGTGACAGTAGTGTAAATTTTGAGAAGCACCCATCCCTTAGATAGCATGTCGTTCAGTTCTTTAATTATAGAGTCCCTACTATCGCTTATTTGAAAATGAGATGTTCGCAATTCTTTAATTTTACACAGAGATTGGAGTTCAAAAGGTGGCACTACATTCACCTCCTTTCCTGAAAAATTTGGTCAGTCTGGACAACAACCATTTTAGCAGAAAGAGGAAATTTATTCAGCGAAGGAGGCAACTCACATGGAAGCTCAGGATATCAGCGAAATTAAAGAAACGCGTAAAGCGGAGGAAGCAACAAGATTGATTAATGATGGCTGGATACTCGATTACCGTGAACATGGTCAAGGATATTCGCGTTATGTACTTATCAAAGTTAAGTAAGGAGAGATATGGATGAATCAAACTGGAGCTCCATTCTCTGAAACAGATATACTCACGATTCCAGAACTGGCAAGACGCCTGAAAATGGACAAGAACAGAACTTACGACATTGTCTCCGTTAAGGGTTGCCCGCTTTATGATATCGGCGGAGAACGAGGTAAACGGATCATCTGGGGAGATTTTCTCTATTGGTTCAGGAAAAACTTCAAGGATTCCGGAGAATGAGGAAACCCGCCGAGCTGTACCGGCAACGGCGGGTGGGGGAATCGGCAAGGGGATTTGCTTAACAACATCATACATCAGGCCTCTGTCCGATAGCATCCTACTAAATTGGACAAATGAGGTGAAACCAGATTGGCAATTGGACATTTTCCTGATGCGCTCAAGGATGTCATACAGCGTAAGGGAGACACTTTAGCAAATGCTGGACGAGCTGCTCACGTTGATGGCTCTCAGATAGGAAAAATCGTTAAAGGAACACGTAAAGCTTCCGAGCCGGTCATGAGAGCGGCGGTTGAACATTACGATGATAGTCAGCTTTTCCTGGCTGCGGCGGCGGAAGTCACCGGTGGTGCTTCTGCCCCTTGGCTGGATAATGTGGACTTACATCGAGCCAGCGTGTTATTCAAAACGCTCGAGGAGATGAGGGAAGTGCTAGATGCTTCTGGACATGCTCCAATAAGCAAAACGAATGATCAGATCAATGATATCGAACGTCTGCAGATCAAGCGACTGCTTATGGAGACGGTAGAGGCAATCACAGCGCTGACCCATCTGGCTGCCGTGCTATGTAAAGAGTATTCCTTTAGCTGGCTAGGCACTTGGAAAGAGCATCGAGCTGAGCTGAAAGCTAAAAAATATTTGAAATGAGGTTTTGTTATGGAAAGAGAACGATTGGTTGCTGAGGCAAGGGAAGCAGGACATCATGCAGCTCATAATCTGCAGATGATCCAGAGAAATCCAGATATTATGTTGCCGGAAAAGATCGAGGATGCAGAGGGATATCTGAACAGCATGATTCGTTTTGCGGAAATGGAAATGAAAAATGACCGCCGGTCAGGGCAGTCACTTGGTTTGAAATCTCGGTTAGAGAATCTCTTGTTGTCTATTTTAATCCCGAAGCGCGAAAAGCGCAAGGAGGGGGCAGCTTGACGGAGCAGCAGATTAGAAGTTTCGGCCAGGCCCTGGCTGAACGCTTTAAACAGGTGAGCGATGAAAGGGCAGCTGCTGAAAGGCGGTTCCGCAAAACGTTTTACTCTCCAGCATCAACCCGCTTTGAAGTTCTGGAGTTAGAGCGTAAACGGGATATTGCCCAAGCTACTTATGATACATGGGACGAGATTACCACTAATCTTCCCTCTGAAATTCAAACCGCTTTTAAAGAACACTACCAAAAAATAAATCCTATGGAGGCTAAATAATATGAAATCTACTGGAATTGTACGCAAAATTGACGAGCTTGGACGGATCGTTATACCGATTGAACTGCGCAGAACTATGAATCTGGAAATCAAAGACCCTGTGGAGATCTTCGTGGACGACGAGAAAATCATCTTCCGAAAATATGCACCGGGATGTGCGATTACAGGCAGTCAGGAAGATTTGGTCCCATTCGAGGGGAAGCTGTACAGCCGCGCAATTATTCAGCAAATGGCAGCAGCAGTAGGAATTAAATAGGACAAGCAAGGGCTTCGGCCCCTGTCTTGGAGTATCGGAGCTTAGAAGTAACCTTCCTCCCTCCGGTATTCCAAGATGCGGCTGACGCATCCAAGGTGGTGGCGGATCACATAGGTCAAGGGAGCTGAAAAGGCCGTCTTTATTGGTGCAGTTATTCCCTCGCCCACCTTGCAAATACATAGAAAGGAGAAAGCTCATGCAAATCATTCAAAAGTTAACAGTGGTTAGTAATCCTACACGAGTATTTGAAGTTGGAACCGAGATTGATAGCAGTGAAGTAATTGAGATTAAGCAGGTTGGTTCTGAGTATGAGGACCATGTCCATTCTGAGTATGTCGTTCTGGACGAAGATGGCCACATGATAGCCAGTGTCGAGAACGCTCCTGTAATCGTGGAATATCGTCAGATCGTTGAGCATGAAGAAAACGAAAAATAGCCCACAGGCATGGGCTATCACTGTTCTTTGATAACTAAATTATTCACTTGCCCTCATCTTAGCAGGTGAGGGCGCATTACACAAGAGGGAGTGGTTGGCATGGGTATGGCAACATCTTTTGACCCAAACGGGAAACCAGTCGAAATCAGTATCGTACCTAGAAACCCTTCATGCCCTGCAGTAATTAGCTTACGGACTGAAGGGTATTCTGTTCAGCTCCATTTGCCAGATGAAATTATTGCGGAGCTGGCTTATATGGTCAATACACACATCGACAATATCAAATACCCTCAGTTGGTACCGCAGGCTGAGAAGGAGGAAATCGCTTGAAGCGTATTGTTCTGGAGCGCTTGACGCTACGTAATTTTAAAGGGATTAAGGAATTCAATGTTCCGGCTGATGGCCGGGACATTGACATTTTTGGTGATAATGCCACAGGAAAGACCACGATATTCGATGGTTTCCTTTGGCTGCTGTTCGGCAAAGACAGTGAGAATCGCACAGAACAGAAATTCGAAATCAAAGAGCTGAACATTGTCGGTATGGTTCAACAGCACAAGCTGGAGCATGAAATTGAAGGCTCTCTCCTGGTAGATGGCCACCGCCGGATTTTTCGTCGGGTATTCGCCGAGAAGTGGACAAAGAAGCGTGGCGCACCGGTTGAGAGCTTCGAGGGCCACACTACTACTTATTATGTTGACGGCGTCCCACTCAGCATGCGGAAGTTCCAGACTGAGGTCGATTCCATCATCAAGGAAGATTTGTTCAGGCTGCTAACCAGCCCTTCATATTTCAATGAAGTGTTGAAGAAAGAGGATCGACGCAAGGTGCTGTTGGAGGTTTCTGGTGATCTGACGGATGCCGAGGTCATTCATAGTAATGAGGAGCTGGCTGAGCTTCCTACAATCTTGGCTGGTCGTGAAATGGAGGATCATAAGAAAGTCATCATCGCTCGAAGCACCGCTATTAACAAGGAAATTAAGGAGCTGCCAGTCCGTATCAACGAGGTTAAGCGGCAGATGCCGGATGTGGCCGAACTGGAAGAAGAGTTTATAAAGGAAGATGTTGCCCTTTTGCGTAGTCGAATCGAGTCCCGAGAGGCAGAGGTGTCTCGCATTCTCTCCGGCGGCGAGGTTTCTGTGAAGGAGAAGCGGCTGCGCGAGCTTGAGGCAGAGCAGATCGGAATCAAATCCCGGCTGGAATCATCAGTGCTGAATATGGTGACCGAGAAGCGGAATGCAGTCAACTTGAAACATTCGAAGCTCGACCAGTACCACCGGAGCATCGAAGACAAGCAGCAGCGGATTAGACAGAATGAACGTCTGGCTGCTGGGCGCCGTCAGGAAGCCGACAGGCTCAGAGCGGATTTTGCTGCTCTGAAAGAAGAGGTCTTCGAGCATCATCATGATGCAAATTGCCCGACTTGCGGACAGGCTCTTCCGGAGGAGCAGATCAAGGCGACGCATGAAAAGGCGGAAGCAGATTTCAATCTACGCCTGGCAGAGCGGAAAGCCCGCATTAATACAGATGGGAAGGCTGCTGTTGCAGAAGCTGAAAAATTTGATCAGGAAGTCAAACGGCTTCAGGTCGATATTGACGAGCTGAATAACACTTTGGCCACCTTGCAGGCGGAGATCAGCGGAGCAGAAGCTGAATTGGCTGAGCTGCGAGCGGGCGTCAAGGACCCAGCAGCAGATCCGGAGTATGCCGGCAAGATTGCCGAAGCAACCCAGCTTCAGCAGGAAATCGTAACTTTGCGGCAATCTAGCCAATCGGCGGCTGCAAGTGTCCGGGAAGAGATTAGCCAACTGCGGAGGGAAGTCGAGGATATGGAACGGGACCTGGCTAAATTCGACGGTGTTAAGCGCGGGCAGCAACGTGTCGCCGAGTTGGAGCAGCAGGAGAGAAGTTTGGCCGGTGAATATGAGCGGCTGCAGCACGAACTGTTCCTTTGTGAAGAGTTCACCCGTACCAAAGTCAACCTGCTCGATGCCAAGATCAACAGCAAGTTCAAGCTGGCGCGGTTCAGACTCTTCGAAGAGCAGGTCAACGGCGGGCTGAAGGAAGTCTGCGACACTCTATACAAGGGCGTTCCGTATGAAGGCGGGCTGAATAACGCCGCACGAATCAATGTCGGCTTGGACATTATTAATACACTCAGCAAGCATTACAGAGTTTCAGCTCCGATCTTTGTCGATAACGCTGAGGCGGTCACTAAGTTAATCAGTACTGATGCTCAGGTGATCCGACTGGTTGTAAGTGAAGCAGATAAGAAGCTGCGCATTGAAACGGCAGCTGTGCAGGAGGCGATGTGAATGCATGACATTCAGGCAAGTATTAAAGCACAGGCGAAGTATTGTGAGGAGCATGAAGCTCCTCATTTCGCGCCAAAGACTGGCCGCTGCTGGTCTTGTAATCAAAATATTTATGCACCTGGTCACCATGTATGGAAAGGGAAATTCGATGGACGTGAGTCCGCTGGGATTTCTGTTGAAAAAGCAGGTCAGGAGCTTGTTACTGGATGCCCACACTGCAACAGAACGTATTGCGATTAAGGAGGAGATTTAATTGAGTACAGCACAACTTGCTTTAGTAAAACGCGACACCGTCGATGTGGTGGCGGAGAAAGTAAGGCAGTTTCAGGAACGCGGGGAAATTCACTTCCCCGCAAACTATAGTCCGGAGAACGCTATGAAATCAGCATGGCTTCTCCTTCAAACTGTTCAGGATAAAAATTATAAGCCAGCTCTTGAAACTTGCTCGAAGGACAGTATCGCTAACTCTTTGCTGGATATGGTTGTTCAGGGTCTGAATCCAGCTAAGAAACAAGGTTATTTCATTGTTTACGGTACAAAGCTTACCTTCCAGCGAAGCTACTTTGGGACGATGGCAGTCACTAAGAATGTAACAGGAGCTTCTGACATCGATGCCCAGATCATCTACCAAGATGATGAATTTGAATTTGAGATTGTTCGTAGTCGTAAGAAAATCACAAAGCATAAATCAGCGTTTAAAAACATCGATGATAACAAGATTATTGGAGCATATTGCACGATCTATTGGGAAGACGGTAATGAGTACACCGAGATTATGACCATGAGTGAGATTCGTCAATCATGGAAGAAGTCGAAGCAAGGACCCGACAAGGAGAACAGCACGCATAATGAATTCCCTGGTGAGATGGCAAAGCGTACTGTCATTAATCGAGCATGCAAGGCTTATATGAACACCTCCGATGATAGCAGCTTGATCATGAAACATTTCAAGGCACAGGATGAAATGATTGCTGAAGCTGAGGTGGAAGCAGAGATTGCAGAACATGCGAACGGAGAGATTATTGATATCACACCCGAAGCAGCAGCTGATAAAAAGGCTACTGAAGCTCCAAGAGCAGAGAAGTCAAAAACTCCTGAGACCAAACGACAACCGACTGGAAATAAGGCTCAAGCTGGTAATGATCCTAACAATTTTGCTGATGATGTTCCTCCTCTTGAACAAGAGATGCAGTTCTGATGATTGACATTCAATGTCTCGGCTCTAGCAGCGCCGGTAACGCCTATCACATATCTGACGGGCATACCGTGCTTCTGCTGGAAGCCGGTTTTCCTTATAAGTCGATACAACGGGCGCTTAATTTTAGAATGTCGGACATTGCCGGTTGCCTCATTACACACGAGCACCTGGACCATAGCAAGGCTGCTCCTGACATCATGAGAGCAGGCATCAACATTTATACCAGTCAAGGTACGGCAACTGCTAGAGGGTTGTCAGGACATCGCCTGAAGGTCATAAAGGCGTTGGAGCAGTTCACAATTGGTACTTGGACAATTCTACCGTTTGATATTCAGCACGATGTGGAGGAGCCGTTAGGCTTCCTGCTAGCCAATACAGAGGGAGATAAACTAGTCTTCCTGACTGATACCTACTATTGCCGGCATCGCTTCAAAGACCTTACTCACATCATGGTGGAGTGCAATTATTCCTTAGATATCGTTAACAAGCGGGTGGCTGCGGGTCACTTGCATCCTGCTCAAAAGAAACGGCTGCTTCGTTCTCACTTCGGATTGGAGAATGTGAAAGAATTCTTGAAAGCCAATGATACCCGTAATGTTGAGGAGATTTGGTTACTGCATCTATCTGACGGTAATAGTGACGCAGAGCGCTTTAAGAGAGAGATTCAGGAGACTACCGGAGCTCTTGTTAGGGTGGCAGATCGATGATCAACGATAAACCTATGATGCAGAGCATGATGGGAGAGCGGATCTGGAAGCTGATGAAGGTAGATCAAGAAGAGTTTAAGCGGGAAACTCGAGATTACTTCGTTCGAGCTTATCCAGGCTGGACGGTGAAGCGGGTGAAGTATCCGATTGTTTACCTCCAGGATGATAGAGATTGATATGAATGATTTATAGGGGATGATTGAATGCCCGAAGGCAGTTACCCGTTTCCGACATACTCAGGGCTTTTGCAGCCACAACATTACAAACAAATAGGCAGCGCGATATGGCTTTTCCTGTGGTGTATCAGCTCCACGACATCGGAGAAGGAAAGAGGGGGAACTGTCTGGGGTATCGTCCTCGGGAACAAGCCGATCCGCAGCAGTGAGTTGGAGGAAACTTTCGGAGTGACCGGAAGAACAATCCGCGATTGGATTAAAAGATTAGAGGAGCATGGTTACATACGAGTGACCCGCGCTCCATATGGACTTATTTTCAGTGTTCGGAACTCAAAAAAGTATCAAAATAGACCGGAAGTAAACTTCCACTCTGACGATGGAGATAGGAAAAAAACTTCCGATCTGGAGGATGGAGATAGGAAGAAAACTTCCGATCACCCGGAAGAAAACTTCCGATCTAATAAAGATATTATAAAGATTTTGATTGATAGATGGATTGATGGCTTGGAAGAAGATGATCAAAAAGAGTTGAGTTCAAAGTCCGGGGTACTTTCAACCGCTGTGGGTGCCGTCTCCACAGGCAAAATAGACTTTGATAAACCGACAGTCGAACAGCGTGTCCTTCAAATCGAGCAGTATTACTTGCAGCGTAACGGGCTACTTAGTCCCGTTCCTACCGATTGGGAACATGTTCGTGAGATTGCGAACGAGGCCATGCCGCTGGATCTCGTATACTTTTTTATCGACCTGGCAATAGCCCGAAAGAAAGCCAAACGGAGGAGACCTTCGGATAAGATCCGGACTTTCTCGTATTGCAAAACCGTGATTTATGGCTGCTGGGATGAATTGTCCTCATTTCTTGAGCGGTACCTAACTCCCCCTGCATCTTCACAGCAGGGAACAGTCGCCCTGGGAGCCTCAAGAGAGCGTCGAAAAAGCCAACGACAGCAAGAAATTGACGAGCTTGAACAGTTCATCGAGGAGGAGAAGAAGCGTGGAAGTGGTTGAAGTTGCTCAGCTTTACCGAGAGATCAAGAAGCATTTCCCGTTTTTTGATGCTTCTGTCGAAAAGGTGAAAGCAGATTATAAATATCTCAAAGATTTTCCGGTGGAAACAGCCCAAGAGAATATTGATCGCTATATTCTGACTGAAACGGTAGAGCCAAAGATTGCAAACATCCGTGGCCGCCTGGGCGATTTGCAAGATAGCCAGCGCAGCAAGGAAGCTGCTGCAGAACATTTCGCCAATCTTGATGAATGGGTGTCTAGTCATAAACCACCACCTGAAGGTTATTGGGAAACAGTAATGCGGAAGCTTCGAGGTGAAACGAATGCTTGATCGTGAGGTTTTTTTAGTAGCAGCAGGGATTGAAATGCCAGTTGACCTTCAAGCCGAGCAAGCGGTACTAGGTGCGTCCTTGATAGACCAGTCGGCGTATGAAGCTTCGGCAGATATATTGCAAGGCGGGGAATTTAGCGACGAAGGACATGCACGGATATACAGAGCGATGCGTCGTCTCAGCGATGCGGAACAGCCTATTGATCTGATCAGCCTGACTTCACAATTGCAGGACAGCGAGGAAATCGACAAGGTTGGTGGGGTTAGTTACCTGTCGAAGTTGGCACATGCAGTGCCGACAACAGCGAACGCAACCTACTATGTTGAGCGAGTACAGGAGATGTTCCTTCGTCGTCAAGCGATTGATACGGCCCTAGATCTACTTCGCAATGCTGGGGAGGAGCAGGATGTTAAAGGGTTCGTTGCAATGGCTGAGACTGCTGTATCTAAACTCTCAGACCAGACGGTTCCAGTACGTGAGTTTATTGGGATCAAAGATGCATTGATGCAGGTCTGGGAAGAGGCAGAGCAGCGGTACAACGTCCGTGATATAAACCGCGGAATCACAGGGATTGAGTCTGGGTTTACTGATCTCGATAAGATGACTGCCGGATTCCAGAAAAACGACTTAATTATCGTAGCGGCACGGCCTTCGGTTGGTAAAACGGCTTTTGCACTGAACATTGCTCAAAATGTCGGAGTACGAGCGAAGGAGACCGTCGCTATCTTCAGTTTGGAGATGAGCGCCGCGCAGCTTGTACAAAGAATGATCTGTGCTGAAGCCCAGATCGATGCTAGTCGTATGCGAACAGGGAAGTTTGAAGGTGATGATTGGGAACGCATGGCGATGGCCGTTGGGCTATTGTCAGAGGCGGACATTCACATTGACGATACCCCTGGTATAACGGTGAATGAGATTCGTGCCAAGTGCCGGCGGTTGAAGAAAGAAGGCAAGCTGGGAATGATTGTGATCGATTATCTGCAGCTCATCCAGGGTAGAGGGCGCAGCGGTGCGAACCGGCAGGAAGAGGTATCACAGATTAGCCGAACCTTGAAGCAAATAGCCCGGGAACTTGAGGTGCCAGTTATCGCTTTATCCCAACTTAGCCGAGGTGTTGAGCAGCGGCAGGACAAGCGTCCAATGATGAGTGACCTTCGCGAATCGGGAGCAATTGAGCAGGATGCAGACATTGTAGCGTTCCTTTACCGTGACGACTATTACGACAAAGAAACCGAGAAAAAGAACATCATTGAAATCATTATTGCTAAACAACGGAACGGTCCCGTAGGCACTGTGGAACTGGTGTTCATGAAGAATTACAACAAATTTGTAAATTACGAACGAGCGCAGAATGAGCCAGCACCACGGAAAGACATTGAAAAGCGCCAATGGGCGCAGTAAGGAGCCGATATGGAAGAGCGATTTTACGGATTTTGCTTCCCAGAACCGGGCACCTGGCATACTCCTTCGGTGACACTGAACACTCCGGAGGAAGTCTATCGCTATACGCAACTCCATGGTAGAACCGGAATATTTCGAGAGATCCGTGTCACCGATTCTGATGATTTTATGGTGGTGCAGATGATTGACGGTAAATACACCTGGCCAGAAGAGTGGAAACAACTGAATAAGGGGGAAGCAAGCAATGAAACAGGGGAAACGACCGACCAGGAAGCAGAAAATAATGTTAGCAGGTCTTGAAAGGGTAGACCCGAAGAGCTGGCTTATAGAGCGCGACACGCCTGAAGAACTGATTTTAGTTAGTCGTAAGACAGGCAAACCGAAGACGATTAAAAAAGGTGTGTAATGAGCAGGCGGAATTATTGGCACGTTTATAACTGGCTGCGTCGGTATTATATCGAAACAGGCGTAATAGTGGAAAGAGTGGACCTTCTTGCAGAGTTTGCGGATCTGGATCCCGCGGATGTAGATGAAGGAATTGGAGAGTTTGAGCTTGCGATCGGCAAGCGGAAAAGGGAGGCGGTACTGGATGGCCAAAAGCACGCATAAGCCCATTGATCCATTCTTCCAGCAGCGGCATTCCTTTTCTATTTGGGATGACGGCGGCTGGCTGGCGGGGACAGTATATGTACTCGATCATGGAATGCTTCCACGCAAGCGGAGAAGGGGGCGTCGAAAGAATGATAGAGTTTACGGTTCTCGGGGAGCCAGTCGCACAAGGTAGACCTAAGTTTAGCACCGTAGGGGGCTTCCCGCGGGCGTATGACCCGGCCAAGTCCCGGGATTACAAAGATTATGTTCGGCTGGCGGCGCGCGAGTTTGCGCCGGCTGCTCTGCTGGAGGGCGCTCTGGGGATCGCAGTAATTGCCTATCGCTCAACTCCGAAGAGCTTTAGTAAGAAAAGGGCTGAGGCCGCAGAGCGCGGAGAGATCTTACCTATATCCAAGCCGGACGCTGACAACTACTTAAAGGGCGTTAAGGACGCGCTGAAGGGAATCATCTGGAAGGATGACAGCCAGGTCGTAGATGCATTTGTTAAGAAGCGGTACAGTTCAAAGCCGCGGATTGAGATCAAAATTAAGGAACTCCAATAAACCAGAGGGGACGGGATCGCAATGATTAAGGATTATGCGAAGTTTAGCGCAACAGTAGCAAAGGGGATTAAAGTCGGAGATACGGAGGTTGAAATTAAGCTGCTGCTTCCATTAAGAGTGATGCAGGAAAATTTTTTGTTCCTAAGCAGCAATCAAGGCGAAAAAATCAATGTATTCATGGGAGATCCGCAGGCCGCATTTGACTTTGACGAGGAGGATGGGGATATCTTCCGGGAAGTAACTGGACGCCGGGTTATCACCGATTCTTCCGGTGTTGTTGTGGACATTGGTAAGCGGGAAGAGAAAGACCCGAACCAGGGTACTCTATTTGGTCAGGAGGGCGAAGGAATCCCAACTGCTGAGGCTTCAGAGGTAGATGGTGCCTCTGTTACTCACCAGGAAGACGGAGAGCCTGATCCTGGTCATGCGAATGAAGAAGAGGACGATAGCATGGAGCCTGAGTGGCTGAACGGTGATGGAGACGAAAGTGGGTCGGAAAGTGAAGAAGATAGCGTTCCTTCCGGAGAGAACCTCACTGAAGCAACTCAGGACAAAAATCTTGGTTCCGAAGGCGATGACAATCTGGAAGAAGTGAGTAAGGAAGCGCTGGAAGCCTTCATTCTGACCAACCGCCCCGTTTATGATGACATCGAGATTGACGGCACGCCTATTCTGTTTCCCGAGCTGCTACAGGAGCGAATCGAACTGAAGAAGACCTGGAAGGAAATCGCTCAGGAGAAGGGGATCAGCCCATCTGTACTGTCAACTAAGTACGGTACCTACAAGAAGCGTGTTGAGAAAAAAATGAAGGATAGTAGAGGAGCAGCGTAAGCTGCTCCTTCTCTTACAAAGGAGGGGTTGCCGATGCGAACAGGCTTGAAAAAGATAAGTAAGGAGCACTACAAGTTCCTGCTCAGCATTCACGCCGATGTAGTGTTGGAGGCTGCTATTGAGAAGCGGCTGCGTCGGCTAATTGATCAAGCACTTGATCAGGGGGATGAGGCTGCTTTTCGGCTCTATGCAGCTGAACTGGCCAGGAAGATGGTGGCGGACAATCAATAATATTGACATGATCCCACACAGCCAAGGCTCAGGAGATCCGGGAGACGTGGGACAGCATGTCAACAATTACGATGGATGAAACAGAAGGTGCAGAGCTCAAATCAGTAGGGGGCTGAATTGAAAGGGGGCTTATCTGTTGGGGGCTTTGGCGATACAGGAAGCGGCGCTGCCATGTAAGGACAAAGAAGTCTATATTCAATCAGGGCTTCCGTGGGTTCACACATTAGCACGTAAATACAGTCCAAATAAGGATTGTCTGGAGGATCTAATCAGCGAAGGTACGATAGCACTCCTGGAGTCCTATGAACGTTATGTGCCACGTCAGGGCGTTATGGTATCCACCTTCGCTTACAAGGCAATCCGAGGGAGAATGTTCAATTATCTTCGAGATCAATCTGGCAACATCCGTCCACCCGATAAGGCGTTTCGCGTAGGGTATCGAATATTGAAGGGTGAATTGCAACATCTTTCTGAAGCTGAGATTGCTGAGGCATTAGAGATTAGCGTGCTGCAGGCAAGATTTGGCCTTCAAGCGATGCGGACTTTTCGACAAAAGTCCATGGACCAGATGTTTTCGGAGGGAACGGTTACGTTTCACGATATTCACGGTGTTGAAGATGATTTTTCATTGTTTTGGCTCCGTGAGTTCATAAATACCTTGCAGGATGAGGAAAAACAAATTTTCATCGATCTTATGAACCACGGACATAGAGTTATGACAAGGAAGCATAGTCTTCATTTAATCGAGGCTCATGAAAAGGTCAGAGAGATTAAATTAAAATTTAAATTATTCATGGGAATAGAAGAAAGCGAGGGGAGCTTCATGAGTACGTCTACTACCGCAAGTCCAGTGAAAACTAGGAAACTCAATATAGAAGAGGCCAAGCAGCACGGTGTCAAAACTGTATTAGACAGCGTGGAATGGTTTACCGATACTACCTCACCGATTACGCCAACCATCGGTGTCACTTCAACCGGCCTCAATTTAAACCCTGCAGCTTCAAAGCAACTTGATGTTGTCCTGAAGGAATTTGTTCAAGTAGGTTACAATGCTGAACTCAAGCGGCTGGTCATCCGTAAGGCGGAAACTGGCATCCGGTTGTCAAAGGGCTATGGAGATGTGAATGGAGCTGCTGCAGCTACCAGCAAGCGCCTGAGCGATTGGTTGAAAGGGAAGAATATTGAACGGAAAAGATATGTTTTGGAATATGACGATACGGCTGCTGTGCATTACATCCAAGTGGAAGTTGCTGAGGAGGCATGAAAATTGGGACGAGCTAAAAATTGGACACAGGAAGAACTCGAGTACCTTCAAGATCGCTGGGGAACATGTAGCTTGAAATCTATATCCCTTCGGCTTGGCCGTAGCATAGAAGCTATTAAGCTGAAGGCAGGGGGGATGGGGCTGAAGGATTCGCGTATGAGCTTTGACGGCATTACCGTGAATCAGCTGTCCCTGGCACTTGATAAATCCTATAACCAAATTGTTAGGTACTGGATTCCACAGTATGGATTCCCTGCAAGACGGAAGATATTTGCCAGTAGCGCCAGGGTATTGGTAATAGGATACGAGGATTTCTGGAAATGGGCGGAGCAGCACAAAGAATTGCTTAACTTGGCCAAAATGGAGCCGAATCTTCTTGGAGCTGAGCCGGCTTGGGCGAAGGTCAAGCGGAGAGCTGACAAGATGCGGTCCCAGAAGACATACCAAGCTGTGCACTGGACACCAGAGGAAGATCAACGGTTAGTGCAAGTTCTCCGAACCAAGGGAATGACCTATCCGGAAGTCGCCAAGTTGTTTGATCGTTCCGAGGCTGCGGTGAAACGCCGGTTGCATGACTTAGGCGTGAAGGTGCGTCCAGTCCGGTTGGAGAACCATATCAAATATACAAAAGAGGAAGTACAGACGCTACTTCGGATGGCCCAAGAGGGATACAGCTACGAAACGATTGCCTTAACGCTTCGGAAAAGCGCTCTGGGTGTTAGAGGTAAGCTTGAACGTATTGGGTTCGATTTTAAGCGACGTAAGCTTCGAGAGGGATGAAATAATATGATGAAAAAGCCCCTTACGAATCGCCAGGCAGAAACATTGGAGCTTATAAAGGGCTTCATTGATCAAAAGGGCTATGCTCCTTCAGTTTCTGAGGTGTCAGATCTCCTGAAGATAAAGTCCCGCTCTACTGCGCATTCATTAGTAAAGCAATTAGTTGACAAAGGGTACTTAGTGAAGAAGGATAACGAAGTTCGGACTTTACGAGTAGTTGAGCAGAATATTAGAGATTCGCTAGAGTCTCAGGAAGACTTAAGGGAGCAAAATTGGAGGTTACTGCTGGAAAATGTGGAGTTACGAAAGAAGCTTAAACAGTTTGAAAAATACTAAGACATACAAAGAACCCCATATCCTTGGCCGGGGCGGGGTCCTTCTACCAAACTATTCCTCTTGACATTATAGCATACAGGGGGAGTAGGGGAATGACGATGGCATGGGGGATTTTCAAACAAAGTGAACTCTTTCCAAAAGCATCTGAAGAGGAGATCCAACAAACAGAATTCTACCTCGAAAAATACAAGATGATGCGCTTATTTATGCAGGATTTTGAAGATCACGAAAAGGAAATGGCCCAGGTGGCCATTGATGGAGAAGCAGCTCGGAGGATTGATCAAGATGAGCTACACGCTGATAAAACTGCGAACGCCGTAATTCTGCAGGATAAGCAAAAATGGGTTTACTCGCAGTATAAGCTTTTCACGATGCTGATAGATCGGGCTCATAGTCAGGTCATTGATCCGGAGGCGAAGGAAGCAATTGATATTCGCTTCATCCAGGGATATTCAAGAAAGGAAACGATCATGTTTATGCGTAGAGGTGTGGCATCCAGTACCGTGGACCGTCGCATCGAAGCCGGTATTGAATCTATCGCATTCTCTTTAAAATTGACTGGATTCTATGATTATATAAAGAACGAATTTTGACGACATTCTGAGGACAATGCGGTGCATTTCGGTGTATTATGAACACCACTTGACGAGTTTTCCCTGGTATATTGGTAATGTGGAAATCAGGCGAGAGTGACACGCACGGCCGCACATGCGGCGCTTAACCGGGGCGTACCTCCTCTCGCTTTTCCTATTTCGAATAGTGATCTACGATGAGCCCGCCGATCCATCCTATTGAAACTACAATAACTATACGGATCAATGCTTTCTTCATCACTTCTCGCAATGTTTTTGATTCCTCCCTCAGATTCTTTTTAACAGTATAATCCACTGATTGGCATGTGGATATGAAAGAGTTAGAGATTTTGAGGATTCGAGAGTCCGCGCATAAGGAATGGTCAGAAATCGTTTCTAGTCCTTTTGACTCTCGTTTAATGGGCTCAGTAAAATGGTCTTATCCTCCTTTGTAACAATGGAGATAAAGACTTTAAGCAAAGAGCGCAGCGCATTTGCTGCGGATGCGGAGCAAACGCCACTGATCTGGCCAGGATCCAAGCACGAATTAATTTTATACATAATCGAAGTCGCTCATTATTGGGCGGCTTTTTTTATTATGCAGAAAGGATGATCATGGTGGAGATATCTAGAGAACTTAAGGACCTAGAAATGACCTGTGAAGAGGTTGTGTCTGAAATTGCAGGACCCTATAGGCTCAACAAGAAGGAACAGCGCCTACTCGCTTATCTTCTGGATGATAGCAAGAGTAAGAATATTGGTGATATCTGCAAAGCGCTTAAGACAACAGCTCGGACACTGATAGGTAAGACGAAACCTGATCTAGAACGGAAGATTGATGCCGTTGGTTCTGAAGCATGGAAACGAGATCTGGAGGCGGCGCTTAAAAACAGCTCAGTATCCAAGCACGAATTCAGCCAGTGGATATATCTGTTCTCACGAAAGGAAGACGATCATGGCGAGAAAGAAGAATAGCATCCGGCCTCCACTAGTGAAAGAGCATCCGAATCAGCCGGCGAAGTGTGTGCGTTGTATGTGGGGTGAGTGGACAGGGACAAAGCAGTTTTGTTCCAGAGTGAAATGCCAGAAAGTAAAGCCTTCCTAAATATGGTATTGTTAATATTCAGGGGGTGTTGAAGATAGCTTCTCAAGTACTTATGAAGAAGGCACTTGGAATAATTAAGTCCAAAAACGTTCGTAAGAAATGCAAACACTGTCATTATTACAATGTTAATCGTATCTGCTCAAAGCACTTCATAAAAGTCAGACTGGATGAAACGTGTAACCAATTCAACACAGAAAAATTCAAAACACATATTGTTCGTGGTGGTGGAGTATCACCTAAGTAAATACAAGTGGTTGAACAGCTCAAAGGAATTTTTCTTTTAAAAGGAAGAATATCCCTAAACGTCGAAATATGATGTCGAAGGGAGGAATTCAAATGTACGCATTAAAATTAATACGTGATATAAAAAAATTCACTTTGGAGAATTATGACGTACTCAAAAAACCCATTTATGGTGATTATCCCGGACTAAAAGCAGTGGTATTTATGAGTAGAACTCTTTCTTCGCATGCAATTAACGGTGGAGCTGGAGATAGGGACTTGGATCAAACTATTGCGATCAAAGATGGGGAATGGATTAAAATGGAGTTCGAAGCAGAAATAAGCGGAATCGGAGCGCCATTCAAATTAACAAAAGAGCGTGAGGATGTACTTAGCGATGAAGATGTAGAGGCTTATTTGAATGCTTCTGATACCCCTATCGGAGAGGTAGTGCAATTTTTCAAAAAATATACAGAGTTAAGAAAACAATTTGAAAATAACATTCCGAAAATCGACGTCTTTTATGGAAAAATCTAAGAACACCTTCGGGTGTTTTTTTTATGCTCTTATGTGGCCTTCTGTGAGCCATTTTTAGGCTTTATATAGAGCAACGTGTGTTTGTGTGGTGATGTGCAGAAAAGAGAAGGGCGGGCAGGTTCTCTTCGTCTCCTGCTGAGTTTCCGCCTACCCAAAGATGGGAAACCAACTCAACTCAAAGGAGGGTCCTTATGGACATCAGAATCATACCAATTGACCAGCTTAATGCAGCCACCTATAACCCCCGTGTCGACCTTCAACCGGGAGATCCGGAGTATGAGAAGCTTCGCCACAGCCTGGACGAATTCGGATATGTTGACCCGATCGTATGGAATGAACAGACGGGGAATATGGTCGGTGGGCACCAACGATACAAGGTGCTGGTGAATGAGCAAGGCTGCACGGAGTTGGCCGTATCGGTAGTCAACTTGGACCCTGAGCGGGAGCGGCTGCTGAATCTGGCGCTGAATAAGGTGTCTGGTCGGTGGGATGATGAGGCCTTGGCGCAACTGTTGAGTGAGCTACAGGAAGGCGGGGCTGACCTGGGGTTGTCCGGTTTTGATCCGGAGGAGATAGAAGAGCTTATTACAGAGTTTGACGGCATGCCAGACACTGAGATTGATCTGCCGGTTGTTGAAGATAATTTTGACGTCCAGGGAGCTCTCGATCAGATCAAAGAGCCTGAAACACGCCGCGGTGATGTGTGGCAGCTCGGCCGGCATATCCTCATGTGTGGCGACTCTACGGATGCAGGTGATGTTGCCCGCCTAATGGATGGTGTGAGAGCGGCTCTGGTTGTGACGGACCCACCTTATAATGTAGCGGTGGAGAGCGATTCGGTTCGTCTGGCAGAAGCCGGCACCAGCTCAATAATGAACGACGATATGCCCGCAGAGGAGTTTGCGGGTTTTTTGCATGCTGTCTTTGAACAGTATGCTGTAGCCATGGAGTCTACTGCAGCAATCTATGTTTTCCACCCTTCATCCTATCAGCGTGAATTTGAGGACGCGATGAATGCCGCAGGGATTATAGTGCGCTGCCAGTGCGTTTGGGTCAAGAACGTGGCCACTTTCGGCTGGGCACAATACCGCTGGAAGCATGAGCCGGTCTTTTATGGTCATATGAAGGGCAAGGCCCCGGCATGGTACGGCGATCGTACTCAGACTACGGTCTGGCGGTCCGGTTTACCGGCAGAAGATCCTCTCCCAGAAACGGTTTGGGAGGTTTCAAAGGGGGATGTAACCAAGTATGTTCATCCTACACAGAAGCCGCTAGAGCTCCTAGCCATTCCGATCCGGAACAGCAGCCGGCGCGGAGATATTGTTGCTGACTTCTTTGGCGGCAGCGGCTCCACCATGATGACCTGTGAGCAGCTTGACCGCTCCTGCAGAACAATGGAGCTTGATCCAGTTTTTTGTGATGTGATCAAATTGCGCTACCAGGCCGCGACCGGCACAGAGCCGCTGCTCCTTCCTCGTGCTGATCCCGTTGCATAATTAAAAGGAGGACGCGTGAACGTCCTCCCCTTCACCCAGGGTATCCCCCGGCTGAGACAACGGCGCGCCACGCGTGGCATTTCCAGACATCCGCTGTCTCGCATTCCATCATAACGGAAAGTCGAGGGGTACGTAAATGGGAACACAAGATGAAATTTTATTGCAGCATGAGCTCGAAGTTATGGCCGGTATTCTGGAAAGCAAGGCGCAATACCGCAAAATTATTAAAGCCGGCATAGCCAAGTGGGTCAAGGACTTCCAGGACGGCCGGATTGAAATTAAGACGGTGGACGATCTGAAGAAGTTGATTGAGATAGATATTGAGCTTCAAAAGGATGAGCTGTAAGTTCATAGATGCGTTAGAAAAACTACTCTTCTTCCATATACTAGGTTTAGAGACTCAAAGATGGTCTCAAGTATAAGGAGGATTATGATCTATGCACAGAAGACAAGTATCATGTTTCTTAATTGCAGACCACGATAGAAAGATTTTCAACGTGATTGAGTCTGCCAATGGCCACGGATGGCTGCAAGATAGAATCGGTGAACAGCAAGCCAAAGGAAGGGACGTTAGGGGCTATCCCTCGACTAAACCTGCGAGTGAGGTCAGGGAAGACTATCAGAAGAGTTTCGGATACGAGTATTCGAAAGATACTGTCTTGTAGCCTTTGGCGAGAAAGCGTCAGATATCTATTGTTGGGGGTGGTGACATGTAGCATGGCCAGAGAACGCAGTCCCGAGCGGGACAAGGCAAAGCAAATGTGGCTTGAGAGCGGCGGAAAGATGAAGCTTAAGGACATCGCCGCCGCTCTTTCTGTTCCTGAGTCCAGAGTCCGAAAATGGAAGGCTGTGGACCGCTGGCAGGATGATTTGAATGGGAGCGTTGAGGATTCTTTCAAAGGGAGCGCTCCAAATGGAGCGAATGGGAGCGTGCCGAATTCAAGGGGAGCGCCCAAAGGGAACAAGAACGCTGTCGGTAATCGTGGGGGTGCTCCCCCAGGTAATCAGAATGCGAAGGGAAACAGCGGCGGGGGCGGTGGGCCGCCTGGTAATAAGAAGGCCGTCACCACCGGTGAGCATGAAACTATCTGGCTGGATACCCTGACCGAAACCGAGCAGCAGCTTATCGATCAGGTGGACACTGATCCGATCATCCAGGCGAATGAATCTCTGTACCTTCTGACGATCCGGGAGCGGCGTATGATGCAGCGGATCAAAGCTTTGATGGACGGGCTGACCGAAACTGAGCGCAACGTCTTTTATGAGTTGAAGGCTATCAAAGAAGTCGCTACTATCCATGATGAGAAGACTGGCATCACGAAGAAGATCCCTCATGGCCGTAATGAGATGATGGAATCCAAGATCGAGGAGAAGGGTTTCCGCAAGCTTGACGACATCGTGAAGCTAGAGGAAGCACTGACCCGGATTCAGGACAAGAAGATCCGGGCCATTGAGCTGAAGAACCGTCTGATGGACGAAGAGAAACGCGTCCGGATAGAGATGCTGAAACATGAACTGATGATCAAGCGTGGCGGCGCTGAGCCTGACAAAATCGAAGATGACGGTTTTATCGATGCGTTAAGGGGAAGAGCTGCGGAGGTGTGGGCTAAAAATGGCGAACCTGAAGCTTAAGCCCTCCACGTTTAAGTGGAAGCCTTTTTCCGATAAACAGGTGCAGGTATTGACGTGGTGGATGCCTGAAAGCCCTCATCATGATATGGATGCACTGATCTGTGATGGGTCAGTCCGCGCAGGCAAGACAGTGGCCATGTCATTTAGCTACATCGTGTGGGCGACCGAAACATTTCACAGTGAACAGTTCGGCATGGCAGGTAAGACAATCGGCGCGCTGCGCCGGAATGTGATTGGGCCGCTCAAACGAATGCTGGCCAGCCGTGGGTACCAGATACATGACAACAAGACGGAAAATGTCCTGACGATATCCAGAGGGCTGGTAAGCAATCAGTTTTTCCTCTTCGGGGGTAAGGATGAGCGTTCCCAAGAGTTGATTCAAGGTATTACGCTTGCAGGAATGTTTTTTGATGAAGTTGCTCTAATGCCAGAATCCTTTGTAGAACAGGCAACTCTCCGCTGTTCCGTCGACGGGGCTAAGATGTGGTTTAACTGTAACCCTGCCGGGCCGTATCACTGGTTCAAGCTTAAGTGGTTGGACAAACTGTTTGAAAAGCGTGCTGTGCATCTCCACTTTACAATGGACGATAATCTTTCACTGTCCGAGCGTGTCCGAGAGCGGTATCGCAGAGGGTATACCGGAATATTCTATGACCGTTTTATCTTGGGGTTATGGGTTATGGCCGAAGGTGTGATCTTCTCCAAGTTCAACGATGCTCTTCATAAAAAGCTACGTGACTGGTTCCCAGTAGAATTTGACCGTAAGTTCATATGCATTGACTATGGGGCAAATAATCCA
Source organism: Paenibacillus sp. FSL L8-0708 (assembly GCF_038009325.1). Lineage (NCBI taxonomy): Bacteria > Bacillati > Bacillota > Bacilli > Caryophanales > Paenibacillaceae > Paenibacillus > Paenibacillus sp. FSL L8-0708. Next base: position 583,051 of record NZ_JBBPBC010000001.1, read on the forward strand.
ACTACGTTCCTGAAATACGGAGTCCTGGGCAGCGTGTATTACGAATTGGATGAGTATTATCACGACATCAAGAAAAAGGGAGAGCGGACGAACGGCGAGTATGCGGATGATCTGCAGCAATTTATTGATGGTGATGAATATGCAATCTTTATTGACCCTTCTGCTAAAGCCTTCATTATTGAACTGAAGAGAAGAGGTATCAACCATATCAAGGCTGCTGTTAATGATGTACTGGATGGCATACAAACCGTGTCCAATCGGTTTCAGAACAACGAGCTGTATATCTGTGCTGACAACACCAACTCACTTAAAGAATTGGTGTCTTACGTATGGGACGAAAAAGCCGCTCAGCGTGGTGAAGATAAGCCAGTCAAACAAAATGACCATACCTGTGACGCCAGGCGTTACGGCATCCATACGGACTATCTGCTACAGCGTGTGAAGCAGCGTAAAAAAGAAAGAGAGGAGCGATCTGATCATGATGTGGGGTGGGTGTAAGGCATGAGTGGCGAGGCACAGTGGTTTCAAATGTCCAAAGCAGAGGACAGGCATATTCCATCGAGCGCACAGCTACCGGATAGCTTTGAAAACCTTTATGATCAGCACGGGTTACTTGCGTTTCCACCAGGCAATGATCCTACCTCCTGCAAACTGCTGGTTAAGAACAGTAACATTATTCCGCAGTGCATCGAGGCGTACAAGCGAAACATTGCTGGATACGGTATTGCTTTGGAGTATCTCCCTGGAGAGAGTGATCAGACCGCGCAGGAGGAGTGGAACAGGGCAGAAAAGTTTTTGGAGACGTGTAATCTGGAGGATACACCAGATGAGATTATCAGCTCATTGATTGAGGATATTGAAAGTAGCGGAAATGCAAATGTTGAGGTTGCTTGGCCTGCCGGTAGTGAGTTTCCGACACTCTACCGGATGAATCCCAAATATGTACGCTGCACTCGGGAAACTGATAAGGTGACAATCAAGAGGAAGCGACTTATCCGGTCATCGAAGAAGGTCGAAGAGTTCTCGCAGGATGTGTATGCCCGGAAGTACGCCATGAAGCGTGGACAGTCGGTGGTGTGGTTCCGACCATTTGGATCCGAGGGTCAAGGCAATCAGATTATTCCCCTGAAGCTAGGTAATGACGGTCCGTATGGGGAGCCGCGTTGGTTTGGGAATGCCCCGGGCGTGGTTGGAAGTCGAGAGGCAGAGGAACTGAACGTTTCTTATTTCAGTAATGGCCGCATGCTCTCCATGCTATTGACGGTCACGAATGGCCGGCTGACCAAGCAATCCATGGAACTGCTACGGAACGTCAAGGGAGCGCAGTCACAGGGCGGCATCTTGTACTTGGAAGCGATTGGGGAGGAGACCGGTGGGCCGCTGGATGAGAAAGTCGAGAAGGTGGCCATTAAGCTGGACAAGCTGAATGATTTGCTCCAGCAAGATGCTTTGTTCCTGGAATACGGAAAGGACAAGAAAGCCGATATCCTCTCAGCGTTCAGGCTCCCGCCGATTCTGGTGGGACAGAGCTCCGACTATAACCGTGCCACGGCACAGGCCGCGCTACGGTTTGCCGAGGAACAGGTTTTCGAACCCTACCGCAAGTGGATAATGGATGAGATCTTTAATAAGCGCTTATTCCCAGCTATGGGCATCTTTCGTGTACGTGCGACATTACGTGGACCTCGTATTATTGATCCAGAAGACCGGAAGGCATTGCTGGACTTTATCGCAGACCGCGGTATTATGCTGGTCAGAGATTTAATACCGATCGCTGAGGAAGTGCTGGATACCACTATTGATGAATCCAAGTACAGTGCAGAATACCTCGATACACCAATCGCCCAACTACTGAGTAGCCAACCAGCATTAACCGTGCCTGGTTCTGACACCGATGTAAACAATCTGCAGGAGCAGGTGTCCGTCATCGCCAAGCGTTTGCTGCGGCAGAGTCATGATGAGGTAGCTGGTCATGTGTAAGGAATGCTGGGAGCTCATCGCCAAAGCGGACGACACTGATTTTCTGGACAGCTTGGAACTGACCAATGCAGAGCGCGCGGTGCTGGAAGAACTCTACAAGCAAGGAGAGAATCGGATTGTTGAGATTCTTGAGCTTCAGGGGAAGGCGCTGCATGATGCGATTCTGGAACTCAGTGAGGAGCTGCTGCTTGATATCGGGGAGCTGGGCAAGGTTATACAGTCCGTACAGTCCGGTGATTTGTTCACTGTCCAGTTTGAACAGGCCGTGTATGATGCTTTCCAGCCGTTATATCATCTGGCAGGTGAAACAGAGCTGAATGCGCTCGATCCTGACAAAGTGTGGTCCGTTGAAGACAAGGCAGCTTCACGTTTTGCCAAGAAGCTTCAAAAGCTGGTGCCTGATATGAACGGGACCAGCAAGGATGTCATGACTCGTGCCTTTCAGAAAGCCATCGATGAGGGCAAGACGAACGGGGAAAGGGCAGTGCTTATACGAGATATCAGCGCCGCAGCAGCTAAAGGCGACGCTGGACCGTTTACCATGGAGCGTGCAGTTACAATAACCAGAACAATGAGTACCGCAGCAGCTAACGGTGGGAAAATGGAAGGTTGGAAACAGTCTGAGATGGTAACCGGGAAGAAATGGCGATCTGCAGGGGGAAACCGCACCCGGAAGACACACAAAAAAGCGAACAAACAGGTGCAGCCACTTGATAAGCCGTTTATTGTTGGAAAAAGCAAGTTGATGTTCCCCGGAGATCCCAGTGGGCGACCAGAGGAAATTATACAATGCCGCTGCACAATGCAATCTGTAATGGAATGAAAAAGGTGATCAACTGATCTTCTTCTTTTAGTTAATATGAATTACAAAAAAAATGGAGGGGATTATTTTGAATGAGGAACAGAAGGCTGAGTAAATAGAGTAATAGACTGATGATCATTAAGCTAACGTGCAGGATAACGGAACAATTTCTTGTACACATAAAACAATTCCAACTGGGGAAATTATGGGTAGGTGATGATATGAATAGAAAATTTATGTCCATACTGGTCCTTTCCATTGGTACTATACTATCCATTCAGTCAGCAAGTGCTGCTCCAGCGAATGGCGAAGCGTCTAAAGAAAAAGATTCGATTGAATGGGTCGCTTTATGGGGATTTCCTCAAACAAGAGAAGAACAACTGGAACGTATGTTAACAACAGAGTTGCAAAGAAGGACACTTCTAGCTCTACAAGAAAAAGGGTACTTGAAGACAGGAAAAGAATACGTTTACTGGTTTGACCCATTTCATGTAACGGATATGAGAGAAGTCGAAGGTGGTTTTATGGAATTAGATATATTGGCAACGGTCCAAAGAGTTATAGACAATAAAAGAGACAAGAAAATCAAGACGTTTACAATCACATTCAATCATTATTACGAATCAGGATTTATCGTGACTAAGGTAAGTGAATTATAACGAGACACATAGTTTGAGCTAACGGGGAACTATAGCTCAATAACACCAGGACGAAGCTGCCGACATGAATCGGTAGCTTCGTTGTGCTAACGGGCAGGATTGCTAAACAAGTCCGTCCGTTGATAAAGACACCATTCTTGGGAAACCCTACACGAATAAACGCATGCGGGGGTGCTAATGATGGTTCTGAAGAAACTGGTCTTAATTTTGTTCTTAACAACAATATCGTTGTTAAATCCTATGAAAGCTTTTGCAAATATTGGATTGGATCAATTAAAAAGTGCAACGGATTTTAAGCTGTTTACCCCACATTACTCCTTAACGAGTTGGAAACTTGAAATCAAGGAACCGTATCCTCTTGATACTGACCGACTAATTACGAAGGTTAGACTCCATTACTTCGATAAATCGGGAAGCGCGTATATGTTTGGGATTGAACAGCATAAAGCAATAGGATACAAAAGCAAGCGATTTGAAACAATAATCGATGTTCGTAGTAAAACAAGTGCGACCAGAGTTATAGAAGAGAATTTTAAATTTGATACGAGTGGTGAGATTGTTAAATTGAACGGAATTGAAGCGAGGTTTGATTATGGAACACTAGGGGGATGTTTGCGGTGGGTGCAAGATGGTACTTATATTGAGATGGATAGTAGCCAATTGTCCAAGAAGGATATGATTGAGGTAGCCAAATCAGTAAAATGAATGGTAACTTTAGTTCAATAAACCAACAGTAGTCTAGGACTTTATTTTTTAGTTTAAGGCAACTGTTAGTTTTTATATTGGAACCCTCAAAACGAGTTCTTTTGGAATTCGCTAGTAAGCAGTATGAGTCTACTGCGATGTATCTACGTACTGCAAATGACAATGGAAAGTGATTAAACTATGGGCAGAATAATTCAATCATTTATGCGGAAAATAACCCAAACATTTATAGGGCGATTCTGTTCAATGTTACGGAGAGGCGTTTTGATTTTTTTAATCTTGTTAAGCGGCATTAATGTAATGAGTATAGCCACAGCATCCACCAGTTCAGGGATCACATTAGTAGACGCTTTCCAGATCGGTCTTACAGAAGCAAGAAAATGGGATGCTCAGGCGAATCTAATCTCAATCACGAGTGTTGGTGACACAGGCTCAACACCGCCATCTACTCTTGGTAATGATGGCAAAAGAGAAGTTTGGAATTTGCTCTTTGGAAATGGTCAAAGAAATCAAATTTTAATCATTAACATAAAAAAAGGTAAGATTGCGATTATGCGAACTGTACAAGAAGACATTCAAGATTTTGAAATTATTCCACAAAGTGATCTCATACTTGACTCACCTAATATGGTGCAGATTGCGATTAAAAACGATGTCAAACCAGGGGAAGGATGGGCTAAAGGATATCATTTCAACGTTATAAAAGACCATCAAGCCTTGTTTTTTGGAGTGATTGGGCAGAACAAGTGCGGTATGATGACAAAACTGTACATGGACAAGATAGGGAAGGTTCTGGGTTCCGAAACGAAAAATGAAGGTCTGAAATAACTTTTCCTCCATGAACTCATTGAACTAACGGGGAACGTTAGTTCAATGAAACAGCGACAGTCTAGGACATTATCTTCTCGTCCTTTGCTGTCGCTGTTTCAATTTCTAGGTCAGTCTATTATTTAACGAATTTTGGCGCCATTACAATTCAGAATCTGCAAGGAGTCTTTTAATTTAGCTTTTTTTATTGAAAGGAGGTGAGAACAGAATATGAGTTACAAACTGAAAGACGCTAAAATCACACATATCTCCCTGGTAGACAAGGGAGCGAATGGCGTTCCGTTTGCCATCATCAAGTCTGCAGGGAAGAACGCCATCCAGAAACAGGTGCAAATCGCTAAGATTGATGATGACAAGCGGATTGTGAAAGGCGTGGTGTATCAGCCGGATGTAGCAGACGCACATGACGATCAAATGGATGAAGTCGAGATCGAGAAGGCAGCTCATCTCTTCATGGAGAAGCAGCACACCTACAACATCGACAAGCAGCATGATCTCGAAGTTGATAAGGGGTTTGTAATTGAGTCTTACATTGCTCCTTGCGACATGACGCTCGGTGAGCAGCAGATCGTGAAGGGCTCTTGGGTGGCAGCTGTGAAAGTGACGGATGAAGATACCTGGGAATCCATTAAGAAAGGCGAGATCACCGGATTTTCGATGTGGGGTGTGGGTAAGCGGGAAGAGATTGAGGAGGAAGAGGAGGTATCCAAGGGAATCTTGAACAGGATAGCCAAAGCGCTGGGCCTGATTGAGAAGGGAGCCGTCGCAGACAAATATCATAAGAATCGGAAGAACCGAGAATTTTGGGCGGCACAGGATGCCCTCAACTCGGTTCTTTTTAATTGGGACAGCTGGCAGAGTGGTCTGGAGACTGACCCAGAGACCATCCGGGAGGCGCTACAGGATTTTGTAGATATTGCTGAGGAAGTGCTGACCAAGGAGGATATTGTGAAAGCCATCGGTACCCCGCTTGAGCAGATTGCCAAGGCTGGGAAGAAAATTTCCGCAGGTAACTTGAAACATGTGGATGATGCGATCGCCGCATTGACCGAACTTAAAAATAAAACAGCTCCCGTAGAAGAGGAGCCCGAGGGGGAAGACGATTTGAAAGCTGAAGATATTGCCAAGGCTGTAACGGCCGCAATGGCTCCGATCGCAAAGCAGGTGGAAAGCCTGACATCAGAGATTGCGGAGCTTAAGAAAGATGAGGGCGTTGAAGGTGACCAACATACAGGCACTGCTGCTCCGGCTACTAATTCAGAAGAGACTGCAATCAATGACGCAATTGCCAAGGCTCTTGCGCCATTGAGCAAGCAGATGCAGACGCTGGCAGCAGATGTGCAACTGGTAAAGAACAGTCGTGGTGCTTCCGCACAAAGTGATGAGGAAGAAATCAGCAAATCAGAGAGCGCCGTTAGTTTCGGACGCTTCCTGTAATCGAAGGAGGAATGTAAAACATGAGAACAAACGGTAACATCGCCAGAACTAGTATTCAGAAATCCACTATTGTGACCACAATGGATCAAAACGCTTTGAATTATGAAGAGGTAGAAGCTTTCACCGATATGGCGTATGAGGCTAACGGTTTTCTAAAAGGGATTCGTCATGAGAATCGGAAGAGCTCCAAAGGGACCATCGATAAAGTCGGAGTACGAGGCCGGAATATGCGTAGTAAAAAAGAGAATATTATGGCTTCCAACACGCCTGGTCTGACCTTTCCGCAGATCCCTTATTCAGTTGAGCCTGTAATTATTCCATTTGATATTACCGAAGAATTTATTCGCCAGACTCAGCGGGTACGCGGTCAAAATGCCGAAGAAATTATCATGCGGGCTATGGCAAACAACTATGGTGAAAATATGCAGGATATCGGCTTTAATGGTGATACTGCTACCCTGGACACCGATCCAGACTATGAATTTTTGAAAATTAATGACGGTTGGTTGAAGAAGGCTCGTAACACTGGTCATTACTTGGACTGGGCAACCCTTTCAGCAGCTGAGAAGAAGGGAATATTGTTTGAGGTAGAACGGGCGATTCCAACCCGATACAGAGCCGGCGGCGTGTTCAAATATTTCATGCATCCCAACACCTTCAGCGAACGTCTACAGATGCTGGCCGAGAAAGACACTAGCGCATCAATTCAGCTACAGATCATGGGCGGCGTGAAGAAGATAAACGCCTATGATGTCGAAGAAGTCTGGAGTATGCCAGAAGGTGCGATCCTCTTTACGTATCAGCCTAACTTTGCAATGGTTCACACCTACGATATGCAGATCCGGAAGACGACTGAGGGCAAAGAGGCAATTTGGACGGATAAGCGTTTCTATGCGATTCACTCCGATTTCGATGCTATCTTCGAAGAGCCGCAGGCACTGGCTTACGTGGAAGGGGTGGAATTCTAATGCCATACGTAACCTATCGGGGCAATAACACCTCCCTGCGCCTACACAGTATCCGGTTTGAACCAGCTAAGCCAGTGCTAGTGGAAGATGAGACGGCACTGAAGCATTTACTTGAGCACCCTGATTTTGAGGTCAAAAAGGAAAAGATCATTCCACTGGAGGATTTGTATCTACCACAACTGAAGGACAAGGCGAAGAAAGCAGGCGTTGAAGGCTTCGCGGATATGAAGAAGCCCGAGCTCATCGCTGAATTGAAGGCGCTGGAAGGCGGCGGTGTACCGGATGCTGGTAGCGACACTCCTTAAGAAACGTAGCCGTGTCAGTGCTGTACAAGAGGCAACTGACGATCAGCTTGAGCAGTACATTGATGATGCAATGACACGAATCGAACTGTATCTGCCCGTCCCGTTCCCGGAGGTGGCGGACAAGCAACTCATGTTGGCCTGGGTAAAGCTTGCGGAGTCACTCGCTCTGCAGGACAGCGAGGAATACCTGGCTTCAGTCGCCCGTGGATACTCAGCGGAGAGTGATGGAGCTTGGACATACACCCGACAGGCAGTTGAGGGTAAGACCACGGGTAATGCTGATGTGGACTCTATCCTCTTCCTGTGGGTCAAGAAGCAGCAGTCTGGGCCGGATGATGGGAATATCATGGCCTATTTGCTATGAATCACCGTATGAATACCCTGCTGGAGGTATACCGGGTCGGACGGCAGAAGGATGCGGACGATCTGTTCAGCGATCGTAAATCCGGAAAAGTCGCAGATTTAAAATGTTTTGTTGTTAAGACCCAGACCGATGCCAAGGCAGAATCAACTCCCGTCATATACATTGTCAAAAAGACAATTGGTGTACCGAAGAATGCAGACGTCCGAATTAGCGACGAAGTGTTACTGTTCGGACGTAAGTATCTGGTGATAGACTCTAATCCACGCCGTTATTGGCGTGAGTTATTGGTGACATGCGAGGTGAAAGGTAGTGAGCGTGCATGATTTTGACGGACTCGCTAAGAAATTCAAGAAGCTGAGCGATGAAGGTATTAACCAGATCCTTAAGAACATTGCTGAGGCTGTGGGTGAAACCCTTTTGAACCTGGTCATCGATGAGATTGATAAACAGGATCTGATTGACACTGGATTGATGTGGAACTCTTTTACTCGAGGAGCAGACAGTAACGTCTGGGAATGGGATGTTGATCGCAATTCTATTACTATTGAAGTTGGTTCCAACCTTCCTTATGCGCGCCACCTCAATGATGGATACACCATCCGTAAAGCACATTATGTTCCTGGATTCTGGAAGGCAAATGGTCAGTTTGTATATGATCCGGCTGCAAAGACAGGGTTTATGGCTCGACCGCGTTCCTTTATCGGTCGTCATTATTTTGATATCGCTGTGAAGGAACTGGAAGGTGGTATGAACGCATTGATTACGAAGCGGTTGGAGAAAGAGCTGGGGAGGATGCTGTCATGATGGATGTGGGATTGAAAGCCTGGGCTGATATTGTGAAGCGGGTGTACCCTGACTTGCCGATCCTGCGGGAAAAGTCGAAATGGTTGGCAGGTCAATTTGATCGTCCTAGCGTTTTTATTGAAACAGACCTTGTGTCTGATAAGACGCATACACCCCAATCGAATCGGATCATCGAGGATGTGGGCCTAGTCTTTCATTACGATATCGAACGTATCGGGGATGAGGACAAAGGAGAACCGATCCCTTTAGATTTATCTCCTTTCTTTCTCTTCCTTCGCCAGCGGCGGTTCTGTGTGGTTTCAGAGCGCTTTGGGGTGATGCTTGTCGTTGAGACACCGCGCACGCGGCCTATGAATGACCAAATGGAAGTTACATTTCGGTATTCATACCTGCTGCATGTTCCTAAGCTGCTTGTAAATAGTGATGGTAGTCCAGTATCTAAGATTAATGATTTTTATTCTGATTACGAAGGGGAGGAACATCAGGCATGAGCAGCAACAAGCGATTGCAGCGTCTGTTACCGTCAGGCTCGCCAGCGGTACCGGACGATGTAAACAAGAGAAGTAAGCAGGAATGGATTGAGAGCGCAGTGGTTTTGAAGCGGGAACGCTTTGAGATCGCTGGCGCTCTTTTTGATTGTCCGGATGATGCCCTGTTGTCACAGCAGGAAGTCATTCAGAAAGTGGAGGCCTATTTGGGTCTCACAACAAAGGAGGAAACAGTAAATGTCGATACAACGGAGTAGATCCGGCGCTTATGTGGAGCTGCAGGCGGTAGCCGAGTCCCGCGTCCTGTCGGTATCCGGTCGGGTGTTGGTGCCGTACCAAGCGGAGTGGGGCCTGCCGAACAAAGCCGTGGATATGGCGGATCAGTCAGAACGGTTCAAGGAGAGCGGTCTGCAGGTTGATGAGCTGGAACTGGCAGCGGAGAATGGGGCGACCGTTGTCGGGTACCGCGTTACCAATGGCAATGAGGTGGAAGCTTCCGTTGCAGTGGCCAGCAGCTACACAATTGAGGCCCGTTATCCCGGAACGCGGGGGAACGATTTCGAATATATGATTCGGGCGAGCTTGGTGGACGCCGCGAAGAAAGAGATCTTGATCCGGGACGTGAAAGGAATTTATGATACCGAGACCTTCCTGGTAGCTGATAAAGCAGAGGCAGTGGAGACGCTGAAAAAGTCTAATATGGTGCGGTTTAAAAGTACCGGATCAACAGCGTGGGCTGATGTGGCTTATACCAAGCTGGATGGTGGCGTTACCGGCACTGCTACAATCACCGCCGCTAATTGGAGCAGCATTTTCAATCGAGTAGATGGCCTGGTGTTTGATGTTGTGTCTCTGCCTTCCTCGGACGCAGCGGTACAAGCTGCTGCTAAGCAATGGCTGCTAGATCGGCGTAGCAAGGCTCGCAAGTTAGCGCAGTTGGTCATTGCAGGAGCACCGGGATCTGATGATGACATTGAAGTTCATAACACGCGTAGCCGCGCTGCTAATGCTCGTTTTATCATCAATTGCTCTTTGGCTGGCGAACATTCCAACGGAAAGACTTATACTTCCCTGCAGTGGGGAGCATGGGTAGCTGGTTTAGCCGCTGGAACACCTGCTAATAAATCCTTTACGGGTGTTAAGGTACCAATGACTGAAGCGCTAGTAGATTGGAGCCATAGTGAGGTTTTGAAGGGTTTGGCTGAAGGTACCCTGATGGCTACACGGGATGGTTACGACTATATTATTGAGTCCGCAGTGAACACATTGACCACGCTTGGTGCAGGGGAGCGGGAGGACTTCGGCAAGATTCGAGTTTCCATGACGATTGACCAAATCCTGAATGACATCTACGCTGCTGGCAAAGCAAACAAGGCTAAGCTGGATAATGACAAGGATGGTCGGGGTATGTTTATCGCAGCAGTCGTTAGTTATCTGAAGACTCGTGCTGAACAAAAGGCGATTGGCTCAGAATTTACATTTACCGAGCATCCAACAAAGAAAAGTGACATGGATTATGCTTACTTCTCTCTGTCGGCCAAACCGCTCGATGCGATTGAAATCTTCAATATTGATTGGGAGGTGGCGTAATAGATGGAACGCGAACTTATTGGCCGTAATTTATCCGTGCAGGATGACAATGGCGACTCGATTCAGACCATTAAAGAAGTAGAGGTTATTCTGAAACCAGAGACATTGGATATTATCCGTGCGAGGAAGATGTCTAAGACGAAACAGATTGTCGGGTATGAGATCACTGTAAAGCTGGTTATGTCAAAACTGGAGTCCTCTCTTCGTTACAGGCTCTTGGCTGATTTCAAGGCAGGTAAGACGATGTTCCTAGACCGGATCACAGGCTCTCTTGAGGACATGCAGACTGGCAATGTAGAACGGGTGATGATCAGCGGTGTGCATATTCATGATGAAATGGATTTGCTGGTTGCCAAGATTGACGACAACAATGGCATCGATATCACGCTTTCTGGTACGGCGAATGATTTTGATTTTATTGAACAGTTCCCGGATTATATGGCATAGGGACGGGTAACCGTCTCTTTTTCTTTATTTCATATCAATAAAAAAATTGGAGGAAGAATCACTATGAGCGATAAATTAGAAAAATACCTATCCAAAGGTAAATCAGGTCGTAAAGACGATACCATTACTGTGCCGGCAGACGGGGAAGAATGGTCTGTGCGCCGCCTGACCACTATTGAGGTACGCCGAGCATATGAGTTGGCCTATGAGGAAAATGGTGATCCGAAAGATTCCTATAACGAGATCGACGTCATGATCGTTAAGGCAACCGAACATGAATTTGATTGGAACAATAAAGATTTACTACTCGCCTTCAATTGCACCAGTAAATATGAGCTGCCACCGCGTATTCTAGACAATCCTGCTGATTATTCGGAGCTTAGCAAAGCTGTGCGTAATTTCCAAGAAACAAAGGACGAACTTATGAAAGAAGCAAAAAACTCATCAAGCAAGACGGAGAAGCAAGCTGGGTAGCATCCTTTTGGATTAACCAGAAGCGGCTGCCGGCTGAAATCCTACCGTATGAGGTGGATAAACAGCGGCAGTATTATTTCTGTCTTGCCGCGGGGATGATTGCTGAAGAAGAAGCCAAACGCCTGGCTAACAAGAAATAGGCAGGATGGAGGTGAACAACCATAGCAGCGACAACAAAAGTGACGGTCCCGTTCGAAGCGCAGGACCTTATTTCCGGTGCTGTCCGGAATATACGAACAGCACTCCGTGGAGCCACAGATGATTTGCTCGACTTCAGGCGTGCCGCAGGACAGATGGGGAATAACCTGGTATCTGATCTTCGGCGTTCCCGGAGCGCAGCGGATGATTTGGGGAGCCGGGTCGGTAACGCATCAGATGAGGTACGTCGACTGGGACGCGCAAACGTTGATGATATCTTTCGCCGCGCTCAATCAGGAGCAGATGAATTGCGTCGCTCAGCATCTCGTGCGGATGCTGAAATCCGCGGTATGAGCGATTCGCGGGTGCATATACAAGCGCAAGATGGGGTCAGTCCAGTCATTGACGGAATTTCCTCAAGATTAACCACTTTGGCGGCAACAGCTGGCGCAATTCTGATCGGCGGCGGAATCAAAGACGCCTTATTCGGAAATGTCATGGACTACTATTCCGAGGCCTCCCGCAGTGCATCGGTCCTACCTGAAAAGGACCGGATCAATGCTCTTCAAGTAGGTAATCAGCTGCATGCCAAAGGACTTGTGGCTTCGCAAGCTCAGGCAGCTGGAATGCTGGGAGATTTAGCACCAATGGTTCGGGATAAATCACAGGCGGGTGACATGTTGACCTCGGCTGCACAACTCCAATTTCTTATTCCAGATGCTAGTGTTGAGGAAATTGGGAGAGGACTCTCGCAATCCGCGAATACCTTCAAAGAATCTTACGCTTCTGTTGCAGACAGTATGGCATACGCCTACAGCCAGGTAGGCGATCCACAGAAAGATCTCTTCGATACATTCTGGGAGTATTCCGGATATTTCAAAAATACCGGAGCGAACTCCGGGCAGATGGCCAACTTCTTGACCCAAAGCGTCAAGGAGGGAGCTTTCAATTTTGACAAGCCGGCGGACTTCATTAAGGAGACGTTTGGTGTCAAAGCACTCGACTCGGGTGATATGGAGAAGTACTTCACTTTGCGCGGAGCGGGTAAGAACGATGCAGCGAAACAAGCTGCGGCATTTACCAGTGATATAAATTCTGGTGATGAGCAGCGGGCGAAGGGCGCTCTGATGGCTCTGGTCGGGGACCTGGCCAGTCAAACACAGAGCCAGTTGAAAGCTTCGTTAGTTTCGCTCGGCTCAGCTACTGCAGAGGACAACGGGAATGCTATTCTGAAGACCTTTCAGGTTCCATTTCAGCCGGCTCCTGCAGAGATTGCAGGAACTACCGATAGGATGGTCAAAGCTCAACAAGATGCCAACCCAATGACCAGTATCATTCAGACCCGTGCAGAGATTGATCAACAGATGCAGGATTTGGGGGCAAACCTTTCGACGGCTGTCCTACCTGTACTGAAAGAATTCAATACTCTTATTACTGAAAATAAAGACGAAATACAGGATATGGGTACGAAGATAGTCGGCTTCGTAAGTAAGGTGACTAGCATCTATAGTGATCATTTTTCAACAATAAATGGTGCTTTAGGAGTTGTTGCTGGAGGGTTAGTAGCAGTGAAAGGAGGGAAGTTACTCCAAAAGGGCTATACAAGTGTAAAAACAGCAACAGAGTGGATTGGTCAGAGAAGAGGACAAACAACAACTCCAATCGACGAAGTAGGCACTCCTACCCGTCGTAGATTTACACTCCGACGTGGTACAACGGGTGGATCAAGTGGAGGTTTGGGTGGCAGCCTGAACTCTTTATCATCCATGACTGTAAATGCCAGTGTGGTATATCTCAACGAGGCTGGAGGGCTCGGTGGGCAAAATGGCGGTGGAAGAAATAATAGAGGTGGTCAGAGACGGGGGCGACGCGGACGATCTGGGAGCGGTGGTGCAAATGCCCGACGTGGCCGTAACTCGAATGGATCTCTCTCTGCACGTCGTAGGACGAGTACACCGAACCTCCCTGATATTGATACTCCAGATGTTGGGCAACGGCGCACAGCCCGTGTAACCTACCGGAACACTAATAGGCTTCCAACTGGCTCACCGATCCCAGATGTTATTCCTGACGCACCGGGCGGCAGGGGGATCAGGGGGTTATTTAAAGGTGGAAAGAAGGCTCTTAAAGCTGCCGGTATTTTAGGAACTGTAGCCGGGGTTGGTCTTACTGGATATGATCTCTACCAAGCTTCGAAGGAAGACGGTTTAAGGGCAGGGATATCTTCGACTGGCGGATCAATGTTAGGTGGTACGGCTGGAGGGGTAGTCGGAGGAATAGTTGGATCTATCGCCGGTCCGCTTGGAACCGTATTGGGTGCAACAGCGGGCGGATGGGTCGGCGATAAATTGGGTTCTCTAGCCGATTCGAGCGGGGTTACCAAGTCCGTTGTTGATGGAGTGGTTTCGGCTGCTGGCGGTATTAAGGATGCGGCAGCTTCAATAGGTGGTTGGCTCGGCTTCGGTAAAAAAGAAGAGAAAAAGCCAGAGGTTAAGCCTCCGCCTGAATCCAAGGTAACCTTTGGGAACTTGACACCGGAACGAGAAAAACAATTACAGGAGACCTTCAACGCTTTCCGGGCCAATGTCGCCAAAGATGGATTAAAGACCGCATTGACCAGTGCTGTTAACGAGAGCGGTGTAAAAGAAACAGTCGATAAGATTAAGAATACATTTGTTGGTGCGTGGAAAAGCACAGAATCGGGCAATGCTCAGCAAAATGTGCAAGCTGTTGGAGTAGTTGCACAGAAAACAGCTGGACAGACCCAGCAGTTGGGTGTGACCTCGAAAGCCAGTACTGCTAGAATTGTTCAGGGTGCTGGTTCAGCGGGAGCGAGTATGCTCGGGATCGGGACTGCAGTAAAGACGGCGACGGATGAGACGAAGCAGCAACTGCTATCGATAGAAACGGTTACGAGTCAGAGTGAAAGCTGGGGCAGTACCATTATTACAAGGATTTCCAAGGGTATGCAGAGTAAATTCCCAGAACTTAAGTCGACAGCAATCGGTGCTATGGGTATTCTGAATACCCTGACTGGAGCAGGGTCTACGAAATCATTTGGTACACCAAGTCTTTTGAAATCCAGTGGTGGTGCCGCATATGCAAACGGCGATATTATTACTCGACCTCATATCGGTTTGGTCGGTGAGGCGGGACCGGAAGCTATTATTCCTCTCTCTGCAGGGCGCCGGCAGCGCGGGGTGGAACTGTGGGAACGAGCTGGTGCGATGCTGGGTGTCCGTGCGTATGCAAATGGAGGCATTGTTGGCGCACAGCCTTTGCGAACTCAAGCTTATAAGGCTAAAGCCTACATCGATGATAATAACGACAGAATAGGTTATGGAGCCGGCTATGCTGAAGGCATCCATGGCTCACTTGAAATGGTGAAGAAGCAAGGTTTGAAGCGTTACACCAAGGCCATGAGTAAAGCGAGCAGCCTCACTGATGCTTATAAGATACGCTCAACGGGTCATCAATTGCGTAGGCAGGCTGCCAAGATGAAAGCCTTTGCCAGAAGTACGAAACTACTTGGCAAAGTGGTTCGACCTGTTGGCTACGCCATGGATGCTTGGGATATCCTCTTTGCTGGCAAAGGAAAGCGCGGGCGACAGACTGCTAAAGTAGCTGGTGGAATTGGAGGCGGGATCTTAGGTGGCGCGGCAACAGGTGCAATGCTTGGTACCTTCCTCATGCCTGGTGTAGGAACAGCCGTTGGCGGTGCAATCGGGGGGCTGTTAGGAACAATCGGCGGTGAGAAGTTGGCCACGAAAATGTATGATGGCATTTCTGGATTCTTTGGCCGTCGAAAAAAGCGCAAGAAGAAGTACGCTGATGGTGGACTTATCAGTGCTCCACATATGGGACTGGTCGGCGAAGCTGGTCCAGAGATGATCATTCCACTTTCGCGGCAGCGGAGTAAACGAGGAAGAGCATTGTGGGAACAGGCGGGGAGCCTGCTTGGTGTTCGTCCCTACGCAGATGGTGGTGCGGTAGGTATGAGATCTTCCAGTATCCCGGTAGCGAAGACATTAGCGCAGGCACCTGCAGCGATCCGCGATATCGTAATTGAGAACATCAACATCGATTTTGGTGAACTGGCCAAGGGAATTACCAACTTTGCTGAATTCGCTAAGATGCTGACCAGCCCGCAGGGAAGAGCGTTGTTCCGCAAGGTTTTCGGCGAAGAGTTGTACAATGCTCTGGAAAGTGGGGGATAAATCATGCTGACCATGATACGTGATAAGAATCGCTTCGCCTTTCCAATTACACCGGCAGAGATACAGATCACTAGCAGCAATGAGATAGATTCCTTTGTTGTAATTACAGGTGAAGAGAAGACAAGTAAGAGACTCACTTCGAAGCTGAAGCGAGTCTCTTTTTCAGTCATTTTTCCGCGGGCCTGGCAAGAGCTTTGGGAAACTGGCAAGGAGACGGTGGCTTACCGATCCCCGGAGCAGGCTTGGAAGCTGATGGAGGAATGGAAGCTCAAACCGGTTGTTATTAATTTTGAATCACTCTTTTCGCAAACAATGTGGTTTGAGAGTTTCGAAGCCACTTATAAAGATGGCCAAGCTAATTTACACATCACATTTAATTTCGTTGAGTTCAACCCAGTTAAAATTGTTTCGTATTCCAATACAAAGCAACTCTTAAAGCCTGGTGTAATCATAACCAAGTCATCCAAAAGTCGACCTAATACAACCGGGAAAACGGATAAGAAGAATGAGACAAAGAAAAGTGAAAAATTGAAGAAAGCGGAAGAAAAAAAGAAGAAAAATGAGGAGAAAAAGTCCACAGCTAACGCTAAAGGAAATTTTGATTATCTGGCTCAAAAGGAGCGGATTTTGGATAAGAACTCTAGTGTTAAATAAAAGGCGGGATTAAAATGGATAACTTTGCGATCATTTACGGAAAGGAGAGTAATCGGCAACTGTTGACGGATGCTGCTGTTGAATTTTCCTGGTCTTCAGCACGAGATGAAATCGCACGTAGTGCCACTGTTCGACTCCGTGGTGCTACTGATCTAAAAGTAGCCGGTATGCTGATGTGCTTTTCACAACGATTAAAAGGTGTGGGTGTGCTTCATCACAAGAACCAATTCTTTCATGGTCCCATCATCAAATATGAACAAAATGAGTTCACGGATGAATGGGAGGTTGAAGTTCGGGAGATGAGTTGGTATTTAGCGAAGAACAAAGGCACACGCCCATACCTAAAGGGTGAGGCCGGTGCTGAGCTTCAGCGTTATATCAAAACTACCGGAATTGATTTTCGATGTCCTGCATTAGGGTTTAACCTAGATGAACGTTATGGCACGATGTTCCATTCAGAAGTTATCTTGGATGTGCTGCAAAAGGCATATGAGCGTAGCGGCTACCGTTATCATGTAGATGTAGTCCGGACGGATACTAGTTTCTACCTGCAGGTAGTTCGGGAGGGGACGAACACCCTTATTCCAGTCTTCATTCCGGAACAGATGGAAGCCAGCACCGCTGGTTATAGCATTGAGGAGACTTACACGGTTGTTACCGCACAGAAGTATAAGGACGATAAGTTGGCTTCCTCCGTTACCAAAATAGCAGCAGGTGCAGTTCAAGCCATGGGCAGGATGGAAGAGATCATTGAAGTGGAAGAAGATGAGGATCCGGCCACGATTGCTACGCAGCGCCTGAAGGCCTTGTCGCAGGCGAAGCAGATTAAAAAAATCACTGTAAAGCATGAAGACCATACGTTGACAGGGCTTCGGGCTGGATGGATGGTGTTGATCAAAACGGACCATACCTCCAAGTGGATTGTAGAGTCTGCAGAAAGCAGTTTTAAGAATGGGTTATACACTGTGAAGCTTGAACTGGAAAGGAGGGAATAACGTTGCTAAATGACGCATTGAATTTGTTGAAGGAAAAGACGAAAGGTCATATTGACTCTCGAGATACCGAACGAGCGACATTATTGAGTTGGCCAGGTAATCCGAAAATTCAGGTAGAAGGTGACCCGGAACCTTATCTTGCAGATAAACTGGTCTTTGCAGAATATCTGCAGGAACGCCGTATCGATGCAGTCTTTGAGGTTGAGCAACTTGAGGTTTCAAAGTTAACCGGTGTCCTAACGATCCCCAGCCCTCTGAAGGTTGGAGATCAGCTTATTGTTTCTCGGATGACAGGCCAGCGGTATTATGTGCTCGGGAAGGATGTGGGCAGTAGTGGCGGATAGTTTTTTTCCTGAGTTAGATATATCGGACATTGGAGAAGTCGAACTTACTGAATCTGTTGTATCGGCTACGAAATGGACGTACTTAATCGATTACCGTAATCGGCGCGCCGTTCTTACTGAAGATGGTTACCCGAAGAAGACCAGCACTTATGAAGAATATCTAGTTCAGACAGCACTCAAGATTCTGAATACTGAGCGTTTCAGGTATGTGTTATACGGCGAGGAGGTTGGCGTGGAGAGATCGGAGTGGTCTACTTGGGAGGATGTAGAGATCAAACGAGATATGGAGGAGGCTTTGACTGCTCATACCGAGATTGTGCGTGCTGAGGTGCGATCGATGATTCGAGAAGGACAGGAGATGCATCTTAGAATATTGATAACTGGCTTAGCGGGTCAAGTGGAACTGGAGGAGGCGATTAGTGTATGACCATTAAACTGAGTGATTTACCGTCACTCCCCTACATGCCTATCCTAGAAGAAGAGCCGGAGGAAATCTATCAACGTTGGGTTAACCGTGCCATAGCCTTGGCGCTTGAACGAGGGCTACCACCGCCGCCAACAGGAGAAGGAGAATACTTTTATGATCTTTGGTATCCACTTGCGTTAGAGCTTGCGGAGCAGCAAATGCTATGGACTTATGGATTCGTTCAAGGGTTTCCAATTTGGGCAGATTCCGAGTATCTTGATGGTCACGGATGGGCTGCAGGTCTTATCCGCAAGGATGGGGAGAGTGACGATACATTTCGCCTACGGATGTTGGAGCGTGCTGCTACCGAAATTGGGAGCGGACGTCGCAAAGATTATGAAACCTGGGCCACGGAGATGGCCGGTGTTGGTGGAGCGATAGCGCGTGAAAAAGAACGCCATGATAACTCCATCGATCTTTATTTAACCAACCTGGATGGACAGCCCATCACAGAGGATTTCGCTGAGATGGTCAAAGCATGGATGTGGGAGGAGCGGCGGATCGCTGGGCATGATTTATTGGTACATCCGGCTCCGGTCTTTAATGTACGCTTAGAGACACGCTTGCTAACGTCTAGCGGTACAGATCTGACTGTGCTGGCGGCAACCATTCAGCAACGTGTATTGGATTACGCAAACGGACGCTCCAAACTAATATACAATTACGTGGCTGCCTTGCTACTGCTGCCAGGCGTGGATGATTACGAGAGTTTGA
This sequence comes from Paenibacillus sp. FSL L8-0708, assembly GCF_038009325.1. Lineage (NCBI taxonomy): Bacteria > Bacillati > Bacillota > Bacilli > Caryophanales > Paenibacillaceae > Paenibacillus > Paenibacillus sp. FSL L8-0708. The sequence goes on from NZ_JBBPBC010000001.1 coordinate 602,430, forward strand.
CCCTCAATGGGGATGAGGAGGATATTGTTCTCCCCTTGTCGTCTGTTTTGAGAGTGGAAGTGATCCTGCTATGATTCCGCTTAGATACCGCGAAATGCTGCCACCGTATTGGTATGAGATCGATATGGCAGACCGTCATTTTTCAGTTTTTGAGAAGGAAATGGACGATCGTTTGCAAACTATAGACGATCTGAGTAATCAGTTTATTCTGCGAAGATCGACCTGGGCGTTGTGGATCTGGGAATGGATGTACTTCCGGAAGACTCAAGAGGGAAGTGATGATGAGCGTAGAGAGGCGATACGCCGGAAGCGCTGGGGCGATAGACCTTTTAAGCTACCTCTATTGCGGGAACTGGGAAATCAGCATGGAAAGCTGAAAAATGTTTCAGAGGACTTTTTAGCAAAAGAGATCCACTTTGAATTTTCCTTAGTTCAACCGTTTAACATGGCAGGTCTGCAGGCTGATTTTGAATACGTGCATCCGGTTCATATTCGTCGAGCAGTATTTAGTTCAGCAGTTCCGACGCAAGTTATTAATATAAAAGGTACTGGCTACTCGCATGGAGTGGACTTCCCGATTTGCGGGTTTGAAGTTCCGTTTGGAGGAGGGGAGTAATGGCAGACGTTATTAAGCAGTTGCTTCTGGAGAAGTTGATTTTGAATTTGAATGGCCACATCGTCAGCGCGCGGGTAAATATAGGAGGCGTTCAGACGACGTATCCTATTTACAAAACAATAGTGTCTGGTATGTCTGTTCGAAAGTACATTTATATAACGGAGACTCAAGCCATCGGCAAACAACTTTTAGGCGCATCCTTGCTGGATGCTGAAGGTAATATACTGGCAGACCAACCCCTTACCGTTACAAAAAACGATAAGGGGTTTTTGATTGCCTTTGAAATAGTTTTGAGATTGGAGGCGAATGTTGGTGGCGTATAACAAGCAGCAATGGAGGGACGAGATTCCCGATCTGACCAAGCCGATTAAGGATGCCTCAGGAAAGCAAAAGACTGATCCACAGACAGGGCGCCCGCTTTATGAATTAGTCCAGGAGGGTACGAGGATTACATCGGCACGCTTGAATCATATTGAGGATGGTATTGAGACCGTCAATGAGCTTGTGGATCAAAATACTGCAGATATTGATACGCATAAAAAAGATGCGGTTAAGCACATAACGGCTGCTGAAAGAGCGGAATGGAAAGCCAAGGAGACACCTGCAAGTGCTCAGACTAAAGCAGATGCTGCTCTATCATCTGCCAAAACCTATGTAGATACTGCACTACTTGCAAAGGCAGATAGATCATCCACTTACAGCAAAACAGAGACTGACCAGCGTATTCAAGCTGTGGTCGGTGCTGCACCGGATGCTCTCGATACACTTAAAGAAATTGGGGACGCACTGAATAATGATCCGAACTTTGCAGCCACGGTCACCAATCAACTCTCAGGCAAAGTGGACAAGGTATCAGGCGAACAACTTTCAACAGAGGATTATTCTTCTGCAGAGAAGGCGAAGTTGGCCGGGCTCACTCCTGGAGCTGGTGCTGCGGGATCGGCTACAGATGCAACGATAGGTAACCGTACAGCTGATCCTTCGATTACTACTCCCTATAGCTTGACGGGCACTATCACTCAGTGGTTTTCCTGGCTTACCAAGTATCTCAAAGCCATTACAGGCAAAGCTAATCCATTCGACACACCTGACATAACACTCTCGCAAACTAAGACCCACGTTGATAACACCGTAGTACACATCACAGCATCAGAACGTACTGCCTGGAATGCTATGCCAGGTACTGCTGACGGTAAATACATTCCAAAAACCGACAGAAATGTGGCTAATGGTGTTACAGCTTTAGATGCGAATAGAATGGTGGTTTCAGATGGTAATGTGTTATCTAGTAGAATATCTGAACGCGTTCTTGGATTTTCATTCTCAAACAGCGTAGCTAATCAAAGAATTGACTTATTTACAACTGGTGCATTGTCAGGCTACATTGAGGTGACTGTGACGGCTAGTTGGAATGCAGTGAACGCAGCTGGTAAAATGACGAAGCGTTTTAATGTGGTTGCTGCTGCTGCTACTACCCTAAACTATCAGAGCACGCAATACCCAGAAGTAACGGGTCTTATCAATCAGCACATATCTATATCTGATATTAGTTGGGACGCCACTAACTCTCGTTGGAAAATAAGTATAGAAGCACGACATGCGCCAGGGGCTGCTATTGCCTTTGCTGTATCTGTAAAGCATGCGAGCCCTACTGCGCCACCAACGTGGAATCTGAGTGCTGTTTACAGCGGCGCAGCACCTACTGCACTACCTGTAGCAGTACAGACAATTCCCGACGACACCGTGCTTCAGTCCGGGCAGGAGTTCCAGAAGTACAAGCTCACTGATAACGCAGGTAAGGTCATCCGCCTAGCTCCTAGTACAGACCTGAACACAGTTAACCGTAACGGTCAGTACGATGGGTACCCTCTTATAAACGCACCGGGTAACAACACAGGTGCTTGGTTCTTTATCGAAGTATTCGCACACTCACAAAACCCTGACTCTATCTTTTTCCAACGAGCAACTACGTTCTCCACTGTCCCTCGCACTTACATTCGAGAGTGCTATAACAGCGTTTGGGGTGAGTGGAGAGAAGAAGAAAACGCTAGCCGCAAGAACGTGGCGAGCGGATACGCTGGGCTGGGTTCGGATGCTAAGTTTATGGATGCTCAGATTCCTCTGTACTTGGCGCGTAAGGCGGTCACGCTTGCTGACGCTACGGACTTGAACACTCTAGGAGAAGGAGAGTACTGCTGCCCTAGTAACGCCAGCGCGGCGACTATGTTAAACCTCCCAGCAGCAGTTGCTGGGCAGTCCTTTTTCCTGAAGGTCACCAAACACGCAGGGTTTAACCAGACATTCACGTCGTACTCACCCGGTGTTAATATGCGTGTGTTCACACGTAACATCTATAACGGGACCATCTCCGAGTGGTACGAGCTAGAGCATTCCGGCAAAAAGAACGCCAACAACGGGTATGCGGGACTAGATAGTAATGGATTTGTAAGTGCGAATAATCTGCCATACGGTGGGGTTGTAAACTTGCTTGGGGATTCCGGTAGATTTTTCGGTATAGATGGAGACCCTAGATCACTTTATGCTACCACTAACTTTGCAAACAACTCCTTTTTCTCTCCATATAACGGTACTAGTGTAGCTAGTGGAGGTAAGTTCTATCACGATAACTCTACTAACGGTGGAGCTTCTGGAGCATTAACGGAAGATGTGTCTAGCCTAACAACTGCTATGGGTCTTGGTAATTTGAGGTACGGCACTGAATTTAACATAGCCTCTTTTACAATGGGTTCTGGGGTAGCTACTGCGGGAGCCCTTGCGGGAACATATTTAATGACTGTGAACAACAACTTTCCTGCTGGCGGGGTCGATAAATTATTTACCGTGTCCTTCTGGATAAGGGTCAAGTCCGGCAAAAATGCCGTCATAACCAAAGAGGCAAGGTTACGAAAAAATGGTGTTGCCTTGTCCGCTAATATTACTTTGACTCCTGCTGATGGATGGGTACACATCGAAAAAACATTACCCTCAGGGAATGGATATAATAATGCCGCACCGAATATTTTCGCAACGTCGGGGGACGTAGTGCAAATTGCTATGCCCGTAGTTATTGCGGGCGGTATTGGTGTTGGCGTCCACACTGCGCCTGTTATGGGTTCTTCGTTAGGTTTCGTCCCTTTGCCAGCGACTTCATACACTGCTGCTGATATTTTATTAAAGTTGCTTACAGTGGATGGGGTAGGTAGTGGGCTGGATGCGGATTTACATGCTGGAAAAAACATGGGGGAAATCGCAAACGGTACCTTAACCTATGCTGGGTTAACTAAAGGTACAGCTCCAGCATTAACGGCAAGTATCGCGGGTGGTGTCATAACATCTCTTATAGCTGGAGATCGAATATCTTTTAAAGCACATGCAGCTACAACAGGTCCGGTTACACTCAATGTAAATGGTCTGGGCGCTAAATCTATCAAAAAGCCAAATGGCAATAACCCGCCTTTGGCTCTTGGTGGTGTCTATACGGTTGTATACGATGGAACGGCTTTTATCTTACAGGGTGAAGGGGGTGAATATGGAACAGCTACAGCAGCGGAAGTCTTGGCGGGAAAAACGATAGGAACAGAAAACGGACTGGTGAACGGGACGATGCCAGACAATCGTTCCGTCGCTAAGGATGCGGCGGGCGCAACATTAAGCGGGTATGATTTGTACCTAAATACACCGGAGGGGTACTACAATACCACTTCCTCTATTCGTGTAAGGGAGGACAACTTAGCCAATCCTAGTAATTGGAGAAGCGACAGAACGATGTTCGGAAAACAGGGGACTATGCCTGTTATAGCTGGGGTTGATGTAGCTTCGGGTGTGGGGAGATGGGGAAACGGTGATCTAGCTGTCTACCCACTGGAAGGTTATAGAAAAGGCGGGATGGGTGCTGGAGAAATAAAAGTGACTGTAGCCCAACTGAATTCTGCTGGACTACCACAAGTTGCCTCCGGCACGATTGAATCTGGTGATCTTGAGACGTACACAAGGGCTGATGGTAGCACAGTTATAGCCGCATCACTAATCGTTTCGGGACTAACCTTCAAGCCCACAGTGATCATTATAAAGAATGGTAATGCATCCAACACAAACAAAGACCATATCGTGTATGACGCTAGAATGGATGCGAACTACAGAATCACAACACTAGGTGGAAGAACATCAACTCCAGACCTTAACATATTCAGGGAGGCATCACCTGTATATGTGAACAGTACGGGTTTTAAACTACCAGTTATAAACGGATACTATCCTTATACATGGATTGCAATACAGTAGACAAACCGCTAGATATTTTATTGGGAGGGATTATGATGGAAATTGGCATGAAAATATACTTTGAAAAAGCAACAGGAAACGTGGTAGTAAATACGGGTGAACAGGTAGGTAGGTTGGTAGTGGAGACAACCGAGGATCAGGACTTTGCAACATATAAGGCACTGGCTGAGCGGGTCCGCGATACCATTGGAGTAGTTAAGCTTAAATACGGTCAGTTTCGGCGAGAGTTCGCTGAGTGCAACGGCTACCGCGTTAATCCAGATACGGAGGATTTGGAGTTTACCTATCCTGGGGAAGTGCCGGCAGATGTGCTAATTAAACGAATCGAAATGGTAGAGGGAGAAAATGCTAAAACGGTTCAGGAACTAGAACAAACCAATAAGAAACTTGTAGAGACCTTGGAAAGACTTGATCAAACCGAAACACAACTGCAAGAAGCACAGCTTGCTCTTACAGAAAATTATGAAGAGTTACAGACTGCCAAACAAGAGGCGGCAGACGCACAATTGGCACTCACAGAGCTTTATGAGCTGGTACTTGCCGGACAACCCGTAGCACCTACAGAACCTGTAGTGGGAGGTGAAGAAGTCAATGCCTAAAGTATATGCAAGCTTGATTCGTAAAGGACTTAAGAAGTTAGAGCAAGTACCGGAGATTATCCGTGAGGATGTCGCAGCAGAGCTAAAAGAATAGATTAAATTGCTAGCGCCACATAGTAGGCGTTTTTATTTTGCCCTCGGATCCCCGGGGGCTATTTATATTGGGGGGGAATTGCATTGACTAAATCTCAAATCGCTGCGTCAACGATAGGTGCAGTACTTGTTCCGACATTTGATTTTTTATATGGGGAGGCGGACGCGGTCGTAACCATCATGGCTGCACTTTTATTTTTTATTATCATGGATTGGTTATCTGGTATTAGAGCCGCCAAAAAGGATAACACATATGCCAGTAAATATGGAATTGATGGAGTCTTTCGTACGTTCTTCATGTTGCTACTACCCGCAGGTGGACATCTGCTTGATATGGTGTTTGGGTTGCCTGGAGCGATATTTGGTGCATTATCTATTGGAACCTTGTACCACGTTTTGCAGAGTATGACAGCAAACTCAATACGGGCAGGTTGGGGGGATTCACTCCCATTGCCAGTCTTGGATGTAGTACTTAAGTGGGTGGGGAGTGAGCTGGATAAGAAGGTTAAACGCGCTGCCAACAGAAAGGGGGACGATGAGTAATGTCTCTCACGCTGGATCAAGTAAAGAGTAAATCATCTACGAGAATGATAGGATTGCACCCGGTAGTAATGGCTGCTGCGACAGTTTTAATTGAGCGCTGTTACACTCGGGGAGTTCCTATCTTGATAACTCAGGGGTTGCGGACAATAGCTGAGCAGAATGGACTACTTGCTCAGGGACGGACGCAAGCAGAGCTTAATGTAGCTGGATTATCGAGCGTTAAGGCACAGCCGGACAAACCAAAGGTCACCAACGCCAAGGGCGGGACCAGTTATCATAACTTTGGACTAGCCATCGACTTCGCATTATTACTACCAGATGGGAAACAGGTATCATGGGATTTAAAACGTGACGGTGATGGTGACAAGGTAGCTGATTGGACGGAGGTAGTTCAGGAGGCTAAAGCTCTTGGTTTTGAATGGGGCGGTGATTTTGTCTCAATTAAGGATGCACCGCATTTTCAAATGACTTTTGGGCTGACAACCTCACAACTACGTGCTGGTGCTAAGCCGTCAGAGATCGCTATGGCAGAAGCATCGGCTGTTATAGATCGACTAAAAGGGGAGGCAGATGAAAATATGAGTAGAATCGCAGAACTGGAAGTACAAGTAAAGGAACTAGCGAAAGTAGTATCTGGATTGACCAATAGCAAAGATGTACTTAAAGAACAGTCTCTTAAGCAGGCTGCAGATATTAAGGAACTGAGGATTATACTGTTGGAATTGACGAATACCAACCCTCCTGTATGGTCCAAGGAGGCTTTACAGGCGTTTGCATGTACGCCGTCAGTCCTCAATGGTAAGCCAGTTATTGATACACCGGGATCAGCAACATATGCTGAGGCGCGGTTTATTACAATCCTTCATCGTCTCGGGTTGGCATCACAACAAAAAGGGGACAAGTAAAGTATGGTCAATCAAAACTTAACGGATGTACTGGCGTTCGCTTCGGTGATCGCCGTTCTTACTACGGTTTTGGCTCAAAACGGAATCGTCGATGTGGATAATGAACACTCGTACCGTGTAGATGAAATAAGCGATTGGAAACCCTCTGCGATGTGAAGTCTTAAGATATACAAGAAATAAATCTATGAAACTTGTATAAATTATTTAATTATTGTAAAGTTATTACATAGAAAATTATGGAGGTGATTAGTATATTTTCCTTATAAGGAATGATTAGAGGGCAGGATTCGCTTCTTCTACCAAAAGTAAGTATATTATTATCATTTATAGGAGGAATATTTTATGAAAAGAATTAAATTATTAACTTCTATTGTTTTATGTGCTTCAATGGTACTTCCATTTTCAGCAAATGCCAGTTCTTTAACTCCTAATGATGAGAACATTCAAATTGAAGGCAAGAAGATAGCAGATGCATATAGCGTTGGAGATAAGCTCTCTGAAGCAGATCTGAAATTCATTCTTGATAATGCTTATTCGGTAGAAAATACCGCTAGTAAAGCTGAATTTTCAGTGGCCTCTGCTGATAGTTGGAGCATTTATGGTATGAAACGGAATAGCAATAATACTGTGGAAGGCGAAGTGGGTGGCAGTGTTACGGTTGATGTTGGATTGATATCAATTAATGTGTATGGAAGTTTGCAGGCTAATAAGGTTCGCGGGTCTGTTGATTCGACAGTAGCTAATTATAGATTTGTAGCCTACGGTCCAATATCAACGGAAGCACCATATGTCGGGAAAGTTGCTGATTGGACTCAAACAGCAAGTGGAACTAGCTCGGCGTCCTTAGGTATTTCAAAACTCACATACGCAAATGTTGTAACTTATATGATGTATCCGGAAGGTATCTTAACTTATTCTGGCGGGACTCTTAATGTAACCGGGACTGCTACGAAACAATAATAACAAAATTCACTACGTAAACAGCTATGCCAGAAAAATAAATTCTGGCATAGCTGCTTTATGTGAAGAAGGATGAGTGCTTTGAGCAGAAAAATTATACTAGCTGTTTTATCCTTGATGTTTATGTTCTCTACATCTGCCTGTGATTCTTTAAATCCCAATAATAAACTCGTAGAAACTCTCAAAGATACTTACTTCGAGGATAATCAAGTATCTGGCTTTATAAGCACACTTACAAACCAAATTGATATTTCATCCACGTACTATACTTTCGAGATTAATCGCTTTTACGGAAATTTAATTCAAATAAATAAAGAAAAACTCAAAATATTAGTGTTAACAAAAATTTCGAGTATGACCCAAGAAAAAAATCTTAGTAGAGCACTTATTGAAGAAAAAGACACGATCTCTCTTGCAAAAGAGTTAGAGATTCAATTAGACGAAGACTTTAAAAAAAATATAATTAATTCTTTGGAAAAGCATCTGAAAGATGAATCAAAGCAAACCCCAAATACAGATCAAACCACGATTAATATTAATCAACAATATAAACTGCAGATTCACTTTAATTTTTTATCTATAATTAATTCAATGAATATGAAAATATCTCCATCTATTAAGGAGCTTATAAAGAGTAATTTAACAATGGTTGAGAGGAGTTTAACACTTTCAGAGCAAAAAAGTATTAAAGCTATTTACTATACCTACTTTGTTAAAAAGTGGTTAAGTATACCTGTAGATGAGCAAACTGTAACTGAAAAATTAGATCTTTTAAGACTCGCCGATCACAGCTATCTTTTTCTTCCGATCAAGGATCAGATGGAATTAAAAATTAATGGTAGCGATAATGGAGATATTTCGTCTACAAGATTAGCAAATGAAATATTGGTAGATCTCTATGGGATTAAGAATTTGAAGAATAAAGAGGGAACGCTAAAATATATTAGTGATTATATTGAAAAAATGAATAATTTGACTTATGAGAGTTCAACTATATATATTAATGATATGTACGAAGTCGTTTATTTATCAGGGGTAATGGGATATCATGAATTTAGAAAACTTAAACGCTGAGACGGAGGAATAAGTTTGGAAATAGTTTGGACTAATTTAATATTAACTGTGATTATTTCGGGGATACTAATATTTTTAATTATTAAAGGCATCAGTTCATTAGTAAAGAGTTATAAATCAAAGAAATAACTTTATAGACGAGTATAGTATGTCATGGTTATATTTGCGAGTCTCTGACTTTAAAAAAAATTATCAAAAATTGTTGACAAAAAAACTGAATTTCAAATCACTTACCCTGCTGCTATGGTGGGGTATTTCTTTGTGATAAGGAAAATTTTCCTTATCAGTGTACATATACATGATGTTCCAAATGAATTAATCATATACTTATGAATAATGAAAACTATCAGTATAGAGAGACTTACTTTTACGTGGGGAATCCAGTAATTCTATGGATCACCATACTTGGCTTGGTGTTGCTGGGATTTGTTTTGTTTTATTTGATTAAGAAATACATAAAGCAGAGAAAATGAGAGACAGGTATTTTATTCATAGGAGTGATCATGTTGAGTAGTGTATACAAGGTCCTAAAGACAGACTCTGAATTCCTTACGGCTGCTTTGTCACAGTCACAGGTAGATATACTTGAACGCCGTGGTGATCTGGCAGGGTGTATAGTTGATTGTGGTGGCTCGATTCAGAAATGGAGTCCTGTTAGTGTTAAAGTTGCTGATTCTTATTATATGAGAAGTGAATTTGAATTTAGGATGGTTTTAGCATAATCGACAGTTAGTAACGACAAATTTAAGTAATAACCCGCCAGTCTTCTACCTGGCGGGTTTCTTGTATTTATATTTCAATGCCTAACTCAATTAATTGGTTCTTAACTAGGGGCATTCTTTTTAATCGTTCAACCTGACCTCGTAAAGGTTGTTCTAAAATCTCTGTTTTCAAAACTAACTCAGGTTTCTGTGAAATAGTTTTCAATAAAATAAACAAAACAATTAAGCCCTTTTCACCAAAGTTTCGAGACTTAACTAAATCCGCTGGAGAAGTATTTACAACATCATCAATTGTCATATAGTTATTTTCTTGAAGTGAGTTGAGAATTCTGGAGATACTTTTGCTAGATGGCTCTGGGGCAGCGATTCGTAAGAAATGAATAGGAAATGGGTAGAAAACTTTAGGAACGGGGAATAAAAACTTCAATGTTGCATTTTGCTTCATCTCAATCCTCCTGATGTGTAATTATGTGACACTTAAACACGTATATATAGATTAAAACTTTAAGTTTAGATTTAAATCAGATATTAGGTCGGAAAATATTACAAATTTGTACATACGGGAAGAATGTCTGATAGGTTCAAGCAGATAGTAGATTACCGTAAGTTTAGTATTACGCAAGGTTCGGTCGACCTTAAGAGATCGATGGATATTTTTTTACATTGATTTACGAACGCATGTTTGGTTATAATACAAACAAACGTTCTTATTTTTGGGAGGTTATCAACATGCAAATGCAGATTGGTCAAACCGTTGAAATTGTTTACTTAGATAAAGTCGGCAAGATTACTCAGCGTAAGATCGAGGTCCATAGTATTTGTGACGGTCGTATCAGGGCTACATGCTTGACCGCCAACTCGCCCCGAGTATTCCTAGAATCCAGTATCCTGTCATGGCACCCCATACAGGAGAGACGCTATGCTTAGCGATACGGCCCGCAAGCTGCTGATGATTATGCGGCATTGCTCGGTGCATCATGGATACATGCCTACGCTAGAGGTGCTGGAGACAAAGAGTGGGCGAAAACCAGAAAAGATCCAGGTCGGGCTTCAGGAATTGGCAGAGGATAACTACATTCTGTGGGAGTTTGGGAGACCACCAGAGAGTGTAGTTGTAATTGAGGGATGGGAACGAACTGAGGAGCGATCTACATCAGTTACATGGGGCGTTGATGGTGGCCATATAGATTATTGGACAAATTACTAGGAGGATAGGCATCATGGTAAAGAAATTAGGGAGTATATTTGATTGCAGTAGAATGATGCTGCCAGAGCACAAACAGAGAATTATTACTGATGAGCGTATGCAGAGTCTGCGTAGTAAACCAGTGCTGGATGTACAAGAGTGGGAGCTGATTGATCATGTCCTTACTTATTCCTAGCGATATAATGAGCAGGAAACAATAACGCTCTTTGACCCAAGGCATGACATTGAGATCAGAGGCATTGTGCTAGCTGTTGATCGACAACTACGACAGATCAAGTTCCAGATGGAGCATGATTGCGATTTGATAAAGATAGACAATGTAATTCAGGTCATTTCATAAAAAATGCCCGCCGGATTTATTCTGACGGGGTTTTACCTTATGTAAATATGATGAGATCCAATATTTTTTGAGGGGATTACTTTTTCAGGAGGTCGTCTAAGCTACCTCCCTTTTCAAATAGAAACTACTCTACCCAAACCATAAATAATGTTTTTCCGTCAATTAGTTGCTCATCTGCGAAGATATTAGAAAACCGTTGATTTTCTCTATTTTCTCTTACTAAGTGAAAAACTAAAGAAAAGGCTAGTTTAGGATCTCCTGTCATGTAGCCATCAAATTCGGTTCCGATCTTATTATAAGCATCACCGTTATAAACCCAATGTTCTGCTTCTCTTAAGGTGTCAAATGTAATCATTTCTTTAAACCAATTAATTTTTGAAAGATCAACTTCTTTAGATTCATCGTGAGTGGTATCTTTCAAAAAAAAATACTCCGAATGAGTATTTTGCTTATCGCCCATTTTGATCCCCTTTCTATAGGAATTTATTATAGTATACTCCAAAGAGTTTATATAAAACAAAAGAGAGGCTTCTCCTCTCTTTTGTTTTATATATTTATTTATGGAACTATGCAAGAAACAGTGACTAATGCACCAGCTTTAGGGCTATCGAGGTTGAATGTAATACTTAGAGTGTCACCAGATTCAAGATATGCGTTCCCCCCGCCTGAGATATTGTATCTTGAAAGGCTTCCGTGAAAAAGATAATTCGAAGGTTGATTGTGAGGTGCATAAATACTTGCTCCAGGAATACTTACTGGAAACCCTGAACCAGCTAGAGTAACTGTTCCACTCAGTGCAGAGACTTTAACTGTTGGTCCAAATGCTAAAATTCCCGCTGGTAAAAGTTGTAACCCCCAGGATAGTGTTTTATTAAATGAATACTGTGAAGTGAATTGAGTGAGACCATAAGTACCCCAGGTGCTTGCACCACAAGATTTTATATCATTTGCGTTGAAATTTTGAATTTGAAACGAATCATTTTCTGTATTGGCATTGTCTGTCTTATCATTGAAATTTTCCAAATGAGCGTCCGTCTTAATATTCAAAATTTCTAAATGAGTACCAGTTTGTTCAATTGATTCTGCTGAAGCTGAGAATCCAAATGAAGAGAAAATAATTGCAATCGTCAAAAATAGAGAAAAAGTGTGCTTCAAAATTCGCATAATAACCTCCAGTAATTTGGTTTTTATTTCCTTGTTATGGGATAATTAGAACACAATTAATTCTATTAATCAACAAATTTAGATATAAATAGGACTTTGATAATAAGAATTTAAATTTAAGGACTTTATAACTATAAACGTAAATAAATGGGGATTATGTGTTCTTTTTTTGGTATATTCTAAGGGTTACACAAGGGGAGAACTTAGGCTTTATATTTGGATAGCTATATAGAAAAGAGTAGAAAACTATATTAACAATGAGAGTCAGTACCAAATTAACAATGTTTGAGTCTCGCCCTTGCTTCCGCGAGCTCGAACGGGCAACCGATGAGCTCAAGAACAAGTATGATGATGCATTGATCTGCAGGGCAGCATTCTTTTCAGATGCCGGATTGCTCAAGGATCGGTCGGTAAGATCGGAGTACACTAAAAAAATGCCCTGCGGATCGTAATGATCTGCAGGGCATCTTTTTTTACTATTAATACTTGAAAGGAACTTGAGTTTTACTGGAAGATAATATCAATAATTTGTTGTATTTAGGGTTGAATTGTTTTCCTTTACTTCTCTCGGTTACCCGATTACTTTTTATTCGGTGTCCTCCTCATCCTTTGTATATTCAATTAATTCTGAGATATGGGTTAGATTAAAAAATTTCAAAAGAGTTTCCAAATGCCCCGGAGGCCAATGCTTTGCAGTGTTCTTCTCCATATCGCTTAATGTGTTCCATCGAATACTTGTGGCTTCACTTAATTGGCGTACACTCAGCTTTTCCGCTTCTCTTAATTCTTGAATTTTTAATCTCAACATACCTTCTCACCTCACCATAACTATACAATAGCTTGCAGATAAGCTCAACGTTTTTAGTTGATATTCAACGATATTCGTTGTATAATTATAAGTGTAGAGGGGAGGTGAACAGAGCTTATGAAAGATTGGGCAAACTTAGCAGTCTCCATTGTGAATTTGGCAACAGCACTAGTCCTACTGAGGAAAGCGACAAAGGAGACAAAAGAAAAAGGAACCAAACGCCGCCGGGCAGGCAAACGTAAATAGGTTCCCGGAGAGCAGGGGTTGCGCCCCCTGCTCTCCGCCCAATCATAACATAAACGGTTTGAACGATACAATCAGCCGGCGGGCATACGCGGAGGGGTACGATGAATAAGAGCGAGACAGAAAAAGCGGTAAAGTCAGCCAATGGGCTGAAGGTGGCATACCCATTAGATGAGATTGAGCAGCTATTTGAGCAATACGAAGAAGCGGCCGATGCTCTGCAGGAAAAGATCGACCGCTTGGAAGGCATGGAGGAATTAGGAGAAATGCTTCAGGAACGACTTGATAAATACAACGAGCGAATGGAGGCGCTGGAACGTGCAAAAGAGGCTCTGGAAAGCTTACGGGATACATTCTCAGAGTTTGAAGAAGCTTTAGGGGATTTAGAGAATGCAGTATAATATGGGGCTATTCCCCGTCAACATGAAGGAGGAAGTGAAAATGCTGAATACAATCACCTATATCATTATTGGTGCCGCACTAGTCGTCTCTGTGGTTGCACTAATTAAAGCACGCGGTCGGCGCTAATGTCGCCCGCATCCGCCTTGTTGATCTGCAGCTTGTTCTTACAAGGGACGGACTGGTACAAGACCAATCATTTTCTTCTAACATTTCTTCTAACCAAACTTCTAACGGCTACTAAATATCTACAAACCCTTATAAGTATCTAAACAGCATTTCTCGTATATAATTCAGTCTTGCAAACCCTTATACTACCTTATAAATACTTGCTTGGTCGCACTCGTAATGCGTAGGCCGGGGGTTCAATTCCCTTCACCAGCATCCCAAAAAACCATACGTGGCGCGGATTCTTGAAATTTGGAGAGTCGCGCTTTTTTGTTTCTTCTACCATTAATATTACAAAGTGATTTTACAAGTGTTTGGGAATATGAAAAACCCCACCAGTTTAAGGTGGGGCTTTTGTTACCAAGTATTATAGTTCGATTGATACTTAACTTGCTTATTCACATAGCTCTCATTGGGGTAATCACTTCTGACAGACTGCAAGTAACCTGAAATTGCAAATGCTGCAATAAGCCCTCCTATAATTCCTGTGATGAAGCTGAATGTTGAAAATCCGAATGTGGCAACTACTCCAATGGAAGACAATGCTACAAGCAATAGACTGAATATTTTCATCTTTATACACACCTCCATTTTGTATATGTAGTAATTTGGAAATTAAGATTGATACGTTACCTTGTTTGATCGGTTTCGATAAAAATAATAAAAATTCAGCAAATCTTTAGACGGGCTTCATACTTATTTAAGCTAAGAGGATTATAGTAATTACATAACCCCCTTATAATATAGATCTAGACCCTGCCGGAAGTTGGTGGGGTCACTTTTTTGCACAGAGTAATTTTATAAATATGGTTGCCCAATATAGAAGAGAAACAAGAAATATAAAATGTAGAGAATGGGTAGCTTTATTTTTAATTTCTTGCAGGAATTTTTGAATTTTTCTGAGGTCTTGGACAGATTCTTCATCACATATCCATAAATGAGGAATTGTCCAATAATAAAGAAAATGAGCTTAAGGGGAAAGTTGCCCATTTTTATCTCAGTGAAAATAATAGTGAATGTGACACTCACAAAGGTTAGTGATACAACTTTTAAAAACTGTTCATAACGATCTTGTGGTTCTTTGATAGGATCCTGCTGCCCCCATTTTCTCTCATCAATTTCTGTCATGGTAAACCTCCAATCTACTGAATGTTATTAGTATTTCACCAGATTGAGATGCTTTTTGAACAGGGAGAATTAATTGGGAAACCATTATGAGTATAGTTGTCTGTTGCATCTTGTTGAAAGCTTACTTGTTGTGGAGATAGTACATTGCCTGAAGTTATAAGCTCCTATAGTTGTTACATCGTAAGGTTTCAGTAATTCCAACAAAGAGTGAACTCCCAAATGCTTGGGATTATGCCCACTGGCTTCGGCTGGTGAGCTTTTTTTCGTTTACAGAATGTCCCGGAATTATTATATTCAGATTATGTAAATGTTTAGTCCGGGATAGATTATTCATAGTAAATATTCGGAAGGGTATTTCTGCTTCGGAAATTCCCGTAACAGAGATGTTGAGAGTATATAATATTCCATATTATATACTCTGATTTCTCTTTAAATCTACTATAAAGAAGCGCCGTCCCTTTTGGAGACGCCGCTTCTTTATAGTAGATTCTATTCTTTTTGCTCAATTCTTGATTTTGGTGATCTTTTTGGCGGTAACTTGTGCAGGGAATGAATCATCACTTACTTCAAAAAATACTTTAATCTCATCGCCTTTTTTATATTTAGAAGGTGCAACTTTATTTACCCAAATGGCTTGAGAGTACTCATTAGATTCGAGAATCTCCTTGTATTCCTTGTTCAAGTCTTCTTCTTTTAATTCAGAAATTACTAAAATTCTTTTATTTTCTACATCTATTGTGTGTACAATTCCTTTCAAAACTTCATTATTCTTACTACAGGCGGTGACGAATAACAAAAAAACAAAAATAAGAGTCCATTTAATAGTAGTACGTGGTTTTTGAATCATGGACCTTCCCCTCCAGTGGTTACGACATTAGTTTAAAATCGGTTGCACAGGCATAGCATTTAGTACATTACCAATATAAGAATAAACAGCAGCCTTTCCATTATGACGACCTTTATTGATTCTGGGGAGTTACAGGTGAATGTCTGTAGTATTGATATTTTCATAAGAACTTTTGTTTGTATATAATAAAAATAAATGTTCTTATTTTAGAGGCGATCAATGATGGAAATGAGTATCGACCAAACGGTTGGGATTATTTATCAGGTCAAGGTGAACAAGATTACACAACGCGAGATCGAGATCCGTGGCATCCGTGAAAAACGTCCAACATAAACAAAGGGGATAAATATCATGCGGTGTATAACAATACGGCAGCCTTGGGCGACCTTAATTGCTCTTGGTGAAAAAGAGTTTGAAACTCGTTCATGGAGAACAGCCTACCGCGGCGAGTTAGGCATCCATGCCGGAATGAGGATTGACAAAAAGATTTGTGAACAGGAACCGTACAAATCAGTATTGGCGAAACATGGCTATACAGCGAATAATTTGCCGACAGGAGCTATTATTGCTACAGGTCAGCTCGCGGGATGTTATGTGGTTACTCCAGAGGTGGATTTAAGGGAATGGATCAATGGGAATGAATATGATTTTGGCGACTATAGTGAAGGACGGTTTGCCTGGAAGCTTGAAGGGGTTCATCCATTAAGCCATCCAATTCCAGCTAAAGGTCGGCTAAGCTTGTGGGAGCACTCTAATCACTTCTGAACGGCGAACAATATTTTTAATGTAATTTTTATGTGCCTATCAGCTATTTTTCAGGTTCGAGGTATATATTAGAGACACCAAACACCCCCCAGTGTTTTGTGGTATATCTCTCTCAGGTCTTGCCAACTCCCATGGTAAGGCCTATTTTTTTGTTCACTAATTGATTGGGGGGAGAGAGCGCAGCGGCTTCTATACAGCTTTACTTAATCTGGTACTGTTCTTCGTAACTCTTAAAAGATGAAATATCCAGCCCTAGGTATCTGCACATATGGATGGCAGCTTGAGCCGCAACAATGTCATTCAACAGCAGCATTCGTTCATGATAGCCACGACATATATACTTGGCTTCAATTCCAGTATTAAGTCTGTTTTGCTCATACACCTTGATTCCCCGTCTTCTCATTTCTGCACGAACATCCCTTAGATCTGTTGTAGCTACTGCAGCAGCTGTTCCAAGCACCTCCAGATAAGGGGCGGGTGTTCGTAAGTGTGTAGATAAAATGGCGGAGTCCCGTTCGAAAGCTGATAAAATCATCGGAAGCAATAAATAAGATTTCACCAGCATGTTGTCCCTGCTTTCTGCTCTATGCATGAATCTCATCACCTCTAATAGGAACGTATATTCGTATTCTACCCCGATATTCCAAAAATAATCAATGGTATTTCTAAACAGCTTATCCAATGTGATTAAATTCACAACTAAATAACGAAGAATAAATTATATTAAAAATTGTAATAATAAAAATTAATGTATCGAACGCAAATAAAGGAGAATTATGATGGAAAAAGAGGGCAGCCTCCAGCGTGGATTGTTTTTTGGTTTAATTCTGAGTATTCCCTTATGGATATCCATATTGGGCTATATACAGTTACTTTAAAATTTAATGAAAAACCTTATGCGAAGCGCCTTCAGGCGCTTTTTTTGTGTGGTACTAATGCGGGGAATTATCGAAAGGAATTGATTGACAATTGTGGGTGTCGGGCGCTAAACTGTTATTAATTCAAAAGTATTAAAAGTCATAGACTGTTATTGGATAGAATGCTTCAGCTACCAGTTCTGGACTTGCAGTGTAATACATATATATAGTCATGATAATAGCAAACCGTCTGAAAGGGCGGGACGCAAAGTCCAGGAGTCTAAAGTGTCTTAAAGGCACAATGACCGTCCGACTGCCATGAGAAGGGAATTTCACTTCTTTTTGGCGGTCTTTTTTGTTGTTAGGTCCTTTAGAGTTTCTGGTAATTATTCTGATTAATATAAATCATAGTTTTAGGAGGTGTGCCATTTGAAAAGAAGAATAAAACCGTTACTCTCGCTTGTATTAGCTGGGATTTTGACGGTAGGTAGTGGGCTTTCCTCATTGGGAGCTGGAGTTGCTGGAGCTAGTAGTTCTTCTACATTGGGAATTGCAGCGGTCTACAACGTGTTTATTCTAGGGGATATAACAACAGTTTCGGATACGGAAGGAAGGTTTGCTGCTGGAGGTAACGTTAACTTAACCAACTATAGTGTTGGAGATAGGTTGACCGCTGCAGAGGTTTCCCTGACTGACACACTTGTTGTTGGAGGGAATCTTACTTTCAACGGAGGTACTGTTTATGGGAATATCGTGCACGGGGGAGATTTTTCAGGGAATGTAACGCTCCTCAAGGGTGGTACAAAAAGACAGGGGAGTACGATTGACTTTTCAGCAGTAGGTCAGTCTTTGAAGGACAAATCAGCAGAACTTGCAGCATTGCCGGCGAATGGAACAACAGTGTACCAATATGGCAACCTTATCCTGACAGGTACAGATCCTGCGGTCAATGTTTTTAATGTTTCAGGAGATAACGTCTCTAATACCTACGGAATTACAATAAATGTTCCTTCAGGATCTACTGCAATTATTAATATTGATGGTTCTAACGTAAAAATGAAAAACTTCGGATTTCTACCTAATAACGTGTTGAACAGCAAGAAAATTTTGCTTAACTTTAGCCAAGCTGCGTATCTTGATATGGCAGGCATAGGTGTAATGGGAAGCATACTTGCCCCCTATGCTCATGTTGATTTTATTAATGGTCAGATTAACGGTACTTTAGTGGCGGCTTCACTCAAAGGTACTGGTGGTGGTGAATTTCACCACTATCCATACGATGGTGATGAACCTGGACCAACACCGACACCAACGCCGACAGTGACGCCAACACCGACACCAACGCCAACAGTGACACCAACGCCGACACCAACGCCGACACCAACGCCGACACCGACGCCAACGCCGACGCCAACGCCAACGCCGACAGTGACACCAACGCCAACACCAACGCCAACGCCGACAGTGACACCAACGCCGACGCCGACAGTGACACCAACGCCGACACCAACACCGACAGTGACACCAACACCAACACCGACAGCGACACCAACGCCGACACCGACGCCAACACCATGTCCGACGCCAACACCAACGCCGACAGTGACGCCAACACCGACACCAACACCAACGCCGACGCCAACGCCGACACCGACGCCAACGCCAACGCCGACAGTGACACCAACGCCAACACCAACGCCGACACCGACGCCAACGCCAACGCCGACAGTGACACCAACGCCAACACCAACGCCGACGCCGACAGTGACACCAACGCCAACGCCAACGCCGACAGTGACACCAACGCCAACGCCGACAGTGACACCAACGCCGACGCCGACAGTGACACCAACACCAACGCCAACACCAACACCAACGCCGACGCCGACAGTGACACCAACGCCGACACCAACACCGACGCCAACACCGACGCCGACAGTGACACCGACGCCAACGCCGACAGTGACGCCAACACCGACACCAACGCCGACAGTGACGCCAACACCGACACCAACGCCGACAGTGACACCAACACCAACGCCGACAGTGACACCAACACCAACGCCAACAGTGACACCAACGCCGACAGTGACGCCAACACCGACACCAACGCCAACACCAACGCCGACACCAACACCAACGCCGACGCCGACAGTGACACCAACGCCGACACCAACGCCGACAGTGACACCAACGCCGACACCAACGCCGACAGTGACACCAACACCAACGCCGACAGTGACGCCAACACCAACACCAACGCCGACGGTAACGCCTGAGGCAACACCGACACCGACGGTAACACCAGAGGCAACACCAACGCCGACGGTAACGCCTGAGGCAACACCAACACCGACGGTAACGCCTGAAGCAACACCAACGTCGACACCAGAGACTTCGGTGTTCCCGACACCAACGCCATCATCCGTAATTGGCACTATAGTTCTTGCAGAAGATCCTGTGCCGCTTGGGCCTGTAGCTTCGCCGACACCAGCGCCAGTACCAACACCGTCGAATAGCACAGAAGTACTTGTTGATGATGATGAGATCCCATTAGGTCCGGTACCGGCAGTGACACCAACGCCAACACCAACACCTGATGAAATCATCGTAGTGGACGATACGATCCCATTAGGAAAGCCACCTGTGAAGGAATTGCCAAAAACGGGTGAATCAAGTCCTGCACCTTACTATGTAGCAGGTTTAGGTTTTGCACTTATCGGATTATTAATGAGAACCAAGTTCTCCAAAAAGAATAAATAATAAAGGGTAGATCAACATAGAGTCGCTTTCGGGAGTGTTCCGATGGCGGCTCTATTTGTATGTCATGATTGCGATAGTTTGGTGCATTCTAAGTAGATGGTATACTCTTGTTGCAAAGGAAATGAAGAGGGGATGGCGAAGGCGAATTGATATGGTTCATTATTAGCGCTGTAATCATCATAGGGATTCTAATCTATGTGGGATTTTTCTTCTATGGTATTGCTATTAAACGAGCGCCAAAGGTATTTCTAAGTAATAATCCTAATCTGAAGGCTGATCCTCCGGTTGCCGGAGCTTCTTGGGGGGAGGGGAAGGATTGGGTCTCTCGCCAGAGCTTCGAGAATATTGAGATCGTATCTGCAGATGGACTTAAACTAAGAGGTTACTTACTCCGATCTAATCGTGCTGCGGGACGCACAGCCATTCTAGCCCACGGTTATTCAGGTAAAGCAAAGGATATGGGGGCGTACGCCAAAATCTACTACGAGAACTTAGGCTTTAACATCCTAATTCCCGATGCAAGAGGGCATGGAGATAGCGCAGGGGATTACATTGGTTTTGGTTGGCCGGAACGAAAAGATTATTTGCAATGGATTGAATACATGATTAAAAAGACTGGGCCTAGTGCTCAAATTGTGCTTCACGGTGTCTCTATGGGTGGTGCTACAGTGCTAATGACCTCAGGGGAAGATCTTCCGCCGCAGGTAAAAGCTATTGTTGCGGACTGCGCTTATACCTCAGTAAAAGCACAATTATCTTACCAACTACGACGCATGTATCGCTTGCCAAGTTTCCCTTTCGTTCAAAGTGCAAGTCTAATCACCCGCTTGAAGGCGGGGTATGGCTTTGGTGAAGCCTCTGCATTAAAACAAGTGCGGAAAGCGAAGGCTCCGATTCTTTTTATTCATGGGGATGCGGATAACTTTGTACCTTTTGCTATGATGAATGAATTGTATGAGGCATGCCAGAGTCCAAAAGAGAGGCTCATAGTGCCGCAAGCGGGGCATGGATTGTCTTATGATACGGATAAGGCGGGGTATACAGATGTAGTAACAGCTTTTATAAGTCGATATGTAAAATAAGTCCTGAACGTAGACAGCGCCCGATATCCGCTAGGTAGCGGTTATCGGGCGCCTATATTTTTCCACACATGACGTAGTCCTTGAATAAGGATCGTACCGTCATGCTTTCTCGTTATATTCATCCCCCGCCGTTCGTGAGTAACGGGTGTCTTGATTCCTTGTTATTTCCAGCAGCCGTGTGGCGAGAATAATCCTTCCAATACGACAAAAGCCCTACCTCTCTTTTGCCCTTGCGGCTCCATTGACCGCGCCAGTGTGAATCGGAATGCTATATTTCGAATTTAATCTCATAAAAAGGAAGAGTACTGCAAGAAAACATAAAGCCTCTTTGTCCAAAATGCCGATGTGTATAATAGTCGGCCTGACATCTTCTTGGTGGGGATATTCAATATATCGAAAAACAAATACCATATAAATATAACACACTATTGTTTAAAAGGCAAATATAATAATGAATTCCAAGATAAGGTTTATTTGATTCTAGAGAGGAACAAACCTCGATAAGGGGCGCTTAGATTTTGAAAGTAACTTAAATTGGGTTAATTGTGAATTATTCCGGAAAAGCTAGTAAACCAGAGGAGATGGGCGATCTCGGTGCAAATGGGCTAAAATGTAAGTTGGATTTTTTTGCAAACGCTACAAACTTCAACTGAAAATGCCAGAGACGAATGGGTTGTGTCTGCTGGGGTTATTTTGCGTGCCTATTTTGTGAACAGCTCTCTAAAACTGACAATAAACTCCAACATTGATTGAAGGATTGAGGGTAGACCGTTATAATTAATAAGTCTGGATTTTAATTAAAAAATAAGGGAGATTTTTATGAAACGCGCAGATGTGTGGCTGATTTCCATCGTATTGATTGCTGCGCTCGCTTTTCTCGTACCGAGATGGTTTTCGGACAATGATGACAAAGGTGGGGCCGGTAAAAATCTCATAGCCAATGTAACGGTGGACGGTGAGTTATTTAAAACGGTAAAGCTTACAAAAGAAGAACAAACCATTGAGGTCCGCACGGAACGCGGCTATAACATTTTGAAGGTGCATGATTACGGGATTGAAATGTACGATGCCGATTGCGCTGATAAAGTTTGCCTAGGTTTTGGTTTTATTACCCTGCCCAAACAGACGATTGTCTGTCTACCGCATAGAGTATTAGTCGAAATCACCAGTGCGTCGGGGGAGGATGATATAGATGCCTATGTCCAGTAGTGAATCTGCAACAGCTTTAAAAAGAACAGTGATTATTGCGATTTTCGCCGCAGTGGCAGTAGTGTTAAGTTTAATAGAGGCACAGATTCCGTTATCCGGGATGGGACTGGTGCCGGGTGCTAAGCTCGGACTGGCCAACATTATGATTTTGACTTGTATTTACTTTTTACGTGGACGGGATGCTTTGCTGCTTGTCATCCTCAAAACACTGCTTACTGCATTTCTGCTAGGTACCTTCTCAAGCTTGCTGTTTAGTTTATTTGGTTCACTTTTTAGCTTTGTTGTTATGTTTGTGCTGATGCTGATTAGTGGCAAAGGTAAGAGTATAAGCTTGATCGGAATTAGTATAGCCGGTGGGATTGCGCATAATATCGGTCAGCTGCTGGCAGCTTCTATGGTATTTGCATCACTTAGTATTTTTTATTATCTTCCCATGCTGCTGATCACTGGGGTAGTAACAGGAATTGCCGTGGGCTATGCAGTCCGTTATTTGGTGGCGTCATTGTCAAAAATATCGCTGTTTGAAGAATTTTTGGACTGATTAGTCACATCAGCGGAAGGATGACTAACATGAATGAATCATACGAAGGTCAAGACTTAGAGGGAGAGGGACAAGCAGTCATCTCTCTGGATGGGGTATCGTTTGGCTATGATCCCGAGCATCCGATTCTTCAAAATATAACGTTATCTATCTCTCAAGGACAATGGGTCAGCTTGGTTGGTCCTAATGGCTGCGGGAAGTCTACGTTGGTCAAGCTGCTCAATGCTCTGCTGCCTAAGGGGGCTGGTGAGATTGTGGTTAGTGGCATGCTGCTTAGTGAGGAAACGATCGGAAGCATTCGGCAATGTATCGGAATGGTGTTCCAAAATCCGGATAATCAGTTTATTGGAGCCACTGTAGAGGAAGATATCCTATTCGGCCTGGAAGGGCTTTGTTTGCCGTACGAAGAGATGGCTGAACGTTTGCACTCCTATACGACGAGACTAGGAATAAATCATCTGTTGTCCAAGCATCCGGGTGAGCTGTCGGGAGGTCAAAAGCAGCGTGTTGCTATCGCTTCCATTCTTGCTATGGAACCAGGCATCGTCATTTTTGACGAGGCCTCTTCTATGTTGGATGAAGGAAGCAGAAATGACCTTCTCGGTATTCTGCAGGTTATGCGGGCAGAAGGGAAGTACACAATCCTCATGATTACGCATGATGCAGATGAGATTTTGGCATCGGATCGGGTGCTTGCGCTGCATGGAGGTGGTTTGGCTGCAGATGTTACACCGGCGGAGTTGTTCCGGAACGAGGAGCTTCTGGAAAAATGCCATCTGCGTGAACCTTATCCTTGGCGCCTTGCACGCGAGCTGCAGAACCAGGGTATTCATGTGGATGTTCCGACCAGTGAAAAGGAGCTTATAGACACGTTATGGCCATAGAATTACAGCAAGTAAGTTACACCTACGCTGACCGAAGCCTCTGGAAGCTGACGGCGCTCCGGGACATTAACCTCAGTGTACCCATTGGCTCGATGGTTGGTATTGCGGGGGCGACGGGCTCAGGTAAATCGACGCTTCTACAATTGTTTAACGGGATACTGAAACCAACCGAGGGTACGGTAAAAGTGCTTGATGTAACTATTCAGGCTGGTGAGAAGTCACCTAAGCTAATGCCACTGCGCCGCCGAGTCGGATTGGTATTTCAATTTCCGGAGCAGCAGATGTTCGAAGATACGGTCGAGAAGGATCTCATTTTCGGTCCCCTTAATTTCGGCATGAGTCTCGAAGAGGCAAAGTCACGTGCACGTCAGGCCATGTCAGATATGGGGCTGGATCTCGCACTGCTAGAGCGGAATCCTTTCCAATTGAGCGGTGGACAAATGCGTAAGGCGGCTATCGCTTCCGTGCTAGCTATGGACCCTGAGGTCATCGTTCTGGATGAGCCCACGGCAACGCTTGATCCCATTAGCCGTGCAGAGCTAATCAGCTTGCTGGAGAGATTATGTCGTGAGCAGGGCAGAACGATCATTATCGTCACGCATCGGATGGATGAGTTATTGCCCTATGCGGACAGCTGGGTTGTACTTAAAGAGGGCAGCACGGCGTTTCAGGGCAGTGTAAAGGCACTTGCAGATGATCCTTCAATTCTGGAACAGTGTGGTTTGACGGTTCCGCAGTCCCTTCGTTACTGGCGTGCAGTTGCTGATCATTTAGGTCTTGTGGATGAAGCCCCCCGCTTGACGGCTGAGAGTCTGGCAGAGTTTATAGCTTCGCTGCCAGCGGAATCAATAAGCACTGGTAAGCCCGATGGAAAGAGGGATGACCATGAATGAGAAACTGATCTTAGGCAGGAGTATTGAGACCGGTTCGTGGGTGCACAAACTGGATGCTCGTGCCAAAATCACTGGCATGCTATTATACGTAGCTGTTATCCTGCTCTCACGTTCGTGGATGGCCATGGCTGTGCTGGCTATTTTTTCGATAGCCGTTATGGCTTCAACGCGGATTCCGCTTAAATACTTCCTGAAAGCAGCTAAGCCTTTACGTTATTTAATGTTGTTTATCTTTATTGTGCAGGTGGTGTCTGTAAAGACAGGGGAGGTAGTGCTGACTCTTGGTTCCTGGTCTATCTATGAGGGAGGGCTAAGATTAGGGGCATTTTCGGTCATCCGCATGTTCTTTCTTATCACCTTTACAGCGCTTCTGACCTTCACAACAACGCCGGGGAAGCTGAATCAAGGGCTGGAGGGGATCTTGACACCCTTCAAAAAGCTTGGCTTATCCCCTGACCGTATCACGCTGATGATCAGCATTTCACTTCGTTTCATTCCTACGATTCTAGATGAATCGCAGATCATAATGAAAGCGCAGGCCTCAAGGGGAGCCGATCTGAAAGAGCTGCCTTTGAAGGAAAAGGGACGGATGTTAGTCTCCCTGCTGGTCCCGATTATCGCCAGTGCTTTTAGGCGTGCTCAGGATCTGGTGTATTCCATGGAGGCCCGCGGTTTTCGCATGGATGCTCCCCGCAGTCGGTATCACCGCCTAAGGTGGGGCAAATTCGATACTGTTTTTATTGGGATGTTTGTGGTCATGGGAATTGCAGTAGCTTTGTTATAATACTCATTCCCTATTAGTAGTATCAACTTGGGAGGGAACTTGAATGGCACGTTATTTTAACGGTAGAGAAGTCGAATTACTCGCACCCGCAGGAACGTTTGAAATTTTCAAGGAAGTGATCCAATCACGGTGTGATGCAGTTTATTTTGGTGGACCTGTATTGAATATGAGAATGATGCGTAAAGGTTATAATCTTACTCATGAAGAGATCGTAGAGGCACTTGATATCGCACACCGTCTAGACAAAAAAGTGTATATCACTGTGAATAATCTTTTTAGTGAGGAAGATGTGGAGGAAGCTAGAGAATACTTGCGTTTCCTTGATGGTGCTCGGCCAGATGCCTTGATTGTTCAGGATATGGCAGTGTTGGAGCTTATTCGGGAGATGGAGCTTAACCTTCCTATTCACTCTTCCGTAATGATGAATGTTCACAACCTGGAGATGATCTATGCGCTGCGTGATCTGGGTGTAACTCGTGTAGTTACCCCGCGGGAAATGGACCTGCAGACAGCTAAGCTGCTTGGTCAGCGGAGTGGTATGGAGCTGGAATATTTTATTCACGGGGATATGTGCTCTGTGCATGGTGCAAATTGTTACTTCAGTTCCCATGTTTTTGGCATGAGCAGCAACCGGGGAAAATGTATGAAGCCTTGCCGCTGGGATTATCGGGTTAAAAAAGACGGATATGTATATCCTGCTGAATATCCACTGGCTGTCAAAGATATGTTTATGTATGAGCATCTTCCGGAATTGATTGAATCAGGCATTACTTCCTTCAAAATAGAAGGCCGTATGCGTGATAAGGATTTTATGGTGATGCTGGCGAATAGCTACGGCGAAGCCATTGACCGATATATCGATGATCCGATTGGCTTTGATCGTACGGTTGATACTAAAGAGCTGTACAATAACCGCAAGCGTGACTTTTCGACAGCTTATGCTTTTGGTAAACCAGGGTTAGCTAACATTAACCGTCGTTATGAAGGTACGGGCAAATTCTATAGCACTGGAAAAGTTTTTAGCACCCCAACCGCAGAACGTGAGCTATCTGAAAAACGTGTAGAGGAATTGCGGGAACGTTTGGCACAAGAAAAGAAACCAAAGACAACAAAAGCTAAGCTGGCTGTACGTGTGAATAATATGGAACAGGCGCGCGTAGTATTGGAGCTGGGTGTGGATAGTTTATACTTGCCGGGGGATGTATTTGAACCGGATAGACCTTTTACAAAACGTGATATTAAGGAACTTGGTGAGCTAAAAGGCGATAGCAAAATCTATTTAGGGTTGCCACGCATGATGACCGAGCTGCATTTCGATCAATATGATCAATTGCTTGGTGGAGAACGCTTGCCGATCGACGGTCTAATCGTTACTAATTTGGGAGCGATTCGCAGATACAGTTCTACAGGTTATCCGTTAATTGGAGATGGTAGTTTAAATGTCTACAATCATCTTTCAGCCCAATTATATGCGAAATTAGGTTTAACTCAGCTTTCGGTTTCACCGGAAATGACGCTGGGTCACTTTGCTACCTTTGCCTCACGTTGTGACACGCCTTTGGAAGTTGTTGTACATGGTACACCTGCACTAATGTATATGGAACATGATCTTTATGAGAATACTGAAGTAATGGAGCCTATCGCTGAAGAGGATAATCAATATGTGCACAATAATGTATTGGTTCTAAAAACAGACAAAGGTGAAAATCCGGTATATCGTGATCAGCACGGCCGTTGCCATCTTTTGTTCGCGAAAGAGCTCTGCTATTTACCGTTGCTTGGTGAGATGATTGATCTAGGCATATCTAGTTTCCGTATTGAAGGAGCGACATATAGCGCTCAGCAGTTGCGTGAAATTATAATTTCTTATCAACAAGCTATGAATCGTACTGAAGTGAAAGATGATATGCTAGGTGGTCTTGAGCCCATTTATGCGGGTTATACTCTAGGTTCGCTGCAATTTAACTAATTCTATTTTTTGGGGTAAAATACCGTCTGCTAGTAAGAAGAATGCACAGTACTCTATGAATAAGTTACTATTTTCACAAGAAGAGAGGGAATCAATCATGGAACAACAAGAATTCATCGGAAGAGAAGCCGTAGCGGCAAAGCGTAAGCAATATTTCTATCCGTGTACACAGCATTTTTACCGCGATGCGCCTCAGCTTGTGCGAGGTTCGATGCAGTTTGTGTATGATGAACATGGCAAACAATATACAGATTTCTTCGCAGGTGTATCTGTAGTTGCCTGTGGGCACTGCAATCCAGCCATAACTGGACGTACGATTGAGCAACTGCAGCAGCTGCAGCATACGTCTACGATCTATTTAACTCAGCCAAATGTGGATTTGGCTGAACGTCTGGAAGAGGTTATGCCAGGCGGTCTACGCCGAACCTTTTTCGTGAACAGCGGCTCAGAGGCAAATGAAGGCGCACTGCTGCTCGCTCGGATGTATACAGGACGCAAGGGGTTCATTGCACTGGAAAGTGGTTTACACGGCCGTACCAATCTAACTATGAGCGTGACAGGTCTGCCGATGTGGCGTACCGATAAATACTTGGATCATGACGTTGAGTTTATTCCTCGCCCATATCATCCAGAACTATCTCTGGAGGAAGCCGCTGCACTATCCTTGGAATCTCTGGAGCGAGTGCTTGAGGAGAAGGGGAATACTATCGCCGCAATGATCGTAGAGCCAATCCAAGGCAATGGTGGTATGATTATGCCAACGCCAACCTATTTCAGTGAGGTCAAAATGTTGCTGGAGAGATACGGCGTGCTTCTGATCGCTGATGAAATTCAAACTGGATTTGGTCGTACAGGCAAAATATTTGCTATGGAGCATTTTGACGTAGTGCCCGATATTATTAGTATGGCCAAGGCACTGGGGAATGGAATTCCGGTGGCAGCCTTTGCGACAACGGATGAGATTGCACTCGCGCTGAACCGTCCGTCGGCTTCCACCTTTGGAGGTAATCCGGTATCTGCTGCAACGGCGCTGGCTGTGCTTGATTATATTCGCGATGAACGGCTTCCTGAACGCTCAGTGCTGCTCGGAGAACGATTGAAAGCAGGGCTAAAGACCCTTCAAGACCATTATCCTTCGCTTATTGTGGATGTACGGGGAATTGGGCTTATGTTGGGAGCGGAGCTTGCTGGTGAGGATGCAGAAGGCTCTGCGGCGCTTACAGATCAAGTACTGGAAGCGATGAAAGACAGAGGATACCTGATCGGCAAAAATGGCATAGGACGCAACGTACTAGCCTTTCAACCGCCGATGATTATTACGGAAGAGGATATCGACGGGCTGCTTAACAACCTGAATGAAGTCCTTGCGGAGCTTAATGACTAATATAATGAATTTCAAGTAGCGAAGAAAGAGGAAAACGAATGGCTATTCTAAACATTTTTAAAACTGCAGGCCTAAAGCTTAAAATGTTCAGTGAACTGGTGATGTTCTCTCATACGCTTTTTTCGCTGCCGTTTGCCATTATCTCGATGGTGTGGGCTGCTGGGGGCTGGCCATCAGGGCATGTGATGATCTGGGGTCTGATTGCATTGATCGGTGCCCGTAATGGCGCTAATGCATTCAATCGGCTGGCAGACCGTACGTTTGATGAACAGAATCCTCGTACGGCACATCGGCATTTGCCACAACGGTTATTGGCAGAAAAAGAAGTGGTAGTCTTTGTTATTGTCAATTATGCCATCTTTATTGTGGCTTCAGGCATGCTGAACTTGCTCTGCCTGCTCTTATCGCCGGTAGCAATCGTGTTAATATCGACTTATTCTTATACAAAACGTTTTACCTTTCTAAGCCATTTATATTTAGGCTTTGTTATTGCTTCCGCACCGATTGGTGCATGGTTTGCCGTAACCGGAAATATCGCATTTACCCCGTTTGTGATCGGGACGGTAGTTATGCTCTGGATTGCCGGATTTGATATTATCTACGGCACTCAGGACATTGAATTTGACCGGCGGCATGGGTTATGGTCTATTCCGAGCTTCTTTGGATTAGAGAATGCGCTGCGTATCGCCAAAGGTCTACATTTCATTATGATTATGCTGCTATTATTTCTATACGTATGGCAGGATCTCGGCTGGGTGTATCTAGTTGGGATTGGCATCGCTACAGTGCTCCTGATGACCGAGCATAAGATTATAAAACCTTCGAATCGTAAGCTGATGAAGGTGGCTTCTTATAATCTAAATCAGGTAATCAGCATAGTGATATTATTGTGTACGCTGATTGATTTTTTCTATGTTAGTTAGGGAGCTGGCTTTGGTGAGCCGGCTGGCTGAGCATTGGCACATTGCCCTCAAACTAACAACAAAAGACAATAGCCTACCCAAAAGGGGGAGGCAAGGGGATCGGAAAGCTGGCTACGCTAGCTTTCCTTTTTTGTGTTGACTCGGTTCCCCGCTCTGCAAGGGGGAAGCTACGAGTTGAATGCAAAGATTAGGGAAAACCTCCCTAATCTTATTGATTTTTTTATCCTTTGACTCTGTTTTAGGGAATTTCTCCCTGAAATATAGCTGGTTACTTTTAAAAGCATGCTAAAGTGGACTTTATTAGGGAGGTTTTCCCTAATTATATCCGATGGAGTAGAATGACTAGTCTAGCTCATGTGCGCTACGCTGCGTTTGCGTTGTTTAGCTTGTCCTGTTGAAGCGGAAAAATAGCAGTTTGAATTTGCGGCAAGATCAATGAAATGATTTGTTTAAAGCAAAAAAACGGATACCCCCAAGTGAATGGGAGGTATCCGTTTTAATTTGTATTAGAACGTACGCTTTAGCGATCACGGTCCGCAAAATATTGCAGCAACGTTTCCAGATCAGCATGCGCCGGGTAGGAGGAGAGCTGCTGCACAATAGCTGCAGCTTTATCCAGATAGTTCTGGCTGACCCGTTCAGCGCGAGCGAGGGCATCGCTATT
This sequence comes from Paenibacillus sp. FSL L8-0708, assembly GCF_038009325.1. Lineage (NCBI taxonomy): Bacteria > Bacillati > Bacillota > Bacilli > Caryophanales > Paenibacillaceae > Paenibacillus > Paenibacillus sp. FSL L8-0708. The sequence continues at coordinate 633,245 of NZ_JBBPBC010000001.1, forward strand.
GTTAATTAGGGTGAGCACATATGCTACTTCAGCGTCGGAAGAATCCGGGCCGATTGCACGGATCACAGGCGAGAGCTTAGGGTCCTGCAAGGCGTACAGCACTGGCAGGGTGACCTGACCATGTCGCAGGTCGCTACCGGCAGGTTTGCCTAGGACATCGGCGGACTGTGTGAAATCTAGCAAGTCATCTTGTATCTGAAAGGACATCCCTAAGGCTTCTCCAAAATTATAAAGGAGATTGGCAACTTCTTCGGTGCTTTCAGTGGACAGTGCACCAACCCGTAAGCAGGTTGCCATAAGAAGAGCGGTTTTGTTTAAGGATTTCTCCAAATACTGATCCATTGTAATTTCATAATCAAAAGCATGTTCCATTTGCTGATATTCACCCAGACACAGCTGAGCGGTGGCTACAGAGGATAAGTCATGAACGTATCTGTTTTTATCGCCGGTATATTTGCTCAGCAGCTCGATGACCCGAGCGGACATGTAATTACCAACATGTACTGCTGACAATGTACCCGTCTTAATATGTAAGGCGGGTACGCCCCGCCGTAACTCTGAACGGTCAATGATATCATCATGAATTAATGAGGCGGCATGAATAAATTCAGCAGCAGCAGCTAATTGAAGCGCTCTGCGACCGGTATCCTTACGGCCAAACCGACTGCCAACAATGACCATGAGGGGACGAAGGCGTTTACCACCGGAATTTATAAGCTCTAGAACACTTTGCGCGAGCTGAGATTTCTTAGGTACATCTTTATCACGCGCTACAAGGTTTACGATTTCGCGGTTGATTTCATTTATGTCTATATTTAAGGCCTCATGCAGCTTCATTTATGGATCCCACCTGTCAAATGGCTTTACTTGTGCGACTACGCTGTCTGCACTCTTGAATCAAGAACTCTTCGATTCCAGTAGCTGGATCATGTTCCGCGAAGTCTCCATTTGACCGTCTAATCTGCATTTTTTTGATCGAAGGAGCTAGATAAGCAACTAAGTCGAGCTCACGGCATTTCACCGCAAACTGCAGGTAAAAGCTATACAAATAATCTCCATCCAAAATGTTGCGTGTAAGGTCGGGATGATGTGGGATACATTCCATATGGCGCTCTGCTGCCAAAGTGAGAATAGTGTAAATACCCAGCAAATTGACTTTGCGGCTGTATTCCAGATCATGGCGTTCCAGTACCGAGATTAGCTGTTCACATGCAGCCGGAGAGGGCTGAAGCTCAATTCCGGCAATAGGTGACATTTCAGTATGCAACAACCGGAGGGTATCTTCTATGAGTTGTTTGTTCACAAGATTCTCTCCTTCTTGTCGGTTTTGCCGGAAGAAACCATACCCCGATCATCCCTACAAAACCATTCATTCAAGAAAAAACCACCATTTCCTAGGATTAGGAAGGTTATTTTCTTCTTGTAAATAAGGAGAGTAATGTGTCCTAGGGACACATTACTCTGAAGTATATCCATATTTAACCCTAATAAAATACAATTTGCACATATGTTCTATATGATAAATTACACAAATTCAGGGTTTTATTATCAGTCGGTGTATAGATACCATCGTCTGACGAGCGGAATTCTCTTCCACTGTTTCTTAAGCCAAGGAAGTACATAGTAGTCTAGACCAAGTGTGCTTCCCGATCCGCCGATGCAGGCAATACCAGCAGCAACGTACCATAACATTTCTGTCGAGGCCATTTTGGTTGACCAAATCATGACCGACATGCCTACGGTCGCTATAGAAGCAAGTGCTGTGAAGAGACCAACGATGAGCATAATACCGAAGACGATTTCTGCACATACCATACCGATTTGGAACCATTTCGCGAGGAAAGTATAACTTCCGTCATTGTTGTAGAACATCAAATCCATGAACCAGTTTGTAATGTTGTATACGAAGTTAGGTACAGGCAACGCTTCAACTGCTTCTTTTGCAGTGGATACTGCTGAAGCTGCAGATTGTGCATCTACGGTGTCTTTAACTGCATCTACTGCAACACTGGCTGCTGATGAAGCATCCGTTGCAAAAGGAGCAGCTGGAATCAAGAAAATCTTATCTGGATCTTTCCAAATCTTTTGGATCTTCTCAATACCTTCGTATAACCACATACCCCCAAGTAGAACACGAAGTGGAACGAGCCAGAAATTAGGTGAACGTTTGGAGAAGTGACCACCCAAGAAGCTCTTGCGGTTCTCAACATGGAAGAATTCATGCATCATATATGTCCATACTTTATTGAATCCGACAACCTGAGACAGGTAGAACATATTAATAAAGTGTTTGGATAGCATTGCCATGAATCCAGTAAGCATAAAGAACTTACCTGGCAGACCAACGTTAGCTACGCCGTAGCGGCTACCAATGGAGACCATTGTACCGTGGAAACCTGGTTTGTAAGCTTTTTTAGCAGTGTTCTGAATGTCGGCGGCAATGTTGCCAGCAACAATCGGAGCGGCTTGTTCAGCGTTCTCAACCATTTGTGGTACAGGACGAGTTTCACCTTCAGGAATGTAGAAAATGTTGTCCCCTACTACGTAGACGTTCTTATGATCTACACTTTCCAGGTTCTCATTCGTAACAATCCGTTTGCGGCCTTGTTGTTGAACTTCAAGTCCACCAACGATTTCGGAGCCTTCAACACCAGCAGTCCAAACAATTGTTTGGGAATCGACGACGTTTTTCTCACCAAGGGCAACACTACCATTGCCTACTTCGGTGATTTTAGCGCCAGTAACGATTTCCACGTTCAGCTTACGAAGGCGAGCTTCAGCTTTTTGAATCAGCTTATCTGGAAGGATAGGCAGAATCTTCGGAGCCATATCAGCCACAATCAGTCTTACTTCGGATGGGTCGATAAAGAACTCCTTGCATAATTCCTCGCGTTGTTCAGCCATTTCACCAACCAGCTCGACACCAGTAAAGCCGGCACCGATAATAACGAAGGTCAGCATAGCACGGCGTACAGCTGGATTTTTCTCCATAGCCGCTTTGGTATACATATCGCGGATTTGGCGTTTCAATGCTACCGCATCATCGTAAGACCAGAAGGAGAAGGTGTTTTCTTCTGCGCCTGGAATGCCGAAGAAGGTTGGTTTGCTACCTGTGCCGATTACAAGGTAATCGTAAGCGTAGGTAGCTTTATCGGACTTAAGTTTTCTGCTTTTGAAATCGATATTGCTGATCTCATCAAGAACAACATCTACTTTAAGGCCCGCAAAAATTTTCTTAAGATCGATCTTGATTGAATCCTCTGGAGCACGGTTCGCGGCAACCTCATGCAGCTCAGTCAATAGAGTGTGATATGGATTCCGGTCGATCAGTGTAATTTCAACATCTTTGTTTTTCTTAAATTTCTTTGCCAGTTTCTTAGCCGTGAGTACGCCGCCGTAGCCGCCGCCCAAAATGACTATTTTCTTCAAGAGAAATTCACCTCATTCGTCTGATTAGCTGCAGAAGGTCCTGCGAAATTATTTCGCGCCTTCGAGTGCTTTTTCTGCAAGTGTAAAATATTCACCAACATGAATACTCACGCCGGAAATTGCATCAGTTTTGCCTTCAGCATCAAGCGTTGGAGCAGTACCTTTGTTTTCAAGGAAGTATTTTTCAGCCAAAGCGATTTCTTCATGCCATTCAGCAGAAGCGCCGCCAGCTTTCATACCATATTTACCATCAACGGAGAATTGCTTCTTGTCATCGCCAGCAGCATTCAAACCACTGAATTTAACAGCTACAACATTACCGTTAGCAACAGTCAGGTCAACAGTGGATTTCCAACCGGATTCAGCGTCCATTTCGCCTTCAGCATGGTAGCCTCCGTCTTTATATTGACCAGCTTCTACTGGACCAGCAGCAAGAGCAGCTTGAGCAGCTTTTACAAAGTCAGATACGTGTACGGATACACCAGAGATGGCATCAGTTTTCCCCTCAGCATCAAAAGTTATAGCTGCTGGATCTTGTTTTTCGATCAGGAATTCTTCAGCTTTAGCTGCTTGCTCGTGCCATTCAGAAGAAGCACCGCCAGCTTTCATGCCATATTTACCATCTTCAGAAACCTTTTTCTTCAGGTCGCCTGCAGTGTTAACGTTAAAGGCATCCCAGTCAGCTTTAGTGATCTTTCCACCTTCTACAGTTAAGAGTGCGAAATATTGCCAGCCAGTTTTAGCATCAACGTCAGCAGTACCGTAGTAAACTCCGTCTTTGTACTGTCCAGCTTCAGTTCCAGCGTTACCGGAATTTGTTGCAGGAGCAGTTGTTTCAGCTGGTGCGTTAGTAGGGGCTGCGGCGTTGTCTGTGTTGTTACCACAACCTGCGAGCAATCCAAGGATAAGTGCGCTCGACAAGATAACAGAAGCTTTTTTCATTTCAAATGACCTCCAAAAATATAGTTTAAAATATATATATTAAAATGTAAAACATTTTAATAGTCGAGCGAAGTGATAAAAATCACTTTATAAATGATATTTGTCACTTTAATCTCATACCTCATTACCCGTTTGTAACAGTATCATGACTTATATCGGCATAGATTAGAAAAAAATTTAATGATGTTGTTTTATCTCCGATGGCATTCTAGCACATGGACTAGGAAAACATTTGTGAAATAAATCACTTAAAAAATTAAATATTTAATTTATATCTGGATTATATCAAATTTTAAAAGATTTGAATACATAAATTAAAAAATATATGTGACAGAATACGACTTAATTTGCTAATGCCATGAATGGCGGAAAGATTCATAGCGAATGGGGAAGGGTAAGTAAAGGTAACACGGGATAACGATCCTACCCTAATTAATTCAGCTAAGGAGATGAGCTTATAATGGACAACAATGTATTTAAAGGGAAATGGAAACAGCTCAAAGGCGAGGCCAAGAAGCAATGGGGCAAGCTTACAGATGATGATCTTGACGTAATTGATGGTGAAAAGGATAAATTAGTAGGTAAACTACAAGAACGTTATGGACACACGAAAGAAGACGCGGAAAAAGAGTACCAAACTTGGGGACGTTCCTACCGCGATTAATTCGTTACTAATGACGTCTATAATAAAATTCCAGAAGAAGAGCGCAAATCGCATCTGATTTGCGCTCTTCTTCTGCGTCCGTGGGCGGTTAGTTATCGAATAGGGCTTTAGTATGGTAGTATTATGAGATGAAAGTTGTAATTTATTTTGCCAAGGTGGGAGTGAATCTATGGGTTATCTTAAAATATTTTTTGGAAACACCGCGATGCTAATAGCTGTAGCCTATTTGGCTAATCTTATATATAAAAGCACCATTTCAAATGCAAGTGTAAGAATAAAGAAAGTAAGCTGGGTATTACTAGCCATCTTTGCCGGGTGGATTAGTACTCTTTTTGGATATAGGCTGGATGAGCATGTGATTTTTGATTTGCGTTTTGTGCCACTTATTATTTCAACGCTGGCTTATCCGCATCCTTTCATTCTTGTTTTGATTGGTATAGGAACAGGTCTTACACGGTTAACTTTTGGAGTAAATGAGGCAGCAATGGCTGGTACAATTAATTTGTCCATTCTAGGATTTGTTTGTGCTGCGCTTAGCTACTGGGTCAGACGATCTAGCTTATGTATAGTGAACAAAGGTTTGATCGTGATTCTAGTCGTAAATGTAATGAATGCAATCAACATTATGGTGTTTGGTGTGATTCCCGCCCCAGAGTACATAAGAGAGATTATGCCGATTACTTTCCCTGCAGGGTTGATTCTAAGTGTTCTATTCTCCTTAATTATTCGTGACTTTCAATTAGGACTCTTACGGAATGTGCAGATTCAGCGTGCTAATGAACAACTGTCCGCCCAGACGGAGGAGCTGCATAAGAATAAGATAGCGCTTGAAGAACGTGCCGATCAGTTAATGATGGCTTCGCAATTTAAATCCGAATTTCTGGCCAATATGTCTCATGAGCTTCGAACACCACTGAATAGCATCATTAATTTATCGCAATTAATTGAAGACAATGATAATTCTCTTACGGAAGCAGAAATGAGTGAGTATGCAGCCATTATTCGCCGTTCTGGTGAAGAATTATTGATGATAATTGGCGATATATTAGATCTCTCCAAAGTGGAAGCAGGTCGATTGGATATTATAAATGAAGATTTAAGTGTTATTGAGATCCCAGAGATCCTGGCTATGCAATTCGCTGTCACGGCTAAACAAAAGGAACTGGAATTTACTATTGCTATGGAAGAAAACATCCCGCAAATGATTCATTCCGATCCACAGCGGATTCAGCAGATCCTGCGTAATTTGCTCTCTAATGCTTTTAAATTTACAAAGTCTGGCCATGTCGCACTCCGTATTCGTCAAGAGGAACGTGGGGAAAGAGCTATTGTGAAGCATTGGATTGTATTTGAGGTAGAAGATAGTGGGATAGGTATTGCACCAGAGAAGCATGCCATGATCTTTGAAGCCTTCCAACAGGCGGATAGAACAATTAGTCGAAAATATGGCGGAACAGGATTAGGACTTTCTATTAGTAATGATTTGGCCAGACTGCTCGGAGGGTTCATTACTTTAGAAAGTGAGGAGGGTAAAGGGAGTCGTTTTTCGCTTTATTTACCCCTCGAATTCATAGAAGAGTAAGCTCCAATATTATTTGTTAATTTGGCGTATTGACAGTAGATTGATGCGGAGTAGAATGAAGCAAATGCCGCATCAAAGGAGTGTTACCCCTTTCTATGAACAACATGGAAACTAAGCACACAGTTACTAGTTCAAAGCGTGTCCGTAAAACCTCAGTACATCGCAGAAATTTGCGCATTGCTACCTGGGAAGGTGTGCCATCGACCATTTTCCAGGTCCTTCTGCAAGGGCAGTTTCTAACAGGATTCCTGCTATATTTAGGAGCCACTTCAAGTCAAATTGGATTTGTGCTAGCGCTTACCACTTTGGTTAACGTGATGCAGATCGGGGTAGCTTTTTTGATTCAGAAGCTGCCAAGCCGCAAATGGGCTATGGTTACTTTTATCGGCCTGCATAGGATACTTTGGAGTTCTACGGGGCTAATTCCGTTTATTTTTCCTAAAGAGTATTGGGTCATGGCTTTTATAGCCTTATATACTACTGCTTTTATTGCCAATACGGCGGGTGGTGTGCTGTGGAGCTCTGTGATCAGCGATCTTGTTCCGGCACGTGTGCGTGGACGTTATTTTGGGATTCGTAATACGTTCCTGAATGCACTCGGTAGTCTGGTGATGTATGGTGGGGGTATCGTTTTGGATCGTTATCCCGGGAGCCATGGCTTTCTGATTCTTTATATTGTCGTGTGGATTTTCGCGATCTCTAACGTTGTTGTATTCTTTTTTTATCCCGACGTGCCTTTCGAGAAATCGGAAGAACATAAATTTTTGCCGATGTTTAAGAAACCGCTTAAAGATACTTTATTTATGAAGTCTACTTTGTTTCTGGCCGCCTGGTTGCTGCTGCAGAATTTAACTGTTCCGCTATACTCGTATGTCATGTTGCAGTTACTTCATATAAATTATGAAACGTTATCACTGCTTAATGTATCCCAGACTCTTTTTATGATGGCTAGTTTCTATGTTTGGGGTAATCTAAATGCAAAATATAGCAATAAACGTCTGTTGTTCTTTACGTTGCCGATTATTGCCTTGTCCTCGTTGATGTGGGGACTCTTGTCTGTGTTGCCGATGCTGTTGGTGTTGTTTGCCGCTCATATTGTTTTTGGTGTAGGTGTAGGCGGTTTCAACCAGCTGGCCTTTAATTTTATTATTGGAGACACGCCGAAAAAAGAACGGCCTATGTATATGGCGACCTATGCGGCGCTTACGGGTTTATCATCCTTTTTTGGTCCGCTTATTGGGGGACAGCTGTATGAAAAAATTGCCCACTGGCCGCAATGGACCCAAGTATACGGTATGCAGTTGGTAGTGGGAACGCTTATGATCGCTCTTGCCTTCCTGCTGGGCCGTCGTATTCTAAAGGACGAATAGAAGTAAAGGGGACTATTCCATGTTAAGGATTGCGTTGGTATTAGGGGCTACTGGATTAGTAGGGAAAGCGGTTACGGAGGAATTGCTGAATCGTGAAGGTTGGGGTGAGGTGAGAGTGCTTGTACGGACTCCATTAGCTTTAGAACATCCTAAGCTTAAGCAAATCGTTGTGGATTGGGAGAGCCTGGCGGAGTATAGCGATTCGTTCGAAGGTGTTCATTCCATCTTCTGTTGCCTCGGGACTACGATCAAGAAGGCAGGTTCACAAGAGCAGTTCGAACGTGTCGATCTGGATTATCCGCTTGCAGCTGCTGCTATTGCGAGAGATCACGGTGTTAAACAGTTCTTGGTTGTTTCATCCATGGGGGCAGATGCCAAATCGCGCAATTTCTACAGTCGGACTAAGGGGAGAGCAGAGGAAGCGTTAAGCAAAATCGGTTTTCAAGGGCTGCATTTGTTTCGGCCATCCTTGCTGCTGGGTCATCGTGAGGAATTCAGACTGGGAGAACGCGTCGCGGCTAGATTGATGAAAGCACTGGAGTTTGTGATGGTTGGCAAAGCGGCTAAATATCGTGCCATACCTGGTGTAACTGTGGCGAGAGCTATGGTTAATATTGCCTCTGCTGACACGCATGGTCTGCATATCTACACGAATGAAGTAATACATGTGATTGGAAAACGTTAAGTTTTTCGGGCTGCTAATAAATTTGCATTACGGTGAGAACAGGACTTACAATGGACAATAAATGATCAGCGTTTAATGGAGAGGGGTAACAAGATGAGTAAAAAACAAGTAGCTACTACAAAAGCACCAGGAGCCATTGGTCCTTATAGTCAAGCCATTACCACCGGTAGTTGGGTATACACTTCAGGACAACTGGGCCTTAATCCCGAGACAGGGAATTTGGCTGAAGGCGTTCAGGAACAAGCTCGTCAAGCACTTAGCAATGTACAAGCTATTCTTGAGGAAGCTGGTGCATCACTGGATCATGTAGTGAAGACCACCGTATTCCTAAAAGATATGAATGATTTTGCAGCAGTTAACGAGGTTTACAGCACTTTCTTTAAAGAACCTTATCCTGCCCGCAGTGCTATTGAGGTTGCTCGGCTGCCCAAAGACGGACTTGTTGAGATCGAAGCGGTAGCACGTAAGAAATAAATATGATTTCGCACTTCTAGATTATTCTACAAAAAAAAGGCGGGTTAAGGAGGATCACCTTCTTAGCCTGCCTTTTATATTATCAAGAGGACAATCAGTATCTGCTGTATCTTCTGCGGCGTGGTGTGAGCAATAGCCAAATGCTGTAGAGCAGCAGAAGACCTGCCGTTACTGTGCCCGTTACAAAGACTGCATTAGCTTCTCTATGTTCCAAGGCGATCGCGATGAAAGCCCATACGAAGACCAGAGGATAGATGCTGTCTCGGTTAGGGTAGCTGACTAACACCGCAAGCAGTGTCCCCACGCAGAGCATGATCACGGCCCAGGTTATCCCGCTAAGTCCAAACCCATCCCAATGATTTTTCTCCAGAACAACGCTAACATTCACGATAGTCGCCACAGAGATCCAGCCAAGGTATATACTAAAGGGTAGCTTGATCAGCCATTTCTCACCTGAAGTAGGATTTGCAATCTGGCGCGTTCGGCGATAGATAACAATGATGGAAATTAACATTAACACCATGGCAATCAAAGAAAGCTCGATGTATAGATACTGCCAGAGGAAAAGCCAGCTCATATTAAAAACACAGCTCAGGATAAACCAGAACGAAATAGCTCGTACAGAATCCCTAGAACTTGTATAGGAGCGGAATTGATAAATAACGAAACCGGCTAACAAGAGGTAGATCAGCGACCAAATGGAGAACGCGTAGCCAGCAGGAGTCATGTAAGTCTTATATTTGTCAGAGATTTCTCCTGTACTGTTTCCGCCCAAAGGCAAGGTTACCGCCAGCACATTTACGATAATTACACCCACAAAGAATACGAGGTTCCACCATTTATAAGGATTATAACGTCTCAAATAATTCACTCCCTAGCTTTTTTAATAGGGTGTTGCTTATTTAGAATATACCCCTTTTTGGCCTAATTAAGACTATAAAAAGAAAAGAAGTGACTAGTGAGTCATAACATTCTTGGATAGCAGGGCAGTAGTGCGGGGTATTTTAAATGAATCAAATTACTGGGTGTTTCTATATCCTTCAACTTTATTTCATAAAAATCTACAGAAAATATGCAGAAATGTTTTTAAATCAGCGCTTTTTCGTATAAGATGAAGAGATGAAGATTCAAGAAAATATAAGTTTTGTCCTAGTTCTTTATCCTTATATTTACCGCAGGAGCGCATCGCCTCTCTAAAAGAGGAAGAAGCGGCTTCTACTTGTATAGCTTCAAAATTTATTTCTCGCGGAAAAGGTTGCAGTTACCCTTCCTGATGGTAGGGGGCTGGTTCTTTTTTTGCTTGCTTAAAAGACAGGAGATCACCGATGACTAAGCATCTGTATGCAATATGGTTAGGGGACGTTTTATTTTGCTTCTCTGGCGAAACTTCGGAGCCGAAGGTTGACGCTTGGACTCGCGTAGTGAAGCGGATGGAGCTACAGGGAGGAGTGCGTCCTTTTGCAACTGCTGCTCTGCGTCTGGCAGAAGTGAAATATCCGGCTCCCCCTGTAGAGGGGAAGCCAGCCCGGCGCGGATTGCCCGGACGAACGTTCGAAGGGCTCGCCTTGGTTCCTAGCGATGCATTTCAACTGCTTCTGGCATGGGATGAGACGTTATGCCGAGATCAGGGAGTGGAGCCAGGCGGCGAACTGCGTTACTGGGCAGCAGCGGCACGTTTTGCGCTGGAGCTGATGGGTACGGGCGGGATTACGCCGGGGGCCTTGCCACCACGCCCTGTGGGCTCACGTCGCCGCGGCGGCGAACAGGCGGCGACGGTCTGCTGGTCGCCAGCTTTCCGAAAGCAGGAGGACAAAGAGATCTTTCTGCAGCTGGCAGCATCCATGCCTGTTCTTGCACTAGGAACGCATATCGCAGAGGCAGGGGATTTATCCTCTCGTGATGAGGCTGGAGCATATGTGCTTTACTCCTTTATGCAGGCTGTAATGACTGCTGAGATAAAAAAAGTAATTGCGGGCATTGAAAGTGAGTTAATCCCTTATAAAGCGAATTATCGCCGGGGTTATTCCCCTTTAACAGAACTGTGGTGGAATAGCCTTCTCACGGGAAGCCGAGATATACCCGTGCAAGGAACTCCGGCAGAGGTGACAGACCTTTTGGTCACTGTGAACGAGACCGCTGGCAGCGATGTGCCACATTCAGAACCAGAGGAAGCACGGAGCGGGCAGCTGGGTCTTGGGTTACGGCTGGAGCCGCCAGAAGACAATAATGAAGTCTGGCGGTTAACCTTCTGGGCGGAGAATAAGGAAGAAGGGGAATTCTGGTTTCCCGCCAAATCGATCTGGAGTAGTAAAGAACGAGAGTTTACGTTATGGGGTAAACGCTATCGCAATATCCAGCAGCAGCTGCTTATAGCGCTGGGCCGGGCTGCGAAGATATCGCCGGATATTCAGCGCGCTCTTGCTAAGCCTGCGCCTACGGGGGCGGATTTGGAACCGGAGCGTCTTTATTTCTTTTTGAAGGAGACGGTGCAGCAGCTGCGCGATCGGGGAATAACGGTGCAGATGCCTTCGCGCTGGAGCCGTGAGGGACGCCGCCGCATTGGCATGAAGATGAAAATGCAGCCGGGCGTGAACGGGGGCGATAGCCCTGCGCCCGCAGCTCTGGGTATGGAAGAGCTGATCTCGTTCCGTATTGAGGCCTCGCTTGGAGATAGTACGATTAGTGAGGAAGAATTAAATGCATTAGTAGAGGCCGGTGTACCTTTTGTACGTTTCCGCGGGGAATGGATCGAGATAGATCCTAAAGAAATCCGCCAGGTTCTTAGATATATGAAACGCCATGAAAACGGAGAAATGACTGCCGCGGATTGGATGCGTCTAGAAGCCGAGGATGGTGAAGATCGGCTCTGGAAAGGAATGTCCGTCACTGGGATGGAGACATCCGGGCTGTTGGCATCACTTATGCGCGGAGATGTATTACGTAATCTTCCGGTGCGTCCTGTACCTGAGGGTCTGCATGGAACTTTAAGACCTTATCAGGAGCGGGGTTATCAGTGGCTGGCCGAGCTCAGTGGTCTGGGTTTTGGGGTATGCCTCGCCGATGATATGGGTCTAGGTAAAACGGTGCAGGTTATCACCTGCCTGCTGGACCGGGCGTTAAGTGCTCCCCCTGAAGAGAAGCAGGAGCCTGTACTGATTCTCTGCCCAACATCGCTTCTTGGCAACTGGCAGCGGGAGCTGCAGCGCTTTGCACCTTCGCTTAATGTACACATACATCATGGTGGACGCCGTGTTCGGGGAGATAGCTTCTTAGAACTGGCAACCAGTCATGATATCGTACTGACGACCTATCATTTGGCAGGCCGTGACAGTGAGGATTTAGCCAATGTCCAGTGGTCAACAGTGGTGCTGGATGAAGCTCAATATATTAAAAATCACCGTACGAAGCAGGCGCAGAGTGTGATGAAGTTATCAGCGCCGCATCGCATAGCTATGACAGGTACTCCGGTAGAGAACAGACTTGGCGAGTTATGGTCTATTTTCCACTTTTTAAACCCGGGCTATTTAGGAACCTATCATTCCTTCCGGCAGCGTTATGTGTCTGGTGAAGGTGGGGAACGCCTGCGGGAGCTACATCGCTTGGTATCCCCCTTCCTGTTGCGGCGTCTGAAGAGTGACCCGGATATTTCTAAGGATTTACCGGAGAAGCTGGAGCTGAAGTCTTATTGCCCGCTGACCGAGACCCAAGCTGCCCTGTATCAGGGTGTCGTGGATGAAATGCTCGGTGTGATCGGGGAGAGCAGTGGTATGGCTCGCCGTGGACTGGTGTTATCCTCTCTGACGAAGCTGAAGCAGATTTGCGATCATCCTCAGCTATTCCGGAAAGAAGAAGGACGGAGTCCACGCAATGAACATTCCGGTAAAATGGAGGTTATGTTCGAGGTGCTGGACAGTGTCGCTGAAGTTGGCGAATCTGTGTTGATCTTTACGCAATACGTAGCGATGGGTGAGCTGCTGGTGAGCAAGCTTACTAAGCGTTATGGTACATCGCCGCTGTTCCTTCATGGGGGGATTCCAAAACGGGAGCGGGACGAGATGGTGCATGATTTTCAAGAGGGCAAGGGTCCAGCCTTCTTCGTGTTATCTCTTAAAGCGGGCGGAGTAGGTTTGAACCTAACCCGGGCCAATCATGTTATTCATTACGATCGCTGGTGGAATCCGGCAGTGGAGAATCAGGCGACAGACCGGGCTTTCCGAATTGGGCAGGATAAGAACGTACAAGTTCATAAGCTGATTTGCCAAGGAACGCTGGAGGAACGTATTGACGAATTAATTGAGCGGAAGAAAAGCCTTTCGGAGCAGGTTGTTGGTTCTGGTGAAACATGGTTGACCGAGATGTCTAATCATGAACTGAAGGAGCTTATTGAACTGCAGGATCAGGATTGGATGTAAAGAAAGACATGAGGAATACGGAGGGATCGAACAATGAGTGAACTGTTAGAGATGCGGCTGGAAGTTGTGCCTGGATTAGTAAAAGCAGCATGGACGGCTTCGCCCGGGAAAGTGACGGGAGGGTCGCGGGCAAAAGGTGAATGGAATGTCGGTACTTCTGCTGTTCCTCAGGGACAAAGAACGGAGCAACCTCTCTCTCTGAAGGTTCCAGTATGGCATGCTGCCCGTAGAAAAGAAATATTGCGGCGTCTGGCGCTAAGTCCGGATGAGGTATTTGCTTTGCTGCAAGGGAGATTGACGGGTGGGCTGGCGGAACTGGAGCTTCTGCCTACAGATACTGAGCTGGAGCAAGCCCTCTTTGAGGGGGAAGGGTTAGAGAACCAGGCGGAGACTCTGCAGCTTATAAAAGAACGACTTGCTGAAGAGCCGCTGCTGGCGCTTTCTCTGAGAGGATTTACTAAGGGAGAACTCCTGGATGGAATATTTGCCCTTTGGGCTGAAACTGATATAGCTGCCGATGATTCTGAGACAGAGGCAGCCCCAGCTAGTGAGCTTGCAACAGAATTAGCACGGCTAGAGCGCAAGGGCCCCGCAATTTCTTCTGGGGAATGGCTTGCAGAAGCGGCTGCTGAAGGTTCGCTTCACCAGCCGGGACCGCAGTTCCATGAGATTACGGCTAGGCCATTTCCTTCATCGCCGGTAGTAGCAGCGGTAACGGAAGACTGGGGAGCTTTGCTGCCTCAGACACCTAAGGCTCTAGAAGGCCTAACTTTGATTATGAATCGAGTAGCAGAAGCTGCTGCCCGTCGTGCAAGTAAGGCGTAATTAAACAGCAGTGGAGTTTAGAGAAGCCGCATCCTATCTGAGGAGGCGGCTTCTTCTTTGTGTAATGCTTCTGTAACCTTTTACCATTAAACTCTGTCTATGATTATAGAATAGAAGGAAATGGAAAAAGGAGGATTTCATTTGAGACTATATACCGTTTTTGCCCCGATAATCATTGCTGGGTTATTTCTGCAATCCTACATGGTAAACGATAATCTTGGTTTAGATTCGAGTATGGGGACAAATACCGCTGAGCTGAAGACGAAGATGAATTCTTTGCAGGGGTATCCTGCTAAATTTCGCATGAATGACATAAAGCATGGATGGGGAATAGACGAGACTGGATTATGGACTACGAACGATGGAGGAAGTAGTTGGTACCATCCGGACAGCAATATCGTTCCTATTCCACAAGAAACAGGCATCTTTGCCGCAGCAAGCTTTTTCCTGAATGCCACAAATGGCTGGATTATTAGTAGTCATGGTATGGGTCAACCTATTCAGATCTATCATACCTCTGATCAGGGCCAGACCTGGAAGGAGACAAAACTCCCCGTCACGGAGGATTGGGAGCAAGGATACAGTGGCGGTTTTATTCATTTTATCGATGTGAATAACGGGTATGTGTTGCTGGATTCAGAACCTGGTCTCGGGATGATGGAGAAATCCTTGTATCGCACGGCTGATGGCGGGAACAGCTGGAAGCGAATCGGAAATCTAACGGGGAGTATTAAAGCCTATCCAACAGGGATAACCTTTCAGGATTCCCAGAATGGCTGGATCACCTCCAGCAACCATGGGCAAGAATACATTTTAACATTCAGAACTACGGATGGCGGGAAGAGCTGGAAGCCGGAGCAATTAAAGAAGCCAGCTGCTCTGGCAGCCTTTACTTACAGTAATAGTTATCCGCCTAAATTCTCAGGCAAAGACAATATGAAAGGCATCCTGCCGCTGGAGATCGTTGACGATGGGATTCGAAGTATGGTGTTTTACACAAGTGATAACGGAGGCAGGACATGGAAGCTTGGCCCTCAATTGCTCGGTACTGAGGCAGCGAGAACAACATGGCTGAACGCTCGTGAAGGTTGGGCTTTGCAGGAGGGCGGCAAACTGGTGGCGACTGTCAACGGGGGTGTAAGCTGGAGGTTGATTGCGACATCACAGCTATTCGCGAAGGCAGAAAACATTCAGTTCGTTACGCCGAAAAACGGCTGGTTGGCGGGTCCAGGATTTCTACAGACCACTACAGATGGCGGCGTCACATGGAAGCCTTTGGTTAGTAAGCCTTGAGGCTGAATACAGCGGAACGCCGGGTCATGATTAGCCGTTGGTTGAGGTTTAGGGACTCAGGAGGCGTTATTCACACATTTATCGCCTATCCAGCATGTTTTCGGACTCCAGTGCAGCTATTTCATATAGTAGGGCGCAGATCGGGTGTTTTTTATGCCGTTAGCGACTTTGGGGTCCGTTAGTATGCAAAATGGAGGATTATTTTGCGAATAAGATCGGCTGTGTCCGATAGCACCTTGCTTCGGCGGCGAAGGGTAATGATCAAACGGCCTAATCGATTAAAAAGAAGGGGGTGTCCCAGCAGCCATTGTCATGGCTTATGAGACATCCCCTTAATTTTTGAGAAATGTAGAAATATGAAAGCTTAAACCTGCCCGCCGGCAGGGGATTCCCCTTCTGCAAGTTCCAGAATCTCGTGGCGTAGGCGCAGCATTTTTTGATCCAGTTCATCGGCGGCGCGTGCGGCATCCTTCAATTCCTCCGCAACATGCGAAGGAAGCTGCTTATCGAATTTATAATACAGAATATGTTCCATACTTGCCCAGAAGTCCATGGCTAGGGTTCGCAGCTGTATTTCGGCTTTGACCCAGCGTGTTCCTTCCAGCAGGACGAGCGGAATTGCGACGATAAGATGCAGGCTTTGATACCCATTCGGCTTGGGATGGGCTATATAATCTTTGATCTCCAATACGCGAATGTCTTCGCGTGTGCTGAGGTGATCAACCAGACGGTAAATATCTTTAACAAAAGCACATACAATCCGCATACCTGCAATATCGTGAATGTGCTGCTCCATATTTTCCAAGTTGAACTCGAAACCTTTGCGCTCCATCTTTTGAAGGATGCTCTTGGGTTCTTTAATTCGGCATTTAACATGCTCGATGGGACTGAAGCCGTCACGGACCTGCCATTCCGTTTTGATCACATCGATTTTATTCTCAAGATCGTTTAGTGCATGGCGATAGAGTGCTGGCAGAGACTTGAACTCATTGATAAGATTTGTGAAATCCTCGTTATCTTGCCAATGTTGCAGATCCTTAACGTGTACCTGCATCTGTTTTAGCGTAAGCTGTGTGCTGTCATGTTCTTCCACTGAAACTCTCCCAATTTCGTTATTTGTGATTAATTCTATTTTAACCGATGTAGAACCCCTGACGCAAAATAACGTCTGAAATCAGGGAAAATAAGAATTTATAGGAACATTCTCCGCTAAATCGCGTATTAAAGCACATTAATGAATCTGTTCGATACATTTGGTATGATAGAAACACGTATCGCTGGAGAGGGAGGAACTGTAATGAGTTTTATGAAACGAATCAAAGATAGTGCGAGCCGGGTTACCGAAAAAGCACAAAGCTCTGTTGAGATCGGCAAGCTGAACGGGCTTATTTCCGATATTGAACGTGAGATGGAAGTGGAATTCACGAAAATGGGCAGGCTTTTTTATGAAGGGTATCGCTCTAAGGATATGTCTGTAGCTGAAGGCAAAATGGTAGAACTGGCACGGACCTGTTCCAAGCTTCAGGAAAAAATTGAAGTCCAACGCGCAAGAATTGCTGAACTGAAAAATGAACGGTTATGTTCTTGTGGCAATGTTGTGGCGCTCGATGCAAATTTTTGTCCAAAGTGTGGAAGTAAGCTGGAGGAGCTAACCACATCAAGAAAGATTCCGTCACCGCCGGTATTCGTCAAAACTGTGGATGAGGACGAAGAGGATGAGGATCAATACTATGGTGCGGATGAGCTAACGGATGAAGAGAAGGAGATTGCAATGAAGCTCCATCCGCAAAGTGTGGTGTATTCTGAGATCCTGCCTTCAGAGGATGATGAGCTGCCATTGGAGGAATATGCGGCGAACGAACATGACATTGAACGGGATCGCAGACATGCTGATCAGCTGGAACGGGAAAGACAAAGACAGCTTGAGCTGGATCGTCGCATCCGCGATTGGAACGCGAATGAACATCAGGACGAGTCCGCAGTCACCCAGGACAGTGGTGTTCGTGATATGATTAAGTGTCAAATCTGTCGGAATGAATTGCCAAAGGGCTCCTTATGGTGCCCGCGTTGTGGATCGGAGCAAATATAGTACAGATATCAGTCAGCTTAGGGCTTAGGGGGACAACAAGATGGAACAGCTGCTGCTGCATCTGCGCAATCTGGGCTTCACGGAGATGGAGTCCAAAATCATGGTCGAGCTTGCGACTAAAGGTCAGGCTTCTGGCTATGAGGTTGCCAAACAGCTCGGAGTTTCAAGATCAAATGTGTATGCGGCGCTTCAGCGCCTAACACAGCAGGGATATGTACGATGTGGTGAAGGAGAGCCTGCGCGGTATAGTGTTCTCAATCCGGAGGAGCTGGCGACGATGATCTCGGGAAGAGTTCAAGCTTCGCTGGCTTATATGGAAAGTGAGATGCCTCGCGGGGGGCCTGTTAGTCCTTCTTTTTATAATGTAGAGGGCGACCGCAATGTAATGGGGGCGCTGATTCGCCAGCTTAACATGGCAGAGCAGGAGATTGTAGTGGATATGTGGCGCGAGGAAGCGTCGCTTCTGCGGAGCGAACTTGAACAGGCCGAACTGCGTGGCGTTAGGCTTTTATGGGCTTTTGACGGTGGCAATGCTGCTGCTGCCTCTTACCCGGTATGGCCGTCATTCGGAAAAAATTCGCAGCGGGCGGATGGACGGAAGTTCTCATTTGTGATTGACCGGAGCTGGTGTATGCTGGGGATGCGTTATGATGATGGGTCGGCGCAAGCAGTGGTAACAGAGCACCCGGTGTTAGTGGAGCTGCTGTTGAATCATTTCACACAGGAAATGGTCTTGTTCGAGCTGGAGCAGGATATGGGCGCAGAATTAGTAGAGCGTTATGGAGAACGTTACAGCAAAATTCATAGCAAATATGTTATGTATGATCAAGGCGATGATGGGGAAGAACAGGCGCAGTAGTTATTATCATAGGGAGGTGAGAAGCATGGAATGTATCGTTCATTTTGAAGTGGTGCACAATGATGGTCCTAAAAAATTGCGTGGACTGTTGTTTCTGGATAAGGGAGCATCTCCTGGAGAAGCAGAATTAGTCGAAATGTTTAAGGATATGAATTTTAACGTGAGACTGGAAGACCGCGAAAAATTGATTTTTAAACCGGTAAATCCGGGGGATTTCTTGGAGATTCGAATTACGGGTTATGATAACGGTCAGGAAAAGAGCAAGGATGATCATAATTTAAAATCGATCGTTGGAAATTTATTGCCTCAGAAGCCGACAGGTCTGTAATGTGGGGAGAATGGATTCAATGATGGGAGAAGGAGGAGCACTATGGAGCTGTTGAGACAAAAAGTGTTGAAAGAAGGTATTGTACTCGGGCAAGGAGTGCTCAAGGTGGATTCTTTTCTGAATCATCAGATGGACCCCTTCCTGATGCGTGAGGTTGGCCGTGAGTTTATCCGCCGGTTCGCTGGCGAAGAAATTACGAAGGTGCTGACTATAGAATCCTCGGGGATTGCTCCGGGGATTATGACAGCATTAGAGCTGGAGGTTCCGCTGATTTTTGCCCGTAAGCAGAAATCGCTGACGCTGACAGAAGACATTTACGTGGAGAAGGTCTACTCCTTCACGAAGAAAGAAACGAATGAAATTACCGTTTCGAAGAAATTCATTGCTCCCGGAGAACGGGTGCTGATTGTTGACGATTTCTTGGCGAATGGTGAAGCCGCCTTCGGACTTGCCCGTATTGTTGAGCAGGCGGGGGGAAGTGTGGTTGGAATTGGTATTGTGATCGAAAAAGCGTTCCAGCCAGGAAATCGGCTGCTGCAGGAAGCGGGATATCGCGTAGAATCACTTGTGCGTATTGCTTCACTGGAGGACGGAAGAGTCACTTTCGTGGAAGACGAGGAAGAGCCTCTTATTTGAGGCTTTTGGAATGAATTCTCAGTCAAAAGCTATAGGATATACAAAACAGCAAGCGACTTGGTAATGAACCAGTCGCTTGCTGTTTTTTGTGTGTATGGTATGCACGGGTCAGGGTTACCCGTTACTGCCGCATGCCGCTGCAGTGTCGGCGGGCAGCTGTACGCTGTCCGCTGCCAGCGGCGATAGCACCCGCAGCGCCCCCGGCTCGCAGCGAACGGCCAGCGGCCCTTTGCCGAGGCTCTCGCCGTCGCCGATTGCAGGCCGGGCCTCGGCAAAGCCCACAGCTACGCTGCGTCCGCGCAGCATAGACACGAAGGGCAACGCCACATGCTTGCCCTTCAGTACCGTGGGGAACAACCGCAGCAACTGCCCGCGGCTGCACCCATGCACGACGCAGACGTCAAGCTGGCCGTCATCGGCCTTTGCCTGCGGGCAGATCAAAAGCCCGCCGCCGTAGCTGGGCAGGTTGCAGATCGAGACCAGCCATGCCTTCTCGAAGGCGTGCTCCGTACCGTCGCAGACTACACTTACCCGGCAGGGCTTGAATGTCATCAGCGTATGCAATATGCCGATGATATACGCCAGCTGGCCTGCTCCAATGGCATTGCACAGCCGTTTGTAACGGCTGGCATTCACATTCTCGGCCACTTGAGCATCAAAGCCATTGGCAACGGCTGTTACGGTCAGTCCGTTTGCTCCTGAAAGCAGGTCTGCTTCGATATACCGCTCGCTAAGGGCGGCCTCCAGCGCGGCTTCTATGGAAAGTGGAATGCCGAACCCCCGGGCGGTGTCGTTGCCGGAGCCGGCAGGAATTACGCCCATGGGGATATCTTTGCCGCAAAGTGCACCCAAAATGCTATGGAGCGTGCCGTCACCGCCGATTACAATCACGGCTTTCCAATCCTCGCGATGCTTTAGTGTATTTAAAACAAGGGCTTCTGCACCCTCTACGCTGTGCGTAAACAAGGACATGAAAGGCAGCGAACGCTCCTTCATGAGCGCCTCTACAGTATGCCAGGTCCGGCCGCCTGCTCCCCCGCCGGAACGCGGGTTTATGATAAATAGATACATATGATTTCCTCCAGCCTGTAGAATTCCATTGATGCCCTTTCTACATTGTAAGGAGTGGATGGGCAAAAGGGAATACTTTTCAGCGATCAGAGGGGCTGCTTTTTGGGGGATTACAGATGGCGAATCTGACTTTCTGCGATATCACCTGCCCAAGGAAGTTTATACCACCTGCCACTTAAGGCATGGTAGATCATTAACAGCCACACCCCAAAGCTGCAAAGAGAGACGAGGGCACTCATCAAGGGACCGAGGAATGGGACCAATCCGGTTAGAACGTGGAGGATCATCAGCACCCCGAAGGTAATCAGTGATTGCAGCGAATGGAACAGCACAAAGCGGCTGCGTTTCTCCAATGCGAGAAAGACGACGCCGCCGAGAAAAGGGAAAAAGTAACATAACGCGCCCGCTATATTATCGGGCAATCCGGTGGATGATTTAAAAGGGGACAATGGGCTCACTCTCCTTCTGCTTGGAGAAGAAGGGGCTTGATTGTTCGAATCCTTCTTCCTTACAAGCCTATGACTTGTCAGGAAAAAGTATGTTTAGCTCATTGAAGGGAGAACATACTTTTCAAGCAGCCTGCGAGGGTTCTTCCAGTTGTTTGTCTTGCTCTCTGCTGTAAAGACCACTACAGCATCCAGATTGGGAAAGAGCAGAATCTGCTGCCCGCCATGCCCGTGGGCGAGCTTGTAGGGCTGCCCGCTCATCGTACCGATCCAAAACTGATATCCGTAATCACCAAACGCTGGATATCCCTTTGCTTGAGCGGTAAGTGCATCCTGCAACCAATGTTCTGGGATGATTTGCTGCTCTGCAAACACTCCATTATTCAGCAGGCAGATTCCGAATTTAGCCATATCCCGAGACGTTAGGTGCAAACCGATATGACCCATGCTATGTCCTTCGGGGCTAGGTAACCAAGCGGTATTAGCCATTCGGAGTGGAGTGAATAAATGCTGTGCTGCATAGGAAAATGCATCAAGACCTGTAGATTCACTAATCATTATCGAGATTAGATGTGAGTCGATGCTTCGATATTGGAACTGGCCGATTTGTTCTGGAATAATGTTCAAGCTAAGGCCAAAGGAACCCCAGCGGCGGCTGCGATGGAGGTTCCGAACAAGCGGTTCACCAAGCTTCTTCCCTGTGATCCAGCTAAAACCGGAAGTCATGGTAAGAAGATGACGGAGTGTAATTTTTGAGAGATGTGGGGAGTGAAGGTATGGAATATGCTTGCGAAGGACCTCGGACACAGAAATATGGAGATCAGGCATCTCTCCACGGCCGATAGCGATTCCCGTAAGGACACTGACAAAACTTTTGGTGGCAGAACGGAGATCATTTAATGCTCCAGCATGATGGTCGTTATAATAACGTTCGAAGATAAGTTTTCCATGACGCACAATAAGCATGCTATGCATCTTGGGGTATTCTTTTAGGATAGCTTGATGGGCTTGTTCAAGACCCTCCCGGCGTGTATCGGTGTCTTCTGGCGTTGCGGTAGTCATTAGGGGAATTACAGGCTGGGCCATAAAGATCTCCTTCTCATTTGTTGATAAATACAATTTCGCTTGCTGTATAGGTTATTGTATTTTAACCAGTTTGGAGACATCTGACTTACGAAGACAGCTGTTAAAAATAATATTTTCCAAATAGTACATTTTACAAGGAAAGGTGGAAGTTAATCCGGAATATGATACAATATAACGATAAGGCCCGAAAGGAGTGATTCAGTAAGTGGCTCTTCGGGTAATAAAAGTGTCAAGGAGCTATCGTTCATCAGGCGTCCTTACTCTCAGCCCAAATCACGACGAACCTGCTTCACCGGCAAGGCGGTGTTTCAAAGGCTAGATTTAGCTTTAGATTCCACGTTTTGACGGATAGTGCAAGCCACGTATGTGTAATGGATACTTCACTTGCATTCGAGGTTACGGCGTACTTTTCATCATGCATTCTCTACAACGGAGCATTCATTTTCAATGTTTTGGGAGGGAACTGATCATGGCAAGTAAAGGTCATAACGAAGTCAAGGAAAGTCTACGGGAAATGACACGCATTTTCCGGCCCAAAGATCCCAAGAAATTCGTAAAGGAGTACGTCCGAAAGTATCGGATTACAGGAGGCTATGAAGAAGAACTGACCATGGTCGTGGAACACGAGTTGGTACGGATGAATTCATCCGTCTCCTAGCTAACAGATACGTTTGTCACTTGCTTAACTTTAGACATCATTTTGAGTAATAACATCCACGAGGATTCTTATAAACCGTGCCCGAGCAACTTTTGTTGCTGGAATCGGTTTTTTTTGTATGCGCATTTACGAATAAGGAAAAGTCTTCCTCATAGAATAGTCAAATGAATTAATAGACACATTTTAAATTGAATACGCTTTCTTTATTATTTTTTATTTGTTTGCGTTTTCATAAAATGCTATAAAATCCAGATGGGACAAGGGTTTATTGTGTCGAAAATTACAATGTGAACTAGTTGTGAACGATTGACAAAACTTTCCCTTAAACTTATATTAATAGTGATTGTTATAATTGACAGAAAAAAACAGGAATCTACGAAATCGGGAAAAGCGGGGTAGATCAATGATGAAAACGTGGCAGGCTGTAAAGCGACTCCTTCCCATGACCGCTATGTTTGGACTCTTTCTTGCCGGGTGCGGTCGTGAGGACTTGTCAGTACTCAGACCACAGGGACCTGCAGCAGACAGATCTTACGGATTAATGGAGCTGTCGATCAGCATTATGATCGTGGTGTTGCTGATTGTCTTTACGATTGCAGCTTATGTACTGATCCGCTTCCGCAGAAGACCGGGTCAGAATGAAATCCCTGAGCAGGTTGAGGGCAGTATGAAACTTGAGATTCTCTGGACAGTCATTCCGCTCATCCTTGTTGTAGTACTGGCCGTGCCAACGGTTAAAGCTGTGTTTGCCGCTGGAGATGATCATTCCAATGACAAGAATGCGATCAAGGTTAAAGTAACCGGCCACCAATACTGGTGGGAGTTTGAGTATACCGACTATAAGGTAACTACAGCGCAGGACCTGATTATTCCGGTGGGCAAAGATATCGCCTTTGAACTGGAAACTAAAGATGTGCTGCACTCCTTCTGGGTCCCTTCTCTTTCCGGTAAAATCGATACCAACCCAGCTGGAACGATTAACCGCTTTAGCTTTAGTGCGCCTAATGAAGGCGTTTACCGTGGGAAATGTGCGGAGCTATGTGGACCTTCTCATGGATTGATGGAATTTAAGGTGAAATCAGTTAGTGAACAAGAGTTTCAAAAGTGGATTGATTCTATGAAAGCACCTGTAGCTGTGCTGCCAGAGGATCCTGCTTTAGCTGAGAAGTTCAAAGCGGCATGTCTGACTTGCCACGCTGTAGGTGATCAAGGGATTAATAATGCGCCGAACTTGACCGGAATTGGTTCTCGGGAATCGATTGCTGGAATTCTGCTCAACGACGACACGAGGGAAGATGGTGCGCCGATTGAAGAGAATCTCAAAACCTGGCTGCACGACCCGCAATCCGTAAAACCAGGCAATCTGATGCCTAACCCCAAAGATCTGGGCCTGAGTGATGCTGAGATTGATGGCATTGCAGAGTATCTGGCCAACTATAAGCTGGACTAATGCCTTAGCCTAAAGGCGGGCGGAACTTTCGAAAAGGGGGGACGAACTTTGGCTCAAGCAGCGCATACCTTGAATTCATCCAAGCCTCTGAGGCACGGCCACAGTGTGAAGCGCCATACAGGACTTATGGATTGGCTAACAACCGTCGATCACAAAAAAATCGCGATTTTGTACCTATGGGCCGGAGGATTATTTTTTGGCATCGGGGGAATTGAAGCGCTTCTGATTCGTTGGCAGCTCATCAAGCCGATGAATAACTTTTTGGATGCACAAACGTTTAATGAACTCATAACCATGCATGGTACGACGATGATCTTCCTCGGCGTCATGCCAGTCATCTTCGCACTCATGAATGCCGTCATTCCGCTACAGATCGGTGCACGTGACGTAGCCTTTCCTTTTCTAAATGCACTTGGTTTCTGGACCTTCCTGTTCGGCGGGATTCTACTGAATCTTAGCTGGGTTATGGGTGGTGCTCCTGATGCCGGGTGGACCGCCTACACCCCACTATCTACGAGTACATACAGCACTACACACGGTGTAGACTTCTATACGATCGGCTTGCAAATTGCCGGATTAGGGACCCTCATCGGGGGGATTAACTTTCTAGCCACGATCATTACGATGCGTGCGCCGGGAATGACCTATATGCGGATGCCGATGTTCGCCTGGACTACATTTATTACTTCCGCCATTATTTTGTTTGCTTTTCCAGCAATAACAGTAGGTTTAGTACTACTGACATTCGACCGGATTCTAGGAGCCAATTTCTTCGAAGTCGGAGCCGGAGGAAGTCCAGTGCTATGGCAGCATATCTTCTGGATATTTGGTCACCCGGAAGTGTATATTCTCATTCTGCCTGCCTTTGGGATTATTTCCGAGGTCATCCCAACCTTTTCGCGTAAAAGACTGTTCGGATATAGCTCCATGGTGTTTGCAACCATCTTGATCGCCTTCTTAGGTTTTATGGTTTGGGCTCACCACATGTTCACAACTGGACTTGGACCTGTAGCTAACGCGTTGTTCTCCGTATCAACGATGTTAATTGCGGTTCCAACCGGGATTAAAATTTTTAACTGGTTGTTCACGATGTGGGGCGGGCAAGTACGTTTCACAACCCCTAACCTGTTCGCTGTAGGATTTATTCCTACATTTACTATGGGGGGAGTTACTGGAGTGATGCTGGCGTCCGCACCTGCTGACTTTCAGTTCCATGATACGTATTTTGTTGTAGCGCATTTCCACTATGTTATTGTAGGTGGTTTGGTGCTTGGCCTGTTCGCAGGTCTGCACTACTGGTGGCCAAAAATGTTCGGAAGGATGCTGAGTGAGACGCTGGGCAAGTGGACTTTCTGGACGTTTATCATCGGATTCCATCTGACCTTTTTTGTACAGCATTTCCTTGGGCTTATGGGGATGCAGCGCCGCGTATTTACTTATTTACCAAATCAGCAATTTGATTTGCTAAATCTAGTCAGTACCATTGGTGCAGGACTTATGGGTGTTGGTATGATTATTTTCTTGGTGAACATCTTCCTGACTTCCAGAAAACCAGCGGATGCAGGCAATGATCCGTGGGAGGATGGACGTACATTGGAATGGACCATTCCTTCACCGCCGCCAGAATATAACTTCAAGCAAACACCTCTTATTCGGGGGATTGATGCCTTCTGGAAAGAAAAAGTAGCAGGGAATAAAGGCATGACACCAGCAGAGCCGGTGGGCTCAATTCATATGCCGTCAGCAACGATTTTACCGTTTACGATGTCTATCGGAATTTTTATCGCTGGGCTTGGCTTTATGTTTAGCCGTGATGAATTCGGCAATGCTTTTATGAGCTTCCTGTTTAATAATTATATCGTTACAGCCATC
Source organism: Paenibacillus sp. FSL L8-0708 (assembly GCF_038009325.1). Lineage (NCBI taxonomy): Bacteria > Bacillati > Bacillota > Bacilli > Caryophanales > Paenibacillaceae > Paenibacillus > Paenibacillus sp. FSL L8-0708. Next base: position 659,416 of record NZ_JBBPBC010000001.1, read on the forward strand.
GGTCTTATTATTACATTTGGATCCATGCTGATGCGTTCACTGTATGATGATCACGGATGGCATATTGAACCTGAAGAGCTGGAAGGAAGTGAGCGGACATGACAACGGCACATGCAGAAGCTTCTAAGGATACCTTTCCGCACGAGCCGGAAAAAGCTACGCTCGAAGGACGCAACAAGGTTCTTGCCTTTTGGTTGTTTCTAGGCGGCGAAGCGGTATTGTTCGGCACGTTGTTCGCTACTTTTCTCGCACTGCGTAATCAGACGAATGAGGGGCCTTCGGCGAATGAACTGTTTCACCTGCCGCTTGTTGCCGCTGCAACATTCATCCTGCTGGTAAGCAGTCTGACGAGTGTATTCGCTATTCAAGCGATGCACAGAAATCGGCCGGCACTGCTACGGAATTGGCTTTTAGTTACTGTAGGCTTAGGTTTAGGTTTCCTGGTTTTGGAGATCTATGAGTTTACTCAATATGTAAGACACGAAGAATTCGGAATGACCACAAGTGCATTCAGCTCGGCATTCTACACACTGGTAGGATTTCATGGTGCGCACGTAGCCTTCGGGATCGCTTGGATCTCCATCTTGATCGGGCAGCTCGCCCGCAAGGGGTTAACGGTTGTTACTGCACCAAAAGTGTATGTGTCAGCCATGTACTGGCATTTTATCGATGTAGTATGGGTCTTCATCTTTACGGTTGTATACCTACTCGGAAAGGTGGGCTAGGCACTATGACGACGGATCAGCATATGCCAGATAGCGGCGGGTATAAGCAACGTCATCGGCATGAAGGACCACAGAAACATATTGTTGTCTTTATTTTCTCCATTGTCTTAACATTGATTGCTTTCGCTGCTGTTGCGGCTGGGGGCGTAAATGCAACCTTTGCGATTATTTTGCTGCTGGTAATGGCTGTTCTTCAGGTCATTGTGCAGATGGGCTTCTGGATGCATCTAAAAGATAAAGGGCATCTTCTGCCGATTCTCTTCATGCTGGGTGGCTTCTTTATCGCTGGGACCTGTATTGTTATGTCGCTGTATTGGGTTTGGTGGAATTAACGGACGATAATGAAAGAGGTGGGCTGCGATGCCCCCTCTTTTTGATGTTTAGATATATGAATTCCTGCGCTAGGAGGTTGGGATTATGCTGGGATTAGAATACTTTAGCTTTGCTGAACTATGGAGTCCGCTTTTTCTAGCGGTAATGCTGCTGCTGACAGCAGGTTATTTTGTGTGGATTGGTCCGATTGCTGGGCGTTATGCCGATTCAATAACGGTGCCATTTTGGCGTAGAGCGTTATTTGTCTGTGGGATGCTTGCCCTTTACCTGGCACAAGGAGGACCCATTAGCCTTTTGGGGCATATGATGTTTTCCTTCCACATGGTCAGTATGGCCTTGTCTTATCTGGTAGCGGTGCCGCTGATTATGCTTGGAATTCCAGATTTTATATGGCGCAGGATACTAAAGGTGAATCCGCTTCGGCGGTTATCTTTTTTAGCTCATCCGGTAGTAGCTGCTCTATTGTTTAACGGACTTTTTTCCTTGTACCATATTCCTGTTATTCATGATTATGTGATGCTGCATTTTACTGTTCATCGTATTTATTACATTGTTTTGTTCCTGACTTCTGCTTTAATGTGGTGGACACTGATTAATCCGCTGCCGGAACATCGTATGGCGAGTGGGCTTGGGAAGATTGGATTTATTTTTCTGAACATGGTATTGCTGACGCCGGCTTGCGGGCTGATTATATTTGCCGATCATCCGCTCTACGCCACTTACAGTGATCCAGAGACTTGGGCGCGTGCTATGGGCTATTGTATCTCGGGTGACCCCTCTGTTTTACTTCAGAATTTTGGAGGTCCTGCATTCTTTGAAATGATGTCGCCTAAGGTGGACCAACAGGTGGGAGGCATCGCGATGAAGTTCATTCAGGAATTTATTTTTGCCTCTATGCTTGCTTATGTGTTCTATCATTGGTATAAAAAAGAGAACGGACAAGACGACGATGAATTGTCGACGCCATCCTCAACACTTCAGGAGAGCAACTTGAACCGTGCATAACTGGTAGACTGCCGAGGGGGAGAATCATGGATATTTTCACAGTGTTTCCGACTATTAGTACGTCATTCATCGTGATCAGCGCGGTGCTGGTGGCTATAGGTTGGTGGCTCATTATCAAGGGCAAACGCGAGGCGCATAAGAAAACGATGATTGCTGCCGCTATCGCTGCGCTGCTGTTTTTTATTGTTTACGTATCGAGAACGTTGTTTGTGGGAAATACCTCATGGGGTGGACCGGATGAACTGAAGACAATTTATCAAGTGTTTTTGATCTTCCATATCGTTCTGGCAACCGTAGCTGCGGTATTCGGACTTACTACGTTAACACTTGGTTTCAAGGCGAAGTACTCCAAGCACCGTAAGTGGGGCAGAGTGACATCCATAATCTGGTTTATCACAGCGATTACAGGCGTTATGGTGTACGTGCTGTTGTATGTTTTGTATCCAGGTGGACATACCAAGCCGGTGTGGGAAGTTATTTTGGGTGCGTAAAATAAGTGCTTGAATAGAGCACAGAGTTTAGTGCGTTGAGCGAATGAACTGCACTAAAGTAGCAGAACCGTAAATAGTTATGAAATAAGCCTATATATCTGCATGTTCCTGAGTAGGGATTGCGGGTGATGGGCTTATTTTGGTTTGTAGAGCTTCGGGATCTGTCCTGAAAATGAACGAAGTTAGCACGAAAAAGATGTAATTGGGGAAAACCTCCCTGAAAATGAACGAAAATAGCTTAAAAAGGCCATAATTAGGGAAATCCTTCCTGAAAGTGAATGGATTTAGCTCAATAACGGAGTAATAGCTGAAATTTTGGGGAGTTTTTCCCTAATGTTAATCCGTCCGGCAGTCGCCCATATCCCATACCTGAAACTGCACTAGCAGCCGAACTAGCATTCCACACCTGAAACCTGAACCAGTCAGCAGCCGAATCAGCACCCCGCCCCCGAAACCGCACCATCCGCAATACCCGCATCACACAATCGGAACTGTACCATCCGCCGCTCACGCATCACACAATCGGAACTGCACCATCCGCCGCGCACGCATCATCCCCCCGAACCAGCACCACAGCCGCACCAGCATACTAACCCGAACCAGTATCCGCTCCGGCACTCGCCTCCATAACGCACTTCACACCAACGCGTTACATAGAAGCAAGAGTGAACTCTTACTACTTCATTTCCAGAATGAATTATCTAATAAACTCAATTATCCCAGTTATATTCGCCTCGTAGCATTCTGCCTCAATTCCCCCTCGTTGTAGATAATCCTAACAAATAAGCTTTACCTAACGTCTGAGAGTGTCTTCATAAGCTTGAAGTATGAGGTTGCTTAAACCTCCTATTTCTTTTGAATAATTTCCAGTTACAGGATTGACAATGTAAAATTAAGGTCATATACTGTGTATATAGATATATACAGTAAGCACAGGGATATGAACACCTGCTTCTGCTAGACGCTGAAGACATTGTAAAGCGAGGTTAGCATTAATGAGAACATTAAAAGATTCATGGTTTATGTTGCGCTCTGATTTTCGCGGAGATAAATTAAAAATATTAGGGACCCTCGTAATAACAGTTGTTTTTATGAGTTATCTTGGTGGACTGACTAGCCTGATAGCAAATGATGTACTAGGTGAGCAGGATCGGACGATGCTAGCGGATTTCTTATTTCTCTCCTTTATCCCCTTATTGGGATTAACATTCTCTCGCCGCTCCATGAAATATTGGAGTGAAGATTCTTACACAAAAATGTTGGTTTACTTACGAACTTTACCGATTCCAGCTGCAGTAATATTATCGCGGAGGAAACTTCAGGGTGTGGGCTCCTTTACTCTAAATGGTACGTTATTCTTCGTTATTATTTACTTGTTAGGAGAGAATTTCCGGGCAGAGCTGGCGGTTCCTTCGTACATAGCTTTTGCGATTACTTGGCTTGGCTTCGGATTCATGGTCTCAGGTCTATATATTTTTATTGAATATCTTTTTAGCGGCAAAGCTTATCTATGGCTAACATTGCTTATCGTAGTTTTATCGTGGGCAACATCGTTCTTAGTTACACTGGGCGGAGGCAGTTTGTTCTTATACAGTATCTCCTATTCGAAGGAGTGGGGGCTGTTATCTCCGATCATGTGGGGGTCACTACTGCTGGGAACAATATCTGTGCAGTTATTCTCTAAATGGACTATACATCGGCTGAAAAGTCGCAATCTCATATAAAAAATCGGAAATGGCAAGGACTGCGCTCTAGCACGCTAGAGTGGAAGGCGAGGTGTAAATAATGTGGATACCGGTACAAATCAACGAAAATAGTGCAGAGCCCCTCTATCATCAAATAGAGACTCAGCTTAGATCATTAATCATTAGCGGAGTCATTACAGAAGGTACGCTGCTGCCCTCGATTCGTGAGTTCGCAGGAGATCTGAAATGCAGTGTAATTACAGTGCGGCGCGTATATCAGGATCTGGAGAACGAAGGTTTGCTGCGAACGCGACAAGGAACAGGTACCTTTGTATCCCATGTAGGTGACGGAGCCATGGAAGAATATAAACGTGAAACGGTTGGCAAAGCACTTGAAAGTGCAGTGGATATCGCCCGATCGGTACATTGCAGCAAGGATGAACTTGAACAGATTTTTATGGAGATTGTAGAACGCAAGTATAGAGAAAAGGATTGAGAGGGGGCGCTTACTCATATGGTACAGATGGCTATAGAATTGCGGAATGTACTTAAACGGCGGAGAAACAAGACGATAGGGCCACTGACCCTGAATCTGCCTAAAGGATATATTACAGCTTTGGTAGGTCAGAATGGATCCGGCAAAAGCACGCTGCTGAATCTGCTGATGCAGCTGACTAATCCAGAGGAAGGCGAGATATATTGGTTCGAGAACAGGTATGATAGCGGGTTGTCTCTGGAGCTTCGCCAGACCATTGCCTATGTTCCTGAAACGTCAATTACTGAGGAGAACCACTGGAATGCAGAGGAGGCAGCACGATTTCGGAAGTATTGGTATCCAAATTGGGACGATCAGTATTTTCACGAGCTGATGGATCGCTTTGAGGTTCCGTATCATATGAGACTTTCGAAGATGTCTAAAGGGGAGCGCCGGAAATTCGAAATTGCTGCAGCACTTGCGGCACGGCCAAGTCTGCTGCTATTGGATGAACCTTCATCGGGTCTTGATCCTTTTGCCTGGAAGATTATGATCGAGACACTTCGTAAATATATGGATGAGCACAACGCAACGATTATCATCTCCACACACATTGTGGATGAGGTGCGACGGCTGGCGGATTATATCGTCCTTATGCATCGGGGAGAACTGCTGGGTATGGCTGAAAAAGACAGTCTGTTCGGTGCTTGGACCGAGGTTTGGGTGAATGCTGCGGATGAAGAGGAGCTTGCGGAGTTATCGGCTGAGTTGCCAGGAGGCTTGCACTTTACCATGGATACACCGGGTGTAGCTTCTTTTATCATAGAACAATTTTCTGAAAACGAGAAACGCATTCATGACTTGGGCGTAAAGGTTATCAAGAGCCGCAGTTTGGAACTGGACGAAATATTAAGTTTATGGACACAGGGTCATCGTCCTATTCTAATTGACCACAAGAGAGGGGACTAGAGAAATGGAAGCCTTAAAGCTGGAAAGTGTAGTTAAGCAATATGGAGAAAAAACCGCAGTAAACGGAATTAACCTAACCGTAGGTAAAGGGGAAATTTACGGATTACTGGGGGCGAACGGCGCGGGAAAAACAACCACGATGCGTATGGTGCTCGGCCTAATCTACCCTGATGAGGGCAAGATTTTGTATAACGGAAAACCTTTCAACAGTGAACTGCAGCAACTTATGGGTTATCTGCCCGAAGAACGTGGACTATATCCTAAGGTGAAGATCAGCGATCAAATCGTTTACTTGGCCCGCCTGCGTGGGATGTCAGCTAGTGATGCAGATAAGAGCTTGCGCTATTGGCTGGATCGATTCGAGGTTCCGGATTATTACAATAAAAAAATAGAAGAGCTTTCCAAAGGAAATCAGCAAAAAATGGGCTTTATCGCCGCTGTCGTTCATAAGCCGCAGATTCTGATTCTAGATGAAGCTTTCAGCGGGCTGGACCCAGTAAACGTGGAGCTGCTGAAAGATACGGTCAAAGAATTACGTGATTCGGGAACAAGTATCCTCTTCTCTACGCACCGGATGGAGCATGTGGAAGAGCTATGCCGTAACATTACGATTCTCGATCGATCCAATACGGTCGTTCAAGGGGATATCCGCACGATCAAGAATGGCTACCCGCGGGAAGAAGTATTGCTGCGTACAGCTAATGAGGTAAAAGGTTTGGAGTCCATCGCAGGTGTTACAGCAGTTAAACAGCTGGAGCGTGGGTATCTGTTATCGATCAGTGAGATCGGTGCAGCACAGCGTATTTTACAGCAGGCGATAGCACAGGGTGAAGTGGAGCATTTTGAAATCAAGGAACCTACGTTAAACCAAATCTTTATCAGAGCGGTGGGTGAATCTAATGAATAAGATGGGGACAATTATCGGCTTTACCTTTAAAAATAAAGTTAGAACGAAATCATTTATGATTACTACTTTGATTCTAGTATTATTGCTCAGCATAGGGATGAATCTTCCCTATATCATCGATCAGTTTAAGGGTGATTCGGCCAAAAGTGAAGTTACTCAAATTGCTGTGATTGCTGAAGAGGGAAATCAGGTTGCAGAATTGTTGAAGGCTTATACTGCGCCAGAGGGCATGCCACAGGCTAAGATAGTACAATATGCTTCTGCGGAGGATGCCGAGTTAAAGAAAGCATTAGATGAAGAGACCGTAGAAGGTTATGTTACTTTTGCGGAACCTACTGGTGAAGGGCTTCCACCCGTTACTTATCATAGTAATGATGGGGAACTAAACGGAGATGTGCAAGTTTATCTCCAAAATGCACTTCAGCAAGCAAACACACAATTCATCGTTGGCGACAAGCTGACCTCTGAACAGATTGCTGCAATGTCAACGCCTGTGCAGATTACTACACAACAGCTTAACGCAGGCGGTGGCAGTGAAAGCTCTCAGGAGGACACTCCAGCCATTAACTACATTATCGTATATGCCATGCTTATGTTGTTCTTTATGTCCATTATGATGACAGGCAACATGATTGCCGCAGAGATAACTTCTGAGAAAAGCTCGCGGATTATGGAGATTCTGATTACAAGTGCCTCACCTTTAGCGCAAATGTTCGGTAAAGTTATCGGTGTTTTCCTAGTAGGAATATTGCAAATTGGGATCTTTGTCGCAGCGATCGTCGTCAATTTGACGCTCCCGCATAATGCGACTGTATTGGCTGATTTTGATCTCGATTTAGGCCAGCTCAATATTAACTTGCTGCTCTATGGATTTGTCTTGTACGTATTAGGTTACTTCCTCTATGCCTTGATGTATGCGGCTGTAGGTTCGATTGTCAGCCGTACGGAGGATCTCGGTCAGGCGGTAATGCCAATCATGATGTTAGGCTTCGTAGCGTTCTATGTTCCACTGTTCAGTATCTCCAATGCAGATACTCTAGTGGTTAAGATAGCGAGTTATGTGCCCTTCACCTCACCATTGACGATGCTGCTCCGAATTGGTGTCGGCGAGGTGGCGATCTGGCAAGTCATTGTATCGCTGCTGATCCTGCTTGTGACTACCTTCATCTTCGGATGGCTGGCAGCCAAGATCTATCGTACCGGCGTACTGATGTACGGCAAACGCCCAAGTATTAAAGAAATTAGAAAAGCAATGAAAGCTTACAAGATCTAAGATGACCTCATATAACTTTTAAGGAGTGCTAATGATGTCTACAAGCGAACAATATACCATTATGCTTTTAATGAGTTCGGTATCGCTGGCTACGGTTAGTAGAATGCTTCCGGATGGCTCCACTTTTATGGATTTTGTTCAAGGTCTATTGACTGGTGTTGCTATAGTGGGGATGTTGGCGGGATTGTGGATGTACGGTAAGGCGCGTAAGAGTAAAGCGTAATAGTAAGCACTGAGTTTTCGGGGGTATCCTAACAGCCGTTTATGGTTGCTGGGATATCCCCGTTTTTGAGTTGGCAATCTCTTTGTATACGAGCTGATATAGCTAACGGACCCAGCAGCACTTAAATGCAGCAATCATCGAGATTTGGCAAGATATCGGACACTATAGTCGCTATTGGCATGAAAAAGGGTGAATCAGTAGCTCTTTTAACCAAATAGTTGCACTGGAGTCCGATACTATGCTCAAAAGGCGATAAACGTGCAAATAACGTCATCTTGGTCCGTAAGCCTTGGTGGAAGATGATTAGGGCTTGCTTTAAGACGATCCGAGACGTTCACTGCTCGGGATTTCTACTGGAGTCCGAACGCCGGCTATATTTGTGGAAAAGCTTCAATTAAAGGCTCCTGAGTCCGTTAGATGCTTCATGCGCTTAAAGATTGTCTGAATTCTTGTCAGTGACTAAATTATAGAAAGATTTGCGCTCGTTAGTATATCCGTTTGGGTGGTCATCTGCTCCCGTAGAGCTCTAAGCTGTGTTTTCAGTGCGGGAACACTTTTTTGCAGAATAATGCTTATTTGAGAAAGAGGCAGCTTTAGGCCGTACCACATGACCTTCACAAGCTGTTCCTCCCAAGGTAATGCCTTAGCCGATAGAAGGGAGCGCCGGGCAAAAGAATCAGCACACTGGTGAATACAAGTGCGGTAAGCGTGGATAGAGAATAACTGAGGATCAAAATCATCCTGACGATATATTTTATGAAGCTCTGTGAAGGTGCGGATAGTAATCTTGTCTGCCTCATTAGATTGTTCTAACAACATGGAACTAAGTACGTAGACTTCATTAGTATACTTTTGAACACACTCTGCAAATTTAGTACTGTAGGTGGACTCGGGAGGTAAGGGGTCAGGCATGGTGAACACGATCCTTTCAGATTGAGAGATTTGCTTGAATCTATAATATAGAAAAGTAAGAGATGGATTTATTGATAAGATCGGCGGTGTCTGGTTCCGGGCAACTGTGTTTCTGCTGGGAGGCAGTGGATAAAGCTTTTGAAGGCTTGTAGTAGAGCCGTTCACTTCTGGAATTGCTCCCCCCTGCTGCAACACTGTACAGACGCCCTTGCTGAATATGCCCTGCCAAGGATTTACCCTGGAGCTTGGCCTTTAAATCCTGCAAAGCACCCTGAACTAGCTCAAGCTTAACCTGCTCCCAATCTGAACCTTCGCGGCGGACCTTATCCAGCGCTTCTTCAAGACGGCAATGACAGATGGCCCGTAAAAAAGAACTCCATTTAATGAGATCGAAATTTTTGGTGTTGGCAGAGATCAGACAAGCCCCCCAACTGCAGCCTCCCTTACAGGTGAGCTTCAGAATACCATAACGGCAGCCTTCAGCCCCTTCCATTCCATAGTGAATAGGCTCGGGTTCATCCAATACAAATACTTCAATGCGGGATAGTCTGCGCTGGTCCATAGTAGGGTTCCTCCTTAGATTTCCAAAAGCTTTAAGTCTACATGATGAGTGACACTAGCCCTTTCTACACAAGCGAGCATTTCCATTTTATTCTCACAGACTGCGGTATGCTCTAGCCATAGTCGGAACTTCTCTTTTCGTATAACAGATAGATGTAAGGGAAAGGTGCTGCGGGATCTCAAGACATACCAACCGGCGCTTACATCTTTCCAAGGCTCCTTGAAGGCTGTAAACCACGGGAGCTTTTGGTGCGATGACCAATCCTGCTGCTGCTGTTGTTCTCGAATTTTTTTATATATCTCATATACAATCTTAGAGTCTAAACAGTCTTTACAAGAAGAAGGTGTGCTGAACTGGCGAAGGGCTTGGATCTGGTTCTGGCCAAATGCATAGCCTACAATGTACCTGTGATTATGTTCTTCGAACCACAAGGCCCCGAAACAAACGTAATTTAGACTTATCGGCTCAAGCAGCCCTTGATGTATCCCTAAATAATAGTGCTTCAAAACATTCACCCCATCCAGCGTGCTATCACCTAATAAGCTCAGGTAACGCAAAAACCGCAGCAAGAGGAGGACCTCTGCTGCGGTTTTGGATTACAGGCAGATATACCTGGGCCAAAGCGTGGCGGATCAAGGGTCTCTCTCTTTACGCTTACGAGGTTAGCTGTCGGATTCGGACGGTGAGAGTCGCCCTACCTATTGAGACTTATGCAGTCTCCTTTGGATTCACCCCAAGTAGGCCAGGTGGCCTGATGGTTCCCCCGTTCCCTGCGAATGCAGGAACTCAGCGTTGATTGTTTTTCATGAATTAGATTCAACCCGAATCATACTCTTTTCAAGATTTTCTGTAAAAAACGGAAAATGTTCTTTTAGAGCAATTTTAACCATATCCTGCCGACTACGACTGAAAAACGAGGTAAATAGGTATTTATGGCGTGTTATCGCGCCTCTTTCTCGCTCAGCCTCAGCTTCTTGCGTTTCTACCTATAATGGGAATTTGCAGTATTTTCGCTCTAAAAAGGTGAATAAAATCACATGGGTTATAGATAGCGATTAAACGCTCCAAACTCGAGTAAACAAGAGATATAGAGAGATTAGATATCAAGTAAGCGCTATCTAATGGGAAAATAGTTTTTAATTTGCATTATTTTGGCATCATTCAGGTTTTACAAGTCTTCGTGCATAAGAGTATGATTACTCCTGTTTCAACGACAATCGAATATTTGATCCGCTTAATTTCCGGTAAGGAAAGCGGGGGAACCAACAATCGGCAGCCGATGTGAGAGTCGGAAGCAGATTATGGGGTGAATCCTGTAGAGGGTGTGAGTGAGCTCGCATCTATACAGGTAGGGCGACTCTCACCGCCCGAATCCGACAGCTAACCTCGTAAGCGTATGGAGAGAGGATGAGTGCAATGTGACCGCTAGCGAGCCACAGAGGAGATCCTTTGTGGCTTTTTGCTGTGCTCTTAGAAGCAAAGCATTTATGGAGGCCTCCCCTAAGAGGTCGCTAAATTCATCATTAGCGGTATTTGTAAGGCAGCGTCTAATGACGTGACACAACCGAGCTTTAGGTTGTGCCCGAAAATGACGATAGGTCAACATCCTTTCGGAGATTTTCGTTGCCTCCTTGTTGTAAATGAGCAGGAGGAGAAAAAAAGATGACGGATCAGAATGAATATGTGCTTGTATGTGCGCCTACAAAGGCGGGAGAACATTTCATTAAACTTCTGAAGTTCAGGGGTATTAAGATGGCGGGATTAACCAACAATGTGGCTGAGAAAGCTTTACTTGAGGAGCTCGGGATTGAGCAGGTTATTCTAGTGGATACCCGCCATCAGAGCACTTGGTTTCGCCCATCGTTCCCGGTAGGCAGGGTATATCTGTTTGAGAGCAGCTTTCCGCTTTGCTGCCGCTATATTCAGATGTGCCGTACCTGGACGACACAGCCGATTTTTGTGATTACAAGTTCAATAAATCCTAGATTGGTCTATAAAAGACTTGGTGCGAGCTATGTAATCTATTCCCATAGTGGTGATGCTGATTTTCTAATCGATAGATCACCTCATCAAGGATAATGGAAGGAGTGCGGAAGATATGATGGATCTGTATATGGTGGCTTCGTTAGCTGTAATTTACGGGTTATTTTATGGCTTTATGCGCTGGTGCGCAGGTGTAGTTGAGGATACGGGGAGGGATAAGCTGTGATTCTAGTAATCGCTGTTACCCTACTGTTGTTTTTATATCTGGTTTACGCGTTGATTCATCCTGAGAAATTTTAAGGAGGGGCATTCATGGGCATTTTGCAAATAGTCGTCGTAATTGTAATTCTCATCTTGCTGGTCAAGCCGATGGGAACGTATTTATATCATGTATTTTCTAACGAACCGAATCGTACGGATCGCTGGTTTGCAGGCACAGAGAAAGGTATTTATAAGCTGATCGGCCTGAAAAAACGGGACGGAATGTCCTGGAAGAAGTATGCACTCAGCTTTGTTTTAACTAATATCGTACTGGTTGCTTTCAGTTATATTTTTCTGAGATTACAGCGGGGATTGCCGCTGAACCCGAATGGAATTGCCGATATGGAACAGACGCTTTCATTCAATACGGTGATCAGCTTTATGACCAATACGAACCTGCAGCATTATAGCGGGGAGACGGGACTATCGTATTTTTCACAAATGGCAGTCATCACGATGATGATGTTCACGTCTGCAGCGAGCGGATTTTCTGTTGCGGTTGCTTTTGTCAGAGGGATTACAGGACAGAAATCAGTCGGGAACTTTTTCGAGGACTTCGTAAAAGCACATATTCGTGTATTCATTCCATTAGCTCTGCTAGTTTCATTGGTGCTGGTAGGATTGCATGTGCCACAAACGCTCAAGCCATCGCTTGAGGTCACTACACTCGAAGGGCAGACACAACAAATCGCTATCGGTCCAGTCGCTTCTTTGGAATCAATTAAACACTTAGGTACGAATGGTGGCGGCTTCTTCGGAGCCAATTCAGCGCATCCTTTCGAGAACCCTAATCCACTTACGAACGTGCTGGAGATTCTCTCTATGTGGATGCTGCCAGCCTCTCTGCCATATATGTACGGATTGTTCGCTAAGAACAAACGTCAGGGCTGGGTGATTTTCACAGCAATGATGACCTTGTTCGTACTACTGCTGGGATTGAATTATTATGCGGAAACCAAAGGCAATCCAGCTATCAATGCGCTGGGGATCGAGTCTTCGCAAGGTAGCATGGAAGGTAAAGAGGTACGTTTTGGTATCCCGCAATCTTCGTTGTTCACTTCGGTAACAACGGCAGCTACGACAGGTAGTGTTAACAATATGCATGATACGCTGACACCGCTGGGTGGCATTACCCCTCTGGCCCTAATGATGCTCAACAATGTCTTCGGGGGAAAAGGTGTCGGACTAATCAATATGCTGATGTATGCCATCATGGGTGTCTTCTTATGTGGACTAATGGTTGGCAGAACACCAGAGTTTCTCGGGCGAAAGATAGAAGCCAAGGAGATGAAGCTAATTGCGATTGCTATCCTTGTGCATCCGTTCATTATCCTTGTACCAACAGCAGGTGCGTTCTTAACGGACTTGGGCAACGGTTCCATCACGAATCCCGGATTCCATGGACTTAGCCAAGTGTTATATGAATATGTCTCTTCTGCCGCGAACAATGGTTCAGGATTTGAAGGGCTTGCGGACAACACCACCTTTTGGAATGTTACAACCGGGATCGTAATGCTGCTTGGCCGTTATGTCTCTATAATCGCGATGCTGGCAGTTGCAGGCTCACTGATCCAGAAGAAGCCAGTTCCTGAGACGATTGGCACATTCCGCACAGACAATGGTCTGTTCACCGGAATTCTGATTGGTACAGTAGTAATTATCGGTGCGCTGACGTTTCTGCCGGTCATTGTGCTCGGCCCGATTGCAGAATATTTGACCTTACGGTAGGAAGAGGGAGAACAAGATGAGTACTGTAAAAAGAAAAAAGCTGCTGACGGGACCCATACTCCTAAGCGCTATAAAGGATAGCTTTATTAAGCTTAACCCGGTGACGTTAATCAAAAATCCGGTCATGTTCGTAGTCGAAATCGGTACGATTATTGTATTGCTTATGGTACTGGCCCCCGGATATTTTAATGCAGAGAAATCGGTAGGCTTCAATATCACAGTGTTGTTCATTCTGCTATTCACAGTGCTGTTTGCCAACTTCGCTGAAGCGCTGGCTGAAGGCCGCGGGAAAGCCCAGGCGGATTCACTCAAGAAAACGAAACAGGATATCACAGCTAACAAACTCGTTGGAGGGTCTGTGAAGACCGTTTCTTCTTCCGAGCTTCGTAAAGGAGATATTGTCATCGTCAGTCAGGGAGAACTTATCCCTGGCGATGGTGAAGTAATTGAAGGGCTGGCCTCCGTAGATGAATCTGCAATAACAGGTGAATCTGCACCTGTTATTAAGGAAGCCGGCGGAGATTTTGGCTCAGTCACAGGCGGCACCCGGGTAGTCAGTGATGAGATTAAAGTCAAAATTACCAGTGACCCCGGTGAGTCATTCCTGGATCGGATGATCTCCCTCGTTGAAGGGGCGAAACGTCAAAAGACACCCAATGAAATTGCACTAAATACACTCTTGATCAGTCTGACGTTGATTTTCCTGATTGTAGTAGTGACCTTGCGGCCAATTGCGACTTATCTGGGCGTTGATCTAGATATTCCTGTTATGATCGCCTTGCTGGTCTGTCTGATCCCGACCACAATCGGGGGTCTGCTCTCCGCTATCGGGATAGCAGGGATGGACCGCGTCACACAGTTTAATGTCCTTGCTATGTCAGGGAAGGCCGTTGAAGCTGCCGGCGACATTAATACAATGATTCTAGATAAGACCGGTACGATTACTTTCGGAAACCGGATGGCGAGTGATTTTGTGCCAGTTGGAGATGAAACGGAAGCTGAGCTTACGGCTTGGGCAGCTATTAGTTCGCTAAAGGATGAGACTCCGGAAGGACGTTCTGTTATTGAGCTGGCTAAGAAGCTGGAACGCAGCTATGACAGCAAACTTGCTGAAGGCGGAGAGTTCGTAGAGTTTAAGGCTGAGACCCGGATGAGTGGTATAGATCTGCGTGATGGACGATCTGTTCGTAAAGGGGCAGTCGATTCCGTGAAGAAATGGGTACAGTCGAAGGGCGGAGTCATTCCCGCGAACCTCGACAGTAATTCCGATGCTATCGCTCGGATGGGGGGGACCCCGCTTGCTGTTGCGGTAGACAACCGGATTTATGGACTTATTTACTTAAAGGATACAGTTAAGCCAGGCATGAAAGAGCGGTTTGATGAGCTGCGAAAAATGGGAATCAAGACTATCATGTGTACAGGGGACAATCCGCTGACCGCAGCTACTATTGCCCGTGAAGCAGGGGTAGATGATTTTATTGCAGAGAGTACACCTGAGGATAAAATAGCGGTTATCCGCCGTGAGCAGAACGAAGGCAAGCTGGTGGCAATGACTGGTGATGGTACGAATGACGCACCTGCCCTTGCCCAAGCTGATGTGGGCTTAGCGATGAACAGTGGGACTACAGCCGCTAAGGAAGCAGCAAACATGGTTGATCTGGACTCCGATCCCTCGAAGATCATTGAGGTTGTAGCTATTGGTAAACAGCTACTGATGACGCGGGGCGCGTTGACAACGTTCAGTATTGCGAATGATATCGCTAAATACTTCGCAATTATTCCGGCAATGTTCATGCTCGCCATTCCTGAAATGGAAGCCCTGAATGTCATGGGATTGGGTTCACCTAGCTCGGCAATTATATCTGCATTAATATTTAATGCGATTATTATTCCGCTGCTGATCCCATTGGCTATGAAAGGTGTCTCGTATAAAGCGATGAGTTCTACGAAGCTGCTGGGACGTAATATTTTTATCTATGGTTTAGGTGGAGTAGTCGTTCCTTTTGCGGGCATCAAGCTTATTGATTTGCTCGTAAGTGTATGGATTTAACAACGGATTGACTAATCATTGAAAGGGTGAGAGCATCGTGAATAACAGAAAATCGATTGCGGACGCTGAAGAACAGTTGTCATCATCGAAGGGTGCTAATTTCTTTATTATATTACGGCTATGTCTAGTGTTTATTGTTCTTTGCGGAGTGATTTATCCTCTGACTACTACAGCGATTGCTCAAGTTCTGATGCCATCGCAAGCGAACGGCAGTCAGCTGAAGAATGACGCTGGAGTAGTTGTGGGCTCAGAACTCATCGGGCAAAGCTTTACGGACCCGGCATTATTCCATGGCCGTGTATCCAGCATTGATTATAAAGCGGAAGCCTCAGGCTCCAATAACTACGGCCCATCCAACCCGGATATGCTGCAGCGGACGAAGGATTCCATCACACAGTGGCAGCTTGATAATCCGGATGTGCCTGTAAACAAGCTGCCGGTTGATTTAGTAACCAACTCGGGTTCAGGTCTTGATCCGCATATCACTCCTGCGTCGGCAATTGTGCAGATTCCCCGGATCAGTAATTTGACTGGGATTCCAGCCGCGCAGCTGGAAGAGCTAGTGAATAAGCAGACCGAAGGTCGCGATCTAGGGCTGTTTGGTGAAAAGCGGGTAAATGTTCTGAAGCTGAACATGGAGCTGCAGAAATTAACGAACAAATAAATATAGCTAATATCCCTGCCCGATTGTTCAAACTGGGTCAGGGATATCTTGCTTTCTGGCATAGAAGAGTGAATGGATGAACGGGTTATTAAGGAGTGGTCTTGATGGGAACATATCGGAGGAAGACGCCGGAGGAACTGCTGCTCTCTATTTATGAGCTGCATCGTGGACGTCTGAAGATCTATATAGGTCCGGTCAGTGGATCAGGCAAGACCTATCAGATGCTGCGTGAGGGTCAGGCGCTGAAAGCTCAGGGCATCGATGTTGTAATCTGTGCGGTTTCAACCAACCAAAGTCCAGAAACAAGGGATCAGCTGGGTGACTTGGAACGGATTCCAAGTATTCATTGGTTTCAGAAGGAGATCGAGAAGAAGGATCTGGACGTGGAGGCCATTGTGGCGCGTAATCCAGAGGTTGTACTGACCGATGGATTGGCTCATCATAATCGCGAGGGTGCGGAGAGATCGACTAGGCTGGAGGATATCAAATATTTATTGGGCTGTGGAATTAGTGTCATCACAACTGTAAACGTATACGAGCTGGAAGGCGCAGCAGATCTTGCGCGGAAGTGGACGGGGATTGAGGTGGAATATTCCTTGCCTGCGGAAGTGCTCACCCTTGCAGATGATATCGTTCTAATTGATGTGACTCCGGAAAAGATACTTCAACGTTTGTCCGAAGGACATTTGGGCAAGAAGCAGCGGACTTCGCTTTTTAACAAAGGGAATCTAAGCAAGCTGCGGGAGCTGGCGCTGAGAATGGTTGCGGAGGATGTTAATGGTTCGCTGGAGAAGCATCGGGAGGAGCAAGGATTGCTGGGGGCTTCGGGGATTGCCGAAAAAGTGTTGGTGTCCGCACAGTATTATTGGAATGGCTCGATTCATATCCGCCGTGGGCAGCAAATCGCTAAACGGTTAAACGGAGATCTGGCGGTGGTATCCTTCTGGAAGCAGGGCCTGACGCCCTCTAAGGAAGCAGCAACCTTCAAGCGATCCCTATGGAAGCTGACTGAGAAGATTGGGGCCTCGATGGAGGAGATTTCTTTTCGCTCGAAGAGGGAGATTCCGGGACTTCTAGTGAAATACGCCATCCAGCATAATATTACCCGTATCGTTATGGGTCACTCTAAGCAAACGGCGTGGCAGGAGCTGTGGAAGGGTTCGATTGCTAACTCATTGTTAAAGCAAATCCGCGGAGTAGATGTGTTTTTCGTGGCTGATCGTGCTGAGCGTGAGGGAGAACGTGTTCTTCCTACCCGGCAGAGCCGAAATGAGCGGAAAGCTGATGCCTATCACAGATTAAGCACTCAGGAAGTAAAGGATAAAATCGATGCGATTCGTGGGGGCACATTTAAAGTGTACATTGGTGCTGCTCCCGGGGTGGGCAAGACTTATAAGATGCTGCGAGAAGGAAATGATCTCTTAAAGAGAGGGATCGATGTTGTTATTGGACTACTAGAAACGCATGGACGTAAAGAAACCCTTGAACAGATCGTTGATCTGGAGATCCTTCCGCGACTGAGCATTGACTATCGGGGGACTGTCCTTGAGGAAATGGATACGGCAGCTATTATTAAGCGTAATCCGGAGGTCGTACTGGTAGATGAACTGGCACATACCAATATGCCGGGCAGCAAGCATAAGAAGCGGTATATGGATGTTATGGAGTTATTGGATGCGGGGATCTCTGTAATCTCCACAGTGAATGTTCAGCATTTAGAAAGCTTGAATGATGCAGTAGAACAAATTACCGGAGTTAGAGTTAGAGAGACTTTCCCGGACAGCATTCTGCAACGGGCCGACGAAGTTGAACTTATCGATGTATCCCCCAAAACACTGCAAGAGCGGATGAAGGATGGAAAAATATATGCGATGACCAAAGTGGATCAGGCGCTGGGTGCTTTTTTCAAAATCGGCAATCTAATCGCCCTCCGTGAACTGGCGCTGCGGGAAATTGCTGATGATGTGGATGAACGTCTGGAGGCCTGGGAACGTGTCGGGTCGCTGCGGGGACCTTGGCGGCGGCAGGAAGTGATCTATGTGTGCATCACCTTAGGAGATCATGCGGAACGTCTGATTCGGCGCGGTTTTCGGATTGCCTATCGTCTAAAAGCTTGCTGGTATGTTACGTACGTACAGGAATATAAGCAGAGCGGGCCTTCTTACGATAAACGAATTAATGATTTGAAAGAATTGACGGAACGACTGGGTGGAACGTTTAAGATGATTCCTAACGTGCTCCCGGCACGAGTGTCTTCCTTGCTGCTTGAAAGGTCTCAAGCCTTACAGAGCACACAGATTATTATCGGCCAGTCCCAACGCTCATGGGTGCGCAAATGGCTACGCGGGGATGTCACTAAACAGATTTTGCGTTCGGCCAGAAATGTAGATGTACTGGTCGTGGCAAATCTTATGCGTGAGGAACCCTAAGCTTTAGAACAATGAAAAAAAGGGATTCCTTGCCGAGTGGCTGCTGGAATCCCCTTTTTTGTAAGCATATATCAAGTGCTAAATAATTAAACGAATGAATTACTGAGCAGCTTCGAGAAGTGCTTTCAGCTCGGGAAGATTGAATCCTTTGGTGGCGTGATCCCCTGCTACAGTAACAGGAACACCCATGAAACCAAGCTTTTCGACTTCCTCTTGATAGACGGTGCTAGTCATAACATCTCTTACTTCAAAAGGGATACCTTGCTCCGTAAGATATTGTTTGACCAGATTACAGTCGCTGCAGCCTGCTGTTGAATAAACAATCACTTGCTGGCTCATTGGTTCACAGCCTCTTTGATAGCATCTCTTGTGATCTTCCAGTGGGAAGTGTTCCAGCGGACCTCATTATCCTCAAGCAGGAAGAGCTGTGGAGATTCATGCTTAATCCCGAAATCCTCGGCAATTTGATTGGAAACTGGACGATCCTCGATGACTAGAACTACTGCTGCTGCAGTATCCGCATCCTTTAGATAAGCCTGGAATTCTTCATTAGCTTTGGCGCTAATCGGGCAGGTAGTGCTGTGTTTGAACAGCAGCTTCTTGCCAGGTTTAGCCACATACTGCTCAAGATCTTCCAATGTATGAAGTTGTTGAATAGACATAGATATCACCCTCCTGGGATCGTTATTTTACTAACCATTGTGTTGTTAACAACCTGTAATCATGATTGTAACATATATTAAATTTAAAACAAAAAGGATTCTGGAGCAGCTAATCCAAGAATGACTAAACCCTCATTTTAGCGCGTTGAAAAAAAGAGGACGGCATGCTAAGGTGAAAGGAAGACAACTTGCTTCAATAATCCTTACTAGGTAGGAGTGTTGATAAGAATGAACAGAGTCGCATGTGTGACTGGAGCTGATCGGGGTCTCGGATTGTCTCTTGTGCACTCTCTTTTAGAGAAACAGTTCTCAGTATTTGCTGGACAATACATGAGAGATACAGATGAATTGAAAGCGCTTAAAGAGGAGTATCCGGAACAGCTGGAACTTATTCCACTCGATATTGGTAGTAAGGACAGTGTAAAGCAGGCAGCAAGGGCTATCGCCAGCAGAACTGTGCATGTTGATATTCTTATTAATAATGCCGGAATTATTCATTCCGCAGATGATGCTACGATGCTGGTGGATATGGATGATGAGGGCATGGCGGAGATTTATAATGTGAATACACTAGGCGCGTTGAGAGTCAGCAATGCACTTATGGGACTTTTATTGCAAAGTAAGGATAAATTGATTGTTAATATTTCTTCGGAAGCGGGCAGCATTGGCAGAAATAAACGTATTAACATGTACGGCTACTGCATGTCTAAGGCGGCTCTCAATATGCAATCCTCCCTGATGCACAATCATCTAAAGACGCTTGGGGGTCAAGTGATGGTGTTTCACCCCGGCTGGATGAAGACTTATATGCATGGCGAAAAAAATGAGCAAGCCGATATTTCACCCGATGTGTCTGCAGACCAGATTATAAGTCAGGTTATGGAGTATAAAAAGTATCTAGGGGATGAGCCGGCCTATCTTGACGTGGATGGAAATACATGGCCTTGGTAGATGGGCTTCCCGTAATCAAAAAAACTACACGAAGAAAGGCGATGATAGGATGTCTACACTAAAAGCACTGGCACTCGGAAGTTATTCGGAGGTTAAATATCACCCATTTGCGGGAGTAGACCGGGAGATTGAGCAGATCCTTGCCAATGACCTGCAGGTATTCTCCTCGGAGGATTATGGGCTGCTTAATAAAGAAACATTATCTGACTACAAGCTGGTGATCTCTTATACCGAATTCTCCGATGATAAAATACCGGCGGAACAAAGCAGCGCATTGCTCTCCTATGTGGCTAACGGTGGTGGATTACTAGTGGTACATAACGGAATCTCCTTACAGCGTAATCAGGAGCTAGGCGCTATGCTGGGAGCGCATTTCACTCATCATCCAGAATTCACTTCGCTCCAGATGTCCATACCGGCACGGGAGCATCCCATTATGCAGGGGATCGAAGAATTTGTGATCGATGATGAGCCTTATTATTTTGAGCAGCATCCCTATTTCGAAACAACTGTGCTTATGGAATATCCTCATGATGGGGCAATGAGACAGGCGGCTTGGTGCCATGAATTTGGTCTAGGCCGGGTTGTTTATTTAATGCCTGGTCATCATTTGCCGTCATTTTCCGTAGAGCCCTTTCGCCAGATGATTCTTAGAGGTGGACTTTGGGCGGCAGGATTATTATAGGATATAAGCGGATATACCTGTTGTAAAATAAAACACGAGTCCAACTGCGGGTTAGCCGCGGTTGGATTTTTTTTGTTGACTCTAACATTGGTGTCAGGGTTTATACTGGTGTAGAACAATTCTCATGAACCCCGGGGAGAATGCTATGAAAATAGGTGAGCTTGCTAAACTGACGGGCGTAAGCGTCCGTTCACTTCGTTACTATGAGAGTCAAGGATTAATCTCGCCGATCCGTCAGGCCAACGGATATCGGGAGTATTCTTCACTTGCTGTAGAGACGGTAGAAACGATTAAACTATATTTGAACCTGGGTCTGTCGACAGAGCAGATCGCGGGCTTTCTACATTGTGTCTTGAAGAACAAAGAAGCTTTCTGCGCAGAAGTGATGCCACTATACCGCAGTAAATTGGAAGATATTGAACGTCAGCTTGTAGAGCTGAATCAGATCAAGAGAAATTTGGAAGAACGAATGGCATCTATTCTGCAGGAGCAGGATGAGAGCAAGTTGGGAACGTGTCCACTGGAGAACTTGGAATAGTACTGCTGGTGTTGAAAAATATGAGGAGGAATGGCAAATGTCTATTATAAATGCCGATAGTGCGGATTGGGTGCGGTCAGAAATACGTGGTGGAGGAACGGTACTGGTGGATTATGGTGCGCCATGGTGCCCCCCTTGTAAGGTGCTGCTGCCTGTTCTGGAAGATCTTCACAAGGAATATGGAGACGATGTTTCTATTGTTAAGGTGAATTGTGATGAACTGCCGGATTTGGCTGGAGAAGCGGGTGTTATGGGGATGCCTACAGTCATTGTATATAAAGAGGGGCAGCCTGTGGAAAAGCTGGTCGGTCTGCGTCCGAAAGCAGCCTACCAAGGCATACTGAACAAGGTTCTTCAAGCATAAGGCGATAATTTTAAAGATGAAATTAGGGAGACTCCATATTGTGGGGTCTTTTTTGCGTGCATGATTTACCCATCTTCGGTAAAAAATACGAACACAGTTATAAAGGAGGTGATGAGGGTGTGGAATATTATTCTAGAGATAATTCCTAAATGGAGTGTGATTTTCCAAGCTATTATGATCTTTTTCGTTCCGTTTATTCTAATCCGGATGATGAGTTGGGCTAATGTAAAGGAAGATACGATAAGTACTAGAGCAAAAAAAGCTGCCGGCAGCATAGGCGGGGGTGTTCCTTACGGAGAAGCCTCTCTAGGTTCTAGCAATACGAAAAAGGTTGCTAAGGCGGACGATTCTGTTGGAATCAGTGAAGAATCTTCTACAGGAGCAAGCTATAGCGGTCAATTTCGGGAGGATTTGCAAAGATTTAAAGAGATGAGCACAGATATGCATGATGTGAGTTTTCGGGAGTTACGTATCGGAGGTATAAAGCTGCAAGCGGCCCTTATATTTGTAGATGGACTGACAGATAAAGATAAAATGGATCGGAATATTCTGAAGCCTTTAATGAATGCCTATAAGGTTTTTAAGGATCCCCATACGATACCGGAAGCAAAGGATCTAAAAGATATTCTCATTCATGAGATCGTGCTTATTTCGGAAGTTGAGTTTACAGATGATGTGAAGCTCTCCCTTCAAAAGGTGTTGTTCGGCTCTGTAGTGCTGTTAGTAGAAGGGATACCGGAGGCTATTGTGCTCAGCACCCCGAAGGGGAACACAAGAGGGATAGAAGAGCCTGAATCAGAAGCTGTCTTGCGGGGATCTCGAAGCGGATTTAATGAGACGTTAAGTGATAACACGGCATTACTGCGCCGACACGGGCAGAGCACAGAGCTAGCCATGATTTCTTTTACTGTAGGCAAGAGGATGAAGAAGGATCTGGTTCTAACTTATATCAAGGACATCGCGAATGATGAACTGGTCGAAGAAGTCAAAAGAAGAATCAGGACGATTGATATAGATGATGTGCAAGAATCTGGTTATGTGGAGCAATTAATCGAAGATAATAGCTTCACGCCATTCCAGCAGATTCAGAATACGGAAAGACCTGACCGCGTAATGGCAGCGTTATTGGAAGGGAGAGTAGCTATCCTGCTGGATGGCACACCCTTTGCCTTGATCATGCCCGTGTCCTTCGGGATGCTGTTGCAATCCCCAGAGGATTATTACGATCGGTGGATGGTGGGGTCGTTGGTGCGCTTACTGCGTTTTCTCGCCGCATTGATATCAATGTTTGCACCGGCACTATATATTTCCTTCCTCTCGTTCCAGCCAGGATTAATTCCGACTAAGCTGGCCATATCAATTATCAGCTCCCGCCAAGGTGTACCTTTTACAGTATTAATCGAAGCCTTAATCATGGAGACCTCGATTGAAATATTACGGGAGGCTGGACTCCGGCTACCTAAACCTATCGGTCCTGCAATGGGGATTGTAGGCGGTCTGATCATCGGCCAAGCCGCGGTAGAAGCAGGAATCGTGAGTCCTATTCTAGTTATCGTTGTTTCAGTTACAGCGATTTCCTCTTTCACCATCCCTATGTATAGTGCAGGAATGACGCTGCGTATGCTCCGTTTTGTAGCCATGTTTTTTGCAGCAGTCTTTGGATTATATGGAGTGGTGTTATTCTTTCTTTTCATCAGTGCCCATTTAATCAAGCTAAAAAGCTTTGGCATGCCTTATCTTGGCATGTTTATCCCGTATAAGATTAAGGATTGGAAAGATTTTATATTCCGTATGCCGCTGCAATTTCTAACAGGCCGCCCTACGCTGTTGAAGCCGAAGGACCCCCGACGCAAAGGGTGAGAGATCGAAGTAAAGGAGGAAGCGAATATGAGTACCGAGGTGAAGGACCGAATTACTGCTGTTCAAGCGACGATCATATTAGCCAATTATACTATTGCGGCAGGGATACTTACACTTCCTCGGACGATTGTAGAGGCGAGTGAAACTCCAGACGTGTGGATCTCCGTTTTTTTAGGGGGAGTAATTACCTTTTTAACGGGTTTAATTATAGTGAAACTTAGCCAACGGTTTCCAGGTCAAACTATTTTTCAATTTAGCGGGAAAATCATTGGCAAGCCACTTGGAGTGATGCTCTCTATATTAGTGATTGTTTATTTTCTGTGTATAGCCAGTTTTGAAGCACGTTCCGTACAGGAAGTGACCTCTTTTTTTCTGCTGGAGGGAACCCCTCCTTGGGCTATTGTTGCTGTGTTTATTTGGATAGCCTTCTATTTATGCAGAGGAGGACTTAATGCTATCACTAGCATGTGTAGGTTGATTGTTCCGATTACTTGGACAGTTTTTGTTGGAGTATGCTTGCTTAGTATTGAAGTTTTCGATATCGATAATTTGCGGCCTTTCCTTGGAGATGGTTTAGGACCGGTATGGAAGGGCATCAGGCCAACCATTCTGACTTTTACTGCTGGTGAAGCGATGCTGTTCGTTGTTGCTTTTATGGATAAGCCACAAAAAGCAGTAAAGGTAATTATTGCTGGATCATGTATATCAACGTTCTTTTATCTTTTAGCTGTTGTAATGACTATTGGTGCGTTTTCTATAGATGGAGTGGTCACAAGAACTTGGCCATTTCTTGATCTAGTGAGAAGCTTTGAGGTGAATTATCTTATTTTTGAGAGGTTTGAATCGCTGCTGCTGGTAATCTGGATTATGCAAATTTTCTGCACCTTCTGCATCACTATTTATGCTGCTGCTTTGGGAGTTTCTCAAATATTTAATAAACGATTTAATAGCTGCTTATTGGCTATACTTCCAGTAGCCTATCTAGTTTCCAGAATGCCACCAAATGTGAATGCTCTATTTGCATTAGGGACAGTCGTAGGTAATTGGATGATCGTTTTATTTGGATTAATTCCATTGCCGCTATTGATCATCGCACATTTCCGGAGGGCGGCTTCATGAAAAAATGGAGAGTGTCGATTACATTTCTTATAGTATGTATTCTGTTGACCGGTTGCTGGAGCAGTACACCTGTTGAGGAGTTAAGTATGGAGATTGGTGTTGCCCTGGACAGTGCGGAGCAGAACGAGAATGAAGAGGCTACTCAGCAAGGAGGTGGGGGGAAGCCCATGCCTAAACAAATCATGAGTACTTATCAGTTTGCGATTCCTCAAGGCTCGGGAGGGTCAGGTATGAAGTCTGGTGCGGCCTCATCCTCAACCAGAAATTACTATAACATGAGTGAAGTAAGTGATTCTATGTTTGAAGCATTACGGGCACTTTCACTGCGTACTAGACGTACTCCAATCGGACATCACCTTAAGGTCATTGTGATCGGTGAGAAGCTTGCACGCTCCACCAAGTTTTCTGAGTTAATTGATTTCTTTAGCAGGGATAACGATATCCGTCCCAGTGTTCTACTATATGTCAGCAAGGGAAAAGCCAGAGATGTATTGGAAAATGCGCTGCCCGGCCAAACCCCTTCATTTGTATTAGAGGGGATTTTTGTGAATAGAAGTCGGAGCACGAGGATATGGGAGCCGGTTTCAATAGCTAAAGTGGCGGGTCCTTTGCATGGTAAAAGAAGTTTCATGTTGCAGAATGTGATTTCTTTAGAAAAAGAGAAGGAGACAAAGCTGGATGGAGCAGGCGTAATTAAAGGGAAAACGGGAAAGCTCGTTGGTTTTTTAGATGCATCGGAGCTGGAAGGTATGGTCTGGCTGACTGGAAAGGGAGAGGGGGGTGCTCTCAAAGCATACGACCCGTCTAACAATAAGCTCATTACCTATGAAATCAAATCTCTGGGTAGTAAGTATAAAGCTAATGTGAAGGATGGGAAGATCTCTTTTCATGTGAAAATAGAATCTACGGGGAGATATGGTGAGGCTTTTGCCAAGAGTGCAAAGAAGTTACATGACGGCATTGTAAAGGAGGATAAAGCAGTGCTGGAGAAGCATGTCTTAGACATGCTTCAGGTCACTGTGAAAAAAATGCAGAAGGAGCTGCATACAGAGGTTGCAGGTTTCGGCAACGCTTTGCGTATTCAACATCCAGCCGTATGGCGGAGCGTAGAGGATAACTGGGATGAAACCTTTAGTGAGATTCCGATTACCTATGAAGTGAAACTGAATATTGAAGAGTATGGTGCATCAGATACAACGGCTGAATAGAAAGGACCATTTGCAATGTTGTATGGAGCTACTTCGTTTGTGTCTGGATAGGAATGACATCATTATGATGCAGTGCATCGAGCACTTCATCCTTTAATTGCGACGTGAAGGCATTCCATGCTTTTTTACCGATGTCCAGCTCTTCACGTCCAATAGCATTCAGTGTTTCCAGCCATAGACGTTTGTCGTTAATCAGCCCAAGTTGATCTTGAATCTCCTTATAGATCTCCTCATGCGCATGGAATTTCTGATTTAATGCAAAATCGGCTGCACTCGCGGTATAACGCAGTTCCTTAGCAGCGATTCTTAGCTGGTGCAAAGCGTCGAAGGCTTCTTTAGATTCGGCATTGTCTTCATGGAAAATAGCTTTACAGGTTTTTTTCTTCTGCTCATAAGCGATCTCAAGCTCACGCATAACAACGTTAACATTCTTTTTGGCGGCTAGGGCTTCAAGCTGCTCGCTTAGGAAGGTCTTCCACTTTTCCTCGAGGTCTTCATTAATTAGTTCAGGCAGCTCCTTAGCGAGCTTCTTGCGGTAAGTTTTGCGCTTGTCCTTTTGGTACGCAATCACTGCCTTTAACAGGTCTGCAGTTTTGGAATCTCCGTTCTCCTTCGCCTGCTTGCGCTTGTTCTTGAAAGATTCTATTAGAACATCTGCATCTCGCACTTTACCTAATCTCTTTTGCGCTTTTTTGAAAATAGGGTACAGGCCTGAAGTGTGCCGCGGATCAAGAATGGATAATAGACTTAGCAGCTTACGGCAGTTCACTCTTGCCTGGTGGATATCTTCATCAGCGAATTTATTTAATGCGTCATGGCTGTAATCCCAAAAGTTGATATAAAGGTGGTTAAGGGCTTGTTCCCATTGCTTTGTTTTGGTTAGCTGTCGTTCTTTGGTCAGCTTGTCTCCTGTCATGCAGCATCACTCCTTAACGTTTGGGATAGCATGAATTTAGGGCTTCCCCTATTATGCTCTGGGGTAAGTCCATTTACTATAAGAATAGCGTTATCATAACCTCATTTCAATTCTCTGCTCACAGCATGGAGACAGATCGGTTACAATATTACTATCATTATTTATACGGATAGGCTTGGATCTTTAGCTGGTAGAGAATAGCAGGTCTCGTGGCTCATATTCGGGAAAGAGGGGCTTTGGTGGATACTCGTGAGTATGATTCAATATTTAGTAAACTTCCTTCAGAAATGGGGCTCTTTCAACATCTGAGTGCAAGGGATGAGAGCAAAGGTACAGAAGCAGGGAGCTTAGAGGATATGCTGGTCCCGTTCGCTTTTGAGGAAACCTTATGCCGGGATGTTGGAGCGGGACTTATACCTCCTAGCTTACATCTGTGGAGTCATTCTGGTGGTGTGGCACTTGGACTTCGGGACAGTAAGCTACCGTGTGCAGCTCAGGCGATGCTTACGCTTGAGGCGCAAGGGATTAGAACAGCGGTTAGGCATTCCGGCGGAGCTGCGGTGCCTCTGGATGCAGGGATCATTAATGTTTCTCTAGTTCTGCCCAAAGGACGTGGAAAGCTGGACTTTCATGATGACTTTAAGCTCTTGGCTGCTTTGATCACGGAAGCGGTTGCTATTAGTCATCCACAGGCTGCGGCGCAAATTGAGGCTGGTGAGATTGTTGGTTCTTACTGCCCTGGTGATTTCGATCTGGCCATTGGTGGCCGGAAGTTTTGTGGTATTGCTCAGCGTAGGCAGAACAATGCCTATTTTGTACATGCATTTGTTGTAGTTTCTGGCTCGGGACAAGAACGCGGTGAACAAATTCGTAATTTCTATGCGCAAGCCTCCGGAGGAGACTCCTCACTATCATATCCACAGGTTCGTCCAGAGACGATTGCTGGACTGGGTGAACTCGGTGGACCTGAAGTGGCGAAAGTGTTTGGGGAGGGGATTATTCAGGCTTTGATTCGTCGTGGAGTCTCTCTTAGAGCATCCCGCATTTTGCAGCAAGAGACAGGATACAGCCTGGACTATGATGATCCACGTGTGCTCGATGCAACGCGGGTGCTGCGCGAGCGGTATTCCTAAGGGCTGAGCATGGGTTAGAGTCTGTTAAAAAAGGACGTAACGGAAAGCTGGATAATGCCAGCCTACGTAACGTCTTTTTTAATATTCAACAATGACGCTCTATTAATTATACAACTCAGGACGTCTGTCCGAAAAAATCGGAATTTGTTTCCTAATCTCACGCACCTGATGTAAATCGATCTCTCCGGTTAGAATTTCTTCCTCTTCAGAAGCCTCACACACAATATCTCCCCAAGGATCAATAATCATTGAATGCCCAGCAAAGATATTGGCAGGATCGCTGCCTGCACGGTTGCAGGCTACAACAAAACATTGGTTCTCGATGGCCCGGCTGATCAACAGCGCCCGCCAGTGGGACAATCTGGGCAGTGGCCATTCAGCGCAGACGAACAGGATTTCCGCCCCTTGTGCGGTATGGGCGCGAACCCATTCCGGAAACCGGATATCATAACAGATTAGCCCTGCACATAACGTATTGTCTAATGTGAATAGTCCTTTGGCTTCTCCCGGCTGCAGATACAAATGTTCATCCATCAGCTGGAACAAATGCAGCTTGCTGTATTGTCCGACGAGCTCACCTGATCGATTAAATACATACATACGATTAGTTACACCAGTATCATTTCGGCTAGCGACAGAACCAGCGATGATATTGATGCTGTATTGTTTAGCCAAGCTGGAGATAAATGTCTTGGTAATTTCTCCTTCCGGATCGCCAATATCTTCTAAGCGAGTTAGATCATAACCAGTGGTCCATAGCTCAGGGAGAATCAGACAATCGGGGGCAGCGACAGCGGCTTCTTTTATTTTCTGGACAACAGCAGCATAATTCATAGTGGGATTGCCAAATGCTATATCCAGCTGAATCAGGGATATTCTCATAGGTATCCTCCTCTTTTGTTCAAGCGTATAGCACCGGATGAGGATAAGCAATGTTGATTTTTTAAAAATGATTTGATATATTAGTTGACGGGTCAATGATTATGCGTTAGTATAATTTTACACAAAACAATTGCATGCAATTAAATATAGAAAGGAGGTATATTTTGACGGAGTACTGTCCTGAGGAAGAACATATATTTGAACTGCTGCAGGCCTTAAACAAAGGAATCTCTCCAAAATTCGAACGTTGTGCAGGGATCAGTCCCACACGGCTTCGCCTCCTGCATGAACTGTTTCGGGTAGATGAAGTCAGCCAAATCAGTCTGCAAAAGGAAATGGATATTGATGCGGCAGCCGTCACACGTCATCTGAAGGGATTGGAAGAGAGTGGCATGATCGCTCGCCGCAATAACCCAGCCGATAACAGGGTCACATTGGTCTCATTAACCGATCAAGGTCGGGAAAGAATGGTTAAATATAGCGAAGAGAAAAGGCGGTTTATCGCTACTCTGCTAACAGGTTTTAACGATCAGGAGCGAGCAGTGCTCATTGATATGCTCAATCGTCTGCAATCTAATATCATTCTGTTGTAACTTACAAAACACACTAAAAGGAGAATTAAACATATGAACGCTACACAAACAAATGATTTTCAAGAAATTATTACAGGACGCCGCTCTATCCGCAAATATGATCCATCCGTTAAAATCAGCAAAGAAGAAATGACACAGATCCTTGCCGAAGCTACACTTGCTCCATCTTCAGTGAACATGCAGCCTTGGCGTTTTCTGGTCATTGAAAGTGACGAAGCTAAAGCTACTTTAGCGCCTCTCGCTCGTTTTAATAACGTACAAGTAGAGACTTCTGCGGCTATGATTGCCATCTTTGGTGATCTGAACAACTTCGATTACGCTGAAGAAATTTACGGTACGGCTGTTGAACGTGGACTTATGCCTGCTGAAGTAAAAGAAAATCAATTAACCAGATTATCCGCTCATTTCGCTAACCTGCCACGGGAAATTAACAGAGACACCGTGCTTATCGATGGCGCACTTGTTGCTATGCAGCTGATGCTGGTTGCTCGTGCACATGGTTACGATACAAACCCAATTGGTGGATTTGAAAAAGACCAAATCGCTGAAGCGTTTGGTATGGAAAAAGATCGTTATGTTCCTGTAATGCTGCTCTCCATTGGTAAAGCTGTTGATGCAGGTTACCCCTCTGTTCGTCTGCCTATCGATAAAGTTGCTGAGTGGAAATAATTATTAAAGTTAGTAAGCCAACACGCTACCATAAACACTAATCTTAGGAGGAATATACAATGATCATTATTCATGCTGTACTTAAAGTTAATCCAGAGCGTCGCGAACAGTTTTTGACGGAGTCTAAAGCATTACTGGCTGCTACTCATGCTGAAGAGGGTAACCTTTCTTATGAGCTATATGAGAATGCTGGAGAAGCCAACTCATTTATTATGATTGAGCAATGGCGTGATGCTGAAGCAGTATCCAGCCACAATACGAGCGCTCATTTCACTGCTTTCTCAGCTAAAGCTGGCGAATTCTTGGCTGCTCCTCTAGATGTTAAAGTATTTAGCGCAGAACAGGTAAAATAAGCTGTCTCCATTCTTAGCGAATTCTATTTAAACCTAAACAGGGATGATCCATAGCCATAAAGGCTGTGGGGCATCCCTATTTTGCATTTCACCCCGTTTATAAAAAGGAGATCTAGGGTATCTATCCTTACCTTGATTCAAAGGCATGCAATATAAACGATGGGGGACTTTACATATGAAGACACAGAGAAATATGATTGATTTCTTGAATTATTATCTATCCGGCGGATCGCTTGCCCGTATTATGGGTGTAGCAGGAGAAGAGGTGGAGCGTAAGCTTGAGGGGATAGACCTAGAGGCTGCCAGAGCCTATCGTCAGACGCTTGGCGGAGTCATTACGACAAGTCAGCAGCTATTCCAGCTTCCTGGATTTAGTCCAAGCTTACTGGAACAACTTACTGAAGTATTGGGCAGACTAGACTCAGGCAAGCTAAAGGTTCTGGCTCCGCAGACTACGTGGAATAATCAAGTAACACCTTACGTGAATGGTCCGGAGTGTCTAGGAATGATATTAGAGGAGATCAGAAAAGCGCAGCATTATATCCACCTGTCTGTCATGCTTTTTTTTAATGATCGCTCGGGCAATCTGGTTGCAGATGAACTGTTTTATGCTCTTAAGCGTGGCGTTAAGGTAAGGGTTATGGTCAATTACACATTGACGGCATTGGGGTACGGAAATAATCTGGAGTACGGCCAGTTCTCCAAGATTGCTGATCAGCTCGAGAATGCAGGCGCCAAGCTGTTGAATACCTTCAATTCGTATTATTCAGCTATGGAATGGCGGGTGAAACGAAAGGCGCTGGAGCAAGAGGGAGTGCCGGAAAGTATCCTGTTTCTGCAGGATAAAGTGCAAGAGGATGTTGAGGTCACAGGACTGAATGTCATCGATCATCGGAAGTTTATGGTCATAGATGGGGTAACCTCGATTATAGGCAGTGTAAATATTGGTGACCAATATACGTATGAGACCCCAGTGCAGGCATCCTCTGCAATGAGTATAGATGGACATCCACAGGGGATTCCTAGTAAAGAGGCTGAGTGGCATGATGGCTGCTTCCGGATTCGCGGCGCAGCAGCGCAGCCTTTGAATGCGATGTTCTATTCTCGCTGGCTGCTTCTAGGCGGAGATCATTTTGATGTGAATGATGTCTTTTATTATCCGGATGTGGATTATCATTTTGGTGAGGAAGAATGTACGCTGTTAGCAAGCTTTCCAGGTAACCCGGTTAACCTGATTCAACAATATTATCTGGATCTAATTACTTACGCGGCTGAAGAGACTATCATCGTGAATCCTTATTTGATTGATCAGGATTTTTGGGATCGGCTCGGGCTGCTTGGTCCGGAATGCTCGTGTAATTTGAACATTTGTAACCCGCTGGAGGTTAATGATCATCCTACAAATCGCGCGGCGGTAAGAGGCAATATGTATATGCCGTTTATTAACGGTGTTTCCTTCTATGACTACAGTGCCACCGGTCGATTTTCCCATTGGAAAATTACCTATGATCATAGATCACAAGCCGTTTTTCATGGTTCATATAATATCAACGAAAGAAGTGCCTGCCACGATTTTGAGCTGGGAATGCTGGTAAAAGGGGAGGCCTTTGCAGAGCAGATAAAGTCTATGATCGATTATGACCTGAGTGTCTCGCGGAAGATTACCAGTAAAAGTGAGTTCTTTAAGCATCCTTGGTTACACCCTAGTACTTATCTGAATAAGGCAACCCAGAATTATACTTGATAAATTGGGCTAATTCTCATGATATAATGATCGTTATAAATCATTAGGGTGGAGTATGGGCTATGCAAATCAAAATTACAAAAAGTGGTTTGAAAAAGGACGAGGTATTTTTTCTCACAGAATTTGGGGAGGGCCGGGGAGTCTGGTGTGGTGCTCCTGTGAATCCAGGGGCAGAAATGGATGTGGAATTGGAGCTTTCGGAGCTGCTTATGAGGTGGGTGGATATCCATCCTGTGCCTGCAGGTGAGTTCAACATCAGGCTCGAACAGGATAGGGTTATTTTTACGGGCGTATTGGAGAATATTGAAGAAGATGGCACAGGATTTTTACGAATAGGTGAAGGGTTAGTGATGTTCGAGTGTCTCGGTGAACCTATGGCACTGGGTGTGTTCGTAGAATTGCAGGTCCGTGATGTGCGAATCTATCCCTTCAGTATTTGACGCTTCTTAGGGACTAAGATAACATACAAAGATAACATTAGATTCAGAAAGTTAAGCATGAGGAGTAGAAAGCTATGAACACCGAAATTCAGCAATTTAAGACCGAATTCTTCAAGGCGCTGGCTCATCCGATGCGTATTCGTATTCTGGAGCTGCTTAGCGAAGGTGAGAAGAATGTGAATGAACTGCAGGCTATTCTCGGCTCGGAAGGTTCTGCTGTATCCCAGCAGCTAGCTGTTTTACGCGCCAAAAATGTAGTAACCAGTGTGAAAGAAGGCACCACAGTCATTTATGCCTTACGTGATCCTCTGATCAAGGACCTTCTGGTCGTGGCCAAACAAATATTTGATAACCATCTCGTGAATACCATTTCATTACTGGAAGGCATGCGCGGCGAGTGAAAATGGAATAGATTAACGTTATTTTGGCGTTGACAACAGTCGCGTCCTAGAGTAATGTTCTTCTTATATTCAAATAATCAGATATTTAAAGAAAAGAAGGTTTGAACATGACAGGGCGGGGTCGTTATAAAGGCTACAACATGAACGCTTTTCGCAAGGATTTGATATCAGGGACAATCGTCGGGGTTATTGCCATTCCTTTAGGGATGGCATTTGCTATTGCTTCTGGTGTAAAGCCGGAATATGGCATTTATACGACAATCGTTGCGGGCATATGTATTTCATTGTTCGGGGGATCGAAATTTCAGATTGGTGGACCGACAGGTGCATTTATTCCTATCTTGTTCGCTATTGGGATGCAGTATGGTTATGAGAACCTGCTGTTAGCGGGGATGATGGCGGGGGTTATTTTAGTCCTCATGGGATTGTTAAGGCTGGGTGTACTGATTAAATTTATTCCGAAGCCGGTCACGATTGGTTTCACAGCAGGCATAGCGGTTATTATCTTCACCGGACAGATTGCTAACTTCCTTGGGTTAAGGGATATTGAACGGCACGAGAGCTTTGTAGATAACATGAAAGAAATTGGACTTCATCTATCGACGATCAATGGATATAGTATCCTGACCGCCGCGATTTGTCTGGCTGTTGTTATCCTAGCGATTCGCTTCGCTCCGAAGGTGCCGGGTTCATTGGTCGGTCTTCTTTGTGCAACTGTCATAGCAGCGTTATTTTTTAGCGGTAAGGTGACTACGATTGGTTTGGCCTATGGGAATATCCCTAATACATTGCCAAGCTTCCGTTTTCCGACCATTACCTGGGAGCGGATTACACTGCTGATTCGTCCGGCCTTTATCATCGCGATGTTGGGTGCTATTGAATCCTTATTGTCAGCTGTCGTAGCT
Organism: Paenibacillus sp. FSL L8-0708; assembly: GCF_038009325.1. NCBI lineage: Bacteria > Bacillati > Bacillota > Bacilli > Caryophanales > Paenibacillaceae > Paenibacillus > Paenibacillus sp. FSL L8-0708. The sequence continues at coordinate 693,514 of NZ_JBBPBC010000001.1, forward strand.
GATGGGATGACGGGCAGCCGCCATAACAGCAACCGTGAACTGATTGGTCAGGGAATCGCCAATATTGCAGCTCCATTGTTTGGAGGAATTCCAGCCACGGGTGCCATTGCCAGAACCGCCACAAATATCAAAAGCGGCGCAGTTTCTCCGATCTCAGGGATCGTTCATGGGGTAGTGGTATTCCTAATTCTTCTGTTGTTTGCACCCTATGCTTCTAGTATTCCGTTGGCAGCGATGGCTCCTATCTTGATGGTAGTGGCTTGGAATATGAGTGAGCGTAAACAATTTCTTCATTTGCTTAAAATCAAAACAGGTGATTCTTTGGTATTATTCATCACTTTCTTGTTGACGATATTTGCAGATTTAACGCTGGCCGTAGAGGTGGGATTGATTCTTGCGGTGATTTTGTTTGTGAAACGGATGGGAGAGGTTCATCTGGTATCCAAAGTATTGCCTGATCCTAATTCCGTCAAGGTAGGAGCACATATGGTAACGGAGAGTCATGATTGTCCGCAGATTGGGATTTATACCGTGGAAGGACCGCTGTTTTTTGGCGCTGCGTATAGATTTGATGACACCATGCCGGGTTATGGCTCAGATCAGCCGAAAATTATATTAATGCGGATGGGAAAAGTGCCATTCATGGATACTACGGGTGAATCCAATCTGGCGGAGCTGGTGCGGCATCTCCATGCTGTTGGAGGGAAACTGATGATCTCCGGTGTTCAGCCGCAGCCGCTTGAGCTACTTAAGAGAACCGGGCTATATGACAAAATAGGAGAGGCACAGTTTTATCACCATACCGGTGAAGCGATCAATGAAGCTCTTAGCAGTATTAATCACAATAAATGTATCGGATGCAGTCATGCGGCGTTTAGGGAGTGTACGGCATTATCCTGTCAGGAGGATGCAGGTGGACTACGAGGTCTGACAGGACGCAAGAAGCCAGCATTGCCTCTGAACTAATCAGCGGTACTTGAGCTTAATAAATAAAGTCGGCCTGGGCGCTATTCTTGCGTCTGGGCTTTTGTATTAAAATTGGACTTCGGAATTCTGAATTTGTACAATTGGGTATAAGTTTAATGTAATCAATATCGATAAGGAGAATATAAGCTCATGAAGGAATTGAATTATCCGAAGGTGTTTATGCTCTTGGCGGGATTGTCTGTCGCTACATTGGCGGTATATCGTGTAGTGTCACTTCAGACGGATTCGTTTTACGGTTTTTTAATTTGGAATTTGTTCTTAGCTTGGATTCCGTTTTTATTTTCCATGGCTGCTTATGAGCTAGACAAAAGGAAGATAGGCGGTTTATTACTTCTTCCTTTGGGTGTCGCGTGGCTGCTGTTCTTTCCCAACGCGCCTTATCTCATGACTGACCTGGTGCATTTAACGGTAAGAAAAAGTAGATATATCGTGGAGGGGGCCATTCAGAATCGCTACTGGTATGACTTGGTCACTCTTTTATTGTTCACCTGGAGTGGATGGTTGACCGGTTTTTTCTCATTGTATCAGTTCCAGACGGTCATTTATCGCAAAAGCAACCTGCTGTGGTCATGGGTATTCGTGCTTGCGGCATGTATGCTCGGGGGATATGGTGTACTGCTTGGCCGAGTCTACAGACTCAATAGCTGGGACGTCCTGACGGACAGGCATCAGTTGTATCAACTTGTTCTGGATAGCCTGAATCTCCAGTCCGTATTTTTCAGCTTGTTCATTGCCTTTGTCCTGCTGGTCATTTACGCGACGATGTATTGTCTACTCAATGCTCTTGGCACCGGAGAAAGACGAAGAGTTACCAGAGGGTACTAATCGGCACACTCCGGCTCAAACTGGAATTGCTTCAGATCTACCACACCTTTTTCATTAAAACTAACTCCCTCTCCCTGTAGATAGAGCCTCTGGAGGGAGTTAGACTCATCCTCAGTTAGTGCGATCATTCCCTTAGCATTAATGACCCGATGCCAGGGCAGCTTATATTTTTTGCTCATGGAGTGAAGGATGCGAACGACCTGCCTCGCTCCTCTTGGGCTGCCTGCCGCGCGGGCAACTCCTCCGTAAGTCATCACTTTACCTTCTGGTATAGACTGTATGATATGAATAACTCTCTCAGTAAATGGTGTCATAGCAAGCTCAAGCTCCTATATCTTATTTTTATCCAATGAACAACAGATAAATCAATTCTAAACGAAACGGGGGACGAACAGGAGGATTTTTTGAGAATAGCAAAAAAGGGGTTGCAAAGCAATAAATACGCGTGGTATATTTTAACTGTAAAAATAATCTAAACGTTTAACAACGTGATTGAAAGAGTTCCATAATAAGATAGGAGAAGGTGTAATGAGGAAAACCAGCATTAAAGACATAGCCGCAAAGGCTAATGTTTCGATTGCTACAGTCTCCTATGTGCTTAATGGTACCCGCAATGTACGTTCCGATACAAGGGAACGAGTTGTTGCAGCCATTGAGGAGTTGAATTATAAGCCGAATGCTATTGCGAAGAGTCTCAAACTCAACCGTACGAATACAATAGGTGTTATTGCAGAAGATGTGACGGTATTTAACACCCCCGATATTATCGATGGAATTAATGATTTTGGAGATCGTAATGATTTGCATATTTTACTGGTGAATCTTCGTTTGGACAAGCGTATCGGCCGTAACTTCTCGAATACGGAAGACTATCGAAAGTATGCCGCTAATGCGGTTGCCGAACTGCTCAGTAATCAAGTGGATGGGATTATTTATATCGGTGTTCATCCCCGTGATTTAACGGGTTTAATCGATACGGAAGGTAAGCCTATTGTGTATACCTACTCTTACACACAGGACGATATCTCTATCCAGTATAATGATGAGCAAGCTGCTTACCAAGCCATGTCCTACTTGGTTAACCAAGGACATAGCAGAATTGCTGTAATCAGTGGTTTGATGGATTCAATCCCTTCCAGATTAAGACTGAACGGTTATTACAAGGCCGTTACTGAATATCAATTACCATTCGATCCACTGTTAATTAAGATGGGAGACTGGGAGAGGGAATCAGGGTATCGTCTTACCTCCGAGTTGCTCGCTTTGCCGGAGCCTCCAACCGCGATTCTTTCCATGAATGATGTAATGGTTGTAGGTATTTTGCAGGCGGCAGAGGAAAAAGGGTTTAAAATACCGGATGATCTGTCGGTTGTCGGTTTTGATAATCGTGAATTCAGTGATTACTTACGCCCGCGTATAACAACAATGGGACTTCCGCTACATGAGATGGGCTATCAAGCTATTGAGGTGTTGTTCAATTTAATCAAGGGGACGAAGATGGATTCACTGACCATGCCGGAGTGCCGGTTGATCGAACGTGATTCCGTGGCTACGTTAAAAAATGCTGTGAGACAAAAATAAGTTTCACAGCTCCTTTTTCCTCATAAATCTAAACGTTTAACTTAAAATATTGAAGAGGTGCTAGGCAATGACGATTCTAGGCAACGAAAATTTCAGGATGGAGTTAAGCGACCGCGGAGCGCTTCAGTCTCTGATATTACAGGGCGACCCTAGTGAAATGAACTGGGTAGTTGATCCGTCTTATTTGGAAGAGGCAGGTTATGCGGATACAGATAAGCTATTCGGAGAATGGACAATAGAGCTAGACGGGAATATCATAAAAAGCACTGATCTGTTGCCCAATATCACGCTAGAAGGAAAACACCGTGTAATTGTGGATTTTGAAGGCGCGCCGATTGCAATCAGACTTACATATTCTTTGGAAGATGAGCGACTAAGATGGACTATTGAAGCTACGAACCGCTCAACACAGTCTGTAAGAATTAATGGACTTCATGTGTGGTTTTCGCTCGCTTATGTCATGTACCGAGATGAAAATGTGCAGCGCAATATGAGTCAGTCCTGTGCAGTATTCCCCCATCTTGGTGGAGATTTCGCTAAAATTGCTGCCATTCGACGGAACAACGAAGCACCACATCTGGGTGTTTATGGTGTTCAGGGCAGAACAGTAACCGTAGGTACTTATTGTAGTTATAAGAATCGTTTTCTTGAGCAGGTTTCCCCTTCTTTGGATGGTCTGCTGTATCATCGGCTATCGTTGGTGGAGGACGGATCATCTATGACCGAATCTGCAGCTGCCGACTGGATATATGGTGGCGCTTACAGTCCGCTGGATCTTGACGCTGGAGAGACCTCCAGCTGGGAATACATATTCCATCCCTGTCAGAATCGAGATGATTTCTATAGGCAGGGTATGGCCTATGGACATCCACGCTGGAGCTATACGCCTGTATTAACCCGGGGAGGAAGGTTCGAAGCTGTTGTTGATCTGCCGCAGGGCCAGGCTCTACGTGAGCTGCGTTTGTATAGCACTTCACCGGTAACGGAGCTGATCCGCCAGGAGAATATTACGAACGAAGCTGTACGGTTGGAGTCAGGCAGCAGCTACACTATATCTTTACAGCGTTTGGAGCCGGGAGAACATAAGCTGGAGCTGGGGCTAGAAGATGGACGGACCGATATCCTGGTCTGGAATGTACTGGAGTCGATTGACCTGATTCTGGAAAAGAGAGCCGAGTGGTTGGTAAATAACAACTTTGGAGGGACAGGTGAGGCCGAGAGGCCATATGCCTTCCGTCCGCTATCGAATCAGGGAGAATCGCTGGGTAAGGTTGCTTTTCTTCTGATGAAGAATAGCATGGCCAAGGCTGTCCCCGAACAAGTAGCTAAGGCCGAGATTGCCGCAGTATTGGATGTGAAGGAGCATTGGTTTGAAGGCGGAGATTTCAATCATCCGCGTCCCTTGTATGGAGAATTCTACCGCATTTATGATCTGGATTATATTGGGCATGTCTTTTATCTATTGTCACGAATGGATGGTTCATTACTTAAAATTCATTCTCCTAGAGAATATCTACAATGGGCTGCCGAAATCATGTGCCTTCGCCTAGACCCTGATCGGCATAGTGGGCAGCGTGAGCAGGATGAGAGCCGTCTAAATGGTATATTTGTGCTCTATATTCTTGATTTATTAGAGGCACTGAAGCAGAGCGGTCTTTCGGAAGAGTATAAACGTCTACTTACCTTATGGGAGCAATTTGGCAGAAATCTGGAGACAGGGATACAGCAGTATGAGGGAGCTATAACGGAGCATTTTTACGATAATGCAGGATTTGGTCCTACCTGTGAAACATTGTGTCACCTTGGAAATAAAGAGGAGGCTCAGCGTTATGGGCAACTAATTCTGGCAAATATCGGATTCAGCAATGATTACAGAGTGCAGAATCCGGATCGCTGGTGGGAAGCTTTGTCGTATATGATTCATTCCCTTTGGGGTGGATTGGTAGCAGGAGCATCCCGGGTTGCCTATGAATTCCTTGGAGACCCTGAATATTTGGAAGCCGCTTACCGTTCTACGATGGCAGTATTCAATTGTTACGATTGGAATGTACGCTCTACTCCACGCCGTTTGTTGCCTGGAGAGGCAGCCTCTACATATAGTGTGGCAGCTCCTAACCTGAACATGCCAGAATTGTCGCGAAACCGTTTTGGGCAATCCGTATTTGTGGGGGCAAGTGATTCCTTGTTTGCTTCGCTGTTCTCGGGTGTGACAGGAGATGATTGGGATATGGGGGAGGAGCTAGTGGCCTATCTAATGGGCTTCGGGACAACCACATATTTGTACAGGGATCCACGCGGAAAGATGCGCTGTATTAACGGTTATATTGAAGAAGACTCGGAGGGCTGGATCGTAACAAGTTACGCTGCATATCCGTCAAGATATGTGCTGCTTGAGGATAAGCTCGAATATCGCACAACTGAGGGGATACTAGAGTCTCGCGTAAGACTGGCAGGCGGAGGAATATTCAGCCCTTGTCTGTAATCGCTAAGAATGACAAACCATGATGATTTTAGGCTAAAGCTTTAAATGCTTGGCTTGAAATAAATAGATATGAAAAAAAGGGAGGCAACAAACATGAAGTTTGGAAAACGTACTCTAGTTCTATCTTTAGCATCAATGATGGTTTTTTCCGCACTGGCAGGCTGTTCGGGCGATTCCAACAACGCGGCTCCAAAGGCATCTGAAGGGTCTGGAGCAGCCAACAAAGAAACTACGCCTGATAAAGATGTAACCTTGGAATTATTGTATTGGGGTGATGATGTACAGAAAAAGCTGGTAGAAGCGGCAGCAGAAAAATATACAGCCGACACCGGAGTGAAAATCAATGCACAAGTACTTCCAGCAGATGGCTCCTTTGATACATTTATTCAGACCCGGCTCGAATCCGGTGAACTTCCAGATATCAGTTATATGGGTGAAGGCGATATCCAAAAGTACAATGAAATGGGAATTATCGAAGATATCAGCGATTTATTAGCGGACGGAAGCATTCCTGAAAAACTATCAGCGATTACAATCCATTCACCTGAGCAAAAAGTGATTGGAGTCGGCCTATCCAACCAGTTGGAGCTGCTTTACTATAGCAAGTCCAAATTTGATGCAGCAGGTCTTGAATATCCACCCTCCAAAGTTGAAAATGCGTGGGATTGGGATACATTCGTGACAAACGCGAAAAAGCTAACGACAGATACTAAAGGAAAAACAGCGGCAGATGAAGGCTTTGATGCTGCTCTGACCGAGAACTACGGGCTTGGTATGACAGCGGGACGGGAGTTCCACCACTTCTGGGCAGCTTATGCCAACGGTGGCGGGATTGTTTCCCCGGATGGAAAGGAGTTTCAATGGGATTCTCCCAAAACGGTTGATGCCATCCAGAAGCTAGCTGATCTCGTTAACAAAGACAAGGTTGCATCCGCTTTCAATTACACTTGGAATTCCGGAATTGGTTCTGCGGTAGACGCTTTGAGTGGTGGTTATGCCATGGCAATCAGCGGCTCTTGGGATCTAGCTAATATCAAAGGTAATGAAGATATCGGCGTTGGCGTTCTGCCTAAGATGGAAAAGGCAGTAACGATGAACTGTGGTGCTCCGCTTGTTGTGTACAATACATCGAAGCACATTGAGGAAGCCAAGAAATTCTATGCTTACATGGTCAACCCTGAGAACAGTCTGGAGCTGCTGAAGAGTGGTGCGTGGTTGCCGAACCAGGCAGATTGGTATACCGATCCTACCTTGGTTGAAAAGTGGACCTCCGATCTTCCTGAAAGCGCAAAAGAAACTATCCTTAGTTATTCCACAACGAAAGACTCTATCGCACAATGGCCTGCATATTACGTTCCTGCCTACCTCAAGATGAATACTGAATATGAGAAATCTATTGATCAGGCGTTGGCAGGTAAGAAAAGTGTTAAAGAAGTCTATGACGCGATCATGCCAGCGATCAAGCAGTTGTTCGAGAGCGGCAAGGTTTCCTAATTAGAGCTTATATTTGAAAAGAGGGCTATTGCTTATGAACCCAGAGAGCAAAACCGAAACGGCTGCGGTCTATGTTAAAAAGCATGCCAGAGGTGTCACCAAAGAGGCGGTGGCTGGATATTTGTTTGCAGCACCGGCCATTATTGGATTTTTGGTATTGACGCTTTATCCGATGTTGGCCAGTTTGTTTTACAGCTTTCATAAAATAACGATTATGAGCGGAAGCCAAGTTATGGAGTGGATTGGACTGGATAATTTCCGGTACATATTCACCAATACCAGCTCCGAATTCAAGAAATCCATAACGGTAACCTTGATTTATGCCTTCATTAACGTGGCGCTTGTAATCACCTTTTGTCTGATTGTTGCACTCTTATTGAACCGTAAATTTATCGGCAGAAACTTGATGCGGGCTATATTCTTTCTGCCGTCTGTAGTTCCGATGCTGGCGACAACGATTGTGTGGCAGATGCTTCTACAGAACCAAGCCAAGGGTGGATTGCTTAACTGGATTTTATTGCAGATAGGAATAGCCCCTGTTGATTTCCTGACAGATCCCATCCGTATTTTTGAGACATTGTTTATCATGAGCTTGTGGACCTGTGGTGGGACGATTGTTGTGTTCATCGCTACGCTGCAGGATGTTCCGGGAGAATTGCTGGAAGCTATCGAGATGGACGGGGGAAATGCTTGGCACAAGTTCCTCAAAGTAACCTATCCGACGATCAAGCCTGTCCTCTTTTTCCAATTGATTATGTGCATGATGACCTCTATCCAGATTTATACGCAAAGTGTGGTGTTGTCCAGAAATGGTGCACCCGATCGGATGACTTATTTTATCAACGTTATGATCTATGACCATTCATTTGTTCAGGTAGGGATGCGCGGTTTGGCGTCTGCTGAGGCATGGGTCGTCTTCCTAATCACTATGGCCATTACTGGTGTGCTGTTCTACTTCCAGGGCGCATTTAAAAGGGACGATTCGATGGGCAAAAGAAAGAAGGCGAGATAATGGCGGCTACCGCAATTATGAATTATACAAGTATCCAGAAAAAAAAGAAAAGAGCTAAAGCCATCAATACCGGGCTGATTCTGCTCTCCTGTCTGCTCGCAGTGGTGTTTGCTTTTCCGCTTTATTGGCTGCTGCGAGGTGCCTTCGTGAGCCATACAGAAATACTGGCGCGGCCGCCTGTGTTTTTCCCCGAGTCACTAAATGTCGATAATTTTCGGCTTGGGTTGGAACGTATTCAGTTCCTGCGGCAGCTCTGGAATTCAGTTTCGATTGTAGTTCCTTATGTGATCGGGACGGTGCTGACGACAAGCTTTGCGGGGTATGCCTTTGCTAAGCTGAACTTTCCGCTGCGCGGGATGTGGTTCGTGCTGGTCATCAGTACGATGATGCTGCCTAGTGCCGTAACCCTGCTGCCACAATATTCTCTTTACACTTCTTTGGGACTGGCTGGCAAACCTGCTCTTATTATTCCGGCCTTTTTCTGTGCAGGCGGCAACGCGTATTTTGTCTTTTTGCTCCGGCAATTTTTCATGACGATTCCACTAGAACTCAGTGAAGCTGCCAAGATTGACGGTGCGGGTTACTTCCGTATCTACTCCCGCATCATGCTGCCGCTTATACGTCCCGCAATGATTGTTGTGGCGTTGTTCAGCTTTATCAACTGTTGGAATGAATTTTTCTACACCATGATTTATTTGAAGACTGAAGCAGATTATACGCTGCCTATGGGCTTGTATATTGTGAACGGGATGCGCATTCCGAACTATGAACAGGTCATGGCACTGGCGCTCGTCGTTACAGCTCCTTGTCTAGTATTTTTCTTGATCGGCAACAAATATTTTGTTGAGGGCATTACATTAACAGGAATCAAGGGATAAAAAGGAGGAATTCATCCAAATGACAAGTCATAAATGGCCCAGAAGAGCTTCTGTAGCGGCATTATGCGCGGCTGTGGTATTAAATGCAGGGATTGTTCCCGTATCGGCTAACTACACGACTGATTTCTATCATGAAGGTGTAGGCACCAATTACGGGCAGGCGAAGTGGAAGGATAATTCTATTGTTAAGGAAGGCGTTAATTTCAGCGATGTCACCGTCGGAGAAATGATGCAAGCGATTGAAGCTTTTGATTTTGAGGCTTTTGCAAAAGATAATTCCGATTTGCCTTGGCTTGACGCCTTGCTAGTTAACGAAGGTGTCATTCCGGATGATGTCAACGACGAAGTTAGCGCCAATACTCTGTTCAGCCGGGGAAGCGCTTTGTACATGAAGACTCAGGATAATACCAAGCTGGGTTTTGTGGGAACGGTGCATTACGCGGATACTTTGAACAAGGACACGATGTATAACATCACCCTTTCTACAGGAGACTTGGCGGAACAGAAAAATGTGCGGAAGAACTACCCGAGTCATGAGAATCAGACCTACACAAGCGGAGGCCTGGAGATTAACCAGCGGAAATTTATTTCCAGCTATAACAGTGCTGTAACGCTGCTTCAATTGAAGAATCCTACAGCCAGCGATATAACGTTGACGATGAAGGTTAAATCACCTTTCGTCTCAGCGGCTGAGGGTGATGAGCTGGTGGGTTACAGAGTGGCTGCTCCGCTAATGATAGGCAAAGCCGGGCAAAAGGTAGTTGAAGCAATGTCCTACGTGGATGTTCACCTGAGCGGAAACGGCATGAGTCCTTCCGGAAATGAACTGGTTAAAGAGATTACAGTGCCCGCCGGTGGCTCCGTTGACCAAAAGGTAGTCATGGGTTGGCTCGCGGATGAAATACCAGGCTCAAAGCTGCATTATGAGAGCTTTAAGGCTGCTGACAGCAATGATACAGCCTTCTCCGCACAGGTGCGGGAGTACAACGAGTGGTGGGCAGAGAATATTCCATATATCGATGTTCCCGATGAGAATGTGAAGAAGGTACTTTATTATCGTTGGTGGTGTAACCGCTTTAATTTGCTGGATGCCAACATTCCGGGCAATGACTGGCAGTTCCCGATGAACATGGAGGGCGTTCTCGGCTACAACAACGGGATTACGGTCAGTGTACCTTGGGCGATGCAGGATCTGAAATGGCTGCGTGATCCTTCCTACTTGTATGGAACCTGGCTGGCTCAAGGGGAATATTCCGAGAATAAGAACTATAAAAATAATCCCGGACGTCCTAACATCTGGACTTGGGATATGATGCAGAACACGTCGCAAGTAGGCTGGGATGCTTACAAGATTTACGGTGGTGGTCAGGAAATATTGAAGAAGTTCGCTGATTTTTCCGCCACTGATGTTACCGGCACACTTGAACATTTTAAAGGCACTAATCCAAATCTTGTTTATTATAACCATGGTCCGATTACAGGTAATGACGGAGATACCGTATCCATGCACTGGAATGGCAGTGGTAACTATGCCCGGCTGGATGGCTCTTCTACTACCTACGCCAATGCAGTGGCAACAGCGAAGATGTACGAGCAGCTTGGAGATACTGCGGGTGCAGCTAAAATGAACACTGTGGCGCAGAATATTAAGAATTCAATTCTGAATGAGATGTGGTACGACAAGGCTGACTTTGATGGTGACGGTGTGGCAGATACGAATGGTACAGGCAGCTTTTTGCACAAAAAAGTTGTAGGCGGTACCGATGTATTCAACCCTTGGCGGGATAATAACATGTTTGTCTTTAATTTTGGTGTAGTACCAACTGAAGGTGAAGAAGGATATGAGGCGAAATATTTATCCCAGTTGTCTGATTACGCAGATCCGAATTATTATCCGATCTTTCCTTTCTTTACAGCGGATCAGAACAGCATTATGAAGCGGGTGGAAGATTTCAAGAATGGCAAGACGGATGCCTTCGGTACAGACCAGTTCGCATGGTGTAACTTCGGCAACTATATTAATACCGTTCGTGCCTCTCTGCGCTATTATCCTATAGATAACATCAATAGTGACGTTTACAAAACACTGTTTGATTGGGGCGCTTGGTTGCATACAGTGGAGCCGGGCAATACGGACCACCTGGACTCTAATGAATTTTTCTGGCTGGAGGATTACTTCTTCGGTACGCCATGGACAAAAGACAATCCTCCTAACCCTAGTGGAGATATGGTACGGGCATGGATTCACCACGATACGCTTGGCATGATGAATTACACTGTGGTTGAAGATATGGCGGGTATTCAGCCACGGACAGATGACAAGATCGAGCTATGGCCGATTAATGTCGATTATGACTATTTTGCTGTAGATAACGTGCGTTATCATGATGCTAACTTATCTATCGTATGGCAGGATCCTGCTAAATACGGCGACAATCCTCATTATCAAGGTATTCCAGCAGGTTATTCGCTCTTCATTAATGATGAACTCGTAATGACAACTAACGAAATGTCCCATCTGATTTATGATACAGCTACTGGTAAGGTGGAAAAACCTTCAGGTGATGTAACTGGGGCTGTTGGCGATAACTCGAAGACACAGGTGTTATATGAAAAAAGCAGTGCTACGACACTTGCTGCGGCAGATCAAACATCCCTAGCTAGCAATGAGAAGACTGTCGATATGTTTAATAAAGCAGGCGTAGATATTGTTAATGACGGTACGAATCTGGCTGTTGCTTCAGGCACTACTGTTGAATCGACTTATATCAAGAGCGGTTCGAACATCCGCAACCTGGCGGACAATTCGACAATCGCATCGATTAATCATACCTCAAACACAGCTTTATTCGGAGGTTCGCCGAATTCCGTCGATACGGTTACGTTCAAATTTGATGGAGTCCAGGCTGTGGACAATGTAAAAGTCTATTTCTATAATGACCGGCTTCTGAACGGTTATGGTACACCACAGACATTCGGTGTCGAATATCAGGATGCTGATGGAAGCTGGAAACCAGTGGAGGGGCAATTCCGCTATCCGGAGTATATTGCTTCCAACTATAACAATGTAGAGTTCCAAAAGGTTAACACTGCAGCGATTCGCATTCATGTGACGCATTCGCTGGAACTTGCGACCGCCATCAAGGAGATTCAGATCTACAACAATAATCTGGAGGTTAAGGCGGCTGCCAATCAGGCACCAAAGGTTTATCTAGAAACACCATTGAAGGTTGAGCAAAATGTGCCTCTGACGATTATGCCGCAAATCGTTGATGATGGATTGCCAAGTGGCAAGCTGACTTATACCTGGGAGAAGATTTCAGGTGAAGGAGAAGTAGAGGAGACAGGGCTTGATAAGGCCATGCTGCAAGCAACCTTTAAGGCGACTGGTGAATACGAATACCGCCTGACTGTCAGCGACGGGGAACTTGAAACTGTCGTGAAGGTTCCAGTCACCGTATTTGTAGCTACTGCAGAACTGACAGAGATGATCGCGAAGTTTGCGGATCGGGATTCCGGCAGACTTGTCCGGAACAAGGATGATTTTACTGCGGCAACATGGCAAGAGCTGCAAGCTGCACTGACTGCTGCCAAGGCATTGCTGGCTCAGGGAGAATATACACTGGAAGAGATCAAAGTGGCAACGGATCAAATGCGGATGGCGGTGGATAACCTTAGATACAGAAATGCTGCCCTTTTGGCTACCCCTAGTGCCTCTTACACTTCGGCATGGGAGTCTGTGTATGGCATTAATGATGGTTATATCCCTTATACTTCAGCAAGTATTTACAATAGCGAAGCAGAAACTCAGTATGGGAACTGGGGCGGCCCCGGTGAAAGCCACTGGCTACAACTGACCTGGAAAGAGCCCGTGACTTTGTCAGGCAGCTCCGTGTACTTCTATGATGATGAAGGCGGTGTACAGGTACCGGGAGATTACAGCTTCGAATATTGGGATAAGGATGCCGGAAAATACGTACCGGTAACGGGCTTGAGCGAGAAAGGCAAAGCAAGAAATGCATTTAACGAGGTAACCTTTGACGAGGTGAAGACGGATAAACTCCGTTTGATTCTTAATAAGCAGTCCACTAGTATTTGGACAGGCGTTAAGGAATGGCGGGCAATTTCGTCTAAGCCAGAAGGAGAAGTTCCTGCTCCCGGCGACCATGGTGCGATTGTAAGCATTGAACAGATTGCGGTGAGTACGACAGTTAACGTCGTGCCTAATCTTCCAGCTAAGGTTACGGTAACTTACGCCGATAAAACGACAGGCTTGGCAAGTGTGGTATGGGAGGAAATTCCCCTTAACAAACTCACCATTGCTACAGACTTCACTATATTTGGTAAAGTGGCGGGCACCGATATTGCTGCCAGCTGCCGCATCAGTGTGAGGTACGATAAATCTAAACTTAAAGCAGCCATTGATACAGCGGAAGATCCTTCGATAAATGAAGAGAATTATACCGGAACGCCTGAGCAATGGGAGGCACTACGCATTGCACTAGAGGCTGCTAAAGCCACTTATGCAAATGACGGTGCTACCGATGGTGATATTAATGTGGCATATTCCAATTTGAAAAATGCCTTTGAAGCCTTACAGCCTGTCGAAGCTCATGATGCAACGATCAGCGGAATCACAATTCCGGGCGGATCTATTGATCAGGTAGCCAAAGAAATTATTTTACCGGATACGACTACACTTGATGAGCTGAAGGAAGGACTTACTGTTCCGGTAGGGGTTACCTTCGCTGTGTATGAACCCGATAGCATTACTATTGCGGGAGAAATTCAAACGGGTTACAAGGTCATTGTGACGGCACTGGATAAAACAACGACCAGAACGTATACCTTAACATTAGTTTCTGTAAATCCACCTCTCATAACGGCAGCCTTGGAGGAGAAGCTTAGAGCAATAGAGGCTCTGGATAAGAGCCTTTATGTAGAGGAGAGCTGGAATACTCTTGAGAAAGAGGTAGCACGTGCAGTGATGTTGCTGGAGAGTGGAACTGCTACTCAGGCAGACATTGATGAGGCATTAAGTCAGCTTACTGCGGCGGTTGCGGGCCTGAAGTTGCTTTCAGAAGCTACGCCAACATCAACACCTGCACCGACAACGACACCAACGCCAACGCCAACGGCAACGCCGAAACCAACAGAGGCACCGGGTACTTATGTGCCGGTAGCCACGGCAAAACCTTCGCCTAGCGCGTCTGCGACAGCTGCCCCTGCTGTAAGCAATGGTAAAATCATTGTCCAGATGGTTATCGGAGCAGATGGAAAAGCATTGGCTGAACTGGCTGCCACAGATGTTGAAAAGGCAGCAAAGGATGCAAAGGATGGTATTCTGTCCATTGTCGTGAATCCTACCGGAAACGCGAAACAAATTGTAGTTGAGCTGCCACTGCAGTCACTGGCAGCAGCGGGGAATGTTAAATCCCTCAAGATTGATACAGGAACAGCAAGCATAATGCTGCCGGAAAATTTCCTGAAGACTTACAAAGATGCTAAGAACGGCAAACTTAAGCTTATTGTGGGCACTGGAGATATATCCGGATTGCCACTTTCGGTAAGCAGTCAGTTGAATGCAGGTACAATTAAAGACATCAGTCTTAGCGTAGATGGTGTGATTATTCCAGGCGATGTACTGAAGACATCGGGGATCAAGCTGGCACTTCCTTATACGCTGAAGTCTGGTGAGAAAGCACATAAAGTAGTGGTTTATTACTTGAACAGTAATCAGCAACTAGAGATCGTTAAGAACGGAAGATTTAATACAGGAACACAGATGCTTGAGTTAAATTTGCAACAGCTTGGCAGTTATGTAGTGGTTCACTCGAATGTTTCATTCAAAGATACCGCTACAGCTAATTGGGCGGTAAACAGCATTGAAGCACTCGCAGCACGAGGCGCAATCCAAGGGATGGATGCTGAACACTTTAATCCAAGTGGAAATGTGACCCGTGCAGAATTCATCAAAATATTGATGAACGCTTTTGATTTACTAGATGAGACGGCTGTAAGCACATTTACAGACGTTAAGGATGGGGCATGGTATGCCAGTCCGATTGCGAGCGCTCAAAAGCTCGGTATTGTTAAAGGCCAAGCGGATGGCAACTTTGGTGCAAGCGAGGAGATTACTCGTCAGGAAATGGCGGTCATGATTTATCGTTTGGCTCAGACGATTAATATCCCATTGACCGACGGAACAAAGGCTTCTGGTGAAGCATTCTCTGATGTGAACCAGTTGTCTGCGGATGCAGCCAAAGCTGTAGAAGCGATGCGTATTAGTGGAATTATTAACGGTATGACATCCAACCAATTTGGACCAAACGGCAAGGCTACAAGAGCGCAAGCAGCGGCCGTGATCTTCCGCCTGTTTGAGCAGCTTCAATAATCATGCAGCAATACAAGATATAAAAAAGACGCAGGTGTCCCGTAGTCATGATCATGACTGCTGGGCACCTGTGTTTTTTTGCTGCCAACCCCAAACGCCTAATCTCATGCTCGTATCCACCACGCTCTTAAAACAAACTTTGCTTCATGGTATGTAATTTGCACGCAAGAGATCGCTAACGGACCCAGTAGCCCCTAAACGTTGCATTTATCGACTTTTGGCATGCTATCGGACCCAATAGTCGCTATTGGCATGAAAATCGCCCGATTAGAGCCACTTTTGATGAAATAGCTGTACTGGAGTCCGGAAATGTGCCCAAAAGGAGGTAATTGAGCCAATAACGCCTCCTGAGTCTTTAAGCACTTGAAGATGTACTGGGTGTTATCGTGCTAGGTCGGTAAGTTCCAAGGGATGACTGGGATGCGGCGGTAACGGACCCAGTAGTCCCTAAACGTTGCATTTATCGATTTTTGGTGTGCTGTCGGACCCCATAGTCGCTATTGGTATAAAAAAAGCCCGATTAGAGCCACTTTTGATGAGATAGCTGCACTGGAGTCCGAAAATGTGCCCAAAAGGCGATAATTGAGCAAATAACGCCTCCTGAGTCCGTAAGCGTCTGAGGATGTATGCGGTGTTATCGTGGCCGAGTCCGTAAGCGTCTGAGGATGCGTTGGGGGTTATCGTGTCTGAGTCCGTAAGCGTCTGAGGATGTACTCGGTGTTATCGTACCTAGATCCGTAAGTACTTGAGAGTGTATTCGTGTTATCGTGCTAGGTGCGTAAGCCCCAAGGGATGAGTGTGATTCGGCGGTAACGGACCCAGTAGTCCCTAAACGTTGCATTTATCGACTTTTGTCGTGCTGTCGGACCCCATAGTCGCTATTGGTATAAAAAAAGCCCGATTAGAGCCACTTTTGATGAGATAGCTGCACTGGAGTCCGAAAATGTGCCCAAAAGGCGATAATTGAGCAAATAACGCCTCCTGAGTCCGTAAGCGTCTGAGGATGCACTCGGTGTTATCGTGTCTGAGTCTGTAGGCCTCAGGGGATGTGTCCGGTTTTATTGCGCTAGGTCAGTAAGCCCCAAAGGATGAGTGTGACTCGGCGGCAACGGACCCAGTAGTCCCTAAACGTTGCATTTATCGACTTTTGGCGTGCTGTCGGACCCCATAGTCGCTATTGGTATAAAAAAAGCCCGATTAGAGCCACTTTTGATGAGATAGCTGCACTGGAGTCCGAAAATGTGCCCAAAAGGCGATAAATGAGCCAATAACGCCTCCTGAGTCCGTAAGCGTCTGAGGATGTATGCGGTGTTGCGTGCCTGAGCCGAAAGTGTCTGAGGATGTATGCAGTGAGTCGCTATTGGCATGACCCCAAGGGCTGATTTAGTGACTTACCTGCGGAACCAACCTATGGAGCAGTCTCATTTTCTTTCTTGTTGATCCCTTTTCAGTATAATTTTGGCGGATAGGATTTGGAGAGACGGGGGATAATTTCTAGGAAACCTAATTCTGACAGGAGTGACTACTGTGGAGGAACGGCCAGCAGGTGGGAACAGCAATACGTCTCAAAAAAACACAAAATCTGAGCAGACTCTGAGTACGTCACTGGATAAAATGATGACTTTGTTTAGAGACATATTCAAGAACGATGGAACGCTTAGAATCAGAGTGTTTAGCAACATGTTTAGTGATAGTCTTCGCTTTGGATTAGTCTATGTTGACGGAATGGTTGACAAACATATGATCCAAGAGGGGATTATCAAGCCCGTCATGGCATTTGATTTTACCGAAAAGGATTGTGGCAATAAAGCCGAGCTGATGGAGAACATCCGGACTCAGGTCATTAGTATTAGCGATGTGGTTGCCTCTGAGAATTTTGATGAAATGATCTATGCGATTATAGCTGGCAAGACCTTACTGTTGATGGACGGTTATGCCGGTGTTCTGAACATTGGTGCACAGGGTTGGGAGACGAAAGCTCTTGCGGAACCGGTGACCGAAAAAAGTGTGAAAGGTCCAAGGGAGGGATTTACGGAATCACTGTTAGTAAATCTCACTCTTATTCGGCGCAGGGTACAAGATTCCGAATTAAAATTTGTTTTTAGTTCACTGGGAACACGGTCCAAAACACCGATATGTATCTGTTACATGGAGGGGTTAGCATCACCGGCTATTCTCAAAGAATTACAGAATCGAATGGAACAGATTGACATAGATCTTATTCTAGATACGGCATCTCTGGCGGAATTAATTAGAGACGAGCCCTATTCGCCCTTTGAAATGACAGGAAGTACAGAGCGCCCGGATGCCGTAGTCAGTAACATGATGGAGGGCAGAGTTGCCGTGCTCATTGAAGGCAGCCCGTTTGCAATGACTGTCCCCTATGTATTTGTAGAGAATTTTCAAGCCAGCTCGGATTATTACATTAACTTTTATTTTGGTTCCTTCAATCGAATGTTGAGAGTTTTTGGAGCTTTTTTGTCGATCAGTATACCTGCTCTTTACGTAGCTTTAGTTACCTATAGCCAGGAAATGATCCCAACCATGTTGTTGCTCAGTATTTCTACAGCAAGAGTAGCAGTCCCTTTTCCTACAATAATAGAAGCGTTATTCATGTTAACTATATTTGAAATATTAAGAGAGGCGGGTGAGCGGATACCTACCTATATAGGACAGGCTATCAGTATCGTAGGCGCTCTCGTGTTAGGACAAGCAGCAGTGGAGGCTAGAATAGTTAGTGCTCCAATGATTATTGTAGTCGGTTTAACAGGAATCATGACGCTACTTAACCCTAGGTTGACCGGTCCTTTAATTATCGTAAGAACATTGCTGCTGGGTGCGAGTTTTTTTCTAGGGATATACGGTTATTTTCTTGGAATGCTTGGTTTAGTAGTTCATTTGATGAGTCTGCGTAGTTTTGGGGTTCCATACATGCTTGGAGTAGGCTCAATCCGTCCTCAGGACATTAAAGATACAGCGATCAGGGCGCCATGGTGGCATATGTATCTGCGTCCGGCGTTAATTGGGGCACGAAATATGAGGAGAAAAGGTTCCAATAAAATAAGGAGAAGACCATGAGCAAGCTGAAAAGGATACTTCTGATTGTTACATCCATGATGCTTCTGATCTGCAATACAGGCTGCTGGAACTACTTTGAAATTGACGATATGTCGATTGTTGCCGGGGTCGCGATTGATAAGGGGAAAAAAGACGGTCAGTTATTGGTGACAACAGAGATTGTAGATACAAAGGAAGGAATGAAATCAAGTCAGGCTGGCTTCAAAATGATCACGCTCGCGGGCGAGACCATGTTTGATATTGTGAGGGGAATGATCTCGATCACTGGAAAAAAGTTATTTTGGAGCCATTCTAAGGCGATTATCCTTAGTGAGGAGATTGCAAGGGAGGGAGTCACCAAAGTAATAGATTGGTACAACAGGGATACGGAAACCCGATCGGATGTGTATATTTTTGTCGCTAAAGAGAAGTCGGCTCAAGAAATCATAAGTCTCAGCAGTTCGACTGAGAGTATTATGTCCTATGCACTTGCACAGCAGATGAGGACTGAGAAAAATGTAAGTACAGCGCCGGTTGTGGAAATTTGGGACTTCATAGATAAGCTCGAGGCTTCTGGTGAATATGCCATCGCTCCATTAATTTATGTTCATGAACAAAATAAGACGAAGAATGCACGAGTTAGCGGAACAGCTATTTTCAGGATGGATAAAATGATCGGTATGATCAGTGGCGAAGAAACGAAATACATGTTGTTTGCCAACAATCAAATCCAGGGAGGTGTGTTAATCGTAAAGGATGAAAGTGGAGAACCTGCCTTTTCCCTCGAAATTTTATCCAATCGTACAAAAATAAAACCTGTATGGATAAACGGTAAGCTCCAAATAAAGCTTAATACACTGACACACGCAGGACTGGACGAGGTCAAATCTTCGGGGGAATTCAATAATCTGGACAGCAAGAAGACTATAGAAAGGTGGGCTGAAAAAGAACTGGAGGAGCAGATTCTCTCCGTTATTCATAAGGTTCAGAAGGATTACCAAGCAGATATTTTTGGATTTGGAGAGCTTCTTCATGAGAAAATGCCACGGACCTGGGAGAAAATCGAGAAAAACTGGGGGGAGGAATTTTCCAACGTAGAGATAGTAGTGAATTCCAAGGTGATTATCGAGAGCAGTGCACAAACGTCAAGGTCTATCAAGATTCATCAAAAATAGGTGATAAAATTGGTTGTTGTGGTCATATTTATCTATGCGGTAATTGTTTTGAGTGATCCTTATGGTCTATGGAAACAGGGGATGAAGCGGGATTTTTATGTTTCTTCCGCACTATGTCTGGTATCATTCTGTATTGCTTTTGCATTGGCAATGAGATGGTCACTCCCTAGTCCTTCACCATACCTAGAACACTGGATTAAGATGCTATTTTAGGGGACAAGCCTAAAGGGAGAATAGAGTATGAACAAAGAGATCGTATCAACAGGGCATGCTATTAGTATTGCTGTCTTGTTTATTATGGGGACTTCAATATTTATGGGTGTGCCGGGAGAATCCGGTAACAGTAACTGGATCGCCGTATTATTAGCCATGGTACTGGTGGTCCCACTGCTGCTGATATATGCCAGACTACACATCCTATTACCAGGCAAGGATCTATTTGATATGTTGATTACCGTGTTTGGAGGCGTCTTGGGTCGAATCATTTCTTGTCTCTATATTTGGTATACCTTTCATCTAGGGACACTAATTCTTAGGGTTTTTGGAGAATTCAGTAGATCCGTTACTTTAACCGAAACACCAATGATAGCACCTATGGCATGTCTTGGACTGTTGTGTATATGGATAGTTAAGGCTGGGATTGAAGTGCTGGGGAGAAGTTCTAAGCTTCTATTACTGTTCGCAATATTTGTTAATCTAGTCATTGTCACCTTAGCTTTTTCCAAAATGGAATATCATCACTTACTTCCGCTGTTGGATAAAGGCTGGAAGCCATTATTTAACGATACGCTGGGCACATTTTCTTTTCCATTTGCAGAGGTTGTAGTCTTTCTGGGGGTATTCGGTAATTTATCGAAGAAGAGCTCAGCGAAGAAGGTATTATTTGGTGGCGTAGCGATTGCTGGGGCAATTATTATTATGGCTACACTACGGAACCTATTGATGCTGGGTCCTGAGGTCTTGTCTAGTTTATATTTTCCGGCTTATGTGTCTGCAGGGCGTATTAATGTAGGAGATTTTTTGACCCGAATTGAAGCGTCATCGGCAGTGGCTTTTGTAATCACAACATTTATAAAAGGAAGTTTATGCCTTTACGTATCTTGCATTGGAGTAGCTAAAGTATTCAAGCTCAAGAGTTACCGCTCCGTTGTGCTTCAGATGGGACTACTCATGATCTATTTTGCGGATTTTGTGTACAAGGATATTATGGAAATGTACTATTTCTCTTACCATATTTATAAAATATACGCCTTTCCTTTCCAGGTGATTATTCCGTTGATATTATGGATTTGCGCTGAAATTGTTGTGAGCCGAGGTAAAAATAAACAGATAGCGCCGCAGTCGTAGCAATAGCTCTAAATAGGAGGATACAGGTGTCTCGTGAGCCATAAAAAGTGGCTGTTGGGATGCTTGTGTCCTTTTTGTTATGAGTAATTAGGTGAAATCCCACATTCGGAATCTTAGCGGAGCGCATAGTTGTTATTGATTAGCGTCCTCTGAGTCCGTAAGTTTCAGGAGAGGGCGATGATGCTATAATGATAGATACATAGAATAGGGGTTACTTTTTTTGAGAACAGGGGAGCTGATCCATCATTGAATACATATATTCTTATATATGATAGCTTTGTGCAGTTTGAGGTTACATTGGCAGCTTATTTTATGAAAACAAAGGGTGAGGTTTATACCTTAGGTTTGGAAGATAAGGCGTTAATCTCCTGCGAGGGTTTTTCTGTGAATCCATCCGTATTGGTTGAAAATGTGGACGTTAGCACCATAGATTTATTGATTATCCCTGGTGGGAAAACAGATAATTTAATAGGGCAGGAGGCTCTATTAGATTTAATCAGAAGCCTGAATCGAGCAGGCAAAGTCATCGCGGGCATTTGCGGTGGGGTATCCATTCTTAAGGCTGCCGGAGTACTGGATGGTAAGGTTTATGTGGACAATGAATCCGGCGTATCTAACGTCGTTGTCGATGGAACAATCATCACCGCTAAGCCGAATGGATATGTAGATTTTGCGCTTGAAATTGGGCGAGTAATGAGTATCTATAAAGATGAGGCAGATTTGCAAGAAACGATAGATTTCTTTAAATATTTTAAATCCGTTTAAGGAGTAGAAGAGGGGAAACATGTATGAACGTTAGCAATATCATTATGTCCTCTTATTGGGGTAGAGAGGTTAAACATAAATATATCACCCAAGGTTCCAAAGCGCTGGCTGTTATTTTTCCGGGTAAAAATTATTCAGCTGATCGCTCTCTGCTGGATTATGCGGCTAAAGCTGCCCGGGAGCATAATTGTGATGTTCTGCTTTTAGAATATGGTTACCAGAGTGCTAGGGTGGATTTCAAGCGTGAAGAAATGAGTATTATCATTGAGGAATGTAAAGCCGTGATTGCTTCTCTGCCGGATTATAAGAGGTTTCTTTTTATAAGTAAAAGCATGGGAGCTGTTATTGCAGGTAGAATAGCTGATGAGCTAGAAATACAGAAGAAGACGTCTCATCTATATATCACCCCGTTGCCTGAGGCGGTGCCGCTGATTCAGCGGAGTCGGGGGACTGTAATTTATGGAGGCAGTGACCCCTTATTTGGTGAAGAGCATTCGGGTGAAATTAGTGGGCTGAATCATTTGAAGGTGTATAGAATCGATGATGCCAATCATTCGCTGGAGGTAGGCAGTGTCAACGAGTCACTAGCAATACTGCTGGTCATCATTAATTTCTATCATGAATTTTTCCGGGATGCTTTAAATCCATAACTTTAGGAGATGATGAGTGTGATTTTGGAAGCTGCGATGCTGCAAGTGAAGCCTGGTTTGACTACTGAATTTGAGCAAAGCTTCAAGGAGGCATCAAGCTTAATCTCCTCGATAGAAGGTTATATGGGCCATGAATTACAACATTGCTTGGAGGATGAACATAAGTATCTGTTGCTGGTGAAGTGGAGAACGCTTGAAGACCACACTGTTGGATTTAGAGAATCCAGCCAATATCAGGAATGGAAAGCACTCCTTCACCATTACTACGACCCATTTCCGGTAGTTGAGCATTTTACCCGCATTAATCTGGACTAAATGGAGGATGCCGAATGAAGGCGAAGCTTGTTGGGGAAGGCAGAACAGCGGAGATCTGGCAGCATGACGATCAGAGGATTCTTAAATTGTACCGGGAGGATATAGCAGAGCAACATGTCAGCCGGGAATATAAAATCAGCCAGTTTGTACATGCGCGGGGTGTTCGGACCCCCCAGCCTTTTGAGCTTATTTCTGAACAGAATCGACAAGGTATCGTTTTTCAACAAATTCAGGGTCCCTCTTTACTAAAGGTGATGGGTGAGAAGCCTTGGAAAGTTACCCAATATGCCAGGCTGATGGCGGGGCTTCATTGTGATTTGCATAAGCTTGAAACTACAGAGGAAATCGGCCAGCAAAAGGATATGCTGAAAAGTCAGATCATGGTTGCCCCTATGCTAAGCGAAGAGGAAAAATCCGTCATTTTAAAGTATCTGGAGAAGCTGCCGGAAGGTACTCGTTTATGTCATGGGGATTTTCATCCCGACAATGTGCTTATGGATGAACAGCTCTGGGTGATCGACTGGATGACGGGTGTAGTGGGAGAACCTGCTGGAGATGCTGCGCGTTCCGTAGTGATGTTCAGTTTGGGAGCTATGCCTCCGGGAGCTTCGGCCTTCTCCAAATTAATGTTAGGTTTTATAAGAAAAAGATTAACTAAGGGATACATTCAAGAGTATCTCAGATTATCAGGACACACTTATGAGGACGTAGACCGCTGGATTTTGCCGATCGCTGCCGCACGTCTGGTGGAGGGGCTTTCGCCTCCAGAGAAGGAGCTGCTGGTAAAAGAAGTTCGTAAACGTCTACACACCTTAGCCGCAGAGGTAAGCTGATCATGGCACAAAAACGGAGGTGTATTCTATGACTACTTATATAGCGCTGCTGCGTGGAATTAACGTGGGCGGGAACAAAATTATTAAAATGTTGGACCTGAAGGCGATGTTTCAGTCTCTTGGATTTGCAAATGTACGAACGTATATTCAGAGCGGAAATGTCGTGTTTGAGAGTGATGAAGGTTCGGTGAGCCTGCTTAGCGGAGTCATTGAACGTCAGATTCATGAGGTTTTTGAATTCGAGGTCTCTGTTATTATCCGTACTTTAGCAGAAATGGAGAATGTGATCGCTAACGATCCCTTTCAGCTGTCCGAGCCAGAGGAATTCAAAAGATGGTATGTTACTTTTTTACCAGCCGAGCCTTCAGCGGAAGCATTGGATAAACTGCGCACTTATGAGAATGGACCGGATAAAGTGCGTTTTGTCGGCAGAGAGATGTATATATTATATGAGGTCAGTGTGAGCCAATCGTCGCTTTTTAAAGTCCCTTTTGACAAAATACTCGGGATGCCCGTTACCGCACGCAACTGGAACACGGTGAATAAGCTTGTTGCCATAGGCAAGATGGAATAACATAGTTTGGATTGAACAGGGTACCGAAAGGCTCCACATTGTGGGGTCTTTTTTGCGTGCCGGCAGCCTCATTTATTCAGCAAACATTCAGCTTGCACTCATTGAGAGTTAAGGTATGGATGAAATAATACACCTACGGAAAGCTTGGGCCGGAGTTACAGAACTGCCGGCATATAGAATGATCAAGGGATAGGAGTGAAATGGAGATGAGTTTTGCTAGAAAAATAAGCTCGGATCTTATACTGTGGCTCATTTTAATACTCGCTGCTTTTTTGTACGGTTATGGAGTTTGGAATGACCACTATGTGAATACATACTACACCACTGCCGTGGGAAGTATGCTGCAAAACTTTCATAATTTCTTCTTCGCTTCACTCGACTCTGCAGGTTCAGTCACGGTGGATAAACCACCAGTCACCTTTTGGATTCAGACTCTTAGCGCACTCATTTTCGGGCTGCATGGCTGGAGTGTGATTTTACCTCAGGCGCTTGGGGGCGTGGGCTCCGTGTTGCTCGTATACCTTCTGGTAAAACCTACCTTTGGTAAAGTAGCTGCACGTTTAGCAGCGCTGGCCATGGCAACAACTCCAGTAGCGGCGGCTGTTAGCCGGACGAATAACATTGATGCTCTGTTAGTATTCACGTTACTGTTGGCGGTTTGGTTTTTATTTAAAGGAACGAAGAGTAATAAGCTGGGCAGTCTCCTTGCCGCATTTGCTTTAATCGGTGTTGGGTTTAATGAGAAGATGCTGCAGGCTTATATGGTTTTGCCGGCATTTTATCTCTTTTATGTCTTGGCTGCGAAAGTGAACTGGAAGCGAAAAACTGGAGTATTAGCGGCCTCGACAGCTATATTACTCGTGGTCTCGTTATCCTGGGCAGTGATAGTGGATTCGATTCCCGCTAGTAAACGACCTTATATCGGCAGCAGCGGTACTAACTCCGTGCTCAATCTTGCCTTTGGTTATAATGGTGTCGCCCGATTGACGGGTGATCGGGGGACAGGTGGTGGCGGAGGTGGAATGCCTTCAATGAATGGTGGTGAGATGCCGAACATGAATGGCGAGATGCCAGCTATGAACGGTGAAAGACCCGCTATGAACGGGGCATATGCTGAAAATGGTACGGATAGCGGACGTGGAGCATTTTCGGGTCGGCAAGGTATGAATTCAACCTCAGACAGTCAAAATGGCGCCGATGATGGAGGTTCTCCAGGGCAACCACCCGGCGGTGGAACGGATAATCAAAACCGGCAATTTGGTGGTGAAGGTGGAGGTCAAGGACAACGCGGCGGCATGAATGGCGGCGGAGGTGGAATGTTCAATACTGGAACCGCAGGTCCACTGCGCCTGTTCCAATCAGAGCTGTCAGGTCAGGCAAGCTGGCTGCTGCCTTTTGTATTGTTTGGCTGCATTGGATTATTCGCTAATCTGCGGAGAAGGAACTTTACGCAAGGGCATAAAGAAGCTCTATTCTGGTTAGCATGGCTGGTGCCGGTGATGGGATTCTTCAGTATTGCGGGATTCTTCCATCAATATTATCTGGTGATGATGGCTCCGCCGATAGCCGCGTTGGTCGGTGCAGGCTGGTCAAAGCTCTGGAGTCTGTATCGCGAGCACTTTGGTTGGCTGTCATGGCTATTGCCAGTTGCAACGCTGGTTACAGCAGCTTTTCAGTGGTACATTATTCATCCTTATGACGATACGATTGGCAGGGGCTGGTCGATTGGTATTCTGGCTGCCGGTATAGTTGTTTCTCTGGTGCTGGTCGTTCTTAAAGGCAAACAGAAGCCATTTGTTTTCTCGGCAAGTATTGTTGCTGTACTAGTATTGTTAATTGGCCCGCTCTACTGGGCAGCTACCCCAATTACTTATGGCCTGAACAGTCAAACCCCTGAAGCAGGACCAGGCAGCAGTGAGGGCAGAGGAGGAATGGGCGGCAATTCTAGCAACTTTGGACGTAATAGCGCTACAAGTGCAAATGAGAGTCTGTTGTCCTATCTGGAGGAAAATAATACTGGGGAGCCTTATCTGTTTGCCGTATTGGATTATGGCACAGCAGCTCCTTATATCGTCGATAAGGGGGCATCGGTTGTTATTCTGAACGGGTTTTCCAATTCGGACACAGTATATACCACAGATACCCTAGAGGCGTTAGTAAAGAGTGGAAAGGTGAAATACTTCCTGCTGAGCAGCGGCGGTATGGAGGGGGGACGTGGAGGGAACTCTACGCTATCTACCTGGATTACCGACAATGGTACAGAGGTTCCAGCAGCGGATTGGGCAGGAAACGATGCTGGTAACAGCGGAACGTTATACAAAGTTACAGTTAACTAGTTCAGTGTTTTAGAGTACGAAGCGTGCTAATACATTTGCAGGCACGCTTCAGCATTCAAATTAAAGGAGGAGCTGCTCATGAGCATCAACGTGCGCTATTCCATTATTATACCGATGTTTAATGAAGAGGCAGTCATTCAGGAAACGTATCGCCGTATTAAAAAAGTGATGGCAATGACGGAGGAAGTGTATGAGCTGATCTTCGTGAATGACGGCAGCACCGACAACTGTGCCCAGATGATCGAGGAATATAGCTACTGGGATGAGAGTGTGAAGCTGATCGATTTGTCACGTAACTTTGGACATCAGATCGCTATTACTGCCGGAATGGACTATGCCCTTGGGGATGCAGTTGTCATTATTGATGCTGATTTGCAAGACCCGCCTGAGCTGATCTTGGACATGATTGCGGAATGGAAGAAGGGGTATGAAGTTGTATATGCTAAACGGGTGAAGCGTAATGGTGAATCCTTATTCAAAAAGTGGACGGCCAGCCTCTTTTATAGAATTCTGCGTTATTCAACCGATATTTCTATCCCTGTGGATACGGGTGATTTTCGGCTCATAGATCGTATGGTCTGCGAAGAGCTCAAACGTCTACCGGAGAAAAACCGTTTCGTGCGCGGACTGGTCAGCTGGGTTGGTTTCCGTCAGAAGGCGATTGAATATGAACGGGATGAACGTCTGGCGGGGGAAACTAAATATCCACTAAAACGTATGATCAAGCTCTCTTTGGACGGAATTACCTCCTTTTCCTATAAGCCGCTGAAGCTGGCAGGATATTTGGGCGCACTGCTGTCGGCTTCTGGTTTTCTGTACCTTATGTATGTTTTGTACCTGGTGATTTTTACAGACTCAGTTGTTAAGGGCTGGGCTTCGATGATTGGAATTACGCTGACCTTCAACGGATTTGTACTCATTATGCTAGGAATACTAGGTGAATATGTCGGCCGGATTTATGACGAAACTAAAGGACGTCCGCTTTATATTGTCCAAGAGTTCTATGAAGGTAAGGGGCAGCAAAAGAACATTCGTGAGCACCCTGTGACCCATCTCCGTAAATAAACTGCAAGGGAGGGATTCATGATGAAGATTAGAAAAGCTGTCATTCCCGCCGCGGGCTTAGGCACTCGTTTCCTGCCTGCCACTAAGGCTCAGCCAAAAGAAATGCTGCCCATTGTGGATAAACCAGCGATTCAATATATCGTAGAAGAAGCCGTCCGCTCTGGTATTGAAAGTATTATCATCGTGACCGGCCGCAATAAGAAGTCGATTGAAGATCATTTTGATAAATCGGTGGAGCTGGAGCAGACGCTTTTGGAAAAAGGGAAAGAGGAACTACTTCGTGAAGTCCAGCTAATTAGTGAGCTAGCGAGCATCCACTACATTAGGCAAAAAGAGCCGCTGGGACTAGGCCATGCCATCCTTTGTGCGGAACAATTTATCGGTGATGAACCTTTTGCTGTTTTGCTTGGTGACGATATTATGGTTTCGGAGGACCCGGCGCTGCTGCAGATGATGAGATTGTATGAGCAAGAAGAGCAGACTATCGTCGGTGTGCAGCAGGTGCCACGGCAGGAGGTTAACAAATATGGGATTATAGCCTCCAGCGGCTCACTAAATGGAGTTCATGAAGTAAAAGGATTGGTAGAGAAGCCCTCGCCTGAAACAGCTCCTTCAGAATACGCCATTATGGGGCGATACATTTTGGAGCCTTCGATATTCTCAGTGCTGGCTAACCTCAAACGTGGAGCGGGCGGTGAATATCAACTGACGGATGCTTTGCACGAGGTATGCCGGCAAGAAGGATTGCTGGCGCTGGATTTAATCGGCAAACGTTATGATATTGGTGATAAATTTGGTTACATTAAAGCCACGCTGGAGGTAGGTTTGATGCGGGAGGATTTGCGCCCATTATTGGTTCCGTATTTGCAGGAGCTGGCTGCTAGTCTTAAGGGAAGAGAAAAAGAAGTGGATTCCTTGCATTGGAGTATACACAGTTGAGGGAGAGGAACTGTTTCAAACGATCATAACATCGGCTTCGGCGGTGGGATGAGGTTTTGAAGCAGTTTTTTTGCGTGTGGTGTTCAAAGGACGGTGAGGGACGAGCAAATAAGTGTACTTTATACAATTAAAAGTATGGGGGACAGCTGCAAATCGATTTAGTTGCACTTGATACATCTATATCTTCACATTTTAACTAGAATGCTCATTTAGTTTGTTTTTAGTTGCATAAAATACACTTAAAACAGCCGTGTGGGTGTTATTGTATGAAATAGCTGCATCAAGTGCAGTTATTTTTAAATTTCGTAACTTGGTTCTCCTGGGTGACGAAAAAATCCGAAAGACCGATTCCTAAGAATCATCCTCCGGATTTATGTTTTGAGTATAGATTAAGCTTTCAGCACATCATGATCAACGTAACGCGTACCATTTAACTCGCTAATTACATTAATAGCTACCTTCGCACCATCGCCTGCGGTAATAATGGCATGTACACTTACTCCAGCAACAGTACCAGCAGCCCAAATGCCTGCGATATTCGTTTTGCCTTCAGGATCTACGGCTACTACAGTTTTGATTCTTGGCTCTGTACCATCCTTAGTCTCTACGCCAGCTTTGGCAGCTAGATCTGTAAGGGCGCCTGTGGCGAGAATGACATGTTTTGCTTCATAGATAATTCCATCTTCAGTTTCAATGACAAAACCATTGCCGCTGGAGGTGAGGTTGATAGCCTGTTCGGAAACCAGCTCAGCGCCAAATTTAACGGCTTGCTTATGCCCGGTTTCGACCAGCTCAGGACCACCTACTTCGGAAATTCCATAAAAGTTCTCAAACCAACCTCTGCGGGTCATGCCCTTATCGTTGTCGATCAGCAGCGTTTTTTTGCCCGCCTTGGCGGCGAACAGGGCTGCGCTTGCACCGGCAGGACCGGCGCCAATTACGGCGATTTCGTACATGTATTTACCTCCTAAAAGTTTTGTGGAGCGATGCTCCTTAGAATGGACTACATAGCAAAACTGGTAACGAAAGCATACGCTTGGTTTTGTGGAGCAAAACTCGCTTCGAAAGCATACGCTTAAGTTTTGTGGAGCGACGCTCCAGTTCCTCTTAATTATAACGGTTGTTACTCTTCCTTGGCTAATCCTTCCTCGCAAGGCAGGCTAACCGTAAACGTTGTCCCCTCGCCAACGGTGCTATTTACACTAATCTTGCCGTGATGTGCCTCGACAATAGATTTTGTGATGGAGAGACCCAACCCTGATCCGCCGTATTTACGTGTGCGAGAGGAATCACTGCGGTAGAATCGATCAAAGATATGTGGGATATGCTCCGCGGCAATTCCGTAGCCATTATCCCGCACGCTTAATAGAGCTTGATTTCCTTCCGCTTGTAAAGAGAGATGAATGCTCCCTGTCGTGGCATCGGTATGCTGAACTGCATTGTGGAACAGATTCAGAATCACCTGCTTGAGCTTATAGGGATCATATTTACCACGGATGCCATAGGAAATATCAAATGTAACTTTCCGTTGATCTGCGAGCAAAAGCAGATGCGGCTTCATTTCGTGAATCACCTCGCTGAGAATCAGATCAGTCATCTGCAGCTGTGGAGCTCCATCCATTCGAGCGAGCAGTAGCAGATCCTCGACTAGCTTATTGATTCGTTTCGATTCACCATGCATGCTTCGCAACGAGTTATATAACTGTTCTTTATTATCGGCGGCGCCCCGCAGCAAGACCTCAAGAAAACCGTGTATTGAGGTAAGCGGAGTTCTAAGCTCGTGGGAAGCATCGGCAGCGAACCTGCGCATCTGCTCCTTGGCCTCCCGTTCATTATGAAAGGATATTTCGAGACGTTCGAGCATACCATTGAATGAATGAGCAAGCTTGTCGATCTCGGCTTGTCCTTGGTCAACTGGAAACCGAATGTCCAAATTACCGGCATTAATGATCTCAGCCGATTCTCCCATATTAGATAGAGGAACTAACGTCTTTCGCAGGGCCGGTAAGTATAGGAATAATCCAGTCAATAAAGCAATCACTGACAAACCTGCGTAGATCAGCAGCTGCTGCATTATCACATCCGTC
This sequence comes from Paenibacillus sp. FSL L8-0708, assembly GCF_038009325.1. Classification (NCBI taxonomy): domain Bacteria; kingdom Bacillati; phylum Bacillota; class Bacilli; order Caryophanales; family Paenibacillaceae; genus Paenibacillus; species Paenibacillus sp. FSL L8-0708. The sequence continues at coordinate 724,310 of NZ_JBBPBC010000001.1, forward strand.
AATGGCCCCGTGCTCACACTCATTTGCAGCAGCAATCTAGTATTTCCAGGTCTATAAAGATTCATGAATATAGCTAGATGTTCAGTTCCGTCTTCAGCTTGGATGAGCTTGTAATTTCCTGTTGCCCTATCCGTGGTGTGAATCAGCAGCGCATCGTATTGCTCATTGGTCAGCCTGGGTGCTGCTATATCTGAGAGGGTTAATTGCTGTAAATCCCTGAAGGTGCCATCCGAGCTGTACATGGCGAGAGTTGTATGGGCATCAAGCAGAAGCGGGCGCCGGTTCTCGCCAGTTCGCAGCCCACTTGGCATTTTATTCATGTCTTCTCTTTCCAACGGGAAATTGCTGTTAAACTCGTTGTTCGTGTCATTTATACCTGTGCTGTCCTCGTCATAGGAATTAAAAAAGTTAAAAAACATCTCACGGGGGACAGAACGTATTTGCGCTTCCATAGACTCGGCTCTATTGCTGTATATAAAATCTCGCATAAGGATATATTGTAAGACTCCAATTAGCAGCAGCAATCCTGATAGAATAAGCAGCGATGTGGCAAGCAGCTGTTTACGCAAGGAACGTGGTGCAGGCAGTCTGCGAAGCCATCTGAAGATGGGAGTGCTCATAGATCCACCCGGTAGCCTGCGCCCCGCAGGGTACGGATAATACGGTGCTCCTTATCTCCGAGCTTCTCACGAAGCGAACGGATATAGACCTCAACAATATTTTCCTCACCGCCAAAATCATAGCCCCACACTTTATCAAGAATCATAGGCTTGCTGAGTACAAGGCCGTGATTGATAACGAGATACTGTAATAACTCGTATTCCGTAGGGGAGAGTTCAAGTACTTCCTCCCTGAAGCGAATTTCCTTTCGCCGACTGTCAATTCGGAAAGGACCGCAGCGGACCTCACCTAGCAGCCCCGGAAACTGATTCCGCAGCCGCGCTTGGATCCGCGCTAGTAATTCATCAAAGCTGAAGGGCTTGACCATATAGTCGTCAGCACCAATAGATAGTCCTTTTACGCGATCATCCACTTCGTCTTTTGCAGTAAGCATGATGACAGCTACCTCTGTCTCTTCTGAGCGCAGATAGTGACATACCTCGAATCCATCCATACCCGGCATCATAACATCCAGGATAGCTACATGGGGCTTGAATTCAGCTGCAATCGAAATGGCGCTTAGCCCGTCCGACGCGGTTCGTACATCAAAACCTTCGTTAAGGAGACCCAGCTCCAGGAACTGTAATATATGAGGCTCATCATCTACGAGCAGAAGTCGAACTCCTTGTACTGCTTTCATCATAGGTTCCTCCAAATCGGTGATAGATAGCTTCATTATGCCATATCCGGTTGAATGTTTGCTGAAGACCGAATGATTCTTTTTCTAGAATAAATGAGTGAATTTCTTTCACATGGCTTTAAATTGGTTAATCTAGTTATAAGGAATATTAACGTGTTTAATGACAAACAGGGTTAAAAATTCCGGATTTTCGGAATTGCGATAAAGGGTTTTGACGAAGAATATAGAACACTTTACAATAAGGATAATCTCCTGATTCAGGCTCCTGATTTTGGAGAATGCTCTCCCTATTTTAGGTTAGATCATCCGAACGTGTAAAATTTCCTTCCTCGTTTTTTCAACTTTGTCATCTTCCTATCAAGGCTCATTTCTTTCTGGTGTATTTCTTTTCTAATTCACTTCTTTTTGGAATTCTGTTCATTCATCCTAGGTTTGCTGAACTTTATATTACCCATAAGTCAAGGGAGGCTTTTCCATGAAGAAAAAAGAAATGGTAGCCATGCTATTGGCTGGAGGCCAAGGCAAAAGATTGAAAGGTTTAACCAAATCGCTTGCCAAGCCCGCTGTCTATTTTGGGGGCACTTATCGGATCATCGACTTTCCTTTAAGTAACTGCTCCAACTCGGGTATTGATACTGTCGGTGTATTGACACAGTATGAGCCACTTATACTACATTCTTACATCGGAGTAGGCAGTGATTGGGATTTGAACCGTAAGAATGGTGGAGTATTCGTATTGCCACCGCATGAACGTGAGAATGGAAGCAGCTGGTATCGGGGAACAGCCGATGCGATTTATCGAAATCTTAAATTTGTAGATCAGTTCGACCCTGAGCATGTTCTTATTCTATCCGGTGATCACATTTATAAAATGGATTATCATGCTATGCTGCAATACCACAAGGAGAGAAATGCAGATTGCACAATTTCTGTGATTGACGTTCCGCTGGAGGAAGCAAGTCGATTTGGAATCTTAAATACGGAGGACGATCTGAAAATTTACGAATTTGAAGAGAAGCCTGCACAGCCAAAAAGCACGCTAGCTTCTATGGGTGTGTACATCTTTAAATGGGAAATTCTCCGCAAGCATTTACTGGAGGACGGAGAGAATATAGGGTCATCTCACGATTTTGGTAAGGATATCATTCCTTTGATGCTGGAAGACGGAAACTCTTTATTTGCGTACCCTTTTGAAGGGTATTGGAGAGACGTTGGTACGGTAGCAAGCCTGTGGGAAGCGAACATGGATTTACTGAGCGATAATCCACCGCTTAATCTAAATGATCCCAACTGGCGCATATTTACACGCAATCCGAATCAACCTGCTCAATATGTCGCACCTGGGGCGAAAGTGTCAGGATGCATTATTAATGAAGGGTGCATTGTGCATGGTGAAGTGAAGCACTCGGTTCTTTTTTATGGCGTAGAAGTAGGTGAAGGCAGTGTGATTACGGACTCCGTAATTATGCCTAAGGTTAAGATTGGTAAGAACGTACGCATTCATAAAGCGATTATTAGTGAAAATACGGTAATCGACGATTATATGGAAATAGGCATCGAGCGGGAGAACGAGAACGAAATTCTGCTGATCGACAATAAAAGCAAAAAACGTAAATCAGCTGTGGCCAAAACCATATAATCAAGCTAAAACGCCTTCGGCGTCCTTCTAGGGACGGTAAGCGTTTATGCGAGATTTATAAGGATAAAGTATATAGTGAAACTTATACTTTCTTATAAATTATAAGAGGACGGTGGATTCCGATGAAGCAACTCATGGGTGTAATTAATCTGGATCATGAACTCGATAAACTAAATGAACTCACTTATTTCCGCTGTGGTGCAGCCGTACCTTTTGCCAGTCGTTATCGGTTGATAGATTTCGTGCTTTCCAATATGATGCGTGCGGATCTGGAGAGCGTGGGCCTGTTTGTTCGCCGTAAATATCGTTCTTTAATGGACCATTTGGGTGACGGGAAATCTTGGGATATGAATCGCAAGCATGGGGGACTATTTATTTTGCCTCCGGACTGGAATGATCCCACCGATACTTCTCTTGGCGACCTTCAGCATTATCATAATAATCTGGATCTTTTTAAACGGGGATCTGCAAAATATATTGTGTTTTCCGGCAGCCAGCATATTAATACTATCGATCTCCAGGACTTGTACAGCTACCATTTGGAGAAGGGTGCCGATGTTACAGTAGTATACAAAAAAATAGAGCAATTGCAGCCAGAGCATGAGTTATGCCAGCGTATTGAAGTGGACGAAGAGAATAATGTGACCAATATCCATCATGAGAAGGATCATCCCAATTTATATCTCGATATCTTCATTATGGAGAAAAAACTGTTCCTGGAGCAGGTGGAACATTGCATTGCACATGGGGAGAGTTACTTTTTCCGTGATGTCATTCAGAAAAACCGCCATAAATTCAAAATCGCTGCTTATGAGTATCATGGCTATCATGCCGTAATTAATTCATTGGAAAGCTATTATAAGAATAGTCTGGAGCTGCTTCAGCAGGAGAATTACTTTAGTCTGTTCAAAGAAAGCCCAGTACAGACGAAGATTAAATATGAGGCTCCTACCCGATATTTAGAGAGCGCAAATGTCAGCAATTCACTGGTGGCTAACGGCTGCATTATAGCTGGAACGGTGGAGAACAGCGTGATCTTTCGTGGGGTTCAGGTACGTAAAGGAGCGAAGATCATCAACTCTGTAATTATGCAGAAGTGCATTATAGAGGAAGATGCTGTTATTGAGAATGTGATCATGGATAAGGACGTACATTTAAGTAAGAATCGAATTCTCGTCGGGGATAGTAAACGTCCATTTGTGATCGCCAAGAGCAGCAAAATATAAACCAACTGGATTAGATGAAACGAAACAGTATAACCTATCTGATCTACAGGCATAGTCTAATGCATCCCTAAAAAAGCTTTTGTCAGGAGGAACCTGCTGTTGTTTAACGATAAAGAAACTTTCAAACAGGTGTTTCGCGAGACGCTCATCAGTAAATTGGGCAAACCTTTGGAGGAAGCCTCGAATGCTGATGTCTATAAAATATTAGGCAACATGATTCGCGAGAATGCCGGGAAAAATTGGGCGGATACCAATCAAAAGTACAAGACGGATAAGGATAAGCAGGTATACTATTTTTCTATGGAGTTTCTGATCGGAAGACTTCTGGGGAACAATCTGCTGAATATGGGCGTGCTGGAGGTCGTGCGTGAGGGATTGGCCGATCTTGGTTTCTCGCTGCAGGATATTGAGGAGGTAGAAGCCGACGCTGGGCTTGGCAATGGAGGACTTGGACGTCTAGCTGCTTGTTTCTTGGATTCACTGGCCTCCCTGCAATATGCGGGGCATGGTTGCGGTATACGTTATAAATACGGCCTGTTCGAGCAGAAAATCGTTGACGGGTATCAGGTGGAACTGCCCGATTACTGGCTGCAAAATGATAATGTATGGGAAGTGCGTCGTGAAGACAAACAGGTAGAAGTAAGGTTCTGGGGCGTGATTGAGACTCGGGAGGAGAACGGGCGGCTTATCTTTGAGCATAGTCAATATGAGGCCGTTCGTGCAGTTCCGTATGATGTGCCTATCATTGGTGCAGATCGGCGGCATGTGAATACACTGCGCAACTGGAGTGCGGAGTCCATCACCCAGCCTACCAGAACCTTTGGCTCTTTTGCCGGATCAGACTATCATAAATTCCTGGAATATAAGCGTTCCGTAGAATCCATCTCGGAGTTCCTGTATCCGGATGACTCTCAATACGAAGGCAAGCTGTTGCGGTTGAAGCAGCAATACTTCCTCTGCAGCGCTGGCCTGCAAAGTATTCTGCGAACCTTTGGAAAGCTTGGACTCCCTATACAATCGCTGCCCGACAAGGTTGCACTTCATATCAATGATACACATCCGACGCTTGTAATTCCTGAATTGCTGCGGATTCTGATGGATGTACATGGATTAGGATGGGATGAAGCGTGGAGTATTACAACTCGTATGGTGTCCTATACAAATCATACGATCTTGAGCGAAGCCCTGGAGAAATGGCCTATTCAAATGGTCAGGGACTTGCTTCCACGTATTTTTCTTATTATTGAAGAGATCAATGCCCGCTTCTGCGGCGAGCTGATGAGTCGTTATCCCGGTGATCAGGACCGGATTTCACAGATGGCAATTATTCATGACGATCAGGTTCGCATGGCCCATCTGGCGATTGTGGCGAGCCATAGTGTCAATGGGGTAGCGGCGCTGCATACAGAAATATTGATGAAACGCGAAATGCGGCTCTTTAATGAAATGTACCCGCACCGCTTCAATAATAAGACGAATGGGATTACTCACCGGCGCTGGCTGATGCATGCCAATCCAGATCTGGCTAATCTTATCAATCAATCGATAGGAACCCGCTGGATGAGCCATCCGCAAGAGATGATTGGCTTGATTAAATATTGTGAGGATGCATCCTTCCAGGAACAAGTGGCCAGCATTAAACGGCGGAATAAGCTCAAGTTGGCTGAATACATCTACAGCAAGCATTCGGTACATGTAGACCCCGACTCTATTTTTGATGTTCAGGTGAAGCGCCTGCATGCTTATAAGCGGCAGCTGCTAAATATTTTGCATATTCTGCATATGTACAACCAAATCAAAGATAATCCTTCGATGGATATGGTACCGCGCACGTTTATATTCGGAGCAAAGGCGGCGCCAAGCTATCATTTGGCGAAACGAATTATCAAGCTGATCAATACTGTGGCGGAGGCTGTCAACAAAGATCCGGATGTTAAAGGCAAGATTCGTATCTTTTTCCTTGAGAATTATTCGGTATCTTTGGCCGAGAAGATCATTCCTGCTGCGGATATTAGTGAACAGATTTCTACAGCGAGTAAAGAGGCTTCCGGTACGGGGAATATGAAGTTTATGATGAACGGTGCATTAACCGTAGGTACGATGGACGGCGCTAACGTGGAAATGCATGAGATGGTAGGGGACAACAATATGTTCCTGTTCGGTCTTCGTGCTGAGCAGGTAATGGATTATTATCAGCATGGCGGCTATCACGCACGTGATATCTACAATGGGGATAGCCGTGTGAAGGAAGTATTGGATCAGTTGGTTAATCCGGGACCTATATGCTGTCATGGTGCGGAGTTTGAGACCATTTTCCATTCTCTTTTGGATAATAACGATGAATTCTTTGTGCTTAAGGATTTCGCAAGTTATGTCGAGACTCATGTCGAGATTGACCGGGCATACCGCAACCGTCAGGAGTGGCTGAAAAAGTCTATTATAAATATTGGTCATTCCGGTAAATTCTCAAGTGATAACACGATTAGCCGCTACGCGGCGGAGATTTGGAATATCAGTCCGGTACGGCTATAGGCTCAACAAGAATAGGCTGTCTTATAAGTAGGAGATTCCTACAAATGAGACAGCCTATTTCTTATGCTCTATAGAGCTGCTTTAGATAACTTCCGATACCAGGGCTGCGAATCGCTCCAGGAACCGGCGTTCCTCATCATCAAAACGATCTTTCAGCGGACTGTCGATATCGAGTACGCCAATCAAACGATCATCCTTGATCAGCGGGACGACAATTTCGCTGTTTGAAGCGGCGTCACAGGCGATATGTCCCGGGAATGCATGCACATCTCCTACTACTAACGTGCGTCGTTCCGCAGCAGCCGTTCCGCAGACTCCACGAGATAACGGGATGCGGATGCAGGCAGGAAGACCTTGGAAAGGCCCGAGCACAAGCTCCTTGCCATCAAATAAATAAAAACCGGCCCAATTCGTATCCGGCATAGCGTGTTTAAGCAGTGCCGAAGCATTGGCCAGGTTGGCCGTTGCACTTGGTTCGTCCTTTACTAATGCTTCTAGTTGGATTAGAACCGCTTCAAACTGCTCGTTGCGTGTTCCATCGTAAGGCATAGCTTGAAACATGAAGCATCACCTTCCTGTACTTTAAATTCAAATATCAACTCATAACTGTAATTATCAACATAGTACAGCTAGACATGATACGTCAAGCGACAATACCAATCTGTAACAATATGGAATCTTCCTTGAAGTCCATGAAATGCGGAACAGCCACAATAATGTTTCCGGGGATCGGTCAGAGGGTAATGCTAGTATAAATACCGAAGGCTATATAGCCGGAAGAGGTGGAATATGCGCGCTGATGTACAGAACTTGTTCATAGGAATTCATATGCTTTATTGTGCACGGGATAAAGATGTGACGATCTCAGAGATGCTGCTCGGACTTGAAGATCTGGGGTATCGTGTAGGAGAACGCGAAGTGAAACAGGAATTGGAAAAGCTGACACTGGACAACTTTCTGACTGCCCATACCGAAGGGTACAGTATTACGGGGACTGGAATTGAAGAGTTCAAGGATATTCGAGCCAAACTTCAGGTGTTATGCAGTGAAGTTATTCATGAAGCGGAATGAAATCATTGTAGTTAAGTTTAATAAAAAGCGTCTGTATTTAGGGAGTGTTTGCTCCCTGTTGCAGACGTCTTTTTACGTTAACGCGTAGAATTTGTTCTTTTCAATGTTAAAGAATTTAGAACTTTTATCTTAAGGATATACTCTTGAATGATGTATAATTGATAAGTTGAAGGGGGGCAGAGACTTGTACATCTGCAATGGAGTGATACCCACACTGGTCGGCAGTAGAGTGAAGCTGTGTGCTATGACTACTGAACATGCTTCAGCATTGTATCAGATCTGGTCTCATCCAGAGGTCACCCGCTGGCTGGGGGTTCCAGCATTATCCTCTATCGAAGAGACTGAGCAACTGATTGCATTTTTATCACAGATGGCTCAGGAAGAGGACAGCTTACGCTGGAGTATTGTAGGACCCGGAGGTGAAGTTATAGGGAGCTGCGGGTATAACTATTGGCAGTTACAGGGAGCTTACCGCGGGGAAATTGGCTGCGATCTGGCGCCTGCCTTATGGGGGCTTGGATATATGAAAGAAGCGCTTGGTTTAGTGCTCAACTTCGGCTTCAATAGGATGGGGCTGAATCGGATAGAAGCGCTGTGTCATCCTGATAATAATCGTGCGGAGAGGCTGGTTCAAACGCTCGGCTTTCAGAAGGAAGGTATACTGCGTCAATATCGTCAGACACCTTCCGGCTTTCAGGATGTGACTCTGCATGCGCTTTTGCGTGGGGAATGGCAATGATTTTATTACATAAAGAGAGGGTTTGGAACATTGAAGTCAACAGGGGATTTAGAACGTAAATTAATACTGATAGGGGTGCTGCTAGCTACCTTTTTGGCTGCGATTGAAGGAACGGTAACAGGACCAGCGGGTCCAGCTATCGTAGGTGAATTTCAGGGAATGCAGTGGCTTAGCTGGATTTTCACTTCTTATTTGCTGGCAATGGCTATTACTACTCCTATTTTCGGCAAAATCAGTGACCTCTTTGGACGCAAGCCGGTGTTCATGTGGGGGGCAGCTGTTTTTTTATTAGGCTCATTATTATGCGGTATTTCGCAAAGTATGGAGCAATTGATCCTGTTCCGGGCAATACAGGGGATTGGCGCGGGTGCGCTCATTCCAATGACCTTTACCATTATCGGGGATATTTACAGTATTGAAGAGAGAGCGAAGACACAAGGATTACTTAGCTCTGTATGGGGGATTTCCTCTTTGGTAGGCCCTCTTCTTGGAGGATATGTTGTAGATTACCTAAGCTGGCGCTGGGTATTTGTCTTTAATCTGCCATTTGGTTTACTAGCAATGGTATTTATTGCCCGTTATTTGAAGGAAGAGAAGGTACGTCGGAAAGCACAAATTGATGTGGCAGGGGTGCTGCTATTCGCTGCTGGTATGGGCGCATTACTCTTCGGTCTCTCCACAGGAGGACAGAATCTGGAGTGGACATCCCCACTGCTAATTGCAACTCTAAGTGTGGCTGTTATCCTGCTAGTCTTATTTTTCTTTGTGGAGCGTCGTGCTCCTGAACCTATGTTGCCGCTGGGTCTATTCTCGAACCGCAATATCGCAGTATCTACAGGCGCTAACCTGCTGGTAAGCACATTAATTATTGGGCTTTCTACGTATGTGCCATTATGGGTGCAGGGTGTATCCGGAAAAAGCGCCGCCATCTCAGGTTTGCTACTGGCGCCGATGTCGGTAGGCTGGATGTTTGGTTCGATCGCCGGAGGGCGGATGATTCTAAAAGCAGGTTCGCGTCGAACCGCAATGCTTGGGTTGATTATGATCGCTGCCGGGGCTATTGGTCTGGCTTTCTTAACAGGGGAGTCTTCACAGCTGCTGCTCTTATGCTTGATGCTGGTCTGTGGAGTTGGCTTTGGGTATTCTTCTACAGTCTTTACGATTATCGCGCAGTCCTCTGTTGCGTATGAGCAACGGGGAGCATCTACAGCGCTTAATGCGTTCACGCGTTCTTTAGGACAGACTGTTGGGGTGGCTATTTTTGGTTCCTGGCTGAACTTGAATATTGATAAGCTGTTAAGAAAAAAACCAGATTCGAACATCTCAGGAGATGATATTAATAAGCTGCTTGGATCACATGCAGGAACCAACCTGTCTGGGGAAGTATCAAACAGTCTGCGTGATGCCCTTGAAGGTGGTCTTCATTCATTATTTATCGTAATGGCAGTTTTCGCTGTTTTGTCGCTGATAATTTCCTGGGGTTTGCGCAAGGGTGTGCCTTCAGTAGAGGATGCTTCATCGTCCTTGAAAAAGGCATAACTTATTAGGTAGATAGCGTTTAAATGTGCTTGATCCATACGAATTGACTTCCTGGAGTGGCGTACGGAGTGACGCACGGAGTGATGCATGGACTAACGGACGGAGTGGCGTACGGACTAACGGACGGAGTGGCGTACGGAAAGACGCACGGAAAGACGCATGGAGTGACGCACGGAATGACGCACGGAATGACGCACGGAATGACGCACAGAGTGACGCACGGAGTGATACATGGAATGACGCACAGAGTGACGCACGGAGTGATACATGGAATGACACATGGAATAACGGATGGGTGGCACGCCAGATTGATGTAACCTCTAGAGTAGAGCGTCGATGGAAGCAGTGGAAGCAATCGTTAGGCAAATTTAGTTGTATTTTGTACAACTATAATCCTGCCGTTAACTCTTCAATGGATATAACTGTATTTAGTACACCTATTTTCTTGATTTACTCGCCTAGGGGTACTTTTTCTGGTTTTTAATTGTACAGAATACACTTAAAGTTAGAATAATCCGATTTGCATACGAAATAGCTGTACAGAATGCAGTTATTCCCTAAGTTACTGCTCAGGTTCATCAAGATCGGGCGCTGAAAATATAGCGGGTTATATCAAAAGTGGGTTTTACTGAGAGTGATAGTTACGGTCAGCTAGAAGGGACGTCCAATCGGAAGCGTGCACGCCAAGTCCAATCGGAAGCGTGCACGCCAAGTCCAATCGGAAGTGTGTTCGCCAAGTCCAATCGGAAGCGTGCACGCCAAGTCCAATCGGAAGTGTGTTCGCCAAGTCCAATCGGAAGCGTGCACGACAAGTCCAATCGGAAGCGTGCACGCCAAGTCCAATCGGAAGTGTGTTCGCCAAGTCCAATCGGAAGCGTGCACGCCAAGTCCAATCGGAAGTGTGCTACGCCAAATCCAGTCGGAAGCGTGCACGCAAGTCCTGCCGAATAAGGATGATGATGATCCGAGGTTTGCCAAAAGCGGACCTCAAAGTCCGTCTTCGGCATCGACTTACTGCCCTAACTGATCAGTTCCCAACTAATGTTCGGCTAACGGAGGCTGTAAAAAGGCACTCAAATTTTGCTCAGAGGGGTCATAAGGACTTATATCATCTGCTCAAGTAAACTGCCGCAGAACAAAGAAAACCAATAGGCGATTCTCAAATAAATCGGAGAATCGCCTATTGGTTTTCTTTTTACCATTAACAGAAATCAATAACAGCTTGTCTAAAACACATAAATAAGCGACTCTTACTTACGAGGAAGAGGGGATAGCTTCTCAGCTTGTAGACCCATCTTTTTGAGCAGAACAATCATTTGTTCCTTCTCATCATCATTCAGACCGCTGAAAGCAAGATGCAGGCGTTCTGAATATTTCGGATACATCTCATTCATGAGACGTTCACCTTCCGTAGTCAGCTCCGCAAAAATCACACGGCGGTCGCTCGGACAAGGCTTACGCTGCAAATAGCCGCGTTCCTCAAGCTTATCGATTACGTAAGTAACGTTGCCGCTTTGCAGCAGCAGCTTGGCGCCAATTTGTTGAATGGGTTGTGGTCCCTTATAATACAACACTTCCATAACGGCAAAGGCAGTCGGATTAAAACCTTCAATTTTGCTGCCGGTAACAGCATGTTCATTAATGCTCTTAAAAGACTTGGCAAATACCCGGTACAAATGTAGTGTTAATTGCGTATCACGTTCGTAAGATTGTATCATGCTTCTCCACCCTCTATCGTTAATCATGTGTGAACTCATCGCACAGTTTGCAATCAATAGTCATTAGTGCACGGGTTACCTGTGCAACGAACCTTGAGATAACCTTAGAATACGTGAAAGAGCGAATGAAGAACATGTGATTTGTCACAATGAGCACACTTTTAATTATTAAAAATCAAACAATTTTTTGAATACGATAAAAACAAAGGTTTTTTTGATTTCAGTCTTTGAAAGGATAAGAATTTCAGTCTTAGGTTCAAGCGCTATTTACGCCTCCAGACGGATGATTGATGTTCTCCAATATTTTACTATTACTTCATCGAGAAATAGTAACGGGGAGTGAAGTAAGATGGAGGAACAACTGGCTCATGATTCAAAAGAAGGAAAGCTAACGGCGAATAAGCCCTTTATGCTGCTTATTGCCGCACAGCTTGTATCGAATGTGGGAGACTGGTTGCATATCCTAGCGCTACTGACAATGGTAGGTTTTAAATGGAATGCGACACCGTGGGAAATTACGGCTATATCTTTATGTATGGCTGTGCCGTTGCTCTTAGGAGGACCGTTCGCAGGTTATTTAAGTGATCGTTTTAACCGCAAGGCGCTGATGATTGGTTCGGATCTAGCTCGTGCCGGAATCGTTGTTTGTTTGGTATTTGCAGGTTCTCTCTGGCAGGTATATGTCCTGCTGGTGGCTAAAGGGATCATGGATGTACTCTTTTCACCAGCCAAAAGCGGAAAGCTCAAGGAGCTTGTCCCTGCGGCCCAGATGGATAAAGCCATGGCGCTTAGCTCATCTATCGAACAAATAACCAAAATTGTAGGTCCTGCTCTAGGTGGACTGCTGGTTGCCGCATTTGGTATTGCCGTTTGTTATGTGATTGACTCGGCTACCTTCATTTTATCGGCGGTCATCTTAATAGGACTGCCGCGTGCGGCTGCACTGAAGAAAGATGCAGCAGAGGATAACACAGGGGAGAATGGTGCTCGGAAGTCTTTTCGCCAAGAAATGTCGGCGGGTCTGCAGGTGATCGTGGGAATGCCTGTAGTACTTTGCGGGATTGCTATGCTGGTGTTAGTGCTGCTAATGCTGCAAATTGGTGATTCGCAGATTGTAACGTTATTCCGGGAAATTCCGGGTGTGAACGGTGATCTGCTGGGTTGGTGTGTGGCAGCCAGTGGTCTTGGCACCTTACTGTCAGCCCTGCTTGTAAGCCGTATAGGCAGTGGTAAACATACGCTCGTCTTCATGGGATTGGGAGCTGTAATTATGGGGGTTGTTTTCTCAAGTGCAGGAATTGTAACTGCCCACGGTCAGGCTGGATTATGGATGAACATCGCTTTGTTTGGTTCTTTTATGTTTGCTGGTGTGGGGGCAGGCCTTGCGTTCATTCCCTTCAATTCAATGCTGCAACAGCGGACCCCTGCGGAATACACGGGCCGTGTATTTGGGACTATAGGCAGTCTAACAAGTGCGGCTGTTATCTTGGGACCTGTAGCCGGTGGGGCTTTAGTTACAGCGTCAGGACCTGTCCCGGCTTTCATTCTCTCTGGTTTGCTTACAGCCCTGCTCGGAGTGTTACTGTTAATGCTGCGGGGTAAAATCGAGCGTAGAGATGAAGCGGCAATTAAACGTGAAGAAGAAATTTCAGCAACAAATAACCTAGAGCTTCTCGGACAGACCTCTCTTTAAAGGGAGGTTTCTTTTTTAAATAGGAGAGTAGTTCTCTGAGCTGTGAAAAAATCAGTTTGCTTCCTTGGAGAAAGTATATATAGTACGATTAGAGAAGCTATCTTTCTGGATTGGAATTTTGATAATAATATTCATTAGAAATATTTAGGAGTTGGCGAATATGGAGAATGTAGAAATAACAGGGGATACCGAGAGCGACGAAGAGATTGTACTCGATGTTGAGATCGATGAAGCAGGCTATGAAGCAGGTGCCCCGTGCATATTCGATATTTCATTTCAGGTGCGGCGTGGACAGCTGCTCGGACTGATCGGACCAAACGGTGCAGGAAAAAGTACTACAATCAAAACACTGCTCGGTTTGCTTAAGAATACCAAAGCTAAGGTCTCCTTTAATGGAGTTAATAAATCCTATGCTTATGTACCGGAGCAACCGGTGTTTTATGAGGACCTGACCTTATGGGAGCACTTAGATTTGGCTGCTGCTGCTTATGGACTAAAATATGAGCAGTTTCAAGAAACGGCGGAGAGGTTACTGAAGCAGTTCGGCATGAATCATGTCCGTGATGATCTTCCAGCTGGTTTCTCTAAGGGTATGAAACAGAAAATGATGCTGATGCTTGGCTTTTTGGTGCAGCCGGATGTTTATATTGTGGACGAGCCTTTTATCGGCTTGGATCCTCGGGCCACTAAAGATTTCCTGCGGCTGCTGGAAGCGGAGCGGCAGCGCGGAGCTGGTGTATTAATGTCTACGCATGTATTGGATACTGCTGAGAAAATTTGCGATGATTTTGTGCTGATCTCGGGTGGCAGGGTTGCCGCTGCAGGAACGCTCGAAGATATACGTGATTATGCTGGGCTGCCGGAGGCGTCGTTGTTTGATTGCTTCGACGAACTGACATGAGTAAGCAGAAGCAGCGAGGGTTTGCTTTTCCTACCTCCAAAAAGCTATTCTGGCGGCGATTATTTTCTCATTGGCGTGAGCAATCTGCTATTATTCGTACGGCTGCCGATTGGACTGTGCTGTTATATATACTGATTCCCGGGGGATTTCTGGGAGGACGGTTATATTACGGGTTCTGGAACGAGGCATTGCCAGCTTGGAGTGGAGATTTGCCGTTTATGCTCATTCCTTCATTATTAGTGCTCCTGCTCTGTAGAGGGGGACTGGTGCTATTATTGCAGGAAGGCGATCTATTATTTCTAAGACAACGACAGCGATGGATAAATACGATTATGTTTCGCGGGTTGCTGTATAGCCTGATCGTAACATCGTTGAAGTTCTGTGTAGCTTTTGTGCTGTTATTACCTTTTCTGGTTCGGGGATATGGAATGCTGTCATCCGAGGTATGGGCGCTGTTCGCTCTGACTCTGGCATGTAGCTGGTGCGTTAAATTACTTGGGCATATTGTAAAAGTACAAAAGCAAGGCTGGCGGCGCTGGCTGTGGCTGATTCTGGCCATCTCCGTTCCTTGTGGGATTTATTTCCGTGCAGCTACGTTTTGGAACAACAGTCCAGTTTTTATGCTGCTGATTGCAGCACTCTTTGCAGTCGTAGCGGTAATCGCTCTTCAGCGGCGTATAGTGATGCGTGGGACGTTCATGAACGATGTGCGTGAAGATTATAAGCAGCGGATGAAAATAGCGGCCCTATTACTCCGCGGCGTACTGGATAAGCCACGTCCGACCCGCCATAAGCCGTGGATTTTCCGGAAATCACAGCCTTTGCTAAAATCAAAAACTGCCGAGAGCCGTTTCTCTGCGGCAGCGATTAAGGCACTTGTACGGAATCCGGCTCATTTAAAGCTCTACTTATCGTTTACTGCTGTGTCCCTTTTAGCGATATTTATCATTCCATCAGGGTTCAAATGGCTGGGCTTTATAGTTTTAGTTTCTCTCATGACCAATTGGCTGTTGTCGTTCTGGTCGTTATTCGTGGGAGATGATTACATCGGAATTCTGCCGTTTACGAAGGAACAAAAAGCCGAAGCGGGGCTGCGTGCGGTCCCTATCTTACTGCTTCCTTTTTCAATCATTTGTTCTGCGCTGATCTGTATTTCCTTATATGGATGGTTTGGGATTATCCTGTTCATCCCGCTAGGTTATATCGTTGCACTGTTTAGCTCTAGAATATTTGGAACATTTCGCTTAGCGAAATAAAGATATAAATAGAACGGAAGAGTGCCCTATAAGCCGTGAAAAGGCTGCTGGGGCACTCTTCTTTTTTTGTCTTGATTCGATCTATTGCACGCACGTATGTACGAGGTACCTAGCTAGCCTATCGGACACAGCTGCCCCTAAACATACTATTTTTCCACTTTTGGGATGCTAACGGACTCCATAGTTGCTATTGCCATGAAAAACACCATATATGAGCCTCGTTATAATGAATAGCGTCGTTGGAGTCCGAAACCCTGCCCATAAGGTGATAAATTCGCCAATAAAGTCATCTGGGTCCGAAGCCGCAGTAGCTGATTAGGTCAGACGCTCCACATAGCAGCTGAGGAACCCAAAACAGAGGAGCGATTCTCCAATTAATGAGAGAATCGCGCAGACCGCCATTTTCAAAGTAGTAAGCTGCTTGGAGGATATTCACGTTGCATTAGAGATTATCCCAGTCGAATGTCAGCAGCGTGCTTGCCTGCTGTATATCCTGTTGAGAAGGCCGCTGTTATATTGTAGCCTCCTGTATAGCCATGGATATCGAGTACCTCGCCGCAGAAGAATAACCCCGGCATAAGCTTCGATTCCATTCTTTTGGGATCGATCTCCTTCAGGTTTACCCCGCCCCCGGTAACAAAGGCCTCGGATAGGGAACGGGTGCCATGCACATAAACCGGCATGCGTTTCAAAATCCCAGCTAATAGAAGCAACCCATTCTTGGAGACGTGATGGCCAGTTGTATCCCCATCTAAGTCAGCTTTAGTCAGCAAGAGGGGGATGAGACGTTCTGGCAACAGTCCTTTCAGCGAATTGCGGATCGCTTTCTTAGGTTCCTGATCCAGCTTATCCTGCAACATAGATTCTACTTCCTGTGTGTTCAGATCAGGGAAGAGATCAATGGACATCTCCACCGTATCTGTGCCGGATTTACGTTGGACTTGTCTCAGAAATTGGCTGCACCGCAGTGCAATGGGCCCTGATAATCCAAAATGGGTGAATATCATATCTCCTCGATGAGAGATGACCTTCTTCCCTTTAGGATTCCACACAGTGAGGGCTACATCACGTAGCGACAGGCCTTGCAGCTCGCCGGACTTAATCCATTCTTCCCGTGAAAGAATCGGCACCTCTGTCGGAAACAGCTCGGTGATCGTGTGCCCTGCGGCTTCTGCCCAAGGGTAGCCATCTCCAGTGGAGCCGGTCTGTGGTACAGACTTGCCTCCGGTGGCGATGATAACAGCAGTGCAGGCGATCGTCTTGCCTGAGTTCAGCTGGACTCCCTTAACAGCCCCTTCGTCATAGATTATTCTTGAGACGGGACTGTCGGTCATAATCTGCACGCCTAGACTCCGTACTTTGCTGATTAAGGCAGATACGACACTAGAGGCCTTATCGGAAACGGGAAACATCCGCCCGTTATCTTCTTCTTTTAATGCAATGCCTAAACCTTCAAAAAAGGCGATGATATCCTGGTTATTAAAATGGTCGAAGGCACTATACAAAAAACGCCCGTTTCCTGGAATATGGGCGATTAGCTCGTCTCTTTCCTTGACGTTGGTAACATTGCAGCGTCCGCCACCAGATATTCCGAGCTTTCGGCCTAGTTTTGCTCCCTTGTCGATTAGCAGAACGGATGCCCCGTGTTCTGCAGCGGCCACGCTTGCCATTAGACCCGAAGGGCCGCCTCCAATGACGATCACATCGTAATTGCTCATGAAATTTTACTCCTTTACATGTTAAGACACGGAAGCGATTTCCGCGGGTATTCCTAACGGAATCATACCATTCTGATTCACATGTAACCAGTCTTGTCCAATCATTAGGTG
Source organism: Paenibacillus sp. FSL L8-0708 (assembly GCF_038009325.1). Lineage (NCBI taxonomy): Bacteria > Bacillati > Bacillota > Bacilli > Caryophanales > Paenibacillaceae > Paenibacillus > Paenibacillus sp. FSL L8-0708. Next base: position 741,753 of record NZ_JBBPBC010000001.1, read on the forward strand.
ATTATCGTTGTCAGGAGAGTAATCCTGTGCTTTAATCTAAGCATGTAGGGTAATTTGTCCATTTTGGGGTGTGATTGTAATTATTGGTGCGGTTAAGGATATCTTATTGCAAATATCGGCAGCATGCTCCTTTCTTTTTCTTTTTCAATGGTGGGTGGACCGTAGATTTGTGACTCGGAAAAAGGGGAAGCTCCCAAATGATCAGACCTTTTTAATTTTGGCGTGTACGTTTAGTCTTATCCTGTGCTCTCTTCTTTCGACAACTCTGTTTGGTGTAGCCTATTTGAATTTAGGATTAATCCCTGCGTATATTGGTATTTTATATGGAACTACCCGTTCGGGCATTTTACTGTCCATTTTTTTGCTTATCTGCAATGTAATCATTGCGGAGCCTACAGGAATCAGTAACGTGATATTGAATTCAGGGGTGTTATTATATCCGCTACTGTTTGGACTGGCCAAACCTTTTAAGAAAGGTACAGTAGTTGAGAAGATCGGTATGTTATGGATGATTCTTTGTCCAAGCATGCTATTTATTGCGTTAGTCCCGATTATAGGCGGGGAAAATATATATGAATCAAATTCCGTGCAAGCATTTCTGATTACGGTATATCTGTTTTTCACCATCGCTTTAGGTGGTGTTTTTGTATATTTTGTTGAGATGGTTAGAAGTAGATTGCGGGATAAAGTACAAATGGAGAGTATCAGTGAAAGTTTCCAGTGGGAGTCCGAGAAGCTGCAGCAGATTACCAATGTAGTCCCTCTGAGTATTATGTCTCTGGATGAACACGGAGTTGTAACTGATCTTAATGATTGTATGTTAGGAATGATGAGGACTCATTATCCCAATTTGCGAAAAGAGGATATTATTGACGAACCGGTAAAAAAGTTTTTTCACAGCTCAGTGGATACACAGGCCTATATGCGGGTAAGTGATAATATCCGCTCTAAACGGCGTTCCAGTGAAAAAATGATTCATGAGTCGCGCATCTATCAGATTTATTCAGCGCCGTTAATGCATAAGAGCTCAGGGGTAACAAGTGGTGCTGTAATTATTGTGCAGGATATGACCAATGAGGAAAAACTACGTGTAGAGCTGGATCATGTGGAACGTTTGAGCTTGGTCGGGCAGATGGCTGCTGGAATTACCCATGAGATTCGTAATCCTATGGCGGTAGTTCGGGGTTTTTTGCAGCTGATGAGAGAAAAGAGTGCTCAAGAATTGGATTCTTATTATCAGATTGTGATGGAAGAGCTGGACCGCGCTAATAGTATTATTAATGATTTTTTATCCTTGGCACAGAGCCGGGTTTCTGATAAAGAGAAGGTGCTGCTGCACCATATTATAGAAGAAGTTAGTCCATTGCTGTGGGCTGATGCTAATCTTCGCGGTCAAAGTGTGGAACTGAAGCTGAGCCCATCACTGCATGAATTGGAGCTAAATGTCCGGGAAATCAAGCAGCTTATTCTCAATTTAGGACGTAATGGTATGGAGGCTATGGGACCCAAGGGGGTGCTGACGCTGGAGACACGCAGTACTCATGATAAAGTGGAGTTGATTGTCACCGATAGCGGTGTTGGTATGTCAGAAAGTCAACGCGAGAAGCTGTTTTTACCCTTTTTTACGACGAAAATTCAGGGAACAGGTCTAGGCTTATCCTTGTGTCTTAGTATTGTGGAGCGGCATAACGGTAAAATAAATGTAGAGTCTGTAGAAGGAGAGGGCACGGTTTTTACGATCTCCTTCCCATTGGATAAGGAGGAACCCAGCGGGGTTCGCTCTTAGATTGAATCACCCTCTACAGCATCTCTTGCTTTCACAGAGTATGAATGTATAATAAAGTTAGTAAGTACTGCTGTAATATTATCTGACAAACAGTTGAAAAGTGAAGGAGAGTGCAGAGAAATGTCCATGTCTTTTAATCAATATATGAGAGATTCAATTCAGCCTATGCGTGATGACCTGACAAGTATCGGGTTTCAGGAGCTTATGACTCCAGAAGAGGTGGAAGCAACTCTTCCAACCGCAAAAGGAACATCGCTTGTAGTCGTAAATTCGGTCTGTGGTTGTGCTGCTGGACAATGTCGTCCAGGTGTAGCTCAGGCTTTGCAAAATGAAATCACTCCGGATCACTTGTTCACAGTGTTTGCAGGTCAAGAGAAAGAAGCTACTGCTAAAGCACGTGAATATTTTGCTCCTTATCCGCCATCCTCACCTTCCATCGCACTGATGAAGGATGGAGAACTCGTTCACTTTATTGAACGTCATGGTGTAGAAGATCGTTCGGCTGCTGAAATTGCTGCTGAATTGAAAGAAGTCTTCAATCGTTTGTGCCAGTAAAAACAGTTATTCCATATAATCTCGCATCAGCCGGCAAATCGGCTGCATGCGGGATTTTTCAAAATATAAGAGCAATAATGGGATAGAATATGCTTAGAAGCATGAGCTTCGTTTGGGTGGATATTTTGATGGATATGGAACCATTTCTGATGGAACGAGGTGTGTTTGGTGAGTTTACAGAAAGAAATTATTGCTGATCTTGGCGTGAAGCCAACGATTGATGTAGAGGTTGAGGCACGAAAACGGGTTGATTTCTTAAAGTCGTACGTGCTGAACGCAGGGGCTAAAGGATTATTGATCGCCATTAGTGGTGGAGTGGACAGTGCGGTAGCCGCGGGTCTTTGTAAACAGGCTACGGACGAGCTGTCGGCAGAAAAAGGCACAGAGTATATGACGCTTGGCGTATTCCAGCCTTATGGGGTTCAGGAAGATATTCAGCACAGCTACGATGTTGCCAAAGCTTTTAATCTGACTCATACTGTGGAGACCAACATTGAGGAAGCGGTAAATGAAATTGCCCTTGAAGTTGAGCATGGTCTGAAATCAATAGGCCAACACCGCCATATGACGCATCAAGGCAAAGGAAATGTTAAAGCCAGAACACGTATGGTTATGCAATATGCACTCGCTTTTGAGAACAATCTAATTGTAGTAGGAACGGATCATGCTTCTGAAGCGATTACCGGCTTCTACACGAAGTGGGGCGATGGCGCTGTAGATATTACACCACTATCCACACTTAATAAACGTCAGGTACGTCAATTGGCTGCACATATCGGTGTGCCTGCGGATATTGTCACAAAAGCACCTACGGCGGGCTTATGGCCGGGTCAGACGGATGAAACCGAGCTGGGCATTACTTATGACGATAACAGCGACTATCTGGAAGGTAAACAGGTTAACCCTGAAGTAGCTGAGAAGCTTGAGAATTATTACCGGAGAACGGCACATAAGCGTAATGTTATTCCGGGGATTTAGAATAGGTTGAACTAGAAATCGCCACGGGTCTGCGTAGCAGCAGAGCTCGTGGCGGTTTTTGTGAGTTGGATAGCTGGATAGACTAAGAAGAATAATTATTCTGTAAGCGTAAGTGTCTGATCGATAAAATTAGTTGTCGCAGCAATCGCGAACTCTAATTGCGGAGTCGTGCCAGCAAAAGGATGCACAGTGTTGAACGTATGATTACCCTCAGGAACCTGCACCCAGCTAATATCTGGCCGAAGTTTGATGAGATGCTCAGATCCTTGGCGGAGATGTACTCCATCTTGACTGCCTTGAATAAGGACAACTGGGAAGGACGCTTTCTGTATGCGTTCAAGGATGTTATAGCGTTCTTTGTTGTTCTCCATATCTTCTAAAATTACAGCATCCAGCGGCATTTGTTGGCCAGTACGTCCATTAAGGACATAGGTTCTTCCTGTTTCCTTCATCTGCTGCTTTTGTTCTTCCGTCAGCAAATCGAGTTTCGTAACCCCGTTCCAGGAGATTACTCCGCTGATCTCATTGGGATGATCAAGCGTGTAGACCAAACAAATTCCCCCTCCGAGACTGTGGCCGAGAAGGAATAACGGCAGGCTGCCGAATTTCGGGTGTTGACTAAGATAGGACAACAGGATTTCCATGTCCTTCAAGCTGCGGCGATAGGTGTTGCGGGCGAACTTCTCAAGTTCAGTGAAATGCAGCAGATCTTCCCCGATGCCAGCATGAGAGAAGTTAAAAGTAATTACTTCATGCTCTTGGCTGAGAGTTGTGGCTATGTAAGGAAACATTCCCCAATCTTTAAAACCTTTGTAGCCATGGGCTATAACTATAACGCTTTTGGCTTTGCCTTGGGCTGGGAATTGTGAGCAGCGGAGAACAGCTCCGTCTCCGGCAGGTATTTCAAAATTACGATGATTCATAGGGTAATCCCCTCTCCATATATAAAAATGAAGTAAATCAGCTAGTCTATCGTGAAGTCGCTGGATAGTCTTATTAGACTTAGAGCGCATTTTCTTTTAAGATAGCAGAAAGAATCTTGCAGGACTATTACTTTTAATAATACTTCATATGATTGATCATACCATTATTGAAGCAAAATGGGATACACGTCCATAAGGAGCGTGAAGTGTTGATTTACGGAATCGGACATGATGTGTTAGAAATTGAACGAATCTCAGAGGTAATAAATAGAGGACTGGGTAAGAAATTTAACCAGCGGGTCTTAACAGAGCAAGAATATCAACTTGCTGAAGAGCGAAGCGGGAGGTTGGCTGAGTTCGTAGCCGGACGTTTTGCTGCCAAGGAAGCAGTTGTGAAGGCTTTAGGCTGTGGCATCGGCAATGTAGTTGGGTTTCAGGATATTGAGATATTGCCTGATGCTAAAGGAAAACCAGAGGTAACTTTATCGTGTGAAGCTTGGAGCAGACTAGATCTGCCAAATGGACAGAGGTACACCATTCATCTTACGATAACACATGGCCGTGATTTGGCTTCGGCTTTTGCTGTCGTGGAAGGGCCAGGTTCATAAATTGAACCCTGATTATAGAAGGGCAAGGAGCGTTATAATGACACAACAAGATCTACAAGTTCAAGACGGACAGGAGCTGCGGGAGGCTAAGCAATATTTCAGCTATCATTTGCTGGAGTGGTATCAAGGGCAGAAACGGGATTTGCCTTGGCGTCGGCACCGCAATCCTTATTATATTTGGATTTCTGAAATAATGCTGCAGCAGACAAGGGTGGATACGGTAATCCCGTATTTCAATCGGTTTATCGAAAGGTTTCCTACCGTGGAGTCGCTCGCCGATGCACCAGAAGAGGACGTGCTTAAGTGCTGGGAAGGCTTAGGTTATTATTCTCGTGCTCGCAATATACAGCATGCGGCCAAACAGGTCAAAGAGCTGTATGGCGGGCAGGTGCCGAATGATCGCGAGGCTGTGTTCAGTTTAAAGGGAGTGGGACCTTATACGGCAGGGGCTATCCTTAGCATTGCGTTCAATCGGCCGGAGCCAGCGGTCGACGGCAATGTGATGCGGGTGTTGTCCCGATACTTCCTGATAGAGGATGATATCGCCAAGGGACCCACCCGCGTAAAAATGGAGCGCCTGGCAGCTGAACTGATCCCGGAGGGGGAAGCGGCATCTTTTAATCAGGCGCTGATGGAGCTTGGGGCGCTCGTATGCACTCCTAAATCACCGCGCTGTTTAACCTGCCCGGTGATGGAGCATTGCGCCGCGCGCCTGGCGGGCTGCGAGACCTCGCTGCCCGTCAAGACCAAGGCCAAGCCGCCGCGCCCTGAGGAGCGGCTGGCGGCCTTAATCGAGGGCCGCGGTGCCCACGCGGGCCAAGTGCTCATCCGGCAGCGGCCACAAAGCGGGCTGTTAGCCCGCATGTGGGAGCTGCCGCACTGGCCGGCGCCGCCTGTGGAAGGCGGCGCCAAAGGCGCGCGGCTGCCGGAAGTCGCGGCGCTGGACCGGCTGCGCCGGTCACTGCGGGAGGCTGGGATCTCTGCCCGGCCTGAGAAGCACTGGATGGCTGCTGAGCATATCTTCAGCCATATCGTGTGGACGCTGCAGGTGTACCGCTGCAGCGAAGAGGACGCCCTTCCGCTGCCGATAGCGGCAGAAGGACGGGCGGTGTACAACGCGGATGCGGACTTGTTCTCAGGAATCGACAGCAGCATGCCTATCGAGAGATTTGAGGACGGGACCGCTAGTCCAGAGGACGGCGGAGCTGTGCGCTGGATCAGCCGCGAAGACATGGCTAACTATGCGTTCCCTAACGTTTTTCTGAAGCTATTGAACCTTTATTTTGATGAGCAGGAAGAGCGGGCGAAGCTAGAGCAGTAGGGGATTCGCTGTGTTGTGTTGCTAAAGTGCTAAATGTACAAAACCTGAGTTTGATGTATGCACCTAAGTAGGGTCGTATGCACCTAAGTATGGTCAAATGCACCTAAGTATGGTCATATGCGCCTAAGTAGAGTAGTATGCACCTAAGTATGGTCATATGCACCTAAGTAGGGTCGTATGCACCTAAGTAGGATCGTATGCACCTAAGTAGGGTCGTATGCACCTAAGTAGGGTCGTATGCGCCTAAGTAGGGTCGTATGCTTCAGTCTGTTCGTAGCAAATATTTGTTTATTTGGTTCAGATTAGTTCAGTCTTGTTCCAACTAAATTCTTCTGGTGTTCTATGGCTACGAGAGTGGTAAAGATTTAATTGGGGAATTCTTCCCTAAAAATAGGTCGATTTGGCTTGTAATTGATCATTTTAGGGAAAACCTCCTTAATAATTAGGAAAATATCGGTTTTATGCCCAAAACGGATAATTTTTAGGGAGTATTTCCCTAATTACTCGTGTTTATGGAGTATATCGCAGAATTTTAGGGAGTTATTCCCTAATCTATTGCTCAGCGACTCCAAACGCAGATTCTCGTAAGCCGAGTATAGATTTATTGCGATTTATTGCGATCTCTTCCGATTTATTCTCATCTATACCGATCTATTCTGATCTATACCGATCCAGCGCATCCATTTAAGCGACGCAAGCGGCGTGAAATGCGGTGTCTGGGAGGATCTCAACCAATCAATCAGTCAATCTCTGTCTTTATCTTTATCTCTCTATATCTCCAACCTAAACAAAGAAGGTATCCCTTAGCCTATTCGGCTCTGAGATACCTTCTTTTTTAGTTAAATGGCATAAGCCAAATGGAATTTCTTATTTTGCGCTTTCGTAACGTTTGCCAACTTCTTCCCAGTTTACTACGTTCCAGAACGCTTTGATGTAATCAGGGCGTTTGTTTTGGTAGTTCAGGTAGTAAGCGTGCTCCCATACATCCAGTCCGAGGATTGGAGTAGCGCCTTCGCTGATTGGGTTGTCTTGGTTAGGTGTGCTTGTTACTGCCAGTTTGCCATCTTTAACAACTAGCCAAGCCCAGCCGCTGCCGAAACGAGTAGTTGCTGCTGCTGCGAAATCTTCTTTGAATTTTTCGAATCCGCCCAGTTCTTTATCGATAGCTTCAGCCAATGCGCCAGTTGGTGCGCCGCCGCCGTTTGGTCCGATAACTTCCCAGAACAAAGTGTGGTTAGCGTGTCCGCCACCATTGTTGCGAACAGCAGTACGGATAGCTTCAGGTACAGCGTTCAGATCTGTAAGAAGCTCTTCAATGCTTTTGCTTTGCAATTCAGGTGCTTTTTCCAAAGCTGCATTCAGATTAGTTACATATGTGTTATGGTGTCTGTCATGGTGAATTTCCATCGTCAATGCGTCGATGTGTGGTTCGAGTGCGTTGTTCGGATAAGGAAGTGCCGGTAATTGAAATGCCATGGAAAAATCCCTCCTGAGTTATATTAGAATTTTGTTATAGATAAAGAATTCTGGCGAACTAACGTCAAAATCCTTTATTGTAAATATGTACTATAGGGTTTCGCCCAATAGGATACTTTAATTAAACCGTATCTAGACCAATAATGCAACACTAAACAAACATAAATGTTTATAAAGTATAATTGGAGAGGGAAAGGGTTTTACAATTGTATTTAGAATGTTAAAATAAATAGTCCCTAACCTATAGACATATATCCTTATTAATACCCTTTTAATGAAGAAATGAACCCCATCCGAAATGTAAACGTTTGATATTAAGCGCTTTCAAAAGAAAAATGATGATATCACAAGAAAAGTGTGCTTTAATAGATTTAAAAGCAGGTATTCCTCGATATTTGATGCTTTTTTTTATTTTCTCTATGTTAAGGGAACCCCTTCTTTTTGTTAAATTCATAAGCCATAGACAAGGGAGATTTTAAAGAATGCACGTTCGTTCCTTTCAATTAAGCGACGTTAGCCCTGTGACTGATTTGCTGCAAACCGCATTATCGGAAGAGTGTTTCGAGAACACTATCGAGCCTTTCTCCAGGCAGCTTTCTTGGGATTCAGATCTCATTGTAGTTGCGGAAGATGAAGAAGAAATTGTTGGAGCACTGATTGGTACAATTGAGAAAAACCACGGTTGTTATTTCCGGATTGCTGTACATCCTGATTATCGCCGCAGAGGAGTCGGTAGAAGTCTGGTATCAGCTATGGAATCCAGGTTTCAAGCTCGTAAAGTCAGTGGTATCTATGTAGCCGTCGATGAGCATAATTCTTTTGCTTTGCCATTGTATGAAGCTATGGGATATAGCGAGAATCAAATCTTTAAATCTGTCCGGAAGCTGAGCATTGTTGGGTAATTTTGATCACTCAGCTGCGAAAGCGGAAACATTTTCTAGAAAAAAGAACTATAGCTGACGATATAGTCTGTTTCATTCATACTCGAGCGTATTTTCCAGAAGTCCATTGCTAATGGCTGGGAGATATGCTTTTTTATTGTTATAATATCTGCAAGTATAGACTTCAATTATTGAGAACAGAGGTGACATATTGAATCAGGAGCCCCAAGTAGATTACACGAGAAATAGGAAACAAAGACATAGATCCTCCAGATCCAAGACTACCCTGGGCGGTCGTTTGGTCTCGGAAATGAAGGATTGGCTGCTTACAGCTGTGATTGTTTTTGCTGTGATGTCTGTTCTTAATGTTTTTGTGTTCAATATATCAACGGTTAAAGGTCAGTCTATGCAGCCAACGCTCTGGGAGGGTGAGAGGCTCTTCATTAATAAAATTTCATTGCTCTTCGTAAATCCAAAACATGGTGATGTTGTCATTCTTCATGATCCAAGTACCGGACCTAGTCATAAGGAGTATTTAGTGAAGCGAGTGATTGGCATACCTGGAGATATCATAGAGGTACGGAATCATCAGTTATACGTGAATGGAAAAATAGTGAATGAGCCCTATATCGATACTGAGATTGAAGATCCGGATTTTGCAGCGTTAACCGTGGAAAGTGGCAATTATTTTGTAATGGGCGATAACCGTCATGCTTCAGCCAGCAAGGACAGCCGTTACTTCGGCTCTATTTCACAGGATATGATTGTCGGCAGGGCTGATTATATATGGTGGCCTCTGTCAAAACTGAATAGATTATAAGAAAGTCAGCGAAGATATGAAAGGAGAAGGCGGAAATGACCAATACATTTCAGTCATCGTATGCTCCCCCGCCTTCCAAGTGGGCACAGCTTAAAGCAGAGATTCAGGAGGCTGCGACATCACTCGGTATTGATGATATCGGATTTACAACAGCAGAACCTTTTTTATATTTAAAAAATATACTGCAAGACCACCGGGACAAAGGATATGAATCTGGCTTCGAGGAACCCGATCTGGATAAAAGGACAGTTCCAGCATTGTCTTCTGGAGACAAGCCGTTATCTATTATTTCGATTGCAGTGGCTTACCCTTCTAAAATGGAGAACCCTCCTAAATCTGAGCCGGGTGCACGTAGAGGCATCCTCGCCCGGGCATCTTGGGGCAGGGACTATCACCATGTGCTGAGGGAAGCCTTAAGTAAGCTAGAGGAATTTATTCACGAGCGTGTACCGGAGGCTGTGCTGGAAAGTATGGTGGACACTGGTGTTCTAGTAGATAGAGCGGTAGCGGAAAGAGCGGGAATAGGCTTCAGCGGCAAAAACTGTTCTATCATCTCGCCCAAATGGGGATCATGGATTTATCTTGGGGAAATGGTTACGAACATTCCTTTTGCTCCGGATGAACCTGTTGAAGAAGGCTGCGGGGAGTGTACTAAGTGCATTGATGCTTGTCCGACCGGAGCGCTGGTGGGTCCGGGTCAGCTTAACGCACAGGCTTGTATTTCTTTTTTGACGCAGACTAAAGGGTTCCTCAGCGAGGAGTATATGACCAAGATCGGCAATCGTCTATACGGCTGTGATACTTGCCAGATTGTATGTCCCAAGAATAGGGGTAAGAACTGGAATCATCGCCCTCAGATGCAACCTGATCCTGAAATTGTGAAGCCGCTGCTGCTGCCGATCCTTGATCTTAGCAATCGTGAGTTCAAAGAGAAATTCGGCAATAGCTCAGCAGCCTGGAGAGGCAAAAAGCCGATGCAGCGAAATGCGATCATTGCCCTAGGCAATTTTAAGGAAGCCGGGGCTGTGCCAAAGCTATCAGAGATTGTTCTGAAAGAGCCGCGGCCAGAGATGCGGGGCACTGCTGCTTGGGCGCTTGGACGTATTGGCGGTGATGAGGCTCTAGCGGCTGTAGAAGCGGGTTTAGAGCGCGAGGAGGATAGCACGGTGAGGGAAATGCTAAGCCGGGCGCAGGATGTGCTCCTTACTGGGAAGAAGGCACGGGAGGACAGCGATATTAATGGAGGAAAAAGTTCATAGACAGGTTGCATATTGCCAATTGCTGTCCAGTTCCCGAAATGCTATGATAGATTCGCGTGCCATATGGCGATGCAGACAATAGAGTGTAGAGGTGGGCTTTAGATGAGTATCGCATTACCTATTATTACATTGGTCGTAGGTCTCATCGGTGGTTTTTTCATCGGTGTATATTATCTGCGCAAACAAATGACAAACATGCAGAATGATCCTGAAATGCTGCAAAAGGTTGCAAAGCAAATGGGTTATAACCTGAACGGGAAGCAAATGCAGCGTGCCCAGCAAATGATGAAGACTCAGGGACAGCCAGGTGCGCGCCCAGGAGCAGCTAAAGGGAATAAACGTAGAAGTAAGTAACCGGGTCCGGATAACATGTATACGGGTGCGGAAGGGGGAGACATCATGGGGAACATCAAGGAATATGTGAACGGTAAAGTTGCAGAGAACCGTGAGCAAATCGAGTATCACGTTGAGAAAATATTAGAATTAATCGGTGAAGATACCGGCCGCGAGGGACTGCTGGAAACACCGGCACGTGTTACGCGGATGTACGAGGAGATATTCGGCGGTTATTCGATAGATCCCCGCGAGGCGCTCGGCGTTACTTTTGATGAGTCTCATGAAGAGCTAGTGATCGTTAAGGATATCGTCTATTACAGCCAATGTGAACACCACATGGCTCCTTTCTTTGGTAAAGTGCATATAGGATACATTCCGAGCGGACGTATTGCTGGACTCAGCAAATTAGCTCGGCTTGTTGAAGCAGTAAGCCGGCGTCTACAGGTTCAAGAACGCATTACGGCGCAAATTGCTGATATTATGACGGAGGTGCTAGGCCCCCACGGTGTTATGGTTGTTGTGGAGGGAGAACATCTGTGTATGTGTGCACGCGGAGTGAAGAAGCCAGGCAGCAAAACGGTAACTATGGCTACTAGAGGGGTCTTCCGTGAGGATGCCGCCGCTCGTGCGGAGTTTCTAAGCTTGATTAAGGAATAAATATCGGGGTGCATACCTCGAAATTGGAAGGACCCATCGTTCACGTAATGTGAATGATGGGTCCTTTTTGGTCAGGGTGTGGGAATAAGAGTGATGTTCACTGTGAATTGAAATAATATCAAAAAGGCTTCCAGGCCAGTTTACTGGCAGCAGCATAACGTTCTGAGACGTAAGGCCAGTTAACGACCTTCCACCAATCCTCAATATAATCGGCCCGATTATTCTGATGTTTAAGGTAATAGGCATGCTCCCATACATCCAGAGCCAGTAACGGAACCACGTCCCATTGTGACAGGTTCTGATGTTTCTCCGCAGTCAAAATCTCCAGTCTATGACTGCGTGGACTCCAGACGAGAATAGCCCAGCCGCCACCTTCAACCTTATTCGCAGCTTCTGTGAACTGTTTCTTGAAGTTGTCATAGCTGCCAAAGCTTTGTTCAATGGCTTCCAGTAAGGCTCCAGTTGGACGCCCGCCACCTTGTGGAGACATTACGTTCCAGAAGATTGTATGGAGATAGTGGCCTGCCCCATTAAAGGCTAGCTCCCGCTCCCAATGCTTAACGAGATCGAAATCTCCTTTCTTGCGAGCCTCAGCTAGCTTGTTCTCCGCTTTATTTAGTCCATCTACATAACTTTGATGGTGTTTATCGTGATGAATCCGCATGGTTTTCTCATCGATGTATGGTTCCAGCGCATTATAAGCATAAGGCAATGGAGGCAGCGTATGTCCGCCAATTGGCACAGCACTCATTTCACGAATATCAAGGATAGTATCTGTAGAAGGAATAAGTCCCTCATTCCGCGTGACATTGTCCTCTTCTGTTCTTACGACATAGTCGGCTGCTGTATAATCTCTCATAATTTGCGTGAGCTGTCCGGGCGAGCTCAGAGTGTGCAGTACGGCAAGGAAATACTCTGATTCGCGAATAATATGCAGGATCACAGTGGTAGCAAGGGGGACGGCTTTGACGGCTGCGCTACTTTCCATAATGGCAAAAAGCTGCCGAACAAATTCTTGGGATTGGGTACAGGAGATATGCAGCAGCTTTTCTGTTTCCGCAGTGAGTTCAGCCTGACTTGGTGGAGAAGCAGAGAGGGCAGAATTCAATAACTGCTGAGCGGCCATCTCTGTGGCACCGAAGACCACTGCCCATTCATCCAGCAGTTTAACATAGGGTTCCTCCAGGTTAGGTACGATTGCTTTGATAACCTCGGTATGCTCTTTCTCTTGTGTTTTCCAGAATACGATTTCTTCTAAAATACGTACTGGCAGCATCGGCCCGTATACATATAACATTCCAAGAAAACCTCCCGTGATATGTCTTCATCAGTCCATTATATGTGTGCTCATGATAGCTTATGAAGAGCATAAGAACGCGATAATAATATCGTTGACAACCGTTTGATATGGTGAAATAATACAGGAAAATAAAGGAAATGATACCGAAAGGTACAACCTCGCGAAAAGGAGGGTGTACCTTTTTTTTGTCGTGTGGACCGATTAATGAAATCCTATGGGGTAGTAGAAAAACTTTGAGAAATGAGATGAGGGTATGAACAAGCTTGAGAAGAAGCAATTTTATAATCAGCTTTTAAAATTAGCGGTACCGATATCCCTCCAAAGTCTAGTCATGGCGGTGCTGTATTTAGTAGATCAATTGATGGTAGGGCAGCTTGGGGGTGTAGCAATCGCTTCGGTTGGGATGGCTAGTAAAATCTATAGCGTGATTTCAGTGGTACTGGCGGGTCTTGCTACGGGTCTTGCTATATACGCGGCTCAATATTGGGGGAGTAAAGACCGAAAGAGCATCACACCACTACTGGGATTAAGTCTTGGAATTGGCCTGATCTTGTCGGGTTCATTTACGATATTTGTTTTTTTCAACCCTCGGCTATGTCTGTCTATTTTTACAACGGATAAAGAAGTGTTGGAGAATGGGTACATTTTTCTGAAAATCGTTGCCCTCAGTTATATTCCAACGATGTTGACGATGCTCTATTCGGCGGTTCTACGAAGTTCAGGACATGTAAAGTATCCAATGATTGTTAGCATAGCTGCTGTAGGAATGAATATTATTTTAAACTATGCGCTTATTTTTGGGCATTGGGGATTTCCAGAGCTTGGACTTGCAGGTGCGGCATATGCAACGTTAATCTCACGTATAGTCGAAAGTGCCTTGATTGTCGGAGCTGTATATCGTGGAAAGCTGCCGGGTGCCGGAGGTATTAAGGATCTCAGTTCGTTTTCGAAAGCGCTGTGCATACCTTTTTTAAGAACGATAGCGCCTATTGTTTTAACGGAATTGGTTTGGGTCTTAGGGGAGGCTTGTTATTCCGTAATATATAGCCGTATGGGCACAGCGGAGATGACCGCTATGACAGTGACCTTTCCGCTGCAGGGGTTGACGATTGGACTTCTGGCAGGGCTTTCTGGTGCAGCTGGCATTATGGTCGGACATAAGCTGGGAGAAAATAATAATGCAGGTGCTTTTCAGTATGCTCGTTTTTTTGTTCGAATAGGAGTAGGGATTTCATTGCTGCTTGGTGTGCTTATTGCTGTTCTTGCCCCGCTCTACGTCTCAGCCTTTAACTTAACATTGGAAGAACGCCGAATGGCCACTTCCGTTATCTGCTTTTTTGCTCTTTTTTTATGGATAAAGGTGGGCAATATGATGATTGCGGGAGGGATCCTGCAGAGTGGTGGCGATAGTAAATTCGTCTTTATTATGGAAGGCTCGACAACTTGGTTGCTTGGGGTGCCTCTAGGGCTACTGTTGTCATGGGGATGGAAACAGCCTCTTCCCTGGGTATACTTCTTTCTGTCCCTGGAAGAGGCTGTTCGATTGGTTATAGGTTACGTGCGTTTTCGCCGTGGTAAATGGTTGAAGCAACTGACCCATCAGGGGACAGAGGCGGATTGTAGTGCTTAACTAGTTACTTGCCATCGCCGGCTGGTTGCCATTGTAGGTTTTGGCTAGTTGAACATTTCCTAAGAAAGCAGAGACTCGCCGCAAATACTCACGCGGGTGCTCACGGAATAGCAATTCATGATGGCTGCCCTCTACGACCCAGGAATCTGAGAACGGATTGCTTTGGTTCGCGGCCAGCTTTTCGGCAATAGGATAAGGAGCTTTATCATCTTCGGTTCCATGCATGAGTAGAATAGGGAAAGGATAATCTTCGGATTTGACCTTCGCATAAGGAATTTGATTCAGCCCCGTACCGTTCAGAACTGGGAACAGCATTTCCATAATCGCCAGGGAAGGCTGGCGGGGCAGATCAATATTTTGCTTAATATTATGATACAGCGTATCTGGCTCTAACAAAAAGGTGCTGTCCAGAATCATCGCGTCAATGTCCTCTGATACTAATCCTGTTTGCAGTGCTGTGCCTGCTCCCATGGAGAAGCCCCATACCACTAACTCCTCAGCTCCACGTTCCTTAGCAAAATCAATAGCGCCTAGAAGCTGCTGGGATTCTTTTTTACCTCCGGTTGCAATATCCTTGTTGCCTTGGGCAGCAAAGCCGTAATCAAACATCACGACATTGAAATTCAGACTGTGTGCATAGTGAGCGAGATCGTACATAGGTACCCAAGATTCTTCCCGGTTGGCGCCATAGCCATGGCTGAACACGATAGTTTTGGTAGCCCCTTCGGAGGGAATATACCAGCCGCTCATCATCCGACTTCCATCTTTAGCTGGAAACGTCACATCCTCGTATGCGAGACCTTTGGCCTGCATGGGATTGGAATACAGAGGTGCGACCGTTGGATTAGATAATACCCAGGCGATATAGCCATGAAGTGAGACAAAGCAGAAGGCTAAGAAGAAAAAAATAGATAATAGCAGTGCAACGATAATATGCTTCACACGAATCATCCGCAGCGATAGCCGGGACGAACTGCCTTGTTTAGGTAGTTTAGGTCGACGGGAGACGGTTGTGCCGGTTTGGCGAGTTGCCAGATCCATATGGTCCCCTCCTAGAATGATGTGAGTACTAGTGCCTAGAAGAATTTGTAAAAATGATTCTAAAGCATCAGTAGATAATTTAATATGTTAATCGTATGAAAAAGCCCTTACAAAGTCAATGAATTAGACGCTTTTGTAATGTAACTGTAAAGTGCGGCCCAACCTTTTCCGGCACATTTTTGGCACAACTCCGGCGGAGTGAATATACTGGACTTTCCATAGAGTTTTGCACTAAGATAGAGTTAGTTATAATGTAACCGAGTTTCATTTGATGAAACACGAGGGGAGATTGTCATGGAGGACCGAAAGCTTACAGTGCGTGCGGTAGAACGTGCGCTTGATATATTGCTTTGTTTTACGCAGGACAGAGATTTAGGGTTGACGGAGATCGCTTCAAAGATTGATTTACATAAAAGTACCGTCCATCGGCTGCTGGCAACCTTGGAGGAAAAGGGCTTTCTCATTCGTAATCCGGCCACTGAGAAATACAGTTTGGGTATACGAATTTGGGAATTATCTACGCATTTGCCTGCTTTTGATGAGTCAGCCGCGGTATTATTGCCGTCAATGGAACGGCTGCGGGATCGGCTAGGGGAGACTGTTAGTTTATACTTACGCGACGGCATAGAACGTGTGCGGATTCAGGCGGTTCAGAGCCAGCAGGCCATCCGGCGAGTGGCGCAGATCGGTGCGAGATTGCCTTTATCTGTGGGGGCATCAAGCAAAGTGCTGGCAGCCTATGCTCCTCCAGAGGTGCTGAAAGAATTGCTGGAGAGTTCGGGATGGCCGGACTACGTTGAGAAGGATGTCTATCAAGAGCAGCTTAATGACATTATCCGGCTCGGATATGCCACTAGTTTCGAGGAACGCGAGCCCGGTGCGGCCGCGGTGGCGGTGCCTGTTACGGGCCGCAGTGGAAATGTGATTGCGGCGTTATCACTGTCCGGCCCAGTTAGTCGCTTATCCCGAGATACGCTAGTGGAATATGCCGCGGTACTGAAGGAAGCGGCTAGTGAAATGGGCATGATGATTCCTTAATTCGCTGGCTGAGACATACCTTGTTAAACAGCAAAGCAGCGATCTCTCCGTTACTGGAGGATCGCTGCTTTGCTGTTTTTGGGGAGAGATGCTTAGTCGATTGTGGGTAAGTGGCAGGAAACGATGGTGATGGGTAACTGAGGGTAATTGATGAGTGACTGATGGGTAACTGACGGCTGACGACTGATGGGTAATTAACGGCTAACTGATGGGTAATCAACAGCTAACTGACGGCTAGCTAATGGCTAACGGCTCCCCTACCTTGCGTTGGTTTGGTGAGCTTCAGTGAATATACGTTCCTTTGGAAGCCTCAGTAACTCGTAATCTGAGGCTCGAGCGTTTGAACCCCGGGTCTAGATAGGCAGAGGGACGGAGGGGCGGGAGGATGGAAGGACGGGAAGGTAGAGAACCCGCTATGAACCTATGAGCCAACGAACCTACGAGCCAACGAACCTACGAGCCAACGAACCCACCAACCAACGAACCCACGAACCCACGAACCAACGAACCAACGAACCAACGAACCTACGAGCCCACGAACCCACGAACCCACGAACCCACGAACCAACGAACCAACGAACCTACGAGCCAACGAACCTACGAGCCCACGAACCCACGAACCCACGAACCCACGAACCCACGAACCCACGAACCCACGAACCCACGAACCCACGAACCCACGAACCCACGAACCCACGTATCTCATAACTCGTACACAAGTAATCCCGGGTTGTTATTTAGATATTCCCTGAGGCTTCCGGACTTAGAAGACGCTATTTGCCCATTTAAAGCCTTTTGGGCATAGTTTCGGACCCCAGTGCAGCTATTCGGCAAAAATGGGCTCCTGTAGCGTGTTTTTTATGCCAATAGCGACTATGGAGTCCGATCGCACGCCAAAAGTCGGATAATCGAGCGTATAGAGTCATCTGAGTCCGATCGCGCGGAATCCTAAGCGTCCCCTGAGACGTGCGGACTCAGGGGACGCTATTTGCGAATTGACAGCCAGTTTGGCATAGTTTCGGACTCCAGTGCAGCTATTCGGCAAAAATGGGCTCCTGTAGCGTGTTTTTCATGCCAATAGGGTCTATGGAGTCCGATCGCACGCCAAAAGTCGGATAATCGAGCGAATAGAGTCATCTGTGTCCGATCGTGCGGAATCCTAGGCGTCCCCTGAGGCTTTCGGACTCAGGGGACGCTATTTGCCCATTTAAAGCCTTTTTGGCATAGTTTCGGACCCCAGTGCAGCTATTCGGCAGAAATGGGCTCATTCAGCGTGTTTTTTATGCCAATAGCGACTATGGAGTCCGATCGCACGCCAAAAGTCGGATAATCGAGCGACTAGAGTCATCTGAGTCCGATAGCATGGAATCCTAGGCGTCCCCTGAGGCGCGCGGAATCCTAAATGTCCCCTGAGCCTCACGCAGTAATGGTGAAGATTCCAAAGACAACAGACAGAGGCACCCTACCCGCCGCAAATTGGCTACTGAAACCACCCCATAAAAAAGGGACTGCTCACAGCCACACATGGCCGTGAAACAGTCCCTTTTTAAGTTACTTTAAATCTATTCTACCGACACCGCGGAAGAGTCTGTAGCATCTGCCAGCATCTGGCGAAGAACAGTCTGCAGGATACCGCCGTTGCGATAGTAATCAATATCGACTGTACTGTCGAGTCGTGCAATGACAGGGAAATCGAATTGTGTGCCGTCTTCACGGGTAGCCGTGACAGTTAGCTCTTGACTTGGTGCCACGTTGTTATCGAGACCAGTAATATTGAAGGTCTCGCGTCCGGTCAGTCCCAAGCTGCTCCAGCCGTGGCCTTCTTGGAATTGAAGTGGGAGTACGCCCATACCGACCAGATTGCTGCGGTGAATCCGCTCAAAGCTCTCAGCGATAACTGCTTTAACGCCAAGTAGAAGCGTACCCTTAGCCGCCCAGTCACGTGAGCTTCCTGTACCGTACTCCTTACCAGCGATGACGATCAGATTTTGTCCAGCATCCTGATAGAGCATGGAAGCATCATAGATGGACATAACCTCGTCGCTTGGCAAGAAGGTAGTAACGCCGCCTTCTGTACCAGGAGCTACTGCGTTACGAATCCGAATGTTAGCGAACGTACCGCGCATCATGACTTCGTGGTTTCCGCGGCGTGAGCCGTAGGAGTTGAAGTCTGCACGTTCTACACCATGATCGCGCAAATATTCGCCAGCAGGACCAGAGGTAGAGATATTACCCGCTGGTGAGATATGGTCGGTTGTTACGGAATCAGCAAGCAGCGCTAGAACGCGTGCATCTTTGATATCCTTAATGTCTCCCAGACCGTCTGCCAGATGTTCGAAGAATGGCGGATTCTGGATGTACGTGGAATTATCATCCCACTCATACAGCTCGCCTTGCGGAACAGGAATCGAATTCCAACGTTCGTTAGCGGTGAATACATTTTCGTATTTGCTACGGAACATCTCCGGACTAAGGGAGAGACCAATGGCTTCACGAATTTCAGCAGTGGTTGGCCAGATATCTTTCAGGAATACTGGCTCACCTTGCGGATCAAATCCAAGTGGCTCAGTCTGCAAATCGATATTTACTGTACCAGCCAGTGCGTAAGCAACTACGAGCGGCGGTGAAGCCAAGTAGTTTGCTTTTACCTGAGCATGTACGCGGCCTTCAAAGTTCCGGTTACCGGAGATGACTGCGGCTACGGTCATGTCATTGTCAGTAATGGCTTGACTAACTTCTTCAGGCAATGGACCGGAGTTACCGATACAAGTGGCACAGCCATAACCAGCCAAGTAGAAGCCCAGTGCTTCGAGTGGTTTCAGCAAGTCTGCTTTTTGCAGGTATTCAGTAACCACCAAGGATCCTGGAGTCAAGCTGCTCTTAACATAAGCTGGTTTGGTCAGACCACGTTCCACAGCTTTTTTCGCCAAAAGACCTGCTCCAAGCATAACGCTAGGGTTGGAAGTATTCGTACAGCTAGTAATAGCTGCGATTACGACTGCGCCTGTGCTGAGCTTGCTGGTAGTATCATTTTTGTGCTGTACTTCTACGACTTGAGCGATTTTCTCATCGCTGAGACCATAACCGCCTTTGTCTACAGGTGTACGGATAATACCTTCGAAATTTTCCTTCATATGCGTAAGTTCGATCCGGTCTTGTGGACGTTTTGGTCCAGCCAAGCTAGGAACGACAGAAGCTAAGTCAAGCTCAATCACATCGCTGAACTCAGGGTCTGGCGTATCCGAGGTACGGAACATCCCTTGTGCTTTGTAATAAGATTCAACCAACGCCACCAGATCATCCGGACGGCCCGTGCTGCGAAGATAAGCGAGTGTCTCGTCATCTACAGGGAAGAAACCGATAGTTGCTCCGTATTCTGGCGCCATGTTGGCAACAGTTGCCCGGTCAGCCAGACTGATGTTAGCAAGGCCAGGTCCGTAGAATTCGACGAATTTGCCGACTACACCCTTTTTACGCAACATTTCAGTTACTGTCAGTGCCAAATCCGTTGCTGTAGCTCCTTCGATAAGGCTGCCTGTAAGCTTGAAGCCCACTACATCAGGTGTAACAAAATAGAGCGGTTGTCCAAGCATTCCTGCTTCAGCCTCAATACCGCCTACACCCCAGCCCACAACACCCAGACCATTGATCATCGTGGTATGGGAATCCGTTCCTACAAGGGAATCTGGATAAACGACAGTTTCACCATCGATAGTTTTAGTAGTGGCAACGGAAGCTAAATACTCTAGATTTACCTGGTGCACGATACCTGTTGCTGGTGGAACTGCACGGAAGTTGTTAAAAGCTGTCTGTGCCCAACGAAGGAAACGGTAACGCTCCTCGTTGCGTTCGAACTCAACGTTCATATTGTATTCCAAGGCGTCTGCTGTACCGAAAGCATCAACCATGACAGAGTGGTCAATTACAAGGTCAACCGGGACAAGCGGATTGATCTGTTTAGGATCTCCTCCGGCTTTTTTTACAGTATCACGCATAGCTGCGAGATCCACGACTACCGGAACTCCGGTGAAATCCTGAAGCACGATACGAGCAGGGATAAATGGAATTTCTTTATTACGGTCAATGTCACCTGACCAATCGGCCAGTTGTTTCACATGTTCTTCAGTAATTGCCCGTCCGTCAAACTGACGTACAGCAGCCTCTAGTAGGACTTTGATCGAAAAAGGCAGGGAAGAAATAGAGCCCAATCCTTGTTCCTCAAGGGACTTCAGATCATAATAGCGATAAGATTTGCCGCCTGATTCCAGAGTCCGAGCCAATGAAAAATGATCCTTGCTTGGCATATATGCGCCTCCTTGTTTCGTCTAATGAAACCCAATTTCAAATTGCTTCTAGCTTAATTATAACGGTTACAAAGTGGGGAGTAAAGTTTTTTTTCCTACATCTAAAGCCCGAATTATGCCTGAGAAAATGCCAAGCTACCCTTCCATTGTTACATTGTATCGTTTCGGGATATTCTTTTTACCTCAAAAAGAGCCATTTAAAGGAGATAATACGAAAGAATTCACCGGAATCCTTGGTTTTACTTAATTATTAGGCAAAATACACACTGAATTTCTCTTCCTCAGTCATTAGGTGATAGGGTCCTCGTTGTCGATGTTGGATTGAGATGTCGGACTTGGGGTTAGAGTTTTTGCTTGAAACATCCTTAACTATTCAACCGATCTGTATAGCGGCCTGTTTCCTTTCATATACATAGAACAGCAGTTAAAAGGGAAAGAAGGGGCGCGAGTATAATGGAACAACAGTGGAAGCAAAGTCTTTATGTATATGTTGATCAAGTGAATAAGGCCAGGGTGGAGCCTAAGTCATCATCGCATACCGTTTCCGTATCCGTTAAAGATCCGCGTTTTCTGGTAGAACAAGGGGAGCGTTCAAGACGTCTTGCGGAGTGGTATAAAGAACGTGGGATAACTCCTTTGCGCGGAGAGACAGGGGTTAAGACTTTGCGGACCGTCCGGCAGACTCCGACCGAGGTAGTAGCAGAGGTTACACTGCATAGTGCGCTTTATTATGAAAAAGGCGGTGTTAACCACCGCGAGGATATTATCGAGCTGGAGCGGCTGACCTTTGTACGGGACGGCGGGGGCTGGGAGATTGCTGGTGTGGAACGAAGTGTCCCTGAAAGAAATACGGTTCATCGGGGAGAGGTAGAGCTATCGGGCAGACTATCCAAATGGGGAGAGGCTTTGCCGGCACCGCTGCCATCACAGCCCCTGCTAAACCGGAATGTTCTCGGAGAAATTGCAGGTTCACGAGAGGTTCGGTATAACCGTGAAGAAGCTGTGGCGTATGCCGACCGCTGGTGGAAAGACGGCAATCCGGAGTTCGAAACCTTCGAGGTGGATTGCACAAATTATGTCTCCCAATGTCTCTTTGCAGGGGGAGCACCTATCAACTATACTGGTAAAAGAGAAACGGGCTGGTGGTACAAAGGTTACCAAGGCAAACAAGAATGGTGGAGCTATAGTTGGGCTGTGTCAGACAGTCTGCAACGCTATTTGAGCGGAAGTCGGAGCAGTGGCTTGCGTGCGGAAGTCATGGAGCGGCCGGAGCAATTGATGCTGGGCGATATCATTCAATATGACTGGGATGGCAACGGGCAGTATCAGCACAGCACAATCGTCACAGCTTTTGATGCAGGAGGCATGCCGCTTGTGAATGCACGTACCGTTAGCAGCCGTCATCGCTATTGGGATTATCGTGATTCCTACGCATGGACTGATCAAACGAAATACCGTTTTTTTCATATTAACGACTACTTATAGTACAGAAAGAGGTTAAGGGAATGGGGAACGCAAAACTAACCGTAGGGCTGGTGTACGGGGGCAAATCAGGAGAACATGAGGTATCGCTACAGACGGCTTTTGCCGTGATGAACTCATTTGATTATGATAAATATGAGATTATACCTTTTTACATTTCAAAACAGGGATTGTGGAAGGTTGGAGAGAAGTTATCAGCGCCTTACAGCCAAGTGGAGCAGCTCAAGCTTGCAGAAGCGACCGAAGATATGGGCACAGCCCTGAACGTGGTATTTAGTGGATTATCCGGTGCGGACAAAACAGTGGACGTAATGTTCCCGCTGCTGCACGGCACGTATGGTGAGGACGGAACGATTCAAGGGTTGTTCGAAATGGCGAATATTCCTTACATCGGTGCTGGTGTTCTTGCCTCTTCGGCAGGTATGGATAAGGTGGTCATGAAGAAGCTGTTCGCTGATGCCGGTCTGGATCAATGCGAGTTTTGTTATTTCAACATCAGCGCTTGGAAAAGAAAACGTCATGAGTTGATTGTTGGTGTAGAGGATAAACTGGGGTATCCGGTATTCGTGAAGCCTGCCAATCTAGGCTCAAGTGTAGGTATTTCTAAGGCTGCCGATAAGGATAGTCTTGTAAAAGCTATTGATTTTGCTTTCCGCTATGATACCAAAGTTATTATTGAGGAGTTTGTGGATGCGCGTGAGGTAGAGGTTGGCGTGCTTGGAAATGATGAACCAGAAGCCTCTGTTCCGGGTGAAATCGTTTCTTCTGGTGAATATTATGATTACGCAGCCAAATATACGGACGGCAAATCGCAAATGATGATTCCTGCACCAGTGGATTCTGAAGTGGCCGATCGTTTACGGGAGTCCGCGATAGTTGCTTTTCGAGCGATTGAGGGCAGTGGAATTACCCGGGCAGACTTCTTCTTGCGAAAATCGGATGGTAAAATTCTAATTAACGAAGTGAACACGATGCCTGGTTTCACTCCTTACAGCATGTATCCGCTATTGTGGCGTGAGACGGGTGTATCTTATAGAGCTCTGTTAGACCGAATGATTGAGTTAGCCTTGGAGCGCTATAATTTTAAACAAGGCCTTAAGTACGACAACGAGTAATAGAAGCTATAGCGGGAAGATCCCGACTGGAAGGAGAGAAGAAACATGGGTTTTCAAACAGAATTCAACTCCGTCTGCAAATTCAAGAGTGAACAAGAGCTGTACGAGCTGCTGGAATATGGGCGCACCAAAATGGTGAAGCAAGGCTTTCGTGTGTATCCGACGGGTCAAAAGGTTATTGCTTACACCCCTGAGAACGTAGCTGTAGCCATTGTCAAAATTTCAGCCTCGATTGCAGAGATTAATTTTCAAGGGCATGAGGTTACCGCGGTAGAGATGGAGCTTGTGCGTAAGCTGAATGAAGAAGAGTCCAGAGTGCAGACGGCTTTGGCTGAGGAAATGTTTTTTGGAGCACAGGGATGATTGTCCGCTTCGGATATGTAGCGATGTCCACCGTTATCAAAGACTGCTCCCCATCTAAGACAATGACGATGGCCTCTTTTAAGAAGCTGGATGACCGTGAAGCGGCACTTCGGCGTTTGGAGAACATCGCTAGAATGAATCTGCATAATACGCTGCGGTTGATGAAGCATAATGTGGCTTCGGACATCATGGTGTACCGCCTCACTTCCAAAATCATTCCTCTGGCGACGCATCCGGATTTGCAGGACTGGAATCCGTTTGCGGTGCTCGCCGAGGAATTTGCGGAAGTGGGCCGATATGTGAAAAAGCACGGGCTGCGTGTTTCTTTTCATCCAGATCACTTTACAGTACTTAGTACACCCCGTCCGGAGGTGCTGATAAACTCCGTACGGGATTTGCAGTACCATGTGGACATGCTGGTTGCTATGGGGCTTCCTGCCATGGCGAAGAACAATATCCATATTGGCGGAGCTTATGGGGACAAGCCTGTAGCGGCGAAGCGATTCGAGGAGCATTTCCGCGCGCTGCCGGCAGCGCTGCAGGAGCGTATAACGCTAGAGAATGACGATAAGACATTTACAGCTCCGGAGACACTGGCAGTCAGTCAGAGCGTAGGATTACCGATGGTGCTGGATATTCACCACCAATGGGTGAATAATGAAGGAGAGCTCCCTTGGGAGCTGTGGCCTGACATTTTGCAGACATGGCGAAGCGAGCTAGCACAGAAGGACGTTCCTTCTGGAGAGCTTTTGCCGCCTAAGATTCATGTATCCAGTCCGCGCAGCCCGTCTGATCCGCGCAGCCATGCGGATGGCGTGGAACCTGCGCCTTTGCTGGCTTTTCTGAAACGTATTGCCGCAGATACGCCTGCTGTCGATGTTATGATTGAGGCGAAACTAAAAGATGGCGCGTTATTTGGATTGATGGAGGCTATGAAGGAGCTGGCTGAGGCTGGTAACGGAATTTCCTTATTAAATGGGGCAAGCGTGAATATTGAACCTTAAACAATGAAAATAAGGAGATAGGTCCCGAATACGGGTCCTATCATGACTTGATATGTAACTTGAAATAGGGTACGTTGAATGAAACTTTAATCGCTTATCGTCTTTATATGGACCTGGGGCATTTATGCTCGCAGATGAGAATTGGGTCCTCTTTTGGCGGAACTTTGGGAACTTGGGGAACGTTTTGACGTATTGCACGGTATTGTGAATAGGATTGCTTTAGAATTAAAGCCATTGGCGATTATGTTCAAGAAAGTGGAGTGAAGATATGAGTCCTTTAAATCCAGAGGGTAAGAATGAACGTGAACCCTATGTAGTAACAAGCAAGGGACATACGGCGGTGGCCATTAATGCGGCTGCCAAAGCAGGAGAATGGATAAAGAGCAGACAGGGTCTCGTGAAGGAGCTGAATACAAAAACTTCAGCACAAGATCTGGTTACGGAAGTTGATAAAGGCGTTGAGCAAATGATCCGCAGGCTGATCCTGACACATTTTCCCGACCATGCCATTCTCGGGGAAGAGGGGGTTTCGCCGGGAGCAGCAGCGGCTACCGCTGCATTGGAAGAAGCTCGTGAGCATGAATATTTGTGGATTGTAGATCCTGTAGATGGTACGACTAATTTCGTACACGGATTTCCTTTTTACTGTGTCTCCATAGCGTTGGTGATTCGCGGTGAACTAACAGTAGGCGTTATTTATGATCCGACTCGTGATGAAATGTTCGTCGCTGAAAAAGGAAAGGGAGCTTACATGCACGGTGTCCCTACCTCGGTCTCTACGGAGACTGATTTTGGAGACAGCCTGATTGCTATGGGCTTTCCTCCGGATCGTGAGTTTGCACAACCTGTGAATATGGCCGGACTGCAAAGTATTCTTCCGCAGATTCGTGGTATTCGTGCCGGAGGCGCGGCTGCTCTACATTTAGCTTATGTGGCGGCAGGCCGTGTAGATGGCTATTGGGAAGTGGGCTTAAGCCCTTGGGACTGTGCAGCAGGAGTACTGCTTGTACTTGAATCAGGAGGCAAGATTACGGATACCCTAGGACGTTCATATGATATTGGTACACGCCATGTAGTAGCAAGTAATGGCCACATTCACGAATATTTGGTTTCGTCACTGAAGAATGCTGAAGCAACAGGATATAAGCTTTAGGGAGGACGATACAGCATGAGTGAGAAGGATGATTTGGAACGCAAGCTGAGCGAAATGTTGGTAGATGGTGAGATGGAACAAGGCGATCGTACGGCTAAGGAAATCCGGGAAATCTCACCTAAATATGAAATTCGTATTCAGACTACGCTCGATCCTATTGTGGAAGAAACATTACGTTATCGTAAGATTGGATATGAGCTGGATGACCGTTATGATAAATATCTGGAGCGTGCAGGGCAGAAGTTAGAGTCAGATGAAGAGTCAGACAATAATAGCCAGTGATTTGCGAGGGGCGGTTTCCTGAATATAGGAGGCCGCTCTTTTGCGTTGCTATCCTGGATGGTAGAATGGAATTAGAACAATTTGGGAGGGATACGATGCTAGGCAATTGGAAAAAAATTTGGGCAGCTGGCATAAGCAGCCTGCTTTTGTTATCTGCGCTGATTAGCGTAGGAGCAGGCACGGCAAATGCGGCTGACACGACTGCGATACAAGACTCTGGGCAAGATGTCTTTCGCATCGTAGCTCTAGGTGATTCCATTACTGCTGGCTACGAGCCAGGAATGACGGACGTGAATACTAAGCCATACGGCTATGCGGAGAGATTGCTTGAGCAGGGCTGGTATCATGGCAGAAGTGCACTTACTAATTATGGTATTCTAGGGCTGACTACGGCCGGATTACGTAATTACACAGGAGCGATCAAGGATGGTTCAGTGATTACTGCTGAAGGAGTTCAGGCAGGTCTCCCAGATCCACGAATAGAGCAGTTCGTGAAGCTAACTCCGCAGATCGCAGCAGAGCTTAAGGAGGCTGATCTGATTACCATTACGATTGGTGGGAATGATGTAAGCAGTCTGTTCTTGCAGTTCAAGGAGCTGACGGATGCGGATTTCCAAACACAGCTGGACCAGCGGCTAGCGGATTATCAAACAAATGTGAAGGCAGTGCTGGAGAATATTCGTGCGGTAAGTCCGCAAACGACGATTATACTGGCCGATCAATATCAGCCTGCCCCTAAGGTTGCGCTTGGTCAAATGTACAACAGATTAATGACGGCAGCGGGCAAATTTACGGAAGCAGCGGATAGTGTAGCTGCAAGCGTGAACCAAGAGGGAGCGAAGGTGCTTGTAGCTCATGTTGCGGCTAAGTTTGCCGGGGTAGAAGGCTCGCTGACACATATTATTGGAGCAGGGCAAACTGATTTTCACCCGACGCAGCTTGGATACGAGACTATTGCTAAGGTCTTTGCGGAGTTACAATGGGGAGAGTATCGCGTTCCTACTGTAGCTACAATGGCTACTGCATCGGTACCGATGTCGATTGTAGTGAAGGGCGTGGAGTTGAATACACCCAATAAGCCTATCCTTAAAAATGGGCAGAACTTTTTGGCGCTAAAAGATATTCTAAATGCCGTGGGCGCAAGCGGGAAGTGGGTTAACAAAACCTCCAGCGCTACCATCGTGTATGGTGGAAGAACCGTTGTGATCACCATTGGCTCGAAATTTATTAAGGTGAATGGAGAGAACGTGGCTATTGATACTCCAGCTTTTCTGCAAAAGGTAGGCAAGGAGGACAAAACCTACTTACCCCTTGCCGCTTTGGCGACAGGACTTGGATTCGATGTTAATTACAGCAGCAAACTGCGAACTGCTTTCATAAATCCATAAAGCTGCATACTATACATCATAAGAAATTAAATTAAGCCCGTAAGGAAAAGGTGGATGGAATATTGTCTAGTTCAAAATATAATGCTGAATATATCATCACCATGGATGATATAGTGCGGGAGGGTCATCCCGTACTTCGTACCGTAGCACAACCAGTGGAGCTTCCATTACAGGCGGAAGATCGTGAGGCTTTGCAATGTATGCTTCAATTTCTGAAGAACAGTCAGGACCCGGAGATTTCCGAAGAATATAAGCTGCGCTCTGGCGTAGGTCTGTCGGCGAATCAAATCGGACTGGAGAAGCGTATGTTCGCGATGTATCTTACAGACGAGAGAGGGCGGGCTGTAGAGCATGCTTGGGTTAACCCTAAGATCATAAGCCACTCCTTGTCTATGGTGTACTTACCAGAAAGCGAGGGCTGTCTGTCCGTTGATCGTCCCGTGCATGGCTTTGTACCTCGGTATGAAACCGTGAAGGTGAAGGGTTATGATCTGGAGGGCAAGGAGGTTGTCCTTAAATTTAAGGGCTACCAAGCTATCATCATCCAGCATGAAATAGACCATCTCGATGGGATTATGTTCTATGACCGAATTAACAAGGAGAATCCGTTTAAGCTGCCTCAGGGCGTGGAGATCAGGAACTTATATGAGTAGGAGAGTAACTCTGAATTAAAAAGCGGGCGACCTTACAGCGTAAAGCTGATGGTCGCTTTTTTTTTACCTATCGGCAAGATTATAATATTTCAAATATTTTACAAATCAATCGGAAGGATGTACCCTTACAATTAATGGATTTAAATTAGTAATAAGAGGAGGGCGTTAAATGAACTGGAGCAGAATGCCAATTAGAGGATTCGCCAACGAATACAATGATGAGGTTAAAAAGATTGATGAGCAGATTTTGAGTCTGATTCAGGAACGTAAAGCTATAACAGGCAAGAAACGATTATCCCCTGATAGTAAGCTACTTGAGGAATGGGCAACTAGATTCGAGATGAATACTACTCAGATTGTGCAGCATTTGCACCTTATGAATGAAACTGTACCCAGAAGACAATATTGGGAAGAGCCTGGTTTATTGCTGGGAGTGCTTCCGATTGTGAAGCGGACGGTCGTTGAAGAATGCGAGTATATACTTACGCATGCTATGCAGTATGAAGCCTTCAGCATAGTTACTGTGGAAATCAAATATTTAAAAGAAGCTGTAGGACATATCCATCTTCGAACGGCTTTAACGCTTGAAGTGGCGGGTGAGAATGAATATGAAGTGCAGCCGCATGGTGGTCATGGAGGTGGAGCGCATACACAAATGCAATTCTTGGTCGCCCCAACGCTGCCGGAGCATCTGGAGGGTGTAGAGTTTTCACTAGTACCTGGGAGCGAGCAAATGTTAAGACCGTTAATGACTGAGATTACGTTGGACAAGCAGGTGGATTTTACATGAGAGCAGTAGAATATTTGGACTTCCAAACGCTGTTAGCGGATGAAATCCGTAGATAAAGGTGGTCACTATCGCTCACACTCTTACAAAACGATTCTTTGTTTAACCCCTAGACTATATACGGTGTGTTTCTGCTTTTTGCGGTGTGAGCTACAGAGTTATTAGGGAAAACTCCCTGAAAATAACCTATATTCTCTGTAAATGAACAGAATTAGGACCGTGGATGAGTAAAAATGCAGAGCAGCGATCCTCCAATATAGGAGAATCGCTGCTCTTTTAACATTTGCGGTTTATGGGACTGGGACAGCCCCTTAATCTATGCAGCTGTTATTCAGCTTATAGAGCACTGCGTTTCATAATCCATTCTTATTTCTCAGCCGCCATAGCGCGGAAGGATTCTTCAGCTGCGATAAGTGTAGCATCAATATCTGCATCAGTATGTGCTGTGGTCAGGAACCAAGCTTCGTATTTCGAAGGGGCAAGGTTAATGCCACGGTTCAGCATATGCCGGAAGAAGCTGGCGAACAATTCGCCGTCTGTATCCTGAGCCTCGTCATAATTCGTAACCGGATGATTACAGAAATGAGTGGAGAACGAACCACGGATGCGGTTGATTGTCAGTGGAATGCCATGACGGTCTGCAGATGCTTTAAGTCCATCGGCGAGGCGGATTGCAAGCCGATCCATTTCTTCGTATACACCCTCTGCACTCAGAACCTCTAAACAAGCAATCCCTGCAGAGATAGACGCAGGATTGCCCGCCATTGTGCCGGCTTGATATGCCGGTCCAAGTGGAGCTACCTGTTCCATAACATGCTTGCGGCCGCCGTAAGCGCCGATAGGCAGGCCGCCACCGATGATTTTACCAAGTGCAGTAAGGTCAGGAGTAATGTCCTCATGATTATCCAGCCCCGCATAGGTTTGTGTAGAACCATAATGGAAGCGGAAGGCAGTAATGACTTCGTCATAAATAACAAGGGAGCCATTATCGTGAGCCAGCTTGCAAAGTCCTTCGAGGAAACCAGGCTTAGGCATCACCATGCCGAAATTCCCCACAATCGGTTCAACCATAACAGCTGCGACATCTTCGCCCCATTTCTCCAGCGCCTCTTTCAGGCTGTCCAGATCATTAAAGGGAACGGTGATTACCTCCTGGGCGATACTGCTTGGAACACCGGCACTATCTGGAATGCCAAGTGTAGAAGGTCCTGATCCTGCTGCTACAAGCACCAGATCAGAGTGGCCGTGGTAACAGCCAGCGAATTTTACGATTTTGCTGCGTTTTGTATAGGCACGGGCTACACGGATCGTTGTCATAACCGCTTCGGTTCCAGAATTGACGAAACGTACTTTATCCATAGATGGAATGGCTTCTTTTAGCATTTTAGCAAGTTTAATTTCGAGCTGGGTTGGGGTTCCGTAAAGAACACCATTTTCTGCTGCTGTCGTAATTGCTTTGGTAATATGAGGGTGGGCATGGCCGGTAATGATCGGTCCATAGGCTTGGAGATAATCGATATATTCATTGCCGTCTTCATCCCAGAAGTGAGATCCACTGGCACGTTTCATAAATACAGGTGCTCCGCCGCCAACGGCTTTGAAGGAGCGGGAAGGGCTATTTACACCCCCAACGATATGCTGGAGGGCTTCGTGATAAAGTTGTTCAGATGTGGAGCGATTCATAATGTGATCATCCTTTCGATTGTTGGTGCTCAAGGGAACGGGCGAACAACGGTGTTTTCCGTTGTCCGCCCGTATTATACCAAGTCACTGCTTTGTGTACATGTGAACTTTGCTTGTCAGGCCCTTAATGGGTCCCGCCAGAACTGCTATTGGAGGTGTTCTCCGGTGTAGGGGTTGGTGTTGGCTCAGGACCATTTATGGTATCCTGTATAAATTCTTTTAGCTTCTTTTCGCTACGAATTCCGATAACCTGTGATCCGTCACTTGTAGTCTCCTCAGTGAGCAGATCCATTGGCGGAATTTGCTCACTGCCACCCATACTGCTATTATACCCTACGCTTGCCAGCTTCCACATATCATTAACTGACATATTGGTTTCAATATAAGGCGTAACCTGCGACAGGATATTTGGCAGCTTGACAATGGAGGTGGTGCTGATCAGCTTATCAGCCACAGCCTTGAGAAAACCGCGTTGGCGCTCGGTTCGAGTGAAATCGGAGGTAGCGTCATGCCGAAAGCGAACATATTGTAGCGCCATGTTGCCGTCAAGATGCTGATATCCTTTTTTTAGATCAATATCATATTCCGGACCGTCTGCAACGGTTTTGTAGACCATATCTTTTTCGACTTCATAATCCACACCCCCAACGGCATCAACCAGCTTGATGAATCCTTGGAAGTCCGTGTAGACATAATATTGAATTGGGATACCGAGCAGATCGCTGACGGTCTGCATCGCAGTATTAGGTCCATAAATAATCGCTGTATTAATACGTTTCTCGCCATGATCTGGAATCGGAACGTACGTATCTCTCAGTATTGAAAATACACTGATTTTCTTCTTCACAGGGTCAAGAGAAGCGACGAGCATTGTATCTGAACGGGGGATTTCCCCTTTCTTCACACCTCTGGCATCTACACCCATTAATAGGATATTAACAGGCTCTGTACCCTCCCACTTAGGAGGCTCAGGGGTATCGACATCAACGGTCTCTGCATTTTGAAAAGGTGAATCTTCAGTATTCGACATGCTACCAAGCTCATTGTAAATGGTTGTAATGTAGAAAATGGCCCCACCGGTAATAAGGAGGAGTATAATGGCCAGCGTCCAAAGCAGCGGTTTCTTTTTTGACTTACCAGTCTTTGCGTGCCTTTTCTTTCTAGGTGGCATTTCTCGTTCTTCCTTTCGCATTCACGTTGACTACATTATAATTTCTTTTGGGGATACGTGCAATTTAGGAATAATTCCCCAATCTTAAGAAGGAGTGGATATATCTTGATCGAAGTAGCTATTGGACAAAAAGTACCCAATTTCACTCTTCCCTCTTCCAATGGGTATGAGGTTAGTTTGAGTGATTTCTTGGGCCGAAAGGTCATCTTATATTTTTACCCTAAAAATATGACACCAGCCTGCACGCAGGAGGCCTGCGAATTTCGTGATGCTTTTGATCAAATCACGGCGGTGGGTGCGGTTGTTCTGGGCATTAGTCCGGACTCTTTGGCATCACACGCTAAATTTACAGAGAAGCATAGTTTGCCCTTTCCACTGCTGTCTGATGAGGATCATAAGGTAAGTGAAATGTTCGGCGTATGGCAGCTCAAGAAACTTTACGGCAAAGAATTTATGGGAATTGTGCGATCTACTTTTCTGATTGATGAGCAGGGGATATTAGTGGAAGAATGGCGGAAGGTACGGGTAAAAGGGCATGTCGCAAACACGATAGCAGGAATAAGCGAATCATAAATTTTACTAATTACTTTTTATAGATGTCTATTACATTTTTAACAGCTTATATAAGGTGTTGTCATGATATAGTTTCCTCATAATTGCTTCAAATTTGGAGCAAGAAGAGGTGGTGGAGTGATAATGCTGCATATTGGGCTTGATATCGGATCAACTACTGCTAAATTAGTTGTCATAGAGCGGGACATCATTGTTTATCAAGACTATGTAAGACATTATAGCGATATTAAAAAAGCGGCCCTCTCTCTTCTGTCTGATGTACGTGACAGATTCCCAGAGAGGGGAGCTAGGCTTACTGTAAGCGGTTCCTCGGGGTTGTCTTTATCCAAATTAGGTGGAGTTCCCTTTATTCAGGAGGTGATTGCCTGTACGCAGGCGATCAGTGCGCTGATCCCGGAATGTGACACGGCGATTGAACTGGGTGGAGAGGACGCTAAGATAATATATCTTCGGGGCGGCATTGAGCAGCGTATGAATACAGCCTGCGCGGGCGGAACGGGAGCGTTCATCGATCAGATGGCAGCGCTGCTGCAGACCGATCCGGCAGGCTTAAATGTTTTGGCGGAGAAGCATGAGCGAATCTATCCCATAGCTTCACGCTGTGGTGTATTTGCCAAAAGCGATGTACAGCCGCTGCTTAATGAAGGAGCGCGCCGGGAGGATGTGGCGGCTTCGATCTTTCAGAGTATCGTTAATCAGACGATTAGCGGTCTTGCTTGTGGACGTCCGATTCGAGGACGGGTGGCTTTTCTTGGCGGCCCGCTGACCTTCCTGCCTGCCTTGCGGCAGCGTTTTTCGGAAACGCTGGAGCTGGCGGAGGAGGATATCCTGTTCCCGGAACGCTCACAGTATTTCGTGGCGATTGGAGCTGCGCTCTCCGAAGCTGATCCAGTCGTATTGCCACTTTCAAGCTGGATCACGCGAATTGCGGCGGTTGATTTTACTGCGGATCGAGCTGCGGATGCTGAATTGCCTCCGCTTTTTGAGAATGCCGCTGAGCTTGCAGAATTTCGGCTTCGTCACGGCAAAGCCTCTGCAGCGAGATCAGATTTAGCCTTATATCGTGGACCTTGTTATCTAGGAATTGATGCCGGATCAACCACAACTAAACTCGTGTTAACCGGTTCGGCTGACGAAATTCTCTATACCTTTTATGGCAGCAACAAAGGCAACCCGCTGCATTCGGTCAGCGATGCACTGAAGGAGATCTACCGGGTTCTGCCTGAAGGCTGCCATATCGCAGGATCATATGTGACAGGGTACGGTGAGGGGTTAATCAAGGCCGCTCTGCGGACAGATGGCGGAGAAGTAGAGACTGTTGCACACTACAAGGCAGCTTCCAAGTTCATGCCAGAAGTAGATTTCATACTGGATATCGGTGGTCAGGACATGAAGTGCATCAAAATCCGTGGCGGTGCTATCGACAGCCTTATGCTCAATGAAGCTTGTTCAGCCGGTTGTGGCTCTTTTCTGGAGAGCTTTGCCTCTGCCCTCGGACTTGGGATCGAGGAATTTGCCAAAACTGCACTCGAAGCGACTCAGCCTGTTAATTTGGGCTCGCGCTGCACGGTGTTCATGAACTCTAAGGTCAAGCAGGTTCAGAAGGAGGGCGCATCATTAGCGGATTTATCGGCGGGTCTTGCCTACTCTGTGATCAAGAATGCTCTGCAAAAGGTAATTAAAATCCGCAATCCGGAGGACTTAGGGCGAAATATCATCGTTCAGGGCGGTACCTTCTATAATGAAGCTGTATTGCGCGCCTTTGAGTCCTTGACGGGGCGGACGGTGGTTAGACCGGATATAGCTGGCGTAATGGGAGCTTACGGCTGTGCACTGATTGCGCGTGAGCAAGCAGGGGTTAACGGATCCAGTACGCTGCTTGGACCAGAGGAGCTTGCCAGCTTTAAATATGAGGTCTCCTCAGGCCGCTGTGGCCGCTGTGGGAATAACTGTGCGCTGACGATCAGTCGTTTTCCGGATAAGAGCTTTTATGTGACCGGCAATCGCTGCGAACGCGGCGCAGGAGTCAAAAAAGAGAAAAATGTCCTGCCGAATCTGATGCAGTATAAATATGAACGGTTTTTTGAGTACGAGAGTTTACCGGAAACAGGGGCATGGCGGGGGACCGTCGGGATTCCGCGTACCATGAATATGTTTGAGAATTACCCGTTCTGGCACACTTTTTTCACCAAACTGGGCTATAGGGTGATTCTCTCCCCTAAATCAAGCAAGAAGCTCTTCGAAAGCGGCATGGATACGATTCCTTCAGAATCGATATGTTATCCTGCGAAAATGGCCCATGGACATGTGCAAAGCCTGATCGGTAAAGGTGTCGATTTTATTTTTTATCCAGCGGTGGTGTATGAGAAAAAAGAAGATGAAGCTGCGGATAATCACTTCAATTGTCCAGTGGTCGCCTCTTATCCCGAAGTCATTCGCAACAATATGGATGGGTTAAAGGACAATGGAATCAAGCTTGTCAGTCCATTCCTGACCTTCGATGATATTTCTGCGCTGACCAAAGGGCTGGTGAAGACATTTACCAGCATTCCGCGAGAAGAGATTGCGTCCGCGGTGCAAGCGGGACTTACAGAGGCTGATATCGCCAAAGGTGATGTGCGTACCAAAGGGGAAGAGACCCTTGTGTACCTAGCTGATACTGGAACCAAAGGAATCCTGCTCTGTGGGCACCCTTATCATGCCGATCCTGAGATTAATCACGGGATAGCGGATATGATAACCGGGATGGGACTCGCCGTGCTGACAGAAGATTCTGTCTGCCATCTGGACCACAGCGAAGGGGATGTGGCTGTTGTTAATCAGTGGACCTACCATGCCCGGATGTACCGTGCAGCCCGCCTTGCTGCAGTCCGCTCGGATCTGGAGCTTGTTCAATTGACATCCTTCGGCTGTGGGATCGATGCGATCACTTGTGATGCCGTACAGGATATTATGGAAAGACATAACAAGGTATATACATTGATCAAAATCGATGAGATCAGCAATCTTGGTGCAGCGCGCATTCGGCTTCGTTCATTGCTGGCGGCAATGCGTGAGCGTGAAAAAGGTAAGGTAGTGCCGCAAAAGCCGCCAAAAGTGCAGGCTAATGTGTTATTTACAAAGGAAATGAAAGAGACCTATACCATCCTTGCACCACAGATGTCGCCTATTCATTTTGAATTGTTTGAGCAGGTGTTTCGCGATGCCGGATACCGTCTGAAGATACTTGAGACGACCGGACCCGAAGAGACAGAAGAAGGTCTGAGATACGTTAATAATGATGCGTGTTATCCGGCAATTGTGACGATTGGCCAGATTCTGTCGGCGCTGAAAAGTGGGGAATACGATCCGGATCGTACTGCTGTGATTATGTCACAGACGGGTGGCGGCTGCCGGGCTACGAATTATATTTCTTTGCTGCGCAAAGCCTTAAAGGATTCAGACCTTGAACAAATCCCGGTGATTTCACTCAATGCTTCGGGGATAGAGAATCAGCCGGGTTTCCGTATCAGTCTTAAGCTGGCGAATCGGTTGATAGCTGCCGCTTGTTATGGTGATCTTATGATGCGGATGTTAAATCACTTTAGGCCGCATGAGGTTGTTCCAGGAAGTGCTGAAATTCTATTCCGCAAAGGGATGGAGCGTTGCAAGGCAAGCTTATCCAACTTTTCATTCCGAGAATACAAACGCCTGATTCGTGAGATTGTTGCAGAGTTCTGCAAGCTGCCCGTTACAGGTGTTACTAAACCAAGAGTAGGCATTGTCGGTGAGATCCTGATCAAATTTCATCCGGATGCCAATAACCGCATTATAGAGATGATCGAGGCAGAGGGCGGGGAAGCGGTAATGCCGGATTTCCTGGATTTCA
Organism: Paenibacillus sp. FSL L8-0708; assembly: GCF_038009325.1. Classification (NCBI taxonomy): domain Bacteria; kingdom Bacillati; phylum Bacillota; class Bacilli; order Caryophanales; family Paenibacillaceae; genus Paenibacillus; species Paenibacillus sp. FSL L8-0708. The sequence goes on from NZ_JBBPBC010000001.1 coordinate 778,188, forward strand.
TTTTCTATTGTGTATATAATCCGATCTACAAAGCTGAGCAATTCGGCAAAAGCAAACGGCTCGGCTATATCAATCCCATGCTGATCTCTTATCTGGAAATTTACCGTAAGCCGATTAAGGTTGCCCTTGAGGATGCGGGGCTGGCTAAAGGACGGGAGAATATTTATGGTCTTGCCGAGAAGGCCAGCCGACTGGTGTCCGTAGGGAATCAGATGGGTGAGGGCTGGTTTTTAACCGCAGAAATGATGGATTTGTTGGATAATGGTGTGAACAACATCGCCTGTATTCAACCGTTCGCGTGCCTGCCCAACCATATCACCGGGCGTGGGATGATTAAAGGTCTTAAGGAATTATATCCGGGTGCAAATATCGTGGCGATTGACTATGATGCTGGAGTTAGCGTAGTCAACCAAGCGAATCGGATTAAGCTGATGATGTCAATTGCCAGCAGCCAGGAAGAGACTAAGCCATCTAATTTAAAACTGCAGGATAAGCCTCAGCAGCAGACTTTACCTGAAAGTTCATACAGCTTAACCTGAGCATTGTTCAGACGAAAAAGCGGGCCAAGGATCTACCTTGGTTCGCTTTTTTTATGCTTTGTGCACTTATGTATGATTTTCATGTTTTTCCTGCAATATAAAATTACCTTTCAGAAAGTTACAGCAAAATATTGACCGAAATTTAGTTAAGGTGTAAAATAGTACGCATGCGAACTATTAGATGGTCTAACTAATTAATTCTTTGGAGGTAAAGATTTGGAAGATAAGGAGCAGCAATTAGATGATATTTTCTCCTCTTTTCGCCGGATTAGCCATGCATTTCAGCAGCTGCTGTGGAAGGATGCTGAAGAGCTGGACATCACACCAACACAGTTGATGGTTCTCCGCAAAATATCTGCAAATCCCGATATTGGCATTACAGATCTTGCCGAGCTATTACATTTGGGGAACAGTGCAGCGAGCGGAGTAGTGGACCGGATGGTGAAAGCCGATTTGATCACAAGACAGCGCTCTGAGGTAGATCGGCGTATATACAACTTGGCGATTACTGAAAAGGGCAGAGAGATCAGGGAAAGAAGTAAGCAATCGCTCAGAAGACACTTACTTCCACTATCCAATATACCTGCCGAGGATGCAGGCGAATTACTTAGGATTCATACCGAAATCATTCAGATCTTAGAGCAGGGGAGAGACAAACAGAATTTATGAGTACAATTACAGGTAACGCTGCAGCGGCAACTAAGGGAATACGTAGAGGACCGATTATTGCAGCGCTCTTAATAGGTGCATTTGTCGCACTTTTGAACCAAACACTTCTTAATGTGGCATTGCCGAGCATAATGGACGATCTAAAAATCGCAACGAATACGGCACAGTGGCTAACAACGGGATTTATGCTCGTGAACGGTGTGCTGATACCGATTAGTGCGTTTCTGGTGGAAAAGTTTACGACCCGCCAGCTATTCATCACCGCGATGTCACTTTTTTCGTTAGGTACACTTGTCTGTGGAATCGGAACAGGCTTTGAAATGATCATGGTCGGCAGAGTCATTCAGGCGGTTGGCGCAGGGATTTTGATGCCGTTAATGAATATTGTGTTTCTTCGCATCTTCCCAATTGAAGAGCGGGGAAAAGCGATGGGGCTAATGGCGGTAGCCATGATTTTTGCTCCAGCTGTAGGTCCAACGTTGTCAGGGTGGGTAGTTCAGAACTATTCTTGGCGCGTATTGTTCTTTATCGTTCTTCCGCTGGCTATTCTTTCTACCTTGCTAGGTATGAAAACAATGCAAAATGTAGGGCAAACAACTTCTCCGAAGCTGGATAAAACGGGTGTTATCCTGTCTACCATTGGTTTTGGGGGATTGTTGTACGGCTTTAGTGATGCTGGAACCGATGGTTGGGGAAGTGCAACAGTCATTACCTGCCTCATTGTGGGTGTGATTGCACTGGCTTTATTCGTATGGAGAGAGCTTAAGGCTGAGACACCACTGCTTGAGTTCCGGATTTTCAGATACAATATGTATTCACTCACGACATTAATCAATATCATCATTACGATGGCTTTATATTCGGGTATGATTTTGCTGCCGATTTATTTGCAGACGATCCGTGGCTTTACGCCAATGGAGTCCGGTCTTATGCTGTTGCCGGGAGCCATTCTAATGGGAATTATGTCTCCAATCACGGGGATTATATTTGATAAAATCGGGGCAAGATGGCTGTCTGTGGTAGGCCTGATTATTACAGTAATTACGACCTGGCAATTCAGCCAGCTTACAGACAGTACGACGTATACGCATATGATTATTACTTATACGGTTCGGATGTTAGGCATGTCGATGTTATCGATGCCGATTGTAACGGCTGGACTTAACCAGCTTCCACAGCGTTTAAGCTCGCATGGTACAGCAATGTCGAATACGTTGCGGACGGTCGGAGGCGCGTTGGGAATGGCGTTGTTCGTCAGTCTAATGACCAATAAGACGAAGAGCACAATCACTGATACACTTATGAGCGGAACGGTTTCGTTAAACGATAAAGCAGCGATGCTTAAGCTTACGCAAGAGGCTACAATTAGCGGGGTTACGCATGCCTTTAACATTGCTACCTGGATCACTGTAGTTGCTTTGGTATTGGCTTTCTTTATTAAAAAGACTTCACCGCAGCCAGACTTCCTGAAGACGGAAGAAGTGCAGCCACAGCAGGACAATCAATAAAAAACTGGGTTAACAAAGAATGGAAAAAGGAGCGTCCTACGAACTGTTATGGTTCCGTAGGGCGCTTCTTTTGTTGTGATGCTATTAGTTAGCTGGAGACACAGCTGCAGGATCGCTCCAACGTTTCAGATGTGGCAGCTGCTCCGCGAGAAGTTTACGGGCAACATTCTCATCCATTCCTTCTTCGACCATATAGCCTGTACAAATGTCAGCCATTTCTTGCAACGTGATGTTAGGCTGTTTGAATGCGCCATTCTCATAGCAGTACACGCAGTAATCTTCGATCTTGTTGCCATTCTGGTCCGTTCCAAGCAATTCCGCCGTAGGCATTGGCATTCCACAGCTTTGACAAATTTTAAGATCTCCTTGCTCTACATGTTCATGTCCCATATTTAACACTCCTTTAAAGGTATGCAAGCTCTCGAGCGCCCGCTTTAAGTTCAGTATAGAACAATAAACCTGACGACATTCCGTCAGGTTTATTGTTAGGTTGTATATTTTGCTGCTATGCCTGCTGCAAGCTGCCCCAGCTTTTGCCGAATATGCGGTGGCTCTAAGATTTCTACATGCATCCCGAAGCTTAGCAGGAAACCATACAGCCATCCATCCTCAGGATAGTTGATGGTAACCTTGTAACCTCCATTACCGTCGGGCAGTAGCTCGGTAGAATCAAACCGCTCTTCCGCTAGATGTTTGCTTTCAGCCTTAAACTGCAAAACGATGGGTGTTGCTGTTGTTACGGTTGATCTCTGATACTCGTTGCTCCAAGGCAGCTCGCTTGCATCCACATCTTTTGCAATAAAAACTTGGGTATTCTTAACGAGCTCTTTCATGCGCAACAGCTTAAATAGACGGAAATCCTGACGATTGAGACAAAATCCATATAAGTACCATGCTTGCCCCTTCAGCACTAAAGTATAGGGCTCTACCGAACGCTGGCTTGTCTGACCCGCAGCATCCACATAATCAAAGTTTACGGTCACGCTTTCCTCAAGTGCTTCTTTTAGAGTGGCAAGCTTTTCTTCCAGAATACGTTGAAGACCCCATGGGGAGAAGTCGATGATGAGCTGAGTCGTTTTGCTGCGGAAGGCGGCGGATTGGGAGGGCGGGATTACGCTGCTGATTTTTTCCATGAGCAGAGTATGTTCATTTCCTCCATAAGACGAGACGCTCTGCAGAGCCGTGAAAATATCCGCCAGCTCACGATCCGTCAAAACATTGCGGTCCAGCCGGTATCCTTCCATAAGCCCGATCCCACCGTTCGCTCCCTGATAGGTAACGATAGGAATTCCGGCCCCATTAATGCTTTCAATATCACGATAAATCGTGCGCACAGATACCTCGAACATATCGGCTAGCTCCTTCGCCTGAATTAGGCGGCGGTTCATTAGCAGGATAACGATAGAGAGCAATCGATCTATTTTCAAAAGACAATTCCTTCTTTCCCGGAGATTTCCGTGAAGTAATGCTGTATTTCATCTTAGCAAATCCTTGAAAATAAAGCATTGTCATAAATTAATGATTCGATTAATATCTAATTAGATATATGTATAAATAGATGAAATGAGGTTTATTTTATGAATAATCACTCAGCTGTTGCGATGTTTAGGAGTCATAAGGGATATTCACGATTGTTCACAGCCGGCTTGATCAATGGAATTGGTGATCGTTTTACTAGCGTTGCAGTACTGGCGCTGGTTCTGCAGTTGACGGGATCAGGCATGGCGGTAGGGATTTCGTTAGGTGTGAGACTGTTTCCTTATTTATTTCTGGCCCCGCTTGGAGGCATACTTAGCAGCAAAATTCCACGCAAATATATCATGATAGCTACAGATATGCTGAGGGTCCCAGTAGCCTTAGCCTTTTTATGGGTGGATGGGGAGGAGAAGCTGTGGTTGTTATATATGGCAAGTTTTTTGCTGGCAGCGGGTGAAGCCATTTACAGCCCTGTTCGTAAGTCCACTATCCCCTTGCTCGTCACCAAAGATTCTCTGCTGACCGTCAACGGACTAGAGCAGTTAATGAGCGGCTGCGTGCTGATCCTTGGAGCGTTCAGTGGAGGGGTGGTGTCGATGTGGTTTGGTCCGGAGGCAGCGTTCATTATGAATGCAGTGTCTTTTTTAATCGCAGCGATGTTCATTTACGGTATCGATTTTCCACAACATACGGAAATGGTGACGGTGGCTAAGAAGGCTACATATTCTCCTGAGGGGGACTTAGAAAAATCCGATAAAGAAGCACAATACGGTCGGCTGCGTGCTCTGGGAATGGTAATTGGCGGAAGCTTAACGTTGCAGGTCATTTTCGGTTATGAGCTGTTGGTGCCGTTGCTAAATGGTCTGGATAATGTACTGATCAGTGTCTATGCGATACAGGTATTTCACGCGGGGGATATTGGAGTGGGGGCATTTTATGCGGCGCTTGGCATCGGTCTTAGCCTTAGTTTTTTTACCTCACGTTATTTAAAAAAGGGGCTGCTGATTGTAGCCATCGGAGGGCTTTTACTAGAAGGTGTGTTACTCATGGGCATCAGTGTCAGCAATCATTTTGCGGCAGCATTTATGTTATACATCCTGCTGTCATTTGCCGGGGGGACGGGGAATGCCTGTCTGGATACGCTCGTTATGCAGGAAACCCCATCTGCTATGCAGCCCTTTGTGTTTGGACTCCTGTCTGCAGTAGGAAATACGCTGCTGGGATTATCTATGCTGTTCGCCGGGTGGCTATTAGAAGGGGTGGAACCAAGAATGGTAGGGTTTGCTGGGGGAGCGGGATTTGCCATAGTTGCGCTTTTACTCGCAGGATACGCGGGGGTACGCAGCAAGAAAAAACGTACTTAAAAAGGGCGGTGGCTTCACCGTCCCTTGGAAGTTTTTTTAACCTGAGTCTGTAGCTTAATGGCAGCTTTGCGCGGGAACAGGCGGATGCTTATCTTTTTGCGGTAGCGATACAGGATTACAAGGGCAGCTATAGCTACACCGCCAGAGATAATCCATAGTGCATATAACTCGAATAAATGGAAAATACCCATCCACTGCGGACCAAATACCCGTCCTATGCCAAGAAACAGCACTACCCAGAATAACGCTCCACTATAAGCGTAGAGGGCGAATTTACGGAAGGGCAGCGCAACTATACCAGCAAAATAGCCGGTAAAGTGACGAACGCCTGGAATAAAATATCCGATGGAAATAAGGATACTGCCGTATTTCTCGAACCATTTTTGCGTTTTATCCAGCTTGGCAGGGGAGAACAGCAACCACTTTCCGTATCGCTGGATGAAGGGCATTCCGGCTTTTAAGCCGACAAAATAGGTGAGGGTCATCCCGGCTGTGGTCCCAGCAAACGCCACTAGAATCAACGTTATGAAATCAAGTCTTCCCGTATAGGAAAGAAAACCTGCAAAAGCCATGGTAGTTTCTCCGGGAAACGGCAAGGCAACGAATTCGAGCAGCAATCCAAAAAACAATACGCTATATCCATATTTGCTGAATAATTCTTGTATAAAGTTCAGCATTTCCATAAGATTCTCACTCTCCAAGGGGCAGTTGCCTTATTCTATTTTGAAGCTTGTCTTCATACAATCTACCAAATGGCTTTTGAGCCAATAGAATGCTGGAGGTAGAGAAGATGAAAGGTAACAAAAACACTCACGGCCGCCGAAACTTGATAAGCGGATTGCTTGTTATGGTTGTAATCGTCATCGTAATGCTGGGATGGAACGCAGGGGAGAGTGTAGATTCTTGGATGAATCGTTCATTACAGTCCGCAAGTGCGGAGTCTGTCTCTGTTAAGAATAATCTCCCGTTAGTGGCGATGCAAGAATTGCCTCCTAAAGCAGAGTCCATTGTGACTGCTTCTCCAGAAGTTAAATTGAATTCCAGTACGGCACAAGTATCCAAAGTGTCGACAACATATTCAGCAATTACGGCCGCAAAGAAAGCTTCAAAAACGGTCTATATTACATTTGACGACGGACCGAGTGACAATACCTTCAACGTTCTAAAAATTTTACAGCAGCAAGGTGTGAAGGCGACCTTTTTTGTCCTTGGTAATCAAGCGAAAAGCCATCCAGAGCTAATTAATGCCATATGGGAACAAGGACATGCTATTGGCAATCATACCTATAATCATAATTACCATGATTTATATAGTGGATTCACTGAATTTTGGAGCCAGATTAAAAAGACCGAAGAAATTGTTCGGGGCATTACAGGGGTTCGCCCACAACTTATCCGCGCCCCGGGCGGAACCTTTGATCACTTTGATAATACCTACTTCAATTTGTTGAAGCAAGCCGGTTATATCGTTACGGATTGGACGGTGGACAGCGGGGATTCTAAACGCAAAGGGGTACCGGCGTCAGAAATCTTAAAAGAGTCAACTGCAGATCTGAAGTCCTCTCGGGTTATTCTTCTGCTGCATGATGGCGGCGGCCATCAGGAGAGTGTTAAAGCACTGCCTGATATTATTGCGCGTTATAAGGCTGCTGGGTACAGCTTTGGCCTTTTAGATGAGACGGTGGAGCCTGTACAATTCAGAGTCTCCTCAAAAGCAAATAGCTTGGGCAGAGTGAAACCTTCGGAAGCTTGGATCACCTCGAATATCATACCGAATGCAGAGCTGTTTGCGCCCGGCAAACCTTTGGTGCTGGAGGTTGGAAAGCTGGAGACGAAGCTGGCGCCAGGTGAATATGCTCTGCAAAAAGGGAAATATATGGTGCCACTTCGCGCTGTGATCGAACGGTTGGGAGGGCAGATTAGTTGGGATGCGGGCAGTCGCAGTGGGAAGATTGCCTGGAACGGCAAAGATATCATCGCGGATGTGGCGAACAAGGAACTCCTGTTAAATCTTCCTGATCATGTTCAAAAGATAAACGGTGCCAGTGTGGAGATGATTGGCGGTTCTATCTGGGTATCGCTGCGTGAGCTGCTGGAGACAGCCGATCATCCTCCTTTAAATATAAGCGTTACGGAAGGTGAGCGCCGGGTAATAGCCTTCTGAGATTTAGCGCTCAGGCAGTTTTTTTAAAAGAAAAAAACAATGTCTGGGCACCCTTTTTCATGGGAAGAATAGATAGTAATAAGTTCCTCAGCTGGGAACAAGTCTAGACCCAAAGGAAGGGTGTTCGTTCCATTGTCCTCTTCAAAAAAAGTAGAACACAAATTAAATAACAAGACTGAAAGAGTTAGAAGCTATCCGCGTAGCCGTAGTGCGTTGGGTGAATGGCTGCGGATGCTGGCTGTGGCTGGAATTATAGGTGTTTTATATGCATGGCGCGGAGGCGCATCACTCTTATTTCTGCTGATCGCTGTAGGCGTTATCATGGTTGGCGGACTGATTGTTCAACTTTCAGGTCCACGGGCGATAAAGATTGAACGGACAATCACTCCAGTAAGACCGATAGCTGGAAGTACATTGCTTGTGAAGGTGCGGGTGAATTTCTCTGCCCGGCTTCCACTGCCATGGCTGACTATCGCTGATTTTTGGGGGGACAGAGGACATCACAAGCTACTGTTTCCGGGATTCAGACGCTCTTTTGAATACACCTACCTTCTTGAGAATATGCCGCGGGGACATCATCATTTGCAGGGCTGTAGAGTAACCTGGGGAGATTTGCCCGGCTGGTTCACAGGCCGATCTGAGCCTGCTGAAGAGCATAGCGTTAAAGTGCTGCCAGCCCCCCTATATTATGGCGGAGCAGTCCCGGACAGCGGCTTTATTAGCGGTGATTCGCGCTATTCCAGAAGGGGAAGAAGCAGCAATGATGAGACCATGGAATCGCGGGAATATGAGCCCGGTGATCCGCTTAGCCGAATTCATTGGAAGAACAGCGCCCGGCTAGGAAATCTGCAGAGCAAAGTTCCGGAGCGTGAAAAGGCAAGAATGAGCTGTATCGTGTTGGCTAATGATCCCAAAAGCTATGAGATTCCAGCCAATGCACTTACACCTCGTGGCAGTCGGGAGGAGCAGCCTCCGGTATTTGAGAAGGCGGTGTCAACGGCGATGGGGCTGATGCTCTTTGCTGAGCAGTCAGGTGCTTATGTCCAGTTATTTAGCGGAGGCTGGCCGGAAGGAATGGCTAGGCATGAAGGACTGGGTAAAATCCCAGGGAGAGTGCTGGATATTCTAACTGATATTTCTCCGAATGGAACAAGAACCCTGTCCGAGCTGTTGGAGGATGCTTCTAGAGGCTGGATTCCGGGAATGACCGTTGCTATAGTGACCGGAAGATTAGAGGAACAATCCGCTAAGGTTATCGCTAAATTCTTAGTGCAAGGTGTAAAAGTTGAGCTCTATTATGCTTGGGATCAGCCAGCTCCGCTGCCTGCTGAGGTAATGCTGCAGGAGATCCGCCAGCCTGTGCGGGGAACGGTCGGGGATAGTCTGGGTCGTCTGGGAGCACGGATGTTTTGTCTGGATGATGCATTGCCAGCTTACAGGCTCAGGGAGGTAGAGTACCATGAATCATCCGGAAAACCAACGCTACGGTAAGCGGATACCGGGTGACACAAGCTTCTCTATGAATGAGCACAGTGGGAAGGAACCAAAGCAGCTCCATTTGGAAAAACTGGAGAACAGTCATGCCGGTAAACAGAGAAATATACCTCTGTATTATCGCATGCTGTTCTCTTTGGCTATTTTGGGGCTGTTTTTAGAATGGCTGCTCCCTTTATATAGAACGACTTCATTGGAAGATACTGCTAGATTGCTGCAGATTCTGATGATTTCTGCTGCCGTGCTGTTGATGTGGGGAATCCTTCAGATTCCCGGGTGGCTATTGCTAAGTATCCAATGTTTGATGATCGGAACAGCTTGGCTATATCTATGCAGCGAGAGCGTAGGGACAGGATGGCTGGGCATTTATGCAGTAGAAATTCCAAATGATCTGATTTTGCTCTTTTCCGGGCATGTTTCTCAGCTAAGCGAGATCAGCAGACTTTTGATTTTGATTGTTGGCTGGGGGCTGCTGGTATCTTCGGTGCAGCAGCTTGCACTTTTCAGAGGTAGTACGCTGCTGTTTACAGCGGTGACCCTCATTTATCTATTAGTTCTGGATATTGGCTTTGGCGTTAATACGACAACGGATGTTGTAATATCAGTGGGGCTTATTGTATGGATGCAAGCAATGAGTGGTTTGCTCCGTCTGCGGGAACGGGTGGGCAGCATTCACCTGCCGTATGCCCGATGGGGAGTTTTGGCATTAGCGGCTGCTATATTCGTTATGATGACAGCATGGTTTGGTGGGCAGGTATATGAAGTACGACCGCCTAACCAAACTACACTCCAGTCAACCTTTGAAAAGCTGCAGGAATGGGCTTCGGGCCATATGCCCGAAGATAATGAGGCTATACCTGCAGGAACAACAGGGTATAGTACAAATGATGGAGAACTGGGTGCTCCATTATCACGCAATACCGAGCCAGTCTTCACAGCGTTGACCAGTCAGCGTACCTATTGGCGCGGGGAAAGCATTGCCTACTATGACGGTCGCCGTTGGATCAGAGGTGGTGAGGAGTTTACTCCGCTTAACTTGTCCAGCCTGCCTCAGATTCCGGCGACGGTAACCACCACTAATGGGGGGCGGACTTTGCAACAGCGGATACAATTTGCTATTCCCTCTTCCGGTGGAATTCCTGTATTCAATGCGGGTACCCTAACAGATGTTGAGACAGTTCAACTATCCAATGGCAGCCAGCTTGGTTATGTTCTGGCGAATAAGGACAGGGATACCTTTCGTCTGCCAGATTCGGTGGGGTCAACTCGGATTACTGAGTATATAGTTGATTCTATACTTCCCGAGAGTAATCCAGTACTGCTGCGCGGGTTGGGTGACGCTGATCCACAAGAAATAAAGAATAAATACTTGCAGCTGCCTGATTTATTACCTGAGCGAGTGAAAGCTCTGGCAGAGAAGCTCACAGCTTCCTCGGGCAACCGATATGATTCCGCAACCGCCATTCGGGATTATTTGCAAAACGGGTATTCTTACACGCTGGATACCATGGTTCCGCCAGCTGGGGCTGATTTTGTGGATCATTTCCTGTTTGAGACCAAACAGGGTTACTGTGTGCATTTTGCCACAGCGATGACCGTATTGCTGCGAAGCACAGGTATTCCAGCGCGGTATGTTCAAGGTTATGGACCTGGAACCCAGCAGGAGGAAGCCATGCCGGCGAAGTATTTAGTCACCCAAGGGGATGCGCATGCTTGGGTAGAGGTTTATTTTGCCGGCGCAGGTTGGGTTCCTTTCGATCCGACGCCGGGTCCTGCGCTTGCGGCTGGCTTCCCTGCGCCGGCACGGCCTGCGGCCCCAGCAGTCGCACCGCAAGCAACGCGCAGCGCGGAACTGCCCGCCCTGCCGCTGGCGGGCGGGCCCTTTTCAGCGCCGCTCGCTGCCGCGGCGCTGCTTCCCGCCGCCGCTTGGCGCTGGCGGCGCAGCCTGGCTCTGCTGCTGGCCGCGCGTCGCGGCAGCAGCTTGAGCCGTGAGAGGCAGCTGCGCGCGGCCTCTCTGGCTTGGCACGGGCTGGCGGAGCGGTTTGGACCGCCGCCGCCCGGCGTTACTGGCAGGGAGTATGTGGACTCCCTGCGGATTTACGATGCCGGACTAGACGTGGCCGTCCGGCAGTTTGTCCGCCAGTGGGAGACCCTGGCGTACGCGCCAGCTTCGGCCTCCACAGCCGTGATCTCTGCCCGCGACAATCCCGTAGACTCCGCTCCCGCCCTTGGCGGCGAACCTTCGGCTTCTGATGCGGCCGCGTTTATTCGCGAATGTCTGCTCATTACCTTCCGTTTAACATAAACGGCTAATAACGCTTAGATCCGCTATCTAATTTATGCCATAGCAAGGAAGGTTCTGCATGAAGTTTTATCACTCTCTGATTATGAGAGGCGTGTCCTCCTTTCCTTGACGATGAGAATTAACCATGAGTATAATGAATCCAATAATCAAGGGAGGCACGTAATGAACAAGCCAAATGAAATTATCGTCGTTCTCGATTTTGGGGGACAATACAACCAACTTATCGCGCGCAGAATTCGGGACCTGGGAGTATACAGCGAACTTTTGCCGTACAATACGCCAGTTGACAAGATTAAAGCACTTTCGCCTAAAGGAATTGTCTTCTCCGGCGGACCTAGCAGTGTATACGCTGAAGATGCACCACACGTAGATCCGGCTATTTATGATCTAGGAGTGCCGATCTTCGGTATTTGTTATGGTATGCAGCTGATGGCTCATCAGCTTGATGGTAAAGTAGAACGTTCGGCTAAACGGGAATATGGTAAAGCTGATGTTGACTTTGCAGAAGGAACTGCTTTAGTTGCAGGATTGGAGAACCGCCAGACTGTATGGATGAGCCACGGTGACCATGTAGTTGAGCTTCCAACAGGCTTCAAGCTGGATGCAGGTACAGAAAGTGCTCCAATTGCAGCAATGAGCAACGCGGAGCGCAAACTGTTCGCTGTGCAATTCCACCCAGAAGTACGTCACTCCGTTCAAGGTAACGAGATGATCTCGAACTTCTTATACCAAGTTTGTGGTTGCGACGGCAAATGGACAATGGAATCGTTTATCGATGAAGCCGTTCAAGATATTCGCAATCAAGTCGGAGATAAAAAAGTACTCTGCGCTCTTAGTGGCGGAGTGGATTCTTCCGTTGTGGCTATGCTTATCCACCGTGCAATCGGAGATCAATTGACCTGTATGTTTATTGACCACGGCCTTCTGCGTAAAGGTGAAGCAGAAAGCGTTATGGAGACTTTCGTAGGCAAATTCGATATTCATGTAGTGAAAATCGATGCACGCGATCGCTTCATGAGCAAACTTGCAGGTGTTGAAGACCCTGAGCAAAAACGTAAAATCATTGGTAACGAGTTTATCTACTGCTTCGACGAAGAGTCAGCTAAGCTCGGAGATTTTTCTTTCCTTGCACAAGGTACGCTTTATACGGATATCGTTGAGAGTGGAACAGCTACAGCGCAAACCATTAAATCCCACCACAATGTGGGCGGCCTGCCAGAAGATATGAAATTCAGCTTGATCGAGCCGCTAAACACCTTGTTTAAGGACGAAGTTCGTAAACTCGGTGAAGAGCTTGGCATGCCACGTGCGATCGTATGGCGTCAGCCTTTCCCAGGTCCAGGTCTTGCTATTCGTGTCTTGGGTGAAGTAACAGAGGACAAGCTTACCATCGTTCGTGATTCTGACTACATTCTGCAAGAAGAAATTGCTAAAGCGGGATTAGACCGTGAAATTTGGCAATACTTCACTGCCCTGCCTAACATGAAGAGTGTCGGAGTTATGGGTGATGCTCGTACGTATTCCTACACAGTAGGTGTTCGTGCAGTAACTTCCATCGATGGCATGACCGCTGACTGGGCACGTATCCCATGGGATGTTCTTGAGAAAATCTCTGTACGTATTGTCAACGAAGTTGAGAATGTAAACCGGGTAGTGTATGACATTACTTCGAAACCACCTGCAACGATTGAGTGGGAATAGCATATAGCAATAAGAAACCTGCAGCTCCTTATTTATTAAGGGACTGCAGGTTTTTTTATTAACCGTGAAGCTTGTGACGGACCCTATATAGCAACTTTAGAGAATGTGATAAACTGGGAAAAATAAACTTACAGGAGCCATTAGAATGGGATTCTCACTTATTGGAACACTAATAGCTATGGTTATTCTTGCCCCAAGTTTACTGATGATTAAGTTTCCGCCCGATCATGTTCCCAGCGGTTTAAAAGATGCCGGCATCTTTTACACTCTTTTGGAGAGAGTAGGGCAGTTGGGGTGTATAGCCATTCTTGCGATTTCAAAGGATGACTTTGAAAATGTAGAATTCGGGATCTGGGCTGCACTTATCTTTGTGTTTATCACGATTTATTACGGTTTATGGATTCGTTATATGGTTAAGGGACAGCAATTCAGATTATTATGGGCTCCATTATTGTTTCTTCCGATTCCCATGGCAGTTCTCCCTGTTTGTGCATTTGGATTTGCGGCTATATGGGGCAGATCTTTCTGGTTGGGTATTGCAGTGATTTGTTTAGCTATAGGGCATTTTGTTAATTCTTGGCATAGCTATCAGTATTCCAAAGGGCAATAAGCCAGGGAACACCGAAATTGTTTTATAGGGAAAAATACCCATTTGATAAGGCTTTTGATAGTTAATAAGCTGCATGTTTTAAAGGATTTTGGGGTTGAAGTTAAAGATAAAAATGTATGAATTACGAACAATAGAAAAAATAAAGTCGAAAATGTTCGCTTTTTTCATTGACAACTTATGTGATGTCCACCTAAAATGATAAAGCACAACAACATAATTCTTTCGTATATTTCCGGGAATAGGCCTGGAAGTTTCTACGAGGTCACCGTAATGACCTGGCTACGATTAAGAAGAGCTGAGCAACCCGTATTGTCCTGAATCTAGGGCTATAGTCATGGGTGCTACTCTTTTTTTCGAGCCGGTGTCGATCAGATACCGGCTTTTTGTTGCTGTCAGCCACAACATACCTTAGGGGGAGAACAATTTGAATCGGTTTTTCAAGTTGAAAGAGAACGGCACTACAGTACGTACAGAGATAATGGCCGGCTTGACTACGTTCATGGCTATGGCTTACATCCTGTCGGTTAATCCGAGCACATTAACAGCATTTGGCCGCATCGATATGGGCTGGTACTCTGTATTTCTAGCGACTGCGCTGGCAGCAGGTATTTTCACCATTGCAATGGGCGTGTTTATAAACTTTCCAGTAGCATTGGCACCAGGTATGGGACTTAATGCATACTTTGCTTCCGTAATTTTGTCTTCTGCAACCTCAGAACATCCATTCACTTGGCAAATGGGTCTGACCGCAGTATTTATTTCCGGTTTGATCTTCATCCTGCTCACGGTTACCCGAGTGCGGCAGATCTTACTGACAGCCATTCCTGACAGCTTGAAGCATGCCATTACCGTAGGTATCGGGATGTTCATTACAATCCTTGGGCTTAAGAACAGTGGTTTGATGACGATTGGTGTCGAAGCTGGTAAAGATATTTCCGCCAATACATTCACAGATGTCCTATCCTTTGAAACAATTATTCATATGGGTAGCCTAGAGAACACTGATGTACAATTGGTAATTATCGGATTGCTTCTTATTTCCATCCTGATGGTACTGCAAGTTAAAGGTGCGATTTTATTCGGTATCTTGGGTACAACCCTCGCGGGTATACTGATGGGTGTAGTTGATTTTGGCTCATTGTCCAGTCCGACAACCCCTTGGGTGCCTGACCTGACGCAATTGAACTTTTTCGAGTTTGACTGGGATGGTATCCTGCACACCGGTATTGTTTCAGCAATCGCAACATTCACTTTTGTAGAATTGTTCGATACATTTGGTACACTTGTAGGTACTGCTCAACGCGCTGGTATTATGGACAACCCTGAAGAAGGTAACAAACGTGTAGGTAATGCAATGTTTGTCGATGCCATTGCTGTTGCTGGTGGTGCGGCATTGGGTACTTCCACTACTACTGCTTTTGTAGAAAGCGCGGCAGGTGTTGCTGAAGGTGGACGTACAGGTCTTACAGCTGTAACAACGGGTGTGTGCTTCTTGCTTGCGTTGTTCCTTGCACCAATAGTAGCTCTGATCCCTGGATCTGCTACAGCCGCAGCATTGATTGTCGTAGGCGTGCTCATGGCACAATCGATTCGCGAAATTGATTTTCAAGATATGGTTGTTGCGATTCCAGCGTTCCTTACTCTAGTAATCATGCCTTTCACTTATAATATTGCTAATGGTATTTCCTTTGGTATCGTAACTTATGTAATCCTTGCTTGTGTAGCTAACCTTGCTGGCAAGAAAAAATACGATATTCACTGGATGATGTGGGTACTTGCTATTCTGATTATTCTCCGTTATGTATTTCTTGGTAGTGCGGGCTAACTCATATATAGCATACAGATGTGCATTCAACGGCTCCTTCATAACTGAGGGGGCCCTTTTTTTATATTTTTGTTGGCACTTAACCATTCAGCCTAGTCTATGTTTCTAGCTTTTCATCATCTATGATTTAGATTATATTGTTGAAGAGGTGATGTTCAGGACGAGGCAGCCTTGGCGTTAGAGTCCAATTTGTTCCCTCCTTGATCCTGATCTCTGTTTATTTTGTACTGAAAATACTTCAAACCCCTAGGTGGTCCTATGGTCTTACCATTTTGTTAGTTCTCTCGCTTTATGCTGATAGAATGGCCTGTTTTTTTGCTCCGGTATTTGCTTTAGCCACTGCGATTCTTCTATTCTATATAAGAGTCTATATAAGAGCCTTGAGGCTTAGGGCGATCCTATGGAATGGAATATTGTGGATGGAAGGGTCTGCGATCCAGATAAGGTTAACATACCCTATATTTATATGCTCTTTTATGAGAAAATCAATCCAAATGATTTCTTAGCAACGGTGAAATACACTAATTCGGGAGCTGTTTTTCAGAAGGGATATGCTTTTGGCTGGACTAAGATGAATATAGGACGAGGTGAGGTTGGGACGATGATCAAGAGTACACGTGCGGCCGTAATGACTGTATTGATGCTGTTATTGTTTGTGCTTCCTGTAACAAGCATTTATGCAGAGGGGAATCTATTGCAGAACCCTGGCTTTGAGGAGGGGGGAGATGATGCGCCTTCTAACTGGACTAAGGATATGTGGATTTCAGGAGACAACTCAGCTCTACTTTCAATCCAATCGGAGGAAGTTCATTCCGGCAGCAAGGCGGCAGTCATTGAGAATATCGAGCCCAATCATTCGAAATGGGTGCAGACGATTGAGGCTACGCCGAATAGTTATTATAAAATCTCTGGATGGATCAAAGTAGTAAGTACAGCAGGCGAGGGAATGGGCGCCAACATTCTTGCCGTTGGAGTAGGCGGGGGGTATCCCAGCGTAACTGATACGGCAGGTGAATGGCAGTATCTTGAATATATCGGCCAGACAGGACCGGTGCAGAAGTCATTTGGCATAGGCGCAAGTCTGGGCGGCTACTCTAGCTTGATTCAAGGTAAGGCTTATTTTGATGATTTTGCTGTAGAAAAATTAGACGCGGCTCCCGAAGGGGCTAACGTTATTTCGCTGGATAGTTCAGCGGTTAGTCCAGATGCCGGCGACAAAAAGGCAGACACTCCACATAAAGTATCTCCAACTAAGATGTTGCTGATCTCAGCGCTGTTTAGCGTGTTTTTTGCAGTGCTTTATACTAAGGCATTCCGTAGTGAGAAGCTTATGAAGCAGCCTGAGAATATTTATTCCAAATGGCTGAGCATTGCCATCGGAATTGCTTTTATCCTGAGAGTATGGATTGGTCTTACCGCGCAAGGATATCAGAATGATATGAATACCTTTATTTCTTGGGGACAGCGTATGGTGGATTTAGGTCCAGGCAAATTTTATGAAGAAGGTTATTTTGCCGATTATCCTCCTGGCTATTTGTACATATTGTACGTGCTTAGCGCCATTCGTGGCGTTTTAGGATTCACTCAGGGCTCAGGTGGAGAGAATTTGCTCTTCAAGCTCCCTGCGATCCTTTCTGATTTGGTGCTCGGCTACTTCATTTATCAAATGTCACGCAAAAAACTCGGCACAGGAATAGCTTTCGGCTTAATGTTGTTGTTTCTGTTTAATCCAGCGGTACTTATTAATTCAGCGGCTTGGGGACAAGCAGATTCATTCTTTTTGATCTTCCTGCTGCTCAGTATCCATGGCGCTGCGAACAAAAAGTTTGTTCGCTCCGCAATTTTGTTTGCCTTAGCGACGCTAATTAAACCGCAAGCGTTGATATTCACGCCGGTATTGTTGTTTGCTTTTTATCATCACCGCGCTTGGAAGCAGCTTGGATTCGGAGCTTTGTATGGATTAGGGATCTTCGGATTGCTTGCGGCACCGTTTTTCTGGAATAACGGAGGTCTGGTAGGGATTATTGATCTTTACAAGAGTACGTTATCTTCCTATCCGTATTCTTCAGTGAATGCATTTAATCTGTATGCACTGACTGATCCGATGTGGTCATCCCTTGATCTAACCTGGCTTGGCATTCCATACCGTGTATGGGGCTTCATATTTATTTTAGTGGCTGTAGCTGTTGCGGCATTTTATTCCTTTAAAAAGGATCGCTTGGATCTGACCAAATCCTATTTTATCGGGATGGTGCTTATAGTAGTGGTCTTTGTGCTTGGCACCAAAATGCATGAACGTTATATGTTTCCTGCTCTTATTCTTTGTTTGTTTACTTATATAGAAAGTCGGGACCGCCGCTTTTTATCGCTATTTCTCGGATTCAGCTTAACGCAATACATCAATGTGGCGTACACCTTATCCCACCTGAATGCAGATGTTAGCCCGGGTGCAGACGGAATCGTATTAGTGACTGCTATAGCTAATCTAGCATTGCTGCTTTATATGCTGAATATCGGATACGATTTGTATGTCCGCAAGGGAATAAAACCTCTTCCAGCGCCAATTACACCGGAAGAACAGTATGAAGAAGATTTGAGAGTTGTCGGGCAAATTAAACTGCATCAGAAGGGAGGGCGATTTAACGATGAAGTTTAAGCGTATAGATTGGATATGCATAATAGCTATCACGGCCGTTTACGCAGCGCTTGCTTTATATAATCTTGGCTCTACTAAATCTCCAGAGACCTTATGGGAGCCTGCTGCCAGTGGTGAAAGCTTCTATGTAGATTTGGGGCAGAGTAAACCATTGGAACGGGTCAATATCTTTGGTGGCGTGGGCACGGGTAAGTTCAAGCTGGAATTCAGCGACAATCCTGAGGTCTGGAGCAGTCCGATGGATGTCAGTGAGGATGTTGGGAATGTCTTCATCTGGAAAAGCCAACCCCTGAACGTTACAGCGAGATATGTGAAGTTAACAGTTACCTCTCCAGGGTTCACTTTGAACGAAATGGCCTTTTATGAGCAGGGGGGAGAAAGAATCCCCCTTCCTATTGCCGGTGTGACACCGGATGCTAACGCTGTACCTAAAAGAGGAGCAGCGGCCAATCTTTTTGACGAGCAGGCGCTCATTCCGGAATATTCTAACTTTATGAATAGCACTTATTTTGACGAGATCTATCATGCGCGAACAGCTTATGAATATACGCACGGGATTGTGCCTTACGAGAATACGCATCCACCGCTTGGTAAGCTGTTAATTGCCATAGGTATGGAGCTGTTCGGGGTCAATCCATTCGGCTGGCGTATTATCGGAACATTGTTCGGAGTTGCCATGTTACCTCTCATATATGTAATGGCGCTTCGTTTGTTTAAGAAAAGCAAATACGCCGCCCTCGCGGCAGGATTGTTTGCACTGGATTTCATGCATTTCACACAGACAAGAATCTCCACGATTGACGTATACGGAGTATTCTTCATTATGTTGATGTTCTATTTTATGCAGCGGTATTACACAATGAATTTCTACAAGCAGCCTTTAAGAAAAACATTAATTCCGTTATTCTGGTCTGGCTTATTCTTCGGAATCGGCGTAGCTTCGAAATGGATTGTGCTCTATGGAGGAGCAGGGCTGGCCATTATGCTGGCTATCTCCCTTTTTGAACGCTACAGAGAATACCAAGCCTCCGGACGCCTGCTGGCAGAGGGGAAGATTAAAGACAAGGAATTGCTGAGCACCTGTCGTGAAGCAGTAGATTCTTTTTGGAAAAAGACTATTATTACGTTGGCTAGTTGTATCGGGTTCTTTGTAATTATTCCAGTAATTATTTATAGCTTATCTTTTGTGCCGGGGTTATCTGCATCAGCAGAGGGCTTCACTATAAAAGGTTTGATTGATTCCCAAAAGAATATGTACAACTACCACAGTCAGCTTGTAGCTACACATCCCTTTGCTTCCTCATGGTGGCAATGGCCGTTTATGAAGAGACCGGTCTGGTTCTTTAGTGGCGGTGAAGGTTTGCCGGAAGGTCAGGTCAGCAGTATAGTGACTATGGGGAATCCTCTTATCTGGTGGACGGGTATTTTTGCGATGCTGGCAACACTGTGGATTACGCTGAAACGTAAAGATAAGAATCTCTACATGATTTGGATTGCCTTCTTCTCGCAATATGTTCCGTGGATGCTTGTCCCAAGAGAAACATTTATTTACCATTATTTTGCTATGGTGCCATTTATGATTCTTGGTATTGTATATATAATGAAGTTGTTGGATACTAAATTCCCTGAGGCCCGTTACGTACAGTATGTCTATGTAGCTGTTGCTTTGCTGCTCTTTATTGCTTTCTACCCGGTACTGTCAGGGATGCAGGTCAGTGGAGATTACGTGAAAGATATGCTGCGTTGGTTCCCTACTTGGGTTTTCTAGGATTTAATAAAAATCTATAAAATAAGTTTATGCATGCAGCGTTATTATGAAGTGTAGATGGATGTAACGCTCCAAAAAGCTTGTAGGAGGAATAAAGGTGAAAGCCAGATATAGTGTGATTGTACCCATGTTCAATGAGGAGCAAGTAATTAGCCATACTTATGAACGTTTGAAAAAAGTAATGGACGAGTGTGGCGATACTTATGAGCTGGTCTTCGTCAATGACGGCAGTCGTGATCGTTCCGCCCAGATGATTCGGGAGATCTGTGAACGAGACGAGCATGTCAAGCTGATTGACTTCTCGCGTAATTTCGGACATCAGGTAGCGATTACAGCTGGCATGGACTATGCCGAAGGTCAAGCGGTTGTTGTTATTGACGCTGATCTTCAGGATCCTCCGGAGGTCATTCTGCAAATGATCGAGAAGTGGAAAGAGGGCTACGACGTTGTATATGCGAAACGCCTGAAGCGCCACGGAGAAACGATGTTCAAAAAGGTCACCGCGAAGCTTTTTTACCGCCTGCTCAGCAGTATGACAAGTGTAGATATTCCTACGGATACAGGCGATTTCCGTCTTATTGACCGTAAGGTATGTGATGTCCTGCGGGGACTTAAAGAAAAGAACCGCTATGTCAGAGGTTTGGTGAGCTGGGTTGGCTTCAAGCAGACTATGGTGGAATATGAACGGGAAGAACGTTTTGCCGGAGAAACCAAATATCCGCTGAAGAAAATGATTCGTTTTGCGTTAGATGGCATCACCTCTTTTTCACATAAGCCGCTTAAGATTGCTACGTATATTGGATTCTTCCTTTCATTCTCTAGCTTTCTCTATTTATTTTTCGTCTTGTTCCAAAGGATATTTTTCACCTCCTGGACGGTTCCGGGCTGGGCTTCCATTGTAGGTGTCAATCTGCTCTTTAACGGTATTGTTCTGATGCTGTTGGGTGTGATTGGGGAGTATATCGGACGGATTTATGACGAGTCTAAAGATAGACCGCTATATATTGTTAGTGAGACTAAAGGCTACCAGAACGAAGAACAACTGGACCGCCGGAAGGACCACAATGATGTCAGATAAGAACTTGCGCGCTGCATTCATACAGTTCCTCAAATTTAATGCCGTAGGTTTGCTCAATACGCTTATTGATTTTGTGATTTTCACATTGTTGAATTCACTAGGGATGGTATACGCATTGGCGCAGGTGATCTCCTATAGTGCAGGCACGGCGAATAGCTTTATTTTGAATAAAAAAGTTACCTTTCGTGATCGCAACCGGGGGAATAAAGAAGGCTTCGACCGCGTACAGCTGGTCAAGTTTATCGTGCTGAATCTGGTAGTGCTCGGAATATCACTGTTGTTAATGCATCTGTTGACAGACAAACTAGGTATTCAAGTCTTGATCTCCAAGGTGCTGGTTACCTTTATCACGGTGATCATCAATTTCTTTGGAAGTCGTAAATGGGTATTTTAAACATTAATTTCAGGCAGAAGGAGTTGCTATGCTTAAAGGCAAGTAGCTGTTTCTGCTTGATTTGTATATAACCATAGAAACAATATACGGAGGTGAATAACATTGCGTAAATTCTCCTATCTACTCATACTGGCTGGGATACTTATCATGTTATATCCGACAGCTAACGAGTGGTACAACGACAGGCAGCAGGAGAAGTTATTAGAAACGGCTGAACTAAGCACTGCCGATAGTACTCCCCAGCCAGATCTGAAGAGCAGGTATGCTGAAGTTACTCAGCTGTTAGCAGAGGAATCGGTTCTGGATGCCCAGGCACAGCCCCAACCCCAAGAGACAGAAAAGCCTGAACCGGAGATTGCAGTCGGTGGCAAAGTAATCGCATTAATTGAAATCGATAAGATTGATTTGAAGCTGCCTGTATTAGAAGGGGCTACAAAAGCTAATATGAAACATGCTGCAGCCCATATGAAAGAAACGGCACCCCTTGGAGAGATCGGGAATGCTGCAATCGCGGCGCATCGGGCTCGAACTACGGGTCGTTTGTTTAACAGATTGAATGAGGTTGTTGTGGGGGATGTTATCACGGTAAAGACTAGTGATCAGGTGTTTAACTATGAGGTGTATGATATTTCTGTTGTAGATCCGAGTGATGTCTCCGTTCTTGACGGGAATGACAAGGATAAGATTCTTACTCTGATTACATGTGATCCGCTAGTGAATCCAACGCATCGGCTGATTGTTCATGCCAAATTAACAAAAGGAGAATAGTGAATGACAAGAAAACACAAATACCGGGAGATATTTATAAAATAATGGGTAATCTAGTAAATTAGGTCTTGTTCACAACTATAAATATGATAGTATTATACTATGAAAGCTAAACACGATAACGGCAAACCTTCCGAAAGGTAGGGACGCAAAGCTAAAGGGCCTTTTCCCGAAAGGATGGCAGCCAGCTACCGAATGAAGAGGCTTTTTTTGTTTGTTTCAAATGGATTCTATCAATTATATCTAGTAAAGCTAGAACAGATAGAGCTTATACGATAACGGCAAACCTATCGAAAGGTAGGGACGCAAAGCTAAAGGGCCTTCCCGAAAGGATGGCAGCCAGCTACCGAAAGGAGTTTTATCCGTGAAAAAGGTTTATTTTATGCTGGTGGCGTTGTTCGTCCTAACGACTTCAGTTCCGGTAAGTACAGCTCAAGCTGCAAGTGCAGATGCCAGCTGGTTGATTACATCCAAAGTGGCTCAAGGTGTTATTGGTATTAACTATGATATTCCGAAAGATAAAAGAATCAAACTCATGATCACCAAAGATAACAGCAGCTATACATATAACTTGTATGCTTCTGGACAAGCTGAGGACTTCCCTTTGCAACAAGGAAATGGGACTTATAAGGTTTCTGTTCTGGAGAACACAACCGGCAATAAATACAAAGCATTATATTCCGAAGTAGTAGACGTAACCATGAGTGACTCGAATTCCGTATATTTGGGCTCCGTACAGAATGTGAAATGGAGTTCTTCTGATAAAGCGATTGTCAAAGCTAAACAATTAGTACAAGGCAAAACAACAGACGAAGAGAAAGTTAAAGCGATCTATAACTATGTAGTTGCGAATGTACAATATGATTACTCTCTTGCTAATAGTGTAACTACTGATTATATTCCAAGCATCGATAAGACATTGACTACTAAAAAAGGGATTTGCTATGATTACGCTTCTCTTTTTGCCGCAATGCTGCGGAGTGTAGATGTTCCTGCTAAGTTGGTAATGGGGAATACAAGCTACGTTACGCAATATCATGCATGGAACGAAGTGTTGCTTAATGGGAAGTGGGTTACCATTGATACTACAGTGGATGCAGGACTTGCAAAGAGTGATAAGAAAACCGATTTAATTAAAGCCTCAAGCAAATATACTGCGGCAAAATACTATTAAGTTCGTCGCTAGAAACATAACTCTATTAAATAAACAACTAGCTTAATTATTAAGCTAGTTGTTTATTTTTATATTAGGGGTTGCTTTTCTATTAATAGTTGGGGTATTATAGGTAAGCGTTGTTAGACAGCGTACAGGCGATACAGACGAGGCTGATAAAAAGCTTCAAAAAATAAAGCTTGCATTTCTGAAAACAACATGATATATTATAAGAGTTGCTGCTGAGACATTAAACGGCGCCAACGAGAACTTGATCTTTGAAAACTGAACAACGAGTGAGTAGGAAATCACGTAAGTGAAATCCAAAATTAGAGAATTAATTTTCTCGTCAGATGTTTCAAAATGAGCATATCGCTCTTTTCAATACTAATTGGAGAGTTTGATCCTGGCTCAGGACGAACGCTGGCGGCGTGCCTAATACATGCAAGTCGAGCGGAGTCATTTTGAAAGCTTGCTTTCAAAATGACTTAGCGGCGGACGGGTGAGTAACACGTAGGCAACCTGCCCTTCAGACTGGGATAACTACCGGAAACGGTAGCTAATACCGGATAATTTCTTTTTTCTCCTGAGAGAAGAATGAAAGACGGAGCAATCTGTCACTGAGGGATGGGCCTGCGGCGCATTAGCTAGTTGGTGGGGTAACGGCCCACCAAGGCGACGATGCGTAGCCGACCTGAGAGGGTGAACGGCCACACTGGGACTGAGACACGGCCCAGACTCCTACGGGAGGCAGCAGTAGGGAATCTTCCGCAATGGGCGAAAGCCTGACGGAGCAACGCCGCGTGAGTGATGAAGGTTTTCGGATCGTAAAGCTCTGTTGCCAGGGAAGAACGTCCGGTAGAGTAACTGCTACCGGAGTGACGGTACCTGAGAAGAAAGCCCCGGCTAACTACGTGCCAGCAGCCGCGGTAATACGTAGGGGGCAAGCGTTGTCCGGAATTATTGGGCGTAAAGCGCGCGCAGGCGGCTATTTAAGTCTGGTGTTTAAACCTTGGGCTCAACCTGAGGTCGCACTGGAAACTGGGTGGCTTGAGTACAGAAGAGGAAAGTGGAATTCCACGTGTAGCGGTGAAATGCGTAGATATGTGGAGGAACACCAGTGGCGAAGGCGACTTTCTGGGCTGTAACTGACGCTGAGGCGCGAAAGCGTGGGGAGCAAACAGGATTAGATACCCTGGTAGTCCACGCCGTAAACGATGAGTGCTAGGTGTTAGGGGTTTCGATACCCTTGGTGCCGAAGTTAACACAGTAAGCACTCCGCCTGGGGAGTACGGTCGCAAGACTGAAACTCAAAGGAATTGACGGGGACCCGCACAAGCAGTGGAGTATGTGGTTTAATTCGAAGCAACGCGAAGAACCTTACCAGGTCTTGACATCCCTCTGAATCTGCTAGAGATAGCAGCGGCCTTCGGGACAGAGGAGACAGGTGGTGCATGGTTGTCGTCAGCTCGTGTCGTGAGATGTTGGGTTAAGTCCCGCAACGAGCGCAACCCTTAACTTTAGTTGCCAGCAAGTAATGTTGGGCACTCTAGAGTGACTGCCGGTGACAAACCGGAGGAAGGTGGGGATGACGTCAAATCATCATGCCCCTTATGACCTGGGCTACACACGTACTACAATGGCCGGTACAACGGGAAGCGAAGCCGCGAGGTGGAGCCAATCCCATCAAAGCCGGTCTCAGTTCGGATTGCAGGCTGCAACTCGCCTGCATGAAGTCGGAATTGCTAGTAATCGCGGATCAGCATGCCGCGGTGAATACGTTCCCGGGTCTTGTACACACCGCCCGTCACACCACGAGAGTTTACAACACCCGAAGTCGGTGGGGTAACCCGCAAGGGAGCCAGCCGCCGAAGGTGGGGTAGATGATTGGGGTGAAGTCGTAACAAGGTAGCCGTATCGGAAGGTGCGGCTGGATCACCTCCTTTCTATGGAGAATCGTTCTCTGCAATGAGGACATTCAAATCGGAAGCTAAGCTTCCAAAACTCAGGTTTAGGCCTGTTACTCACTCGTTGCTCAGTTTTGAGAGTTTAAGCTCTCAAGTAAGACTT
Organism: Paenibacillus sp. FSL L8-0708; assembly: GCF_038009325.1. Lineage (NCBI taxonomy): Bacteria > Bacillati > Bacillota > Bacilli > Caryophanales > Paenibacillaceae > Paenibacillus > Paenibacillus sp. FSL L8-0708. The sequence continues at coordinate 803,730 of NZ_JBBPBC010000001.1, forward strand.
GATCCTTGAAAACTGGATACCGAAACGAATTTGCGTTTTAGAACATCTTTTAGCAACTTGTGCAAACAAGTAAATGTTATTAGTGAGATTTTTCTTCGGAAGAATCAAGGTTAAGCTAATAAGAGCACACGGAGGATGCCTAGGCGCCAGGAGCCGACGAAGGACGTGGCGAACAACGAAACTGCCTCGGGGAGCTGTAAGCAAGCTTTGATCCGGGGGTGTCCGAATGGGGAAACCCAGCTGTGGTAATTCGCAGTTACTCATTTCTGAATACATAGGAAATGTAGAGGCAGACCAGGGGAACTGAAACATCTAAGTACCCTGAGGAAGAGAAAACAATAGTGATTCCGTCAGTAGCGGCGAGCGAACGCGGAACAGCCTAAACCTAAGAGCTTGCTCTTAGGGGTTGTGGGACGTCTCACATGGAGTTACAAAGGAATATGGTAGGCGAAGAGGTCTGGAAAGGCCCGCGATAGAGGTAAAAGCCCTGTAACCTAAACTGTATTCTCTCCGAGACGGATCCCGAGTAGTGCGGGGCACGTGAAACCCCGTATGAATCCAGCAGGACCATCTGCTAAGGCTAAATACTACCTGGCGACCGATAGTGAAACAGTACCGTGAGGGAAAGGTGAAAAGCACCCCGGAAGGGGAGTGAAATAGAACCTGAAACCGTGTGCTTACAAAAAGTCAGAGCCCTATTAATGGGTGATGGCGTGCCTTTTGTAGAATGAACCGGCGAGTTACGTTTAACATGCAAGGTTAAGCCGAGAAGGTGGAGCCGCAGCGAAAGCGAGTCTGAATAGGGCGAATTAGTATGTGGACGTAGACCCGAAACCGTGTGATCTACCCCTGTCCAGGGTGAAGGTGCGGTAACACGCACTGGAGGCCCGAACCCACGTACGTTGAAAAGTGCGGGGATGAGGTGGGGGTAGCGGAGAAATTCCAATCGAACTCGGAGATAGCTGGTTCTCCCCGAAATAGCTTTAGGGCTAGCCTCGGTATAAGAGTAGTGGAGGTAGAGCACTGATTGGGTGCGGGGTCCGCAAGGATTACCAAGCTCAGTCAAACTCCGAATGCCATATACTTATTGCCGGGAGTCAGACAGTGAGTGCTAAGATCCATTGTCAAAAGGGAAACAGCCCAGACCATCAGCTAAGGTCCCCAAGTGTGTGTTAAGTGGGAAAGGATGTGGAGTTGCACAGACAACCAGGATGTTGGCTTAGAAGCAGCCACCATTGAAAGAGTGCGTAATAGCTCACTGGTCGAGTGACTCTGCGCCGAAAATGTAACGGGGCTAAACACACCACCGAAGCTATGGCTAGATACGTATGTATCTGGGGTAGGGGAGCGTTGTGTAGGGGTTGAAGGTGTACTGAAAAGAGCGCTGGACACTACACAAGTGAGAATGCCGGTATGAGTAACGAAAAGATCAGTGAGAATCTGATCCGCCGAAAGCCCAAGGTTTCCTGAGGAAGGCTCGTCCGCTCAGGGTAAGTCGGGACCTAAGGCGAGGCCGAAAGGCGTAGTCGAAGGACAACAGTTTGAAATTACTGTACCACCGTAATCCGCTATGAGCGATGGGGTGACGCAGGAGGGTAGTGACGCGGACTGATGGATGTCCGTCTAAGCAGTGAGGCTGATGTGTAGGCAAATCCGCACATCGATAAGGCTGGGCTGTGATGGGGAGCGAAAATTATAGTAGCGAAGGTCATGATCTCACACTGCCAAGAAAAGCCTCTAGCCAGGAGAAGGTGCCCGTACCGCAAACCGACACAGGTAGGCGAGAAGAGAATTCTAAGGCGCGCGGAAGAACTCTCGTTAAGGAACTCGGCAAAATGACCCCGTAACTTCGGGAGAAGGGGTGCCCCGGTAGTGTGAATAGCACGAGGGGGCCGCAGTGAAAAGGCCCAAGCGACTGTTTAGCAAAAACACAGGTCTGTGCGAAGCCGCAAGGCGAAGTATACGGGCTGACGCCTGCCCGGTGCTGGAAGGTTAAGGGGAGTGGTTAGGGGTAACCCGAAGCTATGAACCGAAGCCCCAGTAAACGGCGGCCGTAACTATAACGGTCCTAAGGTAGCGAAATTCCTTGTCAGGTAAATTCTGACCCGCACGAATGGCGTAACGACTTGGGCGCTGTCTCAACGAGAGATCCGGTGAAATTTTAATACCTGTGAAGATGCAGGTTACCCGCGACAAGACGGAAAGACCCCATGGAGCTTTACTGCAGCTTGATATTGAATTTGGGTACGATCTGTACAGGATAGGTGGGAGCCGTAGAAATCGGAGCGCAAGCTTCGGTGGAGGCGCCGTTGGGATACCACCCTGATCGTATCTAGGTTCTAACCTAGTGCCCTTACCGGGTACGGGGACCGTGTCAGGCGGGCAGTTTGACTGGGGCGGTCGCCTCCTAAAGAGTAACGGAGGCGTTCCAAGGTTCCCTCAGAATGGTTGGAAATCATTCGCAGAGTGCAAAGGCATAAGGGAGCTTGACTGCGAGACCTACAAGTCGAGCAGGGACGAAAGTCGGACTTAGTGATCCGGTGGTACCGCATGGAAGGGCCATCGCTCAACGGATAAAAGCTACCCTGGGGATAACAGGCTTATCTCCCCCAAGAGTCCACATCGACGGGGAGGTTTGGCACCTCGATGTCGGCTCATCGCATCCTGGGGCTGAAGTAGGTCCCAAGGGTTGGGCTGTTCGCCCATTAAAGCGGTACGCGAGCTGGGTTCAGAACGTCGTGAGACAGTTCGGTCCCTATCTGTCGTGGGCGCAGGAAATTTGAGAGGAGCTGTCCTTAGTACGAGAGGACCGGGATGGACGTACCGCTGGTGCACCAGTTGTTCCGCCAGGAGCATGGCTGGGTAGCTACGTACGGACGGGATAAGCGCTGAAAGCATCTAAGCGTGAAGCCCCCCTCAAGATGAGATTTCCCAATTAGTAAGACCCCTTGAAGACGACGAGGTAGATAGGTTGGAGGTGGAAGTGCAGCAATGCATGGAGCTGACCAATACTAATCGGTCGAGGGCTTATCCTATACTTAGGATGCAAATTCGTTTCGGATTCAGTTTTCAGGCATCAAGCCTGAAATACGCTTAGAAATTCATTCTCACTTCTGGTGAAGAACCGAATTTCACGCGGCAGCGTCTGTTTCACAGATGCATGTTTGGTGGCGATAGCGGAGGGGTTCCACGCGTACCCATCCCGAACACGACCGTTAAGCCCTCCAGCGCCGATGGTACTTGGACCGAAGGGTCCTGGGAGAGTAGGACGTTGCCAAGCACACGAAGCCATTGTTGATTTATCAACAATGGCTTTTTTGTTCCCTTTATCACTTAATTTAAATAATGTGGATAAGTTATGGGGAATTAACGGAATTATAAAAGTTACTAACATGTGGATGAAATAATAAAATATATTCAAAAATGAAAGTAGTCCCCAATTTATGTGGATAGAGCAGTGGTATATGTGGATACTTCAAGTAAATGCAAGGATATTTTGCATGGCAGGAGGATAAACAATGGACAACAGTAGCAATCTTGTGTGGATAGAAGATTTTTCTGTACATGCGAGCGACACGGATTATCGTTCGCAGGGTAAGTTATCCTTTATTCTGGATATCATGCAATGTGCGGCAGACTTCGCAGTGGGTAATTTGGGGATAAGTGTGGAAGAAATTCTGAATGCAGGAATGGGCTGGATGATGATCACGTTAGATCTTGATTTTAAACGTATTCCCCGCCCGAATGATGTGCTCAGCGTACATACCTGGAGTAAAGGAACTAAAGGGGCACTGTGGCAACGGGATTATCGTATTTTCGATGCAGATCATATAGAAATCGCCACAGCACGATCCATATGGGCTTTAGTAGATATTGAGAAGAGAAAGATACTTAGACCGAATGCCCTTCCGGTTCAGGTTAAGCACTATAATGGCGATTCAGTAGGCGATATGCCTGTTAAGGTAACGATCCCTTCTGATATTACTATGGAAGAAGCTTATCGGTATCAGGTAAGATATAGTGGGCTGGACAGCAACGGACATTTGAATAATGCCCGATACGGGGATTTATGTTGTGATGCGCTCACTTTAGCGGAATGGGATAATGCAGAGTTCACACGCTTCCGGATTACTTATCTACAAGAAGCTAAGTTTGGGGATGAACTGACTATTTTACGTTCAGCTGTAACGGATGATGGTATATATGTACGCGGTCAGAATAGTGATACTGTATATTTTGAAGCATGTATAGCGTTAAAAAGTGTCAAATAGTACGAATAAGTAAGTAATTTATAAATATGGAATATTATTATAAAAGCGATTTCTCCGAAAATCAATCGGGGCAATCGCTTTTTTTATTGAAAACGGATGATGTTTCTAACATATTTGGAAAATTTTTTTGAGCCTGTCACAATTAAAGGGATCACATTCGTTATATAGTTGTAGTCAATAACAAGGAGGTGATTCTTTGGAACGTCGCAGCCCCGGGGTCCAAGTGAATCAAACAATAATTGAAGAGGCTATCGATCAGGTTCTTGCGGGTAACCGCGAAGCCTATAGAACTATAATACAAGCCTATGAAAGAAAGATTTATACGTATTGCTATTATATTTTGAGAAGTCATGAAGAAGCAGAGGATGCTGTGCAAGATATATTTGTAAAAGTGTATCAGGAACTCAGACGTTATGAGAAACGAGTCTCTTTTAGTGCATGGCTGTATAAAGTGGCCTATCATCATTGTCTGGATCAGGTTCGCAAACGCAAGCGAAGAAACCGTCTGTTGTCGCTATATAAAGAGCAGCAGCCCAAAGCCTATTATAATCCTAACGATGAGGAGCCATTGCAGAAGTTATTTATGGATGACCTGACAGCCGAAGAGAGCAATCTCCTGATTCTTAAGGTGGTTGAGCAGTACAGCTTTGAAGAAATGGGTCAGATTATGGATTGTAATTCAGCTACTTTACGCAAGAAATTTGAACGTCTACGCAAAAAATTAGTCCGGCAAAGAATGAATGAAGGAGGCAGCCCTCATGGAGAAATGGCAAGATCCAACTGAAAGTCAGAAGATGGAGCACATTCGTCAAACATTCCAAAATCATGAAATGCCGGTAGACAGTTTCAGTGATTCAATTATGAAGCGAATAGGAGACGAGGGAATGGAAAAACGAGCGTCAAGAAAGAATGGAAATAAGTTTCTGAAAAAATCATTGGTGGCTGCCTCGGCAGCAGCAGTGTTGGGTGCAGGGATAATCGGTAGCGGATTTGTATCCCCGGTCATGGCAGAAACATTGAAGCAGATTCCTGTTGTAGGAAGTATTTTTAAGGGGATTGACGATAAAGGTCTAAATGCTGCTGAGGAAAAAGGATTATCTACTGCCCCTAACCAAAGCGTTACCCATGATGGAGTGACCTTAAAGGTTACCGATGCCTATTATGACGGCTCGCGGTTGGCTTTTGCGATTGAACGGGAAGGCATTGATAATGATAAGATGATGGCTGAGATGATTATTGAACCGATTGAGTTCGATCCATCGCTAACAGAACAACATGCGAAAGTGACAATGAACCAGTCCGAAAAAGGGTTGTTGGGTTCAGCAGAAGTGAAATTGCCGAATGGGAAAAAACTGGAGAGCCAAATGTCATCTTTTGGTGATGTTGAGGGAAAAAAGAATGCTATTTTATACGATTACAGAAATCTAAATAATATAGAGGCTTTGGGGGATGAATTTGAATTAAGCATCAGTGTGCCGGTTACACAAATTGCAGAGCCTTTTGTAATCAAGGTGCCGGTGAAAAAAGTAACGGAAGGAATTATCAAGCTTGATCTGAACCAAACAAAAGAGGCAGAAGAATTCAGTTATACGATTACCAAGCTGGAATTAACTCCAGCCACAAGCAGATTACAGCTCAGCGAAGAAGGTAAAGCGCCAACTGTGAAAGAAAAGGATGGATACACAACCTCTGAAATGTTCTATGAAATTGTTGATGAACTAGGTAATGCGTTCTCATCGGGTGGGTCATTTAACTTGCCAGCTATAGTCTATCCTTTGGTAGATAAAGATTTCATACCGTTCGCGCAAACACCAAAGACAATTACAGTTAAGCCGTTTACTTACTCCATTGATGAAAATCATAAAGCATTAAGGGATGAAGAAGGAAAACAAGTTAAACATTATTATCCGGAGCTTGAACAAACGATTCAGGTGGAGCAAAAGTAACTATTAATCCCATAAGCAAAAAAAGCCCGTATCTGCTATGCAGACACGGGCTTTTTGTTAAAAAATGAGAATTAATAAGCTAGAAAACTATAATATCTTTATATTTCTAAGAGTAACGGTTGTCATCTATAAAAGACGACAACGTAGTCTCTTCTTGTAAAAATTCTAATGGAATGTAGATTTCACTCACCGAGTTTTCGTTATCTGGTCCAAGGTACAATTCACCATAATATTCTAATTCAAATGGAATGGACATCCTGTATTCTGTTTTCGGCAGCCAGATTCCGTAGATATATTTATAGGTAGAAGGGATATCACAAGAGCGGCCTTTATGGATGAATTTCAGATAACGTATGGGTGGTAAGATCTGAAGGGGGAAAGTCTGATTGTGGTCTGCTTTTATAGGACTAAGTTCGCAGGCACACATGATCGAAAACCCATTACTCTCATAGTCATCTGGCCAGAAGCCAAGCTGATAATATTTTTCAGGCTGTATTCTATCCGATATAGTGGCTACCTTATTGAAAAGCAAAGGCCAAGTATCAGAAATGACGGAGAAATCATGGTCTACTTTAACTACGGGTCCTTGAAGTATAATTTCTCCTAAATCAACGAGTTGGGGGGAGAGATCACTATCAGAAAGGACTTGAAGTAGATCCTGTTCATATAGTCTAGGGAGCAAAGGGAGTTTCGTTTCAGTAAGTCTTTTTCGAACAAGAGAGGGAGTCGTGTGCAGCATTCTTTTGAAGGCACGGGTAAAGGTCTCATAGTTACTAAAGTTATAGTCTAATGAGATGTCCTGGAATGAACGTTCTGGCATTCGATGAATGTCTAAGGCTGCTTCAGTGATTTTGCGTCTGGCTATATAGTCGCCGGGTGCTACCCCAGTGACTGCTTGAAATAGACGGGTGAAATGATAAAGGGAGTATCCCATTTCTTTGGAGAGGACAGCTACAGGAAGAAACGTAGTTAAGCGATCCTCAATGAGATCTAAGGCTTGAATGATTAGTTGGCGATTGTTCAAGAGATGTCCTCCCATAACAGTTAATAGAAATGGTGTCTAGCACGATTACTTCAATGATTTGCTGTCCAGTCGCCCCAAACAGCAGCCCAATCGGGAACTGTCACTTCCATTACGCGATCTGCACTAGGAAAATAGGCTTTGATGTCGAGAACCGGTGTGCCCGGATAGGCATCAAGCCCGGCCACCTCCACTATTCCAGAGTCTACATCGACAGACAGGATTGCTGCTACACTTAGCCCAATCGGATTAGGGCGAATAGGGGAACGGGAAGCGAATACTCCAGTTAAGGTCGCATCATAAGGAGGCTGAATCTGTGTAGTCTGCCGGAAATGATCCTCTGCAAACTCATGCAGCCACCAAAGTACTTGGCAATGACTAAACTGAGATAAACCTTTAAGCGCTGGTCTGAATTCCGGGTTGATTTCAAGCCGCAAATTATGTGCTGTACCTCTAACCGATCCTATAGATAATATATTATAGCTTTCTTGTTCATTCATTGACTATGACTCCTTTCGGGTATCAGATATGATCTAGTGTATAACAGAGGCATACGGTAAAGCCTGACGATATTTGCTAACATTCATTTAATGCTATAATGAAATTTGATGTGGAAAGGGGAGCATTATGAAGACATTAGTATTGGCGGAGAAGCCGTCTGTTGCACGCGAGATTGCACGGGTCATGGGATGCAATAATAAACAGAAGAGTTATATTGAAGGTCCAAAATATGTGGTTACCTGGGCGCTGGGTCATTTGGTCGGCCTGGCAGAGCCAGAGGATTATAATAAAAAGTTTGCAACTTGGGCCTTGGAGGATCTGCCGATTTTGCCGGAGAAGACCAAGCTGAAGGTGCTGCGGGAGACCAACCAGCAATATAAAGCTGTCCAGCATCTAATGAAGCGTCAGGACATTGAGGAGCTTATTGTTGCTACAGATGCTGCCCGTGAAGGGGAGCTGCTGGCTCGTTGGATTATGAATATGGCAGGGTGGAAAAAGCCGTTCCGGCGGTTATGGATATCCTCGCAGACTGATAAGGCAATTAAAGAGGGATTTGCAAAACTCCGTCCGGGCCGGGAATTTGATCGGTTGTATGAATCTGCACGTTGCCGCGCAGAGGCGGATTGGATGATTGGACTGAATGTCACAAGAGCTTTGACCTGTAAGTTCGGTTCGCCGCTCTCAGCAGGACGGGTACAAACGCCGACATTAGGGATGATCATGGATCGTGAACAGGAGATTACGGGTTTCCGTTCCGTCGATTTTGAGACGCTGACTGCTGATTTTGGGGATTTCCAAGCGGCATGGCGGGCCAGTAACGGTGATGGTCGAATATTCGAAAAGGATAAGACAGCCAGCTTAAAGGATAAGCTTACAGGACGCAGCGGCCGTATTATTAAGGTACAGAAGAGTGAGAAAAGTGAACCTCATCCACTGGCTTATGATCTGACTGAACTGCAGCGTGATGCGAACCGGAAGTTCGGCTTCTCCGCGAAGCAGACCTCCAGTGTGCTGCAGCGGTTATATGAGCAGCATAAACTTGTCACATACCCGCGTACGGACAGCCGTTACTTAACTTCAGATATGACGGGCACACTCAAGGAAAGACTGGATAGTGTTGCGGTCGGTCCATATGCAGCGTTAGCACGTCCATTGCTGCGCAAGCAGCTGCCGATTACGAAGCGAATCGTGGATGATAGTAAAGTTAGTGATCACCACGCTATTATTCCTACAGAACAGACCGTATTGTTAAATGGTCTGAGTACTGAGGAACGTAAGTTGTATGATCTGATTGTGCGGCGTTTTATAAGCTTGTTCTATCCGCCAGCTCGTTATGATGCGGTAGCTGTAACCGTCAATGTGGAAGGCGAAAGCTTCCATGTCAAAGGGACGACAGTAAAAGATGCCGGCTGGCGCGAAGTATACGGCGGAGATATGAGTAGTGATGACGAGGAGGAATCTGCGGACGAGCCGGCAGCGGGCAGTGTAAAGCTGCCTGAGCTGCGCGAAGGGGCTGCTGTCACGATTGGCCGCTGTATGGTGCGTGCTGGCCGAACACAGGCACCGAAGCGTTATAATGAAGCTTCGCTGTTGACGCAAATGGAGAAGCACGGCCTCGGAACCCCGGCTACACGCGCGGATATTATTGAGAAGCTGGTAAGCTCCGATACGATTGAGCGGCAAGGTAATCTCCTGCATCCGACAGGAAAAGGTAAGCAGTTAATCGAGCTGGTATCCACTCAGCTACGAACCCCGGATCTAACCGCACGTTGGGAAGCTGAGCTGGAGAAAATAGCGCGTGGTCAAGGTAAACCGGAGCTCTTTTTACAAGGTATCCGCGGTATGGCACAGGAATTGGTAACAGGTGTGAAAACTAGCGGAGCAGAATATAAGCCGCATAATGTCTCTAACAGCCACTGTCCGGAATGCGGTACAAGACTGCTCGAGAAGAAGAGCAAACGAGGTAAGCTGCTGGTGTGTCCTGCAGATAACTGTGGTTACACCCGTGCAGGTGAGAAAAGACTATCGAATCGCCGCTGCCCACAGTGCCATAAGAAAATGGAGCTTAAAGAGGGTAAAGCAGGCATGTTCGTACAATGTCTAGGCTGTGGAATCACAGAGACCTTAGATAAGGATCACAAGCATGTTAATAAACGTGAACAGCAAAAGCTGGTGCAGCAATACAGTAAGCAGGAAAGCATTGGTTCTAACCTTGGGGAACTGCTGAAAGCAGCGCTTGAAGGACAAAAGAAGGATAAGTAGTAGGAATCATCGGATGGTTAGCTTCAATTAAAATGAATGATTAGAATAATGAAGGCTGCTGAGTGTGCTCAGTAGTCTTTTTTCTATCCTAGTAAGTTTATGTGGTCTACGGATAGGCTTTGAATTAGAATGGAAAGCAAATGAGTGGAGCAGGTGATTAGGTGGCAGCTGAGCAGCAGGCGAATCCGTTGAAAGCGGCAGATCGCCCACAGGGGCAAGGAAGCAGCAGGTTTTTCTTTTTGGTTATTGTATTTATGTTTTGGTTCTCTTCTTATATTTATGTGCCGGTGCTTTCACCATATGTTGAGCATTTGGGAGCATCGTATTTTATGGTGGGCATGGTGCTTGGGATATATGGGTTAATGCAGATCCTATTCCGTATACCCATTGGCATCGGTTCAGATTATTTAAATAGGCGGCGGCCGTTTATCTATCTGGGATTGATTGCGAGTGGAGTCAGCTGTTTTCTTTTTATGTGGGGAGCACAGCCGGGTTGGGCGTTGGCAGCACGTGCGGTATCCGGGATAGCAGCATCGGCATGGGTTGTGTACTCTGTGATGTTCGCAGGATATTTTCCAAAAGAGGAAGCTGGAAAAGCGATGGGCATGCTGCAATTCACTACAGTAATCGCCCAATTGACCAGCATGATGATCAGCGGCTATATGGTAGAGCATTGGGGCTGGAATGCCCCCTTCCTGATTGGGGGAATTGTAGCTATTGCGGCACTAATACTTGCGCTTCGGTTACCGGAACAAAAGCAGGAAAAACGGCAAAATGCCATACAGATCAAGGAGCTGGCTGGTGTTGTAAAGGAACCTCTGCTGGTAAAAGTATCACTGTTGTCTGTGCTGGCACACTGTGTGCTATTTATAACGATGTTCGGATATACTCCGAACCAGGCGCTGAATATCGGAGCAAGCAAAGAAAGCTTGGGCTGGCTAACACTTGCTTTTATGATTCCGCATGCCATCGCAACGCTCTACGGCTCACGTCTGTTTGGAGGGCTGCTGGGTGATAGAGGGAAGCTTATGCTAGGCTTCGCGGGAAGCGCGTTGTTTACGCTGCTCATTCCTTCTATGCCGACGTTAGCGGCGCTTTGTCTGACTCAGGTGGGGAATGGTTTTATGCAGGGACTTATTTTTCCGCTGCTGTTGAGTAAATCCGTATCAGAAATAGATCCTTTTAAACGGGCTACAGCTATGGGTTTCTATCAGGCCGTTTATGCGATAGGGATGTCAGCAGGGCCATTCGTAGCAGGTTGGATGAGCTCTGTATATGGCTTGACCGGAGGATTCTGGTTAGGTGGGATTGCGGCGGCGTTGGCTACAATTTTATCCTGGGTATGGATGAAGGATACGAAGCAGAAGCAGCTAAAAGAAACTTAACAGACTTGGCAGAGCGTGTAAGGATGATTGGTTTTTTGTGCGAAAGGGGAATATAATAGAGATAGGAAGCAAGGAGGAGGAGCCCGGGAGAATGGTCAAGGTTGTAATGTTGTGGTTTGTGGTAATTAATATTATCGGGTATGTAGTGATGTCCGAGGACAAGAACAAAGCCCGCAAAAGGCGGGAACGTGTACCTGAGAAAACACTTTTTCTGCTGGCAGCCATGGGCGGCGCACTAGGTGTGCTGATTGCCATGTACCGTAAGCGCCACAAGACGCGTCATACATCCTTCAGGATCGGAATTCCGCTTCTGCTGCTGCTGAATATCTTTTTGTACAGCTATTTTTTAAGATAATAGTCTTTAGGATTACAAACTAGAAAAAGAGGTGGCGTACATGTTATTCTCTAAAATTTTGCTAGCCTATGACGGTTCAAAGGCTTCTAATCAAGCATTGGAGCGCGCAATTGAACTCGCTAAAGTCACACCAGGTTCTATATTGCATGTCGTACACGCATTTGAATTCCCAAGATTTTTTATCGGAGAAGCTCTTGCACCACTACCAGCTTCAGTAAATAAAGAATATTATGATTTGGCAGTGCAGACAACCGAGGAAGTGAAGGGACGCCTTGAGGCTGAAGGCCTGAATGCTGAGGTTGAGCTTTTACAAGGATCTCCTGCGGAAGTGATTTTGAAATATGCTAAGGAAAATGCTATAGACATCATAGTTATCGGCAGCCGCGGGCTTGGCGGTATACGTGAATTTGTTCTGGGCAGTGTCAGCCATAATGTAGTACAAAGCGCTCGTATTCCAGTGCTGGTTGTAAAATAATATAGAGTTCAAAGGGACGCTGATAGCGTTCCTTTTTTTCAATTTAAGGCTGTACAGGTCTTAATCTGGAGCTTAAACACCATAGAGCGCTAGAGGTAGGAGCGTACGGAAAGAAGTACTTCTTCACAAAATATAAGGTTATTGAGAATTTAAATTCGCCCAAAAGCGAACATTTATTATGGTGATTTTACCAATGTTCGTGTTTGAGTTGACATCATGTGTAGGGGATTGTTAAACTGATGTCATGAAGAACTCGTATAAAACCGGGAATATGGCCCGGAAGTTTCTACCCGGGAACCGTAAATTACCGGACTACGAGGAAATAGGATGCTAGAATGCGATAATGCAGTCCAGATAATGGAGTGATGCATTGTGCAGCTTTCCGCGCTTAATGCCAGTTTGGTGAGAGGCAAGCGGGAGTGTTTTTTCCTAATTCCTTTACTAGTCCGATCCTCCCGCAGCAAAATGCGTCTGGACATCGGGCTTTTTTAATATAAGGAATAAGTTACACGTAATACATCAACCTTATATTATTAAGGAAAACGATAGTCATCCCTGAAGGACGAGAATGTAGTCTCTGCTTGTTCGGATTTACAAGATAAAGATATCTCATACTAGTGATTGGAAGGTAGGTCGAATCATGTCTGTGCAGGTAGCTGTCATCATGGGTAGTAAGTCGGATTGGGATACGATGGAGCACGCTTGTGGGGTGCTGGAAGAGCTGGGTTTGTCTTATGAGAAGAAGGTAGTATCCGCGCACCGTACACCGGACTTGATGTTCCGCTATGCGGAGGAAGCCGCTGGCCGCGGTATTCGCGTGATTATTGCAGGAGCAGGCGGCGCCGCACATTTACCGGGTATGGTGGCTGCAAAGACGATCCTGCCAGTGATTGGAGTGCCCGTGCAGTCGAAAGCACTTAATGGGCTGGATTCGCTGCTCTCCATCGTGCAGATGCCTGGAGGCATACCGGTAGCAACAGTAGCTATTGGTAAAGCAGGCGCTGTAAATGCAGGCCTGCTGGCCGCACAGATCATCGGAGCGTTCGACCCCGAAGTGCAGCAGCGTGTGCAGCTGCGTCGGGATGCGATCCGCGATGAAGTATTGGAAAGCAGCGACAGCTTATGAGGCCGGAGGAGCTGAAGCTGCAGGAGGCTGGCGGCGCAGCTTCGCCAGCCGCACAAGCGTCCGGTGCGGACACCGTCCGGACGCTGCTGCCCGGCTCGACCGTCGGCGTGCTCGGCGGCGGGCAGCTCGGGCGCATGATGGCGCTGGCCGGCAGCGCCATGGGGTACCGCTTCGTGGCGCTGGATCCTGCGCCGGATGCGCCTAGCGGTCAAGTTACGCCGCAGATTACGGCGGCGTATAACGACCGGGACGCGGCGCGGGAGCTGGCCCGCCGCTCGGACGTCATCACGTACGAGTTCGAGAACGTCGACGCGGGCGTAGCAGCGCTGCTGGCGGAAGAATCGTACGTGCCGCAGGGCAGCGCGCTGCTGTATACCACGCAGCATCGGCTGCGCGAAAAAGCCGCCATCGAGGCGGCGGGCGTTCCGGTCGCCCCGTACCGGAAGGTGGACAGCCTTGCGGAGCTAAAAGAGGCGGCGGCTGAACTTGGACTACCTTGTGTGCTCAAGACAGCCACAGGCGGTTATGACGGCAAGGGTCAAGCTGTGATTCGTCAGGAAGAAGAGCTGGAAGAAGCCTTCCGGCAGGTTGCACCCGGTGAGGTGATTCCGGAGCTGGTGCTTGAGAAGTTTGTAGCTTTTCAATGCGAAATATCCGTTGTTGCTGCACGTAGTGCATCTGGGGAGGTCAAAAGCTTTCCGCCTTCTGAGAACATTCATGTAAACAATATTTTGCATCTGTCCATTGTGCCTGCAAGAGTGTCAGCGGACATTCAGCGCAGAGCTTGCGAGCTGGCTGAGACTTTAATCGCAGGCCTGAATGCGGTTGGACTGCTTGCCGTGGAAATGTTCGTCACAGCGGACGGTGAATTGTTCGTCAATGAGCTGGCACCAAGACCGCATAATTCCGGCCATTACACCATGGATGCTTGCGTGACCTCACAGTTCGAGCAGCATGTCCGGGCGATTTGTAATCTGCCGCTGGGCGATACAACGCTTTTGACACCTGTAGTTATGGTAAATGTATTAGGTCAGCATTTGGATGGTGCGATTAAAGCGACCTGTACACATGAGGAAAAAGATAATAAGCTGGGTATTGTACCTAAGCTTCATATATATGGCAAGACTGAGAGTAAGACTGGTCGTAAGATGGGTCATATCAATCTGCTGTGCAAGGATACCGGAGACGGCCTATCCTGGGTGGAGCAATCTAAACTTTGGAGGAACTAAAGAATATGATCGAACGTTACAGCAGACCCGAGATGCGGGCCATTTGGACTGAGGAGAATAAATTCAAAGCGTGGCTGGAAGTGGAAATATGCGCTTGTGAAGCATGGGCGGAGCTGGGAGTCATCCCACATGAAGACGCTGCTAAGCTGCGTAAGGATGCTAAATTCGACATCGCACGTATTGATGAAATCGAACAGGAAACACGTCATGACGTAATCGCCTTTACTCGTGCGGTTTCCGAAAGCCTTGGCGCAGAACGCAAATGGGTACACTACGGCCTTACTTCCACAGATGTGGTGGATACAGCACTGGGTTACTTGTTGCGTCAAGCGAATGAGATACTAGAGAAGGATATTATTAACTTCATTGAGATCCTTAAAGATAAAGCTATTGCTTATAAAGATACACCGATGATGGGCCGTACACATGGGGTTCATGCTGAGCCAACTACTTTTGGTCTGAAAATGGCATTGTGGTACGAAGAAATGAAACGAAACCTGGAGCGTTTCCGCCATGCTGCGAACGGTGTGCAATTTGGCAAAATCTCCGGAGCCGTTGGTACGTATGCCAACATCGATCCATTCGTAGAAGAATTTGTCTGCCGTAAGCTGGGTACAAGCCCTGCACCGATCTCGACACAAACTCTACAGCGCGACCGTCACGCTGAATATATGGCAGCTCTTGCTCTGGTAGCAACCTCGCTAGACAAATTCGCTACCGAAATCCGCGCTCTGCAAAAGAGTGAGATTCGCGAAGTAGAAGAAGCTTTTGCCAAAGGTCAAAAGGGTTCATCTGCTATGCCGCATAAACGGAATCCTATTGGCTGCGAGAATATTTCCGGTCTGTCCCGCGTGATTCGCGGACATATGGTTACAGCTTACGAGAACGTGCCGCTCTGGCATGAACGCGATATCTCGCACTCTTCAGTGGAGCGTATCATCCTTCCGGATGCAACGATGCTGCTGAACTACATGCTGAACCGTTTCGGAAACATCGTGAAGAACCTGACTGTATTCCCAGAGAATATGAAGCGTAACATGAATCGTACCTTCGGCGTCCCTTTCTCCGGCCGGATCTTAACCAAGCTGATTGATAAAGGCTTCAGCCGTGAGCAAGCGTACGATACCGTTCAACCACGTGCGATGCAAGCTTGGGAAGAGCAAAAGCAGTTCCGTGATATCGTGGAAGCTACACCTGAAATCACTAATGTCCTCACCCCAGAAGAGATTGAAGATGCATTTAACCCTTCTTGGCACCTTAAGCATGTGGATACCATCTTCCGCAAGCTAGAACTTATCTAAGAAAAGATAAGTTAGTGGTGAACTAAGGAGCTAGGAATAGTACGAGCGGTTAAGGTTGTGCAGAATTGAAATGCAACTGGTCGATAAGGAACGGAGAGAAATTTTGGAACTGTAGAAGCGTTAGCGTTCGCCTTTATCCTCGGATTTCTACCGCGAGAAGCGGTTCAAATCAAGAAATCTGAGGATAACAGCGATCGGAAGTCCAAACATTCCTCGGAGTTACGCCTTTGAGACTCTAAAAAAGATAAGTTAGTGGTGAACTAAGGAACTAGGAATAAAAGAAATCGGTCGAAGGAGTAATGGAGAGGAAGTTTGGAACTGTAGAAGCGTTAGCGTGCGCCTTTATCCTCGGATTTCTACCGCAGCAGCGGTTCAATCAGGAAATCTGAGGATAACAGCGATCGGAAGTCCAAACATTCCTCGGAGTTACGCCTTTGAGACCAGATAGTTATTAGGGAGATCATTAGTTCAAGGGAGGAAAGGTCATGACATCATCGGCCGTATCCACAGCCGTGGAACTCATCAATGCGCCGCTGCTCTACAAAGGGAAGGTTCGTGAGCTATACGATTTAGGGGAAAATGTACTGATCGTAGTTACAGATCGGATATCTGCTTTTGACTATGTGCTGGACCCGGCAGTCCCTGAAAAGGGCAACGTGCTTAACCGTCTGAGCGCGTTCTGGTTCGGACAGACTAAAGAGCTGATGGAGAATCATGTCGTTCATATCGATGTGGATCTGCTCGGCGACGTAGTTAAGGACAAAGAGGCTCTCAGAAACCGTGTCATGGTGGTACGCAAAGCGGAGCGTATTGATATCGAATGCGTAGTGCGTGGATGCATCACTGGCGGCGGCTGGAGACAGTATCAAGAAACCGGCAAGGTAAATGGTATTGATCTTCCTGCTAACCTCCGCAAAAACGCGCTGCTGGCAGAACCGATTTTTACCCCTGCGGCTAAAAATGATGTAGGTCACGATGAGGATATTCCGTTTGAGAAAATGCAGGAATTAATCGGAGCTGATCTGGCGCTTGAGCTGCAGGAAAAGAGCTTAAAGCTGTTCGCTTTTGCTAGAGAGTATTGTGCTGAGCGTGGGATCATTCTTGCGGACTGCAAATTCGAATTCGGCTTGTTGGACGGTAAGGTGATTCTGATCGATGAGATTTTTACACCGGATGCTTCCCGCTTCTGGGCTAAGGATAAATACGCGCTTGATATTGAAATTGATAGTATGGATAAAGAGCCTGTTCGTACGTATCTATCTGCATCTGCCTGGGACAAGAATAGTAAACCTGATCCGCTCCCACTGGAAGTAGTAGAAGAAACTACACGGCGTTATCTGGGCATTTATCATCGTCTTACTGGCAAGTCTTTATAGTTCAACATAGTGTGTGCACTCATGGGAATAAATTCAGTATATATTTTTGAAGCTAAATGTACTCATTGTAGAATTTCAGTTTCAGAGGGTATGCTCATTAAAATTTAGGAGGAACTACAAGCATATGTTAAAAGCGACGGTATATGTCACCATAAAGAAAAGCGTTCTTGATCCACAAGGGGTAGCAGTACAAGGAGCACTTCATTCGGTAGGCTTCCAAGAAGTTGAAAGCTTGCGTATAGGGAAATATATGGAGCTGACTCTGGATACGGATAACCGTGCTGAAGCGGAAGTTCGTCTCAAGGAAATGTGCGAAAAGCTACTTGCCAACACGGTGATCGAGGATTACCGCTACGAATTGGAGGACTAAACGACATGAAATTTGCTGTACTTGTCTTCCCAGGCTCCAACTGTGATATTGATTGCTACAAGGCGGTAGAGGACAGTCTCGGCGAACCAGTCGACTATGTGTGGCATACAGCGACGGATTTGTCGGCGTATGATTGCATTTTGGTTCCAGGCGGATTCTCATATGGTGATTACCTGCGCTGTGGCGCGATTTCGAGATTTGCTCCTGTTATGGCGGAAGTTGCTAAAGCAGCAGAGCAAGGGAAATACGTGCTAGGCATTTGCAATGGGTTCCAAATTCTTACTGAGGCTGGTTTGCTGCCAGGTGCGCTTCGCCGCAACATGTCGATGAAGTTCCGCTGTCACGATACAGTGCTTAAGGTTGTTAATAATGAAACCCCATTTACTATTGACTATGCTAAAGATGAAGAAATCATCATCCCAATCGCACACGGTGAAGGCAACTACTACTGTGATGACGAGACTTTGGCAGAGCTGAAAGCTAACAATCAGATCGTGTTTACCTATAGCGATAATCCTAATGGCTCCGTAGCCGATATTGCGGGTGTTAGTAACATACAAGGGAATGTGGTTGGCATGATGCCTCACCCTGAGCGCGCGGCTAATAGTTTACTTGGTTCAGAAGATGGCAAAAGAATGTTTACATCCATACTGAAGACTTGGAGGGATCGTCATGACGCAGCAAGTATCCGTTAAGGAACCGACCGCAGAACAGATTGCGGAGCAGAAAATTTATAGCCAGTTCGGTGTGTCGGACAGCGAATATGAGCTGATCAAGTCTTTTATGGGACGTTTGCCGAACTATACTGAAATCGGCGTATTCAGCGTAATGTGGTCGGAGCACTGTGCCTATAAGAACTCCAAACCCCTCCTGAAACGTTTCCCAATTTCCGGACCACGTGTCCTGATGGGACCTGGCGAGGGTGCAGGGATTGTAGATATCGGTGACAACCAAGCGGTTGTTTTCAAAATCGAAAGTCATAACCACCCTTCAGCGGTAGAACCTTTCCAAGGTGCGGCAACGGGTGTCGGCGGAATTATCCGTGATATTTTCTCCATGGGCTCCAGACCTATCGCAATCCTCAATTCACTACGTTTCGGAAAGCTGGAAAGTGATCGAGTGAAGTATTTGTTCGAGCATGTTGTGTCTGGTATTGCCGGTTATGGTAACTGTATCGGGATTCCAACGGTTGGCGGCGAAATCATGTTCGATGATAGCTATGACGGTAACCCGCTTGTTAACGCAATGTGTGTCGGTCTAATTGATCATGACAAAATCCAACGTGGTGTAGCTAAGGGTGTAGGCAACCCTGTCTTCTATGTAGGCCCTCCTACAGGACGTGATGGAATTCATGGTGCTACTTTTGCATCGGTAGAGCTTAGTGAGGAATCAGAAGCTAAACGTACCGCTGTACAGGTCGGCGATCCATTTATGGAAAAGCTCGTTATGGAATCTTGTCTAGAACTGATCGACAGCGGCATCGTTATCGGGATTCAGGATATGGGCGCAGCGGGTCTTACCTGCTCTAGTGCGGAGATGGCAAGTAAAGCAGGCAATGGTCTGGAGCTGTATCTTGATCAGGTGCCACAACGTGAAGAGGGCATGACGCCTTACGAAATGATGCTTTCAGAATCACAAGAACGGATGTTGTTCGTCGTTGAGCCGAAGGATGAGGCCCAGGCACAAGAGATTTTTGACCGCTGGGGTGTTATCTGCTGTAAAGTCGGTAAAGTTACGGATGATGGCCGCTTGAAATTGTATCATCACGGCGAGGTTGTTGGTGACATGCCAGTAACGGCGCTCGTGGATGAGTGCCCAGTATATAACAAACCTTCTGAGGTTCCTGCTTATTATATTGCGAATGAAAAGGTAGATACCCTTCGTTATGAGGAAGTTACGGATCTGGGCGGTGCATTGCGTACAGTACTTGGATCACCAACCGTAGCAAGTAAAGCATGGGTATACAATCAATACGATTACATGGTGCGGACGAGCACAGCTGTACGTCCTGGATCTGACGCGGCTGTAGTTACCATTCATGGTACTCGTAAAGGACTTGCGATGACTACAGACTGTAATGGCCGTTATGTTCATCTTGATCCTGAAGTGGGCGGACGTATTGCAGTCAGCGAAGCGGCACGTAACATCGTTTGTTCCGGTGCTGAACCGCTGGCTATTACGGATAATCTGAACTTTGGAAATCCTGAGAAGCCTGATGTGTTCTGGCAAATGGAGCGTGCGGTTGATGGTATGGCTGAAGCATGTCGTGTGCTGGATACTCCGGTTATCGGTGGTAATGTCAGTCTTTATAACGAAAATACTACGGGTTCCATCTATCCAACGCCGGTTGTCGGCATGGTTGGTTTAGTAGCGGACACGGATCATATTACGACTCAAGGGTTCAAGCAAGAAGGCGATTCCATTCTTCTGCTGGGAGTGACCAAGGCTGAGCTGGGCGGCAGTGAATTCCAATATGCTGTTCATGGAGTGACCGAAGGTCGTCCTCCGGCTTTGGATTTGGCTACTGAGAAAAAACTGCTGAACGCAGTCCTTACCTCAATTCGTGGCGGTCTGGTGCGTTCCGCTCATGACTTGTCGGAAGGTGGACTAGCCGTAGCGCTTGCAGAGAGCTGTATCAGCGGCGGAATCGGAGCGAACGTTGAACTTTCAGCTAACGGTCTTAGATCTGATGTAGCATTGTTCAGCGAAAGCCAATCACGCATTGTGCTGACAGCCGCTCCTGAACGTGCGGAAGAGCTGAAAGCAGCGATTGCAGCCAGCGGTGTTCCCGTGGAAATCATCGGAACTGTAGGTGGAGACAGACTGCGCGTAAATCTGGACGGCGTGTCCGCACTAGATGAAGCTGTAGCAGAATTGAAATTCGTTTGGGAGGATGCTATTCCATGTCTTATGAAATAAAGACCGGGAAAGAGCAGGAGACTCCTATCCTGTGGACTGGTGACTTTTACAATGAAGGAACGGGCTCGGGAGATATTTTTGACACATTAAAAGAGGAATGCGGCGTTTTCGGGGTCTTCGGACACCCGGAAGCGGCGTCCATGTCTTATTACGGCTTACACGCCTTACAACATCGTGGAGAAGAAAGTGCGGGAATCTGCGTAGCAGACGGCCGCGATTTCAACTATCACCGCGGGATGGGGTTAGTAAAAGAAGTATTCGACAAGGACAAAATAGCCTCATTGGTTGGAGACATGTCCATTGGGCATGTACGTTATTCCACTAGTGGAGACAGTCGCTTAACCAATGCGCAGCCACTGGTATTTAAATATCGTGACGGCGATTTGGCGATTGCTACGAACGGCAACATAGTAAATGAACCGTTGATCCGCAAACAGCTGGAGCAAAGCGGATCGATCTTTCAAACTACGAGTGATACAGAAGTGCTGGCGCATTTAATTGCCCGTTCGCCAAAGGATTTTGTTGAAGCGGCAAAAGATGCGCTGCAGCAGCTCGTTGGCGGGTTTGCTTTTCTGCTTATGACAAATGACAAGTTGATTGTCGCTTCAGATTCCCATGGCTTGCGTCCGCTAGTGATGGGACGGATTGGTGAAGCTTATATTTTTGCTTCCGAGTCCTGCGCATTAGAGGTCATTGGGGCGCAGCTGGTTCGAGATATTGAGCCGGGCGAACTGCTTGTCCTCGACAAAAACGGCCTCTTAGAGGACCGTTTTACCGAACCCAAACGTAAAGCGCTGTGCGCGATGGAGTATATTTACTTCTCACGCCCAGACAGTGATATGAACGGCTCTAACCTGCACTCCGCCCGTAAGCGGATGGGTAGCCGCATGGCACTGGAAGCTTTTGTCGATGCTGATCTCGTAACCGGTGTGCCGGATTCCAGTATTTCAGCAGCCATCGGGTATGCCGAGCAAACGGGAATTCCTTATGAGCTTGGGCTCATTAAGAATAAGTACACTGGACGGACCTTCATCCAGCCGAGCCAAGAACTGCGTGAGCAAGGTGTGAAGATGAAGCTGAGCGCCGTGCGCAGCGTAGTTGATGGCAAACGTGTCGTTATGATCGATGATTCCATCGTTCGTGGCACGACCTCACGCCGAATCGTCAATCTGCTTCGGGAAGCGGGAGCTGTTGAAGTGCATGTGCGGATTACTTCGCCACCGTTCAAGAATCCTTGCTTCTACGGCATTGATACACCAGACCGCCGCGACCTCATCGCGTCCTACAAGACCATTGAGGAAATGTGCGAAGAGATCAACGCCGATTCCCTGGCATTTTTGTCGCCGGAAGGCTTAATCTCTTCCATTGGTGGACACAACAAAGACGACTACAAAGGCGGACTTTGCCTTTCTTGCTTTGATAATGATTACCCGACGCAGGTGGATTTTGGCGGGGCAGAGAAAGATGGCTGCTCGTGTTGACCTCCCCCTAAGTCCCCCTTTCAAAGGGGGATTCCGAAGGGCTCTGCCCTCCGGCCACCCGAAAGCTCGGCGGTAGGAGTTAGGTTATAACTTGCTAAGAAGACTTGGGTACGAGTGCTCGCTTTGTCCCTGTGTGCTTTGCACGGACGGGACACGGCTCCACCCCCCGCTGCATCCGCCGCCGGGACTGGCTTGCCAAGCTTCCCTCTGTTTGCTTCGCAAATACGAGGGCCGCTTGTCTCGCTTAAGGAGGTGCATGGCGCAGCTCATGCACCGAGGTCTTGAGGTCCGTGTGCAAGGCGCGCACTGCGGCTTGCAGTAGGGACAAACCGGTGGTTGGAGGGAGTTATGGAGAGGAAGTTTGGAACTGTAGAAGCGTAGCGTTCGCCTTTATGGTTGGATTTCTACCGCGAAGAGCGGTTCGAATCAGGAAATCCAACCATAACAGCGATCGGAAGTCCAAACATTCCTCGCAATAACTCCCCTACAACCACCCAAAAGCCGAATGCGCCCAAACGCGCTCTAAACTATTAAAAGATGAGGTGTCCAATAGTGTCGGAAGCTTATAAAAACGCCGGAGTGGATATTGCGGCTGGTAATGAAGCGGTAGAACGCATGAAAAAGCACGTAAAACGTACTTACCGTCCAGAAGTAATGACGGATCTTGGTGGGTTCGGAGCGCTGTTTGGCCTCAATAAAGATAAATATGAAGAGCCAGTGCTTGTATCGGGAACCGATGGTGTAGGCACAAAGCTCAAAATCGCGTTCGCGGCGGATCGCCATGATACGATTGGCATCGACGCTGTAGCTATGTGCGTGAACGACATTGTAGTGCAAGGTGCAGAGCCACTCTTTTTCCTCGACTATCTGGCTTGCGACAAAGTGGTGCCGGAGAAAATTGAGGCTATCGTAGCCGGAATCGCTGAAGGCTGTCACCAAGCGGGTTGTGCACTGATTGGCGGTGAAACGGCTGAGATGCCGGGTATGTATTCAGCAGGTGAATATGATATTGCTGGATTCACAGTGGGCGTAGCTGACAAAGCGAAGCTGGTAACAGGCGCTAACATCGCTGCTGGAGACACAGTGATTGGTCTGGCTTCCAGTGGTGTGCACAGCAATGGCTTCTCGCTGGTGCGCAAGCTTTTGCTTGAGCAAGAGGGTTATGGCCTGAATGATGTGCTTCCTGAGCTTGGCGCTCCGCTCGCGGATGTACTCCTTGCACCAACTAAGATTTATGTGAAGCCTTTGCTGGCACTGCTGGAGCAGCTTCCGGTAAAAGGTATGGCTCACATTACGGGTGGCGGATTCATCGAGAATATCCCACGCGTATTGCCTGATAATGTAGATGTGGAGATCAATTACGGATCGTGGCCGATTCTGCCAATCTTCAGGTTGATGCAGAACAAAGGTAACGTAAGCAACCGTGATATGTTCACTACTTTTAATATGGGAATTGGTCTTGTTCTGGTAGTTAGCGCTGCT
This sequence comes from Paenibacillus sp. FSL L8-0708, assembly GCF_038009325.1. Taxonomy (NCBI): domain Bacteria; kingdom Bacillati; phylum Bacillota; class Bacilli; order Caryophanales; family Paenibacillaceae; genus Paenibacillus; species Paenibacillus sp. FSL L8-0708. Next base: position 827,230 of record NZ_JBBPBC010000001.1, read on the forward strand.
GATGGAGAACGCGCTCTTGAACTGCTTAAAGCTAGCGGAGAAGAGGCGTATATCATTGGGAAAGTAACAGAAGGGGAACGCAAAGTAACCTTTACTGGAGCTGAAGTGTGATGCAATCAAGTCGAATCGCTGTTTTTGCTTCGGGGCAGGGCAGCAATTTTGCAGCACTGATCGAGGCACAGAAAGCAGGTTTGCTTGGAGACGGCAGGATTGAATTGCTTGTCTCGGACAAGCCGGAAGCGCCTGTAGCACAACGTGCGGAGGATGCGGGAATTCCCGCCCTCCTGCTGCGGCCAAAAGACTTCGCCAGCCGTGAACTCTACGAAACAGAGATTGTAGCAGAGCTTCAGCGGCGGGAAATCGGGCTGGTTGTGTTGGCAGGGTATATGCGCCTCATTACACCAGTGCTTTTAACGCCGTATGCGGGTCGGATTATTAACATTCACCCATCGCTGCTGCCTGCTTTTGCTGGAAAGGATGCGATCGGACAAGCGCTGGATTATGGCGTGAAGCTGACGGGAGTCACTGTGCATTTTGTCGATGGAGGTATGGATACCGGGCCGGTTATTGCTCAGCGTAGCGTAGTTGTGTTGGATAACGACACGGCAGATTCATTGGCGGAACGGATTCATAAGGTTGAGTATGAGTTGTATCCTGAAGTGGTTGGCGCTTTTGCCAGCGGGAAAGTGGAACTGAGTGGAAGAAAGACGATTATCCGCGAAAAGTAAGCCACACTGTAGCCATTCGAAGTTTTGGATCGACATTTGGTGACAGGCGGAGAGATTTTAGGGTATTTCTCGGGAAATATTGCATAAGCGGCATTATGTGTCGTGTAGTAGGTAATAGAGTCAGATTCTTTCTTATAGTAATTTCCCAAGCTTTTAGATGTCATCACATTAAATCGCACGTACAACCCGAAGGAGGACTATTCAAAGTGAGTATCAAAAGAGCGCTAGTTAGCGTATCGGATAAACAAGGTATCGTGGATTTTTGCCGCGAGTTGTCTGCATTAGGCGTAGAGATTATTTCCACAGGTGGAACAAGCACGCTTTTGGCTAAGGAAGGTGTTCCAGTCATCGGTATTTCCGATGTTACAGGATTCCCGGAAATCATGGATGGACGTGTCAAAACCTTGCACCCGGCTGTACACAGCGGATTGCTAGCGGTTCGTGACAATGAGGAACACACGCGTCAAATGAAAGAGCTTGGTCTGGACTACATTGATCTGGTAGTAGTAAATCTGTATCCGTTCGCGGAAACCATTGCTAAACCGGATGTATCGTATGAAGAAGCCATCGAGAATATCGATATCGGCGGACCGACGATGCTGCGTTCTGCGGCGAAGAATCATGCTTTTGTAAGTGTAGTGGTAGATGCTAACGACTATGCTACAGTGCTTGAAGAGGTTCGCGCAGGTGGAGATACAACGCTGGAAACACGCAAACGTCTTGCGGCAAAAGTGTTCCGTCATACGGCGGCTTACGATGCCTTAATTTCCGATTATTTGGCTAATGTTACTGGCGAACCGCTTCCTGAGCGCTACACCGTGACTTATGAGAAAATTCAGGATCTGCGCTATGGCGAGAATCCGCATCAAAAAGCGGCTTTCTATCGCAAGCCTTTGGCTGCGGGGGATACTCTTACAGCAGCTGAGCAATTGCATGGCAAAGAATTATCCTACAACAATATCAACGATGCTAACGCAGCGCTGCAAATCGTGAAAGAATTTGAAGAACCTGCTGTCGTAGCCATTAAACATATGAATCCTTGTGGTGTAGGTGTCGGTGAAAGTGTATACGAAGCTTATCAAAAAGCTTACAACGCAGACCCAACCTCTATCTTTGGCGGAATTGTAGCCGCTAACCGGATTATCGATGCAGACACTGCTAATCTGCTGAAAGAGATTTTCCTCGAAATCGTATTGGCGCCAGGGTTTACGGATGAAGCACTGGAAATCCTTACGAAGAAAAAGAACCTGCGTTTGCTCAAAATCGGCAATCTTAGCACGGCTAGCGCGCGTAAGAGCAGCTTCGTAGTCACCTCTATTGATGGAGGAATGGTTGTACAGGAGAGCGATGTGCATTCTGTGAACCCGGATGATCTGCAAGTTGTTACGGACCGTAAGCCAACCGAAGAAGAATTGAAACAGCTGTTGTTCGGCTGGAAGGTAGTTAAGCATGTGAAATCTAATGCGATTGTATTAGCGGCGGATGATATGACAGTTGGCGTAGGTGCAGGGCAAATGAACCGCGTTGGCGCGGCAAAAATTGCGATTGAACAAGCTGGCGAGAAGTCCAAAGGATCAGTCCTTGCCTCTGACGCCTTCTTCCCAATGGGAGATACACTTGAAATGGCAGCTAAAGCAGGTATTACCGCAGTTATTCAGCCAGGCGGCTCCATTAAAGACGAAGAATCGATCAAGGTCGCGAATGAGTATGGAATTGCTATGGTCTTCACAGGCGTCCGTCATTTCAAACACTAGAACGCTGGGAGGATTTTATTCTAATGGATATTTTAGTGGTTGGCGGCGGCGGCCGGGAGCATGCGATTATTTGGAGCCTGTCCCAAAGCCCCAAGGTTGGTAAAATCTATTGCGCACCCGGCAACGCCGGAATCGCGCAGCTAGCAGAATGTGTGCCTATCGGTGTGTTCGAGTTCGATCGTCTGACGGCTTTTGCCAAAGAGAAGGAAGTTGGCCTTGTCGTAATCGGACCGGATGATCCGTTAGCAGGGGGCATTGTGGATGCTTTTGAAGCACAGGCTATTCCAGTGTTTGGTCCACGTAAGAATGCAGCTGAGATCGAAGGCAGCAAAACCTTTATGAAGGATCTTTTGCACAAATATAATATTCCGACAGCAGCCTATGAAAAATTTGATGGCTATGAAGCTGCACTGGCTTACTTACGCGAGCAACCGCTGCCGATCGTAATCAAGGCAGATGGGCTTGCCGCAGGAAAAGGCGTGACCGTTGCCTATTCACGGGAAGAGGCAGAGCAGGCACTAGCTGATATTATGGTAACCAAAGTGTTTGGTGAGGCTGGCGCTCAGGTTGTCATTGAAGAGTTCCTAGCGGGTCAGGAAATGTCGATTTTGGCTTTTGTTGATGGAGAGACAGTTCGTCCGATGGCTGCCGCTCAGGATCATAAGCCCGCTTACGATGGAGATAAAGGTCCTAATACCGGTGGAATGGGCACCTATTCGCCTCTGCCGCATATCGACGAGGCGATTATCCAAGAAGCGATTGAGACCATCATTAAGCCAACAGCAAAGGCTATGGTAGCTGAAGGCCGTTCTTTCAGCGGCGTTTTGTTCGCAGGGCTGATGATTTCTCCAGAAGGTAAACCAAAGACCATCGAATTTAATGCCCGGTTTGGGGATCCGGAGACACAGGTCGTGCTGCCTAGATTGAAGAGCGACTTGTTAGAAATCTTTTTGGCAGTAACCGAGGGTAGACTTGCGGATATCGATATTGAATGGAGCGACGAAGCAGCGGTGTGCGTGGTTCTCGCTTCTGGAGGATATCCAGGCTCTTATCCTAAGGGAGTGCCGATCGAAGGGCTTGAGGACAGCCAAGGAGGGCTGATCTTCCATGCCGGTACAGCACGGGGGGCAGATGGCAGCTGGGTAACGAACGGCGGACGGGTCTTAGGCGTGGTAGGCCTGGGTGCTACGATTGCCGAAGCTCGTTCAGCAGCCTATGCTAGGGCTGAAGGAATCTCTTTTTCCGGGAAACAGAATCGCAGCGACATCGCTATGAAGGCTCTGGTATAAGGATAAAGCACTGTATCTAGCAATTTTTTGCGCTTTAAGTCCTAAAAAAGGACTGACAAGTGATAGAAGAAGTGCTATAATACTACACGTACGGGGGAAAATGTGCGGATATATACAGATAAGGGCCTTTCCGATCATGGGAAGGCCCTTTTAAATCGGAGTCCTTCAGACTTTGTGCAGTAACCTTATAAAGGATGCCTCGTGCCTGAAAATGTTGATACTTATAGTGCATACTAGCGATACGCTTATGGCGAATGGCTACTCACAGATTTAAGGGGGAATTCGTTTTGAGTAAGATTGGAAGAAATGATATGTGTCCTTGCGGAAGCGGGAAAAAATATAAGAAATGCTGCCTAGGGAAAGAAACTTCTGCAGTGGAATCCATCATGCGACTGGTAACAACGGAAGAATCCGCTGCTACTGTGGCTGTGGCCGAGAAACCAGAAGCGGCAGCAATTCCTGAAGCTAAGCTTACCCTAACTACGCTCAAAAAAAAGGTGTCACGTGATCTGAAATGGGAGCATCCGGCGCATGAGCAATTGGCTCTGCATCTTATTGAGACCATGAGAGACAGCTATGACCGGGAGCTAATCTGGGAAGGTCTGGTTCTATGGAATGGTTATTCCCGTCACATCAAGCCTGCAGTGAAGAAAATGGGCTCCTTCTGTGCAGCTATCGAGTTTATCTTGTCTGAGGAATATGGATTCCTTCAAACTCAAGCTGATCTAGCGATCAAACATGAGGTTACTGCACCTACCATCTCCAGAAAAGTTAAAGAGATGCTTAATTATATCGAACAGTACGGCATGGGCGGGGCAGAGGAAGAATTACTTTTGCTCAACGTTTCAGGCACTCCGAAGGATCAGGAACAGGCTTTGCTGCAAAAAGCAATGGAAACTAAAGCATCCAATCGCCGGATACAGCTAGCAGAAGCGGCATTGGAAGTTTATCCGGACAGTCCGGACGCCTATCTCATTTTGGCTGAGGAAGCCGAGAATGAAGCAGATGCCCGTGCTTATCTGAAAGCAGGGATGGAAGCGGGTGCGCGTGAGCTTGGAGAAGCCTTTTTCACTGAGAACAAAGGACATTTCTGGGGTCTTTACGAGACACGTTCGTACATTCGAATCTGCAAAAGCTACGCTGACTCCTGCTGGTTTAGCGGAAATGCAGAAGAAGCACAAAAGACGCTGGAGCACATTCTAGAATTGAACCCAGAAGATAACACAGGTGCACGTTACCTTCTAACGGCAACGTACCTTTACACTAATAAGCTTAAGAAGACCGAGAAGGTACTGGAGAAGTTCGGCAAGGATGCAGCAGCAACAGTAGCATATGACCGTATGGTTTTAGAATATAAGAAGAACGGGATTACTTCCCAGCTCAAAATGCTCTACCGCGTGGCAAAGAATGTGAACAAGCATGTGCCAGATTATCTGTTAGGTATCAAAAGATTACCGCATAACCTGCCTGATTTTGTAGGCGTGGGTGACGCTAACGAGGCTATCGAATATGTTATTGTACATTCACGTTTGTGGACAAGCTTACCAGACCTGGTGAAGTGGATGCTGAAGCAACAGGACTAGTAGGTTTCATGGCGTAGGGATAGCAAATACTAGTAAGAGACTATAGGGTTCCTTTAGTCTCTTTTTCTTTATCACTGATTAGGATGCTTGAAAAAATGTCCTCGGGAGAGTATGTTACAAGAAGTAGAATAACAGATAGATAGTGAGGCGAGAGGGTTATGAGAGAAGAGGAAGACCGAATCGTAGGAATGGAAGATATTGTGCGGGCTCATCACGTACTGCGTGAAGTCATAATCCGGACACCCCTACAACGTGATGCTGTATTGTCAGCCAAGTATGATTGTGATGTGTATTTGAAGCGCGAGGATTTGCAGATTGTACGTTCTTTCAAAATCCGCGGAGCTTATAATATGATTCGTAGTTTGTCAGCAGAAGATAGAGCGAAAGGCATTGTCTGTGCGAGTGCGGGCAACCATGCACAAGGCGTAGCCTATTCCTGTAAGGCGCTTGGAATTAAAGGCAAGGTCTACATGCCAAGCACTACGCCTAACCAGAAGGTTAAGCAGGTGCGGCGGTTTGGCGGTGAGTTTGTTGAGGTCATTCTGAAGGGAGATACCTTTGATGACGCTTATGATGAAGCACTGCAAGCTTGTATAGATCATGGGATGACGTTGATCCATCCCTTTGATGAGCCACGAATCATTGCGGGCAACGGCACCATTGCAATGGAAGTGATGGAGAGTCTGGACAACCCTGCAGACTTTATGTTCGTAACCATTGGTGGAGGCGGCCTGGCAGCGGGCATAGCCACCTATGTGAAGACAGTTAGTCCTTCTACCAAGTTGATTGGTGTGGAGCCACTCGGAGCAGCTTCTATGACGGAAGCGATTAAGCTTGGAGAAGTGGTGACTCTAAAGGAAATTAATAAGTTCGTGGACGGAGCGGCTGTAAAACGTGTTGGCGGATTGACGTACGATATTTGTTCCCGTCATCTGGATGACATCGTGATGGTGCCTGAAGGTAAAGCTTGTACCACGATTCTGGAACTATATAACGAGAATGCCATAGTGGTTGAGCCAGCAGGTTCGCTGCCTATCGCAGCGCTTGATCAATATCGTGATCAAATCCGCGGCAAAACAGTTGTCTGTATCATAAGCGGCGGCAACAACGATATTGACCGGATGCAGGAGATCAAAGAGCGTTCATTGATTTACGAAGGTTTAAAACACTATTTCATGGTGAACTTCCCGCAACGTGCAGGTGCGCTGCGTGAGTTCTTGGGCGAAATCCTTGGACCTCACGATGATATTACCCGTTTCGAGTATATCAAGAAGCATGATAAAGAAAATGGTCCCGCGCTTGTTGGCATTGAATTATTGTCAACGGATGCCTACGAACCTCTCATCGAACGGATGCAGCAGAAGGGCGTCGATTATGTAGAGATCAATAAGGATTCTAATCTCTTTAACATCCTTATTTAATTCTCGCATCCACTTCATAATCACGTTAATGAACATAAATAAGCCCGTCCCTATTCATTTCAGGGACGGGCTTTTGTGATTTCTTTATTAGAGCGGTAACGAAGTCTTACGATATTGCTCGACCTCATCGGTCAATTTATAGCTATTGTCTTTCATTAATTTCATGAAGCTATCCAGCTTTTGTAGAAATGGGCTGTTATCATTATTTTTGGTCAGAATACTGGAGTAAGCCTTTTGCGCCTCCAAATCCATTTCCAGATTGTCATAATGGAAGAGAGGAGTGTTATTCTGGCCGTAAAACGTATTATTCACGTACTTAGTATACAAGGCTTTTACAGCAGAAATTCGGTTTGATTTCGGATGATTTTGAATGAATTGCTCTTGAGATAAAGCTCTGGCTGCAACCTCAGTCCAGGCGATAACTAGCCCGTTGTCCTTGGAAGAGGGCAGGTCCGATTCGGTGGCCATAATGGTAATATAAGCGCTGATATCATTGGTGACGTATAGCTTGTACTTGCGGTAAGCCCCATAATCGATCACCGGGAAAAAAGTACCCTCTGCTGTCTCCAGCTTATATCCGCTTTCGCTGGCACTTTTCAGCAGTGTACGCAGCTGGAGATCATCGGTAATAGCGGCAAGAGAAGACATGCTGGCGCCTGCTTTATAAATGGCGGTGAGCTTCCGCTGGACAGTGCTGGTACTGAATTTACTCTCCCAGGCTTGCAGCGCAGCTTTATGCAGATTCTCAAGCTTCAGCGTCAGCATTGTTGCACGATACGACCCTACCGCATACATATTGGAGTTCAAATATTTTATGGCTTCGGGTAACTTGTCAGAGGTAGATAACAGCGGTAATGCAGCTTTATAGACAGCCTCTGCATGATTATTGCTAGCTGCTTGGGTTATTGCCTTAGCGCCTTCCCCAGGAGGGCTGGTAGCACCTTCGGCGTGAATAGCACTGGGCACTATGCCTAGCCCTAAGGCTATAGCTAGAACGGAGTAGAGAATATGATGCTTCTTAATCATGGAAGTTTCCCCCTATCTATCGGATGGAATAAAGTTTTCAGCCTAGGTATTTATTTTTTGAAAAATATAAATTTCAGTCCCAACCCCCCAATGATGCACAGAATTAAGCTTACCCACGGGGATATTGTAATGACCGGAAATAACCGATCGAGGAACATGCCGATAAATACAGCAGCTACTGCGATGCCAATATAGATGCCAAGGCTTTTTATATCAAAAGGTTTGGCACTGGGTGCATCGCTTTCCGACAAGGAAGACATCCATTTCATAATGAGTTCAATTAAGATAATGGAGCCTACTCCCACAGCGAGCAGGGTGAAAAGGCTGATCTGTCCGAACATTCCAGGTGAATCGTCAATCCATTGGAAGAAGAGTCCACCGATTGCCAATATCCCAAAAAGACAGGTCAGAGCTGCGCAGGGAATCATCAAGTAATAGTTCCATTTACTGCGCACCGGGCGCCCGGGAACACTGTCTATGATTTCTTTAAAATAATCGTGCGGATTCTCGCCGAATACTTGCTTGGCATTTTTCCCTTTACGTTGTTCCTTCAACAGCAGCTTGGTCGCATCCAGCAAAAGTTCTTCTCCGCGCAGGGGTTCAATTCGACTGGCCCGCACCGCAAGAATCATATCTTCTAAATAGGAGCGATTGAAGGGCGTCAACTGCTCACGCAGGGCGTTATTTTCCTTAATCATATCTTTCACTTTCATAATTTGGATGTAAACCTCCAGTGTTGTTAATCGGTATAGTCTTTAACCTAGAGTATACGTTTGCATGACAGGTCTACGCAAGGACAACCATTTCTATGGCGATATGCATAATCCTTTTAGAAGAGTGAACACTGATAATGTTGTTGCTTGATCAATATAGCATTGGGAAAGGTTGGGAGCTTTATGGAACATGAGAACAAGAAGGAACAGGGAAGATCCATGGGCAACGGTTTCGAGCCTACGCCCAATAATTCAATGGGGGATTGGGGCGGCTCCGATGGATTCAGCATGTGGGATTCCGCAGAAGATGCTCCCGAGGGCTTGCTTAAGGATTGGGAAGGCAGCCATGAAACCCATGAGATGTTTAACGACAGCTACGATTGATTAACAACCCTGGTCATTCATCTCGAAAAAACAATAGAGCAGCAGTCCTCCGATACTGGGGATCGCTGCTCTTTGTTTTTTGGTGGGGTTCTGAAACCCCGGAACCCCGGAACCCCGGAACCCCGGAACCCCGGAACCCCGGAACCCCGGAACCCCGGAACCCCGGAACCCCGGAACCCCGGAACCCCGGAACCCCGGAACCCCGGAACCCCGGAACCCCGGAACCCCGGAACCCCGGAACACCGGAACCCCGGAACCCCGGAACCCCGGAACCCCGGAACCCCGGAACTCCGGGAACCCCGGAACCCCGGGAACCCCGGAACCCCGGAACCCCGGGAACCCCGGAACCCCGGAACCGCAGAACCCCAGAACCCCGGAACCCCGGAACCCCGGAACCCCGGAACCCCGGGAACCCCGGAACTCCGGGAACCCCAGAGCTCCCAGACCCCCGGTTGTCGTAGTATCCACCATCTTTCGGACTCAGATGACGTTATTAGCCAAATTATCGCCTTTTCAACACAGTTTCGGACCCCAGTGAGGCTATTGCTCGAAAAGTAGCTCTTATTTGCTGTTTTACAGGGTGATAGCGGCTATGGGGTCCGATAGAATTCAAAAAGTGTGCTAAATCTGCGAATAGGGTCTTCTGAGTCCTATAGAGCTGCTGAATCCGATGGATTCAGCAGCGGGATTTCCGCGGAAGATCCCCCCGAGGGCCTGCTTAAGGATTGGCATGAAACCCATGGAACCCATGAAACCCATGGAACCCATGGAACCCATGGAACCCATGGAACCCATGAAACCCATGGAACCCATGAAACCCATGAAACCCATGAGATGTTTAACGACAGCTACGATTGATTAACAACCCTGGTCATTCATCTCGAAAAAACAATAGAGCAGCGATCCTCCGATACTGGGATCGCTGCTGTGTGTTTTTTGGTGGGGTTCTCAAACCCAAACCCAAACCCAAACCCAAACCCAAACCTCAAGCACCCCAAACCCCCGGTTGTCGTAGCATCCACCATCTTTCGGACTCAGATGACGTTATTAGCCAAATTATCGCCTTTTCAGCACAGTTTCGGACCCCAGTGACGCTATTGCTCGAAAAGTAGCTCTTATTTGCTGTTTTACAGGGTGATAGCGACTATGGGGTCCGATAGAATTCAAAAAGTGTGCTAAATCTGCGAATAGGGTCTTCTGAGTCCGATGAAGCCGCTGAGTCCGATGAAGCCGCTGAGTCCGATGAAGCCGCTGAGTCCGCTGGAGCTACTGAGTCCGCTGGAGCTACTGAGTCCGATGAAGCTACTGAGTCCGAAGGAACTGCTGAGTCCGAAGGAACTGCTGAGTCCGATGAAGCTGCTGAGTCCGATGAAGCCGCTGAGTCCGAAGGAGCAGCTGAGTCCGATGAAGCTACTGAATCCGCTGGAGCTACTGAGTCCGAAGGAGCTACTGAATCCGATAGAGCTGCTGAATCCCGGATTGGCGGTTTCAATCCACTCGACGTGGGAGCCCCAGAGTCATGTTCATATCTTACGGGATACCCTGTTTGTCGTGCAGACTCTAATGCCCAATACTCCCCGCAGATTATTAAGAATTGCCCCTTGCTGTTGACAATATGAACGAAATCTTTATAATTAGATTATAATTCATACTAAGTTAATCGGAATTCTAATAAATTAAAATAAATTAAATTATAAATATAAATATAATTATAGGAGGATGCGGCAATGGAACGGAATATTGTAATCCGGCATAACGGAGAAGAATTGACGGCGAGCATACATTACCCGAACAAAGAGAAGGGAACCTCTTCGCGTTGCAAGGATAGACTGCCATTAGCCGTGATCTGCCACGGATTTGTGGGGAATCGGATTGGCGTAGACCGGATTTTTGTGAAGGCTGCTCGTGAGCTGGCACAAGAGGGATATATGGTTATTCGTTTTGATTATGTGGGCTGCGGCGAGAGCAGCGGGAATTATGGCGGCGAAGACATGGAATCGATGATCGCTCAGACTAGAGCGGTGCTTGATTACGGAATTAGCTCTGCTGATGTGGACCCACAGCGCGTGACGCTGATTGGCCATAGCCTGGGTGGCGCGGTGGCGCTGCTGACAAGTATTCGCGATCGCCGCGTGAAGAATCTCGTGTTATGGGCCTCTGTTGGTTATCCTTTCAATGATATTGTGAAAATTGTAGGGCGGGAGGCGTATGATCGTGCTGTGAAGAATGGATCAGCCGATTATGTGGGCTACTCGTTTACTCCGGTATATTTTAATTCTTTGGCGGCTTTTCAGCCCTTCCAAGAAGCGAGCAAATTTAGCGGCGATGTACTGGTCATTCATGGCACCTCTGATGATGTCATTCCGGTGGATTACGCTTTTCTTTACCAGAAGCTGTTCTGGACACGTCCCGAAGGACGTTGCGATAAAGAGATCATTTTTCAAGGGGATCACACCTTTTCTTCTGGACCGGCGCAGCAGCAGCTGCTTAAGCGGACTATAGAATGGATGAACGAACAAGAGCATCTGCAGACAGAGTGGCAGAATTGGATGATTTAGGAGAAGGTTTTTATTCGCATTAACTTGCAATAAGCGGTAAAATAAAGATGCACACCATATACTGGGTTATGGAGGTTGGCATCCTATGAAATTACCGTCATTTTTTATTGCGCACGGTTCTCCGCTCCTCGCACTGGAGGATAACGATTATACCCGTTTTCTGGAGCGGCTTGGTCAAGAACTTGAAGCGCCACGCGGTATAGTAGTTTTCTCAGCGCATTGGGATAGCCCTGAACAGCTACTTACCGTTGATGAACTGCACGAGACACAGCATGACTTCTACGGATTCCCTGAAGAAGTTTACACGCTGACCTATCCGGCCCCGGGCGATCCGGCCCTAACAAGACGGATTTCTGAGCTCTTCAAGGATAACAATCTATCACATCAGCCCGTTCTGGGGCGAGGACTCGATCATGGAGTCTGGGTGATACTGAAAAAAATGTTCCCCAACGCCGACATTCCGGTAGTTGCTTTATCCGTCGATTCCCTGCGCTCTCCCAAGGAGCAGTACAATATCGGGCGGATGTTAGCACCGCTTCGTGACGAAGGCATACTGCTGATTGGAAGCGGTGGACTTGTTCACAATTTGCGGATGCTAAGTGAAAGTGAGCAGCCTGAGGATTGGGCACTTGAATTCGATGCCTGGATTGCCAAGGGACTAGAAGCCTGGGATTTGCCTTCACTTTTTGCGTATGAGAAAAAAGCTCCACATGTACGCGATGCGGTTCCTTCTTATGGAAGAGAGCATTTTGCACCTCTCTTTTACGCGATGGGAACAGCGGATGGCAGCAGGAAGGCAGAGCGGATTTTTCAGGCTTATCAGTATGGGACATTAAGTCTTAATTGCTGGAAGCTAGACTAACTGAATGAATAAGAGACCCGCAGGGTGCAGCCGCAATGGCTGTACCCTTTTTTTAATATAAGAATTTATCTATTCCATGCTATAAAATTTCCTTATGCTTGCTATGAAAAAAGGGAGAAGGTGATCAAGACAAATGGGACTGACTGTGATTAAATGGAAGGAATCAGTGAGTTTCATAAAACGTTTAGGAGGAACTACAAGCTTATGAAAGTAAATTGCTCTTCTTCCCGTCTGTTATCTGCCATTGTATTGACCACCCTATTGCTCTCCGCTTGCGGAACACAGAGTGCAAATAATGTGATCACCCCGACACAGCAGCCTACCGCAGAGCCCACGCCTATCGAAACGATTCAACCCTCACCTACTATTGATCCCGCTGCTGAGCTCGTATCCGGATTAACAGGTCTTCCAGTTTCTGAAGACAGTCTTCCACGTCCCTTGGCCGTAATGATAAATAATGCTCCTGCCGCCCGGCCGCAATCGGGGGTTAGTGAAGCAGATATTTTGTATGAGATTCTTGCCGAAGGTGGCATCACACGTTTGATTGGTATTTTTCAGAGCCATACAGGTGTGGTGAAAATCGGACCGATTCGCAGCATCCGCCCCTATCTGCTGGATATTGGCGAGAGCTACGGCGGTGTGACGGTGCATGCCGGAGGGAGTCCGGCGGCTTATGCCATTTTGCAAAAAGAGAAAAAAGAAGATATGGACGAGATCGGCCGTGCCGGAGCTTATTTTTGGCGGGATAAAGCGCGAAAAGCACCACATAACCTGTACAGCAATGCAGCCAAACTGCGGGAAGGTGCCGAGAAAATTGGATTTGCGCAAAGTGTGAAGGTGCCCGGGTATCTTTTTAACAATCCAGATTACATACCGGCGGACGGAGAGAAAGTCGCTGAATTTAGCATAAACTATCTGCTCAAAAGTTATAAAGTTGACTATAAATATGATCCTAAACGTCAGACCTATCAGCGTTATGTGAATGACAAACCTCATGTGGATCTAAATAACGATAATCCGGTGGAAGCGGCCAATGTGATGGTTATAGGAGCCGATCACAAAGTGCTTGATGATGTCGGAAGACTTCAGATTGATGTGGAGCTTGGCGGGGAAGCGTTGCTTTTTCAGCGGGGACAGGTCACCAAAGGCAGATGGTCGCGTGAACCAGGGGATGTGATCCGTTTTGTGAGGGATGGAAAAGAAGAGCTGATGTATCCAGGAATTACCCATATTTTGGTGGTCCCTAATGCACCTTCATTTAGCAGTCATGTGGTATATGGCGGGGCGGATGGTACAACATAAGAAAGTCGGAATATCCAGTGTTATACAGATTTGTGTTCGGAATAATGGGTATGTGTTAATAGAGTGTAAAAAAGTTCATTTCTATAGCTTCTATACCTTGTACGGATATGATAAGATAACAAGGGTTGTCATTCATTTTCATGCTTTTTACATATGAATGGCTCTGTATTCACGGTAATTTTATGTAAAGGGGTTTAAAACAATGAAGTTGAGAAAAAAGGACATATTCTTTGAGACGCTGGAAAATATGGCCGATACTATTGTCCAAGCTGCAGATTATTTTGCTCAGAATATCACTGATCTCCGGAATAATGTCGATAATTTCGCTGCAGAGATGAAAAAGTACGAATCCCAATGTGATACTTACACGCACACCGTCATCAAAGAATTGAACAAGACGTTTATTACGCCGCTTGAACGTGACGACATTATGGACTTGATCACAAGCATGGATGATGTCATCGATGGTCTGGAGGCATCCGCCTCACGTTTCTATATGTACAACCTTCTTGACCCGGATGAATACATTGTACAATTCGCCGAAATCCTTCGCCAGTGTGCTTATGAAATCCAAAAAGCGGTTCATTTGCTCTCCCAGAAGAAATTGTTGGCGATCCGTGAATATACAATCCGTCTGAATGACCTTGAGAATCAAGGGGACGAAGTGCTGCGTATTTGTACTAAGGTCCTGTTCGAAACTGTAAAAGACCCGATTGAGCTGATTAAACGCAAGGAACTGTATGAGCGGCTCGAGACCACTACAGACAAATGTGAAGATGTAGCCAACATGTTGGAATCGATCATCATGCGCAACTCATAAGGGGTACTAGAATATGGAAACATCTATATGGATTCTTGGAATTGTTATATTTCTCGCGCTTGCGTTTGACTTTATCAATGGATTCCATGATACGGCCAACGCAATTGCTACCTCTGTCTCAACACGTGCCTTAAAACCGCGAACAGCAATTATTATGGCAGCACTGATGAACTTTGTTGGGGCCTTGATGTTTACAGGTGTGGCCAAAAAAATCGGCGGAAGTATCACCGACCCGACCTTGCTTGAAAATGGGTTGGATATCATAATAGCGACGCTGATTGCTTCGATTATTTGGAATTTGATTACTTGGTGGCTCGGGATTCCATCCTCATCGTCTCATGCACTGATCGGCGCTTTAGCGGGTGCAGTATACGTGGGGGCAGGCTCAGCACACATCAATTGGGGCGGGTTTGTGGAAATTGTCGAAGGACTGATTTTCTCCCCAATCATTGCGTTTGTTATCGGTTATATTATCATGACCATCCTGAAATGGATCTTTGCTAAGCGTAGTCCACATACGGTCAACAAGGGCTTCCGCTCTATGCAGGTCCTTACGGCAGCGTTACAGTCGTTCACACATGGTACGAATGATGCGCAAAAAGCGATGGGGATCATTACTTTTGCACTCGTTACCTCAGGACGTCAAGAAACTATGGATGTTATCCCTTTGTGGGTTAAGATAGCTGCAGCTACGGCTATGGCGCTCGGTACCTCCATCGGTGGTTGGAAGATTATTAAGACTATGGGTACGAAGATTTTCAAAATCGAACCTATTAACGGTTTCGCGGCTGATATTTCCGCGGCATCTGTTATTTTCTCAGCAACGCTGCTGCATTTGCCAGTAAGCTCAACGCATGCGATCACATCAGCGATCCTTGGGGTAGGCTCTGCCAAACGTTTCTCTGCAGTGAAATGGGGAGTAGCCGGACGTATTGTGGTCACTTGGTTCATCACGATTCCAATCAGTGCGGTGTTATCAGGTCTGATTTTCAAAATCATTTTTTAAACACCCTTTAATGAAGATGTCAGTTAGCCAGTGGGCTGCGGACATCTTTTTTTGATGTTTGGACAGGAGGATGAGTGAAGAATGTACGGTATAAATCCCGTAGAAATGGCGGAAATCGGCGATGGAGGGGGAATGTACGGTATAAATCCCGTAGAAATGACGAAGTTTGGCGTTGGAGGGGGAATGTACGGTATAAATCCCGTAGAAATGACGAAGTTTGGCGTTGGAGGGGGAATGTACGGTATAAATCCCGCAGAAGTGACGAAGTTTGGCGCTGGAGGGGGAATGTACGGTATAAATCCCGTAGAAATGACGGAGTTTAGCGATGGATGGGGAATGTACGGTACAAATCCCGTAGAAGTGACAAAGTCTGGTGTTGGAGGGGGAATGTGCGGTATAAATCCCGTAGAAGTGACGAAGTTTGGCGTTGGAGGGAGAATGTACGGTATAAATCCCGTAGAAATGACGAAGTTTGGCGATAGAGGGTGAATGTACGGTATATATCCCGTAGAAGCGACGAAGTTTGGCGATAGAGGGAGAATGTACGGTATATATCCCGCTGAATTTACCAAATTCGGGGATGGTGACAAAAAGAAGAGCATTATTGCCCTAGAATTGGAGGCACTTCGTCGAAGAAGCAGAAATAAAGGCATAAATGTCTTAGAATGACGTAACCTGACTTGAATGAAGGTGGACCAGCCCAAATTAACTCAGCCCAGTCCAACTTACCTTATTTCAGCAGAATCCAGCGCACCGAAGTCCAGCCCTGCACAAAGTAACCTAGAACAAAATAACTCAGCCCAGTCCGACGTAACACATTCCAACGGAATCCACCGCACCACAGTCCGATCTTGCGCAAAGTAACTAGTACAACCCAACCCAACCCAACCCAACCCAACCCAACCCAACCCAACCCAACCCAACCCAACCCAACCCAACCCAACCCAACCCAACCCAACCCAACCCTTACCTTTCTCCATGTTTTTCTGCCGTCGAAGAATATCGCCTTATTTCCATTATCCTTTCTGCCCGGAACTTTACAGGTAAGATGCAAGAATTGCATCCCAATCCCACAAATCACTACCAGCCCAAAGTAAAACATATGTTACTTACGGTAAATGAACGCGAGGCGATGGACTAAACCTTTTACGAAATCAAGGTCAGTCTGCTTACGATCGAAGGGTTGTTTACCATTCCTAATGAGCACTTTTTCACCAACTAATTAGTAAAAATAGCGATAGTAATTCACAGCTATGAATTCATCTCACTCATAAACCCGATACCGACAGCAGAGAATAAGGACAGCTCGCCCCCAGCGCAACCAACCTTACACAAATGAATCGAGCATTAACGAACGACGAAGCACCAAATGTTTCTTAGTCTAGCTTGAGCGGTGCTGCTGGCTATGTTTTTTGCTTTTTGGAAGAGTTGTCTTCTTGCTGTACAATAGAGGCGTGGAAGAAGATGAAGCGGAGGAACATTTATGATACGTACACTTGTTGTCACACATAAAGGTGAGGTGCTGACAGAGATCCCTCTGCAAAATATCCGGCTGGAGGATTATGCTTGGATATGGGCAGATTTTGCTACGCCTACGCCAGAAGAAACGCTTTTGCTGGATCAATATTTTCATTTTCACCCCTTGGCGATAGAGGACTGTATGCATGTATTGCAGCGGCCGAAGCTGGATCATTACGAGAATGTGCAGTTTTTTGTGCTGCATGCGCTGAATGAGCGGACGTTGGATGCTGAGGAGGTTGACCTATTTTTAAGCGCGAACTTTCTTGTCTCCTATCACCATCAGGAAAAAGCAGAGATGAATGAAGCGTGGGAACAAGTGAAAAGCGAAATACATAGTCGAAAAGGCTGGTCGGGTGGGCCGATGGCAGCTGCATATACGGTGATGGACAAGCTGGTGGATAAATATTTTCCATGTCTCTACAGTTTAGAGGACGAGCTTGCGGATCTGGAGAGCAGCGGCAGCAGTGAGTCGGTGGAGGAATTGATGAGCCAGGTGTTTGGCGTGCGCGGAAGACTCCTCAAAATGCGGCGGACGATTGTGCCGATGCGCGACTTGATGTACCGGATCGTGAATTCACAGCATGTCCAGAGCAATGGCGAGGAACGGATTTATTTTGGCGATATTTATGACCATCTCCTAAAACTCTCCGATATGATTGAGGCTGATCGGGAAATGACAGCGGATTTGCGTGACAGCTACATTTCACTCAATTCCAACCGGATGAATTCGATTATGAAAACACTAACGGTAATCACCACCGTATTCATGCCGCTGACGCTTATCGCCGGGATCTACGGGATGAACTTTGTGAAGATGCCTGAACTAGAGTGGAAGTATGGTTATTTTGGTGTGCTGCTGTTTATGCTGGTAGTTGGTTTTGGGATGTTCCGATGGTTTCGACGGAGTGGCTGGTTTAAGTGAAAATAGAGCAGAAGCGCCAACAGCAAATCTCTTTTCTGCGAGAATTGCTGTTTTTCTGATACATAGCTAGAAAACGTCACCGCTATTTGCGGCGACGTTTTCCGGTGGAAGAAGTAGAGCGCCGGCGAGTAGTTGTAGTAGATTTGCGACGGGGTGAGGTGGAACGCTTTTTTTTGCGGCGATTAGGACTGTACAGGGCGGCATCCTCTTCGGCGGCTAGTGCGCCTGCTGCGCCTTTGTTTTTACCGAAGCTACCCATGAACAGCTTAACCATTGGAGCCATCTGCTGGAAGCCGGACATCACCTTTTGTACTTTACCCATAGAGTTTACGATCCCGTCAATGCCGCCCATACGATCGATGATACCTTTGATTTGCTCCATATTCCCACCAATTCCGCCACCGCCGCCTAAGCCGCTGAGCAGTCCGGCAAGCCCGCCGCTTGCCTTTGTTGCAGCTTCAGCTGCAGGGAGCGCTAGCGCAGTTTCGGTGGCAGCTTCTGCTCCTAAAGCAGGAAGGATTCCGGTCTCACCTGGGAGAGCTGAGGGCGCATATGAACTGAGGCCGGGGTAGGCAGAGGCATTATACGAATCGCTCAGTGAACGCTGATTCCGGCGGGAATGATTATAGTAATGATCAGGCATAATATCACATTCCTTTGTTAGTGGTCTGCTATACTGTATGTCATGGGCGAACATACGGTATAGACGAATGCCCGGGTAATAGGGATAGGAGCGGAAAAGGGCGTATGCCTATAAACAGGTTAAAGTAGTGAAGAAACCGTGTACGAGCTTGATTTTCGGCGCTTTTGTAGTACTATAGTGTAGGCGATAATTCTTATGTAGAGAAAAATACTTGTATTGGGGTACATAAATGGTGTGCGCGTGGGGTGGACGTTTGTCCATCATTTTCGTTCTTTACAGCGTGAAATCGTTAATGCTTGAAAAATGCGCTCCAGTGCAATATAGTAAAGGCAGGATAGTGACATTAGGTTGATGTTTCCGGAGCTAGTTTTGTACGGAGCTTAATCAGAGAAACTAATGCTGATAGAACTTTTAGGGGATGAAAAATTGATGCAACTTAAGAAGTTAAATGATAAAAGTATAGACCAATTATTTGAAGCCATTTTAACATTAAAGAATATGGAAGAATGTTATGTTTTCTTTGATGATTTGTGCACCGTGAACGAGATTCAATCGCTGTCGCAACGACTGGAAGTAGCACGTATGCTCGGCAAAGGCTCGACCTACAATCAGATCGAAGCAGAGACAGGAGCAAGTACAGCTACTATTTCCCGTGTAAAACGTTGCCTGAACTACGGAAATGATGGTTATAAATTAACGCTGGAACGTTTGGGACGCTAATTTATGGTACCGGGCGTACTTATTATCAGTCACGGCTCCCGCGACGAGGTTTGGGTGTCGATTGTGGAAGAGGCCGTAAGCGAATTATCGCTAGATGAAGAGATGCCAGTGGTGGTCTCTTTTTTAGAGCTGGTAGAGGGCCGTCTGATTCAAGATGGAATAAATGAACTGGAACATGCAGGGGTCACAGATATAATTGTGATCCCATTGTTCGTTTCCTCGGGTAGCACACATGTCGATGAAATAGAATATGCACTAGGGGCTAAACCTGCACCTGAACGTGAGACCGATTTAGAGCCGTTCCACGTGAAGGCTAAGGTTCACTATGGTTATCCTGTCGACGATGACCCGGACATCGCTGTGATGATCTGGGACAAGCTCCGTAAGCTGTCTACGGAACCGGAACGTGAGACAATTCTGCTAGTGGGTCACGGCAGCATCTATGAGGGCTTCCGCCAGCGTTGGCAGCAGGGCATCTCTTCACTGGCAGGACGTGTACGTGAGGTGAGCGGCGTAGCAGCTGCCGATTACGGTCTGCTGAATCCGGACAGTGTAAGAAGCAAAGTGGAGTATTGGCAGGAGCAGGGTCACGAGGTTTTGGTGGCGCCGCTTTTTTTGAGTGAAGGTTATTTCACTAAACATGTGGTTCCGAACAGACTTAAAGGGTTAACCTATAAGTATTCTGGCCAGACGCTTTTGCCGCACCCGCTTCTTCCGCATTGGATTGAGAGACAGGTAGAGACACTCCTCGAACAGATTCGAAAAAAGAGTTAAAAAGCTTCCTTTTTAGCCCACTTAATCATGAAAAATAGTGCCCATTTCCGTGGATAATACGGGATTTGCTGCATAGACATATATATAGTTATTTTTGCCTAATAAGGTGTCGTGAATTGTTGTATAATGGAATATTTACGATAAATGTCCTCTGACATTGATTGTAGTGGTCCGAATTAGGTATAATCAATTAGGTTATTCTATTATAAAAAACAGGTGGCGTTCCGGTAATGAAAACTGCGAGATTGATTTATAATCCCACTTCTGGACGGGAAGAAATGAAGAAGCGGCTCGCCGACATTTTGGACCGGCTGGATACGGGTGGCATTGAAGCCTCCTGCCATGCAACGACCGGAGAAGGCGATGCTATGTTAGCTGCTGCGGATGCAGTAGAGCGCGGTTATGATCTAATCATAGCAGCCGGTGGGGATGGCACTTTAAATGAGGTTATCAATGGTATGGCGGAGAAACCTAATCTCCCCCCGCTTGGCGTATTGCCACTTGGGACTACCAATGATTTTGCACGTGCGATGGGGATCCCGAAGAATTGGGAAGATTCCGTTGATTTGATCCTTCGTCAAGAGTCGCGTCCGATTGATATCGGTAAAGCCAATGATCGTTATTTCATTAATATAGCAGGCGGTGGCAGTCTAACCGAACTGACCTATGAAGTTCCAAGTAAGCTGAAGACCATGATAGGGCAGCTTGCGTACTATTTAAAAGGTATTGAAAAAATGGTCAGCCTATCTCCTCAGGAACTAATCATTCGTGCCAATGGGCAGGAGGTTATTCATGATGAGTTCATGCTGTTCCTGATTGCAAATACGAATTCTGTCGGCGGCTTTGAAAAACTTGCCCCAGGCGCTCGAATCGATGATGGTCTGTTAGATGTTATTGCGGTTAAAAAATGCAACCTGGCAGAGTTTGTCCGGTTGGTTAGATTGGCCCTTCGTGGCGAGCATTTGCAGGATAAAAAGGTTGTGTATTTCCGTACGGATGCAATGGATGTAATCTCTCCAGGGCATGTCCAATTGAACTTGGATGGAGAACTTGGCGGAGAGCTGCCGGGTCGTTTTCGGATTTTACCGCAGCATCTGCGGATTTTTGCTCAGAATAATTTGGGTTGATTGAAAGTAAGAGTGTGGGATTATACAGCGATGATAATGAAAGAAGTGAACAATAAATAATGAGTAAACACCGCAGTGGACGCAGCACCAGCCGCCCAGCCGGCAAGGCGCCTGTCGCCGGACTGCCTGTGAATAAAAATGATGAGGTTATGCTCGATATTATCGGCATGACCCATGAAGGCGAAGGGGTAGGCCGCGTAGAAGGCTTTACCCTTTTTGTGCAGGGAGCCCTTCCCGGAGAGAAAGTCCGGGCAAGGGTGCTCAAGACCAAAAAACAGTATGGCTACGCCAAGCTGCTGAATATAGTAGAAGCGAGCAGCGCCCGCATCGCGGCGCCTTGCGAGATCTATGACCAATGCGGCGGCTGCCAACTGCAGCATATGGACTACACTGCTCAGCTGGCGTGGAAACGGCAGCTGGTGGTGGACAACCTGGAGCGGATTGGGAAGCTCCGGGTGAGTGGTGGCGGGGATAGCGGAAAGAGCAAAGAGAATGAAGCTGTTGAGAGTCAGACGGATAGTGCCAACGATGGTGGCATCGTGGATGGTGCGACTGATAGCGCTGGAGTAGCTCAGACAGATGGCATTCTTGTCCGCCCTACACTCGGCATGGACGAGCCTTGGCGTTACCGCAACAAGGCTCAGGTACCAATTGGTGTAACCGAAGGTGGCCTTGTAGGCGGGTTTTACGCACGGGGAAGTCACCGCATCATCGATATGGAAACCTGCTTGATCCAGCACGAAGATAATGATGATGTTGTGCGCAAGGTGAAAGACATCGGCAGAGAACTTGGCATTTCTGCTTATAGTGAAGAAACCGGCCGCGGCCTACTGCGCCATGTCGTTGTGAAGAAAGCTTTCCGCACTGGTGAAATGATGGTCGTCCTCGTAACCAACGGCCGCGACATCCCACACCTGGACGCCTGGCTCGGCAGCATCCGCGAACAGCTGCCGGATGTAGTCAGCATCTGCCAGAACGTCAACACTCAGCGTACGAATGTCATCTTCGGTGGCGAAACCCGCGTCCTGTGGGGCAGAGATGTCATCTATGACTACATCGGCGATGTACAGTTCGCTATCTCAGCACGTTCGTTCTATCAAGTGAACCCGGCACAGACTGAGGTGTTGTACGGTAAAACCGTTGAATATGCCGGACTGACTGGCAATGAAACGGTTATCGATGCCTATTGCGGCATCGGTACGATCTCCCTTTTCCTGGCGCAGCATGCGGCTAAGGTATACGGTGTCGAAATTGTACCGGAAGCTATTGAGGATGCCCGGGCGAATGCGAAGTTAAATGAGATGAAGAATGTAGTGTTCGAGGTTGGTGCCTCTGAGGATGTAATCCCTAACTGGAAAGAGCAGGGGATTACGGCAGATGTTATCGTTGTCGATCCACCGCGTAAGGGTTGCGATCCGCGGTTGTTAGAGACGATTCTGGCGATGAAGCCGGAGCGTGTGGTGTATGTGTCGTGTAATCCATCGACACTGGCAAGAGACTTGCGGGTGCTCGAAGATGGCGGATACAAGACAGTGGAGGTCACTCCGGTGGATATGTTCCCGCATACGGTGCATGTGGAGTCGGTGGCTTTGTTGGTGAGGAACCCTTGTCAAGTAGACACTAAATAATTGCTATAGTTTTAGTGATAGTACCAGAAAAGAAATGGGCAATATTAATTCCACTAACGGAGAACGATAAAAGAGCAGCGAGTTAGACGAGAGTAACCTCTAGGCTCCACCATAATAAACCGCCCTGTTCGCAATGTTGCGAACAGGGCGGTTTGCTATGTCATAGAGGGTAGCTTGAAAGTTAGCAGTCAACCGGCACTCTACAAATTATCTTGCACGTTTTTAAGGCTAACTTATTAATAGAGCAGTTACACAAAAAAAAGTTTACTCTGCTACAACTTGTTTGCCTGCAATCCGGCCGAATGTGAAGATATCAGCGATGGCATTACCGCCAAGACGGTTTGTACCATGAATGACCCCTGTTACTTCACCTGCAGCGAACAACCCAGGGATGACTTCGCCTTTTTCATTCAAAACGCGAGTCTTCTCGTCGATCACCAAGCCGCCCATTGTATGGTGAACGGAGGGTACAGCTTTTTCGATGTAGTAAGGGCCTTTTTCAAGAGATTTCAATCCACCGCGATGTTTGAAATCAAGGTCTTTACCTGTTTTCGCATAATCATTTACTTTATTAATCGTTTCTTTCAAAGTGTTCACGTCAATTTTAAAGAAATCAGCCGCCTCTTCAATCGTATCGGCTTTAATGAGCAAGCCTTGTTTAACGAGTTGATCGTATTCGTCTTGATGAACTTCGATCGTTTTACCAATATCCTCAATGCCTTGATTCCATAATTGATACGTATATCCACCCGTTTGGGCAAGAATTGCTTTAGAAATAACGTCACGACGTTCTAATTCCTCAACGAAGCGCTTGCCTTCTTGGTTAATCAGGATCGCACCATCGAAGCGGGAGTCTGCAACCAGGGAAATAACACCTGTCTCAGGATTACAGATTGGATACGTTTGAATACTCTCCATGTTTGTCAGTTTGGCGCCAATCGTTTCTGCCATAACGATACCGTCACCTGTAGATGCTGGTGTATCGGTAGTCATATATTTTTCATCCATTGTAGGGTTATACTTCTTACGCATCTCTACATTGGATCCAAAACCACCGGTAGCGATGATGACGCCTTTGTTCGCATGGAATGTGATCTTGTCGCCAGTACCCGAAGTCGCAGTTACACCTGTTACTTTGCCGCTTTCGTCCTTCAGCAAGGTTTCGGCTTTCATATTCGTTTTGATCGTGATTTGATCAGCGTCTGTTTTGGCTTTTAACTTAGTAATCAATTCAACACCTGTATGACCTACAGGAATCAACGCACGTTTTCTGGAATGGCCTCCAAATTGGAACAGATGATCAGGTAAGAACTCTACCTTGATATCATCGCGCAGCCATTCGGCAGATGCTAGAGCATTGTCGGCAAGAATACGAACCATCTTTGGATCCCCGAGGTTGTCTCCGCCTTTCATCGTATCATTATAGAACAAGTCAGCCGTGTCATCTGTGATGCCAAGAGCACGTTCAACCCAGTTGTCAGGCGCATTCATCTCACCACCGGAAATCAATGTGTTGCCGCCAACAGCTGGCATTTTCTCGAGCAGAACTACATTAGCTCCAGCGCTCTTCGCTTCGATAGCCGCACTAAAGCCAGCACCCCCGGCACCGATGACGACAACATCATAGGTTTGCTCGACTTCTTCTTTGTCTTTGCTTCCACTGACTGCAGCGCCAGCGACAAGGGTAAGTCCAGACTTCGTAATTGCATCTTGAATGGCTTCGAGATATCCTTTGCTTGTAACTGTAGATCCGCTAATGGCATCAACTTTTGCGCTGTTAGTTGCCATGACCTCTTGCTTGAGCTGCGTATAAACAGGTTCTGCAAGTATTTCATTTTCCTTATGCTCTGTCACTTTAATGTCAGTGATCTTGTTATCTAATAAGGAGACTTTTACTTTAATATCGCCATGTTTACCTTGCCCAACTCCTTCAAAGACTTGAACTCCGTTTGCATCTGCAGCGGGCTCTGCATCTTTACTGCCGCAAGCAGCAAGCGTGAACATAAGACTGAGGACTAGTAGAATAGATAACAGCTTTTTCGTGTGAGTTCGCATAATATCTCCTTCATTCTGTTGTGGATTGGTTACATACACTAGGGAGAGGAAGATTTGCTAGGCAAATCCTTTATCTCTAGCCTAGACATGAATGTTATTTCATGTGAAAATATGCACAAGACCTATTATAGATTTAGTACAGCATTATGTATTTGCACAGATTAGTGTTTTTTTGTCTTTTTCGGGCATGTAAGAAACGGATATTGTGAAGGGCTATGATTACAATGAAATCAATTCACTTAAAAATTACGTTAATCGCAGGAGGCTGCTTCTCGCTGCTGTTCGTTGCATTGCTTGTAACAATATATTTGGAGATGAACCATACGGTTGTCCCTTTGAATAAGAACTTAACGCAGCAAGTGGTTACTGCACGCAGCGACCAGATTGATTATTGGTTTAATCAGCGCATTGGAGAGATAGACATGCTTGCTTCTCTAGCTTCGGACCATCAGTGGACACGAGATGAATTGCTGCAAGAGTTCGATAAGTTCGAGGCGAAGAAGAAAGTAGAGTACGAATCCATACGCGTGGTGGATATTCACGGAAATTCCTGGTCAGCAAGGGACAAGCCTTTTTCGATACTAAACCGACCCTACTATCGAAAACTGCTGAATTCAGATTCCAATTATGTGGTAAGCAATCCGATCGTATCCAAAGCGAATGCAGCCGAAATCGTCGTCATTCTTTATCGCGTGAATCCATCGGTGAATGATGAGGTAGCTTATATTGCCGCAGCCGTCTCCGTCAAGAAGATGAGGGAGATTGCTCAAGATGTAATGCTATATGACCAGTCAGGCCAGCTTATCGTCGATTGCAGAGAGCTGGGTGAAGAAGATGGAGCGGAGGATACAGCAGATAAGAAGAACATGAGTGTATTTGAGGCTCCAATTCAAAATGTGGAAGGCTGGAAGTTAGTACTCAAAGTACCGAATTCAAGTCTATCGTTAGCGGTGATCAAAACCCAGCGGACTGCATTGCTGGTAGGCGTTCTTATCGGTAGTGCGTTTATCGTCTTTCTGGTGCTGCTTGCTTCTTCCATTATTCGTCCAATTCAGTCGCTTCGCCAGGTAATGGAAAATGTGCAGAACGGCAACCAAACCATACGAGCAGATGTTACGCGCTCGGATGAGATCGGCGATCTTGGACGAAGCTTCAATGACATGCTTGTTCAATTATACGCTGTGGAGCAGGACCGAAAGGAGATGGAACTCAGACTGATTCATGAGCAGATCAAGCCGCACTTTTTATACAACACATTGGATACGATCCAGTGGATGGCAACGGAACATGGAGCAGACAATGTGGTGGAGATGGTGGAAGCGCTTAGCGCGTATTTCCGATTAGGGCTTGGCACAGGCAGTCCCTACATTCTGCTTGATCAGGAGTTGTACCATGTCGAGAGTTATCTTCATATTCAAGGTGTGCGATATGAGGAGATTCTGGACTACGAGCTTCGATATGATGAAAAGCTTGCTCAATGCCAAGTCGTTCGCTTCATACTGCAGCCTTTGGTGGAAAATGCGATTTATCACGGGATTAAGCCACTTGGGGATCAAAAGTGCAAAATTTCGATTACAGCATATAAACAGGCCGATGATTTGGTCATTAAGGTTGAAAATAATGGGGTTATGATTCCGGAAGAGAAGCTTGAGCAGATAAATCAAGCCCTTCTTGATGATACATATGATCGTTCTGCCACAGGCTTTGGGCTATACAGTGTAAACCATCGCATTCGACTAGCTTACGGAGTGCCATATGGCCTTGCAGTGAAGAGCGAAGATGGCATTACCGTTATGGTCATTCGAATACCTTTGGACGGGGAGTGGAATGAAGATGTGGAAGATTGTCATCGTCGATGATGAAACGATCATTCGCAAAGGCTTGCGACAATACATTGAGGAGAGTCCGTATCTTTTTGAGGTTGCAGGAGAAGCGAAAAGTGCAAACGAAGCATTGAATATGGTGGAGGAAGCCCCACCACATGTATGTCTTGTGGACATCAACATGCCGAATATGAATGGGCTCGATCTGATGAATATATTGCGCGAACGCTGCCCGTCGGTTCTGGTTGTCATCATCAGCGGGTACGATAACTTTGAATATGCTCGTCAAGCCGTGCAACTGCAAGCATTCGATTATGTATTGAAACCTGTGCCGAAGAGTGATCTGAACAAGCTGCTTCATCGGATCGATGAGCATCTTCAGGTAAAATATCCTTTGCATTCACATGAAGGCAGGGTGGATAAGGAGCGGGAGCTTCCCGGGTATACAGGGGATGGAACAGTGCTTATCCAAAAAGTGACCGAGTATATTGACAGTCATTATCAGGATCCGGAGCTGTCTATTACTCGAGTAGCAGCACTATTTTATATCAACCAAACCTATCTTAGTAAGCGTATGAAGCAAGAAATCGGTGCTTCATTCCTTGACTATGTCACCGAGCTTCGGATATCGAAGGCGAAGGAGATTCTGGATGACGTAATGCCGAATATCAAAATCGGGGATCTGGCCGTGAAGGTAGGGTATAAGAGCCAGTACTATTTTAGTCGTGTGTTCAAAAATAGAGTTGGCTCAAGCCCCTTAGAGTACAAAAAGCATCCGTTCGGTTATGGATAGGAGGGCCATTCTCGTCCCTCTGCAGCACGCCATAGATGCTATGCTCGGAGCCGCCTTCTATCAATACGGTTGGATTTTAAACATGAGCGAGAAGATGAAGTTAAAGCATCCAATTGTGCAATATTTTTATGAACTAAGCCGTCAAGAGCAGATAAACTGTCCGGAAGTGTCTTAGGACTCCTCATATAAGTTTGTTCACATTGTCCACCCACGCATGTATAGAGTGTCGCTCTACTGGTAAGGAAGGATACAGTGCTATGAGATCCTTATATTTATTGGACTTTACGGACAAGTATGAGAAAAAATGTTGTTAAAGAGATGGCATCATTGCCGTCTCTTTTTTGTGTGCGCCCAGCATGGGCGCTATCTATAGGGTTGAAGTCCCGAATGGCGAAGGCAGTAGTAGCCATTAGCTTAAGGCAAGGGTGTCCACCGCGAGGTGGAATCTGAAGGAAGCCAGCGGCAAATCTCCGGTCTGAGGAATACGAACTTCATACAAGGCTAACGTAGGCTGGATGAGGTTGCACAACAAACCAAAGTCCATACTGCCAAAGGCGTACGAGAGTAAATGAAGCAGATAGATGGAGAGGAAGATAGCGTTCTTACCTGGGGAGATCTGTGTGATAGGCGAGTATACTTCGTAACCCTACTTGTGAGAGTAGGCTGAGTGCACAGAAGTCAGCAGACGCCATAGTACGCAAGCTGTTGCAACAGCTGCGGAAGGGCTGAACATGGAATAGGATTTATACATCCAGGCGTTCAAGATGAGCGATGAATGCAGAAAAAAAAAATCCGAAAGGACCTGACTGAAGAAGGAAACGGTGAATCCCGTGGGGGTCTTCAGCAGGGCGGAGTTCATCTTTGGCACAAATGGAAGGTATAAATCACGTAAAGAGAGGTTAAAAAAAAATGTTGGAGCAACTGCTATCACGGGAAAATCTTCTGCAAGCCTTAAAGCGTGTTGAAGCGAATAAAGGAAGTCATGGCGTAGATGGGATGTCCGTAAAATCCTTACGAGAACACATCGTACAAAACTGGCAGACCTTGCGGCATGCCATAGAAGAAGGAACCTATGAACCGAGCCCCGTGCGCCGAGTCGAAATCCCGAAACCCGGTGGCGGAGGTGTTAGGTTACTAGGAATACCTACCGTGACAGATCGAATGATTCAACAAGCAATCGCGCAGGTGTTAACTCCATTGTTTGATCCAGAGTTTTCCGACCATAGCTATGGATTCCGTCCGAAAAGACGAGGGCATGATGCGGTGAGGAAAGCTCGAACCTTTATGAAAGAAGGATATCGATTCGTAGTCGACCTAGACTTGGAGAAATTCTTTGATCGCGTCAACCATGACCGACTGATGATGAAGATTTCGGAGAAAGTGGAGGACAAGAAAGTTCTCCTGCTTATCCGCAAATATCTTCAGTCAGGTGTGATGGAGAACGGGTTAGTAACCCCGACAACGGAAGGTGCCCCGCAAGGCGGTCCACTGAGTCCGTTATTATCTAACATTGTCCTAGATGAGCTCGACAAAGAACTCGAGAAACGTGGGCACCGCTTCGTTCGTTATGCGGATGATTGCAATATTTACGTGAAAACGCTAAGAGCAGGAGAGAGAGTCAAGACAACGGTCACCCGATTCATCGAGACGAGGCTAAAGCTGAAGGTGAACCAAGTAAAGAGCGCGGTAGACCGTCCCTGGAAACGAAAGTTTCTAGGATTTAGTTTTAGTGTGGACAAAGAACCAAAGGTGAGAATTGCGAAGCAGTCCTTACAGAGAGTCAAGGTTCGAATACAGGAGATATCCTCTCGAAAGAGATCGATGAAGATGGAAGAGCGAATCAAGGAACTAAACCACTACCTCATGGGATGGTGCGGTTATTTCTCGCTGGCGGATACCCCAAGTACCTTTCGAGATATGGATAAATGGATACGAAGAAGGCTACGAATGTGCCTCTGGAAGCAGTGGAAGACCCCTAGAACCAAAGTCAAAAGACTTATATCCTTAGGGGTACCTAAGGATAAAGCCTATGAGTGGGGAAATACCCGAAAAGGGTATTGGCGAATTGCAGGGAGTCCAATTCTACAACATGCATTGAATAACCAATATTGGGAAGCCAATGGATTAAAGAGTGTATTGGACAGATACAACTCCTTACGGAATATTTCATGAACCGCCGTATATCGAACGGTACGTACGGTGGTGTGAGAGGTCGGGGGCTAGCCGCCCCCTCCTACTCGATTTCACTTTTTTAGTATTGCCCTGACTCTGGTTCCGGCTACCGTATCCTACGATCACAAGCATGAACGATTGCACGAAAATTAACGTTGATACTTATGTTTAAGCCCTCTCTACTCTGTTAGGTGACGGGCATCATAGACGTACTTGCGTGATGTTGCTACGATGTTCCATGGAAATTAAGTGAAAGTGATCACAAGAAATTACAGAAGGAGTCATTTATCGTGAAAAGAATCGTAACACTGAGCACCCGCAAACTGATGGATACCGCAAAACACGGCGGATGCGGCGCATGCCAGACCTCTTGCCAGTCCGCTTGTAAAACTTCCTGCGGCGTTGCAAACCAAAAGTGTGAAAATGCAATGAACAGATAGGATTCGGAATTTTACCGCCCATTGCTCTGCTGATGGGCGGCTATTTTTAAGAAATGGATACTATCCCTAAAGGATGGCGAAGCCGTTTCTACTTGTGTGCAAAAGGAGCTTGATTAGTAAGTATGATTCATCAATATAAACTAAACGGATACAATATCGTGCTCGATACCTATAGTGGCTCGGTGCATGTTGTTGATGACCTAGCATATGAAATTATAGCGGATTATGAGAAAACTTCTGTCGATCAAATCGTGACAACAATGTTGGATAAATATAAAGATGATTCCAGCATTTCCGAGAGCGACATTCGAGAAACCATCGCGGATATCGAGGAGCTTATAAATGATGGACAGCTTTTTACAAAAGATGAGTATGAGAACCTCTCGCTCGATTTAAAAAAACGGAAAACTTATGTCAAGGCACTCTGCCTCAATGTTGCGCATACCTGTAATTTGTCATGCGATTATTGCTTCGCTAGCCAAGGGAAATACAACGGAGATAGGGCAATCATGAGCTATGAGGTTGGACAAAAAGCTATCGATTACCTGCTTGAAAATTCGGGTCATCATCGTAATCTTGACATCGACTTTTTCGGCGGGGAACCGCTCTTGGCTTGGAAAGTGGTTAAACAGATCGTAGCTTATGCAAGAAGCAAAGAACAAGAATACAAAAAGAAGTTCCGCTTCACCTTCACGACGAACGGGATGCTGCTGAACGATGAGGTCACCGAGTTTTTAAATCAGGAAATGTACAATGTCGTATTAAGCCTGGATGGAAGAAAAGAGGTTCATGACCGGCTTCGCCAAACGGTTAACGGAAAAGGCAGCTACGATCATATTCTTCCGAAGTTCCAGGAATTCGTTCGTAAGCGCGGAGACCAAGAGTACTATGTACGGGGAACTTACACTCGTAACAATGTCGATTTCACCAATGATATATTTCATATCGCAGATCTTGGTTTTGACAAAATCTCGATGGAACCGGTCATCTGTGATCCAAAGGAGCCCTATGCACTTACCGAGGAGGACCTGCCGGAGATATATAACCAGTACGAAATTCTCGCCAAGGAAATGATCGGGCGCGGTGAACAAGGCAAGGGGTTTACCTTTTATCACTACATGCTTGACCTCTCAGAAGGACCTTGCATCCAGAAGAGAATCACTGGCTGTGGTTCAGGGACGGAATATCTTGCCGTCACCCCTTGGGGAGAGCTTTTTCCTTGTCACCAGTTCGTCGGGGATGAAGAATACAGCATGGGAAACCTCTGGGATGGCATCACACAACCGGAGCTGCAATGTCAATTTAAAGAGAGCAACTGCTACTCGAAGCCGGAATGCAAGGACTGCTGGGCGAAACTCTACTGCAGCGGCGGTTGTCCTGCCAATGCGCTGCACGCGACGGGTTCCCTGGTCGGAACCTATGACTTCAGCTGTGACATCTTCCGCAAAAGAGTCGAATGTTCCATGATGGTGAAGGTTGATGAATCCATTAGAGCGATGGAAGAGCAACCTAACTAGTTAACGTAACTGCTTGATAAACTGTAACCGAGAAATAGACACTTTTAAATGAAGTGCTCTTTCTCGGTTTTTTTATTAACTGAAAGCAGATATTACTCTAAAAGAGTTCGCGGCAATTATCGTATGCGGTTTGGGACCGGATCTTGGAAAAGTAAAGATAATTTTATTGATTTGACTGAGAGTAGCGAGATTATAGGGGATTTAGGTAGGATAAGATTATCAGATAGAGAATACATAAAACTCTGTAATTAAGGAGGGGGAAAAGAGCTAGACTGCAATTATTCTAAGCCCTTCTTTACATTAGAAGGGGACATCTTATAAGATTTGTTCACACTGAGTATTCCGACACATGTGGAGTCGGGGGATATGTTGAAGATAGAAACAAATAGTGACATTCAAGAGAGCTAACTATTTTGGATAAGATTAATAGGTTTGTATAAGAATACTTGAGACTTAATATAGGTGCTTTTCTTTTGTATGCTACTGAGCCATTATCATAAAATACCTCTATATCAGAGCAAATCTGAAAGAGTAAAGAATTAACGTAGTAGACCTGTAAGGTAGCGGGCAATCTAAAATATATGAATGTATTCTTGTGATAAATAATGATATATTAATATAATTGATCCAAGTGTAAATTAATATATTGGTTAATAATATTAGAAACGTACTACTGAAATTAAGTAACGCAATCAATGATTATATAAAAAAATGATTCTGATAATAATTAAATTTATACCAAAAAAAGTTCTGGTAATTATTTTTCTATAGCATGTTCTATTGAGATGTTGTAATCTAATAATTTGTGTCTTAGTACTTGTAAATATTATCAAGAGGTGTTAAGCTGCTAATATAAGGAACGAATGTTCGTGAGCAAGGGGCGATTAAATAATGTGTAATAAAAAGCTTTTAGCGGTCGATTTATTTTCCGGTGCTGGGGGATTAAGTTTAGGATTTCTGCAAACTGGTCAGGTAGAAATTGCAGCTGCTGTAGAAAATAATAAATTTGCTCAAAAAACTTATAAAAGAAACCATGAGAAAAAAAATTCTTGTCATAATATTAAATATTATGATGATATTAGAAGATTGGACTTTAAGGAACAGATTATAAATGAGTATCAGAAAATAGATCTTGTCTTTGGGGGACCACCGTGTCAGGGGTTTTCTAATGCTAACAGGCAAAAGACTGAGCTTATCTCCACGAATAATCAGCTGGTCAAAGAATATGTAAGAGCAATTCAAGAATTAGAACCAAGTGCTTTTGTAATGGAAAATGTCAAAGCGATGAAATCTTCCAAACATAAATTCTTTTATTCGTCTAAAGATCACCAAGAAGTTGTAGAAGAGCTAGAGATGAAACTTTTGCCAGAAAAAATATTGTTGGGAAAAACAACTAAACTAACGGAGGACTTGATTCGTTTTCTTAAGAATTCATTCCATTATGAAAGACTTTCCTCATATACAATAAATGATAAAAACTTATTTTCCAAAATAAGTCATATTGGTAGAAAAGAGAAAGAGGCTCATTTATACCTTGCAAAAGCTGAGGGGAAATTAAAGAATTACTATCCTACTTGGATGGAACAACATGAGGTCTATTGGAGTGAGAGTTATCAAAAACAGTGGATGATACTTGGAGACCTTTTACAAATAAAAGATCATAGTGATACATCAAAAGATTTTCTTTTTAAAAACTTGAATGAAGTTATAGAGGTTCAAAAAATTTTAATGAGAATGAATGAAATCACAGCAAATAATATTGAAATAAGTGACATTGTACATGATCAAAAGAATGTATATATACAAGTGAAGACTTACGGAGTTTTAGATTACCTAACTTCAAAATTTAATAGCCTAGGATATGCCATTAATGAGGAGCATATATTAAACGCTGCACATTTTGGGGCCCCTCAGCTTCGAGAACGTCTCATTATTATTGGGGTAAAGAAAGAATTTATGGAGGACAAACCTGTAGAATTACCAAAACCTATTTTTAATGACCCTGGTCAGTTTTATACTGTAAAACATGCTATTGAGGATCTTGAAAACATTGCCCCCTTTAAAACAATGGTTGATGATCGGCCTATTGTAAAGTCATCGTCTAAATATAAAAATCTACTAGCTCAATATCTTTGTGGAAATATTGAAGAAATTGAGAATCATGTTATGACAGAAACAAGATCAACTGCATTAGAGAGATTTAAAGTTTTAGAGCCTGGTCAAAACTTTCATCATCTTGATGAGTCATATAAACAAACTTATTCAGATCCCAGGAGAACTCAAAATACTGTTTATTTGAGGCTTAATTATGATACTCCATCAGGAACTGTATTAAATGTTAGAAAGTCTATGTGGATTCATCCCCTTAAAAATAGAGCAATAAGTATTAGAGAGGCTGCGCGGCTTCAAACATTCCCTGATGACTTTGTATTTGAAGGTACTAAAGATTCACAGTATCAGCAGATTGGTAATGCTGTACCTCCAATTTTAGGTAGGGCAGTGGCTGAGCAAGTAGTGAATTATCTAGGGAAACCTGTGAGAGAAAAATTGGAAGATGTAATAATGTCACATGAATCAGTTACAATAATTTAAGTTATTAGTCTCTGCTCATTTTGAGTTGGAGACTTTTTTGTTGTTGGAAATGGATAATTATTCTTTTGAAGGTTATAGATCCCTTGTGTCGAATAATGCAGTATATAATAGATGGGAGTGTTATCTACAAGTTTCAACAATTTTCTCAATCTAACAAAGTAGTTCTTTTAGGCAATTGCTTATTGTAGTTGATAATAAATTTCCTGATAATGGGGGTAACCATATGAATATAATTCTAACTCAGCCATCTGCTACACCTGTTATCCAAGCGCTCCGTTCATTAGGATATAATGCTGGAACTGCAATAGCAGATTTGGTTGATAATAGCATTGACGCAAAGGCAAGTAAGATTGTATTAGAATTTAAGTATTTAAGAAACGATGGGGCAATAATTATTTCAGATAACGGTTCTGGCATGGATGAAGAAATGCTCCAAATGGCTATGAATATAGGCTCGAAAGATCCACGAGAAAATAGACAACCCAATGAACTTGGAAGATTTGGTATGGGACTCAAGACCGCCTCATTTTCTCTGGGTAAACGGTTAAGTGTACTTACCAAATACAACGGGGATTATGCACAACGGTGTTGGGATCTTGATCATGTGTCCCAATGTAATGAATGGCAGCTATTCACAAAGATCCCAGATGAAATTAAGGAGTTAATGATTGATATTGAAGGAGATAGTGGCACCGTTATTTGTATAGATAAGCTGGATCGGTTCATGGGAGCGGGGACTGAGAATGCAATACATACACAAAGTTTTTTTACCAAAGTTCGGCGGATACATAATCACTTAGAGTTTGTATTTCACTCAATCATTGAACATAACAATGTCCAGATTATCTTAAACGAAAATGTTCTTGATCCTTGGGATCCTTTTATGACTAAACATCCTTCTACTTTAGAAGGTGAAACTCAGGTTTTCAACATCAATGGAAACAGAATAATTGCTAAATACTATGTACTACCTCATGCCTCATTTTTAAATGAACAAGAATATAAAAGAGCTGGGGGCAATAGAGGATGGCGAGATCATCAAGGTTTTTATATTTATCGTGAAAACAGACTGCTGCATTACGGAGATTGGTTGGGAATGTTGCAAAAGGATACTTCATCCCAGCTGGCAAGAATTCGTATAGACTTACCAAATACGGCAGATGATGATTGGCAGGTAGATATAAAAAAGTCAGCTGTGATTCCACCGGACAACGCAAAAATAAGACTTGAATCAATAGCAAAATTTGTTCGTAAAATATCCCGTGATATCTTTTATTTTAGGACTCAAGGAGCCCATTCTAACCAAACCTTTAAAGGGAGTCTCAATACATGGGAGTTATCGGGTAGTGACGAAGGGCTTCGATTTATTTTAAACAGAAATCATCCTATGTTAACAGAAATTCAGAACAGAATAGATGACGAAACCTCAAAACTGCTTAATATGTATTTGAAATTCGTCCAGCTGGGATCACCTAGTAATATTATTGACTCGCCAAAAGTGGCGGAGGAAATCATTCAAATGGTCACCGACGCTATGAAAGATTTAGTTATCCAATTCTCTTCTACATTAATTAAGCTCCATGTTGTTCAAAATCAACAACAGCTATTAGATGCACTTATTACTCAACCAGCATTTGATGGTCTAAATCGCATAACGTTGAAATCAATTGTGGAAGAGGCGAGTATCAGTTATGAATGAGGCAAGAGGCCTATTTGAGCAAACATTTGCAACTAATTATATGAACTTAAGATCAGTCTTTCCTAGCCAAGAAAAAGCAGCTGAACAAGCAGTGGATCTAGCAAAGCTCGTAATACAGGGGCTAAAAGTAGAGGCGAGTCTGATCGAACAGTGGTCTTTAGAAATGTATATGAAATATAATGTTAACTTTGATATTATAAAGACTCCTGTATTACGTCTAGAAGGAGTGAGTGGCTGGTACAGTTCCAAATTACTTTTGGGAGCTTTTTTTTGGACACGTTACAGAGATTATCTATTAAGAATTAAGCATTGGGACCAAGAGGCTGTTGACTCTATCGATGATTCAACAAATGAAATCATGCGGTCTTTGGGTAACCCAAATGAAAACCATTCTTTTGACAAACGGGGTCTTGTATTAGGGTACGTTCAGTCCGGAAAGACTGCTAATTTTACAGGACTTATTAATAAAGCTTTCGATGTTGGATATAAATTAGTGATTGTACTTTCAGGTGTCCATAATGATCTAAGAGCACAGACTCAGCTTAGGTTGGATGAAGAAGTGATAGGTAGCAGGGTCGATAGAGAGGGCAAACCGGTTGGAGTAGCCCAAATCTATGCTAATACACCTAATCATATTATTTCAACATGGACTACAGTTGAACGTGACATTTCATCTGAACCGAGTGGTATTTTTAACTTAAACCAAAGAACTCTTATGGTTGTGAAAAAAAATAGTATTGTCCTAGAATCACTTAAAAATCAACTTGAGTATCAAAAGAGCTTATTTAAATTAGATATTCCTGTTTTAATAGTTGATGATGAAGCAGATCAGGCATCTGTTGACACCTCTAAACAGGATGAAGATCCAAAGACGATAAATAAGTTAATCCGTCAAATTTTAGAAATTTTTAATAGAAGGTGTTATGTAGGCTACACAGCAACCCCGTTTGCTAATCTATTAATAAGTGCTGAAGCTAAAACAGAAGAGGAAGGTAAGGATTTATATCCTAAAGATTTTCTTGTCGGTCTCCTCAAGCCTAAAGAGTATTGTGGTCCAGAAGAATTCTTTAATGTTGAAGAAGAGTCGGACGATCCACGTCCAAGTTTGATTCGTCCTTTGAGGGATCCAGATATAGAAGTCTTTACTGGAATTAAAACAAAAGGGGATGCCGGTAAATTTGAAGAGGTTCCTCCGCAAATGGAAGAGTCCATCTTGAGATTTCTTTTAACTATTGCTGTAAGAAATCTTCGAGGCCAGAGGAACAAGCATAACTCGATGCTTATTCATACCTCTCGTTTTAAAGATGTTCAGTCAAGTGTAAAAGACGGTGTGGATAAAGTATTCAAGGAAATCACCAAACAGATACAATATAACAAAAACGGTGAAATTGTAGAAGTAATTAAAGTGATTTATGAGGAAGATGTTATTCCGACAAGCAGGGAATGGCCTGGTTATATTCAGGAATTTAGCTGGGAAGAGGTTTATCAGGAGCTGAGAGAGAGCTCAAAAAAGGTTCGTGTTTTTGAAATTAATGGAAATAGCAAAGATGCGTTAGACTATCATCAATACAAAGAGGATGGTTTAAACGTAATTGCAGTAGGTGGAGATAAGCTGTCGCGAGGACTTACACTTGAGGGACTTAGTATAACTTACTATTTTAGAAATACGTTGATGTATGACACTTTAATGCAGATGGGGCGCTGGTTTGGATATCGGAAAGGTTATATGGACTTGTGCAGAATATATACAACCGCAGAAATTGCTTCGAATTTTGAACACCTAGCTATTGCAATGATTGAACTACGAAAAGAATTTGACAGGCTGGCACTAGCAAATAAGACTCCATTGGAATACGCAGTAAAAATGTTAAGTCATCCAACTATGACCTTAACGAGTCCATTAAAAATGAAAAATGCTGCGATAACAAATATAATTTATCGGCTAACCCTGCAGCAAACTCGTATCTATGAAAATAAGGAAACTTTTTTTTCTCACAACATGAAAGTGACTGAGAACTTTATTAGTGAACTCTCTTCAAGATTTACGAAAACGCATATTGGAACAGGTAAAACTGGTTATTATATGGTTCCGGAAGTGGAAGTAAATACTGTGTTGAATTTTCTATCAGAATACAAGACGAGTCAAGGCGCTGATAAGGTTGATAGCGGAAAAATTGTAAATTATATCCGTCGAGTTAATGAAAATGGAGAGCTTTTACATTGGACAGTAGCAGTGGTTGAAGGTGAACCAAGGGATAAAAGTGGTCTTGAGAAATTCCCAGTACAATTCGGGAAATTTAAAATTGATTCTGCAGTGGTACGTGGGGTTAAGGCAGAGAATAATAACAATCAAGGACAGACTAAAATTGATATACGTGCTATAGTTGCTTCGCGTCAGGAATTTATAGATCTCGATCAAGCTACAATAAAGAATATGAAGGACAAACAAGATATTCGAAATTTGAGGCCAAAAGAAAAAGGAATGCTTCTAATCTACCCGCTTCATCCTAAAGTAAAAGTTTTCGAATCCCTTAGTTTTAATTTTAGCGAGAAAATGGTTCCAATTGGTATTGCTATCTCATTTCCTAACTCAGAGTTAGATGATTCTAAAATCTATGAAGTGAACAAAACAATAAAATAAATATTCTAATAGGGTGAGGAATATATGTTGAATCTTAAATTAGAATTCGAGCAAATGATTAAAGAATTAAATAGCCAGTCTCAGCAAGAAGTTTATAAATTGAGGGTTCTTACGGCGGAAAGTCCCATTCTTTTTGCAGGAATAGATACTGTGAATATGAATAGACAACTTTATATCGATTTGGGATTTGATCCTTGGGAACCGGACCAGCTAAAGGCACTTCCAAAATGGCGAGGATTATCTATCAAAATTGAGTATTATGAAAAGCTGGCATTACTTAAAGGACATTATTATCTGGTTTTACGACAAGAGTCAGAACATGGTACAGATATTTTTGAAGTTGTACTGCAGAATGTTGTGGATCATTTGATTACCAGAGAGCAGAATGAATCGGTGTTTACAGTAGTATATAAAGTCCTTGACAGATGGCGAATGTTTTTTCAAAAAGGTGGTTACCGCAAACTAACTGAGGAACAGCAACGAGGGCTTTTTGGAGAATTGTGGTATATTCGAGACTGGTTAAGTCGCTTTCCAACTGCCCCCCCACAAATAATAGAACAGTGGGAAGGACCAACCAGTGGACGAATTGATTTTAAGCATTCAAATCGCGGCGTAGAGATTAAGACGGCAATAAATAAATTAACCAAAACAATTAAAATTTCGAATGAAAACCAGTTAAGGCTTACAAATGCAGTATCGAGTATTTATCTCTATGTATGCTTTATAGAACCAAGTAAGACTCATGGTATTTCATTACAAGCACTTGTAAATGAGGTTCGAAACCAAATTGCAAATCGTTCCGACCGAATGCTATTAAAGTTTAATGATTTGTTAGAGGATTTAAGATTTAAAGAAGAAAATTATACGGATGATTTCTTTTTTTTAGATAAAGTAGAGGTATACGAAGCCGAAACGAACTTCCCAAGAATTTTACAAGAGGATTTGCCAAAAGGTATTTCTCATGTTAGTTACAGCATAGATCTTACACATTGCATTGAATTCGAAAGAGAAGTTGATGAGGTATTTGATTTGTAATGGGGGATTATTGAGATGTTAGAGAATAGACAGCGAAGTGAATTCCTGAAAGGATTCCTTGAAGAAGTAGAAGAAAAAGCGACACAAACAGGGGTATATCGAGTTCCTTTTCTTGAAAAAATGCTTCAGTATATGGAAAGGAATGATGATCCTGATATATTAATTCCTCCATATATAGATACTCAAAAAAAAATTGCTGTGAATGCTTACTTTTATGACGAAAGTCAGAACGTTCTTGACTTATATATAGCTGATTATAATTTTGATCAAAACGAGCAACAGTTACTCACGATAAATATGACGATGATGACAGAACTAGCCAATCAGGCTAAGCGTTTTATTACGAATGCTAAAATCTTATCTCATACAATCGATCATTCTCTTCAAGCGCGAGAATTAGCTGTACTTATTTCAGAAAATATAAGTGTTATAGATGAAGTGAATATATTTATATTGACCAATATGATCTATAATTCTAATAAACCAATAGAGCTTTCGATTCCTGGAATAGAAACAGTTAATGTTCAAGTGTGGGATATAGATCGTATACTCCAGATCATTTTGGCCGAACAAGGAGTCCAAACGATTCATATTGACTTCGAGAAGGATTTGGGACATTCATTTGAGATGATGTATGTGCCTAATGTTCAGCATGAAGGAGTAAAGAATTATTTTACATGTTATGTAGGATTCATACCTGCACAATTACTTGCTAAAGCATATGACCAATGGGGTTCAAAGCTGGTTGAACGAAATGTACGATCTTACTTGCAGGCTAAGGGCGGTACCAACAAAGGGATCCTAAAAACTCTTAAAGATCCTAATGAAAGACGAATGTTTGTAAGTTATAACAATGGTATTTCTAGTGTAGCACGTTCAGGTGACATCGAAAAAATAAATGATAGTATTAATCTTTACCGTGTCAAAGGGCTGACTGGCTGGCAAATTGTAAATGGCGGACAGACGACTGCATCAATACATCAGGCTTATAAGAGTGAGCTGGATTTATCCGAAGTGTATGTTCAGGCGAAATTGACAATTCTTCATGTTGAAGCCAATCAGGAGAAAGATCATCAACTTCTTGAAGATGAGATGGTTTCAAGTATTTCAGAGTATGCTAACACACAGAATAAAATCAATAAATCTGATCTGTTAGC
Organism: Paenibacillus sp. FSL L8-0708; assembly: GCF_038009325.1. Lineage (NCBI taxonomy): Bacteria > Bacillati > Bacillota > Bacilli > Caryophanales > Paenibacillaceae > Paenibacillus > Paenibacillus sp. FSL L8-0708. The sequence continues at coordinate 867,935 of NZ_JBBPBC010000001.1, forward strand.
AAATTCTAGATTTATGTCGGAATTAGAAAAGTTATCTAGAAATATATGGATCCCGACCTACGATGGCAGAAAGTCAGAGAGAAAATGGTACTTCGAACGCGCGAGAGGTCAATATGCAGTTGATTTAAATAGACGTAAACGTGGTAAGGAGCAAAACGAATTTAAAAAGCAATATCCAAGTGAAAAGGCGCTTACCAAAGTTGATTTGGCTAAACATTATATGTCGTGTGAAGGGTTCCCACACATTTCAAGTAAAGGTGGAGAAGAGGCCTTTAAGCGGTTTATGGAGCAAAATAAACAGTTCTGGAAATACGATAAGGATGATAATGATGAGATTATTCCGCTGAATGAAGTTACCCTAGAAGTCTATCAAAAATTAATAGCAAGAACTATTATTAATCGTCATGTAACTAATATTGTGGAGTCTATGAGGTTGCAGGGATATAGAGCAAATGTAATTTACTATACTGTATCTATGCTCCATCATATATATGGAACCAAAATAGATCTAGTTGATGTATGGAATCGTCAAACATTATCTGATAAATGGGATGAAGTTATAAGAATTATTGCTGATAAGGCATTGTTTTTCCTGCGTGATTCTGCGGGAGATAGAAACGTAACTCAATGGGCCAAACAGGAAGCTTGCTGGGTACAGTTTAAGGATGAATTTACGAAGCAGCTAAGTAATATCATCTGATTATGATTAACAGCGTATATTTCTTTGATTGAAATTAATTAAACACTCAATACCGTTCTAATGGACGGTATTGAGTGTTTTCTCATTTTGAAAAAAATGAAAAATGATTAATTGTTGGAATATTATTTATGTCGCTTAGTGAAGAAATAATAATGGAAAAATTATTCATGTGATAGAATGAACAAAAAAATTTTTAAAAAGGGAACTGCTGACATAATATATCGAGAATCGGCGTCATCAATTTCCTTAGCGTAATACAAAAGATCCTCATCATGTGTTAGTTGCCGAGTTCCTACTCTAACAGACCCATGTAAGTAAAATAGAAGAGGTATACCTAATTTGAGCGAATGGCAGTGGCTGATTTATCTACGCTCGAAGCAATCATTGCTCCTATTGGGTTAAAATTTTCAAATATCGTGCAGCAAGATTAATTAGAGCAGCAAAATAATCTGTGAAGAGCATAATTGTGTTGTAAAGTTAATTAGACTGCCTGGAATTAGAGACTACATTTTAAACGCTATTCTCGTGTATGCCTTTGGTCAGCCTGTCGTGACTTTTCTCCACTTACTTTGGTTACATTTCAAAAAATACTAGACCCCGTACGGATATCGATTTGTAGTTAAAATAAGGGAATACTTTAAAAGTATGCAAAGAACAAGAGAGGATAATTGGTAGTATTTTACTTATGTGGTTTAGTGTGTGCTTCTAAAATCCAAAGTCTATAGAATGCCTATTATGTCAGAAGTGCACAGATTTCATGTTGCGAAAATAATTAACTTTATCGGATCACTTTGTCAAACAAGATAGAACACTACCCCATAAAGAGACGAGTAGTATCTCAACACTCTACATGTCCAGGTGTATTTCCTCTGGTCTTCTCGACAGAACATAGGAATCATATTCACTGTCCAATTCGTTCAACAACGAATTAACGTCCTTATATCCTTGTTCGTAGATCAATGTATTGACTTCTTCAGCCAGCCGTAATCCATGAATGAGCATAATTGGGTATTCATCTTCTATAACTTCTCTTTGAACAGGCTCAGAAAAATAACTAGTAGTGACAAATACACCAACCCATCCCCTTCTTAATCTAGCAACTGTCCTAGCGATATGTGTACCACTAGTAGGCATTGATGGGTCTTGGCATTTAGCTTGCCCAAGTACTACAAGTTTAGTTTTAGAAAAAGCACTACCGATATCCAACCTGGCTACAAAGTCAGTTCCCCCATCACCACTCGATGGAGTTATCCAGCCCTCTCTATAAAATCCACCATTAGATGCCATTATTCTGGAAGCTACTTTGGCAGCCAAGAGCTCAAACCGAGACTTACGATTATCATAAAAAGCATAAATTTGCTCGAGTACCTTCTGTTCCTTAGAGCCTGGTAAAGGTCTTTGATGTTCTGCTTTAGTAACATACAATTTTGAGACTCGCCTTCTGCATTTTTCGCGACTTTTTTGACCTTCTTTTATCCATGTTTTCCATGATGAAGGGGCGAGTTTTAGAGTCTCACTTAAAGAAAAAGCAGGATTCCTTCGCATACTAATCCATTCCCAATTAAATTCCTCTGCTTCTTTAAGAAGATGAAATATAGTGAAATCGAACGAGTAATTAACGAAGGACTCACCTGATGAAATTAGTTGAATTATACGTTCTACACGTTCAATCACACCGAAACCCTGGAACTGAACATTACCCTTAGCTCGGCCATTTAATCTAATTCTTTTAAAGAATATAACAGGAATAGATAGTTCTCTTAATAGCTGATCTGGAGAATTGTGTGCAATTTGTGCTCGTAGCAATACACTATTTCCCTCTGCAGATTCTGGCGATCTCCCTAAAGTTTTGTTGTCACCAAAATATTTAATATGCCCATTATCAGGATCAAAAAAATCTTGCCATGGTGTGGAGTGAGATCCTATTTTATGAGGACTGCTGGATATTAAAATCGCTGGAGTCCGATTCCCATCGATTGCTTTCACTGATGCAATTGGATTAATTCCCTTTTCTAATAAAGGAAGAGCACATCCAATGGTATGGGTTATATAAAAAAAAATTTTGAAGTCCATCTTTCTCTTTGTATTCAGCACTATAGGGTCTTCCGTAACGAAATACTTCACTTATTCTCATAGATCCCACCAATCTTTCTTTATATAAATACTCTGATTTTTAATAGCATACTATATTCAAACATGTAATTCTGTAAATTATTATTCATCTGAAACATAGGTGCCCCGTTACTACTCTTCTTATATGGCGATATGTTTATTTCTCTATAAAATTTAGTCGACAGAGAATTATTATGTTTTATGACTGTAAGGTGAAAGGATAATAGTCCTATTTGTCGAATGGTTAGGTATAAGGTCTTATTGCCTTGGGAACTTGTTTTGGAAATAACACAACAAGTAGTTGGCAAATACCTTTTAAACAGTCCTAATTACTTAGTATGTATTTTTTGGAATAATAAGATGTCAAGTCATTTGGCGAAGTAAATAACGGAGTTTGTACATAAAGGCTTAAAAGTAATGATCCTTTCGAAAAAAGTGGATAAAATTGTTGGTCTAACAGCATTTTTGAGGAAATTTGATGTCCTTTTACTTTTGAATTGTAATTTATTAATATCTTTTAAAAAAGTTACCAGGGTTTCTCCTCAAAGTTACCAGGGTTTCTCCTCAAAGTTTCCTGTTTAAAATGTTTGGATGATAATCATAACTTATCTAACTTTGAGAAGCTTTAGTAAAATCTGTTGAAAGTTTAATTTAGGGGGTTAAACAAACATGAAATGGTCTTTTCCTTCAAATAACCACGGCGACATTAATGGTATCAGCAATTCAGGTGTAGAAACCTTTCAAGGCACACCACTAAAATCACTTGCAAGGGAGATTTGCCAAAACTCTCTAGATGCAGCTATTGATAATACTGTAGTAGAGGTAGAATTTAAGTCATTCACGCTTGAAACCGAAGAATTACCTGATGCATCTTCATTGAAAAAAGCTTTCGTTGCTTCTTTAGATTTTTGGAGTCAGCAATCCTCGAAGAAAGCGCAGGACTTCTTTGAGCGAGCAATCAAGGCAATTGAAGTTGGAACGGTTCCGTTCCTAAGAGTAAGCGATTTTAATACAAGTGGACTTCTTGGCTCTAAAGGTGAGTACAACACACCTTGGTGTAACTTAACCAAATCCTCTGGTGCTTCTGATAAAGCTGGATCGTCTGGGGGCTCATTTGGTATAGGTAAATTTGCACCCTTTGTTTGTTCGGACTTCCGGACGGTTTTTTATAGCACTCTTGATACCGAGGGTGTAACAGCTTTTCAAGGCGTATCAAGAATAACAAGCTTCCGCCGCAAAGAAGATAATAAAATTACTGTGGGGGTTGGATATTGTGGTGCTGATAACAACTTACCTATCTATACTCAGCAGAACCTTGATCCATCTTTTCATCGTAGTGAGAATCAAACCGGTACAGATATTTTTATTGCTGGCTTTAAGTACTACTCCACCGATTGGAAAACGGATATTATCGCTTCCATCCTAGATGGATTCCTTTATGCTATATTTCGTGGCTCACTAGTTGTTCGAGTTGACGATGTAATAATAAGCAAGGATACTCTTTCGGAGTTGATTGAGCAATATCAGACATCCCTTGCTGAAAATGCAGAGAACTATTACAAGGTGCTTACATCAGAAGAGACAGTTTGGTATGAGACTGATTTTAAAAACTATGGGAAAATTTCTCTTGGCCTTATTATTCGTCCTGAAATGCATAGGAAAGTAGCTATGATTCGTAGAACGGGTATGAAGATCATGGACCGTGGTAGCATTTCGGGAATCATTCCATTTTCGGGTGTAATGCTTATTGAAGGCATAAAAATAAATGATTTTCTACGGAATTTAGAAAATCCACAACATACTAAGTGGGAGCCAGAGCGAGCTTTAAATCCAATTATAGCAAGGGATTTTATTCGTGATCTCGTAAATTTTATTAAAGATTGTCTGGAACAATTGAAGAATGATGACGCTTCTGAGGAAATCGATCCCATTGTAGGTGAATTTTTACCGGATGAAACAGAGAACGATATGATTTCGGAGGATCATGAAGCTGAGGCTTTGCCTGAAACAATTAAAACATTTGAGAAAACTGTAATCGTGAAAAAACCGTCGCAGGTAAATAACAAAGGAACCGACACAATAGCAGATGATGATAATGGAGATATAGAGGAAGAAAGACTCGATGCTGGTTCGGGACATGGTGATGGGGAAAGAACGGGTGATGATAATAGTCACGGCGAAAAAGAGGGTAAAGGTAACAAAACCAATCCTAATGAACATCACAAGTTACTATCGAGCATTGATGCTGTAACAGCTCGAGTGGTCTGTTTGAACAAAGATTCAGGTGAATATTCAATTACCTTTGTTCCTACCTTATCAGCTGAGAATGGTAAGTTGGAATTATATCTTTCTGCGGAGTCACAGAATTATGAGGCAACTATTGTAAGTGCAATGGGGATCGGTCAACCGATACTTACCGTTTCTACGAATCAGATTATGGGGATATCTTTTAAGGCAAACACACCGGTTCGTTTAAAAGTGGTTTTGGACTATCACGATTATTGCTCAATGGAGGTTAAAGCGTATGGAAATAAGGTATAAATTATACCCGTATCCTGTTATGTCCTATTATTCCGATGACTATGTAAACAGTAGTTTTGACACAACCATAGACCCAAAAAAAGACGGTCTTAATATCCGAATCGATTTTCTGACAAATTTAAATAACGTCGAATTAACGAAATATCTCACCCAAGGTAAAGTTAAATTTGTATATCACCTTGAATGTGCGCAAACGGGTTTTAGAACAGCACTACAAACGTCCAACTCTGAATTTACATATATCATTTCCAATAAAAAAATATGTGGTAGATTGCAGATATGCCCATTTATTGTTGCAATTCATGATATACCTGATTATGTGAATTCTTCTTTTCATGAAGACTACCGGGGCTTCAAATTTCTCATTGAAGCAGGCTGTGTAATGGCTGTGGGTAAGCAGGTTAATATCGATATTGAAAAAAATATTAATGACCTATCTAACACACCATCCGTGTTCAGTATTATTAAAAATGCCGATGAGACAGCATTGGGAATGATTGTTGATCTGGATCAGAAAAAGATTGTGATTAAGCTTCCGGAAAGGGACTATTATAACTACAAGAGCATCAAGGATGAAGCAGTAATTCAACCTGTTTTAAATTCACTAGTGGTAGTACCTGCACTTACGTACGTTTTGGAAGAATTAAATAGGCGTGATCCAAGTGAACGCTATGAGTATAGTTCATACTCATGGTATCGTGCCATAAAAAAAGCGTTGTCAAACCAGTTTCAATGTGACGTTGAAAGTGATCAGCTTTCCAAGTTCAATATGCTCGAAGTCGCCCAAAAAATGATTAATATACCGATATCAGATGCTCTGCAAGCACTCTCAAGTGGATATAAAAGTGAGGATGAGGAGGATACCGAATGAAAATTGTATTCTTGCAAGACGACAGTTTACTTGCCTTAAAAAGTAATTTATCTCAACTGATACCTAAATTTATCTTGCCAGATAACGGGTGGATCAAGGAATATTTTGGGGGTTCACCCTTCATTGAGTCAAAATATATGGTTGATGACTTTATAATGGATATGTCCCAAGAAAAACCTTTTCTAACTGAATTTGAGAACGTACAGAGAGTGTATAATCGGTTAAAATTTCTTTCTGATTCTCAAGCGTCAGATGAGCGGTTATGGGCCGGGCTCTGCCTTACTTCATTTTGGGGATATACCCAATACCGTTGGGATATAGTTAACAAATGCACCATTAGCAACATCCAGCAGCATTTTTTCTTTGGTTATGGCGCACGACGATCTTTGACTAGAAACGCTATTTCCCGTCTCTGGTGGATCGGTCGACTTACTTATGACGAAACTAGGGACGATAATTACGAGTTGACACGTTTTGTGTGCGAAAACTCAGACTATATTATGCATATTTTAGAGCGCAATACCTCCAACAATCCTATGATAATCAGGCCATTCATATCTGCATTGTTAACTGCTCGTAATGAAGGTTTAATAATTAATACAGATACTGTTGGTGCCCTATCTAAGTACTTAAATCTACTAGGTGGAACTTATATTTTAGATTGCTTATCAAGTCAAGTTATATATGATAAAACTCTTAAAAAAATAGGTGAAGTAACGAAGTAGTTTTGTCTCGTTAGGAAGGATTCCTTATGACCCTAAAAATCGAAGAAATGTACGCTGACAACAAGTATGACCTGGTTGTTTTCTTTTTCAAGGAGCGAAGTATTCTCAATGTAGAAGACCTTATTTTGTTTGATTTTAATGAATTAATGTTTGTACCAGGAATAAAGAATGAACTTGTTTATGAGGTACAAGCAGTATTTCAAAGTTGCTTAACTATTAATACGTCGGAAGAGATAGAGAAAGTGGTTATTGATAACAAGAAGGCATGCGATGTAGATGAATTGCCAAAAACAATCTATGAGCATACGAAATTGATAGCTGAAGGAACAGTTGCATGTATACCAGATGCATTAATCGCTACTGTATATTCTGATGTACCTCGTAGCACATCATTTTTACATAGTTGTATTTCACAAGGTAAAATACGGATGAGTCAACTCTCAGAAGATGATTTTGACCGAGCATTAAGTTTGAAGGGGCTTGGTGCATCATCTGTTGAGGCCCTTCGTGAAATTTATCAGCAATATATTAAAGGTGAGAGAATTAAAGATACTACCACTGCAAAGAGGCTGGAACATATATCAATTGACCAGCTGTTTAACAAGTTACCAAAAGGTGACCTTTTTATTCGTCACTGCCGAAGCAAAGGGGTTGAGAATGTTTCTCAACTTCAAGGCTTTTCTTTCAAGGACACTAAGATCAGAGGCATTGGTTCCTCCACGATGGAAGTTATATATCAAGCATATTTGGAAGTATTAAAGTTACCCTTAGAGGACACGCAAGAATCTGCTTTACTAGAAGATATTCCCATGGAGAATATGTCAATTCCTGTTTGTTTTTTAGATCGTTTAGGTATGTCCAAGGATAGCATAGAAGTCTTAATTGAAAATGGGTACACAACTATTAAAGATATGTGTCAAATTGGGGTTTCTCCTTATGAATACTCTTTAATTCAATATGTCATACCTTTCCTAAGGACCCCTATAACTACCCACTTTTCAAATCAGCTTTCAAATGAAAAAGATACCTCTCGGAAGTGCTTAATTCAGAAGAGCCAAGGGGACACCCTGCAAAAAATAGCTAATGAAATTGGTGTTACTCGAGAGCGAGTTCGTCAAATTATTTTAAAAACAATACGTAGTCTTATGGATAGCGCAGAAATGATTGCGGAAACTTTAATGCAAGCTGGAGAAGGATGCTTTACTTTTCCCGAGCTGCAGCAGCTGTTCAAAGATATGACAATGGCAGAATGTTGTAAGTATGTATTATTGGAATCTAATGAGGTGCAATATTTAAGCTTTTCCGATAAGTTCGTACGTAAAACGCTTTGTCCTAACGATTTGGATTTCACTTTACAGCAATTTGCCGCTGATATTGTTGGGCAAGGAATGAATTTTTACGACCACCTTGAAATGATAGAATCCGAATTGTTGAGACGCAATTTAAACTTTTTAGATTTTGAAGATATCATGAATTACTTAGTTAAGACAGGATATCACTTTTATGGTGAATATGTGATAAAGGGAAATCAGTCTTATGCGCTGATTTGTTACGATGCCATCCTCAAGTATTTCCCTTTTGATATAAAACTCGATTCGAACGAAAATAATGAAGACATGAGGATCCTTCGTAAAATAGTGGATAAGAATTATCATGGATTAAATTTACCAGGAAATAATCGTGCATTAACAGCCAGAGTTGCATCTATTTTGGTGCTTTCGGGTAGAGGAAGGTATTGTCCGATTGGAAAAGTAATATATAGTACCAAATTATTAGATGAAGTTTATTATTATATCCAAAAAAGTTCTCAGACATCTTTCTTTTATAATGAGATATTTGCGCAGTTTCAAGGGCGATTTCTACTTGAAACTAATATTTCAAATGCACATTTTCTCCATGGTATGTTGAAATATTTGTATCCTGATGATTTCAATTTCGAAAGAGATCTGATGGTTAAAAATGGGGCTGAGCGAAAGGGGACAGACGATAGACTTTGCGAGTTACTCATTTCAAAAAGGAGCGCGATGACCAAATCGGAAGTCATAAAAGCTATTCCTGGGTTAAATGATTTCGTTATAGCATTCGCTATTGCTCGTGTGCCAAGGCTTATACAGTGGGATTATAATGTTTATAATCACATTGACAATATTTCATGTGACCCTAATGATCTGAGCGTGCTGGAAAAACTAATCGCAGAGCTGATGAGCAAGCACAGCGGATATTTAAGTGATGCTTTGTTGTTCGATAGCATGTTACGAAATTACCCTGAAATAATCGAAAAAAACAGAATGGAAAATGCCTTAAATCTCTACTATGTCGTTGAGTATTACTTCGAACAAGAGTATCGTTTCCGGCGTCCACATATTTTAGCAAAGGATTTTCCTGTAACTGATCTTACTGTTGCGAATATTGCGAAGACACTTCTCGGATGTGATGCAACTCTAAATTATTCTACCTATGCCACGTTGGCGAAATCATTGGGATGGGCTGAAGGAACGTTATATAGTGTTTTTAATGAGATAGTAAGAGACTTTATTCGCATCTCTGAAGATGATTATGTTCACCGTGACACGTTCAGCGTAACTGATGATTTCTTAAATGAAACAATAAAGCGAATAGGAGGTTTGGTCGAAGATTCAGGCTATTTTGGTCTCAGTAGTATCTTCAATTTCGATACTTTTCCTGATGGACCATACAATTGGAATGGATTCCTATTAGAATCACTCGTTGATGAATACGAAACGGGGTTCAAGATTATCGCACCTCAGGTGCGTGACAGGCGATACCAGCGTGGTATAATCGTTCGTGAAAATGCTTCAGAGATGGCATTTGAAGACCTTGTGGTAAATCTATTGCAAAAAGATGGGATTACAAAACTTACAGAATTGGATCTTATAAAGTTTATAAAGAATAAAGGTCTAATTACAGGTATAGTTCCTCAAGAACTGTATGAGTGCTCAGCTCTACCATTTAAGAATGAATTTTTTACTGTGATAAGGTAACAGTCAGATAGGACTGCATCGAGAAAACTGGCCCAATTCAGTTAATATTGAGGTATATTGCGGTACTGTTTATACAATTAGGTAGATACTGCTTACATGAGCTGTAGTTTTTGCAGGGAGAGTAGTTTGATTATGTGTTTTGTGCACTCGTAGAGGGTGCAGTGCATAGGTCGAGTGAAGGTAGATCATACTTTCCGAAAGGACTGCTGGCGTTCATTGAAGATTGGCAGGAGCTGCTTGCTTCGCAAAGAACATTTAGTTTTCGTCAATATACTAGTCTATGGGGAGAACTTGACATAGTATCCAACCAACTCGCACATGTTCCCGCATGCAGTGCACATTTAATCATTTTACTCGAGTTGAAGTGATATAGGTAGAAATACCTTTTGCATTAAGGGTTGCACTGATATAGGTGCGTGGAAGTCATTGCATGTTGATGTGGATTGATGTGAAAAAGCGAATACGCCAGCAAATAAATATAGTTCAACATAAGAGAACGCAAAAATAAAGATGCTTTGTAATAACTGAAGTGCACCCCTTAGAATAGACATTGGAAAAACCCCTGGGTAAATTCCGCTGTAATTCTAGGGGGTGCATTTTTATGCCAGCAATGAAAGGTCGGAAGTTTAAACATTATCCTGAATCACTAAAGGCGGAGGCAGTTTGGCTTTTTATCGAAGATGGATGGTGCTGTCGCAAGATTACAGAACACTTAGAGATACATGATAAGAATAGGGTTAGAGTCTGGGTGAAGAAGTATCGGGTCAAAGGATAAGCCGCTTTTGAGGGTAGACGTGGTGATCCTCAAAGGATTGGGACTGCGCAAGAACGAGAACTGCATCGTTTGCAATTGGAGGTAGATGTCCTAAAAAAGTGGTTACAAATCTTGAATCAGGAGGGTTGAAAGAGAGGTATACTGTCATCAAAGAGCTTAAGAATAAGCAAACCATAAGGGAGCTCTGCAGATATCTGAGGATCAGCAGAAGTGGTTACTATGCTTATCTGAAGCGCAAGGATAAGGATGCTGACGAGGATTTGAAGTGTAAGATCAAAACCATTTATGAGCAACGTAGCAGAACCGTAGGATACCGCCGTATACAGGATGAGTTGTATCGACAATATCGTCTTATTGTGAATCACAAAAAGGTTTTGCGACTTATGCAGGAGCTTGATATCAAAGCGATTATACGCCGCAAATACGTTCATAGAACAAGCTATGAAGTGGCAGTCTCGGATGGAAGGATCGCTGAAAATCTGTTGAAACGAGACTTTAAAGCCGATAAACCTAATCAAAAGTGGGTAACGGACGTTACACAATATCGTGTATTTGATGAGAAGATTTACTTATCAGCGATTAAAGATCTGTGGAATAACGAGATCGTCGGGTTCCATATCAGCAGAGGTAATGACAATCCACTTGTATTTGAAACATTTAGAAAGGCCTTTGAAACGCATAAAGACGTGACTGGACTGATCGTTCACAGGGATACCAGTACACGTCCCATGCATACCACACATGCTGCCGCCACAGGTTGGAGCCCAAATCAGCATGTCTCGCCGAGGCAATTGTTATGACAACGCCTCAATTGAGAGCTTCTTCTCTCATCTGAAAGTCGAAACACTATATCCTTATGATATACGAAGTATCGGTGAGGCACAAAGAAGAGTTGAGAAATATATACAATTTTATAATGAAGATAGAGCGCAACGAAAACTAAATAAGCTGACTCCTGTTGAGTACAGGAGTCAGCTTATACCCTAGGTCTTTTTGAATGTCTACTAAATGGGGTCTTGACCAAACTACCCAGAGCATCTTTATTTTTGTGTCCGGGACATATTTTTACCCATCCCTTATACTCCAATATAGACGCTTTCCCAGACTGCACTTCAGTTTTCTGCTCCTTTGGATGACTCCCCCATAAGCTTGGAGAGGCATCAGTTGAAGCTAAAGAATGAAATCCAACTTGTTCGGAGATCGAGAGGGCTGTTCTCATAATTTCATGGGATTTTCTTTGGAAATGAGAGGTACTTAGGTGGCACAGATCAGCTAAAATCGATGCTAAGGGTGTCATATAGTTTTAGAGATTGTCTTTCAGGCTATGCTCTATTTCCAGATCTGCCAGAGTAATTCTAAGGAGTTCTATATATAGGGATAACAATAAGCCGTAGACACTTTCCTAATAGTAAGGATTCTGTTGCTTCATTTCCTCTATAACTGATGTCGCAAAGGTATAATGGTATTCCTCCGTTTTCAAAATAGAGCTCCTTCCCTTTACTACAAACAAATTCGGCTCGAAGTTGCTGTAATCACCTTTCAAATGAATGTTGAAAAAGGTCCTCATCCTCCATTTGGTGAACTATAAGTTATATGAGGTAACACCACTATCTTTAAAAAGCCCTTTTTGATCTTCATAAAGCCATTTCCCAAACCGCTATTTAATGTAGCTTCTCACTCCCAACACCACAAATCCCCCAATATTCCACGTTTTTTCCTACCCCCCCCAATTATCAAACATTTTGTTAATGCTCCGCTCGTTTCTCCGTATTAACATATGTAAGTTTCTTCACAACAAATTGCGCAATTTGTTTAGCTTTTCGATGAAGGTGAGGTGGAAGGAGGGTGGAGATGGAGGTTATCCAGGGTAAAGTGGAGCGTTACATGAATACCGAAAGATCACGTGAAGCTATCATGTCCAAAGAGGAATTTACCCGGATGTATGATACGTACTACCAACGTGTTTACAAATATATCTGTTATCGGATTAATAACCACCATGCGGCAGAGGACATATGCAGTCAGGTGTTTGAGACTGTGATGTGTAAGTATTATAGTTTTTCACAAGAAAAATCCAATTTTGAGGTGTGGCTGTTTGCCATTGTAAGAAACGCTGTAACGGATTATTTTCGGGCGCAGAAGAAAAGAAGCTATACCTCACTGGATTCGTTGCTGGAACTTATATTTCCCAAGCCGTCTCCTGAGGAGCTGGCGATCCGTGAGGATAATAATCAGGCACTGTTCAAGGCGCTCTCCAAGCTGCGTGAGAAGGAGCGGAATATCATTGCAATGAAATATGGGGCTGGGCTGAAAAATTCCGAAATTGCACAGATCATGGGAGTTAGTGAGTCCAATATCGGTGTCGTAGTATATAGAAGCTTGAAAAAACTGCATATTTCTTTAAAGGCAGGAGGGTTCAAAAATGAATAAGAAAGATGATCTCACCAAATTCAGCAAAACCATAGAACTGCTTGAGAATGCCGAACAGGGCAGCACTACCGCCAAAGAAAGAATCTATAACCGCTTGATATACAAATTGGACCATGGGGCTCTTAGCCCCCAATCAGAGATAAAGGACGGGATAACGATGAAAAAAAGCAGCTGGAGAAATGCAATAGTGATTGGCAGTGCAGTAATTTGTCTGGGTGGAGCATTCTCTGCAACCTCCTATGCACAGGATATGTTCCAATCGATCATGGCAAAGTTTGAAGTGGGAAATCTAGAAATCACGCAATACGATAAGGAAATCCCTTCGGCTGCACAGTCAATGACTCCATCTGAAGATGCCCAAGGTGGGGAGAATGCGGTCATTGAATTGCCGGTTGCAGCTAAGTTGAGCCTAGATGAAGCACGTGCAGCACTTGGCATGAACTTCCCGGCACCCGACTGGATGGGAGACTATGAGTTTGTGAATTGTGTTCTTCAGGGGACCAGCATGGTTGAAGTACAGTATAATTCTGGAGAGAACGCTGTGAATTTTCTAATCTCCAAGGGCGGGGACAATGGGATCAGCACTACGGAAGAAGTGAAGACAGAAGTAATTAACGGGACTAAGGTTTATTATGCAAATGGAATTGTGATTTGGGAAGAGGATGGCTATACAGTAGAGTTGTATTCCCAAGTAGACTTTGACCAAGCTACACTAGGGAAAATCATTGATAGCTTTAAGATTGGTGCGCCTGTTCAGCCTTTAGAGCAAGGTCAAGTGAAGGAGAACTTGCAAAAGAATGGAGCAGCGGTTGCAGCTCCGGCTCCGGCTCCGGCTGTAGATTCGGAATAAAAGACTTACTCCGGGCAGCAGCAGCCTATAGTTATACACAGAAGACGCGAGGGGATTAGTCCCCTGAGCGTCTTCTTTTTTGAGCACACTTTTATAGAACATTCCCCAACCATTGCCACCCCCCAAAAACAAAAGTATAATTGATAATGATTATCAATTAATGAATGAATAAAGAGTTAAGTGTATTTATATAAGCAGTAAAGAGGTGACAGAATGCAAAAACAATCGCAAAAGACGGATTTAAGCGAGGTTAGAAAATATATAGAAGAGAATTTCACGAAGCACTTGTCTTTAGCACATTTAGCTAATCTTTCTGGACTTAGTTCCAGTTATTTTTCCTCGGCGTTTAAACAGGAATATATACAAAGTCCAATGGAGTATGTTACCCAGCTACGGATTCAAAAGGCTAAACAATTATTGCAGAAACAAGACGTTCGCTTGAAGTTTATAGCAGAAGCGGTTGGATATAGTGATGAGTTTTATTTTAGCCGAGTGTTCAAAAAGGTTGAAGGGATCTCGCCAACGATGTATTCCAGCCAGCAAAAATCTCATATCGGTGTTGTAACTGGGAACATGATGGGGTATTTACATGCGGCAGGAGTCATTCCGTTTGCTGCACCCTTAAGTGCAAAATGGACACCGTACTACTATAATTTGTGGGCGCAAGAAATCGAGCATAAGGTAACCTTGACGCAAAACAAAAATTATTGCAGCCCCAATGAGCTATTGCATTTGCCAATTGATCTTCTTATTTCTCCCAAAGATTTGTCGTCAGAGCTGGTAAAACGGATAGAGGATCATTTTCCAATCTATTGGCTGGATGATAAGCAAGATTGTTTAGTAGCCTTAACTGAACTTGCTGCCCGACTAAATAAACAAGAAGAAGCGAAACAGTGGATCACGCAGTATAGGGCAAGATTGGAAGACGTTCGTCGCGGATTAGGCTGGAACTCTACACCACCTAAAGTTCTAGTTATACGTATCTATCAGCAGCAAATCTTTGCTTATTGTAATACAGGCATTCAGCATCTTTTATTTCAGGATTTGGGAGCGGAATCTAGTTATGAGCAGCCCGGTCTATATAATACTGAGATTACTTTTGATGAATTAGGTAAATTGAAGGTAGATAAGCTGTTTACGATTATTTGCCCCGATGATGAGTCACGAGCAACATGGCATCATTTGCAGAGAGAGGTTGGGTTCAGACAGTTAGAGGCTATTAAGCAGCAACAAATCTATGTTATTCACTCCGATCCTTGGTTTGAATATTCGCCTGTAGCTTTAAAGCGGATGCTAGAGGAAGTTGCAGTAATGATGATACCTTGAAAATGTACATGTCTAATCATAAGATGTTACATGGTCAATGCGTCCTATCTCTTATACACTCAATAATGAGAATGATTATTATTGAGAATATAGGAAAGAGGGAAGGTCTATCATGAAGGGGTTTAATACAAAAACAATAAGTTATGTTGTAATGGTTGGTTTATTATCCATTCTACTGACAGCTTGCGGCGGCAATAATACAGCTGATCAGCAAGCAACAGATACTCCAGTAACAACCAGTGAAGCGAGTGCAACTGCAACGGAGGAACCCGCTGTACAAGAACCGGAAGTAGCGGCTAGAGAAGCGTTTGTAGTAACTGACCAAGTAGGCAATACAGTAAACATTCCGGGGACTGTACAAAAGGTGTATGCCCCTGGTCTAGAGGATTACTTAGTTACCCTTGGTGTAACCCCAGTAGCCCAATGGTCCACGGGTGAAAGACCGCAGCAGTATCTACAAGATACGTTAAGTGGTGTAAAAGAAATCAGCTTCGCTAATGGTGTTCCCTCTCCAGAATCTGTAGTAGATTTGGAGCCGGAATTAATTATATTCCCCACTGCTTTTTATGCACAAAATGGTGTTTATGAAAACTACTCGCAAATTGCTCCAACTTACGTGTTTAAGAATGCACTCGGCAATGTAGTGGAGGCCACAGAAACGATTGCGAAATTGCTAGGTTTAGAGGATAAAGCAACAGAAGCTATTGCTGCTTACAATACAAAGCTAGAAGCAACTAAAGCACAGTTAGCCAGCGTTTCTGCTGGTAAAAAAGCAATTTATATTAATGCGAATGCCCGTGCAATCTTTTTAGTGGGTAACTTCCATTACGGGGGTTATGTGCTGAGTGAGCTAGGCTTTGCTCAAAGTGCTCTTGTAGAAGGTGAAATGTCCGCTGATATTTCGCTGGAAATGTTGTCTGATTTAGACGCGGATTATATCTTTATTAACGATAATGATGGTCTGGGAGATGCTTTCCTGGCAGACATTAAAGCTAGTCCTTTATGGAAGGCGCTGCCTGCAGTTCAAGCAGGTAAAGTGTTCGAGGTGGATGGCGATCACTGGAGATCCAGTGGATTAATTGCTTATCAAAAAACGATGGACGATATTGTAGCGTTCCTGCTGCCATGATTATCAAACCGTACGTAAAACCAAACTATGAAACGATGCTGATCACGAGTAAAGCTAACAATAAGGACTATGAAATTTTTATTGCCAAACCTTTGGATGAGCCTGCAAAAGATGGCTACGGCGCCATTTATGTTCTTGACGGCAATGGGCTTTTTGAAACCGCTGCTGAAATCACCCGATTGCTGACGCGTAAGCCTAAAGGCTATCCACCCGCGATTGTTGTTGGCATTGGTTATCCTGGAGGTGAGGCGTTTGATACCGTGCGTCGAACCTATGATTTAACCATGCCAGCTGAGCTCGCGAATTTACCGAAACGTCCCAACGGGGAGCCTTGGCCTGAATTTGGCGGGGCAGATGAGCTGCTAGCTTTTTTTGAAAAAGAGTTAATGCCAGCCATTGCCCAGCGGTTCGTTATCAATAAGCAGAAGCAAGCATTGTTTGGTCATTCCTTTGGCGGATTATTTGTTCTGCATGCTTTGTTTACACAACCCACGTTGTTCTCACATTATATTGCGAGTAGTGCTTCCATCTGGTGGAATGATTACGCACTTTTAAAGGAGTATGAGAATTTTAAAGCTGATTTACACAGCAATACGCTAAGTCAGTTACCTAAAACGCTTATGATTGCCGGTGGAGAAGAGCTGGATTATATGGTCAAGGATAGCTTGGATTTATGTAACAGCATGATGGCCTTACACCTTCCAAGCTTTGAAGTAAGCTGGGCATTGCTTGAGCAAGAGGAGCATGTGAGTGTAATCTCGGGTGCGATTAGTCGGGCCGTCAAATTTTTGCTCACCACATCCTCTGACTTAAGTTAGATAGAAATCATATTCGTTTGCATCTGAGCTGGCCCTTGGCTGGCTCTTTTTGTAAAGTGAAGGGAAAGGGTTGGAAACATTGGCCGCAAATGTTCAGAAATCATCACTAGCAGGAGAAAAAAAGTTCTCCTTTTTATTATTGCTAATCCTCATGCTCCTCCTATTAATAGGCGTATTAGTGCTTGCTATGGCCCTTGGCGCGAAAAAAATGCCCTTCGCAGATGTATTCATGTCTATTTTTGCTTTTGATGATAAGGCGTCTACCCATCAGGTGATCCAGTCGATTCGTTTACCCCGGGTACTTGCCGCTATGGCAACAGGCGCTGGATTTGCAGTAAGTGGAGCGATTATTCAAGGGATTAGTCGCAATCCTTTAGCGGATTCGGGGATTCTTGGATTAAATGCTGGGGCGGGTGTCACGCTAGTTATTGCTATGGTTTTCCTGCCGACGATTTCATTCACAGGTACACTTTGGCTCTGTATTCTAGGTGCGGGATTGGGAGCGGGTTTAGTCTTTAGTGTGGGTTTATTAAGTAAACGAGGCATGACGCCTATTCGGCTTGTATTGGCGGGTGCTGCCATCTCTGCTATGCTAACTGCCCTAAGTGAAGGAATAAGTATCTTTTTTTCAGTGGCTCAGCAGGTGGCTTTTTGGTATGGAGGAGGTTTAAGTGGCATTAGCATGGCCCATCTACAGCAAATGTTGCCGTGGATGCTTCTTGCGCTATTACTTGCCATCGTAATTTCAAAGTCGATTACTATACTTTCTGTAGGGGATGAGACAGCGGAAGGGTTAGGCGTTAATATAAAACTTATCAAAAATCTCTCGCTTTTAGCCGCATTCATGTTAGCTGGGATCTCATGTGCTTTAGCTGGATCTGTAAGCTTTGTGGGCTTAATTGCTCCGCATTTGGTACGTTACATAGTGGGTGTGGATTATCGTTATATTATTCCATTATCCGCAATTCTGGGAGCGATCCTTGTTGTGCTTGCTGATTTAGTGGCACGTATCGTAAATGCCCCTTATGAAATCCCTGTAGGTGCTGTAATTGCGGTTATTGGTGTTCCGTTCTTTCTATATTTGGCGCGTAAAGAAAGGCGGGAGCTATAGTGAAGCTAAGATGGAAATTTATAATTATAGCAATCATTTTACTGCTAGGCTTTATATATAGTGTATCTACTGGTCAAAGCAGCTTAAGCTTACAAGAGTTATGGCAAACCGTATTGGGAAAGGGAACACCGAGGCAGGAGCTTGTACTTTTTCAGTTCCGTATTCCACGTATGATCTTGGGTTTTCTAGTAGGTGGCGCGTTGGCAATAGCAGGAATGCTGCTGCAAGCTATAAGCCGAAATGCTTTGGCCGACCCGGGCATACTGGGGATAAATGCTGGTGCTGGATTATCCATGATGTTATTTTTACTCTTACAAAATAGCTCAACCGGCTTACATACTTATGTTCAGCCACTGTATGCTTTATTGGGCGGATTTATCGTTGTCGCTCTATTATTTATGCTTTCCTATGATCGCAATCAAGGCATTATTCCCATTCGATTAATTTATACTGGTATTGCTGTTGCGGCTGCGATTAGTGCATTTATGATTGTGTTAACCTTCGTACTAGATCCTTCGCAATATCAGATGATTAAGGTGTGGCTGGCAGGGAACATAGGGAATAGTAATTGGAGTCACGTGTATGCTATGCTGCCTTGGTTACTTCTTATTGTGCCTTTATTAATTCGGAATCATCTTATATTGGATGTACTAAGGCTTAACGATCCTGTAGTCATTAGTTTAGGGGTATCTCTAAATAAGTATCGTGTTTGGTTTTTAGTGTGTAGTGTCTTATTGGCGGCACCAGCGGTTGCTGTCAGTGGGAGCATTGGATTTGTAGGACTAGTAGTTCCACATTTAGTTAGACGACTCTTTCGTGGCCATAAAATAATGATTCCCGCGTGTTTATTAATCGGTGGCGGATTAGTTGTTATTGCAGATGCGCTTGGTAAAATGGTAGTAGCCAATACTGAAATACCAGCAGGAGTAATCGTGGCTTTAATCGGTGCTCCATACTTTTTATATTTATTAATTAAAAGTGAATAACTGAAAAAAGCTATTGTGTGATTGATGCTGGAAATAAAAAAAGAATGCCTTGATTATGCAATAATCCAAGGCATTCTTTTTTATATCGTTTTCGTTTTCAGCTTTTCTAAAAGAACTTTCCACCAGTGTATAGATTGCTCAAGTTGAGAAGCGTAGTAGCTTTCCATGAAATCTACACTTTCACGAGTGGAGCTATCTACATCTATTTGCTGGTAGATTTGATTTAATTGATCTTTTTTTATAAGTGACTGTTCAATTTTCTTCTCGATAATCGGGATCACTTTATCAGTCTCTACAAAACGAAGATTCACAAGAGCGACAATCATATCTGAAATAGATTCTGCATCTTCTATTACCTTATAAATTTTGAGCGGGAGCTGCTTGCGCCCTTTATCGGTAATGGAAAACACCTGTTTGTCTGGACGATGTTCTTCTTTGATAATCTCTACCTGTTCAACTAAGCCCTGTTTCGTAAGAGATTCAAAGTGATAATACAGTTTGCTTTCAGATAGATTGAGCAATTTATCAAAAGGAATAGGGGTGGATAGTTCTTTTTTTAATTTATAAGGATAATTATTTTCATCCATTAACTTACTTAAGATATAAATTTGAATTGACATCACAGAACCCACTCCTAATTGTTGGCTAAACTCTATCTTACCAAACCTAGGCGGTTATTTCAGCTGTATTTTTAACTTCAACGGGCAGTATAGTTTCTTTAGTCACAGGTACAGGTTTATGAACAAACCGGACGATTACAATGTTAATCATCATAGCCCCGGCAAATACGCCTGCTAATCCCCATAAGAAGGGTGCTGGACTAATAGAACCAAACATTTGTGCCAAATAAGCTTGCACAGAATAATACATCGGGGTGATGCGGCCGAACCAATCGTATGGTGTATACATCATATCACGAGGCATGGTAGCACCATTGGCGATGGTTTGCATGAGCAGGATTGGAATATTTAAGACCATACCGCCTTCGCCAACTAGGAAGACCATAATCGCACACACGTTAAATGCAGCCATATACATTAGAATTTGCTGAGCAGCAACTGGTAACAGTAAAGATAGGTCTACATCTGCAACAGAGAAGGCAATGGTTAAAGCAACGACTGTTGATAATACAGCGATTAATAAAGCTGTCAATTGAACGAACATAAACAGTTTTGTCTTGCTTGCTTTCCCGCGGTTCGCTTTAAAAGAAGCAACTAATTGCATGGAGGCAATCATTGCCCCGACATAACCAGCCATAGTTAAGAACATAGGTAACATGTTGTTGTGCATGCCGTCCGGAACATCATTGATGACAACATAATTCCCGACATAACTATTTTCAATTTGTGTAGCCATTGCGGTGGCTTGTTCTTCTGGTACGTTAAAGTTCATTAACACACCTTTTGCGGTTTGCTCTGAGAAGTTCGCGCTTAATTGTTTGTTAATTTCTCCTACAACGGAAGACATGGCTGAAGATACCATGGTGGCAGAAGCTTCGTTGACTGTGAAATCAATACTTGCGGATACCTTACCGCTTTGAACGTTGGCTGAAAATTCTTCTGGAATATGGACAACTAGAGCTAACTTATTATGTTCTAATTCATCCATCGCTTTTTTATTCGATACATCGGTTTTTATCGTTTTGAATGGTAAACTCTCCGAGAACTGACTCGAAATCTGAGCCCCATATTGACCTGCATCATCATTGACAATAGCAATTTTTAAATCATCCATGTTCCCTGGAAGTGCTGTATACCCTGGTAAGAAAATACCAAGCATCGCAATGGCATAGAACACACCCATAAAGATAGAACCGATGGCCCCTTTGGACTTCAAAAACTGTGAAAACTTCAACTGTATTCCTTCTTTCTTCTGAATAACACTTTTATTTTAGTACTTCAATTAAAGTACTTTTAACTGAGTGAAATTTATAGTACGATAATTCATTAGAAATGTCAAATTTAAGATACAATGGGTAAGTAGTGAATGATTAAAAAATGAATAACTGAAGGGACTTCGAACATGAACAAGGTTATTGTAATTGGTGCAGGCATATTAGGGGCTTCTGCAGCTTATCAGCTAAGTAAGTTAGGTGCTGAGGTCATCATTATAGATCGTAAGGATGTTGGACAAGCAACGGATGCAGCAGCAGGGATTATTTGTCCATGGTTGTCTCAACGCAGAAACAAAGCATGGTATCGTCTTGCTAAAGCGGGAGCAAGCTTTTATCCGGCACTTATTCAAGAGTTGGAAGAGGCTGGACAAACCGAGACTGGATACGCAAAAGTTGGAGCGATATGTATCCATGAGGATTTGAAAAAGTTACTCGCGATGAAAGAAAGAGCGGAGCTGCGCAGAGAGGACGCCCCTGAAATAGGGGAACTTACGATGCTGACGGATCTTGAAGCGCAAGAGAAGTTTCCATTATTGTCGGAAGGTTACCATGCGCTGCATGTATCCGGTGCAGCAAGAGTGAACGGACGTGAATTACGTGATGCTTTGCTAAGGGCTGCTCAGCGTAATGGTGCGCAAATGATTGAGGGCGATGCTATTTTAGAACATGATGAACATGAAATTAAAGGGGTTAGTGTAGGAGAACAGACATTCACAGCGGATGA
Source organism: Paenibacillus sp. FSL L8-0708 (assembly GCF_038009325.1). Classification (NCBI taxonomy): domain Bacteria; kingdom Bacillati; phylum Bacillota; class Bacilli; order Caryophanales; family Paenibacillaceae; genus Paenibacillus; species Paenibacillus sp. FSL L8-0708. The sequence continues at coordinate 889,929 of NZ_JBBPBC010000001.1, forward strand.
AGTGATTGTGTGCGCAGGGGCTTGGTCTAACGCTTTGCTTCATCCGCTTGGGATCATGCTTCAGGTGCGTTATCAAAAAGCTCAAATTATGCATTTGAAGCTTGCTCAACAAGCGAGTACAGAGCAATGGCCGGTGGTAATGCCGCCTACAGATCAATATATACTCGCATTTGCGGATCAAAATATCGTGGTAGGTGCTACTCACGAAAATGATGTCGTAGGTTATGATACTGCTGTAACCGCAGGAGGAATGCAAGAAATTCTAAATAAAGGTCTGCAAACGGCTTCCGGTCTTGCGGATTGTAGCCTAAATGAGATAAGAGTAGGGTTCCGTCCATTTACAGCAGATTTTCTTCCCGTGTTGGGCAGGGTTCAAGGATGGAATAAACTAATTGTTGCTAATGGACTAGGATCATCCGGATTAACGATGGGGCCCTTTCTTGGTGAACAGCTAGCCAAGCTGGCCATGAATCAACAGGTAGATATTCAGCTTGAAGACTATGCATTAGAGCATGCGATAAGTTTGGAACTGTAGGAACGTAGTGTCCGCCTTTGTCACCGGATTTCAACCATGAAACATGGTAATATTCGAGAAATCTGGTGACAACAGCGGCCGGAAGTCCAAACATTCACGGGAGTCACGAACTTACCTTAATAGAAAAATCTTAAGTTCAACTAGTATAGCGAAGCTTTTTTTTATCCTTTATACTGAAAAGACCAATTAATCTTCCTAGGAGTTGTCTAACGAATCATGATAAAGAAAGAAGTCGCGCATATACGCAAGCAATTTAAGCTGGATCACGATTTAATGAGTATTTACGATATTCTCAACGTGTATATTATGAAGGAAAGCAACGAGATCTATCATTGGGAGCGCCAGCCATTTGGAATGGTGGACAGAGAGAAGCAGGAGCTGTATATGGGCAATTTCAAAAAACTCCTGACCGGTGAACTAGATCAGAAATTGTTCGAGTTGAAGTTTCAAGCGGAAGCGGAGGAGCCAGCGCAGGTGATGCTTCATCAAGCTTTGGTGACAGGGGATCCGGATGAATGGCAGGACCTGATGCTACTGTTGGTGGACAGAATGATGGCGGATACTCATTATGAACGGGATACGGTGATCACTTTCGTTCGCGGACAGTATTTCCGCCCGACTAAAGATAGAAACGATGAAGCCGAGGAAAGTGAGAAAAACGAACTATTCGCGCATCCTTTTATCCTATGCAGCGTGAATTCCACGGAGAAACAACGGAAAGCTCTCTTGTTTGATTACGTGGAGCGGGAGTTCAAGTACAATGTCATTGTAGATCCGATAGTCAAATTAAGTACGCCGGAGCAAGGTTTCTTTTACCCAAGCGTGACGGACAATTATTCCGATGTGAACCGCATTCTGTATTGTACGGGGAAATCGAACTTTCCAGATCCGCATTTTGTCGGAGAGGTCTTGAATGCCGAAAGATCCAATACGGCTCTGGAAGAGAGAGCTATATTCGAAGACATCGTGAAGGAAGTGGCGGGCGAACAGCTTGATGCAACCACTCTCGCACAGGTGTACGAGGAGATCCATCAGGTCATCGAAACCAACGACGATAAGGAAGAACCTCCAAAGCTCGATTATAGAGATCTGGAACGTGTACTGACGGTAAGTGGCGTAGAGAACGTGACAATGGAAAAAGTGGAACGGGCGTTTGAAACGATCGTTGACGATAAGCATTATGAGATGAAGGCGAGCAGCGTGATGCCGAAATTCACTACCAAATCGATTAAGATCGATACAAAGGTAGCTACGATTTCGGTCAGCCCGCAGGATTTAAAATATGTGAAGCAAGTGAATTATCATGGGAGACGCTGCATTTTGATTGAGGTTGACGAAGATGCCGTGATCGAAGGCTTCACCCTTACTACAGAGAATCTTTAGACTGCTTCAACAATGCTATGGGCTATCCTTAAAGTCTTTGAACAAGACTAAGGATAGCCCAATTTGTTTTGTATCAAATACGGTGATTAAAGATATATTCGATATATTCTTTTGCGCTAGTATTAATTTCTTCATCGCTGGCTTGAAATGAAGCTCCAAAAACAGCAAAGTACGGTAGGGCTTCTGCGCCTACATGTTTGGCACTGGCTTTAAAGGGTGCGATCACTTCGTCTACGGTAAAAGAAACAGAGCCCGCTGGCTGATAATTTTCTTTTTTATCACCGATGGACAGGGCCAGCCCTAACTTTTTCCCGTTAAGCTTGTTCCCGTTTGATCCATAAGCCCATCCGTAAGCCAACACATCGTCAAACCATTTTTTTAATAGCGGCGGATAACTGTACCAATACAACGGGAATTGAAAGATCACATGGTCATATGTTTCCATTAGATTCTGCTCTCTAGGAACATTAATATTCCAGTCAGGGTACTCCTTATAAATCTCATGAAGGGTAATATCGTTGGGATATAACAGCAGTTCTTCTTTCCAGCGCTGGTTGACCCTCGAATTCTCAAGGTTTGGATGCGCCAAAATCACTAGTGTTTTCATGATGAATCTCCATTCTCAGGCCTATATTATTTATGAATATTATTATTATCTTGCAGGTTGTAAAAAAAGAAAATACACACAATAAAGTAAGATGGTTACTTCGAGGTGTGTACTGGACTCCGAAAAAAATATATGCAACAATGAAGTTTTGAGTAAGCTTAATTTGATCAGCATGAACGAGGTGTTATTCTATGAAACAATATCATTTAGGGATAGAGGCAACACTAGAAATCATCGGCGGAAAGTGGAAAGCTTTGATCATTTGCTTTTTGATGTCCGGTGCCAAAAGAACAAGTGAATTACAGCGTAATATTCAAGGCATCTCACAAAAGGTTCTGATCCAGCAGCTTCGTGAACTTGAGAGGGATGGGCTTGTCAAAAGATTCGTGTACCAGCAGATGCCGCCAAAAGTTGAATACAGCCTCACGGAATATGGCGTTACAGCCAATAAGATCGTGGATGTTATGTGTGCTTGGGGGAAAGAAAATATAAAAATAAGACAAAGACGAGGAGAAGAGATCGTCTTGTTGGAGGATACATGTCCTGGAGCAAATTAAAGCAACAACTGGAGAGTTTTCTCTGTCCTGCGTTATCTGGCAAGGTTGAATATCGCGCAAGCAGCTACCGTTATTTACCTGATAAATCAGGGAGCTGTTATATTTCGGTAGATAAAAAGAACGTACTCAATATGAATGATAGAACTAACTCAATCAGATGGTATCTGACAGAGCAGGAGATTAAGAATGATTCAGAACTCCAAATTCCAATCCACCCTGAAGACATTGAAGCGGTTAGAAAAGATAGTAAAGGGAACATCCCTGAGGATCGTCTAATAGTCATTGCAAGAAGCAGAAAGATATCAAAAGTTGCAAAGGAGCTTTTGTCAGCACAGATGTCATTAAGTAAATCGAATTTTATCGTTATAGCTAATAAGTTTTTATCTACTTCTATAGAGGAAAGCATAGAGAGCGATGATATCTTATTGAATATTCTGGCTTTAGTGGACAGACGGGTTGGGAAAAAGCGGATTTTAAACATGAGCGAGAAGATGCAGTTAAAGCATCCGATTGTGCAATATTTTTATGAACTACGTCGTAGTACATTGTGAATAAAACTAAACTCTCCCTTGCCCAATGGGACCTGCTTCATCCATTATAAATAGGTAATCATCTCCTCCATAGAGCGTATTTTTACCTGTATCCATAAAGGAGAGAAAATAGGATGGAACTCAAAAAAATAAATGACTCTATTTATTATTTAGAAAACGTCAGAGAAACAGACAGACCTGTTTTGGGATATGTTGTAGGTGACAGCTTTTCAATTATGATTGATTGTGGTAATTCAAAATCGCATTTAGATACCTTTATAAAGTGTTTAGATGATAACAATCTGCCACGTCCCAAATATGCTTTGATCACGCACTGGCATTGGGATCATACCTTTGGTATGCATGCTTTTGACGGGGAAACTATAGTCTCTTCAGCAACGAATGAGGCACTAAAGCGCCTGAAAGAATGGGAATGGGATGAAGAAGCTGTTGTAAAACGCTTAGAGACCAAAGAAGAAATAGAATTCGCCTATAACTGTATGAAAAAAGAATATGATACGTTTGATAAGATTAAGGTTAGCACAGGAAATATTATGTTCGAGAATGCTTTAACGCTGGATTTAGGGGGCACCACTTGCCAGATTATAAAGGTAGGAGGGCCACATGAAGACGATTCTTGTGTTGTATATATAAAAGAAGCGGGAGTATTATTCGCAGGCGATGCACATAGCGGGGATTATTATCATGGAGAAGGTAAAATTGATCCGATAAAAATGAAAGAATATATTGAGCTTTTATCGACTCTTTCATTTACTACGTATATCCCGGGGCACGACGCCCCTATGAGCAAGGAACAAATCATTCCCTTGTTAAATAGATTTTGTGAGGTAAAGTAAAGGCTAGCCTTACCACATAACAGCTTATTTTATTAGGCGACTTGTTAGGTATGAATTCGGTAGTGTACCGGACGCATGCCTTTTTGTTGTGCTTGATGGGGCAGTTCAGAGGGGGGGGCTTATTTGCGTTTATTGGGAAGCAGCGTTACGATTAACCATAAGCAGCCTTGCTTCAGACCCCTTCCGAGCTATTAGAAATCTTAGACGAATTATACATCGATGGCTGGGGACTTGTACAGAAAGGGAAACAGAAATGGATAAGAAAATAAGCGTAGAGAATCTAAAACTGACACCACAAAATGATACTTATTATATTGCTTGGAGTATCGGAGTCGATAAGAAGTATAAAAAGCATATGAAAAAAGAAATAAAGAGCCAACTCACAGACGTTCTAGGATCCATGACTCAAAATAATGCTGTGGAGGATATTTCAGTTTACAGTCATAACAAAACAGCCGAAAAACATGGAGAATTCATTATATGGGATTATCTTATCCTAATGCAGATCAAGGAAAAAGAAGATGCCGAATTCATTTTACCTAACTTGAAAAATGTGAATATACCTTTCGTGCTCGAAACAATCCGTATGGAGTTACTTGTAACCACACCAAACAGTACGTACCCTATACCAGGGGAAGGCGCGCGAAAACGGCATGTAAAGCCATTTTATGCAATTGAATATGTCGATGTTCAGCCTAATCATTTAGATGAATTCCGAGACATAATGATTAACAATAATGGACCGGCAATGAAGTACATAATGGAGGAAGCGAGATGGTGTCATAATTTTTATGCATTAGAAACGCTGACTGTCTTCTATCATCATTCAAGTTATCCTACTTGGAACCAGATTCATGTCATAGGTTTGTATTTGGAATCAATTTTTCTATATAAAAAAGATTTCTCAAAAGGGCTGGCACTGACCCACAGCATTTCATTTGAAGAAAACTTTGCGCAGTTAAAGAAGATAAGAACCATGTTATATAAAACAATCGGGAGAAAGATGATCTAGAATAGACCATTGGATCAATGGATCATACCCACCCCGTAAACTCCAAAATAGACGCTTTAGCGGATTGTGCTTCGGATTGTGCGCCTTTACGCCATTGTTTAGGTGACTCGCCCATAAGCTTGGAGAAACATCGGTTGAAGCTGGATATGGACTGAAAACCGACTTGCTCAGAGATGGAGAGAATGGAATCATCCGTACTTTTTAACTGCTTGCAGGCCTCTTCAATACGGGTACTGTTTAGGAAGTCGAGAGGTGCGGACCCCATAATCTCATGGAATTTCCTGCGGAAATGAGTGGTACTTAGGTGGCACAGATCAGCTAAAAAATCGATGGTAATCGGCATCATATAGTTTTTAGTGATGTATTCCAGAACAGGTGAAATGACAAAATCGCCCTTCAGGCTATGCTCTGTGTCTTGATCAACCAAGGGTTCATTCCGGGAATGAATTCTAAGGAGCTCTATATAAAGCGATAACAATAAGCCGTAGGCACTTTCTTGATAGTAAGGATTTTTTTGTTTCAATTCCTCCACGACCGATGTCGCAAGGGTATAAACCTTGGGGTGTTCCTCTTTGTTCAAAATACAGTTTGTTCCCTTTATTGCCCACAGATTCGGCTCAAAGTTGCTGTAAGCGCTCTTGAAGGATTGCTGAAAAAGATCCTCAGGCGAAAAAAAGATATAAGACCACAGACTGGCTTCATTCGGCGAACTATAAGTTGTATGAGGGAGATACCTAGGGATGAAGGTCACATCTCCGGCTTTAAAAGGCACAGATTCTCCTTTGATCTCCATGATGCCGCTATCCGAATGGCAAATGCCAATCTCCAAATGATTATGGAAATGCAGATGTTCACTTTTAATATCAGAAATCTTCCAACGTTCACCGCTTAACAGCAAGATAGGAAAGTTTATCGGTAAGCTGTAGTGGCGGTATTCAATGATGGGTTTCTTTTTTCTGGGCATATTCTCAATACTCCCATTCTTATTACGTAGGTTGAGTAGATTATAGGTTAACGTTATATCAAATTCAACTATATAAAGAGAACTTGATATTATACAATTTGAGGAAAAGTGGCGGAGGAGAATCTTGGAACTGTAGGAGCGTTAGCGTCCGCCTTTGTCAGCAGATTTCCACCGCGAAGAGCGGTATAAAATCAAGAAATTCTTACGACAACAGCGGCCGGAAGTCCAAACATTCTCTGTAGTCACGGCCAATCCCGAAATATAAGAACTACTAGTTAATGGTTGAAATTGCACAGTTTAGTTATGAATATGCTTAGAATCAGACCATTTTACTACTTACAATAGAGTTAGTAAAGCGTTTACAATATGGACGGACAGCTCTCAAGCGCCTTTGGGGGCGTGTGCGAAAGAGAGGAGAAACAAGATGCTTCAATTAACTTATGACAGAGAAGAGATTTTAAGGGTCATTGACAAAGTGGTCAGAAAAACAATGGCGATGGATTTAACATGGGACTGGCCTTGTGGTGTGGCTTATTATGGGGTAACCAGAGCTTATGAAACTACAGGAAATAAAGAGTATTTGGATAGGCTTGTCCAGTGGGCAGATGAATATATCGAGCTGGGTCTGCCGGATTGGACGGTAAATACCTGTGCCATGGGCCATATGCTGATCACTTTGTATGAGGAAACAGGCAATCAGAAATATTGGGATATTGTGATGAGCAAAGTAGATTATCTGCAGAACAATGCGCTTAGATTCGGAGATCATGTGTTGCAGCATACCGTCTCTATTTCTAATGATTTTCCAGAACAGGCATGGGCGGATACCCTGTTTATGGCGGCATTTTTCCTGCTCCGTGTAGGAAGCAAATTAAAGGATCAGGAAATGATCCAAGATGCCTTGAATCAATATTATTGGCATATCAAATACCTGCAAGATCCTAGCAGCGGGTTTTGGTACCATGGCTACAATAATGTGAAGCAGGATCACATGTCTGGACTATTCTGGGGCAGAGCGAATGCTTGGGGCGCATACACCATGTCGCAAGTTAAAAAGCTTTTGAAAGAATGGTATCTGTATCCGCAGTGTATGGACGTGGAGTGTTCGCTGCGCGATCAGCTGGCCGCACTCAAGCTGGTGCAAACGGAGAACGGCCTGTGGCGGACAGTACTCGATGACGAGGAGTCTTATGAAGAAGTATCCGCGTCTTGCGGTATTGCGGCTGCTATGATCAATAACGGCAATCCGCTGCATACCAAATATGTGCAAAAAGCCCTGAAAGGTATTTTGAACAATATCAGCGAAGATGGACGGGTACTGGGTGTCTCTGGCGGAACAGCGGTTATGAAGGATCGGGAAGGATACCGCAATATTCCAAAAGACTGGATTCAAGGCTGGGGGCAAGGCTTAGCATTAGCTTTTCTATCCGATATGCTTAAATAGGAGGGATCCAAGTTGTCCAAACAAACAACGGGGGCCTTTACACTGCCGGGAGAATCCGGTTATGAGGCATTGACCCTGGAATTAGCTGAACGTTGGGGTGCCGATGTCATCCGTGACAGTGACGGCACACAGTTGTCCGATGAGATTATCAACGCAGGATACGGCATTTATTCTACAATCTGCATCATCAGAGATCATAACGAATGGGCGTCCCAGAATTCAGACAAGCTGCAGCAGAGCTTTTTAATAACAAATCCGAAGGTAGCGGTACAAGATTATTTATCCATCTATCTGATGGAGGATTTTTTTGCTGAACAATTCCGAGTGAATGATTCCAAAGAGGCGTTTAAGTACTGGCAGGTTTTTGACCGAACGACGGGCGAAGAGGTTCCAAGAGAACTGTGGAATTATGAGCGGGAATCGGGAAATGTAGTCATTACTGGAATAACGCCTTGGCATAAATACACAGTCAGCTTCATGGTCTACCGGATTTGGGAAGAGATCTCCATGTACAATCACACCACGAATCACTGGGAAAAAGAGCATCTGATGCAGATTGATCCCATCTATGTAGAAACGCAAAAATATTTACTCCATTGGATTGAAGATTGGTGTCGTAAGCATAAGGAAACAACAGTGGTTCGGTTCACCTCCCTCTTTTATAATTTCGCCTGGATCTGGGGCAGTGATGAGCGCAATCGCCATTTGTTCTCGGACTGGGGTTCATATGATTTTACGGTAAGCTCAAGGGCGCTTGATCTGTTTGCCAAGAAATATGGGTATTCGCTCACGGCCGAGGATTTTGTGAATGGTGGGAAATATCGGGTCAGTCATATCCCGGCGCAGCAGCGGAAGCTGGACTATATGGCATTTATCAATGATTTTGTCATCGAATTTGGTAAGCAATTAATTGATATTGTGCATAAGCACGATAAGCTGGCGTATGTCTTCTATGATGATAGTTGGGTTGGCATGGAGCCTTACAATGACCGTTTTGAGGAGTTTGGTTTTGACGGGATGATTAAATGTGTGTTCTCAGGGTATGAGGCAAGGCTTTGTTCTGGTGTAAAAGTAGATACCCATGAGATTCGGCTGCATCCCTATTTATTTCCGGTTGGATTGGGAGGGCTTCCTACGTTTATGGAGGGAGGTAACCCTACGCTCGATGCCAAAAAGTATTGGATTAATATCCGGCGCGCCTTGCTCAGAGAGCCTATAGATCGGATTGGACTGGGCGGATATTTGCATCTTGTAGAGCCTTATCCGGATTTTTGTGATTATATCGAAAAGATCGCGGATGAATTCAGAGAAATTAAAGAGCTGCATCATAAAGGCAAACCGTATCACATTAAGACGAAGGTAGCCATTTTGCACGCTTGGGGCAAATTGAGATCGTGGACCTTGTCCGGGCATTTCCATGAAACGTATATGCATGATCTGATTCATATCAACGAGGCTTTGTCCGGGTTGCCGGTTGAGGTGCAGTTCATTGATTTTGAAGATATCCGTAAGGGAGTATTACAAGAGTGTGATGTAGTGATCAATGCCGGCTCGGCAGGTTCAGCATGGAGTGGTGGAGAATATTGGAGTGACCATAAGTGCGTGGACTTACTGACAGAATGGGTTTATGAGGGCGGTACTTTTATAGGTATCAATCAGCCTTCGGCGCTTGATGGTTATGACAGCTTTTTCAGAATGGCACATGTGCTTGGTCTGGATGAGGATACAGGCTCCAAGGTAGCTCATGGAAGATGGACATTTGAGGCTAGAGATGAGCAAGGTTTAGTGCCTGAAGGAGCCAGCATAACACCTAAAAATAACATTTATCTTACGGATGGCTCAGCAGCGGTATTGTGTGAAAAGAGTGGGATGATAACATTGTCCACCCATGCCTTTGGTAAAGGAACGGGGATCTACCTGCCTTCTTTCACCTTAAGCTTTGAAAATACAAGATTGCTGTTAAATGTGATCCGTTTTGCCGGCAATGAGTTAAAGGAAACAAAGTATATTACGGATAATTTATATACAGAGTGTGCTTATTATCCAGAAAGTAAAATACTCGTCGTGATTAACAATAGCGACCAGCTTCAAAAAACTACGATCGATACGGAATATGGACAACAAACCCTGGAATTAGATCCGTTTGATACTATTATCCGAACTATTGGCGATTAATCCCATTAAAAAAGCTCAAGCCAGCGGCTAACTTGCCGATGCTTGAGCTTTTTGCTGTGAGGCCTATAGTATCTGTTATCTACTTATTTTGCTTTTATGAATTCAGCAGATTTGATCCCAGCTTGACGACCAAAAATAATGATTTCTGCAACAGAGTTGCCGCCAATCCGGTTTTGTCCGTGTAAGCCGCCTGTAACTTCGCCTGCCGCAAACAGACCAGGGATAGCTTCACCATCTTTATTTAGAACCTCTGTGTTCGTATTGATCTTCACGCCACCCATGGTGTAGTGAATCCCAGGAGCAATTTTAATAGCGTAGAAAGGACCAGTGGACAGGTCATTGTCCATTCCTGTAGTTCTGCCAAATTCGGCATCCTTTTTATTCTTAACGGCGCTGTTCCAAGTATCAAGCGTTGTTGCCAGCTTATCCTCTGGAACACCGATTTCTTTGGCCAAAGCTTCGATGGAATCCGCCTGAATCACGAAGCCCATTTTGTCATATTGTTCAATAGCCTTCACACGGGATTTAACACCGGAATCAAAGACCAGCGTAGCTGCTTTATTAGGCAGTGTATTGATGGAAGCTGTTACTTTATCACGGGTATCCAATTCATTGGTGAACCGTGTACCTTCACTGGAAACAAGGATAGCGCCTTCCCCACGAACAGCTTCGCCGATGAGGTAGGATTTTTCTTGCTGCACAGTCGGGTGAACTTGGATTTGATCCATATCGACGGTTGTGCCGCCGAGTTTCTCAATCATCTTGATGCCGTCCCCGGTACTGCCGATTTGGTTAGTAGTAACGTAGCCTTCCAAGTCAGGTCTTACTTCGGAGATCAAATCCATATTGGCACCGAATCCGCCAGTGGTTACAACGACAGCATCTGCCGTAATTGTTTTTTCCTCTGTTTGGTTAAAGAGGACTTTGACGCCATTTACTTTGCCATCTTTTTCAGTGATTTCTTTGACATCAGCATTCACGAAAAGAGGGATTTCTTTCTCTTGTACGTTTTTCACTAAACCTTTGACAAGGTATTGTCCCACAGCAGAGCCATCTTCAGGACGGTGTGTACGTTTTTCGTTCATGCCGCCTGTAATGGTGATATTGTTCAAGCGGATTCCGATGGAATCCAGCCAATCGATCGCACTCGCGGAATTATCAACGAAGAAACGAAGCATTTCTTTGTCGTTAGTGTCATGGCCACCTTTTAATGACTCTTCATAAAATAAATCATTGCTGTCTTCAATGTTTTGTTCTTTTTGGAATTTCGTTTCAGAAGCGTTCATCCCCGAAGAGGATTTGGTTGTGTTCCCGCCGGCAACCGGCATTTTTTCCAAAATAACAGGGTTCATGCCTTTCTCTTTGGCCTCAAGCGCCGCGGACATTCCCGCACCACCCGCACCGACAATGATGATATCATATTTATCTTTTAATTGATCGAATGGTGTGTAGCTTGCTTCAGATGCCCCGGAGACGGCTTCAACTTCTTTTTTCTCGTTGTTATTACTCTTGCTCTCGTTCACCTTGTCGTTTCCATTACCGCAACCTGCGATAACGAGCATGACAGAGAGGACGAGACTCAGAGCACCAGCTGCTTTCTTTTTCATTGTTAACCCTCCACTTTTATATTTCTCTATTAAGATGTACCAAAAGAACCCGACAAAAAAGAAAGGAAGTATCAGAGGGAGTTGGAAGTGGAGAAGCGCGCGCGTCGCTGTTGTTCTCCAAACTTCAAATCTTCTACGGTTACGTCCACAGTTTCCATCGTTATTCTCTTTAGTTCATCTTCTTATTAAGTATACCATCAATCATGACTATTAGTGAAAGTTTTCACAAATTATACAAGTCGTCTATTCTAACATAGGGTAACGAAATATTGAGCGGATTAGGCGGAAAATGGACCATAAACCATATAACTAGAAGATTTGGCGTGAGATTTTCTCACTGTAGAAGTGGTAACTGTCACGGATTAGTAAAGCGGTTTTTGTTTTTCTGGATTTTTAAATGGTAAAATGAGAGTATTGCCTACTAGTCAATCCGGAAAGACTAACATGAGACATAGGAACAAATTCTAATTAATAGGTGAGAATATGGAATTTAATAACGTAATAAAAGAAAAAGTAAAAGAAGATAACTATAAAGTGTTTGCTTTACTTAGCCGCTATTTGAATAATACCCCCGACTTTATTAACAAAGAAGAAATTGAAGAAATCGTAAACTGTGGTGTATCCTATGAATACGCTTTTGGTTTAATGCTGGCTGCTGCTTTTGGGATGGATACGGTTGATAATGTTGATGATAAGGAATTGTTCAACCAATATTTTAGCAATATGCTTCATAAGCTTGATGCAAATGAATATTATGACAATCCATATTATAAAAATATCAAGATACCAACTATAAAGATTAATAATAGTGAATTAAAATATGAAAAATATAAACCTTTTGAAGGTTTTGTTTGCAATGATATCATCCGGACAGAAGAGGGAAGACAAATTCCTCAGGTTGGTTTTTTTCAAACTGAATTCATGTTCCCGGCTGTCTTGGAGAATGAAAGAATCTGGATGACGATCACACCAAATGAAATAGAAACAATGAAAGAAGCTGTTGATAAAGCGTTTGGGAATGTTCTTACATTTGGGCTTGGACTTGGCTATTATGCTTATATGGTTTCTGAAAAAGTTAATGTTGAAAGCATAACGGTTGTTGAAAAAAATCAAGATGTCATTGATTTATTTAATAAATATGTACTGCCACAATTCAGTAATGCTCACAAGATCAGGCTTATCCAAGCAGATGCTTTCGAATATGCAGAACAACATATGTCTAAGGAAAAATATGATTTTGTATTTACGGATTTATGGCATGATGTTTCTGATGGAATGGACATGTATTTAAAAATGAAAAAGTTTGAAAAGAAAAGCCCGGATACTGTATTTATGTACTGGATAGAACAATCTATTTTATGTTATTTGTAATTTTGAGTTGCGTTAATCTGTTGTAGCTGACTCCGAAAGGAAGAATCCATTTTTGAAAACTCCTATATCTATCATAAATTGGCTAGAGCACAACGAAATCATAAACGACTTATTAAATCAGGAAGACAGCTTAACTGCGCATACAATGGATCAAGGATTTGAAGCTGAGGTCATGAGGATTAATTCTGATCAAGAGAGCTATGTACTGAAAACATGGAATAAGGAATCCAGACCGGATGTCCAGTTTCAATATCGTTTATTGGATGTTCTATCCGAACGAGGAGTAGCCGTCTCTAAACCAGTGGGCTGGGGAATCAATCCGGAGGGACATAAGGTGTTGTTAACAAGTTTTGACGGAACCCCTATTCATAAAATGAATACCAGGAAAATGAAGGAACTCGCAAGCCTATTAGCAAAAATACATAAAATTCGCGTTGAAGAGATTGGAAATATACAACTGCCAAAATACGATTTCATCGGCTACTTTTTCCCTGAAGCTAAAGAACAATCTGATATTTATAATGTATTGACTTCTCTGGTTGAGCAAACTCCAATGAAGCAAGACTGTATCATTCATGGGGATTTTCATATCGGAAATATAGTGGAGGATAAAGAGCGATATACCATAATCGATTGGACGAACGGCCAGTTGGGAGACTCTAGATATGATTTTGCCTGGTCACTTATTCTGCTGAAAATATATATCTCTGAGCGTTATGCTGATGTGTTCAGAACTGCTTATCTATTGGAAAATGATATGGATCAGGAAGAACTTGAGATCTTTGAAGCTTGGGCATGTCTACGGTGGATTTTGCTGAATAGAAGAGGTAGCACACCGAAAGGGCCTAATACAACGAAGAGAGTGAAAGGCTTAATCGCTAATAATCGGTTTTTAAAAAAGATGGATAGTAAATTCTTCTGATGTACGCAAGGATGGATGGATTTTCTGGGAGATTGGAAATGTAATGTAACACCGTACATTATTACGTTATTAAATTATTTGTGGTATATTAAAGGTAGAAAAGACGTAAAATGCAAAGAGAGCCGTGCTGTAACACGACTCCCAAGGCAATAGCCGCTTTTAAGGGCGGTAGGCTTCAGCAAATAGGACACGACAGATAGACCGCATGCCTTTGTGAGTGGGCGGTCTATTTGCGTTTATTGGACAGCAGCGCTACGATAAGCGAACCAAAGGTTAGCATAAGCGTCATTGCTTCAAACACTGTCACAAGGCATCCCTCCCTTCGGTGAGAGGTAGCCGACCGACCCTTTAAGCCTATTCTATTTGCTCCACCAGTATAGCATAATCGTTTGAAAGAGAATTAAGACTCTTGTCATAATACTCCCTAGGATTGGAGTAGTTTTCCATTTCCTCTCTTTGTCTCCGCAACTCTCTCCATTTTGAAACTTCCGTATCACATTTGCGACTTTTTGATTCCCAATTGTAGGACGTACCTCTCTTTCTAAATCTCTTCTTTGCGAATTCCCAAACATCCGATTTTCATTGGATTTTCAGTTTGGGTGTTTATAATGTTTTTTATGAATCGGGGCAGCGGATTGTAAAGGGCTTTCGATTGCGCAAAGGAGGTTTTCCATGATAAGAGGAATTCAAAAAACATTGTATCTCATACTTGCATTCTTTATCGGTCTTTTTATCGCATCCTCCTTTTTTATTAGGGCGAAATATAATTATTTCGTATATGGGGACACGCCAATTTTGGAGAGACAACAGCTGGGTCTTTTTATTCTAGTGATCGCAGTGGTGCTGGCATTAAGCGTTATTTTGTATAAAATGTGCCTGAAGCTTAATAAGTACAGTTGGAAAATAGTCATTCCAGCCATACTGCTGTTTTCTTTTGCAATCCAGATGGTGATTATCTTTCTGTTTCCACGCATGCCGACGGATGATTCGCAGACAGTCCTTTCATTGGCACTCGACATGCTGTACAGGAATGATTATTCGTCGTTTGACACGAACGGCTATCTGCATATGTTCCCTTTTAATTTTTCGATCGTTTTATATTTAAAGACGTTGTTGTTGATCTTTCCGGATAATTATCTGGTAATCAAAATATTTAATATTCTGTTTACACTCTTAACCTCATTAATGATTTACATGCTGTATAAAGAGCTCAATTATAAGTCCAAGGATAAGGATTATGGCATCCTCGTGTTTGCTGCAACCTATATCCCTTCATTGTTTATGAGTAATTTTATCTATAACGATGTGATCGCTACCGCCTTTCTGACAAGTGCTTTATATTTTGCCATAAGATTTATTAAAAGAAGGTCCATTAAGGATATTCTCTTCGCAGCTCTCTTACTGGCAATAGGCAACTATTTCCGCAGTATCGGTGTTATTTTTCTGATTACCGTGGTGGCGGGTCTTTTATTTAACATACGTTCTATCGGGGTGAAAAAGGTTTTTAGCGCTTTGTTTATCACGGCCATATTGTTTAATGTTCCCGGCTGGACGCAAAATGCTGTGCTGCAGGCGACGAATGTTGCAGATGAACCGATGAACGAAAATTCCGCACCTGTCTACATGTGGCTGAATATGGGGATCAATCTGGAGACGTTTGGGTTCTGGGACAACCGGGAGAGCTACGCTATCTATCAGCAGGATGCAAATTATAATAAGGCAGAAAGTTCGGAGTTATTTAAAGAAAAAATCAGTAATAAACTCTCCGAGGCGGGCCTAAGTGACTTAGTGAAGATGTATTATAAAAAAATCGTTTGGACCTGGACGGAAGGAACCTACCAGATGGAACGATATGGGCTCGGAAATGACGGATCATCCAGTAACGGGGGAAGAATGGGCTTTGTCATGGACCGTTATAGCTACACTAATGCTGCTACGGATTTCTTTAAGGCAGACTCCAATTATAGAAGTGGAATGTTGTGGCTGCTGTATGTTCTGAATTTTCTGATGTATGTATTTATACTCGTTCGCTTAATGGGTGGAATAAGAGACAAAAGATTTGAAGAGACCTCTTTGATTCTTGTGGTGCTGGGCTTTATCGGATTCTATCTTTTATGGGAGATCAAGTCCCGGTATATTTACCCGGTGTATCCGCTGCTGATCGTATTATCCTACATGGGTTTTAAGGACGTATACGATTATATGTTAAAAAGATATTTTCCACGTTAACTATGTTCGCTCGGAAAGAGGGGATTCAAAGATGCGGATCAAGCGATATTTCGCTTTGCTCATAGCAGTGCTAAGTTGTTCCATGGTGCTCGTCTCCTGCGATGCTATTACCGCACAGAAGATAACGAGTACTGACTCCGGGTCAAGAGCGAACGGGGGACAGGGCTTCACTGGCGGGCGGGGGAAAGATGGGGGCGGATCTCCCGGCATGAATGGTGGGACAAGGAGAAACGGCAACCCAGGTACAGATGGCGGTGGCGCACAAGGTGGGCGGCAGTGAACAAATTTCATGAACTTGCCCCAAGCCTACGAAGATTAAGTGTGATAGGATAAGGTTACATTTAAATTCCCCGCGGGGGTAAGAAAAGGGAGCACCATGAGAATCATTATATCGCCTGCCAAGAAGATGAAGATGGATACGGATTTCTTGGATTGCCGCCAGATGCCGCAATTCATAAGCGAGTCGCAGACTCTTCTGGCCTTATTACAAAAGTTGAATTATGAAGAAGCCAAATCGTTATGGAAATGCAATGATGCTATCGCCACGCTGAATGTGGAGCGGATTCGGGATATGGATGTAACACGGAATCTTACACCGGCTATCTTTTCTTATGAGGGTATCCAGTACCAGTACATGGCACCCGGGATACTTCAAATGGAGGAGCTGGAATATCTTCAGCAGCATTTACGGATATTGTCCGGATTCTATGGAATCGTCCGGCCATTTGACGGCGTTGTGCCGTACAGGCTGGAGATGCAGGCAAAGCTTAGCGGACCTGGTTTCAAGTCTATCTACGAGTTCTGGAACAGGAAGCTGGCAGATCAGCTGTTTTCGGAGACTGACATCATTCTGAATCTGGCCTCTAAGGAGTACAGCAAGTGCATCTCCCCTTACATTGGCGGGAATGTTCGAATGGTTAGTTGTGTATTCGGGCAGGAGATCGGCGGTAAGGTAGTAGAGAGAGCGACCCTGGTCAAGATGGCCAGAGGTGAAATGGTACGCTTCATGGCTGAGCGGCAAATCAGCTGTGTGGAGGATATCAAAGGCTTCGACGGATTTGATTTCAGCTTTGCTGATGAGCTGTCGGATGAGCGTACGTATGTGTTTATTCAGAAAAAGAATGACTAGAGCAAGCAGTACATGATGGGTAATTCTGAAGGGGGTTGAATAACCTGCTTCAGGGTTACCTTTATTTTTTGGTCAACGAAACCAGATGCTGAATTCTAGTTTTTTTAAAGGGGATAGATTAGGGTATAGAGAATAAAGTTCGGGTGGAATAAGAACAGGTTAACGAGGAGGACTTATGATTTTCAAAAGAGATCCATTGGATAAACAGAGCTTACTTAAAGAATTGGATTCGCTAGGTTATTCCGACAGAATCAAGAAAGTAGCAATCCTAGGCCGTGATCATCTCGGATCTGTCCAGTACTCCCAATTACTAGCCTCTTTGCTGGAGGATGGCGTTTATGAAGCACGACTTGCCTTAATCGGCGCCATTGCAACACAAGATGCTGCTATTATTCTATCAGCACTGCGGCATCCCAAGGCAAGTATCAGAAATACGGCTGCGGGTCTTTTGGCAAAGGTGGCTTCGGATGCTGATATTGAACGTGAGCTCCCCCATTTATCCCATGATTGCCGCCGCAAGCTGCTGCACAGTATTTCACAGATTAACCGTCAGGAATTAGCGGAACGCATATTGCCTGTAGTGTATGCCCGATGGGGAGCGGAGGAAGCCGCGATTATATTGCTGGCCTGTTATTCGGCAACGGTAAGTAAATGGCTTGCTGATATCGGGTATGCCATAAAAGACTGGAAGAAATTATCCAGCCGGCATCTTGAAGTAGTAGCGGAATACTTTGCAACAACACTGGAAAGCACACCACTTAGGGAAAAAGGCTATGTCTGGTGGAGATTCTCATCAGCTCTGGAGATCCTATGCAATCTGAAGGCAGATTTGGTGCTGGAGTGTGCGCTGAATCATGGACCTATGGGCATCATACATCCTGCGTTAAAAGAACAGCTTGGCACGCTTGTACGCCAAAATCCTAATAAGGTATATCAGCTGTTAACACGAACGGAGTCGCGGAGCGATCTGATTTCTTATGGTGTTCCTGAAGCTGTTCTTAAAAGGAAAAAATATTTATCCATGGATCAATGGATGGAGATAGCGAAACTACTCGCAGATCACCCTATGCACATAGCAAAGCTGCTTCAGAATATTGCACCCTCTAGCCGCAAGGTCATTTTCGATGCTGTGTATGAAGAAGATAAACGTAATGAACGTATTTTTCCGGAAAGATTACTATATGTATTACCACATGTCTTGCGTGACAAGGAAGCCAACCGGATGCTTGGCCTTCGTGAAATCAATGATGACCGGGAGAGAACAATCAGATTTACAGCTTGCCGTTCTATTCTTCATTCAAGAGCGGGACTTGAACAAGCAACACAGGTATCCAGTGCAGACGAACGTGCCACGGCGCTTATGCAGCTGATCAGAAGTACCGTTCTGTCGAGACAGGGCATGAATGAAACTTTGGTGTATCTGGGCCGGATTAAAAATGATCAGGATCCCGTCCGGGGCGCTGTGTTTAAAGAGCTATCGGAAAGTCCTGCGTCTGTGTTCACGGATGCCCATGTACAAGAGCTTACTTTGCTTGTTGATAGTGTTATAGAGGCCAGAGATACTTCATATGGTACAAAATTTTCCGTTCAACAACTGGCGTTTGCTATTCTCCGGCATAACGCATTACTTCCTCACGGTGAGCTGTTTAAGTTTTCTTTAAATACGATTCAGAAATTGGCCAAGCAGAATGGGCAGCTTTCCCTTCCATCCTTGGAGAAGAATTTACCCCGGGGAGTAGAAGAGATTATCTTCGACGAAATTTATACATTAGCTGTACAGGCCAACAAAAGAGAAGACTACAATCTGGTATTAAGCCTAGCTAGCTCATTCGGTAAAAGAGGTTACGGCATCATAAAACTTCAGAATCTGTTAAAGGAAGCAACGAGGGCAAAGGCGGATTCTACAGCCATACAAGCGGCCAGATACTGGCTTGCGCCTCGTACAACGCGTGATGCCAGAGTTAAGGAATTATTAGCTTTAGATAAATCGTATATTACGATCCATGAAGTGTTCCAGCATCTGCATCTGAAGCGTCAGGAATGGCTCGATCCTTTTATTTCAGGAGCTATCATTAAGGGCAAGTTCCTATCAGGCAAAACTATCTATCTTGTGCCGGCCGCGGATGGATTCTACAGATGGCTGCCACGTCAGCAACAAGCTTTAAGTGCCTTATTAGAAAAAATTGCATACGATGCCAAACGTAATCTTTGGGAGCGTGCAAGCGTTATTAAGATCATGGCAAGCATGCCTGATCTCGGTTCGGATAGGTTACTTGGGTTTATGCAGGATAAGGAAGTAACTGTAGTAGAAGCTGCACTTCATGCCTTTTCGCTTATGGAAGAACCGGAGAAGGCACTTCCCGTTCTGCTGGAGAATCTGGATGGGGACCGGGCCCGTGTAGCCATGTACTCGATACCCAGATGCATCCGCAGGGTGAATCCGGTGTTACTGGTTACCATGCTGAAAGAGCTTCTGAATCGGGATAAGCTGAAGATCACTGTCAGAAAAGAAGCCATCCGCTTACTGGGCGCTTATAGAAGCGATGACAGCCTTCCGCTATTGATGAATGAGTTCGAGAAACCCAATGCACACAAGGATGTAATCATAGCCATAGGGCATGCTGCCAAACAGCTTTTAGATGATGAACGCGCTTGGGATATGTTAAGTACAATGGCTTCTTCATCAGAAAGTGACATCGCAGGAAGTTTATTATCTCAACAGCCTAATGCTCTTCCGCTAGACTTTAGACCACGTTATCTAGGATTAATCCTTGAAATTGCAAGGCACCAAGATGCGTATATTGGCAGATATGCTTTCATTTCTATGATGCGGTGGACAAATGGAAATGAAGGGATTGTTGCAGCTGCCACCGCTCGGTCTATTACGGATTTGGAAGACAGCACTAGATGGGAAACTGCTATGAACACGCTGGTAGAAACCTGTCGCGATGGTAAGATCAATGAGGTTGTAGTTGGTGTATGTCAGAGACTGGTTAGTGCAGCGATAAGTGATGAATGGAACGCCACTGCCAAAAGAGATTTGCCTCATCGGCAACGTCTACTGAAATTAGTCAACCAGCTGATAGCTTTGCCAAAAATCACCCGGATGCACCTTATCCCTTTGTATACGGATCTGATTGACTGTCTGGCATCTGATGAGACCTTACAGCAAACTGTGATGAAATTGTATATAGCAGCAATAGACTGGAATAACGTGGAGGAATCGGCCAATTATCTGAATCGGATGGTTACCACTATTTCAAATCAGCCCCAGCTATTAAGCGATGTTTATAAGCAGGTCGCGTATAACTTAGAAGAGAGCACGGGATACTGGAGTCCGGAAACTTTATTGGAAATTGTAGATGTTCTAGGGTCTGAGAGCCGTTACGAATCTCAGTATATTGGACTTTCGTTGCTTGAAGTTGCCGGAAGTGCTCTATTGTGGAGTCCAGAGCCTGCAGAGCGTCTGCGGTTGTACAGAAATCACACGAACCTTGCGGTTCGCTCACTTGCGCTAAATATTTGGACGGCGATAGATTAGTTTTTGATATTTTTTTGAAAATATAAAGCATCAAAAAAGCTCAGGCTGCAAATCGGCCTGAGCTCTTTTGGTGTTTATTCAATTAAGCTTCCATCTTCTGTGCTGTGTAGAGGCGGTAATAAAGGCCCCGTTGTGCGATAAGCTCATCATGTGAGCCGCTTTCCGCGATGCCTTTGTTAGATACGTACATAATACGATCGCAGTTTTTTACAGTGGAGAGGCGATGCGCGATAATGAACGAGGTGCGTCCCTTAA
Source organism: Paenibacillus sp. FSL L8-0708 (assembly GCF_038009325.1). Lineage (NCBI taxonomy): Bacteria > Bacillati > Bacillota > Bacilli > Caryophanales > Paenibacillaceae > Paenibacillus > Paenibacillus sp. FSL L8-0708. Next base: position 911,047 of record NZ_JBBPBC010000001.1, read on the forward strand.
GCAGTTCATTTAGCCCTTTTTGCAATAAGCGCTCAGTCTTCGCATCAATGGAAGAAGTGGCTTCATCCAAGATGAGAATGCGCGGATCTGCCAAAAGTGTTCTTGCGAACGAAATGAGCTGCCGCTGTCCTTGAGACAGCTTGGAGCCACGTTCATTGACCTCTGTCATGTAGCCTTGATCGAATTCACGGATGAATTCGTCGGCGCAAACGGCCTTTGCAGCGGCGATTACTTCTTCTTCGGTTGCATCCAGTCGGCCGTACCGAATATTGTCCAGAATAGTACCGGAGAAGATGAAGCTATCCTGTAACATAATCCCCATCTGGCTGCGAAGAGATTTTAACGTCACCTGCGAGATATCCTGGCCGTCGATCAGAATCTGACCACTGGAAATGTTATAAAAGCGTGAGATCAGATTGACGACGGTTGTTTTGCCCGCACCTGTGGGTCCTACCAGCGCGATGCTATCTCCCGCTTTGACCTTGAAGGAGATATTCTCCAGAATATTAAGCCCCGGGTCATAGGCGAAAGTTACATTGTCGAAGGTGACATGGCCCTGTACAGATGGCAGTGTTTTTGCATCCGGGATATCACTGACGGTAACCGGTTCATCCAGCGTTTCGAAGATACGCTCAAGATAGGCAACGGCGTTGATAAAGTTATTGTACAGGTTCGAAAGATTCAGAATCGGCTGCCAGAAGCGGGCAGCGTAGCTGCTCATCGCCAGAATGACACCGAGGGTCATGTCTTGAGGACTCAGTGTTAATAGACCCACAAGGAAAATTAATGATGTAACGATAGTAGACAAGTTGTCTACAGAGAACGGAATAAGTAAGTTGTAACGTTGAGCCTTCATCCATTCTTTACGGAAATTACCCGCGAGACGTGTGAAGATTCCTTCGTTACGTTGTTCCCGGGAGAACATTTGCGTCACACCAATACCGCTGATGCTCTCTTGCAGATAGGCGTTCAGGTTAGAGCTTTTGTTGGACACTGCTTGCCATGCCCGGCGTTGCCGGGTTTTGATCAGCAGCATGATGCCAAGGAAGACTGGCAGTCCGGCAAGGATGACAAATGAGAGTCGTACATCGACAGCGAACATGAAGGCTGCGATAAAGAGCAAATTCACGATTTCTAGAATAAAGTTGATAATCCCGTTGGACAGCACATCTGAAACGGCGTTGACGTAGTTTACGACCCGGATAAGGATCTTGCCCTGTGGACGGTCGTCATAATATTTAAAAGGCAATTCTTGCAGATGCTTAAACAAATCCGTTCGGATGTCAAAAATAATATCCTGCCCAACACTCGTCATGATGCGCGAGCGTATCGTAGCCAGATAAACGCTGACCACGATAGTCACAAGCATCAGTGCAGCCCAACCCAGCAGTGCAAGCTTCTCTTTTGCCGGAATGGTCACGTCGATGACATGTTGCATGATCAGCGGAGCCGACAGTGAAATGGCTGCTGAAAGTGCACTGAGCACGAACGCAACAATCATTGGCGTTTTCTTTCGTTTAATATATACCATCGCACGCCGGAAGTGTTTTATATTAAACGGCGATTCAAGATTTTCATCGACGTCAAATTTATTCCTTGCCACTTGCGGTCACCTGCCTTCCAATACCCTCGTTCTGCAGTTTAAACACTTCGTAATAGTAACCACGTTTCGCTAGCAGTTCAGTGTGAGTCCCTTCCTCAACTAGCTTCCCGCCATCCAGAATAAGAATACGGTCGGCTTGCGAGGTAGTAGATACACGCTGCGCAATAATAATTTTCGTACAAGGATAGTCCAGTTCACGTAGACTTTTTTGGATATGCTCCTCCGTCTCAAGGTCGACCGCAGAGGTCGTATCATCGAGAATCAGGATAGGACGGTGTACCGCCAAAGCACGCGCTAAGGCAATACGCTGCTTTTGCCCCCCCGATAGTCCGACTCCGCGTTCCCCGACAACGGTATCATAACCTTCAGGCATTTTGGTAATGAAGTCGTGTGCGGCTGCGAGCTCTGCATAACCCATTGCATCTTCTTCCGGAAGATCAGGATCGCCATAGGCGATGTTTCCATCAATGGTATCAGAGAACAAGAGTACATCTTGGGTCGCCATGCCGATATTTCCACGAAGTTCATCAAGCTCCAGCTGCCGAACATCAACACCGTCTACGAGTACGCGCCCTTCAGCTACATCGTAGAAGCGAGGGATGAGGTTGATGATTGTTGTTTTGCCTGATCCTGTCGCGCCCATGATTGCTACAGTTTCACCGGGTTCAACGGTAAAGCTAATATCGTCCAGCACGATAGCGCTATCATATTTGAAGCGGACATGATCGAATTCAATACGGCCTTCATAACGGCGTTTGTCAGTGACAGTATGCTCATTAACAATATTTGGCCGGGCATAATAGATATCTACGATTTTGGACAAGCTCGCAAAAAAGCGCTGAATGTCGTTGATAATGATACCGATGTTGCGCATAGGGTTCGATATAGCCCAAATAAGCGAAGAGAAGGCCATAAACTCACCGAAGGTGATCCGGCCGTTCATAAGGAACAAACCACCAACCAACATAAGGATTACGTTGAAGCCCTGAGCGAAGGATTCCAGATAAGGAAAATAATCAAGCCATACAAGGGCGGCCTTTTTGTTCGCTGTAGAATAGTTGACATTCTTCTCTGTGAATTTTTCGACCTCGAATTCCTCACGGGCAAAAGCCTTGACCACACGGTTGCCTGAGATATTCTCCTGTGTAGTCGTGTTAAGCTGGGACAGCCGTTCACGCAAGTCAATATACATAGGACGGACGCGTTTAGCGAATATGTAAGCCACGATAAAAATGGGCGGTGACAGGATAAGCATCCACAGCGTCAGTTCCGCATCTATGGTGAAAAAATAGATTACGGCGGCAAGGAAGATCGTTAGCGATTCAATGATCGTCTTAAAAATCCAGGCCATAGAGTGACGGACCATGTCCAGATCGCCTGTCATCTTGGTCATGAGATCGCCGGTACGATTATGATCGTAGTATTTTCTGTCCTGTCCCTGAATTTTGTTGTACAAATAAATGCGGACATTGTACATCATATTTTGCGAGGATATCTCGTACTGCATGGTCGTGAAATATGCGAGACCTGTGCGCAGTAGAGAAAATCCGATCATGCCCAGACAGAGCATAATCAATAATTGCCGTTCTTGTGTAAGATTCTGCAGGGCGTTGTCACCGGCTATAAACGTATCGACAATGCGCTGACTGATGTACGGATTCACGATTGTAAGACTTGAGCCCACCACCGAAAGGCAGAGTGCCAGAATATATCGCGTCCGGTTTCCCTCTAGGTTCTGCCATAGCCATTTCAGTTCGAACATCTGATCACCTGTTTCTGATTGTTCTTGTTCTTTCACTCTTGCCTGAAAAGAGTAAATAAAACAAAGTGATTATAACATTATCAAATGACTAAGTATCGTTTACGGTAAAATTTCCTTGTTACATTATTGTTACAAAAAAATGAACTTATTAATGATGTGAATTTCACCTTGTGTAATGAGGGTTTGCCATTCGGGCTTGGGCGTTCTAATTATGATAAACTGAGACAATGTAGAGTAATTAGACTTAGTTCGGATAGGGACAGGAGGAAGAGGAATGAGTTTTGTTGCTGTAAAAGGGGAGTACAAGCGTTACAAGATGGGCGAGAATGTGATTGTCGCGAATGACGGGATTGATTTTGAGATAAAAAAAGGTGAATTTGCCGTGATCGTCGGCCCAAGTGGTGCGGGTAAATCTACGGTGCTTAATATTCTGGGTGGCATGGATTCTGCCGATGAAGGTCAGGTCATTGTGGATGGCATTGATATCGCCAAGTTTAGTGCCAAGGAGCTGACAGGCTACCGCCGAAATGACGTAGGTTTTGTATTTCAGTTCTATAATCTAGTACCTAATCTGACCACACTGGAAAATGTTGAGCTTGCTTCGCAGATTTCCCCGCGTGCACTAGATGCACGTAAGGTGCTGGAGGATGTGGGTCTGGGCGCGCGGTTAGATAATTTCCCGGCTCAGTTGTCCGGTGGTGAGCAACAACGTGTCGCTATCGCCAGAGCGTTGGCTAAACAGCCGAAGCTGCTGCTCTGCGACGAGCCGACAGGGGCGCTTGATTATAACACCGGCAAGCAGGTGCTGAAGCTGCTGCAGGATACTTGTCGTAACACCGGGACAACGGTCATCGTAATTACACATAATCTGGCGATCGCTCCGATGGCTGACAGGGTTATAGAGATTAACAACGCTAAGGTACGGAAGATGGTGATCAATCCTTCGCCGGTATCCGTTGACGATATTGAATGGTAAGGAGAAGGCATCTATGAAAAAGCGAGCATTGTGGAAAGATATTTTTCGTGAAATTGGGCATACCAAAGCCCGGTTTATTTCGATTTTTGCAATTATTATGTTAGGTGTCAGCTTTTTTGCCGGAATCAAGGCCACTGGGCCAGATATGCTGAATACAGCTGGAACCTTTTACAAAGAGCAGCGCTTGATGGATCTGAAGGTGCAGACTAACTACGGCCTGACCGAAGACAACATCGGGTTACTCAGAAATGTACAGGGGATCGATGAGATTCAGCCGAGCTATAGTGCAGATGTATTCATAGGTGATAATGCCTTAATACTTAAAGTCAATTCTTACAACACGGATAAACCACTTAATCAATACCGTATTATTGAAGGCCATCTACCGGAGCGTTCCGGTGAAATCGTGCTGGACGATAAGCTAGCGGAAGAATATGCGTTGGGTGACAAGATATCTTTTAGTGGAAACGGTACGGATGCGGAGCTGTCGAACAGCTTCGAGACACTGGAGTATACCGTAGTTGGTTTTGTTAGAAGTCCACAGTTTATTGAGCAAAGTACCCGGGGCACCAGTGGGATCGGCAAAGGTACGGCGGATGCGTTCGCCGCGATCCCGGAGTCAGATTTCAAGCTTCCGGTGTATACGGAAGCCTATCTGTCCTTTAAGGATACAGCCGGGGTGAAGGCTTATTCGCCGGAGTATGAAGATCTGATCGAACAGCATACCCATGCTGTAGAGCAGGCGATGTCTGGCGTGCCGGAAGCACGGCTTGCTGAGCTGCGGGCGGAAGGCGAGAAAGAGCTTTCTGGTGGCCGCGCAAAGGTGGCCGCCGCCGAGCAGCAGCTTGCGGATTTGCAGCGCCAGCCGGAGGAAGTGCAGCAGGAACAGGCTGCAAGTATGAAGGCAATTGCTGCCGGACTTGCTTCTGCCAAGGAGGAATTGGCGGCAGGGGAGCAAAAGCTTGCAGAGCTGGAGCAGCTTAAGGTCTACGTTACTGACCGAAGCGCTAATCCGGGATATGCCGAATATAAAGATAACGCTGATCGGTTATCGGCGATTGCCAGTGCGTTTCCTGTGTTCTTTTTCCTAATAGCTGCGCTGGTCAGCTTGACGACCATGACACGGATGGTTGAGGAGCATCGCCTGCAGATTGGGACACTGAAAGCACTTGGTTATGGCAACCGCGACATTATGGCCAAATTTCTGGTCTATGGTACGCTTGCCAGTCTGGCGGCTTCAATTGCGGGTCTTGCGGTTGGTTTTACCCTGTTTCCGGGTATTATCTACGATGCGTATAGTGCAATCTATAATTTACCGGATATCACGAAGAACTTCTATCTTTCGTATTCGATCATATCCGTTATCGTAGCGTTAATATGTACTACGTTGACGGCGTGGATTGCTTCACGGGTAGAATTACGCAGCAATGCTTCCGTATTGATGCGTCCGAAGGCACCGAAGAGTGGCCAGCGTATTTTACTGGAGCGGATCACTTTTATATGGAAGAGATTGAGCTTTGTCCAAAAGGTTACCGCACGGAATCTATTCCGCTATAAGCAGCGGATGTTCATGACTGTATTCGGCGTGGCTGGCTGTACAGCGCTGATCCTGACGGGATTTGGTCTCAAGGATTCAATTGGCAGCATCGCCGGGTCGCAGTTCGGCACGATTATGAAATATGATGCACTTGTGGCGCTGCATGAAGATGTGTCTGCCGATGTGCTAAAAGCCTACGACCAACTAATCACTGGTGAATCTGCAGTAACTGGGACGCTGAGTGTGGCGCAAGAACGGATGACCGCACATGCTAGTGGTGTAAATGACCAAGAGGTTCATCTGTTCGTTCCTACCTCCGTTAACTCTTTATCCGATTTCGTGGAGTTGCGTGATCGAAAAAGTGGAGAAGGACGGATGCTTACGGATGATGGGGCTATTATCTCAGAGAAGCTGGCTAAGCTGTATGGGCTGGAGTCTGGCGATAAATTGACCGTGGTGGACAAAGATAATGAAACATTCGAGATTGAGGTCGCGGCGATTACAGAGAATTATGTAATGCACTATGTTTATGTGACACCGGCGTATTATGCTTCTGTGTTCGGAGAAAAACCAGTATTCAACACAGAACTTCTGAACTACACCGCACATGATAAAACATGGGAAGACAAATTTGGTGAGAAGCTGACGGCTAATGAGGGCGTCGCTGCCATCAGCTTTTCCAGCAGTGTAGGCTCCGCCTTCGATGAGACTATGAAGAGTATGGACGTTGTAACCTTGGTGCTCATTGTTTCAGCGGCGGCGTTGGCTTTTGTCGTCCTCTACAATTTGACCAATATCAATGTGTCCGAGCGGATCCGGGAGCTGTCAACCATTAAGGTACTGGGCTTCTACGACAAGGAAGTAACCATGTATATTTACCGCGAAAATATGCTGCTTAGCCTACTCGGTATTGTGGCTGGATCGGGTCTCGGCATAGTGCTGCATAGCTTCGTCCTGAAGACGGCCGAGCTGGATGCGACGATGTTCGCTCCGATCATCAAGTGGCCAAGTTATATTTATGCGGCGCTCCTAACCCTATTGTTCTCCGGTATAGTCATGGCGTTCATGCATATTAAGCTCAAACGAATCCATATGATAGAGGCTTTGAAGTCGGTGGAATAGCATCTAAAAATGCCAGAGCTGCGGCTCTTTCTATGGAATAGCTTCACTGGAGTCCGAAACTATGCCTCAAAGGCGATAAATGAGCAAATAGCGTCCTCTGGGTCCGTAAGGAACAGGGGATGGTTAGGAACCGACGCTATCGGACGCAATCGTTCGCAATCGTTCGCTATCGATGCCATCCGATGATTTCTGACGATATTGTTTGCTATCTGAATCTATGCCTGACGCTATCGGACGCTATCGGACCCTATCGGACCCTATCGGACGCTATCGGACCCTAACGGACGCTATCGGACTCTATCGGACCCTATCGGACGCTATCGGACCCTAACGGACCCTAACGGACCCAGATGACCTTAAACGCCGGATTAAACGCCAATTTCAATGTTATCGGACTCCATGGCAGCTATTGGCATAAAAAACGCCAGAAATGATGCACTTTCTATAGAATAGCGACACTGGAGTCCGAAACTATGCCTCAAAGGTGATAAATGAGCAAATAGCGTCATCTGGGTCCGTAAGTAACTGGGGATGGTTAGGAACCGACGCTATCGTTCGCTATCGATGCCATCCGATGATTTCTGACGATATTGGATGCTATCTGAAACTATGCCTGACGCTATCGGACCCAGATGACCTTAAACGCCGGATTATCCGCCATTTGGAATGTTATCGGACTCCATAGCAGCTATTGGCATAAAAAACGCCAGAAATGAGGCTCCTTCTATAGAATAGCGACACTGGAGTCCGAAACTATGCCTCAAAGGCGATAAATGAGCAAATAGCGTCCTCTGGGTCCGTAAGGAACAGGGGATAGTTAGGACCCGACGCTATCGTTCGTTATCGCTGCCATCCGATGATTTCTAACGATATTGGATGCTATCTGAAACTATGCCTGACGCTATCGGACCCAGATGACCTTAAACGCCGGATTATCCGCCATTTGGAATGTTATCGGACTCCACAGCAGCTATTGGCATAAAAAATGCCAGATGTGAGGCTCTTTCTATAGAATAGCGACACTGGAGTCCGAAACTATGCCTCAAAGGCGATAAATGAGCAAATAGCGTCATCTGAGTCCGTAAGTAACTGGGGATGGTTAGGACCCGAAGCTATCGGACGCTATTGGACGATTTCTGACGATATTGTACGCTATCGGACCCATATGACCTTAAACGCCAGATTATCCGCCATTTGGAATGATATCGGACTCCATAGCAGCTATTGGCATAAAAAACGCCAGAAATGATGCTTTTTCTATAGAATAGCGACACTGGAGTCCGAAACTATGCCTCAAAGGTGATAAATGAGCAAATAGCGTCATCTGAGTCCGGAAGCAACAGAGAGCATTGATTTGGCGATGTGCACGAGGGTATATGCGTAGATTTAGAAGTAGTTGCAGAAGTAGAAGTAGATGTAAAGGTAGAAGCAGAAGTAGATGTAAAGGTAGAAGCAGAAGTAGATGTAAAGGTAGAAGTAGAAGTAGAAGTAGAAGCAGAAGCAGAAGCAGAAGCAGCAGTAGCAGCAGTAGCAGCAGCAGAAGCAGTAGAAGTAGAAGTAGCTGTAGCAGTAGAAGTAAATGCAGAAGTAGAAGCAGAAGCAGAAGTAGAAGTAGGGGTAGAGCTAGAATTAGATGAAGATACAGCTGAACCGAATACTCGGAGCCGTTTCGCCTAGCTCCTCCTATCCGCTCCTAGCTTCGCCAACCTAAACTGCAGACAACTAAACAACAGAGCAGCGTTCTCAAACGAGAGAATCGCTGCTCTGTTGTCTTTTTTACAATATTAAAATGCATTGAACTGTCTCCTGCATAGGAAAAAGCTACTTAAGCGACATGTGCAGGATAGGAAAAGGATTACCTTGTTCGTCGAGTGCTGAACGCTCAAAAACCTGAAATCCCATATGCTCATAGAAACCTAAAGCTTGGGGATTTTGCTCATTCACATCCACGAGGTGTACGGCGAGTTTCTGCATGACATAAGCTACTAGCGCTTTTCCAACCCCTTTTCCCATTGCAGCAGGTTCTACGAACAGCATTTCAATCTTTTTATTCTGAACCCCTATGAAGCCAAGCAACTGTTCCTCATCATCTGTAAAAGCAAACAAATCGCTTATGCCCTCAAGCGCCTGCGTGACCAGCGGCCGCAAAGCATCAATATCCTGCTCGGATAGAAAAAGATGAGTATGCCGCACGGATGATTCCCAAATGTTCAGTAGACGGTTTAACAATTCTTCATTTCTAGTTGTGAAGATTTTTATTGAGTCCATATCTTTCCCTCACGATTCAATCTAATTCGAAGAAGAAGCTGCAGCCGCAGCTGATGCAGCCGCTGCCCCGGCAAGAGCAGCCTGTTGCGCAATTATAATATTGGTAATGTTGGTAGAAAGCATCGTAGTTAATACGCCGTTTTGCACATCCTCCACAGATCTGAAGGCTACCAGTGCAGAAGACAAGAGCAGTAATTCCTGCTTGCCAATAGACCAGTTCCCGAAGCCCTTTTTTGTACGCAAAAATTCGTAAGTCTCCGAGACATCAGTAACGATGTCCTCCTTGTTGCAAGGGAGCAGGGATAACACGCCCAGTGAGGAGAGGGTATATTCCTTGTCTAGCCGGATACCCTGTGCACGAAATGCATCTCTTAATGCCAATACACGGTCCGCTGCTTGAGGGGCTTCTTCCCCAAGAACCAATACCTGGGTCAGGGCTTGCACACTGTTGCCTGACATAAACTCGGGCTTAAGCGTTACATAGAGCTGCTCCATGCGGTCCACGCCACTCTCAACATCGATATCGGAAAGACCAAGCATCGCGGAGAAGATATAATCGTCCTGTCCGGTAAGGAAACGATGTTTTGCCTTCATACTATCGTAAAATAGCTTTGCCCGTTCTACCGTACGCTGATATTGATCCGATGTTTCATTAGCAGCGATTTGATAGGCAGCAACGACGAGATAATCAGAGGCTCTGAATTTGGCTTCCTTCATTAAATCATACACGGCAAGTGTGTTTGCAAGCAGAGTTTCCTTCTCGTCAGAAAGAGAGAGCAGGGCAGCAATGCTGATCACCGAAGTCCCTCTAAATTGAGAGAAAATCCCGGTACTCTCCTTAATTAGCTCATAGCTGGCACGGATGGCTTCGTCATCTGCAACTTTGTCTTCTACAGCATACAATAGTGCCGCTAACCGATTAACCATTGCATTTTGCCATGGGAAAGCTTTTTTGATCCTCTGAGCGTTGTCTGCGAACAATTCAAGCCTAGCAGGATATTGCTCCTTCATTGGATACACCTCTTATCTCTACTTTTAATTCATAACATTACGAAAATCCTGTGTTGTAGATTCATTTTACTATAAAAAATAAATCGGATGCCCACGAAAGCGGCTTACTAATAGGCTAGAGGTTGTTCAGGTGACCCGATGATTGAGTTTACTATGAGGATGTTATAATAATTATAAGATGGATCGACAGGGGTTTAAATGACAACAAAGGAGAAGAGCGACGATGACTGAGAGAATACCTGAAATCGTATTGAACGATGGAGTGAAGGTGCCTGCGATTGGTTTTGGTACCTACGCGTTAAACGGAACTGAGGGAGCACAAAACATCACTAAGGCGATTGATGTTGGCTATCGTCTGATCGACACTGCGTTTAATTATGAGAACGAAGGTGCTGTAGGCCAGGCTGTTCGGCAAAGTTCTGTGCCTAGGGAAGAGCTACTCATTACTTCCAAACTGCCAGGACGCCATCACTCTTATAAAGAAGCGTTGTCTACTATACAGGAGTCTTTATTCAGAGCCGGATTGGATTATTATGATTTCTATCTCATCCACTGGCCTAACCCTAGAGTGAATTTATATGTTGAGGCCTGGCAGGCGATGATCGAGGCACGTAAGCAAGGTTTGATTCGCTCCATCGGTGTATGTAACTTTTTGCCGGAGCATATTGAACGTTTGATACAAGAAACTGGTGTAGCGCCGAGTATGAATCAGATTGAGCTGCATCCTCATTTTAATCAGGAAGAGCAACGTGCATGGAACAAAGAGCATGGGATAGTGATTGAATCGTGGAGTCCATTGGGACGGGCTAGCAGTGTACTGGAAAATGAGGAAATAGCGGAAATAGGCAAGGTTCATAATAAATCGATATCGCAAGTTATCTTACGTTGGCATATACAGCTTGGGGCTATTCCCATTCCAAAGGCTTCTTCTCTAGAGCATCAGCGTGATAATCTGAATATTTTTGATTTTGAATTATCGGAAGCGGAGATGACCGTTATTTCCGCATTAACCTCGCCAACAGGTCGCATAGCTGATCAAGATCCCGCATCGTATGAAGAATTTTAATAAATTTAACTACAACACGCCATTTATTGACGTGTTTTTTTATATTAGGCTCTTACTAGCGCTTTGGCATACTGTTTGCCAGACGAGAGTAGGTTGTCGCTTAGTTCAGGATCTTTAACCGTCCGTGCAAGAACAAGGGAGCCAACCATAGTACTGAACAGTGCACTACCTTTGGACGCGTCAATTCCCGCCAGATTAGAGATAAAAGCAATCATCCGCTCCAGTTCCTGCGTGAATACCTGCCGAACTTCTTCTGAGGAACGGGATATTTCGCTAGAAAGGGCAGGAATAATGCAGCCCATCTCCATTTTGTCGCGGTGATACGGACTTAAATAATAATCAATGACAGCATTGATTTTGGGGTTCTGCTCTTCCTGGTCAGCGACCTTCTGCAGAAGTGCGATGGTATCGCTGATGGCATACCGGCAGGCTTCCGCGACAAGCTGTTCTTTGTTGTCAAAATGGGAATAAAACCCGCCATGAGTTAATCCGGCCCCCTTCATAATGAACGGAACGCTTACATCGTGAATACCGTTGGTGCGAAAAGCCTGAGCAGCACTTTCAACGATTTTATTTCGAACTTTTATTTTATGACCTTTGGGATACGGCATTGTAATCACTCCACAGCTTCATAGTTCTACTTTTAAAATATTATAGGCGTCATAATAAAGCCTGTCAATTTAGCGATTCTGAGAAAGTTAGCTTGTGAAAGGCGAGGCAAGGTTATTGACTGTTTTAAAATATGATGGTAATAATATATTACGATCATCATATTTTAAAAAAGTTCAACAGGAGGTATCAGGAGATGAGTAAGCTTGAAGCCGTAGAAACATTGGTCATTGGATCAGGTCCGGGAGGTTATGTGGCGGCGCTGCGATCTGCACAGCTTGGGATGAAAACAGCAATTGTTGAACGCAACCAGCTTGGCGGAGTCTGCACGCATGTTGGATGTATCCCATCCAAAGCATTAATTGCTGAATCACATCGCTATGATTTGCTCAGTCCTTTCAATTTTGTAGATGCGTCAGCATCTTTTAAAAATGCTCAGGATTTTAAACAAGGAGTTGTGAATAAGCAGGCAGGTGGAGTCAGTTATTTATTAAAGACTGCTGGGGTGAGCATTTTCGAAGGAGAGGCTAGCTTGGTTGATGAACATACAGTTATCATCAGTCAGTCTGGACAGGAGCAAACCTTATCCTTTAAAAACGCTATCCTGGCTACAGGATCTCGTCCGATTGAGCTGCCAGCCTTTCCTGTTGGCGGACGTATTTTGTCTTCCACAGAAGCGCTGTCGCTCCCTGAGATTCCAACTAGCCTAGTAGTTATAGGTGGGGGCTATATTGGTGTCGAGCTGGGGCAGATGTATGCCAAATTCGGAACAAAGGTAACGATTCTGGAAGGGGGAGAACAAGTGCTGCCTGGATTTGAGGCGGAGCTTGTGAGCCCTGTTGGAAAGCAGCTGAAAGCCGATGGCATGAAAATTATTACCGGAGCGACAGCTGTGAACGTAGTGGAGAGTGCAGATACCATTACCCTGCATTATTTAAAAAATCAGGAACAGCAGCATGTTACAGCGGAATATGTGTTAGTTACTGTGGGCAGAAAACCAAATACAGACGGCAATTTAGGACTAGATCGCATAGGCTTGCCAGTGACGAGTAGGGGATTGATTGCGACGGACGAACAGTGCAGAACGGCTATCCCGCATATTTTTGCAATTGGAGATATTACGGCAGGCCCGACTCTCGCTCATAAGGCATCCTACGAAGCCAAGATTGCGGCAGAGGTCATTGCAGGTCTCTCCTCCGAAGTTGATTATCGAGCCATCCCGCTCGTTGTTTTTTCGCAACCAGAGCTGGCCAGTGTAGGCTTAAGTGAAACAGAAGCAAAGGCAAGAGGCATTTCGCTGGTTATTGGCAAATCCTCCTTTGGGATTAACGGGAGAGCCTTGGCCTTGAGGGAGACGGAAGGTTTCGTCAAGCTTGTAGCGGACCTAAATTCAGGAGTCGTGATGGGGGCACAAATCGTTGGAGTAGAGGCATCCACACTCGTGTCGGAGCTTGCTCTTGCTATTGAGATGGGAGCCACTGTGGAGGACTTGGCGATGACCATTCACCCTCATCCCACATTGGGAGAAGTAATTATGGAGGCTGCTGAAAATGCAGTTAAAAAAATGGTGATGAAAGAGAGTGGAAAATGAAGATAAAAGCAGGGCTATATATAGGAATTGCGATTGTGCTGATTGTTGGTGGGGCGCTTCTTGCTGTAAAAGGAAAGGATGCAGTCAGTCAGGCTGAGAGCAGGAAACAAGGGATTCTGGATGCGGAGCAGAAGACAATATTTTATCAGAATAGTCCAGGGTCAATTGTCGAGGTCGGTGTGGCTGTAGGTGATTCTATAAAACAGGGAGAGGTGCTGTTTAAGGTTAAATCTGCTGAAGGAGAAACAGATGTAGTTGCGCCGGAGGACGGATCAGTCAACAAGATTATTGTAAAGCCGGGGGATCTAGTCCAGCTAGGAATGCCAATGGCGGTTTTGCAAAAAAACAGCTTTTATACAGATCTCTACATACAAGAAAGTGAAATCCAAAAGCTAGAGGTGAATCAAAGTATTGGCGTTCATTTTCCATATTTGGAGCACCCAACGGAGGTGACAGGTGTAATTACTTCTATCGCAGCCGCCCCTCAATTTGCGAGCTTACGTATGTCACGTGAAAAAGGGCAAGCCGATTTAAGCATGTTTCTTGTCCGTGTAACTATGGATGGGAATGCTGATTTGCTTCCGGGGATGACAGCGGAGGTGAAGCTCGATGAAGTCACTGATTGACGAATGGAAGTACGTGGCGGGTAGTAAGTATTTACGCCTGATTTTTATAGGTCCGCTTATTGCGGCCCTGTTTTTTGGCTTAATGTTCTCGAAGAACCAAATCAGCGAATCGCATGTTATTGTCATTGATGAGGATCACAGTTCGTATTCACGACAGCTGATCTCTAAGATAAATGCCTCTCCATATATGAACGTAACAAATGTGTACTCCAGCCGCCTGAACCCAGAGACGTTACTGGCAAATGAGCAGGCTGTAGCGGTCATCATGCTTCCCAAAGAGTTGGGGCAACATCAGCAGCAGGGGATATCAACGAATATTGGCATCTTAATGGATAATACAATGCCATCAGGGTTAACCGGCATCCGGACTGCGATTCAGGAAGTCATCCAGACGGAAAATGTGACTCTTTCTATGACCCGGCTCCTCCAAAAGGGGATGGATGCCGAAACCTCTAAAGGGCTTGCTTCTCCGTTATCTCTCCAGCAGCGGATGTTATTTAACCCGACCACAAGTTATGTGGGCTTTATGGTCATTGGATTTGTGAATATTGTGGTGCTGATGATTACAACAAGCGCAGCGGGTTCAATTGTCCCTCGGTTGCGACAGGAGGGGAAACTCTTTGCAAACGGGAAGTCTCCTTGGCAGATTTGGGTTCGCAGTGTACCTTACGCTGTTTTGACCACTATTTCGCTGCTCCTATGTTACGGCTTATTAAAGCAGGTGGGGGGAATGCGCTTTGAAGCGGAGCCTTATCTGTTTATTATTCCGCTGTTTGTATATGCCTTTGCCTTGTCGCTTATGGGCCTGTTGATTGGTTATACTGCCAAAGACGTATCCAAAGTTAATTTACGAACCAATTTCGTGTTGTATCCGTCGTTTCTTGCTACTGGAATCCAGCTGAGTCCACTTGCCTTTCCAGAGTTCTTTCAAATTTCCGCATGGGTATTACCTATGAACTGGCTTAATCGCCTCATACGTGGAATGGCTTTTCGGGATGGGGCGCTAACAGCCTACAGTCAGGAGCTGGGGGCGCTGCTGATTATTATCGGCGTTGTATCCTTATTCATTGGATTGCTGGTGCTTAGGGAGATGAAGAAACCAGAGATTCAGTTCTCAGAATCAGTCAGCGCTTGAGTAATTTGATCTAGTCTAGTTTAGTCCAGTCGTGCAAACCGTTGTTCTGTTTTATCAAGATGCTTCACCCGCTCTTCTAAGCTGCGATCTGACATCCCGGCATAATTATACCAACGGAGGTTCTTTCGTATTCCCATTTTGCGGAAGGTGCCTCTAAATAGAATTTTGGTGATGGGGTTGCCAAAAATCCAGCGATAAAAGAAGTTGGGCGTGTTCATTACGGTCAGCAGGGACACTCCTTTAATATTCGGGAGCAAGCATTTGAAGGGCCGCCCAGGTTTAGTTTCTTCGTAGACAATGCCTTTTGCGAAAACCTTATCAAGAAAACCTTTGGTAAGAGCGGGCATGGCTTCCCACCATATAGGGAAAATGAAGACAATATGATCCGCTGCTATAAGACGCTGCTGATAATTGGCGACTAGCGGGTCGGGGGTTCTCTTTTGCCGCCAAGCAGTGAGTTCTTCGTGCGACATGACGGGATCAAATCCATCGGCATGCAGATCGTATTCGCACGGAGTTTCTCCCCGATAATAAAAAAGAAGTGCTTTTTCTTACAACACCTCTAGGGAAAGAAATATTCGATTTGCATTTAGCCCTACATAAGCAGATGAATAAAGGGATAAACCGGTTTCTACAGAGATATAACCCAGATGAATTGTTATTTATAATCCAAGCCTTCGAGGATACTTTGGAAGCGTCATGGGTTCATTCGGAATCGGTTGCTGAAAAAGAACCATTAACTGCCGGAGCATCTCTTGAGCCAGTGGAAAACGATGAAATGAGTCAAATCGTAGACATGCTGAACCAACTGGATACGCGCAACCTCAAAAAGGCTAAGGCAGTTCTCCAAGCTATGTTTTTCACCCCTTTTGCTTAGCTTTATATTTTTTGATAGTGATTTACGAGTTGCTCTAATTTATCTTTGATTATTTGTTTTAAGGCTTCAGGTTTCACGGATGTAACAGCATGACCATATCGCATAAAATAATTAGCCAAGAAATCCTCTTCACCTGGATTATAGAATCCCTTAATGACTGTTTTCGGACCAACTTCTATTTTCATAGAAGGATAATGCTCTTTATAAAAAATATCCTTTGCTTGTTCCGCAATCTCAACTTCAAAGTCAATACTCTTCGCAGACTGATAGATTTCTAATGAACGACTAAGAAGTTCTTCTATAGAATAACGAGCTTTGCTTTCCTCTTCTTCAATGAAGGTTATTCGATCACATCTAAAAACTCTATATGTATTCGTCGTAAGCTCTATTCCAGTGGCATACCATTGACCAAACTTAGCGGAAATCCTAAAGAATTGAACAGGGTAGCTTTTTGTTTGGTTTTCTTTTGTATATGCAATGTTACAGGCACTCTCATTTAGAATACTTGCTAGGATTTTATCTAAAAAACGGCTGACATGCTTATGCTGATACATTTCGAATTGCAGGACCTTTTTCATTTTGTGAATTTGGTTGATTTGTGTACTCGAAAGACAGTGCTCGAACTTTTCGTTTAGCTTGTTAACACTCAGATGAAAGGGTGTAGATTGATAAGATTCTAACGTCAGCATGGCAAAATACAGCGCATAGACTTCATCTATCGTGAAAATAATAGGGGATAACAATCTGTTTTTTAGAATACCATAACGTCCGTGTCTTCCATGTTCTGCGAAAATAGGCATACCTAATTGTTCTAATGAACTAATATCGCGTAGAGCTGTGCTTTTTGAAATAGCGTATTTATCCATGAGATCACTTAAATTAAAGAATTCTCGACTGTTTAAGTACCTCATCATGTCATTTAATCGTTCTGATTTTTTCATATATAAAACTCCTTATAAAGGTGTCATGTTTTGATACCTTTATATAGGATAATAAGTTTAAGGCCAGATATCAAATATATAAAAGGAGAGAGTTATACTATGAGTACAACACTAGAAGTAGCTATTTTTTTATCGATGAATGGAAGAGCTAAGGAAGCTATAGAATTTTACAAAGAACATTTTAACGCAGAGGAATTGCTACGTGTCACCTATCAACAACTAGCAGAGCGTGACAGCTCCATACAGCTTACGGATGAAAATAAGGATTATATTACTCACTCTGTCCTGTTAATCGGAAAAACAAAAATAATGATAGCAGAAGATACAATGAATACGAATGAGAAATATACAGTGGGCAATAACACCTCATTATGTATTCAAAGTGCTGACTTAGAGGGGATTGAAGGTTTTTATAAAAGCTTAATCACAGACGAGCGCGTGAAAATTATTGCTCCTTTATCCAGCAATGTGTTTAGCAAAGCCTACGGTATCATTGAAGATCCCTTTGGTATTCAAATCCAACTCATGTTTGATGAAAGATTACATTAAAAAAGCTTCCTGCTTCTAAAACAAACTTAGTTTAATATTCAGCCGACTAAATTTCAGGTGTATTGTCCTGAGTTTGGCCGGCTTTTTTTGAGAGTGCTATCTGAGGAATATAAATTATTTCAATTCCCCGGTGTCCTTCATATATTGATAATGCTGAGTGAGCTGCTGAAGGGTCGTTTCTTCATTAAAACTGAAATCATTCGATAAAAAGTAAGCGCGTGAGAGATCCTTTTGATTCTCAAACTGGTAAGGCAGTTCATCAATGCGCCTTCCTCCCACGCGGCTGATCTCTGGAAATTCAGCAATCGCTTGAGACATTGCATAAATCTTTTGGGAGAACTCTGGGATTGAATTTGGTGGAATTGAAATCACATAATCGGTGGTTCTCAGGAACTCGAGAAAGCTAGTTTGGGTGAAATCTGTTTTCTGATAAGCTTCCCAAATAGCATCGGTATTCACGGGTTTACCCAGAATCCTTTGATAGACATCTGCATATTTTTTAATCCAGAGTACTTCCTCGTAATTCTTAGAAACGTTATATTTATCAGTTTTGTGAAAAGGATACTGGATAATGTACTGTTGGTAGTTAAATTTGATGTCTGGATTGAGCTTAGGGTAGAGCTCCAAAATGTCGGAGCCATCGTCATTTTTTCCTATGACTCTTGAATATTCAAAATCAATAAAATAGTATGCCTTCATATATACTAGAGCATTTTTCACATATTTTTTTCCTGACTTGTGACTCCCCGAGAAGCACCCTGTCAACAGAATACAGCAAATGATCATCAGAATGGAGATTTTATAAGAGCCTCTCATCACTCATTCCCTTCTTTCATCTGTTCATAACTGCTAACAAATTGCCTATAGATTTCATAAGAGTCGTATGGTTCAGCAGAAGCGAAATTGTGGCGGATCAATTGCAGCTTTGTACTGCCTTCAAATCTGTATGGAAGTTCTATGGTGGAACCGAGCTGATTGCCTAAATTCGGAGAAGGTGGTCTGTGCGGATAGAATCCCTTTATAATCTCATAAAAGTCCTTGGATAACGGAATGAAATCTTTTTCGGTAACTCCATCGATGATATATGGTGCGGTTCCATCCCTCTCGTATGTAGATTTGTAAATCTCCCCATACTTCAGCGTTTCACTGAAATAGTCAGAAGGGAACTTGAAATTTAAATATCTGGCGTACAATGAAGGGGCATAAGCAAAGAAAAGACCGTCTAGATAACTTTCCTGATGTTGTTCCGAACGAAAAATTGAATAGTATGATTTCGCATAAATGGAACTGGCAAAAAATTCAATGTTGGGATCATTAATGGGAGATAAGATTAGTTTCTCATAACCGTCTTTGTTGGTTACGCCCGTCCGTTCTACTACTTTGAATTGTAGGTTGTATCTTGGGGAGAGTGTGTTCAGAATATCTTTTTCGTATCGTTTTCCAGACTTTGGACCTGGTCCACAAGCTGTCAACAGTAGGATTAAGGCTAGAATGATCAGTAAGTAACCATAATTTGTTCTACTCATATACGCCTCCAGTATTTTGAATTTATGTCCATTATATACCATGCCCCGTTTTCATAATTAAGTTAAGCGCGATTACCGATAAGATTAATAGATGGATACTGTGATTACCAAAAGCATGCCATTGTAATTATGTTTAAATGGAGGAAAGACGGATGAAGAGGATTTTTAGTATATTGCTGATGTTATTACTGGTTACACCAGCACTCGGCACTACAACCTTTGCGAGCAATACGGTGAAGGCTAAGGTAACCGAGAGCAGTACATATTTTGATGGAGAACAGCGGAACCTGAATGGGTTCAACATATCGAATAACAATTATTTCAGACTACGCGATTTGGCAGAGTATTTCTCGGGAACGAGCAGCCAGTTTGATATCACTTGGAATAAAGCGAACAATGCGATTGAGATCATAACTGGACAAGCTTATACGCCCGAAAAGAAAACAACAAGTAACTATTATAGCCGCAATAAAAATTATGCTGCTACGCTTTCAAGCTCTAAGGTGCTAGTCAACGGACAGTTACAGTCTATTACGGCGTACAATATTGATGATAACAATTATTTTCAGTTGAGAGATTTGGCGGGTAAAATCCCGTTCGATATTGAATTTGACGTTCAGTCTGACCGCATATCGTTATTTTCCAAAATCCCAGATCATGCTTACCGGGTAAAGACGGCGGCTGTAGCTGAGAGTAACGGGGAATCTTCTTATTTTCCTAGATGGAAAAGTACGGCCTCTTCTTATCTTGTGAATAATAAGGATGGGACTGTAAGTGTCATTGAGGCGAACAAAGAGTTTACGATTGAAACGTACAATGAGAAGTACGAACTAACAGGCAATAAGAGCATTCCTTTTGAGCTTCCGGTGTTTGGTGGATTCTTTAGTGGGGAGAAGTATAACTATATTGCTTTTGGCCAAGAGAACCGCGAAGAGAATGATAGCAAGGAAGTCATTCGTATTGTCCGTTATGATAAAAGCTTCAATAGAGTAGACAGTGTCTCCATAAAGGGTGGGGAGAGCTATACCGTTAGCCCTTTTGATTCAGGCTCCGGCAGGATGGCTGAAGCTGGAGATACGCTTGTATTTCACACTTCACGTACACGATACACGACAGAAGATAAATTAAATCATCAATCCCAGCTTACCATTATTGTAAATACTAAAACCATGACCGTGACCAATGATCTGGGAAGATTCCAGAAGAATCATGTCAGTCACTCTTTTGACCAATATGTATTGTTTGATGGTACTGCGCATGTTCTAGTCGATCATGGCGACGCTTATCCCCGTTCGATTGTTCTGAATAAAGGAGACGGAGCCAGTTATAACGAAGTGGATTTATTTAATATTCCCGGCAAAATCGGAGCGAACGCGACGGGGGTTTCTATAGGCGGATTTGAGATGTCTCCGGCGAACTATATAGTCGCTATGAATTCGGTAGATCATTCCCTAGTCAAAGAGTATACATCTTATGAGATGGAGGGTTTGGAAACAGACCAAAGGGATGTCATACTTAGTGTGTTGCCCAAGTCCAACCTGAGCAGTACTTCGGTGAATCACATTACCTTGGCTAAATATGTAGGCACGAACCTGATCGCGTCCATCCCTAAGCTAGTAAAAATCACAGACGATAAAATGATGGTGCTGTGGCAGGAGTTTGATAAAGAGAATCATCCGGGTGATCTGAAATATGTTCTTATAGATGGAGCGGGAAAAGCTACTAGCGACATCCAAACGATCAAGCATTTTGCCTTATCAGAGTGCAGTCCTATTATTAATGGAGACAAAATCATTTGGTATACGAACAATAAAGGATCCAGAGTGTTCTATTCGATCCCGTTAAATTAACGGATTCAATTAATAACAAAGTGGGTAAATTAGACTATAAGCTATAAATAGGACCTTCTAAATAGAAGGTCTATTTTTTCACGCAAAAATTACATCATCCATGGAGGTCGCTATGCATCGCGTAAATCTAAATCAGGAACAATTCAACCAACAGGTGATTAATCACGCCTCCTTTGGGATCGCCCTTTTATCGCCAAATGGTTTGATTCTGACCGTAAACCCGGCCTTTGAGCAGACTTTTGGTTATTCCACTGAAGAGTTTGAGGGTATGCGGTTAGAAGACCTTTCTCACCCCGAGGATTTCGGCAACCTTCATGATTTAAAAGCAGTTTTGGGTGAGGAAACAGAAGTGCAGATGGAAAAGCAGTTTATCACAAAAAATGGAGATTATATTTGGGGACAGCTCACGCTCCACCTTTTCAGCGACGAGTCGAACCAGCCAGCATATTTCATTTGCCAAATCGTTAACATTACAAAGCAAAAGGAATCCGAGCAACGCCTTCAGGAGTCTGTTGAACGGTATACGTCGCTTAAAAAATATAACCATGACGCCGTCATTTCTTTTGACCTTGACGGTCGAATCATTAACACCAATAGTATGGCGGAAAAGATAACGGGCTATGCCATCGAGTCCGAGTTGATCGGGATGAAGCTTGCGAGTCTGATTGGAGAAGAGAATGTCCAGCGCATTCTGGAAAGAGCCCTTTACGATAATACGGTTGAGCAGTATATCAATAAGCTTGTTACTAAGGACAGCGAAGTCGTTGAAGTGCTCACCAGTATTGCACCTATTTATGTGAACAATCATAATATCGGATTTTATCTTATATGCAAGGACATTTCCGAGCAAAGGCAATTGTCGCTAGCTAAGGAAGCCGCAGAGTCCACGAATAGAGCTAAAAGTGAGTTCCTGGCTATGATGAGTCATGAAATTCGCACTCCCATGAATGGGGTGATCGGCATGACTGATATTTTGCTTGAAACAGAGCTTAATGAAGAACAACGTGAATATGTAGAAATCATTCGCAAAAGCGGAGGAATCCTGCTCAATATAATTAATGATATCCTTGATCTTTCAAAAATTGAGGCAGGCCGAAGCGAGCTACAAGAGGATACATTCGATCTGCGAACTTGCCTCAAGGACAGCTTTTCTGTTATCGCAATAAAAGCTGAACAAAAACATCTGGAGCTCACCAGCATCATAAATCATGATGTTCCTGACTTTATATACGGTGACGAGGAACGCTTGAAGCAGGTGTTCTTGAACCTGCTAGGGAATGCTGTGAAATTCACACCCGCGGGCAGCATATCGGTAAAAGTGAGGCTTGTAAAGGAAGAACCCTTCCTGCTGGCCTTTACGGTAACCGATACTGGCATTGGAATTGATCCTGATCGACTTACTGATATTTTTGAACCGTTTGAGCAGGTGGATAGCTTTATGATGCGGAGACACGAAGGCACGGGTCTTGGCCTTGCCATCAGCCGCAGAATTGTCGAAATGATGGGTGGCGAGATCTATGCGGAGAGTGACGGCAAGAGCGGTACTTCGGTTACCTTCACAATCAGGCCCAAGAAATCAGTGGTAATTCCTAGCCAAGAGGCTAACATTAACAAGCTTCATACCGCACGTGAGGCAAGAATTTTACTTGCTGAAGACAACTCTATCAATGCGCTAGTGCTGACCAAAATACTCGAAAAAATGGGTCACAGCGTTATCGCCGTCACAAACGGCATAGATGCGGTTGAAGCAGCACGGAAAGAACCCTTTGATCTTATTTTATTGGATCTTCACATGCCCATTATGAACGGTATAGGGGCTATGAAGATGTTAAGAGATGAGCATCAAGAGAAATGTCCGCCCATCATCGCGGTCACGGCTAATGCTTTGAAGGGTGACCGTGAAAATTGTCTAGCTGCCGGAATGGACGAGTATATCAGCAAGCCTGTAAAGCGTGAAGTCATCATAAAGATGTTAGATCAGTTTGTGATCTAATATAAACAGCATAACCTCTCAGTGATATTATCCCCTTCAGGTGAACAGTAAAAAGCCAGTCCATTACTGTTACACTTGGAGGGGATCGCTCTATCCATTGAATTACATAGCATTGCACGTTATACTTTGATGAGAAATACGGACCCGCTTATCATATAACAGATCCGTCCTTCTATAAGGTATGGATCTTATTTTTTGTATGTATATATTCAGTCAGAGACGGAGGCGCAACATTGCAGCTAATCAATCAATCGGAAGTACAAGATAGGATCGACCTGCTTAAAGATCAGGATCTATATATCCATCTTGAGATGACAACGGGAGCCTACGCTGCCCATTTAGATAGTTCGAAGCATCCAGCCGCTACTTTTATTACTAATGCTGTTATTCGATATTCCCATGGTTCGATTTCCGGCAACGGTCCTTATCGGGTCGGCTTAAAAATGTCGCAGGGCTGGGTTTACTCGGAAGGGCTAACTCACTATGAAGAGAGTGAGACAGGCAGATTGATTATGGCTGGACATGATGCTCAAGGCAAACTGATCGTATCGTTACAATTAAGCCGAGAGCCGTTCTAATGGAAGAGGAGATGAAGAGTTCTGTGGAAAAACATATTCTTGTTATTTTGCCACATCCGGATGATGAGGCCTTCGGTATATCAGGTACCCTTGCCAAACATATACAAAATGGGACCCAAGTTACCTACGCATGCCTAACGCTAGGAGAAATGGGCCGCAATATGGGCATCCCGCCCTTCGCAAATCGGGTAACCCTCCCAGAAATACGTAAGAAGGAGCTGGAGGAATCCTGCGAAGCTATTGGCATACAGGATTTAAGAATGCTTGGTTTTCACGACAAGACGATAGAATTCGAAGATCAAGTCTTGCTCGATGGGCAGATTGATGCGCTCTTGAAAGAGCTTAAACCTTCGTTGATCATCACTTTCTATCCAGGGTACAGCGTTCATCCTGATCACGATGCTACTGGAGCCGCAGTGATCCGAACCGTTGCAAGACTTCCAAAGGAAGAAAGACCTCCTGTTCACTGTATAGCTTTTGCTAATAATATTGTAGAGATTGGGGAGCCAAAGGTTATCAAGGATGTGAGAGATTTCCTCGAGCACAAGATGGCGTCCATTCAGGCGCATCGTTCCCAATTCCAAGCTGCTGAGCTGTTGGGCAGCAAACCTTTAAATGATAAAGAGATCCAAGCTCGTTTTGGAACAGAACATTTCTGGATTTATCCGTTTGAATGATAATGATCTGCTAACTCATATTTACTATACAAAAGCTAAGTCCGGGCATATACGCTCGGACTTTTTTTGCTCATTTTCTACAAAAAATTCATTATTATGACGTTTTTTCTCGCTTACAATCGAATTATGATAGAGACCTTAGGTCTTTACTCCCTTTTTCAATATACATAACAAAGATCGGTGTTTTTTATTCACATGTATGGTAAGGTTTGGTAGGTTGGTCGACCAAACTAAATGCTTTTAAAAAGAGTAGAGGAGAGTTACATTGAAAAAGAGAATAATTTCAATTATGGTTGTTGCTATGCTTATTTTCATTCCAATAAATGCTGATGCAATGAACGTCAATCAAAATGAGACAGACTTTAAGGCTATTGTTGCTGGTATATCAGTTAATGAAACAGCGATCATGAGCATTGATGAGGTTCCTGAAATAACAATTAACTGGTTGCGTGAGCAAGGTGCAGCTGTCAATGAGGATAGTGCTATACAGTTTGTACCTGCTACTCAAAACATTGCAACAATGCGGAGTGGTGAAATAAATGGCGAAGCCATTCGTATTTGGAATGAATTGGATGACGGCGATATAAGTGTCAATACGATATTACCAATCTCACAAGCTAACATAATAAATAAGATAATTGAGGCCGGCAAGCCAACAGGAACACCGGGAACAGTCGGTTACGGATTGAGTTCTGTTAGTATATTTACTGCACATGCAGATGCGTATAACAACGTTACTTATATTCGCCCCTTGCGGCAAGAGGTTACGGCTTATGCAAACAACGGGTTCAATATTAATAATTTTACAGCTACCTGGGTTACTTTGGGTACTCTGCTGACCTATCCAGGATATACCGCTGCATCTGAAGCGAATGATTTTCCATTCAGGCATGAAATAGTTACAAGTGTCAGTTCACCAGTTATGGGTACAAAATATACAGGGTATAATGCATTAGGTAGTAATAGGGTATTTCTTGTAGGAGGGGGGCTCGCTTGGGCTTGCGGAGTGGTTTATGATATAAATGTAAACGGTAACATTCAACATTTTGAAGTTACCGGTATCTTGTAAAACATTTTGAAGATATTGTTTCTAAAAAGGTATAGTTAATAAGTGTTTTTCCTGAGATTTGTCATCTATTGATTTCGTCAGGTAAGGAGGTGTATCCGTTTGAGAAAATCATACTTCATTCTCATTTGTGGAATAGTCGTTCTTTCGCTGTTATCTACTGCATGCAGCAAGGATAAACCTAAGTATGCTGAGCTTTTCACACATGTGGAGAAGCATAGGGCTGTGTTCATGCAGCCGCGCGAAGAAGGGCTTGCTGCTTTAAAAATTACGGATGCCGTGGGTGAATACGATACAACTTTGGGTACAATCCTGCAAGATGATATCCTAACCGTCAATCAAATGGAGTTTATACAACAGGTTGTGGTAGATGTTAATACTAATAAAATCATAGGTTACCGGATAGGAACCGTTTTCCCTAGATCGGAAAGTGGCTTTCAAAATGCAAGAGAACTGGTGCGTGCTTTTCTGGATCATTACGAACCTGTGGAAGATGAAGAGACTGACAAAGTCGAGAAATCAGTCCAAACGATTGACAGGATGACTCTTCCGTTAAAGCCACTGGTAGGAAGTATTGAAGAATCATGGTCATACGGCAAGGGTGAGAATAAAATGCTCATCACCTATAAGATGACGAACAGTCTGGAAAGTGATGATGAATTGCCGCTGAATTTTTATTTCAGCCATGAAGAGAAGTAGGGATGACAACAGAACAGCTTGGAACCCATTTTTTACAGGGTTCAGGCTGTTTTTTTATTTGTGTGAATTGATGGCCCTTGTGGCTTTGTTATTTCAAAGACAATATATGATTTACAAAAAAATTTCCAGAGACTATTATATTTCTATGCGTAATATTTTCCTTTTTTAACTAGATTATTGTAAGAATTTATCTTTGGAGGTTCAAATGAAAAAGCACGACAAAATCATTTCCTTCATCTTCATGTTCATTATGATGGTGACGGCTATTTTCTGGGTAAACTCGACCACTAGTTGGTCTATGATGGGTACCCTTGCTTCCGTGGCCTGTTTCGTACTTTTTGTATTATTGGGACTCCGCATTATACCTGTTTTGACAGATTTTGTTCTGACAAATCCAGCACCTGAAGTAACTCTGGAAAATAAAACACGGGACAGAAAGCAGGCTTGGCTATATATTATCGGCTGGGTAGTGGCTAGTCGGGTCTTGCTTATGATTATCGGGTATATATTTTTGATCATACAGAATGGCTATTCCGGTGGTTTGTTTAGCAAAATAGCTGAGACCTGGCATATATCAGGAATCGACGCTTCACATTATTTGGGCATCGCGGAGAATTGGTATGTGACGGAGGGAGATCCGAAATACCATATTGTATTTTTCCCTTTTTTTCCAAATCTAATTAAAGTAGTTCAGGTATTCGTAGGGAATTATCTCGTCGCTGGATTCATCGTTTCTAATATTTGCTCGCTTGTCGCTGCCTTGGTCGCCTATGAGCTTGCCGCACTAGACATGCATCGAAAGAGTGCTATGCGAGTAGTAAAGTATATTTTTATATTTCCGGCTGCGTTCTTTTTCTTCATCCCAATGACCGAATCTTTATTTCTGGCCTTATCGCTGTTGTGTTTATATTTTGTGAGAAAAAAAGAATGGCTCATCGGATGTTTATGCGGTGCACTTGCAGCGTATACGCGTTCTCCAGGGGTACTGTTGATTGTACCGGTTGCGATTGAATTTGCACGAGAACTTATCGGGAATTATAAATTACTAGAGAAAAAAGCGTTTATACATAAACTGACCACCGCCATTGGCTGTCTTGCTATCATATCGATGGGTTTGCTGGCTTATCTTTACATCAACTACTATGTTACGGGAAATGCTTTTCAGTTCAGTATTTACCAGAGGGAGCATTGGTCACAGAAGTTCTATCTCTTTTTCGATACCGTAAGATATCAGATGGAATATGCGGTGGGCACCTTTAAAAGTGGAGATAGCCGTTCTTTTCTCGGCATGTGGCTGCCTAATTTAATCGCTATATTCTCAGCACTAATTATCATGTTTATGGGAGCAAGAAAACTACGGCCATCCTACACTGCTTATTTTATCGTGTATTTTGCTTTCGTAGTGGGAGCTACCTGGCTGCTGTCAGCCCCGCGTTATTTGCTTGTTGCATTTCCGCTAGCTTTTGCTGCCGTTGCGCTCACTAATGAAAAGCCGAAGGATGTTGCACTCACTGTTATATCTGTTGTGGGTAGTATACTGTACTTGGCAATGTTTGTAGCGGGGTATCCGGTGTATTGAGGAATCGTGTTAAAATAGGAGAACGCCTAGGTGCGTTCTTCTTTTTTATTGCGAATAATCTTATAGAAACGATGGTGGGTATGAAGATTGATTACGACAATCAGGTGATCGAGTTTAATGTTCAATATGGAAACGGGAAAAAAATCTCCATTCATATAGATTCGTCAGGGCGCATAACACTCAAGGTACCTAAGAAAACATCTGAAGAGACGATTAAAAGTGTGGTTGAGCGTAATGGAAAAATGATTGTGGAGAAGCTGCAAAGTCTCGAAGCGGCTCGTGAAACGCCAAAGATGATCAGAGCGTACGAAGATGAAGGAAAGTTCCTGTATCTAGGCAAATATTATTCTCTGCATGAGCTTATAGAGACAGCGGAGCTAAGTGAAGAACAACTTCAGTTAAAGCTGAAAAAGTTCTATTTCTCTAGCTGCAAGAAGCTTATAGGAGAGCGGATCACTAGGTACCAGACGCAGCTTAGAGTAAAACCTAAGAGTATCGAGATTGTAGAGTCCAGGACCAAATGGGGAAGCTGCAGCTCCGATAAAAAGCTAACCTTTAACTATCGTCTGGCCATGGCTCCCGTGGAGGTTATCGATTATGTGATCATCCATGAGTTATGTCATTTGCTGCATATGAACCATGATCGTTCCTTTTGGCGACGGGTTGGAAGCCTAATGCCGGATTATAAGGAGAAGGAAGAATATTTAGCAAGATATGGACGGGCTATGACGTTATGAAAAAAGGGTATTCCAGTGCAACTAGAGTAATGGTTGCCGGGAATACCCTTCGTTATTTTAACCCCTTTGCAGCAATCGATAGAGGTTAAGTGCCAGTTGAATCTCGAATAGCTCATCTGAGTTTTTCAGATCTATATTTAGCAAATCTTTGATTTTATCAATCCGGTAAATAAAGGTGTTGCGGTGAATAAACATCGCTTTGGCGGCTTCGGTTACATTCTGATTGTACATAAAATAATACTCCAAGGTAGACATGAATCTCGTGTTCATCGTCTGGTCATGTTCATGGATGCCTCCCAGAACTTTGTTAAAGAATGTCTCCATTTCCGTAGGCTTAATATTGGAATCCAAAAAATGATAGACAGAATAATCCTCGAAGTGAGCAATGCTCCGGCTGTCTTTATTAAACCGCTGCATGAGCCGCATAGCTTCCTGGGCCTCGAAGAAGCTTCGATGGAGATAAGCAAGTGTCTTATACTGACTGCCAATGCCGATGAGAAAATGATTTTTAGTCATTTCCTGAGCCAGCAACTGCAGCACCTCTTGAGCAAAGGCTTTCGTATCGCTTACGGAAATTGGCGGTTTATTTTCATTTTTTCCGATCAAGATGATGATTTGCTGATTGCGATAGTAACAGATTAGCTCTCCACCTGCATTACTGGACAAGCCATAGATCAAATTGACACATTTTTTGACCATATGCTCCATTTCGTATTTTCTATAAACCATGTCCGTGTAGTTTTCCAGCTGTGTAGCTTCAATATGGATAACTGTACAGTAATACGCATAGTTAACTTTAAGCCCATGCATAGCAGATAGGGAATGCAGTGTTTCTGTTGAAGTAATATTGCCAGCTAATAAGTCGTCGAAGAAGTCCTGCCTAATTTTATGCTTTACCTCTTCGATTTCCTTGGCTTTGATCCGGTCCAGTGCAAGCATCGTGGATACATGCTCTAACGCGGTGTAGTCAAATTCAACCAGCTTGCGTACCGTTTGCAGAACGACGATATACGCGTAAGCGTTACTGGATACAGAAACCGGCATAATGCAGCACTTGTACGGCTGTCCTTGAGAATAGTAGGTGCGTTTGATGGATTTTTTGATTTCAGTAATATACTTTGGGAAAGCTACCGTGAACTCTGGTGGAAAAACAGGCCTGTTCTTCACCAGTGGCAGGAATTCCTGAAGTGGAGATGGGTTATCCTTATGATCCGTATAGCAGAGTAGGTTCCAGTCTCTATCTAATATAAGAACAGGGTTATGGATCGTGTCGGACAATTCCGCCGATATTTGCTCAATACCGCCTCCTTCGAGTGCGATTTTGAACAGCGCATTATGAAGGTCGAGCGAACGTCGGTTCACTGCATCGTAATCCGCGTTGGTCTTTTCGTTAATGATCGCAATGACTCTGGACAAGGTGTATTCAAAAGGGAGCTCCAGTAGCGGGAGTCCATGCTTATCAGCAAGCTCGATCATATTCTGCGGGATAGCATCGAAATATCGCTTCATTTTGATGCAGAGTCCTGCACAGTTATTCTCCACCAGCTCATGAATGAATTTGTTCTGCAGCTCCGTGCTGTCTTTGAAGATATATCCGGTGGATAAAAGCAGCTCGTTCGAGGTCAGCCAGTCAAATACGTCCGGATTCTCGATGATATTAACTACGGAGATTTGATTGTTTAGGCCAGAATGCCCCGCAACGATCTTTATGCCTTCGATGGATTTGATTTGTAAGATATCTTTTATCGTTAGCATCAATTCACACCCCTTATCTTCACCCATTGTGCAATGTGCATAGTGATTACTTGTTGTTTTTAGTGTTCTTGTATGATGACCCCCAGTGTGCGGAGGACTACAATAAGGGTGTCAGGTAACGTTTATCCGTTAAACTGTGATATATTTCACAAAAATATCCTTTTTCACACAGAAAGCAGCTCAATCTTCATCATTCTTGGAATTTTATGAACTGAGTGTAACATCTTCTATCATTCATCATCAACCGTTAAGGTTTTTTTATGAGAACGCTTTCTATATAGGATAACCTGACAGTAAGTGACCAAACCATTATCTACTTCCTTCTCAAGGGGGCGATCAAACGGAGCATTCTCAGAGCAAGTGTACCTCTTATTTAAAAGCTGGGATATCCAGTGATAGCGCGTTCTTTCATCGGATTCGAGAATCAAGATTTTTCGGAAATGTACACAGCATATTTGAGCGGACGATAAATGTAAGGTGCAAGACAACTGATGAATTATATACCATTGCGAGCAGTAGGATAGATAATGCGCCTAATACTTTGATCACAGAGGTTAGTAGTTTTTCGGATCTTGGACTGGTTGTGGGAGAAGAAGTTTTTGCGGAGAATGATCAATTATATATTGGCACTAAGCTTTCAATATCGATCAAGGAACTGACAGTTTGGCAGAGCTCTTTATCTATTTTTCCAATAGAACTAAAGACGCTAAGAGATAATTTGGCTGCGGCAAGGGCTTATATCAATAGCTATGGAAAACCAGGCGGTATGAAGCAGTTTGCGGGTTCTAGCAGCTTTGAGAGAGAAACGATGCGGCTGCTGGAAGAACGATCTTCAGGTCTTCTCAATGCCTTGGCGAATGACAGCATGGAAGATGCTGCTCATTATGCAATTCGACTAATGGGATTAGGCCCAGGGCTGACTCCGTCGGGAGATGATTTTTTAGTTGGATTGTTTGCTGTGATCCATCTGCCTCGGAGTCCTATTAGTAAATATCAGCCGTGGTGCAGGGAAGTCGTGATCGAAGCAGCTGAATTAACGAATGAAATAAGCTATATGGCTTTGAAAAAATCGGCTTGGGGTCAGGTGAGAGAGTCAATGGGTCAGTTGCTGCATTCGCTCATGTATGAGAGTAAGGAAACTATGCTTCTTGGCTTATCGGCAGTGCTGGATATAGGTTCTTCTTCCGGAACAGATATTGCCTTGGGGATCATTAGCGGTTTGAATCTTAATCTAGAACAACGTTGGAGGTAAGATATGTCGACTAAAATAGTAATTAAAAGAAACACATACTTTGATTCCGTCTCGCTCATGTCGTTGTCGACCAAAGCGAATCAAATAGAGGGTGTCGAACAAGCTTTTATCGCAATGGCTACTCAAATGAATAAAGAGGTATTAGCGAATGTAGGGCTGATAACCCCTGAGCTAGAGGAAGCTAAGAATAGTGACCTGATGATCGTAATCAAAGCAGCATCCCCTGAGCTGGCTGAAGTTGCCTTTGAAGCAATCGAAGAGCTGTTTATTAAAAAAGACAGTGCAGTTGGCGGTACAGAGCTTAAATATCCAACAATTGAGTCGGCAGTGAAGAATATGACAGCAGCTAATCTTGCAGTGATTTCAGTCAACGGAGCGTTTGCAGCCAGAGAAGCAAGAAAAGCGCTGGAGAATAATCTCCATGTCATGATGTTCAGTGACAACGTAAGCGTAGAAGACGAAATTGAATTAAAAAAAATAGCACATGAGCGTGGATTGCTGATGATGGGGCCGGATTGCGGAACCGCGATCATTGGAAATATGGCCTTATGTTTTGCTAATAAGGTTCGTAAAGGCAATATCGGCATCGTGGGTGCATCTGGCACAGGAAGTCAGGAAATCACCGTGCGGATTCACGATTTTGGCGGAGGCATCTCACAGTTGATTGGCACAGGCGGCAGAGACCTAAGTGAACGTGTCGGCGGAGTAATGATGCTTGATGCGATGAAAGCGCTTAACGAAGACGAAGCCACTAAGGTCATTGTGTTGATTTCCAAGCCACCCGCCAAAAGTGTGGAACAAAAAGTGCTGAATGAAATCAAAAATATGCATAAGCCTGTCGTGGTCTGCTTTATCGGAGGAACGGAGGAAGCTGTTCTGGAAGCAGGTGGACATTTTGCCAAAACAACCAAAGAGGCCGCGCTGAAGGCGGTAATTCTATCCGGCATTGATGAGAGTCAAATTGACAAGCATCCGCTAAACCTTCCACTGATTGAAGAGATTAAGGTCAAGCTGAAGCCAGAACAGAAGTATATTCGCGGGTTATTCTGCGGCGGTACTTTATGTGATGAAGCAATGTATCTAGCGATGGAGAAATACGACGATGTCTATAGCAACATTCCAAAAGATCCGGAATATCAGCTGGGTGATATCCATATCAGCCAAGGACATACGTTTATTGATTTTGGGGATGATGGGTTCACTAACGGCAAACCACATCCGATGATTGATCCTTCTTCACGGATTGCCAGATTCAAGCAGGAAGCAAAGGACCCGGCGGTGGGCGTGATCATTATGGATTTTGTATTAGGCTATGGATCGCATGAGGATCCAGTAGGTGTTATGGTACCTGCAATTATTGAGGCTAAGCAAGCAGCGGAACAAGAAGGCAGAC
The DNA here is from genome assembly GCF_038009325.1 of Paenibacillus sp. FSL L8-0708. Classification (NCBI taxonomy): domain Bacteria; kingdom Bacillati; phylum Bacillota; class Bacilli; order Caryophanales; family Paenibacillaceae; genus Paenibacillus; species Paenibacillus sp. FSL L8-0708. The sequence continues at coordinate 943,825 of NZ_JBBPBC010000001.1, forward strand.
ATTTGGAGATTGTCGGCTATGTACTTGGAACCGATCTGGATACACCTTCCGTCCAAGAACAGCTTGATAAGCTGGTATCCGCGGGCGTTACCTATGCAAGCAGTAATACGAATGCAGGACTTCTTGCCAGAGGTTTTGTAGAGAAGGGAGTATAACATGAACAGAATCAATGAGTTATTTAAGAGTGAACTTCACGTTATCAATGTCGGCCTAGAAATGTTCAAGGATGATATCCTGAAGCAAAAAGGCAACGTAACCCATCTGGAATGGAAGCCACCTGGTGGAGGTAAGCCCGAATTAATTGCCGCACTGGATGCGTTAGAGCAAGAGGGAATTGTTGCAAAGATTGAGGCTGCCAACAAGCTGGCTGTAGAGCGAATCGTGAATTCACAACCGGTATTGGTTGGTTTTGATCAAGCGATCAATGTCGTACCAGGGATGACTAAGACTACGATATTACATGCAGGGCCTCCGATTACCTGGGATAAGATGAGTGGTCCCATGAAAGGTGCAGTTACCGGCGCTTTGGTCTTTGAGGGCCTGGCGAAGGATCTGGATGAAGCTGCCGAACTAGCGGCATCAGGTGAGATTACGTTCTCCCCTTGTCACGAGCATAATTGTGTGGGGTCCATGGCAGGGGTAACCTCAGCCTCTATGTTCATGCACATTGTAGAGAATAAAACGTATGGCAACATCGCTTATACGAACCTTAGTGAGCAACTGTCGAAAATCTTGCGGATGGGTGCAAACGATGAAACGGTCGTTGCACGTTTGATCTGGATGAGAGATGTGCTTGGACCGATGCTGCGTGAGGCGATGAAGTTCTCTGAGAACGGCATTGATCTGCGGCTCATGTTATCACAGGCGCTCCATATGGGAGATGAATGCCATAACCGCAACAACGCTGGAACGACTCTTTTGATTCAGGCATTAACGCCGCTTATCCTGAGAACGGATTTTACTAATGAGCAGAAAATCGAAGTGTTCGATTTTGTGGCAATGAGTGATTATTTCTCCGGACCAACCTGGATGGCTCTTTGTAAATGTGCGCTTGATGCTGCCCATGGCATCGAGTATAGCACCATCGTAACAACGATGGCCCGCAATGGCGTGGAATTCGGTATTCGTGTCAGTGGAATGCCAGGCAATACCTGGTTTACCGGCCCTGCGCAAAAGGTTGTCGGACCGATGTTTGCAGGGTATAAGCCGGAAGATTCGGGACTCGATATCGGTGACAGTGCGATTACCGAAACGTATGGTATAGGTGGCTTCGCCATGGCAACCGCGCCGGCGATTGTAGCATTAGTTGGGGGAACCGTAGATGATGCCATGAACTATTCTGTGAAAATGAAGGAAATCACTACAACGGAGAATCCAAATGTGACGATTCCTTTGTTGAACTTCCGCGGAATTCCTACTGGAATCGATATTCGTAAAGTGGGTCAAACCAGCATTATGCCAGTGATCAACACGGCTATTGCCCATAAGGATCCAGGTATCGGAATGATTGGAGCCGGAATCACTCATCCTCCAATCGAGTGTTTCGAGCAAGCCATTCTCGCTTTTAGCCAGAGCATGCATTCATAGAACCACCCGCCCTTCAGGCCTATTCAAGGGCCTGAGGGCTTCATAAGCCATTGGTATGTAAGCGCTAACGATCTAGGGGGAGATTTATTATGGATCAAGTATTTATGAAGATGTTCTGGAAAAAGGGAGATTGGGCTGCATTTTTCGGGTTGCTTGCTAACAATTTAACCAATCTGCTTACGATGATTTCACTGTTAATTTTTGTAGTAGGATTTCCGGAAGGTATGGTTTACGGCAGAGTCGTTCCTGCGTTTGGACTCGCGATTTTTATCGCAAGTATTGCTTATGGCTGGTTTGGATATCAGCTAGCCAAAAAAACAGGCCGAACGGATATAACCGCATTACCTTCAGGACCTAGTGCTCCATCGATTTTTACGGTAACTTTTCTAGTGTTAATTCCCGTATTTAGAGAAACCAATGATGCATCATTTGCGCTGCAAATTGGTCTCGTATGGTGCCTGTTCGAAGCTTTGATCCTTATTGTCGGCTCATTTCTGGGAGATGTGCTGCGTAAGGTTATTCCAAGAACCGTACTTTTATCTTGTTTGTCTGGACTTGGATTGTTATTGCTGGCCATGAACCCGATGCTGCAATCCTTTGAAACACCAGTGGTTGCCTTTGTTGTACTTGTGATCATCTTTATTAACTGGTTTGGCAAATCGCCGATATTCAAAAAAATTCCTACAGGATTTCTGCTGCTGATTGCTGGAACCGCGCTGGCTTGGATATTCGGTTTGCAGAATCCAGAAGCGATCACAACGGCTCTTTCAACACTGGGGTTTAATCCACCTGAGGTGCATATTACCAGCTTAATTCAAGGGATTCCGCATGCCTTGCCATACCTGGCTTCTGCAATTCCATTGGGACTGGCGAATTATATTTTTGACCTTGAAAATATTGAGAGCGCACATGCTGCGGGAGATCCTTATAACACTCGTAACGTTATGCTAACGAACGGGGTTGCTTCAAGTATTGGTGCTTTTACAGGTAATCCGTTCCCGGTAACTGTGTATATTGGTCATGCAGGCTGGAAATCTATTGGGGCTGGACTTGGTTATACCATAGCTTCTGGTTTCTCCATGTTAATTATTTGTCTCTTTGGCATAGGGGCACTGCTGTTGTCTATCATACCTGTTGTGGCGATTGTTCCGATTCTGGTCTATGTCGGGGTCGTTACGGCGAATCAGGTGGTTCGAGAGACACCTAAAAATGAAGTGCCCGTTATCTTTATCACCTTGTTCCCATGGATTGCTAACTGGGCTTTAACGCTTGCGAACAACATTTTTAATGCGGCTGAAACTTCGGCTTCTAAGGTGGGGATTGATCTCTTATTAAGTAAAGGGGTTTATTACAATGGGCTGATGCATTTAGGAAATGGTGCACCGCTTAGCAGCTTGATTTGGGGCTCCATCACTATTTTCTCTATCCTGAATAAACCACTGCGGGCTGCTGTCTTTGCTGTAATCGCGTCTGGCCTATCTTTATTTGGGATCATTCACGCGCCGACTGTTGGATTTGCTCAAGCTTCACTTATGCCGTTCGTATACGCCTATTTGATGGTTGCAGGATTATTTGTTTATAAGCATTTTTCAGACCTTCGTGACCCAGCGAACAAGCTGCAATCCGAATAAATAATTGATAAAAAGAAATAGGAGAGCTAAAGCCATGACTAATCAAACTCTGTCAGAAGATTTAATTCAAGCAGCGGATCGCGGGGATTTAGCTGCCGTAGAACAGCTTTTAGCTCGTGGTGCCGATGTTCATCATAAGGATGCCGGTGGTCGTACTGCGCTGATGGCGGCAACGCAAAAAAATCATATTCCTCTCGCTCAAAAGCTGATTGAAGCAGGCAGCGATGTGAATGCAAGAGATATCACTATGTTATCACCCTACCTGTGTGCCGGTGCCAATGGATTCCATGAGATTCTGTCTTTAACTCTTGCCGCAGGTGCGGATACAACCAGTGTAAATCGTTTTGGGGGAACTACACTGCTTCCTTCCAGCGAGAAGGGGTATCTAAGAACTGTTCAGAAATGCCTGGAAGCAGGTGTTGCAGTTAACCATATGAATAATCTGGGATGGTCTGCCTTGTTGGAGGCAGTAATTCTCGGGAATGGTGGCCGTTTATACTCCGATATTATTCAGTTGTTGGTGGATGCTGGAGCGGATGTTCAATTGCCGGATCGTGACGGCAAATCATCGTTGCAGCATGCAGAAGAACTGGGACAGGAGAGGGTCATCCGTATTCTCAATAAAGAAAAGCTACCGATTCATTCAAGTATTCAAAGCGCTCAAGAGCTAGCTCGGGCAGAGGATTTCCGGAAAGCAAGTTTGGTTATGGAACATGCAATGCAAGAGGACAGTAATAATTCAGACTTCTATTACTATAAAGGATACTTCTTAGGGGAACTCGGGAGATATGGGGAAGCTTTGGCAGCCTATCAACAGGCACTTACTATCGAACCGGATGACCTTGATTTCTATTTCTATACCGCAAATGCCTACCGAATGATGAAGCGATCCGAGCAAGCGTTAGCAGAGTATGATAAAGCGATAGAACGCGATCCTGGCGAAAGCTTCTTCCGCTATCATAAATCCAATTATTTAAGAGAGTTGGGCAGGCATGAGGAAGCGGTTAAAGTTATGGATCAGCTTCTGGAACAGCAGCCTGAACGGTATGATTTCTCGTTTCATAAGGCGAACAGCTTGAGATCACTTGGCCGGCATCAAGAGGCAGTTGAGGCGATTGAGAACGCAATTGCTAACGATCCGAGCAATCCTTTATATCATCATCATAAGGCACAGTCACTTGGTTTACTTGGTGATCATGAAATGGCCATTCAAGAAATAGATATTGCTATCAGCTATAATCCTGCCAATCCGGATTTTCACTCCGCGAAGGAACAATTTCAGCTGGCCCTTAAACGCTAATAAATGAGGATCAACTGATCCGTCAGGAGGAATGGAATGAGTAAATTTATAGTTGTAGCCATTGGCGGTAATTCATTGGTGAAAGACAATGGCCGCGATTCTATAGAGGATCAATCTGAGGCAGTACGTGAAATTGCTGTCAATATCGCTGATCTGGTGCAAGCAGGCAACGATGTGGTGGTTACTCACGGCAACGGTCCACAGGTTGGATTCGAGCTGAGACGAAGCGAGGTGGCTTCGGAAGTCACTGGAATGGATGTTACTCCGCTGGTCAATTGCGTGGCGGGCACGCAAGGGGGCATAGGCTATTTAATTCAGCAGGCCTTAACAAATGAATTCATTCATCGCAGATTAGACAAAAAGGTTGCCACAGTCATTACTCAGGTCGAGGTTAGCAAAAATGATCCGAATTTTCAGTCTCCCTCGAAACCAGTGGGCTCCTTCTTCACGCTTGAGCAAGCAGAGGAGATGAAGCGTGCCAAGCCAGATTGGGTCATCATTGAGGATTCAGGTCGTGGTTACCGCCGTGTTGTTCCATCACCTAAGCCGATTGATATCGTTGAAAAAGACGTCATTAAATCACTCATTGAGACGGGTTATGTGGTAATCGCTGTTGGCGGAGGCGGGATTCCTGTGATCAAAACCGAAAATAATACCTACGAAGGTATCGATGCGGTCATTGACAAAGACTTTGCTACAAGTCTGCTGGCCGAACAGATCGATGCAGAATCGCTGATCATTACAACAGGAGTTCCTCAGGTATGTGTGAATTTCGGTACGCCTGAGCAGAAGGCTCTTGAAGAAGTTACAGCGGCAGAAATGTTGGTATATGCGGAGCAGGGTCATTTTCCTGCTGGCAGTATGCAGCCTAAAATTGAAGCAAGTCTTAGCTTTTTGAAAAAAGAGGGACGTAGAGTTATCATTACCAATCCGGAAAATATGAAAGCTGCGATGAGCCAACAGGCTGGCACACATATTGTAAATTAATAGGATCTAATTTATCTCATTATTTCATGGAAACCGCCACTGATCTAAATCAGGGCGGTTTTTTGACATATTCATGAATTGTTATCTAACTGTTGCTTTCAGATGGCCATATTCTGGTGAATAAAAGGAAGATAAGAGGTAAAACTATGTCCACTATAGAGAAAAAAATACATTAAAATGCGGGGGTAAAAGATGATATCGAATAAAGGAACAACACAACGTTTTACCAGGGCTACAATTCTTTGTTGTATTTGTGCATGTATGGTATTGCTAAGTGGTTGCACTAAAGCAGCGGATGAGACTCAAGTGCCTACTCCAACAGCTCAAGTAGAAACTGCAGCACCTTCTGCAGAAGCAACTACACCTGTACCTACAAATAACGTAACAGAACAACCCCTAACATCTGCGTCACCCGGCTCAAATACTGGGAAACTTCCAGAGGGGGTTAGCGTTCAGAGAGTTATCAAGGAGGTTTCGTTAAAAGATAACTATCATAAAAAGGTTGAGCTGCTAACTGACGGAGGCAAGCAGGTCACCATTACAGATTCGAATCAAAAGATTGTTTTGCAGCAGATTGAATATGACGGAAGGATCACTGCTGTTAAGGGTAAACAGGTTACTGTTCAAGTAGAGGGCGGTAAAGAGCAAACCTTAACGATTCCTGATCATATAGTCATTGAAGATGAAGACAAGCTCGGATTGAATAATGGCGTTGAAATCGAGTGGACGGTAAATGCAGATGGACAAATCGAAAGTGTGGAATTGGACGATTAAAAATTTACCGAGGTGAGCTGGATGAAATTTCTAATCGTACTTGGTAGTATTCTTGTTCCCATTGTTATGCTGATGTTACAGGGGAAATCGATAAAGTGGCGTATGGTTTTTAATGTTGTTTCGGTCTTAAGTGCGATTATCTTTGGAAATATTTCCGCCTTGGCGATTTACGAGATATTAAGAGATCGTGCTGTGTTTATGACCTCGATCCATGCGATATTTTTGAATCCAATGTTTCTTATTACCGGAGCCTATCTTGGCGTATATTTAATTTATCGGTTGATGATAATTTCGTATGATGAGGTTTATATGTGATAGGTAGAATACAAATAGGGATGTTCCCTGAAGGGACACCCCTATTTGTGTTGTTAACAGGACCGATGCTTAAGAGGACTTTCCTACAACGTTTGTTCCGCTCTTCGTGATCTTGTAGGTGATAATATCCCCATTCCAGAAGTGGAACTTCAGGATAACCTCGCCGTCTTTAACATCTTTAAAGAACGCGGGAAGCAGCTTGATTTCTTTAGTGTTATAAGAAGGTGAGAAGGTATTGCCGAATTCCTTAAATGGAGTCCAGTCCTGCGGACCTGCATTGCCACCAGCGGTATATACAGCTTCCATTGTGGCAAGCTGGTTACCATTAAAGGTGGTCGGAATGGCAAAGGATTCAGTCGTGCCTTTTGCATCGCTTAATTTAGCTGTATCATACACAATGACCTTAAGTCTCCACGCAACACCCTTGTTGAATTTCAGAGTCAGCACGGCATTTTCACCGTATTTTTGGGAAGCTGTGAGCTTTTTGAGTTGGCTGGCTTTGAGGGTGAGCTCCTCACCATTTAAGGTGTAATCTTTACCTTTGGTCAGATACTTTCCGTTGGCACTAATGGTGGTTAGCTTATTGCCGTTCAGGTTTAGCTTAACCTTGGTATCTTTGATTTGTGCACCTTTTTTTAGGTAGACCAAATCGCTTTCGGTGCTGGAGGAACGCTCCTTCAGACCAGACATTAATACATTGTGGAGTTCAGGATCAGACCACTTATAAGTTTTACGGTTGAAATGCTGCCCGTTATCCCAGAGCATGGAAGTCATTTTCTTTTCTTTCAAATAATAAGTCAGATACTCAAAGAATTTAAGCTTCTCGCCCTGTTCAATCACACCCGTGTCTTTATCGAACCCGAGTAAACCAAATTCACCGACGATGACAGGGATGCCTTTAGCTACAAATGTATTGTAAACGTTATCAAAAGTTTGAGTGATATCGTTTTTTGTATCTTTTTCAAACGTGGTGTAGCCGGCAATGTTCACACTAAAAGGCCAGAAGCCATAGAAGTGAACGGTCGCAATAATATTTGGATCGTTCAGAGCCGTAATCGTCTTATAGAGATGATCCATTCTTGTTTGCGTAGGTGAAGACTCTAATGAAGGTAATACAAGTGGGCGGAGGTCGTTTTTCCCACCGGATTTGCGCACGATTTGATAGAAAGAGTTATTAAGTTCAGTAAGCATTTGCTCCATTTTTGCTTCGTCTGTGCTTCCACCATCGGTGAATCGAGGTTCATTTATGCTCTCGAACATCAGCTTATCGGATTTGTCCTTGAAGCGATCGGCAATTTGAGTCCAGGCTGCATTATAACGTGCCAGCGTTTCATCGTGTTTTTCTTCCATATGGCTTACCCATAGCCAGGAATCATGATGGACATTAATCATGACATAAAGCTTGGCGTCCAGTGCCCAGCCGACAACTTCTTCCACGCGGTCGAGGTAGGCCTTTTCTAGGGTATAGTCTGGTGCCGCACCCATGTGAGTATCCCAGGTCACAGGAATCCGAATGCTTTTATAGCCTTGAGCGGCGATCTTTTTAATAAGATCTTGGGTCACACGTGGATTGCCCCAGGAGGTTTCATCCTCACCTGTAGCATCTAAAGTATTGCCAAGGTTCCATCCGGGCTGCATTTCGTCTACATAGGATTGGATCTTACTCTTTGGCGCTGCCTTAGCTTGTTGCTCGTCCTTAGTTGCAGCTGCGGCCATGGATGAGAACAGAGAGAGCAGAAGAGCGGTGACAAGTGTCAATGATAAGAAGGATTTCTGGATTCGCGTAGTCATTGAATTCTCCTTTGTGAGATAAATTTAGGATGCTTGGACCTGGCTTTGACGCTGTACTTGGTGGTTAGATGAACACAAACACCTCCAGTTTTATTTTGTAAACGCTTTCTGAATATACCCTAACATAGAATACACTTAGCGAGTACCTTACTAATTTGTGGTAAATTCATATAAGAATTAGTGATTTAAATTAATTTACCCCACAGTTGGATAAAGAAATTATTTGAATAACCCTACTCGTAGAAATTGGTTATTAAATAGGATTATCTCTAGCTGCCCGTTATACAAAAAAGAAATATAACATGACAAAAACATATATATTAGATATGATGAAGCATGAAAATTTAAAATTAGGAATAGGTGCCAACTATGAATGTTGCGGAAGTACAATCATAGATTGGTTAAATGGAAAGCGGGTGTGAATCCCGCGCGGTCCCGCCGCTGTGAAAGAGGAGTCCTTGCAAAATGCCACTGGGAAACTGGGAAGGCAGCAAGGGTGATGATACTTGAGCCAGAATATCTGCCTTTTTCTGTTACACCATCAAACTCTACGATCGATAGAGAGGTGCTTGAATAGTGTTTGCCAGCTATTATTGTGGTTCACTATCTTAACCTCTTGACGTTTATGTTGAGTGGTTTTTTTGTGGTTATGAGAAAGTTTATTCTGTTTTTTATCATAGGTATGAAGGGAAGGGTTATGGAAAAATGAAGAAAAATAAGTTTTTAGCGTGGTTACTTATTGTAGCTGTATTTATTACGACATTCTCTACAAGTGTAATCCCGGCTCAAGCAGATGGAGCAAGCTCTACCCTTAAAGGGTATGTATCTGTATCCGTAGAGAAATTCACCTTAGGCCAAGGGTATATTAACGAACCTATTAAAGTTCCGATTTATGAAGGCGATAATGGCGCATCTTTAATAACACGTGCGCTAGGTGATGGGAATTATAGATATTTAGGAAATATAGATAGTGGTTTTTATTTATCAGAAGTTAAAGATAGTGGCAGAAGTGAAGTCAATATTCCACAATATATTTTAGATATGATTTCAGCCGATGGGAATACAGTCGGCACTAAAGCAGACCCAGATTGGTTAAGTCAGTTTGACTACACCTCCATGTCGGGTTGGATGTATGCAGTAAATAATGTGTTTCCTCCGTTTGGGATGACCGATTATAAGCCTCAAGACGGTGACATCATTCGAACTCAGTTCACCACTTATGGCTATGGTTCTGATCTTGGCGGCTGGGGGGAAATCCCAGTTCAACTTGCCAATAAGGATGCTTTAACTGCGGAAATCGCCGAGATTAATAGTGCCCCTAATAAAGAAACTATTTTGGACAGACCAGTAGTGCAATCGGCAGTTTATGAAGCCTATTCCGTGCTCGAAAACATGGCAAGCTCTCAAATAAGTGTAGATCATGCGCTTGTCGGTCTTAATAATGCATTAGACATTGAACCCCCTGTTATTACAGTAAGTGGCATACAAGATAAACAGGAAGTATCCAATAAAGAAATAAGCTTCAAAGTAGCTGTCACAGACAATGTATATAGTGACATTACTCCAGAAGTGAAGCTGAATGGAGTTACTTTATCACCTGCAAATGGGGAGTACAAAGCTACTCTGAATTCAGGCAGTAATGCAATTACTGTAACGGCTCTTGACGGAGCTGGAAACAAAACAAATGTAACTTATCAGGTTACTTACAAACTGGAAACTACAGTTGCCGTCAAACAACAGTTAGATAAAAACCTTGCTTATATTTTAAATACTGTAAAGAATCCAACGTTTGGAACAGGCAGCGGAGAATGGTCGATCCTTTCTCTGGCACGGGCGAACTATACAGTACCTAACGGTTATTATGATCTCTATTACAATAATGTAGCTACGAAAATAGCATCAATCATTAAAGAGGATGGAAAACTCGACGCCAATAAAAGCACAGAGAATTCCAGAGCGATTCTAGGACTTACCTCTATCGGAAAAGATATCACAAATGTTGCGGGATATGATCTGAGAAAAGCACTCGCTGATTATCAATATATCCAAAAGCAAGGCAATAATGGTCCGATTTTTGCTCTGATCGCGTTAGATAGCCATAACTATGAGATCCCTGTAGTTGATGGAGTTACAGAACAGACCACAAGAGAAAAACTAGTTCAGTACATTTTAGATAAAGAGGTTAAAAAAGGTACAGCAGAAGCTGGTGGCTGGGCATTAGGCGTAACCAAAGCCGATGTCGATATGACTGCGATGGCGATGCAAGCTCTTGCACCTTATTATGCAACCCGTGATGATGTAAAAGCTGCCGTGGATCGGGCCATCCAATGGCTGTCCGATAACCAAAACAATCAAGGCGGATTTACAAGCTGGGGAAGCACTAGCAGCGAGAGTATCTCGCAGGTAATTGTAGCCTTAACTGGTGTAGGTGTAGATCCGCACACTGACGCTAGATTTGTTAAAAGTGGAAATTCGCTTATTGATGCATTACTTAGCTTTGCTGCACCTGAGGGTGGATTTAAGCATATCCTCACAGGCAAAGTAGACAATATGGCAACGGACCAAGGTACGTATGCACTTGTGTCCTATGATCGTCTGCTCAATCATAGCAACCGTCTCTTTGATATGAATGATGTGAAACTGGAACAACCAGAAGAACCGGGGCCTGGGCAACCAGAGGGTCCGAAAGAACTTCCGTTACCTTCTGGGGAGAACCCGAAAGTTGAAATCCCAAATGACGCTAATGATTATATCGTTCCGATCAGCGCTGGAGATAGCAACAAAGAAATCACAGTAGCTATTTCAGAAGAAAATCAATCAAAGGTTAGTGTCAATTTACCAAGTAATAGCGTCCTTCCTCAGATAGAGGCCATAAAAGGTAACGTATCTGTAGTCATTCCTAAGGGTGCAAAAGTTACAAGTGGGGATGCCTCTGCGATTGAACTGATTTCAGCTTTAACCGGTGCAGAATCTGCACTAAAAGATAGTGTGAATCAGATTATTCCTGGGGACAAGAAGCTTGATAACATTCTTCAAGCATTTTCCATGGGTGGTAGTGCAAGAGTAGAATTTAGTCAATTTATTACGTTAACCTTTAAGGACCTTAAAGGAAAAGAAGCTGCTTATATTCAAAATGGCACCCCTCATGCCATTCAAAAATTTGCAAGTGATGACTTAGGTTTTGCAAGCGGTAAGTCTGAGTATGCCTATGATAGTGGAAATGACTTAATTGTAAAAACCAATCACTTCACTGACTACATTGCGTATGCTTCCAGTGCAGTACAAACACCTGGTGGCGACGGTGGTAACGGTAATGGTAGCGGAAATGGTGAAGGAAATGGCGGCAACAATGGTGGCGGAACCACTCCATCGAAACCATATGTAATCCTGTCCGTGGATAAGCTTACGATTAATAAGGGATATGTTGTTCCATCTGTACAGGTAGAGCTACAATCTGGTGACACAGTGTGGTCTGTACTAAAAAGAGTGCTGGATAGCCGCGGTATCGACTATAGAGATTCCTGGAACAGTGACTTTGGAAGTGTATATGTTGAATCCATAGCTGGTGATGGGGAATTTGACCATGGCAGCGGCAGTGGATGGATGTATAATGTGAATGGGAAATATCCTAATTATGGAGCATCTTCATATGACCTAAGTTCCGGGGACAGAATTCAGTGGCGTTATACTACGAATTTGGGTGTGGATCTAAATGCACCGATACCAACTACAAGCCCTACTCCAACCCCAACGCCTAAGCCTGGTGCTACTCCTGCTCCTGGTGGGGGAGCTAATCCGGAAGCCGGCGTTGATCCAAATGTGAGTCCTTCTCCAACAGTGACTCCTAAGGATCCTACCCAGAACACGAATGATATTAAACAACTGTATACAGATGCTGATAAGATCTCTTCCTGGGCCTATTCAGCGATTGAAACAGCTACAGTAAAAGGATATATCCAAGGTAATAATGGTCAGGTGAATCCGAAAGCTTATATCACAAGAGCGGAGTTCACTAAGATTCTCGTTTCTGCATTTGAATTTGATATTAAGAGTGATAAAGGTATTACCTATAAGGATGTCGCTCTAGGCGATTGGTTCTATCCATATGTGAATGCTGCGCATAAGGCAGGTCTAATCACAGGCTTTAATAATGAATTTAAGCCAAATGACAAGATTACTCGTGAGCAGATGGCAGCAATTATCGTCAGAGCATTGGCCATCCCGGCGACGAAGCCAGGAACAGCGATTAAAGATATCAACACCGTATCGGCATGGGCCAAAGCAGATGTAGAGACCGTTGTTGCGACTGGTTTGATGTTAGGTGATGATAATCAATTTAAACCTAAAGAGCTTGTAACTAGAGAAATGGCGGCTGTTGTAGCTACTAGAACCCATGATTATAAGAGTGGGAACAAAGTGGTTAGTCCGACTATTCAGAATAAAGCAGTTAGTTCTTATATTCAGAACACAGCTGCCTTTTTGCAAAAAACAGTAACAAACCCGGTTATCTCCTCGGTTGGCGGGGACTGGACAGTGTTCGGGCTGGCACGTTCAGGCGTGAAGGTTCCAGATAGTTATTACACTAAGTACTACGCGAATGTAGAAACAACTCTTAAAGAAAAAGCTGGGAAGCTGCATAGCGTAAAATATACGGAATATGATAGAGTTATTTTGGCATTAACTTCAATCAACAAAAATATTGATAAAGTGGCGGGTTATAACCTACTGGAACCGCTCGCGGATTTTGATACTGTAATTAAGCAAGGTATTAATGGACCTGTGTTTGCTCTCATTGCACTGGACAGTAATCATTACGACATTCCAGTGGTTAAGGGTGTAAAGACGCAGACGACTAGAGAGCTGCTCATTGATTATATTTTGGGCAGAGAGATCAGCGGCGGTGGATGGGCACTAGGCAGTAATGCTACAGCGGCTGATCCAGATATCACGGGGATGGTCATTCAAGGCTTAACGCCTTATTACAAAACCAACGCCAAAGTAACAGCTGCTGTGGACCGGGGGATTGCCTGGTTATCCAAAACACAGACTGCAGACGGTGGTTTTGCAAGCTGGGAATCTACAAATTCCGAAAGCATCGCTCAGGTGATTGTAGCTTTAACTGGCCTTGGTATTGACCCGCATAAGGATTCCAGATTTATTAAAAATGGACATTCCGCAGTAGACGCATTGCTTAGTTTTGCTGCACCTGAAGGTGGCTTTTATCACGTGAAGCAGGGTGGAGTAGGCAATGGAGGCGCGCAACCAGGAGAAGTAGATCTTATGGCTACGGATCAGGCGATGTATGCACTGGTTTCCTATGATCGGCTCGTTAATGGCCAGACACGTCTTTATGATATGACTGACGTCAAATAGAATTTTATTTAGAGAGATAAGCAAGGGTAGCGTGTATACCCTTGCTTATTATTTAAGGTGGGACTAGAGAAATGAACAAGAAGAAATGGTTAACCGCGATACTAATCATAGGTGTATTGGCTATTGCCTTCTTTTGGGGCGGGGATTACCAGAAGAGCCCAAACAAGGTCGCAAGTAGTAGCGTTGAGACACAGGTTATAGAGCCAGAGAACACTGCTTCCGCAACAAATGATGATGTTGAACACACTGAGGCCATCGCTACCGAGACAACAGAGATAACACCGTCAGCTACGCCAAGTGAAACAGCTAAGCCCATTGAAACCCTAAAACCAAATGAATCGGCAACACCAACGGAAGCTGTAACACCAACAGGAACTGCAGCACCAACAGAAGTTGTAACACCGGTCGCAACAACAAAACCTGCTGCAACGAAGCAACCGACCGCAACGCCGAAAGCGGCTAAAACGTCCGTGCCGGAAACGAAAGCGACGGCAAAACCAGTAATCAAACCGGATTCAAAAGTAGCGACAACAGAAACCAAGCAGGAACCGAAAAAGGATAAATTCCTTACCGATCCAGTACCGAGCGGGAAACCTAAGCCCGTGGAATGGCAAGATGCAACGGTAGATAAGAAGAAGCAATTAACGGCTACCTTGTCCGTCTCAGCGGCAACAATTTTAGATAACATGGATATTTTTAATCAGGATAAGCTTGAAGTATTGCCGGCAGATGGTATCATTTATAAAGCGCAGAAGGTAACCTTTTATGAAGGTGAGTCTGTGTTTGATGTTTTACTAAGAGAAATGAAAAAGAATAAAATCCATATGGAATTCAGTATGACGCCGATCTATAACAGTAATTATATTGAAGGTATAAATAATCTGTATGAATTCGATGCTGGAGAGCTTAGTGGATGGATGTACAAAGTAAATGGCTGGTTCCCTAACTACGGCAGTAGCCGTTATGTTCTCAAAGATGGAGATGTCATTAATTGGGTATACACTTGTGATCTAGGTCGAGATGTGGGTGGTTATGTAGCCACAGGAGGAGCTCAGAAATAATGAAGGATAGCTTTTCTACCTTTCATCCGTTTGTGAATTTTCTATATTTTGTTGTTGTATTGCTGTTTAGCATGGTGTTCATGCATCCTATATTTCAAGTGATTGCCCTTATTAGTGCTGTAGCCTACTCAATTATGTTAAAAGGAAAAAAGGGCATCCGATTTAATCTGCTTTACATGATTCCTTTTCTGCTGTTTATGGCAGTGATGAATCCTGTTTTTAATCACCAAGGGGTAACGATCTTGTTCTATTTAAACAACGGGAACCCTATTACGAAAGAATCGATTCTTTATGGCGTGGCAGCGGCGTGTATGTTTGTGACGGTAATTATTTGGTTCTCCTGTTATAACGTCGTGATGACCTCGGATAAGTTTATTTATATATTCGGAAAAATACTGCCGGCACTGTCGTTGATTTTTTCGATGGTGCTTCGTTTTGTTCCTAGATATTTAGCGCAAATCAAGGTGATTTCGAATGCTCAAAAATGTATAGGCCGGGATGTCTCACAGGGAAATCTCCTCGCGCGTGCGCGGAATGGCATTACGATCCTCTCCATTATGACTACCTGGGCTTTGGAAAATGCGATTGAGACAGCGGATTCCATGAGATCGAGAGGGTATGGATTGCCGGGCCGTACAAGCTTTTCTATCTTTCGGTTAGATGCCCGAGACAAAGTAGCCCTCTTGATCATGACAGGCTTAATTGCGCTGGTAGCCGTAGGGGCAGTGATGGGTGAGAACACCATGAGATTCTATCCGTCGATTAAAGCGAGCGCAATTACGCCTTTTAGTATTCTTATATATATCGCTTATTTTGCGTTATGTATGATCCCAGTGCTCATCAATATGGTGGAGGCAATGAAATGGAAATCTATCGAATCGAAGAACTAAGCTTTACTTTTCCTGAACAAGAGCAAGCGGCTCTTTCGAATATTAATCTTACGATTGAAAGTGGAGACTTCATTACTATTTGTGGAAAGTCAGGCTGTGGCAAAAGCACTCTGCTTAGGCAACTGAAAACAATTCTAACACCACATGGCAATCGCCAAGGGACGATTTATTATAAGGGTCAACCTGTAGAGGAGATCGATCAACGCACACAGGCCGCGGAAATTGGTTATGTACTCCAAAGTCCGGATAATCAAATTGTGACAGATAAAGTATGGCATGAGCTTGCCTTTGGGCTAGAGAGCTTGGGGTATGATCATTCTACGATTCGTCTGCGTGTGGCGGAAATGGCCAGTTTTTTTGGGATCCAGACCTGGTTTCATAAAAGTGTGACTGAGTTATCAGGCGGCCAGAAGCAGCTGCTTAACTTAGCCTCCATAATGGCTATGCATCCCTCGGTTCTAATCCTCGATGAGCCTACCTCCCAGCTAGATCCTATTGCGGCTTCCGATTTTCTGGAGACGGTCAAAAAAATAAATCGTGAGCTGGGAACAACCGTGATCGTGACCGAGCATCGTCTAGAGGATGTTCTTCCGCTTACAGATCGGTTGATTGTGCTGAATGAGGGAGCTGTGATCGCCGATGATACCCCGCAAAAGGTGGGCGAGGCTTTAAGTAAGCTGAACCATCCGATGTTTCTGTCCATGCCCTCACCGATGCAGATTGTTGCAGGAGTAGATCATGACTTAGCGTGGCCTGTGACTGTGAAGGAAGGGCGCCAATGGTTGGATGCTTTTCTAAAGGGTAAGACTCCTGCAACGGTGGCAGAAACTCAGCCTAGCACGAAAGAGGCCGGCCCTGTAGTCATAAAGTTTAAGGACGTATGGTTTAAATATGATAAAAATGGACCGGATATCATTAAAGATTTGTCGTTTGAAGTGAAGCAAGGGCAATTTTATTGTATTGTTGGCGGGAATGGAACAGGGAAGACATCGACGCTGTCGCTGATGAGCGGGATCCTTCAGCCATACAGAGGGAAGGTTCTTATCGGCGGGAGCAACCCTGCGAAGATGAATGCCAAAGCGTTGTTTACTAACAATCTGGGCATCCTCCCGCAAAATCCGCAAACCTTATTTGTGAAAAAAACAGTCGAGCTAGATTTATATGAAATGTTATCCCAGCTCTCTTTGACGAAGGAAGAAAAAACCGCCAGAGTTGAAGCTGTGGTAAAGTTCGCAGAACTGGAACATCTCCTCTCCATGCATCCGTATGATCTCAGCGGGGGAGAACAACAGCGTGCAGCGTTGGCGAAGGTGCTTTTGTTAGAACCAAAGATTCTGCTGTTGGATGAACCGACCAAAGGACTGGATGGACCCTTCAAAGAGAAGCTAGCCGTATTCCTGCAAAAGCTCAATGCCGAAGGCGTTACTATTGTAATGGTCTCGCATGATGTTGAATTTTGTGCCAAGTATGCTGAGGTCTGCGCCATGTTTTTTGATGGAAGTATCATCACTACGAATGAAGCACAGAAGTTTTTTGCGGGAAACAGCTTCTATACAACGGCCGCCAACCGTATGGCGCGTCATGTATGGAATGAGGGAGTAACGATAGAGGGTGTGATTGATTTATGTCAAAGAAGCAGATAACGGATCGTCGTTTGAGTCGTCGAACTTTATTAGCGGCACTACTAATCCTCATAGTCATTCCAGCTACGATTTTATTAGGCATCTTTGTGCTAAATGATCGGAAGTATTATTTTATCAGTCTATTAATTGTTATCTATACGATGATTCCTTTTGCGATGGTATTCGAGAACCGGAAGCCGCAGGCGAGGGAGCTGATCGTTATAGCGGTGTTAGCAGCCATTGCCGTGGCGGGACGCGCAGCCTTTTTTATGTTGCCGCAGTTTAAGCCAGTGGTTGCTATTGTCATCATCGCAGGGGTAAGCTTGGGTGCGGAGGCAGGGTTTCTGGTTGGCGCTGTTGCAGGCTTTGTCTCGAATTTCTTCTTTGGGCAGGGGCCTTGGACGCCTTGGCAAATGTTTTGTTTTGGCATCATTGGCTTCCTGGCGGGCATTTTCTTCAAGAAGGGTCTGCTTAAAAAGAATAAGCTGTCGCTGTGTATATTCGGAGGCTTAGCGACGTTTTTCGTATACGGAGGCATTATCAATATAGGCTCGTTGATGATGTTCACTTCAGAGTTCTCATGGCCGGCTTTAATGACCACTTATATTTCAGGTTTTTGGTTTGATATGGTGCATGCGATCTCGACGGTGGTGTTTTTGTTTTTTATTGCTAATCCTATGATTGAGAAGTTGGATCGGATAAAAACGAAATATGGGTTGATTGAGCCTTAGGTTCTTGGTATTAGCTTTTGGACGTTGTGCGCTTTTTACGCTGGCGGACGCTCCGCTTTTCCACAATCAGTCCGTTCTCTCCGCTGCTATCAGCGCGAATTCCAAAACACCAACACACAAACACAAATACAAACTAAAGGCTCAACGCCTCCCGCTTCGGTTTTTACCGGAAGGGGGAGGGGAACTAGTGGCTACGAATCAAGCCACTGTGACAAGCCACTGAAAAGAGAATATACCTAGTAGTGATGCTCCTAGGTGAAGACTTATAAAAACAGGCGATGTTCCGGTATCCGGTATCGCCTGTTTTTGTCGATTCTGTGGAGTATCTCATTCATTATGCCAAACGTCCTAGAAGTTCATATCCCTATTTTTTTATTTAATGTATAATTCAGAGTGGTTTTTAACATTTTCTTACGAAAAATGGAAGTAAACTAGGTAGCTCGCTCATTTAGAAAATTATAGAACCTTTAAATAAATAGATTAAAAATAATGGGGAGATTTATTTGAGCACACATGTTACCAAAACATTCAAGTCTTTAGACCAACAAATTGATTTATTAAAAGAAAGAAAACTAATTATTAGAGATGAAGAAAAAGCTAAACGACATTTATTAGAAAAGAATTATTTTGACTTGGTAAATGGATTTGAAACATTGTTATTAACTGATTCAAAAGCTACTAATAAAGAATACAATGGTCTTTTTTTTGAAGACTTTTTATTGTTGTATGATTTTGATAAAAAATTGAATTTAGAGATTTTGAAAATTATAGATAAATTTGAAATCCGTTTGAAGTCTTCTATGGCATATCGGTTTTGTGAAAAACATTATTTAAATGCTTCTGATTCTGCATGTTACATTGATATTAATAAGTATACGAATCCACGTTCAAATCATTTGAGTTTACCTAAAGATTTAGCTAAGAATATTTCAGGACATAAAATATTTCAGACAAATATTTATTTCAATGGGGCTACGTATAGTAATTTCATTGAGCATTGCAGAGCTAAATATCCTTATATATCCACTTATGATCACCCGCCGTTCTGGGTGACTATTAAAGTCCTTGAGTTTGGTTCTCTCTTTAGTTTATTATTAGGATTTGAAAGAGATGTTTTTGAAAAGGTCATTGAAGATATGGGGATGAAGTACATTGATAAACAAAAGTTTATCAACTCAGTACGAATTTTTATTGAATTAAGAAATACTTGTGCACATTTTCAATTAGTTAATAGATTTCGGACATCGAATCGTTTAAGGATTGATTCGGGTTTGATAAATGATTTAGGTTTAAGAACCAAAATTAATACTGCAGGAATTTCAACTTATTATGAAATAAGACTATATGACACTTTATTAGTACTTTCCCAGTTTGAAAGTCTAAAAGATATAGAAAAGCTATTTAAAGATTTTTATTTTAGACGTTGTAATTCAAAACGTGAAAAAAGCTTAATGGTAAAGATGTTCGAAAGAATGGGGCGGGGAAAGCATTCAGATTGGTTTAAACTAGGTATTAAATGATTTTTTCTTTATTAATTTTAGAATATATGTTATTATTTATACATAAAATAATCGTGCGTGACGGCGAGTTATCCGAGACAAAGGTTAACTGTTTAGTCAAAAAAAGAGATGCTTATAAGCATCTCTTTTTTTTATTCATTTCATCATAAATAATTAAAATGAATTTTTTAAAACCTATTACCATCTATCGCTCCGTTACAACACTTTGCGATGAACTTTGCACCACGGGCTGCCTATGAGTGGCTTCAAGTGTGGAGAGGTCACCGTCCAGTGTTTTGAGTCCGGGGAGCAGCAAGGCTGCGCTGGCGCAGAGCATTGGAAGCAAGCCGGCGATGACAAAAAGTGCAGGCACACCATAGAGTTCAGCAATCGCGGCGCCGGCAAAAGCACCAAAAGGCTGTAAACCGCCACCGATTAAAAAACGGATGGAGTTGACTCTTCCTTGCAGATTGCTCGGAACCAGACGTCCATGGAGTGAAGAGCTTAAGGAGCCGAAGAAGGGGCCTATCGTTCCGGTGGCGAATACGGCGGCGAGAGCAAAAGAAAAACTAGGAAACAACCCCCATAATGTTGTAACTAAACCGATGGTCCCCAGACTTCCGAGCATGACAAACCGCCTCTTTTTAATTTCCCCTATCATGGAAATGACGCTTAGCCCGACTAAGGTTCCAAGTGCGAAAACTGTACTAAGTGTGCCCATCGTCGCCGCATCACGGTGGAGCACTTCGCGTACAAAAGGAACCATCATGGTCCAGACGGCAATGGAGCTTAGATTACTAATAGAGGCCATCATCATTATCGTAAGCATGGCGGGGAATTGTTTATAGAAGGTAAAGCCCTCAGCTATTTCGCGAACGTAGATGGCAATGGAGAAACGGCCTGGAGCTGGAGAGGGCTTGGGTAGCTTCTGCAGGCACAGCAAGGTAGTGATGGCCACAACGTAACATAACATGTTGATGCTAAGGGCTGGCAGCGCGCCACTGGCAGCGGTCAACGCCCCAGCCAGGGCGGGGCCCAGCAAGACTGCTGCACTTTTGCTGCCATCGATGATAGCAAAAGCCCGCACCAGCTTCCGGCTATCGGCAACGCCGGGAATAACAGCCATGGCTGTTGGCATGAACAGGGCGGCGCAGGCCCCGCTGAGACCAGCGGCGACAAACAGATGCCACAGCTGCAGTTGGCCAGCCAGACCCATGCCAAGTGGCAATGCTATAGCCAGCAGGCGAATGGCTGCCAAGCAGGCCATAAAGCGTACCCGGTGGAGTCGGTCGGACAGCGGCGAGCCCAGCAAGCGCAGCAGCAGCTCAGGTATGCCGGAGCTGAGTGCGAGTGCTCCCATCGCTAGTTTGGAACCCGTCAGCTCATAGACGAGCCATTCCATAGCCAACAAGCCAAAAGCATCCCCAAAAGCACTTAAAGTTATGGTTGAGAGTAAACCATAATAGCTGCGTTTTATCATAGCCTGTTCGCTCCTTTCTTATATTTCTCGCATATACGCTTACCGTCCTTATAAGGACGCTTAAGGCGTTTATGCTTGACTCTCTAGATATGACCCAATCTGTTGCGGTAGCCCATTTAAGGCTTCCAATCGCAGGCTATACGATGTACTTTTAACGTTGGTATGGACAATGACCAGCCCTGCTGCGCGCAGCGCGATCAGATGGTAGTGGATTGTACTTTTAGAAAGTCCGACTTCCCGCACGATTTCCGTGAAATTCAACTGCTTGCCTGTAAGCAGACGAAGGATATACAGCCGCGTCTCATCCGAGAGTGCCCTGGTAAGGCGAAGTAGTGCTGGAGCAGGCCGGCCAGCTTCCGGAGGGAGAACATCACAAGAGTAGCTAGTGAACACGAATTCATCAAACATAGAGGTGGTGACCAGTGGGCGGGCATGATATTGCGGAATGATAATGACCTGCTTCAGACGTTCGTTTGGATAGAGGCGCATTCCGTCGGTTGCTGCTTCAAAGACTTCCATATCATTGTTCCCATTCAGTGTCGTTCGTCTTGACTCGGCTTCCTGTTCAAGCCCTTTGAGGATATTAGGGTCGATTCCATTGAAGTAACCCGCGTTCCATTCGCGCAGGATGTCAGAGGCAGTGTCCCTTAGCTCGGAAAGATTAGAGGGGACCGATTGGCCGAAACGTCCAGATATTTCATACAGTTCACCCGAAGTTAACCCATCAAACCAATCCAGAAAGCTGCTAACCGAACGTTCTACCGGACAGCACCAAATGTAGGGAGCCAAACTGAAATCATCAAGTTTCTTAACGACCTCTTGCATTTTACGAAGCAACATCGGGGCAAATCTTGCTTGGACTTCACGTACCCAGAGCTTACCGGAATCCATAGCAGTATGGTTCTGCTTGCTTAGAAAAGCAGTCATACTGTTCACACATTCATACATGGGGGCAAAATCGACTTCTAATTTATATTCCATGAGTTTCTCCATCCTTTGATTAAGTTACTGAAACATTTATTAGTTCTATAATTATAGAACTTTTTATTGGTTTTATTGTAAACGAACTATATTCCATTTTCAATAGCTTTTCGACTGAAAACAAAAGAAATTTTAATTACGAAAAAAAGACAGTTCCGTTGGGCACATTTTGTGCATTAGGAACTGTCTTTTGATGTCTACACAATTTATATAATTTTTAGGAGTTCTGAGTAGATTGCTCAAATATAATCAATTGATTATATAAGTGTTTGGTTATATAATAAATCTGAAAATCAGATGAAGAAGGTGTTTTTAGATTTGAAGGAATTTCAGGGCATGAATGATTTGACTCAGGGTCCTATTATGCCTACCTTAATGAAATTAACGCTTCCCATTATTGCGACGAATTTCATCTCCACAACCTATGGCCTCGTCGATATGATTTGGGTTGGAAGATTGGGAAGTGGTCCTGTTGCCGCGATTGGCACGGCGAGTTTTTTCATTAATCTAGCGATTGCATTGTCGACTATGATTACGATCGGTACAGGGATTAAGGTTGCGTTTTGTATGGGATCTGGCCAGATAGAGAAGGCTAAATCTTATATGAAAAACGGGTTTGCGATGTCTATTTTATTAGGACTTCTCTATATGAGTTTAGTTCTGTTGACCAACAATCAGTTGATTGGTTTTTTTGATCTTGGAAGTGATGAAGTTGAACGGATGGCACGACAATTTTTAATGATTTCGATCTTCGGGACGGTATTTTCCATCGTAAATACTTTGTTTGCCACACTCTTAAACTCGATGGGAAATAGTAAACAACCGTTTCAGATCTTCTCTGTTGGTCTTATGGTTAATATCGTCCTTGATCCATTTTTAATTTTTGGCTGGGGCAGTTTTGAAGGTTGGGGAGTAGCGGGGGCAGCCACGGCAACATTGACAGCGAACATCTTAGTTACGGCTCTTTTTATCATAAAGACAAGAAAGTCAGAAATCATTTCGAACACATCAGCATGGGACATTCGTCAAATGAAAGAAGTAATTCGTATGGGACTTCCGATCACAATCCAACGGGTCACCTTTACGCTCATATCGATCGTCATTGCTAAGATCATAGTACGTTTTGGGGCGGATGCGATTGCGGTGCAAAAAGTAGGGATTCAAATTGAATCTATTTCTTATATGACTATTGGAGGACTACAGGGAGCTATTGCTGCCTTTTTTGGACAAAATTATGGAGCACGCCGATTGGACCGTATAGGGCAGGGATATCGTAAGGCTTTGATCTTAACCTCCATCTTTGGCGTGATCATATCGCTTATATTTATTGCGTTCCCGCAGCAGCTATTTTCCTTGTTTTTATCAGATCAGACAAGCCTGGAATTAGGCACTGATTATATGCGCATCATTGGCTACTCTCAATTATTTATGTGTATGGAATTAATGACAGTAGGTGCGTTTAACGGCATTGGCCAAACTCATATCCCGCCGATCTTCAGTATTACATTTACTGCACTGCGAATTCCACTAGCCTTGATTTTATCCGAACCTTTTGGCCTGAATGGGGTGTGGATGTCAATTGCTCTAAGCAGTGTGTTTAAAGGGGTTATTCTTGTGTTCTGGTTTAGAAGATCTTTATTCAAAATGAACAAACAGCAGATAAACTACTAAGTAAAGGATGATCGTTGAAATGGCTTTATTAAATCGTAAACTCATACAGCTTCTGAGGGATAACCATTTGAATAAGGAGCTTTTTCACGGCGAATTTGGACTGGAAAAAGAAAATGTCAGAGTGGATCCAGAGGGAAGGCTTGCGCTGACACCACATCCTAAAGCTTTTGGCAACAAAATGGAGAACCCGTATATTCAAACCGATTTCTCAGAGAGTCAAATTGAAATGGTCACCCCTTCTTTTGATTCTATTGATGAGACTTATAACTTTCTGGAGGCGCTGCAGGATATTGTGTCGCTTGAGCTCAAGGAAGAATATCTGTGGCCGAGTAGTAATCCTCCAAGGCTACCGAATGATCAGGACATCCCCATTGCCAAGATGGGTAATCCGATTGAGGATGAATACAGACATCAGCTAGCAGACAAATACGGTCGCAAAAGACAATTGCTGAGCGGAATCCATTACAATTTCTCTTTTGATGAACAATTTCTGAGACAGCTTCATGACATAACAGATCCACAGGTGAGCTTTAAAGAATTCAAAGACGCTACCTACTTAAAAATAGCCCGTAACCTATTGCGGTACCGTTGGCTTCTTATCTATTTAACAGGCGCCAGCCCTGTTTTTGATAAGACTTATATGGAACAATGTGTCGCTCGCGGGGAAACAGATGACGACAAAAGCTTTTATTATCAGAATATGAATTCACTGCGGAATAGCGAATGTGGGTATCGAAATGAAAAACCTCTTTATGTATCTTTTGCTTCGTTAAGGGATTATGTTCATGATTTACAAGCTTTGATCGAATCGGAAGAATTATTAAGTGTAAAAGAGTTTTATAGTCCGGTTAGAGTGAAGACAGCAAGAGGCAAACATCCTTTAGAGGAACTGATGCAAGATGGGATAGCTTATTTGGAGCTTCGGTTTATTGATCTGAATCCACTCTACAAAATAGGAATCGGCAAAGAAACGATGATTTTCATTCATCTTTTTATCCTGTATATGCTGCTGAAGGAGGACGAACCGTTCGGAGTAGAGGATCAGAAGATGGCGAATCTTAATCATGATCAACTAATCATGGAAGGAATAAAGGGATGTTTGCATGATTGCGGGGATTCATGTACAACGATGGAGCAGCAGGCATTAACTTGTATTCATGAGATGCAGAATATGATCCAACTGTTGAACCCGGAGAATGAAGTGTTTTTGAACGTATTGCATGGAGCTAAGAATAAAATTGTAGAGCCAGACCGGAGTTTTGCAGCTATTGTGAAGTCGGAAGTTCAACAATCCTCTTTTGTACAATACCATCTGAATAAAGCTAAACAATATGCTAAGGAAAGTCTTGCGAATGGATACCGTTTTGTGGGATATGAGGATCTGGAGCTATCTACACAGCTTCTTTTGAAGGCAGCGGTTAAACGTGGCATTAAGTTTCAATTGATCGATCGGGAAGAGAACTTTGTAGTTCTTACGCAAGGTGATCATAAAGAATATATTAAGCAAGCTACGAAGACCTCCCTTGATTCTTATAGTACGGTATTAATCATGGAGAATAAGATCGTTACGAAAGAAGTTCTTAAGCAGCAAGGCATTCGTGTTCCCGCAGGAGAAGCTTTTCGAAATCTGGAAGAGGCAATGAATGCGCATGGCACTTACCGTAACAAGGCTATTGTGATTAAGCCCAAATCAACCAATTTTGGACTCGGTATTACTATTTTTACAGACGACTTCTCTAAAGAAGATTATCAAAAAGCCTTCGAAATCGCCTTCGAGTTTGATCGAACAGTGCTACTAGAGGAATTCATGACGGGTAAAGAATATCGTTTTCTTGTCATGGGTGATGAAGTAGTCGGAGTATTGCACCGGGTTCCTGCAAATGTGATTGGAGATGGTGTACATACGATTGAACAACTAGTGCACGAGAAGAATAAGGATCCGTTAAGAGGCCGTGGGTACAAGACACCACTTGAGAAAATTCAGATCGGTGAAGCAGAAGCGATGTTCTTGAACAACCACGCTCAGGCTTGGAGTGATATTCCTCCATTAAACGAAGTCATCTATCTTCGGGAGAACTCTAATATTAGCACGGGTGGTGACAGCCTGGATTTTACGGATGAGATCCCAGATAGTTATAAGGCTCTGGCGATTCAAGCGGCTAAAGCTGCGGGCGCCACTTTTTGTGGAGTGGATATGATGATTGATGACATCAAGGAAGAAGCCAATGATACCAACTATAGCGTTATTGAGATTAACTTTAATCCAGCGATTCATATTCATTGTTATCCTTATAAAGGGAAGAACCGAAAGGCGGATGAACGGATTCTGAATCTATTATTTGGGGAATAAACAGAAGCTCAACCAGTACCTTTGGTTGAGCTTCTGTTTTTAAAGGGGCAATTCGCTCCCTCACCCACTACATGTTCATGTTAGGAGTTACCCGCAGCTGCAACGCCACTAAAGTTTCTGGCTTGGACATTATTAAAGGGATCTGTTGCAGCTGCATTTGTGAAGATCTCTGCTGTGTACTGAATTTGACCTGTTGCGACAGCCGCTGGTGGTGGAATATCTACTGCTGTAAAACCGAAAGCTTCATTTTCTCTGCTGATCGCAACCCCAAATGTCGTGGTGAAAATGATCGTTCCGTTTCTGCGAACATTAACGGTATTGGTATTGAAAAGAGGATTGTTTTCTACTTTTAGAAATCCGGTCAAAAGTACGCGGACATTGCCTTGATTCTCAGCCGACACGCCTGCGGTCTGAATACCAATATCCCCAAAAACAAGGGGAGTCGCCGCTAGTGGAATAACTGCTGGTGTAGCATCCGAAGCAGCTTGGTTGGATAGTCTTAAATCTACAAACTGAATGGTCATCTTATATTCACCTCCTAGAAATAGAATATGATAGAAGGAGAGTTAACTCTTGGATTTGCTATATAATTCATCAGCTACCTACTTGCATGGCTTGATGATCAAGTGTTAAATGAAAGAAGGGTTAGAAGTTTAAGGAAAGGCGGGAGCTATTATCAAATATAGGAATAAGTCTAAAAGGATATTATTGATTTCATTGATGCTGTTGGCAGTAGTTATCATTGGTGCGGTGGTGCTTGGGGAACGCGGAGGAATAATGAGTAAATCCGAGAGCTCTTTCAAAAGTCCTGCTGAACCGTCGCCCCTTATCATTACACATGAGAATAGTACAGATGCTATAGAGAATTATGTCATTCTAAAGACGAGCTGGAATGGAGCGGACTATGATCGGGCTTCCTTTTACTATACGGCTTGGCATAGTGAACCTACGCTTCTAACGGGGCTGCATCGTTTGAAACCAGGGGAGAAACTGCAGGTCGACTTTGGAGATTACGCACCGAGTGAAGTCACAGTAAAGATGGCCTATCTAACTGAGAGCTTTGATGAATCGCAGCTTCCAATTGTAGAAGTTCCTGTAACACTCGTCGAAGGGAAATATGAATTTGTGAACCCTCCAGCATCCACCAGTGATATTCCCACTTCGGGCCGCGTCTTTAGTGTTATAGCTAGATGGGGTGAGAACATCTGCGAATATGTCTTCGCATCAGATGGCAAGTTTGATAACTATGAATATGATTTGTGAGGTTAGTCGAAGATAAGAGATGTTCTAAAGCCGGTCCGGTTTTGGAATATCTCTTTTTTTGTCTCGATTTTAGACAAATCTAACGATGTGTCTATTTTTTAGACAATGTACCGTTATTGTCTAGTTGGGGAGGACTGTTAACCTGATTAACCATTTAGGGCTAAGTTTAATTAGATCGAGAGACGGATGAGAGAATACCCGTTTTTAATATTATGAAAACAACTTTAAGACGAGGGAGGAGTGAGCGTCATAGGTACAGAAACGGAAGAACTGAATTATGATGACATTCAAGGAATCGTCTTACAAGAACGGCCTACCCCCTACGTAGGAACCTATGTATTGCTGTCTATCGATCATCAACAGGACGGGAAAGTGATGCTGAAGCGGCTTCTCGACGAAGTGACGTCGGCCGGACAGTGGAATAATCCTCACGAAGGTGCTTGGGTCAACGTTGGTTTTACCTATCAAGGACTCCAGAAGCTGGGGATTCCCAAGGAGTCACTCAACAGCTTCGACCTGGAGTTCCGGGAGGGCATGGCTGCCCGGGCAGCTAAGCTAGGGGATGTAAACGAAAGCAGCCCGGAGCACTGGGAAGACCCGCTGGGTACTGACAAAGTCGATGTGGCGCTTGCTCTGTTCGCGCCTACCAAAGAAGCGCTGCTTCAAGCAGAAGAAGCAGCCCGTCGAATCCACTGCGAACTGAATGGTGTATCCGTCGTTTACCAGCTGGATGTCGGAATGAATCCTGACGGACGTACTCATCTGGGCTTCATGGATGGAATCAGCAATCCGAGAATCGAAGGAAACCATATACCCAATGCGGTGGGGCAGGAAGCGGAGATTAAAGCCGGTGAATTCCTGTTCGGGCATTTAAATGAATCCGGCACTATAACACAGGGACCACAGCCGGCAGAACTTGGCCACAATGGAAGTTACCTCAGTTTCCGCAAATTGCATATGAGGGTCGCGACTTTCCGTCGTTATTTGCGGGAGCATGCGGATAACCGGGAAGAGGAAGAACTTTTGGCCGCTAAAATGGTAGGAAGATGGCCGAGCGGAGCCCCTTTAAGTCTGGCTCCTGAAGCAGATGATCCGGCACTGGGCGAAGATGTCAGCCGACGGAACGCATTTACGTATGGGGATGATCATAAAGGGTTGAAATGTCCGGTAAGCTCGCATATCCGTCGTGCATTTCCCCGAGACAGCTTGCAGGATTCGGTTGTTAATGTGAACATTCACCGGTTGCTCCGGCGGTCAACGATGTATGGCCCTATACTGCCAAAAGGTGTAATGGAGGATGATGGTCAGGATAGAGGCCTTATTTTTGCAGGTATATGCAGCTCATTGTCCCGCCAATTCGAGTTTATCAAGACCGATTGGTTAAATGGAGGCAATTTCGCGGGCATGTCAACCGAGAAAGACCCTATTACCGGTAAGAATGAGGGGGAAGGGATGTTTACCATTCCGGACAAACCTATTCGCCACCGGATGAAAGAAATTCCAAGTTTTTCAATTACCAAAGGCGGGGAGTATTTCTTTGTTCCCAGCATGACTGCATTGCGGTGGATGGCAGAGTTGGATCAACATACATCTAAGGAGGAATAAACATGTTAGAAGGACAAGATCAGACTAATCCGATTACAAGCGCTGGACGTGCCGGCCTGCGGGAAGGTGAAATATCTGAGCTTACCATCATTGCGCCGCTTAAAGAAGGTGGGGCGGATCGTCTCCGTGAGAAGCTGAAAAAAAGTGCATCGAGACAAGCCGAAACGATGGCGAAGATCGCGACCGTTCACGACATGCGCTTCGTAATCTTTGATAACGACACGCGGCTGTTGTTTGCGACGGCTTATGATGGAGATTGGGATAGTTATATCGATGATTTTGGAACTGAAATTCCAGAGTTGTTGAATAACATGTTTAATGAAGTGAAGGATTTTCCGGGAATTGAATCTTCGGAAGCGAAAGACTTCATCGCTAACCATCAGATCACTGCATCCGGCTGGTACAGTGCTTATCCCGATGCCACGGTCAGAGATATTTGGCGCGGACAGCGAATTACGAAGGCCTGGAACGACTTGCTTGACGCATCACAAAGCTAAATAACTAGAAAAGGGGGCTTTGTCCCCTTTTCCTTCCTGATAAATTACAAAGAGGTGAACGAAAATGAACAATAATAAATTAGTGTCGTCTGAACTCGCAGAAGAAGCGGTAAACTCCATTGAGGAGGTAGCAGGCAAATATCCGGGTTATCGACGCGCGCACGCCAAAGGTGTTGTCTACCAGGCGGTGTTCACCCCTAACGGCCAAGCGGGTCCTTTAACAACAGCTGCACATTTGCAAAATCAAGAGGTGCAAGCTCTCGTACGCTTCTCCAATAGCTCGACTAATCCGTCCATCCCTGATGTTTTTTCGCCTGCAAAAGGAATGGCGGTTCAGTTTGTATTGCCTGATGGGGGCGTGACAAGTTTGGTGACAATTACATTGCCGATCTTTTTTGCCAAAACACCGCAATCCTTTATTAATATCTTACGTACAATTAAAGAAAATTCGTTTGAGGGAGCGACCATTGCAGACAAATTCAAAGCCGTCATGGAGAAGTATTCGGAAAGCCGGGCTGGGCTTCAAGCCGTGAAAATGCTGCAACCGCCACTCAGTTTTGCAACCAACCTTTATCATTCCATTCATGCCTATTACTTCACCAATGCTGCTGGCGAGCGGCGGGCTATTAAATATGAGTGTGAACCGGAAGCGGGTCTGCACTTTCTGGCCCAGGAAGAGGTGGAGAATCGATCTCCCGATTATTTGGAGGATGAACTAATCGAGAGACTGTCCAAAGGTCCTGTGGCGTTTCAATTGACAGTAATCCTCGGACAGGAGGGAGATCCTACGGATGACCCGACGTCTGCTTGGCCTGAAGACCGGGAACGGATTGTTGTAGGCCATTTGTCGATCACCGGCGTGGCAGACGAGAAGGCTCAAGAGTACGTCTTTGATCCGACAGTTGTACCTGCCGGCATTGAATGCTCTGAAGATCCTATTCTGAACTTTCGTCATGATGCCTATGCGGAGTCACATTCCCGTCGAAGTACTAATCAGTAAGCATTTATTTTATATTCTATGAATATGATCGGGCTGTCCTAGAATGTCTGCCGACATCCTTAGGGCAGTCCTTTTAGGTATGTCTTGTGACACTCTTGTAACAGAGATTGGCTACGATAGGTTACGAGGTGAGAGAATGAAGAAGTTTAAAGGATTTATCGTATTGATTTTGTTGGCAGTCGTAGGATGCAGTGCAGCAACACCACAAGCAAATCTTGAACCGGAGAAGGAGGTAAAGAAAGAGGTCAATGAGAAGATCGCTTTCTGGGATCAACAGCGTAAAGGAACAAATTTCATGAATTCCAAATCTATACCCGAAAATTATGATGCAGCGAAAGAAAATAATATAGAGTTCATTCGACTTGCGCCAGATAAATGGGCAAAAGATAGTGATTTCCTGTTTAACGATCAACCGGATGCCAATCCAGATAAAGACTTTTTAATAGGGAATGCAGATAAATACGAGGGGCTTGTTGAGGATGATTTTACAGCGTTAAAAGCAGACTTGGATGCAGCCGAGGCGCGGGGTTCAAAAGTAGTGCTTACAGTCCTTAGTCTGCCCGGAGATCGGTGGCGACAGTTTAATGATTATACAAATGATGATCGAATCTGGAAGGATTTCAGTTATCATGAACAAGCGGCAACGTTTTGGAAGGATCTTGCGGAAAGATTAAAAGATCATCCTGCGGTGGTCGGCTATAATCTGATTAATGAGCCACATCCTGAACAAGCTACTGGATTTAATGATTTCTGGACAGAGGATTACAACGAATGGTATAGCTCAGTGGAGAATACTCCGGCGGATTTGAATCTTTTATATGAGACTATTGTGACAGCGATTCGAACCGTAGATACGGAAACCCCTATTATCGTCAATTCTGGTCTGTATGCTACACCATGGGCCTTTAAATATTTGAAACCCATCGATGATGCGAATGTATTATATGCTTTTCATATGTACGAACCCTACGAACTCACCAGCCAAAATAAGAAAAAAGGCTTAACCTATGAATATCCTGGAACAGTTAAAGTAGGTGAGGAGAAGACGGAAAAAGCATTCAATAAGAAAGCCTTAAAGGATTTTCTAGAACCTATCGCACAGTGGGCAGAAAAAAATAACATCCCTGCTAATCGTATTGTCGCTGAAGAATTTGGCACGAACCGGCTTGTAAAAGGTGCAGATCAATACTTGGCTGATTTAATCTCGATTTTTGCTGATTACGGCTGGCACTGGGCGTTTTATGCGTTCCGGGAGGATACTTGGGATGGCATGGATTATGAACTTGGCACTGAGCCACCAACCTGGGAGTATTGGGAAGCGATAGAGAAGGGTGAACAGCCTGATCGAAAGACGGTCGATAACCCGATATGGAACGTACTGACGAAGGGATTAGGTGTAGAGAAGTTGCAATAACGTAGCATGAAAATATATGAAAAGGTGAAACCTGTAAAGGATTTCGCCTTTTTCTTCTGATAATTATAGGAAGGAGAATCTACTTTGAATATTTTAATTGCGGATGATGAGAAACATATGACCACTATATTGAAGACTTATTTTGAAAAAGAAGGCTATAACGTTTGGACAGCAGCGGACGGTGAAGAGGCGCTTGAGCTCTTTTTTTCGAATAGGATCGATCTTGTAGTGCTGGATTGGATGATGCCTAAGCGAAGCGGGCTTGAGGTTTGTAATGAAATCAAGAAGGTTAGTTTGGCTAAAGTTGTAATGCTGACCGCAAGGTCTTCCCATGATGATGAATTCAGTGCCTTGGATATAGGGGCAGATGAATATATAAGAAAACCATTCGACCCAAGGGTTTTGATGCTTAGAATTAAAAAAATGCTAGGCACTGAAAAAGTGGCTGCGATTAGGGATTTAGAAATCGATTTTGAGCGGAAGAAAGTGTACAAGAATGGGGCCGAACTGGCGTTATATAAAAAAGAATTTGAATTGCTAACCTTCCTGTATGAGCATAAAGGACGTATTTTATCCAGAGATGCCTTATTGTCTGCGGTTTGGGGAATGGATTATCTGGGCGAAGAAAGAACGGTAGATACGCATATTAAGAGGCTGCGCGATAAAATTGGGGCTGACCACGTGATCACGCATAGGGGAATGGGGTACAGCTTCCATGATAAAAATTCATAAAATAAGTACGAAGTTATTGATCATGGTGAGCATTATTTTGCTGATTGTTTTTGGTACGTCTTATTTCCTGCACAACTATTTCTCAGCAGATTATTACCTATACAAAATGAAAACCAAGATCAACACCATTTATGACGAAGTAAAGGATCTCCGTTTGGATCAACTCATGGAAGATGAAAGCAGGATCGAGAACAATAATAACGTAACGATTGTTAGGGTTGAAAACAGTGGAAGTACAGCAGAAATTAACGAAAATATTCAATTTGCGTTGTTTAAAGATAAGGTGGCACTTAATAAATTTTGGATCACAGATGAGGTATTACAAAAAGTAAAACAAGGCGGCACGGTTAATCTTTTATTTAATCAGGGCAAATTGAAATCGAGTCTGTTAACGAGAATATACGAGCAGGATAGCAGTCTAATCCTCATAGGAACTGTGGTTGTGCACAATACAGATGCCTTGACCCTCGTAAATCAATTCAGCTTTTACTCCATTCTACTGGGGATTATTATCAGTTTGCTGTTAGTGGCTTATTTTTCAAAAAAGATCATTACACCGTTAGAGCAATTACAGGATGTCGCGAAGGATATATCCAATCTCGATTTTAAACAAGTGACGATTCAAACGGGGGATGAAATCGAAGAGCTCTCGAAAAGCATCAATCAGATGAGTCAGCGTCTAAAGAGCACCCATGCCAAATTAGAGGAGAAAAATCAAAGTTTAAATACCCTTATCTCAAGCATTTCGCATGAAGTGAAAACACCATTATCCTTAATCCAAGCCTATACGATTGGCATTCAGGACGGTCTGGATGATGGCACGTATCCGGATATCATTTTGGAGCAAGTGAAGTATACGTCGGATATGGTGGATTATTTAATTAAATTGTCCAAGATCCAGAAGTCAGAAGTGCATAAAGAGCCTTTTGATCTTAAAGAGCTTCTGCTAAAAGTGATCTCACATTATAATATTACGTTAAAAAATAAAAACATAACCTTAATGAGCGACTTTCATTCGCTTGAATCCTCAATCGTTGAAGAAGATATCAGCCAAATCGAGATAGTATTCAACAACTTAATTAGTAATGCCATTAAATATGGTGAAGAGGATTTTTTTGAAATAAAACTAGGGAGTGACACTACTCGTACATTAAAATTTACGATCTCCAATAAAACCACTCGCCTGAAAACGGAGCATTTAGCGTATATCTGGGACCCATTCTATGTAATTGAAGAGTCTCGAAATAAAGAAATCTCCGGTACTGGACTTGGTCTGTCCATCGTCGCGGAGATTCTTGGCAAAAATGATCTGAAATACGAGTCCAAATTAGAGGACTCATATATTAGTTTTAGTATTTGGTTTGAAGTTAAGGAGGGAATTTTGGAACTGTAGGAGCGTTAGCGTTCGCCTGAAAGCTTTCCGAAGGAAAGCTCGCATCGGAAGCATAAGCTGTCTCCGGATGTTATCCGCTGATAGCGGTAAAATCAAAAACATCTGGAGACAACAGCGACCGAAAGTCCAACATTCCCGCAGTTACGCACAACACCTATTAAAGATCTTTTCACCGCATCCATCGCAATATCATTAATTTAACTTCAATAGCGCCGCATTATCAATAAAAGTAGCCGTATTAAAAAGCAGCAAGACATCCTTGATATCATTTTGAGCCATATAATCACTGATGTTTCCATTATAATAACGGATATCGATCACATGGATTTCAGGCACATGCTGAGTCAGGAAAGGAATAACGCTATGTGCATAAGAGTCCTTGATGACGAGCAGTTTTTTCTGTTTGACCGTTGTTGGATCAAGCTGGCTGGTGATTTTCATGAGCGCATGTACGCCCCCTAAGAAATAAGAGTACTTATCCTTTTTCTCCAGATAACTTAGGTCATACATACTTGTTAAAGTCTCACCGGTATCTTGAATGTACATTTGGGTGGATACCTCATGATTAGGTTTGTACATTTGAATGGAATCAGGTGTGACCCCGATAAATTGCCCCCGGGTATGATAGCTTCCGAGAAATGAATTACTCACAGTCTGAATCTGGTATTCGCTCTGGGACAGAGGCTGCCAGCCCATGCTTTGAGCATAGGCTACATAAGCTAAGTAGGCACCGTAGGTTGTCCAGTGATGGTCGGTCCGATAGTAAATGGGTTCTGCGGCATGTGGGCTAAGAACATCAAATCCATTTATAAAAGTAAGGCTATCTCCTACATCCTTAGCTATTGTTTGATTCACCTCAGCTTGCGAGTAGACAGGAGCTAACCAGGGGAGACGTTCCTTGTACAAGCCAACCGATGTCGGTGCGAGTAAGAAAGTGGTGTTTGCATCAGGATTGTTATCGGCAAAGCGTTTCACAGCTGCTGCATATTGCTGAACTTTAGTGTAATCAGGTGCTGCGAATTTTTCGAAAAGATAGCCGTCTTTTCCTTTATAGATTCCGTTATTCTCTTGCTGCAGCCTCATCTGTTCCACCGCCGATTTCACCCATACCCATTTGTCCCGAAATGGAAAATGATCAGTTACAAAGCTTTCGGCCTCTTCCGCATAGGTGTGGGATAATAAATTGTCCCATGTCAGATGGGGGGCTTTTTGCAAATACCGGTTCTCAAGCTCAGAGAAACGCTGAACAGGCAGTAAGAAAAAGAGGATAGCGACCAGAAATAACGTTGCAACAAATCCTCCAACCAGGATTCGATCCGTCTTCTGCTTCATAAACAATCACCCCCTAATGGTTAGAACCGGAAATATAAAAATGGATTAAAGGTTGCATCTACTAAGTAGGCAACAGATAGGAAAAATAATACGCCATACCAAACAAGAGCAGGAACCGATCTAGGATCCATCCGCTTGGAGAGCTTCACAGGTGTAGAGGCAAAGGTTAACACCACGAGTAGAATCGCGTTCGTGTAAGTGAAGTATAAAGTGGTGTTATTCCATAACGGCTGTCCATTAAAGCCAAGCATCGCTTGTAAGTAGCCAATGACCAGAGGAAGTTCTTCAAAAGCGAATAAGACCCATCCGATGAGTATAAGTACTACAGCATATAAATGTCTTGTCCAACGGGGGAGGCGGCTTAATAGCTTTAATCCCCACCATTTTTCAAAGATAAGAATGACCCCGAAGTATAATCCCCAGAGCAGAAAATTCCAGCTGGCCCCGTGCCAGATACCCGTGAGCAGCCATACGATGAGGATGTTGCGCACTTGAACGCCTAACCCCTGGCGGTTGCCTCCAAGCGGGATGTAGACATAGTCACGAAACCAACTGCTAAGGGAAATATGCCATCTCCGCCAAAAGTCAGTAATACTCTGAGAGATATAAGGTTTGTTGAAGTTCTCGTTAAAGCGGAAGCCGAACATGAGACCGAGACCAATAGCCATATCCGAATACCCGCTGAAGTCAAAATAGATCTGAAAAGCAAACGCAATAATCCCAAGCCAAGCGGTAAAAGCAGGCAGGGAATCTAGATTGGAGCTGGATATGGTGTGCCAGAGCAGACCGATGTTGTTGGCGAGCAGTACTTTTTTGGCTAATCCGATTATGAATCTCCGTACACCTTCTGCGAACATGGGGATATCGACCGTACGTTCACGTAGTTGCCCGGCAATGGTGTTATATTGAACAATCGGACCTGCTACTAACTGTGGAAACAGGGCTACAAATGTACCGAAATCAATCCAATTGCGTTGTGCTTTCGTAGTTCCTCTATAGACGTCAATAATGTAGGACATGGATTGAAAAGTATAAAATGAAATCCCAATAGGTAAAGGTAAATCCGTTAAAGGAATATGTGTACCGAGGAGTCCATTTATATTTTGGATGAGAAAATCTGCGTATTTAAAATACGACAATAAGCCTAGATTAATAATGACGGAACTAACCACAATCCACTTGCGCTGCACCGCAGTCAGCTTTGGTCTGCTGAGCAGTAGACCAAAGCTGTAATCTGTAATGGTGGACAGCAACATGATTACAATGTAGACAGGTTCGCCCCAAGCATAAAAAACCAGGCTGCTTAAAAACAATATGAGGTTTTTGATTCGCCAGGGCGAAACATAATAGAGCGCTAGGACAGCCGGCAGGAATAGGAATAGGAAAAGTAGGCTGCTGAATACCATGGTTATTTATTTTTCTGTGAAGTAAGTATCGAAGTCTGCTACGAGTTTATCTTGATCCGCAGGATCAGCAATAACGAACAGGAAATAGTTACCCTTTTTAATAAGTTTATAGTTCTTGGCATTTTCGTATTGATCAGGCAGATAGGTTTCGAATTGTTTTTGAACATCTGTTGCACGCGCTTTGATGGCATCCTCAACAGTAGTCATATCTTTTACATCTTTAACTTTCAGAACCGCAATTTCGTTAGTCTTCACATTCATCATAGGCATTCTAATGCTATAATCTTCAAGCAATTCTGGGTTCAGATGATATAGCTGTTCAACTGTAGCCGCATCAAGCTCCATTAAAGATGGCTGCTCTACTTTGCTCAGCATTTGATCGACCATTTCTTTTGCAGTTAGATTCGTTTCAATGGCAGCCCCATTGTTACTGTTGTTGCTGGAACAGGCGCCAAGCACCACACTTAGTACAATGGTTAACGCTAGCATGAAGGTATGCTTTTTCAACTTAGGTCACTCTCCTTGATGTATTGTCTGAATTTCTCTAGTTACTAACGTATATAGTCGATAGAATGTTGCGCTGGGGACTTACTCCGGATACTTTACCCATATTTTTGCGGAAATATGATATTCACATGAATTCATGCAAAGATCTTCCTCTCTTAGCTTGCGCAATGGTTGGTTATACTGTTACTGTAAGATAGATAGTTTTTAATAGAAGGGGATTGAACGGAATGATCGAAGAACTGAACAATGAACTACCGGAGAATTATGAGGAATTAAAGAAAGCTGCCAACCGCTCTGCGGATTGGAGAGCGCGTCTAGAAGCAGTTGAAGAGCTGGGACAGACCAACCACAAACAAATTATCGATATCCTGACGCGTTTAATGGAGAGCGATCCTGTATATACAGTTCAAGAAGCTGCTTACCTTAAGCTGAAGGCTTTTGGTGAAGACGTTAAGGTGCCATCGAAGAACAAGCCTGAACTAGTTAAAGGCGTATCCAAGATCCTGCTGAGAATTAAAAAGAGCCTGCCAAGAGATCATTCTTACGAGGACTTCAAAGAGAAGCTGAAGAAGATGAGAGTTGACGTGTACGACGCTTATGAAGGTGAAAAAGGCGCTGACTTCGATACGTGGCTGATGAAGATGTGGACTTCCGCAAATAAGTAAAGGATGACAATATGCACACCAATAAATTGACAGAACAATTTCAAGAATACCTTAAGCTGTCCGCAGAATTACGCCCTGATTATATTGCCAGCTTGGGCAAGGGTGGTAACGAAGCAAAGATTACGGCTGTTTTGCCGGAGACTCCTGAACTGCTGAAAGCTATTTATAGCACTGTCTCAGGGACAAGCAGTGAGGAAGAGGAACCAAGCCTTATCGAATTTATTCCAGGGTACCGCCTGATTCATATGGATGAATATGAAGAGGAGATGAAGGTATTAGCTGGGATATTGGAGGAAAAAGGTCAACATCCTGATGGAATTATCTTGCCTATCTTAACGAACTATGGCAGTGATTTCATTTGTTATTATAAGTCTGCTGAGGGTGTGGAACAGGTATGTGACCTGCTCCATGATTTCGGCGATTTAATTGTGATGTATGATTCGCCTGATAAATTCCTGGAGACCTTATGCGAGTTCTACAAGCAGGAGGTTTATTTCCTGGATGAAGAGGGCTACCTCGATTGCGATTTAGTATTAGAAGGCGAAGTTGGTGCGGCGCTGAACCCGGATGCGAAATATTGGTCCGAGTAACGGCCTGATGCCAAATAAACAAAGAGCAGCAGTCCATTTATGGACTAGCTGCTCTTTATTTTTTAATAAGGTGAATTTTATGGCTATGTTTATTCCTGCGCAGCTTGGTTCTCTTGCTCACGAAGCTCTACTCGCCGTATTTTACCGGAGGTCGTCTTCGGAAGATCCTGAATAAACTCGATTTTGCGCGGATATTTATAAGGGGCTGTCCACTCTTTAACATGGGATTGCAGCTCTTTTACAAGCTCTGGTGAACCAACAATCTCATCCTTGAGCACGATAAATGCTTTAACAATGTGCCCACGGATCTCGTCAGGACTGGCTACGACCGCACATTCCTTGACGGAGGCATGCTTCATCAATGCTTCTTCTACCTCGAAAGGACCGATAGTATAACCTGAGCTAATGATGATGTCATCCCCACGACCCTCGAACCAGAAATAACCATCTTCATCTTTCTTTGCCCGGTCGCCGGTTATGAAGAATTCGCCGTGTGTGGAGCTTTCTTTTCTGCCGGGATCTTTGTAGTAGGTGTGGAACAGGGCTGGCATACTCAAATGTACGGCAATATCACCAACCACTCCAGCAGGCAGTGGCTTGCCGTCTTCGTCCACAACCTCGACTAAGCCGGGTGCGATTGATTTACCCATAGAACCAATGCGTATTGGAGTATCTTTGAGTGTTCCGATAATTAGGGTGCTTTCCGTCTGGCCGTACCCATCACGGATCGTGATATCGAATTCACGCTGAAAGGTGTTAATAACCTCTTGATTTAATGGCTCTCCGGCAGATACTGCACATCGCAGGGTAGACAAGTCGTAACGACCTAAGTCTTCTGTTTTAGCCATTAGACGATATTCCGTTGGGGTGCAGCATAATACTTGAATTTTGTGATCCTGCAATAGCTGCAAATATTTTTTGGGATGAAAGGATCCACTATATACAAAACCTGTAGCTCCGTTGCCAAGAACGGTTAAGAAGGGACTCCAGATCCATTTTTGCCAGCCGGGAGCTGCTGTTGCCCAGACGGTGTCAGATCCTTGAATATCCAGCCATTGAGGTGAGGTGATCCGCAAGTGAGCATAACCCCAGCCATGACTATGAACGACCGCTTTAGGGTTGCCGGTAGTACCTGAGGTGTAAGCGAGAATAGCCATATCATCCCGGCGGCTTGCGACTGCTGTAAAGGTATCTGGTTGTCCAACCATCAGACTTTCTAGATCCAGCCAGCCTTCACCGAGTTCGTCTGAGCTGCCAGATACGGAAAGACGGTAATCGAGAGCAGGAAGATCCTCTGAGATTTTATTCACTTCCCCGGTTACTTCGGACCAAGCAATAACGGCTCTGGCTTCAGAATGGCGCAGGCGGTAGGATAAATCTTTGGCACGCAGCATTTCTGAGGATGGAATGATGGCAAGTCCTTGTTTCAGACAAGCTAAATAGATGACATAAGCGATGATGCGGCGTGGAACCATAACAAGAATACGATCCCCTTGTTGCAGCCCAAGCTTCGCAAGTCCTCCGGCCAGCCGGTTAGCTTGTTTGCGTAATTCACCGTAAGTAATTTCCTCATAATCTCCTTGTTCATTTAACCACTTAAGCGCAATCTTCTCAGGAGCATGGCTTTCCATTTCCGAAGTGAGATTGTAGAACTCAGGTGCGATCCATTGCTGATTATCCAATATGAACCTCTCCTATATCAAACAAGATGTGTATAACTGTTCTATTTAGTATATCACGTTATCCTAGTACCAGGTACTAGTACCTTGAGTTCTTAATGAATTTCGGGTTAAGATAATATGTGTAAGGTAAACTTATAATAGACCACAAATCCAGAAAGTGAGAACTTATGTTATGAATCACACAACTTTTGATGAAATATTCGCTATTATGGAAGCCTCATTTCCTACTTCTGAGATCAGAACCTTTGAGGGACAACAGGAGTTATTGGACGTTCCAGATTATCGTCTCATTACCGAGATGAATTCTGAGGGTAAAATTGTTGCTTTTATGGCCTGCTGGGAGTTTCCCGGTTTTCGTTTTGTAGAACATATAGCAGTCGACCCGAGCATCAGAGGTGGAGGAATTGGCAAAAAGCTGATGACTGAATACATCAGTCTATCTAACAAGCCTGTCCTTTTGGAAGTTGAGCGGCCACTGGGTGAAATGGAGCAGCGGAGAATCGGCTTTTATGAGCGGCTGGGCTTTCATTTGAACCCTTACGATTATGTGCAGCCTCCTTTGCGTGAAGGAAATGAAGATTTACCACTCTTAATTATGACTTACCCTAACCCTGTTGATGAAGAAGAATTCCAACTTTATAGAGAAATTTTATATTCAGAAGTGTATAAGGTTACAACTCCGTATCAAGGTTAAAGCCCTCAGCAATCCGTTAAATCCTTATGGGATAAGCGGGTTGCTGTTTTTCTTATACAAACCAGAGCTCCAGATGAATAGTTTCTTTACAAATTGGGTACAAGTTAAATACAACTTAGAGACATATTCCTTTAAAACTTGAGCTAAAGTAAAAACCAAGATTGATCTTCTAAGGAGGCATAACATATGAAAAGTAAAAAGTTCATTATAGCAACGATGGTATTTGGGATGGCAATTACAGGTTCGGCTGGTGTGTACGCAGGAACTAAGCTGCAAAAAATCACAGCATACCTCAATCACAGCATTGGATTTAAAGTGAATGGTGCAGCTTATACGCCTGTTGATAATAAAGGTAACACATTAGCTCCGATTACTTATAACAATACAACCTATCTTCCTGTACGTGCCTTGGCTGATGTGTTGAAGGTGCCAGTGACTTTTGATGCGGCAGCGAATCAGGTCATTCTGGGTACTGGAACTGTGGTGCCGGATAAAGATACATTAACACCAGTACAGTACAGCAACGCTCAAAAAGAACAAATTTCTAAAGCTTTTGCAAATTTCGATGGGTTTAAAACGGTTTATGCACCAGCACAAATGGTGAGTGGAGACGCTTTTCAAAAAGCAGCTAGCTCTGAAGATGGAGTGTACTTTTTGTTCGACCATATGAGGGTGAACGTTTCTCCACGTGACTACTCCTATGATTACAAAGGCGATACCGTAAAGCTTTCCAATGGTACAGAAGCTAAGTGGTACAGCCCTACCAGCGATTCATTGTTTTTGACCTATAAACTGGATGATCGTTTTGTGACGATTAGTTCTCCAGACAAGGCTTTGAGCAAGGCGCAATTAGAGAAGGTAGCAGTGAATGTGGTGAAATGGAGTAAATAACTCCTTTAAAAGCAAAGCTCAATTTACAAAAAGTAAAGCAGCAAGTCACTCCGATCCGGGAGGGCTTGCTGCTTTTTTTGTTTTCGTGTCTGCGTGTTCTATTTACTGTGCTGTTTATTAGGCAGCTTTTGGCTTGGTGTTCCTTTACCGTGATTCTGTTTGTTCTTTTCTGCTTTCTTCTGGGTGTCGTGTACTTTGTCTACAAAAGCCTGAGTATCGTCCATGTTTGTCCTCCTTGATCATAACCTTGCCGTTACTGTAACCACTTTTGCCTGATTAAATACACAAGCCGTTTTTACAAACTAGTGGATCAATCCGTACATTGTGAAAATATTTAGTAGTTACTATGAATGGATGCAAGCATTTCATAATAACAGTAAGGGAGACTGATTATGAACAGGTTATTAAAACAAGCAGTATCCATGACACTAGCCTTTGTTATGGTACTGGGACTTACATTTACAGGAATGCCAGCTTTTGCAGAAGACAGCAATGAGGATGCTGGATTACTGCAATTACAAACGCTAGAGCCAATTACACTACTGGCGGGCAATTCTACATGGAAATATCTAGATAACGGAACGGATCAAGGTTCGGTATGGCGGTCTGTTTACGATGATTCTACATGGGCATCAGGCCAAGCGCCGCTTGGTTATAAAGATTCTGGGGCCGGAGTCAGCAGCAAGCAATTTGGTGCTCTGAATACAAACATAAGCTACGGCACGGATAAAAAGAAGAAATATCGTACTTCCTATTTCCGGACAAATGTAACTGTGAATAAGGAAGAAATTACGAAATCGGATAAAGTATTAGGTAATTTTGCATTTGATGACGGAGTAGTGCTGTATCTGAATGGTGAAGAAATCTACCGCGAGGCTATGCCAGCTGGTGAAATCGACTATCAGACACTTAGTACAACTAATGGCAGTGATCCAAATGAGTATACAAAGGTTGATCTAACGGAAATCGTAAAAGCCAATCTGAAGGATGGAAGTAATGAGCTTTCAGCTGAAGTTCACCAGACGGGCGACACTAGCTCTGACCTTTATTGGGATATGAGCCTGATTGCTTATCCTGTAGTGGAGACAGTAGAACCTGGAGTTGGGAAGCCTGATTCTATCGCAATTACTTTTAATGGCAACCCGCAGACTAGTATGGGATTCAACTGGTATGCACCTGAAAGTGTGACTGGCACCAAACTGGAAGTAGTAGAAGCTTCTAAATTGGAGAATGGCCAGTTTCCTGCGGCAGGCGCTCAATCTTATGAAGGGACATCCGTTACAACTAGTGTGTATATGACAAAAGCGGATAAATCAGCTAAAAAACCAGTTGTGCTAACCAGCCATAAGGTAATAGCGGATCATCTGCAGCCGGGAACGGAATATGCTTACCGTGCTGGGGATGGACAAGCTGATAACTGGAGCGACGTAGGAACTTTTAAGACAGAAGGCTCCAGTAATCAGGCTTATAAATTCTTATATACAACGGATTCCCAAGGAACAACTGAAGAAGATTTTGATATCTGGAATCATACCCTTCAAGAAGGATTAGCTAAATTCCCGGAAAGTGAGTTTATCCTGAATTCTGGTGATTTGGTGGATAACGGTGATATTGAGGAGCAATGGGGATGGTTTTTCAATAAGCCTAAGGATATTTTAGCGAATATTCCGTTGGTTCCTTTGGTAGGCAACCATGAAAGTAAAAACTATAGCAATTATAGCTCTCATTTTAATTTGCCGAACGTATCGAATACAGGTGCGAAACCTGATGGTTCTGTATATTCTTTTGACTACGGTTCAGCACACTTTATGGTAATTAATACAGAATATTATGGTGCAAGCTCAAATCTTGAGAATAACGAAATTTACAATAAACAAGTGGAGTGGCTTCGTAGCGAAGCGGCAAAAAGCAATCAGAAATGGAAGGTTGTGCTTCTGCATAAATCTCCTTATTCCGTTGCCAATCACACCAATGATACAGATGTACTCTTTTACAGAGCGCAATTAACGAAGGTGTTTGATGAGCTTGGCATTGACATGGTAATTGGCGGGCATGACCACACCTTTGCTAGAAGCTATCAAATGTACAACAACAAGCCATTGACGGATATTGTTCCGGACTCAAACGGAGTAGTAACTGATCCTAAAGGTACTTTATATCTGATTACAAATGCAGCGGGCAATAAGAAATACAACGTAGCTTCAGGAACATTCCCTTTTGCAGCTAAATACGGACAGCCTGGTAAGGAAATGTTCACGGGGATGACGGTAACGAATGATGAGCTTTCTTACGAAGCCTACACCACAACAACTGGTGGTTCTACAGATTTGTATGATAACTACAGCATTCATAAATCGGAAGTAGCAGTTAAACCTGTGCAAAATGCAAAGGCTACTGCAGCAGATGGTGGTAAAATAACGTTGACTTGGGATGCGCCAGCTTCCGGTGCACCAGTGTCTGGATATCGTATTTATGA
This sequence comes from Paenibacillus sp. FSL L8-0708, assembly GCF_038009325.1. Lineage (NCBI taxonomy): Bacteria > Bacillati > Bacillota > Bacilli > Caryophanales > Paenibacillaceae > Paenibacillus > Paenibacillus sp. FSL L8-0708. The sequence goes on from NZ_JBBPBC010000001.1 coordinate 988,015, forward strand.
GCAAAATGATCTGGTATCGGCAAATTGGACGGTCAGTGTTCCTAATGAAGAAGGTAAAGCCTCTTATACTTACACTGTAGAAAATACTAATCCAAACCAAACCTATCAATTTGTTATCAAAGCTGTAAGTGAAAGAACAAATTCAGAAGCTGCTATCGCTTCAACGGATTCGATTAAAAAAGTTACAGTTACCTTTAATGGTGACCCAGTGAGTGCAAAAGGCTTCACTTGGTACACAGCGTTGAAGTCTACTGGAAATGATCTGCAGGTTGTAGAAAATACGGGCGTTACTCCAGACTTTGCTAAGGCTGCTGAGTTTACAGGACGTTCGGCGGTTTCCAGAAATTCAAAGGATGAATTAGTTCATAAAGCGGAAGCTTCGGGCCTGAAAGCTGATACAAAATACTACTTCCGTGTAGGGGATAAAGCACTAGGCCTGTGGAGTGCAGTGGGAACTTTTGAAACTGCCGCTAAGACAGGAGCATTTACTTTTATCGATTTGGCTGATACACAGGCTAAGACCGAAGATGAAGCGATTCTTTCCGGTGAAACGATGGCAAAAGCACTTACGACGTTCCCGAATGCTGAGTTTGTGGCGATTAACGGAGATATCGTGGATACCGGAACTAATGAATCCCAATGGAATTGGCTGCTTGGTCATTCGCAAGACACCCTACTTAACACGACAATCGTGCCAGTAGCAGGGAATCATGAGGATAAGGCAAATGCCTTCTATGAGCACTACAATATTAAGGAAGCACCGGGCTCCGCAACAGAAACAGGAGCTTATTATTCCTATGACTACAGCAATGCTCACTTTGTAGTCCTGAATACAAATGAGAATTCCGATGAATTTGCTAACTTCAGTCAAGCACAGTTGGATTGGATGAAGGCTGACGTAAAAGCAGCGAAAGCTGCTGGTGCGAAATGGATTATCGTAGCTATGCATAAAGGTCCATACACAACCTCTAACCATGCTACTGACAAAGACATTATGGGTACAAATGGAGAAAGAGCGAAGGTTGCTCCAATGATGGCTGAACTGGGCATTGACTTGGTTCTTCAAGGCCACGACCATATTTATGCCCGGACCAAGCCAATTAAAGCTGATGGAACTGCGGCAGACACAGTGAAGATCAAGGAAAGCTTCAATGGTCAAACTGTAGAGTACACAGTAAATCCAGATGGAACGATCTATCTGATCCCGGCTACAGCGGGAGCGAAGGTTTACTACAAGAACATGAAACCAGAATTGGGAGATGCGTATTATAATCTCTTCGAAGTAGCAAATGAGAATACAGCAGCTAAATACGGACCGGACCCAAGTGATGCTACGCGTCCCAAACGCGGTCAAGTTCAGACCTTTGTAGGTATTACTGTAGATGCTGGTAAATTAACAGCTGTATCTTATGAGATCGATCAGAATATTAATGATGCTAAACCATACGTTCTGGAAGAGTTCGGTATTATTAAGGAAGCAGATCCTGAAGTAAACCCAACACCAGAACCGACAACAACGCCGACAACGGAACCAACAACAGCGCCGACAACGGAACCGACAACGGCGCCAACGACAGCACCAACAACAGGATCATCAACAGGACCAGTGGCAACAACAAAACCGACAGCAACGCCAACGCCAACAGTAGCACCAACAGCTACACCAGCACCAACAACGGTGCCTACACCAACCGCAACACCAGTAGTCAAACCATCATTGACGGATACTGGCAGCCATTGGGCAGCAGCGGCTATTGAGAAAGCAGCAGCAGGGGGCTTCGTTAGCGGTTATCCGGATAATACTTTCCGTCCTAATCAGAAAGTAAATCGGGTTGAATTTATCACTATGCTGGCTCGTGCCCTGCAATTGCCAGACAGTGGTAGTACTTCAAGCTTTAAAGATTCAGCGAAGATTCCGGCATGGGCTAAGTCTTTTGTAGCTCAGGCAGTAGCTTTGCAAATTATCAGCGGCTATGATGATGGTACCTTCCGTCCTACGCAGGAGCTTACTCGCACTGAATTAGCAGTTATGGTTGTTAGGGCTCTGGGTATTACAGTAGATCCAAAAGCGACCTTAACCTTCAATGATGCTAAGGATGTACCCGCATGGGCAGTGCCATATATTGCAGCAGCAGCAGAAGCGGGCATTGTGAATGGGATAGGACAAAATCGTTTCGCACCTAACCAGGTAGCGTCCCGGGCCGAAGCAGTAACAATCATTCTGAACTTGCTGGAGAAGCAAGGAAAGTAACTAAATCGGATGGTTTGAAAAAAGATTGCCTCAAGGTCATCGTTGATGACGGAGAGGCAATCTTTTTTTCGTAGCTGGGTAGTGTGAGGGAGGAGGCGATACGGTGGTGTGGCGGAAAAGAGAAGCAAAAGAGATTACACTCCTTCATCCTCTTTATATTTTCAACCAACATATGTTTAACGACCCACTCATTGCCAGGATATCGAGCCCTGATAGCACGATAATCTTTAATTTATCCAGCATATCTTTAATTTTGCGGCTATTTGTAAGGAAAGATCTGGGTTAGATTAGGGTGGACTAATCAAAGTAAGGCAGGAGGGTTGCCAACAAAATTGAATGCGCTTGCACGACCGGGGTTGAATACAGAATGTGCCTGCACGAACGGGGTTGAATACAGAATCTGTAGGCAGAAGAGAGTAGAAGTAGAAGTAGAAGTAGAAGTAGAAGTAGAAGTAGAAGTAGAAGTAGAAGTAGAAGTAGAAGTAGAAGTAGAAGTAGAAGTAGAAGAGGGGAGGAGCAGCAGAGGGACGGGACAACAGAAGTAATCTACTTGCTGTTCGGCGACATACACAGCACACATTACGCTTCATGGATGAGAGTAACCGAAACAACTACAGGACGAGGAGAGTGGAAAATGAACCTTCACACCGGTAAAAAGGCGCGTCGTAAGCTGACATCAGCTGTTCTGGCGGCAGCTTTGCTAGTTTCAGGACTTCCCCTAACGGCTTACGCCGGCGATACGTGGCCTTTTACAGGAGACAGTGCGCCGGGTGCCAATCAGCCTAATGTACATGGATATACGAGCAGCCATATTGCGAACTGGAGTCCGGCAACCGATCCGGATGCAGAGCTGTTGAGATCGCGGGTGCCGCTGCAGAAGCGGAATGCCCCATTTGCTGCAACCCAAGCTAACCCAGCGCTTAGCGCAGATACACAGATGATCAACGTTGCTGGCGACTACGGGAATGCTTTTATTGAGAACGCGCCGTATACGAACAAGTTTGCGCAGTATCATTTTAACTTTTGGCAATATATCGATTACTACTCCTACTGGCATGGTACAGCGACTGCGTATACCCCGCCGGAATATTATGATGAATTGGCCCAGAAGGACTGGCAGCAAAAATGGTTCGAATTCGGCATGCTGAACATCCCGAACCCTACCTACACCGATGCAGCGCATAAGAACGGCGTGTTGTCATTGGCGGGGATCTTTTTTTCCAATAATGACCGTGGACAGCAGACGTACAAACAAATGATAGTTAAAGATGAGAATGGTAATTTTCCGGTGGCGGATAAACTGATCGAGATGGCCGGGTATTTCGGGTTTGACGGTTATTTTGTAAATCAGGAAGAGATGAATCCGAATGTAGCGACCCAGGATATCCCCGATTACATCGCGTTTATGAAGGTGCTGCAAGAGGGCGGCCTGTATGTACAGTGGTACGACTCGCTGAACACCAATACCGGTGCTAATACGTTCGCCCGGACGATTAATGATACCAATATCTCCTTTTTAGTGGATAAAAGCACCAAGGAACCCGTCTCCAATTCGTTTTTCTTCGACTACGGGGCTGGCAATACACAGATTACCAACGCGGCTAGTTACTTAAGCAATCTGAATGCCAGTCTGGGAACAAGCTACAACTTGTTTGAAGTTGGTTTTGCAGGGCTGGAAGCAGGCCGTGACCGGTTCAAGTCCGTTAACGGAACAGCGTTGATGAACAAGCTGGATAGCAATGGCTTGCCGCGGCTCAGCTTGGCTACACTCGGTGCGGACTTTGTTCATGCCGGTCTGGATGAGGACATGAACCTGTCTTACCCGGTCTCGCACAGATCCGAAAATGACTACCAATGGATGACAAAACTGCGTGAGCAGCTATGGTGGTCAGGCCCGAACGTGGACCCTAAGAATACGGTCAAATCGGCAACCAATACCGTTGCCGATGTTTATGCCGACAACCGTTACTGGCCGGGAATCTCGTCCGTCATTGCGGAGCGTTCGGTGATTAAGGACAAGAACTTTTACACCAATTTTAACACTGGACAGGGCTTGTCCTATTCCGTGAACGGTGAAGTATCGAACCCGGATGAGTGGTCTAATATGAGCCTGCAGGATATCCCAGTGACTTGGCAGTGGTGGCAGGATACTGCTGGCAATAAGCTTACTGTAGATTTTGATTATGGACCGGAGTACAACCTTGCGAGTACAAACCGTTACAACTATGAGCAGATCGGTGCGTATAACGGTGGCAGTTCACTGGTGGTGAACGGCAATCTGAATGCGAAGAACTTCTTGCGTCTGTACAAAACAGAGCTGGAGGTCAATGGCAACTCCAAGCTTTCGATCAGCTTCAACAAGCCATCTGCCACAGATGCTTCGGCGATGGCAGTAGGACTCATCCTGGCTGATGATCCGAATACCGTCGTAGAGGTCGCTGTTCCAAACAGTGGTCAGCACTCGGACGGTTGGTTGACAAAGGAGCTGGACCTCAGTGCATACGCAGGTCATAATATTGCAGCCCTTGGACTGGTCTTCGATCCCGGGCAAGGAACAGCGTCCACCTACCAGATGAACGTCGGACAACTGCGCGTTTATGACGGGTCTGCCGTAAAGCCCGCAGCTCCTGCGGAATTAGCAGTTGCGGAAGCTTTTACAGATACAGGTGAGATGGTTGTGAAGTGGAAGCTAGATCCCGATTACACTAAGATCAAGCAATATAATGTGTACGTGAATGATGTATTTATGGGCGGCAAATACGATGAGGTGTTCTACCTGAAGCATCTCCCGGTGAAATCCGGAACCCTTAAAGTGGTTGCAGTGGGTGCGGATGGAGTGGAGGGTGAAGCGGCAACGCTGGCTTTTGATCTGGATGCGGCGGTTTCCGGAGTGAAGGTGGATTCAAGTCCGGACGGGGAGTTGACAGTGAACTGGACGAACTCCGCCCAAGCCTCCGGTGACATTACCGTTCGAGTGCAGTCTTTGAATTGGATTACGACATCCGAACCGGTGTCACAGCAAGTGGTTGTCCCGGCAGGTGCAAGCACTGCGCTGTTCACGGGGATGCCGGTAAACGGCGATGATTACATTGTCACCGTTACCGCAGGCAACACCGATCCAGTCTCGGTCAGCGGCCAGTTCATCGACACGGTTGCGGAACCTTACGCGGAAGAATGGTCCTGGACGGACGGTAAGCTGAATCTGCCGATGCCGAATACCAGAGACTGGCGGTATATGTATGTGTATGAGGATGGGAATGCAAAATCTTTTGCCACAACGTATAGCTCTGGCAATAAGCCGATGATTATCCGTGGACGGACAACTAAGGCGAGCTTAAGCTTCACCTCGTCGGCAAAAGTTGTGCATGTGGTGATGGAGGATTATGCAGGCAACCGCTCCAAACCTGTCTATCTGAAAGGAAGCTATCCCGTTCTCTTTGATGCTAATGGGGGTGAACCAGCAAATACTGTGGCCGAGGCTGTGTATGGCACTTTGCTGATGGAGCCTACAGGCATTGCCAGAGAGGGTTATGACCTGGAAGGCTGGTACATTGGAGAAGGAGAAGATGCGCGAAGATGGAATTTTGCCGAAGATCTAATAACCGGTGAGCTGAACTTGCAAGCGAAGTGGGCCTTGCAAGTTCCAAAGGTGCAGATCGTAGGGGAAGGCTCCTTCCGTGAAAATACGTCCGCGACACTAACGGCAGTTGCCACTGGCGCTGGGCAGCTGACTTATGCCTGGTATGCGGACACAGGCAGCGGTTATGGAGATGCGTTGGGAGTGTCCGCCTCCTATACTATCCCTGCTTTGACTACCGGGATGGATGGCAATAAGTACAAGGTCATCGTCACCAATGAATCTGGTGACAGCAGTGAAGCAGAGTACACAATTAACTTAACTCCGGCTGAAGCACCATGGGAAGCACCTGATTTCATAACCGATCTTCCTTCTGCACTTGATGTCATTACTGGTGAAGAAGTGAAGCTGTTCATACAGATACGCGGGGATGTGGAATCGGTTCGCTGGGAGACGAAGGCAGCAACCGCAGAGGAATGGACTGTGGCGGAGAGCGTGACTTCGGCGGTATACGCATTTACTGCTTCTGAAACAGACAGCGGTACGCAGTTCCGTGTGGTTCTGACTGGAAAAGAGGGAACGGAGCCTTCAACAAGAACCGGTAATGAACTTACGGTGACAGTACATCCGGCACCCGATGCGCCAATTATCACCTCTAATAGTGTAGATAAGAATCCGGCAGTTGTAGGTGATAAGGTGTCTTTTGCCGTAGTAGCTTCTGCAGTTTATGGCGAGTTAAGCTACCAATGGTTGAAAGACGGGCAGGCCATTGAAGGTGCTGTGGAGCGTAATTATACGATTCCTTCTGCAAAAGAAACAGACAGCGGCGAGTACACGGCCGTAGTCACCAACACCAAAATACTGAATGGCCACCCTTACACGGCTGTTCAAAAGAGCGGAATTATTAATTTCAAGGTCCACAATACTCCTGTATCTACACCGCAGCCGACATCGGCTCCAGGGACAGGTACGGGAACTGGTGGAACGACTCCGGCAGCGACAGCAACGCCGCTTCCAATTCCGACTAGTGCAACATTGACGGTTTCAGCAAGTACACTCAGTGCACCTACTGAGAACGGCAAAGTGACGGTAAAGGTGCCGGCAGGCGTTACAGCTATCGAGCTGCCTGTAAATGCAGGTGAGTTGCTAGGGATCCGTCAACTTGAATTGTCCGCTTCGGGAACCACACTTGGTATTGCGCCGGAATTGCTGGTGCAATTGAAGGCTCTACTTAATGAAGCCCAAGCTTCAGGCAGCAAGATTCAGGTGAAGCTCAGCCCGGAGACTTTGAACATGAGCACACTGAAAGCAGAGCGTGGGGTGGTCTTGCGGGGTACGGGTATGACGTTTGATCTGAGCATCATCGCGGGGAATGGCACATCTAGCCGTCTTCCAAGCTTCAGCAAACCAGTAACCTTACAATGGAGTGCAACAAATACGGATTATAATACTAATTTGCTTGGTTTATATGCTATTGCTGAAGGGGGTTCGCTTACCTATCTCGGCGGAGTGTACGCGAATGGCTTCCTGCAAGGGGAGTTTAGCGGAACAGGCAGGCTGGCTGTGCTGGAGTACAATAAATCCTTCGCTGATGTACCGTCTACTCACTGGGCTGCGGACACTATCCGCCAGCTGGCGGCTAAACATCTGGTACAAGGCACTTCCGAAAATGGATTTGAACCCGCCCGCAGGATTACAAGAGCGGAATTTGTGAAGCTGCTGGCTGGCGTGCTGGGACTGCAAGATCAGGCGGAATTGAAATTTAGTGATGTGCCTTCTGGTGTCTGGTATGAGCAGGACCTGGCGCGTCTGGTCCGGGCAGGTATTGTAGGCGGACGCACTGCTGAGCACTTCGATCCGAGTGCGAACATCAGCCGCCAGGAGATTGTCACTATGCTAATGCGTGCCTATGTACTGGAGCATGGAGCGCTTCAGTCATCAGCCCCGGCAACATTCACCGATTCCGGTGAGGTAGCAGCCTGGGCGGCAGACAGCGTGAATGCTGCTTCATCACTGGGTCTGGTGAATGGCCGCACGGACGGGAAGTTTGTTCCCGGTGGCTTGGCGACCCGTGCCGAGGCTGCGCAGTTCATCTTGAATTACATCCGGTAGATTATATAGCCTCACCACGGTCTGCCCAAGGAGCCCTTTGCTCCATGGGCAGACTGTCTTTGCTTGGCGGAGGATTGCAAGCTTTTACCAGCCACAGGCAGGAAGCACCTCATGCTATACTTTATTCATAATGACAAGCAGCGAAGCTTAGTCTTCCCCCTGCTGTAGGAGGTTGCTGATGTTTCCGGGGAAATTGTACAGAAAGTATCTGAAGAATAATCTGTTTATGAAAATCATCCTGCTCTTCTCAGTCATTGCCGTGGTCACCATTATCACCTTCTCCTACCTGATGTTCTTGCTCATGTCTCAGGCTGTAGTGCAGCGGCAGATGGAGATTCAGAAACGTACCGTGGAGAGCATCAACAGCTATATTGAGCAGAAATATGACTCTGTACAGTCTATGATGCGGGACGTGTACCGGGACACGGAGCTGACTGCTAATACGTCGTATTTGCTGGAGCATCCGTATGAAGATTACGTGAGGTACCGGCTGGACCGCTATTTCAACGAAAGTAATGCTACGACGGATACCGTGCAGTTTTTTCGCAATCAAGTTGAAGATGATCCTGATATCCGCAGTTTAATGCTCTACAGTGCAGCTGAACAGCAGCTGTATGTCTATAATGACCAAGGCAAATTTCAGATTATTTCCACTAATGCAGCCCACTCTTTCGTACCGGATGCGCTGTATCTGGAGGAGGAAGGCAGTGTCACCGCTCCAAACACTTGGGTCAGTCAGGCGATCTCATCTCCGGAGGGGCCGATGTTTACGGTTCGTACCCCGGTCAATAACAAGATATCACTTCGCAACATTGGTCAGCTTCTAGTCTATTTTGATGCCAGCGAGGTCTGGGGGAGTATGGGCAATTATAAGGATGACTTCAAGGGAAAGATTCTGGTGCTGGCAGCGGATGGGGATGTGTTATTTGATACCTCGGGCACCTATTATGGAAAGCGCTATCCTTATCCCGAGCAGATGAATTCTGCCTATACAGATGGTGAAGAAGTCGGCGGGATGATCATTACTAAGCAGACTCACACCCAAGGCGGATTTACTGTGTTGAGTGCTGTACCTAAGCAGGAATTAGCCGCCACTTATAGGGGATTGCGGAACATGATCTTCATTATCTGCTTGATCTGCCTGTTGTTTGCGATTATTACGCCCACTTTATTTATCAATAATTTTGCCAGACGGACTCATAAAATTATCAAGTTCACCCGCAAAGTGAAAAACGGTGACCTGGATGCCCGGATTACCGATGTCAGAGAAGACGAGCTGGGGCAGATCTCCAAGAGTTTCAACGACATGCTGGATGAGCTGAATCTTCATATAGACCGTGTGTTCAAGGCTGAAATCAAGCAAAAGCATACCGAAATCGCCGCGCTTGAAGCCAGGGTAAATCCACATTTTCTCTACAATACCTTGGAGGTGATCCGAATGAGGGCAATCTCTCAAGGAGCTTCAGATGTCGGGGAGATGATCTACAGCTTGTCGGTGTTGTTCAAAAGCTATGTTCACCAGAAACCCAAGCATACGATGAAGGATGAACTAGAGGCCTGCCGTTTATATCTGGAGCTGTTCCGCATCCGTTATAAGGATAAATTCTCTTATACAATGGAATGCGGGAAAGAGCTTACCGGAAGAGTTGTACTCAAAATGTCGCTGCAGCCTATCATTGAAAACTACATTCTACATGGGATGCGCGTGGACAAGAATGATAATCACATCAGTGTGGCTGTGGCCAAGGATGGCCAATATTTGCGTGCGGTAGTTACAGACAATGGGCGGGGGATTGCGCCGGACAGATTGGTCCAGCTCAAAGAAGGTCTTTTGCAGCCAGATGAACAATCGGAATCATTCGGCCTGCGCAGTATTCATGAACGTTTGAAGCTGCTTTATGGCAGTGAGTATGGCATTGAATTACAAAGCGAAGCGGGTACCGGCACAACCGTGACTGTGTATTTTCCCGATCTGGGAGAGGATGATCCAAACCATGTATAAAATTTTCATTGTGGACGACGAGCCTTTTATTATCGAAGGATTATATGACATTGTGGATTGGGCAGCACTGGGGATGGAGATTGTCGGCCACGCCGAGAACGGACAGGAAGCGCTGGAGTCGTTGCGGTTTGTTCCAGCGGATATTCTGATTACGGATATTTCCATGCCGCTGATGAACGGGCTGGATCTGATCCGGGCTGTGCGGGAGATTCAGCCGGAGATCAAAGTTGTTATCCTCAGCGGCTATGATGAGTTCGGTTATCTTAAGGAAGGAATGGCGCTCGGCATTGAAAATTATCTGCTCAAGCCTATTAATTTGCAAGAGTTCCGGGCAACATTAGTGACTGCCGCCGAGAAGCTGGGTGTCTCCCGTCAAGAGAGTCAATTCAATGCGCATAGTATTTCCATTCTGCGCGATAATGTGATGTACCGCTGGCTGCGGTGCCAGATTGGGCCTAAGGAATTCAGTGAACGGACTGATTTTCTGGGACTTAGACTAGATAAGCCGCTGGTGCAGGTAGCCCTGCTTCGCCCTGAACAGGACGCTGCCGAGTTATTTCAGGCGGTGGAAGAGGTTGTAGGCGGTAACCCGTCTTTGATTGCATTCCGGGATATGGATGGAGATACCGTGCTGCTGCATCTGCTTAGTGAGTATCAGCAGGGTAAAGAAGCGGTGGAAAGGCTTCATGCGCAGCTGCTGTTATCCCTAACTGGCGGTCCGCCAATGCGTCTGTCCGTAGGAACGGTGGAGGAGATGGAGGAGGCGGCGGCTCAGAGTTATGCCCATGCAAAGATGACTCAGGAATATTTCATGCTGTTTCCAGAGCGGAATTTGCTGCATTATGAGGAAGTTCAGGACAGGCATGAGGTTGCCGTCCAAGGTATGCCGCTGAATTGGGAAGATGATCTCAAGCTGATTATGGCGAAGGATAAGGAAGCGCTGCTGGTGCGGATCCAGGATCATTTCGAGCAGCTGCGGCGGATGGAGGGGATTACACCTGTGCTGCTGCAAGGCATTGCCATGGAATGGTTGATCCGCTTCAAGATGCAGCTGCAGGAGATTCGTCATGTGGAAGAACCGGAGCTTTTCGCAGACGGTTTTGGCCTCATTCGCTCTACAGTTTCCATAAATGAACTGACTCAGATTATTCAGGAAGCCGCTACCATTACGGTAGACGCCTTAGTTCGGGACGTAAAGAGTCCAGTCGTGCAGCAGGTGCTGAATTATATCCATGAGTCCTACAATGAAGATGTGTCACTGAAGACCCTCGGTGCCCAATACCATATTCACCCGGTGTATTTGGGACAGCTGTTCCATAAAGAGGTGAATGAGTCATTCACCGAATATATCAATAAATACCGGATTGAGAAGGCGAAGGAGCTGCTGCGGAATACCTCACTTAAAGTTCATGAAATCGCTCTCAAAGTAGGCTATTGGGAGACCGGCTATTTTTACAAACAATTTAAGAAGCATGTCGGGATATCTCCTACGGAGTACAAAGGGCTTGTCTAGCGGACCCCCGCTGCAAGCTTTTTCTTTATTTTCTACATGATTTATTTAGTTTAGCTTCTGTTTGAAAATGCTTTCATAAATTACAGTAAAGATAGTCCTTGAAGGAGAAAGCTGCTGGTTTAATTCCGGATTAGGCCAGCGATCTTGAGGTAAACAAAGGGGAGGTTATACAGGAATGGGCAACAACAAAAGAAAAAGGTTTTCCCTGTTACTGACATCACTTATGGCATTCTCGCTTGCGCTCAGCGCATGTGGCGGCGATTCAAACAACGCGGCAACTAACAGTTCAGGAGCGGGCGGCGACGGTGCATCATCCGAGAAACCGGTCGAACTGATCTGGTACACGATCGGCGGACCGCAGAAGGATCTGGACCGTGTCGTGGAAGAAGTCAATAAGTACACTAAAGAGAAGATAAATGTCACCCTGAAGATGAATATGATTGATTTTGGCGATTATACACAAAAAATGCAGGTTAAAGTAGCCGCTGGGGAACCCATGGACATTCTCTTTACATGCTCCTGGGCGTTCGATTATGTGCAAAATGCCCGCAAAGGCGCTTTTATGGAATTGGACAGCCTGCTTAATGAATATGGAAAAGGCATCGTGGACACGATTGATCCGGCGTTCCTGGAAGGCTCCAAGGTAGATGGACATAATTATGCCGTACCTGCCAACAAAGAGCTTCCGGCGCAAGAAGTTTGGCGCTTCAATAAAGAGCTGCTCGACAAATATAACCTCGACATTTCCGGGGTGAACACAATGGAAAGCATTGAACCACTGCTGAAGACGATCAAAGAGAATGAACCGGGCATCACGCCTTACGCTATGGTGAAGGATTTCATGCCAGTGCTGCCGTTCGACTACATCATTGAAAAGATGCCAATGGCTGTTTATATGGACACGAAGGATTACAAGATCGTGAACATTCTGGAAACACCTGAACTCAAAAGCACTCTTGAAACCGTTCGCAAATATTACAAGGCAGGTTATATCTCGCCGGAAGTAGCAACTACAACTTCGGTGGATGATCTCTATAAATCTTCGAACTGGTTCATGGATCGTGCGGCTACCCAGCCGATGGCGGACAATCTGTGGTCGGCAAGCTACGGCTATCCTGTAGTTTCCACGCCAGCTGGCAAACCTTACATTTACAACTGGTCCGTTATGGGTTCGATGCAAGCCATCTCGGCTAACTCCGCATATCCGGAGAAAGCGATGGAGTTCCTGAACCTGCTCAACACCGATCCGGTGCTGCGCAACATGATTGACTCCGGAATCGAAGGCGTGCACTACGAGAAGACCGGTGAGAATTCTATGAAGAACCTGGATGAATCCAAGAACTATGACATGCCAACCTTCTCGCTGGGCAATATCATGATCAACTATTTGAACGAGGGTGACCCTGAGAACAAATGGGAAGAGTTCAAAAAGTTTAATGAATCCGGTGTGAATGCACCGCTGCTTGGTTTTAACTTCGACACTTCCAAGGTGACCACTGAAATCGCTGCGGTTCAGAACGTAAAAGAAGAATACTGGTCACCACTGATGACTGGAACCGTTGATCCTGACGAGTATCTACCGAAAGCTATTGAGAAATTCAAGGCAGCTGGTTTGGACAAAATTATCGCTGAAGCGCAATCGCAAATTGATGCCTGGAAAGCGTCCAACAACAAGTAAAACATCAACGTAAGAGAAGATCGGGGCAGGGGCGTGGCCTCTGGACCCGGTCTTTTTTTGAAATATAAGGACATACAGGAGGGATCTAAGTGTGAAGACAATCAGCGGATTTATAAAAAATATTATGAATAACAAGATTATGCTGCTCATGGTTTTACCAGGTGCGCTTTGGTTTCTCTTTTTCTCTTACCTGCCGATGATAGGGACGATTATTGCATTCAAAGAATACCGCTTTAGCCGCGACGGCTTCTGGGCGAGTATTATCAACAGCAAATGGGTGGGGTTAGACAACTTCAAGTTTTTGTTTACCACCAATGACGCGTACATTATTACCCGCAACACCTTGCTCTACAATGGAGCATTTATCCTGCTTGGCTTGATCTTGTCGGTTCTGATGGCGATTGTGCTGTCCGAGATTGTGAACAAGAAGCTGGCCAAAGTGTATCAGACCGGCATGTTCCTGCCCTACTTCCTGTCATGGGTCGTTGTCGGCTATTTTGCATTTAGTTTCCTGAGCTCCGAACGCGGGATGCTGAACCAGATCATGGGCTTTTTTGGCGCAGAGTCAATTCAGTGGTATTCGGAAAAAGCCTACTGGCCGTTCATCCTGATCCTAGTCTATCTGTGGAAAGCAGTTGGTTACAACAGCGTAGTTTATCTCGCAGCTATTATGGGGATCGACAAGTCGCTGTATGAAGCGGCGATGATCGACGGAGCTAGTAAGTTCCAACAGATTCGCAATATTACACTGCCGTTGCTGAGTCCAATTATCACGATCATGACCCTGCTGGCCATCGGTAAAATCTTCTACGCCGACTTCGGTCTCTTTTACCAGGTGCCTCGTAATTCCGGTACGCTCTACAGTGTCACGAATGTTATTGATACCTATGTCTATCAAGGCCTCAAAACAACGGGTGAGATTGGTATGAGCACTGCCGCAGGTCTGTATCAATCGGTTGTCGGCTTTACGCTAGTCATGACCTCTAACTATATTGTCCGCAAATACAACAAGGATAGCGCTTTGTTCTAGAACCTCATGAAAGGAGTGGGCCATATGTCTTCCATTACTAAGACTAAAAAAGAACGTGATTTCCACCATCTCTCAAAGCCCTGGAATGTCACTTTTAATCTGATAGCCGGCATCTTTGCATTTCTGTGCGTGTTTCCGTTTCTGTTCGTCGTGATCATCTCCTTCACCGATGAGGTGGCGCTGGCGCGGGATGGCTATAAGCTGATTCCGGCAAAATGGAGTCTCGGCGCATACCGTTATGTGTTTGAATCAGGAGATATGCTGCTGCGTTCTTATGGTGTGACGATTTTTGTAACGGTGATAGGGACGATTATCAGCCTTTTGTTTATCGCTTTTTATGCGTATGCCATTTCCCGGAAAAGCTTCCGTTACCGCAATTTTTTCTCGTTCTTCGCGTTTTTTACCATGCTGTTCAACGGTGGACTTGTGCCGACTTATATTATCGTTACGCAGTTTCTAAGCCTGAAGGATACGATCTGGGCGCTGATTTTGCCGCTGGCGGTGAATGCTTTTTACATTATGATTCTGCGCACCTTCTACAGCACGAGTGTGCCTGATGCCATTATCGAATCCGGTAAAATCGACGGGGCGGGCGAGTTCCGTATCTTCCTGAAATTGGTGTTGCCTTTATCACTGCCCGGTCTGGCTACGATTGCTTTGTTCAGCACCCTCGGCTATTGGAATGACTGGTTCAATGCGCTGCTGTACATCGACAACCCGAATTTAGTCCCGCTGCAATCGATGCTGATGCGGATCGAGACCAGTATGCAGTTTATTTTGCAGAACTCCCAGAACAGTTCGCTAAGTCTGGAAGCTCTTCGCTCCATGCCGCAGGATACATCGCGGATGGCGATGGTCGTGCTGGCGACAGGGCCGATTATTTTTGCCTATCCGTTCTTCCAGCGTTATTTCATTCAAGGTCTTACCGTAGGGGCTGTTAAGGAATGAGTTATACAAACCCGAATTTACCTGCTGAAGAACGGGCGGAGCATCTGCTCGGACTGATGACTTTGGAAGAGAAGGCCGGTCAGCTGATTCAGCCTTTTGGCTGGCAGGCCTATGAACATAGAGACGGTAAGATGACCTTGACAGAAAGCTTCAAGGAGAAGGTTGCCGGGGGCGGCGTTGGTTCGCTTTACGGGATGTTGCGCGCTGACCCGTGGACCGGTGTGACGCTGGCTACTGGCCTGTCTCCGCGTGAAGGTGCGGAAGCGGTGAATACGCTCCAGCGGTATGTGCTGGAGCATTCGCGGCTGGGCATTCCGGTATTGATCGGCGAGGAATGCTCGCATGGCCACATGGCGATCGGGGCCACCGTATTCCCGGTGCCCCTGTCGCTCGGCAGCTCCTGGAATGTAGAGCTGTATCGTGAGGTCTGCCGCGCCGTAGCGCTGGAGACACGCAGTCAGGGCGGCGCGGTTACGTATTCGCCGGTGCTGGATGTGGTGCGCGATCCCCGCTGGGGCCGCACCGAGGAGTGCTTCGGCGAGGACGCTTACCTGATCAGCGAGATGGCGGTTGCGGCTGTTGAAGGTCTGCAGGGGGAATCCTTGCAGAGCGGCGGCAGCGTGGGGGCTACGCTGAAGCATTTTGTGGGATACGGCAGCTCAGAAGGCGGCCGGAATGCCGGGCCTGTGCACATGGGCTGGCGTGAACTGCTGGAAGTGGATCTGCTGCCCTTCAAAAAAGCGGTCGAAGCGGGTGCAGTCTCCATTATGCCTGCTTATAACGAAATAGACGGCGTGCCTTGCACGACAAATACAGAGCTACTAGAGGATATACTCCGCGAAGCATGGGGGTTTGAGGGTCTAATCATTACCGACTGCGGAGCTATAGAGATGCTGGCCTCTGGCCATGATGTGGCTGAAGATGGCATGGATGCAGCAGTGCAGTCACTGGAAGCCGGCATCGACATGGAGATGTCCGGGGAAATGTACGGCAAATACCTGGTGGATGCCGTTCGTGAAGGCAAGCTGGACCCGGCACTGCTGGATCGGGCGGTCCGCCGTGTGTTGACGCTCAAGTTCAGGCTGGGCCTGTTCGAGCAGCCATTCGCTGATCCCGATGCGGCTGAACGCGTCATCGGCAGCAAAGCGCATCAAGAGCTGGCCCGGCAAGTGGCGGGCGAGAGCGTGATCCTGCTGAAAAATGAAGCAGGTGTGCTGCCATTGTCCAAGACCGCCGGCACGATCGCCGTCATTGGCCCTAACGCCGATGCCGGGTATAACCAGCTTGGCGATTATACCTCACCGCAGCCTCCGGCTAAGGTAGCGACCGTGCTCAGCGGCATCCGCAGCAAGCTGGCTGCAGAGCCGGAGCGGGTGCTCTATGCACCGGGCTGCCGGATCAAAGGCGATTCGCGCGAAGGTTTTGAAGCCGCGCTTGCTTGTGCAGAACAGGTCGATACCGTTGTTATGGTCGTCGGCGGCTCCAGTGCACGCGATTTCGGGGAAGGCAGTATTGATCTTAAGACAGGCGCGTCCAAGGTGACGGAGAATGCCTGGAATGATATGGACTGCGGCGAAGGCATTGACCGGGTGTCATTGACCCTGTCGGGAGTGCAGCTGGAACTGATCCAGCAGGTTCATCAGCTCGGCAAACCTGTGATTGTTGTTTATATTAACGGCCGTCCGGTGAGTGAGCCTTGGATTGACGAGCATGTACATGCCATTCTGGAAGCCTGGTATCCAGGCCAAGAAGGCGGGCACGCTGTTGCGGATATCCTGTTCGGCGATGTGAACCCGTCCGGGAAGCTGACTGTATCCGTGCCGAAGCATGTGGGCCAGCTCCCGGTCTATTACAACGGTAAACGTTCCCGTGGCAAAAGATATCTGGAGGCCGATTCCCAGCCTCAATATCCGTTCGGCTTCGGGCTTAGCTACACTGAATTTACGTACTCCGGGTTGAAGGTGGAGCCGGAAGTAATTGCGGCCGGGGAGACGGCTATAGTTTCCGTGGACGTTCAGAATACAGGAGACCGTGAGGGCGCAGAGGTGGTGCAACTGTACATTTCCGATGTCGCCAGTAAGGTCACCCGTCCTGCCAGGGAATTGAAGGCTTTTGACAAAATCAAGTTGGCTCCGGGTGAGAAGCAAACCGTGTTGTTCACGGTAGGGCCGGAGCAATTGCAATATATCGGACCGGATTTAAGACCAGTTATAGAGCCAGGAGCGTTTAAAGTGCTGGTGGGTAAGCATGTAAATGATACACTGAGCACTGATTTGACGGTGAGGGGGTAAAGACATGGAACGCATTAAACGCTTCATCCGCGAGCTCTCCGAGCAGCAATGGCTAGAGGTGCAGGAATTGCGCGATTGGGAGATTCTGTCCTCGGTGTATCAATTGCCGGGACAGTATGACAAGCTGCAGCCTTACAAGGACGGCAGCAATTATGATCTGTTCCCGAGTGTGCAAGGAACGACCTATTTCTTCCGCCGTACTTTGGAGATTCCGGCTAACTGGCTGCCGGGCCACATCGGGCTGATTTTTGCTTCAGGTGGGGAAGGGCTGCTGCGGGTGAACGGTGAATCGCGGCAAGGACTCGACCGCAATCATACCTTTGTGACCCTGACAGGTGATCCATCTGGCCGTCCGTTGGACCTGGAAATCGAACTCTTCGATCCGGTCCCCGAGCCGGTGGACCCATTAAATCAACAGGCGGTGATCCAGCCGCCGATTCGGATGATCCACAGCCAGCTGGTGCTGGTGAATAGACCTGTGCAGAGTCTAATGTACACGGCAGTAGTGATTCGCGATTCGGCAATTCTGCTGCCTGAGCAGGACCAGCGCCGTAAGCGGATGCTGGAAGCTTTGTATGTGGCAATGGATCAATTCGTTGGCCTTACCACGCAGGAGATCCGCGAGGGTGGTGAGATTTCGCGAATCGAGCAGAAGCTGCGGGGCAGAGTCGGGGAGATCGGCGGTCATGCCGAAGGAACAATCCACATGGTGGGCCAGTCCCATATCGATATTGCCTGGCTGTGGCCTGCGCGCGAGACCGTGCGCAAGACGAGCCGGACGTTCTCGACGGTGAATGCCCTGATGGACGAATATCCTGACTATCAATATGCGCAGAGCCAGCCGCTGCTGTTCGAATATTTGAAAGACAATGACCCGGTACTCTATGAGAAGGTCAAGGCACGCATCCGTGAAGGACGCTGGGAACTGGTCGGCGGGATGTGGATCGAACCGGATCTGAACATTCCGAGCGGAGAATCGTTGATGCGGCAAATGCTATATGGTCAACGCTTTTATCTCGAAGAGTTCGGGCGCACCTCGCAGATTGAGTGGCTGCCGGATACCTTCGGCTACTGCGCTTCTCTGCCGCAGATTCTGCAGCATGGTGGCATCAAATATTTTATGACCACCAAGCTGGGCTGGAATGACACAAATGTCTTCCCTTACGATCTGTTCCATTGGGTCGGCATTGACGGCACGCCGATGTTGTCTTACCTGAATCATGGGGTCAATGAGAATACGCTGCCCAAAGATATTCATGAACACTATCAGTCCTTCCGTGAAAAAGATAAACATAATGAGCAGATGCTGCTCTATGGGCATGGTGACGGCGGCGGCGGGGTCACCCGCGAGATGCTGGAATATATCCAGCGTGCCGAGCTAATGGTCGGCCAGCCGGAGAGTAAATACAGTAATGCCGCGGATTTCTTCGCGGGCATTACGCGCAGTCAGCCGCAGCTGCCGCAGTGGCGGGGCGATCTGTATCTGGAGCTGCACCGCGGCACCTACACCACGCACGGCCGCAACAAGCGGAACAACCGCAAGGCGGAAGTGTTGTACCGTGAAGCGGAGCTGTGGCAGACATTAGCTTCGCCGCAGCTGGACACGAAGCAACATACCGTAGTTGCCGGGCAGCTGCATCAGGGCTGGAAGCTGATTTTAATGAACCAGTTCCATGATATTATTCCGGGCTCGGCGATTACCGAAGCATACGAGACCTCGGAGAAGGAGTACGCAGAGGTGTTTGAGCTTGGCCGTGTTGCGCTTCAGCCGGGGCTTGCGGCATTGGCCGGGAACATTAACACGTCAGGCGAGGGTACACCTTACATTGTTTTTAATGGTTTGGGTTGGACGCGGGATGCCGTGGTCGAACTTGCTCTCAGCGAAGAAGTAGCCGCCAGCGGAAACTTTGCGGTGTATGGCGAGGATAACGTACTGCTGGAAGCAGGTGTCCTGACGGAGGAGGCAGCAGTTTCTGGTGTCTCGGTTCTCGTTCCTGAGATTCCGGCCTTTGGCTACAAAACAATCTGGATTCGTGATCTGTCTCAGAACACATCCGATGAAAGTAATGTAGAATCTGCCGCTGCTGAACATAATCAAACTGCTGTAGGAGCTGTTCCCTTCGGCGACCGTTGGGAGACGGACTATTATCGTATTACCTTTAACGAGCGGGGAGAAGTCACCAGTCTTTTTGATAAAAAAGGAAACCGGGAGATCGTAAAATCCGGTGAGCCGGCGAACCGCTTCCACTTTTTCCATGACCGTCCGACGCTTTGGGATGCCTGGGACATTGACAACCGTTATGAAGCCCAACCCGCCGGGGAGGCTGAACTTATAGAAAAGGCAGTGATCCGCACTGGTGCGGTGCAGGATATTTTGCGCTTCCGCTGGAAGCTGGACCAATCCGAGATTACTCAGGATATGATTCTACATCACCATAATCCCCGGATTGATTTCCAGACGCATGTGAGCTGGAACGAAGCCCATAAGCTGCTTAAGGTAGGGTTTCCGATTGATGTTGTGACGGATAAGGCGACTTACGAGATTCCATTTGGTGCGCTGGAACGTCCGACCCACCGCAACACCAGCTGGGAGCAGGCGCAGTATGAGGTTTGCGGGCATCGTTTTGCCGATGTATCGGAACGTGGGTATGGCGTCAGTCTGCTGAATGATTGCAAATACGGCTATGACATCCAAGGCAGTACCATTCGTTTGTCGCTCCTGCGCGCGCCGAAATGGCCGGATGCTACTGCGGATCTCGGCGAGCACGACTTCACCTATTCGCTATATCCGCACCGTGGGGATTGGCGGGAGGCTCATACTGTTCGCCGTGCAGCAGAGCTAAATCATGAGCTGTATACTTTTGCCGCTTCATCAACACAGGGGCAGCTGCCGCCAACAGGCTCATTTATTGGATTCTCCGGTGAACATGTGGTGCTGGATACGATTAAGCCATCCGAGGACGGGCAGGGGACTGTTCTCCGTTTCTACGAATCCTCGGGAGGCCGTGAGCAGGTTCAGCTCAAATGGCAGCATCCAGTTCAGAGCGTCTACCTGTCCAATGCTCTGGAAGAGCAGCTGGAACTGATCGAACATACGGCTGGCGGTGAATTGGAACTTCACTTTGCCCCTTACGAGATCAAAACAATTTACATCAGAAATTAAATAATCACATCACAGATGCAAAGGAGCATATCTCACTTGGAACAATTCCGATTACCCAAAATAGCAATGCCCCAGCTGCCGCTGCCGCAGGCTGTGCAAGAAGTACTTGCCGAAGCAGAGGAGAAGCTGGCACATCGCCCGAAGCTGTTGCAGCTGTTCAAGAACTGTTTTCCGAATACGCTGGAGACGACGACTAAACTGCTGGATGACGGAACCACCTTTGTGATTACCGGCGATATTCCGGCCTCCTGGCTGCGTGATTCAGTGGAGCAGGTAATTCAATACGTGCCTCTGGCCAAAAACGATCCCGATCTCCAGCGCATTATCGGCGGTCTTATCAAACGCCATATTCAGTATATTCATATCGATCCTTACGCCAATGCATTTAATGAGTCGGCCAATGACTGGCACTGGAACACTACGGATGTGACCGAGATGTCGCCATGGGTGTGGGAGCGTAAATTTGAGATTGATTCGTTATGTTTTGTTGTGCGCCTCGCTTATACCTACTGGAAAGAGACGGGCCTGACTGATTTCTTCGACGCTGGGTTCAAGTCGGCCATGCGCCAGATTTTCGATTTGTTCAAAAGAGAGCAGCGGCATTTCGAGCAGTCTCCGTACCGGTTCAGCCGCAATAACGGCATTCCGGA
Organism: Paenibacillus sp. FSL L8-0708; assembly: GCF_038009325.1. Classification (NCBI taxonomy): domain Bacteria; kingdom Bacillati; phylum Bacillota; class Bacilli; order Caryophanales; family Paenibacillaceae; genus Paenibacillus; species Paenibacillus sp. FSL L8-0708. The sequence continues at coordinate 1,009,230 of NZ_JBBPBC010000001.1, forward strand.
AGATTCTCTGCGCAATAGCGGTCTCGGTATGCCGGTGAACTATACCGGAATGATCTGGTCGGGCTTCCGGTCCAGCGATGATGCCTGTGATTTCCACTACAACATTCCTGGCAATATGTTCGCTGTTGTCGCGCTGCGCCAGATGCAGGAATTCGCGGAGTGGGTCTTCCGCGACCTAGACTTCCTGGCTGAACTTAAAGAGCTGGAATTTGAAGTGGATCATGGCATCAAGCTCTACGGCATTTATCGCCATCCGGAGTTTGGTCCGATTTATGCTTATGAGACCGACGGCTTCGGCAATTACTGCCTAATGGACGATGCGGGAACGCCCGGACTGATCTCCATTCCGTATCTGGGTTACGCTTCGGCGGATGATCCCATCTACCAGAACACCAGACGTTTCGCATTGAGCAAAGAAAATCCGTTCTATTATGAAGGCACAGCTGCCAAAGGGATCGGCAGCCCGCACACTCCGGAGAACTATATCTGGCATATGGCGTTGTCTATGCAGGGCATTACGGCTCAGACTGCCGAAGAGAAGCTGGGACTGATTGCCATGCTGGAAAGTACGGATGCCGGAACCGGATATATGCATGAAGGCTTCCATGTGGATGATCCTAGTGTATTTACCCGCAGCTGGTTTGCATGGTCGAACAGTTTGTTCTCGCAGCTTGTCTATCGGGCGATGAAGGAAGGTATTCTGTGAGCGGGGGCCGTATCATCCTGTTCGCGGACCCGTCTTTTCCCGGGTATACCGCAGCGGGCGGACTGACAGCGGAACAGGCACAGTCTATAGGAATACATCATACTGACCCTCCTGTTCATGCAGCACAGCTAGCCGAAACGCTGGACAGTGCCAAGGCCGGGGACTGCTTCGTTAGCTTCCATGCTCCTTACTTCCCAAAGGAAGCTTGGCCTTCCATCGTCGCTTATTTGAGCAGAGGCGGCAGTTTGACCAGCATTGGCGGTGCCCCGTTTAAGCATCCAGTCCGCCTAGTCGCTGAAGAGTGGCGGGTCGAAGCTGAGCAGACTGCCTATCACCGCCAGCTGCATATCCATGAAGCGCTGCGTGTGAGCAGCGCAGATCGCATACAGCAGCATGTCGCGCTTAGAGACATTCCGCTCTTCGTAGGCGATGAGCAGCTGCTGGCCCTGTCGGATACCTGGAACCTGGTGCCGCATGTCACTAAAAGCAGTGACCTGCCGGAGCAGATGGGTTCCAGTGGACCCATGGACACGCGGATCTACCCGCTGCTTAAGGGCATTACCGCCGCCGGGCGGGAAGTTTCAGCTCCAGCTGTGCTGTGGGAGCATATCGGCGGGCCTTTTGCCGGTGGCCGCTGGATCTTCATCGGCCAACCGCTTACGCCTGATTTCTGGAATCAAGGCGGAACGGAAGCATTAACCCGCTGGGCAACTTTTGCCGCTCGGGGAGTAACAGAGCTGTGGCTGAAGCCTAACTATGCTTCTTATGAAGAAGGCGAGCGGCCGCTGCTGTTTTTGCAGGGTCAGCGGCTAAGCCGTAGCCAATCGTCACCGACATCAGCGCAGTGGACCCTGAACATCACTCTGAGCAAAGACGGGGAGTCTATCCCATGTTTCACTCACGAGTGCAAGCTTGAGGTCAGTCGCGAGCTGAACTTCCTACGTGTACCGCTTGCTATAGAAATTCAACCTGGCCTGTATCATCTTTCTTGCCATGCTGTATCGGAAGAAGGCGAAGTGCGGATGTTGCGTCAAGGCTTTTGGGGATATGACGTGGGCCTGTTATCGCAGGGGGAACCGATTAAGGCTGGAAGAGATTATTTTATCAAAGACGGTCAGCCTTTACCTGTTGTCGGCATGACTTATATGACCTCTGACGTAGCGCGGAAGTTTCTATTCCTGCCAAATGCTGATGTCTGGGATCGGGATATGGCACAGATGCGGAAGGCAGGCATCAACTGGATTCGTACCGGCATCTGGACAGCCTACCGCAATATTATGCAGGTAGACGGTCATGCCTCGGAAGAAGTGCTGCGGGCGATTGATGCTTTTCTACTGACTGCGAAGCGGCATGAGCTGCAGGTTACCTTTACGTTCTTCTCCTTTACGCCCGAGACTTGGGAAGGGACGAATCCTTATCTCGATCCGCGCAGTGTAGAAGCGCAAAAACGGTTCATCCGCTCCATCGTCGCACGGCATCGCACGACAACCCATGTCGATTGGGATTTGATCAATGAACCGTCAATGTTCGATCCGCCGCGGATTTTCTCGGACGGACCGAGCTCGGCGCGAGATAAATATGAACGCGCTGCTTTCTCTGCTTGGCTGGAAGAACGCCATGGTGATATAACTTCGCTGCAAGAGCGCTGGAATATGACGCCGCTGGAATTGCCGGATTTTGCGGCTGTACAACCTCCTGAGCGAGAAGAGATTAACTTTAGTGTGCAGGATATTCATTCCGGGAAGCGCGGCACACGTTGGCTCGACTACTGCCTGTTCTCCATGGACATGCACAACGTATGGGCAAGGGAGCTTAGCGGGACTATCAAGGAACTCTGCCCAGATCATTTAGTGACCGTAGGGCAGGATGAGGCTTTAGGTGCCCAACGGCCATCGCCGTTCTTTTATGAGCGCGATGTCGATTACACCACTGTTCACAGCTGGTGGTTGAATGACAATCTGCTCTGGGATGGAATTTTTGCCAAAACCCATCATAAACCGAACCTCATTCAGGAGACCGGCATCATGTACGTAGAGACGCCAGACGGACGGGCTAAACGCAGTGAGGAAGAATTGCGGGCCATGCTGGAGCGCAAATATGCCTATGCGTTTGCTTCTGGAGGTGCCGGGGCTGTGCAATGGATCTGGAACACGAACTTTTATATGGATAATGCCAATGAATCACAGATCGGTGCGCTGCGGGCCGATGGGACTGAGAAGCCGGAAGCGGATGTGTCTTATGATTTTGGGCGGTTCATCGGCGAAGCCGGGGGATTATTTGACGGGCGGAAGCTGGAAGAGATTGCCGTAGTTTTCCCTTACTCGAATGACTTCTCTAACCGGAAGCTCGCCTATGATGCGACTACCCGCCTGACACGGATCTTATCTTATCAGCTTCATTTGCCTTTCCGCGCCGTATCGGAATACGATCTGGCTCCGCTGGAGGCAGAGCCGGCTAAGTTGATTCTCCTGCCGAGTGTGCACAATCTGGATACTGACGCCCTTCAGCTATTGCTGGACATAGTGGAGCGTACAGGTGCCGTTCTGCTCATTACTGGAGCATTGGGTGTTGATGCGTATTGGCAGCCTTCGGATCGTATGGACGCAATAGTAGGAGCCCGTAAACTTGGCAACATGCGCCGTGAGGAGCAGCTTCTATTGAACGGACGCAAGTTTGCAGTGTCCTACGGACAGAAGCGAATCGCAGAGCTAGTCAAAGAAACGCCAGCAAATGCAGATGTTGATTCGTCTAGCTCAGGAGGTGTAGGTGATCATCTCATCGAACGCCAGCTTGGCGCAGGTCGCCTGATCTGGTGCCCGCTACCTTTAGAACTGAATGACCGCGACGAGCCGATCGCCGCGCTCTACCAATATGCTGCACAAGCCGCAGGTATCGAAACCGGGCTGGAATGGATCAGCGGTGGAGACCTGCCAGGTGTGTACGGGCGAAAGCTTGCTTTTGCAGAAGGTTCATTGTATATCTTCGTATCTGAATACGCCTGGGATGCCGGACTTGAAATAAAAGATCCTGCAACTGGAGCTCATTACTCATTTTTACTGGAGAAAGAACGTTCGGTGTTGTTTGCAGCTGATTCAGCGGGCAAGCTGGTAGCTGTCTACAGACCTGAAGAGGTTAACATTACGCTTAATAAATGCTGAAGAACTGAGGTGTACACACAGATGACCCACACAACAACCAAAACAGCCCATATCGTGTCCCATACTCACTGGGACCGTGAATGGTATTTGCCCTATGAGAAACACCACGTCCGTCTGGTTCAACTGGTGGATGCACTGCTTGCGAAGCTGGACGGAGATTCCGCCTTCCGCAGTTTTTACCTCGATGGGCAAACCATTATTCTGGAGGATTATCTTCAGGTTCGGCCAGAGAACAAAGAGAAGCTGGAGAAGTATATCCGGGATGGGCGAATCTTGATTGGACCTTGGTACATTTTGCAGGATGCGTTCCTGACGAGCGGCGAGGCAAATGTGCGGAATATGCAGATCGGCCATCAGGATGCCGAGAAATACGGTGAGCCTTCCAAAATCGGTTATTTTCCTGATACCTTTGGATTGGTCGGACAGACTCCGCAGCTGATGTTGCAGTCAGGGATTACGAATGCTTTTTTTGGACGCGGGGTGAAGCCTACGGGATTTAACAACACTGTATCGGATGCAGGTTATGAGTCCTCTTTCTCCGAGCTGATCTGGGAAGGGCCGGATGGATCCAAAATTCTCGGTATCCTATTTGCCAACTGGTATTCTAACGGCAATGAAGTTCCTGTTGAGGAAGGTGCGGCTCGGGAATTCTGGGACCGTAAGCTTGCGGATGCAGAGAAGTATGCTTCAACGGGGGAGTTATTGTTCATGAACGGGTGCGACCATCAGCCTCTGCAATTGGATTTGCCGGAAGCTATCCGCACCGCCGAAAAGCTATACCCTGAAGTGAAGTTCGTGCATTCAAATTTCCCGGACTATCTGCAAGCCTTGGATCAGCAATTATCCTCGGGTCAGCGGGAGCTCTCCACCGTTACAGGGGAACTGCGCAGCCAGCGTACAGACGGATGGGGCACCTTAGTGAACACAGCCTCAGCCCGGGTTTATTTGAAGCAGATGAACCAGCTGGGCCAGACTCTTTTGGAAAAAGTAGCCGAGCCGCTGGCCTCCATCGCCTGCCTGTCCGGACAGGACTACCCGCACCATCTATTCACCTATGCCTGGAAGACGCTGATGCAGAACCATCCGCATGACAGTATCTGTGGTTGTAGTGTGGATGAAGTGCATCGTGAGATGGTAACTCGTTTTGATAAAAGCCGGCATGTTGCTGAGAGCATCATAGATGACAGTGCTAAGTTTATCGCAGATCAAGTGGAGACTTCTGGCTTTTCCGCATACGGGGAAGATGCAGTTCCTTTTATAGTGATGAATACCACGGGGTGGAAGCGAACGGGAACGGTAACTATAGAGCTGGATGCTGAACGGTTATATCTGCGCGAGGGTTATCCTTTGGATGAGACCGCCCGCAGAATGCTGGCTGTTGATTTGTCCGGCAAGATTCTCGTCGATCACACAGGGGAGGAATTAGCGTCTACAGTGGAAGATCTGGGTTTAAGCTTTGGTTATGATCTGCCTGATGACCAATTCCGTCAGCCGTATATGTGCCGCAAAGTGAGACTTACTTTTGAAGCACGCAATGTGCCTGCACTTGGGCTTTGTACTTACGCTTGGGTACAATCAACTACGGAATCCGCTCAGGGAAGCTCTTTAATAGAAGGAGAGCGCAGCTTGGAGAATGCATCTCTCAAGGTAGTTGTTGCTGAGGATGGTTCATTTACGTTATTGGATAAGCATAGCGGTACCACTTATCGTGAGTTGGGGATTTACGAGAATACCGGAGACGTAGGCAATGAATACATGTACAAGCAGCCAGAAGGTGAACAAGCGCTGACGACCAAAGGCCAGCCTGCAGTTATTAAGGTGATTGAAGACTCTCCCTTCCGTGCGGCCATTGAGATCCGAATAGATTGGGAGATTCCGGCTTCGGCGGATGACACCTTGGAGGCGGAACAGCGTGCACTTGTGTATTATCCTGAGCGTAAAGCGCAGCGGAGTGTAAATACGGTGGTTTTGAAGCTTCGTACCGTCGTATCGCTGGAGCGGGAAGGCAAAGGTGTGCATATTGAATCCACAATTAATAACCAAGCCAAGGATCACCGGATACGAATGCTTTTCCCGACCGATCTGTCTACCGATGTGCATCGTGTGGATTCTATGTTTGAAGTGGCTACCCGAGATAATAATCCAGCACCAGAATGGGCAAATCCGAGCAACACTCAACATCAGCAATCCTTTGTGGATGTCAGCAATGGCGATGTAGGACTTACGGTAGCCAATCAGGGATTGAACGAATATGAGGTTCTGCGGGATGGACGCAATACTATTGCCATCACCTTATTACGCAGTGTAAGGGAATTGGGGGATTGGGGCTGGTTCCCAACACCGGAAGCACAGTGCCTGGGCGAATACACAGCACAACTGGAGCTGATTCCTCATTCTGGTGAGGGAAGTGAACAGCGGGCATATACAGAGGCCTATCAATTCCAGATCCCTTGGACGGTATGTCAGACCGGCCTGCATAGCGGGAAGTGGAACTCTGGATATACCCCATTGGTTTGGGAGGGAGACAACATGGCCTTCTCATCCATGAAAATGAACGGAACTTCCGGCGACTTGTTTTTGCGTTGGTACAATATGTCCGCTCAGCAGACACAGTTGCAACTGGAAGTGAACAGTCCTCAAGAGTATTTATTTAAAAGCAATATCTTAGAGCAGCCTAACCCTGCTTTACAAGGAGTAACGTCTTCGGTTCACCACTTAGAGGTCGGACCATCTGAGATTGTAACTGTAGGTGCGAAATTAAGCTTCTAGGTAAAAAGATGCCCCGGCGCTTCCCTGCCGGGGCATCTTTTGATTTACTTTCTTCTATAAGACTTGTGCCAATCTTGAATGGCCTCTTGGCGGGAGGGGAATCTCAACTGGATCCAATGGTTTGTTTCCCATTCATGAATCGCCTGCTGTTTAGTTTGGTAAAAGCTGTAGTCGCAAATGTTCCAGCTGTTATACAGTTTCTGATACCATTTCCCTTTAGGGATGTCGCCAGGATAGCGGCGGACGGCTTTATTGGCTTGTTTTTTAGCCCATGAGGAACCGTGTTTCTGTTGGTCGCTGCAAACGGGTTGCTTTTTCACACTTCTGCTCATTGATACTCCAACCTCCTTTTAGAGGGAAGCTAGAGATCATGTAAGGTCTTTATATGAATCACCTCTTTGCCAAAAAAATAATGGAATTGATACCTATGTATGAAGGGGGCTCTGATGTTAATAGATAGACGCGGAAAAGGGGAAGGCGGTTGCGATACAATTGCGGAAAAGTATGTGTTTAGTTTTATTAAAATAAAGCTTGCAATGCATCTCCATACATGATATATTCTAAGTCCGGCCAAGAAGTACACATGCCGAGCTCGAAAAAGAAGTTGAAAAAAGAGCTTGACATTAAATAGCCGAACATGATATAGTATAAGAGTTGCTGCTGAGACATTAAACGGCGCCAACGAGAACTTGATCTTTGAAAACTGAACAACGAGTGAGTAGGAAATCACGCAAGTGAAATCCAAATTAGAGAATTAATTTTCTCGTCAGATGTTTCAAAATGAGCATATCGCTCTTTTCAATACTAATTGGAGAGTTTGATCCTGGCTCAGGACGAACGCTGGCGGCGTGCCTAATACATGCAAGTCGAGCGGAGTTATTTTGAAAGCTTGCTTTCAAAATAACTTAGCGGCGGACGGGTGAGTAACACGTAGGCAACCTGCCCTTCAGACTGGGATAACTACCGGAAACGGTAGCTAATACCGGATAATTTCTTTTTTCTCCTGAGAGAAGAATGAAAGACGGAGCAATCTGTCACTGAGGGATGGGCCTGCGGCGCATTAGCTAGTTGGTGGGGTAACGGCCCACCAAGGCGACGATGCGTAGCCGACCTGAGAGGGTGAACGGCCACACTGGGACTGAGACACGGCCCAGACTCCTACGGGAGGCAGCAGTAGGGAATCTTCCGCAATGGGCGAAAGCCTGACGGAGCAACGCCGCGTGAGTGATGAAGGTTTTCGGATCGTAAAGCTCTGTTGCCAGGGAAGAACGTCCGGTAGAGTAACTGCTACCGGAGTGACGGTACCTGAGAAGAAAGCCCCGGCTAACTACGTGCCAGCAGCCGCGGTAATACGTAGGGGGCAAGCGTTGTCCGGAATTATTGGGCGTAAAGCGCGCGCAGGCGGCTATTTAAGTCTGGTGTTTAAACCTTGGGCTCAACCTGAGGTCGCACTGGAAACTGGGTGGCTTGAGTACAGAAGAGGAAAGTGGAATTCCACGTGTAGCGGTGAAATGCGTAGATATGTGGAGGAACACCAGTGGCGAAGGCGACTTTCTGGGCTGTAACTGACGCTGAGGCGCGAAAGCGTGGGGAGCAAACAGGATTAGATACCCTGGTAGTCCACGCCGTAAACGATGAGTGCTAGGTGTTAGGGGTTTCGATACCCTTGGTGCCGAAGTTAACACAGTAAGCACTCCGCCTGGGGAGTACGGTCGCAAGACTGAAACTCAAAGGAATTGACGGGGACCCGCACAAGCAGTGGAGTATGTGGTTTAATTCGAAGCAACGCGAAGAACCTTACCAGGTCTTGACATCCCTCTGAATCTGCTAGAGATAGCGGCGGCCTTCGGGACAGAGGAGACAGGTGGTGCATGGTTGTCGTCAGCTCGTGTCGTGAGATGTTGGGTTAAGTCCCGCAACGAGCGCAACCCTTAACTTTAGTTGCCAGCAGGTTAAGCTGGGCACTCTAGAGTGACTGCCGGTGACAAACCGGAGGAAGGTGGGGATGACGTCAAATCATCATGCCCCTTATGACCTGGGCTACACACGTACTACAATGGCCGGTACAACGGGAAGCGAAGCCGCGAGGTGGAGCCAATCCCATCAAAGCCGGTCTCAGTTCGGATTGCAGGCTGCAACTCGCCTGCATGAAGTCGGAATTGCTAGTAATCGCGGATCAGCATGCCGCGGTGAATACGTTCCCGGGTCTTGTACACACCGCCCGTCACACCACGAGAGTTTACAACACCCGAAGTCGGTGGGGTAACCCGCAAGGGAGCCAGCCGCCGAAGGTGGGGTAGATGATTGGGGTGAAGTCGTAACAAGGTAGCCGTATCGGAAGGTGCGGCTGGATCACCTCCTTTCTATGGAGAATCGTTCTCTGCAATGAGAACATTCAAATCGGAAGCTCAGCTTCCAAAACTCAGGTTTAGGCCTGTTACTCACTCGTTGCTCAGTTTTGAGAGTTTAAGCTCTCAAGTAAGACTTGATCCTTGAAAACTGGATACCGAAACGAATTTGCGTTTTAGAACATCTTTTAGCAACTTGTGTAAACAAGTAAATGTTATTAGTGAGATGATTCCAAAGAGAATGTCATCGTATGATATTTTCCTGCGGAAAAATCAAGGTTAAGCTAATAAGAGCACACGGAGGATGCCTAGGCGCCAGGAGCCGACGAAGGACGTGGCGAACAACGAAACTGCCTCGGGGAGCTGTAAGCAAGCTTTGATCCGGGGGTGTCCGAATGGGGAAACCCAGCTGTGGTAATTCGCAGTTACTCATTTCTGAATACATAGGAAATGTAGAGGCAGACCAGGGGAACTGAAACATCTAAGTACCCTGAGGAAGAGAAAACAATAGTGATTCCGTCAGTAGCGGCGAGCGAACGCGGAACAGCCTAAACCTAAGAGCTTGCTCTTAGGGGTTGTGGGACGTCTCACATGGAGTTACAAAGGAATATGGTAGGCGAAGAGGTCTGGAAAGGCCCGCGATAGAGGTAAAAGCCCTGTAACCTAAACTGTGTTCTCTCCGAGACGGATCCCGAGTAGTGCGGGGCACGTGAAACCCCGTATGAATCCAGCAGGACCATCTGCTAAGGCTAAATACTACCTGGCGACCGATAGTGAAACAGTACCGTGAGGGAAAGGTGAAAAGCACCCCGGAAGGGGAGTGAAATAGAACCTGAAACCGTGTGCTTACAAAAAGTCAGAGCCCTATTAATGGGTGATGGCGTGCCTTTTGTAGAATGAACCGGCGAGTTACGTTTAACATGCAAGGTTAAGCCGAGAAGGTGGAGCCGCAGCGAAAGCGAGTCTGAATAGGGCGAATTAGTATGTGGACGTAGACCCGAAACCGTGTGATCTACCCCTGTCCAGGGTGAAGGTGCGGTAACACGCACTGGAGGCCCGAACCCACGTACGTTGAAAAGTGCGGGGATGAGGTGGGGGTAGCGGAGAAATTCCAATCGAACTCGGAGATAGCTGGTTCTCCCCGAAATAGCTTTAGGGCTAGCCTCGGTATAAGAGTAGTGGAGGTAGAGCACTGATTGGGTGCGGGGTCCGCAAGGATTACCAAGCTCAGTCAAACTCCGAATGCCATATACTTATTGCCGGGAGTCAGACAGTGAGTGCTAAGATCCATTGTCAAAAGGGAAACAGCCCAGACCATCAGCTAAGGTCCCCAAGTGTGTGTTAAGTGGGAAAGGATGTGGAGTTGCACAGACAACCAGGATGTTGGCTTAGAAGCAGCCACCATTGAAAGAGTGCGTAATAGCTCACTGGTCGAGTGACTCTGCGCCGAAAATGTAACGGGGCTAAACACACCACCGAAGCTATGGCTAGATACGTATGTATCTGGGGTAGGGGAGCGTTGTGTAGGGGTTGAAGGTGTACTGAAAAGAGCGCTGGACACTACACAAGTGAGAATGCCGGTATGAGTAACGAAAAGATCAGTGAGAATCTGATCCGCCGAAAGCCCAAGGTTTCCTGAGGAAGGCTCGTCCGCTCAGGGTAAGTCGGGACCTAAGGCGAGGCCGAAAGGCGTAGTCGAAGGACAACAGTTTGAAATTACTGTACCACCGTAATCCGCTATGAGCGATGGGGTGACGCAGGAGGGTAGTGACGCGGACTGATGGATGTCCGTCTAAGCAGTGAGGCTGATGTGTAGGCAAATCCGCACATCGATAAGGCTGGGCTGTGATGGGGAGCGAAAATTATAGTAGCGAAGGTCATGATCTCACACTGCCAAGAAAAGCCTCTAGCCAGGAGAAGGTGCCCGTACCGCAAACCGACACAGGTAGGCGAGAAGAGAATTCTAAGGCGCGCGGAAGAACTCTCGTTAAGGAACTCGGCAAAATGACCCCGTAACTTCGGGAGAAGGGGTGCCCCGGTAGTGTGAATAGCACGAGGGGGCCGCAGTGAAAAGGCCCAAGCGACTGTTTAGCAAAAACACAGGTCTGTGCGAAGCCGCAAGGCGAAGTATACGGGCTGACGCCTGCCCGGTGCTGGAAGGTTAAGGGGAGTGGTTAGGGGTAACCCGAAGCTATGAACCGAAGCCCCAGTAAACGGCGGCCGTAACTATAACGGTCCTAAGGTAGCGAAATTCCTTGTCAGGTAAATTCTGACCCGCACGAATGGCGTAACGACTTGGGCGCTGTCTCAACGAGAGATCCGGTGAAATTTTAATACCTGTGAAGATGCAGGTTACCCGCGACAAGACGGAAAGACCCCATGGAGCTTTACTGCAGCTTGATATTGAATTTGGGTACGATCTGTACAGGATAGGTGGGAGCCGTAGAAATCGGAGCGCAAGCTTCGGTGGAGGCGCCGTTGGGATACCACCCTGATCGTATCTAGGTTCTAACCTAGTGCCCTAATCGGGTACGGGGACCGTGTCAGGCGGGCAGTTTGACTGGGGCGGTCGCCTCCTAAAGAGTAACGGAGGCGTTCCAAGGTTCCCTCAGAATGGTTGGAAATCATTCGCAGAGTGCAAAGGCATAAGGGAGCTTGACTGCGAGACCTACAAGTCGAGCAGGGACGAAAGTCGGACTTAGTGATCCGGTGGTACCGCATGGAAGGGCCATCGCTCAACGGATAAAAGCTACCCTGGGGATAACAGGCTTATCTCCCCCAAGAGTCCACATCGACGGGGAGGTTTGGCACCTCGATGTCGGCTCATCGCATCCTGGGGCTGAAGTAGGTCCCAAGGGTTGGGCTGTTCGCCCATTAAAGCGGTACGCGAGCTGGGTTCAGAACGTCGTGAGACAGTTCGGTCCCTATCTGTCGTGGGCGCAGGAAATTTGAGAGGAGCTGTCCTTAGTACGAGAGGACCGGGATGGACGTACCGCTGGTGCACCAGTTGTTCCGCCAGGAGCATGGCTGGGTAGCTACGTACGGACGGGATAAGCGCTGAAAGCATCTAAGCGTGAAGCCCCCCTCAAGATGAGATTTCCCAATTAGTAAGACCCCTTGAAGACGACGAGGTAGATAGGTTGGAGGTGGAAGTGCAGCAATGCATGGAGCTGACCAATACTAATCGGTCGAGGGCTTATCCTATATGTAGAATGCAGATTCGTTTCGGATTCAGTTTTCAGGCATCAAGCCTGAGCATTTACGCTGTAAATGCCCGTTTGGTGGCGATAGCGGAGGGGTTCCACACGTACCCATCCCGAACACGACCGTTAAGCCCTCCAGCGCCGATGGTACTTGGACCGAAGGGTCCTGGGAGAGTAGGACGCCGCCAAGCGGACAACCACATTACCCGTGGTATTTTTTTTGCCCTTAATATTAATATGTCTTAGAAGGGCCTTTAGCTCAGCTGGTTAGAGCGCACCCCTGATAAGGGTGAGGTCGGTGGTTCGAGTCCACTAAGGCCCACCATATTCCCTGATAGCTCAGTTGGTAGAGCACTCGACTGTTAATCGAGTTGTCACAGGTTCGAGTCCTGTTCGGGGAGCCATTTATGGAGAGGTGTCCGAGTTTGGCCGAAGGAGCACGATTGGAAATCGTGTAGGCGCCACAAGCGTCTCGAGGGTTCGAATCCCTCTCTCTCCGCCATAAAAATTATTAGCATGGCCCGTTGGTCAAGGGGTTAAGACACCTCCCTTTCACGGAGGTAACATGGGTTCGAATCCCATACGGGTCATATCATGGAGGCTTAGCTCAGCTGGGAGAGCATCTGCCTTACAAGCAGAGGGTCGGGGGTTCGATCCCCTCAGCCTCCACCATATTATTTTCACTGACGCGGGGTGGAGCAGCCCGGTAGCTCGTCGGGCTCATAACCCGAAGGTCGCAGGTTCAAGTCCTGCCCCCGCAACCAATTTACTCTTATACATTATGTTTAGGGATAAGCTGGTATGGTGAAAATGAATAGTATATACTAATTAATGACGCGGGGTGGAGCAGCCCGGTAGCTCGTCGGGCTCATAACCCGAAGGCCGCAGGTTCAAATCCTGCCCCCGCAACCAATTTACACTTATGCATTATGTCTATGGAACCGTGGTGTAGTTGGCCTAACATGCCTGCCTGTCACGCAGGAGATCGCGGGTTCGAATCCCGTCGGTTCCGCCATTTAGTTAATTATTATTGGGGATTAGCCAAGCGGTAAGGCAACGGACTTTGACTCCGTCATGCATAGGTTCAAATCCTATATCCCCAGCCATTTATGAGAGCCATTAGCTCAGTTGGTAGAGCACCTGACTTTTAATCAGGGTGTCGAAGGTTCGAGTCCTTCATGGCTCACCATTTTGTTTAAAGTGTGCGCGTGTGGCGGAATTGGCAGACGCACCAGACTTAGGATCTGGCGTTTCACGACGTGGGGGTTCGAGTCCCTTCACGCGCACCATGTTTTTGCGGACGTGGCTCAGCGGTAGAGCATCGCCTTGCCAAGGCGAGGGTCGCGGGTTCGATTCCCGTCGTCCGCTCCATATAGATTTTGCGCCCTTAGCTCAGCTGGATAGAGCGTTTGACTACGAATCAAAAGGCCGGGAGTTCGAATCTCTCAGGGCGCGCCATTTTTATTACTAAGCAGTTATAGTATTGTTAACGGGATGTAGCTCAGCTTGGTAGAGCACCTGGTTTGGGACCAGGGGGTCGCATGTTCAAATCGTGTCATCCCGATTTTATACCTTTGCGGGTGTAGTTCAATGGTAGAACTTCAGCCTTCCAAGCTGATAGCGTGGGTTCGATTCCCATCACCCGCTTATAAAGAGAAACACCTGCCGGTATTAGGCGGGTGTTTTTTTGTATAGTTAAGCACGTATGGATACAATAGGAACTAGAGATTTTATTTGAGGAGGGGCCAATGTTTGAATTTGAAGCAAGGTTAGTCAGACCAGATATGAATGGGAGTTGGACATATCTTACGGTTCCTTTTGACGCTGAACAAATATATGAAACTAAATCAAGGATACAAGTTAAAGGAAGCCTGAATGACATTCCCTATAGAGGAACACTCATGCCGCATGGTAATGGGAAACATTTTATGGTCGTGAAAAAAGAACTGCGAGACTTAGCCCATGCTCAACCTGGAGATATAGTTCGGGTGACAATGGAACAAGATCATCAATTGCGGGAGATAGAAGCTCCAGAAGATTTTCTGGACGCACTAAGCAGCAATGAGCAGGCAGAGGTATATTATAACAGCTTGGCTTATTCCTATCGGAAGGAATATGTGAGCTGGATCGAAGGGGCGAAAAGACCGGAAACCAGAGCAGCAAGGATCCAGAAGTCAGTTAATAAGCTGGAAGAAGGTTTGAGGCTTAAATAATAGAACAGCGTCCTCCTCCTTAATATCTGGAAAGGGACGCTGCTGTAGCGGGTATATAAGGGATCGTCCTTATATAAGAACGCCTACTTCACCATTATTCACGAACTTAATGCTTTCGATCTTCACCTCTAGTTGACCTGAAGGAATCGCTAGCTGACAAGTACTGCCGAGCTCAGCCAGCAGCAGCTGCATGCCTATAGGTGACAACATAGAAATCTTGTTATCGTTAGGTTCTGCTTGGTTAGGAAATACGATGGTATAGATATCTGTAGTATTATCGTCCAAGTAACGAAGCTGCAGCTGACTTCCGATAAAGACCTGTGAATTTAAATCTTCACCATTGAACTCAGTTAGTAATTGTTCCAGCTCGGAGCAATAACGGGATAACAGCGTTTCAGCGTTGCTTCTATCCTTGCTCCGTACCGGAAAGTACTGATTTAGAAATGCGATTTTTTCCTCATCAAAATAGATAAGCTGCTGAAGCAGCTGTGTCCGTGAGCCTTCATAGATAAGACTATGGTTCATAGTAGATTTCACCCCCTCTAAGTAGCACATTCCTTGTAAACCTGTTATGGTGTGTTGCCATCTTAAAATCCCTCCTATACAAATAGAGGTCCCCCAATGGAGACCTTCTGATCAGTATACCAGCTTCTATTTGTAAATCCAATCCATTTTAAAAGGGGAATTAAAACCTTCTAAATATTGTAATGAAAACCTTTGACTATTACATACTTGGGTGCTATGATAGGCTGATGCATAGGCATTTCGTAGAAAACTGCGAAATGCCTATACTGTATTTTGAAGATATTTTTACATTAATTGTTACCTGGGGAGTGATACGCCATGTACATTTCGTTGAGTTCACATATAGATTCCAGAACTATAAAATAACTACTTAATTTATTAAAGGAGGAGATCAGGATGATTCAAGTTAAAGAGTTTGTAGATGCTGATAATTCTTATGCAGAGAATAAAGCTAATGAGTTCCTGGCAGGACTACGGGAGGAACAGATTGTGAATATCTGTTACGGTTCGGTAGTTAAATCATCACGTGATGGGGCAGAGCACCAAAGAACCACTATACTGGTCGTGTATAAGACAAATGAAAGGCAATAACTGGAACACGTTTTTTTCATGTCTATCCATTGTCTCCACGCTGGGCGTTGTGATTGTCATCATTTATTATGTTTTCAGCTAATTAGCAAAAAGAGGACCTTTCCCATCTACGGGCAAAGGTCCTCTTTAGTTTATAAGTGCATTTACAATCTTACATTCCGTCTGGTACAGATAAACCCAAACCGGATGCGATACGCTGTCCCAAGTCTGGATCAGCTTTAAAGAAATGCTCAATCTGGAGACGTTTGATATCGTTACTTTCAACAGGAGTCATAGCGCCAACGATATTTTGAACTAGACGGGTACGTTCTTCTTCAGACATTAGACGGTACAAGTCACCTGGTTGTGTATAGTGATCGTCACTATTGTAGGAGACACTATCCGCATAACCAGAGACTTCGAACGGCGATGTTTTATGCTGCGGTGATTCTTTAGGTCCTCCTAAGCTGTTAGGCTCGTAATAGGCACCGGAACCGCCATTGTTGCCCAAGGCCATACCACCATCACGTTGATAGTTCTTCACTTCTACTTTTGGACGGTTGATAGGTAAACTGTTATGGTTGGGACCAACCCGGTGACGGTGTGCATCACCATAAGCGAACAGACGGCCTTGTAGCAATTTATCAGGCGAAGCTTCAATACCAGGAACGAAAGAGCCGGGGGAGAATGTAACTTGTTCTACTTCAGCAAAGTAGTTCTCCGGATTGCGATCCAATACCATACGTCCAACCTCGATTAACGGATAATCTTTTTGCGACCAGACCTTTGTTACATCAAATGGATCAAAACGGTAAGTCTTCGCATCCTCGATTGGCATAATTTGCACGTAGAGCTTCCAAGCAGGGAAATCTCCTTTATCAATAGCATTAAACAAGTCCTCTGTATGATAATCCGGGTTTTCCCCAGCGATTTTGGCAGCAAGGTCTGCATCTAGATTTTTAATGCCTTGTTCTGTTTTGAAATGGTATTTCACCCAGACTGCATTGCCCTCGGCATTTACCCACTTGAAGGTATGGCTACCGAACCCATGCATATGTCTCAGCGTAGCTGGAATTCCGCGATCCGACATCAAAATCGTTACCTGATGCAGAGATTCAGGCGATAAAGACCAGAAGTCCCATACAGCGTTCGGGTTCTTCAGATGTGTCTGTGGATCACGTTTTTGTGTATGAATAAAGTCCGGGAATTTAATCGCATCACGAACGAAGAATACAGGCGTATTGTTACCTACGAGATCATAGTTTCCTTCTTCAGTATAGAACTTCACGGCAAATCCACGAGGGTCGCGTACGGTATCAGCAGAACCTAATTCACCAGCTACAGTAGAAAAACGAATGAACAACGGTGTACGTTTGCCTACTTCAGACAAAAAGTTAGCTTTTGTGTATTGGGTTAGATCCTTTGTAACTTCAAAATACCCGTGAGCGCCAGCACCTTTAGCATGAACGACACGTTCAGGAACACGTTCTCTGTTAAAGTGGGCTAATTTCTCAAGCAAATGGACATCTTGCAGTAAAGTGGGACCGCGGTCACCGGCTGTCATTGAATTCTGATTGTCGCCTACTGGAGCACCCCAGCTGGTTGTAAGATTATTATTATTGGAGCTCATTAATAGAATCACCTCGTGAGATTTGATTTTAGATTTAGTATAAGTTCTATATTAATGTTTTTTAGAGAAATTGCAACACTTTTTAAATAATTGACTCATTACAATATGTGGTAATCGTCATTCCAGCGTTGGCACATTCAGATATATATGATAGACAAAGTGATTAATTACTTAGCAGAATTAAAAAAGAAACAGCGCATCCCTACCATCACTGAAGGGGTGCGCTGCATTTTTTGATATAGAAGATATTCGGTTCTTGTACTTAGGCTTTAATGTACATTCTGTTGTAATATTCATCTAACATTCTTTTGGTGGCAAACTCCGTACGGGTGGTTTCGATACTCTTTTTCATCATTTGTACCCACTGTTCACGATTCTCGTAAAAGGTTGGGAGTACACGTTTCAATAAGGTGTCGTACAGTGCATCACTATCATGCTTATCCAGCACCTCAAAGTCTGTAGTTTCGAAGCCGTCTCCAATCTGCCAGCCATTCTCACCATCGATGCAGGCTTCCGGCCACCAGCCATCCAGAATAGAACAGTTCAATACACCGTTCATAGCTGCTTTCATCCCGGAGGTGCCGCTGGCTTCCAATGGTCTGCGTGGATTGTTGAGCCAAATATCAGCACCGCGCGTCAGCTGGGCGCCAATCGTCATATCGTAATTCTCGAGGAACACAACACTCTTTGGATACTTTTTCATCATCGCTACTAGGTTACTGACGATTTTTTTACCGTTATCATCGAGTGGGTGCGCTTTGCCGGAGAATACAATTTGTATCTTTCCAGACTCCAGATAAGGTTCGATAATTTCTGGCTGCGAGAAGATCAGGTCGCTTCGTTTATATGGAGCAGCTCTGCGTGAGAAGCCGATGAGTAGATTGTCAGCATTTAAGCTAATGCCGGAACGTTCTTTGATGAACTGGATCAGTTCGCCCTTGATCTCTTTATGCACTGCCCATAAGTCACCATCCTGTTCGTAGGCTTGCGTCATTCTATCATCTACCCAGGTAGGAGTATGGATGGCATTAGTAATGCCTATAATTTCTGATCTTCCGGCTACTTCCTTCCACATTTTATTAGCCGTATCGGCGTGTAGCTGGGCTACTGCGTTGGAAATACGTGATAGTCTTAGACCTGCAACCGTCATATTAAATGGCTCGCCGCCGATCCGCTCCATCTGGTCACGGGTTAAGCCGTTGAACGCACTCATATACTCAAGTCGGTCGAGAGGATGGGTTTCGTTGCCTTCTTTGATTGGTGTGTGGGTAGTGAATACGACTTCTTCGCGAGTGGCTTTCCACGCTTCTTCGAAGGTATGGCCTCCGGACATTTTTTCACGGATTAGCTCGATAGCCGCTAGAGCCGCATGACCCTCATTGAAGTGATAGACATCAATAGGGATTTGCAGCGCACGCATAGCTTTGACTCCACCAATCCCAAGCACGATCTCTTGTGCGATCCGTTCTTCGCCGAACCAGCCGTACAATTGGCCTGTGATCCAGGCATCATTATTCTCGGGAATATCCGTATCCAGTAAATACAATGTGCTGTTGCCAAAATAATCAGTTTTCCATACTTTGCATACTACATCGGTTTTTCGGACTTTAACAGTTACCTTAACCCCTGTATCTTCAAGAAACTCATAAACATAATTGTGATAGGAGTCGTACGGATTGCCATTGGCATCAATCTTTTGGTCCGTGTAACCTTGTTTCCACTTCAGCCCAATAGGGATGATAGGGGCGTTGATATCTTTTGCACCCTTGATGTAGTCTCCGGCAAGAATGCCCAGACCTCCGGCATACATTTTGAAATCGGAATGCAGCCCGTACTCCATACTAAAATAAGCGACTGACGGTAATTTTTGTTCGTTCACTTGATAAGCCTCCTAATCACGGATTAGATTAAATTGCAGTGAAGCTGCGGGCATTATCTTAGGTGCAAACGTTTGCTCAAAATAGTGCAGGCAATCATTGTGGAAGCGATTGCACCACTATTCTAGCACACTCGATGAATAAAAGCATAACGTCAATTTGGTGAAAACAACCATTTTGAATCCAATTGAGCGGAATTGATTGATAAAGTGGACAGAAGCCCCTAAGATAAAGAGATTGAAGAAATAATTAATGGTGGTGTCTAAGTTGGATATAGTTGTGATTGGAAGCTTGAATATGGATATGGTGGTACGTACAAACCGGTCACCAAATGCAGGAGAAACCCTGATTGGACAAGCCTTTGCTCTATCTCCTGGCGGAAAAGGGGCAAATCAGGCCGTTGCCGCAGCACGTCTGGGTGCAGAGGTTAGTATGATCGGAAGAGTTGGAAAAGATACCTTTGGTAGCGAAATGCTGGAGATTATCAGGAATGAAGGCATTCATATAGAGCATATTTCTGTAAGTGAACATGAGGCAACAGGAGTCGCCTCAATCGTTATTGAAGAAGATGGAGAAAATCGGATTATCGTGGTACCTGGAGCGAATATTGAGCTTACGGTAGAGGATATTCAGGCATTGGAGGCTGTGATTAGCCAGGCTAAGATCATTGTGCTGCAGCTTGAAATGGATCTGGCGATGAGTGAGCAGGCGATCGCGATTGCCCATCGTAAGGGGATTCCGGTCATCCTTAATCCTGCACCAGCTAGAGTGCTAAAGGATGAGATGCTGGCTCAGGTATCTTACCTGACACCTAATGAGACGGAAGCCGGGATTTTGTCCGGAATGACTGTGGATAGCGCAGAGACTGCTGAGCAGGCAGCCCGTATTTTGCTGCAAAAAGGAGTACAGAACGTAATTGTAACCTTGGGTTCAAAAGGTGCCCTGATTGTGAATGCTGAAGGTGCCAAGGCTGTTCCAGGCTTCCCGGTAAAGGCGGTAGATACAGTTGCTGCCGGTGACTCATTTAATGGCGCATTAGCCCAGCAGCTGGTCTTAGGGAAGACCTTGGAGGAAGCCGTGAGCTTCGCTAATGCTGTAGGTGCATTGGCTGTAGGGAAAGAAGGGGCGATCCCTTCATTGCCGCAGTTGTCCGAGGTCGAGCAATTTCTAAAACGTAAATCGCTGTAGAATAGACAGTACAGGATATTCAAGATCTATACTAGATGAGATAGGATAAGGAGCTTAAATAATGAGCAGAACAGTAACCGTTAAAAATGTGATCATCGGCGAAGGAATCCCTAAGATATGTGTTCCGCTAATTGGAGCGACCTTGTCTGAGCTGAAGCAGGAAGCGGAAGCGCTGAAAGTACTGCAACCTGATTTGGTGGAGTGGCGGACGGATTTTTTTGCTGAAGTGGAAGACGTTGCAGCTGTAAAGAACGCACTAAGCGAAATCTGTTCTGTGATTCCAGATCTGCCGCTGATTTTTACTTTTCGGAGTGCAAAAGAAGGCGGAGAGAAGCAAGTCAGCACGGAATATTACACAGCACTGAATAAAGCTGCTGCCGAGAGCGGTCTAGTAGATATAATAGATGTTGAACTATTTAATGATGAGCAGGATGTAAAGCTACTGATCGAAGCTGCTCATGTTCATAACGTGTCTGTCATTATTTCAAATCATGATTTTCAGGGTACACCTCCTAAAGAGGAGATCATCTCACGGTTATGCAAGGCGCAGGAGCTTGGCGGGGATTTGCCCAAAATTGCCGTTATGCCCCAAGATGCAGGCGATGTGTTAACTTTGCTGGAAGCTACACATATCATGAAGGAAAAATATGCAGACCGTCCGATTATAACGATGTCTATGGCGGGAGCCGGGGTGATCAGCCGTTTGGCAGGTGAAGTTTTTGGTTCAGCGCTTACCTTCGGAGCTGCACATAAACCTTCTGCACCTGGCCAGGTAGCTGTCGCTGAGCTTCGGAATACATTGTCGCTGCTGCACCGCAGTCTGTGATTTCTGCTGATTGCTATTGCCTCAAAAAAAAGGCATCCGGAGTATCCGGATGCCTTTTTCTATTTTAAAATATTGTTCGTGCGCTTACGCATTTTTTCCCGTATATACATGTACGGCATCTCTTAGAAACGCAGCGAGTCCAGGGCGGCGTTTGTCATAGTATTCGGTAAAACGTTCATCATCAACATACAATTGTGCAACACCAGCATGAGCTTCTTTGGAATAGGAATTCCAGTAGAAGGAGAGCCACTCACGGTGTAGGTCTGCACTTTTTTGCGCTAATACACTGGCAGGGTCTCCATGCTCCATTGCTTGCAAGAGTGTTTCGAACATCTCTTCCTCAAGCTGTTGTATAGCGGCATATTGTTCTTCTGTCATTCCTTTAAGCTTTTGGTTGGATTGATTAATGGTGTCATCTCCGTATTTCTCCCTTATTTCTTGGCCATATTTCTTTTCGTTGTCATCTACCAGCTTTTGTTTAAAGCCTTCGAATTTTTCAGTATCACTCATGCTAATTCTCCCTTCTTTTTGAGCCAGCGTCTTTTCGACGTTAGCGATTAATAGATCTAATTGCTGTCTTTTTTCCAGTAGCTTGTCATGATGCTCCCGCAGCGCTTTGGCTCCGTCGAATGAGGGCTCTGTCATAATAGCCTTGATACGTTCCAGACTTAAGCCAAGCTCCCGATAAAATAAAATTTGCTGTAGTAGATCTACTTCGGTACGGCCATAGATACGATACCCCGAAGAGTTGATTCTCGCCGGCTTAAGAATGCCAAACTCATCGTAGTAGCGCAGGGTCCGTGTGCTGATTCCAGCTAACTCTGCGAGCTTCTGCACTGTGTATTCCGTAGTATCACCTCCTACAAATCAAATGTACACCTTTACGTAACGTGAAGGTCAAATGGTTTTTTTAGCATATCCAAAACAGCGGCAGCTACCCTCTGAATGATCATGGGGAAGTCTGCCGCTGCTATGAATAAGTCTATAATGTTGAGCTTTGCTGCTTGAATTTATTTATGGCCCATCTGTGCTGTGAAATAATTGTGCAATTCCTCCAGCTTACGAGGGTCCGCAAGGGTTGCTTTGTCTGAGAAGTAGTGTTCAACGACAAGGTCCCAGGTAGGTACAATTTTTTGTGAGGTCATAGCCTTTATGGCTACCTTAACTGTTTTGCGTTCTTTGGCATTGGAGAAGGTATCTACGTAATGCTGTGAACGCTCAAAATCCAGATCCTTAAACACGGCGCGGAAGATCTCTGACGTCATCCGTGCATCATCCAGCGCCCGGTGTGCAGATCCAGTAGGCTCAAGCTCAAACAATGCCATCGCGCTTTCCACGCTGACATCATTGCTAAGACCACGCGCACGAAGAACTCCTTTGAGCAAATCGAAATACGTAGCGGACATCCAGTAGGATTCGTCCATCTTGTGCATGCGCACATCCTGAATGATTCGCTTCATGTCTTCGCCCCCCCAGGTAAGCAGCAGAACTCCGTCTGTACTTAGATCAAGCCACTCTCTAAAAGCAGTGATGACTTTGGGGAAGCGGGCGGCAATGTCGATTTCCTCTTGAGGGATACCCGTTTTTTTCTTAATAAAGGAATTTAGGGTGGAGAAATATATAGGTTTGATCAAGGAAGAAAATTCATCCTTATACTGCAGTGAAGAGTCTAACCGGACGGCTCCAATCTCAATGACCTCCATAGGGTGCTCGCTGGCAAACTTACGGCCGTTGAATTCGATGTCCAGAATAATATAATCCACAGGTACTTGCCTCCGTTTCCATGACTGACGCTGTAGTGCTTAATACGTCGACTTCTCTATTTTAACAAAAAAAGTGATGTAATGGGGAATATGGAGACAAGCTAATATTTGCACAAAAAAATGAACCAGCACAACATCTGCGTACTGGTTCATTTAATCACTATTAAAATTTAATCCTATAAAAGATTAATGTCCTGAATCGGCAGCAGGTTCAGGCATATGAATCGGCTGTTCATTTATAACGGATCCGTCATCAAGACGAAGCCAGGTATTGAAGTCTTGAGTGCCTTTGACCAGCTCGATGACGCGTGCTCCCCGCATAAAGCCTTCTTTTCCATAAGTATTGTAGCCGGTAGCACGGCCATAAGAAAGACGTATGCCATACAGGTTGCCGCTAAAATCGTTGATATGGTCATGTCCGCAGAAGGTGCCAAGCACATCACCCATTTCCAGCAAAGCTGAGAATAAGCCCGAGTTCACCTCAGGTGAGCATACACGCTCAAACTTATGCCCATGACAGACTTGTGTAGACCAGACATCCCGATATTCGGGAATTGGAATATGGAAGAAAGCCAAGGCAGGCAGCCTGTTCTCAGCAGTCTTCGGATTCAGCCGCGCAGATTCAGCCGTCAGCCAGTTGATCTGATTCCGCCCAATCCAATTGTAGCCCGGGATATCCTCATACTCGGAGTAGCCGCCAGAGTCCAGAAAATACAAAATAGCAGCCGAGTCGTCCTCCTGATCTTTAATTTCAAGAGTGTAATTGCCCGAGCCTTCCAGCTCTTCTGGACCGGATTCGGTCAGGCAGTGGGGATGTTCCAGGGCAATTTGCATCAGTTCACTCTTTGAAATCAGAGTTTCTGTGTCATGGTTGCCGAATACAAAGGTCCAAGGAATGCCGGATCTCTCCACGGCAGCGACAGCTTCACGAAAAGCTTGTGCGGGGTGCTCGCATGCCTTGTTTCCCGGTGATACAGGACCCGTGTAAATAAGATCTCCCGTGAAAACCACAAGATCAGGTTGTTCCGCATCCAGAATGCGTTCCATCAGTGCCTCGGTAAGCTGATCCTCAGCTCTTCCATCCATCCAGTGCAGATCTGTAAATTGTACGATTTTAAAAGTGCCATCTTGCTGAAATGATAAACTGTGTCTCATTAGAATAATCTCCCTTACTATCGAATATTGAATAGCAAGCTGTGGAGGCGCCAACCACTCATTGCGCCAAGAGGGCGTTGAGGGATGACGTCGTTAGAAGCATAGCTATACGCAGGTCAGCCGATCCAGATCCGCTGAGTGCAATGATCTCCAGAGTTTCTACCGATCATAATATCATATTCCCCAGGCTCGAAGACCAACTGATCGTCTTTTCCGTAGAACATTAACATTTCTCTGGTGATTTCGAAGGAAACCACCTGTTTCTCATGCGGTGCGAGTGTAATCTGCTGGAAGCCTTTCAGTTCCTTGACCGGGCGCACGACACTTGCGCTGACGTCGTGGATGTAGAGCTGAACGGTTTCCTTGCCGGCGATGTCCGAAGTATTCTCAACTTCAATGGAGGCAACAACCCGATCCGCAGCTTCAACATTGAAGCTGTTGTAAGCAAACTTGGAATAGCTCAGGCCATAACCAAAACAGAACAGCGGGTCATTTGGGCAGTCCAGATAACGGGTCACATAACGCACATTAGGATACATAGGATCATAAGGACGTCCCGTTTGATAAGCATTGTAGTAGACAGGAATTTGCCCAACCGAGTAGGGGAAGCTCATCGATAAACGTCCGGAAGGATTATAATCTCCGAACAGCACATCGGCCAGCGAATTTCCTGACTCTGTACCCAGAAACCAAGCCTGCAGCAGAGCGTCGCTGGCATCAAGAACGGGTTTCAGCTCCAGTGGTCTGCCGCTGAATACAATGGTGACGACCTTTTTTCCGGTATCCTTCAGACGCCAGATCAGCTTCTCCTGATTAGCCGATAGGCGGAGATTGGATTTGCTTCCTCCTTCCCCGGTATCCTGCTGATTCTCACCGACAGCGGCGAGAATTACATCACAATCCTTCAGCGCCTGGTAGGCGTCTTCAATTTCATCCTCCACATCAAAAATACCCTCAAGCATGCTTCCGAGCTCACCAGTCATGGCCGTAAAAATATTTTCGGCAGATGTTTTTTGCGAAAGGCCGGTGTAGAGTGATACAGCCGGATCTTTTTCTGTCCCGGCCCAACCGCCCAGCACATGAATGGAGGTGGCGAAAGGACCAGCCAGACCAATCTTCATGCCACGTTTAAGGGGCAAAGCATCATTGTCGTTTTTGAGCAGTACAACTGAGCTAGCTCCAAGCTCCCGTGCGGCCTGCAGATGCTCCGCGCTAGGTTTCGGAGCCTCATCCACCAGCGGATCTGCATCCTTAAATGGATTATCGAACAAGCCAAGCGCGTCCTTGAGCTCAAGCACCCGGATAACAGCTTCATCGATCAAGGCGATATCAAGCTTTCCTTCCTCGACCAGAGCAGCGCCGTGGTTTAGATAGTGAGTGGACATCATCTCAATATCCAGCCCAGCAGCCAGACTTTTCTCGGCTGCCTCACGGCCATCTATCGCGGCGCCATGGGGAATCAGCTCATTAACGGAATTGAAATCGGCGATGGTAACGCCGTTGAAGCCCCATTCTTCCCGTAAAATCCCGTGAAGAAGCTCGGAATTACCACTTGCCGGGATACGGTCAATGGTATTAAATGCGGCCATCACCATGGCCACACCAGCATCTACGGCAGCCTTATAGGCTGGCAGGTAGAACTCACGCAATACGCCGGAAGACATATCCACCGTGTTGTATTCCCGTCCGCCTTCGGGAGCACCGTAACCAGCGAAATGCTTCACACAGGCAGCGATGCGTCCTTTTTCTTTTAGGTCCTTGCCCTGATAACCCCGCACCATACTTTCGGTGACACGGGCATTCAGATAGGGATCCTCACCAGATGTCTCCATGACGCGTCCCCAGCGCGGGTCGCGTACGAGATCAGTCATGGGCGAGAAGGTGACGTGAATGCCGGCAGCCGCACTCTCCTTGGCGGCGATTTCAGCAAACCTTTCACAGGCTTCAAGGTCAAAGCTGCTGCCCATAGCCAGCGGAATCGGGAGGATGGTCCGGTAGCCGTGAATGACATCCGCCATGAAGAGCAGAGGAATCTTTTGTCGGCTGGTTTGCAAATGTCGGGTCTGTTGCTCGATTACATTCCGGGCTCCAATACCATTCAGAACACTTCCGATGCTCTCCATTACCTGCGGCTTAATATTCAGTTCCTTAAATGGTCCGGTTAAATCCACGGTATCGTCCAAACCCCAATAGTGAGGACCTAGCTGGGTTAATTGGGCCAGCTTTTCGTCCAGGGTCATATCGTTCACAAGATCTTGGATAAACGTTTTAGTCATGGTTAACTCCTTCCTCGTGAGCGCATTGAAAGTTAGTTTGTTAAATAGATGTGTAGTTCCCCGCCGGGCAGCGTAAGCATGATTTTATTAGCAAAACTTACGTTAGATAGGCGACTAAGGATGGGAGTGAACCGTTTACTCTCCTGGCACACAGCTCCGAGATGCGGAATGGGCCTGAGCTATAATCAGGTTCATTTGTTGTGAAAATCATAGCATTTCTCTCTTCGGATACAGGGCTGAGGCATAAATTAAATCAGAAGAGGATTGCATCATTAAGATGTTACATATGGAGACTGACATGTCTATGAATGAAAAGTATAAAAACGTTTCCACAAACGATACACCTCGATATTAGTCTGAACACCAAAAAAAGTCAATCGCCTTTGGAAAAACAGCTAATTTATATTTTTTTACGTGAAATATGTAACTTTAGTACTTGTAATTCAAAAATAAAATGAATTGACAGCGCATACATTTTGGGAGTATGCTTCTCACACAGAGAGTTTTACAGAAACACTGGAAACGTTTCTACAACACTCGATACACTTTTTTATGAAGGTTGGGCAAACTGTTTTTATTCTGGCTGCTGGACAAGAAAGGAAGGTAATTTATGCATGTGACTGAATGCATCTTTCAAATTGGAGGTGGGCACTTTGGCGAGACTGAAGCTTGTGGGTGGAAACATTGTTCGGGAAGTCATTAAGAACAAAGTTCTTTTTCTAATGTTGCTGCCTGTAATCGTATATTTCGTTATCTTTCACTATGCTGTAATGCCTGGAGCTTACGTCGCATTTGTAGATTACAAGCTCAATAAGGGGATTTTTGGAAGTAACTTTATCGGCCTTAAGAACTTTGAGTTTCTGGTTCAAAATGGGGATCTATGGAATATTACCAAGAATACGCTGCTCTATAATATCGTCTTTCTAGCTTTAGGTAATATCATTCAAATAGTATTTGCCATTATGTTGTCTGAGATCTCAGGCAAGTGGTTCAAAAAAATATCACAATCCGTTATCCTATTACCGAATTTCATCTCCATGGTTATCGTCGGTGTGTTTGCCTACAATATATTCAATTTCAATTCCGGGTTTATCAATACGATGTTAACTGGAATGGGGCTAGACCGTTACGAGTTCTATTCCGATCCGGGCATCTGGAAATATATTATTGTGGCTTTCAAGATCTGGGCGGGTACCGGATATGGAATGATTGTTTATCTGGCAACGATCACAGGGATTAATCATGATCTGTACGAGGCTGCTTATATGGATGGAGCGACTACCTGGCAGCGAATCCGTTACATGACCTTGCCGATTCTGAAGCCAACCTTTATTCTGCTTCTACTGTTCGGTATGGGTGGAATTCTCAAGGGATCCTTTGACCTTTTCTATAATCTGATTGGTACGAACTCTGTACTGTATCCGCAGACAGATATCATCGATACCTATGTCTTCCGTTCACTGGTGGGACAATTCAACTTCTCTATGGGTGCCGCAGTGGGCTTCTACCAATCCTTATTCGGTCTGATCCTGGTGCTTGTAGTTAACTTTATTGTACGCAAGGTAGAACCGGACAGCGCTTTGTTCTAAGACTAGACACGAAACAGGGGTGATAAATATGGAAAAGAGTACAATCAAACAGGATTCCGGAAGCATTCTCATAAAAGCAGTCAGTTATATCTGTATCGCTATCTTTGCGCTATTCTGTTTATTTCCCTTCGCGTTGATGATCTCCTCATCGTTCATGAACGAGCAGGAAATTGTTCGTGAAGGCTACAAGCTGCTGCCGAAGGCATTTTCCTTTAAGGCTTACGAGATGCTATTCAACAACTCTACTCAGCTGGTGAATGCTTATCAGGTAACTATCTTCATCACCGTAGTGGGTACGGTACTCGGACTGTTTATGATGTCGATGGCCGGATTCGTGCTCAACCGTAAGGATTTCAAGTACCGCAACTTCTTTTCCTTCTTGATTTACTTTACAACACTATTCAGTGGCGGCTTGATTCCGACATACATCCTGATGGTTAAGCACCTGCATATGAAGGACAACTTATTCGCCATGATTCTTCCGGGTGTAGTTGGTGCATGGTCCATCTTCCTGATGCGTAATTTCATGAAGGCGATTCCGGATTCTTTATATGAATCCGCTACCATTGACGGTGCTGGCGACTTTCGCATCTATTGGCGGATATTTATTCCGCTGGCGGTTCCATCCTTGGCTACTATTGGGCTTTTCTCAGCACTAGGCTTTTGGAATGAGTGGTATAACGGGATGTTGTATATTGACAGTCCGACGAAATATCCGCTCCAATACTTTTTGCAGCGAATGGTCAATCAGACGAACTTAGGAGCGCTAATCAACTCGGGAGCGGTCATCAATACTGCTGATCTTCCGACGCAATCCATCAAGATGGCTACAGCTGTGCTGGCCACTGGACCGATTATTCTCCTGTATCCATTTGTACAGCGTTATTTCGTAACAGGCCTCACCATCGGGGCTGTAAAGGGTTAATGGACGCAATCTTCTTTTCGAAGAGCGTTTATTATAAATGAAAGTTTCATAAATAGAAGAGAAAAGGGAGGCTTACCTAAATGAAAGGTAAAAAGATCGCGTCTTCTTTAATTGCTGTCCTCATGCTTACTGGAGCACTGACAGCCTGCACATCCAAGAACAACAATGAGCCGAGTAATGATCCGGCAGCCACGAAAGCTCCAGAGGCATCAGCCAATGCAGGCGGAGTGGATACTTCCAAGGAAGCTAAGCTGGTGTACTACCTGTGGGGCAGCGAAGGAGTTAAAAATAAAGAAATCCTCGCTGAGATTAACAAGAAGCTCAAAGCTGATCTAAACGCTACGATTGAAGTGAAGTATATTGACTGGCCGGATATCGCTACTAAGTACCCGCTGCTATTTGCTTCAGGCGAAGAATTTGATATGTCGCATGCATCTCCCGGAGCTCCGGTGTCTTATTTCACATTGGCTAGTGAAGGCGCTCTAGTGGACCTTACAGATATGCTGGATAAAGTTGCTCCTAAGCTAAAAGCGGAAATCCCGGAAAGTGTGTGGGAGAATACAAAATACAAAGGCAAAATTTACGGTGTACCAAGTCTTTATAGCGAATACACACCTGCCGGTTATGCCTATCGTTCTGACTTGCTGAAGAAATATGGAATGGACAAAATCACTTCCATTGATGATATGGTTAAATACATGGATAATGTGGTTGCTAATGAGTCCTTCCCACCAATTAACGGCAAGGCAGAAGATGCAGCCAATATGTTCAGAATGCTCGTAGATACTACAGGGATGTGGCTTAACGCTCCTGGTATATCTTTGAATGAGCTGAATCTTGTGACCAAAAGTCCAGAGGACTACAAGACCGTCTTCCATCCAGCTTTCACTCAGGAATTTGAAGATTGGGCTGTGAAGATGCGTGAATGGGCGGATAAGGGTTACTGGAGTAAAGATGTGCTGTCTGCAACCCTAGGCAGCAAGGATAACTTCAGAGCAGCTAACTCCGCAGGTTATTTGACTCATGCTCAGGACTGGATCGGCCAATACGGTGCGGATTTGAAGGCGCAACCGGAATCAGATCCTTACTTCTTTACTTTTGCGGAAGCTAATAAGAAGATCAAACGTAAGATGGGCGTTGACAACTCGACTGTAATCAGCACGAACTCAGCTAATCCAGAGCGCGCTCTGATGGTGATCGAGAAGTTCATGACCGATGAAAGCTACTACAACCTCATCCAAAACGGTATTGAAGGCAAACAATATGTGATGGAAAATGGTGTTAAAAAGCAGCCTGCAGGCTTCAACGATAAAACGGACGGCGGAGGTTTCGCTGCTTGGTCACTTCGTAATGACAAATTCGTAGTTCCTACGGATACAGAAAACCCAATCCGTAACTCCTTATTCGCAGAATGGGATAAAGTGGCTATCGATGATCCTTACAATGGCTTCAGCTTTGATCCAACCAATGTTACAACTGAAATTGCTTCGATTTCCAACGTGAATTCACAGCTCGGTATTCAATTGATGCTTGGTAAAACAAGCAAAGATCCAAAAGCAGCTGTTGCGGAGTACCGTGATCAGTTGAAAAAAGCAGGAGTTGACAAGGTCATTGCCGAAGTAGAGAAGCAATTGGCTGCGTTTGTTCCTGTCAACTAAAGAAAGTTAAGGGGTGTAAGGGAGCTATAATTCGATATAGCTCCTTTACCCATAAATGGGGGAGTAAAGTGGATGTAAATATCAAGGATATCGCGCGGATTTCCGGTGTGGGCATCTCGACGGTCTCCAGGGTAATCAATAACAAGGGACCGGTGAGCAAGTCTACACGTGAGAAAGTGATGAGTGTGGTTAAGGAATACAATTATATTCCCAATTCCAACGCGCGGAATTTGAAAACTACACAATCTAAGAACATTGCACTTATGGTCAAGGGGATTACCAATCCTTTTTTCTCTAATATGATCAGAGAAATTGAACGGCAGGTCAATCTGCGGGGCTACCCGTTTCTTATCCAGCAAGTAGAGGATGGGACCGATGAAATCAATGCTGCAATTCAACTGGTGAAGGAGAAAAATCTGTGCGGGATTATCTTCATGGGTGGAACCTATGATCATTCTGAAGAGAAGTTCAAACAGCTGACGGTTCCGTTTGTGCTGACAACGATCACCTCAACGCAGGAAGTGAACCCGCTTATTTTTTCCAGCGTTATTATCAATGAAACGAAGGAAGCCTATAAGGCTACCAATTATTTGATCTCATTAGGTCATACGAATATCGGCTTTTTAGCCAAGTCTCCATTATTGGATGAAACCACGGGCAACCGGCGGTATTTAGGCTACAAAAAAGCACTCGAAGAGCAGGGTCTGCCCTATGATTCAGGGTTGGTTGAGGATTGTGAATACAGTCCCAGCTCGGGATTTAATGCTGCGCGGAGACTGCTCAACAAGAATAAGGGAATTACAGCTATATTTGCCGCTTCCGACACGATTGCCATCGGTGCTGCCAAAGCGGTGCTTACCGCGGGGTTATCTATCCCTGATGATATTTCGATCATTGGCTTTGACGGGATCGAGATGGCTGAATATTATCATCCTTCTCTTGATACAATCAGCCAGCCGGGTACGGAAATGGCCTTATCCAGTGTAGGTGTTCTGTTTGATCTCATTTCCGGACGTTCAAACCATCAGCATATTGTCTATGATGCGGTATTGCTCAAGCGTGGTTCCTGCAAGATGATTAAACCTCGTTAAGATCACACTATAAACCTTTATTGGAGTGGAACCGAAATGCAAGATACACTGAGAATAGGTACGATTGTACGTGGTGGAGAAGCCGTTAAGGTCATTCCACAAATTGTGGGGCATGGATTTGAATCATTTAATCTGAACTTTTGGCAGACCACCGGCGAAACCGATTTGATAGAAACGGCTGCACGACTGAGGGAGTTAGCTGCTGAACATGATTTTGTCATCTCTTCTGTGGGCATCTATGGCAATCCGCTCGCAGGCAGCGGCGACAATGCCGACACGTTGGCAAGCTGGGAGCGGCTGATTGATCATGCACATTTATTTGGCACAGATATTATAGGCGGATTCACCGGCCGATTGCCAGGTTTGTCCATTGATGAGTCCATCCCGAAGTTTACAGAGGTGTTCGGAGAACTGGCGAAGAGAGCGGCAGATCGTGGCCTGCGGATTGCTTTTGAGAATTGCGCTATGGGCGGAAACTGGCAGAGCGGAGAGTGGAACATCGCTCACAATCCTTCGGCCTGGGAGAAGATGTTCAATGCCGTTCCGGCGGATAATCTGGGATTGGAATGGGAGCCTTGCCACCAGATGATCGCATTGATTGATCCGCTTCCGCAGCTGCGCAAATGGATGGATAAAGTATTCCATGTGCATGGCAAGGATGCGACCATCGCTTGGGACATCGTTAAGGAATACGGTATTCATGGCCCCAAACCTTATGTATGGGACCGAACCCCTGGCTTCGGGGATACCAATTGGGTAGATGTAATCACCATCCTGCGCCAAGCGGGTTATAAAGGTACGATTGATATCGAAGGCTGGCATGATCCAGTGTATCGTGATGAGCTGGAAATGACCGGCCAGGTGCATGCATTGAATTACTTGAAATATTGCCGTGGTGGCAGCTTTGTGCCTAATCCGGTTTAAATGGTGCCGTATGAAAACAACCCAAAAATGACCTCGAAATCCACAGTGAAGTGGAGGATGAGGTCATTTTTTATAGTTAATCCTGATTTAATCCTGAATCAGATATCCTTGTCCCAGCTGTATTTCTTTGAAGCCAGCCAAATGGCGGGCTTGAAAGCGGATAGGGGTGCTGCCGCCAACCATAATGATATTTTGGATATCGGCAGCCCCTTCTGAAGGCAGGGAAAAGGCTCTGATATAGGCGTACTCTTCGGCTAGCGTCGTATAAATCGCGTTGATCAGCGGGTCATGTTCACCTTTTCCCATTAGATTCATGAGAATATATCCGCTTGTGTTCAACTTCGAACGGGTAATACTGAAAAATTCACGGGAGATCAAATGCCTTGGTGTACCAGCGGCAGTAAAGGCATCCAAAATGATGTAATCATATACCTGCGGGTCTTCGCCTTCAAGGATCTGACGTCCGTCACCGATCACTACGTTATCTTGACTATATCCAAAGCAGCGGCGGCTTAATTCGACTACTTGTTTGTCTAGCTCGGCTACTTTAAATCTTTTGTCCGGAAAATGTCCGGCAATTGTTCCAATTCCATGCCCAATAAGAAAAACATCCTCAAAAGAGGGGAGGTTGAACTCCATGAAGTGAATGATGGCCCGCGGATATTCAAAGAGAATCCGTTGCGGGTCATTAAGATCCATCGCACCTTGAGTGGCATGATTCGAGAACTGCATAACACGGAAGGAGCCTTTTTCACCATATAGTTCTGTTGTGTCGTAGACGGTTATTTCATGATTTTCGCTATTTCTTTGAAGCTCTGAATGCAAGTGATCAATCTCCTTATACAATACTAATTCGTTTATATTCATTGGGTGTAACCCCGACAACACGTTTAAAAAGCTTGTTGAAGTAGGCAGGATCGCCATATCCAACCTCTGCCCCAATCTCGTGAACCTTCAGGTCGGGAGCATTCTTGAGCAGATGTTTGGCTTTGCGCAGCCGAATTTTCGTGATGTAGTCCGTCAGTGTAAGTCCGGTCTCTTGCTTGAACAGCTTGCTTAAATAGCTTGGAGTCAAAAAAACCATATTTGCCAAAGTGTTCAGATCCGCATGCTGATTATAGTTAGCGGATATCCAGCGTTTTATGGTTTCTATGGCTGTGCCGGACATCTCCAGACGATGGGTTCTGATTTCGGTCAGAATGTTTGTGAAATGAGCGGTAAACATCTCCTCAATGTCGCAAAAGCTCATGCTGGACGCAATTCTGTCATCCAACCTGAGGTCGGGAGCACTTTTATTGCGGGCCTCGAATTCTTGCAGTTCCTTTTGTGCAGTTTCTTCAACCCATCGACAGACCCGGAGAATTTGGTCAGGACCGGCTTGTTGTGCTTTCAGCACTGAGAACAGGTCATGAATCCATTCTAAGACGCCTGTCACATTCAGAATCTGCAGGTTATGGATCAGCGGTTCTCTAATTGTATTAAAGTGATCCAGGAGGTTCATCTCCGGCTGTTGAATATTCTGAATATTCGCGTAATGTACAGGCTCCGGATTATATATGCCCATGTTGCAGGCTTGTTTAGCATCTAGGTATGCCTGTCTAAGCTTGGATACCTCATTATAACAACCGCTGGTACCTACATGTAGGATCTTTCCGTGTGCAGATATCCGCATAATGTCACCGATATCTTTTAAATCGTTGTCTGACAGCGGCTCAGCAGAATATACAATCCAGACGTAGAGTCCTTTTTGAATCTCCAAGCTGTCGAAGCTCAACGCCTTCTCTTGCCGCAGACTGTCTGCGCAGGAGCAGACGGTTTCTCTGGCGCTCCCTTTGAGGACAAAGACCGAGAAATAAGGCTGGGGCAAGGTAAGGCTGGATAATAGGAGAGGGGAAGAGGGCTCTTCGATATGTAAGACTGTCAATAAAAGCCCGGAACGGTGGCGTTCTTCCTTGTCGCGCGCGAGCTGCCGTTCTTTGTCTAGCCGATAAAGCAGCTCGAACAGCTGCTCTTTATTAATTGGTTTTAATAAATAGTCTACAGCTGAGCTGCGGATGGCTTCTCGGGCATAATTAAATTCAACAAATCCACTCATTAGAATAGAGTAGATCTGCGGATGGGTGGCTTTTAACTGTTTAATCAGCTCCAAGCCATTGATTTGCGGCATACGAATATCTGTAATCACAACATCAAGTTGAAGTGTGCTTAACTTATCTAATAGATGTTTTCCGTCGGAGTAGGTGCCGATGACCAGAAATTCGGCGCTTTCTTTACTGATCATTCGGGCCAGTCCTTCGCGGATTAAGATCTCATCATCCACAATCGCAATACGCAGCAATCTGAGCAGCCCCTCTCCTAAATAAATTCATCTTCACTGTATTTAGCGTTAATATCCGCAATGCGCAGGGTAACACGAGTGCCGATTCCAAGCTCACTCTCAACAAGCAGACCAAACGAACTGCCGTAATGCAGGCGAATTCTTTCATTTACATTTCGTAGTCCAATCCCGAACCTTTCATTGTCCGTTCCAGTCTGCAGACTATTGTTTAAGGAACGAAGGGTGGTTTCATCCATACCGATCCCATCATCTTCTACACAGAATACGGCATCTCCATGCTCGCTCCATGCGGTGATGCTCAAGGTGCCCAGTCCTACCTTTTGATCCAAACCGTGAAAGACAGCATTTTCTACGACCGGTTGAAAGACAAGCTTAATAACAGGAAGATGAAGGAATTCGTCCGGCACGTCGATGTTAAGTCTGAACTTGTCTGGGAATCGGATTTCCAGCAGCTGATAATAATTTCTCACATGATCCAGCTCTTGTCTAATTGTAACAGCCTCTTCGTTTCGGACAATGCTGTAACGCATTTGAAGCCCAAGTAAATAGGTTAGCTTCGCCACACGTGGATCATCATTGCTCTCTGCAAGCATGCGGATGGATTCCAGCGTATTATAAATAAAATGGGGATTAATCTGGTTTTGAAGCGCCCGCATATCAGCCTTTTGCTTCCGTTTCTCCGTGATGGACACTTCTTGTAACAGATCTTTGATCCTTATGATCATCCGATTAAAATGACTGCCCAGCATCCCAATCTCATCATTATATTTGGAATGCTGCCAGACATCCAGATTACCATGCTGCACCCGTTTCATTAAGCGGACCAAGGATTTAAGGGGTTTGGTCAGGGCATGGGAAATTATAGTCGCAACAAAAAGTGCAAAAGCAATGATAATCAGTGTGGTCAAGATAAGCGTATTACGATTCTTTTGTACAGGGGACAGGATACGTGTTAAAGGAATCGTAACCATAGTGGTCCACCCGGTCTGTTTCGAGACGGTATACACTGCAAGATAAGACTGGCCATTCAAGTCTATTTGAAAATGATCCTGCTGCTGATTTACTTGCTGCAGCAACAGCTTTGTATTCAGAGTTTGTGTATCGGCAGCCAGATTCGGAACCGCGGAATCTTCACTGGCATAAATCAGATCTCCATTGTTATCTACAATGAACGTGTTTCCTTGCGTAACTGCATTTACGGGATCGATAATGCCCTTAAACAGATTGATGTCTACATCGAAAACGAGAATTCCTATATTCTGCAATGTGCTTACAGAGTTAATCGTACGCAGAACACTAAAGACCTCTTTATGGACATTCGAGTTGGTGCGGATCGTATGTCTGCCCTGAATGACAGGCGCTGCTCCGGCATCTTCACTCATGGTTCTCCATTTGGCTAATCGTTCCTCTGGATACAGTTCATTAATTCCAGCGTCTTTATCATAAAAGACAGAACCGTACTGATCCACCAAATACACGGCAATGATCTCTTCCTTAGTATGATTCAAATAGCTAAGGAACATCGCCATGCCCGTATTTTTTTCCCAGTCGGTATTTTGCTGTGTCAGGTAGACTTGCACATCGGTGTTATACAGCGGCAGGGCTGTATATCTTTTGAGGTCGGCAATATATCGGTCGATGGTATCTGAAGCATTCGATGTCATTTGACCCGCACCGTCAGTCGCATTCACAAGAACCGAGTTGAACATGGAGCGGGACGATAGATAACTTACATAAGTAATCGGCAGAGAGATCAGAAAGACAAAGATAACAATCAGCTTGCGCTCCATCGGTAGATTGGCAAGGAACAACCACATTTTGCGTAAAGTTAACCGGATGTATGATAGCATT
The DNA here is from genome assembly GCF_038009325.1 of Paenibacillus sp. FSL L8-0708. Taxonomy (NCBI): domain Bacteria; kingdom Bacillati; phylum Bacillota; class Bacilli; order Caryophanales; family Paenibacillaceae; genus Paenibacillus; species Paenibacillus sp. FSL L8-0708. The sequence continues at coordinate 1,045,813 of NZ_JBBPBC010000001.1, forward strand.
TGCGTTGTTCCTTTCCTGTAATAAGCTACCTACCTTATTTGACCGCTCCACTGGTTACGCCTTCAAAGATGTAACGCTGCAGGAAGAAATATAGAATTACTGTTGGCAGCAGGATAAGCAGAATAGCCGCACAGATTAAATTCCATTCCCCCGAATTGACTCCTTGAAAACGCATTAGGATCGTCGTAACTACACCAAGGCTTTGTTTCGGCATGTAGAGGTAAGGGATGTACATGTCATTGTAAATGCTAATGGTTTTCAGAATAATCAAAGTAGCCGTAGCTGGCGTAAGTAAAGGGAAAATAATCGACCGATAGATTCTGAACAGAGAGGCACCTTCTACCATCGCACTTTCATCGAGATCCACGGGAATATTACGGATAAATTGCAGATATAAAATAATTTGAATTACATCCGCTCCAATATAAAGCACGATCGGGGCGCCAAGTGTATTGTAAAGCCCCATGCTTTTGATGATACCAAAAGTCGCCACTTGTGTCGTGATACTAGGAATAATGGTGGCTACTAGATATGCACCAAAGACTACGGGTTTCAATTTGAAAGAGAAGCGTCCCAATACAAATGCTACCATAGTGCCGAACAGGATGTTCAGAATTAAAGTAATAGCTATAATGATTAACACATTACCAAATCCGTTAAGTAGACCCCCGCGCTGGAAAACGGCAGTGAAATTATCGAAATTCAAAAAGCTTTTTGGCAGTGCCATGGAGCTGCTGCTGTTAAATTCGTCAGTGGATTTAAAGGCATTGACGATGACCACATACGGAGGAAAGAGTACAACAAATACGCCGATAAGCAGCGAGAAGTATTTAATAACATCTGTGAAGCGAAATTTGGAGTATGTCATATCTATTTGTCCCCTCCCCGGCTTAGAACTAGTTGCTGTACTAACAGTACGACGACGACAAAGAAGAGCAAGATAATACTCATGGCAGAAGCGAGGCCGTAATTATTGTAAGCAAATGCAGTATCTACAACTTTTTGTACGTATGTTTCGCTGGCGCCTGCGGGGCCGCCCTTGGTCAACACGAAGGGGAGATCGAATACTTCCAGTGCCCCTGTGACGGTAAGAAATAAGTTAAGCTGGATGACTGGCTTCATATTCGGTAAAGTAATTCTCCAAAGTGTTTGAAAAGGTCCGGCACCATCGATCTTTGAGGCCTCATAGATATCGTTTGGAATGGCCTGTAAGGAGGCGATGTAGATTACCATGTTATAACCCATGAAACGCCAAAATCCTGTGGACGCCAGAGAATAGTTAACCAGTCCTTCTGTTCCAAGCCAACTGGTCTGTCCTAGTCCGGTAAGACCAATGCTATTCAGGAACATATTCAGAGAGCCATTGGTGGTGTCAAAGACATAACCAAACATAAAGGCGACGGCGACACCGTTCATAATGTAAGGGAGGAACAGTAAGATTCGAAATGCATTTTTTCCTTTTAACTTACTATTGAGCACAATCGCAAAATAAATAGCGACGATATTCTGGAGAATTCCCATCGCGAAATAAGCAAAGTTATGGGTAAATACCTTGAAAATATCGGGGTTGGAGAAGACTTCGCGGTAATTATCGAGACCGACCCAAGGCTTCTCAGGGCTATAGCCATCCCAGTTCGTAAAGCTGTAATAAATCAGCTTGAGTGCCGGATAATACGTGAATGTTGCGAGCAGCAACAAAGGAATCGTGAGGAAGGATACAATGATAATCGTCTTCTGTTTGTTATAGGAAAGTGTTCCGAACATCGCTAGCCCTTCTTTCATAAAAACGTGGTATGGAAAGGCAAAATGGATTATCCGTAAAAGCAATAATCCATTTTGCTCCGTAGTGTACTTCGAATCAAAAGCTCAAATTAATAACCGAGGTCCTTCTTGGCTTTAGCCCAAGCTTTATTCCACTTGTCTAATACGGTTTGTGGATCTTTGGCAAGTACAAATTCCTGTACAACAGCAGGGAGATCCAGCTGTGCCTTGTTGCCGATTTCTGTAACCTTTGCATCGTCAACAGTTCCTTCTACCAGTTCTACTCCGGTAGCTTGGAATTCTTTCAGCTGAGTCAGATTGGATTCCTTGCCTTTTAATGGAGAGATAAAGCCGGCGAAATCCTCATAACCTGAATCCTCAATCATCCATTTTACGAAGGCTTTAGCTGCCTCTAAATTTTTGCTGTTTTTGGCAACGGCATAGAAGAAGTCAGGGCTAAGGGTAGCAGATGGTTTACCCGAATTGTCATAAGGGAATGGGAAGAAGCCAACATTGTCTGAAGAAGCGCCTGCTCCGATAACTTGGTTAATAACCCAGTTGCCAAGATAGTACATAGCGAATTTGCCGGAAGCGATGTCCTTTTTCGATTGCTCCCAGTTGGTGGAGTTGATGTCTTTTTCCAGATAGCCTTTTTCATTGAGCTCTCTAAGTAGGCTGAAGGCTTTGCCATAACCGTTGTCCATAGTGAATGGTGTTTCAGAGTTCAGCTTAGCATTTGGAAAATCAGGATTGCCTTCAATTAAGCGTGGTGTGTCATAAGCCCAAGTACCAAGTGGCCATTTGTCTTTAAAGTTAGAGGACATTGGAATAACACCTTTTGCTTTCAGCTTCTCGCAGGCAGCCAGGAATTCATCCCAAGTCTTAGGCGTTTCGGTGATGCCGGCATCAGTGAATGCTGTTTTGTTATAAACAATACCGGAAGTAGAGTTCCCTGTAGTAATTCCGTAAAGCTTACCATCAAAGGATTTGAAGTCTTTAAAGGTGATCTGATCGTTCAAGCCGAGATCATCCAGTGAAGCAAAATATTTTGGCAGGTCGGAGTTAGGGATGGAAGGAATAAACATAACGTCTGGAAGCTCGCCGCTGGCCATTCTGACTTTAGCCTGTTGGTTATAGTCGGTTTGGGAAGCTTCGAATTCGACTTTAATGTTCGGGTATTTTTCATTAAAGCGCTTTAAATATTCGTCATATTCTTTGCCGATCATGTCTGTTCTGTTAGTTAGGAAGGTGATTTTGCCGCTGATATCAGCTCCTGCTGCAGGTTCGGCAGTTGCATTCGTGTCACCGCCGGTATTCTCTGCGTTAGTTGCTGCGGGCTTTTCAGTTGCGGCAGCACCGTTATTCGTGGTGTTGTCATTATTCGAACCACAACCAGCAAGTGTTGAAGATAAGACCATAATCATAACAAAGGATAACGAAAATAACTTATTTCTCATAGTTTAATCCCCTTTTCGTTTTTATTGTTAGCGTTTACATGAACATTATAGCTTTATCGGAGCCGTTAATAAATGTATTGTATTATTATTTATTGTCTTTATTTGTTTTGTTTCTGCGTTTATAATTAGCATGTACCTAACAATCAGATAACAAAATACAAAGAATATCAAAAGGGTTCAATGAATTAATTGAAGTCTTATGCTATTTTTGAGAAGTCTATGCTTACAAAACTTTAGGCATCTGCTTCCGAAGCGAGTTTTGCGCGAAGTCATTCAGAGAAGTCTATGCTTACAAAACTTTTAGGAGGTATTATGAAACATTTGCATATGGATCTTGCGAAGTGGGAATTTAGAGGCTGTGGTGATGAGGAGTGGCTTCCGGCGACTGTGCCAGGTACAGTCCATACGGATTTACTAAAGAACGGGAAGATTTCAGACCCCTTTTATGGAACAAATGAACATGATCTACAGTGGATCGATAAGAAGGACTGGGAATATCAAACCTCGTTGCAGTTGGGGGAAGAGTGGCAGGAGCTTGCTTGTACGGAGCTAGTTTTTGAGGGACTGGATACTTATGCAGATGTGTACGTGAATAATGTACATGTGCTCGCTGCTGATAATATGTTTCTGGCATGGAAAGTGGATGTCAAAGATCAGTTAAAGACTGGAGAAAATAATATACGGGTGAAGTTCCGCTCTGTGGTTAAGGAAGATTTACCGAAATTAGCGAAGCTGGGTTACGCGCTGCCTGCCTCGAATGATCAATCCGAGCTTGGGGGATTAGATGAACAACGGATTAGTATTTTTGCGCGCAAAGCACCTTATCATTACGGCTGGGATTGGGGCCCGCGTTTCTTGACCAGTGGAATATGGCGTGCGGCAGCTCTGGTGGGACGTGACACCGTTCAAATTACAGACCTCTATATCCGTCAAAATGTGATTGCTAAGGAAGAAGCTCGCCTGACCGCAATTGTAGAAGTGGATGCTCCTGCTGCTTGGCGGGGAATGCTGCGAATAAGTGCCGATGGTTTGGAGTGGATGCAAGCGGTTACTTTAGAAGAAGGCAAGCAGCAATTAGAGATGAATATTGTTATATCCGAGCCACAGCTCTGGTGGTGCAGAGGGTTCGGAGAGCCTCATTTATATACATTCCAGGCAGAATTGATACAAGATGCGGAAGTAGAGGTTAGCAAAAGTGTAAAAACCGGACTCCGCAGTATTGAATTGATTCGGGAGCGTGATGCCAAAGGAGCTTCGTTTTCTTTTGCGCTGAATGGAGTTTCCGTCTTCGCCAAAGGTGCCAATCATATTCCAAATGACAGCTTCACCACAGAAGTAACCGAGGAGCGGTATCGGCATGAAATTGCCACGGCAGTAGAATCGAATATGAATATGCTGCGCGTTTGGGGTGGCGGTATATATGAAGAAGATATTTTTTATCAGCTCTGTGATGAATACGGACTGCTGGTCTGGCAGGACTTTATGTTCGCTTGCAGTATGTATCCCGGAGACGAGGCGTTCCTTGAAAATGTGAAAAAAGAAGCCGAATACAACGTCAAAAGATTGCGCAATCATCCCTGCATCGCCTTATGGTGTGGCAACAACGAGATTGATTCGGCCTGGTCACAGTTCGAGGAAAATATGGGCTGGGGCTGGAAAGAAAAACTCGGCGCTGAGCAAAGAACGACAATGTGGGCCGATTATATTAAAATCTTCCACCGTATTCTGCCGGAGGCTGTAGCCGCGTTCCATCCGGGAGTGGACTACTGGCCGTCTTCGCCGCTGCGGGAGCTGACTGGTGATATTAATCAGCATGCGACACGGATTGTGGGCGAAGGGGATGTGCATTACTGGGGCGTGTGGCACGGGATCGAGCCTTTTGAGAACTATAATACAAAGGTTGGCCGCTTCATGAGTGAATATGGCTTCCAGTCGTTCCCGGAACTAAAAACGGTAATGAGCTATGCAGAAGAGCAGGATTTGGAGCTTACCTCAGAGGTGATGCTGGCGCATCAGAAGAATGGTCGCGGTAATCTGCTGATCAAAGAATATATGGATATGTATCTGCCGCAGCCAAAGGACTTCAAAGCCTTTTTATATATGAGTCAAATCCTGCAGGCCGAAGCGATCCGAATCGCGATTGAAAGCCACAGAAGAAATAAACCTTATTGTATGGGCACTTTATACTGGCAGATGAATGATTGCTGGCCGGTGGCTTCTTGGGCGGGCATGGATTATAACGGGCGCTGGAAAGCCCTGCAATATACCGTGCGTTCAAGCTTCAAAGATGTTCTGTTGTCTATCGACGGTACAGACCGTGAGAAGGTAGACATTCATGTCGTATCTGATTTAAGAACAGCAGTGAGCGCTGAGTTGGTGCTTACTTTGTATCAGTTTAACGGTTCGGTGCTGCGAGAGTGGGCACATCCCGTTGAGCTGGGAGCTGATTCTGCTGCTATCGTATTCTCGTCTCCTGTGGCAGAGCTGCTAGAAGGTCAAGGGGTGGGTGATGTATTGCTTGGAATTTGCTTGCAGGCGGATGGCCAGGTGATAGATCACAAGCTGCATTATTTTACTCCGGAAAAAGAAATTCCATTGCAGCGCTCAGTAATTACCGTGCTGGAAACTCCAGAGAGCGGTGGATTAAGCTTCACCGTGACCAGTGATGTATTGGCTAGAGGTGTATACCTGACTTCGGAAGAGGAAGGAATATTCTCTGACAATTATTTTGACCTTCTCCCAGGTCAGACCAAGACGATAGAGTTCTCACAACGCGGGAACGATGGAAGAGACTGGATTCCTGCCGCACCTAAAGGGCTAAAGGTTCAATCGATGGTTGATTTTGTGAGCGAAGATTTGCTGTAAATCCTAAGGAGAGAAGGACTGGCACATGGGGATTTTAGTTCAGGAAGATAAGGGATTATTCCATTTACAGAGCGCAGGGATGAGTTATATTCTTCAGCTTGTTAATGATTATCCGGCACATGTGTATTGGGGCAAGAAGCTGCGTAGTGGCAGCAATTTGGAAGGGCTGTTGAATCTGGGAGGAAATAGGGGTCTCGACCGGCTCCCGCAGGAATATCCCCAATACGGCACGGGAGATTTCAGAACACCTGCTTATCAAGTTAGGCTCGAAGACGGCACTCGTATTACAGAGCTGAAATACAGCGGGTACCGGGTAGTTGAGGGTAAACCCTCACTGCCGGGTCTGCCATCTGTATATGTTGAGTCTGCGCAAGAAGCACAGACGTTGGAGCTTACACTTAAGGATGATTACGCCAAGCTGAGTGTTATTTTGCGCTATACGGTTTTTGAACATACCAACGTAATCACCCGCTCTGTGGAGTTCACCAATGCGGGGGAAACACAGCTGCGATTGCAGCGTGCACTGAGTGCTAGTGTCGATTTCTCGTCTGGCGATATGGATATGATCTATTTGGCAGGAGCTTGGTCAAGGGAAGGTAATCTGACCCGTAGACGTCTGGTGCAAGGGGGTACGACCATTGGGAGCCGCAGAGGGATGAGCAGCCACCAGTTAAATCCATTTGCAGCGCTGGTGAAACCTGAAACGGATGAAAATCATGGAGAGGCCTACGGCTTCAGTCTTGTATATAGTGGAGGCTTTGAAGCTGAGGCAGAGGTCGATTCCTTCGGGATGACCCGGTTTACGATGGGGCTGAATTCTTTTGATTTCGCCTGGCTGCTGGAGCCAGGCGAACAATTCCAGACCCCAGAAGTAGTGATGGTGTATTCTTCCGAGGGGATCGGGGAAATGTCGAGAACCTATCATCGCTTGTACCGGACCCGTTTATGCAGAGGGTTATATAGAGATAAGGAACGGCCCATTCTCGTCAACAATTGGGAAGCCACCTATTTCAACTTCGATGCGGATAAATTGGAGTCGATTGCGGCGGAAGGAGCGAAACTCGGAATAGAGCTATTCGTGCTGGACGACGGCTGGTTTGGCAAAAGAGACGCAGATAACTCCTCTCTCGGAGACTGGGTAGAGGATCTGCGCAAGCTTCCTGGCGGATTATCTGATGTGGCGCAGCGTGTGAACAATCTAGGCTTGCAGTTTGGCCTCTGGTTCGAGCCGGAGATGATCTCGCCAGACAGCGAGCTCTATCGTAAGCATCCCGACTGGTGTCTGCATGTGCCGGGACGCCGCCGTAGCGAAGCCCGCTGGCAATTGGTGCTGGACTATACTCGGGAGGATGTACGTCAGTACATTTATGAGTCACTGTCCCGGATTTTCTCGACCGTGCCCATTAGTTATGTGAAATGGGATATGAACCGTTGTTTAACGGAGATTGGCTCTGCAGAGTTACCTTCTGAACGCCAAGGGGAAACCGCTCATCGTTATGTGCTTGGTCTGTATGAGCTATTGGAGCGAATAACTTCAGAGTTTCCGCATATCCTGTTCGAGAGCTGCTGTAGTGGTGGTGGCCGCTTCGACCCAGGCATGCTGCATTACATGCCGCAGACCTGGACCAGTGACGATACCGATGCTGTGGAACGACTGAAGATTCAGTATGGAACAAGTCTGGTGTATCCGGTTAGTTCGATAGGCGCGCATGTGTCTGCCGTGCCGAATCATCAGGTAGGACGGATCACCCCGCTGTCTTTTCGTGGAGATGTAGCTATGTCCGGTAATTTCGGTTATGAGCTGGATCTTACGAAGTTTACAGACGAAGAGAAGGAACTTGTGAAGGAGCAGGTTGCGAACTATAAACAAATCCGCAGTCTTGTGCAGCAAGGTAATCTGTACCGGCTGCAAAGCCCGTTTGAGGGCAATGAGACAGCATGGATGTTCGTGTCCGATGATCAGCGAGAGGCATTAGTTTATTACTTCCGGGTAATGGCTGTGCCGCACCCGCCCCGCCGTAGCCTGAAGCTGAATGGTTTAAATCCGCAGCTGGATTACATTCTGGAGGCAAGTGGTGAGGTTTACGGTGGTGATCGGCTAATGCAGGCTGGACTGGCTCTGCCGGATATCCAGCAGGATTTTGTTAGCGGATGTTATAAATTGAAGGTGCAGGAATAGAGTTTATTGCAAGTCATCAGCAAGCCATGAGCCTAGCTCGTGGTTTGCTTTTTTTGTTCAAAGATGAATTTGAATCAGCTGAAGCTGCGGATGGCAAGGCAGCCTTGATCGTATCCACCTCCACACATATATTTCTCCTGTTATGGCATCCTGTGCAGCTACCCTTGTGCATGACGCTATAGCTTTTTTGCATGTTCATATTCCGTTCATATTGAGGTCATAGAGAGTACATCTTCATTGGTTAATCTTAGCTTAGCAGTTAGTTATGGTAGTCCAAAACACAGCTGATGACAGGAGAAGATACGAGTGGAAATAAAAGAAAGAATGAAAATGAAGGCGGGCACGAGAACAAGTAAAATACTAAACATACTACTTAAAGTAGTAGGAGCAATAATCATCGCAATCGTGCTTTTTCTCGCTATTGTCTATACAGTTAATTTAATCAGCAATAAATCGGAACAAAATAAAATAGAACCCTATGGTCAGTTAGTACCCGTAGATGGGAAAAACATGAATGTTTATATTCAAGGAAAAGGTGAAGAAACAGTCGTGCTACTACCGGGTTATGGCACAGCAGCGCCAGCTCTTGATTTTAAAGCATTAATAGATGAACTGTCGCCGTTTTACAAAGTTGTCATGATTGAGCCTTTTGGGTATGGATTAAGTGATCTGACCAAAAAGGAGCGCAGCACAGAGAATATTGTAAGTGAAATTCATGAAGCTTTACAGGCTCTTAATATTGACCGTTATATTCTAATGGGCCACTCTATTTCAGGGATATATGGACTAGATTATGTTAACAAGTATGAAAATGAAGTGAGTGCATTTGTCGGGCTTGATAGTAGTGTTCCATCGATAAGCGAGAGGAAGATCGAAGCTTCGGAATTAAGAGCTATAAATCTGCTCAAAAAATCCGGTTTAATCAGATTGCAAATGAAATTTAGTGCTGACCCAATTGCTGAACTACCATTTGATGATAAAACAAAAGAACAAATGAGACTGATCAATCGCAAAAACATATTTAATCCCACCCAATTAAATGAAGCTGGAATGATGTATTCTAATTTTAAATCAGCTGAAAGCTTAACATTTCCTAAAAATCTTCCTCTTATTTTCTTTATACAAGCGAATCAACCAGCAACGGATAGATGGATACCAGAGCATGAAAAGCAAATCAAGGACTCTGTGCATGGAAAAATAGTGAAGTTTGAAGAGGGACATTATTTATATCGCACTAAAGCAAAAGAAATCGTAAAAGACTTTCAGGCATTTATGAAAGAAATAAAATAAGTGCTGCCGTCGAGCCGACCGGATTTCAGGATTTCCTCTGATTTTCGTTCGGGTTTTTATTATTCTGTAAGATATGGGGGAGTGCCACCAGTTAACGATGCTCCAATCATTATGGTCTGGTCTGGGATAAGAATGAGAAGGCGCCGACTACATATGATGGAGAGTTCCCTTGGTTGCTGCTAGGTTCCTAGGTACCCTGCTTCGGATCGGACTCAGGAGTCCTTATTTGCTGGAAAAGAGGCAATTGAGGCTACTTTCGGACCCCAGCGACGTTATTGGCTAATTATCGCGACCGTATGGGGGTGTTTTGGAGTAAGTAGCTGCACCTGAGTCCGATACCATCTCAAATATGCGTTTTTTTCGCAAATAGTGGCTATACGGTCCGTAAGTAAATGGGTAAGTACGACCAGTGGCGAGTAACCAACTAATCGAATGGGTGAGTACGACCAGTGGAGCGTGACCAACTCATCGAATGGGGGAGCCTCACCAGTGGCACACGGAGCAACTCATCGAATGGTACTTTCCAATGATCGCCGGCTGACTCGCTAATTATCCGTAGTTTCCAGTAATCTACGGTGAGCCCTATCTTTCCACAACCTCCATAAATCCCACAATGAACACCACGGTAGCCTTTTTTAAGCTAGAGCATGTCCTATTTCCCTATAATCCACATTGACTTGGGTTTGTCACACCCCTATGATGATTATTAATATAAAAATATATGACACGAAGAGGAGCGAAACATCATGGCTTTGGAGATCGAACGCAAGTTTCTGCTGCCGGAATTTCCGGAGCAGCTGATTCAAAAGGGAGAATTGAAGATTGTTACCCGTCATAATATCGATCAGACATATCTGGCGATAGATGGTGGTCAAGAGCTTCGCGTGCGTAAAATTACGGATCTGGACTCAGGTGAGGTAACCTACACGCATACGTTTAAGGATGGCAAAGGGATCAAACGCGAGGAGATCGAATATTTTATCTCAGAGGGTTTATATAATCAGATGATCGAAGCGGTAAATGCGGTAGCTTTGGTCAAAGAGCGAATTACAGCGGTGTGGAATGGCACAACGGTTGAGATCGACGTATATTCCCAGCTGAAATTGTCCGTATTGGAGGTTGAATTTGAATCTCTGGAGGAAGCGGAAAGCTTTAAAGAGCCGGAATGGTTCGGTAAAGATGTTAGTACAGAACGGCAGTACAGCAACAAAACGGTCTGGAGAGAGCTGCAAAATAAGACAAAGAATTAACGGACTTTAGCGCGTAAACGTGGTAGTATATAGGGAAAACAAGCAGAAATAGCTTTATCATCCCTAGCTAGCTTAAGGATAACGTTTAGGGTGAAACTTATAGTTAATTATAAGAATTTATAAGTGGTGCAACTATAATAGCCTTATATTTCTGCGAGAAACAGTTGTCTTCTATATAGGACGACAACATTGTTTCTTCTTATCATATATTCTTGTCATATATTAACGAGGGGTTCAGGAGGATGAGCATGAAGTTTATAAGCACAAGAGGTAATGTGGAACCTAAAGGTTTTATTGATACGGTGTTGATGGGTCTTGCGGACGACGGTGGGCTGATGGTTCCATCCGAGATTCCAGTGGTTTCAGCAGCAACGTTGGAAGAGTGGAGAAGTCTTAGCTATCAGGAGTTGTTCCTGAAGATTGTTGCCTATTACACCAATGATGAGATTCCTTACGAGGATTTGCAGGAAATGGTCAACACCAGTTATGCCAATTTCCGCACACCTGAAGTAACACCTATACACCAAGTGGATGATTCTTTATATGTCCTTGAATTGTTCCATGGGCCTACTTTTGCTTTCAAGGATGTAGCGCTGCAATTTATGGGTGAGCTGTATTCATATATTTCCAAAAAACAAAACAAAATCATCCACATCCTCGGTGCAACCTCTGGGGATACTGGAGCGGCGGCCATTCAAGGTGTACGCGGCAAAGAAGGCATCAAGATCTGTATTCTCCATCCACATGGTAAGGTAAGTAAAGTGCAGGAGCTGCAGATGACTACGGTGGACGACAGCAATGTATTGAATTTGTCTGTTCATGGTAACTTTGATGATTGCCAGAAGGTGATTAAGGATCTGTTCGCAGATCTGGACTTTAAAGGTCGGTATCATCTGCGTGCAATCAATTCCATTAACTTTGTGCGGATTCTGGCGCAGACTGTTTATTATTTTTATGCATATCTGCATGTCGATGGCAGCAACGAGAAGAAGATTAATATCAGCGTGCCTTCCGGTAACTTCGGTAATATTTTCTCGGGCTATTTGGCTAAGCAAATGGGGCTTCCTATTAACAAGCTGATCATTGCTACGAATGAAAATAATATTTTGGAGCGTTTCGTGAATACTGGCGAATACAAACCAGGTAATTTCACAAGCACTTACAGCCCTTCGATGGACATCCAAGTGGCAAGTAATTTCGAACGTTATCTGTATTATCTGGTAGGCGAGGATTCTGAGAAGTTATCCGCGTATATGTCCAAGCTGCAAACCGAAGGCAAGATTACGGTTGAAGGCGAGGCGCTTCAGCAGGTGCAGAAGGATTTTGCAGCGCTGGGTGTAAAGAATGATCAATGCTTGAATATGATCGCTAAGTATCAAAAAGAATACGGCTACCTGCTTGATCCACATACAGCATGTGGAATCGCGGCTTACGAAGCTTTTAATGGCCCGGATGAGATTGGCATTACCTTTGCGACTGCACATCCAGCTAAGTTCGATGAGGCAATTACTTTGATCGATATTAAGCAGGAATTCCCGGCACAGATTAAAGCATTGTTCGAGATGCCACAACATCAAACCGTAGTGGATCATGACAAGGATGAAATCGTGCGTCAGCTGCAAGCTTTTTACGGATTGTAATATCATATACAGTCCTACTTCACAGCACAGCCCCCGTTCTTGGGATAAGGACGGGGGCTGTTTGTGCGTTTATAGTAGCTTCTAACATTAACGTTGCGGCGTACGGGTCTGCTCCCTAGCTTTTTCACAAAAAGCAGCGACCTTGTAAGAGACATAGTACGACAGCATTTTTTCAGAATCGGTAAAGTCGGTGTCCAGCAGTCTGCTGATAAGATCGAGCTTATATCTGAGTGTATTCCGGTGAATGTACAGCTCGTCTGAGGTAATCTGCATGTTCCGGTTATTTTTGAGATAAACGTAAAAGGTATGATACAGATTGGACTGGTGCACAGTATCGTATTCTTGAAGCTTGAGCAGCTCTGGATGGTAGTAGTTATTATCCTCGTTAAACACAACATCAGCAGAGAGCATCTCATAGAGCTGGATATCTGAATAGTAAGTCAGCTGCTGCTGCGGGCTGAGAATGGTACCGATCCGAATAGCGTTTCGGGAGTGAAGATAGTGTCTCCTACATTGCGTAAGATTAGTGAACATATTGCTGATGCCAAGCGAGATGCCGGTTTGGGCTAGAAATTCCTGCAGCTGCTTATTTACAAGCTCTTTGGAGAGATTTCCATCATGGATCATTACAATCTGCCCGTCATAATAGGTGGAAGGACTGCCCGGAAAAAGCTGTTGCAAACGTTCTCTTAAATAATCATCATAACGGCCTGAACCTTCATACCAGGTAAGATCGAACAGCAGCACAAGCAGCTGATTCCCGAACTTTAGTCCTGCACTCCGCATCCTGTCCTGAATAATCCGGTTGTCCTGAAGCTGTTCCTCTAGCAATGCGCAGATAAAATCTTCAACTTTTATATTTTTGGCGTTGCGATAGTAGCTATTTTTGCCCATCTCTTCGGCAAGTATGGTAGCGGTGATGGACAGCAGCTCGTTATCTCTGGCACGAAAAGGATTTGTGCATCCTAGAAGCAATACATTGCCGATTTGTTTGCCGGCTACTTTTATTTTGGAGATCAGTTTGGAGTTTGATGTTTCCTCGCAGGTTACCTCATAAGATTCATCGCTTTGTTTCCCACGCTGGACACTGTTCATTTTGCTCACAGCCGCAATGAAGTCGTAAGAGCAATAACCTTTGCGGATATTATCACTCCATATGTAATCGTCGATATCGGAAAGGTCAGAGTGAGCTACAATTTTGAAGCTGCAATCAAATACAATGACGGGATTCTGCAGTAGCTCGGCAGCTGTCTGTACGATAGCTGAAAGGCCTGCACCTGAAATGTATGCAGTAAACAAAGATGCGGTATAATGCTCCATTTCGATTTTACCTGATACTTGCTCATTTAAGGAAACATCCATTCATATCGCCCCCTGGTTCAATAATAGTGCAATATGCACTATAAAGAAGTGATTTTTGGTGCTTGTAAATATATTCACAAAGTATTGGACGCCTTAAACTAAAGGTGGAGGTGCTAAGCAGATGAAATATGAAAAACTGTTTGCAGCAGGTAAAATTGGACGCCTTGAACTTAAGAATAGAATTGTATTGCCGGCTATGGGAACGTCACTGGCTGCGGCCAGTGGTGAAGCATCGGATGAAATGATTGCTTTTTATGAGGAACGTGCCGCAGGTGGCTGTGGTCTAATCATTACGGAAATTACGCGTGTGGATAATGAGACCGGAGTAGGTACACCGAACCAGCTGAATGCAAGTGACTTGCTGTTTGTGCCGCGTCTGGAGAAACTGGCAAGAGCTGTGCATCGTCATGACAGCAAAATATTCCTTCAGCTCCAGCATCCGGGCCGGCAAAATCACGGACGGCTTATTGGAGGCAAACAAATTGTTGCTCCTAGCGCAGTGATGTCTTCAGCGATTGGGGAAATGCCCCGGGAGCTGTCTACTGAAGAGGTAGAAGAGTTAGTTCGTAAATTTGTGTTCGGAGCTTATATAGCTAAAACAGCAGGTATTGATGGTGTGGAGATCCATGGTGCCCACGGCTATCTCGTAGGACAGTTTCTGAGCCCACTTACCAATCTGAGAACTGATAAATATGGCGGTTCACTGGAAGGTAGAATGTCATTCCTGAACGAAATTGTGCTTGGCATCAAAAAGACCTGTGGCGCAGGATTCCCTGTATCGGTGCGAATCGACGGCGATGAATTTGTCTCAGGCGGGATTACACTGGATGAGGCTATCCAGACTGCGAAACATCTGGAAAGCATCGGAGTGGATTGCATAAATGTAAGCTCCGGCACTTATGAATCATCCAATACGATCATTGAGCCGATATCCTACCCGCAAGGCTGGAAAAAACATCTCTCCGCAGCCATTAAGCAAGCGGTGCAAATTCCAGTGATTGCTTGTGATGTGATCCGTAAGCCTGAATTTGCTGAGAGTCTGCTACAGGAAGGAAACACGGATTTTGTAGCCCTTGGAAGAGCCCAACTGGCCGATCCGGAGTGGGGTAACAAAGCGGCAGCAGGCAAAGAAGCAGAGATCAGAACCTGTATCTCTTGCCTGTACTGTATTCAGGAAGTAATGGAGTGCAAGGTAATCAAGTGTGCTGTCAATGCCAGAGTGGGCCGTGAGCTTGAATTTGCAGAACCAACCAAAGATGGCGCTGGCAAAGTAGTAGCTGTGATCGGCGGGGGTCCAGCAGGTATGGAAGCAGCACGGATTCTGGCGCTCAGAGATTTTAAACCTGTATTGTTCGAAGCCAGAGATGTGCTAGGCGGCAGCGTGGAGCTGGGAAGCCGGCCACCATTGAAGGAGAAGCTGAACTGGTTTATTGATAATATGCAGCATCAGTTAGAGGATCTGGATGTTGATGTCCGTCTCTCTACGAAACCTACGCTGGAACAACTGAAGCAACTGAACCCTTATGCGGTATTTGTTGCTGCTGGGGCACAGCCTATAGTGCCTGTTATTCCGGGAGTAAAGAAGGCAGCGGTCTGCACCGTTGTTGACGTACTTAGTGGGTCAGTTGTGATTAAGAACAAGCAGGCTGTGGTCATCGGCTCCGGCATGACAGGGCTGGAAACGGCTGAATATTTAGCCGATATGGGAAATCAGGTCACGGTGGTGGAAATGCAGCCGCGGGTTGGTCCAGATGCCTATCTGCCAAATCTGATCGACATTGTGACTAGACTGAAAAAGAACGGCGTGGAGCTCTTAGCATCAACCAAGCTGGTAGAAGTGCAGGATGGCGCGATTGTGCTTGAGAATACGTCCACGGGGGAAACTTCGCTGAAAAAGACGGATGCTGTTGTATTATCCATTGGTGTTACACCCGATCGCTCATTTGTTGATGAGTTGAAGCAGGTACTGCCTAATGTGAAGGTGATCGGCGATGCAGGCAAGCCAGGCCGAATCGGACAGGCCATTCAATCTGGATTCGAAACGGCTTTTGTGCTGAACTAAAGGGTTACTAATCTAAGGAGGGTTCATTCATGGTGAGTTTTGTGAAAAGTTTCGCAGATATGCAGAAATACGGAGGCAAGCCAACCACCTTTTATGATGCAGAGATGCTGACGGTGTATTGGGAGACCAAACCAGAGATTATCGAGCGTTTGTTGCCGAAGCCACTGAAGCCAACAAGCCGGCCGCTGGTAAATGCTTTTATCGCCAATTACCCAGTTACGAACTTTTGTCCACCTTATCGTGAAGCTGGATTGTTCGTTCTAGCGGACTATAACGGACAATTAGGCAACTACTGCCTGTCGATGCCTATTACAAGCGATATCGGGATGGCTATGGGCCGGGAAGTATGTGGGCTGCCTAAGAAAATGGCCGATGTGCGTATGAACACCTCAGAAGATGGCATTGATGGGGCAATCGGCCGGCATGGCATTGACTTTTTCAACGTAAAAGCCACTATGGATGGACACTTCAATGACAATGGAGCCGAGAAGATTCTGGAGGAATATTACGGCAAAGATATCCCTTTGTATAACATCAAATATGCCAATGCAATTGACGGAAACGGCTTCGATCTGATGCCAACCTTGGTCACACAGCGTTTAGTAAGTGAGGTTAAAGTCTATAAAGCGGCTGAAGCCTCTATCACCTTCCAAGACTCCCCGCATGATCCTTGGAGTGAGCTTGAAGTTGTGAATATGCTGGGCGCGGTTTACACCGTCAGTACAAATGTGCTTGAAAAAGGTAAAATTCTGGAGCCTCTGAATCCAATGGAGTATCTTCCATACTGCTATCTCCGCTGGGACTGGTGGGAGAACAATTTGCAACCTGTTTCCTCAGTATAAGCCTACGTGTTTGAAGTGAGTTTGTGCGAAATGAAACCGAAGAAGGATCGGCTAACTAAACATTAGGAGGAATTAGAATGACTAACCTTTTTGATTTGACGGGTAAGACAGCTATTATCGCAGGAGCATCCAGTGGGATCGGGGTACAATTCGCAGAGATGCTTGCTGAGCAAGGAGCAGACATTGCTATTTTGGCTAGAAGATATGACAAGCTTGTAGCAGTAGCCGAGGATATCCGGGCTAAATACCCTGAACGCAGAATAATTCCTATCGAGTGTGATGTAAGAAAAGAGGACCAGATTATTGTGGCTGTTCAAAAGGTTATGGAAGCCTTTGGCAAAATTGATATTCTGTTGAATAATGCTGGTGTGGTGGATGCGGTTCCGATTGAGGCGCTGGAAGAAGAAGCTTGGGATCGGGTACTGGATACGGATTTAAAAGGTGTTTTCCTGATGTCGAAACATGTGATCCGGCATATGAAGGAACGGAATTACGGCAAAATCGTCAATACAGCCTCAATGCTAGGCCTTACAGCTTCTGCATCGGTTCCTACGCATTCTTACAATGCTGCTAAAGGCGGAGTGATCCATCTGACAAGAGGGGTGGCGGCAACTTATGCTAAGCATGGTATTACTGTTAATGCGATTGGACCAAGCTTGTTCAAAACTGAAATGACTGAGAATACGTTATTTGCAGAAAAAGCGCTAAAAATGTACAACGCAGTGTGTCCGATGGGGCGCCCTGGTAATCCGGGAGAATTAAACGGCGCCGTGCTCTACTTTGCTTCAGATGCTTCCAGCTACACTACAGGTCAGACTTTGTTTGTAGATGGCGGCTGGACAATTATATAGAGTTCATCTGGTTCTGTAAGCTCGGGGAATGATTGTAACTCCAAAAAAAGGGTATCTCAAAAGCCATGAAAGGGTGGCTGGGATACGCCTTTTTTTGCGTTGTACGATGAGCGGTGCTCCGCCAGTAACAAGAGAATTGCTGAATTTATCAGAAATTGTCGTTAATTTGCCTTAAAAAGTAGACATGACTACCTATGAGTGAGAAAATAGCATGTAGAGTTAGTAATAACTAAAAAGGACGGGATAACATCATGACAATTCGTTTCGGGGTCATTGGAACAAACTTTATTACAGACCGCTTCGTGCAAGCCGGCTTGGAGAATGAGGAGTTTATCCTGACAGCCGTGTACTCTCGCACAATGGAGAAAGGTCAGGCCTTTGCTGCTAAATATGCGGGAGCTACAATTTATACGAATTTGGAAGATATGGTGAAAAGCAAAGATGTAGATGCTATATATATTGCCAGCCCAAATTCTATGCATGCAGAACAAGCGATTATGTGCTTAAATCACGGCAAGCATGTGCTCTGCGAGAAACCGGCTGCATCCAACAGTACGGAGCTTAAAGCTATGATTGAAGCTGCGCGCACAAATGATGTGCTACTGGTAGAGGCGATGAAATCGACCTTTATGCCGAACTTTGGAGTGATTCGTGATAATTTGTATAAACTCGGCCAAGTTCGCCGTTATTTTGCAAGTTACTGTAAGTACTCCTCCAGATATGATGCCTACCGGCAGGGGACTGTGTTAAATGCGTTTAATCCCGCTTTTTCCAATGGCTCGTTAATGGATCTTGGAGTGTACTGTTTGTATCCAATGGTAGTGCTCTTTGGCAAGCCTCAATCAGTACAGGCAGTGGGTGTCATGCTCTCGTCAGGTGTGGATGGTGAAGGAAGTCTCATTATGAAGTATGACGATATGGATGCGGTAGTTATGCACTCCAAGATTTCCGACTCCTATCTGCCAGCTGAGATTCATGGAGAGAACGGTACGATGGTGATCGACAAAATCAATGAGCCTTATCAGGTGAAAATTTACTATCGTGATGGTACAGTTGAGGAGCTTACGTTGCCTCAGGTGTTTGAACCTATGTATTATGAGGTGGAAGAATTCATCAACTTGATTAAGAATGGTGAACGGGAGAGCAGAATTAATACTCATGAGAACTCCATGGCCGCAGCAGAGATTATGGAGGAAGCCAGAGCACAGATCGGTCTCCGCTATGCCTCAGATTTATAATAAATAGAATGGGGAGCAGGACTTGAAGACTTTTAAAAAGGTTTATATTGAGATAACAAGCGTCTGCAACCTCGCCTGCAGCTTTTGTCCACAAACCGCCCGGACGAAAAATTTCATGAAGCTTGATACGTTTAATACGATATTGGATGAAATTAAACCACACAGCAATCATATTTATCTTCACGTCAAAGGGGAGCCGTTGCTGCATCCCAAGATCGGTGAACTGTTGGATGCTGCTCATGCCAAAGGGTTCAAGGTTAATATTACAACCAATGGCACGTTAATTCATAAAGCCGGACCTAAAATTCTTGGTAAGCCCGCACTGCGTCAGATGAACTTTTCTCTGCACAGCTTTGATGGGCATGAAGGGTCAGAGAACCGTGAAGGCTATCTTTCAGAGATAATTTCTTTTGTACGGGAAGCCTCAGCGCAAGGGGTCATTATTTCTTTCCGCTTGTGGAATTTGACGGAGGATAATCTGACGAATCTGGAGAGAAGCCGTAACCGTGAAACCCTTGCCCTGCTGGAGGAAGCCTTCAACTTGGATTTCAAGATCGAAGAAAAGGTTGTGCCTGGCAGTGGTGTCAAGATTGCCCCACGCGTCTACCTTAATCAGGATCATGAGTTCCGTTGGCCAGCGCTGAATGAGCCGGAAGATGACGGAAAAGGGTTCTGTCATGCCCTGCGGAGCCAAGCGGCAATCCTTGTGGATGGCACGGTTGTGCCATGCTGTCTGGATGGTGAAGGAGTAATTAACCTAGGCAACATCCATGAAACTCCGTTCTCAGAGATTGTAGAGGGGGAGCGGGCGAACAATTTATTCTATGGCTTCTCACGTAGAGAAGCGGTGGAGGAGCTGTGCCGCAAATGTGGGTATCGGCAGCGGTTCGGAACCTAATGATTGGAATGCAAACAGAACCGGGACATGGCTATTTCATGAGTCCTGGTTCTGTTTTTTAATTAACGGGATTGTATATATAATAATAGGTCTTTATAGTCTCCACTTTGGAGCGAAGGAGGAGCATATGCTGAAATCACTGGAAGCCATCGCCTTATACCGTGAAGGTGTGCAAGATCATTTGGAGGATCACCTCTGGCTGAAGCTTATTGTCCAAGCGGAGGAGCAGATTGTAAATTTGGAACGTGTGGAATCTCTGGAGGAGCTGGATCGCAGGAATCCCGTACTGGACTATGTGGAACGTAGCTTGCAGATTCTGGACCAACTTCCCCGTTCTATTTGGATAAAAGAGCTGGTGGAAGAAACGTTAATTTGGTCAGAAACGGCTAAGGGAGGTACAGCAAAGGAGCGGCTGGTTTGGCAGGAGGAAGGGATCAATTGTTTTGTACATAATTTAGGTTCCGCACAGTTATATGAGAGATATTTAGGGAAGGCTGTCTCCGAGAAAGGTTCGATGATTCAGCGGCTTATTGAGACTCATGGACTTATAGGACAGCAAATTCGCGGAGAAGTGCCGCCGGAAGTCAATAAGCCACTCCATGATATAGTGGAAGATCAGCTGCTGACCGCGGAGGAACTGGAACGCCTGCTGACCGTGCTCAATCATTGCATCATCGGAGCTGTGTCTCCCGAGTTATGGCAGAATGTGCAGCATGAAGTGAAGCAGCTTATTGAGCTGATTTCTTCAGGCAATCTTGCTAGTCCTATGCCGATGAAGGAACGACTGCGCAGAATGCGGCTGGGTCCGATCTCTAGAGGAGAGGATTTCACTACGGAATGGGCTAAGCTGACGCAGGAAGGTTTCCATGCTGAACGGTTGGTTTCATTAAGTAAGATTACCTTCTGGTATGTAGAATCTGCACTACAGACCTTTTCGCTGGAGCAATTTCTGAAGGTGATGGTGCTTGCTGCCCAGAGGGCGCAGAATGAATCCTTAAGCCATATCAGCTTCGAGCATGTCATGAACAGCATTTACTACGATTACAAGGGTGTTAAGAAGACCAATGTTTATAAGAAGCGGATTATCGAAAAATATTTAGCGGAGCTTACATGGAAGGATATCGAGCAAGGGACTTTGCCTGCTGAGAACCCTCACCTACTCTTGCGGCAATATTCTAAGGAACATCTGCCAGACACGGTATTTTTTCAATTCCAATTCTCGGCAGCGGCAGAGAAGCTGATCGAATTCTGTATGGAAGCTGAAAAATCACCCTTGTATGAACGTGCTGTATTGCTGTTATTCGATCTATTCGAGCTGCGCAGGGATGCTTTTGACCGTTTTCATAATGAAGATACCTACTTAAGCCAAATGAATAATACAGCAGATTATAAAGCTGTAATTCTAGATCATGTCACTGGACAAAAAGTGCTGGATATCGGTCCGGGCGGCGGTGTGCTGCTGGATTTACTGGAAGAGCGTATGCCCGAGGTTACTCCTATCGGCATTGATATATCAAGCAATGTAGTGGAAGCCTTGCGACAACGCAAGCAGCGGGAAGGTCGCCACTGGGAGGTGCTGCAGGGAGATGCGTTGAACCTTAAAGATTTCGTGGAGGCCGGAACGGTGGACACGGTAATTTTCTCTTCGATTTTGCATGAGCTATATTCTTATGTGCCGCTAAATGGTAATAAGTTCAATCACGACACCGTCTCCGCAGCTCTGCGAAGTGCCTTTGCTGTATTGTCAGCTGGCGGGGTTATCATTATCCGCGATGGGATCATGACTGAACCTGCATCATTGCTGCGGAGAGTTCGCTTTCTGGAAGAGGACGGTCTGGTGTGGCTGGAGCGTTATGCGAAGGATTTTGCTGGACGTCAGATTCAGTTTCAGAGATTAGGGGAACAAGAAGTACTCATGCCCGTTAATGATGCCATGGAATTTTTATATACTTATACCTGGGGCGAAGAGGCTTATATTCACGAAGTCCAAGAACAGTTTGGTTATTTCACCCCTACGGAGTTTGCCTCATTTATTGAACAGATTTTAGGAGAGCAGGCAAAGATTGAGGTCTTCCGGCATTACTTGCAAGAAGGTTATACCGAAGCTTTGCGTGATAGAGTAAGGTTCATGGATGAGAGCGGACAGGAAGTGGCGCTGCCGGACAGCACCTGCTTTATTGTGATTCGGAAGGAATAGCCGAAAAATACATCAGCTGCATCTAAAAAAAGCAATCGGCAGACCCTCTGCTGCGGAGGAGATCCGATTGCTTTTTTATATAGAGATTCTTGCCCTTGTTAGATTAGTACTTCTAGCTGCGACTTATCAGATTCTTCGGCTAAACGTTGAATTTCTTGATAGGTAGCTAATTGTTCTGTCCGCTCATTGGTGTTCTCTTCAAAAGGTTTAATTTCTGTTGAACCTGCTTTATCGATCTGATCTTTAATTTTATCTCCCGTGTCTTTCATGGCATCGCCTAACGTTTCGTTCATTTCCGATAGTTTAGTTTCGATTTTGGATAACTGCTCCCGTTTGGCTGTTGCGGAATGAGTAGAACGAGCCTCATCCAGCTCTATTTCCTTGGTCAGAACTTTTGCCTCGCCACGCATCTTAGTGTGGGTAGAAGAAACTACCTCCATTTGGCTAACATCTTGGCTTACAGAAACAATCGTATTCAATCTTTCGTTCTGTATCTCTTGCTCGGTTTTAGGTTCATCCTTTGGATTAGCTTTTTGAGCATCTTCTAAGTTCTTTTGTTGCTCTTCGAAGCTGTATTTTGCAATTTGTTGGTCAATCGTTTGGAGCTGCTTGTCGAACTCTTTAAGTTGATCTTGAATAGATTCGAGATTATGTGAACTTTTGGTAGTTCTTTCAATCAGACTGTTCTTACTGTCGATGATATTTTGTTTTTGTTTAAGCAGGGAGTTAACCATTCCGTCCATTTTGGATTGATTTTGAAAAGCAGCCTTTGCAGATTTACTTATTGATAATTTATCTCCATTACCATTACCACTAGTATTGCTGTTTGATTTCATAGTTTTATCATTAGTTTGGTGACTAACAGATACATTAAACCTCGTTCCCATAGATGAGGTCATATTCGTTATATGCATGGTTCATTATCCTCCTACGACGATAAGATCTATCTATAATATATCGGCAAATCAGCAGTAATATTTAATAAAGAGAGCTGTTAGCCGCAGCGTTGTTTGATGGACGCTTAACAGCTTTTTTGTCCAAACTATCCCGGAAGAGGAAGATATTTTCCATTTCAGGCTTTGTAATGTCTATTTACCGGTGAATTTTTGTCGAAAGTTAGAGGGAGAAATGCCTTCTTTCTTGGAGAAGCAGGAAGAGTAGTAAGTAATATGATGGAAGCCAACCTCTTCAGCGATGCGGGCAATGGACCAGGAAGTTTGAATTAACAGCCGTTTGGATTGTTCTAGACGATAGGACAGGAGATAGGCCATAGGGGTCACACCGTATATTTTTAGCATGTTTTTGGCGAGATAGTTAGGATGATAGTTAAGTTCTTTTTGAAGTAAGGAGTTAGAGACATCACGAGTATAATTTTGCCGAATGAACAATTCAATCTTCTCGGCAAGATGAATGGCGGTTGCATCGGATGCCTCGGCCAGATCGCGGTCCAAGAATTGCAGGAACTGTTGAAAGGAGGCTTGGCGCTTCCAGTTGCGCATCGACTGGGGTTCTTGTTCCAGATGGAAAAAGAACTCTAATACCTCCATTGCCTTCTCTGATATTTCCATATACTTCGGAATAAAGATCGAGCATACATCGCAGTGATTTAAATAAGCTTTTTGTTTATGGCTTTCGATGAGCTCGCTCTGATTCTCCAGACATTCGTTCATATCCTGACACTCGATCCAGCTGCCGAAGGTCTGGAAATGAATCCAGATGATTTCTGTTTCGATAGGACAAGGGGCAAAGCCATAGTGATGGGCATCTGGACGAAGGATGAGGAATTCTCCTTCCTTTAGCTCCCAGTGCACCTCATTCTCGGCGATGGGCAATATCCCCTTTTTAACAATGATTAGATCAAATACGCCGATGCAATTACGACTGATATGATAGTCTCCAGTATTGTAGTGAGCACGGCCACAGTCTATGAAATAAGGAATAGGCGGTGTGATAAAGCTAAGAATCGGTGAGTTCATCGCGAGCCTCCAATTGGAATCCATCGTTTTTTTATGATGTAGATGAAACTAGCCTGCACCTTTCCTGAACTCCGAAGGCGAGCATTTCATCGCTTTACGGAAAACCTTTATGAAATAGCTTACATTATCAAATCCGACCTCGAATGCGATGTCGGATATTTTTCTTTCACTTTGTTGCAGCAGATCGGCAGCCTGGCGAATCCGGTATGAGTTGATGTAATCGACCGGCGTTTTACGAGTCATCATTTTGAAGAAGCGGCAGAATTGCCCCTCGCTCATGGGAATAAGCTCTGATAGATCACGGGTACGGATCGGTTCCTGATAGTTATCTTGGATATAAAGAATCACCTTTTTAAGGCGGTTAATTTTGGTGGTATCAGCATCATCTGATTGGCTGCGGTTCTCAAATCGGCCCTCTGCGGTAATCTTGGAAAGCATGATTAGCAAAGTTCCTTTCATAAAGGTCTCAAATCCGGGCATTTTATTAGCGTATGCCTCCATCATTTGCTCCAGATGATGAAGCAGCTCCTGCTGCCAAGGGACATCGGGTGTAATATGTCTCGGAAAGCTCTGGCGTTTCTCTTGCAGTGGCAAAATCGCGTTTTGCTGGATCGTATCGTACTGGGCGCTAGCCAAAAGATCAGGCAGAAATACAAGCGCACAGAATTTGCAGGGGGTGTCTTCGTTCAGCACATAGGCGGCGTGTATATCGCCAGATTCGATAAATACCGCTTCGCCCGCGCGGAGTGGAAAATATTCTGTGTCTACTTGGAACAGAATTTCTCCTTCTAGCAGCATAAAGAACTCAGCTTCTTCATGCCAATGTGTATCGAGTACATGCGTTCCGGATGGAAGTTCTATCCAATAAGCTGCGAGTGGAAACATACTATCTCCATGAACTCTGTTTTCTTTTAGCAAACTCTGAGTTGTACGGTCCATATAAAGGCCTCTTTTCTTAGAAAAACATCAAAATAGTGTTATAAATGAGCTATATAGTATTAGTTTTGTTCATTTTTTATCGGTATAATGCAACTATAAACACCAAATTGAAAGGTGGCAAGTACACAATGAAATTTACTGATGGACTCTGGCTGGTTCGTGAAGGTATCACGATTAACGGCGCAGTTCAAAATTATGTTGTAGAAAAGACTCCCGAAGGATTAACAGCAATTACACAAACGACTCCAATCACAGGGCGCGCAGCAACGCTGAATTCAACCCTGCTTACTGTAAAATTCCATTCCCCGCTTCCAGGCGTGGTAGGCATTAAAATTATTCATCATGATGGTGTACAGGAACGTGGTCCGGTTTTCGAACTGACTAAAGGTACTGGCGATCATGTGAAGATTGAAGAAACGGATCTCGAAACCGTGCTGATCAGCGGCGGACTTCGTGTAGTGATTCGCAAAGGCGAACAATGGGCGGTGGATTTCTATCGCGGCGAAGAACGTATTACAGGCAGTGGCTTTAAATCCATGGCTTACATCACCGACCAAGACGGTAACACGTACATGCGTGATGAGCTGGATCTCGGCGTAGGCGAATTCGTATATGGTCTGGGCGAACGTTTTACCGCTTTCGTGAAAAATGGACAAACCGTTGATATCTGGAACAAAGACGGCGGCACTAGCTCTGAGCAAGCTTACAAAAACATTCCTTTCTACGTATCAAGCAAAGGTTATGGCGTATTCGTGAATCATCCGGAATTGGTTTCCTATGAAATCGCTTCAGAAAAAGTAAAAAAAGCCCAATTCAGCGTAGCTGGAGAAAGCTTGGAATACTTTGTGATTGATGGACCTACCATTAAAGACGTTATTAGCAACTATACTGCTCTTACAGGTAAACCAGCGCTTCCACCAGCATGGACTTTTGGCTTGTGGCTGACAACTTCGTTCACTACCAACTATGATGAAGAGACTGTAAATTCCTTCGTAGAAGGTATGGCAGAACGTGATCTGCCGCTGCATGTATTCCACTTTGACTGCTTCTGGATGCGTGAGTATCAATGGACTGATTTTGAATGGGACAAACGTGTATTCCCAGATCCAGAGGGCATGCTGAAACGCCTGAAGGAAAAAGGCCTGAAGATCTGCGTATGGATCAACTCTTATATTGGTCAACGTTCACGCTTGTTTGAAGAAGGCAAGAAAAACGGCTACCTGATCAAAAAGCCTAACGGCGATGTTTATCAATGTGACCTGTGGCAAGCGGGTATGGGGCTGGTGGATTTCACTAACCCTGCGGCTTGTGAATGGTATGCCGGCTACCTGCGTGATTTGGTAGATATGGGCGTAGACAGCTTCAAGACAGACTTCGGTGAGCGGATTCCTACAGATGTAGTTTATTTCGACGGATCTGATCCGATGAAAATGCACAACTACTACACTCAACTGTACAACAAAGTTGTATTTGAAGTATTGGAAGAGAAGCTTGGTAAGAATGAGGCAGCATTGTTCGCACGTTCTGCAACTGCTGGCGGCCAACAATTCCCAGTTCACTGGGGCGGAGATTGCTACGCAGATTATGAATCCATGGCAGAAAGCCTTCGCGGCGGTTTGTCTCTGGGCTTGTCCGGTTTCGGTTTCTGGAGTCACGATATCGGTGGTTTCGAGAACACTGCTCCGGCACATGTATTTAAACGCTGGTTAGCTTTTGGACTGTTGTCCAGCCACAGCCGTCTGCACGGCAGCACTTCGTACCGTGTGCCTTGGGCGTACGATGATGAAGCTTGTGATGTTACCCGCTTCTTCACGAAGCTTAAATGCAGCTTGATGCCTTACCTGTATGATGTGGCTGGGCAGGCTGCAGAGCATGGCTGGGCTTCTATGCGGGCGATGGTTATGGAATTCCCGGAAGATCCAACATGTGAAGTACTCGATCGCCAATACATGCTGGGTGATTCCTTGCTCGTAGCGCCTATTTTCCAAGAAAACGGCGAAGTGAAATACTATCTGCCAGCAGGTCGCTGGACTCACCTGTTATCTGGTGAAACTGTACAAGGCGGATCATGGCGCAAAGAGAAATATGATTTCTTCAGCCTGCCACTGTTCGTTCGTCAGAACTCCTTGCTGGCAATCGGCAGCATCGACAACAAACCGGATTATGACTTTGCGGATGGCGTGAAATTTGGCCTGTATTCACTTGAAGAAGGTACTACTACTTCTGCAACCGTACGTGATCTTAAAGGTGCTCCTGAATTGACTGTGAAGGCTGCCCGCAAAGGCAACAGCGTAACAGTTACTGCAGAAGGCAGCGGTAAAGAATTCTCGCTTTCCCTTAAAGATCTGGGAGCTATCGCTTCCGTAGAAGGTGCAGAGCAAGTGGATGAGACTAGAGTGAAAGTAAACGCAGGTGCAAAATCCGCATCGTTTACCATTACATTGAAATAAGATGATTTCTTAAAGCATATTGATATAGCCATAACCTCTCTTGTAGATTGGGTGAATGATCCGTTCCCTGGTTTATAGGAGAGGTTTTAGTGTTACAATCTTAACTAATAACGGGGGAAACGTTATGAATACTAATTTAATTAAGGGAAGTGGAGTTTTGAATCAGACGGACTATACCTCTGCTACGGTTCTTTCAACCGCCGCTAATTTTATTATGAATAGGCAAGAACCTTTTACACATACCTTCCGGACTTATATTCGTTTACGGGAAAACGGCCCGGTGCAGCTGAAATTTTGGCATAGCAATGCGGTGGATTCCACCTGGGATCAAGGGCTTGAAGCTTCGGGCAGTGAACCTGGGGGCAGTTGGGTGATCGAATCGGCTTTTATCGCGGATGGGGGCACTGAGCCAAACGGAGCTATTATTGAGCATACACAACATGCTGTCACTTTTGAAGGCAATGTCTCCAAGTCAGTAGCGGCCGGTGAATGCTTCTGGAGTGATGAGACAAGCATCAACCTACCTGATGGCCATTACTTAGCGTTTACATGGACGATTAAGACAACTACTGCGGGCAAATCCATTCCTTTCAACGTAGAAGGGATGCTGGCAACCGCTTATGATGCGCCCGGAAATCTGGCTGCACAGGAATCAGCCGATGGGTTTACAGAATCTGACAAGCTTTTGGTACTGCCAAGCTATATCGGATATAAGAAAGCTGTGAATAAGAAGCTAGTATTTTTGGGAGATTCGATTACTCAAGGTGTGCGGACATTAAAGGACGGATACGAATATTGGGCAGCGAGAATTGCGGATGGTCTTGGTGCAGAGATTGGTGTATGGAATCTCGGCTCAGGCTGGGCTAGAGCGTATGATGTAGCTGCGGATGGCCCTTGGCTTCACAAAGCTAAACAGAGTGATGAACTGATGATTGTCCTCGGCGTAAATGATATTGATATTGGCTGCCGCTCTGCAGATGAGTTACTTGGTGATCTGACAACTATTATTGCTAAGATCAAAACAGCAAATGCTGATGCTAGTATTATTCTAAGTACGGTGCCGCCGTTTAATTTTCAGGAGGCAAGAGAAGAGACTTGGCGTAGAGTGAATCATGAAATCCTGACTAACCCACCCGCTGGAGTAGACCGTGTGTTTGATATAGCAAGCCTATTATCGTTGCCTGCACCAGACGATCACCGGATCAGACCGGAATATATGAGTGGACAAGACGACCCGCATCCGAACGGCATAGCCGGTAAGACGGTTGCGGACGCCTTTTTAAACTGGTATTGATCAACTCTTAAATGTGTCCCGGTAGTCCTTAGGTGAAGATCCAACCTGTTTCTTAAACACTTTGCTGAAATATTTAACATCATGAAAACCGACCATTTCGGAGATTTGGGCCAGCTTCAGACGAGGATTCTGCAATAGTAGTTTAGCTTTATCTATTCGAATATTAACAATAAAGTCGGAGAAGTTAATCCCGTATTCCTGTTTGAATCGGCGGGAAATATATTCACGGCTAACAAAAAACTTTCCGGCCACTTCCTGTAAGGACAGGTCGGAAGCGTAATTAAGCTCGATGTATTTGACGATATCATGCATCGGATTACGTTCTTTAGCTTGTTTCAGGGCGATTACTTCGGCCAGCTCCTGCATTAGGGTATACGACCAGTCACGCCAAGCGAATAAGGAGAACGAGTAACCGTTCGTATAAGGAGCTGGGTGAAGCTGGTCGGCCTGTTCAAGCTCGGCCAGTGCGCCTTCAGCTTCAGGGCCTAACATTTCCCGTACCAGCTGGGAACGAAATAGTAGAGCATCATTTTTCCATGAGTTTAGGATTTCTGGTGTCACAACCCCACCTCGGCTAAGCTCATCTACCCAGTGCTGCGCAGCTGTTGATAATATCTCTGGACTTCCGCTGATGACTGCCATTTTCCAATCTTCCTTGACGTCAGCAAAGTTCGTTGTTGATACATTACCGCGAACCTCTGCTTTGGCGATCTCTTTACGATCTCTGAACTCCTCGGAGGAAGAGGAGAAATGGCAGTAATCCTCATGAATTAATAAGTTTCGGCGTTGTAAGGCCTCTGCCACCTCTGCACGCTGATAAGGTAACTGCTTAGGTAAGTTGCCGATGCTGCTGATTCCAAAATGCATTCGGACCTGCAAGGTAGAGTAGATGCCATGATTGATTCTGCCTATTAGCTCGACCACAGAGGTTTGAATATCCCACAGAATAATCGCAATCTCCGGAGGACCTCCCCAATAACGAAAAGCAACACCCTTAAGCGGACTGTGCAAAAATTCATTACAAATATTGACGATAGCGTAGTTCATTAGCTCGGTGTCTCCGCCAAAACGTTTAATCAACGGATTGTTACCCGCATCTGTCTGCACCAATATTAACCGAGCGGAATGGATGTTTTCCGGAATGATACCATCACTGCATAACCTCCGCAAAGATAAATCAGAATTGATCGGATCATCAATTAGTGCAGATAATAGCTTTTCCCCATAAATGGGCTTGAACTCATTAAGCTGAATACTCTGTTTCTGCCGTTCGCTTCGGTCGTCTTCTTCTGAGCGCCAGGCTGCAACTGCTTTAGCTACCGCTACATTGATTGCCTCGGCTTCGATAGGTTTCAGGATATAATCAATACCCCCATGCCGCACAGTCTGCCGTACGAACTCAAAATCATTATGTCCGCTGACTACAATAAACTTAGTGTTGCCGGCGAATTCGTTCACCCAGGTCATTAACTCTATCCCATTACCTGATTCCATCATCATATCCATAATGACTAATGCTGGTTTAGCCTGCCGGATGATCTCGATGGCTTCATTTCCATTTCCGGCTTCCAGAATTTCATCTATTTGATGGGCGTCCCAGTCGACAAGCAGTCTGACTGCCTTTCTAACTCTTGCCTCGTCATCAACAATCAACGCCTTCATATCTTTTCACGCTCCGCTATAATTTCAATTTCCAATTTCACTACTACTCCGCCTGCTCTAAGGTTATCCACAGTTAAAGTGGCACTATCTCCGCACACAAACTTGAGTCGAGCCAGAACGTTCGGCAGACCAATACCTGATCCTGTAGCTTCCTTGGTTTGCTCTGTATTTCTTAATAAATCTATATCTGTTCTAGTAGGATGCTGTAGCTTCTGCTTTAAAAGATCTAACTTCGCTGAAGGGATCGCATTTCCGTTATTTTGGATACAGATTTCCATCCGGTTGTCATCCACTCTTGCTGCGGTGATTTCAATGAATCCGTCACTGCGGGAAAGATTAAAGCCGTGTTTGAAATAATTTTCTACAATAGGCTGTAAAATCATTTTCGGCATAAACGTCTCTAAAAGTGATTCCTCCATATCGTAGCGGAAACTGAACTTATTTTCAAAACGTTCCTTTTGCAGTTCAATGTAGGCTTTGACATGATCCAGCTCATCCTTAACAGTTACGATCTTCTCCTCATTGTACATGCTGTAGCGCATCATTTTGGCTAGAGCTGAAAGAAGTGAGTAAATTTGGGGCACTTTAAGCTCTAAGGCCAGCGTGCCAATGATCTGTAACGTGTTATTCAAAAAATGCGGGTTGATTTGTGCCTGCAGTGCCCGCAGTTCATTGGTCTTATTGGACAATTCCAGCTTGTACTCTCTTAAAATCAGGTTGTTGATCGTGTCCATCATACTGCGGAATCGCTCGGTAACCACGCCAATCTCATCTTTGCCCATAGGTTGAATTTCAACATCAAGATTACCGGTCTGCACCTGATTCATGTAACGAGTCAACTGCTTGATAGGAGCCGTGATTCGAAAAGAGATCAGGGTCGTTAACGTGGCAATTGTAATCAAAAGTAGAACAAGGAGGAATATATTGATCGCTGCCGCCTCATTGGCTTCCCGGAAAAGATAGGACGTAGGAATCTGCTTCACGAGGGTCCAATTTAAACCTTGGGTTTCGATTCTTTGGTAAATAAACACAGCATCTTCCTCTTCAAAATACCCTTGCGAGCTTTGATTTGTGGCGATTTGCTTGTTGTACCAAGAAGCGTGTAGGCGCTTGCCGTATTCCTCACTGTTGCTTCCGTATACAATCCTGCCATCGCCATCCAGCAGCCAAATGTTCTCCTGCTTCTGATCATATAACTGGCTGACGATGTCGGTAAGAGCCGTTAGCTTAACATCGATCGACAGGAAGCCGAGTGGGGTGGTAGTTGGAATCCTTTCAATTCGTCTATGCAATGTAAACACAGGCTCCGGTATGAGTTGCGGGATAGGTGAGGTTAGGCCATAGCTGTGACTTATATGTGTACTTTGTATAAACACAGGAGAACTGCTAGTGATCTCTGAGTCGGCATAAGGGGGGATACCCTGCCAACGTTTGGGTGTATTTTGGGTGAGCAAAGTGGCTTTTCTATCCTTTACACCGTAAAGATACACCTGGGATATATCTGGCATGGATGAAGAAATGTAATTTAGAGAAGAATAAATTCGTGTATTTGCTGCCATATCCTCATATCCCGCTTCGAGCAGTCTGTAGAAATCTGAATCTGAATAGACGATAAGGGAGAGACGATTGATCTCCTGAATCAGACTTTCGATGTTTCTATTGCCTTGAAAGAGGAGGTTCGTATTCTCATCTACTGCCCTTGTTCTTAGGGATTGAGTGCTATAGTGATAGCTAATAAACATGGTGGCCATAATACAGATTAACGTTGGCAGTAGGATAAAAACGATCAATTTTGTGCGAATCGTGTTCCATTTCATCGAAATTTGTCACATCCGATCAATATTTTACACCTGAAAGATCACTTTAGTAGGTGTGAGGTACCCTGAAAAAAACAGATAATATGTGTATAAAGCATAAACAAGTAAGTGAGCAAAAGAAAGGGGGGGGCAATAAATGCGCGGCACTAAGTTGTCCCAGTTAGGTCAACAGCTTTTTTTCGTTGGTCCGGCAGTTTTGTTTTTTACCTTAATAACGATTATCCCATTTTTGATGGGGATGTATTACTCTTTCACAGATTGGAACGGTGTATCCGGTAATGTAAGTTGGGTCGGATTTCAAAACTTTTCCACTATTTTCTCAAATGACCCTGACTTCTGGTCTTCCTTTTGGTTCACGGTAAGATTTACGGTGTTAGGTGTGATTTTGACTAACGTGGTAGGCTTCTTCTTAGCTTATCTGTTAACTAAACCTTTAAAGACACGTAACATGCTTCGGACTATTTTCTTTATGCCGAACGTTATCGGGGGATTGTTGCTTGGTTTCATCTGGCAATTTATCTTCATCAAAGGGTTCGCCACTATGGGCGACCTGACAGGATGGTCCTTCTTTAATCTTCCTTGGCTCGGTGATGCCACAACAGGATTCTGGGCGATTGTAATGGTCTTTGTTTGGCAGTCTTCCGGTTATCTAATGGTTATCTACATTGCCTCGTTGAGTAACGTATCTAAAGAAGTACTAGAAGCGGCTGATATTGATGGTGCTTCCCGTTGGCAGGTGCTACGCAATATCGTAGTTCCGCTAATTATGCCTGCTGTAACTATCGGATTATTCTTGGCCATTTCCTGGTCATTCAAAATGTTTGACCTTAACTTGTCCTTGACGAAGGGCGGACCGTTCAAATCGACGGAATCCGTTGCTATGAATATTTACAATGAAGCCTTCCTGAACAATCGTTACGGGCTGGGTACTGCAAAAGCGCTGCTGTTCTTTGTAATTGTAGCCATCATTACTCTGATTCAGGTCCGTATCACGAAGAGCAAGGAGGTTGAAGCGTAATGAAACCTACGGAAAAAAAGAGATGGAATATTGGTACGGAAGTGATAATGATCCTTCTGGCGCTGCTCTTTCTCTCTCCATTCTATTTCTTGCTCGCAAACTCGGTGAAATCCTTCGGTGAAATTCTGAGTGATGCGGCAAGCTGGCCAAAAGTATTTATGTGGTCGAACTATTCAACCGCCTGGAAATTAGCCCGTTTCGGTGAAGCATTCCGAAACTCGGTTATTATCACAGTGATCAGTGTTATTCTAATCTCTCTGTTCAGTGCGATGGCATCCTATCGTATGGTTCGGGCGAATACGAAATTCAATCAGTTCTTGCTGCTTATCTTTGTAGCAGCAATGGTAGTTCCGTTCCAAACGATTATGATTCCTATTCTGAAGGTCGTAAATGTTATTGGAGTAAACAACTCTTTCCTTGGTTTGATTATCACGAATCTAGGAATCAGTGTTCCGATGGCGATCTTCCTGTTCCACGGCTTTATCAAGTCCGTTCCTCTTGAAATTGAAGAGGCGGCTACAGTAGATGGATGTAATCCTATTACCGTGTTCTTCCGTATTGTGCTTCCTTTGCTGAAGCCAATGGTGATGACAACAATCGTGCTAAATGCACTTGGAATATGGAATGACTATCTGTTGCCATCCTTGATTCTTCAGGCACCAGAGCTTCGGACCATTCCACTAGCGACTTTCTCCTTCTTTGGTCAATATACCAAACAATGGGATATGGCACTTCCAGCTCTCGTAATCGGGGTCGCACCAATTATCATTTTCTACCTGTTTATGCAACGTTACATTGTTGAGGGAATAGCGGCTGGCTCGGTGAAAGGTTAACACCGAGCCCTCCGTTCCAAATATTTTTTAAGCAGTCCACTATTTTAAGGGGGAATATATAATGAAGAAGAAACACTCCGCAGTTGCTCTATCAGCAGTAATGGCAATGAGTTTAGCTCTAACGGCATGTGGTGGTAATAATAACGCTTCTAGTAACTCACAAAATGGAAGCGCTGGCACAAATTCAGGTGAAGTGAAGACCGTTAAGATCTTCCAATTCAAAACTGAAATCGTAGAAGGCCTCAATGAGCTTAAGGTTGAATTCGAAAAAGAATACCCTAACATCAAGCTGGATATCCAAACAGTTGGTGGTGGTGCGGACTACGCAGCAGCATTGAAAACTAAATTCGCTTCCGGCGATGCGCCTGATATTTTCTCCAATGGTGGATATGCAGAAATGGAACTTTGGGGAGACAAGATGGAAGATCTGTCCGACCAACCTTGGGTAAAAGATCTGATTCCTATGGCTGCAGAGCCTATGACTAAAGATGGCAAAGTATACGGTATGGCAATGAACCTTGAGGGTATCGGTATTGTGTATAACAAGGACTTGTTCGCTAAAGCGGGAATCACTGAAACTCCAAAAACATTGTCACAGCTTGAAGAAGCAGCTAAAAAGCTGCAAGCTATCGACGTAACTCCTTTTGGTAATGCATATCAGGAATGGTGGCTGCTAGGTAACCAAGGGATCAGCGTAGCCTTTGCACAACAAGATAATGTAGATGAATTCATCAAAGGTTTGAATGAAGGAACTGGTACAATTGTAGGCAATAAAACGTTTGAAGAGTGGAGCAAGTATCTCAAACTGACTTTACAATACGGACAAAAGAATCCTTTGACCACAGATGCTAACACTCACCTGGCAATGTTCGCAAAAGGCGAAACTGCAATGATGCAAGAAGGTAACTGGGCACAAACTCTTGTTGATAACATCACTCCTGATATGAACATTGGCATGTTCCCTATGCCAATCAATGAAGATGCTGAGAAGAATGACAAAATGACTGTTGGTATCCCTGCGAACCTTGTAGTCAACAAAGAATCCGGTTCTAAAGAAGAAGCAAAAACGTTCTTGAACTGGTTGGTAACTTCCGATATGGGTAAAGAGTACATCGTTAAAAAATGGAAATTCATCCCTGCTTTGTCCACAATCGAAGCAACACCTGAAGACATCGGTATGCTTGGAGCAGACGTATGGAACTATGTAAAAGAAAACAAAGTTTATGGCCTGCAATCCTCTAAATTCCCTGATGGTGTAACGCAAGAATTTGCCAGCGTGATTCAACAGTTCATTGCTGACAAGGTTGACGTTAACGGTTGGATGACTGGTATGCAAGCTGCATGGGACAAGCTTAAAAAATAAGTAAAGCACATTATAGAGAAGATTTAATGGATATTAGTGGTTAACAGAAGCGCTCTCCGTATACCTCATCAATTTGAGACGGGGAGCGCTTTTTTTGGGAAACAGGGCTGATTATCAAGGGATGGGGAGAAGCGCCAATGAAACGATATGATCATGTTCAGATGGGTGTGGACTATTACCCGGAGCATTGGGATGAATCCATGTGGGAACCAGATATCAAGTTGATGAAAGAAACAGGTGTTAAAGTAGTCCGGGTTGCTGAGTTCGCATGGAGCCGACTGGAGCCGGCTGAGGGGAATTACCAGTTTGAGTGGCTGGACCGTGCGCTGGACCTTTTTCATCAATATGATCTGCAGGTTGTGATGGGTACGCCAACAGCTACACCACCAAGATGGTTAACGACGAAATTTCCGGATGTGCTTCCGGTGTTTGCTAATGGAGAGATTTTTCACCCGGGGGTACGTGGACACCGCTGCTATAACAGCACATCGCTGCGTGAGTATGGCAGCCGTATTATTCTGCGTCTTGCCGAACGTTACAGTGAACACCCGGCCGTCATAGGCTGGCAGACTGATAATGAATTTGGCATGTTGGATTGTCATTGTGACGCTTGTAATACTGCTTTTCGAGCATGGGTACAAGCTAAATACGGAACACTGGCTGAGGTCAATGCAGAATGGGGAACCGTTGTTTGGAGCGGGGAGTACAGCGATTGGAATGAGCTTACCGTGCCGTTGGGCGGATCACCTCATCAGAATCCATCTTTTCTGCTGGACTTTCAGCGGTTTCAGTGGGATTCGGTGGTAGCGTTTCAGACAGCGCAGATCAATATTTTGCGTATGATTTGTCCAGAGCATTTCATAACCCATAACTTTCACAGCTATCCGCAGCGTCTCGATATGTACGCAGTGGGTGCAGATCTGGACGTGGCTGCGTTTGATTATTATCCGAATACTTCGCCAACCAAACAAGAGACAACGCCTTATAGCGGAGCACTTTCATTGGACGTAACCCGTGGCATCAAACGCCAAAACTTCTGGATCATGGAGCAGCTGAGTGGATCTCCGGGTTGTTGGATGCCGATGTGGCGAACCCCTTATCCGGGACTAATTCGTGCCTATGCATGGCAGGCGATTGCTAGAGGTGCGGATACTGTTGTTCATTTTCGCTGGAGAAGTGCAACTTCAGGAGCAGAACAATTCTGGCACGGGCTGATTGATCACAGCAATGTTCCCGGACGCAGATTAGCGGAGTTCACGCAGCTATGTCATGAGGTTAATGGGCTGAGCGGCAAGCTCCAAGGAACGATGCTGAAAAACGAAGTGGCTATCCTCCATTCTCATGAAGAGAAGGCTGCGCTGGATATTCAGCCGCAGGCAGAGGGCTTTGATTATTATGAGAACATTAAGCAGATTCACCGGGCGGTGACCAAGCTTGGCATGGGCTGCGATGTTATCGACCTCAGACAACCGCTTGATGGATACAAAGTAGTAATCGCTCCAAATTTATATTTGCTGGATGAGGAGATCGTACGTAATCTGGAGGATTTTGCCCTCGCTGGCGGGACCTTGCTGATCACCAACCGTAGTGGCGTCAAAAATATAAACAACATCGCAGTCATGCAACCGCTGCCTGGGCAGCTGAGCTATTGTACCGGCGTTGAAGTGCTGGAGTATGATCCGATTGGCGTTGAAACACATGTCATCGTGGATGCGGAGGGTAACCCATATGAATGTACGCAGTGGTGCGACATCCTCCGACCTGTAGTGGCCCAGCCAATTGCCTGGTATGGTGATGATTTCTATCGCGGCACACCCGCTGTAACTGTTAATTCCTTCGGCAAAGGTCAGGTTTATTACTTTGGAACCCATGCGGAAGAGCAATACTGGTCAGTTCTATTGGAGAACCTGGCTAAGGAAAAAGGGTTGTTATGCTTTGCAGGATTGCCAAACGGAGTACAAGCCTCCGTGCGGACTGGAGATCAGGGAAGCTTCTTGTTCCTGCTTAATCTGAGCCGCGAGTCGGTGATCGTTCCGTTGCCACGAGAATACAGCAGCCTGCTGGATAATAAGATTCGATCGGGAGAGCTCCAGCTCGAGCCGTATGGTGTTGAGGTGCTGGAGATTTGAGTGGTTTTGAGTAAAGAGATTTTGGAGTGGGTTTGGGAGTGTGGCAGGAGAGGGGAAAGTGGAGTGGGGAATGTGTGGAGTAGGGTGAAGTGAAGGTTGGTGAAGATGGAGTGGGGGATGTGTGGAGTAAGGGTGAAGTGAGGTTGGTGAAGATGGAGTGAGGGATGTGTGGAGTAGGGTGAAGTGAAGGTTGGTGAAGATGGAGTGAGGGATGTGTGGAGTAGGGTAAAGTGAGGTTGGTGAAGATGGAGTGAGGGATGTGTGGAGTAGGGTAAAGTGAGGTTGGTGAAGATGGAGTGAGGGATGTGTGGAGTAAGGGAAGAGCGGTGTAGGGGAATGTGTGGGGTAGGAATAGTGAAGTAAGTGGAAGTGTGGAGTAAAAAATGAGTGGAGTAGGGCATGTAGAAACTTCAACAGAAGCACAACAGAAGCACAACAGAAAATAGTTGCACTTCGTACACTTATTTGAAGTGTTGGAGTATTTAATTGGTTTTAGTTGCACTTTGTGCAGCTAAAAATTGGCTAATCCCGCTGCAAGGCCATATTCCGAGAATATAGTTGCACAGAATACACTTATATGGATAATATCTGCCGTGCAGGCTATTTTAAGTGTACAAAGTGCAATTATTTCGTCTGACTTACTCATACTGACTGAAGAGAGCTGCACAATGGAGTCCCCAACATGAGCAGATTTTCACAAGGACTCCATCATGTGCAGATCTGCACGATCCATCTCACAGGTGCCGTACACTCGCAGCCAAATGCACCCAGCCACCGTACCGTACCGCACTTCACCGTACCGCCCAATTCTACACAATAGTAGCGCATACCATACTCTTACTACGTTCTAGCCGCATATTCGCAGCGAGCAATTTCTCCACAGCAGGCGGGGCATATTTAATGTAGGCGTCTAAATTGCTCCGGCGTAGTCCCGGATTGCTTGCGAAAAGTGGCTACATAATGGCTGACATCGCGGAAGCCGACTAGCTGGGAGATAGCTTTTACCGTAAGATCGGGTTGGCTTACGAGCATTTCTTTGCTTTTCCGGATGCGTAAACGTACGAAATAGGCATAAGGCGAGATTCCGAAAGTTTGGACGAATAGGTTGTTAAGATAGCGCCCAGATACGCCTAGTTCATCGGCTAGATCGTTCAGTCCAAGATCAGGATCGCCATAATGGCTGTCCATCCATTTTAGCAGTGGCTGCAGCTTATCTACATTGCGGGAAATCGCCGTATTATTTTGAAGCTGGCCATATTTACTCAAAGTAAGCAAAAAACGATAAGCATCTGTGGAGGCGCCGAGACCAAACATATCCTGATAGGCATCATGACGATCCAGCATTTCCTTCAACAAATTGGGGAGAGGCGCTTCATTTTCCCAACGGTAAAAAGAATTACTATTCATCCCAAGGGTCTCCAAAATAGAGTGTGCCGAATCGCCACCAAACGTTAGATAATAGGTACCCCAGTTTTTAGTGGAAGCCTCATAACGATGGGGTGTATAAGGAAGTAGTAATACGCCGCTGCCTTCGGGCAGGGAAAAGGTTTTATTGTCAAAATGGATGATCCCTTCACCTTCTGAGGTTTGAAGCCAATGATACGTGTCATAACCATCGGGGCGGGATACTTTTTCCTGATCATGATTG
Source organism: Paenibacillus sp. FSL L8-0708 (assembly GCF_038009325.1). Taxonomy (NCBI): domain Bacteria; kingdom Bacillati; phylum Bacillota; class Bacilli; order Caryophanales; family Paenibacillaceae; genus Paenibacillus; species Paenibacillus sp. FSL L8-0708. Next base: position 1,084,834 of record NZ_JBBPBC010000001.1, read on the forward strand.
TGCCCCATACTGTCTAAAGTGATTGGCAAGTGCTGTCCACCTTCATGGACGAATACGATCCTGCGATGCATGATTTCGGACAATGTTATCCTCTCCTGTTAGTTCTATATTCTTATATGTATGAGATATTATTTTATATTTAAAGGGCAACCTTAACCATTTACAATAGATATATAATTATACTATAAAGGGTGTGCGAAGTGTGATTAACGATAAATTACCTAAAATTTGGTACGGTGGAGACTACAATCCGGAGCAATGGGATGCGCCAGTATGGGCTGAGGATGAACGGATGTTCAAGCTGGCGGGAATTGATGTTGCCACAATTAATGTGTTTTCCTGGGCTTTAATCCAACCTTCCGAAGATACTTATGATTTCTCCTCATTGGATGAATTAATGGATAGACTATATAAAAATGGAACTTATGTATGTCTAGCTACAGGAACAGGAGCACATCCAGCTTGGATGGCTCATCGTTATCCTGAAGTGACCCGTGTCGATGTGCAGGGCAGAAAACGTAAGTTCGGCGGACGTCATAACTCCAATCCGAACAGTTCAGTTTACCGCAAGTATGCAGCGAAGCTGGCTGGTAAGCTGGCAGAACGCTACAAGGATCATCCGGCACTGGTAGCTTGGCATATTTCAAATGAATATGGTGGCTATGATTATTCCGAACAGTCCGCTGCTGCCTTCCGTGTCTGGTTGAAGGAGCGTTATGGTTCGCTGGATGCTTTGAACAAGGCTTGGAATACACGCTTTTGGGGACATACGTTTTATGATTGGGAAGAAATTGTGGTGCCAAATGAGCTGAGTGAAGAATGGAACGGTAACCGTACTAACTTCCAAGGAATCTCGTTGGACTATCGCCGGTTTATGTCTTATAGCTTGCTCGAATGTTACAAAATCGAATACGAAGCGATCAAAGAACACAGCACTAACGTACCTGTTACAACGAACCTGATGGGCTTTTATCCGGAGCTGGATTATTTTGAGTGGGCCAAGCATATGGATGTAATTTCTTGGGACAACTATCCTTCACTGGACACACCGGTCAGCTTTACAGCAATGACACATGATCTTATGCGTGGATTAAAAAATGGCCAACCATTCATGCTGATGGAGCAAACACCGAGCCAGCAGAACTGGCAACCGTACAACTCTTTGAAACGTCCAGGCGTTATGCGTCTATGGAGTTACCAGGCTGTAGCGCGTGGTGCAGATACTGTGTTGTTCTTCCAACTGCGTCGTTCGATAGGGGCTTGTGAAAAGTATCATGGAGCGGTAATTGAGCATGTGGGTCATGAACACACACGGGTATTCCGTGAATGTGCTGAGCTGGGTAAAGAGCTGGAGCAGCTTGGAGATCAACTACTGGATGCGCGCAGTGCAGCTAAAGTAGGGATCATCTACGATTGGGAAAATCGTTGGGCGCTTGATCTCTCAAGCGGACCGTCGGTTGCCTTGGATTACGTGGATGAAGTCCACAAATATTATGATGCGCTGTATCAGCAAAATATCGAAGCCGACATGATCGGGGTCGAAGAGAACCTGTCCAAGTATGAAATTGTTATCGCACCCGTAATGTACATGGTCAAGCCAGGTTTTGCAGAGAAGGTTGAAGCCTTTGTAAAAGCGGGCGGCACATTCATTACGACTTATTTCAGCGGTATTGTTAATGAGAACGACCTTGTAACGGTTGGAGGTTATCCAGGCGAGTTACGTAAAGTGCTTGGAATTTGGGCAGAGGAAATCGATGCATTACTGCCAGGTATGAGCAATGAGCTCGTGCTGGATAAAACGTGGGGTAGCTTGAGTGGTTCTTATAAATGTGATCTGCTCTGCGATCTGATCCATGCCGAAGGGGCAGAAGTTTTGGCAGAGTACGGTTCTGATTTCTATAAAGGAATGCCTGCGTTGACTGTGAATAAATTTGGCGAAGGTAAAGCTTATTATGTGGCGACTAGCCCAGAAGCTGGATTCCTACAAGGATTCTTAGCGAATCTATGTGCCGAAAAGAACATTCAGCCGCTGGTAACTGCACCGGAAGGTATCGAATCTGTTCAACGTGTGAAGGATGGCGTATCTTACTTGTTCTTACTGAACCACACTGCCGGGGATTTAAGCGCGGATATTGGGGCAGCTGAGCGTACTGATCTACTGACAGGTAATGTAATCAGTGGTTCAGCAGTTGTACCGGGTCGTGGAGTATTGATTTTGTCGGATAAAAAATAGTTGAGTCTCGTCTAACCTATATAAATTTGAAATCCCCACTACAAAACGCTTTTTTGAAGCTGGTCGTAGGTGGGGATTTTTTTCTGTTATTTTTTGGTAGTTCAGTCGCTGCTCTTTTTGCCTTCAGCCATCCCCATTGGGGTTCCGCTGCTTAAGGTAATGCTCTCCGCCACAGTGGAATCTGATTTAAGCGTATATTGGATAATGTCATCAGCTTTCAGGTCAGCTAAGCTGATCGTGTTCTCCTGACGCGTACCATTGTCAAAGGTCATCGTTACAATTTTGGTATCAGCATCAATTGTAATATCTGTGGTTTCCTCGGAGAAGGTTTGCTGCATCCCGCCGCCCTGTGGTCCACCACCTTGTCCACCGCCGTCAAGGGCTCCGCCTTCCGGTATTCCCCCCTCTGGAGGTGTACCGTTTTCTGAGCCTTGATCACCTTCGGGTTTTTCCGGTGGAGTACCAGCCTGGCCGTTCTGCATATCGGCTCCAGCCGTATCTCCAGTGCCTTGTGCGGGCGGGGAAGGCATTTCTGACGTATAGATTGTAATTGTGTTGTCGCTAATACTCTTAATCTTGCCGAAATTCATGGACATGCCGGGTCTGCCGTTTTGTTGATTACCGTTTCCTTGAGATTGCTGTGCCTCAGTGTTGTCTGCGGGTGTTGTGTTCGCTGGGTTATTAGCAACAGCTGTTCCTTCGGACTCCGAATTGGTGCTGCAGCCAGCCAATAGTAGAGAAGCGAGTAGACTTCCTGAGATCATAATCGGTATTAATTTCTTCATTTATTTTCTCTCCTTAATAGTTTTAGATTGATTAGGAGAAATATATCAGACGGTTCTGAAAGGCTGCTTAAGATCAGCTGAAAGTTTGCCTAAAGAAATAGATCATGTAAATGCTATATAATAATCATATAAGTGAGATAAAACTCTACAAAGGTAAGTCATGGTAAGAGATAACCAACGTTCAGGAAAGAGGCAGTACATGAAGAATTTACTCGTAACAGGCTACCGTGCGCATGAGCTCGGTATTTTTGACAATAAGCATCCGGGAATTCCTTATATCAAAAAGGCGCTGTCTAACAGATTAAAGCGGCTAATTGAAGAAGGCGTCGAATGGATTATTACCCCCGGCCAGTATGGTGTCGATCTTTGGGCTTGTGAGGTGGTATGTGAACTCAAGACTCAATATCCTGAATTGAAATTGGGGATCATTACGGCGCATACTGGACAGGAAGAGAAGTGGAAGGAAGAGAAGCAGGAGGAATACCGACGTATTATTGCGGGTGCGGACTTTTGCAGGGCGGTCAGTAATGCCCCTTATGACGGCAGCTGGCAGTTCAGGGCCAGAGATGACTTGTTGTTCCGCAAAAGTGACGGGATATTGCTCTTTTATGATGAGGATGCGGCGGAAGGCAGCCCGAAGTTTTTTAAAGAACGAGCGCTGAAGCTGCATGCAGAGGGGGACTACGAGCTGTTTCTTATTCATTCTGATGAGATTCAAAATATTGCCGATGAAGAAAATCAGCGAGATTATGAATAAAGCTACGAACGAAGACATTGCGAAATAAAAAAGCCCGAATCGGCATTGGGAAATCACCGTTACGGGCTTTAGTTTCTATTTGAACGAGAGGCGGAGAATAGGATGAGTGAGGTCAATCAAGCAGATATTTGTTATGTTATTTTGCTTAGCCCGACGAATCAAGACCGTAGAGACATGGAGATTATTCGTGGTCATGTTAAGCATTTACAAGAGCTGGACCGTAAAGGACAATTAGTGCTGTGTGGTCCCTTTAGTGATTGTCCTGGCGGTATGGTTATTGTAAGAGCGAACTCACGCGAAGAAGCCGTTCTCCTTGCCGAAAAAGATCCTTACGTGCTCTCTGGCATTCGTAGCTATGAAGTGCGTACATGGAGTCTGTCCCATGAGGGAAACAGGCATTTAGGTATTGTTCCGCTCCAGGAATAGGTTTAATCAAATGAAGCTTTTTAGCGAAGGTGCTTTTCGCACTTTGTAATGCTGCTCATAGGCATAGGCTAGCTTGATAAGCGTAGGCTCCTGATAAGCTTTTGCTGAGAAGGTTACACCAAAGGGAGCGCCGGCCGAAGTGTATCCAGAAGGAACGACGATGGACGGATATCCTGCTCTGGAAGTAATTCTGGCGCCAAAATCGGCAGGGAACAGCAGGGCATCCAGAGTGTATTCTTTCATAGTGGCATCGATCCCTTCTTCCTTGCACAGCTTCAGGTCAGTCGCACGATGGCGTAAATATTGAGCTTCGCTTTGTGTGCCGGAGGAGGTATATTCCGCATCTATTAATGTAGCTTGACCAAATCTCAAAGTCTCCACAGGGTGTGCATGATTAAAATCAATAATATCCTTCAAGGTTCGCATAGGTGCTCCTGGACCCAAATGAGATAAATAAGCATTCAGTGCTGTTTTGAATTCGTTTAATACCACCGAAGAGTAACTAATTTCGCGGGCGGTCTTAATATCCGCAGGATCAATGATGGTCGCTCCAAGCTCTCTCATTCTGTCGACGGAAGCGTTGAACAAAGCAAGCTGCTCATCTGTGAGCTCCTCAAAATAATAATCACGTGGTATCCCAATCCGAGCGCCCTGCAAACCATTCGGATCAAGGAATACAGTATAATCCTCGTGGATTTTACCTGTATTTGTTCCCATAGCTGCATCGTGCTGATCCTTGCCCAGCATGGCGTTTAGCAGTAACACGGCATCATGAACGGTTCTAGCCATAGGGCCTGCGGTGTCTTGTGTATTGGAGAGCGGCAGGATTCCTGAACGGCTGAGCAGCCCCACGGTTGGCTTAATGCCGATGATGGAGCCCAAATTACCGGGATTAAGAATCGATCCCGAAGTTTCTGTGCCAACAGAGACCGTACAGAAATTACAAGCGACAGCTACTGCTGAACCCGCACTAGAGCCGCCGGTTGGCGTAGAAATATTGTAGGGGTTAAGGACTTGCCCGCCACGGGAGCTATAGCCGGAGGGCATGCCGTTCGTCATAAAATTGGCGAATTCGGTCATATTGGCTTTACCCATAATAATGGCGCCGGCTTCACGCAGCTTGGTAACTATAAACGCATCTTCCCCGGCAAAAGAATTCGCCAAAGCCAGCGAACCCGCACTTGTATGCATTTTGTCCCCAGTATTGATATTATCTTTCAATAACACAGGTATCCCGTGCAGGGGGCCGCGTGGGCCATTAATTGCCCGTTCCACATCCAGAGATTCTGCGATAAACAACGCATCAGGATTAATCTCCAGTACAGAGTTAATCGTCAGGCCGTTTTTGTCGTGATCAGCAATGCGTTCATAATACATGAGAACTAGTTGTTTTGACGTAATTTCTCCGGCTTCTAATGCAGCTTGGATGTCCGGTATGGTGGCCTCTACGATTTCAAAACTCATATGCGTTCACGCTTCTTTCCCTCTAGGATATGGCTTCTCCTTCATCTAACCATAATTTGGGTGTCGTTGGTAGTTTTCTTTTTAGACTTACATTTTGATTGGCCATTTGATATATTCAGGTGTGCATTGTAATTTTTTTATTTTTCTAGATTAGGAGCTAAATTAAGAACATGAAAAACCACAACTTTGCTTCAAAAATTATCACTTTTTTTGTGGTGATGATAAGTTTTGCTGTTTTATCTTCAAGTCAAGCCTTTGCGGAAGACAGTGATCTCAAATGTTATTTGGACGGTAAGCAATTACATTTTAATGTAAGTCCTATACTGAAAGATGGAGTTACATACGTACCTATGCGGGCGATCTTTGAAGCTTTAGGCGCAACTATTAAATGGGATAATCATGCGAAGTCGGTCTCAGCGGTTAAAGGGGATATTAACATTTTTTATCTGGTCAAGGAAGGAAGAGTAATTGTAAACGCCAAAGAGCATGAGCAAGTCTTAAAGGGTATCAATTTTCAAAATAATACACTAGTCCCTTTAAGATTTATTAGCGAAGTGTTGGGTAGTAGTGTCACTTGGGACGAAGGTACAAAATCTATTTACATAACCTCACCAGTTGCCGAGGAGAAGCTTATTGCCCCGGTCAACAGAACAATTTCAGTAGGAAGCCAAGAGCAATCAAAATCGTTATCAGATGAGAGAAACAGGTTTGTTATAATCGTAAAGCACTACGGAATTAAAAATAATCAGCTGTATAGCTTGCTCGAATTTTCTAACATGGATAATAAAGACATCTCAATAAATTTTAAGTCTGGTGATCAAAAAATCATAAAGACATTCTCAAAGGAAAAGGACCCCATGCCGACTCTGAAATTTGAAAATTGTACGGAAGTAACCCATAAAGTAGTTATCGATAATATTGGCGGGAATATATATAAAATCCCGGAATTTTCAGTTAATCAGGCGTGTGTCAGTTCCAACCAATCCCAACAAGATGCGCTTGATGTATGGCGGAACAACAATTCCGGCCTCTCGGAATTAGGCAGTAACCTCGTGTCTGTCCGTAAATATATTCAAGATCAGACGGGTGGGCTGCAAAACTTTGTGATCCCAGCCAATAAAGCTGAACAGCTGATCTTGGTCGCCCCAGTTGGAGGGAAGGATAGGTTGGTTGTGGAGGGCGGTTATTTTGTAGGAGGTCTATCAAATAAGACTATAGAATTCCAACTAGATTATGAAGTGGTTTCCGAGCTCGATTTGGGTATTTATAGTTACATATATACGGAACCTGTATATTAAGGATCGTTTTATTAGAAAAGAGGTGTCCGAACGGCCAAAATAAATGGCTGCTCAGACACCTCTTTTGTTGTGAGTGTGTAGATTAAAGTCTGACAATTACTCCTGCGCTGCTGTAAATCCCTCTTCCGCTAAATATTCTTTAGCTTCCTCAAGCGTTTCAAACGCCATCTCCAGATTGAGGTCGGCATAGACATACCATAAATCATCCTCAAGCTTTAGGGTTAGGGTTTGGCCCTCATCATTAGTCCAGAGTGTATCGGCAGTTGCCGCAGCCTTTTTCTTTCTTTTGCTGGCTACAGGAGCATCAGGAATGTAAATAGACAGTGAGGTGATGGAGGCATCCAGCAAACTACGCAGCTCGGATTCCGAGTAGTCGCGAATATTCACGAAGCCCTTATCGTCTGTCTCGTAGCCCCGCAGTAAGCCTGCGAACACATAGCCATTACCATTTGGATGCAGGTGAAAAGCCACGGTTTTCTTATCATGTTGGCTTTCCTCGTAGTGATAGTTCACGCGCCCAAGGGATACGTTTTTGCGTTCCAGCTGGGGGTAAGAGTCGAGAATCGCTAATTTTTGTTCAAAAGTAAGCATATACAGCCTCCGGTTTTCGGTGTGATTGTGCACATGATTATACCATGTCGCTGGATCGCAGACTATTTTTTAATCATCAAGCGGCAGAGACAGCACGAAGGTGCAGCCTTTGTCTGAGTGCTCCTCAAGCACGAGGCTTCCGTTCATAGATTCGGCCAGCAGACGGCTGAAGGTTAGGCCGAGTCCTAGACCACGCAGTGTGCTCTGCTTATCGCTGCCCCGGAAGAAGGCTTCGAAGACATGCTCACTATGATTGGATGAGATGCCAAGCCCGTTATCTTGAACACGGATTTCGGCAAAGCCATGACCTTGCTGCTCCAGCAGGTCTATCGTAAGCTGCACCCTTCGATCCGGAGCTTTGGCTTGTACGCTGTTATTAAGTAGATTGACGATAATCTGCTGGATACGAAGGGAGTCCCCACGCAAAAATAAGGGATTGATCGGCATATGAAGCACGGGTTCAGCAACATCTTCCGCCTGTGTCAGTTTCCATTGATATACGATTTCTGATAGTAGTGGTACGGCATCGAGTCGGTCGTGACGAACGGAAACCATTCCTGCAGTCAGGGCATTGTAATCCAGAAGGTCGGCTACCATTCGCTGCAACCGCCCAGCCTCCAGCAGGGCAATATCCAGAAATTCCGCAGCTTCATCACCTTCAACGACCCCTTCGCGGACGGCATGCACCAGGCCTTTAATAGAGGTTACGGGTGTTTTCAACTCGTGGGAGACTCCGGCCAGCATTACGGCTCGAGACTGCTCAAATTGCTGTAACTTGCCTGCCATCTCTTCAAAAGACATCATCAGCTCATGAATTTCCCGCTCTTTAGCATCCTTATCTAGAACGATATCATAACGGCCATGGCTGATTTGAGCCGCTGCCTCGACTACCTTCTGAATGGGTTTTGCCAGTTTACGAGATAAGAGGTAAATGGTTAGCCAACTTAAGATGATTAGAAACAGCAGCAGTATGGAGAAAAATATGATCTCCTCCTGTGGAATATGCCGCAGTGATTTTTTGGATTGCAGGACAATAACCTGTCCCAGTGTTTTGTCATCCGAATTTATGGGAGCCACAGCAGCTTTGAACTCCGGACTGCGGGAGTCGTTCAGGCTATCATTTAGCTTATATCTCATTTCCTTGTCAGTTAGAGGTGGCAGGGAGAATAGCATTTGACCTTGTTGATCAGTAATGATCACGCACATCTCTATGGTTAACTTGAAAAACCGCTTCCGGTCTTCGATCAGTTTTTCGAGATTATGGCTGATTTCAATGGAGCCTTCCATATTTAAGCTGCGATCTGCAATCTCCTGTGCCAAAAGCCCCGCAGTCTGCAGACGATTGCTCATAGCCTCCTGACGGATCCACCATAATGTAGCTAAAGCTGTGAGGAGCAGGCCTACACTAATAATGAGTAGATAACGTATCGTCCAGTAAGAAAGGATAGAGGTACGTTTGGCGTTGTTTCTCTTTAAGTTGTCCATAATTGATATCCCGTCCCCCTTAGGGTACGGATTTCCCCCTCACTAGTTGGCCAGTGCGACAACGCTTGGCGTAGTCTTTTGATCGACAAATCTACCGCCCGGTCGCTTCCTTCATAATCCATTTCCCATACAAATTCTATTAATTGCTCACGCGTACAAATCTGATTAGGTCTTTCAGCGAGAAATAACAGCACTGACATATCCCGAGGACTAAGACTCAGCTCAGCCCCATTTAAAAAGACAGCACGTGCTGTGAAGTCGATAAACAAACTGCCATAATGCCGTTTACGGCTGCCATCAGACCACTGCGAGGGACGGCGTAAGACAGCGTTCACGCGTGCTACCACTTCCTCGGGAATAAAAGGTTTAGACATATAATCATCCGCACCACCGTCGAGGCCGGCTAGCCGGTCATTGATCCCATCTCTTGCCGTCAGCATGATCACAGGGCAGCTGCTTTTTTCACGGATGAGCTTAAGCAGTTCAAAGCCGTCCATGTTTGGCAGCATGATGTCTAGTAATACTAATGAAGGAGGAGATATAGCAAAAGACTCCAGCGCAGCGCGTCCATCGGCTACACGGGTGACTTGAAAGCCTGCTTTTTTCAGATAAGCACTGAGGACCCTAGAGATGGCTTCTTCATCTTCTACAACAAGAATGGATTTCGTCAAATTGGAGTACCTCCAGTCCATAAAATTTACGACAAGTTTAACACATCATAGCCCGTTCTGCTCTGACTTCTTCCCGACATATTGCTTTGTTAGAATGAGGGACGAGCTTGAAAGCATACAGAAATTATGAATATTGGAGGGAACAGGATGAAGAGAAAAAGAATAGCCTTGATCGCTGCAGGAGTTATTATCGTAGGAGTAGTCACAGGTTATACATTACTGGATAAATCGCTGGGCAATAATGTAGAGATCGAGTCCGTGATTCCAAATCAAGCAACCACAGCAGATGCTGGAGAGACAACAAATAACACTGGAGCATCAGCAGGGGTGGCGGTCACAGCCGAACAATTAAACGGGGATTGGACCCTTGCGGAAACCTCTAAAGTCTATTGGTCAGTGACGACCTCTAAAGAGACAGTAAACTTCGTAGACAACAAAGTTCAGGGTACCTGGAAGGTAAATATAGAGGATTCTACTTCGATGGCCGGGGAAGGGACAGTGGATATGAGCGCTCTGGATTCTGGCAATAGCCAACGGGACGAGCATGTAAAAGGAGAGGATTTTCTATCCGTTACGGAATTTCCACAATCCACGTTTGTAGTGAAGTCATTTTCGGAGCTGCCGGCAGAATGGACTGAAGGAGCAACTGTGCCTGTTGAAATGCAGGGGACGCTTACCGTAAAAGGAGTAGAAAAGGACGTCACCTTTCAGTCGCAAGCGGTGTATAGCGGGGGACAGTTGATGTTGTCGGGAACGACAACAGTGGCCTTTTCTGACTTTGGTCTAAGCAATCCCCACACCGTTGTGCTGGATACAGAAAATAATCTTGAGGTTCGCTTGGAACTTGTGCTGACAAAATAGTAGCTCTTTCGTAAGGATAACGCTGCTGTGAAATTTATAGAGAGACTGTACTGAAGAGATTTTCCCAGGCTGTGTTGGCTTTTGGGAGAGTCTCTTTGGTTTGGAATGAATTGTATGTTTTAATAGTAGTATCTGTCGAATAACTAGCAATAGTGGAGGTGTTCTTTGTGATCAAGGTGGCGGCAGCAATTATACATAATGAAGAAGGGCAGATTCTTATTGCCCGGCGGCGGCAAGGTAAATCGCAGGCAGGTCTGTGGGAATTTCCTGGTGGCAAAATAGAGCAGGATGAGAGCATCGCAGAGTGTCTGCAAAGAGAGCTTCAGGAAGAGATGGGGATCACAATCCTTCCCTATGAGAGCTTTGGCATGAACGAGCATAACTATGGAGAGATAAAGATCCAATTGATTGCTTGGAAAGCGCGGTATCAGGGAGGTGTAATTGATCTGGTCGATCACGACGAACATAGGTGGGTGCTTCCGGCTGAACTGGATCAGTTCATGTTTGCTCCGGCTGATCTTCCTTTTGTAGAACGTCTAGTGATGGAATCAAAGCCGGATTGAAGGGAGATATAATATAATGTAGAAGAAAGGAAGAGCTTAAATGCCTGTATATGAAAAGCTAGTGCGTGACGGCATCCCCGATTTGATAGCTTCTCAAGGTAAAGATTTTAACACAAGGATATTAGAGTCCAAAGAATACATAACTGAACTACGTAAAAAATTGCAAGAAGAGTCGAAGGAATATTTTCAGGCAGCAAGTGATGAAGAAGCTCTGGAGGAGCTTGCCGATATGCTGGAAGTGATTCAGGCTCTGGCGGAGACACACGGGAGCAATAGCGTGGAGCTGGAGAAGCAACGTGCAGAGAAAGCTAAACGTCGCGGTGGATTTAAGAAGGGGATATATCTGATTGAAGTGGAAGGAGGGTAAAACGTTGTTCAAAACCAAACTGACGATGATCTTAAGCAGTGTGGTGGCCTTGATTCCTGTAGCTATTTATTTATTCCTTTATTCCAAAATGCCGGATACCGTGCCGATTCATTATGATGGGAACATGGCTGATCGATTTGTAAGTAAAGCTAGTCTGGAGGTTATTTTGCAAAGCGGGCTGGGTTGTTTGGGATTCATAATCATGAAGCTTTTACAGTTCCTTTTGCAAAAAGCGTTTATTCAAAGCTCTAACGAGCACTCAGCGGCCTTGAGCAAGATCTGGAATATTGCTATTTTGGTGGTGACGGTGGTGTTTGCTGGCATCAGTTCCTATACATTCATTAGAATGGTCTGATAGAATTAAAGAGACTTAGCAGAAGGATTAGGAGGAACATGCAAATGAAAATGGATAACGCTTACAAGGTGAGATGGGGAATTATTAGCACAGGCTGGATTGCTCATCAATTTGTTACTGATTTGGCGCATGCCAGTAATGGTGTGGCTTATGCCGTTGGGTCAAGATCTCAGGAAAGTGCCGATGAATTTGCTAAAAATCATGGGATTCCGCATGCCTATGCAACCTATGAGGAATTGCTGAATGACCCGAATGTAGACGCGGTATATATTGGAACGCCGCATCCTTTTCACAAAGAAAATGCTTTAATGGCGCTGCGTGCAGGCAAAGCTGTCCTGTGTGAGAAACCTTTTACCGTAAACAGCGGTGAATTGGAAGAAGTTGTGGCCTATGCTAGAGCACATAAGCTATTCCTGATGGAGGCAATGTGGAGTCGCTACATCCCGGCGATTGTGAAGGTTAGAGAATGGATTGCTGAGGGTAGAATCGGTGATGTTCGTTTGGTGAAGGCAGACCTAGGGTTTCGTACCGACTGGAACCCGGAAGGCAGATTGCTGAATCCGAAGCTGGGCGGGGGGGCGCTGCTGGATGTGGGGATTTATCCGGTTTCTTTTGCCTCCATGGTGTTTGGACCTCATCCTGAGTCTATTTCCAGCACAGTGCACATAGGTGAGACTGGAGTGGACGAGCATTTCTCGATGCTGTTGTCATATGGTAACGGGAAAACCGCTTCGTTGAACGGTGGTATTCGTCTTAACATGTTGGAGGAAGCGCATGTGTTTGGCACAGAAGGCCGTATTATTGTAGAGGGTACATTAGTGAACCCGAAATCGGCTGCGCTTTATATAGGAGATGAGAAGGTAGAGAGCTTTGTGGACGACCGTGCTTCTATTGGATATTGTTTTGAAGCGGAGGAAGTAGGACGTTGTCTTCAGGCAGGGCTTACAGAGAGTCCGGTGATGACATTGGATGAATCGTTAGCGATTCTGAAACTGCTGGATCAAGTGCGTGCACAGTGGGGGCTTAAATACCCTGGAGAGTAATTAAAATATAAATTAAACACCCCTCGGTGCAGTGCTACACAAGTAGCTCCGAGGGGTGTTGTTATATTAACTCAGCTGCGCTAGTTCTGATTATTGGCGTTTTTGCCTGCCTGGACCCAGCCGGCCACTTCAACGGTACGCTTCGCTTGATGAAAAACAGCGTCACGGATCCGATCCTGATCTTCGATCATTTTACCGTCTCCATCTACACTGACACTTGTTCCGTAAGGGTTGCCTCCCGCACCAAATGTGACTGGATCGGTATAACCGGGTGCTGCAACAATGGCTCCCCAGTGATACATCGACGTGTAGAGTGCCAAAATCGTAGCTTCTTGTCCACCATGCGGGTTCTGTGCTGAGCTCATGGCGCTGACGACTTTGTTTACTGTTAATCCTTTGCCCCAAATACCACCGGTTGTATCAATGAACTGCTTCATCTGGGAAGCAATGTTACCGTAACGGGTTGGGGAACTGAAAATAATCGCATCCGCTTCGACTATATCGTCGGGTGTGGCGACTGGGATATCTTTTGTTTTTTCAGCTAGGGCTTTCATGGCTGGATTTGCTTGAATTTTGTCCTCGGGGACCAGTTCCTGCACCTTCAGCAGTTTTACCTCAGCTCCTGCTTTTTCTGCGCTTTCCGCGGCCCATTGTGCTAGCTGGTAGTTAGTTCCTGTGGCACTGTAGTAGATGACAGCTAATTTGATTTTTGACATGCTGTAGTCATTCCCTTCGAGTGTAGTTCCATACTATTAATTACCCTAATGGTGTCTTTATAACCCAGAATGAAATCAATCTATTCGAACTGGACAGACAGATGTCCACTTTGCCTGTATATACTAAGTTCAAGCACAGGAAATGAGGGAGAATGGATGAATACTTATTTTGTAGAGAAAGCAAAAATGACCTTGGCGGGGGTTAGCATACGCACAACTAATGAAGCAGAAATGGGACCTGATGGAGGTTTGTCGCAGCTGTGGGAAACTTATTTTCAGAGTAATATTGCGGGGCAGATAGCTACGGTAAATCCTGAGTATATCTATGCTTTGTATACGGATTATGAGAGTGATGCGAACGGAGCGTATACCGTTGTGATCGGGCATGAAGTAGCTGAGGAGAGACATATAGAGGGAAGGCAGCTAGAGGAAGGCGAGCTAGAGGAAAACGAGCTAGTGGAAAGCGAGCTAGAGGAAAGCAAGCTAGAGAAAAGCGAACTAGAGGAAAGCGAACTAGTGGAAAACCAGTTCACCTATGCGGCTGTACCGGAGAGCAAATACATGGTTTTTAAGACGAAAAAAGGTCCGGTATTTGAAGTAGTCGCGCAAGCGTGGGGGGAGATTTGGGTGTACTTTAAGGAGTCTGGGGAGGTAAGAACTTACACGGGGGATTTTGAAATTTATGATTCACGGAATTTTGACCCTGCTGACACGCAGGTTGAGATTTATATTGCGATTGAATAGATAGGGGAAGGATGGTTTTGTGTGCTTAGTGGGTTAAGTGCTTAAGCGGGAGATTTTAGGGAAAGTGTTATAGGAAGTGTTTATAGGGAAAAAGGGATTTAAGGGATTTGCTTCTGACAGTAGTATCAAGCAACTTGCGAGAGAAAGGGGGCTGCCGAGAGGTAGTCCCTATTTTTGCTGACGGCCAGGTACCGGGGAGAAGGGTTACTTGACGGTGGAAGAGAATATTCTCGGGATGTGTTGTTAATCTTTGCTGAGGCTTGCATTTAGGCAGACGGGGGGAGACATAAGAAAAGCCCTAGAGTATATATACTTAACTAATGTGTCTGCGGAAAAATATACGGTAAAAATCCCGTAGATTTGCTGGATTGGGCTCAAGTGGCGGGGATGTACGGTAAAAATCCCGTAGATTTGCTGGATTGGGCTCAAGTGGCGGGGATGTACGGTAAAAATCCCGTAGATTTGCTGGATTGGGCAGAAGTGGCGAGAATGAACGGTAAAAATCCCGTAGATTTGCTGGATTGGGCTCAAGTGGCGCGAATGAACGGTAAAAATACTCTACATCAGCTGCAAAGCGTCGAATTTGTCAGAAATAGGAGCAAAAATGCTCTATATTAGCCGCCCCGAGCCAAAGTAGCAAGAAAGAGAGGCAAAAGTGCCCTACATTAGCCGCCCCGAGCTAAAATAGCAGGAAAGAGAGTCAAAAATGCCCTACATTAGCGGCAAACGCCGCTTGGACCTAGTCAAAGTTAGTTTGATGGAGGAGCTAGTGGAACTGTTGTTGTTAGTGGAGTTAATGCGCTTAAGGAACTGATTCAGTTGGTGAAACTAACGGAGTTGATAGAGCTAATGTAACTGTAGAAGTTAATGTAGTCGGCAAAGCTAGTTAGTTAAGCAAATGTGGTTGATGGAACTGAGGTGATTGGTGAAGCTGTTGTAGTTCATGTAGTTCATGTAGTTTATGTAGTTTATGTAGTTCATGTAGTTCATGGAACTCATTGAGTCGGCGGATCCGATAGAGTTGAAGTAGAGATGACCAATTAGCCAACACACAAATATACAGAAATGGAGAATGCCAAATGGGAAAACAATTTACCGCTATACTACCTGTACATGAAGCGTTTATTCTTCGGCAGCACCTATTTTTCGTAGGGTCAGCGCCGCTTTCAGAAGATGGGCATGTTAACCTTTCGCCGAAAGGACATGATTGTTTTCGGATATTGTCTCCTAATCAGGTGGCCTATCTAGACATGACTGGCAGCGGTAATGAGACGAGCGCGCATCTGCTGGAAAATGGAAGAGTGACGGTTATGTTTTGTGCGTTTGAGGGGCCGCCTAATATTTTAAGACTGTATGGAACAGGGGCTGTGATTTTGCCTGAATCAGGAGAATGGGAAACACTGTCCCCTTTGTTTACATCTCTGCCTGGAGCTAGACAGATCATTTTGATAGATGTTCATAAAGTACAGACTTCCTGCGGATTTTCGGTCCCATTCATGAGTTATGCGGGTGAGCGGGATACGTTGCAGCGTTGGTCTATCCAAAAGGGCGAGGCAGGCCTGAAAGAATATAGACAAGAGAAAAACACTAAGAGTATAGACGGGCTACCCACACCTCTTGGACAAAAAAACTGACCAGAGAGGGTCTCCCATACTTATGGTCAGTAGAAGGAAGGCACAAACCATAGGGTTGCTTACTTAAGTCATTAAAAGTTGTCTGCTTCGTATATGTACACCCAAGTCGCTATAGTTGCTTGACTACTCATTATAAATGTTCACTAGGTGGATACAGTGTATGCTATAAACCATTACATTCGATCTCATTAGGCAAAGTAATAAGCTAATTGAACGCAACAAGTAATCCGTAATCCTGTAACCTGTAATCCCGTAATCAAAAAAATGAAGGACATAAGGGTGACGATTCTTTTGGCATCCCATTGGAGGGTTTTTTAGAGTGTCTTTCCCTATTTAATAGTCTATTAAACTTATTGCTTTTACTGTTATTTCTATCATCGCATGCTCGTTTATTTAAACTTATAATGAAGGCGATGGGATGGGCTGCTTTTCCATCAATCATCGTTTACATTCTCATGTAGAAATCATTTGAAACGTAGATTAATAAACGGACAAAGGAGATACAGCATGCTGCCATCACTCGCATTTCTTAAACGTCAATTAGAGGGGATTTTACGCAATAAATTTGCACAGGGGCATCAAACCTCGGGTTATTTAGCCAAGCTGGAACAGCTTCCCGCAAGCTATGATGCCTATCTGGAATTCGCTCATAGCTTGGTGGCCATTCCAATGAGGGACAATTGGCCTTACTATGAACCAAACGATTTACAAGAGATATGGAAGGAATGCGATCCGGCACGACCTTTAGGCCAAGTCGGAATCTTGAATCTTAAGGATAGCTCCAAGCGTGTGGAGGCGGGATTCCTCGCTTCAGTCTGTGGTTCAATGCTAGGCAAACCGATTGAGGTAAACCCCAGCTTGTCGGAATTACGTAAAGCTTTAACTTCTGTAGGGGAATGGCCACTGAATGATTACATTTCTGATGAAGTTCTCCATGCTTTGGATCGTCGACATTGGTCTTGGTTTGAGACGACGCGGGGGCGGATTCGTTATGTGGCACCTGATGATGATATCAATTACACATTAATGGGAATGATGGCGTTAGAACAATTTGGCGATGGTTTTACGAAAAGAAATTTAAGAGATTTATGGATAAATCATCTTCCGATAAGTACTACTTGGGGGCCGGAGAGGGCCATCTTGCTTCGATCGGGGATTAGCTATCTGGAGCATGATAGAGAACTATTCAATCATTCTGAAATAGAGGCTTGGCCCGACTTCATGGTGCAAGATACAGAACTATGCGGAGCAGCGATTCGCGCAGATGCTTACGGTTATGCCTGCCCCGGTCAACCCGCTCTTGCCGCTGAGCTAGCTTGGCGTGATGCAAGTTTTACACATCGCCGGACGGGGATCTACGCCACGATGTTCATCGCCGCTGCGATTGCAGTTGCGCAAGTGCTGCGCGATCCTATTAAAATAATAAGTACTGCACTGCAATTCGTACCTGGAAGGAGCCGATTCTATGAGATTACTCAGGATTGCCTGCAGAGGGTAGCGAATGCAGATAACTGGCTGGAAGCTTATCAGAGCATTAACCATAAGTATGCAAATTATAGTCACTGTCAGGTTTATCAGGAAATAGGTACCTTAATTAATACATTTCGATTTGCAGACAATGTCGGTGACGGGATATGCAAGCAGGTGATGCAAGGCAACGATACGGATAGTTTTGGAGCAACAGCAGGCTCTCTGCTCGGGGTTTATTTCGGTTCTGACAGCCTGGAAACAAGATGGCTTGAGCCTTTCCAAGACCGGATTCATACGGGATTATCTAATTTTCATGAGCAAAAGCTATCCCGTTTGGCTGAGCGGATGGGGCGTTTGCCAGAGCTGTTGCATACTCACCAACATCGAATTGAACCCAGCGAGCTCTATGTAAACGAGAACACCGATTTAAACCTTTGAATTTGATTTCATCAAAAAAATGGTTAAGTGGGACCTATATAGAAGTGCTTTAGAAATTAAAAGTGCCAATTGAGTAGCTGAGTAAAAGTCACCGTGCTTAATGCAATACGACATTATCCCGTAACAGGTTACTTTTTGATTTTTTTCATCTATCCATAGACTGCTAGTACATGGAAAAAAAGACACCAACCCCCGGTTAGTGTCTTTTTGTCTAGCAACAGGTACTGCTAACAATGGCAAATTTGCTTGAAGATGTTACATCAAACGTAGATAACATAAGGGATGATGCGTAACCAATGGTGTGAAAGCGTCTAGAGCAGATTACTTGAAAGTTCAATGGATTGTTAAAAACATCCACAATAGGTAAATCAACGAGACTTAGACTACAGGATAATTACGAATGATTAACGAGCTATGTGATCTTCATGGCATTACGTACCTATTAACCATCGAAGCGCTGTTCAACGCTAGTTGCTATAAGTGGTGGAGCTTACAGGATCGTCGAGCCGACACAAAGACAAGGTTATCCCGTATGCCGTATGCCGTATGCCGTATCCTGTATCCTGTATCCTGTATCCCGTATCCCGCATGCCGTATCCCGTATCCCGTATGCTATATCCCGTATGCCGTATCCCGTATCCTGTATCCTGTATCCCAAATCCCTACCGCCCAAAGCTCATGCTACCTACGGATTCCACTATAAACACAGGCACATATTGCTCGCCCATGTCTGTTCCAACGAGCTCATATCCATTCTGATATTGGCCACTAACTAACACGTTACCTGTAACGGAACCCACTTCTCCTTGGAGCAAAATATAAATCCCATCCGAGTAAGCCAGACTATTGCCGAAGTTATCTACGACGATCTCACAATGAAAAGAGACCTTTTCAAAAGGATGAGTGGTCAGATCCGCAGCTGAGATTACGGCATACTCCTGAACAATCTCCGCGAATTGATAGATGCCGTCTACTTTACGGTAAAGTGCCGTTTGCCCGTCAACACCGTCTCCAAGATCTGCATTAGGCACGAGAATAGAGTCATCCGGCTGCAGTTCATAACTATCACCAGCTAAAGAAAATAACTGCGAAATACCATTCGATTTCATCTCATACGCTGTGAAAAGGGTGCGTCCACCTTCAACCTCAGATTGGGCTAAAACCACAGGTACACCTGAAGAGGTTGCCAACTGTTCATTAAAAGTAAGACTGCGCAGACTCTCGAAGCGTGGCAAGCTGTTTCCGGTTAATGTGACCACATTGTCGTCGTTATTCATCGCGGCATAATAGAGCACGCCACTGTTATCCGTCCCGGCGACGATCACTTTTGTACCTAATAGTCCTTTGCGGGAGATGACGTTGTCGTATTTGTCTTGCTCTTCACCGCCAGGAAGGAGGCGAAAAGGCTCTGCAATATTCCAGGCCAGCCTAGCAGCGGCAATGTTTGTCGAAGTATCTTCTAGCGGGGCAAGATCTCCGTATAATTGTATCGCCTCGGCATATTGACCTTTAGTAGTCAGACGTTTGGCATTTTTTAGTAGCTTAGCCTTAGTGGTATCGATCAAAGTCAGCACCTTTGATGAAGTGATACCTGCCGATCCTGCAAAATTACGATAAGCTACAGCATGCCCTGCAAAAGCTGTGATATTGTCACCTTCAAGATCCTTGTTCAGGATGATCTTCCCGCTGCTTTCTGCTTGTTGAAGTACCCAAGGAGCTTCGTAATTATGCTGGCTATAAGCACTCATCAGGGACAGGGTGCTTTCCAGCATGCCGGTAAAGTTTCCTGCTCCTGCTAAGGATTTTAATATAGCTGTGTCATGGCTTTTAAACTTTGAGGCTAGTAAATCCTCTTTGGAAGCTGTACTTCCATAATAAGCATCAGGAATCTGCAAAAGATTCCATTTGAAGTTCTCTTCATTACTCACCCCTCCGCTCTGGTTCTGGGCAAGCTCGGCAAGGAACTGCTCCTTAAACTGACGGAAATAAGAGGTGAACTGGTCTGAAATGCCTGAGGCCGACGATAACTGGCGATAATAGGATTCATAGGAACCGCCTGGCTTCATATATGTAGCTTTTAAACTGAGCAGAGCTTGATAGCTCTTCATAAATCCGTCAAAATCCTTAGTCGCTGCCTCCTCCTTAGTAGAGGCTACCAAATCATTCAGAACTTTGCGGATGTCTGTGATTGGAGCTAATTCATCCAGACGTTTTGCGACTCTTTCTTCCTGGTAATCAATGGAATAGTTGGCCGCTGCTTGACGGTACTGATCCTCTGCATTAATCAGATCCCCGGCAGCGTAGAGACGGTCGGCTTCTTTGGTGATTTGTATTTTATCTGCGATGAGAAAAACCTTCTGTCCAAGCAGCACAAGCATGCATATACACAAAATGATCATAAAGTTTCGCAGGGTTATTAATTGTTTGAACGTCATATAGAGTAGCCTCTTTTTTCAAAATATAAGAAAGCCTAAGAAAGTATAAGTTTCACGGTATACATCATCCTTATATTTCTTTGAGAAACGGTTGGTTGTCATCAATAAGGATGTTTGCTTTATATTGGTTCATCTTAGCTTTCAGGTCTATTGGACCTCCGGGTCCCAGCGATATTTAGCTTCACGAATGTCAGCTACCCTGAGGTCTAAGCCGTTCCAAGGTTCATGGGGATTCGCAGCAATGAGTTTGGACAACCGCATAAAACGGTCCTTGGGCAGATCTTGCACGTATCGGCCAATCATATTGGAGTAGAGCAGGGCATAACGCTTCATTCTTACCGCCGCTCCTGCAACGCTCGTAAGGATGGTTAAGCCGTTAGCCATCTGGCGAATCTCCACTTCATAGTTCTTCACGTAGCGTAGTGTGCGATCCTTAATGAGATCAGGACGGACTTTAGCGATCTCGCCGATATATTCGGCTAGCAGTGGTTCGAAGTCTTTTAGAAGAAGCTGCTCCAGTTCTAGATCCATATCCTTGCGGAGTAAAAATCCATGCAGCAAAGCCACTCGCTGCCGCGCGATCCGGTCGCCGCGAAGCAGGATGGAGAGCTCGCGCAGCTTCTCATAGGCAAGAACATCATCCTCACGGAGTACGGAGACAGCTTCCTGACGGTTGACCTCCAACCCTTCCTTGATGATGCCGATCCCACGACCAAGCAGCTCATTGAGAGAACGAAGATTCTCGTTCTGCCTTACTTTTCGCTGCGTATAGTACAATAGTCCAGCAAGCACAAGACCCCCGGCACCACACAATATCATTTGTTGGATGCTATTTCCAAAATAGACAGAGGCTAGTGTGAGCAGTAAGATGAATAGTAGGCGGGTATGCATCTTCCGTCTGGCTAGTGATGCTGCGTGCTGCTCTACAGCAATAAGTGAGGCTCTGCCACATTTGCTACAGCGGTCTTCGCCAAGAGCGGTATACCGCCCGCAGTGGCGACAGATTCGCAGCTTGTCATAAGCGTAACGCGGGGCCTTGAAAGGCCGGAAGGTAACGGGTCTTTTCTTATTCACGGCCTTTATCGCCTCCGTTCAAAGCGGCTAGCAGTCGATCGTTAATATCATCACGTGTCAGTGGTTTGCGCTGATGTGCGGCATAAATGGAAATCTGAATTACGGCAATTAGGAACGTAATCCCAAGAATGACGTATGAAATCATGGAACAATCCTTTCTCATGGACGCTCTGCAGTCCAGATGGCTTTTAGAATGATAATCTTCTATGCATCAATGCACTGGGTCCGGCGGTCCTAAAGTTGAAGTTTACAAGGTTTAATTATATCATAATGGCATGCTATTTACAGATTTTAGCGATAGTGCTGAACCTGTCATATGTGCCTAATATAACACAAGAGGAGCCCTATTTATGCTTCGTAAATATCAAAGTATTAGAACAAACAAGACTCTCTTTCTACGTATCTTTCCGGCATTGCTCCTGGCTCTTTGTCTAGCTGCCTCGCCTTTTGCAGCTGTTAAGGCCTATGCGGCAACGTCGGCGCAATCTCACATTGACGCTGTGCTTCTTATTGATGTCAGCAACTCCATGAAGACTAGTGACAAGAACAAAATCGCCAACGAAGCGATGAAAATGTTCATAGATATGTTATCCACCCAAGGTGATAAAGTAGGTATTGTTGCCTATACCGACAAGGTGCAACGGGAAAAGGCCCTGCTGCAAATTAGCTCGGAGAGCGATAAGCAGGATTTGAAGGATTTTATTGATGGTTTGGACCGAGGAGCTTACACCGATATCGCTATTGGCGTAGAGGAAGCTGTAAAGGTTCTGCAGAATGGAAGTGACCCTTCCCATGAGCCTATCATTGTAATGCTCGCTGACGGCAATAACGATTTCAATAAAGCGACAGGCCGGACGCAAAGTGAATCAGATAAAGAGCTGACGGCGGCCGTAGAGGTTGCCAAAAAAAATGGCTATCCCATCTATACTATTGGACTAAATGCAGATGGCAAGCTGAATAAACAAAGCCTCGCCAACCTGTCCAGTGAGACGGGTGGTAAAGCATTTTCGACGGACTCAGCAGATGATCTGCCGCAAATCCTGAGTGAGATTTTTGCCAGCCATTTGAAGCTGAAGGTAGTGCCTGTGCAGTCGATTACTGCAAATGGCGATTATCAGGATGTGACCGTCAACGTGCCTAACGGCAGTGTTTTGGAAGCCAATATCTCAATTATGTCTTCACAGCCTGTGACAGCGAAATTAACGGACCCGTCAGGGAAAGAAGTTACGATCCCCTCAAACAATGTCCTGCTGTCCAAGTCTTCTACTTATAGCTTGATTAAGCTACTGTCACCGCAGGAAGGAGATTGGAAACTTCAGGTTAAAGGTGTGCCAAAGGATAAGATTGATATTAATCTAGTCTTTAACTATGACCTGGAGCTTAAGATCGATGCGTTGCCATCAGCAACCTATAAAAAGGGTGATAAAATCGACATCACCTCCCATCTGTTCAGCAACGGTACTCAGGTAACACTCAGTAATTTGTATCAAGATATGAAGGCGGTACTGCTTGCTACAGATATTGATACAGGTGATGTGCAAGAAATCGAACTGGATAACTCCGGAGCTGTCTTCAAGGGTACATTTGAGGTAAAAGAAAGCCATAACTACGAGTTGAAGGTACGGGCAGAGGAAAGCAGCTTTTATCGGGAAAGTGCACCTATCCAGATCAGCGCGAAGACAGGCGGAGCAGCAACAACAGCACCTTCTACAGGGACTGGCAACGAAGAACCCCTGAAGGAAGCCTCATCCAAAACCCTGTATTACATTATAGGGGGCATTCTTTTAGTGCTGGCAGCGGGTGCAGCATGGTATGTGCTGAATAAGAAATCGGCACGTGGTTTTGTTGGACAGCTGGTAGTAGAGGTTAAAGACAGCAATACGGGTGAGAAGACCTACCCACAATATAAGAAGCTTGCAGGCTTCAAGGGCAAGTTCAGCCTTCATCAGCTGCTGCAATTGGCGCCTGAACTGAAGGAGAGCGAAACTGTTATTTTCACACCGTCTAAGAATGACCGATTGCTGTTACGCAGCGGAGAAGGTGTTACTGTGGAGAGATCCGGACGTGCTGCGGATGCTTCGCGTGGTCTTGAACTGAAGAGTGGGGACCGCGTTTCAGTATCTCTACAGACGGTAGATAAGACGATTTATCTGGAATATTTAGTATAGTAGGCAATGGCAATGTATGCCGCAGAAACAGTTTTGCTGCAAGATATCTGAAGTACAGCTTCCGCAAAACTTTTAGGAGGATAAGCATATGAAACCAGTAGTAAGAGAGCATATACAGCAGTTGGATGTATCACTAGGCGGCGGGATTGTCAGCGATAAAATCAGGGTGGATACGATTGATAATCCGATCCTGATCATTGGACTAGGCGGCACGGGCATTGATGCCCTGCTGCGTCTTAAATATCAGATTAACCGCCGCTTTAAACTGCCGGAGGATCCTATATCCAAGAAGAAACGGGACAAGCCGGATAATGTAGAATTTCTAGCTTTTGAGACGAATGAACAGGATCGCGGAAAAAAATACAAAGGCATTGGGCTGGACCCGCAAAATGAATTTGTACTCCTGGCGAATGCGGAAATCGGCGGACTGCTACAGAACCGTAGTATCCTCGATTCGTACATTACGGATTGGCTGTCACCTGAGCTGAGTATCACAGATGGTATGAATGGTGCTGCTGGTGTGCGGCAGGCTGGACGTCTGCTTTTGTTCACCAAGATTAATCAGGTTGTAGGCGCGATTGATAAGAAGATCAAGACGTTATCCGTAGGCACTAACAAAAAGCTGATGGTCTTTCTGCTGACAGGTCTGTCGGGCGGTACAGGCAGTGGGGCTTTCTTGGATATTGCCTATATCGTGCGCGGTATTATTGAACGTGACTATGGATCAGCCGGTATTGACCGTGTGAACACGCTGGGTTATCTCTTTACACCTGACGTGAACCTGTCTAATAAAAGTCTAAGCGAGCACACGCGTGAATATATTCGCAAGAACGGTTATGCAGCGCTAAAAGAGCTGGATTACTGGATGAATGTGGACAGTCGTGGTGAGCGGTTCCAGCAGCAATACGGTAATATTTTGACAGTAAATTCACCGCTGCCTCCATTTAATCTATGTCATTTGATCTCTGCAACGAATACCGAGGGTAAGCTGCTGGAGAATGCGTACGATTACTGTATGAACGTAACGGCGGAGAACATCACGAACTTTATGGCGAGTGAAGAAAAACAGTCTGGTGAAGAATTCGCCATCCATGATTATATCAGCAATATCCGCACCAACATTGCGCAGATGAACAAGACCTACCCAGCTAACTATGAATACAACATTATCGGTGCCTCGTCCGCTGTGCTTCCGATTGAGGAAATGACGACTTACCTGGCTTTCCGCTTGTTTGATAAAATGGAAAAAATGTTCCAGCAGGCGCCAGGTCAAGAGGATGTAGAAAAATTCGCACGTAAGCTTGGAATTGATCTCGACAGTATGATCAAGACGTTTGAATCCCGTGTGCCTGAGCCGTTGCCAGGCTACGAGAACAGCGAACGCTTGAGCCATGCCAATGTTGTTAAGAATCAAGTGGTAAGCATGGATACAGAGCTGGAGCAGAACTTCCTGGCTCGTGCCCGTGAAGAATATATCAAATCGAAAAAGCAGCTGCCTGGCGAAATTGTGGGACGTTTCAGTGAAGAGCTGGAGCGCATATTCCTGCATCCAGAGCAAGGACCGTTCTACGTTTCCCGCTTGCTGTATACCGAGAAGGGCTTCTGTATTTTGAAGCTGATTCAGTCTTATATTGAGGCTTTACGTGAAAGCTTGTTGCGTTTGCCACGTGATATTGAGACAGCGCAGGACAGTGCGGATGAGAAGCTGAGCGATGCCCGCAGTGCTTTTGTCTCCAAAGAGAAGAAGAAAAATGCCTATATTGAGGCTAAAATCAATGAGTATTGGCTGCACGCCGATGTAGAACGCAC
Source organism: Paenibacillus sp. FSL L8-0708 (assembly GCF_038009325.1). Lineage (NCBI taxonomy): Bacteria > Bacillati > Bacillota > Bacilli > Caryophanales > Paenibacillaceae > Paenibacillus > Paenibacillus sp. FSL L8-0708. Next base: position 1,110,221 of record NZ_JBBPBC010000001.1, read on the forward strand.
TGAGCAAATGATTCAATTTTACGAGGACTTATATGAGCTCTTAAACGATGAGAACAGCCGGATTTACGGTGTGTTTACAGAGATTCTTAGTGCGCTTAGCTCGATTTTTGCCAAGAACGGGGACATCCTTATCAATGGCGAAGAGCAGGCAGACTATAAAGGAAACAAAACTTATTATTGGAACATTGTGAACGTGCCGGATATTTCGGCGACCATCTCCAAGATTATGGATCAGAAGGACGGCGACGACCTGATTCGTGACTTCACCCGTGAAATGCTGAAGCATTCCGGACGTTGGGTCAAAGAGCAGGAGATTGATATCGTTCGCTCAATTTCGGAATTCCTTAGCGATAAGTTTGGGGATCTGATTACCCGTTCGATGGAGGATTTCCTTGTGATGAAATTCGGCCATGAAGAGCCGCTGGATAAATTCGTTGAGCGGATTATTGCCGGTAAATTGGACGAAGAGGCTGTGCCTACCTTCCACCTTAGCAATAGCTCAGGCAGCTTACATTTCCCATCATGGGGTTTCGTTTCCGTGCCTGTTAAAGCGCCGGGTATCCTAAAAGGGATTCGTAATTATCAGAATAATGCGCTTGGCAAATCGCAATTTACGATCAAGGAGAGCCAAGTGAAAAACCGTATTTTCTGGCTTAATACACGTAACGGTGTGCCACTTTTCGTATACACGCCGCTGCGGGTGTTTGAAGAAAACTATGAGCGGACCATTCTCGACAAGGAAGGGATCGGCCGCCATCTCGTGATGACGGATAAGAACAACTGGACGTATCTGCCTTCTCCGATTCCGGAAAAATCATGGGGCGACACTTACGTCAATTCTCGTGTACGTGATTATAACGCTAGAGTGCGTGCAGACTTTGCAAATGCGCTGGCAAGTGGAGTCATTATTGAAAAAGGTGTAGATGAGAACACAAGTAACAGATATTCTGTTGTGTTCACCAAACCTTTTGATCTGGACGCCATTTTGAACGGTTTCGATATGCAGCTGCAATCTACACGCCCAAATCTCGGTGAAGTGAAGAAGGCGGTTGATGAGCTGAAGAGCCTGCGTGAGAAGGGCTTGGAGCGGGAAGGCATTAAAGATATCTTTGGCAGCATCAACAAGGACATGGCGCAGGAGAATCTCATTCGTTCACCGCAGCTGATTTCACGTGTTCGTGTGGAGCTGGCTAAATATGCTGAACTGACTGCCAAAGCCGCTGAGCTTGAAGGTGTGCTTCATCAATATCTGGACGAAGATAAGTGGATGGATCAGTTCATTGAAGCTTTGTATACGGACAGCATTATCAAAAAAGGCGCACTCTACGTTTATGACCGTGATGAAGAAGAGGACGCTTGGGAGCCGTTTGCTAATTTGATGAAAGAGCGCAGCTATGTAGAGTATGCCGTGTATCGTCACTTCCGGGAGCTGGATGAGAAGAGCCGCAGCGTACTGCTGCGTAAGGCAGCACGTCGTGCAGGTGAAATGACTGCCGCTGAAGACGTTACCCCGCTGCTCTATAAGCTGGAAGGACTGTATGTATCATTCCTGGAAGCACGCGACAGCTTGGAGTACGAACGGGTAGAGTATGAGAGCGGCGATGAGATGTACGGATTCTACAAGAGCATGACTAGCAAGCTCGGCAGTATCCGCAGAAAGTTGAAATAGGCCTATGATCAAAACACAGGCATTATCTTATGGTGAACAATATGCGGTACAGGAAGAGGCACAGCGCAGCAAAGGGGATGGACGCAGCAGCATCCATTACCCTGCCCTGTTTCTGTTCGTAGGCGACAAGGTTGCTCCGGCCATCGGTCCGGTGCTGGATAGCTGCGAACGAAAATGGGATAACGCCGGCGGTGTTATGGCATTACATGCTGTGACAGGTGCGGCAAAAGAGGGAATAGACGGAAGTATAAGTGGATCTGTTGCGGGAGGAAAAGACCGGGTGCTGGCCATGGCCTTGCCGGAAACGGCAGGGTCAGATCCACGCACTGTGCGTCATGAACTTTACCGCAAGTTTCATGAGGATACACGTTATCTTGCTGAAATGAATAAAGTTATCCGGCGGCTGAGCAACAGTATAGCGGATTATGGACGTCTATATTCATCTTTTGACGTCATCCATCTCTCTATCATTACGCGGGTTGATGATCCGCTTAATGTATTGCTGCCGGAAATTACACTGCTGGCTCGTGCTGTACTCGGCCAGTCCTTTAAGTCCGTACAGACAGATCTCTACGCTCTGATCAATGAGCGGGAGCAAGGGGATAATTTTGGATATTCCAGCTCAGTAGGGCTGGCTTTTCTGCGTGAATTGGACAGAATGCAAGCTACGGACTATAAGTTTAATGCGCCGTTACTTGTGACGGAAGACGGTCTGTCGATTCCAGTTGCCCATGGTCCTTCCGCATTATTTGACCTTGTGTATCTGCTCTCCGATAAGAATGAGCGCGGTATGATGTCTGCACACGGTATGGATGACAACTACGAGATTATTTCTCATATTAGTCTGCTCAAAAATCGGGTCCGCCCGGCTTCTGATCAGGCTACTGGTCATGGCGGATATAACAATATGACCTTCAAAAGCGGCATCAGGGGCAGCACTGGAAGACAAGGCTACGCCTCTGCTGGCTTTTCCGGGGTAAGAAGACCTAATGTTCAAATTGCTTTGGCGGTGCTGTATCATGCGTTCCGGCGGCTTGTCTCCGATATGCGTGAGGGTAGTTCGTGGACTATACGTGAACGGCAGGCGTTGTTAGGGCTGGACCCTGACAGCTTGCGGGAACACGCGGTACACCTACTTCCGGAGAAAGACGGCCTGAATGAAATGACGGGGTTAATGAGTCACGGACGCCCTACCTATAATGAACTGAAGCAGCTGTCACTTCGTGAAGCTGAACGGCAGTTGTTCGGTGACGGGGGCGAAGCTTATTTCCGCAATAACTTTGTGGCAGAGTCAAACCGGAGAGTAGAGGGAATGAATCCATTACGCCAATGGCGCACTATGCTGGCGGCACAGGAAACATCTACGCCAGCGGTAAACTTTTATCAGCTTACGGAGTGGACGGCAGATCGTGATGAAGCCGGAAGTGTGCTCCATCTTTTACGTCAGCATATGGCAGGCTTACGTTCCGCGATTCTCTCCATGCAGGAGGAGCTTGAGGATCTTTACGCAGAAAGCGTGGAGCGCCAGCCGTTCCAGCGTGTGCCGCTTTTTGATAAAAGAACAGTACGTAACTTCATTCATTATTTATTCTCAGCCGTATATGGCAAAAAATATGAACTATTGGGCCTAGAAAGTGAGCTTGCCCTATGCAGTCGTTTGGAATCTGCACTTGAGCAGCTTCATATGGAAAGTATGGCTCGTGTGAAAGCTATGGAGACTTTGGAGGAAGAATTGCGTATTACTGTTATGGACAGCATTGGGCGAACAAACGAAACAACGGGTCAGAACGTAATGGAATACTACCGCGTAGTCACAGAAGAAGTGATGAAGGATATCGAAACCCGGCGTGGACCTGGAATATTCTTCAGTGAGAAGTACATGGGCAGTATCTCCAAGCTCTTAGAACAAGGGAAAGAAGCTGTGATTGAGCGTTTGATTGATATTTGCCGCCGGGAGCTGCTGACAGCAGAACCTTTTAATTTATCTTTTGAGGAAGAGCTTCTGCGGCGTGCAAATGTTGCGGCAGCCTATGAGAATCGTCAGGTTCTATCGAGGGAAGAGCTGTTCAAGCGCTTGTATCATAATTTGGAAGAGGGCGCGGCCATTAATGTTCGGCTATTCGAATACACGCAAGAGCATCGTCATGAGGAGAAATATTTCTTCGGAGACAGCTCATCAGAATTCCTACGCTACGCCTTTGGAGTGGATGAGACAACCCGGATTTACCGGTTAGGATTCGTGCATGAGCAGCGGAGGAGCGGAGTGGAGAAGCTAAACCTGATGGGCGGCTTTCATTTAGAAGACCTGCTCTATTATCGCAACGGTAAGGTCTATTATGAGACTTATGCTCAGAATGGCTATCAGCTCCATGGGCTGAGTGAAGATCAGCTTCCTGAGATGCGCTGATGGCGTAATAGATAGGTACCCTCACTTTAAGTCCCTTTATTGCCTTGGTGCAATAGAGTCATCGGATATAACTCTTAATTAGATTTCTGGGATAGGGACATTTCTCCTTATTTCCACTGCACACTATGCAATAGAATAGAAATAGATGTTTCTCCTATTCCATTCTATTGCACAAAGTGCAATTTGGGGGATGATAACACATCCGGGTAGCCCGTTTATCAGGCAGCATAACCCCCGGAATGTTTAAAGGATAAGAGTACAATTCAGATTTTACCCGGAAAGGAAGTATAACGATGCAGAGAAAAATCAATCTGCTGCTGCTCTTCTTCAGTCTGATCGGCGGCGGGGTCGCCTTTCTTTTTGGCGAATGGCTGCTAAGCTGGTATAACGATCTGCCTTCCATCCTGCTTGTGGGTATTTATTTTGCTATTGTGGCGCTGGGAGTCGGTGTAGGCTGCCTGCTTGCAGAGATGATCTCGCCACGACTGAACGGAGCTTCATGGAAGCAGCGCTATCTGGGGTTATCGTGGAAGCTGCTGCCTCTGATGATTGTACTTGCACTTGGTGTTGGAGCTTTAACGGAGTTTGTTTATGAGCTGAATTTTGGCGGAGCCAGACCAGTTAAGAATGTAGTAATGGCTATCGATGACTCAGGCAGTATGACACAGAGTGATCCCGATAATAGCCGGTATTCCGCAGCAAAAGCGTTAATTACAAAAATGGACACTGACAATAAGGTAGCCGTGGTGACCTTTAACAACGAAGCGGTAGTTGTCCAACCTTTAACGCCACTCTCAAATTCGGAGAATCGTGAGAAGGTGCTGACTGCAATCGATAATCTGCAGCCAACCGAAGGCGGCACGAATATTAGCGGTGCGGTCTCAGAGGCACTCAAGGAGATTGACAGTGACGGCAAAAAAGACCAAGGAGCCATGGTCATCTTGTTGTCTGACGGAGTGAGTAATTTCGATACCACAAGAGAGTTGCAGGCTTATGTAGAGCGCGGTATTGCCGTGAATACCATTGGTCTGGGCTTGAATGATCCAGCAGGCACTCAGCTGTTGCAGGATATTGCGAGAGTGACAGGCGGACACTATTATGATGTCAAGGATTCAGCCCTGCTGGGCGATGTGTTCCAGCAGATCTATGACCGTCTGGGAGATCGGACGCTGCTAACTGAGCGCAGTGATTCAACGGCAGACAGTCCTTATTATGCTGCGGTTCGTATTTTGTCACTGATGTTGATGGGAGCTGCGCTTGGATTAGGTCTGGGAATTATGTTTGATAACCGTCATTTGGCTAAAAGCTTTGGGATTGGCGGCGTAATATCAGGCTTGTTCGCAGGACTGATTCTGGAATTTGGACTTAGCGGTGACTCCTTTACAGATAGTCTTATTCGTCTTCTGGCTGTTCTTATATTAGCTGCTATTATTGCATTATTTACAGGCGTCATTCCGGTAGGAGAAGGACGTATTTATCGAAATAGAAGAAACAATAACGCAGCGCCTGCACCAGCATCGGATAACTTTCCGGGTCGGCGCAGAAGCCGGAACAGCAAAGGATTCTAGTGTAGCGGAAAGGGGTTTACAGTAATGAGGTACGCCGAGGTTAATGCTTCCGCTCCGGGAATAACGGATGTGACATCCCAAGTGGATGACCGATTCTGTACGCTGAGATGGCGCTGGCCGGACGGCGTGCAGGCGGTGTACATCCACAAAACCTCCGCAGAAGCGGCTGACATAGGAACCGGAGATGATCCGCCGGTCGGGATGAAGCTCTACACTCGTGAGGAATACAAATCTAACAATGGTTATCGTGATCGATTGGATAAGATCGGATTGATATCCTATACGATATTTGCTCGTCTTGCTGAGAACGGTGAGACTGCCCTGGTGAGGCAAAATGATGGTGTGAACCGGGTGATGGTCAGTGCAGGCAAAGCCCGGATCTATTATTCCATTCAACAAAAAAAAGCCTTATTCGGAAAACAAAAGACCGTACATATGGCGATTACGGCAGAAGTGCCCGTGGCACGGGATGTCCTCTGTTATGTCAAGAAACGTGGAGGGCATCCTGCAGGGAAAGAGGATGGTATTCTCTTTCCCTTCGTCCAGGATTTCGCTCCTGGACGCAATGTACTTCCGCCGATTGAAATCGGTAAGGATGATTTTGTACGCATCTTTTTCACCGATGGCAAGAAATATGGGCTTTATTACGAATTGGTACCGGAGTGAGACTGGGTCTACGCGTACAAGCGGGTAATGAGCAGTGCGTTCATAGCAAGTACGTAGATACAACTTTTGGGAGGATGAGTAGATGTCTTTTTTTAGCCGTTTTATGAAAAAGAATCAGCCGGAGCCGCGGCCGCTTTTTTACGATATAGTGTGCCCGTATTGCTTCACCAAGTTCTCTCCGGAGGATGTCGTCTTTCGGGCTATGCACAGCCGGGAGGACGATGAAAATTACGCATTGGGTGAGGATGACGCCTTGAACAAATACCGTGAGCGCTTTGGGCTTGATACGGTAGATGACATAGAAGCGATTATCAACCCGGCGGATATTCCGGAAGAATATCATCATTACACGGATCATGTGTTAACTGGGCTTACGGATCGTTACGGTGTGCTTACGCGCAGACGGCTTTGCCCGTCCTGCCATAATGAGCTGCCGGTGACTGCCGGGAAGGTGCCAAGTAACATCATCTCGATTATCGGGGCATCCCAAGTCGGGAAATCGGTGTATATGACCTCGCTGATCCACACATTGCAGCATACTACAGCAGGTCATTTTGATGCCGCTTGTATGCCGCTTAATGCAGAGATTAGCCGTAAGTTCCGTACATTGTATGAGGAACCGCTTTTTGAGCGTGGAGATCTGTTGGCTTCTACACAGAAGGAAAAAATGCAGGAGCCTTTTATCTTTCAATTTGTCTTTAAGGATGAAAATAAACCGCCACTGACACTTGTATTCTTTGATGTAGCAGGTGAGGGTATGGTGGATCAGGATTATCTTGGACTTCATGGTCAGCATATCAAGAACTCTGCGGGTATTTTGTTTATGGTCGATCCGCTGCAAATCCGATCTATCCGTGAAAAGATTCATATTAACATCGGTGACCGCCCGGGAGAATGGGTCTCACAATATGACGAGCCGCGCGATGTGGTGCTGACGATGTTCGGTGATTTTATTGCCTATCAGGAAAAGAGCAAAACAGACATTCCAACAGCGGTTGTGCTTGCCAAAAGTGATATGCTGCATTCACTGAAGGATGAGGATGGCGATTACATCAAGTCCAACAGCAATGTGTTCAATAACTATGTTCACCGCAAAACATTAAACATGGACGAATTTCATAATATCGACGGGGAAATTCGCAGATTTATTGGTAAGGTGGACAGACCCTTTAAAGATACAATGGATGTTTATTTCGCGAATACGGGTTATTTTGCAGTATCTGCGTTGGGCAGCAACCCTGTGAATCAAAAGATTGAGGGTGTAGTAAGCCCGATTCGTGTAGACGAGCCTTTTATTTGGCTGCTGCATAAGCTGAAGTATATTGAGGGGAGCGACGGCCCGTGAATGTTTTCTCAGGGTCAACAATCGCCCAACAGATGTACACCCGCGAACGTCGCGGAGTGTTTCGTTCCACAGAAGGCTTCGATACGGTAGCGAAATCAGATAGTCTAGACAATAATTTTGTGAAAAAAATCCTTCATCCCTTCTGCCTCTACGATGCTCCTGCGGAGTTAACCGCACGTGGAGAGAAGGATGAGGCTGCATATCCTGGTGCGCTGCACCTATTTCATGCTGAGAACGGGGATACAGTTATTGGGCTTAGTCGTTATCAAGCGGCCGATTTCACAGGCCAACGAAGCGCTTTTTTTGCACATAACTATGTAGTTCCTGCTTCACGTTCCGAAGAAATTGTGCAGAGCTATGGAGACTGGCTGCATGCTGATTTTGCAGAGCGTTATACGGGAGAGCTTGGTGGAACCTTGCCGGAGCTGCCCTCTATTCCAGTTGTTCGCACAGACCGCAGCCCTGATCCAATCGCAGGCTTACGCCTGTTAGGGATTGATGAAGGGATATTCAAGGCATTATTGCAAGCGGTGATGCTCTCTGTAGCAGGTAAGAAAAAAATCTACGTGGCTCTAAACGTACCTATCACCGAGTTGTCCGCGCGGGCGGTGGAGCTTACAGAAATTCTGTATAGCGTGCTGCCGTATGAATTCCGCCGTAGATTAGGCGTGATTACGTATGCGAATGAACCGCAAAGCCGTAAATATATACATCTTAGCTTTGTGGAAAAAGGTTCACTTCGTCCCGGTGATCGCAGTATTGAGAAGGATTATACCTTTGATTTGGCTTCCGGACGGATGGGGAATGTCGATTTTGGCGAGACCCGCCAGCCTTATGCTGATTTGGTGTGGAAGCTGTTACTGCTGAATCCAGGAGATATTAACGACTTCGTAAGCTTCGCCGATCAGATTCTGCGTGGAGAGAGTCCTGAGCACAAGCTAACCCTTTCTTTCTATAATGAGCTGGCTATATTTTATGAGATTGAGCAAGGGAACGAGCATTTATATACGGAAAACAAGAGTGCGGTGCTAAGTGGTTTGCTTTCTTACCTTAAACCAGACGGTGCAATTCATTCTAGAATCCGCTTGAATGATATTTTCCTAGAAAGATTTGACCGGGAATTTGATCTGATTCGGCAAAGAAATGTGCCAGATCCGGCGATTATGGAATGCTTTAAAGAGTATTTTGTACTTAAGGATCACAATTACAGGGTCAAAATCGTGGATTATTTCATCAATGGGATGCTTCATAGTGTGGAAGCGGGCCGCAAGGATATCTTGAGTGCTGCTTACGGGATCATTGAGAGTAATGATGAGTTAAGTGCAGCTTACTTCCAGCGCGTGATGTCTGAAACTTATTTCCGTAAGCAGCTGCTTGAGCCTTACATGGAATCAAGACTAGCTGCGGCGTCCAGATCTGCGGATATTCTGAGCTTTGTGCTCCATTGGGGGCGGTTCCTGCCAGTGGCGTTAGAGCAGTCTTTTGCTCAAAATGCTGTGAAGGATTATTTGCTAGAAAAGCTCCAGCTGGAGCATGATCCGGTGGCTTCTGTGGCGGAAATTCATGAAATTGTAGATAAGGCAGAAAAAGATCGCCGCAAAGGAACAGGAGTTGCTCCTAAGGCACTCTCCCTAATGCAGGATCTTGCTGCTTCAGCAGATAGATTCTTACTGAACCGCTTATCGCTTTCTGATATGACGCAGGAGGAGCTTCTGGAGGTAGTTTTTTTACGGTATGGTAATGTTGTCGATTGGCAGCCGCCACTGGATAGGATTAGCAAGCAGAAAGAGAATGCGCTGCGTGCCGCTTACCGCTGGTTTGGTGAAGAGAAGCCGAATGAGGAGATTTTTACAGGATTGTCTCCGCAGGAACTAGACGATGTGCAGCTACTGGGTCGTCGTTTGCTAAAAGAGGCGCGTGTTCTGGAACCCTTTGAACGGCTTCCGCTAGCCTTTTACTATACAACTCAGCGTGAAGGGGGTCCGCTGGATTACGATGCGCTTCTGGAGCTGTTAAAGCGTAAAGCCGGTTCCGACAAAGAAATCATCTATCGGTTTTTTGCTTGGTCGCAAGGCAATCCTTTATTTACGGTTTCGAATAAAAAGCTGCAACCGGGTTACCGTAAGGCGATTCTGAAGTATTTCCTGAGCAGTGATCGTGAAGCGTTCAAGAATCGGGAATTCCGAAAGAACTATGTCGCGGCAGCTCGGCCTGCTCTGCAAAATGTGTACAATGAAGCCCGCTCCCAACTGGCTTCCCCGCTGGCGCGCTGGATCAGCCGCAGCCGATTTCGACTCTTAATCTCCGGCTCCATTACGGGTATTCTGGTGATTATTGCAATTATCGTATTCAGTATGCTGCGTCCGGATGATACGAAGACGGCTCTGCCGGGGACAAGCCCTGAGCCGACCCCTGTTCAGAGTGCAGGCAATATGCTGCCTCCGGCTTCAGTATACTTGAAGGATCAGAGCGTCGAAGGAGATAAGGGGAGCAGCATATTGGTGTTCACCTTCGCAAGTGCAGATGACTGTGTGCAGTTTCAACCGACTGAGGTTAGTTTAATGTCTTCGTCTACAGAGATAGATAAAAGCTTTAAGGTCGCTGCTACAAATGGCACTTGTCCAGTGCCGTCAACGGATGGGACGGATGAGGGAAACACCGCTGACGAGTCAGATACCGCTGGCACTACTGGAGGAACAGCAGAAGGTGCAGATGCTACTAATTCTGTAGCTGATGCATCTCCGTCTCCTACGCCTTCCTCTGATACTGAGAACAGCACTGGGTTACCTTCCGCAACAGCTGTGACTGAAGGTGAACAACCTTCCTATCAGGTTGAGGTTACATTGGAGTCTGGAGCGACAATTCTAGAGAAAAGTATGATCAAAGCCGGAAGATTTACATTGATCGTAGATCCCGATCCTAATATTCCACCAGCTTCTGATTCAAGTGCTGAACCCTCCCGGACTGCAAGTCCGGATGGAACAGTCGAATAACAAGCTTTCTGAACAGCAATAACTACCGGAAGGTGGCGTATTGCTGTTCATTTTTTTGCTGCCCATACTAAGCTTTTCTATAGACATGCTATGTATTAATAGATATGATTATGGATGTCAAAATAAGATACTACATACTGGAAAAGGTGCAGACTAAATCAATCTAGTCGTCTGCTTAAAAGGGAAGTCCGGTGCAAGAGTCCGGCGCGGTCCCGCCACTGTATGTGCGGAGCGTTTCTTCTATAAGCCACTGCCCCGAAGGTAGGGTGGGAAGGTGAAGAACAGCGATGAAGCATTAGCCAGGAGACCTGCCTTTTTCGTGAGCGTTTCTATTCTTCGTGGGGTAAGAATGTGGAACATATACAGATGGACTGTTGGCAGGAAGCAAGCGCCGCAGCCTCAATTTGTAATCTTCCCTGACCGCCCTCCAAAGGGGCGGTCTTTATGTTATGCGTCTTATTCCCGGCAGTACCCATTCTTATACAGAAAGAGGTTAAACAATGAAGAAAATCATGTCTTCCAAGTTTGTAGCACTTGGGCTGGCCTTATTCATGGTCATTTCAATTCTAGGAACATCTCTTGCTCCGGCGGGACAAATATTTGCAGAAGCGGGCGCTGGCGCCGGTCTGGAGGCAACTGCCGCGGAGCGGATTAATGTTGCGGATGCGACTTATGCGGCTGCAGAATATCTCTTGAAAGGTGGCGTGCAATCGGATTGGCAAGCCATTGGATTAGCGCAAGCAGGGTACAAGCTGCCGGCTAGTTACCTTTCAGAGCTTGAGAAAAAAGTAAAGGATGCAGCTGGCGATTTCACCAATGTAACCGATTATGCTCGAATCGTGCTCGCAGTGAGAGCGATTGGTGCAGATCCTACTAGCTTTGCTGGTAACGGAACGACTCCTGGCTATAATCTGATTGAGAAAATTTATAATAATAGCAAGCTCAGTGAACAGACGCTTAATAATCCGGTATATGCTTTACTTGCGCTGGATTCTGGTAAATATAATATCCCAAGTGACGCGAAATGGACGGCGGATAAGCTCCTTACGGAGATTCTCTCCAAACAGAATCCGGATGGGGGCTTTGCACTAACCTCAGGTGCAAGTGAGCCTGATATGACAGCGATAACCTTGACGGCTCTGGCGGCACATAAAAATAATCCCGAAGCCTACTTAGCAGGGCTACAAGCCGTAGCTTGGTTATCTACAGCTCAAGATAGCCATGGGGGTTACGGTGACAGTGCTGAAAGTAGCGCACAAGCAATCCTTGGACTCACCTCCTTCGGAGTTGATCCTAGTGGATTAGAATACACCAAAAACAAAGTGGATCTAATGGAGAACCTGCTTAGCTATCGTCTAGCTGATGGTAGCTTCACCCATAGCCGTGGTGGAAGCAGTAATATTCTGGCGACAGAGCAAGGTCTTCAGGCGCTGGTTGCCTATAATTTGCTATATAAAGGAAGCAACAGTAAGCTATACGATTTTTCCAAATCCTCCATTCAGAGCTCACTCATCTACGCTCCAGTAACGATTGAGGGACCACAGGCCACGTTGGCACAAGGGTACGCCTATGCTGGCAACGCACTTGGAGCGTTAGAGAAGCTGGCGCTTCAAACGAACTTGCCGATCACAAATCCTTCGGGCAGTTATGTGACTGGCATCGGAAGTATTGCTGCTGGAAGCTTTGGTGGTTATGACGGATGGATGTATGTTGTATCACGTGACGGAAAATGGATTAATCCCGATGTAGGCATGAGTGATTTTGTACTTAAAGATTCAGATCAGGTACTGGTTTATTATGCCGGAGATGACACTAAGCTTGTGGATTCCGTTACGCTTTCCAAAGCAAATCTTAAAGAGGGCGATTCCTTTACCGTCACTGTAACTAGTAAGACGTGGAAATGGGACGCTGCTACGAACACTTCCTCTCCTGTAACTGCAAAAGCTGCGGGTGTTCAGGTCCAAATTGGAGCTCAGACGGTAACGACGAATGCTAAAGGTGAGGCCGTATTCTCAGGAAATATGCCCGCAGGTGACTATACACTGACTGTAACTGGCTACCGTGAAGGCAAAGCCCCAACGATTGCTAAATATACAAAAGCTCTAAAAGTGATTTCTAAGAATGTAACAGCTTCGCTAACCGTTGAAGGCCCGGAAGGGTTGATTAGTGAGGGGACTTTGAAAGCCTCCAATGCCCTTGAAGCGTTGCAACAACTAGGGTCTACCGATGATTTTAAAGTAGATATCACCAAATCGTCTTATGGCAACTTTGTATCAGGTATCCATGGAGTTTCGCAAGGTACTTACGACGGATGGTGGAGCTTCGTGGTATCACGCGGCGGGGAGTGGATATATCCAAGTGTGGGTATGGATGCGTTCGAACTACAGGAATCCGATCGTGTGCTTGTCTATTATGCAGGAGAAAATACACAGGTTGTAGATGCTGTGGTGCTTACCCCATCACAGCCAAAAGCTAATGAAGCTTTTACTGTAAAGGTTTCACAGAAAAAGTGGGTGTGGGATCAGGAAAGCTTCACTTCTGATCCGGTTACCTCACCAGCTGCAGGTGTGCAGGTTTCGATTGGTGATAAGAAGGTAATCACGAATGAACAAGGTGTGGCTGTTGTTGATGGGGGTCTCCCAGCAAATAGCTATACAATAACTGTTACCGGTTATGCTAAAGATAGCGTACCGAGCGTAGCGCGTTATACTCAGTCTCTGACTGTCGGATCGTCTGTTATTGCTCCAGCAAAAGCTACCGCTACCCTCTCAGTGATTGGAGATAGCCGGAGAGGAACCATCCTAGCCAGTACAACAGTAGCTCTAAAAGAGGGCGAAACGGCTTATAGCTTACTAGTCAGTCAATTAGGGACTAAGGTAGTATCATCCGGCAACGCTGGAAGCATCTACGTGAAATCTATTGACGGGTTGGCTGAATTTGATGGAGGCCCAAGCAGCGGATGGAAGTATAAAACGAACCGGGATGCGGATCCAAGCATCAGTGCAGACAGTTATATTTTGCAGAACGGTGATACTTTGTACTGGTACTATACCTCTGGAGAATAAGGAAGAGGAAGTTTGATTAGGCGGGCACACATGGATTCGGAGTAATAGCGGATCGGGTGCCCGCCCTTTTTTATTTGAGGAAAGTCGTTTTATGACAATATATACTTTTATTCGACACAATATTTTAAAAATCATCAAACTCTTAGCCCTTCCGACCGATAAAAATAGATAGATCATAAGATAATGTGAAGGCGGAGTGTAGATGAAAAATTTGAAAGTGAAATACAAAATAGGGCTGCTTTTGGTATTCGCAGTAATTATGGTGAATGCTGTAGGGGGCATAGGCATCATCACAATGAACAAAATGGCCGAAAAGACAAATGAGACATATAATGAAAATTTATTGCCTGTTTCTTACGTAGGGCAGATGCGTACGAATAATCGGGCTATTGAATCCTATCTTTTGGAGCGTTTGATTAGCGTTGATGCCAGCAAAAACAAAGAACTTTCTGAGAGTATCCAAGTGAAGGTTCAAGATAATAATGAACTTATGAACAAGGTGAAAGCGATTCAGTATAATGATCCTGCTATTGTAAGTAAAATCAAAGAGTATGAGTCCTTTTTGCCAGATTATCGTGCACAGCGGGATAACATTATAAAGATTGCTGATAGTAATCATAATCAAGAGGCCTATAAAGTATTTTCAGGCGAATTTAACGAATCCCGTGAAAAAATGATCAACCTGCTTAAAGGAATTAGTGATTCTTTGCTTAAAGATGCTGATGAACACAATTCAGGTTCCATGGCAACCGCTAAAAGCATGCGTGTAAACAATACCATAATGATTACTTTCGCTTGGGTGATTTGTATCTTGATTAGTATTGCAATCATTCGCCTGATAACAAAACCGCTTAAAGAACTGCAAGGACTAATGAAGCGGGCAGAAGATGGAGATTTGACCGTGGTAGCAACGTACACCGCCAAGGATGAGATCGGCCAAATTAACAGTTCATTTAACAATATGCTGCAGGGCTTGCGGAAGATGATGCAAGGGATTGCAGAGAGTGCAGAACTGCTGTCAGCTTCATCGGAAGAGATGAGCGCTAGTGCTGAGCAGACCTCATTGGCTTCACAAATGATCGCTGTATCTTCTGGAGAGATTGCCGCGGGTTTTGATGAGCAGACAGAGAGCATTAACAGTACAACACGTTCCATAAAAGCAATGACCAATGATATTGCAGCCGTAGAGGGCAGCAGCTATGAAATGTCGGATCTAATGGGAGTAGTTTCCGGTTCATCGGATCGTGGAGTAGAGGCTGTAGACCAAATCATTGTGCAGATGAAGGAAATTGACCTCAGTGTAACTCAGAGTCAGGAGATTGTTTCTAATCTGGGGACATTGTCACAAGAGATTAATACAATTATTACAACGATTAACGGTATTGCTACACAGACGAATCTGCTTGCGCTCAATGCTTCTATAGAAGCAGCACGGGCTGGTGAGCATGGACGGGGATTTGCTGTAGTTGCTGGAGAAATTCGTAATCTGGCGGAAGCAACTAGAAATAGTTCTTTGCGGGTTACAGATATTATTACACATATCCAAAAGCAAACCGAAAGCGCAGTAGAATCCATGGCTTTGGGTACTGAGCTAGTCACCAATGGCGTAGTTCAAAGTCATCTGGTATCTCAAGCTTTTCATGAGATTCAGACTTCCATTAAAGAAGCTACCTTACAGACAGCGGAGATTAGAGAAGCGGTTGCTCATGTGGCCATGGAATCCCAAGGTGTCGCAGCAGCTATGGAACAGGTCAACGTTATATCTAGTAAAGGTGCAGAAGGTGTTCAGGACACAAGTGCAGCGAGTCAGGAGCAACTATCCGCAATGGAGGAAATGTCGGCTTCAGCTCAGTATTTAGCGGTGCTCGCAGAAGATCTGCAAAAGACATTGTCCAGCTTCAAACTATAGACTTCATAATAATATTAAAACAGCAGAGCAGCGGTTCTCCAGTAACGGAGATCGCTGCTCTGCTGTTTGTGGTTTTAGCAGATTGGGAGCAAGTGCGAGCCAGCTGATCTCAGTAGGTCAAGGGGGAGGGATGTAAGCTGGTCTCAGTAGGTCAGGGGGGAGAGATGT
Organism: Paenibacillus sp. FSL L8-0708; assembly: GCF_038009325.1. Taxonomy (NCBI): domain Bacteria; kingdom Bacillati; phylum Bacillota; class Bacilli; order Caryophanales; family Paenibacillaceae; genus Paenibacillus; species Paenibacillus sp. FSL L8-0708. The sequence goes on from NZ_JBBPBC010000001.1 coordinate 1,126,011, forward strand.
AAGTTGGTTTCAGTAGGTTGCCGGGTAAACATATGCTATGTGACCTCCAGCGACACTAGAGTCAAGACGGAGGCGTGGAAACAATAAAAACCTTGGGGATGCTCGGTATGCTCGTACTCCGGAACCTGTACCCCGTACCCCGTACCCCGTACCCCGTACCCCGTACCCCGTACCCCGTACCCCGTACCCCGTACCCCGTACCCCGTACCCCGTACCCCTAGTGTTCCCGGCTGATCTCTAGTTTTTCAAACACACTGTCTACTTGATATTCCCCAGTTTAAGGTCATCTGGGTCCGATGCGTGGAGTCATACTCATCCTCATATGCTATCGGACTCAGTAGCCGCTATTTGCCCATTTATCGCCTTTGTAGCGAAGTTTCGGACTCCAGTGCAACTATTGGTGTGGAAAACACTGATAACGGGTGTTTTTTGCACCAATAGCGGCTATGAGGTCCGATAGCATCTGAAATATAGCTAAATCCAGCAATTAAGGTCTTCTGAGTCCGATAGCGTGGGCTCATACTCATCCCCATATGCTATCGGACTCAGTAGCCGCTATTTCCATATTTATCGCCATTGGAGCAAAGTTTCGGACACCAGTGCAGCTATTGGTGTGGAAAACGCTGATAACGGGTGTTTTTTGCATCAATAGCGGCTATGTGGTCCGATAGCACCCGAAACAGAGGCAAATCCAGCAATTAAGGTCATCTGGGTCCGATACCGTGGGCTCATACTCATCCCCACTGGTTTGGCGGACACAGCAGACGCCATTCGCTCATTTATCGGCTTTGGAGTGGAGTTTCGGACACAGCCGCCGCCGTTTGTACATTTATTGGCTTTGGAGTGGAGTTTAGGACTCAGTAGCCGCTATTTCCATATTTATCGCCATTGGAGCGAAGTTTCGGACACCAGTGCAGCTATTGGTGTGGAAAATACTGATAACGGGTGGTTTTTGCACCAATAGCGGCTATGTGGTCCGAAAGCACCCGAAACAGAGGCAAATCCAGCAATTAAGGTCATCTGGGTCCGATAGAAAAACTCGGGAGCATGAATGTGGTTGGATTAAACAAAAATTAGTGTTTAGTTCAAGACCAAAAAAAGAGGGAATCCCAACAGCTAGTTCACAGCTGTTGGGATTCCCTCTTGATTTTTTCAAAAAAACTCAGCGTGTATCCTTCCAGAAATTCAGAGGTTTCAGATCTGAGCTAATGACGTGGAATGTATAGCCTTCTTTTTTCAATGACTCTAAGATACGCGGAAGTACTTTAAGTGTAGCTTTTTGATCATGCATCAGAATCACTGGATTGGTCTGCGATTTCTGCAGCTTATGAACCTGATTCATAACCGAATTATAGATCGTTGTACTAGCATCCTTGTATTTCCAATCCTCTGAGTCCACGTTCCAATCCCACAGATGATAACCTTGAGCCAAGACTTTATCTCTAAAGGCCTTTGTGAAATAAGGCTTGCTTCCATAAGGAGGACGAATCAGTGTAGTGCTTTGACCTGTAATCTTTTTCAAAATGGCGTTATCGTTATCCATCTCTCCCAGCGCAGCCGCAGGTGAAGCATAAAACTTCTCTTTCCGGTGCGTCATTCCATGCAATGCGAGACCATGTCCTTCATTCGCAATCCGTTTCACTTGCGCAGTATGCTGGTTCATATTCGGTCCGATCATGAAAAAAGTTGCCTTCGCATCATATTTTGCCAAAATATCAAGCAATGTAGAAGTTGTAGCCGTTGGCCCATCATCAAAGGTGAGGTATACGGTCTTACCTTGCTTCCCAACAGTTGGCGTAGAAGTTCCAGGAGTTGCGGTTGGCTTCAATTCCTTTTTAAACTTACTTACAAATGTTGCATCATCTAATGTAGCCGAGCCATCTTTTACACGCAATAAATATTGATCTGCTTTAAAGGAAATTCCAAAACCAAGATAAGAGGTCAATTTCAGTGGAACCATTGTTTTTCCGTTTTTCAAAAATGTACTCATGGATATGGTCTTTCCATCGCCTAGAGTAGCTGTTGCATGATCATTCAGCAGTTTGATTGATCTGTTCTGACCTGTAACTTTTATCCCATCGCTCACTCCAGTTAGCGTTAACTTAAGTTCCTGTGATAGATCACGTAGAGGAACGTAATAGGTATCTTTTACCGAAACTGCTTCAATAGTTGTTAACTTATCGTTCACACCTAACCTAAGGGAGCCTGCACCTGCTGCATTCACTGAATCTATCGCTCGTATTGATCCGGAACCAATGAATAATACGATTAATAATAGCCATACTTTCTTTAAAGACATCGTCAAAAATCTCCTATCTATGTATATTTGTCTATTACCTTATCATACATTGATAGAATGAAATTTGAGAGATTGTAACCCCCAGCAGAATAATTTGTTACCTTTTAGAAGTTAACTGTGATTTCAACCACAATCATAAAAAGCACGCGACTCCAGCTAAATACTGGCGCATCAACAAAAAATGGTTAAAATCACCCTGTTTTGCGCAGAATAGATGTGTCTAAATTAGCAACTTTAGTAAACTATTGAACAAAGTTTGAACGGAATTTTTCAACCCATAAACAGCGCCGTTACAGTGATCTTTATCATACTATTAGAAACTTGTAACAAATTGATCACACATATTTAACTTGTTCGCCATTATTAAGGTCTTTTTTAGGCTAAATGGAAAAATAAGTCTTTTGCTTTCTTCCCCATAAATTCTTACTATATATTAAGGTTAATGTTGAGGGTTAATAAAAGAAGTATTGAAGGAAGGAGCTTAAGCATGAACAAAAAGGGACCGTTATACGCTTTATTTCTCAGCCTAATTTTACTCTTGCCAGGATGCAGTTCAATCGCTGTTCTGAATCCGAAGGGGCCGGCTGCAAGAACTTTATCTGACACGATCATTCTCTCCATTGTTATGATGCTCGGCGTTCTGGCAGTTGTCTACATCTTATATGTCTTTGTGCTTTTGAAATACCGTGCTAAAAAAAGCAACGAAGATTATATTCCTCCTCACGAGGAAGGAAACAAATGGCTGGAGGCTATCTGGATTACCATTCCGATTATTATCGTGGCATTCCTCTCCGTAGTCACCGTCAAAACAACAGTAGATGTAGAAAATGTTGCAGCGGATTATAAAGATCAGAAACCGCTTGTAATTTATGCTTCCTCCTCTAACTGGAAATGGCATTTCAGCTACCCAGAAGAAGGTATCGAAACAGTAAACTACGTTAACATTCCAGTTCACCGCGCTGTAGAGTTCAGATTGTATTCTTTCGGTACGATCTCAAGTCTTTGGATCCCACAATTGGGAGGACAAAAATACGCGATGAGCGACATGATCACAACCTTGCATCTTTCAGCTGATACTGTAGGTTCTTATGTCGGAAGAAATGCGAACTTTAATGGTAAGGGTTTTGCCCACATGGAGTTTGAAACACTTGCGATGACAGATAAGGACTATCAGGAATGGGTGAAAGACGTTAAAGAAACGGCGGGTCCACTGACGGAAGATGAATTTAAAGGTCTTTTGGAAATGGAACATGTCGGACGTAAAACGTATACGAATACTCACTTATCCTTTAGCCCGCCTCCGGGAAGCCATGGTGACCATATGAGTAATGGTGGCACTGAAATGGATACGGATAACGGAAGTATGGAGCATCAGGATAATAAAGAAATTCACCCGACTCCAGCACCATCCAGCGAGACGGAATTCAACACCGAGCCTAATCCAGAACTGGATGAGCCGACACCTAGTTCTCCATTAGAAGAGAGCACAACACATGACGGACACTAGTCAATGTTAATTGAACAACTTGAAAGGAGCGATTCCTAATGGATTGGGATAAATTTAAGGTCCACGGCGAACCCCTGATATACGGAGCTATGGCAAGTATTGTTCTGGCTACAATCGGGATTATCGTCGGCCTGACCTATTTTAAAAAATGGGGATATTTATGGCGCGAATGGTTGACTACTGTTGACCACAAACGTATTGGGATTATGTATATCCTCGCTGCATTGCTTATGCTTTTCCGCGGCGGCGTTGACGCTATTATGATGAAGCTGCAAACAGCAGCCCCGGACATGAAATTTCTTGACGCACAGCATTACAACGAGGTATTTACAACACACGGCTTGATTATGATCCTTTTTATGGCCATGCCGTTTATTATCGGTCTGATGAATGTTATCGTTCCGCTGCAAATCGGTGCTAGAGACGTTGCCTTCCCGCGTCTGAATGCTGTCAGCTTCTGGCTCTTCTTCTTTGGAGCTATGCTGCTTAACATTTCGTTTGTTATCGGGGGATCGCCAGATGCTGGTTGGTCCGCATATTTCCCGCTAGCAAGTCTAGAGTTCAGTCCAACGGTGGGTAATAACTATTACTCGCTCGCACTACAAATTTCAGGTATTGGTACGCTCCTCACAGGCGTTAACTTTATTGTAACGATTCTGAAAATGCGTGCACCAGGCATGAAGTTGATGAAAATGCCGATGTTTACTTGGTCCGTATTGATCACCAACGTAATTATCGTATTCGCATTCCCTGTGCTTACGGTTGCACTCGCGTTGATGATGTTCGACCGGTTGTTCGGCTCTCAATTCTTTACGATGGCCAATGGCGGTATGGATATGTTATGGGCCAACCTGTTCTGGGTATGGGGTCACCCTGAAGTATATATCGTTGTCTTACCGGCATTCGGTATTTATAGTGAAATTATCGCCACCTTCTCTAAAAAGAACCTGTATGGATATACATCCATGGTATTCAGTATGTTGATCATTTCCCTTTTGTCCTTCCTAGTATGGGCTCACCATTTCTATACAATGGGTCAAGGTGCTATGGTTAACAGCTTCTTCTCGATTACAACCATGGCCATTGCCGTACCAACAGGTGTGAAAATATTTAACTGGCTATTTACCTTACGAAAAGGGCGAATAACCTTTACGACACCTATGCTATACACCCTGGCCTTTATTCCGATCTTTACGATTGGTGGGGTAACAGGTGTCATGCTGGCTATGGCCAGTGCCGATTACCAGTACCATAATACGATGTTCCTGGTTGCCCATTTCCACTACGTTCTTATTCCAGGTGCGGTCTTCGCCGTTATCGCAGGGTTCCATTACTGGTTCCCTAAAGTATTCGGTTTCCGTCTGAATGAACGTCTTGGCAAGCATGCCTTCTGGTGGATTATCATTTCCTTTAACGTATCGTTCTTCCCGCTGTTTATTCTCGGACTTAAGGGTATGACCCGCCGACAATACACCTATTCTGCGGATACCGGATTTGGCCCGCTGAGTATGGTCTCATTCGTAGGTGCGATCGGTCTCGCTATTGGATTTGTAATCCTGGTTTATAACATTTACTGGAGTACTCGTTACGAACCAAGAGATACTGATGGAGATCCGTGGGATGCACGTACTTTGGAATGGGCAACGAAAAGCCCGATTCCAGCTTACAACTTCGCAGTGGTTCCAAATGTAAAAACACGCGATGCTTACTGGTCTGCTAAACAAGATAAAGTACCACTTTTTGAAGATAAGATTACTAAGATTCATATGCCTAGCAACACAGGAAAACCATTTGTTCTGGGTGTTATCTTCTTCATTGCAGGGTTCTCTCTGGTCTTCAGTCTTTGGATTCCAGCGATCCTCTCTGGAGTAGGTATCCTCATTGTTCTAGCTGCTATGTCCTTTGATCGGGATCACGGATTCTACATCCCAGCAGAAGAAGTTATTGCTACTGAAAAGAAATTGCGGGGTGAGACAGTATGAAAATAGATGCGTCTAAGCCGCTTGAATACTCAACAGAAGAAAATAGTAATAAAATCTTTGGCTTCTGGGTTTTTCTAGGAGCGGAGATTGCACTGTTCGCTACGTTGTTCACTGTTTATTTTGTAATGGTAGACCGTTTTGCCAGCGGCCCTAGCGGGCCGGATCTTTTCGAAATTGGTCCAGTAATGATCGAAACATTGCTGCTGCTGACAAGTTCGTTCACGATTGGTCTTGCAGTTCATGCCATGCGGCATGGTTACCAAAAAGCCATGATGGTCTTTTTCGGACTAACCCTTCTAATGGGCCTCGGCTTCCTTGGTATTGAAATCACGGAGTTTGTCACTTATGTTCACGAAGGGGCTACACTTCAAACCAGTGGTTTCCTATCCAGTCTCTTTGTACTGCTGGGAACACACGGAGCTCACGTATCGTTCGGGTTCCTGTGGGGTGCGGCTATTCTAATCCAGTTGAAGCGTCAAGGTATTAATCCGGCTACGGCCAATAAATCCTTTATCTTCTCGCTGTACTGGCATTTCTTGGACGTTGTCTGGATCTTTATTTTCAGCTTCGTCTATCTGAAAGGACTGATGTAGCATGATGAAGCAATTGTTTCCAATTCGCCATGTGATGGGTTTCTTAGCCTCTCTTGTCCTTTCTGTGGCTGCACTTGCTGTAATCTACCTTGATCTATCCAACACTGCGAACATGGCTATCCTGCTTGTTACAGCCCTCATTCAGGCTTCCTTGCAGCTCTTCCTGTTCATGCATATTGGTGAATCAGCAGATACCAAGAAAGAACTTTACATCAATATCGCCTATGCCTTATTCGTTGGTTTAGTTACGATATTCGGTACGCTCTTCATCTTCGTATGGGGCTGGTATGCTTAATTACAGTCACTAATACTCAAAGGGACGTCTCTAAAGCCAAAATGGCTTAGGGGCGTCTCTTTTTTTGCGTTTATTTAGGAGGTTTATTGTAGCGGATGCCCGGAAATGTGCGTCTTTTTAGGCAATAGCTGCACTGGAGTCCGGAACTTCGCTCAATAGGCGAAAAATGTGCGAATAGCGTCATCTGGGTCCGAAAGCTACGGGGGAGATAAGGGGGGGCGGCGCGATCGGACTCAGAGGAGCTTATAAGCTAAAAACAGCAGCGTTTGAGTCCGAAAGCCCCGTGAGACAAGGTCGGCTTGGCGCGATCGGACTCAGATGATCTTAAAAGCGGGAAACAGCGGCGTTTGGATTGGTAACGGACCCCAAAGTCGTTATTGGTGTAAAAGGCGCCCGAAATGAGCGTCTTTTTGGGCAATAGCTGCATAGGAGTCCGAAACTTCGCTCAAAAGGCGAAGAATGTGCGAATAGCGTCATCTGAGTCCGAAAGCCAGGGGGATGAGGATGGCACAACGCTGTCGGACTCAGGTGACCTTAAAAGCTGGAATCAACGGTATCTAGAATTCTAAGGGACCCCATAGCCACTATTGGTGTGAAAAATGCCCCAAATGAGCATCTTTCTTGACAATAGCTGCACTGGAGTCCGGAACTTCGCTCAAAAGGCGGAAAGTGTGCGAATAGCGTCATCTGGGTCCGAAAGCTACGGGGGAGATAAGGGGGGGGCGGCGCGATCGGACTCAGATGATCTTAAAAGCGGGAAACAGCGGCGTTTGGAGTGGTAACGGACCACAAGGTCGTTATTGGTGTAAAAGGCACCCGAAATGAGCGTCTTTTTGGGCAATAGTTGCAACTGAGTCCGAAACTTCGCTCAAAAGACGAAAAATGTTCGAATAGCGTCATCTGAGTCCGAAAGCTACGGGGGATGAGGATGGCACGGCGCTGTCGGACTCAGGTGACCTTAAAAGCGGGAAACAGCGGCATTTGGAGTGGTAACGGACCCCAAAGTCGCTATTGGTGTGAAAAATGCCCGAAATGAGCGCCTTTCTAGGCAATAGCTGCACTGGAGTCCGAAACTTCGCTCAAAAGGCGGAAAATGTGCGAATAGCGTCATCTGGGTCCGAAATCCATGGGGGATGAGGGGAACTTGGCGCGATCGGACTCAGATGATCTTAAAAGCTGGAAACAGCGTCATTTGGAGTTGTAACGGACCCAAAAGTCGCTATTGGTGTGAAAAACGCCCAAAATGAGCGCCTTACTAGGCAATAGCTGCATAGGAGTCCGAAACTTCGCTCAAAAGGCGAAGAATGTGCGAATAGCGTCTTCTGAGTCCGAAAGCCACGGGGAATGAGGATGGCACGGCGCTGTCGTACTCAGGTGACCTTAAAAGCTGGAATCAGCGTTATCAGGGTCCTAAAACTACTGTGGATGAGGTTGGCTCGGCGCGATCGGACGTAATTTTGATTAATAGCAAGGGATAGATAGATCCCCAAAGGATAATCTTGGGGTTTTTTTGTTGACATATAAATCAAACTGTATTAATAATAGTAGTACAGTTAATACACACCATAATGGATTTAATGCAAGATAGTGGAAGGAGGAAGGTTATGTTCGAACTGGACGTTCGTAGTCGGAAGCCGATTTATGAGCAGCTGACCGATAAGGTCAAGGAGATGATTCTGCATGGTATTTTGCAGACGGATGAACAGCTACCTTCTGTAAGGACGTTATCCCAGCAGCTAACCGTGAATCCCAATACGATTCAGAAGGCTTACCGTGAATTGGAACGTGAGGGGTATATCTATTCATTACAGGGGAAAGGAAGTTTTGTAGCCCCGATGAAAAAAGAACAAAATGCGATCAAAAAAGCGGAAGTCCGGAACGAGTTGCTGAGGCTGATGGCGGAGGCGGTATACCTTGGGTTCACCGCAGCTGAGATTAGTTCTTTGTACCAACAAGTGGAGAAGCAAAGAGAAGGAGGGAAGAGTGATGATTGAGATTCGGGGAGTCAGCAAATTATTTCAAGGCGAGAAGGCAGTCGACGATATCTCTTTAACGGTACATAAAGGAACAATTTATGGGCTGCTCGGCTCTAATGGCGCAGGCAAAACAACGCTGCTCAAAACATTGGCGGGCATCTACTCTCCAGATAAGGGGACCGTGCGGGTGGATGGTGAAGCGGTATTCGAACACCCGACGACTAAGCAACGGGTTATTTTTATGCCGGATGCTCCTTACTTTTTCCCACAATCCACCATGCTGCAAATGGCGGCCTTCTATCGCTCGATTTATCCGAGCTGGAATCAGAAGCGTTTTGAAGATTTGGGAACCGTATTTCAGCTCGATAAAAAGCGCAAGCTCAGTCGTTTCTCCAAAGGGATGCAGCGGCAAGCGTCATTCTGGTTATGTTTAAGCTGTATGCCGGATGTGCTGATTATGGATGAACCGATTGACGGATTAGATCCGGTGATGCGGCGTCAGATTAAAAACCTGCTATTTCAGGAGGTTGCTGAACGCGAGCTGACGGTAATCATTTCTTCCCATAACCTTCGTGAGATTGAAGATCTGTGCGATCATGTCGGGATTATGCATGGTGGGAAGATGTTGATTGAGAAGGATCTGGATGATCTTAAGGCGGATACACATAAGATTCAAGTGGCGTTTCGGGATGAACGGCATGAGATTCCGTTAGCTGCCAAGCTACAAGTTCTGCATCAAGAGCGCCGGGGAAGTGTGAACCTATATATTGTAAAAGGGGATCGTGAACGGATCAAAGCGGCTTTTCAGGTGTACGAGCCATACGTATTCGATTTGCTTCCATTAACGTTAGAAGAGATCTTTATTTATGAAATGGGGGATGTCGGATATGACGCGCAGCCATTACTACTTTAATAGCAGTATTTTTCGCCAGAACTTCCGCCAGCATGGCTGGATAGGGATTATATATGCACTCGGCTTATTATTTGCACTTCCATTACAGCTCTTCATGAGCAGCAATCCGGATGCAAAACCGCAGGAAGTTGATCATTTATTTCGCATAGCTGGTAGTGTGCAAGCCTTGTTTATCATTACGATCCCAGTTGCCGCAGGACTATTCTTATTCCGATACCTTCAGGCAAAATCACCCGCAGATCTTTGGCATAGCCTGCCTTTACGCAGAGAGCATTTATTTACAGCTCATCTGACGAGTGGACTTACCTTACTATTGCTGCCTGTTTGGTTAACTGCTGGGGTGGTTGCCGTTGTTAAGCCGTGGAGTGGTAATTTTTATATTTTTCAAGGCGCAGATATTTGGCAATGGTGTATTACAGTTAGTATTCTGACTTTGTTCCTCTTTTGCTTTAGTGTTTTTGTGGGAATATGTACGGGCCAATCTATTCTTCAGGGAATTATCATTTATATTTTGCTTATTCTTCCTGCTGTACTGATCTCATTAATCCACAGCCATTTAGCTATGTATCTTTATGGATATGCAAATGCAAACTCTAACTTGCGTGATTCTATTTCGCAGATATGGTCTCCTTTTGTTCATATCGTGTATTATTTTACCGGCAAACCCTTCACCAATACAGAATTATGGATTTATGGGGTATTGGCACTTCTATTTATCGGGTTGTCGTACCTGTTATACCGTAAACGTAATACGGAAAAAGCGGGTCAGGCTATTGCCTTTGGATATTTCAACCCACTGTTTAAAGCAGGGGTTATGTTATGTGCCATGCTTATTGCCGGTAATTATTTTGCGCAAATGAAGCAACAGCAAATGGGCTGGGTGATTGGTGGATATGCCATCGGAGCCATTATTGGTTATGTTGCCGCAGAAATGATTGTTCGGAAAACATGGCAGATTATGACGCGTAAAATGGTAGCTGAGTTTGCAGTTTATGCGGTAATGATAGGGTTACTTCTGTATATCCCGGTATCAAGTGTTACGGGGTATGAAGCCAGAGTGCCTTCCGGTGATAAGATTAGCGGTGTATATATGGGAGCTAACTACCGGTTGTATACCCCAACGGATGATTTGTACACTACACCCTACATGGGGCAGAACCCTTTTTCCGATGATAAAGATTATATAGAAGCTGTCCGTAAACTCCATCAAGCGGTAGTTGCAGTACGTCCAGAACTTACCTCACGACAATACGTTTATGAATATTTTACTCTGGCTTATCAATTGGAGAACGGCGATAAGCTAGTGAGGGAATACTGGATCCCTAATAAGGGGTTTGAATCAGAGCTCGAGGCGGTTAAGGATACCGAAGCTTACAAGTATGAAAAGTATGATTTAGCTCTCTTAGACAAAGACCTGGATTTTATGTGGGTTACTAACAGGAATAAAAAAGTAGCCGTTTCTGATCCCGGGGAAATTTCAGAGCTAAAGGAGATTATCAAACGCGAAATTTCGAATATGTCCTACGAAGTACAAATAGATAAGGACGGAAAACCTGATGTGGCTAATATCCAAGTAGAGGTGAAGACAAAAGAGAACAGTAATCAAGTTATTACAGATTATGGTTATTATTATCCATGGAAATCTTCTTTCCATGAGCTTGAAAAGTGGATGAACGAAAAAGGTTATGCCGATAAAATACAAATAACAGCTGAAGATATCCAATCGGCAGAGATTATAAAAGATGATTATATGGACGAGCAAACACCTAAGAACCCTACTAGTCCTGAACAAAGAGTAGCGCTTGCACGCGAAAAGAATCGTACGGCTGTTACGAAGGATAAGACATTATTAACAGATATTTTGGACCATCATTTCCATTATGGTGTTGAGAATGGCAACTACATTGTGAAGTTGATGTACAAAGAGGGTTATAGCGATTTCGTAATGTTAAAAGAATCGGATATGACGCCTGAATTGAAAGCATTGCTGAAATAAGTTAAGAATAAGTTTAGAATAAGGTAAGTAAAAGATTACAGATAAAAGACTACTGGTTTACATAAACTGGATAGTTGGATTATGCTTTTGGAGATACGATAAGGATGAAATGGAACTTTCAGGTCAGCCTCTGAACCAGTATATTCGTTTCCGGTAAAATAACATCGCTGTATTAACTGGTAAGGAGTTTTGTATTTAGGTGAAGCCCGACCATGGACGATAGAGTCCATGGTCTTTTTTGCATAGTAAGAGGTAATACATGGATGTGTGATTGCTGTAATGCCTCTGGAATCTGCTTCGAAGAGATCCTTTACTGTAGAATAATATAAATAGGAAAAATTGAGGTGTAAATATAATGTTAAACAATACAGCGGAAGTGTTGTTAAGTAAGTTTATGACTAAGCTGCTTCGGCATACCCCAGAGCAATATGGTCTTATTTTGGATCCAGAGGATGGTTCCTGTAGGTTGGATGATTTACTGTCTGTTATTGTAAGCACTCCTAGATGGTCAGAGGTGACTGTGGGAGATATTCGGCAAGTGGTCGCAGATTGTGACAAGCAACGATTGGAAATCATTGACGACCGGATCAAAGCCCGGTACGGGCATAGCCATACAAAAATCACTTATGGGCCGGGGACTCCGCCTGCTATACTTTTTCACGGAACTCATTCTGGTGTGCTTTCTGTGATTTTGGAGGAGGGGCTCCAATCGATGGGACGGCAGTATGTTCATTTGTCTGAAGGGACTCATTTTGCCAGTTTAGCCGGAAGTCGCAGAGGGAAATTGATATTGTTAACCGTTGATACGATTAGAGCGGGTCAAATGGGTGTAACCTTTTATAATGCGGGTAATAAGGTATGGTTGGCAGGTCATATACCGCCTTCCTGTCTTAAGGTGTATACCCCGTAAGTTGAACTAGATCGACGTTTGGTTAGGAGGCATAATAACATGGATGAAATTCCAGATCACTTAGATCACGGATTACAGATTGTATTTATTGGGTTCAATCCTAGTATCCGTTCTGGCGAGGTAGGACATCATTACGCGAATCCGCGGAATAATTTCTGGAGAATATTACATCAGTCTGGGCTTACTCCCCGGTTGTATGATGCGTCTGAGGATGGGGACTTGCTTAAGCTGGGCTATGGGTTTACAAATATTGTTGCCCGTCCCACACGGGGAATCGACGATATTACTCGTGAAGAATACCAGGAGGGTCGGGAAATGCTTCGCTCCAAGCTGGAGAAATATCGGCCTCAAGTCGCCTGTTTTGTAGGTAAGGGTGTATATACAGAGTTTAGTCGCAGAACAAAAGCTAACTGGGGATTTCAAGGGGACGTGCCTCCAAATATAGATGGCGTTCGTGAATTTGTTGCACCCTCTTCTAGCGGATTAGTTAGAATGCCGATGGAAGAGATCGTTGGGATTTATCGCAGATTAGCCGAGTTTACGCAAGAGAACGATGGGTGATTGATGTATTTGGAGTTAGGGAGCTAAAGGACACAGGAGTCGCTAAAAGTAACAAATCACTCTAATTTGTGCGCTATCGGACACCAATGCAGCTATTGGGTGGAAATAGACTGAATATGAGTCCATTTTGGGTAGATAGCGTCTCTGGAGTCCGAAAACACGACTAAATGGCCGAAAATCCACGAATAACGGCGCCTGAGTCCGTAAGAGTAAAAGCTGGGGAATTGGCCATGGATCTCCGTAAATCCGTAAATCCGTAGACCCCGCAGATCCCGCAGATCCCGCAGATCCCGCAGATCCCGCAGATCCCGCAGATCCCGCAGGTCCCGCAGATCCCGCAGGTCCCGCAGATCCCGCAGATCCCGCAGATCCCGTAGCTCTCGCAAGCTCTGGCAAACTCCCGCATCTTAGCTATCTCTCGCTACTCTAGAATACCCTCAAACACAAAAGGAGCCAGATTCCATATCGGAATCTGGCTCCTTTTGTAACTTCAAAGGGCAGTCTCAGTATATGAGACATGCCCTTAGTCCCTAATACATTAGGTCTCAATCAGCAGCAGAATGATAGAGGATAAGGATAGGCAAACACTAATCAGGCAAAGCACGGCAACGACCTGCTTCTGGTTCAGGCCTGCCCGAAGCAGGCGGTAATGAGCCTGGGTGGCATCGGCTTGATAAATGGACTTGCCTTGGATGAAACGTTTGACTACGACAAAAATGTTGTCGAAGATCGGTACGCCCAGCGCCAGAATCGGAATGAACAGCGACAGGACGGTGGCTTGCTTGAACGCTCCGTCGAGTGCAATTACCGCTAGGATGAAGCCGAGAAAGGTTGCCCCGGCGTCGCCCATAAAGATTTTTGCGGGCGGCTTATTGTAGCGCAGATAAGCAAGCGTAACGCCAATCAGTGAAATTGCCATAATGGCAGATGAGGATTGCCCCTTTGCCAGTGCGACAACAAATAATGTAATCGCCGAAATGGCCGTCAAGGCACCAGCCAGACCGTCCATGCCATCCGAGAAATTAATAACTGTGGTTACACCGAAGATCCAGATAATCGTCAGCAGAAACGATAGAATGACAGGCAAAACGATATAATCGCCTGAGAATGGATTGTAGAATCCGGTAAAGGCATTGCCAGAAACATAAACCAGGATCGCTGCGCTAACTTGTACAATTAACTTGGGCAGAGCTGGGAAATCTTTGCCTTTCGTTTTGTACCAATCATCCACCGTGCCTATGGTCAGCAACAGTACGCCACCTACAAATAATGCGACAGTCTCCATGGAGAAATCACGCGCGAACACCAGATAAGTGATAAAAAATCCGATGAATATGGCGTAGCTGGCCGTTAGCGGAATGGGCTCTCTATGAATTTTACGCTCAACGTCCTGCCGAGGCTTGTCCACAAAATCAAGCCGAAAAGCAAGCTTGCCGAGCGGCGGAATTAGAAAGTAGACGATAAGAAATGACATTAGAAATGATAAAACGTATAAAATGACGCTCACCACCGTTTTCTTTTTAAAATACCACAGATCGATTAAATCTACCTTAAAAAAGTAAAATTTTGTCGTGAGGGGTGTGAAGTTGACTTGCCAGCAACGCTGTAGTACCTTGTTGAGAAAAGCCTTTGGGGGATATTTATGAAATACGATGTTATTTTATTTGATGCCGACGATACGTTGTTTGATTATGGAATGGCAGAAAGTCACGCATTGTCTAATGCCTTTCTACACTTTGGGATGCCCACAGGTGCAGCAGATTATGCTGCCAGTTATCAAGAGATTAACCACGCATTGTGGAGGGATTTAGAACAAGGAAGGATTTCATCTGCGGCGCTGCGGGTAGAGCGGTTCAATCGGTTGTTTGCTGCACATGCGCTTGAGCTTGATCCTGAAACATTCAGTGAGGCCTATCTACGTTTCTTAGGCGAAGGAACCTTTCTGATGCAGGGAGCAATCGAGCTATGCGGAGAGCTTGCAGATTGCCGCCTGGCGATTATCACGAATGGAATCAAGGATGTGCAAACTTCCAGAATCCAAGGCTCGCTGCTGAGTGATACATTTGAGCAGATCATTATCTCAGAGGAGGCAGGATGTCAGAAGCCAGAGACGGGGATTTTTGATTATGCTTTTGCCAAATTGGGGATTGAAGATAAGGAAAAAGTATTGATTGTGGGTGACTCCTTAACCTCTGATATTCAAGGCGGAATTAATTATGGGATTGATACCTGCTGGTTTAACCCGCTAGGGAAGATTAATGAGTCCGGCGTTCAGCCAAAATACGAAATCCGAAACCTGTCGGAGCTACTAGATATTGTAGGGAAAGGTACTAACCTTCAATAAAAAATAAGGTGTGAGCGCATAAGCGGCTCACACCTTTTATTTAGTAACCTGAAGAGGTTTATTGCCGAGTATCCAGCGGCTTCAGATAAGCCTCGATTTGCTGGCGTTTCGATTCCAGAAATGGCGGCAGCGCAAGGGATTCACCTAAACTTTCCATAGGCTCATCTGTAGCAAAGCCTGGTCCGTCTGTAGCCAACTCAAAAAGGATGCCGTTAGGCTCGCGGAAATAGAGGGAACGGAAGTAGAAGCGGTCGACGAAACCGGAATTAGGAAGCTGTGCCTGGCGGATGTGTTCGATCCATTGCTTCAATTCGTCTTCATTATCTACGCGGAATGCGACGTGATGTACCCCGCCACGTCCCAAATGCTCTTGCTCCAGATCATTGCGTTCCTCCAGATGAACCTCAGCACCTGATCCGCCTTCACCAGTCTCGAATACGAGCACATCTGGCTGACCGGCAACTGTTGAAGGGTAGGTTCCTATACGGCGGAAGCCGAGCAACTGCTCCAGCACTACCGCTGTATGTTCTGCACTTTCTACTGTGAGATGTGCGGGTCCTAAGCCTACAATGCCATATTGGGCAGGTACTGGGCTTTTAGCCCAAGGAGTACCGCCGGCAACACCGTTATCATTTTCGTCGGATACGAGAATGAAACGTTGGCTCTCGTGATCGCGGAAGGATAAAGTCTGGCGTCCACCAAGTTCCTGTATCGTCCCATGCTCCACGTTAAGCTCGGTGAAGCGTTGCTCCCAGTAGGTAAGTGCGGCATCGCTTGGCAATCGAAGGGAGAGCGCGGAGATGCTGTTATTGCCCTCTCGGTTGCGGCCTGCCATCGGAAGCTCGAAAAAGGTTAATTCGGTTCCGGGATTCCCCTTCTCATCTCCATAGAATAAATGGTACACTGAAATATCATCCTGATTTACTGTTTTTTTAATGAGACGCAGTCCAAGTACCTCTGTATAGAACTTAAAGTTCTCCTGTGCTTTGCCTGTAATAGCTGAGACATGGTGAAGTCCTTTTAACGTTAAACTCATGGTAGTTACCTCCGTGTAAATGCTTTGGGTTTGTGGATTATTTTAATTTATTGTTAATATATCGATAAAATCTTTGGTGAATATTATTAAGTTACTATAATTTTAATAGTAATAAGAAACTTTTGCAAGTGGATATTAATGTTTCATGAAATTTAATTCATACATAAGGAGAGAGAATAGTGCACACAACAACAAGCTTGATGAAACAATTACAGGAGTTAGGGATTGATCCACGGGGGACCATTTTAGTTCATTCCTCGTTAAAAAGTGTTGGCGAAGTAGAAGGAGGCGCGAACACGGTGCTGGATGCACTCAGTGAATATATGAAGGATGGGCTGCTTGTTTTGCCAACGCATACATGGGCTTATATTAATGCGGATAATCCGCGCTTCTTTGTTCAAGATTCCCCATCTTGTGTAGGGATATTACCGGAGCTGTTCAGAAAACGTCCAGGTGTTGTCCGCTCTTGGCATCCGACTCACTCTGTAGCGGCTTTGGGTGTTGATGCTGAGGCGTTTACTGCAGGGGATGAACGTTGGGATACGCCATGCGCCCGTGGTTCAGTGTGGGGCAAGCTGCTTGATCGGAAGGCGGAAATAGTACTGCTGGGCGTCGATCTGCGGCGGAATACGTTCATTCACGGTATTGAAGAGTGGGTGGATATTCCGGGCAGAATGACGGATAGTCATGAGGAATTATATACGGTGACGCCGGGTGGCGATGAAATCATGGTGCCTTCTCGCAGACATTGTGGTCTCTCTTGGTCGGAGCATTTTTGGAAAGTGGAACGCGAGCTTGAGGAAGGCGGTGCCATGCGTAAGGGGAACTTCGGGGATGCACTAGTTAGAGTGTGTGGAACAGTAGAAACGACGGATATTTTAAGCCTGATGCTAAAAGAGAACCCTGATCTTTTCTCCGATAATGAACCGCTGCATGGTGAGTCCAAACCAGATCCGCTTCCAAAGACCAGACGTGAACAACCGTAGGTGGGAGAGGCTAAACCATTTTTTCAGCTCGCACAATCTGGAAGACGCTATCAATGTATGGTATATTAATCTCACTAAAACATAGTAAGGAGATTGGAAATGGAAAAAACATTGGTCTTTGGACACAAAAATCCGGATACGGATACTATTTGTTCGGCAATTGCTTATGCAGCACTCAAAAAAGAATTAGGCTGGGATGCTGAGCCAGTTCGTCTGGGAGACGTTAGTGGTGAAACGCAATTTGCGCTTGATCATTTCGGAGTTGAGGCTCCTCGTCTGGTAGAGAACGTAGCTGGAGAAGCTAATCAGGTTATTCTTGTTGACCATAATGAACGCCAACAAAGTGCGAATGACATTGATCGAGTGCGTGTAATTGAAGTTATCGACCATCACCGGATCGCTAATTTTGAGACTGCACATCCGTTATACTACCGTGCTGAGCCAGTAGGCTGTACTGCTACTATTCTTAACAAAATGTATAAAGAAAACGGTGTAGCTATCCCTAAAGACATCGCCGGATTGATGTTGTCTGCAATCATTTCTGATTCCTTGCTGTTTAAATCTCCAACCTGCACCGCTGAAGATGTAGCTGCAGCACGCGAATTGGCTGAAATCGCTGGTGTAAATGCAGAAAGCTACGGCCTTGATATGCTGAAGGCTGGTGCTGATCTTAGCGACAAGAGTATCGCTCAACTGATCTCCTTGGATGCTAAGGAATTCAAAATGGGTGAATACAAAGTAGAAATCGCCCAAGTGAACGCGGTTGACGTTAATGATGTACTCTCCAAGCAGGCTGAACTGGAAACTGCACTGACTTCCATTATTGCTGAAAAAGAATTGGATCTGTTCCTGTTCGTAGTTACAGATATCCTCAACAACGATTCGGTGGGTCTGGCTCTGGGCCGTGTTGCAGGTGCAGTAGAACAGGCGTACAACGTGAAGCTTGATGACAATAAAGCCCTTCTTAAAGGTGTAGTATCCCGTAAATCACAAATCGTACCGGTACTTACAGAGACGATTGCTAAACTGTAAAGCATTTTGACAGTTGTCTATGAGAGTAGATTGGATAAAAAGAGCTCATGCCCCATCAGTAGTTAAGATGGTGACATGAGTTCTTTTTGTTTTACGGCGTATTCTGCTACAATATTTTGGGAGGGGATCCAACTGATCCTCTTCCAATTGCATGAACTTTGAACCAGCATGAGGAATATGACAAAGGGATAGGGGATATTGGAAATGGAATTGTTTGCAGCATTGGAACGGGACGACTACGAGGAATTATTATTTTGTCAGGATAAGGCATCGGGATTAAAGGCGATCATCGCGATTCATGACACGACACTAGGACCAGCACTGGGTGGAACGCGGATGTGGACCTATGCTACGGAAGAGGAAGCTATTGTTGATGCGCTTCGATTAGCAAAAGGGATGACCTATAAAAATGCAGTATCCGGCCTGAATTTGGGTGGTGGGAAAACAGTAATCATTGGAGATCCCAAGAAGGATAAAAATGAAGCCATGTTCCGTGCTTTCGGAAGATACATACAAGGTTTAAATGGACGGTACATAACTGCTGAAGATGTAGGGACTACGGAAGAGGACATGAACATTATTTATCAAGAGACAGATTATGTTACCGGCACCTCACCTACGTACGGTTCTTCGGGCAATCCGTCACCAGCAACGGCTTACGGTGTTTACCAAGGAATGAAGGCAGCCGCTAAAGCCGCCTTTGGCAGTGATTCGCTCGAAGGGAAGACAGTAGCTGTTCAAGGTGTGGGGAACGTGGCCTTTACACTGTGCAAACATCTTCATGAAGAAGGAGCACAGCTTATCGTAACGGACATCCATAAACCAGCCGTTCAACGTGCAGTAGAGGCCTATGGCGCCAAGGCTGTAGATCCAGGCGATATCATCAGTGTAGATTGTGATATTTATGCTCCTTGCGCTCTTGGAGCGACAATTAACGATGAATCCTTACGGTTAATCAAGGCGAAAGTGATTGCAGGAGCTGCTAATAATCAGCTGAAGGATTCCTCGCATGGTGATGCACTTCATGAGATGGGGATTGTATATGCTCCAGATTACGTGATTAATGCAGGTGGCGTCATTAATATTGCGGACGAGCTGAACGGCTATAATAAGGAACGTGCCTTTAAGCAGGTGGCGAAGATTTACGACAATATTACCCGCGTAATGGAAATTTCCCGTTTGAACGGAATACCTACTTATGCCGCTGCAAACCAGCTTGCAGAGGACCGGATAGCGCTATTAAGAAATAGCCGCAGCACCTTTCTGCGTAATGGTCAACATGCACTTAGCAGAAGATCGCTGCGGGGATAAGCTGTAAAAAAACTCGGCAATTTCCATCCGATTACAACTTCGGAGGGACTGCCGAGTTTTTTATGTTCTTTTATTTCTACACGAAACGTTTATTCTATTTCGAGGACGGTAACGTGGTTTCTGCTTATTCCTAATTACTGAACCTTTTGCGGTTCTGGGTAAGTGACGCCGAAGGTGTCGACCGTCACCTTTTTCATGACTGGTGGCTCATCTGGACGATCAGAACCGTCACGAGGCAGGCTCACAATTCTTTTTACAGCTTCGATTCCTTCAGTTACTTTACCAAAAGCGGCGTAGCTTCCATCTAGACTAGGGTAAGCTGCATCCATAATAAAGAACTGGGAACCGGCAGAGTCAGGAGCCTGTGATCTTGCCATGGATAGAACACCTTCTGTATGCAGAAGGTTATTGGTGAACCCGTTGCCAGAGAATTCTCCGGCGATACTGTAACCCGGGCCTCCCATACCTGTACCATCAGGGTCGCCGCCTTGAATCATGAAGTTAGGAATTACTCTATGGAATATAGTGTTATCATAAAATCCTTTTTGAATAAGTGAGATGAAATTGTTTACGGTGTTAGGGGCAACCTCAGGGTATAGCTCAGCTTGGATGATATCCCCGTCTCCCATTTCAATGGTTACTAAGGGATGACTTGCCGTAGCTGAAGGAACGCCTTCAGTTGGGGCTGCACCTTCCCCAGGTGCTGATCCGCTGCTTCCATTATTACTGCTTGCATTGTTATTGTTTGGCTTGTTACCGCAACCTGCCGCAATAACCATGACCAGGCATAACATGATCAGAAGAATAGCGGATTTTGTTCGTGTAGACTTCACTAAATAATCTCTCCTCTTTATTGAATAATCTCGTAGGTACTTCCCATAATACCTCCTTTGTCCTATTACATGCAAAGGTCAGTTATGACTTCTGGGATTGGCACATCTTAAAAAGAAGTTTACAATGGTAGGATGTTTCCAAAGAGAACATCGAGAAAGGATGTGCATAGGATGCTCTTTTCGTGGAAGCGGAATTTGATCGTGCTTTGGGTAGGGGTTTTCTTTTGTAGTACAGCTTATTCGATCTCGATTCCCTTCCTTTCCATTTTTTTGAGCGACGAACTTGGGGTTTCAAATCATTTGGAGATTTGGTCAGGGGTTAGTTTTGGAATAACCTTTCTTGCCAGCGCTTTAATCTCTCCCTATTGGGGTTCGCTAGCCGACAAGTATGGTCGGAAACCGATGCTTATTCGCTCGGGTTTTAGTCTGGCAGCTTTATACCTTATTAATTATTTTGTACATGATCCTTATGTTTTTTTGATTGTGCGTGTGCTGCAAGGACTGCTTGCCGGTTTTGTTCCAGCAGCTATTGCAATGGTAGCCACCAATACACCTGAGCATAAGACGGGGTACGCTTTAAGTATTATGTCTACAGCCGGAGCGACAGGTAGTATTATTGGGCCATTAATTGGCGGTGTAGTGAGCTATTATACCAGCAACCGGATTGCTTTTTTATTCTCAGCGGGTATTGTACTTATCTCAGCGCTCATTGCTACTTTTTTTGCAAAAGAGGAGAACTTCGACCGTTCGGCTCCAAGGTCACATGTAAGTGATGATATCAGGGAAGCGAGAAGTAACCGAGCTTTTATTACTTTGCTCTCGCTGGCGGGAATCAGTACCTTCTCCGTTATGATTCTGGAACCGTTAATCCCAATTTATCTACTGGACATGGGGATCTCCAAAAATAGTGCCTCGCTAAGCTCGGGAATCGTATTCTCTGCTGTGGGGATTGCTACGGTGCTGATGGCTCCGCAGTGGGGCAGACTCGGCAGCCGAAAAGGCTTTGGGATGATCTTATTTATTGGTCTGATCGGGGGCGGGATCGGTAATATTCTACAGTTTTTTGTTTCGGGCTATGTAGAGTTCGCTATCCTTCGCTTTGCATACGGCTTGTTCTATGCAGGTGTGCTGCCGTCAGTCAATGCCATGATTGTACAAGTAATTGAGCCGGGATTCCGTGGACGGGCCTTTGGCCTGAATCAGGCGGCATCTCAGCTTGCGACGATGGCTGGACCGATTATCGGCGGCTTATTGGGCGCGGTTATTCCAATTCGCTGGGTGTTTGTAATCAATGGAGTGATGCTGCTGGTAGCAGCGATATTGGTTAAGACCCGCAAGCTGGAAGCGCAAATCGCCGCTGCTCGTCCCGCAGAACAGCCAACAACGATGCAGAGCTAACTGCTACCTCATTGAGCATGTCGTTATTTAGAAGAAACAACATAAAGCCGCCGGGCTCACAGCCCGGCGGCTTTATTCATATTAAGCTGCTATTCTCCCTGCGAACCGTTCAAAACGTCTGTTCCCGGCATAACATCCACTGGCGGGGAGGCAGGGTCAATAATGGAATTTGGATATACATCGTCTGCATCTGGAACATCCTCCAGCGGCTGATCTTCTTCTTCCATCTCCAAGAGTTCCTCATCCTTAGTATAATCCGTATCATCTAGGGTTAATCCTGCGGTTTCAGCGGCTAGATATGCATCGGATTCCACCAGCTCATCTCTTTCGATTACATCCTTAGGTGAGTTTAAACCAATATCTGCTGCCAAGTATTTATCGCCAACCAAGACAGGATCTGCGTCATCATCAACAATATCCTCTTCATCCATATCAGCTTGTATATAACGTTCATATTCAAAGTCAGCTTCAGTTTTATTTGGTGAACTATCCATAGCCGTTCACTCCTTTTTTATGATAAAATTTGAACTTCCTATGTTTATCTTTACCCGTTTGACCATGATCGAATCGCTGATCCAATAAATGGGTATGTCTATATTGGATTAGTAAAAAATGGGTGAAAGCAAAAGCCGATGAAAAACGTTCTTTTTCGAGAAAATTTACAAGAATAGGCAGGGATAGTGCGAAGCTTGTCGAAATTAAGAAGCATATATGAACGTTTAAACAACTAATGAATTACTGAGGTGCTACGATGAAGTTGCCAAAGCTCAATATAGCGGCTGCTTTTTTATTAATTCTACTGCTGACCGCTATGGTTCCTTTTGGTACGGCGATAGTGAGTGCTGAATCATCAGACTCTACGCTGCCCAATTGGGAGATTAAATTTGAACGTATAGAAATAGATCATATTGAAGAAGCTGTGGCAGCTCTTGATGAAGAATGGACTCGTGTTATGCCTCATGGGAAAAGCCCAGAGACTCCAAGTGGAGCAACCTCAGCCTGGCTGCGGTTTACTTTACCACAAATTAGTGATAAATCTGCGTTATTCATAGATAAAGTATATGGAAATAATGTTAAGGCTTATTTAAATAACGAATTAATATATGATTCCGGAAAAGATTTTAATTTCAATGGCAGTAAGGTTTTCATTCCTCTGTCCAAAAGTGTTGGAGGACAACAGCTATATTTATGGACCCATGGTGGCAGCAAAGACTTAGGGATTCACGGCGAAATAAGAGTAGGCCAATACGATGAGCTGTTATCTGTTTATGTAAAGCAGGGCTTAATGGATCTGATCATTGGAACGACGCTTATTTTTATTGCGGTTGTACTGCTGATCTGCTCGCTATTCATGAGAAAAGGCTATTTTTCAGGCGGATATCTATTGGTGCTGATTATTTTATCCATTGGCGTCTTAGTGGTAACGTATTCATCGTTCCTGCCGACAATCCTCGGCGATTATGGAGAGATCGTACTTGTTTTCTTTGATGTAGCTTTATATACGCTTTTGCCATCCTTTACATTTTATTTTGAGAAAATATTTGGTCCAGGGAAAAAGAGAATCGTTACACGTTTCCGTAAGTTTCAAATTGTCTATTCTGTATTTTGTTTTTCCCTAATGGTTATTAATATTCTTCTGTCCTATCAGGTGGATGACTTTTATCGATTGATGACTACGAGTGTGCTAGGTATCCTTATGATTGTACAAATTATACTTTTGATCAGCTTAGCGTTTATACACGCGAACCGTGGCAATGTAGATGCTGTTATTTTTACTTCAGGGTTCTCAATATTTGCTTTCATGTCTCTTAGTGAACTGGTCATGTTCTATGCATCGGGGCAATCCTATCAATTATATTGGTGGAAATGGGGAATGGTGATTTTCGTAATTGCCTTAATCGTCATTCTGGGAAGAAGGTTTACTCGAAACCATGAACAGCTTATTGAATATTCCCATCAGCTTGAGAAGTTCAATAATGATTTGCAGCGCTCGGAGAAGATGGAGATTATTAGTGAGCTGGCAGCTTCGGTTGCCCATGAAGTACGGAATCCATTGCAGGTTACCCGGGGGTTTCTGCAGATTCTTGGGGAGCGTTCAGATCAAAAGGAGCGGGAATATCTGCAAATGGCAGTGACAGAACTGGATCGAGCTACGCTCATTATTACAGACTTCCTAACCTTCGCTAAACCAGGACTTGAAACCGTAGAGCAGCTTGATGTGTCCGAAGAGTTGAGGCATGTGACGGGTATTCTTTCTCCGTTAGCGAATCTGCAAGGGGGCGTCATTGAACTTAATCTGCAGCCAGGACTTTACGTTACTGGATCATCTGCCAAGTTCAAGCAAGCGTTTATCAACATTCTCAAAAATAGCATCGAAGCTTTAAAGGACAATGGGCTGATTAAAGTCACAGCCTGGAAGTCTGGAAAACATATAATAATCAGTGTTCATGATAATGGGGAAGGGATGAACCGGAATGAGCTGGCTCGGTTAGGGGAACCTTATTACTCCAATAAGACCAAAGGAACGGGGCTTGGACTGATGGTAACCTTTCGGATTATTGAGGCGATGGAGGGATGCACTGAGTTTCGCAGTGAGAAAGGGGAAGGGACTGAAATTATAGTAAAAATACCAGAACTTAGAAGAATTTAGAAGTAATTTATGATAATTCCGTTTTTTAGAAGGAAAGAGTGAGGGGCTGAGCGAAGTAGTACAGACAGAATATTGTTTCTGATACTTACTTCTGAGGTGCATATATGCGCTTGATGATTAAAGTCCTACATATAGCAATAGCTCTTACTCTCCTTCTGATAGGATATAGTTCAATTGTTGTATCAGCAGCGACCCCATATCCATCCCAAGAAATTACCAGTTGGCAGATGAGATGGGGCGATGGAACCGAAAACAGCGGCGTAGAGGTTCCACAGAATAATGACCAGCAGTATTGGATAAATGTGAATGCTACGAAGGAAATCCCACATCTGCCATCAGGCGTATCCACTTCTTGGACTCGTATTTCCATACCTAACTTTAGTTATATCTCCCCTTCAATCTACATTGATACTCTATATGCTCTTCATGTGAAGGTGTATGTGAACGACCGTTTGATCTTCGAGGAAGATCGTAATTATATTAAGGATAACTATTCTTTGTTGTTGCCTTTGAGTCAAAGCGATAGTGGGAAAACATTATACATTTGGACTGAAACGCTGCAGGATAGAATCGGAATTAAAAATGAAGTGGTGATCGGTGAACACAACCTGTTAATCAATGATTATATTAAAAATGGACTCAGCGATGTGATTTTGGGCTGTGCTTTTTTTCTTGTGGCTATCGTTCTATTTATAAGCTCTCTCTACATTAATAGGGACTATTTTTCCAGTGTGGCTTCACTAGCCGTTGTAATAGGTTCAACCGGAATTCTCTCGATAACCTATTCTCCTTTTATTTATACCTTTTACAGCGATTTAGGCGCGATTAGTAATGTATTTCTTGATTTGGCTTTATTCTCACTTTTACCGGCGCTTACTCTTTTATTTGAAAAAATATTTGGCAGTGGAAAATATGCGATCGTCCGTCGTTTTCGTCAATTTCAAGTCATTTACTCCTCATTTTGTTTGCTATGTCTTTTGATCAATTTTCTATCGAATAATAGCTATATTGAGTTTTATTATTTTGTATCTACCACTATTATCGGGTTCATCCTCATCCTTCAGTTCATCTTGCTGATCGTATGTGTGATTATATTTTCGCTTAAAGGGAATAGGGACGCTATCATTTTTGCCATTGGCTTTGGAACGGCTGCATTTACTGTAGTGTCAGAGTTACTGTGGTATTACATTCATAAGGGGAACTATGATTTATTCTTGTGGAAGTGGGGCATTGTTGCCTTCATAATCTCCTTGATCGTAATTCTGGAGCGAAGACTAGCCTATAGCCATCAACAGGTTGTTAACTATTCTAAAGAATTAGAGCGTTTTAACAACGAATTGCAGCGTTCAGAAAAAATGGAAATTATTAGCGAGCTTGCTGCATCTGTTGCTCATGAAGTGCGGAATCCACTCCAGGTAACTAGGGGTTTCCTTCAGCTGCTTAGCGAGAAATCCGTTGGTGAAGAGGAAATATTTATGTCGATGGCCCTTAGTGAGCTGGATCGTGCTTCCGGGATCATTACGGATTTCTTAACCTTCGCAAAACCGGAATTTGAGACGATTTCCAGTCTGAATTTGTATAATGAATTTAAGCATATTGAGAGTATTATGCAGCCGCTTTGTCATTTAAATGGAGGAAAAATGATTCTCGATGTATCGGGCGAATTATGGGTGAAGGGGAATTCCTCAAAGTTTAAGCAAGCCTTCATCAACATTATCAAAAATAGCATTGAATCTTTCCGTGACGAAGGGTTTATCTATATGTCGGTGTATGCGGAAGAGGAGAACGTAATCATTCATATCAAAGACAACGGGGAAGGGATGGACGCGGATGTCCTGCACCGATTGGGAGAGCCTTATTTCACTAAAAAGAATAAAGGGACAGGTCTTGGATTAATGGTCACTTTCCGTATCATCGAAGCTATGCAAGGTAAAGTGAAATTTACAAGCAAAAAAGGAGTGGGAACCGAATCCATCACCATACTGCCATTGGCAGAAGCTCCGGATGATTCTCACTCCTTAGGGGGTTAATCTTGTTGTCTTACCACGAACCGCGTGGTGCTGCGGTTGCCTTCAATACATCGGATGTAGGACTTGGTGGAATTACAAGATAGAATTCGTTGGAGCCTTCTTCAACGGCTTTCAAGGTAACGCTGTCGGGAATAATTACGCCTAGTGCTTCTTGGAGAGCCGCTTTTGGGTCTGAGAGTAGTCTTTTCTTGAAACTTGGATCTTCCCATGCCTTTTGAATGACTTGATTTCTAAGAATTGCTTCTGACATAATAATCACCCTTCCCAAATTGTATATATTTACCTTTAATAATATAACATAGCAAAACTACTAATACTATTCTTTTTATTACAAAATAATAGAATTAATGGACATTTTTTGACAACCAATGATATAATCCTCCGTTTAGCAAGAGCTGCTTGTCCGCTTCGATGGAATCAGAGATCTGCTGTAAGTTACTTACTAGCATGGAATGGAACGCAATAAGATGAGGGGCATCAAGGTCGGAAGCTGTAACTTTGTTATGTGTGTCGTGTGCTAATTGCGTATAGGTATGTAGACCATTTGCAGTGAATAGATAAAATTCGACCTCTTGCGAAGTCAGTTTAGCTGCACTGCTGTTTGGCAGATGTTTGCGAGTTAGGGAGAGAAGACAATTATAGTTGCCCGCGGATAAATCTTCTTTCCAGTCCTCATAGTCATCCAGCATTTGCAGTGTAAGCAAAACTGAATGGATAAGCTCTTCAGCTTGCGGCACTAAATCACTCTTTCCAGACATCAGAAGGGCAGCAGTGCTGGATAGCTTGAGCGGACTGGCTTTATAGGCAATTTTGACCCGATCATTAAGAAAATAGTCACTGGTATTTTCGTTGCTAACACTATCTGCCCACTCCATGATATAACGATTAAATAAGATCCAGAAAGCGGATGGCTCCGGAAATAGTATCCGGTAGATATTTAAAAATTCGACATAAAGCAAATTTGCCAAGGGCAATTTTTCGTATGCGGAGGATTCTTGGCTGTCCATCAGGTCATCCTGTATGAAGAAATACAACATAAAAAAGACGTTGCCCATCGACATCTGGCGAGTAACCTCTGCAGAGATTCCGCATCCCTTCTGCAGCCAAAAGGGTAAAAGATAACATATGTAGTTTTTGTGGCTTTCAGCGTTAAATACGTTAAAATGCTCAAGATAGGACATACCTTGTTGATTTAGAGGTTCTGGAAATTCGGAAATAATCCGTCTGCTTTCTTGGAATACCAAGCGTAGTTCATCTTCGTAGTCATTTAGCCAATCCATAACAACCCTCCTATAAAATTTTTACGAAAATGGTTCTTTTGCCCTGATTATAGCTTTCTCTTTATTCCATTACAACTAAAATTTAGGAGGTATTAGCAAATATGGAATGGTATACTTTCGGCCAAATGCTTATGGCGATTCGAATGGGTCAAAAGGCGGAAACACCGGATGGCCGCATGGTTATGCGTACCTCCACAGGACTTTTTTGGATAAACGGAATCCTGCAGGGAAAAGTGGTAGAAATCAAAGACTATCTGTTCTCTGACCTATGGCGAATCTATGAGGATGAGGAAAGCCAGCAGGAGGGAATTGGCAGGGAACAACACGAGCAACGTGAGCGGGAGATGCTTGAGAATCAATATGAAGAGCTGCGCTGGGCGAACCGAAAACGTTAGTTCAACGTTCGATTACCCAACAGCAGCTATATAGAGAATCTTAATAAGAGGGATTAGGAACTTACGGATGCGGAGAGCTCTGATTTTAATGCTTCATATTGACTACGCAGGCGTTGAAGTTTCGAGATACTTTGCTCCAAGCCGCCGAGCCGGTTGCGTTCCGTCCACAAGAGACGATATTGGTGAAGGAGTACATCAAGATCATTGATTTGCTTCGTAATCAGCGCAGGATCAAGCGAATCTGGTGCTGATGTCAACTGTAGCTTGATTCTGCCAAGCTGCACAGCATGCTTCACGAAATGGATGCCATTACTCAATTCTTTCAGCACAAGAGCAGCATCCTCGCATTGAAGATCTAGCCCCGATAGCCGCGCCTCAATGGAGAGCAGATATTCTTCGAGATGATTGAAGTGTTCCTCAGTAAGCTTCTCTATGATTAGGAAATTGTCCAGATGGGTACGCAGCAGCAGGGACATTTCTGCATCATTCGAACGGTTGATACTGGATTCAAGCTGATAGTAATTGCCGAGATCCAGGAGCAGCTGGCCAATTCCTTCAGAACGATCTGCAAAAATAAATCTATTTAAATACTGTGCAGTATCTGCTTCCAGATTATGATCTACACTCCAGGATAGGGCTGCGCCGTAGGCGAAGCCGGCATAGCTAACCGGCAGATGCTGCCAGTGTCCAAAATCTCCCCAATCCGTAATGAGATAACCGATAGCACCGTTGTTTTTGCCATGAATAGCTGCACTGCGCAGATTGGCTAACATATTGTCCGTGCGTCCTGTAATGGAGTTCCATGAGCTGGTGCCTGGGCAGACATAAAAAGGAATACCTGCTTCACGGAATTTGAGCGTATCGGACTCGAAGGGATGCTCCGCGCTATAACCCCATTCCATAGCAATAATATCCTTAGGAAGCTGAGGAATCAGTTCGGGATGCTGGATAATGATATCGCCCCAGAATTGCATCGTTTTGCCACGTTTTGTAACCAACTCATAAATCTTTTGCAGGAATGATAAATAGAGTTGACCTTTGCCTTGAGCTTCAGCCAGAGCTTTGTTTTTACCAAGGCCGAGTTCATAGGTCTCATCGCAGCCTACATTAAACTGATTGGAGCTAAAGTAGGGCAGCAGATCGTCAAACATTTTGTCTAGCAGAGGTAGTACATTAGGATCTTCGGTATCAAAAGTACCAGGGTGCATAAATAAGCCTTCTGGATAAACGTCCTGCGCATACAAATTCTTCGGAAGCATAAAGCCTTCGGGAATTTCAGCTAAAGCGTTGAATTCTGGACGAGAAAGCCAGCCCTCCATATGCCCAAAGCTATTCTGATTGGGAACAAGCTCTATATAACGTGCTTTGCAATAGGCATCCAGAAGCAGGATTTCCTCTCCGGTAATTGGGGTTTCAAGCTCCCAGACTTGAGGGAAGGATTCATAAGCGAACGGAGCACCTTCTATATATAGCTGAAGTTCATTCATCTTCAAATCAGCCATAAGGTCAATGATCCGGTACAAGGTTTCTTGCTTCGGGATTTTATTGCGGCTGATATCTATGAGCAGGCCTCTGGCTCCAAAATCAGGTTCATCGCGAATATGCAGCTGAGGTATAGATTTTCCACTTTGTTCTATGATTTGTTTCAGGGTTGCTGCTGCGTAGAAGGCGCCTACAGGAGAGCTATAGGAGACAACGATACCCTTCTGATCGACAACAATCTCATACGCCTGTGCAGACAATAATGGCACATAGTTAAAGTTACAGACAGATACAACGGTTGGACGTAAGCCAATGGATAAAGTCAGCTGCAGATTCAATGCTTGTGCAATTACTTCCTGTAGTTTTCGTGCAGCTGGCATGGCAGATTGTTCTTCCATATTAGGAAGTACGATGCTTCCGCTTGTTGGGAAATGGAAGGAGCCTTGTGACAATGTGATTTCACGCGGATTAGGGAAAAGCAGTAGTGTAGAATGATTAAGCATAGCGTGGACACCTCTTATTCATGTAGAATATGATCATCTTCACAATAACCTTATCACTACTAAACAAGGGGAGGAATGCCTATAATGTCCAAGCACATGGATTATATGATCAGTCCATATCCAATAAGAATTATTGATCCGAAGGTTGAATCCTCCAAGCTGAAGCTCAAGAATATAAGGGTGGGACAGGCAGGACATCTGCCAGGAAGAACGTTATTCCGTTCAGGTGTAGTTTTTGAGCACTGGGCCATTGTTTACATAGTGTCAGGTAGTGGCTCCTACATGGAGATTGGGGGAAAAGAGCAGCAGGTACGTGAAGGCAGCTTATACTTTTTCCGCCCAGGTTACAGTTATAACTTTGGTCCACCACCGGGAGGCAGCTGGGATGAGTATTATATTAACTTTAATGGCACGCGTGTATCGGAATGGCTGGAATCGGGCCTCATAGCCGGGGGAAATGTTTTTCAAGCCCAATCTATAGTAGGTCTTACTACCTTATTTGAAGAAGTGCTGGAACGGATGGAGAGCGGAGAACCTGTAGATGCGGATCGGGCAGCATTATTGCTCGAAAGAATGCTGCTGGAGTGTTCTTTTATAATAGAAGAAAAAAGTTGGAATTCTCAGGCTGATTTTATGCGTCAGATTCGGGAAGACCTGAACTTATGCATTTATGGTGAAATGGACCTAGAACAAATAGCGGCAAAACATCATGTTTCGATGTCTACGCTTCGTCGTCTTGTTCGGCGCAGCAGTGGATACCCGCTTCATGAATATATTCACCGTCTAAAAATGGCGGAAGCCAAAAAGTTGCTTTTCAACACCTCATTACAAATTAAGGAAATTTCTAGTATGCTTCATTATAATGATCCGTTCTATTTTTCTCGTTTATTTAAAAAATATATGGGGATCGCACCCCAGCTTTGCCGGAATAACATTTAAATCGACATCATCCTACTAGAGTCCCAACAGCAATTGTTATAATTTGTATAATTGTTGTCGTTTTATAAGATATGTTGAAAATTATGGATTAATATTACATAAATACGTTAGTTCTTATTAACTATAGTGGATAAAATTCCAAATTTTAGTGATAAAACCCACTAAAAAAATAATAAATTTTTTGTAACTAATTTTCAAATGGAAGCGCAAACATGGGAAATGTCAACTTGTTATTGTGATTTTTCTCATGTATGATGCTTTTATCGAGCACAGTACAATCTTACATTTTCCAAAAAACTGGAGAATAGGGTGGTGGGATGAAAATCAAACCAACTGCAGAAGACAAACTGATTGCGTATTACAGGTATTTTTCATTGTCCCTCACATCACTCATGTATCTTCTAGATCAGACGGGACCTTCCATAATTTATAAATCACTTATTATTGCTATACTTGTTATGTTTGCACAAACGTTCTCATTTTGTTATCGAAGGCTACGCAGCAGGCCGAAGACTCTCGTCCTGGCTGTTAGTATAGAGATGGTGGGAATTATCGCATTGACCTTGTTTACGGGTGGGTACGAAAGCTCTTTTAGGCTTTATGTGCTAAATCCTGTATTGATTGCTGCAGGGTCATTGTCCATTTATTTTGGATGGTCGTTGCTCTTAAGCTACATCAGTATTTTTGCGGTGCTCTGTTATTTTTTTATCAATTCTGCGAACAGAAATTTTCTGGAAATTGTATTTATAAATGGGAATCTGTTTCTAACACTGGTACTTACGGTTATAATAATGCAGATCGTTAATCGGATGAAGCGGCAACGTGAAGAATCGAATGCCCGCACGAAAGAGACGATGGAGCATATCAAATCCCTGTACCATATCGTGGAAACCTCAAGCCAACATGATTTCATGAATATCGGTCAAGTGATCACCGATTATGTTGTTAAGCTAACGAAGCTGGATAAGGCTTTGTTTTGGTTCGCCAAGAAAAGCGGAGAACCAGCTCCGCAGAGCAGGCAGACCGGCTGGCAGCAGGAAGAGGAACAGTTCCTATTCTCAGAACTGGGAAAACATGAGCATGAATGGAGATTGCAGCGAGAGCCTATTTTTAGAAATCTGCCGGGATTAGGAGATTTCCTGCTGATGCCTGTACGGATGAGCACCCGTTTTGTAGGGATGATTGGACTCAAGCTGGAGTCTACAGAGGGGCTGGAAGGCCGCAGATGGTATATTCAACAATTGATATTCTTATCTGAGCTAAGTGCGAATATTCTTGAAAGACATGAGCTTGGTGTGATCGAGAACCGGTTGATCATCACGAACGAACAGAACCGGATTGCGGATGAAATGCACGACAGTGTATCGCAGAGCCTTTTTGGTATTGTGTATGCGACGCATTCGCTGAAGGAATCGTGGAAGAGAATGTCAGATCATGAGCTAGAAGAACAAATAGAGCTTATTCATGATTCTGCCACAAAGGTTGCTAAAGAACTGCGGATCACGATCTACAGTCTTAGCTCCAAGAAGAGTGGCGGTCCTACTTGGTTGGGCATGGTAAGATCACATTTGAAGAGCTTATCCAGGTTAAATGATGTTGATATTGATTTAAAAATAACGGGCGATGATTTCAGTCTCCCTTATCCTTACCACAAAGCGCTTTTTCGGATTATCTCCGAAGCCACTGGTAATGCCATCAGGCATGGTGCTGCCAGTCGAGTGGAGGTAGAACTGTCTCTGAAGCCGACTTGGATTCGATTATTGATTTGTGATAATGGTGTTGGTTTTGATACTGATTTGTTATGGATTGAATCTGAAGATAGTGTAAGCGGACTTGGCATGAAGAATATGCAATATTTGACCCAGTCGCTCGGCGGCGACTTTCAGTTGTCCAGTAATGAGAGCACAGGAACAAGAATTATGATTTCGATTCCTGTCGGTGTAGCTGAATTAAAGAATGCATAAACTTTAGGCGGGAGGTCGTTTCTGTGAAAATCGTCATTGTAGATGATCATCCTTTAGTTAGAAGAGGACTGGCATCTGTCATTTCAATGCAGCCGAATGTGCAGTTTGCAGGTGAGGCAACGAATGGCCAAGAAGCGCTTCTTGTGATTGAGGAGACGCAGCCTGATCTCGTATTGATTGATCTTAAGCTAGCAGATGAATCGGGATTGGATGTCATTAAGACAGCACGTGCTCGTGGTATCGTTAGTAAGTTCATTTTGTTGACGTCATCTGCGAGCAGAGAGGATTTCCTGAAGGCTGAAGAAGTACTGGTAGATGGATATGTACTGAAAGAGGCGTTGCCTGAGGAGTTACTGTTTGCTATCCAATTGGTGCACAAGGGAAGAAAGTATTACGATCCTGGTCTGATGGAAGATAAAATGCGCATGAGTGGAAGCAGCCCAACGGATGAATTGACACCCAAAGAAAAGGAAGTCCTGATCGAGCTGGGACAGGGCGCATGCAACAGAGAAATTGCTTCACGTCTTTTCATTAGCGAATTTACGGTGAAAAAGCATGTCAGTCAGATTTTAGCAAAATTACAGGTGGCTGATCGTACACAGGCAGCGCTTTATGCAAATGCTGTCGGATTAACCAAATATGAAATGTCATACGAGTGAAAATTGAAATAATTCGTAAGCATTGTACATGAACACGGACAGGTTGTCCGTGTTTTTTTGTGCGTTAAAACTTAAATTAGCCCTATATATGGCACTAAAGTATACCTAATCCCCCTCTTAAGAGGTATAACGTCTTACTCCAAAGTGAAGAGGAAAGTGATGGTATGAGCCATGTGGCGAATGGTGTGGATTGATAGAATTAAAGCAACAACTGAAACTTTCATGAATGCTTTCAGAATGTAATTTTAGCGGAAGGAGGGTTACTGTGGAAAAGACGATTCTGGATTACATTAACCTGATTAAAAAAAGGTTTTGGCTCATCATGGTGTTCGTTTTGATCTCCTGTGCTACGACTTACTATGTTAGCAAAAACTTCGTTGAACCCGTCTATTCCGCTTCCGGACAGCTGCTTGTCAACAACATTGCCAAAGCTCCCGAGAGCAACAATCTTAACGATTTGAGCTTTAGCCTGAATTTAATTGAGAGTTACAAGGAAATTATGAAATCACCAACCATCATGAAAAGCGTAATAGAAAATCACCCGGAGTTTGGTCTCACGGCCGATGAACTAAGTCAGAAGCTTGAGATTAAAACCTCAGAGAAGAGTCAGGTGATCAACCTCAATGTTCAGGATGAAAGCTACACCAAAGCTGCCGGGATCGTAAATGCGGTATCGCAGACATTCATTCGAGAATTGCCGTCGCTGATGAGGGTAGACAATGTTACCTTGCTGACACCGGCCGATCCGACTGATGTTCCAGGGCCCTCGAACGGCGGGTTTGCGATGAATCTCATCATTAGCTTTGTTGTATCCCTTATGGCTGCATTAGGAATTATTTTGCTGATGGAAACACTTAATGGCACATTAAGGTCTGAAAAGGAAGCGGAATATGACCTTGGTCTACCGGTAATTGCTTCGATCGCAACCATTCGCAAACGTGATTTGGGTAAGGCGGCAGGCGACACCAGAGTGAAGGAGGGTGCTTATGTTGCGGCTAAATAAGAGTCTGGTTACAGACGTTAATCCATCCTCGCATATCTCCGAATCGTTCCGATCACTGCGCACATATATACGTCAGCTTGAACTAGCGCAGGGCGGCGGTGGAAAAGTGCTGCTCTTTACATCAGCAGAAGCTGGGGCAGGCAAGACGACAATCTTGTCGAATCTCGCGGTTTCTTTCGTCCAGGACGGCAAGAAGGTAGCGGTGGTTGACTGCAATCTGAGACATCCCGGTCTTCATACCGTGTTTGAAGTAGAGGGGAGTGACGGGCTTGCGGCTTATTTAAGTGGGCAAGAGGAAGCAGATAACATCGCAGTCCTCGGAAACTTAGCCAATCTGTCAGTCATCCCGGCGGGAAAAACTCATGTTAGTCCGCCGGATTTGCTGGGAAACCCCAAAATGACCGCTTTGCTTGAGGAACTAAAAGAAAACTACGATCTGATCCTGCTGGATTCTCCTTCGGCAGTCGATTTCAGTGATGCTCGTATATTGGCACCTCAAGCGGACGGCGTGATTCTGGTGGCCAGATACGGAAAGTCCAAACGGGAATCGATTCGCAAAGCGAAGACGCTGCTTGAACAGACCGGCTCTAATCTAATCGGAATTGCCATGAACCAGGCGAAGTAAATGTTTATGCTTTCGAAGTAAGTTTTGCTCGAAGTCAAATCATTGAAGCTAATGCTCACAAAACTTAAGTTTATGCTTTCGAAGTGAGTTTTGTACGAAGTCAAATCATTGAAGCTAATGCTCACAAAACTTTTAGGAGGTAAAGTGCGATGAAAAAGGTAAAAAAAGTAATCATACCCGCGGCAGGACTAGGTACGCGCTTTCTTCCTGCAACGAAAGCCATGCCTAAAGAAATGCTTCCGATTATCAATAAACCAACCATTCAATACATTGTTGAGGAAGCTATTGCTTCCGGTATTGAAGATATCATCATTGTTACTGGTAAAGGTAAAAGAGCCATTGAGGATCATTTTGACAATGCGTTTGAGCTGGAGTCTAGGCTTT
The DNA here is from genome assembly GCF_038009325.1 of Paenibacillus sp. FSL L8-0708. NCBI lineage: Bacteria > Bacillati > Bacillota > Bacilli > Caryophanales > Paenibacillaceae > Paenibacillus > Paenibacillus sp. FSL L8-0708. The sequence goes on from NZ_JBBPBC010000001.1 coordinate 1,161,897, forward strand.
TGGAAGATGGAAAGCTGGATCTGCTTAAAGAGGTTCAACGTTCAGCTAAGGTAGAAATTCACTATATCCGCCAGAAAGAACCGAAGGGTCTCGGGCATGCCGTATGGTGTGCAAGACGGTTTATCGGAGATGAGCCATTCGGTGTCATGTTAGGCGATGATATCGTCACAGGAGCCGTACCTTGCCTTAAGCAGCTGATCGATCAATATGAAGAAACACAAAACTCGGTTATCGGAGTTCAAGAGATTCCTGATGAATTCACGAATCGTTACGGTATTATTGAACCGGATTTGCAGGACGGTAAATTGTATCGGGTTAACAATTTTGTAGAGAAGCCGCCACTAGGTACGGCACCTTCCAATCTTGCGATCATGGGCCGGTATGTGTTTACGCCGAAGATCTTTAAGTATCTCGATTTGATGGAAGAAGGCGCTGGCGGAGAGATCCAGTTGACAGATGCCATTCAGAAGCTGAATCAGAGCGAACGGGTATATGCCTATAATTTTGACGGAACAAGATATGATGTCGGCGAGCGGCTTGGATATATTTTGACAACACTTGAATTTGCACTGCAAAGCGAAGATTTGCGCTATCCGGTGATGGATGCAATGGCGGAATGGCTGAATAAAATGGGACAAACCAGCTTGAGTAGTTAAGTTGAGTTCGCAAAATTTTAGATGAGGAGGATGAGCATGCAAAAACTGCCGGAAGACTACGAGGCGGTCCTGCCGAAACTTTACATGCTGCATACCGATGAGAGAAGGAAAGAAGCAGAGTCCTATTTGATAATGAAACGGATGATCGATATCTTTTTTTCCGCTCTTGGTCTTCTCGTGTTAATGCCATTATTTGTTGTCGTGGCGATTCTGATCAAGCTGGAGGATCCGAAAGGAAAGGTGTTCTTTCGGCAAAACCGGGTTGGGAAGAATGAAAAGCAATTCCCGATGTATAAGTTCAGATCCATGGTCAGTAACGCTGAGGAGTTAAAAGAAAACCTGATGGCCTATAACGAAGTGAGCGGTGCCATGTTCAAGATTAAGAACGATCCGCGGATCACACAAATAGGGAGATTCCTGCGCAAGACGAGCATCGATGAGCTACCTCAGCTGTGGAATGTGCTGATAGGTCAAATGAGTCTGGTCGGTCCTCGTCCTCCGCTGCCAGAAGAGGTGGCTCAGTATACGGATTATGACAAACAGCGTTTGACGGTTACTCCAGGTTGTACCGGATATTGGCAAGTAAATGCCCGAAACAGTGTCGGCTTCGACGAAATGGTACAGCTGGACTTAACCTACATCCATATTCGGAGCACCATGCTGGATCTAAAAATCATTGCTAAAACCGGACTGATGTTACTCGGTTCAAAAGATGCTTATTAATAATGTGGAAATTAGGTGAATGCCGATGCGTGAATACGGAGACGTTCCTAAGCTTTCCATTATCATCTGTACCTACAACAGAGCACCTTTATTGATCAAGACGCTTCAGTCACTTTTAAAGCTGGATCACTTAGAGCAGGCGGAGATCATTGTTGTGGATAATTGTTCCAAGGATGATACTGAAGCTTGCGTCAAAAAGTTTATAGGAAAGCATGGAGCTGATGTGGATATCCGCTACATGATGGAGCCGATGCAGGGGCTTTCAGCGGCTAGAAATACAGGAATTCTGGCTTCCAAATCGCCGCTGATTGCCTTTCTCGATGATGATGCCATACCTTGCCAGCGTTGGATAACAACGATTGTCAGTACTTTCGAGAGTAAACCGGAGGTCATGGCTATGGGAGGCAAAATCGCTCCGATATTTGAAAGTAAACGTCCGGACTGGTTGATTAAACCCTTTGAGCTTCCGTACACGATTGTTGATTTAGGTAGCCGGATTAAGGAATATCCGAAGCAACTTCATCCTTGTGGGGCCAATATGGCGATGCGGAAGCTCGTATTCGACATCAGTCTTTTTCCCCTAGATCTCGGAAGAAAGGGTGATTCTCTGCTCTCTGGTGAAGAGACCTGGTTATTCGGACAGATTCAAAAAGAAGGGCATTCCATCCTCTACCATCCGGAAATGGCGGTTGACCATTTCGTTCCGGCGGCCCGTTTGACGGAAGACTGGATTATGAGGCGCTATTATAGCCAAGGTATCTCTAACGCTATGAAAAGCGAAGGACTAAAAGGCAAGCTGCTTCTAGTGGGAAAGACAGCCGCTAAGCTCGTGTATATCCTGGCTGATTCTATCCTCTCAAGAAGTAAAGGAAGAAGGCTTTTGAATAAATGCAGGCTGGAGAGTATTCGTGGAACGCTTCATATGATTCTCAATCGGGAGAGGCATTCCGCAGCGGGGTGAGGGATTAACATGACAAATTTTGAGTGGGGCTCCAAATTAAATGTTTTGCCATACGGGATGCTCTATCTCATGTCGGCCCTGTTCTTTGGAACGGCGGTCATCTACCAGCCGATGATTGCGATAGCTGCCGTGCTTCTGATAATTTTGCTGGGAATCTCGATTTCACGGCCTGAACTGATCAGTTATTTCGTTCTAATCACGACGGCAATATCGATTAACTTTTTATATGATGGCAGCATGTTCGGAATGGAGATACTGTCCCTTTATAAATTGGTTATCGTGATGCTGCTTGTTCCTTGTATTCTGGTCAATGGCTTGCGGTTTCGTCTGAGTCACCCCTTGTGGGCAATGGTAGCGCTGCTGGTGATTACCTTTGGGTCTTCGATCTGGCTGCCGGAAATGACCTCATCCATTGCAGTTAAAGCTTTTATCGGTCTATCCATTCCATTCGTATTTTTATTAATCAACTGGAAAAAGAATGTAGCCGAGCTGCAAATCAAAATTATCTGTATGCTTCCCCTTGTTAGTGTAGTGGTTGGTTTGTTGCTGCAGCTTGCGCATGTTCATAATTTTCTCAACATCGAGTATACAGGCGCTGTACGGATTCAGGGGGCTAATATTCCTGCGCATTTAGCGATGCTGGCCTTTATGGGAGTAGCGATTCCATTTATAGAGGTGAAGCGGAATCCGCAGCAAGCACGCTTTTTCTATATCATGTTAGTTCTAAATTTCTTTATCTTGATTGGAACAGGAACAAGAGGGCCTATATTGGCACTTGGACTTACCGTTCTCTATTACTTCTATGATATTCTCCGCCAATATTTGAAGGGCAGAACCTATCTGCTAATTCCGTTGATGGGTGCATTTTTCCTGATTATGGTCGCCGTTTTCTGGCAGCTCGATAATTTTGAGAAACGTTCCTTTGAGAGACAGACAGATACGGCTGTTGATTTATCAGGAAGGTCAGAGGCATGGGAGTATTTCTTAAACAAGGCTGCGGACTCTCCTTGGTCTGGTAGAGGGCTTGGAGCAGTGACGGTAGCAAATGATGGAACATTGTATAAGGGTTTTGTAGTTCCGCACAACGAGTATATCCGCTTTTACTTCGATGGGGGATATATTGGCGCTATTCTGTTGATGTTCTCTTTATTGGCTGTATTTATTCTGGTGTACAGAGCATTGGCTCCGCCGATCAAACCTTATTATCTGTTATTTATTGCAGCGTTTTTAATCTACTCATTCTCCGATAACACGCTGTCGACGGTCCAATTTATTATTCCGTTCTGTTGGTACCTGAACTGCCTGTATCGATCTTCACAGCCAACCGATTCCCCACAAAAAGAAGTGATACGATGAGTCAAGTGAATATGTTCGATGTCAATTTTGATAACTATGATTTCATGGATTTGCTTGATTACATTGATAAAACCATTCAGGAGAGGAATCAGTCTTATATCCTCACTTGCAATGTAGATCATGTGATCAAGCTTCGTAAGGATAAAGAATTTCAAACGGTATATTCGAAGGCAGGCGCAGTTGTTGCTGACGGAATGCCACTGATCTGGGCATCCAAAATGCTAGGCAAGCCGCTTAAGCAGAAGGTATCCGGCGCGGATCTATTTAATCGATTGGGCAACGCCTTTGAGCAAAGGAAGTACCGGCTGTTCTTCTTAGGCTCAGCTGAAGGCGTGGCGGAACGGGCAGCGATGAATTTGAAAACAGCACATCCCGGAATAAATGTGGTTGGCTGTTATTCTCCATCCTATGGATTCGAGCACAATGAGGAGGAGAATGAACGCATTATAGAAATGCTGACAGAGTGCCAGCCAGATATCGTGTTTGTTGGTGTAGGAGCACCTAAGCAGGAAAAGTGGATTTACCGCCACTATACCTCTTATCAAGCTCCGATATCGATCGGAGTGGGAGCGACCTTTGATTTTCTGTCAGGCTCAGTGAAACGAGCGCCTAGCTTCATGCAAAAAACAGGGTTCGAATGGTTCTGGCGGCTTAGCCAGGAGCCGGGCCGGCTCTGGAAAAGATATCTTGTGGACGATGCACAATTTCTACTTTTATTACTTAAGGAACTGCGTAAGCGGGATAAGGTGAAGGAAGGAGGCTTGGAATGAGTGTATTTACGCCCCCATCACTTAGGTTCATCAAGACAGTTGGATTAATAGGGGGGACTGCTGCTGTAGGTGTCTCTCTTCCGCTGATCATCGGCTTCTCCAGTGCGATGCTGAGTTCATCGAACAGTCTGCAGGGAGCCATTCTCTCAGCCATCCTATTCCCAGCTTTCTTGTTAGCTATACTTAGACCGAAAATGCTGGTTGCTTATACCTTGCTAATCTGGGCCGTAGCTCCAGAGCTGCGCCGCATTGCTGACTGGTCAGAAGGAGTGTATCACTCTGTATCCTTGCTGAGCTTAGCTCCCTTGTTAACCGGTGTAACCTTGATCATTCCGCTGCTGAAGGAGATTCATAATATTCAAAAAGCCTCCACGCGGATCATGTTAATGTTCGCAGTTGCGCTGGGTTATGGTGCTTTAATCGGTCTGGCTAAGAATGGCATGGGTTCAGTTTATGACTTAGCGAATTATATTGTGCCACTGCTGTTATTGCCGTACTTTGCCGTCACGAAGTTCAAGCCGAAGGATATCGATCGGTTGCTTACCGCTTTTGCCAATATTGCAGTCCTAGTAGCCATTTACGGGATTGTTCAGTATTTGACGGTGCCACCTTGGGATGTGTTCTGGATGAAACATGCGGATATGATGTCCATCGGAAATCCGTATCCATTGGAAATCCGAGTGTTCTCTACGCTGAATTCGCCCGGACCGGCTGCAACATTCTTAGCGTTTGCTTTAGTTCCGATGATACTGGAGAAAAAATGGCGGGGAACATTGCGCTGGATCGGCGTTCTGCTAGTTGTAATCTGCCTGCTGACTACTTTGGTACGTGCGGCATGGCTGATACTCCTGGTGATGCTGCTCATGTACATTGGAACCTCTCCTTCTAAGGGAAAGTGGAAAACCTTGATCCAATTAGTTTTTGTGGCTGCTGCGTTGTTCTGGGTTGTGCCGAAATTGCCTGGTGCCGAAGGACTGGTTGCTCGGGTAGAGACACTTTCTTCTGTTCAAGAAGATCACTCTTATAATGAACGGCTAAGCTTATGGCAAAACATGCTGCCGATGGTTGCCGCCAATCCAGTAGGTCAGGGAATTGGTAGTGTAGGCCAAGGGACTAAGCTTGGTAATGACGGCGAGCTTGGAGAGTACGGAATTATGGATAACGGAGTTATCGCTTTACTGCTTACCTTTGGTGTTCTGGGTGCTGTTTTCTTCTTCGGAGCTTTAGGCGCAGTTGTCAAACAGATATTCGCTAGAGTAATCAGCAGGGACCAATTGCAGCCCTACGCCCGACTTGCGTTAGCTACTTGGACCGGTGCGATTGTCAGTCTAGTTTCAGATAATGGGTTTCCCGGACTCAAGGGATACTTAATCTGGATGCTGATCGGTCTTGGCCTCAGCGCAAGGGAGATTACTCAAAGTAGAAGGAAGGGAACACCGTATGCAGCAGTTGAATGCAAAATCTCTCCCCGCTAGAACAATCTGGTCATCTTTTAGACTGTTCGCCAAGAGCAAGGACAACAGCTCGGCAGCCGTAAAAACTATGTTTGTCAGTGTCATGATCCTATTGATTAACATGTTAACTGGTGTACTGACCGCACGTTATCTTGGACCGACAGGTCGTGGGGAACAGACGGCAATGATTAACTGGTCACAGTTTCTGGCGTTTAGCATGAGCTTTGGCATTCCTTCAGCTCTCATCTATAACGCTAAGAAAAATCCGGAGGATGCCGGAGTGCTTTATCGTATGGCATTGCTGCTCGGTACCATTTTTGGAGTCATAGCGATGATTATAGGTATCGTGGTCTTGCCTTATTGGCTGAAATCCTTCAGTCCGGAGGTCGTGACCTTTGCTCAGTGGTCTATGATTCTGTGTCCGATTATAGTGATCTCTCAAATTAACAATGCAGCTTTTCAATTCAGAGGCGAATACAAGAGGTTTAATTGGATTCGCTATCTAGTGCCGTTGCTTACACTGACGATGATCGGGATATTGATCGCGCTGGATCAGATGAATCCATTTACAACTGCAGTTGCCTATCTTCTTCCGGGAGCGCCGCTGTTTATCGGAATGACGATTTCCTTGCTTCGTACCTATAAGGTGAAGATGAGAGGGGCCTATCAGAATTTAAAAAGATTGTTTACTTACGGACTTGGTTCCTACGGCAATGACTTGCTTGGCAATTTCTCTACCTATATCGATCAGATCGTAATTGCCGGTTTGTTAAGACCTGCTGATTTGGGGCTGTATGTAGTGGCTGTGAGTCTATCACGAATGGTTAATTTTTTCTCAAGCTCAATTACGATCGTGTTGTTTCCTAAGGCTTCTGAGCTGTCCAAAGAACAGGCAGTTGAGTTAACATTCAAAGCCTTCCGAATAAGTACGACCTTCACCATGCTTGGCGGAGTATTCCTGATGCTCTTAGCCCCTTTAGTAATTCCGTTGATGTACGGCAAAGACTTCAATGCGGCATTAACCGTGTTTCGCTTATTGCTCCTTGAAGTGACCATTAGCGGAGGGACGATCATTCTGGCGCAGGCCTTTATGGCGTTAGGCAAGCCAAAAGTGGTTTCGATGCTTCAAGGTTTCGGCTTACTTTTGGTTATCCCAATGTTGTTCCTGCTCATCCCTAAATTTGGCTTACTCGGAGCAGGAATAGCGATGTTGTCATCAGCAATCCTGCGATTTTTCTTCATTGTTCTCAATATAAAGTACACCTTAAAAGTTAAACTTCCGCGGCTGCTCATTACCCGGGAGGACATTCAGTGGATGAAGACGACGATGAATTCTTACATTCGCAAGAAACCTATGGATATGAATGGATAATGCGAAAGATAAAGGAGGAAACCTTCATGGATTCAGTAAAAAGCGTGGTAGGCGGCCAAGGCAATTATCCAATATCGGCTGTCATCATCGCTCAGGATGACGAAGTTCGAATATCTAAGGCCATACAATCCTGCAGGTTATTCGCCGACGAGGTGGTTGTGATTGACGGAGGCAGCAAAGACGGGACAGTACAGCTTTCTGAAAGCTTGAATTGTCGTGTATACGTCAACCCTTGGCCCGGATATGCGAAACAGAGGGAGTTCGGAGTAGAACGCGCGGTTCATGATTGGGTCTTCCTTATTGATACTGACGAAGTGGTCAGCGACGAGTTGGCCGCGAGTATTCTTGAACTGAAACCGGGGCTTATGGATCAATCGGTTGCCTATTCTATCTACCGGATCGGTGATTTTATGGGCAGATGGCTGGATCGTGGCGAATATCTAGTGCGCCTTTACAACCGCAAAGCGTATGGCATTCGAAATAGCTTGGTGCACGAGATGCCCGAGGTCTCTGAAGAGCGAACCATACGTTTGACAGGAACCCTCTGGCATTATGGTTACCGCAGTATTAACGATCATGTGGCACGTTTCAATAAGTACACTGACTTGGAAGCTGAAAGTGCGTATGCCAAGGGCAAACGATTTCGGGTCAGTCATCTGCTGTTAAGACCACCAGCCCGTTTCCTGCAAAAGTATTTCTTACACGGGTTGTTCAAGAAGGGAATGTCAGGTTTCGGAGTATCCGTATTCTGGGTCATGTATGAATTCATGGTCGGCTTCAAGCATTATGAATTAATTAGATCGGGAAAGCTGACTCAGCACAATGCGAAGACGAGTCAGACCGAGAAGGAGAATAAAGGAGAGAGAAGCTATGCCGTACAGTGACGGATTGAACATTATGACGACAGGCCTTAGCTGGCCGTCGCTACAGCCGGGTGGGCTTAACACGTATTTCAAATCCGTTTGCGAGCAACTCTCCTCACGTAATCGGGTGCATGCGCTGATTTGCAGTCAAGAGACGCCTGCTACCCCTGAGGAATTGATTATTCACAATGCCGGAGATCCAAAAGATGGGATCTGGAAACGTAAGGATGCTTTCCAGCGTAAGGCGGCCGATCTGATGGAAGAGGGCAGTGGCCGTATAGATATTTTATACACTCACTTTGCTCCTTATGGTATTGGTCCAGCCCTGGAAGCAAAGAAACGTGGGATTCCTGTAGTGATGACTTTTCATGGCCCATGGAATGAAGAAATGAAAATCGAAGGCCAAGGCATTAAGCACCGGGTCAAAACAACCATCGCCAAATCCATTGAACATAGAGCCTATAAGCTTGCGGATAAGTTCATCGTGCTTAGTGAGACGTTCCGCGATATTCTCCATAAGCTGCACGGAGTGCCACTACACAAAATTATTGTGATTCCAGGCGCAGCTAATGTGGAACGTTTTATCCCCGCTACGAATCGATTGGCGATTCGCCGAACCTTGAATTTACCTGAGGGAGCAACAACCGTGCTGACTGTCCGGCGGTTGGTCAATCGGATGGGACTACTCCAGCTGCTTGAAGCCTGGAAGCAAGTTGCGGAGCGATTCCCGAATGCAATTCTGCTGATTGGTGGTAAAGGGCCGTTGCGGGGGGAACTGGAAGAAAAGATCGCCGACTATGGCTTAAGCAACAAGGTAAGGCTGCTAGGCTACATTCCTGATCATGAACTGGCCTCTTATTATCAGGCAGCGGACATGTTCGTGGTTCCCTCACAGGCATTGGAGGGCTTTGGTTTGATTACCGTTGAAGCCTTATCTTCAGGATTGCCAGTGATGGCTACACCGATTGGCGGCAATAAGGAAATTTTGCAAGGCTTCCGGCCGGAGCTGCTATTTAAGAGTTCAAGTAGCGATCACATGGCTGAAGGCATGATCCATATGCTTAGCAATCGAAAACTGCTTCCGAGCCGGGATGAATGTAGGGAGCATGTACTGGAGAGATATACCTGGGAGCATGTTACGGATCAAGTAGAATCCGTGTTCCTACAAGCTTTAGGAGAGGAGGTGACCACGTAATGCTTAGAGTGGCCTATATAGATCACACTGCTAAATGGAGTGGTGGAGAAGTTGCCCTGTTTAACATCCTTACCCATATTGGAGAACAGATCGATCCCCTGGTAATCCTGGCTGAGGATGGTGCCCTGGCTGAACGGCTACGAGAAAAAGGGATGGATGTCCGTATTATTCCGCTGGATGAGAGCATCAGAAGTCGTGGTAGAAATGCAGTCAACTTGGGAGCACCTGCTGCAGCCTTCAAGCTGTTGGCTTATGGCCGCAAGCTTGCGCCGCTTTTAAAAGCGGAGAAGGTAGATTGCGTGCACACCAATTCCCTGAAATCTGCATTATACGGAGCCATCGCTGCAAAAATAGCGGGCGTTCCATTGATCTGGCACATCCGGGATCATATTGGAGCTCCTTATTTAAAGCCAATCGTTGCCAAAGGAATTCGTTTGCTGTCGCGTCTGCTCCCCAATGGAGTCATCGCAAATTCACATTCTACGCTGAATGCTTTGGAGCTGCCGCGTTCCAAAAAAACGCTGGTCGTATACTCCGCTTTTGCTAAAGCGATTGGTAATGGAATCGGTATGCGGGACCAGAAGGATTTTAACGTACTGCTAGTTGGTCGATTGGCGCATTGGAAAGGTCAGCATATTGTGCTGGAAGCCGCAAAAAGCTTTAAGAATGAACCTCGTGTGAAATTCTGGCTGGCCGGAGACGCTCTGTTTGGAGAAGAGGCCTATAAGCAGGAATTGCTGCAAAAGATAAAAAACGACGAGCTTACTAATGTAAGCATGCTAGGGCATGTGGATGATATCCAAGGCCTTATGAATACTGCTGATTTACTGATTCACACTTCGGTAACTCCTGAGCCTTTTGGCCAAGTTATCGTTGAAGGAATGGCAGCGGGATTGCCGGTGATCGCCTCCAATGAAGGCGGGCCGGTAGAAATTGTAGTTCAAGGTGAGACAGGGCTACTGATAGAGCCTGGTGACGCGGCGATACTGGCAGACTCCATTAAATGGATGCTGGATCACCCAGAGGAAAGACGGCGGATGGCGGACAATGGGATGAAACGAGTGAAAGAGCATTTTGTTATCGAGAATACGGTCAAGGACATCGTTGACTACTATAAAGGTTTGTTGGCGGGCACCTGACAGATGAGATGACGCGGTAATTCTGAAGATGATGCTCCATAAAACTTTGAGGATGATTCACATGAAAATTGCGATAGCGCACGATTACTTAATCCAAATGGGCGGCGCGGAAAGAGTGGTGGAAGTCTTTCATCACATGTATCCCGAGGCTCCAATCTACACAACGGTTTTTAACGGAAGCCGCCTTACTGACAATCTCAAAGATGCGGATATCCGTGCCTCCTGGCTGCAAAAGATTCCGGGGGTAAAGACCAATTTTAAAGGGGTGCTGCCACTTTATCCAATGGCCATCCGTGATTTGGACTTTCGCGGTTTCGATATCGTCCTGAGTTCCAGCAGTGCTTTTATGAAAAGTATTCAAGTTCCTAAACATACGTTTCATCTTTGTTACTGCCATACGCCTATGCGCTTCGCATGGGATTATGACACCTACATGGAACGTCAGTCGAATTCCGGGCTGTTCAAAAAAATGCTTAAGGTATACATGCAGCAGCTCAAAACGTGGGACCAACGGACTTCCAAAAATGTGAATCAGTTCGTAGCCAATTCTTCAGTAGTGAAGACGAGAATTCAGAATTATTATCACCGGGATGCAGATGTCATATTTCCACCGATTAATACAGCCCGGTTTACAAGCTCTTCTACCATTGGTGACTACTATTTAATTGTCTCCCGGCTTGTTTCCTACAAGCGGATTGATCTGGCAGTAGAGGCTTTCAATCGTAACGGTCTTAAGCTTTATATCGTAGGGGATGGACCGGATCGCAAGCGTCTCGAAGGCATGGCTAAGGATAATGTATCGTTTCTGGGCCGGCTAGAAGATGAACAAGTAACTGGAATGATGGCACAGTGTAGAGCATTTATTTTTCCAGGAGAAGAGGACTTTGGAATTACACCGCTGGAAGCGAACGCTGCAGGAAGACCGGTAATTGCTTATCAAGCAGGTGGGGCACTAGATACTATTATTCCTTATGTAAATGGTGTGTTCTTTCAGCATCAAGAAGTGGAGGATCTACTTAATGCTATTTATGAGGTAGAGTCCTACGCTTGGGATATCGATCAAATTATGGAGCACGCACGTAAATTCGATGAGCAGGCGTTTATGGTTAAGTTCAAGCAGTATGTTGAGCAGGCGTACGTCAATTTTCTAAAAGGAGGATGATTATATGAAGCTGACAGTAATCGGTACTGGGTATGTGGGTCTTGTATCTGGCGTGTGCTTTGCACTGGGCGGACATCATGTCATCTGTGTGGATAAGGACGAGGAAAAGATTAAAAAGCTGAAACAGATGGAATCGCCCATCTATGAGCCGGGAATCGAGGAACTGATTGAACTTAATCTTCGTGAGGAACGGTTATCTTTTTCTGCAGATCTTCAAGCGTCGGTGCGCCGTTCAGATATTATCATTCTTGCTGTAGGTACGCCATCATTGCCTAACGGTGAAGCAGACTTAACCTACATTGAGGGTGCAGCCGCTGAAATCGCCAAAGCGATGGAAGGGCACAAAATTATAATGACTAAATCTACAGTTCCAGTAGGAACAAATGAAAAAATCTCTCAAATGATCTCTAAGTATACCCAACATTCTTTTGATATCGTGTCTGCACCTGAGTTTTTACGTGAAGGGTCAGCGATTCGCGATACCCTCCATCCTGATAGAATTATCATTGGCCTTGATAATCCAGAGCTGGAACCAACGATGCGCGAGCTTCATAAGGGTTTCACAGAAAATGTATTTGTAACAGATATACGCAGTGCTGAAATGATCAAATATGCTTCGAATGCATTTTTGGCCACGAAGATTTCCTTTATTAATGAGATCGCCAATATTTGTGAAAAAGTGGGAGCTGATGTAACCGAGGTAGCACAAGGAATGGGTATGGACCAAAGAATCGGGTCATCCTTCCTGCAGGCTGGTATCGGTTATGGAGGCTCCTGTTTCCCGAAAGACACTAATGCGCTCATTCAAATTGCGGGCAACGTCGATTACGAATTCAAATTATTGAAATCTGTAGTCGAAGTGAACAAGGGACAACGGTTTATGATCATCTCCAAGCTGCATGAATCACTTGGCAGCCTGCGCGGTTCGACAATTGGGATATGGGGGCTTGCTTTTAAGCCTAACACTGATGATGTCCGCGAAGCTCCAGCCAGAGAGATTGTTGAGGCACTGGTGGCTGAAGGGGCAACAGTCAAACTATATGATCCAATCGCAGCTACAAATTTCAGGCAGCAATACGATCATCCGCAGCTTCGCTGGTGCAATCTGCCAGAGGAGGCGGCTGAGGGCAGCGATGCCGTATGCCTCTTGACCGATTGGAGCCTACTGAAGGACATTGATCTGCATCAGCTGGCGAAAAGCATGCGCAATGGGGTGCTGATTGATGGACGCAACGTGTATTCCAAGGAGCAAATCGAGGGTACCGGCCTCGTTTATCATTCTGTCGGTCGCCCGCAGATGGGTGGATTGAGCGGTTATTCTGCTAGTGTAGCTGGAGCGGTTTAATCTAAGTTATATTGATTGAACATGTGTTTTTTCTATTTAGGGATGAGCCGTGACTCCAGAGAATGTTTGGACTTCCAGCCGCTGTTGTCTGCAGATTTCCTGATTTTAACCGCTGATAGCGGTAGAAATCCGCAGACAAAGGCGGACGCTATCGCTCTTACAGTTCCAAAATTCCCCTCCGTCACTCCGTTCCCTTATCTTAAGTTTCTAAGCAATTTATAAAGTTAGGTACTCTGATTATATACCGCAGTAGCATTTGTAGTTGTCATTGTCTCTGTCTCTGTGGTGGCAACTAGTCTTGCTCTTGTAGTTGCAGTTGTTCTTGCAGTTGTTCTTGCAGTTGCAGCTGCCTCCCCCGGAGCAGAAGCAAATCTTTAGAAAAACGTGCTTGCTTCCGGCTGGTACAGCCCGGTACGCACGGATCAAGTATTAAGAAGAAGTTGGTTAGGTTAAGAACGGAAAGGGAATTTGGAATTGTAGAAACGGAGTGTTCGCCCGAAAGATTTCCGTAGGAAAGCTAGCTTCAAAAGCATATGCTATCCTCGGATTTCTACCGCGAGAAGCGGTTCAATCAGGAAATCTGAGGATAACAGCGATCGGAAGTCCAAAATCCCTTGGAGTGGTTTCTACCTAACAAATTTTTTTAGTGCATCCGCTCGAAATAAGGCTAAGTGGAAGCTGACGTTTTGATAACAATTCAAATATGCTCGATTTCCATAATTCAAGGAGGGTTCATTCTATGAAAATGGTACTTCTATCAGGCGGTTCAGGTAAACGGTTATGGCCGTTGTCCAACGACTCACGTTCAAAGCAATTTCTAAAGGTACTTGAAAGCCCTCAAGGTGAACCAGAATCCATGGTACAACGTGTCTGGAGACAGCTGGAGGAAGCAGGGATGGCAGAATCATCTTATCTGGCCACCGGCCGTGGCCAAGTAGAAATGATACAAAGCCAACTGGGAAGTCATGTGCCGATTATCGTTGAACCGGAGCGTCGGGATACTTTTCCGGCTATCGCCTTAACAGCTACCTATCTTTATTCAGTGGCAGGTGTTTCTCCAGCGGAGACGGTAGCAATATTGCCTGTTGACCCTTATGTAGAAGCATCTTTTTTCGATACCATAGCTATGCTTGAGGGGACCATGCTGGAAAGTGGAGCAAATCTGGCTCTAATGGGTGTTGTTCCTGAACATGCCTCAGAGAAATACGGATATATTATTCCTACCACCGAAGAGGCGGGGGAAAATGGTTTTATGAAGGTGAGTCACTTTCAAGAGAAACCTGACCGCATACAAGCAGAACAGCTCATCGAGCAAAATGCCTTGTGGAATTGCGGAGTGTTTGCCTTCCGCTTAGGGTACTTGTTAGATATTTTGCAGCGTAAAGGGTTGCCTTTAGGATATGAAGAATTGCAGAAGCAGTATAAGCTATTGTCTTCCATCAGTTTTGATTATGAAGTGGTGGAGAAAGAAGAACATATTGTGGTGCAGCCGTATGATGGATTCTGGAAGGATCTTGGAACGTGGAATACGCTGACAGAGGAAATGAGCAGCAAGCATGTAGGAAAAGGTTTTGTGACGGCGGATTCTGAGGGGACTTGCTTGATTAATGAGCTGGACATTCCGATTACGGTAATTGGTGCGAAGGATCTGATCATTGCGGCTAGCCCGGATGGGATTCTAGTTACCCATAAAGCTGAGAGCCCACGGATTAAAGAAGTGCTGAAGACCTTTGAACAAAGACCGATGTACGAGGAACGCCGTTGGGGTCATTACAAAGTTATTGATTATGTGAAATATGATGAAGGCAATGAAGTGCTGACCAAACGGATTTTTATATCCGAGGGGAATAATATCAGCTATCAATTACATCGCAAGCGTAGTGAAATTTGGACAATCGTCAGCGGCGAAGCAAGTATTGTGCTGAATGAGAAAAAACATAATGTGAAGGCTGGGGACGTGGTACGTATACCGGAAGGAACGAAGCACGCGATCCTTGCTTTGACGGATGTTGAGTTTATAGAGGTACAGACGGGGTCTGAATTAGTAGAAGAAGATAACATACGTATTACTTTAGACTGGAATGATATAGAACTACAACAATTCATTTCATAGGTCTAACCTATCTATTTAACCAATTCAAAATTTCTTGAAACAGGTAAATTGACTCAATTATCAAAAAAAGTCATAAAAACACTTAATATATCATTAATTGTCGTCGATACTTACGGTAAGAGAGATTATTTCTCTTAAATTGAAAAGGCAAACCTATCGAAAGGTAGGGACGCAAAGCTATAGGGCCTTCGAAAGAGTGGCAGCCTGGCTACCGAAAGGGAGATTATTTTGAAAGCTTACCGTACGTATCGATTGTTTGGTGCATTTCTGTCACTCGTCCTGTTTCTGACTGCACTTCCGCTTGCTGTTGGAATTTCGCCGTCTGTTGTCATAGCTGCTTCAAATTCTGGAACGCCAGTTACCCCAGGTGCCTCACCTGAAGCCGTAAAGCTGCTTAACTATTTTTACTCGATCTCAGGAAAAGGTATTATTGCCGGTCAACATGACTATTTAGAAAGTCCAGATGAAATTAACAATATGCTGAAGGGAACCAGCGGACAATATGCGGCTCTTCACGGTTATGAAATGGGTGCGATCAGTGGCCAGTCCGAAGCAACGATGGCTTGGCAACGTCAAAGTGTGGTGAACAGCGCCATCAACTGGAATAAAGCGGGCGGGATCGTAGCTATGACTTTTCATGCTAACCTGCCGGGCACCTCTTATGACTGGGATAATGTGAAAAAAACACTTAGCCAGAGTGAGTTCGATAGTTACGTTACACCGGGTACCAAGCAATATAACAATCTGATCGCTGAGCTTGATAAGGTGGCCGTCTCTTTAAAAAGCTTGCGCGATGCCAACGTTCCGGTGCTTTGGAGACCCTATCATGAAATGAACGGGAACTGGTTCTGGTGGGGGAAGAAAAATAACTTTTCTAAACTATGGAATATTATGTATGACCGTTTTGTTAACGTTCATAAATTAAATAATTTGTTATGGGTATGGAGTCCGAATGCTCCCAATGTTTGGTCAGATCCTTATGCGCTAACTTATCCAGGTGCTGATAAAGTAGATATTCTGGCAGCAGATATATACGAAAATGATTACCAGCAAAAATACTATGACAGCTTATTGAGTCTAGCCGCAGGCAAACCGATTGCGATCGGGGAAAATGGTGAAATGCCTAATCTGGAGAAGCTTCAGCAATCGCAAAATAAATGGACGTATATGATGAGCTGGGGAAAAATGCTTTACGAGAATAACAGTGCAGACACAATCAAAACATTTATGAATAGCAACTATACCCTGACCAGAGATAAATTAAATACTGGTCTGGCACCGACACCTAGCGCCGCACCAGCGCCGGCACCTTCCGAAGAAGAGGGGGAGGCAGCAATTCCTCTCGCGAAGGGGCTTGCAGGAGAGTATTACAACAACATGCAGTTGTCGGGAGCAGCAGCTCTTAACAGAACTGATGCAATAATCGATTTCAATTGGCGGCAAGGCTCGCCGGATGCCGCCCTCGGGATTGATCGGTTCTCCATACGTTGGAGCGGTAAAATCAAGCCATTATATAATGAGCAATATACATTTTACACTACCTCAGATGATGGTATCCGTGTCTGGGTGAATGGGGAATCCGTGATTGATAGTTGGACTAAGCAAAGTGGTACTGAGCGTAAGGGCACTATAACGCTGAAGGCTGGCCAGCTATATGATATCAAGGTGGAGTATTACGAGAATGAAGGCGATGCGAGAGTCCGCTTGATGTGGGAAAGTGCTAGTCAAGCTAAAGAGACAGTTCCAGCAAGTGCACTTTTTCTTCCGGATGTCTCCTGATTGATGAAAATTAAAGGTCGATCCTTAGTGGCTCTGCGTTATTGCAGAGCTACTAAGCTATAGTCCTCATTAGGTCAGAAGACGATTGTCCGATAACAGGTATGTTTTTAACACCTGTGGAGGCAGTACAGCTACCGAAAGGAGGATTTATTTGCGTAAATATTATAAGAAAAACAGATTGTTGTTTACTATGTTACCGGTGTTTATTATTTTTTCCTTGCTGCCTTGGGGAGAGGTTAAAAGTCTTCCGAAGGCTATGAGTGTTTCTTCCTCTCTACCTCCGGCTATACCAAGCAATCCTTCGGCTTCTGAAGAAGCCAAGCAACTGCTGAGTAATTTGGTAAATCTACGTGGCAAAGGGATCTTGTCCGGCCAGCATGATTATCTAGAAAGTCCAGATGAACTGGTTCATAAGCTGAAGAATACTTCGGGACAAAATGCTGTTCTACATGGTTATGAATTAGGGGCGATTAATAATCAATCCGAAGAGACGATCGCAGAACAGCGGCAAGCTGTTATAGACAGTGCAATTGAATGGCATCAAGAGGGTGGCATTGTAGCCATGACCTTCCATCAGAGTTTACCGGGAACCTCTCCAGAGTGGTCCAATGTAAACAGAAGTCTCAGTCAAGAGAAATTTAATGCTTATGTTACACCTGGGACAGCTCAGTATAAGAAGCTAATCTCAGATCTAGACGAGGTTGCTGGATATTTGGGTCAGCTGCGTGATGCCGGAGTTCCGGTCTTATGGCGACCTTACCATGAAATGAATGGTGGTTGGTTTTGGTGGGGGAAAAAGGACAATTTTTCAGAGCTGTGGAGTATTGTCTATGATCGTTTTGTAAACACACACAAGCTAAATAATCTACTGTGGGTGTGGAATCCGAATGCGCCGAATGAATGGTCAGATCCATATGCTGCATATTATCCCGGTGGGGATAAACTCGATGTTCTGGCTGCGGATATCTACAATAACGATTATAAACAGTCCTACTATGAGGATCTGCTCGCATTGGCCGAGGGTAAACCTATCGGAATCGGGGAGAGTGGGCAACTGCCGAACCCGGATGTATTAACTGAGAAACAAAATAAATGGGTCTATATGATGACCTGGGGAAAATTACTGACAGAAAATAATACGCTACAGTCAATTAAAAGCTTTATGAAAGACTCGTTTATAGTATCAAGAGAGGACTATGTTCTCACAACAGGAGGTCCTTCGATAGCACCCGTAACTCCGATAACCCTAACGGGTTTAACTGGAGAATACTATAACAATACTGATTTAGAGGGAGAAGCGGTACTTATCCGCAATGACCGTAAGATTGATTTTAATTGGCATGGCGGGTCTCCTGCCTCAGAGATAAATGAAGATCACTTTTCTGTACGCTGGAAAGGGAAACTCAAACCCAAATTCAGTGAAAAATATACGATTTCGGCATCCTCTGATGATGGAGTCCGTGTCTGGATTGACGGAAAGCTGATCATCGACAATTGGAAAAATCAAAGTGCAACCCTTCATAAAGGAAGTATCCCGCTCACAGCCGGAACGCTTTATGATATCCAAATTGAATATTATGAGAATGAAGGAGATGCCAATCTTCGTTTGCTATGGGAGAGTTCCCGCCAGAAGCAGCAGGTAATTCCACAAGGGGCATTGTTCCTTCCTTAATCTAATGAAATGATAGGGTAAGACATTCCGGAAGAAAGAGAGGACCTATGGATGGGAATAACGAGGAGAATATCTAATAGAAAAAATAAGATATCTGCAAACAAACCATTACTGTTATTACTAAAATTCGCCGCATTAACCGTCTTGTTTCTGTTGTCTGTCTCTGTCTTCGGAACGAATAGGACAAACGATTATAAGGTAGGTGCCAATATACCGAGACTATCTGCAGGAACTGATGCTGCAGCAGAAATACCGGATGGTACTGTGATCTGGAATCTGGGACAACATGATGGCTCAGCAGCTGAATTCGCTGCGAGTGGCACTTCTGGCAGCAAGAAGGAATTTAATGTTACTTCTTCGGTGCTCAAATCATCGGCTCTTCAGAGCTTGCCTGCAGGCTTGAATGGAAAGACCCAGCCGGAATTAACGATCACCTATCAGCTAAATAAGATCCCGGAGAATGGGGTCTTATTTAGCGTAGGTATTCTGGATGCTTATAAATCCGTGCCGCAAATGAGTGTGTTCTCCAATCATCAATTGTCGGGGATCATTCAAATTGCGGGCGTTGCTGGCACAGAAAGCGAATATAACTTTCAAAAGACCTATGAATTATATATTCCCAAGGAGCAATTGAAGATAGGAACGAATGAATTGAAGCTGCAAACGGTTCGCTGTTTATATTGCAGTGACAAAGAAGACGAATATTCCTGGTGGACTTGGGATAATCTCCGTTTAGAATCTCTTAACGCTCCAATTTCTGAGCCTATCCATGGCAGCTATACACTGACGGGAACAGTAGTGAATAATAAACAATTTTATTTCGATGAAGGTGCAGTTACGCACTTGCCTTATGTTATCAAATGGCTAGGGATGGCTTATAGCGGGAATGTGATGCGTACTAGCTGTGCCAGTGATGTCGGGAGATCCTGCTCGGATATGATGGAATATTACAAGGTATTGCAGGATTACAACATGCAGGCGGTTGCTTTGTATTTGCATACTGGTGATATTAAGCTTAAGGCAGATGGATCGTTGCCTGCTGACGCGGAGAAAAAGCTGACAGATTATTTTGAGCAATATAGCCCCTATTTTCAATATTATGAGGTAGATAATGAGCCGGGATTATTCAATCGTTCTAAGGCAGTGAACCTGGCGATTGCGGACTGGCTGAATAAAAAGGGCAAGCAAATCGCGCCCCATTTACAAACTGTTGCTCCGGGCTGGGCATATTGGCCGAGCTACAGTGAGGATTCTTGCGGTAATCAGAAGGGAACTGGGAAGGAATGTGGAGATCCGGATGGCTGGGAACGTGATCCAGAGCAACGTATGGAGCTGGAGAAGGTTACGGATTTGACCAATGGACATTCCTACGGCGACTCTTATATTTTTAGTAATGGAGGAAGCTTTACTGAGAATTTGAAGACCTTCACTGGTGCAGACAATGGACTCGGCAAAAAAATGCTGACCACTGAATTTGGTACCTCGGACAGTCATGTGGATGCCTATCAATACGGGGCAACGGAGCGGACAGCGGCTGTATTCGACCGGATCATGCGTGCACATATTGGTTATGCGGATATGTTTGTGCAGCATGCTGCTTTTTTTAAGGATTTCAGTTTATTCAAATACGGGTTTAATTTAGAAGAGCATGATCCGGCGACCACAGAGATTTATTATACAAAAGAAAATGAGGATTCACGTGTCAGCATCATGAGAAGGCTCAGTCTTGCCTATGCTACACATGGAGCTCCGCTAACTTATCAAATTGCCAACAAAGATGTGTTAGCCGACAAGCTGGTATATGTTCGGGCCGTGGATACTTCTACATTGAAGCCTCTTGCGGGAAGCGGAGCGACCTCAAATAAGGTGCTGGTTAATTTCGTTAACTTTGAATCTACTCCACAAACTGTGAGTGTAAATGTGACTATGCCGAAAAACGGGGTGTATGAAGGGGAACGTTTTGGAAACGGGGATACGTATGAAAAAGCAAGAAGTTATGTAACAGGTAAAAAGGCTACTCCTACGTTAACCTTTACGGAGACCCTTGCTCCAGGTGAGGCTGTTCAGTATATTATGCAGCCTTCCTCTGAAGTAAAGCCGTCGGCACCTAAAGGATTCAAAGCCGCAGCAACAAAAGGTTTAGCTGTAAAATTAAATTGGTTGGAGGCACCAGGAGCAAGCTATGAGCTGCTTCGCGCTGAAGGTAGCGGCGGGGAAATGAAGGTGGTGGCCACCGATGTGAAGCTTACAGAATATACGGATCATAATTTACGTGAAGGGACGTTATATACCTACGCGGTAAGGGTATCCGGCTCTAATTTACTGTCCGATAAAGTTCAGATTACAGCCACTGGACTGGTTCCTCTGGATCGTACTAAATGGAAGGTATCCTCAAATGTGAATACGGCAGCATCAGCTCCTAGTCTGGCTATCGATGGGGATCGGCGCACGCGCTGGGATACGGGAAAACATCAGGTTTCCGGTGAGTATTTTCAGATTGATCTGGGTGAAGCACATGAAATTGAAAGAATAGATTTGGATAGCACGTTATCACCGTTTGATTATCCAAGAGACTATGTAGTCTATATTTCTGACGATGCTCAAAACTGGAAAAAACTCACGTCTGGAAAAGGTACGAAAGAGCTTACTAAGATATCCTTTTCTAAAGTGAAGACGAGGTATGTCAAAATTGTACAGAATGGAGCGGCCGGGAATTATTGGTCTATTCAAGAGTTACAGGTGTACTCCAGAGAATAAGCAATTATTTGAATTTATATAACTGTTAATAGAGCATACTAAATAACCTCAGCGGGATCATTCTCCCGCTGAGGTTATTTTTGTGCTTTAAATAAAATGGAGGCCTGACATATAAGGTAAAGGGATTGCCTCTGATTCCCCCAAGGAATCAGAGGTGCGAAGCGGGCTCGCTGGATCAAACAGCAGCGAGATCAGCTCCTTGTCGTCGTCCACAGACGACAAGTCGAGGCTACGCTTGCGGCATACTTCCGTCTGCCGCAAAAGCGCTTCCCGGTCTGCGATGCAGACCGTCCCGCTGTTCGCGCCGGCGCTTAAGGAGGCGCCGGCGTCCCGCAGAAGCGCGAGCAGGCTGCGCTCCTGCCACGGCACAGGCACTTGCAGCGTGCCAACGCCGCCGCACAGAGCCGCCTTGGCCAGCAACGCCGCTACCGCTTGCGGCTGGCCGGCCCATTCCACCGCCGTCGCTGGGCTCGGCGCCGGCACATCCGCCGCGGGCACAGCCATCGCGGCGAACCCCTCGATGCTGCCGTCCCGCACGGCTACGAGTGAGCGCTGGGACAAGCCCAGCACACCCGCGTAAGCCTCGGCATCCAGCAGCAGCGCCAGCTCACCCGGACTGTACACCTGTCCGGCTTCGCGTTCATTCAGCAGCCGGTTGACGGCGAAGAAGTCGCCCGGCTGCATTGGCCGCAGCGTCCATTCTTCCCCTGCTGCGGCAGCAAGTGCGTGAGCCGAGCTTGCGTTCAGCTCGGCCAATTGCGTACCGCCGAACGGTACGCATCCCGCTCGGGTATACAGCGAGCGGTCACCCGAGACAAAGATAAGCGATGCGCCGGCATTCGCAGCATGGGTCTGGCATAGCTGTAGAAGCTGACCGGCTAGTCCCTGTCCGCGATAAGCAGGATCTGTGCAAACCGCGCCGATGGAGAACACGTTCAGGAGAGCTTCTCCAGTGCGGATCGTGGAGGGCACTAATCCCATAAAAGCAGCGATGTTACCGTCTTCGGCAACGGCTGCATAAGAGTGAGTGTAACCAGGGCTAAAAATCAGCGGAAACAGCTCTTTCATAGAAGTGTCGCCAGCTTTACGAAAGATGGAATGGGCTAGAAGAGCGGCTTGCTCCAGCTCCGCAGGTTTAATTAATCTCAATTGCATATACAGTCAGCCTCCTTATATGTAAATACGAGTAGGGTAGAAAGGAATTATTTTAAGTATAAGCCCCAGCGGATGAAATCTTCAATCCTGCTTATATTATTCAATGTCTCAAAAGGAGGTGGATAAGGGTAATAACGTACATAAATAAGGAAGCTTATATTTTAAGCTAGAAGCGAAAGGGAAGTGAATAAACGGTGACCCAACTTGCAGATAATATCATATTATTGCTGGCAGCTATCTTACTTGTAGGTGTGTTTTCCACCAAATTCTCCACTAAATTTGGAATGCCAGCTCTAGTGCTTTTCCTTGCTGCGGGGATGGTACTGAGTCAATTTATCTTTTTTAACAATGCTTCCTTAACACAAATGGCCGGGATTTTTGCGCTGGTTGTTATCTTGTTCGAAGGTGGGATGCAGACTAGTATTAAGGATATCAAGCCTATTATTCGGCCGGCATTATCCTTATCCACGGTAGGCGTATTGTTAACGACAGCTATCGTTGGGGTGTTCGCTAAGCTGATTCTTGAGGTGTCATGGGCAGAAAGTTTTCTGTTCGGAGCTATCGTGGGTTCGACTGATGCGGCTGCGGTCTTTTCGGTATTAGGCGGTAAGAATATTGACAAACGACTGACCTCGACACTCGAAGCGGAATCAGGCAGCAACGATCCTATGGCGGTATTTTTGACAGTATCGCTGATCGAATGGATTCAGCATCCGGATATGGCGATATGGGGACTTGTGCTGTCCTTTATATGGGAGATGGCAGTTGGTTTGGTGATAGGGATTGTACTTGGTAAAGTCGCAGTATATCTTATCAATCGAATTAACCTGGATTCTACGGGACTTTACCCGGTATTGGCAATTGGATTTGCTGTCCTAACCTACGGCTTATCTGCACTCGTTCATAGCAGCGGCTTGCTGGCTGTCTATGTAATGGGTCTTACCCTTGGCAATTCCGAGCTGATGTATCATCGAACCATTATGAATTTTAGTCATGGCTTTGCTTGGATGATGCAAATATTTATGTTTATATTGCTGGGTCTACTGGTATTTCCACAGGAGCTGGCAGAGGTGGCTTGGCAAGGTATATTGCTGTCCGTCATTCTGATGGTTGTGGCAAGGCCAATAGGAGTGTTTATAAGCTTGCTCTTTTCCAGATTCTCTATTCGTGAAAAAACACTAATTTCTTGGGCCGGCCTGCGCGGAGCCGTTCCAATTGTGCTGGCAACCTATCCGTTGCTAGCTAATCTTCCCCACGGCCGACTGTTCTTCAATGTGGTATTCTTCGTCGTGCTGACCTCAGCAGTGATTCAAGGAACAAGCATTTCACCGCTGGCTTCCCGGTTGAAGCTGGTGGGGCAAGAGGATTCAGCACAGCCATCCCTGATGGAGCTGGTCGCCCTTGGCAAGACGGATTCCGAGTTCAACCACATAGGAATTGAACCTTACATGCCCATTGCCGGGCAGAAAATCTCCGATATCGGACTGCCAGATGATATCTTATTTACTGCTATTATCCGGAATAAAAGCATTGTCACCCCCCATGGCAGTACCGTCATTGAGCCAGGGGATACTGTATATGTCTTAAGTCCAAAGAGCAAACGCGATGAGATGAGGGCTTTTTTCCGGAGTCAGAAAGGGAAGACGGCGGAGGAAAATATATCTTTGATTTAAGTCTAGAAAGAGGACGTTATCCAGAGTGTGACAGAGATAATAGGCGTTATAACAAAAGTTATGCTAGAATCGGCAACATGCAAATCTTCAGAGTGGTTGCAAAAAGCAAAAGGATGTGTTAAATTGTATATAGATTTAGAACGAGTCTAAATACAATATAATAAATTAACCATAGGAGGTTTTATTAATGAGTACACAACTAAAGAGCCAAACTGAACTGCACGCTGCTTTGAACCGCCAGACCGCGAACTGGTTCCTGCTTGGGGTAAAGCTTCATCATTATCACTGGTATGTTAGCGGATCCCAATTCTTCACGCTGCATGAGAAGTTTGAAGAACTCTACAATGAAGCTGCTGGTTATGCAGATGATTTGGCTGAGCGCCTGCTTGCTATTGGTGGACAACCTGCCTCCTCTATGAAACAATATCTGGAGCTTTCCGATTTACAGGAAGCTCGTGGCGGCGAAGATGCCAAGGGTATGGTAATGGAGCTGGTTAGAGACTTTACAACTGTTTCTAAAGAACTGCAAGCTGCGATTGCTACTGCAGAAGAACTGGCTGATCAACCCACTGCGGATCTGCTGATTGGTATTAGAAGCAGCATTGAGAAACATGCTTGGATGTTGAATGCTTTTATCGCCTAAGACAACAGTCTTATAAAGGATAGAACCACAAAGAGCGCCTGCGTATAGGATACGCAGGCGCTCTTTATTTTGCTGGTGGTTTTACTTCTGAACACAACTATTTAATAAACACACCCCCGAAGGGGACTACCTCGCGTAGAAATCGTTTAACAATTCCATCATCGTTATTATCTCTTTCGAATCGGCGGTTCTGACGTCCTGCCTGAAACAGCACAGGCCCGTGACCTGTCATCTTCCAGTGATAGCTCATATGCTGGCTAGCCAAATGATTGCCGTAAACGGTAAGCTCCAGCTTGGCATTCTCAGGGTAAGCAATAATGCTGCCTGCATCGACATAAAGGGGGTTGGTTGGATGCAGTACAGCTTCACAGACCGTACCCTCCGTCAGTATGCCGATCATGCCATTGCCCGAAAATTTCACCTTTACAATATCCCGTGTAACGAGCACATTCTTCATGCTTAGCACTCGGGTCTCCAGTGAAATACCTATACTGTAGAAGAAGAGATGCTTAAAGTCGTACAGCAGATCGCTTTTGCCATCGAGCTGCAGGATTTTTATGCGATAGCCTGGTGGAAGGGCTGCAATGAAATGGCACGGGCCAGCCATGTCGGAACGAATCAACTTTCGCTTGCGGTATATGCCTTTCACATCCATAAATCTGTCTGCTCGTCCTGAGGAAGGACCTTGATAAGCGATGATTTGCTGTGGATGCAGGACATGAACCTCTTCCTTCTTTCCAAGGGTGAAGGCTACGGCTTGTCCGCTCCCACTGTCGCTTTCATCTTGGATATCGATGTTCATAGTTCATCTCCCTCATGCTGTGACTGTTATCTTCAATAAATACGTAAGACTAACGCAGACGGTCGCCTTTTCGCGAACGGTGAAGCATGCTGAAACGAATGAAACGAATCAGTATAAAATAACCTAGGATTAGTCCAATCCCTGTAAAAATAGTCACTTTGATTTTATGATAATATTCTTCGCGTGCCGTCCGGTCATTTTTTAATTCATCAACCATCTGTGTCAGTTGGCGATTCTGTTCCTGCAGGTTTTCGTTCTGTATCCGGTAAGCTTCTATCTCTTGCGTGGTATTCGCGAGCTTATCTTTTGCCTGCTGAAGCTCTTCAGCGGTTTGCTGAAAACCTTCCTTTAATTCATTCACTTCGTTTGGCAGCTCGGAGAAATTTTTAACTCCATTATAGATATCACTGAATATATTAGCTTTTGCTACAGGAGCTGGCAGGCATACAGTAAGCGTCAGCAAGAACAGGAGCGAATATAACAGCTGTAGATATGCTCGGGATTTATGTTGCTTCATCTATATAATCACCACCCAATTTAGGCTTGTAGTTCTTTTATTTTAACACAGCTTGACAGCTTCTGACAGCGTACGCCATGGGACTGGTAATGCTTATAATGAAAGTAATTTTTACCTCCTTAAGGTTTTCGTTTACTCATTATTAAACACGATCAGTCCGTGATTATCTCGATTGAGAAGAGGTACTATTTATCGTATACTTTGGACGAAAGGGGCTGCTGTCGATTGAACAAATGGCTTAAAACAATATTGCTTCTGATCGGATCTGCTTTTTTGACCAGACTGATCCCATTTTCATCTTTGTTTCGGAATTTAGACACGATGATTCATGAATTTGGTCATGCGCTGATGACCTTGTTGCTGTCTGGTAGTGTGCTGAGGATTGAATTATACGAAGATCATAGCGGTGTAACCTATTCAGCTATTCAAGAAGGGGGTAAGGCAATATTAGTTTCCCTCTCAGGTTATCTGCTAGCCTCCTTATTTGCACTTCTGCTCTTCTATTTATACAGTAAAGGACGCCATGATTGGGGCCTTATCTTAGCTACGGGTGTGGCGTTGATTATGCTCCTGCTATACGTACGAGGAAGCTTTGGCATGATGTGGTTGGGCGGATTTATTGCGCTAAATATTCTAATGCTGGTGGGTTGGAAGAAGGCCAGTAAATATTATTATTTGTTATTGGCCTTTTTAACCTTGGAGGAGTCTGTAATGGGAAGTTTATTTCTGGTATACGCGGCTGCTGTATCCCCGACCCGTGCAGGAGATGCCAGTAATCTGGCAAGAATGACCCCCATACCCGCAATATTTTGGGCCACACTGTTTTTTATATTTTCTCTGTTGTGTGCCAAATGGGCACTGGGACTATTTTTCAAGCGAGAGCGAATGCAGACTAAATTAGGGAGTCGATGAGAAAAAAACATAAAATTTTCGTCATAAAAAGACAAAAGGGGTTGTTTTTACAAGAGTCAGTCTACTAAGCATGTAGAATGACTCTTTTTTTGTCGATAATATAGAACCGAACATACATTCCATGACATGGATTTGTCCGCCATTATTGGTACATTAATAGAAGACCCAAAAAAAGAAAGAGGTGGAAATAATGATAGAAAGTATTCATCCCGTATTCACATGGAGTCAAAATCGTATTTTTGCAGGCGGCAATCGTAAGGTTATTTTGCTTGTCGAATGGAAAGGGAACATACCTGCAGAGCACAGCCGACCCAGCAGTTATAAAGTGGTTGCGCGTGAAATTGAGCTGCGGGTTTGGCTTGAACCCCATGTAACTTTTAAGCGTTCGTATGGGTGTGAGTTTGAAGTCGGTGAAGGCAGATCGCTACTTCTTAAGCTTGGCAAAATAAAAACGGGGCAACGAAAGTTTATTGCTTTGGAATTCAATATCTCTACTACTATTGCAGGTAGATATGAAGCTCTTTCCTTACAGTGGAAATATAAAAAACCAACCGTAGAGCGTGTTCAAGAGCTTCCAGTAAAGGTTCTTGAGCTAGAATATACCCATCATACTCAGGTTCTGAGTGAAACCTGCTGCTTTCACGTAGAGAAACATCTGGAATTGTTAAAAACAGCTGAAACGATTGAGGAGGCAACTACGTTGCAAAATGAAGGACAACATAGTCAAGCTCATGAAATGCTTTGCCGTCACGCAGATAAATTACTATTACTAGCCGTGCGTTCTGGAGATCCTTTACTACTTAAAGAGGCCGAAATGTTGTATAAACAGATTGGATTCGAGTATCAGAAGCGGGGGAAAACTGCTACTGGAAATTGATATAGGACATACAACTAGAAGATGCATATTGACGAAAAAAGACCTATACATAAATTTGTTTTGTCAGCGGGTTCGGCGGAAAATAATCAGAAGAATTGTAATATAAAATGTGGTAACATAGTAAAAAAGTTCTATCACACTATTACTTTTTTTCATAAAATAATGGGTCTATTTAACCATAAATCAAGGGGAACTGAATATGACAGACCGATTAATCCGACTGATGCGCATTATTACACTTGTTCAAGCCAAGCCAGGGATATTAGCCCGTGAATTGGCGGAACGCTGCGGCAACAGCGAGAGAACGATATACCGGGATATGGACGCGCTTAGCGCCATGCATATTCCTATAACCCACCTTGGACATGGAAAAGGCTATGCTTTTATTGGCAATTTTGCACTTTATCCTTTGGATTGGTCGGAAGAAGAGGCGTCTGCGTTTTCGCAACTACGCTATATTATGGAAGATATTAAACCCGTTCTGCCTATCGATTTTGAAGGCGCTTATGAAAAAGTAGTTGCAGCTGAATACAAGCGAAAGGCGGAGCGGGAAGAAACGATAGAACGTGCAAGAAGAGAAGCAGGTACAAGCTGGTTGGAAAGAAGCGGTGCACAGATGGAGCATCAATCTTTTTTAACACCTATATTGGAGGCTTTATTAAAGCAGAGGAGTATTCAAGCGAATTATTGTGAGAATGCAGTGGAGGAGAAAGAAATAACCATCGATCCTTATTGTTTAGTCCCACTGGAAAATCGTTATCATCTCATTGGATTTTGCCATCATCAGGGTGTTATTCGTACATATCATATCAACGATTTTTCAAACGTGAAGCCACTAAACCGCTGCTTCTCAAAGGAATCATTTGATTTGCAAGCTTTTATGAAGCAAAAATGGTCACTTGACCGCGACAGTTTGCAGGTAGAGTTTAAAGTGAAATTTTCGGAGCGAATCATGGAAGGGCTTAAGAGAGAGGATCTGCCCTATAAGCCGAATAAAGTAGACCGTCAAGCTCGGTGTTGTTATTTTAAAGTCGCGTTGGAACAAGATATTGCGTTTGTCCGCTGGATTAAGAGATTCGAAGAGGATGCTGAAATCATAGAGCCGTTATATTATCGTGAAGTGCTCAGGCAGCAGTTGGAGAAATGGATATCACAATATAAATAAGATGGATTCTCACCTTCAAATGAAATATTCGTTTGCATATATTGTTACAAATCAAAAATTATAGAATATTTCTCTTGTTTGGTGAGTCTTTTTATAATATCATCATACATTAAATAACATAATTATAATTTATAGGGTTGTTATTATTCTCGAATTTGACCTTTGTTCAATTTTATATAGAAGAAAGGTATTCTCAAAATTCATTTGATTCTTAAAAATGAATATATTAATCCGGGTGAGGTTCCTGGGGGAGTGGGTTATCCATTATGTTGAATGTACTTGGCTTTAACGTGAAGAATTAATATCATTCTTGTTAGGTGTCTTTGCAGCCCTATTTAGGGGTGTCAGAGGCATCTTTTTTGTGTGCAAAAAGCCAAAATCATCGTTGTATATTGTCTAATTATAACAATATATAACTAAACATATCCAAACACAACTGTAGTTGTAGAAAAACGAAAAACTGTATGCTAGAATAGCATCTAAATATATACATACGAAATTGGGAGGAATGGAAATGTTTAAGAAATGGGCACTCTCCGTGATGGGGATATTGGCAATCCTTCTGGTTGTGAATTTGTCTGCAGGTTCAGGTGTAGAGGTGCAAGCAGCTACCAAGAAGACCGAAATTATTGTTTCCGCAGCGGCTAGTTTGCAAGACAGTCTGGATAAGATTGCTCTCCTTTATGAAAAGAAACATCCCGATATTGATTTGGTTTTTAATTATGCAGCATCCGGCACTCTGCAAAAGCAGATTGAGCAAGGGGCCCCGGCGGACCTGTTCTTCTCTGCAGGTGATAAACAGATGAATGCACTGGTGGAAGGTGGACTTGTCTCCGATCATAAGGTTCTGCTTAAGAATCAATTGGTTGTAGTTGTACCCTCAGATTCAAAGGTTAAATTAACTACGATTACTCAACTTACGGATAAAGCTTTTAAGAAGGTCGCAGTGGGACAGCCTGAATCTGTGCCGGCGGGTCAATATGCGCAGCAATCGCTGACAGCGAAAAAGGTATGGGATCCGCTGCAAAGCAAACTCGTATTTGCCAAGGATGTGCGTCAGGTTCTCTCTTATGTAGAAACAGGAAATGCCGATGCCGGTTTTGTCTATAAGACAGATGCACTTACTTCAAAGAAAACTAAAATCGCTTTGACGGTCGGTCCACATGTACACAAAGCCATTAATTATCCGGCAGGCATCGTGAAGAGCTCGAAGAATCAAAAGGCAGCTAAGGAGTTGTATAGTTACCTTCAGAGCAAGGAAGCTAATGATATCTTTGTAAGTTATGGCTTCCTGCTTCCTTAAATAGAAATTACGAGTAGAAGCGGGTGGAATAAGGTTGGAAATAAACTGGACTGATTTCTTCGCCCCGGTATGGCTTTCCGTAAAAATATCTGTGATTACCAGCATTATTGTATTCATTTTGGCAACAGCTGCTGCGAAGGCCATGGCAGGCCGGAAGTTTCCCGGCCACAGCTTGGTAGAGACTATAATGCTGCTTCCGCTCGTTTTGCCGCCGACGGTCGTAGGATTTGTGCTTTTAGTTATTTTAGGCCGACGAAGCTGGATCGGCAGATGGTATGAACAGATGACGGAGCAGACGATCCTGTTCACATGGGGGGCAGCTGTTATCGCTGCTGTAGTTGTAGCTTTTCCACTCGTATACCGCACAGTGAAGGCGGGTTTCGAAGGGATAGAAGCAGATCTTGAAGATGCAGCGCGGGCACAAGGGGCAAGTGAACTGCAGGTACTGCGCTATGTCACGCTGCCGCTTGCGGGCCGGTCGCTGGCAGCCGGTTATGTTCTTGGCTTTGCCCGCGGTCTTGGGGAGTTTGGTGCTACCATCATGGTAGCTGGCAATATTCCGGGCCGTACGCAAACCTTACCCACAGCGATCTATGTTGCGGTAGATGGAGGCAATATGACGCTCGCGTGGATGTGGGTATGCTCAATTATTGTTATTTCAGCCGCTATGCTGATGTTTGTGAATCGGCGTTCTTAAAAAAAACACCAGACAGCGATTCTCCGGTTATGGGAGAGTTGCTGTCTGGTGTTTTTGGTTTGAAGCGGGCGGTTGAGCAGATGCTGAGCAAGTGGAAACCCGGCGACTTTGATGCAGCTTTTAGCGCCGCTAAATTTTGATGGAGTCTGTGAGTTAACTGCATTCTATACAGTTATTCGGTCTGCACAAGGGAACGTTCTAGTTTTAATTGTATTCTATACAACTAAAACTAGAAAAGACGCCTATGAGGTAGTAAATCAAAAGAAATAGGTGTACCAAATACAGTTATATACAATTTGCTAGTTGTTCGAAGTAATATAGTTGTACGAAATACAGTTAAACGCTTCTGCAGATTGCTTCCTTCTTCTGTCTGCGACCATTAAGTCTCATAAATTATCGTACCAGTTTCCGTGAGATCATATCCGTGAATGGATCCAAGCTCACTCTGGAAGGCTGGTGAACGCAAAATATCAATCACGGCAGCGATCCATTGCTCATGCTCCGGTTTTTTTATCATCACCAGGTGTAGCACTCCTGAATCATAGGAATAAAATCAACGCCGTCGACAATCTTGGCGGCTTTCTCGGTGCCGATGGCTACATCAGCTTCTCCCCGGGCCACTTTACCGGCAACTGCCAAATGGCTGTTCTCCTCGTTCATATAGCCTGATAGGCTGGCTGCTGGAATGCCATGCAATCGAAGCTGTTCATCCAATAATACGCGTGCACCTGAGCCTCGTTCTCTATTGATCAGCGTGAGTCCATCCTGCTCTAAGTGAGACCATTCCTGAATACCTCTGGGATTCCCTTTTTGTACGTATAAACCAGCACTTCGGGTTAGCAGGCGAACTACAACATAAGAACATCCGACGAGTATTTTACGGATATAGGGTAGGTTGTATTCTCCAGTATCCCCGTCGAGTAAATGTGTGCTGACAATGTCCGATTCCCCTTTATACATGGCAATCAGGCTGTCTAAACTCCCGGCATAAGAACGAAGAGGACGTTCAGTAGGCAGAGCCCGTTCTAAATAGGTAGCTAGAATATCCAGTGACATATCCTGACCTGTAATCACCAAGCTGTGTCCTACAGCTTTAAGGTGAGGAGAGTGTGCTGGCATTTGAGCTGGATTTGTACCGGAAAAGGCCAAGGGGATTGCTGGTGGAGTCTGGCCCATTATAGTAGTAGGGTTAGCGGTAGACACCCCACTCCGTGTATTTTGTTTGTAAGCTTCCAAATCGGATTGATCCACGCGCATTTGTTTTCCTACACGGTAGGAGGGGAGCTCCCCTTTTTTAATTAGATCATATACTTTTAATTTTGATATTTTTAATAAGCGGGCAATTTCCTCTGTCGTATAGGATGTATTATCGGACACCACAAAAGCCTCCAGAACTTCATATTAGGACAAGACTACCCTATTTTGAAGTCCTGTGCAATTAGGCTATTGTTGTTTCCCAGCCTGCTGTGTACTGGATAATTTGATCAACTCAGAGACAGTGACAAATCGAAAGCCTTTCTTTTCTAATTCGGGCAAAATAATTTTAAGCGCTTCTCTAGTTTGTGACTGCCCGTGCACATGATCATGAAACAGAACGATGTCTCCATTACGTGCATTTCGAATGACCTTGTTCGAAATGCTGTATACCCCTGGGCGATTCCAGTCACGTGTATCTTGATGCCAGGACCATAATATGGGCTTCAAGCCCATATTGTTAGACAGATCTACTAAGGTCTCGTCATACATGCCGCCTGGTGGTCTGAACAGTGAACTATGTTTACCGGAGACTTTTATAATCTCTTCTTCGGTCAATTTTAGCTCCTGCTCAAATTGGGCTTCATTAATAGGTCTTTTAAAATAAACGTGATTGTAGGTATGGTTAGCTAATTCATGCCCCTCAGCAATCACTCGTTTCGCTACCTCTGGATAGGCTGCAATTCTTTTTCCTATCGCAAAAAAGGTGCATTTCGCATGGTATTGATTCAATACCTTTAAGATTTGATCGGTTTCAGTAGGGTCAGGACCGTCATCGAACGTCAATGCAATCACTTTTTGGTTAGTATGTACTTCCCAAATCATGTCTCCTCTTTTCTCGTAGTAGTCGCGGTTTTTGCTTGGACTGCCTAGAGCAGAGTTCGTGAAGCATAAAAAGAGTGTAAGGGTGATCATCATAATTTTGCTGCGAGTTTTCATCATTTCACCTGTTTTTTTTATTTTAGAGTGCTCCTTTTGGGGGTCGGTATATTCATAGTTTAAGTTTTGTATAGACAACCAGTCTTTTTTGGTGCTCTTTCTTCTTTCTACTATCCTTCATGTACAGGTTATGAGATTCATTTTGGCTTCTGATGATTACATAGTTATCGACATGCCCGTTTATAATTAAATTAGCTTTTGTATTTTGATGTGAAAATAGTTATGAAAATGCCTTATAATGAAGTACTATATACAGACATTTGGTTAGGGGTGGGAATATGACACTTATTGAAAAAAGAGAACACCGGCAATATCCGGAGATTACCCGCCTTGAAACGTCGAGAGCTGCTTATGAGCGTGATTATTCACGCCTGATTCATTCGCCTACTTTCCGTAGGCTACAAGGTAAATCACAAGTATTCGGAGCAGGGACGGGTGATTATTACCGTACGCGTCTGACTCACTCACTTGAAGTTGCGCAGATTGCCCGTGAGGCGGCGAAAAGTCTGCTGCGATCGTATCCAGAAGTGGAAACCACTAAGGCGGAGAATCCGGGTCTTGTTATCGATCCAGAGGTAGTGGAATGCGCAGCTATCGCTCATGATTTTGGCCATCCTCCCTTTGGACATAAAGGGGAAGAAGTGCTGGATAATATTTTGGAACAGCTTATTGAAAAGAAAACTAACGAAGCTGCGCTGCAATCAGGCGCAACGGGTGTGGATCGGCTGCTGATCCAGGAGCAGATGAAGCAACGTTATGAGCATTTCGAAGGCAATGCCCACAATTATCGGCTGATTATGTTTCTGGAGAAGCGTGAAAATATTGATGGCCTAAATCTGTCGGATGCTGTGCTGCTAGGCATAAATAAGTATCCTTTTCCCGGCACCTCGCTGAAGAAGGGGATGTACCTGCACGAATGGGGATATATTTCGGAGATCCGCAAAGAGTGGGGAATACCAGCAGGTAAGAAAACGTTGGAGGCTCAGCTTATGGACCTTTGTGACGATATCGCTTATTCTGCACATGATCTGGAGGATGGGATTAAAGCCGGAAAGATTGAAGTGCATGAACACTTTATGCATGATTCTTATATCCAACGGTTAATCGTAGAGAAAATCACCACGCTCGAGGATTTCTTCTGGAAGGGCTGGGAAGAGGAAGGCATTCGCGCGAAGGTCGAGGAAGTGCTCAGTTCATTTCTTCGGGTTTGGAAGGAAAAAATGCCAACCTGTGAAAACGACTATTCCCGCACTCGACGTGAAGTTAAGGCTTATTGGGTAAGTACCTTTGTCGCAAGCTTGGGAGTGATCCAAGATGGAGACTGGAAGAAGGTCACCTTTATAAAGGAAGGAAAAGAAGATGAAGATATGCTGCGGACCGTCAGTGTGCTGAAAAGCTTCGCATGGGTCACTATGATCCGTGATTTGCGTGTGCAGCGGCTGCAGAAACGTAGTGAGTGGATTTTGCGCCGACTATGGGGAGCATTTCTGGATCCACAGACCTCTAAAGCCATTATTCCATCGGATTGGCTGCAGCGCTTTGAGAAAGATCAGAAGCAGGCAAAGCCGATTTGGACTTGGGAGCATATGGTGATTGATTATATCGCAGGGATGACTGATGCTTTTGCAGAGAAAATATATAATGAGCTGTACGGACTGAAAGTCGGCTCGATTTATGATTTGGATTAGAGGCTCTTAGACAAGTAGTCCCTGCTGTTCATTTAGGATGATCTAAATGAACAGCAGGGGCTATTTTTATAAGGATTATTGATTTAAATACCACTCATATGCAGTTTTTTCAAGATTAACCACAAATTCTTCTTTCCCGTCTATATAAGCTCCAATATCCTCTGGAAATTGTTTGGCAAGAGTATCTTTTAAATCTCCGTACTGTTTAACCGCTTCCGGATGTGATCGAAGGTAGTCTCTTACAGCCAGATGACGACCGATATCTATCTTATTATCCATTTGGAAGACATGAACATGATGGGTTCTGCTATCTCCGCCTTTTCTGAAATATCTTCTGCCACTGATACCGAACTCACCCATACATTCATAACCAAGTGCTGTCATTTGCTGGTTGAACTCATCTACAGCTTCGATATTTCGTACTACTGGCATTATATCTATGATTGGTTTCGCTTTGAGTCCGGAAACAGAAGTGCTGCCAATGTGGTGAATATCAACGAGGGCATCAGCAAAGATATCTTTAATCTTCTGAGCTTCTTCGTTGAACATTAGACTCCATTGTTCGTTAAATTCTGTGACCGTGACCTTCATTGCACTAACCCTCTCTTTATGGATAACTTTGGATTTTCTTATTATAGAACAGATGTTCCTGTTTTGTAAAGCTTATTATTAATATTGCCGGTCATAATCAACAAGATTTAGAGAAGGTGTGCCTGATGATAAGTAAGACTTCACATTTTCGGTAAAAATATTAACGATCCGGTCAGCGTATTGATCTGTAATTCCAGCGGAGTGTGGAGTGATAATAACCTGCTCCATAGACCAAAGCGGATGATCCTGCGGAAGGGGTTCGGTCTCAAAAACATCCAACCCAGCACCACGGAGTTGTCCGCGATTCAATGCATCGATCAGCGCCTCTGTATCGGTAGTTGCGCCCCGGCCAATGTTAATGTAATAGGAGCCTTCTTTAAACGCGGAGAAGCTGGTGGCATTAAATAAATGCTTGGTCTCATCGGTAATAGGAAGGGTATTGATGATGAAATCGCCTTGACTTACAGCTTCGGATAAACGATCTGTTGTATAGATTTGATCAAAGTCTGCGACTGGCTTACCGGAACGGCTGACACCGATAGTCTTCATCCGGAAGGCTTTAGCAATTCTGGCGGTTTCACTGCCGATCGCTCCAGTTCCAGCTATTACGGCTGTTTTACCGAACAGCTCGCTTTCACTGCCATCAGATTTCCAAATACGGTTCTGCTGATTGCGTACAGCTGTATGCAAATTACGGGTGAAGAGAAGTATGAACCCGAAGATTACCGCAGAAATAGGTTCGGCATGAACTCCGCTCCCACTGGTTAGCAGGATTCCTTGTTGCTTAAGACGATCGAGAGGAAGCTTCTCAATACCAGCAGACCAGGACTGAACCCAGCGAAGGGAGGACTCGGGGCGAAGGAGTGTATCCGAAATACCTTTTGCCCAGCCAATTACAATTTCTGCTTCTGCAAGCAGCTGCAAATCCGGATTTTTTGCGTCTCCTTGTGTAAATGTATAGCCTGGGGCAGCCGCTTTGATCCTTTCCTGCTGCTGAGATGTAAGTGGTTGTAGACATACTATAGACTTAGTCATGATGTGTTCCTCCTACTTTGTGGTTTAATGGATATGGATCATGTTATAGGTTAAGAATACCAAATCTATTGGAGAAGGTGAAATTGACCATGGATGCTAAAGCATCAGAGAACGAATCAGAACGGCTTTTTTTAGCTGTGAAATTACCTTCTGAGCTGCAAGAAATAGTGGCGCAGGCATGTTCAAAGCTATCTGAAAATTTTGATTTTGCTAAATGGACAAATCCGCAAGATTATCATATTACCCTGCAATTTTTAGGAGATACACCAAAGGCCAAAATTCCAGATTTAGTGAAATCCTTGAGGCAGACTGCGGGGCAAGGCAGACCCTTCAATCTCTCTTTGGACAAATGGGACACATTTGGTCTTACAGCTTCCCCAAGAGTCCTGTGGATAGGGGTTTCCGGCGAAATAGAGGCATTAAATCAATTAGCTGCCAGAGTGCATTCAGCGACGTTTCCACTAGGTTTTTCAGGCGAATCCAGGGCCTATAAACCGCATCTTACTGTGGCTCGAAAGTACCGGGGAAAAAATTCATATGATGATAAATTGCTGGAAAATTTACTGAAATTGGATGATGATTGGAACCTAAAAAACTATCAGAGAGACTGGACGATTGATAGTTTTGTGTTGTATGCTACCAGAATGTATGCCATTCCTATGTATGAAATTATTGAAAAGTTTACAGTTTAAAATCGATAATAAAGTTTTCAAAGCTTCCGTTTTCGGTTACATACAATAGGAATGTGCCGTGAAATAGGAGGAATATCATGTTAATTTTTAAACAAAACCGCTATATTGCGTTGCTCGTTGGCGTTATACTAGTGTGTTTCTCTGCCATAAGCTTATTGCAACCCGAACAAGTTGCGGAAGGGAAGATGGACAGGGTGCAGATGGATAAGTTGCAATCCACTAGCCGTGCATCCGTACTTTCTCTTCTGCAAGATGAATCGAAGTCTAGTATAACGAGTAGCATTACGAGGGGCATTACTGAAGTTACACAAGCCAATAAGCTTAATAACACATTCAGTCTTTTAAGTTCCGCTTGGAAACCGGCGAAGGGTGTGGAATGGCTTAGTGTAAAAAAATTAAAACAAAAAAACACAAAAAACACATCGAACGTTTCCATTATTCGGGTGAAGGCTGATGTAGTACAATCCAAGCCAGCTGCGCAAAAAGCGTCGCAATTGGCGGAAACAGCAACAAAGAGTAGTCAGGCGACAGCGAAGACAGTCTCGGCTTCTCAGAAACATCCCCTCACAACATTGTACTTCTCTCGGACAGAGCTATTAAGCCAGGAGCAGCAAAGTAAAGCAACCCGGCGCTACGCTGTATCCGAAGAAGAACTGCTTCTGCTACAAAAAATTGTAATGGCAGAGGCGGAAGGTGAACCGTACAAGGGCAAGGTGGCAGTTGCCAACGTTGTTCTGAATAGGCTGCGGTCAGCCAATTTCCCCGACACGATATATAAGGTTATTTATCAGAAGAGCCAGTTCAGCCCTGTAGCTAACGGGCGTCTTAACCGTGTGAAGCCTAACGATGATAGTATTAAAGCGGTGAATGCTGCACTCTCCGGAGTAAAGGAAGTTCCCGATAATACTTACTTTTTCTTGTCGCTAAAACTTGCACAGGATCTGACCGTACATCATACACAGACTTATGTTAAAACCATTGGCAATCATACTTTTTATAAATAAATTTGGTGGATCTGTGAACCTCAGTGCTATATAGGGTAAACTAAACTATATGAATCTGGAGGTGGAAGATAACCATGAAAATCACTTATTATGGACATTCAGCTCTGCTGGTAGAGACGGGGAACGTAAAGGTTATTATTGACCCTTTTTTGTCAGGCAATCCGAACTCCGGTATTTCACCTGCCAATATTTCAGTTGATGCCGTTCTGCTTACTCACGGCCACTCTGACCATTTTGGAGATGCTGTCGAAATTGCCAAGCAGAATGATTGTCCGATCTTTGCGGTGTTTGAGCTTGCCGAATATTG
Organism: Paenibacillus sp. FSL L8-0708; assembly: GCF_038009325.1. Lineage (NCBI taxonomy): Bacteria > Bacillati > Bacillota > Bacilli > Caryophanales > Paenibacillaceae > Paenibacillus > Paenibacillus sp. FSL L8-0708. The sequence continues at coordinate 1,200,468 of NZ_JBBPBC010000001.1, forward strand.
CCGGATGAAGGGTGCACAAGTAAAGCACATGAATATAGGTGGTAGTCATACCTATGCCGGGATGACTGTGAAATTTACGCAGGCATTTCATTCCTCATCCATTCAGGAGGGCGACTCTTGGATTTATGCTGGACAACCCGCGGGGATTTTGTTGACGATTGAGGGCAAGACGATTTTCCATGCGGGGGATACCGCGCTATTCAACGATCTGCGCCTCATTGGAGAAAGGAATGCGATTGCCCTGGCAGCTCTGCCTATAGGTGATATGCTAACCATGGGACCGGATGACGCCTTGCTGGCCGCACGCTGGCTGCGGGCGGATAAGGTGATCCCGCTACATTACAATACATTTCCGGATATTGCTCAGGATGGTGCTGATTTCTGCGATCGCCTGCACCAAGAGGGAGTAGAAGGTTTCCCGCTTAAAGCTGGTGAGAGTGTAGAAATTTAAACCAATCCGATTTATATTAAAAAAAGCAGGTAGCCGGGGGAAATTCCCTGACTACCTGCTTATTCTTTAAGGTGTAATACATACAGGTTCTTCATTACGTGCTTGCGCTCTAGAGCCTCTAATTTCAGTTGCCTCGCTTACGGGGTTACCTAACATCTTCAGAACAGTAGTCGCACAGCTTTGCGGTTGATGTTTATCTGGAGCGAGACGTCGTCTGCGTTGCTCTTCCAGAACTGAATATTCACGAAGCATCATAGTGAACCATTTGTTCACTACTTCCGAGTCGAGCACCTCTGCCAGCCCAAGCTCTACGAAATATTGGCAGTTTTTCTCTTCCTGACCTGGAATAGCTTTATAGAAAAGCATCGGAATTCCTTTGGCCTGACCTTCTGTGCAGGTCATCCCTCCAGGCTTCGTGATCAGCAGGTCTGAGGCATCCATCAATTTATTGATTTCACTGCTATATCCCAGAATTTTAACATTGGGATGATTAAGCAGTGGATTGGACTTCATTTTGGCGATTAGCTTCTCATTGCTGCCCATACAGAACACGAGCTGAATATCATCCATTCTGGCGGTGAGGGAATGCATAATCTCTTTGCCGAACATTAACCCCCAGCCTCCACCCATAATGAGTACGGTTGGGATATCAGCCAATCCCAGTTCCTTGCGCAGCAGCGTCTTGTTGGAGCGTTCCCAGAACTTTGGATGCACTGGGATGCCAGTGACGGTTACTAGCTCTGGAGCGATCCCACGGCCTGTCAGAATGGATTTGACGCGTGGGGTAGATACGAGATAACGATTGACCTCGGAATTTACCCAGCTCCCATGTGCATCATAATCTGTAATTAATGTATACAGAGGCACATTTAATCCACGACGCTTTAGTCTGGAAATGACCGCAGCCGGAATGGGATGAGTGCAGATAATCAAATCAGGCTTTAGCTGTTCGATCACCTGTGAAGCATGTGTATAAAAAATCCGGTGAAGCGCCATTTTAGTCAACGGGTTCAATGATTTATGATATTGTGTCTTATACATCATGCCGACCAGCTTAGGCTGGCTGCTAACTGTTTTGCGGTAAGCGGAAAGAATCCAAGGGGCGACCGTCGGGTTAAGAAATTTCCCCAGCTCGATGACTCGGCACTGGACATCCGGATTCAGCAGCTTTATTCCTTCGGCCAGAGCATAGGCTGCTCCTGTGTGGCCCGTACCGAAGCCTTCCGAAAACAGCAGTACTCTTTTCTTTCGCATAAGTTCACCTGCTACTTTCCTTTTCTATAGAGATGCTTTCCTTCTTCTAATTATACTAGGAAATCTATACTATACTCACATTATACAAGTAAGACGTAAATAGAAAGTTAAAACCCTGCAATAAATAAAAAAATAAAAGGTTCGCCCAAAGTATTGCAAACTAGAAAACAACATGATAAAGTAGTGAATGACCAATTGACCGGATTAGTAAAGTGGTCAGAAGTCAGCGGGAACGATATTTTCTGGAGAAAGGAAGTGTGCACAGGTGGCAGTGGTGGATCGAAGACAGCAGGTGCTTCAGGCCGCAGCGAAATCTTTTTCATTATTTGGCTATAAGGCAACTACAATGGATCAGGTTGCTAAAATTGCAAATGTCGGTAAGGGAACCATCTACACCTTTTTTACAAACAAAGAGCAATTGTTTGACGAGATCCTGCGCGATATGATGATGGAAATGAAGACGATAGCTGAACGGGAGATCAGGCGAGACAGACCTTTCTTTGATAACTTGCATCGTGTGCTGGATGCTCTGCTTGAGTTTCGAAGTGAGCAGGAGCTATTCATAAAACTTTCCCAGGAAAATCGCGAATTCGGTACGCCGCAGGCTGGAGAAGGACTCGAGAAGATCGAGAACGTAGTTTTAGAATATTTAGAACGGGAGGTGCAACAAGCGCTCCAACAGGGAGAAATCAAACCTTGCGATCCCAAAATCGTCTCGGTAGTCATGTTCAGATTATATATTGTATTGACTGCTGAACTGAATAAAACACATACTCCCTTGGACAAGGAACAGATCAAGATGTATTTTCATTTGTTTCTCGCCGAAGGATTGGCACAGTAAGGGTTGATTCAGGATAGGGATGGCGTTCTCAGCATCACTCGATTCGCTTTCCCTTAACAATTCTCAAGATGATTAGGCATTGAAGAAGAGCCGCAAGGCATTTTTTTATACCCTGAATTGACCGAATGGGGAAAACAGTCACTTAGTGTTACGTAATATTTCGCAAACAAAGCATTTTAAAGAGAGCATAAGCTCATAAGGAGAGAACCAGAATGAAATCATTATCCGTATTTACCAAGGATCTTGGCGCAGCCCTTAGAAATCCGAAGGTGCTGATTCCAATGATTGCTATCCTATTTATTCCGGTGATGTACAGCGGATTCTTCCTGAAGGCATTCTGGGATCCGTATGGCAAGATGAATGAACTTCCGGTTGCTGTGGTCAACCAGGATGTCGGCGCTAATTATGAAGGCAAGCAACTACAAGCCGGTAATGATCTTATAGAAGAGTTGAAGGTAACCGACGGCTTCCAGTGGAACTTCGTTTCCCTTGAAGAAGCGGAAGCAGGAATGAAGGACAATACTTATTATATGTCGATCATTGTTCCGGAAGACTTTTCTGCTAAAGCTACTACTCTTATGGATGATGAACCACAGCCGGCAAAAATTATTTATGAGCCAAATGAAGGTTATAACTTCTTGGCTGGTCAGATCGGTGGTACGGCTGTAGCAGAAATTAAAAATAAAGTATCTGCTAAAGTAACAGAAGCTTATGTGGAGTCTGTATTCAATCAGATTACAGAAGTATCTGATGGATTGGGCGAAGCCGGAGATGGTGCTTCCAAGATCGCTGATGGCGCTGGTAAGCTAGATGACGGAGCCCTGAAGCTGAAAGATAATCTACTTGTACTGACAGAGGGTACAGGTAAACTTCAAAATGGTGTAGAACCCCTTACACAAGGCGTGACTGATTTGAATGCAGGTGCTACAGCGCTTAAAACAGGATCAACCACGTTGGCAAGCGGATTGCAACAATTGTCTACTGCACATACGCAACTTCAAGACGGTGTTGCACAAAGTTCTGCCGGCAGTAAGCAACTTAGTGACGGCTTGAAACAAGCTGTAACAGGTGCTACACAGCTTCAGGCGGGAACACAGTCTGCTGTGGATGGTACTTCTAAACTACAAGCAGGAACACAATCTATAGTTGATGGCAGCGCGAAGCTGGAAGCGGGCTTAACTTCTTCCGTAGATGGCAGCGCGAAACTGGAAGCGGGTTTGCAAGCTTCCGCCGCAGGCAGCACGAAGGTAACTGAGGGTGCTAAAGCGGTAGCTCAAGGATTGCAGCAATTGGCACAGGCTAGTCCTGAGCTGGCACAAAATCCAGCGGTACAGAAGCTGCTGGCAGCTAGTGCAGCCGTGGCACAAGGCAGTGAGCAACTGCAACAAAGCCAAGAGCAGCTGGCACAGGGTGCTACTGCACTCCACAGTGGGCAAGAGCAACTGGCACAAGGTGCAACTCAACTGCACTCGGGTTCACAGCAGTTAGCTGCTGGTGTAACTCAGTTGCATGATGGAGCTAAGCAATTAAATGCTGGTAGCACACAGCTGTTGACAGGACAACAAAAACTGGCACAAGGCGCATCTGCACTTGTAGCTGGTGGCGATAAGCTGAATGCAGGAATGCAACAATTTGGTGCGAAGCTTAAAGAAGCTGCAGCTGGAGGCAGCAAGCTGGCTGAAGGCGGTAAAGCACTTGGTGATGGTACCTCAAAACTGCTTAGCGGTGTAGGCGAACTAGGTTCCGGTATCAGTGCGGTAGCAGATGGTTCGAAAAAACTGGCTGATGGCGCAGGCGAGCTGAAAGATGGTATGGATGATCTGAAATCTGGTTCAACAGAACTGGCAACTAAGCTTGGCGATGCTGCTGAAAAAACAGGCAGTGTGAACAAAACAGATGCAATGATGGAAATGTTCGCACAACCAGTTGTGGTTGAGGATAAAGTTGTGAATCATGTTCCGAACTATGGTACAGGTTTTGCTCCTTACTTCCTCTCCCTTGGATTGTTTGTAGGTGCTTTGATTTCAACAATTGTTATTCCAATGCGTGATTCGGCTGTCCTTGGTGCTAGCCGTATGAACCGTTTCATCAGCCGTACGCTTACCTTCACAATCATGAGCTTCATCCAGTCTATGCTGGCTGCTGTGGTTGTATTGTACGGACTTGGACTGGAAGTACAAAGTAAACCGCTATTCTTCGTATTTACATTCTTAACAAGCTTAGTTTACACATGGGTAGTTCAAGCGATTGTTACTTGGATGGATCAACCGGGACGTTTCGTTGTTATCGTTATTCTTATCTTCCAATTAACAACTAGTGCCGGAACATTCCCACTTGAATTGATTCCTAACTGGATGAAATTCTTTAATCCACTGCTTCCAATGACTTACACAGTTAGTGGTCTCAAAGCAGTAATTTCTACAGGTGACTTCAGTGCAATGTGGGGAGATGTAGGTATCCTGGCAATCTTTGGTCTTGGATTCCTTGCTCTTACCTTCGCTTACTTCATGACACGTAGCCGTGAGAATGAAGTTGGAGTGAATAGTGAACAAGTTTTGACTGTATAAACTGATAAATTTTTTGAAAAAAAAGTATAAAAAAGCGTCTCCTCTGGGAGACGCTTTTTTTGATTTAAAATCATAAAAACCCTTTTTCTTGCAAACATATTAGAAGGAGTGAAAAATCTTGTAACGCTTTCATTGCATATGCACTTATGCGTTATTTATGTATAATTATGCAACATGAAGTTTTTTTAAACTTTTACTCGCTAAAGCTGTGATGCAAAAACAATTGTTAATCAGCATCATAAAAAAGTTTAAATTGCGCTGATGATACCTCGGTGATAAAATAATAGCACTAATCTGGATTGAATAATTATTAAGATTTTCATGTGAAAAATTTTCCTAACACATTGCATACTTTATAATAGAAAGGTTGCGTTCGATGAAACACACTGAACTGCCCGTAAAACAGGGCCTGTATGATCCCCAGTTCGAAAAAGATGCTTGCGGCATGGGATTTGTAGCTCATATTAAAGGCACACCGTCTCACAATATCGTAAGTAATGCTTTGACAATGCTCTTTAATATGGAGCATCGGGGAGGCCAAGGTAGCGAACCCAACTCTGGTGACGGAGCAGGTATCATGCTTCAAATTCCGCACCGTTTCTTTGCAAGCGAAGCTCAGAAGCTAGGCTTTGCTTTGCCGGAACAAGGCCATTATGGCGTGGGCATGATCTTTTTATCTCATAACGATGAAGTTCGGGCGCAGCATGAAGCTCTCTTAAGCAATATTATTGCTGAAGAAGGTCAAATAGTACTCGGCTATCGTGATGTGCCTACCTATGATGAAATGCTTGGCAAGACAGCGAAAGCTGCTAAGCCTTTTGTGCGTCAAGTATTTATCGGCCGCTCGGCTTCAGTCACGAATGAGTTGTCTTTTGAACGTAAGCTTTATGTAATCCGCAAACGTGCAGAGCTTGCCATTCGTTACGGTGGTGCAGAAGAGGATGAATCCTTCTATATTCCAAGCTTGTCGTGCCGTAAGATTGTATACAAAGGCATGCTGACTACAGAACAAGTTGGACAATTCTACCTGGATTTGCAGAACGAAGAGCTGGAATCAGCGATCGCGTTAGTTCACTCCCGTTTCAGCACGAACACCTTCCCAAGCTGGGAACGTGCGCATCCCTACCGCTTTATGATCCACAACGGTGAGATCAATACCTTGCGTGGTAATGTGAACTGGATGCATGCGCGCCAGTCATTGTTTAAGAGCGAAGTGTTTGGTGAAGATCTGAATAAGATCAAGCCTGTTATTAACCCGGATGGATCGGACACTGCAATGTTCGATAACACCTTTGAGTTTCTCTATTTGAGCGGACGATCCTTACCACAGGTAGCCATGATGATGGTTCCTGAACCATGGAGCAATCATGATAGTATGGATGCTGATAAAAAAGCATTTTATGAATATCACAGTACTCTAATGGAGCCATGGGACGGGCCTGCTGCAATGGGCTTTACCGATGGGATACAAATCGGCGCTATTCTGGACCGTAACGGCCTGCGTCCTGCTCGTTATTATGTAACGAAAGACGATATGATTATTTTATCCTCAGAAGCCGGTGTACTGGACATTCCAGCAGAGGACATCCTATATAAAGACCGCCTGAAGCCTGGACGCATGCTGCTCGTGGATACGAAGGAAGGCCGCATTATCTCCGATGAGGAAGTTAAATCGGCTATCGCCTCTGAGAAGCCTTATCGCCAGTGGCTGGATGAGCATTTGATCAGTCTTGATGAGCTTCCGGATGCACCTGAACTGCCAAATCCTAAGCATGATAATGTACAACAGCTACAGCAGGCTTTCGGCTATACTTTTGAAGACTTGCGTAAGGTGCTTGAGCCAATGGCATCTACTGGTGCTGAAGCTGTCGGTTCCATGGGTTATGATGCTCCGCTCGCCGTATTTTCGGACCGCCCGCAACGTCTCTATAACTATTTCAAACAAATGTTTGCTCAGGTAACGAATCCACCCATCGATGCCATTCGTGAAGAGCTGGTTACATCCACAACGACTACGATTGGACCAGAGCGTAATTTGCTTAAACCGGAACCGGAAAGCTGCCGCCAGATCTCGCTGCAAACGCCAATTCTTTCAAACGAAGATTTTGCTAAGATTCGCCATGTTCGCCGTGCAGGCTTCAAATCGATGTCTATTCCAATTCTTTTCCCGGCTGAGCTTGGGGCAGAAGGATTACGCATCGCGCTTGAGCGCATGAACGAGGCTGCTGACCGTGTTATGGCAAAAGGGCATAACATTCTGATTCTGACTGACCGCGGTGTGGACAGTGAGAATGCTGCGATTCCAGCTCTGCTTGCGGTATCGAGTCTGCATCACCATTTGATCCGCCAAGGAACACGGACGAAGGTTAGTATTTTGCTGGAATCCGGTGAACCACGTGAAGTCCATCATTATGCGCTGCTGCTCGGTTATGGTGTGAGTGCAGTAAATCCTTATCTGGCTTTTGAAAGCTTGGATGACATGATCGGCCAAGGCTTATTGCGGGGAATCTCGCATGAAAAAGCAGTGAAGAACTATATTAAAGCTGCGACTAAGAGCGTAGTTAAGATTCTTTCTAAAATGGGAATTTCGACGATTCAATCTTACCGCGGTGCGCAGATTTTTGAAGCTGTGGGTCTGAACTCTGAGTTCGTGGATCGTTACTTTACTTGGACACCTTCCCGGATTGGGGGGATTGGCCTGGAGGAAGTGGCAACTGAGGCGCTTATCCATCATAACCGTGCTTTTACAGAAAAAGACGGAAATGATAAGGTGCTTGACTCCGGTGGCGATTATCAATGGCGTAATGATGGGGAAGAGCATCTATTCAATCCACAGACGATTCATCTGCTTCAGCACTCTGTGCGTAGCGGGAATTATGATATGTACAAGAAATATGCTGCCCTTGTTCAAGGAGAAAGCGAGAAACAATTGACGCTTCGTTCCTTGTTGCAATTCAAGTCAGCCTATGAACCGATTCCACTGGAAGAAGTAGAATCTGCATCGTCCATTATGAAACGGTTTAAGACGGGTGCAATGTCCTTTGGTTCCATTAGTAAGGAAGCACATGAGACACTGGCCATTGCGATGAACCGTATCGGTGGTAAGAGTAATACAGGTGAAGGCGGCGAAGATCCAGCCCGCTATATTCCGGATAGCAATGGTGATTCACGTCGCAGTGCGATTAAACAAGTAGCTTCTGGACGTTTTGGTGTTACCTCGAACTACCTAGTTAACGCTGATGAGATCCAGATTAAAATGGCTCAGGGTGCTAAACCAGGGGAAGGTGGACAGCTTCCGGGACGTAAAGTTTATCCTTGGGTCGCTGAAGTACGTGGCTCAACAGCAGGTGTCGGTCTGATCTCACCTCCACCGCATCATGATATTTACTCTATCGAGGATTTGGCAGAGCTGATCTATGATCTGAAAAATGCAAATCCACGTGCAAACATTAATGTTAAGCTCGTATCGGAAGTTGGAGTGGGTACGATTGCTGCGGGTGTAGCCAAAGGGCGCGCTGATATTATCTTGGTTAGTGGCTATGATGGAGGTACAGGGGCATCGCCGATGAACTCCATTCGTCATGCGGGTCTTCCGTGGGAGCTTGGCTTGGCTGAAACCCATCAGACATTGATGCTCAACAATCTGCGTGACCGTGTAGTTCTGGAAACAGATGGTAAAATGCTAAGCGGCCGCGATTTGGCTGTAGCTGTATTGCTTGGGGCCGAAGAGTATGGTTTTGCCACTGCTCCGCTAGTATCTGTTGGCTGTATTATGATGCGTGTCTGCCAAATGGATACTTGTCCGGTTGGTGTAGCTACACAGAATCCGGATCTTCGTAAGAATTTTACCGGTGATCCGCAGCATGTAGTTAACTTTATGACCTTCGTGGCACAGGATCTACGTGAAATTATGGCAAGTCTCGGCTTCCGTACAATTGAAGAGATGGTAGGCCGTACCGATTGTCTAGACGCAACTCAGGCGTCGAAGCATTGGAAGAAGAAAGGCATAGATTTGAGCAGCCTGCTGCATACACCGGAATTACCGGAAGGAAGCACACGCTTCCGCAGTAAATACCAGAATCATGGTCTGGAAGAGACACTTGATGTTTCGCAGCTGCTCGACCTGGCAGCACCTGCACTGGAATCAGGTACGGCTGTTGAGGCATCACTGCCAATCACGAACGTTAATCGTGCCGTCGGAACTATCCTTGGCAGCGAGCTGACCCGCAAGTATGGGGCCGCAGGTTTGCCGGATGATACGATTCGGCTTCATTTCACCGGTTCTGCTGGTCAAAGCTTGGGTGCATTCGTGCCTAAGGGAATCACGCTTACGGTGGAAGGAGATTCCAATGACTATGTAGGTAAAGGATTGTCGGGTGGTAAGATTATTATCAAGCCATCTCCGAAAGCTACCTTTGCTGCTGAGGACAATATCATTATCGGAAATACTGCATTCTACGGTGCAACAGGTGGAGAAGCTTATATTAACGGTATCGCTGGTGAACGTTTTGCCGTCCGTAACTCCGGAGCGAAGGTTGTTGTAGAAGGCGTGGGTGACCACGGCTGTGAATACATGACTGGAGGCCGAGTGGTTGTCCTTGGTGAAACTGGCCGTAACTTTGCGGCAGGGATGTCAGGCGGCATCGCTTATGTCTACGACCCAGATAGAACCTTCATCGGCCGCTGCAATCTCGAAATGGTACTGCTCGAGAGAGTGGAAGAGTCTGAGGAGATCGAAGAGCTGCGTGAGCTGATTATCCGCCATACCAAGCTTACAGGTAGTGCGGCTGGCGCACGGGTACTGAATCAGTGGGCAGATAGCTTGCCGAACTTCGTTCGTGTCATTCCGAAGGATTACAAACGGATGATGGAGCAAATTCGCAAGGTAGAACAAACCGGATTGACCGGAGAAGCTGCGTTGATGGCTGCATTTGAAGCAAATATGCGCGAGCTTGCCCGTGTTGGCGGTTAAACTGTTGTACTTGAATGAAATAGGAACTAAGTGAATAAGGGGACCTGACTCTTCCTAATACCGGAGAAGTCAGGTTCCTTTTTTTACTGGCAGACTCTTATCCTCTAGTGATTTTCGGAAAAAAGGGTATATGTGGTAAACTAGGTTATAGATGAAAGGAAGTGAGACTATGTCGAATACAGAAATATTGATGGAGCCTGTTGCCCGCCTGCAGGGAGTCACCAAAAAAATCGGCTCGAAAACGCTGGTGAGCGATTTAACGCTGGACATCCCGCCTGGACAAATCTTCGGTTTTTTGGGACCCAACGGAGCAGGTAAGACTACTACAATACGGATGATGGTAGGATTGATTTCCATTAGTCGTGGAGACATCTTGATCTGTGGCCGTAGTATTAAAAACCATTTTGAAGAGGCTATCGCAAATATAGGGGCCATTGTAGAAAATCCAGAGATGTACAAGTTCCTCACCGGTTATCAGAATCTGCGCCAATATGCACGGATGGTGCCAGGGGTAACAAAGCAACGGATAGATGAGGTTGTCGAGCTAGTCGGACTAGGTCAAAGAATTCATGACAAAGTTAAGACCTATTCGCTAGGTATGCGTCAGAGGCTGGGAGTGGCTCAAGCACTGCTGCACAGACCCAAGCTGCTGATTCTAGATGAGCCAACCAACGGGCTGGACCCACAAGGGATACGCGAGCTCCGAGACTATTTACGCCGTTTATGTCAGGAAGAAGGAACAACTGTATTCGTCTCCAGTCATTTACTTTCCGAGATGGAGCTCATGTGTGACAGCGTAGCGATTATCCAAAATGGACGACTGGTGGATGTGAAGCAGCTGAAAGGGGTAGGCAATACTGTAATGCCTCTGGGAGAAACCTTGTTCGAGGTTGATAATGCTGAGGCTGCGTTAGCCCTCATTGGACGTGGAGTATTTAAGAGTGGGGGACTTGTGCTTGAGGCAGAGCGTGAGGAGATTGCAGAATTAAATGCCAAGCTAGTGGCAGGTGGGATTAAGGTGTATAACATCAGAACCCTTGCCCGTACGCTGGAGGATCAATTCTTAGAGGTTACAGGAGGTGAAGGAATTGGGTGAGTTTACAGCTCTCATACATAATGAGAATATCAAAATATACAGCCGTGTCCGCACATGGATTATGCTGCTTATTCTTGCAGTGATGAGCGTGCTGCTTCCTGCGCTTATTTATTTCACAAGCGAAGGCGATTCATCGCTTATGGGGCTTTGGGACAACTTTCAGATGACGGTGAGTATTGCGTTCTTCTTGAATACAATCTTTACCGTTGTAGTGGCTTCTGACTCCGTAGCGGGCGAATTTACCTGGGGAACCATTAAGCTGCTGCTGATTCGCCCGTGGAGTCGCTCCAAGATCCTGCTCTCGAAATATATTTCCATGGTGTTATTCAGTTTGCTTAGCACCGCAGTATTGATTGCTTTTGGGTTTGGTGCTTCGTTAATCTTCTCCTCATCTTCGGGAGATACGATGTCATCCATTACGGCTTGGAGTCCAGCGGAATATTCCTTCCTAGATCTCCTATGTCGTTACATTGAGCTTTTCCTGACTGCTGCTCTGGCTTTCATGGTATCTAGCGTATTCCGCGCAAGTGGGCTGGCTATTGGATTATCCTTATTTATTATGTTTGCCAAGAGTATTTTTACGGTTATTTTTAGTCCAGAACGGTTTGAATGGGCCCAATACTTGATCTTCACACATATGGATCTAAGAGGCTACCTATTGTCGGATACGGGTCCGGGGGGCTCAACACTTGGTTTCTCCATAGCTGTATTAGCGGTGTACTATATCCTATTCCTGGCCATTTCCTGGATTGTCTTCCGTAAAAGGGACGTTGCTTCATAGAAATAAGTCTAGCCGGCTTCAAGTGTTCCTTGAGCTTTGGAGGAGCGCTTGGCTGCCTTGTCCTTTTTCATATTACTTTTGGGCTCACCTGCTTTTTCAGAGGTGGGCTGTTCTTGCATGGCAATGGAGCCATTCAGGAGGCTGCCTTCCATAATGCTAAGTGCTCCTGCTGAAATATTGCCATGCAATTCTCCGGTTCCGGTCATAATGAGTCTGCGATCAGCCGTAACATCCCCGTATACTTTGCCGGCAATCACGATTTCTTCCGCTTTAATACTGGAGCGCACTGTTCCTTCTTCTCCTACAGTCACGACACCACTGCAAATAATCTCACCGCTAAAGGTACCCTCAATCCGCAGGTTTGTATCACATTGCACCTTACCCTCCAGTGTTCCTCCATGCCCAATTAGGGAATCGGTAGATTTAAAGGGGACACGCTGCTGCCGTTTGTTCCACATTTATAAATTCCTCCTATTTTGAAATTAAATGCAACCCTTTAGGGTTTGACATACGCTAAAGGGTTGACTGTTTTATTCTGCTTCACAACCTGAAAATGAAGATGAGGACCTGTGCTTCGGCCAGTGCTTCCAAGCAAGCCGATTTTCTGCCCTTTGCTAACCTTGTCTCCCGCAGATACGATCATTCCGTTCAAATGCATGTACCAGGTTTCCAATCCATTTGAATGCTTAATCACGATGTATTTTCCGCGTGCGCCCATTTGTTCCGCAGTAATAACCTCGCCATCTAAGGCAGCATATACAGGATCACCGATGTTCCCAGCAATATCGACACCGGAATGGAACGCAGACAAACCTTTGAATGGATCTGAGCGGTAGCCGAAGCTTGAAGAAATGACTTTGGACTCGGTAGGCCAGAGCGGTACAGCGTTAAGTTTAGCCTTTTCTGCACGGGCCTTTTGAGCTTGCAGATTTGCCTGTACGTTATTTTCATGCTCTGCCTGTGTGATCGTCTGTGTGATACTTTCCACCATTTCATCAAGCATCCCGTGAATCTCCTCAAAGTCATCCTTAGTTTCTTCCACCAAGCTCGTAGCGTCGTTCTGATACACCGCGATGTATTCTCCACCAACCTGCGGGGTGAGTGTTTTTGGAAGGGCTGCGGTGATGGCCCCAAAGCGGAAACTTATGGCGGATAGAGAAGTGGAAGATGAGTTCTCTTCTGTACTCTGCTTAAAGGAAGTCTCTTTAGGAACAGGAGAAGAAAGACGGTTCGATAAACCTAATGTTGAATTTGAAGTGGCCGATCCAGCTTTTGATTTTTCTGTTGCGGATTTCTCCGGTTGAGATTCATTCGTGTCTGTAGCGGCAGCAGCACCTTTGCTTTTGTTAATCAATGCTTGCAGCTCCTGTTCCAGTGCATTTACACTCTTCAGCTTGTCTTTAATGTTATCTGCCTCTTCCGAAAGTTCGCTGACCTGGCTACGAAGCTGTGTTAAATCTTTATCCTTGTCGGCGACCTTCATTTCCATGCGGAGATTGGTTAGCGATAGTGCGGCTGCCTCGGCTTCTAGCTGTGAGATGGACTGAGAGGCATGGAAATGCATAGAGGTGACCAGACTGGAGATAGACAGGGCTGCTGCTGCCGGTAAGGCGAACGCTAGCGGTTTGGAGATGTGGAGCTGTTTGACTGGACGTCCGGCATCCCTTACGACAAGCAGCGTAATCCGTTTATGATCTGGCTGACTCTTCATGGCTTCTCCTTTCTGCGGCTTATGGCAGCCGCTTGCGATACCTGAGGCTAACGACTTTTCTTCCATTAGGCTCATCCGAATTGTCCTACTACTCTATGTATTCCATATCTTTCAGGAACATGACAACGGTTTGTTTGAATAAAGAAGGAGAGTTACGGCAAAACCTGTACTAGAGTCATCGCAGAGAGTCTATTGCATCTGTTTTTATTAATTGAGGGGGTAGAGAATTGAAGATTTTCGCGATAATTCTAATTCTTTTTATCATACAGATTGCATTGATTGTATTTCTGGAGTACCGACGCCCGCAAAGGGCTATAGCATGGTTGTTTATTTCCTTCTGTTGTCCACCGCTCGGTCTGGCATTCTATTATTTTCTAGGTCGTGACTACAGACAGAATAGAAAATTGAACAAAAGATGTACTTCACTGTTCCGGGAAATCCGTTCGTATGTCACTGGTAAGATTAAGGTAGTAAAACATGCGTCGGATACTGGAAACGCTCAGTTTGAGAATAACGAGGGTTTATTGGTTTTGCTTGCAAAGCTCTCGGAAGGGCCTATTACAGGCCATAACAAAAGCAGAGTGCTGTCAACTGCAAGAGAAGCTTACGACGCTATGCTGGAAGCCATGGAAGAGGCAAAAGAGCATATCCACATGCAATTTTATATTTATCGTGATGATGAGATCGGAGAACAGTTTCAGGACGTTATGATTCGAAAGGCGCGGCAGGGAGTAAAGGTGCGTTTGCTTTGTGATGGACTGGGCAGTCATCGATTAAGCCGTAGGTTTATTCGAACCCTGAGAAATGCCGGGGTGGAGTTCCACTTTTTTTTACCTCCGATTAGTTCTTTACTGGATCGTCGGTTTAATTTCCGCAATCATCGGAAGATCCTAGTGGTGGACGGATTGATTGGTTTTACGGGGGGAATGAATATCGGTGATGATTACTTAGGAAAGGACGCCAAGATGGGGTACTGGCGCGATACCCATCTGCGTTTAGAAGGAGATTCTGTTTATTATATTCAGTATGTCTTCCTGAAGGATTGGAGACTGGCCTCTGGTGAAGGTATGAGTCATCCTCGTTTGTTCCCTGAGCACTCTTGCAAGGAGCAAGAGGCCGTGCAGATTGTAGGAAGTGGACCGGATGCTGCGATCGATGCTTCTCAGGAGATGTATTTTGCCGCTCTTTGCTCTGCTAGGGAACGGATCTGGATTACTTCACCGTATTTTATTCCGGACCCTGCGATTTGTCGTGCTTTGAAGAGTGCAGTCCTTCGTGGAGTGGATGTTAGAATCATCATTCCGGCGAAGCCTGATAATAAGCTTGTTTATCATGCTTCTTTGTCTTATCTGGAGAATTTACAAGATGCAGGCGTGAAGTTCTATCGCTACACCAAAGGATTTATGCATGCCAAAGTCATGATTGTGGATGATCTGCTGGGTACGGTGGGAAGTGCGAATCTGGATATGCGCAGCTTCTATTCTAATTTCGAAATGACAGCGGTTTTGCTGCATCCTGAGACGATAGCAGAGCTAGTCGCGGGGTTTGAAAAGGATCAAAAGAACAGTGAATTCATTGATCCTGTAAAATTTAAGGAGAGAGGGAGAATTGTCAAACTCGGTGAAGGGCTATGTCAGTTGTTATCACCGCTGTTATGACCGGAAAGAGGACTAAATCTGAATTTTTCGAAGGATAGTACGTGTTCCATTCATTATTAGAGCATATTTTGTGATATAATAATTGTATAAGAAGAAATGTAAGAAAGTATAGATTGTAGTTATACTTCCGAATGTTTCAAAACTATACTGTTAAATTGTAGGGGGAGTTCTATGAATGTGAGTCCACAAATGTTTACCAAAGAGGAGCAGAACAAACTGCAGAAGACCGGTGCCCATAAAATGGCTAAGTTCGCGCAGCGTATGATCATGTTATCCGTAGGGGCCGCCATGATGGCTGTTGCACTTGAGATATTCCTAGTACCTAATCAAATGATTGATGGCGGGATTACCGGTATCTCCATTATTTTATCACATTTATTTGACATTCCTCTGGGTATATTATTGACACTGCTCAACCTTCCGTTCCTGTTAATCGGTTATAAGCAAATCGGTAAGACATTTGCCTTATCTACCTTATATGCGATTTTACTTATGTCTATCGGCACTTCAATGCTGCATCATGTAGAGGCCTTTACAGTTGAACCGATGCTTGCTGCCGTGTTTGGCGGTATCATTCTAGGTGTAGGTGTTGGATTGGTTGTACGTTTCGGGGGATCTCTAGACGGTACAGAAATTGTTGCGATTTTGGTAGCCAAGAAGCTTCCCTTCTCTGTAGGTGAAGTAGTTATGTTCTTCAACCTGTTCATCTTGTCCGGAGCTGGATTTGTGTTCGGTTGGAATAACGCGATGTTCTCCCTGATTGCTTATTATATTGCATTTAAGGTTATTGACATCACCCTTGAGGGTCTGGATCAATCGAAATCAGTATGGATTATCAGTGATAAATTCCGCGATATCGGGGAAGCTCTGACAGAGCGTCTTGGACGTGGTGTTACTTATTTAGATGGAGAAGGCGGATTTTCCGGTGAGAACAAGAAAGTGATCTTTGTAGTTATCACCCGTCTGGAAGAAGCTAAGCTTAAAACCATTGTTGAAGATTGGGATTCTGATGCATTCATCGCAATAGGTAACATTCATGATGTTAAAGGTGGCCGCTTCAAGAAGAAATCCATCCACTAGCGTAGCTCTTAAGTATTATTAACTGAAAGAAGGTATTTTTACGGATAAAAAAGCAATAAATACGGTGAACAAAGCTCGGCCTGCCGTATTCTTATATAGTATACCTTCTGTCCTTGAGTGGGACGCCAAATAAGCTCGTAGCATGTAGTTGATGCTGCGGGCTTATTGCTGTTTTTAGGCTCTTTTTTCTATGGGATTGCTCTTTATGGGAGCTTAGCGATGAGCTGTTCAACGGGCTGTGGGGGCACTTTCTCTAAAAGATCTCCCATACGCAGAAGGCGTTCCTCGATATTGAGCAGATGAAAATTAGAGGGAGATACATTTTGCTGAACCTCCTCCCAGAGCAAGGGTGTAGAAACTGTAGCAAATGGTCTTGCGCGTGGTGTGTAAGGTGCAGCTAATGTTTTGCCGCTATAATGCTGAAGGTAGTCAAAATAAATTTTATCTCCGCGATTCTTTTTTAGACGTTCCAGGGTGAACAGGTTGGGATGCTTTTCGGTGACATAACGACCCACAAAATGCCCGATTTTCCGCAATCCATCAAAAGTAACGCCAGTCTCGATAGGGACGATGATTTGCACCCCGGTAGCACCGGAGGTTTTGGGTACAGAGGAGAGGCCAAGAGAGGTTAAGACCGCCCCAACGATCGCAGTTGCTTCCATGATACGAGGTTCGATCTCAAGTGACGGATCAAGATCAATCATCCACTCACAGGGCAGCTCGCTGCCTACATAATGCAGGGAAGGGTGGAATTCCAAAGCAGCCAGATTCCCCAGCCAGATCAGCTCGGGTAAACCTTGCAGCTTGATATAGTTAATATTCTCGTGTACAGCGGTTTGGACAAAGGCCGGAAGAGGATCAGGCGCATTTTTCTGATAAAAGGACATTCCAGTGATGCCGTGCGGATAACGAATGACGGTAAGCAGCCGGTCTCGGCAATAACGCAGCAGATAGGGAGAGAGTGCAGCGAGCTTTTGCAGATAAATTCGTTTGGTAATGCCACATTCAGGCCAGAGCAGCTTTTCTGGATTAGTGATGATGATTTCTTCTCCGTCTATGGTAATTGTACCTTTGATCGCTGCCGGCATCGGGGAAACTCCTTTCTGTGATAGGAATGAAGGTATTATGTGTCAGTCGGCTCCTTTTCATGAAAAAAATATTCCCAAAGTGTCCCTTTTGGATGATCATAAGACTTATAAGGATATACGTTAATGAGAAAGGGGAGTTTGCTGATTTTGGACGGGATCGAGCACACTGTTGTTCGGGTACAGGCAGGCGAGGTAGATTCCTATGCCTTGATCGTCGAGGCTTTTCAAAAGCCGATTTACCGCTATTGCTGTCGGCTGCTTGGGAGCCGTACTGAAGCGGAGGATGCAGTACAGGAAATTCTGGTAAAGGCATATCAGCATATAGGCACATACCGCCCTATCGCGAGCTTCTCTTCATGGCTATATAAAATTGCCTACCATCATTGCCTCAGTCTGATCCGCAAACGTCAAAGCCAAATAAAGTTTATGGCGCTTTTTCAACCAGATCCGCCTGCAGAAAGCCCGGAACAGTTGATGGACCGTTACATATTTAACGAACATCTGACTTTTGCCCTCGAGAAGCTGAAGACAGAGGAGCGAAACCTGTTAGTACTTAGAATCTTTGAGGAACAGAGCTTCCCGGAGATTGCGGAGATTCTGGATAAGAATACTGATGCTGTGAAGAAAAAATACAGGCGAACGATTACGAAGCTTGGCAAAATGCTGAATGCTCAGAAAGGGGGAACGGAATGGTGCGGCAACGAGGCTTTGTTGAAGAGAAAATGATCAAGAAAATGGATGCGGTAGGGAGCTGCGAAGAGCTGGATGTAAAAGCAGCTGTTATGAAGCGGGTAAGAGCAATTCATGAACAACAGAATAGGATTGACGGTGAAAGGACGAACATCGTTATCGAGCTGAAGCCGTTCCCAGAACCGGAAGATCCTATTATGCAGAAGCAAAAGGAGATGCCCCAACACCCGTCTAGGTTTAGAAAAAGAGTGCTCACAGGAGTCTCCGCGGCTGTATTGCTAGGGATTATCGGGTTGGGTGCTTTTCAGCTATCTGCTGATGGAGATTTATCGGAACAAGGTAGCCAGGTTACAATTGATATCTCAAAACCCCAAGGTGGTATTATTACACTAGTGAACAGCGGAGGGAAGGCTGTTGTGAAGACGGTGCATAATAATACGCCTGATCCGACAACCTCGCCTGCGATAGAGAAGTATCAGAGCTTATCTATGACTTATAAAGAGCAAGTGCTTGCTCGTTTAAACACTGGGGAAATGGCTGCTTATTATGTGAAGGATGCTGAATTAAATAAGCTGGAGTTAGGGTTAGGCTATGGAAATCAATTGCAGTTTGCTTTTATTTCGCCGGTGTATTCGAAATATCAAGACTTCGTAAAAGAATTAAAAACGGTTGGCGATTTCTGGCCAGGGTTGCCTTCCTCGTTAGCTGATGGTTATGAATTCGAGCAAGGAACTTTTAATGCAGCTCCCCTATACAAGTCGCTAGACACAGAATATGAAGAAATCCTTGAACAATTTCAAAAAAAGGCTACAACCGATAAAACTGGACAAAACTTGTTTATGGAGAAGATAGCTGCAAATTCCATAGATAATGCTGAGGTTACCTACCACAACGGAGATCAAAGAATTACACTATCCTTAAGGCAGAGTGTTTTTAAGGGTTATACCATGCAAGTGTCTATCTTGGAAGGCCAGACTGCTGAAAAATGGTCTGTGACAGGTACAGGTAAAGAGGCAATATTTATCGCGGCGGGTACTGGAAAAGGGAAGAATGCTTGGTCTTCTCAGAATCGATTGTATTGGTATGATGAAGCCACCCAGATGGTTCTTTCTCTGAGCGACAAGCAGGAGAATAAACTGACTTGTGAGCAATGGCAAAAGATTGCCACCAGTTTTATTCACTAGCTACTGTTCTAACTGTACATTATGAGAAGCTGTCTCAAAAGTAGTGAATTCTACTTGGGAGGCAGCTTTTTTATGGAATAGGGGAATAATGGATTTTACTGTGCCATGTGACGATATGCCACGCGTAGAGTTCTATGTTAATGGTTGGGGCGGTGGGCGATGTGCTATGTATGATTTTCGTGCGGCTTGCAGTAGATGATTTGTGGAATTAGTGGTATATGTGACGGTGGACTATGGGCGATACGTTCTGTGGACAGAAATATCTGAGGTTTAGGGAGAGATTCCCCAATTGTTCTATAAGTGCTCACTTATTGCATCATTAGGAGCATCACTTGATGCGTCACTTGTAATGTTAAGAACAAAAAAGAGGCTTTCCCAAGCAACTATTTCATGGCTTTTGGGACAGCCTCTTTTTTGTGAGAAAATGTCCCTTTTTCTAATGTTGGATTGTTATAGAAGTGTAGTTAAAAAACAGGGGTGAAAATACATTTACCTTATTGAAGGAGAGGATGTTAGAAATTGAAGCTCCATTCTGATTTCAAAAAAACAGTTATCGCGTTCTCTGCAGCAATCTTGCTGGGAACAGGAGTGGCCGGGGGTGTGGATGTACCCGGCTTGTCTCTTACAATTGCGGCGGCATCAGGAGCGCAGGTTGCATCACAAACCGATCAGAAGACCCAAAAGGAATTGCAGGCACTCGTAGCTGGAGTGAAGGAAGGTACGCTTTTGGCCTACTACGTACGGGATAAAGTCTCCAATCCACAGGATGCGATCAGCTTCTCTGGCAAAGGGTTTGTTTTTAAGGACTATAAATCCTTTGCTGCGAAGTTTAAAGCGCTAAAGGGTCCGTCTATTCCGCAGCCCGGAAATCTTCCTAAAGGCTTCACTCTGGCGAGAGCCATCATCTATCCACCGGCTGTAGCTAATGATTCAGAGCTGTATTTGCAACTAGAGCAGGAATTGAAGGCAGCAGCGGTTGCTGGTAATTCTAATAAACAGTTGTTTAGTAAAATCATCAGCTGGAACCAGACGAATTTGTCTATGCAGCTGTATGCGAAAGGAAAAGCCAATTTTAGCATTGTAACTGGGTCGCCGCCATCCAAACTTCCGGAAGGAGCGGTACCTTTTGTAAGAGCTTCGGAATCTAAGAAAGAATTAACGGTCAACGGCAGAAAAGTAGTACTTACAACTGATTCCGCTAAAGACGCAAGCTTTAACACAAAGCTAGTATGGCTGGATAACTCAGGCACGATACAATATACCCTTTCAGACAATCGGGCCAGTACGCTGACGACAAATGAAATGCTGGCGGTAGCTAAAACCATGATCAAATAACCAAGGGGCTAAAGGAGGATATTATAATGATGATTAAGAAAAGCGCGGCGATTACAGCCTTAAGCTTATTAGTATTGATAAGTGCGGTGAGTGGAACAGCAGGCGCAGTGCCTGCGGGGAGTAATAATAAAAGTAAAGCTACCGTACCCGTTGAGCAGAATACGCCCATATCTTCAACGATTGAAGCTTTGATTGCCAAAGAAAATACAGTTCCCTTACAAGCAGGCGAACTTAAGATCCTGTATGTAAATGATAAGAAATCTAATCCACATGAAACCTTGAGTATAAGCTATATGCCATATAGATTCAGTTCTATAAACGAAGCGGCGCAGAAGTTACTTTCATTAAGCGGGAAGTCACTCCTGATACCTACTTCTCTACCAGAGGATTATAAGTTACAGGATGTCGTTTTAAATCCAGTGATTCCAATGTTTTTTAGCTCAGAGTATAAAACCCTTAGGGATCAGTTAAAAGCTAAAGCCCAAGCTGGTGGTAAAAAGGTGATTTCGCAAAGCTTGAAGTGGAGCAATACAGAAACCTCTATCACCTATCTACGAAATGGAGAGAGGTTGAATTTAAGATCTGCACCTGCATACACGCTACCGGAAGGGGTGACTTTGGCCCAGCTGCCTGGGGATCAGGATGAGAGCTTGACCATCAACGGGGTTGAGGCGATTTACACAGTTTTTGGGCCTCATCACGGTGATCTTAAAGTCCAGCTGGTATGGTCCAGTGCTGATGGAAGTGTCGATTATACACTTACGAGTACAAAAAATACTGCGCAGACAAAGGCAGAGCTTGAGGCCCTTGTAACAAGTTTTACAGCACAATAAGAAACGTCCTCCCATTTCAGATTGGGAGGACGTTCTTTTATCCTTTTTGCTCTATTGTGCATGCCTCCGGGGGAAGATCCACTTTAGCTTGAGTAACAGGCTGACGCAGAGTGCCCGAGGTGTTCCATTCCAGAAAATGAACTTTGAAGACGAGCTCCGGCTTTATCCAAAAAGCACCCTTGCCTCGCTGTGGAACATCTGCAAAGGGCATCCGATCCAGCTTAAGGCGGTGTGCCTCCGCAGTTAAGTCGCGTTTATCCTGCACAGTCAATTTTCCCGGACCGGCATGTCCGATATAATGCAAATTTCCTTTATCATCATAAAGACCAAGAAGTAGTGCGTTGACGATACCGTCACGGAACGTCACACCCCCGGCTACAGCTGTAATATCAGAACTGATTTTGCGTTTCTGCCAACGTTTATCTTTTCCGCCCGGAGCATAAGTGCTGTTGATGTCCTTGCAGACGATTCCTTCCAAGCCCTGGTTCTGAGTGGCGGCGAACAGTTCTGTAGGATCGGTATAACTTGGCACAGCTTGAACATGGGGATGCGGCAGCAGAATGTCACTTAACAGCTGCTGCCGCAAGAATAATGGTTGATCCATCGTCGATTGGCCATTATAAAACAGAATATCAAAAATCATATAAATGACAGGAACCTGATGCCTAACGACGGAAATTGTGGAACCGTTTTTCAAACTGTCCCTCCGCATCACCTCATGAAATGAGGGTTTGCCGTCCTTGAGCGCGATAATCTCACCATCAAGAATCACGGAGTCAGCCTTGCAGTAAGCAGATACATCAATAAGTTCTGGATATTGCGTGGTACGGTAATTGCCACGTCTGTTAATAAGCTGAGTAGTGCTTCCATCGTAATAGGACAACATCCGTACGCCGTCCCATTTAATTTGTGCGATCCACTGGTCACCTGCTGGAAGCTGCCCAGCCAGTATAGGTTCAAAAGGAATAATGGGCTGAAGCTTCATCCGCAGAGCCTCCTAAGATACGGTTGTTTTGCTTTTCGTGCTGCGGCGTTTCGGTTTTGGCGTGATGACTGGAGCCGGCCCGGAGACCTCGTTTTGCTGCTCCGCAGGTTCCGCGGCGGTTGTTTTGGTCTTGGCTGTTTTTCTTTTGGCAGCAGGAGCCGCTTTAGTTTTGGTTTTTGTGTTGCCTGTTAATGAAGGACCAGGGTCTGAAGGAATATGCTGCACAGCTTGAATACTAGCCTGCAAGGCAGCCATTAGATCAATCACATTGCTTTCCTGTTTAGCAGGAGCGATATGAAATTCCTCGCCTGCAATTTTATGTGAGATCAGATCAAGCATACGCTGGCGATAATCATCGGTATATTTTGCCGGATCAAAAGGAGTGGATAGCTGTGAGATCAGCAGCTTAGCCATTTCCAGCTCTTTATCGTTCACTGTCCCTGCTTCGGGCAGACCAGGCACTTGCGAGATCGGCCGCACCTCATCAGGATAAAAAATGGTCTCAATCGCAAGGCAATCCTCAAGCACACGGATCGCTGCCAGACTGCTTTTTGAGCGGATTGAAATTTTGGCGATACCAATTTTACCTGTCTGCTTCATGGCCTCCATAAGAAGTCGATAAGCATTTGAGCCTGCCTGATCCGGGGATAAATAATAGGTTTTTTGAAAATAAATCGGATCGATCTCCGTCAGGTCTACAAAGTCGAGAATGGAGATGCTTTTACTGGTCTCGTCGGATAGTTGATCCAATTCCTCTTTGTCGAAGAGCACAAACTTCCCTTTTTCATACTCATATCCTTTACCGATCTCTTCCCAAGCTACCTCTTTGTCACACACCGGGCATTTGCGTACATACGACAGCGGGCTGCCACACTCCTTATGGATATAACGCAGAGAAATGTCCTTGTCTTCCGTAGCGGAGAACATTTTAACCGGAACATGCACAAGCCCGAAGCTGATGGCTCCTTTCCAAACGGTATGCATGAGAAACACCTCCTGATCTAAGTTGATTTGCTTTGGGTTAGTATGAGGCAGGAAAGGCTTTTCTAGCCGGGTGCATTTTTTGAGAAGCTTGGGAAAAAATAAACTCGGACCTGTGAAGTTGAGGAGGAGAATCTAAGGTATGGAACCAAGAGATAACGAATGGAGCGATGCGCTGAGCGAGCAGGATATTCCGGCCACAGTTGTGGATTGGGAGAGCATTATTGCGTCCACGGAGGCCAGTCAGGTTACCGATTCGGAAAAGCTGGATGCGGAACGAACCCTCGAAGATACGTCACCCTTAGAATCGTAAACTTTAGGAAAGATAAAGGAGGAGAACAGTTGTGGACGTCAAACGGGCACAGGATATTTATGCTTCTAAAGAAACTGTAAGTGTACATTTGGATGGGGAGCCTGTATGGATTGAACATGTGGATGAAGAGAACGGAATGGCTACGGTACAAGTTGGCTCTCGACCAACCAATACGCACACTGTGGGTGTTGAACGACTCGAAGAGCAAGAGCACTAACAAAGGTCTACTTAGAGCGTACGTTAAAGCTGAATTATAGTTTTAAAAAAAGAGACTTTTTATGCTTAAGTTTGCGTAAAGGTCTCTTTTTTGATTTGGAGCATAACTGACGTCAAGGTTGACGGTGTAAGATTTAAACCAATATATTGGATCAGGCAGGACAGTCCATTATTGTTGCGCTGTGTTCAGGAGTTATTGCCACAGTATTATTCTTTCAAGCTACAGATATGGTAGGAGCAGCATGAGCGGATTAGCGGCAGTCGAAGCCACCCATTCTCGCAGCGTTCGGTATCGAAATTCAGCTTAACCACGCAAGTGAAGAAGAGGGCTGTACCTCCTTCGGCTTAAACAATGGGCGGGACAGTTGTTGCGGTGGATGGACCATACCGATATAATTGAATGTAATGGTTTTCGACAGGTATATTTTAAAAGGTGGTAGTTGTAGTTGGACAAAACAGTCGAAACGGTGTTCACTTACCGTTCTTACAATCTGCAGGATACGGAGCAACTGGCAAGTGCAATAGCTGCTGCTTCAACGGCAGGCATGGTTATCGGTTTGGACGGTGATCTAGGCGCAGGAAAAACGGCCTTCTCGCAAGGTTATGCTCGCCATCTTGGAGTGAAAGGGATCGTAAACAGTCCTACTTTTACTATTATTAAAGAGTACGAAGGTCGTCTGCCTTTATATCACATGGATGTATATCGGATTTCACTTCAGGAAGCAGATGAGCTTGGATTGGATGAGTATTTCTATGGTCAGGGTGTTTGTTTGGTAGAATGGAGCAGTATTATTACGGAGTTAATGCCGCCGCGGCATATGCATATATACATGGAAACAGTTGGACCGGAGGAAAGAATCATTACGGTGACCGCAATCGGGGAGCCTTATGGTGAGCTTTGCCGGGAGCTGATCCAGAAGTGGGGTTAATAAAAATGACGAACGAGAATACAGAGCCGCGCAAGCGGCTTTTAGCGCTGGATACATCAACTGCCGTATTGGGGGTTGCAGTGACCGAGAATGGAGAATTATTGCATGAAATTAATGCTTCCGGTGAACGGAATCATTCGGTGCATTTGCTGCCGATTATAGAGCAGGCGCTGCAAGCTTCGGGAACAACCGTTGCTAATCTGGGCGGGATTGCGGTTGGTGTGGGCCCGGGATCTTATACGGGAACACGGATCGCGGTTACCGCTGCCAAAACACTGGCTTGGGCATGGAATGTCCCGGTAGTTGGTATTTCGAGTCTGCATGCTGTGGCATGGGGTGGGTATGAAACAGCCCTTAAGAATAAGACGACAGCAGAGTCAGGACAATCCACTGCGAACAGTGGCTACGGTCCAGACTGGATCATTCCACTGATGGATGCGCGTCGGGGACAGGTTTACACAGGATTATTCGCAGCGGATGGGAATAGTCCTCTTAGCCGCCTTGAACCAGATGCCATCCGGTTGATGGCCGACTGGGTGGAGTACTTGGCAGAACGTTTACAACAGGCTTCAGCTGAAGGAACTAAACCAGCTATTCTATGGTTTGTTGGAGAAACCGCTGTACATGGCAGCGAAGAATCACTACATCCGCTGGCGGAACTCGGCACTTCTGTAGCTGTTCCATATGAGCTGGAGGGCCGCTGGACAGGCTTCCTTGGTGAAGCCCGGCTGCAAGTAGAGAATGATGATATTCATAGCTTGATCCCTAACTATACTCAGATTTCGGAAGCGGAGGCCAATCTGCGGTTAAGTAGTAAAGGAGGCTTAAAACGATGACGGAAGTGGAAGCATTGAGAGCACAAGAGGCTGACCTTGTTTTTCGTCTGATGAAGCTGGAGGATATTCCGGACATTCTAATTATTGAGCGCGAAGCCTTTACCATGCCGTGGACGGAGGAAGCTTTCCGGAATGAGCTGACGCATAATCATTTTGCTAAATACATGGTCATGGAGCTGGCGGGTCATATCATTGGCTATGCTGGAATGTGGGCTATCGTGGATGAGGCGCATGTGACGAATATTGCCTTACTCGAAGCTTATCGTGGACGTAAATGGGGGGAGCGCCTGTTGGAGGAGTTAATGAATACAGCCTCTTACGTAGGCATGAAATCCATTACGCTTGAGGTACGGGTATCCAACGAGGTAGCTCAGAATTTATATCGTAAAAAAGGCTTTCGTTCTGCCGGCACGCGCAAAGGATATTATTCCGATAATCGCGAGGATGCGCTCATTATGTGGGCGGATCTACCGGAGTATAAGGAGCATGGCTATTTGGAAGGAAGCGTGGACTTGAAATGAAGACAGAAACGGGCGCAGATCAACCTGTACTAATACTTGCTATAGAGACCAGTTGTGATGAAACCTCGGTGGCCGTGGTCAAAAACGGATCAGAAGTGTTATCCAACATCATCTCGAGTCAAATAGAGACACATCGCGCTTTTGGGGGCGTGGTGCCAGAAGTGGCTTCCCGTAAACATGTGGAGGTAATTACGCTCGTAATCGAGGAAGCGCTCGCCAAGGCAGGCGTTACACCCGAACAATTGACTGCGGTAGCGGTGACTCAAGGCCCGGGTTTGGTGGGAGCTTTACTGGTCGGGGTAGTAGCAGCTAAAAGCCTTGCTCTTGCATGGGGCAAGCCGTTAATTGGCACGCATCATATTGCAGGCCACATCTATGCTAACCGTCTGGTTGCAGAGTTGCAGTATCCATGTATGACACTAGTGGTGTCAGGTGGACATACTGAACTGGTTCATATGGAGCGTGAGGGTGAGTTTCGAATTATCGGCCGCACGCGTGATGATGCTGTAGGTGAAGCATATGATAAAGTGGCTCGGGCGCTAGGGTTCCCTTATCCCGGCGGACCCCATGTAGATCGCCTGGCACGCGAAGCGACGGAAGTTGTTGCATTGCCGCGGGTATGGCTGGAGCCGAACTCTTATGATTTCAGCTTCAGCGGTCTAAAATCGGCGGTGCTGAATGTGGTGAATCAGAGCAAAATGAAAGGTCTTGAACCCAATGTCGCAGGCATCGCCCGGGGGTTCCAAGAATCCGTAGTTGAAGTGCTGGTGGAAAAGGCGGTACGCGCCGTTAAAGCCACTAACTCCAGACAGTTATTGCTCTGTGGGGGGGTCGCTGCTAATGGCGGACTCCGCTCGGCATTAATTTCGCGCTGTGAAACGGAGGGCATTGAACTTATTATTCCTCCACCGGTGTATTGCACGGA
The DNA here is from genome assembly GCF_038009325.1 of Paenibacillus sp. FSL L8-0708. Taxonomy (NCBI): domain Bacteria; kingdom Bacillati; phylum Bacillota; class Bacilli; order Caryophanales; family Paenibacillaceae; genus Paenibacillus; species Paenibacillus sp. FSL L8-0708. The sequence continues at coordinate 1,227,715 of NZ_JBBPBC010000001.1, forward strand.
TAATGCGGCGATGATTGGAGCGGCTGCATACGTGAAGTGGCAGCATGACGGTGGAATACCGCTGGATATGGTAGCTGACCCTGGATTCTCACTGGAACAATGGTCTGTATCTGCCTATTGACATCATTTGGAGCTAACGAGTATAATCAGTTCAATTAAACAAGGCAAACGCGATGAGCGGAAGTAGTAAGGATACTCTGGGATAAGAGAACTGCGGGTGGGTGCAACGCAGTCGAAGGAGTCCTGAACTCGTCTGGGAGCGGAGCGGTGGAAGCATTACTGGCAATTGTCGCCGGAACGTTTGTACACCGTTTACGGGTAACCTCCGTGATAGGGTGGTCTAGTACCTAACATACTGGACCGTAGAGTGGATGTTCAATTGGAATCGGTAGGAACTTAGCCGATACAGAGCATCAACAAGAGTGGTACCGCGAAGGTTAACAGCCTGTCGTCTCTTGAATGAGATGGCAGGCTTTTTTGTATGGATTTAGAGTGGTGAGTAATTTATATAATACACGCTAAGAACGGGAGTAGTAGAGTTTGACGGTGAACAGAGAGCTGCGGGTTGGTGCGACGCAGTCACCGGATTTCTTGAAGCTCGCCCGGGAGCGGAGCGGCGGAACAAGAGTACGCTGCCTACGGCTGTCCTCGTTATCGGACCTTTCCGGATTTAAGCTGGCATGCCAGCTTGAACCGGGAAGAAGAGCTGGACGCAGCTTTGAGGCTTGTTATTAGTGACAGCTGATGCGTCAAAAAGAGTGGTACCGCGGAGGGGTAACCCGCCGTCTCTTTATTAGAGACGGCGGGTTTTTGCGTTCTTGTAGAAGAAGTCCGGGGAATGGACTCAACGCTACATAAGACGCCAAAAGTGAACACTCTGCACATTGTGCAGAGATTCATTTGTTTCAGCTGCCGGCAGCAGTGGGTGGGAAATGAGCAGAACCGCAAGTCGACGTGTGGTTCTGCGCTGAAGCATAGGATAGAGATAAGGCATCCAATTACATGAAAACAAAACTAGGAGGAATTCAGATGATTATTCCAGTTAAGAAACGTATTCAAATTTTCGATACGACCCTGCGTGACGGTGAGCAGGCCCCTGGGGCTAGTCTGACTCCTGAGCAAAAAATATTGCTGGCTTATAAGCTAGCTGATCTGGGTGTTGATGTAATGGAGCCGGGGTTCCCGGTATCGAGTCCTGGAGATTTTGCAGCGGTGCAGACGATTTCGCGCAAGGTGCGCAACGTGGAGATTTGTGGTTTCGCGCGGGCCGTAAAAGGGGACATCGATGCTGCAGTCCGGGCCACTCAAGATGCTGAACGTCGGCGGATTCACTTGTTTATCTCCTCTTCTGATATTCATTTGCAGCATCAACTGCGTATGAGCAGAGCTGAAGTCGTAGCTAAAGCGCGTGAGATGACGGCTTATGCGCGACAATTCTGTGATGTAGTTGAATTCACGGCCATGGACGCTGCGCGGACAGGGATTGATGATCTGATTGAAATGGTTGAGGCGGTTATAGAGGAAGGGGCCTCCATTATTAACCTGCCGGATACAGTAGGATACGCATTGCCACATGAATATGGTGAGATGTTCCGGAGAGTGCGGCAGGGAGCAAGAGGTGGTGGCAAGGTCAGCTATAGTGCCCACTGTCATAATGACTTGGGGCTGGCTGTAGCTAACAGTCTGGCAGCGATTGATGGAGGGGCGACTCAGATAGAAGTCACCGTGAACGGTGTAGGCGAGCGCACAGGGAACTGCGCACTGGAAGAGCTTGTTATGGCGCTTGAAACCCGCGGCGATGCAATCGGTGCAGAAACAGGTATCGTGCTGGATAAACTGTATGATACTTCCCGGCTGATTAGTGGAGCGATGCATTTCCCAATCGCCTATAACAAGCCGGTCGTCGGAAGAAATGCCTTCCAGCATGAGTCCGGGATTCATCAGGATGGCCTGCTCAAGGATCGTAGTACCTATGAGATTATGGATCCCGAACGGCTGGGCATCCCCCGCAGCATGATCATTCTGGGCAAACATTCTGGCAGACATGCGCTGAAGGATCGGGCTGCGAAGTATGGAATAACGCTGGAGCCTGCGGAGCTGGATGCACTTTATGAGTCCTTTAAAGAGACCGCTGACCGTCAAAAGGTCGTCAGTGATGACCAGCTGCTGCAAATGGTAAGCAGTACAACTGGACAACAAGCTCAGGTCTATGAGCTGGGTGAGGTTCAGGTATTGGCGGGCAGTGCCCAGCGCCGTGTAGCTGCAGTTACGGTACGCCATCTGCAGACTGGCCGGGAAACGTCACATACCAGCACTGGCGAAGGCCCGCTTGAAGCGATTATCGCCGCTATTGGGCAAGGGATCGCTGAGGAGATAGACTTTGCAGGACTCGAGCTTCATTCGCTTGGAAGCGGAGAGAATGCGCAAGCAGAAGCAGCGGTGATGGTGGAGTGGGAGGGCCTTAAATTCAGAGGCACGGCCACTCACCAAGATATAATTATGGCGGCAGGCATCGCTTATATCGCAGCCTGTAATGCCGCCCTGCTCTCTACACAGATTGTCTAAAATACGACGTGCCCGCTGTCAGTTTAGGAGATAGCGGGTTCTTTTTTAGCAGAAAATCAGTCTTGTAAAATGGGGTTACGTCTTTTGTCAAGTTGTGGACAACGTTATCCACATATTCTGCCTGAGTTGTGTAAAAAGTGCGTAAAATCAGCAATAACGGCTTTTTTCAAAATGCTCTAATAAACAATTTTGTTGGCAATGAAACACTGTGAGAATTGTGGATAATGTGGATAGATCCGTGGATAATAATTCCTTTTCCTTGAAAATACCGATTTAACGCATAAAAAAGACCCCGAAGGGTCTTTTGAAGTAGGGAGTTATACACGAAACCTGTGTATAGAGCTGTGGATAACTATTTATGAACAAATCTAGAACGATGAAAAAATATTTATAAGGAGGATTTACATTATTCGTCAGCAAGGATTTCCCATTCGCTAAAGAAATCTGTCAGCTGAGATTTTTTGTTCTTCAGGTCCTCTTCATAACCTTGAAGTGCTAAATAATCCTGATAAACTTCAGGTTTAGTCATTTCATGCTCTATAAATACGATTGATTCTTCAAGTGAGGCGATGTTCTCCTCAAGCTCTGCGATACGCCGTTTGCGGTTACGCTCTTCACGCTTAGCCTGCTTGTCTGCTTCAAAAGAGGTTACAGCGCTTTTTTCAGGTACAGCAGTGTCCTTATTGACGTTTTTAGTAGCTAGTTCAGCGGCATCTTTTGCAATCTCTTCTAATTCTCGTTTCTTCTCGACATAGTCATCGTAGTTGCCGAGGTATTGGTCGATCCCTTCGGGATGTAGCTCCAGTACTCTTTCCGCCATTTTGTTCAAAAAATAACGGTCATGGGAGATGAACAGCAGGGTGCCTTCGAAATCAATTAAAGCAGATTCCAGAACTTCACGGCTGACCAGATCCAAATGGTTGGTAGGTTCATCGAGAATTAGCATATTTGCACCGCGGAGCATTAGTTTAGATAACGAAACCCGAGCTTTTTCGCCGCCGCTGAGTGCGGAAATCTTCTTAAGAACATCCTCTCCGCTAAAAAGGAAATTACCAAGGATCGTACGAATTCTGGCTTCCTCGATCATTGGATATTCACTCCACAGTTCTTCCATAACCGTATTTTGTGGATTAAGGCGGGTCTGTTCCTGATCATAATAAGCAATTTTTACTTTAGTGCCCCAATTCACCGTTCCAGCAGAAGGCTCACGGGTTCCGGTCATACACTGCAGCAGTGTGGATTTACCGATACCATTGGGACCGATCAGGGCAGCAGTCTCCCCCCGACGAAGCTCAAAAGAAGCGTCCTTAAATAAAGGTGAACCTTCATTAAAGGCAACCGCAACATTGCGCACTTGAAGCACCTCTTTTCCAGACATAAAGTCTGGCTCAAAGGAGAAGCTAGCCTTCTTCAGATCACCCATTGGACGATCTAGACGATCCATCTTCTCAAGCGCTTTGCGTCTGCTCTGCGCACGTTTTGTGGTGGAAGCCCGGACAATATTTTTCTGAACGAAATCCTCCATTCGAGAAATTTCATCCTGTTGCTTCTCATATTGCTTCATCCGTGCTTCATATTCGGCAGCCTTCAAATCTACATAACGACTGTAGTTACCCGTATAACGCCGGGACTGGTGCCGCTCGATCTCTACAATAGTGGTCACGAGACGGTCTAGGAAATAACGGTCATGGGATACAACCAGAATCCCGCCAGCATAGCTGCGGAGGTAATCCTCCAGCCACGTTAACGTTTCGATATCCAGATGGTTAGTAGGCTCATCCAGCATCAGAAGATCTGGAGCCTGAAGCAAAATACGGGCCAGCGCGAGCCGGGTCTTTTGGCCTCCACTAAGGGTAGAAATGGGTGTATCTGGTGGGAAATCACTGAAGCCCATGCCGTGTAGGACACTGCGAATCCGTGTATTCATTTCATAGCCGCCGTGGTCCTTGAACCAATCCGAGCGCCGCGCATATCGTTCAAGCAGTTCTTCGTACCGCTTGGGGTCTTCCGCGAGCTTAGGATCAGCAATACTTACTTCTAACTCTCTCAGCTCCGTTTCGGCTTCGATCAGCGGAGCGAAGACCGCCATCATTTCTTCATGAATGGTTTTGTCAGATTGCAGTCCGCTATTCTGAGCTAAATATCCGATTGTTGTTTCTTTTGATTTATGAATTTGACCGCTGTCATAAGACATCTCACCGGCCAGAATTTGTAGAAAAGTTGATTTGCCGGCACCATTCACACCCACTAGCCCGACACGTTCCTTTTCATTTACCTGTAGGCTTATGCCATCCAGTACGTTCTGTATACCATATGATTTAGTAATTCCTGTCGCTTGAAGAAGCATAACGATGAAACCTCCACCCTTGCATATTTCGCCTTGGTATTTATCCCTCAGCCGTATGAACAACTTATTCTATAGTTTACATGAAAAGCGTTTCCCAAGCGAGGGTTCGATCTAATGTAAGGAGGGAATAACGACCTAGTCCGATAACACAGTTCTATCCACCTTGGCGAACCGGGGAGAAGAGTGGTAAACTGGATTTACAAACAAGGATAAGCTAGGGATGAATAAGAGGGGGAGGCCGACAATGTCCAGCAAGGAGTCGGAGATCTCCAAAGTAAAGCAACAATTACGAACGGAGAAGACCATCGCCCGAAACGAGCTGTCTTCGGACCAGAGAAGTAAACTATCATCTGAAGTCTGCCACTATGCATTGGAGTGGCTGGAGACGAAGGGTATAACTTCACTAATGGCCTATGTGTCTTTTCGTTCAGAGCTTGATACCCGCCCACTTATCACACAGGCGTGGAAAGATCAGCGTAAGGTGCTGTTGCCGCGTGTAATTCCAGCAAGCGGTGAAATGAGTATCCACGCGGTGAATGCATGGAGCGATTTAGAGCCGGGGGCTTATGGTATCCAAGAACCTATTGTCTCCAGCAGAGATTTATTAGAGATTGAAGAGATTAAGCTACCTGCTGTTGTGTTCGTACCAGGGCTAGCATTTGATCTTCAAGGCGGCAGGCTTGGCTACGGTCGAGGATACTATGACCGGTTACGTGCGTCTTGGGAGAAAGCCGGGGACGTTAGCGCACAGCCCCCGATATGGATCGGGTTAGCTTACGGCATGCAGTTGGTTCCAAGGGTGCCGATGGATGAGCATGATGCTTTAATGGACATGCTGATTACTGAAAATGGTATAGTGCACTGCCGAAAAGGAGAGTGAGCCATGGAATTGACCCATTTCAACGAGCAGGGAAGAGCTCGTATGGTGGATGTGAGTGAGAAGGAGATTACGAAGCGGACAGCTGTCGCGCGGAGTATGATCAAGATGGCTGCTGGAACGCTGAGCGCCATTAAGAGTGGCAAGATCAGCAAAGGTGATGTCCTTGCTGTTGCACAGATCGCCGGGATTATGGCGGCTAAGAAGACGTCAGACTGGATTCCGATGTGCCACCCGCTGCCACTTACCGGTATTGATATCAGCTTCTCCGATAACAGCGAAGATGAACTTTATATAGAAGCAACAGTCCGTACTACAGGAAAAACCGGAGTAGAGATGGAAGCCTTAACCGCTGTTTCTGCCTCAGCACTAACGGTGTACGACATGTGTAAGGCTATTCAGAAGGATATGATTATCGGACCGACGCTTCTGGTATCTAAGAGCGGGGGCAAGAACGGAGATTATGCGCTCGAATAAGTATCAGCTGCTTTTGTTCGAAGCGCTGAGGCGAGCAGGCTGAACTGTACAGCCAACTATACATATAGAGAGGAAGGACAAACCTATGGCGTGGAAGACAGCAATCCTAACGGCCAGTGATAAAGGGGCCAGGGGCGAACGGGAAGACACGAGCGCCCAGGTTATTCGGGAGCTGGTGGAAGAGGAACTAGGTGGCGAGATCATTGAATATCGAATCGTTCCCGATGAACAAGATGAGATTATCGCAGCCTTGATTGAACTGACGGACTATTTTCAGGCAGATTTGGTACTGACCACCGGAGGCACAGATCTGGCGATTCGTGATGTGACCCCGGATGCTACTCGGCGAGTAGTAGAACGGGAAGTGCCTGGGCTCTCAGAAGCTATGCGAAGCACAGTGATGCAAAAAAACCGTGCAGCTATGCTTTTTCGTGGGATATGCGGCATTCGCGGTCGCACGTTGATTGTCAATTTACCTGGAACGCCGAAGGGTGTTCATGAGAATCTGGCAGCTATTATGGATCAATTACCGGAAGCACTGCTCATGGTAACTGGCCAATACCGCCAATAACCCTTTGTCATCTTCTTGTCACGTCACAATGATAATCTATTTATAGAAGAAAGTGGATGTAACTGTGACATAAGTTATGGTATTATTAAATTAAAGTAAACGATACCATGAACGGACAGGTGGACAAGGAGGAATAATAATGTTTAGTGGAATTGGTACTCCTGGTATTATTTTGTTGGTCATACTGGCACTTCTGCTCTTTGGCCCAAATAAACTGCCAGAGCTAGGCCGTGCAGTTGGACGAACCTTCCGTGAATTTAAGGAAGGCGCGCGTGAAATCATCGGGGATAATGAACCGGTGAAGAAGAGCGAAGCTCCTGTGCCGACGGCCCCGCAAACGGTCGCTGCAGATATTCCTCAGGACAAACGCCTGCCGGAATAATAGAAGATCTTTCAATGGGGCATTCTCAGGAGTCTACTAGACTTGAGGAGACGCCCCTTTTTCTTTGCTTTCCGCAGCAACGGACACTGCTTTGAAGAAAGTTAGTGTTATCTTTTTTACTCTTGTCATGGGATGGTGTCTGGATGTCTCTGAAATCGGAAGAAATGTCGGTGGTGGATCATCTCACCGAGCTGCGCAAACGGATTATTTATGTGTTAATCGTATTTGTCCTTGGATTAATAGGCGGATTATTTTGTGCAAAGCCCATTTACGATTATTTGATTAGCACGGACCTGGCGCAAGGTTTTGTTCTGCATGCATTCTCATTCTGGGATGGCATTGGGATGTACATGAAGATCGCGATGGCCGTTTCGCTAGTGATTTCTGTCCCGTTTATTGCCTACCAGCTGTGGGCATTTATCAGTCCGGGCCTGCGGCCAGAGGAGCGAAATGCGACACTTCGTTATGTTCCCTATGTGTTTGTTCTTTTCCTTATCGGTCTTTCTTTTGCTTATTATATTGTTTTTCCAATGGCACTTTCGTTCACGATCTCAATTACCAGAAGCATGGGACTGGAAGAGACCTACGGGATTGCACAGTATTTTAACTTCATGTTCAGCCTGGTATTGCCGCTGGCATTGCTGTTTGAACTTCCATTGCTGGTGATGTTTCTGACCAAACTAAGAGTTCTCAACCCGCTACGCTTGCGTAAAATGCGTCGGTACGCCTATTTCACGCTTGTTTTTATTGCTGTAGTTATCACGCCCCCGGATTTTATCTCAGATTTTCTGGTGACGATTCCACTGCTCATTTTGTATGAGTTCAGTGTATTTTTATCTGCATTTGTCTACCGCAAGCAACTTGCTGCGGACGCGGCACGGGATGAACGGTATGTTCAGAAGCAGGAGTGAGGAGAGAGGCTGCCGCTAAGTAGATTTTCTACGAATGTGGCAGCTTTTTTGCTATAAGTTGATTTCATTAGTTGGATTGAATACACTTAGTAAGTAATTGTTATCGATCGATCAGGATCATTAGATGCAAAGGTCTAACCATTCTAGCAACGTTCATATCTATAAGGGGTGAGAGGAAAGCGCTGGAATCCTACGCATATTTTCAAAACCCGTGGATACAATGTAATAGAGTGTGTGCTTGGACAAGCATTGAAACGTATTTTTTTGCGAAAACTAATACGAATTTGTGTAAAAAGACTTGAAATCCGGGCTCAAGTTGAGTATCATAAAAATTGTTGTTAGCACTGCACGCTGTTGAGTGCTAACGCTCTTGAAAAATAGGAGATGGGCTGGAGATTAGCAGGGTTCCATTGATATTTTTCAAGAACATCACAGCATTCTAAGTTTGACCGGTAAGTTCTAAACTATGTTTTGAAGCAAAATAACATAATTTTAAAGGAGGCTATTTTTTCATGATCAAACCATTAGGTGAACGCGTATTGGTGCTACCGAGCGAGCAGGAGGAAACAACTTCATTCGGGATTGTGCTTCCGGACTCCTCGAAAGAAAAGCCACAAGAAGGAACTATTATTGCAGTAGGCAGCGGAGCTTTGAAAGATGGAGTACGTGTAGCACTTGAAGTTAAAGAAGGCGACCGTGTTCTTTTCTCAAAATATGCAGGAACAGAAATCAAATATGAAGGTAAAGAATATTTGATTATGAAAGAAAGCGACATTCACGCGATTCTTGACTAAGCAAGAGTCGATCATAAGCTAAATCTAAACTACTTAAAGTAATAGGATATACAAAAAATTCTAGGAGGTAATTACACAATGGCTAAAGAAATTAAATTCAGTGAAGAAGCTCGCCGCTCTATGCTTCGTGGTGTAGATGCTCTGGCAAATGCGGTAAAAGTTACACTTGGACCAAAAGGCCGCAACGTGGTGCTTGAGAAGAAGTTTGGTAGCCCACTCATCACTAACGATGGTGTAACGATCGCTAAAGAAATCGAACTTGAAGATGCATTCGAGAACATGGGTGCTCAACTGGTTAAAGAAGTTGCTACTAAGACTAATGATGTAGCCGGTGACGGTACTACAACTGCAACGGTTCTGGCTCAAGCTATGATCCGCGAAGGTCTGAAGAACGTAACTGCTGGTGCTAACCCAATGGTTATCCGTAAAGGTATCGACAAAGCGGTTCGTGCAGCTGTTGAAGAATTGCAAAAAATCGCTAAGCCTATCGAAGATTCCCAAGCTATCGCTCAAGTAGCTGCTATCTCTGCTGCTGACGATGAAGTAGGTCAATTGATCGCTGAAGCTATGGAAAAAGTAGGTAAAGACGGTGTTATCACTGTTGAAGAATCCCGTGGATTCGCTACTGAGCTTGAAGTAGTAGAAGGTATGCAATTCGACCGTGGTTACATTTCCCCATACATGATTACTGATACAGACAAAATGGAAGCTGTTTTGGAGAATCCATACATCTTGATCACTGATAAAAAAATCAGCAGCACTCAAGAAATTCTTCCATTGCTTGAAAAAATCGTTCAACAAGCTAGACCGCTTGTTATTATCGCTGAAGATATCGAAGGCGAAGCACAAGCTATGCTGATCGTGAACAAACTGCGTGGAACATTCAACGCTGTTGCTGTTAAAGCTCCTGGCTTTGGCGACCGTCGTGAAGCTATGCTGCAAGATATCGCTGCCCTGACTGGTGGCCAAGTGATCACTGAGAAGCTCGGTCTTGATCTGAAGAGCACTTCCATTGAACAACTGGGTAACGCACGTCAAGTACGCGTAACTAAAGAAAACACAACAATCGTAGACGGAAGCGGCGACAAAGCGGACATTAATGCACGCGTAAGCCAAATCCGTGCTCAACTGGAAGAAACAACTTCCGAGTTCGACAAAGAGAAATTGCAAGAGCGTCTGGCTAAATTGGCTGGCGGCGTAGCCGTTGTCAAAGTTGGCGCTGCAACTGAAACTGAACTTAAAGAGCGCAAACTTCGCATCGAAGATGCCCTGAACGCAACTCGCGCAGCGGTTGAAGAAGGTATCGTATCCGGTGGGGGTACAGCTCTTGTGAACGTATATAACGCTGTTGCTGCTGTAGACGTAACTGGCGACGAGAAAACAGGCGTTAACATCGTGCTTCGCGCGTTGGAAGAGCCAATTCGCACCATCGCAGCTAACGCTGGTCAAGAAGGTTCCGTAATCGTGGACCGCTTGAAAAAAGAAGAAGTAGGTATCGGCTACAACGCTGCTACTGGTGAATGGGTGAACATGTTCGAAGCGGGTATCGTTGACCCTGCTAAAGTAACTCGTTCCGCGCTTCAAAATGCTGCATCCGTAGCGGCTATGTTCTTGACTACTGAAGCAGTTATCGCTGACAAGCCTGAGCCTGAAAAAGGCGGCGGCATGCCAGATATGGGCGGCATGGGTGGAATGGGCGGCATGATGTAAGGAAATCATTATCGAAGCAATTCGATGATGAGTTTCCTTGAGAGGAAACACCATTTGACCACATAGTACAAAAATGAGAGACCTTTCATAAGTTCATTGAACTTTTGAGAGGTCTCTCATTTTTTTGTGGGTATAATTTAATCTAATTCTTGCTCTAAAACAGTTTTTACTAAACGACGTACTTCATCTGTTGATCTTGTATCCATTAATTGATTTCTTAGTTCGCCTGCGCCTCTAAATCCACGAACATAGATTTTGAAAAAGCGAAGAAGTGGTTTAAATAAACGTGGCTCAAGTTCATTTGAATATTTATCGTGAAGATCCAACTGTAAAAGAAGTAAATTGAGGAAATCCTTCGCGCTGTGTTCTTTAGGTTCTTTTTCAAAGGCAAATGGGTTGGTGAAAATGCCGCGGCCAATCATGACTCCATCAACGCCGTATTGTTCTACTAATTTTAATCCTGTTGCGCGGTCAGGAATATCTCCATTAATAGTTAACAACGTATTTGGAGCAATTTCATCGCGTAATTTTTTTATTTCAGGGATTAGTTCCCAGTGTGCCTCTACTTTACTCATCTCTTTTTTTGTACGAAGGTGAATGGAAAGGTTCGCAATATCTTGTTTCAATATATGTCCTAACCAGTCGCGCCACTCGTCAATGTCAGAGTAACCTAATCTTGTTTTAACACTAACCGGCAATCCACCTGCTTTTGCTGCTTGAATAATTTCTGCTGCAACTTCAGGATGTTTTATTAATCCGGCACCTTTTCCATTCGATGCGACGTTTTGTGCTGGGCACCCCATGTTTAAATCGATACCACGAAAACCAAGTTTTTTCATATCAATGCTCATCTGTTCAAAAAATACGGGTTTATCACCCCAAATATGAGCGACAATCGGTTGCTCATCTTCTGTGAACGTTAATCGACCACGTACACTGTCTTTTCCTACAGGGTGACAATAGCTTTCTGTATTTGTGAATTCTGTGAAAAATACGTCGGGTTTCGCAGCTTCACTAACGACGTGCCGAAATACAACATCTGTGACATCTTCCATGGGCGCTAATATAAAAAACGGCTTCGGTAAATCAAGCCAAAAGTTTTGTTCGTTACTCATATTATCTCCTCTTGTTGTAATATATAAAAACGATATAAGGATAGCAAAGTCCTATACCCATCATACATAGTATCATTTTTTTTCGTTTGATGCACAGAATCAATGATATGAGAATGTTCATCCATGGCTATTTGTTTATAATCTGTTTATTGATACTTGTTATAATCCTGTAGATGAAAAGTTTGTAATATAAAGTCGAATCGTGTTAACGAATCGATTATAGACAAACGACATAACGCATCCAAAGAACAGGGGGATAAGCAAGTGAACAAAAAGCAATGGATAAGCTCTATATTGGCTGCTGCTGTATTATCAAGCCCTATCATTATGCCGACCAAAGGATCGGCAGCGGCTTCCTTTATTGATATTGATGGCTCATACGCAAAGAAAGCGATTGTTGAGCTATTCGATCAGGGGATAGTGACCGGTGTCGGAGAGAGTAAGTTCTATCCTACGTCGAATATTACAAGGCAGGATTTTGCAATTATTTTAGCAAAGACATTAAAGCTGGATGTTTCAAACCCTCCTGCACTGCCAACCTTTCTGGACGTTCCCACAAGCAACTACGCATACAGCTATGTAGAGGCAGCTGTCAAAGCCGGATTGATTAAGGGTACAGGCAGTAATCTTTTCGGTACGGGGCAAAATTTATCACGTCAGGATATGGTCGTCATGTTCGTGAGAGCATTGGGAGTCAATCCTACGGGTAAAGCTGGAACTTTGCAATTTGCTGATAGTAGCCAAATTGCTGATTATTCCAAAGATTTTATAGCTGCTGCTGTGGAATATGGATTGATTACCGGATATAATAATTTTTTTAATCCTGATGCCAAAGTAGATCGTCAGGCCGTAGCTCTAGTAGCCTCTAAGTTTCTGAAGTTTAAGGAGAACGGAAACACTGAGCAGCCCGCCTCCACCCCAACTGCTCAACCGAGTAAAGAGCCGGTAACAGTGCCTACTCCTGTTGTTGGAGGGTCTTCCTCTTCGCAAAGTGAGCATAGCAGCAATTCAGATACAAATGCACCTATGGTTGAAAGTACCAAGTTCGAGGCGATCGATAACTACAACGGGACACAAGATCAGCTTCGCGGGTTAGCGGGAGCCATTGGCGAGCAAGGAGCAGCGGTACAAGCCTACCTGTGGACGGATGCGAATGAGAACGGTGAAGTAGATGCCGATGAGTTAGGAACAGCCATCGCATTAGGCACCAGCGAAGCAGACGGATCTGTGAGTGCGGCCAATATTGGGGATCTGAACGCAGGAACGTATCGTTTCGTGATTACCGCTAAGGATTCATCCAATAATGAATCAGCGAAGAACGCTGCACATGCGGTTACGGTGACCTTAAGCAAAAACGAAGTTCCGGATACGAGTGCACCAGTAGTGGACGCAACTAAGTTCGAAGCGATTGACAACTACAACGGGACACAAGATCAGCTTCGCGGGTTAGCGGGAGCCATCGGCGAGCAAGGAGCAGCGGTACAAGCCTACCTGTGGACGGATGCGAATGAGAATGGTGAGGTAGATGCCGAAGAATTAGGAACAGCCCTCGCATTAGGCACCAGTGCAGCAGACGGATCTGTGAATGCAGCCAATATTGGGGATCTGAACGCAGGAACGTATCGTTTCGTGATTACCGCTAAGGATTCATCCAATAATGAATCAGCGAAGAACGCTGCACATGTGGTTACGGTGACCTTAAGCAAAAACGAAGTTCCGGATACGAGTGCACCGGAAGTGGACGCAACTAAGTTCGAAGCGATCGACAACTACAACGGGACACAAGATCAGCTTCGCGGGTTAGCGGGAGCCATCGGCGAGCAAGGAGCAGCAGTACAAGCCTACCTGTGGACGGATGCGAATGAGAACGGTGAAGTAGATGCCGATGAGTTAGGAACAGCCATCGCATTAGGCACCAGTGAAGCAGACGGATCTGTGAGTGCGGCCGATATTGGGGATCTGAACGCAGGAACGTATCGTTTCGTGATTACCGCTAAGGATTCATCCAATAATGAATCAGCGAAGAACGCTGCCCATGCGGTTACGGTGACCTTAAGCAAAAACGAAGTTCCGGATACGACTGCACCGGTAGTGGACGCAGCCAAGTTCGAGGCGATCGACAACTACAACGGGACACAAGATCAGCTTCGCGGGTTAGCGGGAGCTATTGGCGAGCAAGGAGCAGCGGTACAAGCCTACCTGTGGACGGATGCGAATGAGAACGGTGAAGTAGATGCCGATGAGTTAGGAACAGCCATCGCATTAGGCACTAGTGAAGCAGACGGATCTGTGAATGCAGCCAATATTGGGGATCTGACCGTAGGAACGTATCGTTTCGTGGTTACGGCTAAGGATTTATCCAATAATGAATCGGCGAAGGACGCTGCGCATGCGGTTACGATTGAGCTTGTTAATGGTATTCTGACCACACCTACGGTTACTAGCTCTATATATGGCTTTGACGGAGGTGGCGGTTCAAAAACAAAACAACTGATAACGGGTTCTACACAATCGCGCATTCGCTTCGACTTTTTCTCCGGGGAAAGCTTTACGAATGCTGAAATTCAGGTAACGCTGGAAGGAATTACCTTTACCGCAAACGACTATTATACCATTAGTGGATGGACACATCCGACGAGTGATCAAATTAGCAATAATGGGCATACGTTAACTTTCACAGGAAGTAACATAGGTGTTTCGGATATCGCTTTTGAACTTCATAATAAAGTGATGCCGGCACCCGGGACCTATCTCATTAAGTTCAAAGCAGATGCGGATGGACCTGGAACAGCCAGATCTTATTCCGAGGAACAAGTCATTACCTTAATTATTTTGCCACCGGCTTAAACTAGAAGCTTCTCATGAGTTCTTTGAACTTGTGGGAAGCTTCTTTTTTATGAAAAATAGGATTGCTCAATATAGTCTAAATGAGTATTATGAGTAAGGTATGTTCATATAAAAATAGAGATAAACAGGATGGAGAGCACCATGAAAACAACACGTCAGAACGCATTGATTTTCTCGTTTACTTTTATGGCTTTTATTCTGGGTACGACGGAGTATATTATTGTTGGTTTACTCTCTGAAATATCCTCAAGCCTCGGAGTTACGCTTGCGACAGCCGGGGGATTGGTATCTGGCTTCGCGATTTCTTATGCCATTGGCACACCAATTATGATGTCCTTGTGCAGCCGTGTTCCGAAACGGATTACGATTCTTGTATCACTTGTATTGATTTTACTGCTAAATTTGTGGAGTGCTGTAACTGGAACTTACAGTATGCTGCTGGTGACTAGAATAGTTACTGCCATACTATGTGGCTTTGTTCTTTCTGTAGCCATTACGGTAGCGAATGAAGCGGTTGATCAGGAGAAGAGAGGCAAAGCGATTGCTACAATTTTGAGTGGCTTTGCTATTGCGAATGTTTTTGGTGTGCCGATTGGTACTTTCGTCGGGCAGTTTTTTAATTGGCCAGCAGCGTTTGTTCTGAATGGGATATTAGCTGGAGTTGCCATAGTCCTAAATTATATCTATATACCACGCCAATTACCGAAACCTGTGCCTAGCTCACTTAAGGATCAGATCGGATTGCTCACAAACGGCCGCATTATTCTTGCATTTCTCATTCCGGTTACGGCAGTGGGAGCCGTATTTGTGATGTACACTTACATTACACCTATACTGGAGCAAGTCATGAACGTTCCTAAAAGCTCGGTTAGCGGTGTGCTGTTTGTATACGGAATTGCCACGATTGTCAGCAACTGGATTGGTGGCAAGGTTGCGACCGGGAATGCGGTTAGTAAGCTGAGATTCGTGTTCCTTATCCAAGCTGTGGTCTATGTTATCTTTAGTATGACCGCATCTGTTTCCATTCTAGGAATGATTGTGCTAATGGCTCTAGCCATGATGTCGAGTATTGTGAGCGCCCCTGCGCAGCTCTATTTGATTGACTTAGCTAAGCAGTTCTCACCAAAAACGAAGGATCTTGCTGCCTCATTGAATCCAGTAGCCTCAAACCTGGGAATTGCAGGCGGGTCCGCGATCGGTGGAGTGGTTGCCGGGCATGGAGGATTAATCTCTCTTCCTGTAGCTGCTGCCATCCTGGCGATATTGGCCTGTGTGATTACGTTGATATGTTATAAGATGGATCATCAAAGCCAAGCAGCGGTCATCACTCAGCATCATAACTTAACCTAATGAGATGATATAAAATATCCCGGCTTCATACGAGTTCATTGAACTTGTGTGGAGCCTTTTTTATATGGAAAGCTTCAAAGCGTTGACTTCCTACAGATTCAGTGCTAAACTTATCTTAAGTTAAAGATATTTAAAGTGAAGATAAAAACTCGATGCTATCCACCAAAGAGCTTGTACAGTAGAAAAAGATCTTTTTTTTAAGTAATATCTTAACATTAAGATAATTAAACTAAACTTTCTTGTTCTTGGGAATTATATTACGAGTCAAAATCAACTAAACATTAGGAGGGTATAACAATGAGAAACTTAAAAGGGATTCACCACGTTACAGCCATCACAAGCAGCGCAGAGAAAAATTACGAGTTTTTTACTTACGTGTTAGGTATGCGTCTAGTGAAGAAAACAGTTAATCAAGATGATATTCAGACGTATCATTTGTTTTTTGCAGATGATAAGGGCAGCGCCGGAACAGATATGACCTTCTTTGATTTTCCTAACATCCCTAAAGGGGTTCATGGAACTAACGAGATTGCGAAAACATCCTTCCGGGTACCAACAGATGCTTCATTAGACTACTGGGTTAAGCGTTTTGATCGGCTTGCAGTGAAGCATACCGGCATTAAAGAGCAATTCGGCAAAAAGACATTATCCTTCGTAGATTTCGATGATCAACAGTATCAACTTATTTCAGATGAATTGAATAAAGGTGTCGTATCAGGTACACCGTGGCAAAAAGGACCTATCCCTTTGGAGTATGCAATAACTGGTTTGGGACCGATCTTTGTACGAATTGCTGATTTCAACTACTTCAAAGAAGTATTGGAGAAAGTGATGTTGTTTAAAGAAATTGCTCAGGAAGAGACGTATCATTTATTTGAAGTTGGCGAAGGCGGAAACGGTGCACAAATTATTGTAGAGCATAATGAGTTCTTACCGAATTCACGCCAAGGTTTTGGGACTGTTCACCATGCTGCTTTCCGTGTAGAGGATCGTGCGATGCTGGACGAGTGGACAGAGCGTTTTGAAGGCTTTGGATTCCAAACTTCAGGATATGTAGATCGTCACTTCTTCGAGTCGTTGTATACACGTGTTGCACCACAAATATTGTTTGAGCTTGCCACTGACGGGCCAGGATTTATGGGAGATGAGGAATATGAGACCGTTGGCGAGAAGCTTTCATTGCCACCTTTCTTGGAACCTAAACGTGAGCAAATTGAGAAGTTAGTCCGTCCTATTGATACCGTTAGAAGTACGATCGACTTTGTGAAAGAGTGAAGAAGGGGCTGAGGAAATTGATTTCAATTGATCCAAAGCACAACAGTGAGCGGGAAAATTACAAATTATTAATTGGCACTATTATTCCTAGGCCAATAGCCTTTGTCACAACACAATCAGAAGAGGGTCTCTTAAATGGTGCACCTTTTAGCTATTTTAATATCGTTTCGTCTAATCCTCCAATGGTTTCATTGGCAATTCAAAGACCAGCAGGGCGTTTAAAAGATACAGCCCGTAATATTTACGATAATCAACAGTTTGTTGTGCATATTGTAGATGAGGAGAATGTTGCGAAGATCAATCAGACTGCAGCCACATTACCTGCTTCTGAAAGTGAAATTGAATTGGCGAATCTTACACCGATTCAAAGTACAAGTGTAGCTGTGCCTGGCGTTTTGGAAGCGAAGGTGCGGATGGAGTGCAAGCTTGTTCAAGCAATTCCTCTAGGGGGCGAAGAACCTGGGAGTGACTTGTTTATTGGCGAAATTGTTCAATTCCATATCGATGAATCGATCTATCAGGAGGGGAATATTGACCCGAGAGTTCTAAACGCTGTGAGCCGCTTGGCGGGAAATAATTACGCAACCCTTGGAGAGATTTTTACAATAGATAGGCCGGAATAAGCAACTATAGAATAGACCTGCTAGTAAGCAATGAAGCCTACTTAGCAGGTCTTTTTGTGTACCGAAGCTACAGCTCGTCCGCAACCCCCAACAAAGCAATCCCTAGAATCACAACGATAATAACGGCATATTGTGCCTTGCTTAGTTTTTCTTTGAGGAAGATTCGCGATAATATTACGGAAAAAATGCTGTATGAAGCAATAAGTGGTGCCGCGATAATCGCGTTGCTGGACATAGCAAATACGTAGAAGAATTGTCCGGTCGTTTCCAGAATGGCTGCGAAGCCCTTATCCCGTTCTTTAAATAGGTTGAACTTTACCTTTTTTAAAAATTTCAGGTATGTAAAAGACAAGATGGCACATATAAAGAAGGTGTATTCATACGCGAGCAGAGCTGCTTTTTCGCTAATCAGGCTGAGTTCATCCAAATAAATAGCATCGGCAAAGGTGCCAAGTCCATCGATTAGGCAGTATAGGATTGGAAAAATGATGGCGATCACACCAATCTGATATTTTTTATCAATCTGTGCGGCACTTTTTTGAAGCGCTTGGTGTTCTGCTTTCTTTTCCAAGATGGCGATCCCGATAATGCCCAAGGTGATAACGGCAACACCAACGATTTCAAGCGCCCCTAGCTCATGGGTGAAAAAGATAAATAATAATATCGTCGTTACAGCGCCTGATGAATTTTGTACGGGGGAGGCAATGGATAACTCAATATATCTAAGTCCAATATAACCAACTGTCATCGACAGGATATAGAGTGCAGACACAGGGAAATATCGGATTAAGTCCATAGGATCAAAGGTTAATCCTTGAATGAGCATATAAGCTGTTGCGTGAATACCCATGACTATCCCCACGATAATGACAATCTTAATATGGCTATACCGATCCTGACTATCGGTCCCCTTTTTATAAAATAAGTCAGCCCCTCCCCAAGCGAAGGCTGTTAATAATGCAAACATAAACCACATGATCATTGCTCCTTGCTGTAGATTAAAATCCCCGCCGATTATACCAGATTAGATTCTACACAGGGTGCTCATTTCGTCACACATAAAAAATACACCCGCTAGAATCGACTGGACAAACCAAAGGTTTATCAAATGTCTATTCTAAAGGGTGTACTTCATAACATAACAGAGGGGTAAGGCGTTCTAGCTTAACGTAGAGTTTTCAATGCGCCACTCCAAGCCAAGACTTGATCCAGCATCCCATTAAGATTGGTAAGATGCAGATCCGCCGGTTTAAACACAGTTCCGTTCTCGAAATCAGTGAACAGTGACAATGCAGGGTGTACACGAACGTCTGCTACAGATAGTTCTCCCAAGATTCCGCGTAGATGTTCAGCTGCACGAGCGCCCCCTACGGAACCATAACTTACGATACCTGCTGCTTTATTATTCCAAGCTTCACGGGCATAATCGAGCGCATTTTTCAGTGATGCAGAAATACTATGATTATATTCTTGTACGATAAATACGAAACCGTCTAGTGTAGCAAGTTTAGTGTTCCATGCTGTTGCTTGTTCAGTTGCATCAGCCTCACCCAATAGTGGAAGCTTGAAATCTGCAATATCTATGATCTCATAATTAGCATCCCCGCGTGCATCCGCAATCTTTTTAACCCATTCTCCTACTTGCGGGCTTAAACGACCTTGACGAGTACTTCCAAGAATAATACCGATGTTTAATTTTGACATTGTTTGTTCCTCCTCAAATTTTGTTCTACCAAATAGTTTGTCTAGAAATCCCATGAAGTACACAACCTTTAAAAATTATTTATCTCAAGAGTAGTAAACTCTGGTTGTCTTTAAGTTAAGTATCTTTAAGATGAGATAATAATACCGCACATAGTGTGCTTTGTCAAGCAACTTTATAATAGTTAGTTTATAGCTTTGCTTCACCTTTACAAAATTAGTTGTTAGGAATATAATTGTTTAAGCAACTATTAAAACAGTGTTAATTGAGAAGGGATACGATCATGACGACAAAGCATAACCAATCCGAGCTTACGTTAGGATTTATGATGGGCACGACTTATCGTAAATTAAGCATGTTATTTCAAAGTGGGCTGAAAGAACATGATATAACACCGGAGCAATGGTCAGTCCTTTTTCATATTGACAGAACGGAAGGTTTGATTCAGAAGGACATTGCTAAGCGCTCTGGTAAGGATAAGCCAACTACAACGCGAATTCTGGATCATTTGGAAGGAAAGGGACTGATCTACAAAAGAACCGGCGAGAACGATCGGCGTTCTTTTAAAGTCTATATTACGGAAAAAGGAAGGTCTCTGGTGAAGGAAACCGTTCCTATTGAAGATAAGGTGACAGAAGAGATTATGAACTGTATTTCTAGTAAGGAATATGAGTTGCTCATGGAATTGCTGCTAAGAATAAACAATCATGTAGATCAAATAACAGATGGAGAGTAGGAAGGCAAGTTATGTTAGAACAACAAGAACTACGTACGAAATTATGGACCAAATCTTTTATTGCTTTAACGATTAGTGCTTTATTTTTATTTATGAATTTACAGATGCTGTTATCTTCATTTCCGTCTTACGTAAAAAGCGAATTTCAGGCCGGAGATATCATGGTCAGCCTCGTTACCAGCGTCTTTGCATTAACTGCGATCGCTTCACGTTTTATGACCGCTTTTCTGATGCGGAAGGTTAGCCGCAATGTATTATTATATATTGGTTTAGTAATTGCCGCCGCTATTACCGGCCTTTATGTTGTAGCAGATTCCATTGGCTCGCTGCTGCTGATGCGTGTGGGCTATGGGATTGGATTCGGGATTGCCAGCACGATTATTCCAACGATTGTTTCGCAGATTATTCCGAGCAAAAGAATGGGTGAAGGGATAGGATATTTCGGTTTATCTACCAGCCTGGCGATGTCGATCGGTCCAATGATTGGTTTGAATGTGATGAAACAATCGGGTTTTGGAACACTGGCTATGATCGGTATGGTAACCTTACTTCTTGCCTTTCCAGTACTTTTATTTTCTCGTTCACTTCCAGCGCAACCGAAAAAAAAGCCTACCCCAACTCAAAGCGAATCCACCAAACCTCTCAAGGTTCCATTTAATACAAAGTTAGTATTGCCCGCCATTCTAAACGTCATGTTGGCAATTACCTACGGGGGATTGCTAAGCTTTATCGCTTTATTCGGCGAATCAGTTCATCTGGAGCAAGTGGGTTTGTTCTTTTTATTTAATGCGGTTACGATCATCATTATAAGACCTATCTCCGGCAGATTATTTGATAAAAGAGGACCAGCTTCTGTCCTAATCCCGGCGGCGGTTTGCGTCGTTGCAAGCTTAACTGTGCTTTCTTATACTACCTCTATGCCAATGCTCATCGTTTCTGCACTGCTATATGGACTTGGCTTCGGCGCTATTCAGCCAACGATCCAGGCTTGGATGCTTCGCACCTCAACTCCAGCACAATATGGTATGGCCAACAGTATGTTCTATAACTCAACGGATTTGGGTGTAGCCAGCGGAGCCATTATTCTGGGGGCAATCTCGGCAGCAACTGATTATGGGATAATGTATCGTTATTCGGCTGGGTTTATGGTGTTGTTCCTTATCGTGTATGTGGGAATTCAGATTAACAAGGCTAGAGTGAATCCATCAACCTTAAGTCAATAGGGTTCGGAGATTAAGCCAATCTTTATCTACTATTCATATTATTTTAAGCTAAGAGGGTTATAGTAATCACATAACCCCCTTATAATATAGACTTTGACCCTGCCGGACGTTGGCAGGGTCCTTTTTTTGTGTATGAAGAGAAGAAGTACATTATGTCGATGCACTTTTCTGGCAGGATGGATTATGCTTAGAAGAATAGGAATCGAAGGGGGAGAGATTTGCGGATGAATATGACATGGAACTTAGATAGTTTATATCCTTCCTTTGAATCGGAGCAGTTAAAAAGGGATCGCAAGCTACTGGACCAGCATATACAAGATTTAAAGCGGTGGGCTGAGCACCATTTGAAAGTAAAAGACGTTACAGCCATGTCTGTGGAGGGCTTTTTAAGAATTTATAATGATTATAAAAGCATATATGTATGCTTGTTAGCTTATGCAGAGTTAACACTCAGCGCAGATAGTTGCTACGAGGAAGCCATGAATCTTGCTGATGATATTGAGGAGGCCAATTCAGAAATCATAGGGGTAGTTGTGGCTTTTAAGCGCTGGTTTAGCACTTGTGATCATATGGATGAGCTTATCGTTAGCTCACCTTATCTAATGGAGCATCAATTTTATTTGCGAGAACTCCTGTTACAATCCCGCTATGAGTTAAGCGAAGAACTTGAAATGGCTATAGCCAAAATGCAGAGTACAGGATCCAAAGCATGGAGCAGACTGTATATGGAGAGGACTTCAAGTGCACTTGCAGATTTAGTGGTAGATGGGGAAACTAGACAAGTGACACTTGCGGAGCTAAGAAGTATGGCTTATGAGAATAATGCCAGCTTAAGAAAAGCTGCTTATGAAGCAGAGGCAGAAGCCTGTAGTCTTATTGCTGAGGTCTGCGCAGCCAGCTTAAATGGCATTAGTGGTGAGGCGGTGACGATTTATGGCATGCGGGGTTATCAATCTTCTCTGGAAAAAGTGTTAATCGCTTCGAGAATGGACAGTGAGACTTTAGCCGCTATGCTCACTGCTCTTCGGGAGAGCCTGCCAGCCTTTCATACCTATTATAAAAAGAAAGCCGAGCTGCTGGGACATCCGGCAAAGCTGCCTTTTTACGATATTTTTGCACCAGTCGGTGTAGAAAACGGGAAAATTACATACGCTAACGCCAAAGATACAATCATCTCGAGCTTCGCAACCTTTAGTGAGGAACTGTCTTGTTTTGCTCAGAAGGCTTTTGATCAGCAATGGATTGATGCAGAACCTAGATCAGGCAAAGGGGGGTATGGACTTTGCATTGATATTTTTCCGATTGGCGAGAGCAGAATTATGACCCAGTTCACCGGAAATGCCATAGATATTAGTATCCTTGCCCATGAGCTCGGCCATGCCTATCATAGCTCCTGTCTGGCTAATGAAACGATGCTGAATACGGATTACCCGATTCCGATTGCTGAAACGGCTTCGATTTTTTGTGAGACGATAGTGAACCATGCCATAATTACAAATTCAACGGAGAAGGAAGCTCTGCTTATTCTGGAGAGAAGTATTTCTGATGCCGGTTATTATCTTGTAGACTTTTATGCCCGTTATTTATTTGAGATCAAATTATATGAGAGAAGAGCATTAGGCCCGCTGTCTGTTCAAGAGCTAAATGAATTGATGATTGCCTGTATGGTGGAAGCCTATGGTGAGGGCATTGACCCGGGTACAATCCATCCGTACATGTGGATGAACAAAGCTGGATATTTTATGGCTAGTAATGAATTTTTGAATTTTCCGTATTCCTTTGGTTTGTTATTCTCTAAAGGGCTGTACGCGGAATATTTAAAGAGGGGCGAAGAGTTCGCCCCTAAGTATCGCCAGTTCCTTAGGGATACGAGCAAACATAATATTGTTGATGTAGCAAAAACAATGGATCTAGATGTTCACTCCGTCGACTTCTGGAGAAGTGCGTTGAAGCTGATAGAGAGCGACATTGGGGTGTTCATCGCTAAAGCCTAAACAACTCTCCAATTATGGTCACAGGTAGCTTCAATTTGGCCATGCTTTTCAATGTAGTCCGTGACAATTTCAGATATGTCGATCATAATTTCTTGAACAATCGGCTTACCCTTATACATCTCATAATCTCCGCCACCGCTGGCTCTATAATTGTTCATAACAACCTCATATTCTTTAGAGTCCTCTATAGGCTGTCCTCGGTACAGCAGATGGAGGACTCTTTCGCCTGCAGATCTAGCGGTATCAAGCTCGTATTGTATTCCTTCCCACATATCATAATTGTAATGCTGCGGTTTAGGCTCGTTGTAGGCGGGGTTAACGACTATTATTCCGTTCTCGTCTTGTTGGAAATAGTTAGCAGTTTGTTCTAAGGCCTCTCTAATATCTTGTCCTGTCAGTCTTAGGACGGTTAAGGTGTTGGGATATATGAAGTTGGATAAAATGTCTCTGCGTGTGATGGTATCGCTGAAACCCTTACAATCGTTACTGAGTAAGGCTGCTGTAGAAATATCTACGCCAGCAGCCTCCATTTGTACCTTATTCATAAATTCTATAAAAGGGTGGTCAGCTAAGCGGCATTCATCAGCACTGGAAATAGACAGATCCCCGATAACCGTTCCTATTCTCTCATCCAGCCAGGTTTGTGTTTCTGATTCAAGAGTACTGTTCAGCTCTAGGATTATATCATCAGCAGCTGTTGTCTCATTAACGTTAAGGAGCTCGGCATGTTTACGCTGAATCTTCCAGTGTGTATTTTCTTTTTGGAAAATAACCGAAATTTTACCGAGGGAAAGTCCATTACAACCAGGTTGTATGATTGTAACACCGTTCAACTCCCCAGCTATGGAGCGGTGCTGATGTCCGGTAATTAACACATCTATGCCCTCTACCTCTGTACACATGGCGTAGGCTTGATTCTCCCCCGTTAGTCTTTCTACAGGTTCTCCACTGCTTAGATCGCGTTCGAATCCGCCGTGGTAAGCTACAACGAGCAGATCAGGCTGCTCTTCTGCCCGTATAATGGCACACCAATGCTTTACAGTCTCTAGCGAATCCTCAAATTGAAGCCCTTCAATATGGCTAGGGTTCTCCCAGTGGGGGATGTAATGCGTCGTAACCCCTAGAACGGCTACTTTGATTTTATCTACCCATTTGATGATATAGGGTTTACCAAAGGCGGGTTGATTTGTCGTGTTATCTATAATTCCAGCTGATAACCAAGGAAAGCGGGAATCCTGAACGGCTTTATTCAGCAGAGTTTTGCCAAAATTGAATTCATGGTTGCCAATAATTGCAGCGTCATATTTCAATTCATTTAGTGCAGCTATGCCCGGATTCAGCTCATTACTATAATGTGTAGCTGCATAATAAGTTAACGGTGTGCCTTGAATAAGATCGCCGTTATCTATAAGGATCAGCTCAGGAGTATGGGATCTTTCTTGTTTAATGAGGGTAGCAATTGTTGCTAAGCCTGCTGGTCGTTTCTCCCCCGTGCGGTAATCGACGGGCCCAAAATGTCCATGTAGATCACTTGTTACGAGGATTTCACAGGTTATTGAATTCTCTTTATTCATAGGTAGCCCCTCCTGATAATAAGTTCAGACCTCATTCTAGCAGATAATTTGCTAACTTTAAGAGATTGGAATAAATTTTACATATATTTGATGCTTGGTTGCTATTGATTTAATAAAACACATCTATAGTTTAGAAGTACTCAAAAATAAAAATAGAAAACAGTGGAGGTCTTTCGTTTGAGAAAAATCAGTAAATTCGTATTGCCGCTAATGATGTCTATTACATTGCTTAGTGGTTGTGGCGCTAACAACACTACAAATAATGCAAACCAAGGATCGACGGACGGGGCAAATGCACCGAAGGAAACGGCAGCTCCTGTAGCAGAGGGTTATGTTCCAGAGAAGCTTACTGTACAATTTGTTCCTTCTCAAAATGCAGATACGCTCGAAGCTAAAGCGAAACCTCTTGAAAAATTACTGGGCGACAAGCTCGGTATTCCTGTAGAAGTAAGTGTCTCTACTGATTACAACACCGTTATCGAAGCTATGGCCTCTAAAAAAGTGGATGTAGGTTTCCTTCCTCCAACTGCTTACGTGTTAGCTAAAGAAAAAGGAGCAGCTGAGGTTATTCTTCAGGCTCAACGTTTTGGTGTAAATGATGAAACCGGTGGTCCAACAGATGAATTAGCGGATTTCTATAAATCTATGATTATCGTCAAGAAAGATTCTGCGATCAAATCGGTTGCCGATTTGAAAGGTAAAAAAATTGCCTATCAAAACGTTACATCCTCTGCAGGATTTGTATGGCCGGCTGCAACGCTTATGGATGCGGGACTTGATCCGCTGAAGGATGTACAAGCCATTACGGTTAAAGGTCATGATCAAGGCGTGCTTGCTGTGCTGAATGGTGACGTAGATGCAGCAGCTATTTTCCAAGATGCCCGGAACACGGTCGTTAAGGATTATCCAAAAGTATTTGAAGATACTCAAGTTCTCGCCTTTACTGATAAAATTCCTAACGATACGATTTCGGTCCGTTCAGATATGAATAAAGAATGGATTGAAAAAATCCAGCAGGCATTCATTGATATCGCAGCTGACACAGAAGGCCATGAGATTATCAAAGACATTTACTCTCATGAAGGTTATGTGAAATCACAAGACAGCAACTTTGACATTGTTCGCGAATACAACAGTAAAGTAAAAACAGAGTAGAACAGGCCGTTCAAGGATACAACGATGTTGGTGTATAACAGGCATTAAGGATAGCCAGCTCCGGATTCCCCCCCGGATCTGGCTATCTCTTTTATACGAATATACGAAAACACATAAAGGGATGATTTCATGATAGAGCTTCGTAATGTATCCAAAACGTATCTAAACGGAACCAAAGGATTAAACAACATTAACCTGACCATTCCAGCCGGAGAATTTGTAGCTATTGTTGGTCTTTCGGGAGCAGGGAAGTCGACCTTGCTGCGTTCCATTAACCGGCTTCATGATATTTCCGAAGGTAATATTCTTATTAACGGACAGTCCATTACGAATGCAAAAGGAAGCCGGCTACGAATGATCCGTAGGAATATCGGAATGATCTTCCAAAGCTTCAACTTAGTGAAACGTACGACTGTGCTTCGTAATGTTTTGGCAGGACGGGTGGGCTATCATTCCACACTGCGGACGATACTTGGCAGATTCCCACAAAAGGATATCGATTTAGCCTTCGAATCCCTTGATCGGGTAAATATCGCCGAGAAGGCCTATACACGTGCAGATCAGCTATCTGGAGGTCAGCAGCAACGTGTAGCTATTGCCCGTGTTCTTGCGCAGGAGGCACAGATTATCCTCGCAGATGAACCTGTAGCTTCACTAGATCCGCTCACAACCAAGCAGGTTATGGATGATCTAAAGAAGATTAATATGGAACTCGGGATTACGACCATTGTGAATTTGCATTTTATTGATCTGGCTAGAGAATACGCTACCCGGATTATCGGGCTCCGGGCAGGAGAGGTTGTCTTCGATGGTCCTGTATCAGAGGCAACCGATGAGAGGTTTGCGGAGATTTACGGCAGACCGATTCATCAGGATGAGTTGTTGGGTGAGCCTGTACTCGGAGGCGTGTGAGATGAGTGTGAATGCAGAGAAGCTACATCCCAAACCGCCAAGAAAGATAAAACATTATTTTACAGCCATTATATTAGTAGTATTACTGTGGAGAAGTGCTGTCTTAACCGATTCATCCTTCAGAGAGCTGATTTCCGGTCTGCCGAATATGCTTGATTTGCTTAAGGAAATGTTTCCCCCGAACTGGGGGTATTTTGACAACATTATAGATGCGATGCTGGAGACGATCCGGATGGCGCTGGTTGGCACAACGTTTGGTGCCATTCTTGCGGTTCCGGTTGCGCTGTTGTGTGCAAGCAATATTACGCAAAGCCGTTGGCTTCATTATCCGGTCCGTATGCTGCTGAACCTGATCCGCACGATTCCCGATCTGCTGTTGGCTTCTATCTTTGTGGCCATTTTCGGCCTCGGTGCGCTTCCTGGGATATTTGCTTTGACGATATTTTCGTTGGGGCTGATCGCCAAGCTTACCTATGAAACGATGGAGACGATTGATCAAGGACCTTTGGAAGCAATGACTTCAGTGGGGGCTAATAAGATTCAACGCATTATGTTCGGAGTCATTCCACAGGTACAGGCTCATTTTATGTCTTATGTCCTATATGCCTTCGAGATTAATGTTCGTGCTGCGGCGGTTTTAGGTCTGGTAGGAGCGGGTGGGATCGGCCACTATTATGAAGTCACCCTAGGCTTTTTGGAATACGATAAGACTTGCACCATCATCTTGTTCACATTAGCAGTAGTACTGATTATTGATTATGTAAGCACTAAGCTGCGGGAGAAATTAATATGAGTAAATCATGGAATACCCTTGTCCCTAAACCCCGTAAAAATCGTTTTCGTTGGCTGATTTATGTAGCCCTAGCTGCGTTATATATTTGGGCTTTTTCGGGAGTGCCGTTTAATGGATTCAAAGAAACCGCCGGGATCATTACTAAAGCAATTTTTGCCGGGATATTCTCACCTGACTGGGCCTTCGTTTATTTACCAGATGGGGAGGATCTCCTGCGGGGATTGCTCGAGACGTTAGCTATTTCAATCCTAGGCACTTTTATCTCGACCTTTTTATGTATTCCTTTTGCATTTTGGGCTGCAGTTAACATGAGCAAGGGAAAGGTAATTTCAGGTTCCGGCAAGCTGATGTTGAGCTTTATACGAACCTTCCCTGAGATTATTATGGCTTTGTTATTCATCAAGGCTGTTGGACCGGGTTCTTTTGCAGGTGTGCTGGCTCTGGGACTACATTCGGTGGGCATGCTCGGCAAATTGTTCGCGGATGAGATTGAGAATATCGACAACGGTCCACTCGAAGCTTTAATTTCTTCTGGTGCCAGCCGCATGCAGGTATTGTGGTTTGCGGTGTTACCGCAGGTGCTGCCGGGATTCTTATCCTATACCTTATATAGATTCGAAATTAACGTTCGTTCGGCTACGATTTTAGGTGTGATTGGAGCAGGGGGGATCGGCACACCGTTAATCTTCGCGCTCAGTTCACGGAATTGGGACCGCGTGGGGATTATACTGCTAGGTATCATTGCGATGATCACAATTATTGATTTGATTTCCGGCAAGATCCGGAAGAAGCTGGTGTAACCGAGTTGGATAATGATATGTGAGACAAAGACCTCCTTAGGGTATGAACCGAACCTGAAGTGCACCCCTTAGAATAGACATTGGATAAAACCCCTGGTTTGTCCGATGAAATTCTAGGGGTGTATTTTTATGGCGATTAAAGGACAGTAGTACTACGCTCGGGCATCTTTAATACCACATACTGGCGTGTCTTCCATTCGATAAAGGTTGCGACATGCGCCTTGCTTTTCCCCACGACTAGATACACAGCAAATTCTTTACCTCGGTTAGTCGTCGCTGTTTGAAATGTGTCGTTCGGGTACTGACTAGCCACAACCCCAAACGCAATCTCCATCGAGTGTGCCGTTTGAGACGGTATCGAGTCCCCAATGGCCAAAGGTTGTACGTTTGCGAACTTCTTTCGGTCGCTTACTGATGGGAGTCCCGATGAGGAAGCGACCACGTGTTTCGACAGGCTTCTGTCGCTTGCCTTTATGACGCAGCGTTTAAACGTTACCTTCGGCAAGACGTCCTTTGTAGAGCCAACGATAGATTGTTACGAAGCACACAAAGGTTTAGTCGTCTGATCGGCGCTTCTCTGCAATTTGTTCAGGGGACCACGTTTCCTTTAGTTTTTAGTCGATCTCTTTGCCAAGAGCTGCAGTGTATTTACCGACAGGAACGCTCAACTCTCTTCATTTGCAGTGCCGTTGCTGAGCGATTTGAGCGCACCGTCCTGCTCACAACCGCGACCTAGATCTCGAGCGATGGTTGAGGGATGTTGGCCTAGTTTGCTAAGCTAGGAATAGCTCATATTTGGTTCTCCTGTAATGGTTTAATATCCTAAGTTTCAACTTTATTCTGAAGGTAATTTAATAGGTCTATAGCTAATAAATTGCAGCGCACGTACCAGTCAGAAAATGTATAACATAATAATAAAAAGCCGCTTCACAGTGAAGTGCTCCCTGTCAAGTGGACAGTGTAAAAAACAAAAATAGTTAGTTTAGATACCTCAGTTCGTATTGCCAGAACTGAGGTATCTTCGTTATGCAGCTCGTCGGTATTCGCTAGGTGACAAGCCATCCAAACACTCTGTGTAGCGGTAATTATTGTAGTAGTGAATATATTTGCTAACCTCTGTGAGGACATCATCATAGGTGTCATACTTTGTAAGATAATAGCTTTCTGACTTGTATGTACCCCAAAAACGCTCAATAGGTTGGTTGTCCAAACACCGACTCACACGAGACATGCTTTTCTTAAATCCGTATTTTACATGAAGTCGGTTGTACTCATGAGACGTGTACTGGAAGCCTCTGTCGCTTTGTAAAAGAGGGGTTACGCCAGGATTCTTCGCGTAAGCCCTCTTCAACGTATCCATCACGAGTTTATTGTTGTTGGAATGGCTTAATACCCATGAGACAATGGAATTATCATATACATCAATAATAGCGCTCAAATAGGCTTTGCGCCCATTCCCGTACTTCAGTTCAGTCACATCTGTACACCATTTTGAATTAGGAGAATTGGCATCAAAGTTACGGTTCATTACATTTTCAACTACATGGATCTCCGTAGCTTTCACATAACTCGCTCGTTTTCTGCGAATGACTGCTTTAAGCCCAAGAGCACACATAATTCGGTAATAACGCTTTTTGTTGTACTGCTTTTTGAGCTTTCGGTTTAATTGCGTGCGCATTTGACGATAGCCAAGAATCCCTTTTCGCTTGTCATATCGTAGCTTTACTTCTTTCGCTAACGCACGAGTTTCAAGTTCTATGCAAGAGGTTTTCCATTTTAACCACTTGTAATAGGCAGATCGAGCAACCCCAGCTAACGCACACAACTTCGTAATTGCGTGACCTTTTTCTTTGTTCAGTTCTTGAATCGCTTGATACAAGTTTACTTGTCGAACGAGGGTTAGCGTGTATTTCGTCGCTTGATCTCCGCCAACTTTTTTGCGAAGTCATTCTCCATCTCTAGGTATTCATTTCGCGCTTCTAGCTCTTTAATCCGTAGTTTAAGGCGGTCATGCTCATCTAGTTCTTCTACAGGCTTTTTGCGACCGCGATTGTCCTGAAGAGCCTCCTCGCGGCCAACTTGATATTTCCGGACCCATGCGTAAACTTGCTGATAAGATACTCCGTACTTTTCAATCGCTTTCTGATAATCCAATCCATTAGCGATGGTATATTATGCAATTTCAATGCGTTCTTCGAAAGTTGTTTTACGTCCTTGGTTCATATGAGATAGTCCTTTTCCTGTATGTGTAGGTTTCAATTCTATCTCATTAGTATACTTGGTAATCCATTTTGTCAAAACACTTCTGCTTGAAATATAATGCTTGTTTGTCACCTCTTCAACGGAGCAACGACCAGACAACACTTCGTTAACAGCAGCAAGCTTCAATTCCTTTGGGTATGATTTCCATGTTCTCGATTCCCTCAACCCGTCCAAACCATCTGCTTTATATTTCCTAATCCATTCTCTAACTGTGTGTGAACTAAGACCTAGCTGCTTTGCCTCATAGTTTGGATTTGACTTGTGCTCAAGGCACAGCCTTACGACATGTAATTTTACTTTTAAAGATGTTGGACTTCTATTAGACATTAGAAAAACTCCCATCATTGTAGCAGTAGAAGTTTTTGTTTTTTCTACTGTCTACTATGATGGGAGCTTATCACAGCGACTATTATTGTGTTTGAGTTATAATAATGGTAAGTGGTTGTGTGTAGATCCTGTTACGAATATTATTCCACCCTATTCTTCTTGTACTACAAACGGTACTGTTCAAGAGCGTAAGGTATATCGGTTACATGGTCCGCTTTTAAGAGATCATAATTTGACATAAGAACATCGTAATATTCGATGAGCCATTCATCTGGGCTATACCCTTGCAATATATAAATCTTGTCAAGCTTATCTCCATCTACAATACCTATCTGTTGGCCTTTTAATAATCCAACCCCTGAACCAAACAATGAATAAGTAATCGCACCTCGTTTAATTTTAGCAACAGATTGATCTGGATTAGTTATTCGGGAAAGACGTTCAAGAGGTTCCGAATGAGAGTCCGTTAAAAACAATGATTTAATTATAAAGAGTCCCATTACTATTCCAACAACTGAAAGAGCAATGATCATTTTTTTCATTTCATTTCCCCTTTATCTACAAGGTTTTGTTAGTACAAGAAAGCAATGAGCCTTGTTCTTAGCTCATTGCTTTATCTTTAGTCTCACATGAAAAATTAATAGTGCGTGTGTGCTTCTTCTGTATGCGCGATCCCGTAAAACCAGGAGCAGTTGATATGGCTGAGTTTACTAGCCCCATTACGCATGTTCGACTTCCCATTACAGTATATATTCTCAGCACTGGTTTCCTCAGAACTAACGGCTTCATTAACACAATAAATACTATTGTTATACATTGAGAGTTGGCTATTTTGAAGAGCCATAACACCAAGTTTTACTGATACAGAACAGTCAGAGTTTTGAAGAGCAAACTGAGCTGCTGTAACTGAATTCAAGTTTGCATCGTGTTTATTGCAGCCAACAATATTTTTGTTTTTGTAGACCATGGATCTGCCAACACCTGCTCCAAAATATGAGCCGACAGGTATTTGGGAGTAGGTATTTATTCCTTGTGCCTCTGCCTGCATGTCTGTCCCCATCTGTTGAACCCCTTGAGCAAACTCTTCAAAGCTTTTTACAATTTTTATTCAGTGCTTTGCGAATACTGATATTTTCAACTCCGATCATTTTCTTAACATCATCGAGTGTTGAAAAACCATTGTTATCCGAGGTTTATTTCGAATCAGCTTCTTTTTTAACCATTTCATTCTCAACGTAGTTGATATTGTTAGTAGAAACAAATTCATTGTCTGAGACAAGTATTTCCTCGTCCGCATGCTCAAGATATGGATGATAGGGGTATGATATACTAAAAAGTAGAACCAAAAGGCATATCGAAAAAAACATTCTAAAAAGTGAATTCTTCATAATTTCATTCCCTAACCTCAACGGAGTATGATTTCGGAAAAAAAGATTAAATTTTAAAATGATTACAAAATTTAACAAATATGGCTTTTGGGATCATTATATTAGAATATTCTTAAATTAACAACCCACATATTACATTTTTTATTTAGGTTTACGAAGGGGGGGCGAGGAATTCATCGAAATCTGAATTATATTACCATCAAACTAAGGATAACCTAATTAGTATTATCGTATATTTCAATATTTTTCTAATCAAAAAATCGGTAACCTTAAGAAAATAACGG
Organism: Paenibacillus sp. FSL L8-0708; assembly: GCF_038009325.1. Lineage (NCBI taxonomy): Bacteria > Bacillati > Bacillota > Bacilli > Caryophanales > Paenibacillaceae > Paenibacillus > Paenibacillus sp. FSL L8-0708. Next base: position 1,260,709 of record NZ_JBBPBC010000001.1, read on the forward strand.
TCTATAGTTACAGAAAAAACCCTGAAAATGTATGAAAAAGTAATAATTATTTTTTCTGAAACATATGTTGGTCTATCCGACTTGTACCAAAGGAGTTGAAGGTTTGGAATCTGCGCTTATTGGCAGCTTTGTATCGGCAATGGCTACCGTTCTTGGAGCATTTCCGATCCTGTTCGTGAAGAGGTTATCCGAGAAGTGGAAAGATATCCTCGTAGCCTTCACTGCGGGGATTATGGTGTCCGCCTCCACGTTTGGACTCATGCCGCAATCGATCAAAGAATCGGGGATTATCGCTTTAACCTTGGGCTTGATTACCGGAGTGCTGCTGCTTGATTTAATTGAAAATAACATCCCACATATCGATGTGGAGAATAAGCCCGGTTATACTAATATGGATTCAAAAGCGCTGCTTGTTATGATTGCGCTGTTCATCCACAACATACCAGAAGGCCTCAGTACAGGTTTCAGTTATGCCAGCGAACAGGCCAGTTTAGGTCCTACCGTGGCGATTGCCATTGGCGCACAGAATATGCCGGAAGGTTTGATTCTTGCAGTCTTTCTAATGAATTCGCGAACAAGCAAGCTAAAAGCCTTAGGAATCGTTACGCTTACCGGTTTGATGGAGATGGTATCTGCGGTGATCGGGTATTTTACTGCCAGTTACCTGCATAATGTTGTGGGTTATGGTCTCGCTTTTGCAGCCGGAGCTATGCTCTTTATCGTCTACAAGGAGCTGATTCCGGAGAGTCATGGCCATGGTTATGAGCGTCCTTCGACGTATTCGTTTATTTTTGGATTATTGATCATGGTGTACATCACGCAGATTTTTGGGTGAGCAAATAGAACTCTAATCTATAAAAAAGAAGACCAATGAAATGCCAGAGCAGCTTTAAGCTGCCTGACCTCATTGGTCTTTGTCTTGTTATAACTAAGCATTATCCCCGCAGAATTGCCTCAATTTGCTCTAGCTCTTCAGCGCTAAGCTCTGGGGCATTTAAGGAAGCGACGGCATCTTCAATCTGGCTTACCTTACTTGCGCCGATCAATGCAGAAGTTACTTTGCCTCCACGGAGTACCCAAGATAACGCTAGCTGAGACATTTTTTGTCCACGTGCAGCAGCAATCTCGTTCAGTTTGCGAACCTTGCCGATCGCCTCTTCGGTAATGGCATTCTCAGACAGGAATACACTTGGGCCAGCGGCACGGGAATCAGGAGCGATTCCGTTTAGATAGCGATCGGTCAGTATGCCACCTTGTAGCGGGGAGAACACAATGGAGCCGATGCCTTCTTCAGACAATACATCCTGCAAGCCATCCTCAATCCAGCGGGACATCATGGAATAGTTTGGCTGATGAATCAGGCATGGCGTGCCAAGTCGACGCAGAATTTGTGCCGCTTCGCGTGTTTGTTCAGGTCCGTAATTCGAAATCCCGACATAAAGCGCTTTACCTTGGCGTACCACGAGGTCCAGCGCAGCCATGGTTTCTTCCAGTGGTGTATTTGGATCTGGGCGGTGGTGATAAAAAATATCAACATAATCCAGTCCCATACGTTTTAAGCTTTGATCTAGGCTGGAGACGAGATATTTTTTGGAGCCCCATTCACCATAAGGACCAGCCCACATATAATATCCAGCTTTAGTCGAGATAACCATCTCATCACGATAAGGGGTCAGATCCTTTTTAAGAATTTGGCCAAAGCTTTCTTCGGCGGAGCCTGCGGGTGGACCGTAATTATTGGCAAGGTCAAAATGAGTGATTCCAAGATCAAAAGCTCTTCTTACCATGGCGCGGCCATTCTCAAATAAGTCGTTGCCGCCAAAGTTATGCCATAGACCAAGCGAGATCGCTGGCAGGAGTAGACCGCTCTTTCCGGTGCGATTATATTTCATATTGTCATATCTGGTAGCGCTTGCGTTATACATGATTTATTCCTCCTATAAACACTTATTACTTAGTAAGTTACGTCCTTATTGTAGCGAAAGATCGCGGACAAACGTATGTCAGCAAGGAAGGAGTTTATAGTACAATGTCATTTTCGAGATGACGGCTACGGTATTCTTTTGGCGAACAACCTTTCACCTTCTTGAACATCCGCGAAAAGAGTAAGGGGTCCTGATAGCCCACAGAACGTGAGATTTCACCAATCGTGCATAGGGTCTCTGTCAGCAGCTCGCACGCCTTAGCGATGCGAAAATTTAATAAATACTGCTGTGGTGGCATACCTATTGTCCGTTTGAACAAGGAGGATAAATATTTGCGATCCAGCTTGAGCGAAGAGGACATCATCTCAACCGAAATATTTTCACAATAATGTGTATGCAAAAAGTGCAGGCATTGCTCGACGTAAATACTTTTTTGACGTGGTAAAGGAAGTACATCTGGAACTGCTGGCACCGCTCGAAGTAACAGAGAGAAGAACTCATACATAATTGCTTTTAAAGGTAGATCCAGGCTGTCCGAAGCTTCAGCTGCTTGTGTCAGGAGCTCGTATAGTTTCGGCATAAGCTGTTCATCCATTGGAAAGATCGGGTGCTCAGGTGACAAGGCGGTTTTGGCTAAAATATAATCAACCTGCTCCCCGGTAAAAGCTACCCAAGAATAGGTCCATGGATTTGCTATGTCTGCTGTGTAGGCAGTTACGATATGCGGATAGGTGAGAAAAGCTTGTCCTGGTTTAAGATAATGGGTCTGTTCACCCACAGTAACTTCACCTGTTCCTGCATGGATAAAATGTATCTTATATACGTCACGAACCCCAGGTCCAAAAAAATGCCCGGGAAGACACTGCTCCCGCCCCCAGTAATGGAGATGCAGGTCGGGATTGCCTCGGAAGGGACGCTCAGAATTATAGTTAAATATCGCCATGGATGATTCCTTCTCTTTCTTTTATAGAGTTGATCTAGGGTAGTTGTACCCGCTTACTTTTATTATACAGCATATTTTAGAAGGAATATGAACTCGGAATTGTTGCGAATTTAAATATCGTAGTTTATCCTTGTCCAGTTTGGTTAAGTAAGCTATGAAGCTGAACGTATGAGCTAACTACATCAATAGGAGGTAATGGAGATGAATAAGAGAATAGTGGGTGTCTTTGCTGCCGAATACGAAGCTTCGCGAGCTATTGAGGAGTTGAAGCGTCAGGGCTGTAGGACAGAGGATATTTCGATTATCGCGAGAAATAAAGCGGATGAGGATACTCTTAGAGACGAGTCGGGAACCGTGGCCCCGGAAGGTATGGCTACTGGTGCAGCTACTGGTGGTCTGCTGGGTGGAGTAACGGGGCTGCTGATGGGAATTGGCGCCTTGGCTATTCCTGGTATTGGACCTATTATAGCAGCCGGACCTCTTGCGGCAACGTTGGCCGGAGCGGCGATAGGCGCAGGTAGTGGCGGTTTAGTCGGCGGACTTATTGGCCTTGGTATCCCTGAAGAGGAAGCAGAAAGCTACGATAACTACGTGGATGAAGGTCATATTCTAGTAATGGTGGATGTGGAAGGCGAGCAGAAGGAGCAAGAAGTGAAACAAATCTTCACAAAGTATAACAGCCTGAACGCAGAACGCTTTGAGAAAGTTGCAAATATAGATCCATTAGCGAGTGAGCGTATTGGAAATAAATAAGAAGCAATTAGCATTCAGTGTAAAAAAACAAAACAGGCTATCTCACTAGCAAAGGATACTGCTAGTGAGATAGCCTGTTTTTTGTGGTTTTATAGAGAGACAGCATTTTGTCTAACAGTCTGCGCAGCCGGTATTTCTTTTCCTGGCAGGAAATGAATGCTGCGGATATAGCGGATTGTCCGGCTCTGTGCCCGCATGATTACCGAATGTGTCTCCGCGCGTTCTTTGCCGATAAAACGGACACCGTTCAGGAATTCACCTGACGTTACACCCGTGGCGGCAAAGAGGACGTCGCCCGTGCCAACCATGTCTTCCATGTATAGCACTCGCGTTGGATTGGCAATTCCCATGCGTACACAGCGCTGCAGCTCTATGGGTCCATCCGGGAGCAATCTGCCCTGCATTTCACCACCAAGGCATTTCAGTGCAGCGGCAGCAAGAACACCTTCCGGTGCTCCACCGGAACCCATATATAAATCGACATCGCTGTCTGGTAGTGCAGCCGCAATAGCGCCAGCGACATCTCCGTGACCAAGCAGCTTAATTCGTACCCCGGCTTCACGCAGGCTATTAATCAGCTGCTCATGCCGTTTGCGATCCAGCACCATTACGGTTAACTCGGAGAGGGATTTGCCAGTGTAATGGCAGGCTTTTTGCAGAGTGATCTCTACAGGGTCCTCGAGTCTAAGCTTACCGGCAAGCTCGGGTCCGCAGGCTAACTTCTCCATATAAATGTCCGGGGCATGCAGCAGGCTGCCTTTATCTGCTATAGCAATAACAGATTGCGCATTATGCAGGCCGCAGGCAACAACCTCAGTTCCTTCGAGTGGATCGACGGCTACATCGACAGAGGGACCTTTTTGGTTCCCGACTTTCTCACCAATATAGAGCATTGGAGCATCATCCATCTCTCCTTCACCAATCACAACAGTTCCGTCGATGGACACAGAATCGAACATGGAACGGATCGCAGTCGTGGCTGCATCATCTGCCGCATTTTTATCGCCCCGCCCAATCCAACGAGCCGAGGATAAAGCACCTAGTTCAGTTACCCGTACAATCTCAAGGGCCAGTTCGCGCTCCATTCTAATTCCCTCCAGTGCATTCTATATATTTTGTAAACTGAAATTTAGATATAACCCATAATAATACCAGCGGTTTCTTCTATAGCCTTGTCAGTAATATCAATTACAGGACAGCCCAGCTTGTTGAACAATGAAGTGGCGTATTCCATCTCTTCGGTGATCCGCTCCAGACTTGCATATTGGGAGCCTGTCGGTAATCCGAGAACCTTAAGCCGCTCAGAGCGGACCTTCAGCATGTACTCGGGTTTCATGGTTAATCCGATAAGCCGGTTCGGCGGCAAGCTTAATAGTTCTTGTGGAGGACCAATCTCCGGGATAATCGGATAGTTAACGACTTTTTTTCCTCTATGGGCTAAAAAGATGCTAAGCGGTGTCTTTGAAGTACGGGACATGCCCAGCAGAACGATATCGGCTTTGAGCATGGCACCCAGATCACGGCCGTCATCACAGGCGACGGTGAATTCTATAGCTTCTATGCGGCGGAAATAATTCTCGTCGAGCTGGTGGAGAAGACCTGGCCGCTGCTGAGGAGCATCGTCGAAGGTATCAATGAAGGCCTGCATCATAGGGCCCATGATATCAACGATCCGCAAATCAAGACGTACCGCTTCCTCGCGGATCATTTCTCTTAATTCTGGCTGCACTAATGTATAGGCGACAAAACCTTGATGCTGAGCTGCTTCTTCCATAAGCTTGCGTAGCTCGTCTTCATGCCTAATATTGCCGTATCTTTTAATGGTGACCTGCTGATTCTGAAATTGGTGAATAACGGCCTGCACGACAGCCTCTGCCGTATCTCCTATAGAATCCGAGCATATCGTTATTAAGTTGGAAGATTGCTCGATGCTCATGGGTTCCTCCTGTTATCCTTTGGCTTCAAGTTCGAGGAGAAGTTTGATGATGGAGGTTTTTGTTAAACGTCCTACCACATCCAGTTTTGTACCGCCGTCTTCAGCAGCGCTGGGAACAACCACCGGCAAACTGTCTACCTCGTGAAAAATCATCTTATGTGCAGCTTCAAGCACCGGCTCATCCGGTGAAGTTGTGACCACTTTGGGCTGGCGCGTCATAACCATGCTTACGGGCATGGAGACTGCACCGGGGTTGCCCAAGGTTACCTTTAGGAAATCCTTACGTGAAGCAACGCCCGTGAGTTTACCCTCTTCGTCACAGATAATAAGAGTGCCTACATCTTGTAGAAAAAGCGTAACTACGGCATCTTGAATAGTTGTGGTCTCACGGATAACTATAGGTACACTTTGAATTTCTTTGACCATCGTTTCCTGCAGCAGATAACCGCTTCCCTGACGACTGGATGATTTCAATCCTGGGAAGTACCCGACCTTCGGCTTGGCGTCGATATATTTGAGCATAACCAAAACAGACAGATCCGAGCGAATTGTAGGCCGGGTAAGATTCAAACTTTCGGCAATCTGTTCGCCGGTAATCGGAGCTCTTTTGTTAACGATATCGATAATCTCTATTTGACGTGATGTCAGTTCGATCACAATTCCCTCCACTTCCGATAAAAAGGCATTCCTCTTTAGAAAAGAAGCGCCGTTAAGCGAATCCTCCTTTCATATATGAGTCATATTTAGCTGTGTTTAATTTAACTTGTTTATATAATACGCAATAGTGGTCATAAATGCAATATATAGTACGTCATATATTTGATTTTTTTAACGCAACAGTGTTTATCTTCTTTTTTTGCAGTAATTGCTTTAAAGCATCAGCATTCACTAGGATTGTTCCGGCAATGATGGTGAACACTCCGAGAATCGTAATCCAAGACACGGACTCATTGTAAAAGAAAAAGCCTACACCCACCGCAATCGGTGGAGAAATATAAAGCCAGGTAGAAGGAAACACTGGGTTGGTCTTAGCTACGAGCCAGTAGAACAAGGTATGGCCGACCATGGAGCCGATAACTGTGAGATAGAGCAGTGAACCTGCTGTCTCGAATGAGAAGAGAAATGCAGGATGTACTTTTTCCGTGGCAAAAGAAAGAATGAATAACAGTGCACCGCCATACATCATTTGAGCCGCATTCAGTGCGATCGGTGAGACTTCAGGCATACTGTTAATTACTTTTTTGGAGTAAATCGCACCTACAGCATAGCAACACTCTCCAATTAGGACTACAGCGCAACCGATGAGCCACAGTGGTGAAATATCAACGGCGAGATTGGGGAGAACCAGCAGCAGTACGCCAGTGAAGCCGATGATGCAGCCATATAGGGAGATGGCGGGTGCTTTTTGCCGAAGAATAGAGGTTTGGAGCAGCAGGATCATGATCGGTCCAGTGGCAGAGAGTACAGCTGCAAGCCCTGAAGAAACATATTGTTCAGCCCAGTAGAGACCCGCGAAGGTGCCGAAGGTTAGTGCAGACCCGGTGAACAACATTTCTTTGCGCAACAGCAAGGAGAAGCTGGCTTTACGTTTCCAGACCATCCATAGGAATAGAACAGCGCCCGCGACAAAAAATCTTAAGCCCGCTGAAAAAAAAGGAGGCGCACCGGCATCTACGCCGATTTTGATAGCTAGAAAGGTCGTGCCGAAGATCAGACATACAAGTGCATAAGCAAATAAGATCATTTTAAAAGTCCCCTTTTTTGTGCTTTATAAAATATAAAAATTTATAAGCTGGCATTTTGTTAATCATATAGGGGAGAGGACAGAACAGATTGCCTTGTGTAGAACAGATTAATTCAGAAATCGTGTACAATATGATTACTAGGTTGTTCGGAGAGGAGTTGGTCAGATGAAAAAAGTTGTAGGAGCGGAGCATAATCATCCCTTGTTTCGACAGGTCTATGAATTTCTATTAAATCGCATGGAGCGAGGGGAGTGGGTTGCACATGATAAGCTTCCTTCTATACGGCTGCTGGCGGAGGAGCTTAAGGTACATCGACTGACCGTATTCAAAGCGTACAGACGGTTGACGGAGGATGGAAAGGTTTATGTAAAAGATAAATCAGGATATTACGTGGCACCCATAATCTCGCTTCCTGCTATTGAAGTAGGAGCCGCAGTATCGGCTTATGCGCTCACTAACCCGCTGTCTGATATTCAGAGAGTGCCAGTTAAGTATCAGTTCTCGCAGGCGCTGATTGATCCGGGGCTGCTGCCGAATCTTTTTCTATCTGACTATGTTAAAAAAGTGTTCGATCTATATCCCAAGGTAATGGGAACATATGCCTCGGTCCAGGGGGATAACGAGCTGCGTGAGACGTTAAGCCACCATTTTCGGAAGCAACATCGGCTGCAGTTAACTTCGGAAGAGCTGCTTATTACCTCGGGTGCGCAGCAAGCGATCAATCTGATTGCCCGGATTGTACTTGGTCCTCTGGATACGGTGCTTGTGGAGCGGCCTACTTATAGTGTTGCTATGGATATTTTTCGCCGGGAGGGGGCACGGTTGGTTCCGGTAGAGATCACTCCGGAGGGATATGATCTGGAGAAAGTAGAAGCTTTGATGAAAAAGCATAAGCCGCGTATGTTCTACATTAATCCAACGCATCACAATCCAACTGGATACACGGTGCCTGTGCAACAGCGCAAGCTGTTGGTAGAACTGGCCGAACGTTATCGCTGTTTACTGGTGGAGGATGACCCGTTCCGCGATATGTATTTTGATGAGGAGCCGCCGCCGCCCTTTTTTGCTTATGATACGGAGGGGTGGGTGATCTATATCAGCAGCTTCAGTAAATATGTAGCCCCTGGCTTACGAATCTGTGCGGTGGCTTGCCGATATCCATTTATGGAGCGTCTAATCACGGCCAAATCACTCGCGGACAATGGCACTCCGCTGCTGAATCAAAAAATATTTTTACATTACTACACCTCCCCACGCTTGCAACAGCATCTCGGTAAGCTGCGCATTGCGCTTCAAGTGCATAAGGAAATCGTGGAAGAGGAGCTGGCGGGGACTGGCTGGGAATGGACGACTCCGCAAGGCGGATTAAATCTATGGGTGAAACTACCGGAGCATCTTACGATGGATCGACTGTTTGCTTCAAGTATGGCGCAGTCGATCGCTTTTGTTCCTGGGGAGTTATTTGATCCACTGGGGGAAATGAAGTCAAGGCTTCGCCTAAGTTATTCCTTTGCAAGCGAAGGGGTGCTGCGCGAAGGAATACAGCGTTTGATTGGGATCGCGCACAGTTTGTGAGTGGGTACAGCAGGTATGGGGGATTAATGAAGAGGATATGAGGAGTTAAAGAAGATTAGAGGAATTAAAGAAGAGGATTAGAGGAATTGCTCCCGGATAAACTTGTATCACTTGTTTGGGAATTCTTGTAACACTTTCCACGTTTGCTCCGTCTGTAAGGTAAAGAAGGGGGTTATCAAAGTGCGAAAGATCAATTTCCGAAAGATCAATTTCCGAAAGTTCAATTTCCGAAGTCCAATGATGATATTTCTAGGTGTCCTATTAATATTTACGGCTTTGCTGACGGTGCGGCCCTCAGTCACTTACGCTTGTTCCTGTGTTATGCCTGCGGAGCCACTGGAAGCTCTTGAGAAAAGTACAGCTGTCTTTGTCGGGAAAGTAGTGGACATGAAGGAGCCGTCTCAGGGGGACATAATTTCTTCTGCTGATCCAGTAAAGGTAACCTTTGAGGTGGATTCCAGCTGGAAAGGGGTCGAGGGAAACCAAGTTACATTGACTACGGCTTTATCTTCTGCAAGCTGCGGTTTTGAATTTGTGGAAGGGGAAAGTTACATTGTCTATGCTTATGCTAGAGACGGTGGAGACTCTGGTAATCTGGAGGCTAGTTTATGCAGTCGAACTAAGCGGCTAACCGCTGACTCAGTGGATCTGAAAGAGCTGGGACCGGGTATTTCGGCAACGACGCCTACCTCTTCTCCGGAGGTAACCCCGAATAATTCACCGGAGTCAGGAGCTGGGAGTAATGAGTCTGATTTAACGGGGAATTCTTCTGGGGACAGTGATTCCTTTCCTCTTGTTAATGTGGGGATTAGTGGAATAATTATCGTTCTAGTAGCTATCGCTGGGGCTGTTCTATACCGTCGTAGAAATGATGGAACGCGCAAAAAATGACTCTACCTGTAGAGTCACGTCATGTAATGGTGAGATCAAAGTAGGCAGTAAGAGTATATAAGGTGTTGTGCTGAAATAAGCGGTCGCTCGGGATAACATCCGAGCGACCGCTTATTTGTTTGAGATGACCTTGAGTAACTGGTGGGCTTGTTGGTGGCTGCTGGTGCTGGTGGTTGTGCTGGTGCTGGTGGTTGTGCTGATGCTGGTGCTGGTGCTGGTGCTAGTGCTCAATTGTAGCTCGGAACCATCTAGAATCAATAATTAGGGAAATCCTCCCTGATTTTATCGTGTTTTACTCAATATTAGCGATAATTGGGGAATTTCTCCCTAAAATTCTGCGGAAATTGCCCTTTTTGCCTATAATCGGCTAATTATTAGGGAGAAATTCCGCAAAAAGTTCAATGTGTGCTTATAAAGTTCGATTATTAGGGAGAAATTCCGCAATAAGATTAACGCGCGCCTATAAAGTTCGAATTTGAGGGAGAAATTCCCTAAATATGAGTTCAAGGAGGGCAGAATTCTGTGAAGCAAGATGAACTCTAGATATTGTAGGGTGTTACAAAGTGTAGCAAGGTTAATTTGGGTGATGTGATTAAGGTGAATTTAGTGAGTTAATGATAAATTTTGCGATGTAAGTTGAAATCAGTTGAAGTTAGTTGTGAAGTTACTTGAAGCTAGTTGAAGTCAGATAAAGTTAGTTAAAGTTAAAAGATGTCAATTGAGTTTAGATCGCAAGCCTACCTCGCCCTCGTCACACCCACCCAAATAACCGGGCAAGCTGAGCGACAGCAAAGGTTACTCCGATGGCGATACCCAGCGGAATGACTGCTGAGAGAACGGCCCATTTCATGCTTTTTGTTTCCTTGTAAATGTTCACGAGTGTCGTACCACAAGGATAGTGGAGCAGGGAGAACAGCATCATGTTGAGTGCGGTCAGCCAGGTCCAGCCATGTGAGAGAAAGACATCTTTGATACTGCCTAAACTGTCGATATCAACCATAGCGCCTGAGGACATATAGCCCATAAGCAAGATAGGCAATACGATTTCATTCGCAGGAAGTCCAAGAATAAAGGCCATGATGATAAAGCCGTCCATGCCGAGCATATGTGCAAACGGATCAAAGAATGCAGCCATATGATTCAGTACAGAATCGCCGCCAATAAACAGATTGCCTAGAATCCAAGTGATAATCCCGGCAGGGGCAGCAACGACGATAGCCCGAGTAAGTACGTTAAGGGACTTATCTTTGGAGGAAATAAGTATGGTCTTCCAGATTTGTGGACGGCGGTAGGGAGGAAGCTCCAATGTGTAATGTGTGGGAACCCCACGCAGCGCAGTTTTGGACATGACCCAGGAAACGGTTAAGGTAACAATGATGCCGATTAGAACCATTCCCATTAGGACGGAGGCAGTGGTGAATGTACGAAGCGCACCTGTCGTAGCGGCTCCTGCCATAAATAAGGAAGACAATAAAATCAGCGTGGGCCAGCGGCCGTTGCAAGGGACAAAATTGTTGGTCAGTATAGCCAGCATTCGTTCACGCGGCGATTCGATGATTCGTGTGGAGAGGATAGCGGCCGCGTTACAGCCGAAGCCCATGGACATGGTTAAAGCTTGCTTGCCATGACCACCTGATTTTTTGAACAGTCGGTCCATGTTAAAAGCTACGCGTGGCAGATACCCGAAATTCTCAAGCAACGCGAATACGGGGAAAAAGATCATCATTGGTGGCAGCATGACACTGATTACCCATGAGGTGCCTCGATACAAGCCAAGCACAAGCACGCCGTGCAGCCAAGCTGGGGCATGGAGAGCCTCAAATCCCGCTGTCAGATATCCTTCGATGAAGCCAAAGAAGGTAGCGAGCCAGCTAGAAGGGTAGTTAGCCCCGGCAATCGTAATCCAGAATACGACACCGAGAATGGCGAGCATGATGGGAAAACCCCAAATTTTGGAGGTCACGATATTATCCAGCTTATAAGTGCTGTTCAGTTTCTTCTTATCCCGATAAGTAACTGCATCCCCGCAGATGCCTGCGGATACGCCATATATACCACTGACAATCTCATCCCGAATGGCTCCGCCGTCAGCGAGCTTTTTTGCGGTAGACAATAGGGAATCTAGAGCGTCAGAACCCTTAGTGATAGGCAGTGACTCCATGGCCGATGACCTCCTTTGCTTCGGGTAAATCCTTGCTTTTCATATGTTCTTTGAGTGAAGTAAGCAGGCTGTCATCACCGTCCAATAAGCGCAGTGCAATCCAGCGAGCGGGATATTTGGTGCCGATGGTTTGCTCTACCAATGGTGTAAGCTCGGCAATTCCCCGTTCGATCTCTTCGTTGTAACTAATGCGCAACGGCTGCGCTGTGAATGCGCCTGTAGCCACTCGCTCCACTTGATCCAATAAGGCATCGATCCCGATTTTATTGCGTGCCGATATCGCAACGACGGGTACGCCGAGACGTTTGGAGATACTCTTCAGGTTGATGTCGATGCCCAGCTTACGTGCTTCATCAATGAGGTTGATGCAGACAACCGCCCGTCCGGTAATCTCCAGCACTTGCAAGGCAAGATTGAGATTACGTTCCAGCGAAGTAGCGTCAAGCACTACAAGTGTCACATCTGGCTGTTCAAAAATAATATAATCTCTAGCCGCTTCTTCATCCGCGGAATTTGAGTATAGGGAGTACGTTCCTGGTAAATCTACCGCGAGGTATGAATGGTTATTGTGTTTGAATTCCCCTTCGGCAGTAATGACGGTCTTACCTGCCCAGTTTCCAGTATGCTGTCGCATGCCGGTTAGCAGGTTGAATAGTGTGCTTTTTCCAGTGTTAGGATTGCCTGCAAAAGCGACGGTGAACTGACTCATGCTTCTACACCTCCAATTAATTCTCCGAATATTAAAGAACTTTCTTCTCTACGCAATGCAATGGTCGTATTGCTTACCCGAAAAGCTATAGGATCTCCTAATGGACTACGCCGCAACACCTCTACGATATTCCCGACTACGAACCCGAGGTCCAGTAATCTTCTTCTAAGCACACCTTGGACTTCAATGTCGCTGATGCGCAGCGTGCTACCCTTTGCAGCTTCTGATAAAGGAATAGTTGTTCCAGTCATGAGATCCCTTCTTTCATTTATATTTTTACCGCCTATGGTTTTTATTTTGTGTATTAGAACATTTCTTGTAGTCTGGCACAACATTAGTATATGGCAACAACTTTGTCCCTGCAACAAGAATGTTTCCCTTAGGCAAAATAAAATTAAGCAAAAAAAGCCCCTGACGAAAAAGGGCTTGTACGCTCTTTTCCGCAGGGTTGAGCTTAATTCCTAATTAGCAGTAAAATTACGACCAGCTGCCAAAATCAAGTGTACGTCCGGTCTCGACTAAGGTTTTAATATTACTCAGAACCTGCCACCAGGCGTTGATACTGCCAGCATATGAAGGATCATCAGGATGCCATTCATCGTGGATAAGCGTAAGCTTAGTAGTTCCACCCACCGGTTCAAGCAGCCAAGATATACGCGATTCATATCTTTCTGTACCCTTATGATAGGAGGGGCCGACCTTATGCGTGAAACGAAACGCTTTTTGTGGAGTGAACTCCAGCAGAGTCCCATATACATGTATCGTTTCATCGCCATCTTCACCGGGACCAACATATTCCAGCAATTCGCCTTCTTTAAAGGTGGATTGGATTACGCTCCCGTAGTAAATCTGTTTAGTACCTTCCGGAGAGATCAAAGTCTCCCATACCTGCTCAGGTGTTCCGCCAATATAAAATTCATAGTGAAGTTCTTTCATTTGTTATTCCTCCTTGGTTTGTACAATCATTTATTCCCTTAGACTTATTTACACTATACAAAAGGATCACTGACAACTACGGTCAGTGATCCTAAAATAATCATTTTAAGTTTTATAATAAGCTGCCAGATCGGTAGCTATAGCGGACAGCTTTTGCTTCAGAGCTAAAGGCTCTAGGATTCGTAGTGTTGATCCATAAGGCAACAAGAAGTAAGGCGCATAAGTCAGTAAGGAGGTCTCATCGACTTGAAAGCGGGCTTGTCCGTCAATACGCTGCACCAGAGTATGTCCAAACAGCCAATGACTGCATAGATCGTTCAGGATTCCTTCATCAGCGGCGATGACTACTGCTATGAGTTTCTCTGGAGTATTTGGTGTTGGCAGCAAGCTTTTTAACAAAAAATCACGTGCAGAGAAGTCAGCAGGACGGGCAAACAGAGCTTCTGTACGGTGCAGCTCAGTCATTCTATCGACTCGGAAAGACCGAATTTCTTGCCTCTGATGGCAATAAGCAACGGTGTACCATTGCCCCTTCCACAGTACAAGTCCATAAGGATCAATAGCGCGGGAAGAAATTGTCTCCCCGTTTCCCTTCCGATATTCCATCTGAAGGGTATGTCCGTTCGCCGTCGCTAATTCAAGCTCTTGCAGCAGGTGGGGAAGCGGCACAGCAGGGGAGTGGATGGTTTCTATCCCGCCCTCATGACGCTCCATCTGTTCTAATTGCTGCGCATTGCTGTATCGTTTCAGTTTGGCGATTGCTTGATCTAGAGCTTCTACATAAGGATATCCAGTTCCCCGCGCAAAGGAGGCGGCTTGCAGGAGGGAACGCTGTTCGTCGGAGTCAAAGAATAACGGGGCCTCGGAAAAATGTTCCGGAAGGCTATAGCCACCACCAGGTCCACTATCCGCGATAATGGGTACGCCACTGATGCATAACGCGTCGATGTAACGATAGACAGAGCGGACACTGATCTCTAGCGCTTCTGCTAGTTCCCCGGCGGTTCTTCCCCGTTGCTTGAGCATCCAGAGAATGGATAACATGTGATCAGCCTTGGACATAAATCAAGAACCTCCTTGCTTCATTAATTAATAGCTCACTAACTATAGCAAATTGCCTAATGATCAGCTAGAGAACCTTTTGGTGCTGACATAAGTTCAAAGCCGCGAAGTACATCCAGGGTTATGATTCTTTTCGACATGTCGTTACACCATTATTTTCTTGAGACTATGAATGTAACGTGATCTCGCAATAAGGAAATAGATAGTTTGCACAACCAGAAATACAGCTGATGTAGTAAGAACGGGCACAGTTACATTTGTGATATTAATCTGTTTCAGTATCGGACGAATCACGACAAGGGTCTGAATGGTGGCAATAATAATCGGAATATAGAAAAGCACAGAAATCTGTTTGGTAGCAGAAGCTGACATTTCTTTAGTGCTTAAACCGATTTTGGATAAAGCATTATACATTTGCTTATCTGTATTGAGCTCAGTATGAAGCTTAAAAAAGAGAAAGCTGGCCGATGAAAGCGAGAAGATCAGAGCGATAAAAATCCCTATAAAGCTAAGCATGGCAGCTCCCTGCTTGGTCGATAGATAGCTGTCTGCTCGCGATCCCAGTATAGAGCTGTATTGATGGTTAGCCTTGTTAGCGGCTTTATTCCATTGGATGAGGTCTCTGGTGACAACAGCTTCAGCTGAGCTGTCATTAGGTGTAGGACCGTCCCATGCAGGGATTTTGTATAGATATTTCACATAAGGTCTCGTGTACTTCTCTGTTGAAGTAGAAATCTTATGATATAAGTTGTCATCTACGATTAGAAGTGAGGTGGCCATTGGATCTACTGGATGCACCTTTGGTGTTCGTAATTCTTTTAGCATCAGCTCCTCATCTTTCTGAACCTTCAAATGAATCGCTCGATCAGCAGCAAAATTCTGTGAATCCATATGTGGGTTCAGCAGTAATACAGCTTCTTTTTCAGACAAGGGCCCAACCTCGGACACATCCATTTGTAAGCCCAGTTGATTGAACTGTGAGCGGGATATCAGATCAATTCCAAGTAGTTTTTCCTTATCGATTCCTTGAATGGAAGCAGAGATTAGTTCTACTTTATTCTCTGTGTACTCGACTTTAGCATTCTTTAATTTAGTGTGAATGGGCTCTAAATCTGGTGCTTCATCCTTCGGATCATAAATCGTATAACTCACAGCGAATGGGGATTTTTTATAGAGGTCTGAGTTCGCTTGATTAATCGATAAAAGAATCCCCGATGCCATGCAGGCAAGCGAGGTAACTACAGTTACAAGGAAGAGCATTCTTGCATTGTCTTTAATCTTATAACTCATCTCAGAAATCCACAGCAGATTGGTTCCGCGCCACAGCCGCTTGCGTCTTAGTTTTAGTAAGCGAATGCCCAATACAGATAACTGAGAGTAGAAAAAGTAGGTTCCAGCGATACCTGTGACAGCGGCGACTAACAGTGAGGTCGGGGACAATTGCTTCCGAATCGCGAGAGCGCCGACGGTCAACAGTAGAAGCCCAAAGAATGAGAACAATAAGGAGACACGGGGTTCTTTTTTAGGTTTAACATTTCCCTTAAGCAGTTCAAGAACTTGATGCTTACGAATGAACAATAATGTGAAGATCGAAATGACCAGAAATAATGAAATGAAAGAGATAGAGGTAATCATTAACGCCTTCATTGGCCAATAAAAGGGCAGTGGCTCCATGCCCATAATTGTCGTGCTTAGCAGCAAAAATAACTTGGATAAAAGCATGCCGAAAGACGCACCTGTTACTATAGAGAGCAGTCCGATCAGCATATTTTCTATAAGAATCAGCTTGTTGATCTGGCCAGGGCGTGCGCCTAAAATCATCAGTATGCCGAACTCCAGATTACGCATTTTCAGAAATGCGCTAATCGAATATAGAACGAAAAAGAACGCAAAGATAAACACGATGTAAGAAGCAATTTGCATGCCGGAGGCTGAATTCGCACCCAGCTCGATGTTGGTAATACTAGGGTGGTAAATAAAGACTGAATAAGAGAAAAAGATCATGACCATAAAAGCACTGCTTAAGAAAAAAGCAAAATAAGCGCGTGAATTACGGCGTACATTATTAAACGCGAATTGAGGAAAGTTCATGACTATTCCCTCCCCAGAACGAAAGTGTGTCGATAATCTTTTGGAAGAAGGCCTGACGGTTATCGCCCCGATGAATTTCCGCTGCTAGTTTGCCGTCTTTTATAAAAACAATTCGGTTGCAGTAGCTCGCTGCCAGTGGATCATGTGTTACGAGCATTAGCGTGGTGCCTTCTTTGTGATTAATATCCTCCAGCGATTCCATCACCATCCGCGAAGAATTGGAGTCAAGCGCACCCGTAGGTTCATCGGCCAAAATAATCGAAGGAGAGGTGATGATCGCCCGGGCAATTGCGGTCCGCTGACGTTGTCCCCCTGAAATTTCATAGGTGCGTTTGCTCAGAATATCGGTAATGTTTAAGCGTTCTGCGACTCTTTGAAGCAAGATCTCCATCTGGGAGAGCTTACGGTTATCCAAAGTCAGGGGCAGCACAATATTCTCGGCGACGGTTAATGTCTCAAGCAGGTTGAAGTCCTGAAACACAAAGCCTAGTTGTTTTCGGCGAAAGTGGGCGAGCTCTTTTTTATTCAAAAGATAAGGGTTGCTGCCGTTGATATTCACTTCGCCAGAGGACGGCTGGTCGATTGTGGATACCATATTGAGCAGTGTTGTTTTACCGCTACCAGACGGTCCCATAATTCCGACAAATTCACCTTTTTCAATATTTAGATGAATATCAGTGAGGGCTTGGGTCACTATTTTGCCGGGGTATACCTTATGAAGTCCTTTGACTTCCAATACGTTCATATCATTCATTCCTTCCAATACAAAAATGATTTCATCCGCCTTATTCGGGGAACGGGTTATGTATATAATTTATAAGATCGAGAGATTAGCTGCTATGGATTTACCTTAAGGTTTCCTTACAGAGAAGTTAAGGTTATGTTCGCCTTTCTCCTTGTGAAGAATGGGTTGAGAGATAAGTAACCTATAAAGAAGAAGGAGGCTTCAAAGCCATGAATAATGACGACGAAGTCCCCTCAATATTATTTCTGTAGATGATCACTGTTGCTAAAAATAAGCCGCACGCGGGTTCCTTCCCCGAGCCGGGACTGAATATCCACCTTGTGTTCGAGCCTGTTGCAAATCTCCCGGACGAGATACAGCCCCATCCCTGTCGATTCATGATAATGTCGTCCGCGGTCACCCGTAAAGTAGGGATTAAAGACCCGCTTCAGATCCTCAGGAGAAATGCCGATCCCTTGATCGGTAATATCCAGAATAGTGTCGGTGCCCACACGCTGAGCTGAGAGGGTAACGGTTTTGCCAGAACCGGAGGTATAGTTTACGGCATTAGTTAAGATTTGGGCCAGCATAAACATTAACCATTTGGCATCGCTATATACCGCTAGATTGGCATCCACCTGTACATCTACTTTTATGCCCCGGCGTATGAATAGTCTGCGATTTTCGGCTACCGCCTCACTAACGGTTTTGCGCAGAAGTAACGGTTCAACTTGAAAATCATTTTCAAATCGGTCAAGTCTTGAAGTGTAGATGACCATCTCCAGCCCTCCGCGCAGACGTTCCAGTTCCTCCTGAATACTTGCGGCAGCCTCCTCTTCAAGATCCTTTAGCGTAAGCTGAATTACAGAGAGCGGGGTCTTCATTTGATGAACCCAGCGATTCATGAATACGATATGCTGATCCATCTGGCGCGCATGCGCATTCACTTGCTCTTGATATTGGCGGTCAATCAGCTGCAATAACTCATGGATAGCTTCTGAAAGAGGAGTGTCTCCTAAGGAAACAAGATGTTTTTGGAGCATGTCCATAGGTTCGCTTAATGCTGCATACAATCTCCGGTGCTGAACGTATCGGTAGCCTAGATATAGCAGTAGAACTACGGTACTCAAGGCGATTCCATAAAGCATGATAGAGATAGGTCTGTTCTCACCAGACAGCCAATACAGCAAAGGGATAAGCAGCATCTGAAGCAGATAGAATAGGATCAGTGAGATCTGGTCTCTCCAAAAAAGCCTCATGGCGTATCCTTAGAGACATTAAGCCGATAGCCAGCGCCTCTTACGGTTTCCACAATGTCGCCAAGACCGAGATCCTTGAGCTTTTTGCGGACACGGGTTATGTAGACATTTAATGTATTGTCATCTATGAAATGCTGATCCTTCCACATGAGATCGAGCAGACGCTCCCGGTTAACCACTCGTCCTTCCTTAAGCAGTAAAGCTTCCAGTAGAACCGCTTCCTTCTGGGTTAGCTCACTCGTGTGCCCGTCGTATTGGATCACATATCGTTCAGGATAGAGGATTAAACCTCCAGACTGGAGTTTATGCTCTTCTTGAGTCTGTGAGTATGAACCGTATGCTCTACGTATGTGGCTGCGGATTTTGGCAAGCACAACCTCATAGTGAAAAGGCTTAGTGATATAATCATCCCCGCCATTCTCAAGCGCCATCACCTGATCCATTCCACTATCCCGTGCAGAAATGAACAGAATCGGGCAGAGTGAGAGGGAACGGATCTGGCGGCACCAGTAGAACCCATCATATTTAGGCAGATTGACGTCCAGTAAGATAAGGTCAGCCGAGCTTTCATTAAAAGTCTCCAGCACCCTGTTGAAATCTTCTACAATAATAGTAAGGAACCCATATTTCGATAGGTACGTGCTCAGCAAGCTTGCCAGCTTGGCATCGTCCTCTATGATTAGAATTGTCTCCATATTTTCACTCCTTTGTTCAGTAATACAGTAACATGGACAAGGAAAATTATGCAAAAAGAGTACTCTTATTCGTGGTCAACGTAAGAATCTAGCTAGATTTACCGAAGGGGAATTTAGCTGATCTAAGTCTAGCTGATCTAAGTCTAGCTGATCTAAGTCTAGCTGATCTAAGTCTAGCTGGCCTAGCTCTAGCTGATCTAGCTCTAGCTAACCTAGCCTAGCTGACCTAGCTGTAGCTGATCTAGCCTAGCTGACCTAGCTGTAGCTGACCTAGCTTTAGCTGACCTAGCTCTAGCTGAATAGCTCTAGCTGATCCAACTTTAACCGATCTACCGCTAATCGATCCAAAACTAACTGATCTAAAATCTAACTCAGCTAGATCTATGCAATCCAAATTTAGCTCAAGCGGCTTATCCAGACTTAATTGCACTTTGTACACTTATTTCTGCGTAGATAGTCCATAGAAGCCATTTAATTGCACTTCGTGCAACTAAAAAGGGTGAATTCGGTGCAATTAAAGGAAAACCGGAAATTTAACTGCACGAAATACAACTAAACTAACTTTTGAATGAGCATTCTGAGGAATAGTTGCACTAAATGCAGTTAACGGATGCGTGGAGCTCATATATCGCTTGAAAATGCTTGATCAGTGACTATTTCCTCCAGAAGAAGATCGCCCACTCAACAAACTTACTCTAATTGCACTTTGTACACTTATTTCTGCGTAGTTGGTCATTAGAAGCCATTTAATTGCACTTCGTGCAACTAAAAAGGGTGAATTCGGTGCAATTAAAGGAAAACCAGAAATTTAACTGCACGAAATACAACTAAACTAACTTTTGAATGAGCATTCTGAGGAATAGTTGCACTAAATGCAGTTAACGGATGCGTGGAGCTCATAATTATCGCTTGAAAAAGCTTGATCAGTGACTATTTCCTCCGGAAGAAGATCGCGAACTCCAAAACTTTCTCTAATTGCACTTTGTACACTTATTTCTCCGTAAATAGTCCCTAGAAGCCATTTAATTGCACTTCGTGCAACTAAAAAGGGTGAATTCGGTACATTTAAAGGAAAACCAGAAATTTAACTGCACGAAATACAACTAACTAACTTTTGAATGAGCATTCTGAGGAATAGTTGCACTAAATGCAGTTAACGGATGCGTGTAGCTCATAATTATCGCTTGAAAATGCTTGATCAGTGACTATTTCCTCCAGAAGAAGATCGCCCACTCAACAAACTTACTCTAATTGCACTTTGTACACTTATTTCTGCGTAGTTGGTCATTAGAAGCCATTTAATTGCACTTCGTGCAACTAAAAAGGGTGAATTCGGTGCAATTAAAGGAAAACCAGAAATTTAACTGCACGAAATACAACTAAACTAACTTTTGAATGAGCATTCTGAGGAATAGTTGCACTAAATGCAGTTAACGGATGCGTGGAGCTCATAATTATCGCTTGAAAAAGCTTGATCAGTGACTATTTCCTCCGGAAGAAGATCGCGAACTCCAAAACTTTCTCTAATTGCACTTTGTACACTTATTTCTGCGTAGATACTCATTAGAAGCCGTTTAGTTGCACTTCGTGCAACTAAAAAGGGTGAATCTAGTGGAATTAAAGGAAAACCAGAAATTTAACTGCACGAAATACAACTAAACTAACTTTTGAAGGAGCATTCTGAGGAATAGTTGCACTAAATGCAGTTAACGGATGCGTGGAGCTCATAATTTTCACTCAAGAAATGTTTGTTTTGTGAACGTACGGATCATATTCGGTAGTATAAAATAATAATAACTAATTATGATATATGCTTCATTTTGCATCCCCCTTAATATGAAATTAAAGAGAGGGGCGCGGAAAATGAACATTAATTTTAGAAGCTACCGTTCAGAAGATCTGCTAAAGGTACGTCATTTTCTTATACAAAGTTATAGTAAGCTAAAGACTCCAAATACCTGGCTTATAGACCGCTGGGAATTCGTTGTTTTTTTTCAGGAGACGAGAAGTGGAACGCTGGAGCAATGGGAACAAAAAGTAGGCTTATGGGAGTATGAGAATGGAGAGCTTGCAGCTGTAGTGTGCAGGGACGATGGGTTCTATTTTCAGTGTGCTGAGATGAATCCTCCGGAAAAATTACTTGAAGAAATGTTCGCTTTTGCTGAACAAAAAGCTGAGGAAGAGAACGGTGGTTACGTAGAGCTGTATGTGCCAATACCGGAGAATATGACTTTTGCGGCGGAGGTTGCTCGTAAGAGGGGGTACCATTTAACGGGTGGTAAGGAAAGCGTAAACTCCTTGCGATTGGATAAGGAATTTCCTGTGGAGCTCCCCTCTGGATTCAGAATTTGCAGCGGAGATGAGATCGAGGTTACTGCAAAAGCGCTCGGACATATTATGGCCTTCGACTATGCAGAAACGGTGGAGGCAGAACTCACGCTGCTGCATTATGGGAATATGAGTAACGCTCCAAGCTATAATCCGCAGCTCGATCTTAGCGTTGTGAATGACGCGGGCGAAGTGGTTTCCTTTTGTAATATTTTTTGGGACAGCAGCAATAGAATTGGTATTCTGGAGCCTGTAGGCACATCCATTAATTATCGAAAGCTGGGACTGGGACGGGCGGTCCTACACGAAGGATTTAACCGTTTAAAACAACTCGGAGCTAGTAAAGTTTACGTAGGTTCGATGCAGCCTTTCTACGAGAAATTGGGCTTTACTACTGAAGTTTGGTTGCAGGTGTGGGAATATTCAGGTCACACAGATTAAGTTGCACCGGCTGCCCCCAACACTGGATCTGTCAGCAGTACCTAAACTGGCAACGTACTATGAAAAATCCCCTTGATGGGTAAGTCGTCAAGGGGATTTTTGGGTTTGAGCTCGGCAATCATATGCTGCACAGTAGTTTCATACGTCGTACAGCAATCATACCGCTATAGCAATTATGCGCTGCAAACTGCCTCTGATTACACTTTGTACAATAGAATCATATATTCTTAGTAGCCGTCTGGCCAAGAGATTTTATTGATATTTGACTACAATTGCATTGCTGATCTGACGCCCGGGGGACGTGAGATATTTGCCGTTGTAGTAGAGCCCGCTGGATGCACCACCATCCAGATTCATGGCTTGATACGCTCCAGCTTGCTTCATCATTTCTGCCAGCTGTGGGATGGTGGCTCCACCAGTGGTCAGCAGAATGAGCTTATGGTCGCGTGTTAATCCGAGCGCGCTGCGGGCTCCGCCGCCGGTCAAGATTTTCGGATCTTTGAAGCCTTCTGCCGCAACATTAAGGGATACCTTGCCGTTCACAAGAAGACGCGGGCCGGCTTGAAGAGCTCCTTCCATGGAGCCGGAAGCGAAGCGGCTTGTGAAATCCAACCCAGGAATCAGTGACGCTAGATGGTTGCTGTCATAGGTAAAAATCGTCCGGCGATCCCCGGAGCTATTTTTAAGCATTTTTCCACCGCTGACAATGTAACCGTATGGAGCTTTGTATGCCCCTTTTGTATAGGCATCAAAAAACGTTCCGTTAATCGCAACTACGGCATTATTACGTTTAGCCAGACTGCTTAGGTCCTCCACTTTTCCGACCGTATTTCCAGCCAGTACGACATCAAGTTTCACCTTAGGATGCAGCAGGGACACTGTAACCGTCTGGGCTTTGAAGGATCTGCCGCCAACCTTGAAGGTTTTACTAGCGCTGACAACTGGTGAAGAATCCGCTTTGATTAGTGCGCCGGACTGTACAGGAACAGTGGTTGCAATATCATTACTCTTAAGGGTTAACGAAGAGGCTTCCTTATCCCAAGTTAATTGAATGCCAAGTGTTGTGCTGATAAAAGACAACGGAATATATACCGTGCCGTTATCACTGAAAGCAAGATCAGTTAGTGTAACCGACTTTTCATTGACGAGCGCAGCGGTTTGACCTAATGTAAGCGTTATGGTTGTGTCTGCATTCGTAATGCTTATACGTTTTTCGTTAGGATTCCATACAGATTGTATACCAGTGAAGCTATTTAATAGACGCAGTGGTATGTATGAATGGTTATTCTTGTCCACATAGACGGTGTTTTTAGGAAGCGGTGTTGCACCAACAGTGGAAGGGCAAGTGGCGACAAGTGGAATGAGCAGTAAGAAGGTAAGAAACAAAGTGGACCCTAGCTTTTTCATCATAAACAATTACTCCTTATCTTGTAGCTGTTGTAAAAAACGACAAGGTTTATTATACCTCATGTTCAAAAACTTGGATAACCTTTATTTTTAAATGTTCATAGGGTGAATCTGATAGAATATAGATTATATTATTTATATTAGCACTGAAGTAGCACTGAAATTAGCATTATAACTAGCACTATAACTAGCACTATAACTAGCACTATAACTAGCACTACAACCAGTATCACAACTGCCACTAGACTCATTAGCTAAAAGGAGATTTTTATGACTACAATAGGTTTAATTCGCCATGGAAGTACCGCGTGGAATAAAGAAGGCAGAGTGCAAGGGCATACGGATAATTCATTGGATGCTGAAGGCCTGCAACAGGCACAACTACTGGCTGAACGACTTAGCACAGAACAATGGGATTACATATATTCAAGTGATTTACTCAGAGCGCGGCAAACGGCAGAGGTTATTGCAGAAAGATTAGGCCTTGAGATCACGGGTTTAGTGCCGGGCATTCGTGAGATGTATGCGGGACTTATTGAAGGAACTACGCAGCAAGAGCGGATTGAACGATGGGGAACCGATTGGAAGACGTTAGATTTGGGTTTGGAAACTCCAGAAGCCAGCGAGCTCAGAGGCAGCGAAGTGATTGAAGAAATTGCGGCGAGACATCCAGGCAGCCATATTCTGATCGTTAGCCATGGTGCAATTTTACGCAGTAGCCTTAGAAGACTACTTCCAGAACTGGACGGCACAGTATTATTGAACAATACGTCAATTACGCGAATAACAAAATCCGAATCGGATGGCTCATGGAACTGCGAGTTATATAATTGTGCGCGGCATTTGGAGAAAGAGTAAGTGTTCAGATAATGTTCAGAGCTTTTTTATATATTGGTATCGCAGTACAGTAAGCTAATTATTTGTAGTTCAGAAGGATGTGCGAATTAAAGGTGGTAGAGGTTCAGATTTATTTACAAACGTTAATGTCCATTATCATCGCAGGAGTTGTAGGTTATTTAGTATTGAGATTTTACCGGGATGTTGCTAGTAAGGAACCAAAACAAAGAGCGGTTTACACGGGCCTTTCCATTATAACTATCGTCGTTGGATTGTGGGCAATGCATCAGCTAGGCAAAAAATCCTTAGAAGAAACTCTAGAGGTCAATGGGGGGATTTTCACTCCGTTATTGATATACGCGCTTACGATAGCTGTTTTAATGTTTTTGCTTACACGGCTGAACCTTGTTTTGGCGGAAAGAGAGCAGCTTAAGGAACTTGCCTATAAGGATGGCTTAACGGGGCTGTTAAACAAGAATGGAATGGATCACTTTTGGGATCGCTGCAAAGTAAATGAGCAACTAGCCGTATTGTTTATGGATTTGAACCGTTTCAAATCAATCAATGACAGCTTAGGACATCATGTGGGCGATTTACTGCTGCAAGAGGTGGGAGGAAGGTTAAGTCAATTCTCCAGCAAAAGAAAACGCCATATTTTCCGCATAGGCGGTGATGAATTTGTGATCGTAGCTAAAGGCTGCAATCAGAAGGAAGCGGAGCAGTTAGCGGTGCAGATTCTGGAGAAGACGACCAGACATTATCAGCTGGGAGAGCACAACCTCTTTGTATCTGCGAGCATAGGCATCAGCATTAGTCATGGCAAGGTGGATCATTTCAGGCTGCTGCATGAGGCAGATACAGCGATGTACACCGCCAAACAGCTCGGGACAGGTCGTTATTCAGTTTTTAAAAATTAGTTTGTTAAATGTAAAATATAAGCGTCAGCCTTGGACATAAATAGATGTCTAAGGCTGACGCTTTTTTAGGCTCCCGGTGTGTGAAACTTGTGGGGCACTTGCTTGCGTCCCTTCATCAAGAAAAGGCAGAGCAGGGCAACTGCCATACTAATCGCTGCTACATAGAACAGGATGGAGTAATCAAAAATATCAATCATTAGCCCCAGCAAAGGAGGCGAGCTGATCGCTGCCAGTGAAGAGACCAAATAATACATCCCTGTTCGAGTACCAATACTTTCCTCAGTCCCCGTAGCAACAACATAAGGATAAGAGTTGATGTTGATACAGGCCCAGAAGATTCCTCCTGTCAGGAGCAACGCTCGAAGCACCAGCAGGTCCTGTGCAAACCCAACAAGCGCAAAGACCGTCATCAGGCCACATACGCCGACGATAATGATCTTCTTTTTCCCGAATCGCCCACCCAGCCAACCGCTCGGAATAGCGAACAGCACAAAGGCAAGGGAGAAGAAGGTAAGGGAGAAGGAGGCCGCTTGTTCACTGAGGCCCAGATGGTTTTTGCCATACAACGTGAATAAGGTTTCGACCCCTTGATAAGCTACAAACCAGAAGAAGATCGCTGCCAGTAGAAAGACTGTAGTACGATCAAGCTGGCCGCGAAAGGAGATTCTGGAAGGCCTAACTATTGTCGCAGAAGGGCTCCCCGCTGTATCGGATAGATGCGTAGGGCTTTTATTCACACCATCCCGTTTTTCTTTGATGAAGCGCGATACGATAAACAGACATAACAGGGTAATCAGTCCAGCAACGAGAAACGGCAGCGCAGGATTTGATTTATAGAGGATCGAACCCACGCCGAAAGCCAGAATTGATCCGAATCCACCCATGAAATTAATTAATCCGTTAGCCTTTGTACGCTGCTCTTCAGGTGTTATGTCGGGCATGAGAGCGACGGTAGGGGAACGGTATAAACTCATGGCTAAATTCATCAGCATCATAAATAAAAGCAGTGTAAATAGTCCGGTATGAAACGGAATCAGCATAGTCAGCACGGCAGCGAAGGGCATACCAATCATAAGATAAGGCATTCTGCGTCCAAAACGCGAGGTCGTGCGGTCACTCCGATTGCCGATCCAAGGCTGCAAGAATAAGGCGAAGTAATTATCAATCGTCATCATGAAGCTGATTAGGGCTACACTATGTACATATTTTTCGAGGAAAAAAGGTACAAATGCGTTATACAGACTCCATGTAATGCTGATGCTGAAAAAGCCGAATCCGAGCAGCCAGACTTTTTTCACACCATCACACTCCCTTGTCAGCCAGAAGTCCAGCCAACAGGTCTGGATGATCGGTAATAATGCCTGATACACCAGCTTCAATTAAATATTTCATCCGCTCGGGATCGTTAACGGTCCAAGGATGGTAGGCGACGCCATGCTTTGCAGCTTCTTCGACGAATTCAGGCAGTACCGCAAAATGATACGCATGCAACGCGGTCGCTCCAAGCGTAGCTGCATAATCCCAAGGACGATACAGACCTTCCCCGTAGAGAATTCCTGTTCTGATCTCCGGTGCCAGCGACTGACAGTAAGCTAGTGAATAATGGTTGAAGCTCGAAAAAATGACGCGATCGCTCATCTTGAAATCCCGTACGGCCGCGATCACTTTTTCCTCCATGCCCGGATATAAAAAAGTGCCATTTTTAAGCTCGATATTTAGTATGGTATCTCTACCTTGCAGCAGATCTAATAAATCCTCCAGCAATGGAAGGCGCTCATCTTTGAATTCAGGTCCGAACCATGAGCCTGCGTCCACTTCCAGCAATTCTGCGAGTGAATGATCCTTCACATAGCCGGTTCCGCTTGTCGTGCGGTTTAGAGTTTCATCATGAATGAGGACTAGGCCGCCATCCTTGGTCATTTGTACATCAGTTTCTATTCCGGTTGCACCCAGCTCAAGACCTTTGCGGAATGCTGCCATAGTATTTTCTGGACACACTGCCGACGCTCCACGATGCGCAAAATTAATGATGTTGTTCATAAGTTATTGTCCCTCCAACTTTAGTGTTTGCTATGCCCCTATAGATGGGGGCTACTTGTCATATTCCACAGAGAGTAAAGAAACCCTGTCTGGAATTTTAATTCAGTTGTTCATAGCGCCATAAGGGATTCGTTCCAAAAGTCCAGCTTCATAGATGCTCCGCAGCTTCAGCTCGGGCATATGAATATAACCGATATAACAATCGCATACCTTCATGCGGCAGCTTCTAACCGCAGAGAGACCTTCGAGCCCATCACGGTAAAGATTGCCTATGACACCTCTGTCCTTATAGCAGCGTTTCACAAGCCCAGCGCCCTGTACATAAAAAACATCTTTTCCTGCATTGCAGGCTTGGCCAAGGCTTTCATAATCCATAGCATTTACAGAAAAATGTGGATCAATCTCGCTAAGGAAGGCAAAATCCTCAGCTGTATAATAATCCGGTTTATCTTTGTAAGCATTGACCCATAAGTACACGTTCTCTGGTAATGCAGAGCGAAGTGAAGCTATAGCTGAAAAAGCGCTGCGTATTCCAACGCTTCCCACACTAAACGGAACGTCGTTCTCGTATAAAGTCATACATTGCGCCAGAAATTTATCCTCCCGCACTTGTCCGGGGTGGTAGGTGGCCCAAAAGGCCACTTTTTTACGATTCAGCTGGGAGATGAAATCCAGGTTGGCAGAAAGGTTGGTCTGAATCGCTACCTTCTCTACATGGTCCATATTGGAGAGCGCAATCATTGCTTCTTTGTACCAGCGATGAATCAGCCCTTCGCCATAGGGATTAAAAAATATAGAAAGCCGATGACCTGCCGCACCTTGCTCAGACGCCCATGCTACAAAGGCCTCCAACCCCTGGCGGTCCTTGGCGAGCGTAGCTGCGCTGTCTCTTGTTTTGCCAAAAGGACAATAGGGGCAATCATAGTTGCAGGACGTGAGGGAGCCGCGGTAGTAGAGGACCGCATTCATGGCAATACGAACCTTTCCATCTGCTCTCGGATCTCCCCAGAAATAAACCAATCCCCAATCGAATCAGAGTAACCCATCCCTTCGGTGGTAAGACGCAGGATGCCATCTTCCTCCTGCCCAAGACCGGAATGAAGCAGGTTGGACAGCTCAGGATAATCGTTCCAGAGCGATTGACCGAAACGCTGGCTGTAATCTTCAAGCTTCAGCCCTTCACTATGTAAAAGCGCCTTTAGAATAAAGCGGCGCTTCTGTTCTTCCAGATTTAGCACAATTCCGTAATCTGCCGTATCGTAACGATCTGCACTGATATAATCGGCAATAATGCTCTCGGTTGCTTTACGGCTCACCCCATAACGGGAAGCGTAATGCACGTTGCGAGTATAGGACCTAGCCCCGCAGCCTAGCCCGACCATTCCTTCTTCCTGACAGCTGTAGTCAAGAATGCGTTTATCTGTTCCTGCGGTTTCCTTGGCGAACCGACGCATGGAATATTGGCGATAACCTCTAGCTTTAAGCAGCTGCCCAGCGGCCTTGTAGCAGTCTAGGCGAATATCTTCCTGGCGCTGGATATCCCCTGGCTTTACGATGGTATGCTCACGGGTGTAGAGCGGATAAATAAAGATTTCCTCAGGATCATAGCTAAGCGTTTGATTTAGAGAATACAGCCAAGAGTCGACAGTTTGCCCTGGAAGACCATAGATCAGATCCAAATTTAGAATGGGAAAATCATATTTTCCCAGCAGCTCTAGTGCACGATACACCTCATCCGGATTCTGCGGGCGATAGATGGCCGCCGATTCAGCCGCGACAAAGCTTTGAATGCCCATGCTGACCCGATCCACAGTATTTTCTTTAAGAATATTCAGCTTCTCTTCACTGAGCGTCTCAGGAGAAGTTTCCACCGAGATGGAGGCTGAACTCGTATCCAGTCCCATCGTATCAACGGCAATGTGGAACAAACGGCGCAGTTGATCTGCCGCCAGTAATGTCGGCGTACCCCCACCAATCGCGAAACGAGCATACGGTTTATGTCTAGTGTACTCGGCCCACTGCTTAGCTTGGCGTTCCAGTGCGTCTACGTATGTAGCGTGAACATTCGCGCGTTTATCAGGTAAGGTGAACAGGTTGCAGAATCCACAGCGAGCGCCGCAAAACGGGATATGCATATATAGAAAAAAGGATTCAGCAGGCTCATCTCGCCATAAGGATTCTAATGGAATCGGAGGCTGTAGATCCCTGTAAGCCGTTTTGTGTGGGTAGGAATACAGATACGATCGGTAAGGGTAAGCAGTAATGTTGTCTTTCCATTGATGAAGCTCTTCTAAAGAGAAGGACGATAACGTCATAACAGTTCTCCATCCTTTCCTTTTATAAAATAAATTCCCGATAAGGGACGTTCCATACGGTCTCGTGAGCCAAGCGATGCCCCTGATAGCCATCTTCGCCAAAAGCGGTTCCATGATCAGAAAACGCCAGACAGAAGGTAGGATTACCGCGTTCCCGGAAGGCATCGAATAATCGGCCCAGTTCACCATCCACATATCGGAGTGCAGCGCGCTGGCTGTCTACGGAATCCTTTTTAGCACCGGGTATAAAATAATGGTTTGGTCCGTGGATGGCAGAGACATTGAGGAACATGAACAATCTTTGTTCAAGAGGAGTATCCTTCAGCAGCTTCAAGGCATGATTCACCTGATGCTCTGTGGAACGCGGGTTGGTGACCCCGAACGTCATCCTCCAGTAGCTGTGCTGGAAATAGCTTGGTAACACACGAGCGAGTGGATTTTTTTTGGTGAAAAAAATAACGCCCCCTATACAAATCGTCCGGTAGCCCTCGGCAGCAAGCCCAGATACGATATCGGGTGTATCGAACAGCCAGGTATGGGGATGCGTCTTCATTCCGGTGTTTCGGGAATGGAACATGCGGATATGCTCCGTTTTATCCGTTGTAGCTGGAGTAGGCAAGAAACCGCCGAAGAAGGCATGATGGGCCGCATAGGTGAAGCTGCCAGGGGTATGTCTTTTCTCCCATGATCCGGTTCCGCATAAGTTGGGGCAGTTTGCTTCTTCCATAACAGCAGCATCATAACGAAGCGTATCGAGTGTGATCATAAGAATGTCATGCCTGCCGACGATGGTGTTCATATCCATTTAAGATAATCCTTCCTTTATAAGCGGTGTGGAGGGAGGCGTGATATAGTCTCTAGCCGACAATACCTTCATTTCCCATTCGTAGGTGCTGGAGCCACGGTATTTCACATCGTACAGCAAGTCGCCAAATGGATTGACATCTGCGACAAAACATTGCTGTGAACCCCCGGATACCAGTACATCGATTCCGGCTACCCCGGAACGGGGAAAAGCAGCCAGTGCTTGCACAGCGGTATTCCGCACCTGCTCCTGTACGGGTTCAGACAGACCGGCTTCCGAAAGAGACATCCGCTGGTTGCGTAAATGCAGATTCGTAATTGGTGTAGGGCTGACCCGAGCAACCGCGTGGCAGGCCTCGCGGAGAACGACTAGCTGGCGAATATCGAATGCTTTTCCCTTAAGCCCGGCTTTAGGGATCCATTGCTCAGCATAAGCCCCGTGCTGGTAGATCCAGTTCACAATTCCCGAGATCGTGGCGGTATTCGTGTACCGTCGCAGTTTACCGGAATTATAGTAAATGGGTGGTCGAGTGATGTAATTCTCGACCCCCACTGTTGTTAAGGCAATTTCGGCACCCGTCACGGGATGGATCTGATAGGCGACCACCCCAGAAGCCGCAGAGCCGAAGGCCAGCTTAATGAATACCCGGTGCATTCGCCGGGATAACATCATCTCCCGGAGAGAGGCATAATCCGTAGGCTGCTGATCTTCACCTACTGGGCGAGGAATTGGAATCCCTGCCTCGCTCAGAATCTGTTGCGTCTGGCGTTTATCGGTCATAGCCGCAATGTCAGTAGGGTCATTTAACCATAGTGAACCTGGACATGCGGTTTTGGCCTCGCGCTGTAGTCTTGCCAGCATCCGGCAGTAGCCACGGAACCATTGAGATGGATGATGCAGGACACCTTGCATTTCCTTCAATTGACGGACTACCTGCACGCGGAGTGGTCGCGGATCAGGTCTATCGGCGTAGGGATGAAGCGAATCGTCCATATCATCCGAGTCCGGTGCGCCTAGAGCGATTAAGGCACGTTCTACCTCGAAGCTGCTGCCAGGTGACTCTAGTCTCAGCAGCGGTGGAGCTGCACTGAGATCTACTCCGTTGTAAACGGAGGACTGATGGGATAATTGCTTCTTCTGCTCTTCCATAAGATCACCTAATGATCTACCTTGCAGAAACTCAGCGTACGATAAAATAATGGCAGGGGGCATTCCTAGATCGGAACGCGCTTGCTGGATGCCGCTAGCCCGTTTATCACCGGGAATACCGATAACGATCATCGGCCTCATGAGAGGCTCACTCTGTGATGGAAGGATAACGCCAGTCTTCCTCATCATCGCTTTCCTGCTTGTCGCTAACATCAACAGGCAATCCACTTTGCTTCCAGCGGCTAATCATCTCGTCAGACATATAATGATGGCTTAGGTTTAATGCTTTTAATTTTTTGATTCTGTCGCTGGCTAGAAGCAATTCCGCCCCCTCATCGCTTAGGGTACCGAGTGATAGATCGAGCGTATCTAGCTGATCCAGAATAGGAGCATTTGCTAGTGCACCTGCGATCTCATCTTGGATCTGGCTATTTTTTAAACCGAGATAAGTAAGCTTAGGAAACTTTCCTACTTCTATAAGAGGGAGAAGATCTGCGAGGCTGCCGTCAAATCCGTAGTCTTCTACACCTAGATATAGCTCCAGCTTGCGCAAATTCGGCAATTGGCTAGTTGCAATATGATCTAGAACGGCTTTACCTAAGCCTCCGCTTATAATAATCAATTCTTCTAGCTTATCGTGTTTTAGTTCTGCGAGGCTCAGCTCATTCCCACCTTGAATCGTGAGTGACTGTAGCTCTGGAAAAGCAGGGAGCAGCGGCGATAGATCGCTTTGGGTAATCCAAGAAATCTCGCATTCCTCATAGCCCATCTCGCCTATGAAAAGCTTGCGTAAAGCAGGGAAGCTAGCACTATGCGTAACCAGTGCCTCTACAACTTCTTCTGAACTATTTTCGTAGGCTTGCCCCCAATCACCGATAATTAGACTTGTCAGCGAAGAACTTTCAGGGGTGCTGCTAAGCTTCTCAATTTCCGTGCCAATTCTTTGGCCTTCCTCGAATTCGTCGTATCCGATACTAAGCTTTACTTCCGTCATGGGCATTCCCTCCCGGAAAAATTTAACTTCGAAAATACCCTATCATCTGTAGCCGAGGGAGTCAAATCACAGGTTTAAATGATTATAGTCAAATTCGTCATGTCATTGAGCTAATCATTTATGGTAGGTTTATGCTAGGGAGAATTACATTATTGAAGGAGCTGCTCTGATGAAGATCAAACTTCAGGAATGGATAATAGAAGCGGATATTGCAAAGCTGCAAGCGGCTATGGAAGCAGGCGTAGTCAGTTCAGAAGATTTGGTAGTAGCCTATTTGGAACGGATTCATAAGTACGATATAGACATAAACGCAATCTTAGAAATCAATCCAGAGGCTAAAGACATCGCGAGAACACTGGATATTGAACGTAAGGAACAAGGAAGTCGGGGAAGTCTACACGGCATTCCTATATTGTTGAAGGATAATATAGATACCGCGGATAAAATGCATACGAGTGCTGGGTCAGTAGCTTTAGCAGGATCATTTGCGGCAAAAGATTCCTTCGTAGCTGCGAAGCTCCGGTCAGCAGGAGCTGTTTTGCTTGGAAAGGCGAATATGTCGGAGTGGTCTAACTTTATGTCTAGTTCAATGCCGGCTGGGTATAGCTCACGAGGTGGTCTAGTACTTAATCCATATGGGCCAGGGAATGTATTTGTCAGTGGTTCAAGTTCTGGACCTGCAGCAGCTATTGCGGCGAATTTGGCAGCAGCCTCGATCGGAACGGAAACCGCGGGATCAATTGTTGGGCCAGCCTGTCAGCATGCTCTCATCGGGATCAAACCAACGGTCGGATTAGTCAGTCGTACTGGAGTGATTCCTATTTCAGTTAGCCAAGACACTCCTGGACCTATTGCTAAAACGGTTACGGATGCGGCGATTATTTTGGGGGCATTAACGGGAGTGGATGACAGGGATGAAGCAACATTATCGAGCGAGAAGCATGCTTTTACGGACTATACTCCATTTCTAGATAAAAGCTTTATACGGCAAGCAAGAATAGGCGTTCCACGGCACTATTATAACCATTTAGATGCAGAGCGACTTTCAATTATGGAAACAGCTATCCAGACTTTGAAGAACGAAGGGGCTACGATAATAGATCCGGTTACGCTTTACGTTGAACAACAAAACTGGAATAATGATGTAATCTGTTATGAATTTAAAAAGGGGCTCAACGCGTATTTATCTGGGGTAGATGATTCCGTTCCGATTCACTCTTTGCAGCAATTGATAGCGTATAATGAAAGACATGCTGAAATCGCATTACAATTTGGGCAAGATACATTAACTAGGTCAGAGGGTATAACTTTAACCGAAGAAGAATATCAGCAAAAGAAACAAGAATACAGAGAGCTAGCACTTGAGCAAGGCATAGATTATGTGTTGGAGCAATATAGCTTGGATGCATTATTACTGCCTGGAGATGTAGATGGTATGTATATTGCAGCACGCTTGGGGTATCCGTTAATTACCGTTCCGGCAGGATTTGTAGCTCAGGGCATTATTGATTCCGACGGTGACCCAACTCGGGGGCCCTTTGGGGTAGTTTTTTCCGGAAAAGCCTATAGTGAGCCTACGCTCCTATCCATAGCCTACGGGTTTGAACAAGCTACGCAGCATCGTGTTCCACCGCAATTGGAATAGGTATTGACTACTTTATTATAGAAGGAAGAGATCAGCTTGAAATATTGCCTAGAATGTGGAACAGCGTTAGTAATGAAAGAAAGCGATGGGGAAGGACAGGTACCTTATTGTAATGCATGCGAAATGTTCAGATTCCCTATTTTTAGCACGGCGATCAGTACAGCAGTATTAAATCAGGATATGAATAAGATTCTATTGATCCAGCAGTATAACCGACCAGATTATATATTGCTTGCAGGGTACGTGAATAAAGGTGAAGATGCGGAAACCACACTTATTCGTGAAGTAAAAGAAGAGGTAGGAATTGATATTGTAGCCTATGAATATATGCGCAGCTTATATTTCGCACCTTCTAATACGCTAATGCTGAATTTTATAGGTGTTGCAGATTCGGAGGACTTAAGTCAGATGAGTGCTGAGGTTGATCATGCAGAATGGTTTACCTTGGAAGAGGCCGCCAGAGCCATTAAAAAGAATAGTCTAGCCGAAACCTTCCTGTTGGCGATTATTGAAAAATTGCATGCAGATCAGGTACAGGTAAATCCGGTGTCGGTAGGAGGAACAGTGTAAGATGATAGTATATAGCTTTGCCAAAGAAGCTGGTAAATCTATTGATGCGTTCGGAAGCCAGCAGCTTTATATGTCGAGAATACTGACAGAGGCGGTTTCTCCGCATGTGGGTTGTATGCACTTGGGTGTGAATGGACTTGTTGGCTGGCATCAGGCTCCGGTTCCACAGCTATTTCTTGTCGTTAGCGGAGAAGGCTGGGTCAGAGCAGGGGAAGAAACAGAGCTTTCAGTTAGCGCTGGCTCAGCTGTGTATTGGGACAAGGGCGAGTGGCATGAGACACGCACAGAGACAGGACTAACAGCGATAGTAATCGAAGCAGAGAATATGAGTTTGGCGATGCCAATTGTGCAGGAGATTCTTGAGCGGAGGTAAAACAATGTTTAATCAAGAGAAAAGAACAATTACGACCGAAAGATTGATACTGAGACCCTTTGAATTATCTGATGCAAAACGTGTCTCTGACCTCTGCAATAATTATAATATCTACAAAAGTACGTTGACTCTACCTTATCCTTACACTATCGAATGTGCAATATCCTGGATTGAAGCTCATGAAGAGAATTTTATCAATAATATGTATTATGAGTTTGCCATTACTGATAAGAGTACAAACGAGCTTTATGGAGCTATAGGACTGACAAATAAGCAAGCATACAGAAATGGTGAAGTAGGATATTGGATCGGTGAGGAATATTGGGGGAAAGGATACGCGACTGAAGCAGCAAAAGCGATCATTGCGTTTGCTTTTTCAGAAAAGCATTATCATAAAGTATTTGCAAGACACTTTGCTTCAAATCCCGGCTCTGGGCGAGTGATGCAAAAATGTGGAATGGTGGAGGAAGGCATTTTATTGCAGCATATCTATAAAGAAAATAAATATGATGACCTAATTCATTATGGGATTATAAATACTGAAGGTTAGGCTACATAAGATGGATTTTTAAAGTTTTTACAAGCAAATAAAACAAAAAGGAGCCGAGTGGCTCCTTTTTGCTGTGCAATAAGGGCTATACAAATTGTTATTTGGATTTATTGCGATAGGTGCGCGGCGTTGTACCGACGATCTTTTTAAAAGCACGACCAAAATAGGAGAAACTGTTAAAACCCACGGCTTCCGAGATTTCTGTGATCGGCATGCTAGTATTTGTGAGCAGCCGCTTGGCGTGATGAATCCGTGTTTGGATTAGAAAATCGGTTATAGTCAGACCAATCGTTTTTTTGAACAAATGACACAGATAATACGGATTGATATATAAATCCTGTGCAAGCTTTTCGAGCGAAATATCCGTGGTGAAGTTTTTGGATAAATATTTTACCGCTTCTTCGATTTTGACATTGATTGTATTTCTCTCAATGGGCTCAAGACCATGCTCTTCTCCGTTAAACACAAGGCGGTGTATTTCAAGTAGCATCTCATTGAGGTAAATTCGCATAGCCAAAAAGTCACCAGTATTCAGCTTTACATATTCTTCTTGCAGTCGATCTAGGAGATATTCGAAATGACGCAGACGTTCACCGCTCATTCGTATATGCCTATGCTGGTTACTGCGGTCAAACATACGAAGAAATCGTTGCTGAATTTCAGAATCCAGGAGTTCAGGGAGAAAGTGGATGGCGGTACGTGTGCTGGGTACTTGCAGCTTAGGCGAACTTTTATGAGATTCTAGGGAGCTTATCAGAATCAAGTCGTTGCCTTCAAGCGGATAGATATTTTCTTCTATTAAAAAATAACCACTGCCTTCGTGAAACATATAGATCTCAAATCCGGCATGGGAATGGAAGTTCATGTAAAAGGTTTGTTCAGTTTCTCTATACTTCATATGAATGGGTAGTTCTTGCAATTTATTGTTCACGAAAACGTCAGTCGATTGGTAAGTTCGGTCTTCCATACTCCACTCCTCCTGTATTAGAATGCGCTTTCATACATCATATAGGCTCGTAATCAATAAAGCAATATCGGTATGGTTTTACGCAATTCATCGAGAGAATTGCATCCGTTTTCATAATATACTTGGATTCAGGCCGCTAATAGCGCCGTTGGGAGGTGGCGATATATTGTATGGCGGTATTCAACCAGAGGAGTGGAATTAAGGAAATGATTATTGAAATGAATGAACAAATAAGACATGCCGCTGATCGTGTGTATCGATATATGACGGAAAGCAGATCGACCGATTGGGGAATGAACATCAATGAATGGGACTGGGTCCCTGGTGTAGGTACGATGGCATTGCTGCATTATTACGAGAAGACGGGAAACCAGGAAGTTCTTGATTATTTAATTAGATGGGTCGAAAGAAATCAAGAAAAAGCAGGACGTACGAAAGTTATTAATTCGATGGCGCCGTTCGCCATTTTTCCCAGGCTGTATGAATTAACCAAAGAAACGTATTATTTGGACCAAGCGAAACAAATCTCTCAGTGGATGGTACGAGAGGCTCCGCGAACGCGAGAAGGTGCATTTGAGCATACCGTCACGGAGAAAGGTAGCTTCCCAGAGCAGGTATGGGCAGATACAATGTTTATGGCTGTACTACTGCTTGCCCGCACAGCGAAATTAACGCAAGATTCGGATCTTGCAAAACAGGCTTTGGAGCAGGTCAGCTTGCATATGCGGTTGCTGCAGGACGAAGTGACCGGGGTTCTATTTCACGGCTGGAACAGTGCCGAGAGAAATCATTTATCCGCTGCCAGATGGACGCGGGCGAATGCATGGGTTTGTATAGCCGTACCTGAAATCTTGCAGGACATCGTAGGACTAGTCACGATCCCGTCTGATATAAGGTCTAGCTACAAGCGCATGATGGATGGCTTGATCGAATACCAAAGCAGCAACGGTCTATGGCACACGGTAATGGACCGGACAGACTTTTACCAGGAAACGTCGGGAAGCGCGGGTATTGCCTGCGGAATACTGCTGGCTATCCGTACAGGTCTGTTGGAAGAAACCTATGGAGTACACGTGTTAAAAGCTTTAAAGGGTGTTTTGAGATGTATTAATACTGCCGGAGAAGTGAGCAGTGTTTCCGGAGGGACACCGATCATGCCGACCATCGAGGCGTATCAAACGATTGAGCGTATACCGACCTTGTATGGTCAAGGGCTTGTGTTGATGCTGTTTTCGGAGTGCTTCGGAAATGAGTAAACGAAAGCTATTTTTTGTTCTGGAGGGTTAGGTATGAACTTACAAAAGTCAGCGTCACCTCTGACCAGCCCCCGAAAGGGATCGATATTGCGCAGCATGTATCGCTATCGCAGGTTGTATGTGCTCGCGCT
The DNA here is from genome assembly GCF_038009325.1 of Paenibacillus sp. FSL L8-0708. Taxonomy (NCBI): domain Bacteria; kingdom Bacillati; phylum Bacillota; class Bacilli; order Caryophanales; family Paenibacillaceae; genus Paenibacillus; species Paenibacillus sp. FSL L8-0708. The sequence goes on from NZ_JBBPBC010000001.1 coordinate 1,298,839, forward strand.
TCCCGGCATCATATATTTTATTATTTTTCATTATGTGCCAATGTGGGGCGTGTTGATCGCGTTTCAAGATTACAGTCCGTTTCAGGGTTTTTTTGGAAGTGATTGGGTCGGGTTTAAACATTTTATTGACTTCTTTCAAGGGGACAATTTTATCAGGTTGCTAAGTAATACACTCGTGATCAGTGTGCTGAAGCTTATCTTTTTCTTTCCTGCACCGATTGTACTGGCGCTTTTACTGAATGAGGTTCGGAATGCACTTTACAAGCGATGGGTACAAACGATCGTCTATTTACCTCACTTCTTATCGTGGGTCATCGTCATAGGGATCTATTCACTGATGTTTTCTTCAACGGGCTTCGTCAATGAACTTGTAGTCATGCTCGGAGGAACGGTCAAGAATTGGATGATGATGCCTGAGCTATTTAAAATAAGCATCGTACTCCAAAATATCTGGAAGGAAACAGGGTGGGGAACGATCATCTTTCTCGCTGCACTAAGCAGCGTATCACCTGAACTCTATGAAGCAGCGGTAATGGATGGGGCAAGCCGCTGGCGCCAGTTGTGGAACATCACGCTTCCTTCGATCCGCCCAACCATCATCATGATGCTGTTACTGCAGCTCGGCCATATCCTTAATGTCGGCTTCGAGCAAATCTTCTTGATGCTGAATCCGCTCGTTATGGATGTTGGTGATGTATTTCCTACTTTTGTGTACCGTGAGGGTATTCTTCAAGGGGACTTCAGCTTTGCCTCAGCGGCGGGTTTGTTCAACTCTCTGGTAGGACTCATCTTAATTCTGAGTGCAAACAAGCTGACCAAAAAACTGGGTGAAGAAGGAATATTCTAAAGAGGTGAAATTATGAGATTCAAAAGAACCCTTGGCGAAAGATTGTTTGACCGCTTGAACTATGTACTACTTGCCCTTGTGTCGGCTGCCATGCTGCTACCCTTTGTCAATGTGCTTGCTTCGTCGCTCTCTACCGGGGTTGGGCTGAGCAGAGGGGGTCTTGTTCTCTGGCCGCGTGGCTGGTCACTGGAGGCATACAGCTATATTTTCAAACAAGGGGATTTAATTCGGGCTTTGGGCGTTACCATCTTTATCACCGTAGTAGGAACAGCACTAAATCTAATCGTTACATTTACCCTCGCGTATGCACTATCGAAATCGCATTTGCCGTTCCGTAATCCGATGCTTATGATGGTATTCTTTACTACACTATTTAGTGGCGGGATGATTCCAACATTTATTCTAGTTAAAGATCTGGGGATGCTGGACAGTCTTTGGTCGCTTATCATTCCCGGAGCGGCAAGTGCATTTAACATCATTATCGTAAAATCGTTCATGCAGACGATTCCAGATGGGCTCGAAGAGTCAGCGACGATTGACGGATGTACGGAATTCGGTACCTTTTTCCGCATTGTGATTCCGGTGTCTATGCCAATCATTGCGACCATGATCCTGTTTTACGCCGTCGGACATTGGAATGAATTTTTTCAAGCGATATTGTATATCAACAACCCACTCAAATGGCCTATGCAAGTGTTCTTGCGCCAAGTGCTTCTGGTATTGAGTTCATCGGAGCTTAACGCTTCTATGATTGATCAGGATCAAATGATGCAGCTGGCTGAACCTATCAAGATGGCGATGATCATTGTGGCTACAGCACCGATTGTTATTGTTTATCCTTTTTTACAAAAGTATTTCGTGAAGGGTGTCATGATCGGTTCAATCAAAGGGTAGATTTCCCCTCGATAATTAAAGTAAGCGATTTATTCCAAGGAGGAATATCAAATGAAAATGCTGTCTAGAAAAAATGCTTATACCTGCTTCACTGCCCTGATTGGGGGAACGCTCATCTTGTCTGGCTGTGGCAATTCGAAGGGAGGTAGTTCTGAGGGAACTGCCAATGCTCCATCCAAGCCAGTACCGATTGAATTCTCGATGAACGTGAACACGGTTCCAGATGTTAATAACAATGAAGGGATCAAATGGTTGAATGAAAAGTTCAATATGGATCTAAAATTCACACCGATTCCAAACTCTAATTTTAAGGAAAAATTCAATGCGATGGTCGCTTCTGGCTCGATGCCTGATGTATTTACCTTTAATTTCGATGCAACCGCGATCAAGCTCATCAAGCAAGGAGCCGTCGCTCCGCTCGACGAGTACATTTCGGAGTATCCGAATTTGAAATATACCCAGCTTCATTATGATAATGTCAGCTATGATGGGAAGGTTTATGGTATTCCTATTGCACGCTCATTGCTTGCTGCTCCAAACGCGCCGCTGATCCGCCAAGATTGGCTGGATAAATTGAACTTGCCTGTTCCGAAGACATTGGATGAGCTGTACGCTACCATGCAGGCGATGACAAATAATGACCCGGACGGCAACGGGAAGAAGGATACGTATGGGCTGCAGCTTGGTGAAATTACTGGTCGAGCAGGCGATTTCAATGGACGGGAATTTTGGGGAACAGGCGACCTGTTATACAGTTTCGGTCTTGATGGCTCGGGCTGGGTGCTGAAGGATGGTCAGCTTGTTATGAACGAAGCGATGCCTGAATATAAAGTTTATCTGGATTGGCTGAAAAAAGCTGTCAGCGAAGGCTTGGTTGATCCTGATTTCGTCTTGAACCAAGCGAATGAGGCACAGGATAAATTTTTCAAAAACGGAAAAGGCGGAATTGCCTTCGACTTTGTTTCGATGATCCGTAATTTTACTTCGACCGTTCCAGTGACTACACCTGGGGCTAAGCTAACTGCATTTGAACCTCCGGTTGGACCTAATGGCGAAAGCGGAGTCGTATCTGGTCCGGGTAATGTAGGTGTCATCTTTATCAGTGCTGAGGCCGCGAAAGATAAGAATAAAGTGAAGACGATTCTGCAATGGCTTGACTACGGTCCGTCCATGGAAAATGGTTATGTTGTAGACGGTGTACAGAAATACAACAAATTGCAAAACTATGGGCTTGATGGCGTTACCTTCAAAACGAACAGTGACGGCAGTGTTGAAGTGACCGATAAGGATAAGCTGAAAAAACTTGGAGGCGGATACATTTTGCCAACTCAAGCACTTCCGAATCCGGAGAACACGAACTATACAAAAGATTCGGATGATCCTGAAACATTGGCACTGGAAATCGCTGCTAACGATATTTTGCTAAAGCATCTGAAAGTAAGCCCCATCGCCGGACTTCATTCCCCTACAGAACAAAACACTCCGGATATGTACATGGATCTTGTAAAAGCCAAAGTGAAATACGTCATGAGTCAATTGAGCTCTGAGGAATGGGACAACGCGCTTAAATCGTTCATGGACAAAGATGGTACAAAAGTGACGCAAGAATTTAATGAAGCACTGAAAAACGCTAAAAAATAAAGCTTCTCCCCCGGTTTCCGGGGGATATTTTCAAATTATCCTCTGTAAAGGAAGGGCAAGACATATGATGAATTCATCAATCCAACAAGTCTATAAAGATGTTATAGAGAAGCAGTGGAAGGATTTCGACAAGCAGTGGCTTGCACTTAAGACTAGGAGAGGCCCAGCCTACAATTATCATACTAATGTGCGCGACGCAGAGGTTCATTTGATTCGTGAATCGTTTTATTTTTCCTTATCTTTACTAGACCGCCAAGATGAGGGCGATGCCGAACTTGCGGCGCAAATGATCGGCTGTCTGCTCGACTTCCAGGAACTAGATAGAGAACACCCTTATTACGGAATTTGGCCTTATTATATGGAAGAATCAGTCGCCGATATGGCCTCTCCTGATCGCAATTGGGCTGACTTCTGTGGGAAAGCGCTCATTCAGGCCTATGTGGATCATGGCGATAAGTTGCCGGCTGAGCTACAGGGTCGAATTAAGAATTCACTGGAGGCAGCTGCTGAATTAATTAAAGAGCGCAATGTATTACCTTCGTATACGAATATTTGTATCATGGGGACTTACGTAGCACTGCTTGCAGGGGAATTGCTCGACAACAAGGACTTGTTCACTTACGGACGGAGTAAATTGAAGCTTCTGCATGAATATTGCACACTGCATGGTGCATTTACGGAGTACAATAGTCCGACTTATACCATTGTAGCGATTGAAGATTTGTCACTTATGCTCAGACATATACGGGACACAGCCAGTTTAGAGATGATCCGTGAGCTGCATGACATGGCGTGGGCTTCCATCGCTGAACATTATCATAGCACTACTGGACAATGGGCAGGACCCCATAGCCGATCATACGAAACGCTGCAAGGAAAGGGATTATTGTCATTCTTACAGCTTGCAGGGCAGGGACGTCTCCATTTCTTGGATGAGGATGAGCTGGAGATCAGCGCGCTTTGGGTGCGTGTCGGGTTAAATATGCCGGAACAGTATGTGTCTTATTTTAAGGAATCACGCGCTGCTTCATACTCGGAAAAGGTGATAGTTAAAGGAGCTATTCCGGTAGTTGCATCTTCTTACCTGACGCCTGAATTAGCGCTTGGTTCTTTCAACCATTGTGATCTGTGGAATCAGCGCAGACCACTGACCGCGTACTGGGGAGAGAGAGGGCATGCTTCCAGCCTGCGTTTCCGCTGTCTTCATGACCAATATGATTTTAGTTCTGGATTGCTACACACGGTTCAGCATCGTGGTATGCTGCTTGGCATCGCTCATTTCTGTGCGGATCATGGTGACAAACATTTTGTCTTGGACCCTATTCATGGAGTGGTTAAAGCTACTTCCTTACTCTTTCGATTTGAATTCGGTGGAGAACGAAGTCAGCTGGTGATGCCGGAGCAGATAGAAGCGGGCAAACCGCTGTTAATCCGTTCTCCATATGTAACGATAGGGCTTGTGTTTGAAGATTACCGTTTTGGAGCTTATATACCGCAGCTTCGCGTGATCGAAGAAGAAACAACAACCTCTCTGGAAATCATCCTATATGAAGGAGCAATTAAGGAGTTGAAGTTAACTGAACTAAAGGAAGCACATCTTGCGTTCGGATTAGTGGTTGAAAATGCGAATGGTTCAGAGGAAGAAATACTTGCTAAGCTTGCTGGTATAAGTACGGTAAACAAAGAGGGGCAGTTACAGCTTGCTTATGAGGATCCGTGCAAAAAGTTGGAATTACAGGTGCCAACTGGGGTATTGCCATTCCGTCAAACGATGGAGCAGGCTGCTGGAAGGATAGAAATTAAGCTCGAAGCGGGAGCGCCGATATGGTCGGTGTAAAAGGAGGAGCAGCTTCACGCTCGCTCCAACAAAAACATGTAAGTAAATATTAAGGTGTGGGAGGTCAACTATGAAGGATAGATTGAAACGAAACCCAAGCAAACGGTGGTACTCGCTGGTACTCACCATACTGCTTACAATCACTGCCGTTAGTCCGGCAGTGGAAGCTGTCGGGCTAACGACCATGACACAGGACACACCGATCTATTACGATAGGGTAGACAATGTCTATCCTGATTTGGCCAGAAGTGAAGTAATGCTGGACTTTTTTGAACAGAACCTAATTGCCAATCAGCAGCCTGATGGACGTTTTGACAATTATCCGCAAAAAGTATATGTCACAGGAGATACCTTAACCGCAGGAAACGTTACAGATAATTACGGTTTTGAGTCTGGCGCATCTGGCATAGCGGAAGGCTGGAGTATTATTGACGAAGCCGAAGGAGCACCAGAACAGGTAAGTGTCGCTTGGCAACAGGATGTTTCTGCGGCTCTGGAGGGTAAGAGTTACTTTGAAATGACAGCGCATTCATTTGGCAGTGCTGCGCTCGTACAGCATATAAGTAATCCGCTACATGTTTTGGTGGACTACACAAATCCCGCTGATGTAACGCTAAAGCCTGGCAGCCTGATGATTTTCAGCGCTTTTTATAAAGCGGATCAGGTTATGACAACACCACAAGGTCGGGGAATTTATGGCAAAGTGACATTTGTGGATCAGGGTGGTACCCCGATTGGAGACCCTTATGTGTTCAATGCTGCATCCAATGCTGCATCCAATGCGGTAGACTGGCAAGAGATTCGCGGGCTTGTGACGGTTCCTCCACAGCAGCCTGCTGGCATTATTGTGCAAGTAGGCTTGGATGAGAGTAAAGGAACCGTAATGTGGGATGGTGTCCGTCTGATGCGTGTGAACACATCGGTTGGAAGCGATCAGATTCCATATGCAACGAAAGGAACAGCAGCAGTTCCGAACGCCGGATTTGAATCGTCTGCTTCATGGATGCCGGTGACAGAAAGCGGATCGGTGGATTCCATAACACCGTCGGTCGCTGGAGGTTATAGTGGAAAGGGTGGCTGGATTGTGTCCTCATCCACCTCGGCTGTCGCTCTACTGAGCAATACGCTGTCCGCATCTGGTAACGGGACGCGGCAGTTTGGTGGGGATTATCGCATTTTCAACGTGAAGTACAAAACAGAACCGGGTTTTACCTCTACCGAAGAACATGGCGTAGAAGCTCGTCTTATCTATCTTAATCAAAGGAAGGAGCAAATCGGCAGCCAGAGCTTTTATGGAGATTCGACAGGGGGAGAGTGGATGGAGATCAATGGCGTCTTTGATACTCCATATCCCGTTTATTATGTGCGGATCGAACTGCGGAGCAATCATGCCCAAGGCACGGTAGTTTTTGATAATGTCTCATACATTGGTGTAGATCAACAGGCCAGCAGTACGGAGGCGGGCTTCGGCACGATAGGGCTGCTCGCTTTCAACTGGGTCCGCGGCGGCAAAACAGACGAGATGCTTGCCAAACGTGCTAGAGACGGACTTGATTTTTATTTAAATAGTAGAGTCACTGCAATCGATAATATTGCTAATGCAAGTAAGTTAATGCCCGGTCAGGCTAACAGTGGGGCAGCTTATGTTCCATACAGCGTAAGTGGTGCTACTACAGGTGCAGATTATCCAACGACAGCCTTTGGTCTGCATAACTTGGCTACGGCTATCGAGTATGGAGACGACTTGTTTACGCCACAGCAAATGGAGGACGCCAAGGAGAAAGCTTTGTCAATGTGGAATTGGCTCACTCGGGTAAGCCAATTCAATACACAGCAGTCTATGAACCAATCACTTGTCGCTTTGTTAGGTGGGATTCAGATGGCGAACCTGGTTCAAGATGATGCGTTGAAAAGAGAAATTCGCGATTATTATGCGGCAGGCATCGACGGCACAAATCTCCCGATAGTGTCTGGTGGCATGCGCAAGGCCGCGCGGCAAAATATCGATGGTTATGATATTTTTTACGAAGTTAATGGATTTGACGTGAGTTATGCGGGCGTTTCGTTAAGCGACTTAGCCGGTATTATGCAGGCTCTTCCCGATCAGGATGCTGGTTATGGTGATGTGAAGGAACTGCTATATCAGGATGGCTTGGAAATGGCGAACTATTTCAACATTCGCATGTCTGCGGATGGGTGGATTTTTGCGGGATCACGGCATAACGAGGGCGGCAGCTCAGCTTATAATATGGGGAACTTTTCAGGGCTTTCGTACTGGGGTCATGCACTGCAAGCGGATCTCGGTCGTTTTTTGATCAAATCGTTCGGCTCTCCTGTAATGTCATACGGGGATACAGCCAATTTGGGACATCTAGCGGTACATGGTCCGCTGCAAATGTACGAAACAATCAAGCGATATCCGTGGGATCGTACTCAGCAGCAGAAGCTGGAAGATAGCAGCATGCGCAAAGGAGAGGTATCGATTTATTTTAAAGCCGATTCCAAGCAGCCGCTTAATATTTCTGTATCCGGCACCGATTTCATGGAGAGCCTGCACGATACCGGAAAGGATGATCCCGATAAACCAGGCTTCCCAAAAATCGATCGGGTGAACGGTTGGTATGCAAAAGGGGCTGACGGAAACTGGAAATACGATGATATCAAACAGCTTACAGTGAGTCACGAGCTTCCTTCTTATTATGTACACCAAGATGAAGGTACGACAGCGAATGGAGTTAATTTGACGAAGCAATATTACATCACCGACGGCAAATCGTTATATAATCTTTTAGCGGTCCGGTTCGGATCTGCTCAAAGCTATTTATCACTTGGTGAACTGATCGGCTTGCCATATATGTCTGTACCAAATCGGGTGTATATTCCGGGGGAGAATGAGCTTGATCGGATTCGTATTAATGGTCTTTACGGCACGGACGGTACGCCACTGCTCAATTTAGCTCAGGATAGCGGTTCTGTATCAGCACCTGCTTTTGTGGCGGGGACGGCCAGAATTACCGGATTCCCGATGTTGAAGGCGGAGAATGCACCCGCTGGAGGAGCAGCCAAGCCGACATGGTTATCCACTGCAGATGAGGGGGCGCTAAGCACAGGATTTGTTACTACACCCGGAAAAATTATGGACGATTTGTATTCAAAAGCGTTATGGGATCCAACGAATGTTCGTTCTTCCGCGAACAACGGAAATATCGTTCAGTTCGCCAACAGCGATAAGATTACTGTTCAAGTAACGGACAGTACACTTCCTGTATCCTATAAAGAAGGAGACTGGGTCTACTTCGTTAGTAAAATCGAGCCTAATGCAGAGGCGTCCGGCTTTACAGTCAAATCAGTTGCGAAGTATACAGGACGAACGGACGTACTTCGTGTATTGATGATTGAAGATGAAGGGATGCAACTGGTGTTGTATGACGGGCACTCCCTGTTTATTGATAAAGCGGGGAAAGCAGCTTTAATTGATGGTCATCTCGTTCATGGATCAGGTTTGTCTTTGCTTAGGGGACAACTAGACCGTTCATTAGGAGACGATCCAGAACAATTTCCATATATATTAGATTTGAACGGGGACGGCCAAATTGATGCTGATGATTTGGAATTAATGTCAGTGAATCAACTTCAGACAGAGTAGTATCAAAAAAAGGAAGAAGTCGCGAGGACTTCTTCCTTATTTAAATTATTTAAGCTTATATACACGAGCTTCATAAGGACGAAGCTGAATTGTGTTTAGTTCTTCTTCTGGATTTATTTCGTAGTTGGCAATAAGCAATTCCTTCGCTTGGAATTTCACAGTAGAAGGAAGTTCGAAAGTCGTAGGCTCTCCGAAGAAATTCAATACAACCAGTAGCTGTTCTTCTCCAAGAGTACGTAGATAAGCGTATACCTGCTCATTCTCCTCGGCCAAGATTGTATAGTTTCCGTATACGATAATCTCATGCTGCTTACGCAGTTCAATTAGCTTCTTATAGTAGTGGAAAATAGAATCGGGATCAGCCAGTGCCTTCTCTACGTTGATATCTTTGTAGTTAGGGTTCACAGCCAACCACGGATTGCCGGTAGTGAAGCCTGCCTGCGGTTCCGAGTTCCATTGCATCGGCGTACGGCCATTGTCCCGACCTTTGATGTAAATGGAATTCATGATTTTTTCTTCCGAGTGTCCGGCAGCCAAGTATTCCTTATACATATTTACAATTTCAATATCCTTGTAGTCATCGATGGAAGCAAATTGAACATTTGTCATGCCGATTTCTTCACCTTGATAGATGTAAGGTGTACCTTGGAGCGTGTGAAGCAGTGTTGCTAGCATTTTGCCAGACTCTTTCGGGAACAGCTTATCATCACCAAAGCGGGATAGCATACGTGGCTGATCATGGTTGTTCATATACAAGCTGTTCCAACCCTTACCGTCGAGTGCGACTTGCCACTTGGAAATAATGGACTTAATGTCCGCCAGCTTCCAAGGCTGTACATTCCATTTACCTCCAGGACCGGAATCGACGTCCATGAGCTCGAAATGGAATACCATGTTCAGCTCGTTACGATCCTCGGAAACATACAGTGAAGCTTCTTCTGGAGTGACATTAACGGCTTCACCCACGGTCATGATATCGTACTTGGATAGCACCTCACGGTTCATTTCCTGCATATACTCATGTACGCGTGGACCGTTAACGAAATAGTCTCCACCGAAGTGGTACGTAGGCTGTTCTCCGTTACTTTCCCCAGAAACGCTAGGTAATTCCGGTACTTTGGAGATCAGGTTGATTACGTCCATGCGGAAGCCGTCAATTCCTTTATCCAGCCACCAGGTCATCATATCGTAGATTTCCTTGCGGAGCTTTGGATTGTCCCAATTTAGATCAGGTTGTTTACGGGAGAAGAGATGGAGGTAATATTCCTCCGATTTCTCATCGTATTCCCAAGCTGATCCACTGAAGAAGGAGCCCCAGTCGTTCGGCGGCTGTCCGTCTTTACCCGGACGCCAGATATAATAATCACGATAAGGATTATCCTGCGATTTGCGGGACTCTACGAACCAAGCATGCTCATCTGAGGAATGGTTGACCACAAGGTCCATAATCAGCTTCATGCCACGGCTGTGAAGACCAGCAAGCAGTTCCTCCCAATCGGAGAGCGTTCCGAAATCATCCATAATACTTTGATAATTACTGATATCATAACCGTTATCGTCATTAGGCGACTGGTACACTGGGCACAGCCACACCACGTCGACACCAAGATGATTTAAATAATCGAGTTTCGAGATAATCCCTTGCAGATCACCAATGCCATCCCCGTTACTGTCTTTAAAGCTGCGAGGGTAAATTTGATACACTACGCTTTCTTTCCACCATTTTTTATCCAAGGTTGTAATCTCCTATCTCTATATAGATCTAGCTATTTTATTTAATGGACCCTGATGTAAGTCCGCTGATAATCCATTTTTGTGCGAACAAATAGACGATGAGCATCGGGGTTAATGCGAGCAAATATGAAGCGAAAGCTAAGTTGAAATCTGTACTGAACTGCCCCTGGAATACATATTGTACCAGCGGAAGTGTGTAGGAATCCTGATCGCCGAGCAGAACCAGCGGTAGCATAAAGTCATTCCAAGTGGATAGACAAGACAGGATACCGATCGTTGCACTAACAGGAGCAAGAAGTGGAAAAATAATCTTCCAGAACGTTCCAAAGGTCGATGCGCCGTCTACTGTAGCCGCTTCTTCCAGTTCATACGGAATGGAACGGATATAACCGGTGTAAACAAACACGTTAAAGGCCAGACCATAAACGACGTATAGAATAATAATCCCTACAATGTTGTTCATGTGTAGATCCGTAGTCACTTTGACCACAGGCAGCATGATAATCTGGAAAGGGATAAACATTGCGCTGATAAAATAGAAGTACAGCACTTTGAAAAATCTTCGCTTCATATTACGTGCAATAGCATAGGCTACCATGGAGTTGGTAAGCAATATGAACACGACTGTTGTAACGGTAATCACGGTACTATTTCCTAATGCATTGAAGAAATTCGTTGCTTTAATCGCATTGGAGAAGTTCTCAAAATGCAGGCCAGTTGGCAGCGAGAAGATAGATTGAGCCATTTCCTCGGGATTCTTGAGTGCGATGGCAATGGTCATGTACAGCGGAAACAGGATCAGTAGTGAGCCTAGGGCGATAAGAATCGTTACAGGCCAGTTGGTTGATTTTTTGATCATAAGTCCATCTCCCGTTTCTGCAGAAATTTAAGCTGAAGGGCGGAGATAACGACAATCACGATAAAATAAATCACGGCGTTCGCCGATTGATAGGCAAATTCTCCGCCTTGGAAGCCGCCTGTGTAGATTAAGTGGGCAATGGATTGCGTTGAACGACCTGGACCCCCGCCTGTCAAGGCAACGATTTGGTCGAATACCATTAGACCGCCCTTCATCGCGAGCACCATATTGATGGTGAAGAAGGAAGCAAGCATTGGGAACGTAATGCTCCAGAATTCTCTCCAGCGGCTAGCGCCGTCCAGATTGGAAGCTTCGTAAAGATCATGAGGAATGGTTTGAAGGCCCGCGAGATAGAGAATCGTGTTATAAGCAATCCCCTGCCAAACGGCTACAATGACGATACCGATCCAAGCCCAGTCCGAGTTACCGAGAATGTTCTGTGATAGGAATTCGCTGCCGAGCTTCGCACCCCAAATAGGGAATACATTAGCGAACAAGTAGTTAAAAATAAAACCAACAATCAATACGCTGAGGATATTCGGTAAGAAATACACGCCACGGAAAAAGTTTTTAGCTTTAATTTTGGCGTTAAGTCCAAGCGCAATCAACAAGCTGATAATGTTGATAAGAATAGTGGTTAGAATGGCATATTTAAAAGTGAACACATATGAATTCAACACATTTTCATCTTGAAAAATGTTAATGAAGTTCTTAAATCCTACGTAATCAAAGCTGTCACTAAAGCCGTCCCAGTTCGTGAACGAATAATATATACCCTGGATTGCAGGAAAGGTATGGAAGGCAAAGAAAAGAAGTAATGCCGGTATAGTCATCAGATAAAAGGCGACTCGGCGTTTGGCCATCATGTAATCCTCCTCATTGTAAAAGCGAAAGAGAAGAGGGGAAGCCCCATTCTCTTTCGCGGTTCATGTTTGTCTGATCAGTTTATTTCCGGTTAGCTACTTTATCCCATTCCTTATCAAGCTGTTCTAGGTAAGCTTTAATGTCTTTCTTTTGCAAGAAGGATTGGTTGATGGTATCCACTTTCATTGCACTTGGGATGTAGTGGTCAGCAAAGTCAGCCAAGTTGCCAGCGGTAAACGCTTCTTTAAAGCCATCCATTGTTGGATCATCTTGTGTTACACCTTGTACAGCTGGGAATGCTTTTTGCTCATTGATGTATAGGCTAACATTCTCAGGTTGAAGCAGGAAGTCTACGAATTTCTTTGCTTCTTCTTTATGTTTAGTGTTCTTGGAAATCGTCAGTAATGTATCTACGCCAGAAATGACCTTGTTATCGGCAGCATTATTTGTCGCTGGGAATGGGAATACGCCAAGTTCAATGGATGGATTGGCTTTCACGATTTCTGGGATCGCCCATACGCCTTGCAGGTACATTGCGGATTCACCTTTAGCGAATGCTGTGTTTCCGTCATTGTAGCCTTTACCAAAAATATCTTTTTGTCCGTATTCCGTCAGCTTAAGCAGCTTTTCAGCAACCTCGTTAAAGCTGTCTGAGAAGGTTACAGTACCTGCCGCACGCTCCTTGAAGAAATCATTCCCTTTAATGATCGTGGAAAGGGAGTTGAACGGCGTAAGTGTTGTCCATGAATCCTTCAGTGTCAGGTAAAAAGCATTTTTACCGCTGTCCTTGAACTTTTGAGCGACAGCCATGAACTCATCCCAAGTAGTTGGAACAGTCACACCGGCTTCAGCGAACATCGCTTTATTGTAAATGACACCACTTGCGTTTGAAGAGAATGGAAGACCATTCAGTTCTTCCGAACCTGTCAGGTCTTTCAGCATTTGGAGATATGCTGGCTGGATATTCTCAGCAAGTGGATCGCCTGTGAAATCTTCAAAAAGACCGCTGCCAGATAACGTCTTGTAGGTGTCAGTTGCTCCGATCCCTACCACGTCAGGAATATCTTTTTTCGCTGCACGAGTTTTCAATACCGTTTCAGCATCTGGCGGGTTAACCTGTGTGACAACAATATTTGGATTGGCTTCATTGAATTTCGCAACCAGCTTGTTGAAGGTGGCTTTGGCTTCGGTTTTATTTTGGAAAAACTCGACTTTTACCTTTTCACCGGAGGAGGCATTTCCACCACTATTTGCGCTGTTGTCAGCCGCATTGCTACCACAGGCACTAAGTACGGACATAGCCAGTACGCTAACCACTACGGGTTTGATTGTTTTTTTCATGATTAAATCCTCCTAATAATGTGTTGGTATTATGGTGAATTTGGTAAGAGTAAACGTTTACGTTGATTGCAAAACTTAAATGATATTCATGTTCTTCTAAGCGACGGGTATGCCATAAAAGAGACAGTAAACGTTTACGTAATATTGATAAAAAGACTTAGGTAAGCGATCTTACCGTTTGTCTTTCCACAATTGTGTGATCGACAATCTGGCTGTTCACAGACTCGCCTGTTTCAATCATCTGAATGAGCTTCTCCACGGCGATCTTTCCAATATCGTACAGCGGTTGGCGTACTGTTGTTAAAGGCGGAATAACCATTTTGGCTAATCCAAGATCGTCATATCCCATAATGGAGATATCCTCGGGCACGCTTAGACCATTTTTGATAACGGTGGAGAGGGCACCAATCGCCATTTCATCACTAGCAGCAAAAACGGCAGTCACATCAGGCGCTTGCTCCAAAAGAGTCTCCATAGCTATACTTCCGCTCTCATACAAAAAATCTCCGTAAGCAAGATAGCGGCTGTCAAAAGGAATGCCATTTGCTTCAAGCGCATGCTTGTAACCTTCTGCTCTTGGCGCACCAGCGATAAGATCGCTAGGGTTCCCACTAATCATGGCTATTTTGCGGTGACCTTTTGAAATTAAGTAGAGGATAGCGTCAAAAGCTGCTCGATAATCATCTACTTTCACATAAGGGACCTTGGCGAATTCTGTTTGGGAAGAGACCAGTACAACGGGGATCCTCATGGTTTCTAGCACATCGTAATATTCTTTCTTAAGGACTTCACTAGAAAAAATAATGCCATCAACCTGTTTCTCTCTCAGGAGCTGCAAATACTTCAACGTTCTTTTACCGTCCTGATCGGTATTGCATACCATCACACTGTAGTTCCGGTCATTGGCCAATTCTTCAATACCTTTGAGCAGATCGGAAGAGAAGGCACCAGAAACACTAGGGAACATAACACCAATGGTCTGTGTACGCTTATTGATTAGACCCCGGGCAATCGCATTGGGTTGATAACCAATTTCTTTGATCGCCTCATTTACCTTTTGTTTCGTTTTGTCCGAATACCCACTTAAATTGTTTAGCACGCGAGAGACTGTGGCAATGGAAACGTTCGCTTTCTGTGCAACATCTTTAATCGTTGGGTTCATTCCTATGAGCTCCTTAAACTACGGTTATCCTTGAATTAAACGCTTACGCTGATGAGAGTAAGTTATGAAGGAAGAGAACGTAAACGCTTACCCCGAATATAAATGCTGGTAGGCGCTTTTGTCAACTGTACTTAAAAAATAAAAAAATGATCAAAACTACGCAAGAGCAGTAATCTTTTAATAGGAATGATACCGATGTATATACCAAAAATTTACTTAGAAATATCGGAATTGACAAAAGAATATTGGAGGTCTAACATTTAGAGAGTAAACGCTTACGTAAAATTTTAAAATATGGCATGCAAGCCCTGGTTTTAATGATTTACTCGGATAAGGAGTTGCATTTATGAATATTTATCTCGAGATTCCGGATGTAGATAAGCACTTTCCTTACCGCAGTTTACTCTGCAATGGTGATACGTTGTGTTATCCGCATTGGCATAAAGAAATTGAAATTATCTATGTTACCAAAGGAAGCCTGAATCTGGGAATTAACGATACCCCTATTCACATGGAGCAGGGCGAGGTTCAGTTTATCAATGGTGGGGATGTGCATTATTTTCTCTCTTCACCTGAGAGTGAACGGGTAGTGATTCAATTTGACCTGAATTTGTTCCAAGAAGTAGCCGCTTTGAACGGTAATGACTACTCACTTCGTGAGGTCTTTACGCTTATGGAGTATTCCAGTTCAAGATGGCCCGTGGCAACTGCCGCGAAGGTCAAAGGGCTGATTGAGAGTATTTACGAGGAAGATGTACAGCGAAGAGAAGGGTATGTTTTTCTAATCAAGGCTAGATTGTTTGAACTGCTGACCGTTATTTTACGGGAGGTGCCGAAGAGTCCGATCAAGAAACAGCCTAAGTTCTCGGAAGATACACTGAATCAATCCAGAGAAACACTGGAAAGACTAGAGCGGATTTTTATTTATGTGGAGCAGCATTATCAGGAGGCTATTTCGCTGAATGAGGTAGCTAATTATATGGGTTTTAGTCCTTATTATTTTACCAAATTGTTCAAGAAAAACACGGGCATGACCTTTATCGCGTTCTTAAATGAATACCGGCTTAACAAAGCCAAATGGATCTTGATTAATGAAGATCTGCCGATGTCTGCCGTGGCGGAAGCAGCCGGGTTTGGCAGCGTGAAGACCTTCCATCATTTTTTCAAGGAAGCAACGGGGATATCCCCGCTGAAATACCACAAGACAATATTCGGGAATAATACAGCAAGATTGCAGGAAGAAAGCCCTTCCTCAGCTTTGTATGATAGAGATATCAAAACAGGAATAAGTGGAGGTTAGACCAGAATGACTTTAACAGTAGGAATTATCGGCTGCGGAGGTATTGCGAACGGCAAGCACATGCCCGCGTTAAAAAAAGTAGAAGGTGCGCGAATGGTTGCTTTTTGTGATATCGTCGCTGAACGTGCCGAGAAGGCAAAAGCGGAGTTTGGAGATGAGCAGTCCGTAGTTTACACAGATTATAAAGAGCTTCTTAACGATGCAAGTATAGATGTGATTCATGTATGTACGCCGAACATTTCCCATGCGGAGATTTCCATTGCGGCTATGGAAGCAGGCAAACACGTAATGTGTGAGAAGCCGATGGCTAAAACCACGGCAGAAGCACAAGCGATGATCGAGGCCTCAGAGCGAACTGGGAAAAAGCTGACCATCGGTTATCAGAACCGTTTCAGACCAGATTCAGCTTATCTGCATGCGGTATGTGAGAATAATGAGCTTGGTGAGATCTATTACGCCAGAGCTAAGGCTATCCGTCGTCGCGCTGTCCCAACTTGGGGTGTGTTTTTGGATGAAGAAGCGCAAGGCGGCGGTCCGTTGATTGATATCGGGACCCATGCGCTCGATTTGACCCTGTGGATGATGGATAATTACAAACCTAAATATGTCGTGGGCAACGCTTATCATAAGCTGTCCGGTCGTAAAAATGCTGCAAATGCTTGGGGCCCGTGGGATCCTGAGAAGTTTACAGTTGAGGATTCCGCCATTGGATTCATCACTATGGAGAATGGGGCTACCATCGTCTTAGAAGCAAGCTGGGCACTGAATACACTCGATGTCGGTGAGGCCAAAACGGTACTTTGTGGGACTGAAGGCGGAGCAGATATGGAGAACGGTCTGCGCATTAACGGAGAAGCCTACGGTAAAACCTTTGAAAAGCATATCGGTCTGGATGCCGGTGGCGTCGACTTTTATGATGGTGCGGGAGATGATCCTGCGATGATAGAGGCAGCTCAGTGGATTGACAGCATTGTAAATGACACCGAGCCTGTGGTGAAGCCGGAGCAGGCGTTGGTTGTGACTCGCATCTTGGAGGCTATTTATAAATCCTCTGAAACTGGAATGCCTGTGTTTTTGAATAATTAAGCAAATTCGATGGTCATAGATAAATATGAACTAGGAGTGTGTCCCAAGTGACAAGAGTAACCGTATGGAATGAATTCCGTCATGAACGGCAGGAAGAAAGAATTCTTAAGGTCTATCCGCAAGGTATTCATGGACAACTGGCCAGCTTCCTTCAAGAAGCAGGACTGGACACTAAGACAGCTACGCTGGATGAACCAGAGCATGGACTGACGCAAGAGGTATTGGATAACACGGATGTACTGATCTGGTGGGGACATATCGCCCATCATGAAGTAAGTGATGAGATTGTAAACCGTGTACATGCGCGAGTGCTGCAAGGTATGGGACTTGTAGTGCTTCATTCGGGCCATATGTCCAAAATCTTTATGAAATTAATGGGCACCAGCTGCGATCTGAAATGGCGTGAAGCTGAGGAGAAGGAGCGCCTGTGGGTCATGGACCCAAGTCACCCGATTGCTGAGGGCATTGGTGAATACATCGACTTGGAGCAAGAGGAAATGTACGGTGCGCATTTTGATGTGCCAGCACCAGAGAGTCTTGTATTTGTCGGCTGGTTCGAAGGCGGCAACGTCTTCCCAAGCGGATCGACCTACCGTAGAGGCAGCGGTAAGATCTTTTATTTCCAGCCTGGTCATGAATCTTACCCAACCTATTACAACAAGGATATTCAAAAAGTTATCATCAATGGCGTGAACTGGTGTGCCCCAACGAAACGTGACTATCCGGTTTACGGACATTCTGAAGCCTTAGAGCCTATCAAAGAAAAGGTGGTCGTATAAATGAAATTAGGCGTATTTGATCCTGTATTTGGAAGCTTGAGTCTTGACGAGATGTTAGATAAAATCGCCGCCGCAGGTTTGAATGCGGTAGAAATCGGCTCGGGTGGTAATCCCGGTAATGCTCACTGTCCGACAGATGAGCTGCTTGCCAGCGAGTCAGCACGTCAAGAATATTTGGAAAAGTTCACGAAACGTGGCATTATGATCAGTGCCTTCAGTTGCCATAATAACCCGATTTCACCAGATAAAGAAGAAGCCCGCGCTGGGGATGAAATTCTCCGTAAATCGATCAAGCTGGCTTCACTCATGGGTGTTAAGGTCGTGAACACCTTTTCGGGAACGGCTGGGGACAGCGATGAGGCAAAAGCACCGAACTGGCCAGTCACGCCTTGGCCTACCGTGTACAGCGACATCAAAACCTGGCAGTGGGAACATAAGCTGATCCCTTACTGGAAGGAAATCGGCAAGCTGGCCGAGGAGCATGGCGTTAAGATCGGCATCGAGCTGCATGGCGGCTTCCTGTGCCATACCCCTTATACGATTTTGAAGCTTAGAGAAGCAACCTGCGATGCTATTGGAGCCAATCTGGATCCGAGCCATCTGTGGTGGCAAGGTATTGATCCTGTAGGTGCTATTAAGATTCTCGGTAAAGCTGGCGCGATTCACCATTTCCATGCCAAGGATACTTACTTGGATCAGGACAACATCAATATGTATGGTTTGACCGATATGCAACCTTATGGCGATGTGCAGACCCGCGCATGGACCTTCCGCTCCGTTGGTTGCGGGCACAGCATATCTGAGTGGTCAGATATCATGAGCGCGCTGCGCACTTACGGTTATGATTACGTGGTGAGCATCGAGCATGAAGACCCTCTTATGACGGTTGACGAAGGCTTCCAACGTGCAGTAACCAATTTGCAATCCATTCTTATTCATGACCAACCTCAGGGTATGTGGTGGGTGTAAGGTCAATTTAGAAAGCCTTGATTCTCTATTAAGAGAATCAAGGCTTTTTTTGTGTGTAGTGGGGGTGGAGGGGAAAACGGAAGAGCGGAAGGGGAGAACGGCAGAGCGGGAGGGGAAAACGGAAGATCGGAATGAAAGAACGGAAGAGCGGAAGGGAGTAGAAATGAGCTGGCAAAGAGATAGGGAGGAGGTAGAGACGAGTAGGAGCTAATAAGAAACGAACTAGAAACTAACCAGAAATGTACTGGGAACGAACTAGTAACTAAACCAGAAATGAAACAAGAAACGAACGAAAAACCAACTAAAAACGAACTAAAAACGAACTAACTAACTAACTACCAATCAAAAATGAACTAGTTTGCTAACGGACTCAAATGCAGCTATTCGCGTGTTTTAGGTCTTTTTGAGCGAGTTTCGGACCCGAGAGACCTTATTGGTCGTGAAAAGTAAGGAATTCGAGGTGTTTAGAGCAAATAACTGCGCTGGAGTCCGATAGCATCTCAAAACAGCGGATTTGTTGCAAATAGGGTCTCTGGAGTCCGCAACTAATGTGCTTATGCGCTAGCTGATCTTCGATGGTAAAACCGTAGTTAGTTTGGGGGCTGGTGCGTTGAGCTTCGGTAGAATGGGATACGGGTAAATGTGCAGCGCAGTTAGTCTGGGACTGGAGCGGAGCGTGGTGGAGATGTGGTGGAGATGTGGTGGAGATGTGGTGGAGATGTGGTGGAGATGTGGTGGAGATGTGGTGGAGATGTGGTAGAGATGTGGTGGAGAAGTGGTGGAGAAGTGGTGGAAAAATGGTGGAGTTTTGGTACAGATGTGGTAGGTAACTGTGCTAACGGTAACGGGCAAATGAGCGGACGCAGTAATGTATGAGACGTAGGGCGGAAATGTATGAGACGTAGGGCGGAAATGTATGAGACATAGGGCAGAAGTGTATGAGATGTAGGGCAGTAATGTATGAGACGTAGGGCAGTAATGTATGAGACATAGGGCAGAAATGATAGAGACATAGGAAAGAACAAGGTAGAACTGTGCTAAAGGACTCAGATGCAGCTATTCGCGTGTTTTAGGTCTTTTTGAGCGAGTTTCGGACCCGAGAGACCTTATTGGTCGTGAAGAGCAAGGAATTCGAGGGTATTTGAGCAAATAACTGCGCTGGAGTCCGATAGCATCTCAAAACAGCGAAATAGATGCAAATAGGGTCTCTG
Source organism: Paenibacillus sp. FSL L8-0708 (assembly GCF_038009325.1). Lineage (NCBI taxonomy): Bacteria > Bacillati > Bacillota > Bacilli > Caryophanales > Paenibacillaceae > Paenibacillus > Paenibacillus sp. FSL L8-0708. The sequence goes on from NZ_JBBPBC010000001.1 coordinate 1,319,009, forward strand.
GAGTCCGATAGCATCCCAAAACAGCGAAAAAGTTGCAAATAGGGGCTCTAGGGTCCGCAACTTATGTGTTTATGCGTTAGCTGATCTTTGCGTATCCAAAGGTCGGCTTTTTGTCGTGCATTCACTGGTTACAGTATTGCAATCTCTGCGTCAAGCGGGAGGGGACGAGTTGAAAAGAATAGGTACAGGCTGGTACGCAACATATTTGAAATGATTTCGTCTTTATATAACGGAGGTGGAGCAAGATGAATTTATGCTTTTCGGGAGGCCGGTTTCAAACTTTTTTACAGCGGAACATTAAACTGATGCTTGTATTTGGGCTTTTGTTCGCTGCTTGCTTTACAGGAGTTGGAAGGGTGGAAGCTGCTGGCTCAGATCTGATCATCGTGAACAAAAAAACAAACAAACTCGCGTATTTCAGTGACGGCAAGCTGGTGAAGACTTTTCCGGTTGCCACAGGGAAGTCGAAGGAACTGACGCCAGAAGGTAGCTTCAAAATGGTGGTTAAAGTAAAAAACAGACCCTACTACAAAGAGAAAATTCCCGGTGGGGATCCGGCCAATCCGCTTGGCGACCGCTGGCTGGGGCTGGAAGTGAACGGGACCTATGGCACGACGTATGCGATTCACGGCAATAATAATGAGTCATCGATAGGGAAGTATGTTAGCGCTGGTTGTATTCGAATGCATAATGATGATATTCATTGGCTGTATCCAAAAGTAGCCAAGAATACTCGAGTTATCATTACAACGAGCACACTGGCTATGGAGAATATTGCAACTAAAAACGGGTACTCTGTAGGAAGCAATAAGTTTGCGGGGACTTTTGAGATCAATGGGACGACAACAAAGCTGAAGGATCCTTTTATATTGGAAAATTCCCGTGTGTTTGTTCCGCTGAGAGAATCCGTGGCCTTACTGGGTGGAACTTTGCAGAGTGAAGCGGGGACAGGTGCACTGCTAATTACGATCGGCAATCGTACGGTGACACACAAGCCATTATCCAATAAGGCTATTGTGAATGGAAAATCCATTACGATTTTACCGTCACGCAATGAAAATAACCGATTACTAATTCCGCTGAGTATCTTGCCTGATTTATTTGCTGTTCAGGTGCAGTGGAATGCGCAGACTCAGGTGGTAAAGATTAAGTTATAATTGTTCTTGACCTTTTATTTCTGATTTAAATTGTTATATACTGTACTTATTCTAAAATACGGACAATTACGGAGGGCCACCGACTGATGAATAACTAACACGTTTCCTGAAACAGACCATAAAGTTTGTGAAGTGCATATGCACAAGTCACGGAGCACCCGCGCAGGGTGATAACGGTCAGGGATACGTGTGTCGGTCGGGGGTCTTACGATGCTTTTATATGGATAGTTCTATCTATTGTGTTGGTTTACTCTGCATCCAGCAGGTGAACACGGCCGTAGTCTATCCATGTCTGGGCACATTCCCCCTTCATACGCTATTCGACCGCAGACCGTTGGCTGCGGTTTTTTATTTGCAATGAAATCGGAGGAATGAAAGATGACTGTAATTAAAGTGAAGAATTTACGTAAGGAATGGAATGGGGTCCCTTTATTTAAGGAGGTATCCTTTGAGATAGCAGAGGGAGAGCGCGTGCTTTTATTCGGACGAAACGGGATTGGCAAAACCACACTGCTTAAGGGGCTGATCGGTCGGCTTACTTTTGAAGAGGGAAGTATCTATCATGGTTTGCCATCTGAAGAATGGGGTGTGCTCGATCAACAGCTTGAGGTACCGGGGGAAGTAACCGCATTGGACTACGTTCTTTCAGGGTCAGCACAGCTGCCTGAATTAAAACGCCAGCTCGAAGCCCTCAGTCAGAGACTGCAGGAGCAGAATGCTGATAACGAAACTGAATTGGCTGAATATACAGAGGTGTACGATCGTTACTTGCAGCTCGATGGATATGGCTGGGAGGTCAAAGCGGAAAAAAGTCTAAAGCAGCTCAAGCTTGAACATGCAGTCTGGGATTTGCCATACGCCTCACTTAGTGGAGGGCAAAAGACACGGGTGCAATTAGCAGCATTATTAGCCCGGCAGCCCAAGCTATTGATTCTGGATGAACCGACCAATCACATAGATGGAGAAACGATGGAGTGGTTGGAGCATTGGGTGTGCACATACCCTGGAACCGTGTTTTATGTATCACATGATCGTACATTTATTGATCGAACTGCGACGTCTGTGCTGGAGCTTAGTCCGGAGGGATGCCGGCGTTATTCGGGTGGATATACACAATACCGGGAGCAGAAGACTATAGAGCTGAGAACATTGGAGGGACAATATAAAAAGCAGGAGCAAGAAAAGGAGAAGCTGCTGGAGAGCATTAGGCGGTATGCAGAATGGTTCCAGCAAGCGCATCGTGCTGCCGGACAAAATGATTTTCTGCGTTCGAAATCCAAGAAAAATGTGTCTCGTTTCCATGCCAAGGAAGCTGCACTGGAACGGTTAAATAAGAACCGTGTAGAATTGCCCCGTGAGACTGGCAAGCTGAAGATGAAGCTGGAAAGCGAAGAGTTTCTGGCAGATTCTTTGCTGACACTCCGTGAGATAGAGTTTGCCTATGAGGGGAGTGCGCCTTTTCTTAGGGATTTCAGTTTGTCGCTAAACCGGGGAGACCGATTGTCTATTCTGGGTCCTAATGGTGTTGGAAAGTCTACGCTGCTGAAATTGATTGCAGGGATCAATAAGCCTACAAAAGGTGAAGTGCGGCTGCATCCACGGACGACAATCGGTTATTTTGCACAAGAGCTAGATAACTTAGAAATGAACTCTACGATTCTGGATAGCTTGCTTGAACTGCCGGGAATGACCCAGACGGAGGCGCGGACAATTCTGGGTTGCTTTTTATTTACGCGGGACGATGTATTTAAACGGATTGGGGATTTGAGTCTGGGGGAGAAATGCCGTGTAGCTTTCCTCAAGTTGTATTTTGGAAAAGCAAATCTATTGGTCTTAGATGAACCCACTAATTATCTGGACATTGACACTAGGGAACGAGTAGAAGAGGCACTTATGGTGTATCCCGGCGGGTTAGTAATGGTCTCGCATGACCGTTATCTTCACTCTAAAGTGGCTAATCGCTTGGTGATATTAGAGCCGTCTCAGGCACCAAAGTTTTTTCAAGGAACGTATGCTGAATACTTCGCAAAAGACAGAACCTGTCTGCTTACTGGTATAGAACAGGCTCGGGAGGATGACCTTGCCCTCCTGCAGCTGCGTCTGAATCAGCTGATTCAGAGTAGCAGTGTGGATTCTGAGGCGGAAAATGCAGCGCTAGTGGCGGAAATCGTTAATTTGCAGCGACAAATACAGGAACTAAGGGGCGATGGGAAACCCGCATCCTCCTAAGCTGATAAAAAACACAACCTTGCTCAGGATAAATTTATCTTGGGCAGGTTGTGTTTTTAGGTAGGAGTCGTAAGGTGTAAGGTGTATAATTTGGAGGAATGTGGATTTTTTTGGCGATAAAGAAACCTTGAGAGGATGGTTGCAGAATTGCTGAAATTGGGCTCTTTTATATTGGAATTACTTCGCTTGTGTATATTGCTTGTGCTGACTTTGTTAGTTTTGGGTTGGGCAGAAAGATTGATCTATCAATTGATATTTGGTCAGCCCGTGTATAACTGGAGTATGGGACTCGGGAATTTATTTGTATTTTTTATGCTGTACCGGAATCATTTTCAGTTTAAGGGCTGGTATAAATCAGAGAAAAATAAAAAGCTAACGCTCCTCACCACAAGAATAATCACCGTAATTTCTATAGGACTAATAATCCTGCCGATAGGGCTAGGCTGAGCTTATGAAGATTAGAATCATTGGAGCTTGCGGCAGCGGCAAATCCTATATCGCCCGGGAGTTATCTAAAAAATACGGTGTAGAGTATTACGAGACTGACAACTTGGTATGGGACAGAAGTGCCGAGAATTTGCGCTTTTCAGTTGAAGCAAGGGATGCTCAGTTGGAGGAAATCCTTGATAAACCCTCATGGATTCTGGAAGGCGCACATTACAAATGGGGACAAGAGAGTTTTAAAGCTGCTGACTTAATCGTTATTTTGAATCCTAATAAAGTGATCAGGGATTTGAGAGTGTTTACAAGGTTTATAAAAACAAGACTGGGTTTAGAGCAAGCAAATTACAAGCAGTCATTTAAGAATCTCTATGTGATGATTTTTGAATGGAACCGTGGATATGATCATGAGGCCGCACATAGGATTATAGAGTTAACGGATACTCTGTCTGATAAACGGGTAATTGTGAAAAATAACAAAGAGCTGGAGTCCATTATCCAAGAGCATCTGAGGAAGGGATTGTTAAATAGGGATTGAGCGACAAAGTAAATGATAGAGAGAGGAGTGCTTGCATGGATAACATTCTACCCGAGCATTTGGATCAGGAGAATTTTATAGGCTTTTGGAAAAGAGTGCTGGCTTCCATTCTTGATTTCTTGGTCATTGGAATACCTGGGGTTATCGTATACTTGATACTCAATTCATTAGCTGTTTCATTACACTCGGAGATACCTATTATCCTGGAGTACATTTTGTTTATCGCATTTGATATCTTTATGATCGTTAGATTTGGCGGAACTCCAGGGAAGCTGATTTTAAAAATAAAAATTGTCAATGAGCAAGGGAATTACCCTACAGTGAAGGAAGCTCTGATTCGAAATGTTTTCCGAATGATTAGTATGATTCTTTCAATGGTAATTGCGGTCAGCAGCTATGACTTTACCGTTATTTCCGCCAAATTATCCTTATGGTCGGATTTGGCTTTTGACCTTACTCAAATCCTGGGTCCAATCATGCTGGTGGATTACTTGTTGGTTGGATTACATCGCCGTAAACGTGCGATTCACGATTTGCTGGCTGGCACTTATGTTGTTGAGAAATCCGCAATTTGAAGAATGCTTTTCACCAAGCATTCTTTTTTTTAAATATTAGGTATTTTACTATTAAATATTTTAGTGTTAAAATACTTCTATAAGCAGCCGATCATCATGAATGCCAAAGGAGAACCTCTTGGAAAATCCAGATATTTTTAAGCTAATACATGCAGTTGAATTATTTACGAATGAAGTTATTGTCCGATGGATGAACGCATTTGATCACAATATTGGGATATCTCCAGTTCTAGTCTTGGGCGAATTGAATAAAAAAGGCCCCTTGAAGCAGACTATTTTGGCTAAGAGACTAGGATATACGCCGGGAGCAATGACTAACATTGCTAATCGCCTGATTAAGCAGGGGATGGCCGAGCGAAAATATAACGAAGATGATCGACGGAATGTACTTCTATCTATCACGGACAAAGGAAAAGACGTTTTGAAGGAAGCACAGCTTAAGGGACAGGAGCTAAGAGCTGAAATGTTCCAAAAGCTCAATGAGGAGGAACTGCAGCAATTCTTGAAAATCTATGAGAAGTTGTTAACGAGCTTTGATAGCTCTGAAACATAAACCAAGTCATCTTAGAAGCACAATAACATTATAAAGGGGTATGAACATGGGAAGAGTTCAAGGTAAAGTTGCATTAGTAACTGGAGGCGCTTCAGGTATTGGCTTATCAGCTGCCACTCTATTAGCTAGAGAAGGAGCAAAGGTTGTTATTGCCGATTTTAATGTGGAAGCAGCCAAAGAAGCAGCATCTAAGATTAAAAATGAAGGCGGAGAAGCTGAAGGTCTTTTCTTAGATGCCTCCCAAGCGGATTCGATCAAGGAAGCTGTTGACTTCACAGTTGCTCAGTATGGCACCATCACAATATTGTTTAATAATGTAGGTCTAACTAATCTGCAAAAAGACCTTGATGTGGTCAATATAGATTTGGAAGAGTGGGATCGCCTGATGAACGTAAATACCAAAAGTGTTCTGTTAGGCAGCCGGTTTGCTATTCCTCATATGATTAAAGCGGGCGGAGGCTCGATCATTAACACAGCTTCGATGTCAGCATTCGCAGGGGATTCATTGCGTACTGCTTATGGCTCCTCTAAGGCAGCTGTTGTGAACCTTACTCGTTACATCGCTACACAATATGGTAAAGACAAAATCCGTTGTAACGGGGTGGCACCAGGGCTGATCCTAACACCTGCCGCTGCAAGAAATATGCCGCCAGCGGTATTGGATATTTTCCAAAAATTCAACGCGCTTCCTTATCACGGTGAAGCTGATGATATCGGCAATACGGTTTTGTTCCTGGCATCGGATGAATCCAAATTCATCACAGGCCAAACGATTGAAGTAGAGGGTGGCCACTATATGTCTAACCCAAGTATCACGGATTTCCAGAATTACATGATGGAAGCTAAATCTAAATAAAAGATTATGTGTAATTAAAAATCCGGTCCATGCTCGAATTTGTCGAGCGGGACCGGATTTTTGTTTATTTTAATGAATTAGCTTACCTCTAAAACTGCCTGCATAAAGGTCTTCAAAGCGGAGGGTTTGGCATTTGCGATCCATTGCTTTAACTCATCAGTTTGACCATTCACATACCATCCAAGCTTCTCTTTTAACTCTTGGTCAAAGACTTTAGGTTGATTTTTTCGTTCCGCTAACAGTTGTTTAATCATTTGTGGCCAACGGTATCCACTATGACCAAAGCTGTGTTCAGGATAACGCTCAGCAAGTGTCATTACCGAAGAGAGTGATTCACCAGCGTATAATTCTGCCGCCAAAAAGCTGCCAATAAAACGATGGCTATCATCATACTTTAGGGCGATCGCGAATTGTTTACGAGCTTCTTCAAGCTTCCCTTGTTGCATGAGGGCTGTAGCGTTAATAGAAAGTACATAACCGTTAGTATTGGGTCGGTTTAGTTCGTTGTAGTAGGAATAATATTCGTTATACGACTTCCAGTCCGCATGGTCAAAATAGTACTGCGATAATGTGAAGGCATAATTAGTAGAAGGCTGTAGTTGTATTAGCTTTTCGAGTAAAGGAATCGCCTTATCTTCTAATGTTGTATCCTTTGTGAGAGATGATTTTGCCAGCATCAACTTTACTAGCATGTGCAGGGCATGAACATCCTGTGGGTCATCGGCAATATTTTTTTGGTACATTTCTAGTGCCTGATCCGTTTTCTTATCCAGTAAGAGTTGGTCAGCCGTAGTAAGCTCTCTTTCCTTGAGATAAAAGAACGGCAGATTGCCGACGGTGTCTTCGTTCAATCTGTAGCCATTACTGCGGGTAATCAAGTGTCCATCTGCATCTAAGGCTTCAATATTCCAAGAAAAGCGCACTTCGGGATTCATAAATCCGAGAAGGGAGAGGGGATCAATAGATTCCCAGCCATCTCCACTGCTGCCATAGGAAAAACCGCCGCCATCGTAAAGTTCTTCTACAGGAATGGAGATATGGTTATCTACAATACGATCCCGAATTTGTACGCCCAACACGGCCCCCTCCCCGCCACCGCTTAAACGATAGTAAGCTGCACCTTCAACAGCTTTCCAGCGGAAATCTATGGTCTTGCCCGTTAGGGTTTCCTGATTAATGGGAGACTGCAGCTCAAGCAGAGGTTGTAGAACTATGCTCTCATTCAACCTGTCATCTGGTTTAACTTCAATCCAATCGTCATATTGTACAGGCCAAGTCCAGCCGTCGATCTGATCATAGCCAAGTCCAAGCTGTAACTGATAAAAGCCCGGAATCACACCGTGAAATTCGAAACGTCCTTCAGTATCTGTGACGATTCGGTAGGGTTCAGCAGAAGTGATGCTATGGTTAACTTCGCTTTCAGCGCGGAGAAAAATACCTGCCCGCGGAACTGGGGTGCCATCGCTTCGTGTAAGGGTACCGGAGACGACAGCAGTTGAGGTATTTCCCATATCTATAGCAGACTGAATTGCGGTTCGAAGCGATTCCAGCTGTCTTTCAGTATCTGAAGTCCCAGCTTCTGGTGCTGCTGCTGATCCTGTATTGTCTCTGGAGCCTTCGTTCGAACTGCTGGTGGCAGCGTTCATTTGTTTATGAATATCCTGCCAGAATTTTTTGTAGCTCTCCAAGCCATCGTTTACTACGGCAAGTGCTTCCTGTGCTTTGCCTTTTGTAAAGAGTAAACGCCCGGTAAGCCATGCTTTTTGTGCGTTTAGCTCTTCCTGAGACTCGGATGGAAAGGGGGTTTGTTCAAGAATTGTTTCAGCGGTTGTTATATCGCCACTATTTAGGGCTCGCTCCGCTCGAAGGAGCTCCAGCTGTTTAGCTACAGTGGAGTTGCTGTTTAACGGTTTCGCTGCGGTGATTAGCGCTTGATCTCCATCTTCCTTTCGGCCAAGAGCATCATATTCATAAGCTAACTGCTTAGCCGCAAATATACGTGTATTATCCGAAGGCCCCTCAAGGATATATTCCTCAAGCAAAGGTACTATGTCCTCCGGTAACAGACCCGAACGCTGGGTTTCATCATTACTCCACTGGCTCATCGAAGGGCTAACATTAACGTCATATCTGTAGGGATCATAGCTGTGATCCTTATCAAGGATGTTTGTACGGATTAGCTCGATACGTTTACTCCCGGTTGTGGAAGCCAGCTTTTGCAGAAGATCAGTCCTAGCTATGTTAGATTGAATAGCTGTGCTCTGATCTATCTGCGCCTGTGAAGGTAAGAAGTTAAACAGAAGAATAAGCAGGGAGGCAGGGAGCAACACGAATAACACCAGATGTTTGATTTTTATCTTAATTCTCATGTTTTTTCACCGCCTGCTCGTAGATATCCTTCCAATACGTATTTCCTCCAGCTTCGATTAGTTCTCGGTTCGCACGCTGCGGGGTGTTTTGTTGTGGCTGTTGTTTAATCTCTGGCTGATGCAGGGTCAGCGAAACGATTAGAATAATGGCACCGATCGCACCTATAGGTTTGACAGGGATCTCAATTTCCTTATTCCACAGCGCCAATAAACGGGCTCCAAAGGTTGGAGGGTGAGTCTGCTTAATGACCCGGTCGTGTCCAGTGAACTGGAGGTTCTTTAATTCTTCATCCAGCTGCTTTTTGACCACATCGCGTTCTGTATTCATAAGAAATGTCCCTCCTTCACCAAAATCTTTTTTAAGAGCGTCCGGCCTCTGGCGAGTCTGGATTTGATCGTATTTTCAGATGTATTTAATTGCTCGGAAATTTCCCGGATGCTCATCTCATGAAAGTAATATAAAGTCAGACATTCCCGGTATAGATAATCGAGATTTTTCAGGGACTCGGTGAGCCTGACATTATGCCATTCCACCATAAAAAGCTCTTCTGCTCCGGCTGTGAAGTCAGCATCCCCGTTGGTTTGCAGCTCTGACCCTCCCGCCGGGAAAATATTACGCCAGCTCCAAGTCCGTTGCCTCATGCGGCAGCGATTGACCACTATCCGTATCAGCCATGCCTTCAGCCGGTCCGGCTCCTGTAACTGACTCATTTTGGTATAAGCTTGAATAAAAGTATCTTGTACCGCTTCTTCGGCACTTTGTCTATCTTTAAGCAGTAAAGAAGCGGTTCGCAGCAGCATATCTCCATATTCGTCCATTAACAGGCGGAGAGCTGACTCATCTTTTGCCACAATTCTCTCTATAATATTCAGATGCAGCTCCCCTCCCTTTACTAATAAGATGCGGATTGGAGGATTAAGGTTGCGTTTGGATGGAAAATTATTCAACAAATGTCGCGATTGCAGTTCGCCGGATAAGAGGTTACTGTTGGAATCTATTGTACAGATTGCAATGGGTCGCTTTTTCAAGCAGGATTAGCTCCTTTCTATTGTACGTTCTGCAATGAAACCCTTCGAGGCTGGGAATGACGGGTAAGGTCATATAGTTCATAGGTTTACGAGTTTACGAGTTTATAGTTAGATGGAGTTATGTGGAGATTTTAAAAGAGAAACTTACTTGAGTTAGGTGTCGAAAAAAAGGGTTTTATGTAGAAAAATAGAGTGTGTATGAATTTATATTTGTAGATATGGGTAAAAGAGGGTTAGCCAGAAAAATTGCCGCTATCCTGCAACTATTTGATTTTCACCTCGTCTGTATGTTCAGTTTCATTTTTGCAAGATGACTTTTGCAAGATGACTTTTAGGTAATCTACTAAGGAGATGACATCATGTCAGTACAGATAAAATTAATAGCAGGCTCTATCCTACTCGCAGGAATGATTGGGCTTGCTGGATGCAGCTCGAACAATGAGGCGGGGAATTCAGAATCCCAGGCAACGGCGCCAACAGAAACGGCTGTCACAGCAACCTCTGAGCCGGAAGTTAGTCCATCAAGCATCCCAGCAGAAACTGCGCCAGCAGCGACTTCCTCCCCTACGGAGACTGATAAAGATTCAACCAACTCAAATTCACAAAATAGCGACAAACAGCTTAAAGAGTTACTCGAGCTTGCCAAAAAGGGGAAGGTGCCTGGCGTAAAATATGCCGCTCATACCGGACTCATTGATGAGGTCGAAGCGGATTGGGGCAAGCCTGATCAACAAGAGTCAGCGGGAAAAGGAATTTATGCTACCTACACTGACAAACATGTCGTGTTTGGATTTAATAAAGGAAGTTTAATCTTCGATGTTCGTTCAAGTGATTCCGCGCTGCAAAAGCTGACGCTGAAGCAAATTGAGGCAACATTCGGCAAGCCTGACGATACCAAAGTGAACGGAGACGATAAGATTTACACCTATCAAGCCAATGACCAATACCAGCTGAAATTTATTATTCCAAGCTCGACCGGTACAGTAGATCATATTTCCGTGTTTAGTGAACAGGACTCTTTTAACAATATGGCTGGGTAAGTGGCATGGGTTAGAAGAGGAGAGAGCAATTTTGCAGAGGAATCTGTGGGTTGCTCTTTTTGTATGTTCTTTTTTGAGGTGGAGTAGGCCTTGGACGGACTGTTATAATGTAACCAATGAGCGGGTTCGGGGAAAGTGAGGTTCTATCATGCAGCTGGAATTAAATGAAAGTGAATATAAAGTGACCGCAGAAGGGATAACGATAGAATTATTCCCAAAAGAATTTACGCTTTTTCAGTTCTTGTATAAAAATAGAGGGCGTACATTCAGTCGAGAACAGCTGTTGGATAAGGTGTGGCCGCTTGAATATCCGGTAGAGCGAACAGTAGATGATCATATTTATCGGCTTCGTAAAAAGCTAGGCAAGTTTCAAGACTTAGATATTAAGACTGTTCGGGGATTTGGTTATAGTCTGACTATGCAGGAGCCCTCAGCTGCTATGGCCAATCCGACTACATATGACTTAGAGATGCAAAAGACGATGCGGGAGGTATTCAAGAAATATCACCTATATGGCCAAGGTCGCTCGATGTTAATCCTCGCACGCCAACAGGATGTTTTGGGGTATGCGATGGATCCGTTTTATTCGATCTATATTCATTTTGTACAGGGAGATTTGGATTGGCTGCTGAACACAACCGAGGTGGGGATAGAGGAACGGTTTTATTCCTTATTAATCTGTTATGTTCTATTGGGTGATCCTAAGAAAAAATTAGAGTTCTGTGAGTTGGTCCTTGAGAAAAAAATTCTTTTGCCGCCTCAGCATCGCGAAGTGGAGATTCTAAATATTCTGGATTTGTACACGCTGGCAGGGCAACCGGAAAAAGCACTGGAACGACTAAAGCTAACATATGAAGTGATTAAAGAGCCGGGGTATGAGAGTTTCATTCCTATAACGGCGACCTCAGAAATGCTTACACACTTGTGGATGGGAACAGAAGATCACGTAATAGAACGGATGGCAACAGACATTGAAGCACTTTTGCTGGAGAAACCTTATTTGCGTGAGATTGGTAGTTATAAAGTTACAAGGGGCTTGTGGTTTCTACGGCGCAAGTCTTGGCGTGAAGCCGAGCAACTGTTGGATGAGGCACTTCAGGTGCTTGAGATGTCAGGGTTCGTGCCGATACGGATATATGCATTGTACCGAATAGTTCATTTTTGTAAACAGTTTCCACCTAAGCCAGCTTTGTATCGCAAATATGTGGATATATTTGAACGGGAGAAGGAAGAGCGGGGATTCCATCGGTTAGAACAATCCTTGGATACCGTGCTTACGAACCTTGTGACTGCCCCCTGATAATTCTCTGACAATTCTCCATTACATTAAGGTCATGCTAATAAGTTCTTAATTGTAATTTGGAGGAATGTTTAATGAATGCTTCAACACAAGCAGGCACGAGCCTGCTTAAGAACAAGGTGTATATGCGTGTGTACAGCGCATATGCGACGGCTACCTTTGGGGATTGGTTCGATGCCTTAGCAATTCAGGTACTCGTAGGGTACCGCTGGCAGGCCAGCCCGCTAATGCTGGCTTTGATTCCGGTCTCCATAGCTTTGCCGGGGATTTTGCTGGGCTCGTTCGCAGGGGTAGTGGCTGACCGACTGAACAAGCTGAAGCTAATGCGGATGTGTGATCTGCTTACGGCATTGTTAACCGTATTCGTATTATTTGCTCCCAGTATGGTGTGGTTGCTCCCGTTATTGATGTTGCGTGCTGCCATTTCTACGTTAAACGTGCCTGCTCAGCAGTCGATGACCCGTAGTATGGTTAGAGAAGACCAACTGCTTCAAGCTACCTCGCTTAATGGGCTTGTAAATCAAGGCTCGAAAATCGCGGGACCTTTACTGGGCGGCTTCGCGTTGTCTGTTCTTACGCCACAGTGGTGTATATTGATCAATGCTTGCCTTAGAGGCTGTTCCTATTTGCTCCTACTTACAGTTAAGAAAAGTGAAGTAGAACAAGTTGGCACAGAAGGCAAGGGCGATCAAGAGGAACGTGTTGCTCTCCGCACGATGTGGAAAGAAGGCTGGAATTTTATGCTGCATAGTAGGTTGCTGCTAAATACCATGCTGTTTGGCATAGTCTGTTCAATGGCTATTCAGATGATTGATTTTCAATTCACCAGTCTATTTAGGGTACTTGCACCCTCTAATGAATCTTTATTGGGCTGGCTCGTGGCGGCATCCGGAGGCGGTGCTGTATTCATCATTATGGTCATGAACAAAATGAATCGCGGAACAGGTTATGGCTGGAAGCTTGGAACGGGTTATGTGCTGATGGGTTTATCGGTTGGGGGACTTGGACTGCTTCAGCCAGGAGCTTCCAGTATTTCTGTATTGCTATTAGGGTTCTTACTAGGTATTGGGAATGGAATTTTTATCATCACGTTCAATTATTGTCTGCAAAAAGAAACACCCCCGCACATGACAGGGCGTGTGTTCGGTATTCAGAGTACCATTCTTAGCGGAGTTATGATTGGCGCGCCACTTCTCGGCGGAATGATGGTTCAGATTGCTGGGCCTAGCCGTATCTTTTTGAATTTCGGCATCGTAATCGCTCTGATTGGTGTGCTGGGCATCGCATTTGGGCGTGTGCTGTGGCCCGCGCAGAAAGAGAGGAACGATAGCTCTGCGGAGCAATCTAGGACAGTTGAGGTGATGGAGGGGAGCTAGCAGGTAGCACGCTAGTCTAGCTAGCGGGACTTCCTAGCTGGACTAGATTAGCTAGACTGGGAAGGTTGAGTGGCAGAGAGAACCTAGCGTGACTCCCTAGCAGATACTTAGCTAGACTAGGCAGGTTGAGTGGCAGAGAGAACCTAGCGTGACTCCCTAGCAGATACTTAGCTAGACTAGGCAGGTTGAGTGGCAAAGATAATCTAGCGTGACAACCTAGCAGATACTTAGCTAGACTAGACAGGTTGAGTGGCAAAGATAATCTAGCGTGACTTCCTAGCATTTAGTTGCAGAATGTGCAGTTAAATTCCCCTCCATCGATCAAACTGGGATTTAGTTGTACTTTGTGCAGTTATTATTTGATATTCTCCCTTTTAGTCTAGGAATGATGATTTTTAGTTGCACAAAGTACACTTATTTGCTCAGGATGTCTCTTTTTACGCTTAATAGTTGTATATAGTGCAATTAAGAGTCTCTTTAGTCATAGTCGCCTTAATATGTGACTTCTCAGTAAGTGACTTCTCAATAAGTATCTCCTTAATAAGTGACCTCTCAATAAGTTATTACTTTGTGATCTAAAGCAACTGCTGCACGAAACGTTATAAGTTACAATATTACCTAGCCCGATAGGACAGTTTCTCGTCCGTAAGGGCTTTTTTAGTGTGTAGAGGAGATTGGCTAGAACATTAGAATTTGTAGAGGTAAAGGAGGGAAAGGATGGCTACTTTTATTTACATGGTGAGGCACGGTGAGTCGCCCAAACTGCCCGGAGAAACTGAAAGGACTCGCGTACTAACCGCGAAGGGGGAGACGGATGCCCGCAAGATAACGGAAAAACTACGTCTGGAAGGAATTCAAGTCTTCTATTCAAGTCCATACCTTCGGGCTATACATACGATTTCTGGATTGGCGCAGGAGTTAGGAGCAGAGATTCAGAGTGTTGAAGACCTCCGGGAAATCCATTTCTCGGACGGAAATAAGATTACGACTGATCAGGAGCTGTATCCATTACTGACAAAAATGTTTGAAGATCCGGATTTTGTCCCAGTTGGTGGGGAATCCATTCATGCGTGTCAGAAGCGTTCAGTTAGTGTGCTGGCAGAAATACTGAGCAATCACAGCGGTCAAAAGGTTGCTATTGGAACTCACGGGGCAGTCATGACGCTTATGATGAACTATTTTGATGCCAAATATGATCTGAGCTTTCTTCTTCAAACCACAAAGCCGGATATTTATAAAATGAAGTTCGCAGGCGGAACGTTAGTGGATGTGGAGAGGTTATGATTATTGGGGACTGCTTACAAGCGTCCCGAGTCATCATCAACCTGAGGCTTACGGACCCAGATGACATTATTCGCAGATTATTAGCCTTTGGAGCATGGTTTCGGACTCCAGCGTCGTTATTCCTTAAAAAGAGCACCTTATTGGGTGTTTTTTATGCCAATAGCGACTCTGGGGTCCTTTCTCATCCCAAAAGTGGGGAATTGCTGCATATAAGGTCAGCTGTGTCCGATAGCGGCTTCACACACGTAAATACGTACGAGTGAATACGCACGAGTAAATACGTACGCGTAATTACGTACAGGTAATACGTACACGTAATTAGATACACGTAAATGGGTACGCGTAAAATACATACGCATAAATAAGTACACATAAACACGTACGCATAAATGCGTACAGGTATAAGTACGCGTAAACTACGTCCACGTAAATACATACGCGTAAATTACGTACGCATAAATACGTACGAGTAAATACGTACGCATAAATACGTACGCATAAATACGTCCACGTAAATACATACGCAAAAATATGTACGCAAAAATATTACCGAAACGAAAATGGGTAAGGGGATTTGGATTAAGTAAGGTTGGCTTGTGAACAGTACTTCCACTATGAAAAATACGGCTTCACAAGCCAAGCTGTGTTTAATCATAACGTTAGTCTGACTTTAGGCTATTCTAGCTAAGGCACTGACTTTCTTCTACTCTAACAATAGAACTATCTACAAGCAATAGATCTATCTATAGTCTATAGAGCTATCTACAAGCTATGAAACTATCTACAAGCTATAAAATCGCTTAGTATTCGCAGTCACTAACTCTTCCGCTTCGCCGGGGGTGTAACCATGGAGCGCTCCCCAAGCAGCGGCGACTTCCCGAATCATAGACGGATGGGTGATTTTCCCCGCAAAAGGTCCTTCGAACGGCCAAGGCCCATCGGTTTCAGCCATGACTAGCTCTGGGGGATAACGGCGGGCAAGCGCCTGTATCTCCGGCTCATACAGGATATCCGGGGTGAAGGAGATATAGTAGCCGTTCTTCATCATGCGGGCAATGGCTTCTTCTGGACCTTCGAACCAGTGAAAGTGGGCATGCTGTATGTTATGTTTTTCCAGGAGATCACAAGCAATAAGCGCATCTTCATAGACAGCATGCAGCACCACAGGTTTATCGAGACGGGCAGCTAACCCAAGCAACTGATCCAGCAGCTCAATATAGGGCTCCATATCAAAGGTTTCGCCACGTTCTAAAGCTTCAGCACGCGAATAGTAAGGCAGCCCGATTTCCCCCACAGCAATATAATCCTCACTAGATTGACTTTCGATCCATTTCAGCAGAGCAGCCAGCTCAGCATCCTGCGGCAGGGGTTGCTCTGGATGAAAGCCATAAGCTGGACGGACCACGCCGGGATTTATGGCTGCAAGTCTTTGGGTGCGTATACAAGAGTCCAAATTCATAGAGACAGCGATAAGGGCTTTAATTCCCATGTCAGGCAGTTCACTCAGTATCTGTTTGGCAACTTCAGGTTCATATTGCTCTAAATGTATATGGGCATCAATCATAACTGTTTACCCTCCACGTAAGAAGCTAATTCCTCATGAACCTCAAAGCGAATAGAGTCGGGTTCCGTTCCATCTTTTCCCGGTTTGTAGGCAAAGGTTAGTGTGCCAATACTCTCCAGAAATCCAATATAAACATTTGTTTCCGCCTTTAGCTTGCCCTCTTCCACTACGTAGTGAGTAACAGCACCAATGCCGGCTTGTTCGCCTAGATTGCCATCCTCAGCACGATCTGGATATCGCAAAGTCACCATGGATGGAGTTGAGCCTTTAACTTGAATTTGAATCAGGGCGTCCCCTTTTTCATTAGAAATTTTTGACGTAACCAATGCGGAGGCGGCTTTATCTGCAGAAGGGACAGTGACTTCTTCCCACGGGTTAGGCTTAATCACGTGAAGTTCCTGCATGGACATGCCCGTACCTGTTCCGAGCCACAGAATGACAACGACTTCTTCCTGTCCATCCTGATCGATGTCGGCATAATGAATCTCAGGAGGGTAACTTAGGAGTCTGGGTGTTTCCCAATCAAATGTATGCTTGTTACCGTTCACCTCTACAACAAATCCTTCGTAGGTACCGCCATCTTTAAGGGCAGTATACAGCTTCACTTGGTCATTTTCTGTAGCAATAGCGAGAGGTTCGCTGGGTGTTCTGACGGTAGTACTAACATCCCCTGATGTTATTAATACTTCAGTTCCAGCTGCATTCAGCTGCGCAGTGGCACCAGACAGAGAGTTTAAGGAATCGGCAGGAATATATAAAATACCATTTCGTAGAATAGCTGGTCCTTCAAGCGAGGTTTGATATCCATCAGCTTGCATATACTCATTGTCCGGCGTCAGAACATAACTACTGCTTCCATCAGAGATGGTCAAGGTCTTTAAGTTATTATCCCATTTTTGTTCTGAGGTGTAGTATTCCATTAGTACTTTTGCAGGTACATAGACCTTATCATCTAGGAAAAAAGGGGAGAGAGTAGGAAGAACGGCTTCGCCGTCCACGATTAGTTTCAGTGGTGCTGAAGTAGCTTGTGTTTGATTAATAGCCATTGTTGTATCCATATCTATGGTTGCCGATGCTCCGCATCCGGCCAAAAAGAGCGTGATAGCTCCTATAGCGATGATTTTATTCATAATTACCTCCAGGATAAAGTCCAGTCCCCTTAAGTATAGAATAAAACAGCGCGTTGTAGGTCACTTTCTATTAACAAAGAGAATACAAGCTTGTTACAGTTCGCTAGTTTTTTATAAAATGCAGGCATCCACGCAATAAACGACGAGTGTAATAGAAAGAAATGAACAAAAGTAAGGAGAGGCACAGACCAATTGGAAGGCTGAGAATGTTCGGGAAATCATAATCTGGGAAGGCATTTAGTCCTATCCCTTTGATGCCAACAATACCTAGCACACCACCGATAGGTGCAATGATTGCACAGACAACACTCCCCACGGCCCAGACACTAAGGATCGGTACACAGAACAAGATGGTGGCACCTTTGGCGATATTTTTGAGTACAGTGGCTCCTGACAAATGAGTGATTTTTTCCATGTAGACTCTCCTTTATTGGTTTAAAAATACAGTTCGGTCAACTTGCGACTTAAGATCCACCGTTAGACTTTTGCTATAGCGGATTTCCCCAATGGTACAACCCGGTCCGACGATGATTTCTTCACCGCACACAAGGTCAGCTGTCGTCCGGTATAACGTTATGCTAGTTCCTTCAATCGTTGTGCAGGTAAGTTTTCGAAAAGGGTGCATCAGCGCATTAATCAACTTGGAGGAGGGTTTAACGATAATGTCACCGCCAGCTCTCATAACCTCGACTGTGCTTCTATTGCCTAAACGGATCTCAATCGATGAATCTGCATTTAGTCTCTTTATGTTCACAGCACCTTCAGCATAAAAAGTCCCGGCCGCAGCATTTTCTGCTACGGACATGTATCCAGAAGATCGGAGATTATCTGCTTGGATATTTTGAACGCGCAGACTCCCTAGATTGTTTACCTGATTGGCCTTACAATTCCCCCCAATTGTACAGTCGCCAGATACTTTGAGTTTTGATGTCGAGACACTACTTTTAGTACTTAAGTGGCCAAACACATCAACAGTGACCGCACGAATATTCTCTCGGACAAACAGCGAACCTCTTACCTTCAACGGTGGATCGATCATGTCAGTACGTTCATAAGTATTGTTATTATTGGACATTTACAGTACCGTCCTTCAAAATATATTTTAATGATTAAAATATATATTCATTATAATATATAGTCAATATAATAATTTGGGAGTTTAACATAAAAAACACTGCCGTCAGTTTCCTGACAGACAGTGTTTATAGAAAAGAGTATAGCTGATAAGGAGCAAAATGAAGGCTGTTAGTGCATCATTTGTTCCATCAATTTATTTATTTGTTCTAAAGTTCCGGAGATTTTATTCAGATCTGAGGTAGGAAATGCTTCAAATATTGTATGGATACGCTGATCGCCTTGTTCTGTAAGGACAATATTGACAACTCTGCGGTCTTCTTTAGTCCGCACCCGTTCAATAAGTCCGGCTTCCTCAAGTTTATCGCACATGGAAGAAGCGGCTCCGGGTGTGACCACGAAGCGTTCAGAGATGTCAGTAATGTTCAAGCTTCCGGTAAGCCGGAGTTGAAACAGCAGCATGATCTGATTGTGAGTCAGGGTTTCCTTTTTAGTGATCATATCAATGAAAAACTGGGATTTCTGCTGCACATTTGCCATAGATTCCATGACCTTATGGATAGCATTTTGTTTCTCTTCCTTTGTGCTCATAACATTGCCTCGCTCCAATTTACTTTAGTTACTAAAATATATAGAAGCTATAATAAGCTTGTCAAGTTGACGGGTTACTGTAGCTTGGTTAGAAAGACTGAATTTAGCGCTGGAACCCTTCTTTTTTTTATATCTTGTAATGAAATTGGAAATATATCGTATTAACTGATGAATTTACTTAGCTAAGTGAAAATTTGGTGGGAAAGGAGAGTTAGATTGATGCATGAGCGCGCATTGCTTCATCCTTTTGTTAAAGAGAATATACAGGAAAATACTGACATAAATGTTTTGTTCACAACGATTTTTGAAACCTACTATAAAAGAATATTCAACTACATCGCTTACCGGGTTAGTTCTCTCCATACGGCTGAGGATCTGACAAGCCTTGTTTTTGAGAAAATGTTGGCGAAACTATCGACCTATTCTCAGGAAAAAGCTCCTTTAGAGGTATGGTTATTCGCCATTGCCAGAAATGTGGTCAATGATCATTACCGGAGTTTTAAAAGGAAAAGTTTCTTTTCGCTGGATGCCGTCAAGGAACTGGTTTCTAGCAGAAAAGATCCAGAATGTTTGATCCTCCAGGGAGAACGTAGTGGAAGGCTTAACGAAGCCTTGAATACATTGAGCTCAAAGGAGCGGAATATTGTGGCTCTTAAATTTGGTGCTAATCTGAGAAACAGAGAGATTGCCCAGGTTACGGGAATTTCGGAGAGCAATATCGGTGTGATACTCTACCGGACTATGAAAAAGCTGAAGACTGAAATAGGGAGCGTGGAGCAGCTATGAACAGTAAAGACATACAGCAGAAGTTCTCAGCAGATTTAGATGAAAGTATATATGGAGCGGCAAATGATTTAAAGGGTGCTGGGGAGTACAAGGAGCTGCTGGAGCTAGGCAGGGTTCTGGCCCATAAAGATTTCAGCGAGGGCTCTGACAAAACAGCCATTCTGAATAAGGCTCGGAGAAAGTATGCCGGCCAAAAGGAGGAGAAAGGATTGCATACAAAACATAGATTAAGACGTCCTGCTGTTATGCTGGCAACTTTGCTAGTGGTTAGCGTATTAAGTGTAACTTTTGTGCAGCCGTCATTTGCACAGGAGCTGTTAATGAAAGTATTGCAAACGATAAACTTAGGCCATATTGTAGCCCATGAAGTAGAATTTTCTGCGGATTCCAACGTGATTCCGGATGACTTTAAGGGGAAGATTTTTGATAGCAAAGGAAATGCGCTTGTGACCCTCGACGCTGCTCAAAAGGCAGGTGATATCTACAATGCTGATGGGGAAAAAATCGTCGGAGTTGAAGACGGCAGACTGGTTACGCAATCTGAGAGGGATCAAGAGAAAGCGGAATTGCTGATCGAGAGGGATTCTAGCAAGCTAAATGAATATACGATTTTTAATGTGGGATTGCCGGAGTATTTGCCAGACGGTTATACCTTTGATCGTGCAGAGTTTTATAAGGATAGCAATGGTGAAGTAATCAACAGCAAATATATTAATTTATATTTTGTTAATGAAGCTACCGATGAGATCATCTCGATGCAGCAGCGGCACGCTGATTCCGAAACGGCTTATGAGATGTCGACGGATGGCACCATCGAAAAAGTGAAGATTAACGGAGCTGATGCTGTATTGGTTAATGGAAAAGGGTTGGACTGGGAAGCCAATGGAGTCTTATACGGTGTAACATCAGCTAGCTTGGACAAGAATGATTTGATCAAAGTTGCTGAGTCTATCCGCTGACTGATTTTTTAGAGAGATAGGCGGTTACTGTTCGAGTATATATAGGCAAGGGGATGATCCATATGGATCTCCCCTCTTTCGCTTTATTGAGGGCACATGCAAACAATGAGTGGGAGAATATAGCTGTACTTCGTACAACTATATTTCTGCGAAATAACGCTTGGATGGATATAATTGTATTTCGTACACTTATTTTCACGATTTATCCCACTATAGGAAGTTTCTCCGCTTTTTAATTGTATAGAATACACTTAAAATCAGAGTAAACCTTTTTGCATATGGAATAAGTGTACAGAATGCAGTTATCTCATAGATTTCTGCGGGATCCGGCCAAAGCTGGCGTGTAAAGCCGAACATCAGCTTCCACCTGCCCATAATCTGTTCAAGCAAAGCTGAAGACTAGCTTCCACCGCCCATAATCTGTTCAAGCAAAGCCGAACATCAGCTTCCACCTGCCCTTAATCTGTTCAAGCAAAGCTGAAGACTAGCTTCCACCGCCCATAATCTGCTCAAGCAAAGCTGAAGACTAGCTTCCACCGCCCATAATCTGCTCAAGCCAAGCTGAAGACTAGCTTCCACCGCCCATAATTTGCTCAAGCCAAGCTGAAGACTAGCTTCCACCTGTCTATAATCTGCTCAAGCAAAGCCGAACATCAGCTTCCACCTGTCCATAATCTGTTCAGCTGGCGGTCAGCCTCGGCTTACTTCATCTACTCCATTAAGCCGCTGCAGAGTAAAAAATAAATCGAACGATTTATTCTCTATGTACCAATACATAGTGTAAGACCGAGGGAGGGATTGAGAGGGATGAAACATCCAAATGAATATTCTCAGCTCATTGCGCTTACGCTAGCCGGCAGCCGTGAAGCGTACAGTGAACTATATGAAGCAACCATTCGGGATGTGTATCAGACCGTTCATTTTCTCGTTCGCGAAACCTCCGATGTGGATGATGTTGTTCAGGAGATTTATATTCAGATGCACCGGTCGCTTGAGCAATTTGACGTCAATCGTCCTTTTAGGCCTTGGCTTATGGGGCTGGTTATGCGGCAAATTCATGCCTATCGAAGAAAGAGGTGGACGCATCTCCGAATGGTCAAAAAAGTAGAGCAGACTGATCTAAGGATGGAACCTGATTTCACTAGTGATGTTGTGGACAGGTTAGCTAACCGCCGTCTACTAGCAAGTGTTGATCGTCTTCCATTTAAGCTGAAGCAGGTGATTATTCTGCACTATTTAAATGAATATTCACAGGAAGAAAGTGCCGCGATACTGGGTATCCCTCTGGGTACGGTGAAATCCCGTATTCATGCTGCACTGCATAAGCTTCGTCAGAAGCCAGAAAATCATACTCTTTTTAAGGGAAAGGTGGAGGACCTGCATGAATTTCAATGAAGAGTTACGGACAGTTCTGCAGGAAGAGGCGAGAAATCTAAGTGCCCCACCGGAACTGAAGGAGCAAATACTAAATCAGACCGAGACTAGGTTAGGGGGAAGACGAATGAAAAAATGGCTTGTAGCAAGCATTTTGGCGGCTGCATTATTAATTCCTACTGGAGCATATGCCGGATATAATTATTTGGCGGATACCCTGTATGGCTCACAAGCAACTGCTGCTACGATTGGAGTAACCCAGCAACAATATGACAGGCTTGAAGCCAAGCTGCAGAGCGCGAAGCAAAGTTTTAACGAAGAGGAATTCACAAAATTGATGTCATTACTAGAGGAATTGGGAGCTTACAATCTGCAAATGGCCGATGCTGAAGGAGTCTTTCACCTGGAACAGTTAAGTGCGAAGGATCAAAAGGCATATAACGATTTACAGGTTGAGCTTAAACCTTATTTTGAGAAAATGAATGAAACGGAAATCCCTAAGGCAAAGGCGGCTGTCGTTGATCGTGATACTTTCTGGGATGGCTTGCTGGAAAAAGCAGAACAGAGGCTTACTAAAGAAGAGTTTGCGGAGATCGAACAATTAATAAATGAGTTGCAAAGCTATGATGCCAAGGTATTTGATGCAGATGGAAGTGTTCATATGGATCGGCTTTCGAAAGAGGAGATACAAAACCAAGAGAAGTTAATTGAAGCGCTCGGCCCTTATATAAATAAGCTGGACATGATGATTAAACCTAGTTCTTAGTTGAATTTAAATGCATGTATTGAATAACGATGGATAGAAGTAGCATTAGAAAAGCCACCAGAAAAGGTCTAATACACCTTGTGTTCTGGTGGTTTTTTACATTCGGCTAATTTGTATTTTATACATCACTAATTGAATAAATGTATAATCAATTGAGTCAAAAAAAGTATTTGACCACTGGAATAATTAGACATATTATTATTTAAATACTATTGATCTATATATGAATCATGATGGCGAAAGGTGGCTTTGATCATGAAGCAGATGACCATTCGTGCAGAACTGGCGGACTACCTCAAGAAGAATGGAATAACAATTAATCAATTCGCAGAGGTATCTAAAGTAAATTCAGGCACGATTAGCAACATTATGAATGGGAATCGTCCTATAGCCATGCAGCAATTAGATCGGATTACAAAAGGTATGGGATTAGAGGAAGGCTGCTTTTACGATATGTATGTGGAGGAGTGTTTTATACATTCCAATCCCAATTGGAGACGTCTTCGACCTTTTCTATATCGCTGTGCTGAACTAGATAAGCTGGAATGTATAAGCCGGGTGATTGGAATCATGATGGACAGCCTATCTTATACACACCCGTTGTTTGATACAGCAGAAGATTTCTTTGCACAAGGGAAATATGAAGCTGCAGCGTTGTTATACCGGAGTGTGGCGGAGAGTGAGAAGTATCAGCATTCAGAGCGGCTGGCTTTTTGCCAATACAGATTGTTTACGATTGCTCTAGGGGGCGATCAGGATGTAAATTTGCGGGCAGCGGTGCAGTTTGAGGGCTTTGTAAATCGGCTTGATGAAGTTGATCAGCTTGACGCACTGAAGGTTCTGGCGAATACATATAGCGCTTTGAGGCATTGGGATAAGGTAATGGTAATGACTAAGGAATTGGGCAAAAAAGCATCCATTCAATATAAGTATAATAATGAGCGAGCCAGAAAAAACGGGGTACAAAAGGAACCTGCAATGCCCTTATTTTCATATATTTTATATTCTTATGTGTTACGTTCAGTAGTTTACAGAGAGCTTGGAGATTATGATAGAGCATTGCATTATATCAACCTTTACATGGACATGAGCTGGATTCGTGAGGATACGGAGGAAGATTTGCAACTCATGAATCAATGTATGGGTTGGGCGCAGGCTAATATTTTTTTGCTGAAAATTTTAAAAGGTGATGCAGCAATGCTTCCGGAATATGTGACCTATATTGAAGATAGAAAAGAAGAATTTCTTCCAGGCCTGTTCAAAATCCTTCAGGCAGCCAATCACTATGATTTTAATGTGGATGATATTCTTCAGCGGTTTGAGCAAGAAATATCAGATTTTAGAGATCAGCAGAGAAATCTTAAATGTTATAATCGACAAATTATCGAAGACAGATACACTTTTTTTATGGCTGAAATAGCATTGTATTATATAAGAAGAGGAAAATATGAGCTTAGTATAAAATATATAATGGATAGTTTGGATAATTCTGTCAGGATTAATAACGAATCATGTATAATTAAGTGTGTCGGAATGTTTGAGCAGCTTCGGCATACTGCATCTTTAGAAACGCAGAAGGAGTACCAGAATCTGCTTAGAATCAATGAAAAGAAAAATTGCTTTGTTATTGACAGTGCTTAGTAGTGATAGTTTCATAGAAGATATCAATCAAGAGAGTTCTCTGATTAAATCTGGAATCGCTTTTTTTTCAATTCTAGTAATGCACTTCAATGTAAAATTAAGAATTTGACATATACCTCTAAAATATTACATTAGGGAGGTAGTGTTAATGAATGATCAGGAAATTATCCAAAAGAGAATAGAGGGTGCTAGAAACAAACTTTATTTGATGGAGAGGCAACATGGAGGGCTTTCGCATCCAAATGTGATCAGACAGTCCATGAGATTAGATGAATTAATTAATCAGTACAATAAAGCAGTACATAGTGATAACGAGAATTGAAGAGAATGGTTAAAACACCCTACATAATGATATTGCAACTTCTGATGAAGTATAGAGCCAGCGCTGTGCGCGGGCTTTTTAGCTTGTTGGAGCTCATAAAATAAATCAATGCTGCACGCTTGTCATGCCCGTCTGCATATTGCGGCCAAGTCCCTCATAGACATGTACTAATCAATGCATTCAAAACAGGTTAAGGGGATGATGTCATGCGCCGGATAACATGGGTACTCGCGATCATTATGAGCGTGGCCCTGGTGATGACGGGGTGCGGGAAGAAGGATGCCGCTTCCGTAGTCAAGGATTTGAACAATGTGGCTGACAAGTTGGAAAGTAAGCAGGGAACGTACCAAGGTTCTGGCACAATGACCCTGTATACCGGGGAACAGCCGCAGGAGTATAAGGTAGAGGTATGGTACAAGAATCCTTCCTACTACCGGATCAGCTTGGCAAATGTTCAGAAGGATATTACGCAGATCGTACTTCGTAATGATGAGGGAGTGTTCGTACTCACACCAAGTATGAATAAGAGCTTCCGTTTCCAAAGCGATTGGCCGGATGATCAAGGTCAGGTCTATCTGTATCAGACGTTGGTTCGTGGCATAGTTTCGGATAATAATCGCCAATTTGTGGAAGATGGGGATAACTATGTGTTCGAGGTAGCCGCGAATTATCAAAGCAATGCCCTTGTACGGCAAAAGATTTGGCTTGATAAAAAGACTTATGAACCTAAACAGGTTCAAGTCTCGGATTCTGAAGCGAAGGTAGTTGTAAACGTGAAGTTTGACACCTTCAAATTCGATACGGATTTCACCAAGGATTCTTTTGATATGGAAAAGAACATGGCCTCGGGTAAGTCCGCAGAGAGCACAGTAGCTGAGGTTGATGAGAATGGTAATCCAATTACAGCTCCTGAAGGCCAAGAACCGGCTGAGCAACCAGTGGCTGCAGAGCTTGGAGACTTTGGGATCATTGAACCTGATTATATTCCAGCTGGTGTAGAGTTTAAGGACTCGCATAAATTGGAGGGGAACAAAGACCATGCTGTTCTCATCCGATATGATGGGATTTATCAGTACACTATTATGGAATCCCGTCCACTGGACCGTGCGGTAGCACTGGCGCCTGGAACCCTGAAAGACCTTGGTTTTACATGGGGAGTTCTGAGTGGGGATGAGCAGCAGACATTGACTTGGATGTCTGAGGGAGTAGAGTACCGAATTACAAGTGCCAATCTTCCTGCTAATGAAATGATGCAAATTGCCGCTTCTATGGAGGCACAATCGGGTAAATAATAAAAAGTAGGCGGATACTGCGTTTTGTGGGATTCTTTCCTCTACAACGTAGTATCCGCTTTTCTTTATTTGCCGGGGCTCCAGCACACATTGACAGCCACCTTCTGTAGCATTACCATTGGTACTAAGACAATGATTAATGCAATGCAGCAATGACGTTTTACTACAACGTAAGAAGGTGACTTGAAGTGCAAGCAAGCTATCGACCGACAGTAGCCGAAATTAATCTGGATGATTTGCGTGCCAATTACGAAGCCTTTCGCCGCTACTTGCCGGCAGAGACAAAGTTTATGGGATGCGTCAAAGGAAATGCGTACGGCCATGGAGCAGTGGAAGTGACACGGGAGCTGGAAAGACTCGGAGCAGATTATGTTAGTGTGGCTTTTTTGGATGAAGCATTGGAGCTGCGTCAGGCGGGAATACTGATTCCTATACTGGTGCTTGGCTACACTTCCCCAGAAGGAATAGCCGTTGCCTGGGAGAACCATGTAACTGTAACACTGTTCACACCGGAGGTACTGGAGGCTATAAGACAGCTTCCTATAGATCCGGAACATCGGCTGAAGGTGCATATCAAGATTGATAGCGGGATGGGACGACTGGGTCTTTTACCAGCTGACGCACCTGCGTTTATCTCTGAAGTGCAGTCTGTTGCGCAGGCGGAGCTGGAGGGTATGTTTACCCATTTTGCCAAGGCAGACGAACAAGACAAAAGCTATACACTGGAACAGCATCGACGGTTCATGAGCGTGGCGGAAACGCTGCGGGAGCAGAACATTCAGATCCCGATCATACATACGGGCAATAGCGCTACGGCCATTGATTCACCTTATTTATCCAGCAACATGGTGCGTGTAGGCATCAGCTTGTACGGATTTTATCCCTCCACAGAGGTGAACCGTCAACTGGTAGAACTACGTCCGGTATTGACGCTGAAGACGCAGGTTGTATATGTCAAAAGCCTGCCTGCCGGTTGGGGCGTCAGTTACGGCACTAGGTACATCACAGAGAGCGAGGAGATTATTGCAACGCTACCTGTGGGGTACGCAGATGGATATTCCCGCATGCTAACTGGCAAAGCGGAGGTGCTAATACGTGGACGCCGCGTTCCTGTCGTCGGAACAATCTGCATGGATCAGTGTATGGTATCACTCAAATCTTTCGCTGCAGAAGCGGAACAAATTAAAGCAGGCGAAGAAGTTGTTCTCATCGGCCGTCAAGCTGACGTGATGATCACGGCAGACGAGTTGGCTCTCCAGCTTGGAACAATTCACTACGAGGTTATCTGCATGTTGGCTCATCGGGTGCCCCGCGTTTATATAAGTGAAGGCACACTTCCTAAATTAGTAAATGCTCTGCTCACAAACTGAAAGTTCTTGACAGTGATGTTATACAAGGGAGAAAATAGAAGGAATTGTATCGTATTAGGAGATGTGACTAAAAGCCTATACGAACCACCATTTCTAGTTTATAATGGGATGCAGCATACTTGATATACTGGCGGCATATATTCCTTGTATAAAATTCCTTGTATATTGTAACACTGGAACACAAGGGCAGAAGGTTTGTGGGGGTGGAAGAGAAGGTGGCTAATTTGCAGAACACCAAAAGAATCATGATCAGCTTGCCCGATCATCTCTTGCAGGAAGTGGACGGAATTGTTCAATTGGAGAATTCCAACCGGAGTGAATTGATTAGGCAGGCCATGAAGCTGTACTTGAGCGAACGGAGGAAACGTTCCATCCGGGAGTCCATGCAGCGCGGCTACATGGAAATGGCTAAGATCAACTTGACCATGGCATGCGAGGCTTTCCTCGCGGAGGAAGATGCAGACAGCACTCTTGGCCGCTTAGTAAGCGGGGTGTAGACATTGATCGTTAAACGTGGCGATGTTTTTTTTGCTGATCTTTCGCCGGTTGTAGGTTCTGAACAAGGCGGAGTAAGGCCAGTTCTGGTCATCCAGAACGATATTGGCAATCGCTTTAGCCCGACGGTAATTGTGGCTGCAATCACAGCCCAAATCCAGAAGGCTAAGTTACCTACACATGTGGAAATTGACGCAGCTGCTCATGGCTTTGACAGAGATTCTGTTATTTTGCTGGAACAGGTTAGGACGATTGACAAACAACGCTTAACTGACAAGATCACCCACCTTGATGATGAAACGATGAAAAAGGTGGATGAATCGCTGCAAATCAGCCTTGGTCTGATTGATTTTTAATCACCCTAGGTTATAGATAACTCATGAGATTGGCGCTCGGGTACGAATCCGGGCGTCTTTTAATGTGCGTTTTTGCGTATAGTAAATAAAGAATCGTTAGGTCTTCACTTTTTGAAAATGATCTGATATTATTAGACCGTACGGTCGGTTTAGGAGGTGCTTAGAATCAAAGGACGCTCAGACGGAGAAGAAACTAAAAAAAGAATTGTGCGCAAGGCCACGCAGCTGTTTGTACAGAAGGGTTATGCTGCCGTAACTATGAATGAAGTTTGTGTAGCCTCGAATGTCAGTAAAGGCAGTCTGTATCACCATTTTCCGAGCAAGGATGAGCTTTTTCTATTTGTAGTGGAAGTGGATACGTTAGAGTGGCTGCAAGCGTGGGATGATAAGAAACAGGAAATTGTAGGGATCGAAGAACGATTTTATGCGTTAGCCGAACACTACGCAAATGATTTTCAGAATCCATTGATTCATGCGCTCGAGGAATTCTCCAGAAGCAGATGCCACCCGGAAGAGATTAGCAAGCGGCTTTCACTTCTTTATGAAGCAGCCTCACATGCTTGTCGTGATCTTTTGAAGGAAGGTATTGAAACGGGATATTTGGTAAAAGGCGACTTAGAGAACTATGTAATCATCGTGAGTGGCATGCTTGAAGGGATTGGAAGAGTTTCTGAATTCTCGATTCATGAGAAGACCCAGGAGGATATAAAAAAATATTACCGGGAAGCAGTAAATTTATTATTACAAGGGATCCGTACGGGGTAAGATAACGAGGGGCATGAAAAGAAGCTTTACATTCAGGAACATGAAGGCTGAAGCTTCTCAAAGGCACCGGAATAGGAAGGGTTATTTTTTTACTATTATTTAGACCGGATGGTCGGTCTTAACATGCATAATATTCGAAGTTTTGGCTTTAAACACACGGAGGGTTAATACAATGTCATTGTTACTTAGAAACAGAGGCGCTATGCTGCTTGTTATGCTTAATATTTTTCTGGCTTTTACTGGAATTGGGCTAGTAGTCCCAATAATGCCAACCTACATGAATGAGCTTGGGATCAGCGGAAGTACTGTCGGTCTCTTGGTCGCCTCCTTCTCGCTTGCCCAATTATTAATATCGCCATTTGCCGGCAGATTATCCGACAGAATCGGTAGAAAAAAGGTGATTGTAGCAGGTTTGATCGTGTTTGCGATATCGGAGCTGATTTTTGGTCTGGCCAATGTACCCTGGCTCTTGTTCGTTTCGAGATTGCTTGGTGGTGCAGGAGCTGCTTTAATTATGCCGGCAGTTATGGCTTATGTAGCGGACACGACTTCTTTTGAAGAGAGAGCTAAAGGAATGGGGCTAATTAATGCAGCCATTACCACCGGCTTTATTATTGGTCCTGGGATTGGCGGTTATCTTGCTGAGCTTGGAATGCGGGTACCCTTTTTCTGTGCAGCGGGTGCAGCTGGAGTTGCAGCTCTAATTACAGTTTTAATTTTGCCTGAGTCTCTGTCTGAAGAGAAACGTAAGGAAGCGACGTTATCAAAAAATAATCAGGAAAGCTTCTTGACGCAGCTGATGCGTTCTTATCGCGAACCGTATTTTTTCGGCTTAATTATTGTATTTGTCATGGCTTTTGGGCTGGCTAATTATGAAACGGTGTTCGGATTGTTCGTGGACCATAAATTTGGCTTTACGCCTAAGGATATCGCTTTTGTAATTACCTTTGGTTCTATTGCAGGTGCGGTGGTGCAGGTGTCCGCGTTTGGCTGGATCTTGAATAAATTCGGGGAGAACAAGGTGATCTCCACTTGTCTTATAGTCTCATCATTGTTTATTCTGCTGACCTTGTTTGTAAGCGGCTTTTGGGCGATTATTACGGTTACCTTTATTGTGTTCTTTGCAATGGATATTCTGCGTCCAGCAGTAGGCACACAGCTTTCCAAGATGGCCGGAGAATCGCAGCAAGGTTTCGTAGCGGGAATGAACTCAGCTTATACAAGTCTCGGAAATATTGCTGGGCCTATCGTCGCAGGGTATTTGTTTGATCTTAGTATTAACTTCCCATATGGGGCAGCCGCGCTCGTTCTGGCTTTGTGTTTTGTATTGTCACTGAGTTCCGGCAAACGGGGAATGGGACAGCGGGCGTAATCGCCGAATCCGGGCTCTGACCACTCTACCATGCCTCGCTTTATCGCACAGCGGTTCAGTACAAAGCGCGCTATTCGGGCTGGTCTTTGGTGCAGAGCCGAATCTGTGATACTATTTTAATTATGAGATCAAGATATGTATAAGCAGATTGTGTACGGGAAGAGGGATACTAATGGCGGTAGATAACAGCAATACGGAAGTCATTACGGATGAGGCAAACGCACAGCGGGAGCAGGAATTGATAACCATAGCGATTGCCAAGGAATTGAACATTAGTCTGAAACAGGTACGCACTACGGTAGGACTGCTGGATGAGGGAAATACCATTCCGTTTATCGCCAGATATCGGAAGGAAATGACGGGTGAGCTGGACGAGAATGCGCTTCGTGATATTGAAGAACGGCTGGGTTATCTTCGCAATCTAGGCGAACGTAAAAAAGACGTTATACGCAATATTGAAGAGCAGGGCAAGCTGACCAAGGAGCTTCATGAGCAAATTATCAATGCGGTCAAGCTTCAGGAAGTAGAGGACTTGTATCGTCCCTTCAAGCAAAAGCGTAAGACGCGGGCTAGTGTTGCGAAGGAAAAAGGACTTGAGCCGCTGGCTAACTGGATCTTGGAGCAGCAAAGACAAGGGGACCCGCAGACTGAAGCATCGAAATATATTGATGTGGAAAAGGGAGTAGAGAGCGCAGACCAAGCGCTGCAAGGCGCACTGGACATCATTGCCGAGAACATAGCAGATGATCCTGCGATCCGCTCTTGGGTTCGCCAGTATACAGCAAGTCAAGGTATTCTTGTGTCTGAAGCAAAGGATGCAGAACAAGAATCCGTATACGAAAATTATTATAGTTACCGTGAACCTGTACACAAAATGCCACCTCACCGCATCCTAGCAATTAACCGTGGTGAGCGTGAAAATATATTAAAGGTAGGCATTGAGGTCGTCACTGATAAAATTCATGCCTATATTGCACGGAAAATTATTAAAGGGCCATCCCCGGTGAAGGAACTGCTGGAAGCAGTGACTGAGGATGCCTACAAACGTTTGATTGCTCCTTCAGTAGAGCGCGAAGTTCGTGGAGAGATGACCGAACGTGGGGAGAACCAGGCGATTTCGATCTTCTCTGGCAATCTACGTAGCCTGCTGCTGCAACCGCCAGTCAAGGGGCGTTGTGTTCTGGGGGTTGACCCTGCATACCGTACTGGATGTAAGCTAGCCGTTGTAGACGATACTGGTAAGCTGCTAGAGGTAGCCGTGACCTATCCGACGCCGCCGAATAACAAGAAGCGCGAAGCTGCTGCTAAGTTCAAAGAGTTGATTGCTAAGTACGGCATTCAGCTCATCGTAATCGGCAATGGCACAGGCTCGCGTGAAACGGAGCAGTTTACGGCAGAAGTGATTGCCGAGATTGGCAATCCAGAGCTGGCGTACCTGATCGTTAATGAAGCGGGAGCGAGTGTCTATTCTGCTTCCAAGCTGGCGCAGGAGGAATTCCCGGATCTGGATGTAGCGGAGCGCAGCGCGGCTTCTATCGCCCGCCGTGTGCAAGACCCGCTGGCGGAGCTGGTGAAGATCGATCCGAAAGCTATAGGTGTGGGACAGTACCAGCATGACGTCTCCCAAAAGCATCTGGAGGAGAGTCTTAAAGCCGTCGTGGAATCGGCGGTTAACCATGTTGGCGTAGATGTCAATACGGCATCTCCTGCCTTGCTCTCTTATGTAGCAGGGGTTAATGGAACGATTGCTAAGAATATCGTTAAATTCCGCGAAGAGAACGGCAAGTTCACGACTCGGAAGCAGCTGCAAAAGGTACCTCGTCTAGGTGCCAAGTCCTATGAGCAATGTATCGGCTTCCTGCGGATTCCGGGTGGAGACAACACCTTGGACCGCACGCCTATTCACCCCGAGTCCTATCCGGTGGTGGATCGTTTGTTCCGTGAGCTAAGCCTCGATGTGAATAAGCTTGGCAGCAAAGAAGTGGCCTCACAGCTTGAGGTGCAAAATGCCGAGGAGCTGGCTGTGAAGCTGGATGTCGGCGTGCCTACGCTGCGCGACATCCTGGAGAGCTTGCAGCGTCCGGGCCGCGATCCGCGCGAGGAGCTGCCGTTGCCGATCTTCCGCACCGATGTGCTGAAGATCGAGGACCTGGTTCCTGGCATGGAAATGCAGGGAACCGTCCGCAACGTTATCGATTTCGGCGCATTCGTCGATATCGGCATCAAAAACGATGGGCTGGTGCATATTTCCCAGCTCAGCGGCAGCTTTGTGAAGCACCCGATGGACGTTGTCTCCGTAGGAGACAATGTTACCGTCTGGGTGATGGGGGTTGACCTGAAGAAGGGCCGGGTCAGCTTGACGATGCGTCCGCCGCATGTTGAGGCGGGAAGCGTAAAGTAGACAGACCGCAGTGATCCTCAAAGAACGACAACAAGAAGCCAGTCTCCATTATTGGGGACTGGCTTCTTGTTGATTATTTTCAGCTGGAACCCTTTTTGTCATTATAGGAGTGAAGGACGTGCACTCTTTGGGTAAGTTTAGAGTAACAGTTGAACTAATGGCTTATTACTAGGAGGAGATAGATGTGGGAAATCCATTGAAAGAATTAAAAAATAGTGTGAATGGCCTGAAGCAATCCCTTGACGGAGTAAAGCAATCAGTAGAGGGGTTGAAAGAACCTATAGATGATATGAAGGGAAACATTCAGATCACGTTGGAGCAGGCGAAGGACAGATCTGAGGGATTCAAATCGGAGATCAATCGTATGAAGGAATGTGTGGAGGAAACTAAGCTGGTTGTTAATGAGGCGAAGGAAACGGTAATGGAGGCGGGTGAGGTGCTTTACACTCAAAAACGCTATAAAAGATTGTTGAAGAAGCAAAACCGAAAAATGCAGCCTGCAAAGGCAGGCCGCCGTTTACTATAATCAGCCGGAAGTCCAAACATTCACCGCTGTTACAACCCGTACCTTTTAATTATAGGAATGAGAGGGAAGCGCATTTAAAAAAATCTGCAACAGCTCATTTACCGAAGCCTCCATATTGGAACGTTGCTCAGCTGCAAGCCAATCCTCTTGAATGATGATGTAGCTGCAGGAGCTGCTTTTTAAATAGCTGTATATTATTTGTGCTTCGTCAATTTCATGGCGCCCGATCGCTGCCGGGGTCTGATTGGGTTCACTCTGAAAGGTGTTCATAATCGCTGACTTTATTGCCGCTTGCAGGTGGGTGATATCCGGTTGATCATATTGTAGCTTGGTATGGGACAGGATACGGTTGCCCTTGAGCAGAATGAGTTTAAGCGTCTGTTCATTCATGGCCTCAAGAACTGCAATATTCTGATTCTCCTGTGCGAATTCGATGACCTTCTCTTTGTGAATCAGGAAGCTGACAGCTCCAATATAATCCCTGTATTTGGCAGCGGTTTCGAAGTCATAGTGCTCCGCGGCCACTGCCATCCGCTGCTCCATTTCCTCGAGGATGCTGGAATCTGAGCCGTTTAGTAAGCCAATGACCCGATCAATAATTTTATTATATTGAACAGCGGCATCTCCGCCTGCACACATCCCTATGCATAGGCCAAGCGAATGGTTTAGGCATAGGGAATTTTTAAAGCTAGGGTTGCTGCAAAGGATTTTTGAGCTTTCTTTAATGCCTTGCACTGCCCGTTCCACCGTGCTTCTGCTTGTATAGGGACCCAAAACCTGAGTGCCTTCTTTGACCGCAGGATCATACGTAATCTCTAACGAACGTATTTTTTCATTCGCTCCTATTACGATATAGGTATAAGCCTGCGGATTTTTCATTTTTTTATTGTACATGGGTTTGATCTCTTTAATTAATTTGCATTCCAGCATAAAGGCTTCGAATTCGGTATCCGTAAGGATGATTTCCAGATCTTTAATATTTCTTACAAGCTGCTTAACCTTTGGGGAATGAGATTTTGAGTTTTGAAAATAAGATTGGACTCTCCGTTTTAACTGTTTTGCCTTGCCAACATATATAATATGACCGAGATTATCCTTCATGAGATAAACGCCGGGAGTTAGGGGAAGGCTTTTAAGTTTTTCTGTTAAATGAATGGTAACCCCGCCCTCTCATAAGAGTTTTATGATTGATAGTTTTAGTATAAGCTTGCAACCTTCATTTGTTCAAATCAGTCTAAAGAGTGAAGGATCGAAGCTAAGGAGGGATATTATGTACTTCGCAAAAAAAATCGGTGGGCTGGCGCTGATAGCAGCAATGTTATGGCTTACAGCATGTAGCGGAACGCCAGAAGCAGGGACGGAGCCGAAGCAGACGCCTGAGCAGTCACAAGAGCAGGCACCAGTGCAGACGCCAAAGCAGACACCAGAGCACACACAAACTGCACAGCCAGCGGCTACTACACAACCACCACAGGAGACGGAACTACCACAGGAGACGAAGACATCAAGTACGGGGCAGCCGCAGGATCTAGAGGGATTGCCGCCATTAGTTGAGGAAGCGGCGTCTACGGTAATGAACTCCATTAAGAATAAGGATATGAAGCAATTAGCGGCGTGGGTACATCGGGATAAAGGGCTACGCTTCTCTCCATATGCATACGTGGATACAAAAAATGATCTTGTATTCACCCAGGAGGAAGTAGAAGGATTAATGAATGACTCTACCAAAAGAGTCTGGCGAACATTTGCTGGCTCCGGTGATTTAATCGAGCTTACATTCGCAGATTACTACAAGCGGTTTGTCTACGATGCGGACTTCATTCAGAAGGCCGAAATTGCTGTGAACAAGGGGCTTGGACAAGGGACGACGATCAACAACTTAAACGAAGTGTATCCAAAGGAGCAATATGATTTCGTTGAATATCATATTGCTGGTATCGATCCTTCTGTCGAGGGAATGGATTGGCGCAGCCTGCGTCTAGTTTTTGAGAAGATCGGAGAAGACCATGCATTAGTCGGCATTATTCATGATCAATGGACGCCTTAGCTTACGGACTCAGATGACGCTAATATGGACGCTGTTTGCCTGCTTCAACTGATTATTCACATCCGTTGGCATACGCTGATCCTTACGGACCTAGATGACGCTATTCGCGTTTTTTTAGCGATTAGAGTACAGTTTCGGACTCCAGTGCAGCTATTCATCAGAAAAAGGCATATCTATGGTGCTTTTTGAGCCAATAGCGACGATGGAGTCCTTTAGTAGTCCAAATGTGCGATTATGCAACGAATAAGGTCAACTGGGTCCGATAGTAGCTGCATTCCTATCCGCTGTAGCCCCATCTGTTGCACACCTAACTGGTGCACACCTAACTGCTGCATACCTAACTGGTGCACACCTAACTGTTGCACACCTAACTGGTGCACACCTAACTGTTGCACACCTAACTGGTGCACACCTAACTGCTGCATACCTAACTGGTGCACACCTAACTGGTGCACACCTAACTGCTGCACACCTAACTGGTGCACACCTAACTGCTGCATACCTAACTGGTGCACACCTAACTGCTGTGCACCTAACTGCTGTGCACCTAACTGCTGCACACCTAACTGCTGGACACCTAACTGCTGTGCACCTAACTGCTGTGCACCTATCTACTACACACCTATCTTCTGCACACCCATCTGCTGCGTTCGCATAACGCAAACATTGGAGCATCGCTGACCTGTATTTTGTTTTTGGCTACCTGCTTCAGCGGATTTTCATATCCGTTGATACACGCTGATCCTTACGGACCCAGATGACGCTATTCGCGTGTTTCTAGCGATTGGAGCACAGTTTCGGACTCCAGTGCAGCTATTCAATAGAAAAAGGAATATTTATGGTGCTTTTGGTGCCAATAGCGACTATGGAGTCCGATAGCATCGTAAAAGTGGCATATTTTTGCGTATAAGGTCATCTGAGTCCGATAGCTGCTGCGTCTGTGTAAATATGATCTAATCGCTCGAAGTTTGATGTTCATCACCATCAAATAGCCTCATGCACTCAAATATGATCTAATTGCTCGAAGTTTGATGTTCATTACCGTCAAGTAGCTTCATGCACACAAAATATGATCTAATCGCTCGAAGTTTGATGTTCATCACTGCCAAGTAATCAGCATTTCTGAGCCTGAGTTAGCTTGAGGACCCAGATGACGCTATTCGTATGTTTTTAGCGATTGGAGCACAGTTCGGACCCCAGTGCAGCTATTCGTTAGAAATAGGTTCATATTGGGTGCTTTTTGAGACAATAGCGACGATGGAGTCCGATAGCTAACAACAAGTTGGATTATGAGACGATCTATGGGGAATTACCAAAGACGTCCCACCCCTGCTTAAATATGTGTCAGACCCTGGTGGGGCCTCCTCTGTAAAAGTGGGGCAAAAATTATAATCAGTACAGCTTTTTTTCGGGAAATATGCTTTAAGCATGGAGTCTCAAGTGCGCTTCAGGAATTTCCCCCTGCACCGGAAGCCACACCAAAAAAACCGGCAGAGGATTCTGCCGGGTAATACAGGATAGATTAAGAAATTAAATATTAGCAGGTTTAAGCTTTCTCGCTTCTTGCAGATGAAAAGACAAGTATAATCCTAATCCGGCAAAAGCCGTCAACGTCCAGAATGCAATGTGGACCCCTTTGAGCATATCCAATGGAAAGGATAAGGAACTGGCACTCGCAGTAGAAGTCATTATCGTTACAAGCAAGGCGCCTCCTATTGAACCGCTGAGCGAGCGCAGCGTGATTGTCATTGGAGAAGCATGTGCAACCATGGTGTTGGGGATACTTGCCATGGCATAGGCCGTAATTGGAGCCATAACTGCCCCTACTCCAAACATAAGCAGGGCATACATTATAACCAGTAGATTAAAGGACGTCTCAGTTGATAACGTGAGGAAAAGAGCCGCTGCCATGATCAGAATGAGCAGAAATCCTCCCTGGGTTACGCGGCTAACCCCAAACCGGTCATATAGTCTGCCTGAGATCAGACCGGAGACACCAATCAGCAGTGCACCTGGCAACAACATAAGCCCGGACTCCCTTGGTGTTAAGCCTCTTATCGTCTGTGCATACAGAGGAAGAAGGAGTTCAACTCCCACCATCACCGCAAATAAGATCACCCCCACAATAGAAGAACGGGTAAAGGAGCGGTGCCGAAACAGCTTGAAATCGAGCAAAGGTGCCGTGAGCTTGAGCTGTCTTTTAATAAACAGCGCCACGATCAGGAATCCGGCCAGAAGGATGATCCCTGCGACAACAGGATTTCCCTTTTCTTCCCCGACAATGCTAAAACCATATAATATACCAGCGAATCCGAGTGAAGAGTAGATAATGGACCTGGTGTCGAGCTTGGTCTGATGAGTCTCTCCCACGTTCCGCAGCGTGAAATGCGCTAAGAATAAATTGGCGGCTGCGAGCGGAGCCACAGCATAAAACAACAGTCTCCATGAATGATTCTGAACCACGAACCCAGACAGAGTAGGCCCAAGTGCAGGAGCCAACCCCAGAACCAAACCGACTACTCCCATCGCTGCACCGATTTTCTCCTTCGGGAAGACTCTGAGTATCGTCGTCTGAAACAGAGGGAACAGAAGACCCGCACCGATGCCTTGAACCAAACGCCCCGTCAGGACTAGGGGGAAACTCCAGGCGATCCCGGCAATCAGTGTTCCTGCTGTGAACGCTCCGACAGAGGCCATGAACAAGGCCCTCGTAGTAAACTTTCCGATCAAAAATCCAGCAACAGGAACAGTTATACCTATCATCAGGTAGTACACCGTAATCAGCCACTGCGCTTGATTCTCATGAATGGCAAGATCCTGCATGACACGCGGCAACGCCGTATTTAACATCGTTTGCATTAATTGGGCTAGAAAATTGGCAACCACCAGAGAGGCTACAATAATGCTGGGTTTATTAGTCAAGCTGTCTTCACCGCTTTCAGAGGTATTATTGGGATGCAACGAGCTGCTGCAAGGCATGTATGGATAACATCCCCACCTCTTGTTGCCGTAGTTGTCCATCCTTGAATATGAGTGTGGCCGGTATACTCATCACGTGGTATTTTCCAGTCGTCTCCGGGTCGTCATCCACATTGACCTTCACTACAGTTATTGTAGCATCCGACTCCCGCTCAAACTCTTCCAGCACAGGTGCAAACATCCGGCACGGTCCGCACCAGGGCGCCCAGAAGTTGACTACAGTTATTCCTTTCGATTGAATGAGTTGTGCAAAAGTAGCATCTTCCGCATGGAGAACTGCCATTATGAATCATCCTTTCAAGATTAATAAAATATATTATAGATCCATTATATCTATAATTAGGATAAATAATAGACTTAGTGTATCCACAATATATCTAAATCAGTATTTTGTCAAACCGATTTTCACTTACTCCTGTGCTTGTACATATAAAACAAAAAGATCCGTTAATTGCGCTTGAAGCAGTTGATAGATCTATGATTGTAAATGATGCGGTCGAGAGGACTCGAACCTCCACGATATTGCTGCCACACGAACCTGAATCGGGCATGTAATTCGGTCACTAGCGGGTTGTGAAATCCTTGTATAATCAAGGGTTTTTGCGGTTTTTCTGTTTTTCTCAAGCACAACAAGGGGATGCCGGGTTCACCCAAAACGCAGTCAATTTTGTAAGTTTGAAAGAACTCAGAGAGAACTCAGAGAGAACTAGACAAGAAACAGCTGTGTTAAGGTCATCTGAGTCCGATAGCGGCGTTACTTAATCAATCAGAGTTCGGAGTTGGGATAAAGGGGGAAGGAACAACAAACAACAAATAAGGGATGCTTCAGCAGCCATATGATGGCTTTTGAGGCATCCCTTCTCCGTATCTCAGCCGTCATAAACGGCAGCTGGAAGTCCAAATATACACCGCAGCTGCGTCGGACTCTTAACTCTAAAACCTTCAAGTTGAATTTATATTATTGTGCCGCGCTAGAAGACGAATAAGAAGCAGAGCCTGTTACAGGTTGAGCGACAGCTTTGTATCCATCTGGCAGATAAGTGGCAACAGATGCTTTTGTGATCACCTGCGCGTACATTTTCCCTGGTTCAGGAGCAGTCACGTTAAAGTAAATCACAGCCGTATTGTCTTTACCAAATTCGATTCGCTCAATCACCAGCCCATACCCGGGGTTAGGCAGATTATTAACGGTAAGTGTGGCTTTATTTACGCCTTCACCCGCTTTGGTCAACGTAACCTCTGTTTCGTAGGTGGGAGTAGTGGGACTGCCATTAGATACAATTACACGTTTAGCAAAAGCGGCTGCATCATAGATGAGAGCGGCTGCTTCAGAGCGGGTAATAGCATCATTTGGCCGGAAATTACCGTTCTTATCGAGTGTGGCAATATGTGTATTCAGCAGGATCTGGAGACTATTTATAACCTCCGTAGAGAGTTTATCGCCATCCTTAATGTCTACATACATCAGCGTAACAGGGAAGTTACCTTTACTTTGCAGCGCTTGCGTCAATAAGTGAGCGAACTGAGCACGGGTGATGGTTCCGTTAGGATCCACTGTCCGGTCGAGTGAAAGACCATTTTGCTTGGCAGTCAGGAAAGCCGAAGCATACCAGGCTTTGTCGTTTACTTTATCGAAATAATCACTGGCTTTGGAAGAATTACTACCTACCGCTGGTTGCGGAGTCAGATTCAGACCCCCAACGATGAATTGTATCCCTTGCGCAAAGCTTACCTTAGATTTAGGGGCAAACTTATCTTTGTCTACTCCGTTTATAATCCCCTCTTTATGCAAAGAGTTGATTTTTGCTTCCGCAGGATCACCTTTCAAATCTGAAAAAGCAAAAGCGGATGCCCCAAAAGACACACTCGCTGCCAAAATGCCGCAGGCTATAGTCATTTTTTTAGCGTTATTTATGAATAATGGTTTTTTCATTTGCGTCACCTCCATACTCTTAGATGGTAGATTAGACCAAAATGTTGCATAGATTTTAAAATATTATAACGATTCGAGTAAAAACTTATCCGCGCAGGAGTGACTCGGCACCATCTACATAAATCTCAGTTCCCGTAACATGAAAAGATTCATCCGATGCGAGAAATAATACCAGATTGGCAACCTGCTCAGGCTTACCCGGTGCATTTTCCAGCGGATGATTACCTTCCGGAAATTCCACAGGAATCTTCACTTTTTGAAGATCATCGCTTTTATACGTATTATCTCCAATTTGTGTATCGATTGATCCAGGACAGATTGCATTTACACGGATGCCGTATTGCGCCAGCTCTAGTGCAGCCATTTTCATAAAAGCAACTTGTCCTGCCTTGGAAGATGAGTAAGCGGAAGCGCCAATGTTCGAGAATACTCGGTTGCCGTTAATGGAGCTGGTGATAATGATGCTGCCGCCATTTTCTTTCATATGGGGGATGGCATATTTTACTGTGGCAAAGGTGCTGCGTAGGTTGGTATCCAGTGTCTGGTCCCAATCTTCGATTTCTAGTGTTTCGATTGGAGACCATGTACCATTAATGCCAGCATTGGCAAAAACAATATCAATCTTCTCGGCCGCCTCCCCAACCTTACGAATACTTTCTTCGACCAGACCTGGATTGGAGACATCGCATTCAATTACTGTTGCTGTACCGCCAATAGATTCAATCTCACGTTTAGTTTCATAGGAATCCTCGGGAGTGCGGTCAAGCATATATACCTTAGCTCCGTGTTGGGCAAACCTTATGGCTGTAGCTTTTCCAATACCGGAACCAGCACCTGTAACCACTGCAACTTTATCCTGCAAACGTTTATCTGTCATGATGAATTTCCTCCTCGGCGTTAGATTTCTTATTAGTAATTACATACCCGGCATAGCTGAATCTAACCAATTGAACTGGAGGGTGGAACAACGTGGGTGGATATATTACTATGGGATATAAGGATGTAAATAATATAAATTCAGATAAATCTAGCTCATGATAGGGGAACTATAGATGATTCAGCAGCAGGGAGCAGAACGGATTAATGTGGGGATATTTGCCCATGTGGACGCCGGGAAGACGACAACAACGGAGCATATTTTGTATGAAAGCGGTCGCATTCGCGCGCTTGGTAGCGTAGACACTGGGACGGCATTGACGGATTCAATGGATGTGGAGCGGCAGCGGGGGATATCCGTACGGGCGGCATTGGCTTCTTTTGCTTGGAAAGGTGTGCATATTAATCTGGTCGATACCCCGGGGCACGTCGATTTTCTGTCCGAAGTTGAGCGGTCTT
Source organism: Paenibacillus sp. FSL L8-0708 (assembly GCF_038009325.1). Classification (NCBI taxonomy): domain Bacteria; kingdom Bacillati; phylum Bacillota; class Bacilli; order Caryophanales; family Paenibacillaceae; genus Paenibacillus; species Paenibacillus sp. FSL L8-0708. The sequence continues at coordinate 1,360,834 of NZ_JBBPBC010000001.1, forward strand.
TGCGGGTGATGGATTGTGCGGTGCTTATTCTTTCAGCCGTGGAGGGTGTGCAGGCCCAAAGTGAGATGATCTGGAACGCGCTGCGGAAGCTGGGAATCCCCACGCTTATTTTTGTGAACAAAATGGATCGCGTAGGCGCTAACCCTGAAGCTGTGCTGGCAGAAGTGCGAAATTATTTGTCTAGTGATATCCTTCCAGTTCAGCAACCCATCGGCAAAGAGAAGGGGTACATAGGAGCAAGAGATTTATGGGAGAACGAAGCTGATGCTAGCGCACGAACAGAATTATTAGAGGCGTTAGCGGAACGGGACGAAGAGCTGTTGGAGAAGTATATGTCAGGTAGCACTATTGATTTGGCTGAATGGAAAAAATATATGAAAACAGCCTCCTCATCAGGCCGCTTTTTTCCGATGGTTTATGGCGTCGCCGCCAAGGGGCTTGGGATTACTGCCTTGCTGGATGCGATGGTTGAGTATTTTCCCCGCGCTGGTGGGAATGTGGAGGGGGCGGTGTCAGGCATCGTATACAATATTCAGCGTGATAAAAGTATGGGACGGATGGCGTTTGTCCGCCTTTATGAAGGGACGATCCGTAACCGCGACGTAAGAGAATTCCGGAGTAATTACGTATGTAAACCGCGTAGCTACACGCTTCCTGTACGTTGACTGTCCGCTGACTACTGCGTTTGTGATACGGCGCTGCACCCGCTATCGTTCTGGAATAAGCGGAGGTGTATACGTGAATAAAACGAAGGGTAAGCCGAAGAAAACATTAAGAAGCGCACGGGAGACGTCTGAGTCGCTCGATGATCTATTCCACGCATATTATCAAGCGGGAGTGGCCGTTGGAAGGGCGCCGGATACGTTAAAATCATACGTTCACAATTACGCCGCATTCTGCGAGTACCTCGACGTGCATGGGGTACCTCGCGAGCTGGCGTATATTACGACGGAATTGGGGCGTGCATATGTCATATGGTTACGTGATGAAAAACAGCAGTTTAATGATAAAAGTAAGATGCCGAATTACAAAAAGGTTGTGGGGCTTTTACCTAAGTCCGTGAATACCCGACTCAAGATGTTGAAAGCAATGTTTAGATTTCTCCTGGAAGACGGTTTGATCGAGCATGATCCGTTCTATAGAGTAAAGCCACTGGCGGACGTAGGACGCGAGATTAAAGTACTAACGGTGGACGAGCTCTCTCGCCTCCTTAAAGCGCCCGACCAACGCCGCTACCGAGGGTTCCGTGACTACGTAGTTCTTAACGTTTTAATCGACGGGATGTTGCGTATCAATGAAGCAATGACTTTGCGTAAGGAAGATGTGGACATGCAGTCAGGAGCGTTGATCTTGCGGCGGGAGATCGTGAAAACTCGTAAGGCCCGCGTTGTGCCTCTTACTAAACGGACGCTCAAACTAATACGCGAGTTAAATAAAGAAACGGAGGAGTTTAATAGCGATTATTTATTCCTCACTACGCAGGGTAACCCGCTGACTCCAGGACGTTTCGGGCGCAGTCTTAAAGAATACGCGGAAATAGCAGGACTCGACAAACGGACGTACCCGCACTTAATGCGGCATTCGGGCGCCACATTGTTCTTAGAGGGCGGGGGTTCAGCGCGACACTTACAGATGATACTCGGACACTCAAGCGCTAAGATGACGAACCACTATACGCACCTATCGGACGCCGCAGTTAAGAATAACCACGATGAATACTCCGCGTTAAACGCTGTTATCGGAAATAGCGGAAAGTCACGGAAAATACTACGCTAGACATAACGTCGATCTCTTCGGAGGTCGGCGTTTTTTTATTTTGCGTAAAAGTGTGCGGAGAGTGACCCGTCTGCGTTGAAGTGTATATAAGGCGCAGTAATTATTTTACGCAAAAGTGTGCGGCATTAAATCGGACGTCGGCTTTATTAGTGTAAGCGGAAGGGAGTCGCAAATTATTATTAGCGGAATGTCCCAATCCCGCGAGTTTCCGTCCCTATATACATTGTAAGGCGAAAGGAGCTGACCGTATAATGGCGCGAGGTTATCGAGTAGAGATTGTTAAAGTAGCGGTAATCGGTCCGGATGGGACTACAATAGAGGTTGACGGTAAGGTGTGTACGAAGTGCGGTGGGGAGCCGAAGCCTCTGACGAATTACGGCGCAGACAAGAGGAAATCAGACGGAAGGCGTCCGCATTGTAAAGAGTGTGAGCACGAATACAAGCTCGCGCATAAAGAAAGGAACCCCGAGTACAGGCGGAATTATTACGAAGCAACGGCGGATGCTTCTCGGCAATACTCCCGAAAATGGGTAGAGGATAATCCGGAGTTAAATAAGATTAGAAATAGTCGGTGGGCGTCTCAAAACAAAACTAAAATAAGAGCGAGAGATGCTAGAAGGCGAACTGCGAAGGCGAGTCTCCCAGAATCTCTAAGTTGGAGTGGGTGGGAAACGACTCTTGAGGTAACGAGGCGACGATGTGCACTGACTGGGGCTCCTAGTAATATACACATGGAACACTGGTTACCAATAGGGGTTGGTCACGGCGGGACATACAGTGGAAATATTTATCCGATGCACGGAACGTTGAATTTATCTAAGTCTGACGATAATCCTTTCGAATGGTTCGAAGCGAACGGGCAACGCTTTGAACTATCGCAGTCCTCGTTCGATGTACTAGTCGCCAAACTAGCGCATCAGAACGGACTCACTCCGGAAGAATTCCGCGACTTCACATACTGGTGCTTCGCCAATAAGCGCACAGTTATCGAAGTTAAAGCGGACAATCTACGCTACGGTTACAAACGACCGTCACTCGAAATGTGGCGCGAAGCCGTTGGAATTCCGTTTCCTATCCGCGTGGACTTCGGAGACTTAACTCTCGATCGCGAACTCTCTGCATTGGGTGTGACGGGCAGTCATCCAACGGAAGATATTGTGTTAGCATCATAAATCGTAAAGGAGCGATGGTTATGTACGAAGTTGACGGAGAAATGTATTTCGAAACACGCGAGGAGTACGTAGAGTACTCCGCTAAGAGATGGCGGAAAACTGGTGCGGAGTTTGAACAACAACGTGTAGCTCTGGGGATATCGGTCGATAAGGCGGCGCAGGAAATTGGACTGAGCGCAAGCACCCTGCGTAGATTCGAAAAGGGTGCGCCGGTCATGCGCGCCAACGTAGTCAAGTGCGCGTACACACTTCTTCTTAACTACACGCGACTTCAACGAGAACAGTCGGAGATTACGATTGACATAAAAGTATCGGGCGCTGGCGGTAATATACGGATAGTTTAGCGGATTTCATTTGCATTATTATACACTTACGGATAGTTGGCTTAATCGCGTTTTTGCACTATTTAACACAAACGAATCCACCACCGCTAATCAATTCCGTTCAATTATCGCTCCCTTACGCCTCACCGTAAAATCACCGTGAAATTAGCGCCTTAGATGTCCGGGAGTGATAAGTCTACCCTCACGCTATCTAAACGCCTAAATCAACGGTGATTTTACGGAGAAATGACGGAAGGCACGCGACGGGTACGGTGGGAATCGCGGCGACGGACGGTGGCGAGGCGCATCGGGTACGTTTTATCTTTTATATTTTAAAATCCGCGCAGTTAGATATGTGTAATACAAGGCTTAATCCGCGTGTTTCCTGATATGTCGGGACGGATTGTACTTTATCCGGTCCGAATTACTTATGAACGTAAGTGAATAAGTAATTTAAAAGCTTTTAAGATCTTAAAGTCTTTAAAAGATTTAATAAAATAACACAAGCTATCCGCGATGTCAATAACTTATTTATTCGCCGCACGCTTATCACTCAATCCGCGCATTGAATTTGCACTATTTCACACACGGAGGTATCAACGCATATGAACGCTAAATTTCCGGATAACCCGTTACTCGGTCCGCTATCACGCGCTGACTTCATTACCGCTAACCAAACGTTAGTCGGACGTATCGTGTATCGCCATTTCCGCGCACAGTGTGACGCCACAAGCACTCCGAGGTCGGATGCGCTCAGCGAAGGAACTGTCGGACTTATCAACGCATACGACCGCTATAACGATCCTGACGTACCTTTCGGCGCGTTTGCATTTCCGCACATATACGGAGAGATTCTTAACTCTTTCTCGCGCCGACCATCGACCGGACTTCGCATACCGCGCCGATTGTACGCTGTCGTCAAGCGTATTCGGAACGCGGGTCTCGCCGAAGAGAGTGCGGAAGTTGTGGCGCGGGATCTCGATATACCAGTAACTCTCGCAACCACAGCGCTACACTGCGTTCGGATTACCGAAGTCACTGCGCTACCAGACGAAGAGGAACGCGGTATGCCCGACGATTACAGTAGCGTAGAGGTGGACGAGTTCCTGGCGGTGCTCAAGCCGAACCCACGCCGGATAATAAGTACACTAATGGCGGGGCTCACAAGGTCGGAAGCAGCGGCTGAACTCGGCATCTCACGCCAGAATATACACAGCAGCGTTAAGTGGGTACAGAAGCGCTATGAAAAATACGAGGAGGTTACGCTATGAAATTCCGCAAAAAGCCCGTACTTGTTGACGCAGTCCAATATACTTTGGGCCTCGAAGACGGCTACGCATGTTATGAAATCGGAGGGCGCTTCGTCGGCTATCACGATAAGTCAACGCACATACCGTTACCATTCCGCAAAGTTCCCGCGATTAAGACGCTTGAAGGGTTCCACGAAATCAGCGCGGATGACTGGATTATTACCGGAGTTGCCGGCGAGCGCTGCCCGTGTAAGGCAGAGATATTTGCGCAGACATACGAAGCAGCTACGCGTGGAACAGACGGACCGCCACACGAGGAAGAAGCGCACGAAAAGATACGCGAGGCTTATGAGAGTAACGTAGATTTGGCGGCTGACCCGTTTGATACTTATGGCGGCTTTGTGCGCGGAGTCCATCACGTACTCGAAGCGCTCGGAATAAAAATCGAAGGAGTGAACGCGTAATGACAACGATTAAACCGGTAATAATTCCGCGCGAGGCTGCGGACAGAATCGAAGGTTTGCGGAGCTCAGCGCTGAGTAATGAGCGTATCGTAGACGTGTATGTTAGCGAGGGTCGTGGAACTCCTCTGTCTACAAGGGGGATACGCTCAATCTCGTTCGACACGCTACTAACTGCGCTAGTTGTCGGGTATGAACGTGAGCTGACGGAGGAAGAAGAGCGCGATATAGCAATCGCTAGCCTGCGTGATTATTACGGTTGGCTCGGCGAACAGGCCGGATACGCGCAAATGCGCATCGGAGGAAATCCGCTAGAGTTTAAGCGCACACAGAACGCGATTCGACTCACGCTCAACACGCTCGGCACCATAATCCCCGGTATCAACGAAGTTATCAACGACGAAGAAGGAGGCGTAGCCTAATGTTAAACGCACAGCTCACGCAAGACTACGCAATCCAATCGGACGCTAACGCTCAGAACTTCGTCATCAAACGCCGCCGCATCGTAGACCCTACGCAGGCACCCGGATATAAGCCCGTTGAAGGTGCGGAACCGCCCGCTAAGCGCGAGGTATGGGACGACGTGGCGTATTATCCGGTCAATACGGAGGGTCTGCGTGCGGCACTCGATTACGTACGGTTCAAGGCTGCGGTCAACGCGGACACGACGTCGATCGCGGAGTTTATGGCGGCGCTACGTACGGAGACATTTGCGATAGAGGCCGCGTTAGACTCGCAAATTCCGTATTGGCCGGACGTTACCATTACGAAAGGAGGTGCGGCGTAATGAACGAGATAAAGGCGGCAATTAAGGACGCGATATTTGAGAGCGTAATGATGGGCGAGGACATTCGCATGACGCTCGGTAGACTGCATTTCGTCGACGGATTCGAGCGCCAGGATATTATGGATGCGTTCGACGAGATGCGGACGGAAGCTGCCGCGGACTACGTTCCGCACGGCGCGGAGTTGCTGCCGGATAACGTGGTGCTCGCGGTACCGGATGCGCAAGTTAAAATGTACGCGGCGATGGCGGCGTTCGCACGGGGAGGTGCTGCGTAATGAAAACGGTTAGCGTAACGTACTTCAAACCTAGCGGTAAGTATTATACGAGTGAGGAAATCGAAATCTCCGAGGGGCTTAACGGATACGACGCGCTTCACAAGGAGATTCCGAAGCACCACCGCATTAAGAATATGTTCATGGTCGTGCAAGACAGCGAAGACGGTAAGGAGCCGTACATTGTTCCCGGCCTGTTTCCACCTACTATTCCGTGGGAGGTGTAGACCTATGAGACGCGAAGAAATCATCGCAAAGTGGGCGGAGTTAGGTGCGCGGGAAAAGGACGCGTGGATTGCAACCGCAGTTATGGGCTGGCGCAGAGTCTCGCGTCCGGGAGGTGGTGGCGGATATATCGGATGGCAGGACGCAGAGGGACGTGTCGTGGCAATCGAGGCGGATTATTCTATGACAGTAGATTCGCGCGATTACTTCCGGCCAAGTAGAGACATTTCCGCAGCGTGGATGGTGTTCGAACGCTTTCCTTACATCGAAGTCGCGCGGATTCCGGGCGCGAAGACTACGTATGGCGTGCGGATAAACGGCCTTGATGGGAGTGTGCGCGCAATGACTCAGGAATCAACGTTTCCGGATGCGGTATGTATCGCCGCCCTTATCGCCGAGTTAACGGAGGTGATTACGAATGGAACTGCGCCGGATGGGACGAAGTATCGCGTTAAGATCGAGGACATCGTGGCGCTTGCCCAACGATTCATAAGCGAGTACTACGCAGGACTTGCGTACGGTGCAGAACGTGCTCATTTGCGCGCTGCTAAGGAGTTGCGTAAACAGGCCGCAGTCGAGCGGTTTAACGCGTGGGACGGGAGGATGGCGGAATGAAAACGGATGTAGTAACAACCGACGGCACCGCGTACCGTGTGACATTTAGCGAACGGACTTATCCGTGCAGCCATTGTTGTATAAAAGTGCGCACGAGGCGTAAATGGTTCGGCTGGCGAACGGTATCGACCGAGGAGTTCCGCAATGGTCAAGGAGCTTACGAAGCGGAGTATCCTGACTTCGTGAAAATGGCGAGCTGGGCCGTTATGTTCTACCATACGCCACATAAAATTCGCGCTAATTCAGTCGCGAGGTTACGTAACTGGAACGGGAGGGTTGACGTATGAAGCGCGCTGAACTACTCGCGGAACAAAGTCGCCTACTAGCGCTCGCTAACGAACTATCACGTAAACATTGGGGCGTGGATTATACGGGAACGCTGACGTTGGTAACGTACAACTGGCGCAGTCAATGGGCGGCGTTCCACTACCGCAAGTCGGATAAGACCATGCAGGAAATACGTATGTCTACGGTAGTTAACGCAGAGCGACCGTTTGAGGACGTGCTAGGATCGCTATTACACGAGTTAGTACATTGGCGTTTGTATACGCTAGGGCTTCCGTGTTCCGATACAGACGACGAGTTTATCGCGGAGTGTCTACGTGTAGGGGCGCCAATATCCGGCTCAACGAGCGCGAGGAAGGCGTACGAGCGGTATTTACAAGCGGAGAAGGAGGCAGCGTAAGTGAAGACGGTTAACGATATTATCGAACATTATACGAAGGGAGGACGGAAGTAATGACACAATTAACTAACGAAGAAATCCGCGAGATTAATCTGTGGTTGTACGATAATCCGCGCTATCAAGCGTTAAGCTGGCGTGATGCGGTCGCGGTATTTCAAGAAAAGCGTAAAAATGAAAACGTGCGTGCGGCGTAGAAAACGAGAGGAAACGGGAGAACGCTATATTTGTGCAATCTACGCTAATTGCAACTATAGCAACTACAGCGAAATCTACGATTTATAAATTCCGTAATTTACCAATTTGTGCGAATACAGCGTAATGTAGCGAAACCTACTCCGTGAACTCTACGTGTGTATAAAGTGGCTAATCGCCGGATTTGGCGTTTTACGGAAACTAAACGTTAACATATAATCGGAGGTGTCAACGGATGACCACGAGTGAAACTACGGAAACACGACGTGATTTACACGCAGACTTAGCGTTAATTGAGGAGGTCGGAGCGCATCAACCCGGTGTGTGGTTCGTAATGCACGGAACGGATGTAGAGCGCGAGTGGCCGCCGGGATCATGCGAATTAGATAGTGTAGCTTACTCCGCAGGGTCGCCGAGCGTGGCGGAGTTCATCGCAGAAGCGCGCACCGGATGGCCGATCGCTATTGAACGGGCGATTAGCGCGGAGGCGGAGAACGAAATGTTGCGCTCAACAATAATGACCGTATTCCAGCGGGCGCGTAACGATGTTAATCGACGAGAAGGCGGAGTATGCTTCGGGACTACAACGTTCCATGACTACCCCTTCGCAAAACGTCTCGTCCGAGATTTTGAGCCTATTATATTTCCGGAGGTGGCTGCGAATGAGTAGCGCATGTCAGTGCCACATAGAGGGCGCGTTCTGCTTCTATTGCGAAGTGTACTCGCCGGTTGTTGCGGAGAATGAGCGGCTATATGACGTAATCGCGGATATGCAAGCGACAATGAAACCGATTGACCAGTGCGACTCCTGCGCGCACCTTAGCGTTGAGTTGACGAATCATAAGGCGGTAAGGGTTTCGTACCTAGCGGAGAATGAACGGCTACGGGCGGAATCACGAGCGCACGAGATGCGTGCGGACGAGTGGGCGGCCCGAGCGCTGATTTTCTACGAAGCCCTCCGCGAAATCGACACGCATATTCGCGCGACGTCCGTTCCGATTCCGCACATTGTTGCGACGCTTAAACGTGTGCTACCAGAATACGCGGAAGAAAGCGGAGATCCGTTCGCTGACGAGGAGGTGAGCGCGGATGACACCACGCAAGAAAGCGCCAGCTAAACCGAAGATTACCGCCGACCAGCGCAAGTCTTGGAGAACGCTACCTATCGCGGATTGGAATACGCTGACCGTACAGGTAATGATTACGGAGCTCAATCGCGACCGCTACGGAGTGGAAACGTACATCCCCGCAGCCGGCGGCTATCGTTTCGAACAGGGCGTAATCAAACGCGCGCTTACGCTGTACGGTGCGGAGGCCCTGCGTGAAACGATCGAACGTGCCTTCGCAGAACATCGTGTAACACCGCAGTATCCGCAGTTGACGGCGGGATTTTTGATAACGTACATGTTACCAAGAATAATGCCGCAAGTCCTGGCGGAAAGGGCAAAGACGCAGCAACGTAAGGAACGGGCGGAGAGTGCGGTGTTCAATGGCGGGATGACGGCGGAGGAGATTGCGGATTTTTTGTAAGACGTAGTTCATTATTTACGATTCGCGTCGTATAGTTATACGTACGTTACATAAAGGAGGAACGCAATGTCACACAATGCTCATTCTAAAAACTGCATACTCGCCGCATCTTGTACGCTAGCCGACACCGCCAAGTGTAACGCTCGCTGTCCGTCATTTATCGCTATGATGGGATATAACGGAAGTGGCGGACGTGTAGGAGCTGCGAATGTGCCGGCGGATTACCGAAGGCTAACGCTCGCCAATTCGCCGGCTCGAACGGGACAAGTAGCGGCGTATAAACTGGCGGAGTCGTATGCGCAGACTTTCACGCGACAGTTCGGTGACGATGCGCAGAGTGAACGTATAAAGTCGCTATATCTGCAGAGTGACGAGCCCGGCACGGGTAAGACTACGACAGCCGCCGCACTCATACACGAATGGATAATACGCCACTATATCGGGAGCATCCAACGGAACGGGCAACCGTTGGAACGACCTGCGTATTTCCTCGATGTGAACGCCTGGCAGACGCTATTCCTCGGATTTAACCGGAGTCATGTACCGCAAGCAACCGCCGAACCGTTAGCTGCCGAATACTACGCGATCGAACACCGCACAAAGACGGCTCCGTTCGCAGTCCTCGACGATATTGGCGTCCGGTCAGCATCCGAAGCCTTCCGCGCGGACTTGCATAGCGTCATTAATCATCGTGTGGCGAACGGATTGCCGACCGTATACACATCGAACGTAATGCTTGCTGATTTGGCGCAAGTATTTGACGCTAGGCTAGCGGACCGCATACGCGAACAGTGCGTAGAGATACGATTTGTCGGCGAGAGTAAGCGAGGTCTGCGCAAAACGGCGTAAATAGGCGTTAAGATGCGATTTCGGGAGAACGTATGGTATAGCGTAATAATCGCGGCTATATTCGACAAATTGCGCTATGATAACGCACTGAGAATACGTTAACGTACTTAATTATTTCCTAATGCCGTCCAATAATTTATAAATAATCCCAACTATGTCGAATGAATATCGTCTTATATGGGAGTTGGGTGTTAGGTTAAGCGAGAGTAAAATAGGAGGTGTACCCTATGGCGGCGCACGGTCAGCAATTACTATCAAAAATCGTAGACACCGGCGATGTCCTGGCGTTAACGCGGCTCGGCATTAAGCGAACAGACTACGCCACGGAAGGCGAACAGCGCGCGCATGACTTCGTTGTTAAGTACGCGGCAGATAACGGCGGAGTAGCGCCATCGCTATCGACTTTCGTAGCGGAATTTCCGGACGAGGTGTGCGCATATATACCGGGCGTTACGGACTCATTCGATTACTTAGCGCGGGAGTTAAAGGATGCGGCGGGCAAACGTGCGACAGCGAAGCTACTAAGTGATCCAAATATGCAACGCGATTTCGACACGAAGACAACGGAAGAGTTTGTCGCATCATTGACGAAACAGCTCGAACGGATTAAACTGGAAACACGAACAAATACTCGTACATTTACAGACGTTTCCAGTGAAGCGGATAAGTTCCTGGCGGAGTATCGAGCGCGGAAAGCCGGTACGTCATTTCGTATCTGGCGCAGTAAATTCGCATCTATTAACGATCAAATTGGCGGTTATTTCTCCGGCAACACTTACGCTTGGTATGCGCGATCCGGCCGCGGCAAATCCATACTCGTAATGGAGGACGGCGCAGTTGAGCCCGCGTTCCAAGGCGCAACCGTACTCGTATGGGCGCTAGAGATGTCGGAGTTCGAATGGATGGCGCGCGCATATTCGTCTATTAGCGCAAGGCTCGGCCTAGTAAACGCGAAGATAGACGGAGTTGATTACGCGGCGGGCTTCGAAAATAAGGCGCTGCTTATGGGGCGCTTGACGGACGATTTCGAGGCGGAGTTCGAAACGTTTCTGCGGACGCTAAACGAAATGATTCCGGGGCGCATAATACTCCGCGCTGCAGATAGCGAAGGTTTTACGGATAGAGGAATTGCGCAATTAGAGGTGGACATCCGCGAGACAGAGGCGGACGTTGTCGTAGTCGATCCGATATATTTAATGGATTACGAGGCGAATACGTCGCGGGTGGCTGGCGGAGATGTGGCGGCGACTAGCGTTAAGATTAAGAGACTCGCTGGTCAGACGAAGACCGTCATCCACATCGTGACGCAAGCGGATGAAGATGCGTCGGAGAAGAACGAAGATGGAACGCGCGAGTTGAAGCCGCCGAAGCGTGCGGAGATTAAGAAGTCGAAAGCGATTCTTGAGGATGCCGCGAATGTGTTCGGAATAGATACGTTGGCACACGAAGGGCGCGGCGTGATTGAGCTCGGCAAAGGGCGTAACGGTGGCGAGGATACTCGCGTGGAAATCGTATACTTGCCGAATTGGGGCATCGTACAGGAAACGGATTTAGCGGATGAGGCTGCGAAGTTTACTCCGTAGCCGGCACGAACTCAACTACGTCCTCAATCCGGCAACCTAAATAATCGCAGATGACCGCTAGGGTTTCTAGTGATACGGACCTGTCCGCGTTTATACTCGTCATAGTATTGCGCGCTAAACCGGTTGCCCTGCGGAGGTCGACCGGGGTCATGTCTCGCTCTACTAATATATGTCTTAATCGTTTGTAGCTCGGTCTGAGTGCCAAAAGACCACGTCCTTATTGATAAATTGGCTGATACCAGCACTGTTATTATAGCAAAAACATCACTAATATATACATAGTGAATTAAAATATGAACTTAGTGATTGACTTATTGAGCACTTGTGCGTATTATTGGGTCATAAGGTTAAACAAACGCAGTCACACGCTGAACGATATACCCCGCACAAACCCCACGCAATCCGCTCTTACTCGTAATAACCGCCGGAATAGACGCCAGTCGACGCCGAACCCAAACCCACGCAAGACAACCTCCGCTTAAAATGTTACGGAGCCGGACGTACCCCATACGCCGCCCCGACGACAGCTACGCCGACCCCTTCGGCAAGCAGCGCGAGGTTATCTTGCGTTATTACTATATAGGAGGCCGAAAGATGAATGCAGAAGCCAAACAAAAGCCCGCCGAAACGCACATCGCGTCGTTATCACAAATAACCGTCGGACGATATCAAGTATGGAAGAGTATGGACAAAGAGCGCTACGAACAATTTCGCGAGAATATCCGCGTTAATGGAATACAGAACGCGATCCACGTAGACGAAAATTACGTTATCCTCGACGGTCACCACCGGTTCCGCGCCGCTATTGATTGCGGAATTGAATACGTAGTTGTTACAAGGTATTTCGGACTAACTGATGAAGAAAAAGAAGGTCACGCGTACCAATTGAACACGCTAGGACGGAGTATCTCGAAAAAGGAGCGCCAAGAAGCCGCGATTAGGTTACGTGAGGAAGGTAAGTCAGAGCGTAAGATTGCGGAGTGGCTCGGAATTAGTCAGCCGACGGCCCACCGTTGGGTTAGCGCAGTAATTCCAGTTGATTCAAATGAATCACGTGGAAAAATGGAAGCCTCCGATGGAAAAGCGTATGACTTCGTAAAAGCAACCGCCGAGACGTTAACCGAACGCGAAGAAACAGCGTTACGTCTCCGCGAAGAAGGTCGCACGCTAAAAGAGATCGCGCTCGCAATCGGAGTGTCCTCGCCGCAGACCGCAAGCAATACGTTGGCGCGGGCGGAAAGTAAGCGCGTGGAATTGGCGGAGGAGCCTGACGAAGAGGAGACGCACATTCCCGCCAAGCCTGCGATCGACCCGCGCATCTTTGAGTTAATCGAGTATTCGGCGCGGACAGCCGCAGAGGTTAAGGATTACGGAGATTTACCGCTCGGACCGGATCGTTCGTTACTGCGCTTCTTTCACGAGAGTCTGCGACCATTCGTCGGCAACTTGTCGATGTCAGCCGGAGACTATACGCGGGCAACGGATGAGATGGCGAAAGAGCTTTATATGGAACAGTTGGGATTTATGGCGGAGATATCTTTGCGGATGTTAATCGAGCACGATTATAGTAGAGCAGAAAAAATAATGGAGGCGATAGCAAATGAGTAGAGTTAAAAAGGGAGTAGCATTGTTGGAGAAGTTTCAATCAGCACAGGAAAAAGTAGGGACTATAGACACCGCGCAGACTGCGTATTTCCGTAAAAAGGGCGTAAGTATCTTAGAGGAGTCAGAGATGCCCGCGTTTGGTTTTAAGAAGATAGGACTAGACACGACGGATAACGCGTTTAAAAGTATTCCTGCGAATTGCGCAATACCAAGTGTGCGTATGCAGGGAGTAGCCATCGAGGAGTCTGTTATTGCTTCAATCAATATTAGTTCATTCCGCAACTTTTCCGAGGTTGTTACAGACGATGTACTAACTTGGAAGAGAATACCCGGAAAAATAAAAACACATATAGGCGCAGGCTGGGACGATAAATTGTCGGACGCCATAAACGAGCAACTACTCAAAAATATGTTATACCAAATGCTTATTGGCGGGGTTGAGTTCGATGTACGCGAAGAGATAATAACTGTGCAGTCACTTGTACGCTACATCTTACAAAAGCCTGGTGCGTCCGCACTCAGAACCTTTTTCAAGCACGCGGGAATAGACACAAGGGACAGCCTAGCAGTATATCAAGCATGGTCTCGGGAGGGTGTGCGCGGACTAATCACGGACATATACGCGCGTAATCCGTATTTTAACGCGACAAGCAGAGAAGTTGTGTCCGAGTATAATAAATACGTAGCAACTAACGGCGTTGTCGATTTATCGCAATTCGGTGTGCGCAAGGATATCGTAGAAGATTCACAGGAGTTTTCCGCATTTGACGGACAAGGGCGTATATTGACAGTAATGGAGGCGTTCATTAGTAGGAAGCGTGGGACGGCAATTGGTAAGGCCGCGCAAAGGTCCATAGGCAATCGTGGAGGTTTACCAAAAGTTTCAGACGGGGAGAATCTCAAGTTGGAGCGTGCGCTGTCCCGTAAGCAGTATGTATACTGTCAGGATAACAACATTTCTGAACGTGATTATTGGACTCTTTTTGACGCGGAGTTCATAAAGCGGTATAACGTGTCCGTGGATCAGAAGTTTCGCGAAAGCGGCACAGTAGGAAAGCCGGGCTGGACAATGCCTAAGTATCTACGTGCTACCGCACTATTGCCTCAAGCTGTCCAAATTGCGGAACACCTCTCTCAAAAGGCCGCAATCGGACGTCGCCTGAATATTGTCATTACTCCATCGTTCTAATCCATAGACAAGTATACAACAATTATCAACTGAATGGAAGGCGGCCGCGTTAATTGCTACAGCCATAGCGCGGCCTTATTTGAGTCTGCGGAGGTGAGTATATGAACGCTACTATTACGATTAATCACGAACTCTTCCTTTCCGCCATCGAACGTTATCCCTGGCGCAATCTCCTTTACGCACGTGGTCGCTTAATCGCATCTTCACCGTTCGGCTCTCGCGCGGACAACACGCCATCATTCTCGGTTGTTATCGACCCGGATGACGAAGCTTTCGGGGTCTGGAACGATGCGGGGGCCGTAGATCCGGAGTGGGCGCGTGGAAGTCCTGTAAAAATTTATGCGTTTCTGCGCAACATTACGCTGCATGAGGCGTTTGAAGAGTTAACGGTTGCCGACGTGGACGAGCGTCCGACGCTACGAATACGATTGAACGCGCCCGAACCGCAAGCTGCCGTACGTAAGCCGATCGATATGTCCCCGTACATACAACGAGAAATTTCATACCTAACTAATCGAGGGATATCGCCAGTTATACAGCGGCTTTACAGATGCGGCTACGACGTCGCGAAGAATGCGGTAGTTATGCCGTGGACAAGCCCGGTCGGAACGTTTCTTAACGCAAAATTCCGTGCAACGTGGGGAAAAGCGTTTTGGTATAGTAAGAACGGATATCCGGTTAAGTCGATGATTTACGGAATAGATATCGCTTATCGGCGGAATATCAAACGCGCGGTCATCGGTGAGGCTGAGATCGACGCAATGACGGCAAGTACGGCGGGTACGTTTGGCTTAGCGGTCGGCGGGTCGGAGTTTACGGAAGAGAAAGCGAATCTACTGCGGCGTAGTCCGATCGAGGAACTATTGATTGCGGGTGATAACGATGCCGCCGGCGAAAAACTGCGGTGGGAGATCGAAAGAAAGATGCGCGGGTACGTGCGATTATACAACGTAGAGATTCCGAACAGCGCGAAAGACTTTAACGCGGCGGGTATCGAGGCAACTAGAGAAGCATGCGAGGCAGCAAAACGGATAGATGCGATTCGCGTGCGTTTGTGTACGTGAAATGTCGTAAAATTTGACGACTTTTTGTCGGTACGAACGAAATTAATCGTCCGTTGCCTTATCGGGTGCGGTCTCCCAATGGTACAAGTCGTACGGGGAGTCAAGACCGAGAACTTCCGCAATCGTCCGCGCTTTGTCGAGGCCCATAACGCCCACACGTTTCCGGTCGTTTATCCAATGACCGATTTGCGAACGGGAGTATCCGGTCCTGCGGCTAAGATCAGCCTGCGATAGTTTACGTTCTTTGAGCAGCGCCCGAAGTCGGCATTCACCGACAACGTACATTTATGAGCGCCTCCGATACTTTGCGAAATGATAACTTAATTATTCTAACATATTTTTCTTGTAAAAGTGTGCGGGGCATTTGAGCAGGTCGGCTTTATATATGTAAGGCAGACAAGCATTGAAATAATAAATATCTCTTGAGGAGTTGTTGAGTATTGAACTTTGAAAAATTGAATAAGCTCGCCGCTGCATATTTAGCGGAGGGCACGGACGGCGCCTTTTCCGAAATGTACAAAGAGGCGGGCGTGCTGTTCCGCCAGATTAACCGCAGTCGGATCGTGTTTTCCCGAATGGGCGACGCCAACGATGCGGACGAGCTACTGGATTCCGTTATCCTTAAGGTGATCGCCAAATCATCGGATAATTTTGGATCGCTACTGCTGAAAGCACTTCGTGAAGCGCAGTTAGATTATTTCAAGACAGAGCAGCGCCGACGGAAACGTTTCGAACTTTCCATTGATAACGAGTCGCCAAACTCGGAGGTTATGGAAAGAGACGGTGATGAGCGTCCTGTAGAAACGGCAGTTGAACTCCGTCAACGTAAAAAAAGAACCGACCAGTTGGAGCTGATCGATTCCCTTACTCGGTCCGCCAAGACCGATACCACGACGACTACAATCGTCACAGCATATTTGTTCGCGCCGCTAGACGCTAAACCCACGGAGATCGCAAGATCACTTGGGATACACCATGAGACAGTTAAACGTAAGCTTCGTAGACTTGCTCGCCGTTACGACGCCAATCGCTTCGGTGATGTCCACGAATACTTAGCTGTTTAACTAATTTATGAACGGGCTATCGGGCATGATGTCCGTTCCACTATCAATTATATCACAAAGATTTAAAGATATTTCGGTGGTATTAGTTACCTTATGTATGTTATTTCCTAAATATATCCAATCCATACTTCACGTTTTCAATATTACGCAAAAAATTTGCGGTTGTCAACGCTTATTTAACTGCGCCCACTTTTAATAACCGGAGGTTAACGCCATGAATCGTATAAAAAACGTTACTCATATAAATACACGCAATCCCCACGTTTCAAACAGATTGGTCGATCGCATCTATAACGGAGGCTTCGAAAACTACGAAGATACAGCGGATTATATCGATATTCGCAGCGTTATGAAGGGGCGTGTCATCGCATGAGTGTTGCGATTGATCCGCAAGCCGGCACGCATTTTATCGGAAAAATCTTCGTCAGCCCACACGCTTGCGACCGCGCCGTCGAGCATTTTGGTATCGACCGCTCGAAAGCGCCTATGTACGTAATGGATATGCTTCGCAAGGCTACGCTAGTTTCACCGCTAGTCGTCGATGAGGACGGTAAGCCTGCGCGTATGTTCGCTTATCGCCGGATTGCGTTTCTCGTACATCCGACGGAGGCTACGGTCTTCACATTATATCCGCAGCACAAAGCGTCCGAATCGCTGCGTAGTCCGATTGAGCGGATTATTCAACGGGCGGTCAGCGCAGCGGAGCGCAAGGAAAAACGCGAGTTAAAACGGATTAGCGTCCGTAAAGCGGAGTTGTCCGTAGAGCGTGCGCAACTTGATCTCCGCCGTGCTAAGTCGGAATCCACACGTGTAGCTGCGGAAATGACTGCGAAAATAGCCGGAATCGACGCGGAAAGAGCGAGGTTAGAACGTGAGTTACTGGAAATTCAGCGGGAAAAACCACGCTAATGAAGAGCGTTGTAGCCTACGTCTGACGATGAGCTGAGCGTATATCCTACGCCAGCAACGCGGTATTAACGGCCGATAACAACGATACAAGCGCGTTAGTGCCGTGTTGCGGACGTAGGAAGCTATAGTCCGAAATAAACTGAAAAGGAACGTGATCGAATGAGTATTCGCGACCAACTTAAACAACGTGAGGAAACTCGCAACACTCCGAAAGGTAACGGTATTAACGAAGGTCTTCCGGAGGACGTGACGAGATATGTACGCCTTGGTGGGAAAGCTTCCGAATTAGGAGACGGACGTCAATTCGTTATTCTCGCGGACCCTGATAATTGGTACTTTTATTTCTGCCATGAGGATAGTACGTTCTCACCGTATACAACCTTCGTTAAGAAACACACGTGCTTACACTCACCGCGAGGACTCGGCGCAGAACTTAAGTCGTTTACTAAACCGAACGGCGGCGCGTGCATCTCATGCAAAGCGAAGGCTAAGCGCAAACTGTACTTCATGATTCCCGTATTCGACCTTGAATATAAAACGTGGAGAGTTCTCGATATCAAAGAGTTCCACGCGATGAATATTATCGGGGATTACGACAAACTCGAAAAGGCTGCGAAGAAGTTCAGCAAGGACTATACGGTTGTCGGCGACATCGTTAACATCACGAAGACGTCCGATGGTAAATCGTATTCTCTCGGTAGTGGTGACGCAGAGGTTCCGGCAGAAGCAGCGCAGTTCATCGGATTTGACTTCCCATATGCCGAGCTCGCCAACTTCCGCGAAGAAGACGATATTATCGAATTGTTGCGTGAAGCTGATCCAGCACACGTCGATAAGTCCGTACTTACGTCGGCGACTACGGGCGGTTCTTCCACGCAGACTCCTCCGTCAGATACCGGCGCACCTATCGATATTTCCGACGAGGATTTACCTTTTTGATCGCGTGTCCCGAACGGTCGCTACACGCATCTACACAGACATTAATTTCCGGTAACAACGGTAATAAACCGCCGGTCCGCGTGTTGGTTGCGCTGGCCGGCGGAGAATTTAACGAGAGAGGACGTGGTTCAGACGGCACATATTTCGGAAGTCGTAGGTAAGTATTCGGAGCTCGCCGCAAGATTAGCGTTATTGGCGAACGGATGGACGGTACACCAATCGGAGACGGACGAAGCGTACGACGTCCTGGCGCAAGACCCCGTAAGCGGAGATTATGCGCGTATTCAAGTGAAGACGATTAGGCAACGTATGGATCGCGGTGGCGACCTCGTAGTCTACGCTAAGAAAGGCAACGGAACTATCTACGACCTAGCCGACGCTGATTACATTATTGGCGTTTGGGTGATCGAGGGCGAAGTGCCTCGCGTGTACATGTTCGAGAATCGCTGCCTTACGGAGTACTGGTGCGGAGAAGCACGTGCGGCTGAGCGGTGGATTGAGTTGCCTCTAGCGCTTAACCGCGATATCTATACGGTTTCGACCGCTGTGATCACGGAGGAATTACCACTACCGACCGCTGTCTAAACGTAAATTAAAGTATTATCGGGGCGGAGGAGCTAACGGTAAGCGCCGAAGGCTCAGTCCCAACGAAGGAGACCCGTATAAATGACGAAACTAAACGTAGTAATTCCGGCTGTAAACGTAACTGTAGATGGCGTAGAGTTCCGCAAAGTTGACCGGAAGGCGCAGGCGGGCGATATCGTTAAGGCGCTCGTTAGTAGTTTGGACGTTGAGGCCGGCGCTTTCTACGGGATAGTATTCGACAAGCACGGTGCGGCGGATTTTCTTGACGATGCGGGGGACGTGAATGGGCGTGCGGACTCCGATGGATATCCGGAAGAGTTCGAAGTCTACGCGCCGGTATCCGGCGTGACCACCGAAATACCCTCCGCCGCTGAAATCACGTTCGACAACGCACAATACCGCAAAGTCGACCGCTCAGCTCGCGAAGGTGACGTTATCGTGTTTACAGAAGAGGCGGATTACGTTACGGAGGGAACCCCGTATCTCGTTAACGAAATTGATAGCGCGGATGACGCACAGATTACGGATGACGACGGCGACGACTTTGATACATGCGGAAGTGCGTTCGATGTGTACGAAAAGGTCAGCGCAGAGACAACGGTACGCGGCGTGCAATATCGCGAGGTTAAACGCCAAGCCCGCGCGGGTGAGACGGTTAAGATGACGGACGATGACAGAGCCGACGGGTGGGCGGAAGGTGATACGTTTATTGTCGCGAAGATTGACTCGGACGGCGACGCGGTATTTAAGGATAACGACGGAGATACGCGCTATAAGGATAAGGATTACTACGTCGTACTCGAACCGATAAACGCGCAAGCTAAAGCGGAACCTGAACGTTTGTCGGTCGGAGATTACGCGAAGGTTATTACGAAAGAGGGCGGCATCCTCAGCGGATTTGATGTCGGCGATGTCATTCAGATCGTAGAGAACCCGTATGAGCCAG
Organism: Paenibacillus sp. FSL L8-0708; assembly: GCF_038009325.1. Lineage (NCBI taxonomy): Bacteria > Bacillati > Bacillota > Bacilli > Caryophanales > Paenibacillaceae > Paenibacillus > Paenibacillus sp. FSL L8-0708. Next base: position 1,380,855 of record NZ_JBBPBC010000001.1, read on the forward strand.
GCGACTGCCATTTCCGCGTTATGAACTTTAACGGACGGACCGGTTATGCTGACAAGGAGCGCGGGCTCACGCCAGCAACCGCCGAAGAAGTAAGCGCTGCTCAAGCGAAAGCCCAGCGCGTAGCTCAACGTAAACTCGCGGTCGGTCCGTTTGCTGACGGAGGTTTTGCGCAGATCATCGATCGCACAAAATCGTTAGCAATGAGTGCTGCTGACACGGACGGATACGTGAAGGTAAGCGTTGAGCCGTACGGTAGATATGCGCTTAGCTTGAGGAAGCCTAACGGGGACTACTCCGGGTACTGCAACGCGGACGCCTTGCGCCAGATTGCGGAGGAAGAGTATAACGCAGGGGTTGCGCCGAAACCGAAATTTAGCGTAGGGGATAGCGTACAAATTAACGTACCTGAATCCGAAACAACACGCTACGGACGCGCTCTTGTTAAAAACAGCGAAATCGGCACGGTCACTAAGGTAATCGGAGAACGAGTTACCGTAACTTTTCCGTCATACGGCAGCGGATGGGACGGAATCGCTTCGGAGTTGACGAAGGTTAGCGCGGAAGAAATCGCCGCACAAGCTTCTATCGAGAAGGAAGCGCAGGAAGCCGAAGAAAAGAGACGCGAGGAGCTTAAATGGGCGACAATCGGACGCAAGGTCGGCGAGTTTAAACGTGGAGATATCGTCAGTTTCGTTAAGACTGGCGGAGAGAAAGGCGTAGGCACCGTTGAGGACAGCGGTAGTGTCGACGATTGCATAGGCGTAAGAGTCGGAGCACAGCCGTATGATGGCGAGAAGTATCGCGGAGTATTTTTCGATGAGGGCGATAGCGCAACGCTTATCACTCCGGTCGAACAGCGCTTCGATACAGCGGTTAAAAGCGTAGCCTAATACGAAAGGAGTGAGCGGACATAGACGTTAAATTAACGCTTAATCTACGCAGTCCCACCGCAGCCGAAGCGCCGGAAGACGTAACGGAGCGCATAGCCAGCGCCACCAAACGCAAGAAAGCGGCGGAGGAAACGGATGCCGAAGCGATCGAACGCGTGTTATCGATGTCATTAACGGACCGCGAGCGCCAGCTCGTCGAGACCGTAAGAACCGCGCAAAAGACCGGAGAAACGGGGACGAGGGAAACGGGCAATTCCTCGTCCGGTAGTTTCAATCTCCGGTCCGGCGGCGGACAGGTGACGAAGGCAGACGTAATTGCGGCAGGCGAACGGTTGACGGCGGAAAGGAAACGCGCTGAACGTGCGGAACGGATTGCGGAGACGCTGCGTACGAAGCCGGCGAATTTCCATATCGTTACGGACGACGCGGAGTTACCGGCGTTTGTGGAGCGAGTACGAGAAGAGTGCCGTCTGCAGAAGGATGACGTATGGTTTACACGGACATTTGCGCTATTCAATAACACGCTAATTAAACGGAAGTTGGCCGAGCGCGGGATTACGATTCCTGACGCTCAGTCGCTTACGGTGTGGGATACGGAAACGTCTGGCGTAGACAAAATGATTGACTTAACCGGTGGCTATTCCGTATGGCTTCCGCTGCTTGACGAAGGTTATTACGTTGCTTACGGACATCTAACGGGCGAGAAGCAATGTACGCGTTCGGCTGCGCTAGGAGCAATCGCAAAGTTTATGTCGCTGGCCTCGCAGATAAAATCGTTCCATAACGCGCCCTTCGACTTGGCGATGATGCTTAACGACGGGCTGTCGCCGCAGGGAATACGCTTCGATTCGTTGGAAGGGATGCGTACGCTTAACGACAATGAGCCGACGTATGGATTGAAGCCATTGATTACGAAGTATAAAACGGCAATAGGTGCGACTGGTCCGGATTTCACCTTTGAGGATTTATTCGCGAAGGAATCTCCAATGCTTCACCCGATAGAACTAGTCGGAATCTACGCGATATGGGACGTTCTTAAAGGGTGGTGGCTGACTAAGTGGGAAATAGATACGCTTGTCGCAACGGATAAACTAGCGACCGCCTACTTCGAGATCGCGCAATATCTAACGGAGGTTAACGTTAATATTGAGCGTACCGGCTTCGTAATTGACCTCGACGAATTGAAGGCGTTAGGCGACGAACTACGTCCGAAGTTGGAGCAAGCGCAAGCGGATGTTATCGCGGCATATGGCGTAACCGATCCGGAATTCATACGCAAGATGGACCGCACAATTAACGCAGCGAAGATTACGGAATGGTGCGAGAAGCAAGCGAAGCGTATCGCTAAGAACGCGGAAGCACGGACGAAGCAACGCGCTAGCATCACGGAGTGCGAGGCTGCGGGTAAAACTACGCTCAAGAAATATACGAACGCGGTCGCTAGGCTCGCGGAATTAGAAGCGGAGGAATTAGCGCCGCCCGACGTAGAACACGCGCCGTTATTCATCGAATCATTTTCGTTTACGACCGATAACCATCTGCGCTATTTAATCTACGATCACCTCGGAATTACGGATCGTACGAAGCAGATCGTTAAGGATAAGAACAAGAGCCGCGCGGTATCTAAGGAGGTACTCGAACGCTATTACGAAGAGGAAGAAGCGCTCGCACCGTTGGCGAACGTATCGGCTTACGAAAAGCTGCTCGGAACGTATATCGACAAGATTCCGAACGCGCTGGACGTAGACGGACGATTACACACGCAGCTAGATACGGTTTCGACCGGACGGTATAGCTCGAAAGGCTATAAAGGCAAGCCGAACGATATACGAAGCGGCGAGGTAACAGACGCAAATTATCTCGCGACAATGCGGAAGCTCGTAGATTGCGGAGAGAAGTCCGTACCAAAAGGAACCAATCTTCAGAATATACCCGCGCGATCAAAAGAGGGCGAGCGTGTCCGTATGACGTTCGTTCCGCCGCCGGGTAGCGTATTCCTAGGCAGCGACCTTTCGTCCATAGAGCCGCGCCTTCAAGCGCACAAAATGGCGACGGTTTTCGGCGATGAGATATTCGCGGAAATGTACCGGAAGGGACTCGACCCATACGTTGAGTTCGCCGCCACAATGTTCGAAGTCGACCGCGAGCTGTGCTTCGAGAAGGCGTATAAGGCCGGACTGACTTCGATCCCTTTTCGTAAGCTGACGAAGGATATGTTTCTCGCGAAGGGCTACGGGCAGGCGCAGGAGCAGTTTGTTAAGACAGCGGTTAAGCGCGGAGTCACAGAGGATCAAGCTAAGCGCGCCTATGCGTCCTTTGACGAGATTCTGCCAGGATTCACGACGATGGTTAACGCATCATTTGCGCATCTCCGTGAGCACGGATGGACAGCGACGTTATGGGGACAGAAACGGCGCTTTCCGGAATACCGCAAGAACTGGCGTAGACTTTGCGAGATTATGAAGCGCGCCGGCATCCGCGATAAGAACGATCCGGACCTATCGAAGAAATCGTATAAGCTATCGCCGGATTTACGGACGGAGTTCTGGCAGCTTATCCGCCTGACCGGACGTGACGAACGAGCCGCGTTTAACCACGAAATTCAAGGCAGTGGCGCGAATGTACTCAAACTCTGCATGATCCGTAGCTACTACGAATTAACGTTAGGGCGCGGGTGGGAGTTCCCGTTAACGCTGCATGACGAACAAAAGCACGCGGTCCCTATCGCTGAGCTCACGGAAGAAGCTGTCGCGCTGTACACGGACATCATGACGAACACGGTAACGCTGGCCTGTCCGTTAGAGTGCGATACGGTGATCGAGCCGAAATGGATGCAGGAGATACGCGCTGCGGAATGGGACTTTACAAATAGACGGCCCAAAGCGGCCTAAAGGGAGACGGTAAACATGGAAAAGACAATTAACCTCGCAGTCACTAAACAGGAACTCGCTACGATTATCTCCGCGCTTGACTTTACGCTCATCAAAGGTACGGACGAACAGTTCACGGAGGACAGTTCGCTGCTCGACGAAATCTACGATGCACTCGACGCGTTTGACGACGCGGATGACGCGCTGTACGTATTCACTAAAACGTTAGCCTCACGTCTGGCCGCTAAGTTTACGGAGGTGGCAGCGTAAATGACAACGCTAAAATTAACGGTAAGCGAGCTCGAAGACCTCACGATTGAGGGCGCAATTACAACGGAAGCCGACGTAGAACTCAGCGTAGTTAAAGACGGACGCTGGGTATCCGAAGGGAAATTCGAGTCCAAAACGGTCATATTCACGGACGGCGTACGCTATTATCGCGGAGAAGTGATGCGCGAGGGATCGCCCTTTACGGATTATACGTGGGGTTCCGAATGGGACGGCGGCAGCGCGGATATCGAGGAAGTCACGCAGGTTGAGCGGACGATTCTCGTATGGGAAACGGTAAAGGGGGCCGCATAGATGAAACTCGTAGAAACGCGCAATATCGGAACGGATTACGATAAGCACTATGGTAAGGGCTCGATTGACGTTAGCCTGCGGGACGATAACGGTAGGCACGTAACAGGCGTAGCCATTTACGCTGGCGAGCCGGAGGACGCGGTGTTTTTCCGTGATCTCAGCGGCGCAAAATCTATCGCGAATCTCGTTAAGACCGCGTACGAAGCCGGCAAGCGCGGCGAAACGCTGGAATACGAGATGGTACTCGAAAGTGAGGCGGACGAATGAGCGCTGTTAATGAAATCATCACGGTAATCGACGTTGAAACGACCGGCCTCGATCACACTACGGATCACATTACGGAGATCGCCGCTATCCGAGCGGAGGTCTCAGCGGACGGAACTATCCGCGAGATCGGGCGGTTTCAGACGTTCGTAGCGCTGCCGCCTGGCACAGAGATTCCGGAGTTTATTACGGAGTTGACCGGGATTCGCGCGGATGACTTGCGCGGGGCTCCGGACGTTAACTGCGTAAGGACGTCCCTGCGCCGTTTCCTACTCGACTCAACGGTTATAGCGCATAATGCTCCGTTTGACTTAGCGTTTGTACCGTTGCCGATGTTTACGCTCGGGTTTGCCTGCACACGCGCACTCTCCCGCCTAGTCGATCCGGACGAAAGCGCCAAGCTCGCCGATGTCTGCGCTAGATATGGCGTCGATCTCAACGGACACCACCGCGCGATGAATGACGTAGAGGCTACGCTACAGGTTTACGCGATCCTGCGTGAGAAGGCGGAGCTTAACGGGATTACGTATAGGAACGTCGTGATTGATAGCGATGAGCGTCCGCTAAAATATACGCCGCCAGGCGCGATTGTACGGACAATTAAGAGAACGGAAGGGGCTGCGTAGGGATGACGAAGGAACAACGTGAATCATTGATTAAAGCGCTGAAAGACGGAGGTAGCACGCTTCGGCCTAGCCGGATATGCGGGACAATTGACAGTTTAACGCTTGAGGGCGGAAAGCTACCCGCCGGATTCAACGTTGACCGCGGTCTTTACGTGTGGGGTCGCGCTTCTCGTCACTCTGGTGCAAGTATGACTGTTACTGACCTCGTGCTTACCGAAGCTATAATCCGCGCATGGGTCACGGAACAAACAAAGGAGGCGGCTTAATATTACGCAATCAATCGCTAATCAAATCGCGCAAGACTTCACGGATTTCCTCAACGCTTACCACTCCGCGCCAGAAGTGTACGACGATGCACTCGATGCGCAGATTCACGCGTGGTATCAAAACGTCCTAACGGACAAATCGCGCAAGGTATGGCCGCCACGTAATATTCCGTACTTCTCACCGTCGGCTGCCGGATCATGTCCTCGTTCACTCTACGAAAAGGCGCTCGGTGCTAAGAAAGACGTAGAGGTAAAGCCGCCGCATCAAGGACGCTGGACTCGTTTGGGAACGCAGGTCGGCGATATGATACAGCGCGATATTCTATTCGCGGAGAAACATTACGCTAAGGCCACCGGGCAACAACCGCGCTTTGTATTCGAACGGAACTCGTACGGTGAGCCGATGTTCGAACAGTTTGCGCCAGGACTTACGCAGATAACGCACAACGGCGCCGTCTTCGCGCTATACGGATTCTGCGACGGGTTGATGCTATACCAGACGGATGACGGCGATGTCTTACGCGTCGGCCTCGAAATTAAATCGAAGCAAACTACGTCAGCCAAAACGTCCGAATACTCAACGCGTAACGGTCCGGACGAGAAGCACATTAAGCAAACGGTCTGTTACTCGCGAATGTACGGCGTCGATTATTACGTAATCCTCTACGTTAATTGCGCGAAAAAGGCGTGGGAAATGAGCGCTGAGGACATCGCGAAGACTCCGGACATCAAGGCGTACGGCCTGTATATTACGGACGAGATGCGCGCAGAGGTATTCGATGGCTTCGCGGACATTGTTCACGCGGTCAATGCGAAGATACCGCCGCCCCTTGATATCGAAAACTTTACGTTCAACAATTTCAAGCGTGCATGTGCGTTGTCATTAACGGAGGATGAGATCGCGGTCATTGAGCGGAAAGTAAGCGCGATATCACGATCGAGTCTGCCGGATTGGAAGAAGCGAGGACCTATCGAAGCGCTCACGGAGATTCAGCGGATACGGTACGAGGAAGAAGCGAAGGAGGCCGCCTAATTTGCAGACACCGCAATCATACGTAATCGAATCGATAAGCAATCTCGACGGAACAACACACGAACGCGAAGCCCGACGCAAAGGTCAGCGCGTAGAAATCTTACGCTGCGAGGTCGGCGCGCCTATGCTCGTATGTTACCGCGATGACGGAAACAAGATCCTGCGGACGTCATTCGTACGTTCGATCGCGGATAGCGACGGAGTAGTTTCCGTTGTTACGAGTAATACCGTTTACACATTCGGAAAGGAGGCGGCGTAATGACTAAACGTATTATTAACGGAACCCTCTACGTATTACTTATTGGCGCACTTATGGTCGGCGGCCTGGTGTGGTTCTCGCTATTAACGTGCGGACTATTGTACGTCAGCGTTATATCTGCGCTTCTCATCGTTTGGTCGTTCATACTCGGATTTATATCGGAAGGAGGCGGAAGCGATCACGAAACAGACGAAGAAACCCGCGCTTCCTAACTTCCGTGTTCTCGGACTCGACTTATCGCTAAGTCCCGGAATCGCTGTGGTAGAAGTCCGTAATAGAACCCCGTACCTTATCGCATGTGACTCCGTAGCGACTTCGACGGCCGATACGGACGCCGTACGCAACTACACGGTCGAAACGTTTGTCGGTCACTTCGTTCGGGAGCATCGTCCGTTCGATATCGTAGTTCGCGAAGACTTTACGTCCGGACGGAATAAACGCGCGACTCAAACGATATTCAGCGCATGGGCAGCGGCAGACAGAGCGCTCGCGGCTTACGGTTACCACGCGGAGGACTTAAAGCCCGCGCTTGCCCCAACGTCGGTTAAGAAATACGTAACCGGCAACGGGAAGGCGGAGAAACCGGAAGTCGCGGAAGCGGTGCGGAAGTACCTGCGGTTGCCTGCGGATACTAAGTGGCGGACGGGATACGATGACGCGGACGCATGCGCAGTGTGTCTGTCGTATTTACTGCGCGAGAACCTAATCGATGAAATCGGAGGGATTGCGGCATGAGGGAATACATTGGATATACACACATTTCGCAGGGAGTTGAGAGCTTTGGTCCGGCGGTTAGCGAAGCGCTGAGCGGTTACGCAAATAGCGGGTACGACATTGACGTACATTACTCGCAATCGACGGAACCTCGCGGACGTATTATGTTCTCAGCGTTAATAACCGCCTGGACGCAGACATGACGCGTATTCCAGACCGCCTCACTACGCAACTCGAACGCGCCCAGCTCGCCGAGATCGCGGAACTTGAACGTGCGGTCGAAGTGCATCGCGGACTGGCGGCGAATTATGAACGGAAACTAGCGGAGGCACAACGGAGACAAATACGGAGTAGTTAGCGATTAATTTCGCCGACTCTCCGTTTTTTTTTCGTTTAATTTTAACGTTTTGGTGCGGGAGCTCTTACTCATTGCGGATATTAACATATAAGACGCGGACGACGAAAAAAGTTTCCGTAAAAGTGTGCGGGACTTCCGAGCACGTCGGCTTTATCTATGTAAGGCGCAGATGACGCGCAATATAAACGAGGAGGCGGTTCAGTAATGACAACGCAACAATATCGCGAAGTTAAACGTAAGGCAGCGGTGGGAGAACGGATTAAGATCGTAGCGGCGAGTTACACGATGGGACGCTACGACAACGGGGATGAATTCACGGTGAATCACGTAGACAGAGACGACGACGTTTACTTGAGCATCGACGGAAAAGATCGTCTCATCTGCTTGTCGGAGTTCGTAGTCCTCGAACCAATCACGCAGCCTAGCGCACCGTCACCGCTCTCTTCCGATCCCCTTTACGCAGCCTTCCGCCAGTTCGTCGCGGACAATGCGGATGAATTACGTAAGCTACTTCCGGAGATTGATCCGCCGGGAATTAGCGTAGGCGGCAGCGTAGGCGCTCCGTTCACTGTTGCGGACTCAGGCGCAGTTATAGCGCGCAAACCGAAGCCGCCGACCCGCGCACAGGTTATCGCAAAGGCGACCGCTGACGTCGCGGAATTGCTACGGATTGGTCGCGATATCTATTCGGACATTCCGAAAGAATCTCCGTTCCACAACCGTTGCTACGCCGTTAACTTTCACGTTAACCGGGATAAACGTACGGTGACAGCGTTGGTGAATCACGGAGTGTCACTAGAACGAGTACCTGACGCGAAGTTCACCGCAAAGTGTTCGCCAGCCGACGTATTCCACGCGGAAATCGGCAAAGCGATCGCGCTACGTAAGGCGCTTGGGTTAGCGGTGCCGAGCGAATATACAGACGCGCCGCAACCGGAGCCAGCAACGGGCGCAAAGGTGCGTAAGCTCACAGGCGGAAACGTAGGTGCGACGCTAACACTTGATGAGCGCGATCCAGCGCTTGACGGCGAAGAGTACGGCGGCCACGCGTTTACTACGCTAGAGGGCGGATGGATCGGCGATAAGCAGTACGTCATCATCGACGACACCGACGTTGACTACAGCGCGGTCGAATCGAAGGAGGCCGCTTAATGGACGTGCTGAATACGTATGGTGGCGTTGTTGATTACAGCGTCGGCTCGATTGTTTACGGAAGCTTCGTATTCCTAGTATTTGCGGGCATATCCGTAATCGGCTGGCGTATGGGAGAACGCTTGTGGCCTACGATTTTCGCAATCTTATCGCTATTGGGCGCATTGTTAATCGTACTAAGCGTGCTAAAGCCGGACTACATTCCGATCACACACGAAGTCACACTCCGTCCGGGCGGCGTTATCGACGCGGTGAAATACGATATCGTCGAACAGCGCGGCGCAATATTCGTAATTGAGGAACGGACGCCTGCGGAATGATAGCGCAGCGTATCATCGACCGCCCGCAAGCCGAAATCATGGCGGACAGAAAGCGTAAGCGTACGGAATTACTCGATAGACTACGGAGGGGTGAACGGATGGGTGAAATTACATTTACGGAGTATCAAGCGGCGGCCGAACGTACGGCTAACAGCCAAACGGTGAGCACCGACGAACAACGCTTCGCTAACTTTGGAATGGGACTTAGCGGAGAGGCCGGAGAAGTAACGGACTTACTCAAGAAAGTCGTATTTCATGGACACACGCTTGATGCCGCTGAACTCGAAACGGAACTCGGCGATGTCCTATGGTATGTGGCGGCGCTGGCGAATACGGCCGGATTATCGCTCGCTGGAATCGCGGAGAAGAACGTAGCTAAACTACGCACTCGTTATCCGGAGGGCTTCGATGTGATCCGTAGTATTAAACGGGAGGTCGGCGCAAAGTGAACAACGATATCTACGTAATCCTTATTGACGGGAAGCCTTACCGTAAGGACAGCGCAATCCGGACGTATAAAACTCGCGGACGAGCGGAGAAAGAGGCACGCGATCTCAGACCGTACCCGTGGTATAGCGATGCTAAAGTCGCGATCGGCGTATTCACCGCGGAACAACTTACGGAAGTGACCATCGAACCGCCCGTTAATCCGCCGATTCCTTACGCGCCATTCACGGAAGGAGAGAACGCAGAATGAGCGCATTTCTCGGATTATTACTGGGGCTCGGCTTGCAGTTTATCGCTATTCAATCGTTTGACGCGAGCCGTTCGGAAGGATTCCTCGCATATATCGGCGGATTTATTCTCGGATTTATCATATGGGAAGCCGCAGGAAAACGGAAGGAGGCGTAATATGTCCGCAGAAATAATCCCGTTCCCATGCGTACAGAACGAAATCGCCGCCGCATTCGACGCACTAGCATCGCAGGCACGCAGCGGCCTAATAACCGGAGCCATGTTCGCAGTTAGCGGACCGAGCGCCGATCCACACGCAATTATGACGGGATGGCACGGCGTTGATATGGCGGAGCGCTCCGTACTATTGACGCATATGCAATTCGATTTATTCGCGGGCTTCATCGACGAAAATTACGGAGAGGAGTGATTACGTAGATATCCGCATAATACTCGCGTTAATATTCGCGACAGCACTAAGCGTAGGGCTCACGGATGTAACGGGCAAATATCCGTCAGCGACTACGCAAGAAATAGCGCAAGAAGTTCCCGCCGAAGTCGCGCCAACGATTACGGAGGAACCGACGGAAGAACCCGAGTGGACTACGTTCGAAGCCACCGCGTATATCGCGCTGTGCGATACGGGATGCAGCGGATTTACGGCTACGGAATATGACGTACGCCACACGGTCGAGTACGAAGGTAGGCGCGTGATTGCAGTTGATCCCGCGGTAATAGCGTTAGGGACAGCGCTTGAAGTCCGCACGGCTGACGGAGTGATTATCGAAGCGATCGCTCTCGATACTGGCGGCGCGATTAAGGGGCGCAAGATTGACGTATTGATGGCGGACATCGATGACGCGTGGGATTTCGGTAGGCAGGCGGTACAAATACGTATCTTAAAGGAGACGGTTATTAATGACGGAAATTAAACGTAAAGCCAACGCTGGGGAACGTATCAAGATTGTTAACGCTAATTTTACTTTCGGTAATTACACAAACGGCGCGGAGATGGTCGTAGAAAAACGTGTAAATGACCGTTCGGTTATCGTGGAGGATTACGGTGTTCCTAACGGTATTCGCGCTATCGCGGATTACGAGTATGTAGTTCTTGAGCCGGACGCGCCAACTACGCTCATCCCCGACGAAGCGCTCGGCGGTGTCTCACGTGAATATCGCGAGGTTAAGCGGAAGGCGAGCGTAAGTGAACTCGTTAAGGTGACGGACAAAATTAACGGTAATCAGTTTCCGCTAGGCGAGGTCGTACGCATGACATCCGATACCCGCGCTGAATACCTCGATAAGCACGATTGGTGGGCGGTTGCCGACAGTGAATACGTTGTCCTCGAAGCCTCCGACATCCTGCGCATCGACGACGCCGACGGAGTTAACCGCGTATATCGAATGGTCGACCGTAAGGCTACGGTGGGTGAGCGCGTAATTATCATAAAGACTAACGATCTAAACGGGGACGGATACGGAAATGGAGCGCTCTTTACTGCGGATGTTGATGACGGAAGTATGTGTATCGATACTACGGACGGCGTAACGTTATTTCACGAGGAATATCGCGTACTCGAACCGCTAACCTCCGCGGAACTAGTGCCGACTCCAACGCCATTATCCGAATTACCACTCGCCGACCAATACGCGGAGAACATTACGGTGCTCACACGTAAGATTGCGCAATTAGAAGACGAGCTGCGTGTGGCACGCGAGGATATCGTTCTCATCGAAGAAGGCGTTAGCGACGATATTAAGGCGCTAGAAAAGCACGTAAACGCGCTGGAAGTGCGTATCCTAGCGCTCGAAACAGACAGCGCGGTGAGTGTCGTTAAAGTTGCGGAGGGTCACGTTGATAATATCGAGAGAGCCGCGCTGCCGACGTTCGCTAAGACGCCAAAAGAGGCGGTACTTTCGCCTCAACAAGTCCGCGACGAAGTCGTTGAGCGTGCGGTGGCTGACGTTAGTAATCCGTATAAATTCAGCGGTACGGAGATTCCGGGCGATCCTGACGGGATTTCATTCTGGCCCGAGGGCAGTCCGTCCAAAATGCACGAAGTCACGTACGTTGTCAATCGTGAGAAGCGCACAGTTGTCGCTCTTATTCGCTGCATACACGACGGGTTTACGGTACGCGGAATCGCGAAATGTGCGCCAGGCGAAACGTTCAACGCACATATCGGACGTGCTATCGCGTTATATAGAGCGCTCGGGTTAAACGTTCCGGCGGAGTATCTAACGTGTCCGCAGCCGGAGGAAGTGCGCGTCGGTGACGTGATTACGTTCGAAGGCGTTAGCGGTTACGGAACTTTATACGAGGTGCTGACGCTTGACGACCGCGGCGAGAACCTGCGCATCATTGCCGACGAGTACGCCTACAGGGTCGGTGAGGGAGCACGCGGAGGGGGATTAAACGACGGTGTCGCGCAAATTATCGATGATTCACGTGAGGACGGCGGAGTTTCCGCTGCTTCCTCCACGCTGAAAGGAGCTGCGTAATATGGCGCTGCCCAATGTCGGATTAATCGGAAAATTACGGTCGGGCAAGTCCGCTGCTGGCGACTACCTCGCGTCCAAATACGGCTATACGCAGTTCGCGTTCGGCGACGAGTTGAAGCGCGATTTCCACCGCCGATATCCGGAGATTCCACGCGATCCTAAACCACGCGCCGGCTACCAATTTCACGGACAGTTTATGCGTGAGCATTACGGAGAAGCCGTGTGGATCGACGCTTGCTTCGATAATATCCGCTACTCACGCTTATGTCCGGTAAGTGGTACGGACGCTCCCGTAGTAATCAGCGATACGAGGCAGCCTAACGAATTTCTCGCACTCCAATCCGCCGGCTACGTCCTCATCCGCGTCGAAGCACCGGACGGCCTACGCATCGAACGCGCCGTCAACTCGGGCGATACGTTCAATTACGCGGACTTGATGCACGGAACGGAAACGGCGCTCGACGGCTACGCGGCGGATTTTACCGTAACGAATGACGGGACATTGGCAGAGTTGTATGCGCAGATTGACGAGATTATGGCGTACTTAGGCGGGGATTGGCCGGAATGAGGGAGCTCGAACGGAAGTACATCGCGCAGTTTATCGATGGCAAGGAGGCGTTATCCGAGGTGGACGCCCGCGAATTCCTTGCGCTGCTGACCGCCGACCTTGACGCCGAGTTTCGAGAACGCAGGATAGCGCAGCTTGAGCGTTACTTACGGAATATTGAGCGGACTAAAGCGGCGGACGCAGAACGTGAGGAAGCGTGGATGGCGAAGGCTCGCGAAATAGTTGTGATTAAAGAGCGTTGGGAAGCGCTTGGCGCAACGTGGGAATGTCGTCATGATTGCGGAATTAGCGTAACAACGTGGAAATATCACGGAGACGAAATACTGCGCTGGTGGTCAGGCACTACGTTGGATGAGGAGTTAACGCTAGTTCGAGCGGGTGACGAACGGCTATCCGCATTGATGAAGGAGGCAGCGTAATATGAGCGTTGATGAATATCGCGAAATCTACGCTATGGGATATATGTACGGGCGGATTGACGCTATCCAAGGCGCGGACTACGACGGTCGGACTCCGCTGGCGAAACGGGAGAGTACGGAGGTGATTGCGGATGACGATAGCGAATCATTACGGCGCACTGTTTGATAACGTTAACTTAGCGTGGACTTACGAGAAGGCGAACCGCGTAGCTACGTGGGATGCGGCGGCCGCTACGGTAGGTGGTCACGCACGTAACGAAGGTATACATCCCGGAAAATTGAGCGAAGAGGAGACGGTATCCACACGCAACTATAACGTAACACCGCAATTACCCGCAAACGGCTTAACGGTAGCCGAGTTATTTTGCGGCGGCGGACTAATGGCTGTCGGACTACAAGCGGCAGGCTACGATATCACTTTCGCGAATGACTTCGATAAGCGCGCGGCGGAAGCATACGCATACAACATCGGCGACCACGTAATCTGCGGAGACATTACGTCCGACTTAATACAGGCGCAGATTCCAAACGCAGACATTATCGCAGGTGGTCCGCCATGTCAGGACTATTCGGTAGCTGGCGCTGGTGCTGGCGTGGAGGGCGAGCGCGGAAAACTCGTATGGACGTACCTGCGGATAATCGCGGACAAGCAGCCGAAAGCCTTCGTATTCGAAAACGTAAAGGGTCTCCTTACGAAGAAGCACCGTCCGACGTTCGACGCTCTCCTCGCGCAGTTTGACGAGATCGGCTACGCGATTACTTGGCGCTTAATTAACGCATGGGACTACGGAGTTGCACAGAAAAGAGAGCGCGTGTTTATCGTTGGCGTGCGGAAGGATCTTGGGCTGACTTTTGAGTTTCCGGAGCCGAGCGCAGAGGATTACAGAACGCAGGTGCTGTGTGACGTGATCGGAGATTTACCGGAACCTACTACGGAATCGTCTACGCAGAACCACGTGGGTGCTTTATTGGATAACGTAAACCCGGAGTGGACTTACGAAAAGGCAAACCGAGTAGCTTCTTGGGAGTCTCCGGCAGCGACCGTCGGGGGCCACGTAAGGAACGAGGGTATACATCCGGGCTTAGAAAACCATGCTCCGGACGCCGCTAATCCTCCATATATACAGAACGTGTTAGACGGAAAAGCTACTACGAATTATGGCACGGGCATTCCGGTAAATGACGGAAGCACTCCGGCCAAGACGTTAATAGCGGAGTATAGAGCTAAGTGTCCGAATGAAGTAACGGCCGTGTCAGGTAAACCACGTAGATTTACGGTACGCGAGTGCTTGCGCATCCAATCCGTACCTGACTGGTACGTGTTACCGGAGTCTATTAAATTATCGCCGCAGTACCGCATCGTCGGCAACGGAGTCGCATCGCGCGTCTCCTACGTGATCGGAGTCGCGCTGGCGGAGCAATTAAACGCTGTCTTAGCGCAAGACTTACGGGAGGCTGCGTAATATGTGGACACCGTTAGACGAACGCTTCCCGCCGCCGACTGAACCGCGTGTCTCCGCTAATTGCACGTACTGCGGCGGTGAGATTTACGTAGGTGATGAGCTTACACGGTATATGAACGGAGACGCTACGCACGAAGGCGATTGTGAGAACGGATATGTGGCGGAGGAACTCGGAATAACGCGGACGATTGCGGACTAAGCTTCGCAAATTTCAACGTTAGAAAAATTCGCAATAGCGGAGGTTACTACGTGCGGCATCGTTCATATAACGTAGGGCTGACGCTAAAATACGGATAAAGGGGCGATTGATTTGATATACACAGATAACAAAGACTTTTACCCAACACCGCGCAAATTGTTCGATGATCTAGTTAGAAACACCAGACACTTTAGTGGAAGAATCCTCGAACCTAGCGCGGGAAAAGGGGACATAATCCAGTTTATACGCGCTACAAGGAACGGCCGCGACGCTAAGGTAGACGCGATAGAGAATGATCAGCGGCTGGTTGGTATCCTAATGGGCGAAGGGATCAGCGTTGTGTGGGACGATTTCCTTACGTACGAAACGTATAAGGAATACGACTACATTATAATGAATCCTCCGTTCTCTAACGGAGTCGATCACGTTTTAAAGGCGCTAGAAATGGCAGAGACGCAGCTTTCCCGGTGTGAAATTTTCGCAATAGTGAACAAGGAGACGTTAAATAATGCGTTTTCTACGAAAAGACAAGAATTACTGCGAAAATTGGACGAACATGGGGCGGAGGTTCGGTATATAAGTCATGCATTCAGCGATGCCGAGCGGAAAACTGACGTAGAAGTTGCGTTAATTCACGTAAAAGTCGAGAAGGCTAACGCAGGTAAATCTATTTACGATAAAATTCCGTTCCTTAACGCGAGGAAGTCCGAGGAAACGGCTGCAGAAATAGGCTCCGTGTTATCTACTTACGTTAAACCTTCGGAGATACAGGCGAAACTCAACGATATCGAGCGATTGGTACTCGAATACGAAACGGCCTGCGAGCTAGCGCGAGATACGTTTGAGGTAATCCGTGCGAAAGCGTCCTTTTTCGGATATATTTCAACGGTAAATAAGCGCGAAGGGAAGTCGCACTCACCTCTGTATTCCATTACTCCGTATAGTAAAGAGTTTACGAGGGCGGATTTAAGTGAGGAATTGGACAAGTTACGACGCGGCTACTGGGAATTGGTCCTTGATACAGACGAATTCCGGAAAATACTAACGAATGACGCTATTCAAAAGCTTAACCGCAGGATTGAGTCGGCTAACGAAATGGAAATTAATCTCACGAATATTAGAATGCTACTTATGGCTCTCGGCGCAAACCAACGCGACATATTAATAGAGAGTGTAGTGTCCATATTCCAAAAGATAACGGACCGACACCAGACAAGCTACTCGTCAAATGTCCATTACTACAACGGTTGGAAAACAAATAGCTCCTATAAAATAAATAAGAAAATCGTTATCCCTATAAAATACTATGCATTCGATAGCTGGGATTTTAGGGATGATTACGGAAAGATCAATACGGATGTCCGCTGCTGGATTGACGATATTATCAAGGCGCTCCAAATCATTGATCCTAGCGTAAGTGGCAAATTTGTATCACTATCTTCGAAAGAGTTCGAAAACGAAACGCTACGGTTTAAGATGTTCGGCAAAGGTACGGTGCACGTTTGGTTTAAGGACGAGCAGTTACTTTCGCAGCTTAATTATATTTGTGGAAGTCATTTCGGATGGATACCAAGCGAAGGCGAACAAGCCCGAAGTCCAGAAGCCCGCGAATGGGTAGCGCGAGAGTTTGGTGATATGGGCAACGTTACATTATTACAAGAGGTGTCCGATTGTGGCGGATTGGAGGCGGCCTAACGGTCAGTCAAGCTTGATATAGAATAGAAGGAACGCCAATACAACGATAAAAGGGGCGGATTACTATCGGATCAGTAAAAATTGACGTAGACAAAGGCGCACGCATGTACGAAGTTAAATACGCATTGAACTCGGCGGATGGCGTTA
Organism: Paenibacillus sp. FSL L8-0708; assembly: GCF_038009325.1. Lineage (NCBI taxonomy): Bacteria > Bacillati > Bacillota > Bacilli > Caryophanales > Paenibacillaceae > Paenibacillus > Paenibacillus sp. FSL L8-0708. The sequence goes on from NZ_JBBPBC010000001.1 coordinate 1,397,857, forward strand.
AAAAACTACTTCGCGATCGCCATCATATAAGTAGCGCACGTTTTCAATCTGGCGACTATAACGCCGTAGATATGTTGGTCGACTTGAGTAGCGCTATTAATTCGGCGGGGCTCTCGGAAGTTCAGGCAGAAGTAGTTGCGTGGATATCCGGAGCAGATATGACGCAGCAACAGACGGCCGAGATCATGCATGTAACTCGCCAGGCAATTACAAAAGCTTACGAGGTGGCGTGCGAAAAAATAGCGGCCGTCTACCGCAAATGGGAATATGGCGAGGTTTGCGTAGGCTACCTGCTAGAGGACGAAGACTACGAAGGGGAGGCGGCTTAATGACGAAAACCTATCGGGAAGATTTCGCAACGGCTGTCTCTACGATGGAGTCCACGATGTGGTCATCGTTTAAAGCGGAAGGCGCGCCACCGATACCGTTTATTTACGGAGGGCGTACGTTTGACCTGCGTAAAAGAGATGAACGCGGAGATGCGGCTCGTGTTGTTACGGACACTTACGTGAGGGAACACGCGGAGTTTAATGACGCGGCTATGAGTAGATACCGAGAGCGCGGAGGTACTGGCGAGGGTCCTGCGGTCGTATTGACGGATGCCGCGCTTCTTGAGCGTATAGCTAACGTAATCCTTTACGATGAGATTGCGGACGAGAATCCGTATAAATCGCAGCATAACGAGTATCCGATTATGAGCGAGATTCAACTCGCCCGAAGGCGCGAAGGAAAGCACCAAGGCAAGCGCGAAGGCGTCTCCGCGCGAGAGGTAGCGTTTGGGCAGGCGTATTCTATCGGAACGGACGGAAGGAGCTACGCTGAACCTATCCGCAGGGAGCGCTCGAATAAGGAAAATATCTTTATGGACGAGGCGACTACTTCGCGAGTAAGAGAGCAGCGCGGGGCGTACGCAGACTTCATCGCTGAGAAGCCCGTAGTCACCTATGTGATGTCTCAGGCAGAAAGGGAGGCTAGAGGATGGCAGTAGCAATCACGATGCCTACCGACACCCTGACGATTCCTATTGCGGACGTCGGGAGTGTCCTCGAAGCGCTGCGGTTTCGTCCGGGAGGAGTATACGTGTTCTATGACGGGCTCGGCGAGTGCTTATACGTCGGTCAGTCGAAGACACTTCCGGACAGACTGCGCAAACATCTAACGTCTTCTCCCTTCGCACATGAGATCGCCAGTGTTACGCTCTATTTCGTAAGTGATCCGTATGCGCGAGAAATATACGAGACTTACGCGATCACTACATTTAACGGCAAGTATAATCGAGCGAAAAAGTTCGAGCAACGCACGGCTAATCCGTTGGTCAGCGAGGAGATTGACGAGGCGTATTTCGAGATAGACGAGCTTATGCGTGAAAAGAACGACCTTGATGCGGCCATTAAGGATATAGATGAGCGACACATAAGGAGACCGCCGCGTAGAAAAATTAACCGTAGGGGATACCTTACTCGGAGATACTTGGAGTATTTAGCGGAAATATCCGAGCGCACCGATGAGGAAAGGGCGGAGATGTGGAGGGAGCAGCGTGAGAGAAAAAGAATGGTGAGGAGGTTGGTAGAAATCGAGTCAGAATATCGAGGGATTAAGGATAAAATAACCCGATTATTACGAAAATTAGCTGTTTAAAAAGTTGCTTTTTATCGGGTTTCTTATCGGGATATATGTAATCCTATGAAGGATTTTTCGTTCTTAGATCGCGCTGTCTCAGGCGGTCTTTTTGCGCGTTTTTCGTAGTTAATCGAATAGGAGGCGTTGTAAATGAGCGATAATATCGCTGAATTAAGCGTTAAGGTTAACGTAGTCGATATCGCGGAAACAATCCGCGGACTTAAAGCGATCCAGCGCGAGGCTAAGAAAGCTACGCAGGCGTTGCGGGATTTAGAAGCTGCGCAGAATGAGCGCGGACTAACGTATGAACAGCGTCTTGAGGCGGCCGGATCGATTGACCTGCGCGATAATCACCGCATTGTAACGCACGCAAACGGATTCCAATCCATCGTACCGATCGATCCTACGAAGCTATTTAAAGCTACGCGGAAAGAGGTGAGCGAGTGAGCACCGCGCAAATGTACACCGCAGAACACATCGCATTTACTGGCACAGGAACCGCATTTGATCCGGATACAGGCGAGGCGTTAATCTACGCGCCAGCCGATACGCATAGAGTCGTTAGTATAGCGCGGTCTGATGCGCACCAAGCACGCGAGGAATATAAAGGCCGCCAACGCGATTTTACGTTCTTTGCGATGGAGGCAGCACACGAAGTTATATCCGTACTCACAACCGCGCAATGCGGTTATTTGCTCGTTCTGCAGTGTTACGTCGACTATACGGATGGGCGGCTACTAAAAGGCCGCAAGCAACCGATGTCGACCGCGGACATGCTCAGCGCGTTGAAATTGACACGTAAGCGGCAGACGTTCTACGACTTCCTGGCGCAATGCGTTGAGCACGCGATTATCCTACGCAATGAGGACGAAAGCTACAGCGTTAATCCGCGCTATCACTTCCGCGGCGCTACGCAGAACCGCGCGGTTATCCGCTCATATACCGCTAAAGTACGGGAAATTTATCGCGAGGTTAACGCGGCGGATCTCGGCCTTATTTACCGCATGCTGGCGTTTGTCCACTACGGAACGAACGCGCTATGTGCGAATCCGTTCGAGAAGGATGCGCGCGAGATACGCTGGTTCAACGGTAAGGAATTAGCGGATGCGATCGGCGTCCATGAGAAGACGCTGAGCGGCCGTTTATCACGTTTGAAATTCGGAGACGAGTACGTTATCGCGCGCTTGAAGATTGGTAAGGACGTAACTAAATACGTGTTCAATCCGAATGTGTTTTACCGGAAGGATACGGAGCCGGACGATACGCTAATCGCGATGTTTAACGTCAACTACAACGCAAAAAGGTAGCCTTATTCGTACAAATACGCGAAAAAGGTAACGTTATTCGTACACGCTAAAATGCCGTTCCGCCGCGTAGTGGTGAGGCTTGGCGGCGTTTGGTGCGTGAAATTATATCTTTAATCTTGTACGGAGATTAGCGCACAGACTACGTTAGGAAACGGAAACTATCGGTAAAAACGCGAACATGCGCATTTAAGCGTTCGTTCCATATACTGCGGAGTTCACTTTCGGAGAAGAACGCTCCGACACTGCGGCCGAAACCGTGCCTTGTGTAACTATTACCTAACCTCGCCGATCTTTAATAAAAGCTTGAGCGCAGTTAAATAACATGTTCCGAAGGCGCGCCAGCGACAAGGGATTTAGCCGAACTTTGGCTGAATCAGCACTTGACCTAAACCTTTGTCTGATAGATACATGAAGCCTATTCATCGAAGTATCTCATGTAGACAACACAAAGAATAGCGCGGATGTTAAAGCGCAGTTAAGCGCTAAGCGAACGCTAAGTAACTACGTTAGTATAGCGGAGGGATATCGTAATGTTAATCACGTCATTAATCGTAATTGCGTATTTACTAGTCGGATTGTGTTTTCATCCTTATGCGCTAGATTGTCCGCTATGGATACGCGTAGTCATTCATGCGTTATGGCTACCGTTAGTTATCGGGTTATCTGCGTTACTTAGATTCGGATAATGAGCGGAGGGATAACGTTAATATGAGCGTTGACAAAGCGCTATGGTACGTTAAGCAGTTATTACCGCTTATGTATCGTACAACATACGGAGAAGACGGTAAGTGGTACGCGGTTACCTGGCGGATGTGGTTAGGTAGATGTTACGCTATTGAGCGATATGAGCTCGCAGATCAACCGTAATACATAGCGCTGTTCTTACGCTTTGCCCGAGCGTATGAGCAGCGTTCTTTTATGCGTCCTAATAGCGCGGAAGTATAAACGTTAGGGTAGCGTTAAGAAGCGCTAATACACGGAGAGGAGGCGGACATTATAGCGAAACAATTAACGTCAGAACAGACGCTTGCGATCGAATGGTTAGCGAAGCCACGTAAAGGCGGTAAGACATACGAAGAGATAGCGTCATTATGCGGGGTAACAGCGCGTACGCTTGAGAACTGGCGCAAGGATGCAACGTTCGAGGCGGAGTTTAAGCGTGCGATCATACGTGATAACAGCGCTAAGTTACCGGAGTTGGTCGACTCGTTGAGTACGATTGCTATACGCGATGGTAACGCGGCTATGGCGAAGTTAGCGCTACAGATTAGCGGTATGCTTACGGATAAGGTCGAGGTGGACACGAAGATAGACGGTGGGACTGACGTAGATGCGCTAAGACAGCGTATTGAGGCGTTGAGACAGCGTAAGGTGGATGAATCCGAAGGCGGCGAGTAATTGCGCTATATAATGAAGGAACGCGAATAGCTACGTTTCGGATTCGTTCGGATGCGCCTATTTAGTCTGCACGGGTCGCCTGACGCGTACCCTCCGGAAACTTTCGGACTTCACCGTAGTACAGCGAATTAAACGTTGCATAAGCGTTGTATAAACGGAGGAATGTGCGCTCAATTAACGCTGCATAAACTGGAAACGGGGCACTGCGGTAAATGGCGTTAAGCCGCGTGGTTACAGCGTTTATTGCGCGTGGGTACTGGTAAATGTATATACGTTGCATACGGGGCGTTTATGCACTGCGTACGAACCGCGTAGTGGTGCGGGTTGGCGGCGTTGACATCTGCATCATATACGTATTTTGTGCACATGTCTTGCATAAAGGCTGCATAATTTAATCTTTTTTATTTACTTCGACGCTTTAGTGCTGTAAAGCCCCAACGCCCCAGAGCGATAAAGTGAATTCTGGTGCTACATAAATCCGCGTATCAAAAATAACGTTTGGGTTTCGGAGCATCAACGCAGCCTCACGTAATTTCACCGTTAAATCACCGTCGAATTAGCGCGCCTACCTCTTTCCGAGTATAAGCGGAAGGGTCACGTAGTTCAAGCGCTAATTCAACGGTAATTTACGCTTAAACGGAAGGGAGGCGATATCTATCGCATGGATTGACGGTAAATGGAACGGACGAGACGCACGTAACGCAGTAATCAGCGGCATTAACGGACTCATTGATTCGTTGGCTGGCGTAGATATCGCGTCTCTTTCGGAAGAAGATCAGCGCTTAATCGACGAACAGGTCGCGGAACTTGAGCGCTTAGAGCGTATTAATCGATGCGAACGCGATCTACTCGAATTTTCATTAGAGTATTTCTCGGAAGCGCGCAATCCCGGAAATGATGGTAATTGGGACGGATTCGATATCGTAGACATATCGGAAGCGCCCGATTTTCACCGTGAAATCGCCGAGATAATCGACGATATATCTAACGTTAACCTTAACGATAAGGTAGCGGTCGCAGCGCCCCGTTCTCACGCTAAATCAACGTATTTATCGAAGGCGGAACCTTGTCGCGAGATAGTTTACCGCAAACGTAAATACGAAATCATCATATCTGAGACGCCGGCAGTATCCAGCGCTAACCTCGATTGGATCGCCGCGCAATTAAAGAGTAACGCGAAGCTACGGGCGGACTTCGGACCGTTATTATCACCGAAGCAGCAGGAGAATCCGAAAGATAACAGCTCGGAGTTTATTGCATGGGAACCGCGCGAAGACGGAACAAAAAAGCTACTCACGAAAGTCGAAGCGGCATCAACGGGACAGGCGTTACGTGGACGAAACTGGAATGGAGTACGCCCGGACTTAATTATCTGCGATGACCTTGAAGACATTAAATCTAACGCGGCTACTCCGGAACTCAGGCGTAAGCTCAAGGACTGGTTCGCGCAAACGGTGGTACCTCTTGGAGATCCCCGCGGAAAGAAGACAGCGTTTATTTACATGGGAACAACGGTGCACCACGAAGCGCTACTTGTTGACGTGCTATATAACCGCTCAGACTTTAAGAGCCGCGTATATCGTGCTATTAAGACCTGGCCGGAGCGTATGGACTTATGGGAAGCGTGCCGACTCGTATACAAAGATCCGGATTTACCAAAAGAGCAGCGCGTCAAGGATGCGCAAGCACTGTACGAATTGAATCGAGCCGAAATGGATCGTGGAGCCGTCGTATTGTGGCCGGAAGCACAGCCAATATGGACGCTCATGACGTGGAAATGGAATAACGGGAGTAAGGCGTTTAATACGGAGTACATGAACAATCCGATTGATGAAGAGTCGATGATATTCAATCCGGAGTCATTCACGTATTGGGATGGCGGACAGTTAAAAGACGCGCTATCACAGTATCCGCGACCGGCCGATGCACTATACGATATATACATGGGCGTTGACTTCGCTATGGGTAAAACGCGCGGTGACTATAGCTCCATTGTGACGATCGCACGCCACAAAAAGACCGGAACAAAATACGTAATTGACGCGTTCGGCGAACGGATAAAGCCGGACGCTTTTTTGCGTGCCATCGTCGAGAAGGCGCTACGGTTTCAACCGAACGCAATCGCAGCGGAAGCGCAGGCGGCGCAGGAGTTCTTCGTAACGCAACTTAAGACCGCGCTTAAGACTGCGGGGTATCCGGCGCAAACTCGCGTCAAGGAAATATACCAACGTTCGCGTAAGGGGCTGCGGATTGAGGCGTTAATGCCGGCGGTTGAAAGCGGAGAAATCCAATTCTCACGGAAGCACGCGCTTTTACTTGAGCAATTCGAAATGTATCCGACAGGAACGCATGACGACCTCCCGGACGCTTTGGAAATGGCGGTCAGCATCGCGAAAACAGGACGCAAGAAGATACGCAATAAACCATCCGGAATGTAAACGAAAGGAGGACGATTAACATATCGAAGCTATTCGAACCCGGCGCTTATTACCCACCACCTGCACACGTACCGCGCCTCGCCAACTATAAACGCGGCAAGACAATATTCGACGGACGCCATCCGGAAATCTACGATCGAGCCTCGTCTCTACTAAAAGATACGCCGCATGCCGCGCAGCTTAAAACGCTGTTCATTGCGGTTAACTTGATGGATATTTTGCTGACGAAGCCGGCGGATTTGCTGACCGGTGAGCCGCCGACATATGAAGCGGGAACAGGCGCAGGCACACGCGAGCAGGAGCGCCTTGACTCGATCGTTGAAGAAAACGACTTGACGCAGATGGTTCACGAAATGGTAATCGGCGCGGGCTATCGGGGCGATTCGTTTATTAAGACGTATTATGACGCGCGAGCCGACGTCAGTGAAACGGAGGCACTCGGATTAGTACCGCCGAAGCCCATACTCGAACCGATTATAGAATCTGTGCGCGCGGATATTGTATTTCCGGAATTATCGACCGGCTCGCGGAAGAAGTTTAAGGCGATTAATATCGCGTGGGTCGATTGGGTTGAGGAACCAGGCGGAAAAATTGTCCGTTGGCTCTACGGTAAAGCTGCGTCATATGTACCGTATCTCGTAGTCGAGCGCCATATACCAGGCTATATCGTACATGAGCGCTATGAGCTTTCGGAGGCTGGCGTTAATAGCGAATGGGGCGTACCAATATCAACGTATTTAATCGGCGATAAAATTGCGACAGGACGCGAGGAAGACATAGAGCCTACCGGAACTGACCGATTACTCGTGCATCATATTCCGTATAAAAGCGTTGACGACCGTTGGGAAGGCATTAACGGAGTTGAGAAGCTAGAAAGTGTACTGAGTGCGATTAACGAGCGATTAGTACAGATTGATTATATTCTTTGGAAGCACAGCGACCCGTGGATGTATGGACCGGAAGACATCGGAGATGACGGCGAAGATAATGCGGGAACACTCCGCGGAGGCGGACGTTATATACCGGTTGCCAAGGAAGACGCGACTCCCGGTTATATGACGTGGGAAGGACAGCTAACCTCCGCTTTTACGGAACTAGACGTACTACTCGGACTCGTGTACCAAATGTCGGAAACGCCGCAATGGTTATTCGGAACAACGCTTGCCTCAGATAAGGGCGGAACCGGCACGTCTCATACGGATAGCGGCGCAATTAAAGCGCGCTTTATGCCGATTCTGGCGAAGGTTAATCGTATCCGCGCGCACGTTGACCGTGCTTTACGTGACGCAATATGGACCGCGATGCAGCTCGAAAACTACGCTAATAAAGACGTTGCCGGCTTCGTAAAGTACGATCCTGTTTACCCGAAGATCGAGTGGAGAGACGGGATTCCGTCCGATCCCAAAGAGGAAGCTGAGGTCTATCAGATACGCACAGGGGGAAAGCCTACGATCGACGTGCTCAGCGCGGTTAAACGATTGGACTCTATGTCAGACGCCCAAGCCGTAGAGGTAGTCAGCAGGATTGACGAAGACGAGCAGAAGGCGACCGGTACAGTAGACGCTTCTGTTTTTAATAGTTAGGGGGACTGCGGACGTGGCGGGAAAAGCCAGCAAGTGGAGCAAGGAGAAGGTAGTAGCGGCGATCCTTGCGCGAAGAGACGCGGGTCTTGGTGTGACAAGTAGTGAGATACGCAAGGATGACACACCTCTTCGAGGAGCTATTGCGACACATTTTGGAGGCACAGACGCGGCACTGCTTGCTGCGGGAATCGATCCAATAAGCGTTAAGCCGCTAACTTACTGGAATAAGCAGATGATCCGGACGGAGTTCTTACGAATTAGGGGCTCCGTTTCGTCTGTAAACGACCTGTCGCGGCAATATAGATCACTGGACCACGCGATAAGAAAGCATTATGGGACTTATGATGCACTATGCGATGACCTTGGGATTGATGTTACTACTATCCGAAAGCAAGTACGTGAGTGGAGCGGCGATGATCTTCTTGCGGTGCTTAGGGAGATGCGTGACGAGGGGCAGCCACTCAATATAACAAATGTACACGCCAGGTTTCCATCTATTCATCCGGTCGCTGTTAGGTGTTTTGGAAGCTACGAGAATGCTTTGGCGGAAATTGGTGAGAAGATACAAGACCATATATGCGAGATGAAGTTTGGGTCTTACCTCGGAAAGAAGTTCGAACGAAAGCTTAACGAAGCATTCGAAGCTTTGAATATGGGATACAAGTACCAGAAGAGGCTATGTGGCGGCAGTATAATGCCGGATTTTTGGGACGAGTCACGGAGGACATTCATTGACGCGAAGCTATCTTCTTGGACGGTATTTTGTTCATCGTCTATAGAGAAGTATTTACCGCATTGTAACAAACTCATTGTGGTGTATTTGCGCGGAGAGGAAATCGCACATGAGATTCCTAACTTAGAACTTAGACACGTTAGCCATTACTACCCAGCATTAGTTGAGACCGGAAATGAGGAACTCGTCAGTCAGTTTGAGGATATTCTGCGGGAAGCTTCTACCGAGCCCACTACGGAGGTGCTCGCAGCATGATCACGCCGCCAACGTACGATTACGAAGTCGCCGTCCTCGTCCGCGCATATAAATCCGCCATACTCGCAATCTCCTCGGAGCTCTCACGTTTAGACTTAACGGATTTATCCCGCGCTAATTCACGCGCCGCACTCGCCGAGGTTGCGGCTATTTTGCGTTCTCTCAACGCCGAGTCCGCCGAATGGGTCGCGAAGCATATTCCGCTGGCGGCTACGGACGGCGTGGCGCTGGCAATCGTACAGCTAGGCGCGGCGGAAACGTTAGAAGATGCGCAGAAGATCGTTAAGTTTAACCGGATTAATCGCGAGTTCGTCGCGTCGGCCGTTGCGGATACACAAGCGGATTTACTCGCGGTTACGCAGAACGTTGATCGCCGCGTTAAGTTGGCCATACGCCAAGCGACCGCCGATTCGATGCGTGCGAATTTAACGCGCGGGATTAACGGGAATCGTACGCTTAACGCTGACATTTTACAACGCATGAAAAGCACGCTAGGCAGCGCGGTTGATACCGGAATTATTGATAGCGCCTCGCGCAGGTGGGCTCCGGAAGCGTACGTTAAGATGCTAACGCGTACTAAGATGGCGGCGACACAGCGCGAGTCTACGATAAATGAGGCGGTTGGTCGCGGTGCTTATTACGGAGTGATTTCGAAGCATAATGCGGTAGATAAATGCCGCGAGTACGAAGGTATGATCGTTAAACTTACGCCGGATGCTCCGGGGAATTACCGTTATATTGGCGACTTACCGCGTAACGAGATTTTTCATCCATGTTGTGCCCACGTAGTAACTGCGATACGTGATCCGAAACTATTGGAGCAGTAAGGCTCCGCGTCCAGACGTGAATTGACGCGATAAACTTTACGGTTACTGACGCAACCTGCGTCAGACATACGATAGCCGACGGGCTCAAAACGGACGGAGGAAAACCGATGGAAAACGAAATTAAACGCTCACGATATCCGCTTAATCTTCAACTATTTGCGGAAGGCGATCCCGATCCGGACCCAACACCGCCAGCACCGGATAAGACGTTTACGCAGGCAGAACTCGACTTAATCGTAGCGGACAGGCTCGCGCGTGAGCGTAAGAAAGCGGAGAAATTCGCAGATTACGACGAATTGAAAACGAAGTTGACCGCGCTAGAACTGGCGGAAGCCGAACGTGCTAAAGCGGACTTGACGGAGGCGGAGCGCTTAACTGCCGATCTTGAAGCCGCACGCATAAAAGCGCAGGAAGCGGAGGAACGTGGAGCCGCCGCAATTACAACCGCTAATAAACGTTTGATTAATGCGGAGTTTAAGGCGTTGGCGCGCGAGAAGAACGTACCGGCTGACCGCTTAGCGGCTGCGCTGAAACTGGCGGATTTGAGCAGCGCGTCAGTAGATAACGAGGGTAACGCGATTGGCGTAAAAGAAGCGGTCGAGGCACTTATTGCGGCGGAACCATACTTAGTAGCGGAGACAAAGCCGAAGCCTATTGGCGGCGGGGGCGGAGGTAATCCGGACGAGGACGAGAGGAAGACGCTTGAGGCGCAGCTCTCAGAAGCACGAAAGGCGAAGGATTTCTCAAAGGTTATCGAAATCTCAAACAAACTAAACAAGAAGTAAGCCAAGGCTACGGATAATTCCAGGCCTTTTTATTTTAACCAAACTCAAGGGGGAACTCATTAATGTTAAAATCTTATGACTTTCAGGATCAGGTACGCCAGCTTGAAGCAGGTATTTCGCTTATTATCGACGATGCTCCAACGTTGCTTGGTCTTATCGGAATCGGAACCACTCCGCTATACCAAACGAAATACGAATGGATGTCGGATAACCTGAACTCTAACCGCGCCACAGCGGCTGCAGCGGCGCTAGTTGGCGCAACCTCGATTACGGTAGCGGAAGGCGATGGACTGAAATTCCGCGTCAACGCAATCGTAGTTATCGGCGAAGAGTATCTCCGTGTAACAGCCGTAGTGGGTGATGTAATCACGGTAGTACGTGGATATGACGGAACAACCGCAGCAGCGGTAGCTAATGGCGCAGAAATCCGCATCGTTTCCCGTCCGCAACTTGAAGGGGCGCTACCGGGCGTTGACGAAGGACATGACCGTCTGGTTGATTTCAACTACGCGCAGATTATCGAGCGTTATGCTGCCGTTTCTGGTACGCAGCAAAATGTCCGCACTTATAACGTTACCAACGAGCTCGACTATCAGGTGCAGCTTCGTTTGAAAGAGATCGCACGTGAGCAAAACGACTGGCTGATCTACGGTCGTCGTATTGACGCAGGCGCAGGAACTCCGCGTACAACTGGCGGATTGCTTTACTTCGCGGATAAGAAGGGTGCAGCTAAACAGAACGCGAACGGCGGTGAAATCAGTCCGAAGATGCTGAACGATCTCGCTGAAAAAGTGTACCAACGCGGCGGTTCCGTTAATACGATTCTGACTAATACTGCAGGTGCTCGTCAGATTACGAAATTCGCTTCGGACACTATCCGCACTGAGCGTACCGACACCGCGACTGGACATAAGATTCAAACGTTCGTGTCCGATATCGTAGGCGGTTCCGTTGCGACTGTCATCGTCGATCCAAACTTCCCGAAAAATAAGATCGCATTGTTCGACCGTGATATCTTGTCGATTAATCCGCTGAGTGGTCGCGGTCTGTTTGATATGGATGCAACCGTTCCGGGAGCTGACTTTGTAGCGCGTCAGATTCGTGGAGAGTACGGCGTAACGGTGAAAAATGCGGCTGAAAAAATCGCAATCCTTGAGAATATCTCTACATCAGTATCTTAATAACGCGGGGAGCTTCGGCTCCCTTTAATCTTACGGAGGTGAACGAATAGTGGCAATATCAGACCGCGACAAAGAGCGCCTAAACCTCGTTAGCCCCGCAGCTAATGATTTAGGGCTTGGCGATATCATCCAAGATTTGCAGGGAGGTACGGGAGGCGGCGCTAGTACTGTAACGGCTGCGAATATTACAGATGCAACTACAATCGGACGTAACGTTATCAAAGCGATAGACTCAGCAGCTGCTCGTACAGCGATTGGTGCAGGGACGTCCTCACTAGCACTCGGTGCTACCGCAGCAACAGCGGCCGCCGGAAACCACGTACACGCGGCGAACACGATAACCGCAACGGCGATCGGACCAGGAACCGCGACCAATGTACAGGGAATTCTCGCGGAATTGGCTGCGCGAATTGTGGCGTTGGAGGCGAAGTAATGGCTAAGTACAGCGCAAGCCCATTATACTCCGTTGCTAGCGGAATTGAATTTAACGCGGACGGCACATATGTAACGGAAGTCGCGGAGGAGATAGCGTTGTTAGACTCGCTGGTCCCAACGTGGATAAAACGAGAAGACCCGGAGGAACCCGTTAAGCCAGCGCCTAAACCGCGAAAGGCTGCGAATACCTCCGCAAAATAACGGGAGGTGGTTACGTGGCAACTACGGTAGAAGACGCAACAGCGTATATCAACGTGAACTGTATATCGATTGAGGATTGGACGGACGCAGACGACGCCAAAAAACTACGGATAGTTAACGTGGCAGGACGGACGCTGACGAACAAATACGCTCAATATACGATACCGGACGCGGCTGTATACGAATATGCAAATGAACTCGCGATCGCGTTTAACGATACGAACGCGCTGCAGCAACAAGGCGTAGCGAGCTTCGGATTGACCGGAGTCGCGAATTTTACGTTTAAGGATTGGGCGAAAACGGGCCTTGACGCATGGATACCGGACATCGCGCTCGAACTCATTAGCGCGGAAAATGGCGGCGTTAAACTCGGACGTAAGACCTCGAAGTGGGTGACGATGTAATGGCGCTAATACCGCTGAGACAGACCGTCACAATTACGCCGTTTACCGGATATGATCCGGATTATAACGAGCCGTCATACGGTACTCCTTACGCGCAGAAATGCCGCTTTAGTGAGGCGGTTAAACTCGTACGCAATCAACATGGCGCGGAAGTCGTAAGCGTCGGCACGTTTTACTTCGATAAGCTCGCAGACATTTCGCTCGACGATCGCCTTACGTACACCAACGAACTATTAGCGGAGATAACGTACACGCCACTCGCAATCAGCGTTAAACGGGCGCTCAACGGTAAGCCGCTAATAACGGAGGTGGACGTATAATGGCGCTAACTTTGACGGGTTTAACCGCAGCGGTGCGCGTAGCAATGCCAGGGATCACCGTAGTCGGCAACGACTTTATTGCGGATAATCCGGATGATTGTGCGTATGTGCGAATAACAGGCGGTCCGCCTCCGAAAGAGTGGTCGTCCGTTGCGTATCCGTCGTTTCAAGTTATTATTCGAGCGAAGAAGTCGGCGGATGCCGAAGCGAAAGCTAACGTATTATTCGAGGCGCTGCACGGTAAGGCGGAGTTTACGATCGGGACTACGCGCGTCGTTAAGTGCCTGGCGGATCAGTCGGCGCCGTGGTATCTCGGACCTGACGCGAATAACCGAGCGCTATATTCCGTGAATTTTACGCTAACAACGTCGCTATAAACGCAGGGCTGTCCGTTATCGGGCGGCTCTTTTTTGTTGTGCTACGCAGTACACAAATATAAACATAAGGGGATCTGTGAGAATGTCACAAAACTTTAGCAAGATCGAGGTAGGCCCGGCGATAGTCGAATACGGCACAGGACTAACGGCGGTCAAATTCGAAACGACCATCGGCGGCGTCGTCTTCACAACGGAGACTACTTATCGCGAACAGAAGACGGACCAAACCGGTGAGACCATCGTCGGTAAGCGCGTAACCGGACGTAATGTAAGCGTGACGGTACCGTTCGGCGAGTATGATCTGCCAACTATTCCGAAGATTATGGCGGGTGCGGAAGTTGTAACAGGCGCAGGTGGTTCGAAGGTTGTTGTTAAGACTGGCGTAGGCCTTAACTTGATTGACACCGCAAAGCAAGCCGTCATTAAGCCATTGGCGAAACTGACTGATCCGGACTTTTGGATTACGATTCCGCTGGCGTACAGCGAGACGGATTTATCTTATTCGTTCAACAACGAAAATGAGCGCATCACAAACGTAACACTCCGGTCAACTCCGGATGAAGACGGAGTTATTGCGATTCTCGGTGACGAAACAATCACTGCAACACCGTAAATATCACGTTGAAAGGGGCGCTTAATTGCGCCTCTATTTCTTTATAAGGAGCGAATATAATGCAGATTTTTAAGCGTTCAGATAAAGCGGAAGTACCCGCGCCAAATATCGTAATTGACCCCAACGTAATCCAGCTCGGAGACAGAACGGTAAAGGTGCGGAAGGTAGCGGTCGGACAATGGCGCGAACTATTTGCCGCTGTTAATATGCTACCGGAATTGATTATGGGCGTTATGTCAGCGCCAGCCGAGAACCGCGTAGCTTACTTATTCGCGTTCATCGAGCACGCGCTAAATGACGTCGTTCAAGTGGTCAGCGTATTGACCGGATTCGAACCGGAGTGGATCGAGGCAAACGTAGCGCCGGACGAATTGATGGAGTATTTTACCGCCGTTGCGCGCGTTAACAACTTCGGCGGCCTCTTAAAAAACGTGCAAGGCGCTCTGCAACTCGCGAACCTGCAGACGGGAGTAGCGGAAGCGAGCGCCGAGTAACGATAGACGAATTTTTTATTGACGCAGCCGTACGCCTCGGTAAAACGCAGGTCGAGTTCGAACGCGGATATTACGTTATGGATTTACTCGACGTGCTGGATGCGGATAAGCGGCGTAAGGCCGGCGAAACATTAGACGCGCTAAATGTTAATGTCATGTCGCATACGACTAACGTGGAGGACTACCGCAAGTTTACGACGGGGCTGCAACGTGAAGCCGGATTCGCAACGCAGAGTACGCCGAAGTTTGACGAGGCCGGATTTAAACTATTACGCGATCAGATGAGCGCGGGGAGGGTGTGACGGACGATGGATTTTCGTATGGAAACGGCGGCGCTACGTCAGTTTTTAGAGCGTCAGAAAACGCGGGTACTTGACGGAGCGACCATCGGATTGCACGACGCTACCGACCACTTACTCGTGGCATCGCGTAATGAGGCTCCGTTAGATACCGGTACATTGCGGATGACGGCCGGCAAGAAGGTAGCGAATGAGAACGGACGGATATACGGTGAGGTATTTTATTCCGCAACGGAAACGGGTCCCTCTGGTGCGCGCTTTAATTATGCGCTACGTGTACATGAGATGGGCGAGTATAAGAATCCGACAACGCCTGGCACTCGTCCGAAGTTCTTATCGCGACCACTCCGAACGAATGAACGGATATATAAACAGTTTATCGCGGATGCAGTAAGGAGGGCGCTAAGATGAGTACAGGCGGTACAAACGTAGGTGAAATTCAGGCGCGGATTACGCTTGATATAGCGGAGTTTCGGCGTAACTTAGACGAAGCGAGGCGCCGGATACAGGAACTCGAAGATCAAAGTAGACGCGGTGCGGACGGCATGCGCGATATGTCTTCCGCGTTAGCCGGGATAGGTGCAGGCGCGGCCCTTACGAAGCTCGTTTCCGAGATGAAGCAAGCGGTTGACGCAGCTACGAAGCTGTACAACGCTTTTCAAGGTTTAAACGCTGTGGCAAAGGGCTTCGGAGTTCAGACGAAAGATGCGCAACAGGCCGCGCAGGATTTAGCCAAGCGTGGGTTCTTATCTCTGACCGAATCGGTATTAGCGTATAAAACCGCCATGTCAACCGGTTTAGGGTTGGAGCAGTCTACAAAGCTCATTAACTCCCTCGCGGATTCAGCAGCCTACAATAGACAATCCTTCTACACAATGGGCGGCGCTATCCAAGCGTCACTTGATGGTATCAAGAACGGTAACTCGGTACTGTCTGATGCGGTCGGCGTTACGAAGAATCTATCCGTTATGCAAAAGGAATACGCACGAACGATCGGAACGACGGCGGGCAGATTGACCGATGCGCAGAAGATCCAAGCTGCGTATAACGGATTTATCAACGAGGGCGCGATATTCACCGGAAATGCGGACCAAGCGATGCAAGATTTCACCGGCACACAAGCGCGGTTCACTGCCGCAACGGACGAAGCAACGGTTGCGTTCGGACAAGCGTTCACACCGCTGTTTAAAACCGTACTCGAAACGTTGACTCCGACAATCATTGCGCTCGCCGAGTTTACCACCGAAAATAAAGCGCTTGTCTCCGCTGCCGCTGCGAGTTCGGTTGGCGTGTTAGGTTTGGTCGCCATTCTCGCGACAGTACCGCCCGTGATTAAACTTATCTCAGGCGCGATAAAGTCGTTAGAACTAGCAGCCGGTCCGGTAGGGTGGGCAATTCTCGCAGTCGGCGCATTAGCGGGAGGGATCGCCTATCTAACAACAGCGCAATCAGAAGCCGCTAATTCAGCGAAGGAACTCGCGAAGGCACAGTCCGACCTCAATGCGGTATTAAATAAGCGGGATATTGATCGCACGGCTGCGGATGTCGAAGAGTTAAAGGTAAAAACGGAGGAGCTAACGCCTGTCCTCGAAGAACGCGCGCGGCTACAAGAGCGGTTAAACGAGCTTCAGGCGGCTCAAAAGGCAGGCACAGCACTTCCGGAAATGTATACGGAACTTCCCGATATTATCGATGCAATCAGTATACTCGACGATAAGCTCGAAGACCTCGGTTACACTGGCGTAGAGAATGCGACGCAGAAGCTCGGAGAAATGAACGCGGTCATAGATAAAGGTGTTATCGCGATATCCGCTCAGGATAAAGCGGAGTATGCAGCCCTTGCTACGAAAAAGCAGACGCTAAAGGAAATGTCCGCAATGGCTGCGGAATTTAAAACGCTTAACGCAGCGCAGGATCTGGACGCATCGCAGAAAAGCCGCCTCGTTGATATTACGCAGAAGTTAGTCGAGCAGTATCCGGAATTGAACGCTCAACAAGGCGAGGACGGAAGAATTCGCGCTAGTAACATCGATGTAATTATCGACCAAATTGCGACGGACAAGCGTTTTACAGACATGGCCGCCGATAACAGCGTGGCGCGTATACGTAATTCCGCTAAAGAAAGTGAAGCGGTAGCAAAATCAATACAGACGCAAATTGATAACTACACGCGGCTAATAAAGGCGATGGCAGCCGTATCCGGTACAAAGGCAGGAACTTTTGAGGAAGATATGGCGGCAAAGGCGGAGGCTGACAAGCGCAAAAAATCGGGCAACGTTATGGACATCGTGACTAATGGCGCGCTGGGGATGATGGTGGGGTCCGGAGCATCTAAAGAACTTGAAAAGCAACGAGACGACGCACTTAAAGAGCAGCAGAAGTATTCCGACGCAGCTCGTGATCTCGAAAAGCTGGCCGCCGAGGTTGAAACGGGAACCCAAACGTTCACGAAGGATATAATCACGCCAGATGCCCCGAAAGCGGCGAAGGGAAAGAAGGAAAAGACGGGCAAAACTCCGGCTGAACTCGCTGCTGAGCTACGCGAGAAGTTATACAATGCTGACCTAAAGACCGTCCAGTTCCAAGCGGATTTTTACGATATGACGGCGGATCAACAGATAGCGAAATACGATGCGCTTAAGAAGAAACACGCTACGTTCTTAAAGGAGTCCGTAGATGACGCGCGGACGTTAGCTCTCCAACTTAAGCGGCTCGGGGAAGACACCGTTCAATCGCGCTATGAATTCTCGACGACCGCGATCGAACAGGAATCACGCCGGATGGAAGACGCAGGTAAGACGGAACGCGAGATCGCTAACCAAAAGCTGTACCTGTGGCAAAACGTTCGTGGACGCTACGAAAAGGATTCCGAGTACTACAAGCAGGCGGATGAGCACGCACGTCAAGCCCGTAAGGACCTCGCGTCAGCTACGGTAAAAGAGACAAAGGACACGTATGATAAACGCGTGGATTTAATCGCGAAAGAAGTACGTAGGCTCGAAGATTCCGGCGCGGCGGAGGCTGACGTTACAGCGTACAAGATCGCAGAATGGACGAAGCTACGGGAACAGTATGCGAAGGACAGCACGTATTATGCGCAGGCTGACGAACAACTCTACAATCTCCGTAAATCCCTTACGAAGCTGACGCAGGATCTCGCAACCGACCTCGTTAAGACGCAGAAAGCCGCAATTAAGGACGCAAAGGATGCGGAGCTTAAAGCGATCGAGGAACGTAAGGACGCCGCGTTAGCCGATTATGACGCGCGGATTGACGCTATTCAGCGTTTACGTGACGCCAACAAAGAGCTTAATGTTGACGCCGATTACGAAACGCAATTAGCGGAGAAACAGACGCGCTTAGCGGAGTTACAGTCAGCGGTCGGTCAGCCGGGCATTGACGAACGTGATGCGCTGCTTAAAGAGATCGCGCGCATGCAACTCGAACACGACCGCGAATTAACCGACCGTACACTCGCGGATCAGCAAGACGCGCTCAAGGACGAAAAGGACGCGCAGACGAAAGCGTACGAAGCGGAGAAGACCGCAGCCGAAGCGCAGTACGACGCATTAACGGCGGCATTTGATGCGTACTCAGGCGATATCAAATCGATAGAGGACGGAATCGCAGCGTATCGTGTTAGCGCAAGTGGCTCGGCGAATAACGCGATCCTCACGGAGCTTGACGGATTCCTGACGCAATATCGCGCGAAGATGGCGAGCATTACGCGGATAAACGCGGAGTCGAAGAAGGCGTCCGACCTCGCTGAGTATAACGCGAATAAAACCGCGTGGACAGCGGCGAAGGCGAGCGGTAATACGGCGGAGATGGCGCGGCTTAACGCACGTAACGAGGAGCTACGGAAATTGTACGGAGTATCCGAGGATACTGGCGTGTTGCAGGCGTTCAAGGACGGCGGCATCGTTAAGGGCGCACCTGGCGCGGCTGTTCCGGTTATAGCGCACGCGAACGAGATGTACCTTAATCCGCAGCAGCAAGCGACGCTATTCGATATGATCGCAAGCCCGCGTATGTCGCCGCAAGCACCTGCGTCAGTTACGAATATTACGCAGCATATCGATCTAGGCGTAGATGAAGTTACACTCGCGGATAAAGCCGATATCGCTACGTTCTATGACGAACGGACTCGCGCGCTATCCCGCCTGCAATCGATGGGGGTGAAGGAATAGTGGCGTACGATGTAGCGGTAAATGGCGTTTGGTTATCGGAGCACGGAGCCGCGCTATACGAACGTAACTTACCGGTCTTGCCGGAAACCGAAGACAACACGGTCAAGCTCGCGAATACGGACGGCGTCGTTGATTTCGGCGCTTCCTACGGACCACGTACGATTGGACTAACGTTCGAGATTACGTCATCGGCTGCGGAGTTTCATCGGACATTAGCGTACTTAGCGCGGACGTTTAATGCTAAGCGCGGAGAGATTACGCTTGAGTTTGCGGATATGCCCGGCAAGTATTACGTAGCGACATACGCAGGTACGCTCGCGCTCGGTGCGACTGGATCGCGTTTGATTGACGTTAATCTGCGCATGAATGATCCGTGGCCGACCGGTAGCGAAGTGCTTACGGAGTATACGATAGATACGTCATGGCAAGCGGTGGCGATCGAATCGGAAGCGGATGTAAGGGCGCGACCAGTTATTACGATGGCGAATACGGGGTCGACTACGGTTAACGGATTTACGCTAACGAACGAATATACGCTCGAAGATTAAACGAAGGAAACGCGGAGGGTTCGGCAATTATGCCGGGCCTTTTTTGCGTTGATCAAACAGCGCGATCTTAGCGCAATAATAGGAGGAAACGAATAATGGCGATGCAAATTTCGAACTATCTGAGCGCGGCGCTACTTAACGCGGCTTTACGCAATACGGCGTTTACCGGACCGGCTACCGTTTACATTGCGCTATATAAATCGGACCCAACGGCGGCGGATACCGGCACGGAGGTAACCGGCGGATCATACGCACGGCAGGCAGTTACATTCGGAGCGCCGACGCTCGTTAGTGGGCAGCAATCCGTAGCAAATACCGCAGAAGTCGTATTTCCCGTTGCTACTGCGGATTGGGGACTCGTAACGCATATCGGATTACGTACGGCGGCGACTGGCGGCTCTTTACTATGGACGAAACCGCTGGATAATCCGCGTACATTACTCGTTGGCGACCGTCCGAGATTCGCGATATCAAGTACATCGGTTAAATTCACGCAGTAATAACGGAGAGGGGAACGAATAGATGGCGGTCGATAAGCACACGGTGGGAATTTATACGATAACAAATACAGTTAGTGGTAAAACCTACGTGGGACAAAGCTCACGCGTAGGAACTCGGTGGAAGGTGCATGTACGCCTTTTAAACGCAGGGAAACACGAAAACCCTGCGCTACAACGTGCTTGGACTAAGTACGGTTCGGCCGCCTTCGATTTCGCTCTTATTGAAGAATGCAGCGTTGAATCATTAGATGAACGGGAGATTTATTATGTGAAAAAGTTTGACTCTTATACTAAGGGCTATAACTGCGATCTAGGAGGATCACAGGGTCGTGGTTATGTGGTTTCTCTTGAGTCCAGACAGAAGATGAGTGCCGCTAAAAAGGGCAGGCCCAGCACTATGAAAGGTAAGAAACATTCAGAGGAAGCAAAGGCAAATATGCGAGAAGGACATAAGAATAGACCTCCGGTGTCTGATGAAACTCGCATGAAATTATCAGAAGCAGCCAAAGGTAAAGTTCCTACCGAAGAGGCTAGACGAAAAAGCGGAGATGCTCGCAGAGGAAAGCCGAGACCGATTGAGCAGATGCGCGCGGCCTGGGAAGCTACCCGAGGCAAGCCGTTATCCTTGGAGCGTAAGGAAAAGATACGGAAGGTAACCAACGCAACAGCACTGGAAATTTACTATAAGGCAACAAGCGGGGAAGGAACGTCGGACTTGGCTAAAGAGTATGGGCTGCATGTGCAGACAATAAGGGACATCAAAGGCTTGAGACGTAGATTTGCAGAGTTAGAAGTAGGAGGTGCTGATAATGATACAGATGTTTCCTGCAGCGCCTAATTCTCCGGCGACGGAACTATCGGCAGCAATTACGGATATTCAGACGACAATTACGTTGCTCGATGCGTCGAAGCTACCGGACGCTCCGAATATTGCGACGATTGGCGTAGATGAGAGCGCGGAGACTGTGCGGTACGAAGGGAAAAGCGGAAATGACCTGACGGGAGTTACGCGCGGATTTAGCGGGACAGTTGCGAAGGCGTGGGCGGTTGGCGTCGGAGTGGCGCGATATTTTACGGCGTACGATGCGGATGCGCTGCGGGAGAATGTGGCGGAGCATAGTGCGCAGTTGGCGGATACCACTCAAGAAATAGTGAGCTTATCCTCTCACATTGATACACAATTAGCAACAAAGGCAACAAAAGCTGAACTAATAAGTGGACTTGCTCCTAAAGCAGATCAGTCCTATGTAGATACGCAATTTGCAAATATAGTCAGTGGGGCTCCTAAAGGGACTTACACAACGCTTTCTGCCTTACAAGCAGCCCTACCAACAGGTGCAGAAGGAACGTTTCTAGTTTTGGAAGATGGGAAATGGTACTTTTGGAATGGCACAGCGTGGGCTTCTGGCGGTGTTTATCAAAGCACAAAGATTCCTGATGGTGGAGTAGACTATATTAAATTAGATATTAATCCAGTCGTAGGAGTCACTGGAATAAACCTGTTTAATAGGCTGAGAGTCACAAAAGGACACTATGTTAGCCCTGATAATGGTCTATTGATAGCTGCATCGGGTTTTGTCACAAGTGACTATATTAATATCCTTTCTAATACTGCCTATCACAAAAACACCTATAATATGCTAGCCTTTTACGATGTGCATAAAGTATTTATTAGCGGTATTCCAAACGGCGATAATTACGCTTTCGTAACTCCCAGTAATGCAGCGTTCTTGCGCATGACTGTTGCTACGTCTGTTATAGACACTGCACAACTGGAATTAGGAAGTGTAGAAACTGCCTACGAAGACGGGGCACCGAGAATTAAAGCGGCACAGATCAAAGATCTCGAAAGCATCTATACTGGTATAAGTAAAGTGTTTGCATGGAGAGAAGTAAGTGTTTTGGACACGAATGTAATTGATTTAGGCATAAAGCCTGTATTTCAAAGTTATAAAACAGGAAAATATATCTTTTTTGATATCTCTGGAGCCGGTCCACATATCTCTCTGATGGATGGTCATCATCTCGTGTTAGAGTGGGACGAAAACAAAGCCATTACAGAAACTGCAGGTTATAGCAGGTTAAGAGTCGTGCCTGTAGGCTCTGATTTGCCAGTTAATTATCATGTTATTGCTTCAAATATTGTGGACGTTCTCACAAGTCCTATTCCCTCAATTCAACAGGCAATATATAAATTTCACAATCCGTTTCCAGCGCTTCGAACAACAGAGATATTTGCTTGGAGAGATGCAACAATAACTGACGTTAATGTGATTTCTTTAGGATTAAAGCCTGTATTTCAAAGCTATAGTACAAGTGAGTTCTGCTATTTTAATAACGAGGAACACAATTTTACTTATAGTGTACCCGATGGGCAGCATCTAGTATTGAATTGGGTGGATACGTCTACTGTTACGGAGACTACCGATGTCAGTAGGTTGCAACTTATACCTATTAATAGTGATTTGTCATCAGATTACCATGTCATTGCGACATATGTCGGTGGAGTTCTCACAAGTCCTATCCCCTCAATTCAACAGGCTATCTATAAGTTCAGAAATCCGTTTCCTGATATTGTTGAAAAAGTTCGACCGTTAACTATTTCTAAAAATCTCCGATCAATGGCACCTCTGTACTTCCGAAAGCACAAGAAGCAGATTGAGGACGTAGTAGTTTTACTCATGGGTGACAGCATTAGCACAACTAATCACTACACTACTCCACGCACAGATGCGATGTTCAGACCGCCCTTAATGGTTGAACATGCTTATGTGACAAATATAGAGGAACAGTTAAGATGGGATGGGCAACGATACTATAGGTATGACACAGGCATTTTCACAGAGACATCTAGCACCGCAGTGACAAAGGACTATGATCTTGCTTGGGATTGGGTAGGAACTACAGAGGCTAATCTTTATGCTATAAATAATAGACCTGCATTGACGAGAATATTAGAAGGAACTAATGCTAAGGTAAGCTATACAGTTCCGTCAGGAGTCAAACGATGTGATTTTATTTATCGTACCGATTACCTAAATGCAGCAACTGCCACAGTGACTGTAAGCAGTGGTAATGAAGTACTTCAGGTATACAACGAGTCCTCCAGCGCATGGGTTGAGGCTAATGGATATAGTTATTCTGCTAAGGAAGTAGATGAACTTCTGCCGGGCAATCTCCGCAGATCAGCATACCAAAAGCGGTTGAAAATGAAGGTTGTGGGGGCGCTTGGGACAACGATTGTAACTATAACGAACAACGGCAGCGGACGTTTAACGTATTGGGGCATTCAAACAGGTATTCGTGAGTTTATGCATGATTTTATCCTTTCATCACGCGGAGGTCATTCAATCGCGCGGTTGGAAAACTTCGAGGCATGGGACGTAGATTATTACAAGCCAAACCTGATCTTGTGGGAGCTACCAATCCTAAATGAAAATATGGATGTGGCCAACGCTGATTACAGTCCGAAAAATATGGGTGCTGCAACAACGATCAACTTTGCAACTCGGTTTTTAACGAAGGCAAATCAGTTGAAGAGTAAGACGTACACGCCAGAACTTATTAGTTGGGTGATGTTTTTCGGCACAGGTAATAACGCCATAGATGGAAACAATAACTGGGCATATGGTGTTTGCGATAACGGAGAACGTGTATCGGTTCCTAACTACATCTCAAGAACCATATCTGAGTTCGACGAGAATAATCTGTACTTAATTGATCTGTTCAGTTTGTATATGGATTATGCTCGTAAGCGAAGCGTCTCAGAAGGCGGCTCTATTAGAGATATCGTACTATCTGGCACAGGAGTAGCGGGAAGCTCTTTAACTATTGACGGTGGTCATTTCAATGATCTGGGCGCTGCAATAACAACGGAGATGTTCGGTAGTTTCTTTTTACAGTGAGACCGTAGGACCATACTGCGCATTAACTCGCACCACGTAAGCCCCCGTCATCACACGCGGGGGTTTATTTACGTTACACGAAAGGAGACGCACGCCTATGTCGTTTCTCGGCGCATTCAACCGCGCGCCCTTTAATCGCCCTTACGTTATCCAAACGTTCTTCAACGTTACGATCGAATCGGCAACGGAAGCCGCCGCAAGCCTAAACGCTGACTTCGCGGTCGGTATCGTTTTTGACACAGCGACAGAAGTTAACGGAGCCCCAACGCGCGACATCCCGTCCGCCGCAGTATTCGAATCGGCTACGGAATTACTTACGTCAATGATCCGTGAACGCCTACACACGGCCGGCATCCGGTCAGCTACGCAATTCAGCGCAAAAGTCCGTTACATGCACGTCGATAAGCTCGCGTTTACCGGCGGCTTTAATCCCGGCGATAAACTCGTAATCGACGTTAAGAAACAGACGATTACGCTAAACGGAGTTAACGCGATCCACTTACTCGACGGAGACTTCTTCGAACTCGGACTCGGACTAAACGAAGTCACCTACGCAGATAACGAAGCAGCACGCGAAATCCTAACGCGCATTACGCATCGTGACCGCTATCTATATTAACGCGCAATTGCGCTAGCAAAAGGAGGAGCGCATTTGATCAACGCACTACAATCATACGACCGTTTCCGCAAGCGTATCGGTATCTTACGCGACGCATACGATATCACACGAACACGGCGGATCAACGCAGATTATACGCTGACTTTCACCATCCCAATGACGTCCGATGATTTCCGCGATAAGTTGCCGCTGAAAGGTCACGTAATGGATGAGCGCGGTCAGTACTACGTAATTAACAAGCGCGAACGATCACGCGAAGACCGCAAGTTGACCGCACAGATATCGTGTTCGCACGTCATGTTTAAACTCGCGGATTATAAATTTCCGTACGCTTCCTATATTAAAGAGGGCTACGGAATCCATATCACGCAATTAACAGCGCTCATCTCGGCGGCAACCGGTGGGCGCTTTTCTATTTCCGTCGATGATACATTCGACCTCGCGGACGTCAAAGCGTTCGGGGGCGGCAACTGTCTCGAAGCGCTCAACGCAGTAATAAATCTGTACGGCGCGGAGGTTGAGCCGGATAACTTTACGCTCCATCTGCGTAAGAAGATCGGCAATCCCGCGTCAGACTATCGGATTCAAGTAACGCGCAATTTGATCGCGGCGTCTTTCGCGGACAGCGCATCGTCACTGTGTACGCGGCTTTATGCGGAGATGAAAGACTCGCGGACTTGGATAGGACAGCCTGCGTCAATATTAACAGCGGAGGAACAAGCGCGACTTAGCGTGATACCTGGCGCGATCACTGACGGAATCCTCCGCGTCAATTACCTCGTATCTCTGTATGCTGACGCGTGGGCTTCGGACAGCGTTCCGTTTTACGACGACTTGTTAACGGAGCAAGACGTAACCGATCCACTTAAACTCGTAGCTGCCGCGAGATTGCGCTTAGCCGAACGCGAAGTGCCGGCGCTTGAGGTGTCCGTTAGCGCTGCGGATTTATCTAAGATCGATAAGCAAGAAGCGCGCCCCGGTCTCGGCGATACCGTAACGCTCGTAGATCCAGCGCTCGGCTTAACGGGAATCACAGCGCGAATCACGGAAATGACGGAGTATCCGTATGCGCCCGATAAACATACGCAGCTAACCGTTGCTAACGTGATGAAACGTGACTATACGCAAATACTCGCGGACTTGGAGGCGGGACGGCGTGCGATTGAGAACGTGTTTAGCGGCGGGCGAATCAGAGCGGAAGTATTCGAAGAGTTCGCGCGGCTGGCGGTTAACGAGATCAACGCGAGTAAGACGGAGATTAAATACGATGAACGCGGTATCGTCCTGCAGTCGAAAACGGACCCGTCCGATCAAGTCATATTAACGTCAAACGGACTTATCTTAACGACGGATGGCGGAGCGACTGCGCGGACAGCGATAACGGCGACCGGAATAGCAGCGGAGGTAATCGCGGGGCAACTCGGTAGTTTCGTATCGATGGTTATCGGCAGCGGTAATAACGTAGTCAAGATTAATACGAACGGTATCAGCGCAGGGCATGACGACTTTAACTCCGCGCCTTTCCGCTTAGATATGGCGGGCAACGTCGTACTCAATAAGCTGACCGCTAACTCTGCGAATATTCTATCGTCCAACTTTACGAATGGCGCGATCGTCGGTTCTTCGATTAACGTTGGTAACGGGGTATTCACGGTAGACACCGCCGGTAATATGCGAGCGACGAGCGGTGACTTTAGCGGGTTTATTAGCGCATCCTCCATTAGCGGTACGACTATTACGGGCGGTACGATAACGGGCGCTAAGATACAGACGTCTGCCTCCGTTTATCCGCGTGTAGTGATCGATCCGACAAGCGTTGCGTTCGGTGTATATGCGGATGCAAATAACGGGATTCAGATACCGGCGTTCGATGGCGGGGTTAGTAAGGTTATCTTTAACTCGAACGGTAACCAGTCGGTAATATATAACTCGCCGGCTTCCGGATTTATTTTTAGCGGTTACGGTAATGCGACGATATCAGGGTCTAACGTTTATCTTAACCCTTCTAGCGGATATGTACGGATTGCATCGTGGGGTACGCTTATGAATAATTCCGGCACAACACTACAAGATGTAATTACCTCTATCTATCAAGCTATCGACGCTAAAGCTGATAAAGGACATACACATACCGTGAGTGTGCCAAATCATAACCACGGAAATCCAGCTAACGCAACAAGTGGCGGCGGAACGTTTACGACATCTGCTTCGTAATGGTACTATTAGGAAAATACTATTACGGAGGTTATCAGATGAAAAAGTTTATTTCCGGCGTCATTGTTGGCGCGTTGCTATTTTCGGGTGTAACTGTCTTTGCAGATTCGGCAAGTCTTATTGGTCAAAAAGTTCAAGGGTTATTTACTATAGAGAAGAATGGCAAGAAAGTTGATGACGCTATTATCATTAACGGCACTGCTTATGCGCCTGTTCGTTCGGTTGCGGAAGCATCAGGCGCTAAATTAACCGTCGAAGGGAAGAAAATCATAATGGAGGACGTAGTTACTCCTACTGTGAAAACATCAGCGGAACTACAGGCTGACCGTGCTAAGATTGCGGTTGAAATAACCAAGCTAGAAACAAACATAGCAGATTTAGAAACTAATGTAATCCCTATGTTTGAAGCGCAAGCTAAAGAGATGAGCACGAACGGAGCAATTGCGGAAACGGCAAAGAAGACCGCTGATGAATATAAGAATGTCGTTCTTAAGCAGAGAACGGAATTACTCGGATTAAAAACGCAATTAGCGGAAATAGACGCTAA
Organism: Paenibacillus sp. FSL L8-0708; assembly: GCF_038009325.1. Lineage (NCBI taxonomy): Bacteria > Bacillati > Bacillota > Bacilli > Caryophanales > Paenibacillaceae > Paenibacillus > Paenibacillus sp. FSL L8-0708. The sequence goes on from NZ_JBBPBC010000001.1 coordinate 1,425,650, forward strand.
GCTTGCCGAATAATAAATGCAAAATAACGAAGAGTCTCGCATCCATTGCGGGGCTCTTTTTACGTAGAGGAGACGTTATATGAAAGTACGCGCATTACTCGAATGTACGATAGATACCGCTAATCCAGCCGCTGAACTCGCCGCAACAATCAGCGCAGTCTTAGCCGTTTTACCCAACGCAGAGGCCCGCCTATCCGTACTCCAAACGCTCGATGACGAAATCGGTCGCGCATTAGCGGATTATCTTGCGCCTGAAACGGAGGCGACCGCTTGATGGACGGAACACTTTGGGCGGAGGTCGCCAAGAACGGAATATTTGCGGTAGCAGCCGCAGTTATCGCGTGGACACTATGGAAAGAGATGCGCCGAATGTCCGACGAAGCTCGAGCACGTGAAGAACGTATCAGCACGGAAGCCAAGACGGAACGCGAACGGATGCACACGGAGTCCCTTGCGCGTGAAGACCGCTTGATGAAGCTGGCGGAAGGACTGACGGATCGATTCGAAGCGCTGGCCGGTCAATACGAGAACCTGGCGCTCGATGTCCGCGATATTAAAACGATAGTACACGGGAAGGATGTTGCGTAATGAGCGCGATTAATTACCGCAAGGATTATATACCGAAGACGACCGCGTGCAATCGGCGGCCTGGATACGCTATGAGCGCGACGACTATTACGATTCACAATACGGGCAATGTCGCAAGTAGCGCCGCTAATGAACGCGCGTGGCTGACGAATCCAACTAACGCGCGTCAAGCATCATTCCACATCGTCGTCGATGAACGCGAGGCAATCGAATGTATTCCGCTAACGGAAAACGCATGGCACAGCGGAGACGGCAGCGCAGCAAAATCCGGAAATCGTACGTCAATCGGCGTAGAGATCTGTGAGTCTGGCAACTACGCGAAGACACTGGATAACGCGGCGGTCCTCGTAGCATCGATGTTAAAGGAACGCGGATGGGGCGTGGATAGACTGCGGCGACATTATGATTGGTCCGGTAAAATATGCCCGCGCTTAATGTACGATAGCGGTAAATGGACCGGATGGACGGCATTTAAAGCGCTAGTAGAGGCGAAGTTAAATCCGATTAAGCAGGAGGTCAACGACATGATCGTATATAAAGCGAACGTTGTAGTGAACGGATGCAAGGCGAAGGACGGCGTTTTGATTGACGGAGCGGTGTACGTTCCCTTGCGCGAGATGTCCGATCAGTTTGGCGCTGCTATCGCATGGGATAACGTAACGAAGACCGCAACTATTACGAAGGAGGCGAAATAATATGAGCAAAAACGATATCTTACGTAAATTATCCTCGCGGAAGTTTTGGGCGCTACTCGCTGCGTTAGCTACTTCGGTGCTGACGGCTTCGGGCGCGGGTGATAATACGGTGCTGCACGTAACCGGCGTCATTGGCGCGGTCGGTGCGTGCGTTGCGTATATGTTGGCGGAGGGAATTGCGGATAGTACGCGAAGTACGAACGGGGATAAAACGGATTAGGCTACGCATATTTACAAAATGCGGAAATTCTCCGATAATGAATTATAACGTAAATTAACGGAGGTCGAGCGGATATGTTCTTAGGCGTAATCGTACTCGGGGTTGTAGTCGGGGTAATCATCGCGATAGTAATCGCAATTAAACAGACCGCAACTGCGGGGAAAGTCGATTGCCCTGCGTGCGGACGTACGACTCTGTTACCGGGCGGAAGCGCAAAATGTCCGAAGTGTAAAACGCTGATTGTGCGGACGTCTAGCGGTGAATTGATAACGAAGTAACAACGTAATATAAGGCGCAGTCTTTGCGGAGTAATGTCCGTAGGGGCTGCGCCTTTTTTTTCGTTTATTTTCGCGAGTTCGTCCGGCATAGCGTACAAGCCCGCCGTCATACGCTAGGGGTAAAGCGGTCGCCTACGCGATCCGCGCTTTGGGAGCGAGGGTGTTCTCTCGAAAACGTTCGACGATCCGCAGCAGGCTTTCGAAGCTACGCGCCAGTATCAGTTTATCGCGTGTTGGCTACGTGAAGGTGAGTACGAAGCGCCATTCGTAGCGGATGCGTTATCTCCCGTCGGCAAGCGATACGAGTCCGTAGATAACGCGGCGCTCACGGCGGCACACTCGCGTAAGTATGGACGCCCGATTGCGGAAGTGTTGGCGGAGATTAAGGCGCGGGAACGTGCGTATAGGAAGGCGTAAGGAGGGCGCGTATGACGTTGCAGTGATACGGCGCTAGCGGTATACTTAACGTATAGAACGATACTGAACGGGTGACTGTGCGTTGACTAAACGTTGATATGACGCGGAGTTTACGATGGGACGGATGGCGTTTGTCCGCCTTTATGAAGGGACGATCCGTAACCGCGATACGCTGATGAATTATACGCAGGATATTCAGGGGAAAGTGACCCAGATCCGCAAGGTCGAAGGTGGTCGGACCGAGGATGTCGGAGCGCTTGAAGCCGGAGATATTGCTGTTATCTATGGCCTTTCAGGGGTGCGCATCGGAGATGTGCTCGGCCATCCGGGGGCCATTCCGGAGGAGGCGAAGCTGGCTGTGCCGCTGCTAACGGTGCGTGTATTCTGGGAACCAGATGTGGATGACCATAAGGTTATCGGAGCGCTGCAGGAACTGGCGGATGAAGATCCGCTTTTGGATGCGCAGTGGCTGCAGGATGAGCGGGAGCTGCATATCAAAGTAATGGGACCGATTCAACTGGAGATTCTGAACAGTGTTCTGGAGGAGCGATATGCGCTGAATGTTACTTTCGGTCAGCCTTCTGTCATATATAAAGAAACGCCAGCCCGTGCCGGGGAAGGTTTTATCGCTTACACGATGCCGAAACCGTGCTGGGCGATTCTGCGCTTTCAGATTGAGCCGGGATCTCCGGGCAGTGGTTTAGTCTACGATTCGGTAGTGCGGAGTTCCGACCTGCTGCCGCAATATCAGAGCGAAACCGCACGCCGAGTACCAGAAGCCTTACAACAGGGTTTGTATGGCTGGGAGGTTACCGATCTTAAAGTGACCTTGATCGAGGGACAACATCATGTATGGCATACCCATCCGCTGGATTTTGCTGTGGCGACTCCGATGGGAATTATGGACGGACTCGCTCGGGTAGGCACTAAACTCCTAGAGCCGATTCTGCAGGTTCGCATCGTGGTTCCTGAGGAGAATGGCGGACGGGTGATGAACGACCTTGTGCAGATGCGTGGCACGTTCGAGCCTCCCGTGCTGCAAGGCGAACGGATGATCATCGAAGGACGTCTGCCGTTGGCAACGTCGCTCGATTATCCCGTCAGCTTAAGCTCCTACACGAAGGGGCGCAGCACGTTTACTTCTTTTTTTGCCGGCTATGAAGAATGTCCACCAGACGTATCTGCTGAGCGCACCCGCCGGGGCGTGAACCCACTTGATCAGGCGAAATATATATTAAGTGTGCGAAAGGCACTGCAAGGTTAAATTGAGCTTGAGTGTTAAATAGGCTGACGGGGAATAAAAAACTAGAGAGTGTGCGAGGATGTTGGTACTAAGATATACTCAGAAAACTATTAGAAGATATGAAAGTAGCTCCAGTAGAAGTAGAAGTAGAAGTAGAAGTAGAAGTAGAAGTAGAAGTAGAAGTAGAAGTAGAAGTATAAGTAGAAGACATCTCCTCGTTTTTTAGTTGGCATGTGAATATTATACAGCTCAGAAAAACATATCAATTCAGTAGCCCAAAGTGATTTCAATAGTTTGTTTGAGAGGAATAAGTGGTTGAACACTAGTCAATGTTGGACTAGCTGAAGCTTTTATTGGAAATCTAAGGGGGAATTAAATTGAAGATTAGAGAAGCAACAGCTAGTGATATAGACGGGATCGCTTTTGTCCACGCTACGAGTTGGAAAACCACATACAGAGGGCTAATATCAGATGAGTTTCTCGATAAAATTACAGTGGAAGCTAGAAGGAAGCTCTGGATTCGGAATTTTGAAACGCCCAATAAAGACGAGGTTATGTATGTGGCTGAAGATGAGGCTGGGACGATTATTGGTTTTGCAAATGGAGGAGTGCGAAGAGGGCCAGATCTCTCAGATCTCTATGATGCGGAGCTATATGCACTCTATTTGCTTAAGGAACAGCAAGGAAAGGGTCTTGGAAGGCAACTCATAAGAAGCGTAGCACAGAATTTATTGGAGAAAAATTATAGCTCGTTCATGACTTGGGTGGTAACAGGAAATCCCGCGATTCATTTCTACCACAAAGTGGGTGGGCAATCTGTTGCGACAAAAGAAGTGAAGATTGGGAATGAGGTTGTCGAAGAGATCATGATCGGGTGGAGGGATATTGGGACTGTTGGGGATTAAGAGCCAAGGGGAGCGATGTGCAGAAGCTTTTAACTGTATTTTGTACAACTATAATCCTGCAAATAACCCGTCAAAGGATATAACTGTATTTCGTACACCTATTTTCGTGATTTATTACTCATTGGGCACATTTTCTAGTTTTTAAGTGTACAGAATACAATTAAAGTCTTGATGATCCCCTTTGGATGCGGAATAAGTGTATGAAATGCAGCTATTTCATGAGTTCATAAAGCTCAGCGGGCCTTTTCCAGGCCTTTTCCACTTGCCCATAATCTGCTGCAGCAAGCCACCCGCAAACCGGAGTATCGTTGCTTCAACCGACTATTCCCCCTCAGACTCAGCCTTCTTCCGCGCCCGGAAACGCCGCACCTTCATAAGGTTGCCACAGGCTTTGTCATCGCAGTACCGCTTGGAGCGGTTGCGTGTATCATCGTAATAGACCCAGAGGCAATCGGGATTCTCGCAGATACGGAATCTTGTGGGTTCTTTTTCAAGTAATGCCTCGGCAAAAGACGCTGCAATCTCCGCCATTACCTGCTCCCAGCCACTATGGAGTGGCAATAGCTTTATTTCCGCTTGCTCGTCGCTTTTCCACACAATTCGCCGTATAACAGGACCCTTGTCCATATAGACATTGAGCTGTTCCAGTATTTCTCCATACACCGAGTTTCCTTGCACAATGGCCTGTACCCAGTTCCATAGTAGTGAGCGAAGCTTTTTAAGCTGCGCCATTTCTATCGTGTTCGGCATCTGTGTTTCTAATAGAGCATACTCCTTCAGCCATTTAAAAACCCACTCTTCTTCATCGAGTCTGTCCCGGTCTTTATTCTTATCTCCTGTTCGCCAATCCCGCCAGTAACTGTTAATGAAATCCTCCCACAACACGGTCTGTTCATCCTTTCCGATTCAACGCTCATTACAAATCATTGTAACAGTTAAAAATAAGTTTAGCTAGTTACTTGAATACAATCTGGAAATATGCTACATTTCTTTTGTAACCACTATATTATGGTTTAAGTCGTTACATATTAGTTCGCTTTGAAGTAGTTCTTTTTGAAGCTACACCATGAAGTTTATGTTTACACAAATTTTTAGGAGGTTGAACATGCAAAATAAAATCAGTGAGGTCTTGCTCCAAAATTGGGATTATTGCATGGATATCGAGGATTGGGCTCCGCCGCTTAGCGATGCGCTGGAAGGTGTGGATAGCAAACAGGCTCTCTGGAAGCCAGAGGGTGGGGCGGCCAATTCTATCTGGGAAACGGTTAACCATCTAACTTATTATAAGGTGCGTTTGCTGCGAAAGCTAAAAGGGTTGCCCAAACAACCCGATGCTGAAAGCAACGATGATACCTTTACTGTAACAGCTGAAGGAGAAGAAGCATGGGCGAAAGCCGTTGCAGACCTGAAAGACGTGCATGCTGCTCTTAGAGAAATCATTGAAGCGCTGGAAGAAGGCGCGTATGATTGGGGCGGTTCGGGTCATGCGCCAGGGGAAGAGGTAATGAGCCTTATCCTACACGATTCGTACCATACTGGACAAATTATTATGCTGCGTAAATTGCAGGGTTCGTGGGTGTCCAACCGTAGTTTTAATTAGAACCTCCATATTTAAAAATACAAGCCGTACACTGCTATTCCGGTATACCCGGGTCAGCGGAGGTACGGCTTTTTTTTGTGCAACTCTGGGAGGCACGAGTATATATTCTATATTGCTTTTTTTGGTTGATTTGGATAAATTAAAACGCGATATGGATATGGGCTCAGAAACTAATCACTGATATCATATAATCCAAAGGCTGAATTAACAAATAACTAGAGCTGTAGATGATTCCTGAAGATTCAAGGGTCATCTTTTTTGATGAGGAATCAAGTCTATCTGGCGGAGGGGAGTGTAAAGATTGACGAGGTTTGGACAGTTAAACACATTGCGTAATCAAATTTTCCTGGGTTTTATGTTTGTCATGGTGATCGTACTCGCCACGGTTGGTTTTTTTATGTACGGTCAAGTTTCGGTTCTATTACGCAATAGTGCGGAGAAGCATATTGAACAGACTGCAGTTCAGGCAACGGGCAAATTGGATGTACTGATCCGGCAGATTAACACGTTGACGGCGCAAGTGGCAACCAACGCCTCCATTCAGCGATTACTCGCTCAAGAGGCCGAAGGAAAGCCGATCAGCTTCGCCGAACGTCAAACCATCCAGCAGGAAGTACGTAAATATGAGGCGTATGCGACAGGGATTCGTTCCATTGAGCTGTATGCAGGTGATTATCAGAAATTACTTTCTGTTGATGACGCCAGCCTGAACAATCGAGTATCAGAAGAATGGATCAGCCGGGTGGACGAGGGCAAAGGACGTCTCGTATGGTTTGGACTTGACCCGCGGAATTCGGATATCGTCATCGCGATTCGTAATATTAGACTGATTGATCATTCATTCACGAAAGCTGGCTATATTATGGTTCAAATTGAGAAAAGTTACTTCCAGCTTACGGATGAGGTGGACAGCTCACAGGCGGAAACGCGTGAATTAATGAGATTATTTGATGAAGCGGGACGGCAAATTTCTTCCGATTTTTCCGTAAATGTTAATGCAAATAAGATACTGGATCATGGAGGAGAAAAGGTTGAGGTTGGCGGTGAAGACTACATTGTGATTCAGAAGCAGTCCAAGGCAACAGGTTGGAGGCTAGTAATCCTCACTCCAGTTGACTATACGACAGAGGGGATATCTGTCCTTCGTACAGCGATCATCGTATCCGGTGTTGTTGGCAGTTTATTGTTTCTCATTTTTACTTTTATTTTATCCACGATGATTACACGTCCTATACTGAATTTGATAAAAGTGATGCGCGGTTCACGATTTGGAACCTTGAAACCGATTTCAGTCACTTCTACAACTATGGAGATCAATGAACTCAATAATACTTACAACCAGATGGTTCACTCTCTGAATGAACTAATTGAAGTCGTCTATCAGAAGGAGATCGTCCAGAGTCGCACAGAATTAAAGGCACTTCAGGCTCAAATCAATCCGCACTTTCTATTTAACACATTAGAAGCATTCTACTGGGCCCTCGATGAAAAAGGTGAGGAGGAATTAGCTCAAATTGTGGTTGATATGTCGGGGCTTTTTCGTTATGTCATCAATCGAACTGATGATGATGAATGGGTGACTATCGGCGATGAGCTCGACCATGCCGAAAGATATTTGAAGATTATGGAGATGCGTATGCTCGACAGGTTATCCTGGCGGATTGAGTCAGATGAAGCTTGCCGAAGTGTTCCGCTACCGAAGCTGTTAATCCAGCCTCTTGTCGAAAATGCGATTCTTCATGGCGTAGAGCAAAGGGTTGGACCGGGGACAGTCATGCTAATTGTCAGGCCCTCAAGTCGTCCGGGATATACATTGGTTACGGTAACTGACGATGGTCCAGGGATGGATGCAGCAAAGATATCGTCTATCTATCACACCATGGAGAAGGGGAGCATGAGGTCTTCCAAAGGGACTGGGATTGGTATTGCTAATATAGAGCGGAGACTGAAACTCAGTTACGTAGACAATACGGACGGGCTTGAAATACGAAGTGAAGAAGGTTATGGAACTAGCATTTCTTTTGAAATACCGAATGAACCTGGAGAGGGGAAAAACACGTGAAAACTATACTTATCGTAGATGATGAACCTAGAACAAGAGAAGGGGTTCGTAAAACATTAGAAGCCTGGTCATCCGGTCAATATCGCATCGAAACCGCAGCAAGCGGTGTTGAAGCACTGGCATGGCTGCAAAATAACGAAGTTAATCTGCTTATTACCGATGTGCGCATGCCTGAGATTGGAGGGCTAGAATTAGTTGAAAAGCTGAACGAAATGCCTCATCCTCCAGTGGTTATTGTGATCTCCGGCCATCCTGAATTTGACTATGCACAGAAAGCCTTGCAGTTTGGTGTGGTTGAATATTTACTGAAGCCACTCGACAAAACGAAGCTGGTCCGAGCAGTGGAACTGGCATTGAAACGCAAGGAGGATATTTATCGAATCGAACGAATGGAGAAGCTGATCGATCCCAAGCTTATGGAAACGGTACAGCAGGAGAAAGTGTATAGCACTCAAGTGCGTGAGGCACTCCAATACTTAGACGAACATCTTCACGAATCGATATCCATGCGTGATATAGCGGATCAATTACACATGAATGCCAGCTATTTCAGCGTCCTTTTCAAAGAGCAGACGGGATTGACTTACAGTGAATATGTAACGAGAAGGAGAATACAACGAGCCAAAGAACTACTGGTGAGCACACGGCTGTCCATTGCTGAAATCGCGGAACAAGTAGGCTATCAAACGGCCAAATATTTTGTGAAGGTATTTCGTGCACTCGAAAATGTTAGTCCAGGGCAATACCGCCAGAACGTCATGACCACGGAGGAAAGAATCCAATAATAGTGGTATTAGTCCCAATCCTTATGACCTTACGACATCATGGGATCCAAGCTACAATTTAGTTAAGCGGTTACAAGGCCGCTAGACAACAATAGAAAAGGGGTTGTAAGCGTGCGCAATAAAAAATGGACAATATTGTTCTTAACGATGTGCCTCGTTCTTGTCACAGCTGGTTGTGGTCAAAAAGATAACAATGCAGGTGAATCTAAAGGTAGTGCAAATGGGGGAAGCGACAAAGTCACCGTTAACTTCATGCATTTATGGCCAGAAGGTGTTTCTGCCGGGCAAAATAAAATTGTTAATCAAATCATTAAAGAATATCAAACAGAGCATCCCAATGTTGTGATCAAGCAAGAGGTTCTGGACAACGAGCAATACAAAAATAAGCTGAAGGTATTGTCTGCTTCTAACGAATTGCCAGACGTTGGGGTAACTTGGGCCGCTGGCTTTTTGCAGCCTTACGTTGAAGGAAATCTCTTCGCTCCTGTAGATGACTTGTTGAATGGTGAATTAAAAGACAAGTTCGTCGCAGGAACTACAGAAGCTTATGCTATTAACGATAAAACGTATGCGCTTCCACTTGAGTTTAACATCGCACCTATCTACTACAATAAAGCTATTTTTGAAAAATATAATCTTGAGGTTCCACAAACCTACGATCAGTTTAAGCAAGTTGTAAAAACACTATCTGAAGGGGGCATTGCACCGATTGCTCTCGGTAATAAGGATCGCTGGACAGGATCGCTTTGGTATATGTATCTGGCTGATCGGATCGCAGGCCAACAGGCACTTGCAGGTGCGATCAGTGGTTCAGGATCATTTATGGATGAAGGATTAGTAAAGGCGGCTTCTGAGGTTCAATCACTTGTTGACAGCAATGCATTTGTTAAGGGTTTCAACGGTTTATCAAATGAAGAGGCAAAATCAGAGTTCGTAAATGGCAAGGCAGCAATGTACATGATGGGATCATGGGATCTGCCAAATTTCACAACTAATGAAGAAATTCCACTGGAATTCCGTAATAGTGTTGGTTTCTTCAAATTCCCGACAGTGGAAGGCGGGAAGGGAGACATTAACAGCTGGGTAGGTGGACCAGGCGTAGGATTATTTGTTGCTGAGAACTCTGAGGTAAAAGAAGAAGCAAAATTATTCGTCGAGTATTTCGTATCCAAATGGGGAGAGCAATCCGTAACTGGAGCAGGCGTTATTCCAGCTACGAAGGTGGACACCGCCACACTGGATCTACCACAGCTATACATCGATTTGTTTAACGAAATGAACAAGGCTAGCAGCATCACTTTATTCGCAGATGTTCAAATGCGTGCCAATGCAGCAGAAACGCATCTGAATATGATCCAGGCTCTTTTTGGCAAAGCGGTGACGCCGGAGAAGTATTCTGAGGAGCATGACGCAGCCATCTCCAAAGGCAACTAAAGCTTCGACAACTAGGTGAAGGGGACAATTAGCTTATCCGGCAGCGTGATGCCGGATAAGCCTTTCCTCAAACGGTTTATGAAGGAAAGGAGTCGGACACTTTGGATAAAGTGATGTCTAACAAAAAAATAATCGCGTTATACGTATTTCCCGCCTTGCTTCTCATTCTGGCTATTGTATATATTCCGATTGTTCTAACGGGTTATTACGGACTGAATAAATGGAATGGTATAGGCGCTCTGACTTTTATCGGATTTGATAACTATAAAGCTTTGCTAACAGACCAAACCTTCTGGAATAGTGCTTGGCACTCTCTGCAGTTAGCGTTGTTTTCTACCCTAAGTCTCATTATTTATTTGGCAATTGCTATGGTATTAGCCGCCCGGATCAAGGGAGCTAACTTGTTTCGCAAAATATATCTGATTCCGATGCTGTTATCGTCCGTTGCGATTGCGCAGCTTTGGCTAAGAATTTATCATCCGACGAACGGAATTGTGAACAGCTTATTAGTTTCCATTGGTTTTGCTAATCCTCCTGCATGGCTTGCAGAGCCTACATTAGTTTTGTTTGCTTTATTTATTCCCATTCTGTGGCAATATGCTGGTTTCTATATTCTGATCTATTACGCAGCACTCAAGAATATCCCGACCTCTCTGGAAGAGGCAGCAAAGATTGACGGAGCCTCTGCCTTACAAATCGCTTGGAAAATTAAGCTTCCACTCGCAATGGAAGTCATCAAAGTTACGATTGTTCTAGCCGTTGTAGGTTCTCTGAAGTATTTTGACTTAATCTTTGTTATGACGGATGGAGGTCCTAATGGCTCTAGTGAAGTGATGGCGTCTTATATGTATCATCAGGCTTTTCGGGCTTATGATTTTGGCTACGGGAGTGCAATTGGATTCTTCCTGCTCGTCATCTGTCTCGTCATTACTTGGGTCATTCGCAAATTAACTGCTACGAAAGAATCGATCCAATACTCATAAGGAGGGGCGCTTCATGATGTCTGGAACTGCAGGAAGGCTAGAAATCGGGCCAAAGACAGGCGGCGCAGGTGCGGAGATCACACGTAAATTCGGCTACTCATTGCTATATATCGTGTTGATTGCCGTTGCTGCTCTGCAATTGTTTCCGCTTGTATGGCTGCTGTTTTTCTCATTAAAAAATAATCAGGAAGTGTTCAACCTTCCTGCTCTATCGTTGCCGATGAATCCTCACTGGGAGAATTACGCGAAGGTCTGGAATGTAGGGAACATCAACGTGTATTTCTTCAACAGCGTATGGATTACCATCGTGGCTACGGTGTTAACGGTTATCTTCGGGAGCTTGGTTACGTATGCAGTTACCAGGATGAAATGGAAGGGAAGCTCGTTCGTACTGGGTTTGTTTATGGTAGCGATGATGATTCCTGTTCACTCCACGCTTATTCCGTTATTTAGTATATTCAATAAGATTGGCTTAACGGATCACCCTTTGTCACTTATTTTGTCTTATGTCGCTTTTAACATGCCGATAACGATTATGATTTTGCTGGGTTTCTATTACGCACTGCCACGCGAAGTGGAAGAGGCCGCGGTTATTGATGGTTGTTCCGTGAACAGAATGTTTTTTAGAATTATACTTCCTATGACAAGCTCGGTGATCGCGACTACAGCCATTATTAATATGATCTATAACTGGAACGAATTTATTTTTGTAAACACATTTATTAGTTCTGATTCTTACAAGACGCTGACCGTGGGGGTGCAAAACTTCATTGGTCAATATACAACGGATTGGGGTGCGATCGGGGCAACGCTTATGATCAGTATTTTGCCTATCCTGATTACATTCCTGTTCCTCAGTAACCGTATCGTTGAGGGAATTGCGGCGGGTTCGGTTAAAGGGTAAGTAGAAAGAAGACCTGAATTTCTCAGCTCGAAAAGCTGAAGAGAATTCCGGTCTTTTTTTTTAATCCAATCTAGAATTTTGATTCAATCCTGAAAGCCTCGGGTTAATGGAGGCTATCAAAGATGAACATTCGAAAGGAGAGATTGCTGATGGAACCGGGCTATAAGGATAGAAGTGTTGAAGTGGAGCATAGGGAGGTACAACGGAAATCGGATTCCAGCGTTGTCGCATCTACCTTTATTAAATATGCTGCTTACATTATAATATTTTTTGGTTTTCTGTTCTTTTTGGTTAAATATGTATTTCCTAAGTTTTAAAAACAGAATATGTTCCATGTTATTGAAAAAGGATGTGCCTGCTATTTAGGGACATCTTTTTTTGCTGTAATATGTTAGTATGTATTTCAATAATTTAGGATATTTCCGATTGTGGCAACTTATCAAAAATATGGGTTAAATGATGTCAACGAGTTAACGTGGGGGCTGTGAGATAATGAAAAATATGAAAAAAGTTATTTTGCTAGGCATTATAGTGGTACTTGCATTCGCGATAGTAATTAAATTTAACCATGGAGATACTGCTGGGGAAGATTCTCTAGTAGCTGAGGCTACAGTAGTACATGAAGTGCCTCCAACGACGTCTTCTAAGGAATCTGTAGTGGCAACAGCTGAAATCTCTGCCTCAGCGGACGGAAAAGATTTAAAAATACGGATGTCTGGAGGTAATTCTAATAATTTTGGCAGAGAAACATGGGGAAAAGGTGAGATAATCTCATTTTCTGTGACGAATTCAGAGGAACAAGAACTTGAGATTGGGCTCATGTCGGTAGAGACTGAAGAGATTATCAGTGAAACACTTCGGACGGGTACAGGCATAGTGGAAATTACCATCCCCGAAGATGGTGTTTACCGTATCTATATAAAAAACCATGCTCCTGATCCTGCCAACTTTGAAGTTAATCTAAATAAGGAATTATTGAGCCCTCTAGTGTAACCGAGTATTGCCTCTAACAAAAACGGATACCGTCTTCTTAAAAGACGATATCCGCTGCTTTAAAGATGTCCTAGATCTTAATCATACGAGGCTATAACTTCATCTCATTACTCGATTCCGCAGAATTACGATAAAAGAACCAGCACTCATTCAGCAGCTTGATCTGACGGCGGTCTTTTTTGTAATAGGCTTTCATTAGCTGATGGCAGAGCCACTGTGGCAAGCGAATCCCTCCTCTAACAACTTACGTAAGTTAGAATATGGAGAAATAAGCCTAAAGGTGCGGATTACAGTAGGCTTTCTGCTTCCTCTTCGTACCACTGCTCCAATTGAGCCTGTAGCGCTCGGATCTCAGTAAGCAGGGAGATCAGTGGGTAGTTCTTCTGCTCTTGAACAGAGGCGAAGGCCTGTTCCAATCTATTGATATAATCCAGACCGGACTCCAGGGAGTAATCCTCACGTAACAGATCCAGCGAGTCACATTCGGCGATGGCTAAGGGCAGATCCGGAACATTATCGGCTGTCAGCTTATCGATTTCTTTGTTCAGGCGTAAATTGAGCGCACTTAGTTGGTACGCATATTCCTCAGGCATTTCCACGAATTGTAATTCTTGATTTTGCTGCAAAATTACATACCGCATTTTCGGCATTGTTCATTCTCCCTCCGTACTTGTCTTCCTTCTTGACAGTTTAGCCTATGCACAAGTTACAATTCAAGTAGAGATCTTATTTCCCGTGGAAAGGACTTGTGATAGAACGCTATGGAAACTATGAGCAACGAAGAGCTGCAGCTGTGGATTGAGCAGGTATCACGGGACAGCTTTGGCGTGCCGTTTAGACACAAGGCGAGCTTTAACAGCCGGTTGTCCTCAACGGGCGGCCGATATTTTACCAAAAGCCATAATATAGAGATTAATCCCCATCAGCTTGCCATGTTTGGCAGAGAAGAGACGGAGCGGATTATCAAGCATGAGCTCTGCCATTATCATTTGCATTTGGCTAAGCGAGGGTATATGCATCGTGATGCTGATTTCAAAAGCCTGCTGGCGCAAGTCGGCGGAAGCCGCTACTGTCAGACACTGCCGGGTGCAAAAGCTCGGAAGTCGTTGCCCTATCGATATAAGCTTGTATGCAGTGCCTGTGCCATGGAGTATCCGCGTAAGCGAAAAGTAGACCCTAAGCGTTATCGCTGCGGTAAATGTTCGGGCAAGTTGAAGTTATTTATTTTATAACCAAACCTAATAATCCGACAAAAGAAACAGCTTGCTGAGGCGAAATGATGCATCCTTCTAAATCTTTGATATCCACGATCAAGCCACTGAACTCGCAGTCACTAAGATCGATCCCATTAAGCTTTGATCCTGACAATGTGGCTTGATCCATATTACACTCGCTGAAGCTGATTTTTTGGAAATTTGACTGATAGTAGTCGGAACTCATTAATGAACTGCTCTCAAAAGCAACCTGCTTCAGATTAGCGAATCGAAACGTAGCAAAATCCCCGATACAATCTACTACACGAACATTTTGGAATCTGCCTCTTGTAAAGTCTGTGCCAATAAGCTTGCAGTTTCTAAATTCAGTTCGATGAATAATGCCATTCGTAAAATCCACATTAGATAGATCACAGCGATCAAAAATCACGTCCATAAGCTCGATCCCAGTTAGGGAGCACTCCGTAATCGTTACATTTTTAAAAATCACGCGATCAAAGCTGACCTTATTAGCCTCTTGATTATCAATAACCGTATCGCTGATGCCGCAACAGCTGAATTCGTCCTTGGTTTGCAGCGAATATATTTGCTCAGGAAGAAGAGAGTCTGGATCTGCTATTTTTGGCGAATCAATTTTGAAATTCATATGTACCTCCGTTTGTTTACTCTTTGCGGGTAGCTAAAACTAACTATCATCGCGTTAAACCGATTTGTCAATCTTCATGAAGGTTGTAGGGATTGGATATCCGTACAAATACACCTTTTTCTGGATAAAATCGCACATCGTTTTGTAAGCGTTCCCAAACTAATATGAAAAGGAAGTCCATATTAATTAGAGGGGGCACATGTATGAAACGAATCAGGTCCGCAATGGCGGGTCTGCTCGCGCTGCTGCTGATTTTTTTAAGCTTGCCTGTAATGGGAACCGGTAAAGGTTCCGTAGGAGCAGAAGGGGTTGGAGGAACAGGCGCTGAGCAAATTCCATCAGGTACGGTACTCATCAAGAATAAGTGGAAAAACAACTTTTTATATGAGACATCCGCAGGAATCGTGCGTTATGGCATGACCAATCCAGCCGATACTTCAGCGCATTGGACGGTTGAGACGGTGAATGGGCTGTCACGAATCAAGAATGTGAAGACAGGCCATTACATTACAATGGATGGTAACAACGGCAAAGAGGATTCACTTAAGGCGGCAGAACGCCAAGGTTCAGGAAGTGTTGCGGATCAGTGGCTGATCGATACTTCCAATCGCAATGGATACATGATCATCCGAAGTGCGACTGTGCCAGAGGGGAAGTTGGTTATCCACGAGGAGAATCAGCTTGGTTATGCGCAAGTAAGCTCGGATATCAATGTTACGTTTGAGAGTCCGCAGTGGGCTTTTATAGTTCCAAATGCAGCACCTGTACGGCTAGAGAGCCGTCTCCGCCCCGGTCAGGTAATGTATGAAAGTGAAGGGAACGTTCTTTACGGTAAACAGCCTGTCAGCAATGAAGCAGCACAGTGGTATCTTGAATCAGGGACGGATGACGGAACAGTAATGATTCGCAACCGTGCGACAGGCCATTATATTAAGCAAAATGAAGTGACCTGGGCTGGGGTTTTTTCGCAGGAAGTCGATATGGATCACGTGAAGCTAAGTGAGTGGACCCAAGAGAATGCACCAGGCCCTGATGGAACGGGCTTCATTACCCTTCGTAACAGTGGTTTAACTGAAGAGGGGAGTCCATTATGGCTAAATCCGCAATTCAGCGATGACAATAATGTGCGATCTAACAGCTGGCCGGGTTCAGCCTCTAATCCAAGTGCACAGTGGAGAATCGTGCCTATTTCCGAATTACAGCCTGTACGACTGGCAACTTATACGGATGCACAAGTGGCTACAGATTTCTTATATGAATCCGTAAACGGCGAGCTTAAGCATGGAATTATTGCGCCAGATGCCGCCAACACCTCTGACTATCTATGGTATATAGAGGATTATGACGGCAATAAGCGTATCCGTAATGCGGCAACCGATCATTATGTTTCTTATAGTGAAGGTACCGCCAAGGCCTTGCAGATTAGCGGAAGTCAGCCGTCGGATCAATGGATTTTTAATGATTCCGATGATTATGATGATTACCAGACGCTTCAGAATCTCGAAAGCACAGGCATTTATTTGTCTACATTGGGTGGAGAACAGGCTGGTGCGATTGGGGATGCGACTTCTTTGAGCGCTCAGTGGCAGCTTTTAGATCCTAACACACCGACTGACGGCACAATGCCATATTACCGGATTCAGAATGGCTGGAAGTCATTTTATTGGTATGAGAGTGTTGATGGTCTTTTAAAATATGGAAATATGCAAAAGGACGGCTCCGATCAATGGCTCGTGGAGAAATATAACGGCCGCAAGCTGTTCAAAAACAAGAAAACGGGCCATTACATGAACACGATGAACATGCCAAATGGCCACCTTCAGGTCACAGAGCTTCCAGACAGAAATCATGTGGAACGAGAATACATTTGGACAGGCAAAAATGTTGGGAACAACACCTACGTAATCAGTAGCGTTCTAGACAAGGAACCTAATGAAATCCCAGAGAAGTATATTTCACTTCAGAACCTCACTAAATATGCTGAGTACGGAGTGATCAATCCAGGTTGGGGCAGTCCGCAGTGGAGATTTGTACCGGTTACCGAGAAAAAACAAGACTTGTTCCGTTTTCAGCTAGATGCTGTAAATGGAGAGGATCAATATCTTAAGGACGGTCCTTTGCTGACTTCTCCAGCTGCACTAGAGGAATTGCCAGAATCCAAGACGGTTACTGAAGCTGTCTATGCTGACCAGGACTCTGCTCACTCTAACCAAAATCTTGCACCTCTAGCAGCTGCCAACGAGGATGTAACAGTAGGCCAGGCTACTTATGGTCCACTTGATTTGAATGACGATTCCTTTGTCTGGCAGTTGCAAGAAATAGCCGGCAGCAATGGATCGGTGAAGATAAAAAATAAAGGCACTGGACGTTATCTCTCCCTTGAGCATATAGGTGGGGCTGTAGATGAGATTGATCCTAAAGTTAGCGTTCAAACTTTGCAAACAGTGTACGATGTATGGGCCAGCATTAAGTGGAAGGTTGATATGCAGGCGTCCGGTGTGACTACCATTATGAGCTCATGGGCTGGTCACTATATCTATGGTGCGTCGGATGATAACGGCAACCCAACTCTCCGAATCAGTAAAGCTGCAGATACAGCGGAAAAAAGCAGTGCGCATTTTACTGCTGAAGCGGTTGAAGCGATTGCTCCGCCACTGCCTGATTACCCTGTAAGATTCAAGAATGCAAGCAGTGGGGAGTATTTATACGAAAATGAGCATGGGGTTGTTCTGTACGGACAGCCGTCAGCAGACAATGGATTTTCGCACTGGAATGTAACTGTGCAGGAGGGTAAACAGACGATCACCAACCGGGCAACAGGTCATTTTTTAACGCTGAATGGTGATTATTCATATTTGGAGAGCAGTAGTACAGAACCTGCTGTAGACGGAGCCTCTGCCTGGGAAGTAAGCTTGGCTTCCGATTATACACATTACACCATTCGTAGTCTCTTTGGAGAATACGACGATGAATTAATAAACATTGCCAATAAGACAGGATATGCTGAACGTGCGCTTTTGCTAGAGAGTGAGGGTACGGCACTATGGACACTTGACGCGGCTCCACAGGAGTTTACTACTCCATCTGGAGAACTGCGCAATAACAATACAACAACTCCAGTTCAAAATGATACCAACATCATAACCATTGTACCGAAAGGCATGGCTGGTAAAGTATTGGCCGAAAAAGAGGGGGCTGTCCTATATGCAGATGCTTCCGATATGGCGGCTCAATCCCAATGGCTGGTTCAGGAGATAAACGGACGCAAACGGATTATGAATGTTCAGACACAACATTATCTTTCGCTCAATGAATCGGGCCAAGTGGTCTTGTTAGCTGCTGGAGATACAGAAAGATCCCAATGGAAGCTGGAAGAGAAGTTAGGTTATACTCTTCTGCTAAATGCGAATGGAACAGGTCTTCTTACTCACAGCGCATCGGCTGTTCAGCTTGGTTCTGCTGCAAATGGAACTGATAGTGAGCTCTGGAGCTTCTTACCTATCCCTACTGATGCAATTTATGCAGGAGGAGAAGCATTCAAAGGGGATCGTGTTATACGGTTTGCAGTCAACGCCCAGCAGGCCGGGGAATATGACGCTGTTATTCGATACAAAAATACCGCTGCTGCTGCAACGGATCTGGCGCTAGAGGTGAATGGTTTAAACGAAGGGGGCAAGGTTAGTCTTGGCAAGTCTGCCTCTTGGAAGAATGCACAGGTAATACTGCAGCTTCGTGCAGGCATCAACACGGTTTCTCTAAGTAGTGACAACGTGGATTGGAGTAAAGTAACCCTTGATAGGCTGACCGTAAAAAACAGCGTTAACAAAACATACCGTGGAGCAACGGTTCCATATATCAGCTATGAAGCTGAGGATGCGGCAACAAACGGAACGCTGATTGGCTCGTCGCGGAAATATCTCAGCATGGCTTCCGAGGCTTCTGGACGACAAGCGGTGGCCTTGAAGAATACGGGAGATTATCTAGAGTTCAAGCTTGCGAAGTCGGCTAACTCCATTGTTCTTCGATATTCCATTCCTGATAATCCAGATGGGGCTGGTGCGGAAGAAACCCTGACTTTATATGTAGATGGAGTTAAGAAGCAGCTTAAGCTGACATCTAAATATGCTTGGGAATATGGCAGCTACCCATGGTCAAATGATCCTCGCCAAGGCAGTGGACACCGCTTCTTTGACGAAATCCATGCTCTGATCGGCGATACTCCTGCCGGAGCAACTATTCGCTTAGAGAAGGGAACAGGAGATAACGCAGCTTCTTACGTCATTGACCTGGTGGATATGGAGCAGGTTGCCCCTGAGTTGGCTCGCCCGGACGAATTTATTTCCGTAACGGATTTTGGAGCGGCAGCAAATGATGAGGGAGATGATACCGCAGCCTTCAAGGCAGCTCTTGCCGAAGCGAATGCGACAGGTAAAGGTGTGTGGTTCCCGGCGGGTACCTTTAATGTCGGTGAGGGTCTGCTGGATCTGGATACCGCTGAAATACGTGGTGCCGGCATGTGGTATACGGTTCTGAATGGAGCTAAGTTTTATGGTCACGGCGGTAAGGTTGGTGTTTACGATCTGATGATTGAAGGCGGCATTAACGAACGGGATGATGAAGCGATCACCAACGCTTTCCATGGTGCTTTTGGCCAAGGTTCGATTATACAGAACGTTTGGATAGAACATACCAAAGCAGGCTTGTGGTTAACTCAGCCGATGGGTGAAAAGGCGCGTACGAATGGTCTGTACATGGCAGGTCTGCGGATCCGCAATCTTATGGCAGACGGGATTAACTTTGCCGTAGGGACTGGCAACAGCATGATGGAACAAAGTGACATCCGCTATCCAGGGGATGATGGAATTGCAATGTGGTCGTTTACAGACGGCAAGTTGACGGATGTGAATGGTACGGAACGTACACCGAGCTATAATAACACGGCACGTTTTAATACGGTATCCTTGCCTTGGTTAGCGGATAACATTGTAGTCTTTGGGGGGAAAGATAACAAAGTCCAGGACAACGTGGTAAAAGACACTGTGACTAATGGAGCCGGGATTGCAGTGTCTACCCGTTTCACCGCCGAGCCCTTCCAAGGAACAACGATTGTGGAGCGAAATACCTTGCTTAGAACTGGCAGTTATGATTCCGGTTACGGCGTGAATCTGGGTGCGTTATGGCTTTATGCTGGTGAGAGTGATCTGAAAGGAAGAGTACTCATTCGCAACAATACGGCACTGGACAGCACTTATTCGGGGTTGATTGCTCAAGGTGATCTAGAAGGAGATACTCTCACTTCCATTGATGGAGTAGTGCTGACGAATAATGTATTAGATGGCGCAGGTACAAGCGGTATAGAAGTTACGAAAAATCTGAAAGGGAGTCTGCTGGTCGACAACATGATTATTCGTGGCGAACGGATGAATCTTCTGACCAATGCCTCTCCTGACCTAAGCATTAAAGAACAAAATCAAGGAATAGCCACAGCCATTAAACCGTTCTCTATCAAACTAGCAGATGGACAGAGCGGTCCTGTAATATTAGAGCAGGGTAAGTCAGTTACTCTTAATGTACTAGATAAGGAAGGTAGAGATATTACTGCACAAGCTACTCTAAATATTATGAGCAGTGAGATTGCTACATTTACCAACGACAGTCTTAATGGAATTAAAGCGGGAATCACAGACTTCACGGTAACTGTGGGCAACGAGAAGAGGGTATATACAATTGAGGTGCTATCACCTGGCGGGACAGATCCTGTAGACCCGATCGATCCTGTGGATCCAACAAGTACTCCTAGCCCGACGAGTACTCCTAGTCCAACGAATACTCCAGAACCAACAAGTACTTCTGGTCCAACAGACCCTACAGGGTCAGTGAACCCTGTTCAAACCGGCACACCGACCGCTACACCAGTACCTACACCAGCAGCTAATCATGATGCGCAGCTAAAAGCTAAGGCGACTGCAGGGCAGGCTGTTATCGAGATTTCAGCTAATGGAGACGGCACAGCCCGGTTTAGTGCAGATGCTTTACGTAAGGCGGCGGCACTTAGCCCCAAAGCTGTGCTTGTTATTGAATGTGGAGGTATGAGCTACCGCTTCCCGTTGGAGCTTGTGGAGAGTGTGCTCAAAGCCGCACAAATGCCAGCAGGCACACTGGAGTTTAATTTAAATTCGCAAAGCGGAAAAGGATTAGATCAACTGCTTGCCAAGGCTAAGCAGCAAGGCTTTACTGTGCAAGGAACACCGGCTATTGTCACTCTAAAGGTAACGGATGGCAAAACCTCTGTAGCAGCAAGTGGGTTCGGCACCACTTATGTAGATCGTACATTTATGCTTAAGGAGGCGCTGGATGCGAAGACAGGTGTAGTCTTTATTTACGATGAACAGACGGGTTCCTTCCGTTATGTACCTGCATTGTTTGAGCCCGTTAATGGGATGACCAAGGTTACTATTAAGAGCAGTATTGCGAGCGGTGTATTTTTCGCTGCGCTGCACCCTGTGACTTTTGGGGATATTGCTACACATTGGGCGAAAAATGAGATTGAGGGACTTGCTAGCCGACTGATCTTGACCGGACAATCCACAGATACCTTTGCACCTCAGAAATCTGTCAGTCGTGCCGAGTTCGCAGCTATGTTGATTCGATCATTGGGTCTTGTAGCTGCGAACACGACGAAGACCTTCAGTGATGTGTCCGATTTATCTTGGTATGCAGCGGATGCTAGAGCTGCTGCAGCCTTAGGACTGGTTCAAGGCTATGAGGATGGAACCTTCCGTCCGAACGCCCCTATTACACGGGAGCAAATGGCTGTTATGGCAGCCAGAGCAATGAAGCTGCTGAACCTAGAAGCTGAAGGATATGGAGCAAACGTTGCTGCAGATGTTTTCACAGACGCTTCAACTATTTCCTCATGGGCTAAAGAAGCAGTGTCTGACCTGGCTGCAAAAGGCATTATGAAAGGTCGATCATCAGGCAGCTTTGCACCTAGCAGTGATACTAGCCTTCCAGAAGCCGCTGTAATTCTTGTCCGGCTGCTTAGAGCAGCTAAATTATTGAATTAGCTACCGTGGTAGAAGCTACAATATGGCATAAGTAAAAAGACAGCAGAGCAGCGATCTCCTCCGGTTATTGGAGAATCGCTGCTCTGCGTTTTAACGTTGGCTGGCCTGCTATAAAAGCTTATGGGCAAGCAAAAGCTCATTGACTTTGCGTAACCCATTCACTTGCATAAACACCAACATCGACACCTGCACCAACACCAACATCGCCGAGCTATCATTGGCTGAGGCTTACGGACCCCAATGACGCTATTGGCAAGTTTTTAGCCTTTTGGGCAGGGTTTCGGACTCAAGTGACGCTATTCGTTCGAAAGAGGCTCATATTTGGTGTTTTTCGTGCCAATAGAGGCAATGGGGTCCGATAGTATGCCAAATATGCGATTATGCTGAGTATAAGGTCAACTGGGTCCGATAGTAGCTTCATATCCGATTCCGATGCAGCCTTACTTCAGTTTTCCCATCGATAGATTGACTCTGTAATTTCCGAACTTCAGCAGTTCGTCGAGAAAACTATTCAACTCCTCTTGGCTTCCGGTACGAACACGTATCCAGTAGCAGCCTTCTCCGCTGACCCTATGTATTTCTTTTACACTATCATGCTGCTTTGCGAATGTCTGAAAGGCTGGGTGAACCGTATTCGAACCCAAAAAAACAGTAATAAAGGCATGAATAGTCTCCCCAACCTTATCCGGATTCCAGCGTACCGTGTAGCCTTCAATCACTCCGGTGTCCTGCATTTTGCGAATACGTGCACCCACAGCCTGACCGGTCATATGCACTTGCTGCCCAATATCTCTGTGACTGATCGTGGAATCTTTAATTAGAAGCTGCAGGATGCGAAAATCCACATCATCTATAAAATAAGAGCTCATTATTATCTAAAATCCTTTCTGCGTGAAAGTAGAACGGACCAATCTCTTTCCAATCTCAATGTATTCTGTTTCAAGGTCTAACTATAATTAATTGTAGCAGAAGATATCTGAAAGAAAGAAGGGCTTCCGATGAAAATACAGCATATCCGCAACGCGACCCTATGGCTAAAGTATGGTGGCAGTACATTTTTAATTGATCCTATGTTGAGTGAACAGGGTGCTAATCCACCTATTTTTAATACTGAAAATGATCGCCGCAATCCGCTCGTTCCTTTGCCGGGAGCCGTAGAACAATGGCTGAGTCCTAATGTAATTCTTGTCACACATCTTCATCAGGATCATTGGGATGCCGCTGCCATTTCTTTGTTGCCGCATGATCTACCACTATTATGTCAGGAAGGAGATGGAGATAAATTAGCGAAGCAGGGGTTTGAGCATACCACGGAAATTAGCGATTCACTGACGTTTAATGGAATAACTATAACACGTACGGATGGACGGCATGGCACTGGAGTGACTGGTAAACTTATGGGTAAGGTATCCGGGTTTGTGTTTCAGGCGGAAGGCGAACCTGTTCTATATGTGGCTGGAGATACGATTTGGTGTGATAAGGTGAAAATGGCATTGGACGTTTTTAAACCTGAGGTGACAGTTGTGAATGCTGGTGGTGCGCAGTTTTTAAGCGGATGTCATATTACAATGAATGAGCAGGATGTCGTAGACTTATGTGAATATGCACCTTTTACTAAAGTGATTGCTGTGCACATGGACGCCATTAACCATTGTTTGGTTACCCGAGATAAGCTAAAAGCTCATTTAGAGAAGGAATCGTTGGGGGATCGGGTACAGCTTCCGCAGGATGGAGAATGGTGTAATCTATAGTCGGAGAGGGATGGAAATCTCTTTAAAAAATCTAGCAAGCGGCCGAATCATAGCATAAATTTGAAAACGATCACAAAAATTATTTTGCCCGCTTGACTAGACCTTGAAATCATGATAAATTAATTCATGTTCACTTGTAATGTTCCCTGATAGCTCAGTTGGTAGAGCACTCGACTGTTAATCGAGTTGTCACAGGTTCGAGTCCTGTTCGGGGAGCCATTTTCATGGAGAGATACCCAAGTGGCTATAAGGGGACCCTCTGCTAAGGGGTTAGACTGCGTAAGCGGTGCGTGGGTTCGAATCCCACTCTCTCCGTTCTGAATTACATAAGAAGAGCTTCCATTCTGGGAGCTCTTTTTTGTTGTGTAAATTTATTTTTCGGTTGCTATATGCGATTCTGAGAAACGGTGAATTCAATATTTTGGAAGGGGAATGGAGTGGAGGGATCGAATGTTTATTTGATAAGTGTGAAGAGTTTAAAGGAGGAGCATGAAAACTATAAATCAAATACAAACAAAACAGTCAAGCCGATATGATAGTTTTGATCCGGATCAAGAGGGAAATAAAAATACTATTTTTGCCGACGTAATAATTGATGGTAGATCTCTTTACCAAATGTTAAAAAAATATGATAGGGTTCCTTCCCTCGGGTGGGGTAGTGAAGAGCATCAAAGGAAAATGATTAACTATTTTTTGTTAAACGAAATGCATGAATATTTGTACTGCAGGTACCCAATATTAGTCTGTCCCTGGTGTGGCGATGAAGAATGTGGCTTTATATCAGTGTTTATTGAGAGAGAAGGGGATCTTATTATATGGAGAGATTTCAAATTAGAATCCGGTAATAAGGCTATTGATATAGGCCCTTTTTGCTTTAAATGGGATGAATACGAAAAAGTTATTAGAGAGACATTTGGAACTGCGGGGATTCAATAAGATGTGCTCAAATAATTTATATGGGAAAGATCTATGAGTAAATCCAATAACTACATGGTCAAAGGAGTGGAATCAACATGGAACTGTTTAAGCAAATCCCCTTGTACAGATTTTTGGCATTATGCAATGAAAGTGGTATGGAAAAAAACATATTAGACTGCGGAGCGGGAGGGGATTCACCTCCACTAAGTTTGTTTGCGAACTATGGATACAGTACAAACGGAATTGAGATGAATGACGAACAAATTAAAAGAGCTAATCAGTTCGCAACTGAAAGGGGACAGATTCTAAATATACAACAAGGCGACATGAGACAGTTGGCGCTAAGTGATGAGTCAATGAGTTTTGTGTATTCGTATAACTCTATTTTTCATATGAGAAAACAAGATGTAAAAAAAGCGATAAATGAAATGAAACGAGTTCTAAAACCTAATGGATTATTATTTGTAAATTTTTTAACCCTAAAGGATTTTCGAGTCGGCGATGGAGTTGATTTGGGGGATAATCAGTTTGAACAGATGGAAGATGATGAATTCGTAATACACTCTTATTATGATTATCATGAAGCAGATTCTATGTTTGATGATTTGCAGTTAATATACAAAGAAGATCGAGTACTGGAAAGAAAGTTTGAAGGTGAATGGATACGACAAGGATTTATCGATTACATATATAAAAAATAGCTGGATGCTGAAGAACATATTAGTAGCTCCGAAAAAGCTAGATATCTGCGAACAATACGTTCACGCTGTGGACCACGAGGTGTTGGTTCGATAGAAGGTAAAGGTTTGAAGAAGAGTTAGCCAGGTGGACAACCCCACGAGTCTAATGCTAACGACTGTTTCCTAGGGTGATTTAAGCCGCTTGAATGTCAATCAGCACTTGATACTTGTTCGCAACTAATATACTTCGGGGGGGATTTCAGATGGATGTAATTATAAATAACTCAATGATTCATAATAAGTCGGAAATAAATAAGATTGTTTTTATATGTTTCGATGAAGCGAACTATGAACTATATAGGAATGAATTAAAGAGATTTTGTTAGAATTTTGGTGTTTATCAAAAAAAAGGAGATGTGCCAATGGATAACAGATCAGATTTGCTAAATCAGTTTAAGGAATGGAATGGATTTGTTCTAGAAATTATTGATTTAGATTGGAAAACACCCATCGCTGAAGGAAAATGGACCATTCATGATGTTGTTAGTCATATTTTATTATGGGATAAATACTTCTATGAATCGACGATAGAACCGATAGCATGTGATAAAGCGATAACACTTCAACTTATTGATTTCGATCAATTCAATAATGATGCTGTTACATATGGTCAAACAAAAACCAAAGACGAATTAATAGAATTGACTGTGAAGTATCGTAACTTAATATTAGATTGTATAAGTAGTCTTGAAGAGGGGAAATACTCAGACAAATATGTGGACGGAAGGTTTTCCTTTGAGTCCTATTTAAAGGACTTTATATCGCATGACCTACATCATATGATGCAGATTAAAGAATTAAAAAAGATAATGATGAGTAATTGACTCGGGACGGAAGTGCAAATAATGGAACTGACCACCATAATTAGCTTTCTCTCACTCGATTATTGTGTGGGACTGAGCTTTTTTTTGCGCAAAAATAGAGAAACAACTTGACCAGTAACTCATAATAAACTCGAAAAACACATATCCAAAGAGACAAATGTTATATTATTTATCATTAAATGCAATCTGTAGGTAAAATCAAAGACTCCCCCTCTGAAAATCAAACTTTAAAAATCTCCATAATTCTCCTGTTTTCTTCTCTTTACCCACTTTCTATCTTTATACATCCCAAAGGATTAACTCAAAATGTTATGTAATATAACATAAAATATTGAATATTATAGTAAAAACCACAAATTTTACTGACGCATGTATATTACTGTGTTAATATAAGTGACATAAAACGATGAAAATGAATGTAAGCTAAAGAAAGGTGTTTTTAAAAATAAATATGGGGATTGGGGGACGGCGATGGAGTATTTCATTCAACAGTTAATTAACGGGATTTCTGTAGGGAGCATCTATGCTCTGATCGCACTTGGGTACACCATGGTTTACGGGATTATTAAATTGATCAATTTCGCCCATGGGGATGTGTTTATGGTTGGGTCGTTTATTGGATTGTTCAGTGCCAGGTACTTGGCTTCAGCAGGGCTTTCTCCGATACTGGTCTTACTTATCTCATTGGTGATCTCTATGACAATCAGTGCGTTGCTGGGGATGTCAATCGAACGGCTAGCATACAAACCTCTACGAAAAGCTTCGCGAATCGCTGTGTTGATTACTGCAATTGGCGTTTCTTTTTTGCTGGAATACAGCGGTGTGTTTGTGCTTGGTCCTCAGGCTAAAGGATTTCCGGAGATTCTTAATAAGCAGCAATACAACTTGTTTGGTTCCTCGATTCAGGTGGACTCCAATCAAATCATGATCTTGGGGACGACGGTTATTTTGATGATTATCCTTCAGTATATTGTGCACCGAACAAAGATTGGTAAAGCGATGCGGGCCGTGTCTTTTGATATGGAAGCAGCACGGTTGATGGGGATTAATGTAGATCGGACCATTTCAGCCACCTTCGCTATAGGATCTGCACTTGCGGCAGCAGCAGGCGTTATTTTCGGAATGACTTACAATTCAGTGGATCCGATGATGGGGGTACTTCCGGGGCTTAAAGCTTTTGTGGCTGCGGTTTTAGGTGGCATTGGCAGTATTCCTGGTGCTCTGGTAGGGGGACTTCTGCTGGGCACAGTCGAGACAGAGGTTTCTTCTCTGGGATATTCTTCGTGGCGTGATGGTGTGGCATTTGCTGTACTCATCCTAATCCTTATCTTTAAACCATCCGGGCTATTTGGTAAAAATGTCCGCGAGAAAGTGTAGGGAGATGCCGTATGAAGAAGATAAATAAGTCATTTTGGATAGGCATTGTCTTTTCTATCATGCTATATATCGTCATTCAAGTTCTTCTAACAACGGGAATATTTGATGATGTCATGGAGTCTACGCTAATTCTAATTTGTATAAATGTCATGCTGGCGGTGTCTTTGAATCTGATTAATGGGATAACGGGACAATTCTCAATCGGGCATGCTGGATTTATGTCCATTGGTGCTTATGTTTCTTCCATTTTAACTTTGAACTTTGATATGCCATTCGTGCTGGCGCTAGTGATCTCTGGACTGGTTGCTGCATTTTTCGGTGTGCTTATCGGGATTCCGACCTTGCGGCTGAATGGAGACTATCTGGCGATTGCTACGCTGGGATTTGGTGAGATTATCCGGATTGTCCTGCTCAATACAGAATATGTGGGCGGAGCTTCAGGCCTAAGCGGCATCCCTAATCAAACGACTTGGACGATTATGTTTCTGTTCACATTGGTCACGATTGTTGTGATCAATAACTTTATACGTTCCACTCACGGCCGGGCTTGTATAGCGATTCGTGAGAATGAAATTGCTGCTGAAGCGATGGGGATTAATACAACTTTGTACAAAGTCATTGCTTTTTCACTTGGAGCATTATTTGCGGGGATAGCTGGTGGTCTCTCTGCTCATAAGTTCTACGTCATCAATCCTGGAAGCTTTAATTTTCTAAAATCATTCGAAATTCTAGTCATGGTTGTGTTAGGTGGACTAGGAAGTACAAGCGGGGCCATCGTGGGTGCGATTGTACTGACGGTGCTCTTCACGGTGCTTCAGGAATATCCGGAGCTGCGGATGATTATTTACTCGGCGATTCTAATTCTGATGATGATTTTTCGGCCTAAGGGGCTGCTTGGCAGCACGGGTTTTTCTTTCTTGAAATGGTCTAAAAAGGAGGTCAAACCAAGTGACAGCATCAACAGTGGAAGTGCTTCTTGATGTTCAACAAGCGAGTCGTGCATTTGGCGGGCTTAAGGCGCTTAACGAGGTATCCCTCCATATTAATAAAGGTGAGTTGATTGGGCTCATCGGACCTAATGGCGCGGGAAAAACAACCCTTTTTAATTTGCTGACAGGTGTATACCCGCCTTCCAGTGGCGATATTATCCTCGGCAATCAGGCAGTAGGCGGGATGAAGCCTTATCGGATTAACCGAAAAGGGGCAGCGAGGACATTTCAGAATATTCGTCTGTTTACCTCTATGACGGTGCTGGATAACGTTAAGATCGCATTTCATCAGCATGCCAGACACTCGATGTTCACTTCCATGCTCCGCCTGCCTAAGCATTTTGCAGAAGAAAACGGAATTACGCAAAAGGCTATGGATATTCTCAAAATATTTAATCTTGCCGATCAATGTGATGAATGTGCCGGGAATCTTAGCTACGGAAATCAAAGGCGTTTGGAAATTGCACGCGCGCTTGCAGCAGGACCTAAGCTTTTGCTATTGGATGAACCAGCCGCAGGGATGAACCCGAATGAAACTCGGGATCTAATGAATCTTATTGCCTGGATCCGTGAAGAGTTTGAGCTGACGATCCTGCTTATCGAGCACGATATGTCCCTTGTTATGGGGGTGTGTGACCGGATTTATGTGCTGGATCGCGGAATGTTGATTGCTGAAGGTACGCCCGTTGAAATACGGAATCATCCCAAAGTCATAGAAGCCTATTTGGGACAGGAGGCGTAGTGGACCATGCTTAGCGTACAGGGGATCAATGTATATTATGGGGCGATTCATGCCTTGAAGGATTTAAGTATGAATGTAAAAGAAGGCGAGATTGTGACTCTAATCGGCGCAAATGGAGCAGGCAAGTCCACGTTGCTTAAGACGCTTTCGGGACTGCTGAAACCCAAAACAGGCAGTATAGATTTCATGGATAAATCTATTACGAATCAGAGTGTTCAGTCCATCGTAAAACAGGGGCTTATTCATTGTCCGGAAGGCAGGCGTGTATTTGCTAATATGTCTGTGGAAGAAAATCTGGAGCTAGGAGCTTTTTTACAAGATTTTGGCAGCTTAGCTGCTGATTTTGCCAAGGTCTACTCCACCTTCCCGCGTCTTTTAGAAAGAAAAAAACAGCTTGCCGGCACATTATCCGGCGGGGAGCAGCAGATGCTTGCTATGGGGCGTGCGATGATGGGGCATCCCAAGCTTTTATTATTAGATGAACCCTCGATGGGGCTTGCTCCATTACTCGTTCAGGATATTTTTCGGATCATCCAGGAAGTAAATGCCTCTGGAACAACAGTGCTTCTTGTAGAACAAAATGCCCATCAGGCGCTTAAAATTGCTCATCGGGCTTACGTTCTTGAGACGGGCAGAGTGGTGCTTGAGGGAGATGCCAAGGAATTGGCAGATTCGGAAGAGATCAGAATGGCTTATCTGGGACATTAATTCATCGGCTAGTTCACAACAGCATCACAGAAAGAACCTATAAATTATTTATTTTGGGAGGCTGGAAGAGGATGAAGAAAATCGGGGCCATATTGCTGACTGCGTTACTGGCTGGTGGATTGCTGGCAGGCTGTGGGAACAAGACAGACAACACTACTGCTGAAGGTGGGAATGCTGGTGGAGGGACCATCAAGATTGGAGCAGACCTTGAGCTTACAGGCGGCCAGGCTTCCTTCGGTGATTCTGCACTCAAAGGGGCAAAGCTGGCGGTAAAAGAAATTAATGACGCAGGTGGAATACTCGGCAAAAAACTTGAACTGATTGAAGCGGATAATGCTTCCAAGTCGGAAGAGGCGACACGCGCAGCGCAAAAGCTGATTACTACCCATAAAGTTGTAGCTATTATCGGTGCAACTACATCTACGAATACCCTCGGGATTGTTCCCGTTGCTCAAGAAAAAGGCATCCCGCTGGTTAGCTCCTCAGCCACCAATCCCAAAGTAACAGTTGATGAACGTACTGGAGATTTGAATGAATGGGTATTCCGGGCCTCATTTATTGATCCTTTCCAAGGCGAAGTAATGGCTAACTTTGCTAAGGATACACTTAAAGCGAAGACGGCAGTTATTTATACGGATGCTTCAAGCGATTATTCCAAAGGGCTGCAGACTTTCTTTAAAGCAACGTTTACTAAGAACGGTGGCTCTATCTTAAGCGAAGAATCCTATCAACAAAAAGATTCTGATTTTAAAGCTGTATTAACACGTATTAAAGAAGCTAATCCCGATGTTATTTATCTTCCAGGCTACTATGAGGAGGTCGGCAAAATCGTAAAGCAAGCTCGCGAAATGGGGATCACCGTTCCGTTTATGGGCGGGGATGGCTGGGATTCACCTCAACTGGCTGAGATTGCCGGAGCGGATGCCCTAAACAATACGTTTATGTCCAATCACTATTCACCTGAAGATAGCTCGCCAGAAGTGAAATCGTTCGTAGATGCCTTCAAAGCTGCTAACGGTGATCTTGTTCCAGATGGGATGGCTGCGCTTGGATATGACGCCGTGAAACTAGTGGCAGACGCCATTACACGTGCGGATTCCACAGAACCTGAGAAGCTGAAGGATGCACTGGCGGGGACGAAGGATTTACAACTGGCCACGGGTAAAATCACAATGAATGAAACGCATGACCCGGTAAAAGCAGCTGTGGTGCTAAAATTTGTAGATGGGGTACAAACCTTTGAGGCAAAAGTAAATCCATAAGCGTTGTGATTAGAGGCGCGTACCTTTATTGGTGCGCGTTTCTTTTAGTTTAAACTTTTTTTAAAAAAAAGGCTTGTCAAAATTCTTATGGTTTGATATACTCATTTTTGTTGTGACAAGAAAATAACTTGTAAAGCATGGCCCGTTGGTCAAGGGGTTAAGACACCTCCCTTTCACGGAGGTAACATGGGTTCGAATCCCATACGGGTCATATTATGCGGTAGTGGTGGAATGGCAGACACGCTATCTTGAGGGGGTAGTGGGTGTATACCCGTGGAGGTTCGAGTCCTCTCTACCGCATACAAATAAAAAGTAAGAAACCCTTTGTTCGCAGAGGATTTCTTACTTTTTTTTATAAGATTAGAAGTGAAATTCAGTGGCCTCAGGTCATCTCTTAAAAGCCCCAGCATACTGGGGATAGAGCTGTCTTATGCAGTCTGGGCAGATATCATGGGTGAATTGCAAAGAAAGTTGATGCTTTAAGAAATGTTCAATGGTGATCCATTCATCCTTGGGATTACGAATACATTTACAGGAAGCACAGATTGGGATTAGCTCAAAAGATGATGGTAAGGTTGAACGGAGGTTTATGATCTCCGGATGAAGAGGTTCTTCTTTATAGGGGCCCACATCATATAGTGAAATTATAAAAGTGGCTTCTGGGTGCGGATCTGAGAGAAATGGATAGATCTCCAAACGGAAGATTCGTTTCCCTTTATTAGCGGTTTGTATGGAGAATTCGGAAGTATAAACCTGATGCTCTCTGCGGAGTATATATTTCACTGATTCATAAAGCTTGGCCCATTGATCGGGATCGATAATCACATCTTGCATGAGCTCTGAGTAATACGCACCAATCCATTTCTTATTAGTAGAAAGACCATATTCATGACTAAAGGCCTTCCACCTACTGTTGGTGAACTGGATAATCCCATGACTGTTGATTACCACCGCATTGTGCGGTAAAGCTTCAAGTGAATGGATAATGGAAGATGATAAGCATTTTGACAAAAGTCACCGCTCCCTCCTAGAGATCATTCAGGATGATAAGTTAACAAAGGGGGCCAGACGGTATTCTAACAGATACTTGTCACCTGAGTCGCCTCTTATCGTCACTCCAGCCATATGATATAATCGGATAATACATAACAATACTAATTATATACTTTTTTACGTTATTTTGCAATAGGGAATTACGTAAATAAGTAATTTATTTTTAGATGGAGGGCGATTCACCGATGCAGACCATATACGAACGTATAGAATACCTGATTAAGCAGAAAGGTTTGACCAAAAAATCATTCTGTGAGCAGTTAAATATCAGTACAGGTAATATGGGAGATTGGAAGCGGGGAAAGACTACTCCAGGAACACATAAGCTGATTGAGATCGGTGATTTTTTTCATGTTAGTCTGGACTGGCTCATTCTCGGCAAAGATACACCGGATACTGTACGAGAGAGCGGCGTAGACTATGATTTGAGTGATGTTCAGCTATCGGAAAGCCGAGTAGATGAATTACTTCCAGCAGAAAAGAATTTTATCAAGGAATATATAGCTTTTGCTGAATATCGTAAACAGAAAATGGTCGACGAAGAATCTTAAAATCTGCATCTTTACTTTTGAGAAAAGTACATTTATAATAATGAATGTTGACCTCAAACAAATTTATGTTCTATGTTTTACACACCGCGCGGTAGTGGTGGAATGGCAGACACGCTATCTTGAGGGGGTAGTGGGTGTATACCCGTGGAGGTTCGAGTCCTCTCTACCGCATACAGAATGAAGAAAGAGGCCTTGCGATGCAAGGCTTCTTTTTTTGTTCAATCCTCAATCACACAACCTACTTCTTTACAAGCGGCACGCATAGATTGGCTTCGAATCCTTCATCATCCGGACCGGACTTTTCCGTGTATTGGATGTAAAAGACTCCATCAGGGTTGAACTTATAACCGGAATCCGGCAGCCATTCATTATATATATAATTCCAGGTATGTTGAAAAGCCAACTGAGGGAATCCGTTAGCAGTAAATATAGCATAGGTAGACGCAGGAAGTTTCTTATGAACAAGGCCTTCAGGGATACAATCTAACTGCTCGACTTCAACACAAAGGAAAAAATCAATATCCCATGCGGTATGCTCCCACAGTTTAGGCACGGATGTACGGTTCTGAAATAGACCGAGATAACAACCGCTGCTTTGAACTTTTGTGGGTATAGTATCAAATTTTGTATCAATATCCAGCTCGCCAAAAACATATTCCCAAAGATTCGCGTATGGCTCCCCGGATGAGTTTACATTTGCCCAGCCAATAACATTTAGTTCGGGTATATCAAGCAGTTGAACAGTCACCGATTGTCCCTCCCAGCAAAAATATTTCAACAATATTATAAAATATTCCAAGAGATTAAAGGGTGCTGATATATAGCGATATTATGACGTTCTTTCTAGTTAAAAAGGATACTTTACCGCATAACAACAGGGGGCTGTGTGATGTGGTGAGTATCCTTTTTCTAATGAATTATTTTAAAAGCTTGGAGATATCGGATTCGATCTGCTGTGGAGTGGTTTTAGGAGCAAACCGTTTTAGAACACGGCCATCTTGGTCAACCAGAAACTTCGTAAAGTTCCATTTCACGCTTTTTGAGCCTAAGACACCAGGGGCTTCTTTGGATAAGTATTTGAATAATGGATGTGCTTCATCGCCTTTTACGTCAATCTTCTCGAACATAGGGAAGGTTACCCCATAATTAATCTCGCAGTATTCCGCAATTTCATCACTTTCGCCAGGCTCTTGTCCAGCAAATTGATTGCTTGGAAATCCTAAAACTTCGAACCCGCGGTCCTTGAATTTCTCGTACACTTCCTGAAGACCTTTATACTGGGGAGTAAATCCACATTTGCTGGCAGTATTCACAACCAGGAGTACTTTACCCTTGTACTTTGACAATGATTCCTCTTCACCCTTAAGAGTGTTGACCTCAAAATCATAAATACTCATGGATGACACCTCCATAGCTAATTTAAGTTTTTAACAATTTAATTGTACACTATTTATGGTCTGGAGCCAAATAAGAAAGTATTATGAATCATTCCTCATCATCGTTTCAAATCATACCTGTTGTTTAAAGTATAAAGTATGAGCATGACCAATACAGCTTGATGAAGGAGAAGATGACTCATGAAAGCATTATACACAGCAACTACAACAGTCCATGGCGGTCGTGAAGGCTCCATTGAATCCTCGGATGGCGTGTTAAAGCATAATCTAAGCATGCCTAAAGAGCTTGGAGGGCCGGGAGGTTCCGGTACCAATCCAGAGCAACTATTCTCGGCTGGTTATGGAGCGTGTTACGAGAGTGCACTAGCGAATATCGCCCGTAAAGAGGGCGTGAAACTCCATGACGTGGAGGTAACTTGTAATGTGTCCATTGGGAAGGATGACAGCGATGGAGGCTTTAGACTTGCTGTGAGAATGGATGTGAAGCTGCCAGGGATTGAACACGACAAAGCAGAGGAACTGGCGAAGAAGGCTCACGAATTCTGTCCTTACTCCAAAGCAACCAGAGGTAATATAGAGGTTGAATTAAAGATTGTCGATTAAATGTATCTGTATATATTTTATGGAAATAATGGCTAAATAGAGACGTAAATCATAAAAGAGTAATAAATAGCTGCCGTGTTAGGCGTCTTTGGTTGACATCACCCTTAAAATTCTTTAATATGTCTAAGTATCTGAGAATGTGCCTGCGTGTGCAATTTACAACCAAAAATTTAAATAATGGGTGATGAAGATGTCTTACAGACCGAATATTACGAATGTGACCAAAGCCAGCAGCAACGATAAGGAAGGATTGTACGAGTTCATTATCAAGCTTGCTGATGGAACGGAGTGCCGCGCGTTTTATCATCGGTTTCCGGAATGGAAAATGACGAACATCAGCCGCCTGCTTAAAACTCCATGTCCAATTTGCCGCAAAGATTTCATCTGCAAATGCATGGAGGCATTCACTGCTGATTTCGAAGGGCAAATGATCGGGGATCAATGGATTGAGAAAGCAATCGCAGAATAATTAAAGAACGGCACTTGATGGCGCGGGAGGTTATCCCGCGTTTTTGTTTACCCAAAAAAGCAGAAATTTACGCCTTTAAGACGGAGGGGGAGCCATGAACGAGGAACTGAACCTTATGAAAGATAAGTCTATCGTGTTGATAGACGGAGTGTGTCATCTTTGCCAGGGGGTAGTTCGTTTCATTATCCCGCGTGACCCCGACGCTAAATTTCTATTCGCACCATTACAGAATGAGATTGCGGCAAAGCTAATGAAAGAGTCCGGACTTCAGCCTGGACAATTAAACACAGTGATTTTACTGGAGAACGGAGTGTATTATACAGAGTCGGCCGCTGTGCTAAGAATTGCCCGTAAATTGAGATTTCCTTGGCCTGCCGCATACGTGTTCATCTTAGTACCACGCCCATTGCGCAATGCCCTTTATCGGTATGTAGCCAAGAACCGCTATCGTTGGTTCGGACGTGATGAGCAGTGTATGCTCCCTACCCCAGAGATCAAACGGAGATTTTTGTAAACCATAATCTGGGAGAATGTTATAATGAAACTATAAATGGGTATAGTTTTTTCATATTATGACTAGGGGTGAACGAATAGTGAAACGGAAAGGGCTTCTGTTTTTTATAGTCATGTTATTATCTTTAAGTATGATCGGTACGGCCTCAGCTGCCCCCAAGCTTCGCATTATGGTGAACAATTCAAGTGTGGATGTTGGTGTGCAAATCGTGTCGGGGAAGACGTTGGTTCCGCTGAAGGCTTTTGAAAGATTCAAGAATACTTCTATTCAATGGGATGCCAATACCAAGCAAGCTACGATTGCTAGAGATTCTATGAAGATTAAGCTTACGGTTGGCTCACGGACGGCTTGGAAGAACTCGGATGCTGTACAACTGGATGTATCGGCCAAAATAGTGGATGGAAGAGTAGCGGTACCCCTGCGGTTTATTGCGGAGGCTCTTGGAGCGAGAGTAACAGTAGATGCTGCTACGAATACAGTCTGGGTTCAGGAACGGGCCAATGCTAAACTTGTGCAGAATTATAATAGTAATGACTTAGTTGTTTCCCGCATAGCTGCTCTGCAATTCCCGGTTGAAGAAAGAGAACCCTCCAAATTGACGGGTGATAATGAAGCATTGTCAATGACGTATTATTTTCCTGAAGGCAGATCTGATGGTTATTTTATATTGTATGGACATTTCGTAAAGTATTATGAGATCAAGGATAATATTGTAAAAGTAGTTTGGGAAGCTGATCTGGATATGTCCAAAGAGGCTACAAATAAAGATTTTACCGCGATATTCGGTTACCCAGTTGCGAAGGAATATGGTAAAGCACCTGTTCTAGCTCCATCCTATGCCTCTTTTTATACGAGTGTTTGGGGAAGTCAGATTATTTATGGAATGGTTAATGCGGATGGAACTACTAAAGTTTCAGGACAGTCTCTGTACTGGGGGAATAATGAACCTTTTGTCGTAGCTATTCCCGGAGAGACTAAGCTTTAAGCAATATACAAGTCATATAAATATGGAGATGAATGATGAACAAGGGGAAGCCTAAAGGTTTTATGCGTTTTGATTGGCCTTATCATTTTGTAACTATGCCGCTAGCGCTGATTATATTTGTGTGGTCGGGAATTTATGTCGTTCAGGTGTTACGTGATGATGGTGCTTTAACAGTGCCCTTGCTATTATTTGGTTTATCTCTATGCCTGTTATTTGCGATTACTCGAATTCGAATTTATGCCACAAAAAATCAGGATCGAGTAGTGAGGGTGGAGGAGCAGTTCCGGTATTTCCGATTGACAGGCGAAGCATTAAATCCAAAGCTTGAATTAGCTCAGATTATTGCACTTCGGTATGCAGGAGATGAAGAGTTTCCGGCACTATGTCAGCGGGCGGTGAAGGAAAAGCTTAGTCCTGCCGATATCCGGTCTGCCATCAAGAATTGGCGTGAAGATACGATGAGAGTCTAAAAACCACTTGATGTGCGAAAAAACTTATTGCTGCCTTCTTATATATATGCTACTATAGCTGTAAATTAAAGGGATAGTAACGGAAGCACCGTTCAATGTACCGTATCCACGGTTATTGTCGGTGCTTTTTTGCTGTCTTTTTTTTGACAATATTTATGAATTTCTTGCGAAAGGAGAGAGGTTTTATGGCGGCAAGGATTGTACTCGCAGTGCGTGAAAGCCAATATATCGAACCATTGCTACACTATCTTCATCATAGTGAGTATGGAGAAATGCTGCGAATCACGGCTTTTAGTCGGCTGGATGCTTTTATCGATTTTATGAGGGGAGAGGATATGCCGGATGCTGTTGTAGGTGACGTTACTTTTATCGAGGCTTGGCTTGTGGAGGGAAGAACTAAGGTGCCTTGGGCAGTTTTGAGTGAGGAGGGAGCTTATCTTAGCAGGGGTTCTAAAAGCCTGGCTGGAGGCATCATGATTGCGAAATATCAGGCACTGCCTTCTCTGCTGGGAGCATTTATTCAACTATGTGAAGTGAAACGAGCTAGAGGTTCCTCTGTATTAGATGAAACGCTGCTGCTCGGTATCGTCTCCTCAAGCGGGAACACGGGCAAAACCACAGTAGCTATGAATATGGCTAAGCAGCTAGGTGAATTGGGGCTTTCGGTCTTTTATTTGAATCTTGAAAGTGTGGACAGCAGTGGATTATTTTTACGGCCCCCTGCAGGAAATACGCCTGGACTAGAGCGGCTCCTTTATGAAATCAAAGCCAGCCGGGATAAGGGTGGAGCCGATACGATTGATTTGGGGCAATACGTGATTAGGTATGATCACCTTCGAAGTGCTGCTTTTAGGCCAATTATTAATGTAAAAGAAATGCTGCAGATGACTACGCAGGATACGCTAGATTTGTTGGCGCTGTTGGTTGCGGAAAGAAATTTTGACGTAGTTATAATAGATACCGGCAGTATTGAAGAAGAACGTGCCAAAGCTGTGTTACATAAATGCGGAATTCTATTGTGGGTAGTTAGAAATGACGAGGTAAGCATTCATAAGACCATGAGATGGCTATCCCATTGCAATGCTCCTAATTCTGGTATGCCCAGCCAAGTGATGGACAAAAGTAGATTTGCCGTGAATTTTGCCGCAGAGGGTTTAGAGGTGTGGGCACCTCCGGAGGGAATTACCGTTGAAGGTGTACTTCCGTATATCCCATCTTGGACGCTGCAGCACCGTGAGGAGCTTTTTCTGAACTCACCACAATTCCAAAAGGAGATCTTACAGCTGTGCAAGCAGATTATAGAACCGTCGCTTCCGCAAGTATTCACTGGTAAGGGTTTACATGAATGAGGAAATGTTTAAGGCACTTCGCAGTGACATCCGGGCAGGATTAGATGTTACTTCTGCAGTTGGAAATCGTGAACTCACCCAATATATTGAAAGGACAATTTTGGACAGCGAAAATCTGCGTTATTTAACAGCACAGGAGAAACATGAGCTCGTGAAGAGATTGTTCGATTCTTTTCGAGGATTGGATGTACTCCAGCCCTTAGTGGATAATCCGGCGATCACTGAGATTATGATTAACAGCCATACTGAGATTTTTGTAGAAGAGGAGGGGCAGATTCGTCGTCTCCATTTGGAATTTGAGTCCAGCAGCAGGTTGGAGGATATTATCCAGACGGTTGTATCCGGTGTGAACCGGGTTGTAAATGATTCTTCTCCTATCGTTGACGCTCGGCTAAAAGACGGATCGCGTGTAAATATCGTGCTTCCGCCGGTAGCTCTGAAAGGCCCGGCGATGACCATTCGGAAATTTCCTGAAACACCGATGACGATGCAGGATTTAGTCCGTCGTGAAGCCTTAAGCTTGGAAGCTGCAGAGTTGCTGCAAATTTTAGTGGCTGCTAAATACAATATTTTTATTAGTGGCGGGACCGGCTCTGGGAAGACTACTTTTCTTAATGCATTATCTCAGTATATCCCCCCACAGGAGAGGGTCATTACGATAGAGGATTCCGCTGAACTGCAGATTGTAACCGTGCCGAACCTTGTTTCACTGGAGACCAGGAATGCTAACACGGAAGGTAGAGGGGAGATTTCCATCCGAGATTTGATTCGTTCTTCTCTGCGAATGCGCCCTAACCGGATTGTTGTGGGGGAGGTACGGGGAGCGGAATGTCTCGATATGCTGCAGGCTATGAACACCGGACACGATGGAAGCTTGTCTTCCGGCCATAGTAACAGCGCACACGATATGGTCAGCCGACTGGAGACGATGGTGCTAAGTGCTGCGGAGCTTCCGGTAGCTGTTGTTCGCCAGCAAATTTCATCCGCAATTGATATCTTCGTACACTTATCACGTCTCCGTGATCGTTCCAGGCGGGTGATGGAAATCAGTGAGGTTGCGGGG
The DNA here is from genome assembly GCF_038009325.1 of Paenibacillus sp. FSL L8-0708. NCBI lineage: Bacteria > Bacillati > Bacillota > Bacilli > Caryophanales > Paenibacillaceae > Paenibacillus > Paenibacillus sp. FSL L8-0708. The sequence continues at coordinate 1,465,449 of NZ_JBBPBC010000001.1, forward strand.
TTGAAAGACGGGGAAGTGATCTTGAATCCCTTATATGAATTTCAAGAAGCTGGTGAACGAGAGGGAAGGGTGCAAGGGGGGCTGCTTCCCTGTGGTAACCCATTGTTGCATACAACGAAGCTTAGGATGGCTGGTGTAAACTCCTATCCATTGGCTCAATAGAGATTCAAAATTCCAGAAGGGGGGAGGTCATGCTTAAGTTTAAATTTGTTGCTGCAAAGCCTGTAGAAGCGGATCCTGACGGTCCTTCGTTATTACCAGATTATAAGGTATACGAATTGACCTTGCTGCAGAGGATTCTGACCCTTACTGCAGGTGGACTGCTGATGTATGGAATTGGGTATCTTTTTTATCATCATTGGCTGCTGTCGTTGCTGCTTATGCCTGGCGGAGCTTATGCCCCGCATATGCTGCGTAACTATCTACTGAAAAGACGTCGAAATGCACTGAATTTACAATTTAAGCAGACGTTATTTTCGCTGTCTTCCTCCCTTTCAGCTGGGCGTTCGGTGGAGAATGCATTCCGAGAGGCGGTTCAGGATTTACGTATGCTCGACCCGGAGGGAAGCAGTGATATGATCTCCGAGTTAAACATTATCTGTGCACGCATGGAATATGGACAGCCTGTGGAAGAAGCGCTGCGGAACTTTAGTGAAAGAGCGGGAATGGAGGACATCGAGCGATTCGCGGATGTGTTCTCGGTCTGTAAGCGTACTGGTGGTGATCTTGTAGAAGTGGTGCGCCGTACATCAACGATTATCGGTGAGAAGCTGGATATTCAGCAGGATATTGCTGTAAGTATTGCTCAGAAGAAATTTGAGGCTAAGGCACTGCTTATAGCTCCGCTGATCATGGTGATGTTTATGAGTTTGACGGCTGGAGAATATATGGAGCCAATGTATACAGGAGCGGGTATAGCCATATCGACATTAGCGCTTGTTGCTTTATTCCTATGTTATCTCTGGACTACTAAAATAATGGACATTCCACTGTGAAGGGGGTGAAATCATGCGCTGGCTATGTGCGGTGGTTACTGTTATTTTGCTGATAGTCTGGGTTCTACTGCGAATTCAATGCGGCAACAGATATGTCGCGTTACGCAGTCTTCCTATGGAAGGATTACGGCTTCGGAAGTTAGGCGAACCGTTATTACTGCTTATTGAGAAGAGTGGTATCGCCAGTCGGTTTCCCTCACTGTTGTTCAGAATTCAGCGTTCTCTACAGCGCAGTTATGGGATGCGTTATAGCGCAGAGCGGACCCTGCTGTTCATGGGTGAGATGCTAAGTTACAGCTGGCTGTTGCTTGTAGGTGGAAGCTTGATTACAGCATTTAGTGGCGAACAGGCAGGTATGATATTGGGTGTGTTTTTGGCAATTGCTCTACCAACCGCTATGGTCAGTGATCTGCACAAAAAGGTGAGAGTTAGGGAGCAGAATATTATGCTCGAATTGCCAGAGCTGCTGAACAGTATTGTGTTGTTGGTTGGCGCAGGAGAGACCGTGCAACGAGCTATTATTCGCTGTGTGGAAAGCCACCGGGGGGATACGAATCATCCTCTGTATAAGGAGCTAATGACTATGACTAGTGAATGGGAGGGCGGATATTCTTTCCAGCAGGCGTTTGAAAATTTCAGCAAGAGATGCGCTGTGCAGGAGGTATCGGTATTCACAACGACAGTTTTGCTGAATTATCGCAGAGGTGGAGCGGATTTTGTGCTATCGCTACGTGATCTGTCGCGGATGTTGTGGGATAAACGAAAGGCTCTTAGCCGGACGCGCGGAGAGCAAGCATCCTCTAAATTAGTTTTTCCGATGGTAGTTATCTTTTTAATAGTAATTGTACTGGTGGGAACGCCAGCATTTTTGATGTTAAAAATGTAGGAGGCTGAAGCTGATGGTATCAACAATGTTGGACAGTATGAAGAACTTTTGGGAAGACGAGGAAGGTTTAGGAACTTTGGAGATGATTTTGATTATTGCTGTCTTGATTGCAGTTGTTCTTTTGTTTAAGGACAAAATTCAAGAGGTAGTAGAAGCCTTAATTAAAACGGCGGGTGAAAAGAGTCAGGAAGTATTCGATTGAACAAGTTTAAGGGTGATCAAGGCAGTTTTACTATTGAAGCGTCACTTCTGTTGCCGATCGTCATGTTTATTACGATGCTTCTTTTGTTTTTTTGCTTGTATAGCTATCAGAAGTCCATGCTGTTGCAAGTGGCCTCAGGAGCTACTGAGCGGGCGGCTTACAACTGGGACAACAGTCACAAGGAGGTCTCTGGTTCTTACATGGCTGGTGAGTACGACTCCCTTTATTGGAGAATTGGGGATGATGCCTTGTTAGCCTCATTATTTGGTGGAGAAGCTGGCAGTGCTGGCGTGACAATAGAGTTGCCCGGTGAAGTATCAGAGAAGAGTGAATTGCCAGTGCTTAAACTGGGCCATTCGTCTACTATGATTCCGGACAATATGCCAGGAACTATGCGTTATGCTCACAGTCTTACAGGACGGAGAGTAAAGGCCGAGCTAAATCGTCTACTGAGCTTGCCTGTGCTTGATAGCGTTCTATCGGATGAGGCTAACCCAACTGTTGAAGCCCAGTCTATCATTGTCGAGCCTGTTGAGTTTATTCGTACGGTCGACCTGATGCGTTATTTTGGAGCTAAATTTAAAGGGGGCTCTGAGGGTAGTGGATCTGCAGTTTACATGGATAAGAAGGATGCTTCTGCTATGCTGATCAAGCTTCAGGATAAGTAAAATCTCTGTTCAAGGGAGGGGGTTTTAATGAAAAGTATAATTACGGGTTGTCCTGCTAAGGGCAAAACAGAAGGCTCAGTTACAATTTTTCTAATCATGGTGCTGGCTTTCGTCTTTCTATTTACTGCTGTGCTGATTGATTATGCGCGAATCGCTGCGTTCAACGTTCAGGAGGAACGATTAGCGAGAGCCAGTATCCGCTCTGTTATGTCTTCATATCATGTTGAATTGCGTGAGAGATACGGTTTATTTGCATTCGGTGATAGTGATGGTGATATGCTGCTGTCCAAAGTGCTCAATGAAAATTTGCATAAAAGTGGGCGGGGGGATACGTTCAATCTCTTACCCTTTGCACTGGAATCCTCCTCTTTGGAATGGAGCCGGCCGCTGGGAAGTTATGATGTTTTTCGTCATCAAATACTGGAAGAGATGAAATATAAGGCTCCGGTTGATTTCGCCTTGGAGCTGGCAGGTAAATTCAAGCCGCTGTCGGGCGTAATGGCAGAGGCCTCAAGAGCTACTGAATTACTTAGTAAGCTGCAACCTTTATATGATGAACGTGAAGAGAATTTGGATCTAATGTTAGAGCGGAGAAGCCAAGCGGCGGAGAGTGGAAGAAGAGTACTGCTATGGATTATGAATCCGCCCGGAGATTCTATCTCGGCCCATTTGCTCGGAAGCATGCAAGCAGCCGCGGATATACCAGCACAGTATAGTGACTATCTTGGGAAATATTACGAAGATCTATATCGTGATAGTAAAAAGCCTGCAAAGTACACTTATCAGTTGGCACTTTATCAGAGCCGAACTTCAGAGATGTTGTCGCGGCTCCCATCCTTATTAACAACCTTTCATGAAGAACATGGACAATCAATGGAGGAAGCGAAGGATGCGTTAAACAAAGCGCAGCAATTGAATGACGAGATGAGAGATGTTTTGGCAGCTTCCCGAATAAGTGGCGTAAATCTGGCAGACGATCCTGCTAAGGACTGGGATATTCCGGGAAACTCGGGGGAAATAAGCGCTGAGCCACTTAAAAAGCTGCATGAACAGGAAGATGCCTTGATCCTCTCTTCGGCTGACATTAGTAGTATGGAGAATGGTTTATTTATGCAGCAAAGTGCGTACGAGTCCATTGAACCGACGGTAACAGGATTATCAGGAGTGTTGCATGAAGCTTTGGGAGTCAACGGCGATTCCTACCAAATGATTTCCTCTGTTCTAGGGGCTTCGCATGTAGTGGACAACTATTATAAAAAATACGGTAAGAAGGGAAGTGTTATCGCTAGTGATTTGGCTTTTCTTGAAGAGCATCGCAGCTCGGATAAAGCACGTAAGCAAGTAGAGTGGGAAGCCAAATCCAAGCTGGGCGAGGTTAGAGCACTGCTGGACAAAATTAGAATGCTAGGTAGCGGAGCGGCAGCTTCAATGGAACGTTATCAAATCCTTCATCAATTTTATGAGGACAATGTTTCATTTAACAACGGATTGGAGTCTCAATCCTCTGATAAATCTGAAGTATCCTCAGATCCCTATGCTGCTGGAAGCTCGGCGATGAAGGATATTGACGGGATTTATGCAGCAATGAGTGGCATTATGGGGGGCGCTAGAGACAGGCTTTTTCAGACAGAGTATTCCGCGCTTTATTTTCAGCATTTTGATGTTTCAAAGTTAGCTAGTCTGGCACTGAATTCTCTGGAAGACACTAGTGAGCTCACAGATCAGCTTGATCCTCGCGCTCAGGAGCTGGAATACATTTTATACGGATTTCATAATCCCGCAGGGAATGTGGCCGCAGCCTATGCCGAAATATTCGCGATGAGGTTGTCCATTCGCACAATGGAAGGATTTATAGAAAAGGCAACCTTGGGAAATCCACTGGCTGTTCTAGCGGCGGCACTGTTGTATGGAATCCAGCATGCCATTCAGGATATGTTGCAGCTTTGTGAGAAGGATGCGATTCCTTTATCCAAATATATGCCGGCGCAGCTGACTTACCGTGATCATCTGCGACTGTTCATGATAATGCATGGGGGCGGGGAAGTACAGCTATCGCGGATGCTGGCTCTGATTCAACTGAACACAGGAATAAATCCAGAGGAAAGAAACACCTATGTATCATCGGACATTAAGCTCCAAATGCAGTTATGGTTTCTGCCAGGTGTAGTTAAAATGTTGAATTATACTGCTGCTTTTCCGGGAGAGGTACAAGGGAATAAGTATCTGAGGGCAGTAAAAACTGATTATTCTTATTAGCGGGAGGTCGGTAAGGAGATGGGGGATGGGTATGGAATCAGAGGGAAGGACAAGGAAGAAGGTAGCATGGTAGTAGAAGCGGCGATGGTTCTTCCGTTCTTCCTGCTATTTGTCCTGTTCCTGATTTCTATCGTACAGATGACCTTGTATTCGACAGCTTTGCAAAGTACAGCATCAGACACTGTAAAGTCTATTTCAACTCATATGTATCCTGCGGCTTTGGCGGTGCAGAAATGGGGAACATCCAGCGAAGTAAGTGATGATTCAGGGTGGGATGACAGTGATCATTCTGCTGGCCTGAATTGGACTATTCCTCGCTTGTCACTTACTGATTGGGGCAATAGTTATGCTGAGTCTTTACCCAATCCGTTAAATGAGTGGGTTATGTCCGCTTTAGAAAGTGGTGAGGGACCGTTGCAGAAGCTTCAGGCAGAGACCAGTGAAAGTGTACTTGATCTTGCGATCAAACCTTTATTGAAACCATACCTGACATCAGATTTACTGGATTATGAGCGAATTCATGTATCCAATGTTATAGTGCCGGAGCTAAATGAGGGTACTTGTCCATACCTTGGGCTAGTGGTTAGTTATAAGCTGCCGATGAAGGTCCCTTTTCTAAACCAAAGTATTGTATTAGAAGCAAGTGCTGTTGAACGTCTCTGGATCGGGGATACAGGAGAAGGCACAACCAAGGAGGGGAACGGTACTGGCCAACCAGAAGAATTCATTGAAATCTTAGAAAAGCCGAACCCGGCTGTAGCGAATAAGCAAGGCAAGGTTCGTGCCAGAATACCGCCGGATGCTTCTGCCAGCTTGTCAGTCTTTTATAAGAGCGGAGGCAGTACTGCCAAATATTTAGGCTGGAAACAAGCGGATGCAGATGGATATATCGAGTGGGAATGGAAAATTGGCGTAAATACCACACCGGGCTCGTGGCCGTTTGTTATACAACTGGATGACGGTAGATCTGTTGAGGTTATGTTCACAGTAGTGAAGTGAAAGGGTGGAAAAAGGAGTGTAATAAATGGCAGAGTGGGCATTTTGGGGATGTCTACCGTTTTTAGCAGCGGCACTAATTACAGATTTAAAGTCGATGAGAATACCAAACTGGATCACCTTGTCAGGCTTTTTCACTGGTCTGCTTGCACAAGGGGTGATAAATAGCTGGCATGGACTGCTGAGGGCTTTCGGGGGAGCTGCTGTAGGATTTACAGTCCTTCTGATCATGCATTTAATAGGGGCGGTTGGCGCGGGGGATGTTAAGCTTTTTGCTGGAATCGGCGCGTGGACAGGGATGTTTTTTACGCTGCAAGTCGTGATGTACTCCGTACTATTTGGAGCTTTAATAGGCTGGCTAATTGTTTTAAAGAGACGGGAGGCGATCAGTCGTTCGCGTAAGATCATCAGCAGAATTTCTGGATTTATTTTATGGAAGAGTCCGTTTCTATTAAAAAATAACGATAGTGAACTGTTGAAATTCCCTTTCATGCTGGCTGTTATCCCTGGTTCCATATGCGCTTATCTATACTTTTAGTTCGGGAGCTGATGTTTGTTGTTCGAATTAACCCGTGATTTTATACAACAGGATGGTATATATATGATCCTTGGTGAACCCGAAGGAATACCTGCGGAGAAGCTTAATTTGATTCAGGCACGCATGCTGATGAACACCGACATTCCTCATCATTTGAGGCTGTTACTTAGAGAAATAGATATGAAGGTTACTATGGAATACGCTGTTTTACGCAAAAAAATGCTTAGTCATCTACTCAAAGGAGAGAAGCTAAGTATGAACTCGTTTTACGGGTTATTGCTGCAAATTGCCCAAGGCATGGAAGATGGCAGGTTATATATGCTGCGGGCGGAACAGTATGCTTTGCATGCAGATTACATTTTTATTGAAGGGTCGTTACAGAGCGGTAAAGTATACCTAACCTACATACCCATTCAGGAGAGTAAGTCTGTTTCAAAGCTTGGAGAGTCACTCAAGACACTGATTATGGTGTTAATGGCATCTATCACAGAGCTTACTGGCAGTGGTGTGCAAAGACTATTGCAATATTGCAGTGAAGAGGGATTTACTCCAGCTGGCTTAAAGATTCTTTTATCAGAGTTGCTGACAGAAAGAGAGCCCGTTACACCTGAAAGACAGCTTCATGAAGGCGTAAAAGAATATCTAGTGAAAGAGGCAGCAGCTCCACCATTAAGAAAAATATATGAGCATCGCGAAGATAAGGAATTGGAGCTGCAGCCGACTGCTACTCCTTGGATCAGCAGCTATCCTAATCTTAAGATAAAAGAGGAGGAGAGCCTGTCTCTAAGCTTGGAGGATGAGCAGGTAACGAATCCACAAGCCTCAAGCTCAAGAACCTATATAGTGCTAGGGTTTCTATTAGGCGATGCACTACTGTGGAAGTTTCTATATTTGGATAGTCCCAAGCCGTTATGGCTTGCCGTCTGTGGAGTTGTGACGATTGTATTGGCTGTTTTAAGCTGGATGGTTTGGAGCGGAAGGCTAAAGGTTGGTAAAGAAGATGTTGATGGCCTGGGTGAGGATTCTGAAGATACTAACTGTAATCCGAGTCGAAAAGAATTGGAGTGGAATTTTGGCAGGAACCCTGTGACTTCTACGCGTTCTCCAGCAACAATTCCAAAGATAACTCCGCAATCCTCTGATTCAGCAGCTAGCGTTCCGGCGACACGTTATGAATCACTAGCAGAGGAACAAAGTTCTGTTAAAGCACCAGAAGCAATAGCTCCAACAACCTTATTATCACAGGAGAAACCGCCTGAGCAAGGACGACAAATCGAAAAGCTGGATCGGAGTATTCCTTATCTCCAAAGAAGCGGTGAGGAGGGCGAAGAGGCAGAGATGATCGAGTTAAATCGAACTAGCTTCATTATCGGCCGATCGGCAGAGGTGGCTCAATATGTGGAAAGATCAGAAGGCGCCTCTAGAGTACACGCTGAGATATCTAGAAGCACCAGCGGATATATTCTGAAGGATCTTGACTCCAGAAATGGAACGCTTTTTCAAGGTGAAGCCATGGTCCCGTATAAAGAGTATCCACTAACAGAGGGGACCACATTTAAAATTATAAAAGGAAGCTACACATTTCATACAGTATGAAGGTGAGTTCTAACGATGAATGTGGCTCTACAATTTTTGTTTTTTCAAATCTTCTAAAGCGACTTGAAGTGTAGGGAAGGTAAAGTCAAAGCCATGATTTAATGCCGCTGCGGGCAGGACGCGCTGACCTTTAAGTAAGATTTCGGATAATTCTCCGGCTGCTGTTTTTAACAGGAAGGCTGGTAAAGGGAACCAATGTGGCCGTTTGTAGACTGTGCCGATCGTTCTGCCGAACTCTTCGTTCGTTACCGGATGTGGAGCAGTCGCATTAACAGGTCCGTTAATCGTTGGATTTTGCGTACAGAAATCAATTAGACGGATGATATCCGTCAGATGGATCCAAGAGAGCCACTGCTTTCCAGAGCCAATGTTTCCGCCAAAACCTAATAAATAAGGCAGCTTCATTTTGGGGAATGCTCCGCTCTCATTGCCGAGCACAACTCCGGTACGCAGCTTGACCACGCGGATATCATGGTAGGTTTCATCTGAAGCCTCTTCCCATGTCTTAACTACTTCTGAAGGGAAATCCATGACCTGGGCTGGTGAGGACTCATTAAAAGTATCCTCTAAAGAGGTACCGTAAATCGCCACGGCGGAAGCCTGAATGATTACGGAAGGCTTTTGCTTCATTTGATCTACTAACTTAGCTGCTGCGGAAACGGTTGCAAGTCGGGACTGCATAATCGCTTTTTTGCGACTTGGACTCCAGCGCTGGCTAAGGGAAGCTCCGGCGAGATTAATTAGGGCAGCTGCATTTTCCACTGGAGCGGGATTAGAACTTAGACTGTCCCAGGTGTGGTAACTCAGCTTAGGATGAATTGTTGTTGCGTCTTTTGGTAAATTCCGACCTACAATAGCAACTTCATTACCTGCTTGCAGCCAGTATTTTGCTAGTTCGCTACCTATAAAACCGGTGCCGCCACATATCACATATTTCAAAGGAGGGCCTCCGTTCTAAATCGTACAATTCATTAAAAATTACTTAAACAAATGCTGGTAAGCAGAGTAATCGATTTTATTCTTCTCGAGAAAATTGACAAGAAAACGGTTATCGCGCCGCGGTGTGGCAACTATGTAACCTTTAATACAGTGATCGCGAGTAACTTCTTTTGCATTGCTCTCGACTGCGATTTTTCCGATCTCGGCAGCAATAGAATGCTTCGCAATATCACGAAATGGCCCAGGTACAGGTTGAACAAGCTGGTCCAAAAAGGCCTTTGTTTCGTCACTCCAGAGCGGGCGGCTACGTTCCACCCAGTAATTTTGCCAGTCAAGCTTTGACTTTCCATCAGCTTTGGGCAGGACCTTTAGGAATTTGCGGAACATAAAAAAACCGCCGATACACATGGAACCAAGCAGCATAAATGTCCAGAAAGCGATAGAGTTCATAAACCAATTGCTCGGTGTGGATAATAAACCAAGTCCTGATTGGATAAACATGCATACACCACCTTTTGGCAATGAGGATTCTCACACGAATTATTCTCATATTAAAGTATAGCTTATTTCCAAAGTTTTGCGAAGCAGAACCCGGCATATTGGCCTCGTCTAGATTTATTTTTCCGATCACGGTAGAATAGGGGTTAATTCGTGAAGGAAAGAGGGAAGAAGTATGCTGAAAATAGGTTCACACGTGTCTTGCTCGGACAAGGGTCTTTTGACCGCAGCAAATGAAGCAAATGAGTATGGTTCCAGCTCGTTTATGATATATACAGGAGCGCCGCAGAATACGCGCCGCAAGCCGATTGATGCCATGTATCCCAACGAAGGGAAGCAGGTTATGAAAGAGAATGGTGTAGAGGAGATTGTTGTCCATGCACCTTACATTATTAATCTCGCTTCCTATAAAGAGAATACGTATCAACTGGCTGTTGATTTCCTGCAAGAGGAAATTCGCCGTACGCATGCACTTGAGGTCAAGCATATTGTATTACATCCAGGTGCGTTCACTGATAAAGATGCTGAATATGGTATTCAGCGGATTGCAGATGGTCTGAATGAGGTGCTTGGAGGCACGAACGAAACGGAAGTGCATATCGCTTTAGAAACTATGGCTGGTAAGGGAACAGAGATCGGCCGCAGTTTTGAAGAAATCGCTTCTATTATTGCTAAGGTCGAACATAACGAACGTCTGTCGGTCTGTCTTGATACTTGCCACATTCATGATGCTGGCTATGATATCGTTAATGATTTGGACGGTGTTCTCAACAAATTTGATGAGACTATCGGATTGAACCGTCTTGGTGTAATCCACATTAATGACAGTAAAAATCCATGTGGCGCTCGCAAAGACCGTCACACTCCAATTGGCTCGGGTTGGGTTGGCTTTGATACGATTAACAAAATCGTACACCATGAAAAGCTGGAAGGTCTTCCTTTCATTCTGGAGACCCCATGGATTGGTAAAGATGCTAAGACACAACGTCCGATGTATGAGGTGGAGATCGCTTTGCTGCGTGGTAATGTAGCTGAACGATTTGGAGCGGAATTCGTGCAGGATGTTGAAACATTACGTGAATTTTTTGCCAAGCAGGAGATCGATTCCCGTCAATATGTACTTAATGTCTGGGAGCTGCTGAAGAACGATGCCAAAGCTAAAAAAGCTGATCCACGTGAACCACTGGAGCGTCTATACGATGAAGTTGTCGCTGCCCAGCTGTTCCCGCAGCTAAGCGAGGAAGCTATTAATCATCGCTTAATTGCTTGGTTAGCAGGCAAATAAGTGCTCGTGAACGCTTAAGCTATACTTCAGATTGCGTATGTAGATGAGAGGATGGGAAGAGGGTCATGGAGTTACACGTAAAAAGAAACAATTCGTCAGGTGTCGAGCATTATTCCAACCGGGCACGTATGCTCATTTCCTGTCCTGACGGACCGGGAATTGTGGCGGCTGTATCACACTTTCTGTATCAGCATGGCGCAAATATTGTGCAGTCGGATCAGTATACGATGGATCCAGATGGTGGAATGTTCTTTATGAGAGTCGAGTTTGACCTACCTGAATTAGGCGATCGTCTGGAAGAGATTCGCTCTCAATTTGGCGGAGTGGCGGAGCGTTTTAAGATGGACTGGAAGATCTTTAATGTTCGTCATAAGAAGAAACTTGCCATATTCGTCTCTAAAGAAGACCATTGTCTTGTTGAACTGCTCTGGCAGTGGCAAGCGGGCGATCTCGATGCCGATATTGCCCTCGTCGTTAGTAACCATTTGGATATGAAATCTTATGTCGAGTCGTTTGGCATTCCATTTCATCATATTCCAGTCACAGCGGATACTAAGGCTGAAGCAGAAAAACGCCAGTTAGAGGTCATCGGAGACGATATCGATGTTATTATATTGGCACGGTATATGCAGATTATTTCGCCGTCCTTTATTGAGCATTATCGCCATCAGATTATTAATATTCATCACTCTTTCCTGCCTGCCTTTATTGGCGGCAATCCATACGCCCAAGCGTATCAACGTGGGGTGAAAATTATCGGGGCAACTGCTCACTATGTTACTGAAGAACTAGACGGTGGACCGATTATTGAACAGGATGTACAGCGGGTAAGCCACAGTGATGATGTTATTGAGCTGAAACGGATTGGACGTACCATTGAACGTGTTGTTCTGGCTCGTGCGGTGAAATGGCATATCGAGGACCGAATTCTCGTCCATCAGAATAAAACTGTAGTATTTAAATAAAGGTATTCTCCGGTGAAAGCAACGATTATGCCCGAGGGCTTTCACCGGAACCCTTTAATTTAATAGTTCTCTAAATCTCTATGAGGTAAAAAAGCATTTTACCAGCAGCTTGGCTATTTATGCCAAGGTGCTTTTTGTCGTTCTCAAAAATCATGTAGTTAAGGAGGTGGAAGGTTTGTCGTTACAGCGGGGACGTTTGTTAAAACGTAATTATTTCTTCGCAAGTCTCATTTTGATTACTGGATTCGGGGGATTGCTAGGTTATGATCTCTATTTCAAGCCCTACGTGCTTTCCCAAACCGTGGTCAAAGTTAAGGTGGGAGCTGGGGAATCTCTACCTAAAAATTATGAGCTGAAAGCAAGTGATTTGTATCTGGATTCTGTTCAGACCAAGGACATACCCTCTGGTGTAATTACGGAGATCGCACAAGTGGAGCACAAAATTACGAATGTGAATCTGACTAACGGTAGTATTTTGACAGCATCACTGGTGGATGTTAGTGATTTAGAGCCTTTGCAGGATGAAGGCATATTTCCTATTCCGAAGGAGGCCATCTATGCCATTAATGGTTCGTTGCGAAGCCGGGATAAGGTAGACATTTATCTTGTAGAAGGTGATCGAGAGAAGCAGCGAGAGGCGCTCGGTTCAAATACAGGCAAAAAAGAAAACGAGGAACAGGTGAAAGAACAAAGCTTGCTTAGCGATCCTACTAAAGAGATCTTCTTATCTGGAGTTACCGTGAACTATGTGCGAACAGAAGACAATAATGATGTGCAGGATTCTGAGAAAGGTAACAACAATAACCGATTCACTTCTACTGGCAAGGTGGCGACACCAGAATTGAAGCTGAAGAAAAGTGAGGGTCAAAGGCTAGGGCAATTTTTGGAGCAGGGCAAAAAGCTGTGGATCGTACGGGTAGAGTAGGGGGAGATTGCCTTGAAAATATTTAGTCTGGGCATAGATCAGTTAACGATTAATGATATCAAAAACGCGGGATTTAATGTAGTTACACAAAACGTGTATCCCGATCCGGCGCATACCGAAGGTCATATGTTAATGGTTACGAGTGATCAGGTACCTGTTCAAGCGCTTAGCGAGCTGCGATACAAATATCCAAGCTCTATGATCCTGTATTTATATCTGCAAAAGGGAATTCGCGGCTATCAAGCTGTGCATATGTTATGTGAAAGCTTAGGGCTATATTTTATTCCTCCTCGTTCTACCTCGTCAGCAGTGATAGAGAAGATTCGTTTTATCCTGGAAGAGGATGGGGAGGAACGGAGCAATTTGGTTGGTTTTTTTGGCTCAGGTCCAGGCATTGGTTGCACAAGTGTGGCGAAGCTGTTTGCAAGACGAATTGCTGCGGCAGGTCTACGTGTTCTTGTACTTGGTTTGGATCTATATGATCCCGGGTATGAGCGCAAAGCTACGATCAGTCTAGACAAACTGCGCCCCAAGCTTACAGGGAAGATGATTCATGATGAAGATTTCCAGCAATTGATTAGACAGGATGGCTATTTGTATCTACCGGGAAATTACGACTACTTAAGTGTTCAGGATTATCTGGAGGAGGAGATCGAATATTTCTTGGCTAGAGCTGGAGCAAATGCAGATGTGGTTATTGCTGATTTCGGTTCAATTCCCGAGAGTGCTGCGTGGTATGTCGGTATGCAAAAGTCGTCGTTACGCATGATTGTCACTCATCCTAAACATGAATACAGATTAGAACCTCTTTTCGAGCTTACGGGGCATATAGATCTGCGTCCGCATGATTTCCAGCTGATCATTAACCGCAGTAATGTGGAGGAAATATCTTCGTCCAAAAATATGGCCCTTAGATTTGGCACTGAAATCTTGCTGGAGTTACCGTATTACCAGCCCTTGCAGGAAAGCTTGCCTCTAGGCAAAAAAGAGCTGCAGCATGTGGATGATAAGGTACATTCTCTATTGGTGTCGATGGGATTAGCGCCAGAGGCCAAAAAGAAAGGGATATTTCTATGATTGAAACTCTCGCGAGTCGTCCACTCTTTTCTCTAAAACAAAGCGTGTTACGCACTAGCAAACCGGGCAAGGAAGATTTTTATGCTTTTTTACAAAAAATGAAGACCGAGATGAACGAAGGATTAGAACGTGAGGATGACGCTTACTTCGTGCTAAATGCAAAGGCATTAATTGGCGATCCGCAGGCAGTTAGCTTTTTTATGAATGAAATTGAGAAGTACTTACGAAAAACACCTTTTACTGGAAAGGTTCCAGAAGCGTACCGAACGGCGGCAGAGGCCCTGTATCACGAGTGGAAGGGTTTTGGACCAGCGTATCGTTGGTTTACGGATCGTGCATACAGCGAGTCAACCGGATTACAAATGATTGGGAAGCAAATTTTTTATAACCATAAAGGTGAGTTTATAGCTTATCCGTATGAGATGCCTTCACTGGATCGGGTCGAGCAGCTGAAGCGTTCCTTGCTAAAAAGTGATCCCAATAAAAAGCTGAACAAGGATAATCCTTCGGTGGAGTTCAAAATGGATGATCCGCTCTGGCCAGGTCGATTTATTCGGCTTGCGATTTGGGTATCACCTAGGGTCTGGGAGGGTTTTACTACGATATCACTGCGGCGACAAGTTGTAGAATTTCTGGATTTGGAGGATCAAGCGGGTACGGAATGTATTCCTGCGGAGGCGGTTGAGTTCATTCGGGCGTTATCGTCCACGTTTCGCAATACCATTATTGCAGGTGCTGTAGGGTCAGGAAAAACAACCTTTGCCAATACGATTGTTGGTGAGCAGCTGCTTGGCTCTTCATCCTGCATGGGAGTGGTGATGATAGAGAAACATCCGGAATCCATTTTACCGTATCAGATTAAAGGCCATCGGATTATCCCAATTCAAGCTGCGAATGAGGAACTGATGGAGGTGGGAGTAGAGTCGCTGCGGCATGACCCAAATATTTTGTATATGACAGAGATGCGTTATAATCCGCAATAGATCAATGATTCTTTTGGGTTTTCCCCACAAGATCCCCACACTATAAACTATTCATGAGTTTTTCAAATTTTTCGGGAGCTTCTTTTCTTCTCTTTTTGGTTACATGCAAGTAAATCAGGCGGGTTACTTCATCACTACTATGACCCATACGTTTTTGTATTGTTTCAAGTGCCACTCCTACCTCAGCTAATAAGGACACGTGAGTATGCCTTAGACTATGGGGGGTCAGGGATAATGGCAGGCCTGCAATTTCTAGATAAGTCTTCATTCTCGAAGTGATGTTCGGATGGGCTTCGGGGTACCCTGGATTTCTTCGTGTATTCACGAACAGGAATCCAGCATCATAGTATGTTTTTCGATTTGCCATTTTAAATTCATTTAGCCATGCAATTTGATCATCTAGAACATCGACGACACTGTCAGTAATATCAATTTCTCGTCGGGACGCTTTTGTTTTAGGTGTGTTAATGACATACTCTTTGATTTTCTTTTTGCAATAGAGCGTCTTTGTTATAGAAATGAATTTCTCAGCCCGATTAATATCTTTGTTTTTATTTAGTGCGCTCATTTCTCCAATTCTCATTCCTGTATAGGCTATAAGATAAAAAAGGTTGAAATCTTGCCTATCTCCATGCTCCTTAACTACGTTCAGAAAACGTGTCAATTCCTCCTTTTCCATATATTTAGGAATCTCAGTTTTATTTTCTAACTCTTCAACAGTAGCTTGATAGGTTGGTATTTCAGCGCTAGAAGTGGGGTCAGACTTAATCATTTCTAAATCAACAGCTTTTTTGAAAACAAGTGAGCATGCTGAATGTAGGAGTTTAATTGAGTTTAGTGAATACTCTTGTTTTTTTTGATCGTCAAGCATTTTTTGATAATCTTTCTTGGATATATCTCCAATTTTTTTATGACCAAAGTATTTTTTGCATTTCTTTAATTCACGCATGCGAATATCTACAGTCGTGTTTTTTACTTTGCCGGTTGCTTCATACATTTTGAGCCATTCTATTACAAAATCGTCAAATATGATATCTCTTTCTTCGAAGTAAGTTCCATTCAAGAGTTGAGCTTTGATCTTAATTCCTGCTTCAAAGGCCTCCTTTGCCGTTGGATAGCTAGGAGTTTCTTTTTGTTTTCTACCCTTTTTTCCAGGTATCGGAACGCTATAACGATAAGTATGTCTGCCATTTTCTGAGCGTACACCTGGATATTTCACTGCTTCCTTGGCTTCTTTTGGTCTTCTCCCCATTCGTTATTTCACCTCCTTTCACGAATGTATGTTCTTTTATATCCTTATGTGAAGCCGCCCACGCGGCTAATATCCGTAGGTTATTTGAAAATTTTTATGACCGCGACAGGATCGAAGTAAATTATGTATTCATCATTTCCAGGCTTGTACACCGTACAAGGACCGTATACTTCCCAATAGTGATCTATAGCGTTAATTAAAAAATCATCTGTAACACCAATTAATTCAGCAAATTCATAAATGTTCCGCACTCCAGCTTCATGCCCCAATAAAAAAGCGGACAAAGGCACTAATTCTTCATAACCCCAATTTTTAGCACGCTTTTCTTGTTTCCTTTTTTCGACAGTATTTTGATCAAGGATATCTCCTGCACTGGTTTCATGATGGCCAATTTCCTCTACGAGCGTGCAAGCTTTCTCTGTCTTCGTTTCAAGTCTACTATCGATACAGATGACTCTGTCAGCATATATGCCCTTTAATTTACCAACTAAGGGGCGCTCAATGACCTCTATTAACAGAAGGTGAGCTTTTTGAAGTAATAGATCATATACCATAACACCACTCCTGATAGCAGTTACTTGTCTGAAGATTGTTGGTTTTTCTTAGAGCGAACAAACTCTTTGAATTTTTCGATTTCCATCAACTCTTCTTCTGTCCATTCATAGCCTTCATGATGGGCCGCAATGGTTTGGATCTCTACCTGGGTTTCAGATTCACTCTTTTTTGACATCTCCTGTAGTTCATCCACAGTTATTCCTAAAGCTCGGCATATTTTGATTACATTATCGACAGAAGCCTTTCCAATTCCTCGTTCAAGAATCGAATATAAAGTTGTGTAGGGTATTCCAACCTCTTCTGAAAAAGCCTTAATGCTCATTCCGTTCTTCACAATCAGTTCTTTTAGGATTTTAGCTCTTTGCAATTTTCACGCCTCCGATATATACGAAAAATCGTATTTCTAATACTATAATACCTAAATTAAGTACTAAAGTAAAGAGTGAAATTCGCATTATCATATTTATTTTTCGGAAAACCCTTGACTTGATATGAAATTGCGAATACGATTGGTTTTGTAAATACGCAATAGCGAATTTGAAAGGAGGATTCGAATGTTTTGGAACCTTCGGGCAGAAATGGCTAGGAAAGCTGTTTTTTTTGGGGACTTAGCAAAAGCGTTAAATATTAGAAATGCCACTGTAAGCGACAAGATCAATGGTAAATCTCGTTTTTACATCGACGAGGCTATCACTATCCGGGACGAGTTTTTCCCCGATCATAGTATTGAATACTTGTTTAGCGACTCAGAGGATGAAACGACCAAGCATGGGGAGGTGAATCAAAATGGATCTCAAGAGTATGCCAGACCTATTAACTGCTGAACAAGTCGGGGAGTATTTGGGAGTTTCACGAAGTGCAGTCTACAGTTGGTGCAGAGCTAAGAAATTACATGGGATAAAGCTTTGTGGAAACTGGCGTATTCGGAAATCAACATTACTGGACTGGATAGCTGAACAAGAGAAGGCAAACTGCAGTTCTCAGGTGTAGCCCTATCCGCCATCATAACCACATCATAGGGTTTTATACCTGAAGGGAGGTAAGTCGTGACACTGACATTTGGTGAGTATCTGCGGCAGCTCCGAAAGGCGAAGGGGCTAACGGTGAATGATTTCCCAGGTGTATCTGGACCAACTGTTTCCCGCATCGAGAATGGGAGCGAAGCAAAGCCAGATACGCTCCGTAAACTTGCTGCCACGCTGAATTGCTCCTTCATCGGCATGATGATCAAAGCTGGACACATCATGGAAGCTGAGGCGCTGGGCTGGATCGGAGAGCAGCAAGATAAACAGAAAGGAGCAATGTAAATGAACAGTGACGTACTAATCGAAAGCGTTAGTCTCCGCAATTCATACACTAGCCGAGTGGATGTACTTAACAAGGTAAAAGGGCTATCCCTACTGCCAGATAACGAGAATGTGTCTATGGAAATGGCAGGGGAATATTACGAGGTCCCAAAACAGACAATCAATAGTTTGATTTTTGATAATCGTGAGGAACTTGAGAACGACGGATTAAAGGTTGTGTCTGGGAATGAACTGATCTTCTTTAAGGAATTGGGTGTAATTGGTAAAAACTCATCTTCTTTTACCGTCATTTCCCGTCGTGCCCTTCTTAGGATTGGCATGCTACTTCGAGATAGTTTAGTTGCTAGGGCCGTTCGAGATTATTTGCTGGATACAGAGGATTCGCAGCCGAAGCAGTTGAGTCAAAGTGAACTTATAGCTTATTTAGCTCAAAAGAATGTGGAGCATGAACGAGTGGAAGCTGAACGCAAACGAGCAGACGCCGAGCGTGACCGCCGTCTTAACGACATGGAAGAGAAATGGGAAGACACCATAGAAGTAATGGCGCTCAATCCGGGTGAGGATTGGCGTAAGGAGACAACGTCTATTTTGAACAAGATTGCTCAGGGTCGCGGTGGTGGCGAGGCATACCAAGGGGTTAGGAATGAAAGCTATGACCTACTGACAAGCCGCTTTGGGCCTCGTTTGGAAGTCCGGAAACAGAACATGCAAGGCCGTATGTTGCGTGAAGGAGTAACTCCTTCTAAGGTAGAGAATCTCAGCAAATTGGACGTAATAGCCGCTGACAGACGGCTGATTAACGATTACATCACAGTCGTGAAGGATATGGCGATAAAGTACAACGTTAAGTTGAAGGGATGAGCATATGGACAGATTAGAGATTTATCATAGGTCGTTCACAGCAGCCATTAAGCAAGCTTCTGTAGATAAAGAGGCTCACATGGTAGTGGACCGAGCGGTATTCTACGGTGTACGTATGGCAAATGAAATGATGAAGGATGGGAGAAAGTACACGGACGTTGAAGGATTAGAGTCGCATTTTCAATTTTACGAAGTGGTTATGTCTCTCATGACGCTATTGACGCCCCGTAGAATAACTGTGATTTTTCCGATTATTAAAAGCTATGACGGCGAACGTGCAGGGTGGAAAGACTTCTTTTCTACAATCAAGATGATTGAAAATCATGGCTGGGATGAATTGATTGGCGACCCTTTTGACTTAATTTGGGATTATGAAAATTGGGAACTCCGATTCTTTTTGACTCATTTCATTAGCATTATGAGCGATATGCGGAGGGTACAGGGGCATCCAAGCATTGCGGAGGAATGGGCTGCAGAGAACGGGATTCCAATGTATAGACAGCATACTGCATCAAATGGCAAGGAATACATGGTGGACAGTAACGGACGTTCATTTCCTTTACAGAAGCCGCGGCCTAAGCATTTGAAAATAGTTACTGGAAGGAGAGTGTCCAGAACATGACCCTTGAACACCTGGCGCGTATCTGGTTCCACCAACCGGCACAGCACGCAGTATTAGTCAAAAATATTATTCGGAGGGAGCAACGTCGATGAGGAACCTTAGTCTCCATGATTTATCGTATGTGGCGGATCTGAAATCAAGGATTATGGGTGCAACTAATGATTTGAGTAACGATTCTGAATCTGTAGAGGCTGTTGTAGAAGATCTGAAGGACATCATTATTGATTTTATTGAGTTTGAAAAATCCCTTCAGACTTCATTTGTACAGGAAGGCATGTTGAATAGGAAAAATCGCCTCAACGCGGATACTTTGGCGAGTACGCGTTGAGACGACCTTTTAAAAATCGATCATTTGGAGCTTCTTGGCGCAATTATACAGTCATACGTTTCTTCGCGTCAAGTAGCTCCCATAAATTAGGAGCGTGTATTTTATGACAATCGCAAATCATACTCTTTCCCCACTTACGGGGAAAGTCGTTTCTTTTCCTCACAACCAGCCTATTACATCTGTCAATTGGCTTAAATCTACCTTTCGTGATGTGCTCCGCCTTGGTGGTGTGAGTGCACTCCTAGCGTCTCTCCAAGAAGAAGTGAACCGCCGTGACCTAGAAAATCGGGAACGTGTCTGGAATCTCTTGTTACCTGTAGCACGAGCAGTAATTTGGGAAGAGTACGTGCGTTACGGAGAGACGCTAGAAGTGGGCTACGAGTTGATTCGAAGCGAAGCAGGTGAACTTTCTCCGTATATTTGGACAATCGTGACAAGCCAGCCAGGAGCATCAGCTGAGTTCTATGTGAATCCACAGCAGAATGTTTATTTTGGCCGGGATCGAGAGGTGCGGGGATGAAGGAATCTACCGAACCGGAAACCATTCTACCAACGGTCTATGAGCTTGTTCCTGTTATACTTCGCGATGTCAAATCCAGTGTTCAAAAGGTTGGCGTGAGTAGAGAACTTCAACATGCACAGACAGCCATGGATACCATTTTAGAGAGTGGCGAAACCTTGCCTTCTTGGATAATGGAGATTTATTTAATCGCGCTCCATTTCGCTGTCAGGGATCTGTACAGCCTGCCTAATCATAATCTGCATGTCACGTATGGTAATGATCAAAATGGCCCCTGGGTAGCTGCTCAGTGTTCCAGTGGTGCCTATGCGGAATGGCATACGGATATAACGATGAATGACTTTGAAAATTGGGACCGGGAGGTGCGCTATGCCTAAAACTACAATGAACATCCTCCAGGTGTTGCAAGAACTGGGGGCAGGTCCTAAGCTGCCTAACGCCCATTTCAAGGACAAGTATAAACACCTGAATATTAATTACCGCTATTTTTCAGATTATTATCCTTGCATCATGGACGCTCTTATAGAGTTGGAACCAGTAATAGGAAAAAAAGCTGTTCTTGAGCTGATGGAGCAGGTGCTTTGGCGGGTATTGGAAGGACGGAAACCTGTGAGGGAGTTCCTGCAGGTTGTCTTTGGGGACTACAAGACATTAAACAATAGCACTGAATAGGGTGAGCATAGATGAAAGAGGCATATTACTTTTCCCATGATAGCAACGCCAGACACGACCCCAAAATTACAGCCATGCGTGGTGTGTATGGGCCGAAGGGGTATGCCTGGTTTTGGATACTCGTTGAAATGATGCGGGAATGCGATAGCTACAAATTAGATATGCAAAGTAAATACGCATATCATGCATTCGCATCCCAAATGCAATGTGAAACAGAAGAAGCGCATGATTTTATTAACGATTGTATTAACGAGTTTGGACTGTTCGTAGCAGCAGATGGGCTGTTTTGGAGTGAATCTCTCCTACGACGCATGGAAAAGAGGGACAAAAGATCAGAAGGGGCAAAGAAAGCTGCCGAGGCTAGATGGGCCAACAAACCTGTGCCAGATAAGGATTCTTCAAAGACGCATATGCAGGAAGAATGCGAACGCATAGAAGATGAATGCCAAAGTGATGCCTTAAAGGAAAGTAAAGGAAAAGAAATAAAAGATAAAACCATTGTCGAGATCGTGAACTATCTCAACGAAAAAGCGAATGGGAAATTCAGCTCTTCAACAAGAGAAACGATAAAACTGATTAACGGAAGGTTGGGCGAAGGACGCAGTCTTGAAGACTTTAAACGAGTGATTGACTGCAAAACGGCTGAATGGCTTGGTGATCCAAAACATGAGCAATATCTCAGACCCAGTACCTTGTTCCGGCCTTCCAACTTTGAAAGCTACTTGATTCAGTCTCAGAGAAAACAAAAAAGAAGCGGGGCACCGGTAATTGCACAGGAACAACCGTCAGACCCTTACCTGGAGGAAGCATATGCAAAACGAATGGGCAAGAACACTGGAGGCGCATGAAGAAGCGTTAGGAATATTCCTGAACGAGCCGGATTTGTTCCGGGAGAGTCTTCCCCTTTTAAAACCGGACTTATTTTTGGATTATGAATGGCTGTATTGGGTCATGCGGAATGTGGAGGATCGGGAGGGCCTGACCTATCAAGGCGTGGTTCGTTCCCCTGAATGCCCAGCAGAGCGGCTGGACTTGGTCAGGATGCTGAAAGAGACCTTTTTCAACGAAAATCGGCTGCCGTCACTGATTCAGGAAATGAAGCGGGAACGGAACAAGCGGGATTTGCACCAGATCGGCACGGAATTGATTTCCCGGCTGGGTGTAATGGATTCGGACGATATGCTGCGGACGGTTCAGCAGAAGGTTAATGAGCTGCAGTCTTCTGACAGTGGGTTGATATCCAATTCAGACACCGATGTGGAAGCCTGGTATAAAAACGTTTTGGAGATTGCCGCAGACCCGAGCAAAGCCTACGGGATGTTGTCAGGTCTGGGTCCGCTGGATAAGTTGCTCACAGGATTTCATCGGCAGCATTTCAGCGTCCTTGGCGGATATACCAGCATGGGCAAGACGGCCATTGTACTTGAAATCTTGTTACGGATGAATGCAGCGGGAATCAAATGCGCCATGTTCAGTCTGGAAATGTCCAAGAGGGACCTTTATAACCGGACAATGGCGAATCTCATGTACGTAGGAGCTGAGGACCTTCGAATGGGACGTCTGTACCCCGAGCAGTATCAAAACATGGCGAGATTCAAGGATCAACTCAAGAGCCTCTACATTGACGACACGCGCGGCCTTACAGCGGATCAGATATGCGACAAAATTAAATACTTGAAGCGGCGGCAGGGGCTTGATTTCGTCGTTGTCGATTACATCCAGGATGTTGGAGAGCAGGGAGAGACCAACGACAACAGCGGCAGCGCCATTGGGCGGATATGCCGGAAGCTACGGAAGGCTTCGCTGGACAACGATGTGCATGTGATGGGCCTTAGTCAAGTTGTTCGAGGTACAGCTTCCCGAGAGGACAAACGTCCCAAGGTGAGCGATCTTGCCGGAAGCACTGGGATAGAAACCTCAGCAGACATTATCATGCTGGCCTACCGGGATGAGTACTACAATCCGGACACTAACTACAAAGGCATGATTGAGCTTGATATCGCCAAACACCGGAATGGGCAGATCGGCAAGGTGAATCTTAAATTTGATAAAGCAACTCAAAAAATAGACGTCTATAAGTAGGTGATGTAATGGACTGGGAAGAGACGTTTACCCGCTTGGCACTTACTGCTTGGCAAAAAGGCGATTTGACAGAGGCTGAGTATAGGGAGCTGCATATGGCCGGGAATGTACAGGAACGTATGAGCCACTTGGCTGATGTTTTGACAGAGAAGCGTCAGGCACAAGTAATTAAAGGAGCCGAGTTTCTCGAATCTATCGGGCCTAATGACCCACGCTGGGAAAAGGCGAATGTCAAATATGATGGTCTAGTCGAATCTATCCGGTACAAGCCAATCAGCCGTGATCCTGAACTGTTCAGGCCAAGCATATTCGATGCTTACAACCTAATGAGAGATTGTTATCACAAATACGGCCGCATTATGAAAAAGGAAGAAATAGCCCGAAAACTTCCGGAGTTAGCTGAGTGGCAAATAGCTTGGGCGATTTTCGAAATCAACATTCAATTAAATCCTCTTGGAAAAGAGGAGTAGGAGGACAATAGCCATGATGAAATTATTCCATCCCGTAAGCCAGGGAGTTATGCTGCAACCGGTTCCTGCTAAAAATCCCCGTAAACAAGCGGATAACGAAACCACAAGACTCCGCAGCATGACCGAAGCTGCTGCAGAGTGGGAACAATATATCCATATGAACAATGATCAGCGGCGCCTTCACTGCCTGTCCATAATTCAGGAACGGCGCTGGTTGATGCGTAGGGACCCTGGAAATGAATGGGGTGTGTATGCATTGTGTAAGGCGGTCTATGAGCTGGCCGAGCTAGATCGGGTTGATTTCAACAGAGCAGAGTTTCCAAAGCTGTTTGAATTCATTCGCGCTCTGGTCCCGCAAGCCGACAATCCAACCGTGCTGGCTGGTGTGCTGGAATACTACGAATCTCGGAAACGCTGGCCGATGGCATACCTACAGGAGCCGGCCCATGAGCAAGCCGATAGATTATAACCCACATTTAGGGTATAAGGACGATGTGATCCAGGAGCATATGAGACTAGTTCACTCCATAGCCAATAGGTATAGAAAACGGTGCACTCCCACGATCAGCTATGAGGATTTGGTGAGTGAGGGCGTTATAGGAATGATCAAGGCGTTCCACAAATATGACCCAACGGCGTTCGATGGGAAAGTAACAAAGTTTTCTACCTTTGCAGTTCCTACGATTCAGGGCGAGATCCTACGCTTCCTACGGGAAAGATTAACCCTAGTTAGAACACCTAGACCACTGTTAGAGACTGCTTCGAAGATTAGGTGGAAGGGGTTGTATGACTGTTCACCTGAAGTAATTGCTGAGACACTGGAGATTTCGCTTGAATTGGCAGTTAGAACACTGGATTACATGAGTAGCGCTAATGTTATCTATTTGGATCAACCTTTGAACTCAGATGGAGAGTCTGAAATCACTGGTTTTGATCAGATGGGCGATACTGATGATTTGTCCGGTATTTCGATTCAAGAATTTATGTCGTTCCTAAAGCCAAGAGAACAAAAGGTTCTTCTACTTCGAAGTGAGGGGAAATCACAGAGTGAAATCGGTGAAATTATCGGCAAGTCGCAAGTCCAAGTAAGTCGAATATTGGAACGTATCAAACCTAGGCTTAAAAAATATATGACCAATCCAGAAAGTGAGGAATTTATGATGAAAAGTGAAGCGAGCACAAGAAAGCTTAATGCTGATGAGGCGAAGAAATACAACGTACGGTCCGTTCTGGACAAAATTGAATGGTTTACAGCAGAAATATCTTTCGACCTTCCTAGCGTTAGCCTGAACTCGTTAGGGATGAATATCAACCGTCCAGGGGCGGAGATGATGAAACTTACCGTAGGCGATTATATCCAAGTAGGATACAACTCCGAACTGAAGCGGTTGGTGCTTCGCAAGGCTGAGCTGGGTATCAAGTTAAATAAGACTACTGGTAAAACTGGAGCTGTGGCCACCAACAATAAGCGTATAGGAAAGTGGCTGGACAGCAAGAAGGCCTCACGGCAGCGCTACGCCCTTCAATTCGATGAAACGGCACAGGTGCATTTTATCCAGCTTGAAGCGGCAGGCCGTGCTGCAGGTACTGCCTGATGGGAATCAATGCGCTGAAAGCTGCAAAAGACCTTCGAGGGATAGTAGAGGCGGTTAAAACTACTTATGAGCAAAGTGTAAAAGATGAGATTTATCATAGTGAAGAATGTACGGACATTGTTCATGCGCTTGAGCTTTTGAAACTTACGCCAAGACAGCGACTTAACTTAAGTGAACAGCTTGGAGTCAGCCGTTGGAAGCGTCGTAAAGCTAAAGAAGACAAGGAACTACTACAGCCTTTAGCTGAATATCTCAAGCGCCAGAAAGGCATGGCAGGAGAACTGGACAAAGTGATTCTTGCCATTAGTGACTTAACAAAGACGCAAACCATGCGCGTCTACCGCCCAAAGGTAAGAACGGATTTGGGAAGTATATTTGAACATCGTGCAAGGGAGAGAACAGCAGCAGCGGTAGGGAACATCCGGCGGGATCGACGGGTACGCTGTGGTATTAATCTATGATCGAATCTATTGTAATGATTGTAGTAATGACGGTTGTCGCAATTGCAGCTGAGTGGGAAGATGGTGAAGAAGTATGACACAATTTGCTTTGGAGCATCCATATGTAACTGGATTTTTGATATTAGTATTTCTTTGCGTAACAGGCGATGTACTTATAGCTTTTGCCAATCGGAATCCTGGTAGCAAGGGGTAATGAACAGGAATTATTCCAAATATTATTCCAAAAGGATAATTTCCATTTAACTGGATATTTTAAGGGTAATAATGAGTTGGAGGATTGATGGTGGTGAATTATAAGCTAAAGAAACAACTTAGAAAGTACTCATGGTTAATAGCATTTATGAGTGCAGTGGTGTTTGCGAGCACAGGAGAAATATTATTTCTTATCATAACAATCTCTAAAGTTCTCCAAATTGTATTTATATTTGGAAGTAGCAAAGAAATGGTAAAGAATTTCAAGCCGTAAATTAACGAAACCCCTGCAATCCTTGGCCGGGCGCGCAGGGGTCTTCTATAAAGGATATTCCTCTCACTATATTACCATATAAAGGGGAATGAGGGGAATGGCAGTGGCAGAGTGGGAAATGGTTGAATTGTTCCCGTTGGCGTCAGAGACGGAGATTGCGAGAACCAAAACCCTTTTGGAAGATTATCGTAAGATGCGGCTCCTGATGGATGATTATGAGAACAACACAGAGGATATGCAGCAGGTGGCTATTGACGGCGAGGTGGCACGGAGAATAGACCAGGACGAATTGCATGCTGATAAGGCAGCTAATGCCGTATTACTGGCTGAAAAACAGCGCTGGGTGTATGAGCAGTACCTTTATCGGCATAACGCTCTCCTACGAGCGCACAGCCTTATCATAGATGATGAAACAAAGCAGGTGATTGATTATCGGTTTTTGCAGGGATATACGATGAAGGAAACATGCTTGTTCTTTAAAAGGGGTGTCGGTGATAGCACCATTAAGCGGAAGGCTAAGGAAGGAGTTATCTCCATGGCCAACAGTCTAAAGACACTCTGTTTCTTCGATAATGACGTTACTAAATTTTGACCCTTTCGTGATCCGAACGTGACCTTAATGTGACCCTAAGATGAACCCCACGTGACCTTTTTTCCGTGTTATATTGATATCGTAGTAATTTAACGAGAGGGACGAACCTTCACCATGAAGGACCGTTTCGGACTCAGGTTCACCATGCACCTGAGTTTCTCAAATCCGTAGTATGTAAGCACCATACAGCGGGTATTATGGAATGGTGACATCCTGCCAAATAGCAGGTTCACATATAGGCGGTCGCCCTATGGGTTTAACTTTCCCTCTTAATACAGGAGAGTGAGTCCGCCAGTAAGAAGCCGTATCGCTCCCGGCTACAGGAGCCTATAACCGATGTGGTGGCGGAAGAGAGACGCAGACGCTAGAGCGAGTCGGGATGCGTTGCAGAGATCCTGCTGTAAGAGGCGGACGATGCAGACAGTAGCTGGCCCCGTGTAAGGGAGAGAGGCCCTTACCCACATCAAATCAATAAAGGGTATGCTGACAATGTCCTCCGGGCGTTAGAGCGGCATACCTTTTCTATATTCCCAAGCGATTGCGAATTTGTGCCGCACTTTACATTTTGCGTGTAAAGCAATTTGCATAAAACGTTCTAATCTGTAAAGCGATGTTCCTATATTTGGGATATTGGTTGCAAAAATGCCTTTCAATTTGCAAAATAGTTGCAATCACATAATCTAGTTGTTAAATTTCTAAAAAATAAGCGAATTGGTTGTACTCAGCAGGGAACGCTTCTAAGATGTCGAATAAAGTCATATTACATCGGAGGAGCGGATACACATCATGAAAAATGACCCTTTTCTTCAAAAAAAGCTGAGTTGGCTAAAAAGACAGAAGGAGATCCCTGTGATACCTCTTTCAGGTTCTGGCGTTGTTTCCATACAAGGTAGGGATATTCTTTATTTGCAGTATGAGGACAATGGTGCTCTGATGGCTGTGACCGAAGTAGAGGACTTTTACTTAATCCCAGCACATCAATATGAGAAAAAATAGTTTTAAGGAAAATTTGCCTTACCCAGGGTCGCTGAAAAGCGGCTCTTTTTGCGTTCAAATACAAAGTTGAGAGGATGATGAAATTGTCTAGATATCGTAAAAAGCCCGTGGTTATTGATGCGTTTAAATGGACTGGCGATCCTGATCAAACGGAAGATCCACAGTGGATTATCGAACGAATCAAAATGGGACAGGTCAGTTTTGCAAATGGACTTATGTACATTAAAACGCTAGAAGGCATCATGGAATCTCAACCAGGGGATTACATCATTCGCGGTGTGAAAGGTGAGATTTATCCATGTAAACCGGATATTTTTGAAGCAACGTATGAGTTGGTCGCTGGTGTTGACTTAGCTAAAGAAGCAAATGACTTCGATGAGGAGTTTAGCGTGGTTCGTGACCGGATTAAAGAACAGCGTCAGCAAATGGCGGTCGCGGCGCCTTATCGATCAAGATAAATAGCTATTAAAATACTCACTATTGAGGTGGTGGTATGAATGAGGTCCAGCCGATCAGGGATATGGATACCATTATTCAGATCAAGGATTATTTGAGGATCACAAGCTTTAGAAATTACATCTTCTTCTGTATGGGAATTCATAGCGGATTACGCGTCTCTGACCTTCTGCAGCTTAAAGCTGGCGCAGTCCGAGACCAGGTACACATTAATTATGTGGCCGAGAAGACCAAGAACCGCAAAAAGAAGAAACGTAAGCGTAAAAAATTCATTATCCATCCGGATATTTACCGAGACTTAATGCTGTACATTGATGAAATGGAGGACGAGGATTATTTGTTCCCCAGTAGACAGCGAAAGAAGACCACAGGTGCCATAAAGCAGCCGATCCATAGGATAACCGCCTATAAGATGATTAGTGGCGTAGCAGCTCGTTTCGGGCTTACAGATATCGGTGTCCACTCTTTACGCAAGACGTGGGGATATCACCTTTACAAAGACAATCCCATGAATCTAGCGTTACTAATGGACATGTTTGGGCATGAGGATATAACAACTACTTTGCGGTATATCGGCATCACTCAAGACTCTATGGACGAAGCAATTAGGCGCTTGAGTTATACACAATATGGCTAATGTTGCACTCAAAAAGGGGAATGGGAAAAAGCTTGAAGAATCAATAATCCTTAATAATCATGAGTGCAACAGAATTAGAGTTATGTTTCTCTCTAGTTACATTTATTAGGAGAAAAAAGAACTGGAAATCGGTGATTTTTGCTACTTGGAAAATGGAAAGAGATTAGATGTCTGTCTAATTTAGAATCATTCTAAGAAAACCAACTCAATTATTTATGCAGAGTCGCTGAATACAATGCATAAACGATGAATAAAGACTTTTACGAGGCAATAATTTTGGGAAATAATCGAAATCGGAAATTTCCTAAAAACCTTGTAGTAGCGCGGTTTTTCACGCTTATACATAAATGATGTATAGATGCATGTTGCAGTATAGAGGGAAAAACACTGTTATATCAGGGTTTTCTGCGTAGCTGTAGAAAAGTACATCTGCACAAAATGCCGGATTTTATACATATGTCCGTGCATAAACGCTGTATAAACTCTGTCGGGGGTGAGGGTGATGATTTAATGGCAAGAGAAAGAAGCCCAGATCGCAAAAAGGCGCTGGTCTTGTGGTTTGATAGCGGGAGGACAATGAAGCCTGGGGAAATAGCTGAGAAGCTGGGTGTCAGCGCTGGTATGGTCCGCAAATGGAAGAGTATAGACCGATGGGACGAGTTGCCAGAGCCGCGCCCTGGTGCTCCGAGAGGGAACCGTAATGCTGTAGGGAATAAGGGTGGTCCCGGCGGTCCTGTGGGCAATGATAAGGCCGTGACACATGGTTTATTCCGCAAGTTTCTGCCAGATGATGAGGAAACGCGGGAAATCTACGATATGACAGCTGAGCTTACTGGGCTAGATATCCTGTGGGAAGGCATCCGGATCCAGCTCACGAACATTATTCGCTCTTTGAAGGTGCAATATGTCACCGGCAAGGATGAAATGATCAAGGAACTGAAGAAGCGGAAGTTTGAGGTTCATAATGTGGGTACCAAGAAAGAGCCGAAGATGGAGCAAGTGGTAATTGAGGAGGAATACGAGTTCCAATTCGCTTGGGACCGCTCCGCTACTGCATTGAAGTCGTGGGCTGTAGCGTGGACGTCTCTTACACGGACCATCAAGGAGTACGAGGCTGCTCTGCGGCAGGCTTCGCCGGATGAAGTGAAGGACGAGCAGCGAGCGCGCTTTGAGCAGCTAAAGGCAGCCACAGCTGTCCTAAAGGCGAAGGTACCGAATACGAACCCTAAGGACTTCAATAATCAGATCACTGCTTTAGCACATCTGATTCAGAATCCGGTTCCAGAGCGGGTGATTAACGATGACTGAGGCGGCTCTGATCCCATATGCGTCGCTGACGGCCAAGCAGAGCAATTATATTGCAGATAGCCGTAACAGCTGGCTGAACGTAGCAGAAGGCGGCAAGCGCGCAGGTAAGAATATCATTAACCTAATTGCTTACGCCATGTGCCTTGAAGTGCATCCTGATAAGCTGCATCTGGTTGCTGGTGTCAGTCTGGCAGCCGCCAAGATGAACGCTATTGACTCCAATGGATTTGGATTGCAATGGATTTTCGCGGGACGCTGTCGTGAAGGCGAATATAAGAATCGTGACGCGCTGTACATCCAGACCAAGACTGGTGAGAAGGTCGTTATTATTGCTGGCGGTGGTAAGGCGAATGACGCTGCGCGTATCAAGGGTAACTCCTACGGTACCGTGTATATCACAGAGGTTAACGAATGCCATCAGAGCTTTGTGCAAGAAGCAATTGACCGGACCATAGCCAGCAGCAAGCGGCAGTTGTTCTTTGACCTGAACCCTAAGCCCCCGGCACATTGGTTTTATCGGGATTTCTTGGATTATCAAGATGCTGAGAAGAAAGCAGGCCGCAATTCAGGCTATAATTATGCACACTTCACACTATTTGATAATTTATCCATTACGGACGAGCAATTAAGAGCGATATTAGTCACGTATGATAAGGATAGCTTATGGTATAAGGCTGATATCAAGGGGATGCGCACAGCAGCCACAGGGCGGATCTACACTGGCTACATGGTCAAGAATGTCATTGTGACCCGGGAGCAGTACAAGGATGCAAAGTGGATTCAGTTTTCCGTAGGTATTGATATCGGCGGTACAGACGCCACGACAGCCACTTTAAGCGGCTACACTGCTCATTACAAGGAAGTTGTGTTGCTAGATGGCTATTATCATAAGCAAGGCAAGGATTCGGGCTATACGCATGACCGTTACGCTAAAGAAATAGTCGATAAAATTGAGGAGTGGGGTAACACGTACCCTGCTTTTTTTGCGTGTGCTCATATCTTTGCGGAATCTGCGGATAAGCTGTTCCGTCAGGCTCTTCATAATGAGCTACAACGTCGGAAAATCTACATTACCGTAAGACCATCTATCAAAGATGTAATTGTAGACCGTATACGGCTGACTGAGATGTTGATTAATCAGGGACGGTATAAGGTCATGAAACATCTACGGCAGTGGCAAGAGGCGTTAGAGAATGCCACATGGGATGAGAAAAAGCGTACTGAAGGCGAATGGGTGCGGACTGATGATGGTAGCTATCCGGTTGACTGCTTGGACAGTAGCGAATATGCCGTATGGCCGTTTAAGAAGAGACTGGAGGTGTAGAAAGTGGGGTGGTTTAAGAGCATGGTTATGAAAATACTTAGGATCAATCCGGCACCAGAAAGTCAGATTATAACGATCACGGAGCCGTTTAGTTATCGCACCAATGTACTACGTAATCGGCTATGGTATCGCGGAGATCCATCCGAGCTGGATCAGTTTTATAGTCAAAGCAAGACAGATGCTGTAAGTCGGTCACGCTTCTGGGCAGCCGTACCAACGTCTGGTCTGGGCATCCGTAAGATCCACAGCGGACTACCGTCCATGGTGGCTGATCGGTTGTCTGATATTGTGGTTGCTGATATGGATGCTATCACACTTAAGGCAGAAGCTGAGACAGCCACATGGAATGAAATCAGCAAAGATAATGACTTCCCGGAGCTGCTGGCCGGAGCCATCACAGAGACACTGGCTGCTGGTGATGGGGCATTTAAGGTTACGCTGGACCCCGCTGTCAGCAAGTATCCGCTCATAGAGTTTTATTCTGGAGATCAGGTAGAGTACAAGCGGACTCGTGGCCGTTTGCAGGAGGTCTTATTCTACTCTGATTATACCGTGGACAAGCGGGATTATCGGCTGATTGAGACGTTTGGCCGCAAATACATCCGGTATCAGCTAATAGATGCCTATGGCAAGCAGGTGCCGCTCTCCCTGGTCCCTGAAATAGCAGACTTGAAGGACATTGAGTATGACGGTGACTTTATCATGGCTGTGCCGCTTATGGTATTTAAGTCCACCAAATGGCCAGGGCGTGGAAAGAGCATTTTTGACAGTAAGGCTGATTCTTTTGATGCACTTGATGAAGTGATTAGCCAGTGGGTAGACGCCATTCGTGCTGGTCGCGTGCAGAAATATATTCCGCAGGATTTGGTTCCTACAAACCCAGAGACAGGCGAACTTATGCGGTCTAATCCGTTTGATAATCAATTTATTAAGCTGAACACAGGTCTTGCAGAGGACTCCAAGGGACAGATTGACATGGTTCAACCTCAGATACTCTATGAGGCGTTTGTAGCCAGCTATAGTAGCGCTATGGATATGTGCTTGCAAGGTATCATATCTCCAAGCACCCTCGGCATTGACTTGAAGAAGACGGACAATGCCGAGGCTCAGCGCGAGAAGGAGAAGGCCACTCTGTACACTCGAGGTAAAATCGTGGATAGGCTAAATGAAGTCATTCCACAGTTGGTCGAAACAGTGTTGAAGGTGTACGACACGATGAAAAGTCGAAAAGCAGGCGAATATGAGGCCAGCGTGACCTTCGGAGAGTACGCCTCTCCTGACTTCGGTAGTGTTGTGGAAATCGTAGGCAAGGCTCGCACCTATCAGATCATGAGTTTGGAGCGATCCGTGGAGGAACTATACGGAGACACATGGACTAAGGAAGAAAAGGCAGAAGAGGTTCAGAGGCTCAAAGAGGAACAGGGGCTGCTTGATGTAGATGAGCCATCAGTTAGCAAAAGGGATGGCGATCCGGACGAAGATCCAGAAGATGATGCCGAATGAAGAAGAAATACGACATCCGCAAAATCTTCAGCCAAATGGAAACGGACCTGATTGCCAGTATGAAGCGCAATTTGACTCGTCATGAGAATGAGGAGAAGAAGGAGGGCTTCGAGTGGGATCAATGGCAGGAGAAGAAACTGCAGGATCTTAAGCAATACAAGAAAGAGGCTACACAGATCGTCAGGAAGGTAGAACCTGAGATTAATATTGCCATTGAACGGGAAGTCAAAGGCGGTTTTCTTGCTGGAATCAAACGAGCTGGTAAGAAGCTGCTGGATAAGATCATTCCTGGTAAGTTGGATATTGAAGGCGTATCTGATGAAAACTTCTTCAAACTGAACGAAAAACGCGTCAATGCACTTGCCGCTGCTGCCCAAGGTGAATTAAAGGCTGCACGCTTTGCCATTCTGCGTCAAGGTGAGGATGTATTCCGGCAGACTATATTTAAAAGTCAGGTTTACCTTAACTCTGGCGCTGGTTCCCTTACTCAAGCAATCGATATGGCCACAGGGGATTTCTTAGACAGAGGCTTCGATTACATTACTTATCGAAATGGACGCCGGGTTAATATAGCATCTTATGCTGAAATGGCTCTTCGTGCATCCTCCCAGCGGGCAGTGTTTGAGGGTGAGGGTGCGAAACGACGCACGGCAGGTAATCCGTTTGTTGTGGTGTCAGCTCACAGTAACTGCTCAGAGTTGTGCCTGCCGTGGCAAGGTAAAGTGTACATTGATGATGTGTACAGTGGTGGGAAGGCTTCAGACGGACCTTACCCGCTTCTGAGTACCGCCATAGCAAATGGACTGTTTCACCCCAACTGTCGGCACAACATGACTACATTCGTTCCCGGACAGAGCCGGATGCCAGAGCCAGTAGATGATACCAAGGCGCTTGCCAGCTATAAACAGGAGCAGCGGCAGCGTTATATGGAACGCCAAGTACGTAAGTACAAGCGCCGCGCAGCAGGCAGCGTAGACCCAGCTAATCAGGCTCGTGCGGAAGTTAAGGTAAAACAGTGGCAAGGAGCAATTCGAAGCCACATGAAGGCTAATCCTGAGCTGAGGCGCGATTACAGCCGAGAGAAAATACGAATACCACCAAGTTAGGCTACGGACGAGACTGCCGTGGCCTATTTGCTCAGGGGCCGGAGCATATCGGTCCACTCCCATAGCTGGAGAGCAGCTATAAAAATCTATGGAGGTTGATATTAATGGATTGGTTGATAAAGTTGCTTAAAGACGCTGGATTTGATGAATCGAAGATTGACGGGCTGGTTGGTGACGTGAACAAGGAGCTGCCGAAGCATTTTGTTCCGAAGTCACAGTATAACGAGCTGTCCGACACTAAGAAGAAGCTGGAGAAGGACATCACAGACCGTGATACACAGCTCGAAACGCTCAGTAAAGATGCTAATGCTTCTGAGGGTCTGAAAGCCGAGATTGCAAAGTTGCAGGGTGAGAACAAGACAGCCGCAGAAAAGTACGCTGCTGACTTAAAAGACATGACGTTAACGAACGCCATTACAGCTGCACTAAATGGCAAAGTCCACAATGAGTCCGTCGTTACTGGTTTGATTAATAAAGACAAGCTAGTTATCGGCGATGACGGTAAGGTGGTCGGCTTGGATGAGCAACTAACTGGACTCAAGACGTCTGATGCCTACCTGTTTAAACCAGATGAGCCAGGAGCCGGTGGCGGTACAGGCGGTTTCCGAGTTGGAGGTGGTGGCGGTCAAGGTGGAGCCGGTGCCGCATCAAATGAACAACTGGCCAACATATTCGGAGTAGCTGAGTCCAAGTAAATATTTTATTAAACGAGGAGAGATGTACAAATGCCTTATAACTATGTAGATAGCTTTCAGACGGTGTTACAGCAAAAGTATACGAAGGAATTGACTTCTAGTGGTTTAACCACTCAGAATGCAAACTTTTTGAATGCCAAGACCATTAAGGTGCCGCGCTTGGATGTGGCCGGATACAAGAACCACAGTCGTAATGGAGGTTGGAACCGACAAGGAATCAGCAACGATTTCGAGTTGAAGGTACTGACCTTTGACCGGGACGTGGAGTTTTACGTGGATGCGATGGATGTTGACGAAACGAATCAGATCGTCTCTGCCGCTAACCTGACTACTGTGTTTGAGGCGGAGCAGGCAATCCCAGAGCTGGATAAGTACCGTTATAGCAAAATCTATGCGGACTATGTTGCGCTAGGTAAAATACCAGATACAACGGTGCTCACGGTGGCCAATGCTTTGTTGGTGTTTGATAAACTCATGCAAAATATGGACGAGGCAGAGGTACCTCAGGAAGGTCGTATCCTTTACGTGACACCTACTACCCACACGTTACTCAAGCAAGCAGAGGAAATGAAACGCGTCATTCAGGTGCAGAACAATAACGGCGTCATTGACCGGGCTGTACGGCAATTGGATGATGTCACACTGATTAAGGTGCCATCTAGCCGCATGAAGACTATCTATGATTTTACAAACGGTGCTGTACCAGGTGTGGGAGCGAAGCAGATCAATATGATCATGATTCATCCTCAATGCGTTCTGGCGCCAATCAAGCACACTGCTATTTACCTGTGGGAGCCAGGAAGCCACACAGGGGGCGACGGATACCTATACCAAAACCGCCGCTACACTGATCTGTTCTTGATCAATCGTAAGGCAGATGGTATCCAAATTAACGCAGAAGGAGGCGAATAAAAATGTTGTATGCAGTTAAGGGTAACACCCAACTCAAGATCGATGAGGCAGAGCGTGATGACTATCTGAAGCTAGGCTACGACATTGCTGAAGAAGCTGCTGGTAAGTTAGAGACAATAGAAACTTCTCCAGCTAAGACGATCTCTTATAAAGATCACGAGCAGGCGTTGGCTACCATTCAAACATTGGAAGCTGAAAACGCTAAGTTAAAAGCGGAACTAGCCGAGGCAAAGAAAGCCGCCAAAGCGGATAAGTAGGTGATCCCATGGCCTATGCAACGGTAGCGGATTATGAACACTACGGTGACGGGCAGATAACACCTGAAGAACTGGAAAAGGCGTTGGAGAGGGCATCGGATCAAGTGGATGCCCTCTCCTATAACCGCATTGTGGGCCGAGGTCTAACAGGCCTTACGCCATTTCAACAGGTTAATGTTATAAAGGCAACGTGCCAGCAGGCAGACTTCACCTTTCAGTATGGGGATTATCTTAACTTCCCACTCTCTGGCTACTCTGCTGGCAGCGTGTCGCTGTCATTCAAGGCGGTAGAGGGAGCGGGAGGCATACAGACCACAGAAGCCGTGACAAGCCTTTTAGCGGCTACTGGTTTGACGAGTAGGAGGTTATGTTGATGCGTGGCAAGCTTCCATTTCCACATTGGATACTCAAAACGCCTGTTAAAGTCTATCTGACCTACACTAGCGAGAATGGAGAGCCTATCGAGAAATTGATCTTCGATGGGCTTTGTCATCATGATGAGAAGATGCGTCAGAAGCTGGATAAGGAGCGACGTCTGGTGACGCTGTCAGGCAAAGTGATCATCAAGGGTGATATTTGTCCAGGGAAGCTGATAGAGGGGCTGGTGCGGTTCGGAGAGATCGAGCGGCCTATCTTCAGCGCTTCTCGACCACAGAATCCAGACGGCAGCGTGTTCTCCACGGAACTGGAGTTGATGTAAATGGTCAAGGTTAAGACGAAAATGGACCCGCGAGCCATGAACCGACTACGGACCGCACCGGAGAAGGCATTGATTCAGGTTATTGAAGGTGCCAAGGATAGCATCCTATCCGATATCATGACTTCTGAGGTGGTTCCTAAGCAGACAGGTGAGCTTGAGCGAAGCGCTACAATTGATGCGAGTAAGTCAAAGCGCGGCAAGGTGACTATCACTTATGATACGCCTTACGCTCGCCGTCTCTATTGGCATCCTGAGTATAGCTTCCGGAAGGATAAGAACCGGCACGCACAAGGCGAGTGGCTTCGGGCATGGGCTGAAGGCAAGAAGACTAGAGGCGTGACTCAAGCCTTTAAGACATTGCTGAAGAAGTTGGCAGGGGGATTTATTAAATGATGACTCTTGCAGAAGTGCGCGATTGGTTGAAGACGCAGGTAGAATGCCTAAACTGGTATATCGGGAAGATGGATGGCAAACCGGAGAAGTCCATTACCTTGTATAACCTAAATTCCGGTACTCCGGTGCTGGCTATCGGTGGATTAGCTAATACCAGCTATGCGGTCAAGGCCGTGTCCATCCTGATTCATTGGACAAAGAATGCAGATACAGCGGAGCGCAAGGCCATGGAGGTCTACGCTGCGCTATTTGGGCAGTCTGCGGTGATTGCAGGCAAGCGGGTGATTAGCTTCCAAATGCGCACCTCGGAGCCTGTCAGCGTGGGGACAGACGAGAACAACATTTATGAATACGTGATCGAGGTCACGATCTATTACGAGAGGTAGGGGATTGAATTGGCGACAACAGGCGTTTTCCCGGTTCACAATAACGTTTTTAAAGTCGGTTCCGAAGGGAGGGCTTCGGCAGCTGCCAAAATGATCGAAATCAAGGATTTGGAGAATTTCAGCATCTCCATTGACGGTAACACGGAAGAATGGTCTCCAATGGACCAAGGAGGCTGGACACGCCGGGCGGTAACTGGTAAGGGCATGACGATCAGCTTTACAGGCAAGCGGCATTACGGAGACCCAGGTAATGATTATATTGCTGGGTTGATGCTGGGTACTGGTCAAGATGTAGAAACGAAATTCGAGTGGACACTTCCTAGTGGAGCGAAGTTGACTATGGATTGTGTAATCAACCTTACGGCTCCAGCAGGCGGCGATTCTACCAATATTGATGCTTTGGAATTTGAACTATTATCAGATGGTAAGCCGACCTTTACAGCGGCGCCAGGCGGAGGAGAGTAAACCATGTCAAACGTTATTAATATTTCAGATAAATTCGCAGTCGAGGAAAAAGGTCAGATCAACATCAAAGGTAAAGTTTACGAGGTTGATAAATCCATAGAAGCTGTCATGCTCTTTGAAGAAATCGCGGATAACGGCAGAGTGAAGACCCTGCTGGCCGCTATTGAGGGAGCACTGGGGGCAGAGGCTGCTGAGGAAATCGGAGTTAAAAAAATAGGCATTGCCAATATGAAGGTGCTTGTATCCGGTCTTATGGCTGTTATGCAGGATATGACCTATGAAGAGGCTACCAAGCGATTTCAACTCTGATGAATCTGTTCAGGAAAACTGGTATGACCTTCGGGAAGATTGGGCGCTGATTGAGGCGAGTCTGGCCAAGCAGTATGGTATCAGAATTCGTCAACATGGAAATATGCCCTTTTCAGAGTTTTGTACCCTTGTGACAGGACTGATGCCAGATACGCCGCTTGGCAGCATCGTAACGATCCGTAGTGAAAAGGACCCGAAAGTCCGCCGGGGATTCAGTAAAGAACAACGTCGAATTTATAACGAATGGCGGAATCGTAAAGCGGAGGACAAACTCGCAGATCCAGATATGCTGAATCAAGAATTTAAGGGTATGGAGGCAATGCTGACCAAAATGTTTGGAGGAGGTGGCGCATAGATGTCAGGCGGTAGCGCAGGTCGCATAGATTTAGATCTAGAGCTTAATTACGGTGCCTTTCAGCGCCAACTCGGAGGTATAGCAGGTACAGCTAACGGTTTAGTAGGTAGTGCTTTTAAAGGTCTCGGCGGGATAATCGCCGGGGCCTTTGCTGTAGGTGGATTAATCAATTTTGGCAAGGAAGCCATTAACCTGGCATCTGACCTACAAGAAGTTCAGAACGTTGTGGACGTTACTTTTCGGAGTATGTCCGGCGAGATTAACAATTGGTCACAGAATCTGATTAATGACTTTGGTTTGTCGGAGTTAGCGGGTAAAAAGTATGCGTCCACAATGGGGGCGATGCTTAAGTCATCCGGTCTTACGGGTGTAGCCATGAAGGATATGTCCAAATCATTGACAGAATTATCAGCGGACGTAGCATCCTTCTATAACCTGTCAAACGATGAAGCCTATCAGAAGGTATTTAGTGGTATGACGGGTGAGACGGAGCCTCTGAAGGCGCTAGGCATTAACATGTCAGTTGCTAACATGGAGGCTTTTGCTTTATCTCAAGGTATCACTAAAGCCTGGATGTCTATGACCCAAGCTGAGCAGACCATGCTCCGGTATAACTACCTCATGCAGGTTACTGCAGATGCACAAGGTGACTTTGCGCGGACGTCTAACTCCTGGGCTAACCAAGTCAAAATTATGGGTGAGCAGTGGAAGATATTCCAGGGTACGATGGGTGCCGGATTTATTAATATCCTGACTCCGGTTGTGCGTGGTCTGAATTTCCTCATTGGTAAGTTACAGATTGCAGCTGCCTATTTCAAAGCATTTACAGAACTTATCTTTGGTGATGCTATAGGCGGTGGTACAACGGCGGCAACGAGTGCCATAGAAGGCGTCGGTGGAGCTGCCACAGATACTGGTGGAGCCCTTGGAGATATGGGCACAGCCTCTGACAAAGCTGGTAAGAAGGCTAAGAAAGCGGGCAAGGATGTTAAAGGAAGCCTAGCAGGATTTGACCAGCTGAACACACTGGCCAAGTCTACAGCTAGTGCTCTGGATGATGCTGCAGCTGGAGCTGCTGGCGCAGGTGCAGGGTTAGGGGCAGGTCTTGGCGGCGGATTTGGCGATTTGGACCTAGGAACTCCTGATATCAACGTGGATCCGATCAAGCAGAAAGTCCAAACATTAATAGACGGGATCAAATCCAGTTTCTCTGGTGCATGGTCTTATATCGCTGCTGGTTGGGCAGGTATGCGTCCAGCGCTTCAACCGTTCGTAGATATGTTAGACCCTATTGGCAAGTCAGTGCAGAGCATAGGCGAGACCTTTATGGACTTGAAGGATAAGGTACTGGTTCCTATAGCTAAGTACACCTTGGGTAACTTTATCCCGCAGTTGGTCACAGGTTTTACTCAGTCGTTTGCACCAGTGATTGCCAAGCAAATTACATGGGCCTTCGCTGAGTTTGATAAGACTTTTAAAAATGTGACAAGTGAGGCTTCACGGCTTTGGACAACGGTATGGCTGCCGAATCTGGAATT
This sequence comes from Paenibacillus sp. FSL L8-0708, assembly GCF_038009325.1. Taxonomy (NCBI): domain Bacteria; kingdom Bacillati; phylum Bacillota; class Bacilli; order Caryophanales; family Paenibacillaceae; genus Paenibacillus; species Paenibacillus sp. FSL L8-0708. The sequence continues at coordinate 1,505,381 of NZ_JBBPBC010000001.1, forward strand.
AGTAAAAAATGCTTTTTTGATAGCCATGCCAGTGATAGCAAGTTCGTTAGATGGATTACTGACTGGTGCTATCAACCCATTCATGGATTTCATGCTTAATGGCTTTATGATCCCTCTGGATGCGGCGCTGACAGAGACGTTAGTACCTTTGTTTAGCACGACACTAGCATGGGCAGTCCTAGAGTTTGCGAAGGTATCACAGACAGCTGTAGAGGCGATTGTAGCACTATGGGAAGATACGCTTCAGCCAAACCTCGAAAAACTGAGAGACGTATTCCTGGATGTCATCCCACAGATAGGAGATACCATTCAGAACTTGCTAGATGGTACGATTAAACCATTTGTGGATTACGCGCTGAATGAGTTTATAATTCCAATCGGTGCGGCAATTTTAGATACACTGGTGCCTATCTTAACGGATACATTGGTATGGGCATTTAAAGAAGTAGCAGACACCTTCGAGTGGGCAGTTGACATGATTAATGATATTTATGAAACGGTGCTAGAGCCGGTCTTCGATCTCATTAAAGAAATAGTTCTGGATACCTTGAAAATCGTTAAGGACGCATGGGATAAGCATGGTAAAGCGTTATTGGATAACTTATCTGACGTTATGGAGAACATCCGAAAGACGGTTCAAAAACTGTGGGACGATGTTTTAAAGCCTATCATTGAACCGTTTTTAGCAACGATGAAAGAACTCTGGGAAGACACGTTCAAGGGCATTGTGGAAAAGGTCGTGGATCTGGTCTTTAAGCTAGTCGAGGCAGCAACAGAAATCTACAACAAATTTATTAGCCCGTTGGTCAATGCCATTATTGACTACTTGGCCCCAGGCTTTACTAAGGGATTTAATATTGCGCTCGATATTGTGAAGAGAGTTATGAAGACCATAGGTGAACAGATATCAGGTCTTCTGACTGCGCTGGGCGGGGTTATAGATTTTGTCACCGGCGTATTTACAGGCAATTGGGGAAAGGCATGGGAAGGCGTGAAGTCTATATTCAAGGGTGTATTTGATAGCCTATATGCAATCGTTAAATTCCCATTAGATTTAATCATCGATGCGATCAACGTTGTAATTGATGCTTTGAATAGCATTAGCGTTGATATCCCCGAAATTGACGTATTCGGTAAAAAAGTTGGTGGGGGCAGTATTGGTATCAATTTAAAACCAATCCCTCACTTAGCCAAAGGCGGTTTAGCCTACGGACCAACGCTTGCCATGGTCGGGGATAATAAGGGAGCTGCCGCGGATCCGGAAGTTGTCAGCCCATTGTCTAAGCTACAGGGGATGCTTGATGGTGGTAATCAAGAGACTAATGATTTGCTGAGGCAGCTAATTAGAGCTCAGAGTGGTGATAGAACAACGATCATTAAAGTAGGAGACACAGAAGTCGCTCGTGTAGTTATCAACGCGATCAATAAGCTACAGCGGCAGGCTGGGCAAACGCTGCTTGATGTGTAAGGAGGTCTGAAATGATTAAAATTAACGGCACGACCATAGCCGCATCCCCTGCCACGTTTGTCCCTACGCTCATTGACTTAGATGATGGGGAATCATCTATCCGGACAGCGGATGGCAAACTGCACCGGGATCGAATACGTGTCATGAGACAGTTAGACATGACCTTCGGTATTTTAAATTGGGCTGAGATGTCTGCTCTCATGAAATCCATGGCAGATTCTTTTTTTAGCGTAACCTATCCAGATCCTATGAGTGGAGTCTACGAAACTAGAAAATTTTATGTAGGTAACCGAAACCCAGCATTTGCAGTGGCAAAGGGTAATGACATTCTGTGGTCGGGGCTTAAAATCACCCTGACAGAGCAGTAACGCCATGTATCCAATATCACCGCTATATGCGGATTACTTACGGCGGCTAGATCGAGAGTTTATCGTCAAGGCTACGGTGCATGGTGAAGATTACGATTCTAGTATAATCGTAGATTTTAGCATTGAGAATAGTCTTTCACTGTCCAGTGGTTTCGAGATTGGGAATGCAATTCCGTCCAAACTGACCATAAAATTGCGTACTAATGAAATCATTCCAGCTAATGCTCGTATCGTGCCGTACCTGTCGTTGACCACAGCGGGATTGACTTGGCTAGAAGCTACTTATCCATGGTTAGATACTCACGTGCCTTGGACGGGCACAGGGACGGATTGGATGCCTCTTGGAGAATTCTTCGTAGACTCCCGCGAAAAGATCAATGATGTATGGACATTTGTGTGTTACGACAAGCTGGTGTTCGCGGATGATATTTACGTATCTACACTAACCTATCCAGCTACAATGCAAGCGATCTGGAATGAGATGTTGCAGCGTCTTGGCTGGACCTATGACGGCAGTGTGGTCATTAACCCGTCTTATGTAATTGAAGTCGGACCTGCGGGATTTACCTATAGGCAGATGATGGCGTACATCGCATCAGCTAACAGTGCCAGCGTGTTTATCGGTAAAGATGGCACGGCAAAATTCAAACGCTTCGCGGCTGCTGCTGTGCCTGTGTTTGAAATGACAGCCAGCGATTATAGCCGGGTAAAGCAGACCAATCCCGTCAAAACGTTTACCCGTGTAGTAGTCACCTATAATACAGAAGATGATTTGAGCTATGAGGCGGGGAGTGGAGATGGTAATCATACCCTGCAGCTGATCAACCCATTTGCTACACAGGCGATGGTTAATGATCTGTTGGCCACACTGAACGGCTTCGCTTATTTACCTGTCGTGATCGAGGGCATGGGCTATCCGCAGCTGGAACATGGTGACGTTATTGGATTCGAACGATACGAGGGTAGCAGCTGGTTAGAAACGGTGTCCACCTGGAGCGGGACAGATATTCCTTGGAATGGGATCGTGGACTATCAAACGCTCATTATGCACCAGGTGTTCACTTTCAGCGGCGGTTTAAGAATGACCATCGAGGCGCCTTCCCAATCAGAACAACAAAGTGAGTTTCCGGCGCGTGGGACGATTAAAGAGGCTATTAATAGTCTCAATAAGACCGCTCTTAAGGAAGGTCGGAACTATTACGGTATGACCGTGACACGGGAAAACGGTCTGATTATAGAAAGGGAAGACCACAAGAGCAAGCTAACCCTCAATTCGGATACGATGGACTGGCAGGTGAATGGCCAATCAGCATTACATTACGATGCCCAAGCCAACCGGTTAAAGTTTACCGGGACACTCGAAGGTGTTGATGGTGTGTTCAGTGGCTCCTTATCGGCTGCTAAGGGAACATTCGCTGGTGACCTTACAGCCGCTGGGGGGACGTTCAAGGGTGCGCTGCAAGCGGCTAGTGGTTCATTTACAGGGGAGCTGGTTGCGGCAACGGGTTCTTTCAGTGGTGATCTTAATGCAGCAGGTGGTACCTTCCGAGGTGCTTTACAGGCTGCATCCGGTACGTTTACTGGGAATCTATCTGCTGTGGGAGGTACCTTTACTGGGACGCTGGTTGGGGTAGATGGGAATTTCAGTGGAGCCATTACAGCATCTACTATAAGCGGAGGAACAATCACAGGTGCATTGATACGGACCGCGGCTAGTGGCCAGCGGATTGAAGTAACTCCTACCGGATTAAGGTCCTATGATGCTAATGGTGTTAGACGAGTATCGATAGCTAATGATGGTAGGGGCAACTACGGAGGAGTGGGATTTTGGGGATCAGGAGGTCAAGAGATTGCGGGGATGTATACAGAAGACAACTTCTCATTCTTATATGCCGTGGGGGCATTGCAGATCTTTTCTTTCAGTGACAGAGTTTTCTTCAGTAGTAATGTTGATTTCACTTCAGCAAATGCATATGGACTAAAGATATCAAGTATTAATGATCTCCAGAGTACACTTGTAGGATTGCAAACAGAGTTGAATAGCAAGGCAACTAATATGACCTTCGATTCCGCGACGCGAAATCTTAAGTTGTGGAGTTCCAGTGGAACGATGTTGGCACAGGTTAACATTCCTAAATAAGTTGAAACTTTTATCAATGTATGACGATAATAGGAGTAGATAATATTTCCAAGGGAGTGTTCACTTTGAAAAAGTTCATATCCGGTATAATTGTTGGGGCGTTGCTGTTTGCTGGTACTTCCGTATTTGCGGATTCAGTTGGATTAATAGGGCAAAAGGTACAAGGGCTATTCACAATTGAGAAATCAGGCGTAAAGGTAGCGGATGCGGTTATTATAAATGGATCGGCCTACGCTCCTGTGAGAGCTGTGGCTGATGCGACTGGCTCAGAACTGAAAGTGGAGGGGAAGAAAATCATTATGTCTGATTCTTCAAATAAAACGGTGGATATTAATGGTGAAGAAGTAAATGTAAGTATCCGCATTAAATATCTTCAGGATCAGATCCAGACACAAAAGGACTCTATAAAGAGCAAAGAGGACTCCATTGCTGATATTCAGGGTAAAATAACAAAGATAGAGAAGGATATCGAAGCATCGACTTCTGAGGGCAATAAAGAGATTTTTCGATGGAACATTGATAACTATAAAAAGCAAATAACATCAATACAAGCGGAGATCGACGCTGCAAATGCAGAGATCGCCGCTCTACAAGCTCAAGTGACAGCGCTCGAAAAATAACATATCCAACCTACAGAGTCTCGCCAAAGCTGGCGGGGCTTTTTGTGTTGGAGCCAAAGGAGAAGATTAGCATGAACCAACTGAAAATTAAAGCCGAGGAAACAGCCATTCACCTTTTAAGAGAAATTGATAACAAACTCTATGGTACTAGTAGGCTTATTGGTTTGGAAGAAGATAACTTTCCGGATTTGGTGCGGGCTGCTGCTGAATTGATCAAGGTAGTGCAAGGGCTACCGGATATTCCGAAGGTTCCTGCGTGCGGATCTGGTGGCCTTGCTCATAGTGGAACCTTAGCCACCATAGGTAATGTCAATCCGGAAAGAGTCGTTCCTGTGGCTGAATTGGAAAAGTTGCTTCAACGTCATTTCGGCCATGATGTAGTGATTAAGGTTGGCGGGACAGAACTGGGCAAGGCGGCTGTTAAGGCTATCAACGAAGTGCAGCATGGCACTGGCGGCGGGTCGCTGAATATCTAAGGGAGGGATTGCAATGCATAAGAAAAGATTGCGCGATTCACTTCCGTATTTTGTGAACCGCGAATTCTTTATTGTTTTATTGGCAGCGGCAGCAGTGACTTTAAATGTGCTTGCAATAGTTATGAAGTGGTAAGTTTAATTCTAATCTTCTTCCGGGCTGTTTCAATCACCAAATAACTACTGCTGTTACTTGGTTTTTGTGTGACGACCCTATTAATAATAGTTGCTTGATAAGCAGTAAGTGTAAGTGGAAAAAAAGTGGGGTCAGGCGTTCTGGCAATGATCTGTCCATCGAGTCTATAAAAATAATCTGTTCCCCTGGTAGCCTTTTCCGGCGTCAAATGGGTCATTATATCTTTATTAGAAATAATGTAGGCTTTGATGACGCTTATAGATCTCGACGAATCGTTTGTCACCGTGCACATAACGTTCCAGCAACCTTCGGGAAGCTCTCTTAGTGTAAATGCGGCTCTGAATTTAACCAAAGATTGTCTCCAATTATAGAGTCCAAGAGACAAGGCTATGGCACTTATCGCAAGGCTTATGTAACTTGTAATCAAATTGAGTACCTCCCTTCTCAGAGAGTACATTTCGACAGAATGGGAGGTTTTTCCTCTTTAAAAAAACGAAGGAGGCTATACCCTTGGCAATTATCCAACCTAAAGTATTGATTGAGATTGACCCGCTCCAGCCAGTCCCTGAGATCTGCGCCGTTATGATGGCCGTCATAGCCTATCAGCCGGATATGGAGGAAACAATTCTTCACGGCATAGGTCAGGCGATAGAGGACCGTAGAGCACAAATAGCAGCATTGAAGAAAGGAGGTAAATCCGATGCCAATAAGTAGATATGGCGGCATTACCGGCAGCAAGAAGATTAGTGAGGACTTTGATAATATCAACACAGCCTTTAATAACGTGGCTACGGAAGCAGATGCGAACAAAGCCACGGTTGATGGTCATATCGCCAATGGGAATCTTCATACCACCTTAGCCGAAAAGACCAAGCTGGCGGGGATCACGACCGGAGCTGGTGGGGCTGGATCTGCTTCAGACACCGTGATAGGAAACCGAACTATTGCAGACACTACAGCTCCGACAGGAGACACCGGAACGATTACAACCCTGCTGGGCTGGCTGGCCAACATGATCAAAGCAATCACCGGCAAGTCATCCTGGCGTACAGCCCCGGCTACTACGCTGGAGGCAGCTAATACACACATGAACAACAGTGATATGCATACAAGTGCTGCGGAACATACCAAGCTAGCGGGTATTCAGGCGGGCGCAGAAGTCAATCAGAAAGCATTTTCTCAGGTCAATAATATCCCTGCTGGAGATAAGTCAGACACGCTCACAGTTACTGGTGGTACAGGGATCACAGTAACGAATAACCCAGCTACAAAGACTATGATTGTAACAGCAACAGGAACCGCTGCTCCTGGCGCTCATGCATCCAGTCATTTAACTGGTGGATCTGATCCTATTCCTGTTGCAACAACTACAGCACCGGGGCTTATGAGTGCAGACGACAGAAAGAGAATGGATACCGAAGCTACTACAGCAGTCATCCTATCAGCTGGACAGCAAATTCTAAACGCAACAAAGAACGCTAGACTACAAGGATTAAAGGTACAGGGTAGGACGTTAATAGATTTACTTGGTGGGGCTGGGAGTGGAGAGAGTTTAACGGGATGGTCGTTGGCTGGGTCAACACTCCCGGCTATTTCTACCGCTCAGAAAAAATCGGGTGCTTCATCGTTTAAGATGGCATCGGGTTCAACAGGCGGGAGCTACATGACGCGTGACTTCTCAGTTCAAATTGATAAGGCGCTGCAATATGTATTTGGTGTTTGGGTATTTATTGAGTCCTACACTGCGGGAGCCCCGACAATTGCATTATATGATATGGGGACAAATACAATAAGATACTCAACCTCTCCAAACACAAGTATTGTTGGTAGTTGGCAGTTTGTACCTCTTAAATTACCAGTAAACAATTCTTTGGTTGGCAATGGGTTGAGGATTGTAGTTGGTTATGGAAGCGCGGGAGCAAGCACGGTATATTACGATGAATTACGCCTATACGCCGTATCCGCAACAGACTATGCAGCCATCGGAACCACGATCACAGGTGCTGCTATTGATGCTCTATTGCCTTATGTACCTCCTGGTATTAATGGAGTAGATGGGTTATGGGTTAGACGGTATGGACGTAATTTGCTGCCAAGCGTGCCGGATAGTTTGCACGCCAACGCAAAGATGAACGGGCCATATGATATGACGCTTACGGCACAAGGCATATACAACACTTCCTACATTGATTTTCCGGTTATACCTGGACAAAAATATACTTTTAGCATGGATACCGTAGATGCAGGCGCCTACGCTGATGGCGGATTTTTTGGCAGCGATGGTCAAAATATTATGCAATCATTTTTGCCCATGACTGGCGGTAGTATTAATATAGGCCCTGCCCCAGCTAATGCGATTAAAATTAGAGTGTATTTGTCCAATGAAATCAATGGAGTATATAGGTTCAAAAACTGGCAACTCGAACTCGGCAACGTCGCCACACCGTTTCAGCCCCGCGAAGACTCTCCTATCTCTTTTGGTGGAGTAGAGTTACACGCTAACCCAAATGACGGCAGCGATCCGGATATACTGCGTGAGGTTAATGGGCGGTATGAGGTGACGAGGTTATGGCGTAAATCCAATCTTGTGGGTGACTGGTCGTGGTTATTCGATACGAATTATACAGGTTTCAAACGTGTACGCGTTATTTTACCAACTTCTAGTGGCATAAACGCATCAGAACGAGTGACTAAGTATAACGGATACCCTTTATATCCTTCAGCGGGTGTTTATTCAGCTGCTGATCAATCAACGCTTTACAATGGCGTATTATACATTACTATTGCCATCACAGATTCCGGTTGGGGGGACTCCTACACTCCTACATCTGACGAAATTAAGGCTTATTTTAATGGCTGGCGGATGTACAATGGCGCTAGCGGAGTGGCTACAAATCCATATAACGGTACGGCCGGACAAACAAAAGGATGGGTCGAGATTTTGAGTGCTGGCAATCCGGTAGGAGTATTGCCAACAACAATACCTTCGGGCTGGACACCGTATCAACTTCTATACCGTCTAGCAACACCGACCACGGAGACGGTACAAGAGGATGGCGCTCTTTCTCTGCTCGAAGGCGATAACTTTATCGAGCTAGGCAGTGGTTATATATCGAGGGAGCCTGCGAGACCAAAGAAAAATGCTTTATCAGACGTGTACTACATTGGACTCAATGACGCAGGCAATGGTGGAGATTCTAGCCTGAAAAAACGCGCCTCCGAAATTAAACAAGTTTTTAAAAACAGTCTGCCTGATTTTTGGAATATTGATAAGTTAGCAGACGGTACACGTTATGCATGGACGGATAATTACGATACAGCTACTTCCTACAGCGTCTCTTACATCAAACTAGATAAATCACCAGTACCTTCGGTATCAGGAGCGTACGCCGCCACTGAGAAGATGCAAATTCATGATTTAACAGATGCAGTGACAGAGATAAGCTCAACCGTTAGTGTGTTAGCTGCCAAGAAAGCGGAGAAGGATGCAGGGCCTTGGATTACACCGTCCGCAGTGCTAAGCGGATTTACTGCCTTCGATTTAGCTTATCGCGTGAATAAAGGATTTATTGAATTTCGTGGGTACGTATATTACAACATTACTGACGTACCAGCGGGTACAAAGATTTTTAATTTGCCGACGCAGTTTCGACCTGTGCGAATCACTAGAATGCTTACATCCTCATGGACATCAAAAGTAGATCCAACGTCGAGCGCAGTGTCAGTAGGTGTAAATGGAGATATAACAACAGAGGTCAACGCAAAACAAAATATTATATTTGATGGTCTACGGTTTCCGTTAGATTAAAGGAGGCGATATCATGAGAAAAGCAGTATCGAAAGTAGACCTAAACGGACTGTATATAGAAGATGTAGAACCGGACGACTCTTTAATAGGGGTCGTCCCTATTTATGCCCAGCCAGTGCAGGAAGAAGCTCCTGAGCTGCCGGGAGATGAAGAGATCGAAGATGAACCGGACACGCCAGAAGAACCAGAACAGCCAAGAGAGATCATCGGTTATCTTGTAGGTGTTCCGATGCCCACAGGATTGTATCATCCTCGATTTGATCTATTAGCATGGGAAGCATATCAGGACGCTGTACTAGAGGCACAGAGCGACTATGCCGACGAGCTACACGATTGGCGGGAGAGTTATGCAGAAGGCGAAGAACAAGGCGAGCAGCCTATCTATATGCCACCTATGATGCCAGATAACCTTTGGGTCGAAGGCTTAACACCAGAAGAGATTGCGGAGTTGACGAAGCCCGGAGAACTCTCAGAAATTGAGATGCTAAAAAAAGAAAATATGCTCTTAAAAGCTCAGAACAACGCAATAACTGAACGTGCCGATTTTATTGAGGATATCATTGCTGAGATGGCAATGCAGATATACCAATGATAGCGCGCATTTTTTACTGGTTCATGTCAAAGAGGAAAGGGGGTGACATCATGATGGCTATGTTTTTTGCGCAGCGCGTAATCTTAGGTAAGACCAAATATATTGAGGTTCCATCGACTTTGAGACCAGGAGTAAAAGAAATTCTGGTTGATAGTGGACTTGAATTCCTATCTGAAGAAGAATAGATAATGTTGGCGCCCAATGCGGCGCTTTTATTGAGCCCTCGGATCCCCGAGGGCTATTTATATTGAGGGGGAAACGGGTGTGGAGCCTACAACAATCGTAGCAATGATTGCGGCAGTAAGTGGGATTGTCTTGGGCTGGATGGGGAAAACCCAAGCATTTAAAAAGGATGTTGCACAAGAGGCTGGTAATGGTGCGTCACTTCGTACTGACGTTGAGTATATCAAGCGGGGCGTCGATGATATGCGGTTAGAGCAGCGAGCACAGGGGCAGAGATTTGATTTACTTTCAGAGCGTGTGACTCGTATTGAAGAAGCTTCTAAGTCGTATCACAAGCGGCTTGACCGATTTGAAGAAAATAGAAGAGGTGATTTGTAATGGAATGGAATGCAGTTATGGAGTTTATTAATCCCGAATTAATGGCTGTTGTTGTGGCTTGTTGGATCATAGGCTATGTTCTGAAAAAAACGCCGAAGGTGCCAGATTGGAGTATTGTATACATCGTTACGCTAATGGCCATTGTATTTGCAGTACTAATGTTAGGGTTTGTCATTACAAGCTTTATACAAGGCATCCTATGTGGTGCTGTAGCTGTATATGGTAACCAACTGGTCAAGCAGTCTCGTAAAGTGGGTGATGAGTAATGGGACGCAAAATTTCGCAAGTGGGAATTTCCCTTATCAAGTCTTTTGAGGGCTGCCGATTGAAAGCGTACAAGCCGGTTCCGACCGAACAATATTGGACCATCGGTTGGGGGCATTATGGTTCGGATGTGAAAGAGGGCATGACCATCACTCAGGCACAGGCTGACAGCATGTTTGTATCTGATTTGGCAAAGTACGAGGCATATGTTAATGATCCGGTCTATGTGCCGGTTACATCATGGATCAATCAAAATCAATTTGATGCACTTACAAGTTTTTGCTACAACTGTGGTAACGGCAGCCTTAAAAAACTTTGCGTAGGGCGGACGATAACAGAGATCGCTCAGAACATTTCTAAGTACAACAAAGGCGGCGGTAATGTTTTGGCTGGTCTAGTAAGACGGCGTAAGGCGGAGCTCGATCTGTTCAATAAAGCAGACGTATCAATCAAAGAATCCGAAAATACCAAGGAGGATGACACTTTGGAACTGACTAATTATCAATGGACAATGCTAAGCACTCAAGTTAAGGCGCTCCTGACAGCTGGTACGATCTCGGACACATCTTGGTTAACTAAGATCGACAAAAAGACATTGACGACATCGGAGCTTGCCTGGCTGTCGTTTATTGTTGCCAAGAAATAAATAGCCCCATATAAAGTGTAATCGTAAAAGCCCTACTAACCTATAAATGGTTGGTAGGGCTTTTTTGTTATACTTCAAACTCTTCCCAACCGGGCGGCAACTGATCCTCCGGCATTTCCTCCAGCGCTTCAGGCTCGATAACCACGAGAAGCGGTTCTGCAATGTCCACCAGCGCGCCGATGCGCTTCAAGCTTCCTTCAAACGTGCCAACTGCCAATATCCGCCCTCGCCGTCCGCCGTATCCACTGCCGTGTCCCTTGGCGATCCGCACCGACATACCAGGCTTCAAGTCTTCCCATTTCATAACGTGGGCGCCCTCCCTGTCAGCCGTAGGGCTTCCTCACGACGTCCTATCTCCCTGAACCAATCGTCGTCCCGTGTAGTCACCGCCAAATTGGTGAGCTGCCGCAGCATAAGGGAATCCCAGCAGTATTGAGCATTGACCTGTAGACATTGCCACAGTTCCAAGGCTTCAGCGTCTGTAAGCCCTCTGGCTTTGTGCAGATGATACAGCTCCGCGAGTCTCAGGTGTGCGGGCTGCATTAGCGCCGCCCCCGAGACTTAAACAGTGCGGCGATCGACAGGACCAGTGCGGCCACGATCACAATCCAGGTGATTACATTCAGCATGACTAATTCCTCCTGTTTATTGTATTGGCATTCCGATTGCCATTTTGTTATGATTGGGTGGAGAGTAAGGGCCACTACCCTTACTCTCCGGGAACCTATTTACGTTTGCCGCGGTGGCTGCGTTTTTTGGTTCCTTTCTTTTTGTCCTTGAGCAGCAATGTTGCGGTAATGAGCTGGATTATTGCTGTAAGGAGCTGTACCCAATCTTTCATGTTTTCTCTCCTTTCCGGAAGTGGTTTGTATCAACTTCCTGATATAAATATACCACTTCATAATACACAAGTCAACACAAAATATTAACTTGTTGATACTTTGGATTATTTAGTGTATATTCATTTCAAGGAGGTTTGTACATGATCAAAAATAACTTGAGCGAGATATTAGGGCGGCAGCGGCTGAAAGTAAGGGATGTGGTCCGTGGAACGGGCTTGGCGATCAATACCGTATCCGGGCTGTATCACGACACTTCTAAGCGCGTTGATTTGGACACATTGGACAAGCTATGTACGTTCCTGGGCGTAAGCGTAGGAGATATATTGGAGCATATAGCAGAGCCGCCGCAGGGATAACCTGGATGGCTCTTTTGCTGCTTAGGAAAAATTTCCTTACCCGTTGTTCCGGCCCATTAAACTTCGAAACTATTGATATGCGAACGTTTATTCGTGTATAATACAGGAACAAACGTTCGAAAGGGTGATGTGAAATGACAATTCATGCAAAATGGAATTATTCAATGCTACCTAAACATGATGAATTTGGTTTAGAAGAATTGGGCGAGAGTCTCCAGGAAGCGTTGAATAGCAAGAGCACGAACACACTGACTGTGTTCAGGATGGGTGAAGTGACGGGGAAAATTGTGAAGCTGGATGCAGCAACCCGTAGGGTTCATGTTCAGACTGAAAATCAAGGATTGCACAAAATAAATTTTCTTGAAATATGGGGCATTGAACCGGCTGAATAAAGCCGGTTCTTTTTATTTCTTATTCCCCACAGTTTCCCCACAACGATATTATTTTTATCTGGACTGAGAATTAAAATCTGCAAAATCTGCGAATGAAATGTGCAATTAATACGATGAAAATAAAATAAATAATGGATGAAATGAAAATATACTACGACAGAGATGCGTTATAACGAGTGGGAATTTTATTTGTGGAGTGGGGAAAAAGGATACGACGGGATTACCGGAACCTTCCACACCGTGGATTCGGAGGACATTCCTTATCAAGGTGCGTTTGCTGTGTCGACAAGAATTGGCGGGAGTCTTAAGGGGCATTTGATCTCTGCGCTGAAATCATGCGAGCTAGTGTTTATTTTGGAGAGTGTTCCGAACGGGAAGAAGCGGCTGGCGCGAATATCAGAAATCTTTTACGAAGAGGATAGAAATTCAGTGTTTGCTAATGATCTTATGCGCTGGGAGCCGCAGGAAATGTGTTGGTCTTACAATGACAAGCTGACGAAAAATCTGATGCTGAAAATGACTAAGAAAAATGCGCAGGCTACGCAGATTGTCCAAAAAGAGCTGGGACGACTTGCTTCAACAAAGCCGATGGATCAGCCGCTTAAAGAAAGCTTGAAATCTAAGATAGTACTTAATGAGTGAGGAGGTGCAGCTATGGATTTACTATTGTATATTTTTCGTTTTGTCCTTCATTTATGGATTGCGTGGGGACTGTGGTTACTCACCAAACTGCTCATCGAAAGGCATTTACGGCAGGTAGTCCAGAAAGTGGATTTTCGAATTAAACATAAGATGAGTATTTTTGGCAAAAGAGTCAGCTCGGTTAAAAAAAGGCTGTGGCTCTACCGCCATCTGGACAAGCTTCTCTATTTCGTACACCGGAAGTATGAACCGGGCATTAGCGTTATGCGTTTTGTTATGCGTACAGCCATTTTGTTTATTGCGGTTTTCTTATCAGGACTACTGACGCTTAGTGAGCTCCCTGGTAGGTTGCGTTTTAACAATCCTTTTTTGGAGGGGATTACTTTTAATGAGGGACAGCCGATTCAGGGGGCGTGGAGATTTCCGCTTTTTATAGCTGTAATATCTGCGACGATTCCTTATTTTCGTATGAGATACATCTATGCACAGCGGAAGGTACATGGAAGCTACGATCTCCTCGATGTAGTCAAAATCTCCACCAAATTCACACATTTGTCGGTAGATTCGATCCTTGATCGGACAGCGGATTTTCTTACGGATAAAAATGTACTAAAGAGCCCTCTGAAGCTGCTAGGTGCCGCATTTTCTAATTACAGTAATGAGAAGGAGCTTGTTGAGGAGGCAGGGAGATTCTCCAGCGCGATTGGCACCACCTTCGCTTTAGAGTTTATATCAGATTTGCTCTATGCCGAGAAGGAGGGAACCCGTTATTTAAAAAGCTCGCTAATGCTGTTGAATCGTTCTATGGAGCAGCAGAGAGAGACGATTTTGACTGTAAAAGCAGGAAGTAGAGATGCGATCAGCCTTGGCTTATATGGGAATCTTCTGGTGCTGGTATCTACGGTTGGAACCTTTATGTATATGCTGAAGCCCGATGTCTATTTTCAACTGCAGTTCGAAACTAAGGTAGGCCTTTCCTTTTTGATGGTGATCGTCTCCGGCCTTTTTATCTCTTTTGTGATCAGTACTATTCTTGCCAGGCCCAAACTGGACTACCACTAAGGTGATGAACTATGGATAGATTATTACTACTAATTACAGTGATCGGGATCGTGTATATCGCATTACTTGTGTTTGTGAGCAGCAGCTGTAAGCAGGAACGATATCTTGTCCGACTGGGCATACGGTGGAATGCGCTGGGTGAACGCGTGCAGAGTGATAGATTTCAGCAATTATTGAATGAATGTGGTTTATCAATTTCAGCTCGAAAAGTTACGCTATTTCGTTATTCAGCGGCAATCATCTATTTAATTAGCCAAGTCGTCAGCAATTTCATCCGATCTGTTCCTTTTTCATTCTATGACCCTCTAATTGCTCTACTTATTCTCGTAATCAGCAGTCCGATGCGTTATCTTCCGCTTGGTTGGGTGTTGGCGTGGCTTCACCAAAAGACGAATATTCAAAAAGATGGCGAGTTGATCTCCTTCATTCGCCTCTATGAGAATAATCGCCTACGTAAGCGCGGATATGTGCAGTTTGGTGCTTTTTGTGGGAGTACAGCGGGACATTTTCAATATATACGTCAGGACTTGTATGAGCTGTCAGAACGGGCAGTAGATGAGGGTGTGGAGGGGGCGATTGAATGGTTTTGTGCCAAATTTCCGGATAACCATCACTTTATTAATGACATCCGGTCCATTTTACTGGCTACAGAAGGTATGGATGATGACACGGAAGCTGCAAACTATTTGCGTGAACAAGGCAAGATTATCTCCAAAATCTCCAGCGATCAGTATTTAAAAAAATGGTCATTCATCGGTGATCTATCGACGATTATTAATGTTATTCCATCGATTGCTACTTTTTTGATGATCGTTGCGATGGCGATGCAGTACATTTTGCTAATCAAAGGAAATTTTAATGGAGTCGGCATGTTCCAGTGAAAAATTGTATATTCAACCTTATTTTTAAAACCTAAAATAAAAAGGGAGAAATTAACAATGAAAAAAGATGCTATTTCTACAGGTTTGTTTATCGCTATCGGTTTTTTGTGTGTGGCCATCGTAATTGCCATTTTGATTCCTCTGGTGCGTGACGTGATTAATGCTGCCGATGATAATAGACCGACGATCCCGGGGGTATCTCTAACTCAACCGCTGGATTCCAGCCAGACTGCACTAACTATGTCCATGACTCACGTTTCGGTATAAGTCAGATGAAAAAAGACTCTATTTCCGTCGCTATGTTTTTGGCCATTGGCTTTGTAATTGCGGGGATGTTTGTCACGGTAGCTACGCATATGATCGGCAGCAGTCAGGACGATATCATCTCACATACTAAGCAAGTGGAACAGTATTAGAAGGAGGCGTGTCTAATGAAGGAGACCGTCCTCCGGGCATTGTTCATGTGGCTAGTCCTGTTTATTATCCTGCAGCCTATCTTCTCCTACATAGATTATCTGCTAGATTTACAGGTCAAAGCTAATACGTCCTATATCACACAAAAAGCAGCAACAGAGGGGATGGTTACAGCTTCTATGCGGAATGAAGTAATTTCAAATCTGAAGGCGATTGGATTTGCTGAAGCTTCGATAGAAATTACTAGCAGTACAGACACCGTTCAAGAGCGAAAGCAACGAATTGATGTGTATGTAACCGCGCCGCGGATAAATCTGTTTCCTTATAATTTTTCTACGGTTTCGCAGCCGACTCGATATTATGGGCATGGATCAATTATGAGTGAGTATCTCGATTGACTAAGGGATGAGCGTAATTTATGGATTACATTATTAAGCTGGCATTTGTCCTACTGATCTTTATCTACTCCTGGTTCTTTCAGATCCAGAATCAGGAGTGGGACCAGCTGCGCAGCATGTTAAAAGACGCAAATAATATCGCTGTTCACGATGCCGCACAGGAATTAGATGAGACCGAATTGACTCGTGGTCGTCTGATTATAGATCCCGAAGATGCGTACGATACTTTTCAGCAAACCCTACAGAACAATCTAGGCCTTGATAGCGGCCTTTCCCCCCAAGGGGGCAGTCGTTTTAAGACACAAGTGAAAATTGTGAAATTCGATATTATTGACGATTCCGATGGCGTGACTTTTCCACTTTTATACGAGGATAGCGAATATGGCATAACCAAATACATCGCAGGTCCTTCGGTTATTGCCGTCATTGAGACGGAGCACCCGGTTCTGATCTCCAGATCCAAAACACAACAGCCCATCAGGGTACCAGCAGTTCAGGAGTATAAGTTCAATAAGTAATAAAAAGCCAATTAAAGAAAAGGGAGAGATTCAGTGATGAAGAAGACCATTGTAAGGGCAGCTTTGACTACGACAATGTTATTTAGCATGGTATTGGGGCAGAACGTGATTACTAACGCAGCAGCGGTTACACCAGTAGCCACGGCTACACCAACAGCTACAGCAAAACCTACTGCTACACCAGTACCTATTATGAGGGATAACTTAAGTAAATATGGTTTGAAAAAGGATTTGGAGTTGCCGGTTACGGTTACGGCAGGTGGGCTTAGCTATACGCTTGAGAAGTTTATGATTTATGATTTCAAGTCAAAAGATGCACAAAATCTAGTGAAGAAATATGATTATGATTCTTTTGGAGGGCTTGTTAGTAACCCAAAGTATTTTATTTGGACTAAAATTACTATTAAGAATAACAGCAAAAACACTGTGAAAAGATCATTGAATGATCGTGAGAAATTATGGACGTTAAGTTTACAGGGTAAATCTCAATTAGATACAATTTGGCCCAAAGCTAATGTGAAAAAATTAAATAGTAAGGAAGCCTTTTATTACTACACCATTAAGCCAGGTGAGCAATTAAGTACTTACCAAGCTTATTTGTATGAGGAAGACTTTAGATACTTTGTTATTCGTTTGTTCTATGGCGGTGAATTTGACGAGAAATTTGTAGTCAACTCACAGGAGTAGAGTAGGAATGAAAAAAATAATCATCTCATGTCTATGCATTATGCTACTCACTTCCCTAATGACAACCATTTCAGTAGAAGCAGCTGAGATGAAATTGATCTCGGTTGCTGTTCCTATTACTACAGGATTGCAAGGATCAAGCAATGCTGCTAAGGACTTTTATCTGGAACTTCCTAGTGGAGTATCTAGTTCATCAGTTAAGACAGGTACTTTTAAATATAGTGGATCTAACGAAAAAACCAACCTTTCTCTTGAGAATGGGAAAATTAAGGTTACATTAAAGGGAGTATCTAATCAAAAGTATATAAAAGAGGTTCAGGGTTATAGAGCTTCTTTTGAGTCGCTTTATGAGTCTGAAATATACAATTCAATATGGTTATACTCAGACGGTAGAAGATGGCAAATCAACGAGTACGATGAATACAAAGATCAAATGAAGACAAAAGACGTAGCTGCTGCAGATGGTTATCCCTCTAAGAATCCACCAACAACGGTAGTAACTGCAGGACCTTTTCAAAAAAATGAATACCTAAAGTGGTATAACGGATCGAAGACGGAAGTTATTGATTCTCAAGATATTATTCAATCTACTATAAAATCTTATGTTGTTAAGAAATCTTCTTATGCTCAAGATCCAAAGTTTAAAAATGGAAGAATTATTTTGAACTATATGATTCCTGCAGGGGTACCTTGGGACCCTGAAGATAATACGGGTTTAACTGGAAAAGCAGAAGGTCGGAAATATTATGCTTACACACATTATTATTATAAGGCTGACGCCAAAGTAACCACCTACAGCTACGGGGGAACAGTCAGCTTTGAATACGGTCTCCCAGATGAAGCTACACTCACAGGTTCCGCAATTCTAGAACAACCTAATCCAAACCCAATTAAGTTTGATAATAAGAATGTACCAGTTAAAATCGCTTTGAAAGGTGAACTTCTATCCTATAAAGATACTTCGAACATTTCAGAATGGATTTTTTATGCCAAAGAGAAAGGTAATGACAGTTCACTCCAGACAAAAAAGGTGTATAGCAAAACTCTAACGGCAAACGAAACTTTCAAGTTTGAAATTCCGAAGGAGAAAGTGGCAGGTAAAAGTAACTATAGTCAAGAGTACGAACTAAGTATAGTAGTGAGATTTAAGAATGAAGTCGTGACCAAAAGAAGTAAGTTCGACTTGTTAAAAGAATCTTTTACAGTCAAAGCAGGAGTGTATACAACTTCAGATCCTCCGGGAGGAGGTTTTCCAGGTCCGACATCACCGCCAGAACTACCAAGAGAGTTAAAACCTCCAGTAGCTCTTATAAATGCACCCAAAACTGTAAAAGCAGGACAAGAGTTTGTAGCCAGTGCAGCAGGGTCGTATGACCCCGATGGTTATATTACGGATTACTTTTGGGATACGCCTAATGCTAAGGGAGAATTGAGCACTTTGCCAAGGGGAACGCTTTGGTATGATAAAGACCATTTGGGGGAACAAACACTTGCTTTGACTGTAATGGACGACGACAAAATGACTGGAAGTACTAGTACTGAGGTTAATGTCATTGAGCCAAAACCAGATGCATCTATCAGGGTAGATGGTACATTAAAGCAAAATCGAAAGGTTATCATACAAAGTTACGTTAGTAGCCCGACCCACTACCCATTAATAGATGCTAAGACTAAATTCACGATCACAGCCGTATCAGGTGGAACGAATTCTGATATTAAATATAGCGGATCGCTGAACGGAGTATATAGCAAAGATGTGCTATTCAAGAAGCCAGGGAAATATAAAGCAACCATTTATGTGGAGAATACATTAGGGCTAACTGCGAGAAACGAAACAACTTTTGACATAGCTCCAGACCAGAAGCCTTTTGCATACTTTACGATGGCTGGAACAGTGTATCGCAATCCTTCAGATGGTAATCAAGCGACCCTATCAATAGATGATATGTCGTACTCACCAGACCAAGATATGGTGGCTCGAAGGCTTTGGGAATACCGCTACGATTCTGATAACAACGGAAATTTTTCGGGTGAACCATGGGTTATTTTTAATAATCAGAATTTAGATCGTTTGAATCTCAAGGTAAAGGAAGTCGGAAAATACGAAGTAAGACTAACTGTATTTGAAGAGTTTGGCCAGCCGACCATCGAGGAGTTTGTGACGCAGGCTGATCGGCAATCCATAGATTCAGAAGTTACAC
Organism: Paenibacillus sp. FSL L8-0708; assembly: GCF_038009325.1. NCBI lineage: Bacteria > Bacillati > Bacillota > Bacilli > Caryophanales > Paenibacillaceae > Paenibacillus > Paenibacillus sp. FSL L8-0708. The sequence continues at coordinate 1,524,850 of NZ_JBBPBC010000001.1, forward strand.
AAAATGTGATCGAACGGATCTTCACGGTTAAAAATCAGGCACCTGATGTCGATTGGTCATGGTAGAGAGGATTAGAGATGCAGAAATTAAAAAAAACAATTTCAACGTTTATGGCCCTTGTATTACTACTTCTTTCATTCCCTGAATTTTATTCGGGGAGTGCAAAGGTAGAGGCGACAGGTGACCCAAATATCATCAATTTTATGGATATCCGTCTTGAAGGATTTAATAAAACAACTCCTTGGGAGCCAGCTATGGGGAATATAGGATCTTTAAGTTTGAATATGCCTGCTATTACCCTAACCAATATTACTTTTGATCTAACAACAAGAATACTGCGCTACGATTATGTACCTGATGCGCCTGTAGTTTTAACATCAGGGGATATTAATTGGTACTATGATACGCAGCGTACTAGATTTCTTAATATTTACAGTTATATGTACAGGACAGATGGAAGTGGTAATACTGATTATGCTACTGATGCCTCATGGAGAATTGAAGAAATGCCACCTGTGAAAAGTTCGGATAGTCTTCAGTTTAACCTTGATAGAAATACAACCGCTTTTTATGAAAGTTATGCTTATCCAGCGAAGTATGGCATTCCAAAAGCCCTTAAAGTCGCACTAAGAGCAAGTGATGCGCAACACCAACCTAACGAATGGATGAATGGTTGGCATAACAACGTATATTATGATTGGGATAACATACCTCTAGTAATAAATTCAGCACCTACGCTCACAGTGACTACACCAAGCGAGCAGCAGCTACTGAATGAGCCAGGATTCAGTGGTATGAATATCGAAGGATATGTTCGAGATGTGGACAATAATGATCTAGTCGTTAGTGCTGAAATTCCTAATGTGTTCTATAAACAAGTCAATGTCCAACAGGCACTGAATAATAAATGGTTTTCCATCCCAATAGATGTTTTGGCAGACGGAATTCCTCCCGGACGACACAATATCATTATCAAGGTTGTGGATCCCTATAATTATAAGGATGAGAAATCGTTGGTCGTTAATGTATCCTATAGGCTTAGGAATAAATCCTTTATATTGATTAACACTCCTATAGACTTATCAACCACATACAAGGACTATGAAGGAGATTCTAAATATCAAGAACGCTATAGATACGACCATAACCCGTATTTCTTCGATAATTCGATGGGTATCATTTCGGATAGTGGGTTATGGCGTTCAGAAAGGTATACCTCCTTTCCATATAGCGGACTCTATAACGCAACCTTTCAAGCACGAGATAATCCTAAAAACGATGACAGATTCGATGTCTATCGTTTATGGAGCCGAGATAATTTATCTTCAATGACCTATCATGTTCATCGAAAGCCAATTGCATTGTTTGCTGCCAAACTGGCGTGGGGATCTCTTCTGCTAACAGATAGTTCCTACGATTTGGACCACATCACGGCTGTTAATAAGGGACTTATAGCTTGGCAATGGCAGTATAAAAAAACTGATTCTGAAATATGGACAGATGGTCAACCGCCAGCTCAATTACCGAGTTCTGTACAATATGACATACGCCTTAGAGTACGTGATGTCGATGGCGAAAATGGGTTGGGGGTCTGGAGCGACTGGTGTGTAAGGACGGTGGGGGCTGCAGGTAATCTACCTCCCGTAGCGTTATTTAGTGTTGATCCTAATATTGTTTCCTATCGTAAAGCTACTACCATAACAGACAAATCGTTTGATCCGGATAATGATCCATTAGATGTGTATTACTGGACGGTTATCAAAGACGGTTGGAACAAAGTTTGGGAGCATTGGGGTGGAGCTACAACGCCACCTAATATCGCAGCTTTTGGGATCGGTAATTATCAAATTAGTTTACAAGTGCATGACAACCGAGGTTTATGGTCAGATTGGTATCGCCAAAATGTCCAAGTGATTAATCACCCACCCGCAGCAGCATTTAACATGCAAGCTGAAGTATATCGAGACACTGTAATTACAATGGATAATCTAACACCAGAGCCTGATGAAGATGGAGATTCGCTTGCTTATTTATGGTACGCCAAACTCAGCAATAGTCCTTATTATTATGCTGGCAGTAACCGCAACCAATCTTTGACGATACGAGATCTTATTGCTGGAAACGGAATTTCACCGCAGCAGGCTATATCAGAAGGATGGGAAATGCGCCTTAAGGCAACAGATGTACCTAATCCCTCAAGTATTGGAGCTTTAAGTTCCAATGCAACACGCGTATTTACTGTTAAAAATCATGTTCCAACAGCTGCTATTAATGGTCCATCGGCAGTATTCCAATATGATACCCGACAATATACATCTTTTGATGAGGATGGAGATCCCTCCGACATCGCTAGTCTGCAATACTTCTGGAAAGTAACGGATAGTGATGGCATTACGCAATGGCTTCGAACTCCTAGTATTGATGTTAATTTTCCTGAGTCCGGTATCTATACATTGGAACACTGGGTTATCGATCAGATCGGTGATAAGTCTAATATAGCTACGTTGAAGGTGAGTGTTACTAAAAATCTAGCGCCCTCAATGACATTGATAACCCCGGCGGGAACCGTAACCAATCCATCCGTTATAGATGCCGAAATACAAGGAGATCCATTAATTAAATGGAATTATACAGACCCAGAGAGTGATCCGCAGGAGAAGTACCGTTTAGAATTTTTTTCGAAAGACGGACTCTTAGTTAAGACAGTTGAAAACCTTGACACCACAGGTCAGCTGCGGCAGTATCAACTCCCTAACCATACATTTAATCGATTTGAATACTTCACCGTATATGGGCGGGCTTATTCCAAATTAAGCTGGTCAGAAATATCTAACGAAAAAACGTTTATCATCGACAATCCGCCGCAGCCCGGATTCACACTTATCACGGATACAGGCAGAGATGCTGCCAAAGAGCCGATTTATCGCACGGATCTTCTAAATATCAAGAGCAAAGCGACGGATCCAGACCTTCCAAAAGGAGATACGATCAGCCATAAGTATGATTTGAAATCATCTAACGGGACGGAAGGATTGGCTAGTACTCAAGCTGAATTTACGAAGAAATTCACCTCAAATGGCGTCTTTACCTTGAAACAAACCGTTACGGATTCTCTAGGACTGTATCGAGAGCTATCTCTGAGTATCACTGTAGCCAACCGTAAACCGACCGTAACGATAACGTACCCAACAAGTACTGACTCAAGTAAGCCCATGATCGCAAGTACGCTTACACCAATCATCAAGTGGGATTATCAAGATGAGGATGGAGATGAACAACAGCGGTATAAGGTACAAATTATCAACATGGCGACAGGGATGGTTAAGGTTCAATCTGGCGAACAAAATTCAAGTGCCAAACAGTGGCAAGTGCCCGCGGGAATATTGGTTGAGAACGAAAAATATGCCGTGGAAGTGGAAGCTTTTGATGGTTATAACTGGAGTAATATCTCAGCGCGTAAATATTTCATGGTTAATCTGCTGAGTATTAAAGGTGGGGTCCAGCACACAGAGGAATGGAATAACAACCGTAAAGGCTACAATTTGAACAAGAGCGGTAATGAGGAGAGTCCAAGAGGCTACAATGTGTTTTGGGCAGGTGAGCGATTTATATTGCAAGGGATAGCAACCGGTCTACCTGATACTGTTGAGGTAACGATGACGGGAGGTTATTCTACGCAACTAAATCCAACGAACAGTGACAAAACCTTGTGGACAGGCGAATTATATGATCCAGCATTTGTGAAACTTCCCGATGGTCCAGTGAAATTTACCTTCACAGCTAAGAATGAGTACAATACCAAAATAGATACAGTTACTGTTGTGATCGCTGGCGATTGGTCCGAATATTTTCGGAACCATCGTGTGAAGTAATGATACATCTACGACTTTATCCTTTTTTCATCTAAAAAGGGCTACGCGGAAATACGATCCGCATAGCCCTTTTTTACGAGCAACAACTTATATAACTCCTTCAGTCCGTTCTTCATTCATTCTCATCATTCTTGTCGCAACGGAAGGTGTATGTAAAGGTATATTCGTCGAACGCGCAGAGGCTCTTTGAGCTCTACGCACATAATAGGATAACTTGCCGCTGAATATTTTATGGGAACAGAGTGAAAGAGCGAAATCCTCCGGGGTAACAAAGCAGGAAGGCTTATTCACAGGCTGAACTGCGGTATTTTCAAATAAGGAAGCAACAAAATGAGAGCAGAAATAAGCGTTCTCTCGATCTATTTTAACATTTAGAAGTACGCCGATCAGGCCTAAAAGATGGTATTTATAACGTTCCTGATTTTTCATCATCCCTTGGACATGATTGTACATGGCATCGTATTCCGTGGCACTAACACGTAACTGATAAATAGAGCAATTTGCGCTGCTATAAAAAGGGTGAATGAAATTTTCTTGAATCAGACCCGCGACGAATGGATTGTGCATTTTTTTTCTTCCGAAGCTGTACACCTCACGTAGTTCACTATCAAAGGCGATCGAAGCATGGTTCAGATCAGCTTTTGTAAACCACTTAATGAAACCACTGAAGGCTGTACCTGTACCGGTAAGCACAATATAAACATCCTTTTTCGAAGTCATGTTCAGAATTCCTTTCCACTTGGAGATATTGGATAATGAATGAAAATTTTACTTGAGTAACTCCATCTTACTTTATATTCGAGCATTGTAAAACAAACTTTAGTCGCAATAGAAAACTAGACCATAGGCTAAGTAAAAACCCGTCTCATGACATAGTTACTTTTGCGTATATAAATGCGTAGATATTGCAAAACATAAGCTGTCAAACAAAGAGTTTTTAAAAACAATTGGAATTGCTTCCACACTAGTGATACAATAAGAGTCAAAATGACATTCTTGAGATTTCAGAGGAGGAACTATTAAATGAGTGAACAAGAACAAGCGATCCAGAAGGAAGAAAACTCAACAGTAGATAACCTGTCTATCACAACAATTCGTACGTTGGCTATTGATGCTATCGAAAAAGCGAATTCCGGCCATCCAGGTATGCCAATGGGTTCTGCACCAATGGGCTACCAACTGTTTGCAAAAACAATGAATCATAACCCTGATCATCCAACATGGGTAAACCGTGATCGTTTTGTATTGTCCGCTGGACATGGTTCCATGCTTCTGTACAGCTTGCTGCACCTTAGCGGCTATGATCTTCCTATGGAAGAATTGAAACAATTCCGTCAATGGGGTAGCTTGACTCCTGGTCACCCGGAAGTTGGTCACACAGCTGGTGTTGATGCAACTACAGGTCCGCTTGGACAAGGTATTGGTATGGCCGTTGGTATGGCTATGGCCGAAGCTCAATTGGGCGCAACCTACAACAAAGAAGGACATAACGTAGTTGACCACTATACTTATGCTATTTGTGGTGATGGTGACCTTATGGAAGGGATCTCTTCTGAGTCCGCTTCTCTTGCGGGTCATTTGAAACTCGGAAAATTGGTTGTATTGTATGATTCAAATGATATTTCCCTTGATGGTAAATTGAATCTTTCTTTCTCCGAAAATGTAGCTCAACGTTTTGATGCTTATGGTTGGCAAGTTCTGCGTGTAGAAGACGGAAATGACCTTCCGGCTATTGAAAAAGCTATTGCTGAGGCGCAAGCTGAGACTAGCAAACCGACTTTGATCGAAGTGAAAACAGTTATTGGTTATGGTAGCCCTAACAAACAAGGTAAAGGCGGCCATGGCGGTACTCACGGTTCTCCACTTGGAGCAGAAGAAGCTAAGCTGACCAAAGATTTCTACAAATGGGTATACGAAGAAGATTTCTATGTGCCTGACGAAGTTCGTGCACATTTTGCAGAAGTGAAGAAAAACGGAATCGCAGCTAACAAAGCTTGGGACGATAAATTTGCAGCTTACAAAAAAGCATATCCAGAGCTGGCTGCACAATTCGAAACAGTAATCAATGGCGATCTTCCAGAAGGCTGGGATGCTAACCTTCCAACTTACACTACTGAAGATAAAGCAGTATCGACTCGTGTCGCTTCCGGTAGTGCGCTTAACGGTCTGACTGCTGGCGTTCCTCAGCTAGTGGGTGGTTCCGCTGACTTGGAAAGCTCCACTATGACGCATTTGAATGGTTTGACATCTTTCACACCAGAATCTTATGATGGCCGCAACATTTATTTCGGCGTACGTGAGTTTGGTATGGCTGCTGCAATGAACGGTATTGCTCTGCACACTGGTCTTAAAGTATTCGGAGGAACTTTCTTCGTATTCACTGACTACCTGCGTCCAGCAATTCGTTTGGCATCGATCATGAAATTGCCAGTAACCTATGTACTGACACATGACAGTATTGCAGTTGGTGAAGATGGTCCTACGCATGAACCAATCGAACAATTGGCTTCCCTGCGTATCATCCCAGGTCTAACTGTTATTCGTCCGGCTGATGCTAACGAAACTTCTGCAGCATGGGCTTATGCTATGGAAAACAAAGAGAATCCGGTTGCTTTGGTTCTGACCCGTCAAAACTTGCCAATTCTTGCTGGAACCGTAGATGGCGTTCGTGAAAACATCAAACGTGGTGGTTATGTTGTCTCTGATTCCAAAAATGGCACTCCACAAGCACAACTTATCGCAACTGGTTCTGAAGTACAGTTGGCAGTTAAAGCGCAAGCTGCTTTGGCAGAAGAAGGCATCGATGTTCGTGTAATCAGCTTGCCAAGCTGGGATCTGTTCGAAAAACAAGACAAAGAATATCGCGATTCCGTAATTCTTCCAGGAGTCAAAGCTCGTCTTGCTATCGAAATGGCACAAACCTTCGGCTGGGAACGTTACACTGGTGACCAAGGCGATATCCTAGGCATCACTACTTTCGGAGCTTCCGCCCCTGGCGATAGAGTTATGAAAGAATACGGCTTTACTGTAGAGAACGTAGTTAGCCGTGTGAAAGCACTTCTGTAATTAACTGAATAATCATTAGGGGGAGAACAAGTAATGAGTCAGTTTAACAACGCAACGATCGAAAAAGCAGCCAATGTATATTATGGCGGACAAGTAACCAGCCGTACGGTAATTTTGCAAGATGGATCTAAGGTGACACTAGGCATCATGCTGCCGGGTGTGTATGAATTTGGTACAGATGGTCCTGAAATTATGGAGATTCTGTCCGGCGATCTTAAAGTGCTGCTTCCCGGCACTGAGGTATGGCAGGAGATTAAGGGAGCGTCAACGTTCAATGTTCCTGGCAACTCTAAATTTGCGTTGGAAGTATTTGAAGTAACTGATTATTGCTGTTCTTACCCGGTTCTATAGAAAACAGACTTTTCTAAGGGCTGTCCTATAAGTAGCTTTTTTCATTGAGTGAGACGACCCGGATACACTTTAAAAATCGTAGAAGTCAGCAAAGCAGCGGTTCTCCCGTTATTGGAGGATCGCTGCTTTTTGTTGTGGCTGGTGATTGCTTGATGTTCAATTATGTATTCATCATTCTATTTTGAGGCTTAAGGACTCAAATGACGTTAGAGCTGAATCGGATAATCACTAAATTAGCACTGAGTCATAACCATCCCCACCGCGTACGGACCCAGATGACGCTATTAGCAAATTTATAGTCTTTTGAGCAAGTTTTCGGACACCAGTGCAGCTATTCCATAGAAATAGCCTCATAATTGGCGCTTTTTATGCCAATAGTGACTATGGAGTCCGATAGCATGCCGAATGTGGGATTATGCTGCAAATAAGGTCAGCTGAGTCCGAAGGCGCTGTGTCATCACCAGCTTAGCATCGGATCCGCACCAACCCACTGCGTAGGGACCCAGCTGACATTAACACTGCATCAACACCAATGTAGCCTCGAATCAACCCCAATCCTACCGCTAAGGACCCAGATGACGCTATTAGCAAATTTATAGTCTTTTGAGCAAGTTTTCGGACACCAGTGCAACTATTCCATGGAAATAGGCCCATAATTGGCGCTTTTTATGCCAATAGCGACTATGGAGTCCGATAGCATACCAAATGTGAGATTACACTGCGAATAAGGTCAGCTGAGTCCGATGGCGCAGTGTCATCACCAACTTTAGGCGCCGGGTTCGCACCAACCCACTGCGTACGGACCCAGATGACGTTAACGCTGGATCATCACCAATTTAGTACCGGGTCAACCCCAATCCTACCGCTTAAGGACCCAGATGACGCTATTAGCAAATTTATAGTCTTTTGAGCAAGTTTTCGGACACCAGTGCAACTATTCCATGGAAATAGCCTCATAATTGGCGCTTTTTATGCCAATAGTGACTAGGGAGTCCGATAGCATGCCAAATGTGAGATTATACTGCGAATAAGGTCAGCTGAGTCCGATAGAGATAGCTGTGTACCGCAGAGGTTACTTAGTTAAAGGAGCTTGAGGTTTGGAGCGAGGGAGAGGTTCCAGAAAATACGGGATATACCGTAGTCATCAAGCGATCATCTTGGTAACCAATTTGCAACTAAACAGCAGCTCACCCAGTGACTCCTCCAGTAACTAAGCAGCAACTAACCAGCAGCTCATCCAGTGACTATCCAACAACTTCTCCAGTAACTATCCAACTATTTAGCACTCCTTGAGTAACTTTTCTGCAACAATCCAACAACTCATCACTCCTTGAGCAACTTTACTGCAACAATCCAACAACTCATCACTCCTTGAGTAACTTTTCTGCAACTATCCAGCAACTCCACCAGCGACTAACTAGCCTAACCAGTAACTAACCAGCATTTCACCACTAATTCAGTAACTTTTTGCGACTAACCAGTACTTCGCGACCTTCTTAGTAACTATCCCACCAACACCGCCACAACGTTATGAGTAACTCCACAGCAACCAATATTTTCTTGCACTAAAACAGTTAATTTGGTATTATAAATATACAAACAAACGTTCGTATATTTGGTTTGACAATGGGATTGTCCATAAAGAAAAGACCGCATCGCAATATCATGTGCGGAGCGGTCGTAAATGTTCTTATGAAGTAGGTATTGAGTTCTTGAATTTATTTATCGGATACATTTGCACCCATCTTTTGGCCGATCCACTCTTCGTAACATTTCACTACAGCAGAGAGATCTTCTTCACCATAACCTTGGGTGAATCCAGCTTGGAACATGCTTTTAGCCAAGCCCAGCATAGGAGAAGGAACGCCTGTTGAATCGCTGTGGGCAGAGGCAAGCTTCAAATCCTTAAGCATTAGAGCGAGGGAGAATTGATTGCTGAAATCATCTTCTATGATTTTACGTCCTTTAAGCTCAGCTTGTTTGCTGCCCGCTGAACCAAGTTGTACCAGTTCCAAGAACTTGTCTGCTGGTACGCCTGATTTAACGGCAATGGCGAACCCTTCGGCTAGGGCAACATTATGAATACCTACCATAGCATTGTGAGCCAGCTTGGCCACAGCGCCGCTGCCGTTATCACCCATATGTAGCAGCTTCTTACCCAAAGTATCAAAGATATCACGATGTTGTTCTATGACCTCAGCACTACCGCCGACCATGAACACTAAGGTTCCTTCAATCGCTGCTGGTTTGCTTCCAGTTACTGGCGCGTCTAGGAAATGTCCACCGCGAGCTTCTACAGCAGCGGCAATTTCACGAACCAGTCCTGGTGAAATTGTGCTGGAATCAATAATTAGTCCACCAGGCTTCACAGCATCAAGAATACCATCTTGACCATAAAACACTTCACGAACCGAATCATCATTGCTGATCATGGTAATAATAACATCCTTACCCTCAGCCGCTTCGCGGGGCGTGAGAGCAGTCTGAGCACCTTCTGCTTCAAGAGGTTTACATTTGGCTGCCGTACGGTTGTATACCGTAACCTGAAAGCCGCCACGTAGTAAATTGGAGGCCATAGGCGCACCCATTGTTCCGAGTCCGATAAAACCGATTTGTTTCATTTATATAGCCACCTTCCGTTTTCTTTATTCTATCACGGCACTTTGTCCAGCACCACAGCACACCTATGTCTTTTGATACAGGAAACGCTTCCAAGGAACTTTGAAAAACTTGGTTCTAATGCCCTCTATGTGCCCTAAGACCTTGCCAGTCAAGGCAAATTAAAGTATCCTAATTATAAAGTTGTAACAAACGGTTTTAAATTTAAAGAGATAAAACAGGAGGTTACCATTACCGATGTCTAAGAAGATTAATTTTGACTACACAAAAGCTCTTTCGTTTTTTAACCAACAAGAAATCGACAACCTTGCCGCCCCAGTTAAGCTAGCACACGAACAGTTGCATAACAAGACTGGTGTAGGTTCTGACTACCTTGGATGGATCGATCTGCCGACAGCTTACGATAAGGAAGAATTTGCTCGCATTCAACAAGCTGCTAAGAAGATCCAAAGCGATTCCGAGGTGCTGATTGTAATTGGTATCGGAGGTTCTTATCTGGGAGCACGCGCAGCTATTGAGGCGCTATCGCATTCTTTCTACAATAACCTTTCTAAAGATAAACGCAAAACTCCAGAAGTTTATTTCGCTGGTAATAACATTAGCTCTACATACATCACGCATCTGCTTGATCTAGTAGAAGGCAAAGACTTCTCCGTGAACGTAATCTCCAAATCAGGAACTACTACTGAGCCAGCAATTGCTTTCCGCATTTTCCGCGCTGCGCTGGAGAAGAAATACGGCAAGGAAGAAGCTCGTAAACGCATTTACGCTACTACAGACAAGGAAAAAGGTGCCCTTAAGAAATTGGCAACTGAAGAAGGTTATGAATCCTTCATCATTCCAGACGATGTAGGCGGACGTTACTCCGTATTGACACCTGTAGGCTTGCTGCCGATTGCTGTAGCTGGCATTAACATTGAAGAAATGATGCAAGGTGCTGCTGCCGCTGCGGATGAGTTCAACAATCCAGATGTAGCTACTAACCAAGCTTATCAATATGCTGCAGTTCGTAACTCTTTATACCGTAAAGGTAAAACAACTGAAATCCTCGTCAACTATGAGCCTTCCTTACACTTTGTATCTGAGTGGTGGAAACAATTGTTTGGCGAAAGTGAAGGTAAGGACTTCAAAGGAATTTATCCTTCTTCCGTTGATTTCTCCACAGATCTACACTCCATGGGTCAATTTATCCAAGAAGGTAACCGCAACATTTTTGAAACGGTTATCCAAGTAGATCAAGTAGCTCATCATGTTACGATTGAGAATGATCCGGATGATCTGGACGGCTTGAACTTCTTAACAGGTAAGACTATGGATTTCGTGAATAAGAAAGCTTTCCAAGGTACAATGCTTGCACATACAGATGGTCAAGTACCTAACCTTATCGTTACTATTCCTGATCAAACACCATACACCTTTGGATATTTGGTGTACTTCTTTGAAAAAGCCTGCGGTATCAGCGGATACTTGCTCGGTGTTAACCCATTTGACCAACCAGGCGTAGAAGCATACAAGAAAAACATGTTCGCATTGCTTGGCAAACCAGGTTACGAAAAAGAAAAAGCAGAGCTAGAAGCAAGACTTACTGAATAGTATTGCAGTAGGTTTTACAATAGCTAGTTATCACAGAACATTCATACTAATGTAAGTCACCAGGAGCAGTCCATAGGTAATCCAATACCGGGACTGCTCCTGACATTATATGAAGACATCATATGTAAATAAGGACTGGAATAATTATGTTAGAACACTATCGAACGGTCCGCTCTTCCGGCTCAAAGGAAGTTGTGATCCGCAAATCCCGCTTCATTGGTCATGTTATGCCAGTGGAGAATGAAGAAGAAGCTTTGTTGTTTATCGAGGACATCAAGAAGAAACATTGGAACGCAACGCATAACTGTTCTGCTTATGTGATTGGGGAGAGAGACGAAATCCAGAGGCAATCGGACGACGGGGAGCCGAGCGGTACAGCCGGCAAACCGATTTTGGAAGTAATCCGCAATCAGGGAGTTAAAAATGTCGCAATCGTAGTTACCCGTTATTTCGGAGGCATTATGCTGGGTGCCGGTGGGCTGATTAGAGCTTATACGGATGGAGCAGTGCTTGCGCTTGAAGCAGGAGAAGTAATCACCCGTGTACTGAGACGAGAGGTATTCGTAGAGATCGAGTACACTTGGCTGGGCAAGGTTGAGAACGAACTTCGAGGAAGAGGGATTCAGACTGGCGAGACTTTGTTCACCGACAAAGTAACGTTGTTATGTTTGCCGCGAAATGATGAGGGTGAGACTTTTATGGCATGGATAACAGATCTAACCCAAGGGCAAGCCCTGATAACAGAAGGGCGGCGGATTTACTACAGCGAAGGGGATTAGTATATGGCAAGGAGAGCAGTGGAGCAGGAGTTGTCGAGGGAAAGGATTCTAGAGGCCGCTAGGCATCTATTTATAACCAAAGGGTATCGGGCAATTTCAATGCGAAGTATTGGTCAGCATTTGGGATATAGCCACGGCTCTCTCTATTATCATTTCAAGGAAAAGGCGGAGTTGTTCTACGCTATTGTTGTAGAGGATTTTAATCATGTGGCTGCTTTACTCAGCCAAGTAATGAATAAACCGCCTGAAGAAGGAATGACAAGGGTAGAACAGCTGATTATGGAATTTATTAGATTTGGAATAGATCATCCCTATCAATATGAAATTATGTTCATGATTCGCGATGAGGAATTGCTAGCTTATTGTAGAGCAGAACAGGGACGATGTTTTGATTTATTCTCAAGTATTGTACGCCGTCATATGAAGGAAGAGGGATATGTGTCTGAGGACTGGCAGAATGTGCCGTTAACAATGTTCTTGTCTGCACACGGATTTATTTCTTATTATATCCAGGATAAAGTATCGTTTGACGATGTGAAAGAGGCAGCGTTAGCTCATATAAAGGTTTTATGTCGCAGCCTTTAACATGCTGTTTTTTTTATAGATCTTCACTTTAAAGCTGTGCATTGGTATAACACTGCTTCTCTGCTTGATGAAAGTATTACTAGACTCTAGTTATAGTCTAAATGGCCGCTCCGTAGCGATAACGGAAGCGGCCATTTGTATGTTTATTATCCCTCTACTATTTTTAAGAAACATTGCCGGCGTCTAGGTCCATCGAACTCACAGAAATAAATACCTTGCCAACGACCGAGAACTAATTCACCTTCGTGGATAATCAGGGTCTGGGAAGGCCCGGTAGTAATAGATTTAAGATGAGAAGCAGTATTGCCTTCCGCATGCCGATACTTCGGATGCTCCCAAGGGTAGACCTCATCCAGACGCATCAGAACATCATGCTTCACATCAGGATCCGCATTTTCATTAATAGCAATACCAGCAGTGGTATGAGGACAATAAACTACAATCAATCCGTCTTGAACTCCACTTTTTTTTACATAAGAAATGACTTCCCGAGTAATATCACGCAATTCATCCCGCTTTGTAGTAGTGATCTCCAGAGTATGCAACATAATCATTCCCCTTCCTGTGAGGTGCCATTTTTTAGTGTACCTTTGATACATATATTTTAACCCAAATTCACTTGAAAGTAATTGACGGCGGTGAGAAGGATTTGGTAAAGTAGTAATAATATAAAACCAAGTATATAAATAGGAATAATTAATGAGGATTTTGGTTAGTATACCGACCGGTTATCCGGAGGTGGGAGGGCAAAAATCATTGAATTCGCTGCTTAGACACAAAGGCTGGACTTGGGGTTTCCGAACTACAATTTTGCTCTATTTTGTAGTATTGATCGTGTTGCCCATACTCGGGGTCTATTACAACTCTTTTTCTCTTGGTTTTGGCAATTTTGTGGAAAGCGTCAGCGATCCAATTGCTTGGAAGTCGGTGCTGTTAACCTTAAAGCTGGCGATTATCGCTACTTTAATTAATGTCTTCTTAGGAACTATGATTGCTTGGGTCCTTATTCGTTATCAATTTGCTGGTAAAGCGCTGCTAAACAGTCTGGTCGATTTACCTTTTGCACTTCCAACAGCTGTCGGAGGTTTGATGATTCTACTGCTGCTTGGACCAGGTAGTCTTATCGGCAAAGCAGCTGAGGCGCTTGGATTTGAAATTGTTTTTCATCAACCGGCTATCGTAATTGCTATGGTGTTCGTGACGTTTCCATTCGTGATTCGAGCGGTTCAGCCCTTGCTGGAGGAGTTGGATCCTTCCGAAGAGGAAGCAGCATATACAATGGGTGCCAAGGGGGCAAGGGTATTCTGGCAAGTTATTCTTCCATCTATGGCGCCTGGGATGATCAGTGGTGGGATGCTCGCATTTTCAAGAGCGCTTGCGGAATTTGGTGCAGTGGTACTCGTCGCAGGTAATATTCCGGGCCGTACGCTTGTATCTTCTGTTTTTATTTTTGGTGAAGTTGAAAGTGATAATCCGGTCTCCGCCGCTGCGGTTTCTGTTATTCTCTTGACTTTATCCTTTCTCATTCTTTGGCTGATTAATATGCTGCAGATGCGGGGGAGACGCTCATGAGGAAATTATGGATTGCTCTTACTTATTTAGTGTTTTTTCTGCTGATTGCTGCTCCATTAGGAAAAATGGCTATGGGTGCTTTTAGTGAAGGATTTGGTGGTTTCTGGAATGCTCTGACTAGGCCCGAAGCGCTGCATGCGCTTATGATGACTGGGCTTGTTGTGATAGTAGTTACGTTATTAAATACATTGTTCGGTATTATGATGGCACTGTATCTTGTTCGGGCGAACTGGATCGGCAAGCGTCTAAAAGGATTATTGAACAGTATTGTAGATTTGCCTTACGCAGTATCCCCTGTAATTGGAGGATTGATGATTGTCCTGTTGCTGGGTCCCGATAGTACCTTGGGGGCGATTTTTGAGGGGATTGGACTAAAGATCGTTTATGCGATTCCCGGAATGATCATTGCCACTTTATTTGTTACCTTTCCTTTAATGGTGCGCGAGGTGATGCCGGTGCTTCAGGAGATTGGTTCACAGCAGGAGGAAGCGGCTTCGACATTGGGCGCTCGTAGCTGGACTATTTTTTGGAAGGTAACTTGGCCTTCGATTCGTTGGGCGGTTGTGTATGGTGTCATTCTTACGGTGGCACGTTCACTTGGAGAGTTCGGTGCGGTGCTCGTGGTCTCGGGGAACATTATGAATAAAACCCAGACGGCGACAACTTTAGTCTATCAGGATGTTGAGAATTTTAATGTAACGGCTGCTGGAGGAATAGCGCTAGTTCTGGCTGCATTTTCCGCAGGTCTGCTGCTGTTGATGGAATGGACCAAGAGAAGAAAGGAAGTGCAGTAATATGCATGTAGAAGTGCGGGGGTTAAACAAGCATTTTGGAGATTTTCATGCGGTCAAGGACGTCAATTTCACCATTACAAAAGGTCACCTGATTGGATTGCTCGGCCCAAGTGGAGGCGGGAAAACCTCAATTCTACGTATGCTGGCGGGACTGGAGTCACCGGATACCGGAGAGATTATTTTTCATGGTCAAACGGTGAACAATCTTCCTCCTCAAGAACGTGGGATCGGCTTCGTCTTCCAGAACTATGCACTCTTCAAACATATGACTGTATTTGATAATATCGCTTTTGGTCTAAAGGTTAAAAAGGCTAACAAAACAGCCATCCGCGATCGTGTTATGGAACTTGTGGAGCTTACAGGGTTAAAAGGGTTCGAGAAACGTTATCCGCATCAGCTATCAGGGGGACAACGTCAGCGTGTGGCTTTTGCACGTGCGCTTGCGCCTGAACCACAGCTGCTGCTTTTAGATGAACCTTTTGCCGCTATTGATGCGAAGATCCGCCAGGAGCTGCGCGCTTGGCTGCGTGAACTGATTGAACGTGTAGGTATCACCTCTATTTTCGTAACCCATGACCAAGATGAAGCGATTGAAGTAGCGGATGAAATCATGATTATTAATCAAGGACGCTTGGAACAAAAGGGTACCCCGTGGGATATTTACAAGGAGCCTAAAACACCGTTCGTGGCAACATTTATCGGTGAATCTACGCTGATTGAGAACGCTTCTGAGGTTAAAGGCTTTACAGGTGCGGGGGACGGCAAGCCTACCAAAGCACTGATTCGTCCTGAATATATTGAAGTGGGTAACCTGCATGAGTTCAAGATGGCTTCTGCCACGGAAAAAGGTGTTGTGAAACATCTGCATTTCCGCGGAAGCGAATGGCTCGTTGAGGTTGAAGTAAATGGCCACAAGCTGGTCACCTACCGTTCGTTGGAGAAAGAAACCTTGCAGCCGGGTCAGGAAATTTCAGTACTGGTACATCGGGCTTATTTATTTAATGATGAGCGCAGCTGGATCCAGGAGAACAACCTGAAAGAAGATCCAATGCCGATTTTTATTTAAAAATAAATAAAATGATTTTCAATTTTTTTGATAATAGCGAATGTGATGAGCTAGGATTAGAGGAACTGATGTGAAGGTAAGAGTAATGAAGTGGAAGTTTGGAACTGTAGGAGCGGAGTGACCGCCTTTGTTTCCGGATTTAATCCGCTGAGAATATAAAATCAATAAATCTGGGAACAACAGCGGCCGAAAGTCCAAACATTCCACGTAATTACGGCAAAGACCAAACGTTGGTTACTTGAATTTTAAGTTTCAGCCATAGAGCTACTTTCAAGGAAATATTAAAAATCATTACCTCGAAGGATGTGGGCCGCAATGAATGTCAAAAGGAGCAGACAACTGCACGGATGTTTTGCTGCCCTAATGCTGGCCATACTCACGCTGACAGCAGTCGGTTGCGGGAATGTGAAGGCAGTTACGACGATGGCAGAGCCTTCGAAGCAAGGGGATGTTACGCTGGTAATTGGCGCATACAGTGTGGCTAAGGATGCAATGCAGGATATTTTGCCGTTATTTGCTGCGAAGTGGAAAGCGGATACGGGTCAGGATATTATTTTTCAGGAGTCTTATGAGGCTTCAGGGACACAGGCGCGAGCGATTGTAGGTGGATTTGAAGCGGATGTGACGCTGCTAGCCATGGAAGGTGATGTCGAGAAGCTAGTTAAGGCTGGACTCGTAGCGCCGACATGGAAAGAGCAGGGTGAAAAAGGCATGGTGACACGTTCAGTAGTTGCTCTTGGTACCCGCGAGGGAAATCCCAAAGGCATTCGCGATTTTGTAGACTTAGCCAAGCCGGGGATTAAAGTGTTATATCCCAACCCTAAGACCTCTGGTGGTGCGCAATGGGATATCAACGCGATCTATGGGGCTGGTCTTAAGCTGTCAGAGGAGCAGGAGGGCGCAAAGGATCCAGCAGCAGCCAAAGCTTTTTTGGAAAGTATCCATGCCAATGTAGAGTCTCTGGATAAAAGTGGCCGCGCTTCTATGGCAGCCTTCGAGTATGGAGTGGGGGATGTAATTGTCACCTATGAAAACGAACTGCTGGCGCGGATTGCCCAGGGAGTCAAATACGAAGTTATTATTCCTAAAAATACAATTCTGATTGAGAATCCGGCGGCTGTTGTAGAGAAATATGCGGATGGGCATGGGACACGCATAGCATCAGAAGCACTGGTTGATTTTTTGATAACCCCACAGGCACAAGAGATCTTTGCAAAATATGGCTTTCGTCCCGTGGATAAACAAGTCTATGCTGAGCACAAAAGCGATTACCCTGATCCGGCGGGCCTCTTTGATATTAACTATTTAGGAGGCTGGGATGAGGTGCGAAGCTCACTTTATTCCAAGCGTGGAATTTGGTATCAGGTACTTGCCGGAATATAAGGTAGAGGTATAACAAAAGAGTCATCCCAGCAGTTCTTCTGTGGTGGGGATGGCTTTTTTTGGTGGGTCTCTTTAAGATAGAGAAAGGGTAATTTAGATTTAAGACTTCGTTGAAGAGAACCTGAAGGAGAGATAGCGGATGGATACGTTGGTGTTTTTGGGTACAGGGGATGCCATGGGGGTTCCTCGGGTATATTGCAGCTGTGAGACCTGTACAGAGGCAAGGGAACAGGGGGAAAATATTCGCCTGCGCTCTTCTGTACTTATAGATAATGGCAGTGACTTTTTAGTGATCGATTGTGGACCTGACTGGCGGCGTCAGATGGAGGCGCAGGGAGTACGGAATATGCGCAGACTGCTGGTGACACACGCTCATTTTGATCATATTGGTGGGCTGCCGGAATGGGCGGATTCTTGCCGCTGGATGGGATATAAGGGCCAGCTCTATGCTCCAGCAGAAGTGATCCCGATAATAGAGCGGCAATATCCATGGCTGCGCAATCAGATCGAGATGATTCCTTGTGATGAAGGCATAGAGCTAGACGGCTGGACAATAGATACCTGGAAAGTGAACCATGGCAAGAATGGATACTCGTATGCTTTTCGTCTGGAGAAGGAGGGCTATGTATGGGTGTATTGTCCAGATTCCATTTCTCTAGGAGATGGAGAGACACGCCTGATGCATGGAGCTGACTTGCTGGTCTTAGGTACAAGCTTTTATTACGAAGCAGCGGAGTTATCCACTCGTTCTGTATATGATATGACGGAAGCTGCGGAGCTGCTGCAAACTGTGAAGCCTCAAAAGGCAATCTATACCCATATGTCGCATGATGTGGATATGAGAAAATCATATATTTTACCGGAAAATGTTACGCTGGCCGAGACGGGGATGAGAATACCCTTAGGATCTTCAGATGAAATTTAGATAAAAAGAAAACTCCCTTCATTTGCTGGAAGGGAGTTTTCTTGATCTTATTTAAACCTGTTATATTCCGCCTTGTTGAATCCGTTTAATTAACTCTTCAAGCCAATAAATGGAGTGGTCCGCTTTAGTTGAGATATTCACTAAATCAAAAAGGGACATCATTAGGGCAACTTCAGCCTGTTGATGTTCCTTTTGTGATTTCTATTGCATTCAGTATTCAGATCCCGATATATACTATATAATCAAAAAGCATATCGTATTATTTTTACATATTTAGAATAATTATCATCGCCAGAGGAGGAGTACGAAGTGGCTGACTCCAAGGATCCAATCCTGCTTGATTTTCCCGAGAGTTTTGAAACAGAGAGGCTGCTCATTCGTGCCCCTTTATGGGGAGATGGAGTTAGCATGAATGAGGCTATCCGTGAAAGTATAGATGAATTGAGACCTTGGATGGCTTTTGCTCAAGTAATACCCACATTAGAAGAATCAGAGAAAGTTACTAGAGAAGGCAGACTGGAGTTTCTAAAAAGGTATAAGCTACATATGCGTATTTTTAGAAGGGATACGGAGGGTTTTATCGGCTGCATTAGCCTGCATCATCTAAACTGGGAACTCCGCAATTTTGAGATTGGTTATTGGATCCGGAGCGCCTGTGCAGGCAAAGGATATATGACAGAAGCCGTAAATGGAATCACCAATTTTGCCATACGGGAACTAGGGGTGAATCGTCTCGAAATCTTTTGTAGTGCACGAAACACCAAAAGTGCCGCGGTAGCCGAACGTGCGGGTTTTACACTGGAAGGGATCCTGCGCAGTGCGAGTCTTGGGTATGACGGGGAACGGCATGATAATAAGGTGTTCGCTAAGGTTAGAGGTATAGAATTTTAAGTGAGAGGGCTGGTTCTTTGAAGCAGAAAGGCGTATTTTCAAGATTAAGTACATATATGTTAAGGCACAAGCTTTTGTATACGATTTTATTATTTACGACTTTATTTGGGATTGTTCTGGATTTAACGATTGCTTGGCTGCTCTCAGTAATTACGGATGCTGCGGTTAGACTCGATGTGAAAGCTTTTAAAGGTCTGGTTATTTTTGGATTAATCTACTTATTAGTGAGTGCAATTAACGGTTTCATCGATCGATATTTCAAAAATAAAATCTCTGCCAAGATCAGAAATGAGCTGCGGTTGGATATGATGCGGCATGCTTTAGCTCTTCCTCAGTCTTATTTTGACCGTAATCATTCCGGGGATTTATTGTCCCGCTTTACTAATGATAATCAATCTGTTGGTAATGCTGCAGGCGAGGTAATGATTGATCTAATCCGTAACCCTTTACTAGCCCTCGCGGCTTTTGGTTATTTGCTCTATATTAACTGGTTACTGGCATTGATCTGTTTTGCAATGGGGCCTTTGATGTTCCTTACGGGAAAAATCTTCGGTTCAGCGATGCGTGAGAACAGTGTGAAGATTCAGACTAATATGAGCAAGATTACTTCCTTTTTACATGACATTCTAGGCAGTAGTATGGTGTTTAAATCCTTTAGTATTGAACGCAGACTAATGAAGCAATATCAGGAGCATAGTGAGAATATTACTTCTGAAGAATTAAAACGGGGAAGAATTGAGGGAGCTACTGGCTCATTCTCCTCTTTTTTGGGAAACTTTACGTTTCTTCTGGCGCTGGTCGTGGCTGGTTATTTTGTGGCAAAAGGATCACTTGAGGTCGGTGCGATGATTGCTTTCATCCAGCTCATGAATTATTTAGTGATGCCGTTCTCGTCATTGCCGGGACTGATCAATTCGATGCAGCAATCACTTGGGGCGGCGGGACGGATCTTTGAGGTGTTGGATAGCCCGGTGGAGGTTGAGACCCTTCCAGAAGTGGAGACTAAGCAACCAGAATTTGAGAGTATGGTTATGTCGTCGATCTCTTTCTCGTATCCGGGAGCAGAGAGACAAAGTATAAACAAGATTAGCTTAGAGCTTCAAAAGGGAACACAGATGGCGGTTGTGGGACCGAGTGGTGGAGGTAAATCTACGCTTTTTAAACTATTGCTGGGATTGTATGAACCCGATGAAGGCGAAGTAATAATCAATGGGCAGCGGATCAACGAGATGAGTCTGGCTAAGCTTAGAAGTTATTTTTCCTATGTGCCGCAAGAGGCAGGTCTTTATACGGGAAGCATTCGTGATAATATCCGGAATGGAAATCCAGAGGCGGATGAGCAAGAAATTCTGGAAGCTTTGCGAAAAGCGAATGCCTATGATTTTGTAATGGAATTGCCTGAGGGACTGGATACTGATATTGGTGAGGAAGGCTCACGACTGTCCGGGGGACAACGTCAGCGGCTATCCATTGCAAGAGCAATTCTGAGAAACGCTCCTATTCTGCTGTTGGATGAAGCTACTGCTGCACTTGACAATGAATCAGAAAAACTGGTGCAGCAGGCTATTCGTAAACTAATGGGAGATAAAACTACACTCGTTATCGCGCACCGTTTATCTACGATTCAGAACGCTGATATCATTCTCGTGATGGAGAATGGTGAAATTGTAGAGAGTGGAACGCATGAGGTACTGCTTGCTGCCGAAGGAAGATATAATGATTTGTACTATTCTCAGCTAGAGCAGGAAGAAGAGAGTGGAATGGGACCCGAGAAAGTGGAATTAGCTTCTACAGGAGTTTGAGTTTTGGAATAAAAAGGGGTGCAGCAACGTCATGAAATATGGCGTTGCTGCACCCTTTTGCTTAAGGAAGTTTAGTTCACTTTATTAAGAATGAATTTATCAATCGCATATTTCACGCCATCGTCATTATTGCTTAGGGTCACAAAATCAGCGATTTCTTTCAGAGCAGGAATAGCATTCTCCATAGCGACGCCAAGTCCGGCAGCTTCCAGCATCTCATGGTCGTTCCAAGAATCGCCTACAGCGATGGTCTCGGAAAGATCACAGCCGTAATGTTTGGCTAGGAATTCAAGTGCAATGCCCTTGGTTCCTTCATGATGCATGATTTCCAGAAAGTGTGGTTTGGATTTGGTAATATGCACGGAATCACCAAGCAATTCATGCAGGATTGGAGCCAGTTCATCCAAGAAATCAGGATCATCGATAATTAGCATTTTTGGTGTTTTTTGCGGGACAAGCTTTTCCCAGTCAGGCTCAATAAAATATTGCGTTTTATTCAAGTCCGTATAGTCTTTGATCTTTTGGTTGTCTTCACGGGCATATAGCTTGTCGTCAATGTAAGTTTGCAGATGCAGATTATGCTCCACGCAGTAAGTGAACAGCTTGCGGACTGCATCTTGCGGGACGTAACGCTCATACAGTACTTTTTCATCGAGCAAGTTCTTAACGAGTGCACCCTGGTAAGTAATGATAGGTACGTTTAGTCCAGTTTGACGGGCAATGGCTTGAGCGGAAGCGTAAGCACGGCCTGTAGCAAGGGTTACAACAACACCTGCGGCAACTGCCTCTTCAAGCGCAGTTTGGGTAGCGGGTGTTACTTCCTTGTCATCATTAATCAGAGTGTCATCAATATCAATCGCGATCAATTTGTACATTTGTCTCTCTCCTTATCTCTTTCTAAATAGATGTAATTTGGAAAAATAACTCTTCTTATGTTGATTCTGACCCGGTTCCGGGCTCAGCTCTGCCATAAGCATAGCCCCCAGAATACAACCACAACCGAGCAGAGCGGACAACCCGAGTGTTTCCCCGCCAAAGGCTAAACCCGTCAGAACGGCAAATACCGGTTCTGTGGCATAAATAATGGCTACCCGTGATGGGGTAGTATATTTCTGACAGGCGGTTTGAATCCAGAAGGCAAAAGCGCTGGTTGGCCCAATGGAGATCAGCAGAGCCCAAAGCACAGCGGGGTCCTTTACCAGCTCCCCGCTGTGGGCTAGCGATATTGCCCCTTCAAATATAAGCGAGGCAGCAATACTGAACAGCCCAACGAAAGCAAGCTGCAGAGTGGCTAGCGGCAACGCCGGATAATGAGGTGCATAAACGCCAGTATAGGCTACCTGTAACGCAAAAGCTATGGCACATAGAAGAATCAAGGCATCGCCTTTATTCAAGGATAATGCAGAGCCCGTGAAGGTCAACAGATAAAGCCCGATTGCGGCGAGTGCCGCACTGAACCAAGTGTATCGTGAAATCGCATGCTTCAATAAGGCTAGAGACAGAAAGGGTACTAGGACAACTGATAGCCCGGTAATAAAGCCGGTATTAGAGGTTGTTGTATATAGAAGTCCCATAGTCTGAAAGCCATAGCCCATAAACAAAAAAAGGCCAAGCAGCAGAGAATCGCGTACCATGCGGAAACTTAGCTGTTTCCAATCCTTGCGGTAAAAAATAACTGTGATTAGAGCCAGCAACAGGGCAGCGCCCATAAAGCGGATGCTATTAAACGCGAGTGGTGGCAGCACCTTGACAGCATTTTGTACAATCAGAAAGGTACATCCCCACATCATCGCCACTAATAGCAGGCTAAAATCGGCTATACGGGAACGCTTCACTACTTAGGTCATCCTTTCTTCAGCAGCTGTCGCCTCTATGTAGACGACAAGGTCAAGTTGTCCAAATTGTATCGTATATTCATGGAGAGGACAAGATAGAAATCGCGTAAAGGCTTATACACTAAGCGATTTCAGCGTTTTATGTAGACAAAAAAACCGGGTCTTGATATACTTCGATAACCGCACATTTGTTCTTGTTTTTGCATCTTAGAAAGGAGCGGTTTCACTATGATGGGCAGATCCCATTTAATTATCAGCACCGGGGTTACCCTATCTGTTATGAGTTTGATGGCCCATGAGATTACAATCCCGGTTATTGCCGTCGCGGCATTAAGTTCGCTCCTGCCAGACATTGATGAACCGAATTCGTTACTGGTACGCAAGGCGATTCCTGACTTTCTGCTCAGGATACTACAGGTTGCTTTGATAGGAGCAGCGATTTATCTTTATTTTGCAGGAATCGTTGAAAGCCCTTGGAATATTGTACTGGCCCTACTTGTGGGGAGTGTAACTTTCCTGCCGGGAAGAAAGCTGCGGCATCTGGTGATGGTACTAATCGCTACTGCGGTATTTGCATACGGAGGGGCGTATGATCCTTGGAACTACATAGTAGCTTGTATACTCGTAGTTACATCACTTGTCCCGCATCGTGGATTGACTCATACCTTATATGCTGTTGCAGGCTGGAGCACTTTATTGTATTTTGCTTCATCGGGTATACAGGATGGTGGCAGTCTATGGATAGCAGGCGGCATGTCTTATGCGCTTCATCTATTGGCCGACTCTCTCACCCAAAGGGGAATTACGCCCCTGCCGCCCATTCCATTTAAGCTGCGTCTAAAGCTAATGAGTACAGGCACGAAAAAAGGTGGAGCTGTAGAGAATGTTTTTATCCTGCTCACACTCGCCCTAGTTGTATATGTATTTATACTTTCTCCTTGAGATTTACGGATATGAAGCACATAATGAATTACCGCTAGAACACACAGGAGGCGGCTGTTATGCGGGGGGATTCCTTAGTGAAGTGGTTTGGAAGATTGCAGATTCGTAATAAAATAATCCTTATTTTTATACCGTTGATCATTTTTCCATTGCTTGCTTTAGGCTTGCTCTCAGGGCAGATGTTCAGCCGTTCGATGATCGAAAAGGCTAAGTACAATTTTAAAGATGAATCCAAGCTCATCATGCAGCAAATAGATACGATTGTAAAAAATACGGAGAGCAGTGCCAACATTATAACTACCGACATCCATCGGATGTATGCTGAACGTCCGTTGTTATCCTCGACAGTGGAGCAGACGCGGTTTCGCAATTTAATGCAGAGCCAGCTTTCTATCGATCTGATTATTTTTCCGGATGTCGATTCTGCTGTATTTGTGGATACGGAAGGCCAGATTTATTCCTCTTACGCCTACGGTAATCCTAACGAGCAGAAGGTATTTACCAGCGATATGCTGGAGAAGGCTAAAGAAAAAGGCAGCTACGGTGTCAACCGTTGGCTTCCCATGGAACAGAGAGATTATCTGGTTAGTGATCCGGCAGTTCCGGTGCTCACACTAAGTAAAGTCGTGTACAATCTTAAAACGGGCAACCTAATAGGTACATTATTTGTGAACGTAAAAGAAGATGCTCTCTCTGCTTTTCTGGAAACCGCTAGAGAAACCTCTTCGGACAAGAAATATTTTATAGTAGACGGAACGCAAAGGACCGTGTCCACCCCTGATAAATCAAAGCTTCTACTGAAGCCTGAGGACAGACTGAACGGCAGTCTTAGGAAGACGGGAAGCTCTGTCTCGGAAATTATCGGCAAGGGGAGCGGGCGAGAGCTGGTCACTGTGACGTATTATGATAAGCTGAATTGGAAGCTTGTGAATACGATTTCGCTGCAGAAGTTAACTGCGGATATTCACCGTAATATAACGTTAACTATATTCGTGGGAATAGGATGCCTGTTACTGTCTCTGCTGCTTGCAGGAAAGCTGTCACAGATTATCGTAAATCCGCTTCTTCAAGTGACGAAGGCGATGCGTAAAGTAAGGGAAGGCGATCTGAATGTCACCTCACCAGTGACTACAGAGGATGAGACTGGGCTAATCTCCACCGTATTCAATTCCATGGTTGGTCGTATTCAGGAGCTGATGCGGACGATTACAAACGAACAAGTCCGGAAACGTGAATATGAACTAGCTCTGATCCATGCCCAGATTAAACCCCATTTTCTGTACAACACACTGGATACGATTTATGTACTCAACGATTTGGAGCTTAATGAAGCAGCTCGGGATACGACCAAGGCACTGGCAGATTTCTATCGGGTTGTTCTTAGCAAAGGGAACGAGGTTATTCCACTGTCCGAGGAAGTATCAAATGCAGCTGATTATTTGGCTATTATGCAGGTTCGCAACCCCGACGTATTACGTTACGAGATTAATATCCCGAAATTTCTCGAAGGAGTCAAGGTACCCAAATTGTCCCTGCAGCCGCTCATCGAGAATGCAATCTACCATGGATTAAAAACAAAGGGCAGTCAGGGGCTAATCTCAATAGAGGCTTATACACACGGAAGAGAAGTTATCATTACCGTGGAGGATAACGGTGTTGGCATGTCCGGGGAGCAGGTGTCGCGGATTGTAGAATACCGCTCACGAGAAGGAAAACCGGCATCCATTGGCATTTACAGCGTTCATGAACGGATTAAGCTGTATTTTGGAGAACCATATGGCCTATCGGTAGAAAGTAAACTGGGAAAAGGTACTGTTATGAAAATGACGATTCCCGGTACGGAAGCGCAGGGGGGCAGCGTAGATGTATAAAGTGATGGTTGTAGATGACGAGCCGCTGTTTCGTTATTATATGCGGACCAAGCTGGATTGGAGTAAATATGATTTCAGTGTCTGTGGTGAAGCGTCAAATGGCAGAGAAGCGCTGGAAGAAGCGGAACGGACGAAACCAGATTTGGCTTTAGTGGACATTAGTATGCCCTATATGGACGGTATGGAGCTGGTTACCCGGTTACAGGCCAATGCTCCTGATATGCTTATTGTTTTTGTAACAGGGCACAATGAATTTGATTATGCGCAAAAAGCGATTCGCTTAGGTGTACAAGATTATTTATTGAAACCGTTTAACCAGCAAGAGTTTAACGAGATGATGATCAAGGTGAAGCAGCGCCTTCAGTCACATAAAATAGGTGCACGCAAAGCTGGGAAGCCGGAAATAATTGCAGAAGGAACGGCTTCCAATAAGCTCTTTCCACTCCAAATGGACGAGCAGAATTCCTCTGAAGGGATAGAGGAGTTCTCCTTTCCATCCAAAGAAATCACTCATCTTGGAATTCAGGATGCCATGCTGATGGCGTTAAAGATGGGGGATGGCGATGCAGCGGCGAAGGACATAAGCAAATTAATTGAGATTCTACGACGCCAGAGAGGGGGAGGCAGCTATTCCTTTACTCTATTAATGAGTATAGTATCCCTTTGCCTTGCCTATGCTGGAGAAAGAGGGATCAATCCGGAAAGTCTCTGGAAACCAGCAGGTTCACCGGAGCAGCGGCTACGGGAGATGGATAACTGGGATGAGACTGAAAGCTGGATAAAAGGCTTGTACAGTAAAGTCATTGATCAAGGTCGTGAGCACCGCCCCTCTAAGTCGTACAATTTATTCATTGCCGCCAAAGAGTACATCTGGGAGCATTATTCCGATTGTGAGCTGACAGTTGACCAGGTGGCGAATGGCGTTTATGTAGATACCAGCTATTTACGGAAGGTTTTTCGAAAAGAAGGTGGAATCTCTGTACTTGATTTCATTACCTATACTCGTATGAAGCAGGCCAAGGAACTGCTTGCTGGAGGAAATGTGAGACTGTCTGAAATCGCCGGTAAAGTGGGCTATAATGACCCGAATTATTTCAGTAAATGCTTTAAAAAACACTATGGCATGCCGCCGTCTGAATTTGAGCAGCTGGCTGCCCGTTCCCGCCATATTGGCGTTAATAATGAAATTTAATAAACATATTTGGTGGCGGCTCTCTGGTGAGGCCGCTTTCATTTTGTCCTGTTTATTACCGATTGTGCCCGATATGGCTCTTTTTGGGTCTTCAAGGCTCAAATATAATAGAAACAGGACGATGAAAACGCTAACAAATAGCGGATTCAACTAGCTCCACTAAATAGAGCATCAGAAAGGGGATTCATTATGAGCAACAAGCTATTCAGAACACTGGGGGTTGCAACCGTTTTATCCTTAGCTTTCTCACTTACAGCCTGTGGTGGTAACAATGCCGGAAACGGTGGTTCAACCTCTGAAGGTTCCAATACGACCGCTGGGAATACCGATAAGAAAATTCAAATAAAAATTTATGCACAGCATTTTGACGAAGATACTTCAAAGCCATTTGATTATGCCGTAGAGGAATTAAAAAAGGAAATGCCGGAGGTGGAGATTGTACTGGATGAGGCTGTTCAAGATGGCTACCAGAAGCTGAAAACATATGCCGCGACTGGGAACATGCCGGATATTTATGAAACAGACTGGCCTACGCTGCAAACCTTCGCCAAATCTAAAAATGTCGAGCTGCTTGATGAATACCAAGCCACCAAAGATTTCAAAGCGAATCTAAACACAGGGAATGAGTCCCGTCTAATTGCCCCAGACGGTCATGTATACGCATTCCCATATACGGGAATTGAATTCCAAATGTTGTTTTACAACAAGGATATCTTTAAAGAGGTAGGCATCGAGATGCCGATCAAGACGATCGATCAGCTGGCTGAAGCGGCTAAGAAGCTTTCTACAGCAGGGTATACACCGCTCTCAATTTTCGCGAAGGAGAAATGGATCACTACTTCTTTTTATAGCGGACTTGTGACTCGTGAGGAGACGAAAGGGTTTGGCCCACTCGAAACGAAGGGAACGACAACATTGCCTTCGCCTTATGTAACAGCAGCAGAACAAATGAAGAAGCTGGAAGAAGCAGGCTTGTTCGACGTCAATGCTACGAATACCAATTATGATCAAGCTTCATCTTTGTTCTACCAAGGAAAAGCTGGCATGTTCGTCAACGGTCAGTGGGAAATCTACAGCAGTGCTGAGAAGCTTGGGGATAAAGTGGATTGGATGTACTGGCCAGCTAAGGACGAAGCGACTTATGAGAACAACAAAATGTACATTAACGGTGCAGGAGGTCCTGGTGGCTTTGCCGTTTCTCCAAGCAGCAAGAATGTAGAGACTGCAGTGAAAGTAGCTAGTTTCATCGCACAAAAATATAGCGAATACAAATATACACAGCTGGGTAGCCCGATCGTAGCGACTAAAGTGGATAAAGAAATGACCGGTAAAGTGCCTGCCATGATGAAAAGAATCGCTGAAGAAGTGCTGCCAAACGTGAAGGGGTACGCCAATGCGGTAAGCAGTGTTCAAATTAAAAATGCACTGGACGACAATACACAAAATATGTTGATCGAAGGATTCTCGGCTAAGCAGTTCACGGATAACATGAACCGAGTGCTGAACAAAGAAAATAAATAATTAGAGAAATAAAATAAATAAAAATTGGTCCATGCCCTGCAGCTCACCCGGATCGAGCCCTTATATCGGGTGAGCAGCTTGGCAAGGAAGGAGTGGAATCTTACCGCATGCATAAATACTTAGGTAATAAGAAAGCCATAATGCTGTTTCTGCTTCCCGCTCTGTTGATTTATAGCGTAGTGATTATCTATCCAGTGCTTCAATCCTTTTATCGTAGCTTTTTCGAGTGGGACGGGCTCAGTACGGCTACTTTTAACGGATTGTCCAACTATGTAGAGATGTTTGATGATCCATTGCTTTTGACATCCCTTCGTAACGGCCTTATTTTTGCACTGGTACTCGCTGTATTTCAGATCGGATTGGGAACCATTCTTGCGCTTGCCTGTGCCGATCCGCGAATCAAAGGGCGTAAGTTGTTGAAAACAGCTTATTTTATTCCCGTAGTTCTGTCGGTTACGGTTGTTTGTCAGCTATGGATTGCCATCTACGATCCGAATAACGGATTGATCAATAGGCTTTTTGAAATTATGCATATTCCTTATCAACAAAACTGGCTTACTTCTCCAACCACATCCATAATTGCGATTGCCTTTGTTAATGCCTGGCAGTTCATGGGTTACCAGTTCAGTCTTTTATATGCGGGGGTTAAATCTGTTCCTGAGCAGTACATGGAAGCTGCCACGATTGACGGTTGCTCCAAATGGATGGCGCATCGTAAGGTGACAATTCCAATGATGAAGGAGACGTTCAAATTCTGTCTGATCATTGCCATCACTTCAGGAATCGGTGCTTTTGTACAAATGTTGATTATGACTAACGGCGGACCGGGAACGAGTAACTATACGCTTACCTTTATGATTTATCGTTATGCATTCTTGGAAAGCAACTACGGCTATGCCTGTGCGGTATCGGTTGTGCTTGTCCTTCTGTCGCTTCTGGCCACCATTATTATCAACAAGACATTTGACCGAAATGAAGCATAAGGCAGTACGCCGGAAAGGAAAAGGAACGTTATGAAAAAAGTGAGAGCATTGCTCATACAGCTTCCCTTATGGATTTATTTTATCATTTCCATCTATCCGCTATTATGGATGATTTCTTATTCTCTGAAAAATAACGATGAGATTTTTGTCACCAACCCTTTCGGATTTCCGACTAATTTCCGGATTGAAAACTATGTGGCCGCTTGGTCACAGTTCAATATACCGCGATATTTTACGAATAGCTTGGTAGTCTCTACGATTTCAACGCTACTTATTATCATATTATCGCTGATGTTCTCATTCGCAATTTCCCGGCTGCGGTGGAGATTCCGTGAAGGGGTCAGATTGTATATGACGATCGGAATGTTCATGCCGCTGCAGGTAATTATGATTCCACTTGCCATACTCGTACGGGATTTACATCTGACTAATACCTACGGTGGGCTTATTGTTCCTTATGTCGCCATTGGATTGCCGTTCTCTTGTCTGGTATTCTACGGCTTTATGAAGGGTATCCCTGGGGAGCTGGAGGAATCCGCTTGTATGGACGGCGCGAATGTATACCGGATGTTTCTGCAGATTATTGTGCCGGTTGTAACGCCAGCTGTCGCAACAGTAGCCATTTTTCAATTTCTGAACAACTGGAATGAATTTTTGCTGGCTTATATTCTGATCTCTGATGAGGGGATGAAAACACTGCCGCTGGGTCTATTGTTCTTCCAAGGCCAATACAGCACAGACTGGGGTGGCATGGGGGCGGTTATGACGATGGCGAGTCTGCCAATGGTTATTGTCTATTTGTTCTTTAGTGAGCAGGTGGAACGGGCAATGACAGTTGGATCTGCTGTAAAAGGATAAAGCGAAGAGTATTAATTCATGCAAAAGAGGACTTCTGGCGAATGCGCAGGAGTCCTCTTTTTGATTCAAATCATGACCAGTGAATTCATCCTATTCCTCTAGGAAGACCAATCCGATAAAATCCTCCGGCTCAATACGACCGAAATAATGCTTCAAATCGAGATCAGCTAATGCTTCTCTAACCTCAGCCTCGTCATAACGTTTGCCACGAAGTGCATTTTCAACATCTACTACGTCACCGACTCCGAAGAAGTCACCATAGATTTTGATGTCTTTAATGAGGGAATCTTCAATATCCATCCGAATATCAATAATTCCGGCAGGGAATTTGCGCGTGTGCTTAACGTTGCTTTTTGGTGACAGACCGTAGTTCCAGTCCCAGTTCTGGTAGTGCTCCTTGGAGATCTCGTTAATTTTGTCCCAGTCGGCTTGTTGCAGCTTGTACTGAGGAACCTCAGAAGAATCCATGCCAAAGATCGAACGCAGCAGGCCGGCGCGGAACTCCTCGATCGTCATATCTGTACCCAGCAGCTCTTTGATATTCGCTACACGACTGCGTACGGATTTGGTGCTCTTTGATTTAAACTTCTCTGGATTCACTTTTAGAGAGGCTTGTACATCATCTAAATTAAGATTGAACATCAAGGTACCATGGCTGAACATACGTCCGCGTGTGGAGAACTGAGCGTTACCGGAAATCTTTTGCTCACCAACTTGCAGATCATTCCTTCCGCTTAGCTCGGCGTTAACGCCCATGCTTTGCAGGTAATCGATGACCGGTTGGGTGAATTTCAAAAAGTTATGAAAGGATTGGCCGTCATCCTTGGTAATAAAGCTGAAGTTCAAATTTCCAAGATCGTGATAAACAGCTCCACCGCCGGATAGACGACGTACGACCTGAATATTATTATCTTTTACATACTCTTGGTTAATTTCTTCGATAGTATTCTGATGTTTCCCGATGATGATGGATGGGCTGTTGATATAAAAAAGCAGGTAACTCTCGTCCATCGGCAAGTGCTTCAGCGCATATTCCTCAATCGCCAAATTGATGGATGCGTCAGTAATCCCTGTGTTATCAATAAAAAGCATAGTGAATTCCTCCGTCGCAGCAAAATTGATTACAACCTTCATTTTAAACCAAAAGCGGTTTTTTAACAAAAGAGATCACATCTTTGAGATTCATGTCGGTTTGGGGGAAGCAGGGGATTTAGCTGGTTCCTTCTGCGAAAGCATTGACGTTCTTCCGGCAAAGAGTCAATAATGGTGGCAATGACATACATATCGTGCTAGAGAAAGTAGATAGAGGGAGTGTAATTATGCTTGAAAAATATGGACATGGCGGTGATTTGCTGACGGCAGCGGAGCTCTATGGAGAAGCTGGGGGCACATTTCTCGACTATAGTGCCAACATCAATCCACTCGGTCCTCCACCGGAAGTTTTGGAGCTGCTTAGAACAGCACTGTCAACGGTGGTTACATATCCGGACCCTGGACACCGACGCTTTAAACAACTACTGGCGGAAAATCTTGGCGTAGATAGTGGCTGGTTAACCGTGGGTAACGGAGCAGCGGAATCTATGGCTTTGCTGCTGTTGGCGATAGCTCCGCAAAAGGTTGGCATCGTGGAACCTTGTTTCTCTGAGTATAGGCAGCTTTCCGGGCAATTTGGTGCTGAAGTATTGTCGGTCCAGGGGACTAGGGAACAGCATTTTCGCGCTGGAGTGGAGGAGATTGCCGGGCTGCTGGAACAGGTGGAGCTGTTATTTCTCGGACAGCCGAATAATCCCAATGGAGTTCAGTATGCTGTGGAGGAACTGCGCTTGTTAGCGCAGAAGGCTGAAAGCTGCGGGACTTATTTGGCTGTGGATGAAGCTTTTATTGACTTTATCCCGGAGTCAGAGCGAAATACACTCCTGCCGGAGCTGGAGCAGTTTCCGCATACGGTTCTGGTGCGGTCGATGACGAAGTTTTATGCGATTCCCGGACTGCGTCTCGGGTTTGCGATTTCGCATCCGAAGCTGGCGAAGGCGATGAGCGGAAAGCAGGTCACCTGGAGT
Organism: Paenibacillus sp. FSL L8-0708; assembly: GCF_038009325.1. Lineage (NCBI taxonomy): Bacteria > Bacillati > Bacillota > Bacilli > Caryophanales > Paenibacillaceae > Paenibacillus > Paenibacillus sp. FSL L8-0708. The sequence continues at coordinate 1,557,410 of NZ_JBBPBC010000001.1, forward strand.
GTGAACGGCTTGGCGCTGCTGGCAGGGGAAGCCTGCCTTACAAGCGGACGTGACTATGAACAGCGCACGCGTGAGCTTATTGCAGCAGAACGCGAAACGCTGCGGCAGGGTCTAGTGCAGTTGGGCTGCGATGTCCCACCGGGAGAAGCCAATTTTCTGCTCTGTGGCTTGCCGTCACCGTGGAGTGCGGCTGAGCTGCAGACTAGGCTTGGCCGCGTAGGTATACTTGTGCGCAGCTGCGCTATGTATGCAGGGTTAGGTTCAGGGCATATTCGAGTTGCTGTTAAGGGACATGAGGATAATGCCCGCCTTTTGCTGCAGATGGCGGAGATTCTAGCGACTAAGTGACAGGTGCACGTATTCCTTAATGATGTGCGGAGGGAGCTGACAGCGCTATTGGCGGGGCATCCTTTCGAGGATGGTTGTAAGTATTCAATGAAAGAAATGAGCGGTGAAAGGAGCGGGATCGGCTATGGTGGAAGTGAAGATTCCATTTAATCTTGCAGGGGGAATCAGGGAGTATCATCCGGCCGTCTGGCCAGGGCTTGCTCTGCAGTGGAAGGATAAGCATCTGCTGCTGGAGCTGCCAGCAGCAGCGGATGGTTTATCGAGCGCGTTCTACGGCGGAGGAATGAACCGGCTGCAGCGGGCGGTTAATTTATATGTAGATCGCAATTACGAATGTAGTGATCCTGTCCAGGATATGGAGAATAAGCTGCGCGATTGGGGTTATCCTTTATCCGGCTGTGCCGGTCTGATGACGGCTGTACCGCTAGAGCATGCAGCGGTAGCTGAAGAGGACACGGGTTCAGCGGGGATTTTTGTTTGCGTTACAGCCGCCGCAGGAAATGCTGCGCGCTCAGGCGTGGAACGCAATGTATTGGCTGTGTATCGGCCGGGTACGATTAACATCATGCTCTGCATTGATGGCCGCCTGACACCGGCGGCCATGGTCAATGCTGTGCAGACAGCTGTCGAAGCCAAAGCTGCTGCGCTGGCAGATCTCGGGATTACCGATCCGGAGAATGGCCTAATCGCAACCGGCACAACTACGGATGCTATTGTACTCGCTGTGAGCCAAAGCGGGAGATACAGCGCCGAGCATGTCTACGCCGGAACAGCAACCGATCTCGGAGGCGCTATCGGCCGGCTTATATATAGCGCTGTGACGGGCAGCCTGCTGTCGGTGCAGGCAAGGAAGGACAGCTAATGACAATGGATAGCTGGAGAAGTAGAAGATTGTTCAGAGGTGATTGCCTGTGACAATCGCTTTGGTGTTGCTTGCGGCTTATGTGATTGACCGGATCGTAGGTGATCCGCGTAACCTGCCTCATCCCGTAATTGGTATGGGCAAAGCAATTACGGCTCTGGAGTGGGCGATCCGTCGTTTATGGTCCCGCCCGCAAAGCCTGCGCAGAGCTGGGGTGTTACTTCCGCTATGTGTGGCGGGCGGTGCTTGGGCACTGACAGCCATCCTGCTATGGCTGCTGTCATATATCTCACCTTGGCTCGTCTGGATAGCCGAGGTTTGGTTGATTTCAACCACGATTGCCTCCAAGGGACTAAAAGATGCAGGAATGGCGGTGTACGTGGAATTGCAGAAGGGCGATCTCCCTGCTGCCCGCAAGGCTTTGGGGATGATCGTGGGACGTGATACGACTTCGCTAGACGCCCCTGAAATTGTCCGTGGAACGGTGGAGACCGTAGCAGAGAATATTGTCGATGCGATTATTTCTCCACTTTTCTACGCGCTGATTGGCGGTGCGCCGCTTGCTATGGCTTATCGGGCGGTCAATACACTCGATTCAATGGTTGGTTATAAGAACGATAAATACCGTGATCTCGGCTGGGCATCTGCCCGGCTCGATGATGTTGCTAACTTCATCCCGGCACGGATTACGGCATTACTTTTGGCTCTATGTGCAGGGATGCTTCGTCTGGATTGGCGTAGTTGCCTGCAAATGGTGAAGCGGGATGCACATCTACATCCAAGCCCTAACAGCGGTTATCCAGAATCAGCTGTGGCTGGCGCACTTGGCATCCGACTCGGAGGCGAAAATGTGTATCATGGCGTCGCTTCTTTTCGGGCTTATATGGGTGATCCGGTACGTACGATGGAACCAAATGATATTATCCAGACCTCGCGGATGATGATGCTCTGCTCTTCAATATTTGTAGGTCTATGCGCGGTTGCGGCATGGATATGGATTGGAGGCTGAGCGTCGGTATGGCAATTCCCTCTATAGAGCTTGAGCTAGTGCTTATCCGACACGGGCAGACGAAATGGAATGTTGAGCATCGTTACCTGGGACATACGGATCTTCCATTGCTTCCTGACGCAAGTGAGCGGCTATCCCAACTTCAGCAGCAGATCTGCATGCAGGCTGAGTTATCAGGTGGTTTTTGGCGTGTGTTCTGTAGCGATTTGCTAAGATGTCAGGAGACCTTGGCTTTCGTAGCACCTTCACTAGAGCAGGACGCTATTTACGATCAGCGGCTTCGTGAAATGAACTTCGGAGCTTGGGAAGGCTGCACCTATGAGCAGTTGAAAGATAACTCTCTATATAGACATTGGATTGATGATCCTTCAAAGGTTACACCGCCAGAAGGAGAATCGTGGACAGAATTCGATGCACGGTTGCGTAGTTTCCTGTTAGATCTAGGTCAAGCTGCTATGGCTGCATTTGGATGCTGTGCTATCAAGGAGAAAAAAAGTGAGGTTACATCGAATAGAGTAATGGTAGTGACGCATGGGGGGGTAATCAGGAATTTACTTGCACAGTTAGTTCCTGACCTCACATTCTACAGTGCAGTGGCTCCTTCTCCAGGGAATGTAATGGTACTAAAAATACTCTGGCAGCATGGACAATGGTCAGCTGATAAAGCTGATATTGTGGAAAAAGGATGATTACATGAAAATAAGGGCTCCACATCATTAGGAAAACCTAATAGGTGGAACCCTTTATGTTTGAACTATCGTTTGCTGTCAGCAGAATAACGTGGTTAATTAGAGGTTAGGTAACCATTCCGTATAGGTATCTGCACGTGATTGTAATTCATTATACAGCATGCTGGCATGGTAACCGTCGCACACAGCATGGTGGAATTGCCCCGAGATGGGTAATAGTATTTTTTTGTCTTGCTGAAAATATTTCCCTATCGTAAAGATGGGAAGTAGGTAGGTTCCCTCGTTATACACGTTCAGGTTAAAGCTCGTGAAGCTGACCCACGGAATGCTGGAAATAGGGAAGGTGTTCGATGGTTCGTTTGCTTTAGCGATAAATTGTTTCACACTTCCGTACATTTTCATATCATCGAGATAACGGTTATAGAAATCATTAAACTGTTCACCGTACGAAGTCCAGATGCTTGAGAAAGTTTTATCATCATCATGGAAAATTGTAAAACTAGGTGACAAGCTATCCCAATAACCTAATCTACCTTCAGAATCAAAACATGTGCGGAATTCACTATGACGGTTCACCACCGTAGTTATCATGTGGATTAGTGCTGGGTACAGCTTAATTCCCTTATGCTTAAGCTCTGACAGTAGAAGGGTGATATCAATATTTACGGTCATGCTATAGGTGCATCTGACATTGTTTAAATAATGTTCAAAATAGGGTTTTCTACTCCAGTTATCAATGACAATCGGGTTAAAAATCATTTATTATGACCTCCTAAAATTATTTCGTTTTTCATTTTAGGAGGTCTGCTGGACTGATTTCACCATATCCTTATCACTATCCCTTGAGAAAGTATTTTGTAACGATGAGTATACCATCAATTGGAAGGGAGATGCATTTATAATGCTGAGCGAAAAGTTAGTTATTGAAAAATTGCTTCAGCAAAAGCGTACGAGTGTTGCTTCCATCGTAGTGATGATGTGCGGTGTAGCGGGGTCGGGTAAAACAACTTTTGCTAAAAAGCTGGAGAAAGAGGGATTCGCCAGACTTTCGATAGATGAAGATATTTGGGCCACGCACGGCCGTTTCGGGGTGGATTATCCAGAGCAGAATTATGAGTTCTATAAAGAAGAGTCGGAGATAAAACTGCGGGGGGAGCTGGTGAATCTGCTTCAGGCAAAACATCATGTTGTCATCGATTTCAGCTTCTGGCAACGTCAGAGACGGAACGATTACAAGCAACTTATTGAGGATTATGCTGGCGTGTGGGAACTGATTCACTTAAAGGTTCAGCCGGATGAATTACGTCAGAGACTGCTTATCCGGAGTGAACGTTTTGACGCCAATGCCGCATTTCCGATTACTGAGGACATATTAACCCGGTTTTTAAATGGTTTTGAGATCCCTGCTGGAGAAGGGGAGCTTGTGATCGAAGCATAGATCTGTAACTTGATTTTTGGGCATTTGTCCCCTCATAGAACCACAGCCGGATTAAAATCCCATGGCTGTGGTTCTTTTTTTAAGCGAGTGATTGTGCCATGATAGTCATGGGGGCGATTGAGAGATGTTTAAGGATTTTAAGCTCATAGCCGGACGGCCGGTGTATATACAAATTAAAGACTATATGAAGCACTTAATCATAAAAGGCGGTCTGCAAGGCAATCAAAAGCTGCCCTCCACACGAGAGCTCAGCACATTGCTTAAGGTTAGCCGCAACTCCGTAATCTCTGCTTATGCAGGGCTTGAGGATGATGGCTTTGCTTATGCCGTGCAAGGGCAAGGAAGTTATGTTGCAGCTACGCCGCCCGGCAGTGAAACGATCTCTTCCTGGACGATGGACTGGAAGTCACGTCTCAATGATCGCGCGGTGCTGGCGGAGGAACTGGATATCATGAAGCGCGGGATTCGAGCGGAGAAGGGGACGATCTCCTTCACCAGCATAGCGCCTGATGAGAGTCTTTTTGATCTGGATAATGTGAAGCGGTCCTTTATGGATCGGATGTCGGTAGAAGGCAACGTTCTGCTAAATTACGGCTATGCCAAAGGGTATAAGCCTTTAATAGACTATTTGAAGCAGTATATGGAGCACAAGGGCGTTGAAATGAGGGGCAAGGATATATTGATCACCAATGGTTTTACAGAGGGGTTCGATATTGTATTGTCTGCTCTGAGTAAAAAAAATGGTTCGGTCATTTGTGAGAATCCGACGCATCATACAGCGATCAAAAATTTGAAGCTGAACGGTTTTGAGATCACCGGGATTTCGATGGAGCGTGATGGGATTGATTTGGCGGAGCTGGAGAAAGCATTGCAACAGCAAGCTTTTGACTGTGCATACTTCGTCCCTTCTTACCATAATCCGACCGGAATTGTAATGTCTCCAGAGAAAAGACAGCGGCTAATGAAGCTGATGAATCGCTACCAAGTCCCGGTGATTGAGGATGGTTTTAACGAGGAATTACGATATTCGGGCTCACATGTGGCTCCACTTATCGCAGCAGCAGGCAGCGGCAACAGCGTGATTTATCTCGGCAGCTTCTCCAAGGTATTATTTCCGGGACTACGTGTAGGTTGGGTGCTGGCGGATCAGGAGTTGATTAATTCCCTCGAAAGCGTCAAGCGCGCCCGTACCATTCATACCTCGACGCTGGATCAATCCATTTTATATCAGTATTTATTGGGTGGCCATTTAGAGAAATATTTGAAAAAAGCCAGAGCGGAATACAAACGAAAGTATGAATTAACCCTGCAATGCTGCAAGGATTTTATTCCTTATACGGCGCTGTCAGGGGACGGTGGCCTGCATCTTTTTGTATCCTTCGCGGAGGGCTTTAATACAAGGACGCTGTTGGCGGCCTGTCATGAGCAAGGGGTTATTTTTACAGCAGGAGATATATTCTTCACGGACGGTAAGGGTCAAAATACGATACGGATCGGTTTCTCCAGAGTGACGGATGAGGATATCCGCAAGGGGATCGAGATTATTGGCAGAACAGCTCGACAACTAATGGGATAAAGAGGTGCTTGAGATGAAGGTAGGCGTAATTATGGGCGGGGTATCCTCAGAGTATGAGGTATCCATGAATAGCGGTAGAGAAATATTGAAGAATCTAGACCCCAATAAATATGAAATTATTCCAATTGTGATCACCAAGCGTGAGGAGCTTATTGAGCAGGCAAAAGGGATCGATATCGCACTGCTTGCACTTCATGGAGCTTACGGCGAGGATGGTACGGTTCAGGGGACGCTGGAGACGATGGGGATTCCGTATACGGGCAGCGGGGTTTTGTCTAGCAGCATTTGCATGGATAAAGATCTCTCCAAAAAGCTTATGCGCTGCGCAGGCGTCAATACAGCAGATTGGCTATGCTGGGACAGTATGAAGGATTATTCGGCTGAAGTGGTGGAACGGCTCGGATATCCGGTTATGGTGAAGCCATGTTCAGGCGGCTCGAGTATCGGAATGGAAAAAGTGAGCAGCAGCGAGGAGCTGTTGTGCGCAGTGCAGAAGGCTTTTGCCTGTGATCAGTCGATTTTGATTGAAAGCTACATTCAAGGCCAAGAAATTACCTGTTCTATTCTAAACGGAGAGCTGCTGCCTATTCTGGGAATTACCTCAGCAAATGCCGAGTGGTTCGATTACAGTGCTAAGTATGAAGAAGGCGGAGCAGATGAACGGGTCATTGAATTGCCTACTGAAGTGCATGAGCGGGTACGCGAGGCTGCCTTGAGCTGTTATAAAGCACTAAAATGTAGCGTGTATGCACGGGTTGATATGCTGCTTAAAGAGGGTATTCCTTATGTGCTGGAGGTGAATACGTTACCAGGCATGACGAAGGCCAGTCTTTTACCCAAAAGCGCGCAAGCGGCAGGCTACACCTTCAGCGGACTACTGGACGAAATCATCTCCCTTTCCCTAACGGAAAAGAGTGCAAAAGAAGAGGTGTACAGCCATGCATAATGAATGGATTGCTCCACGAGTGCGGGAGATTGCGCCATCGGGGATTCGGGCTTTTTTTGACCTAAGTACGGGGAATCAGGATATTATATCGCTGGGTGTAGGGGAACCAGATTTCGTTACACCGGAGCATGTAAGAGCTGCCTGTATTCGTGCCTTGAACAATGGGGAAACGATGTATACGCCAAATTCCGGTTTACTGGAGCTTAGAGATGAGATCGCTTCTTATCTGCACACAAGTTTCAAGCTTCGCTATGAGCCAAACGATGAGATTATGGTTACGGTGGGAAGCAGCGAGGCTGTGGACTTGGCATTACGAGCTTTCATTACACCTGGGGATGAGATTATCGTCCCTTCTCCGAGCTATATCGCATATTCGCCGATTACCCATTTGAACGGGGGGGTTACGGTGGAGGTAGAATCATCGGCCGAGCAGGGGTTTAAGCTTACTGCTGAAGCGTTACGGAAGGTGATTACCCCGCGTTCGAAGCTTCTTATGGTGAATTTTCCGACTAATCCTACAGGTGCAGTAATGACTTATGAGGATTGGCTGCCTATTGCACAGATTGTAAAAGAGAATAACCTACTGGTCATTTCAGATGAAATTTATGCCGAGCTTACGTATGACAGTCAGCATGTCAGCATCGCCTCTCTTCCCGGGATGCTGGAAAGGACGATTGTGATTAGCGGCTTCTCCAAAGCTTTTGCAATGACTGGCTGGAGAGTTGGTTATGCTTGTGGCGATCGAGAATTAATTGCTGCGATGCTAAAAATCCATCAATACACTGCGATGTGTGCCCCCGTGCTCGGTCAAATTGCTGCGATTGAATCATTGCGCAACGGAATGCAGCATAAGGAACACATGAAGCAATGCTTCGATGAGCGGAGAAAGCTGCTGGTTAGTGGATTTCGATCCATCGGACTACCTTGCCACGAACCGGCGGGCGCTTTTTATGCCTTTCCTTCCATCGCTCATACCGGAATGAAATCAGAAGACTTCGCTTTGCAGCTGCTCAGGGAGGTCGGTGTCGCTGCGGTTCCGGGTCATGTTTTTGGAGCAGGCGGAGAGGGTTATATTCGCTGCTCCTATGCCGCTTCCTTACAAAAATTGACAGAGGCGCTGGAGAGAATCGAAGATTTTATGAAAGTGAAGTTGTAATTCTAGAAGTCCCCCTCTATCATAGATGGGGGCTTTTCTGCGAATATGAGATAGAATAGGTTATACGGATACATTTAATAGGAGGTCGTAATTATATGCTTTCAGATATTCAAGACGTAATTAAACAAATCATTCCGGCTGATGATCAGTCCATCCTCAAGGCGGAGCATCGGCTGAACATTCTGACCAAACCTCCGGGCAGTTTGGGACAATTGGAACCTCTAGCTGTTAAGCTCGCTGGAATTTCGGGTACGGAGCAGCCTAGTTTCACCAAACGAACAGTTGTTGTGATGGCTGCTGATCATGGGGTGTGCTGCGAAGGGGTGAGCGCATTTCCACAGGAAGTCACGCTGCAGATGGCCCATAACTTTCTCAGCGGTGGAGCGGCTGTAAATGTATTGGCACGTCAAGCTGGGGCAGAGGTACAGTTTGTCGATGTTGGCATAAACGGCGATCTTAGTCATGTCGATCTGATTGATCGTAAAGTGCGCCGGGGAACGGATAACATGGCTGTGGGACCTGCGATGAGTCGTGAGGATGCCATGAATGCTCTTCTTGTTGGGATAAGAGTTGCGCAGGAAGCGGTTAAGAACGGAACGGAGATTTTTATAACAGGCGAAATGGGCATTGGGAATACTACGGCTAGTGCTGCCATTCTATGTGCTCTCAAAGGAATAGCCCCTGAAGTAGCTGTGGGACGAGGAACGGGAATTGATGATGAACGTTTACTACATAAAATTGCAGTGGTGGAACGCGCCTTAAAGGTAAATCAGCCGAATTCAGCAGATCCGTTGGATGTATTATCTAAAGTTGGCGGACTGGAAATCGCTGGCTTGGCGGGACTGATTCTTGGTGCGGCTGCTAATCGGATACCTATCATTTTGGATGGTTTTATTTCGGGGGCGGCAGCGCTTGTGGCAAAAGCCCTTGCACCTGAATCCATCGTTTATATGATAGCCTCTCATGTATCAGGAGAACGGGGTCATAAGCTAATGCTAGAGCAGCTTGGACTTGAACCGCTGCTAAATCTCGGTCTGCGATTGGGTGAGGGAACAGGGGGAGTATTATGCCTTCATTTAATCGAGGCGATCTGCCGCATTTTGAGCGAAATGGCAACCTTTGAAAGTGCAGGCATCTCTGGAGCTGGTCAACGATGAGCATTCTTGTAACGGGAGGCGCACGTAGCGGTAAAAGTGGTTTTGCAGAAAAATTGATGCATTCACTGGCAGATCAGGCCTTCTATGTAGCAACCGGACAGGCTTTTGACGACGAAATGAAGGAACGGATTGCTCTGCATCAGCATCAACGAATGGAAAGTGGTTACGCTTGGGAGACGCTTGAGGAACCGTATGATTTACCAGATCTGCTAAAGCGATTATCGGGTGAAAAAGCGGTGCTCGTAGATTGTTTGACCTTATGGTTATCCAATGCATTATTGGCCGTGGAAGGTTTTGAAAATAGACAAGAGCTTGTTGAGAGTGAGATAACAAGACTTGAAGACAGTGTGCGTTCTTTCCAAGGGACGCTTATTCTGGTCACTAATGAGGTTGGCGACGGGATTGTTCCAGAGTATGCGCTTGGCCGATTGTATCGTGATCTGGCGGGACGAATGAACGCGCTGATCGCTCGGCAATGCGAACAGGTCTTTCTAGTAACTGTTGGGATTCCGATTGAGCTGAAGAGCAGGGAGTATCGTTTATGAGGGAGCGTAGGGATGCGGCCGTAGCTGCCTTTCAGTTCTTATCACGATTTCCTGTAAAAGGTGATCCGGGATTCTCTCCTGAACTGCTGCGCCGCAGTGTGATCTTCTATCCCATGGTAGGCGCAGCAATTGGGCTGTGCGTAGCTGCTGGAGCAGCCCTGACGGGATTGCTTTTACCTGCTTGGCCAGCAGCAGTGATCACTCTGATTCTGTGGGTAAGCCTCACAGGCGGGTTGCATCTTGATGGCTGGATGGACAGCGCAGATGGTCTGCTCAGCTATCGGCCACGGGAGCGTGCCCTGGAGATTATGAAGGACAGCCGTGTGGGTGCGATGGGCGTACTCGCCTGCGTGCTGCTCCTGCTGTTTAAAGCTTCTTTGCTGGCAGCTCTAATCGAAGGCTACGCCTACTACGAGCTGCCGCTGCTCTTGGTACCAGCGGTCTGGAGCCGCTGGTATATGGTGCGGGCAATGGTGCGTTATCCCATTGCCCGTGGAGACGAGGGGCTGGCCGCGAACTTCGCCGGCCTAGCTTCCTCGCATGAGCGGCGCGCGCTGGCAGTCGCCGCGCTGCTCTCGCTGGCCGCCGCCGCTGCGCCACTGGCGCTCGGCGCTGGCTTAGCCGCGTGGCCGCTGCATCTGGCGGCAGCTCTGCTGCTGCCGGTCGCGGCCTTGGCCTGCGGCACCGCAGCTGCGCGGCGGATCAGCAGCCGGCTCGGCGGGCTCACCGGCGACGTGTACGGCGCGCTGAACGAGCTGCTAGAGGTTGTGCTGCTGCTAGTGTTATTGCTGCTCCAGCACAATTTAATGTAAGCTCCACGGATGAACCTTGAGTAATTTGCAGTAGGTAGCTCTACGGGTGAACCTTGAGTAATTTGCTGTAGGTAGCACCACGGATGAACCTTGAGTAGTTTGCTGTAGGTAGCTCTACGGGTGAACCTTGAGTAATTTGCTGTAGGTAGCACCACGGATGAACCTTGAGTACAATTTGTTATGAGTAACCTTTGCGTTTTTAGGAGATTGACAGGGAAGAGGGATGACATGTTATTTGCCATTCTGCTATTTATAATTGCTGGCCTTGCTGAGATCGGTGGCGGATATTTAGTGTGGTTATGGTTGAGAGAATCAAGGCCACTTTGGTACGGCTTAGTGGGGTCCTTGATTCTGATAGCGTATGGGATTATCCCTACGTTGCAGAAATTCCCTTCCTTCGGCAGAGTGTATGCGGCTTACGGCGGGGTGTTTATCGTGCTCGCGGTCTTATGGGGATGGCTTGTAGACAAGAAGACACCAGACGTATATGACTGGGTCGGAGCAGGTATTTGTGTGATCGGTGTATCGGTCATCCTCTGGGCACCGCGACACTAAGTTGAGTGATGTTTGCTTAGCCATAAAAGCTGAATGAAAGCTGAGTAACCTAGTTTTTACTGAGTGAGTAACTTGGCTTCGGACTCAGGGGACCTTATTTGCGAAAAAAGGGTTATTTTGGAGCGTTTTCGGACACCAGAGGCGCTATTTGAACAAAAAAGGCTGAGTCTGGGTTGATTATGAGGCCATAGCGTCTCTCGAGTCCGAAAAAGCCTCCAAATGGTAGTTTTTCGAGTAATAGCGGCATCTGAGTCCGCAAGCCAGCAGCAAATAGCGTGCTGAGGTCTAAGTGAGAGCTTCGCGCAAGCTAGTGCATGTAGCTGATTCTATTGCTGTAGGTAGCATCCACGGAGGAACTTTGAGTAACTTGCTGTAGGTAGCATCCACGGAGGAACTTTGAGTAATTTGCTGTAGGTAGCATCCACGGAGGAACTTTGAGTAATTTGCTGTAGGTAGCATCCACGGAGGAACTTTGAGTAACTTGCTGTAGGTAGCATCCACGGAGGAACTTTGAGTAATTTGCAGTAGGTAGCATCCATGGAGGAACCTTGAGTAACTTGGCTCCGGACTCAGGAGACCTTATTTGCGAAAAAAGGGTTATTTTGGAGCGTTTTTGGACACCAGAGGCGCTATTTGAACAAAAAAGGCTGAGTCTGGGTTGATTATGAGGCCATAGCGTCTCTCGAGTCCGAAAAAGCCTCCAAATGGCAGTTTTTCGAGTAATAGCGGCATCTGAGTCCGCAAGCCAGCAGCAAATGGCGTGATGAGTCTAAGCGAGAGCTTTGCGCAAGCCTAGCGCATGCAGCCGAGTCTAAGCGAGAGCTTCGCGCAAACTAGTACATGTAGCCGAGTCTAAGCGAGAGCTTCGCGCAAACTAGTACATGCACCCTGAGTCTAAGCGAGAGCTCCGCGCAAGCCTAGCGCATGCAGCCGAGTCTAAACGAGACCTCAGCAAGCGCTAGTGAGCCATAAACTAAAAACCCCCCTTCAACACTTTCGTGTGAACGGGGGTTATTGGTTTTCAAGCGTTAAATCTTAAATTGCTGCACAGCTTCTTGGAGTTTCTTGGCTTGCTCATACAGATGTTTAACGGTTTCTGCATGGCCTTCCAGTTCGACGCGCTGCCGCTCTGAGTTAGCAGCGAGTGTGTCCGCACTTTCTTGCGATCTTGATGTAATTTGTGCAGTTTCTTCGACGGAAGCACTGACTTCTTCTGTACTTGCCGAGATTTGCTGTGTAGCCGCAGATACGGATTGGATGCTGTGATTGATGCTTTGGATAAGGATCAAGAGGTGATTAAAGGCATCACCTGCTTCTGCTACCTTGCCGACTCCAGAGGCAACCTCAGAATTCACGTGGTTCATCTCAGTAACGGAGCGGCTCATATCTTCCTGAAGGCCAAGTAGGAAGTCACGGATCTGTTCGTTTGCGTTACGGGATTGTTCAGACAGCTTGCGTACTTCTCCGGCAACAACAGCAAAGCCGCGTCCATGCTCTCCTGCGCGTGCAGCTTCGATTGAAGCATTCAGTGACAGCATTTGGATCTGTTTCGTAATTTCAGTAATGCTGTGAACGACTTCTCCGATCATTACTGAACGCTCATTCATGATTTGTAACTGATCCAGCGACTGTAGGGAAGCACGTTCAACCTGGCGCATTTGCAGCACGGCACTTTGAGCAATTTCATTACCGCCACTTGCTTCAGCGGAAGCCTCACTGATTTGCTCTGTGACTTCATTCGCTGCTGAGGCAATACTTTGAATGCCTAAATTGATTTCTTCCATTGCTCTCGAGTTATCTGATGCACTGCTAGCGATAGTCGTACTACCTTTGCCGATTTCTATTACCGATGAGCTGGAGTGATCCGCCATATCGTTGAGAACCTCAACACGTTCTTTTAAAGAGTTGGAATCCGCAACGACAGTATTAGAGGTTACCAGTACATGTCCGATCATTTCTTTCAGGCGTTGGGTCATCGCTTGGAAGCTTACGGACAACTGTGCAACTTCGTCATTTCCTTTAACTGATAATTCTTCGGTGAAATCTCCCTCTGCGAGCCGGGCACTATAAGCTGCCAGTTTTGAGATTGGACGTGTTATACGCACACTCATAAACCATGCACCAGTTAGACCGATGATCAACGTCAGAAGTGTGATTCCGGCACTTGTCCATAGAATACTGTCTGTTTTTTCTTGAATGAAGCTTACGTCACTGCTTACACCGATAACCATCGTACTTCCGGGAATACCGATATAAGCTGTTTTATGTATACCATGTGCGTCGCTATATGTATCGCTTAGTCCAGTTTTTCCTTTAGAGGCTTGTTGCATTGCAGAGGATACGGTGACACTTTCTGCCCGTTGCAATTTTGCATCGTGATCTGCGGATAGAATCTCAGCTTCTTTCCCTTTCAGATTGACCAGAAAAATGGTTTCCACTCCATGTTGTTTCCTCTTTTCCTGAAAATAGAACTCGAGATTGGTGGCAGACTGATCGTTCTTATTTAGGGTTTGCTGGGCGTGCATTACGTTGAGATTCTTATATACGTCCTGAGCAGCGGCAGTAAGGATTTTGTTAATCTGTGGCATAACATAGCTGTTGAAGATATTGATGGAGATAAAGTAGAAGCTGGTGCTTAACAAAAGAGACGTGAGCAACAGAACAACAAATAATAAACGCGTGAATTTGCGACTGATCGAATGCTTGATACGAAACATATCGTTCTCTCCTTTTTTTATGGACGGTGAGGTCATTTCTTTTTTTGGTCTTCACTAGATACTCCATGCCAACTGCTGGAAATTGGCGACCCGAGATATATTCCATAGTTATGTCATATTTCTACTAAATGGATCGGGAATAAGGTGTTTGATACTATTCTATAGAATTAACCTCTGGATGAATAGTGAAAGTTTTGTCCTATAGAGCATTTTTTTCTGAAAAAAATGAATTATTGCTGACTATTTTAGATAATTGTCGAAAAAAAAGAACTGGAACTACCAATTTCATATAAAAATATTATTTTTATGGATTGTTTAGCGCTATTGTGATAGAGTATTAATGTTTTGTTCCAAAAATTTAATAATGTAAGCCGCGGTTCGTAACCATCCCGCGTAAACAAAACTAGGAGGAGTTTCAGTAATATGTTTAATTTGTTGTGGGGAGTTTTATTTGTTATTGTCAATTTTGCCTTTTTTCTACTCTGTTACCGCCTGTTCGGGAAAAGTGGAATGTATGCCTGGGTAGGTATTGCTACTGTAATTGCTAACATTCAGGTAGCTAAGACGATTGCTATGCCATTTGATATTGTGATGACACTCGGAAATACGATGTATGTCACTTTGTATATGACCAGCGATTTGCTTAATGAGAAGTACGGAAGAGCGGAAGCACGTAAAGCGGTCTGGTTTGGTTTCTTCACCTTGCTTATGACTACAGTCATTATGCAGATGGTACTAGTATTTAAGCCACAGGAGACCGATATCGCTCAGTCTTCTTTGGAGACGATTTTTGGGCTGATGCCTCGACTAGCTGTGGGTAGTCTTACTGCTTACTTCATTAGTCAGTTCCTAGATGTTCGGTTGTACTCTTGGATTCGTAAATATTACAGCACCTCAAGTCAGCTGTGGATTCGTTCCAACGGCAGTACGATGATTAGCTCCTTTGTGGATACACTTATCTTCTGCACCATTGCGTTTGCGGGCTTGTATGACTGGAATGTATGGCTTGAAATTTTGCTTACAACTTATCTAGCGAAGTTCTTACTAACCGCAGTAAGCACACCTATCTTATATATCGCCCGAACCTTTACTTTTGCTGAAGAGGGTACACCATCGACCGTTCAAAAGAAGGACTAAACAACAATACAGCCAGCGCGTACCGATCATAATCGATGCGTGCTGGCTATTTTTTTAGTTGTAAGATGGACTTAATAGTTACATGAAAATGTGTACATAAAAATAATATAAAGCTAAAATAAGCTATCATAGCAATTCTAGCGGGTTAGTTTAACAGGAGCGCCTGCGATGGCGCTTAACACATATACTTTAGTCTGGGCTGGACTTGCGGGGCAGTCCGATTGAAGAAAATGTATATAATTGGTAGTCACAGAAATTACGAACAGGTGTGATCAAGGATGAATCTAGTAGTTCCTATACTGTGTCATGCAGCACAGCAGCCCGACAGCATTGCCTTAACCCATGACCAAGCAAGTCATACCTATGCCACATTAGTAAAAACGATGCGGAGAATCGCGAATGGCTTACAGCAAAAGGGTCTGAGGCATGACAAAGTCGCGATTTTATCTACGAATCGTATTGAATTTGTTGAGGTTATCTTGGGGGCGATTTATGCGGGCTGTGTTCCCATTCCCTTAGATCCCAAATGGAGTGCTAATGAACTGCAGGTTATTATAGAACAGTGCCAGCCGACAATGATTTTTGCCGAGCCGGAAGCCGCAAAGAATCTGGTCTTCAAGGATCAAGCGATCCCAACATTGACCTTCTCAAATGAACGAACAGGTTCCTATGATCAGTGGCTGGCTGCCCTGAAGCCGGAGGCTGAGTTGGATGAGACGAATGAATTATTATTTATTGGCTTTACTTCAGGCACAACCGGGTTGCCCAAAGGTTATATGCGTACCCATTTATCATGGTTAAAAAGCTTTGAGGTCTCGAATATTGCTTTTGAATTGGACGCTATGAAGGATGTTTTGGCACCAGGTCCATTTGTGCATTCCCTATCCTTATTCGCCGTAATGCAGAGTCTATATTGTGGAGCAACCTTTCATATCACACAAAAATTTAGTGCCACGAAGGTGTTAGAGCTGTGCCAGCAAATTCCGGGTGTGGTGCTGTTCGTCGTACCAACAATGATCGAATCCATGATGTTGCAGGCTGTACCTGGGCAGATACAGATTGATGCGATTATTAGCTCAGGTGCAAAGTGGTCGGAGTTGTCCAAGAAAAGGGGCATGGAAGTGTTTGGTGGAGCGCGCCTTTATGAATCCTACGGTTCTTCAGAAGCGAGTTATATTAGTTATTTGAATGTTCTGACCGAGCATAATCCGACCTCTATAGGAAAACCTTATCCCGGGGTGCAAATTTCCATTCGTGATGAACAGTTCCGGGAAGTCCCTACTGGGGAGATTGGGCAGCTATATGTGCGTAGTGATATGATATTTTTAGGCTACCATCAATTGCCGAATGAGACAGCAGCAGCTTTTAAAGAGGGATGGCTTATTTTAGAAGACTATGTTTATCAGGATGAAGCTGGTTATTTATATATGGCGGGACGTTTGAAGAATAAAATCATATCCGGAGGCCTGAACGTTTATCCAGAAGAAATAGAGAGGGTGCTAGAGTTTCTTCCGGAAATAGATGAAGTGATGGTGCTTGGCGTGCCTGACGATTACTGGGGAGAACAGCTGATAGCCCTCGTGAAGTGGAGCGGAGAGCAGCACTTATCTGTCGACGAAATTAAGAATTATTGCCGCCAGTATTTAGCAAGCTACAAAGCGCCGAAGCAGCTGCTAACCCTGGATGAATTTATCTATACAAGCAGTGGCAAAATTGCCCGGCAAGCGATGAAAGACTATGTGAAAAGAGCGATGGTATGATAGAAGCAGTAATTGTCATGGCAAAACGTACACCGATTGGCAGAATGGGTGGCTTATTAAGTACACTTGAGCCGGAGGCATTACTGGCGCCACTTATTCAGCATATTGTAGCCGAAACGAACTTGCCTAAAGAACTGATCGATGATGTCATTATTGGGAATGTTGTGGGCCCAGGAGGTAATATTGCCCGGGTAGCTGCGCTTGAAGCGGGGCTGCCTGTTTCGGTTCCGGGCGTCACCGTGGATCGTCAGTGCGGATCTGGGCTAGAGGCAATTAATATAGCAGCAAGACTGATTCAAAGCGGCGCTGGTGAGATTTATTTAGCGGGTGGTGTCGAAAGTACGAGCCGTGCTCCATGGAAAATGGCTAAACCACAGACCTTAATGGGGGTTCCGCAGCTATATACCCGTGCACATTTTACGCCTAGCTCTTACGGTGATCCGGATATGGGAATTGCTGCAGAGAATGTAGCTCGGAAATACGGGATTTCTCGAGAAGAGCAGGATCAATATGCCTTGAAAAGCCATCAAAAGGCGGTTCATGCTCAGCAAAGTGACCGGTTTCAGCAGGAGATAGTACCTCTTCAGGTAGAGGGGCAGTGGGTGAACACCGACGAATGTCCTCGGGCTAATACGAGTCTGGACAAGCTGCAAAAGCTGCCGCCAATTTTTGAAGAAAGGGGTACCGTCACTGCTGGAAATGCCTGTCCTATTAATGATGGCGCAGCGCTTCTATTAATGATGTCTCGGGAGAAATGCCAGCAGCTTAAGCTGAAGCCTATTTTACGGGTCGTGGATGCGCAAGCTGCGGGTGTAGATCCGAACTATTTAGGGATAGGGCCTGTACCAGCTGTGCAAAAGGTGTTAAAACGCCAAAAGCTTACCGTTGCCGATTTAGATATCGTAGAGTTTAACGAGGCTTTTGCTTCACAAGTATTGGCTTCACTGAATGAGCTTCAAATTCCACAGGAAAAGGTCAATCTTGGCGGGGGGGCATTAGCAATAGGCCATCCATACGGAGCTTCCGGGGCTATTTTAATGACTCGGTTATGTGCTGAAATGCAAAATGCTCCTTACCAACGAGGGCTTGCTACTCTGGGAATCGGCGGCGGGATAGGTCTGGCAACACTCGTGGAGGTTATAGAATGAACAGTGTCCGACATCAGATCCATATGACTGCTGAATGGATTTCGGACTACGCACAGAGTATTGAAGCACCCTTGCAGACGATAAATGGAAAGCTGATCGCTCCTACGACGATGCCTATTATTTTCTGGCAAGACTTCGATATTCCTTGGTTAATCATCGGTGAACCCTTGCTTCACGGCACTCAGAAATTTTCATATCAGGCTCCGATTACGGCGGGGATGATTTTGGATTGTGAATTAGCGTTAACGGGCGAGGTGCAAAAAGAAGGAAGACAGGGTAAACTGACTTTTTACACACATACGCTGGTTTGTAGGTGTGAGGGTGAGCTTATAGTCACCGCAGAAACGGTGTTAATTCGGGTAGGTGATGATCATGATAAAAAAGTGCATAACTGCTGAGGCTATCCGGCAATATGCAGCTGCTTCCCAAGATTTGGCGCCTATACATCTAGATGCAGAGGCCGCAGCTAAGGCTGGTTTGGAGCGACCCATCGCACATGGGATGTATCTTATGGGATTAGCTCAATCCTTGTATATTGCTGAGCACCCTACACAGTGGATCACTCAATATGATATGAAATTTCATAAGCCTATAGAGGTCGATAGTGTCGTGATTTTTGATTTTGCAGCTGACGACTGCTTTGTGAAAGTGATCCTTACAACAGAAGCTGGCGATGTTATTGCTGCGGGAGCTTTTGCAGTGAAAGAGGTGTAGTGATGAATAGAGTAGCCTTAATTACTGGTGCAACAAGAGGGATCGGACGTAGTATTGCCATGCAGCTTGGCAAGTCAGGTTATATAGTGGTTGTAAATGGTACGAAACAAGTCTTAATTGATGAGGTTGTGCGCGAGATCCGCCAGGCAGGCGGAGAGGCGCTAGGGTACGCTGCTAATGTAGCCGATCCAGTCGCAGTCACTGCCATGGTAGATGAGGTCATTGCCCGATACGGTCGTATCGAGGTGTTGATAGCTAACGCGGGGATTTTGCAGGATCAGAAATGTCAGCGTATGACGGATGAACAGTGGAAGACTGTTCTGGATGTGCATTTAAATGGCACCTATTATAGCATTCAACGAGTATTACCACATATGCGTGAGACAGGTGGGGATATCCTGTTGATGACCTCTGCTGCTGGACTAGCAGGTTCCGTGGGTCAGGTGAATTATAGTGCAGCCAAGGCTGGAATACTCGGCATGATGTGGACGCTCGCAGCAGAGCTGAAACGTGACCAGATTAGGGTCAATGCGATTTCTCCAGCGGCGTTAACGGATATGACCAGACCTATAATTGACCATCTGAGGGAAAAACATGCCAGTCGGAATGAACCTTTGCCTGACTTTTGGAGAATAGGTGACCCGGAGGCTATTGCTTCCTTCGTGACTGCATTATTGAGGGAGTCCGACGCGGATTTAACCGGTGAAATCTTTGCTGTGAATGGATCAAAAGTGACAAAATGGGAGAAGCCTGCACCTGCATTTTCCGAGAACAGCATTGAGGCATTTTTTGCTGCTTGGCACCTTCAAAAGGGGAGTGAATAAATGCTTACCTTCGATCAAGTTTGTTTTTATTATAAAAAGGGACAACCTCTCCTGGAGGATATTAGCTTTACGATAGAAGCAGGGGAGTTTGTGGCGATAGTTGGCGCGAATGGTTCTGGCAAATCCACTATTGCAAAGCTCATGGACGGACTGCTGCTGCCACGAAAAGGGGCTGTACAATTTAAGAGCTTGGACACGGCAAAACCAACGGATCTTGCGGAGATCCATCAGCAAATCGGTTTTGTTTTTCAGAATCCAGAGGATCAGTTTATCACCACAACCGTTATGGATGAGGTGCTTTTTGGTTTGGAGAATATCCGTGTGCCGAGGGAAGAAATGCGCAGCCGATTGGATCATGCCTTGCAGGCCGTTCAAATGGAGGATTATCTGGAGGCTATGCCACATCAGCTATCTGGAGGTCAAAAGCAACGTGTCGCTATCGCAGCTATATTGGCGATGCGCCCGCAAGTCATTATTTTTGATGAGGCTACCTCAATGCTTGATCCTCAGGGAAGACAGCAGGTTCTTTCCATCATGCAAGAGCTGCATCGTCAAGGCCTGACCCTTATTCATATCACCCACCATATGGAGGAAGTGCTTGCAGCAGAACGCGTATTGCTCCTGCACCAAGGACGACTTGAGTTTGACGGCGATCCACTGACTTTTTTTGAAACCATGCCTGTTGCGGACTATCAATTACATCTGCCCTTCGCAGTGCGTGTACATACATTGCTCCATTCAGCAGCACCGCTAACAGCCGATTGGAAGGGGATAATTCGATCACAATGGTCTACCAATTAAAGAATCTAAGTGTGAACTATGCCGATCATGTGGCTTTGCACAATATAAACTGCACTATTCCTGAGGGCAAATGGATTTCTATTATCGGTCCAACAGGCGCAGGAAAGTCTACCTTTGTCAAAGTGCTGAAGGGCTTGATTCCCACCGTAAAAGGAGACTATTGGATTAATCAGCAGCCTGCCAGCAGAGATGCCAAAGGGCGCTTAAAGGTTGTCCCTGAGTTGGGTTTCGTTTTTCAATATCCGGAGCATCAGCTATTCGAAACAACGGTGTATAAGGAGCTTGCTTTTGCTCTGAATCAACAGGGCGCTTCACGTCAGCAAATTACAGAGGCGATTGAAACGATTTTGCCACAAGTGGGTTTGCCTGAGGGAATTCTCCCCTTAAATCCATTCCAGTTAAGCGGTGGTGAAAAGCGCCGTGTAGCTATTGCCTCTGTACTGATGACAAATCCGAAGCTGCTGATTTTGGATGAACCGACAGCGGGTCTCGATCCTGCTAGCCAAGTGTCTTTGCTGAAGCTACTAAAGGAATGGCAGCAACAAGACAATCACACGATCCTCTTCGTTTCGCATCAGATGGATGATGTTGCCGAATACTCGGATGAGGTCATTGTTTTTCATGAAGGTCAGTTAAAAGGGCATCATGATATCAGAACATTGTTTCTGGAAAAGGAAGAATTACTGCTGGAACTTGGACTATCCTTGCCTGAACCCGTACAGCTCTTGAAGCTAATGGAGGAATTATCTGACCAGAAGATTGAAGTTGCCAGCTGTAAAGAGCAGGATATCCTCGAAGCGATTTTGCCGATTTGGCATTCGAGGGGGCAAGGGCATGGCTGATTCCGTATTAGTCGGTCAATATGTGGAGACGCATTCGATTTTTCATCGTTTAGATCCTCGTACAAAGCTTGTAAGTATCGTGATGCTCATGCTTAGCTTTATGATGCTTGGAACGGGGATTAGTTATGTTGTTGCAACCTTTTTTGTACTGGGAATGTTGTTACTGTCGAAAGTTCCTGTGCATTTTTTTTGGCGAGGGCTGCGGCCGGTATTATTTATTTTATTGTTTACTTTTGTTTACAATGCCGTATTCACCAAAGGGACGGTTCTCTGGTCATGGTTTTTTATCGAGGTGACTGAAGAGGGACTGCGAACAGGATTACGTTTTGTATGGCGTATTATATTGCTCATCTTGTTAGCCTCAGTTCTAACCTTAACTACTAAGCCGCTGGACTTAGCTTATGGTCTGGAAAAGCTGCTTGCCCCTCTATCCAAATTGGGGGTACCCGTAGAACAGTTCTCTTTAATGATAGTGATTGCGATCCGTTTTATCCCTACCATCAAGGAGGAGCTTGATCGTATCTTTCTCGCACAAAAGGCTAGAGGTTATGATCTTACAGTATTGTCACTGCCTAAACGGATATACGCGTACATTCCGATCATTATTCCTCTGCTCTTCACAACGATTCAACGTGCTGAACAGCTGAGCTATGCAATTGATGCGCGTGCTTATGGTAATGGTAAAGGAAGGACTTCTTTTAAAAGACTGCAATTTCAGCAGATAGATTATCTGGCAGGGGGAGTTGTCCTTTTATTTGCCGTGATTCTGCTTTGCTTAAAGATAGGAAAGGTGTAGATGAAGATGAAATGGAACACCCGTATTACGGAGTTATTGCACATAGAATATCCTATTATTCAAGGAGGACTTGCTTATTTAGGTTATGCAGACCTCGCGGCTGCGGTTTCAAATAGCGGTGGACTGGGTCAGGTCACAGCAATGAGTCTTCCGGATGCTGAGGCCTTACGTGCAGAAATACGGCGGGTACGAACACTAACAGACAAGCCATTTGGGGTTAATTTTGCTATCGGCATGCATGGGATTGGTTATGAAGACCGGGTGCAGGTCGCCATCGACGAGCAGGTTCCCGTGGTGAGCCTCACTGGAGGGAATCCAGCCCCTATACTGGAAATGTTACTGCTCACCGATATTAAAACGCTCGTGCTCGTCTCCTCACGCAGACAAGCCCAAAAGGCCGAACAATTAGGCGCTTCTGCGGTTATTGTTGTTGGGCAAGAGGGCGGGGGTCACTTAGGGCGTGACGATGTTGGAACCATGGTGCTCGTTCCTCAAGTGGTCGATACGGTTAACATCCCTGTGATTGCTTCAGGAGGGATCGGAGATGGCCGTGGATGGATGGCTGCTCATGCGCTTGGGGCTGAGGGAATCGAAATGGGCACTCGGTTCGTTGCTACAGTGGAATGTGTGCACGCGGCTGCTTCTTATAAAAAAGCTTTAGTAGAAAGCTCAGAGTCGGATACGGTTGTAATCAAACGTTCTATTGGAGCACCCGCACGAGTGTTGCGTAGTGACTACATTGATCAAATTCTTGAAATCGAGCGCGTGACACCGACCTATGAAGCATTAAAAGAATATATCAGTGGTGCAGCCAACAAGCGCTGGATTTATGATGGTATCAAAGAAGAGGGCATCGGCTGGGCAGGTCAAGTAACAGGAATGATCCAAGATATACCTACAGTCGCGGAGCTGGTCGGCAGGATGGTTAAAGAGGCTGGGTTGATTCGCGGGATGTGGGGAACACAGGTTTAAATAAAAACAAACACAGAGCGGTGATTCTCTCATTATTGGAGGAATCGCTGCTCTGTGTTTTTGACCGTGGCTTGTAATTCTTTTCTACAAATGAAGAATAGTCAGTTCCTTAGGGAAGCTTGTTAAGGTCTCTGCGCCTTCAGCTGTAATAATCAGATCATCTTCGATACGCACACCCGCTAGTCCAGGCACATAAATTCCTGGCTCAACGGTGAACACATTGCCGATCTCGATAATGTCATCGTTCTGTCCGTGAAGTGATGGATATTCATGAACATCCATACCCAGTCCGTGTCCGACACGGTGCAAGAAATATTCCCCGAATCCAGCTTCCTCAATTACATCACGTGCAGCTTTGTCGACTGAGCCGAAAGGTGCTCCAGGATTGGAGGCAGCGATCCCAGCTTCGTTGGCAGCCAGCACAGTGTTATAAATAGTGATTAGCTTGTCGTCCACGGATTCAATTGCAAAGGTACGTGTAATATCAGAAGCATAACCATCGGCATACACCCCGATATCAAACATCAGGAAATCGCCTGGTTGAATGACCCGGTTGCCAGGAACACCGTGAGGCAGGGCAGTTTTCGGACCAGAAAGCACCATAGTGTCGAAGGAAGGACCGGAAGCGCCAACCTTTTTCATTAGATATTCTAGCTCCGCTACTAGATCGTTTTCTGTAACGCCTGTTTTTACGTGGGTAAGAACGCGGCGCAAGGCTTCCTCAACTAGCTCAGCGGCATGTTTCATGCGCTTAACTTCATCCGGGGTCTTTTTGGAGCGCATGCTGCGCAGCAATGGACCAATATCACTAAACCGTTCAGCTGGAACAGCAGCGGTTAGGTGTTCAAAACGGGCTACTGAGAAATGTTCCTTCTCTATGCCAAGAGTTCCAAGCTTGCTGCTGCCGAAACAATCTTTTAGCAGGTTATAGGGATTATCAGTGTCACTGTGAGTTAGGATTTTGGTGACCGAAGAAGCCGCTTGAGCCGCTTCTGCATCCAATGCAGGCAGAATGAGCATAGGCTCTTCTCCGCGTATCAGCAGCAGACCCAGAAAACGTTCATGCGGATCGCTGGCGAAGCCGGTTAAGTAGTAGACATGCTTGGGATCTGTTACGAGCAGGGCATCCAGACCTTCGCCCGCCATTTGCTGCTCTAGGCTTGTCAGAGCATTATTCATAGTTGGTGTTCCCCTTTCAACTTCACGATTAGAACTGCAATATTCCTATTATAGATCAAAAATAGACCAGACGCACCTGACGAACTATAACTATCGTTGGCTAATCATGACATGAAGCTTTTCTTAACCCTACTAGTTGGTGTAACATATCTTTAAATATACTTCTCCTAAGGTTAGGCTAAAGCTTATTCGGGTACGGTTGTTGAGAGAGGAGTGATTCTTGGAATGAGAGGAACAATCGCACTTGTTACCGGAGCGAATTCCGGTATGGGGCTGGCTACAACAGTTGAACTGGCTCGCAAGGGAGCCAAAGTCATTATGGTTTGCCGTAATCGCCAGCGGGGAGAAGAAGCACTTGCTGCCGCCAAACAAAAGAGCCACTCCGAGGATATCGAGCTCATGTTGTGTGATCTGGCTTCACTTGAGAGCATTCGCAGCTTTGCTGAGGAATTTACTATGAAATATCCGATGCTAGACATACTTATCAATAACGCCGGGGTAGTCACGATTAAGCGTCAGCTTACGAAGGACGGCTTTGAGATGGATCTTGGCGTAAATCATTTGGGGCATTTTCTACTTACAAATCTGTTACTTAAGTCGTTGCAGGCAGCAGAGCAAGGCCGTATCATTGTGGTTGCCTCCGGTGCTTACAAAATAGGTGCGCTCCATTATGAAGATCCAACCCTGGCTCGCCGTTTTAATCCTGCAAAAGCCTATGCCCGATCCAAGCTAGCCAATATTCTGTTCACGCGGGAGCTGGCTTCGCGTCTTCACGGAACAAGGGTGACGGTGAATTGCTTGCATCCAGGTGCAGTGGGGACGAATATAGGTGTAAACCGGCAGACAGGCTTCGGCAAGTCGGTACTTAAGTTACTCTCATACTTTTTCTTA
Organism: Paenibacillus sp. FSL L8-0708; assembly: GCF_038009325.1. Classification (NCBI taxonomy): domain Bacteria; kingdom Bacillati; phylum Bacillota; class Bacilli; order Caryophanales; family Paenibacillaceae; genus Paenibacillus; species Paenibacillus sp. FSL L8-0708. The sequence goes on from NZ_JBBPBC010000001.1 coordinate 1,582,284, forward strand.
ACACCTGAACAAGGCGCCGATACAGCGATTTATTTGGCTACAGATCCTGATCTTGAAGAGGTAACCGGTCAATATTATTATCGAAGAAAGATTAAACAACTGTCTCCCAGAGCGCAGAATACAATAGAGGCCGAACGGCTGTGGCAATGGAGCCAGGAGCAGGTCGGCCTGAGTTAATTAACACATTTGGAGGAATTAAGGGATGAATTGGGAGAACAGCAGAATTGAAGATGCGACATCTGCAGACTTAGCAGCTATTGTAGATATTTATAACTCAACGATTGCTGGGAGGATGGTAACTGCAGATCTGGAACCCATTACTGTTGCAGACCGGGAGAAATGGTTTCTTGAGCATAACAGCCATCACCGTCCCTTATGGGTACTGAAGCAAGGAGATGAAATTGCAGCATGGTTCAGTTTTCAATCCTTCTATGGTCGTCCAGCGTATAATGCAACAGCAGAAATCAGCGTATACGTGAATGAAAAGTTCCGTGGTGGTGGTGCTGGCAGAATTCTTCTGACAGAGGCCATTGAGAAAGCCCCTAGTCTCGGAATTAAGAATCTAGTCGGCTTTGTGTTTGGACATAATGATCCAAGCCTTGGTTTGCTGAAAAAATTTGGTTTTAAAGAGTGGGGAATGCTGCCTGGTGTGGCTGAACTTGACGGTATAGAGCGTGATTTAGTCATTGTAGGCCTTAAAGTCTAAAATACCAGATAAAACGCTTACATTTTGAGAGTTGGATTTAGGTTATCGGTGTCGCAATCGACCCATTCTTTGGACCAACTCTGTAAGTCTCGGATGACTGATTCCAGGGCAAGACCTTTATCCGTCAAAGAATATTGGATTCGCACGGGGGTCTCTGGGAACACTTCTCGAAGAACGATCCCTTCCTGTTCCAGCTCTTTGAGCCGTTCGGAGAGCAGTCTTCCACTGATGGGCAATGCCGCTTCAATTACATTGAAACGTTGGGGTCCTTGAAGGAGCTGGTAGATAATTAAACCAGTCCAACGCCTGCCGATAATATCCATACTTTTTTGTAGCCGGGGACATAAATCATTGGACTTCATAGGGCTCACCTCTTAGTAAACATTATAAACGAAAAGACCAATAACTTAAACAAATTCCAATTTAATTCAGCTAGAAAGGATGATGGACAGTGGCTAAAAAAAAGAAAATGCCTACCACACCAAGAGCCGCTACGAATGATGGCCCTGCTACGTTAAAAGACCTGCTAAGCAGTGATGTTCTAGGAAAGCTGAAGGCGCAATCTGATGCGTTGAAAGCGGAGGAAAATGACCGTAAAGAAGCTGCCCGTAAGGCAGTGGAAGATCAGCGCAAGGCTGAGCAGAAGCGGTTGGAGAATGATTTTGCACATCTGCTGGAGAACAGTAATCAGGATTGGAAGAAATTTAAATAAATCCTATGGCTTAGCGCTAAAAATATGGCAGAGATTAAAGAGGCACCCGTTAGGGTGTCTTTTTTTATGTAACTTAAGCAGATAAGCCTAATTCTTAATTATTTTAAATTTAAGTATATGAAAGGGTTGACCCTCAAAGTGGGCTTAGGTATAATTTAAAACATTGCGAATGAAAATCATTATCATAAAATCGCATTTGTAAACTATTAAACAGATAAGGAACAACTCATGAAACTAAAATATTTGTCCCTACTTCTAATAGTATTTTCATTTATTTCTTTGTTTATAGGCGTTAAAGATATATCCCCATTAGATCTCTTTCATCTTACGGAATCTCAAGCACAGACCTTGCTGGTAAGCCGGATTCCCCGGTTAGCCGCATTGATTATCGCTGGAGTCAGCATGAGTATTGCCGGATTAATTATGCAACAGCTGTCACGCAATAAATTCGTCTCACCGACTACGGCAGGGACGATGGATTCCGCAAAATTTGGTATTCTCGTATCCCTCATGTTATTCACAGGCGCAACGCCAATGCAGAAATTGCTTGTTGCTTTTGTTTTTGCGCTATTGGGCACCTTTATTTTTATGAGAATCCTGGATCGGATCAAGTTCAAGGATAGTATTTTTATCCCGCTGGTCGGACTCATGTTCGGCAACATTGTAGGCTCGATTACAACATTTTTTGCGTATAAAAATGATTTGATTCAGAATATCTCATCTTGGATGCTTGGGGATTTCTCGACGATTATCAAAGGCCAATACGAATTAATTTATATCAGCATTCCACTTGTCATTCTGGCGTATCTCTTCGCTAATAAATTTACGGTAGCCGGTATGGGCGAGGATTTTTCCGTCAATCTTGGCATGAACTACAAAGCGGTGGTCAACGTGGGATTGGTAATTGTAGCGTTAATCTCTTCTGTTGTCATTTTAACCGTAGGTACGATTCCATTTCTGGGTCTAGTAGTACCTAACATTGTAACGTTGTACATAGGGGATAACCTCAAAAAAAGTCTGGCGCATACAGCCATTCTCGGAGCGGTGTTCCTCCTGTTCTGCGATATTCTGGGCAGGCTCATTATCTATCCATATGAAATATCAATCAGTCTCACGGTAGGCGTCATCGGTAGTGGTCTATTTATCTACTTGCTGATGAGAAGAAAGGCGAACTAGAGATGAAGACAAAACTAACTATATTATCAATAAGTGCTGTCGCCCTCATCGTCTTGTTTATGACGTATCATGCTTTGGGAAATTGGGACTACGTTCTGCCCAGCCGGGGAAGAAAGCTGGCGGCCATTCTGATTACCGGAGCTGTGATAGCTGTCTCTACCGTAGTTTTTCAGAGCATCACGAACAATCGTATTTTGACACCAAGTATTCTCGGGCTCGATTCCCTGTACATGTTAATCCAGACGTTCGGTGTTTATGCCTTAGGTTCATCGAATATGACCTTTATGAATAAAAACATCAACTTCTTGTTCTCTGCGTGCCTCATGGTCCTGTTTTCAGGCGTATTGTATAAGCTAATGTTCCGTAGGGAAGGACAAAATATTTATTTCCTGCTGCTGGTAGGGCTGATCATGGGGACGATGTTCCAGAGCGCGTCTTCTTTTATGGAAGTGCTTATTGATCCGAACGAATTCCTGATTCTACAGGGGAAAATGTTCGCCAGCTTCAACAATGTCAGCAGTGACCTATTGATTCTTTCTACCATTGTTCTGACGCTAACTACGTTGTATTTCTTGCGATTTGTTAAGTATTTGGATGTTATTTCGCTTGGGAAAGATGAAGCCATTAATCTGGGGATCAATTATGACTATGTGGTCAAAAGGCTGCTAGTTATTGTATCTATCTACGTTTCGATCTCGACGGCTCTAGTGGGGCCAATCACTTTCTTAGGTTTGTTGGTAGCTAATGTGGGACACCAGCTGTTCCGTACCTATAAGCATGCCTATCTGATTCCTGGAACGATTCTGCTGAGTATTGTTGCGCTTGTCGGTGGGCAGTTCCTGGTCGAACGTGTTTTTGGATTTAATACTACGGTTAGTGTGATTATCAATTTTGCAGGCGGCGTCTACTTCGTCTATCTGCTGTTAAAGGAGAATAAGTCGTGGTAGAAGTTAAAAATTTAACCAAATGTTATGGCGGAGTAACCGTCGTTGATGATGTGTCCTTGTCCATTAAAAAGGGCGCAATCACCTCGTTTATCGGACCAAATGGTGCGGGTAAAAGTACACTGCTCTCCATGATCAGCAGACTTATCTCCAAAGACGCGGGAGAGGTGCTGATCGAAGGTAAGGAAATCGGTACCTGCAAAAGTAATGAGCTTGCTCGTAAAATATCGGTGTTAAAGCAGTCCAATCATATTAGCGTACGCCTCACTGTGAAGGAGCTCGTTTCTTTTGGGAGATTCCCGTATTCACAGGGGAAGCTGAGTCCGGAGGATCGGGCGTTCGTTGACGAAGCGATTGCTTACATGGATCTCCAAGAAATGCAGGATAAATATATTGATCAGCTCAGTGGAGGGCAACGCCAGCGGGCATATATTGCCATGGTCATGGCTCAGGATACAGAGTACATTCTGCTCGACGAACCGCTCAACAACCTTGATATGAAGCATTCCGTCCAAATTATGAAGGTGCTTCGCCGCTTGGTGGACGAGAAGGGGAAGACGATTGTGCTCGTTATCCACGATATTAACTTTGCTTCTTGTTACTCTGACTACATTGTTGCGCTTAAAAATGGAAGAGTAGCTTCCTCGGGTACAGCGGATGAAATTATAGATTCTGCAGTTCTTAAAGAGGTATATGACATGGACATTCCTATTGAAACTATAGGAGGCCGAAAAATCGGTGTCTATTTCTAAAAAGGTAACTATTACTATGCGGATATTATTATGACGTAACGTAAGAAGTGAAAGGCGCCAGCTTCTTAACGCATACGCGAATAATTCAAATAGCTTCACTATAAAAATTAGGGGTGAATACATTGAAGAAGAACTTATCTTTACTGATGATGACAGTATTTCTTGCGGTAATCTTGGCGGCTTGCGGCTCCAATAATGCAGCAACTTCAAATAACAATACAGCAGCGGCAGGCAATTCGGAGGCTACTACTGCACCAACAACGGAAGCAACTACAGCACCGACAGAGCTTACTTTCAAGCATGCGCTTGGCGAAACAACTATCAAAAGCAATCCGCAAAAAGTGGTTGTTTTTGACTTCGGTACACTGGATACGCTGGATAAACTGGGCGTAGAGGTGACTGGAGTGCCTCAAAGTAATGTACCGGCTTATCTCTCTAAATATAACGATGCTAAATATGAGAATGTTGGTGGTTTGAAAGAGCCTGACTTCGAAAAAATAAACAGTCTTTCTCCGGACCTGATCATCATTTCCGGCAGACAACAGGATTCTTATGAAGAATTCAGCAAAATTGCACCTACTCTGTATGTGGCTGTAGATAATGCAAACTATATGGAATCTTTTACGAATAACGTGAAAATGCTGGGTCAAATTTTTGGAAAAGAAGCAGAAGTAGAAACTGAGCTTGCGACTATCAATGATTCCATCAAAGCTTTGAATACGAAGGCAACAGCTGATGGCAAAAAAGCACTTGTTATTCTCGCGAATGAAGGAAAAATCAGTGCTTACGGTGCAGGTTCCCGTTTTGGGATTATCCATGACATGTTCGGATTTGCACAGGCAGATGATAAAATTGAAGTATCCACTCACGGACAAAGCGTATCTTACGAATATGTAGCGGATAAGAACCCGGATTATCTGTTTGTAGTAGACAGAGATGCGGTTGTGAAGAGTGATGGCGGTGAATCCGGTTCAGCTAAAAAAGCAGTTGAAAACGATCTAGTGAAGAATACAAATGCCTTTAAAAACGGTAAGATCATCTACTTGGATCCTAACTACTGGTATTTGTCCGGTGGCGGTTTAATATCCGTTAGCGAAATGCTCAAAGAAGTTGAAGTTGTTCTGTAAGCAGAGTAACTTGGTGAATTAAAAAGCCTGTTGGCGGGAGTAATACTCCTTGCCAGCAGGCTTTTTTCGCTTTTTTCCATAGATTTACTGGTATATTCATACTAGTTGCTAAATTTATCTGTAACTTTTCAGGCTGGGATACGTGGTTAGGTTAAGGGGGGAGTGCATGAAGCGAAATTCATTGGATGAAATATATCAGATGTATGTGATGGATATTTACCGCTATTTGCGCTCCCTTTGTGGTGATCATTATGCGGCTGAAGATTTGATGCAAGAAACCTTTTATCGCGCTTATCTACATTTGGAGAATTGTAAAGAAGAGAAGATTAAACCATGGCTGTTCCGTGTCGCTTATAACGCCTTCGTAGATTACAAGCGAAAGGAAGGTCGCAGTACAGTTCAGAGTGAGGATTATTTCAAAAAGCTTGCTCATCCAGATACCACAGAAAGCACACTGCTTCATCAGGAACGTTGGGAAGAGATGAGGATAGCGGTAAGTGAGCTACCGGACAATCAGAGAAATGCACTGCTGCTGCATGATTTTCATGGGCTGAGTTATCGGGAAGCATCGGACATTATGGATGTGGGCTTGTCCCAATATAAGATATTGATCTTTCGGGCCAGACAGAAGCTGCGTGAGGCAGAGCGGAGGAGAAATGAACATGAGTGAAGAGTTTAAGGAGAAGTTAAGAAGGTATGGCGAAGGCACTCTTGCTGATGAGGATAGGGATGAGGTTGAGCGTGAGTTAGAGAAGATGGAAGCTTACCAGGCTTATCTGGATGAACTCATGGGCGAAGAAAAGCCGGCTCCAGATGAGGAGAAGAGCATAAAATTCGGAAAGGGTAAAAGAAACAGACCCGGCAAAGAAAAAAAGATCATCCGCCGTGGCAAGTGGAAAGCACGTATATCGAATACTTTAACGGTGATTTCTGCGTTTTTGATTTTTTTGATTGTCAGCAGTATCATCACAGCGGTATTTTATAGCACTGGAGAAAGAGGAGAGACTTACCGTGATGTCGTTTCTTCCGCAATTGCTGTTTCACAGCCGAATACGATCGTCCATTTGAGTAGCGATTCCGGACCGTTTTTTAGTATGAATCTGCAGGGTGAAATAATAAAACAAATTGGTGATGCGCGGATTAATGTTGGAGATTATTCGATGAAGTTTCTATTAGGCTGGCCTAGAATCTATAGTTATTCATGGACATATGAACGCAGTGGGACAGGTAATTACTTTATCTATCCCATTGAGAACCAGTCTGCAGAAAATAGGATGGATGACAGCAGTGAGTGGGAAAAACTAGAGAAGCTCCCTGAAGGTACGGTAGGAGAAGCCTATTTGTCTTTTGAACAATTTTTTACGACAGATGAGCTATTGAAGAAGTTTCAGCATAAAAATCTTGAACTTTTATGGTTCGCAGCAGATACAGGTCCAAGGACACAAGAGCCAGTAATAAATGATCCCTTAGGATTTCCAAGTATGCCTATCTGGCATGCTGATGATATGAAGGTGACACAAGAATCAAAGAAAAAGTGGGGTTGGTTTGGAGGGGTGACTAGCCGCACGAGTGTTTCTCCATCTGTTGACTCATATGGGGATGGTGAACTGCGTAATGCGAACTTCCTTAAGACACTGCACTTAATGCAGGAGCATAAATCGATCGCCAACAAGGTAATTCCGTTTATTGATCTGGATGACTCCATTAGCTATCTGGAGAAGAACGGAGTTAGGCTGTATGGAGCTGTCGTAACCGGTCCGGTTAAAGAGTTGCTCAAGTTAAAGGAAGAAAAATGGGTCAGTAATATTCATGTTGAAGAAGTAAGATTATGGAATTGGCAGGATAGAGAGAACTGAGTTGGGATGCTAAATACTGTAGAAGGTAGTAAGCGTAAATGATTTCTTCGTAATTACTTAATGGCAGTCGGATATGCCCTGTGTTAGTGGGGTGTACCCGGCTTTTCTGTGTGGGAGAAGTCACAGAACTTGCTTCTCGTTTAAGCAAATCGTACAATTATTTGATTATGAGATGAGTATGATAGATTAGGAGCTGAGTTATATGAAAGTAGGCGTGGTATCAGATACACATATGACAAGAATGGCTAAGTCTCTGCCCAAAGCGCTTGTTGCTGAATTCCGGAATGTAGACTTGATTCTGCATCTTGGAGATTGGGTGAGTATGGGAATCTACGATTTGTTGGCTGAATTAGCTCCAGTGGAAGGGATTGCTGGAAATAACGATGGAATAGAGATCATTGAGCGTTTCGGGGAGCGTAAGCTGCTAACGCTTGAGGGAGTCCGGATCGGAATGGTCCATGGGCATACGCCACACTCCCGCAAAGGAACGGACGGGAATGCGCTGCTTGCTTTTGCGAACGATAAGGTGGATTGTATTCTTTTTGGTCATTCGCATCAGCCTTTATTGCGGGAAGAGAATGGGATTCTGCTCTTTAATCCAGGATCGCCAACAGATAAACGACGTGAGAAACTGTATTCCTTCGGAATCTTGGATATCGAAGAGGGTAAAGTCAGTGCCCGGCATGTGTTCTACGATTCCAAAGAATAAGAATAATTGTCCAAATGATCTGGCGTTCGCTCCATGGTGCACGGTACGGCTGAAATATACAATAACGTTAAAACGGCCCAAGCCGGAAAGTGAGCGCTGAGGATGAACAACTATCGTATTGAACGTGCGATCTATGATGATTTGGAACGGCTTATCCCATTGTTTGATGAGTATCGGGTATTTTATGGGGCAGTCTCTGATCTGGATGGTGCACGTGCTTTTTTATCAGATCGATTGAAGCTGAACGAACCGGTAATCTTTATTGCGGTGGGGGGAGAAGGCGAGGAGAAAAGAGCGTGGGGCTTCACTCAGCTCTATCCCTCTTTTTCATCGGTTTCTATGGAGCGTCTCTGGATATTGAATGATCTATATGTAACTGCGGAACTGCGAGGCCATGGGCTCGGCTCCAAGCTGCTGGAAAGTGCCAGAGCTCATGCGCTCGCTACGAATACGAAGGGCTTGTCCCTGACAACAATGACGGCGAATGTGGGGGCACAGCGCTTATATGAAGCGCATGGCTACATTCGGGATGATGATTTTTATACCTATAACCTTTTTTTCTAAAGCTAGAGAGAAAGACGAGTAAGGGGCGTTAAAGTGGATACAAGTAATAAGCTGGCAATCTTTTTTGACCTTGATGATACTTTATATGATCATTTGGTTCCATTTAAAGAAGCGGTGCGTCAAGTACTTAAACCGGATGAGAGCAGTCTGGACTTTGCGGAATTATTTTATAAAGTAAGACATCATAGTGATGTATTATGGCCTATGTATTTACGTGGAGAAATTCCGCTGGAGGAAACTAGGGTACGCCGATTGGAGCTTGCTTTTGCAGAGTATGGTTTACAGCTTGATCGTGACCAAGCCACGGCGGTACAAGCGGCATACATTGGCCGTCAGTACACCATTCAAATGATAGATGGAGTCCGGGAGCAATTGGAAAGGTTCATTGCTGCTGGTCATAAAGTAGGCATCATTACGAATGGACCCAAAGATCATCAAATGAAAAAGATTCGCGGATTAGGTCTGGATCAGATGATCCCCGAGGAGATGATTTTTATTTCTGACGCTGTAGGTCTGGCCAAACCAGATCCGCAACTCTTTTTGCATGTAAATCAGAAGTCTGACACTTCACCAGACCATTCACTTTATATAGGCGATACCTGGGCTAATGATGTAGTAGGAGCGCTTGCGGCTGGCTGGAAGGTCTGCTGGTATAATCCGAGAGGCAGACAGCCGGCTACGGATCATAAGCCTAGTTATATTTTCACGAATTATAAGGAATTTAGCGAGTTGCCTTTGGTGCTGCAAAAATCTTGATCGGGAATTAATTAGGGAAAAACTCCCTGAAATTAACCGGTTAGAGCGCGAAATTGAGGTTATTGGGGAATTCCTCCCTAATAAAACCGAAATAAACATGTTTATAGCCATATTCGGGTGATTTTTAGGGAGGTTTTCCCTAATCGAAGGTTTACATTGAAAAAATCTATTGATTTTAGGGAGGAATTCCCTAATTATCAGGCTGCTGGGCGATGAATGGGCGATGAATATCCCTCAACCACGCCAAAGCCCCTTTATCCACAATAAAAGAGCTTGCCTCCCAAAGCCAACAACGGCTTTATGGGGGCAAGCTCTTTCAACTAAATTTAATCAGCGAAGCTGTACGTAGGGTCAGTCAGATTCATTCTTTCTTTAATGCCTGGTGTGGCGTAGATTTTGTTGTCATCGGTAATAAAGAAAGCTTCTACATCTTCAGGTAACGACTCCAGATATTTCATACCTTCTTCGATCCCCATCAAGAACACCCCAGTGGACAAAGCATCCGCATCTGTTGCATTAGGGCTCATAATGGTCAAGCTTTTGAGACCGTTCTGAGAAGGGTAACCTGTGCGTGGATCAAGAATATGGTGATAACGAACATTGTCTTGCATAAAATAACGTTCGTAAACACCAGAAGCATCGATGACCTCATCCGCGATTTTAATCGTTCCTAGTTGTGTGCCGCGGCTTTGGTCAGGGTCCTGCAGACCAATATTCCAATCCGTTCCGTTTGGTTTCGTACCTAACGCAATAATACTGCTGCCGCCGAGGTTGATCATTGCACTGTTAAGGCCTTGCTCTTTTAAATAATCAGCGATACGGTCAGCAGCATACCCTTTGCCGATACCTCCAAGATCCAGTACCATATTTTCCTTCAGTAGCTTCACGGTCTTAGCAGCCTCGTCAATTTCAACGTCCCTGTAATTGGTTAGGCTCTTGGCTGCATCGATAGCTGCTGGATCAGGGACTTTATCTCCGCCACTACCGATGTTCCAGAGGTCGATCAGCGGACCAATCGTGGGATCGAATAGCCCGTCCATTTCTTTTGCATATTGCACGGATTGTTTTACAACATCTAAGGTCTCGTCCGAAACGACAACCGCTTCTTTTCCTGCTGCTTGATTGACTGCGTAAACCTCGCCGCCTTCTTTTGTACGGCTAAGCTCCATATCCATGCGCTCCAGCATTTGCTGGATATCATCCATATTTTTTGGGGCTACATTTTCTCCGAACACTTTGATATTCACGACCGTGTCATAGATATAAAAGGTCTGTGAGAGTGACTTGGCTTCGCCTTTTCCTGAAGCTGTTGCGCCACCCGGTGTTTCCGTCGCTTTGTCATCCTTATTTTTAGTAATTAGCCAAGCGCCGACAGCTATGACGACGATGACGATAACAACGAGGATCAACGTCGTTTTTTTGTTCTTGAACATATTCCACCATCCATAAAGTTAGTTTCTAAAACACATTATTACTATCATACCCTAGATCAGAAGTTGATGGAAATTAATTTCATGGCGTATTTACGTACAACTCCGTCTGCACGAAAAAAAAGCCCCGCAATCTGATTCGGAGCAACGCTGTGGATATAGAGGTAGCTATTAAGCTAATCTAGCATGTATTCACGGTATTTGTTTTTACGAGGATTCATTACGAAAAGGATTCCTTTGGCATAACCGCTAACGGCTTTAAAATTTCGTTTGAGAGTTTCTTTACCTGTAAGACAGGTTAACGTCCAGATCAATGCGGCATAATTCATAGGGGGTGCTTTACGTAAGTTGAGCAGATAATAATGATTGATGGCAGTAGCTCTTGCAACAACGCCCGCCTTATCCCGAGATCCCGGCGACTCATGATGAATGATTTTCATAGCCGGGTTAATGACAAGCTTGCCATAACGGCTAGCCAAATGAGACAAGTAAATATCCTCGGCAATGGAGTAACTTGTCATCCAGGGATAGGGTTTCATATCTTGTAATGCTGAGCGTCGGAATGACATATTACAGCCGTGAAAAAAATCCGTCTCAAAAACCTGCTCCTTCTCTCCCCAGAGGAATAGGGAGCCTGCAAACATGCTTGGGGATAATCTGCCCGGTGATCCAGACATTTGTCCGGTCAGCATGCCAAACAGCCGGCCTGGTTTGCTGCTGCGCATTCCTTTTGCCACACCGCCTACACCGACAATTGAATCGTCCGCTGCATAAGTATCAAGCAATCGTCGAATATATAAGGAATCATCTAATTCTGCATCATCGTCTAAATGAAGCACAATTTCAGCATTTACTAGTCCAAGTGACTCATAACGGGAAAGCCAGAGCCCCGGATTAGTCTTACGATGATATCGAAACTCAGCCTGTGGCAATTCGTTCAGTATGTTACGATAATAGGTTAATCTTTCTTCAGGAATCTCACCGTCATCCACAATCCAGAGCTCGATGGAGACATTGTTTAGTTGTGTCTGCTTGCTTATAGACTCTATGCACACTGTAAGGTCGTTTATACGGTTACGGGTAGGTATCACTATAGATACATCATGCATATGGGGATCTCCCTTCGGAATTTCTGGTGTAACTTCATTTTATCTGCCCTGAAGGGGAGCGTATATACCACTTTCGTTTACTTTTTGCTTTAGCATTCACATCTATAAATGTTATTTTAATAAAAGTTAAGTTTGTAATTTTGAGTTTTTAACTATATAATAGTAAGCGACGTATATTTAGTTATTACTCTTATATGACAGCTACAAATTATCAATAATATTAGGAGGTTTTTTCGTGAGAATAGATATCTGGTCCGATTATGCATGTCCTTTTTGTTATATTGGCAAAAGACGTTTGGAGAATGCGCTAAGCCAATTCCCGAACCGTGATCAAGTAGAGGTAGTATTCCGTAGCTTTCAACTGGATCCACATGCAGAGGTAAGTACAGACAAGAGTATTCATGAGCTGCTGGCTGCCAAATACGGGATGACCGTCGAAAAAGCAAAAGCAATGAACGCACAACTAGCGGAGCAAGCTAAAGATGTGGGCTTGGAATTTAATTTTGATACAGTGAAGCATACCAACACTTTTGACAGTCACCGACTGAGTCATTTTGCAAGCACAAAGGGAAAAGGTGCAGAAATGTCCGAACGTCTGCTGCGCGCCTACTTTACGGATTCATTAAATCTTGGAGATCGCAGTGTACTGGCTTCACTCGCTGCTGAAGTAGGTCTGGATCAAGTGGAAGCTGCGGCAATGCTGGAGACGGATGCTTTTGCGAATGAGGTTAATGGCGATATTGAAGAAGGAAGCCGTCTTAATATTACCGGTGTACCTTTCTTTGTATTCAACAATAAATATGCTTTATCTGGTGCACAACCAGGTCCTGTATTTACAGAGGTACTGGATACTGTGTGGGCGGAGGAACAAGCAGGACCAACGTTGCAAGTGGTTGGTAAGGGGAATTCTGAAGTATCTACCGATGATGGTTGCGCAGATGGATCTTGCAATATTTAAAGTTTGGATTCTAGTAAAATAAAAGAGCTGAGGGAGCCCTCAGCTCTTTTTTTGTGTGCGCCCAGCATGGGCGCTATCTATAGGGTTGAAGTCCCGAATGGCGAAGGCAGTAGTAGCCATTAGCTTAAGGCAAGGGTGTCCACCGCGAGGTGGAATCTGAAGGAAGCCAGCGGCAAATCTCCGGTCTGAGGAATACGAACTTCATACAAGGCTAACGTAGGCTGGATGAGGTTGCACAACAAACCAAAGTCCATACTGCCAAAGGCGTACGAGAGTAAATGAAGCAGATAGATGGAGAGGAAGATAGCGTTCTTACCTGGGGAGATCTGTGTGATAGGCGAGTATACTTCGTAACCCTACTTGTGAGAGTAGGCTGAGTGCACAGAAGTCAGCAGACGCCATAGTACGCAAGCTGTTGCAACAGCTGCGGAAGGGCTGAACATGGAATAGGATTTATACATCCAGGCGTTCAAGATGAGCGATGAATGCAGAAAAAAAAAATCCGAAAGGACCTGACTGAAGAAGGAAACGGTGAATCCCGTGGGGGTCTTCAGCAGGGCGGAGTTCATCTTTGGCACAAATGGAAGGTATAAATCACGTAAAGAGAGGTTAAAAAAAAATGTTGGAGCAACTGCTATCACGGGAAAATCTTCTGCAAGCCTTAAAGCGTGTTGAAGCGAATAAAGGAAGTCATGGCGTAGATGGGATGTCCGTAAAATCCTTACGAGAACACATCGTACAAAACTGGCAGACCTTGCGGCATGCCATAGAAGAAGGAACCTATGAACCGAGCCCCGTGCGCCGAGTCGAAATCCCGAAACCCGGTGGCGGAGGTGTTAGGTTACTAGGAATACCTACCGTGACAGATCGAATGATTCAACAAGCAATCGCGCAGGTGTTAACTCCATTGTTTGATCCAGAGTTTTCCGACCATAGCTATGGATTCCGTCCGAAAAGACGAGGGCATGATGCGGTGAGGAAAGCTCGAACCTTTATGAAAGAAGGATATCGATTCGTAGTCGACCTAGACTTGGAGAAATTCTTTGATCGCGTCAACCATGACCGACTGATGATGAAGATTTCGGAGAAAGTGGAGGACAAGAAAGTTCTCCTGCTTATCCGCAAATATCTTCAGTCAGGTGTGATGGAGAACGGGTTAGTAACCCCGACAACGGAAGGTGCCCCGCAAGGCGGTCCACTGAGTCCGTTATTATCTAACATTGTCCTAGATGAGCTCGACAAAGAACTCGAGAAACGTGGGCACCGCTTCGTTCGTTATGCGGATGATTGCAATATTTACGTGAAAACGCTAAGAGCAGGAGAGAGAGTCAAGACAACGGTCACCCGATTCATCGAGACGAGGCTAAAGCTGAAGGTGAACCAAGTAAAGAGCGCGGTAGACCGTCCCTGGAAACGAAAGTTTCTAGGATTTAGTTTTAGTGTGGACAAAGAACCAAAGGTGAGAATTGCGAAGCAGTCCTTACAGAGAGTCAAGGTTCGAATACAGGAGATATCCTCTCGAAAGAGATCGATGAAGATGGAAGAGCGAATCAAGGAACTAAACCACTACCTCATGGGATGGTGCGGTTATTTCTCGCTGGCGGATACCCCAAGTACCTTTCGAGATATGGATAAATGGATACGAAGAAGGCTACGAATGTGCCTCTGGAAGCAGTGGAAGACCCCTAGAACCAAAGTCAAAAGACTTATATCCTTAGGGGTACCTAAGGATAAAGCCTATGAGTGGGGAAATACCCGAAAAGGGTATTGGCGAATTGCAGGGAGTCCAATTCTACAACATGCATTGAATAACCAATATTGGGAAGCCAATGGATTAAAGAGTGTATTGGACAGATACAACTCCTTACGGAATATTTCATGAACCGCCGTATATCGAACGGTACGTACGGTGGTGTGAGAGGTCGGGGGCTAGCCGCCCCCTCCTACTCGATTTTGATAAACCTGTTCTTTTGTTGCTTCCCACACTCAAAAACAAGCGCTCCCGATATCCGGAAGCGCTCGCCGCTGATTGTGGTTTTATCTGAAAGATGTAACAAAGCTTGAGAATAGTGTACGTACATCGTATTGATATTGGTTGATTGGCTCGATAGGCCGTTCGATACCAAGTAGAGTATATACCGCAATTCTCGCTGCTCTCACGGAGTATTCTTCAGTGAATACAACGTCATCTGGAATTTCACAGAATTGTCCAATAAAGGCCAGGTTCGTGGAACCCTCAGGGACAACTTTTGGTCGGTCACTATTGAGTCTAGGCATGAACTGAGAAGTGATATAAGGCATCATGCAAGGAATACAATTGGCGGTAGCCATGATCTCGTCCTTATGTTCTTCAAAGTGAAGATGACCGATCAATTCTTGCATAATTTCTTCGCCGGTACAATCACACATTCTCTTTTTCACGAAATCCCCAACTTTGTCTGGATACAGTCCGTAACCCCAGAACACTTTAACATGCTCAGGCTGATTGCGGAAATGCGGTTGGAAGGCCAGTACAACGGACATAAACCAGCTCGAATCCTTAAATGTGACCAAAGCGCCTGTGCCGGCACGGTTACGTGTGAAATTTTCCATTAGATCGAAGAATTTGGAGTCATGGAAAGTTACAGTAAAGGACTCCCATTTCGAACCGTCTACATGATCATCGAACGAAGAAGGATTACCAAGACTTGGTTTCTTGGAAGCGATGTTTTCCCATAATTTCCACGAGCTTCCCTTGCCGTTAAGGCATGGAGCAGAAGTCATAGAACCAAGGCTGGAGCCTTCGGTCATAGAACCGTTTGTGATAATCACGAGATCATCTTCTTTTACATCAATCACATCTTTGACACCTTCGCGCCCTACATTCATTTGGGTTACGGTAATTCCGTCACCTTTTTTGAACTGCAGATCAGTAACTGTACATTTCAGTGTGAAATCGACACCGAATGGTTCAAGATATTTGTGCAAAGGCAGAATGATGGAATCATATTGGTTATAAGGAGTGCGAGTGACACCTTCCAGTGTTTGAATTCTTGGGAATTCATGGAAGAAACGAAGCATATATCTTTTAAACTCTACAGCGCTGTGCCAAGGTTGGAATGCAAAAGTAGTAGCCCACATATACCAGAAGTTTGTTGTGAAAAAGTGAGGGGCGAACCAGTCGTTGATACGCGCTTTACCCATTTTATCTTCTGGTGTAATAATCAGCTTGCCCATAGCGAGACGATCAGCCATATCAAAACCCATGGACAATACATCTTCTACTTTGCCGTCTTTGTTTACAAGTCTGGCGTTTGAGTGTGTTGGATTTGCGGTATCAAAAGCAATAATTTCATCCCGCACAGACAACCCCGGACGGTCGACAGAAGGAATCGTTGTTAATAGCTCCCAGAGATTCTCATAAGCTTCATCGTTGAGCATACGGCCGCCGCGGACAACGTAACCATGTTGAGCGTCACCTGCGCCGTCATTGCTACCACCAAGAATCTTCATCTCTTCAATAATGTGAATGTTTTGTCCCGGAAAATCACAGTCTCTGACCAGGTAAGCAGCGCCCGCTAAGGATGCAATTCCGCCACCGACAAAATAAACCTGTCTATTACCGTACTCTTTTTTCACAATGGTCGCCTCCAAGTAGTTGTTTAAATAATCACACTCTTAATGTAAACCAACTCCTATTTTGAAGGTATAATCAAACTCTTTAGAGTGTCTGGATTTTTGTCATTATGGGTGATCTGTCTAGTTTTTAGACAAAAAAAACCGCTGCAACCAAAGGTTACAACGGATGGTTCTCATATTTGTGTAAAGCTTTCAGAAAATTTCCTTCAATTAGATCACTTAGCTTCTCAATCATATGGTGCGGCTGTTCCTTCATGCCTTCTCTCATCCACTGAATGATTAGGCCTGTGAAGGCTAGTGTATAGAAATTGGCTATAAAGTGCTTGTCTTCTTCGCAAACCTCCATCCCGGAGGATAGCTCGTTTATAACCCCCATGATGAGATCGTTTGTCACCTCGTACAGATATGCATCCAGATGATTTCTGCCTAATGAATTTAGCGTGTTACAGCAAAATGATTTATTCCGCTCAATGTAGCAGAAGATTCTATAAAACCCGTCCGTCCAAGTGCTGTAGCTGCGATACTGGGCGAGGCTTTCGACAGCCTCAGTCTTATAGATCCAACCTAGCAAATCAAATATATCCTGGAAATGATAATAGAACGTTTGTCTGTTTAGTCCGCAATGGTCCACTAGTTGTTTAACAGTAATTTTATTGAGCGGTGTATGCTCCATTAGTTCTTTTAAAGAATGGGACAATGCATTTTTGGTTAGAAAAGAATTGGACAACAGCGTTTCACCTCTTCCATTCAAGACTTCGATGCTCGCGTATACAGCAGACGAATACCTTCCGCTAATAAACCCAGTGCAAATCCGGCACATGAAAATAAGGAAAATGCGAGGAAGCCTGCGAGATCCTCCCAACCGGACATCTCTTTGTAGGTGTAGCCCAGCATAAATGCCGCGCCTATGATTATTCCCGCCGTACTAAATACCCAGAGCAGACGTGCTCCGAGCCAGCCTAATGTGTTGACGATCCCAGCCACTACAACGGAAAAAAGAGCAAAGCGCAGTAAGAGTGTGGCATCCATTTCCTGGGCCAGCATCACGAATCGGTGTAGAGGGAAGAGAAGCCATAGAAGAATGGCATAAACGGTCATCCAGAGAAACCAACTTTTACTTTTGGCAGCAGGCAGGAATTTCATTTCATGCACACCTCTTTTCCCATAGTACGAACGTTAAAAAGTAGGGATTATACCGTGAAGGATTCCAGTTCTTCCGCACTTTGCAGCAGGTGGCTTAGCAGGTTTGGAATGTCCTCCATTTGCTCTTCTGTGAGTTGTCTTTTGAATTGCAGCTCGATGCAGTTATTGTAAGTTTCACTTTCCTGGCCATATATGAAGCTTAAAGATTGCACAGGCTGGAAATCAGGTCCCCAGATCGCTTTTAGAATACTGTCTATCGCCTGACATTCGCTAGGAATATCTTCGACTTCCATATAAAAACGAAGTGAAAGATTACAGCCGGGATCCGTATTAGGAACCTCCAAGATTTCATCGCTGAGATCTTTCGTGGACGAAGTGAGCAGGATTTCGGCGGTTACTTTCCTGCCTGCAGTTAATTGGAAGGAGAGACTGAACTCTCTGGACATCAGCGCCATATTCAGAAGGTCGGAGCGATCCGTAACCACCAATATTCCGTCTAAATTATCGTAGTCATAAATCTGGTTCTCAAAGGCGATCTTAATATTATCGAAAACTGTAGGGTGGAACAATAAGAGCACCTTCTTTGTTTATTTATATTGTAACATGATGTGATAGGAAGTTAAAAAAAGACGCCCAGGACCAAATGGACCGGGCATCTTGTGTAGAAGTTACGGCTTCCCATAAGAGGGAATACTCCTCGGTTGTGGGTATACGTTCACTTCTTAGTTTGTAGGCGCAGGCGCAGTATATTTCAGGAACGTCTTCGGAATCGAGCTCTCAAAGGTCATCAGTTCTCCAGTGGTTGGATGAATAAAAGAGAGCACTCGAGCATGTAGGCCAAGTCTTCCTACCGTTTTGGTCTCTGCACCATATTTCTTGTCACCTGCGATAGGGTGGCCGATATCTGCCATGTGCACCCGAATCTGATTTTTTCGTCCGGTTTCGAGCTTAACCTCTAGCAAGGAAAAATGGCGGTTAGCCTGAATGAGTTTATAATGTGTAATTGCATGTAGTCCATCGCCTTCATGAGGACTGGAATACATTTTAAGGGTTGAGGTTTCTTTGAGCCACGAGCTTATCTTGCCTTCAGGTCTTTTAACCGCGCCTTCCACGAGCGCTACGTAAGAACGTTCCTTCACGGTATCTTTCCAAGTAGTTTGTAGCGCTTGCTGAATCCGTTCGCTTTTGGCAAACATCATTACGCCTGATGTATCTCTGTCCAAACGATGTACGACAAAAATCCGATTTTGTGGATTGCTAACACGGACATGCTCCATGAGCTGGCGGTAAGCCGTCAATTCATTTTCTTCCGCAGTGGCGATAGATAGCAGTCCAGCATCCTTTTGAACAATAATCAGGTCTTCATCCTCATGAACGATTTTAAGTCCGATCATCTCTGCTGTTTGTACAGGCTTCTCTTGATCAATAGTAACGTTTTGACCCGGATGCAGTTGGAAATTATGCTGTGTAACTACCTTATTATTCACCGACACTTGTCCACGCGATAGGATGGATTTAATCGCATTTCGTCCGCGACCCGTGACGTGGGTGAGTAAGAAGGGCAATAGTTCAGAAGGTTCGTTTACAGTAAATGTTTTGGGTGCTGCGGGTGCTTTAGTTTTATGATTAAGCTTGCCAGTAGGCTTGCTGTGAGAACGAGTACCTCTTTTGGCTGTTTCCTTAGGATTTCTTCTTGAGTTCATGGATGCATTCTCCGTCCTTTAATATTGTACTCCTCAATATACCATGGGCTGTTAAGAAATACTATGGAGAGGCAGGCGTACTGGTTTGTTTTGTAAATGCTCATAGATAGAACAGCTGGGCTAATCCAAGAAGCAGGAATAAACCGAGATATACCCAGCCTAACCTGCGGGCATATTTCTTTTCCCGGGGCATGGCGCTTACAGCATAGATCTTGGTATCCACAGTAAGCAGGAATAGTCCGGAGAGCAGGAGCACGAGAGTTAAATAAGTTAGTTGATGATAGATCATTTGAACACATCCCCATATCTAGTCTTCTTTAAGACCGACTCTTTCAATATTCGTCTTCACATTAAGTTCTATAGAGAGATCAGAATACTGTTGCTCCCAGTCATGTTTGTCACGAACATTAGCTTTCCAGTAGGAAGGAGCATATGCACGAACATATTCACCCATACCAAAGATATCCGAGTGAGCCTGTTGCGTCTGTTTAATCAGATGGTCGAATCTGGTGAGGACTCCTTTTTGAAAGTTGGCCTCAAGTTTTTTTAAATCCTGGCTGGAATCAATACGAATATTATTACCTAGGTGCTCATCTAGCGCTGCTTCTAAAAAAATATTTATAGTGATATGGGGTTTGCCGTCTTTGATTTTAACTTTAGACCTTGTAAATCGGTCGTTAAATTTAAGAGTCAGTGGGCCAAAGTCCTCTGAATTGAACATGACGGAATAGCCCCCAGGATCAAGACCTTTCATGGACATATATGCGCCAATCTCAATGGGAGTAGTCGAACCGACCATAACGCCTCCGCTAAAGTAAGCAAGACCTTTTATCAACATATTGTCTTTTTGATGTAAAGACACATAAGGCAGATAACCGCTCTCTCCCCATTTAGATTCAGCTGACCAGAATACGCCTATATAGTTAGCTGGGAACTTTCCGGATCTCACGGCTTTTTCCATGGTGGATAGGATATAGAGGGTTGGAACTCGCTGAAGTGGTGGATTAATATTCATAAATTTAGAAGCCTCGCCTTCGGACACTAATAACCAGGTACGGCGACGGACTTCAGGGTTGCGGCGTAAATAATCATTTAAATCCGACAGGTTTTTGCGTGCAAAATCCTCGCTGATGATAATCACCCGAAGATGGATGAGGTAACGTGGGTCAGAGATCTGTTGTTGCAAATTGTTTAAGGCATCATCTAGTGAGTAACCGTAAACTTGTACAACCCAAACCGGATTTTGATTCCCCCCGCTACCTTCTCCCCCGCTGCTAGGACCTAACGGAACTCTCCCTGGAACTGCAATTTGGGCGGTCACACGGATTTTGGGCAAATTAATATTTGCGCTTTTTAGATGTGTCGTTTGATCATCTTCGGTTTTACTATTTGCCGGCACTGAATCTATAGACAATCCCAGCACTAATGCACGATCTTCAATTTCGAGCTGGTCCCAGCAGCCCGTAAGGAATACAAATACCAGAGAGAGAAGGAGGAGAAGACTAATGCGCTTGTTAATTACTTTATTCATTCGATAGCCCTCCTTTTTGCCGAATCAGAGCTATTAACCATAAAAGAAGAGGGTAGAGAGTCAAAAAAATTAACCCGATAATCGCTGTGACGGAAGAAAAGGTATAAACCTGATAAATATTTCTTGGCAAAAGTGAAAAGACGAAGATAAGTGGAAGTGAGAAGCTTGATACAAGGCGGTGATCTTTGTACCGAAATACTTGCTGAAGTGAATATGCTGCTAAGTAGTAGTTCGTAAAAATGGTAGTAAATATAGATATTACCCAAACAGTAATAAACAGCGCATCGAATCGTTCTAGTAGTCCTGCACCAATAGAAATGGAGCGGGCGGTTTCTAAGGTTGGATAAGCGAGTAATTTGGTTTCTTGCGCTCCGAACATTCCTAAAGTGGCCGCAACAATCATTACATAGATGAAGCCAATAATAAAAAGGGCAGCAGCTCCTGCTTTAAGCACTTGCTGAGGTTTTTTCATTAAAGGAACCAGCAGTGTGATGACAAATGTGCCCTGATAAAGGGCAGCTGAAGTGACAGTCCCTTTGGAAAAGCTTGAAAAGGTGATGTAATTTCCAGTGAGTGGAAGTAAGTTTAAAGCATCTACATTTTTCATGGCTACTAATATAATGCTGAGAACGGTTAACAAGATGAAAGGCAAATAAAAAATATGTACATAGGTGAATTTCACAATGTTTCTGCGGATAGATAAAGCAGCCAAAATAAGCATTAATAGAATGACCGCTTCGATAGGTGTTTTTTTAAACACGACCGCAACACATACCTCTCCGAATTGACGCATGGTAATCCCGGCAGAGAAAGCAAAAAACAAAGAGATAAGTACATTGAAAATATCCGCGATGCTTCTCCCGACTAACCGGCGGCTGAATACAAACAGAGTTTCATTGGGGAATTTCCGACATACAGCGGCTGTAAACCAGCAGCCTAGAAATGCAACAGGGATGCCTGAAGCCGAAACCAGTGGCGCCCCGCTGTCTCCAGCTTCAGCCATATAACGGGGAATACTCAAGATACCTATTCCAATAATCGTACTAACGACTACTGCCACGACTTGGATCGTTGTTATGGGGCGGTTGTTGTTCATCGAGTTCACCCTTCTCCTTAAAAATCTGATCTGAATACGTCGTTGGTAACTCATGAGCGAGACGAGTAGGGTCTTGAGTGTTCAAGAAGCTCGGACGTCTTCTCATCCACCATAAGGGGACACGAATCAGACTGTCCTTCACATCTCTCCATTTCGTGGGCACATATGGTGTCATGTAAGGAACGCCAAAGGATTCCAAGAATAATAAGTGATTCACGATAACGATGGTACCTAACATGACTCCGTAAAGACCAAAACAACCGGCTAGAATAATCAGTGGAAATCTTAGCATTCTGGATGAGATAGCGGCATTATAGGCAGGGGTGGCAAAAGAACCGATAGTGGTTATAGCGACAATAACAACGGTTGTCGGACTTGCTAGACCTGCTGAAACAGCAGCCTGACCAATAACAAGAACACCTACAATAGAAAGGGCGCCCCCAATCATTTGTGGTAGACGAATAGTTGCTTCGCGGAGCACCTCCATGAAGACCTCCATAATCAGAACTTCCAAGACCGCTGGAAAAGGAACGCCTGCTCTACCCCCTGAAATCGCTACGGCAAATTCGGTAGGCATAAGCTCCGGGTTGAAGGAGATGACGGATACATATAGAGCAGGGAAAAAAAGAGAGAACAACAGGGCAATTAGTCGAATCCCCCGGATTAGGCTGCCTACAATAAAACGTTCCGAATAGTCGTCTATGGTCTGAAAAAATTGATTGAACAATGCAGGGACGATGAGCGAGAATGGGGAGCCATCTACCAGAATGATGACTCTTCCTTCCAATAAGGCTGCCGCTGATTTATCCGGACGTTCTGTTGGTTGAACCTGAGGAAAAGGAGATAATGGGTTATCCTCAATGAATTGCTCGATGTACCCTGCATCAAGGATGCTATCTGTGTTTATCATGGATAATCTCTTCATCACTTTTTCAACCAATTCAGGATCTACTATCCCTTCTATATAGCACACAGCAACCTGTGAGCGTGTCCGCACACCAAGCGGAGCAGTAATAACCCGGAAATCTGGCGTTTGCAGCCGATAACGGAGTAAGGAAAGGTTTGCCTCCAAGTTTTCTATAAAACCTTCGCGTGAGCCACGAATTACCTGCTCGGTCTGTGGCTGTTCAATGCTGCGATGTTCGATTTTACGCAAATTGAAGTGAAGTGCTTGATCTATACCATCTATAAGGAGTACAACGCTCCCTTCTAATAGAGCGAGTGGCAGAGAATTTAAGTCCTTCGTTCGGTTCCCAGCCGCTATTTGTATGGTCGTATTCCAGATGAAATCAGGCAGATCCTTGCGCTCTTCAGGAATTGTCGAGAGATCAGCGGGAGGGCTCATTAACGGTTTAAGCACATGCTCATGAATTTGATTTTGGTCCACCAAAGATGAAAAAAAGATAATTACCGCATCATATAAACCGTATACCCGAAAATTACGCACAACGAGATCTGCATCTTCTCCAAAAATTTGGCTAATGGCTTTAATATTATTTTTTAGGTCGGGATCTAGTGGCTTTTCCGAACGCTGATCAGGAATGGTGGGATCTTCGTGCGTTTTTTTTTGCTTAAAAGAACTATAGTTTTGCTTCCAGTTTTGCACGGCTATTCCCCTTTCCTAAAGAATGATGATTTTTAAAGCTTGGCTCAAAAGCGCTCCTTTTATGCAATTTTTCCAAAAGGAGAAACGAAAGAAGGACTTCTAGAGTGTTGCTCATTACACCATTGACCGCTAAACTAAAGATAGAAACGCCTAAGGAGTCATGATAGATATGAAGATGCAAGCACCTACTATTGAACAGGCGCAGGCTGAGCTGCAAAAATATTACGGTTATCCAGACTTTCGGGATGGCCAGAAAAAGATTGTTCAGAACTTGCTGGAAGGACGCGACACATTGGGAATCCTCCCTACGGGTGGCGGGAAATCAATCTGTTATCAGGTTCCTGCACTGCTCCTGCCAGGGCTGACACTGGTGATATCACCACTGATCTCGCTGATGAAAGACCAGGTGGATGCGTTAACTACCGCGGGTATTCCGGCAGCCTTTATTAATAGCACGTTAAGCGGAAAAGAAGTGAATGAGCGGATTCGGGCTGCCCGGCGGGGTGATTTGAAGCTGCTCTATGTTGCGCCCGAAAGGCTTGAGCTGGACTGGTTCCGTCTGGAAATGGCTGAGCTGTCAATTTCCTGCGTGGCTGTTGATGAAGCGCACTGTGTATCCCAGTGGGGGCATGATTTTCGGACAAGTTATCTGTCTGTGTCTCCATTTGTAGATGAGCTGCCTGACCGGCCGATCTTGGCTGCATTTACTGCCACGGCGACGCCGGAGGTTATGGAGGATATGGTCCGGCTGCTGCGTTTGCGCGAGCCGGGTATTTTCATGACGGGACTAGGAAGAGACAATCTGGCAATGTCCGTGCTGCGGGGAGAGAACAAGCGGGAGTTCGTTATGGATTATGCGGCTACGCATTCCCACCAGCCGGGGATTGTATATGCGGCAACCCGCAAAGAAGTAGATGATCTGTATCAGAGGCTGCAGGCCTCTGGCATAGCGGCAGGTCGCTATCATGCGGGTATGAATGATCAGGAGCGGGCAGATAGCCAGGAAGGGTTCCTCTATGACGATATCCGGGTTATGGTGGCTACGAATGCCTTTGGGATGGGGATTGATAAATCCAATGTCCGATACGTAATTCACTACAATATGCCCAAAAATATGGAAGCTTATGTTCAGGAAGCGGGTCGTGCTGGACGTGACGGGGAGCCGAGTGAATGTATTTTGCTGTTTAGTGCGCAGGATATTATGACGCAAAAGTTCCTGATCGAGCAGAATCCACAGGATACTGACCGTAAAGCTAACGAATATCGCAAGCTTCAGCAAATGATTGATTATTGCTATACTACTCGCTGCTTGCGCAGTGCCCAGCTGGATTATTTCGGGGAAGAACATGGGGACAAGCCATGTGGTATCTGCAGCTCATGTACGGATGAACGAGAGCTAGTGGATATGACCGTCGATGCGCAAAAGATCTTCTCCTGCATTCACCGCATGCGGGAGCGTTATGGTGTAGCGTTGGTAGCATCTGTGCTGAAAGGCTCTCGCAATCAAAAGGTGATGCAGTACGGCTTCGATAAGCTGCCCACACATGGGGCGATGTCGAGCCGGACGGAGAAGGAAATCTCAGAGAGTATCAATGTGCTTATCTCAGAAGGGTATCTTGCCTTGTCGGAAGGCCAGTACCCTGTAGTACGGCTACAGCCTCTGGCTGCCGAGGTCCTGCGCGGACAGCGTGAGGTGATGCAGCGTGTGGCGCGGCCTTCGCGGGCAGGCACAACATCCGGTACGAGAGTTCGTAGTCGGGGGCATGACCTGTCGCCATCAGCCGTCAATGAGACTGTCTTTGAGCAGCTGCGTCTTATCCGGCGTGAATTGGCAGGACGCGAGCATGTGCCATCGTACATTATTTTTAATGATGCCACGCTGCGTGAGATGAGTGTGGTTTGCCCGCAGACCGAAGCGGAAATGCTGAGGGTAAAGGGTGTTGGGGAAGTGAAATACCGGAAGTACGGTAAGGCATTCTTAGAGTTTTTTCAAAATGAAATGTAGAAAAGGTCGTGTAGCATGAAAATCGTCCTGACCACGTTAAACGCCAAATATATTCATACCTCACTCGCAATCCGCTTGCTAAAAGCGTACAGTGAGCATGAATTTAAGGATATTCATTTGGCAGAGTACACCATCAAAGATCCCGTGATGAATATCGTGTCCGACTTGTTTCAGAAACGGCCAGATGTGATTGGCTTCTCCTGTTATATCTGGAACATCGAAGAGACGCTGAAGCTGATTGGTATTCTTAAGCAAGTGATGCCTGAAGTTACGATTGTTCTCGGGGGACCTGAAGTTTCGTATGAGCCGCTTCATTGGATGAAAAGAGAAGCTGGCATTGATTTTATAGTTAACGGAGATGGGGAAGAGACGTTCCACCATCTGCTGCAGGAGCTAAGGGATGATCGGAAGTTTCACTTTGTGTATGGAGCCGCTTATCGCAAGGGAGAAGAGATCATTGTCAATCCACCACGTCCCAAAAGCGATCTGAATACGCTGCCTACGCCGCATCGTTTTCCTGAGGATATTCCAGATTTGAGTAAACGTATTGTTTATTTTGAGACGAGCCGCGGATGCCCATTTAACTGCCAGTTCTGTTTATCCAGTATTGAAGTAGGCGTACGTTATTATGATATTGAACGAGTGAAATCTGATCTGCTTTATTTAATACAGAATGGCGCCAAAATCATTAAATTTCTGGACCGTACCTTCAATATCAACCGCAACTATGCGATGGAAATGTTTCAATTCCTGATCGATAATCATCAAGGCTGCGTGTTTCAGTTCGAAATTACCGCAGATATCATGCGGCCGGAAGTTCTGGATTTCCTATCTAAGAATGCGCCTCCGGGTATTTTTAGATTTGAAATTGGGGTGCAATCTACCAACGATGAGACAAATGAGCTTGTTAAACGCCGCCAGAATTTCAAAAAGCTGTCCCGTACCGTAATGAAGATTAAGGCAAGCGGCAATATCGATCAGCATCTGGATTTGATTGCCGGACTACCTATGGAGGATTACAGTACCTTCCGTAAAACGTTTAATGATGTATTCGTTATGGAGCCGGAAGAGCTACAGCTAGGATTCCTCAAAATGCTGCGGGGAACGGGGCTGCGGGCGCAAGCGTCTAAATATGATTACACGTATATGGAACACGCACCTTATGAAATCCTTAGCAGTCATATGATGCCTTTCTCAGACATTATCCGTTTGAAGCGGCTTGAGGATGTGCTGGAGAAATACTGGAACAGCCACCGGATGGACCATACGGCCAAGTACTTGATCCGTCATGTATTTGATTCGCCATTCGATTTCTTTCAGGAGTTCGGTGACTACTGGGAGGAGAGAGGCTGGCAAAAGATTGGCCATCAGCTGGAAGATCTCTTCACCCGCTTGCAGTCCTTCCTGATAGATCGCGGGACGCCATCTATGGATGTTATAACTGGCTTGATGAAGCTCGATTATTTCCTTGGACACAAGTACAAGCCGCGCAAAATCTGGTGGGATTTCGTGCTGGATAAATCGGATTGGTCGAGCTATTTGAAGGATATCGCGGCTAATCCGGGTCAAATTTCTGCCCAATTGGCTGAAGCAGGACTTAACGAAAGAGAACTGCAAAAGTATACTGTGCTGGAAGTGTTGCCATTCTCGCTGGAAGCGGTGTTGGATTCCATCAGCGGCATGCGTGCCGATGAGGGCCTTGAGGATGGTGAAGCTGATATGGCTAATCTGGAGGCGTTGCCTTCGGCAGACTCGCCATTACAGGAAGCAGCAGATAGTAGTTTAGAAGAGACTGCCCAACCATCAAGCTCGGCTGTAGCTGTAGCGGAGCCCGCTTCCATTAGGGAAGGGCGCACGCTACTAATCGTAATGTATCAGCAGAACGAGAGCCAACGCGCTCAGTACTACACACTGCCTTTGTGATAGGCGGGTGGAAGGATAGACCGTTCCTTAATGGGACGGTCTATTTCTTTTGCCTTGTGCGCTAGCGCATCTGAGTCCGGAAGCGGCGTGGGAAGTGATGATGTGTAGTTAGCGTCATCTGGGTTCGAAAGCGGTGAGTAACCCGTCGCAGGCGGACCCAGGGGACCTTATACGTGGAATTATCCTGTTTTTTGGATGCTAACGGACCGCATAGTCGCTATTGGCATGAAAAACACCCAATATGGACCTGTTTCGCATGAATAGCTGCACTGGAGTCCGAAACCTAGCTCAAATGTCTGGAAATTAGCAAATAGCGTCCACTGAGTCCGGAAGTAGCAGGGGAGAGTAATGATGTGTAGTTAGCGTTAGCTGAGTCCGGAAGTGGCGGGAGAAAGTGATGTGTAGTTAGCGTTAGCTGAGTCTGAAAGTAGCGGGAGAATGTAATTAGTGTAATGACTCGGCGCAGGCAGACCCAGCGGACCTTATACGTGGAATTATCCTGTTTTTTGGATGCTAACGGACCGCATAGTCGCTATTGGCATGAAAAACACCCAATATGGACCTGTTTCGCATGAATAGCTGCACTGGAGTCCGAAACCTAGCTCAAATGCCTGGAAATTAGCAAATAGCGTCCACTGAGTCCGAAAGTAGCTGGGGAGAGTAAAGATGTGTAGCTAGTGTCAAATGAGTCCGGAAGTGATGAGTAACCCGTCGTAGGCGGACCCAGGGGATCTTATACGTGGAAATATCCTGTTTTTTGGATGCTAACGGACCGCATAGTCGCTATTGGCATGAAAAACACCCAATATGGACCTGTTTCGCATGAATAGCTGCACTGGAGTCCGAAACCTAGCTCAAATGTCTGGAAATTAGCAAATAGCGTCCACTGAGTCCGAAAGTAGCTGGGGAGAGTAAAGATGTGTAGCTAGTGTCAAATGAGTCCGGAAGTGATGAGTAACCCGTCGTAGGCGGACCCAGGGGACCTTATACGTGGAAATATCCTGTTTTTTGGATGCTAACGGACCGCATAGTCGCTATTAACACGAAACACACCCGATATGAACCTGTTTCGCATGAATAGCTGCACTGGAGTCCGAAACCTAGCTCGAAAGGCTATAATTTAGCAAATAGCGTCATCTGAGTCCGGAAGTAGCGGGAGAGTAATGATGTGTGGTTAGCGTCAACTGAGTCCGGAAGTAGCAGGGGAGAGTAATGATGTGTAGTTAGTGTCAACTGAGTCCGGAAGCGGAGGGGAGAGTAATGATGTGTAGTTAGCATCATCTGAGTCCGGAAGTAGCGGGGGAAGGTGATGATATGTAGTTAGCGTCATCTGAGTCCGAAAGTGGTTGGGGAGAGCGATGAGCTGAAGACAGCGTCAACTGAGTCCATTAGCGGTGGCGGAAGTTTATCTACTAAAGTTCAGATGCGCGGAGGAACTGGAGATTGTTAGATTGAGAAGTCTGCTGAGAAAAGCTACGCAAACCGCAAACCGCAAACCGCAAACCGCAAACCGCAAACCGCAAACCGCAAACCGCAAACCGCAAAGAAACGACCCCCCAAATAACGGGGGCATCGCTTCTATATTGTCTCATAAATTCACTAACAACCGCGTTTTTTTCTTAACTTATCGTTGTAACCTCTGAAGGAAGGTGGCTCTCTAACCAGTTGAGTACATCGGCTGTGACTTGATCTCGATTTACTTCATTTAGCATTTCGTGTCTGCCTTCTGGATAGAGTCGGTACTCAACGTCTGATACTCCTCGTTTCTTATACAACTCCGCAAGACGGGGAATGCCTTGACCGTTCATCCCGACAGGGTCCTTATCCCCACCAAATATATAAATGGGCTTACCTGTACATAATGTGCTAAGTGATTCCTCAGTATGAATCTCTCTTAGGAGGTGGAAGAAACCACGGAAAAAGCGGGTTGTACAAATAGCTCCGCAGAATGGATCGGAAATGTACTTATCTACTTCCGCAGTATCGCTACTCAGCCAGTCAAATGTTGTTCTGACCGGGGAAAAAGCACGGTTATAGCTGCCGAATACCAGACTGTTCAGCAGTACACTACGATGATGCTCACCCTTTAGCTTAAGCTGCGCGCTAGCCAAAGATTCTCCAATACGCAGCATACTGCGTGGACCGTTTGTCCCGCTTAGGATAAACCCTGAATAGATTTCGTTGCCTTCTTCGCACATGAGTTTTTGACCCAGAAAGGAACCCATACTGTGTGCGAATAAAATGATGGGCATTCCTTCATGCTTGGAGAGTGCTGCGGCACCTACCTGCAGAAGATTGCGCCGCATCCAATAAAATCCGTCCTCCCCAACATCACCAAGCAGATTGACTTGACCAGCGGTTCTACCATGTCCCCGGTGGTCATTGGCATATACTGCATAACCAACCCCGGTTAAAGCTTCCGCAAAACGAGCGTAGCGGGCAGCAGTTTCACACATCCCGTGTGAAATTTGCACAATTCCTCTAACTGGCACATCGGACTCAGGTAACCATTCATAGACATGGATGGTTACACCTATGGGATCCGTTAGAGTAAAGCTGTTTTCCTTCATGGTCCATTCCTCCTAAAGGTTCTCGACTTATGGTAAATAAGAGCGAAGCACAGTAGAATGACCCTCGATAGTATAACGGCCTAGGTTGGAAGGAATCAGATAACATTCCCCTGCGGCATAAGGCTGGGAGCCGCCTTCCCAAGTCAGATGTCCGCTGCCTTCGCAGATAACCAGAATAGTGAAGCTGTCTTCTGAAGTGGTGAGATCCCATGAACCATTTACGATCCCTTTTTCGACAATAAAATAAGGTGAAGCGGCAAGCTGCAGCCACTCTCCAGGCACTGCATGATCGGTCTTCATCGAAGTAGCGCCGGCGCCTTCATAAGCTGTAACATTCAGAGAATCCTCGATATGAAGCTCGCGTGGTTTTCCATCTAGACCTGGACGGTCGTAGTCATAAATACGGTATGTAGTGTCGGAATTCTGTTGAATTTCCGCTACAACGACACCAGCGCATAGAGCATGTACCGTTCCGGCAGGGATGTAGAAGGAATCGCCAGCGGAGACAGATACCTCTTGAAGGCTATCCATAACCGTGCCGTTTTCCAGTGCTTCGCGTAATGTTTCACGGTCTACGCCTTCTTTAAGGCCGTAGATGATTTTTGCATCTGGCTTAGCGTCTAGTACGTACCACATCTCTGTTTTACCCAGTTCACCTTTAGGCAATCCTACATAATCATCCGTAGGGTGGACTTGAACGGAAAGGTTGTCGTTGCAATCCAACAATTTGATCAAGAGTGGAAATCTTCCGCCAGCTTCTGATATTCCCTTGCTTCCGAACCACTCATGACCAAATTGCTCACGAATTTGATCCAGACCTTGTCCAGCTAATTCTCCATTAACCACCGAAGATGTTCCATTCGCATGATCGGCAATCATCCAGCCTTCACCAATATGACCTTCTGGTAGATTCAGGCCGAATTTCTCCAGCGCGCGGCCACCCCAGACACGTTCTTTAAACTCCGGTTGAAATTTTAAAGGATATGGTTGTGTCATTCATAATCTTCCTTCCCAATTACAAGATTGTTTGATTGTTTACAAAGCTTAAGATGGGGAACCTTTTTTCTTCTCGAGGGCAATTACATACGGTGCGTCCGTGCGCTGCAGCTGGCGATATACAATGCTCTGCGCTACCTTAGGGGAAACAGTCGTTGCCCAAGCTTCAACAGCGGCGGCTTCGAGATCTCCGCCTGCATGGCCAGGATACAGTACAGCTGTAATAATTCCCCCCGGACGCAGCAGCTGAAGTGAAGCTTCCAGGGCTGCAATAGAGCTGTCCGGCTCAGTAATGATATTCTTGTCGGCATCGCCTGAAGGCAGATAGCCAAGATTGAACATTACAGCACCAACGGTGCCTGGCCAGTTAGCCGGGACGGCTTCTGCCATTTCGGCATGGCTGCGTTCCAGTAAGGTAACGCCAGAGAGTGAAGAAGTTTCCTCCCGCGCAAGCCGGAGACGTTCTTCTGCCAGCTTCAGCGCCGCAGCTTGAATGTCAAAGCCGTAGACTTTGCCACGAGCTCCGGTTGTTTTGGCTAGAAAAAGCGTGTCAGCACCAGTACCTACAGTTGCATCAATCGCACGGTCACCTAAAGTCAGCCGCTCAGAGATTAATTTATGAGCAAAGCTTAGAACGGACATAAAGCCCATTAGCCCTTCCTCCAATACTTACCCTGCCAAGTATCACGAGCAACAAGCTCATCGTCAATGGCATTTAGCACTTCCCATTTCTTGAGACTCCACATCGGTCCAACTAAGAGATCCCGTGGGGCATCTCCAGTCAAGCGATGAACAATCATCTCAGGGGGCAGAATTTCAAGTGAATCAGCAATCAGCTTCACATACTCGTCCTGTTCCATGAATCGGAGCAATCCTGCTTCATACTGCTTCACCATTGGTGTTTTGCGCATGAGATGCAGAAGGTGAATCTTAATTCCCTGCACATCCATGCGAGCTACAGCAGATACCGTTTCAAGCATCATTTCGTGCGTCTCCTGTGGGAGACCGTGAATGATATGGGTACAGATTCGAATATTGTGACGGCGCAGCTTCTCTACAGCCTCCACATAACACTGCGTATCATGCGCCCGATTAATAAGCTCAGAAGTGGAGTCATGTATAGTCTGAAGACCCATCTCTACCCAAAGATACGTACGCTTGTTGAGCTCTGCTAAATATTCGACTACATCATCGGGCAGACAGTCAGGGCGGGTAGCAATAGACAATCCAACGACACCAGGCTGCTGCAAAATAACTTCGAAATATTCTTTCAGTTCTTCGACCGGAGCGTACGTATTAGTATAGGCTTGGAAGTAACCGATATATTTAGCATTTGGCCATTTCAAATGCTGTCTGTCACGGACGTTATTGAATTGTGTGACTAGGTCATCTCGGCGGCTTCCGGCAAAATCACCAGAACCTCTGGCACTGCAAAATGTGCAGCCTCCCTTAGCGATGGAGCCGTCACGATTGGGACAGGTAAAGCCTGCATCAAGCATAACTTTGAATACCTTGGTGTTCATGTGTTCACGCATTTCGTAATTCCAAGTATGAAAACGTTTATCTCCCCAAAGTTGCGGAGGAGAAGTGTATTGAAGATTAGACACGAGAAGCCCCTTTCTGAAAATATAATTATGGATAAGTTCCCTTATCCTTATATTTTTCTGAGACAGATGGCGTCCTTATCCCAGAGAACGCACAGCCGTTTCTTATAATCCAATACATTGTATCAAAAAACCGAGCTCGGCGTAACATTGACTCCCCATAACGGCATGAAAAATAGGCAGGAAATAAGGCGCTTTCGGCTTGAAAATGCTTACATAGTATGTTATATTCAGAGTGTGAAAAGCTGCTGTGGCATAAAGAAATTCATCCAGGAGTTCATAATTTCGTGTCGTCCGATCCATAATAATAACCGTGAGGTGATAGCAATGAATTCTCAAACGGTATATGCTGAGGGTAAAGATTCGATTGAAGTGCATTTAACGCCAGATGAAGCCCTTGCACTAACGGGCGTGGAATTTAACGGCAACCCTAAGATCAAGACAGATGCGCAGCGTAAAATTCGTAGCGCATTCGAAAAAAAGACATTTGCCACAAACACAAAGTAAATCCTGATCTGCCAGACAAGAACGAAATTTATTTCCAATATACAACAACGAAGGAATTCCTCTGAACAGCTCATTTAAGAGCTGAACCAGAGAATTCCTTTTTCTTTTTTACCGCAATCCCTTTACTTTTTGGGACAATTTCGGCACAATATTGCAAGTGACAGTTATCGTATAAGAGATAATCGGAGGAATACCTATGCGTTTACGCGGAAGAAAAGGAATACGTGAAAGTTTGGAAGAACAGACGGATTTAGTCATTCTAGATCCTCGGAGTTATAAAGGTGAGTGGTCCAAGCTGTTCGGTAACGATCATCCGATCCATGTGGAGTTCGGAATGGGCAAAGGACAGTTTATCAGCCAAATGAGTTTTAAATATCCTGATATTAACTTTATCGGAGTGGATATGTATGATGAGCTGATCCGCCGTGCTGGAGATAAGGCTAGAGCAGTATGGGAGCCGGCAGGACATGAAACACCGCCTAACCTGAAATTGGCACTTGCAAATATCGATTATGCTGAGGAAGTATTTGCTCCGGGAGAGCTTGAACGGATTTATCTTAATTTCAGCGATCCATGGCCTAAAAGCAAGCATGCCCGGCGTCGTTTGACACATCCGCGTTTTCTTGACAAATATCGCGGTTTGCTTAGCGATCTAGGTGAAATTCATCTGAAAACAGATTCCCGCAGTCTTTTTGAGTTCTCATTAAATGCCTTTGCGGACTTTGGCTTGCAGATGAAAAATATTTCTTTGGACCTACATGCAGATGGCATCATCAACGAGGATCATATCATGACAGAATATGAGACGAAATTTGTCGGACGTGGCGTGAATATCCATCGTTGCGAGGCAATTGTAGGCGCAGAAGCACTCAAACAGTATCAGGCTACCCGATTGGATAAATATCGGTTGTAGTTACAAAGCACTGCTCCATAAGGCATGCTTCAATAAAAAAGCGGCAAGTCTCCATGTGGTTTGGAGGCTGCCGCTTTTTTTATTAACTATTCCAATAATTCGATGATACTCTGAGCACATTGTAACGGGTGATAGCGAGCGATTTCTTCAAGGTGGAGTTTGCGCTTGTTTTGCACATCCTCATAGTTGTTCAAGAGGCGCTCCATCCACATTTCTACAACCTCTAAAGATTCGATGGGTTCTCCGAAGCCGGCTGCAGTAAAGTAGCGGCAATTCTCCTCCTCCTGACCGGGAAGAGGGTGATGGAAGAGCATCGGAATACCCTTTGCCAGCCCTTCACTGCAAGTCATTCCACCCGGTTTTGTAACCAGCAGATCGGAGACCTCCATTAGCTTGTGGATTTCACGCGTAAAGCCGATTAAGGAAATATTAGGATGATTATAATGCGGGTCTTCTTTCATTTCCTTTAGCAGCAGCTCATTTTTGCCGAGACAGAAAACAATTTGAATCTTGTCACGCCATTCCGCCAGACAAGCATTTACCACTTGGTCGTTCATGATTCCCCAGCCGCCGCCCATGACTAGAACGGTTGGCATCTCCCGCAGATTGAATTGCTCTCGAATCTCCTGCTTTCCGGGATGCTTCCAAAAATTAGGGTGTATTGGTATGCCTGTTACCTGAATTTTTGTGGCAGGAATATTTCGGCTGCGCAATTTGGATTTAACCTCAGGTGTTGAAACCAGATAAAGGTCTACCTCTGGGCTAATCCAGGTAGCATGCGCATCATAATCTGTTATAACGGTGACGAGCGGCACTTTTAAGGTAGGATCTAGTCTCTTTAGGCGGGATACTACAGCACCTGGAATAAAATGAGTGCAGACAATTACGTCAGGTTTCAGTTGTCTCACAATATTTTTGGCATGCGTATAAAATATACGATGCAAGGCAAGCGTGGTAAGACGATTAAATGATTTCTGGTGACGGTAGACATAACCCATTAATTTTGGCTGTGTCGTTACCGTCTTTCGGTAAGCAGACAGAATAATAGGTGCCATCTTGGGGTTTAGAAAATTTCCAAGTTCTAGCACCTTCGTTTGTAAATTAGGCGATAATTGGCGCAGACTGCTCGACAACGCATAAGCTGCTTGTGTATGTCCGGCGCCAAAACCTTCCGAGAGTATTAAGATTCTTTTTTTACGCAATGTTGATTCACCTATTCTCAAGGGTTTTCCCGGTTATTAACAATAAATGCTTCACATCCATAAGGCTATAGTACCAGCTGCTACGCAGGAACCGATCACTGCGCCAGCTATAACATCTGATGGATAATGCAATCCAAGATAAATACGAGAAAATCCGACAATACAAGCTAGCGGCAGCAGAATAACGGTCATAGCAGGAAACGCCAGCATATAAGGGACCGTAGAAGCAAAGATAGCTGTAGTATGACCAGATGGAAAAGAATGATCCTTTAATGGATTACGAAAAGTATTGGTTTCCGGTAACGCCAGATATGGACGCATTCGCGGGTACAGCTTTTTGGCGATAGCTACGGGTATATGGCTGACAGCTAGTGCTGTCAAGGCTTGTAAACCTGTAGTTCTCCAAGGCTCAGGAGCTAATACCCATATCAGTATATTGATAACAATCGTGCTTGTAGCTCCACCCAAATGAGTAAGGTAAAAGAGCCAAAAGTTCAAAAAACGATTATGCATTCGTCCGTTGATCCACTTAAAAAGATGCCGCTCCCAGAGATGTAGTTTCATGAATAAATGTCTCATATCTAATTCCCTCCGCTAGTCCGGTTACCGTTAACAGATGTTAATGCAGTAATCCGTTCTATAGCTTAGATCTGTCTTAATCATACTTTTTAAAGGTAGTTCATTTCAAGGAAAAGCTCAGGTTTACTCGAAATTTGCCAGTTTTGACTTAGAGCACTATTACGCTTTACAATGATTCAAGCAGACTAAACCTGTTTAAAAGGGTAAGAGATAAATAAGGATTCAAAAAAAGGAATCCATAGAATTCTTTTAAACAGCATATATAAAAATTGTGAAGTCTGCCGAGAATAAGAATACTCTTGGTCTATTGTTAAGGGATGCAACAAAAGGGTCAGAAAGAACGTCAAGCAAGCTAGAGAGAAAAAAAAGAACACCAAGAGTGAAAAAAGGGGGCATCAAAAGGTCATGACAGACGCACTGTTTGTTACGCTCCAAGTGATCTTGGCAGCAATCGCAGTCTATCAGTTTACGTTTTCATTATTCGGGCTGCACAGGAAAAAGAAAAAGACGCAGTATAAGCCGGAAAAATCTTTTGCCGTACTTGTTGCCGCACATAACGAGGAAGAAGTTGTCGGCGCATTAATGGAGAATCTGAAGCAGCTTAATTATCCATCAGAACTGTACGATGTATTTGTAATTTGTGACAATTGTACAGATGGTACAGCTCGCATCGTTAGAGAACACGGCATGAACGCTTGTGTCCGCACCAATGCAAATCTGAGAGGTAAAGGCTACGCAATAGAATGGATGCTTAAAGAGCTGTGGGCTATGCCGCGGCAATATGATGCTGTTGTCATGTTCGATGCCGATAACTTGGCGCATACTGAGTTCCTGATGGAGATGAATAATGATCTTTGTTCAGGTGCACGGGTAATCCAAGGTTATATCGATACCAAGAATCCAGAGGATTCCTGGATTACAGCTGCTTATGGTATTTCGTACTGGTATATTAACCGTTTGTGGCAACTTTCACGCCATAATTTAAATATGGCTAACTTCCTTGGCGGAACCGGAATGTGTTTTGAGACCACACTTCTTAAAGAAATGGGCTGGGGAGCTACAAGTTTGGTCGAGGACTTGGAGTTTACGATGCGTAGTGCAGCACATGGTGTATATCCTAAGTTCAATTATGATGCAAAGGTATTTGATGAGAAGCCGTTAACCTTCAAGGCCTCCTCAAGACAGCGTCTGCGTTGGATGCAGGGGCACTTCACTGTTGCTCGCCGTTATTTTTTTCCATTGCTTTGGCAAAGTATTAAAGAACGCAGCTTAACGAAGTTTGACCTCGCGCTTTATGGAGCGAATGTATATATTGTATTGCTCACTTTTTTAATGACGGCGGTAATGTGGGTGGATATGGCGTTCTTTAACGGACCGAATATCGCTAACATTTACGGCAGCTTGCCGATCTGGCTCAGCTTCCTAGCTATTGGCGCCAATCTGGTGACTTTTGGTATTGCGATGGCATTGGAGAAGGTTACGTTCAAGAAAGTATATGCTTATCTTGTATTCTTCCCGATCTACTTGATCTCGTGGTATCCGATTACGTTCTATGCGTTCTTCACGCAGAACAATAAGCAATGGAGCCATACCAAGCATACTCGCGTAGTACGACTTGAAGAGGTACAAAGTAAGCAGGTATAAAGTTCACGAAATTTCTGCATAAAAGGATTGACACCCCAAATAGTGTGGT
Organism: Paenibacillus sp. FSL L8-0708; assembly: GCF_038009325.1. Taxonomy (NCBI): domain Bacteria; kingdom Bacillati; phylum Bacillota; class Bacilli; order Caryophanales; family Paenibacillaceae; genus Paenibacillus; species Paenibacillus sp. FSL L8-0708. Next base: position 1,619,772 of record NZ_JBBPBC010000001.1, read on the forward strand.
GTATAGTATTCAAGTACGCAAATCATAGGGATTGCAAGAAGAAGCACCTGCTTCTCACCTGACTGGCATATTCGCCGGCTGGTTTTGATCTCAATGCTTTATGAATGTTAATGTTCATGAACGTTGATCAAACACGGGGTGTCGGGTGTTACCGGCACCCCTTTTTTATGGAGTTACGTGAGAATAGTTGTTAAAAAGATCCGGAGGTGGAGAGTTATCAGTAAGGAACATATGATCAATGATGAAATTCGGGCCAAAGAGGTACGGTTGGTTGGTGCGGAAGGTGAGCAAATCGGAATTAAACCGATCCGCGAAGCGCTGCAAATGGCGATCGATCTTAATCTGGATCTAGTCAATGTAGCACCACAGGCTAAGCCGCCGGTATGCCGCATCATGGATTACGGCAAGTTCCGTTATGAAACGCAGAAGAAAGAGAAGGAAGCGCGTAAAAACCAGAAGGTCGTTGATATCAAGGAAGTCTGGTTCCGTGCTAACATTGAGGAACATGATTATCAAACTAAGTTCCGCAATGTGATCAAGTTCTTAGGTGAGGGCGATAAAGTGAAGTGCTCCGTACGTTTCCGCGGACGTGAGATTACACACGCGAATATCGGCCAAAAAATCCTCGAACGAGTGAAGAACGAAGTGGCTGATATATCTGTTGTTGAGCGCCAGCCAAAGCTGGAAGGCCGCAGCATGATTATGATTTTGGCTCCTAAAGCTCAATAAATCTGGAGTCACTTGCTTATCTGCAATTTGGCGCCGCATAATATTCAAGGAGGAAACACCATGCCTAAGATGAAAACACACAGCAGCCTGAAAGGCCGCTTCAAAATTACCGGAACTGGTAAAGTAACACGTTACAAAGCTCACAAAAACCACTTGCTGTCCCACAAATCTAAACGCGCTAAGCGCGTTCTGAACGGAAATCCAGTAATGGCCCCTGGGGATGTAAGACGTTTGAAACAAGGATTGGCTAACTTGAAATAGTTTATTACACATTTTTGGGAGGTTTATTAATATGGCAAGAGTTAAGGGCGGATTTGTAGTTCGTCGTAAACATAAAAAAGTGTTGAAATTGGCAAAAGGTTATTTCGGTTCTAAACACCGTATTTTTAAAACAGCTAAAGAACAAGTAATGAAATCGATGGTTTACGCTTACCGCGACCGTCGTCAAACTAAACGTAACTTCCGCAGACTGTGGATCGTTCGTATTAATGCAGCAGCTCGTTTGAACGGTCTTTCTTACAGCAAGCTTGTATACGGCCTGAAATTGGCTGGTGTAGAAGTTAACCGTAAGATGCTGGCTGATCTGGCTGTGAATGATCTTAACGCATTCAACTCCTTGGCTGGTATTGCTAAAGAGAAAATCAACGCGTAAGTGTTGTAATATAACCGAAAAGCACCGCCTGCGGGTTGCCCATGCAGCGGTGCTTTTTTGTGCGGTAAGATAGGTAGGAAGCAGCATTGGGTTTCCCTACATAAAAGAAAAAGCTCTGCGGATGCAGAACTATTCCCAATACTTTATGGTATTTAATTGAGCAGCGAGCTTTTTGCTGATGTTGCGGCGTACTTTTCGCAGCTCGGAACGTTCATTAGCGGATTCATTGATCAGCTTCTCTTCGTCTGTCTCTGGGATAATAGCTGGAACCGGAGTAGGTGTGCCATCCTCTTCGACTGCGACAAAGGTTAGAAATGAAGTGGCAGCGACAGCGCGCTCTCCAGTATATAGATTTTCTGAAATGATCTTTACAAACACCTCTATGCTTGTCCGTCCAGTCCAGGAGACGAAGGATTCAAAACATACGGAGTCAGTAGGCCGAATGGGTCTCAAGAAGTCTACAGAGTCTGTAGAGGCTGTGACGACGTTAGTTCGACAATGGCGCATAGCTGAAATGGAGGCTACTTCATCGATGCCGCTCATAAGCTTGCCGCCGAATAATGTTTTGTGATTATTGACATCATTAGGAAAAACGCGTCCGGTTTTGAAGACACGGGATTCTCGGCAATATTTGAAGGCCGGTGTTGTTTGTGGATGTATTTCTTCGGTCATGATCTGATAACTTCCTTTCAGTGCAATTACTAAGGAATCATAATAATAGAAAACACTTAAGTGTGCAATAATATTTGTAATGGGTTGGAATACTATACAGAGTAAAATCAGGGTTTCTGACATTAACCAGACATAACTGTAACATGCTATGTCATGGAAAGCGGTTACTTGCTAAAAAGTGCAAATTATTATTGACCTGAGGTCATTTATGCACTGGATTTTAGATTTTATTGCAGTTATAATTTGAACTAATGGAATGTCCAAGCAGAACACAGAAGACATCCAATATTTTAAGGGGGATTACATTCAATGAAAAAAGGTTTAAAGCTATCTCTTGCAATGTTGCTGTCTCTTACAGTCGTTTTGACAGGCTGTGGAAACAACAATAACAACGCCGCTAAAGGTGAAACTAATGCAGGAACCAATGCAGGAACAAACGCACCTAAATCCGATTTCAAATTTGGTATGGTTACTGACATTGGTGGCGTAAACGATAAATCGTTTAACCAATCCGCATGGGAAGCATTGCAAGCTCTTGAAAAAGAAACAGGTAGTGGCGTTAAGTACTTGCAAAGTAAATCAAATGCTGACTATGAGCCAAACCTTAACTCCTTCGTTAAAGATGGATACAACTTGACTTGGGGTATTGGTTTTGATCTTGGCGACGCAATTAAAAAAGTAGCTACTGAGAACCCAAATGCTAACTTGGCTATCATTGATAGCGTAGTTGAAGCTCCTAACGTAGCTTCCGTTACTTTCTCCGAAAATGAAGGTTCCTTCTTGGTTGGTGTGGTTGCTGGTCTGACTACAAAAACTAACAAAGTTGCATTCATCGGTGGTCTGGAAAGCCCTGTAATCAAACGTTTTGAAGCTGGCTTTAAAGCTGGTGTAGCAGCAGTTAACCCTTCAGCTAAAGTAACACCTACTTATGCTGGTGGTTATGACAAACCAGACGTTGGTAAATCTCTTGCAGCTACATTGTATAACGACGGAAACGACATTATCTTCCCTGCTGCTGGACAAACAGGAAATGGCGTATTTAACGAAGCTAAAGCTCGTAACAAAGCAGGCGGTTCTAAAGTATGGGTTATTGGTGTAGATAAAGACCAATCCATCGAGTTTGGTACTGACGTTACTTTGACTTCCATGATCAAACGTGTAGACGAAGCTGTTCTTAAAGTTTCTAAAGAAGTAATTGACGGTACGTTCAAGGGTGGTACTACAACCGTTCTTGGTCTGAAAGATAATGGTGTAGGTATTTCTGATACTAAGGACAACGTTTCTGAAGAGATCCTGGCTAAAGTTGAAGAATACAAAAAACAAATCATTGATGGAACAATCACTGTTCCTTCCGAGTAATAGTTAGTCTCCATTTATTGCATTACAATAAGGATCAAAGAATAAGGCCGGTGTTGTGCTGGCCTTATTCCTTGTTAAAGCACTGGTTATGATATGAGGAACATAGATATACCGCCTTACAAAGGGCGGTACATCCGTGTCTATAAGGTAGTTATATATTCTGTGATGAGGGTGATTCCATGAGTGCTGCGGCTCCTGTCGTAGAGTTGAAGCAAATCACAAAACGCTTTCCCGGTATTGTTGCTAACGATTCCATTAGCTTGACGCTTAAAAAGGGTGAAATTCTTGCATTGCTTGGTGAGAATGGTGCAGGCAAGTCCACTTTAATGAATATTGTATTTGGATTGTATCAACCGGATGAAGGCAGTATTGAAATCGACGGGAAACCGGTTATTATTGATAACCCCAATAAAGCTATTGAGCTTGGTATTGGTATGGTTCATCAGCATTTCAAGCTTGTGGAGCCTTTTACGGTGACCGAGAATATTGTTCTTGGGATGGAGCCGAAAAAAGGTCTTAAAATTGACTATAAATCCGCTGCGGAACAGGTTCGGAAGCTATCGGAGCAATATGGCCTGCAAGTGAATCCAAATGCCGTTATTCATGACATTTCGGTAGGTATGCAGCAAAGGGTAGAGATTATGAAGACCCTGTACCGTGGAGCGGATATTCTCATATTTGATGAGCCGACCGCAGTACTTACGCCTCAAGAAATTACGGAACTCATGGCGATTATGAAGCGGCTTGTTGCAGAGGGAAAATCCATTATTTTGATCACGCATAAGCTTAAAGAAATCATGCAAATATCTGATCGGGTCACCATTATTAGACGTGGGAAAGTAATTGATACTGTGAATACCGCAGAGACTAACCCTAATGAGCTAGCTGAAAAAATGGTTGGGCGTGGCGTAACTTTCAAAGTGGACAAGAAAGCTCCTGAGGTTGGTCAATCTGTACTCAAACTGAAGGATGTCAGCAGTAAGAGTAAAGACGGGGTCTCCGTACTGGATGGTCTTAGCTTTGAAGTTAAAGCAGGGGAAATTCTCGGGATTGCTGGCGTAGATGGCAATGGACAAAGTGAGTTGATCCAGGCCATTACAGGTCTGCGCAAAATTGATTCGGGTTCGATTACCGTGTCTGGCAATGAAATTGCTAATTTATCACCGCGGAAGGTTTCAGAGATGAATGTCTCTCATATTCCTGAGGACCGCCACAAGCATGGGTTAGTGCTTGATTTCACCATGAGTGAGAATATGGTTTTGGAAACTTATTATAAGAGTCCTTACAACAAAAATGGCTTTTTGCAAAATGATGTCATTGATAAGTACGCAGCGAAGCTTATAGAGCAATTTGATGTACGTACACCTTCAATAGAGACCAAAGCCCGTTCTTTATCCGGCGGAAATCAACAGAAAGCGATTATTGCGCGGGAAATAGATAAAAATCCGACATTGTTAATTGCCGCACAACCTACACGCGGTCTAGATGTTGGGGCTATCGAATTTGTTCAGAAGCAACTCATAGCTCAGCGTGATCAAGGAAAGGCTGTTCTACTTATTTCCTTTGAATTGGACGAGATTATGAACGTCTCTGACAGAATCGCTGTTATCTATGAAGGGAAAATTGTCGGTGAAGTGTTCCCGCAAGATACGAATGATCAGGAACTGGGTCTTATGATGGCAGGCAGCTTGCAGCGGGGAGGTAAGGCAGTTGAATAAGTTCAAAAAAATCTTCACAACTGACAGCTACATCGTTCCTCTGGTTGCCATCGTGCTTGGTTTTCTTGTGGGAGCAATAGTTATGCTTCTGGGCGGTTATGATCCGATAACTGCTTACTCCGCACTGTTCAAACGGGTGTTTGGTAATTTGTATAACTTTGGTGAAGCTGTGCGCGAAATGACACCATTAATGCTTACAGGGCTAGCCGTAGCTTTCGCATTCCGTTCAGGGATGTTTAATATCGGGGCAGATGGCCAAGTAATGATTGGTATGACAGCGGCAACAGTGGTGGGTATTAAGATGGCAGGTCTGCCGTCCTTCCTGCTTGTCCCGCTTGCTGTAATTATTGCGGGTCTCTGCGGTGGTTTATGGGCAGGGATTGCCGGTTATTTGAAAGCAAAACGTGGGATTAATGAAGTTATTACCACAATCATGTTAAACTGGATCGCTCTTTACCTGTCGAATTATATCGTTAGAAACTTTTTGTTGCTTCCAGGACAAAATCGTTCCGAGGATATTCCGGCTTCACTTTCCATGACCTTTTTGAATTCGATATTTGATAATGCACGTCTACACTGGGGTACAGCTATTGCTCTTGCTGCAGCGGTATTCTTCTATGTGTACTTATGGAAGACCAAGCAGGGCTACGAAATGCGTGCAGTTGGTTACAATCCACATGCTGCCGAATATGCAGGGATGAATGTTGGACGTAACGTTATGAAGGCAATGTTCATAAGTGGTGTATTCGCCGGTCTGGCCGGAGCAGGAGAGGTGCTTGGTGTATTCCATTATCAAGCTATTTTCGCGGCATCGCCAGGATATGGATTTGATGGTATCGCCGTTGCTCTTCTTGGTTTAACACATCCACTTGGTGTTATTCTGGCTGCGATTCTCTACGGTACGCTGACTTATGGTTCTGCGGGTATGAGTTTTGCTGCAGATGTTCCACCGGAGCTTATTCGTATCGTTATTGGTTCAATTATATTCTTTATTGCGGCACAAGGGATTGTGCGCTGGGTGCTTAAGCCCTTTTACTTCAAGCGCAAGAAAGAGAAGGTGTTATAGATGGATCTGCAGACGTTAGGTCAACTGCTTAATACAACGCTTGTTTTTTCCACAGCGCTCATTTTTGCCTCACTTGGCGGCATCTTCTCTGAACGTTCCGGTGTCGTAAACATTGGACTTGAAGGTTTGATGATGTTTGGTGCCTTTGCGGCAGCAGTAGGCGGTTATTATGCTCAGGACGCTGGAATGGGCGAATGGGCTCCTTGGGTTGGTGTACTCTGTGCTATAGCTGTTGGTGTGCTAGGCTCACTAATTCATGCGGTTGCATCTATAACCTTTAAATCTGATCAGACGATTAGTGGTACGGTTATTAACTTTTTAGCTGCAGGCAGCACGCTCTACATGGTAAAGCTCCTGTTTGATGGATCTGCTGAAACTCCGATCATTGACGGATTCAGCAAGGTTGCAATTCCTGGGCTCTCCAAAATCCCAGTGATTGGTGAAGGGATTTTTAATTCCTATCCTACAACTTATTTGGCCATTATACTGGTCATCGTTATTTATTTGGTTCTGTTTAAGACGCCATTTGGATTGCGTTTGCGTGCTGTAGGTGAGCATCCAAGTGCTGCAGATACACTGGGTGTAAAAGTTAATCGGATGAGATATATCGGTGTAATGTTGAGTGGATTGATGGCGGGTATTGGTGGGGCTACAATCACTTTAACAACAACCGGAACCTTTGGACATAATACAATCTCTGGTCAAGGTTTTATCGCCATTGCAGCGATGATCTTTGGGAAATGGAATCCACTTGGTGCCTTTGGTGCAGCGGTATTCTTCGGATTCTCCCAAGCGATTCGCAACTATGTTCAATTGTATGAGTGGTCACAAAATATTCCTCAAGAGTTTATCTTTATGATCCCTTATGTATTGACTATCATCGTACTGGTAGGGGCTGTAGGCCGTTCCTCTGCTCCTAAGGCATTAGGACAGCCATACGATCCTGGTAAGCGATAGACATGTAACTATTCAAAGCCGTATTTCCGGTCTTTTCCCGGAAATACGGCTTTTTTATTAGGATCAGCAAGGATAAACATTGAGGTAGGAGGGCAAGTGTATAGGCGAAGGTCCTTTCCAACGAATAGACTGTTTTGTAGATGATGCGAATGAGAGGCGTACAAAACATTTAGGAGGGGATCATATGACTAAGCCAGTTACGAAGAAGCAAGTTATGAGACTCGTAGGTAAGGAGATCATTGCAGTAAAAAAAGACGGTACTCAGGTGACAGGTAAACTGCTGCGTGTATCCGGAAATCGTCTGATATTACAACGCGTAAGTGGTAAAAAAGTACAAACCAAAGCAATCATTCCTTTAGTGTTGTTTGATTTGCTTGCCATTGGTACAGCACCTTATGCTTTTGGTGGTGGCTATGGCGGTGGAGTGCCTTATGGTGGAGGTCCTGGCTATGGCAATCCTTATGGAGGCTATGGGTACGGAGGCACACCCTATCCACCTTTCGGATTCTTTTAAGTTCAGTTGAGTTTTGATTTAATTAGATGAACCTTTTTTCCAGTTCGTAACAGAAGCTTAGGGATTGATAACGGGCTACGCTGTAGCCCAATTTTTGATAAAAGGCAAGAGCTGCTGTATTTCCTAAATCGACGGATACCTTAGCCCGATGACATCCGCGTGATAGTGCAAATCGTTCTGCTCGATCCATGAGCATATTCCCCAAGTGTTTGCGCCGTGCTGCGGGTGCTATGGCTAACATATCGATATAAAGTAAATCACCATGCAGCAGGAAATGGACAAACCCCATTGGATCACTCTCATAGTCGGGACAGGCGACTAAGGTGATACCGTGTCCCAGACGACGGGGGATATCTTTTTTGATTTTGGCAATTTCAGTCTTTGGCAAATGAGATAATGGTACAAGCTGTCGCTCGATTAAATCAAGGATAATGACGTCATCCTGCTTGGGCCGACGATAACGGATCATAGAGCGCCCCCTTTCTACGCATTGTCGTACATCATATGTCGGGAGCGGGGTGGGGGTTCCAAGCACGTAGAAGTAGGAGTTGTGACAATATTAAAAATAAGGGTATTGACTTATCCATGTTAGGAATCATATAATGTGTCTAAACATTTTATCGAACATACATGTATCGGCAATGATGAGGACGAAGTTTTAAGGGCTCTTTTGCTCAGAGAGTGTGAGGATCTGCTGCAACCTCCACCGAAATCCCTTATATACGAGCTCACCTCGGAGCTGTTTTCCTGAAAGGTCCACTGGCTAGAGTGGTGGAATTATTAGGGGAAATCGTTTAGTCCGCGTTAGGGACTTCAGGTTACAGAGATTAGGGCCCTTGCCTACATCGATGGATTTTTGTATACCTGATAAGGCGTTGCATCGCGAGATGTAATGCAAACATGGGTGGTACCACGGAAGATCAACCTTTCGTCCCTCACGCGCTAATACTGTGCGTGGGAGGCGAAAGGTTTTTTTGTTTTATAAGGAACCATTTGCTGATGTATAAAGGACGGTCCGTCATTTGCATAATGAATGTTAAATATCGGAGGAGGAATACTGATGAGCGCGCAAATACCGGAATTACGGTCTACTGAGCAGTTAAAAGAAAAATGGATGGAGCCGGAGGTCATTTCCGGTTCCGAGATATTACTCCGCAGCCTTGTATTAGAAGGTGTAGACACTGTATTCGGATATCCGGGTGGAGCTGTATTGTACATCTATGATGCATTGTACGGTTTTACGGATTTCAATCACGTGTTAACACGTCATGAGCAAGGCGCTATTCATGCAGCTGACGGTTACGCTAGAGCAAGTGGCAAACCAGGGGTATGTATAGCTACCTCGGGTCCCGGAGCAACGAATCTTGTAACAGGTATTGCTACAGCATATATGGACTCCACTCCATTGGTTGTAATCACAGGTAACGTATTCTCCAGCCTGATCGGTACAGATGCTTTCCAGGAAGCAGACATTACCGGGATAACGATGCCAATCACTAAGCATAGCTACTTTGTAAGAGATGTTGAGGATCTCCCGCGTGTTATACATGAAGCTTTCCATGTGGCGAATACCGGTCGTAAAGGTCCAGTGTTGATCGATATTCCGAAAGACGTGTCAGCAGCGAAGACGTTGTTCACACCAGTGAAAACAGTGAATCTTCGAGGCTACAATCCTTGTACAGTTCCAAACAAACTGCAGCTTGATAAATTGGTTCGTGCGATTGCGGTTGCTGAACGTCCGATTATCATTGCAGGTGGTGGAGTTATTTACTCCGGAGCACATGAAGCTATGTTCGAATTCGTGAAACGGACAGAGATTCCAATTACTACAACCTTGCTGGGTCTCGGAGCTTTCCCTAGTGCAGAAGAACTTTGGATGGGAATGCCGGGTATGCATGGTACGTATACCGCGAATAATGCAATTCAACAGTGCGATTTGCTCATTAATATCGGTGCACGTTTTGATGATCGTGTTACTGGCAGACTGGACGGCTTCGCGCCAAAAGCCAAAATCGTGCATATCGATATAGACCCTGCAGAAATCGGGAAAAATGTATCGCCTGATATTCCGATTGTAGGCGATGTGAAAACTGTATTGGAAATGCTGAATCCTGAGGTTGGACGCGCATCTAATGCTGATGCTTGGAGAACACAGATTGCTCAGTGGAAGCTAGATCAGCCGCTTCGGTATAAGGATTCAGAAACAGAGCTTAAACCACAATGGGTGATTGAAATGATCAATGACACCACTAAAGGTGAAGCGATTGTCACAACGGATGTTGGTCAGCATCAAATGTGGGCTGCACAATACTATAAGTTCAATCATCCGCGTTCATGGATTACTTCAGGTGGTCTTGGAACGATGGGCTTCGGATTCCCGTCAGCTATCGGTGCACAGATGGCACATCCTGAACGGTTGGTAGTATCGATTAATGGTGATGGCGGCATGCAAATGTGTTCCCAAGAGCTAGCAATATGTGCGATTAACAATATACCAGTCAAAATTGTAGTAATTAACAATCAGGTGCTTGGCATGGTTCGCCAATGGCAGAATCTTATCTATGATAAACGTTACAGCTTTACAGATCTCGCAGGCAGTCCGGACTTCGTTAAGCTGGCTGAGGCCTATGGCGTAAAAGGTCTACGGGCGACGAATAAGGAAGAAGCACGTGATGCATGGCAGAAGGCACTGGAAACACCGGGTCCAGTATTGGTAGAATTCGTTGTTCCAAAAGACGAGAATGTCTACCCGATGGTAACTCAAGGTTCAACCATCGATCATATGCTGATGGGGGATGAATAACAGTGACAAGACATACGATTTCTGTACTCGTAAATGACCAGCCGGGTGTGCTTCAACGGGTGTCGGGTTTGTTCGGTCGCCGCGGATTTAATATTGAGAGTATTACGGTTGGCCAGTCTGAAGAGGTTGGATTGTCCCGGATGGTTATCGTTACTCTTGGAGACCAGCATACGCTTGAACAAATCGAGAAGCAGCTCTACAAGTTAATTGATGTAATTAAAGTCGTTGATCTTGGATCTAAGCCAATGGTTGCTCGTGAGCTGGCTCTGATTAAAGTGAATGCTGATCCAAGTGAGCGTCCGGAAATTATGGGCGTTGTAGAAACCTTCCGGGCTTCAGTTGTTGATATTGGCAGCACTACATTGTTAGTACAGGTAGTTGGAGATACAGTGAAGATTGATGCGATGATCGAGCTTTTGAAACCTTATGGAATCAGAGAGCTGTCTCGCACGGGTATTACGGCTATGGTACGCGGTAACTCTTAAATATTTTATTTTGCGACTTTAACGGATTACTGCTTGATTGCATTAATCTGATATGATATGAATGAACTTCCCGCTAAAGAGCGGGAGCTTGAGGAGCAGCTAGATCTTCTATGAATCCAGTTCTCTTGAAGCACCCGCTCTTTATGATGGGTCTCAAATTAAAGGAGGATATTGACAATGGCAGTTACAACGTACTATGAACAGGATGCAGAACTTAGTGTATTAAAAGGAAAGACAATTGCGGTAATCGGGTACGGTAGCCAAGGACATGCCCAAGCACAAAACCTGCGTGACAGTGGTCTTCAAGTTGTCATCGGTCTTCGTGAAGGTAAATCTTTTGAAACTGCGAAAAATGACGGTTTTGAAGTATTGCCAGTAGCTGAAGCAGTATCCCGTGCAGATGTTGTGCAAATCCTAATGCCAGATGAAACACAGGCTTCGGTATATAAAAATGAAGTAGAACCAAACCTTAAAAAAGGCGCAGCTTTGATGTTCTCCCACGGCTTTAACGTACACTTTGGACAAATCGTTGCTCCTAAAGATGCAGACGTGCTGCTTGTAGCACCAAAATCTCCAGGTCACATGGTTCGTCGTACTTATGTTGAAGGCTTTGGCGTTCCTGGCTTGATTGCTATCGAACAAGATGCAACTGGAAAAGCTAAAGAAATCGGTCTTGCTTATGCAAAAGGTATCGGCTGTACACGTGCAGGGGTTATCGAAACTTCTTTCCGTGAAGAAACCGAAACTGACTTGTTCGGTGAACAAGCTGTACTTTGCGGTGGTGTATCTGCACTGATCAAAGCTGGCTTCGAAACATTGACTGAAGCAGGATATGCTCCTGAAATGGCTTACTTCGAATGTCTGCACGAATTGAAGCTGATCGTTGACATGGTATACGAAGGCGGATTGTCCAGCATGCGCGATTCCATCAGTAACACTGCTGAGTACGGTGACTATGTAACTGGACCACGCATTGTAACTGAAGATACTAAAAAAGCTATGAAAGCTGTTCTGACAGATATTCAAGAAGGTAAATTCGCTCGTGACTTTATCCTTGAAAACCAATCCGGACGTGCTTTCCTTACCGCTACTCGCCGCAACGAAGCTGCTCACCCAGTAGAAGTTGTAGGTAGCCAATTGCGTGAAATGATGCACTGGATTAAGAAATAATCATAATCATACTTATGATTAAATAGTATTACCTTCAAATGCGGCCGTGACTTTGCGAGCCGCATTTGAGAGTTTCAGCACAATTTTTGGGAGGTGCTTAGCATGCGGAAAATTTATGTGTTCGATACGACACTGCGAGATGGAGAGCAGTCACCAGGTGTGAACCTCAACACGCGTGAGAAAGTGGAGATCGCTTACCAGTTAGAGAAGCTGGGAATTGATCGCATGGAAGCGGGTTTTCCTGCAGCTTCTCCAGGTGATCTAGCTTCTGTTAATGCGGTGGCAAGAGCTGTGAAGAACGTCACGGTAATCGGCCTTTCTCGTTCTAGAGAGACAGATATTGATGCTGTAAAAGAAGCACTACAGGGAGCGCAGGACCCTTGTATTCATATTTTTCTAGCTACATCTCCTATTCACCGCCAGCATAAGCTACGGATGGATAAGGCTCAGGTGTTGGAAACTGCACAGTCTGCTATCCGATACGCTAAAAAATATTTCCCTAAGCTCGAGTTTTCATTAGAAGACGCGGGCCGTACGGAGTATGATTTCATGGCTGAAATGGTCGGCATGGCTATCCGGGAAGGCGCTAATGTTGTTAATATCCCGGATACTGTAGGTTATTTGAATCCTTCGGAGTACGGAGCTATCTTTAAATATCTAAAAGAGAATGTGCCTGATATTGAACGCGTACAGCTTAGTGCCCATTGTCATAACGATCTTGGTATGGCTACAGCAAATACGCTGGCTGCGATTCAGAATGGTGCAGATCAGATCGAAGGAACGATCAACGGTATCGGTGAACGTGCCGGGAACACAGCGATTGAAGAAGTTGCGCTAGCGCTTGAGACACGGGCTGAATTTTTTGGCGCAAAAACATCGCTTACGTTATCCGAGATCTCTCGCACAAGCCGTCTGGTCAGCAAGCTGACAGGTATGGTGGTTCCAGGGAATAAAGCGATTGTAGGAGCTAACGCATTTGCTCATGAATCGGGTATTCACCAGGACGGGATGCTGAAAGAGAAAACTACCTACGAGATCATGACACCGGAGACTATTGGACTTAAAGAGAGCAAGCTGGTACTCGGCAAACACTCTGGACGTCACGCTTTCCGCGATAAGTTGAGTGATCTAGGGTATGATGTGTCCGAAGAAGAGCTGAACACCGCTTTTTCTAGATTTAAGGATTTGGCAGATAAGAAAAAAGAAGTATCAGATGAAGACATTTTGGCTTTGATTGAAGAGAAATTAATTGATACGCCAGAAGTCTTTAAGCTGCAAACGATGTTCGTTACTTATGGTAATGAAGCTGTTCCAACCGCCAAGGTTATTATTGCGGGTCCGGAAGACCAGCCGATTGTAGCTGAGGCAGAAGGTAATGGTTCAGTAGATGCCATCTACAATGCTATTGATAAAGCCACGAATGAGGAAGTTACCCTTGGAGATTATTCGATTAAATCGGTCTCCCGTGGTAAAGATGCGCAAGGTGAGGTTCATGTAGTACTGTCGCAGGGAGAAGTAGCTGCACAAGGCCGTGGACTTAGCACCGATATTCTGGAAGCAAGTGCCCGCGCTTATATTGATGCGCTGAACAAGCTTCTGGAGAAGCGTAAGACTTACACCAAACGTGATCACGCTAGTCTATAAGATGTACAATGTTGTTATTTTTATTTTCCACTAAGTAGTAAATACGACAGGGATATGCGAGTTATTGCGCATATCCCTGTTTTTTTTTGCAATAAAAAGATCTCCAAGACTGTAATAGGATGCTGTTCAGATTATGTATAGATGGACTATTTACAATAGTTGTTAGGTTGCAAATTTATATCATGAAAAAGAGTCAAGGAGGTTAATGCGGGGGAGTAGAGTACGGGAATCAAAGGATAAAGCTTAGGAAAGCACGATAAACGGAGTGACAAAGGAGGCATTTTTAATAATGTTATCAAAAAAGAAAATTAGCGCATTGCTCGTAGTATTCTTGCTTGTGACGCAATGGGCTTACAGCTTTGGCTTTGGAGTCAATTCGCAGGCATATGCGAGTGGCAACGGTACTGTAATTGGAGATGACCTCATTACTAGTGTTACGCTTGCTGTATACACCGATGATAAATACACAAATACGGTTACAGAAAGCGTATATGAACTTGATTCCTATTCGGAATTGAACTATACATGGTCACTTCCAGATGGGCATGGATATAAGGATGGGTCCACCTATACCTTTGATCTTCCAACACAGTTTGAACTTTATAACGATCTGAATGGTGATCTTATTTTTGACGATGAACCTGTAGGAACTTATACCGTCGACAAAAATACTAACCGCGTTGTATTTACATTTAATGCTTATATCGAAACCCACGATAAGGTGGGAGGGACTTTCTCCGTAAGGTCACTTTTGAGCTCCAAGAAGATTACTGGCTCCACGAAGCAAACCCTGATTTTCCCGATACAAGGCGGTACTCAGACCATTGAGCTTAATTTTAAGCCGAAGGTTAGCTCTACTATAGAAAAAGACGGTTCGCCTAAGCCGCAGTATTATAACCCAACAAGCATCGCTTGGACGGTTGATGTGAATAAGGCACTGGAAAGCGTAAAAAATGCAGTTGTCACAGACACACTCCCTGCGGGATTATCACTGAATACGGTATCTATTGCTGTTTATGAGCTTGATGTGAAGGTCGATGGGACTGTGAGTCTTGGCAATATAGTGGACAGCAGCAAGTATGATGTGACAGGATCCACTTTGGGAGAGTTAAAGCTGAAATTTGCGGATAACCCGCTTACTAAGGCCTACCGGATTGGCTTTTCTACGGATATTACTGGTACTGGTGTAGATGCGAAAACCTTTTTGAATGAGGCAGTCTTAACAGGAGATAACGGATTTTCTAAAAAGGCTAGCACTACAGTTACAGTAGGACGTGGCAAACCACTATCGAAAGAGTCCACTAAATACGATGCAGCGAATCAGGTGATTTCCTGGGCTGTTAATTTCAATTACAATGAAAAAACAATTTTAGCGGCAAATGCTATTTTGAAGGATACATTCAATAACACCCAAGATCTGATTCTCAGCTCGGTTAAAGTTTATCCTGTAACGATCGACAGTAATGGCAACGGGGTTAAAAGCGCGGAAATCGCTTCAAGCGAATATACAATAACTCCAACAACTGCAACGGGATTAAATGGTTTTGATCTGAAATTTAACAATGATATTAATTCTGCCTACCGTATTGAATATCAGACAAAGGCAAATGGCAGAGTATTTGATGATGGCAAGATTACGAACAAGATTACTTATGATGGAAAAACAGAAACGGGTTACAGTGATATCAAGCAGCAAATTCTCCATAAAAATTATAGCAACGTTAATTATGCGACTAAGACCCTCGATTGGACTATCCAAATTAACGACGACAGCAAGACTATGGAAAATTTAGTGGTGACAGATACTTTTGGCAATGCCGGATTAAAGCTTGTCCCGGGTACATTAAAGGTTCAACCAACTAAAGGTGGAACTGCTACCGTCCATAGTGTTGTTTACAATGCGCATGATCCGGTTGCAGTAAACGATGGATTTGTGATTACTTTTAATGCGCCGATAAATGAGCCTTACACAATTACTTATACAACAAGCTTTAACTATGATTGGCTGGCTCCGGGCAAAACTCAATTCACTAATACAGGTGCACTCGATTGGAAAGAAACGGTTAATGGGGTGAAGGAGTCTAAGCATAAAGAAGCGACCGCAACCTTTAATCCAAGAGATGAGGTTAAAAACAATGGGAAGAAGAGTGGTTCCTACAATGCTGTAACTAAGGAGATCACTTGGAACATTGGGGCTAATTATAATCAGAAAACGTTAAGCCAAGCTCAACTGGTTGATACCATTTCAGCTGGCCAAGTTGTAAATATGGATTCTGTGAAAGTGAATAAATGGGAGTATGGAAAGGATGGAAATCCTTCTCCTCAAGCTAGTGTGAATTCCGCTGATTATAAAGTGGAGCTGGATGGCAGTGAGCTGAAGGTGACATTTAATAAAACGATTAATTATGCGTTCTACGTCACTTTCAA
Source organism: Paenibacillus sp. FSL L8-0708 (assembly GCF_038009325.1). Classification (NCBI taxonomy): domain Bacteria; kingdom Bacillati; phylum Bacillota; class Bacilli; order Caryophanales; family Paenibacillaceae; genus Paenibacillus; species Paenibacillus sp. FSL L8-0708. The sequence goes on from NZ_JBBPBC010000001.1 coordinate 1,635,968, forward strand.
AACAACGTTCGCGGATCAAGCGATTGATTCAAATGAAATTAAAAATACAGCTACGTTATATGATGGTACGAAAGTAGAGTCCGCTAAACTGCAAGCTTCTGTTAATATCCCTCAGGGCGGGGAATATGTTAACAAAGAAGGTGCGCAGGATGGCAATAAAATACATTGGACGGTTTACATCAACCGTAACCAATCTTTTGTAAAAGAAGCGGTAATTACGGATATTCCAAGCGACAATCAAATCTTGCTGTCCAATACATTCCATGTCTACAAAACGAAAGTTGCAAGCAATGGGGATGTAACATCCACCAACCAAGAATTGGTGAGTGGTACAGATTATAAGCTGGAAATCACAACGGATAATGACGGAAAAGAAAGCTTTAAGCTTAGTTTCCTGAAGGATATTTCCGAAGCTTATATTTTAAAATATGATTCCCTGATCACAGCACAAAACAATGATAAGGTAACCAATCAGGTTAGTTTTGATGGTAAAAACATCAAGGTAGTTCCAGGTGTAAGCACCGAGGAAATTATCGTTAAGCTCTCTAGCGGCTCCGGTACAGGAAGCGGCGTAAGAGGACCGTTGACGATTACCAAAGTAGAAGACGGGAATACCAGCAAGGTGTTAAGTGGGGCCGTTTTTGATCTGTATCGCGTAGTTGATGCCGATAAGATCTGGATTAAGGAAGGCACGACGGATACAAACGGGATACTTGAATTTACCAAACTGACAGGTGGGAAATATGTATTAATTGAGAAAACAGCACCTGCTGGTTATGTTCTTGATCAAACACCACATGAAGTGACTATTTCTTCGACGACAGGGATAAGCCTTCAGGTTAAAAACAAAGTTCCGACACCAACAGCAACGCCTATACCGACCGTAACGCCAGCACCAACGGTAACACCAACGCCAGCGCCAACAGTAACACCAACGCCAGCGCCAACAGTAACACCAACGCCGACAGCAACACCAACGTCGACGCCGACAGCAACACCAACGTCGACACCAACAGCAACACCAACGTCGACGCCGACAGCAACACCAACGTCGACACCAACAGCAACACCAACGTCGACGCCGACAGCAACACCAACGTCGACGCCGACAGCAACACCAACGTCGACGCCGACAGCAACACCAACGTCGACGCCAACAGCAACACCAACGTCGACGCCGACAGCAACACCAACGTCGACACCAACAGCAACACCAACGTCGACGCCAGAGGAACCGACAGGTCCTATCTGGACACCATCACCGACTCCGGAAGTAGTCGTTACTTCTACGCCAACACCAACACCAGTTGTGGTGGCAACACCTTCACCAACACCGATGGTAACGCCAGTGTCGACAGCAACGCCAACAGCTACTCCAAGCCAGCCTGTGGCAACTAGTACGCCTGTTGTTCCGCAGGTAACTCCACCTGTGCAGAAAGAGATTACCAATGAAGATGTTCCTATTGAAGGTGAAATTCCACTTGGGGGAGTGCCAAGCCTGGGAGATGAGCCGGGACATGGTAAAGTAATTATTACTAAGGATGGCAAATGGGTCTACACACCTGATCCGGGCTATATTGGTAAAGATAAGTTCACCATTATTGTTACAGATGAGAATGGAAATGAAGAAGAAATCCTCATAGAAATTGATGTGGAGGAAGTACCAAAGGGTACAGTTACTAAGCCAGGAAATAACAGCAATAAACCGACTCAGCTTCCGAAAACGGGAGAAGACAGCGCATTTCCGATCTACTTGGTAGGTGGAAGTCTGGTACTACTAGGGTTTGTATTAACAAGACGATTCAAACGTAATAACTAGGAAGGTAATAATAAAGACACCCGGTTTTATCCGGGTGTCTTTATTATGTCTTGATAGGGTATTTAGCTCATCGCACTCTATGGTTAAACTGTTCCCATTGCTCGTACCAGTGCTCAACGCTGGCTGGAAGGCCAAGGTTAAGTTCCTTTTGGAACAAATCCTTGAGCAGCTTGTACTGCTCTTCCACAGCGGAACGTTCTCCAATACTGTCGTAGACCTTCATTAATCCTAAATGCCCTTGTTCAAAATAAGGCTGCAGCTGCACTACTCGTTGATAGACAGTAACGGCCTCGGCAATTCTGTTGCTTTCTATATAAAATTGGGCAATGCCCATTGCATGGTGCAGCCAAATGGTACGAAGGCGTTGCCGCTCACTTTCGGCCCATAAATAATCATAATCGTCAAAGTAATCTCCAGAATAAAGCTCGAATAAAACTTGATGCTCCGCACAATTAACTTCACTAATGGTTTCCAGAGCCAGAATCCCCTGTTCCCACTTATCTACATCGATCAACATTGATCCGGTTTCAAGGGTATAGCCTTCCCCCCCGCTAAGGTTGCTGATATGCAGGTCGACTTCATTCTGCTTTAAGCATTGCCGGACTTGATAAATTGTTGTATAGAGATGGGTAGAAGCCTTTTTCAGATTAAAGTCAGGCCACAGCAGTTCAATCAGCATGTCTTTACTTACAAAGCGGTTGCGATTATGGAGCAAAAAAGCAAATAACTCTTGGGCCTTAGAGGTTCTCCAACGCAGATTATTCAGAGATTGTCCGCCTCGTTCAAAACGAAGCGATTGAAGACAACGAATGGTTACCTCTTCTGTTGCAATGATGAGTTTTGGGGCAAGTGACAATCTTTCTTCTAACCGTTGGACGGCCTTCAGTAGTCGGTCATTTCGCACAGGCTTCAAAATATAATCGAGCGCATTGATCTCAAAGGCTTCCACAGCATAATGGTTATACGCGGTAACAAAGATAATATTTGCGTTTGGACAGGTCTCTTGGAGCATCTCCGCAGCTTGAAGACCATTAATTTCAGGCATTTCAATATCAATAAAAATAACGTCAGGATGATAAGACGGAGCCTCTTGAATGGCCTGCGAGGGGTCCGTATAGGAAGCGGCTATATGTATGGATGGTATTTTTTTTAACATAAACTCTAATTTCACAAGGGCAAGCCGTTCATCGTCAACTAATATTGCCTGAATCATTATTAATCACCACTCAGATATAGTATTTTAGCCAAAAATACGTCGAATCCTTACTTGATATTTGGGTTCACAATAGTTTGTCTGTTAATCAGAAAGTTTTCGAAGCGGATTTTTTTTGTCAGAAGGAATAATAAAACTCACAGAAGTTCCTTTCCCTTCGGAGCTTTTAATTTGCAGCCCTTTTCCGTAGACCCGCAACAGCCGTTTATGTGTATTTAAAAATCCGATTCCTCGTACATCATTAGACGGATTGCTGAGCAACTGCTGGAGTTGTTCGTTTTTCATGCCTTGGCCATTGTCTGATATCGTGATTTCAATATCGCCAGCTTGTTCCTTGATGGTTATGGACACCGTTCCTCCTTGGGAGCGACTCAAAATACCGTGCCGGACAGCATTTTCAACCAGTGGCTGTATAGTCAGAGGCGGCAGCTGAAAATGCAAGCTTTCCTCATAATCCCAATGAATGGTCATCCTATCTTCAAAGCGCTCCTTCTCTATGTAGAGGTAGGCACGAACAAGCTCAAGCTCTCGTTCAATCGGTATCATAGGCTCAGCATTCAGGAAATTGAAGCTTAAACGCAAATAAGAGCTGAAGGCATCCACAAGGTGACTCATTCTATTAATATCAAAAGAGGCCAGCGCGGATATTGAATTTAATGTGTTGAACAAGAAATGTGGTTGTATTTGCGCTTGAAGATAGGCAGCTTCCACACGAAGCCGTTCGTTTACGGACTGTTTTAGATCTGTTAAGGAGCGTACACGGGCCTTCAGCTCTATTGCATTCATAGGCTTCATTACATAGTCATTTGCACCTGAAATGAATCCGGTATAAATATCTTCTGGTTGGTTTCGTGCCGTCAGAAGCAAAATGGGAAGCTCAGCAATGGTGTAACGTTCACGAATTCTATGCGCCAGTTCATACCCGGACATTTGTGGCATCATTACATCTGTAATAATTAAATCCCACTGAGCGGTATCCAGCAATAGTAAAGCATCGTTTCCGCTGGTCACCGTAACGATTTCATAGTCCTTGATGGAAAGTACGTTGGTAAGTATTTTTAGATTAACCGGATCATCATCTACAGCCAGAAGCTTGGGTCTCCTTCCATGGGCTGATGAAACGATACCCGGCGCGGTTAATTTGGATAAAGTGATCATAGATGGCGTGTCCGAGAATTCAGTCATAGAGGGCAGTTCTGAATTCAATACCCGGCTGGTTGAATCGTATAACGGCATTGTGAATGTGAAGGTAGTACCTTCTCCAAGTGTAGAGACTACACTGATTTTCCCGCCGTGAAGTTCAACTAACTGCTTGCTGGTGCTTAATCCAAGCCCGATGCCACCGCTAACTTCGTTCATGCTGGAGTCGCCCTGTTCATAGGGCTGGAAAGCTCTGAGCAACGTCTCCTCGTTCATGCCAAGACCAGTATCCGTAATATGAATCTGCGCCGATTTTTTATGAATATCTGCATGGATTCTTATCGTGCCTACAGTCGTATATTTAACAGCATTTTGAAGCAGATTGAACAAGATCTGAATGAGTCTTTTTTCATCAGCCACAATAGAAGGGAATGAATCTGGTATTTCTGAGATTAAGGTTAAAGATTTCCCTTCTGTTAAGAATTTGAACATATCAAGCACACCCACTGCGAAGGATTGAATCTTAAGTTCTCTGAGCTGCAATTGTATATTGCTTTCACGGAGCTGGGATTGATCCAGCAGATCGTCTACCAGAAGGGACATACGTCTTCCAACAGTAATGAGCAGTTTTAAATTCTCAGCATTTTGATGCGTTACAGTGTCACGCTCGCTGTCCAGAACAGTTTCGGCAATGTTAATGATACTGTACAGCGGATTTTTTAATTCATGTGAGGTGTTAGCCAAAAAAACATCCTTTTGCGTAACACTTCTCTGCAGGCTGTGCGCCAGTTTTTCTGTCTCCTTAGTATTCCAGTGATATCGCTTAAATCCAAAAGTCGCAAAGCACAAAAAGGCGATAATTAGATCAAAAGGATAATAGGTAACGTTGACCCAGTTATAATTCTTGAACATTCCCCAAAGTGTGCTGTTAACGATGGCAAGCATGGATAACAACAGGAAAATAGAGCCTTCGTAATTTTTAACAATAGATCTCAGAAAAAGAATTACGACACCTAATGCTAAAACTAATAAATTTATGCCGAAAATCAGTGTGTGAAATTCATAATAGTGAACAACGGGTCCAAATAATATGAACAGGATGTCTACTATGGACAGGATGGTTAGGATACGAATACTTTTTATTTTTAAATCCGCGAACAAAAGATGTTTGCTTGTCTGCAGGATAAAAATAAATACAGCAATATAAGAGATAAAAAATAGTTTGAAATTCCATTGATAGTTCAAGGGAAATACGTGCAATAAAAGCCTGTCATCATCTATGAGTACGGTAGTTATAGCGGATATTACCAGCAGAAAAAAATAGATCAACATCTTTTGCCGCAGCCCAATTATATATAAAATAACAGCATATACAGCGTGCAGCAGTAGAACAACACATAATAGCAACTGTAGGCTAATAGATAGCAGTCTTTCCTGTGTTAAAGCTTTTTCGCTGCCAAATACAATCGTTTTAGAAATTCCCCCCGTTTGGGAGAAGGAATAGTTGGCTACATGGATCACAATTTCAATCTCACTTTTATCGGTTGTAAAGGATACTGAATAAGGCAGTATGTATGGGATATAGTGCTCTTTATTCTCAGCAGGAGTGCCAGAGCTGCCCAGCCGTTCACCATTGATATACACTTCTGAAGAAGAGCGAGCTCCGGAAATGAGAAGACTATAAGATTGCTTCTTATTATTATCTGTAAGCACACGTAGTCGATAGGAGCCGTAGCCATAAGCAGATTTATCACTATCGCTATCGCTAAGTGCATCTTTCCAGTTCCCCGGGACTTGTATATATTTTGTAGGAGCAGAGGTTAGAGATTGTTCGTTGAATGAAGGAAGCAGCATACCCGGGTAGAACTCCCACTGCCCATCTAAAATAAGAAGTTTGTCCGGATTCATATTTTGATCCCGTAAATCCAACACCCCATTGATCAATGTTGGTTGTGTGGTGTGTGGAGAAATCATTACCCATAGGATACGAAATCCAGTGAGTATAATAAGAAACAATGCGATAATTAAGAAGAGTTTTCTTTTAGTCATAATAGTTAAACATTATTCGACAACAAACTATATATTCCTCTCTTCGGCCTATTTCAAAAAATTCAAAAAAATTTATGCATAGGTTGCAGGGGGGAAGGATTGTCTGGCGTCTAACGTTATGAAGGTGAAGGAGGGGAGAAAGCTGGAAGAGGCAGAATGGATTGCTGCTGTGCTGAACGGTCAACATCAAGCCTTTGGGCATTTGGTGACACGTTACCAAGGCATGGTATACAGAGTATGCGTCAAAATCACAGGGGAAGCCGAATCGGCCAAAGATATGGCCCAGGAGGTTTTTATAAAAGCATATAAAGCGCTCCCCTCTTTCAGAGGACAGTCCTCCTTCTCGACATGGCTGTATCGGATTGCCTACCGCACCTGTCTGGACTGGAAACGGGCCAACGATAGGGAGTGGAAGTACCGAAGTGCAGCTGATTACACAGAAAATGATTGGGTAACGTCTCAAACTCCGGAGCATGAGGTACTTGAGCAGGAAACATCAGCTGAATTAGGAGAGAATGTGAACAGTCTGGCGGAACCGTACCGGTCGGTCGTCCAGCTGTACTATTTTCAGCGGAATTCCTACCAAGAGATTGCAGAGCAAAAGGGAGTTTCCGTGAAAACAATCGAATCGCAGCTTTATCGAGCCAGACAGATGATGCGTAAACAAAGGGAGGAATGGCGATGAATTGTGCAATAGTGAAGGAATGGATGCCACATTATATAGACGGCCTACTGTCTCCAGAGATGGAGCTGAGTATCCGATTGCACATAGAGTCATGTCCTGATTGCGCAGAGTGGCTGGAGGAAGCCAAAGCAATGTCGGAGCTGTGGTCGGAAATGGATGCTGACAGAGAACAGCTGCAGGCGCAGATGGACTTCCCGGATCTCGCAGCAGATGTTATGACACATATTGAGCAGCTCGAAACAGGGCGCAGATCACGAGCGACTAAGGCGACAAATGTAAGACGTCGTTCTGCCCCAAAAACCTCATGGATTCATTATGGAGTGGCTGCTTGCCTCAGTTTGTTATTGTTGCAGTTTGGGGTATTTGAGAATTTGGCCTATGGCATTACCGAAATAAACGGCCATATGTCGAATTCAGTAACCCAGTGGTTTGGTGGCTTTTGGGAGATAGAAATAAAATAATTGATCATTAATAGATGTTTAAATTGGCTAAAGTTTTGCTACCCAAATTTTAGGAGGATGTATTATGATTAAGAAGAGACGTTGGCTCACTTTTATGCTGGCTATGGTACCTGGAGTAGGTCATTTGTACTTAGGCTTTAAAAAGCAGGGTTTACAGTTTATGATCGGGGCGTCCTTATGTATAATGTTTATTCCGTCCGAGCCCTTGATCTTCCCGTTTGCCCTGGCGGCGCTGTGGTTTTATCAATTGTTTGATGCCCTGCAGAAGGCGGCTTGGATGAAAATAACTGCTGCTGAACACGAACGAATGATGTTTCATCCAGACAGCTTCGGAGCCCCTTGGACCATGGGGATGTCCTCTATGCCTGGATATCCGCATGAAGAGATCAATCCAGCTTGGGTGGGAATCGGCTGTGTTGTTGCTGGATTCCTCATGTTGGTAATCACAGCTTTCCCTACCCTTTGGGATATGCTGACTGAGATCAACATCGGCACGATCTTATTATCAGTGGGTCTGATTGCGTACGGACTGAAGATGTTAAGGAACAATACGAGAGCATAAGAAACGGGGATTTAACTATGGGGAGATGGAAAATAGGAAGTTTCACAGCAGCCTTGGGCTGCATTGCCCTTGGTGTCATTATCGTGATGGCTCAGTATGATATGATCAGCTATGAGGTGCTTGGTTTTTTATGGCCGGCGTTGTTGGTCTTATTCGGACTTGAGATGTTGATTAGACTTTTTATCAAATCCGATGTCAAAAGCCGTGTAAGCGGCTGGGCCATCCTGTTAATTATTGTGCTGATCGGAGCAAGTGGTGCTCAGACAGTAATGGCCGGAGGTTCACTCAGCAATCTGATCGGTAATACACATCTAACTCCGCTTAGTGGGAATGTGGAAGTGAAAGAGAATATTACGACGCTCAAAATTGTACTTCCAAGTGGAAAAGTAAAGGTTGAGGGTGTAGCTGGAAGCTCTTTGGATTATGAGGGAAGTTTACTGCTGCCTGGAAAATCGCAAAGTGATGCTGAAAGTGCACTAGAAAAGAAATGGAAGGTTAGTACTGAAGGAGATACACTGATTATGGAGCTTGATACCGATCATAATTGGTTCTCTAACATTCAGTTTGGATTCAATACCAAAAGTCCTTATCTAAATGTAAGTGCACCCAATAACCTTGCTGTTGAGGTTGAGACAAGTGATGGCTCTATAGAAGCCTGGAATCTAAAGTCAGGTATAGAGGTTGAGACAAGTAATGGTGCATTAAATATTCATGATATTGTCGGCGAAGTGGATGCGCATACCAGCAATGGGTCACTATCCGTACAGAATATCCAAGGTGAAGTTGAACTCGTGAGCTCTAATGGAGCCATAGTATTGGATAACATTGATGGGGCGTTGTCAGCCAAGAGCAGCAACGGCAAAATTACTATAAACTCAGCAGTGACCGGAAACTGGAAATGTACATCCAGTAACGGGAAGATTATAGTGGGCTTGCCGGCCGTGTCGGATGCGAAGATTATTGCAGATACAAGCAATGGCTCGCTGAAGGGGAATGTACCCTGGGATCGGGACGGCGATAGCTATGGTACCGCTGTGCTTGGTAAAGCCACTTATACTGTGGACTTAAGCACGAGTAATGGAAGTGTGACCGTGGACACAGCTGAATAAGAATGAATAAAAGGGAGCTGGGCTTCAGCGTATTGATTCTGCTGAGGCCTCAGCTCCTTTGTGATAGAACTTACCTACCAAGCATACGCTTTAGGGGCTTCACCGCCGGGTCCAGGGAATATTTCATCTAGTCGTTTAAGCACAGCTTCATCTAGCACAATCTCAAGACTGCGCAGCGCACTCTCAAATTGCTCCAGGGTGCGGGGGCCGATAATTGGAGCAGTTACAGCAGGATTAGCCAGTAACCAAGCAAGAGCGACATTATCCTGTGGTTCTCCCAGCTCCATACATAAGCTGGCAAAAGCCTCAAGCTGGCTCTTGTGCTGCTCTACACGATCTGCATTTCCGCCACTTCGGCTGCCCTCTATTTTTTTGAGTGCATTTCTTCCGAGAAGACCTCCATCGAGTGGGCTCCAAGGAATAATACCTAGCCCCAGATGGCGAGCGGCTGGCAAAACTTCAAGTTCAGGAAGCCGACAGGTCAGGCTGTATTTATGCTGCTCTGAGACTAGTCCAAGAAAACCACGAGCCTTAGCTTCTTGTTGAGCTATGGCGATATCCCAGCCTGCAAAGTTACTGGAACCGACATAACCAATCTTGCCTTGACTCACAGCCAGCTCGAAAGCCCCCCAGAGCTCTTCCCAGGACGTACTGCGGTCTATATGATGCATCTGGTACAATTCAATATGATCGGTCTGAAGACGCTGCAGGGACCCTTCAAGATGGCGGCGAATGATATATGAGGATAATCCTTCTTCATCATTAGGACCATCAAGGTTATCATTCATGGCTCCATAAACTTTGGTGGCTAGTACAACCTTTTCCCGCCGCCCGCCGCCTTGTTTAAACCAGCGTCCGATAATGGTTTCAGTCAGGCCAGAATTTTCGCCCCAGCCGTAAATGTTAGCGGTATCAAAAAAATTAACACCTGCATCCAGTGCAGCGTCCATGATGCGGAAGGCTTCTTTTTCATCCGTCTGCGGGCCAAAATTCATCGTTCCTAGACATAGGCGACTGACCTTCATGCCGGATTTGCCAAGCTTTGCATATTGCACTTCGCATTCACTCCTTTGATAGATGACTTCATATTAATTGTAAACATCTTCAGAACTAAGAGCAAATATGCTCAGCATTGAGGGTGGTGGTCTGATCCTGATTGTTTATAGGCTATACCTATCAGCTCAATAGAATCTATATCTTTGTCCTTTACGACTGGGTATGATACAACAATATAAAGAAGAACTATGTCTGTTAGAGCAGAAAACTTGAGGAGTGACTGAGATGAGTGAAGTTAAAAAAATCGCCGTAATCGCAGGGGACGGTATTGGACCAGAAGTTGTAGCAGAAGCGGAAAAAGTATTAAAAGTAACAGAAGAAGTATTCGGTTATGCTTTTGAAACAGAGCACGCATTATTTGGCGGTATCGCAATAGACGAGAAGGGGACTCCGCTGCCGGAAGATACACTTGAAATCTGTCGTAGCGCAGATGCTGTGTTATTGGGTGCTGTTGGTGGACCAAAATGGGATAATAATCCAAAGGAGCTTCGTCCCGAAACCGGACTGCTTGGAATTCGCAAAGCACTGGGGTTGTTCTCCAACCTGCGTCCAGCTGTCGTATTTGACTGTCTTAAGGATGCTTCGACTTTGAAGCCTGAAGTCCTGGAAGGCACAGATCTTATGGTAGTTCGCGAACTGACTGGCGGGATTTACTTCGGAGATAAATTGCGCCGTCAAGGAGAACATGGTGAAGAAGCTGTGGACACCTGTGTGTATAACGTAATGGAAGTAGAACGAATTGTCCGCCAAGCTTTTGAGATTGCCGGCAAGCGCCGTAATAAACTGGCGAGTGTTGATAAAGCGAATGTACTTGAAACTTCACGTTTGTGGCGTGAGGTTGTGAATAAGATTGCTCCAGAATATCCGGAGGTAGAGGTAGAGCATGTACTGGTTGATAACTGCGCAATGCAGCTGCTGCGCCGTCCATCTAGCTTTGACGTTATCGTTACTGAGAACATGTTTGGTGATATCTTGAGCGACGAGGCTGCTATGCTGACAGGTTCTATCGGTATGCTTGCTTCAGCTTCGATGGGTGACGGCAACTATGGTCTCTACGAGCCCGTTCACGGCTCTGCTCCTGATATTGCCGGACAAGGGCTTGCGAACCCGATCGCAACAATCTTGTCGCTGGCCCTGATGTTCCGCTTAACCTTTGGTTATGAGGATGCTGCTGCTGCAATCGAAGCGGCAGTTGCTGCAGTATTGGATGCAGGACACCGTACAAGTGATATCGCCGTGGATAAGAGCAAAGCGATCAGTACAACTGAAATGGGCGACCTGATTGTTGCAGCAATCCGCAAAGCCTAATACTTTATTTATAATAATTATAAATAAATAATTGATCTAATCTTGACTTTGATTTTGTGCGATGATACCATTTGTTAAGTAGACAAGATATTATCTATTTCAGCATTTTTCAGTATATTGAGAGATACAAATGGTATTTTTTCTTACATAATCAGAGGGAGGATTCTAGCAATGGCGGACCGTTTAGTAGGTAGACCGGCTCCCGATTTTACTATGGAAACCGTATCAGGTGATGGTAAGGATTTTGGTAAAGTAAGCTTGTCTGATTATCGTGGCAAATGGCTTGTATTCTTCTTCTATCCGCTTGATTTCACATTTGTATGTCCAACTGAAATCACAGCTCTCAGTGACGCAGCAGCACAGTTTGAAGCACTTGATACAGCGATTCTCGGCGCAAGCATCGATTCGATCCACAGCCACAAAGCTTGGATTAATACCCCTAAGGATTCCAACGGCCTGGGTCGTTTGAATTTCCCGCTTGCAGCTGATATTACGAAACAAGTCTCTAAAGACTATGGCATTCTGATTGAAGAAGAAGGTATCGCATTGCGTGGCTTGTTCATTATCGATCCTGAAGGCGAATTGAAATATCAAGTCGTTAACCACAATGATGTAGGCCGCAGTGTGGAAGAAACTCTTCGTGTTCTGCAAGCCTTGCAATCTGGTGGTTTATGCCCAATGAACTGGAAGCCGGGCGATAAGAATCTGTAAATTTTAGACCGTTATCATAGTGATCTTTGATATTCTGATTTCTACCTCCTTGCAGAAAATTTTCTGTAAGGGGGTTTTTTGCACCAAAAGATCTTGTATATCTAAATAGATTTGAAAATAGGCGCGAAAAGTTATATTATGTCCTCGAGTGGAGGAATCTCCATTGGGGTAATGTAATACAATAATAAACAATCAAAGGGTTATTTCTAAGGAGGGCGAACAAATATGAGCTTTTGCTGTGGAGCGAGTATGGTAGGAACAAAGGGGACCCTAAAACATTATCGCACGCAAGTCCATAATGTTCCCCTGCTTTTTTGTCCGGTATGTCATCGTGTGGAGGTTCACTACAAGGTCGAGAATGAATATGAGATCTTAGCGGAATATGCACATGGAGATGGTGTTACCGACGTGGACTTTCAGGACTATGTCATGGAAGACGAAACTGCAATTTTCGAGAACGTCATTAACGTCGAGAGTGAAGATCCTCTAGCCGTTGTACGCAATCAAATCGATATGGCGCTTGATCTGCTAGCTGTAGCCAAACAGATTGAGGATACCAAGTGGGAACGGGAATTGAAAAAAAGGTTAGCTGTGATGAGTCAGCGCCGTCTACGCCTGCAACAAAAGGCATAAGTTTATTACTAATTTTTTGGGCATGCCCCATTTCCATGTAAGCCTCCGCAATCGCGGGGGCTTTTTAGCTTTTTATAATCCTTTTTAGTTTTTCGTGATCCTTTTTAGATTTTTTTAAATCATTTAGGCGAATAAATAGCGATAAATATAATTTGATGTGATGTTTCATATGTCTTTGGAATCATTTTATGAATTTTTTTACCATTCGACAGTTTCTCCGATTGCGTTGTCTAGTTCTCTTGGATATGATTGGAATATAATTGAACCGGTTGGAAAAAGTGCAACGATTACCGAATGTTCTGGCGGCTTCGTCATACACTCAAATACATAGTAATTTGATGTCGCTTAAGCGTCTTCGTCAAATGCAGTAAAAGGGGGAACTTCGTATCGTGATTAGCCAATATCAAGAAAGTCTTCTATTACCGGGAAGAACCTATCAAACTGGACCTGTGGATACTACATACGAGGATGTTCTAGAGAATATTGACAGCGGAATCATGCTTTTTGATGAAGAGGGAGTTATAAGTTTTGTAAATAAGCAAATGTACGGGATGCTCGAGCTTACCCGTCACTCTCTTGTGGGCTGCACATTTTCCCATCTGCTGTCTAATGTTCGACTGAGCCGTTCCAAGAAAAAACAAGTAATGCAGAGCTACAGAGAGATGGTATACAAAGGAAAATCAAATTATGAGTTTCTAGACGAGTATGGCCGTTACTGGAAGGTTACTTTATGCTGCGGAGAGCAAATGAAAGGCTGTTATTTGTTCACTGTCAAGGAAATCTCGGATTATAAGTTAATCGAACAAACGGCTTACCAGAACGATAGCTTAGCTATGCTAGGCAAATTATCCGCATCTATTGCCCATGAAATCCGGAATCCGTTGACCGCGATCCGGGGATTTATTCAACTGCTTCATCCATACTTGCACCAACTGGGGAAAGAGGAATATGCCAAGATTATATTGGCCGAGATCGATCGTGCGAACGATATTATCCATGAATTTCTCTCCTCCTCTAAGCCGTCAGTTCCGCAGGTGGGGATGATACCCGTGTCCGCATTGCTCAAGGAGGTTGTTCTCCTTACAGAGAGCGAAGCTTTAATGAAGGGCTGCCAGATCAATCTTCATCCTCTTCAAGAGGACATGGTGATTTCTGGAGATGTCAAACAGATGAAGCAAGTTGTGCTTAATATGATTAGAAATGCGATGGAGGCTGTAGCGGATCGAGAAGATGATTCGATGGGGAAAATCGAGGTTGGTGCCCGCAGAGAAGGCTCTGAGGTCCGTATGTTCATATCTGACAACGGTAAAGGAATGGATATTCGTACACTGGACAGGTTATTTAATCCTTTCTTTACTACCAAAGAGAATGGTACAGGATTGGGTCTTTCCGTAAGTGACCGCATCATCAAAAATCATGGCGGATGCATTTCTGTTAGCAGCAGAGTTAACGAGGGTACTCATTTTGTGATCTCTTTGCCATTAATCCATTAGAATAAGTAATAAGAGGCTGATCCCTGCGGATAATACAGATGCGGAGATCAGCCTTTGCTTATGTTACAATGGGTGTTGGTTTTGGGAAACAAATGGAGGTAATCACAATGAATATAGAATACAACAGTGGTGTTGCCAACAATGTGCAGGGTGATGCCCTTATCCTTATTATTTCTGAGTCTGAGGTCGAGAATGGAGGCTTTTCCGAAGGATGGGATGACAGAATTCGCCTATTGGGAAAGGCAGGTCTATTTAAAGGCAAGCTTAATCAGACTTATGTACTACCTGCTGAGAATTCATCTGGTTGTCCTGTTGTTATTTTGGTTGGCAGGGGGGACCAACTTCTCACGACTGAGGATCTAAGGCAAATGGGGGCTCAGACAGCCCGTGCAGCGCTTCGTTTGAAGGCGCTCAAGCTGGTATTTGAAGTGCCGGACACCTTGCAGGAGCTTACCGTAGAGAAGGATGTGACTTCTATTGCTTATGCGCTGACGGAGGGGCTAATGCTAGGTTCCTATCGTCGGGCTACCTATAAGCAGGTGCAGTCTTTTTATACAGGCCCAACAGCAGTTGTTTTCACTATAAAAGAGAAATTAGAGGGTAATGCCGGACGGGATTGGACTCAAGGCATTCAGAAGGGGCTAGCTTTCGGTGAGGCCACGAATTTGGCGCGGAGCTTGACCAACATGCCTGGTAATCTATTGACCCCCTCAGACCTTGCTGTGGCCGCTATAGAGGTTGCTGAGCGATATGGCTTTCCTTCTGAGGTGCTGGATGAACGGGAAATTGAGCAAAAAGGAATGGGCGGATTGCTCGCAGTCGGAAAAGGAAGTGTAAACCCTCCACGAATGATCGTCATCCGTTATCAGGGGACAGGGAATTGGGATAACGTAGTGGGGCTTGTAGGGAAGGGAGTTACCTTTGACACCGGCGGGATCTCCTTAAAAAGAGCACCAGGTATGGAAGAGCTGATTAGTGATATGGGCGGGGCAGCGGCTGTACTCGGAGTAATGGAGGCGCTTGGCCGCTTACGTCCACGAATTAATGTCGTTATGGTTATTCCATCTGCGGAGAATATGCCATCGGCCAATGCTTTTAAGCCTGGAGATGTTATTACCTCCATGAGCGGACGAACGATAGAAGTGTTGAATACCGACGCTGAAGGCAGAATTGTACTGGGAGATGCGCTGACTTATGCTCGGGAATGGGGAGCGAAACGTATTATCGATGTAGCTACACTGACAGGCGCTGTGTTGTCCACTTTGGGAGATATAGCAACAGGTGCTGTAACTAATGATGAAGCGTTTCTGGAGCGATTTCTGGCCGCTTCAAGCTATTCAGGGGAAAAGGTATGGCAGCTTCCGGCATACCCGGAATTTCGTGAGATGCTAAAGAGCGAGGTTGCCGATATCCGTAACACTGCTGGAAGATATGGTGGAGCCACTACAGGCGGATTATTTGTAGGTGAGTTTGCTGAGGGCTTGCCATGGATTCATCTAGATATTGCTGGCACTGCATATGTATCTAAAGAACGTGGAGTTAATCCTAAGGGAGCAACAGGTGTCATGGTTCGTTCTATCATTCAGTGGCTGCTGAGCGAAAGCGAGATCTAAACATCCGGGGAGCTGTCCGTTCTAAACAACAAGGGGTGTTCCCTAAACCAGAGTCTGGTTTAGGGAACACCCCTTTATTGAAATCCAAGAGCAGAAGCTTAAACAGTACCACTGGATTTTTTGGCCTTCGATTGGGAAGTGTAAGATTGAATGCCGTTCATAATTTTATCGCGAGTTCCCTTATTCTTCAGTAAATATGCTGCTCCCAATGCGACCGTTGTAAATAATGTCTTTTTGGTATTCATAGGAATTACCTCCTTGGTATTGTCTGTAGTTGCTTATAACAAACATACCCGTTAGTTAAGGAGGCTAAACGATAAATCACTATTTATTGCCCATTTTACAAGCCTACTTCTTGTTGTTAACCGGTGTTGAACAACAAGAAAGCGGGGAATCCATCGATGCTGCCGAGCAGCTTTTTCCTTTATCACAGCCTGCACAAGCGCCCTGCTTTCCCTTTTGCACATGTCGATAGATGGTCCAGCCAGAATAACCGAAAATTAAGGCGACAATCACAACATTTATCATAATGGTACCCCACTTTCATCATGAGAATCTTATAATTTACAAGTCTACGACCATCCTAATAACCGTCCGCCTTGAAAAATAATTAAAGATACGATATACGCCAGAACGAGAGAATACCCCATGGAGAAGAAGGTCCATTTCCAAGACGCTGTTTCTTTTTTGATAACCCCTACAGTAGCCAAACAAGGAATATAAAGCAGGATAAAGGCCATGAAGCTGATCGAACTTAGCGGTGTGAAGACTTGAGAGATTTGATTTTCTAAACCAGCAGCATCTGGTGCATGATAGATGATATTCATGGTAGAGACTACTACCTCTTTTGCCAAAAATCCCGGAACCAACGTAGAGCCAGCCTGCCATGTTCCGAAACCAAGCGGTGCCAGTAGCGGTGCGATCATACCCCCAAACTTAGCCAGGAAGCTGTGATCCATGTCCACATCAAACCCGCCAGGACCGGCATAAGACATAAACCAAATAATTGCTGAGCCTGCAAGAATAATAGTTCCAGCTTTTCGCAGGAAACCCTTGCCCTTTTCCCAAGTGCTGCGCGATAAGGTCTTGATCTGCGGCATACGATAAGGTGGAAGCTCGATCATGAAAACTGAGGATTCATTTTTGAATAAATATTTAGAGAATACCTTACAAAGAATCAGAGCAAACACAATACCCATCACATACATGGACAGAACTGCTACGGCCTCTTGCGCCGGAAAAAACACAGCTGCGAATAAAGCGTAAACAGGCAGTCTCGCAGAACAGGACATCAGCGGCATTAGCAAGGTGGTCAGCATGCGGTCTTTGGGCTGTTCGATGCTGCGCGCCGCCATTATGGCAGGTACATTGCAGCCGAAGCCAATGATGAATGGAATAAATGCTTTTCCGTTTAGTCCCATACGTTCCATCGTGCTGTCCATTAATAAGCAAACCCGAGCCATGTATCCTGAATCCTCCAAGAAGGAAATGATCAGGAAGAGAATGAAGATTTGCGGGACAAAGACGAGGACGCCACCTACACCGCTAATTAATCCATCGACAATCAGGGCATGCGTGAAGCTGGATGCTCCAAGCGTCTGAAGCAGGGAATTGGCTCCATCACTAATCGGTCCGGAGATCAGGCCATCGAGGAGATCTGATAGAGGTCCGCCGACCCAGTCAAATGTGGTCTTAAAGAGAGCATACATAAAGAAGATAAATAAGGGCAGTCCTAGAAAACGATGCGTCAATATGGAATCTAATCTTTCTGTTAAGTTATGAGGTTTCTGCGTTGTTGTATCAAGTACAACCTCACAAATGGAGTGGATATAATCCATCCGCTGTGAGCGAATCCATTGGGGGAGCGTCAGGGCCAGCTTTTTGATCTGTAGCTCACTCTGACAGGATTCACAGATGTTTAGCAGGCGAGTGGTGTCCATACGTGTCTTCAGAAAATGAAGAATAACCGGATTCTGCTCCATAAGCTGTAAAGCAATCCAGCGGTGATTGGGTAAGTCCTTGATAGGAAGTAATTCCTTTTCTATAGAAGATATCGCATGCTCTACAATCTCACCGTAGTTCAACTTGAACTTTACAGCGGGAATCGCAGAGGATTTCTCTAAAATACTGAGGACTTGTGCGCAGCCTTTTCCCGTTCTTGCAACAAGCGGGAGGACAGTTATACCCAGTCGTGATTGTAAGACTTCATGATTGATGCGAATTCCACGTGCATTAGCGACGTCAATCATATTCAGTCCGAGTAAGGTAGGTTTGCCATACTCAAGTAATTGAAGCGTGAGCAGCAGATTTCGTTCCAGCTGTGAAGCATCCACGATATTAATTAAGGCTTCTGGAGATTCTTCTATTAGATACTGGGCAGCAACCCCCTCATCGCGTGAGAGTGGGTGCAAGGAATAGATGCCCGGCAAATCAATGAGCTTGCCAGCGCCGTTCTTCAGGCTGCCGATCTTCTTTTCTACAGTTACCCCTGACCAGTTACCAACATATTCGTATGAGGAGGTTAACGTATTGAAAAGAGAGGTTTTACCTGTATTGGGGTTACCTACAAGAGCTATTGAACTCAAGACACGTTCACCTCAATCAATGAAGCTTCCTTCCGGCGGATGGCGAACAGTTGTCCATTGCACTCTAAGGTAATAGGTCCTAAAAAAGGTCCTTTTCCTTTCAGGCGAATGCTCACACCCTCGGACACTCCAAGATCAGCCAGACGACGGCGTAGGATAGGATTGATTCCTTCTATTTTATGAATATATCCGGTCGAACCCGGTTGTAGTCGCAGCAATGAGCAAGAGGTAGAAGCCATTTTTATCCCTCCAAAAGAGACTGATAATCAATCTCAATGATTTTCTTGTAATGTAGCATTTTTAGGGCTTATTTACTGTGATCATTGTCGCTGACACGATGTGGTAATAGCATTAAGGAGAAGAAGATGAAATTCCTTTACATTTTATTCTTCATTAAAGTATGATTATACGATATAAATTGCATAGTAAAGCTATATTCGCGGTTATAATGATTGCAATAGTTGAAGGGAGATAATTATGAAGACTAATCAATGTAAGATTGTTGACTGCACCATCCGAGATGGGGGCCTAGTGAACAACTGGGATTTTAGTGTGGAATTTGTACAAAACTTATATGCCGGCTTGAATGAAGCTGGTGTTGATTATATGGAAATCGGTTATAAAAATTCACCAAAATTGCTCAAAGGAGCAGAGGGTGCCGGACCATGGCGTTTTCTGGACGATGATTTCCTGCGTAAAGTGATTCCGCAAAAAGGTCACACCAAGCTATCTGCTTTGGTTGATATCGGCCGCGTGGATGAGAATGATATTTTGCCCCGCAGCGAAAGTATGCTGGATTTGATTCGTGTGGCATGCTACAGCAAAGATGTAGAAAAAGCCCTCCAATTGGTACAAACTTTCCATGATCTAGGCTATGAGACAACGATCAACATTATGGCTTTGTCTAATGTTATGGAGAATGAATTGTTGGAAGCTTTTGAAATGATCCGTGAGAGCGTTGTTGATGTGGTATATATTGTAGATTCATACGGCAGCTTGGATCACAATGACATGAATTATCTGGTTGAGAAGTTCAAGACACATCTGCCAAACAAACGTCTAGGCGTACATACTCACAATAATCTTCAGTTGGCGTTCTCCAACACGTTGATTGCTGCTGAGAATGGTGTAGAGTTACTGGATGCTTCTTGTTATGGGATGGGACGAGCTGCAGGAAATTGCCCTACAGAGCTGTTAGTAACTCATTTGAAGAATACACGTTACTCCTTGCGCCCTGTGCTTGATATTATTGAACGCCTGATGATTCCTTTGCGTGAGAAAGAGGAGTGGGGCTATATCATTCCTTATATGATCACAGGTACACTTGATGAGCATCCACGTTCAGCAATGGCACTTCGTGCATCTGCAGACAAGGATAAATCCGTTGATTTTTTTGATAAGCTTACAACACCAGAAGTAACCTTTGGTGACAAATAAACCTGAGTTTCTTAGAAGCACTGAACCCTTTCGTAGGGGGAAGTGCTTTTTTGGTTGCCTGCTAGCAGAAAATGGTTTATATTTATGCAAGATTTATGAATATATAACTTATAAACGCGCCTTCCATTTGAATGCCGATAAAAGAAATGTAACTTAAAAGTCCTATCCCGCCGATATTTATACGTAGGACATAACTATACTTGAATGTTAATTAATAGATATTATTTTCAGACGCGAGGGACTTATGAGACAAGAAGAGAAAAAGACAATTCAAGCAGCTGCTGTAGGCGCCTTGCTGTTCCTTTTAATTCAAATTTTCCATACATCGCTTAACCGATTGGACGATTGGGATATTATTTCTTCTCTCTATCTCATTGTCGGCTGCTGTAATGTTGCTTTTGGATTTGCAATATTTGCACAGGGCTGGTTATTCTTCTCTAGCAGATTATCTAAAGGAAGATTATATGCCGCTGCTCTTTTTGGTGGAATATGTATTATTGATTTTTTGCATACACTGGGTTTTGTGGGCATCCCGTTGATTTCATCATTCATAACTTTTGAAGAATCGTTGTGGCTGCGAACCCTCTCACGACTAATCAGCGGTTTAGGAATGTTGTTTATTTTTAGCAGGGAAGATAAGCCCGTGTCTGTCTCTGAAAAAAGAAAGTTGTTTAGAATAGCCTTCATGCTGATTGTGCTTTCCATTGTTTTGTTTATATTCAGCCACTCGGCGTTACCTCAGTTTTTAACTAAACCTTGGATGAATCCTTTGAAGCAGATTGCTGATTTGGCAGTTCTTTTTGTTTACTTGGCAGGTGTTGCAGTTATTGTATTTCCTGAAAAAAGTGAAAAGTCAGCCTCCCTGCTTATTATTATTCGAGCACTTATCTTTTTCTCTTTGGGCCAAGCCTTTTTTATGAGTCCGTTCAGTAGTGGCAATATAGATGATCTTTTTGGAATGGTGTGTAGCGGTGTTGCATACTATTTGCTTCTTACTGGAGTATATCGTCTGACGATTGAAGAACCCTTTTACGAAAAGCAGTTGGCTGAGGAGCGGATCAATTATTTAGCCTATCATGATGATTTAACGGGACTTCCCAATAGACGTCGACTGACGCAGCGTGTAGAAGAAATGATTATTGCTGGGGAAAAGAATACGAGCGATAAATTCTCAGCGTTAGCTATTATGAATATTAATCATTTCAAGAATATAAATGACTCCCTGGGCCATTTTGCCGGAGACCATTTATTGAAGCTGGTGTCTGAGCGGCTTGTGAATGAGGCCAAATCTACTGAAGAGCTTTATAGTATGGGGGCAGATGAGTTCGCTTTTCTTATGATGGAGAGAGCAAGTCTTGGAGAATGTTTGGTTCGAGCTACGGAGCTGCATCGATTGTTTGAGGTACCTATTGCCTTAGAGTCGGGGGAGTACCATATTTCGCTTAGTATGGGGTTAAGTATTTATCCCGGTGACGGTGAAACTGCGGAACATCTAATTCAGAATGCTGATACGGCGGTACATAATGCCAAGGAACAGGGAGTGGAGATTCGCCGGTATATTCCAGCTATGCAGATGAAAGCAAAGGAACGTCTAAAGCTGGAAAATGACCTCCGCAGAGCGCTTGAACGCAATGAATTCTTTCTGGTGTATCAGCCAAAGGTTTTGCTGGAGACGGAAGAGATCGTAGGAATGGAAGCTCTGCTCCGCTGGAATCATCCGAAACGTGGTCTGGTCTCTCCTGCGGAATTTATCCCGTTAGCTGAGGAGAGTGGACTCATTGTTCCGATTGGGGAATGGGTACTCAAAACAGCTTGTCTGCAGAATAAAAAATGGCAGCTGGCCGGCTATGTGCCGATTTGCGTCTCCATCAACCTATCTATGCGGCAATTCCTTCAGCCTAATCTAGCAGGGAGGATTCATACCATCTTAACCGATATTGGTTTAGATCCGTGTTATGTGGACCTTGAGATTACTGAGAGTATGACCTTGGATAAAGAAACAGCCTTTGATCAGCTGAAACGTCTGAAAGAGCTTGGTGTCTTCATCAGTATTGATGATTTTGGTACAGGCTACAGCTCCCTGCATTATCTAAAGAACATGCCGATCGACAGATTGAAAATCGACAGGTCGTTCGTATCAGAGGTTATGGAGGACAGCAACAATGCTGCTATAGTCTCTACAATCACTTCTATGGCGCATCATTTGAAGCTGAAGGTTACGGCTGAGGGTGTGGAGAACAAGGAGCAGCTGCAATTTCTGCGGGAGCAGCATTGTCATGAAGCTCAAGGATTTCTGTTCAGCAAACCTATTCAACCAGCAGAGTTTGAGGCGATATTTTTAAAAAAGGCACCCCTCGGCGCTTCCCTGTAAACTAAAAAAATGTTGATTTTTACTTGTAGAGATGATACAATAACTCTTGTATTCACTTTCTAGTGCGGGTGTAGTTCAATGGTAGAACTTCAGCCTTCCAAGCTGATAGCGTGGGTTCGATTCCCATCACCCGCTCCATAATTCAAACTTCCAAATCCTTGCGATGCAAGGGTTTTTTTATATCCCATCAGCCTATATTGGTTGGTGGGATTTTTTTTGTTTATACTATTTGCCTAATGGAAAAACTTTAATATAGCGTACTTTTAAGAAAAGGTTGTGAAAATTTTGAATGGTGCAAAGATTGCGTTCCTATCTGTACTTAGCAATACATTTATCGTTTCTTTAAAGCTTATAGTCGGAGTACTTACAGGTTCAGTAGCAATTATCTCGGAAGCGATCCACTCCTCCTTAGATTTAGTTGCTTCGTTGATTGCTTTTTTCTCGGTCCGATGGTCAAGTCGTTCTGCGGATAAAACTCATCCTTATGGTCATGGCAAAGTGGAGAATATCTCAGGGACGATTGAAACGTTGCTTATTTTTGTAGCTGGATTCTGGATTATAGATGAGTGTGTTCATAAAATAAGGAATCCAACCGCGATCGAACTTCCCTTTTTGGGCATTATTGTGATGGTGGTCGGAGCGGGGATCAATTATATGGTTTCACGCAAGGTTAAAAAGAAGGCAGACGAACTTCACTCTGTGGCTATGAAATCGAATGCTCTGCATTTGCTTACGGATGTTTTCACCTCTTTGGGTGTTGCATTCAGTTTATTATTGGTTACCCTCACTGGATGGACGATACTCGACCCTGTCATTGGGATTGTGTTGGCTCTGTATATTATGGGTGAAGCCTATAAGCTTCTAAAGGAGTCATTTCCTCCGCTGTTGGATGCACGATTAACTGAGGCAGAAGAAAATGAAATATTACATGTCATAAAGTTATTTCAAGGGCGATATATTGAATTTCATGATTTTCGTACCCGCCGATCTGGTCCAGAAGAGTATGTCGACTTTCACCTTGTGATTCCTTCTAAAATGAGTGTTGCTACTGCGCATCAATTATGCGACGAAATTGAACTAGCCATTCAAGGCATATTTGAACGTGCCCAGGTGTTGATTCACATTGAACCCGAACATGAACAGTTGGCTAACAAACCTATATTACATGAAGGCTAATATTTGTGATAGCAATGGTATGGTGGTTTTATAAATGGACTAAGCAATGATGCTCTTTTGTTTGGCCGCATACTAAAAAGCCAGGCTCCCAACTTAGGGAACCTGGCTTTATTTGTTTGTAGCTTGTGTAGCTTAAACAGTCTTTAGGAACTCAACAATGGTGAGTAATCCCTTGTCGAAGTTCTCTAGGTTGAAATGCTCATCCGGTGCATGCAGGTTCTCATCATCGAGACCAAAGCCCATCAGAACGACAGGTGCTTCCAGCACACGGGAGAAGCTCTCCATGATCGGAATGGAGCCGCCGTCTTTGGTGAAGAGGGCACGGGTTCCATATACTTTGCCATATGCGTCTGCTGCAGTTTGCAGAATAGGATTCGACGGATCGATGTTAAAGGCACGTGCCTTCTCCATTTGCTTAACATGCACTTTCGCTCCGGTCTGAATATTAGCCTTCAGATGTGCTTCAACGGCATCGAGGATATGCTGTGGATCCTGATCGCCAACTAAGCGGCAGGTAATCTTCGCATGTGCTTCTTTAGGGATAACCGTCTTACTGCCTTCCCCTTGGAAACCGCCGTATACGCCGTTAAGCTCAAGCGTAGGACGAGCGCCAATCCGTTCTACAAAGGAATAACCTTCTTCGCCGTATAACGATTCCAATCCAAGACCTTCGCGGATTTTATCTTCATTCACACCTTGCTTCACGAATTCTTCCCGCAGCATTGGGGAAAGTTCAGGAACGCCATCATAGAATCCGTCTACAGATACGCGTCCTTTGTCGTCATGAAGCGAGCTTAGCAAAGATACTAGGGCATGCAATGCATTCGGAACGCCACCGCCGTAAGAACCAGAGTGCAGGTCTGTCAAAGCGGTAGTTACATCAACTTCAAGGGAAGCTAGACCACGTAGCCCAGTGCAGATGGCAGGACGACCGCGTTCCAATAGGGATGTATCGGAGACTAACACCGCATCCGCAGCGAGCTTTTCTTTATTGGCTTCAAGGAACGGAGGCAGATTCACACTGCCGATTTCTTCTTCACCTTCGATGCAAAGCTTGAGATTCACAGGAAGAGTACCTTCTTGTTTCAGGATCGCCTCAATGGCTTTGAGGTGAACGAATACTTGTCCTTTGTCATCTGTTGCTCCGCGTGCATAAAGCTTGCCATCACGAATCTCTGGTTCAAATGGAGGTGAGGTCCATAGGTTTAATGGATCTACTGGTTGTACATCGTAGTGACCATACACGAGAATAGTTGGTTTGCCTGGAGCATGAAGATAATCGGCATATATAACGGGATGTCCCGCTGTCGGATGCAACTCAATGTTCTCAAGTCCGGCTTTTTTCAGGGTGTCTGTCAGCCAATGGGCTGCCTTCAGTACATCGTCCTTATGTTCAGATAAGGCAGAAATACTTGGAATTCTGAGCCATTGTTTTAGTTCTTCGAGATGTTCATCCCGGTGGGTTGAAAAATACGTTTCGTATGACATAGTGAGTATGTACCTCCTTAAGTTTTGCTGCGCAAAACCGGCTTTGTAAGCGCCTGGGCATAAGCTTATTGGCCATGCGTGACCGTCTTGTTTAGCATTCTATAGGAACCATTATACTGGAGAACTCACTATGGATCAAAAGCGATGGGGCAAACCTCTCACCAGATGATTGTAGCCGGTGTCACACCTTGGGGAAAAGTATCCTCAGCTTTGCTTTTGTTCATATACATCTCATACCAAACATTAGCGATGAGTTCTGGATCTGTAGCGGTGCCGGGTTTAATGAATACACCAAGTGCTAAATGACCTACATAGATTCCTTGTGGAGCCAAATCTGCATGCAGGTTAAGTGCGTAGTTTCTTAATCCGCTAAGCGCAATGCCTACATTACCCATCATCTGCATGGGATAGATGGAGGACAATCCGGTTGTGAACAGCAGTGCGCCGCTGCGTTTCTCCAGCATCTCAGGCAAGACCTGTGCTACGCTGCGGATAGCGGCTACAACCAGTGCCTGAAAGGCATCCTGTGCATTTTCTTCTGTTACTTGTGAAGCAGGAGTAGGAGGGTAATTTCCACTTGTCGGGCTGAACTCGAGCACATCGATAAAGCCGTATTTTTTCTTGATATTATCGAAGGCTGTGGCTACTTGTTCTTTATTGTATACGTCGGCAGGAAAAGCAGCAGCCTCGATATTCAGTGCTTGCAGTTCCTGAACAAGGGTGTTCAGCTTCTCTTCATTTCGAGAGATTAATGCCACTTGAAATCCGTTGGCTCCGAATTTTTTGGCGATTGAGAGTCCTAAGCCGGGTCCAGCACCTATGATGGCAATGGTCTTTTTCATGATTTATTAGTTCCTTTCCGGTTGTTGATTACTAACAGTAACCATGATAAGCTGAATAGGCTTGAGGGACAAGAAGGCACTATTACATGCTTAAGTTACATGGAGGTAACCACAGTTGGAACATTCAAAGGAAGAACCCACCCGGTTCATGCCGATGCTGGAGGATTGCTCCATTACCCGCCAGATTCTGGACAGGGTCGGAGATAAATGGAGTGTACTGATCATAGTCAATTTAGGTGCTGAAGCTTTGCGGTTCAAAGAGTTGCAAAGGCGCTCTGGAGGGATATCACAACGGATGCTGACCCAGACCCTGCGCCATTTGGAACGGGATGGATTAGTTTGGCGTAAAGCGACGCCTACAGTCCCATTGACTGTGGAATACGGTCTGACGAGCATAGGAGAATCATTGTTGGGACCTTTAACCTCGCTTGTGGACTGGGTCAACAAAAACAATGGGAAGATCGCCAAAGCGCGTATAGATTATGACCACCAGCACGACACACAGGAGTAACAAGACAGCAGAACAATTCACTGGGATAGAGGATGGATTATATTGCATAAGGAAAGTGGAACAAACACATTTATTTATACTTACACCTGTTCAGAGGACGAGTTATCGCTGTGTCAGATGGAGCTGCGATGTCTTTTTGGTGAGCAGGTGCCGACTGTTCTTTTTAAGAGTGAGGTTGAGGTGGATGTCAGCCGCAGTCCCTTCATTAAAGAGCGGATAGATGTAATGTATGAAGGGGACAGTCTGCCTGAGATTTATGATCAAACGGAGCAGGTGGAGCTTGGCGGCAAGACGTTTAAGGTTATTTTTGTGAAGACCAACGATCTGGGCCCTGCAGACAAAATAGAGTATGATGAGCGCAGAGTGATCGAGCGGGAAATTGGGTTGCGGATTGAAGGAGAAGCGGATGTTAACCATCCGGAGCTGGTATACGGCATTGTTACGCTGGGTGGACGCTGGTACTTCGGATCTTATCATAAAAACAAGGCAACTTGGTTCCGCCAAATGAAGAAGCCACGCAGCTATTCTATCGCGCTTAGTACACGTGTTGCCCGTGCCGCGGTTAATATGGCTATTCCGAATCCTGAAGGTATACGTGCTATAGATCCTTGCTGCGGTATTGGAACTGTAATGGTAGAAGCCTTGTCAATGGGAATCGATATGGTTGGACGTGATATTAACCCTATGATTGCTATCGGTGCGAGAACAAATATTGCCCATTTTGGATTCACCAGTGAGGTTACGCTCGGGGATATTGCGGATATCACTGATCATTACGATGTAGCCATTGTAGATATGCCATATAATCTATATTCTAGTATTACACCTGAGGAGCAGTTCGCGATTCTAGTGAATACGCGCCGGATTGCAGATCGGGTGGTTATCGTTGCGATTGAACCGATGGACGAGATGATCACTGAAGCTGGATTTACAATCATAGACCGTTGTGAAGCTAAAAAAGGAGCCTTCTCGCGTCATTTAATGCTTTGCCAGTAATCCTAATCAAGGTACCGAAAAAGGGGTGCAGCAATGGAGCAGAAATGGTTAACGTGGGCCAAAGAAATTCAGGCCATCGCACAGACTGGATTAACTTATGCTAAGGATGTTTATGATATAGAACGGTATCAAGCTTTGCGTGAGCTCAGTGTAGATATCCTCGCTAATTATACCTTCGAAAGCAAGGAGAGAATTAGACTCTCCTTTGCGGGTGAAGGGGGTTATGCTACCCCAAAAGTTGATGTCCGTGGTGTTGTATTCCGGGAGGATAAAATTCTACTTGTTCGAGAGAAGTTGGACGGGAATTGGGCGCTTCCTGGTGGCTGGGGGGACATTGGGCTGTCGCCGAGCGAAGTTGTTGTGAAAGAAATCAAAGAGGAATCGGGTTTTGAGGCAGAAGCAGTTCGCTTACTGGCTGTACTGGATAAGAAATTTCATAACCATCCGCCGGAGCCTTATCACGTGTACAAGTTCTTTATTTTATGCCGCATCGTGGGCGGAGAGGCAATGGAAGGGGTAGAGACAAGCGAAGTTTCGTTTTTTGCTGAAGATAAACTGCCTGAGCTTTCAGCAGAGCGGAATACAGAGGCACAGATTCGGACGATGTTTGAATATTTACGAAATCCGGAAAAAGTAGTAATATTGGACTAAGAATCTGCATATACTGTATGACTTCCGCAAATTTAAGTTTTTAATTATTCAAAATTTGGTTAATAACTAATATGTAAGCACTTACAACGGTTTGGCCGCTGAGCCTTTATATCTACCAAAATTCAAAATTTTAATTTTTTGGGTCGAGCGGTCTACATTTTTTCCTCTACTGTGACGATAAGATATTTTAGGAGGGGATCGCATGGAACAAGAAGAATTGAGCATTCCATTGAAACAGGAAAATGTGGTGCGTCCTGCAGAAGGCAATATTGCCACTGGGCTGGTTTGGGGTATTTTAATCAGCATTCCGTTATGGATCTCTGTTATTGGCTGGATTTTGGGATTTTGGCACTAAACCATAAATTAATGAGGATCTAATTCTGTTGATTTTATAGTATACACAAAAGGCTGTCCCTTCCTTGTGGAAGAGACAGCCTTTTGCGTTTTCTGAAGATCTTAGTCTTTTGTATATACCACTCTAAAGTTCTCACAAACAACTTTCATCTTTGGATCAAAGGGTTTGTTTAAGAATTTTAAGGATTCTCTGGTGAAGAACTGCTCATGATCATGACGCCATGACTTAAGCGTCCGGTCACCTTCTCCTTCAGTATAGGCAAACTCAGCGCTAACCTCATCAAAAGGTATAATTTGTACATTTGTAGTAACAATTATTGCCCGCGGATCACCAGATCCATCCAGCACGATACTGTGACCGCCAACTTGCGGAAACGTCTCGTCACAAGTTTCAAATATATCATAATTTGAAGCAGTTCCTGTCTTGATCCCACGAATCACCAGATCGAGCAGTTCATCGGCCATCTGGGGACTATCACCAAAGGCCCAGGCGTCATAGTTATCCGCTGTTTGTGGATGAAGCTGGGTGTATTCTTTCCACAATAACTTAATCTTCTCTTTGTTGCTCATATGCTCATCTCCTTATAGATCAATCTATTCTATAGACCAGTTGTCTCCATCCATCCTGTATAGAGCTCATCCAACTGTTCCTGTATCGCATCACGTTCTTGTTGCAGCTTAGCAAGTTGAGCTGCATCGCTGCTGATCAGGGGATCTAACATCTTAGCATCGATCACGCCAAGGCGTTCCTCTACCTCTGCAATGGCCGTTTCCCAGTCGAAGGTGGTGTTTTTCCTACGGGAACTGGTGGATTTAGCGTTGGTTTCTTTCCCTGAATCGTTAGATTGAGGCTTATCAAGGCGTGAACTTGTTCGTTCTGCAGAGACAGGTTTAGCTTGATCCGCAAAAGAGGGAGCTAGTAATGCTTTTTCAGCTTGTTTTTCCTTGTAATATTCATAGTTTCCGTTGAACACTCCAAACCGCCCGTCTTCAATGGACCATAGTTTGTGAAATAGGCGATTGATGAAATAACGGTCATGAGATACCGCCAGAACCGTGCCTGGAAATTCCTCTAATGCTTCTTCGAGTGCTTCACGAGAATCTATGTCCAGATGATTGGTCGGCTCATCCAGAATCAGCAGATTTGGCTTGCGATGCATTAGTACAGCGAAACGCAGGCGGGTCCATTCACCACCGGACAGATTCGTAATGTCTTTGAATACATCGGGACCATAAAATAGGAAACGTGCAAGCTGCCCGCGTGCTTCACCTTCTTCAAGTCCAGCTTCTTCGCGGAAGTAGCGGAGTACAGACTGTTTGTTATTTTCAGGAACAGCCTCTTGTGCGAGGTAGCCGACCACAGTTCTTGAGCCGAGTGTACAGCTTCCGCTGTCCGGGGTTTCCTGTCCTAAAATAATTCTTAAAAGTGTACTTTTACCTGCCCCGTTACCGCCGATGAGTGCCGTAGTCTCTCCGTAGCGAAGCACTTCGTTTGCCTCTGCGAAAAGGCTTCGCTGACCATATGCTTTTCCGATATCCTCCAAAATGACAACCTGATTACCGGAACGGTCATTTTGCTGTAGCTGCAAATCCATCGATTTGCGCTCCAGTATAGGACGTTTAACCTTCACCATACGATCCAGTGCTTTTTGCATGGATGCTGCTCTCCGGTAAAAGGAAGGGTTAGGAGGTGTCCCGCGATTGCCAAATTCAATGAGACGTTTGATGCTTTCCTGCATTTGTTTTATTTTTTTCTGCTGCTCTTGATAATCGGCAAATTGTTGAAGAAGTCGTGTTTCCTTCTCCACTTGGTAGCCGCTGTAGTTGGTATGGAAGGTAAAGGCCTCGCCATCCTCAATCTCGATCACTTTCTTGACTACAGCGTCCAGAAAGTAACGGTCATGGGAGATCGCAAGCACTGTTCCATCATAACTCTGTAAAAATTGCTCCAACCATTCAATGGCGTTCATATCGAGATGATTGGTTGGTTCATCCAATAGAAGGATGTCTGGACGGCGCAGCAGCAGCTCCGCTAGTCCGACTTTTGTTTTTTCTCCTCCTGAAAGAGAGGCGAACAATCGGCTGTATTGTCCGGTTCCGATCCCGAGACCCGAGGCTACGCGCTGAATAGAGGATTCGATCTCGTAACCTCCGGCATCCTCGAACTTATCCTGCAAGCTGCCATATTCTTTCAGCAGCCGATTCCAGAGGGTTTCATCCGTTCCGCTGTTAAAGCTGGACATTTCCAGCTCAAGCTCCCGCAGGCGGTGCTGCCATTGCAAAGGTTCGGCAAAGCTGCGCTGCAGAACATCATATACGGTTTCTTTTTCGTTAACTTCTTGAATTTGAGCTAACAGACCTACTACGCTGCCTTTGCGTATTGAGATTTGCCCTTCATCGGGGCGTTCCTCCCCGTTCAGCAGGTGGAATAGTGTCGTTTTGCCACAGCCGTTGCGGCCGATCAGGCCGATTTTTTCCCCTTGGCGGATATCGAAGGTAATGCTATTCAGCACGAGTTGTGCCCCGTGGTATTTTTGAACATTTTGGCATTGGATGATCATATATATTCTCCTTTAAGAATGCCCTTCGCACCGCCAGTACCCTAAATGGCTCCGAAATCCTGTAAAAAACCATAAAAAAAGACCGTAGGGAAATTTCCCCACGGCCTTATCATTCTCCGGTTAACTGATCCGTCCGGGTGATGGCAGGAAAGGCATTTCACAATTGTGTAGTGTTATTAAATTCATACAAATGGACAGACTTCTCCCGTTATCGCCATTTACATGAGCAATGCCAGCTATCGCTTTAGGTAGCCGACTCATAACACTGTTGGTCCAATTGTGATCCATTCCTTCCACACCCCTCTCTTAGTAAATTTAATGACAGTGTAATCAAAAATCAGAAAATAAGCAAGTAAAAAGATGTCAGAGAGTATTTTTACACAGCATAGAATATGAAAAATAGAATAATATGGTTCTGTAGTGGGGGGCAAGTGGCTAAATTTAACGGATGAAAAGAGGAAGAGATATGGCACTTTTTGACGGATTAATGGGCAATGCATCACAAGTAAATCTTACGGAGGTCCAGCGGGAATACGCACAAATTCTTGCTCCTCAGGAGAAAATCGAACGCGCCTATAAGCTGATTAGAGATATGTTCATTTTTACGGACAAGCGGCTTATTCTGGTGGATAAACAAGGTCTGACGGGCAAGAAAACAGAATATCATTCGATCCCTTACAAAAGCATCTCGCATTATTCCGTGGAGACGGCAGGGCATTTTGACCTGGATGCGGAGCTATGTATCTACATTTCCAGCAGCACGCTTCCGGTGAAGAAGACCTTCAATAAATCCGTAAATATTTACGAGGTGCAGGCCGTGTTATCGCAATATATTTTAAAATAAATTGTTTATTCGGTGTTTCAAAGCACAAGCCCCCCTCTAAAAGTGGCTAAGATTACTAAGGTTAGATGCAGCTATACATATTTGAGATAGGTAGCCACTAGACATAACCGAGATAGGTAGCCATTTGGTGGCAAAAGGTGACTAGACATATCCGAGATAGGTAGCCATTTGGTGGCAAAAGGTCACGGTAGTACGCCATGGTAGTATGCGGCTCCCTGTAATTAAAATGATTTTATAATATTCGTAGGCGTGAATCTACAAGGTTAAACAAAGATGACCTCTTATTTGTGCATAGCTCACAAAAAGAAGAGGTTTATTTTGCGTTTCAGCGTAACCGATTGACAAAGGATTTTCGTGTAATGTTAAATGACACTAATTAAGTCAGAAGTTATAGGGGGCTCGCAGAGGAACCTGCCGCAAAAGATAGGAAGATTGAATATGTTGAAGAAACCCGCCGCAAAAAATAAGGAGTTGGGACATGGCGGAGCGGAGAAACCCGTAAAAGATAGGGGGACGGAACATGGCGGAGAAACCCGTAATAGGCACAAAAACTATGGTAGTTAGCCCCCATTATTTAGCCTCGGCTGCTGGTGCACGTATGTTGGAAAAAGGGGGTAATGCCTTTGATGCAGCGGTGGCGATCAGTGCGACACTAGCTGTTGTATATCCGCATATGACGGGGCTAGGCGGAGATTCCTTTTGGTTGACCTATAACACGCAAGAGGCGCGTGTTCGGGCCTATAACGGAAGCGGGCGCTCCGGGTACGGAGTCCGCAGAAGCAGCTATGCCGGGGAAGCTTTCATCCCGCGGCGGGGGATTCGCAGCGCCATTACGGTGCCGGGGATGGCGGACAGTTGGGATGCCATACTGAGTAAGTATGGCCGCTTTATGCTGGCGGAGGTACTGGAGCCTGCCATTGGTTATGCTTTGGAGGGATTTCCGCTGTCGCCGGATCAGCGGAATAACACGGCTGTTGCGGGCTCTGCGCTGTCGCCGGAGGCGGCAGCGATTTACACGCCAGGCGGCGTGATTCCTTGTGCTGGATCGCGATTCCAGCAAAAACAGCTGGCGGCCACCCTGCGGACATTGGCGGCGGGTGGGCGGGATGCTTTTTATAAGGGGAAGATTGCGGAGGACATCTGTGACTATATGCTGGCAACTGGCGGGTATTTGACTCGGGATGACTTTGCGGATCATCAGGGGGATTGGGTCGAGCCGATTCATACGGATTATCACGGGCATACGGTATATCAAGTGCCGCCTAATTCTCAAGGTTTCACTGGACTAATGAGTCTTAATTTATTGGAACATTACAATTTTGAAGCAATCGGGCATGGTTCGTATGAATATTATCACCTGCTTGTTGAAGCGTTGAAGCTAAGCTTCCGCGATCGGGATAGGGTGCTTACAGATCCGGATTTTAGTGCTATTCCTTTGGAGCAGCTGCTGGATAAACGTTATGCAGGACAATTAGCGTCTACCATCTCGATGCAAAAAGCTGCGCAACTGACAAGTCAGCCTATCGGCAGTGATACAGCTTATGCTGCGGTTGTGGATGAGGACGGGAATGCGGTCTCTTTTATTCAGAGTCTGTATTTTGAATTTGGTTCGGGTGTGGCCGCTGGGGATACTGGGATTCTGCTGCAGAATCGAGGTTCGTTTTTTTCGCTGGACCCCGGGCACATCAATACGCTTGAGCCGCATAAGCGCAGCTTCCACACACTGATGCCAGCGATGGCCTGCCGCGAGGGCAAACCTGCGATTCTGTACGGGACGCAAGGTGGCGAAGGTCAACCACAGACTCAAACCCTGCTGCTCACACGGATGCTGCATTATGGCATGAATCCACAAATGGCTGTGAATGAGCCGCGTTTTGTGTGGGGGAGAACGTGGGGAGAGCCTACGCAAGAACTGAAGGTGGAGAGCAGGGTAGCTGATGAGGTGCTGGCAGATTTGGCCGCAGCCGGTCATATTGTCCGGAAAGTAGATGACTATGATGGGATTATGGGTCACGCTCACATGATTTCGATAGATGACAATGGATACCGCAGTGGGGGAACGGACCGACGCTGCGATGGTGCGGCGATTGGGTGGTAGGTATAGGTGTGATGGAAGGATTGGAAGAACTCTGAAGGAATCGTAGGTGGAATGATGGATGGAAAAGCTGCTGATGGGGTCGTAGGAGGAAAGATGGAGAATTGGAAGGACTGCTGGAGGAATCGAAGGCGGGATGGTGTGGGATCCGAAAGGCTGATGGAAGAATCGTAGGTGGAATGATGGATGGAAAAGCTGCTGATGGGTCGTAGGAGGAAAGATGAGGAATTGGAAGGAACGCTGGAGGAATCGTAGGAGAAGCGTGGGATCCGAAAGGCTGATGGAAGGATTGTAAAAGTAATGGTCTAGGGAGGAGGGGGATTATGGTTTTGGATAATCGGTATGGTGCGTTTATAGATCCTGAGCTTACGGTTGAGAGTTTAGAAAGCGGGATATTGGATGGACTGACCTTTGCAGTAAAAGATGTATTCGCTGTAACTGGACACAGCTCTTCTGCAGGTAATCCTGATTGGCTGCGTAGCCACCATCCGTCCACGGAGCATGCGGTGGCTGTACATCGTTTACTGTTGTCGGGTGCTACACTTCGTGGTGCTGCCCATACGGATGAGCTGATGTATAGTCTGGGCGGCGAGAACCATCATTATGGAACGCCGATTAATCCGCGTGCTGTAGGTCGTATCCCAGGCGGATCTTCAAGTGGTTCGGCAGTAGCGGTAGCTTCTGGTAGTGTTGATTTTGCGCTCGGAACAGATACCGGTGGCTCAATTCGAGTACCTTCCTCTTATTGCGGAGTATATGGCTTCCGGCCAACGCATGGAGCTGTGGATTTTCAAGGTGTTATTCCATTATCTCCGGCTTTTGATACAGTTGGCTGGGTGTCGGATCGCTTGGATGTGCTCCAGAAGGTAGGGGAAGTGTTACTTGTGGCTGGGAGTACATCTGTGAAGACGTCGAAGAAAATAGGAAGTAGTCTAGAAGAAACTGTAGGGAAGAGCATAGAGAAGAATGTATTGGAAAATTTAGAGAACAACTTAGAGGGAGACATGGTGAAGACTGATAAAAATAATTTAGAAAAGAGCCAGAAGGAAGGTTTAGAAACGATTTTGGAGAAACGTATTGAGAAGAGTACTGAGAAGAGTACGGAGAAAATTTTAGAGATTGGCCCGGAAAACAAGGTAAAAAAGAATATGGAAGACAAAAATAAAATGGGTACTTTATTTGTTGCTACTGACTGCTGGGCTTTGGTTAATCTGGAGAATGCAGCTATTTTATCGGAGGGATTAAGTTGTTTGCGATCCGGGGCAGATCATCTCATGGAGATAGAAATTGCTTTGGAGGGGTTAAGGGTCTGGATGGATGTTTTTAGAGAATTGCAGGGGAATGAAATTTGGGAAACTCATGGCGTTTGGATTGAGAACGAGAAACCAGTCTTTGGACCTGATATTGCAGCGCGATTCTCGTGGGCTGCCAGTTTGGCGGAAGAGGATCATAGCGTTGCACAATGTAAGCAAAAAAAGATTTCTAATCATTTGCGCTTGCTGCTAGGAGAGGACAATTGTCTTGTGATTCCGACAGTTCCGGGACCAGCGCCGCTGCGTGGAGGGGATTTGCGCCAATTGGAGGTGAATCGTAGTGGTGCGATGATGTTGAGTTGCATAGCTGGGTTGGCAGGTTTGCCTCAGGTAACATTACCTATGCTCTCCACAAGTGGATTGCCACTGGGATTATCCGTTATTGCCGGACATGGTCAGGATCTCCGGTTACTCTCTTGGGTGAATGAAGTGTGGCAGCAGTCTTGAGAGGCTGAGTGCAGTGGTCTTGAAAAAGCAGCGATACTAAACAGACCGTAGCTACGAACAACATATCTTGACACTTTTCTAGTTACATTTCTAGTTACTTTTCTAGTTACTGTTAACCGATACTCCTCCATTATTCTCTTGGAATACACTCTAGAAATACATTCTAGGAAGACGCTTTAGGATTACACTCTAGAAATACACTCTGGGAATACACTATAGGATTACACTCTAGGATTACATTCTAGCAATACACTCTAACGCCACACTCACTTATTGATTCACAAATTAACGAAATACACATGTCATTCCCTCCTACTCTTAGTTTTATTTACACCGGGGAGCCCAGTGGAGTTGCTTTAAAAACTAAGGTAGCTTAAGTTGGCTCAATATTGGAGTGGTAGAGTGAAAAAGATAAATTCAGCGCTCGATTGTGTTGTGTAAGACCAGTTGAATTAAGTGAATACGTCGCTGGAGAGAAAAGAACGGTATAACTCCCGCAGAAATCGGGGGAAGTGCTTAAGTAACTAAAAAGAACGGTATAAATCCCGCAAAATCCAGGAAAGTGGAACAAGTAGCTAAAAAGAACGGTATAAATCCCGCAGAAACCGGGAAATGGCACAAGTAGCTAAAAAGAACGGTATAAATCCCGCAGAAATCGTGGGAAGTGCTTAAGTAACTAAAAAGAACGATATAACTCCCGCAAAATCCAGAAAAGTGGCACAAGTAGCTAAAAAGAACGGTATAAATCCCGCAAAATCCAGGAAAGTGGCACAAGTAGCTAAAAAGAACGGTATAAATCCCGCAGAATCTGGGGAAATGGCTCAAGTAACTAAAAAGTACAGTATAAATCCCGCAGAATCTGGGGAAATGGCTCAAGTAACTAAAAAGAACGGTATAAATCCCGCAGAATCTGGGAAAGTGGCCCAAGTAGCTAAAAAGAACAGTATAAATCCCGTAGAAATCTGGGAAAGTGGCCCAAGTAGCTAAAAAGAACGGTATAAATCCCGCAGAATCTGGGAAAGTGGCATAAGTAACTAAAAAGAACGGTATAAATCCCGCAGAATCCGGGGAAATGGCTCAAGTAGCTGAAAAGAACGGTATAAATCCCGTAGAACCCAGGAAAGTAGCATAAGTAACTAAAAAGAACAGTATAAATCCCGCAGAATGTGGCGAAGACGCCTATGTAGTCAAAAAGAAGGGCAAAAAGGCCCTTCATCCCGGCAATTCCGGCCAAACAGCCAAAAAGAAGGGCAAAAGTGCCTTTCACCTCTACCGGCAGCAGTGGATCTATAATAGCTTGTACCTCCGCCACAGCTATAGTGGGGTGGTATTATCTCTGCTCGTACGGATCTCATACACCGCTCAATTCCCCGTCTTGCAGCGCTGGTGTGCCTGCGACTTCGATCCGATGGCCAATTCGAATAGCGTGAGAATACCCTGCCACCTATTCCGACTCCCTATTCAGATTCCCGCGTGAACCCGTAAAAACTTGTTTTTACTCGAAAGCCCTCCCTCAACTCCACCTACTATTTTCCAATCCCCTTATACAGTTCACATGAACGATATGAGCTAAATTTCAATAATTAATAATTAATAATTAATAATTCATAATTCATAATTCATAATTCATAATTCATAATTCATCATTCATCATTCATAATTAATAATTAATAATTCATAATTCATGATCCATGTTCATTTTGTGTTAAGTTTATTTACATACAATCATGGAATTTTAACTTTCCTCTATTCAACACGGTTCATTTTAATTATAATGTTACATAAAATAACATTATAAATCAGAAATGGTTCTATTGATCCTAATAAGGAGGGGTGGCATGCATCTTACGGTTGAAGAAGCGTTGTCCATTTATCCTTTGTCCGAGGCGAAGCTTATCGCTGGGTCTAAAGGGAAACATCGAATTGTGAAGTCAATTAATGTGATGGATGCCCCCGATATTTCGGATTGGATCAAAGAAGGCGAGATGCTGCTAACGACAGCCTACTTGATAAAGGACAATATGGAGGAAGCCTCTGCCTTGCTGCAGACTTTAAATCGCCGGGGATCTTCGGCCTTGGGCATTAAGCTGGGGCGGTTTTGGGATGAAGTACCAGAGCAACTGGTCGCAGAAGCGGAGAGTCTTAACTTCCCTCTAATCCAGCTGCCGTTCGAGTTTACTTTTTCGGATCAGATGAATGGTCTGTTTCGCGCCGAGCTTAGCCGCAGCACTCACGTTCTGCAGAGCATTATGGAGAAGCAGAAAAAGCTGATGCAATTCGCCTTAAGATCTGTCCGCAGCCGTCCGTTGTTTGACTCGGTGTCTGAAGTGATTGGTCATTCACTTGTGGTGGTTAGCGCACGGGGGGATGTGATCTACAACAACTCTGAATACCATCCTTCACAGCTGCTGGAGGGGTGGCCATGGCAGAAACGGAATCAGCGCTTTCGTGTTGGAGATCATGTGGGCTACCGTACACCACTTTTGCAAGGAGAGAAGTGCTCCGGATATCTATTGTTTTGTGCCATCGACCCTTTATTGCTCCCAATGGAAGAAAGTTTGTTCGTTCAGGGAGCTGAACTTATTTCATATCATATTCATTCAGGATACGAAGATTATTTTGAACAGGCAGAACACAGGGAGTTTAGCGGATTGCTGAGACGTTGTTTGAGCGGTAATTTATCTTACACAGATTTGGCGCAGGCTGCTCTCGACTTGGAGATTGAGCTGCTTCAATCACCATTTTTTCTCTTATTGACCGATACAGCTGCGACTGGGGAAGAACGCCAAGGTGAGCTGCTCAGACTAAAAGAAGAATATCTTGAACATCCCGGGCTACGGGAAGTAAAGGGAATTCATGTGATCATAGATCAAGGACTTTTGTCTATATATCCGGGAGATCGTCAGCGTCCTGAACAATTCCGGGATATAATCCAGGTTTGTTTTAACAACATGAAGTTTGATAAGGGATATTATCCGCGAGCTGCGATAAGCAGTTGTAAAGCGAAGCCGGAGGGGCTGAAGGAGGCTTTTGCGGAGGTAAAGGATTGTATGGGAATGCTTCAGGGCGGGGGAGTAAAAGGGAATGTTGTGCATTACCGGCAGCTTGAGCTTAACCTGCTACTCGGGCAAATTCCGGCAGAGGTTATGGAGAAATATTGTAATGGAAGTCTTAGAGGGTTGCTTAACCGAGAACCGGAGTATGTCAGGGAAATGCTGCGGACGCTGGAAGTTTATCTAGAGAACGATGGTCATGTTAATGAGACGGCTAAGAAACTGTTTATTCATCGAAACACGGCTACCTACCGGATCGAGAAGCTTAGTGAGCTGCTGGACGTCGATTTTAAAAAAATAAATGATCTAATGAGGTTGAAGTTAGTATTCATGTTTCGGAGGATGCTCGGAAGGGACTAAGGTCTAAGGTCTAAGTTCTAAGTTCTAAGTTCTAAGTTCTAAGTTCTAAGTTCTAAGGTCTAAGTTCTAAGTTCTGGGTTGAAATGCAAACACGGAGGAGGGGAACCTCGTGAATACACATGAAATCGCAATGCATATTCAAACCCATCAGGCGCCTGCGGTGCTGGCAACGCTGATAGAGGTGGAGGGACACTCGTATCGTAAAGCCGGAGCGGTGATGTTGTTTTTTGAAGAAGGTACGATTGGGAGCCTGAGTCCAGGTTGTCTGGAAAACGATCTGCAGCTGCGAACTTCTGAGATCTGGGAACGAGGGCTGCCCGAAATTGTGGAATACAACATGCTGTCTCCGGATGATCTGTCCTGGGGTGAGGTTGTCGGCTGTGGAGGCAAAATCAAAATAGTGCTAGAACCCGTGCAGGGACAGCTCTACAAGCTTTTAGTGCAGGCGAGTGACAGATTGGCTAGGGGAGAGAAGCTAATTTTGTTCCGCGAAGCAGTGGAGAAAGGTTTTATCTATAAGCTGGAGCTGGATCCAGACATTGTACTGCCGCAGAGCAAGAAACATCCGAAATTATCCCACTCGGCAAAAGAAAGCCTGGCGGCAGGTCGCTTTATGGCCGCTCCAGCAGAATTGACAGCATTCCATACGTCTTTCGTGCCCAAACCGCGGCTTGTGATTTTTGGCGGGGGATTTGATGTGGTTCCTATTGCGGAACTTGCTGACAGAGTTGGCTTTCGGGTAGCGGTTGCGGATTGGCGTGAAGGAAGCTTGCACAATAAGTTTCCTCGAGCTGAACAAGTAATTTGTTCCCCTATGGAGGTTGTTCAGCGATTGGGCGTAGCTCGGGAGGATTATGTATTGATTTGCAGTCATCAACTTGGGCGGGATAGACAGTTCCTGGAGAGTGTGATTCCGCTTGCTCCTCTATATATAGGGATTATCGGTTCGAAGGCGCGGATATCTCTTTTACTGGAAGGGCTTGAGGCTCCTGCATCTTTGCATGCACCTGTAGGGTTGCCGATTGGAGGAGAAGGTCCGGAGGAGATTGCGGTCAGTATTATAGCGGAAATTATTCAAATTAGAAGGGTGGGCTCACGAGAGCTGCCCAAAGGAGCGGATAGTATTGAAAGTAGCAGGAATATATTTGGCAGCGGGGCAGAGCAGGCGGATGGGCGTGTCCAAGGTTTCACTGAAATTGTCGCAGGAGGTCTCACTCGGGAGCGTCGCGCTTAGTGAATTGGATCGTTGCAATCTAGAACCGCTAATCGTGGTAGTGCGT
Source organism: Paenibacillus sp. FSL L8-0708 (assembly GCF_038009325.1). Lineage (NCBI taxonomy): Bacteria > Bacillati > Bacillota > Bacilli > Caryophanales > Paenibacillaceae > Paenibacillus > Paenibacillus sp. FSL L8-0708. The sequence goes on from NZ_JBBPBC010000001.1 coordinate 1,676,184, forward strand.
GCGGATGACAACTTGGAATGGCTGCCACCCGCGATTGAACCGCAAGCATCCAGACGTACCGAAACTTGCTTAACCGCACATCTAGGATTGTCTTTTTCACTGCGCTGCGGCCTTAATGCGGTATTACCTTTGCAGCCCGATGCAGTAGTTGTGGCGCTTGCGGATCAGCCATTTATTACTACAGCATTAGTGAACCGTCTAATACAAACGTTTGAACAATCTCCGGAGATGGACTATGTCGCTAGCGTCAGCAATGGGTCGGCTATGCCCCCGGCTTTGTTCTCGAAGACGTTGTTTCCAGCACTACAGGGATTAGATGGAGATCGAGGAGCGGCGGGGATATTGCGTTCACCTGATTATAAGGGGATTGTTCTGGAATCTGAGTCTGCCCATTATTTCATGGACGCAGATACAAAAGAGGATTTTGGTGAGATCCAGGAGCAATGGATTCTGAGAAATGGAAAGTGAAGTAAAGAATAGTCTGGAAGGTAATCTGAAAAGTAATCTGAAACAGTGTTCCTTTTCCACTTCTGGTCATATAATGTGACACGAAACTCACCATACAAAAACCAATTAGTGCATTACACACAAAAAAAGTTCTGATTCTTATATTCATATACAAACGTATGTTATATAAATTTACGCCAAGGCCACCTCTAAGTATAGTAGAAGTACATTAATGGTTGCAGCCATGATGAGAGATGATTTGGAGGAGGAGAATTATGAAAAAAAGGGGTCAGTTCATAACATCTTGTCTTGCATTAATGGTTCTAATGACGGTGGCTTTGGTGGGGTGTGGCAGCAATAATAATACTTCTACAAATGCAACGGGGGCACCAGCGACAACTACAACGGCAACAGAGGCAACTGCAACAACAGAACCGGCTGCAAAGAAACCGACGGTTGCTTTTGTTTATATCGGACCTCCAGGGGATGGCGGCTACACGTACCAACATGATCAAGGACGGCTGTATATGGAGAAGGAGCTTGGGATTAAAGCTGACTTTGTAGAAAATGTCCCTGAAAGTGCTGACGCCGAACGAATCATCACCGAGCTTGCACAATCACACGACATCGTGTTTACAACGAGCTTCGGATATATGGATTTTACATTAAATGTAGCGGGCAAATTCCCCAACGTGAAGTTCCTGCATGCTTCGGGTTACAAAACCGCAGAGAACATGGGAACCTACTTCGGGAAAAACTATCAGGCCAGCTATCTGAGCGGCATAGCGGCAGGAAAAATGACCAAAAACAATCAGCTTGGTTATGTGGGCGCTTTTCCGATCAGCGAAGTGATTTATAACTTGAATGCTTTTACCCTTGGAGCACAAAGTGTCAATCCTGATGTAAAGGTGAATGTGGTATGGACGAATACATGGTATGACCCGACGACTGAACGTCAAGCGGCAATCAGCTTGCTGGATAAGGGTGCGGATGTGCTTTTGGCCTATCAGGATTCACCTGCAACACTGCAGGCTGCTGCTGAACGAGGGGCTTTTGCCGGGGGGAATGACTCGGATATGAGCAAATACGCTCCGGACAATTATTTGACGAACCCGGTATGGAATTGGGGGCCGTATTACGTAAAAGCTGTGCAGGCAGTTATGGATGGAACCTGGAAGAGCGAGCAATATTCCGGTGATATGGCTGACGGTATGGTGGAGCTGGCTCCTTTCGGGAACAAGATCCCAGATGATGTGAAAAAGCTTGTCGAAGACGCCAAAGCCAAAATTATCAGTGGTGAGCTGGAGGTTTTCACAGGTCCGATCTCAGATAATCAAGGGAATGTGAAGGTTCAGGAGGGTCAGAAGCTGACCTTGGAGGAAGTGCTGGGCATGAACTGGCTCGTAAAGGGTGTGGAAGGAACTATCCCGCAATAATGTTTAAAAATAGGGAATAAGATGTGCACAATCTATGGGTGGGGCGGGTTCCGTTAAGCGGAAACTTCCCCACCCGTACTACAACTTGAAGGAAGGAGGGGTTCAGGCCATGCGGGGAACTTCAGTTGAAATGCGGGGGATTGTGAAAAAATTCGGCTCGGTAACCGCCAGTGATCAAGTCGACTTTTCGGCAAATGCGGGTGAGATTCATGCGTTGCTTGGGGAGAATGGGGCCGGAAAGAGCACGGTGATGAGCATGCTGTCAGGGGTGTATAGAGCAGACGAAGGAGAAATTTTCATTCAAGGGAAAGGTACTCAGATCCGTTCTCCTAAAGATGCTGCGCAGCTGGGTGTAGGTATGGTGTTTCAGAACTTTAGGCTGGTGCAAAGCCTCACAGCAGCAGAAAATATCGTGCTTGGCGAAAAGTCGTCTTTCTGGCGCGGCCGTAAGTGGATGAAGAAGAAACACAAGGAGATCGAGGCATTAGCGGAACGGTTTGGACTGAATTTCCCGGTGGATCGCCCGATCTGGCAGTTGTCCGTGGGTGAGCAGCAGCGTGTTGAAATCGTTAAGACGCTGTATCGCGGGGCTGACATTATTATTCTGGATGAACCAACCTCTGTACTGACCCCGGGAGAGGTGGAACAGCTATTTGAAACGCTGCGGGTCATGAAGCAGGCAGGAAAAACGGTCATTATGACTACTCATAAAATGAAAGAGGTTATGGCGTCCTCCGATCGGATTTCCGTCATGCGCAAAGGAAAAATGATCGCCACGCTGACCACAGCAGATACAGATGAACTGGAGCTGGCTCGTCTGATGGTGGGCAAGGAAGTAACCATCACCCGTCAAGAACGGGAAGCCACTGAAGGGGATTCTTTATTAGAAGTGAAAGATGTGGACGTATATGCCGATCACGGGCGAAAAGCACTGGATCACTTCTCTCTGAACGTATGTAAAGGAGAGATTGTAGGCGTAGCTGGGGTAGCTGGCAATGGGCAAAAGGAACTGGCTGAAGTGTTAACTGGTCTTAGAGGCTGGAAAAGTGGTGAAATCACGTTTGATGGAAAGACGGTGAAATCGGCTTCGGTTAGAGGGGCAATTGATTCAGGAATCTCCCACGTGCCGGAGAACCGGATGAAGAGCGGTTTAGCTGGACGCCTCGGATCGGTGGATAATCTTTTGTGTAAGTCTTACCGCTCAGAGGAGCACTCCAAATTTGGTTTCTTGAAGTCCGCGAAGAACCGTTTGTGGTCACAGGAGCTGGTCCAGCGCTTTAACGTCAAGACACCTGAGCTGGAGACGCCAGTACAACAGTTGTCAGGTGGTAATCAGCAGAAGCTGCTCTTTGCACGTGAGATCAGTCATCGGCCTAAGCTGATGGTCGCCGTTCATCCGACACAAGGGCTGGATGTAGGTGCCACGGCAGGTGTTCACCACCTTCTTATGGAGCTGCGTGGTTCAGGTAGTGGCGTGTTGTTAATTTCGGAGGATTTAGATGAATTGCTTCAGTTGTCCGACCGGATTCTAGTGATCTATAACGGCTCAATTATTGGTGAGAGTACACATGAGGAAGCGAATCGAGAGAGCATCGGACTACTAATGGCTGGTATTCATAATAGAGAGGAGAGCGCCGTATGAGTCTGGAGAATGGAAGAAATACCGCAGCAGCTGTACTGGAACCCCTCCCCTCCCACTCCGGAAAACGATTCTCTCTACGTTTCGAATACGATGCCAGCCGCATCCGTTCTCCTTGGTGGACACCTATTGTATCTATAATTTTAGCGCTATTGTTGTGTGCCCTATTTATTGCGGCGAATGGCATGAATCCGGTGCTGGTCTATGAAAAAATGTTCCGTGGCGCATTTGGCACTGCGTATGGGCTCACGGAAACGATGGTTAAAGCGATCCCGCTTCTTCTATGTGGGCTTGGGATTGCTGTGGCTTATCGCATTTCGGTATGGAATATTGGAGCAGAAGGTCAGCTAACTGTTGGGGCTATGGCGGCCACAGCGGTCACGATTTATTTTCCTGACTTACCTTCATTCTGGTCCCTGAGCTTAATGCTGCTGTTCGGGATTGCCGCGGGTGCGCTTTGGGGATTGCTGACTGCTATTCCGCGGACACATTTTGGAGTGAATGAGCTAATCACTTCATTAATGCTGAATTATGTTGCCCTATTGGCGCTCGATTACGTGGTATTCGGACCCTGGAAAGATCCTAAAGGATTTAATTTCCCGGGATCACCTATGTTTACTGCGGCTCAGTCGCTGCCTGTTCTCGGAAGTACAAGATTGCATATTGGATTGTTATTTGGACTTATCGCCGTTGTGATTTATTACTTAATGATTCGTTTTACCAAGTGGGGTTACGAGCTCCGGCTGATTGGGGCCAATCCTGTTGCAGCCAGATACGCGGGGATTCCTATCAAGCGCCATATTATTATCGTCATGCTGATCAGTGGGGGGCTCGCCGGGATCGCTGGCATGGCGGAGGTCTCCGGTGTTACACACAAGCTGATGCAGGGCATTTCACCGGGTTATGGATACACCGCCATTATTGTAGCTTGGCTGGCCAAATTGAATCCACTCGGTCTAATCGTTACTTCTATTTTATTCGGTGGCTTAATTGTTGGCGGATATAGTGTTCAAACCATCGGGCTGCCCTCATCGATATCAGAAATGCTGCAGGGCTCCATCCTGTTTTTCTTGATTGCTGGCGATATGATCTATCGTTTCCGCATTCGCCGTAGCCGGGTTCAGCTGAAAGGGGGGAGATAGGCAATGGATTTTACAACACAGCTACTTATTGCCGCTATTTCCGCAGGGACCCCGCTGCTGCTGGCTACGCTGGGAGGCATTCTAAATGAACGAGCCGGCATTATACAGCTTGGGGCTGAAGGTCTGATGCTGATGGGAGCGGTCATCACTTGTATCGTGTATATTCGCTCCGGAAACCTGCTGCTCGCTCTGTTGGCTACCGTAGCTGTAACGGCTGTGCTTGGTTTGCTGCATTCTTTTCTCTGTGTGACCTTGCGGGCGAATCAAACGATGTCCGGTCTTGCGATGACCCTGTTTGGCAGTGGGTTGAGCGCTTATCTTGGTAAACCGATCAGCGGCATTCCTTTGCCGGGAACCTCCCCTAAGCTGCATCTGGCTTGGCTGGAAAATGTACCGTTCATCGGAAAAATATTCGGCAACATGGACTACCTAACCTGGTTCAGCCTGCTGCTAGTGCTTGCTCTGCATCTGCTAATTCACCGCACTTCATGGGGCCTGCATTTGCGGGCAGTCGGAGACAGTCCGGCTACCGCAGATGTGATGGGGATCCGTGTACAGCTTATCCGCTACAGCTATGTGATCACCGGTGCTGCTCTCATCGGCCTGGCCGGAGCGGATATGGTATTGGCCTACGCGCCAACCTGGAATGAAGGGCTGACAGCCGGCCGGGGCTGGATTGCGGTAGGGCTGGTGATTTTCGCCAGATGGAATCCGCTGCGTGCCTTGTTCTGCGCCTACTTTTTTGGGGCATTGGATTCACTTGGCTTCCGTATTCAATTGCTGGGCAGTGCAGTTCCGCCCTATTTTCTCAAAATGATTCCGTACCTTGTGACCATTCTGGTCCTGATGTACCTGGGGTACCGCAATCGCAACAAACCATCCGGCACACCGGAGGCGCTCGGAGTTCCTTATATTCGGGAACAAAGGTTTTAAGGCAGGCTATACGAGAAGGGAAGCGGCAATCTGGTACTCAAAAAGGGAGGCGGAGTGTATGGGAGCTATACGGGAAGAGGAAGGAAGGCTACCTGAAGTAATTCAACCCCGCAGCCTGCACGAAGCTTGGGAGAGAAAGACGGCGTTTGGAGACAGTGCCCGATATGTTGCAGGGGGAACACTGCTGAGAACAGGGTGGGAAAATGGAACGACTCATATGCCCAAACAGCTGATTGATCTTCGGCAAATTACAAATCTCGGCGACATTACCTTAACGGAATTTCACTTATCTCTGGGCGCTCTTGTTCCACTCTCCCAGTGCCGCAGTAATGAGCATTTGCAGGCCGTAGCTCCTGCGCTGCAAGAGGCTGCACGTTGCATAGCGGCTCCGTCGGTGCGTAATCTTGCCACGCTCGGGGGCAATATCGCTTCTGGCTTCGGAGATATTCTACCTGCGTTACTGGTCTATGACGCGGAGTTAATCTCCTTTGACGGCAAATTTATGACGGCACTACCTTTGATAGAGTGGCTAAACAATCACTGGAGCGGGATAAAATCTGCGGCGGATCTTGTGGCTGAGATTCGCATCTCACCTACTCGCTTAGAGAGTCCGTTAACGGATAGGCTAGAAATTTTTCGTAAGGTTGGCCGCAGGGAAGCGTTCACCCCTTCACTTGTAACGGTAGCAATCTCAGCATCAATCGATGAGGAACACCGTTTCCGTGAGGTGCGTATCGCCGCAGGTGGGGGCTCTGGTCGGCCACAGCGACTAAGTAGGGCTGAAGTTATGCTTGAAGGTGTGAGGTATACAGATGAGCTGTTGGCTTCTTTATATGAAGGGGTTGAGAACAGCTTTGAGACGTATAGTGATCCCTTTGCAACAGAACTTTACAAGAAAAAGACTGCTGGGAATTTGGTTGTATCTGAGCTGTGGAAGGCTATGAATATACGGAGTTTAGAGGTGAATAACCCGACGAAAGGAGAGAGGGAAAATGCTGCTGAATAAGGAATCCAGCGGTAGCCGCTGGCGTACACGACCTGATGGAGAGGGCAAGGTATCCGGTAAGCTGCAGTATTTGACCGACATGAGGGCAGAAGGAATGTTGATCGGCCGCGTGCTCCGCAGTGAGCAGGCACATGCTCGTATTTTGTCCATACGCATTGAGAAGGCCATTGAAGTCCCTGGTATACACGCTGTAATCACTCATGAGGATGTGCCCGGACTTAACGGCTTTGGCATAGCTTTGCCGCATCAACCGGTATTTTGCAGTGATCGTGTGCGTTACACTGGCGATGCGATTGCGGCAGTCGCGGCTGAGACGGACGAAATTGCGGAATACGCCTTATCTCTTATCGAAGTGGATTATGAGCTTCTACCCTTGCTGGAGAATCCGGAAGAGGCGATGAAAAAGGACGCAATTTTGCTGCATGCCGAGGGAAACGTGCTTCATCATACGGAATATCGGAAAGGGGAGCCGGAAACGGTATTTACGGATTGCTGTCATGTGGTAGAGGAGACTTACTATACACCACGCCAAATGCACACCTATATGGAGACTGAAGGTGGACTGTTTATCCCAGAGGATAACGGACGGCTTACCGTATATTCAGCTACACAACATGGGTTGATGGATCGCCTGCAGCTATCCAGAATTCTGGCTATTCCTCAAGAAGATATTCGCGTCATCTCGAGTCCTATCGGCGGGTCCTTTGGAGGAAAAGACGAGCTGAATGTACAGCCGTATGGAGCGCTGCTCGCCTTGCGGACACTCCGTCCGGTAAGACTGCATAATTCGAGAGCTGAATCGGTACGTGCAGGACTAAAACGCCATCCCATGAAAATCACCATGAAGACTGGCTGCGACCCCGAAGGAATCATCAGGGCACATCAGGTCAGAATTATTTCGGATACGGGAGCTTACGCAACACTGGGGGCGGAGGTGCTCAACTTTGCGACAGAACATGTGATGGGCCCCTATATCATCGATCATGTGGATGTGAAGGGTTTTGCTGTATATACCAATAACGGTGTATCTGGTGAATTTCGCGGGTTTGGCGGCAATCAGGCGATTTTCGCTTTGGAGGGACAAATCGATCGGTTGGCTGAGCGATTGCAGATCGATCCGTGGGAAATGCGCCGCCGCAATTTGCGTAAATATGGAGATCTGGGGCCACTGGGTCAGGAAATTGCTCAGACCGATGGTGCCTTTCAGGTGTGGGAAGCGCTGGCGGGTTCGCCTCTTATGACTGAGGCCGCATCTACAGACAGTGATTCAGGTGTTGTGGAACCTTGGATCGTAACTGGAACGGGTGCTGCTATAGCTATGCATGGTGCAGGACTTGGTTATGGTATTCCCGATCCGGCGGGTGGCAGGCTCTCTTTGACGCTAGAGGGCAAGATTGAGGCGGTGTTTGGTTACGAGGAGTTTGGTCAGGGGTTAATCGCAACAATGGAACAAATGCTGATTGAACAGTTTGGCTTGGCGGCAGAGGATCTAAGCATCGTCATTGGCGATACGGATGTTGTGCCTGATAGCGGATCTAGTACGGCTTCCCGATCAACCAGCATGATGTGGATGGCCTTGAAACGGCTGCGTCCAGACTTCACCGCTCGAGTGCTGCAGGCAGCTGCGATGATAAAGCCAGAGCTGGATAACTATGAAATGAAGCTCGGCCCTGGCGGCATTTGGCTAAAAGACGGCGGTCTGCTTCTGACTTACAAGGACTTGGCACAGCGTATTTCAGAACCCATTGTCTGTAATACAAAGTTTACTTATCCAACCACACCCTTTAAAAGAGTGGGGGCACATTTCCTATACACCTATTCTGCAATCGCAGTCCGCGTGGAAGTTAATCTACTTACTGGACGTGTCCGTGTACTGGACCAATATCATGCGGTAGCGGCGGGACCGGTGGCTAATCCGCAAGGTTATCTCGGGCAGATCGAAGGTGGCAGCAGTATGGCGGTAGGCTTCACCTTGTCAGAGGATGCTGTGATGTCAGGCGGCAGCTATGTCACCAAAAATTTAGACACCTATTTGGTGCCGACCATTGCCGACATGAATGGCAGCATTCAGGTGCAGCCGATAGAGGATTTGCCGGATCATGACACGTACGGTCCTCGCGGCATTGGAGAGGTGGGTTCCGTCAATTTAGCTCCGGCAGTCGTGTCAGCCATATTTCAGGCTGTAGGGAAGCATGTAACCAAGCTGCCCATTGATCCCGAATGGCTGCAGTCTACACCGTTTATTCCACAAAAGGTGGTGAACATCCATGCCGAGTCATAATTCAGATCACAATCTAGATGAAGAGAACCCAATCCCAGCTTCGTCTGAGGAAGCCTTCACAGAAGAGAGGTTCACCTTTAATTGCAATCTTAATGGGAAAGCGATATCCATGGAGATTCCACCCTCCCGCCGGCTTTTAAATGTCATACGTGAAGATTTGGAGCTGACCGGCACAAAACGTTCTTGTGAGATTGGCCGCTGCGGGGCATGTATGGTGCTGGTGGATGGACGTCCAGTGAATTCATGTCTGGTCATGGCCTATCAATGCTCAGGTGCGGAAATTACAACGATTGAGGGTCTTAGTGAAGTAGGCCTGCACCCCGTTCAACGGGCTTTTTTAGAAGAGGGGGGGTTCCAATGCGGTTATTGTACACCAGGGATGGTTATCTCGGTGGTTGCTCTGCTGGAAGAGAACCCGCATCCTACTCAGGGTGAAGTGGAAGAAGCTTTATCGGGTAACATTTGTCGCTGTACAGGGTACGGAGGCATTTTACGGGCTGTTAACAAAGCTATTGGAGGTTGAGTGGATGGTCGTTTCTGAAGGCAGGTTTACGTTGGAAGAGATAAATGCCATGAGTATAACGGATTTTGTGAAGCATCTAGGCGGCATTTTTGAACATTCACCGTGGGTAGCAGAGGAGGCGTATAAGCAGATTCCGTTCCATTCTTTAGAGCATTTGCATAGCACAATGATGCAGACCGTACTGAGTGCTGACCGGAGCCGAATGGAGGAACTATTAAAAGCTCACCCAGATTTGGCGACTAGGCTTCAAGTTACGGCTTTATCTGCCTCAGAGCAGCAGGGAGCTGGACTGGATCGGCTAACAACGAAAGAGTTCAATCTATTAAATGATCTGAATCGAAAGTATACGGACAAATTTCATTTCCCTTTTATTCTAGCTGTTCGTGGCAAAAACAAAGATGACATTATCAGCGCCATTGGAGTGCGAGTAGAGCGTTCCCCTCAGGAGGAATGGGTTCAAGCCTTTTCTGAAGTCGGTACAATTACGAGATTTCGCCTAAGTGATTTAATTATTTAATCATTCATTCATTCATTCATTCATCATAAACGGGGAGGGTGTCAGCCATGCTGGAACCAATTAACGGACGTACAATGTTTTATGGAAAAAGTGATGTGCTAACTTATCGTACCTATGCTAAACCGCTGGCCGTTACCCCCGTTCCCGAATCTTCCTTCACGGGCTGCGACAACATTATATTCGCACATAATATTACATTCGCAGTCACGGGCGAAGCGTTTCTTCCTTCTTTTTCAGAGGGGAATAATTCCATGGTCGTTGCTACCGATTCTATGAAAAATTTCATCCTGCGCAATACCGCGGACTACACAGGAAGCACAACGGAGGGGTTATTGCAGCTTCTAAGCAGCCGTTTTCTCGATAAATACGATCATGTCACCGCAGTTTCAGTTTCCGCAGACCGGTTACCTTTTGAACAGGTGATGGTGCCCGGGGTTGACGGGCTTAAACAGAGTCATTTAGTACTGCGTCACTCCAATAATGAATCTTATTCGGCTTCGTTAACTATAAAACGTGGAGAGAATGGGACTGAGGTTATCGCTCATGAATGCCGATTGAAGAATTTACAGCTGATAAAAGTAAGTGGAAGCTCGTTTTATGGATTCGTCCGTGATGAGTATACAACATTGCCGGAGAGCTTTGACCGTCCGCTTTATATTTTTCTGAATATTAACTGGACCTACAGTGATGTTGAGCATGCTCTGGATGGAGATTTAGGCCAATATGTGGCTGCGGAGCAGGTTCGCGATATCGCCCATAGCGCTTTTCATGAGCTGAACAGTCCTTCAATCCAATCGTTGATTTATCAAATTGGGCTGCGCGTATTGTCCCGTTTTCCACAGCTGGCTACCGTTTCATTTGAGTCCAATAACCGGACTTGGGAAACCATTGTTGAGCCTGAAGAAACTAAAGGTGGAGTCTTCACCGAACCTCGTCCACCCTATGGTTTTCAGGGCTTTTCTGTCAGCCGTGCAGATCTGGCCGGAGAGACAGCGTAATGAGCGGGCGTCTTACCACCCATGTGCTGGATCTGTCGCGGGGGATTCCTGCTACAGGTCTGACGCTTCAGCTCTGGAAGCTTACGGATGGGATGAGCAAGCTTCTGTGTGAAGAAGTCACGAACAGTGACGGGAGGCTGGATGCTCCGCTGCTGGAGGGAAACGAAATGGAGGCTGGATGTTACGAACTGCTGTTTATGGTTGGCGATTACTACCGTAGAGCTGATGCCAAAGCGTCAGCAGCTGGCATAGAAGTAACAGAAAGCTCAGTAGACACTCAACGTGAGATGTCTTTTTTTCTAGAACAGATACCTATTCGCTTTCATATAGAGAGCTCCATGCAACACTACCATGTACCTTTGCTAGTAGCTCCTGGTGGATATAGTACGTATCGGGGAAGTTAGGAGAAAGTTGACGACCGGAGGAGGTGGCAGCTCATGAAGGAATCCTATGAACTTGTGATTAAGAACGGGAATGTAGTGCTGCCCGATCAGGTACTCAAGCTGGATATTGCAGTATCAGAGGGTAAGATTGTCGCACTTGGAGAGGAACTTTCGCTTGCGCCGCTAACCAAAGTCATCGACGCAGATGGGTTCTATGTCCTCCCCGGTATGATTGATATGCATGTCCACTTTAATGAACCAACGTTTGGACATTGGGAAGGTTTTCGCAGCGGTTCTGCGGCGTTGGCAGCTGGCGGCTGCACAACCTATGCAGATATGCCGCTTAACGGCAATCCACCGACTGTGAACGAGGCTGCACTTCGTCAAAAGGTAGATGCTGCGGCTGGAAACTCTGCCGTTGATTATGTGCTGTGGGGTGGGCTCGTTCCCGGCAATCTGGATGATTTAGAAGTTTTGGCAGCCTCTGGTGTCACTGGGTTTAAAGCCTTTCTCTCCAATCCTGGAGGGGAGGGCGAAGGCAGATTCCGTGAAGTGGATGAGGATACACTCTATCAAGGGATGCTGCGAATCGCTTCTCTGGGCGGGATTTTGGCGCTGCATGCAGAAAGTGAGGCTATCACGGCGGTGTTGACCGCAGATGCAGTGCGAAATGGCAGAACCAGTGCAAGTGATTTTGCGGCTTGCCGCCCTGCTGAAGCAGAGCTGGAGGCAGTGTCCAGGGCGCTGCTGTACAGTGAACGAACGGGCTGCCGGTTGCATTTTGTTCATATCAGCACGGCCGCCGCCATTGAGAAAATCTATGAAGCTAAGCTTCGAGGTCTGGACGTTTCGGCAGAAACCTGTCCACATTATCTGGTCCTCACTGAAAATGATATGAAGGCTTTAGGTCCTGTGGCGAAGTGTGCGCCTCCGCTGCGAAGTGCGGTGGAGCAGGAGAAGTTATGGGAGATGCTGGCCCAAGGCAAAATCGATTTGATTGCTTCGGATCATTCCCCCTGTCCAACGGAATTGAAGGTGAAGCCGGACTTGTCTTTTTTTGCAGCGTGGGGTGGGATCTCGGGTGCGCAGAGCAGTCTGGAGCTTATGTTCCATGAAGGCGTGAATGTGCGGGGGTTGGCTGTTACATTAATTTCTAGTCTACTCGCAGGGCAACCCGCAAAACGTTTTGGAATAGAGCATCGCAAAGGCGCTATAGCTCTAGGTCTAGATGCCGATCTAGTTCTGCTTAATCCAAGCACAACCTATACGCTGACTGCGGAGGATTTATTGTATCGCCACAAGCACAGCCCCTACATTGGAAGAACTTTATCCTGCAAGGTAGTTGCTACGATCTGTCGCGGGAATGTGATCTATACCTCTGAAGAAGGAGTGATCAGTGAGGGGGGTGGACAGTGGCTGCGAATTAGGAAGGAGCAGTACAGCCTATGAATGATTCTAGAGTTCAAGCATCGACTCAGAAACTGCTGGACCTGCTGGAGGAGCTGGCGGCATTCAGCACAGCTGGGCCAGGAGTTACTAGACTGCTATATACGGAGGAATGGAGCCGGGCGCAGATTTTTTTGCAGGAAAAAATGGCTGGGCTCGGCTTAGAAGTTTCCGTAGACAAGGTTGGCAATGTATATGGACGATTGAGTGGACGCGATCCGCAGCAAAAGGTTATTTTAACCGGATCGCATATCGATACTGTAGTCAATGGCGGAAAATATGATGGTGCCTATGGGATCGCTGCGGCTATGATTGCGTTTCAAGATTTGCAGAGGAACTTTGGCCAGCCGCAGCGGACGCTTGAGGTCGTATCTTTTTGTGAAGAAGAGGGGAGCCGATTTCCGCTTGCTTATTGGGGTTCGGGCCATGTCACGGAAAGGTATGACGGAAGCGAGGCCGAGACCTGTATGGATGCAGAGGGCGTGACGTTAAAAGCAGCAATGGCACAATCCAGCTTCTTACAGGACATAACGGGGGAGAAAGCTTCTAAGCGGACTGGAGTCAGAAATGATATTGGTGCTTTTGTAGAACTGCACATCGAGCAGGGGATTATTCTGGAGAAGACGGACACTCAGATAGGCGTAGTTCAGGGGATTGTTGGCCAGAGACGATATGTGGTCAAGGTCAGTGGTATTGCTAATCATGCGGGCACGACACCGATGTTTATGCGGCAGGATGCACTGGCTAGTGCGGTTGAAATGCTGTACGTGCTTGAAAGTTCTGCTAAAACGGCTGGTGAACCTCTTGTAGCAACCTCGGGTAAGCTTGAGGTGAATCCGAATACGCCAAATGTGATCCCGGGTGAGGTTCTTTTTACATTAGATATCCGCCATAGTGAAGAGGACGAATTGGAACGTTTCTGTGAGAAGCTTCTTGCGGAATGTAATGAAATTGCCGTTAAACGTGGGGTAACTCTGGAGGTTACATCCGTGCTCCACACAGTCCCTGCGCCTATGGATATGAAGCTATCTGCAATGCTGGAAAATATCTGCCGCCAACAGGGGAAGACGTACCGCACGATGGTAAGTGGAGCGGGACATGATGCCCAGCTATTGGCGCCGCGTTGCCCTACTGCGATGATATTTGTGCCAAGCCGAGCTGGCATCAGCCATTCTCCGGAAGAGTATACCTCCCCTGAGCAGCTCGCGGCTGGGCTTGAGGTTCTGACTGCGATGTTATATGAGTTAGCTTATTAAAAAGAGTTCGCCGAACTTTTAAGGGAGGATCATCATGAAGCGTTACGAAGATTTGTCGCCGTCCCAACGCTGTATTATGACTCCGGGTCCGGTCGAGGTAGATCCGCGTGTACTGCGGGCGATGTCTTTTCCGGTGCTGGGTCAGTTTGATCCAGAGTTCACCTCTATTATGAATGAAACGATGGAAATGCTGCAGGAGCTGTTCGCTACTCGTAATTCATGGGCTTACCCTATCGATGGTACCTCCCGTTCTGGAATTGAAGCCGTGATGGTTAGTTTGATCCTGCCGGGTGAGCGTGTGCTGATTCCGATCTTTGGCCGCTTCGGACATCTATTGCATGAGATTGCTGAAAGATGTGGCGCTGAGGTGTTCGTGCTGGAAAAGCCATGGGGGAGTGTGTTTGAGCCGGATGAAGTGATAGCAGCTATGGAGACTTTTAAGCCACATGTGGTGGCAATGGTTCATGGGGAGACCTCTACAGGACGTGTGCAGCCACTCGCGGAAATCGGTAGAGCTTGCCGCCGGATGGATGCTTTATTCATAGTTGATGCAGTTGCAACCATTGGGGGCCTTCCTGTCGAGACAGATGCTTGGATGTTGGATGCCGTCGTTGGCGGTACACAGAAATGTCTGTCCGTCCCTTCCGGAATGGCACCGATAACGTATAATGATCGTGCTGAAGCTAAGCTCATGACCCGAAAACGAGTAGAACGAGGGATTAGAACAAGTGATGTCCAGCCAGGTGACTTATCTTTTGTCCGCAGCAATTATTTCGATCTCGGCATGCTTCAGGATTACTGGAGTCCACAACGTCTCAATCATCATACAGAGATGACCTCAATGCTTTATGCACTGCGGGAGGGCTTGCGGCTTACCCTTGAAGAAGGACTGGATGCCAGATTCGCCAGACATATCCTCCATGAAAAAGCACTTGTAGCTGGATTAACAGCTATGGGTTTAGAACTATACGGGGATCCTTCCTGCAAGCTTACTGTTGTTACCTGTGTGCTGATCCCTGAGGGGATAGATGGGGAAGCTGTCCGTTCGCTGCTGCTGGGGCGGTTCGGAATTGAAATTGCCAGTTCTTTTGGACCGTTAAAGGGAAGGATCTGGCGCATCGGTACGATGGGTTTTAGCTGTCGTGAGAATAACGTGTTGCGGCTGCTTGGAGCGCTGGAAGCCGCATTACAGCGTCATGGATTTAAGGGGCCTTGCGGGTTTGGGGTTCAGGCAGCACTTGACGTATATGAGGCAAAAGTAAGATAATCGTTGGAATAGAGCGGATGGCGGGAGAGTAAAAACAGGGGCATGTCCGGATGGTTTGGACAATCTTTGGGAATAAGTAAACGGCTATCATCTACAGGGATGATTGAGCCGTTTTTTCTTACAAATACAGACCTGCGCAACTATATTATCCTAGGCTTAATAGTTAGGCAATCCTCTATGATTACGGATCTATTCACTACATCAAGACAACACTTGGATACTAACGGGGGAGAGATGAAGATGACAACTTTTACAAGAAAGCCTTTAGCAGATTGTGTACCTGAGCTTGTGGCTACGGCAAGAGGCGATAAACCGGCAACACTGGTAATTACAGGTGGAAAGCTGGTCAACGTATGCTCTGGTGAAATTCTAGAAGGAATGTCTGTTGGTGTTCAAGGTGTACGAATTGCTTATGTTGGTAAAGATGTGACACATATGATTGGCGAAGGAACGCAAGTTATTGATGCGAACGGCAAGTATATAGCTCCGGGATTGCTCGATGGCCACTGCCATATTGAGAGCACCCAGCTAACCGTTACTGAATTTTCCCGCGCTGTTTTGCCGCTTGGCACAACAGGTGGTTTCTTTGATGCGCATGAGATTGCTAATGTATTCGGGCTGAAGGGTATTCAATTGATGCTGGATGAGATGCGGGGTACGCCGTTAGCTGCTTACATGCAGGTGGCTTCTTGTGTGCCTGCGGCAGGTGCGGAATTCGAGACAACGGGTGCCTCAATGGGTCCTGAAGAAGTTGCCGAAGCTTTTACTTGGGGCAAAGATGTGATTGCTCTGGGCGAAGTGATGAATTTCCCTGGCGTTGTTTACGGCGATGAGAAAATGCTTGGAGAGATTCAAGCTACGCTGCGGGCAGGCAGATTTGTTGACGGTCATTTCACATGGCCTTCCAGCGACTGGAGACTGCCAGTGTATGCTGCGGCAGGGGTGACTGGTGATCATGAGTGTGTTACAGCAGACGATGTGATTGAGCGCGTTCGACTGGGCATGTATGCCAAAATGCGCCGGGGCTCGGCTTGGCATGATGTTGCCAAGACCATCACCGCTCATACAGAGCGTGGACTTGATCCGCGCCGCATGATGCTGGTAACTGACGACCGCAGCTCGGAATCGTTACGCGACGAAGGTCATATGGATTTCGTTGTTCGCCATGCGATTGCTCAAGGCGTGAAACCAGTAACAGCCTTCCAAATGGCAACTATTAATACAGCAGAGCGTTTTGGGTTGTCTCAGGATATCGGATCTATTACTCCAGGTTCTTTTGCGGATATTATTCTGCTGGACGGGAATTTGGCCGATGTTCACGTGGTACTTACGATTGCCGCGGGTGTAGTAGTTGCCGAAAATGGTGTGATGACGGCAGAGCTTGCTAAATTCACTTATCCAGAGGAAGTTTTGGCTTCGGTTCATTTGCCACAGCGTCCTACCGCCGAAGATTTCATTATCGCGGCTCCAATTGAAACAGGTGAACTTACTGCAAGAGTTATTAAAGTAAGAGAAAATCATGTAGAGACCATTGAACGTATAGTTTCGGTACCTGTAGTGGCAGGGCAGTTGGATGTAAATGCTGTGGAGGGTCTGTGTAAAATCGCTGTGCTCGAACGGCATAAAGGAACAGGAAATAAATCAGTGGCTTTTGTGGAAGGCATCGGTTTTAAAGAGCCGGCTGCTATCGCAATGACTGTTGCTCATGATAGTCATAATGTACTCGTCATCGGCAATGATAATGAGTTAATGGCTAAAGCTGCGAATGCGGTGGCGGACGCTCAAGGTGGGGTTGCCGTAATTACTTCTAGTGGAGAAACGTTATTCCCGTTGGCCATTGCAGGCCTAATGTCTACAGAGCCATTTGAAATTGCTGCTGAGAAATCAGCTGCGATCAGCAAAGCGTTGTATGATGCCGGCTGTACTTTGAATTACGCGTTTATGACTTTATCGCTGCTTGCTCTGGCGGTTATCCCAACGTTACGTATCACCGATAAAGGACTCGTGCGGATTTCACCTGAGGGAATACAGTTAGTGCCACTGTTTGTTTAAGTAAATTAACTGAAGCATAATCCTAATGCGAAAAACTGTTCTGAGGTCGTAATGACCATTCAGAACAGTTTTTTTTGTTTAAATATAAGAAAGTAAAAGCTTCACATGATGCGTAATCTTTATACATCTTATTGTAATGAACAATAATATTAAACAGATTTTTAGAGAATGAAACATTTTTCTGAGCGAAATCCTAAAAAAATATAAATAAAGCATAGTCAGGTGACGATAATAATGTTAAATTAGATAAAATTAAAGTGAATTAATGGAGTTAATTTTACAATAATGGCATATAAAGAATTATAGATAATGGCAGGTTTCGAATAACCCAACTAAGAGGGACGAGGTGCATGGAGAGATGATCAGACTAGAAACGCAAGATATTTTGAATATTAGCATGAAGCAAATTGCTACTATTTTTAAGATGAAGCCGCTTGAACTGAGATTTGTCACCGATTTTCAGGGTGAGAAATATCTCTTAACTAATGATAAGTTACACCTCAACAACCAGCAATATTGGGCAAAGGTTATGGAATGTGTCTTTGATGATCATGTTAGACCTGTGTTAATGTGTGAGGTATTATATTTCCTTCGTAATGAATTTCTGGAAAGTGACATTAAGTTATGTTTTTCTTATGATTACGCAGAGGATGGGAATGGCGCAGCTACAGCTATGGCTGAAGTATCCTTTAATGACTCAGCAGATTTACAGCCGAGTGAGATTGCCGAGCTGATTGATTTTGCGTTGACCTTACAGGACAAGCAGTGGTTCCATGAACTGACTACGAAATATAAGCAGCTTACAGCATAAGTATCCTTTCGATTCTTCATGCTTAACAATTGATATAGCTAACCGTCTTGTCTGCAACAGAGATGATCTGTGGACAAGACGGTTTTTGTTTTACCACCCTTGGGCATTTTTTTCTACAAGTTCAGCCAAAAAATCAAGCCAATCCTCATGGTTATTCAAACAGGGAATTGCCATAAATTCCTCTGCTTGTCCTCCACCAGCCTCGAATTGTTCTCGTCCTTCTATGGCTAGCTCATGCAGCGTTTCCAGACAATCGGTCACAAGACCCGGTGAAAAAATCAGAGGTCTACGTATTCCTCGTCCGGCAAGCTCTCCCAGAACATCCGCTGTAGACGGTCCTACCCATTCTTCTCGCCCGAAACGTGATTGAAAACTAAGCTGCCAGCGTTCGGGCTCCCAATTCATAGCAGAAGCAAGAAGACGTGCGGTTTCCATACATTGCTGCGGATAAGGATCACCGGTATCCGCATACCGTTTGGGAATCCCATGGAAGGTCAGTACAAAATAATCAGGTTCTATGCTCAGATTCTCCATTTGACGCAGCAGGTGTGACTTCAAGGCTGAAATATAACCGGGCTCATTATAGTAGGCATCAATAAATCTTAGAGCCGGAATCAGACGTTTAGTTACAGGTCCAGTGGAGCTTTGGCGACCTAAGGCTGCAAAGCTGGCCTGATCGAATACGGATGCGGTAGTCGTGGACGAATATTGCGGAAACAGCGGCACAATGATAATTCGGGTAACTCCGGCCGTGTCGAATTTCGCCATCGCTTGCTCCATGCTGGGTTCGCTATAAGCCAATCCAAGCTCTACCTGATACCTTGGACCCAGCAGTTCTTGCAATCCAGATTGCTGAGCTGAAGAATGAAGGAGCAGTGGTGATCCTTCGGTTGTCCATATTTGACTGTACAGCTCAGCGGACCGGCGTGGACGTGAACGCAGAATCACGCCTCGCAGCAAAGGCTGCCACAGCAGAGGAGAATAATCTATGATTCGGCGATCTGATAAAAAACGTTTCAGATAAGGCCGTACAGCTTTTGCAGTTGGTGCAGTAGGGGTGCCGATTTGGGCGAGTATAACTCCAATAGGTGGCTGTTTGCTCAAAGCACAGAACTCCTTTCCCATATAAGAGATCGTTCTAAAATAGCATAGCTAACCTTGAATGCACAGTTATTGAGATCACTTTGCGTGTATAAATTAATTTTAATCGCAAATAGTGATGTTTCTTATAGGGTGTGTGATTTTCGATACAGAAGAACCGCAGAAAGGTCTGGTAGTATCAAACCAGAAATTGATGGAAAACGGGTGTAAGTGTTTTTATAATAACTTATGTGAATTATTTCACCTTTTATGCAGCTTTGTGTTAAAAGGAAGAAATGAAATAGATTCAAGATATTTTTTTTATTGAAAATCGAGCGTGCAAAAGCATGAGAGGGGGGATGAGTTCTTATGAAGAGAGAAGTTATGCTTCATAAGAAGAGAAGGGGCGCATCGTACGAAAAAGGTTTGGTTAACAAAAAGCTACATATCACTGGGGTTTGGTAAAGGAGAATTTTCATTGAAAAAACTAATTTCTTTAACGGTTAGCGCGGCTATATTGTTAGCGCCGTTTGCTTACACACTTAATGTGCCTGCTGTAAACTTGAAGGTGGATGCAGTATCGGCAGCCTCCGAAGAAGCGGATGCACCGGCAGCAAAACCAACAGCAAAACCAACGGCAAAACCAGCAGCAACACCAAAAGCAACGGCAAAACCAGTAGCAACACCAAAGCCAACAGCAAAACCAACAGCAACGCCAAAGCCAACGGCAAAACCAACAGCAACGCCAAAGGCAACAGCCAAACCAGCAGCAACCCCAAAAGCTACAGCAGCACCAGTAGCAACCCCAAAAGCAACCGCTGCACCAGCAGCGACAGTAGTACCAGCAGAAACTGTTAAGCCTGTGGCTACAGCAAAGCCTGTTACAGTTAATGAAAACGTATACCAAGATGGAGTTTACGTAGCTTATGGCGATGCATACTCCAAAGGCACGGAAGGTGCCAAGATCGAAATTAAAGATGGCAAAATTACTAGCATTGAGCTTTTGAGAACCAGTCCTAAGCTGATTGATAGAGATGCCCGTAACAATTATAGTGCTTTATGGCAAGCTTATGGATTGATGAAGGATAGATTGCTTGGCAAAACAAGAGATGGAGCAGCGGCAGTTGATGCTGTTTCGGGAGCTACCCGCTCCAGTAATGGCTGGAAATTGTCTGTAGATAGAGCGTTTGAAAGAGCTCTAACAGTGAAAGATACAAATGCCGTTTACTTTGATGGAGTTCATATGGGCGTAGATCCTACAGGTAAATATTCTGTATTTGCGACCTACGAATCCAACAAGCTCACAGATGTTAAAGTGTATCCTATGAACAGCGCTGGTGATTTCATTGAGGAGAAAGCTTACACAGCTGAGCAAGCGGCAGCGGTTGCAGCTATAGCTCCAGCCTTGCTGGCCAAAGGAACAGAGGCACAACCTGCTGGAGGTCTTGAAGCCGACTTTAAAGCAGCGATTAACGCTTTCTGGGATGCTGAGCAGAATGCAATAATCAACAATACATCTGCTTATGTAGACGGATTCTATTCCTCTTATGGTACGGCAAGAAGTGTTGGCGTTGAAAGAGCTGACATCGTGATTCGCAACGGTAAGTTGGTTGATGTGAAGCTGTTTAGACTTGGCAACAACCTGATTGACAGAGGGGCAACAGCTTATGCGGAAGTAGTAAAAGCAAATGCTCCTATGACAGCTAAGCTGCTAGCGAATGGTTCATATATCGCTAACTATGATGAAAAGGTTGACGGAATTTCCGGAGCTACGGAAAGTAGTCACAGCTGGAACCAAGCTGTAGAAAGAGCATTTGAGAAGGCGCTGAAGGTTCCTGCTGAAGGTCAATATTTTGACGGCAAATTTGCCGGAGTAGATAACCAATCTAAAGTGCTGCTGCTAGTTGATGTTGATGCAGATGCGGTAACAGGCATTAAAGTAAGTCTGTTTGGAGCTGACGGCAAGCTGATTGCTGACGATAAACTGAGTGCAGAACAAAAAGGATGGGTAGCTACACTCACATCCGGGCTGTTAGAAAAAGGTGTGCAAATGGCCGATATTACAGGCCAAGAAGCATTGTCGGCAGCAGCTAAAGCAGCACTGACAGATGCTTTGACCAATGCATCCAAAGTCCAAGGAACCTATAAAGACGGAACCTTTACTGCATTTGGTGATGCTTATGATAAAGGAACGAACAGAGCGGACGTTACCCTGCGTAACGGCAAAATCGTAAATGTAGCATTGTATCGTGTAGGAATGAACCTTGTAGATAGAGGGAACGCTGCTTACCCTGAGGTGGTAAAAGCAATTCCTCAGTTGACGGCTAGCTTCCTCGCAGCAGGTACTAGAGAAGGCGTGCAGGAAGTAGATGCTGTGTCCGGTGCAACTAGCAGCAGCGTGGCTTTAAAGACTGCGGTGGATAGAGCATACGGAAAAGCTGAGGTTGTAGAAGCTAATAAAGCGGCTTATTTCGATGGAATCTTCATTGGTGTAAGTGCCGATAAGCTTGTAAATGTTATGGTGAATGTAGAGTACGGTGTTCCTGTCAAAATGCTTGTTTATTATTTGGATAAAAACGGAAGTGTAAGAACAATCAATCAGTTAACGGACGCGGAGCTGGCAGTGAAAGGTGAAATCGAGTCGACATCGACCGGATATAGCCTGCACAAATATGGTTACCGTCCAGCAGTCTTCGGAAAAAATGATGCAGAGAAAGAAATATCCGCTAAAGCGGTAGAAGCTATTAAATCAGCACTTGAATCGGCTGGTAAATAATTATCGTTTTATAATAAAAGGAGGATATTCCAGTGCCAGAATATGGCCGGGGAGTAGCCTCCTTTTTCAAATATTCTTGGCTTGTACATAAATATGAAAATAGATCGTATAGTGATTTAAAGGGATTTTGGAGGTGAGTGTCTAAAGTTTAATATAGAGAGCAGGCCGAAAGCCTGTTATTAATAGGAGGCTCCAACATGACACAAATTAAACAGCTCGCTCCACAAGATGAATTTGTTGGCTTTTATCTTTTAAGAGAGCTGGCAATTAAACAAACGAACGGCACTCCTCCAAAAGATTATTTTGACATCGTCCTGGGGGATTCCACTGGACAATTATCCGCGAAATATTGGGATGCCAGCACAACTGATAAAGAAACTTTTTTTCCTATGGCGCTTGTGAAGGTACGCGGGATTGCTCATACTTATCGTGAGAAATTACAAATAAAAATTACTAAAATCAGGTTGGTTAACGATGAGGATGGCGTTGCACTTACGGATTTCATCCGTTCTGCCCCAATTCGTCCAGTAGACCTTATTCATACGATTAAAGGGGTTATGGCAAGTATTTCGGATCCGGAAATTGCTTCAATTGTCTCTTTTTGTGTGGGTAAAGTGGAAGAGAAATTGATGCATTATCCGGCAGCCAAAACACATCATCATGCTTATTTTGCCGGACTTGCTTATCATATGGTGCGTATGCTGGAAATCGGTGATTTTCTGTGCAAGCAGCGTCCGTTCTTGAATCCAGATCTAATGAAGGCCGGGATCATTCTGCATGATATCGCGAAGCCGGAGGAGATGGTCTCCCAGCTTGGGATTGTCTCGGAATATAGCGTTCAGGGCAAATTAATTGGCCATATCTCGATGGCGTCTAATTGGATCACGGAAGCGGCTATCCGCTTAGATATTGATTTGAATTCGGAAAAGGTTATGGCGTTACAGCATCTCGTATTGTCACATCATAATCTGGGCGAATGGGGGAGTCCTGTTCAGCCACAGACAGCTGAGGCAGTCGCTCTGCATCATATCGATGCGATGGATGCGAAGCTGCAAATGGTGGAGGATGCTTTGGATACCACACCGGAGACCGAGGAATGGACACCGTTCATCAGAGGTCTAGAGAATAAGGCTGTGTATCGTTTGAAGATTTAAGTGATGTTCTGTAAAACCAAACCCCCAATCAGCAGAAAAGAGCTGGTTGGGGGTTTTTAATGTTCTTGATTATTTCGACAAAGTGGCGCGGCTGCTATAAATGGAGGGTTTATGTTTAGTGCCTTGTTTCTTAACAGGCTTTTTCGCGCGAGTCGAAAATGGGGTATACCCACCGGCAAATATCGTTCCGCTAGTATATCCTTGACTGGCAGAGAGCAATAGAGGATCATAGTGCTCCTCCTGCTCCATAAGTTTTACTAGAATTGCAGCGGCTGCGCGTGCGTCATCCAAGGCATCATGGTGCTTTAGCGTAATGCCGAAAAAATCGGAGACTACATTAAGTTTATGGGAGGGCAGGTCGGGCAGCATTTTTTTGCCTAATAAATAGGTACATAAGTATTGAAAGCTTGGGTAGCTCAGGGACATTCCATCGAGACAATAACGCAGGACGCTCATATCAAAAGCAGCATTATGCGCCACGACGATTTGTCCGTGTAGTAAAGGTTCAACGGTGGGCCATAGCTCTTGAAAAGTAGGTTGGCCGATTACCATTGATGGTGTGATGCCGTGTATCGAAATGTTCATGCCATCAAACCGCTGCTGCGGGTCAATTAGCCAAGAATGCTCTGCGGTTATATTTCCAGCTTTAACTTCCACAAGTCCCAAGGCACATGCGCTGGATCGACTGGAGTTCGCGGTCTCAAAGTCAATTGCTATAAAGTCCATTCGTAAAGCTCCTTATCTATCATATATACGTTTCATATTAAAGTAGTAAAATGATAAATACAATCTAGTGAATCACAATGAGCTGTTCAGTAAAAATAAGGAGATGGTAGAGTGCGGCTTATAAAGGGGCAAAAGGTGGATATTACGAAAGGGAGAAACGTGAACAAGCTTTTGCTGAAATTTGGGTGGATGACTGCTGATATTAGGATTGGCATAGACTCTGCTGCTTTTTTACTGTCAGAACAGAACCGTTGCGAACGCGATGAGAACTTTATCTTTTATGGCAATCCGTTGTCTATAGACGAAGCTGTAACTCATTCTGTCTTACAACAAGGGGATAAAGAAGCTATCGCCATTACGCTTTCTCGACTTCCTAAGGATATTACTAGAATAGCTTTAACTTTAACGATCTATGAAGGAGAAAAATTAGGACACTCTATGAAGCAAGTAACCTCTCCTTATCTGCGCTTAGTGGATGCTGCTAGCGGTGAGGAATTATTCGTTTTCGAGTATGGCTCTGACCTGTCGACGGAGACAGCTATTGTGGTTGGAGAGCTATATCGCTATGGTTCAGAGTGGAAATTCAGTGCAATTGGAAGTGGCTTTGAGGGAGGATTGGCTGCTTTATGTACAAACTATGGGCTCGTTATTGAAGAAGACGAAGGAAACCTTGAGGTAGCGGCCACAGCTGAGTTAACCTTACCTTTAGAGACGATCCGTTATGAAGAGAAGAATGTACTGTCCTCTATTGATTTACGTAAAAAAATTGTTCAGATCACCTTAGAAAAAAAGAATCTGACAGGAGTCATCGCAAGGGTAGGCGTTGTCCTGGATATTACAGGATCTATGAGAAATCTTTATAATAATGGAACCGTTCAAGAAGTAGTTGAGCGTATATTAGCCGTTGCCTGCAAATTTGATGATAACCAATCGTTAGATGTGTGGGTGTACGATACGGAGTTTAGCCGGCTGCCACCTGTGACAGAGCAGGATTTAGGAAGATATGTGTTTACACATATTTTAAATAATCGTACCATTCATAAGTTTGGCCGCAATAATGAACCGCCAGTAATGGAGGATATCATTAAAAAATATACGGAGGAAGAACCCGATTCTACACCGGTATTTATCATATTTATTAACGATGGTGGTGTAGTGAAATCCACTAAAAATGTGATTATGGCTGCTTCGGTCCAACCAATTTTTTGGCAGTTTGTCGGAATCGGTAACTCGGATTTTGAAGTATTGAAGCAACTTGATACGATGAAGGGACGTTTGGTGGATAACGCCAATTTTATTCATCTGGACCAAATTGAAAAGGTGACTGATGAAGATCTGTATGATCAGCTACTGAATGAATTCCCCATGTGGCTAAGGGCAGCGAAAGAAAAAAGAATCCTGCGAGCATAAAAATACATTATTCAGAATGAATAAGCCTATGCGCTACAATAAGCCATAACCACCTATCTTAGGGATGTTATGGCTTTTTCCAGTTTCGCTATCTTGCTATTCTATTCAACAATCCGTACACTGCCAAATAGGTATTGTATATTAGGATTAGGGTCATCACTATCAGATACGGGAGGAAACACTTTGAGCAGCGTAATTACTAAGTTTTTTGATTATGGGCAAGAAGACATAGATTATCTCCGAAGTGTGGATCCAGTACTTGGCGCAGCTATGGCACGGATGGGCAGAGTGGAACGTGTAATTATACCGGATCTTTTTACTGCGCTTATCTATGCTATAGTAGGACAGCTTATTTCAGTAAAAGCGGTTCGGACCATTTGGAACAGAATGTTGGCTCAGTTCAGAGACATCACTCCGCAGCAGTTAGCGTTACATACGGCGGATGAGATTCAAAGCTGTGGGATGACGATGAAAAAGGCACTATGTATCCATGAGATTTCCAATTTGGTCGCTCAGGGTGATTTTAAGCTGGAGGAATTGCCTGGGTTATCAGATCAAGAGGTTATACAAAAACTTATGACGTTAAAGGGCATTGGCAAGTGGACGGCAGAAATGATGTTAATCCATTCTATGGAACGACGGGATGTGGTCAGCTGGGGAGATATTGCGATTCGTCGGGGGATGATGAAGCTGTATGGACTTGATAAGCTTACCAAAGATCAATTTGAACAATACCGGCTAAACTATTCTCCTTTGGGTTCTGTGGCTTCTATATATTTATGGGAAATTTCATTTGAATAATGGACGGGTAAGGAGTACTACTATGGAAAAAACAATAAGAGAACAGCTATTGAATTTGGCAGAGGTGGACTACCAAAAGTTTTCTGCGGCCTTAATTCCGACGATAGATAATGTTATAGGCGTCAGGCTACCGGAATTGCGCAAGCTTGCTAAAATCATTGCAAAGGGTGATTGGAGAGCCTATTTGGAGCATGCCGAGACAGATTATTTTGAAGAAGTGATGCTGCAAGGTATGGTGCTTGGCTACGTGAAGACAGATCTTGAAGAAATCCTACGTTATATCGCAGACTTTATTCCCAGAATTGATAACTGGTCCGTATGCGATAGCTTTTGCACAGGCCTGAAGTTTACCGTAAAGAATAAAGAACGGGTGTGGGAGTTTATAATGCCTTACCTATTGTCAGATCAAGAATATGAAATCCGTTTTGCTGTGGTAATGATGCTTAATTTCTTTATTGAAGAGGCGTATATCAGCCGGATTTTACAATTGCTCGATAAGGTCAGTCATGAAGGCTATTATGTAAAAATGGCGGTTTCTTGGGCGCTTTCGATTTGTTATGTGAAATTGCCAGAGCCTACGATGAGTTATTTGAGAAACAACAGCTTAGATGATTTCACTTACAACAAAGCTTTGCAGAAAATCACTGAGTCTTATCGTGTGGATCCAGAAACGAAAAAATGGATTCGCGGGATGAAAAGAAGTAAAAAACAAGCCCCTTATTCAGCTCAATAGCTGAGTAGTAAGAGGCTTGTTGTCCTATTTATTTTTTCTCAGTGTTTACTTCAGTGTTGGTTTTACGGTTGCGGATTCGCTCGATTTCGATGTCAACGGCGCTACGCAGGTTAGGATCGATGGAAGGACTTATTCCTGTGCCTATATTGAATTTATTTTTGGAGTTTTCCGCCAATGCTTCCCACTCGAAAATCTTTTCTTCCATTCGTTCGAAACCTTGTGAAGCTGATCCTACATTTAGACCTTTCGTAGAAGAACGTGGAGCAGAGTTGAGTGTTTCTGTCGCTTGTTGAGCGCGAGCGATAAGTTCAGTTCTTTTCGCTTTGAGATGTTCACGCTCTTCTTTTGCTCTAGCGATATTGATCTCAAGCTCTGCAAGGGATTGCTTAGTTTGTACTTGGCTATTTATGGACTCTTCCAACTGTTCTACGTACCGTAACTTGGCTATGAGTGCCAGACGAGCTCTTTCTTCATTTCCTTGTTCAACTGCTTGAACGGCTTCGGCTTCACTTTGCTCTACTAACTGAGTATATTCTTGCTTACGGCGTTCCAACACACTTGCTGTAACTTGCAGATCACGCTCATTGCGTTCCGCCTTAGCGATATCATTTTCAAGATCACGTAAATACTGACCTGTCAGCAACACCGGGTTTTCTAATTTGTTTAAACCTTCGTGTAGGGCTGCTTTAGTAATTGTGGAAATTCTTTTTAATAGACTCATGTTCTATCTCTCCTTTTTTATGGTTGGATTAGGGTTAGTTTGTATTAAACGACGATTTATTAATAGAAATCATGTCCATCTGAAAAGCTGTTAAAAGGTTCTTTAGGAACGATGATACTAGCGATGACGTAGAAGATAAGTACTGTTCCGAAGCTGAACAATGCTGCGGCAACAGCAACGAGACGGATTACTGTAGCATCAATACCAGACCAACGAGCAAGACCTCCGCACAAGCCACTTATCTTCTGATCACTTTGGGAACGATATAATTTTTTCATTTATTGTTTTCTTCCTCTCGTATGGGTGTGATTGTTATTGAATCCTGCAACCCGTTTGCTTATGTACTCATTCTAATGTCTTTTTGCATGCGAAAAAACGGCCTGGAGGCGGTTTTGTATACCAGACCTGAGTCGAGGTTCGTTCCCGCAGGAAGGCGGGGAAAGGGTTAGTAAATCGGTTATAGGCTACAAACCATGGACGAAGTTAGGTACAATAAAGAAAGGAATACTTCTGGCGGTGTCGAAATATGCTTATATATGACTACTACGGAATTGGGGGCTGAATATGAGTTTTTTTAACAAAGTAAAAGCAGGGGTAAGCGAGGCTGGGAATAAAGCAAAAACAGTGGTGGAGATTAACCGGTTGAAGCTGCAAAATAACGGTAAGCAAAATGATATTGACCAGCAGTATCAGGTTATGGGCAAACTGTTATTTGAAGCCGTAACTCAAGGTGCAGGACCACTGCCAAGTGAGCAAATCGAGACTAATATCAATCGTATTCTCGAATTGAAGGCTGAGATTGAGACGAACCTTCAGCAAATTGCTGAGTTGTCCGATGTAAAGCATTGCAAAGCATGCGGTGGGAATGTGGCGATCGAGGCACGCTTTTGTCCGGCCTGCGGATCCACTTTTGAAGTGGCAAAAGAACCTGTCAGTGATGTAACTCCGTCCTCGATTTCTTTGGATAAGAAGGAATAGATTTACTTCATACAAGAAACTTATGAATAAAGAGGCTGTCTCAAAAGTAGTGAATACTACTTATGAGGCAGCTTCTTTTTAGTAAAAAGGCTATAAGCGGATTCTTGCTGTAGCCAATAGACTATGGGCTACGCACACAAAGTATTCTATGCCATTAGGTTGGGCGGCGGAATATTCATTTTGTGTGATACCTGTTGGGGACGATATCTATTGGACGGTGCGATAAGCAGTATGCGGGGGCCGTTTGTGTTGTCTGCGTTTATGAGTGTGCGAAGCCGGCCTAAAACTAATTAGTTATGATGAACGAAAGGCAGCCCCTGTTTCGCACACCGTAGGTTAAAATGGAAGTTAAAAGGACAACCATTACAGAGCTACATGCGAAAGGAGCTGTTACTATGAAGAATACCATAAAATACGTCGGTTTGGATGTGTCTAAAGAAAAAATTGCGGTGGCGATTGCAGATGAGGGTCGGGAACCCGCACGATATTATGGAGCCATCCCCCATACCCCAGATGCAGTGGCTCGAATGATTCGGAAACTCAAAGGTTCAGGGATTACACTGGAGGTCTGCTATGAAGCCGGGCCTACGGGGTACGACTTATACCGCTGGTTGACGAAGATGGGAATTTCCTGTGTGGTAATTGCACCTTCGCGTATGCCACAGCGTCCCGGAGATGCCATAAAAACCGACCGACGGGATGCAGAAAAACTGGCTCAGTTACACCGGGCTGGAGAATTGACTGCGATCTATGTGCCAACGCCAGAACTCGAAGCTTTACGAGATCTCATTCGTGCACGAGAAGATGCTAGGCAAGACCTACATCGGGCTCGGCAACGGCTCATTCATTTTCTATTGCGCCACCAAATTCACAAGCCAGAGGGTATGAAAAAACGCTGGACCAAAAGGTACCGGGAATGGCTCTCTATGCTGAAGTTTAATAATGTAGCTCAAGAACGGGTATTTACCGAATCCCTGCAACAGCTCCGGGAAGTGGAGGAGCGAATCAAGCGACTTGAAGCCGCAATGCGAGAAGAAGCACAGATCTGCCCTTACGCACCTGTCATTCAAGCGTTGCAAGGCCTGAGGGGAATCGCCCTGCTGACAGCTATGACTTTAGTTGTCGAGATTGGAAATTTCGAACGTTTTCGTTCACCGGCTCAGCTCATGAGTTACCTGGGACTCGTGCCACGGGAATATTCCTCGGGAGCAAGTACCAAAAGAGGGAGTCTTACAAAAGTCGGAAATTCCGGAGTGCGGCGCGCACTGGTGGAGTCCGCATGGAGTTACCGTCACCGCCCTGCCGTCAAGGGAGATTTAGCAGTGCGTCTTGAGGGCCAGAGTATTCATGTCCATGAAACGTCGTGGAAAGCCCAAGAACGGTTACACAGCAAGTATTTAAAATTAGTCAGACGCGGGAAACACCGAAATTTAACCATGGCAGCAGTGGGTCGTGAGTTAATTGGATTTATCTGGTCGATTGCGGTAGAGGCAGAACGAAAAATGGCGTAGGTGAAACGAAAAAAAATAAAAACATACCCAAAAGATTTGAATCCTTGGGGCATGGAGACAAAGAGAAAGGTTCGAGGAGAATCCGTGAATTCCCTGTGCACAGGATCCCTGATCTAACGTGCGAAATTAGTTTACGGAAGCTCCTTCGACGTAGGCATAATATGTGGTAACCAACCCACGGATAGCAGATTGCCAGCCGACGACTCGCATTTTGTCTCTGTGCCCAAGGGATTGAAAACCCTCTAGTTAAAGGGGAAAACAGGGGAATTGACTAATTCGTTCATAGCAGGGAAAAAATCCCTGGAAATAACCAATATTCGCTCTAAATGAACGAATTTAGGGAATTCCTCCCTAATAATAAGGGGAATTTCTTTAATTGCTAACGAATCAGCTGAAATTTAGGGAGGTTTTCCCTGATCATTAGTCTAATGAACGAAAATCCCAGAAATTTCAGGGAGAAATTCCCCAATTATTTTAGCGGAGCGTAATTAGATCATTAAGCGGGATTCGTATCTACAATCTTAATTTCACTTGTCCATAATCTAATGTCGTTTAAACCTTAGAAGCACGGCGTTTCTTAAATTGATACACAATTAGCAACATAAGCGGCAGAACAAATGCACAGGTGAAATCCCAATCTACCCAGTAGGCGGGGATCTCCTTTACATAGAAAATGATGTCTTTGGCAATCAGTTGTGACATACCGAATAGCAAAAATCCAGTAGGTATGATCAGAGGACGGTGGCTTTTGAGTTTAAATAATTGGGCTGTACCTAAGGTTAAAGCATAGTAATAAACTGCTGTTTTGAAGTACGTGCTGATAATCCATGCTGTAGCCATAAGCGCTTCAATACGTTGCAGAGAATTAGCAATATTAATTTTTTGAGCAAGAATATAAGCGGCATAAAATTGATGTTCAGAAGCGTAAACACCTAGAACGGTAAGGGAAAACAATAAGATGAGGTTAAGGCCCAGAGCTCCGATGATCAAGGCTATGAAAATATCCCGGCTTGTTTTGCTATTTTTCTGAGCATAAGGATATATCATTAGAAACACGCACAATTCGCCAAAAGGATAAAAAACACCATACATCAAAGTATGAAGCATGTCCGGTACTGGTGTGTTCAAGATGGGGTATAAACGTTCCATTTTGACATCGGGGGTCAGCAGGAGCAGCAGACCGATCAAAAAAACTGCAAATAAAGGGAAAAAAAGCTGAGCTGCCCGGCCCAATGTTTCTAGGCCAAGTCGTACCCCATATACCAGCAGGAAAATGGCCATGAAACGAATAACCCCACCGGGTGTTTTCTCGTAAATCTGTGTACACATGAAATCTTCAATTTCTCTTATGTAGGTGGAGGCAGCAATCAGGAAGAACCCTAAATAGAATAAGGCCACAGCAGTTCCGACCCATTTCCCTAAAATTTGTAGGCTAAGCTCGATAATATTCTTGTTGGGTTCAAGGTCTGCTAAGCAGAGTAACAGTTTTATGGTCACTAGACCCAAGGGAATACTAATCAAAGCAGCAATCCATGCATCTTGTTTCGCTCCTGATATCATTAACGCCGGATACACAAGCGCCATATCCCCAATAAATGTGAATAGCCCGAGTATAATCATTTGATTGGTACTAATTCGATCTTTCTCCAAACTCATATACCCCCTCAAATTTATTGGACTAGTTTTAGTATGGTTGTAGTTACCAGAATTATGCCATCCCGATTTTTTAATCCGAAGGAATAATTATCATAATTAACATCAAACTATACTCATCTATCTATGGAGAAGTGGAGGCTGCATCATGAAAGATACGGAGATTGGTACATTATCAAGCCGGTTGGAAGTTAATATTGCTAATTTGTACCAATTGATGGGTGAAAGCTCTGATGTAGTGATAAAAGAGTTGCAGATAGAAGAGAACACTCATATTTCTTTGATTTACATAGATGGTCTTGTGGATACTCAGGTGCTGCATAATTCAATTTTGTATTCCTTGCAGGAACACATTCCTTACGAACAGCTGAGGGGGCTTTCTCCCGAGCAGAAGTTTGAGATGATTAAGAAACAGATATTAATAGCCGGCGATATAGCCGTCATTGACGATTACAGCCAATTTATTCATCATTTATTGTCCGGTAATATAATGCTGCTGCTTGACGGGTTATCCAGTGCTCTGCGGATCGGCTTACCAGGCTGGGAAGATCGTAATGTAGGGGAGCCTAGCTCACAGTCGGTTGTTCGGGGTCCAATGGAAGGATTCACTGAGAATTTACGGACGAATACGGCACTGGTTCGGCGAAAAATCAAAGATAGCCATTTATGGCTGGAAACCGTTCAGATCGGAAGGGTGACTCAAACCAGCGTATCCATTATGTATCTAAGTAACATCGCCAATAAGGAACTGGTGCAGGAGGTAAAGCGCCGTCTGAATAAAATAGATACGGACAGTATTCTCGAGAGTGGATATATTGAAGAGTTTATTCAAGAGACGGCAGTTACACCTTTTCCTACCGTATACAACAGTGATCGTCCGGATACGATTGCAGCGGGTATTTTGGAAGGAAAAGTGGCCATTCTTGTTGATGGAACTCCTTTTGTACTGCTGGTGCCCACATTTTTTGTGGCATTTTTCCAGTCAGCTGAGGATTATTACCAAAGGGCCGATATTGGAACATTGCTGAGATTAGTTCGTTTTATTTCATTTTTTATTACTTTGCTTGCCCCTTCATTGTATGTTGCGATTACTACCTATCACCAGGAGATGATACCGACCAATCTTGTAATCAGTTTAGCTGCCCAGCGGGAGAGTGTTCCTTTTCCTGCTTTTGTTGAGGCGCTGATCATGGAAATGACTTATGAGATTTTGCGGGAAGCCGGGGTGCGGATACCCAAAAATATTGGTCAGGCGATTTCCATTGTCGGAACGTTGGTGATTGGACAAGCCGCGGTAGCAGCGGGTTTTATTTCATCCGCAATGGTCATTATTGTATCGCTAACAGCCATTTCTAGTTTTGTTATTCCGGAGACAGGAATGTCTATAGCTGCGCGGATGATCCGTTTTGTGCTTATAGCTTTGGCCGGATTTATCGGATTATATGGAATTCTCTTCGGTATTTTCATCATCGTATTGCATTTGTCGAGTCTGCGTTCTTTCGGAATGCCTTATATGAGTCCGCTCGGACCGTATAATTCCAAAGATTTAAAAGACTCTATTTTTCGCTTTCCGTGGCCGTTTTTAAAGACAAGGCCTGCTGAGAATAAGACGCAGAACCTGTTTCGTCAAAGCACATCCAGTGATAAGGAACCAACCAAATGAATAAAAAATTAGTTAGAGGCGTTCTTCGATTAATGATAGATCTCCAATTTACGTTAGTGCTAAGCGGCTGTTGGGAAAGAAATGAGCTGAATGAGATAGCTTTTGTCTTGGGGATAGGGATTGACAAGGCAGAAAAAGGTTATACCGTTTCGATGCAGGTCGTTATTCCATCTGCGATTTCCTCCCAAACGAATGGAGGAGGGGGAGGCAGTGGAGTCCCAGTGGTTGTATATAAATTTACTGTACCTACGTTTTATGATGCGCTGCGTAAGCTGAATCTGGATAGCTCTAGGTCAAGTTATCTCGGTCATATCCGGGTGTTGGTGATTGGGGAGGAGCTTGCCCGCACCGGAGTGGGTGAGATACTCGATGTATTTAAAAGAAGTCGGGAACCCCGGATGGATTTCTACGTTATGGTTGCCAGAGATACAACCGCCAGCAATGTCTTGAATGTCCTTACACCTATGGATAAATTACCAGCGAACAAATTATTTAGCTCTTTGGATAATTCTTATAAAGATTCAGCAAAAACAGTCGCTGTCACGCTGGATGATTTTATTGAGAATTTATTGTCTGAAGGTGAGAATCCTGTGCTAACCGGAGTGAAAATTATAGGAGATCCCAAAGATGGAGAAGACAAAAGCAATGTAGAGCGAACAATGCCTAAGGCAAGATTGGAATACCATACTGTAGCTGTGTTCAAAAAAGACAAGTTGATCGGTTGGCTAAACGAGGGAGAAACGATTGGTTACAATTATATCAACGATAAGGTAACCGCACATTCTGGCTCGATCGCAGGGGAAGACGGAAAGCCCATAGTAATCGAAGCGATCCAGGCTACAACTAAACGCAAAGTGAAAATCATTAATGGGGAGCCGCATATTTACCTTAGTGTTAAGACGCTTTGCAATATTGAAGAAGTGCAAAGTGTAGAAAATTTGGAATCGGAAAGCACTATAAAACGTTTGGAAAAGGAAACAGAGGAGCGGATTATAGAGCGGATGCAAAAAACTGTGGAGCATGTAAATGATCGTTTCAATGTTGATATTATGGGATTCGGACAATCGATCTACCATGCCAGCCCTAAAGCTTGGGCAAAGCTGCAGCAACAAAAGGGTGACGATTACCTTAAATCATTGCGCATCCATTACAAAGCCTCAGCAGTTATTAACCGCGTGGGTCTCACAGATAATTCTTTTCTTGAAAAAATCAAGGAGTGAAGTCAAATGCTAGTACTGTTATTCTTGGTGATTGCTGTAGGTTGTATGGCACTTGATTTGCCTAAATTAATGCGAAAGCGCCGAGTGCGTGATCTTAGCGTATATTTTATTTTTTGGATTTTGGGTCTTGGCGCGACCTTCTGCTCGTTGTTAAAATTGAACATCCCCAGTCCGCTGTTTCTTATTATCTTTATCTATAAGCCAATAAATAATTTATTTGGCTTATTGTTTCATTAACAATGAAGCTGCAATTATCGCGGCTTTTTTTGTTTTATCATGTAGAAGTTCTTGTCCTTAACTTAAGAATATTTCATAGAATGAAAATGAGAGGTTGACCATATTTGTCGGTGGGGCATATTATTTGGAATGAACAATTTTTAAGTAAGCTTACGGCTTTACTTGTACAGGAGCTTGCTCCTTGTTGGATGTATTGTATACTAACGAATAAAAAGAAAACGGTTACAAAGAGATTTTCAATTCAAGGAAAAAGGCATAATCATTCTCAGGGCTGCAAGGGGGAAGAAATGAAACCAATATTCAAAATTATGATTGTTGATGATGAGATGCTTGTAAGACAAGGAATCAAACATCTTTTGGATTGGGAAAATGAAGGGTATCGAATTGTTGGTGAGGCTGCTAACGGTCTTGAAGCACTAAATATGATGGATGAGGTTAATCCTCATGTGATCATTACAGATATTGTTATGCCAATAATGGGCGGGGAGAAACTGGTCAAGATCGTTAAGGAGAAATACCCTCATATTGAAGTAATCGTCTTAAGTAGTTTCAGTGAATATGATTATGTCCGATCCACATTTCAAAGTGGTGTAGCGGACTACATTCTGAAGCCAAAGTTGGAAGCTGATTATCTGTTAACCATCCTAAATAAAACCACTGCTAAATTGGTAGGGATGGAGATGACCGATCAAGGAAAGGATCCTGGGGAAAAGCAAGTTTTGCTAGTTATCGAGAAGCTTATGACCGGATATGAGTCTGGGCTTGAGTCTGCTTTGCTTCATGCAAAGTTTCCACACACACTATTCGCGTTTTTCGGAGCGGATATGAAACATATTAAAGATTCTGGGGATAGGTTAACTTTCACACAAAAAATAGAAAAAGGGCTTAGTAAGCTCCCTTTGGGCGATACAGTGTTTATTCGGCTGAAGTTTGTCAATGATTCGGTTATATATTTGCTTAATGCAAAGCCGGAACAGTGGGACGAGCTTGTTATAGAGCTCCGATATCTAGTCTCGGAGATGGACCATTGGGCGAGAGAAACACATTTCGTTATCAGTCAAAGCTTTACGGATTTTAATAAGCTGGGGGAGATTTATCGAGACAATTATTTAAAGCTTATACGATACAGTTTCTACTTGCCGGATCGAAGCTTAATTGAAAATGATCATTTGCCCAGCCTTCCGAGTGCATATCAGGAATATGATATGGGCGAATTAATGGAACAACTGAAACGTAAGCAATACCAGAAGGCATTCACTGGATTTCTGGAATATGTTCATCTCCGTTCGATGGATTATCGGACCGATATTTTCGAATTCAAATCGTTATTGGGGAATTTTATATTTAACGTAGCGACCACACTTGGAAAAATGAAGTATGAGACCGGAGGCTTGGAGGAATCCAAATACGACTTCTTTCGAAAAATAGATGAAGCGATGTATGCCGGAGATGCAATCGCTGTTGCTGAAGCTTTTATTCGCGAAGCTGAACGTGCGATTGGTGAGACGAACCTAACGATCAATCCAAATATGACCCGCTTGCTTGAATACATTCAGGATCATTACGCTGATCCCATCACGTTGACTGGGGTTGCGCGGCAGTTTCATTTCAACGCTTCTTATTTATCGAGCCATTTCACAGCTCAGAATGGTGAAGGATTTAATGAATATCTGAACAAAGTCCGTTTGGAGAAAGCCATGGAGTTACTCGTGACAACGGAAAAAACAATTTCTGATATTAGCGCTAGTGTGGGCTATTCGGATCAGAGTTATTTCACTAAAGTGTTTAAGAAGCAGGCTGGCATTTCTCCGAGCCAGTACCGAAGACGGGACGTAGAGCGACCATGATTGGAACAATCATCAACAAGATTAGAAAACAGGGCTTATTTCTCAAGCTTTTTCTTGTGACCCTCATAAGCATTGTTGCCGTATCCCTTCTGACTTTGTCTATTACCATCCGTATGTCAGAAAATTTATTCTTAAAGACCTTCAGCATAACGAATGGCAAACTACTGAACCAGATGAAGACAAACTTGGAGTCCTACAACAACGTTGTAGCTACGGGTGCTACAATGACAGCTCAGAATGGTGCCATCCGCAGCTATTTGTCCGGGGGAGAGACGGATTCATTGACGCTTGCTATCAAAACCTACCAGATGACAGAAAGCATGCGTGCAGTCCGCTCCAACCTGAGTGCCTTTGATGTGGGTATTATGATTGTAGGTGCGAATGGCAGAAGTTATTCAACCGATCCTTGGTATTGGTCTGCTACTGCTGATGAACTGAAGAACCACCCGATTACGAAAGCGACAGTGGCCCATCCACAGCAAATTCTGTACCAGCTTTATCAAAAAGAGGATGGTCAAACCAAAAAGAAAGAGATCCTGTTAGTGGCTTCTAAAGCTCTATTTGATCATTCGACCGGCCGTATCTATGGCACTATGTACATTGCAATTCGTGATAGCGATTTTAAGGCCTTCTATGCCAATTTTACGAGTGAAGGTAATGATGTTGTTTTGCTGAATGCAAAAGGGCAAATTGTATCCAGCAACAGGACAGAGCTGATTGGGCTGACCGATCAACAGCTGCTTCATGAAGTAGTTGATGAACAGAGCACAGGAGACAATGGAGAATCTGTCTATGTGATGGGGAATGAACGGGTAGTATTCTCGGAATACTTGCCTGAATTTGATGTTTATTTGGTGAATCTGATCGATAAGAAAGCTGTAACGGGTCAGATGGTAAATGCTAAAGCAGTGTCGTTGACGATCATGGCTATCGTAGCCATTTCGCTTATTATTGTATTTTTAATTACCAGGAAAATGACGAAGTCCCTGCGTGTACTCGTTGAACAGATGTCGAGTATTCCTAAGGGGGGATTTGATAATCATGTGGATGTCGCCACTAGTAGTTATGAAGTTAAGGAGCTAGGAAATGCCTTCAATTTTATGCTTGATTCCCTACATGATTATGTTGATCGGTTGATGGAGACCCAGAAGCAGCAGCGTAATGCGGAGCTGGCCGCCCTTCAAATGCAGATCAATCCACATTTTTTATATAATACGCTGGCTTCTATCAAATTTCTGGTGCAACAGGGCAACAAGGAAAAAGCAGCTGGAACAATAAATTCGCTAATCTCACTCCTGCAAAACACTGTCAGTGATATTCAATCCACTATACCTGTTAGTCAGGAATTAGAATCGCTGAAGCATTATGTGTATATCAATCATGTAAGGTACGGTGAAAAGATTCGCGTCAATTATTTTGTGGAGCCTGAAAGCTTGGATTATCATATGCCAAAGCTAATTCTGCAGCCTTTTATCGAAAACGCGTTCTTTCATGCATTCAATCTTAAAGATGAGGGAAGAATTCTGATCATGATCGCCGTTCAGGAAGATCAGCTTGTATGCGAAGTTGTAGATAATGGTGATGGGATGGACCTTGATCCGAATTTGATGAAAGAAGAACAGCTGCCAGCCTCGAAGCACAAACGACAATTATTCTCCGGGATCGGTATACGGAATGTTGATGACAGAATCAAATTGTTGTACGGAGAGCGCTATGGTATTAACATTACAAGCAAACGAAATGAAGGTACGAAGATCATAATTACGCTTCCATTGTTAAAAAGCTAAAATTTTTACAAGAACCTAAAAATAGTACCAGAGTCGATCTTAGAGTAAAAATAGAATCCAATAATAACACCAAAGCTAACAAAGATACTGCCAAAGAAAGCGAATACAAAATGATAAGATGGAAGCGTAGCAGAGAAAACGCTTCCATCTTTATTATTTTACAGATTATCAAGGGGGTTACGAAGTGAAAAAATTATTATCCGTAATGCTGGCTAGTGTGGTTCTACTTTCGGCATGTTCCTCAGGTGGAACGAAAAACGAAACGAGCAACTCCGGAAGCGAAGGTAGCAGCAAGCCACAAGAGATCACAGTTTGGGCTTGGGACCCAGCGTTTAACATTGCAGCCATGAATGTTGCTAAAGAAGCTTATGCGAAAGTCAATCCAGACGTAACGGTAAACGTCGTTGAGAACGCGCAGGCTGATATCGTGCAAAAGCTGAACACAGGACTGAACTCTGGATCTACGAAGGGTCTTCCTAACATTGTATTGATTGAGGATTACCGTGCGCAAAGCTTTTTGCAAGCGTATCCGGATTCCTTTTATGAATTGACGGATGTTGTAAAAGCTGCTGATTTTGCGGATTACAAAATTGGCCCGACCAGTGTTGACGGCAAGCAATATGGTGTTCCGTTTGATTCTGGTGTAACTGGAATGTATGTACGTACAGACTATCTTGAGCAAGCAGGCTATAGCCTGGATGCACTACAGGATATCGACTGGAAGCAATATATCGAGATCGGTAAGGCTGTAAAAGAAAAAACCGGCAAAAGCATGATCACACTGGATCCCAATGATCTTGGACTTATCCGGGTCATGATTCAATCGGCGGGTGCATGGTATACGGGTGAAGACGGTCAAACTCCGACCATTGCAGACAACGCTGCTTTGAAAGAGGCGCTTGTATTGTACAAAGAAATGATGGATTCCGGCATCGTGAAAGTTAACTCAGACTGGAGTCAATTTGTAGGCGCATTCAATAGTGGTGAAGTGGCTACTGTGCCAACGGGTAACTGGATTACACCTTCAATTAAAGCCGAAGCTTCCCAATCCGGTAAGTGGGCAGTAGCTCCACTTCCTAAGCTGGCAGCCACAGCAGGCTCCGTCCATGCATCCAACCTTGGGGGCAGCTCCTGGTATGTAATGAATGTAGATGGTAAAGAAGCTGCTGCGGAGTTCCTTGCAAAAACATTTGCTTCTGATGCGGAATTGTATCAGACGTTAAATACAAAAGTTGGTGTTATCGGCACTTTAAAAGCTGCGGCAAGCGGAGAAGCTTATTCAGCTGCGGATGAATTTTTCAAAGGTCAAAAGGTCGTATCCGATTTTGCGGCTTGGACCGAACAAATTCCTAACGTCAACTATGGCATGAACACTTACGCAATAGAGGACATTATGGTTGTAGCAGTGCAATCTTATCTTGGTGGAAAAGATGTAGATACTGTTCTGAAGGATGCCCAGAAGCAAGCAGATACCCAAGTTCGCTAATCACACTTAGGCTGTACAATCTAGGCCCTTGCTTCTTCTTCTCCTGTAAATTGGATTTCTACAGAAGGATGGGTAGCAGGGGCTTTCATCTCTAATTTATCAGACAGAAGGGTGTGGAGTGGAGTGGAAACTGTAAAGCCAGGGCTAAGCCCTCAAAGACATAAGAGCACTAAAGGTCAACGGCAAATCCATCTGACAGGCTGGTTATTCGTTCTTGTGCCGGTCATTATGATCAGTATTTTCTATTTTTATCCAATGATTCAAGCCTTAATTCTATCCTTCAAGACAGGCAGAGGCAACAATCTTCAGTTTACCGGCCTTGATAACTATATTCGTCTGTTTAGCGACACCACTTTCCTTACAGCCGTCAAAAACACTTTTATTTACTTGATTATTCAGGTCCCAGTTATGCTGGTGCTGGCGCTCTTTATCGCTGTGCTGCTAAATGACGAAAGACTGAAATTTAAAGGATTTTTCAGAACGGCGATATTTCTGCCAACGGTAACTTCACTTGTAGCGTACTCCGTTGTTTTCAAGTACATGTTTGGAGCCGAAGGTATCGTCAATAAATTTCTGGTGAATCTGCATCTAATCAGCGAACCGATTCAATGGATTACCGATCCCTTCTGGGCCAAAGTTACTATCATTATCGCTATCACTTGGCGCTTTACTGGCTATAATATGATTTTCTATTTGTCCTCACTGCAAAATGTCGACAAATCAATATATGAGGCTGCTCATATAGATGGAGCGAGTGCATTTACACAATTTTTCAAAATTACAATTCCCCTATTGAAGCCGATTATCTTGTTCACGACGATAACATCGACCATTGGAACACTTCAGTTGTTTGACGAGGTGGTTAACATCACGAAAGGTGGACCCGGCAATGCAACCATGTCGATTTCCCAATATATTTATAACCTTTCCTTTGAATACACACCTAACTTTGGATACGCTGCAACCGTCTCCTATTCGATTGTTGTAATGGTGCTCATTCTGACGCTTATTCAGAACAAACTAGGAGGGGATAAGAGATAATGAAAACCAAACGCATGTTTACTTACGTATTTCTAATCATCGCTGCGCTGATCTCTATCTTTCCATTTATCTGGATGGTTATAAGCGCCACGAACCAGTCGGTTGATGTAACCAAAGGGACATTGTTGCCGGGTGCACATTTAGTGGAAAATATAAACAATCTATTTAGTTCAGTGGATATGTGGCAGGCTCTCTGGAACTCTGCAAAAATCTCTGTGGTGACTACTGTGCTTTCACTGCTAGTAGCATCGGCGGCTGGATATGGTTTTGAAATGTACCGCAGCCGGAGTAAAGATATCGTATTCAATATTTTGCTGGCTTCAATGATGATTCCATTTGCGGCGATTATGGTACCTCTATTTCAAATGTTCGCCAAAGTATCTAGTGTAGTGCCGTTTCTCGGTATCGATACAGCATCGGCAGTCATTCTTCCGACATTTACAACAGCATTCCTAATTTTCTTCTTTCGTCAAAGTACAAAAATGTTTCCTAAGGATATGATGGAGGCTGGGCGCATCGATGGGCTCTCGGAATTTGGTTTGTTCTTCCGCATTTATATGCCAACGATGAAATCAACTTACGCCGCCGCTGCGATTATCACATTTTTAAACAGCTGGAACAATTATCTGTGGCCTTTGATCGTATTGCAATCACCAGAAAATATGACTGTGCCCCTTCTTATCTCGAATCTAGGCTCAGGTTATGCCCCTGACTATGGTCTGATCATGTCAGCGATTGTCATTACGACCTTACCGACAGCATTAGTGTTTTTCATGATGCAAAAGCAATTTGTAGCTGGGATGACGGGTTCGGTTAAATAAGTTAGCGTTCATGTGAAGAATAGAGGAGGAAGTATAGATGAAGCAGCAGGTTGAACGAAACCTCACTCCAAGTCTGGAATGGTTATCAGACCCGTCCATTTATGCAATAGGCAGAGTGCACGCGCATTCTGACCATCGATATTACCAAACGAAAAATGAAGCCGAAGCGCTTGGAGAAATGCCCTGGCGCCATAGCCTGAACGGCAGCTGGAAATTTAGTTATGCCCAAAATGCCATGGAACGACAGGTTCATTTTTATAAGGAGGACGTGTCTTGCAGAGGCTGGAAGGATATTAAAGTTCCCGGTCATATCCAACTTCAGGGTTATGGGCAGCCTCAGTACGTGAATACGATGTATCCATGGGACGGTCATGAGCATCTTAGACCTCCGATGATCTCTGAGGACCACAATCCTGTAGGCAGCTATGTCAAATATTTTGAAGTTCCTGCGGGCTGGGAGCAACGTCCGGTGTATATATCTTTTCAAGGAGTTGAATCGGCTTTTTATATATGGCTAAACGGGGAGTTTGTTGGCTATAGCGAAGATAGCTTTACACCGAGTGAATTTGATTTAACATCGTACTTGACGGAAGGCGAAAATAAGCTGGCGGTTGAAGTCTATCAGCGCAGCACGGGGAGTTGGTTGGAGGATCAGGACTTCTGGCGTTTTTCGGGAATTTTTCGTGAGGTGTATCTATACACCGTGCCGGATGTTCATGTGCGGGATCTCCACGTTCAAACCGATTTGGATGAAAAGTTTGAGCAAGGAACGCTGACGGCTGTCATGCAATTGATAGGTAAGTCTGCCTCAAAAGTGCTCCTTGAGCTTAAGGATAGAGCAGGTAATCTTGTGGCTAGTACTGAAAGTGAAGTTTCAGGAGATTCCCTTTCGCTTACGCTTGCGGCAACAAAGGTGCAGCTGTGGAGCGCAGAAGCTCCTAATCTGTATACCCTTTACGTATCAGTTTACAACGCATCCGGGGATCTTGTAGAAGTTGTGCCGCAAAAAATTGGTTTTCGGAAATTCGAAATGATAGATAAGATTATGCACTTAAACGGCAAACGTATTGTATTTAAAGGCGTTAACCGGCATGAGTTTAATCCGCGCTTTGGACGCAGTATTACAAAAGAAGATATGCTGTGGGACATAAAAACCTTGAAGCAGGCGAACATCAACGCGGTTCGGACCTCGCACTATCCGAATATGACACTGTGGTATGAGTTGTGTGATGAATACGGAGTCTATGTCATTGACGAGATGAATTTAGAGTCGCATGGATCATGGCAGAAAATGGGGGCAGTTGAGCCGTCTTGGAACATCCCCGGCAATAAGCCTGAATGGCAGGATATCGTGATGGATCGTGCGATTTCCATGGTGGAGAGAGACAAAAATCATCCCTCCATTCTAATTTGGTCCTGTGGGAACGAATCTTTTGCAGGAGAAGTAATTCTGAACGTAGCCAATTATTTTCGAGAGAAGGACCCTACTCGGTTGGTTCATTACGAAGGGGTGTTCCATAACCGTGAATATGATGATTCGAGCGATATGGAGAGCCGGATGTATGCGAAAGCAGCAGATATCGAAAGGTATTTAACAGAAGATCCGCTAAAACCATATATTAGCTGTGAATACATGCATGCGATGGGCAATTCCGTCGGGGG
This sequence comes from Paenibacillus sp. FSL L8-0708, assembly GCF_038009325.1. Lineage (NCBI taxonomy): Bacteria > Bacillati > Bacillota > Bacilli > Caryophanales > Paenibacillaceae > Paenibacillus > Paenibacillus sp. FSL L8-0708. The sequence continues at coordinate 1,719,628 of NZ_JBBPBC010000001.1, forward strand.
GTTGCATAAATACACAGAGCTAGAGCAGAAGTATCCAATGTATCAGGGTGGATTTATCTGGGATTATATGGATCAGGTGATTGTGAAAAATGATCGATACGGTAAGCCCTTCATGGCTTATGGAGGAGACTTCGATGACCGTTCAACCGATTACAACTTCTCTGGTAACGGAATTGTGTATGCGGATCGGAGATGGTCGCCAAAAATGCAGGAAGTGAAATTTCTGTATCAGAACTTCAAGCTGCTCCCGGACAGTCAGGGTTTTACAATCAGAAATGAAAACTTATTTGTGGGCTTGGATGCTTATGAATTACAATACGCTCTGAACTATGAGGGTAGGGTCATCCAGCGTGGAACTGTCTTCGCTCAGGTTAATCCGGGCGAGGAAAAATATGTAGAAGTTGATCTACCCGATATTAAGAATCAGCCTGGCGAGTATAGCTTGGATGTTTCTCTTGTTCTGAAGGAAGATTCTTTATGGGCGAATAGCGGTTATGAAATCGCTTTTGGCCAGCATGTTTTTCAAGTGGCAAATACGTCAGCCGAGGAGTCTTTAACAGATGCTAAGATAACATCTGTCGTGAATGATTTTCGCGTGGTTGAAGGAGATGTGAATATTGGCGTACATGGTCGTGACTTCTCCGTAATGTTCTCAAAGCAGGCGGGTACATTAATTTCTGTTAAATATTCAGGGCAGGAAATGATCTCTTCACCGCCGGCACCGCTCTTCTGGAGAGCAATGACAGACAATGACAAGGGGGCGGGAATGCATTTCGACTCTTCCCCTTGGTATGCAGCAAGCTTGACCCGTAGAACGTTAAGCTTCGAGCTCGTGGAGGAGAAGGACCGTGCGACGGTGACTTACGTGTATAAGCTTAGTGTATCAGAGGGAGTACGGGTAAGTGTAACTTACACAGTGTTCTCCGATGGAAGCATACAGGTGAAATCAAGCTACCATGGAGCAGCGGGTTTACCAAAGCTTCCGCTCTTCGCTTTAAGCTTTAAGGTGCCAGCGGATTATCATCAGCTGAATTGGTATGCAAATGGGCCGGAAGAAAATTATATCGACCGTGCGTATGGGGCGAGATTGTGTCGCTTCCAGAATCATGCGATGGATAATGTGTCGTCCTATTTGGTGCCGCAGGAATCGGGCAACCGCACAGGTGTGCGCGAAGTATCCATAATGAATGATTATGGCCAAGGCATTATAATATCTGCACCAGCTACAGCCCCTGTTGAAGCCAATATCTCGCCTTACTCGGCAATGGAGCTGGAGAATGCGACACATCATTATGAGCTGCCGAACGTTCACTATACCGTTGTTACCATTGCTGGACGTCAAATGGGCGTAGGCGGGGATGACAGCTGGGGAGCTCCAGTTCTTGATGAATATCAAATCAATCCATCCTTAGATATGGATTTTGAATTTACAATTCGCAGAGCATGATTTTTTTGCAATATTTGAAGTTCATGTATTAGATGATAAATATTCCAGGCTCGGTTCAACGTTAAATTTGAACCGAGCTTTTTTATGCTCGTTATAATCCCGTATAATTTGAGCTCAGTAAAACCTTATAAAGTCCTTAGATTTGCTATATATGATCAACGTATAGCAAATGAGAGGATGATAAAGGATGGGAGAGTATATTTTACAAACTAATAATTTATGCAAGAATTTCAGGGGGCAGCGTGCGGTTAACGATATCAACATAACCGTAAAAACTAATTCGATTTATGGACTGTTAGGCCCAAACGGCGCAGGTAAATCGACGACTCTAAAAATGATAACAGGAATACTTCGAGCGACGTCAGGACAAATTTTATTTGACGGTCATCCATGGACACGTAAGGATTTACTACACATTGGAGCGCTGATTGAGTCCCCGCCACTTTATGGGAATCTGACTGCTGTCCAAAATTTGAAGGTACACACGACAATATTAAACTTACCGGATTCTCGGATTCGGGAAGTTCTTGAAATTGTTGATTTAACAACAACAGGCAAAAAAAGAGCGGGACAATTCTCTATGGGCATGAAGCAACGTCTCGGGATTGCGATCGCTTTGTTAAATCAACCTAGACTCTTGATTCTGGATGAACCGACAAATGGGCTTGACCCGATTGGAATTCAGGAATTACGTAAGCTTATACGCTCATTTCCTGCACAAGGGATTACAGTTATTTTATCGAGTCATATTCTTCATGAGGTGGAGCAAATTTCCGATCATATTGGAATCATTAGTAATGGTGTTCTAGGGTATCAGAATGCAATATTTCCTGGTGATGATTTGGAGAAATTGTTCATGGAAGTCGTGAGTCGGAACAGACAGGAGGTAACCAGATGATCCACTATCTTTTATCCGAAAATATTAAATTCAAACGAACATTTTCGCGAAAATTGATTGTCGTGGTGCCACTGTTTTTTCTTCTATTTTCATTTTTCACACAACAGAACCTGCAAACTGAAGACCACTATTTTATGGAAATGGTCTTTAATTGGTGGCCGCTGTTATTCATGACCATAGGATCTGCTTTGTTGTCTACACTATCGAATAACAAGGATCGTAAGGCTGGAGGATACCGCAGCTTAAGCAGTCACGGAATTAGCATCGTTAAACTTTGGCTCAGTAAAATTATTGTGGTGTCATATTATTTGCTGTTGTCTTCGCTGCTCCTTATTGCAGTAATGTACCTATCTGGTCTTTTGTTTCCTTTGGGTGCAGCACCCTTATCTGAAATTACAACAGCCGCTATGGTTGTTTGGTTGACCTCTTTGGGGATGATTCCAATCTATCTATTCTTAGCTGAACAATTTGGGTCTGTAGTATCTATTCTTGCAGGTCTGTTTGGGATGATTGTGAGTGTACTAGCAGCGGATCAACCTTCATGGATTTATGTTCCGTGGAGTTGGGCTTTAAGGTTAATGTGTCCCATTGTTGGTGTACGTCCAAATGGTGTGGCTCTTTCAGCACAGGATGCTCTAAGAGACTCTTCGGTTATTTTACCTGGAATTGTGGTGTCGCTTGTATTCTTTTTGGTAACCCTCACCTTAACTAGCTGCTGGTTTAGTAGAAGAGAGGTGCGATAGAGATGGTGATACTCCGGCTATTACAAGCTGAATGGTTGATGACTAAGCACACTGCAATTCGTTGGTTGATATTCCTTGTTCCTGTTCTATATCCGATGATGGTACTTTGGTATTTTTCACAGCGTGCGGATCAGTTTCACATCTATGATGGTTATTTTTCATTAATAGCCTTTGGGTTACCTGTTGGGATAGGATTATTCTCTGCTTTAATGAGTGGTTTAGAGGAGGGGGCAGGGGGATTCTATAATCTATTAAGTGCTCTTTCACGTCCGAAGTGTTATATAAGAAAACTCGGGTTCATAATCTTGGCGATGATATGGATCGTATTCGGTTCAACATCAATTCTAATACTGGGCATGAAACAAATTTTGCATATAGAGCAGATACAATATCTAATATTCTGGCAAGGAGCTTGTTGGGTTGTAGGCACTGCTCTAATCTTAATGATCTTTCATCTCATCTTAAGTTATGCTGGAGGTTTGGGACTTTCTCTAACGGTGGGTAGTGCAGGTACGCTAATTGCAGCTATCGTAGGTGGAACCATTGTAGGAGATAAAGTGTGGTTATACATACCGTGGGCCTGGTCGATGCGGATGATTCAACTTCCCTTGTTTTATGCACAACCTAACGGGTTCATTGAAACGGAAGTATTGAAGCTGCAACTTCTTCATTCCGTACCTGCTATACTTATTAGTACAATGATAATGGCAATGTTAGGCTTGATATGGTTTCATTACTTTCAGGGTAGGAAATCATATGAATAAATAGGAGTGAGGTCACTGGCTAATATTTTAATAATAGATGATGAACCTGATATTTTGGCGCTAGTAAATAATATTCTTAGCAAAGATCACCATAGGGTTACGGTAAAAACAAGTGCACGACATATGCCTTTGAACGAGTACTCGACATTTGATTTAATCCTGTTGGACGTGATGATGCCAGATATCGATGGTTTTGAGCTCTGTACTCAAATCAGGGATATCGTAGACTGTCCGATTCTGTTTCTTACAGCTAAATCAATGGAGACAGATATTATGTTTGGACTTAGTGTAGGGGCAGATGACTATATCGTGAAGCCTTTTCGCGCAGGCGAGTTGAAGGCTCGGGTTAACGCTCATTTGCGGCGTGAGAATCGAGGGAAAAATCATATGTTAAGCGCATCTGGAGTGAAATTCAATCTCTCGGCAAAGGAGATTTCTATTGATAAAGAGAAAATAAATCTCACTAAAAGTGAATATCAGATATGTGAATTTCTTGCTAGAAATAAAGGTCAGGTTTTTTCCAAAGAACAAATTTATGAATCGGTTTATGGCTATGACAGAGAAAGCGATAGCTCAACTATTACAGAACATGTAAAAAATATCCGCAGTAAGCTGAGTGCGAGGGAGGTTTCACCGATTGAAACCGTTTGGGGGATAGGTTACAAATGGGTGTGAAACGAATACGGCTCCGTTCAGTCTTCATTCAATATTTATTATCATTAGGTGCGTGTACTCTATTATTGGCATTTCTGTGTTTAGGGGTATTTACTCTATTAATGCAGTATGGAATGATTGTTCCAGCAAACCATACTGAGCAATCCATTGCAAAGTCTTGGGATGTTTTGCAGCGTGCGCCAGAAATTACGCAAGAAATGATCCCTTGGGGAGCGGAACATGCGGTATTGGATCAGCAAAAGAACTATATTTCAGGAAATATTCCTAAAGAACGCGCTCTAGATATATTGCAGAAGAATCAAAGCAGTTGTAATCTCATGGGTACAAACTGCACCGATGTGATTGAGCGGGAGCATGAGGTTATCGTACTGCAATATGCAATCGTACCGCAGTTCACCTCGAATTTTCTGCATAACACGCTGCCTAATCCGCAATTAACGTTATTGCTGTTTTTTGTAGTTCTGATGTTACTGGAAGTTATTCTGATTTCTGGATTTTTCGCTCGAAGACTGAGTCAAAAAATGGCTTCCTTGCAAGAAGCTGCACATCACATTGAAGCTAAGAATTTGGATTTTACTGTCGTGTATTCTGGGGTCAGTGAAATTGATGAGGTGCTATCATCCCTGGAACAGCTGAGAGAGGAATTGAAAAAGTCGCTAGAACAGCAATGGAATTTGGAACAAATGAAAAAAGAGCAGATTTCTGCGCTTGCCCACGACATTAAGACTCCTCTTACGATTATTCAAGGAAATGCAGATTTGCTGATAGACTCAGATTTAGCGGAGAATCAGCAAGAATATATAGGGTATATTTCCAAAAATGCGGATCAAATCGAACAATACATGGCAACACTTATTGAGATTTCTAATACGAGGAAACAAATTTCTCCCCGCTCTAAATGGGTTAGAACGGAAGCTTTTATCCAGCAAATTCGTACGCAGTTAGATGCGTTGGTTGTCCCTAAGCATCTTCGGATAGAATTCCACCAGGACAATAATCTGCCCCCTGAGGTGTTGATAGACAATGAGCTACTTCATCGGGCTGTGATGAATGTACTCGCTAATGCGGTAGAGTATTCCCCGTATGAGAGTGTGATTTATTTGCAGGTTGAGGCAAAACAAGATTGGTGGAGTATAACGGTAGCAGACAGTGGATCAGGATTTACGAGTGAAGGACTCCAATCTGCAGTTAAGCAGTTTTATCGAGGGGACAGTAGCCGTACCTCCAAAAGTCACTATGGATTGGGACTTTATATTGCCGACACCATTGTCAGGCAGCATCAGGGCAGTCTGCATATTAGCAATTCTCCCCTGACGGGTGGAGGTCAAGTTCGAATCGACGTCCCAGTTCGTGGAGTTAGGTAGAGGTTTATTACACCTCTTAGAATAACATTGGATAAAACTTCTGGTTTATCTGATGAAATTCTAAGGGGTGTATTTTTTATGACGATCAAAACCAAATTCTCAATTGTTGGAAAAGTAGATTAAAATATTGATTGCTATATACAATTAAATACAATAAAGTTGTCATATAGAGGATAATTTTGTCGATTTTTCTGCAAAAATGTTCCAATCCACACTGTATCAGGTGACATTAGGGTCTATGAGGTTCAAATCCTCTTCCTGAAAAAGACATAAGAAAGTGGTGCGCATAATGAGTAGCAACAGATTTGAAAACAAAGTAGTTATTATTACGGGTGCTGGTACCGGAATCGGAAAAGCTACAGCATTGAGAGTAGCAAGAGAGGGTGGTACTGTAGTAGTTGCCAATCGATCAGATGCTGGCGCTAACACAGTCGAAGAAATCAAAGCTTTAGGTGGAGAAGCACTGTTTGTGCGGTCAGACGTTTCAGTTGAAGCAGACTGCAAAAATATCGTAGATCAAACCTTAGCAGCTTATGGAAAGATTGATTGCCTTTATAATAACTCAGCAATTACAGGAGATAATGCGGATGTTACAGAATATGATCCGATATTGTTTCAAAAGGTGATTCAGACAAATCTTAATGGCCAATTCTACATGTTGCATTATGCATTACCACATATGAAATCCGGTGCTTCCGTTCTAAACTGTTCCTCCTTGCATGGTATTTTTATTGGGATGGCAAATGATGCAGCTTATTCAGCAAGTAAACACGCCATTGTGGGCATGACTAAATCGGTTGCTAAAGAAGTGGGTCACCGTAATATCAGAGTAAATGCTATTTGCCCTGGTCCTATCCCTACACCAACCATGAACAGATACGAAAAGCTGTTGTCTGATGATGTAGAGATGCTTCAATCTCTTATCGCTTCTGGAACGGCTTTGGGCAGATATGGTACGCCTGAGGAAGTAGCTGCTTTTGCATGTTTCCTTCTAAGTGATGAGGCTTCATTTATTACAGGTACAGCACATGTGATTGACGGGGGCTACTCCGCAACTAAGTAATTAGTCGGATTAATTTACTTATATAAGCATCTAGTATCGAAGGCTTTGCGGCGTATTCCTGTTCGGAAATCCTGTAGGATAAATGGACTGGAGTTGAAGGCGCACGCAGAGCCTTTTTTAGTTGTTTCTAAATGATAACGGAATTACACAAGTGTGAATGAAATTAAGGCAAATATAACCATGGATATGTTGGAATTTGTAGAAATTTGTATTTTAATATAAATAAAAAAAGAAATTTGTCGATAATAATATAGGTAATAGGTATGAGTTAAAATATATTAGAAAGGATGTTGCAATAAAACGATACAGGAAATAGATGTCATTTACTATTGATTGTAACGATATGGCATCATTTAAACAAGGCAGTTTGTTCCAAACCCAGTTGCCAAAAGTAGAAGTTACTAAAAAGCCTGGGCAGAAATTTTTTGTCTGTTGGAGTTACATACATTTCTTTCTATTATTAAAAAATAACTATTAAAACTTGGAGGAATACAATTATGTCATACACAATTAAATACAACAAAAGTGAAAACCACATCGATGTAGTATCTATCGATTTTTCTGCTGAGGATGTTCCAGGATACTTGAAAGATTTTGAGAATATCATGAAGCTTGTTAGTCCTAAATTTACGGGTACAACTGATGTAACTGAATCTGCAAGTGTACTTTCTCCTGAAGTTGCAGCAATGTTGGCTCCAACAGGTGAGATGGCGAAAGCAGCTGGTCAAGCAGGATGGGCTTATGTAACTAAAAACCCAATTTGGAAAATGCAATTGAAACGTATTTTTGGCAGAGATTTTGCTGATGCTTACGATACCTATGAAGAAGCTAGAACAGTTCTGAAAAAATTGCAATAATCTAATAAATAGAGTTAGCAAAAAGTGCGGAGAGCTTTCTCCGCACTTTTTGTTTTATCTATATTTAAAATTGAAAATCTTCATCCTTCAGTGGCTCCACATTAAGCGCCCGGACATATCCGTTGCCTTTCTTCGAGAAGAAGTCATGCTGCTTGGTGTGGGTGCTGATCCCGTTCTGAACAATCGGGTTGATCTCTTCCTCGTCAAATAGCGGATCATGGCCCAGATTCATCATCGCTTTATTGGCATTGTATCTTAGGAAAGTCTTAACCTCGTCCACCAATCCGATAGGGGCATAGATCTGCTCGGTATAATGCTCTTCATTCTCATGCAGCAGTCGAAGCAATTCTACCAGCGTATGGTGAAGTTCGCGTTGCTCGTCTTCTGGGAGCCCGTCAAAGATCTCTTGTGCCAGCACGCCGACATATACCCCATGGATGCTCTCATCCCGTAGAATAAGGTCGATGATCTCACCGCTGCAAGTCATTTTGCCCTGCCCAGCCAGATATAGGGGATAGAAGAAACCACTGTAGAACAAGTAGCTCTCGAGCAGGACGGAGGCTGCCATGGCAAGGTACAGGTCTTTAGGTGAGTCTATGTTTTTGTAATATTGTGATATGGTCTCCGCTTTGAACTGGAGGAAGGGGTTCTCTTCTACCCAGCGGAATACACTGTCGATCTCCTCTGTAGAGGACAAAGTGGTGAAAATACTGCTGTACGATTTGGCGTGAATTTGTTCCATCATGCCCATGAAGCCCAGTACGGCTTTACGTTGAAGGCCTTCGACATGCTCCATAATCTGCGGCATTCCGACTCCGCCTTGAATCGTATCCAGCAGTGTCAGGCCGCCCAGCACCTTCATATAGGAGTCCTTTTCTTGCTCACTGAGCGTGAGCCAGGACATTTTATCATCGGATAATGGAATTTCATCGTCCGTCCAGAATTGCATAATGTTCTGATTCCAGAACATCAATGAGAAATCGTCGTCGGGACGGTTCCAGTTAACGGCTTGGATAGCGGTCATAATATTGCAATCTCCTTTTCTGCGGCTATAGCCTTCCTTTTAGATTGAGCAGGTGAGGCATTCCTCGACAGACAGCTTTTTGGTCCGGGTGTAATACAGCGACTTCAAGCCTTTATGCGCCGCATACAGGTAGGAGCGGGCCAGTTCTCTGGTGGAAACATCACTGTTAACATGCAGAACGGTCGAGATACCTTGGTCGATATGGGGCTGAATTTCCGCGATCAGATCGATTACCTTGAACTGGTCCATCTGGTAAGCCGATTTATAGAAAAACACATTGTCCGGCCGCAGGTACGGCATCGGATAATAAGTAGTTGAATTAGCATAAGTCCGAGTCTCAATCTGCTCAACAATCGGCATAACGCTTGAAGTGGCGTTTTGGATATAGGAAATGCTGGCCGTTGGCGCAATCGCCAAACGGTAAGCATGGTATAGGCCATTTGCTTTTACCGCATCCCGCAATTGTTCCCAGTCAGCTGGGGATGGGATATAAATATCTCCGAATAACTCTTGTACCCTTGGGGTAACCGGACGGTAATCGGTAGTCAGGTAACGCTCAAAATAAGCTCCCGTAGCATAATCAGAAGCCTCAAATCCATGGAAAGATCGGCCCGTCGCGGCAGCGATTTCCATGCTTTTCTCCAGCGAGTGGAAATTCATGGTCATAAAGAAGGTCCGGGCAAAATCGCGGGCCTGCTCGCTTTCATAAGCAATGTTGTTCTTAGCCAGATAGCCGTGCAGATTCATGACGCCAAGACCGACAGAGTGCATCTCCTTGTTTGCTTTGGCTACGCCTGGGGCATTGGAAATACTGGTCATATCGCTAACAGCGGTCAGGGCGATCATGCCCTCATGTACGGATTCACGGATTTTGCCATGTTCCATCACGTTAACAATGTTCAAGGAAGCCAGATTGCAGCTTACATCGCGGCGGATTGTACTCTCCTGTCCGTAGTCGGCAATCTCTGAGGTCTCCTGCAGCTGGAAGATTTCAGTACAAAGGTTGGACATTTTGATCTGTCCGACGTTTTTCAGAGCATGGGCCGCATTGGCATTGCTCTTGTTCATGATATATGGATAGCCAGATTCCAGCTGGATCATGGCAATTTTGGTCAGCATATCCCGTGCGCTCATAGCTTTCTTCTTTTTGACACGTGGATCGGCCAGCAGCTTATCATACATGTCATCCAGATCCATATCGTCGAGATGCGTTCCGTAGGCTTTGTACACACTGTAAGGAGCAAATACATGCAGTGCTTCATTGTCCTTCGCCAGCTTATAGAAGCGGTTCGGAATAATCAGGCCGATGGACAGGGTTTTGAGTCTTGTTTTTTCGTCGGCATTGATCTTCTTGCTGTCGAGGAATTCCAGAACGTCCCAGCCAAAAATGTTGTAATAGGCTGCTCCTGATCCTTTACGCTGACCCATCTGATCTGCATAGGAGAAGCCGTCTTCCATCAGCTTAAGTACAGGTATAATTCCCTTCGCAGCATCCTCAACACCCTTGATAGTTTCACCACGGGAGCGTAGCTTGGATAGGTTGACGGCCACACCGCCACCGATCTTCGACAACTGCATGCAGGTATTCAGCACATAGTTGATGGAATTGAGCGAGTCGTCCATTTCGATTAGGAAGCAGGAGACGAGCTCACCACGCCGGCTCTTACCGGCATTTAAGAAGGTTGGGGTCGCAGGTTGCAGGCGCTGTTCCATCATCGAACGGGCAAGTACCCCGGCAGTATCGGCGTTGCCGCGTCCCAGGTGAAGGGCGACTGCCGCCACACGGTCCGGGTAATGCTCCAGATATTGTTTGCGGTCATTGGTTTTTACAGCGTAATCCGTGTAGAATTTCGAAGCTGCCATATAAGATGGAAAACTGAAGTTGTAGGCGTGGGTAATCTGGTAGACTTCTTCAATCTCCGCCGTGCTGTACTGTTCGTAAAAATTCTCGTAGAAATCCTGTTCAATCATATAATCAACCTTGGCTTTTGTATTCGCAAAAACCAGACTCCGGCGCTCTACATCCCGCATAAATTCGGCTACTGCCTCAAGATCTTTGTCTAACTGAAAGAAGCCACTTTCGTCTCTCTTCATCAACATGTTGTTTAATTCAATATGCCGCAACCCGGCTCACCTCCTGTTTAATCCGTTCTACATCGCCAAATGTACCCGATAACTCAAATTTACCGATAACGGGCACGTTATACCGATCTGCAATCAAGTCCGCGCTGTGCGCGAACAGCTCGCCCCAGTTCTTATTGCCGCTGGCGGCGATGCCTTTCAGATTGGCATTATTGTTCTTCAAGAAAGTAGACACCTTTTCTGGAATCTGTCCAAAGCCGGTGGTATATGTAATAAGCACATAGGGCTCGTCAATCGTCATATGCTCCTCAATCTGCACAGCCGGCAACTTAAGTTTGCTGATGAAGCGTCTGACATTTCCTGTTTTTGAATCATACGCGACTAGCATGGTGTCTGTCCCCCTGTAAATATTAAAAACTATTGAAAATAGTATGAAAACTGAATGGATAAGCTTTAAATACTGAAAAATCGTATCTATACTATATTTAGTGTGCGTTGTTTATTTTAATTACTATATGTTGAAAAGTCAATATGGGAACAGCCGTCTTAATAGCTGGGAAAGTGTCTCGTAAGCGGTTTTTTGGTAGACTTTTAGGGCAGAAAGACCGGAGTATTAGCATTTTGCTAGTTTAAAAATAAAAATAAAAAAATTGCAGGAGAAAGGGTGATACTTAGGGTTGCTGTCTGAGGGTGATGGCAAGCCAATAAATCTGCAAGGAACAGAGCCTGCTCCTTGCAGATTTATTGGCTTTATTTTTGCGAAGTGGGGTTATTCTTAATAATCTCTTGATCTCAAGAACGGTTGTTTACTCCGAGGCTTCGGTCAGGCGGTGAATCTGCTTTAAGTTGCTGCATGTATTCTCTGGGGGAAATTCCGGTTACCTTTTTGAAGACCTTGCTGAAATAGAAGGCACTCTCATATCCCAGCTTCTGTGAGATTTCGTAGATGCGACCTTCCCCGCGTGCCATCATTTCTTTGGCTGTCGTGATTTTGATCTCCGTGATATATTCCACATAGTTGACCTTGGCAACCTTGGAGAAAAGGTGGCTCAGATAGTTGGGACTGAAATTGAAGACATCCGCCACTTGATTGAGCGAGAGCTTAGTTCCGAGATTTCGTTTAATATACTCTTGGACATTTTTGACGAGCTGCTCCTTGTAGCTTTGTCTGCGGGTAGAGAGGATGTCCGAGCAACCGTCCCTGAACTGGATCAGCCAGCCGGCGATCTCTTCAATCGTATGCATCTGGTAGATAGCCCGGTAGCCCTCCGGTTCATTTTCGAAAATTTGCTCCACAATATTCTCACCGTCTGCAAGTAGTGAAGTGGCCATATACAGAATGTTGCAGGCGGCATCAGTGGCGGGAACCAGCAGGTCGGCCCGGCCGTCGAAGATTTCGATCATTTTGGAGATAATGGCGTATAAAGCTTGGGTATCCATTTCTTCAAAAGCACGGCGGATCTCTGTACGCAATTCGGAGAAATCAAACAACAGATGATCCTGCTCCAGCGACTCTCCTTCGGCAAAAAACACAAACGACTGTGCTTTAACCGCAGCAGGAAGCGCTTTTCGCGCAGCGAGGTAGCTTTCCCGCAGCAAATAAGGATCCTCGACCGCAAAGCCGATCGCGCCGATGATCCTTACATTGAAGTAGTTATGGAGTATGGAGGCCATATGGGTCAATAGCATTTCAATCTCAGGCATCCATTGCCGTGAATCCGTCCCGTTGACGGGCAGGGTTACAGCAAAATTGCGCAAGTCCAGACTGGTCACATAACAAGGTCTTATGGAAGTAAGCGTATCTTTGGCCATTTGGACGGTACTTGAGCACAGAGCAACCATTTTATCGCCGCGGGGCGGGACACTGTCTGGTCCCAAAATACGGCAAGTGCAGACTAGATAAGCAGGTTCCTTGAGCTCAAGGTTTAAATCATCTCTCTGCAGAAGGTACTGGTTTTTATTTGCGAATAAGTTATTGAACAGGCGGATGAAAAATTTATCGCGTTGGGCTTGTAGATTGCCTCTATGAGCAAGCATGGGATAGCTGTCTAGGGTTTGAAAAGCCTCCAATTGGGAAATTGCTTTCCGAATGGAGGCATCAAGTGCCTCTGGTGTCAGTTCCAGCTTCACTAGATAATCTGTGGCTTGCACTTCAATCGCTCCACGTGCGTATTCGAATTCCTCGTAGCTTGTTAAGATGATAAACAGCGGAAGCCGGCCGTGTTTTTTGCGTACCGCATTGGCAACTTCTAAGCCGCTTTTAATTGGCATTTTTATATCGCTGATTACAATGTCAGGACGGAGGGTGTCAATCATTTCTTCCTCTTGAGCCCCGTTGTGTGCAATGCCGACAATTTCTATATTATATTGCTCCCACTTCAGCATGGACTGCAAGCCGATACAGACCAGCGCCTCGTCATCAGCGATTAACAACTTGATCAATTCCATCACATCCTTGCTTGGTATGCTACTCTATTCCTTTTGCAGGAACGGCAGAAGAATCTTCATCCGGGTATATTGGCCCGACTCACTCTCAATCGAAAGACCGTAATTATCCCCAAATGCCAGGCGCAAACGTTCATTTACGCTGCGGAGTCCAATATTCTCGGGCATTTCTTTGCTTCCGTCACCTGGATTCGACAGAATCGTGGAGATTTCTTCTTCCTTCATCCCTACACCGTTGTCTTCAATCGTAACTAGAATATCGGCGAATCCACTTTTGGCCACCTTAATGAGAATTTCTCCTCTGCCTTTGGGCTCAATGCCATGGAAGATGGCGTTCTCGACCAGGGGCTGGAGCGTGAATCGTGGAATTAGGCCGGTTAGCAGTTCCTCGTTGTCAATCTCCTTTACCATAGAGACCGTACTGCCATAGCGGTATTTCTGAATCAAAAAATAATCATCCAGCAGGCTCAGCTCATCCTTCAGCGGCATCAGTCTACGGTTGTCTTTGGCGATGCTGCGCAGCAGTCTAGATAGTGAAGTGGTCATTTCTGCGATGCCGGTAGCATTCTGAATTGTAGCCATCCATTTGATCGAATTCAGTGTGTTGTACAGGAAATGGGGATTGATCTGACTCTGCAGCATCCGGTATTCCAGCTCCTGTTTCTGTTTCTCGTCAGCGAGCCGGCTGTCCATAAGCGCTACGATATCTTGGGACAGGCGGTTAATACCCCGTCCGACATCGCCAAGCTCGCTGTTCCATTCGATATTGCGGTCCAGCAGGAAATTGCCCTGGGCGATCTTATCAATCCGCTTCTTCAGTTTTTCCACCGGAAGACTGATGGTACGGGTCAGATACAGCGTAATGATAGCGCTTAAGACAATAACCAGGAGACAGACGCCGAGCATAACCAGAATCCATATATTTGTCTTGGGAGCGAACAGGTCATTGGATAAAGTCTGTGACAGAATGACTCCGCTGCGTACGGGATAAGATACCACGATATGGCTCTCTTTCTCGTCCGCCAGCTTGACCATGGACAGCTCGGTTTGCGGACCGACAGGTTTATCATTGGTATAGGCCACCGGTTCATACGGCTCTGCAATGGCGATGACCTGATCGCCGATGAGCTGATAATGATGATTGCCGAGCGTCAGCAGCAGCCGGGAATTCTTCGGCAGGGAGTACCCTTTCAGCTTGTCGGTAATAACAGTTGTATTCGCTAACAGGTACACCGTTCCAACCCGGGAAGCTCCTTTGCCGTAAATAGGAAAAACAAAAGGAATTCCGTTCGTGTTGGAGAGCGGGTCCTTGATCACCCGGTCCCATTTCTCCTCGGCATCATTGCTAAGGCCGGTAATTTGACCGATATTGTGTATGGTAAGCGGAACAGAGGTGCCGGTTTTATCCACCTGCAGAAACTTGCCGTTGCTATCCGTAACAATCAGACGGCGGGCATAGCTGTTGGAGCGGTTGTTCAGGAAGTCCTGCTGCATCGAGTTGAATACATTAACTGCTTCCTTAGAGCTAGCCTTAGGTGAGCTGAAGTAGTCTGTGATCAGGGTATTAGTAGAAGAGTTAGTGCTGCAGGTCATCGCCAGGGATGACAGATCAATCAAATCCTGTTCAATAATATGAGATACCAGCTGCAGATTGAACTCGGTCGCCTGGATGGTTGTTTTACGCTGATAATAAGTAATTAATTCATAGCTGAAAAAAGAAAGCAGCGACGCTATCAGCAGTGCGAATACGGCCATGAGCAGAATAATGCGACTTTTAATGGTGGATTTTCTTACCGTATTTAACACTCCTCTACAAAATGTGAAAACATATAAAGCGTTTTCATATACCATAGCATATTCCTGCGTTCCGATACAGGGGGAGGTACATAAGCTGAATATTTTACATGTTTTAGATAGAAAATTACAGGTTTGAACCCGAGCAGGGAAGAAGAGCACAGAAAAGTGAATGAACTTTGTTTGATAATGCATGCCATTCTTGCGGAAAAAGCTATAAACTTTGAACTAAGCTCAGAAGAGCCGATCGTAGTTACACAATCAGAAGAAAAGGGGATATTTAAATGAAACTGAAAAGATTCTATGGCATAACCCTCGCCACAGTATTCTCCATGAGTCTGCTGGCTGGATGTTCTGGTAATAACAACAACGAAGGTGCTGCTGCAACGACAGCTCCAGCAACGGGGAATTCTGCAAACGCTTCCGCTGAACCGAGCCAGGAGCCTGTGACTTTGAAATGGGCCTTGTGGGATTGGGAAGCTACCGCTTACTACAAGCCACTGATCGATGCCTACAAAGCTGAGCATCCGAATGTAACGATCGAATATGTCGATCTGGGGTCGACGGACTATATGACCATGTTAAGCACACAACTGTCCGGTGGCGCAGATCTGGACGTACTTACAATTAAAGATATTCCGGGCTACTCGAACCTTGTGAAACAGAATCACCTGGAGCCGCTTAAAAGCTTTATGAGTGGCAACGCTATTGATCCTTCGGTATATGGAGGTACTGTAGAACAAATCGAAGTGAACGATGAGGTGTATGCGCTTCCTTTTCGCAGCGATTTCTGGATTCTCTACTACAATAAAGATTTGTTCGACAAAGCAGGAGTGGAATATCCAAGCAATGATATGACATTCGAGCAATATGATGAGTTGGCCAGAAAAATGACTTCTGGCAGCGGTTCTGAAAAAGTGTACGGAGCTCACTACCATACTTGGCGTAGTGCGGTTCAACTGTTCGGTATTCTGGACGGCAAGAACACTGTTGTTGACGGAAACTACGATTTCTTGAAGCCAACCTATGAGCGGATCCTGAAAGAACAGGAAGACGGCATCGTAATGGATTACGCCACACTGAAGACTTCAAGCACGCACTATTCTGGCGTATTCTACAATAATTCCGTTGCTACTATGAACATGGGCAGCTGGTTTATCGCTACACAGATTGAGAAAGTGAAGAGCGGCGAGTCCCAATCGGCTAACTGGGGCATTGCGAAATACCCTCATCCGGATGGTGTGGAAGCCGGTACAACCCTGGGCACAATTACTTCTCTGGCTGTAAATCAGAAATCCAAACATAAAGAAGCAGCACTTGATTTCATGAAATTCGTGACTGGTGAAGAAGGCGCTAAAGTTATTGCTTCCACCGGAACCATTCCAGCGATTAAGAATGATGAAGTTATCAATTCCATTACTTCCATCGAGGGCTTCCCTGCGGATGAGAACAGCAAAGCGGCACTGACTACTGTTAAGACTTATCTGGAAATGCCTATGCATGAAAAGAGCGCGGACATCGAAGTTATTTTGAATGAAGCGCATGACAATATTATGACTAAAAATGCTTCGATTGACGAAGGTTTGGATGATATGAATGCTCGCGTACAGCAGCTCTTGAATAATTAACCTTAAGAGAGCCGGTTCTAAGGGCGGGTGAAAGCCCGCCTTTTATATTAAAGCGTATAGATTTGTGGGGAAGTTTTAGAAGGTTTGGAGGAGAAAGAATGCAGAACGAAACCATATTGGGTACAAAAAAGATCCCTAAACGTCATTTGTCAAAAGGTGTCCGGGAAAACCTGGTAGCTTACAGCTTCATTGCGCCGAACTTTATCGGATTTGCCCTGTTTACACTGGTACCTATGTTCTTTGCCTTTATCCTTGCTTTTGTGAAATGGGACGGGGCCAATCCAATGAAGTTTATCGGGCTGGACAATTTCACCCGGTTGATCAGAGATACAACATTTCACAAAGCATTATGGAATACCATTGTTTACACTATTGGCGTAGTACCGTTTACCATGATTGTCGCGCTGGCGCTGGCGATCCTGCTTAATCAGAAGATAATGGCCCGCAATTTCATGAGAACCGTATTCTTTTTCCCTTATGTAGCATCCCTGGTAGCCGTTGCTGCCGTATGGAACTTTATCTTCAGTCCTACGATGGGTCCGATCAACAATATCCTGCATACCCTTACCGGTATCCCGCTGGAGGATCTTCCCCGCTGGGCGGCGGATAAACACTGGGCGATGTTCACAGTAATACTGTTCACAGTGTGGAAAAACATGGGTTATTACATGGTTATTTACTTGGCAGGTCTTCAGGGCATCAACCCTGAATTGTATGAGGCTGCTGAACTTGATGGTGCGGGCGCGTGGAGAAGATTCCGCAATGTGACGGTCCCTCAACTGGCGCCTACCTCTTTCTTTGTTCTGATGATTCTAGTCATCAATTCGTTCAAAGTCTACGATATCTTTATCAACCTATTTGCCGGCGCCGATAACCAGTTGAATGATTCTACAAGGGTTATGGTGTATCAAATCTACAATACGGCGTTCCGCTCGCTTGATTACGGATATGCCAGCGCCATGGCCATTGTATTGTTTCTGCTGGTACTTGGCATCACCATCGTCCAGTTCCGCGGCGAGAAGAAATACGGACAATAGGAGGATTCAAAAGATATGGTTGGTAAAAGTAAAGGACTTAGAATCAGCCTTATGGTTCTTGTGTATATTTTGTTGTTTGCGACAGTACTGGCGATGCTGGTTCCGTATATATGGATGTTGTCTTCTTCACTCAAGATGAACAAAGATGTGTTTTCCTTCCCAATGCAGTGGATTCCACAGAATCCGCGCTGGGAGAATTTCGCGGATATCTGGACACGCATTCCGCTGGGCCGTTTTATTTACAATACGGCGAAATTATCGATTATCGTAACGATTCTACAACTACTGACTTCCAGCTTTGCTGCGTATGCGTTTTCCAAACTGCATTTCCGGGGAAAAAACATTCTATTCCTTGGATATATTGCAACAATTGCGATCCCTTGGCAGGCTTACATGGTGCCGCAATTTATCCTGATGCGTTACATGGGGCTTAACAACACGCATTTGGCAATCATACTGCTGCAGGCATTCTCGGCATTTGGAGTATTTCTGATGCGCCAGTTCTATCAAGGTGTTCCGGATGAATTATGCGAGGCTGCCCGTATTGACGGCTTGAGCGAATATGGAATTTGGGCGCGAATCATGCTGCCGTTGTCCAAGCCAGCATTGTCTACATTGACGATCTTCACCTTTGTCGCTACCTGGAATGACTTCCTGGGGCCAATGATTTATCTGACAGATACGAAACTCAAGACCATCCAAATCGGACTAAGAATGTTCATCTCGCAATATTCCGCCGAGTATGGCCTGATTATGGCTGCAAGTGTGGTGTCCATTATTCCGGTTGTGATTGTTTTTCTGGCTCTGCAAAAGTACTTTGTACAAGGTGTTGCAGCATCGGGCATTAAGGGCTAGAACCGTATTTCACCTGGCAGTTGCATTTTTCATAGGCTGCCAGGTTTTTTTATAAGTCAAAGGGGTCTGTAAAAATCTAGTGATTATTCGTTTAACAACGAAATGAATACGCTTTCTTTTATTGATTTACAATCAAAGGAGGAGAAGAGAATGAACAGAATGCACTTTCGTAAAAGGTTTTTCTCAATAACGATGACTACTGCGCTCGTAGTTGGGATGTTTCCGGCATTCACTCTGTCTGCAGCCTCTGCTGCTACCGTAAATTCTATCTACGCTGCCGCCCATATGGGGGCGACAACAATTGCAGATACTACTCTGCCATCCAGCATTGATATCGGAGGCCAGAGCACAGCAGTGAACTGGAATATTGGTGCAGATACCTTTGCCGTGCCATACGATGCCGTGACCGTCAGCGGTACAGCGAACGGGGGGCCGGTCGTTGCCAGTGTGGAAGTTATTCCGCCCGCAAGTAATCCGTTGGTTTACTTTGTGGATAGCGGCAGAGGGGGCGATTCCGTAGGCAACGGGCCTACTTCCTCGCCGCTGTACGAAGCGGTTCGCACGCTGAGCGGCAGCGATTTGCTCAACCAGTCCCCCGACCAGAAGTATATCAGCGGTACGGCGGACTGGGGATTTGATGATTCCGTAAACAAGGTTAAGAATTCCAAAGACGGGGGACTTACCGATCCAGCTACTGATCCGTCCCTATGGACTGTCGGACTTCGTGCCGACCCTGCCAGCAATCATATCGTGTATAAATTAAAAGCGCTTGAAGCTGGAACCTATACGCTCAGCAGCGGTTTCCATGATTGGTATGGCAGCCGCTCCCGTGTAATACGTCCTCAGATCGAGTATAAGGATGCTAGCGGGGCAACCAAGACGATCTTGTTTGACCAGTTCAACACTAATGTGACTAAGCTAATTTCAGGCGAATTCACCATTCCTGGAGACATTGACGTTAGTAGTCCAATGACGTTGACTTACGCCTATGTTGCTGACGAAAAACCTATTTTGAGCTGGTTCGCCGTTGCCAAGGGCGGAATCAAGAAACAGATCGAAGAAGCTACACAGAGCGCAGCTTCTATGGTCAAGGTTCTGCTTGACGGCAACGATATCCAAGCTGACAATGTCAACGGCCTCACATTTAAGGGATTTGGCGTACTAAGCGCTAACAGCACCAGTGCGCTTTTGCTGGACTATAAGTCAGAGCATCCAGAGGCTTATGCAGAAATGCTACAGATCTTGTTCGGTGGAGAACATCCGCTCATGACGCATGTGAAAATCGAGATGGGCAATGACCGCAATAACTCCACGGGACCTGACCCGGCGACTATGCGTACGGCCGATGAAGAGGCAAATGTTACCCGGCATCCCGGCTTCCAGCTTGCCGCAGATGCCAAGGCAGTGAACCCTGATCTTAAAGTGAGCATCCTGCGATGGAGTGCTCCGGCCTGGGCAAATAACAACGACAAAATCTATACCTGGTACAAAAAAACCATTCTGGCCGCTTATCGTGAATACGGTTATATGGCCGATTACGTTAATCCTTATATCAACGAGCACGCTCCAGATTTGGCGTGGACCAAACAGTACGCTGAGAGAGTCAAGACTGACAGCGAAGGCTTCAACAGCGCCGAAGAGCGGGAACTGTACAACCGGATCAAGTCTGTGATTTCCGATGAAGTCGGGATTGGCAGCTTCGGTGCCAGTATGGTGAGTGATCCTTCTCTGCGGGAAGCTGTGCCGATTGCTGGATACCACTACAACACGGACGACGACAGCGCAGGCAATTTCAAAAAACTCGCAGAACAATATGATATTGAGGTCTGGAACAGTGAGGCGCAGTCTACCTTCAGTAATTCCTCTTTCCGTCCTAACAACAATATGAAAGATCCTACAGTGGCAGGAACCGGCATTGGTGGTGTCGGCAGTCCGCTGGAGATGAGTAACACGATTATTAAAGGATTCGTTAACTCCCGCCGGACGCACTTTATTTACCAGCCAGCCATTGGCTCCTTCTATGAAGGCGGACAATATTCCTTCAAGGAATTGGTCAGCATGCGCGATCCGTGGTCAGGCTGGATTCATTATGATGCGGGTCTTGTTACTCTGCAGCATTACAGCTGGTTTGCGAATGTAGGCTGGGAGAACGAGGATAATACTGCTGGGATCTGGCGAGCGGTTCCTCAAGCCAGCTCCACAGGTGCGGCAGGCACCAATCCGGTCAGCGGCCGCAACGGTTCCCCTAGCTATATAACCCTTGCAGCACCTGATAAAAAAGATTTCTCGACGGTTATCGTGAACGACAGCGAGTATTCCAAAATCTACAAGCTGCAGACAGTCAATATGGCTTATACGGGTAATCCATCCATGGAAGTATGGGAAACCCGTGCTGCTGATGCAGGAGAAGCGTTCAACAGCAATTATATGCAGTATCTCGGTGATATCAGTGCTGATGGCAGCGGGGTGTATACCGTTAAAGTTAAACCGTATTCGACCGTGACCGTGTCTACTTTGAAGAACAAGGACAAAGAAGAATATAAAACACCGCTGCCTGTAGAAGGCGAGCGTACCGTACTGGATACCGATACTACAGGAGCGGGACACAGTACTGGGGACAACATTCTGTACGCTGATGATTTTGACTATTCTAAGCAAACTGTCGTGAAGATTGGTGCAGGCGGCCAATATGAGGGTACCCAGAGCTATATTGAATCCCGCGGCGGTTCCCAAAGCGTTATCCCGCGTTATACCCATGACCGCAATGGGGCATTTGAGGCCTATCTTCCGGACGGGTCTGACAATTATGTCCTGCGGCAGCAGCTGGACACGGGAACCATGGGGCTTGGCGGCACATGGAACAGCGGAGATCCAGTAACGGCCATCGGCGACAACCGGTGGATGAACTACAAGGCCAGTGTTGATGTTTCGTTCGAAACAAACAATACTCAGGGCGGAGCCAATTATGCTGCGATAGGTGCCCGTTATCAAGGAGGTGGCAGTTCCCACTCCATAACCGGTACACCGTATGTGCTGAAATTCTGGTTCGACGGCGGCTGGCAGCTGCTGGTCAACAATAGCGCAGTTGCGACCGGAAATGCCGCGAACGGTTCCGGCGGCGTGAAGATCGACGGATTCGATACCGCATATGACGCATGGCATAATATTGCCGTTCAGGTTGCGGGCGATAAAGTGACCGCCTATCTGGATGGGGTGAAGCTGGCTTCCTATACCGATCCTACTCCTGAATTGTCCGGCCGGGTAGATCTGGCCAGCGGCTACTATCACGTCCGCTTCGATAATTTGAAGGTGGAGAAGGTTGAGGGCTACACGCCGTATTATTCAGAGCTTCTAGACAATCTTGAAATGTATGACCTGGCTGCTGCTCCGAACCCTAAATTGATATATACCGGGTCGTGGAGCCATATAAACGGAGCGGGCATGTACATTTACCAGCGTTCTCTTTCTACCAGCCAGGCTGTAGACGCTGCAATGGAATACACGTTTGAAGGTACCGGACTGGATATTCTAGGAGCGAATAACGGATCGGCGAAGCTTGAGGTAACGGTGGACGGAAAAGTTATTAATCTATCGGCTGATACATTAGCTTCCAAGGAGCTGTACCAGACGTACACACTCCGCGGGCTTAAATATGGCCAGCACCATGTGCAAATAAAGGTGGTAAGCGGCACCTTGGTTGTCGATGCGGTGGCGGTTGTTTCCGGGGAAGTAACCGGTACTGTAGATACTGCTGCTCTTCAGGCGGCGGTAAAAGCCGCGAAAGAAATGAACAAACAGGATGAATATTCGGACAGAGACTGGCAGCTCTTCGTAGATGCACAGAGCGCTGCACAGGAAGCGCTGGATAATCCTATTTTATACAAATTGGATCAGGAAGGAGTTACTCAGCTTGAAGCACGCCTGATCTCCGCCCAGAACCAGTTGACTACGGGAGATATACGGGAGCTTGTCGCTCCTCAGGATTTGGCTACTTATGCCGGAAAACTGCCGAATCTTCCAGACAAGGTGGAAGCCACTCGGGCAGACGGATCCAAATTGCTGGTATCAGTAAAGTGGAATGTAAATGCGGCCAGCTTCAATAATCCGTATGAACGGGTAGCTGTAACCGGCACTTATGGAAATCTGAAAACAACTTGTTATGTGGAAGTGGTGCCGGAGGGGCTCTTATACTTCCTCGATGCTGGTGTATCGGTGGACGGTATCACGCCGCCGTATACATTAATCAAGGATTTTGTAGGTGACAGCTTGCTTAATAACAAGGCGGATCAGCCTTCGACAGGCAATAGCGTATGGGGGCATACCAGTACTAAGTACCTCCTCAAGGGGCTTGGTGGCGCTGTAGTTCCTTCTGATAAAAGTCAGACAGGTGTTTATGGTTCGGATACAAAAAATAATCCACTTGTATACCTGCTCCCTTTGAACGCAGGCAAATATACGATTACGTCATTCCATCGGGACTGGTGGAACAACACCAACCGCACGATGGATATTACGCTCAGCTATATTGACGCTGAAGGGAAAGAAGTGACCAAACCGGTCCGAACCGGCCTCGTCGCAGGTCCTAATGGCGCTATGATTAACTATGACTTCACGCTTCCGTTGAGCGGTACTGTGAAATACTCAATAAACAATACGTATTCAGGCAATCAGGCTGCATTGATCAGCTATGTGGCTGTAGCTAGAGATAAAGCCAGTGTTGCTAATGAGCAGGCTGTAAATGAGGCTAAGAGTATCATAGAAGGTGCGGTATACAGCGTGCAGAAGGAAGCGGCAAACAGCGAAGAAGCTGTCCAGACTTGGCTGCTGCAGACGATACGCGCTCTGCCTTTTCTCAATGATACTGGAGTTGCGATCGGTGAGATTACCTTGTCTTCCTTCCAAGAAGCAACCGATGAGACTAACGGCAGCTTCAGCTTTACGGTATCACTGAGTAAGGGAGAGGCTACAGCGGACAGTTCAGCGAGCGGAACAATCAAGCTGCCGGAGCCGGATACTGTTCAGCCTTTGATTACTCTGTTAGGTGATGCGACAGTGAATTTGCACATCGGTTCTGAATATACAGATGCAGGAGCGACTGCTTATGATGACAAGGATGGTGATATTACAGACCGTATAACTACAACAGTTAGCAGTGAAGTATACGGCTTGACTGCTCTCGATACGGCGAAAGCTGATATTTATACCTTCCATTATAATGTCAGCGATACTGCAGGCAATGCGGCTGCGGAAGTGACAAGAAAAGTAGTCGTTGCACTTGATCCGGATGTAATGAAGCCGGTGATTACACTGCTTGGTGAACCATCCATTCAACTGGAAAATGGCGCAAGCTATACGGATGCCGGAGCCACAGCGGTAGATGACCGTGACGGCGACATTACGGAGCACATTGTAGCAACGATTACGAAGAATGAGGAGAATGTGCTGGCACTGGACACTAAGGCGGCAGGCATCTACACCTATCATTATAAAGTGAGTGATGCGGCGGGCAACGCGGCTATCGAAGTGACTAGAACCGTGACAGTGGGCGAAGCAGAGCAACCTCCGGTAGTGACACCAACACCAACACCAACACCAACGCCGGAACCGGCGCCAACAACAGCACCAACATCTACGCCGGCGCCAACGGAAGCACCAGTGTGGACGGCAGCACCAACGCCAGCAGTCACCCCGTCCCCGGCGCCAACACCGCTGCCGCAGGCCGAAAAGGTTCTTGATCGAAAGGATTTCACGGCACCGGTTGGAGGAGTAATAACGGTTCAGCTCACTGAAGCTACAGAATCCATACTGCTTCCAGCAGGACTATCAGGAATCATCGGAGAGAACACTCTACGTCTGGATTGGAGTAAGGTTGCTATCGATCTGACCCCAGAAGTGTTGAAGAGCATTCAAGAAAAAGCTACTGGAGGTCAAACGGAGGGGGCGCGAATTAAGCTCTCAGCAGTGAAGGTATCCAGAGATGCTGTGGAACAGTTAATCAATAATCGGGCTGTTAATGGTTCCGTACATTTATCTGCGGCAAGTGATGTGATCAACTTCAGCTTGGAGGTTGTTGCTGCGAACGGCACTGCTGTAACGGTAACTGCTTTTGATAAACCGTTGACACTTACGTTCAACGTAGATCCGGATGCCAATATAAGCTTGCTAGGCAGCTACTATATTTCTGCAAATGGTGCGCTTGATTTCATGGGCGGAACGTTGACTAATGGTAAGTGGACTGCTGAAATACGGCATTTCAGCCAGTATGCGGTCCTGGAATACGATAAGCTGTTCACGGATGTCAGCAGTGACAGCTGGGCCACTAATGTGATTAAGACCATGGCCGCGAAGCATATTATCGAAGGCATTTCCAGTACGGAATTTAATCCGCAAGGGGATGTAACTAGGGCACAATTCGCTGCTATGATTGCACGCGCGCTTGGGCTTAAGGCAGGAAGCCATGCAACATTTGGTGATGTGGATTCCAAGGCCTGGTATGCCGAAGCCGTTGCAGCTGTTAGCGGAGCTGGCATCGTGCTCGGACGAAGTGCAGATTCGTTCGCACCGGATCAGAGCATTACCCGCGAGGAAATGGCTGTGATGATCGTTCGTGCTTATGAATATTTGCAGGGAAGCGGGACCAATGAACCTGCTGTAGGATCGTTCAGTGATTATTCCCGGATTCATGACTGGGCGAAGAGCGCAGCAAATATCGCCGAGCAGGCGGGACTGATCAAGGGACGCGGCAATAAGCAATTCGCGCCACAAGAGACGATGACCCGTGCCGAAGGTGCGCAAGTTATCTCCAATCTGCTGGGATATTTGTAAGTAGCATTTCAAAGAACCTGGCAGGCTGCATTAAGCGGGCTGCCAGGTTCTTTATAGATTTGGAGAGGCAGGGAGTGCTCAGGAAAACAGCGGCCGGAAGTCCAACTATTCACCGCAGTTGCGAGTGCATCTTTTTTTGAAAAATCCTTGAATTTGAGTTTTATAGCTCAGCTCTTTTACCATATTTTCCGGGTGGAATGCCCGTGATGTTCTTGAAGGTACGGATGAAATTGGCATAATCGTTAAAGCCGGACAGATAGCAGGTATCGGATACGGAGTTCCCGGCGGACAAGAGCTGCTTGGATAACGCTATTTTTTTGAGCAAGACGTAACGGTAGATGGTTCCGCCTGTCTGCTGTTTGAACAGATGGCTGAGATAATATTTATCGACGTTCAGTTCTCCAGCGATTTGCTCCAGTGACAGATTTAGATGCAAGTGGTTGTCGATATAGCTCATGGCTGATTGAATATGTGAGGAAATAATGCTGGGCACGGTGGATCGGGTACGGCTGTACAGCTCATTGATGAGGACGAGGATTTGAACCAGGTAGGTCAGAGCCAGAACTTCGCTCCCGTACTGCTGATTCTCTAATGTCTCAATCAGGCGGGAAGCAAGGGTTGTATACTCTGCAATCAGCGGTTCATCCATTTGCGCGAGATTATGTTCTCCGGGCTGGCGGTTCTGGAAACAAGCGAGCAGATTTGTAGATGCGGTACAGAAGGGATAGACAAGTGGAGCTTTGAAATGGATTGTCAACCGTTCATAAGGCTCTGGAGATAAATTGATGATTTTATGAATCTCGTGATTGTTGAACAACAGAACATTGCCCCGCTGCAGGGGATAGCTGAACTGATCTACAAAACCGTTCACCTTGCCGCCCAAGAACAGGAAAATTTCATAGTGATCATGGATGTGAAAATCCCTGGTAGGTGAGATGGGCGAGTTTCCGATACCTGCCAGAATATCTCCATCGAACGGCTCATAATACTGGGCATGCTTCATTGGAATTGCCCCTTTCAGATTGATCACAATATACGCAATAAAACATCATTATTCGCAAAGACATTGCAATAATACAACACTAAACTATAGTAGAAGATTACGCAATATAACAAGATTCAGGCGGTAGGCAAGAGAAATAGCTGTAGCTGATTAGACGCAATTGGAAGGGTGGAATTGTGCATGAATGGGAAGGAACAGCGTAAATACTGGCTGGATACAATGCTGCTGATCGGGGGGCCTGTGCTGAATGCTTTGGCTGAGCGGAAATTAAAGGAACAGCTGCCTACAGAGTTTCATAGGGATCGGAGCCAGTTTGCCCATTTGGAGGCTTTTGCGAGATTGGCTTGCGGAATGGCCCCTTGGCTTGAACTAGAGGGACTTGAGGGTGCGGAAGAACAGCTTAGAGCACGTTATGCAGGGCTAATGCTGGAAGCCATTGATGCCGCTGTTGATCCGAATTCACCTGATTATATGGAATTCAAGACCGAAGGCCAACCGCTGGTTGATGCGGCATTCCTGGCACACGCGCTGGTTCGTGCGCCAAAGCAGCTTGCCGGCAAGCTGAGTGCGCGGGTCAAAGGGAACTCAATAACAGCGTTGAAGCAGACACGCCGGACAGCGCCAAGCGGAAGCAACTGGCTGCTGTTCAGTGCAATGGTGGAAGCCGCTTTGTATATACTCGGCGATCCTGAATATGACCGGATGCGCGTTGGTTATGCGGTCCATATGTTCATGGATTGGTATAAGGGCGACGGAGTTTACGGGGATGGCAAGGACTTTCACTGGGATTATTACAACAGCTTTGTTATTCAGCCGATGCTGGTGGATGTAGTAGCACTTTTTAAACAGGAGTCGGAGCAATATTCCGCATTGAAACCGCTGATTCAGCAACGGGCACAGCGATACGCTACTGTTCTCGAACGGAGCATTGCACCGGATGGAACCTATCCCTTTATCGGGCGTTCGATCGTTTACCGTTTTGGGGCGTTTCAACTGCTGTCGCAGGCGGCGCTGCAGCATTTTCTCGAGGAAGCATTGCCTCCTGCACAGGTACGCTGCGCTTTGACAGCTGTGATTACGCGAATTATGGAATATCCGGGTACGCTGGATGAGTCCGGATGGCTACGTCCGGGGGTATACGGTTATCAGCCGGAGCTTGCGGAGAGCTATATCAATACAGGCAGTCTTTATTTATGCGCCTCCGTATTTCTCCCGCTGGGGCTGCTCCCTTCTGATCCTTTCTGGTCAGGGGAAGAGATGAAATGGACTTCATTAAAAATTGCAGCCGGTGAGGATGTTATGAGAGATCATGCCTTGGAATAAAAAGTATTCAGCCATATTAGTGAAGAATAAGATGCTTCGCGGATCTGACTGATCTATAAGGAGGAAAAAAGGCATGAATAAACAGATGCTTTTGGAAATAGTGCATAAAATGAAGCCAGTCGATCTGAGCTTGTATTATCCAAAGGGGGATGCGGCTGCTTTTTGGAAACGGGCGTTATCATCGGGAGTACTACAGGCAGATATCAGCGAGATCCGCGCGGAGGCGGTAAGGCTGGACGGGCAGTCTATACCTGAACTGTCGTATACGTTATTTTCCATTTATTCGCGTACGGGTTCGAGGCTGGAATATGAACGGGTCTATTTTGAACGGAGAAGAAGGCTGAATACTTATGTATTTCTGGCTTTGCTGGAGCCGGAACATCCGGAAGTACTGGAGAAGCTGGAGGACATCCTCTGGGCTATATGCGATGAGTACACCTGGTGTCTTCCGGCCCATCTCCCAGCGGATCATAATGCAGCTGATATCAACCGGTATATTGATCTGTTTTCTTCCGAGACCGGATTTACTTTAAGTGAAGTTTTACTTTTGCTCGGGGAACGACTTTCGCAGCTTCTGAGATCCCGAATCCACCATGAAGTAGAGCGGAGACTGTTTCGTCCATTTCTAGAAAATGGCCCTTATGATTGGGAGACAGCGCGGCATAATTGGGCAGCGGTCTGTGCGGGATCAATCGGGGCTGCTGCCTTGCTGTCTGTGGAGGACCCGGCCATGCTTGCGGATATTCTGCTGAGGACAGAGCGCGCCATGTTGCATTACCTGGAAGGGTTCGGTGAGGATGGTGCCTGTCTGGAAGGCCTTGGGTACTGGAATTATGGGTTTGGTTATTTCACTTATTATAGCGATCTGCTCTGTTCCAGAAGCGCAGGCAGACTGGACTGGTTCAAGCAAAAGAAGGTAGCGCAAATCGCGCGCTTCCAACAAAAATGTTTCATTGACGGAAGTCATGTAGCCAATTTCTCTGATTCAGTGCCTCAGGTGCTAGTACATATGGGATTGTCCCATTATCTGGCGGAAGTCTGTACGGATGTCGAACACCCCCCATCCGCTTTGCGTGCTCCTTACACAGAAGATCATTGCAGCCGCTTTGCACCGGCATTCCGCAATCTGATCTGGACCAGGGCAGGCAAGGAGGACGAAGCTTGGCGAGCCGCCAGCTATTTTCTCCCTGATGCCGCTTGGC
This sequence comes from Paenibacillus sp. FSL L8-0708, assembly GCF_038009325.1. Lineage (NCBI taxonomy): Bacteria > Bacillati > Bacillota > Bacilli > Caryophanales > Paenibacillaceae > Paenibacillus > Paenibacillus sp. FSL L8-0708. The sequence continues at coordinate 1,748,657 of NZ_JBBPBC010000001.1, forward strand.
TTGTCTCGCGTCATGTGTCGGAGGCGGGTTCATTCGGATTCGCCGCCAAGGGCGGGCACAATGCTGAACCGCATAACCATAATGATCTGGGACATTTCATTCTGAGCGGCCGGGGAGAAATCTACGCATCCGATCTTGGGAGTGGAGAGTATACTGCTGATTATTTTGGGGCTGGCCGTTACCACTATGACTGCAATGGATCGCAGGGTCATTCGCTGCCGATCATTGATGGCCAGTATCAGCTGGCCGGTCGGGAGTTCAGCTCCACAGTGCTGCATGCATCGGCGGCGGAGGAGAATGATGAGCTGACACTGGATCTGACACAGGCTTATCAGGTAACAGGACTACAGTCCTTAATCCGTTCGTTCGTCTGGCATAAAGAGGAACGTCCTCGGCTGGAGCTGACAGATACCTACCGGTATGCGGGAATTCCGGCGAGCTGGACGGAGCGGTTTGTCACCTGGCGTGAGCCTGAGCTCCTTCACCCGGGAACCTTGCTGCTGCCGGGGACTATGACTCGCGGCGTTGAAGTAACTTACGATTCACTGAAAGTTGAGCCGGAGATTACTGTGCATGTGTACCGGGATCATTTTGGCATGGAGAAGCTCTGGTATAGTCTGGACTTCCATGTGCTTCAGCTTGGCGCGGTGGGCAACCTGGTATTCACTTTTCAATTTCTATAAAAGATGGGCCTGAGCTTATAAAAAGTCCTCTATCAGAGGGTAGAGGCTAATTCGAATAAAGGCGGGATTTAGATGAGTAGATTAGTAAAGCAAGCTTGGGTAGACGAGGCTTGGGGCAAAGCCTTGGAGAAGACTAGAACGAACAGCCGGAGAATCGGTGCAGAATTCCCCCATGCCAGTCAAGGCGGCAAATACGTGCTTGAAGCACCAAACTGGTGGACAGCCGGCTTTTGGCCGGGAATGCTCTGGCAGCTCTATGCTGAGAGTGGTGATGAGGATTTGAAAGCGGTTGCTGAGCGGTGTGAAGAACGGCTTGACGAGGTGCTGGATGGTTATGTGAAGCTGGACCATGACCTAGGCTTTATGTGGCTGTTGACCAGTGTTGCGAACTATAAGCTCACGGGCAGAGAAGCATCACGAGTCCGGGCGTTGAAGGCAGCCAACTATCTGGCGGCCCGCTTCAATCTGAAAGGACGCTACATCCGGGCCTGGAATCCATGGAGTGAAGGCGAGGATAACAGCGGGGTAGCCATTATCGATTGCTGCATGAATACCAGCCTGCTTTTCTGGGCTTCCGAAGTAACAGGGGATCCACGTTATCGACATATCGCTGAGGCGCATATGGATACGGTGCTGGAGCACTTCATCCGGCCGGATGGTTCGGTTTATCACATCGTCAACTTCAACCCGGAATCGGGCGAAGTGGTTGAAAAGCTTGGCGGGCAAGGTTTTGCGCCCGAGTCAGCTTGGTCGCGCGGGGCAGCCTGGGCGCTCTACGGACTGTCATTGGCCTATCATCATACGGGCAAGCAGAGTTATCTCAATACAGCCAAGCAGGTCGCGCATTTCTTCTTGACCCGTCTGCCCGAAGATCACGTTCCACATTGGGATTTCCGTGCTCCCGGTGAAGTTGGCGAGATTCGTGATAGCTCTGCTGGTGCCTGTGCAGCGAGTGGCTTGCTGTTGTTAGCTAGCCAGGTTGATGACTCGGAGGCTCATGTGTATTGGAACGGGGCTATAAGAATTACAGAATCCCTTTATAGGAATTATGGAACTTGGGACAATGCAGAAGAAGAAGAAGGATTGCTGCTTCATGGTACGAGTAACTATCCTGAGGATCGGAATATAGATGTTCCGCTTATCTATGGTGATTTCTTCTATGTCGAAGCGCTAGCCCGGCTAAAAGATGCCGGACCGTTCTACTGGGAATAGGGGGCATATAATGCAGACTGAGAAGACATTTACGACTATTGCTAAAAATCCGCTAAAGACCCGGGAGGATCTGATCTCTGCTCTTGAACAGCTTACAGATCCGCTTCGGCCGCTCTACAGCAGAGGCGGTGCACGGCTGGCAATCGGCGGAACAGGAGCGAGCTATCCGGCTGCAACTGCAGAAATGGAAGGTTTCTCCCGGGTATTGTGGGGCTTAGTGCCCCTGCTCATGGGAGGCGGTGAAAGCGGGCTTTGGGATACTGTGCTGGATGGCATACGCCACGGCACGGATCCTGCCCATGAAGAATACTGGGGTGTAGTTCAAGATTATGACCAGCGTCTGGTAGAGATGGCGGTCTTCGGTTTCGCCTTAGCCGCCATTCCTGAACAGATCTGGTCACCACTTACCCAGAAGGAACAGGAGCAATTGTACAGTTGGCTGAATCAGATTAATTCCCATCCTTGCTATGACTGCAACTGGCTGTTCTTCAACGTGCTGGTTAATGTCGGATTCCGCAGAGTCGGCTGTCCCTACGACGCGGAGCAGCTGGAGAACAATCTGAAGCGAATGGATGATTTTTATCTGGGTGATGGCTGGTACAGTGATGGAATTAACGGGCATAGCGATTATTATGTTCCTTTTGCCATCCATTATTATGCGCTACTGTACGCGAAGCTGATGGAACAGGAGGACCCGGAACGTTCACAGGTGTTCAAAGAACGGGCCCGGCTTTTTGCCACCGAATTCTTGGGCTGGTTCGCTCCGGACGGATCTGCCCTTCCTTATGGAAGGAGCTTAAGCTACCGTTTTGCCCAGTCTGCTTTCTGGGGTGCCCTCGTCTATGCAGGCGTTGAAGTATTCCCTGTAGGTGTGGTCAAAGGATTAGTACTGCGCAATTTGCGCTGGTGGTTCAGCCAGCCGATCTTTGATGCCGGAGGCGTTCTGACGATTGGTTATACCTACCCCAACTTGGTCATGGCGGAGAATTATAACGCTCCCGGTTCGCCCTATTGGGCGTTAAAGACATTCCTGCCATTGGCTCTCAGCGCGGAGCATCCATTCTGGAAGGAAGAAGAACTGCCGCTGCCGGATATTCCTGCAGTTATAGTCCAGAAGCCTGCGCATCTTGTCATTGTCCGCGAACCTGCTTCCGGCCATGTGGCTGCCTTCAACAGCGGTCATCTATATACGAATGAACATACCCACACGTCTGCCAAGTATGAGAAATTTGTATACTCAACAGGCTTCGGATTCAGTGTGCCCCGCTCCGAATGGGGATTGTCTCAAGGGGCATTTGATTCCATGCTCGCTCTGAGTGAGAGCGGGGACAACTTGTATCGGGTCAGACGGCGGAATATGGAGACAACAATTGTGGACAATGTGCTGCACTCCGTCTGGAAGCCATGGACTAATGTGGAGGTTCGGACCTGGATCGTTGCTGGGCTGCCCTGGCATATTCGGATACACCGGATCGAGACCGGACGACCGTTGGACGCCGCAGAGGGCGGCTTCGCGCTTGGTCAGGAAGCGGGGGTGGAACAGCAGATCGGCCTTACAACCGCCGCAGTATCTACAGCATGGGGAACAAGCGGAGTCAAGGGTTTGATCGGCTATGAAAAGGCGGAGCTAATTTGGCCTAATGCCAACACAAACCTGCTTCATCCCCGGACTGTTTTGCCTACACTGACGACTTTCCTTGAACCTGGAATCCACTGGCTGGCTTCGGCTGTGTACGGTGATCCGTCGGGAGATTCTTGCGGGGGTATTCTTGAACAATTACCAGAGTCTATTTTGAAGGTTACTTTTGATAAGGACATCATAAAGGTTTTTACGTCTAGTGAAGCGGAAGTTATTATCAAAAGAGAGTGAGAATTACCGCTAACAACATCGTGTTAAAAGACAAGTGAATGAGTAGAGTATGACTGATTTCTCGTATAAAAAATAAATTTCTGTGGTTGTACAATTTCCCCCGTACAGGCACTTCTAGGCGCACGCCCACATACAATAAGGATGACCATGAACCCGTAAGGCAAACAGATCGGTTTCATTGTACAAGTGCGGGAGGTGTCGCCAAGTTGCCTGGATTCTTAAGCACGATTGCGTTGCTGATCAAAGAACTGACGCTGCTGGTATCATACGTAAGGAATAATGCATTTCCACAACCGCTCTCGGAGCAGGAGGAAAGCCGATACTTAGGGATGATGGCTGAGGGAGATGCCAAGGCCCGCAATTTGTTGATTGAGCATAATTTGCGGCTCGTTGCCCATATAGTGAAGAAATTCGATAACACTGGGGAGGACATGGAGGATCTGATCTCCATCGGCACGATCGGCTTGATTAAAGCTATCGAGAGCTACCGCCCGAACAAAGGCACAAAGCTGGCCACTTTTGCTGCCCGTTGTATCGAAAACGAGATCCTAATGCACCTGCGTTCGCTCAAGAAAACGCGTAAAGACGTATCCCTGCATGATCCAATTGGGACGGACAAAGAAGGTAATGAAATTACACTTATCGATATCCTTGGCTCCGAAGCTGATGATGTTATTAAAGAAGTCGATCTTAAGATTGAGAAGAGTAAGATATATCGTAACCTAGATATTCTGGATGACCGGGAGAAAGAAGTTGTGGTGGGTAGGTTTGGGCTGGATACAGGTGGAGAAGAGAGGACACAGAGGGAGATTGCTAAGGAGTTGGGGATCTCGCGGAGTTATGTTTCGAGGATAGAGAAGAGGGCGCTCATGAAGCTATATCATGAGTTTTATAAGGCGAAGCGGTAAGACTGATGACAATTACACAGTAATAATCTATTAATAATAAAACTTAAAAAACGACTTGTCTACGGATGAGTCGTTTTTTGTGTGGATAGGGTTCGCCCTACTTATGATACGGTTCATCGCACCATCTGTAACGGCAAGTTATAAGGCCATCCCTTTCGGGATGGCCCTTCCTGTAAACATGGTTACTCAAGTACTCTGTCATTTATAATTGAACTTATTTTAATTATTAGTTTCTAGTAATCTGGATACAATAGTTGCAAACTCAGCTCTAGTAATATCTTTTTCAGGCTTAAATGTACTGTCTGCGTACCCTGTAATAATATTATTGGATGCGAGTGCGTCGATGGAATCATAATACCATGCATTTCTTGTAACATCTTTGAATGATGTGTTTCCAGTACCAGTTAGCTTAAAGGCTCGAGTGATTAGTGCCGCTAATTCACTACGGCTAATCTTCTCATCTGGACGGAAGCTTCCGTCGCTATATCCGTTCATCAAGCCTGATCCGGCTGCTGCACCGATAAACTTATTCGCCCAATGAGTTGAAGCTACATCTGTAAAGTTACTTTCATGTCCTTCAAGTCCCATGTGCGTTGCAATTACCTTGATGGCTTCGGCACGAGTCAAACCTGAATTTGGGCGGAATGTTCCATCGGAATACCCCGTCAATAATCCCTTAGCAATTAGTGCGTCAATGCTTGTTTTTGCCCAATGATTCATTGTATCTACAAAACTAACAACTTTCGGCTTATCTGCTGGTGTTATTGTTTCTGCAGGTGCCGGTGTTTCTATAGGCGTTGTTATTGCTGGAGGTGTCACTGTACCTCCTCCAGTATTTGGATGGGTTGGTCCATTATCTGTGTTTGGATCAGGATTAGTAGAGTTTGAAACGTATTGAAGTGCTGGAGCAAATGTTGTAAGTAGTCTAGCTTGACTTTGTTGCTCAAGAGCGTAGCTCATGCCTAAAACTTTTGCATCGTCCCATGCTCTACCAACCAGTTGCATAGAGATAGAATATCCGCTGTCATTCGTTCCTACAGGAACAACTACCGTAGGTAGACCCATAGTAGAGGTTAATACGCCTGTGTTACGGTCTGAACTTAATTGAGAAGCTGCTGCGTCATTGTTATATACGTCGCTAATAAAACCTGCATAAACAACAGCATCAACACCATTCGCGTCCATCCAGCCTTTGATAACTTCCTTATAGTCAGTTCTATACTTAATGTAATCTTGTACAGCCTGTTCAGTCATGCGAGTTGGGGTACTATATCCTCTTTGGTTATAGATAAGCACCTTATCTGAAGCTAGTACACTTGCTCCATCAATATAAGGGAAGTCCTTATGCAACTCAATATAACGTGCCCAACCTTCAGTAGATCCATTAATACCTGAAGGACGACTAGGGCCTGATGGTACAGCTGACATTTCAACCATAGTCGCACCCGCTGCTTGAAGCTCTGAGAACTTATCCATCACTGCCTGTCCAGTATCATCATCAGCATATGCAGATACAAAGGATGCAGGAATGTATCCAATTTTCTTTCCTTTCAATGCATTAGCATCCAGAGATTCCTTCCAATCCACTGGACGCTTATGATCTGCATCAGCAGTGACTGTGAAAATATCCTGTGGGTCCGTACCCGTTGTAGCATTCAATATAATGGCTAGGTCAGTTACTGTTTTGGCAATGGGACCTGCATAATCTTGTCCCCAAGTGAGTGGCAGTACACCTGTAGTACTTGCCATACCGTCTGTACCCCGGAAGCTTTTTAAGCTAGCGCCTGTAGTTGGTGCATATAGAGATACCCCTGTTTGCGATCCCATTGCTGCTGCTGCAAAATCAGCTGCAACAGATACTGCAGACCCGCCGCTTGAGCCAAAAGATGTTTTCGATGGATAGAGTGCATTCCATGTTTGCTGCCAGCCGCTTTCACTAAAGCTTCCGCTGTTAGCAAACTCAGAAGTGTTTACTTTACCAATAATTACAGCTCCAGCTTCCCGCAGTTTTTTCACTTGGAATGCATCAGAATCAGGCTGCCAGCCTTCAAGAGCTTTACTGCCACCGGTAGTAGGCATATCCTTTGTATCATAAATATCTTTTATCGCAATTGGAATACCCAATAAATCACCTTTTACACCTTGTGCACGGGCATCGTCAGCAGCTTTTGCTTGGTTAAGCGCAGTTTCAGATACATGCAGGAATGCATGGAATCCCAATTGTCCCTCATCGTATACCTTGATTCTATCTAAATAGGCTTGAGTAATTTGTACAGAAGTAGTTTTGCCATTAATCATATCCTGCTGCATTTCTGCAATGGATTTATTCTTAACATCATACGGCGATGAAGTTACTAATTCTTTAGGTGCAGGAGCATTTGGAATAACCAGATGATCTCCAGTATCAAGTCCCTCTATAGCAGATATATCCCAGTTGCTAATTGAACGAATTTGTGCGTTTGTTAATCCGGTTACGTCTAGCAGACTATTAAGTCCATCTAGACTAGCAACCAGATTTTTTAATCCTTCTTCACCAGCTTCTCCAACTTGTACATAATTTACTAGGGACTTCGACTCACCCGGCCTAATATTTAATGTGTTAATGAACCCATAGAAATTCGCTTCATTTCCATGCTCAGCTAAGGGTATTGTGAATGGATCCTGTTGCTGATTACCTAGACCGGTTAATCCATTATCAAACGGCTTTGGAGATCCCACTGCAACGCCTAGCGGCTTATTGTTTTTGGCGCTACTATCTACAACAATCCATGAATCATCTGTAGTTACCTTTAGATCGCCTGAATAGGTTGCCTTAACTACTGAAGCATTTGTTGTTGTACCATATCCTAAAGAGCCACCGAATGATACATCAACTTTTATTGCCACATCATTTATATTAGTGAAAGTATCAAAGAATCTCGTTCGATTATGAATAGTATCCACATACACCTCACGTGTTACAGTTACATTTCCTAGATTTACAGATTGAGCCGAAGTAAACTTATTAACGCCGTCATATTTCAAGTCAAACCCACGCATCATTTGACCATTCATCAGTGGAGCTGAAGGCGAGGACACTTTAACAAAGATATTGCCGAAACCTTGTACTTGTGTAGCACCAACTGTACGTAAACTTCCTGTGTCTAAGCTAGGAGCAAAGACATCGTGAATCTCCCATACTGTGCCACTTTCTGAAGTAACTCTAGTTAAAGCGTCAGCTGTTTGGAACGGAATTACACTCGTAGCAATAACAGATAACACAATTGAAGTAGCTATAAATTGCTTTTTACTCCAATTTTTTTTTGCTGGTGAATATTCAGATCGGGTGGAACCAGAATGCTCTCTTTTAGTTTCACGTAGACGTTTGAACTTATTCATGTGCGTAATCTCCTTTTCCTGTATGTATTTTATTATTTAATGTTAGGAAATATAACACTAGTATTTGTTTCAGTCAATGAATATTATGAATTTAATATATTTTAAGTTTGTAAAAAGAAAAAAACGGCTCTTTTAATTATTTAATGTAATGTATATGTAAACTATTGTGTTAAATATATTACATTTTATGATAGTTTTTGGAGAATCCATAGGATATTGAGTATCATCATCCGGCTGCATCACCAAAAACCTTGAATTTTACTTAACTTTATGTGAATTTGACGAAATGAAAAAGAAAGGAACAGCTAAAAATTAACGGAGAATATTATGTTTTTCATTTCATGAAAGTGGAAGATTCTATATCGGAGTATGGCATAAAGCAGAATCACTGATGATTCCAGATGCATAGCCGCAAGATCACTAATGGGCATCCTGAAAAGAGTGAAGTTTCTGCTGGGAAAGAAGCCATAAGAATAGCCAGATAGTGTATCTGGAATAAGTGGGATTTCATTGTGGAAACCATTTTAGCGGGTGGTAACGTTATAAGGCAGATGAGGATGCAAAGGAACAAGGCTTTGAAATTATTGTGTTTTATGTGGGACTAGCAGATGTTCGGCTAAATATTGAATGTATCGCTCTACGTGTGAAAAACGGTGGCTATCATATTGAAACCGAGGATATTGTTAGACGCAATTTAACAAGTATGAATAATCTGATATCTCACTCAGAGTTGATTGTTCAAGTAAAGTGTTATTTAAATGGATTACCAGGATGTACACAAGAAATCAATCGGAAACTACAAATTAAATATAATATGCAAAAGGAAACCAATTCGAATCAGAATCGATCGTAATTGGTTTATTTTTTGACATCACATCGTGTCCATAACCTCAAGAAATTCGCATAACACTGGGGAGGACATGGAGGATCTGATCTCCATTAGCACCATCGGCCTGATTAAAGCTTTTGAGAGCTATCGTCCAAACAAAGGAAGCAAACTAGCCACATTTGCAGCACGTTGTATTGAAAACGAAATCCTTATGCACCTGCGTTCGCTCAAGAAAACACGTAAAGACGTATCCCTGCATGATCCAATTGGGACGGACAAAGAAGGTAATGAAATTACACTTATCGATATCCTTGGCTCCGAAGCTGATGATGTCATTAAAGAAGTCGATCTGAAGATCGAAAAGAGTAAGATATATCGTAACCTTGATATTCTGGATGACCGGGAAAAAGAAGTTGTGGTTGGGCGGTTTGGATTGGATACAGGTGGAGAAGAGCGGACACAGCGGGAGATTGCCAAAGAGCTGGGGATCTCGCGGAGTTATGTTTCGAGGATAGAGAAGAGGGCGCTCATGAAGCTTTATCATGAGTTTTATAGGCTAAGCGGTAAACTCATAATCACAAGGTAGTATCCGTTAACCGGCATACATAGAAAGCTTCAAGGACCATATTAGAATTTTTTAGAGAAGATATAGTTCAGCGAATTTTTGTATTAAACCAACTCATAAAAATACATGAGAAAGGGAGAGGGCGAATTGTTAAGTGGTGCTTTGAAGAGTACATATATCCAGTCATCTTTTGCGATTATCCTGGGTATTGGGCATATTGCATTTTGGCTGTGAAGATATTTAGCTGTTGTTGCAATTAAAAAGAAAGGTACGGAAATCTTTAGTTAAATACAACACAAAAGCTTATTAAATATAACTAAATTTGAGTATCAAGCGAAATGAAAAACCACTTATGCTCGGAAATCCCAAGCTTGCTTAAGTGGTTAATCGTGCTTTTGAATCTTATAACAACCTTAAGTTGTCGGGTTCAGTGCCCCTTGATACTCATCCATTAAATTGTCGATAATCTGCTGTACGGACAAAATCTCTTTAATCTCATGAACTCTGGACCCAGCAAAAACCAATCCGTTCTTAACATCTCCTCTAAGGGAAGTGAGCAGGGATTCCATTGTACAGAAGCGATGTGAACAAACCTTTAGACAATTATAGCATTTGACTATCTTTAATTTGGCATCATTACTGATCCGGTCCGTAAATTCATTCCGAATCGCTCTACCTTCTAGACCCACAGTAGACTTGATTAGGACAGTATCTCCTTGCTGAGCATCTACGTACTTTTGCTTGAAGGCTAAGGGAGCATCACACTCAAGGCTAGCCACAAAACGGGTACCCATTTGAACACCAGATGCGCCGATCCGAAGGGCTTTTGCGATATCATCCCCTGTTAGAATTCCACCCGCAGCAATAACAGGAATCGAAACGGCCTCTAAGACTTCAGGAAGGATATCAAACATGGATCTGTCTGTACCTAAATGGCCTCCAGCTTCGAACCCTTCCACAACGACTGCGGAGGCACCAAGTCTTTCGGAAATTCGGGCTAATTTGGCGGATGAAACAATAGTTACGACAGGAGTACCATATTCTTTACCCCAAGCATAAATATCTCTAGAAATTCCGGCTCCGGAAATAATAAAGTCAACCTTTTCCTCCAAAGCAATCTTCATTTTTTCGGCAAAGTCCTTCACTGCGAATAGTACATTCACACCGATGTAGCCATTCCCTTTAGAGAGTTCTCTTGTTTTGCGAATATGCATTCTCAGCTCATCAGGAGTGATCCCTGTACCAGAGATGGTGCCGATCCCGCCTGCATTGGCTACAGCAGCGGCTAGTCCACTTAAGGATATGCCTACACCCATTCCACCTTGAATAACAGGAACTCTCGATTTAATATGTCCGAATTGGATTGTTGGAAGTTTCAATTACACACCTCTTTTGCAAGTTGTTGACATTATTAATACTCCTCTAGAGTAATAAGATATATCGTAACACAGCTAATTCTTTCCCGGATGTGACTGTAAACATGCTCAAACTATGTTAAATATCATGTCTTTCAACTGTTTTCTTTAAGTTGTTGATATCAAGTGAAAATTTAAGAAAACGAAGTGACTATTAAAAAAAGGACAATGAATAACAAAAAAAGAGCCATCCATCCGGTAAAACCTTCATACTTTTATCAACGCTTTTCTATCAAGAAAGAGGATTTTGACATCGTATCGTGTCCACAACCTCAAAAATTCGATAATGCCGGAGAAGACATGGAGGACTTAATCTCCATCGGAACCATTGGTTTGATTAAAGCCATCGAGAGCTATCGTCCGAACAAAGGAACCAAACTGGCCACATTTGCAGCACGTTGTATTGAAAACGAAATCCTAATGCACCTACGTTCGCTCAAGAAAACACGTAAAGACGCATCTCTACATGATCTAGTTGGGACGGACAAGGAAGGTAATGAAATTACACTTATCGATATCCTTGGCTCTGAAGCTGTATCATGAGTTTTATAAGGCGAAGCGGTGAGGATATTAGATAATAACTTAAGATTCACTATAGAGTGTTTTAAAAGCGACTTGCAAAAAGGGAGTTGCTTTTTTATGTGCGCCCAGCATTGGCGATCTATAGGGTTGAAGTTCCGCATACATCGTACAAAAATGGCGGACCTTGCGGCAAGCGATAGAAGAAAGAACCTATGAACCGAGCCCCTCCCCTACATAGAATTAGAAGGAATAACGGAATCGTGCAAAAAGTAACTTTCTTTGCTAAATAAAAATATCCATCATTCCTATATAATAAAGGTGACAAGGTATCATAACAAGGAGCTTGGATCAACATAAAATAACCTCCGCGAGTGAGAAGGATAGGATGGATGCATCATGAAAAGGTACGGGGCGGTCGTGATAGGCTGCTGTTATATGGGCTCTCTCCACTTGGACGCGATATCACGACAGGTGCGGGTCCGGTTGATCGGCGTGGCGGATTGGAACCGGGACAGGGCCTCCTTAGTGGCAAGCCAATACGGAGCTGAGTGTTGGAGCACGGATTACCGGGTCTTGATAGAGCGTGATGATGTGGATCTGGTCATTATCGCCACGTACCCGTCCTCCCATCTGGGGATCGCAAAAGATTGTCTCGCTGCAGGGAAGCATATCCTATGCGAGAAGCCGATGGCGGGCAATGCACGGGAAACACAGGAATTCATGAAGCTGGCCCGTGGAGCTAAAACCAAGGTGCTGATCGGTCACATCCTTCGCCATAACACTACGTACCAGGCGGTTATGAAGATGATCCGGGAGGGCGCCATCGGCTTCCCTTTGGTCATCCGGCTATCCCAATTGAAGCCCTCCAAAAATTGGGCTTCCCACTTATCCCTGCTCCGGGACGTCTCGCCGATCGTGGATTGCGGCGTCCATTATATCGATGTGATGCGTTGGGCTACAGGGGCGGACGTAGTAAGCGTCAATGGGATCGGGCAGCGTCTCTACGAAGAAGTCCCGCCGTATACTTACAATTACGGACTCATGACCCTCCGTCTGTCGGACGGCTCCATCGGCTACTTTGAGACAGGGTGGGGCAAGGGGCTTCCGACTGATAACCGGAAGGAATTTATCGGACCGGCAGGCCGGATTCGCATCATATACAAGAACGAACGACCGCGAGAGGATCAGCATCTGGGGAATCTGATCGAGGTCGAAGACTACCAGAAAGGAGCGGTCCGGCAGATCAATATGGACTTCTCCGTAAAGCCTACGGGTGCCCAGCTGGACTATTTCCTGTCCATGCTGGAGAACAACTTGCCCCCTATACCGGCAATGGAGGAAGCCTGCCGGGCGATGGAGATCGCTCTCTTAGCCGACCGGGCGATCCATGAAGGAATTACGTTACCTTGCGCGAAATAAGGGTTGACCAACATGGTGATGGTAACAGGGGATGAACCGGTGCATGGTGTACACCTGCTGAGGAATAAATTGTCCACACCCATGCAAAGTACGGCAGCCGACATCAGTCAGTCGAACTGAGGGATGTATACGGTGCCGTCGGGTACCACCCGCTGGATCATCAACGGATTGCAGGGCTAGTAAGCTCCGGAGCCATATTCCGGGAGGTTCCATTCGGCGAGGTGAAGGTAGATTTCGACGCCTATTTCGCCGCATTGCAGGAGAACGGATACGGGGGGATCTGACCATCGATCGGGAAGTGGGGGATGCGCCCGAGGGGATATAGAGTGTGCAGTTCCATCATCCGCCAATACAGGTAACGGCAGACGGCCGTGCGAGATTTCGGGGATCGAGACTGCGTATTGGAAAACCGGTAAGTCGCGGGTCTAAATAATCAAGTTAATTAATAGGGTTGTTTTGCTGTGTTAGCCTAGTGGGATTTCCAACCGAAGGGAATGAACCATGGAAAGAAAATTAGAAACCTTAGTGATTTCCCGCCTGATAAATCAGACGGATGTTTCAGTTACAGAAGATTTCCAGATCATTAAACAGTATCAATGGCTTAAAGGATATAACCCGGTCGTTACAGCAAGATTAAATTACAGTCAGGAGGATCTGAAGCTTCAGTTTAAGGTTTACGAACAGAATCCAATACGAACATATAGAAACATGAATGATCCTGTGTATAAGGATAGCTGCATCGAGTTCTTTTTTCAGCCTACTCCGGATTCGGACCAGCGCTATATGAATTTCGAATTTAATGCGAATGGCGCAATTCTCTTGCAGATAGGAGCGGATCGGTATGATCGCTTCCCAATCACTATCAATCCAGCACTTTTCCAAGTCCTATCCACCACGGATCAGATTAATGATAAAGGGGAAGCGTATTGGGAATTAAGCTTTTCGATCTCATGGGCATGGGTACAATCTTATTTTTCGGATTTTCGGGCAGTGCCGGGAAAAAGGATAAGAGGAAACTTTTACAAGTGCGGCGATGAAACGGTTTATCCGCACTTTGGAACATGGAGCAAAGTTCATTCGAACAAACCAGAATTTCATAGAAGCTGTGATTTTGGGATTCTGTACTTAGAGTAACTGCGAAATGCAGGTTAATGAATAACTTCCGAAGCCGCATATACGGGGTTGGAGGTTTTTTTGTCGTAGTAGACACATCGAACAAATGTCATATTGGCAGCGCAAGGATACTATTATTTTAAAAAATCACCTGTTTTTTAAACTTTTAGAAGGGAGTGTCGTTATACTGTTCGACAATCTACTCGTGCGCACGGTAGTTGGCCAAGTACGAATGGAGGCAGGTAATGATGCATGTAGTTATCCAGCAATTGTGCAAAAAATATGGCAGTAAACAAGTACTGAACGGAATTAACCTGACATTGGGTACGGGTATGTTCGGCTTACTCGGTCCCAATGGGGCGGGAAAATCAACATTGATGCAAATATTGGCAACAGTAATACCGAAAACATCAGGGGATGTACAAATTGGACATTGCAAGCTTGGGCGGGATGAACGTGAAATTCGTGGCTTGCTTGGCTACCTGCCACAAGAGTTTGGCGTATATCGCAAGTTGACAGGCGCAGAATATCTCGATTATGTCGCGTCCATGAAGGGCATTACAAATGGAAAAGCCCGGAGGAAAGCAGTAGCCGAAATGTTGCGCCGAGTCAATCTGGAGGAGAAGCGCCATGTGCGTATAGGCAAATATTCTGGCGGGATGCGGCAGCGCATCGGTATTGCCCAGGCGTTGCTAGGTGATCCGCAGTTCATTATTGTGGACGAGCCTACGGCAGGGCTTGATCCCGAAGAACGCATGCGATTTCGTGATATGCTGACTGAGCTGGGTAAAGATCGTACTGTGCTACTGTCTACACATGTCGTCGCCGATATTGATAATAACTGTAAGAGTATGGCGATTATGAGCGGAGGGCGCATCGTATTTCACGGTACGCAAGAACAATTGCTCCAGCGTGTGCAGGGACAAGTGTGGACGGTCCAAGTGGGTGATGAGAAGCTTGCAGAGCTCAAAGAAACTGCAGCCATCGTGACTGCAAAGCGTTCAGGAGCCGGCTATGAGGCGCGTGTTCTTGCCAGTTCTGTCCCATTACCTGGAGCAGTCCAGGCAAAGGCAGGACTTGAGGACGGATATATCGCGGTCATGAGAGCGGGGAATAGCCAATGAGCCTAGTTCGCTATTACAAAACAGAGTGCAAGCTACTGCTGCGTGGCCCAGGCTTGTATCTAATGCTGGCAACTGTGGTCGGCATCCTGTATTTGATGTTTCAGACCGCCGATGCCAAATTGGATCGTGCAGTATACGTGATGGATATTTCTGAGGTGTATTGCCTTGTAGCCCTCATTATTTTGCCTTTGCTGGCAACAGCGATAGCACGGCGGGATGAAGAATGGAAGACAGCAACCATGATGGCTACCTTTCCGTATCGAACATGGGAAATGGAGGCTGCACGCTTGCTCTGTGCTGTAACCCTTCCGTTAGCAGCTGCGCTCGTGCCGATGGGGGCTTATGTATGGTTGGTCGTAAATGATGGCATCTCATGGGGAATGCGTGAATGGTATACCTCTGCTGTATTGGCTTCCTTTGCCATCCCGATGTTATTTGCAACTGTAATTGCCTACTTAGTAGGTATCCTTATCCGCAAGCGATACAGTTACTTGATCAGCTTCGTCCTGTTGCTTAGCTTGGCAATTATTTTACCGGAATTTTTTAAGACCGATCGCCCTTCTTTTTCATTACCCCCTCATACGCAGATTTGGTTCGATTATTCACTAGTTAAATATATTGGTAAGTCTTACTCACGTATGTGGGGATTTATATATGATCCGGCATTTTGGCTGCATCGCGGCATCGTTGCAGCTTTAGCAGCAAGAATGGTCATGACTGTTCTACTTGTAGTATGTAGACGCAGGCGGGAACGGGTCAAGGCATGGCTGGTCTATCCCACGATGCTGATTCTAGGTGCAGCATTGTTATGGGCAGGTAGTGCGATGTACGGATACCTGCAGGAACGGGCAGATATTGCGGATGCCAATGAACGTTTCTATCGCGAACGTCTTACTTCAGCCAATGATATCACGCAACAGCGTGAATTGGAGCAACTGCTCGTTGCTGGAATTGCAGCGGGTAAATATTCGGAGGCGGATATTGAGGAAATGTCTCGGATCACCCTTAACACAAACGGGAATACCAGCAATCCGCTCTCGGTATCGCATATTAAAGATCTGCTTGTCGGAATGAAGTTCCAGGATCTACACATTAACAGCTACAAGCTGAAGTTGGAATTACTGCCGCGGCATGGGTTAGAAATACAGGCGACGATGCAAGCAAGCAATGGACAAGCGGCAACACTAGAGCGATTCCCAATCATGCTGCGACATATCTTTGATGTACAGGAACTGAAGGTGAACGGTGCTGCTGCTGCCTATAAGTGGGAAGAGGCTACAGATGTACTTTGGATCAAGCCTGCAACGGATGTTATGCCAGGGGAGCATCTGGAGATCGAGATGACATATAGAGGTACCCTAAATGATTGGCGGCATTATTATTCCGTCGCTCCTAGCAGGGATAGATGGGAGCAGATCGCTGTTGTCGACGATAACAGGATTTTCCTGCCAGCTTTCTATGGCTGGTACCCTGTTATCGGCAATAGCCGGCTATCGGAATTGCTTACCGATCACTACGAATGGGGGCGTCACGCTACAGATATTCTGGACACACAACTGCCGCGCCCTATGGCGGGCTTTGAAGTTTCTATCACAGGGCCAAGTGGCTTGAAACTGTTCTCCAACGCCTCTGTCATTACTAGTAAGATGGCTGGAGAGAAGGGAGCGACCATCACGCGCCTGGAGCTGGATGAAGCAAGCGGACTTACATTATTTGGGGGCGATCTGCAACTTGCAGAAGCGACGGCAGACGGCAAGACGTTGCGTCTGTTGGCATCTGGTCAATTGCCTACCCGTTCTGTCGAAGAAGCAGCAGAGTTCGCAGCCAGGCATTACGCCCAAGCAGCGCGTACTTTGAAAATGTTGGATGGAGAAGCTGCAACGAGCTTTCCCCAGACGGTTACTATGGCACTTGCCGATTATCCGTATTATAGTTTGAATATGGTGAGTATGAGTACCCTGGGCATGGTAGATGCAGCAGTTGGAGGTCCGGAAGCTCGCGATATCCACTTTTTGTCTAAGTTGTCTGAGTTAAGTTATTTTGGGACGGAAATTGAGCGAGGGAAGAATGGGAACATTCAACTGAGAACGGGGCAATACTGGCTTGATTACAGTGCCAAACGTAGAGAAATTAGAAATGCGAGAATGTTAAATTTAAACGCCCAATTTACACTGAACAACTTTTTTCAGGCTTATAACGAGCTCAAGCTGGTCGGAGAGGAACTGCCAGATCGACTGTTCGAAC
The DNA here is from genome assembly GCF_038009325.1 of Paenibacillus sp. FSL L8-0708. NCBI lineage: Bacteria > Bacillati > Bacillota > Bacilli > Caryophanales > Paenibacillaceae > Paenibacillus > Paenibacillus sp. FSL L8-0708. Next base: position 1,765,939 of record NZ_JBBPBC010000001.1, read on the forward strand.
CTGTTAGCAGCTATTTTTTGAACGGTACACCGAATCAGGTTTATGACCTTATGAATACCATATACAGCCAGTACGGTATTGAAAGTGTCTACGATGTCATCAAGCTTGTCTATGACAGTATTGGCACAGAGCAGCTAATCGAGGACAGTGATGAACAAATGGAAGCGCTTCTGCGAGGCTATTTACAAAGGAAAATGGAGGGAGGACAATGAAGGTTGCCCTCATTCTTTTGTCCCGTACAAAATATGCTTGGCGCATCCTATGGGGCGGCTACTTGCTAGCTATAGCTATTATTGCGGCGCTGATAGCAGCTGGTTGCCTCATGCTGCCAATGATGATGCCCTCTCCTGGTTTTTATCATGTCAAAGTGGCTTTTATATTTGTGCTGCCTTTACTTGCGATTGCCTTGAGTGCTGCCTTGTTCGCCGATGATTTCAGTGAGGGTACTTTTGCCCATCATTTCAGCTATCCATATTCACAATTACTCGTGTGCGCCGAGCGAGGAGCGGTCGCTGCGCTATTGCTAGTTATCTATGAAGCAACGTTGCTCTGGGCAATTGACCGCTGGGCGATCGTTTTAAGTACGGCACAACTAGCTTACATAATTAAACATAGCCTCAGTGTGAATATGTTCCTTGGCGGTCTGGCGGCATTGGGCAGTCTGCTAGGGCGCAATATGGCTGTCGGGCTAGGAGTGGGGGCAACGGTGTGGCTGCTGGAGTATTTTATGTCCAGTATGCCGCTCAATCGGTACTATTTATTTCAAGCCGTCTGGCCGGTGAGCCGGTTCACAGATAAATCGCATAACGCTATCGCATTATTTGCAGCAGCTGGAATACTGCTTTTCTGCTGTATGCTTCTATTGGGGAAAGGCAGAGGTTGGCTCGTGTGCAGGCAATAGTGCTGAGCGAGAAAGGAGAGAGTCAAGTGAACAGCAGGGCTGTTGTTACGGATGAGCAACTGCTCGAGCAATACAAGCAAGGGAATACAGCCGTGCTGGAGTTGTTCGTCTATCGGTATCATCAGACCATCTATGCGTATTTATACCGACTGACCAGCAAGCGTCAGCTCGCAGAAGATTTGGTGCAAGAGTGTTTTGTCAGAGTATTCACGGCTTTGCAAGCTGGTCGGTTGCCTGAACGGTTTCGACCATGGATTTATCGAATTGCGACGAACCTGTGCCGTGATGTATGGAAGTCCGGAGCTTATCGTTATGAAGTAGCGGCTAAGGATACCGGAGTGTATGATGCGGCAGATGGCGGTAAGGATACGGTAGCGTCTTTTTTAGACAAGCAATATGAGCGTGAAGCAGTCATTGCTGCCCTTGGCGCTTTGCCTGAGGAGGAGCGGCAAATTGTTATTTTGCGTTTTTATGAGGAGCTCAAGCTGGATGAAATAGCCGAGTTGCTGGAACTGCCGCTTGGAACGGTCAAGTCCAAGCTGTATCGGGCGTTCAGGCGACTGGCCCATACATTGCAGAAAGGGGAGGATCAGGATGAGTTACATATCCGGAGCCGGTAGCGCCGATAAGGCTAGTCGCGACAGTCAACTGCACAGGGAATTGCAAGAGCAGCGGCAACTAGAGGAAAAGGGTGAAGCAGCAGCGGATCGATGGGAGCATGACCAGATCGGAGCCGTATTCAGCCAACTGGATCGCTATACCGTCGATGGTCCCAGCGGCCAGCAGACGGAATCTCTGCTGGCGCTTGCCGCCACATATGCCACACAGCCTGAGTGGGCGGTTGCTGTACCCTCTTCCAGGCGAGTGCCAAGACATGACAGGCCTGGGCGGCAAGCAACTGTCGCTATATCTTTACCAGTAAGGCTTATGCAACGCATGGCAGCTCAGGTAAGGACGATGCATTGGCTGTTTTGGCTTACATCAGCGCTTATGATTGGCATAGGAGCAGTCGTTGAGGGGCTGGTAGCAAGTGAATGGTTCAGTAGCTCTGCCAAGCCGGATGTATTTTTATTTACGATTCTGTTGCTTCCTGTAGCCAGTGTGGCCTATTCACTCCGATCCATGCATACGCCAATGAGTGAGCTTGAGGCGACCTTTCCTGTTACACCCGTACAGCTTATGGTAGCCAGAATAGGAACCATACTGCTATATGACCTCCTTCTAGCGCTGTTGTTTTATGGAATACTCGTTATGACGGGTACCAGCGGTGAATTCGGATCTAACACTACTTTACTGATCACAGATCTATTACTACCGATCTGCCTGAGCGCTTTTGCAGCGCTGGCTGCAATGCTTCGTTTCGGGACATGGCCTGGTACCGCGGTTGTCCTCGCAGTGGGCGTCATCCAGTTTTCCGCTGGCGAGAGGCTTGGCGTATTTCAATTGTTCAGCGAATACGGGTCCGAACACTGGCTTGCAAGCAAGCTTGTTGCTGTTAGTCTGGCAATAGCGCTTGGTGTTATAACAAGTATTTTGCTGCGCCATCGGCATTATTACAAGCAATATGGATAGGAGGGAAGAGTGGTGCGAGGAGCTGAACTAAAACTTACCGCGGTTGAACTTCTTGCAGATAATGGTCACCTGCTGCTAGGGGATGTGAATTTGGCATTGCCGCCAGGCTGGTATGGTCTGGAGGGCGCCAATGGCAGTGGAAAAACAGCATTGCTCAAAGCGATAGCTGGTCTATACCAGCCTGTACGCGGCCTGATTACCTATCAGCTTCATGGCGTGACGTTGTCAGGCAATGCTTTCAAGCCTTATCTGGGCTACAAGCCACAGCAGGCAGCGTACTATGACAATATGAATGTCGAGGCATACTTGCGTTATGTGGGTGAGATGAAGCTGATGCCACGGGCGACCATTGAAGAACGATCTCGTGAGCTATGTGAACGGCTCGGGCTTACTGCCGAGTGGAAGACGCCCATTCAGCGGTTGTCAGGCGGCAACAAGCAACGGCTTATGATTGCTCAGGCGATGCTTGCTGATCCATGGTTTCTGCTGCTGGATGAGCCTCTCTATGGCGTGGATATCGAGATTCGTTTCCTGCTGCTAGACACGTTGTACGAAATGACACCTGGCACAGTCGCAATCTTTTCAGGCGCTTTGGAGGGCCTACAGGGAGGTTGGTTGGATGCTGTGATCAAACTTGAAAATGGTACAGCGGCGCTGCACTGATGCAGCGCCGTTTTCTATATTAAATCATCCTGCTGCGGCTGCGAAACTTGCCTGGCGGATAGCCAGACATTTGTTTGAACCATTTGCTGAAGGGGTGGATAGAGTCGGCCTCTAGCTGGCTGGCAATGGAGACTCTTCTACTCTTATCATTGGCAAAGAACGGGGAGTTTTGAACACAAATAAAATAATGAGAAGTGACAGATTGCTTGGGTAGTGTTGGGATAATATCAATAATTGGCGAACCAGCCGATGGAATCAATGGCGTGATTTTCTCTTTGATTGGAGATTTTTTGGTACCTTATTGTCAGTACAATCATACAGAGCAAAAAAAGGAGGAGAACCCAGAATCATGCACACCAAGAATAAGGGGAAGTACAATGATTTTTCGAGTACCTGGATAGCTAATTGTTGCGGAAGAAGACGAAACACTTCCCTTGGCTCATCCTGATTTGATGTTGTTTTTGCTTAACACCACAAATGTAATTGATAGTGTTGATTATAGACTGTTCAAAATAAAGGAAACAGCTATCGTTCAATTTTTTGTAACGGACGCATTTAAACAACTAGTGGAACTCCATGACCTTAAGGGCTTAGATTTCTCAGAGGTATACGATTCAGCTTTTACTGCAGAAAAAGAAGAAGAGCAAGAACGTAATTACCAAGCTGCCCTTGATTTCATAGAGCGCAATAAAGGAATTGAAGTTTCATATGATGAGGCTCGTTTCCTTATGGAGCAGGAAAAAGTTGTTGCCAGCGGAAAGTGGAGAATGCAACTAGATGAGAATGGGGAGCTATGGCTTGCGAATTTGACACCTGATTTGATTTATTGCTGGGGCCAGCCAATTTATATTCCTCCTGTGTTAATGCTTTTTCAATGGCATGAAGTAGAGAAGTCTGAAATTAACTTATAGAACCCGGTGGAATGAAATATACTCTTATGAAGCTTTATCATGATTTTTAAAAGGCTAAGCGCTGAGCTTAAAGTCATAAGTTAGATCCGTTAACACTAAAGTTTTACAAAGGCGACTTATCTGCGGACGGGTTGCTTTTGTTTTTTCAGTTCCCATCAAAACAATATAGTCCTGACCGATCTGCTTATCCAAATCATTGAATACTATCAATAAAGATAACCGTCAAACAATAGAATATATGATATAATGACGTGGTTGTTGCAAGGTGCAATTTTAATATGAAAAATAGGATGGGCAATATGAAGGGTTATCTTTATAACGTTGATAAAAAACGATTGATTATTATGGTTATCGGCAATGTATTTCTGGGCATGGGAATCAGTATTTTTAAGCTGTCCGGCATGGGGAATGATCCCTTTAGCGGCATGGTAATGGCACTTGCAGAGTGCGTCGGTATAACATATGCAAATTTTCTGATCTTGCTGAACCTGGTATTGTTTGTAATCGAATTCATAACCGGACGAAGGTTTATTGGAGCCGGGACTTTTGTAAACGCAATCTTTTTGGGATATATCGCTACGTTCTTTCATAGTACTTGGCTATCTCTGTTGGGCGAACCTCAGCTGTTATGGCAGAGGGTGGTCGTCGTAGCGATTGGCGTGGTGGTATGCAGTTTTGGGGTATCCTTGTATCAGACATCGGCTGTGGGAGTAGCTCCTTACGACAGCCTGTCCCTGATTATGAGGGATAACTTCCCGAAAATATCTTATTTTTGGCACCGGATGTTTACGGATGCGCTTTGTGCTTTGATTTGCTTCCTGGCAGGAGGCGTTATAGGCTTAGGAACTCTAGTGTCCGCACTTGGTCTGGGACCCATTATTCATTTTTTTGATGTGAATTTTACGGAGAAGCTGCTGGCAAAAAAGCGTCCAAATTAAGAAAGGCGGGGCAGATCAATCTGCCCCGCCTTTACTGTAATTTGAAGGTTCATTTCTAATGAGTAAATGCACTCTTAATGTTATTTTTTTTATGAACATCTTCCGTGCCGCTATCCAAGGCGGTCTTGTAGTAGAAGCATTTATGTTCTATGACTTCCATCGTTTTTCTTAATTCTTCCATCTGTGCTTCTACGGAAGCTTTTCGCTCCAGGAACATGTCATATCTCTGCTGCAAGGTGGAGTCCCCCTCAGAGCACCACTCAATGAAATGTTTTATTTCCTTAATCGGCATCCCGGATGACTTCAGGCATTCAATTACTTTTAAAGCGTCCATATCCGTTTCTTTGAAAACGCGTTTCCCGCTGGGGGTTCTTTCTATAAAAGGCAAAAGCCCCTCCTTGTCATAGTAACGCAGGGTATGTGATGTCATATTAAAGTATTCTGCAACTTCACTTATGGAGTATGTCTTCATCATCTATCTCCAGTCTTAATTATATTTTGTGCTTGACTTAGAGTTAACTTTAAGTAATAACATAGGTTTTGTAAAGTCGGCATTACAGTTTTTTATATTAACTAGAAGAGAGGTTTCACTATGATAAAAGTTAATGCACGCGCTACATTCAGTCAGGAAGGCCCGTTCAAGCTAACTACAATCGAACGCCGGAATCTGCAGCCGCACGATGTTCTTATAGAGATTAAATACGCGGGCATTTGCCACTCGGATATTCATACAGCCCGCGGGGAGTGGGGACCGGTTAAGTATCCACTTGTTCCAGGGCATGAGATCGCCGGTATTGTCAGCCAGGTCGGTTCCGAAGTTACAAAGTACACAGTTGGCGATCGTGTAGGGGTAGGTTGTATGGTTGACTCCTGTGGAGAGTGCAGTAATTGCCAGAAAGGTGAGGAGCAGTATTGCCTGAGTGGAAATACGGGCACCTATGGAGCTATCGACCGGCACGGTCACTATACACAGGGCGGATATTCCACGCACATCGTTGTAACAGAAGACTTCGTGGTCCGGATTCCTGACGCTATTCCGCTTGACGCGGCTGCACCGCTTTTGTGTGCAGGAATCACCACCTATTCACCGCTGCGCCATTGGGGAGCCGCTCCCGGCAAAAAAGTAGCTGTAGTGGGTCTTGGCGGGCTTGGACACATGGCTGTGAAGATTGCTCATGCTATGGGAGCTGAGGTTACTGTGTTATCACAGTCACTGAAGAAGAAGGAAGACGGATTGCAATTAGGAGCGGATCATTATTATGCCACAAGCGATCCGGAGACATTTAAGCAGCTTGCCGGTTCATTCGATCTAATCGTGAATACAGTAAGCGCACAGATTGATATCGATGCCTATCTTTCACTTCTGGCGCTGGATGGTACATTAGTCAATGTCGGTGCGCCTGCTGATCCATTGGCAGTTAACGTATTCTCGCTGATCGGCCACCGCCGTTCGTTTGCCGGATCGATGATTGGCGGAATCCGTGAAACGCAGGAAATGCTTAATTTCTGCGCTGAACATAATATTGCATCTGAAATCGAGGTCATTTCTGCTGACCGGATAGATGAAGCCTGGGAGCGTGTGCTTGCTTCAGATGTCCGTTACCGGTTTGTCATCGACATCAGCACGATGGGGAACCAATAAGAGACGTCCTCTTTCTTGACATCGGTTCGTGTCCACAACCTCAAGAAATTCGATAACATAGCGGGAAATCGCAAGGAGCTGGAAATCTCACACAGTTGTGTTTCGAGAATAGAAAAACGGCGTTGCTTCATACAGCAGCGTAGTGTATAAATGCTAAATAGGCAGAGTAGTGCTTCTACCATTGGGGTAGGAGGGCGGCTCTGCTTATTGTCGTTACTGCAAGTGAATATTTTGGATCAGCTGATTCTGCTGTTTTATGAAAAAGATGATTCTTTAAAGGTTGGAATTTTTAAAAATCAGGTTGAAAAATGCTATTTTCCCTAATAGAAAATCATGACACAATAACAATAAAGCGCTTACTTCATTAAAACATCCCAAGTTCATGAAGACTCTATACCACTTTTTGAAAATATTTACGATATTAAAAGTCGTATCGGCTGGCCGAAATTTCGGATTCCAAGCAAAGGTTGGAATTATTAAAAAAAGTTGGTACTAAACGTTTAACTCAATAACTTAGGGGGTCAAACGGTTGGACATATCTATGTGATTATGAAGGGGGAGAGGGAAATGAAGGTAGGTAAAGCATTCGGGGTAGGTATTCTTTCAACTGCACTAGCATTAAGTGTCATTGGCTGCGCGAAAGATGAGACAAACACAGCAACCAAGGCAACTGATGGACCCAAAGCATCTGAGAACGCCACCTCCAAGCCTGAGGAGAAGGTCAAAATTATCTATTCGATGTGGGGAAGTGCGGAAGAGGGAAATGTAACCCAGGGAGTGGCGGATAAGTTTAATGCTTCTCAAGACAGAATTGAAGTAGAAGTACAAGCAATTCCTTGGGAAAACTACATGACCAAGCTGAATACAATGGCTACGGCAGAGCAATTACCTGATACAGGGATGCTCAGAGAAGATGGGGTCGTTCAGTGGTCTACCCAAGGCATGCTGAATGATGTAAATACAATGTACGAAGGAAGCGACAGCAAACCACTGGATAGCTTAGCCTACAAATATCAAGGGAAAACCGTAGCCTACGCGGCTGCCAATGAAATCTTACTCCTCTATTACAACAAAGATATGTTCGACAAAGCCAATGTACCCTATCCCCCAGCCGCTCTGGATAAAGCGTGGACATGGGAGGAATTTGTAACAACAGCAAAGAAGCTGACCCTTGATAAAAATGGTAAACATCCTGATGAGAGTGGCTTTAATGAGCAGAGTATCGTTCAGTTTGGCGCATCCGTTGAAAACTTACCATGGCAGCTTGAGACCTGGGCGCTTGGTAATGGTGGGGGGTTCTATTCGGGTGATGGGACTGAGGTGAGAATTGGAGAAGACGCCAGTATAGAGGGAATTCAGAAGGTTGCAGATCTTTACTTGAAGGATCATGTTGCTCCGTTGTCTGTCGGACAGACTGATGATGGCATTCAACGAACCATTATCGCAGGGACTGTTGCCATGGCTACTAACGGTGCGTGGAACGTGGGAACTAGTCTCAATACGGCTAAGAATGAAGGCCTGAACTATGGCGTTGCAGTATTGCCTTACATGAAGGATAAGGTTACCCTCAACACGGGTGGCGCCAATGTCGTGTTCTCCCAGACTAAGCATCCAAAAGAAGCGATGGAATGGCTGAAATGGTACAACTCAGAAGAAAATAACTGGGGCCTCATTAGCTCGGGAATCTGGATGCCGACACTGGAGAAGTGGTACACGGATGAGACCCTTACCCGTAAATGGGTCGAAAATCCTAACTTCCCTGTTTATGACGAATATAAATCTGCAGTAGTCGATTATGCGCAATCACCTGCTGTGAAGCCCGCAGCGTGGTTCTATACGAATCATACGACGGAGTTTAACACCTTACTCGGGTCGGTTCTAGGGGATGTATGGACGGGAAAGACGACCGCTAAGGATGCTATTTCTAAAAATCTCGATGCGTTGAAAGCAGCCCATTTAGGCAATTAGTAAAATCCGCAAAGAATGGCCGTTGCCAAGCTCACACCCGCGGCGGCCATATTATGATCTTCAGGTGGGGAGATAGAGATGGAAATGATTAATAAATCTCCGAAACGTCGTTCACGTATCCATGCAGGTGAGGCACGAGCCGCGTATATATTATTGATCCCTGCCTTCATTGGCCTGATCTTTCTAACGTATCTACCTCTTATTGGGGTGCTCGGGATCAGCTTAACGAATTGGACGGGACTTTCAGACCCCAAATTTGTTGGCTTCGAGAATTATATTAATCTATTTACCACTGATCCTTATATTAAAGATTCTATTATAGCTACGGTCTACTTTGCCGTCTTATCGGTAGTTGGAGGTATGATTTATTCACTTTTTATTGCGATGCTATTGAATCGTAAAATTCCGGCAAGAGGGTTTTTCCGAGCTGTTTTCTATGTACCGTACGTTTTGCCGGCAGCCGCAATATATGTAGGATGGTCTTGGTTATACGAAGCTAATTTTGGATTTTTTAACTTTATTCTCTCTGAGATTGGTTTGAACAAAGTTTCTTTTATCGCGGATTCCAGCTATGTCATTCCATCTCTATCCTTGATCTCGGTTTGGCTGTCAGGTAACTTAATTGTTATTTTCTTAGCTGGGCTGCAGAATGTTCCGGTCGTCTACCATGAAGCGGCTGAAATGGATGGTGCGAATGGATGGAAACGATTCTTGCATATCACTTTACCGTGCATGTCGCCCATTATCTTTTATAATTTGCTAATGAGCTTGATTGCCAATCTCCAAATTGTTACGCCGGCTCTTTCATTAACGAATGGCGGTCCGGGTAATTCTTCACGATTTTTAACTTATCTGATGTATGATCAAGCTTTTGTAAATTATAAATTGGGGTATGCTTGTGCGACAACGGCCGTTATTTTTGTTATTCTTGCAGGCTTTACTGGTGTATTATTCAAAACCTCCAATCTATGGATCTTTAATGAAGGAGGCGATGACAAATGAGTGTAGCCACATACGGAAGATTAAAGAGCAAAAAACGTAATAATCAATGGATGAACCTGATCTCGTTTGTCGTTGTCATTTTTTTTACTATACTCGTGCTCTTTCCAATCTGGTGGATATTTCGCACGTCGCTCATGTCGAATGCCGAGATATACCAATATCCGCCTTCACTGCTGCCAGGAAATTGGTTGTTTTCAAACTATGCAGAAACGCTAGAGATATTTAAGTTTTGGAAATATTTATGGAACACCATGATTATTATTGTACCCGCTTGTTTGGCAGGAACCTTTACAGCGACCTTATGCGGTTATGCCTTTGCAAGACTGCGTTTTCGGGGCAAAAAATTGATTTGGGCGCTTTGTGTCGGTTCGATGCTTCTACCTGCCATGGTTACTCTTATTCCACTATATATTGGGTGGACGAGAGGCTTAGGAATCCATGACAGCTATCTGCCGTTGATTTTGCCTTATTTCTGTGGTGGTGGCGCATTTAATATCTTTTTGATTAGGCAGTTTATCATGTCTATTCCGAGAGAGCTTGATCAAGCAGCAACGATCGATGGTGCTGGATATTACCGCATTTTGTTCAGCATTATTATGCCGGCCATTAAATCTGCAATGATCGTTGTGGCATTATTTATCTTTATCGGTTTATGGAATGATCTACTTCAACAGATGATTTACATAAACTCAAGCGATAAGTACACGATAGCCTTGGGACTAACCGCTTTTAGAGGCCAACTAAAGCAGGACTGGTCGCTGACGATGGCGGCTACGTGTATGTCCTTTGCGCCGGGCGTCATTTTTTATCTGATTGGTCAAAAATATTTCGTAGAAGGAATCACGTTGACAGGACTGAAAAATTAGCTCCAATGGCTAAAGATAGCGCACTGTAATCTGCTCTGAAGTGTTAATGGGGGCACCTTTCTGCTAAGGCTTAAGTTCCGAGCCTGGCGGTATAAGGTGCCCTTTATTTGTGCTGTGAAAATATAAATTTAAAGATAAAATCCTTTATGAGATAGAAACAATCCCTTTTGCGGTAGTTGCTAGCCATCCTGTCTTATAGACTTGTTAATGTAAGGAGTCCCGTAAATCTTTGAACGAGGACTTCGCATATTCAGTCAAAAGAAGGAGAGAAAATCCACATTATGAACACTGTAACACAGATAAACAACAGCAAAGACAAGCAGACGCATTTTATTCTCAACGGTAATCTATGGAATATTATGGTCCAGTTATCATGGCCCGCTATCATCGCAATGGTTCTCTATGGCTTAAATGCGGTTATTGCCGCTGTATTTGTGGGAAGGTTTGTCGGAGAGGAAGCACTGGCTGGGGTTTCGGTAGCTTATCCTTTAACCCAGATCAGCTTGGGACTGGGCTCCTTGATCGGGGTGGGTGCCGGTTCTGCTTTAAGTTTAGCCCTCGGCAGGCAGGACAAAGAAATGCAGAAACGTTTGATGGGGAATGTTAATTATCTGTCCATCCTTGTAACGCTTGTCTATATGGTGTTAGGTTTACTTTTCTCCACACAGCTGGTGCGAATTATGGGAGGAGAAGGGGAAACTCTGGCTCTTGGAGACAGCTATTTTAGAATTACGGTGATCGGTTCATTTTTCTGGATTTATGGACTGGCTGCCAATATGATTGTGCGTGCCGAAGGGAAAATGAAATCGGCAGCCGTGGTAATGGGCATTGGACTGGCAGTTGATGTATTGTCCAATTATATTCTGGTAGCCTGGCTGGATTTTGGAGTAGAGGGTGCTGCCTGGGCTACAAATATCGGGATGCTGGTCTACACCTTGCTGGGATGGATTTATTTTGGCAAAGGATTTGCCTCATTCCGAACGAATGTCTTCGCAATTTATCGGGATGCTGCCACAATCAAATCCATAGTTGGACTGGGAATGTCCTCTTTCATTATGAACTTTATGAATCTGGTACAGGCTGTTGTAGTATTTAATGCACTGTCGAGATACGGGACTACAGCAGATATTGCATTTTATGGTGTGGTTTTCCGTGTATTCACCTTCCTGTTGACGCCGATATTCGGATTAATGCGCGCCTTGCAGCCAGTCATCGGCATTAATTTTGGAGCAGAACAGTATGAGCGCGCCATCAAAGCCTATAAAATATTCACACTCGTCTCCATGCTGCTGACTTTGCCTTTCTGGATAATTTCCATGATCTCTCCGGCTTCCATTCTGGGACTAATGCTGCCGGATCAAATCTTTAAGAGCAGCGAAATGTTATATTTCCGGTTGAACATGGCGGTTCTGCCGTTATTGTCGCTCATTTTTATGGCCATGACCTTTTTCCCTGCGATTAATAAAGGGAAGCCGGCGGCCGTTATCGGCATCACCAGACAACTTGTTTTTTATGTGCCAGTGATGCTTGTTTTGCCAAGATGGTTAGGCGTCTCCGGAGTATATTGGGGTTCGCTTGTGATTGATTCTGTGGTTGTAGTGTGGACGGTAATCCTGGTAACTAAGGAATTCACCCGGCTCAGAGCTAAGTCCAAGCTAGCCAGGACTTACAATATGTGAAGGTAAGATGCTGGAACTTCTGCTTTGCCTGGATGGACAATTTAATAGATATACCCCAAAAGAGCCTTGGAACTATAAAGGCTCTTTTTTGTGCTACTGGTTGACATTATAAACAAAAAGAAAGTATGATATTTTAAATCGTAATAATTACGAATAAATACACTGTGGAAGATGAATTGATTTGTGGATAATGAATGCTCACAAGCCGGCTCTATCGTTCCTCACGAGGACTTCGAACGGCAATTAGCGCAGGTTGAACTGGATTCAGAAAGGATCTTTTGGATTTCTTGAAAATAACCATTTTAAAGGAGCTTTAATAAATAATGAACAAAAGCAGCAACAATCAACGTCTACCCAGAGCAAAAGGGATTGATATGGGTACCTATTATACACCCAAAGAATGTGCCAAAAAGGTTAGACATCTCGTCCTACCCGATATGAATCGAAAGATTGTCGAAGAATTCATTACGATCTTAGGTATGAGGGGAAGCTTTGAAGAACATCAAGTTCCCATTCCCAATAAAGTGGTTATGTATGGTCCACCGGGCACAGGGAAAACACTTACGGCATTTTATATGGCGCAAATGCTGGAGCTTCCACTTATCCTGGTCAGACTTGATGCAATTATTCACAGCCATTTGGGTGAGACTGGAAGTAATATCCGGAAAATATTTGAGTATGCCAAAGCATCTCCTTGTGTTCTTTTCCTGGATGAGTTTGATGCCATTGCAAGAACACGGGAGAGTAATGACGAGGTTAAAGAAATGGCCCGTGCGGTGAATACACTGCTGCAATGTCTCGATGATTTTGGTGACAATAGCATTTTTGTAGCAGCGACGAACCTAGAAAATGAACTGGATAGAGCTATTTGGCGAAGGTTTGATACAAAAATGATTTATTCCAACCCGGATGAATCAAGTAGGCGTCAATATGTTGAACTGTTAATTAATGACTTTGAAAGTGAAGCTGGGTTGATGGAGGAGGCATGCGAACGTCTTTCCGGTTGCAGTTTTGCTGATATTGAACAAATTGTCCTGAAAGCGAAACGTAAGGCGATCATAGAGCATTGTCTGCTAAAACGAGAGCATATTGTTCTATCCTATGAAGAATACAATCCTTCCATAAACTAATTGTGGGCGATTATATATACAGGATATTGTAATTGGAACAATTCAACGAAAAAAAAGAACCCCAGCGACGGAATTATTAATCGCTTGGGTTCTTTTTAAATTCATCAACTGATATTAGGTGTAGAGTCTCTTATGATGAGTTTGGTATAAATATGAGAAACCTGATAGGGTTGCTTCGGATCATGAATTCGGGAAAGTAGCATTTCGGCTGCTTTGACACCCATCTGATTACTATAAATATGAACAGTAGTGAGATGGGGTTCAACAATGTTTGATTCAGGACCATTATCAAAACCACAAATGACGATGTCATTAGGAATGGAAAGCATGTTTTTGAGTGACTTCATAAAGGTAACCGCAATATAATCGTTAGCACACACGAAAGCAGAAGGAAGCTCATTGATTTGACTCAGCCTAGTATCTGCCCACTCCGGATTCGAAAAAAATAGTCGATCGTCATCGAGAATACATTGTGAGAGATCAAGCTGGATGCCAGATTCTATCAATGCGCGATTAAAGCCCACCCATCTTTCATTAAAGCTCCTACAGTGATTATAGTCCCCGATGAACCCCAGTGATGTGTAACCGCCATCAATTAACTTTTTTGTAAGTTGATATGTGCTATGTTCGTTTTCCATGAGAAGTACATCTGCTTGGAATTCAGGGTAGCAGATATCTGCAGAACAGTCGATGAAAATAGTTGGAATGCCTAGACTTGTAATTAGCTTACTATATTCCGAATTGAACAACTCAATACAAATAATTCCGTCTACATTGGCGACATCAAAATTATTTGGAAGAGACAGGGACTCCTGATCAATGTCTCTTATAATGTGCATGGATAAATTATATCCTTCTGCACTGATTCGTTTCTCCATGCCACTGATCAGTTTCGATCCAAAGTGGGAAGTGTTAGGTAAGTTTTCTGTTAATAAAGCGATATTTCCAGAGTTTCTTGGTTGAACACTCTCGGTGTCCATAAAAGCAAATTGTTTATATTTTAACTCTATCGCTTTCTTTATAACCTTGTTTCTAGTTTCATCAGGTATACCATTCGTTCCATTTAAGGCTTTGGAAGCTGTATTTCTGGAGATTCCTAAAGCATCCGCGATGTCTTGTATGGTTACTTTTTCCCTGGCCATCTATGTAATTCACCTCTATATTCTTGTTCTTAACCTTCGCCACAAATAGTGTACTATTTGGCATGATTCCAACTCTCTTTAATGTATATTAGTTTACTCAAAATAGCAATATGATATTTACAAATACGCAATTTAGTTTACGTTTTATCGGCGGATAAGTGTGCAAAAAAGGTATTATTCTTTTCATCTTCATGAGAATATGTTGACTTTAAAGTATATAATCCTATTTAAATTGGCTGTATTTGTAATTATGTAAAATTATATGCATCATTTATGAACATAATACTTTGTCATATGCACATAAATATTTTTACAAAATGTATTGACGAACGATTAAGTGTTTGGTAAATTGTAAAAGCAGCAGGACATAAGCCAATTGAAAGCCCTTACTGCATCAAGATATAAACATTGATAAGAACGGAGGTAAAGGCATTGCAAAACCTAATAGAAGCTGAACACAGAACAATGGTGACCAAACATAAGAGCTCCTTACTAGACTATCTAAAGAAGTACTACTTTCTTTATATTTTGCTCGCACCAGCTGTGATCCTGACCCTGATTTTTAAATACGGTCCTATGTATGGTGCGATTATCGCCTTTAAAGATTTCAGCCCAATCAAAGGGATTATGGGAAGTGAATGGGTAGGCTTTTACAACTTCGAGAAATTCCTGTCATCCCCCAACTTCGAAGTTATCTTTATGAATACGCTTAAATTAAGTTTCTTCGGATTAATTCTGAGTTTTCCAATTCCTATCCTGCTTGCGTTGATGTTAAATCAAATTCGCCGTGCAGGCGTCAAAAAGAACATTCAATTGTTCTTGTATGCACCTAACTTTATTTCTGTTGTCGTTGTGGTCGGGATGTTGTTTATCTTCTTGTCCCCAACGGGACCGATTAACCAGTTTTTTACCTGGCTTACAGGTGAACCAATCATGTTTATGTCTCGTCCGGAGTACTTCCGTTCGATCTACATTCTGTCCGATATTTGGACCGGAGCCGGTTGGGCATCCATTATTTATGTAGCAGCGCTTGCTAATGTCGATCCTGAGTTACATAATGCAGCCAATCTTGACGGCGCTAATCTTCTACAAAGAATACGCCATATCGATTTGCCAACCATTCGTCCAATTATGGCTATTGTATTTATCCTTGCAGCTGGTGGGATTATGTCCATTGGCTTCGAAAAAGCCTATCTCATGCAAACGGCGATGAACTTGCCAACCTCAGAAATCATTCCGACTTACGTTTATAAAATTGGTTTGCAGTCGGGCGATTATGCCTATTCAGCCGCAGTAGGATTGTTTAACTCTATCATCAACATCGTCCTGCTCATCACCGTTAACTTCACCGTGAAGAAACTGAATGAGGGCGAAGGTCTTTACTAAGAAAGGAGCAACAAGCTATGCCCATTAAACATTCCGGATTAGATCGCTTTATCGTCGTGCTTAACGCGATCTTCCTGACGCTGGCCGTACTTATCATTGTACTTCCTTTGATTTATGTAGTGATTGCATCTTTTATGGATCCATCAGTTCTGCTCAGTAAAGGATTATCATTCAACCTTTCGGATTGGTCATTAGAAGGGTATATAAAAATTCTTTCTAATCCGGCCATGATCCGAGGTTTTGGAAACTCTGTTTTATACTCTGTTTCATTTGCTATGCTTACCGTTCTCGTCTCTATCTGTGCAGGGTACGCACTGTCTGATGACAGGCTCAAAGGAAAAGGATTCTTCATGACCTTGTTTATTATCACCATGTTCTTTGGGGGTGGGCTTATACCAACCTATCTGCTCGTTAAGAATCTTGGTCTGCTTGATACAGTCTGGGCGGTGATTATTCCAGGGGCAGTTAATGTATGGAACATCATTCTCTCTAGAACTTTCTTCAAAGGAGTACCGAATGAAATGAAGGAAGCCGCTAATGTAGACGGAGCTTCGGAGATGCGGATCTTCTTCAGTGTCGTATTACCGCTCTCCAAACCGATTGTTTTCGTGCTCGCTCTTTATGCCTTTGTGGGCCAATGGAATTCCTATTTTGACGCGATGATCTATTTAGATAATCCGAATCTTCATCCACTGCAGCTCGTGTTGCGTTCCATCTTGATCCAGAATCAGGTAGATCCGGGCATGATCAGCGATCAACTCGCCATGGCGGAAATGAAACGATTGTCTGAAATCATCAAGTACGCTGCCATCGTTGTTTCCAGTTTGCCACTTATTGTTATGTATCCGTTCTTCCAGAAGTACTTTGAAAAAGGTGTTATGGTCGGTTCCCTTAAGTAGGAAACAGGCTGCACATAGATAAAGATTAATTCATTCATATCTAATTTGGAGGTCATACCCTATGAAAAGAATTAAGAAATCAAGAGTATCAACGAAAGTAGCTTCTGCATCTGTACTTGCTTCGTTTATGTTCCTTACTGCATGCGGTGGCGGAGGAGGAGGGGGAAGTGCGGCTAGTAAAGAACAGGACGCCAGCGGTAAAGTAACTTTGAACTTTATTACGCAAAGCTCTCCACTTGCACCAGTTGATCCAAATGAAAAACTGATTAATAAGCGTCTTGAAGAAAAGACGAATGTTCATATTAATTGGAAGAATTTCACGAAAGACGTATTTGTTGAAAAAAGAAACTTGGCTGTGGCAAGCGGTGATCTTCCTGATGCGATTTTTAATGCGGACTATAGCGACTATGAGCTGCTCAAGCTTGCTAAAGACGGTGCCATTATTCCGCTGAATGATCTCATCGAGAACAATATGCCCAACTTCAAAAAGGTGCTGGAAGAAGCACCGGAATACAAGAGTATGATTACGGCACCAGACGGTAATATTTATGCCTTTCCGTGGATCGAAGAGCTGGGCAATGGCAAAGAAAGAATCCAGGCGGTAGACAGTATGCCTTGGATCAATGTGGAATGGCTTGAGAAGCTGGGCCTTGATATGCCTACGACAACAGAAGAATTAAAAGAAGTATTAATTGCATTCAAGACAAAAGATCCAAATGGCAACGGTAAGGCTGACGAAATTCCTCTGTCCTTTATTAACAAGCCTGGAGCAGAAGATCTGGTTTTCCTATTTGCTTCGTTCGGATTGGGTGAGAACCCTGACCATGCGGTTGTGAGCAATGATGGAAAGGTAATATTTACGGCGTCACAAGATGACTACAAAGAAGCCGTTTCTTTTATTAACGAGCTGTATAAAGAAGGACTCATTGATATTGAAGCCTATACACAGGACTGGAGTACTTACCTTGCAAAAGGAAAGGATCAGAGATACGGACTTTACTTCTCATGGGATAAAGCCAACATCACTGGAGCAAATGACACTTACGAGGTTATGCCTCCGCTTGCTGGACCAGATGGTGAAGTTAACGTAACAAGAACGAACGCGCTTGGTTTGGGCAGAGGTAAGATGGTTGTTACTAGCGCCAATAAGAACTTAGAAACGACAGCGAAATGGGTTGATCAACTCTACGATCCGATTCAATCTGTACAGAACAACTGGGGAACGTATGGAGACGATAAACAGCAAAATATCTTCGAATTTGATAAAGAAAAAGAAATGCTGAAGCATTTGCCGCTGGAGGGTGCAGCTCCTGTAGAACTACGTGAGAAAACAAGTGTCGGTGGACCATTAGCTATCCTTGATTCCTATTATGGCAAATTCACAACCATGCCGGATGATGCTAAAGGCAGAATGGATATTATCAAGAACATCATGGCGCCAAAAATGAAAGCAGAAAACGTAATGCCGAGTGTATTCCACTCCATTCAAGAGCTTGATCGCCTAACGACAATTGAGACGGATCTTTTTGCCTACGTGCTTAGAATGCGTACTGAATGGTACCAAAATGGTAAAGTTGAAGCGCAGTGGGATGAATACCTGAAAGAATTGGACCGTCTGGGCTTGCAAGAATGGCTTGAAATTAAACAAGGCGGCTATGACAGAGCAAGCAAATAATAAACTATAAATAATATACGGTAAAGACCGTGTTCGGGAGTAAAGGAGAAAACAATAATGTCTACGATTGCGAAACAAAATTACCGCGGAGTGTATCATTTTTCCCCTAAGGAAAAGTGGATGAATGATCCAAACGGAATGGTTTATTTTGAGGATGAATATCATTTGTTTTTTCAGCACCATCCAGGTGGAATGACTATGGGCGCTATGCACTGGGGCCATGCGGTCAGTAAGGATCTTGTTACATGGGAGGAGCTGCCTATCGCTCTTGCTCCAGATGAATTAGGTATGATTTTTTCCGGCAGTGCCGTAGTCGACTGGAACAATACGACTGGATTTTTTGAAGATAAACCAGGTCTAGTAGCAATTTTTACACACCATTTGGATATGCCGGAAGGCAAGCCAGCCATTCAGCGTCAAAGCTTGGCCTATAGTAAAGATAACGGAAGAACCTGGACGAAATATGATGGGAATCCGGTACTTGAACATGATACATTCATTGATTTCCGTGACCCGAAAGTATTTTGGAATAAAGATACTAATAAATGGGTGATGATTGTAGCTTGTGGTCAAACGGTGTGTCTATATCATTCTCCTGATCTGATGAACTGGACATTTGCCAGTGAATTCGGAGAAGGAATCGGTTCTCATGACGGGGTATGGGAATGCCCGGACTTGTTCCCGCTGGCCATTGATGGCGATCCTTCGAACACGAAATGGGTGATGCTAGTGAGCATCGGTGCGGATCCCGCTTTTGTGGAAGGATCAAGAACACAGTATTTTACAGGGGATTTTGATGGAGAAGTGTTCACGCCAGATGAAGATTCGATTAAAATTCGCTGGCTTGATTATGGAAGAGATAACTATGCAGGTGTAAGCTGGTCCGATATACCGGCTGAGGATGGAAGAAGACTATTTATCGGCTGGATGAGCAACTGGATGTATGCTAACAAGACGCCAGCAGAAGAATTCCGTGGTGCGATGACAATTGCAAGAGAACTTCAGCTCGAATCAAGACAAGGGGGAACTTTTCTTGTGCAGAAGCCGGTACAAGAGTTGGAATCAGCTCGTGTACAAGTCCTTTCTATAAAAAATGCAACGGTGCAAGAAATCAATACTCTTCTTAAAGAGATTCGCTTGGAATCTTATGAGATTATAGCTGAGTTCACTCGGGGTAAATCTGTAGGTTTCAAAGTAAGAATTGGTGCGGATGAACAAACAGTGATCGGTATCAACGGTGACACAGAGGAACTTTATGTAGACCGGAAGGCTTCGGGCCAGCATGATTTCCATGAACATTTCGTAGGACATCATTCAGCCAAACTCGCAGCGCTTGATGAGTCAAATGATCTCCGTATTTATGTGGATTGCTCTTCCGTTGAGGTGTTTAGTAATGGAGGTCAGGCAGTAATTACGGATCTTATATTCCCTGGACTAGAATCTAAAGGTATTGCTGTGTTTGCAGAAAATGAGAATGACTTGCTGATTTCCCTGGATATCTATGAGCTTACTCTCTCTGCTGAGCAAGACAAGAATTAGTCACCGAGAGGAGTCTTGTATATGCGTATAGGAGCGATTGAAGCTGGCGGGACGAAGTTTATATGTGGCATCGGGAATGAAAATGGGACCATTGAAGATCAGATCAGTTTCCCTACAGAACATCCTGAGTTGACGTTGCCCAAAGTTATTCAATATTTTCAAGAC
The DNA here is from genome assembly GCF_038009325.1 of Paenibacillus sp. FSL L8-0708. Classification (NCBI taxonomy): domain Bacteria; kingdom Bacillati; phylum Bacillota; class Bacilli; order Caryophanales; family Paenibacillaceae; genus Paenibacillus; species Paenibacillus sp. FSL L8-0708. The sequence goes on from NZ_JBBPBC010000001.1 coordinate 1,786,017, forward strand.
AAACCAGTAGAAGCTATCGGAATTGGATCGTTTGGTCCAATCGATATACGCCCAGATAGCCCGACGTATGGTTACGTTACAACAACACCAAAACCAGGTTGGGGAAATTACGATATGCTGGGCACTTTGAAAAGATACTTTTCGGTTCCCTTTGGCTGGGACACGGACGTCAATGCAGCGGCATTTGGTGAAGCCAAATGGGGCGCTGCCCAAGGGTTATCCAGCTGTTTATACTATACAGTTGGCACGGGTGTTGGTGTGGGAGTGTATTCAGAAGGCAAACTTATTCATGGTCTTGTGCATCCTGAAGGGGGGCATGTTCTTACAAGACGCCATCCTGAAGATGAATTCCCAGGGGGATGTCCCTATCATGGGGACTGCCTAGAAGGGATGGCGGCAGGTCCTGCTATTGAAGCAAGGTGGGGGAAGAAGGGACATGAACTTCCTATAGATCACCTTGCATGGGAAATGGAAGCATTTTATATTGCGCAGTCGATTACGGGTGCTATATTGCTTAACTCTCCTCAGAAAATCATTCTGGGTGGTGGTGTTATGCAGCAATCACAATTGTTTCCACTTATTCGGCAGGCCGTGCTTCAAAACCTGAACGGTTATGTTAGCTCAAGTACTATTTTAGAACACATAGATGAGTATATCGTTCCACCAGGTCTAGGCCAACAGGCGGGATTATGTGGTGCTCTGGCTCTTGGACTCACAGCACTGGAAAGTCAGATTTCTGCTCAATTGTAAAAGAATATAGAGAGGAGGTCAGTGCAGTAATGGATTGGCCTCCTTCTTGTTTTTCAATATTAATGATAGAAAAGAGGCTGAAGAAGATGAAAAATAAAGGAAAATTTGTTTTGTCCTTTCTCATGGCAACAGGATTTGTTATGACTTCAGCAGGCATTTATGTAGCAAATCCCGGTACTGGGTGGGCTGCGCCCGCTGATCAGGAGGTAAGTAAACAAGCTAAGGAGGGGCTTTCTATTTTTGAAAGCGTAACCAAAACAAACACAAACTTGACAGGTTGGCAAATAAAAGGAAAAGGTAAGTTGGCGGATACTGTTGAAGGGATTTTACTGACTTCTGATCCACAAGAAAATGTAATGGCAATCTCCGAAACGGTATCAGAGGATTTTATCTATGAAGCTGATGTCATGATCAAGGATATGCAAGCTGACGCGACCTTATTGTTCCGTTCTAATGAAGATGGCTGGGGTTCCTACATGCTCCAAATTGTTCCGAATGCAGGTATGATCCGCTTACGAGACGCAAGTGATGGTGAAGGGAAATTAAAAGAGGAGCGGAAGGTTACTGTTAAGGCAGGAGAGATCTATCATCTCAAGGTAAAAGCAGAGGGTTCATCACTGAAAGTATATTGGGACAACGAATATAAATCTGTGATTGAGGTTCACGATCATGCGTATCGTACTGGTAAGCTAGGGCTCAATGTATGGAATGGTTCTGTTTTGTTCCAAAATATTATCGTAAGCGACCTGAAAGGAAATCTGGGTGCTGTGGTTACAAATAAAGGACAATGGCAGCCTAATATCAACGGCAAAAAAGGAATGGCAGTAAACCAGATGAAGTCACAGCAAATTTATAATAAACAAGCTGCTGATTTTGTATATGAAGGAAATATATCTCTTCGTCCTGATTCTGTTGCAGCGCTCGCATTTCGTTCATCGGCTGATGGAACAAAGGGATATGAAGCATCCCTGACAAAGGAAGGAAATCAGGTTCGTGTAAGTTTGACGAAAGCTAACGGAGCAACAATTGCAAGTTCACAGCAAACCTATCCAAGTCAGACCGGAGCAAAACATCATGTAGAGATAAAGGCGAAGGGAAACAGAATTCAGGTCTTCCTAGACGGATACACCCCGGCTGCGATCGATCTAACAGATAAAACCTATACCGATGGATATACAGGAATCGTCGTTAAACAGGGAACGGCTTACTTCCAGGATACCTATGTGACGGATGCCAGCAGTTATTATAATGAAAAATATCGTCCTCAATACCACTATACGCCAATTCGTGGTTCTGCCAGTGATCCTAACGGACTTGTCTACTTCGATGGAGAATATCATCTATTCCATCAGGACGGAGGCACATGGGCACATTCTGTCAGTAAAGATATGCTGAACTGGAAGCGCCTTCCGATTGCGCTGCCGTGGAATGATCATGGGCATGTCTGGTCTGGATCAGCTGTGGCAGATTTGACGAATGCATCAGGTTTGTTCGGGGATTCAGGAGGCAAGGGGCTGATTGCCTACTACACTTCCTATAATCCCGATGGCCCGAATGGGAATCAGCGTATCGGTCTTGCATACAGCAAGGACCAAGGTCGTACTTGGGAATATTCCAAGACGCGTCCTATGGTTATCGGAAATCCAGGCGATAATGGAGGGGAGCCCGGAGGCTGGGATTTCCGTGATCCGAAAGTGATTCGTGATAACGACAATAACAGATGGGTAATGGTTGTATCCGGTGGAGATCATATTCGTTTCTTTACTTCAACAAATCTACTTGATTGGACCCTAACAGATAGCTGGGGATACGGGGAATATGTTCGCGGCGGTGTATGGGAATGTCCGGATTTGCTTCAGCTTTCGGTAGACGGAACATCACAGAAAAAATGGGTTTTGATGATTAGTACAGGAGCGAATTCAAAAACAGGCGGATCAGATGCTGAATATTTTGTGGGTCATTTAACAGCGGAAGGTAAATTCGTTAATGTTAATCCGGCAGGGAAAGTTTTGCGAACAGATTTTGGAAAAGAATTCTACGCTTCAATGTCTTTTTCGAACATGCCAGATCATCGCAGCGTAATGATGGCGTGGATGACAAACTGGGACTATCCGTTTGCTTTTCCAACAACCCATTGGAAAGGCGTACTGTCAATCCCAAGAGAAGTCTCATTAGTAACGACAAAAGATGGGATTCAGCTCGCTCAAAGTCCGATCAAGGAGTTGGAATCGCTGCGTAATCAGCTGTATTCTACTGCTAACAAAGAGGTGAGTCCTTCTTCTCAGAATCTATTGAAAGGGGTTACCTCTGGTGCATACGAAATTGAAGCTGAAGTAGAAATTCCAGCAGGTAGTCAGGTTAGTGAATTTGGCTTTAACGTTCGTGTAGGGGGAAGTCAGCAAACGGTTGTTGGATATAAACCTAGTGAGGGTCGGATTTTCGTGGATCGGTCTGCATCTGGTTTGACGGATTTTTCGAATCTATTTAGTAAAAGACATGAAGCGGCAATGCAAACGGAGAACAAGCGAGTTAAGCTGCGTATCCTTGTAGATGAGTCTTCTGTTGAGGTTTTTGGCAACAACGGTAAAGTTGTTTTCTCTGACGTCATTTTTCCGGATCCAGCCAGCAGAGCTTTGAGTTTTTACACCAAAGGAGGCAACGTAAAAGTCGTATCTCTGAAGGTGAATCAGTTAGGCTCTGTATGGAATCAGGAGACGGGCTCAGCTACCAAGATAATGATGGATACAAGTGATCGCGAACTGAGCAAGGGGCAAAGCGACATACTTTTGGCGATGGTAGAGAATGGTACCGGTAATGGGGCACAGCCGCTTAAATGGAATTCCAGTAACAAGGATGTAGTTGAACTAAACGTGGTGGATAAATCCCAGGCAACCCTTGTAGCTAAAAAAGAAGGCGAGTCTATCATTACCGTCTCTACTCCAAATGGGAAGACATCAGCTAGCTTATTAGTTAAGGTATCTGGGGGTGAATTTCATACGAACTTAAGTGGGTGGACTAAAGATCTATCTGCAGCCTCCTGGGTCATTGGTGAAAATGGGATTCGTGGAAATTACTTGAGTGACGCGAATTATATCGCAGAGAAGCAGGCAGGAGATTTTACTTATGAAGCAGATATGATGTTAGGGAAATCCGGAGGAGCAGGCTCTATGTTGTTCCGTGCCAGCGAAGATGGACGCAGCGGATACTACTTAAATCTGGATCCGAATATGAAGTCCATCCGTCTGTTTTATAAAATCGACGGCCGTATTGAAGAGCGTCAGATTCTAGCAAAAGTTCCGACGTTCATTCAGCCGGGTCAAACCTATAAAGTGAAAATCGAAGCGAAGGGCCCGCATATCGTGGTTTATGTGGATGGGCAGAAAGTCATCGACCTCCAGGACGGCACATTTGCCGAAGGCCGCTTTGGACTACATGTATTTGGCGGAAATGCTTCATATCAAAACGTTAACGTGAGCGGAGAAACACCTGCCAATTTAACCACTTCCAGTCTAGTAAATGCAGAACTACAGAAATCCCTTTATACAGCAAATCTCGCAAATGGTGAAGCTGTTACACTGAAGGATGCAAATGATTCTACGGATCAGAAGTGGGTATTCGTGCCGACGGGGGACGATGCAGGTTCTTATTCTATTCGTACAACAGCCGGTCAGGCGCTTGATCTCGACACAGGGCAAAATAAAATCCAGTTATACCCTTATCTTGGATATAACAATCAGCGTTGGATTTTTCACAAGAATGATGATGGTACCGTAAGTATTATTTCTGCTCATCATAAGAAAGCGCTGGAAGTATCGGCGGATGGGACGACACTGTCTCTAAGCGAGCTTGATCCTACTCTTGATCGACAAAAATGGGTAATTACCAATTAACCTGAGGAAGATAGAAGCAAGGGAAGGGGGGAATAGCGTGTCTAAAAAGCAACTTGTCTGCGGATGAGTTGCTTTTTGTTTTGGCTGCATTTTATGTATTGACGGATATTGGAAATGTAAGTAGAATGTAAATTAGTTAAAACCTTAAAACTTTTGTAAAGAATTTTGGTGTTCTTGATAAAGGCAAAGCTGACATTCAGTGTGCAATTTTCAATCAGAACATAGAAATATCACGAAAGGTAAGGTTTTTTATTTACCTAAAAAGTTTAATCGTTTAAACTTTCGGGTGACGGAGGTATGGAAGCTAAGATGAATATACATGATGTAGCCAAAAAGTCGGGACTCTCTGTAGTGACCGTATCCAGGGTGCTTAACAATTTACCCTCTGTACGGGAAGCTAATAGACAGAAAGTGCTGAAAGCTATGGAGGAATTGAATTATCAGCCCAATTCAGCAGCGCGGAGTCTTGTGAGGGGCAAAACGGGAGTCATCGGGATGTCGATTACCAACTTTAACGACTCTTTCTATGACCGGGTTATTCGCGTGGTGAACCGGAAGCTGGCAGCGCAAGGGTATTTTTTAGCCCTATCGATCGCCGAGAATGAGGATGAGGGCGACAATTTCCTGTTTCAGAAGGATCGCGTTGACGGAATTATCCTGTTGTCCCCACTTGAAGAAAAGGCATATGTAGAGGAACTGAAAAGAAAAAACATTCCGTTTGTATTGCTGGATAACCAGTTTCAGCATGAGGATGTGCCTAGCGTCGTGGTCGATAACTATCAAGGCGGGTATGAGGCTACAAAGCACTTGATCGATCTTGGGCACACTCAAATTGCCTATATTGGCGGCCCTTCGGTATTTCTAAGTGTAGCGGAGCGAAAGCGAGGTTATGTCCAAGCGCTCGAGGATGCCGGGTTAACGCCATTCGGAACGGAATACTGCAGCTTTACAGTAAGCGGCGGCTATGAGGTGGCCAAGAGATGGATCCGCGAAGATAAGCTGCCGACAGCTTTTTTTTCGGGGGACGATTTTATTGCTCTTGGAATGGTTCAGGCTCTCCGGGAAGAGGGAATTCGAGTACCCCACGATATCTCAATTGTTGGATTTGATGATCAGCAGTTCGTAGGTGAATTTTACCCGCGGTTGACGACGGTCAGACAACCTGAGGCACAAATGGGCAATATAGGCGTTGATTTACTACTAAAAATGATCAATGGGGAGGTGATGCCGCCCGCTGTAACGAAGCTCGCTCCGCAGCTACTCATTCGTGAATCCACCGCATCTGTTAGATTACCTTGAATTTTAGGAGTGAAATCATCCGTGAAGTATTTTTTGGGAGTTGATGCAGGAGGCAGTAAAACCCACGCAATGATTGCAGATGAACAAGGGAAGGTCATCGGAGTTGGCAAGGGTGGGATCGGAAATCATCAAATAAACCGTGAGCAGGCGGTGAACAGTTTGCAGCAGGCCCTATCGGAAGCAATTATGGCGTCAGGGCTGACCAAGGATCAGCTGGATTACTCCTGGTTCGGCTTAGCGGGAGCGGACAGAGAGGCTGATTTCCGGATTTTGCGACCGATCATCAGCAGCTTTGATCTTCCCCAAACTGAGATTTCCTGCGATACCTGGATAGCCTTGCGGTCAGGTACAGAGAAGAACTACGGGATCGTGCTGATTTGCGGATCGGGCGTGAACTGTAGTGGTAAAAATCCGTTGGGTGCTACATACCAATGTGGTGGATTCGGCTACCGGTTCGGGGATTATGGCGGTGGCTATGATTTAAGTATTGAGGTATTCCGTAGCGTCCTTCGGGCGGATGAGGGAAGAGAGAAGGAGACGGTCCTAACCGAACGCTTAACGCAATTGTTGGGCTATTCCAATGTGTCGGAATTAAGAGAGGATTACCTGGATCATTTCAGAGACCTGCCTCCCCATATTGCTGAACTATTATTTCAAGCGGCAGAGGAAGGGGACCAGGTTGCCACCGAGCTGCTGGTCAAGCAAGGGGATGAGCTGGGTTTGGCCGCGGTATCGGCCATCCGTCGCTTGGGCATGGAGGAGGACTTCTTCGACATCGTACTTGCAGGCAGCCTGCTGACAAAGGGAGACCGCTCAGGCATCATCCGGCGGGCCATTGAGAGAAGAGTGAAGTTGTCGGCTCCGAATGGCACTTTAAGGATTTTGACCCGGGAGCCGGTTGTAGGATCGGTCGTTCTGGCTATGGAAAGCAGCGGTATGCGTGTAGATCAGAAGGTTCTAGATAATCTATCACAGGGGAAAGTACCGAACACAATAGGCTAGTTTTTATAAGACCAAAATGAAAAAGATGAAGGAAGGGTCTATCATGGAGGAATCATTGAAGCTGGTTGTCATCGGAGCGGGATCATCGTATACGCCTGAGCTTATTGAAGGCATCATCCTGCATCACCAAGAGCTTCCCATCCGCGAAGTATGGCTGGTGGATATTGAGGAGGGAAGGGAGAAGCTGCATACGATTGCAGAACTGAGCAAACGCATGATCGCTGAGTCCGGACTGCCGATTACCGTGGTCCAGACGTTTGAACGCAGGGAAGCCATTGCCGGAGCGGACTTTGTATGCACGCAAATCCGGGTAGGCATGCTGGAAGCGCGCAAATGGGACGAATTAATTCCGCTTCAATACAATGTCATCGGCCAGGAGACGACAGGTCCCGGAGGGATGATGAAAGGCCTACGGACCATCCCGGTCATTCTGGATATTTGCAAAGACATTGAGGAGCTGGCTCCGGATGCCTGGTTGCTGAATTTTACGAATCCGGCCGGTATGGTGACTGAAGCTGTTCACAAATACTCATCGGTAAAAAGCGTAGGATTGTGCAACTCACCGATCGGTTTTCAAAAGTGGCTCTCCGAGTTCTTCGGACTTCCTATGGAGAAGATCTACGCGGAGTTTGTCGGCATCAACCATCTGCACTGGGTATCCGATATCGTGATTGACGGTAAAAGCAAGCTGCAGGAGCTCATTGATTACCCGCAGAGCTACAAGGCGAGCAATGTGCCGTTTGATTCCTGGGACTACCGGTTTCTGAATGCTTTGAAAGCGATTCCCTCTTATTACCTGAGCTATTACTATATGACGGACGCGATGCTTGCGGAACAGAAGGAAGCAGCAGCAACGACTGGATCGCGCGCTGAGGTAGTGAAGAAGGTGGAGGAAGAGCTGTTTGAACTGTACCGGAACGTAGAGCTGAAGGAAAAGCCCAAGCAGCTGGAACAGCGCGGCGGAGCCTACTACTCGGAGGCGGCAGTGCTGCTGATGCGCTCCATTTATAATGATTCCCGCGATATCCAGACGTTGAATGTAAGGAATAACGGAATTATTGACTTCTTGCCGGACGATGCCTCCATTGAGGTGAATTGTATGGTCACCAAGCAAGGTCCGCTGCCGATTCCGCTGCGCATAATTCCTCAGCCCGTAAAAGGCTTGCTGGCTGCAGTCAAACAATACGAGAGCCTCACCATCGAAGCGGCTGTGCACGGAGACCGGGATATAGCCCTGCAGGCTATGGTTCATCATCCGCTCGTGCCTTCGGTCACCGTAGCTGAACAACTGCTGGATGAAATGCTGGAGAAGAACAAATCGTTGTTGCCGTTGTTTCACTAGAATCGTCCAGAGGAGGAAAAGCGGATGAACACGGCCGAGAAACCGCGTAGATGGAAGAAATTTATCAGTCAATTGGATTTGCAGTCCATGGTTTGGCCGGGAATTATCTTTGTATTCATTTTTAGCTACATTCCGATGTATGGCGTGGTTATGGCATTCCAGCAATACGATATTTTTGGCGGCATTATGAAGAGCCCATGGGTTGGATTTATGCATTTCAGAATGTTCTTCGAGGCGCCGGAGTTCTGGAATGTGATGCGAAATACCCTTGTGATCAGCTTGCTTAAATTGATTATCTCTTTTCCTGCCCCGATTCTTCTTGCGCTGATGCTGAATGAAATCGGGAATATGGGCTTTAAACGTATTATCCAGACCGTCAGTTATTTACCTTATTTCCTGTCCTGGGTTATAGTATCCGGTTTTGTATTTTCGCTGTTATCCGTTGACAACGGGACGGTGAACTATGTGCTGGAGCGATTCAATCTGGTAGGGGAACCAGTTAACTTCCTGGCGTTACCCAAATACTTCTGGTCGATTCTAGTAAGCGTAAATGTGTGGAAAGAGGTCGGATTCGGGAGCATTGTCTACCTGGCCGCGATTGCAGGCATTGATCCAACCCTATATGAGGCCGCTTCTATAGATGGAGCAAGCCGGTTTAAGCAAATTCACTTGATTACACTCCCCAGCATTACCCCCATTATCATCATCTTTATGATTCTTGCCATCGGCAGTCTGCTCAGTGCGGGCTTCGAGGACATTTTGCTGCTGGCAACCAATCCAATTCTGCGACCCTACTCCGATGTTATCGACACCTATGTGTACCGTGTTGGGATTTTAAATGCCAGATTCTCTTATGCGACAGCGGTAGGGCTATTCAAGGCGGTGATCAGTGTCATTCTGCTAGTGACGGCCAACAAAATCGCTCGCCGGGCAGATGTTAGTCTCTGGTAGTACTACTACTCATAGCGAATGCTTCCGATGCTCCATAAACCTTTTAGGAGGGGTGAACAATGAGACTAAGCCTAGGCGACAAAATCATGCAGCGGAGTATGTATATCCTTTTGACGCTGCTGGCGTTACTCATGCTATACCCGTTTTGGAATGCGCTGGTCATTTCCTTTAATCTAGGGAGCGATACGGCGCTCGGTGGTGTAACCTTGTTACCGAGAGCTTTTACTCTGGAAAATTATTATATTGTGTTTCAGGATCAACGCCTGCTGAATTCTTTTCTGATCACCATTCTTAGAACGTTATGCGGCACGGCATTGTCTGTCTTTTTCACGGCACTGTTAGCCTACGGAATGTCCAAGAAGACATTGCTATTTCGAAAACAATATATGGTGTTCTTCATGATTACGATGTTCTTCAGTGGAGGGCTCATCCCTAGTTATTTACTAGTTCGCTCTTTGGGTATGCTGGACACCTTTTGGGTGCTGATTATCCCCGGCATCATCAGTGTCTGGAACATGATTGTCATCCGCACCTTCTTCCACGCTCTGCCGGAGGGGTTGGAGGAATCGGCCAAAATCGACGGCAGCAGCAACTACGGCATTTTTTTCCGAATCGTCATTCCCGTCTCCGGTCCGGTGCTGGCCACGATTGCCTTATTCACCGCAGTAGGTTACTGGAATGACTGGTTTACGGGAGCGATCTATATTACAAAGGATCACTTGCTTCCTATACAGACCCTTCTGCGCCAGATTATGAACTCCAACATCATGACCCAAATAGGCTCATCGAATGCTATCGCGCTGGATCATATGAACCGAAATCGGACGATTACCACGAAGTCACTGACTATGGCTACGATGATGATCGCTACCATTCCAATTATCCTGACGTATCCTTTTCTCCAAAAGTACTTTGTTAAGGGCGTAATGATCGGTTCGATGAAAGAATAGCAGTCTCCATATTATGTAGAAAGAAGGGAAAAGATGCGCAATCGTATGAAATGGGTATCTCTTTTGCTGACTTCACTGGTGCTTCTTCTCGCTGCCTGTAGCGGAGGAGGAAATTCTAACACTTCACCAACCACAAGCGAGAAAAATCTGAATACTGAGGCCGCCACAGATGACGGCAGCGGGATCAAGCCCGTCACCTTCAGCTTCTATGGAAACTATGACTGGCTTACGACATCACCATGGGGGGATAATGAGGCGACAAAATGGATTCAGGAGAACCGTAAGGTTTCTGTTGAACCGATACAATCCGGAGGAGCGGCCGGAGAAAAGCTCAACACGATGATCGTCGGCGGTGATTTACCGGATGTTATTTTTACTGACCGGGGATCCTCAGTGGAACGGCTGGTGCAGGCAGGACAACTCGTTGCGCTGGATGATTACTATGAGAAGTATCCGAACTTCAAGAAATATGTGAAGGAATCCACCCTGAATTTGCTCCGTTCAGAAGACGGGAAAATCTATCAAATTCCGAACTGGTATACATCCGGGCAATTCGGCAACGGCGGATGGATGGTGAATAAAGATATTTATAACGAACTCGGCAGACCGTTGCTGGAGACCTTTGATGATTTGTATCAATATTTGCTTAAGGTGCAAGAAAAGTATCCGGATGTAGTACCTCTGGAGGTTGGGGAGAAGGGGGCAGGTCTGGAAATTATGTATGGTGGTTTTAAGGAGAACTCCACCAGTAAGTTCATTTCACTCATGGGATATCCGGATGGCGACAAGCTGTCATCTATCTTGGACGATCCCGCTTACGAGGAGATGGTGCTGTATATTAATAAGCTGTATCGTGAACGGCTGATTACGCAGGATGCTCTGCAGCAAACCCAGGATGCGGTCAAAGAAAAGGTCAATACCAACCGGGTAGCAGTCATGGTCGAATCCAATATCACTACGTATGGAGCCGAGGGACACCGGGCACTGACAGCGAATAATCCGGACAGCGGTTATGAGATTATATGGCCGATTCATAAAGCCGGTCTAGACAAAACACAAGTGTTTGTAAGCGGCTTTGAGACGCTGGGTTGGAACGTTAATGTCATTACGAAAAAGGCCAAGGATCCAGAGGCCATCTTCGCTTATTTTGACTGGATTACGGGTCCGGAGGGACAGAAGGTGCTTTTCTTCGGTCCTAAAGGCTTGTACTGGGATGAAGAGGATGCGGACGGAGCGCCAATCCCGAACGAGAAATACAAGACGACTCCTGCTAACGAGCGCACGGAAACGATGCGGAAATTCGAGGACTTTAACTGGGCGGGAAATACAACCTTTATTGATACGGCGAAAATGAGCCTCGAGGCGCTGCTTTCCGCGAACCAGAAATCCTGGGAGACCGTGGCGCAGTCCACGGTGACCTGGAAAACCGCGTTGGATATCACGGAGTTTGTAAATACCGATCCGATTCCGGATACGGAGATCGGCATCATCGCACAGAATATCGGGGATATTTATACCCTTGCTTACGCCCAGATGGTACAGGCGAAGTCGGATGAAGCGGTGCTGTCGGCGCTGGAGACAGCTAAAAAGAACACCGAAAAAGCGGGGCTGGCTAAGCTGCTTGAATTCAGAACCGAAAAATGGCAGGAAAATGTTAAGAAAATCAACGCGACGAAATAAGACTATTTATAAAATCTTATACTAGTGGAGGCGAGATTATGGCATTTGCGTTGAGATCGAGGTTTATAGCACTGTTAAGCATCGTGTTGGTTTCTTCGATAGCCGGTGGTTCCGTTCCTGTTATGGCCGAGGAGGAGAGTAACCCCCCTTTCGAAACGGAAGTTATTGTACGGACCGTAAACCAGTTTAAGAACATGGCGGATGTCCAGAATTTCATCGCGCTGTCTACAAGCTATGGCGTCGATGTTATTAGCATGAACGTGAAGCAGGATGAAGATGATGAGGTTCCGTCTGGAAGTGTATTTTATCAGAGTGATATCGCACCAATTGCCCAAGGCTACCAGAATTTCGACGCCCTGCAGGCTGTCATTACGGCAGCCCATGCTGCAGGAATCAAGGTTCATGCCTGGATTCCACAGTTCCATGATCAGCAGGCCTTCCTGGAGCACGATGAATGGCAGATGCAGGCGCTGGTTGACGGGGTTCAGACTCCGTTTACAGGTTCTAACGGCAACGAATACTTCGTCAATCCAATTCACCATGAAGTGCAGCAGTATGAGCGTTCCATCATTCAGGAAGTGATCGAGAATTATGATGTGGATGGCGTTGTGCTGGATTGGATCCGCTTCGATAATTACAACATGGACGTCAGTGATTACACGGTTACGAAGTATCAGGCGCAGTTCGGGTATTCACCGCTCAGTATTGACTTCGAGACGGATTCGCCTCAGAGAGAGCAGTGGAATGAATGGAGGACCGATCAAATTGGACAGTATGTGGGCGATATCCGTCAGGATATCACCCAGTCCTCGAAGCCGGATGTGCAGCTCGGTGTGTATATTTTGCCGCCAGAATTCATTGAAGTTGGGCAGAATGTAGCGAAATTCAAGGATGATATCGACTTTGTTGCACCAATGGCGTACTTTGATGACTGGGAGTTCAACAGTGATTGGGTATACAGCACTTCCTACGGAATCCTGAAGGATACGAGCGACCGGATTAGCGGCAGTGACGTGGAAATTGTTGCGACGCTGGATAATGACTGGACAGATGATCAATATCAGGAGATTTACAAGGGAATCCGCGAGAATTATCCAGGTGTGAAGCGTCTGTCGTTCTTTGCTTACGGGGCCTGGCCAGAAGATGAGCTGGCCAATATCAAAGAACGTGAAACCTGGCCTACGCCAGGCTGGACGCCTCCGGTAGAACAAGACTATCCGGCTCAATTACCAACAGGATGGAAGGCGCGGAATATCGGTTCCATGCCGGGGAACGTTACCTACAATTCTTCCAATAAGCAATTTACACTCAGCAGCAGCTCTACGGATATTTGGGGAAATGGAGATCAACTAAATTATATATACCAATCCGTGCGAGGCAATGCGGAGATTATTGTTAAAGTGCAGTCCACTAGCCGATTGGACGGCTGGGCCAAGGCCGGCATTATGATTCGGGAGTCGCTGGGTCATAATTCGAAGCATGCAGATATGATGCTTACCCCCGAAAATGGGGCAGCCTTCCAGTATCGTGCAGAGACTGCCGGCAATATGGTTGATCAGACTGCGGCTGCCTCGGCTCCAAGATGGCTAAAGCTGACCCGAAGTGGAAATACCTTCAAAGGGGCTATTTCGACGAACGGGAATAACTGGAAAACGGTCGGAACTGTTCAGATTCCGATGAACCGCAAGGTGTATATTGGCATAGCACTTAGCAATCCCGGGGATGACTCGAGGAATAAGGCTGTGTTTGGAAATGTGAAGATTACGGATTAAGCTTAATACAAGGGCACCGGTTCTTATTTATCCGGGGGAGTTTTCGTTTATCAGGTTAACCAGAAATATCTGGTTAACCTTTTTTATTTCGGTATAAGGTGATGGTGGGGGATATATCCAATTGAAATCTGAAATGAATTTAAAGCTGCTAAATCCGGTGGTATATTTAATGCAGCTAATTCTATAATATAGCTAATTCTATAATGCAGTTTAGCTTATTAATAATAGTCTTTGAGAATAACTTATACAGAATAGGAGAGATACGATGAGCGAGCGTATACCCTGCCAAACCTCAGGCTGCAAGGGAAGCATACTTCCTGCAACTGCTTTAAAGACAGGTGGAATCTGCATGCCCTGTCATCAGAGGAAGCTTGCGCTGGAGGAAAAGGCTTATATTGAACAAAATCGAAAAGACATTGATTTGTACGCAGGTGTGAATGATCCGGTTGAAATTCTTAAAATCATGCACAAACCGCGGAGGTTGAGCCCGCTTGAACACGTAATTCCCTATCACAAAACCGCGCAAGAGTTATATCGTCAACTGACTGAAAGCGAAAGGGAGCGATTGGAAACCTACGCCATTAAATTGATGGAAGAAGATGATTTTGACCAGGCTGAAACCATTTTACTGTCGCTTATATGTTTTTCAAGTGCTTCCATTGAACGGGGGCTGGAGGCTTTTTTTCTTAACGGGAAGTATTATCCCGGTATTCTCTATAAAGAAGCGGGTCAGGAGATCCGTGATAAGATCATTCATCAGTTAGAGCATGACTCGGAAAACCGTAATCATTTGCTGCTTGCAATGGCCTGGATTGGTGATGAAGAGGTTGTTCGGCAGTTCGAGACATGGCGGCAGCATCCGCCTCGATGGACATCGGAGTTAAATGTGTCTCCGGAAAGCTATGCTCACGAAGCAGGATGGGAATTAGCTCCCGACGGTGGGAAAAGGCTGCTTTTTTACCCCGAGAGTTATCATTTTGAAGTAAACAGGGACGGAAAAAATGGGATGGATCGGGATCATACGGCGGTAGCGGCGCTACAGGCGGGTGAGCATTCCTGCCCTTGGTGTGGCGGTAAGTTGACAGTGCTGTTTGATTACGATTTGCAGAATCCACTGGTTCAATTTATGAAGCTTTCCGGCCAGCGGTTAAGGATTGCAGCTTGCATGCATTGTAATTGTTATGGCACCGTGTTTATGAAAGCGGAGCTGGACGGCCAATATTCGTGGAGTGAATATAATACCGTTCCTGATTTTTTGCCTGCAAATGAAGACAGGGAAGAAATAGCATGGCATGCCATGCAGCTATCGGAACGACAGATGGGAACCTATGAAAATTCATATTGGATGCTTGAGGCGCCTGCGTCGCAGATTGGAGGACATCCGGCTTGGATTCAGGATGCGGAATATCCTGTGTGCCCTTGCTGTTCGAAGACGATGAAGTTTATTGCCCAAATGGACATGGAACAGGCCGAGGACAGCGAGGGGATTTATTATGCATTTTTGTGTGAGGGTTGCCTGCAGGTAGCTGTGAATTACCAGCAGACGTAAATCAACTTATTTCTGGTTAGCGTAGATTGGAACTTCAGACTTAAAAAGAAAAATGCTGCCTTAGACAACTAAGGACGGCATTTTTTTATTTTGTATAAACATGATGATCAAAGTACCTTGACTGTCACAGTAGTATGATATACAATGCGATTATGAGGTGATGAAATGAGTGAGAACAAAATCACATCCGATCTGCTGCGAGGAC
Source organism: Paenibacillus sp. FSL L8-0708 (assembly GCF_038009325.1). NCBI lineage: Bacteria > Bacillati > Bacillota > Bacilli > Caryophanales > Paenibacillaceae > Paenibacillus > Paenibacillus sp. FSL L8-0708. The sequence goes on from NZ_JBBPBC010000001.1 coordinate 1,801,407, forward strand.
ATACCGATACGATGGTATTGCGGCTCTTGTCCGAAGCCGATCGTTATGGATATGAAATCGTCAAATTGATTGCTGAGCGTTCCGGAGGCGAATATGAATTAAAAGAAGCTACGATGTACTCCAGCGTCCGGCGGCTTGAGGCAGACGGTGACATTGAATGGTATTGGGGGGATGAGTCTCAGGGGGGACGACGGAAGTATTTTCGGATTACCGAGAAGGGGAAAGCTGTTTACGCCAATAACAAGACTAATTGGGAGTACGCAAAGCGTGTGCTTGAAAACTTATTATAAGGAGACTTGATAATATGAATGAGAAATTAAACATGTATTTAAATGGCGTATTCGCACCCTATGACGGGATAAAAAGCGTTGCTGAATTAAAGAGTGACCTCCTTTCCGATTTGCAGGAGCGGTTCAGTGAACTCAAGGCTGAAGGCAAGGATGATGAAACGGCGTTTAAGATGACGATAGACAGCATCGGCGACATTGAACAGACGGTGCAGGAGGTTGCCAATCTCTCCCGTTCACTTGAGCGGCAGGTGGTGACGAGCTTTAGGGCGAGCAACTTATCGAAGAGCGATTTTGCAGGCGTTACCGCCCATAAAGGGGATTTTAAAGTGAGCGCGTTGCGGGGTTCGGATTTTACAGGCGCTGACTTGACTGGCAGTTCTTTCGCGGGCAGTGACGTAGGCGAGGCCAAGTTCGACAGCGCTAATCTGACCGACTGCAATCTGTCCGGCATTGAACTGGCAAATGCGAGCTTTCACAAATCTATTCTTGTTCGCACCAACTTTAGCTCATCAGGACTTACAGGGGCGAAATTTATCAGTGCAAGACTGACCGACGTCAAGCTGTGTACGACTGATCTTACGAAAACAATCTTTGAGAGCTGTATCTTTGACGGTGTGGAATTTAAAACCTCAGATCTGCGGGGATTATGTTTTGACGGCCAGACCTTTATCGGGGTCAAGTTTGAAAAGTCGGCGCTGAACGATATTTCGTTTAGAGGTGCGACGTTAAAAAATGTGTCATTCCTCTCCGGGTTTTCGTTATCCAAGAAGTTTTATCGTGCAATTAAAACGATCAACTTTGACGGTGCAATGATGGATAAGTTGACCTTCGCTGCGCTCAAAGGCATGGAAGCTGATTTGACAAAGGTTACAGTCCTATAAGCCTGAGCTTCCGAAGTGAGTTTTGCGGGGAAAATTCCATGAAGATATGCTAACAAAACCTTAGGGAGGGAATGCAATGAACAAGTCCATTAAAGTGGTTGGGTTGGAAAAGTCCTACAGACAGCTTCAAGTTTTAAAGGGGGTGGATTTTGAAGTGGAGCAGGGCAGCGTTTTTGCCCTGCTTGGCTCCAATGGCGCAGGCAAGACCACCATTGTCAAAATCCTCACCACTTTGCTAAATCAAGATGGTGGGACTGCTGCAGTGAACGGATTCGATGTCGCCACAAAGCCTGATTATGTACGCCAGTCCATCAGCCTGACGGGTCAATTTGCCGCCGTGGATGAGATTCTGACCGGCCGGGAAAATCTGATCATGATTGCGAGGCTCCGCCATGAGAAGCATCCGCGTCAAGTTGCGGACGATCTGCTGGAACGCTTCACTTTGACCGATGCCGCGGATCGCAAGGTATCCACTTATTCAGGCGGGATGCGCCGGAGATTAGATCTCGCGATGAGTCTTGTTGGAAAACCGCAGATTATTTTCCTCGACGAACCAACCACTGGACTTGATCCTGAGGCAAGGATTGATGTATGGAAGATGGTTAAGGAGCTTGCCGACGGCGGTACGACTGTCTTTTTGACGACGCAGTATTTGGAAGAGGCAGAGCAGCTTGCTGATCAAATCGCCATTCTACATGAAGGTAAAATTATTGCGAGCGGTACACTCGAAGAACTAAAAAAGCGATTCCCGCCCGCAAAAGTTGAGTACATTGAAAAGCAGCCGACGCTGGAGGAAATATTCCTCGCAATCATCGGCAAAAAGGAGGGAAAGTAAATGGAAATGATTAAGAAGCACTTTTTCAGTGACATGAGTGTAATGCTTGGACGCTCTATGCGCCATATTCTCCGCAGTATGGATACCATCATCACGGTAACTATCATGCCAATTGCATTTATGCTGTTGTTTGTTTACGTGTTCGGTGGGGCCATCCAGGCGGGTACGGATAACTATGTGAATTATTTATTGCCCGGGATCATACTGATCGCTATTGCAAGTGGTGTAACTTATACGGCTTACCGCCTGTTTAACGATGTGCAAAAAGGGATTTTTCAGAGATTCCATTCTATGCCGATTGCACGTTCTACCATGCTGTGGGGACATGTGCTGACCTCCCTGATATCCAATGCGATTTCAGTTAGCGTCATCATTCTTGTTGCATTGATTATGGGGTTTCGTTCATCGGCAGGAGTGCTCTCATGGCTGGCGGTTGCCGGCATCCTCATATTGTTTACGCTGGCTCTAACTTGGGTCGCGGCAATTGCTGGACTATCCGCAAAATCGGTGGACGGCGCGACTGCTTTTTCCTATCCGATTATTTTCCTTCCTTTCATCAGCTCGGCCTTTGTGCCTACCGAATCGATGCCGCCAGTCGTTCGCGCCTTTGCTGAAAACCAGCCCGTTACATCTATAGTAGAGGCGGTTCGCTCCCTCCTGATGGGGCAGCCTGTCGGCAATGATATTTGGGGAGCCATCATATGGTGCATAGCCATTCTAGTAGTTGCGTATTTATTAGCGATGCGGGTATACAAACATAAAGTTGTTTAATTGCCAGATAACGTTACAGGATTTAGAAGCGACTTGTCTGCGGATGGGTTGCTTTTTTTCATTTCTCTACGTATCACTAAGCAGTATCCCTTTTTCTTTCACAAACTTCTCCAGAACCTTGAAATCCTCAGTAACCTTTTTAAAAGGTAAGGCTTCCAGTACCTGATCCCGGTAATCCTTTTTGGCGGCAATGGACAGGCGGGAATCGAGTATGCTGAGTACACCAAGGTCAGTTTCACTGCGGATCAGGCGCCCGGTTCCTTGTCTTAACCGAAGCAGCATGTCCGGTACAAAAACCTCCTTCAAGGGATTCTTTGCCATCGAAGTCTTATATTCATAGACAGGATCGGCAGGAACAGGGAAAGGCAGACGGAAAATGATTAACTGTGACAAATCGGAACCTTCGATATTCACACCTTCCCAGAATACACCGGTACTAAGTAGAACGCCTTTACTGCCCCGAAAGTCAGCGATCACCCCGTCCTGGGACGAACCTTCCCTTTGAACATGTAATGCCCATGCAAGCTTCTCAGAGTTTAATTTCTTATGAATATACTTCATATCCTCTTTAGCTGAAAAAAGAACCAATGTCCGCCCGTCTGTTAAATTACAGAGCCTCATCATTTCCTTGTATGCCGCTTCAAGATAATCTTCCCGCCGCTGATGGTTATAGTAGGGGATGTCCTTGGCAATATACAGCATGGTGTGGTTGTCATAATCAAACGGTGAAGCTTGGCGCTCCATATAATCTCCCCTGTAACCGAGGGACTCAGTGAGATAAGCGTATTGTTCCTCCAGCGTTTCTCCGCTTTGACACATGGTTGCTGACGTTAAAATAACTGAGGTTTTCCCGTTAAATAAGGTATATTTCAGAAACTGGCTTATCCCTTTAGGGCAGATACTAAGGGTACTCTCCCGCTGGGTATTACTTGCCCAGATCAGATAGTTATCCTCTACTCCGGCGAGTACATCAAAGAGGTCGATAAGTCCGTTCATGGCTTCAAAAATATTGTCAATCTCCCGTTCATGCCGTGAAGTTAAGACGGAAAGGCTGAGATTAAAATCTTTTAAAACCTGTGCCGCTCGTCTTAAGGGGATTCCTGTGATCTGCGATATTTTTATACGGTCATTGTCCTGCTTGGCTGTTTGCAGTAAGTCTGCCTCTACTTGTTTAAAAATATGGCCAACGCATCTTTTTATAAATTTAAATTGCGGCATAAGCTCCGTATCGGCAGATTGCTTGAAGAGAATCTGTAAGGCGTCATCCAGAATACGGCAGGTTCCCCGGTAAGTAAATTCGAGCGTTCTTGCATCTCTAACCTTTGCTTCCAGATTATGCGCTTCATCAATTACGATCAGAGCCGGCCGTTCGGTGATTAACCCCTTCGTTCCTTCCTTTTTCTTGATTAAATCACGGATGAGCAGATCCTGGTTTACGATAATAAAATCCATGTCGCTCGCGTTGGCATTAATTTTAGCTCTCATCTCATAAAACGTACATGTACTTTTATAATGGCAACGTTCAAATTTGCAATCATTCACACAAACGTTAGACCATACAGCATCACTAACCCCGCCCTTAATATCTGCCCGCTCATCAATTTCATAATTCACAATCTGTTGAGAAAGCGCAGACAGAGGAGTGTTTGAATCATCCGCTTGGAACAGATCTGCTGCCCTATACCGGCAAGCATACTGCCCCATGCCTTTTCCAACTACCGAACGTACCCTTGTAAATCCGAGACGACTTCCGATGAATCTCAGATCTTTATGTATTTGTTCTGAAAGTTGTATGGAGGATGTCGCAATAATAACCGGTTGCCTTGAGATTTGGTTAATAAGCAGGCTGGGAATGAGGTAGGCAAAGGACTTGCCGATACCGACTCCAGCTTCAATCATCGCGTTACGACCATTTATATAGGCATCAGCGATATCTAGAGACATATCCTGCTGGCCGATCCGCTCTTTAAGTCCAATCCTGGGGAATTTATCATACATTCGAAAGATAGCATTGACTAAAGAGGGCTCGATGTCCTTCTTTAGCTCCTGCTTCTGTAATTTATAGAGATCACTTAACCAGCTAATGACGACCGCCCCTTTTCAAAATCAATGATCTTCCTAATTATAGTTTTTTTGGTGAGGTTGTAATTATCTTCGATGCTACTCTAACAGTCAAGTGTCAGAATATAATATAGTGATTAAAACAAAGTGAATTACTGTGTTTTTGAAGCAGGAAAATATACACATATCTTGAATACAAACTACAAAGAAGGAGGATGAAAATGTCATACAAAGAAAATGAATTGCGTTCGTCATTAACCTTAGCAGTTCCAATCATTTTAAACAGGCATTATCATTCTATGACTATGAAAAACATCGAATTCTCCTGGTTTGTAGAGGCGCATAAGGAATTGTTAGATTCATCATTCAGTACGATATTAATGAGTATGGTAGAAGCCTTGTTTTTTGATTCTTTTGGTTACGATCAATACTTAAACCTGCTAGAAAAAGAGGGGGCTGAGCAAGGGGTTTATACTGCAGAAATATTCGGTGATCATTTTGATATCTTACTTGATATGAGCAAGGATTTAAATTTAACCGCTCAGAATATTATGTTTAAGATCATTGAAGAGTTTGTAGATGATTCCGCGATCCGATTGTTTTTTTATAATCGTTTAATGGAATGCAACTGGACCCGTTTTACTGGCTTTGCACAAGGTTATTTGTCTAATAAAAATCAACAGATTGACAATTTACATGAACAAAAAATTGCTGTTATGGGACAAATGGCAGCAGGAATGGCGCATGAAATAAGAAATCCGCTAGCTTCGATTAAAGGTTTTGCTCAGCTTGTAAATATCAGGCTAAATGAGCCGGAGATCAAAGCGGATGAATTGCGTGCATATCTGGATATCACCATCAAAGAGATTGATGCTCTGAATGGATTAGTAACGGACTTTCTAATACTGGCTCGAAAAGGTGACAGTACAAAAAATAACGGCGTAGTATTTAACGTTATGGAGGTTATACATAGAGTTAATAACATTGTGAATCAACTCATACTTAGTGATGATATTATACTTTCAGTAGAGTGCTCTTTAGAAAAAGTACTAACGTTTGGAAGCGCCTCTCAGCTAGAGCAGGTAATTCTTAATATTTTGAAAAATAGTATCGATTCCTTCACAGCTTTTAGAGGCAGAATAGATATTTCTGTTACCACAGCTGCTGAGACAAACGAAATTATTCTACTCTTTAAAGACCATGGAGAAGGAATTCCACAGGATAAATTAAAACGGATATTTGACCCTTTCTTTACTACCAAGCAAAAAGGGACAGGGATTGGATTATCGATTTGTAAACAACTAATCGAAATGTATGGGGGGCATATTAAGGTAGATTCAGAGGTTCAGGTTGGAACTAGCGTGAGGGTTATTTTGCCTTGGGTTTATGATTATCATATTTGAGATGCTGCTGTATCTAAGGAATGAAGGAGCGACTTGCCAATAGGGAAGTTGCTTTTTTTTGTTATAGTTCTACAAAAAATCAGGATGTGCGTAAGATCACAAAGCAATTATTGGATACGTTTATACTCAATATATCAATTAAATTTGAAATATAAATTACATAAGCAATTGGAGGCTACTGGCATGGATCAATTTACTTTTACAGATATGAAAAAAATAAAGAGAAAAAATTTAGGTAATGTCGTACCTTTAGAGCTTTTCAGAACGATTAGACTGATTGGTTTATATCAAGCGTTACCCATGAATGGTAAGGGTACAACGTTGACTATAGGAAGAAAAATTGGGGAAGAATTTGGTGTTACCTCGGTTAATGAACTATTCGAGTTATTCGAAGAATTGAAGATAGGGATTCCTATAATAACCCATGAAGATGACAAGGGGATGACGATTGCAGTACACGATTGTTTCTGCGAAGGGTTACCTATTATGGAAGGGAAAATGGTTTGTGACCTGGAGGGGGCCATTATTGAAGGAGCACTTACTAAAATTCGTGGAAAGCGGGTTTCCGTCCGGGAAATAAAATGTAATGTTAATGGGGATGAATATTGCGAATATCTCGTCAAATATTAAATTCATATATAAATGCGAGTAAGCGACCTTCCGATTTTAAAAGGTCGTTTTTTTTATGAAGAAGTTGTGATGGAATTAACATTCATTTAACATGCCTCTTATGCTGAAATGATATAACAGTTACAAATAGGTGAAAAGGTGGCTGTTAGATGAAACTTAGCAAAGAGGAAAAATCATGGATTTTATATGACTGTGGGAATTCGGCCTATTCGATGGCGGTTACAACTGCTTTATTGCCTATTGTATTTGGCATGTTTTCAAATGTTAACAGCAGCATGGATTTAGGGTACTTTAATTCCATTGCGAGTATTCTAGTGGCTATCCTTAGTCCGATTTTAGGCACGATCGCAGATTACAAGGATAAGAAAAAGCGCTTTTTCTTATTTTTCTCTTTGATCGGTGTGCTGGCTACGGCTTCGTTGGCATTCGTTGCACCTGCGAGCGGGCAGTGGCAGTTATTGATTGTGTTTTATATCCTGTCTGTTATAGGTTTTGCCGGAGCCAATATTTTTTATGACTCTTTTCTTGTGGATATAACCACTGATGAAAGGATGGATAAGGTATCCACAAAAGGTTTTGCTTATGGATATATCGCCAGCGTCATTCCATTTGGCATCAGCCTGCTATTGATTCTGTTTATGGGGATGGATAAGTCGATCGGTTATCAGATTGGGTTTATCATTACTGCCCTTTGGTGGGGGCTGTTGACCATACCCATGATCAGAGATGTGAAGCAGAGATATTATATTGAGCCTGAACCAAGACCTGTAATCAACAGTTTTAAAAGACTGGGAGACACCTTTAGGAATGTTAGACAGCATAAAGTTGTATTTGTTTTCTTAATTGCGTACTTTCTTTATATTGATGGGGTAGATACGATTATTAAAATGGTGGTGCCCTATGCCACATCGGTTCTGGGTGCGGATGCTTTTGACACCTTTACCTTACTGGGGATATTATTAGTTATCCAGATCATCGCTTTTCCTTGTGCAATCCTGTATGGTAATCTCGCCAAAAAATACTCCGCCAGGACTTTGATAATCGTGGGGATTGTTACATATATCATTTCCTGCATCGCGGCTTTTTTTATCACTTCAGTGTGGCATATATTTATTTTAGGTGCGCTAATTGGTTCCGCTCAGGGAGGCATTCAGGCGCTCAGCAGGTCTTATTATGCGAAGATCATTCCAAAGGAGAATTCCAATGAATTCTTTGGTTTTTACAATATTTTTGGCAAGTTCGCGGCCATTGTTGGTCCTGCTGTAATGTCTTTAACAACAACCTTAACAGGTAATGCTAAATTTAGTATTTTAGCGATTATCCCACTTTTTATTATTGGATTATTCGTATTTATAACTTTACCTAAAGAGCAGCCTGAACATGACGAACCTAAGGGGCTTATTCTATGAAGTCAATTAAAGCACAAACGGCTATGGCCAAGCATTTGATCGTCATCTCTTACGATGCCTTTTCAGAAGACCACTGGGCATTGGCCAGCCGGCTTCCAAACTTAAGTAAATTAATTAAAAACGGAGCTCATAGCCATAAATTGAAAAGTGTGTATCCGACACTCACATATGTAGTGCACACGACCATAGCAACCGGTGTATATCCGGATAAGCATGGCATCCACCACAACAATCCGTTTCAGCCCTTTATTAAGGAAGAGGAGCAAAATTGGTTCTGGTTTAGAAATGCGATCAAGGTGCCAACGATTTACGATGTTGTGCGCGAGCATAAGATGAGCACAGCCGGAATCCTATGGCCAGTATCGGGTAAATCCTCCATCCAATACAATATACCTGAAATCAGAGCCATCAAAAACGAAAATCAGGCACTGAAGATATTAAAAAGCGGAAGCCCCTTATACTGTGTGGATATGGAGCTGAAATATGGCCGGATCCGCAAGGGGATTGAGCAGCCTTATCTGGATGACTTCACGACCAAATGTGCTATAGACACGATTAAGCGCAAAAAACCTAATCTTCTAATGATGCATCTGATCGATCTGGATGATGCCAAACATGCTTATGGAACTGACAGTGACGAAGTGATGCAGGTAATCACACGTATGGATAATAGGTTAGGCGATATTATGCAGGCAGTGGATGAAGCGGGGATAAAGGATGATACGATTTTTTTAATTTTGGGGGACCATGGCCAGTTTAATGTTAGGTACAAAGTGCATTTGAACAACCTTTTGCAGGAAAAGGGCCTGATCTATGAAGAGAACGGCGAAATGAAGTGGAGAGCTTACTTTCAGTGTGGGGGTGGAGCGGCTTACTTGCATATCCGGCAGGGCGATGAAGAAGCTGAGCAAATAGCATTAGCTGTTATTGGAGATAATATGAGAGAGGAATCTTCAGGTATAGAGAAATTGTATGCTAGAGATGAACTGGATTATTTTCATGTGGGCCAAACCACAAAGTATATGCTTGAGGCTAAGAGAGGTTATTGTTTCGACGAAAGTATGGATGAACCAACGATTGTTGATTTGGACAAACAAGGCGTTAAATTTGCCACGCATGGCTATTCTCCTGATAAAGACGGCTATAGATGCAACTTGGTTGTCTCTGGGGAAAAGATTAGAAATGGGCATCCTATAGGGGACATCGAAATGGTAGATATAGCCCCCACGATGGCAAAGATTTTAGGGATTGATTTTAATCCAGGTGACGGAAGACCTTTAGAGGAAATTTTTATGGACTAAATTAAGCAATGTGAAACGGAGAAATTCAATGATTGAAACGCGAAAACAGAAATCAAATAAACTCAAGATATTCTCAAAAGTATTCATGATTATTATTGGGGCGCTAATAGCTGCCTATGGTCTAGAATCTGTATTGATACCCAACAATGTCTCAGATGGAGGTGTCACAGGTCTAAGCATCGTTGGCTCTGAACTGTTTGGCTTACCGCTAGGGCTGCTAATTGGCATAATTAATATCCCTTTTGTGTGGCTAGGATATAAGCAAATTGGTAAAAGCTTTGCTCTTTATTCCGTTATCGGTATTGCTTCACTGGCTATTGGCACTAGTCTTATGCATCATGTACCGACGATTATAGAAGGTGATACCTTATTAATTACCGTTGTTGGCGGGATTATTATCGGTTTTGGTATGGGGTTAGCCTTACGTAATGGTGGAGCATTAGATGGGATAGATATGTTAGCTGTCTTACTTTCACGAAAATTACCTTTTGGGACCAGTGATTTAATCTTATTTCTAAACATGTTTGTCTTTATTGTTGTTTCAACAGTATTTGGCCTACAAGGGGCTATTCTATCAGCACTTGCTTATTTTATTGCTTCTAAGGTCATTCATATTATTGAAGAAGGTTTGAGTGGCTCTAAAACGTTTAAAATCATCACTATTCAACCGGAAATCATGGTCGAGACTATTCGTGACCGATTGGGTCGTGGAGCAACTTATACAGATGCTTATGGCGGCTACTCAAATGAACAATTCAAAGAAATCACTTGTGTCATTAACCGTCTGGAAGAAAGTAAAATAAAAGATATTATTCGTGAAATTGACCCGAATGCTTTTGTAGTAGTCTACGATGTTGCAGAAGTTAAGGGCGGCAGTTTTAAAAAGAAAAATATTCACTAATGACTATAAATCGCGTTGGAGAGAAGCTAATTATGCTCTTGCCAGCGCGTTTTTTTGTTTTCTTTGAAGGAGAGGAAAGGCTTGGTATAGATTTAATATAATTAAAGTTGGAATACCTACTCTAACAATATGCTTATACAATAGAATTAATAAGGTTGGAGAGGGGACATGGATATGGATGCTGTTCATAAAGAAAAGATCTTAATCAAAAATGAAAAGCTTATTAGCATGGTCATTGAACGGGCTAAGAGAGATTTTTCTGATGATATTGCAATTATAGGGCTTACAGGTTCTTTTAGTACTGGGGATTTTCATGAAAAAAGCGATCTTGATCTAATCATAATTAATAACACAGAGCAAGGCTGGGGGATATCTTCGTGTTTTATTTTGGATGATATTGGATACGATCTATATTGTACGCCATGGGAAACAAGGATAGAAGATCAAGCCAATCTCGAGAGTCCAATGATTTCATGTCTGGTGGATTTACAGGTGTTATACTGTGCAAAACCCGAATATTTGGAAAAGCTAAATTTATATAAACAGAGAGCACTCGATGCTCTGGCAATGCCTATAGGGAGAGAATGTATCAGTAGAGCGAAAAAGTGTATAGACATAGCAAAACAGGAATATGCGAATACATTACTTTCTGCAGATATAGGAGCAGTAAGGTATGCTTCAAGCGAAGTTTTATACAATTTGTTAAATGCGCTAACTCATTTGAACAATACTTATTTCAAACGGGGAATTAAGAGATATTTAGAGGAAATAGCTACGTACCGTTATGTTCCTGATGATTTTGAAAAGATATATATGGCTGTGATAGAGGCGAAGACTATCGGTGAAATCAGAAGTGCAGTATATAAGGCACTTAAAAACATCAATGATTTATATAATAAAATGTATAAGGATTTTGTAGTGCAGCCTGTCCCAAGCTATGATAATCTTGGCGGAACTTATGAGGAATTATGGTGCAACTACCGCAATAAGATTATAGCAAGTGTAGAATCGGGTGATAGATCGTATGCGTATCTAGCAGCAATGGGCATACAAGGTTTTCTTGATGAAATGACAGAATGGAAGGGAACTAAAAAGTTTGATATCATGCAGTATTTTGATTCTGACCATCTTCAAGTCTTTAAGAATGAGTTTCTGAAGGTCATGGATGAATATCTGGAGGAATACAACAAGGTAGGCAGGAAAGTCGAACGATACAATACTTTCGAGCAATTATATAACGAATATATGAAGGTATAGAAAATAGCCCACTACCAATCTTTGGATTGAAGTGGGCTATTTTTTATTTGACAAGAAAACTTGGCGTATTATAATAATGATGACAAGAAAACTTGTCATCATCTTTTCAATTTGAAAGGAGAAATTTTTATGAAAAAGGAAGAAATATTAGAAAAAAGCAGAAATGAAAAAGGAGACGAAGGAAAAGAATTTGTATTTGCTAAAGGCAGAAAAAGCGGATTCATTGGAATGTTGATTGTATTTTGCATTCTGAGTGTCTTCAGTTTATATAATCATAGTCAGGAAACAAATCTTGCATTAAAAGCCTTGATAGCCATGTTTTTTGGATATTTGAGCTGTGAAGGTCTTGGGATGTATTCTGTAACTAAGAAAAAGATGCATTTACTCAATTTCATTTTAGGATTAATTATAAGTGTTTCGTTTTTGTTTATTTACTTTTATGGGATGAGTGATTAGTATGAGTGAACCTTTGGTTTTAAAAAATAAACTGCGCGAAGCAAGAACGGAACAAAAATTATCGCAAGCACAATTGGCAGAAATGGTGGGTGTCTCAAGAAATACTATAAGCTCGATTGAAACCGGACAGTTTAACCCTACTGCAAAATTAGCTTTGATTTTATGTATTGCGTTGGATAAAAAATTCGAAGAATTATTTTATTTTGATTAAAATCAACAGAAGCTTTTCTGGGTTTAACTCTAGATGTCAGAAAAACAGCGATACTCCATCATTGGAGATCGCTGTTTTTTTTTTCAGTCGATTATAGCTTACTCAGGAATTTACAGGGTTCTGTTCAACAGATTTGGGTGTAAAAGCTCTTCGAACAACCTTCGTTAATTCCATTAGGATGAGGGAGCCGAGGGCTAAGCCTGCTGCAATCAGCCACTCTGACATTCCAAATGAAGCCGGAATCGAGAAGATTTCTCTAACTCCTGGCAGAACCGCAATGCCGTAAAAGGCAAAGCAGACCAGAACGGCTCCGATGACGTATTTGTTGCTGAAAAGGCCAGCTTCAATAGCAGTTTGACTGTTCGAACGGGCGGCAAAGGTCTGCAATGTACGAGACAAGATCAGGGTTGTGAATGCCATAGCTACGCCCATATCAGGCGAATCCTGAAGTCCGATATACAGGGATATGATAACAGCTATACCTATGAGTAGACCACGAGTGACAATGGCCTGCATCATTCCTCCTGCGAATATTCCTTCTTTGAGCTCTCTTGGTTTTCTGTTCATCACATTAGGTTCAGGTTTTTCCATCCCAAGAGCTATGGCGGGCAGAGAATCATTCGCCAGATTGATGAATAGAAGCTGAATCGCTGTGAAAGGATTAATCCAGTTGAAAATAAGGGCAAAGAGGATGGCGATAATTGCACCCAGGTTACCTGAGAACAAATAGGCGATCGCTTTTTTAATATTGTCAAATACCGTTCTGCCCACAGATACAGCATTGACAATGGATACAAAATTATCATCGGTCAAAATCATGGCAGCCGCATCTTTGGCAACATCGGTTCCACTGCCCATGGCAACTCCGATATCTGCTTGTTTCAAAGCAGGCGCGTCATTTACACCATCACCGGTCATGGCTGTTATTTTGCCTTTCCGCTGCCACGCGCGGACAATTCTGATCTTGTTCTCCGGAGAGACACGGGCGTAGACACCGATCTGTTCAAGTTTTTGATCAAGTTCCTCGTCAGACATGGCATCGAGTTCTTGGCCGGTTACGGCAATTTCATTCTCAGTCATCAGACCGATATCGCGGCCGATCGCTTGTGCGGTTGTCTTATGATCACCGGTAATCATGATGGTTCGGATTCCAGCCTTCTGAGACTCTGCGATCGCGCCGTAGACAGCTTCCCGAGGTGGATCAATCATAGCTGTCAAACCTACGAGCACTAGATTTTGTTCATCCTCCAATCCGACTTCAGTAACTGTATTTGGTACGGTTTTGTAGGCATAGGCAAGTACACGGAGTGCTCTGCTGGAGAACTCCTCATTGGCTTCGAAGAAGCGTTCAAGAACTTCTGGTGTCATCGGCACTTCTTTTCCACTTAACAGTACATGCGAGCATAGACCAAAGAGCACATCGGGTCCACCTTTAGTAATCATTGCTTTTTGTCCGTTAAAAGTATGCAAGGTCGTCATCAGCTTGCGATCCGAGTCAAAAGGTAGTTCGGCTTCGCGAGGGAAATTATCGCGTATTTCCTTATAATCTTTATTCTTGCTGTTGCTGAAGGCAATAAGTGCTACCTCTGTAGGATCACCCAGCTCTTTACCATCCTCATTAATGTTAGAGTCGTTGCAGAGCACGGCAATATGCAGGAGCCGCCGGGCTTCTTCAGACCATTCTTCAGGCGCTTGATTGAATTGATCACGGTCACCTTCTGGTAGAAAGTAATCTACAACAGTCATTTTATTCTGGGTGAGGGTACCGGTTTTATCTGTACAGATGACACTGGTTGACCCAAGGGCTTCGACAGCGGGTAGCTTACGAATAATCGCATGTTGCTTAGCCATCTTATTAGTACCTACGGATAGGACAATAGTTACTATTGAGGAAAGAGCTTCGGGAATCGCAGCAACCGCCACAGCGACTGCAAACATTAACGCATTCAGGATAGCTTCTGTTGTATCCACAGTCTCATTCGATAACCAAACACGTCCGGCCTGGATGGCAAAGATTACAATGGACAGGAGTATAATTGCTACCCCCAGCTGCTTGCTGAATGTTTCGAGCTTGCGCTGCAGCGGTGTTTGCTTGGCTTCGGCGCTTTCAATGAGTTCAGCAATTTTTCCGATTTCGGTAGTGAGTGCAGTTCCCGTTACTACTAGCGTTCCGCGGCCATATACAACTAGTGAACCGCTGAACGCCATATTACGCCGGTCTCCAAGCGGAGATTCTTTCGCGATGATATTTGTATGCTTTTCCACAGCTTCGGATTCTCCGGTTAGCATACCCTCATTTATTTTTAAGCTTTCCGATTCTATAATCCGGCCATCGGCGGGTACAAAATCGCCGGCTTCCAGCCAGACGATATCACCGCGTACAAGTTCCCTTGCCGGGACGGTTTTTAATTCTCCATCACGCAGCACTTTGGCCTCGGGTGCTGACATCTGCTGCAAGGCATCAAGTGAACTCTCCGCTTTACGGGTCTGGATGACACTTATAACTGCATTGAGAATCAACACGAGGAAAATAATAAGCGACTCCATAACTTGTCCCATAACAATCTGGACAATGGCGGCTATAAGCAGTACGACTACCATAGGGTCTTTGAAGTTTTCAAGAAAAAGCTTCCAAACAGGATCTTTTTTCTTTCCTTTTAATTCGTTAAAACCATAATCTTTTAGACGATTGTCGACTTCTGCCGAAGTAAGCCCGTTAGCTGAACTCTGAACATCCTGTAAACTGTCGGCTACATTGTTGCGGTAATATTCCACTAATGATAGCTCCTCTCTGCTGTGCTGTGTCTTTGTTCTTAAAAATTACGGTTCAAGCCGGGACAAGTTTCAAAATATCGAGCTGCATAAACTGTTTTTACATTATAAATGTGTCTTTTGAGCTTGAAATTGGACTGAGCATTGAGCTTGACGTATAGTATTAATACTGTCGAACCTTGTAATAAATTGAGTTCTGAACTAGATAGAAATTTGGAGGAACCTCGTGAAGTTTACATTCAAGGAAGAAAAAATATATGTAAATCTGGTTCGTTTCGTTGGGTCATTGCTCTTAGCAATTTCCTATTACAAAGATTATAGCGGTCAAGGATTCATTAACCTTCTAGGTGGTCTGATCGTGTTGTTGCTATATATGGTGTTGATTTGGGCAAAAAACGCTTGGTGGACTGAAGTGAAATATTATGCTGTTACTTTTATAATGATTTTGATTATATTAGTGCTTCATTATGTTTTTGGCTCACCGAATACAAGTTTACTATGGCCGCTTTATTTTATTATCCTATTTATGAATCGAGTTTATCCCCGTGTTTCTTTTATTGTTGGAATCACTACACTTACTGCTGTTTTTCTGATTTATTCATTGTCCTTAGGCAGTTTTTTAGGGCTGCTTTGTGTAATCCTCGTAGCGCGAAGTATAAAAATCAGAAGAGATGCTCACTACTTAACAACGCTCCACCTTGAAGAGTTAAATAAAACTCATAAAGAGCTGGAGGCTACGCATAACGAACTTCAAGAAGCTATGGTTCATTCGGTACGTTATGCAGCTTTAGAAGAAAGAACCCGGCTTGCCAGCGAAATTCATGATGGACTGGGTCATCAATTGACTTCACTGATAGTACAATTGCAAGCCCTTCAGATTATGCAAGTAAATGATCCTAAAAGAGCAGCTGAGTCCACCAGCCAGTTAATTACTATTGCTCGTCAAGCTATGGCGGAAGTTCGAGTTGCGGTAAAGGAATGGTCAAATGACGAAATGGGTTTAGGGCTAGTTGCTTTAAAAGGCCTCGTAGCCCAAACTCAAAGCAGATCTTCTATACAGTTCAAACTTAATCAAAAACTCGGAAGTCACAGAGTGGCCTATTGAAACAAGTATCGTGTTATATCGAGTTCTGCAGGAGTCATTAACCAATGTGCTTCGTCATTCAAATGCGACTATTGCCAGCATTGATATTGAAGAAGTAAACGATACGATTTACCTTACGGTCACAGACAATGGAGTAACTGCTAAAGAAGAACCTTTAAATTTAGGGTATGGTCTAAATGGCGTAACAAAGCGGTGTAAAGCATCGGGGGGCTACTGTTTTTTTTCGTCTATAGAACCTCATGGCTTTCGCCTGCAGGCAGTCGTTCCCGTTGCATGTAGACCTATTGTGGAAGAGAAGGAGTAGTTCACTTGGATAAAATAATTAGGATTGTACTTGCTGACGATCAGCCTTTCGTCCGGCAAGGATTAAGGTACATTATAGATTCACAACCTGATATGGAATGCGTAGGAGAAGCCTGTGATGGGGAGGAAGCTTACCTTGTTTCACTTGAAACTAAACCCGATATTGTGTTAATGGATATTCAAATGCCTAATTCCTCGGGGCTTGAAGCAACTCGCAAAGTTCTCCGTGTAAGTCCAGAAATTAAGATTGTACTTCTAACCACTTTTGATGTTCAAGCCTATGTTATTGAAGGGATACGTGCAGGCGCAGTAGGGTACTTGTTGAAGGATACGGATATGCAAGAAGTTCTTGCGGGAATACGCTGGGCGAATCAAGGTAATGCAATTTACAGGACACCTACTGCAAGTAAGGCGCTTATAGCAGCCATTTCGAGTGATGCTAAACTAAACAAAACAGAGCAAGCATCAGATGATTTTTCTGAATCTCTGACCGAACGTGAACTTGATGTACTCCAACAAATGGCATACGGGCGCAGGAACTCTGAAATTGCGGAAATTCTGAATATTTCACAGGGCACGGTTAAGACTCATATTCATCGTATTCTCCAAAAGCTTGAGGTCGAAGATCGTACACAAGCTGTTGTATTGGCTATACGGACAGGGATGGTAGAGTAACAGAGGGAGAAGTTGTTCTATAAAAAAAATAGCCATGTAGTTAGAAAGACCGGCCACAACCGGTCTTTTTTTGTTTTGTTTGTGGGGTCTGCTCAAACATTGTATATCTCTAGATAGAGGTATCGTTGCTTATAAATCAATCGCTGTGTAGATGTGTTAGTCCCTATGATTTTTTATTATTAGTAAGGCAACACAGTGGAACTGCAACGCTCTATACAAGGAGGAAATATAATGCACATTACAGTCACACAAGTAATTTCAAGCACACCATCATGGGTGTGGATATTATTCATTCTTTTGTTCATAATGGGGATTAAAAATTCTCAGGAACGGCCTGTTATTTTTTCACGGATGTTTATTGCCCCGCTTATTTTTATGGCATGGGGATTACGGACAATAACAACTACTTTTCCTCAATTAGGTCTAACGTTGACGAGTTATATGATCTTTATCATTCCAGGTTTCCTGATTGGCTATCTTTTAAATAAGAGGTACCAATCCTTTGTTAGAAAAGAATCAGTAGTGTTCAAAAAGAAAAGTTATCTTCCATTATTTATTGTCCTACTGAATTTTATTGTTAAATATATTCTGAATGTGATGTTGATTTTTTACCATAGCAGCGTATTTCATATCATTTATTCTTCAGCAAATGGGCTAACTGTTGGATTGTTTTTTGGAAGTATCGTATATACCTTTTATATGCAATGTAAGCTTAAAAACTCTATAAGTGGCAGAAGGGGGATCAATTGATCTCGTTAAAAGAACAAAATAAGACCTGTCTGATGACAGGTCTTATTTGTCTGTACTTTCCTATTTGTTAGCGCCCGAATTAGCCGACTCCTGCAATTGCCCTGATTCACGGTGCTTCCGACTCATGAATACCAAAGACAATGCAATTATCGTGAGGATAACCCCAAGGACTTGAAATCCCGCGAAGCTAAACTTACCTCCCATTATGATACCTATTAACAATGAAGAGAGAATGGTTCCCAGGTATCTCGATGTATTAAATAATCCGGAGGCTACACCGATGATTTCTTTTGGAGAACTTTGGAACAAGGCTGCTTGCAGGCCGACATTGTTCAATCCGTTGCTGATACCAAATGCAGCTAAAGCCACACATACACTGATCACCGGTGAAGTCTGATTTAAGGTCACAAGCCACACTGATCCCAATGTCATCAGGACCCCGGACACCAGCAATGCTGGCCGGGGTCCTGATCTATCGATCCAGCGTCCTGCTATTGGAGCAGTAACCAGCGAGCATAATCCCAGCGTTAGCATGAGAATCCCAGTTTGGAATTCACTGACATGACGTACCATTTGCAAGTAGGATGGAATCCCGAAAAAGAGTGAGTAAAAAAGTACATTAACGAGCATGAATTCAACATTAACCCAAGTCATTGCCGGATATTTGGCAAATGTACGTAAAGGAATAAAGGGTGACGCCGCTTTTAGCTCATGCCGGACGAATGCCCCCAGCAGAATGAGTCCTGTTAGCAAGGTAATGACATGTATTAATGAGATATGTCCGGATGATTTTGCTGAAAGCAATCCAAGGAGCACGCCAACCAGCCCCACAGTGAAGAGCAGGATTCCTGACGCATCAATCAAATCAAACCATTTGCGCAGGGACATTCCCCGGGTAATGGTTGTTGACGGTTCGTCCTTGGGGATATGCCTCCAAGATAATAGAAAGCTCGCCACCACGAATGGAATATTGACGAAAAAGATAGCTGGCCAGTCCCACCAGTGAATAATAACCCCGCCAATAAAGGGTCCAATTGCTGCCGCGCCGGATAGGAAGATGGATAAAACAGACAGTGCGGTCGCTTGTTTCTCCGTAATATGAATCCGCACAATGGCCATTCCAACGGCAACCATCATGCTAGTTCCAATGGCTTGCACAATACGGAACACGATGAGACAGCCAAAGTTTGGGGAGAGAGGAGCTAATAAACCTGCAATGAAGGATACGACAAGCCCGGTAAGAAATATTTTCCTCCGGCCGAATAAATCGCTGGCCTTTCCCATGACAGGTTGAGCGATGCTGCTTGCAATGTAAAAAGAAAAAATAATCCAGGAAACACCTGTATAGTCAAGCTGGAATACATTTTGCAGCCTTGGAATAGCCACAGACACCATCGAAGAATTTAAAGGGTTCAATAAAATCCCCAGACCTACTGAAATCATTAACCACCTGTTGCGAACACTCATTTTAAATCCCCCTAAAGCTTATTAATGTCATCGTACTTGAAATCGATTATTCATTCCAACGCATTTTATGTTATGATCTCATTGACTTGAGGGAATGAATGGAGGTGCGAAATGGAACTTCTGCAACTGCAATATTTTCTCGCGGTAGCTCGGTTGGAACATATGACTGAAGCTGCACGAAATCTACACGTTACTCAATCTTCACTAAGCAAAACGATTCAGCGTTTGGAGGAGGATCTGGGGGTACCTTTATTCGATCGGGTAGGAAGAAAGCTGCGACTGAATGAGTCCGGAAGCCGGTTCCTTCGCCGAGCTGAAAGGGCATTATTTGAATTGGAGCAGGGAAAACAGGAGCTTAGCGATTTATCCAGTCCTGAACATGGCACACTCGAATTAGCGGTGACGACCGCAAGCACATTACCCAATATCCTGCGAGAGTTTCGGAAAAAGCGGCCTGATATTCAATACCATGTGCAAATGTTGACCACGCAGGAAATGGTTACACTTCTTAATAGAGGAGAGGTTGATTATTGCTTATCCTCACCTCCAATAAAAGGGGATGACATCGAATGTCAAATCGTCTTTATCGATCCGATTCTTGTGGCTGTTCCAAAGGGGCATCGGCTGGCTAATCGAGGCAGCGTATCTTTGACAGAGCTAAGGGATGAATGGTTTGTTGGTGTAAAGAGTGGTTATGGTACTCGCGATTTAATAGACTCTGTATGCAAATCGGTTGGATTTGTGCCTAAATATGTGTATGAGGGGGATGAACCTGCAAGGCTTAGCACTCTTGTGGAAGCTGAAATTGGCTTAGCTTTCATACCAAGCACGGCACGGAATTCACGGGAAGATATCCAATACCTCCAAGTAGAGAATCACGAATTGGAAAGGGAGATAGCTTTATTGTGGCACAGGAGCCGGTACATTTCGCAGGCTGCTTTGGAATTTCGGGAGGTAGTTGTAGAATATTTTGGAGCGTTATCCAAACAGACAATTTAATTACGCCGCAGAACAAATAACAAACCAAGTCCCCGTTACCTTCCGTTACGTTCAACGGTCCGTAAGTGGGGTTTTCTTTTGGGTTAAATACGTAGAATCTTTAATCATACATACGTTTTCCTATAATTATGGGGGGTAACACCTTTAATATTAGCGTAGTAGTGCGTAGCAGCGAGGCTGTAAAATAGTGTGAGTACACATGAAAGCGTTTACATATAAGGAGGGGGTCTGTAAGTAAAAAGATTCATTTGTGATGATGTTCTACTGCTCTTCGGAATGATTGTGCCACTGTTGAAATTGAGGATTTAGCAGGTAAAGAAATTAGCGTGGGAATATAGGGCTGGTGCTAATAAGGTAGGTCATTAACTGATTTTTATGAAAATCACTAGAGGAGGAATGCATTAAATGAGTAGAATGCTTAAACAAGTAATCTCGATTTTACTCGCAGCTGCCTTGCTTATTCCGACAAGCTGGATCGCTCCGGTTACTGAAGCTGCGGTGCAGGATACGACAGTATCATCAGATACGGTAACGGTATATCACGAAACTTTTGCGAGTGGCAAGGGTATTGCAGCTCAAGCAGGCAGTGCTAGCCTTACACCTGTGACCGATAAAGTTTTTGCGGGCAATGCTGACGGTGCAGCTTTATATGTAAGCAACCGAGCGAATAACTGGGACGCGGCTGATTTTAAATTCAGCGATATGGGCCTAGAAAACGGCAAAACCTACACGGTAACTGCATCCGTGTATGTAGACGCTGATGTGATTGTACCTAGCGGTGCCCAAGCTTATCTTCAAGCGATAGGCAGCTACGCTCTTTTGGCAAATGTGAATTATGAAGCAGGCCAAGCGGTCACCTTGACGAAAGAATTTACCGTGGATACGGACAAAGATACAACGCTGCGTGTTCAATCCAACGATGACGGGAAAACGGTTCCGTTCTACATTGGGGATGTATTGGTCACAGAAAAGGTGGCTACAGTAGAGCCAACTCCAACACCAGAAACACCTAGAGACCCAGCTTTACCTTTTACCACTGTTACTTTTGAGGATCAAACGGCAGGTGGTTTTGAAGGCAGAGCAGGTACTGAAACGCTTACGGTTACTAATGAAGCGAATCATACAGATGGTGGTTCATACGCTTTGAAGGTTGAGGGCAGAACCAGTACATGGCATGGGCCGACATTACGTGTGGAGAAGTTTGTGGACAAAGGCT
Source organism: Paenibacillus sp. FSL L8-0708 (assembly GCF_038009325.1). Taxonomy (NCBI): domain Bacteria; kingdom Bacillati; phylum Bacillota; class Bacilli; order Caryophanales; family Paenibacillaceae; genus Paenibacillus; species Paenibacillus sp. FSL L8-0708. Next base: position 1,823,100 of record NZ_JBBPBC010000001.1, read on the forward strand.
ACGAATATAAAATTTCGTTATGGGTCAAGCTGATCCAGCCAGCAAGCTCGCAGCTTCAGCTGTCCACGCAGGTTGGCGATGGAAGCAGCGCCAATTATGTGCAGCTCGCACCTAAAACCATCAGCGCAAGCGATGGCTGGATTCAGTTCGAGGGAACTTACCGTTATAACAATGTAAGCAGTGAGTATTTGACCATTTATGTGGAAAGCTCCAGTAATAGCGCGGCCTCATTTTATATCGATGATATTAATTTTGAAAAGGTAGGCTCTGGCCCGGTTGATATCGAAAAAGATCTTGTGCCGATTAAGGATGCTTACCAGAGTGATTTTCTGATCGGAAATGCGATAACCGCTGAGGATCTGGAAGGTGTCAGACTTGAGCTTCTGAAAATGCATCACAATGTTGCTACGGCAGGTAATGCCATGAAGCCGGACGCGTTGCAGCCTACGAAGGGCAACTTCACGTTTACCGCGGCAGATACAATTGTAGATAAAGTACTGGCTGAGGGCATGCAGATGCATGGACATGTGTTGGTATGGCATCAACAATCGCCTGCATGGCTGAATACAACAACAGACGCAGCTAACAACACGATCCCCTTGGGACGGGATGAAGCTCTTATGAATTTGCAGACCCATATCCAAACCGTTATGGAGCATTTTGGTGACAAGGTGATCTCCTGGGATGTTGTAAATGAGGCGATGAGCGATAACCCATCCAACCCAACAGATTGGAAAACTGCGCTGCGTTCCGCCCCATGGAAAAGTGCTATTGGAGCAGATTACGTAGAGCAAGCCTTCCTGGCGGCAAGAGAAGTGCTGGACACGCATCCAGATTGGGATATTAAGCTCTATTACAACGATTATAACGAAGACAATCAGAATAAAGCGCAGGCCATCTACAGTATGGTCAAAGAAATCAATGATAGGTACGCGCTGACTCACCCTGGCAAATTGCTTATCGACGGGGTTGGCATGCAGGGGCACTACAGCATCAATACGAACCCAGAGAATGTGAAGCTATCCTTGGAAAAGTTCATTTCCTTGGGTGTCGAAGTAAGCATAACTGAGCTGGACATTCAGGCCGGAAGCAACTATCAGCTTTCTGAAAAGCTTGCTAATGCGCAGGGTTATCTGTATGCACAGTTGTTAAATATCTTCAGGGATCACGCTGATTCTATCAAACGTGTTACCTTCTGGGGAATGGATGATAACACAAGCTGGAGAGCTTCATCCAATCCGTTGTTATTCGATAAAAATCTGCAAGCTAAGCCGGCTTACTATGGCGTTATCGATCCTGATACCTTCATTGAAGAGCATGAGCCTGAATCAGTAGAAGCCAATCAATCTACTGCCAAATTCGCTGCACCTGTTATAGACGGAACAGTTGACGAGATCTGGAGCCAAACCGCTGAGATTCCGGTCAATCGGTATCAAACCGCTTGGCAAGGAGCGAGTGGAGTAGCAAAAGCACTCTGGGATGATCAATATTTATATGTCCTAGTCCAGGTGAGTGATACGCAGCTTGATAAGAGCAGCGTGAATGCACATGAACAGGATTCGGTTGAAATCTTCGTGGACCAAAATAATGGGAAAACGACGTTTTATCAAGATGATGATGGCCAGTACAGAGTCAATTTTGACAACGAGACTTCATTTAATCCTTCAAGTATCGCAGCCGGCTTCGAATCGGCAACCCAGATTTCCGGAACAAACTATACGGTTGAAGTGAAGATTCCACTTCAAGGGATCACTCCGGACAACGATAAAAAGCTTGGTTTCGATGTACAGATCAACGATGCTAAAGAGGGCTCACGTCAAAGTGTCGCGGCTTGGAACGATACGAGTGGAACTGGGTATATGGACACATCCGTTTATGGTGTGCTTACTTTAAAGGGGAAATCTGCCGGTCCGGAACCAACCCCAACGCCGACAACAGCACCGACACCGACACCAACGAGCCCAACCGATCCAACAGACCCAACTGACCCAACAGATCCAACGGATCCAACAAACCCAACGGAACCATCGGCAACCCCGACACCTGTTCAAACAGCGACGCCAGCGCCAACAAATGCACCAACGGGTAGCAGCACCGGTAATGTTGTATCAACTCCACAACCTGGAGCCATTACAAACAAAGATGGTATTGTTACGATTAAACTGGAGGTAAAGTCCGATAATGGGTATGTCATAGGTACGATCTCCAGCGACAACATGAAAAAAGCGCTTGAACTGGCTAGTGTAGCGGCAAACGGCAAGAAACAAATTATCATTGAAGTGCCAAAGCAAACGGACACGAAAGGGTATGATATACAATTACCGACCCAAAGTCTAATGGGGAAAGAAAACTATGAACTATTGCTTAAGACGGAAAAAACCACAATTCAAATTCCAAGCAATATGTTGTCCAATGTAACAGACAGTGCTGAACAAGTATCCATACGAATAAATAAAGTCACCACGGACAGCTTGGAAGCAGCTACCCGCAATATGATTGGCAACCATCCAATTATCGGTCTAAGCTTAGTAGCAGGTGACAAAGTTATTCCTTGGAATAACCCTAACGCACCTGTAACGATAGCCATTCCTTACGTGCCGACAGCGGAGGAGCTTAACCATCCAGAGCTTATCGTCGTTTGGTACATCGATGGCAAAGGCAACGTAATGCCGGTTCCGAACGGTCGATATGATGCTGCAACCCAAACGGTTGTCTTTCAAACAACCCACTTCAGCACTTATGCAGTAACCTTCGTAAAGAAAGACTTCGGAGATCTGCAGAATCTGTCATGGGCTAAACAAGCTATAGGCGTTATGGCGGCTCGCGATATCATCAAAGGAACGTCGGTGAACAACTTTTCACCTGCAGATTCAATCAAACGAGCGGATTTCATTGCTCTCCTCGTAAGAGCGCTTGAACTGAAGGGAACGGGCAAAAGTGCAATAATGTTCAACGATGTCCAAAAGACGGACTATTATTATGATGAACTGGTCATCGCGAAGGAACTGGGAATTGCTACAGGTTTTAAAGATGATACGTTCAGACCCAATAGCAATATCTCCAGACAAGATATGATGGTGCTGACAGCACGCGCGCTGGCGGCAGCCGGCAAGCAAGTTAAGGCGAGCGGTACTGTAGCTGCTTATCTAGATGAAGCAAGTATATCCAGCTACGCAAAAGACAGCGCATCATTGTTGATCAAATCCGGAGTCGTAAACGGAAAGAATAATAGAATTGCGCCGAACGATACGCTTACCCGTGCTGAAGCGGCAGTCATCCTGTACCGTATCTGGAAGCTGTAGTCCCGGCAGCAGAGAAAAAAACTCTGAATTAGCTCATGTTCATTTTTAATCTGAAGAGCGGAAATACGTGTATAACCATCCCTTGCGTTCTTCTGTTTTAAGCATCGCTGCTCACCTCCCTGCGGAGAGGAGCAGCGATTTTTTTGTGTATGTTCCGTTAAATCGGAGCTAAAACGGAAAAAAATGTCACGAAACAGACCGCTCAAGTGTTATAACTGTACTGATAGTAGAAAGGAGACAGTCGTGGACTCTATTGAAGAAAAGATAAAGCGGGTACAAGCGGGGGAAGTCTACCTTTTTTCAGATATTATCAGACTCTACCAACAACGGATCTACCTCTACTGCTTTCGCTTGTTGAACAATAAGGAAGAAGCCGAGGATGCGGTTCAGGACATATTTATTAAGGCTTATCAGAACATCGGCCATTTTGAGTCTCAGGTGAGTTTTAACTCATGGCTCTACAGGGTTTCCTATAATCATTGCCTGAATCAACTGCGCCGGAAGAAATTTCAAAATCAGCTGCGAAAGTTACTCAGACAGGATGTAACCACTAAAAGCGCTGAACAAATGGTAGAAAATCAGTTGTTCAGTGAATCCGTGGCCTCTGCCCTGGAAAAGCTTAGCGTGGAGGAACGCAATCTGTTGATTTTGCGCATTTTTGAAGATAAATCATTTGCAGAAATTAGTGAAATTCTGGGTAAAAGTACGGTCACAGTTAGGAAACGGTACGAGCGGACAAGGTGCAAGCTCAGAGAAGTCATTGAAAGAAAGGAGAAACAACTATGCGCAAGGACGAATTGACTTCCGAAGAGTTGTTTCTGAAGGAGGGGGATAATTCTGCCAAACTTCCGCTGGTTGATGTTCATGATTCTGTAATGCAAGCCATCGGGCTAGGTAATGGTCACCTTGCTGTTAAGCCTGTACCTCACCAGCAGGAGGGGGACATCCCAGATATTATGCATAGAGTGGAGCCAGAAACCTATGCCAAACGATACCGTAAGCGCATGTGGAGCAGGCCTGTAAGGAGATGGGCAGCGGTGCTGATCCTGGTTGTCTTGATAGGAGGCAGCTATTCCTTGTTTAAGGAGAGTCCCTGGCAAGCTGCCAAATTTCAATATGAGGTGCTGCCATACGAGCCGCTTCTTGCAACGAAGGAAGGGGGGACGATTGAAGTATCTAAGAATCCGTTAGTTCCTTCAAAGGTAAAAATTCCTCAGAGAGTGGCGACCAAAGAAGAAGAGCTGCTGAGTGAAAAAAATTTAGAGGCATATAGAGTTGTAGAGAAATTATTACTACCGGGAGAGGGCGCTTCTTACGTGTTAAAAAAGGAAGGTGCTGGAGATGAACGTCCTCAGCTTGGCAGAGTTATTCCTGCGATGCTATTTAATGATTATTCCAGTTATTTAGCCAAAGCAGAAGAGTATAAGGTGCCATATTTGCCACGTCCGGAGTATCTGCCAGAAGGGTATGTTTTTGATCAAGCATGGATACAACCTGATTTTGAGGTCAACGAGAATGAACTGCTTGCCCTGACTGATGGTATAAAGCTGGAAGGCGGTTACCGGGTTATGTGGAAAAAAGAAGCTACGGCCAGTATTAATTATGACTATTCGTCGATGAGATACAAAAAAGGGGAGAGTATGGTAAGAATTAATGCCAAACACATCAAGGCAAAGTCCGGAACGGTGGAAAGCTTACTAAGGACGAACACCACAATCGTACAGAATATTCTTGTTAACGGAACCCAACTGATCTATACGGAAACTACAAACAATGAAATAAAGTTGGGGTATAGATACAGACTTGTCTGGACGGATCCAGAACAAAATGTAGTATACGATATGACTGCTGCACCGGAGTCTTCTTCTTTAACCAAAGAGGAGGTTATCCGAATTGCTGCCGACATGATGAAATAAGTATAGAAATTTGATGTCACAAATCCGGTAACGTAAGTGTTATGTAAGAGTACTACATATACAGGAAGGTGAGGTATTTTAATGAATAATAGAAAAACACTCATTGCCATGACCAGTATGACCCTAATGTTCGGTTTAGGTTATGGCTTCAAAGGAGAAGCTTACGCCGAGAAGACTGTTGCTCAGTCTGTGGAAGAAACCGCCATTAAGGCGGAAGTCAAATATATAGCTCAGGGCATCGATGAAGCTGCCAAAGCGAAAACAGATCAGGAACAAAAAAAATTCAAAAATCTCAAAGATCTGCAGCAGAAAGCATTAAGTGAAGAGCTTAAACCTGGAGAAATCAGATATGTGTATATTAATGACAAGGAATATCAAGCCTATGCTAAGGGATCACCCACTGCGGGTGCATATTATTCCCTTTCGTTTAATACGTATAATGAATATGTGGAAAAGTATGCTGCCGGCAATACCTCCATGCCACTGCAATTGCAAGAGCCTCCGGAAGGCTACAATTTTTTCAGGGCAATTGTTTCTCCATATATGACGAAAAAAGAACAGGATAAGATATACTATCAAGTGATCGCCGAGGGTAAGGCGTCCGATAAGAAAATATATGTAAAGAAATTGCAGGAGAAGCGTACAGCTATCAACATCATCTATAATATGACCACAGAGAAAAATGGTAAAAGAGGAGTTCTTGCCATCGCTGCCGAACCTGCAGGACCTAAGGATACGACTGTTGAATCCGAACCAGCAAATGCACAGTCGCAGAAGCTAAAAGTGAGTGGCCAAGAGGTGGTATACACACCTATTGATAAGATGGAGTACAAGTCAGTTGCATGGATGAATCCAAAGACCCGTGTCAATTATATTATTCGGGAAACCGGTGGACACCTGACCAAGGAGGATTTGATTGCTTTGGCAGGACAGATCATTGAAGCTTCGGCGTAGAATGATTCTAAGACACTTACTAATTAATTTGATTAAGGCAGCCCCCAGGGCTGCTTTTTGGTTTGAGTATAAAGATCTATAGTATTCACGCTATTTAGGAGATTAAAAGCGAAATGTGGCGTTGGCAATGGAAATGTGTCTTTTTTAAGTATTCACAAATAAAGAACGAATATCCTATCATTCCAATATTTACAATATTCGATATAAAGTGATATAATTTTCGAGATTCATATACATAAACATGAAAGAAGAGTGTAAGATGCTAAAGGTAACAAGTAAAAAAGTCATGTCAATTATTACAGTTAGCTCAATGCTGTTGGCTGTGGGTGCAGTCGCTTACGCAGACACGACATTGAAGAAGATTTCTGCATATCAGAATGCGGCCATCAGCATTGAAGTGGATAATCAGAAAGTGAACCTGTCAAGTAGTGAAGGAACAATGTACCCAATTATCTATGAGGGACATAGCTATGTATCCGCCAAGGCTGTATCTGAAGCACTGGGGGCAACCGTGAAATGGGATAACAGTCGTCAAGCTGTTGTGATCACATCGGCGAACGGCGGAACATCTACATCCGTTGTCCCGGATAAGGACAATACCGTTGCACAAGCTACTGCGAAGCCAGCAACCGTATCTACTCCGCCTGCAACCGAGTCCACACCGCAGGCAACACCAAAGCCTGCTGCCTCATCTTCCGCTACGACTTCCAGTAACAGCGGCGCTTCGTTTGCAGATGCAGTGAAGTTAGGTACTTCTTTTACTTATACGGACCTTGATAACAATTATAGCCCTAAAGGTGATTCAACATCTGTTCAATATACTTTCACTATCAATAAGGTTACGTCTACTACTCTCGGACAATTACATGCTCTTGGGTTTGAGGAACATGTCACTGATCCCGATGTAGCTGTAGATTATGTCCTGCTTGATGTAACGCTTAAGGTGAAGAACGCCACTCTTGTAAAAGGTAGTCAGGACCAAGGGCGGAAGTTCCTTTCAAGTTTTACACCTACCATTTGGGGGGTAGAAACATCCAGTGGACAATACTATATTGGTGGCTCTAGTGATTATTTTGAGGGATCTCTCGGAGAAAATATCGAAAAGTTGTTAGCTGATTTTCCTGAAGTCACCCCAAGTAAACCAGGTTCTTTTGAAGCTTCGGGTAAAGTTATTCTGCCAATAATCAAAGGCAAGGAGAACAACCTTGTTCTTTATAGAAACGATAGCAAGCTTGAGTCCGACAAAAGGTCCATCTATTTTAAACTGAAATAGTTATGCAAGTTAGCAGATGGTTTGGTCGCTAATTGTTGTAATAAAGATCAAACTAAAAAGAGATCAACGATGTCATTCATCGTTGATCTCTTTTTTATGATTCTTAAACAGTGCTGATAACTTCTATATATCAAGCTTCTTTGGCAATGACTTTTTTTAGCTTCAATTTGGGTTCTTGCTCAGGATCAGGCGCTTGCCCAACACGTTTAATAAAGAAAGATAGCAGCAGACCGAGGATGCCAATTCCCACAATCACTAGATAGGAATCATTGATCCCTTGAATGGATGCTTCCATAATCATATGTTCCTGTGTTCCGTTCTGTGTGCTGCCAGAGGCCAGCATATCCTTCATATGCGTTGTAGTACGGCTCGTCATTACGGTGACGAGCAGGGAAGTCCCGACGGCGCCAGCTACTTGTCGAATGGTATTTGAAATCGCTGTACCATGCGCACTAAGCTTGGCGGGTAGTTGATTTAGACCCAAGGTTTGTATAGGCATGAGAAGGAGAGCCATCCCGATCCGGCGGCCTGTTGACATGTATACCAGATACATGTAACTGGTTGAGTCGGTTAAGTTCACAAAGCTTAGAGTCGTTGCAATTGTAATTAACAATCCGATGATGGCGAGCCATTTCGCTCCGAACCGGTCGAACAGCTTTCCGGTTACCGGCATCAACAATCCCATTACGAGTGCACCGGGAAGCAGCAGCAAACCGGACTCCATCGCTGTAAAACCGCGGGCATTCTGCAGGTACAGAGGCAGCAGCATCATATCCGCATACATCACGATTGTAACTGCGATACTGATGACAGTCGTTAAGGAAAACATATTGTATTTAAAGGCCCGGAGATCAAGCAGTGGATTTTGGGAAGCCAGCTGTCTCCAAGTAAATAAGCCAAGGGAAAGCACACCTGCTGCTAAAGACAATAACACTTCTGCGCTCGACCAGCCTGCACTGGCAGCGAGGCTGAAGCCATACAGCAAGGTTCCAAAACCAATGGTAGAAAGAGTTACGCTAACAATGTCCAACTTGGGAAAGATGCGTTCTGATACATTTTTTAAATAAATAAATCCGCATATGATTACAATGACGGTCAAAGGAATCATGCCATAAAACATAGTCTCCCAAGAATAATGTTCCAAAATATATCCAGCCAGAGTAGGTCCAATCGCAGGTGCGAAAATAATGGCTAGCCCTACCATCCCCATGGCAGCCCCTCTCTTTTCAGGAGGGAACAGGGTCAAGATGACATTCGTGAGCAGTGGCATGATAATCCCGGCACCAGCTGCCTGAATCATACGCCCGGTCAACAGAACAGGGAAGTTTGTCGCGAGGGCCGATACGATCGTTCCAGCCAAAAATATAAACATAGAAGCTTGAAAAAGCTCTCGCGTCGTAAATCGTTGCATTAGATAAGCTGTAATTGGAATTAGAACACCATTAACCAGCATATACCCCGTTGTCAGCCACTGAGCTGTAGCCGCCGAGATATTAAAATCATGCATTAACTCCGGAACGGCAACGCTCATTACCGTTTGATTCAGTGTCGCAAGAAAGGCGCCCAAAATCATAATGAATAAGATGGGGCCCTTTTTCACGGAACTGCTTGTTACTTCTGTCTTTGTACTCACTCCACTCCATCCTTTCAACTCGTCGATCATGGACTAAATTTACAGTGTGTTGTATAGTTTACAATGCATGAATTAGATTATAAATGAAATTTTCATGTAATCAAGCAACAATTTGCGAAAAAATGTAAAGTAGTTTACATTCGTTCTGAAAATGTAGTTTTTTCTTTTTAAAAAACAACAATTATCTAAAATATGTAGCTTACAATATGAAAGTAAAAGATTGGAGAGTACAAGATGAATAACACAACGCAACGTACAGATCCCCGGGTACTTCGAACACGTCAATTGCTTAGAGATGCTGTGATTGAATTGCTTGAGGAAATGGATATTGAGAAAATATCAGTAAATCGTATTGCAGAGCGGGCTAAAATCAATCGGGTTACTTTTTATCTGCACTATCGGGATCTCCCGGATATGCTGGAAAAGATGGCGGATGAGATGGTGGAGGACATTCTACAAGTGGTGAACAACGATGACAACCATCACCAGTCGGTTGATGAAGAGAATTTGAGGATATTAGAAAGTCTGCTTAAGCATATTGCGGAAAATGCAAAATTCTACAAAGTCATACTCACATCCAAACGAAGCCCGATTTTTACAGATCGCCTGTTTAATTTGATGGCGGAAATCATTTCTGCGCACCAGGAGAAAAAGGAGGGGACTGCTGATCATTCAAAGACGCCGATACAAAAGGACATTGCCGTTTGGTACGGTTCAGCAGCTCTAATCGGCACGGTTATTTCTTGGCTCCGAGATGACATGCCCTATACGCCTGTGTATCTTGCCAGACAAATTAGTATGCTGCGTGCGAACTAGCAACGGGTTCCGACTAATGAACGGAGAGGAATTAAATGAACACGAACAAACAGCCACGCATCGTTGCGCGGCTGTTTGTCGTATTTAGAGCAGGTAAATCACTGCACACTGAGATTATCCCAGTTGACTTGGAATTCCTTCAACATCCCTTCTTTGGTCAGCTTGCCGCCGAGATACCCTTGTATGCTGCTGGATAATTCCTGTGGCATCCCGTTCGGCAGACGGGTCCAGTTCCAGGTCAGCGCTTGATCTTTATCGGTATAGGCCAGCACCTCAGCACCTAGTGCTCCAAGATCTTCTTCGGTTCCCTTAATGTTGTCGAGCGCAGGGATGAATTGGAATTCCTTGGTGATATATTTTTTTCCGGTCTCGGAGGTGACGAGCCAATTCAGGAAGACCTTGGCCTCCTCCTTAACGGGAGAGTTTTTATTGATAACCCAATTGCTGGGTACGCCTACATAAAGCTTGTCGTTGTCTTCGGGAGTGTCGTCAATGGGCATGGGCAGGAGGCCCAGATTAAGATTGGGATCGATGCCGTCGATCTGTCCTTGTGTCCAGTTACCCTGCTGCATCATCGCAGCTTCACCGCTCGCTAGCATAGTGACTTGAGTATTATAGTCGGTCGAGAGCGGGTTCTTATTGCCGTACTCTACAGTAAGGTCAAGTAGATCGATCCACTTGGAGAAAATAGGGTCTCCGGCGAAGGTTTTGGAACCGTCTGTAAGTCCGGCGATGAATGCCTCCGGATCAGGCTGCTGGGCGAAAGGTACGTTTACATTATGATTGCCAAGCACGAACCATTCTTGGTAACCATTCGCAAAAGGTGTGATGCCTGCCGCTTTTAACTTCTCGGAGGCTTCGCGCAGAGCGGTTAGCGTCAATGGCTTCTCGGTGATTCCGGCTTTCTTAAATAGATCCTTATTATAGATGAAGCCGTATCCTTCCAGATTCATCGGCATCCCATAGAGTTTGCCATCGATGGTCATTTGTTCTGCTGCGAGTGGCTTTACATCCTTGGCCCAAGCTTCGCCGCTCAGGTCCTCCAGATATTCCAGCCACATATCACGTTCATTGTTGCCGCCGATGGTGAAGATATCCGGCTCATCTCCGGAAGAGAATTTGGCACGCAGCGAGGCGCCATAATCGGTCCCGCCTCCCACGCTTTGCACCTCAAGCTTAATATCGGGATGTTCTTTCTCGAATTCGGTCTTGAGCGAAGCCAGCGCTTCGGATATTTCAACCTTGAATTGGTAGATATGCACGGTTTTTACTCCGTCTGCATTGTCGCTGCTGCGTCCGCAACCGGCTGTCAGAGCAGCCAGCAGCAGGGAGCATGCGAGGAGAATTCCACGTTTTGTTCTCATATTCATTCATCCTCTCTGGCTGAAAGCAACATGTATCGTTAGCCCTTTACGGAGCCTTGGGCAATGCCTTCAATAATATATTTTTGCATTACTAGGAAAAAGATGACCACCGGCGTAATCCCGAGCACAAGTCCTGGAAGCGCCAAATCCCACTGCTTCGTATATTGTCCGAAAAAGCTATAAGTGGCGATGGGAATGGTGCGGAGCACCGGATCCTGCAGAATAAGCGATGGCATCAAGTAATCGTTCCAGATCCACAGGGTGTTCAGTATGATGACGGTGACGATAATCGGTTGCATAAGCGGAAGAACAATCCGGAAAAAGGTACCATAAGGACTGCTTCCATCTACTCTTGAAGCTTCCTCTATATCGAGAGGTACCGATTTGACGAAGCCGTGGAATAGAAAAACAGTCATCGGGGCGCCAAACCCAAGATACGCTAAAATCAAACCGGCGGTTGAATCCATGACGCCCAAGCCGCTGACGACCTGCACCAGCGGGATCATAATAGATTGAAATGGGATAACCATGGCGGCTACTAATGCAATATAGAGCACACGGTTATACAAGCTGTTGTTGCGGACCATTTTGTAAGCGCACATGGAGCAAAGGAATGCTAGCAGAATATTACTAATCACCGTGATGATAAAAGAGTTCAGGAAAGCGCGGGGGAAATTGGTAGCTTTCCAAGCTTCCGCGTAGTTGCTCCACTGGAGTGCTGAAGGCAGCGCAGCAGAGTCTGATAGTATTTCACTATAGCTTTTCACTGAGTTAGCCAGCAAAAAGTAAAATGGCACTAAAAATAGTAGTCCCAGCAGGATTACAATCACTTCGATGAGAAGCAGGGGGACATTAAATTTCTTGGCGGTAGTCTCCATTACAGCTCCACCTCTCTTTTCTTGGTTGCTCTAACCTGTAATAGGGAAATCAAAGCCACGATGACGAAGAAAACCATCGCTTTGGCCGAGCCCATTCCGAACCGACTGATGGTATAGGCTTCATTGTAAATATTCAAGGCTACAGATTCGGTAGCTTTAAAGGGTCCACCCTTGGTCAGCGACAGGTTGAGGTCAAACAGCTTAAAGGACCAAGAGATAGATAGAAATAGACAAACAGTTACAGCGGGCATGACCAGTGGAAGAGTGACATGGCGCAAGGCCTGAAAACGTCCGGCTCCATCCACTTTGGACGCTTCAATTAGGCTTTGGGGAACATTGTTGATAGCAGAGATGTAGATCACCATCAGATATCCCGCATTTTGCCAGACAAATACGATAACAATCGCCCAGAATGCTGTTCCTCCGGTGCCTAACCATGGAAGATTAAAGAAGGACCAGCCGGTGGCCTGCCCAATAGAGGAGAATCCTCTGACAAAAATAAACTGCCAAATAAACCCGAGCAAAAGTCCGCCAATGACATGCGGTACAAAAAATACCGTTCTCAGGACATTGCGTGTGAACAGTTTACGCGTCAGCACATAAGCGAGTGTGAAGCCAAGCAGATTGGTCAGCACTAGACCGAAGATAGTGAACTTCGCCGTGAACCAGAATGAATTAAGAAAGGAAGGGTCCTTGGTGAAAATATGTAGATAGTTCCGCAGCCCGGTCCACTCCACATGCCGCGAGATTCCGTTCCAGCTGGTAAATGAATAATAGAGTCCCAAAAAGAAAGGAATCAGCACAATAATAAAGAAAAACAAGGAAGTTGGCCCGACAAAAATAAACTGCTGCATCAGGCGTGATCTTTTTCTATGGTCCATCGTTCCTCACCCCTTTTGTTAATTTAAACTTTTCATTCTATAACCGAATTGGTCATTAACCGAAACAAAAAGTAACATCACGCACCAAATATTCTTAACCAGTTGCGGCATCTGGAGAGGTATAAATGCCTATGATAGCGCCGAAGTCGGCTGGACTTTCTCTGGATAATTTTCACTGGCCCGGAGCGATTTATTTTCAGGCTTGACAGCCTTTTCAAAGAATCGGTATGGTGGACTTGTCAGACAAATGGGAGGTAGAGTACATGTCAGGATGGCTTGGGAATCATTTTGTTACGCAGATTGGAATTTTGGTGAATGATGTTGAAAAGGTAAGCACGGCTTATGCGGAGTTTTTTGGACTGGAGAAGCCGGAAATTATCGTTACAGATACAGAAGATAAGGCGCAGACTCGGTATAATGGCGAGGCGACGGTGGCGCGGGCTAAGCTGGCTTTTTTTGATATGGGCTCCCTGCAGCTTGAGCTGATTGAGCCAGATCAGCAGCCCAGTACGTGGCGTGATTATTTGAATGAGCATGGTGAGGGACCTCATCATATTGCTTTTGTGGTTGAAGGAATGAAGGAGAAGATTACGCTGCTCGAAGGCAAAGGGTTCCCACTCCAGCAAAAGGGTGAGTATACCGGGGGGAGTTATGCTTATCTGGACACGTTCAAGGAGTTAAAGATGATTGTGGAACTGCTGGAGAACGATAAGGATAAAGGAGAGGATTTATAGTGAATATACTAATTACTGGTGCCGGACGTGGATTGGGTTATGAGCTGGCGGCTGAGGCATTGAAGCGGGGGCATGGAGTCATTGCCGGGGTTCGCCGTCCTGATCAGGAACAAACAGCACTATCCCAGCTTGCTGCGACCTATGGCGAGAAGCTGACTGTGGCCGCGCTGGACGTGACGGATGAAGAAGGAATCGCGGCGCTTGCTGCGAATCTGCAAGGACAAGGCCGGACACTTGGTGCCATTATTAATAATGCGGCGGTGCTGACCGCCAGGGACACACAGATTGAAGAGCTGGATTTCCAAGATATGCTTACCACGATGGATATTAATCTTTACGGACCGATGCGGGTGGTTAAGCATTTCTTGCCGCTGCTCACTGAACCCAAACTTTCGATTATCAATATATCGTCGGAAGCAGGCAGCATTACTAATGCTTATTCGGGAGACTATCCATATTCCATCTCCAAAACGGCACTTAATATGTTCTCACAGCAGCTGCATGTGTATTTAAAAGAACGCGGGGTACAAGTACTCGGCGTACATCCTGGCTGGATGCATACGGAGATGGGCGGGGCAGAGGCGCCAACGAATCCGACCCAAAGTGCTGAGGGCATCATGGACTTGATCGAGAAGCGGACAACACCGGAAGGTCATTTCATGTTTGTAGATTATACAGGTAAGGACATGAAGATTTAAGTAAGAGTGTTCTAACTAAAAGAGGTAACTCAATAGCCATTCGTGGCTTCTGAGTTACCTCTTTTTGATTTTTCTATATGCTTATTTATTTCTTAATCAATAAATAAGTCTATGAATGGTATTATATTATTCATTTCTATGGGACTAATTATAATCTCCCGTTTGGGACAAGCCGCATAAATGACCACAAAGTATAAGAGGAACTAATCTCCTAGATGAATCCATTGGTCCAAGAGTCCCTAAGGTAAAGCGAATATAAATACTACTATGATCCTTCATCCATTTTAAAAGAGGTGAATCTAAGATGAAAAGACAGGTGAAACCTAGTAGGAGAAGAAGACCTGCCTCCAGACTGCAGCCTAAACGTAGTTTAATTCTTAAGGCAAAAGCACAAATCATTAACTTTGCGGTTATTGGTGATAGTCATGTGGGGTATGGAAACAGCGCAAGCATTTTTAGGAATCTTTTGCCTAAAGCTGTGAATAGCGGGAATAAGAGATTTGTTATTTTTGGAGGAGATAATACGCAAGCGGGAGCTAATCATGGAAATAATGCGAATGCTTACTACAAGGACTTCAAGGATACGGTAACAAGCACGCTCGGGAGTATTCCTTATAAAGCATCTATAGGAAATTGGGAGGCAAGTACACAGTCCTTATTCAGACAATATTTAGGTGCTGATGAAGGGCAAATGAATTTCCCGGGTACTCAGGGGAAGGTCAAGTATGTATGGCTTAATTGTGCGCTTGGACGGTTCACTCCGGGTAGTATAAATTTGTTGAAAAATTTAGATGATAGTTTTTATTATATTATAGATTTTCATTGGCCCCTCAAAGTGAGCGGGATTACGGTGGACCCAACCCATGTATTAAGCGCATCGGAGACGAATAAGTTTTTTTCATCCATTCCTACAAAAGTGAGAGATAAGGTGCTAGCTATTTTTACGCATCATGGACATCTGTTTTACCAAAAACTTAGTAATATATATCCCGGTTACAACAAAACTAAATTTTTTGTATGCGGATGTTCCGGGGAATATAAATGCAAAACAAATGGCGATCGGGGTTATTACAATGCCACATTATCCATCAACGGGACAACATTTAATGTGGATGCTTTTAAGGTAGCGGTCAATTAGTAAAACAAAGCTAAGCTGATTTTCGGGAGAAGCCGGGGTCAGCTTTAGCAACAATTCAGGCACAGGATAATAGTAAGCTAGCAGGATTATTTAATATATTTGTATAATAGTTTATATATGTATTAAATGAATCATATTGGAGGGCTACCGATGAGAGGGTTAGTATTTAATTCTTTAGAACAGGCGGGTGTCTCGGCTTTTGGTGTGGAGCGCATTCGTACAGCCGCCGCGCAAATGGTTGAAGACAATATCACACCTGCGCAAGTTATTGTTGCTGCGAGAAAGGGGACGCTGCTGGTCCATCAAGCGAATGGAAAAACCGGCCCTGAAGCAGACGCAGCGGAATTAACCGTGGATACTATATTTCCACTCTGTTCCATAACAAAACTATTTACTGCAACCGCTATTATGATGTTAGTGGAACAAGGGAAAGTGGGTCTAAATAGGCCGGTTTCTGATTACATCCCCGAATTTACAGGGGAAAACAAAACAAAGGTATGCGTACATCATTTGTTGACACATACCTCTGGAATTGAGGTTGATGTGATTCGTTCTAATGGAATTGCCAAACAGGCGCAAGAGGAATATCCTCCACACGAACCTAATCAAGATCCAGAACTGCATAGTTACTTATATGGCGGTTATGATGCACCACTTAGCCATGAGCCAGGTACTGTGATGTCTTACTGTGGATATGGTTATGAGCTGTTGGGTGAAATCATACGGCGTGTTAGTGGACAAGCTTATGATGTATTCGTAAAGGAAACCATTTTTAAACCGCTGGGAATGGAAAATACATATTATCATGTGCCAATGGAAGTGCGGAACAGAGTAGTTAGACGTGCTCCTGAGGCAGCATGCGCGGAATGGGTAGACAGCGAATACAATTTGAATTCTGTATCTGCGGGGGGCGGCGCTTACTCAACGGCTATGGATTTGGCTGTTTTTGGCCAGATGTTCCTTAACGGTGGAATTTATAACGGAGTACGATTCCTTAGTCCGGTAACAGTAAAAGAAATGACCCGCAATCAAATTCCGGGCGTATCCTCACAATATAGAGATGAAGTTTTTCCTGAAGCGTACTGGGGATACGGATGGGCGATTAATGGCACGAAGCGTGACGGCGGAGATCTGCTCTCTCCTGATGCCTATTCACACTGGGGGGCGGCAGGTCCATTCCTCTGTGTGGATCCGATTTATCAGACGGTGACGGTTCATTTATCCGTTGAGCTGGATCACCAGAAGCCATTTAAAAATATGTATGTTGATTATTTCAATAATACCGTTCTGGCAGCGATCACAGATCTGTAATTCGCCCAAGGATCTGCAAGAATTTATCAAGGGTTGATTTTATAAAATCTAATATAAGAAAGCCAGTGGCATATATTAGTCCTATCTAATATGCACCACTGGCTTATTTTTTAAAAAATCTCTTGTTCAGCTACTGTTATCTGTAAACTCGATGATTGTGGCAGGATTTCTTATGTGTGTGCTTAACGCTTCCTTGAAGGAAATCCGTAATCTTTAGCATGCCACGCTACTAGCAGCGCAAGAATCAATAGTATAAACATTACCCACGGGAAGGAGCGGACACCAAGTGTTTCAATAAGAATCCCGCCCATCACGCCGCCACCGCCAATAGCTAGGTTCCATGCCGTCACCAACATCGATTGGGCCACATCTGCACTTTCGCCAGCGGTTTCGGCAACGGCTGTCTGTAGCAAAGTAGCCGCTCCTCCAAACGTCAACCCCCATACACCAACCACTAAATAGATCACTACGGGCTGGCTGCTACTAATGCCTAGTACAATGGATGACAAGGCGAAAGCAGCGAGGCTGATCAGAACCAATGGACGCAGCTTGCGGTCGATCAAAATACCGATGACCCAGATGCCAACAAGCGCTGTAATGCCGAAAATAAGCAGTACCAAGTCAACGCGCTGGGTTAGCCCGGCCTGAGTAAGATAAGGGGCAATGTAGGTATACAAGATGTTGTGTGCCAGTACCCATGCCAGAACAACAAACAGTACCGGCCGTACCCCCGGAATAACAAAAACCTTGTAGAGAGGGAGTCGCTTATCAGGGGCCTCTCCTGGATAGTCCGGTAGCTTCCAAAACACCCAAGCGATTAGCATCAGAGCCAATAGCGACATGATCCCGAAGATAGAGCGCCAGCCTACAAGGGTGCCAAGAAGTGTTCCCGCAGGGACACCGAGTGCCAGAGCGAGAGGCGTGCCAACCATGGCTACCGCCATTGCTCGTCCCTTGAGTGACTCCGGCACCATGCGCCGGGCGTAACCTGCTATCATCCCCCATAAGACTCCAGCGGATACGCCTGCGAAGAACCGAGCTGTCAGCGTAAGTATATAATTGGAAGAAAAAGTGGTGACGGTGTTGAATATGAGAAAACCAAGGATGCACATTAGTAGCAGTGGTCGCCGCCGCCATCCACGCGTCACGGTAGTTAAGGGGATCGCCGCCAACAGTGAACCCAGGGCGTACAAAGTGACAAGTTGACCTGCAAGGGCCTCGGAGACTCCAAGCCCGTCACCTATTTGGAGCAACAAGCCGGCCGGAATCGTTTCGGTAAGAATACAGATAAACCCCGTCATAGCTAGGGCGAGTAATCCAGCCCATGGCAGACGTTCAGAAGAGGGAGTGCTGGAGGCACTTTGTGTGGCAGAAGATGTGTTTTGGCTCATAGAGAAGCCCCTCTCTTATATAATTTTAGCAAACTCAATGATACACACGACGAATAGGTCTACTAGACAGAGCGCCTAGGCCGGTTTATTCCGGACCCAGGCACCTTGTGTTCTTGCTCTATTTATTACGTCTGTCATAAATGGCATCACAAAGGTCAACAGTAAACTGACCCGACATGCCTTCCAGTGCAGTATTAGTGAAAGCCACGACACTGAGGCGTTGCTTGGGATCGACGAACCACGAATGACCATAAGTGCCACCCATGCGCCAAGTACCCGGGGATTCCGGAGTGTCTGCGGCGACAGGATCCTTTAGTACCGTAATGCCTAGGCCAAAGCCTCGTCCTGGCCAGAAGGCCATTGGCAGATCACCGATCTGGTTGGTCGTCATATCGTGAACCAGTGACTCTGGTAGCAGCGGCGCTCCGCCCTTACGTAATGTTTCCAGCAGTTGCAAAAAGTCTCCGGCGCTGCCGACCATGCCAGATCCTCCAGAAGGATAGGCAGTAGTGTCAAATGCTCGGCTAGGGGCAAGCAGGAACCCAGCCGTTCCCTCCACAAAGGCAATACTGTCGGGCTCAAGTAAGGGCCGTGGCTCTGGAGTATCATTGGCATAGGAAGTGGCCAGCCGTTCTCGGTCAACTGCAATAAAACCCGTGTCGCTCATGCCAAGCGGCTTTGTCACGAGTGAATGTACAGCTTCACTAAGCGGTGTTTCTGTGACCTTTGCAATTACTGCTCCCAGTACATCTGTCGCGATGGAATATTTCCACTCGGTACCTGGCGTATAAAGGAGGGGGACAGAGGCAAGACGACGCAGGTTCTCTTCCAACGTGATGCCGGGCTGATCCATACCATCTGATACCCCTGCTGACTGATAGGAACCCTTCTCTTCTTGAAAAAATCGGTAAGACAGGCCTGCGGTGTGCGTCATCAAATGACGAATCGTCAAGGTCGCGAACTCGCCATTCTGCAAACGCGGCTGAAACTCTGGAAGCCAACGATCAACGCGGTCGTCCAGCTGTAGACGACCTTGCGCAACTAATACTAGGGCTGCCGTTGAAACGATAGGTTTAGTAACTGAAGCTAGCCGGAATAAGGCATCTTCTCGCATAAGTCGGCCTATCTCGAGGTCGGCAAAACCGGCAGCACGGCTATAAACCAGTTCCCCATCTATCATTACTTTAATGACAGCACCGACCAAACGCTTGTCAGCGAGGGTTCGATCGATTACTCTATCGATGCGACCTGATAAACATTCTGTATTTATTTTGTTTGAATCCAATATACTCATCTGTCTTCATCCCTTCGGAATAGTTAAAGCCAGGAACACTTTACTATGTAGGGTTATTATATATAACGAGTTATCTTGATTACATAAGGCAACTAAGTTAAATTAGCCTTATAACGGTTAATTACAGGCTAGTTAATATAGAACACCTTAAATTTAAAGGAGGCGATTTTGATGGACCATGTTGATAAGCAAATTCTTTTCCATCTTCAAAATCAAGCAAGAATTTCTATGACAGAGCTGGGGAAATGTGTCGGTTTATCGCAACCTGCGGTTACGGAGAGAGTTAGGCGTATGGAGGAAAAAGGCATCATCAGCGAATATCGCACCATAATTTCTCCTGAAAAGATTGGGAAACATGCTGCTGCCTACATGTTATTTCATTCTAGGGATTGTAATGCATTCCTTGATTTCTGCCGCTCAAGTCCTGATGTCGTCGAATGTTACCGTATAAGTGGGGAACACAACTACTTATTGAAAGTAGTAACCGACTCTACACGAGCCCTCGAGGAGTTCGGAAATCAATGTGATAAATACGGTACCTACACGATTCTAATCGTGATGTCATCGCCAATCGATCATAAATTTCTTATACCATCGCTTGAAGAAGCAAGCCTAAACTTACTGAGTTAGATTTTAAACATAATCCGTTAGCCTGTCGCAACAAAAAAAGACTCTTCTATATAAATAGAGGAGTCTTTTTGGTGTGGATATTGTAATAAAAATGATTGCAGCTGCTCCTTTTTCGTAGATACATCATGGACTCTCTATTTTATAAGTCTGGCGGTATTTTAATGGAGAAAGCCCGGTGATTTCCTTAAATACCCGACCAAAGTGAGTCATATTATCAAATCCAACATTTTCAGCTATCTTGGCTACTTTAAAGGCAGTATTAATTAACAAGGCACGAGCTTCCTTTATCCGCACATTATTCAAATATTCTGTAAAGGTGAAGCCTGTACTATCACGAAAAGTTTTGCAGAAGTAGGAAGGACTGATATAGAATCTGTTGGCAATATCGCGTATGGAATGACGTTGGTCGTAATAACGGTTGAGATAGTCAACAATTTCAAATATTTTTTTGTTCACTACACTGATTTCTTCAGTGATTGCAGGAGGCATCGCTTCCTGGTGGCGATAAATATAAATAAGCAGCTCAAACATAAGTGTTTTTAGATAGAATTCATAGCCGGGAGGTTGCTTCGTAAATTCAGAGACCATTTTATTGAATAATTTCTCGATAAAGTTTTGTTCAGAGCCATTAAATCGCAGCAGATGACAATCTCGTGTAAAAGTGGACAGCAAATCAAGCGTCTTATTGTTCGGAAACAGATCTTCGAGGAACTCGCGTTTAAATACAAGTGTTATTCGTTCAAAGGTCTCCCCACTCGAATTGACAAGCTTATGAATTTTATTGATGTCAATCAGCAATAGAGAACCCCCGACAACCTGATAAGCCTTATCCTCTATGAAATAGCAAATATCCCCCGAAACCATGTAAAAAACCTCATAACCGTTATGGTAATGTCGTGTAGGCATGCTGGATTGACTTTTTTTCTCTCGACTGATGTCGAATTTTTGTACTTCATAAAAATTGGTTTCCATTTGCTATCCCTCCCAATTCAGTTGTATGTCAACTATATTAACAAGAATATATGCAGAAAAACAATATATTTAGTGAATATATGTGCTGAAAATCATATTTTTAGACGCTATGATGAAGTTGTTCCGAATGGTTTAGCAAAGGGGGTGTGAAGAGAAAATTAGAATGTTATCTAAATTATCGAATTGTGTAATCTATATGTAAACTTATGCTGAAATTAGAGATACTTTGAACGATTTTAAACGAAAAATGAAAAAAGGTGGGACATAAAAATGAAATCTCAATTCTTAAAAAAGAACCTTCTTTCTACATTTCTACCCGTTGCAGTTCTCGGAATGTCATTGTCGGCATGTGCCGGATCTGGTGATAAGGAATCTACTATCGACCCTTCAGGTGTGCAGAGTAATAAGGGAGAGACAGTAGAGATTAATTGGGTGATGGCTGCAGATCCGGATAAAAAAGCTTGGCAAGACGAGACGATCGCTTCGTTCGAAGCCACTCATCCTAATATTAAAGTTCATCTTGAGAATATTCCGTATGATCAGTTCGATCAGAAGTTGACCACTATGATCTCAAGCGGCAACGCTCCTGATGTGTGGAATCCGAACCAGGCGGACAGCGGTTTTGCTACTTATATGAAGATGGGTGCCCTGAAGGACTTAACGCCTTACATTGAAAAAGGGGCTCCAGAGCTGGATACGATGGATAAGGATTTGCTGGATGTATATAAAATTGATGATAAATTTTTCGGAATTCCGCTTGTCAGCAATGCGACGTATCTGTTTTACAATAAGGATTTATTCGATCAGCAGGGTATTCCTTATCCAACAACGGACTGGGATGACACTTCATGGAACTACGATAAAATGTTAGAAATTGCTCAAAAGCTTTCTCATGATGTAGGTAATGTACGCAAGCAGGTATTCGGATTTGCAAGCGGCCTTAGTCCGAATGCTATGGCTTGGTCATTTGGCGGTGATTTTTTTAAGCCAGAAGCGTATACCTCAGGGGTTATGGGGGAGCCGGATCTACTTAATGACAAAAATATTGAAGCGTTACAATTTAACCTCGATTTAATTAACAAGTATAAGGTTACACCGGACCAACAGACTGTGTCTGCCGCGGCTCAGCTTGGAGATGTGTTCATGACGGGGGAAGTTGCCATGTACATTAATGGAGGTTGGGGATTGGGTTCTTATGAAAAAGCGGACTTTCGCTGGGGTGTCGCAGCTGTTCCCTACCATGATGGCCGCAAAGTGACACTTTTTGTGGACCCATGGAGCATCTCAAACTCAAGTAAACATCCGGATGAAGCCTGGGAATTTGTCAGATATCTGGCCGATCCCAAAACCGATGGAGGCGCCTATCGCTATATGAATGATGTCGGTAGAACGCCAGCGGACAGCAGCTTGTTTGAACTGTGGTACGAAAAAATGTCCTCGCAGATTGGGATGGATAAAGCGGAATTCAAACAAGTCCATGAGGGTGCTATTAAGTATGGACGTGAAGCTGAAAATCATCTGATCGTAAAGTTCAATACGATTCTAGAAACCATGAACCAGACCATGTCTTCTGTATGGAATGGAAGTAAAGATTTGAAAGATGGACTGAAGGAAGTGGATCAGAACCTCCGTTCACTCAAACTGGATTAACTAGAACTGGAAGGATAAGCGGCCGCTAATCGCAGACTAACCGGCCGCGTAAGGAGGATGATTCATGAAGCGAATGGCAACTGAGAGTAAGCGGGAGGAACGCGCCTTCTGGATGTTTATTATGCCGTGGTTTATCGGTTTCATATTGTTTACTGGCGGACCGATCATCGTGTCGCTGATGTTAAGTTTCTCCGAATACAATGTAATTTCGTCTCCTGAATTTATAGGGTTTGATAATTTCAGGCTGTTATTTCAGGATAGGCTGTTCTACAAATCGTTATCTGTCACCATCTATTATTCCTTATTGTCCGTACCCTTTACCATTGTATCTTCGTTGGTGATTGCCCTGCTGCTGAATCAGAAGGTTCGAGGACAGTCATTACTTCGTACGCTGTATTATGCGCCAAGTGTTATTTCCGGGGTGGCTGTGTCTTTCCTGTGGTCTTGGCTGCTTAACCCGACCTTCGGGGTAGTCAATTCCTTACTCTATGACTGGTTTGGTGTGGAAGGTCCAGGCTGGTTCACGAGCCCGGGGACGGTCGTCCCATCTATGGTTCTGATGCAGTTAACGGCGTCAGGTTCAACCATGGTGATATTCCTAGCTTCCTTGCAATCTCTTCCGAGTGATCTATATGAAGCGGCGTCAATTGAAGGAGCAGGTGTGTGGAAAAAGTTCTACAAAATTACACTTCCGCTCATTTCGCCGGTGGTTTTGTTCAATACGATTATTGCAATGATCGCTTCCCTGCAAGTATTTACTGAATCCTACGTCATTACGAAAGGCGGACCGGACTGGAGTTCATATTTCTATGTATACTACTTGTTTGATACAGCCTTTAAACAATTTCGGATGGGTTATGCCTCTGCTCAGGCCTGGATTCTATTTATCATCCTTTTTACACTGACTCTTGTATTCATGTGGAGTTCGAAGCGGTTTGTCCACTATGAATATGACTCTAAAAGATAGGAGGGATTCACATCATGAGACAGCGAAGTTTTTTACACGGCAAGCTGAAGCCCATTCAGAAGATACTGTTATATCTAATCCTTTATGGCGGCGTTATTCTTTTCGCATTCCCGTTATTCTGGATGTTGGTCACCTCGCTAAAAACCATGGGCGACATTCATAAAGTCCCGATGATATGGCTGCCATCCTCTATTCAATGGAGTAATTATAAGCAAATTTTCATAGATGCTCCAATGGGGCGATATTTATTGAATTCGGTAGGCTACACATGTATCTCAGTATTTGGGACTGTGCTTGCCTCCTCTATGGCTGCGTTTGCGTTCGCTCGTCTGCGTGCCCGTGGAAATATGCTTCTGTTTGTGCTTGTACTCAGCACAATGATGATCCCGTCACAAGTGACTTTGATTCCTCAATATTTGTTATTTAATCAAATTCATTGGACAAATTCTTATTTGCCGCTTATCGTTCCGGCATTTACAGGCAGTGCATTTGTTATCTTTTTGCTACGCCAATTCTATCTTGGGATCTCTAGGGAAATGGATGAGGCAGTTAAGATAGATGGTGGAGGACATCTGGTCATGTATTGGAGAATTCTCCTGCCCTTGTCGGCACCGGCACTCGCTACATCGGCTGTTCTAGAAATCATGTCCCGTTGGAATGATTTATTTGGTCCACTTATTTATTTAAGTGAAAGCAGTCAATATCCTCTTTCACTAGGATTAGCAAATTTCACAGCCGCATATGGACAAACACCATGGAATCTGTTGATGGCAGCATCTGTGGTAACCGTCTTTCCGTTGCTGTTATTGTTCTTTTTTGCTCAAAAAGTATTTATTCAAGGAATTGTTATTTCTGGATCGAAAGGTTAACGCGAATCATAAAAAAGTTTATTACCTGGAGGGAACTTATGAAGTTTGATTATCATACACATCATAATCGTTGCGGGCACGCAACAGGAACAGTAAGAGATTATGTAATTGCAGCCATTGAAAAGGGATTACAGGTTATTGGAATCTCAGATCATACTCCTGCATTTGCGCTGGAGGAAGACCTGCCCTGGCCCGGAGGAGCTATGGCGAAGAGTGAATTTCCTGCATACGTGGATGAGGTTCTAGCTTTAAAAAAAGAATTTGCGGGACAGATTGATGTAATGCTGGGGATTGAAGCGGACTTTTTGCCTGATTCCCTGGATATATATCGTAGTGTCATCGCCAGTTATCCCTTTGATTATGTGATTGGTTCGATTCATAATTTCGGCGGAATCAGCATTTACGATGGAGAATACTGGGACGGATTGGATCAGGCGGGGAAACTTGCGACCAAAAATCTGTATTATGATTATGTCTCTCAATCGGCTAAAAGTGGCTTATACGACATACTAGGCCATGTGGATGCTTTAAAGCGGTATTTTCCCGGTTATTCCGGCTTGTGGACAGAAGCGCTGGATTTCACCCTGCAAACCGTTGCAGCAAGTGACGTAGTTCTCGAAATTAATACTTCTGACGATAACTGTGTCCCAGATACGGCTTTTCTAGAAAGAGCTCTGTTTCATGGTGTGAAGGTCACGATTGGATCAGATGCACATGAACCCGAACGGGTGGGAGATCAGTTCGAAGAAGTCCGGAAAAACCTGCAGGCCATTGGCTATCGGGAATGGGCTACATTCCATAAACGGGTTAGAACAATGGTTAGTCTAGACCAAATATAAAATGAATTAAGTAGCCAAGCTAATGCCGGCATCACCTAGTTTCCAACGGCAGGTCATTATCAGCTGATCATCCTCCAGTTCGGCTGTCAGCGTGCCACCCATTTTATTCATTAGACTTTTGGCGATGGAGAGACCCAGCCCGGAAGCTTGAGAAGATCGGGTACGGTCTGCGGTATAGAATCGGTCAAATAAGAGGTTAATATCGCTTCCGACTAGTTCCTTCGCATCGTTTACTATTGTTAAGTCAGCTGTTTCCTGCTGTCGTTCGAAATGGATTTCTACATACCCAGTCGCATGTTTGACCGTATTGACAAGTAAATTTTCGACAACTCTCCGCACAGCGGATTCATCGGCGTATACGGATACATTTTCCTCAGGTAGCCGTATATCCGGTGTAATATTGCGTTCGTTGAAAGAATCGTAAAATCCGACCAGTATTTCCGAGAGTAGAGCCCTCATCCCAAGCTTTTCCGTATGTAGAGGATAATCTAGCGATTCGATCAAGGAAAGCTCAAAAAAATCATTCAGCAGCGCCTGCAGCCGTTTCGTCCGATTTTTAACGATGGCAACATATTCAAGCTTTTCATCAGGGGTAATTGACTCATCCTCCAACAGTTGAATATAACCGAAGATGGAGGTGAGGGGTGTACGGATATCATGTGAAATATTCGCCACAGCCTGACGGAATTCTTGTTCGACACGTTTTCGCTGGGCTTCCGCTTCGACGATTAAATCAGATTGACGATTGATTTGTCCCGCAAGCGCCTCAAGCTTCTGGTCGAATAGAGCCACATCAATTTTTTTACCGGATGCTCGCTCGTTGTAGGTATGCAATTGCTCTGTTATCCGCCCTAGTTCTCGCCTTAACATTAAGAAACGGAAAAGCAGGAGAGCTCCTGCCGCAAACAATATGATTGTCAGAATAAGCAACACTCTCCTGCACCCCCCATTTGTTATTTGATCTCTTTTCGGTGGAATACGAGAATACCGAGTACCCCGGAAACGGCTATTGTCAACAACGGCACGAGTAGAAGCGCTGGCCAATCTCCGCTGTCGATACTGGGCTTACCGATATCGCTCACCCGTTTGAAGATGGAATAATCGTACAAATTACTAAAGAAAGAGATCTTCGAACCTATACTAGCCAAAACCGTATCGATCATAAGGAAGAAAATCATTGAGAAGCCGATAGTTTTGCCGCTGTCGGTTAGGATTACGGTGAACAGCGCCCCGATGGCTGCGTAACCAGCCGTGTACAATAACGTTAGCCCGAGAGCTCGCGGTATGAAAAGTGTAGTGCTTCCTTCCGGCAGATGACCGAAGCCCGAAAGCAGCGTGACTTCGACTGTGCTGACAATAGGAAAGACGAGCGAAATCGCCATGGCTCCAACTGCGAATACGATTAGTTTTGCTGCGAACAGCCGCCCTCTGGTGTTGCCCGAAGATGCGATCGTCTTCATGACTCCTGTGGAATATTCGTTAGAGATAAAGAATCCAGCCAGAATGGCTACGCCGAATTTAATAATGTAGGCATTGCTTGAAATAAAGGTAGTCAGAAATTCAGCGCCGGTGATCTGAGGTTCCCCATTGGACCGATGATCAAAATAATATAGCAATGGGTAAGCAAGCGAGAGAACGGAAAGTGCCAATAGAAAAGTCCAAAATGATCTATTCTTACGGAGCTTGAAAAACTCCACTCTGATCAGATTATACATTTAGGTTCCCCCCAATCCGCTTTGTAAAATAACTTTCCAAGTCTTCACCCATAGGCATAAACTTCTCGATCTCGAGGCCGGCATTGAATAAAGCTGTTGATACTTTGCCTGGCTGCTCAATACGGCTATACAACTTGATGGTTCCATCCTGCATCACTTCGAAATCGGCCGTACCCAGCTCGTTCTGAATGACGGCTGTTGCCTTGCCCGGATCATCCACTTTGATAAATAAATACTGCTGACATTTCTCGTTTAATTCCTCCGCAGTGAGTTGTTCAAGCAACTGACCGTGATGAATAATGCCATAATGACTTGCCATTAAATGCAGCTCACTTAGAATATGACTTGAGATCATTATCGTAATGCCTAGCTCACGGTTTAGTCGCTTGAGCAGTTCGCGCATTTCGACGACACCCATCGGATCCAACCCATTAGTTGGCTCGTCCAGAATCAGAAATTCGGGATCTCCCAGTAAGGCGATGGCAAGACCTAACCGCTGCTTCATTCCAAGTGAGAAATTTTTGGCTTTCTTCTTTCCGGCGCCCTGCAGTCCAACTTGCTCTAGCATTCTAGGAACACAATCTTTGCCGGGAATACCACGTAGAATCCGGTTTGCTTCTAAATTTTCACTCGCAGTCATATGGGGGAATAAAGCGGGACTCTCGATAATCGAGCCGATTCGCTTACGAGCCTGGATCAGGGCTTGCTCTTCACTGGCTCCGAACAGCTCGATCGTCCCCTGAGTCGGAAAAGCAAGTCCGGTCACAATCCGGATTAATGTTGATTTTCCGGCTCCATTTTGTCCAATAAAACCATAAATAGAGCCTTTACGGATTGACAAATTGACTTTGTCCAGCGCTGTATGGCCCTTGAACTTTTTGGATAGCTGATTTGTTTTTAATACATACTCGTACATCTCGTCTTGGCCTCCTTTTCGTGATAGACCAAGTATAGAATTGAAAACATAAGAAGAGCTAAAGCCAAATCTTAAGAATGTCTTAAGGCTTGAGCCGATAACCTATGCCCCATACCGTCTCGATAAATTCGCTTCCTGGTGCGGCCTTGGTTAGCTTGCTGCGCAAATTGCTCATATGGACATTGACCGTATTGTCGTCCCCGAAATATGGCTCGTGCCAGACTCTTTCATACAAATTCGCTTTCGTAAACACCTTTTTGGGGGCTGACAAAAGTAACGAGAGAATTTCAAACTCTAGAGCTGTGAGCGTCAGTTCCACACCATTTGCCGTAACCGACATCGCATCTCGATGAAGTACAAGGCCCTGATGCTGGAGCACGTTAGGCAAAGCCGATTGCGCAATCCGCGAATACAAACGTAGATGAGAATCGATCCGTGCAGAGACTTCTTCAACATCGAAGGGTTTTGTAATGAAATCATCCGCCCCCGCCCGTAGGGCAGACACCTTGGTCTGGGGCTCACCCTTGGCGGAAATGATAATTACCGACATATCGTCCCGCCCGGCAATCCTCTCAAGTAGTTCCTCTCCCGACATGCCAGGCAGCATCAGATCCAGTAGCAGCATGCTCCATTGACGTTGCTCCAGATAGAGAAGTGCCTCCGTTCCCGAGTAAGCGGGTTGGGGAATGTAGCCGCTTTTCTTAATAATGCTGCACAGCAATCGGTTGATGTCGCTGTCGTCCTCAGCAACAAGAATATGTATCGGGTTATTCATTTAATCTCCTTTTTCCACCTAAAATAGGTCGTTGTTCGGATGAATGCCTATTAAATAGGATAGCAGGTTTTAGATTCTGTATCCAGATCCAGCCAATTTCTGCATTTTGGTTATTCAAATCTATATCACCGATTCTCGTGAGTTCATTTTTATATAAGAAAGAGACTCTTCTATTTAAATAGAGGAGTCCCTTTGCGATGTTAAGGTATTTAGATAAATAGATTATGACCCGACTGATCGGCTTGGCCGAGGTAATAACCAACGCCGCCGATTCCGACACCGTCAATCAGTTCTTCACGAGTGATGCCCATAAGATCCATGGACATTTGGCAGGCGACGATTTCCACACCTTGGTCGATAGCCATCTGAATCAATTCCTCCAAGGAAGAGATATTTTTGCTCTTCATTAGAGAGCGGATCATCTTCGAGCCCATGCCCATCATGTTCATATTTGAAAGCGTCAGCTTCCGGCTGCCGCGTGGCATCATGGCACCGAACATTTTTCCGATAAAGTTTTTGTTCACAGGCACCTTCTCATCCTTGCGGATAATATTGAGGCCCCAGAAGGTAAAGAACATTGTGACTTTTTTGCCGCTGGATGCTGCTCCGTTGGCAATGATGAAGGAAGCGATCGCTCTATCCAAATCCCCGCTAAAAACAACCATTGTGCTTGCATTGCTAGTTTGAATTACTTGTGCGCCTGCTCCGGTTGGTGCTGATGCTGAAGTCCCGATAACTCCTTTGCGCAGATAAGCTTCGATCATGCCAGTAGGCAGCTTTGTTAGCTGCAAAAGCGTATTGTTGGACATACGAGCCCAAGCCTTGATATCCTCATAAAATCCGGGATCGGAAGCAGTGACCTTCAGGACTTGCCCGTCCAAGAGCGGGTCCATGCTCATTTTAACTTGGATCAGCGGCCCTGGGCAGCACAGTCCGCAGGCATCAAGCACGGAATCAGGTGTTGTGAAAGCTGTAGCGTTAACGGTTGGTGTAACTGTGCCAGTTCCAGTCTCTGTCCCAGTTCCAGTTCCAGTCTCCGTCATTGCTCCCGTTGCTGCGATTTCTTTACTGGCTGCTGGTGTACCAACGTTTGGCGTCAAGTTATCTTTTTTTTTAGGCGTAAATTGGCTCATCTGATAGGTTTTATAACCGCCGGTCAGATTCTTCACACGGTAACCTTTTTGCTGTAAAATCCGGGAAGCGGTGTAGCCTCTGAGTCCAACTTGGCAATACACCCAAATTTCTTTACTAGAGTCAAGCTCGCTTAGCCGACTACGCAGATCATCCACAGGGATGTTAATAGACCCTTCAATATGACCATTAGCATGTTCGATTTCCGAACGTACGTCAACTAAAATGGTATTGTTTTTGTCACGACCTTCTAAATCCTTAGGGACGAATACCGTAGTCAAACCATGCAAAATATTTTCAGCGGCAAATCCAGCCATATTCACCGGATCTTTAGCGGAAGAATAAGGAGGGGCATAAGATAGCTCCAACTCCGTCAAATCAGTGACCGTACCTCTAAAACGAATAACTGTAGCGATATCGTCGATACGTTTGTCTACACCACTGTAACCTACAGCTTGTGCTCCTAGCACCGTACCTTTTGGATCAAAAATCAGTTTCATAGATATCGGGGTTGCCCCCGGATAATAGGTTGCGTGTGAGCTTGGATGTATATAAATCACGTGATACGGCAGACCCAAACGTTGTAATGTTTTTTCGTTATTTCCGGTAGAAGCACCTGTGACTCCAAAAACCTTTATAATAGAAGTCCCTTGTGATCCTTTGTAAGTTGTGCCGAGACCACTGACGTTGTCCGCAGCAATCCGCCCTTGCTTATTGGCAGGACCAGCTAGTGGAATAGCGGTTTTTGTTCCGTTTACGAAATCAACCACCTCAACCGCGTCACCTACAGCGAACACTTGATCCAGATTAGTCTCCATCCGCTCATTGACTAAAATATGGCCGCGGGGACCGAATTCTAAGCCACTGTCCTTCAGAAAAGAGGTATCCGGAGAAACGCCGATAGCCAGCAGAACCATATCACTTTGCAGTACAGTGCCACTTGCTAATTGCACCTGTATTTGTTCTCCCACCTCAGCAAACCCTTGGACCATATCGGAAAAAATAAGATTAACACCATGCTCGTCGAGTTCTTTTGCCAAAATAGAAGACATTTCAGTATCGAATGGAGCTAATATTTGTGGTCCTGCTTCAATTAAGGAAACTTCCAGACCAGCTTCTCTAAGGTTCTCAGCCATTTCCACACCGATAAATCCACCACCGATCACCACGGCCGAACGTGTGCCTTCCGCAGCGACTTTAGCTTTGACTTTGTCAGTGTCGGGAATGTTACGCAACATGTGTATTTGGGAACTCTCGATACCGGGCAGATTCGGACGAATCGGTTTAGCACCTGGCGATAAAATAAGCGCATCATAGCTCTCTTCATAGGAGCCTTTTTCTATGCTTTCTACTCGCACTTTTTTGTTCACGGGGTCGATAGACACGACTTCACTTTGAATCCGAACATCGATGTTAAAACGTTTGTGCATCGCCTCCGGTGTCTGCACCAGCAGCTTGGAGCGGTCCTGAATGGACCCACCGATATAATAAGGAAGTCCGCAATTGGCAAAAGAAATGTACGGATCACGCTCAAACATTACAATAAGCGCATCTTCATCTAATCTCCGAAGTCGGGCGGCTGCTGACGCGCCTCCTGCAACACCGCCAACAATTAATACTTTTTTACTCATGATGACTTATTCCTCCCCTAAAAATAACTGAATCAGATGTTTGATTTTTTCGTCTTTAACAGAATAGTTAATCTCCAGCCCATTACGTTCGGTTTCAACGATGCCTAGTGATCTAAGCTTCTGTAAATGCTGGGACACCGTAGATTGTGGAAGATCGAGACAGTCCTGCATGAAGCTAACGTTGCAGCTGCCCTTTTCCAGAAGTCCTTTGATGATGCACAAGCGCACGGGATGAGCTATAGCCTTTAAGGTTTCGGCGGTTTGGTTATAAGCTTTGAAATTTTTGTCCATGGTAACGAACACCTCGCTTTACAATATCCTTATATCGTAATATTATGATATAGTGATATGGAAATCAAGTTATTTTTATAAAGGTGAAGGAGAGATGCTCGATGTCTTTTAAAATTTCAAAGGAAATTACCCCACAGCAAGTAGCGGAACGCTTGAAGAATGGCGAGACTCTTACCATGTTGGATATACGCGAACCCGCCGAATGGGTGGAGGGACATGTAATGGGTGCTAAACATATTCCGCTTGGACAGTTATTGATGCGCTTAGATGAACTGGATTCTCATGGCGAGATAATTGTGATGTGCTTAAGTGGTGGCCGTAGTGGACTGGCTTGTGAGCTGCTGAGTGAAAAGGGGTATAACGTTGTGAACATGACGGGTGGATTAGGGGCTTGGACGGATGATTTTTTGGTACGGGAGTAATGGCATGAGCATGATGGTACGGATCCTACTGAGTATCTTAATTGTCTTTAGTATTTTGAGGTTTTTACGTTATGCATGGCCTGTTCGTTCACTTTCTTATATAGAAGTCCGTGAGGTTCGCGAATTAGCAGATCAATCACTGGCTATGAAAATGCTCGATGTCAGGGATGCCGTTGATTACCAGAAGGACAGTATCCGTGGTTCGATAAATATATCGCTTGGGCGGTTACCTTATGTCTGGCAGCACTGTCTATCTCCAGGCGATTCAATATTAATTCTTGCAGGAAGTTACTACAAAAGAAATAAAGCTGCGCGAATTCTTTATAAGCAGGGATTTCGTAAGTTATATGCGGTAAACGGTGATTTGTTAGGGAACAAAAGAACGCTCTCCGACATTTCTGTGAAAGGTTGTTGTGAAGGATAATGGATTTATGATCATTGATTTCCCGTCTCGGATTGAAGCTAGGGTGTCGAAGTCAGGGTGTCGTTGGAATGATCTCTTATGATGCCTATGGGTGAGGCGCTCGGCATGCACATTTGCTAGGTGAGGGAGAGCAGCGAAGAGGAGCAATATGTCACTCTAGTTGAGCCGCTATATTAATGGTGCTAAGTTGTGATGTTGTGGCTAGGTCGCTATATTAATGATGCTAAGCCGCGATGTTGTGGTAGGTCGCAATATTAATGTTGCTAAGTCGCAATGTTGTAGGTAGGTTGCTACATTAATGTTGCTAAGTCGCGATGTTGTGGCTAGGCCGCTATATTAATGTTGCTAAGCCGCGATGTTGTGGCTAGGTCGCTATATTAATGTAACTAAGTCGCGATGTTGTAGGTAGGTCGCTAAATCAATGTAGTTAAGTCGATGTTGTAGCTAGGGCGCTAAGTGATGTAACTAAGACGCAATCCAGCCAGCCTCACTCGAACTCAGTTTTAATTGCATTTTGTGCAGCTAAACTTCAGTAGTTTTAGGAAAAGTAACAATTAACTGCACTTTGTACATCTAAATTTGATCATTTACGCTTAACTACCTAATATCTCCTTTTTTAGTTGTAGAAAGTACAACTAAATGGACTTTTAGGGGGATAAGGGTTAAATAGTTGCATGAAATACAATTAAATAGAAAAATCACAGGTCGATAGCCAGTGAATAGTGGAGAATGGGAGACGATTTTAGACAATTTCAAAAAGGTAGGTCGAATAATATTATTCTAGGGGAACTTAGTCAAACCGAGATTACTTTAACTGAACCTACTATACAAAACATACTATATTGAGCTAAGTCTAGTCGTCTAACTCAAAAGTAGTTTACTTAACCGAGATTGTTCTTGCTGAGCTAATACTAACTGAACTGTAGTGATCTAACTGTAGCTAAATTTAGCTGAACTCACTGTAGTGATCTAACTGTAGCTGAAATTACTTTAATGCAACATACTCTAACCAATGTGATTTTTTAATAGGCAAGTATATTTAGCTCGATGCTAACGTTGAATGTAGAGTGTCATTGACAGCATAAGAAGGCGAATACTATACTTTTGAGTAATAGGACGAAGCACGTCCCGCATCCATAATTGGGTGCGGGATTTTTTTATGCCAAGGAGGAGGGGAACGTTATGGGATTTACGGAAGAACATCGTAAGTGGGTGGAAGATCATATTAGTCGAAGAACGGGAGAAAGACGGGGGAGATTGGAGCGGGGACATGGGCATGGTGAGCGAATGTTTGCGGAGAAGGTTTGGTGGCCGATGATGGGTCATTTTGATGATCTCCATCCTGAATATGAAGTGTTGGATTGGCGGGGATGGCCTTATTTTGTTGATTTTGCGTGGAAGCCTGGGCAGGTTAAGTTTGCTTTTGAGGTAAAAGGTTACGGCCCACATGTGCAAAACACAGATCGGACGCGTTATCGGCAGGAATTGAATCGAGAGACTTATCTACAAATCGCGGGTTATCGGGTAGTGGCGATACCATATGATGATCTGGAAGCCAATCCTGAGAATACTATTTTTTTGTTGAGATCATTGCTGATGCCGTACCTCGCTTTGAGGACAGAAGAGAAGGAGGCGTTTAGTCGACTGGAGCGTGATATTTTGCAAATTGCGGTGCGTTCGAACGGGGACATTCGGCCTGTTGATTTGGTGAGGGAGCTTGGCATTGATCTGCGTACAGTTAGGAAATGTATGAGGTCGCTTTGTGAGAAAGGTAAGTTTAAGCCGATAGTTTCCCAGGTGAGTGGGAGGGTTTGTCGCTATGAATATGTACATTCACTTAACGATATTCAGCTGTGGTGAATAAACGGTATAAATCCCGTAGATTGTGGGCGTGGAGCGAGAAGTGAGCAAATGAACGGTATAAATCCCGTAGATTGCGGAGATGGAGCGAGAAGTGAGCAAATAAACGGTATAAATCCCGTAGATTGTGGGCGTGGAGCGAGAAGTGAGCAAATAAACGGTATAAATCCCGTAGATTGTGGGCGTGGAGCGGGAATTGGGCAAATGAACGGTATAAATCCCGTAGATTGGAGGCGTACAGCGGGAATTGGGCAAATGAACGGTATAAATCCCGTAGATTGGGGGCGTGGAGCGAGAAGTGAGCAAATGAACGGTATAAATCCCGTAGATTGCGGAGATGGAGCGGGAATTAGGCAAATGAACGGTATAAATCCCGTAGATTGCGGAGATGGAGCGGGAATTAGGCAAATGAACGGTATAAATCCCGTAGATTGCGGAGATGGAGCGAGAAGTGAGCAAATGAACGGTATAAATCCCGTAGATTGCGGAGATGGAGCGAGAAGTGAGCAAATAAACGGTATAAATCCCGTAGATTGTGGGCGTGGAGCGAGAAGTGAGCAAATGAACGGTATAAATCCCGTAGATTGTGGGCGTACAGCGGGAAGTGAGCAAATTGGACCTCTGTCAAGAAAGTGGACAGTCACGCAACAGACATTCTAGTCAATTGCTCAGCAAAACGAACTGGAGAAAGATACCCCAGCGCGCCATGCATTCGCTTGCGGTTATAATAAAACTCAATATATTGAAAAAGTGTCTGGTAGGCTTGCTCCTTAGTTTTGAAGCGTGGATTACAATAAATGAGCTCCTTTTTCAAAATGCTGTGCCACGACTCGATACAGGCGTTATCATAACAATTACCTCTGCGGCTCATGCTGGACTCCATGCCATACGCTTTCAACTGCTGCCTGTATTCATGAGAAGTATATTGAGAACCTCTATCGGAGTGATGTAATAGACCCTTTTCCGGTTGTTTAGCTTCGTAAGCATCTTGTAAGGCGCCCGAAATTAAGCTAGTTTCCATATGGTTCTCCAAGCGCCACCCCACGATTTCGCGCGTGCAAAGGTCCATTACACTAGCCAGGTACAAGCGCCCTCCCCGGCAAGGAATGTACGTAATGTCGGTAACCCATACTGAATTGGGTTTGAGTATTTTAAATTGCTGGTTCAGCGTATTCGGGGCAATCGGATGGTCATGATTGGAGTCAGTGGTCTGTACGCGATACGTTTTGGAGACAATGGAGCGAAGCTTCATATGTCGCATGTACACACTCACCGTGCGTTCGGTAACGGTATAACCTTCTTGATGTAACAGGCGGGTGATCTTCGGACTCCCATACCGCTTTTGATGGTCTGCAAAATGATACTGAATTCGCTTCATTATCGCAGCCTTACGAAGCATATGCGTACTGTTTTTTTCTGTCCGCCACTTGTAGTACCCGCTCCGTGACACATGTAGGGTCATGCACATCTTCTCCAAGAGAAACTCGGAGCGATGTTTTTCAATAAACTGGAATCTCAGTTCCTTGGTTTGCTGAAGATGTGCACTGCTTTTTTTACGATCGCTAATTCCTCTTCCACATCGGCAATCTTGTTATCTTTTTCTTGAAGTTGACGGCTCATTTCTTTCAACTGTGCCTCGAGTTCCCGTACTCGATCCACGCTAGCTGCCGGTTCATTCTTTAGTTCTCGATACTGGCTCATCCATTGATGCAGGGTACTTTTTGGGATGTTGAGCTCTTCCGCCAAGTCGCCCACTGTCTTTGTTTGCTCTTGAATGAACTGCACTGTCTGTTTTTTAAATTCTTCGTTATACCGTTGTCGATGTTCTCCCATGTGAACACACCTCCGTGGACTCATTATCGCCAGTCTGTTAACTACTGTCCACTTTTTATTCTAGCTTCAAATGAACGGTAAAAATCCCGTAGATTGTGGGCGTGCAGCGAGAATAGGGCAAATAAACGGTATAAATCCCGTAGATTGTGGGCGTACAGCGGGAAGTGGGCAAATGAACGGTATAAATCCCGTAGATTGTGGGCGTGGAGCGAGAAGTGAGCAAATGAACGGTATAAATCCCGTAGATTGTGGGCGTGGAGTGGGAAGTGAGCAAATAAACGGTATAAATCCCGTAGATTGTGGAGATGGAGCGAATAACGAGCAAACCTACGTACTCACATCATCCCCCTAAATCTCTAATTATGACCTGATTTCTATTTAGATTGTTAAGGTGTTGCGGAGGAGGGGAATCTTCTATGATTAGATGGATAGGACGTATAGGAGTTTTTTTGAAGGATTGTCCTCGGGAATGAATGAAACCGCTATCAACAAGAGACGAAGGAGCGATTTTGATGGGAACAGATATAGCTAAATATCCATTTCAACAGATTGATTTACCTTTAAATGAGCGAGTGCAGGATCTGATCTCCAGACTAACACTTGATGAAAAAGTAAGCCTGATGCCTCAGTATCAAGCTGCCATAGAGCGTTTGGGTGTTGGGGCCTACAAGCATGGTACGGAAGCGGCGCACGGGATTTCTTGGCTTGGAAAAGCGACTTCTTTTCCTCAGCCAAGCGGACTGGCTTGTACTTGGAATCCAGAGCTGCTGAAGGAGATTGGTTCGGCCATCGGAGATGAAGCTAGAGCCTTTTACAAAAAGAATCCAACGGTGAACGGTCTGACGTTATGGGCGCCAACTGTGGATATGGAACGTGACCCGCGTTGGGGAAGAACCGAGGAAGCTTACGGTGAAGATCCAGAGTTGACCGGCCGACTCAGCACATCACTAGTGCAGGGAATCCAAGGTGATCACCCGGTCTATTTGAAAGCGGTAGCAACGCTGAAGCATTTCCTCGGCAACAATAATGAGATTGAACGCGGGAACTGCTCCGCGAGCATCGATCCGAGAAATATGCGGGAGTATTATCTGGAAGCGTTTAAGCCTGCTTTTCAAGAAGGTGGCGCACAGTCCATGATGACCGCTTATAACTCGGTGAATGGCGTGCCTGTTATTCTTCATCCGGCAGTAATGGATGTGGTTAAAGGCGAATGGGAAATGGATGGCTTTATTGTAAGCGATGCCGGCGATCTTTTTGGGATCGTGAAGGACCACAAGTATTATGAATCTTTTGCACAATCGATGGCTGAATCTATCAAAAATGGAATTGACAGCGTAACAGAAGAAACCGCAGAGACAATCAAGGTTCTTCACGAAGCGCTAGACCAAGGCCTCTTAGCAGAGGAAGATTTGGATCGTGCGCTTGCCAACACTTTCAGAGTTCGTTTCCGTCTGGGAGAGTTCGATCCGGCTGAGGGGAACCCATACGATGCAATCGACGATTCCGTTATTCTTAGCAAAAAACATACGGCACTCTCTTTGGAAGCTGCGAAACAATCTATAGTATTGTTGAAGAATGAACAAGGCACATTGCCATTGAACAAAAGCAGTCTGAGCAAATTGGCGATTATTGGTCCGCTTGGTGATGAAGCCTTTAGAGATTGGTATTCTGGCACATTACCTTATGGAGTGACTCCTTTGCAGGGTGTTAGCAAAAAGCTGCCTGGTAAACACGTTACTTTTGAGAGTGGCGCAGATCAGATCATTCTTACTTCAGCTGCAAACGGCCAAGCTATCGGAATCACAGGTGAGGACGGAAGACTGGCTGTACAGCATGACATAGCAGAGCACGGAGAATTGTTCCAACATACAGCTTGGGGCTGGACTAGCAATACTCTGAAGGCGACAAGTCGCGGTCAGTATGTAACTTTAAGCGAAGCAGAGACTCTCACAGCATCTGCTGATGAAATTTACGGCTGGTTTGTAAAAGAATCGATTAACATCGTTCCGGAAAGCGAAGATACGGTATCTTTGCGGACCTGGAATGATAAAATGATCTCGGTGAATCCGGAAGATGGAACGCTACAGATGGCAGATCAGGATGCTAATGCGGAAGCACGTCTTTTCAAAAAGAACATCGTAACTAACGGCATAGAGGCTGCAGTAGAAGCTGCCAAGGCTGCGGAAATCGCTGTGGTTTTTGTGGGCAACCATCCACTCCTTAACGGAAAAGAAGAAATCGACAGACCGGATATTGTGCTTCCAGAGGAGCAAGAGCGACTGGTCAAGGCTGTCTATGAAGCGAACCCGAATACAGTTGTAGTCATTGTCGGCAGTTACCCGATAACTTCCACTTGGATTGACGAGAACATCCCGGCTGTATTGTATACCTCCCACAGTGGACAAGAGCTGGGCAATGCGGTGGCAGAAGTTCTTTTCGGCGATTACAGTCCTTCCGGCAAGCTGAACATGACTTGGTTCCGTTCTGTAGAACAGCTGCCTGAGCTGATGGATTATGATATTATCAAAGGCAAAAGAACATATATGTACTTTGACGGAGAGCCACTGTATGCGTTTGGACACGGCTTAAGTTATGCCCAAGTTTCCTACAGCAACCTAAGCCTAAGTGCTAAGGAGCTGCAAGCGGATGACACGTTTAAAATTTCCGTTCAAGTAGAGAATACAGGCGTTGTTGATGGGGACGAAGTGGTGCAGCTATATGTGCAAGCTCTGAATTCCCGGGTGAAACGTCCGATTAAACAGTTGAAGGGTTTTGAAAAAGTAAACCTAACCGCAGGTCAATCGCAAACCATAGAGTTTACGTTGCCGGTTGCCGAGCTGGCATTCTGGGATGTTACCCGTGAGCAATATTGCGTGGAAAATGGAGAGTACATGGTTCTGATCGGCCGTTCATCTGCTGATATCCAATTATCCGCTCAACTATCGGTTCAAGGGGACGTTATTCCGTCGCGTAATCTGTATATCAATACCAAAGCAGAGAATTACGATGACTACGAAGGCGTATATCTGGACGAGTGCAAAGCAGGCGGTGCTTCCATACATCCGGTAAAAGATGGCGCTTGGATCGCTTTTAAAGATGTATTGTTCGAGCAAGGGGCAGGAGCTTTTGAAGCCTTGGTATCCTCTGCAAAAGGTGGCACCCTCGAGATTAGAACGGGCAGCCCAGCAGGGACAATGGTTGGATCTGTGACTGTACCATCGGGTGGCGTGTTGCAGCAGTGGAACACACTTACTGGTGAAGTATCCGTGGAATCTGGAACTACCGATGTTTATCTCATCTTTAATGGTGAGGTACTGCTTAGCCGTTTTCAATTTAATCAATAAGATAAGCTAGAGCGCTCTTAATTTCTTTGGATGGAGAGGTGCCTGTATGGATTGTTTGGGATGTCGGATCGCTAACGGGATTGAGCCTAACGTAAACGTAGTATACGAGAATGAAATTGTAACTTGTGTGCTCGACATTGCTCCATTTAACGAAGGACATCTCTTAATTCTCCCTAAAAAGCATTATTGGGATCTCGAAGATATCGATTCAGAAACATCGTATGCGATTATGGACGCTTCAAAGAAGCTATCAGTTGTCCTGAAGGTTTTGTTTGCACCTGATGGCATCAGCATTTGCCAAAATGGTGGGAAGTTTAACGACCTGACTCACTATCATATGCATCTTATTCCTAGATACGAAGGAGATGGCTTCGCTTGGAGCGAACCAATCCATCCGCACAGTGCCGAAAAGTTATTAAGCCAAACTCAAGCTGAAATTCTCAGTATCATAAATGAGTATTAAAAAAAGGACATTCCTGAAAGATCAGGGATGTCCTTTTCGTTTCTTTTCATCTAATCACAACCGCCCCCGCCAGCATCTCCACCACCGAAGTCTCCACCGCCACTATGTCCGCCGTCTCCACCCCAGCTATGCCCCCCGCTGTCAGGTCCAGAATGGTGATGTGAGTGATCTCCGTGGTGATTATGGTGGTTCGAATGATTAGAGTGGTTAGAGTGGTTTGGATCCAGCAGATCCGGATGACTGGCAGCCATAAAAGACATGTTGGCGGCATCATTTTGCCTATTTCTATCAAAGGTACTTCTGTTCGAGCTCGAGCCATTCCGTATAACGGCTTGTATAATAATAAATACAGCGACACCTACAAATAGTATCCCAAAAACCATAACGAACCTCTCCCTTCAACTCCAAAAATTAGTTATTAGCTGCTTTCGTCAAAAACTCAAGATTTCTGTAAAAAATACTCCCATAATTCCAGCCCAGATAAGGCTCAGGAATTTCTATATGGTTCACATTCACATTCATGTCTTCGTGTATCAATGATTCGCTAATATGGATTATATCATTTATATACCGTTTTATTTGCTGTAGATAATGTTTTTGAGTAACGGGCCCGTGACCGGGAACAATTATGTTCACATCTAAGCGCTCGACATAAGTAAGTGCCTCCAACCAGGATAAGGGATTACCGTCTACTAATAATGGATGATTATCAACAGCGACAATATCTCCAACAAAAGCTAAAGAATCGGAAGGAGAAAATAGAATAGAATCGCATTCCGTATGGGCAGCACCCACCGATAAGAGCTCAACGGATCTAGCCGAGCCATGTATGGTCATTTTGCGGTCATAAGTTAGTTGGGGAAGCGTTACTTCAAGCGTTAGTATAGACTCTTTGATTTCTTGTAAATAACCTATTTGCGAAAGGTGCTCTCGTTGTTTGGAATCGTTCAGTTCGAGCTCGAGA
Organism: Paenibacillus sp. FSL L8-0708; assembly: GCF_038009325.1. Classification (NCBI taxonomy): domain Bacteria; kingdom Bacillati; phylum Bacillota; class Bacilli; order Caryophanales; family Paenibacillaceae; genus Paenibacillus; species Paenibacillus sp. FSL L8-0708. Next base: position 1,864,379 of record NZ_JBBPBC010000001.1, read on the forward strand.
GAGGTATTAAGCTTATTAAGATCCTCATCAAGATTAGGAAGCAGTTTCTTCATTCGGGCTAGCCAGTCGGTTTGAGTTTTTATCATGAGCTCTCTAGTTCTACTGGAGGATATGATTACTTCTTCCGAGAAGAATTGGTTCCCTCTAACGTGGTCTCCATGCCAATGGCTGTTGATGACGTATTTGATAGGTTTATTAAAATAATACAGAGCGGCATCCCTAAGATCTTTGCCAGCTTGTGGAGTGTTGAATGTATCAAAGATTAATGTGTAATCACCCATATCTATCAAACCGGCATTGCTCATGGCTCCGCCTTGCTCCTTCGCTTCAAGGCAATAAATGCCTTCCACTAGAGGGACGCAGTTAAAATGTCTGGAATGAAACATAAATTAACCTCTTTTCCTAGATAATCGAATGAAATTTATATCTATTTTATAATTTTATGGAAGTTTATACTATGATTTAATTACTCTCGGAATAGAAAAGGTTGCTTTTATACGCCCGATTTGCTACCATACGATGTAACTTAATCATTTATTTGTTTTCTAGGGTTCCGCAGCGAGTGCACAGCTGGTCTGGTCCGAGGGAAAACGCACGAACATTAAGTTTGTGTCTACACGGAGGGATAAAAGCCCGGGAGGTATCGCCATTTGGCGATGACCTTCCGGGCTTATTTGTTTGTCCGTGGGCAATCATAAGATAGGGTGAATTGAAGGAGGGCTTGAAATGAAAAAGAATTCAGAGTGGCTGAAGGTAGTTGGCGCTGCGATTTTCGAAGTCATGTGGGTCATAGGTCTAAAGCATGCTTCAAGCGTGTGGGAGTGGCTGATCACAGTTGTAGCCATAATAATAAGTTTCTATGTCATTATTTCAGCAAGCAGTAAATTACCGGTGGGTACCGTATATTCTGTATTTGTTGGGCTGGGGACGGCAGGAACAGTCATTGCGGACATGGTTTTATTCGGTGAACCCTTCAAGCTAATGAAGCTGGTACTGGTGGTTATTTTGCTGGCAGGAGTAATAGGTCTGAAAATGGTAACTAACGAAACCAAAGATATCAAAGAAACTGAAATAAAGGGGGAGTCTTAAATGGCATGGGCATTTTTGGTTGTTGCTGGATTGTTTGAAATGTTCGGAGTGGCTATGATCAACAGGTTGAATAAACACCGGAATCTGCAGTCGTTTTTGCTGCTCTTCCTTGGTTTTGGGGGAAGTTTTCTTTTTCTATCATTTGCAATGAAAAGTTTGCCTATGGGTACAGCTTATGCGGTATGGACGGGGATCGGTGCATCTGGTGGGGCGATTTTGGGGATGCTTTTATATGGAGAGGCCAAAGATTGGCTGCGGGTTATCTGTATTTTTATGATACTGGGAGCCGCAGTGGGGCTGAAGTTGATAGCGTAGTTAGCAATCAATTTGTTGCTTTTTCTCTCCTAAAGGAAAGATAAGTTATAAATTAGACACGATTCAGATGTTTCGAAAGGGTCATAAAGGTCGTATAAAGTAAGTATACAATTTATCGGTAAGGAGATTTTTACAATGACTAAGGATTCAATCGAGCATTTGGCTGAAATTGTGAAAGTAAACCGAGCTAACCGCATGCTTCTTCCAGATGGTACCTCTCTGCCTAGAATAGGACAGGGAACTTGGAATATGGGTGATGATGTTTCCCGTAGAGAGGAAGAAATTGCTGCTCTTAGATTAGGCGTGGAACTAGGCATGGATTTGATAGATACGGCTGAGATGTATGGGGAAGGAAACTCAGAGCTTTTAGTAGGTGACGCTATTAAAGGAATTCGGGATGACGTTTTCCTGGTGTCCAAAGTATACCCACATAATGCCGGCAACGAGAATCTTATGCGTAGCTGTGAAGAAAGCTTGCAACGACTGAATACGGATCATCTGGATCTCTATTTACTGCACTGGCGGGGAGATATTCCGCTTGAAGTGACTGTGGAAGGCATGGAGAAACTGGTCTCTCAAGGTAAAATAGCAAGATGGGGTGTATCGAACCTTGATGTTGACGATATGAAAGAGCTGCTTAGTATAGCTGGGGGAACTCACTGTGCTATGAATCAGGTGCTGTATCATTTAGGGTCGAGAGGCATTGAAGCTGAATTGCTGCCATGGCAGAAAAGTCACCGCATACCCGTAATGGCGTACTCTCCGCTTGCACAAGCAGGCGCGCTCCGCAAAGGGGTTATTGAGAGTGAGGCGGTTCAGGAAATTGCCCGTGTTCATAACGCAACACCACTGCAAATAATGTTAGCTTGGACGATCCGCGAGGAGGACATTATTACGATTCCGAAAGCTTCTTCACGTGAGCATGTAATTGAGAATGCTGCTGCAGGTTTAATTACGCTGAGTGAAGAAGAAAGATGGAAGCTGGATGAGGCTTTCCCGATACCTTCGTGGAAAGTGCCACTGGATATGAGTTGATATAGCTGTCTGAGAATGGTCAAGGAGCTCGCCGTGAGGCGTGCTTTTTTTATATGGGACGGGGGATAGGGGAGTATCTATAGGACACAGATGATCTTAAACGCAGAAATATGCCACTTTTGGAGGAGTATCGGACACCATAGTCGCTATTAGCATGAATGACACCAATTATGAGCCCATTTCTATGGAATAGTGTCACTGGGTTCGGAAGCAACATTGGGGGCGTAAATAGTAAACAACATGGGTGCGTTAGCAAGCAACTTGGGGGACATAAACAATAAACAACGTGGGTTCGTAAGCATCATGGGTCCGTCGTAGTACCTATAGCGGGATCAGCGGGCAATGGGGTTCATAAGCATAAGCACAATTGTTTTTTAGAAGTAATATCGGGGTTTGTAAACACCACTGGGGCGCAAGTGACACAGGTCCGTAAGCCACGACCCCAAAAAAAAGCAGCAATCCTTCAAAAAGGATTGCTGCTCTTTTAAAAATAAGAACCTAGCTGTTCTCGATAATCGTTTGCAGTGTAGTGCGGTCGAGGCCTTCTACGAGTTTAACTAACAGCTCTTTAGCAGCTTCGTAGTCATCGCTATGAATAACTGATGAAGCGGTATGAATGTAGCGGGAGCATATTCCGATGACTGCGGAAGGAACGCCGATTCCACTTACATGAACCTGACCTGCATCTGTTCCACCTTGGGAGACAAAATACTGGTATTTGATCTTGTGAGTATCCGCTGTGTCTTGTACATATTCGATCAGGCCGCGATGTGTAACCATCGTTGGATCAAAAATGCGCAGGAGAGCGCCTTTACCCAAATGGCCAAAGGCTTGGCTATCACCGGTCATATCAGCAGCAGCGCTCGCATCCAAGCCAAAGAAGATGTCTGGGGACAGAAGATTAGCGGCTGTACGTGCTCCACGAAGTCCAACTTCCTCTTGTACGGTAGCTCCAGCATAAACAGTATTAGGCAGCTTTTTGCCGTGTAATGATTTAACCAGCTCAATGGCGAGACCTACGCCGTAACGGTTATCCCACGCTTTAGCCATGATTTTTTTAGGGTTGGCAAGCGGGGTGAACGGACAGATTGGCAGTACTTGTTGACCTGGTCTGACGCCAAAGCTTTCTGCCTCTTCACGGCTGTCTGCACCGATATCAATATACATTTTGCTGATTTCGCCCGTCTTGCCGCGTTCTTCAGCGCTTAGTAGATGGATAGGGGTGCTGCCAACAACACCAGTCAATGTGCCTTTTGGTGTAATGATTTGGAGACGCTGGGAAGCAACAGCAGAAGCAAGCCAGCCGCCTAGCGGTTGAAAACGAATCATCCCGGTGTTAGTAATTCCGGTGACCATAAAGCCCACTTCGTCAAAATGTCCAGCGACCATAATTTTTGGCCCGTTTTCCTCACCGCGCAATACGCCGAACAGACTTCCGAGACGATCCTGCACGAACTCTTCGGTATAAGGTGTCATAGCATCCTTGACGTAAGCGCGGAGTTCGCGCTCAAAGCCCGGGGCTGCAGGGAATTCGGTAAGTGTTTTGAATAGATCCAATGTTTCTTGATTCATTTGAAATCACTCCTTTATTAAAATATAAGGACGTATAAGCTTTGCGTTATACATCATCCTTATAGTTCTACGAGAAACGGTTGCCATCCAAAATGGACGACAACGTTATTTCTTCCTGCCACTTAGTATGAACATTGTGAGCTCACTTGTCCATGCTAAAGAGACAAATGAACACCCGGTGAACGCTCCGCGAATACAATGCAATAGGGGCTCTGGTGGCAGGAGCTTTAGAAAGGATGCGAAGGAAATGAGGGTAGCAGGTAGTGTACCCAAAAGAAGGGTGCAGGGAGGATACTCCAAAAGAAACCTAAAGGTTAGCGGAGCGCGCAGACGTTACTGGCGCCACAACTCTCTGGAAAAGGAAGCGGTGCTTATTCTTGTGCTGTTCCTGCTGCTGATAGTTGTGTTACTGTATTTTTCCTGAATTGGAGGGACATAACGAAGCGGGGTATGGCAAACAATAAGGAAAACTTCTAAGCGAAGAAACAACTTGAGGGGCTCAAAGTGAGTACTACTATGATGCTTGTCAGCCCCCTTCGCCTAACTTTCAGGAGGTGCTCTCAATGCCGGCGAAAACGAAAAAATCGGGTGTCAAGCTGAAGCTTGATACCCTGACCCCGCAAGATTACGAGAAATTGTCCAAGCCCTTTGTACCCGCTAGGCCCGTATTCAAAAACTGTGTGCGAGCATTTCTTGCTGGCGGCCTAATCTGTGTAATTGGACAAGGGATTCAGGAGGCTTATATGGCCATATTCGATATGACCTCCAAAGAAGCTGCAAGTCCAACTGTAGCGACGATGATTCTACTCTCTGTAATTCTGACCAGCTTTGGCGTTTATGACAAAATGGCCCAATGGGCCGGTGCAGGAACTGCGGTTCCGGTTACTGGTTTTGCGAACAGTATGTGTTCAGCAGCTCTGGAACACCGTGCGGAAGGACTTGTGCTCGGTGTGGGTGGCAATATGTTCAAGCTGGCGGGTTCAGTCATCGTATTTGGTGCTGTCGCTGCTTTCATAATTGGTATCGTCTATCTCTTTTTAGGCGTAGGTGGAGGTGCACATACATGAAACAGCTTGGCAGTCAGACTTGGGAGTTCACGAGCCGTCCCGTTATTTTAGGCTCTTCCGCTGTAGTGGGGCCTGAAGAGGGAGAGGGTCCATTAACGTCAGATTTTGATTTTATATTTGACTCCCTGGAAATGGGAGAAAAAACATGGGAAAAGGCCGAGCGGGCTCTTTTCGAAAAAGCTTCCCTACTGGCACTGATTAATGCAAACCTCGATAAGGAGAAGCTGGAGTTTTTTGTTGGCGGAGATTTGATGAACCAGATTATCAGCAGCTCCTTCGCGGCAAGAAAATTAGGTGTGCCTTATCTTGGAGTCTTTGGTGCTTGCTCCACTTCCATGGAGAGCCTGGCGATTGCCTCTATGATCGTTGATTCCGGAGGGAGCAAATACGTGCTCGCGGGAACATCCAGCCATAACTGTACGGTGGAAAAGCAATTCCGTTATCCTACCGAATACGGTTCACAGAAGCCGCCAACAGCGCAATATACGGTCACAGGCTCGGGCTGTGCTGTAGTAGGTCAGAATGATGGGACTGGCAACAATCCGGTAGTGGTCTCGGCTACCCTTGGACGAATAATGGATCTCGGTTTGACAGATCCTTTTAATATGGGAACAGCGATGGCACCGGCGGCGGCGGATACGATCACTGCGCATTTTCGGGATACCGGACTATCCCCCGGGCATTATGACTTAATTGTAACAGGCGATCTTGCATCTGTAGGCTTGCCCATTGCGAAAACCTTATTAGCTAAAGAAGGGATTCCAATGGAGCAAACAACCTTTGATGATTGCGGTTTGCTTATCTACGATTTGGAGAAACAGAAGTATGTGATCGCCGGAGGAAGTGGTTGTGGATGTTCCGCGGTAGTGACTTATGGTCATATACTCAAGCGTATTAAAAAAGGTGAGCTTAAACGGGTGCTGATTGTGGCAACTGGAGCCTTATTATCCCCATTGTCATACCAGCAGGGAGAGAGCATTCCGTGTGTGGCTCATGCTGTTGCTATAGAAAGTGGAGGTGGAGTTTGATGATGATTTACTTATGGGCTTTTCTGATCGGAGGAGCCATTTGCGTTATAGGCCAGCTGATGTTTGATGTATTGAAGCTGACACCTGCACATACGATGAGTACATTAGTTGTAGCCGGAGCGATTGCTGATGCTTTTGGCATCTACGATCCACTTGTGAAATTTGCGGGTGCAGGCGCAACCATTCCAATCACAAGCTTCGGTAACTCTTTGGTCCATGGGGCATTGACAGAGCTGGAACGGGATGGCTGGATCGGTGTAGTTACAGGGATTTTTGATATCACGAGCGCAGGGATTTCGTCAGCGATTGTGTTCTCTTTCCTGGCTGCATTGGTTGTCCGGCCTAAAGGATAATGGGATTCTAGCGCTTTAGATTAGAACCTGCGGGACATTGTGTCCTGCGGGTTTTTGGTTTGTTTACACTTCGTAAGCTTCAACAATGTACTTTGGGTCCCCTAATCATGTAAAATATAAATATTACTGCTTATTCTGACCTAGGAGGATCATATATGCCCGTTCGTCAAGAATCAATGCACATCATGAATGCTGTCCGTAATAATCTAGAATCCTGCATACTTGGAAAATCATTTGAAATACAATTGCTGCTAACAGCGCTGCTTGCCGGTGGTCATGTTCTGATCGAGGATGTACCGGGAACAGGAAAGACCCAGCTTATTCGCGCACTTTCCAGATCAATGTCCGGGGAGTATCGCCGGATACAATGTAATCCGGATATTCTTCCGAGTGATATTACCGGTGTATCTGTGTATCATCCGAGGGACGAGATGTTTCATTTCCGCCCAGGTCCGGTGATGACGAATATCCTGCTGGCTGATGAAATTAACCGAGCCACGACAAAGACACAATCCGCCCTTCTGGAAGTGATGGAGGAACGTAATGTAACCGTAGATGGGGAGACCTATCCGCTTCCGCATCCATTTATGTTGTGCGCCACCCAGAATCCGATAGATTTTGAGGGAACCTACACGCTGCCGGAAGCTCAGTTGGATCGTTTTATGCTAAGAATTAGTCTTGGTTATCCTGATGCAGCAACCGAAAAAAATCTATTGTTGAGCCATCAAGAAGGTCAACCAGTGGACAGGCTTACAGCTGTCACTAGTATGGAGCAGATCGCTAGTATTCAAGAGGAGATTCGTGAGATTTATATGAGTGATCCTGTACTGAATTACTTGTTAGATATTGTACGCCAGACAAGAGAGCATCCGCTTGTATTGCTAGGTGCAAGTCCACGTGCTTCGTTATCGTTTATGCTGGCTTGTAAAGCTTATGCTTTCCTACAGGGAAGGGATTATGTTCTTCCGGATGACGTAAAGGTGCTTACTCCATTTGCCTTGGGTCATCGTATATTGCTGCGTCCAGAGTCGCGCCTAGATAATATTAGCGTAGATTCTCTGCTTCAAAAGCTTCTGCAGAGCATTCATGTGCCTGTTACGATGAGGCAATAATATGAGACGTTATTTGTCTACGGTGGCAGCTCACATTCAGCCTACCAAATTCGCCAGCATCCTTGTAATTTGGAGTATTACTCTCTTATATGTACTATTTCAGGGCGGCAAAACTGCATTTATGTTGTTTATTATGGTCTCTGTACTTATTGCATATCTGATTGCTGGAGGTTTAGGAGGCGTTCGACGGGCTAAGGGTGTTCGCGGTTTTTATGCCGAACAGGATAAGGGAGATTTGCTCTCTGCCGGTGGGTATCTTCGTGTAGGTCTGAAGGTCACAATCCCGGGGATTTTGCCTTTACCTTATGTGGTTGTAAGGGAAGTTCTGAAACGGCATAATGGCGAATCATGGGTATTTGAGGAAAGCCTGATTCCTAGCCTCAGAGGGCATGGGGAACTGCGGTTTCAGACACCGGTTCTGGAGCGGGGCACTTATACATTTTCAGATACGGATATCATCAGCCAAGATATTTTTGGCCTTGTCGAGCATAAAGGTACTTTTCTGGCTGAAGGACAGTTTCAGGTGTTGCCTCGTGCAATCTATGTTCCGCGCTGGCAGTTATATGAAAGAAAATCCCGTCTTTCTGGACCACAGACCTCTGTTGTTCAATCACGTCGTGAGACCACCCAAATTAACGGTGTACGCGACTACGTATACGGCGACCGCCTAACACGCATACATTGGAATGCAACGGCAAAGACAGGCTCGTGGAAGTCCAAAGAGTTCGAGCATGAGTCGATTCCCAAAACCATTCTAGTTCTGGACGGCTCTGCTTCTGCTTATATGAATTCGAATCAATTTGAACTCGCAGTCTCTGTAGCAGCTTCACTTCTTGGATTCGGTATTCGAGAGCGGATAGGGATCGGTCTTTGCTGCTTGGATAAGACCACGAAGGTATTTGCACCAGTTGAAGGTGCTGCTGAACGTCAGAAAATGATTCAATATTTGATCGATCTTAACGCCGAAGGGCATGGTCCACTCATTTCCCGTTTGGAAAAAGGATATCGTATGTTCCCTAAAGGCTCATACTTCGTGCTAATTAGTCCTCAAAGTGGCCAACCTGTACTGGATGCATTACGTTGGGCTGACAGCAGAGGGATGACTCCGTCTCACATTCATATAGGGAATTTATCAGAAACGAACAGCAGCACAGATTGGACAGACGTTCTAAGATCTCGGGGGATTACAGGCTACAGCATTAATTCACTGCAAGAGCTTCCCATAGTATTAGGAGGGGAAGTCTGATATGAAAAACTGGTGGAATCAGATGAAATTCTCCTGGCACCGTTCTTTAGGTCTATTGTGGCTTTTGATTATAGCCCACCAGTGGGTCTCTTATACGGAGCCTATCTGGTTAAGACAGACAACTGCTGTTGTGTGGGCTGCATTAATAACGATCACTGTTATGGAAATCATAATTCCTGTTAAAGTTCAAATAAGGCTCTTTATTGAAGCGGCAGCTATTATTTATATCGTTTATCGTATACTTATCAATTATGGTATATACGTCGCTGATCCTTGGGCAACAACCCTCCCGGACAGACTGCAGGATATTGCAGTTCATATGGTGCCCTATATCTGGTTTGCTCTCGGGGCCTCAGCCCTGCTGCTGTTGTCGTCTTGGTGGGCATCCTCAAAAAGACGTATTTTATGGTTTATAGGAATGAACATAGTGGCTTTTGCTGCCTTGGATTCCTTTACATCTATCGTTTTGTGGCAGGAAGTAGCCTGGACGGTATTTGCGGGGATGGGCTGGCTGGTCAGCCATCATCTGAGAAGCTTCCAGCTACATTATCCGCGTGGTTGGGTGCATCTGCTGAAATATCCCACGAAAATTGTCATTAATATTGCCATCGTCTTCTCTTTGGTCATCCTAATTGGAGTGAATATGCCTGGGGTAAGGCCTACCCTAACCGATCCTTATACCGCTTGGCAAGAATGGAATGGGATTGGGAAGTCTTCTGGGAAGGGCACAGTTGGGACCACGAAATCTGAGATGGGTTCTGTCTCCCCTACTAACAATACTTCGTCAGGTTACAGTCTGAATGATGATCAACTAGGCGGCGGCTTTACCTTCGATTATACACCGGTGATGACAGTGGTTTCTGATTTGCGTATTTATATGCGGGGAGAAACGCGCAGATTATATTCCGGAAGAGGCTGGGTCGATAGAGATCGGTTAAATCGGGGACCTCTAGAAGCGGTGGATGTAGGTGAATCTTTAGAGAGCAGTGTGGGTTCTAAAGTGAATACACGAACACTGAAACAAACAGTAACCGTGCTTAATAATAATGAATTTCCTGTGCTGTTTGGCACTTATTCAGTATCTTCGGTGGATTCTTTAAATGGGGAAAAAGCTGGAAATGGACTCTCCTGGAGAAGCCGGGACAGCGAGCTGATCTGGGATGTGGATGGGAAGAAACTCGCTTATCCGTCTACCTTTGAGGTGACGTCTGAGGTTCCTGTAATTCCTGTTCAAGAATTGACAACAAAGACGTATGAGGAGCTATATAAAGGGAACGATTTGGAGAAAATGTTTCTTCAACTGCCTAACGATTTTCCTAAAAGAGTCAGGGAGCTGGCTGAGGAAATCACGGCTGAAGGAAAAACGCCGTATGAAAAAACAGCGCTTTTGCAACAATACTTACAACAAACCTTTCCATATACCAATAATCCAGATATATCACGTGTCACAAGCAACGATTTTGTAGAAGGGTTTTTGTTTGAGTTAAAGGAAGGTTACTGTGATTATTATTCTACGGCACTGGTTACTATGGCGCGCTCTCTGAACATCCCTGCACGATGGGTTAAGGGGTACGCACCTGGGGAACAGCCAGAAATCCCAATGAATCCGGCACAACAGCAATCAGGCACAGTGAATAATAATTATACAATTACCAATGCGGATTCCCACTCTTGGGCTGAGGTTTACTTTGGTGATTATGGTTGGATTCCAGTTGAAGCTACACCTGGATTTAATATTCCGCTTTTAACTCAGAATGAGCAAACCCCTGAAGTCGAGTCAGAAGATCAAGAAGAACAGGCAGAACCTACACCAGCGCCTGTGAATAACGCACAAGAAGATCAAGGGTTTCATGTAGGTCTTTGGGTTGTTGTGGCAGCTGTAGCGGTGTTGCTGTCCTGGACGATTTTTATAGTTTGGCATAGACGCTTTAAGCTTCGCTTCTTCATGCAGCAGCTGCGCAATGGCCGGCCTTTAACGCCAGATCAGAAAGTAGTGGCGGAAACTGAGCGTTGGGTAAGGTATTTGCACCGCAAGGGAATGCTAAAAGAAGAGCACGAAACTTTGCGTGAAGCCGTAGATCGCTGGAGTGGAGAACGTCCGGCAGTGGCTGATCATCTATCCTCACTACTAGCAATGTTCGAAAAGGCGAAATATAGCCCTGAGGTTATTGAAGACAAAGACTGGCAGAGCGTGTATACTGAAGCTTTGTGGGTGCGGAGAAAAATGAGATCCAAGAAATAACACTTTGCGTGAAAGTATAGCTACAGATTTATTTGCGATGCGCAAGGAGTATGTTATAGTTTTTTGTATGAAATCGAGGTGAACGTATTGTTTGAAATGTTAGTTCCCAAACTCCGGGTGAATACGGTATTCGATATTGCTCTGGACGAGCTGTATAGACAGGGATATCGCGGAATCATCACGGATCTGGATAACACACTGGTCGGTGCCAAAGCGCCTGTGGCTACTCCGGAGCTGTTGTTATGGTTCGAAAAGGTGAAGGAACTGGGCTTTAAGCTCATCATCGTATCTAACAATAACATGGAACGGGTGTCACGCTTTGCAACACCGCTTAATATTGAATTTGTGCACCAGGCTCGTAAACCGAGTAATGCTCCTTTTCTCAAAGCGATGAAGCAGATGGAGCTGCCACCTGAACAAACGATTGTGGTGGGAGATCAAATGCTTACAGATGTATACGGCGGCAATCGCCTTGGCCTGTATACTGTTTTGGTACTGCCAATCTCCGTCAAGGATGAGGGGTTCGGCACAAGGTTTAATCGCCGGGTAGAGCGGGTTGCTCTGACACGGCTTCGCAAAAAAGGATTGTGGCACGAGGAGGAAAAATAGTAATGAACGAACAAAGCGAAACACGGCGTCCTGAGAAGTGCAGCGGTTGCGGCATCAAGCTTCAGACGGAGCATAAGGATCAACCAGGATACCTTCCGGAGGTTGCACTTGAACGGGACCCGGTGATTTGCCAACGCTGTTTCCGGATTAAAAATTATAATGAGGCTTCATCTGTTTCGGTGAATCAGGATGAATTTCTTCGCCTGCTGAGTGGAGTAGGAGAGAAGAATGCGCTTGTTATTCATATTGTCGATATCTTCGATTTTGAAGGCAGTCTGATTTCCGGCCTGCAGCGCTTTGTTGGCAATAACCCTGTTATTCTTGCAGTGAATAAATGTGACTTGCTGCCGAAAGTTACAAACTGGAACAAGTTGCGTAACTGGATGCAGCAGCGCTGTAAAGAGGAAGGCTTGCGGACGGCTGAAATCGTACTTTGCAGTGCGAAACGCAATCAAGGTTTTGACCGTTTGCTGGAAGCCGTAACGGAGTTGCGCGGCCAACGTGACGTATATGTCGTGGGTGCTACCAATGTGGGCAAATCCACACTTATTAATCGTCTGATTTCGGACTATAGCGATTTGGAGCAGGAGTTAACGACTTCACGTTACCCTGGCACAACACTCGATACGGTCAAAATTCCATTGGATGACGGCCACTACATTATAGATACTCCAGGGATTGTGTATCCTTGGCGTTATAGTGAATTAGTAGAGCGTCAGGATCTGGATGCAGTTATGCCTGCCAATCCTTTGAAGCCAACAGTCTATCAGTTGAACGAAGGACAGACTCTATTCTTCGGTGGACTGGGACGTTTTGATTTCGTACAAGGCCCGCATCAATCCTTCACTTGCTTTATAAGTGGTACTTTAAAAATCCATCGCACGAAGCTGGAACGCGCAGATTCCCTCTATCAGGATCATCGCGGTGAAATGCTGTCTCCACCGGGAAGTGACCGGATGGACAAGCTGCCACCTTGGCAGCGGCATGAGTTCCGGATTAATCGGGGCAGCCGAACCGATCTGTACATTTCGGGTCTGGGCTGGATTAAGGTTAATGGAACTGAAGGTGCAGTTGTGGCCATTCACGTTCCGCGTGGGGTGAAGGTGCTTACCCGCCCTTCGATGATTTAACGAGGGAGGATAATCTATTGTCTACAACAGCAGTCGAAGGCTACAATAGCGGTAATATTCTACTCGGTGTAATGGGAGATCCTATTATACAATCCAAATCTCCAATTATGCATGAAGCAGCGCTGCGAGCGCTGGGAATTCCGGGTGCTTATGTACCGCTTCATATCCACCCGGAGAAGCTGGGCGATGCGGTGCAAGCGATCCGTACGCTTGGTTTCCGTGGAGTGAATGTGACGATTCCGCATAAGGTTGCGGTGATGGAGTATTTGGATGTATTAGATGAGAGTGCAGTAGCCGTTGGTGCAGTCAATACGATTGTTAATGATAACGGAGTGCTCACCGGATATAATACGGATGGAATCGGTTATGTGCGTTCGCTCAAAGCGGAAGCTATTTCTGATTTGTCTGGTGCGAAGATTATGGTTATCGGGGCCGGTGGAGCAGCAAGAGGAATTGTTGCCGCACTACTTCAAGAGAAACCTTCTTCAATCATTATTGCTAATCGCAGCGCTGAGAAGGCAGAGGACTTGGCGACACAGTGCCGGAGCAAAGGGAATGTCATCGGGATTAGCATGAACGAAGTAGCAGAAATGCTAAGTGGTGTAGACGTGTTGATCAATACTACCTCCGTAGGTATGTATCCTCATATGGATGAGACACCGATAGATCCTGGACTGCTTCGTGAAGGAATGGTCGTAAGCGATCTGATTTATAATCCGCTGCGCACGCGGCTATTGTTGGAAGGACTCGAACGGGGCTGCATGATTCATGGAGGCCTTGGTATGTTTGTCTATCAGGGAGCTTATGCTCTGGAGTATTGGACAGGGCAGCCTGCTCCTACGGAAATCATGCGGCAGACCATTCTGGATTGTTTGGGTGGAAATGAGTAAGAAATGGATTCATTAAGTTAGGGTAATAATAGGTAATAATATATGTTAATTAAGGAGTTATTCATTTATGTTAACTGGTAAACAAACACGGTATCTTCGTTCATTGGCGCACCATCTCGATCCTATTTTTCAAGTGGGCAAAGGTGGAGTAAACGATCACCTCGTACGCCATATTGAAGAAGCTATTGAGAAGCGCGAGCTTATGAAGATTAGTATACTGAGCAATAATATTGAGAATCCCAAGGAAATCGGTGCTGCTCTGGCTGAACAATCGGGTTCTGAGCTTGTGCAAGTGATCGGTAAGACTGTCGTTCTATACAAAGAATCACGTGATAATAAAACCATTGAGCTGCCACGTTAATAGCTGTAAGTATACCTTACCGAGGAGGTCGTCCTCTTGAAAGTTGGAATTATGGGAGGTACCTTTGATCCTCTTCATATCGGTCATATGATGGCAGCGGAAGCCGCAAGAGATACTTATGGTCTGCAAGAGGTATGGTTTATGCCTTCACATATCCCGCCTCATAAACATGAGGCAGGTGTATCTGGAGAAGACCGGCTAGCAATGGTGCAGGAAGCGGTGAAGAATCACGAAGCTTTTTGCACATTAGATTGGGAAGTTGTCAGAGGTGGCGTCTCCTATACCTATGAGACCATAAGACGTCTGCAAGAGGAGTATCCGCATTTCGATCTTTATTTCATCATTGGAGCGGATATGGTCCAGTATTTGCCGAAATGGAACGAGATTGAAGAACTGGTGCAGCGGCTTACATTTATTGGTGTGGGTCGTCCGGGAACACCTCTTGATCTAGATGCATTGCCAGACTTTATAGCAAAAAAGGTATTGCTTGCAGATATGCCACTGGTTGATATTTCGTCAACGATGTTAAGAGAACGGGCGGCAGCAGGTAAATCTATTCGTTATATGGTTCCAGAGGCAGTGTTCGATTATGTTCAAAGGAGTGGATTGTATGGCATACGGCCGCGAAGCGCTGATTGAGGCGGTCTCCACACAGATGCCTGATAAGCGCTGGAAGCATACACTCGGCGTGATGGAGACATCTATTCAACTGGCGAAGCAATATGGTGCTGACCCTGAACGTGCAGAGACAGCAGCGATTCTGCATGATGTGGCCAAGTATTGGCCGGTTGAGCGAATGAAGGAGATCATTGAACAAAATCAATTGAATTTGGATCTTCTGGTGTATGACAAGCAGATGTGGCATTCGGAAGTAGGCGCCTTTGTAGCTGAGAAAGACTATGGGATTACGGATCCTGATATTATCAATGCGATTCGTTTCCATACCTCAGGCCGTGAAGACATGAGTTTACTTGAAAAAATCGTCTGCCTAGCTGACTACATCGAGCCTGGGCGTGATTTTCCCGGGGTTGATAAGATACGCGAGAAGGCACAAGTAAGTTTGGAAGAAGGATTAGTCGCTGGGTTCGATTCTACGATTAGTTTGTTACTGGAGAAACGCCGGGTGATTTTCCCCTTAACGGTACTGGCGCGTAATGATTTAGTTAGAATATTGGAGGATAAAATATGAGTGTACAACCAAGCAAGCTGTTAGAACTGGCTCTTAAGGCTGTTGAAGATAAAAAAGCAATGAACGTCGTGGCACTAGATCTACGTAATGTTTCACCAATCAGTGATTACTTTATCGTATGTCACGGTAACTCGGATATTCAGGTACAGGCGATCGCTACCGAAGTCCGTAAAGTAGTTCATGAAGCAGGCGGAGTCATCAAAGGGATTGAAGGCATGGATTCAGCACGCTGGGTGCTGATGGATCTTGGCGATGTTATCGTTCATATATTCCACCGCGATGAGCGTGAATATTACAATATCGAGCGTCTGTGGTCCGATGCCAAGGTTGTGGAGACTGTATGAGCCTGATTGCAGGAACTACGGTTACACTTCATGTAGAGCGGGAAGTTTCCCCATACGGATTCTTTTTAAATGCTGGAGACCAAGATGTTATGCTGCATTATACGGAGCTGACAGAGAAGGTAAAAGCCGGTGATAAAGTTGAAGTTTTCATTTTCTTTGATACCGAGGACCGTCTTGCGGCAACGATGAAAAAACCATTTCTGACGCTGGGCGAGATGGCGTTATTGGAAGTGGCTGATATTCATCCGCGTCTGGGCTGCTTTTTGGAAATGGGCCTTGGACGCCAGCTGCTGCTGCCTATTCGTGAGCTTCCAGAACTTCCAGAGCTGCGTCCGCAGGTTGGAGACTATGTGTTTGCGATCATGGAGCATGATAAACAGGGGCGTCTGCGTGCCAAGCTGGCCGGAGAACAGGAGCTTGCTCCACTAGCTCTGCCTGCACCTGAATCTTGGATGGGACAGACTGTAACAGCCCGAGTGTATAAGCCGCTGCAAATGGGTACTTTTGTACTTGTGGATGCGGGTGTTCTAGGCTTTGGGATTATCGGTATGGTCCATTCATCTGAGCGGAGCCGTCTGCTGCGTCTTGGTGAGCAGTTTGAAGCACGTGTCTCTCATATCCGTGAGGATGGACGTGTTAACCTTTCTATGGGTCTCCGTAAAGAAGTGGGGATGGATGTAGATTCTGCCGCACTTTTGGAGTTCTTAAATGCTCGTCCAGGTGGAGCGATGCCTTATTCGGATGCTACGCCGCCAGATATTATCAAACAACGGTTCGGAATCAGTAAATCCGCCTTCAAGCGTGCACTTGGGAAGCTGATGAAGGAAGGCCATATTACTCAAAAAGAGAATTGGACTTATCTTGTTGCTAAGGATAATGAAGAAGGAACAACCGAAGGGCAAGAAGAAACGACGGATTAAGCTTACGATTCAATAGACGTAATTTATAAAATGTTGTTATAGAAAGCGGTGTAATTGTGTCTTCCTATGGGAAATTTGCTTATGTATACGATGAGCTTATGGCAGATATGCCGTATCCAGATTGGATATCCTTTGCTGAAGCCGCATGGAGTAAATACGGCAAGCCGTTAACTGTAGCCGAGCTTGGCTGTGGTACAGGGAGTATTACAATTCCTTTGGCGGGTTCAGGATATCATATGACCGGAATCGATTTATCTTCTGACATGCTCTCAGTGGCACAGCGCAAAATGGAGGAGCATCCCCAGGGACGGCGCTTTTTGCGTGAAGGCAGTGTTCGTTGGATTAGACAAAACATGAAGGAATGGGAGCTTCCGGAGCTGGTGGATTCTGTGATTTCCTTTTGTGATTGTCTGAATTATGTGTTGGAAGAGGATGACATCAGCGCTGTTTTTGCCAGTACCTATGCAGGGTTAAAGCAAGGCGGAACCTTTCTGTTCGATGTGCATCATCCAAACACACTAATTCGTTATGAAGAAGAACAGCCCTTTATTCTGGACGAGCCATCTGTGTCTTATATTTGGACTTGTGAGATGGATGTTCCACGCCGCGAAATTGAACATCATCTGTCCATTTTTGCCCGTGAAGACGGACACAGCGATCGCTATCGCCGATTCGAAGAGACCCATATTCAGCGTGCCTACGATCCTAACTGGATGAAGGAAGAGCTGCTTAAGGCTGGGTTTAGTGATGTGAAGATCTATGCCGATTTCGAGTGGGTAGAGGCAGAAGATGATGCTGAACGATTATTTTATGTAGCTATAAAATAAATATTCAAAATGCTAAGAGGGGCTGTCCCATAAGCTATGAAAATAGCTGCTGGGACAGCCCCTTTTTTGACCTTAGCTGATTGCTGGCGGAAGCGAGTGGAATACTGCTGTTGGAAGCACCTAGGTTGACGCTGCCGGAAACAAGTGTGTTTCCGCTATCGAATGCTCATGCATTACCGCTGGCGTGAGCGTATGGGTTCTCGCTCTCGAAAGCTCATATATTGCCGCTTTGCGGAAGCGTGTAGGTTCTCGCTCTCGAATGCTCATGCATCGCCCTTTACGGATGCGTGTAGGTTTTCACTATCCAACAACATGCATGCACAACTACCATCAGATATCCGTATTAGTACTAGCTATCGGACCCAGCGGACCTTATAAGCAGCATTTTCCAATATTTTGGGTGCTATCGGACTCCAGTGCAGCTATTGGCTTGAAAAACGTCCAATATTGGTTATTTTCCAATGGATAGCGTCACTGGAGTCCGAAAACATGCTCCAAGGGCTAAAAATATGCAAATAACGTCATCTGGGTCCGTGAGCCACGTGAGATACGTAAGCCACGTGAGATACACGTGAGATGATGGAGACAAGGTTGGAGTAACCAGCCAGCGACCCAAACATAAACAGCGATTCTCCGATATCAGGAGAATCGCTGTTTTTATGACTTCATTCGTTGGAGCAGCTTGTAATTGCGCCAACATAATAAATACAAAATAAACCGGGCAGTGTTCATACCACCCGGCATCTTCCAATCCTTACCGATGCTCAAACAGATCAATGGCACCCAATACGACATGAGCCAGACCAAATCCAAGTACGCCTGTTGCTGCCATCTTATACTTGCTTCCAAGAAAAGCGGCGCTAGAAGCGGTTACGACGGTTCCAAGAACAGCGGGAATTAGACCTTCACGCATTCGAAACACTCCTTCTCGGTGGTTTGGGAGACAAAGTTATTATGGTTCAATATCGAAAAAATATACGAAGCTCAAAAAGACCCTAAATCAGCGTTAGCTGAATTTAGGGTCTTTTTATTTAAATCAGGGTTGGTTACTCTGCTATTATAACAGCGTTACGAGGGAGGCCCTCTCCAACTTCATGTACATCATACAACACACGTGCCAGTAGGTCCTGGCTATAATTGCCGAAATGTTTTCCGTAAATCGTGAGTCCACGTTTGTTTGTAGGCTTGTCGGTTACTGCGATACGGAATGTGAGTTCACTTTTGTAATCCAATTGGATATCATCAAGGGTCACATCAGAAATCCGACAGCCATCAATGAAGCTGCCTTCATTATTGATACGGATCAGCTTCAGCATGCCGTATTGGTTTAGGTGCGGAGGCCACCAATCGGGGTTAAACGTTCCCCGGGTATCTCCGAAATCGCCAGGGCTAGTCCAGAATCCGATTTCAATTCCATTTAAATAGAAATAAAGGTCGGACGGATAGTTATCGTTAGACCCAGGAGCTTCAGAGCCGATCTCCATCGAGAACTGAATTTCGCGGAACGTTTGGTTGGCTTTAAGGTAGTTTGGAATTCTATATTCGAGGAACCCTTCAGCCATCCAAATAATTTCGGATTCAATTCGCTGCGGATCTGCAAAATAACGCGGCTCGTCGAAATCCCCGATGATGCTATCTTTGGTAGCCAATCCACAAGTTGGAACAGCCTGATAGTTGCTGTAATGACCTACTTGAATTTCTACTTCGTAAAGATTATCAACATCCTTGCTGCGAAGGTCAACAATAAGCTTGTCCTTATTTAAATAGCAGACCTTTTGAATACCGTGTTTGCCCACTGATGTGTTTATCTCAATGAGACCGCTTTCTTCTAACTTTTTAATATGCATGGTAATGGCGCCGTTGCTGAGGTTCAGTTTTTTGGCAATTTCATTCAGGTTCAAGGCTTGATTGGTGGCAAGGAGCTCTAAAATGAGGATTCTGATTTCTGAGCTTAGTGCCTTGAAAATTTCTAATCCACTCATTAAATCTTTAATATAGATCATTTTATCAATACCTTCTTCCGATTACGTCATAAATTATACTATTTTATAAAATTATAAACTAATAAGGCATATAAATAAAGTATACTTCCTTATTTTGTAGAATGGTCAAATATAAGAGGGATTTTTGGCATGATTTTCTTTTAATTTAGTAAAATTTAAACAAACAAAGGATTAAACTAAAGAAAAAGACGATTATTTCGCCATAATTCATTTATTTCGAGTTTAATTTCATATAAATATGAAAAGGTTTATAGAAATATATTTACAAGGCTTTTTATATATGTTATTTTATATTGTAAGCGAATACATATTTTTTCATTTTAAATTTAATATTTATTGCTGCTCAATCTGTTGCTATTTCTGAGGTGATAATTTAATGGTAAAAAAAACAACAGATCTTGTCTTTCCAAGTTCCCCAGGGAACATGCCAATGTATGATCTATCAGTGATTGATATTGAGTCTTTATGGACGCTTCACAACACACATGATCCAGGCATTATTAAAACAGATGAGGGTTACTATGTTTTTTCTACCGACATAAGAGTCGGAGGAGAATTACGTCCAGGCGTAATGGTTCGAAAATCACAGGATCTTATCCATTGGGAATGGGTTCATTATGCGCTGCCGGGAATTCCCCGAGTTGCGAAGGAATGGGCAGGGGCTACTAATTTATGGGCACCCGATGTGGTGAAATACGGTGATCAGTATCGAATGTATTACTCGGCCTCATCTTTTGGAAGTAGACAATCGCTAATCGGACTTCAAACTTCATCTTCTATTGAGGGACCTTGGACCGATGAAGGTGTGGTGATTCAGACGCGTGCTGAAGATTCACTGAATGCGATTGATGCAAATGTGCTTACGGATGCAGATGGACGGATGTGGATGGTGTATGGTTCTTTTTTTGGTGGAATTCATATCATTGAGCTGAATGCGGAAACGGGCAAACCGAAGCAAGAAGGTTTTGGTACGCTGATCGCTAAACGGGATAACACCATTAAAGATGGAGCAGTTGAAGGACCGTACATAGTGTATAACGAGCAATTCAAAAAATACTATTTGTTCGTCTCCTATGACTCCCTGTTTGAGGATTATAACGTTCGTGTCGCTCGTGCAGATACTATTACCGGCCCATATGTGGATTATAACGGACGAGATATGACTGATAGTGCGCATCAACCCCGATATGAGGTCGGCAATAAAATACTGGGTGGCTATCGCTTTGGACAAGATCCAGGTTGGATTGCTCCCGGCCATAACTCAGTTCTTCATGAGGATGGCAGCTATTATATAGTTCATCATGCACGTGGTGAAATCGATAAACATTGGTCCTATTTACAGGTTCGTCGAATTCTGTGGACAGAGGATGGTTGGCCTGTTGTATCTCCAGAACGGTATGCGGGTGAAGTGGAACAGGATATTCCAGAACAGCTAATCGCAGGACAGTGGGAATGGATTGTAATGGACCCCTCAGTGGATGGCCAGATTCAGTCTGCCCTCATAAGTCTATCCTCTGACTTTAAGCTGGAAGGTGCGAATGGAAAAGGAAGCTGGTCTTTTGATGGACGCAGAGTTCTGACCTTGGTATGGAATGATGTTGTCGAGGGTAAAGGCCGGATAGAGAAGGTGCAATTGCTTCCGTCATGGGATTGGGAGAAAGAAACTCAGACCCTTGTATTTACTGGATTAAATGAAAATGGAATTTCCATCTGGGGTAAGCAAAAGAATGGAGAAGAGAATAGATGACTACTATCAAGCTACATGCAGGTAAAGGAATTAATATGATTAGCAAGTATCTATATGGTCATTTTGCCGAGCATTTGGGCAGATGTATCTATGATGGGATCTATGTGGGGGAAGATTCGCCGATTCCGAACACCAAGGGCTTTCGCAACGACATCCTAGCAGCACTCAAAAAAGTTAATATTCCTGTCCTTCGTTGGCCGGGGGGCTGTTTTGCCGATGAGTATCATTGGAAGGATGGCGTCGGTCCAAAAGAAACCCGTAAGCGGATGGTGAATACGCACTGGGGCGGTGTCGTCGAGAATAATCATTTTGGGACGCATGAATTTTTTGAATTATGTGAGTTGCTGGATTGTGAACCATATATCTGCGGGAATGTTGGCAGTGGCACTGTTCAGGAGATGTCGGAGTGGGTTGAATATATGACCTTTGAAGGCGAATCACCGATGGCGGATTGGCGTCGTGAAAATGGGCGTGAAGAGCCGTGGAAGTTGAAGTATTTTGGTGTAGGTAATGAGAACTGGGGCTGCGGCGGCAATATGCGTCCAGAATATTATGCGGATTTGTACAGACGTTACCAGACATATGTGCGTAATTATGGTGAAAATCAGATCTATAGAATCGCTGGTGGCGCCAACGTTGATGATTATAATTGGACAGAAGTGCTAATGCGCGAAGCTGGACGGTTTATGGATGGTCTCAGTCTTCATTCGTATACGATTCCTGGAAGCTGGGAAGAGAAACGTTACGCTTTAGGTTTTGATGAAGCCGAATGGTTTGAGACTATGCAAAAAACCTTGCATATGGATGAACTGATTACCAAACATTCAGCGGTAATGGATAAATATGATCCGGATAAGCGGGTTGGAATGATTATAGATGAGTGGGGAACCTGGTTCTTAAATGAACCTGGTACGAATCCGGGGTTCCTGTATCAGCAGAATACACTCAGAGATGCATTGGTAGCAGGGGTAACGCTGAATATTTTCCAAAAGCATAGCAGTCGTGTGCAAATGGCGAATTTGGCTCAAGTGGTCAATGTACTGCAGGCTCTTATCCTGACGGAGGGCGACAAGATGATTCTAACGCCTACCTATCATGTATTTGAAATGTACAAAGAGCATCAGGATAATGAACTGCTTGAAGTAACTGTTGAGAGCCCTGATTATACGTTTGGGGATCTAACAATTCCACAGATTAGCGTTTCTGCTTCTCGCGATACGAATGGCAAAGTATATGTTTCTCTCTGTAACTTGAGCCATAATGACAGCGCATCGCTAAGTATTGGTATTGAAGAGGTTACCTTTAGCAAAGTGACAGGTCAGATCTTAACGCATTCCGTGCTGGGTGCGCACAATACGTTTGAGGCACCGGATACAGTTACTCCAGTAGCTTTTGAGGGTGCATCTTTATCGGGTGAAAAGCTGAGCTGCGAGCTTCCACCTGCTTCTGTAGTAGTCTTGACTCTGGAATAATATCATGTCAGAGAATCAAGAAAAAAACCGTCGCTGCAAAAGCTGTGATGAGAACATGAGAATAAGCCCAGAAAAACTGGAGCGTTTAATAGAAATAGCCACTAGAGAAAGACCCTTAGCGCCGGAGGAGCAATATTTGCAGCGTATTGAACATTGCCGAGATTGCTCTGGCCTGCAATTTGGTAGCACTTGCCGTTATTGTGGCTGCCTCGTAGAGGTGAGAACGAGATTACAGGACTCTACTTGCCCTTATCCCTCGGCACCTCGCTGGGAGTGAATACTAAGTTTTTGAAAAGGACGTGAAAATCATCAAACAAAATTTGTTAGCTGCTACGCCCCCGATGGGCTGGAATAGTTGGGACTGTTACGGAGCCAGTGTAAATGAAGAAGAAGTAAGAGGCAACGCAGAATATATGGCTACCCATTTGAAGGACTTTGGTTGGGAATATGTAGTTGTGGATATTCAGTGGTATGAGCCTGGAGCGAATTCTTCGCAGTATCGCAACTTTGTACCGCTGGTTATGGATGAGTACTCCAGACTTCAACCTGCTGAGAACCGGTTTCCTTCCGCAGCGGGAGGCAAAGGGTTTGCGCCACTCGCTGAATATGTACATGGATTGGGTTTGAAATTCGGCATACACATTATGCGCGGAATCCCGCGTCAGGCTGCTCATGCGGCCAGTGCTATTCTAGGATCTGAGCAAACCGCACGCGATGTGGCTCACCCAAATTCTATTTGTCCATGGAATACGGACATGTATGGAGTAGATGCTTCAAAAGAAGGCAGTCAGGCGTATTATGACTCGCTGTTCCAGTTGTATGCCAGTTGGGGCGTGGATTATGTGAAAGTGGATGATATTGCCGCTTCTCGCATTTATGGATACCACAAAGAAGAAGTTGCTATGATCCGTAAGGCTATTGACCGCAGTGGTCGCGAGATGGTGCTCAGTCTTTCGCCTGGACCTGCTCCAGTGGAAGAGGCTGAACACTTAGCCGGACACGCTAACCTTTGGAGAATGACCGATGATTACTGGGATCATTGGCATCTGCTGCGCGGGATGTTTGAGCGCTGTGAGAAATGGGCTCCTTATGTTCAGCCGGGCCATTGGCCTGATTGTGACATGCTGCCGTTAGGTCATCTGGGCATTCGTTCTGTAGATGGCGGGGGAGACCGGTTCACGCGGTTTACTCATGACGAGCAGGTCACCATGATGACACTGTGGAGTATTTTTCGCTCCCCGTTAATGTTTGGAGGAGAACTTCGGGACAATGATGATTGGACATTATCTTTATTGACCAATAAGGAAGTGCTTCATCTGCATCGTTATGGTAAGGGCGGCAGACAGGTAGCGCTAAATGAGGAGCATGCGATCTGGACATCTGAGGATGAACAAGGTAACCATTATGTAGCTTTGTTTAATCTTAGCGATGAAACATTAACGCTTCAGGTATCATTCGAGCAGCTTAATGTTTCAATTCCTAGTACTATACGTGATCTATGGCAGAGCCGCGATTTGGAAGTAGTTAACGAAGGTATTTCTCAAACTCTTCCACAGCATGGTTCTGTATTGTTAAAGTTTAAATAGAGGAGAGAGATTATGAATACGAGTGTAGAATATAAAAATCCATTGGTGGAGCAGCGTGCTGATCCATGGGTATATAAACATACAGATGGTTATTACTACTTTATTGCTTCTGTCCCAGAATACGACCGGATCGAAGTGCGGAGAGCAACAACAATCGAGGGATTGGCTGCTGCAGAACCGGCTGTAGCTTGGCGTAAATATGAGACGGGTCCGCTTAGTGCAAACATTTGGGCACCAGAGCTCCATTATATTGACGGGAAATGGTACATTTATTTCGCAGCGGCGCGTACTACGGAGACGAAGGATGGATTATTCGATCACCGTATGTTTGCTCTTGAGAATGAATCTGCCAATCCGTTAGAAGGAACATGGGTAGAAAAAGGCCAGGTGAAAACCGCTTGGGAATCCTTCGCTTTGGATGCAACCACCTTCCAGCACAAAGGAAAATTGTATTATGTATGGGCACAGAAGGACCTGAATATTGAGGGGAATTCTAATCTGTATATTTCTGAAATGAGTAATCCATGGACGCTAACGGGTCCTCAGACGATGATTGCTACTCCTGAATATGACTGGGAAATTATTGGGTACAAGGTAAACGAAGGAGCTGCAGTGCTTAAACGTAACGGCCGTATCTTTATCAGCTTCTCGGCTAGCGCTACGGATTTCAATTACTGCATGGGACTTTTGGTTGCGGATGAAGACAGCGATCTGCTGGACGCCGCTTCATGGACCAAACTGCCGGAACCGGTATTCCAGACCCACGAAGAGAATGGACAATATGGTCCAGGTCATAACAGTTTTACTGTAAATGAAAATGGGGAAGATGTACTCATCTACCACTGCCGCAATTATAAAGAAATTACTGGCGATCCGCTGTATGATCCGAACCGTCATACTCGTGCTCAAGTCTTCCATTGGAATGAAGATGGTACGCCGAATTTTGGGGTTCCCGTTAAGGATGCTGCTAAACAATAATTCGTTGAGTATATAAAAAAGAGGGTTACTCATAAGCCATGTAGATGGCTGCTGAGTAACCCTCTTTCTTATGTTGCACCTTAAGGTATATATTGTTGAACGATCGAAGTAATTACGCCGTCCTGAATGGTGATGTGATACGGGAACTGGCTCAAGTCGATGACATCCGTATTATTAAATTGATCCATAAATTGCTGTAAGGTGATGGACTCATTCCAGTTGATATCCAAGTCTTCCATGTTGCCAGTGTGATCAAAAATTTGCAACGTCACTGTGGCGTTATCCGCTATCGGATAAGTTGTTAGAGTATCAACATCATTTACAATATAATAACTGTCTGGAGCTCCGCCGATTTCTGCTGCAGCTTCTGGATCTCTTTCAGCAAAGATTCGATCGGCATCAGCACCCTGATACCAGTTTATTTCATCGGTCGTACCGGAGAGCTTGCCATGGTCGGATTCAATAGTATGAAAGTAAACTGTTTGATGCTGGGTCTTGTCACTATCTTGCGCATCTACCCGTGTTCCAACGGTACTTGCAGAAGTAATGAGGGAAAGAAACAACAGAACAACAACCGGTAACACATACGCTGACTTTTTCTTAAACATTATTAATCTCCCCCTTGAGATATGTAAGACGTTGTATAAAACTTATTACCCGCTCCGTTTTTTCTTAAACGGGTTATATATTACTCTTTACGTGAAATGAGCAGTTTTTGTTGCATTTTTTTAAAAGTTTTTTTAAAAAGCAATGAGAAGTCACGAGTTCCCTAAAATAAATAGTAAAAGCTTATCTCCTCGGGCATATTAAAATATCAAAACATGCAGATTAGGGGGAGCAGCGAATGGGCGGAATACTACGGATTTATAGGAACGATTGGCGTAACTTATTCAGAGTTCCTGTGGCCGTATTGCTGGTTGCCGCTTTGGTGGTATTGCCCTCCGTGTATGATTGGGTGAACGTTGCGTCAGTATGGGATCCTTATAGCAATACTTCTGGCATTAAAATTGCTGTTACCAGCTTAGATGAAGGTACTAAGGTGCAGGAGAAGGATTTTAATATCGGGAATGAGGTCATGGAAAGTCTTCGGAGCAATAAAAACCTGGGCTGGACCTTTGTAGATGCAGAGACTGCACATAATGGTGTCAAACGCGGAGACTACTATGCCAGTATTGTTATCCCTGCTAATTTCTCCAAACGAATGACTGGAATTCTTGATGGAACGATTGTGAAACCAGAAATCGAATATACCGTCAATGAGAAAATAAATGCGATTGCTCCTAAAATCACGGACAAGGGCGCCACTTCAATCACCACACAGATCAGTGAGAATTTCACGGAAACGATTAGTGAGACGGTATTTACTGTTTTAAGTCAAATCGATAAGGAATTTCAATCTGAATTGCCCATTATACGCAAGGTAGAAAAAGGATTGTTCAAATTAGAGGCGAGCCTGCCAGAAATTGAAACCGCAGGTAAACGTGTATTGAAAATTCAGGAAAATTGGCCGCAGATTCATGCTTCAGCAGAGCGTATTTCCACATTGGAGAATAAGCTGCCAGAGGTGGAAAAAGCGGGTGAGGCTTTAGAGAAAATTGCTGAGCATTGGCCGCAAATCGCGAGTACCTTAGATCATTTAGGGGGGCTACAGGACAAGCTGCCCAAGATTGAAGAAGCGGCACAGCTAATCGTTCAACTTGATAACCATTATGGTGAAGTTGAACAGGTCATGGCTCAGGCCTCGCAAGGTCTTACGGAAGCGCATAAGATCGTTAATGCTGCCTTAACAGCGCTGCCTGAGGCAGAAAAGATTGCCACTGCCGGAAATGATTTTGTTCTGGAACTTCAACAATTTTTGGAGAAGAGCAGTGCTGCATTTGAAGCTGTTCCAGCAGCTATAAAACAGAATCTTAATCTCCTACAGCAAACGGAGAACTCAGTGGTCAAGCTTGCTGAACAGTTAAAGGGAGAGGATAACGAGCCGCAAGCTGTACGTGAGCAGCTGGAGTTACTCTCAGCACAGTTGGCTGCAGGAAGCAGCGTGATTGAACACACACTTTCTATGTTAAATGCATTGAACACATTTTCACCTGAAACAGTGTCTATTGCTGATCTTGCAGCATTGAAAGGTGTAGACAGTGTTTTGAACAGTCAGAAGTCCTTGGTAAATGCTATGGCGGCTGACGTTCAGAATAAGGATAACGCTGATTCCAGTGCAATTAACCAATTGTTCCTAAAGTCTGGTCTTGGGAAGCTGGCAATTGCGAAGCTTATCTCAGGGTATGATTCGTCGACTATCCCTGCCATAAAAAATACACTGGAGCAAATAACTTCGGCGGCAGATGTCACAGCCTCCGCATTGCAGCAGGTGCCAGATCGCATACCCGCGCTGGGTACCCTACTGGAAGAGACGATGTCGGCGATTGAGTTCGGGCAGACAAGCTTAGCTGGTCTGCAGCAGGATTTGCCAGCTATACGCGAAGCGGTCCACACAGCAGCCAGTGGGGTTGCCGATCAGACCCAGGGCTTTGGTGCTTTCATCCGAGATACGCTTCCGCTATTGGAGAGCAGCTTACCTACTGCAGGGGAAAAGATACAGCAAGCTGCGAATTTCGTGCGTCAGGATCTGCCTACTGTAGAAGAGCGGGTTCATCAGGTCTCGGAGTTGATTCGTACAGGACTCCCCCGTGCAGATAAAGGAGTGGCGCTTGCCGCAGATTTGGTGAGAAATGATCTTCCAGTACTGGAAGACTCGATTCGAAAAGCCGCTTCCACGATCCGCCAAATTAAAGAAGAGATTGATCTGGGGGAAATTGCGCAACTGCTCGGAGGAGATATTAAGAGCAAAAGTGATTTTTTGGCCAATCCGGTAGTGTTAAAAGAGAATAAGTTATATCCTATTCCGAATTACGGCTCAGCAATGACTCCTTTTTATGTCGTACTTTCCTTATGGGTCGGAGGCACACTGCTTGTCTCTCTTCTCCGCACAGGTGTGGATACGGGGGGGCTAACGTACAAAAGATATCAATTGTATTTTGGCCGCCTGCTGACCTTCCTTACGGTGGGAATTCTTCAGGGGCTGGTGGCTGTCCTTGGCAACATTTTTATTCTGCACTGTTATGTGGTGAATAAGGTGTGGTTTGTACTTTTTGGAGTGTTAATCAGCATCGTGTTCGTAACCATTGTATTTACGCTTGTCGCTGTATTTGGCAACCTGGGAAAAGGGATAGCGATCGTATTCATGGTGCTTCAATTCTCTAGCTCCGGCGGTACATTTCCGATTAGTACGACTGGGCGTTTTTTTCAAATATTAAATCCGTATATGCCGTTTACCTATGCAATTAGTCTGATGCGGGAGTCGGTTGGGGGAATTCTGCCGGAAGTGGCGATTCGTGATGTGATTTATCTGATTATCTTCGGTGTGCTGGCACTCTTGCTGGCATTACTCCTCAAGAAACCACTGGAGCCTTTTATCCATAAGGCTTCTGAACAAGCCGAAGAGTCTAAATTGATTTCTTAAAGAAAAAGAGGATGTGCCTAAGCCATGGTGATGGCTTTTGGCACAACCTCTTTTGTGTACTATATGGCAAGTGTGCAATAGGTTATCTTGCAGGAGCAAAATCAGCTACTGGCTTAAGAATCTCCTCGATCTGCTGTAAAGTATCAGCGGAGAGTACCGCATCTACAGCTTTGGCGTTTTCTGCAACTTGTTCTGGCTTACTGGCACCAATTAATGCTGAACTTACACCAGGCTGGCGCAGGATCCAAGCCAATGCCAATTGCGACAGCTTCAGGTCTAAACTGTGAGCGAGTTCAACCAGCTGTCCAACCACAGACAACACATCATCACGGAGGTAGCTGGAGATTACACCATTAACTGAATTATCCGCAGCACGGGTTCCTGCTGGAGGTTGTTGTCCCGGTTTATATTTGCCAGTCAGAATTCCTTGCGCCAGTGGAGAGAAGACCACTTGGCCCAACCCCTCACGCTGGGATACTTCAAGGACCTCGTCTTCAATATAACGTTCGAACATATTATAGATGGGTTGATTGGAGATCAGTGGACGCAGATTCAGTCTGCGGCTGATACCAGCAGCATTAGAGATTTGGGCTGCGCTCCATTCGCTAACAGCGGAGTAGAGAATCTTGCCTTGAGCTGTGAGATCATCCAGTGCGCGTAGAGTCTCCTCTACAGGGGTCTCTGTATCGAAGCGATGACAATAATATACATCAATATAATCAGTGCCTAAGCGGCGGAGGCTGGCCTCGCATTGCTCCATAATGTGCTTGCGGGACAAGCCACGGTTATTAACATCGTCTCCCATGGGGAAAAAGACCTTTGTGCTTAGCACATAAGATGATCTTTCATAGGAACGTAGAGCAGCACCCATCGCTTTTTCGCCTTCGCCACGGTTATATGCATTAGCCGTATCAAAGAAATTGATACCGCATTCAAAAGCTTTGCTTATACAAGCATCGGCTGCCTTTTGCTCTGCTGCGGTTCCATATGTAAGCCAACTGCCTAGTCCGATCTCACTGATTTTGAGCCCTGAATTGCCTAGTCTTCTATATTTCATTTTTCTCTTTCCTCCTTGTATTCTATATGATAACTTTACTTGTATTATAGGAGACATTCAAGTTGAATGATTAATATACTAGTAATCAAGGAGATGAAAGATTCAATGACTAATCCAGCTACTAAAAAATCAAAAGTGATCTTATTTCAGGGTGACTCCATTACGGATGGGAATCGAGGTCGTGATGAAGACCCGAATCATATTCTTGGACATAGCTATGCGTATATCATCGGAGGCAAGCTAGGGAATGAGCGGGCAGAAGAAAATCTGGTATTCTATAACCGCGGAGTGAGTGGAGATCGAATCTCCGATTTATATGCACGCTGGAATGAAGATGCAATTAGCTTGCAGCCTGACATCATTAGTATATTGATTGGGGTAAACGATATTTGGAGAATGATGAAAGGGGAACCAAGTGGAGTTACGGACCGTTTTGAACGCGCTTACCGTCACGTACTTGAAGAAACACGTGAAGTTCTGCCACATACGAAGCTGGTTTTATGTGAGCCTTTTATTTTAAATACCGGAGCTCCAGCTGAACAGTGGACAGAATGGGAAGCGAAGATTACACATTATCAGGGAGTGGTTAAGCAGCTGTCTGAGCAATTTGATACAGTTTATGTACCTCTACAGGATGCTTTCAACGCAGCTGCAGAGAGAGCAGAGGCAGCCTATTGGCTGTGGGACGGCGTTCACCCGACGACTGCCGGGCATGATCTGATTGCTGGGGAATGGCTGAAGGTCGTTTTGGAAAGTGGTCTTTTAAACAATTAAGTTATAAAGTCATTATCTCTCTTTATCTATGCACCTACTGATCACTCAGCGGGCGCATAGATAAGAGATACATGGTAATTATTTAAGAAATCGATCCATTCCTCAGAAGGCTTCTGATCTGTAACGATATAATCCACTCTATCAAAGCTGAACAACTTAATGAACGCGGTCCGGTCAAATTTGGAGTGATCTACGAGCAGAACCACTTTATTCGCCTGCTGCTGCATAAGCACCTTCAGTTCGCTTTCTTCTTCATTTGAATCACTTAGACCGCCTGTCATGGACAATGCTTTACAGCTGAATATGGCTACATCCACATTATATTTTCGAATTGTCTGTGAAGCGGTATTTCCAACAAAGGAGCTGGTCTCGGGGCCTAAAATTCCACCTGTGGAAATCAGCTTTTGACCGGAGTGTTGAAATTCAGATAATACCACTAGAGAGTTCGTAATAATTGTCAAATTGTTTTTCTCCTCAATAATTCTACGCAAGGCTTCAAACACCGTTGAGCTCGTATCCGTCACCAAGCTGTCTCCATCATTGATTAATTGCAGTACATTATCGGCTATGATTCGCTTCGCTTCAATATTGACCTGATGCCTGCTGGTATAGGAAGGATCTTCATTGGTATGGGCGTTGAGAATGGCTCCACCATAATTTTTTTTGGCAAGACCTTCTTTGTCCAGTTTATCTAGATCCCGCCGAATGGTCTCTTCCGAGACGTTGAATTTTTGCGCTAGCTCTGCGACATGGACCTTCTTCTGTCTGTAAAGCTCATTAATAATTAGATCCCGTCGTTCAAATGCTTTCATTCGTTCACTCACCTTTATATATAAGTCTGCTTTCTAGTGTACTACATTGTTGTTTAAATCTAAAAATAATTACATATTCACATAAAACCACAATATATAATAATTATATCACATAAAACCACACTTTTGTTTAGGTAATATGTTGGTTTGTGTTGACTAAAGCGCTTGCAGATTTTATGATGAAGGAGAAATAGATCTATTAACGATGACTCTAAGATGATCTTGAGGAGGAACGGCATTGATAGAAAACTATCCGAAAATTGGTATCCGCCCAACCATTGATGGCAGAAGAAGAGGCGTTCGTGAATCACTGGAAGAGCAAACGATGGGCATGGCTCAGCGGGTGGCTAAGTTTATTGAAGCGAATTTAAGGTATCCAAATGGGAGTCCTGTAGAGTGCATCATCGCCGATTCTACGATCGGTGGTGTTAAAGAAGCTGCTGCGGCGGCTCAGAAATTCTCCGGGGCTAACGTAGGGGTGTCGATCACCGTGACGCCTTGCTGGTGTTATGGCTCAGAGACAATGGATATGGATTCATCCATTCCGCATGCCGTGTGGGGATTTAACGGAACGGAACGGCCGGGTGCTGTGTATCTAGCTGCTGTTCTCTCTGCGTATGCTCAAAAGGGAATTCCTGCGTTTGGTATCTATGGTGAAGATGTTCAAGAGTCTAGCAGTGAAGAGATTCCAGTGGATGTGCAGTCTAAATTGCTACAGTTTGCTAGAGCAGGCTTAGCAGTTGCTCAAATGAAGGGGAAATCATATTTATCTATGGGTTCTGTTTCGATGGGGATTGCGGGTTCCATTGTGAATGAACAATTTTTCCAAGAGTATCTGGGCATGCGCAATGAATATATAGATATGTCTGAATATGTCCGGCGCTTTGAAGAAGAGATTTATGATAAAGAGGAATTTAAGCGGGCGCTTGCCTGGACTAAAGAAAACTGCCAAGTTGGCGCTGATAATAATCCGCAGCATCTGCAAATCAGTGCAGAAGAGAAAGAGAAGCAGTGGGAGACTTGTGTGAAAATGACATTGATCGCCCGCGACCTGATGATCGGCAATCCGGTTCTCGCTGAGCTTGGTTTTGAGGAGGAAGCTAACGGCCACAATGCAATTGTTGGCGGTTTCCAAGGCCAGAGACAATGGACGGACCATTTCCCTAACGGCGATTTCATGGAGACGATGTTGAATTCTTCTTTTGACTGGAACGGCAAACGGGCTCCTTATCTCGTAGCGACAGAGAATGACAGCCTGAATGGGGTAACGATGTTGTTCAATTATTTGCTTACGAATACAGCACAAATTTTTGCTGATGTCCGAACCTTCTGGAGTCCCGATGCCGTTAAGCGAGTGACGGGTCATCAATTGGAGGGAGAAGCAGCTCACGGAATACTGCATCTGATCAACTCTGGTTCGGCAGCGCTTGATGGCACAGGTGAGCAGAGGATAGAGGGTAAGCCTGCAATCAAACCGTTTTGGGAGATTTCAGACGAAGAGGCTGAGGCTTGTCTAAGCAATACACAATTCCGGCCAGCTTCTCAAGAATATTTCCGAGGAGGCGGCTTCTCTACCGATTATTTAACCAAAGGCGGAATGCCGGTTACTATGGCTCGCTTGAACCTGGTGAAGGGGCTTGGACCTGTTCTTCAGCTTGTTGAAGGTTACACTGTAGAGCTGCCTGAAGAGGTTCATCATATTTTGGATCAAAGAACAGATCCGACCTGGCCGACGACCTGGTTCGCTCCTAAGCTAACTAACAGTGGTTCATTCCAATCGGTATATGATGTCATGAATAATTGGGGCGCGAATCATGGGGCGATCAGTTATGACCATATCGGGGCGGATCTAATTACGCTGGCGTCGATTTTGCGTATTCCAGTAAGTATGCATAACGTTGAGGAATCACGTATTTTCAGACCACGGGTGTGGTCGTTATTTGGGACGGAGAATCTGGAAGGAGCAGATTACAGAGCCTGTCAGAATTTCGGACCGCTATATTAAAATCTTCTTGTGAAGCAGGTGTGCGTGAAATGGGTGATACGATTAAGCCTCTGGCTATGGATCTTGGCGCCAGCTCCGGAAGAGTGATGTTGGGATTGTATGACGGTAACACCCTTCGCATGGAAGAAATTCATCGGTTTGCTAATACCCCGGTGTATATTGGCGGGCATTTGTATTGGGATGTTTTGAAGCTCTTTCACGAAATGAAAAAAGGAATCCAGAGAGCTTATAGGGCGCGTGGAAAATTGAGGTCTCTAAGCGTGGATACGTGGGGAGTCGATTACGGTTTTATTGATAAAAGAGGGATGTTGCTCTATTCCCCCCATCATTATAGGGATAAGAGAATGGGAAGTCATCGTCTAGGGTTGGAGGTACTGCTTCCGCCAAGGGAGCAATTTAGCGTTACTGGTATTCAACCGAGCTTGATTAATACGGTTTATCAGCTGTTTGCTGATTTTCAGGATAATGATTCTCTGCTAGAGGTCGCAGATACTATTTTAATGATGCCAGACCTGTTCCACTATTTGTTCTCTGGTATCGCGGCAGCAGAAAGCACGATTTGGAGTACAAGTGGCTTAATGGACGCTGTATCTGGTGAAGTCTCTACTGAAGTATTTAGCAGGCTTAGTATCCCGGTTAGCCTAGTGCCACAACAGGTTCAATCGGGGACGGTCATTGGTCCTATCCTTCCGGTAATTCAAGAGGAGCTTAGCGTTGGTCCAATGGAGGTAATTGCGGGTGCTTCTCATGATACGGCTTCAGCAGTAGCTTCCATTCCGTATTCTCTTAAGGATAATGCAGCATTTATAAGCTGTGGAACATGGTCGATAGTGGGCATGGAGACGCCTGAAGCTGTCATTACAGAGAAAAGCTATGAATACGGATTCACAAATGAGCAGTGTTACGGCCAATCTAATCGTTTGCTCAAAAATATAACGGGACTATGGATTTTGCAGGAGCTGCAAAGGAATTGGGCAGAAGCGGGAAAATACGTCAGCCAAGGCCAAATGGTTGAGCTAGCTGAAACCATAAATCATGCCCCAGCAATTATTGATCCGAATGATGAACTGTTTAGTACACCCGGTGTGATGACCCAACGGATTAGAGAATATTGCGAACGAATAGGCCAGCAAGCCCCCTACACGAAAGCTGAGATTATTCGCGTCATACTTGAGAGCTTAGCAGAGTCCTATCGCCATACGATTAACGAAATGGAAGAGATCACCGGCAAAAAAATCAATATCATTCATATGGTCGGTGGTGGGATTCAGAATGAACTGCTCTGTCAGCTTACCGCTAATATAACGGGGAGAAAAGTTGTAGCAGGGCCTGTGGAAGCTAGTGCAATTGGCAATATAATTATTCAACTGGCTGCCCTAGGGGAATTGGAAATCTCCGAGGGCAAGCAGGTAGTGGAAAGATCTTTTGCCTTTAAGACATATCAGCCTTCTTTGGTGAAGGTTTGTGAAAAATAGGATACGAGGAGAGAAACCCTATGGATACATTGGAACAAAAATTACGTTTGCAGATTTGTGATATCGGGAGAAACCTGTTTAATAAAGATTTTATCGCGGCTAATGATGGGAATATTTCTGCTCGCTTATCAGAGAATGTAATTCTGACTACCCCCAGAGCGGTGAGTAAGGGATATTTAGAGCCTCATATGCTTGTAAAAGTGAATTTGCAAGGTGAAGTCCTTGAAGCAGCTGAAGGCTACAGACCCTCAACGGAAGCGAAAATGCATCTAAGAATTTATAATGAGCTGCCAGAGATGAAGGGTGTGGTCCATGCACATCCCCCGTATGCTACTGCATTTGCCATAAAAGGTGAGGCGCTCGACAAGATGATGATGCCAGAGTCGGTGATCATGATCGGAGATATTCCATTGGCGGAATATGGAACACCATCGACGGAAGAAATTCCAGATTCACTGATGCCTTTCCTGGGCAAAAAAACTGCGGTCCTGCTCGAGAATCACGGAGCCCTTACTTGGGGAGAAGATGTTATGGAAGCATATCTGAACATGGAGCGGCTTGAGTATACCGCCAAGCTCACCTTCATTACCCGGATGATTGGCGGGGAGAGAGAATTGCCGCAGCATCGGATTGATGAGCTGGTAGCGTTGCGATCATTTTATGGGAAGTAAAGAGGTGCCTTATGTTAAAAGGAATTCCTAAGCTGCTGTCTCCGGAGCTGGTGCGCATTCTGATGGAAATGGGTCATGGGGATGAGCTTGTATTGGCTGATGCGAATTATCCCGGACATTCGTTGAATCCGAGGGTACTGAGATATGATGGCATCGGTATTCCTGACCTGCTGGATGCCATCTTAGAGTTGTTACCTCTGGATCATTATGCAGAGCAACAGGTGGCTTTTATGGCAGTGGTGGCTGGAGATCCAACTGTACCGGTCATCTGGTCCACATACGAGACTATCATTGCCAAGCATGATGCTGAAGCGACGATTAAACATGAGGAACGTTTTGATTTCTATAACCGTTCTAAGCAAAGTTATGCGGTTATAGTTACTGGTGAAGAAGCATTGTATGGGAATGTTATTCTTAAAAAAGGCGTTATTAAAAGTTAAAATAACGGAAATGAAGCCGCTAACCGCTTGGGTGACCAAGGAGTTAGCGGCTTTTTATGCTGTAAGGATAAGTATTTATAACCGGATTACTCTGTACTCATATGCACCAAGGGAGAGGGGGCCGCAGGCCACGGATTTGCCTGAGAGAACATCATGTCCGTCCCGCGGGAGTGTGAGACTTCCCCCGTGTCCATCCATATTTACAATGGTCCACACTTCGGTACCTTGGTCATTGCTTCTAGGGCAGACAAGGGTTCCCTTAGTGACATCACTGCGTACGGTAACACCAGTACGTTCTGCATAATGATCAATAAGTTTACATAACATTAGGTCACCTTCTTCACCGGCAGGCATTGAACCCAGCATAACAATAGTACCTTGTCCGTAAGGCTGCTCCGTCAGGAAGGACAAACCCGGTGTCACCCCCTCCGTAATCATTCCGAGACTGGAAGCGGACTCTGAAACGGGTTCAAAAACAGAACTCCACATGGACAAGGGAGCAGATACCCCAAAAGCGTGTCCAATCGTGCCTGTTAATTCCAGCGGATAGATAAACTTAGTTTTGACTCCTGCTAATCGCTCCAATTCCCCAAGTCCGGCATTCCTATGAAGGGTATGCTCCTTCGTTCGTCCTCCGGTAAGAGGACCGACAATCCAAATCCCGCCAGCTGCTGTGAAGGCCAGCGCACTTTCCACATACTCGGGGGACAAATAATGTACGAATGGAGTGAATAACAGCTTGTATCCGGTTAAGTCACCGCCTTCGGGCAGCAGATCCCGGTGAATACCCATATGTAGAATTCTTTTGTAGAAATCGCCCAGCAGACTACGATAATTTAGCTTCCGATGAGGTTCAGTTGCGAGATAAGCTTTGGTTCTGTCCGAATAGGTAATCGCAACATCTGCCCGAAGGGGCCGGGTGGAGAGCATAATTTGTTCAATTTCTTGCCGTGCTTGATTGGCCTCCAGCACATTATCGTACCCTAGAGCGGGTTCTCCCCAGGCACTAAGGATCGAGCTATGTGTTTGTTCACTTCCGGAAGTATGCTGGCGCCAGAGCCAATAGCAAAATGCACCTGCACCCAGCGCATAGGCGGCAACCGCTTCTGCCTTCAGATATCCGTTCGGATGTGGCACACCAAAACTTACTAGAGATGCGGCAAACGAGGGTCCTGTCTCCATTATCCAGAAATCTTTTCCCGGCTTGAAATTTCGCCATAGATCACAGTTAAGCAGATAAGCATGCATATTTTCCTGTGAGGCATAAGTGTCGTAGGCGGCAAAGTCGAGATTCTGAAATAGCCGCTCATTATCTAGATGAAAAGCGACACTGCTGTTGTGGGTAATTGGTGCAGAGGAGTGGCGGCGGATAATATCAGCCTGCTCATCGGCGAATTCAGCGATTTTTTCCATTGAAAATAAGCGGTACATCGTCCGCAGAGATGAATTGTGGAGGAAAGGTGCGGGTCCTGGCTGTGGCACCTGATCAAAACGTTGATAAGTTTGGCTCCAGACGGCTGTTCCCCATGCCTCATTCAACTTTTCAATGGAGCTGTAGCGCTGCTGCAACCAGATATGCCATAAGCCTTTACAGGTCTCACACATGCACTCCGCCACATGCGCTTTGAATTCGTTATCGAGCTGCCAGGCGGTTAACCCCGGAAGTGCTCCGGTCTCCTTGGCAATATGCTCCGTAATGATGGCAGCCCGCTCACGAAAATAAGGATTGTTCGTACAGATATGCTGCCGTGCTCCATGTCCCATTACCGTTCCGCTCTCATCCACATAACAGCGCTCAGGATGTCCATGGGTAAGCCAAATGGGGGGTGTAGGTGTCGGCGTACACATTACTGTGTCAATTCCGTTTCTATGTAACCTTTCGATATATTTCACGACGGGACGGATATCAATCTTATCTTCTTCTGGCTCCAAGGCAGACCAAATGAATTCTCCGATTCGTACGATATTAATCCCCGTTTCTTTCATTAGAAGGATGTCCTGCTCAAGCACCTCTTCACTCCATAGCTCGGGATACCAAGCAGCACCATAGTATAACTTGTTCTTCAATTCAGCTCCCCCTTTAAGGCAAACATTTGCTGGAAATCATCACTTGGAATCATAGGTTGTTAGGGTCTTGCGGGCAATAGTAAACTTTTGCGCGGTTTGGACTTTTTAGATAAAATGGGATTTTTAGCTTATATAGAGCGTTCAAAAAAGTCCGATTGCTGGAAAAAATCACTAGCAGCATAATAGGAGTCGCAGTAAGGGTGATTGCAGTAATCCATGGCTACAGTAATCGCGAGATGTACATGACAAATGGAGGTGAACAGGATGAAGCACGTAACAGTTCCGGGAACTGCAGAACAACAGCTAAAACCGCAGACCTATCGAAATATCCGGGTAAGAAGATGGAAACGTTTTAAACGTGATAAATGGTTATATATTCTGCTGCTCCCTGGAGTCCTTTATTTTCTTGTTTTCAAATATGTTCCGATGTGGGGCGTGCTGTTGGCTTTTAAGAATTACCAGCCGTTTCTTGGTTTTCAGAAAAGTGAATGGGTAGGTTTTGAGCATTTTCGTGTTTTTTTCCAGAATCCCGATTTCTTTATGCTGCTGCGCAATACGTTATTGTTATCTTTTTATAATTTGATTTTCTTTTTTCCGGCGCCGATTATTCTGGCACTACTTCTAAACGAAATACGGCTTTCCTT
The DNA here is from genome assembly GCF_038009325.1 of Paenibacillus sp. FSL L8-0708. Taxonomy (NCBI): domain Bacteria; kingdom Bacillati; phylum Bacillota; class Bacilli; order Caryophanales; family Paenibacillaceae; genus Paenibacillus; species Paenibacillus sp. FSL L8-0708. The sequence continues at coordinate 1,902,959 of NZ_JBBPBC010000001.1, forward strand.
CTATAAAAAGACGATACAAACGATGATTTATGTTCCGCACTTTATATCCATGGTCATTGTGGCCAGTATGAGCTATGTATTTCTAACTACGGAAGGCGGGACTGTAAATGAGTTTTTGTATACGTTTACAGGCAGGAAAATAGACTTTCTAGCTAATCCCGACTGGTTCCGTCCATTGATTATTCTCCAGACGATCTGGAAGGAGTGCGGTTGGGGGACAATTATATTCCTGGCAGCGCTGGCCGGTGTAGATGTGGAGCAATATGAGGCTGCGGTAGTAGACGGTGCGAACAGGTGGCGGCAGATTTGGCATATTACGTTGCCTGCTATTCGCAGTACAATCGTTATTTTACTTATTCTTCGGATGGGAACGATTTTGGATAACGGTTTTGAACAAATTTATTTAATGATGAATGCTCTTAATCGTGAAGTAGGTGAGGTGTTCGATACCTATGTATACGCACTGGGAATCACCCAGGGAGCTTTTAGCTACAGTACAGCTGTTGGATTATTCAAATCAATAATCGGTGTGACGCTTGTGCTCGGGACGAATTGGATCGCCAAAAAATTTGGTGAATCCGGACTTTATTGAGAAGGGAGTAGCTTGCTGTGGCCAAACAATACAAGAGTACGGGTGGAACTGCATTTGATGTATTCAATTATATATTTTTAGGGATTATCGGAATCGTAGCGATTCTCCCTTTCCTCTTTGTGGTTTCGGGCTCCTTCGCTACAGATGCGGAAATTACTAAACGTGCCGTATTCCTGATCCCGACCACGATTTCATTTGACGCCTACCGATTTATCTTTTCAACAGATACGATTATGCGCAGTATAGGGGTTTCTATTTATGTTACGGTAATCGGAACTGTCGTTAATTTATTCTTCACGGTAACAATGGCTTATCCGATGGCAAAACGATATCTGATGGGCCGTAATTTGGTACTCAACCTTGTTATTTTTACGATGCTGTTCGGTGGAGGAATGATTCCAACCTATCTCGTCATTCGGGAACTGCATCTGCTTGATACGCTCAATTCTCTTATTTTACCGGGAGCAATTAGCGCCTTTAACCTGATTATTGTCAAAAACTTTTTTCAGGAGCTGCCTATAAAAATGGAAGAAGCGGCGCGTATTGATGGTTGTTCTGAGCTGGGCTTGTTGTGGAAGATAGTCCTTCCTTTATCCAAACCGGTTCTTGCTACATTTACGTTGTTCTATGCTGTGGGACATTGGAACAATTTCTTCTCGGCACTGCTCTACATTACGGATCCGACAAAATGGCCTTTGCAGGTGATGCTGCGACAGATCGTAATGTTGTCCCAATCTGCGGCTGGCGATATGAGTTCTATGGATCCGAGCTTTGTGCAGCCACCGGAGCAGTCGATTAAAATGGCGGTCATTGTAGTAGGTACTCTACCAATTTTATGTGTGTACCCATTTCTGCAAAAACATTTCGCTAAAGGGGTGATGCTGGGTTCTGTTAAAGGATAGCAAACTTAACTTATTCCAATTTGGAGGTATAATAATGGAAGCTAATCGTTCGGTAAAAAAGAAGCGCTGGTTGTTACTTTTACTTGTGGCTATGATGGTTACCACTGTTGTTGCAGGTTGCTCAGGTAATGAATCTGCAGGTTCTAACAGCAAAAGTGAGGGGAGTAGTAATACTGGAGAAGAGAAAAGCGAGTCCCCGCTGGATCTGACCCTCATGCTGCCGATATTCAAAACAAATTATCCGAAGGATGGCAGTCCGGTTGCTGCTGAACTGGAGAAACAGACCCACACAAAAATCCACTTTGAGTGGGTCCCGAACGCATCTTATGCAGATAAATTTAATATTACGCTAGCTTCTGGGAAGCTGCCGACTATTATCTACGTGGGGGATGTTAAGGCTTCTAGTTTTGTGAACGCTGCCAAATCGGGCGCATTCTGGGAAGTAGGGCCTTATCTTAAGGATTATCCGAATTTAAGCCAAGCGAACCCGGTTATTCTGAAAAACTCGGCTATTGATGGGAAGAATTACGGAATCTATCGGGGGCGTGTACTCGGCCGTAACGGTATGGTTTTCCGTAAGGATTGGCTGGAGAAGGTGGGGCTGCAAACACCGCAGACGGTAGATGATTTCTACAATATGCTGAAAGCGTTCAAGGAAAAAGATCCAGACGGCAATGGTAAAGAGGATACTTATGGCATGGTGCTGGTCAAATGGAGCGGCCAGTGGGCCAGCGGTTTTGATACCATTAAGTTATGGTTTGGAACACCGAATAAATGGGGCGTGCAAGATGGCAAGCTGGTGCCTGAGCATGAATATCCAGAATATTTGGAAGCGCTTAAGTTCATGAAGAAGCTGTATGATGAGAAATTGATCAACTCCGACTTCGCAGTTATGGATAGTGCCAAATGGACAGATCCGATCGTGAACAATAAGGCAGGAGTAATCGTCGATGTGGTCGATACAGGCGCCCGGGTGGATGATAAAATTCACGCTGCGCTAGAAAAAGAAGGCAAAGACGAACCGGATAAACATTATGTAGATGTAAGCGGGGGCGTAACAGGTACGGATGGCAAGCTACATACATTGCCGACCTCTGGTTTCTCGGGCATGCTGGCTATTCCAAAATCATCTGTGAAGAGCGAAGAAGAATTGAAACGGGTACTGGCTTTTCTAGATCAAATCAATAATCCGGAATTACAAACGATGTTAGGTTTTGGTTTGGAAGGTACTCACTACACTATGGTGGATGGTTTTATTGAACGCTCCAAAGACACTGTCCTTCTGGAGTCAGAAGTGGAAGGGTTAAACCAAATTCTGGCCTTTATACCTGAGGACAAATCCAAGACTGTAGCTCAGACACCGCTGCGGCTTAAACAAATCGAAGTTCAGAAAGCAAATGAAGCTTCGATCGTGGTTAATCCGGCAGAGGCCTTTATTTCCACAGTATATTCGCAAAAGGGCGCTCAACTTGACAATGTAATTAATGATGCACGCATAAAATATATTGTAGGACAAATTGATGAAGCTGAATTGAAATCAGCATTTGATGTATGGAGAAAAACAGGTGGAGATGATTTAGTTAAGGAAATGAACGAGTTATACGCTAAGGCTGACCGCTAGATCCTTCCTAGTGCTTTTATCCGGCTGGAAAGGATCTGAGGAGCAAAACGAATGTGGTTCGATTGCACTTCAAATTTATCTGATTCGGCTGGTGAGAGCATAGTGATGAGAAATGTGGCGAAATGGAAGCGTTATACAAAAGGCTGGTCAGGCTGTAAGGGCCGATATTATCGTAAAAATCTGATCATTATGCTGGTGGTGTCATCCATTCCGGGGTTTATTATTGGTGCGCTTGTCTACTGGATGGCAGGGGGACGCCTGGAGAGCGAGCTGCTGCAGATGCATAACAGGCAGATTGAACAGCGGGCGGCTAATATTGATGATCAACTGTCCAATCTGGAGCTGATGCTGGCACATTGGGCCTTTGATCCCAAGTTTGATTACAGCTTGAATGGCCTTGATTTTATTCAGGATCATGAGCGGGCTTGGGATATTACGAAGACACTCGTAGTGATGCAGGGCTCAAACACGATGACGAGTAACGTTGAACTCTATCTATCAGGAGATCATCCATTACTATTTAATCCCGAATATGGCACGATTGACTCCAGCGCGGTATCGGGTCAATATGACAAATTGATTGATACTGAACAAAGCACCTATTGGACGCAGTGGGCATTCGATCCCAATAAACCAAATGTCAAAGAATTAACGCTTGTCCATCATATTCCGGGCGGAAGCTTGAAGCCCTTCGGGGCTCTTTTGCTCCGCATGGATACGGAGAAAGTAGCTGCGATGCTACGAACTATGACACCTTATAATAGCGGCGAGACATTTTTGCTGCAGACGACGGGGGATTTGTACGTATCTGCTGGAGACAGTGCCGAGGATTCTCCCTTACTTACCGCATTGCATAATGAGATTGTGGAACGGGGCGCGAACCATGAGTCAAATCTTGAGTCCTCTTTTCTCTTCGACTGGGGTAAGGCTACATATGCAGTGACTTATGGTGAGTTTTCCCGACTCTCCGCAGATTGGCTCTATGTGTCCGCTTCACCGATAACCAGCATAACTTCACCTGTCGTCTTCATTTCAAGACTGATATTTTTAGTTAGCTTCAGTGCTTTGCTGCTGGCGGCGATTCTGTCTTGGTTTGCTTCCCGCAAAATCTATTCACCGATAGGACGTTTGCTGCAGACTTTGTTGCCTGACCAAGCGGCGGCTGCGAGTAGGGAGGATGAGTTCATTCTGATTGAACGACATTGGCAGAACTTGCACGGGGAGAGCCATGCCCTGAAGTACACTCTTTCCGAGCAACTTCCACATGTGAAGGAAAGCTTCCTGCATCAGCTGTTTCAGGGGTATTTATATTCTTATTCTGAGCAGGATCTGCAAAGCCGGATGCGGCGTTTTAAGTGGGAAGTAGAGGATTGTCATTATATTATTCTTTATATTCAGCTTACAGGCATCTCCAGCCAGGAGGGGAAGTTCCGCAACGGTGATGAAAGTCTTGTATCATTCGCCGCCGTCAATATTATCGGAGAATTGTCTGCCGAGCACTTTAAGCAGGCTGATATTATCAATTTCCATGATCTCACGGCAGGATTACTTCTTATCGAACCCGTTGCGAATCCATCGCTGGAAGCGGTGCAAGCCTTTAGCGAAGAACTGACAGGAACGATTAATCGCATGTTAAAAATGAGGGTAACAGTGGCGTTTAGTGCACCGGTTGGAAGGATATCCGGTATTCCGCTAGCGTTCGAGGCTGCGAAGCAAGCCGCTAGTTATCGCCAGTTTGGTGGTGAGAACCAGATTATTAATATGGAGCTACTGGATCGTGAGGGGCAAAGTACGCCTGAACCGCAATATTCGTTCACTTTGGAGCGCGGAATGATTCAGGCCCTGCGCACAGGAGAAGCGGAAGAGGCTTACCGGCTGTTGGAGGAATTTCTGGAGGCACTGTGTGCCAATGGGGCAAAAGTGATTGATGTGCAGCAGGGCATGCTTCATTTGTTAGGCAGTATTCAGCACGCCATTATGGTCTCAGGCATTCATCCAAACCAACTGTTCAAAGGGGCTAATCTGTACGCGGCACTGTCGCAAATTCATGAGCCGAAGCTTATCCTTGCCTGGTTTCAGGAAAAGGTAGTCGCACCGTATCTGACGGAGCTGAGCGAGCGTTCTGATGCCGGAATCAAACGGACGATTGAGCATGCCATGATGTATATCAATGAGCATTATATGGATAATATTTCGCTGGATGGATGTGCGGATTATACAGGGATCAGCCCATTTTTACTGAGTAAATCATTCAAACGGGTCACCGGGAAAAATTTCATTGATTATCTGACCGAATTGCGGCTTGATAAAGCCAAGGAGCTGCTGCGTGATACCTCGCTGCGAATTAACGATGTAGCTGAACAGGTGGGTTATCAGCATAGCTATTTTAACCGGATTTTTAAGAAACAAGAGGGAATAACCCCAAGCCGCTATAGAGAGCTAAGCCATAATAATGAAGCTCTTTAAAAGTAAGAGGACGTGCGGCGAAGAAGGTATAAAGGAGATGGTTGTTGTGCCTACGGCTCTGCCGATTAGCCTGCATTGGCTAAAAAAGCCCGCTATTGATGTGGGTGTTACCTGGGGGGTTCCTTGGAAAAAAGGAGCGCTCAACAGGGAATCGTTAAAGAATCTCTGCTTAAGTATGCCGAAGAACGAAAAGCTTGTGCCGCTGCAAAGCTGGCCGGCAGCTTTTTGGCCTGACGGGAGCATCAAATGGTCCACGCACTCGGCAGTAAACAAAAATTCGGATATTCAGCAGGATTCCTTAGCGACAATGACAATAAATCAAGCGGCTCCAGCTACGGAAATGACTGAGCGACTAACTGTGCAGGAAACAGAGGAAGCTTTCATTATAGATACAGGTGTTATTATTTGCACGGTTAACAAGCAGGGGAAGGGTCTTATCCGCAGTATTGTGCGCAGAAATCCGGCGGACACGGAAGGAACCGAAGTATGCAGTAATGGAGAGCTTGTATGTATACGTGAACAGAGAGATGAGGGGGCTGGCACCCTGAGCATACGTGAGGAGCGATTCACAGGACGAACGTTAAGTGCCATCCTTGAACAGGACGGACCTGTTCGCGCAGTGGTGAAGCTAGAGGGACTTCACCAAGCTTCACACAATGCTCGTGAGTGGCTTCCCTATACGTTACGTTTATATTTTTATGCTGGGCTGGAGTCTATTCGATTAGTTCATACGTTTCATTATGACGGTAATCCACAGCAGGATTTTATTAAAGGATTAGGAATAGAATTCACAGTGCCGCTGCATGGACCGCTTTACAACCGCCATGTTCGTTTTGCCGGAGATAGCGGCTTGTTTAGCGAGTCTCCTAAGACGTTGCATACACGGCGAACCAAAGGTAAGTACCGTGATTTATTCGTCGATCAGGTAGCAGGATGTGCTGTGAAATTTGATCCAGAAGAGGATGCCTATTTCCTTAGTTTATTGGATGACTCCGCGACTTGGGGCAGCTTTCGGCTGGTTCAAGATTCTTCCGAGCATTATGGGATCTGGAAGCGGACAGAGGATGGGTGCGCTTGGATCAAGGCAGCAGAAGGCCGCCGGGCAGGTGGGCTTGGTTATGTTGGAGCAGAGGGTGGAGGGCTAGCCGTCGGGATGAAGAATTTCTGGCGTAAGCATCCGGCAGGAATGGAGATTGGTTCCACTGCCACAGACGCGGCAGCTCTTACTGTCTGGTTCTGGTCACCTGATGCGGCAGCTATGGACTTGCGGCATTATGATACAAAAACACATGTGGAATCCTCGTATGAAGGTGCAGAAGAATTACGGGCCACTCCATTTGGTATCGCTAATACTAGCGAGCTAACATTCTGGTGTACGGCGCAGACTCCCGGGCCTGAATTGTTGCAGCGGATGCAGGCAGAAGCTGAAGAACCTTCATTGCTGGTTTGTGAACCAACTTATTATCATGAAGCGGGTGCTTTTGGTTTCTGGAGTTTGCCTGATCGGAGCACGCCAGCCAAGGTGTATCTGGAAGAGCGGCTGGACGGGATCATCTCCTTTTACAAGGAAGAGATCGAGCAGCGCAAATGGTACGGTTTTTGGGACTACGGAGATTTCATGCACAGCTACGATCCGGTCAGACATGTATGGAACTATGATCTCGGTGGCTGTGCCTGGCAGAATTCCGAGCTGGTGCCAAATATGTGGTTGTGGGTAACGTTTCTCCGGTCCGGGAGAGCGGATGTGTTCCGAATGGCCGAAGCTATGACCAGGCATACGAGTGAGGTAGATGTATATCATTTTGGCGAATACGCCGGACTAGGCTCGCGGCATAATGTCATCCACTGGGGCTGCGGCTGCAAAGAGGCTCGTATCGCTATGGCGGGTCTGCATCGCTACTATTATTATCTGACCGGAGACGAGCGGGTCGGCGATATTATGGACAGTGTAAAGGATGCTGATTATTCAACAGTTACTCTGGACCCGATGCGGGCGTATTTTCCGAAGGATGAATTCCCCACTCATGTTAGGGTGGGTCCGGACTGGGCGGCCTTTAGCTCTAATTGGATGACCCGCTGGGAGCGGTTCGAGGATACCGCTTATCGTGACAAGATTATAACAGGCATGAATTGCATCAAAAGGGCAAATTTACGGCTTTTATCTGGTCCCACATATGGGTATGATCCGGCAACTGGCCTATTGTCGGGAATGGGCGACGATAACTGGGGGCGTCATCTAGCGATTAGTATGGGAGGTCCGCAGGTGTGGTTCGAGCTGGCGGCAATGCTGGAGGACCCGGACTGGGAAGATATGCTGGCTGAGTTCGGCGTATTTTATAATTTGCCACAAGAAGAGAAGGACGCATTTACAGGAGGGTTGATTTCAGGAAAACTCCGTTTTGAGCATCCTGTGCTCAGCGTAGCCATTGCTGCATATGGAGCATATTACCGCAAGGATCCGGCGACGGCAGAGCGGTGTTGGACGATTTTGCTGGAGAATCCATTTGGTTGTGTGAATCTACAGGAGGAAGCTGATCGGGTCACTTATATGGCTGAGTTAAATGAGATCGATTGGATGAATACAAATGAAGCCTCGCAGTGGTCTTTAAATACGATCATTGCCTTGGAATTAATCGGTAGTGCTTTACCGGAACGCGCGAATTAAAGGCTTCATTGTGGGGAGGAATGATTTATGGCTAGGCCGATGCAGCACACGGGTATAGGTGGTTTGATCCCTGAAGCATGGAAACCAATCTACCATAATCCCCTCGCTTCAACTAGTGATATCGCTGGATTCCAGATGGAGGGAGAAGGAGCGGTTTCCTTCCCTTTGCAACGAATGAGATTAGAGAGTACTATCCATGCCGAGGCCGGACAACAAGCAAATGTCGTTCTCTGGTGTCCAGAGGAGTTCCCGGCAGACCTCGCGGTATCTTGGAATTTCCGCCCATTGTGTGAGCCGGGATTGGCGATATTGTTTATCGCGGCCAAAGGAGAGGGTGGGAAGGATTTATTTGATTCCACGCTTGCTCGTCGTACGGGTGAATATGATCAATACCATCACGGGCAGATAGACACGTATCATATCTCGTATTTTCGCAGGCGTTGGGTGGAAGAACGTGAATTTCATACCTGTAATTTGCGCAAAAGTTATGGTTTTCATCTGGTTACGCAGGCAGCCGATCCGCTTCCGGACGTAAGCGACATGACTGAGCCCTACCGGATGTTAGTGGTGAAGCGTGGTCCTATGCTGTCTTTTGCAATCAATGAACTGCCGATTTTTACATGGATAGATGATGGTGAAACCTATGGGCCGCTACTGACAGGCGGGAAAATTGGGTTCCGACAGATGGCACCCCTGATTGCTGAATACTCGAATCTGACGGTTTTTGGACAGTAATGCGAGGGAGGCTTCAGATTGATGTCTATTATATATTATTGTTACCCTGAGGGCAGACATAAGGCGCTTACGATGAGCTATGATGACGGCAGACGGGCTGACGAAAGATTGGTTGAACTATTTAACCGCCATGGGATTAGAGGAACATTTCATCTCAATTCTGGCCTGCTGGGTAAAGGTGATCGTATTACGGCAGATGAAATAACTGAGCTGTACCAGGGACATGAAGTATCTGTCCATACGCAACACCATCCGACGATGGCCCGTTGTCCGCAGGAGCAAATCATCCATGAGATTATGGAGGATCGAAAATATTTTGAGACGCTGCTCCAGGTGCCGATACGGGGAATGTCTTATCCTAACGGTTCCTTTAACAAGGAGATAAAGAAGCTTTTGCCTCATTTAGGCATGGAATATGCCCGTGTGGTACAGACCACTGGCGGCGGCTTTGGGCTGCCGGAGGATTGGCTGGAATGGCGGGGGACTTGCCATCATAATGATCATTTGCTGGAGCATGCGGAGCAGTTCGTGAAGCTGCATAAACGGCAGTATTTATATCTGATGTATGTGTGGGGCCATAGTTATGAATTTGATAACGATAATAACTGGGAGTTGATGGAAAGCTTCTGTGAAGCAGTGGGAGGACTAGAGGAAATCTGGTACGCGACAAATATTGAACTCGTTCATTATATGAAGGCTTGTGAAGCCCTTATTTTCTCCGCTGCTCGGGATTTTGTATATAATCCGGGAGCGGTATCTGTCTGGCTGGAAATCGACGGTGTGATTATAGAAGTAGCAGGCGGACAAACCGTCCGTTTCCCTGAGATTTAATCGAAGAGAGAAGACAGGAGGATTCTAATGAGAACGAAGGACACACAATCAGTCTATCAGCTGGCAAAAGTAGATATTTCCGCTGCTGGTCCACGCTGTAAAATGCTTATTGGCGATCTGAATGGGGATGGACGTGCAGAAATGCTGCTGGTCCAGCCGGATAATCGCCAGGATGTTCGTTATATTCCCCATCAGGTGCAATGCCTGACCGCTTTTGATATGGATGGCAAGCTGCTGTGGCAGGTGGGCACACCCGATCCTGACGCTGGCAGCCAAGGCTCGGACTATCCAGCGCAAGTTTATGATATAGATGGTGATGGGTCGCTGGAAGTATTATGTGTAATGGATGGACGTTTTCATATTTTTGAAGGTTCAACAGGAACGGTTAAGTCCATATACGACTTACCTGCTGAACATGCACATGATTGTATTATCATTGCCAATCTAACAGGGCAAGAACATGCTTCCGACATCATTCTGAAGGACCGTTATCATCAACTGTGGGCCTTGGATAAGGATTTCAATTTATTATGGACGCATACAGGCAATGTAGGACATTATCCGTGGGTTCACGATCTTCATGGAAATGGACAGGATCAAGTGATGGCAGGTTATGATCTGCTTGATTCTAAAGGTAATTTATTATGGAGCTGCCACGATCTGGATGACCACGCGGACTGTATTTGGGTTGGCGATGTGAATGGAGATGGTTATCCTGAACTGGTTGTCGGTGGAAGCGTAACGGTGATGTATGACCGGGACGGACAAGAGCTTTGGCGTTATGACGGCTCCATCGAGTCACAGCATTTGGCGTTAGGCCGATTCCGGCCTGAACTGCCTGGCCTTCAGGTTGCCGGGCTGGACCGAATGATCCGCGAAGATGACGGCAAAGGGCTAAAAGGTAAGGATGCGTTGTTCCTTTTAGACTGTAATGGCAAGGAACTGTGGAAAGAAGAACGTACAACCGACGGTTGGCTGACTATCGTTGAAGCCGTTAGTAACTGGCAAGTGGGTTCTCCGGATTATATTCTCGCGTACCGCCGGGGAGGCGGGATATATCCTGCTTTGTACGATGGACATATGAGGGTTGTAGCTGAATTCAAGGAGGAAGGTTATGCCGTTCATGGCGATCTTCTGGGATGTGGCAGGGAACAGGTTGTAATTTATAATGATGAGTCAGCAACGGTATATTCAAGCGAGTGGATAGATATTAGTACCTGTGCCTCTGAGAAATCGTTACCTCAGCCTAAAAGATTGTACAGCTCGACGCTGTATCCCGGTGGAGAAATAACTGTGTGAAGGAGGATACGTTTAGTGAGTACTTATATTCCAGAATACTTTCCTGATCCTGATTGTATTGCCAAATATAATGGGGGCAAAATCGAAAATGTACTGGCCGCTGTGGCCAGCCGTTTTATCGGTGCCTATCCCCCGCAGCCTCCGGTTTACCGGGTACATTCACAGAGTGGTTTCAAACGGCTCCGCGACTGCCGTTACGATATGAATCTGGAAGAACGACTGCCGGAGCTAGAGGCAGGACAATTCGTATATGTATGGGGAAAGCTGTGGAGTGACAATGAGGTAGAAGCCCCTTTCTCAGTTAGTTGCTACAGTCCAGTTAAGGTTTACATAAATGGACGTCTGGTGTTTAGCTCCAATCTAAATGATGATGTGTTTCCGGACCGGAGGACGTTTTTTCGGGCGGGCATGGATAAAGGCTGGAACCATCTTGTGCTGGAGTATGTAGCAACAGGTACAGGTTGCGGAGGGGTTTTTGGAACGGGCAGCGTCAAAGGTGCACCGGTACACTTTCTTACTCCAACGGCGCAGTTAAGCGGTTGTGAAGGTTGGATTTATAGTGGACCCCAACAGACGTCTTGGGCAGCTTGGCTGGAAGCTGATTTCACTGAAGAGCAGATGACAGCTCGCTGCGCTTGGTTTCCGACGCCGCAATGGTCGCCACAGGAACAGGCAACTGGCAACTGTTCACGTATATTTGGGGAATTACTAGGAGCCAAGGCGTTTGCTTGGTGTAAGCTGGAAGTTAAGAGCCTACAGAAAGATGACATACGCCTGCAAGGTAGCTATCGTGGAATGGCTGAAATCTCTATCTATGTGAATGGGAAACTTGTAGCTGAGCACCAGAACGTGAACGGCACGCTGGATATCCAACTGGAGCTTGGTTATGGACTACATGATCTCGTCGTGGAGTCCGTCTGCGGAGAGGGGAATTGGGGATTTGAACTGGACGTACGGTCTGGTGGTGTTCAGAGTAGTCTCGTGCAACCTTATTCAGTTGAAGGATTAACTGATCCTTGGCTGTACCTTGGACTATTCACCTCGGGGACAGCGCCGAAAGTCTTAGAACTGACATCTATGGATACTTTATTTGGGGAAGCGGATGAAGTAACCTTTTGGCGGGTGGACCAACCGAATAGCTGGGTTAGGCCTTATTTGGAGAGTGTTATGTTTGGGCGCTGGAATTACCCTCTAGGCGTAACCCTGTACGGATTGCTGAGAACAGGAGTAGAGCTTAAGGCCCCCCATTATGCCGAATATGCACAACACCATATTGAGCAATGTACAGGGCTGCACGAATATGCCTTATGGGACCTTGAACGTTATGGCGCTCCGGGCATCAATCATCAGCTGGCGCTGATGGATTCGCTGGACGACTGCGGATCCTTCGGGGCAACGATGCTGGAAGCAAATAAGCTTCGTCCACTACAGGGCGCACCGGAAGCTGCTGCTGAAATTGCCAATTACATTACTAAAGTGCAGAGCAGGCTGCCTGACGGAGCTCTGTATCGGACCAGTGGCACAGTTGATTTCATGCAGCAGACGATGTGGTGTGATGATCTGTATATGAGCACGCCTTTTCTAAGCAAATATTATAAATTGACCGGAAATGCGGCTTATCTTGATGATGCGGCGGCGCAGTTTTTACATTACAAGGAGCGGCTGTTCCAGCCGGAGCTTGGCATTATGCATCATGTATATGATTATAAGTTTAATAAACCCAATGGCGTGCCTTGGGGCAGAGGTAATGGTTGGGTGATTTTCTCGCTGACTGAGCTGCTTGAAGTTATGCCTGAGCAACATCCGTTGCGGGCTGATTTACTTGATTATTTCCGTGAGCTTAGTAAAGGCTATCTTAAGCTGCAAGATGAGCATGGCTTATGGCATCAAGTGTTGACGGATCCTGAGTCTTACGCGGAGGCTTCTTGTACCTCTATGTTTATTTATGCTTTTGCTAGAGGCGTCCGTTGCGGTTGGCTGCTGGAACCGGAGTCATACGTAACCTCTGCACTCCACGGCTGGAGCGGCTTAACCCGTCATTGTATTGACAAACAAGGCAATGTTTACGGTGTCTGCCGCGGTTCGGGTTATTCGTTTAACAAACTGTATTATAAAGATGAATTGACCTGGCAATTAAACGATACACATGGGATTGGCATCGTGCTGCTGGCCGGAATTGAGGTTCACAGGCTTGTACGAGATTTGGAAATGAAATCACATAACGAAGCAAAATGAATGGCATGATGAGGAATGAGACGACCGTATTAATCACAAAATGACAGCGGAGCAGCGATATTCCATTAGTGGGGATCGCTGCTCTTGTTATGCGTTACAGTGCTACCTAAACCCCCGAAACCCCGAAACCCCCCGGCCCCCCCGAAACCGCCGATTACTCCTGCGAGACAAAGTTATGCGGACCCAGATGACGTTATTTGCAGATTTATTGCTTATTCGGCAGGGGTTCGGACTCCAGTGACGTTATTCCTTCGGAAACGCTCAATATAGGTAGCTTTTTATACCAATAGCGACTATGGGGTCCGATAAAATCCCAAAATAGCGATTATGCTGCGAATAAGGTCCACTGGGTCCGATAGCCTCATGAACTTTGTTCGCGCGAAAAGGTAATCTAGGGACGGGGTATTGTTATTGCCTCAATGCTCCGGATGCCCCCGTATGCCCATGGCAGTTCACATAAGGTGCTTTTGATCGACGGAGCGGCTACATAGAGAATCGGTTGTGATTTCTAGCTGTGGATCAGCGGTTTTGCTTGCGATATTGCAAAGGCGAACATTTAACGATTTGCTTAAACACACGCCCGAAGTGGGCGATGCTGTCAAAGCCGGTATCCTCGGCGATGTTCGTAACTTTAGCGTTGGTGCTCTGCAAGAGACGTTGGGCTTCCTTGATCCGAATGTAGTTTAGATATTCTACGATAGTGAAGCCAGTCGTTTGCTTGAACACACGGCAGAGATAGGTGCTGCTGATGAAAAAAGTTTCAGATAGCCGCTCTAATGTAAGCTTTTCAGCATAATGTACTTGTAAAAAATCGATAATTTCGTAGACTTTTAGCTGCTTCTCACTGCTCTCAGGGGCAATGGGCTCACGGCTTATTTCCTGTATTCTGTTCATTTCAATAAATAGTTGGATGAGCAGCGTCTGAAGATAGGGGATTTGCTGTGTCCGTGGTTCTGTTTGTTCTTTTAGCATGCTGAAAAGTAGATATTCAATGGCCCCCTGTTCATGTACTCCGGGCCGCAAAAGCAAGCTTTGTGTAGCCATAAATGGAAAATGCAGCTCGAAGTGCGCCAATGTCTTTTGCAGAAAGCTTTCCTCAAAGTTAATTAAGATCCGTTCATGGCTTGCAGAGCCTTTAGAGGTGGTACGATGGAGCTCGTTCTTGTTAATAAAAATCAGATCACCTTTACGCAAGGTGTAGATCAGATTGTTAATGTAATAACTGCGTTCCCCGGCGAGTAAATAATAAATTTCGTAAGTATCGTGATAATGGTCGGAATCCATGCTGAATGGACCGGCTCTTTTTATTTGCTCAATCATAAAAGGAGGCTGAGGCTCCTGTTCCATGCTAAATCTGCTCCTTTCTGATAATGAAGATAATATATGCAAAGTTTTTGTTCTTTCTGCTAAGAATCGCTTAGATTAAGATATATTTTATACTATACACTATAAGAAGAAAACGCTTTTAAATTAATAAGTGATGGAGTGATCCTGATGTCCAACAAGAAATATGCTTTCGTAGGAACCGGCGGCCGAGCGGAGTTTTTTTATGGTGAGATCACTACGAATTATCGTGAAACCTCTGAGATTGTAGGCTTTTGTGATGTGAATGGAGCAAGAATGGATTATGCGAACCGTTTGCTGGAGGAAAAATATAAATATCAAGCGGTTCCTACCTATAAAGCTCATGAGTTTGACCGTATGATTGAGGAAACCAAACCTGACACGGTTATTGTCACGAGTATTGACCGCACGCATCATCGTTACATTATCCGGGCGATGGAGCTTGGCTGCGATGTTATTTCGGAGAAACCGATGACAGTGGATGAAGAGAAATGTCAGGAAATTCTTGAAGCGATTGAGCGGACTGGGAAAAAGCTGCGTGTGACCTTCAATTACCGCTATGCACCACACAACACCAAAATCCGTGAACTCATTATGGACGGCGCGATTGGAGAAGTGCTTTCCGTCAACTTCGAGTGGCTGCTGAATACGCAGCATGGGGCGGATTACTTCCGCAGATGGCACCGTGATAAACGGAACAGCGGAGGTCTCTTGGTTCATAAATCCACACATCATTTCGATTTGATGAATTTCTGGCTGGGTTCGCGCCCGGATACGATTTATGCGATGGGCGATCTAAGATTTTATGGCAGAGAAAACGCGGAGAAGCGCGGGGTGACTGAGTTTTATCAGCGTGCTCATGGAAGTAGCGCGGCAGAAAATGATCCGTTTGCCCTGCATCTTAAAGACAACGAGCAGTTAAAGCAGATGTATCTGGATACGGAGCATGAGGATGGTTACCTGCGTGATCAAAGTGTGTTCGGTGATAATATCAGCATTGAGGATACGATGGCGGTTATGGTCAAATACAAAAATAAGACGATTATGAATTATTCACTTAATGCTTATCTGCCTTGGGAGGGCTTCATTGTAGTATTTAATGGAACGAAGGGGCGGATGGAAGTAAAGGTCGTCGAACAGTCTTATGTAAATGCCGGAGGAAACAAGGAAGATGAAGGGGCGTTAAAAGACAAGCGGATCACGGTTTTCCCTCATTTCGCAGCACCTTATGAAGTGGAGATTGAAGAAGGAGTTGGGGGGCACGGGGGCGGAGATCCTGTGATGCTGCGTGATATTTTTGAACGTCCGCTAGAGGATCGCTTTAATCGTGCGGCTTCCCATGTGGACGGGGCGTTGTCTATTATGACCGGGATTGCGGCAAATCGTTCGATAGCTACTGGACTTCCAGTTAAGGTAGATCAGTTAATAAAATTGTAGTAGCCCGTTTATGAACAAGCGGCTTGGGGTTCGGAGGGTGCGTTTCTCCAGAATCCCGGAGGACCCTCCGCTCTGTCCGCACGTTAAGCCAACTTCTACTTTTAGATTGATCTAAAAAAAGTAAAATACAAGGCTGTCTCTTAGTCATCGTAGATGACTAAGAGGCAGCCTTGTTTATTTTAGCTAAAACAATTATTGTTTGACGACGTTAAAGCCATCTTTTTGCAATTGGGTCACGATACCATCGTCGCCGAGCATATGCAGCGCACCAACGACGACAAGGTAAGTCGCTTTTTTATCACTATTCAAATATTCTTTTACATGCTTCACCATGTTGACGTTACGATCCGAAACCAGGCCCTTATAATACTCTGGCTCTTGCGCGACCGCTTTTGTCATCGCTACGAGCGACTGCTCATCACCTTGCATCCACATTTGGGATAGTGCATCCAGTGAAGCTGCTGCGGAAGTATTGTCCGTTTGATTGAGGCTGCCGAGTGTGTCGACAAGAAGCTTTTCTTGCAATCCATCTGAGAACTGGTCGAACATATTCAGCTGCAATTGTGTGTTTTCCAGCTCAATAATAGGTTTGTTCAGCTTGCCTGCTTTTTGTAAAAAATATAAATCAATGCCGGTATCCGCCGTATAACTTGTAACTTGCATCTGTAGACTTGAGACACCTTGGGTAACGACCCACGGTTTGAAGGAATCGAATGCATTTTCCGCCAGACCATTTGCTTTTAGCAGTTGAGTCACTTTGTTATAGGTATCTGCGGATACATGATCCTTGAGCTTGGTCCCATCTGTATAGGAGCCTTTTTCCAAAATAAACTTTTGGATCTCAGCTTGATCAATCTTAGAGATATCTACTTCGACACCTAAATATTGCGAGGCTTCAAAAGCAGCTTCAATCTCCGGACGCAGCGGGTACATTTTGTCGTTAGCCACATGGATAGAACCAAGCAGATAAACGGTGTTGCCTTTGTTCTCCACTTTCCATAAGAATCCGGTGCTTCCTGCAGCTTGAGTATTGGCCACAAAAGTGATGGTGCGCAGCGCTGGACTCCACTCCACTTTATAGCTGATCGTTTCTCCTATAAAGCGGACAGGAACATAGGTGACATTGTTGATGGTCTTAGGAGCCACCTCTAGTTTTTTCTTCTCCCCATTTACCGTTGCAGTTGTGCTGCCAATGGTCAGTGAGAGGGCCAGTCCATTTTTGGTCCCTGTTACGGTTTGGGTTTTTTTATTCCAATTAATATTTACATTAAGCTTCTCTAGCAGAGGACGCATAGGAACTAGGGTCGTTCCTTTTTCTACAACAGGGTTAGAATCGCCTAACTTTATTTCGGTTCCATCAATCCATACACCGACAGGCTTTTCAGCAGCATGCGCAGTGGTAAAGACAGACATAACCATGAAAATGGATAAAAATAATGCACCTAGCTTTTTCATTAATAGGACACTCCGTTTCTAAAAAAGAATGAAAGATGTAAGTCACTCTCTGATTTTAACGTATTTTCCCATAAACAGTTATACCTTTTGTTACTATATTGATTTGATGCCTATGATTGGAAAGTAAACTTACAGTACTTCACGTCATTCAAAAGTCAAAATAATGCACATCAAAGCAAAAATCGCCCCTATTAGATCCTGTTCACTCTCCTTATCATGAAACGTAAGAAACGAAGAGCCTGAAGGGAGCAAGGAACTTATGTGGAGCAGTGCGATTGAAGATGCGATAGAGAAGGTACGTAAGAACATAGACCGGTTCGGGGGCAGTTTCCCTCATGTCAGCAGGAATGGAACTTATCAGCTCAATAACAACGACGACTGGACTAACGGATTTTGGAGCGGCATGTTGTGGTTGTGTTATGAATATACGCGGGATGACAGCTTCCGTATTGCGGCATCCCATACCGTAGAAGATTTCCGCCGCCGTTTCGCGGCAAAGACCGTGCTTGATCATCACGACATTGGCTTCCTGTATTCGTTATCCTCTAAAGCCCAGTGGATTATAGATAAAGACGAATCAGCGCGTCAACTGACATTGCAGGCGGCAGACCTGCTGCTGAAGCGCTGGCGTACAGCTGGCGGTTATATTCAGGCATGGGGACCGGAGGGGGATGCTCAGGAAGGCGGGCGCATCATTATTGATTGTCTGTTAAATCTTCCCCTTTTGTATTGGGCCGAACAACAGACCGGTGATTCCGTATACCGGGAGGTCGCGGTCATGCAGGCGGAGAAAACGAGACGGTATCTGGTACGGGGAGATGACAGCTCTTACCATACGTTTTTCTTCGACCCGAAGACCGGAGAGCCGATTGGCGGCGCTACACACCAGGGTTTTACTAACGGATCGACCTGGACGCGCGGGCAGGCTTGGGGCGTTTACGGTTTTGCGTTATCATACCGCTATACCAAAGATCCGTTGTTTTTGGAAACGTCCAAGCGGATGGGCCGCTATTTTCTGGAGCATTTGCCACAGGATCATGTCGCTTACTGGGATTTTAATGCTCCGGTGTCTCCGGATACTTACCGGGATAGCTCGGCCTCAGCAATAGTAGCAGCTGGACTACAGGAACTGCTGGAGCTAATGGATGGGGAGGATCCCGAACGGGCTTATTTTCAGCAGGGATTAGTGCAGTCTATGACTTCGCTTGTACAGAACTATTCCACGTTCGGTGAAGAGGCGGAGGGGCTGCTGAAGCATGGTTCTTACCATGTGCGCGGCGATCTGTCTCCAGATGACTTCATGATCTGGGGAGATTATTTCTATCTCGAAGCATTGATGCGGCTGCAAAATGGCAACAAGGGGTACTGGTATGAACGCTGATGGCCGACAAATCTCCCCCTATGCCGTCTTTGCGCTGCTCGACCTTGAGTTGCCCGCTTTAGCTCTGGTGAAGAATGCACTTAGCCAAGCGCGGCAGGACGATGCGCTGACTGAATTGCATCGGTATTTGACCCGCCGGAGCACGCCGGGCTGGCGGATAGAGGATAACCGGAAGCAGCAGCTTATTGACTATGTGCAGCGCTATTGTGCAGACGAGCTGGAAGCTGTAATGAAGACAGCGGATGAAGTTGTGGAGCAGACGTTTCTCTTTCGTTTTCCCTGGGATATGGAGCGCAGCCGCATTCCGGTTACCTTTGAGGAAGAAATTGACTGGCGTCATGTTCCAGACAAGGATGTAGAATGGGCTTATATGCTGAATCGCCACCGCTACTGGGTGGCATTAGGACAAGCGTATACGATAACAGGTAAAGAGGATTATGCGAGAGCAGTTTGCTGCCAGCTTGAAGATTGGATAGACCGTAACCCCGTTCCAGACAAGCCTACGAATGATACGCTGACATGGCGCACAATTGAAACGGGCCTTCGCTGTGCTAACTGGATCAAAGCGTTGTCCTATATACAGGATAGTCCACTGCTCACACCGGCGCTGCTGGCCAAAGTGATGGTATCTCTGTATGAACACGGCCAATATTTAGCTTTATCGTTTACGGGCTGGAAGAAGATCAGCAACTGGGGGGTGCTGGAGACTTGTGGTTTGTTCCAAACTGCGCTCTACTTCCCTGAGTTCACTAGCGCCAGAAACTGGCGACAGCTCAGTAAGGAGAGACTGGGAGAGACAGCTCGAATTCAGATTATGGCGGACGGCATCCACTGGGAGCAATCGCCCACCTATCACCATGAGGTTTTGGTATGTTTTCTCGACTGCATCCGCTTAGCCCGATTGAACGGACTGGAGCTTCAGGAAGAATTTCAGCAAAAGGTTCAGCAAATGGCTGTCGCTTCATTATATTGGGCCAAGCCGAATCACCGGCAGCCGATGCTTGGCGATAGTGATGACTGCGATATCCGTTCGCTTTTGACTTATGCGGGCTGGTTATTTCAGGATGCTGTACTCCGCTTTGGCGGATACGATCAAATGGATTATGACAATGCCTGGTTGTTTGGGATAAATGGAGTTGAGGGCTACGAGCGGCTGACTGCGGAGCTACCACCAAACTTGTCACACGCCTATGCACATTCCGGCCATTATGTGATGCGAACGGGCTGGGACGAGCAGGATTTGTACCTATATTTTCACTGCGGACCGCTTGGGGGTGGACATGGGCACGCGGATCTGCTACATTTCGATCTGTATGCCTATGGGCGGGATCTGCTTACCGATCTTGGCAGATACAACTATAGTGATCATACACCACTTAGAAAAGCGCTAAAAGAAAGCGCTGCCCATAATACGACCACTGTCGACGGAATTGGATTTACCGAAGTCACGGATACATGGTCCTTCTCTCAGATTGCGAAGCCAACGGGCTGCCAATGGATCAGCCATCCGGACTTTGATTATGTAGAGGGCAGCCATGACGGCTACCGTCATTGGGATGATCCGGTCTACCCGTTAAGGCGGATCCTATTTATTAAGCCTTTTTACTGGTTTCTGGTGGACAGCTTCAGTTCCCGGCAGGAGTATACATTTTCTCAGCATTTTCATTTTGCACCCGGAACGGTTCAGATGGAAGATGGAACGCTAATATGCCGTACAAAAAATGAGCGGGAAGCCAATCTTTGTATCCTTCCTGTTCATGTTGATGGTCTTCAGTGCAGGGTTGATGATGGGGTAATCTCCCGCGAATATAATCTGCTGGAACCCAATCAGTATGCTGTGTACTCCCGAAAGGGCAAAGGAACGGTCTCGATCATGCAGGTGCTGTACCCGCAGTCTGCGGGTGAGTTGTTCTGTCCGCTGGTCGAACAGGTGCCGATTTACCGCCATACGGGTGATCCGGTGGCTGCTGCACAGGCGGAGGCGTGCCGCATTAGCTTCTCTGAAAGGAATGAGGAGCATATTATCGTGATCAGCCACGAGATTCCATCCAGTCACTTAGATTCCTATGTAGTGGAAGGCGTACAAATTTTTGGAGAAGTAGTGCTTATTGTTTCTGCAGACGGTCAAAAGAAGGTCACGGTAATCAGATAATGTATGAATACTGGACAACGGGCTGATAGAATAAAAGAAAAGAGCATGAGAGAGGCGCGGAGAAAACATGTTCAAATTCACTTACTATAGACGTATCCAGGTTTCATTTCTTTTGCTGATTTTTATCCCTCTGATTGCAGTATCGATCATTTCCTTCGTGCTCATCCGGGATACGATGGTAGAGAAGCTGCAGCTCAGCAACGATAACTTCCTGAACGTTATGATTGACGAATTAAACAAAACTATTGATGATGTGACGTTCGCTTCCCATTTTATTGTAAACGATACCAATTTCCGCGCTAATCTGAAGTCATTTGCGGATACTGAGCGGCTAAATAGCTATCAGGATTACGTACATTTTACGCAAATTCAAGATGTGTTTTCGCTCATCAACTCTAAGCCGTTGAATAATAATATCCGCATGTATTTGGTCAACCGGAAACACTTTGTGATCTCCTCTGGGACTGAGAATTTATCCGTGATCAATGCCAACCTGGACAAGCTGATGAGCCGTGTCAATATTCACGAACCGGAGACCTTGCAATGGCTTGGGATGGCTGACAGCGGTTCTGGTAAAAGCAGCAGCTATTATATTGCCAGAGTTATCTATGACAGCCGGGAGAAACGGCAGGTGTCCGTGCTGCTTATCTCAATTCCTGAATCCTATTTCAATAAATTGCTCGGACCCGTCGAATTTGGCAAGGTTGCGTTATTTGATTCTGGAGGAGGCTTGATTGCTGGGAACTCAGAGCTGGCTCCAGAAGGCAAGGAAGCAAGAGGAAGCGTTCGTACGGCCAGAGCTATCGACAAATCTAATTGGCAGCTGATCTATGAAGCTTCGGAGAAAGAATGGTCGGGTCAGATCTCGCGGACGTTTTATAGTGGCATTGGCTTGGTACTCCTCTTATTTATTGTCTTTTCGGCTACCTCCATGCTGATTGCCAAAAGATTGCATAGTCCGATCATGAAGCTGCAGCGCGTTGTGCGCCAGTTCGGGATGGGGAATCTTGATGTCAGGCTGGAGGTCAAGGGCAAGGATGAAATCGCTGAGCTGGGGCAGACGTTGAATACTATGCTGGACCAGCTGCAAGGACTGATTCACGACATCGAGCTGGAGCAGGAACAGAAGCGGGTGATGGAGCTGGAGGCGCTGTTTATGCAGATTCGCCCCCACTTTTTGATCAACACGTTGAATTCGATTAAATGTAGCCTTATTTTGGCCAAAGATAAGCTGCATAGCGGGATCATCGATTCATTAATGAGTCTGCTCCGGGCCTATTTGAAGGTCAATGAACCGGCCACCTTGCGGGAAGAATGCAAACTGCTTGGCCATTATATCGATATTATGAAGATCCGTAATGAAATCCCTCTTGAACTGGAGGTCGATCTGGAAAAGGATACAGAGAAGCTCATCGTCCCTAAGCTGATTTTGCAGCCCCTTGTAGAAAATGCAATCGTCCACGGATTGGTTGACCACCCGGCACCGCGTATTGTCGTTCGCTCGCGAACGGTCCCTGATGGGATCATGATTGAAGTTGAAGATAATGGCTGCGGTGCAGGGGCTGAAGTTCTGGCGGGACTGAACCGCAGGTTACTGTATAAGGACGGTGAACAGGATGAAGCTTATCAAAGGGTCGGGTTAATGAACGTAGTTCAAAGGCTGAGGCTGACCTATGGGCAGGATACCCGCTTGTCGCTGCATAATCTGCCGCAGGGTGGGGTGTCCGTTTCTCTGTATTTGCCGCAAGGCAATCATCAGGTTAATCTGTCAGAGAGAGAGGGATATTGATGTATAAAGTGATGCTCATAGACGATGATGTTCCTATGCTCAAAGTGCTTCAGCAGATGATTGACTGGGAGGCACATAGCTTGCAGATTGTCGGCAGCACCTATTCCAGTGCCAAGGCGTTATTAATGTTTGAGGAAGTGCAGCCTGACATTGTGATCACGGATATTGGTTTGCCGCAAAAGAACGGGATTGAGCTAGCCGATTGTTTCACCCGCATGAAGCCGGAGGTCAGAATTATTTTCCTGACCTGTCATGAGGATTTCCATTATGCTCAGCAGGCGGTAAAGCTGAAAGTAGATGATTATTTAATCAAGGACCAGCTTACAGAAGAGCAACTGGAGAAAAGCCTTGCCAAGTCCGTACACTTGCTTAAGTCGAAGATCGGGTTGATCAGCCATGGGGAGACAGGCTACAACAGCCAGCTCTTCCGGCAGAACCTGCTGCAAAGGGTGATTGGCGGTGCTCCGCCCGAAACCACACTGGCTTATGCGGCGCAAATCGGCATATCCTGGACGTATCCGTGGTTTATGCTGGGCACGGTTAGTATTCATTTTTCCAGTTTCGACAAGCGATACAAGCAGAGTGAGTATCCACTTATTTTATATGCTATTTACAATATAGCCTTGGAACTGTCCGAAACATGTGAAGGGATTACGCCTTTCTTGGAGCAAAAGAATATTGTGATTCTATATAATTACCGTGTGAATCTCGCGCAGAATGCCAGTCTTCATTTTCACGATTATTTACAGCGGCTGTGTTCCGAATGCTCCCATCTCTTAAAGATTCAACCGGGCATTATTGCCGTCACAGAGAAAATGGAGCTACAGGCGATTGGCCAGATCCATCGGCAGATTGTTCAGGACAAATGCGAGTTCTATGCAAGTGCGGATTACACGGTTCTGGATACTCTGCAAATCGCTTCTCCACGTTTCCAGCCTGCACCCCAAGGATTTCTGGACAGCTATATCCCGCAGATGGAACGGGCCGTGATAAAAAAAGACCTTGAAGCCATCCGTGGCACTCTACAGGAAATCGCTAGGACTGCAAAAGTTATGTCTATTCATCCTGGCGATTTCGCCCGGGATTTATCCTTTATGCTCCGCGGCATCGAGTTAATGTTTACGAGCCTGATGTTCGATGAGGATCTGTTCGTCTATCTCGTGCAGACCCGCACACTTGAAGATACGATGGAACTGGTGGAAAGAAAGCTTGTACAGATTACAGGCAGCAAACAGCAGGTGACAGGAGCTTCTCCGCAGGAGCCCAAGCTGCAGCTTATCCAGCAGTATATCGACCAGCATCTTGGCGATAATATCACCTCAATTGATATGGCACGTTATCTGTTTCTGGATCCAAGCTATTTTTCGCGTTATTTCAAGCGCATGACTGGCCTGACCTTTACGGACTATGTACATCAGCACAAGATGAAGGTCGCTACCAAAATGCTGAAAATCTCCAGCCAGAACCTGGAGTCGCTGGCCGTCGGCCTGGGATATTCGGACAGAACCTATTTTTCAAAAGTGTTCAAAAAATATGTAGGAACTACGCCAAGCGAATATAAATCCAAACATTCGGTACGCTGAGAAGCACAATTGTCAACGATATGAACAGACCCGCCGCCCCTCTGAAGTGACCCCTTAAAGTTAGACAGGTATATAATTAAGCGACTTGTTGGGCTTGAGTTCGGTACTGTACCGGACTCAGGCCTTTTAGTTTTGCCTTAATTCGCTTGTTGTTGTAATAATCGATGTATTTTGATAGCTCTTGTTTGAAATGTGTGATACTTTCGAATTCCTTTAAATATAGAAATTCAGATTTCATGATACCAAAGAAGTTCTCAATGACGGCGTTGTCGTAGCAATTACCTTTACGGGACATACTTTGCTTGATATCTCGTTCTTCAAGGGCATGACGATACTGCTTCATCTGATAGTGCCAGCCTTGGTCAGAATGAATAAGGAGGTTATCTTCATCAGTTAATCGTCGGAATGCTTGATCTAACATCGTTGAAACAAGCGAGTAGACCGGCCTTGAACCGATTGTATACGTAATAATCTCACCATTATATAGATCTAGAATTGGAGATAAGTACAACTTTTCTCCAAATAATTTAAACTCTGTAATATCCGTAACCCACTTCTCATTTGGATTCTCAGCGTGGAAGTTACGTTCTAATATGTTCGGTGCGAGTTTGCCAATCGTCCCTTTATAGGAACGATATTTCTTCATACGTACCACACACTTTAAACCCAATACCTTCATCAAGCGTTGTACCTTTTTATGATTCACATGGTGTCCTCGATTCACTAACTCGTCACGAATACGACGATAACCATAACGACCCTCATGCTCCTCGTAAATCGCTTGAATAACGTCTTTTAGCTCCTTATCTCTATCGGGCATACCAAACGTTTTCACCACGAAATAATACGTACTACGAGGGATATCTGCTAGCTGCAGGAGTGCTTTCACCGAAAATTCGTTCCTTAGTTCATAGACTACTCGTGCTTTGTCTTGTTTGGTGATTTTTCCTTGTTTTGAACTAAGGCATTCAACTTTTTTAAATATGCATTTTCCATTCTCAAACGCTCTACCTCTGCTTGTAATGCCTCAACAGACCCTTCTTTTAACGTTTGAATCTTTCGTTTATTAGGTTCTTTTTTCATGGATGGACGCCCCTTCTTCTTTGGTTGTAGGGCGTCCATTCCATGTAACTCTAAGCTTCTATGCCAGCTTAAAATGGTACTATGACTCGCAATATTAAATATCGCAGCCGTTTCTCTAACAGACGTCCCGAATTCGTTCATATAATTAAGTACGTCTAGTTTAATCTGTGCTGGATATGATGTATAGCCCTTTTTAAATGCTTCTTCACCATGATGCTCATATTGACTAATCCAGTTTGAAAAGACAGAATGGTGAATCCCGATTGATTTTGCAATGGTTTTCAAGCTCTCGGATCCCTTTTTATAACGCATAATAGCTTGGATTTTTTCGTCTGTACTGTACCTGGTCATAAAAAAACTGCACCTCCAAATGTTAGTTGTGTCTAACAATTGGGGTGCAGTTCACCTCTAGGGCGGTTTTTTGTTGTCGGCGGACAAAGGTCAAAATCTTGCACATTCCGGGTCATAATCACTCCTTCTTGCGGAAGGCGGATGTATTACTATAATGACAAATCAAATTGTCGAGGTGATACAACGTGGAGGCTGCAAAACAACCTGTGCCAAAAATTCTGCAAGAGAAGCGGAAATTCTGGACTCCGCAACGGAAAGAGGCTTTAACCGGATGGCTGTTTTTGGCACCGGAAATTGTCGGGATGCTTTTTCTTAATGTATTTGCGCTTGGATTCTCACTTTATTTGAGCTTCTCGAAATGGGATCTATTATCGGGAGTCAAAGGAATCGAGTTCATCGGATTGGATAACTATATCAAAATGTTCCATGATCCGAGTATCATTCAAGCTTTGAAGAACAATGCTTTTTATATGATTATGACCGTGCCGATACCGATTGCGATTGCGCTGGTGCTCGCGGCATTGATTCAAAACAGTGTGTTCCTCAAAAATTATTTTAAAGTGGCTTTCTTTATTCCTTATATTTCTTCGATTATTGCGATAGCTGCCGTATGGAGTGCATTGTTCCATCCGTCTCTTGGACCGATCAATCAGTTGCTGATGGAGTTTGGAATTTCCAGCCCTCCGAAATGGCTAGTTGATCCAAAAACCTCACTGTTATCCATTGCTATTATCAGTTCTTGGGCGAGTCTTGGCTACACCATTATTATCTATATGGCTGGCTTGACGAATATTTCCGATGAAATCTACGAAGCCGCCGAAATAGATGGCGCCAGCGCGCTGAAAAAATTCTTTGCCATCACAGTTCCGATGCTGCGTCCGACCACATTTTTCCTGCTTATTACCATGCTAATTGGCTCGTTTAAGGTGTTCGACATCATCGCCTTTTTGACCGAAGGCGGTCCGAATAATTCTTCTACCGTGCTTGTGTTCAGAATCTATGAGGAAGGGTTCAAATACTACAACATGGGCTACGCTTCTGCAATTTCCTGGCTGCTATTCGCTGTTATCGGCTTGATTACCGCGGCCACGTGGAAAATGAGAAATGAAGAATAAAGGGGGGAGATTAACATGCAACTGATTAGAAAAAATATGTCCAGAGTGATCACTACCTGCATCATGGGGGCTTTGTCCATTGTGTTTCTTATTCCGCTGATCTGGATGATTTCCGCAGCCTTCAAATATGAAAAAGATGTAATGCGCTTCCCGATCCAATGGATTCCCGAGAAGATCAATGTAGCGTATAATTTCAAGATGGTTTGGATGGGACGGGTACCTTTCTCCCATTTCTATTTAAACTCCTTTAAAGTTGCGATTATTACAACCTGCATCACACTGATCATTTCATCTATGTCGGCGTACGCCTTGACCAAAATCAAGTTTAAAGGACGGAATATGGTCTTTCTGGCGCTGCTGTCGTTCATGATTATTCCTGACCAGGCCACGCTGATTCCGCGTTTTCTGCTGATTCGTTGGTTCGGCCTCTATGATACTCATGCTGCTATCGTATTAATGAGTATGTTCTCCATCTACTTCACGTTCTTGCTGCGACAATTTATGATTGGTATCAGCGACGAATATATTGAAGCGGCACGAATTGATGGTGCAGGCCATTTGCGGATATTCTGGTCTATCATTGTTCCGCTCTGCAAGCCGGTGCTCGCTACCGTGGCGATCATCAAATTTATCTGGACCTGGAATGACTACCAGAATCCGCTGATCTTCTTGCTAAACAAGAATCTGTACACTATCCCACTCGGTATGACACTGTTCCGGGACGATTATTCGAACAACTATGCGATTATGATGACGGCAGCCGTTTCGGCGATCATCCCATTGGTCATCGTATTCATTGCCCTGCAAAAGCAAGTCATTAACGGAATCTCCTTGGGAGGCGTAAAGGGCTGACTTGCGGGTATGCAAAAGAGGGTAAAAGTCAAAAATGTGATCCTACTACAGCAAAATTGTGCACTTGGCTTGTACAGCGGGTGCCTATAATAAGAAATGAACAAGGCACTATACTTAAATTTCAGTGCGGGGGGAAGTAAAATGAAAACAAAGGGCAAAAAAAGATTATCCGTTGTACTAGGCTCCATGCTGGCGGTTTCCTTAACGTTAAGCGCCTGTGGAAATTCCGGAAATTCAGAGAAGAATGGCGGTGCTGAAGCCAGTACGAATGCCGGGAACACCAAGGTGGACAAGCAAGTCGCCATCAAATATTACAACTGGGACAATGAAGCCCAATCAGCAGGCACGGATGCCATGCTGCAGGAATTTATGGATCAGAACCCAAATATCAAGGTAGAGCATGTGACACTCGTTCCCGGTGATTCTGTGGAGATGCTGAAGAAACTCGACTTCCTGATTTCATCCGGCGAAGCGATTGACGTTGTTCAGGTACCAAGCCTTGGAGGCGTACTTGAACGGGCGACCCGGGGAGCACTTGCCCCGCTGAATGAATTCTATGAGAAGGATAACCTCGTTCCTGAGGATGAATATTATGTGAATGCTAAGGTAGACAACAACTATTATGGGATGCAATATACCAAGAGCAGCAACTATGTAATGCTGAACAAAGATGCACTGGATGAAGCTGGTCTGCCTGTACCTACTTTTGGCTGGACATGGGATGACTACCGCGACTATGCCAAAAAACTGACCAAAGGTGAAGGCGTAGACAAACGTTACGGCACATACTTCCACACCTGGGAGTTGTATATGAACGCTCCGGCCCAAACGATGATGAAAGATCCATTCGTGTATGATGACGGGACGACCATTTTCGCGGATCCAACCTATAAATACTTCTTCCAGCTGCGCAAAGATATGGAGTCTGCTGATAAATCTGCGAAAACTTATGCAGACGCTTTAGCGGCTAAGCTCAATTACCGCACGGAATTCTTTAATGAAGAAGCCGCTATGATTCTGGCTGGTAACTGGACGATTGCTGATCCGGGCAATACTGAGCAGTATCCGCATGATTTCAAGACAGCTTTTGCTCCGGTACCGGTGCCTCCGGCAGGATCGGAACCAAAAGAATATGAGGGCAAATACTTCACCAGCGGCAATATGCTGGCGATGGGCGCTACTTCGAAGAACAAAGAGGCGTCTTTCCAACTGATGAGATTTATGTCAACGGCTGTTAGTGATAACAGACTGGAATTCTCCGGTTATAAAAAAGCGGATAATGAAGCCTTGCTGACCAAACTGGTAGCTGGCAAAGAGGATATGTATGATATGGATTCACTCAAATATACACTCTTTGACAGTGCAATTCAGTTCCTTGATGGTGCGCAGGTGATGACGACGGCAACGTCCGAATTGACCAAAATAATCGATGACGGCTTCAGCAGATTTATGCTTGGAAATGAATCGATTGATAAGGTGCAGCAATGGATGGTTGATGAAGCAACAAAAATTATCAACGAAAAAGGTGTTATAAAATAAATAGGGAATAAGCAAGTATCACAAGTTGTGGACGGGGCTTTGGAAGGTCATCAACTGGCTTTCCAAAGCCTTATTTATATATTGGGCCTACACAAACATATGGGAGAGTGTAGAAATGATGGAAAGCCGATTTTCACAGAACAAGCCGGAAGAGCAACTGGCGCTGCCTTCTAGGGAACAGCTGGAGTGGCAGGACCTGGAGCTGGGGATGTTTTGCCATTTTGGCATCAATACGTTTTGCGATCAGGAGTGGGGAGAAGGCAATGATTCACCTGCGGTCTTCAATCCGCTTCATTTGGATGCCCACCAATGGGTTAGTACAGCCAAAGAAGCTGGATTCCGTTATTTTATACTGACAGCTAAACATCATGATGGCTTCTGCTTGTGGCCGACTGCGACAAGTACTTATTCTGTGGCTTCTAGCCCATGGAAAGAAGGGCGCGGCGATGTCGTCAAGGAATGCGCGGAGGCTTGCCGTGAACTTGGAGTTGGCTTCGGCATTTATTTGTCTCCGTGGGACAGACATGAGCCCTGTTATGCAGATCCGCAAGCGTACGATGATTTCTATGCCATACAATTACAAGAGTTGCTTACGGGCTATGGTCCGCTTACGGAAATTTGGTTCGACGGCGCAGGGTCGGAGGGCCGCAATTACGATTGGCAGCGGATTATGGATCTGATCAAGCGCCACCAGCCAGGCGCCATGGTGTTTAATATGGGGGCACCAACGATCCGCTGGGTTGGCAATGAGGATGGCGTTGCTCCTTATCCATGCTGGAACACTGCAAATTCTGCGCGGGGTAGCATGTTCAGTGAAGCTTCATTGAACTGGCTTCCCGGAACGCCGAGCTGGGTGCCTGCGGAATGCGATGTGCCCATCCGTAAAGACCGCTGGTTCTGGCATCCTGAGGAGGAGCATCTGCTGCTGTCTCTGGAGCAGCTAATGGATATTTATTATCGTTCGGTTGGACATGGGGCAACTTTGCTGCTCAATGTAGCCCCTGACAACCGCGGGCTGTTTCCGGAGGCTGATGTGCAGCGGCTGCTGGAATTCGGCAAGGAGATAAGACGCAGATTTGACAAGGCTCTGGCGGTAACAGCAGGTACTGGAGATATTGTTGAACTGGAATTGCCAGCAGCTACTGTGATTGATCATGCCGAGATTATGGAGGATATCGCTTACGGCGAAAGAGTAGAAGGATATATGCTGGAAGCGTACAGCAACGGGGCGTGGCTGGAGTTGAAGCGTGGCAGTTCGATTGGCCATAAGAAAATCGACGCCTTCCCTCCGGTTGTCGCAGAGAAAATCCGCTTACGGGTGTCAGAAGCTGCCGCAAGCCCCAAGATTAGACGGCTTGCCGTCTACCACTGCGGGGAATCGTTAGAATAAATATTAATAAAGGAGGTTGTCGATAATGAGCCTGCTCACCTGGAACGACGGACACTATTTGCTGGACGGACAGCCTTATCGTATCGTATCAGGAGCCATTCATTATTTTCGGGTTGTGCCTGAATATTGGAAAGACCGGCTGCTGAAATTGAAAGCCTGCGGATTCAATACTGTGGAGACCTACATCGCCTGGAATATACATGAACCTAAAGAAGGGCAGTTCGTATTTGATGGCATGGCCGATGTGGTATCTTTTATCGAACTGGCTGGGGAGCTTGGGCTTCATGTTATTGTCAGACCGAGTCCATTCATCTGTGCAGAGTGGGAGTTCGGAGGCCTGCCGGGCTGGTTGCTAGCTTACGGGGAACTCCAGCTTCGCTGCTGTGACCCTCTTTATTTAAGCAAGGTAGACCGTTATTACGATGAGCTAATTCCTCTGCTGGTTCCGCTGCTCTCCACACATGGCGGACCAATTCTGGCCGTTCAGGTAGAAAATGAATATGGCAGCTATGGTAATGACAGTGGCTACCTGGGCTATATGCGTGATGGACTGGTCAGCAGAGGGATCGATGTGCTGCTCTTTACTTCCGACGGGCCAACCGATGAGATGTTGCTCGGCGGAACACTGGAGGATGTGCATGCGACAGTCAATTTCGGCTCCAGTACAGAGGAATCCTTCCGCAAATATCGGGAATACCGCTCTGAAGAGCCGCTTATGGTGATGGAATACTGGAACGGCTGGTTTGATCACTGGATGGAGGATCATCATGTACGCGATGCCGGGGATGTAGCAGGTGTTCTGGATGAGATTCTGACACAGGGCTCCTCATTTAATATGTACATGTTCCATGGTGGAACCAATTTTGGTTTCTATAATGGTGCGAATCATATCGTCACCTACGAGCCAACGACTACAAGCTATGACTATGATGCCCCGCTCACGGAATGGGGAGATACGACGGCGAAATTTGAAGCTGTCCGGTCGGTACTCAGCAACCATGGATTTGCCCCGACTTGTCCACTCCCTGAGCCGATTCCGAAGATTTCTTACGGGAAAGTCGCTTTGACGGAAAGAGCGGAACTATTCACAGCTTCCAATCTGGAGAAGTTATCAGAGACGGTGAACAGCGTGTGTGTACAGCCGATGGAGAAGCTCGGACAATCCTATGGTTTTATATTGTACAGCACTTATGTGAAAGGGCCGCGCTCTAGACAGAAACTCTACATCGAGGGCGTGCGCGATCGGGCGCAGGTCTTCCTGGATGGACAGGTGCTTGGGGTGATTGAGCGCTGGAATCCGCTGCCACTGGAACTTTCCATCCCCGCTGGGGGAGCGCAGCTGGATATCCTCGTCGAGAACATGGGACGAATCAATTACGGGCCGCTCATTCGCGATCCGAAAGGGATTCTGGACGGGGTTCGGATTGATAACCAGCTGCAATATAACTGGACGATTCGTACTTTGCCGTTGGAACAGGAACAGCTGGATTCACTAGCGTACAAGAAGCACCCGGTGGAGAAGCAGCAAACTGCGACCCTTTCGGGTCTGCCCGGATTCTACCGGGGGAGCTTCGAGGCGGAGGAGATTGGCGATACCTTTCTACGATTCGATGGATGGAATAAAGGGGTCGCCTGGATCAATGGTTTTAATCTGGGCCGCTACTGGAACGCAGGGCCGCAACGCGCCCTATATATCCCGGGCCCATTGCTGCGCAAGGGGCGCAATGAACTTGTTCTTTTGGAGCTGCATGGCCGTGCGGAGACTTGCGAGATTGAGCTTGTGGACCTTCCTGATCTGGGAAGAACTTCGGCCGTCGATGACGCCGTGTTGAATTTTGTGCAGGATGATAACTTGTAGATTCGCAGCTAGGGCTTTGGGGCGGTTCGTTAGAACCCTTCCAGAGCCTTTTTGACGTCTATAAAAATCTCCGGGGTACGTTTCATTTCACCTTGGTATGTGAATAATGGAGGATTGAATAGGAAGGGAGCATTAGAGATGCAGGTGTATATGGACATTGTGCTTAGGGCGTTTGTTGCTATGATCATACTTTTGCTGATCGCCAAAATATTGGGAAAACAAACGTTATCTAACTTGACCTTCCACGATTTCGTGACGGGTATTATATTGGGCTCAATAGCCGCGAACCTGGCGTTTAATAAACAGCTGCATTCTTCCTACATGATCCTGGCGCTTATAGTCGTTACCGTTACATCTTTTATACTATCTGTCATCGCTTTAAAAAGTCGTAAAATGAGAAGCTGGATTTCAGGTTCACCCACTGTACTTATTGAGGATGGGAAAATTCTTGAGCAAAATATGAAAAAGGTAAGGTATTCGTTGGACTCTTTGGATCAGGCATTGAGAGAAAAGGAAATCTTTAATCTAGAGGTAGTAGAATACGCTGTGCTGGAAGATAACGGAATGGTGTCTGTATTAAAGAAACAAGAGTACCAATATGTTACCCGAAAAGATCTAAAGCTGTTGTCCGTTCCTCAGAGCTTTCCCGTTGAATTGATTATGGATGGAATAGTGCTTGCAGATAATCTTAAGGATAATAGCCTGACCCACGAGTGGCTGGAGAACGAGTTAAGACGTAAGGGAAAACAAATTTCTGATGTGTTTTACGGGGTAAGAGGAACGCAGCAGCAGCTCATTTTTGACTATTATGAAGACGGGATAAAGAAACCTATTGATAAAGAATAGCTTTTATTCATATTGGAGATTGACGGATGCCTAAGCAGCGTCTTATAATGTTTATATAATTATTAATTAGTTAATAAAAATATAAACGTTGAGAGGCGGTATTTAACCATGGCAGAACGTGCGATCCTTAATACTGACATTCGCAAAGGGACGATTAACAGAAATATTTACGGACATTTTTCTGAGCATCTAGGCCGTTGTATTTATGAAGGGATTTGGGTTGGAGAAGATTCAACTATTCCTAACACCAACGGCATTCGTAATGATGTCGTGAAAGCGCTTAAGGAAATTAAAATTCCTGTACTTCGCTGGCCAGGCGGCTGTTTCGCAGATGAATATCACTGGAAAGATGGTATCGGAGCCCGTGAAGGTCGTAAACGTATGATCAACACTCACTGGGGCGGAACGGTTGAGAACAACCATTTTGGTACACATGAATTCATGGAATTATGTGAGATGCTGGAATGTGAGCCTTACATTAACGGTAATGTGGGCAGTGGTACCGTTCAAGAGATGTCCGAATGGGTGGAGTATTTAACCTTTGGAGGCGTATCTCCAATGTCCGAGCTTCGCCAGCAGAATGGCCATCAAGAGCCTTGGGCTGTGACTTATTTTGGCGTGGGGAATGAGAACTGGGGCTGCGGCGGGAATATGCGTCCAGAATATTATGCAGATCTTTATCGCCAATATCAGACGTATGTACGTAATTACGGGGACAATCGTATTCACCGGATTGCTTGTGGTCCTAACGTGGATGATTATCACTGGATGGAGGTTCTGATGCGTGAGGCAACACGCTTTATGGACTCGATTACCCTGCATTATTATACAATCCCTGGTCCAGCATGGGAGAATAAAGGTGCAGCTACAGGCTTTGAAACGAGTGAATGGTTTAGTACATTAGAGAAAGCCCTTCGCATGGATGAGCTGATCACCAGACATGGCGTTATTATGGATAAATATGATCCGGATAAAAGAGTAGGCCTTATCGTAGATGAGTGGGGAACTTGGTATGATGTAGAGCCGGGAACGAATCCAGGATTCCTGTATCAACAAAATTCAATTCGGGATGCTCTTGTGGCAGGCGTGACCTTGAATATTTTCCATAAACATAGTGACCGGGTACGGATGGCAAATATTGCGCAGACGATTAACGTACTTCAGGCAGTTATATTGACCGAAGGGGAAAAGATGGTGCTGACTCCTACGTATCATGTGTTCAATATGTTTAAAGTCCATCAGGATGCGGAGTTGCTGGATTTGGCACTGGAAAGTGGCACTTACAGCTTTGAAGGCCGTGAGATTCCTGAAGTATCTGCTTCGGCTTCCGTAACTGCTTCTGGAATCATTCATGTCAGCCTTTGCAACTTGAACCATGCAGCTTCTGCTACTGTACCACTCGAGCTTCGTGGTCTTTCCGGGAAGAAGGTTGAAGTGACAGGCACAACACTTGCCGGTGACAAAATTGATGCTCACAATACCTTCAGCCAACCGGAGGCAGTAGTGCCGCAAGCCTTCACTGCCTTTACTCTGGAGGGCGATCTTCTTAATGTTGAACTGCCTCCAATGTCAGTAACTGTGCTGGAGATTACGCCGAAGGCTTAAGGTGGTGTTACCATGTCAACAACATCAACATGCAAGGGATGCAGAGAGGATTATAAAGTTACGCCAACGCAGATTAATCGTATCTTGTCTTCTTCCATGTTTAAGCCAGAGTTTTGTGTTCCAGATGAAGTTTACGCTGAACGGGTTGCCCTTTGTGGGACTTGCCCTAAGCTGCACGAAGGGGTAACTTGCGTCGCTTGCGGTTGCATCATCCCCGTAGTAGCCAAGCTTAAGGAACGTAGTTGTCCATTACCCGGGGGTGGCTTGTGGGGCCCCTTTATCGAAAAGAATTAAGCTAAAATAAGAGCCGCATTCGACTCTCCAATGGGAGGTGAATGCGGCTTTATTCTTGGTTATCCGTATAGAACAATTCAACGATTAGATCTTCATTGTAATTTCCAAAACCTTTGCCAAAAAGAGTAATCCCGCCAATATGCTCGGCATCTTCATCTACGGAAAGCTTAAAAGACCACTGTTTGTCACGGATATTCACTTGATCAAGGGTAACTTCTGAGAGCTTCAAACCATCCATAAATGTACCTTTTGCTGTAATGCGCAGCTGCTTGAGCAAGCCGTATTGGTTCGTGAGTGCTGGCCACCAGGCCGGTGTATATTTACCACGGCTATCCCCGTAGTCACCGGGACTTGTCCAGAATCCAAGCTTCACTCCGTTCAGAGTGAATGTGATATCCGAAGGCCAATTATTATTAATGGAAGGTGCTTCGGAAGCAATTTCCATGGTTATAATCAATTCCTCAGGATGCTGGCTGGAGAGTAGGAAATTAGGGGTTTTATATTCAATAAATCCTTTGCCGAACCAAAGAATCCCCGCATTCATACGCTCAAGATCCCAGAAATATCGGGGATCATCAAAACTGCCGATCACTTTCTCAGTAGTTGCAAGACCACAGGTTGGCTCGATCAGGAAGTCGGAATAATGTCCAACCGGAATTTCCTTGCGATAACTTTTGCGCTCATTGATTTGTCTGCCTGGAAAGGTGATTTCTGCTCCTTCAGCAGCTAGAGTACAGATCTTTTGCAGACCACTTCGACCAGGTGCCATATGCGTCTGGATCAGGCCGGCAGCTTCCAGCTTACGCACATGCATAGTCATAATGGCGCTACTCAAATTTACTGCTGCGGCCAATTCCTTAACATTCATAGGATTTTCGGCAAGCAAACGCAACATGTGTAGGCGTACTGAGCTGGCTAAAGCTTCATAGACGGGAAGGGATTCTTCCGACAGGTCAAGTTTCATAAATGGCCTCCAATTAAAATTTATGGGCTAATCGCCGATGATTAAGAAATTTATTAATAACAATATAAAAATCGACGTTTATCTCGGACGTATAGTTAATGATTATATTAGTTAAATACTTTTTTTACAATATGGGACTTTAAAAAAAGAACGGAGCCTGTGGCTCCGCTCTCTCTTTTCAAATCAAGTCTTGCTTAATCTACGTTCGAGCTATACTCTGCCTGTACTTCATCTGACTTGAGCGCTCTGCTGTAAATCTTCAGTTCATCAATCATACCCTTAAATGGTGCATCCCAATAGTTGACGCCTAGAGCGAAAACGCCATTCTTATTCTTAAAGACATTCGGGAAGCCATCACCAGAGAACTGCTCTACTCCGTTGAGGTAAACTTTTACGGTTCCATTGCTGACCGTAAACGCAACATGTGTCCATGTATTTACTGGAATCTTCATGGCAGAAATAGCATCATACCAAGCTTCTCCGGACCATAACAACGTTTTACCGCCACCGTTCTGAGGAACGAAGCTAATCCAGCTATTTTTAGTGGCAGCGCCGAAGAAAGTAGTTGTTGCATCTGTAAGTTGTTCAGGGTTTAGCCACATAGATACGGTGTAGGTATTGCTGTCAATTAATCCATCAGGCAAACGGATACCGGAGGTACCGTTGAATATTGCAGCTTGACCGAGGACACCGTTACCGTATGTGATATTGCCTACTGTTGGGCTATCTACTTTTGCTCCTGTAACTTCGCCTTTTCCGTTCAATTGGAAGGAGTCATCCAGGTCGCCATCAAAAGCATAATGAGCTACTTTTCCATCAGTTACATTTACTGTGTAGCTGGCTGAAACTTCGCTTCCATCAGTCGCTGTTGCAGTAATTACAGCTTGGCCACCGACAG
Source organism: Paenibacillus sp. FSL L8-0708 (assembly GCF_038009325.1). Taxonomy (NCBI): domain Bacteria; kingdom Bacillati; phylum Bacillota; class Bacilli; order Caryophanales; family Paenibacillaceae; genus Paenibacillus; species Paenibacillus sp. FSL L8-0708. The sequence goes on from NZ_JBBPBC010000001.1 coordinate 1,940,241, forward strand.
TTAGTGCTGTTACTATTCCGCTCGCTGCGTCAACAGCCACTACGCTGGAATCGCTAGAGCTCCAAGTTAGCGCCTTATTTCCGGCATTGGTCGGAAGCACACTTACTTGAGGGGTGAAAGTATTTCCTACAGCTACTGATTTAACAGCTTCACTGAATGAAATATTACTTACTTTGATATTCGTATCAGGCTCACCGTTTACAAGCCAGCCTACAGCTTCCGCAGACAATGCTCTATCATACACGCGGAATTTATCAACCAAACCTTTGTAGGGTGCATCCCAATAGTTCACACCAAGAGCAAATACGCCGTCTTCTCTATCAAAAATATCTGTGAATCCTTTTCCGGAGGATTTCAATACACCATTTACATACATATTGACTGTTCCAGCATTGTAAGTGAAGGCTACATGCGTCCACTGGTTAACTGGAATTTGTAAGCCTGTATCAGCATCCAGCCAAGTATCGCTACCGAACCAGAGTCTAGTGGTTGCTCCACCGTTTCCATAAGGCAGGAGACTGAACCAGTTCGTTTCGGTTTTAGCACCGAAGAATACAGGAGTAAAAGCTTTTAATTCGGATGGATTCAGCCACATCCCTACTGAGTATGCGCTACTTTGAATTAATCCGTCAGGTAGACGAACACCGGATTTGCCATCAAACTTGGCTGCCTGACCGTCTTTACCAGCCTCAAAAGTGATGTCTCCATCCTCAGTGTTGTTGATCAGATTTCCGGTGACTATGCCGTCAGCTGTACGATCACCATTTTCTGCAAGGTCGCCATCAAAGTCAAAGGCAGCTACTAAGCCGTCTTCCAGTTGCGTGCTCTTTTTTTCCATAACAACGGCGGTGAAGGTTTTAGTTACTGCGACTTCGCCTAGCTTAATTGTAGCAGTCAGTTCAACTGTAGCGTTTCCAAGTCCAAGTTCAGGACGAGTAACCTTACCATTGTTACCAATTACGGCCTCATTGGAAGAGGACCATGAAATTTCTGCTCCGCGCAAGCCTTCCGTAGGGAGGGTGATGTCATCGTATATTTTTCTTGTGTCACCAATACTCAAGCCTGCAGCAATATTGTTCAAAATCTGCTCAACGCTCATCGATTCCATCTGGCTGCCCCAGATAGTGATTCCTTGATCTGACATTGCGGTGAACGTCATAACATGCTGTTGGCGTGAGGAATCCCATTGCTTCACAAATACACCTTTGTAGAGATGTTGTACGGTGTTTCCATTTTCCGTTTCGTTAATAAGCAAATGAGCGAAGTACTCATCCTTCAATTCCCAAGTTCCGGTTAACGATCCAGCGATCGTTCCGTCACTTTTCAGCTCGATATCTACTGTAGGCTTGATGATGCCTGAAACATCTTTGCCGTGGTTAACGAACTGATAAGAGCCGACAACATTATCCCGTGCTACAGCCCCAATAGTTTCACCCGTGTAACGATGTACGGCAGTTACTGGCCAGCCATCTTCGTTAGTGAACATTTGATGCACACGAAGTTCATGTGTTTCACCACGGAGTGGGAAACGAGTGTGGAAGAAGTTAAATATTTTACCCGTTTCATCATCATATTGTACCGAGTTATGTCCTGAGGACACATAACCATACGTTTGGAAATTCGGGTCTGCATTTTGATTTGTAAACATGAAGTTTCCTAATAGCTTATTACCATATGGTGTGTTGTCACCATCGGTAGTTAGAACAGCATTCTGTTCTGCTGCATCCGTATAAGGGCCGTCCGGATTTGTTGAACGGAACTGCCGCATGCTGTAACCGCCTTTGGAGTCAAGTCCACCGTAAGTTACATACAAGAAGTAGTAACCAGTATCCTTGTCGTAAACGATATACGGACCTTCACCCGATTTGGTCATTCCGCCAGAAATATGGGTTCCGAAATAGCGGTCGATAAGACGTCCATCAGCGGTCTTTCCATCTTTGCCTGGATATTTAGGTTCTCCGGTAGCTGGATCAATCTCCAGAATGAATATACCACCTGACCATGAACCATAAGTCATCCAAAGCTTGTTGTCTTTGTCGTAGAAAATAGTTGGGTCAATTGCATTTGTATAGGTTTTGTTTTGGTACAAACCACCTGCATTAAACCAATCTGGATTGACACCTTCCAGCGTTCCATTGCCGATAAGGTCCTTGATATTTGTATTGTCCCATTTCTTATTTACTTTACTGTCACTGTCATAAGCCTCTTCCTTGGTGAAACCGGAATAAATTACGGTATTTCCATAAGTATAAGGCCCTTCGATATTTTGCGAAGTGGCGTAGCCAATCGCCGAACGGATATAAGTAGAAGAAGCGCTGTAATACATCATATAAGCGCCAGTTGTTCCATCAGCGTTCTTATAATCGTTATTCCAGAATACGTCCGGTGCCCAGATGGAGAATCCGCCTTTACTGTCCGAATCGTTCTCGCCAGCCCATTTAAAGGATTCTGCCAGATTCTTGGACAGATCACCAAAAATCACGTTGCCCGGTGTTGTATAACCATTAGTGAACTGTGTCCAGTTCATCAGATCATCTGATTTGGCCGCATCGATATGGGAGCCAAATACATAATAAGTTCCATTATCCACAACCACCGATGGATCATGCACCGAGACATTGGTGAGTGCTGGTGCAGTTGCTCCCGGACTAGGTGTAGCCGTCGGATTTGGTGTAGCCGTCGGATTTGGTGTAGCTGTTGGATTTGGTGTAGCTGTTGGATTTGGTGTAGCCGTTGGATCTGGTGTAGCAGTTGGAGCCGGAGTAGCTGTAACTTCCGGAGCTGATGTAGCAACAGAACCGCCGTTAGATCCACCAGTACCAGTGGTTGCCGTAGCCGTTGGAGTTGGTGTTTCAAAATGGATTAGCTGACTGTACTTGCTATCAAAGATAACCTTACCCGTGCCTTGGATGGTTAGGATATCGTTGAAACCAAGGATTAGATTCTTGATTTCCGTACCTGCCTCTACACGTAGCTTGGCTTTTTGCTTCAGTGTAACTTCAGCAATACTGCCTGCTGTCAGATGGAGTGTAGGCTCTCCCAACGCTTGAAGCTCAACGGAATCAAAGCTTCCTTTCAGCTTGAGGATGGAATCCTTAGGCAGCGTATTCTCAACAATAACCCGGCTGAAACCTGCCCCCGTTAATGCATCTTCCTCTAGTATTGCACCGGAATGTACGCGTACGTTTGGTACAGCACTTGTGCCTCTAGTAACGACGCGCAGCTTGCCGTTATGCTTATCTACTACCATTTCAGCAGCATTGGAGTCGCTTAGTACGACACTGTTCTCACCGCCACCGGCAACGAATACTTTTCCCTTAACAGTGACATTATTCAGTGTGATATCGCCCTCAGCAATACCTTCGGTAAGGTAGAGATTCCCTGAGATTGTGGAGTTTTTCAACTCTACGCCTGGGCTGCTGATAACCATATTCCGAGTGTTAATCCCCGAATAGCTTCCGCTCTTAGGTGTGATTTCTCCGCCCAGCTTCTCAATCATGCGCAGTGCTTCCGCTCTTGTTACAGCCTGAGTTCCTTTAAAGCTGCCGTCAGTGTAGCCTTGCAGATAACCTTCACCAAGTAAAGACAATACTGCTTCTTGGCTCCATTCTGGCAAATCAGCAGCATCCTTTGGGGCAGAAGTGCCAACAGATGAGTTGAGTTGGAACAGTCTGTATAACATTACTGCAGCTTCTTGACGACTTACTTGCTGTGCGGGTCGGAAGGTGCCATCGCTGTATCCTGTCACATATCCTGCAGCGGTTGCTTTTTGGATATCGCTGTAGTAAGCACCTGTCGTGGAAACATCCGTGAAGCCAATTTCGGCTTTTTCCTGCAAATTAAAGACCCGATTAACCAGAGTAACCCACTCTGCACGGTTGATTTCTTGATTTGGCTTATATATTCCGTTTCCGTAACCCAGAATCAAGCCCTTATCTACCCAAGATTGAAAATCCTTCTGTGCCCAGTGGCCGGAATAATCGGCGATTTGTTGCTGAGTGGATAATGCGACTGATTTGGAATCGCTTGCAGAAGCTGCAGAAATTAATGGAGCAGGCACTAATAGAGTGAGTGCAAGCAGGGAAGCGGTTAGTTTACCAGTAGTTTTTCTCAAATGTATGATCCTCCGATTCTAGTGATGTAGAGCTTGTACACGCGTATTTTTCCAATTCCTCCCTTCTTTACTGAAAAAAATGTAAAACGCTTACATAAATAGCTACTAAAAAAACGCTTTCGTATATGAAAATGGTTTTAATTTATGTATTACTAAACCATAACAAGGAAAACGTTTTATAATGCTCTCATTTTAAGCATGATATCAGCAAATAGTCAAATGGAAATTTATAAATCCATGAATCTTTTTATATTTTTATAAATTATAAATTCAAAATAGAGGAAAATGATTTAACTACTGGTGATTAATGCTGAAGTGGATAAGAGTGAAATTTGGTGAATGGATGACTAGGCGGGATATATCAGCATGGATAAAGAGAGGGGGTAGGGCATAACGGGTGGGGGGGAGCTAAGGAAGAATAGCTAATTAGTTGTTCACCCCCGCAAAAAGAACCAGTTTTGCTTAGAACATAAAAGAAAAATTTACAGATAGTACAATTTGAAAATGATATCTTGATCATGGTTTCCGAATTTTTTCCCGAAAATCGTTGCTCCTCCTACGTGCTTTGCATCTTCCTTCACTTCGATCCGAAAGGTCCAACGGTCACAAGTCGTATCTAAATCCTCAATCGAAACCTGAGACAGCGGGTCACCGTCAATGTAAGTTCCATTGTGGTTTGTAATTCTAATCGTTTTTAGCAATCCGTATTGATTGATATTGTGTGGCCACCATTCCGGTGTGAATTTACCTCTAGCATCAGCGAAATCCCCGGGGCTCGTCCAAGTCCCTAATTCCAAGCCATTCAAAGAAAAGGTGATGTCTGAAGGCCATACGTCATTAGCAAAGGGGAATTCGGAAGAAAGCTCTAAGCTAATCTCAAATTGCTGTAGGGTTTCCTCTTTTTTTAGGAAATTAGCGATATTATATTGGACATAACCTTGAGTGAACCAGAGAATCTCTGCGTCCACTCTTTTAGAATCCATGAAATACTTAGGTTCGTCTACTCTGCCGATAAACTCCTTATCCGTAGCAAGTCCGCAAGTAGGTTTCAGATCATAATCGGTATAATGACCAATCGGCACTGATGTCTCGTAGGAGGCAAAAGAGTGAAAGATTTTCTTCGGGAAGTTAATCTCAATATGATCCACCCTAAGAATTGAAATTTTTTGCATTCCTGATTTACCAGGCACCTTTTCCGTTTTTATGAGCCCTGCATCTTCTAGTTTTTTAATGTGTTTGGTAACGATAGGACTGCTTATTTTAAGTTCTTCTGCCAAATCTTTGATGTTCATCTTATTTTTGGAGAGCAACTGAATAATTTTGATGCGTACTTCACTCGCTAAAGCTTCGTAAACAACAAGAGAGGATTTGTCGATTTCCAACTGCATTTTACCCACTTCTTTCAAAGTTATTTCATATACTGTAAAGTTTATTAATCTATATATAAAGTAACATGAAAGGTAACCGAAGTAAATATAATATCGCTTTCATCTCCGAGAGATGAATCAAAAGGTTAATTAAATGAAAAAAAATTCTATTAAGTTTATTTAAATGTTATTGACTACGCTTTCACAATGAATGTATACTAATCTCAAGTTAATCGTTTTCAAAGAAAGTGAACATGAATGGTTATCTTAACATTACAGCTGCAGGGGGAGAGAGTAATGAAAAAGAAATTTGGAGTTTTATTAGCAACGGTTCTAACATTATCGACAGTTTTGGCAGGATGCGGTGGTAAAGATGATAGTAAGACGATTACGTTCTGGACACCGCTGACCGGTGATGACGGTGCTTATATGGATCAAATTGTTAAAAACTACAATGCAACGAATCCCGAAATTAAAGTAAAACATGTTATTACGGCTGATATGTACACAAAGATTTCTACAGTTTTGGCATCTAGCAAAGGTGTTCCTGATTTAGCAATTATCCATGCTGACCGTGTTCCTGGATTTGTTAAACAAGGTGTACTGGAATCCATGCAAGATACCGTATTGCCAGCACAACCTGAACTGAAAGCTGAAAATTACTTACCACAAGCTTGGAACACTGGTAATATCGATGGAACTCAATACACAGTTCCTCTTGATATTCATAGTAACGTAATGTATTACAATAAAGATTTGCTGAAAAAGTATAATGCTGAATCTTTCTTGGATGATAACGTTGTTACTATTGATGAAATGCTTTCCTTACAAGGTAAATTGGATGAAGGCGATTACGTAGTTAATGATGCTTTGCTGGGCTGGGTTATCTTGGCTCAAATTCAAGATTTGGGCGGCGATATCCAAGTTGATGGAAAACCGGCTGTTAACACCCCTGTCTTTAAACAAGCGTTTGAAAATGTTAAGAAAATCGCCGATGCTGGCCTTATGACTCCATTTGGTGAAGACGGTTACTTGATGTTCCAATCTCAAAATGTACTTTTCTCGACAGACGGAACTTGGAGTTCTACAGCACATGCTGGGGTTGAAGGTTTGAACTTTGGCGTGACCAATGTTTATTCTCCTACTCCTGACAAATTCACCAACAGATCTTCTTCTCACTTGTTCGCTATGTTGAAAAATGATAAGAGAACAGACGAAAAAGAAGTAGGTATTGCTAACTTCTTGGAATATGTTCGTACGAATTCGATGGAATGGGCAAAAGCTGGACAAAACGTAGCTAGTAACGTAGTTAACCAAAGCCCTGAGTACAAAGACTATATGCAATCCTTCTTTACATCTGATGAAAAAGAAATCGAATCCCTTTACATTTACACATATGAATACTACCCATACATTGCGGAAGCTGTAGATACTTACTGTGCGGATATCGTTCGTGGCAACGTTGATATTGATGAGACTTTGGCAACGATGCAAAAATTTGTTGAAGATAAAATTGCGGAAAGCAGCAGTGCAGCAAAATAAAGCAAAATAGAATAGATTGTACGAAGTAATGTGCCATGTTATGGTGCATTACTTTGTGCAAAAGGAGAAATGAATTCCTATGAAAAAGAAAATCAATTGGGCACCTGCTTTCTTTGTAGGTCCGCATGTCATTTTGTTTGCTGTCTTCATTTTATTGCCAACGATTTATGGGATTTATGCTTCATTTACAAAATGGAATTTAATGAGTGATCCGGTATGGGTAGGCTTTGATAACTATAAGGCTATTCTTTTTGACAACAGTTCAACCTTTCATACTCAATTTTTCAGAGGCCTAAAAAATACATTGATTTTCGTTGCTATGTCTGTTCCGTTGCTGATTATTATTCCATTAATGGTCGCGGTGGCGTTGGAACATAAAAAAGTTAAAATGAAGAGCTTAATTCAATCTATTCTTTATATTCCTGGCTTGATTTCAATTTCTGCGGCCGCACTGATTTGGCTGTTGATCTTTAATAAGCAACTTGGGATCACTGGTAATCTATTTGGATCACAAATTGCTTGGCCTGCAAATCAACCCTATGCGTGGATTATTATCATTGTAATTACTTTATGGGGTGGTATTGGGGGCAACATGATTATCTATCGTGCTTCCTTAAGTGGCGTTTCTCAAGAGTTATATGAATCGGCTGAGCTCGATGGTGCGGGTTCTATTAAAAAATTCACTAGTATTACCTTGCCATCTATTCGTTTTCCATTAATTTATACCTTTGTTATGACAACTGCGGGTGCCTTTAATGTATTCGGCCAACCGTTAATGATGACCGATGGCGGACCTCGACAAAGTACACACGTTCTAATGATGTATATTCGTCAATTAGCTTTCGGTAACGGTGAGTCCATCGCCGGGATGGCATCAGCTATGGCAGTTTTACTGGGATTAGTTATTTTGGTGATCTCAGCGCTGCAATATTTTGTAATGAACCGAAATGCTTCATAGGTTCGCAGAAACTAATTGACTAACAAGGAAATGGAAAAGGTAGGTGTACTAAAATGTCAAACCAGGCAGTAAATCCAGTTGTAAATACAACAGGCAAAATAAAAGGCTCCTCCAGTGTAAGTATTTCAAAATATATTTCCTATATATTTCTAGGTATCCTATGTGTGATTTGGATCATTCCTGTTATATTCGGGATTTCCACCTCATTTAGATCACAAACGGAAGTAGTATCCTCGGGCTTTAGACTATTTCCTAAAGAGTGGGTCTTTGAGAACTACGTTACAATCCTAAACAATACCTCTACAGCTCCAATTCTACGTTGGTTAGGTAACTCATTGTTTATTGCTACATCTCACACCATTCTGGTTGTTATTGTTATTTCGATTACAGGTTTTGGATACACCCGTATTAAGTTTAAAGGAAGAGACACATTGTTCTTTACTTTGCTGGGGATCTCCTTCTTCCCGGGTGTTGTTAACTTGATTCCTTCTTATAAAATCATTGACTCCTTTGGTTGGGTGAATACTTCCTGGGCTATGATTATCCCTGGTCTTGCGGGTATGGGTAATATCTTCTTGGTCAGACAGTTTATGAACGGTATCCCAAAAGAATTAGATGAATCGGCTAAAGTTGATGGTGCTAGTGACTTTAGAATTTTCGCGCAAATTATATTGCCGTTAGTTAAACCAATATTGATTGTTTGCGGATTGTTCTCCTTTACTGGATCTTGGAATGACTTCCTCTGGCCGGTTATCGTGTACACAGACGTAGACAAAATGCCAATTACTGCTGGTTTGCTCTTATTGCAAGACATATACGGAAACTACCGTATGATCGGACAATTAATGGGCTCGGCAATCATGGCGATTATTCCAACATTGCTGCTATTCGTTTTTGCACAAAAATACTTTGTTCAATCCATCAACCTGAATTCGGGTATCAAAGGTTAGATCGAATGAACTTAAACTTAAATACACCTTGACTTCTTATAAGGAAGGGTGTGTTTTGGTGACCTGCAAATATAAAAAAGAGATAAATATAGGAGTTGTCATTGTGAGAGAATTTAATGTGAAAAATCCACTAGTTGAGCAACGAGCAGATCCTTGGATCTATAAACATACTGACGGGTACTACTATTTCATAGCTTCAGTTCCGGAGTTCGATAGAATTGAGCTTCGCCGTTCTGAATCTATTCAAGGATTGGCTGAGGCTGATGGAAAGACCATTTGGGTTAAGCATGAAACGGGTTTGATGAGTGCTAATATTTGGGCGCCAGAGATTCATTATATTGATGGAAAATGGTACGTGTATTATGCAGCTGCACATACCTCTGATACGAAAGATGGCTTATTTGATCATCGCATGTTTGCACTAGAAAACTCATCCGCAAATCCTTTAGAGGGTGAATGGGTGGAAAAGGGTCAAATAAAAACAAAATGGGAATCTTTTGCCTTGGATGCAACAACTTTTGAGCATAAAGGAGTTAGATATTACGTTTGGGCACAAAAAGATCCTGCTATCCCTGGCAATTCAAATATTTATATTTCCGAAATGGAGAACCCTTGGACACTAAAAGGTGAGCAGGTGTGCATCACTACTCCTGAATACGATTGGGAAAAAATCGGATTTTTGGTGAACGAAGGCGCGGCAATCCTTAAGCGTAATGGACGTATTTTCATGACATTCTCAGCTAGTGCAACAGATCACAACTATTGTATGGGATTATTGACTGCTGATGAGAATAGTGATTTAATGGATCCAAAATCATGGGTCAAGACACCTGAACCTGTGTTTACGACTTCTGAGGAAAATGGCCAATATGGTCCGGGACATAATAGCTTTACTGTCTCTGAGGATGGCACACAGGATATCCTTGTTTTCCATGCTAGAAGCTATAAGGAAATTGTCGGAGATCCGCTTTACGATCCGAATCGTCACGCACGTGTGCAAGTAATCCAGTGGAATGAAGATGGAACGCCAAACTTTGGTGTACCTAGACCGGATACGAAATAAAAAGGGATTTGTCGCATAAAACAACAGAGCAATGATTCTCCCAGAGGTGGAGAAACACTGCTCTGTTGTTTTTTATAAGAGTCATAGTTATAACCCTCCTGAGGCTTAAGGACTCAGCTGACGCTATTTGCAATTTTTTAGTCATTTGAGTAAGGTTGCGGACCCCAGTGCAGCTATTCCTTTAGAAAAGGTTCATTTTTGCTGATCTTCAAGCCAATAACGACTTTAGGGTCCGTTAGGTACGCAAATTTGTGATAAAGTTGCATTTAAGGTCAACGGTGTCCGATAGTTGCTTCGGGAACGCGTAAAAGCGAGTTGATCAAGTGAGGTACTCTTATAATGGAAGATCCCGTCTTCTGAACAGCTCTACTCCCAAGGAAAAGGTGAGCACTCCGATCAACAGCAGCCAACTGGAGACCTGAATAATCTCCACGTTGCCCTGAACGATTTCCCCGGGTTGATAGAAGGAGAATAAGGTTAGGAAACGCAGTCCTTCAAGTTTGTCGCTTATTTTACCGAGTAGATCCAGAGTGAAAAATCCGAAGGCGATGGCGCCGGAAATTCCGAGCGCTTTTTTCTCGTCATTACATACAGAGGACACGAGAAAGGTAAGGCCGCCTACCGCAAAAAATAATAAAAAGGCCACGGTATTCAGCTGAGCGAAGCGACCGCTGTTAAAGTCATATTCACTGCCAAGAAACCATGCTTTACCTAATAATCCGGCGAGGGTGGTTACACCCATAATTAAGAGCAATGCTGTAGTGAGTACAAGTGCCTGCGTGGTGGCGACTTTTCTCCGTGTAGTTGGGGCTATGAGCAGATAAGCCATGGAGCCGCGATCCACGAGTCGAGCCATTAGCTGCGTTGACATTTGCACACAAACTATGGAAAGAATCAGAACTAGTATAAGTCCATAATATTCTCCGGAGATAAAAGCTTCAGCACTGGTAAATCCGCTATTTAACCCAAAGGCTTTACCCACACCCTCTGGCATCGCCTTAATAAGGTCATCAATTGCTTGTGTACTCCCCGCAATCCCTGGATAAAGCCAGATCATAAACAGAATATAGAAGGCAGAACCAAAGGCGTAATTCAATATTCCTTTCAGGTTCACTCGCATCATTTCCTTATAGAGCGGAAGATTCATTGCACTGCCCCCTCGCGGTCATAATAGTCCATGAAGATGTCCTCTAGATTCTGCGTGAATACGTCGATGCTGCGGATATTGTATTTTCCAGTTTCCCGGATGAATCGATCATAATTGCCTTGCACAGCTATGCGGACCCTATTTCCCTCATGAGCTTCCACTTGTAGGCCGGAGGCGGCAAAATCCACTGCATCTTCACTATTCGCAAAAATGACCTCAAACAGCTTCCGTTGCATCGATTGTAGTTCATGAATATTTTTTACGGTGATAATCCGTCCGTCTTTAATAATTGCGGCGCGGTCACAGGTGCGTTCAATTTCCTGAAAGCTGTGTGAGGACATGAGAAAGGTAGTTCCGGCTGATTTTTCCTCCAGTACCAGATCAATAAATACCTTTTGCATGAGCGGGTCGAGACCCGAGGTAGGTTCATCCAGAATAATAACTTCAGGACTGTGCATAAAAGCAGCGACGATTCCGACCTTTTGCTTCATTCCCTTTGACATTTTTCGGATCGGAGTTGTGGCATCAAATTGCAAGCGTTCAATCAGCTGCTCGCGTTTGGTAGTATTTTTGATTCCCTGCATGGCTGACATGAATTTAAGGAAAGAAAGGCCCGTCATCCCATCAAAAAAGTTAATTTCACCGGGTAAGTAGCCAATATGCTTCTGGACTGTCCCTTGTGCCTTCCATACATCAAGCCCATGGATACTCGCATGCCCTTGATCTGGTTTCATAAAACCCATGATATGCCGTATGGTCGTCGATTTACCCGCACCGTTAGGACCCAGAAATCCAAAAACCTCGCCTTTATTTACGGTAAATGTTACATCTTCGATTCCTTTGCCATTCGAAAATCGTTTAGTTAAGCCTTCTACTACCAGCATGCTGCCACCCCCGCCGCAAAATAATGAACTATTATGAATCAGATATTTCATATGTTATATTATTCCTAGTGGTTAATGAAGTCAATATAATTATGAAATAATTGAAATGAAATATTTCATTAAATTTGAATATGCATACTTAATAACGAAGTTAGGGTGGAAGCTATGAATGGATTTGAAAAGAGAGCAGCACAGATTAAACTCAAAATTATGAAAACTACCATGGAGATGCTCAAGAACTGGGAACCGAAACGTCTACGGATCGCTGATATTGCGAAAGAAGCAGGGGTCTCTCAGGTGACGATTTATAATTATTTTGGCAGCAAGGAAGCGCTGCTTAGTGAGTCTTTTAAGGACTTTGTTCAGAAGGAAATTCAGAAATTTGAAGATTACATTTATCAAGAGCATTCTCTAAAGGAGATTATGGGTTACATTCTAACCATGGAGAGGGAAACTTACAGCGGTTTATCTCCCGCAACTGTGAAGGAGCTTATGGTTGAGGATCAAGAAATGTTCCATTATATTGAGGAACGATATGCGAATGACATTTTGCCGGTGCTGGTGAAGATGGTCGAGGATGGGAAAGCGCGGGGAGAAATCTCAAATAAAGTATCCACCAAAGGGATACTTTCACTAATGGGGATGTATATGCGTAATGCAGGTGAGCTTCTAGACGAAGCTAGCAAACAGGAAGATATGGATGCCTTCATCGAGGAAGCCATCCATATTTTCTTCTATGGCATTTGCGGGAAAGAGTAAGGGGAGCTTGAGCTGCGAGAGCATCACCCTTAATTGATCAGGTGAACAGCGGATTTCCATTCATGCCGACCCAAAGAGCGGATTGTTCAAGCTGGGCAGCAAGCTGAAGCAACAAATCTTCACGGCCTTTGTTCGCCATGACTTGAACGCCTAGCGGCAGGCCAGTTGCTGACTTATGGACGGGCACACTCATTGCAGGCTGGCCTGTCAGATTTGCGAGCTGGGTGAACGGTGTATAGGTTAGGCTTGGCTCAAACATCTCGTAAATTAAGCGGCTCTGTTCTTCTTTTGGCAATTCATTTACGTGCAGCAGCTTTGCTATCTCTGCAGGTTTATGTGTTAATTCACCAATTTTGGGAGCAGAGTTTGCATTCGTAGGTGTTATATATAAGTCGTAATGATTAAACAGTTCCGCCATTTGGGCGGCTGCAACGTCCCATTCATCCAGACTATGTACGAATTCGGCCGCTGAAACATTTTTTCCAGTCTCACCAAGGACCCACGTAATGATATCGACATCGTCAGCAGTTATGGAACGTCCCATATTTCTCTCCAGGGAGACGAACATCGCTGCTACCTCTCCGGCATTCATCGTATAGTAGTTCTCCATCAGTCTTGTGCCATTCACAGGACTTTCTGTTTCTTCAACCGCATGTCCTTCAGCTTCGAGCCAGTTCACGGTTTTGAGAACAGCATTTACGGCCTCTTCAGAGACAGGCGTACCTACTGGGGAAGCCGTCGTAAATCCAATTCGTAGTTTACGTTGCGTAGGCTTAAACAGGTCATCCAGATATACGCCCGGGTATAACGGGGTCTGGAAGGCGGCTTCTGGCTGCACAACCTGCAGCAGATCTAACATAGCAGCGCTATCGCGAACGGACCGGGTTAAGGCAAAATCAATAGAAGCCCCTTGCCATTGACGGCCGACTCCGGGTCCTACTGGTGTGCGCCCGCGCGTGGGTTTAAGTCCGAATAGGCCTGTGAATGAGGCGGGAATACGGATGGACCCACCACCATCACTGGCTCCCGCTACTGGAACAATACCAGAAGCTACAGCCGCTGCGGCTCCGCCACTTGAACCTCCAGGAGAATATTCGTGATTCCAAGGATTACGAGCAGGGCCATGGAGGACATTCTCTGTAATGTTTTTTAAGCCGAACTCGGGTGTATTCGTATGGCCAAGTGGAATAAAGCCGGCTTTCCTAATTCGTGCAACATAATTTGAATCCCACCGTGCGACATTGTTCTTCATCAGCATAGCCCCACAAGTGATGGGCTCGCCAGCGATAGATTGGGAAATATCTTTTAATAGAAACGGAACGCCAGCAAACGGCCGAGTGTTATCCTGAACAGGCATCTCGTCGGCTTCTCTAAGAGCAGCTTCACGACGGGTGCGCACCACCGCATTTATGACCGGATTGATCTCATCTAACCGAGCGAAGGCGGCTTCGACCAGCTCACGAGGTGAAATTTCACGTGCTTTGACAAGTGAAGCAAGTCCTAGAGCGTCATAGGTAGAGTAAGAAAAGGACAAATTAGATACCCACTTTCAATTTAGGATGATTATTATATTATACATCCCATTAGTTATTTTTTGAAAATGGGTAATCTGACATCTATCAATTCTTTTTTACGTCATATTAGGCTATACTTAGTGTTAAATGATTTTATGGGGTGTACTGATGAACGAAGAGAAATATCAGAATGTGGATGGATTAATGGAGGCTTTCCAACAATTCGCTAGAATGAACTGGCGTAAAACCACGATTTGGGGCTTGAAGCCAAGTGAGGTCCGGATGTTGGTTTCTTTAAAGCTTGGTAAAGAACGGGAAGGGAAGAAGGGACAGACGGTTTCGGAGATTAGCAAGTTTCTGAAAGTCACCTCTCCTACGGTTACCCAAATGCTCAATAGTCTGATTGCACAAGGATATGTGGTGCGTACTTCTGATGCACAGGATCGCCGAGTTAGTGAGATCACGCTTACGGAAAAAGGGGAGCATCTGGCTGAGATGGCTGTAACGAAATCCCGGAATACCTTTAAAGGTATGATTGATTACATGGGCAAAGAACAGACGGATACGTTAATGGAGCTGTTAAACGGAGTCTATGTTTACTTCGAAGAATTGAATGATCAACCAAACGAATCCTAGCCCTTCCTATAAAAAAAGAGATGCCGCACAGCCTAAGCTGTTTACGGACATCTCTAATGTAAGGTTATTTGCGATTAATGTGCAGCAGGCACAGATTTTTCGAGTTTTTTACTCCCGTTTTTATCCTCTGCGTGTGTCTCCATTTTTTTCTCTCCACTACGTAATGGAATCTCTTTAAGGAACAGAACGAGCAGTGCTGCGATAACTAACAGCGCCGTACCACTTAAGAACACAACTGTCAGGGAATCGCTTAGTGCGTTCCGCAGCATCTCAATCAATTGATTGAAGAGCGGCTGGATTTGCTCTGGCAGTGTTGCATGCAATTCTTTAAGCTTAGGCTGATCTAGCAGCATTTGAGGATTCATAAAGGCAGAAAGCTGTTTAGCGGATTCAGGATCAAGTTTGGATAAATCCGGACCTTTGCCAGAGGACACCGCTGCCTCTAATTTTTTGGTTAATGAGGAGTTCATAATGGTACCCATGATGGCAATACCTATGGTTCCACCTAAATTACGGAATAAAGTATTTGTAGCAGTAGCAACACCTAGCATTGAAGGCGCTACAGCATTTTGTACGGTTAGTGTAAATACAGGCATCGATAGTCCTAACCCAACCCCGAAGATAATCATGCTGACTACAGCCGTAGCAATGTTACTCATAAAGGCCATTAATATCATGGCTACAACCATGAATGGCATCCCCATTAGAGCATAACGTTTATATTTTCCTGTTTTGGAGATCCATCTTCCCACTAAAGTACTTAGTACAATCATAGTAAGTGACATTGGCATATTGATGAAACCAGATTTAGTTGGGGAGACACCCTCTACCCCTTGCACGAAGAAAGGCAGGTAGATCATTGCGCCCATCATACCGGCATTCATCAGGAAGCCGACAATCATTGAGATGGATACGATGGAATTTTTAAATAAGGATAATGGCAATACTGGGCTTTTAGCTTTACGTTCAATCAGAATCAGGATAATCAGACCCAGAATGGAAGCCCCAAACAAGCCGAGAATCTCCGGAGAACCCCAGTCATATTTTGTTCCTGCCCATGAAAAGCCGAGCAAGAGCGCAACAATGGTCAGGGAAAGGAAAATGGAGCCTAAGTAGTCGATGGACTCAGATGTAGAACGCGTGGTTTTAGGGAACATTTTCAAAATCATAAAGAAGGCCACGATCCCGAAAGGTAAGAAGATCCAGAAAATCCATTTCCAAGCCATGTGATCTACCATGAATCCGCCAAGGGTAGGACCAATTACGCTGGAGAAACCAAATATTGCCATCATAATTCCAGTCCACTTGGCTCTCTCTCTTGGAGCGAACAAATCACCTACAGCGGTTACGGTGGCCGACATTAGAATCCCGCCGCCTAGACCTTGAATCCCGCGATAAGTGATCATTTGAAAAATGTTGGTCGACAATCCGGATAGGAAAGCACCTATAATAAAAATGACAATCCCTGATAACAGGAAGGGCTTTCTTCCGTAAATATCGGATAATTTACCGACAAGTACGGTGGCGATGGTTGAGGTGAGCATATAGATGGTAATTACCCAGGTATAATGTTCAATACCTCCAAGCATCGCAATAATTCGGGGCATTGCTGTGCCCACAATCGTCTGGTTGATTGCTGCGAAAAACATAGCCGCCATTAAAGCAATCATAATTGTAACTTTCTTTTTCTGAGTGAGATGCTCCAGAGCAGTTCCTCTCCTTTAACTTCTATATATTGTAGTTTGGGAATTCAGTCGTAATAATTAGGTAGCCAAACTATCATTTATGTATAATACACAAATTCATCAATTAGCACAACAGGTTAATTATTAAATTTTAATTTAAAGAGAATTTGAATTTGACTTGATTTTTTGGGAATAGGTAAGTAATCTAATTAGATTGAGGTATATTGGAGGTGCCCTATGGATACCCATGACAATCAAGAGCAGAAGCTGATCATAGCCCTTGAAAATATAAAGCGTCTGACTGCTCGCCCCTACTCGATTGATGTAGTATCGTATAGAGAGTTTGTTATGATGTACGTCATTCACACTGTTATGAAGCAAAAGAAAGCCACTGAAGGTGACAAACAGCACCGGGGAGTTATGATTTCTAAATTAAGTGACCTGCTCCAGATAAGTAGACCTACTGCCACGCAAATGGCAAATACTTTGGAGGAAAAAGGTTACGTAGTGCGTACAACATCCGATACAGATCGTCGGGTCGTATATATCTGTCTGAGTGAGCTTGGAGAGCAGATTTATAGCAGGCAGATGGCATCCTATTCCGGTATTTTGAGTGAAATCACGCAAAAGGTCGGTAAGGAAGAGATCGACCAGCTGATCTTTTTGTGCGATCGTTTTCAAGAAGCGGTGCATGAGGTCAGAAGCCGTCATTTTTTTCCACAGTCGGATGAGGAGCCATTAGTTATAGATTCAGTATAGAAAGCCCAACATCAAAAGATATTCCTGCAGACCTGCGGGAACATCTTTTTTTGCATCTTAGAGCAAGGAGTGATTATCATCAGAATATTAGCAATTAGTGACATTCACGGAAGTTATGTAGAATTCAATGCCCTATTATCAAAAGTGAATTATCGCCCGTCGGAGGATAAGCTTATTTTAATGGGAGATTATGTGGATAGAGGTCTGGACAGTAAAGGAATTGTGGAGCAAGTGATGACTCTGCAGCAAGAATGTGGAGCTATAGTTCTCAAAGGAAATCACGATAAAATGGCTTGCGATGCGCTCACCAGCGATGATGATAAATTGGATACCCATTGGCTAACTAACGGCGGATTTCATACACTGATGAGTTATTGCGAGGCGGGCTACGAAGGATTGCAGAAGGATTTTGGCTGGAAGGATTATATGCAGCTAAAAGAAAAAATTAGGCGGGACTATAGACATCATATAGACTTTCTGAGCACATTGCCGCTTTATCATGAGACGGAAGAACATATTTTTGTTCATGCAGGCATTAATCCATTAATAGAGGATTGGAAGCAGCAGGACCCTTATGATTTTATCTGGATTAGAGAACCCTTTTATAAGAATCCGGTAGTTAGCACTAACAAAACGGTTGTTTTCGGTCATACTTCGACGATGGATCTGCATGATTCAGAAGAAATCTGGTTTAGTCCACTGGGAGATAAAATTGGCATAGATGGCGGCTGTGCATATGGCCAACGACTAAATTGCTTGGAGATTTCCGCAGGGAAATACATAACGCATTTTGTTCGGAATGGTGAGACGCTTTGAGCGTTCTCCCATTTTTTTTAGAATAGTAATGAATTAAACGTTAACTATGTATAAAATAAAGATAGGAGGGGTGCAAATAGGTGAATGCGAACAGCAAATATCATATCCTCATGCAAGGGGCCGTCAGCAAGAATGTGAGCGAAACCTGTAAGGAGTTTGGCATTTCCCGGACGATCTATTATAAGTGGTCTAAAGCTTATCAACAACATGGAATGGATGGACTTGGGGAGAAGAAAAGAAAGCCGGTAATGCCTAATAAAGTAGATAAGAGAACGGAAAGATTGATCTTGGAGTACGTCGCCAGATTTCCTGAGGATGGGCCTAAACGCATCTTTTATGAACTGCAAGATGAAGGTATGCAAATAGGGGAATCCGGTATTTATAATGTACTACGTCGAAACGGACTAAATAAACGAATAGAACGTGAAGCTTACGCCAATCAAATCAAAGCAAAGAAGAGGAATGGCGCACAATCCACTCACACTAAAGGATTTAAAGAGAAACGGAAAATACTAGATTATAAGATGAAGAATCCGATAAATGCTCATCCCGGGTATATGTGTCAGCAGAGTATTAGCTATTTGGGAGTTTTCCCGAGGGTCGGAAAGGTATATCAATATGTAATTTATGATGCCTACTCCAGACTAGGTCTAGTTAAGCTATACAATCGGAAATCTACCATTCATTTTATAGATTTTATGCATCTGAAAGTTCTCCCATTGATGAAGACATTAGATTTTCATATCGATAATCTGGTTACGAACAAAAGCCGTGAATTCATTACGAACTGGGACAGAGGAAAACATAAATATAGTGAATTTTTACATAAGAACAATATTAATCAAGTCGCTATAACGGTAGACCAAACAGAGATATTTCAGCCCTTGCAGCAATTTGCGGCGGTGTTGACCAAAGAATTCTACCAGCAGGCTTGGGTAGATGATACGATAGATTCTTTTGAAATTTTAGAAAAGCGCTTACATGAATACTTGAGAACCTACAACTTCAACAGGCAAATTACAGACGGACCTAATCAAGGTAAAATACCATCGGATGTCGCACTTGCCTATACGGGACAACGAGAAACTTTGCCATTATGGTTATTTACAAGGAGATAACGGATGATGACAAACACGAAGAATAAAGACCGAATTGGAATCATCGGTGCAGGGATTTCTGGGGTTACGGCTGCTTATGAATTAGCGAAAAAAGGATATACCAACATTACCCTCATGGAGAAGTCGGATAGAGTAGGAGGAAAGTGTCATTCTATTGAGTACAAAGGAAAAAGTTATGAAATGGGGACGCTAATCGGCCTGCCTACCTATAAACATACGATGGATTTTATGAGAGATTTTGATCTTATGGATAGGGGACCATTGTTAGAACGTGGATTTTTTGATAATAATGGGAGAAAAACTTCACAAATTCCCATGGAGCAGATAGAGGCGTTTACACAAGAATTCAAACGATTGCCGGATATTCTAAAACGCTATGAGTCTCTCCAAGAACCGGGTTTTCTCCACTTACCGCCAGATTTATGTCAGCCATTTTCGCAGTGGTGTGTAGAGAATAAGCTGTCTGTCCTTGAGCAGGTCTACATGCATTATTTTAATACTTTTGGATTCGGTGGTATCCATAATGTGCCCGCTGCATATGTGCTGAAATTTCTAAGCTATGATAATCTGTTGTCGTTTATTGAAATTACTCATATGATAACCTGGCCTAAGGGTGTTACTGAGCTGATTAGACGAATGGCCGACCAAGTGAACGATCTACGCCTGACTTGTGAAGTGCTTTTTATGGAGCAAGAACAAGATGGGCAGGTTCGAGTAGAGACGAGTCAGGACATCTTTTATTTTGACAAGGTCATTTATACAGCAGCTTTAGAGCAAATGGGCGATACAGTTAGCCTGTCAAGTGAGGACAAAACTTTATTAGCGAATATAACCTATGAATGGTTTAGGGTATATGCGTATAGAGTGAAGGGGTTGCCGGAGCTTTCTGGCTATATCCCCCGGAATATGTACCCTGAACGTAAAGGGCATATGATGGCATGGTACTATCGGTGGGCAGATATGGGAACTACGGATCTAGTTACGGTTTATGTAGCAGAGAATGAAGCTATGACTGATCTGGAAATGCGAGAGACGGTAGAAAATAAACTTCGCGAGCTGGGCGGAGAGAGCATTCGACTATATATGATGAAGCGTTGGAGGCATTTCCCACATGTGGATTCTAATGCGCTACATGAGGGATTTTATGAACGGGTTGATCAGATGCAGGGGAAAAACAATATCTATTTAGCTGGAGAAATCATGAACTTCCCTACACTTGAGAATTGTATTATATACGCGAAACACTTGGTTGAACGATTCTTTTGAATAACATTAATGAGGAACCTTGTCCACAAAGAAATTTGTCGACAAGGTTTTTTTACATTCAAGTTAGGTTTGCAGTATATAGTTCTATAGACATGTATTCTAATAGATTTCTCAGAAGAAAGGTAGAAAGTTTGGCGAATTCTAGTGCTAGGGTTGTGTAAACTCAACATGAAATGAAACTAAAAAAACACTGATAAATCAACGTTTTAAGCGATTTGATCGTTTAAAGAGGGATGGGCTATATTGGACCTGAGACACAGATTACATACACCAACCTACAAGGAGGAGTAAAACATGTTTTTATTCGAATCGATTCCCTGGTACTCTGCGCTAATGTGGTTAGTAGTACTAGCAGGATTAATGTTTGTAAATGAAATCGCACGGAAGAGCAAGTGGTTCTCAATCATTCTGTTTATAGTTGTCCCTATTGTTCTTACCATAGCGGTTTGGCCAAATACGGCAGGAGAAGGCTCCAGTACTGGAACATGGTTTCACTGGGTAAAAGTATATTCTGCTTTGGCAGGATGTATAGGGTTTATGGCTATCCGTTATGTTGAAGGATGGGACAAAAATAAATATATATTAATGTTCCCGGCTATTATCCTTGCAGTTAACATTCTTGAAGCAGTTATTCGTGATTTCCAAGTGTACAGCTTGCAAGGTATGGTGGATGGCGTAATGATGGTAGGTGGTCCTTGGAACATTATGAACGGGATCGCAGGTATTCTGAACATTATTACGATTTCTGGTTGGATGGGTATTGTGATCAGTAAAGATAAGAGTAAAGATATGTTGTGGCCTGACCAGCTTTGGTTCTGGATCATTGCTTATGACATTTGGAACTTTGCCTATGTATATAATGCAGTTTCTGACCATTCCTTCTATGCAGGTGCAGCATTGTTGATCTCTTGTACTATCCCGGCGTTCTTCTTTAAAAAAGGGGCATGGCTGCAGCATCGTGCACAGACTTTGGCGATTTGGATGATGTTTACGATGTCGTTCCCGGCGTTTGTTGGCGAGTCAAAGTTCTCTGTACAATCCTCTCATAGTGAAACCGCTCTGTGGATAGTAAGTGCATTATCTTTAGCTGCTAATATTGCAGTGTTTGGTTATCATTTCTATAAAATCATCAAGCATAAACGCAATCCGCTTAAAGAGGAAGTTTATACGGATTTAGCTGCTTATAAAGCTATTGCAGAGGGTGCGAATTAATAGAGACATTATAGTAATAGTGATAGAAGTTCCTCCTGCTTAAAGGGGGGAACTTCTTTTTGTGAATAATTAAAGTTCTAATTATCAGAGCCCCATATCCGCCCGCTGCTGCGCACGAAATGTTTTCCTTTTTATACAAAGCAAAAGACAAGTCAGTAATAAGACACATAATAAAGTTGCCGTATACGTGAAATTGCTGTTCCAAAACACTATCTGAATATTCATTAATGAGTGAACGCCGATCACGAAAAATAAATTTCGGGTTAAGATATAGAGTAGAGCGAATATAATTCCTAGAATTAGAAGCATGATAAAATCATAAACAAACTCCATTCCAACTAATCCTGAGTAAATCCGGTTTGGGATATGTATGGCGGCAAAGATCGATTGTGAAATCAGCATTGCAGAGATCATCCGTGTAGTTTTGTTGTTGATTTTTTTTAAGTATAGATAGATTTGAACGAGCAGGAAGCCGCGAAATAAGATTTCTTCCAATAAAGCATTTCCGAAGACTTGACCTAGAATTTCACCGAAAACTAAATTTGAATGGCTGAAGATAGCATTGTTAAGTGTTAGCTCTGAGTGATTCAAGTGTACCATACACAAATCTACTATATTTATAGCGAGCCAAAACAGAAAGGTACCCAGCAGTCCGGCTCGTAATTTTTCTATTTTTAACCCAAAATCCCGGGGCGAAACTTTAGCTATCAGAATCAAAAAAATAATTACTTCTAAGAGAAGCCCAACTAGATTGGCGGCTAACGTTTCATTGATCCAGTGGTTTGTGTTTTTGGCAATAAAACTTAAATATCCATGCTCAAAAAGGATGAGATTAACCGCAAGAGTAAAGATAATATGAATAAAAATGAGGCTCGCTATAAAAAGGTAGTGTGTAGGCTTTGCTTCAAAAATCGATGATGGATTGAACTCCTTGGAGTGAAGCATCGACGGCAGTCCTCCTGATACAAAATATTCCAAATTAACCTTAGATTTCACTATATCCTTTTTGAGGCCAAGTTTACTGTTACAAAAATCATGTGTTATTCTTCACATTCGCCCATCCCCAGATTGACAGAAGCAAGGGCACTGGCTATACTTGAAATGTTAAAATGCAAATCGGACAAATCGTTGATGAAAATGAAGTACACCGGAGGATGGCTTGATCAGAGAAAAGGTTCCTTTACGAAACGTTTCGTAATGGCTGTGAGAACCTTGAAGACAGGCCGGTGGAAAGCTAATTTCGGAGTGTGAGATCAATGCTCACCGGGGGCGCCCGTTATCAGCCGCGACAAGGCGATCGTCTGCAATTGTCCCATTAGTGGGGTCAAGGCGATAACCAGGGTGGTACCGCGATATTAATCGTCCCTGAATTATTCAGGGGCGTTTTTTTTGTTTTTATTTTTTAGGTATTTTGTAATTTCCGGTGTAAATGCCGAAGTAAAACGATGAGACGGGAGCTGTAAATGATGAAAGCAAGTGAAATTCGTTCCAAATGGCTTAAATTTTTTGAAAGTAAAGGTCACAAGATTGAACCAAGTGCGTCCCTCGTTCCTCACAACGATCCTTCGCTTCTGTGGATCAATGCGGGTATGGCACCTTTGAAAGTGTACTTCGATGGCCGGGAGGTTCCAGAAAATCCGCGCCTGACTAACTCACAAAAATGTATTCGTACCAATGATATCGAGAATGTGGGTAAGACACGCCGTCACCATACATTTTTCGAGATGCTGGGTAACTTCTCCATCGGCGATTATTTCAAAGAAGAAGCTATCACATGGGCTTGGGAGTTCCTAACCGGCAAAGAGTGGATCGGCTTTGACCCGGAACGTATTTCCGTAACGGTGTACGCAGAGGATGAAGAGGCATTTAAGCTGTGGAATGAAAAGGTTGGCCTGCCTGCTGAACGCATCATTAAGCTGGGCGACGATAATTTCTGGGATATTGGCGAAGGCCCATGCGGTCCTTGCTCGGAAATCTTTTATGACCGTGGTGAAGCTTACGGCAGTGATATGAGCGATCCGGAAATGTATCCAGGTGGAGAAAATGAACGCTGGTTAGAAGTATGGAACCTGGTGTTCTCACAATTCAACCATAACAAGGATGGCAGCTATACGCCGCTTCCGAATAAAAACATTGATACAGGGGCTGGCTTGGAGCGTTTTGCATCCATTCTACAGGATGTAGATTCGAACTTCGACACTGATTTGTTCCAACCTATTATTCAAAAGACAGCACAGCTCGCGGGTGTAACTTATAAAGATAACGTTGAGCAGGATATCGCGCTTAAAGTAATCGCTGACCATGTGCGTACTGTTACTTTTGCAGTAGGGGATGGAGTACTTCCTTCTAATGAAGGACGCGGTTATATTATCCGCCGTTTGCTTCGCCGTGCTGTTCGGTACGGAAAGACCTTGGGTCTGGATCGTCCATTCCTGTATGAGCTGACTGAAACCGTTGGCGAAATTATGGGTGTCTACTATCCATCCGTTGTGGACAACCGCGAATATATCGCAAAGATTATTCGTACTGAAGAAGAACGTTTCCACGAAACATTGTCTGACGGATTGGCTATTTTGGGTGAGATCAGTGCTAAAGCAAAAGCAGAGGGTCTCAGCAATATTGCTGGAGCCGATGCATTTAAGTTATATGATACTTATGGGTTCCCATTTGACCTGACCGAAGATTTCGCAGCGGAGCAAGGTTTAACTGTAGACCGAGAAGGTTTTGATGCGGCTATGCAGGAGCAACGTGACCGTGCGAGGGCTGCACGTCATGATGGCGGCAGCATGAAGATCCAGGGAGGCGCACTAGCAGACCTGACGGTTAAAAGTGAATTTGTTGGATATAATGACTCGGTAACAGAGTCGAAAATCCTGGCTATTGTTGTGGGTGATGAATTGGTAGATGTCGCCGGTGAAGGCGCAGAATGCCAAGTTATTCTTGATACAACACCGTTCTATGCTGAGAGCGGCGGACAAGTAAGTGACACGGGTGTGCTTACTGGGGGTTCAGTTACAGCTAAGGTAAAAGGACTCTTTAAAGCTCCACACGGCCAACACGTACATTTGGTAACTGTGGAAGCGGGAGAATTGAAAGTGGGCGAATCCGTTCGCGCGGAAGTGGATCGTGCGGAGCGTGAAGATATCGTGAAGAACCACACAGCTACCCATTTATTGCACAAAGCGCTTAAAGAAGTTCTTGGCGGGCATGTTAATCAAGCGGGATCTTTAGTGGAAGGTGCTCGTTTGCGGTTTGACTTCTCCCATTTTGGAGCGATTACTCCAGAAGAATTGAGCGATATCGAACATCGCGTAAATGCACAAATCTGGCGCGGTCTAGATGTAGTGATTGAGAACAAGCCGATTGATGAAGCTAAAGCAATGGGAGCAATGGCACTCTTTGGTGAAAAATACGGTAATATCGTCCGTGTCGTTCAAGTGGGCGATTACAGCCTTGAGCTTTGCGGTGGTTGTCATGTATCCAACACGTCGCAAATCGGAATTTTCAAGCTGCTTAGCGAAAGTGGCATTGGTTCCGGAGTGCGCCGCATCGAGGCGGTTACCGGACGTTACGCTTACCAGTTCACTGAAAGTCAGCTAGATTTGCTCAAACAATCAGCAGGCCTTCTTAAGTCTTCTCTGAATGACGTTCCGAAACGGATCGAAGCGCTGCATAACCAGGTGCGTGAGCTTTCGCGTGAGAATGAGTCCCTGCAATCCAAGCTGAGTGCTACTTTTGCTGCTGAACTTACAAGCAGTGTGAAGACAGTTGGCGCAGGTACGCAGCTCCTGGCTGTTGCTGTTCAAGCAGGCAATATGGATGCTTTGCGTTCCACAGCGGATGAATTGAAATCCAAGCTTCCGGATGCAGTGCTTGTATTAGGTGCGGCGATGGATGATAAGGTGAACTTTGTAGTATCTGTACCGCAAGACCTGGTGAAGAAAGGTTTCCACGCTGGTAAACTCGTTAAAGAAATTGCAGCAGTTTGCGGCGGTGGTGGCGGTGGGCGTCCAGATATGGCGCAAGCCGGCGGTAAAGATGCTTCTAAGCTAAACGAAGCATTGGCAAAGGCTGAAGAATTGGTAGCTTCCTTAGCCTAAGTTAAAATTACGAAACCATTTCTCTAACTAAACGTATTACGAGAAAACATAGCGGTACTGAGAGTTTGATATCAGTACCGCTACTCTTTATTAGCAGGATGTTAGATATTCATGAATAATTGTGCTTGACAATAGCTTAAAAGCCAAAAATATCATAATTTTTGTAGAGAAAATGCCAAAAAAAGCGTTAATAACGGGCAGGATTTCCTCGTTGGGGCATGAATATGTTATGATAAAGGAAGCAAGCGAGCTGCACAGTAGCAACTTTGCGAAGCCGTCCCAAAAGGCGATTTTGCAGAAGGAAGGTGTCACAAATGGACTCCATGGACAAAACGGTCAAATTCAATGTGAAGGGCGACGAAAAGGAAGCTTCTCCCCAGGAAATATTGCTAGCAGTATACGATGCACTGGTGGAGAAAGAGTATCATCCGATCAATCAGATCGTAGGGTATCTTCTTTCCGGAGATCCGGCTTACATTCCGCGCCATAACAATGCGAGAAGTTTGGTCCGGAGAAAAGAACGTGATGAGCTGATTGAAGAGCTGGTTAGATTCTATCTCGTCAATCACAGGGTGGACAATCCGAAATGAAGAAGAAGTTAGGTTTAGATTACGGCGACCGTAGAATCGGTGTAGCCACAAGTGATGTTTTTGGCTGGACGGCACAAGCTCTTGAAACGATTGAGCGCCGAGGTACGGGTAATGAGTTCGAACGCATTCGTGAACTTGTTGCAGAGCACGAAATTGGAGAGATTGTAGTTGGTCTACCGAAGAATATGAACGGCTCAGTAGGACCCCGGGGCGAAATCTGTATAGAGTTCGCTGATAAGCTACGGGAAGAGTTAGAAATGCCCGTACACCTTTGGGATGAGCGTCTGACGACGGTATCCGCAGAGCGGGTGCTGATTGAAGGGGACGTCAGCCGGAAGAAACGCAAGGGGATTGTGGATAAAATGGCTGCAGCCCTGATTTTGCAAAATTTTTTGGATGCTAACAGTAAAAGGTGAGGGGTGCGAGGATATGACAAACGAACAGATTGGCCAAGAGGAAGAACCGGAAATTATCTATATTCCCGATGAGGAAGGTAATGAAGAGGAATTCGAGGTCATTATGAAGTTTGAGGTTGATGGCTCGGACGCTAAGTATATGATGGTGGTTCCGCTAGACTCCGAGGACGAGGAAACCGATGAGGTATACGCGTTCCGTTATGTGGAAGAAGGCGACGATCTTCAATTGTTCATGATCGATAATGACGAGGAGTGGGCGATTGTCGAAGAGACTTTCAACACACTGGTCGACGAGTTGGACGGAGGATCGGAGAATGACTGAGATATCCGCTGATCAAGCGGTATGGACTTCACGGCTTAAAGAAGCCTACGGAGAAACTGTAGAACTGGAAGATGAGCAAGGCAAATCTTCCATTTACGATATTATCGCCGAATTTGAAGTCGGTGATCGCGGATATGCAGTGCTGAAAGGCTCTGGCAAAGACGTGGAGTATGAAATCCTGCGTATCGTTGTCTCTTCTGACGGACTTCCGGAATTAGAGAGCATTATGGACGATGAAGAGTGGGAAGACATCTCTGAGCTATACGATGAGATGACTTTTCCAGCAGATGGCGCTGAATAAAACTTAAACATGTACGTTACATTTATGATGGGCACGGAAGAGGGCGGAGAATTCCGCGCTCTTTTTGCTTGAAATGCGAGCAATATCCTATATACATCAATCTAAGGAAATATATATTGAATTTTAGGCAATACACTTTTATACTTTATAGTCGGAAAGTGAGGAACCAGACTTGAAATCCGCAATCCGTACTGTGTTAATCATTATTCTTTTGCTGGTAGCAGCAGGAGGTGGGGGCGCATGGTACATTTGGAACGGGATGCAGCCGGTAGAGCCTGCAGGTCCTGCTGTAACATTTACGATAGAGAAGGGCATGGGAAGTGCGGAGATTGCTGATCTGCTTGAGCAGAATGGCATTATCCGTAAGAGTCTTTTTTTTAAGGGATATTTGAAATGGACTAAAGAAGGCTCTAGCTTCAAAGCAGGTACTTATATCGCTAAGCCCGGTGACAGCTATGATGAACTCATTGCAAGATTAAATGCAGGTGATGTAGTTAAGGAAGAAACTGTGGTCTTTACTATCCCCGAAGGATATACTGCTGAGCAGATCGCTAAGAAGCTCGCTGAAGCCTGGAATCAGGATGCGGCTGCTTTTCTTGAAATTATGGATACTGGTGCAGGTTTGAAGGGGATTGATATTCTGGGTATCCCGCAGGATAAGAATCTACGCCACCGTCTTGAAGGATATTTATTCCCCGAAACCTATGAACTGGCCAAAGATAGCACGCCCCAGGAAGTTGTAGAAGCGCTTTTGGATCAGTTCCAGAAGAAGCTCGATACGATTCCTAACTGGCAGCAAAAGCTAGAAACGCGTGGATTGTCTCTGCATGAACTGTTGACCGTAGCTTCGCTGGTTGAGCGGGAAGTTGTGGTGGATAGTGAACGTCCGCTTGTGGCTGGTGTTATTTATAACCGCCTAAAGAAAGAGCAGAAGCTGGAGATCGACGCTACCGTTCAATATTTACTCAATAAGCAGAAGGAAAGACTTTTGTATAAAGATTTGGAAGTTGATAGTCCATATAATACGTATAAGAATATTGGACTTCCTCCGGGACCTATTAGTAATCCGGGGCTGGAGTCCATTCAAGCGGCACTCGAACCAGAAGCTTCTGAATATTACTTCTATGTGACCAAAAAAGATGGTACACAGGGCCATTTATTTGCTAAGACCTACAAGGAACATTTAGCCAATATCGAAAAAAGTAAGCAAGAATCGAAATAAACTATTAAAATGAAGAGTGGTGCGGTTGAAATAACTGTACAAGTAGGAGGTACAACATGACTAACAAACCGGAATTGCTGGTGACGGCAGCGTCCTTGGAGGAAGCTGCTGCTCTGCTGGATGCCGGAGCAGATGCGTTGCTCATTGGGGATGACCGTTTCGGGATGCGGCTTGCTGGACATTTCTCTCTGGAGGATACAGCGACTGTCGTAGAAATGGCACATTCGCGAGGCTCCAAAGTATATGCAAGCTTGGGTGGGCTGATGTCCAACCGTCTGCTGGATGAGCTTCCTGCCTATGTGAAGGCTTTAGGTGAGCTTGGCATTGATGGTGTTGAATTCGGAGATCCAGCAGTGTTAACCACTGTGAAGAAAGAAGCGCCAGCAATGAAGCTGCACTGGAATGCGGAAATGACTTCCACCAACTACGCGACCGCGAATTATTGGGGACGCAAGGGGGCTTCTCGCGTTGTGCTGGCCCGTGAGCTGAATATGGATGAAATGACGGAAATGGTTCCGCTTTTGGAGATTGAGGCACAGGTGCAGGTTCATGGAATGACCAATATATACCATTCCAAGCGGAAGCTTGTTGAAAGCTATATGTCACATCAAGGCCGTCCTAGTGATGGAGGAAGTCTCGGGAAGGAACGCGGACTATTTCTGATTGAGGAAGAACGAGATGACCAGAAATTCCCGATTTATGAAGACGAGAACGGCACTCATATTATGAGCCCGGATGATATTTGTATTTTGGAGGATCTGCATATTCTGATGGCTGCAGGTATACACAGCCTTAAGATTGAGGGACTCATGAAATCGATAGCGTATAATGTAACGGTTGTGAAGACTTATCGTAAAGCTATAGATCTTTATGCGGCTGATCCGGAAGGTTATGCCTTCAATGAGGAATGGATGGATGTAATCAGAACGGTGCAGGACCCTGAACGGGAGTTAAGCTTCGGATTTTTCTATAAAGAGCAAGTATATTAAGTTTGACAAAAATAAAGAGGTTATAGGTCCCCACGAAGATTAGGTACAGCATTTATAGCATGTGACTTAGCTTTGTGGGCGATGGAGGGGAGAACAGGAATGGGAACCATGACAAAGCCGCAATATAAGGGCAAACGTTACCGTCTGGACAAACCGGAGCTCCTCGCTCCGGCTGGTAATTTGGAAAAATTGAAGTTCGCAGTACACTATGGTGCGGATGCTGTTTATATCGGAGGACAACAATACGGCTTGCGTTCCGGCGCAGATAATTTCAGCTTCGAGGAAATGCGCGAAGGTGTTGAATTCGCCAAGAAATATGGCGCTAAGGTATTTGTTGCAACAAACATTTATGCTCACAATGAAGATGTCGCGGGAATTGAAGAATACCTGCGTAACTTATATGAAGCTGGCATTGCTGCTATTATCGTAGCTGATCCAATCATTGTAGATACAGCACGCCGGTTAGTGCCTGGACTTGAAGTGCATTTGAGTACACAGCAGTCTACATTGAACTGGCAAGCGGTGTCCTTCTGGAAGGAAGAGGGGCTTCCGCGTGTTGTTTTGGGCCGTGAGACAAGCCTGGAAGAGATCGCTGAGATTAAAAAACATGTCGACATTGAAATCGAAAGCTTCATCCATGGTGCAATGTGTTCCTCGTATTCGGGTCGTTGTGTTTTGTCCAACCATTTCACCGACCGTGATTCCAATCGCGGGGGCTGTTGCCAGTCTTGCCGCTGGAAATATGATTTGTTTGAGGATGCACGTCCGGAAGGGACTTGGGTGTCTGAGGAAGAGCAGGCTGAAGCGAAATCTCCAGCTCCTTTGCTTCCCGGGGTAACTCAGATTCCACTGCATCAGCAAGGAGATAATCCCTTCTCCATGGGCTCTAAGGATTTGTGTATGCTGGAAAGTATACCTGAACTGATTGAAGTGGGCATCGACAGCTTCAAGATCGAAGGACGAATGAAGTCAATCCACTATGTGGCTACTGTCGTTAATGCATATCGTAAAGCCATTGATGCTTATATGGCAGATCCGGAAGGGTATGAATTGAAGCAGGAATGGCTGGATGAGCTTAATAAAGCCGCTAACCGTCCACTAAACACAGGATTCTTCTATGATACTCCGGATCATGAAGATCATATCTATGAGCCTGAAGAAAAAGCAGCTCCGTATGATTTTGCCGGACTTGTAATTGAATACGATGCTGAAAGTGGTACGGCACTAGTTCAACAGCGCAATCACTTTAAGCCAGGTCAGGAAGTAGAATTCTTTGGACCTAACGATACGTTCTTCAAGCAAACGGTTGGCGAAATATGGGATGAGAAAGGCAATTCGCTTGATGCTGCCCGTCATCCACTGCAACCTATTCGTATGAAGGTAGATCAACCGGTTGCATACTTTGATATGATGCGTAAGAAGAAGTTTTAATAAAAAACAGGGAAGCCTTTGGTCATCCAAGAGCCTCCCTGTTTTTCTTTTTGACAAAGCAAACAATAAGTTATATATATTAGGGATTAACAAATATCTCCAAGAGAGGAGGTGCAGCAAGCTATTTATTATGTTTAAACATACATAGGTTAAAAGTTGTAAAAAAAGTCTCGTAAAGCTAAGGAAAAAGACCTAATACGCCGATATATATATTGGTTAACGCTTTCATGCGTATTCTAATATTAGCGGGTAGGTGATCAAGATGGGGGATCCTGATCAAGATAGTATTAGTGAAAAGCATAATGAGAGAAGGTTTAGCATGAATAAAAAGAATAAGAAATCGGCGATCACAGGAAACAAGGAAACAAGCAAGATTGAAGGGGCAGTTAAGACACCTAAGTTTAATTTGAAGAATGGGATAGATTTGCGGGGACAGATCAAAAGAGTTAATCCTATGGAATCTGTTGGCGTGAAGATATTCCTGATATTTTTGTGTGCAATTGTAATTGTGGTAATGGCACTTGGACTGCTATCTTATTCAAAAGCCAAGAAGACAATTAAGAACAACGTATCGGAAGCCTACCGTCAGACTATTATTCAGACCTCAGAGAAGTTAGATATTACTTTGAAGCAGTACGAGAACTTGGCTTTACAGCTTTATTTTGATGCGCAGATGCAAGAAGATTTGAAGTCTTTAGTGACTGCACAATCTTCCTATGAGAAATTTGAAGCTACAAGCGCAGTAAGTAAAAAGTTGTCCAGTCAGATTACAACGGATTCTAATATTCTTAGTGTTTCTTTGATCCCGGAGTCGCCTGATCAAGACATTGTTACAAGTGGCAGTGGCGGCATTAAGTTAGATAACATAAGAGAACAAGAATGGTATAAGAAGATTGTCGACAACACTGCATCTTATGAATCCTACTATTCTAAAGGTGATGGTGATGCAGCCAAGAACATATGGTTCTCGACAGCTGTTCAAGGTGATGGAGACAAAAATATTGCTATGGCAAGATCTCTCAAAACCCTGGGCTCAGGTACAGGATACATAGTCATCCTTGTGTTGAAGAATACATTGCTGGAGGAATCATTCGCAAGTGTACAGCTGGGAGATGGCTCTCGAATTCAACTTGTCACTCCTGATGGAACCGTAGTAGCTTCTTCGGATTCAAAAGATGATGGTAAACCTTCAGAGTTCGCTTTTATTCAGGCAAGTAAAAAGGATAACAAAAGCTTGGATGAGAAGGATACAAACGGGAAAGAAATCCTTGCTGTCTTTAATCCAATGATCCGGGCGGATTGGAAGTTGGCAGGGGTAGTCCCAACAGATGAGCTAGTAAAAGAAGCACGTCCGATTCTGTTGACTACTTTTATTGCGGCTGCTGGTGCGGCTCTGCTAGCCATAGTAATCGGGATCTGGATGGTGCGTATGATTGCTCGCCCTCTAGCACGCTTGAAGGATCTTATGGTACAAGGTGCAGGTGGTGATCTAAGTGTACGTACAGAATATGTTTCTAAAGATGAAATTGGCCAGCTATCAGCTTCCTTTAACGTGATGATGGAGCGTATTACTGAGCTTGTATCGCAAACGACAGAAACCGCTCGGGATGTGCTGGAGACCGCTGGTGAGCTTGGTGAAGCCTCACGGAAGACAGCTATTTCTGCGAAGGAAATCGCAGCTGCTACGGAAGAAATTGCCGGTGGGGCAGGCAGTCTGGCGCTTGAAGCTGAACGAGGTAATGAGCTAACAGATGTGATTGCTACGCAAATGCAGACTGTAATATATGCCAACACTGAGATGGATGAAGCAGCACGTGGGGTTGGTGAAGCTAGTGCTCAAGGCGCTAAGCAATTAACTGACCTGCTGGATCAGACTAGCCGCACTGGAGAAAAAACAAGTGCACTTGTCGAACGTGTCAACCACCTGAAGGAGACAGTATTCTCCGTAATTAAGGTGTTGGATGTGATGAAGAGTATCACGCAACAGACGAATATCTTATCGTTAAATGCAACAATAGAAGCCGCTCGTGCAGGAGAAGCTGGTAAGGGCTTCATGGTAGTTGCGGGTGAAGTGCGGCAGCTTGCTGACCAATCGAAACAATCTATTGCCCTTGTTGCTGGAATTACGGATAAGATCATGGCGGAAATGAACGAAACGGAAGCTGTATTATCCGAAGTAGCACCACTGTTTAAAGAACAAGTAAGCTCCGTGAAGAGTACAAGTGATATCTTCCTGTCCGTAAAAGGACAGATGGATGAATTCATAACAAGCCTGGAATCGGTGACGACAGCGATTAGCAGTCTGAATCATTCGCAAGGTGTGTTGTCAGAGGCTATGGGGAACGTTAGCGCCGTAGCTGAGCAATCTTCAGCAACTTCCCAAGAAGTAGCTTCACTCAGTAATGAACAGCAAAATGTAAGTGATCAACTCGTTTCATTATCTGGCAAGCTGGAAAGTGCTTCAGGTCAATTGAAGGACAAGCTGTCATTATTCACTATAAAATGAGTGGATTCATCACTAATTTCTAAATTGTTTACCTAACAAAACCGCTTCTTCAACATGAAGAGGCGGTTTGTTGTTGTGTAATGAAGAACTACACCGTATAATAACTTTGTTAGGTATTTGTTATAATTTAATAACAAGTTAGGTAAAAAGTATTAAGGAGAAGGACCAAATGAAAGGTAGACGCATCTCTGGCTGGTGGTCCGTTATCGGGGACATGAGCATGGAACGCAAGCTGCTCCTCGTCTTTTTAATTATCATTACCCTCCCGCTATCCTTCATCAGTGTATTTACCTTCAAGAGCTACTCGGAATCTATTCAGGGGAACACCATTGCTTATTCTGAGAAATTAATCGATCAAATGATGGATGGAGTAGACGATTATATCGAAGATATGAAGCGTATTTCATCTATGCCCGCCTATGTGAATGATATCAAACAGAATTTAATACGTTCTAACAACTACCATGAGCAGAAAAAGATTATGGGAGGCGCAACTGGGAGTGCTGCTTTGTCGCCCGGTGATTTTGATCTTCTGTTGTCCATTCAACGGGGGATAGAGGGCAACATTTCGTTTATTAACAATATTAAGCGAGGTGCGAACTCAGTTTATATTTTTGACGCTTACGGAAATGGTTATTATTCTGCGAAGGATGGTGGCGTACGACTTGATCTCGAACAAAGCTATAAATACTGGAGCCAGCAGACTAAGGATTCCAGCGGAGAAGCATTATTGTTCGGTACTCAAGCGTATACAAGTAATCTGCAGAGCACCCGATATGCTTTTACCGTTGTTCGCAAAATCGTGGATGGCTTGTTAAATCCAATCGGGCTGATTGCGGTTGAAGCGAATATTAGCAATTTGGAGAATCAAGTTACGGAGCTGGATAAAGTCACCCATGGGAAGTCGTTGATTGTGGATGAGAAGGGAATGGTCATCTACGACAGCGACAAGAAGCTGCTGGCCACAGATATTTCTGATTCAGACTTGTTCAAAAGAGTTGGAGGCATTTCTGGAAGCTTTTATGATACAGTCAACGGAAAAGAGCGGTTGAATATTTACTCTGGCTCTACCAAAACCAATTGGAAGGTAATTATCTCTATTCCTGTTGATGTACTGATGCGTGATGTGAAGCTGACCCGTAATACAACACTTGCTGCTACATTAAGTATCATAGTACTAGCGTTAATTATTTCGATTATTCTTTCCGTTGCCCTTACTAAATCGCTGACTCAAATGATTCAATTGATGAAAAAAGTTCAGGGCGGCGATCTGGATGTGATGTTCAGAGTTAAACGGCGTGACGAAATTGGTCTGCTGGGGCATCAATTTAATCGTATGTTAGCCCGAATCAGGCAGCTAATTCAGGATATTTACCGCATAGAAGAACAGAAAAAGGAAGCAGAGCTTCATGCGCTGCAGAGTCAAATCAATCCTCATTTTATCTATAACACACTGGAGTCCATCCGAATGACCGCCGAGCTGAATGATGATGTCGAAGCTGCGGATATGATCTCTATTCTGGGCAAACTGCTACGGTACAGTACAAGTGATCTGAGTGGTAATACGACATTGAAGCAAGAGCTTGGGTATGTGCGTAATTACGTCGAGCTGCTGAACTATCGTTATCCTAACCGTTTTTTACTGGATATCGATGTGCCGAAGTCGTTAGATAATTACTCTATTATCAAGCTGGTCTTCCAGCCTATCATTGAGAATGCAGCTTACCATGGCTTAGATGATAATAAGCCGCAAATGCATTTAAGCATCCGCTGCGAGATTACAGAGCAAATGCTGTTGTTTCATATTAAAGACGACGGGATCGGAATGGATGAGAAGACTTTGGAGAAATTGAATGATGGGCTGCAGAACGAAAGTCCTCCTAAGAAAAGCATTAACGGGGGGATAGGCATGAAAAATGTACAGCAGCGAGTGCGTCTTCATTATGGAGCGGCATTTGGGATCCAGGTATATAGTGAGCTTGGACGAGGGACCGATGTTATTTTGTCGCTGCCATTACTGGAGCAGGAATTAATTGGCTTACCTGAGTAACGAAATAAGAGGGGGCTGTCCGTTGAAGGGGTTGAAATTAGAATGGACTATGCGGACCATACTGTTACTTCTCTTAGTGTTATTGAGTAGTAGCTGTGCCAATAACAATAAGCAGACGGAATCCACCCCGCCTCCAGTTGGAGACGAGGTGAAGTCTGACTTGTCCGGCACCATAGTCATGATGACCAATCGAATAGATCTGATTGAGAACGGAACTTTTCAAGGATACGCGGACCAATTTAAACAGAGATACCCCGAAGCCAATGTGGAATTTGAAGGTTTGTCCAATTATGCAACGGATATTCTGGTACGGCTGTCCACGAAAGATGCCGGTGATGTACTGTTGCTTCCGGTGAATCTTCCGTCAAAGGAGCTGGATTATTTTTTCGAACCGCTGGATGAAGAAACCGCCGCTAGTGAGCGTTTCACCTCTTTTGCTACGTATAACGGGAAACGTTATGGGCTGTCCACGGGGACTACTACGGTTGGGATTGTCTATAATAAAAAGGCATTCGAAAAAGCAGGAATAGCTACTGTTCCTAAGACGCTGGATGAATTCTACGAAGCTTGTGCGAAATTAAAACAAGCGTGTATTATCCCCCTATATATGAATTATGGAGCCGTCTGGCCTTTACGTGAATGGGGAAACAGTTTGGTTAACTATATGACAGGTAATCCAGAGTATCTAAATAATATGGTAAATGAGGATAGCCCGTGGCAGCTTGATAATGAGTGGGGGAAATCAATTTCCATTGCTCGAACCTTAATTGGTAAAGGCTATGTTGAAGATGAACTATTCTCGAACAATTGGGAGATATCGAAGACTAAGCTAGCTAAAGGTCAAGCAGGGATGTATTTACTGGGAAATTGGACGATTGGACAAGTCCTTGATGTGGGGGCTGCCCCGGATGATATTGGATTCTTCCCGTTTCCGTATGATAATAGCAGTGCTCATTATGCGCCGATCAATCCAGATTGGTTCATGGGGGTTAGTAAATATACCAAGAACAAAGAGCTTGCTATGGCGTGGTTGAATTTTTTTGTGAAGGAGACTTCCTATCGAGATGATTGGGGATTTCTTCCGGCAGATGGAAGCTTGAATCCCTCTATGTCGCAGTATCGTGAGTTTTTATCTTATAAGCCTAAGCTACTCGATGCTACTGTACAAAGTGATGCGTTCATCGAGCTGGCGAATAGAGCCAAAATGTCCTTTTGGTCCGGAGATTATATTCAGGAGTTACTGGCTGCGCCTGATTTACAAAAGGCTTTTGACGAATTAAATGCAAAATGGAAGGAAGCGCGGGCAGGAGCACCACAAACTTCTCAGCCTTAAAGTTAGTACTACATAAATTTGATGACATTCTCTGGAGGGTTATATATGGCTAAAAAGGTTACCATGCAAAAAATCGCTGATCATCTCGGCGTATCCAAATTCGTTGTCTCCAAGTCACTTTCGGGTAAAGGCGGCGTTAATGAGACGACAAGAGAACGAGTGATTCAAGCGGCATCGCAGCTGGGTTATTTTACGCAAAAAAATGCTTTTGTCCAAGGTATAAAACGCACGCCTCCGGTAGGTGGCGGGGATCGGAATAAGCAATCCGTGCTGGTGTTAATGCCGAATATTCGTTCTCAGACGCAGGATTCCTTGTATTGGGGAAAAATTGTGGATGGTATTGCTATTGCGCTGGATCAGGAAGGGCTTGGGATGGTCATTATCTCCGAGAACCGTGCGGATAATTTTGTTAATATTTTGAATCCCAATGGAATCCTTGGTTTGATAGGTGTGGGCCAAATCTCTACTTCCTTGCTGCTTGAGGTACACCGTATTGGTTTGCCGATGGTGTTGATTGACCATGAAGATCCGCTAATTCCAAGTGATACCGTGTTTGCGAATAATGTGGATTCTATGGCTCGGCTTACAAATCATTTGATGGGCACAGGCCATACCCAAATGCATTTTATCGGCAATATTGGATTCTCACGCAGTTTCCGCGATCGGTGGATTGGCTTCCGGAGTGCGCTGGAGGAGAGCGGAATAAGACTGCCTTTGGAAGATGATGCGAATCTTTTTCTGGAAGGGGTGGAGGAAGACTTATTTCAGGAGGATTTTAAAAACTGGGTGAATAAGCGTAAAAAAGCCAAAACACTCCCGACAGCCTTGGTTTGCGCTAACGACTCCACAGCCCTTTCGGTCAGTGATATCCTCAAGGAAGAAGGGTTTAATATTCCGGTGGATATCTCGGTTACTGGCTTTGATAATATTGAGGATGCCTTAAGAGGCGTTCCACCGCTTACAACTGTTCATGTTCCTAAAGAAGCGATGGGCCGAGCCGCAGTGGAGAAACTTCTGAGCCGTATTCATAATCCTTCTGCACCGCTTGAGAAAATTCTTATTGCAGCGGATATTGTACATCGTGATTCCGTGGATAAGCCGCGAGACTAGAACTATGTTGATCTAAAAAGTATATAAGCCATGGAATCTAGTTTTGCTTGAGTAAGGGGGAGTTTAGTTATGACAGAATCAGTTGCCATGCCAAAGATTGAAGGCGAACAGATTCAACTACGCGGTGTGCAAGCGTCCGATCTGGAGGCTTATTATAAATTTTTGCTTGATGTTGAGATGGGGCAATTAACAGGATCACAAGGAGATTTCTCCCGTGAGCAGACGGCAGCTTGGATTCGTAAGATTGGTGTTCCAGCCGAGGATCGTGTGGATCTTATGATTATAGTAAAGGACACGGGTGAGCTCATTGGAGAAGTGGTACTAAATGAAATAGATCCGGACAATCGTAGTGCAAATATCCGGATCGGCATTTGTGGGCATGAACATCGGGGTAAAGGTTACGGTACTGAAGCTATGATTCAAATGCTGCGATATGGCTTTGAAACTTTGAAGCTGCATCGCATCCATCTCGGCGTATATACTTTTAACCCCAGAGCCGTTCATGTCTATGAGAAGCTTGGTTTTCAACGCGACGGTGTGGAGCGCGATGCTCTTTATGTAGACGGAGAGTTTCATAACATGATTCTGATGTCCATGCTTGAGGATGAGTTCCGCAGTTTGTACAATTAAAAAAAGTGAATCTAGGGTAAGGAAGATTGTAAGTAACTTCCTCACCAGATTCACTATGAATATTAGTCTGTAATATTTCCAGCCATTTTGAGGCGTTTGGCAATTTCTTTAAAGTCTTCGGGGGAGATTCCGGGAGCGAATTCCTCTTCGACTGCCGGAGCAACGGGGATCGGAAAGCCTTTAGGGGCTCCTTGAATAACTTCAAGCGGAAGATTATCCTCTGGGTGGGTTCCCTTCCAAATCTGATCGATGGCGCCGAAGTCACTTTCACTCCAGGTGTATAGCTTGGTATGCACGCCTTTTTCTTCATATTTTTTTGCTTCACTGAATGATTTATTATTTAACGAAGGAATCGGTACGAGCTTAGTTACATTAACACCTGTTGCCACTTCGATGGCTTTGGCATAAGCGACCACGTGGACACCACCACGGACTAAAAGGAATCCGACTACAGCGCGTGCAGCTGGATGGTCTGTCATTTCGTAGACCTTCATTTTATGTGTTCTGGCTCCGCATTCGAGGAAGAAGTTATGTAGCAGATCTTCCACTAGGTTGCCGCTATTAAAGACGTTTGCTCCGGTCCACGGGTTCCCCGTTGAATCAAAAGGCATAGCCCCTTGTGCACCAGCCAGAAAGTGATAGGATAGACGCGCATCTTTTGCGGACCCTAGAGGGGTGGAATCGGGCTCTTTATAACTTGTTGACCCTCGAAGACATTTGTTGATGGCATGCGAAACCAGCTCGACATGGCCAAGCTCTTCCGCTGTTATGCTCATCACCAAATCATAAAAAGGCTTCAGCTTGTCTTTTGAACGGAAATTAAAGGATTGAAAGAGGTAATTGTTAAGGGTCGACATTTCTCCGAACTTTCCGCCAAGTAATTCCTGAACAGCGGCAGCAGCATTGGGATCGGGCTTCTCAACTTCAGGAATCTCAATCATGATTTCATCCATACGTTTGAACATTAATATCTCAGCCTCCTTGGAGTTAGGGGTTACTGACCTATTTTGAGCTTAATCTATAGGAATTACTCATGAATGGGCTGAAAAGTATGGATGTGCGTCATGTAAAAGGCTTTTTGTGTCGAAAAGGCAAACGGCAAATACTATCAAATACGCAATTAAAACCACAATCAAATACGCAATCAAATACGCATATTAACCTGCTAACGGACACAGCAGACCCTATATGCAGTATTATCCGATATTTACAATGCTAACGGACTCCAGCGCAGCTATCGGCCTAGAAAACGCCCCAAATGGGACTCTTTTCAGGGAATAGCGCCCCTGGAGTCCGAAAACTTACTTTGAAGGCTAAATACATGTGAATAGCGTCATCTGAGTCCTTAAGTTACTCTGGATGATTGATATTCGCTTGAAGCAAACAGTGAATGATCAAAACGCAGAGCAGCGATCCTCCTAATATAGGAGAATCGCTGCTCTGTTGATTTTTAGGGTTTATGAACTTTTTTTACAATGCTAAATTACGATCAATAAGAGCAATACGTTGCTGTACACAAGCATAAGAGCGAAGGGGATCCTCTGGAGTGTTCAGCACATAATCTAACATTTGGTCAACGGTAGTTGTAGCCACATGGATACGAGTGTCGGAGGAGGCGTAGTAAATATAGATTTCACCGTTATCAAGTGCAATCACGCCATTACAGAACACGACATTGGAGACATCGCCGACACGTTCTTCACCGTCTGGTGCGATGAAATGACCGCCAGGTGAATGAGTAACTTTGTTTGGCTCATCCAGGTCAGACAAGAAAGCATATAGCACGTATCGGAGTCCAGCAGCTGTGTTGCGTACACCATGAGCAATATGCAGCCAGCCTTTTGCAGTTTTGATTGGAGCTGGACCTTGGCCATTTTTAACTTCCTTGATGGTATGGTAGTAGCGTTCGTCCATGATAGTCTCGCTGGTAATTACGGCATCTTCAATTGTATCCGAGAGTCCCCAGCCAATACCGCCACCGGAACCTGCATCGATAAAGCCATCTTGTGGGCGAGTGTAGAAAGCGTATTTTCCATCTACAAATTCAGGGTGTAGCACGACATTACGCTGCTGAGCAGAGCCTGTTTTGAGATCCGCCAGACGTTCCCAGGTCTTCAGATCTTTGGTGCGAACAATACCACACTGTGCTACTGCGCTAGAAAGGTCACCATGTGGAGCTTCTGGATCTTTGCGTTCTGTACAGAAGAGGCCGTAGATCCAGCCATCTTCATGGCTAACGAGGCGCATGTCGTAGACGTTGATATCAGGAACTTCTGTCTCCGGCAGCACAACTGGATGATCCCAGAAGCGGAAACCGTCCACGCCATTGTCGCTTTCTGCTACAGCGAAAAAAGATTTGCGGTCATTGCCTTCCACGCGAGCAACAAGATAGAATTTGCCATTCAGTGCAATAGCACCCGGGTTGAAGACGCCGTTGACGCCAATTCTTTCGGCAAAATAAGGGTTGGTATCTGGGTTAAAATCATAACGCCAGATTAAGGGCGCATGCTCAGCAGTTAGCAGTGGATGAGCATATCGGTCATAAATGCCGTTTCCATAAGGAAGCTTTTCGTTCTTGCGAGCGATCAGGGCTTCATAACGTTCTGTTAATTGTTGTTTGCGTTCTTGGAATAATGATGACATTAGACAGTCTCCTTTATAGTTGATTTCAGTCGTGCGATCATTTCGAAGCAGGCTCTGCTGTTATGATAAGGACATTTCCAGGCGCTAACCTTTGATCCGTGAGGCAGGGGCTGAAGGTTCTCGTCCACGCCCCAGTACCATTCACCCAGCTTGTGATCCACCATGTATTTATCGATAAAAGTCCAGGAGGCTTGGGCAGCCTCATTAAATTTGCTGTTACCAGTCAGCTGATAAGCATTATAGAATCCAACAACCGCCTCAGCTTGCGGCCACCAATCTTTATCTTTGCTCAGCAGCCCGCTTGGGTCAGCTTCATTCCATATCCCTCCATCGCTATCTATACCTTCCGCAAGAACGGCTTCTGCCATGGAGACAGCGACTGTTCGCACACGCTGCAGCAGCTGCTCTTCTCCAAGGGTTTCAGCGGCTTCCACCAGCAGCCAGCTTCCTTCGATGTCATGTCCGTAGGAGATAATATCTGATTTCACATTCCATGCTTCATCTAAGAAAAGATGAAAATGCTGGCCTTCCTGATCAATGATATGATCCAGCATCGTTTCGATTAGCTCAGTTAGTGTGCTCTTTAGTTCCTCCGACTTCCATACTCGATAGAGACCGGTATACGCTTCCAGAACATGCAGATGGGTATTCATAGATTTTTTTTCATTCATATCCTTGCTGCTGAGACTGAGGTTATCAGTAATTTGCCATTCCCGTGATAAAGCTTCGACATAACCTTTATAAATAGAATCATAGCCGTATTTTTCAACTAGCTGGAATAATTGAATCGCATCCTCTAAGACTTCTGGACGTCCGGTCGCATGGTAGAATTCAGCCAGTGCGTAGATAGCAAAGGATTGGCCATAGATCTGCTTTTTCTCTTGAGAAGGTCTGCCCTCAGCATCCACCATCCAGTATAATCCGCCATACTCTTTATCAATGAAGTGTTCCATCAGGTAGGTATAAGCACGTTCTGCCATCGCCAGATATTCCGGTTTACCGTAGATCCGGTAAGCGCTCGCAAAGGACCAAAGAATCCGGGCATTAAGCACAAGGCTTTTCTCTGCGTTAGGAGTAATGTTCAGCTGATTGTCGATTTCACCTATAAAACCGCCGTTCACTTCGTCCTTCGTCTGTTTCATCCAAAAACTAAGAATATTATCCTGCAGCTCATCCTCAAGTTGGGTCAACCATAATTCTGGTGAATTAATCATTGTAATCAGTCACTCCTCACATTATTTGGTGATTTTTGAGGTGAAATATTCGTTGATGATCCCAGCGGCTTGCTTACCGTACATACAGTAATCATCATTCTGTACTGCTTCTTCAATTGGATAAAGATGAGTAGGCCAATCCCAGAGCATAAAGCCCTGAACCCAATCTCTGTGCTCACAGCCTTGAAACATTGCCTGATAGAATTTACTTTGTTCTTCTTGACTGGGTTCGCCCTTTAAAGTCCAATCATTGGGAATCGCAGCGCTCCCGCTCCGGCTTGGGCAACCTGCTTCCATGAAAAAGAACGGCTTATTCTGTGAGCGCACCACTTGCTCAATCCGGTCGAGCTGAGCCTCCCAATCACTAGCTGGATAATACCCACTTGAAGAAATCACATCGAGCGCATCCCACCAGGTTACGTTATCCTCCTGATACTTATCGCAATTATAAGTAAGAATACCTGAGTAGACCTTCCGCACCTCGGCAATAAGCGAACGCCATTCGGCTTCGCGTCTATCCGTCTGTACAAGCTCACAGCCAATACAGAACATCTCACAGCCTGTTTCCTCAGCGATAGCGGCATAGTGCAGAATAAATTTAGTATAAGAGCTGAACCACTCAGACCATTTAGGCTCGCAAGGGACATCCTTATCGAAAAAGTTAATATGGGCACGCCAAGTTCCGTCAGCACAATTAACAATCGGCTTCAGGCATACTTTTAGCTGCAGTGACTTCGCTTTGCTGATAGCCCATTTCACTTCTTCGTCGCTAACGGTTGGAGCCTCCCAGTAGGGGATTTCCGTAGAATGAGCGGTAGCTTGAAGCGCGCTGAGCGCAATGGCCGTCCAGTTCGCTCCGGTGACAGAGGACATTAATTCCAGCGAACACTCAGCTTCTTTTGTTGTCCATGAACCACGTCTACCCGAGAAACCCCAGGTTACGCCTGCAATGTATTCGTTGTTTAACATCATCGAGAATCCTCACTTTACACACAAAAATAGAAAAATTAGCAATCTTCATTTTGTTAGATAGTTATTATTGTTTTGTTAGTTTATAATAACAACTTAATTTAGTTATATACTTTTTCGCAGATGATTTCAAGGACAATTTGTAGTTGAAGCTGGGAAATTTGAATAACTTTAGTTATAGTAAATATAAGACTATAAAAGGGCGCAATCGTACATTGACGTAATACATGGGGAGATACTATTCGTGATGATAGCGCAA
This sequence comes from Paenibacillus sp. FSL L8-0708, assembly GCF_038009325.1. Lineage (NCBI taxonomy): Bacteria > Bacillati > Bacillota > Bacilli > Caryophanales > Paenibacillaceae > Paenibacillus > Paenibacillus sp. FSL L8-0708. Next base: position 1,984,116 of record NZ_JBBPBC010000001.1, read on the forward strand.
TCATAATAACTGGCGGATACAACTGGAGGGAATTACTCAAATGATAAATGTTATGATTGCGGACGACGAGGAAGTCATTCGCAGGGGGCTCGAAAAAATCACATCCAGAATGGAAATAGACGTACATGTAATTGGATCTTACGGCAACGGGTTGGAAGCCTGGGAACATTTAGAAAAGTTATCCCGGGAGGATATAGATCTGCTTATTACAGATATTAAAATGCCTAGAATGGATGGTTTTAAGCTGATTGAACAGGCTAGAGACCATATGGAGGATATCCCTATTGCTGTCCTTAGCGGTTTTAGTGAATTTGAATATGCCCGTCGAGCGATCCGTCATGGGGTGATGGATTATTTGCTTAAACCGATTGATAAGACTCAGCTATATGAACTGCTTAAGAGAGTAGAGGATGTAAAGAAAAAGACCGTGACGGAGCATGAGGAGATTTTCTCACAAGCTGCGGATGGTGGAGAACATTATGTAGTTGAGCAGACAAAAAGTATTCTGGAGAGAGAGTATGATCAGAACTTCGAGCTTGAACGCCTAGCGGAGATGGTGGGCATGAATGCGAGTTATCTCAGCCGTTTGTTCAAATTAAAGACGGGGCAGACGATCACAGACTATCTGATTCGGATTAGAATTTCTAAAGCAAAGGAACTGTTAATGGTGCATCCTGACCTGAAAAATTATGAAATTGCCGAGAAGGTGGGTTATAGCGATCCGGTATATTTTAATAAATTGTTCAAGAAAATGTGTGGTATGACACCTAAGGATTATAAAAGCGGCTGTAAATTCCCGAAAATTGAACGTGAGTTTTAGGCATATATAGGAAGTTATTTATTAGGAGGGCGAAAAGCTCTCTTTTTTTATGGATATTTTTATAAATTAGATAACAAAATTATTATAAGTAAAACAAAAATAACAAATATAAGACCAGAAAAAGCAATTGAAACCATCGTTTTGCGTCGAAAATAGATTTATAATGGGTTTGTAAGCGATATCATCACTTGTTTTCAAGAGTAATTCAGATAATCCGGCATTAATGGCTACTCTTTCAAGTTATGAGTGATGATAAAAGTTATTATTTTGTTATTTACCTAAAACTAGAGTTGAATTGAAGAGAGGGGTCGTAACAGCATGAAAAAAGGCAAAACAATGATGGGCTTGATGGCACTAACACTTGTGGCGGGATTGTTTAGCGGTTGTTCCTCAAACAACAACACTAACAATGAAGCTGCTAAAAACACAGGGAACAATGGTTCTTCAGCAGAGGCAACTGCTCCAGCTGATGGCACAGCAGCCAAGGATATCAAAGGGGATATCACAGTCATAACGCAAAGAACAGATATTGTTGATACCGTATTCAAAGAGTATGCAGCTAAATTTAATGAGAAATATCCTGATGTAAAGGTGAACTTTGAAGCGCTCGCTACTTACGAAGATCAAATTAAAATTCGTATGAGCACTAGTGATTATGGCGACGTTCTTTTGTTACCTACTAGCATAGCTGTAAAAGATATTCCTGATTTCTTCGAACCCCTTGGCAAGCTTGAAGAAATGAGCAAACAATACACAGGGTTGGAAGAACGTGCAGTAGACGGAGTTGCCTATGGTATTCCGATGACTATCAACTTTAACGGGATTATCTATAACAAACAAGTCTTCAAAGATGCCGGAATTACAGAGGTTCCCAAAACCCCTGAACAATTCTTGACTGCTCTGCAGACTATTAAAGACAAAACACAAGCTGTTCCTCTTTACACAAATTACGCAGCAGGCTGGACATTGACACAATGGGAAGCGGATCTGGCTACAGTAGCTGGTGACCGTGATTATGTGAACATTGCTCAAGTGGCTAGCGACGACAACTATGTAGCGGGTCAACCACACTATGAATTGTACAAAATTCTGTACGATGCAGCACAAAAAGGTTTGATTGAAGAAGATCCAACTACAACAGACTGGGAATCTTCCAAAGCTGATCTGGCCAACGGAAAAATTGGGACTATGGTGCTTGGATCTTGGGCAATTGGGCAAATCAAAGGCCTGGCTACAAATCCAGACGATGTTGGATTTATGCCTTTCCCAACCAATGCGGATAAAATCCTTGTGCCGCTTGCTGGGGACTACAATCTGGGTGTCAGCGTGCACAGTAAAAACAAAGAAGCTGCTAGAGCTTGGGTGGATTGGTTCATCAACGATTCTAACTATCCTACAACTGAAGGCGGCGGTATGAGCCCGGCTATCGGTGCAGAGCTTCCAGAAATCCTGAAACAATATGAAGGTACAGATGTAACCTTTGATACTCTTGCTCCTGCTAAAGCTGGCGAAGAAGGCTGGTCTGATGAAATCGACAAACAAGCTGAGATCGGTGCTTGGCAGCCAGACTTCAAGAAACGGATTATTGAAGCAGCGATTGGCAACAGAAAAGAATCCTATGATGACATCATGAAAGACCTGAACGACAAGTGGAAAGCCGCTCGCGCTAAAGTCACAGCACAGTAACAACTATAAGCTTCTTAGATGCTATAGGCGGTAGTGAATGTGGGAGGGGATATGCTAACAAGCATTTCCCCCTTCACATTTAAACGAGTCTTAAATAAATGAGGATGCTTTTTCTGGAGGTGTATCGGGTGTTTAAGTTTTCAAATTTGAGCTATAAAAATCAAAGAATCGCTATCATCATCTTATTCTCATTAGTGCCGATATTGTTGCTGCTCACATTCGCTTATTATCCAGTCATCAGTATGTTTCGGTACAGCTTCACCAGTTGGAATGGATTGAGCAAAAATATGGAATATGTCGGTTTAGAAAACTACAAGACCATTTTTACGAAACCTGAGTATTTTTCTGTGTTTAAGGTCAGCTTGTATTATTTCTTTACCACCTTTATTCAGATGGCACTTGCCTTGTATTTTGCAACCATCTTGAGCTTTAGTGTTCGCATGAAAAACTTGTTTAAAGGGATTTTGTTCTTCCCAACCTTGCTAAACGGTGTAGCAATCGGTTTTATCTTCCTGTTCTTTTTCAAACCAGATGGAACGTTAGATACGATTCTTAATCTGATTGGGCTTGGCAGTCTGCAGCAGAAATGGCTTCTGAATCCTAACTTGATCAACTTCTCGCTCGCAGGTGCGTCACTGTGGAGATACATGGGAATGAACTTCCTGATTTTCCTCGGAGCTATTTCTTCTATTGGTAAGGATATCTATGAGGCCGCTGAAATTGACGGTGCAAACAGATGGCATCAGTTTATGCATATTATTTTGCCAAGTATTAAACGTATTCTGCAATTGAACTTGATTCTTGCGGTTAGTGGCGCCATTGGGGTATTCGAAATTCCATACGTCATGACAGGCGGATCTAACGGAAGTAGTACATTCGTAATTCAGACGGTCGATGTAGCTTTCAAATACAGCAAGGTTGGTTTGGCATCGGCGATGGCCGTGGTATTGCTGGGTATTGTTATCATAGTTACTATTTTGCAGCGCGTTCTGATCAAGGAGGAGAAATAAACTATGCATTCTGTAAAATATACCACTGCTAGTATATTCAAATATCTCACCTTGATTTTGGGAGCACTTGTAGCTTTGATACCTATCGTGGTCGTGTTTTTCGCTTCATTAAAAACCGGAGCCGAATATGCTTCTACCGGACCGTTAACGCTGCCAGAGAATTGGTTGAATTTCTCCAACTACACTAAGGCTTTTGTAGACGGAAAAATGCTGCTCGGTTTTAAAAATACTGTCATTATCGTTGTGATTTCTATTGCGGGTGCTACGTTGACGGGTTCGATGATGGCTTATATTTTATCGCGCTTCAAATTTAAAGGCAGTAAGATCCTAATTAGTATGTTCCTGATTGCCACCCTGATTCCAGGTGTAACTACACAAGTGGCTACTTTCCAAATCATCAATCACTTGGGATTATTTAATACCAGATGGGCACCAATCGTTATGTACTTGGGCACGGATATTATCGCTGTTTATATCTTCATGCAGTTTTTGGATTCGATCTCCGAGTCACTGGATGAATCCGCGATGCTGGACGGAGCTTCTTATTGGACGATTTATTGGAGAATTATTTTGCCACTGTTGAAGCCGGCTATTGTTACTGTAGTGATCGTGAAGGGTGTTAATATTTATAACGATTTTTACACCCCTTTCCTTTATATGCCGAAAACAGATCTGCAAACGATCTCCACAGCACTCTTCAAGTTTAAAGGTCCATATGGATCGCAGTGGGAAGTAATATGTGCGGCGATTATGATCGCAATTATACCGACATTGGTTGTGTTTACCGCCTTGCAAAAATATATCTATAATGGTTTTTCACAAGGTTCTGTAAAGTGAGCTCAACAGTAAATTTAATAACAGTACAAGATAAAATAGCATACTGAAAAGTTGCATACATTTGGAGGGAAAACTAATGAGTGAAGTAAAATTGGTTGGAGCAAGTGCAATTAACATCCCGAACATGCCTTGGCAAGAAAAGCCTGCTGGCTACGAGAATCCGATTTGGAGACATAATGATAACCCGGTTATCAAAAGAAATCCTGCAAAAGGTGTAGCCCGTATTTTCAATAGTGCGGTTGCTGCGTATGAAGGCAGTTTTATTGGTGTATTTCGTGTAGAAGATAACACTACTCGTCCGCATCTGCGTATGGGACATAGTGTGGATGGTTTGGATTGGAAAATCGATGATGAGCCGATCCGATTTATAGATGAAGAAGGTAATCCTTATCAGCCGCGTTATGCTTACGATCCGCGTCTGGTGAAGGTTGAAGATACATTTTATATTATCTGGTGTACAGATTTCTACGGAGCAGCTATTGGGGTAGCAAAAACACAAGATTTCAAAACATTTATCAGCTTGGAAAACCCATTCCTGCCATTCAACCGGAACGGCGTACTGTTCCCTAGAAAAATCAACAACAACTTCGTGATGTTGTCCCGTCCAAGTGACAGTGGCCATACGCCATTTGGTGATGTATTCCTTAGTGAGAGCCCTGACTTCGTATATTGGGGAAAACACCGCCATGTAATGACCAAGGGTGGTCAAGGCTGGTGGCAAAGTGTCAAAATTGGTGGCGGACCAGCGCCGATTGAAACTACTGAAGGCTGGTTGATGTTCTACCATGGCGTAACTGGAACGTGCAATGGTCTTGTGTATAGTATGGGAGCGGTTATTTTGGACATCAATGAGCCCTCGAAAGTAAAATATCGCTCGAAGAACTTTGTATTAACGCCAGAAGAATGGTACGAGGAAAGAGGTTTTGTGAATAACGTCCTGTTCCCATGTGCTACTCTGCATGATGCAGAAACCGGCCGTATCGCCATCTATTATGGCGCGGCTGATACTTATGTAGGCGTTGCTTATACAACGGTTGATGAAATCGTCAACTATGTTATCGAAACCCATGAAGAGGTTGGCGATGATGCAGGTTTAGGCAAAATCTAATTGGACTTAATAACCTATATTTTCAGTGAGCTTGCTAGAGTTCCGGAGAATTGCGTAGCGTAGAGTTCGAAAGAAGTGTGTTGGGTTTGGTGTGTTGAATGTTGTTGGGTGTGCTCAGTGCGGAGGTTGCCTTGTGCGACCTCCGTGTTCTGTTGCAGAATGTACAACAGAACGACACATTATCGCCTGTAATAGATAAGTAGCAGGTGAGGGGGAAATTCGGCTCTGTTGGCGATTCTGATCACTCTGTTGTTTAGTCACTCTGTGGTTTGGTCACTCTATGGCTCTGACGTAAATAGTTGCACTTTGTGCATTTAAACTAACATTTCTTTGGTCACTAGGCGATATAGTTGCACTTCGTGCAACTATATCAGCGAAGTAACCACCAAAAGATCCTTTTGCCGTTTTTTAGTTGTACAAAGTGCAACTAAGATTAGAAACAAATATATTTCAGCTGTAATAGCTGCACAAAGTGCAACTATCCAGTCGCAAACTGTTACTGTGCCGATTATAAAGAAGTTAATAGGCAAAATGGAAATGTGGGTGTTGTGAAGGCAATAAGAAGATAGCGGATAAGTGGAATGTGAGTGGTTGTAGAGGTAATAAGAAGGTAGTAGGTACGTGGAATGTGAGTGGGTGTTGTGAAGGCAATAAGAAGATAGCGGATAAGTGGAATGTGAGTGGTTGTAGAGGTAATAAGAAGGTAGTAGGTACGTGGAATGTGAGTGGGTGTTGTGACGGCAATAGGAAGGTAGCGGATAAGTGGAATGTGAGTGGTTGTAGAGGTAATAAGAAGGTAGTAGGTACGTGGAATGTGAGTGGTTGTAGAGGTAATAAGAAGGTAGTGGTACGTGGAATATGATTAGTTGTGGAGGTAATAGGCAAGCAGCGAGTGAGTGGTGAATGTGGCTCTGTTGGCTTTTCTGCTACTCTGTTGCTTAGTTACTCTATGGCTTGGTCACTCTATGGCTCTGACGTAAATAGTTGCACTATGTGCACTTAAACTAACTATACCTAAGGTGCTAAGCGATATAATTGCACTTCGTGCAACTATATCAGCGAAGTAACCACCAAAAGCTCCTTTTACCGTTTTTTAGTTGTACAAAGTGCAACTAGGAGGGGAAACACACATATTCAACTGTAATAGCTGCACAAAGTGCAACTATCCAGCCTCGGAGCTGCGACTAAACTATCCAGTCGCAGAAAACGCAACTATTGCATCCCACTCCATCGCAACTTTGCCATCGCAACTATCCCATCGCAACTATCCCATCGCAACTATCCATACATCAACGAAAAACCCATATTGGGTTTTCCGTTTCTATCTAGCATAGTAACTGTAACGAACTTCGCGGTTACAAACAGCAGGCGAACAATATCGTTACATAACTTAAGGAGGAACAATATTTTGGGAAGCGACATGAATTTGTCACAGTTAAAGGAATATAACGGAAGTAGTCCAAAACCGGATGATTTCGAGCAATTTTGGGAGCGGGCATTGCGTGATCTGGATGCACAGCCGTTGGATTATGAACTGGAACCAGCGGAGTTTGTCAGTGAACTTGCGGAATGTTTTCATTTGTATTTTACCGGAGTTGGCGGTGCAAGAATCCATTGCAAATATGTAAGACCGAAGAACAGCGTACATAAAAAAGGTCCCGGTGTAGTGATGTTCCATGGATACTCCTGTGACAGCGGGGATTGGATGGAGAAGGTGGCTTATGCTGCTCACGGGATTAGCGTCCTGGCGATGGATTGTCGCGGCCAGGGTGGCCTCTCCGAAGATAACCTTACCGTAAAAGGGACTACGATACGCGGACATATCATTCGAGGGATGGATGATCCTAATCCTGATAATCTTTATTATCGCAATGTGTTTTTGGATACGGCACAAACCGCCAGAGTTCTGATGTCTATGGATGAAGTTGATCCTGAACGTGTAGGTGCCTTTGGACTATCTCAAGGTGGAGCGCTGACAGTGGCTTGTGCAGCATTAGAGCCTCGCATAAAAATAGCCCTGCCTGTATATCCCTTCCTTTCAGATTATAAACGTGCTTGGGAGCTGGATATTACCACCTCAGCTTATGAGGAGATCAACTATTATTTCCGTTTTTTTGATCCTCATCATTTGCGTGAGGATGAGATTTTTAATAGGCTCGGTTATATCGATATTCAGAATCTTGCCGAAAGAATACAGGCTAAAGTACTGTGGGTTACCGGGTTATCCGATACGATTTGTCCACCTTCAACTCAATTTGCCGCATACAATAAAATACTAGCGTCCAAAGAGCTTATGGTTTATTATGAGTACGGTCATGAGTATTTACCATATCTTGCCGATCGGGCGTTGGAATTGTTCATGACCTTGTAAGAGATAAGCCAGCAGGCATAACTGAAGACAACGGTGGTGAACAATTGATGAAGTCGCAAGTAAAAAAAGAAAAGGCGCATTTCCAGCTGCACCCTGCCAAATCGATTGGGGTGCGGCTTTTTCTCATCTTCTTCATCTCAACAATGGTGCTCGTTCTCTCACTTGGCTACATTTCCTATTCCGTAGCTGAGCAAACGATCGAGAATAACGCGCTGTCAGCCAATCAACAGACAGTCGTCCAAGCTGCAGAGAAGTTTGATGTTGAATTATTGCGTTATGAGGATGGCCTAGGAAGAATTCTTTACAACAATGAGATTCAGGATGCACTCAAACAAGGGAATAATCCCACTACAAGTAATGAGGAACGTAATTTGCAGTCCAACCAGATTAGCGCCGAGCTAAATGCCTGGCTGACCGCATCAAAGGGGGTAGAAGCTGTATACCTCATCCCGATGAATCAGGAAGTCCCTACTTCGTCAGCGGGATCAAAAGACAGCGCTTTTATCAAAGAATTCAGAGAGTCCTCATGGTTCAAGCAGCTTGAGGAGCAACCACAAACATTGTGGATTCCCCGAACAGAACAGGGGCAAGCCGGAAATACTTCGGGTATGTTTCATTTGGCACAATCGATAGCTGGGGATACACAAAGCCCGGGATACATAATTATCTGTGATATTAGAATTAGTGAATTAGAAAATCAGCTTCGTAAAATTGATCTCGGACCCAGCTCTTACATGCAATTGCTGACGGATAAGGATGAATTGATCGCATCGTCCCAGCAAGTGGGAACAGATACTTATCTCAGTCTGGGAGGGACTCTTCTTCATGGTTTGGAGCATGAGGCTGGATCATTGCCAACGAAGGATGAGAAAGGAAAATCCATTCTGGCTGTGTACGGGACGATGGAAAGCTCCAGCTGGAGATTGCTTGGTGTTGTTCCGGCTGAGAATCTTACGAAAGACGCACTTCGTATTCTAAAAACTACATATATTATTGTTGCGGTGGCTGCTATTGTCGCCATTCTAATTGGTTACTGGATGTACAGAATGGTATCTAAGCCCTTGACCCGACTTAAGGATCTAATGTCTCAAGGGGCAGATGGAAATCTTGGAGTACGTACGGATATTACCTCACGAGATGAAATTGGTCAGTTATCGGGTTCCTTTAATAGGATGATGGAACGGATCACAGAACTGGTAATCCATACCAATGAAACCGCGAGGAAGGTAATGGAAACTGCCGATGAACTTAGTAGAGTATCGCGTAAGACAGCGATGGCAGCCAAAGAGATTGCCGCAGCGACAGAAGAAATTGCCGGAGGTTCAGGCAGCCTAGCTTTGGAGGCGGACCAGGGTAACGAGCTTACGGGGCAAATTTCGGTGCAAATGAACAAAGTGAACTCAGCTACGCATGAGATGGATCATACCGCACATAATATCGGCGTGCTTAGTGAAGAAGGTTTTAATGAGTTAAAAGAGCTGCTTGGTAAAACCAATAAGACGGGTGACATGACGAATAAGCTCGTGTTGAAAGTGAATGAACTGCAAGACACCACATCATCAGTAATGAAGGTGCTTGATGTTATGCAGAATATTACACAGCAGACGAATATTTTGTCTCTAAATGCAACGATAGAAGCGGCAAGGGCAGGGGAGTCCGGCCGGGGATTTATGGTAGTGGCCGATGAAATACGCCAGCTTGCAGATCAGTCCAAAGAATCCATTGCTGTGGTGGCTAATATAACAGACACCATTATGAAGGATATGAACGAGACCGTAGGTGTTCTCTCGGAAGTAGCCCCTCTTTTTAATCAGCAGGTTACTTCAGTGGAGAGCACTAGCGATATCTTCGTATCTGTACAGGATCAGATGCGTCATTTTATTACACGCTTGGAATCTGTTGCTTTATCGATGGATAGCTTGAGCCAATCCCAGAAGGTGCTGTCAAATTCGATGGGCAATATCAGCTCCATTGCAGAAGAATCATCAGCAGCTTCTCAAGAAGTGGCTTCGCTTAGCGGGGAGCAACAAAGTGTGAGTGATCATTTAGTAGAGCTGTCTGAGCAGCTTGAGCATGCGTCCCGGCAGTTGCAAGAAAAACTGTCCAAGTTTAATTTGTAACTTTGCATAACCTAAGTAAATAATTTTAAAACAAAGACCAGTCTCCAATTATTTGGGACTGGTCTTTGTGCTATTCAAAAGGCTATAAATTAGCTAACTAAGCATGAGTGTAAATAATCCAGCGGGTGGGACATAATAAAGGCTATGAACGTCAGTCAGGAGGAATGGGATTGCACAATAATGTCCACAGACGTATACTCGGCGGACTGATTATTTTATGTTCAGTTGTAGCCGTGTTGGTCCTTAGGCTGGCGTGGATTCAACTGTTTATGAAGGAACAGACGGTCCCTGGAACGAAATATACACTTGCAAAGATGGCAGAAATTCAAAGCGAACGGGAAACTGTATTGGACTCTGGGCGGGGGCGTCTGTATGACCGAAAGAGTGAACCCCTTGCCGGGGAAACCATTTGGACGGCTGCGTTTTTTCCTCAAGAGGCGAAGGCTAGGAATACCGTGACGCAGGTCGTATACGAGGAAGCTGAGTCCATGCACCGGTTGGCAGCTATCCTTGGAGTGAGTTATGAGCAATTGCTAAACAAGCGCTCTTCCCTTAAAGAACCATTGCTTTGGCCATCCTCAGTGGGAAAAGGACCGCTCGCACTTACATCCGCACAAGCAGAAGAAGTGAGTGCATTGGGGATCGACGGCGTAGGCGTGCTTCCTTTTGCTCGCAGATATGATGGGAAAGCAACTGGTCGGCAGTGGCTTGGATATTTATCGGAAGAGGTCCCAAACACTGGTGGGAAGGCTTCCCCATCGGGGCTGAGAATTCCGATGACAGGAACGGACGGGTTAGAAAAAACCCTGGAGCCGTTGCTTCGAGGTGTAGGGCATACTGAGGCATACGCTCAGGTTGATGCGCGCGGGCAACGTGTCCCGGGCAGTCCCATTCAAGTACGAGCCCCGGGCAATCCGTATTATCCGCTGTCTTTATATACAACGATTGATAAAAAGCTTCAGGAACAAATAGAGGAGTTAGCTGTTAAAGCTGGAATGAAGGAAGGAGCCGTGGTGGTGTTAGACACCGGAACGGGAGATATTGAAGCCATGGTATCTTTACCTTTTTACGACCCAGAGAAGATATCCCCTGAAGGGGGAGAGTGGAATAACCGGGCGTTGCAGGCTGCCGTACCTGGATCAATTTTCAAAATCGTCACAGCAGCAGCAGCACTAGAAGCCGGGGTCACCTCAGCGGATGAGCTTTTCTATTGTTCAGGGCAATATGAGAAATATGGATTGTCTTGTCTAAAAGGAAAAGGACACGGTCCCCTCACGCTGGCGCAAGGGTTCGCCGTGTCCTGTAATACTGTATTTGCTGCGCTGGCAGAACGTTTGAGTGGGGCGCAGCTTCAAGCGACAGCACTCGCGCTGGGGCTTGGAAGAGATATTAGCTGGCAAGCGGAGAATACACTTGGTTTTCCAGTTCTTAAGCCACTGTCCGGTGAGCAGAAGGGGACGATCTTTACTTCTTTGCTGCCGGATGATCCAGGCGCCAGAGTGCAGACGGCCATTGGGCAGCGAGATGTGCAAGTGACCCCACTTCAGGCAGCGAACCTGGTGGTGACGTTACTGCATGGCGGGGAAGTGAGAGCGCCAAGAATACTCCAGCGTGTAACCTTTGCAAATGGGCAAAAGCTAGAGGATCTGCCGGGTCATCTTTCCCCTTCAACTGCCGGGAGGATCTCAGAATCTACAGCCCGCCAGCTGCTGTCCTGGATGCGTAAAGTAGTTACGGATGGAACCGGCACAAGTCTGCAGAGCACGAAATGGCCGGTTGCCGGGAAATCAGGTACGGCACAAACCCTTGTTAAAGGTATGCCACGTAACAATCAATGGTTTATCGGCTATGGGCCGCTGGATCATCCCAGATATGCTGTGTCGGTAGCGGTGGAGAACGTCGCTCCGGACAGCTCACATCTAGCCGTTAAGCTGTTCGGTCAGATATTGGATTTATTATCATCGGTTCCCTCTGGAGCTTGAGGTTCAGGTGGTGGCGCAGAGCTGGTCTGATTGGAAGCTGGACCGTTAGCTGCAAAGGGTGAAACGATAAATTCCTCTTGCGGGAGATAGATCCAGCTCTGAAGATACCCTTGTTGAATCAGTTCTTTTATCAGAATAAGCAGAATCGGCGACAGTATCAGACCAGCCATACCGAAAGCAGATGTGGACAGAATGACGAACGACAGCATAAGGAAGGCTGAGGATACGCCAATCGAATTCCCGGTAATCTTCGGCTCAAGCAATTGCCTAACAATTAGTACAATGGCAAGGAGGATAATTAATCCGATAGCCAGTGAAGTATTGCCCACGATGAACAAATAGATGATCCAAGGGACTAAAATTGTTGTCACGCCAAGAAGTGGCAAAACATCAAATACCGCGCAGACTAATGCCATTGTGATTTCGTTGCCGGTTCGCAGAATAAATAAGCCGACTAGAACTATGGCAAAAGTAATGCTGATCAGAATAAGTTGTGCTTTTAAATAGGAACCGATAGCTTTAAAAACATTGCCTTGCAAAAAGGCGAAGGCGTTCTTAAAAGTTTTTGGCATTTTGTCATGCGCGATTTTACGCCAATCTTTGATTTCCATGCTAAGGAAAAATGCCAAAATAATGGCTATCCCGAAATTGGCCATGAAGGTGGAGAAGGAGCCTAGAATACCGGCCATGTATTTTAGAAAAGTAATCAGCCATCCTGTTAGAACATCCGTGGCATCTTTAAAGTACCCGTTGACCTTGTTCGTAATATCGGGTGGCAAGTTATCTATTTTTTGCTGCAGGTAGGTCGTGGTCTCCACAAAATGCTGCTGCACCACATATGTATATTTAGGGAGGTTCTCTTGGAAGTGAAGGGCCTGGATCGTAATCAGTAGACCGGCACCAAATAATGTACCTAACAGCACAATCAGAAAGAGCAACACTGAAATGGCGGAGGCAAAAGGTTTACCAAGACCACGGCGGTTCAAGAAGCGGGCCAAGGGTTCGATAAGCAAAAATACAAAAAAAGACAGGAATACAGGTGCAGCTAACTGATACAGCTTACTAAAGGAGAACATAATTAGATAAACCGTGAGGACAATTAATCCGATGTCAAAAAATGTGCGCCAATATTTTTTGTATAACGGCAGCATAGATATAAACAACTCCCTTTTTTTATAAGTGGATACGCCAGGTTGATTACATTGTACATGATTTTACTTTAAAAGCGTCTATTTCTTTGATACATGTGTTAAAATAGGGGGTAACGTTTTTTTATTCTACTTCACTTGGCCGTTTCACGGGTTCTGCTTGCAGACATTAGGCGAGCCAAAGTCAACTCTGGAAAAGCGGGGAATTAATATGCAGACTTTGCTGCTCTGGTTATTTTACATCTCATCATTTTATGCTTTTATCCCTGGTATGATCAGCCGGATTTTTGGTTACCGTGTCTTTCGTAAAGGAACTGGGCGAAATGAATTCGCACTGACCTTCGATGATGGACCTGATCCTCGATTTACACCATTACTGCTGGAATTACTGAAGAGGTATGATGCAAAAGCAACCTTTTTTGTAGTCGGCTCTAATGCTGAACGTTATCCTGATCTTATTCAGCGTATCCATGATGAGGGACATCTCATCGGAATTCATAATTATGTTCACAAGACGAACTGGCTCATGCGGCCAGCAACCGTCCGCCGGCAGATTCAACGTACGAATGATATTATCTATAATATTATTGGCGAACGCAGTACGTATTACCGTCCACCTTGGGGTATTGTCAATTTATTTGATATTTCCAAACGACGCCAAGTTGAAATTGTGCTTTGGTCGGCAATGTTTGGCGATTGGCGTGAGAAGCTCGGCGCCGAAAAACTCACTGAGAAGATGCTGGCCCGTCTAAATCCCGGGGAAGTGATGTTGTTGCATGATAGCGGCACAACGCTGGGTGCAGATGCGGATGCTCCAGGGAATATGCTTGTGGCTCTTGAGCAGACTCTGGAGGAAGCCCGTAAACGGGGACTCCGCAGCATTCGGATTGATGAGATGATTAAGATGGCTGAGACGTCACCTATCCGGCGCTTATCTTTTGGTAAACGGGTGCTTGTAGGACTTTGGTTAGCTTGGGAACAGGTATTTCAAGCTCTCTTTCATCTCCAAACGATTACTCCGTCAGATCCTTTCCTGCATTATCGGATGCGGAAATATCAGGGCGAACCGGTTGAACTCGAGGGTGGAGAGCTGCTGCGTAAAGGCGACAAAGTCATTGAGCTGCACATCGATAATAAACAGTTGTTCGAATTAGGAATTCATTCACGTTCTTCCGCTCAACTAGCGATTCGAATGATCCGCAGAATGGAAAAGGATCTGCCCATTCTTGCTGAGATCATTGCCAAAGATGTGGATCTTGCAGAAGCCAAAGCGCTTTACGGAGTCAGCATGATTAACCGGGGACCGGAGAAATTCGGCTTTACCGTACGTGATTTGCCGGATGGCTTATTCGCACGTTCCTCCAAATTTTACTTAAGAATCCTGTTAAGTGTGATTCATCCAGCAGGTGGGGCAAGGCTTAAAGAACGGAGCGAGGTCCTTGTGCCGAAGCTTATCCTGATGCCTGTCTCAGAGCTGCTCAAAAAGATGAATCAACAGCTGCCTCATCATCCGAAAACTGCAAAAAAACGCAAATCGCAACAGGAAGAATCGTTGTCACTTAATGATTCGGTTGCGGATGTAGAAATGCCAGGTGCGACAGTAACCAATTGATTCATGATCTTATTGATAAATATTTTACAGTGGACATGTAAAGAGATGTTCTACAATCCAGCGATGGTTGTGGAACATTTTTTTATTGGGATAATTAAAAAAAGAGCAGCCCGCCATTAGAAATACTAAGGTGGGACTGCTCTTGCTTGTTTTAATATTCTTTTTTGCTAAAGGGATTAGATCTTCAGCACTGCGCCGTTACTTGCATTGGTTACCATTTTGGAGTAACGAGCCAGGTAACCAGTTTTAACTTTAGGTTCGAATTCTTTCCAACCCGTACGACGAACTGCTAATACTTCTTCTTCAACCAGCAATTCAATCTTCCGGTTGTTGAGATCCAGCTCAATGATGTCTCCATCCTCAACAAAAGCGATCGGACCGCCTTCAGCTGCCTCTGGAGAGATATGACCGATACTGATTCCGCGGGAAGCCCCCGAGAAACGACCGTCTGTAATCAGACCGACCTTAGCACCTAGCCCCATACCCACGATTTGTGAAGTAGGCGCCAGCATTTCCGGCATTCCTGGTCCGCCCTTAGGACCTTCATAGCGGATAACGACTACATGGCCTTCTTTAACTTTACCGTTCGCGATACCTTCCAGTGCAGCTTCTTGGGAATCAAAGCAGATCGCAGGACCTTTATGATATCCACCTACTGAAGCATCAACTGCACCAACCTTGATGATAGAACCCTCTGGAGCCAAGTTTCCGTAAAGTACGGCAAGACCGCCTCTTTCGGAGTAAGGGTTGTCGATAGTATGAATTACGGAAGTATCTTGGATCTCGTGTCCGATTACGTTCTCAGCTAATGTTTTGCCGGTAACGGTCATACATTCCCCGAACAGAGCACCTGGTTTCTTCAGCAGTTCATTCAATACAGCACTAACGCCGCCCGCACGGTCCACATCTTCGATAAAGATATCAGAAGCTGGAGCCAGCTTAGCCAGATAGGGAACACGGTTTGCAACTTCGTTAATGCGTTCAAGCGGATAATCGATACCTGCTTCTTGAGCTAATGCAAGGGTGTGCAGCACTGTGTTAGTAGAACCACCCATTGCCATATCCAGTGCAAATGCGTTATCAAGGGATTCTTTAGTTACGATATCTCTTGGTTTAAGATCCAGCTTAATCAATTCCATCAGTTGTGTTGCGGATTTGCGAACAAATTCTCTACGCTCATCAGCAACAGCCAGAATCGTACCGTTACCTGGCAATGCCAGTCCAAGTGCTTCTGCAAGGCAGTTCATGGAGTTGGCAGTGAACATTCCGGAACAAGATCCACAGGTAGGACAACCAAATTGTTCTAATTCAAGCAGCTCTGCATCGTTGATTTTGCCGACTTGGTGAGCACCAACGCCTTCAAATACCGAGGTCAGAGAGAGCTTTTTACCTTTACTATCTACGCCGGCTTTCATTGGGCCGCCGCTTACGAACATGGTTGGGATGTTAACACGCAGAGCGCCCATCATCATGCCCGGTGTAATTTTATCACAGTTAGGGATGCAGACCATGCCATCGAACCAATGCGCGGAAACTACAGTTTCCAAGGCGTCAGCGATGATCTCGCGGCTTGGCAGTGAATAACGCATGCCGATATGTCCCATAGCAATCCCGTCATCTACGCCGATCGTATTGAATTCAAAAGGAACGCCACCAGCTTCGCGAATCGCTTCCTTAACGATTTTACCGAACTCTTGCAAATGCACATGCCCTGGAACAATATCAATATAGGAATTGCAGACCGCAATAAACGGCTTTCCGAAATCTTCTTCTTTTACTCCGGCTGCTCTCAGGAGACTACGGTGTGGAGCACGGTCAAAGCCTTTTTTAATCATGTCTGAACGCATTTTCTTGGCTGCCATAATGACATTCCCCCCTAAATGAATTTCAATCAAATATAGTGTCGCATTAACGCAATGAACTCCAAAGACCTGCGTATATACGGTTTATAGAAAGAACGGGGACCTGCTTCCTCAATAAGAAAAGCGATGCCGTTTCTATAAAAAAAGCCGCTGTTTTGGTATAAACAGTTACCGCCTAAAATGAACGGAGAAGTCATTGTTATTAGTGAGTCTATCACAAAGAGCACGTTTTTTCTACCGGACAATGTGAAGTTTGTCGATTGACGCAAAGCGTGGGAAGTGGAGGAAAAGCTCATTTTCGAAAGGAAAGTGCTTTATTTGGAAAATGGAACAGGGTTCGGATGTATCTATTTACCACTCTAGACAACTTTAGGAGAGCTGAGTATGATGGGAGTTATTATTTTATGGGAGGTGCTGGAAAATCGGGATTTGTCTATTATTATCGCCGCGGTGGATCGTTTTACGGGGATGAAAAGCTAAGGAGGGAAAGGGAATGTCACAGCGTACAACTTTTTTAAATCCAATTGTAGCAAGCTCAGGAGACCCATGGGTATTCAAACATACCGATGGCTATTATTACTTTATGGCCACAAAAGCTAAATGTCTGGAGCTGACGAGATCTAGAACCTTGACCGGCCTTGCGGAGGGCGACAAGAAAGTGATCTGGTCTCCCGAACCGGGGGGCAGCTACAGTTACAATCTGTGGGCGCCGGAAATTCATCATTTGGACAACAGATGGTACATTTACTACACTGCGAATGACGGAGGAGGCGACGATTCACGGCGGATTTGTGTGCTGGAGAATGAAGCAGCGAACCCGCTGGAAGGACAGTGGGTATGGAGAGGGGCTTTGCAGACACCTGTCCCAGGGTTGGATGGAACAGTAATGTCTTTGCGGGATCAGCTGTATTTTCTGTATGCGGGATATGGTCATTTTCCTGATTATGGGTCAGCTATTTACATTATGCGAATGAGTAATCCTTGGACCTTGGAAGGGGAGCATCACTTGCTTACCGCTCCAACTCTGTCATGGGAGAAGCAAGGTGGAATGGCGATTAACGAAGGTCCGGTAATTTTGCAGCGAAACAATCGTATTTTCATGGTTTATTCGGCAAGTACGACTTGGTCTGAGGATTATGCACTAGGGATGCTCACCATGAGCGAAGCGGCAGATCCTTTGCAACCGCTGTCATGGGAAAAATCAATGTCGCCTGTATTTTGCAAAAGTGTAGAGAACGGGATTTTTGCCACGGGGCACAATAGCTTCACACATTCTCCTGATGGCAAGGAAGATTGGATAGTCTATCATGCGCTTCCTTCCGCTGGAGCGGATGTGTCTTTGCGCGCGACCCGTATCCAGAAATTTGGGTGGAAGGTGGATGGGACACCAGATTTTGGGGTTCCTTGTAGGGATACGCTTGCTCAGACCGTTCCGTCGGGAGAATAAGAATAAAACAGGAAATCAAGACTGAAAAGGCCATTTATTACAGAAAAACTGTAATGAATGGCCTTTTCATGTAATGCAGATATTTTTATTCGCTGTCGATAATAATTGACGAAAAACGCCTGCTTTATAAGGGGTTTTTCGTCAAAATACAGGATGGTTAGTATGCTTTTTTAATAGGTTTGTAGTTGGCATAGCCATATATTTGTTTGAGAAAAGTTCATAAGATTACAAAATTATTGTATGAAAGCGTTGACATATGAATTTTGGATGCTTATAATTCGATCTGAGATACAGAAAAACTGTATTAATCAAGGGGAGTTATCTACAGGTCAAAAAGGAGCGTGGTTCCAAGCTTTGGATTTGCTTAAGGCGTTGTGGCAAATATTTTATAGTGGGAGGTTAAGTATGAAGAACAATGCAAAGCGTTATTTTAGTCTTTTATTTGTGTTAATACTGATCATTTCGACTGTAACAGCATGTAGTGGCAACAGTGCAAACAATGGGGTTGATAAGGGTGTCTCCAACAACAAAGAGAACGAGAGCACAGCCAAAGACCCGGTTGAGTTTACAGATATCAGCGCAGACATACGCGGCAATACAGCCCCAACGCAAGAGCAAATCGACGAAGTTAATCATTCCTTGAATGATACATACCTCGGCGACGTCTTCGATGAAGTCATTCCAAATGATTACTCAGCTTATCCTGTTAAAGGTGATGTGGTTCTGGATGTATGGATGCCTGCGAATTCCAATATTCCGGATATGAACAATCATGCTGTCCAGAAGCAGGTGGAGCAATTAACGGGAATCAAAGTAAACTTCATCACGCCGCCAATCGGCCAGGAAGCGGATGCCTTCACGCTGATGATCTCCTCCGGTGAACTGCCTGACATTATCATTGAGCCGGGACGTTATCCGGGAGGTTTTGAAGCGGGCGTAAATGACGGCGCTTATATCGATCTGACAGATCTGATGGAGAAAAATGCTCCGAACTATACGAAGTGGCGCAATTCGGATGAATCAAGAAGAAAAACCACGGTCACAGATGACGGCAAGCTGCTCGGCTTCTATGGCATCGCCCCATATTCAGAGTGGACTTGGTTTGGAACATTGATTAAGCAGGAAGCGCTGGACAAAACAGGGCTTGAAGTTCCAAATACGATTGATGAATGGCATACCTTCCTGACAAAAGCAAAGGAAGTCGGATACAAAGCACCGCTTAATTACGGCTCTACTTACGGCCAGATTTTTACCGGCATCATAAATGGCGCATATGGAGTATGGGATTGGACGTTCCTTGATGAGAATGGCAAAGTGGCCTGGGGGCCAGCACAGCCGAAAGCTAAGGAATATTTGACCACCATGCAGCAATGGAACAAAGAAGGATTACTGAACCCGGACTGGGCAACGGCAGACTTTAACCAGAGAATGGCGAGCGCCATTTCGGGAGATACCGCGATGATGATGGACTCTCCGGATACGATGTGGAGTTATTGGAAAGAGCAAAGCGGTATCGACTTTGTGGGCGCACTGAACCCGGTTCTGAACAAAGGAGATAAGTCCGCAACCACGTACAAAAATTTCAAAAGAGCGGGTATCGAAGCTGCGATCACCACGCAAAGCAAAAATGTAGAAGCGGCAATGGCTTGGCTTGATTTTAATTACAGTAAAAAGGGCTGGGAATTGATTAACTTTGGTGAATATGGCACGGTCCACCTGATTGATGAGCCGGGAATGCCTTATTATCCAGAGAACAGTTATATCTTTAAAGACCCTGAAGGTCAGCCCGTATCGACAACCTTATGGAAATACCGGATGCACAACTGGCCGGATATCCGGGATGAGCATCATTCCAACCCGCTGATCGCTGCCAAAGGAAGTTACTCGGGAGACATTCGCAAGAATTGGACAGAAAATATGGATACTAGTATGGCTATGCCACCTATTTCCTTTACCAAAGATGAAGCTTCGCGGGAAGCCGAGCTTGGAAACCAGCTGTCGACACTGCGCGGAGAGTATTTTGCAAAAATCATAATGGGAGACCTGCCGGTAGATGCCTATGATAAATTTTTGAAAGAAGCTCAGAGTATGGGACTGGAAGAGTTTTTGAGTATCCATCAGGCAGCCTTAGATCGATATAACAAACGATAGGTGGTTGTTTTATGGAAATATTACGAAAAAACAGAGCGATAAAGCCCATTCCTCAGGACGCCAAACCTAAAAATACCAAGTTAGTGATTAAGAAGGATTTGAAAAAGAACTGGTTTGTCTATCTGTTGGCTGTCCCTGTTGTAGCGTGGTTCCTGATTTTCTGCTACGGGCCGATGTGGGGGGTTATGATCGCCTTCAAGGATTTTAAACCCCTGCTGGGGTTTGGCCAGAGCGAGTGGGTAGGGTTTAAGCACTTTATTGATTTTTTCCAAGGGCCTTATTTCTGGCGGGTCGTTAAAAACACCCTTCTCCTCAATGTTTGGGGGATTGCCTTTGGATTTACAGCCCCGATTATTCTGTCCTTGATGCTGAACGAAATCCGTGGGGTTAAGTTTAAAAAAGTGGTCCAAACGATCACCTATATGCCGCACTTTATTTCCCTGGTGGTGGTATGCGGGATCATTCATATCTTTGCCGCAGATGAAGGGATTATCACGCAAATCCTGCAATTTATTACCGGAAAAGAGTACTCTTCACTGCTCGGCTATTCTTCGTTCTTCCGGCCGATTTATACCTTCTCCGGCATTTGGCAGAGCATCGGCTGGGATAGCATCATCTACCTTGCGGCGATGAGTTCCATCGATACTTCATTATATGAAGCTGCTGAAATTGACGGAGTGGGACGGATTAAAAAAATGTGGCATATTACGCTGCCGCAGATCAGCCCAGTTATCATCATTCTGTTTATTTTTGCCATCGGCGGGTTGATGTCGTCCGGGTACGAGAAGATTATCCTGCTGTACAATCCTCTGATCTATGATACGGCGGATGTTATTGCCTCTTACGTGTATCGTCGCGGTTTAAGAGAAGCCAGTCTTAGTTATTCCACGGCTGTGGGCTTGGTCAGCTCAATCGTTAACTTCGGGCTGCTCTGGATGACCAATACAATAGCCAAACGCAGGTCCGAGGTCAGCTTATGGTAAGAAAGAGGGACAGCTATGAAAGATAATTTGCAGCGTAAAGCGAAAAAAAGACGAAAACATAAATCCATCGGCGACAGAGTGTTTGACGGCACACTTTATACTCTGCTGACCGCATTAACCTTGGTGTGTTTTTATCCGATCCTGCACATCCTGTTTGCCTCCGTCAGCGACCCCGGCATGTTGATTGCTCATAAAGGGATTTTGCTGAAACCGCTGGGATTCACTTTGGATGGCTATAAGCTGGTATTTAAAGATAACAGTCTGATCAACGGCTATAAAAACACGATTATATATGTAGGATTAGGCACATTAGTCAACATGATCATGACCATTCTGGGAGCTTATGTATTATCCAGACGAGGATTGTATTTCAAAAATTTCATCATGATCCTGATTACAATCACCATGTTTTTTGGCGGCGGGTTGATTCCTTGGTTCTTATTAATGAAGGATATTGGTCTGTACAATAATTTGTGGGCCATGATTTTGCCAAGTGCTTTAAGCACATGGAACATTATTATCCTACGAACTAGCTTTCAAGCCATTCCGCAGGAATTGGAGGAAGCGGCTACCATTGACGGGGCAAGTCAGGCCCATATTTTAACGAATGTGATTCTTCCGCTGTCCAAAGCTACGCTGGCCGTAATCTTTTTATACTATTTAGTGGGGAACTGGAACTCATGGTTTAATGCGATGGTGTTGTTGAAGGACAGACAGCTGTTCCCACTGCAGCTATTAATGAAGGAAATATTAGTAGCTAATGATGCAACCGCAACCTCGATCGGCAGTGCAGGCGGGGTAGTCATCGATAGTGCCCAGAGCCAGACGGCTTTCCGCGAGCTGGTTAAGTATTGTGCGATCGTCGTTTCTACGCTTCCTATATTAATGGTATATCCTTTCTTGCAAAAATATTTTGTTAAAGGTGTTTACGTAGGTTCGATTAAAGGATAGCGGGCAAAAAAACAAGTTCATCTTATATAGAAATTATTTAATAGGAGTGAAGTACACCATGTTGACAGAAGCAAGCAGCACATCCGTTCCACGTCCGGAATATCCAAGACCCCAATTTGCCCGTAAGGATTGGCTTAACCTAAATGGAGAATGGGATTTTACGTTTGATGATGAAGATGTCGGTGAGGAAGAACAATGGTATCGGACGGACACAAAGGGTTTATTTTCACGGGTTATTCAAGTGCCCTTTGCGTTTCAGAGCAAGCTGAGCGGGATTGAAGATCCTTCATTTCATGATGTTGTGTGGTATAGAAGAACTTTTGAAGTTCCTGAGGGTTGGAACGGGAAGCGGATTGTACTCCATTTCGGCGCCGTTGATTATTTGGCAAAAGTCTGGGTGAATGGTCAGCTGGTGGCCGTGCATGAAGGCGGACATACACCATTTCAGATCGATATCACTCCTTCGCTGCTCAAAGGAAGGAATACCATCATACTGCGCGCAGAGGATTTCAGCCGCGATGTCACCTTGCCGCGGGGCAAGCAATATTGGCTGGAGCAGTCTGCTGCCATCTTTTATACCCGCACAACCGGAATCTGGCAGAGTGTCTGGCTTGAACCGCTGTCTGCAGTGCATCTGAGTAAAACCATGATGACACCAGATATTGACCGCAATGAAATCCGGCTTCGGACCTTTTTGCAAGGATTTAAGTCTGCTGATCCGCTCAAGCTGCGCATAACGGTATCGTATGACGGTGAAGTGATTGCGGAAGATCAATATATGGTCATGAATGCTGAGCAGCTGCGCACTATCGGCTTGGGTGATTTTGCGGATCATGGTCTTGGACGTTTATGGAGCCCTGAGCATCCGAATTTGTATGATATTCAATTTCAATTGCTTCGGAATGAGGAAGTAATTGACGAAGTGGCGAGTTATTTCGGCATGCGCAAGGTGTCGATTGAAAATGGCAAGCTATGCTTGAATAACCGCCCATATTTCCAGAGACTGGTGCTGGATCAGGGGTACTTCCCTGACGGGATACTAACCGCACCTACAGACGAAGAGCTGAAACGTGATACCCAGCTGACGAAAGAAATGGGCTTTAACGGGGTGAGAAAACATCAGAAGACAGAAGATCCCCGGTTCCTGTATTGGTGTGATAAGCTCGGCCTGCTGGTATGGAGTGAGGCAGCCAATGCTTACGAATATTCCGAGGAGTATGTCCGCCGCTTCACGAAGGAATGGCAGGAGATCATCGAGCGCGACTATAACCATCCTTGTATCGTGACCTGGGTTCCGCTTAATGAGAGCTGGGGTGTTCCCAATGTCCAGATTGATACACGCCAGCAGCAGCACGGATTGGCTATGTATCATTTAACGAAATCCTTGGATGAGATGAGACCTGTTGTGTATAACGATGGGTGGGAGCATATGACTACAGATTTGGTGACTATTCATGACTATGAGAGCCATCAGGCAGTGCTGGAGGAGAGATATGCCACGGCAGAATCTTCTGTAAATGCGATGCCGGCCAACCGCAAAATATTTGTCGGTGGAGCTTCGTATCAAGGCCAGCCGATTCTCGTATCCGAGTTTGGTGGAATTGCCTTCAAGAAAAGTGAGTGGGAGGGCTGGGGTTATTCTGGGGCAGAGAATGAAGAGGATTTCCTGATGAAGCTCAAGGCTGTGGTTGACCCGATGTTCACTTCCCCGGTGATCCAAGGGTATTGCTATACCCAGCTGACGGATGTCGAGCAGGAAATCAACGGACTGCTCACCTATGATAGACAGCCCAAAGCTCCGCTTGAAGCGATCCGCAACATCATGATGAATATTCAATAAATAACATTTACTAAAAGGAGTTACACCATGACACAACAAGCAACGCTTCCGCGTCCTGAATATCCCCGCCCTGACTTTGTTCGACCAGAGTGGATCAATCTGAACGGCCAGTGGCAATTCGAAATTGATCATGGCAAAAGTGGGAAGGAGCGCGGATACCCTGTTAACGATCATAATCTCTCAGGGACAATTACTGTGCCCTTCTGTCCGGAAAGCAAGCTGTCCGGTGTGGAATATAAAGATTTTATGGCTGCAGTATGGTATAAAAGGGAATTTACCGTACCGGAGAGCTGGACAAATGGCAGAGTTATCCTTCATTTTGGCGCCGTTGATTATATGGCGGAGGTCTGGGTGAACGGCGTATCCGTAGGTACGCACCGCGGAGGATATACTTTGTTTAGCTTTGATATTACTTCTAATCTTTTAGCGGGCAGTAATGTGATTACTGTATATGCTGAAGACGACGTTCGATCGGGACGACAGCCACGGGGCAAGCAGAGTGAACAGTTCCATTCGCACGGCTGTGATTATACACGCACTACAGGAATCTGGCAGACGGTATGGCTTGAGCAAGTCCCTGAAACCTATCTGTCTAATCTGAAAGTTGTCGCTGATCCCGACAATGGCTGTGTGCACCTCGAAATGAAGGTACAAGGGAACGCAGCGGGGGACACGCTTAGGGCCACTGCTCTTTATGGCGGCAAACCGGTTGGGGACAGCAGTGTGATCGTTTCCGGACCCTCTATAAAACTTACGATTCCACTATCAGAGATTCACTTGTGGGAAGTTGGAAACGCCAGATTGTATGACCTGAAGTTGTCCTTGCATAGTCAGGGACGGGAGAGTGACGTGGTCCATTCCTATTTTGGACTCCGCACGGTACGACTGGATGGGATGGCATTCCGGATCAATGGGAAATCCGTATTTCAGCGGTTAGTTCTGGATCAAGGTTTTTATCGGGAGGGAATCTATACCGCTCCTACTGATGAAGATCTGCGCAGAGACATCGAAATCTCAATAGGGCTTGGCTTCAATGGCGCGAGGCTTCACGAGAAGATCTTTGAGCCGCGTTATCTTTATTGGGCTGACCAATTAGGTTATCTTGTCTGGGGAGAGCATGCCAATTGGGGGCTGAATATTACTGGAGCGGATAGCCTGACTCACTTCCTGCCGGAATGGCTCGAAGGTATGCAGCGTGATTTCAATCATCCCGCGCTGATCGGCTGGTGCCCTTTTAATGAGACCTGGGACCGGGACGGTGCGAAACAGCATAACCCCGTGCTCCAGATTGTTTACAACGTAACAAAACGTATGGATCCAACACGTCCAGTAATTGATACAAGCGGCAACTTCCATGTGGCTACAGATATCTTCGATCTTCATGACTATGACCAGAATCCGCAGACGTTCCGGGACAGATATGAACCGATGAAAAGTGGCGGAGAAGTATTCAATACCTTCCCGGATCGCCAAACGTATGAAGGTCAACCTTACTTCATCAGCGAGTATGGCGGAATTTGGTGGAACCCGCAGCAGAAAGATGAAAAATCATGGGGGTATGGGGACAGACCGACCTCAGAGCAAATGTTTATCGAACGCTACGAGGGGTTGACGAATGTTTTATTAGATCATCCGCTGATGTTTGGATTCTGCTATACCCAGCTGTACGATGTGGAACAGGAAGTCAATGGACTGTACACTTATGACAGACAGCCGAAGTTCGACCCCGAGCGTATCCGCGGCATCAATGCGCGTAAGGCTGCAATTGAAGATTAGAGGCGCTACGTAACTATTCATTCGAAAGGAATGTGATAGATTATGAAAGTGAATTTCCGGCAAAAATGTCTGGTCGCCTTAAGTGTTCTTCTTATTCTTCCAATGGGGAAGGTGACCCTTGCAGTCTCTGATCATAATGACTTTTACAACGTGGTTATGCAGGACGGGGCGGACCCATGGGTGTATAAACATACAGATGGCTTCTATTATTTCACCAAAACAACAGGTGGCAATGTTACCCTCTGGAAGTCAGCCCAGTTGACCACTATTGATGCAGCGCCTACTAAAGTTGTCAACACGGGCGGTAGCGGCATCTGGGCGCCTGAGCTACATTATATAAACGGAGCTTGGTATATCTACTATGCGATGGACGACGGAGATAACGTAAACCACCGCATGCATGTAATGGAGAACACAGCGGCAGACCCGATGCAGGGAACTTGGCAGTACAAAGGCCAGATCACAGATTCAAGCAATAAGTGGGCTATAGACGGTACTGTGCTGCAAGTGAACGGCGAGCTGTATTTTATCTGGTCCGGCTGGGAGGGGAATGTTAATGTGCGGCAGAATCTCTATATCGCGCATATGAGTAATCCCTGGACCATTGATTCCGAACGCGTAGAGATTTCAAGACCAACGTATAGCTGGGAAACGAATCATTCTCCAAATGTGAATGAAGGACCGCAGGTGATTATAAATGGAGGAGTCATTAGTTTGGTCTACTCGGCAAGCGGAAGCTGGACTAATGATTATTGTCTGGGACTGATCACCGCAGACATCTCCAGTGATCTGTTGAATCCGGCATCATGGAATAAAAGCAATCAGCCTATCTTTTCCTCAGGCAATGGACTTTACGGACCTGGACACCATTCGTTTACTAAGTCTCCTGACGGCCAAGAGGATTGGATCATGTACCATGTCGCCAAATACAACAACGCTGGCTGGAACCGCGAGGTGCGGATGCAGAAATTCAGCTGGAATGCTGATCATACACCTAATCTGGGTATTCCCGTTGACCCTAATCTTCCGATAACTTTGCCTTCGGGTGAAACCATGCATGCCCGCTTCGAAGCGGAAAAAGGGACATTTGGCGGCGATGCCTATGCCTCTTCGAGTCCCAAGGGCTCGGGTGGGCTTAAGGCGGGTCATATTGATACGCCGGACAGTTACGTAGAATTTTCGGTTGATGCGGCAGCCGCAGGCGAGTATATTCTTTTGGCTCGAACGGCGAATGGAACGGCTGGCGGGAATTGGTCGAATTTTCAGCTTAGTGTCAATGCAGGACCTTCCAGCCCATTCTATATCACCAATAAAGGGTGGGAGAATTGGGGGCTGTCCACAGCCCGGGTTCAACTGAAAGCAGGCATGAACAAGCTTCGTTTTACCAAAGGCGAAGGTTACGGAGAAATTGATTTCATTGATATTAAGCCATTGTGAATCGAACAAACCTAAGAGACATATGAAATGGCTTCCGGTTTTCCGGAGGTCATTTCTAGGTGAAAGGGCTTGTAGGTGTAATTGTTTTTCATCTCATTAAGAAGTAAGATTAGGATAATTATTAGGATACAAGGAGAGCTGATTTGTGCTGGAACTTAGCTTAAACGACCCGGAAAAATTAGTCACAGTAACGCATGCTTTATCAACTCGTTCTAGGGTTGATATTCTTCGGCTCTTAAACTCCAAAAACTTAAATATTATTGAAATCGCTGAGAGGCTGAAGCTTCCAGTGTCGACGGTAGCAAGCAATATTAAAGTATTAGAAGCAGCAGAGTTAATTCATACAGAATTGCTTCCGGCTTCACGCGGGGCAATGAAAGTTTGCAGCCGGAATTATGATGATCTTCATATTGCCTTGAATTTGAAAGAACCGATGTCAAAGGGATTAACTCATGTCTATGAAGTAGAGATGCCGATCGGCCATTATAGCGACTGTGAGGTATCTCCTACTTGCGGAATGGCTAATAGCGAGGGTCTTATTATCAAAGAAGATGAACCGTCGAGCTTTTATCACCCTAAACATGTCAACGCTCAGCTGATCTGGCTCCGCAAAGGATTTCTGGAATATTTGCTGCCTATGGATATCCCCTCCGGAGCACAAATTGAATCGCTGGAATTATCCATGGAGATCTGTTCGGAAGCTCCGAATTATGACCAGAACTGGCCTTCGAACATCTCTGTATGGGTGAATGGATCGGAGATCGGCATGTGGACCAGTCCCGGTGATTTCGGTGACCGGCGGGGCAAGCTGAATCCGAACTGGTGGTGGGATGGATCCACACAATACGGGTTTCTCAAGACCTGGCGTGTTGACCATGAAAAGACGACACTTGATATGGAGAAAGTGTCGAATGTTTCCTTAAATGATCTTCTGATTAACCGGAGCCCCAAATTGCGGCTGCGCATTGGAATCAACCCTGATGCAGTTCATCAAGGCGGACTTAACCTGTTCGGGCGCCAGTTTGGCGATTATGAACAACATATTATGATGAAGGTAAAATATACCATGGATCAGGATGAAGTAGAACTTTAGCTTAGGAGATGAACAAAGCAAGGCGGTTCCTCGGAAACGAATCTTCGTATCCAAGGAACCGCCTTGCTTTGTTTGTTCTGGATGTAAAGCTAGAGTGTGCGCCGTAGGGCGGCACGCTGAAGGGTGATCATCCAGTCAACGGACGGCTCAACCAGCGGGTGAAAGAGCCGTTTAACGGACGGCTGAGCCAGCAATACGGTGAATAATACGGCGGTGAGCAGCAGGACTACTGCCCCAGCAGCATTGCCAATATAGGTGTAAATCCCGGAAACGGCAGCCAGACGAACGATAAAACCATGAAGCAGGAAAACATACAACGTGCGGCGCCCCCAGTCGGTCATGCGGCTCGCTCCGTAAGGTACGAGGCCGAGGAAAGCGAGTGAAGCGACAATTTGTAGTCCGTACAGTCCCAGACGGTATACGCCTGCATACCATACATTGGCATCGAGCTGCATATAGGTCATGCTGCCATATAACCAGCCAAAGGGAAATCCTGCCCCCCATGCGACCATGACGGCAAGGAGTAGAATGGAGGCGGCTGCTGCAAAGATTTTGATATATTTCTGATAGAGCTTGACGAAGGTTTCGAAGGAGAAATGATAGCCGATAATGAAAAAAGGCAAATATACAAAGGTACGGCTGATGCTAAACCATACACCGTCCAGCTGGAGATATCCGACAGCCACCCCCGCTGTTACAGCGAAGAGGAGCTTAGCGGTTATGGACCATCTGCTCATACCGAGCATCAGGAGGCGCCAGCAGGCATGACTGGCCAGAAACCATAGGAGCAGATAGGGTGCGAAAATGGAATGCTGGATGTTGCTTACATGAAAGAGGGAAACGTCGAGTGCGGAATATAAGCTTTGAAAAATGAGGTATTGCAATCCAATTTGCAGCAGCATTTTGCGGCCGGTAGTTCCGGCAAGGCTTTTTCTGGCGAAATAGCCGGTCACCAGTACGAACAGCGGCATGTGAAAGCTGAAAATCCACATATATAATCCGTGTATTCCGCTCATTTTGTTAATCAGAGGTTCAATTGCATTACCGGCAAAAACAGTGATAATAAGCATAAAACGCAGGTTGAGAAAAAAGGTTTCTCCGCGCGTTTCCAGCGAGTTTTCCCCTACCATGATTTAGCCTCCAAATTATGCTGTATGCAAATTAATTTAATTTTAAAATACTAGATTTTCTTTGATTTAATTGTGAATTAAGTCACAATAGAAAGCGTTATCATGTGTGCGAAATGTGGCGATGTGTTGAAGGTTGTTAGAATAGAGGGATTCCACTATAATTTTTATATGCATTAACATCTGGGAGTGGAACATGTTGAAGAGAAGAATAACTAAGCGTCGCGTCGCTATTTTTGTATTGATTATTTTAGTGGTAGCCGGGTTGCTGATATGGAAGTATTTAACGCCATATGCACCGGCTCAAGAAGCCGAAACCGCACTGATTTCAAGTGGTGGAGTTACCGTCGAACAGAATGATAATTGGATCTCGTTCGAACCTTCCATTACTAAGGGCGCCTCGATTATATTTTATCCTGGGGCTTTGGTTAAACCGGAAGCTTACTCCCCTCTTGCGAAGAGCGTCGCTGCTGCAGGGCATCCCTTCTACATCGCCAAAATGCCGTTTAATTTAGCCGTAACGAAGGGGGATGCCGCAGAAGAGATTATTCGTGTGCATCCGAAGCAATCTTTTGTGCTGGGTGGACATTCACTTGGGGGTGTCATGGCCTCGCGTTACGCAATTGAGCATACGGACCAGCTGGAAGGTGTATTTTTCTTAGCCTCTTATCCAGATGAAAAGGGCAGTCTGCGAGAGACTACTTTGTCAGTGTTATCGGTTGTGGGTACTGAGGATCAAGTGATTGACAGAGACAGCTACAACAAAGGGCGCTCCTATCTGCCAGATAATACAGTTTATAGTTCAATTATAGGTGGGAATCATGCGCAATTTGGCAGCTACGGGCCTCAGAAGGGGGACGGCGAAGCCACAATATCCGAGGAAGAACAGCAGAGTCGCACAGTAAGTGCCCTGTTGGATTGGCTGGGAAATCTGAGGTAGTTACGGGTCATTCAACAGAGGGAGGAAACAATTCATGCCAGTATTACACATTAACGATGAATGCGTTCCCTGCTCCGGAATATTGTTTGATAAAGACGGGACGTTACTCGATCTATTAGCCACCTGGGGGAATTGGGCGGAGCTTGTGCTGCGTGGACTGGAAGATCAACTCGCGATCATGGGAGCGGGATTTATTGTAGAGCGCAGCAAGGTGCTGGGTACGCAACATGATCCGCAAGGGAAGTTAATAGGGTACGACCCGGCGGGGCCGCTTACCATGGCTACAGAAGAAGAAAGTTACGGTGTACTCGCATGGCAGCTATATGCAGCAGGAGTTCCTTGGAATGAAGCGCTGACCCGTGTGAAAAGCATAACTAAAAACGCGATGTATGAATTACGCCGACGCCGTATGGCACAGCCTTTAGCGGGACTTCATTCTTTTTTGGAGCAATGCTCTGCGGCATCGCTTAAGCTTGGCGTGGTTACCTCCGACGGGGCAAAGACCACCGGAGAGCATTTGGAATGGCTTAATGTGGCAGGCTATTTTGATTCTGTAGTTACTAGGGACAGAGTAAAAAACGGAAAACCAGCTCCTGAAATGGCTGAATTGGCCTGCCGGGAGTTAGGGCTTTCGCCTGAAGAGACGATTATTATTGGGGACAGTAATGCCGATATGCAATTAGGTAAAGGTGCAGGGCTTCGCCTCGTAATTGGGATTTCCGCCAGTGGTGATGGGGAGCACCTTATAGATGCCGATGTAATCATTTCCGGTTTCAATGAGCTTCGGATCACTTACTGATCAGCTAATAAAAGGAAAGGATGTGCTACTTAGCATGGATCAATTGCAGACACTTGCTTCTTGGATCAAAGAAAGTGACAATATCGTTTTTTTCGGAGGGGCGGGTACGTCTACAGAGAGTGGAATTCCTGATTTCCGCTCCGCAGCTGGATTATATCAAACTCAGCACAATTCACCTTATCCACCTGAAGTGATGCTGAGCCGCACTTTTTTTATGTCCTCACCGGACATTTTTTTTGATTTTTACCGCAGTAAAATGATTCATCCAGAGGCCCGTCCGAATGGTGCGCATCAGCTACTAGCGGAGTTGGAACAGCAGGGGAAGCTGAAAGCGGTGATTACGCAAAATATTGACGGCCTGCACCAGCAGGCGGGCAGCCGTAGTGTCCTTGAGCTGCATGGTTCGATCCATCGCAACTATTGTATGGACTGCTCACGATATTACGGGCTGGATCAACTGCTGGAAATGACTGAGATCGTTCCTCACTGCCCGGAATGTGGCGGAATTATCAAGCCGGATGTGGTTTTATATGAAGAAGAATTGGATCACTCCGTGCTTATGGGCTCTGTCGCAGCGATTGCCTCTGCAGATATACTTATTATTGGTGGAACCTCGCTAACGGTTCAGCCTGCGGCCAGTCTGGTGACTTATTTCCGGGGCAAACGTACGGTGCTGCTGAACGGAGATCCCACACCTTATGATGATCAGGCGGATCTGCTGATTACAGATCGAATTGGAAAAGTAATGGGCAGTGTCAAGGATCTATTAAGCTAGAAGAAAAAAGCTGTCCTTTGGTTTCTCTTGCCAGATTATTATTACGCTCAGAAGTTTAAAGATAAGGTAGGCTCACAACAGCGTGTAATGAGAGGCAGGGATAAGCAATGGTATATGTAGCAGACGATAAACGGTATGACAACATGCGTTATAATCGTTGCGGGAACTCAGGTCTCAAGCTCCCAGCAATCTCATTAGGATTATGGCAGAATTTTGGTGGGGTCGATAATTACGAGAACGGCAGAG
Source organism: Paenibacillus sp. FSL L8-0708 (assembly GCF_038009325.1). Lineage (NCBI taxonomy): Bacteria > Bacillati > Bacillota > Bacilli > Caryophanales > Paenibacillaceae > Paenibacillus > Paenibacillus sp. FSL L8-0708. The sequence continues at coordinate 2,016,237 of NZ_JBBPBC010000001.1, forward strand.
AAATGATCACTCGTGCTTTTGATCTTGGAATTACCCATTTTGATCTGGCCAACAACTATGGTCCACCAGCTGGTTCAGCAGAAGAGCTGTTCGGTAAAGTTCTTGCCAATGATATGTATCCTTATCGTGATGAAATAGTGATCTCTACAAAAGCAGGGTATAACATGTGGCCCGGCCCTTATGGGGAATGGGGTTCACGTAAATATATGCTGGCTAGTCTTGATCAGAGCCTGAAGCGGCTAGGCCTAGATTATGTTGATATTTATTACTCTCATCGTCCAGACCCGGAAACACCGCTTGAAGAAACCATGCAGGCGCTGGATTATGCGGTACGTTCTGGCAAAGCTTTATATATAGGACTATCCAACTATAATGCGGAGCAGACGGCTGAAGCCCTCAGTATTCTAAAAAGCCTGGGCACACCGCTCTTAATCCATCAGCCTAGTTATTCTATGCTCGATCGTTGGATTGAGGGCGGCTTACAGGATGTACTGGAACATAGTGGTGTAGGAAGCATCGCTTTTACACCCCTGGCTGAAGGCTTGTTAACCAACAAATATTTGAATGGTATTCCAGAAGGGTCAAGAGCTGCCAAGCCGTCTGCCGCCTTGAATGAGAGCCGGATTACACCGGAGGTGCAGCGGAGGATTCGCGCACTTAATCAGCTTGCGGTTTCGCGAGGACAGAGTCTGGCTCAGTTTGCACTGGCTTGGACACTCCGGGGTGGCAAGGTTACTTCTGCCCTAATTGGAGCAAGCAGAGTGGATCAGATTGAAGAGAATATAGCTGCTTTAGCTAATCCTGATTTCAGTCCGGAGGAGTTAGAGCGGATTGAAACGATTCTAAAGACAGAACTATAGCATATTGAACACAGTAACAGCCCGGTTCCTTACGTTAAGGAAGGCGGGCTGTTGTTGTATAGTGGATTTATGGATTTATGGATTAAAGGGCAAACTAACGTTCAGGTTTCTCTGCTTGTCTCGTTGTAGTCATCCGGTAAGCCGTCGGTGACTGGGCACAAAACCGTTTGAATTGGCGAGAGAAGTATAAAGCATCGGTGAGCCCCACAGATGCTGCTACCTGTTCCACGGACAGCTCCGGTCGTTCACGCAGCAGCTGTCTGGACTTTTCAATCCGCAGCTTCAGCAAGTAGGTCACCGGAGATAATCCGGTCTCTTGCTTAAATACACGGGACAGGTAGGCTCGATTATAACCCAGCGTATCACACATTTGTTCAATAGAGACCGGGTGCGCATATTGAGATGCCATGTAGTGGATCATTTGCTTCACAGTACGCTTAACCTGTGATTCTGCGCCGGGAAGACGAGAGAAGGAAGAGAGCAAATCAGCTGCTTCGCCGACAATGAGATAGAGATAGCCAAGCGAAGTCAGATGGGCACTCTCTTTGTTGGCGTTGAAGGCTTGCATGATGCTGGACAGGGCACCTGGAATTAGGCTTTCACCTGTTGTAGTCACCACAGGCTGTTGTGGTGTGAACCCTGTCTGCAGCACCAGATCGTCAGCTTCGCTGCCAGTAAAAGCTGCCCAGCGATAGCACCAGGGCTGGTCTTTATCCGAGACGTAACTGACTAATTGTCCCGGATGGATCAAGAAGCAGTCCCCTTTACCCAACTCATATTTATGATGTTCTGTACGGAAAACGCCCGAGCCAGATTCTATGAAATGCAGCAAATAATAATCATAGATCTTGGGTCCAGCTTGATGCATGGGCAGGGTCTGACTCTGGCCGGCAAACAGTACATGAAGGTTCTGTTTATCGTAATACACTGGATTGGATCCTACGGAATAAGTATGCTCCATTTGGGACAGCCTTTCTTGTGTTAATGTCATTTAATGGCTTATAGTTTAGAGAGTAACAGTAATATATGTAATTATTATATTATGGGAAGTCACATTTATCCATACATTACACACATGATTGCATTATCAGAGGATGAATGAATCTATTATAATGAGTACATAAAGAACGCTTTACTAATTCCCACTGGCTGAAGCAGCGAAAGGATGGAGTGGCATTAATGAGCATACAGGAACTTAATAACAAATTTATTGAAAAATATGGGGTGAGCGGGGAAGAGGCTAAGGTGTTTTATGCACCAGGTCGTGTCAATCTCATCGGAGAGCACTTGGATTATAACGGCGGGTATGTACTTCCCGCAGCTTTGGAATTCGGTACAACGCTGATTGTGCGTCCACGTAGTGACAGCAAAGTGAATTTTGCATCAACTAATTTTCCTTACGAAGCTTCTATTGATTATAGCGAAATTGGCAAGGCCAAAACGGGTGAATGGATTGACTATCCGATTGGGGTAATGGTTGAGCTGGATAAGAAAAGCACACCAGTATCCAAAGGGTACGATCTGCTGTTCCATGGCGATATTCCGAATGGAGCAGGCTTGTCCTCCTCGGCCTCTCTTGAAGTCGTTACTGCTTATGCGTTCCTGACTCTCGAAGGTGGCGATACAGACACTGTTGAGATTGCACTTTTGTCCCAGCGTGCTGAGAACCAGTACGTAGGTGTAAACTCCGGAATTATGGATCAGTTCGCAGTTGCTAACGGCAAACGCGATCATGCGATCCTGCTGATGTGCGACACACTTGAGTACAATTTGGTACCGTTCATCACAGGTTCATACAAATTGGTTATCGGCAACACGAACAAACGCAGAGGGCTTGTAGATTCCAAGTACAATGAACGCCGTCAGCAGTGTGATGAGGCATTGGCTATTTTGCAAAAAGAAGTGCCTTCACTAGCTTATCTGGCACAGCTTAATCGTGAACAGTTCGAAGCACATCAAGATAAAATCACAGACGAAATTGTAAGACGCCGCGCTCGCCATGTTGTGGAAGAGAATCAACGCGTGCTAGATTCCGTTGAGGTATTAAAAAACAATGATCTGAAGCAGTTTGGACAGTTCATGAATGATTCGCATGCGTCCTTGCGCGATTTGTATGAAGTTAGCTGTGCAGAGCTTGATATTATGGTTGAAGAAGCTGGGCGCATCCCAGGTACACTCGGTTCCCGTATGACTGGCGCGGGTTTCGGAGGCTGTACAGTATCTTTGGTACATGAAGATGATATAGAACGTTTTATTCGTGAAGTTGGTGAAGCCTATACCACAAGATCTGGTTTGGTTGGCGAGTTCTACGTTTGCGGCATCGGTAATGGTGTCCAAGAATTGAAGGGAGTGTAATCAGATGGCGATTTTAGTAACAGGTGGAGCAGGGTATATTGGGTCCCATACTGTAGCGGAGCTGCTGGATCGTGGTGAAGAAGTGGTGGTCCTCGACAATCTGCTAACAGGGCATCGTGAGGCGTTGCTGGGTGGCAAGCTGTACGAAGGTGATCTGCGTGATAAAGAACTGCTGGGTAAGCTGTTCGCTGAAAATGAGATTGAAGCGGTTATCCATTTTGCTGCAAGCTCTTTGGTCGGAGAAAGCATGAAGGACCCTGTAAAATATTATGACAACAACGTATATGGTACACAGTGTCTTCTAGAAGCTATGCAAAAAGCGGGCGTGAACAAGATCGTATTCTCGTCCACAGCCGCAACCTACGGCGAACCGGAAAAGGTGCCGATTGAAGAAACAGACCGCACTGAACCAGCCAATGTGTATGGAGAAACTAAGCTGACCATGGAACGGATGATGGCTTGGTTTGATAAAGTACTGGGCATTAAATACGTAGCATTGCGTTACTTCAATGCAGCTGGCGCACATGCCAGTGGCAAAATCGGTGAAGACCATCGTCCAGAAAGTCATTTGGTGCCGCTGGTATTGCAAACGGCCTTGAAGCAACGTGACAGTATCGCAGTTTTCGGAGATGACTATCCTACAGAAGACGGTACTTGTGTGCGCGACTACATCCATGTCAGCGATCTGGCTGACGCCCATGTTCGTGCGGTAACTTACCTGCGCAGCGGAAGCAGCAGCAATATTTTTAACCTGGGCAATGGACTTGGATTCTCGGTAAAACAGGTGATTGAAACGGCGAAGAAGGTTACTGGACTTGAAATTCCTGTAGTCATTCAAGAACGCCGTGCCGGCGATCCGGCTGTGCTGGTAGCTTCTTCTGACAAAGCGCGTAGCGTCCTTGGATGGAACCCGCAGCATGCAGATTTGGAAGATATCATTCAAAGTGCATGGAACTGGCACTCTGCCAATCCGCAAGGATACGGAGAATAAGGGACTTTAGGTTAGCTTATCTTGAACTTGAGACCCTACTTAAGGAGAATTAAAATGCACAACGAGAATAAGATTACACCTGCTGGCCAGAAAGCATTACATGCGATTGAGCAGCTTGTTCTGTTCGCACTGCGCCAGCAGCTTATAGCTCCATCCGATGAAGATTATAGCCGTAATGTGCTGCTCGAACAGTTCGGTTTCAGTGAGCCGCATGTAGGTGATATCGATCAAAGTCCATTGGAAGGGCCGCAGGCTCCACTCGATGCACTGATTGATTATGGTTTTGAAATCGGATTGATCCCAGAGAATAGTGACACTTACCGTGACTTGCTGGATGCCAAGATTATGGGACTTCTCATGGCCCGTCCTTCGGATGTAAATGCTGAGTTCTATAGTCTGACCGCTGAAAAAGGCATCTCCGCGGCTACAGACCGTTTTTATAAATTGAGCATTGATTCGAACTATATTCGGATGGATCGGATCTCGAAGAATGTCTACTGGCTGCAGGATTCGCCGTATGGAGACATTGAAATGACGATCAATTTGTCCAAGCCTGAGAAAAATCCGAAGGAAATCGCAATGGCTCGGCTGCTCCCGCCGCCAGTCTATCCGAAATGTCTGCTGTGCCGTGAGAATGTAGGTTATGCCGGACGGATCAATCATCCGCCGCGCCAGAACCTGCGTATCATTCCGCTTAACCTGAATAATGAAAAATGGTTCTTCCAATACTCGCCATATGTTTATTACAATGAGCACTGCATTGTATTCCATCATGATCATGTGCCAATGAAGCTCACCAAGGATACCTTGAAGCGGCTGCTTTGCTTCGTGGAATCATTCCCGCATTATTTTATTGGCTCCAATGCAGACTTACCGATTGTTGGCGGCTCTATTCTGACGCATGACCATTTTCAGGGCGGACGCCACACATTCCCGATTCAAAAAGCGCCTAAGGAAGATACATTTACACATGCTTCTTATCCGGGTGTCAGCATTAATATCGTAAAATGGCCGATGTCCGTATTGCGCTTAAATGGAGAAGATCCTGCGGTTCTATTGGAATGCGGAAATGCGCTTTATGAAGCTTGGAAAGCCTACAGCGATCCAGAGGCGGAAGTGCTAGCCTTTAGTGAGGTTGACGGTGAAGTACAACCACATAATACCGTTACTCCTATCGTACGCCGGGCCGAGGACGGCAGCTTCGAGATGGATCTTGTGCTGCGGAATAACCGGACTAATGAGCAATATCCTGAAGGGATTTTTCATCCACACCGGGAAATGCATCATATCAAGAAAGAAAACATCGGCTTGATTGAAGTTATGGGACTGGCGATTCTGCCGGGCCGTTTGAAGGAAGAACTCGATTCCATCGCAGGTATTCTTGCAGGAGATCAAGCGCTGTTAGAAGCGGTGAAGAATGACCCTAGTCATTCTCTTGCGCAGCATGCGGCTTGGATTCAGGAGCTGGTGGAGCGATTCGGAACTGCACTGCAACACGAGGAAGCGCTCAAGATTGTGCAGAACGAAGTTGGCATCAAGTTTACGCATATTCTTGAACACGCTGGCGTTTACAAACGGACTCCAGAAGGTCAAGCGGCTTTCCGCCGTTTCGTAACAAGCTTCGGCGCTTTGTAGTAAGTGAATTTGGATTTAAGGATGTCCTCTAGCCTATGGGCTTGGGGCATCTTTTTTTATTCGGAATGACGAAACCCAGCCACCTAATTTGAATGCGGGTAATCAGAGGTTTATAATACGAAGGAGTAAGACATTATGAATTAACTACTGGAGGTTTACACATATGCGTAAATTTGAATTTTATAATCCTACCAAGCTGATTTTTGGACAGGGTACCCTTGAAGCCTTGAAGACAGAGGTGCCTAAGTACGGTAAAAATGTGCTTTTGATGTACGGTGGCGGCAGTATCAAGCGCAGCGGTTTGTACGATAAAGTAGTTGCTGAGCTGAGTTCAATAGGCGCTACAGTGACTGAACTCTCTGGAGTAGAACCCAATCCACGTCTTTCCACAGTACATAAAGGCGTAGAGCTGTGCCGGGAGCATAATATTGACCTTGTTCTTGCAGTAGGGGGCGGAAGCGTATTGGACTGCGCAAAAGCTGTTGCTGTTGGAGCGAAATATGATGGTGATATGTGGGACTTTGTAGAGCGTAAAGCAGCGGCTCAAGACGCGCTTCCACTGGGTACAGTGCTGACAATGGCTGCTACGGGTTCCGAAATGAATAACGGCTCGGTAATCACAAACGAGGTTACTAAGGAAAAAATGGGTTGGGGCAGCGTGCATGCCTACCCGGCATTCTCGATTCTTGATCCAGAGAACACTTTTTCTCTGCCACGTGATCAGACCGTTTATGGCATGGTGGACATCATGTCGCATGTTCTGGAGCACTATTTCCATACAGACGGCAATACACCGGTACAAGACGGGTTCTGTGAAACTTTGCTGCGCACTGTAATTGAAACCGCACCGAAGCTTATCGAAGATCTGAACAACTACGAGCTGCGTGAGACCATTATGTACTGCGGTACGATGGCGCTTAACGGAATGGTCAGCATGGGTTTTGCCGGAGATTGGGCGACTCATAATATCGAGCATGCAGTGTCGGCTGTATACGATATTCCGCATGGCGGAGGTTTGGCGATTCTGTTCCCGCAATGGATGAAATATAATCTCAGCACAAACCCTGCGCGTTTCCGTCAGCTTGCAGTAAATGTGTTCGGAGTTGAACCTGCTGGCAAAACTGATGCAGAAATCGGGCTGGAGGGTATCGAGGCTCTGCGCAATTTCTGGGATTCCATCGGTGCGCCGAAGACACTCGGAGATTATGATATTGATGACAGCGAGATCGGCAGTATGGCTGACAAGGCTGTTCGTTTCGGAGCATTTGGTAATTTCCGCAAGCTTGAGCGTGAAGACGTAGTTGAGATTTATAAAATGGCTTTGTAAGTAATTCTTCTACGAAAAGAGACCAATTGTCTTTATTCCAGAAGTCACAATAGAATGTCAAAGAAGCGATTCCTCCGTTATGGAAGAATCGCTTCTTTGTATTTATGTTCTAGTGTGACTTGCTCCTCTTTCTATACTTTCCTGTCGCTCTCATCCCAAGGTTTCGCTGCCGCTGACCGTACCTCCGCTGCTGCTGGGGTACCTCATCAATCACTGTTCGCACCCGTAATCTAATCCGTCGACCGTCCTCGGTAGTCTTACGGACCCAGCTGACGTTATTTGCGAATTTTCAGCCTTTTGAGCAAGTTTTCGGACACCAGAGACACTATTGCTTCGAAATGGTCTTATATTTGCTGGTTTTTATGCCAATAGGGACTATGCGGTCCGATAGCATACCAAATGTTGGATAAATCGGCGAATAGGGTCTGCTGAGTCCGATGGGCCGAGGTGCGTAAGCAGCATAGCCTCTTCATACGCGCGAGAGTGTTACCCAACCAACTAGTGTTTGTAATCCCCCCTCACAACCGATTCCTCTACCAATACACGCCTACCCTACGGACCTAGCTGACGTTATTTGCGAATTTTCAGCCTTTTGAGCAAACTTTCGGACACCAGAGACACTATTGCTTCGAAATGGTCTTATATTTGCTGATTTTCATGCGAATAGGGGCTATGCGGTCCGATAGCATACCAAAAGTCGGATAAATCGGCGAATAGGGTCTGCTGAGTCCGATGGGCCGAGGTGCGTAAGCAGCATAGCCTCTTCATACGCGCGAGAGTGTTACCCAACAAAAATCCGCGCTTCACCAACTATGGGACGGCCTTTAGGACAACCCAGCACATGTAATAAAATAGTGCCAATGTGAGCATGCTTATCCTCTGAATGGAACTTATTTGGGTGAATATCCAAAGATTGTGAAACCAAGGACCTACTTTGTACGTTTAATGTAATATGACAGTCCTGATTGAAGACAGGAGGAAATAAAAATGCAAACGCTGTATTTAGGCTGCTTGGCGCTAGGCGTCATATTTGCCATAGTCAGCGTCCTGGTGGGAGATCTGATCGGAGATGCCTTGCATGGGGTCTTTGATTTCGTATCCGTAGATTTTCTGAATCCCACCGTACTGGCAGGAGGGATAACCGTGTTCGGCGGAGCGGGCATTCTTCTAACCCGGTACAGCGCTCTGGAAGCTGGGGCGATCATTGCTTTGTCTTTGTTAGCCGCCGCTTTTTTGGGAGTACTTATGTATCTAGGGGTGGTTAAGCCCATGGAAAAAAGCGAAATGTCCAATGGTTTCTCAATGAGTGATCTGCCTGGCAAGATCGGGGAAATCACAATTCCTGTTCCCGCCACTGGTTATGGTGAGATTATGGTAAAGTTTGGCGCCGGCAATAGCCTGCATACGGCAGCAAGCTTTGATCATGAGCTGCTTCCGGCAGGGATTAAAGTTGTTGTAGTGGAGGTTAGAGAAGGCGTTGCATTGGTGTCAGAATTCGAAAAGAGAAGAGGAGTGGATCTTTAATGTTCGGTATTCCTGAGTATTTGTTAGTCCCTGCTGTTGTCGTTGCTGTTTTGTTTGTGCTAGGTATCGCATTCTGGGCACGTTACAAAACGGTTGGACCCGATGAAGGGATGATCGTAACGGGGTCGTTCTTGGGGAAAAATCATATTTCAGACGATGGTTCTGGTCGTAAAATAAAGATTGTACGCGGGGGCGGGGCCTTTATACTCCCAGTCTTTCAGAAGGCTGAATTTATGTCGCTTCTTTCTCATAAACTCGATGTGACGACCCCGGAGGTATACACCGAACAAGGGGTTCCGGTTATTGCCGACGGTGTGGCGATCATTAAAGTGGGTAGCTCAACGGAAGATGTGGCGACAGCTGCTGAGCAATTTATGGGCAAACCGATTGAAGCACTGAAGAGCGAAGCACAAGAAGTTCTTGAAGGTCATCTGCGGGCCATTCTCGGTTCGATGACCGTTGAGGAAGTATATCGTAACCGTGACCGCTTTGCGCAAGAGGTTCAAGGCGTGGCGGCACGTGATCTTAAGAAAATGGGTCTGCAAATTGTTTCCTTTACCATCAAGGATGTGCGAGACAAACATGGATATCTAGAGGCACTGGGTAAACCGCGGATAGCTGCTGTGAAGCGGGATGCAGAGATCGCTGAAGCAGAAGCAGTGCGGGATGCGAGAATTCAAAAGGCAAACGCAGAAGAGCAAGGGCAAAAAGCTGAGCTGCTGCGGGATACGAATATTGCCGAAGCCTCCAAGGAAAACCAGCTTAAGGTGGCTGCGTTTAAACGGGATCAGGATACAGCGAAAGCGGAAGCCGATCAGGCTTATCATATTCAAGAGGCACGTGCAAAGCAGACCGTTGTTGAAGAACAGATGAAGGTTGAGCTGGTACGTAAGGAACGTGAAATCGATTTGCAAGCCAAAGAAATTCAAGTCCGCGAGAAGCAGTATGATGCTGAAGTGAAGAAAAAAGCAGAAGCGGATCGTTATGCAGTAGAGCAAGCGGCGGAAGCCGATAAGGCGAAGAGAATGCGTGAGGCAGATGCCTTGCAATATAGTATTGAAACGCAAGCTAAAGCGACATCTGAGCAGAAGCGTCTTGAAGGTCAAGCGATGGCGGATGCAGAGCTGGCTAAAGGTACAGCGGATGCTGAGGTTATCCGGTTGCGCGGTCTAGCGGAAGCAGAAGCCAAAGAGAAACTGGCGGAAGCTTTCCAGAAATTCGGCGAAGCAGCGGTGCTCGATATCATCGTCAAAATGCTGCCTGATTTGGCTGGCCAAATTGCGAAGCCGCTGGCATCTATTGATAAACTTACCGTTGTAGATACCGGTAACGGGGAAGGTGCAGCCCGGGTCAGCAATTATGTGACTCAGCTAATGTCCACCGCTCCAGAGATGTTGAAGAGCGTCTCAGGGATTGATGTAGAGGCACTGATCAAGGGGTTGACCTCTAAAGCTTCCGGAAGCAAAGGAGCATCAGTTACACCAGTCGCACCTGTTGCACCAGCTACACCTGCAACTTATATTCAGCCATCAGTAACATCTAGTACAGCCAGCGAGACTTTAACTTCTGTGCCTGAACAAAAGGAAAAATAGTTTAATGCAATTTATATGGATTTAATTTACTTAAGGTATGACTGGCAAAGCTGCTGGTCATACCTTAATCTTTATGTTTTGATCTGTTTTGATCTAAATTAGACAACATGATAAAAAGCTCATGCGTTTACAGGTGATTTTTGATAAACCTTATAGCTTATCGGCATCCCGTGGGAATTATTGTATATACAGACATCGACGCTTTCACTGGTGTTTAAAGATTTTTTCAGGTAAAATAAAAGCCTTTAAGGCTGTTCACTCTGATCTACTAGCTTAGTAAGGACACAGAGTGTTCTTCTAATATGCAATTCTTGGTGTTATGATGGTAGCAAAGCTTGTATTCATCGTACGATTTCTTATTGCGTATGCTGCTGGAAGTTAGGTGTTTAGAAATAAAAGAGGTGTCAAAAATGAGTAGCATAACAGTGGCGAAGGTGTTGAATAACAACGTTATCATTGCCCAGCATCCTCAATATTCCGAGGTTGTAGTTATCGGTAAAGGGATAGGGTTTAACCGCAAGCTGCGTGATCAGATTAATCTATCCTCCGTGGAGAAGATGTTTATTCTTCGCAGCCAGGAGGAACAGGAACAATATAAACAGCTTCTTCCCCAAGTGGATGAGAAGTTGATTGAGGTCGTTCAAGAAATAGTATTACATATTATGCATTGTAGCCGTCAGCCGCTTAATGAGCATATTCACATTGCACTTACCGACCATATTTCTTTTGCTATCCGTCGTTTCGAACAAGATATCCCAATTCATAATCCATTTTTGTATGAAACTAAGGAGATTTATCCTGAGGAATATAAGATGGCAGAATATGCGATTGGAAGGATCAATGAGGCTATGGGCGTGGAATTGCCGGTGGATGAGATAGGTTTTGTGGCTCTTCATATTGTCAGTGCACTTAGTAATAGGCAAATTTCCGAGGTTAGACAACATTCTCTCTTGATTGGAGAGCTGGTTGGGTTAGTCGAGAATTATCTGGACTATCGAATCCCACGTGATTCACTTGATTACTCAAGACTGGTAACCCATCTGCGATTCGTTCTAGAAAGATTACGCCGTGGAGAGGCGGTACAAGAGACCTCAACCCTGGATGGACTCATGAAACGGGAGTATCCTGAGATGTATTCGTTGGCTTGGAAATTAACAAAAATTATCGAACAGCGTGTGCGAATTCCCGTGTATCAAGCTGAGGTGAGTTATTTGACGATTCACCTGCAGCGTATTGCCCAGAAAAAAGTGGACGAACAAGATATGGACAAGAATGGTGAAGCTCCTTAAAGTGCAAAAGTTGTAACAAATCATGGTTTCAAAAAAAACGCTTGCCACTTAAAAAAAACGATGCTACAATGTTCACTGTCATCAACAAAACAGAATATCGAGCGTGTAACTGATTCGATCAGGCATGAGTGAATTACAGTATTTTGGTTGTTAACCCCCTTCTTGGGGCAATCTAACGATAGCGTTAGATTACAACTTCTATACTGTGTTGCTCATGCCTTTTTTGGCATCTGTTTTAGTGAAATTAATGAAAGGAGTAACCTAAATGTTTAAAAAGTTGTTTGGTGTTTTACAAAGAGTTGGTAAAGCTCTGATGCTTCCAGTAGCTATTCTGCCTGCGGCAGGTTTGCTTCTTGGAATAGGAAACATGCTGGTAAACCCAGACTTCCTGCAATATGTTCCAGCACTGGAGAACCATGTTGTTCAGGCTGTTGCCAACGTATTGATGAACTCAGGACAAATTGTATTTGATAATCTAGCCTTACTCTTCGCGGTGGGGGTTGCGATAGGTTTAGCCGGCGGTGAAGGTGTTGCAGGTCTAGCTGCCATTATCGGTTTCCTCGTAATGAACATTACGATGGGTACAGTTATTGGCGTTAATGATTACGTCCTGAGCCAAGGCGACTTCTCGTATGCCAGCGTATTAGGGATTCCAACACTGCAAACAGGGGTGTTTGGAGGTATACTCGTCGGGATATTGGCTTCGGCCATGTACAAGCGATTCTTCAAAATTGAGCTTCCTTCTTACCTGGGTTTCTTCGCAGGTAAACGTTTCGTACCGATCATGACGGCGGTAACAGCTCTAATCTTGGGCTTGTTACTAACAATAGTATGGCCACCTATTCAACATGGTCTGAACTATGTGTCACAAAGTATGATTGATACGAACAAAACGCTTGCAGCGTTTATCTTCGGAACGATCGAGCGTTCGCTCATTCCTTTTGGACTGCATCACATTTTCTACTCTCCATTCTGGTATGAATTTGGTACCTACGTTGATAAAGCTGGAGAATTGGTACGTGGTGACCAACGGATCTTCATGCAGCAGCTTCGCGATGGAGTAGACTTCACAGCAGGGACATTTACTACAGGTAAATATCCATTCATGATGTTTGGTCTTCCAGCAGCGGCTTTGGCTATCTATCATGAAGCTAAACCTCAGAATAAAAAGATCGTCGGAAGTTTGATGATTTCCGCGGCATTGACATCGTTCTTGACAGGGATTACCGAGCCGCTCGAATTCTCGTTCCTATTCGTGGCTCCGTTGCTGTTCGCTGTACATGCTGTGTTTGCAGGTCTGTCCTTTATGACTATGCATATTCTGGATGTTAAAATCGGCATGACATTCTCGGGTGGCTTTATCGATTTTGTGCTCTTTGGTATTATCCCGAACCGTACAGCTTGGTGGCTGGTCATTCCGGTAGGTCTGGTCCTTGCCTTAATTTATTACTTCGGCTTCCGGTTTGTAATTCGGAAATTCAATCTTATGACACCGGGTCGTGAAGAAGATACGAATGAAGAAGAAGAAGTGAATACGGAGTCTGTCTCCAGAGCCGGTGATGATCTACCGCGGAACATTTTGTCCGCTCTAGGTGGTAAAGAAAACATCACTCATCTAGACGCTTGTATTACCCGCCTTCGTGTTGAAGTTAAAGATAAGGCAGGCGTAGACAAGAACCGTCTTAAGAAACTTGGTGCATCAGGTGTGCTGGAAGTGGGTAATAACGTTCAAGCGATTTTTGGCACACGTTCAGATACGATTAAATCGCAGATTCAAGATGTGATTAACGGAAAGACACCTGCAGCTTCAGCAGCTCCAGTAGTGGTTACTCCAGAGCCAGAAGAAGAACAACAGGCAGGTGAAGCTGGTGAAGCGATTATCAAGGAAGATATCGTATCTCCAGTAAACGGTGAATTGTTGGATATCACAGAGGTGCCAGATCCAGTATTCTCCCAAAAAATGACGGGCGACGGCTTCGCGTTCCTATCCGAAGATGGGAAGATTGCTTCACCGGTTTACGGTAAGGTATTTAACGTGTTCCCGAGCAAACATGCCATCGGTATTATGTCTGACGGAGGCAAGGAAGTGCTAGTTCATATTGGGGTTAATACGGTTAAGCTTAAAGGTCAAGGCTTCACGGTATTAGTTGAAGAGGGCGATCTTGTAGCGGCTGGACAACCGATTATGGAAGTGGATTTAGAGTATGTAAAAGCACATGCACCTTCTGTAATCTCACCTGTTATTTTCTCTAATTTACCAGAGGGCTCTTCTGTGACATTGAAGAAGCCGGGTAAGGTTTCTATAGGAGACCAAGACATCATTACGATTCAGTAAAAGTGCAAGGGCCGATGCTTCCTTGTTCATACAAGGAAGCGAAGCTTTCACTATAAATTTAAAATACTTTAATAACAGAAAGCGAGTTGGATAATATTATGCAAAAAACATTCAGAATTGTCGATGAAGATGGAATTCACGCACGTCCAGCAACTGCCTTGGTAAATACAGCAACAAAATTCAAAGGTACAGAAGCATATGCAGAAGCTAAAGGTAAAAAAGTAACTTTGAAATCCATTCTTGGCGTATTATCATTGGGTCTTGAAGCTGGGGATACTTTGTCTTTAATTACTGAAGGAAGCGAAGAAGCAGAAGCTTTGAACGCTCTTCAAGAAGTAATGATTAAAGAAGGGCTAGGGGAAATCCATGAATAAGATTTCAGGAATCGCGGCTTCAGCAGGGATTGCAGTAGCCCGTGCTTTTATCCTGAAACATCCGGATTATACGATTACGAAGACAAGTATCAGTGATACTGAAGCAGAAGTCGCTAAGTTGAATGATGCACTCGCCAAATCAAGAGTGGAGCTGCAAACGATTAAAGAGCGTACTTTGGCAGAGCTGGGGGAGAAGAAGGCTGAGATTTTCGAATCACATCTGCTTATTCTTGATGACCCAGAGCTGATCAATCCTGTAATTGATAAAATCCGTGAGGAATCGGTTAACGCGGACTATGCGCTAAACGAAGTGGCTACGCAATTCATTGAGATGTTCGAAAATATGAAGAGTGCCTATCTGCAGGAACGTGCAGCTGACATGCGTGATGTTACCAAGCGCTTGCTGAACCACCTGCTGGGCATTCATTATGTAAGTCCTGCAGAAATCAGTGAAGAAGTAATCGTGATTGCTCAAGATCTAACACCATCGGATACAGCACAGCTTAATCGTAAGTTCGTTAAAGGCTTCACAACGAACATTGGTGGACGTACTTCCCACTCTGCGATTATGGCACGTTCTTTGGAAATTCCAGCGGTTGTTGGAACTAAAACGGTTCTGTCAGAAGTGAATTCTGGCGATTTGGTGATTGTCGATGGTCTGAACGGAGACGTTCTGATCAATCCTAGCGAAGCTGAAGTGGCAGAGTACACTCGCAAGCAGGAAGCTTACGACTTGCAAATCGCAGAATGGAAGAAACTTCGCGACGAACCTACAGTATCAGCAGACGGTAAACATGTTGAACTAGCTGCCAATATTGGTACACCAAATGATGTGAATGGTGTCATTGAGAATGGTGGCGAAGGTGTAGGTCTGTACCGCACTGAGTTCCTTTACATGGGTCGCGATAAGCTGCCTTCTGAGGAAATTCAATATAACGCCTACCGTACTGTACTTGAGAACATGAAGGGTAAGCCGGTAGTCGTACGTACCCTGGATATCGGTGGCGATAAAGAGCTGCCTTATCTTGACCTTCCGAAGGAAATGAATCCTTTCCTTGGTTTCCGTGCGATCCGTCTTTGCCTGGATCGTCAGGATATTTTCCGTACTCAATTACGCGCATTACTAAGAGCAAGTGTTCACGGGGATCTTCGCATTATGTTCCCTATGATAGCTACGCTTGGTGAATTCCGTGCTGCACGTGATCTTTTGCTCGAAGAGAAAGCTAAGCTTCGGGAAGAAGGTAAGGAAGTATCAGACAACATTCAGCTTGGCATAATGGTTGAGATTCCATCAACTGCTGTACTGGCTGACCAGTTTGCTAAGGAAGTTGATTTCTTCAGTATCGGTACGAATGATCTTATTCAATATACAATGGCTGCGGACCGTATGAATGAACAGGTATCTTACCTGTATCAGCCTTACAATCCAGCCATCCTGCGTTTGGTCAAAAATGTAATTGATGCAGCCCATGCAGAAGGTAAATGGACGGGGATGTGTGGTGAAATGGCTGGTGACGCAACAGCTATTCCGCTGCTACTGGGTCTTGGTCTCGACGAATTCAGCATGAGTGCAACTTCCATTTTGCCAGCGCGTAGTCAAATATCTAAATTGTCGGCTGCCGACATGAAGGATTTGGCTGCAAAAGCGTTGCAGCTTGGCACGGCTGAAGAAGTCGCTGCGCTTGTTCAAAGTATCGCTAAGTAACTTTTTACGCATGCATTAATCCGTTTTAGCGTTCTACTGTTTTTCCAACTACTATTGCCGACTTCCGATGGCTGGAGGTCGGCTTTTTTATGTTTTTTAACCTATAATTTTCTGTAATTCGACCTCATTTACTGTTCACTGTTTATTTTCTTTATTGCGCAGATGTCTATACCGATAGTATTAGTAATGAGCATAAAGTCGATAAGGAACCCAAACCTATAAATATGTCGTACATATAATAGTAAGGATCCATAGAAAGTTTATACTCCATTTGCCGACTTGCAGCGCTGTGCAAGTATTAATATGAAATGAATTGGTAATATATGGACTTATAAGCAACCCCACAGGTTAGGTGGGGAGCCATAGGATGGTGTTAATTCATGAGTAAAAATTATATAAATGCAGAATTGATGATGGAAGTCTACGAGGGCAAGGATTTAGGCTTGACGTATTCAACGGAGTACAGTGTATTTAAAGTCTGGGCACCTACGGCACTTGCTGTGTCCCTTGTACTGTACGAAACAGGTGGGCATCAACTGAATACTGAGTCACCAAAGAGTGCTATGGACAATGGTCGTATTGTATATATGCAGCGTAGTAATGGTGGAGTCTGGCAGACCAAGTTATCAGGTGATCTAAAAGGGAAATATTATATGTACCGTGCTGTTTTTGCAGATGGCAATGTGACGGAAGCAGTAGATCCTTATGCAACAGCGGTATCTGCAAATGGTTTAAGATCAGCAATCGTTAATTTGCAGGATACGAATCCAGAACATTGGGATCAGGATGTAGCGCCTCCGTTACAGCATCCTGCCGACGCAGTGATTTATGAACTGCATGTTCGTGACTTCTCCTCACATGAGAGCTCAGGTATGCATTATAAGGGTAAATTCAAAGCATTTACCGAATTTGGATTAAAGGATTCGGCAGGAAATACAGTGGGGATTGATCATCTGGCTGAATTAGGGATTACCCATGTACATCTGATGCCGGTATTTGATTTTCAGACCGTGGATGAGCTGAAGGTGGTCAATCGGGGTTCCTCCATAGCTAATGTGGACTACAATTGGGGGTATGATCCCCAGCATTATAATGTACCTGAAGGATCTTACAGCACCGATCCTGCCAATCCTGGCTTGCGGATTCGTGAATTTAAAGAGATGGTGCAGGCCTTACACAGCCGCGGGATCGCGGTAATTATGGATGTCGTTTACAACCATACGTATGCTGTGGAGAATGGCCCCTTTGAACCGCTTGTCCCAGATTATTTCTATCGCCGCGATTTTACGGGACGTTTGTCGAATGGCTCCGGGGTTGGCAATGAGCTGGCTACAGAACGTCCGATGGTCCGTAAATTTATTAAGGACTCCTTATCTTATTGGGCTTCGGAATATCATATGGATGGTTTCCGGTTTGATCTAATGGGACTGATGGACAGTGTTACCATGCGGGAGATTACCGAAGAGCTTCGGCTAGAAGTGAATCCGAATCTGTTGCTTTACGGTGAACCTTGGACGGGTGGAGATTCTCCGCTGGCCACTAAAACGCTAAAAGGTGTACAACGGGGCAAGGGCTATGCTGTCTTCAACGATAACTTCCGTTCAGCAATCAAAGGGGATAGTGATGGCTTCGGAAGAGGGTTCGTGACAGGCGAATACGGCAAAGAAGGTGCTATTGCAGCCGGAATTAAAGGAGCAATTCATGAGTTTACGGACTCGCCTGTGGAATCGGTGAACTATGTAACTGCCCATGATAATTTGAATTTATGGGATAAGATGCTTATCGTTCAAGGAGGGAGTCAGGAAGCTGATTTTCCGGTAATCGCTAACATGAATAACGAAGATCTGGAAGAGGCAGTGGCCCTTGCCAATCCATACGTGAATGTAGATCAGGAGAATATTCTCGGTAATGAAACTGTACGTCGATCCTTGCTTGCTAACGGAATGATTCTGACCTCGCAGGGGATTCCTTTCCTGCATGCTGGGGATGAGCTCCTGCGCAGTAAATTTGGAGATCATAACAGCTACCGCAGCGGTGATGCGGTCAACTCGATCCGCTGGAATATGAAAAGTGCATTTAAGCCCGTATTTCAATATTATAAAGGCCTGATCGAGCTGCGGCGTACACATCCGGCATTTCGTCTGCATGGCCGCCAGGAAATTGAACGCTCCTTAGAATTTCTGCGTTGTGATGGCGGAATAGTATCGTATCTGATTAGAAGCCATGCAGGAGGCGATCTCTGGAACAATATTACCGTTGTCTTCAATGCTAATAATGACCGGATGTCGGTATCACTTCCTGAGGTTGCTGATAGTTGGAACGTAGTAGTAGACCATACCCGTGCCGGGATAGAAGCCATCCGCAGAATCGAAGGCAATGAGGTAGAGGTGGAAGGGTTGTCGATGATGGTCCTTTATGATGAATGTGGTGAGCCAGCCCCACGCTCTAAAATTATCGAAATACACTATGAACGCCCAGATCAGAATTACCAAGGCTGGAATCTTTGGGTTTGGGATACAGGAATCCAGGATGGACAATGCGATTTCCGTTATATGGAGAACGGGCGTGCAGTAGCCCGTATCGAAGTGCTGCCAGATACCCAAACTATCGGATATATTTTGCGGCTTAATGATTGGGAAGAAAAAGATGGGGACGGAGACCGTTTCATTGATTGTTCTACGAATGGAGAGTTAACCAAGGTCTTAGTTCGGGATCGTGATCAGGAGATTGACGAAATTTCAGAAGATCATCTTCGGTTAAGCAGTTAGAGGCCATACAAAAAAAGCTGTTTCAGGGTTGATTTTTCCTGAGACAGCTTTTTATTTGCTCTTATGGTTTTACAATGGTCTGGTTAGCTAAACCTTCGTCCACAAGCTCGTAGTAGAGATGGGCTTTATTGCCACCATGGTCTTTGGAGCGATACATCGCCAAATCGGCGGCACGCAGCAGTTCATTAATACTGCTTCCGTGTTCAGGAAATAAAGCGACTCCGATACTCGCGGAGGTGTGGAAGCTGGACCCGTTATCAACAGACCAAGACTTGTTGAACAGTTTAAGTAACCGCTGCAGTGTTTCATCAAGCATCTCTGGAGAAGTGAATCGATGCAGTACAACTGCGAACTCATCTCCGCCGATCCGGAAGGCCTGACCTATTCCTTTAACCGTATGCTGAAGTTCACGGGAGAGCAGCTGAAGAAATTCGTCTCCAGCCAGATGGCCTAAGGTATCATTTAGCTGCTTGAATCTATCACAGTCCAGCAGGGCAAGCGCAATATTTTGCCTCCGTCCTTCGGGTTGGGTGATAAGGTTCTCCATATACATTTTGAAATGAGCCCTGTTGGGAATCGCTGTTAAATGGTCATAGAAGGCTAGCTTATGTAGTCGTTCTTCGTATTGTTTTCGCTGGGTAATTTCCCGAGATAACAGCATAAATTGTGCTGGGAATTTACGGCTGCCGAGAACAGGTGACACCTTAGTTTCAAGCCATACCCACTGACCTTCTGCTCCGCGCATGCGCAGTTCAGAAATACGCGGAGTTCCCTGAACAACACTTTTTAATTTAGCCCAGGCAATTTCCGGTTCACGTATGTAGTTGGATAACGGATCTCCTTTTTTAGGCACATAGCCTAGAATACTGGAGTGTGAGGGAGAAGCATATAGAATCAACCCGTTGGGATCCGTCAAAATAATGAAATCAGACATGGTTTCACCGATAAGCTGATAAAGTGTTTGTTCTTCCAGCATTTCATTCTGGAGCCAGATGATTTTGCGTCCAAGGTAAATAATAACTAGGAGAAACACAAATAAGAGGAGTGAATAAAGAGAGAACAAAGCGCTTTTTTTATCTCCAAATCCATCCGTTACTTGCAAGGCGTAGTTGCCAATCAAGTCCTCTGCTTGATCGAGATGTGTCCTAGCTTCATTGAATTGCGAGTTTAGGGTGAGCGCAGAATATGAATCTGGGTTCCAGCTGCTCTTCGTCCGTTCTGTTATTAGCGTATACCCTGAATTTTTCCATTTGATAATGGTAGTTTCGAAGGAGCTGAGCTCGTTTTTTAATTCGGAAAGGATAATTCCACTTTGTTTCATATCACTGTAAGGGTTTTTTATAGCGTTGATATTTGATCTTGCTACACTTATTCGTTCCTCCGCTTGAAGATTATTATCTATAAACTCCTTAGTGAACTGTTCACCTTCTGCGGCTGTTAGGTTTGAACCCATTGCGATTTGCAAGGCTACAGCGGCTTGATGCAGATCACGATCCGCGCTCAGTATGAGCTTAGAGTTCTGATATATATCATCATAAAGAGAATCTGACAATCTATTAATCGTGTAATTTAAATAGAGTAGCGAGGCGACGCTGATCCCAACCAGAAGGACGGAGATTGCAGCGAAGACATAGAATAGTTTGCGTGTTACCTTGAACTCAAAGAATCCTGCCACAGTCATCTTCTCCCTGTATAAGATGATTAAGAAAATCTATTGCTGCTTAAGTAGAACCTGCAGAACGCAATCTATGGTCAGGCGTAATTTAATACATTCACTGATGTTTGAAGGTGCTTTTGGGATAAAAGAGGTGTTGTATACATAGTGGGAAAACATAGGAAAGTGTACGTGTGAGTAAATGGTAGTTTCTAGTATATCAAGTATATAGGACGTGCTGCTTATAGAGCAATCTTTACTCAGATAATAATCAAAATGACAAAATTTAAAGTTTAGTGTATGGGCCTATTGAATTATCTATATTCAAACCGATGGTTCCTATTACCCAACTCGAGCATAAATGATACCTTTTACAGCTGCTGAAAAAAACTGCCCTTAGTCATCTTAATGACTATAGGACAGCTAATCATTCATTATTCGTTACGCAGTGCGTGAATGGGGCGAAGTCGTGCGGCTTTGTTCGCAGGCATCATTCCAAAAATCACGCCGATGAGTAAGGAGAAAATAAAAGAAATCAGTACCATATCCCAAGCAATGGAAACTGTAAGTGCAGAGTATTTACCCAGCAGCCAACTGACCGCGATACCAATGCCGACCCCAAGCACCCCACCCAAACCGCTGAGCACGATGGATTCAATCATGAATTGAGCGAGGATATCGAATTTTTTGGCACCAATTGCTTTACGGATACCAATCTCACGTGTTCTTTCATTGACAGATACGATCATGATGTTCATGATTCCGATGCCGCCGACAAAAAGTGAGATGCCTGCTATGCCTGCAAGCGCCATGGAAAGTGTATCTGTTGTGGAATTGACAGTTTCCAGCATTTCCTGAGAATCAAACACACTAAAAGCATTATCCGCATAATTGAATTTAGCATCAAGCGTACTTTCCAGTTTTTCTTTTGCAGCTGCTACAGTATCTGCTGAAGTTGTCTTAATGGTGATGGAACGGACGCCTTTACTTTTTAATTGGCGTTCTGCCGCGCTTATAGGAATGAGTATGATATCGTCGTTGGAACCACTTAGACTGGAGCCTTTTGTTTCTAAAAGCCCAACGATTTTATAGCTAATTCCGTTTAACTGGACCTTCTGCCCTACAGGATTGTCTGTACCGAATAAATCTTCGGCCGTACCTGAACCGATCAACGCTACCTTTTGCCGGTATTCGTTATCAATGTCAAGCAAGAAGCGGCCTGCCTGTACATGAAAATCCTTTACCTCCTCATAAGAGGGGGTGATTCCTTCTACAGTTACACTAACGTTGTCTGTTTTATTCTTGGCTGTAGCATTGCCGCTGATCACAGGAGCTACATTTGCTATACCCTCTATATCCCCTAGAGCAAGGGCTTCCGCATAGGTGAGAGAGGTAGTCGCCCCACGGCCAGTAATGTTTACAGTGAGTTGGTTTGTGCCTAGTCCGTTTAGCTGCTCTGTGATCTGTGAAGTAGTTCCTTGCCCAACAGAAACAAGAATGATGACCGAAGAGACTCCAATAATTATCCCAAGCATCGTTAAAAAAGCTCTAACCTTACTGCTGTTGATGCTCTTCAAGGCCATTCGCATGCTTTGGTACAATTTCACCCCGCATTCCTCCGATCTTCCACGAGGTTGCCATCCTGAATACGAATAATCCGCTCCGCTTGTTTAGCTATTTCCAGATCATGTGTGATAAGGATGATGGTATGTCCTTGCTTATTTAACTCACGTATCATTTGCATGACTTCCTGCCCCGTCCGTGTATCCAGTGCCCCGGTTGGTTCATCGGCGAGTAGAATAGGGGGAGATCCCGCCATAGCCCGGGCAATCGCTACCCGCTGTTGCTGTCCTCCCGAAAGCTCAGAAGGGCGGTGATGCATCCGATCCTCCAGCCCTACTTTAATGAGTGCTTCCTGTGCTAGTTGTCTTCTTTCCCGATGGGGGAGGCCACGATAAATCAATGGCAGCTCCACATTTTCAATGGCTGACAGCTTGGGGAGCAGGTTGAAATTTTGAAAGATAAAGCCGATCTTCTCATTGCGGATCGTTGCGAGCTTATTGTCGGATAACTTGCGAACCTCTTGTCCATCTAGAAGATAACTTCCTTCATCAGAGATATCGAGGCAACCAAGCATATTCATGAGTGTTGATTTACCAGAACCGGAGGGACCAATAATAGCTACGAACTCCCCCAGATCAATTGTAAAGGAAAGGCTATTTAAGACCGTCATGGTTTCTCCGGCCATTGTGTAGCCGTGGGACATGTCGTGAACTTCGATCAGAGATGCTGAAGCACTCATCTGCCGCCACCTCCGCCACCACCTGGTGCGCTGCCCATACCACCAGCGCCACCTCCGGTGAAGCCGCCACCCCCACTAAAGCCACTGCCGCCGAAGCCAGCGCCACCCATACTGCCCATACCACCTCTAGTTTCCGTTTCCGTGCTGGTTGTTCCGGTTTTCGTAGAGATTACGGTAGGGATGATCACCTGGTCCCCTTCATGGAGTCCGCTGACAATTTCAATGCTGCTCTCATCATGGAGACCCACTTCGACAGTGACCATCTGTCCTGAGCTATTGCCGCGATTTCTTCCACCGGCAGCGCCGCTGCGAGCGTCAGGAGCCCCGCTGGGCATAGCGCCGCCGCGAGCATCAGGAGCCCCGCTGGGCATAGCGCCGCCGCGAGCGTCAGGAGCCCCGCTGGGCATAGCGCCGTCGCGAGCGTCAGGAGCCCCGCTGGGCATAGCGCCGCCGCGGGCGTCAGGGGCACCGCTAGGCATTGGTACTTGGCCCTCGCCAGCAGTTTTGGAAGTTGTGACTGAACCCGCTGCAAGAGGAATAGAAACTGTGTATTTTCCGTTTCTTTCTTGTACAGCTTCAATAGGTACTGTTAATACATCCTTTTTCTCAGCAGTGGTTACTGAAACTTCCGCAGACATTCCAACAAGAGCACCTTCGGAGCTTGTTAGACCTATGGTAACATCGAAGAGGGAAACACCGTTTGAGGCGGTGCCCTCATTAGCTATTTTCGTAACCGTTCCCTTGAATTCCGTATCAGGCAGAGCATCCAATGAAATAGTGGCAGGCATCCCTAGCTTTACAGTAGGAATATCAAGCTCATCCACCTGCACAACTACACTTAAATTAGCATAATCGGTAATGTCGATGAGTTCAGAGCCGTCCATGGCTTTTTCGCCGCTTGCAATATTAACTGTCGTTACAGTTCCATCAATAGGAGCCGTTAACGGATCAGGAGGAAGCATATCTTCTTGGACAGAAGCTATTTTTTCCTGTTGCGCCGAAATGTCGGTTTTGGCCTTTTCAATCGAACGTTTGGCATTGCCTAGCTCATCTTCTGATGCACCTGCCACGGCCAGCTTCTTATATTGCTCCTGCTTGTCCTCAAGATCGGTCTCAAGCGAGGCAAGTGAAGTTTGCTCCTGCTTAAGATTGTCACTCAGATCATTGCCTTCAAAGGTAATCAAAGTCTGGCCTTTTTTCACGAGATCGCCCTCTTTGACAAGAACCTCAGCTGCGGTCCCGCTGTCCTTCGTTTTTACTTTACCAGTTTCTGTAGCAATCACGGAGCCGGCTCCGGATACACTAACTACGATATCGCCCTTTGTAACGGTAGCTGTGTTAACAGGCACTTCAGCGGCTTGACTGTTCTTATCAGGTAACAATGTATAAACCAGCATTCCTGCTGTGGCTACAACTACAACTCCAAGAGTCCAGAACACTATTTTTTTCTTCTTCATTTCTATCCTCCATAGCTCATCATATTAATTGCCCGATGTATTGCTGGTGTCTGGTTCTGTGCCAGAAGTAGAGTTGCTGTTCGAAGTCGTTGATGCCGCCTGATAAGTGACAACATAGGTTTGTGTTCCCAGCAGATTTCGATGGCCTTGGAATTCGTCGTATAGATTCAACCGGATTGCGCCGCCACCCAGTGTTTTGTACAGGCTGCTTGTGAAGGTTGTGGTGTACGACTTGAAGGTACCTAATTGTAGATCTGTGCCAAGCGTTAATGTTTTTTCCATGCTTTGTCCTAAGGGGTCAATCAGCTCCAACACCAGTTTGTGCTCATAGGTGCCTGATTCATAAAGCGTGCTGGCTGACATGTTGTAGGTTAGGACAGTGCTGAGCGTATCTTTACCAGCGGTGACGGTGGCGACTGCATTTGTAACGGATAGGGTATAAGGAAACATTTCCACGTTCAAAAGATTGCCTTTGGGCTCCACCCCCAACTGGTTCAGTCCAAGCGATACCGTATTGATGTAACCCGTCGATTGACCGCCAGGAGCGGTAAGCTTGCCTTCAGAAACACCCTCCCCGATGTAAAGGACAAGGTTCGCTGGATCTATACCGAGAGGGAGCTTACTCCAGAGGGTGACCAGACTTTTTCCGTTAGGACTGGTGGAGGTTTTGGACTGGGTGACTTCGGCTTCATAATATTGATTGTCTTGTGTTTTGTAATAGGCTACGAGTTGAGCCTGTTCGGATTTACGCGATTCCTCACTGTTCATTTCTAGTTCTGTGTACAAGAGATTTGAATCTGTACCTGGGTACACGAGGTTCCGGCGTACAAGTAATTCCGCTTTTTTACCTTCAAGCTCAAGATGGAAAGAATTTTCAGCTGCAACACTCTGTACCCGGCTGTCCAGTTGGGTAGTACTTAGAGAAAGGAAGTTAAGCTTACTTTCACCTGAAGTTTCTTGCAGGGTGATTTTTAATTGATTGAAAGTATAGCTATAAGGAACATTGGCTACGACATACACAGCAGCCGATTCATTTGGACCGAGGATGGTTTGCGTACTTTCTGAGACAACCTGGGAAGTGCTGCTGATGTCACTTTCTCCAGCTTTGACGACACTTGTAAGCGCAGGAAGCTGAACAGAGGTTGATTTAGTGTTGCGAATGTTGATTTTAGCCACGATCTGGTCTTTGTCAGACCAAGGGAGTCTTTGAATGTTTGCAATTTTGACAACAAATGTACCGTGACTGTTCTCAATGGGGTATTCCGTGTCCTGCCAATTGTTAGTTTGCAGCGTGTAAGGGATCTGATAATAGGCGGTAGGAAAAATGATCTTGCCCTCAGCAGCCGGCTCAGTCATTTGCAGCTGCAATGTTCCTTGATTGAGTGTGAGTGGTACATCTGCGCTGAGTTCAATAATCTTTTCTTCAAGCGGTTTCAATGTTAGGCTGGCAAAATCCTTCGTATCTACCGGAAAGCTATACCCTTCAGCGGCTTTAATAGCAAGTTCATAGGCAGGCACATTCACTGCTTTGTTGCCGCTATTTTTGATGCGGAACTGTAGTGTCCACTTTGCGTTGCCATTGTCAGCATAGACGTTAGCCGTTTTCAGCTGTGTTTCGACTGTATTATTGCTGATTGTAAGCTTCTTCGTGACATTGCTGGCTACGACAAGATCCGGTGTTGTTGCAGCGGGGAGATTGTAGGCGACAACCGGCAACGCTATTTTTAATGAGGCATCTTCTCCGGCAAATTGCAGCGCCATGTTGTCTGTCTTCATATAAGAAGGGATTTCCGTCAAATAGTAGATCGTCTTCTTTTCCTGAGGCTGTACTTTATAGCTGGTGCTGGTGTCATCAAGTGCGAGTTCAAATACAGATCCTCCAGCGGAAGCGAGGTATCCTTTAAGTCCAGTATCACTGAGTACCTTGGTTCCTTGATTAGTGAAGCTAACGCCAACCTTGGCATAGACCTTACCGTTATATTTATAAATTTGCAGGCTCTCTGCCTTGGTGGTTACAGGGAGATTGTTTAGGGTGATCTTTTTACTCTGCCCTCTGGCGACAGCTTGTGAATATCCTGTTGGTACGGTGAAGTTCCCTAGCTTTTTTTGATAATCGGTGGTGTTGAAGTCCCATCCGTACAATGAAATTTTGACCCCGTTTAAAGAGGTGGATTTGCCGATGTTTACATAGTAGGTGATAGATTGACTGCTTTTCGCGGCAATAGATTTGATGGTTGCACTGCTGGTAATAGAGCTTCCTTGAATAACTGTACCGCCGCTAGTAGTTACTTTGGAGAAAAAGTCCACCAGATTGAGGCTAGCGTTGCTTCCATTAGAGTAGCTGAGTGTGTATGTAAGAATATTTCCGCCATCCTGAGTTAATAAGCTGACATCCGTCAGCTTTGCGCTGATGTTAGTCTTCAAGGCTATGGAGCCTAGTTTATCCAGAGCGGATACGGAAGCTGTTGTTGCTATTTTGGTGGATGTAGTCCCGGCCGAAGCGGCATGAGCTCCATACGCTGCAGATTGGCTAAGCACAGCTGTGCTTAGCAGCACCGCGGCTACTTTTATTCTCCGTACATGCATTTGATTTCCTCCCAATAGGATAGTTAATAGTCTGCGAAGGTGCACCCGAGTGGATAAGCAAGCCTTCCTAGTAATGGAAATTATCAAGCTCCGCTGAATGTTAGCTGAAGAAAAGTTGGGAAAATGGCTCTGAAGCTTAAAGCCAGCTTAAAAGAAGATAAAAATTAGCCTAATTTTGTCCAGCTTGTCAAAACGACAGATTTTGCATATAATAAAGAGACATATCTCTTGTAGTAAAGAGATACCTGACAATTAGCATGAATTGTGAAATGCAGTGATGGAGAAGAGTACACAGTGCCTGACTTACAGGGAGGAGACGCCGCGGATTGAGAGCGTTTCTAAGAAGCAGAGCTGTCGAAGTTCACTCCGGAGCAGTTCCCTGAATTCCTTAAGCTGTCTAATAGGGAAGGGTAGGGGATACCGGTCACAGACCGTTATTTCTGTATAAAGTGAGATAGGTATCTGTCCAGCCAAAAGAGGGAATGAAGCTCTTAAGGGGAACAGATCAGCTTGTCTAACAAGGGTGGTACCACGGTCTTTTCGTCCCTTACCGGGAGGAAAGGCCTTTTTTTGTTGAACTAGACAATGATTGAAGGGGGCTGTACACGGCCATGAAAGAGAAGTTGGAAGCATTGAAGGTTGAAGCGCTGGCTAAGCTGCAGGAGGTTATGGATCCGCAGGTACTAAATGATCTAAGAGTGAAGTATCTCGGTAAAAAAGGTGAGCTTACAGAGGTTCTGCGCGGTATGGGAGGACTTAGTGCTGAGGAACGTCCGGTAATCGGGCAAGTAGCGAATCAGGTTCGCAGTGCTATTGAGGAGATTATCGGCGCAAAGCAGGAGGCTTTTCAAGAGCAGGAAACCCAGCAACGTCTGCAGGCTGAAAAAGTAGACGTAACCTTACCGGGTCGCCGTATGCAGCAAGGGGGCATTCACCCGCTTAGCAGAGTCGTACAGGAGATTGAGGATATTTTTATCGGCATGGGCTACCGTGTAGCTGAAGGCCCGGAAGTAGAGACCGATTATTATAACTTTGAAGCTCTAAATCTGCCTAAGAATCACCCGGCACGTGATATGCAGGATTCTTTCTATTTAACGGATGACCTGTTAATGCGCACACAAACCTCGCCGGTACAGATTCGTACTATGCAGGCTATGAACGGTGAAGCTCCGGTAAAAATCATCTGCCCGGGTAAAGTATTCCGCCGTGATGATGATGATGCAACGCATTCCTTCCAGTTCCACCAAATCGAAGGTTTGGTCATTGGAAGTAACATTCGAATGAGTGATCTGAAGGGCACCCTGCAACAATTTGTGCAGGAGATGTTTGGACCGAATACAGGCATTCGTCTTCGTCCGAGCTTTTTCCCATTCACTGAGCCAAGTGTTGAAGTAGATGTAAGCTGCTTCAAATGTGGCGGCGATGGCTGCAGACTATGCAAGCAAAGCGGATGGTTAGAAATCCTTGGCGCAGGTATGGTGCATCCAAATGTACTGAAAATGGGTGGCTATGATCCTGCTGAGTACAGCGGCTTCGCTTTCGGAATGGGTGTAGAGCGGATTGCAATGCTTAAATACGGCATCGATGACATCCGACATTTCTATAGTAATGACATGAGTTTTGTGAAGCAATTCAAGGGCGTTTAGTTTTTGTGGGCGCGCTGGCTGATAGTGGCGGAGAATGGCTTTGGAGCGTTCTCCCACAGGAAGCAGCGCGAACGACAGTGAAATAAATACATCTGAAACATAAAGGAAGTGAGCGGATATGAAAGTATCAACCGGATGGTTGGCTGATTATACATCGATTGAAGGAGTAACCGCCGAACAGCTAGCGGAGAAGATTACCGCTGCCGGCATTGAGATTGACGGCGTAGAGCGCCGCAATAAAGGCATTTCCGGCATCGTAACCGGCTATGTAAAATCAAAGGAAAAACATCCTGATGCAGACAAGCTGAACGTATGTATCGTGGATGTGGGCCAAGATGAGGAGCTACAAATCGTTTGCGGCGCAAAAAATGTAGCTGCAGGTCAAACTGTACCTGTAGCAATGGTTGGCGCAAAGCTGCCAGGACTGGATATCAAAAAAGCCAAGCTGCGCGGTGTCCTGTCGCAAGGAATGATCTGCTCGGCCAAAGAATTGGGACTGAATGATAAATTGCTTCCAAAAGAGCAACAAGAAGGTATTCTTGTGCTGCCTGAAGGGACAGAGATTGGTCAGGATATTTCCAAGGTCCTCGGTTTAGATGACGAGATTCTGGAATTCGATCTGACTCCGAACCGTTCAGATTGCCTCAGCATGATTGGTGCTGCTTATGAAGTAAGTGCAATTCTTGGGCGTGAAGTTAAATTACCTGATCCAAAAAGCGAAATGATTGAGATCAGTGGTCCTGCTGCGGATTCCATTTCCGTCAAGATTGAAGATGAAGAATACTGCAGCCATTATGCAGTTCGTTATATTGCAGGTGTTAAACCTGCACCATCACCGCTGTGGATTCAGAATCGTCTGATGGCTGCTGGGGTTCGTCCAATTAATAATATCGTGGACATTACCAATTATGTGATGCTGGAATATGGACAGCCGCTGCATGCTTTTGATGCAGATAAAGTACAAGGTGGAGAACTCGGCGTTCGTCTTGCTCATGAAGGTGAAGTTTTGGTTACACTTGACGGTCAAGAGCGTAAGCTAGAGCCGCAAATGCTCGTTATCGCTGATGGAGTAAAAGCTGTAGGTCTGGCCGGAGTAATGGGTGGACGGGATACAGAGGTTACTGCTGAGACGGTAAACCTTGTTCTGGAATCTGCTAAGTTTGATGGAGGAACGATTCGTAAAACCTCGCGTCAATTGGGACTTCGCTCGGAAGCCTCCCTTCGTTTCGAGAAGGAGGTGGATCCAAGTGCAGTTATTCCTGCATTGAACCGTGCAGCCGTACTGATTGCACGTTATGCTGGCGGATCGGTCCATGAAGGCATCGTGCAAGCAGGAACTGACGCTGTTCAAGAGAAGGTTCTCACCTTGTCCTTAGAGAAACTGAATCGTTATCTGGGAACGGATTTGTCCTTGTTGGAAGTGAAGACATTGTTTGGCCGTCTACATTTCAAATGTGGAGATACCGCACAAGGGCTGATTGAAGTTCAAGTCCCAACCAGACGAGGCGATATCAGCTATGATGTTGATCTTATTGAAGAAATTGCCCGCCTGTACGGGTATGACAATATTCCAACGACTCTAATTGAAGGAATTACAACACCAGGAGCACTAACTCACAAGCAAGCGCTCCGTCGTGAACTGCGTCGCCTATTGTCACATGGCGGTTACCAAGAGGTGATGGGTTACTCCTTCATCCAGCCGCAACAAAGCACAATGTTCCCTGAGTTATCAGAAGGAGCAGTAGCGGTGAAGCTGGCTATGCCGATGAGTGAAGAACGCAGCGTACTGCGTACCAGCCTTCTACCACAACTCTTGGATATTGCCAGCTACAATACCAATCGTCGTCAAAGCGACTTGGCATTGTTTGAAATCGGCAACGTCTTCTTCACGGATGAAGAACAGTTGACTCGTCAGCCACGCGAACTGCCGGTGCTGGGGCTGCTGCTTAGCGGAAGCTTAACAGTGAAGCAATGGAATGTTTCGGCACAGCCTGTGGACTTCTTTGATTTGAAGGGCGCGCTGGAAACGGTATTTGCTCATTTAGGGCTGACCGATAAAATCGTCTATGTAGGAGATAGTCCAGAAGGATATCATCCTGGGCGTTCCGCGTCGGTATATTTACTCGGAAACGAGGGTCGTGTGAAGATCGGAACGATGGGACAGATTCATCCGGATCTGCAAAGACAGCTGGATCTGGTGGATACTTATGCGGCGGAAATCTTATTGCAGCCGTTATATGAAAGTGCGCAAAGCCGTTTGCAATATAATGAGCTTCCGCGTTTCCCAGGAATGGAGCGGGATATTGCTGTGGTCGTGGATTCCGCTGTACCAGCGGGCGATCTGCTAGCTTCCATCCGCGATAACGGAGGTTCTTTGCTCCAGTCCGTACAGGTATTTGACGTTTATACTGGTGGTAAGCTGGAGAATGGAAAGAAGAGCATCGCGATCTCACTGCTGTATCGTCATAGTGAACATACACTGACTGATGAGGAAGTAGGAGAGGTGCATGAGAAGGTATTAGCATCTCTTCAACAAACTTTTGGTGCAGAATTAAGAAAGTAGCAGGAATTGTGTAAAGCCGCAGCGAATCCATTTAGAAACTGAGATTCGCTGCGGCTTTTTCTAGGTAGAGTGCAAAGCGGAGAATATCAGCCATAATCTATTGAATATTAGGGATTTTGCCAAATGCTTACCAAAAAAGCTACAATAGAAGAAGTGAAACTAGCTTAGAATCCGCACACATACAAAGGAGGGCACAACTGTGGCTATGGACCGGACACGTGTCGCCGTGGAGATATACGGAACTTCCTATAAACTCGTCGGAAGCAGTACTGAATATATGAAACAAGTGGCCCGTTATGTTGATGAACATATGCGCACGATTTCTAAATCTCACACCAGACTGGACACACCGCGTATAGCGGTGCTTGCAGCTGTACATATGGCGGAGCAGGCTATTCAGGTTCAGGACTTCAAAAATGAACTAAACATGATGACAGGTGAACGCAGTGAACTGCGATTGGAAGTATCTCGCCTGCTGGAGGTACAGCGGGAGCGGCAAGAAGAATTCGAGCGACTTGAAGCTGCGGCCAAAGAAGAGGCTGGGCGACTGATTGCTGCTGCGGAGGAAGAACGTAAGCGGCATTTGGAGATTCAGGAGAATGAACGCAAGGTACATGCGGAACAGCTTCAGGAGGCAGTGCAAGCTGTGGAAGCTGCACGTAAGAAGCTGGAAGAAGAATTGCTTGAGCGCGAGATAGAGCTGCAAGCACTGCGGACAAGCTACGAAGAAGAGCAGGCAGCTAGTCGTGAACACCAGCGGCAGGAACTGGCGAAGGCGGAAGCCATCCGCTTGCAGCAGCTGGAGGAGCAGAAGGCTGCTCATCTGCAAGAGCTGGAGAACATCCGGGAGACGCTGACCAAGGAGAAGACAGACACGCTGTCTGCTCTGCAGCTTGAGCTGACCGAGACCAAGTCAACACTGGAGGAAGAGCTTGAGGTTACCAAGTCTACATTAGGTAAAGAACTCGAAGATACCAGATTGGCGCTGGGTAAGGAGCTTGAGGATACCAAGTTGACGTTAGGTAAAGAGCTTGAGAGTACCAAAGCGAAGTTGAGCAAAGAGCTGGCGGAAGAACGTGAAGCACTGCAGCGGGAACAAACCAAGAATAAGGAACTGCGGCAGTCACAAGGCACTCAAGAGCATAGACATAAGCAAAATATTCAAGAGCTGGAAAAACAGCTGGCTGAGCTTCGTGGTGGGACAGGGCAACTTCAGTCCAGATTACGTGCGGCTGAAGCCAGTCTTAAGAGTGAGCGAGATGCAAGACAGACGCTTCTTGGACAATATGAAGCGATTGTTAAACGTGAAGAACAGCTCAGTGAAGAGCTGCGCACGGCTACTGAGCTGGGCACACTGTTGAATGAGGAGCTGGAAGAGTTACGCCAGCGTTATCAACAGTCACAGAATGAAGCTACAGAGCTAAGAGCGTCACTACAGGAGACGAGTGAAAATCTGCACCGTGTTCAGGAAGAGCTTGCGGGATCAGCAGCAGAGGCGGCTAACTGGCAGGAGCTTTCGGATAAACGCATGGAAGATATTGGTGAACTGGAAATGAATCTGCTGGAGTCTGAGGAGAAATCCGTGTTGCTCCAGAAAGAGATCGACACGCTACGTGGGCAAGCCGATGGATTAGTACAGCAGCTGGATCAGGAGGTTCAGCTTCGTACAGATGCAGAACGCGAAACAGCGGTACTTCGGGAGCAAGGTGTGCAGGCTCAGAGGGAATTGTCTGCGCTTCGTGTTCGTTATGAGGAATTGATTGCTCAATACGACGATGTACTGCAAGAAGGAGAACGCCTGCAGGAAAGATATCAACTGTTGCAGGAAGAAGGCGAAGAGGCAACACGACGCTTAGAAGAGTTATCTGAAGCTAGTCGTGAAGCTGCTGCTACTGTTGCTGAGCAACAGGAAGTGCTGAAGGAAGCAGAGGCGTACGGAGCTTCCTGGAAGCATAAGTACGAGGAACTATCCGATCAGCAGCTGCAGTGGACGGATCTCGAAGCGAAGCTGCGTGAGGAGATCGACATTTGGCAGCAGGAAGCCGGTGAGGCTGAAATGAAGCAGGAAGCTATTGATCGTGAACGTAGCGAAGTGCTTCAGCAGCTAGGTGAAGTTGGTGAAAGCTATGAAATGGTTCAAGGACAGCTTCGTTTGTTGCAGCTCCAGTTTGAAATGCGTCAGGAAGAGTTTGACAAGCTTACAGATGAGCATCGTAACCTTAAAGAGGAATATGCCAAGCTACAAAATGAATATAATGAATGGATTCAACTGATCGAGCAAGACAGTTGAGTGCCGGATGCAAGTAAGAGAGCTGACCTGATGAGTAGAGAGATCTATTTCGGGTCAGCTCTCTTTATTATTGAGCTCAAATTAAAAAAACAGCCGATCTCAGGGGAATCCCTAATAATCGGCTGTTTATGTGTAATCTATTCCACGATGATTGTAGCTCTCATTCCGCTATGTCCGGAGCCACACATAATGGAGCAGGTCATTTCGAAAGTTCCAGCTTCCTCGGGTACGATCACCTTTGAGGATTTTTTTTCATTAAGCTGCAGCTCGAACTCTGGAATAAGGATACCGTGATTGCCGTCATCATTTTTAAAAATGATTTTGACGGGAACACCCTTTTTTAGATGATATTCTTCCTGATCAAAGCTGTAATTTGTAGCTGTAATTATGAGTTCTGTTTCTGCCTCGATTTCCGGCTCCGCTGTGTTAGCATTGCCAGCAGCACTATCATTGTTGTTCCCACAGGCTGTAAGTGCTATAACGAACACCATTGAAAGTAGAATTGCAAATTTTTTAATAATCTAAATCCCCTCCCAAGAAGTCCAAGCATAGTGAAAATGTGACAATTATGTAGACATCATAACTTAAAATTTAAGTAAGCGCTTTGATGAAATGTGAAAAATATGTGAACAGGTAGACTGTTCAAACTTTGTCGTAAATTGCAAAAAAAATGATGA
The DNA here is from genome assembly GCF_038009325.1 of Paenibacillus sp. FSL L8-0708. NCBI lineage: Bacteria > Bacillati > Bacillota > Bacilli > Caryophanales > Paenibacillaceae > Paenibacillus > Paenibacillus sp. FSL L8-0708. Next base: position 2,050,167 of record NZ_JBBPBC010000001.1, read on the forward strand.
AAATATAACTAAAATTTATTATAATGAAAGCTATTACATTAACGGATAAAAGTAGGGGATACATATTACAAGTATTAATGATGCGCTAAGTACGGAGGTTTGGCACCGTAGAATCTTAAAAGGCTATTGGATGGTAGTCATTCTTTTATTAATCTCACAGTTGCTGTTTTTGTCGAATATTGACCGACTCCAAATAAAAACAGCCATGGATACGAATCTATGGCATTTATTTATAGCCTGTAATTTACTAATTGTGTTCCTTATGATTACTGCGGAGCTGTGGCTGCGTTATAGTAAACAGTCCCCTAAATATGGGGTGGTTAGCTGCGGGTTTTTAGTGTCTTACCTTATGTATTTTGTATTAGAGCCTTTTGTTGACGGTGCTCAGATGACACTTATGATGCCGATTATGGTTGCTCTTATTTATTTTGATCGTAAGCTCCTGTACATAATGGGGTTATTTAGTATTGTGTTTTATGCCGGGGTATATTTTGGGTTGGAACGGCCATTCCTACATAAACCGCTGCTTGAATTCTTGATGGTAGAGTGTGTATTTTTGGTATTTGTACTGATGGCTATTGCAGTAATTATTCGTGCTCGTGAAGCGCGTATTAATTTAGAAAGATTAACCAAGGCGGGCCAAGATCTAATGGTGGAGAGGGCTATTTCGGATAAGCTGCTGAAGATAGACGCACTCACTGGACTCTATAATCATAAAACCTTCCATGAATATTTGGATTCATTATTGGAGCAATGTGAAAGCAACAACCTTCAGCTACAGCTGGCTCTTTTCGATATTGATAACTTCAAGCAAGTGAATGATACCTACGGACACAGGGTTGGAGATCTTGTACTTAAGGTGATAGCGGACAAGGTTGGCGGCATGATTGAGTTAAATGATTTTGCGGCTAGGTATGGCGGGGAAGAGTTCGCTGTGATTTTTACAGATAAAAGTTTCTCGGAGTCCTATGAAGCAGTAGAAAAATTACGGAAAAATATTGCTCGAATTGAACATTTGCAGGCTGGTAACAAGCCGATCACCGTGAGCATTGGAATTTGTGATTATCAGCTTGGGGATGGAAAAGAGCTTCTCTTTCGTAAAACAGACAAAGCGCTCTATACCGCTAAAAAGCAAGGCAAGAACAGAGTGGTCAACTGTGCGGAGAGTCATAAAGAGGAGATTGTGTCTTTTGCATAAAAACAACACAGAACCCCTTATTGCCGGAGAAGAACCGGAATAGGGGGTTCTGTGTTGTGAAGAGCTTTTGTTACTTAGCTGCCTCAAATGGAGTGGATACCGGCAGAAACAGGTCGATAATCCCAATGACAAGAGCTGCTAAGATGGCACCCAGAATGGATACGCTGACTCCGCTGACTACGAATTGAGCGACCCAGATTACTACCGCACTGACAATAAATCCGACGATACCACGACCGAAAGGCGTTGCTTTTTTGCCGAAGATTCCTTCGACTACCCAGCCGAGTAGCGCAATCACCAGTGCAAGGATTAAAGCGCTCCAGAACCCACCAACCGTGAACTGTGGAACAATCCAGCCAACAACCATCAGAACAAGCGCTGCGACCACAAAACGACCAACATGACTTAAGAAATTCACTGTACTAACCTCCTTTGGCCCATGCTAAGGATATGTGCAGTTCTTATTGTGACCTTATTACGTGATTCTATGCTTAAAAATAAGACCCAAATAGCGAAATTGACCTGAATTCTGTATAATGGAAACATCTATGAAGGGAGCTGTGACTGTAATTGGACGACAAAATTTTGCATACGCTTGAATATCGCAAGATTTTAAATAAATTAATGCAATATACGCAAACCCCCATGGGAAGATTAGCTGCGGAGCAGCTAAGGCCCTCCGGCGATTTCGAAGGTGTGAAGAAGCTGCTTCAAGCCACGGATGAAGCGGCTAATGTGGATCGCCTGAAGGGCATTCCTTCGTTCGGCGGGGTAAACGATATTCGAGCTGCACTCAAACGTGCTTCTATAGGCGGAATGCTGGGAACAACTGAGCTGCTGGCCGTTGGAAATACCATTGGCGGCGCACGCAGAGTCAAACGTTTCCTGGCAGCTATGCATGAGGAAGAAAAGATTGAGCTCCTGTTCTCACTGAGCGACGTTTTATCGGAGCAAAAACATGTGGAAGATGCCATCCGTTTATGTATAGACGAGAATGCTGATGTACTTGATACAGCTAGTTCTGAGCTGGCTAACATTCGCCGTGAATTGCGCGGAGGAGAGACCAGAATTCGTGAGAAGCTGGATTCGATGATTCGTTCGTCTTCTGTAGCGAAAATGCTGCAGGATCAGCTGGTGACCATTCGTGGTGATCGGTTTGTTATTCCTGTAAAAGCAGAGTACCGTGCCCATTTCGGTGGTATCGTACATGATCAGTCTGGATCAGGAGCGACTTTATTTATCGAGCCAGAGTCTATTGTGGCGATGAATAATAAACTTCGTGAAACACGGCTGCGTGAGGAACGGGAAATCGAGATCATTTTACACAGGCTGACGGCACTTGTAGCCGACATTGCGGAAGAAATGACCTACGATATTGATATTCTGGGAGAACTGGACTTCATCTTCTCCAAGGCGCGTCTTGCTCGTGATATGAAGGCTACTCAGCCGCGTATGAATGACCGCGGTTATCTTAAGCTGCGCAAAGGGCGGCATCCGCTTATTCCATCGGAGCATGTGGTTCCTTTGGACGTGGAGCTGGGCAATCAATACAGCTCAATTATCGTAACCGGACCGAATACCGGTGGTAAGACCGTTACCCTCAAAACCATCGGCTTGTTGAGCTTAATGTCGATGTCCGGCTTGTTTATTCCAGCAGAGGAAGGCAGCCAGATGTGTGTGTTTGATGCCATTTATGCTGATATTGGCGATGAACAGAGCATTGAGCAAAGTCTGAGTACCTTCTCTAGTCATATGACTAATATTATCTCCATTCTGCGTAGAATGACTCCTAAGAGCCTTATTCTGCTTGATGAGGTGGGGGCTGGAACCGACCCGGCAGAAGGCTCTGCGCTGGCAATTGCCATTCTGGAGCATATTCACCGGATCGAATGCCGTATGGTCGCAACAACACATTATAGCGAACTGAAAGCATACGCTTATGAGCGTAAGGGAGTCATCAATGCCAGTATGGAATTTGATGTCCAGACCCTTAGCCCAACCTATCGCTTGTTGATCGGCGTACCCGGACGAAGCAACGCCTTTGCGATTGCCGAGCGTCTAGGCCTGCCTCATGCGATTCTGGAGCATGCCCGCGGCGAAGTGAAGGAAGAAGATCTGCGCGTGGAGCATATGATTGCTTCTCTCGAAGAGAATCGGCTGGGAGCGGAACAGGAGCATGAACGTGCAGAGGGCATCCGCCGCGAAGTGGAGGAGCTGCGCAGCAGACAACAGCAAGAGCTTGAGAAGCTGGAAAGCCAGCGTGAGAAACGCCTCGAGAAGGCTGAGAAGGACGCCAGCGCGATCCTGGACAAAGCACGTAAGGAAGCTGAGGGAATTATCAGTGATTTGCGCCGCTTGGCTATGGAAGAAGGAGCTTCAGTTAAAGAGCATAAGCTGATTGAAGCGCGGCGACGTCTGGATGAAGCTGAGCCATCACCGCGCAAGAAGGCTGTTACCCGCAAGACTACCAAGGCTCCACGTACAATTGGTCCTGGAGATGAAGTGAAAGTCGACAGCTTGAACCAAAAGGGCTTTGTGGTGGAGCTAAGCGGTACTAAAGAGGCGCTGGTGCAGTTTGGCATTATGAAGATGAAGGTAAGGCTGGATGATTTGGAATTGCTCTCCTCGAAGGCAACAGCTGCGCCAACGGCCCTTCGCCATGCGACAACCGTCAAACGTTCCCGTGATGAGAACATTCGCAGTGAACTGGATTTGCGCGGGACTAACCTGGAGGAAGCTATCATGGAGACAGATCGTTTTATCGATGAAGCCTTTTTAGGTAATCTGGGTCAGATCGCCATCATTCATGGTAAAGGAACGGGTGTGCTGCGTACAGGAATTCAGGAATATTTGCGTAAGCACAAGCATGTGAAGAGTTATCGGCTCGGGAATTATAACGAAGGCGGCGCGGGCGTAACTGTGGCTGAGCTGCAATAGCGGGATTTCCCGGCAGAAAGAAGGGGAAAGCGTGCAAGAAGATATTGATCTTTTGCTGGGTCATCCGCTAGGTGCCTTGCTTGGCTACTTTGCAGTGGCGATTCTTGGGCTGGTTGTATTTCTGTCTTTTTTTGAAATGGTAACGAAATATAATTGCTGGGAAGAAATACGTAAGGGAAACCTGGCAGTGGCAATGGCGACAGGCGGTAAAATCTTCGGAATTTGCAACGTACTGCGTTTCAGTATTGAAGCTGGTGTTTCAATTTACGAGACAATGAAGTGGTCCGTCGTCGGTTTTTTGCTGCTGCTGCTTGCCTATTTTTTATTTGAATTTCTGACCCCTGTATTCTCTATTGACGAGGAGATCGCTGCGGATAACCGTGCTGTTGGACTTATTGCCATGCTGATCTCGGTATCGTTGTCTTATGTAATAGGTGCGGCTATTTTTTAAATCCGTCCTTATAAGGACACCCTGCAAAGGATTATGGATCTGGACAAGCTTTGAATTGAGCAGTCCCACTCTTTGTGGGGTATCTTAGGAGGAAATCATGAAGATTCTCACCCGAGTTCTGTTTCTGTCAGCGATTGCTTTTATAGCAGCCGGTATTATTTATTTAATGATGAATTAAATTTAAAAGTGAAAGTATGAAGGAGATTATAAAGATGGAAACAACTGTATGCCCTTGGTGTCATACTGAAATTGTATGGGACGAGGAATTTGGACCTGAGGAGAATTGTCCTCACTGTAACAATGAGCTTAGCGGATACCGTACGGTCACTGTTGGGATTGACGGCATCGAAGAAGAAGAAGTAGAGGAAGTCGTAGAGGAACCCAAACAAGAGGTTGTTAATGACGATGATCTTTGGGGAGCGCCTGATAAAGACAGCGTAGTTCCAATCTATAATACGCTTAATCAATTCGGCGATGATTATGACTTGAACAAGTACGAAGAGAGTGTCTCAGCTATTCTGGCCATTCAGGAGGAAGCTCCGGAATGTACTCAATGCCATGAGCTTACGATCCTTGCGGGTAAGCAGCCTGTGAGCGGCTTTGAGCCGTCTGCTCCAGCTACACTAGGTAAGTCGGTATTAACCGCTCCATTCTCACTCAATGTTTACGTATGTCCTTCCTGCTTCCATGTTCAGCACAGTCTGGCGCAGGAAGATCGGATTCAGCTCGTACGCAATTTGAGCAACGCTCAGGCGTAAGAATAAGTATATAAAAAAAGGGGCGGTCCCATAAGCTAATAGCTGCTGGGGCGTGCCCCTTCTTTTTTTGGACCTTACTTGACCGTTGACCGTTGTCGGAAGCGTGCGAATATGTAATCACTGTCGGATGCGCATAGTAACCCGCTAACGGACACAACCGGCCTTAATCGCACCATTATCCGATATTTGGAATGCTATCGGACTCGAGTGCAGCTATTGGCTTGAAAAACGCCTATATATGGGCCTCTTTCCAAGGATAGCATCACTGGAGTCCGAAACCTTGCTTTAAAGGCTAAAAACATGTAAATAACGTCAACTGTGTCCGTAAGCTCCATGGGATGATGGATTTATGATTGAAGCAGGGAAAATAAAAAGCGGGGTTGTCCAAAAAGCAGTGAAGCGGCTGCGAGGGCCAGCCCCGTTTTTATTATCTACAAAATCAGTTCTGTTTCATCACGTCCAAACTCTTAGAAGGAGAGGGTTTGGCTGACCGGGTGAGTGAGAATAAATCTAACTCAGGCCGATGTTTGCCGGCAATCGTATCCGTTAACAACTCCGCAGCGATCATACTGTACACCGTCCCATTGCCTCCGTAGCCCTCGATGAAGTAACAGTGAGGGAACTTTGGATGTGGGCCGATATATGGAAGCCCATCACGAGTAGAACCGAACACAGCACCCCAGGAGTACTCCAGCTCAATGCCTTTAATTTCTGGAAATAAGGCTTCAAGCTCTTCGAGCAATTTTTGACCTTGAGAAATCACTCGGACCTCACGACGTTCGGGGTCTGTCAGCTGCTCATCCTTACCTCCTGCAATAATCCTGCCTTCAGGGGTTGTCCGAAAATATAAATAAGGGCGGGCTGTCTCCCACAGCAGGCTACGCTCATGCCACTTTGGAAAATCCTTTAGAGGTTTGGTCATCACTGCATACGTGTTGATCAGCTCAGCGCCCCGGTCTTTTTTGAATTCCTGTGTTTCATAACCCATTGCAAAAATAACGTCCTTGGCAATAATCCGGCCACTTTCTGTATGGCAAATCACACCATCCTCAGTAAACTCATAATGTTTCGCTTCGCTCTGTTCAAAGACGCGGACGCCATTCGACGCTGCCTTGGCGATTAGGCTGTGCACCGTTCGATAAGGATTCGCTTCGGCATCCCCACGGGAATAAAGTCCTGCTGGTTTTGAAAAAGAGTACAGAGCTGCAATCTTATCCTCTTCCCAAAATTCAGAATCGAAGCCATTAGCCACGAGATTCTCATATTCTTCCCGCAATGCAGGTACATCCGCAGGAGTGCTGGCATACAAAAGACTGCTGCGAGGAATGATCTGCGGATCGATATCGAGCTTGTCCGGCAGGTCCAGAATGTTCCTTACCCCAGCCTGGCATAACTGATAAAAGAGCAAACCGTTCTTTTGCCCAAAGGTGTTCATGCATGAGGTTAACGATTTATCGTTGGAAATCTGCAGGAGTCCAGTGTTAGCATGCGAGCTGCCGCTGCCGACCCGTCTTTTTTCGATCAGAACAGCATCCGCTCCAATTAAGGACAAGCGATAGGCGGCCATTGCCCCACCCATTCCGGCGCCTACAACCAGGCAATCACAATGAATAGTACCTTCTAGAGAGGGGTAAGTTGGAGGGTTCTGTAAAGTGCTTGACCAAGGTGTATTTCCACTATTTAAATTCATGAATTGTTCGCTCCTTCATTCGTGCCGTGATTTAGTATTGGCGGCATTTTATCGTCTCATTCGCGGTATGTTCTTATTTCTGTCATAACTCTCTAGTGCCTTCCGGCAAATAAATCGCGGGCATAGGCGGCATACTAAAGCCTGTATGAATCAACTACAAGGAGGGACTACAACAAATGCAATCAACGCAAATGCAAGCGCTAAGTGGTAAGGAATTGGAATATATCGCTGACTCCATCTCTAATGAGGACTTGCTTCTTAAGCAATGTGCAGCAACAGCTGCGACAACACAGAATCAACAAGTTCGTCAAATTTGTATGCAGCATATGCAAAATCACACCAAACACATGACTGAGCTCACTCAGTTAATCCAACAACATCAACAATACGCGCCAACAAGCCCACAATAATTGCAATATTAATTCTAAGGAGGTTATTTAATGAACGCGCAAAATACTGGGGCATTTATGCCGGATGAGGATTTACTAAACACCATTTTGTGTGATTTGAAGCGGACCGTACGCGAATATGCTACAGCTGCTACAGAATCAGCATGTCCAGCCGTTCGTAGGGTTTTTAACACTATGACCATGGACACTTTGCAACTCCAAGGTGATTTATACACGCATATGTCTCAACTGAATATGTATCCTGCACCTGCAAAAGCATTGCGCCAAGATGTGGACAAGCAGCTTCAAACCGCACAGCAAATGCAACAGCAAACCGGGCAATTTGTTCAACAAAAAACCGGGCAATTTGGCGCATACGCTCAGAATGCTCATATCCCGGCTAACGGACAACATCAGCCTTCCCATTTAATGTAACCATGATGGTTGGCGAATGAAGCAAATCACTTCATGTGTGTGGAGATAACGCCCGTTTTTACTGGTTAAATCCGGTAGAACGGGCGTTTTTTCTATTTTTTTGTGTATGTTCTATGTAAACTCTGCCTTTCATGGAAGCTCCTATGGGGTTATTTTGTTTGCAGAGATGCACATTTCATGTCATATTAGTATTAAACTCTTTTCGCGGGGCGACGCATTAATAGCGTACCGTCATTGGCGAACTATCCGGAGGGAAGGCATGAAGGAAATGAACGAGCTTAAGAGGAAAGTGCTGGAACTGCTTAAGGAAGACGCGAGAAGATCTACTGCACTCTTAGCAACGCTGCTTGGCGCGGAAGAAGAAGATGTGAAGACTGCGATTGAGCAGTTGGAGAAAGATCATGTCATTGTAAAATATGCCGCCGTTGTAAACTGGGATAAAGTGGACGATGAGAAGGTAACCGCACTGATTGAGGTGCAGATTACGCCTGAACGAGGGCGTGGTTTTGAAGGGATTGCCGAGCGAATCTACCTGTATCCACAGGTCAAATCAGTTTATCTGATGTCTGGTGCTTATGATCTTCTGGTGGAAGTGGAAGGCCGGAATTTACGTGAAGTGGCCAATTTTGTATCTGAGAAGCTGTCTCCAATTGATTCAGTACTTTCAACCAAAACGAATTTTACCCTTAAAAAATACAAACAGGACGGGATCATCTTCGAAGAGCATGAGGAAGACAACCGTCTGATGATCTCTCCATAAAGGAAGTAATCATATGATCACGAATAAATCGCAGCTAACTGGAGAAGACAGCAAATCAATGGATTCTTATTTGGCCCCGTTGGTACAGCAAATTCAGCCTTCGGGTATCCGCAAGTTTTTTGATCTGGCTGCAGGCAGTAAGGATATCATCTCTTTGGGAGTCGGAGAGCCTGACTTCAAGACCCCCTGGCATGTCAGAGAAGCTTGCGTCTATTCGCTGGAAAGAGGGTTTACAGGGTATACATCCAATGCAGGGATGCCTGAACTGCGGGAAGGGATCGCGAATTACTTGCACAGCCGTTTTGCTGTGGAATATGATCCTGCCAATCAAATTATAGCAACCGTTGGCGGAAGCGAAGCCATCGATTTGGCACTACGTGCGCTGATTTCACCGGGGGATGAAATTCTGATTCCTGAGCCTTGTTATATCTCTTATTCACCGATCACCGCGATTGGTGGAGGAATACCTGTAGGTATTGAAACGGTTGGTGAGAATAACTTTAAACTTACTGCGGAAAGCTTGGAAGCCAAAATCACTCCGCGCTCCAAGGTTCTGATTTTGTGTTACCCAAGTAACCCTACGGGAAGTGTAATGACCCGAGAAGATTGGGAGCCGATTGCTAAGGTAGTAGAGAAACATGATCTTATAGTGATTTCAGATGAGATTTATGCAGAATTGTCTTATGGCATTAATCACGTCAGCTTTGCCTCTTTACCAGGCATGATAGACCGTACGATTCTGGTTAGCGGCTTCTCCAAAGCTTTTGCAATGACCGGATGGCGGATGGGGTATGCTTGTGGTCACCCGGATCTTATCGCTGCAATGCTTAAGATTCATCAGTATACTGTGATGTGTGCTCCTTCTATGGGACAGGTGGCTGCACTTGAAGCGCTGACCAATGGGATGGAAGAGAAGGACCGGATGGTGGATTCCTATAACCAACGGCGGAGGTTGATCGTCAAGGGCCTACGCGATGCAGGGCTGGAGTGCCATGAGCCGCAGGGCGCCTTCTACGCTTTTCCAAGCGTGCGCAAGACAGGGCTGACTTCTGATCAATTTGCTCAGCGGCTTTTGCTTGAATACAAGGTTGCAGCTGTGCCTGGAAGTGTCTTTGGATTAGGTGGAGAAGGCTACTTGCGCTGTTCTTACGCCACATCAGTATCCCAACTGAACGAAGCAGTAGAACGCATTGGTGCTTTTGTCACAAAGCTTACACGTGAGAGAACGGATTAGTGAAAATTGAACTATAGCCGATCATACAATCCTATGGTATTATTTTACTTTGAGAGTAATTAGCCCCTATAATAGAACTTAAAAGGATTCATTTACTCTGGAACTAAGGCGTTGCTTTGAAGTTGCTTTATTTAACTTTTATGCTCTTTTGCAGCACGCGCTCAATAATACTTTTGGGAGGGATGATTGTGCTTAGCGCCGATTATTACTTACCTTCCTATGGTGGGAAATGTTTCTCTGGAAATGGGAAAATACCCCCCAAGGGTGATGCTTCTGCTCGCATACTCTCTCTGGAAGATGAAATTAGAATACTCCGCAGCAAGATGGAGCAGCTTTTCCTGCAGGAAAAATCATTCACTTCGGATAATGTGATTGAAATTAGCAGTTTATTGGACCTCAAAATAAATGAGTATATGAAGGGGCGTCCAGCTGGAAAATAGTGCTGCTGAATGCTCTTGAGAGGACCCTAGGGTCCTCTTTTTGTGTGCGCCCAGCATGGGCGCTATCTATAGGGTTGAAGTCCCGAATGGCGAAGGCAGTAGTAGCCATTAGCTTAAGGCAAGGGTGTCCACCGCGAGGTGGAATCTGAAGGAAGCCAGCGGCAAATCTCCGGTCTGAGGAATACGAACTTCATACAAGGCTAACGTAGGCTGGATGAGGTTGCACAACAAACCAAAGTCCATACTGCCAAAGGCGTACGAGAGTAAATGAAGCAGATAGATGGAGAGGAAGATAGCGTTCTTACCTGGGGAGATCTGTGTGATAGGCGAGTATACTTCGTAACCCTACTTGTGAGAGTAGGCTGAGTGCACAGAAGTCAGCAGACGCCATAGTACGCAAGCTGTTGCAACAGCTGCGGAAGGGCTGAACATGGAATAGGATTTATACATCCAGGCGTTCAAGATGAGCGATGAATGCAGAAAAAAAAAATCCGAAAGGACCTGACTGAAGAAGGAAACGGTGAATCCCGTGGGGGTCTTCAGCAGGGCGGAGTTCATCTTTGGCACAAATGGAAGGTATAAATCACGTAAAGAGAGGTTAAAAAAAAATGTTGGAGCAACTGCTATCACGGGAAAATCTTCTGCAAGCCTTAAAGCGTGTTGAAGCGAATAAAGGAAGTCATGGCGTAGATGGGATGTCCGTAAAATCCTTACGAGAACACATCGTACAAAACTGGCAGACCTTGCGGCATGCCATAGAAGAAGGAACCTATGAACCGAGCCCCGTGCGCCGAGTCGAAATCCCGAAACCCGGTGGCGGAGGTGTTAGGTTACTAGGAATACCTACCGTGACAGATCGAATGATTCAACAAGCAATCGCGCAGGTGTTAACTCCATTGTTTGATCCAGAGTTTTCCGACCATAGCTATGGATTCCGTCCGAAAAGACGAGGGCATGATGCGGTGAGGAAAGCTCGAACCTTTATGAAAGAAGGATATCGATTCGTAGTCGACCTAGACTTGGAGAAATTCTTTGATCGCGTCAACCATGACCGACTGATGATGAAGATTTCGGAGAAAGTGGAGGACAAGAAAGTTCTCCTGCTTATCCGCAAATATCTTCAGTCAGGTGTGATGGAGAACGGGTTAGTAACCCCGACAACGGAAGGTGCCCCGCAAGGCGGTCCACTGAGTCCGTTATTATCTAACATTGTCCTAGATGAGCTCGACAAAGAACTCGAGAAACGTGGGCACCGCTTCGTTCGTTATGCGGATGATTGCAATATTTACGTGAAAACGCTAAGAGCAGGAGAGAGAGTCAAGACAACGGTCACCCGATTCATCGAGACGAGGCTAAAGCTGAAGGTGAACCAAGTAAAGAGCGCGGTAGACCGTCCCTGGAAACGAAAGTTTCTAGGATTTAGTTTTAGTGTGGACAAAGAACCAAAGGTGAGAATTGCGAAGCAGTCCTTACAGAGAGTCAAGGTTCGAATACAGGAGATATCCTCTCGAAAGAGATCGATGAAGATGGAAGAGCGAATCAAGGAACTAAACCACTACCTCATGGGATGGTGCGGTTATTTCTCGCTGGCGGATACCCCAAGTACCTTTCGAGATATGGATAAATGGATACGAAGAAGGCTACGAATGTGCCTCTGGAAGCAGTGGAAGACCCCTAGAACCAAAGTCAAAAGACTTATATCCTTAGGGGTACCTAAGGATAAAGCCTATGAGTGGGGAAATACCCGAAAAGGGTATTGGCGAATTGCAGGGAGTCCAATTCTACAACATGCATTGAATAACCAATATTGGGAAGCCAATGGATTAAAGAGTGTATTGGACAGATACAACTCCTTACGGAATATTTCATGAACCGCCGTATATCGAACGGTACGTACGGTGGTGTGAGAGGTCGGGGGCTAGCCGCCCCCTCCTACTCGATTGTGCACTCTTACTAATGATGGTGTTTTTGTTTATACTCTTAATTTGCTATCTTTATTGCCTTCCTTATAGCAGAAAGCTTAAACTATCAGTATATGTTTTTTAAGAATGGATAGGAGGCTTAAACCATGGCGATTTATACACGTACGGGTGATGCAGGTCAGACCTCAGTGATTGGCGGCCGGGTCGGCAAGGATGATGTCCGCGTCGAGGCCTACGGAACGATCGATGAGCTGAATTGTTTTGTAGGGCAAGCACGAAGCCTGATGGAAAGTGATAATTTCGACGATGTCCGCGAGCAATTGCTCGAAATACAGCATGAGCTGTTTGATTGCGGCACGGATTTAGCATTTGTTAGACTTGCTGATGGTGGTCAATATATGGTGACAAGTGAGATGGCTCAGCGGCTGGAAGGCTGGATAGATACTCTACAAGAGGAGAATCCGCCACTTGAGAAATTTATCCTGCCAGGAGGTAGTCAGCTGGCTTCGGTTCTACATGTATGCCGCACGGTTTGCCGTCGTGCAGAACGCCGGGCGGTTACCTTAGGGCGAACTGCGGACATTAACCCAGAAGCGGTGATTTATCTCAATCGATTGTCGGATTATTTTTTTGCTTTGGCTAGAACGGCTAATACACGGTCAGGGATTACTGATGTAGAATACATCCGCAGTAAAAAGGTGTTCCGAGACTAATATGACAAGCTATTATTCACCCATTACTTATATCATACCGCCTGAAGAGGATGACTTCCTGCTGAAGACCATCCTGCACAAACGGATGGATGTCTCACGCAAGCTGCTCTCTCGCCTGAAGCAGACGGAGCAAGGCATTACATTAAACGGTGAACGTGTATACATTAGTGTGCATGTAAAGGCAGGAGATACCGTGCAGATTCGCATGGAAACGGAGACTTCGGATGATATTTTGCCGCAGCCGATTCCATTTGAGATTTTATTTGAAGATGAACATCTGCTAGTGGTTAACAAGGCAGCGGGAATTATAGTTCATCCCACACATGGACATTACACCGACACGCTTGCCAATGGTGTGGTTTATTATTGGGCACAGAAGAATGAACGCTTCCGTTTCCGGCCTGTTCACCGTCTGGATCAGGAGACCTCCGGTGTGTTAGTGATCGCCAAAAATCCTTACAGCCATCAGCATATTTCCGAGCAGATGATCGCCGGTACTGTGGATAAGCGTTACGCTGCATTTGTTCACGGGGTTCCTGCGGAGTTATCCGGCGATATCGACGGCCCTATCGATCGTGATCCTGAGGAGCCACATCGGCGTATCGTGACACCGGATGGATATCCTTCCCTAACCCGATATGAGGTTAAGCAGGTGTATTCAGCTGGCTCTAGAGTTGAACTAAAGCTGGAGAGTGGGCGTACGCATCAGATTCGGGTCCATATGACCTCAATCGGCTGTCCGCTGATTGGGGACAGCATGTACCGTCATGAGCTGTACAATCTACCAGAATTGACTTCAACTCAAAGCGAGCAATTGGAGACCGTTGCAGCACTCGATGCTTCCATACCGCGTCAGGCACTGCACGCAGTGCGTCTGACGTTCAAGCACCCTGTGCTTTTGCAAGAAATGATTTTCGAAGCCCCGTTGCCACCTGACATGGCAGCCTTGGAGAAAATATTGGAGCAAGGTCCGACAGCGGATTTGTGATAAAATTATAATTCAGGCGATGGAGTGGCGAAGGGGAGGATTGGAACTGTAGGAGCGATAGCGACCGCCTTTGTCTGCGGATTTCAACCGTGTTTAACGGTAAAATTGAAGAAATCTGTAGACAACAGCGGCCGGAAGTTCAAACATTCCCCGTAGTTACGATATTATTAGCCGATTATTAAAGGAGCACAGCATGAGCAAATTAAAAGTATTTCAATATCCCAAATGCAGCACCTGCCGCAGCGCAGTAAAATGGTTGCAGGGACAAGGTCATGAGCTGGAGCTTCAGCACATCGCAGAGCAGCCACCTACGGTGGACGAGCTGCGTGAGCTGCTCGCGAACAGCGGCCTTGAGCTGAAAAAGTTTTTTAATACAAGCGGTGAAGTATATAAATCATTAGGTCTGAAGGACAAGCTTCCCCAGCTTACGGAACAGGAGAAGTTAGAGCTGCTCTCAAGCCACGGGATGCTGGTCAAACGCCCGATTGTCACCGATGGAGTTAAAGTTACGGTGGGATTCAAAGAAGACCAATATGCCGATACTTGGGCTAATGTTTAATATCAATACAACGATCAAGGGAGAGGTTTATAAGTGAGAACAGATACAACGGGCCGGGTAATGCTTGTAGATGGAATGGCTCTGCTGTTCCGGGCCTTTTATGCGACCTCTTATGGAGGATATATTCGCAAGACAAAAGAAGGTTTACCGACGAATGCGGTATATGGATTTTTGCAGTATTTTTTTGATGCAGTAAGTACGTTTGAGCCTTCTCATGTCGTATGCTGCTGGGATATGGGTAAAGGAACGTTCCGTACCGAGAAATATGATGGATACAAATCCAACCGGATCGAAGCTCCGCTGGAATTAATTCCGCAATTTGATCTAGTAAAAGAAGTAGTGGCTGAGCTAGGTGTGCCAAACATCGGTCTTGCCGGCTATGAAGCAGATGATTGCATTGGTACGCTAGCATCCTGTTACAGCGATAATTCTGAGGTTTACATTCTGACGGGTGACCATGATATGCTGCAGCTTATTGATGAGAATGTTAAGGTCGTCATTATGAAAAAAGGACGCTCCAACTATAAAGTTTATGACCTTGCAGAATTGCTTGAGGATAAAGGTCTAACCCCTAGACAGGTTATTGACCTGAAGGGCTTTATGGGCGATACAAGTGATAATTACCCTGGTGTAAAAGGGATTGGTGAGAAAACCGCGCTGAAGCTGTTAACGGAATACGGTACAGTTGAAGGTGTAATTGAGAATCTTCACTTGCTCCCTAAAGGTGTACGGTCCAAAATTGAAGCCGACCTTGATATGCTGCATCTATCAAGAGAGCTGGCTGAAATCCGTTGTGATGTGCCTGTGGTCTGTGAGCTGGCGGAAGCTTTATGGCAATTACAACGGGAAACAGCCGCGCGTAAATTTCAAGAACTGGAATTTGGCAGCCTGATGCATTTGATCGCTGAGGTGCAGGACGAACGGGGAATTGTACAGATTGAGTTAGGTGATCTGGGTTAAGGAGAGTCTCCCTTCATGCAAAAAAGCATGAAGGGAGTTTTATTATTGTGATAGCGCTTCATCCAACGTATAATAAGGGCTGTTGATTGTTTTATTTTATATTAATTTTTATTTTCAAACTGGATGGCGGATTATTGCTTAATGGAGAAGGGAGATAGTTGCTATGAAGTTATTGGGAGCGATTGAAGCAGGCGGAACGAAGTTTGTATGCGGAATTGGTTATGAGGACGGTACCATTCTGGACCGAGTTAGCTTTCCGACAACAACACCGGAAGAAACGATGGGACTCGTAATCGACTATTTTAATGGGAAGAATGTAGAAGCTTTTGGTATTGGATCGTTTGGACCGATTGATCCCGTGCTGGACAGCCCTACTTATGGTTACATAACAACGACACCAAAACCTCACTGGGGACAATATAATTTGGTAGGTACAATGGCTGAGCAATTTAACGTGCCGATCGGTTTTGATACGGATGTGAATGGTGCAGCGCTTGCGGAAAGTAAATGGGGAGCGGCTAAAGGTCTGGACAGCTGCCTTTATATTACGGTTGGGACAGGCATTGGAGCGGGAGCAGTAGTTGGAGGTCAGATGGTGCATGGATTGTCTCATCCAGAGATGGGACATATTCTAGTTCGCAGACATCCAGAGGACACGTTTGAGGGCTACTGCCCTTATCATGGCGATTGCCTTGAAGGGTTAGCCGCAGGTCCGGGGATTGGCAAACGCTGGGGACAACCAGCAGGCGAGTTGCCTGTTGACCATCCAGCTTGGGATATGGAAGCTCATTATCTTGCACATGCACTTATGAATTACGTGTTGATTCTGTCTCCCGAAAAAATCGTAATGGGCGGTGGTGTCATGAAGCAAAGCCACTTGTTCCCGCTAATTCGTACCAAGCTGCAGGAGCTGCTGAAGGGTTATGTTCAGCATCCAGCGCTCAATACCGACATCGATAATTATGTTGTGCCACCGCAGCTTGGAGATAATGCAGGACTTGCAGGTGCGATTGGACTGGCAACTTTAGCTTTGGCAAGGAACTAGTATAAAAAGATATTGACTGTTAGGAAATATATGGTATTGTAGGATCTAACAGTATAGCATTTAATGAGGGAGCACCTCTTTCACGTTTATCGTGAGAGTGGTGCTTTTTTGCGTTTTCCGAGTCTGACAGTGTGGGATTCACATCAGCGAATAAGTAGCTCAGACCGGTAGGTATAGTGCTTGCTGAAGACTAGAAAGGCAGGGATGAATATGCAAATTGTATTTATGAATCGCTTATCCAGAATATCTGGGGTGGATCAAGAGGTGTTCGCTCAGCTATGGATTGGAGAGGAAGAAGGAGTGTGGAGCCTGGGCTGGCGTGATTTTTCAGGCGGTGAGGAAACACAGGAGCATTTGTGGTACGCGGGTGGTTCATGGAATGAAATGCTTTGTGTTTACAGGCATGAGCTGGCGGTGAAGATGGGGGATGGCTATCGGCCGTTGATTGATGGCGTATTTCATGAAGAAGACGGCCTTACCGGGCGTAATCAGGAGCAGCTAAGGCTGCAATATTACAGTGAATATAATGGGAACGAAGCTATTTATGAGGAGTTATGTGCTTGGCGCCGCAGCCGAGCTTCTAGTGAACGGAAAGCCCCTTACATTCTTGCCAGCAATCGTTTGTTACGTTTGATAAGCACTTTCTTGCCGCATACACCAGAGGAGCTGCTGCAGATCCCTGGTGTAGGGGAAGGAAAGGCAGCCCAATATGGCACGGATTGGTTGGCTATAACCTCTACGGCTGCAAGGGAACATTCCTTTCCTTTGAATTGGGTACACCAAGAAATTGAGGAGGATTCTTTTGTATCCTGGCTCTATAAACAGAAAGAGGTCAAATATAAGAAACAGCTAGAAAGACTGCGATTACGGCGAATTCTGCTGCAAGGGATCGAGAATGGGTTAGGGTTAGAACAGCTTAAGGTGAACAGTGGAGTGAACCGTCGCGAACTGATTGAGACGGTAGAGGAGCTGGAAAGAGAAGGTTATTGCGTGGAGAAATTGATCGAGGTAGAACTGAAAAATGTGCCGCAGAATGAGCAGGAGGCGATATGGAATGCCTATGCAGAGGTAGGAGATCTTTTTCTAAAGCCAGTGCTGCATAAGGTGTATGGGGAGGATTTTTCAGCAGCAGAAGGGCTGGATAGCTATTATGAACGTCTGCGGCTGATCCGCATTCGTTTCCGGCGGGAGCAAGCTCCTAAAGTGGGCATGGCGACCAGTTTCTAGTAGCTTTTTTATCATATCAAAAAGACGAAGGCTTCCTTACACCATAGGGTTAAAGGGCCTTCGTCTTGCCTATTCGTCCGTTTATTTTCATAGCCATTCTTTCTTGCGGAATACATACAGCATCCCACAGCCTAACGTCAACATTAGACCTATAACGGCAAAATAACCGTATTTCGTATGCAATTCCGGCATATGATCAAAGTTCATCCCATAGATTCCGGTAATTACGGTCAAAGGCATGAATATCGTTGTAATCGCGGTAAATACTCTCATAATTTCATTGGCGCGGTTGGCGATACTGGATTGGTAGGCCTCACGTAAGTTGCCCATGAGATCGCGGTACGTCTCAAAGGTTTCGGATATTTTAACTGCATTTTCATAAATGTCGCTAAAGTATTTCTGCAGCTGATCATCAATCAGACGGAGGTCTTTTTTATTCAGGGTATTGATAACCTCTTTCTGAGGTCCCAGCATCTTCTTTAACCATAAGATCTCACTTCGCAGACCGATAATCTCACTCAGATGAGATTTCTTGGTATGCATTAGGATATCCTCTTCAAGCTTCTCAATCCGGGCTTCAATTCGGTCACCTACGGAGAAATAATTATCTACGACAAGGTCGATAAGCAGGTAAAGGAATTGGTCGGGTTCGCTAACCTCTTGTTCCCATAACATGGGCTTCAGTACGCGTAGCTCGTGAATCTTTTGTTTCGTTACAGTAATAATATAATGTCTGCCCAAGAATATATTGAGCGCCCGCAGGAAGATTTCCTCATCATCAAAGCGGATGCTGTTTACAACAATAAAGTAATGACTTTCGTATATTTCGATCTTTGGACGTTGATCCTCTTCACTAAGGCAATCCTCAACAGCGAGATCATGCAGGTTGAACAGGGGCTGAAGCAGCTCCAAATCCTCCACATCTGCATCAATCCAATAGAACCCTTCTGTTGGGGGTGTCAATGTTTCATCAATTTCATCAATAGGTGTAAAAACCCCTGCATTCACCAGCCGGATTTTCATCTGATTCCACTCCTTCTATCCCCGGGTCTTCACCAGGGACTGCTAATTAAGCACAGAGAAAAAAATCAGCTTGGCCGGCGTTACAATCAATACAAGAGGCCGAATGACGATTCGAGGGCATGAAGAAGAACTGCTCCCGCCGCCGGCAAGCTGATGATTATCCTGTGTGGTTGCTCATTCTGTACACTTAATTGCGAGCTCGGGTCGCCTTCCATTCTTCTTCTCACCTCTTCTTTTCGTTCAGGTATGAAATACTTGTCTAGTATAACAACGGAGTATGCCTCTTTCAAGCAAATTTATTGTTACTTTGAGGCTACTTCAGCATTGTATGGACTTGACGAAAAGGAGGTTCATGATTTAAAGTAAATTTTAAAGAAATTTAATTGAATACAGCTAAATCTTATCAAGAGCAGGTGGAGGGACTAGCCCTATGAAACCCGGCAACCGGCGTGTGAACGCACGGTGCTAATTCTTGCGGAACTTTGCTGACGACTAACCTCGTCCAAAAGTTTCTGGCAGATGAGAGAGGCGCATATGACTGTAGATATGACCTTTCTCGTTTTCCGAGAAAGGTCTTTTTATTGTTCAGAAAGCCGCGATGTGACAACATAACCTAAATACAGTTAAGGAGTGGAAAGACAATGCCAATTAAAATTCCCGACAGTTTACCAGCAAAAGAAATACTATCCGGTGAAAATATTTTTGTGATGGATGATAGTTTGGCTTTCCATCAGGATATCCGCCCACTAAGGATTGCTATTCTGAATCTCATGCCGACTAAAGAAACGACGGAGACTCAATTGCTGCGTTTAATAGGAAATTCACCGCTACAAGTTGACGTTACCTTGCTGCATCCACGCTCACATACTTCTAAGAATACTTCTGCTGAGCATTTGAGAAGCTTTTACAAAACTTTTGACGAGATCAGCCACCGCCGTTTGGATGGTCTTATTGTTACAGGAGCACCCGTAGAGCAAATGGAGTTTGAGGAAGTATCCTATTGGGAAGAGCTAAAAGAGATTTTTGAATGGAGCAAGGATAATGTGACCTCGACCATGCATATCTGTTGGGCGGCACAGGCAGGGTTGTATCATCATTTTGGTGTTCGTAAAGTGGCTTTGCCTGAAAAATGTTTTGGAGTATTCTCCCATACGATTAATCAAAATAACATTAAATTGCTGCGCGGCTTTGACGAGGTATTCCATGTACCGCATTCCCGTCATACCGATGTCTCCCGCGAAGATATTGAGAGCAATCCAGATCTGCAGATTCTGGCGGAATCCGAAGAAGCTGGTATGTATCTAGTAGCTACGACCGACGGCAAACAAATATTTGTGACCGGACATTCCGAATACGATCCATTATCCTTGAAATGGGAATATGATCGTGATTTGGAGAGGGGCATGGAGATGGCCTTGCCGAAACACTATTTCCCTAAAGATGATCCAGAACGAACACCTCCTGCAGTGTGGCGTGCACATGCCAACTTATTATTCTCTAATTGGCTCAATTACTATGTATATCAAGAGACACCTTACGATATCGACCCGATTGTTTATTAAGATCAGCGCTACATTACAATTTAGGAGGCATTTATCATGGACGACAAACTTAGGATTGAAAGCAGACTGGCACAAATAGGTTCACAAGAAGATCCGGCTACCGGAGCCATTAATTTTCCTATCTATAATGCTACGGCATTCCGTCACCCGAAGCTTGGGCAGAGCACAGGTTTCGATTATAGCCGTACCAAAAGTCCAACCCGTTCCGTACTAGAGAATGCGGCTGCGGAATTGGAGTCTGGTGATGCAGGTTTTGCCTGTAGTTCTGGGATGGCAGCTATTCAAACCATATTTACTCTGTTTGGGCAAGGCGATCACTTGATCGTTTCGCTGGATCTTTACGGCGGGACCTATCGTTTGTTGGAACGAATTATGTCCAAGTTTGGAATCACTGCTTCCTATGTAGACACGAATGATTTGGATGCGCTTGAGGCTTCACGTCTTCCAAATACGAAGGCGATATTTATTGAAACGCCAACGAATCCTTTGATGATGGTTACGGATATTGCGGCCGTAGCTACTTGGGCCCGTCATCATGGGCTGCTCACAATTGTAGACAATACACTGCTGACTCCATTTTTCCAGCGTCCTCTGGAATTAGGTGCAGACATTGTAGTCCATAGTGCTACCAAATATTTGGGCGGACACAATGATGTTCTTGCTGGTCTTATTGTATCTAAAGGGGCTGAATTATCCGCTGAAATAGCGATTCTACATAACTCTATTGGCGCTGTGCTTGGGCCAACAGACAGTTATCAGCTGATGAGAGGCATGAAGACACTGGCCCTGCGTATGGAACGGCACGAGAGTAATGCGCTAGCAATTGCCCGCTATCTACAAGAGCATCCGGCGATTGCGGAAGTGTTCCACCCAGGCCTGCCGGATCATCCGGGATATGAAATCCAGAATCGCCAGTCCTCGGGCAATACCGGAATTTTTTCTTTCAAATTAAAAGATGCCAGATACGTAGAACCTCTGCTTCGTCATATCCGGCTTATTGCCTTCGCGGAGAGCCTCGGCGGGGTTGAATCGCTAATGACCTATCCTGCAGTACAGACGCATGCCGATATTCCTGTGGAAATTCGGAATGCGGTGGGTGTAGATGATCGATTGCTGCGCTTCTCGGTTGGCATTGAACATGCGGAGGATCTAATTGCTGATCTTGGTCATGCTTTGGAGGCTGCGCGGGCGGAAATCGAAACGAAGTAAAAGTAACGGCAACCCAGATCGGCACCGAATTGCTGGAAAATATCGAGGATCTATCTCAACGTTGATTTAGAGCTGGTGTTGGACGCAGGATGAAATAGAGCTGTCTCATAAGCCGGGAATTGGCTGCTGGGATAGCTCTTCTTTTTGGACTTTTTGCTATTGGACACAGCTGACCTTAGACACAGCATTATTACACATTTGGAATGTTAACGGACTCCACAGCAGCTATTGCGCTAAAAACCTGCCTTCATGAGTCTCTTGTCAAGGAATAGCGTCGCTGGAGTCCATAACTATGCTCCAAAGGCTAAATACTAACTAATAACGTCATCTGTGTCCGGCAGCCTCCAGGAATTTTGATTCACCGGGTGCAGGCAGCAATGTAAGGACTCTTTCTGCTGGATGGTATCTTGCTAAGAAAGTAAAAAGTTTTTCAAGCTGTTCAGATTGTGATACGATGAGGAAATGAACTGTTCATTTATTAAAATATAAGGTATAAGTTACATACTGTACTTTATCCTTATGTTACTACGAGAAACGGTTGTTATCTCTAAAGGACGACAACGTTATTTTTCTTGTGATTTTGTGAATCTACCATATCCCTAAGGGTTTAAAAGGAGGATGCGAACGATGAGTACGATAGATCTTATTTTGGATAAAGCCCTGCGGGGTGACCGTCTCCAATTGGAAGATACCATCCGACTATTCGAGAGCAACGAAATTGAGAAAATGGGTGCTGCTGCAAACACTATTATGGAACGCTGGCATCCGGACCCGTTAGCCACATTTGTAATTGGCCGTAATATTAACTATACGAATGTATGTGATGTGTACTGCCGTTTTTGTGCTTTTTACCGCAGACCAGGCTCGGATGAAGGCTATGTGCTGCCAGATGAAACGATTTATCAAAAAATTGCTGAAACGATTGCTGTTAATGGTACAGAAATTCTTATGCAAGGTGGAACTAATCCTAACCTTCCATTTAGCTACTATACAGATATACTGCGCGGAATTAAGCAACGTTTCCCTGAGATTACAATGCACTCCTTCTCTCCTGCGGAGATTATGAAGATGAAAGAAGTATCAGGATTACCACTGGAACAAGTGGTTCGTGAAATTCATGCTGCGGGTCTGGATTCCTTGCCAGGCGGAGGCGCAGAAATTCTTGATGACCGTACACGCCGCAAAATCAGCCGGCTAAAAGGCTCGTGGCGCGAGTGGATGGATGTAATGCAGACAGCACATAAAGTGGGTATGAATACAACAGCAACAATGGTGATTGGGCTTGGAGAAAGTATGGAAGAACGAGCTTTGCACTTACTACGTGTACGTGAGGCTCAGGATGAGTGTATTGCCAACAAATATGATTCTGAAGGTTTCTTGGCCTTTATCTCATGGACATTCCAGCCGGACAATACCAACCTGAAGCTGGACAGACAAACGCCTGAGGAATATCTGAAGACGGTAGCGATCAGCCGCCTTGTGTTGGATAATATTAAGAACTTCCAATCTTCTTGGGTCACTATGGGGCCAGAAGTCGGCAAGCTCTCCTTGCAATATGGCTGCAACGATTTCGGCAGCACAATGATTGAAGAGAACGTAGTATCTTCAGCGGGTGCGACTTATAAGGTAAACATCGAGTCGATTACTCAGCTGATTCGCGAAGCAGGCAAAGTTCCAGCACAGCGGAATACACGTTATGATATTCTGCGGGTGTTCGATGATCCTAATGCGAAGATTGATAATGATTTTGTAATGCAGAACTAATATATATTAATTATTAATCAACGCTTGATGCTTGTTAATCCTTAAGTGGATTACTGAGCATCAAGCGTTTTTTTGTAAGGTTAGGATTACGATCATTAGTAAGCCTTATTGCAGAACACATCTGAATCTTCGCTTGTTATATCATCCGCTAGGCGTACGGACTCAGTGGACCTTAATTGCAAATTCAGCGCTTCTTGAGTCGGGGTTCGGACCCCAGCGACGCTATTCCTTTAAAAGAGCCTCATCTCATATAGGCTGGTTTTTAGTGCAATAGGGACTGTGGGGTCCGATAGCATAGGGAAAATCGGAAAATGTGGCGTATAAGAGCATCAGTGTCCGATAGAGCTGATGTATACGAACAATATGAACTAATGTTAACTACACAAACGAGGGTTGGTGTGGAGTACGCCTTTTAACGAAGCTTTATATAAATGTGAACATAAAAATATTTTTTTATTTCTTTTTACCCATTCACATTATTATCCAAAAGTGATATCATAATCATATCAAAAGAATATCTAGTGGGGGTGCTTTTATGAAAGAGAAAACGCTTCGTCCTGTCAGTGGATTTTGGGTTCTCGCCTTAATTGCAGTTTGTTTAGCTGGGGGAATTTATGGTGCGGTTCAAGAGTATGTCGCAGTGCCGGTCATTCTGTTCGTTGTAGCTGGGGTATTATGTACAAGTGTTACGGTTGTGCAGCCCAATAAGTCGGTTGTAGTTACCTTTTTCGGGCAATATGTAGGGACTATCGTGACAAGTGGCTTGTTTGCAGTCATTCCGTTCAGTTTGCGCAAGACGGTTTCCCTCCGCGTACGTAACTTTAACAGTGTCAAGCTGAAGGTTAATGATGTGGAAGGTAATCCGATTGAAATTGCTGCAGTTATCGTATTTAAGGTAATTAACTCTGCAAAAGCGCTTTTTGATGTAGATAAATATATGGCGTTTGTGGAAATTCAAAGTGAAACAGCGCTGCGTCATGTGGCCAGTAAATACCCGTATGATAACTTCAATGAATCGGGCATGTCCCTGCGGGCCAATGCAGATGAGATTGCTAAAGAATTGGCAACCGAGCTGCAAGAACGTTTGTCGATATCTGGTGTAGAGGTCATTGAAGCGCGGCTCACACACTTGGCTTATTCCACAGAGATTGCCAGTACAATGTTGCAACGTCAGCAAGCATCTGCAATTCTGTCCGCTCGTCAAATCATTGTTGAAGGCGCCGTGGGCATGGTCGATATGGCGATTAAACAGCTTAAAGAGAGTGGCGTGGTTGAGCTTGATGAGGAACGCAAAGCGGCGATGATTAATAATCTGATGGTTGCGATCGTGTCGGAGCGCGGAGCGAGTCCGGTCATTAACGCCGGCTCGTTGTACTAAGGCGGTGCATCATGGCGGCCAAGAAAAGCTTTCCACTGCGGATTGATCCGGATATACATGAGGCGCTGGAACGATGGGCGGGCGAGGAATTTCGCAGCGTAAACGGACATATCGAATACTTGTTGCGTGAGTCTTTGAAACGTGCAGGCCGCTTACCTGAAAAAAAACGGCGAGAGGAATAACCATAGAAGGGCTGTTTCAGCATCCATGTATTGGCTGCCAGAACAGTCCTTATGTGTGTCTTCTGACTGTGTTTCTATCATTTTGGACCCTTTTCTGACTTGACTGTCAGAGAGGACAGATTTATAATTACTCCATAATTCACGTTAACAGCATTGACGAAGATATGAGTTGATTGTTCTGGACCGTTCAGAGAGAGGAAACTTAGGCTGAAATTTCCTCCGGCATCCTGCTTTCGATTTACCCCTTTGTAGCTGCGGTTTTGAACTCCCTGCAATGGGATAGTAAGAGCTGCCGGTTCATGGTCGTTACTCCATGCTTACGAAGGATTCTATCTTCACTCCGCTTGAGGATTCAAGGGAGGCTAGAGAGAATCGAATTTGGGTGGAACCACGGGTGTAATCGCTCGTCCCTTTGCGGGACGGGCGTTTTTTTTTGTGCGTGGATATTATTGTTCCGCAAAGGTTAAAGGGCCCTTAGGCTTAATTATATGAAGGAGGAATTAGCAATGTCAGTAAGTATTAAGCTTCCGGACGGTTCTGTCCGTGAATACGCAGAGGGTAGCAGTATTGATGATGTAGCAGCTTCTATTAGCAGTGGCCTGCGCAAAAATGCAGCAGCGGGGAAATTGAACGGTATCGTTGTAGATTTATCTACTCCCCTTGAAGAGGGCGCACTGGTAGAGATCGTAACTTTGGATTCACCTGAAGGTCTGGAGGTTATGCGTCACAGTACAGCTCACTTGATGGCTCAAGCGGTTAGACGTTTGTTCGGAACAAAAGAAGTTAAGCTTGGTGTAGGTCCGGTCATTGAAGATGGCTTCTACTACGATATGGATCTGGAACATCCTCTAAATCCTGAAGATTTGCTCAAAATCGAAAAGGAAATGGACCGCATAATTTCGGAGAACCTGCCGATCGTGCGCAAAGAAGTTAGCCGCAAGGAAGCACTTGAAATTTTCGGTGAGCTAGGTGATCCTTACAAGCTGGAATTGATCGAGGCATTGCCTGAAGATAGCGTAATTTCTATCTATGAACAAGGAGAATTCTTCGACCTATGCCGTGGACCCCATGTGCCGTCGACTGCTAAGATCAAAGTCTTTAAATTGATGAATGTAGCCGGTGCTTACTGGCGCGGCGACAGCAAGAATAAGATGCTTCAACGCGTATACGGCACAGCTTGGATTAAAAAAGCTCAGCTTGATGAGCATCTTCGTCTGCTTGAAGAAGCGAAGAAACGCGATCACCGGAAGCTTGGTAAAGAGCTTGAAATCTTTACATTTAATCAATTGGTAGGACAAGGCTTGCCAATCTGGTTGCCTAAGGGTGCTAAATTGCGCAGTATTCTGGAGCGTTATATCGTAGATCTGGAAGCAAGTCTTGGCTATCAGCATGTATACACACCAGTTCTGGGTAATGTTGAACTGTACAAAACTTCAGGACACTGGGAGCACTATCAAGAGGACATGTTCCCTAAGATGACTATCGACAATGAAGAATTTGTTCTTCGTCCAATGAACTGCCCGCATCACATGATGATTTATAAGAGCTCGATGCACAGCTACCGTGATCTGCCGATCCGTATTGCTGAGCTTGGTATCCAGCACCGTTATGAAATGTCAGGCGCATTGACTGGCTTACACCGTGTGCGCTCGATGACTCTTAATGACTCCCATATTTTCTGCCGTCTGGACCAAATTAAAGGCGAGTTCATTCGTGTAATCGAATTGATTAAACAGGTATACAGTGACTTTGGTATTAATGACTACCGTTTCCGGTTGTCCTATCGTGATCCTAAGGATACTGAGAAATATTATGCGAATGACGAAATGTGGGAAACTGCACAGCGGATGTTGCGTGAGGTTGTAGAGGAAGCTGGACTGCCGTTCTACGAAGCAGAAGGCGAAGCTGCATTCTATGGTCCTAAACTTGATGTGCAAATTAAGACTGTATTAGGTAAAGAAGAGACTCTGTCTACTGTACAAATCGACTTCTTGCTGCCTGAACGTTTTGAACTGGAATATATCGGCGATGATGGTCAAAAACACCGTCCAGTCGTTTTACACCGCGGAATCTTGGGTACAATGGAACGTTTCGTGGCCTTCCTGTTAGAGAACTTTGCGGGCTCGCTGCCGCTTTGGTTATCTCCACAGCAGGTTAAAGTAATTCCTGTATCGACAGCGTTCGACGATTATGCCAAGGAAGTTACAGACAAGCTGCGTCGCTGTGGTATCTCTGCTGAAGCAGATCTCCGCAATGAGAAGCTGGGTTATAAGATTCGCGAAGCTCAGCTTGAGAAACTGCCATACATGTTCGTCGTTGGCGAGAATGAGATGAACGCTCAGACGGTCTCCATCCGTAAACGCGGGGAAGGTGACATCGGAGCTAAGCCGCTTCAAGAAGTGATTGAGCTCTTGTCTCAGGAAATTGCTGATCGTGTGATCTCCTAATTTCTTGTAATTAACAACACCAAAATTACGTCTAAATAAGACCTCTGTTATATGCCAATGAGGATCAACTTCTGATCTTCATGTATAAAATTTTGTGAATCGGGAAACCTTCGCTAATAAGGGGGAGGTTTTTCACATGAACAAAATGGGCATATTTCAGAGGTTTTGGTGTCTTTTTGTCACCATCGTTTTGCTATTGACCGCTGCTGGAATCATTCCAGAATCTAAGCAACAGGCAGTAGGGGCCATTGGGACAGGAGACACTTTACAGCACACGGGTATTAACAAAACGCTATCGAACGAGTTGCAATATACCAAGGCTAGTTCTGTGTTTATGAGAACTACAGATGATAAGGTCATTCTTACGACTGGCCGTGCCACACTTATGTCAAACGAGGCGCATTCCGTCGCACCTGTATTACCTGCAACAACAAAAAATAAACCAGCAGCGACGAAGGCACCGCAGAGCACCAAAGCTCCAACCACTAAAACAAACGGTGGCAGCGGATCTTCCAAACAGTTACCAAATTCTATTCCTGTAGCCGCACCTGCGGAAGACCAGATCATTACTTCAATGAAAGTGATGGCGACTGGATATACTGCGGGTTATGAATCTACAGGTAAAACATCTAAACATCCCGAATATGGAATTACCTATTCAGGGGTAAAAGTGCGCAGAGACAAAAATACAGTCTCAACCATTGCTGCGGACCCTAAGGTTTTGCCGCTGGGGAGTATTCTTTATATACCGGGCTATGGATATGCCATAGTTGCTGATACGGGCTCGGCTATTAAAGGGCGGAAGATTGATCTGTATTTTGCTACTACGAAACAGGTGTATAAGGAATGGGGCAAAAAATCAGTTGTAGTTCAACTCATTAAGCGTGGTAACGGGACTTGTACGGAAGTCATGCTGAAGAAGCTGAGCCAAGCGATTGAGACTTACAAAGCAGTACCGCAATCCATGCTCGAAGAATCCATTTAAAGGGTTTGAACTTATTTTCACTTGGTCATGCATAATAGTGACATCACCTTGCCATAATACGGACTGGGGCAAAGCAATTGCCTCTTCCGAGATGTTCTCTTAGTAAGCATATTCTATGCTGCATAAGAGAAAAGGAGGTGAATTCCGTGGCCAATAACAAGAAATCTAAAGTACAAGAAAATTACAAAACACCAAATGAAAAATACAATGCTGAGTTTGCTGTTGAGAATGACGGCGCTACTAAGCAAAGTGGAAATACTTCTAAACCAGCTCAGAAACCGCAACAATAATGCGCTGACTGAAGCAGAAGACTGCTAAAAAAAAGAGACTGTCCAATTCAGTTAATTACTGAGGGACAGTCTTTTTTCATATATAATGAAGTAAATAGAATTTTATCCCATTCATCTCAGTCTAGAGACTGAGGGGAAGTTCCTTCTCTCGCCGCTGTTTCTCAGTACTTCATTCCTGTAGACTAAGGCTATAAGATTGAAGAAGAGAGCGTTCCACTACTTTAAAGGGGAAATGAATGATGAAAAGAAGGTTCACCAGCCAGGTTTTAGGCGGCCTGATCCTGATAGGGATTGGAGCTATGTTTCTACTGAGACAATTAGGTTACACTGATTTCAGCTTAGGTTACCTGATTTCGAATTATTGGCCGGTAATTTTGATCCTAATGGGAATGAACCGGCTTTTAGGTACAGGGGATGGACAATCCAAAGGTTCTTCACCTATCGGCGGCTTTTTCTTTCTGGCGATCGGAGTGTTTTTCCTTGGACGGAATTTAGATTGGTTCGATATTTCAGCCGGGGATTTTTTCAAAATGTTCATTCCAGTTATGTTGATTGGCGGCGGACTTTATGTGATTTTTAAACCACGCGGTTCAGTACCACCACCTGTGCCACCAGCTCCATCGTCACCACCAGATCACTTTCCTTCAGGAAAAAGCTCACTAGATGTGGAGCCGCCCAAACCACTGGATTCCACACTTGATGAACAATTTGAGCAAAAATTTGGCAAGGCTTCTGGTCAACGCGACTGGAAGGACTATCTTCAAAAAGATGAAGAAGACGATGAGGACGAAACAGGATCTTATAAGTCCAGCGCTGAAGCACGTTGGCAAGAGAAGCAGGAACGACACGAGCGCAGACGTCAGGAACGTCATGAGCGTCATGCTCATAGACATGGTAAATGGCATGAGGAATTCCATGAATCAAATAATCAAAAGGAATCGACCAATCGCTCTGCTTTTATCGGAGATGTCCACATGGGGCGCGAGCATTTCCAACTGAAGAACACGAATATCTCGCAGTTTATCGGCGATACCGTACTGGATCTGACGAATGCACAGATTGCTTATGGCGAAACGAGGATTAATATTTCCGCTTTTATAGGCGACATTAAAGTGTACATTCCGAATGATATGGATCTTGGCATCTCGGTGAACAGCAGTTCTTTTATCGGGGATATGGAAGTTCTGGATCAGTCTCGCAGTGGGTTTATGAGCAGTGTACAGTGCAAGACTCCTTATTATAAAGAAGCAGGCAAAAAAGTCCGTATAAATGTAAGTGCATTTATAGGTGACATTAAAGTTAAAACGGTGGGTTAGATGGGGACAATCTTCAGTAATACCAAATGGTTGCTGTTGTTTTACTTTTTGCTCACTGGAGCGGTAAGTGCAGGATTGATGTATGCAGGCACTTGCCTTGGTTATATCGAAGTGAAGGATTATCGGATGTGGCTGTACTTATGTCTCGGGATTGTGTTGTTCACCGTAGTTATCGGCTATATGGCAGGCCAGCGGATTCAGCGCCGGATTGATCATCTGGATCTGAATATGCTGCAGGTCGCCAAAGGAAATCTGTCCGTGCGGATGCCAGAAAGTGACGATCAGTCTTTTGCCCGAGTGTATCACGAGTTTAATGTCATGATGGATACGGTCGAGAATAAGATGCAGCTTCTACAGCGATTGGGTGAACAAGAGGTTATTGAGAAGGAACAGGCAGCGGAGAGTGCGGTGTTGGAGGAAAGAAGGCGTATGGCCCGGGATCTGCATGATACGGTGAGCCAACAGCTTTTTGCCATCCATATGTCGGCTTCTTCGCTGCCTAAAGTGCTGAAGGTCAATGAAGCTCAAGGTCAAATGGTCATGGACCAGTTGATTACAATGTCTCAGATGGCACAAAAACAAATGAGAGCATTAATTGCACAACTGCGTCCGGTGGAGCTGGAAGGTCGAAATCTGTTCGAGGCGCTGGAAAAATGGTTTCCCGATTATTGCCGCCAGAATGGCTTAAAAGGAATGAAGGAGCTCGAACTTCAGGGCGAGTTATCGGAAGCAATCGAACATCAGCTGTTCCTAATTATTCAAGAGGCGATGGCGAATATCGTGAAGCATGCCGGGGCTAGACTGGTGAGTCTATCGCTGCGTGAAGGATCAAGACAAGTTGTGCTGAGTATCAGTGATGACGGTCAAGGTTTTGAACATGTGCAGCAAAAACAAGGCTCCTACGGTCTCACCACCATGCGCGAACGGGCGGAGAAACTGGGTGGGCAAGTGGAGATTATTAGCCGCAAGGGTGCGGGAACGACGATCCGTGTACATATTCCTAAGTTTGTTCAAGGGAACCCAGAATTAGAGCAGAATAGATCGTTAGGAACAGATACACAGGACGAGGAGGAGTAGAGCATGAGTGTCATAAAAGTGTTGCTCGTAGATGATCATGATATGGTACGGATGGGCCTCAAAACTTATCTAATGCTGGAGCCTACATTCGAGGTCATCGGTGAGGCGGCGAATGGACAAGAGGCGCTGGAGATGCTGCGTGCTGGTGGACATGAAGGTCTGCCTGACCTCGTGCTGATGGATTTGATGATGCCAGTGATGAATGGTGCCGAGACCACAAGAGCAGTGCTGGCTGAATTTCCTGGCCTCAAGATCGTGATCCTCACCAGCTTCCTGGAGGATGATCTTGTTGTAGATGCTATAGAGGCTGGTGCAGTCAGCTACGTGCTCAAAACAGTGTCGGCAGAAGAGTTAATCTACGCATTGCAAGGGGCTTACCGCGGCATGCCAGTCATGACGGGTGATGTGTCACAGGCGCTGACCCGTGGTATTCGCCAGCGCACCGTGCAAGGTGATTCCTCCGGTTTAACAGAGCGTGAGAAGGAAGTCCTGCTGCTTATAGCTGAGGGCAAGACCAATAAGGATATCGGTGAGGAGCTGCATATCAGTATCAAGACAGTGAAGACGCATGTCAGCAATCTGTTGATGAAATGCGAGCTTGATGACCGTACCCAGTTGGCTATTTACGCTCATCGGAAGGGCTGGGCTCAGGGGTAGGACTTGTAGACTAAGGTGCATTACTATTTGAAATGGTTTTAGAAGCTCGGGCCGCGATGTTTTTCGCGCCCGAGCTTCTTTTTTTACTTTCCTGCCTAATCTCCTCCCATTTGCCTATATCTTTTATCTGCGCTTAAATTGTTTTTAATGTGACCTTAAGGTTTAAAGTACAAAATAAGAACATGAAAACAAATTAATCCTTGTCACGGCGACAGGAAGCAGGAGGAAAGATAAACATGGACGATAACAAAAACAACTTCAATCGCGACAATGGACCAGCACCAGATCGGGAATGGGACAATAATAACAATAGCAGCAATAATAATAATTCATCTGAAGCAGGATCATCATCATACTACTATTCTTACGGACCTTTTAAATCTTTGAACAAAGATGAGAATAACGCTGACGGCGGCGCACAACACTACAATCGGATGGAGCCAGAACGTGTCGAGGTTACACCTCCACAGCCTGTAAAGCCATTACCTTATAACACATCGCTTCGCACCACTGGCTATGATGGCAATGGTGGTGGCCGCGGAGGAAATGGCGGTGGCGGTTCTGAA
Source organism: Paenibacillus sp. FSL L8-0708 (assembly GCF_038009325.1). Classification (NCBI taxonomy): domain Bacteria; kingdom Bacillati; phylum Bacillota; class Bacilli; order Caryophanales; family Paenibacillaceae; genus Paenibacillus; species Paenibacillus sp. FSL L8-0708. The sequence continues at coordinate 2,082,329 of NZ_JBBPBC010000001.1, forward strand.
GGTGGCGGCGGCTGGCAATATAATAAAAAACCAAAAAGCTCGTTAAAAACAGTGCTGGTATCATTCCTAGCCGGTATGGTCGTTCTCTCGGGCTCAATGTATATGGCAGACAGAGGTAACTGGTTTACGGGAGATACAGCTACAACGGTTGCTAGCTCCGGAACGAATGGAACGGCGAAGACAACGGGCGAAAGTGCAGGTGTTGCGCCTTCTACTTCTACTACATCCTTGGTGACTGGATCTCGTGATGTGACAGGTGTTGTTGATGCGGTGGGACCAGCAGTTGTTAAGATTGAGACACTAGTTAAATCTAATTCGCGTAATGGAAGCTCATCCAGCCCGAATCTGAGTGATCCCTTCTCACAATTTTTCTTCGGGGATCAATACAGTGGAAATGGTTCTTCCCAAAATGAACAGGATTCCAAATCAGGCTCGGATTCTTCATCACAGCTTATCCCTTATGGAATTGGAACAGGCTTCATTTATGAGAAATCCGGCTATATTTTGACCAACCAGCACGTAATTGACAATGCCGATGTAATCCAAGTCACCGTGGATGGCGTAACCAAGCCTTATGAAGCGAAGCTGCTAGGTTCTAGCAAAGATCTGGATTTGGCTGTGCTTAAAATTGAAGGAGATAGTGATTTCCCTACAGTAGCACTGGGAGATTCGGATAGCATAAAGGTAGGTTCAGAAGTGGTTGCTATCGGTAACCCACAAGGCTTTGATCATACTGTAACTTCCGGTGTTCTTAGTGCAAAAGGACGCAGTATTGATATTAACGAAGAAGATGGCAGTGGAACACGTAATTACAAAAACCTGCTGCAAACCGACGCTTCTATCAACCCGGGTAACTCAGGTGGGCCGCTGCTCAACATGAATGGGCAGGTAATTGGGATGAACGTAGCCGTCAGCACGGATTCTCAAGGTATTGGTTTCGCAATCGCTGTGAATACGATTAAAGAAGTCGTAGATAAGCTGGAAGCCAACCAAGCCATTCCGAAAGAGCCGGTACCTTTCATTGGTGCAACTCTTATGACGATTACAGATGAGGTTGCTAAGCAAATGGGTACGGATATTAAAGAAGGTTCTGTGGTTGCAGATATCATCTATAAATCCCCAGCGTATACCGCTGACCTGCGCCCTTACGATATTATTACCGGTGCGAATGGAACGAAGTATGCAACCAACCAAGATCTGATTACTTTCATTCAAACGTTAAAAGTTGGTGACAAAGTAACATTAAATGTTGTGCGCGACGGTAAAACCATGGATCTCTCAGTAACCATCGGTAACAAAAATGATTTTGATACAACGACTACACAACAAAGTCAGCAGCAATAATACCGGACGGTAAGTCACACGGAAGGGGCGACCCTTCCGTTTTTGTCTAATTGTGATGTAAACTGCTACAATATATAAAAAGAACTGAACAATGGGGGCTGCTTGATGCGACCGAATATTCTAATTATTGATGATGACGAAAAGATTATTTCTATGCTGCGTAGAGGTTTAGCTTTTGAAGGTTACGATGTGAAAACAGCGGTGAATGGAGCGGATGGATTACGGGCAATCTTGAGCAGTGATCCGGATGTGGTAATTTTGGATGTAATGATGCCTCAGGTGGATGGCTTTGAAGTATGTCGCCGCTTGCGGGAAGGGGGCAGTAATGTTCCTGTTCTCATGCTTACCGCGAAGGATGAAATTGAGCACCGTGTAAAAGGGCTGGATCTGGGTGCGGACGATTATCTGGTTAAACCTTTCGCGCTGGAAGAACTGCTTGCACGTGTACGTGCGCTGCTTCGGCGTAAGAGTGAGCAAAACGAAGGTGGAGAGCAAGCGGTTTCTTATGAAGATATTACGCTGGATGTGGATTCACGTGAGGTTACCCGCGCCGGTAAAAGACTGGAGCTAACAGCGAAGGAATTTGAGCTGCTTCATCTTTTTATGCAAAATCCGAAACGTGTGCTTTCACGGGATCTGATCATGGATAAAATATGGGGTTATGATTATAGCGGTGAATCTAATGTGCTTGAGGTATACATAGCTATGCTACGTCAAAAGACGGAGGAGCATGGCGGTAAACGCCTCATTCAAACGATCCGGGGTGCCGGTTACATTCTAAGAGGTGACAACTAACATGTCTATAAGATTGCGGCTGACTGCTTGGTATTCAGGGATTTTGGCCGTTATGCTGCTGGCCTTATCAGCCGCAATTTACGGTTTTGTTTATTTTAATACTTATGGGGACTTGAAGGATCGTATACAAAAACAGGGTGAACAGCTTGTAACCAATCTCAATCCTAACTGGGCGTATGACGGTTCATTGCAAAGTGTGAGCATAAACCCCTTCTTCGGCAACAAACTGGAGGAAGCTAATATTCTGGTGCAAACCTATATCTATAATAATGAGAACCTGCAAAAGTCAGAGAACTTGCATTATCTAGATATCCAATTCGATGTTCCGAAACTGGAAGATATTGATAAAGCTCACGGGTTCAAACAGACTACGCTTGGCGGATATCATTTGATGGTTTATCAGATACCGATATATGACTTGAATAAGAGTCCTGTGGCCCTTCTGCAGGTGGCAACACCGTCAAATTCGGAAGACAAGCTCTTGGAGCGTTTAAAAAATATACTACTCGTAGGTTCTTTTGCTACCCTGATCGCGGCATTTACCTTCGGTTTGTTCCTTGCTCGCAAATCCATGAGTCCAATCGGCAAAGTAATTGAAGCTGCGAACGGGATTCAGACGGGGAATGATTTAAGCTCGCGGATTGAATACGATGGGCCGCCAGACGAGATAGGAAGACTTATTGAGACCGTTAACAGTATGCTTGGGCGTATGGAAGGATTCTACACAGAGCTGGAGGATTCGTATGCGGCTCAGCGCCGTTTCGTTTCAGATGCTTCACATGAGCTTCGGACACCGCTCACTACGATCCGCGGAAATATTGATCTGCTGCAAAAGGTTTGGGAGATGGAACCCGGAGAAGGGAAGATGAGTGAAGCTGAGATTCGCCAGCTATCGCTTGAATCGGTGCAGGATATCGCAGACGAGTCTAAGCGTATGAGCCGCTTGGTAGCGGATATGCTCTCGCTCGCGCGTGCGGATACTGGACGTACTTTTGATATAGAGCCCGTGGCACTGGAACCGATGATGAATGAGATTGCGCGCCGCGCCTCTTTCCTGCCCCGTCAAGCCGAGTGGGTTACAGGTGATATGTCAGTCTTAAATGGCAAATATATAGTTGGGAATAAAGATTATTTACAGCAAATGCTCTTTATTTTTATTGATAATGCCTTTAAGTACACGCCTTCAGGCATCGTGAGTTTGGATACCCTCTTCTATCAGAATCAGATTGGCATTCGGATCACTGATACAGGGATTGGTATGGATAAAGATGAGGTTCCATATATCTTTGACCGTTTCTATCGTGCAGATGAATCGCGTGGAATTACGGAAGGGATTGGGCTTGGCTTATCCATTGCTAAGTGGATTATTGACGAGCATGGTGGGTCTGTGGAGGTTGTGACACGCCAAGGTGAGGGTACCACTTTTGTCATCTGGTTGCCGCTTCTCTTTGCTCCGCCGCTGGAATAGGGTATAATTTAGAAGTGTCCTATTACAGAGGTCAATGAAAGCAGAAAGCTGGTGAACTCATGGAAGTCATTAAAATCTCTCCCCGGGGATATTGTTACGGAGTTGTCGATGCAATGGTTATGGCACGGCAGGCTGCGCAAAATCTCGATCTTCCCCGGCCGATTTATATACTGGGTATGATTGTTCATAACAGTCATGTCACGAATTCGTTCGAAGATGATGGCATTATTACTTTGGACGGACATAATCGTCTGGATATTCTGGATAAAGTGGATAGTGGGACCGTCATATTCACTGCACACGGGGTTTCTCCTGAGGTACGCAAGATGGCTAGAGACAAGGGTCTAACTACGGTCGACGCTACCTGTCCTGATGTCACGAAGACCCATGATCTTATTCAGGAAAAAGTAGATGACGGTTATGAGGTCATTTATATCGGCAAAAAAGGCCATCCGGAACCGGAGGGTGCTGTGGGTATTGCCCCTGAGCATGTGCATCTGATTGAAAAAGAAGATGAGATTGCTACGTTATCCATCTCTTCTTCACGTATTGTCATTACGAATCAGACTACTATGAGCCAGTGGGATATTAAACACATCATGAAAAAGCTTCTAGAGACCTTCCCAGGTGCTGAAGTGCATAATGAGATATGTATGGCTACCCAGGTACGTCAAGAGGCTGTGGCGGAACAAGCGGGGCAATGTGATCTGGTGATTGTTGTCGGTGATCCGCGAAGCAACAACTCCAATCGTCTGGCACAGGTGTCGGAAGAAATCGCTGGGGTTCCTGCCCATCGTATTTCTGATGTGTCTGAACTCCAAACAGAATGGCTAGAGGGTGTAAATATCGTCGGGGTCACTTCTGGCGCGTCCACACCTACACCTATCACCAAAGAAGTGATTAACTACTTAGATCAGTATGATTCGGCTAATCCGGAGACGTGGGAGATCAAACGTACAGTGAATATGGCGAAGCTGCTGCCACCGGTTAAGAATAAAAGTGCAAGTACTACTTAATGTAATGGGCTAAGCTCGAACTTATATATTATGAACGCTGCAACAAGAGCGCTTAACTTCGTCAGTCGAGGTTAAGTGCTCTTTTTTATCGAAAGAACGCTTCCGGCATAGGAATTAGAATATAGATTGACTATAATCGTTTTTTGAGGTAAAATTGCTTTAGTGATTAAAAGCATAAAAGCTTAAAAGCGAACACGCGTCGTAGCGCGATAGTACTTAGCGGAATTATTATAAATTTTAAATGTAGAGAGGGAGTTATAAATATGATCGTCATTACATCAAATCAAACACCGGAAGAGCAGGTTAAAGATATAATTGCCGTAATCGAAAAAGAAGGTTTGCAGGTGCATCTCTCCAGAGGAGCAGATCACACGGTGATAGGTTTAGTGGGAGGCGTCACTCCTAAGCTCGCCGAGCATTTGCGGCAAATGAAGGGTGTAGAGAACGTCGTGAAGATCTCCAAATCCTACAAGCTGGCCAGCCGGGATTTCCATCCTGAGGATACGATTATTGATATCAAGGGTGTGAAGATTGGTGGAGAAAACCTGGTGATCATGGGCGGACCTTGCGCCGTTGAGTCTCCAGAGCAGATTGATGAGATCGCCCGGCTTGTTAAAGCGTCTGGTGCTCAGGTACTTCGTGGAGGCGCGTTTAAGCCCCGTACAGGACCGTACAGCTTCCAAGGCGTAGGTGTGGAAGGTTTGACTATGATGGCTGAAGCAGGAAAGCGTCATGGGCTGTTGACCATTACAGAGGTTATGACACCAGAGTATGTTGATATCTGTGCGGAGCATGCGGATATTCTGCAGGTGGGTACACGGAATATGCAGAACTTTGATTTGCTGCGCAAGCTGGGGACCTGTGGCAGACCTGTTCTTCTAAAACGTGGCTTCAGTGCGACCTACGATGAGTTGCTCAATGCAGCGGAGTACATTTTGGCAGGCGGTAATAAGGATGTAATGCTCTGTGAGCGCGGGATTCGCACATTTGAGACCTACACTCGTAACACGCTGGATCTATCGGCTATTCCTGTGCTACAAAGCTTAAGCCATCTTCCAGTAATCTCTGATCCAAGTCACGGAACCGGTCGTCGTGAGTTAGTTGAGCCTATGGCCAAAGCTTCTGTTGCTGCTGGCGCAAATGGTCTAATTATTGAAATGCACACAGATCCGGACAATTCCATGACAGGTGATGGTGTTCAATCGTTATTTCCTGATCAGTTTGATAACCTGCTTAAGGATCTGGAAAAGCTGGCTCCAATTGTTGGACGTAAGTTTTCAACTTCGCCAGAAGCGGTTTCGGTCCTATAAAATTTAATCTAATAGCTTCCTCGGAAGCCCTCTTAACCCGCGACCTAGTGGGAAAAGAGGGTTTTTTTGGAGTTGGATAAAATAAATGTGACATGGAAATATGCGAAAATAACAGATTTCACGAAAGCGTTAGAATATCTTACATTGCTGAAAGAAATACCTGACATAAGCATTGACGATGTTAGGTATGAGATTTATAATTACGACAGCAAAAAAAATTAAAACAAGAACATTTGCATACTGTGAGCGGCCTAATGTTCGGAACTTGGGGGAGGAAAAATTCATGTCGGTTGAAAAAGTGTTGCAAACAATTAAAGAGAACAATATCGAGTGGGTAGATTTTCGATTCGTAGATTTAGGTGGTCGTGCCCACCACATCTCTCTGCCAGCTTCTGAAGTGGAAGATGAAACTTTTGTAAATGGGGTAGCATTCGACGGTTCTTCCATCAAAGGTTTCCGTGGTATTGAAGAATCAGACATGGTTATGATGCCTGATCCGAATAGTGTATTCATAGATCCGTTTACAGCTCATCCAACGCTGAACGTGATGTGCGACATTTTCACTCCTGATGGCGAACGTTATGAGCGCGATCCTCGCGGTATTGCTGTGAAAGCAGAAGAATTCCTGCAAAAAAGCGGAGTAGGTACATCTGCATTCTTCGCACCTGAATCAGAATTCTTTATCTTTGACGATGTTCGTTACGAAAGTGGCATGAACAGATCCTCATTCTTCGTAGATTCTGAAGAAGCGGCTTGGAATACGGGTCGTAAAGAAGAGGGCGGCAACTTGGCATTTAAAGTTGGCGTTAAAGGTGGATATGTTCCTGTAGCACCAGTTGACTCCCAACAGGATATCCGCAGTGAAATGTGCCGTCTGCTCGCTGAAGTTGGACTACGCATTGAACGTCATCACCATGAAGTAGCCACTGCAGGTCAAGCGGAAATTAACTTCCGTTTTGATACCTTGAAGAAAACTGCTGATAATCTCATGACTTATAAATATATTGTACAAAACACTGCACGTCAGTATGGCAAGGTAGCAACCTTCATGCCAAAACCGCTGTTCGGTGATAACGGTAGCGGAATGCACGTGCATCAATCCATCTTTGACGGAGACACTCCTTTGTTCTACGAAAAAGGCGCTTATGCTAACCTGAGCGAAATGGCTCTTCATTATATCGGTGGTATTTTGTACCATGCACCAGCATTGATCGCTTTGACTAACCCAAGCACCAACTCCTTTAAACGTCTGGTTCCTGGCTACGAAGCACCGGTTAACTTGGTTTACTCCAAAGGAAATCGTTCTGCAGCAGTTCGTATCCCGGTAGCAGCTGTGACACCAAAAGGCTGTCGTATCGAATTCCGCACACCGGATTCCACAGCTAACCCTTACTTGGCATTCTCCGCAATGCTGATGGCTGGCCTGGACGGAATCAAGAACAAGATTAACCCGCAAGAACTGGGTTATGGTCCTCTGGATAAGAACATCTATGAATTGTCTGATGCAGATAAAGAAAAAATCCGCAGCGTTCCAGGCAGCCTGAGCGAAGCGCTTGATTCTTTGGAAGCTGATTACGAGTTCCTAACAGAAGGCGACGTATTTACTAAGGACTTCATCGATAACTATATTGCTCTGAAACGTTCTGAAGCACAAGAGGTTGCAATTCGTGTTCATCCACATGAATACGCCTTGTACTTCGATCTATAAGATTCCTGCTATTATAATCTTTATAATAAAAGAAGCTGTCTCAAAATGATATGCTCCCCATATAGTAGACAGGTGAAATAATAAAAACCTGTCGCTGTATGGGGAGCATTTTTATGGAACAAAAGAAGTTTACAGCACTGGAAAAGTTAACGATTCTCCAAGAAATTGAACGGGGCGACATTGGTTTGAAAACTGCGGCCCGGAAGTATGGAATATCCAAAAACTCATTAGTGAAGTGGCGGCAACGTTATCAATTGTATGGATACGAAGGGCTGGAAGTCCGAAGCTACAATCGTACATATTCTGCAGAACTTAAACTCCATGCCGTTAAGGACTATCTCGAGGGAGGATTATCGCAAAACCAAATCATCTGCAAGTATAAGATTGCAAGTTCAACCCAACTCGCCAACTGGATTAGGAAGTATAATGGTCATAGCAACAGCTTAACAGCTCATTCAGGAGGAACTAAAGCTATGACCAAAGGACGCGTAACCACTTGGCAGGAACGGATAAATATCGTGCTGTACTGCCTTTCGAACAGAGAAGACTATGCGAAGACGGCAAGCCATTTTCACGTGTCTTACCAACAAGTATATAGCTGGGTAAAGAAGTACGAAGCTGGTGGTGAAGAGGCGTTACGAGACGGTAGAGGACGCACTAAAGCGCCTGAAGAACTTACGGAAGCAGATCGCCACAAACTCGCGATGCAAAAGCTGGAATACGAGAATGCACGCCTGCGTGCGGAGAATGCTTTTCTAAAAAAGTTAGAGGAACTCGAAAGGAGGAGGCGTTAAGGACCATTCGCCAGGTGAACATCTACCTGGCCATTCAGGCCGTTCAGCAGGAACAGTCTTGCTCCATTCGGCTTTTGTGTGACATCGCAGGGATATCACGGTCAAGTTATTACAAATGGTTGAATCGCAAACCCAGTTCTCGAGAGGCTGACAACGAGAAACTGACAGAGGCTATGCTCCTCTTGTATGAGAAGGTGGAACGAACCTTTGGGTATCGCCAATTGACCCTGCATTTGCGCAGACAAATGGATAAATCTATTAACGCAAAGCGAGTGTATCGGCTGATGAGATGCCAAGGCATCCAGTCAGTCATCCGCAGAAAGAGAAAGAAGTATGTAGGCTCCACACCTCAGCAGGTTGCAGAGAATGTGCTGAACCGTAATTTTGAGGCTGAAGCTCCAAACCAAAAATGGGTAACGGATGTAACGGAATTCAAATACGGCAACGGCAAGAAGGCGTATTTAAGTGCAATAAAAGATCTGTATGACAAGTCGATTGTTGCTTACGTTCTGGGTCATTCCAATAATAATTCGCTAGTTTTTAACACACTGGAATTAGCTTTGAAGGCAGCACCGGGGAGCCGAACCTTACTCCATAGCGACCGTGGTTTTCAGTATACCTCTCTGCATTTTAAAAAGATGCTGGACGATGTAGAACTGAAGCAAAGCATGTCCCGAGTAGGCTGCTGCATTGACAATTCGCCGATGGAATCCTTCTGGGGAACATTGAAATGTGAGAAGTACTACTTACATTCCTACCAGACCTTTGAAGAACTCCAAACAGATATTGATACCTACATTCATTTTTACAATAACGAACGGTTACAGGCAAAACTAAACGGCCTCAGTCCCATTGAATTTAGGACTAAGGCCGCTTAAACTACTTTTATTTTTTGTGCTGTCTACTTGACGGGGTGCAGTTCAAAAGTAGTGAATTCTACTTGGGGCAGCTTCTTTTTTATGAATCAGGAAAAGTAATGGATTTTACTGTGCCCTATGACTATATGCTAAGAAAGACTACACTAGCCCCCGTTCAGGAGCGCCGCAGGACTCTCTAATGATAAGCTCTGGCTCCACGCTGAAAGAACTCGTGCCGGATTGGTTGTTTATTAGATCATATAGCATTAGCGCTGCTAGGCGGCCGATCTTATCTTTATTTTGGCGGATGGTAGTCAATAGGGGTGTTGTATAATTGCAGGCCTCGATATCATCACAGCCAATAATTGCGACAGTTTCAGGAACGGCGATAGAAGCCTCTTTAAGAGCACGCATCGCCCCTATAGCAAGCTGATCGGACGCCGCGAAGATCGCTCTAGGTAAATTTCCATTCTCAATCATTCTACGCATCGTCTCATACCCGCTGGCCTCAAAGAAGTTACTTCCGTTTAAGAACCAATTCTCGTTAATAGGCAGTCCTAAATCTTCAAGAGCTTTGCGATAACCACTTTCGCGCATATTGGAGATGTCTGAATCTGAGGAACTGCCGATATAGCCAAGCTCTCGATAGCCCAGTAAGTAAAAGTGTTCCACCACTTTGGAGGACATTTTGAAATTATCCGACATGATAAAACCAGAGTTGTCACCGGTCAGCTTTAAATCTACGCCGATACACGGAATTGCACTGTTGTCTAGTTCGCTGATAGAGGTTTCTAGCTCCTGTCCGGATAGAAGCACACACCCATCTACATTAAAATGCTGGCAACGGGCAAGATAATCGTTAGTATCGCCACTTTGGAATTTTTCATTGGAAAAAAAGATAAGGTCGTAACCTAGTAGTCCCATTTGTTTTTTGAATGAATTTAGCACCTCAATGAAAAAAGGGTGGGTAAAGTCGACATTCAGCATTCCGGCAAAAATCACTCCGATTAGATTGGATGATTTCGTAGCCAATGTTTTAGCTGAATTGGAGGGGGTATATCCAGTTTCTTTTATAATTTGTTGAACCCTTGTCTTGGTATCTTCCGAAATATCACTGTAGTTATTAATGATTTTGGACACTGTCGAAACAGAAACTCCAGCAATTTTCGCTATATCTTTGATGCTGTAGGCCAAATTAAGTCCCCCTTATAGTGAAAAATGTTCCGTAATATATGTTTAAAATCTACTCAAGGCTATTTTTTATGACTTGAATTTATGATTTACGAAATAGTTTCGTTACTTATTTTATAGTTCAATAAGATTATAGTCAATGGAATGTTTACTCTTAAACTAGGATTATGCTTGGTTTTAAAGGTTTTTTTGAATATTCGGTTCAAAAAACGTTCAAAAACGAACAAAGAAAAAAGACTTTACAAAGACAAATAACGATGTAATAATAAAAACACCGAAACCGCTTTCTGTGATATCGTCCTTACTGTTTCGTGATTTTCAGAAATTAACATGTGGTTTCGTTAAAAGGGTCATAACAAATTATCTGGGGGGTAACAAAATGGTAAAGAAGCTTTCTGCGGTATTGTTGAGCTCAGCGCTAGTGCTCTCATTAGCAGCATGTGGAAACAGCAATAACAACGCGAATGGTGAGGCTACTCCGGGCAGCGGAACAAACAAGCCTGCATCTGGTGATAAGAAAGTGATTAAGATCTTACACTGGAAACAAGAGAATATTAACAAGGTCATTACAGAAATTAATAAAAAGTTTGAAGAAAAATATCCGGAATACAAAGTGGAGTACACAACCACGGGTCCGGATGATGAATTCAAACAAGCACAAAGAGCAAGAATTACAGCTGGTGACGTAGATGTTCTTGCCGATCTATCCGGTATGAGATTGTCCCCGAAAGATTGGACACCAGGTGCGAAAGTGCCAGACTGGCAACAATGGATTGATTCCGGACTGATTGCTGATCTGAGCAACGAAGCTTTCGTTAAAAACTACAATGCGAATGATATTGCTAAAGCCGGCACTTATAAAGATAAAGTGTATGCAATCCCAACCGGTAAAGTAGCAATGTCAGGATTCTTCTATAATAAAGAAATTTTTGAACAAAACGGTCTGACTGTACCTACAACTTGGACAGAGTTCATTAGTGTTCTAGATACATTGAAAGCCAAGAGTATTGTTCCAATCGTAGTGGCTGGTAAAGACGTATGGCCATTGAAACTGCCAGTGTTCGGTTTGCAAGCTAAGATTTTGGGTGGCGGCAACCAACAACAATGGATTGAGGGTGTTTGGAAAGGAACTTCAGCATTTAACGATGCTGAGGCTGTAGAAGTATTGGAGAAAATGAAGACGCTTCAAGATAACTACATCATCGACGGTTTCTTGGGTATCGACTATGCAACAGCACCTTCGTTTTTCGCAACAGGAAAAGCAGCTATGATTGCTGACGGAACTTGGGATGCTCCTACGATCGCGGCAGCAAATCCAGATGTGAAATTTGGTTACTTCCCAATCCCAGCTACAGAAGATGCTGCTAAGAATAATTCTCTTGTCGGTAAATACGATGTAACTTGGTATGCAGCAGAAAAAGGCCCGAACAAAGAAGGTGCTTTGAAATGGCTGGAATTCTTCTCTGAACCAGAAAACTACACAGAATATGTTAAAGCAGCAGGATTCTTGCCTACACAAGACAATATTGCCACTGAAAGTGATTTTATTGACAAAGAACTTGCTCCATACATGACTGGAGATTTCGAACTTGCTTATGAAATTATGATGATTAACCGTGACAACGTTGGTGAACACATTGCAGCTGAAGGCGTTCACACTGAGTATTTGGCACCAGGCGGCGAGTTTAAAACCGCTAAAGAGCTTGCAGACGTACAACAAAAAGAATGGGAAGCAGCAGCACCTAAATAAGTAGCTATCCCGATAAATAAAAAAGAATCTACAACATACTGTACACCAAACATGTTTTACAGCTTCGGGGTCTGTTTTGGGCAGGCCCCGATCATTTTATTGAATTAGGATTGGGTAGGTGAGAGAAATGTATCCGTTCGGGAAAGGTTTTAAACGATATATACCGCTTCTGCTGCTAATGATTCCATTATCATTGTATGTAATTTTCTATTTTGGCCCATCTATGATGACGGTCATCTATTCATTTACAGATATCACTAACGTTCCTGGAAGCAAGATGAGTTTCGTAGGCCTTGACAATTATTATGATGTATTTTACTCAGGAAATTCAGGCGAGCGTTGGGATTCCATTATACGTACTATTTATTTCATGGTCATTGTAACCATTGTACAGAACGGTGTCGGTCTGCTTATGGCCGTAGTTATCAATCAGAAGCTGAAAGGCGATTATTTCTATCGCGCGGTATTCTTTTTACCGGTTGTGCTTGGTGTGGCGGTAGTTGCACTGGTATGGGGCATGATGTTCGATCCGCTGAGTGGTCCGGTTAACCAACTGTATGATTCTTTGTTCGGTTATAAAGATATGTTCTTTGGAAGCTTCACTCATGCGTTCGGTTATATTATATTTACGCAAATTTGGATGTATATGGGATATTCGATGTTGATTTTCCTTGCGGGACTACAATCCGTACCGAAAGATTTGTATGAGGCTGGATATATAGACGGAACTACGAAGTGGCAATCTTTTAAAAATATCACATTCCCACTTATCGCTCCATCCTTTACGATTAACATTATTTTGTCTATTATCGGTGCGATGTCCACCTTTGATATTATTCTCGCAACTACGGACGGTCGCTTTAACACAAGAACGATGGCATATGACGTTTATAAAGAGACGTTCCGTGGTTCTCTACAGATGGGACTTCCTTCCGCGCTTTCCGTGGTTCAGTTCCTTATGATTCTGGTGTTTGTAGTATTTGCAGTGAAACAAATGCGTAAGAGAGAGGTGGAATATTAATGAAGGATTCCAAAACCGCCAAAACTCTCTCTTATATTCTGATTGCAGTGCTGCTTGTTTTGTATATCATGCCGTTGTTATTTGTAATCAATATTTCATTCAAGTCCTTTACAGAATATCTGTTAGATCCTATCGGTCTCGTAAAAAGTATTCAATGGGATAATTATAAAGAAGCTTGGCTACAGGGTAATTTCTCTAATTATTTCTTAAACAGTCTGCTGTATACAGCCGTAGCAACAGTGCTGACCCTAATTGTTTCGTTATTCGGGGCCTTCCCGGTGGCGAGAAATTATGTGAAGTGGAGCGGATTTATTTATTTGTTCTTCTTGATGTCTCAGTTCCTGCCGAATCCAATGGTCGCACAGTTCAAGCTGATGCTTACCATGAAACAGGAGCTAGGATTTGTAGGTTATGACACGAAGCTGGGTTACATTCTCCTTAAAACAGGCGGAACGGGTATCGTGTTCATGATGTTTGTAGGTTACATCAAAGGAATTAGCCGGGAGATGGATGAAGCAGCAGGTATGGATGGCGCTGGATATATGCGTTATTTGTTCCAGATCATCATGCCACTTATGAAACCAGTAATTGCTACAGGTGTTATTCTAACAGCAATTAGTATCTGGAATGACTTCGTGGGGCCGGTCATGTATTTACCGAGTCCAGAAAACTATCCAATCACCTTCGGGCTTAAAGAATTCCGCGGTCAATACGGAAACAACTGGCCTATGTTGGCGTGCGGGATCATGATCGTATCTGCACCGCTTATCATCCTATACACCTTCATTCAAAAGTATATCGTTGACGGTGCATTGGCAGGTGCGGTTAAAGCTTAAGTAGTTGTGTAAATGAGAGGATGGAGAGAATGGATCGTAATAAAATTCATGGCTTCGAATTCACCGGAAATGATGGGGAATTCAGGCTTCAGCAACCGGATCGCAGCAGTTTTCTATATTTCCCTCTAGTGAATGAAGGGGGAATGATGTCGACAGTAACTCCAAAACTTCATGGTCAGGTTACCACAGGTCATAATTCATTTTTAACACCGCCATTATCTGTTGAAGATTTGCATAATTCGCGGGCTTCCCGCAACTTCTGGGTATACGTAGACGGCAAGGGAGCTTGGTCGGCAGTGGGGAACTCCGCTAAGCAAAATGCCGATTTTTATACATCGTCTACTGATGAAGCAGTACTAGAGGCTGGTTTCTTGTGGCAACGCGTAACGCGTTGTAACGCAGAGATGGGTGTTAAAGCAGAAATCACCAGCTTTGTGCCAAGTGGTAATGATAAAGTCGAATTAATGAAGGTTACGTTGACCAATACAGCAGCAGAGGCTATTACGCTGACACCGACAGCGGTAGTTCCGATTTACGCGCGTTCGGCGGATGATCTGCGCGATCATAGACATGTAACCTCCTTGCTTAACCGGATTTATACTTCACCCTATGGTGTTGAGGTTCAGCCTGCGCTCTCCTTTGATGAGCGGGGACACCGCATCAATCACACTTCTTATGGAGTATTTGGTGCAGAGGGTGACGGCAGTCAACCTGCGGGGTTCTTTCCGGTGCAGGAGGAGTTCATTGGAGAAGGTGGAAGCCTGGATTGGCCGGAAGCTGTTATCCTGAACAACACGCCGGAGATTGGCAAGGGCGGAGGCGTACAAAGAGAGGGATATGAGGCTATCGGGGGTCTTCGTTACGAAACGCTTACTCTGTCTCCTGGTGACAGCCATTCTTATATAGTAGTTATGGCGATCCATAATGAGAGAATTGACGTGGATGCTTTGATGAACAAATATGGTACATCTGAAGCTTTTGATCATTTGCTTGAGGAGACTAAAGCCTTCTGGGCAGATAAAGTGAATATGGTAGAATTTCATACCGGTGATTCAGATGCTGACCAATGGATGAAATGGGTTACGATTCAACCCGTGCTGAGAAGACTTTATGGTAACTCCTTCTTGCCTTATCATGATTATGGAAGAGGCGGACGTGGCTGGCGGGATCTTTGGCAGGATTGTCTAGCACTCCTTATTATGGAACCGGCTGAAGTACGGAGCTTACTGCTGAACAACTACGCTGGGGTAAGAATAGATGGTAGTAATGCCACTATTATCGGTCAACAGCCTGGTGAATTTATTGCCGACCGTAACAACATCCCGCGGGTGTGGATGGATCATGGGGCTTGGCCGTTCTTAACTACTATGTTATATCTGGATCAGAGTGGTGATCTTGATTTCTTATTGCAGGAACAGACGTATTTCCGCGATACCTTTATGAGTCGCTGTAAGGAACGTGATACTTCATGGGATACCTCGCTAGGAAGTGATCTCAGAACAACTTCTGGTGAGGTTTATAAAGGTACGATTCTGGAACATATCCTGCTGCAAAATCTGGTTCCGTTCTTTAATGTTGGAGAGCACAATAATATCCTGCTGGAGGGTGCAGACTGGAATGATGGTCTTGATATGGGCGCAGACCGGGGTGAGAGTGTAGCTTTCACAGCATTCTACGCAAGTAACTTATTGGATATTTCTCGTGTGCTGCGTACGCTAAAGACTTCTAAAGGGCAAGAGACAGTTGAATTGGCAGAAGAAATGAAACTATTGCTAGATTCGCTTGGTGAGCAAGTGGATTATGAATCTGTATCAGGCAAGCATGAAAGACTTAATCAATATTATGCTGCCGCTCCGAACAAAGTTAGCGGTATTCGTGCAGCACTCGACATAGAGACAGTAGCGGACGATCTGGAACAAAAAGCAGAGTGGATCTTTAATCACTTGCGCCGCAATGAGTGGGTGGAAAGTGAACAAGGTGGAGGCTGGTTTAACGGTTATTATAATAATGATGGAGAACAAGTGGAAGGGGAATTCGCAGAAGGCGTTCGAATGACGCTTACAGGTCAAGTATTCCCGCTGATGGGTCATGCAGCTGCGCCAGAGCAAATTCCGCATATCATTGCCGCCGTGGATCGTAATCTACTGGATGACAAAATTGGGTACAGACTTAATTCCCGTTTTGGAGGCATCCAGCAGAATCTGGGTCGTGCCTTTGGCTTTGCCTTTGGACATAAAGAGAACGGTGCTATGTTCAGTCACATGACCATCATGTATGGCAATGCGTTGTATAAACGCGGATATGTGAAAGAAGGACATAAAGTATTAGAATCTCTGTATAGCTTAAGTACTGACTTTGCAAAAGCCCGCATATACCCAGGAATTCCTGAGTATATTAACGAGCAAGGCAGAGGGATGTATACGTATTTAACAGGATCAGCAAGCTGGCTGCTGTTAACTATGGTTACTGAAGTATTTGGTGTAAAAGGTAAGCTAGGCGATCTTTTGTTGGAACCGAAGCTTGTTAAAGAGCAGTTTGATTCCGAGGGAAAGGCCTCTATTAAGACAATCTTCGCGGATCGCGAGTTTGAAGTGGTCTATAAAGCCACAGGAAGCTTAAACTACGGGGAGTACCAAATACACTCTGTTACCCTGAATGGCAGCGAGGTGACGCTGCAGCGCGGCTCAGGAAGTGCGATTATTCCGCGTGAAGAGTTGCTCTCTCTGCAGACAGAGAAATGCCACTTGATTGAAGTGACATTGGCGTAGCTTTATACGATATTTTAAGACGTCTGCACCGTTATTCATAGCGGCTGCAGACGTTTTTTTCAATAATGAATATTTATTCATTGTAACAATGAACGAAAGGGCGCGTTAGGTATGGGTTGCAGACTGTCAAATGGCATATTAACTGTCGATATCGCTGATATCGGAGAGTATAAGGGCACTCGTTTTGACTGGACAGGATTTATTACACAGGTGACATTAGAAGAGGGGAAACATACGTTTTGTGTGCCGGAAAGCTTGAAGCCAGGCGAAGGAACTGGAGGCAAGGGGCTTTGTAATGAGTTTGGCATTTCCCGGGCAATTGGATATGATGAAGCACCAATCGGAGGCTGGTTTCCAAAAATCGGAGTCGGATTATTACAAAAAGGAAATTCCCCATTATACAGTTTCAATGAGGAGTTCCCCTTAACCTCTTTTAGTAAGGATGTCGAAGCAGGGAATGATGCGGTCACCTATACGATCCACCCAATGGAAAGCAACGGATATGCTGTGCAGCTAACCAAAACGATTTCTTTACAGGGGGATCTATTAATAATTGCATATGAATTGCATAACAAAGGGCAGAAGCCTTTCCATACGGAGGAATATATTCACAACTTCATCGGAATCGACGGGTTGAATATTGGGCAGGATTTCGAACTGCGTCTTCCGAGGGAAATCAAGGTAGTAGAACCAGAATCCTCCTATACGAAAGAATTGCTAGAGGTATCCGGGAATACCCTTACTTGGTCAAAGGAACCGGATAAACCCTTTTATTGCAAGTTGAGCGGTTGGGAAGGTCAGGAAAATGAGTTCACCTGGGAGTTGGTTCATAAGCCTAGTGGAACAGGCGTGCGAGAGAGTGGGGACTTTCCAGTAGAACGTATGGCCCTGTGGGGAGAAGGTCATGTAGTCTCTCCTGAAGTATTTGTGAACATTAGTCTTTTACCGCGTCAAAGCAAGAGCTGGCGCCGATCTTACCGGTTTTTCACTGCGAAATGAGTACCGTCTTAACCTTTTATGTGAATAATTATACTTGCTGGTGCGGGAGAATATTGCTATCATAACCATATCCATATTGATAGGAGAGAAAGGGTGGGGAGCAGTTTTGAATAAGAGAGCATACAATTTTAATGCCGGACCGGCAGCATTGCCGCTTACGGTACTGGAACGCGCACAAGCGGAGTTTGTTGATTTCCGGGAAAGTGGAATGTCTATCATGGAGATGTCGCACCGTGGTGCCATTTACGAATCCGTGCATAACGAAGCGCAGGAACGTCTGCTTTCGCTCCTCGGCAATCCGAAGGGCTATAAGGTATTGTTCTTACAAGGCGGAGCAAGCACGCAGTTTGCAATGATCCCTATGAACTTGATTTCCGAAGGCCAAGTAGGTAGCTATGTAATGACAGGTAGCTGGGCAGATAAAGCTTATAAAGAAGCCAAATTGGTAGGAGGCGCTCATGTTGCTGCTTCTTCCGAAGATAAGAAATTCTTGGCTATACCTGAATTAAGTTCGATCAAAGCTGCGGAGAATGCTGCTTACCTTCATGTTACTTCCAACGAGACCATTGAAGGAACGCAATATGCAGAATTTCCGGATGCAGGCTCGATTCCGTTAATCGCGGATATGTCCAGTGATATACTTTGCCGTCCAATCGATGTGAACCAATTCGGAATGATCTATGCCGGAGCACAAAAGAACCTTGGACCTTCAGGCGTGACTGTAGTTATCGCGAAAGAAGAATTGCTTGCAGAATCACCTTCTAACATTCCTACTATCATGCGTTACAGCACTCATTATAAGAATAACTCTCTTTACAATACACCTCCATCTTTCTCTGTATATATGGTGAACGAAGTATTAAAATGGATTGAGGAGCAAGGCGGCTTAGCTGGCATCCATTCCAAGAACCTTGAAAAATCGGGTCTGTTATATGATCACATCGATGGAAGTGACGGTTTCTACCGTGGTGTTGCAGAACAAGGCAGCCGCTCTATTATGAACGTTACTTTCCGGATGCAATCAGAAGAACTCGAAAAGCAGTTTGTCAAAGCTGCTGAACTGGAAGGTTTTGTCGGCTTAAAGGGTCACCGCAGTGTTGGGGGCTTGCGTGCTTCCATCTACAATGCAGTTCCTTACGAAAGTGTAAAAGCACTATCCGATTTCATGAACCATTTCCGGCAAACTCAAGGTTAATGAATTCTATCTATAACCTTCCGCCTTCTTGGTGGAAGGTTTTCAGTTTGTTTGGAGAAGCTATGGTTAGGCACTAGAGTAAAACATCTGGCTATTAAGCCTTTAGAGAGGAAGGAACCATATAATGGCACTCCATATCGTATTAGTCGAGCCGGAAATTCCGGCCAATACTGGCAACATTGCGCGTACTTGCGCCGCTACCGGCACTCATCTTCACTTGGTTCGTCCACTCGGATTCCGTACAGACGATGCTACATTAAAAAGAGCAGGATTAGACTATTGGCATGCTGTTACTATTGAATATCACGACTCCTTTGCTGAGGTTTTGGAGAAATATAGCGAGGGGCGTTTCTTTTACGCAACGACGAAAGCAGAGAAAAGATACAGCGACTTTGAGTTCCAAGATGGCGATTTTTTTGTTTTTGGCAAGGAAACGAAGGGGCTTTCTGCAGAGATTCTAGAAGCAGGTAAAGAAACAAAAATGCGCATGCCAATGAGTGATGCTGTGAGATCTCTGAATTTATCCAATTCGGCAGCAATTATTGTGTACGAGGCGCTTCGACAATTGGATTTCCCTAATCTTATTTAAAAAAAGACAAATTTTTTATTTTTTTCAGCAGGATTCGACAATTAGGTAACGAAATATATTGAAAGAGCCGAAATAAGTAGTAGCTACTAAATAATTTTTCTTGAACAGGAGAGGTGTACGTTAGTTATGAAACCTGCTGGTGTAGTTCGCAAAGTGGATCAGTTGGGTAGAATTGTTCTGCCTAAGTCCCTGCGTAAAAGGTATCAGATGAATGAAGGCGACCCGGTTGAAATTTTGGTACAGGGTGACCATATCATCTTGGAGCGTTACCGTCCAAAATGTGTTTTCTGTGGATCGATGGATGGTGTAAGCGAATATAAAGATCGTTATATTTGTTCTGCATGCCTTTCGGAAATGACTCAATTGCCAAGACATGCCTAAGAAGTACATATTTTGAATTTTGACAGCCAAGAGCTTATAAAAAAACTGTCCTCTTCGTAGAACTCTTCTACTTGGGGGCAGTTTTTTTATGTATACAAAAAATGCCCCCGCACCAAGTGGCTGCAGGGACATATCGGCTTTATAGGCCTTTTGTTTTGTCGTCGTTGTAAGATGAGGTAAGGATGCCGACCGTAAATAACACAAATACGAACATTACGATCCAAAAGGTTAATGAGAACGACATACTGGCACCTCCAATAGCGAATGTATTCGTTATCAAGATTATAACCTGCAATTTAATAAAAATAAACGCAAATGTGATATGTTACATAGACAATTTACTATATTATTTAAAAAACAGAAAATTCGTGGGCACAGCTCTTAGATTTCCATCAGATGGTTTATTGATAACTCTTCCGTTAAAGATCAATGAGGAAGAGCCACCACCATCTAAATTATAAGCATCTACGAGACCCATATTCGATAATTTGTTCTGAATCTCCTCCAGCTGTGCACCAGAGCTGCCATACTCATTATATCCATCCGCTACAAAAAGCAGGATCTGATCATCTTTATATTTGCCGATCACGGTACGTGGTGCCCGATTAGGGGATGTTTTCCACTTTTCGGGTATGGGTGTTTTGATGTTGTTTTTAAGGAGGACAGGCACAAAGGTGGCGCCGAATACCGGATCTAGCTGATCTAATTGTGCGCGACTGTAGAATTTCCCGCCGATTAATTGCCCGGATTTGTTCAGCCCAACAAAACTTAGGTCCTTGTACGTCGGCTCAAAACCGTATAAATACTTTCCATCTACTACAGTTGTGCTTAAGGGATAACGTTTTCCGGATTGATCTGCAAAGCCGCCCGCATTAATACCAGCAATGGCACCATTACGCTGTACGGCATGCATAGTAGTTTCCGCACCGGAGGCTGTCTCCGCCAAGCTCATCTTCATAGCGGTCGGGTCCTTCAATTTGATTTTCAACGCATAAGCTTTGTAGTTTCCTGGATTCAATCGATATAACTCAACTCTTATACGGTCGCTAGTAACGATCTCTGAAGGTATACCAAGCTTGGCTGAAATCCTGCGGTTATAGATCAGTTCAGGCCGGGTCGCCTGAGTCTGTGCTGTTTCGACCAGCTTATTCATCGTAGTGGTAGTCTCTTTATATAGCTTGGCACTAGCACTGACAGCATCAATGGTGTAAGCTGCGGAGGCCTCTGCCAGCGTCAGCTCTTTTTTTAAGGAAGCTGTTTCATTCACTGGCCCAGCGCTTGGTGTGAATTGTCCTACATCAAGGTCTAGCTGTAGCGGTGGTCGATACCACGACATACAAATAAACAAGCCTATGAACGGTGCAGTTAGAAGCATGAAGAAGCGGTTTACTCTTTTGACTGGCGTCATCATTTGATCAGATCCATTTCTTTCTTCAAAGCTTCTAACTGTTTGCTTACCTCACTCAATTGCGTATATAGCTTGTTGCTGTTATCTGTCTTGGCACTAGCATTATCTTTAGTGAAGGTTAATAGTTCGTTAAAGCTTTGCACTGTATTCTGCAATTCCTTCACTTCTTCAGAGAGAACGGCAATTTTTGCTTCATAGTCGGTCTTCAAAACGGTAAGCTGCTGCTGGCTCTGAGTACTAAGTTCGGTAAGCACCTGTTGCTTCAGATGGTTCGTGTAGCTGTATACAGCATATACGCCGAGTCCGATCATCATAATCCAGAACAGTAAAAACCATTTTACGGAAGGGCCGTTTCTCGCAGTAGTAGAGCGCGAGCGTACCGGGGACGTTTCCGCTAGCGGTTGCATTTTATCACCTCGGGTTGGTCTTTTTTTCAAGTCCCCATTCTATCAGACTTTGACAAGATTCGCAAAAATGTAAGAGAGTATGAAAACTAGAAAAAGTAATTGCATCCTATTAAACTACTGCGATACAATTTCTATAGATTGGAATTCTGATAGACGTACACAAGGTAACCAGCTAGAGATTATACAGACAAGTCATCATACAGCCTTGCTTGCGTTTTAACCGGAAACGCTGCGGCGCTTTCCTTTCTAGATGATTATATATAGAGCAGGGGGTCAGGGCATTAATGATGAAGGTTTGGCAGGTGGTCATTGTGGGGTGTCATCCTACAAGTATGCTGGGGACAAAATTGATTTTGGAAGAGGAAGAGGGGCTTAAGGTTCTGGGAATGTATTCCACTTGGGACGAAGGCGCTACCATCGTAAGGGAAAAAAATCCCGAGCTAGTGCTAGTAGATTATCATATGCCTGAGGGGAATATTGAGAGTGTGCTGTTAAATATGAAAAAAAGCTCACCAAACTCACATTTTGTCGTGATGACAGACGAAGACGGGCGAGAACTGCTTCAGCCCCTCGTAGAACTAGGAGCCAGCGGGATATTCTCGAAGGGAGCTTCTCCCCGTCAGCTTTTACAGCTGATCCTGGGTTTACGGGAGGGTTTTCTTTCAATGCCGTTGGAATGGATTGAAAAAGGAGCTTGGCCGATTTCGACATTTAAAGGATTAGATGATGTTCTGCAACTGACGGAGACAGAGATGTTTATCATGGAGCGAATTGTTCAAGGGATTACCTACGATAAAATTGCGCTTGAAATTGCGGTAAGCCGTCGGTCCATTGATAATTATTTGCGCAAAATCTATGTAAAGCTCGATGTTTCGACCCGGGCACAAGCGATTGAGAAATTCGCGCTCTTCTCAAGACAAAACAGGCAAATCTACGCCTAACCCACGCTTTACGACATAATGACGTATGGGGTGGAATATTCTTGGAGTAGAAGTAAGAATATCATGTTGAATGGGTAACCATCCCATCCTTGGATGAGGATGACGAAGCCGTTTCTACTTGGTAACAGGGAAGGGGGATTTCGCATGATTTACGAATTTTCTGCTCGCGCACACACATTGTTGTCGTCATCGCTTCTTAGTATCCGCACCCAAACACGGAGAAGCTCCATGATATCGCTAGCTGAAGAATTACCAGCGGAAGAACTATTCCCATTGTCACTGCTTGCTGAAGCAGCATCTACGGTGATTTCAGCAGATGCGGGAGCACTGCAATATGGTGATCCTGCAGGGTACGGACCGCTTCGGGAGTGGCTTGCAGGGGATTGGCTTAAAGAAAAAGGGGTAAATGTTGTTGAAGGTGGAGTTCTGCTAACAACGGGTAGCCAGCAAGCCATTGATTTGTTGTCGCGGGTGTATATTGATCCAGGAGATCGTGTATTAGTAGAAAATCCGACCTCTCCAGGATTTTTGCAGACTCTTCGGATGCAGGGGGCCGTTATTATTCCTGTACAGGGTGATTTGGACGGGCTTGATCCGGAGCATTTGCGGAGCCAGATCGAGCTGCATAAGCCGAAAATGCTGTTCGCAACCCCTAGCTTTACCAATCCAAGCGGCATTTTATGGAGTTTGGAGAGACGCCGCGAAGTATTGGATTTATGTATCGCATATAACATCTTGATTGTGGAAGATGATTCTTATGGGGATTTGCACTTCCAGAAGCAGGGTGAACACAAGGCTAAAAGATATCCGTCTTTGTATGCACTGGAAAATATCAGCGATGGCGGACACGTACTTTATATCGGTTCGTTCAGCAAGACCGTTGCGCCCGCGCTGCGGACGGGCTGGGCGGCAGGCAGCCGAGTCTTGATCAGAATGATGTCTGCGGCTAAGCAGATGGCCGATTGGCAGTCGAGCGCATTAAATCAGCGGCTGCTGCATCATTTATTGGATGTGTCTGCGTTTGATCTGCGTGAGCATATCGCGCAGCTGAATCGAGAGTATAACACCCGTCTGAAGCTTATGGTGGAACTGCTCAAGCGGCCTGCTTGGAAGGGCAGCTCCTATGACCTTCCATCAGGAGGCATGTTCCTGTGGGTCGCACCACCAGAGGGAATGGATGTTATGGCGTTGCTCAAATGTGCGCTAGGTAAGGGAGTGGCTTTTTTGCCAGGTCCGTTATGTAGTGTAGATGGAGTCAGCAATCACCTTCGCCTTAACTTTAGCCATCCCGGCCGTGATGAGCTGCTGCTTGGCATGAATCTGATGAGCGAAGCGGTTAAGGAGTTCACAGCACGGAGTTAGGTAGTGGAATGAAAGTTGGGAATGAAATGATTGAAATGAATGACATGATGAAAACACAAGACACTTTTAGAGCTAAAACAAGGACAGAATTACAAGTCGGGCAAGATGAAGTTCGTGATGAGAGATTAATTAGGGAAATCCTCCCTAAAACTGGTCGATTTGAACTCTAAAATGGACTGTTTAGGGAATTTCTCCCTAAAAAATCAAGGGATTCCCCGTTTTAGGGGTAAATCTGGCGAAAATCAGGGAGGAATTCCCTAAAATGCAGTTTTTAGCGTGTGAATCGAAGAATATTGGGGAGGATTTCCCTAATAACTTAGTGTGCCTTTTTCGGAATGGTGTTTTTAAAGCTTATTTTGCTTTGAATGATTCAGCAAGAGTAGCTTGTTAAAGCAAGAGTAGAGAAAATAGTAATTAGTAAATAGCGCTCGTGTTCGAAGATTGTAAATAAGTTAGTTAAGTACAGTCAAGTAGAGCTGGATGAGGTACGCATGAGACATGAACGTGATACGAGTGAGATATGAACGTGGTACGAATGAGTTACTAATGTGATGAGAATGATTTACGAACGTGGGAAGAGCGAGTTAAACACGCGGGAAGAATGTAATTCGAATAGTAACGTATGAGTACTAATGAGATATGAGTAAAATAAGACATGGTACGTATGAGATACTAGTGTGTTAAAAATGTAATCTAAATGTGATATGAGTGTAGTAAGAGCTTGGTACGCACCAGATAATAATATGTTAAGTGTAAGTTAAGAACATGGAATGCACAGAGATAGGATTTAAATAAGATTAGACATACGAAAAAGCATCCCGTAGTTGGGATGCTTTTTGGCGTTATTTACACATGTTATGTGTGCATCAGAATAATAAGTTTAAAGTCTGAGTAAATGATTAGAACCGAGCTAAAAGAATAAGACCCGACTAAAAAGAAATAGTCGATAGAAGTACTGTCCAGGCTAGGTTAGCTAATTAATGGGATGATTGCTGTTATTGGGTACGCCGCTTGTTATCGCGGCATATTCCACCAGCGCCGCATGACCGGCTGGGGTTAGGGTGTAACGCCCACGGCTTACCCGGTGAAACCAGCCGTAGTAGTTATTCTGAAGCATAGCGGCGGCGGTGGGTACGCCGCTACGCTTCCGCAGCTCGGCCGGAGTGATGCCGGCCGAGCGGGGAGCGCTTCCTGCGGCCAATACGGCCGCTGGAAGCGTGCTTGAGGCAGCGCTAGGGGCACCGCTTCGCGTGCCTACCGCCAGCGCCTCCCGTGCTGCCGTGTCCCCGGCAGCACGGCTCTCCGGCGCTGAGCTCAGCGCCGGAACCTGTTCAGCGGTGCCCGCCGCTGAACGTTTGGCAGCTGCGAGCGAAGCCTTCGCAGCTGCCTTCTCCGCAGCGGCGGCGGCGTCCGCCTCCGCTGCTTGCAGAGAAAGCGCGACACGCAGCGCTTTCTCGCGGTAGGCTGTCACGAGCTTGACGCGCGTGCTGCCGCCGGTGTTGTAGTCTCCGCTGCGCTCGCGGAACTCATAGAGCAGGCGCTCGCGCCGCCGCTTATTGCTGCGCTGCGCAGGCGGCTTCTCGTCTGGCTCTACGAGCACCTCGACCAGCGGTGCTTTGGTCTTATAAAAGATAACAGTGATCAGCCCAAGACCGAGCCGGCGGCATAACCCGCTAAGCTCGCCCCAGCGCTGGTTCACCGCTCCTTTTTTATCACGGACACGTTCCACTGCAAGATAGACGGTGGGACTGAGCTTCAACCGTTCTACCCCTTGCAGCAGCAAGGCGAGATTGAATGATTTTTTCATCTCCACGATCAGAGGATGCTCAACGTCCTCCCGAATCCCCACCAAATCGCAGGTCCGAACCTCACCTTTGATGCTGTAACCCTGCTTTTCAAAAAAAATCTTCAAAGGAGCATACAGCTCCGTTTCATGTCGTACCGCCATCTTGTCACTCCCGTAGGCCTTTATTTTCGGGTTTCCCAATAAGGTTTTACAGCCATTTTCTGATTCTCTATTATAGCACAGTAAAAAAGAGGTCAACTATTCCGCGCTTGCCGCATAGGTATGTAATACACTTTTTAACGCTATAGGAGAGCAAGTAGAAGAGCAAGTAGGAGCGCAAGAGGAGGCAGCGAGCAATGGACATTTTTGAGCGTATAGCTTCGTATCGGGCTGAGAACGACCGGTTGGCGTGGAGCGGCACCTTCAAGCAGTATATAGAACTGTTGAGAAAAGACCCCTCTCCCGCAAAAACCGCTCACTCCCGCGTTTATGACATGATTAAGTCGCACGGCGTAGAGGACATAAACGGACGCAAACGGTATAAGTTTTTTGAACAGGAGATTTTTGGACTTGATCGTGCAGTCGAAAAGTTGGTCGAGGAATATTTTCACTCTGCAGCACGTCGGCTTGATGTTCGCAAACGGATTTTGTTATTGATGGGACCTGTCAGTGGGGGGAAATCGACCCTGGTCACGCTGCTTAAACGTGGTTTGGAACAGTACTCGCGGACAGATGCGGGTGCGGTATACGCAATAGAAGGCTGCCCGATGCATGAGGACCCGCTGCATTTGATCCCGCTGGAGCTCCGTCCGGAGATTGAGAAGGAACTTGGTGTACGGATTGAGGGCAACTTGTGCCCATCCTGCCAGATGCGTCTAAGAAATGATTATGCTGGTGACATTGAGCAGGTTAAGGTGACGCGTGTTATTCTGTCAGAAGAAGAGCGGGTAGGGATTGGTACTTTTAGTCCCTCTGATCCGAAGTCTCAGGATATCGCCGATTTGACAGGAAGTATTGATTTTTCGACCATTACTGAATTTGGTTCGGAATCTGATCCGCGCGCTTACCGTTTTGATGGGGAGTTGAACAAAGCTAACCGTGGGCTGATGGAATTTCAGGAAATGCTCAAATGCGACGAAAAGTTTTTATGGAACCTGCTGTCACTGACGCAAGAAGGCAATTTTAAGGCTGGCCGCTTCGCGTTGATAAGTGCGGACGAAATGATAATTGCTCATACAAATGAAACCGAGTATAAGTCGTTTATTTCTAATAAAAAGAATGAAGCGCTCCAATCCCGTATGATTGTTATGCCTGTTCCGTATAACCTCAGAGTTTCGGAGGAGGAAAAAATCTACGCGAAGCTGATCGCCCAGAGTGATATGAGTCATGTGCATATTGCACCACATGCGCTGCGTGCCGCCGCTATTTTTTCCATTCTAACCCGTCTTAAAGAAAGCAAAAAACAAGGTATGGATCTGATCAAAAAGCTGCGGATGTACGATGGCGAAGAGGTCGAAGGCTATAAAGAGGCCGATCTTAAAGAGATGCAAACGGAGTATTTAGATGAGGGCATGTCCGGAATTGATCCGCGTTATGTTATCAACCGCATTTCCAGCGCTCTGATCAAAGGAGATCTGCAGTGCATGAACGCACTGGATGTCCTGCGGGCGATAAAGGATGGCCTGGATCAGCATCCATCGATTACAAAAGAGGAGCGGGAGCGTTATTTGAACTTTATCTCCATTGCCCGCAAGGAATATGATATTTTAGCGAAAAGCGAAGTACAAAAGGCATTTGTCTACTCCTTTGAGGAATCTGCGAAGACACTTTTTGAGAATTATCTAGATAATATCGAAGCTTTCTGCAATTGGTCGAAAATTCGTGATCCGCTGACGGATGAGGAAATGGAGCCGGATGAGCGGTTAATGCGTTCGATTGAAGAGCAAATTGGAATCTCTGAGAATGCAAAAAAAGCGTTCCGTGAAGAAATCCTGATCCGGATTTCCGCGTATTCACGCAAAGGGAAGAAATTCGAGTACAACAACCACGACCGCCTGCGGGAAGCGATTGAGAAAAAGCTGTTCACAGATCTCAAAGATATTGTCAAAATCACCACCTCGTCCAAAACACCTGATGAAAGTCAGCTCAAACGAATTAACGAGGTATGCGCCAGACTTATTGATGGACATCACTACTGCCCAATTTGCGCCAACGAGCTGCTGAAATACGTGGGAAGTCTGCTTAACCGTTAAAAAAGAATTCATTTATGCGGGGTGTTCCAAAAGCCATGAAAATGGCTGTGGAGCACTCTTTTTTTGCCCTTCCATGTTGTATTTTCTTCCTTTTACCCTCCTAATGTTAATCTAAACGCCGCAACCCGTCTGACTAATTTGGCTGTTGTGCGTAAGAAGTTGCTAAAGGACACAGGTGACCCTAAACGTAGATTTTGAGCATATTTCGCAGGCTATCGGACCCCATGGTCGCTATTAGCAGGAAAAACCCTAAATATGAGCCGTTTTTGACTAATAGCTGCACTGGAGTCCGAAACTCCGCTCAAAAGGCGATGTTTTTGCAATTAACTTCATCTGGGTCCTTTAGTCAGTCGTTGGGAGCAACAGAACTGAAGAGTAAGTAGTTACGTGGATCCAGCATTGTCTACTTCGAGGCTTACCCAAAATGATGGTGACTAAGAATACGCAGAGTTGTGATCCTTTTGTAAATGGAGGATCACTGCTCTGTTTTTCTATACAGGCAATAATGCAGCTCAGCAAAACAGGAACAGTCCATTTCCAGCGCAGTTGATATAATGAAATCACCGTACGGGGAAAGGCTGGTGCTGCACTTGAATTACAGTAAAGATATAGAAAAATGTGTTGAATATATAGAAGCTCATATTAAAGAAAATATAACGGTTGAAGAAATAGCGACGGAGGTCGGATATTCGGTGTATCATTTTTGCCGAGTGTTTAGCTTGTGCAAAGAAATGTCTGTGATGGAATATGTGCGGAGCCGAAAATTATCCTTAGCCTCAATTGAATTATTTGCTGGAAAAAAGATCATTGATATTGCGCTGGACTATGGTTTTGAAACACAAAGTGGCTTTACTAAAGCTTTTCGCAAAACCTTTGGTTATAGTCCGACACAATATGCGGCACGGATGGATGGGTTTAGTAAAGGAAATTCAATATTTGATATCGGAGGTTATATTATGAATCCTGTTTTTGTTCGTAAGCCTGCTTTTAAGGTGGCTGGTTATGGTATCCAAACTAATGTTGCGGGTAGTATGTACACTAAGGATATTGCTTCTTTTTGGAGCCATTATGAGGGTGAAAACCTGGAGTCCAAAATGTATAAAATACTAAACCCGCCTAAACACGGAGAAGTTGGTTTATGTATTCCGTCTTCAGATAACGGCAATGCCACCTATCTTTTGGGTGTTATTGTTGAGGACTACTCCAAGGTAGAAGCTGATATGTTGACGATGGATGTGCCAGAAGCCGAATATGCCGTGTTTACAACACCTCCAGTGGATACTTCAACGGATACAGAGCAAATAGAGTTTGCCCAAGTCATAAAAAGCAGCTGGAAGTACATCTTCGAAGAATGGTTTAAGGACAGTGGTTACGTTTATGACGAGACTAAGCTGGATTTTGAGTTTTACGATGAACGCTGCCATTCGCGGCCAGATACAGTGATGGAGATTTACGTTCCTGTGAAAAAGTTGACTGAATAGTCGATAAGGGCAAAGACCGCGCGGTGATAATTGTAATTTCAGAAATGTTTGGACTTTAGGTCGCTGACAAAGGCGAACGCTACGCGCCTACATTTTCAAACTTCCTTACGTTACGTTCACCTGAGCATTTGCCATGTGCAGTTATTAAGTTGATATGAGGGTGTCGATGGAGGTCCGCAACGGTTAAGTTGCGGGCTTTTTTTAATGATTAAAAGGACTATCCCTAGGTGGATTTTTTAGACATAAAATCTGCTTACTCTCGACAAAAAGAGACAACCATGTAAAAAACAATATGATATGATCTCTATGAATTATCTAGCACTATTGTACTAGAAGTTAAGGGATTAGAAGTGGTTCGTAGTTCATTTCGTAGATAAGTAGGAGGAGAAACGTGGTTATTAAAAAGATTTTATCTAAAAAAGCTATTGTATTCATGCTTATTGTTTGTTTAACATCATTACCTTTAGGTACTGTTTTCGCAAGTGAGGTTTCAGATATTCAAGGGAGTTGGGCGGAAGCGCAAATTTCTAAATGGATGGAGAAGGGGCTAATATCAGGTTATCCAGACGGGGGTTTTAAACCTGACCATTCGATTACTAGGGCTGAATTGGTTGCATTAATCAATAAGTCATTTGGATTTGTTGAGTTGGGGGAGCGTTCTTTTAAAGATGTAAAAGCTTCAGATTGGTATTATTCTAGTCTTTTAGCGGCAAATGCTGCTGGTTACATACAAGGTTATTCAGATGGATCCTTTGGACCTAATAAAAAGGTAACACGTCAAGAGTTTGCAGTGATTGTTAGTAAATTACTAGCACTGCCTTCCTCCGATTCTGCTAATAAATTTAGCGACACATCAACAAGCCCTTTATGGAGTAAAATAGCTATCGGCTCTGTATACGATAAGGGTATTATGTCGGGTTATTCGGACAACACCTTTCATCCAGAATCGTTTACTACTCGTGCTGAGGCTGTTGTAATTTTGGACAGATCTTTAACAATCAAGGGTGAATCTTCAATTGGAACCCTCTCTTACGATATAGCGGGTACTTATGGTCCTGCAACAGGGGAAGAGAAAGTAAGCCAAAACGTAATCATCAACTCTTCTGATGTAACTCTACAAAACATGACGATCTTAGGGAACTTATTACTAGCAGAAGGAATTGCTGAGGGAGAAGTGTTTTTAAAAAATGTTACTGTTAACGGTGTTACTACGGTTAGCGGTGGGGGAGCGCATAGTGTTCATTTTGAGAATGCTAGACTAACCTCGGTGATCATTGATAAGAAGACAGGGATTATTAGAATTGTTGTTGAAGGCTCTACAGTTATTAGTGATATTCAAGTTCAATCCCCTGCAACAATCCAATCTTCTAGCGGGGCTACTATTCATACAGTTACTCTATCCAAAGCGCTTCCTAAAGACTCGCAGATGAGTTTGCTTGGAAGCTTTAAGAATGTAATTGTTTTGGCGCAAAATATCAATATTGGATTGCCACAAGGCAGCGTTCAAAATTTTAGTTTTAATAAAGATGCAAGTGGAAATAAGCTAAACAATGGGGCTAGTATCCTTTCTTTGATTATGAACGCTAGCACGAATGTTGTAGGGAATGGGACTATTGATCAAGCGGTTATAAATGCATCTGGAATTACTATGGAACATGCTCCACGCAATTTAGAAGCTGGAAAAGATGTCCCATCAAATGTGAATGTGAATATTGGTGGTGTAAATAGACCGGCAGCAACACCTACACAGGCACCAGCAGTAACAACACCAATTTCACCAGTGTCCCCGGGAACATCAGATGGAACAGTAACGCCAACAGCGACACCAGCGGCAACGCCAACAGCGACACCAGTGGCAACGCCAACAGCGACACCAGCAGCAACGCCAACAGCAACGCCAACAGCGACACCAACAGAAACACCGACAGTCACGCCATCAGCAACGCCAGACGTGACTCCACTGCCAACGTTGTCTCCAATTCCGACAATGGTGCCGACTTTTACTCCGGAACCGACACCGCCAGGGCCAACACCGCAACCAGAACAGTATAATGTAAATGGAACTATTATACGTGCAGATGGGAAGGAAATATTTAAAGAGGGTATTCTTTATATAAGTAAAGTTCAAGATAATATGACTATTGGTTATGAGACTAAATTGGTTGACGGGAAATTCAGTATTAATTTGTACGATGGGGATTACCAGATCACAAAAGTATCTGATTTGAATTCTTCAGATTTTATTTCGCTTTTCTATACCTTTAAGATATCTGATGAGAAACCTATTCCTAGCTCGCTTGATATTGTAATTCCAGAGGGGCATGAAGGAACTATAAAATATCAAGATGGTACCTCAATAAGTAATGGTTCGTTATCAATTTTAAGAATAGAACCTAATTTATCTGTCGGGTTCAGTGCGCCGATCAAAGATGGTAAATTCACTTTGTATTTACCGGATGGAGACTATCTAATAAAAACCAGAATAATTATGCTACTGAAGAGCAAATTTCACTATATTACACATTCAAAATTGTTAATGGGCTGACTGAGCCAAGTCAAATTGATATAGTCATTCCTTCAAAAATCAAGGGGACTATAGTTAATTCGGAAGGGGTAGCAGTTCCTTCTGGAACACTTATGGTGCATAGAACAGATACTCCAGAATTAAGTATTTATTATGCTCAAATTTACGGGGGGAATTATAGCTTATTTTTACCTGACGGTTCTTATCAAGCCGATGGTTTCTATCCTGTTAATATGTCAAGTCGGATTTCAATTGACTATAGATTTACAGTGAATAATGGAAAGACCACACCAAATCCATTAGCCATTACAATACCGAAAGGATACAACGGAACGATAAAAAATGCAGATGGAAGAATCTTTAGATATGGATCGATAACTGTTTATAAAAATAATAAAGATGGTTCTCAGTCTTTTTACACAGCCCCTATATTCTCAGGGGAGTTTAAGTTGTTTTTGCCAGAGGGTACTTATCAAGTGAATAGTTTATTTAACGGTGAAGATCAAATCCCATTTAACTATACCTTCACCCTTGCTAAGGGTCAGTCTGACCCGAATCTATTAAATATTCTAGTGCCATAATGAACTTCGGCTTTATTTACCGGAAGACTCTTAATAAAATATATCAATTGTTCAAACAATGCTCAGTCTTATCATCTTAATCTTATCGGGTATATGATTGAATTTGCACCCCAAAACATTGGAACCTCCATATGGAAACCAATGATACTTTTGGGGTGTTTTTTTATCTAATCAGTTTATGTTTGACGAGTATCATCTTCCGTAGTGTAATAGAGTCAATTAGAAAGGTAATTCGAAAATAACGGGGAGTGGGGCAGATGATTAGAGAAGCGAGAGCTGATGACTGGAAAGACATAGCGGAATTATTAGAACAGTTGGGATATCCGGATACAGAAGTGTTCATGCAAGAAAAAATAGAAAAGCTAATCCTGCATCCGGACGAGGAATTATTGGTTTTTGAGGAAGATGATAAAGTGGTAGCTTGTATTTCCATGCATTACATACCCCAATTAGGTCTGGTAGGAGAGACTGCAATTATAAGTTATCTTGTGGTGAGTAATTCCATTAGGAGCAAAGGAATTGGACGAAAGCTTGAGGAGTATTGCGCTGATTCAGCTAGAAAAAGAAACTGTGATAAAATTCAGGTTCATTGTCATTCTAGAAGAACTGATGCGCATAGATTTTATGCCCGGCAAGGATTTGTTGAGGCTCCAAAATATTTCTCGAAGTCGTTAAAAGAATCTGAATCCTCATTTTAGTCATAGCAAAAAGCGGCAGACCAGGGTGTTAATACCCGTTTAGGTCTGCTGCTTTTTTAGTTTAAATAAACTTCCGCTGCACCTTTTTGCCATCGTATGAAAAACGCGCCTTTTTGTCTTCCACAACCGTCTGTAGATGAACCGTCCGCCCCCATAAAGAGTAGATGTGAGGGAGTGTGCGCTCCAGATACTTCAGATCCAGCTCGATGCTTTCATAGCGATGAGTTATAAATAATTCACCATTCTTCTCGAAGTCTGCGTCCTCAATGACCAAGTAAGGAGACCCGCCATTGACCCGGGCGAGCACCAGTTGATCTCGTACATTTTCCCATGCTTTATCGGTGATTTTCCATTCGGGGCCTTTTTTCTCAAAAACATAAAGATCGAGGTCGTTCACCAATTCCTTCGACAGATAGCTGCGGATAAAGGAGGTATCGGATTCCAACTCACGTACTTCAAAGATTTTCTCACGGTCCCAGCGGCGTTCGATGTCTTCAAAGATTTTCAGCCCCAGATAGTAAGGATTCAGGCTTTGCCGTGAGGGCTGCACGACGGATGAATTCAATTTTGCATATTCCACAGTTTCCTCTTCGGTCAGATCTAGTTCGCGAACGATGCGCTGATGCCAGTAGGAAGCCCAGCCTTCGTTCATGATTTTTGTCTCCATCTGTGGCCAGAAGTAGAGCATTTCGTCATGGAGCATCGTCATAATGTCACGCTGCCAATCCTCCAAAACAGTGGAATATTGCTGGATAAACCAGACCATATCTTTTTCTGGCTCAGGGGGGAAAGCACGGTTTCCAGAGGTTGCTTCCTGTGGCCCGGTATTGCTTTTATCTAAATTCCATAATTCGTCATAAGGATTGGATGATTTCGAGCCGCCTG
Organism: Paenibacillus sp. FSL L8-0708; assembly: GCF_038009325.1. Taxonomy (NCBI): domain Bacteria; kingdom Bacillati; phylum Bacillota; class Bacilli; order Caryophanales; family Paenibacillaceae; genus Paenibacillus; species Paenibacillus sp. FSL L8-0708. The sequence goes on from NZ_JBBPBC010000001.1 coordinate 2,116,676, forward strand.
GAGGGGCGTCTTTGAGCTCCTTCATCTTAGCTTCCAGTAGGTGAGTTTTGCCCAGCTTGCGTGGCTGGATCAGACTGGGGTCTATATGCTCCTGGATAGCCAGCACTGAATCGATGAAGCTCTCCACAGCATCAGTTCCGTAAGTTACAGAATAACCGGCAATCCGATCTGCTGTAGCTGACATGCTCTCGACCATATCTCGGTTGGACATGGAGAAACGCATATTATTTTTGAAAAAATCACAGTGCGCTAGCACATGGGCAACGATCAGCTTATTCTGAATCAGTGAATTTCCATCCAGCAGGAAGGCATAACAAGGGTTGGAGTTAATAACGAGCTCGTATATTTTGCTCAGTCCGAAATCGTATTGGGATTTCATTTTATGAAAGGTTTTTCCAAAACTCCAGTGTCCAAATCGTGTAGGCATTCCATAAGCGCCGAATGTATAAATAATATCTGCGGGGCATATTTCATAACGCATGGGATAAAAATCTAAACCGAAGCCAGTGGCTATTTCCGTAATCTCGGCAATGGCCCGCTCTAGCGCATTAATTTCTTCGCTTGGCATGAATCTTTCTCTCCTTCCTACTCTGGGCACCGCCTGTATGGGGCAGAACCTATATGAAATGCGGATACCTGTATCGAAAAATGCTATTCATACTATGTATATGGGAGGAGGGGAGGCAATATGACGGGGGAACTATCGTAGCCACCACCCAAACGTATTTATAAATAGATGATTCCTCATTCAGAAATTCGGCGAATTCTTCCTCGCTGTCACTGTATGTGGAAATTCCATCCTTGCGATCCTTCTGAGCTTGCTGAAGTTGAGACAGGACACCTTCATTGTTGAAAATGACTGAAGTCATTCGCTTCTTCTCCAACAAAGATAATACAAACGAAAAGTATAACAGCGAGAGAGATTTTCAAGGCGTCTTGAAGTAAAGAAGAAACTATGGGGTGGAGAATTTATAGAATGGTTTCTATACTAGCCTAAAATGATATTTGTCAAACGGTTTACCGCCGTATGCAAAGTTTCTTTCCCCTCTACACAAGCCATTGCAACCCCGTAGATGCCCCAACTCCAAAATGTAGCCAGTAAATAATGTTCTTCCTTCACACCATGCTCTTTATCTAATAAAGCTTGAAGTGTTTCCGTCAATCGTTGTTTAATTTCATAGTCCATTTTCGATTTGAATTCTTCAAGAGCATGTTGACATTGTAAGGATAAATTTATTTGAGAACTCATAATAGCTTGGAGGGACATAATAATTGTTTGTTCATTGATGACTTCTTGTAAGGCTACTTCATTAAAAATTTCTTTCGTAAGAACTTCTCTTTGAATCACATCGATTAAATCGTATTTATCCACAAAATGATAGTAAAATGTTGAACGGTTAATCTCTGCTTCTTGTGTAATATCACTAATGGTAATATCACTAAAATCTTTTTGTTTAATCAGTCTCATAAAACCATTCATGATATTTTCTCTTGTTCGTTGAATCCGTGGATCTTGTTTTTTCATTTGTACCTTCCTTCTTAAAATACTAATACTTTTTGACACTTGTTGGATTAATGGGTGACCCCATTATAACAGAAAAAATCTTCGAAAAAAAAAAACACTTCATGGTCCATTTTTTGTATGGACTACGAAGTGCAGTATAAAGATAATAAACGATTAGAAGCTTTGTGCTAATTGCTTGGCACGCTCGATGCCTGCTGCTTTAATTTTCTCAGCATTATTTGGCATTTTAGCTTGACCTTCAATAAATAAACCTTCATATTCAGTAATACCCATGAAGTTCATAATATGTTTTAAATATCGGTCGCCTAGCTCTTCATCTGCTAAATGACCTTCTGAATAAAAATCACCGCGAGCTTGAATATGAAGCACTTTCTTATCATGAAGTAAGCCAACAGCACCAGTCTCCGTATATCTAAACGTCTTACCAGGTACAGCTACGGCATCGATGTATGTTTTCACAACGGATGGGAATGAGAAGTTCCACATCGGCGTTACGAATATCATTTTATCCGTTGCAATAAATTGATCGAGAATTTCGTTTAGGCGACTAACTTTCGCTAATTCCTCAGTTGAAAGAGTGTCAATTTGCTGTCCTGCACGAAGTTTCCCCCAACCACTCATAACATCTGCATCTAAATTTGGAATATCTTCTGTGAATAAATCCAATGTCACGATTTCATCCGTTGGGTTTGTCTCTTTATATGTTTCAATAAATGCCTTTCCTGCTGCCATACTAAACGAACGATTTTCGTCATTTGGATTTGCTGTAATAAATAATACCTTAGTGATAATAATCTCCTCTATTCTTTTATGTTTACAACAATTGTTGTTAAAGTTAGTATAAAACGATTAATCTACTAAACAAACCATCAATTTTATTGAATTGTTGCAAATCCAACACTCAGCTAGCATTGATTGAAATAGTTTTGGAAAAAGAGAAGCGGCCAATCGGACACAATCCACGAAGGGGATGAATCTGAAATAAAAAAGCTCTCCATAAACGATGCTTCATCGTTTGTAGAGAGCCTTTTTGCGTAAGCACCTTAGCTGACCGAAGCCCAGCCTTCGTTCATGATCTTCGTCTCCATCTGTGGGCAGAAGTAGAGCATTTCGTCATGGAGCATCGTCATAATGTCACGCTGCCAATCCTCCAAAACAGTGGAATATTGCTGGATAAACCAGAACATATCTTTTTCTGGCTCAGGGGGGAAAGCACGGTTTCCAGAGGTTGCTTCCTGTGGCCCGGTATTGCTTTTATCTAAATTCTATAATTCGTCATAAGGATTGGATGATTTCGAGCCGCCTGGAGGGGCGTCTTTGAGCTCCTTCATCTTAGCTTCCAGTAGGTGAGTTTTGCCCAGCTTGCGTGGCTGGATCAGACTGGGGTCTATATGCTCCTGGATAGCCAGCACTGAATCGATGAAGCTCTCCACAGCATCAGTTCCGTAAGTTACAGAATAACCGGCAATCCGATCTGCTGTAGCTGACATGCTCTCGACCATATCTCGGTTGGACATGGAGAAACGCATATTATTTTTGAAAAAATCACAGTGCGCTAGCACATGGGCAACGATCAGCTTATTCTGAATCAGTGAATTTCCATCCAGCAGGAAGGCATAACAAGGGTTGGAGTTAATAACGAGCTCGTATATTTTGCTCAGTCCGAAATCGTATTGGGATTTCATTTTATGAAAGGTTTTTCCAAAACTCCAGTGTCCAAATCGTGTAGGCATTCCATAAGCGCCGAATGTATAAATAATATCTGCGGGGCATATTTCATAACGCATGGGATAAAAATCTAAACCGAAGCCAGTGGCTATTCCGTAATCTCGGCAATGGCCCGCTCTAGCGCATTAATTTCTTCGCTTGGTATGAATCTTTCTCTCCCTCCAGCTTGGGCTTATGCTGCAACCTATTCTGACAGGGCTGCAAAGGTTCCGCGACAACGTCCGGGACTATTCCATTTATATATATGGGGGAGAAGATGAGTGTATGACGTTCTGAATTTTTGAGCAAAGATAATGTGATTTTGTATACATTATTGGAAGGAAGCATTAGCTTTTTTGTATGCGAATTCTATCAACGGTATCCTTCTCGGTGAATTCGGACTCAGCTGACGTTATTTGCAAATTTCCAGCGTTTTGAGCAGGGTTTCGGACCCCACAGACGCTATCCCACAAAAAGAGGCTCATATGTGGTGCCTTTCTTACCAATAGCGGCAATGGGGTCCGTTAGCATACCAAAAGTGGAATAATACTGCGATTAGTGTCATCTGTGTCCGATAGGTGCTCAATAGGTGCCCAATAGGTGCTCCATATGTGTTCGAGGAGCAGTTCCATAGGTGCCCGATAGAAGCTCCACAAGTATCCGATTAGTACTCAATAAGTGTCCGAAAAGTGCTCCACAAGTGTCCAATTATTGCTTCACAAATTCCCAATTGCTCACCACACAAGCATAAGCAGTCGAGAGAACGTAACCTTCCCCAGAGTACCCAAACCCTCAGTACCCAAACCCTCAGTACACAAACCTCCGTTGCGCCCAATAGCTGAATAGGAAGATTGAAGCCTCGGTCAGTAGCTTGGCGGCGACAAGCGGAATAATCAGCTTTTCATTATAGAAATAGAGTAGCCCATAGTTGAACAACAATACGAGGATCACCAGCGCAAAATATTTGGGAAGCGATGCCTGAATCTTGGAGCGTTTGCCGTCTGTGAAGACGTATTTTCGGTTCATAGAATAGTTAAAGACAGAGCTGCACAATCTCGCGGCCGCGACGGACAGGAATAGGTTATGGCTGAGCCTCTGAAACAGGAATAAGAGTGTGAAGTCGAGCAGGGCTGACAGCAGCGAAGAAGTGCTGAACATCAGTATCGGCAGATAAATCCGGAAGGAGTCCATCAGAGGCCGGAAATGGGATGATTTATTATCGTCCAGATAGACGGTATCGATGTACTCTTCCGTAATGGTGTACCCCTCTTTATGGGCAGTCAGCAGCATGTTCATTTCATATTCAAACCGTTCGCCGGGAATCTGGCATAGCCAATCAAGCATTGATAGGGGGTAGCCGCGCAGACCAGTCTGTGTATCATAAATCTTAGTGCCTGTAGTTAAGGAAAAGACCGTCCGGGTTACCGAGTTGCCGAAGCGGCTGCGCAGAGGAATGGTTCCGGTGAACCGGCGGCTGCCGAGTACGATTCCCGGGGTAGTCTGGTTCCGCAGAGATTCAACGATTCGGTTAATATCATAAGGCAGATGTTGGCCGTCGCTATCCGCGCAGACTACATAATCCGGCAGACCAGTCCCCTGAATATACTGGAACCCTGTCTTCAGAGCACATCCTTTTCCGAGGTTGACTTCATGGGTTAGGACAGTGCAGCCGAATGCTTCTGCCATATCGAAGATTCCACGGTAGTGCGGGCCGCTGCCGTCATCCACAAGAACAATAGGTTCGAGCTGGAAATTATGCAGCTGTAAAATCAAATCGAGCAGTCGTTCATCTGGCTCATAGGCTGGGATCAGTATAGTCATGATGTTGCACCCTCCTTGATATAAAGAATGTCGCTGACGCCCCGCTCCTTGTTTTTGCCCTGCGGATTATTTACGACCCGTCCCATGAAGTACATAGTGGATGAACCACCGCCGTCCAGATTGTAGGCTTCTGTGGCGCCAAGGTCGGACATTACATCAGCTAGCTCAGTAAGGGTCATCCCACGGCTGTACCCTTCATTGCGCCCGTCAACTACGACAAACACATAATGGTTTGGTGCGATCATACCAACTGCGGTGCGGGGATTCGCGTTCTGGATGGAATGGTTGCCGAAGTTGGTATCGATTTTGACATTGCTGAAATCACTGGCAATCTCCCCGTCCTGAATCAGAATCGGACCAAAGGAAAGGGTATCGGTGGCCCCTTGCGCCAGAAGTTCAGAGGAAGAAATCTCTTCCTCGTTATAGGTTTGCATTGTCCCATCATCGAACAGCACCATTGCATCCCGCACAGGATCATCACGATACACCGTGCCGTTACGGATTATCACTCCGTCATTGCGGAAGCCATAGTAATCACCATTGATGGCAAAAATCGCATAGTTCGCGGAAGCAATGTCCGAGGTATCCTCAGTGATGTTTGTTCCAAAGCTGTTGTCGGCAAAAGCAGTGCGCAGACTGCTCGCTTCCTTGAGGACGATATCAGCGACAAAATAAGTGATCTGGTCTGAACCGGAACCGGTCTGCACTTGGTCGATCTGGATCTGAATATCATCGCTGGAGTAATTCCAGTCGTCAGAGGTTGCGTTAACTTCGGCAGTTGTAACGGCTGTAGCTCCTGAGCTGCTAGTTGTAGCTGCATCATCCGCAACTACGACTTCGACATGTTCGATTAAGTAACGATCTGCCAGACTATATATCACTGTGCCGAGAAGCAGGAGGACAATGATCATCACGATCAGCAGCTTTCGTTTGAAGCTCCAGGCTTGCTTACTTCTCTTGTTCAACATTGAAACATCACCTCATTTTGTAAGTTGTTAAGGCCATAATACCTGGGCTACCTTTAATGAAACTGAAATTAAAGCTGAAATAAAAACCGAAATAGTAAGAGCTCCGGGAAATTGGTATAATTTAACGAAGAGGTTTTCGACTACGGGGAGGTTTGGACATGCCACAGCGTGTGCTGCTGATTGAGGACGACGAAGCAATCAGTGAAATGGTCAGGTCTTATTTGGTAAAAGAAGGTTATGAGGTTGAAGCTGTATTTGACGGTGAAGTAGCGGAGAGAACATTTCGGACCGGTGGTCCATTTGATCTTGTACTGTTAGACCTTATGCTGCCGAAGCGTAGCGGGACTGACATTCTTCAGACTATTCGTGCGGAGAGTCTGGTTCCAGTGTTGATCATGTCCGCTAAAGACAGTGATGTAGATAAAGCGCTTGGGTTAGGCTTTGGGGCGGATGATTATATTACGAAGCCCTTTTCTATGATTGAGCTAGCGGCTAGGGTGAAGGCAGCGATCCGTCGTGCAGGTTATGCATCTCCCAGTATCCAAGTGGAAGATCAAGCTCCGGTGAAGCAAATGATCTCCATTGGCCGATTGACTGTAGATTTAGATAACTTCTCTGCGTTGAAGAACGGGGAAGAAGTAAAGCTAACGTCGAAGGAATTTCATATTCTTAAGCTGTTTGTGACGCATCCGGGCCGAGTATTTACCAAAGCGCAGATTTATGCGAGCGTATGGGAGGATGATTATTTCGGGGATGAGAACGTCATTAATGTACATATGAGAAGATTGCGTGAAAAAATAGAAGACGATCCCTCCCATCCCGAATACATTAAGACGTTATGGGGCATCGGGTATAAGCTGGGAGAACAGCTATAATGATAGCGGTGCTAGGTGTTGTCATTGTGCTCTTACTCGCCGTCATTGTGTGGCAATATCAGAATTCGCGTAAAGCTTCTAATGATTTGCGATATATGCATGACAAGTTAAGCAGCATTATGGAGGAAGGCTCACATGAAAGATTGCTGCTGTTCAGCGGTAATTTGGAGCTGCAGAGCGTGCTGATTGACCTGAACCGGCTGCTGGATATCAATCATAAAGGAAGCATTGAGCGCGTTAGGCTGGAGAAATCCATGCGTAATATGCTGTCTAATATTTCTCATGATCTTAAGACTCCGCTAACGGTTGTGCTTGGTTATATTGAGACCATTCAACAGGATGAGCATTTGCCGGCCGGGGAACGGGAACGAATGATGAAGATGATTCATCAAAAAGCCCATGAAGTGATCCAGCTGATGAACAAGTTTTTTGATTTGTCCAAGCTGGAGTCTGGGGATCGGGAAATTGCGCTTTCACGAGTTGAGGCAGGTGAAGTATGCAGACGCAACATCCTTTCTTTCTATGATATCCTCAGCGCTAAGGGCAGTGAGGTGGAGATTGAGATTCCGGATGAGGCTGTTTACTTCATGGGAAATGAAGAGGCTCTTGATCGAATATTGTCCAATCTGTTGTCGAACGCAATTTCTTATGGCGACGCTGGGAGCGTATTAGGATTAAGGCTCTATAGTGATGAGAACAAAGTATACATAGAGGTGTGGGACCGGGGAAAAGGCATCAGTGAAGTACACCAGGATAAAGTATTTGAGCGTCTGTATACGCTGGAAGATTCAAGAAATCGGGCTTATCAAGGCAGCGGTCTAGGTCTGACGATCACCAAAAGATTAACGGAGCAAATGAATGGAACGATTACACTGGTTAGTCAGCCGTATGTGAGAACGGTGTTTACCCTTACTTTTCGCAGATTACGCTTCTAAGGAATAGAATTGTGCGCAGCTTAAGATTTTCGTAAGAAACGAGTAATAAAAAAGAAAATTCTGCTGTGTACAATAAGAACTAAGGAAGACGAGACGAAAACAAAGGGGAGCGCGGAATTGACTACAATACTTCGGACAAGAAATTTAACGAAAACCTATCAAGGTAAAGAAGTCGTCAGCAATGTGAATATGAATATTAAGCAAGGTGAAATTTACGGGTTTCTTGGACCCAATGGTGCTGGCAAAACTACCGTGATGAAAATGGTCACGAACCTCGTTAAACCTACGAGTGGAGAAATTGAATTTTTTAATGAAAAAATGACTGAGCATTCTTACGAAATGCTGAAGCGGATGGGCTGCATCATTGAATATCCAGTGTTTTATGATAAATTGACAGCCAAAGAAAATCTGATTTTGCACGGAGAGTACATGGGCTATTATGATCCGCAAGCGATTGGTGAAGCGCTGGAGCTGGTAAAGCTCACAGGTGTCGATAAAAAGCCGGTGAAGCAATTTTCACTTGGGATGAAGCAACGTCTGGGTATTGCCAGAGCCTTCATGACGAAACCTGAGCTGCTCATTTTGGATGAGCCGATTAATGGGCTAGATCCTGTGGGAATCAAGGAGATGCGTGAAGTGTTCCGGATGCTTAGCCGTGAATATGGAATGACGTTACTTGTATCTAGTCATATTCTGGGGGAAATAGAGCAGATTGCTGATACGATCGGTGTGATCCGGCAGGGTGCTCTGGTAGAAGAAGTGGCGATGGATTCCATTCGTGGCCAAAATACTGAATATATCGAAGTGGTTACGAATGAGATTAATAAAGCAGTGTATGTGTTGGAGCATAAGCTTGGGCTTAATAATTTCAAAGTGCTGGACCATATTACAGTTAGAATATATGACGGTGGAATCTCACAACGTGATCTGAATAAGGCGTTAGTGCTAGCAGATGTGGAAATTGAAAGTATCAGCAAAAAACAACATACGCTGGAAGATCATTTTCTGCAATTGATTGGGGGTGAAGGCATTGCTTAAATTAATATCTTTGGAAATTCGGAAGAATAAGCTAAAAACGCTTCTTACAGGTGCAGCAATCGTCAATCTTGCGATTCTTGCGTTTATGATTATGGTTTTATTCGTTGATCAAAATGAGAGCGAACCGTCATTTGCTTCTTATGCAGAGTTGTTTGAGGGCGTGTTCGTTTTTGTAAAGGCTGCTTATATTATTTTCGCTTCGGTAATTATTAGCAAGCTGGTGATTGATGAGTATAAGAACAACACCATTACTCTTCTCTTCATGTATCCTATCTCACGTAAAAAGCTGATGACTGCGAAAATATTGATAGTGTTCGCCTTCACATTTGTTGCCATAATCGTGGCAGACATTGTAGTCGGCGCTATCCTAATAGGATTCAATTCCTTTGCAGGGCTTATTCCGGGTGAACTGACCCTTCATGTAATCACTTCAGAGCTGATTAAGTTAGGCGCAAACGCTTTTTACGCAGCGGGTATTGCTCTAATCCCATTGTACTTTGGAATGAAGAAAAAATCGGTCCCTGCCACCATCGTCTCAGCTGTGTTAGTTACCTCCTTAATTTCTGGGGGATTTGATCAAGCTCGCTTAGGTAATTTAGCGGCGGTGTCGATCTCACTTGGATTGCTAGGAGCAGGTATTGCCTATATGGCTATTCGCAACATTGAACATAAAGATATAGCCTAATAGATTCGGAATTCACCCCCTTTTATAACCCTTTTGTAACGATGAAAAAGCATCGTGATTGGGGTTATAAAGGGGGGATTTGACGTTTATCTACGACTGATTTCCGTAATTTTGATATAATAGATATGAAATATATTTTAAATTTTAGATGAACATTGCTCGTTTAGGGGTAATGATAATGGATGAGAGAGCCTGAGGGGATGTGAACTGTGGATAAAGACTGGACGTCCATTCTGAGACGGTTGCTTTCGGAAGAGAGCGCTTATAAATCGTTATATGACCAACATCCTGATTTGATATTCGTTCTGGATAGACAAGGTCGCTGCGTAGGAACCAACCGAACTTTTCATCTAGGCTTGAGCGCAGAAGCGAAGTTGCAAAATACAAGTCCGATATCAGCAAAGAGAAAAAATCTTGGCAATATTGCTAGTTTTGAGGCTGCTCTGCAGGGGAACTCCTCAAGCTTTGAGCTACAAGATTTAGAGAATCCCAAAAAAGGCTCGGATTGCGTAGGCGTTAAACTTTTACCCATCAGAACGGAAGAAGGGATCGCCGGGGTATTCGCGATTACCCAAGTGGCTAACGGAAGCGCTCTTTTACATGCGGAATTGTTACAAGACTGGCTAGATGAATTAGCGGACACCTTAGATACTGAATTACCTATCACGGGCGAAGTGGAGTTAAGCTCCAAAGATAGCTCAATAGTAGCTGTGAAGGATAAACAATCGAGCCTCATTCTGAATTCCGTCTCCGCGGGAATCTTTGTGCTGGATACAACGGGGCGTGCTCTATTTATTAACCGTGAGGCAGCGGATATGTTAGGCTACCAACCAACAGAATTGATGGGTTTGAAGCTTATGGATTATATCCATCATATCCAAGGTGATGGTTCGCGTTATTCGACACCTGATTGCCAGATTAGTCTTACGATAGAGGATGGAGTCATCCGCAAGAAAGATGATGAGATCTTCTGGCGTAAGGATGGCACCAGTTTTTTTGTTAATTATCGGGTAGCACCTCTTATTGATGAAGGGCTGATCGCAGGTGCGGTTATTGCCTTCAGTGATATTACGAATGAGCGAGAAATCATTCGTGCGAAAGAATCAGCAGAGCAGGCAGCGCAAGCCAAATCTGATTTCTTAATGATGATGAGCCATGAAATTCGGACGCCGATGAACGGGATGATCGGAATGGCTGATCTATTGTTGGATACTGAACTTGGAGAAGAGCAGCGAGGTTATGCCGAGATTTTACGCAGCAGTAGTTATACGTTATTACAGATCTTGAATGATATTCTTGATTTCAGCAAAATGGAAGCAGGTAAAATGTCACTGCAATCCGAGAAGTTTGATCTCCGCGAGATGATCTCAGACGTCATTGATTTATTTGCACCGAAAGCGGAAGAGAAGAAGCTGGCATTACGTTGGTGGATGGATACTAGCGTTCCAACCATAATCATTGCTGATCCGATCCGCTTGCGGCAGATTGTCGTGAATCTGGTAGGCAATGCGCTGAAATTCACGGAACGTGGGAGCGTGACCCTATCGGTGAAGAACATTCCACTATCTGATGAACAAGAATTTTTGTTGGAATTTTCAGTGCGGGATACAGGTGTAGGAATTGCCGGTAACAAACTCAATCTATTGTTTCAATCTTTCTCACAGCTGCATCCGTCCATAAACCGTAAATATGGAGGCACAGGCTTGGGACTGGCGATTTGCAAGCAGCTTGTGGAGCTGATGGGTGGGACGATCTTTGTAGAAAGTGAAGAGAATCACGGTTCTACGTTTCGTTTTATGTTGCCTTGCAGAGCAGAAGATATAGAGCTGGAAGTAACTTCAAACTAGGGGGGTTACACACAAATCTCCGGTCCATTTGCTTAAGAAGCAATGGCCGGAGATTTGTGTGTTATTAGTCCTGAAGCATATACATGAGACCTACAGTATGCGGCCCACAATGGCTGCCAATTACACAACCCGCATGGAGGATTGCTATTTCATTAACTTGAGTTTTCTCTCGTAGTGCTGCCTCCAGATAGAGCGCATCTTCTTCCGCCAAGGTATGGACCACGATGAGCAACTCATTATCCATTCGATCGACATGAACCAAAGCGTTCTGGAGCATTTGTTCCACAGCTTTTTCTTTTTTGCCACGGATTTTGCTGGTAGGTATGATGCTTCCATCTACCAGTCTAAGAACAGGACGGATTTTGAGCAGACTACCGATGAAGTTCTGCATGCCTGAACAGCGTCCACCCATATATAAGTAATCTAGCGTATCCACAACGAATTCAGTTTCCACAAGGCTGCGGCTGTGCTCCAGCATGGCTGCAATCTCTACGGCAGAGTGGCCCTTTTCAGCAGCTCTGACAGCCTTCATAACAAGGAGGGCAATGCCTCCGCACAAGGTTTGTGAATCTATAACCTGTACGCGTCCCTCAGGAAATTCCCCGGCAGCCAAAAGTGCATTCTGATATGTAGAGGATAGTGAGGAGGAGAGACTGATATATACAATATCTTGTCCGCTGCTAATCACGGGTTGAAATGCAGCAATGAAATCTGCTGGCGAAGGTGCTGCCGTTTTCGGCAATACTCCACTAGCGGCTACACGGCGATACACTTCCTCGGGTGTAATATCTTCACCATCTTTGTAGGTACCTTCTTCAAATACAACATAAAGAGGAACGATGCCGATGTCATAAGTATCCTTCCAGTTTTGAGGTAAATCGGAAGTGCTGTCTGAAAATATTTTTACAGTAGACATGAAATTCTCCTTCACCGATAATTCGGATGACAATAATCAATAATCATTATAGAACTACATAATCTATTTATTATACCAAGACTATGCCAATTCTCAAAATGAAATAGTAGGCAATCACAAGAAAAAAGACTATCGGGATTTCGATAGTCTTTTTAGTTCTATTCTTTTTTCGTAACAGGGATCCATATCTCACAGCGATAGTCCTCTGCGTCTGGTCTCCCTGGAAGATATAGCTCAAACTCAGGTCCGCCTGTGTGCTCGTAGCCTGTGGAAGGGAACCACTCCTGAAAAATGCGTGCCCATACCTGCTGGATCGCATCAGGCATCGGCCCTACTGAGGTGAACACAGCCCAACTTGCAGCTGGGATTGTTGTAGAAGCAAAGCCCTGTGCATCAGTCTCTGGAGTAGCTTCGACAGCGATCCAATAGGAGAAGGTTTCTTTATCATGGTTCATGTCAGAGCAGATGCCTAATAAATCCTTATCTTCACCGAGCTCAATCAGCTTATCCGACGTACCATTTTCATTAGCTTCTATCCACAACTGAGGGATGCGGCGCAGATTCTCCCCATCCTTCGTTGTCATTTCCTCTACTAGTCCGATAACATTAAAAGCGTCTCTTTTCTCAATTCTGTAGTCCATTTCTTTATCTCCCTTCAGTGATAGATGGAAGGAGAGTCTAGGGAAAGCCTTGAGCTGTACCCCTGACTCCCGCGCAGCAGAAGGAGTAATTCCATGTGCCTTGCGGAATGCTTTGGCAAACGACTCGGGCGAGTCATATCCGTATTTCAGTGCAACATCCAGCACTTTAACTTTAGAAATAGCAAGCTCCTGTGCAGCCAGAGTTAATCTGCGCTTACGGATATAGTCTTTAATAGATACTCCGGTAAGCATATTGAACATGCGCTGGAAATGAAAGGGGGAGGAGTAAGCAACCTTGGCGATTTCATCAATGGTCACAGATTCCTCCATCTTGCTCTCCATATAATCTAAAGCTTCTTTCATGCGGATAAGCCATTCCAAGTCCGTCATCTCCCTTTAAGTTCATACTATCAGGCTGCATTTGCAAAATCCTGTTATTCCGTGCTCTCTAATGACAGGTAGCAGGCAGAAGGATAATCTCATAAAAAATCATCCTAAATAGTATAACTCAGGAAGATAGACAAAGTTAGTCTTTCAATCGATACACTCTTGCTTCATAAGGTCGTAATAATTCCCGTGTGGGTGCATCATCAGGGTAATTTCCAATAATAAGTTCCGTAGCCTTACTTAGCTCTGCGGAAAGATCAACAGTCTGTGGAACCTCATTGAAATTGAGCAGCACTAGCCACTTCTCGTCATCCAGAGTACGCGTATAGGCATAAATATCCTCATGCTCTGGCAAAAGTAGCTTGTATTCGCCATAAGCCATGATCGGATTTTTTTTGCGCAAAGCAAGCAGCCTTTGGTAATAATAGAAGATGGAATCCGAATCCGCCAGGGCCTGCTCCACGTTAATTTCCTTGTAGTTCGGATTAACTTTGAGCCACGGCTCCCCTTCAGTAAAGCCGGCATTCGCAGAATCATCCCATTGCATCGGAGTGCGCGCATTATCACGGCCTTTGATATGAATAGCGTTTAGCACGCTGTTAGGATCAGCGCCGCCTTCGGTAACCTTTTCGCGATACATATTGAGGATTTCAATGTCTTTATAATGTTCAATGGCTGTGAACTTTACATTAGTCATCCCGATTTCTTCGCCTTGATAAATATAGGGTGTCCCTTTCAGCGTGTGCAGTAAGGTAGCGAGCATTTTGGCAGAGATCACACGATACTTACCGTCATCCCCGAATCTTGAGACCATACGTGGCTGGTCATGATTGTTAAGATAAAGACTATTCCAACCCTTATCCGCCAGACCCACTTGCCATTTATGAAGAATATCGCGCAGCTTCGACAACGTCCACGGGGCTACGTCCCATTTGCCGTCAGGACCCGAGTCCACATCCATATGCTCGAATTGGAATACCATTTGCAGCTCTTTGCGTTCCTCGTCCGTGTAAAGGATGGCATCTTCAACTGTAGCGCCAGGAGTCTCGCCGACAGTCATAATGTTATAGTTGGATAACACTTTGTCATTCATTTCATGTAAAAACTCATGAACACGTGGTCCATTCATATAATATTCGCCGCCCCAAGCAAGTTCCCCGGGAGCAAGGCCGTCTCTATGAGAGGAAGGGAGACCTTCCACTTTGGAAATCATATTGATTACATCCATTCGTAGACCATCCACACCCTTGTCGAGCCAGAAGGTGATCATCTTGTATAACTCCTCACGCAGCTGCGGATTCTCCCAGTTGAGATCCGGTTGCTTGCGCGAAAACAGATGCAGATAGTATTCACCAGTGGTTTCATCCAGTTCCCAAGCCGGGCCGCTGAATACAGAACTCCAATTGTTGGGGCGCTCACCATCTGGTCCACCCGGACGCCAAATGTAGTAATCGCGATATGGATTATCTTTTGAAGAACGGGATTCTACGAACCAAGGATGCTCATCTGAGGAATGATTGATTACAAGGTCCATCATTAGTTTTATGCCACGGGCGTGCAATCCAGTCAGTAATTCTTCCCAATCCTGCAATGTGCCGAACTCATCCATAATATCTTGATAATCGCTGATGTCATAACCGTTATCGTCATTTGGCGATTTATATACAGGTGACAGCCAAACTACGTCGACACCTAGCTTTTGCAAATAATCCAGACGTGAAATGATTCCTTGCAGATCTCCAATCCCGTCACCATTGCTATCTTGAAAGCTGCGGGGATAGATTTGGTAGACAACGGCTTCTTTCCAAAAGGTTCTGTTCATTCAAAATCACTCCTTATATAAGTTATCTTCCTAAAAAATAAAGAGACCCCAAAAGCATTAAGCTTCAAGGGTCTCTTGGGTGTAAGTTTTATACTTTGACGGAATTGCTATCAGCAGTGATGCTGCTTAGTCCGTTTACGGTATATTCTTTGTCGTAGATAGTAATAGAAGCAGGGATATCAGTTTCATTCGTAACAGTAACTTGTGCATCCGTAACGCTTACTTTCAGACGGGAGCCGCGGAACATGATTTTAAAAGAGTAAGCGGTCCAGTGACCTGGGTTAGATGGGCTTAGTGTCAGTCTGCCGTCATGCACGCGGAGTCCGCCGAAACCATGTACGATTGACATCCAAGTACCAGCCATGCTAGTGCTGTGCAAGCCGTCTTCTGTATCATTGTTATAGTTATCAAGATCCAGTCTTGAAGTACGCAAGTACATTTCATAGGCCTTATCCTTATATCCCAGCTCACTGGCTAGAATGGAGTGGATACAAGGGGAAAGGGAGGACTCATGAACAGTGATCGGTTCATAAAAGTCGAAGTTACGTTTTTTGGTATCGAGATCGTAACGGTCACCCAGGAAATATAATCCCTGCAGAACGTCTGCTTGTTTAATGAAGCAAGAACGCAGGATACGGTCCCATGACCATTTTTGGTTAAGTGGCAGATGCTCACGTTCCAGATCTTTGACTTGAATGATCTCTTTGTCCAGGAAGCCATCTTGTTGTAAGAAGATACCCAGCTCTTCATCCGCAGGATAATACATCTTAGCAATGATGTCTTTCCATTTTGTAGTTTCGCTCTCTTGCAGCCCTAGTTTGTCAACTAGCTCAGCATAACGAGTAGGCTCATTTTCTTGCAAGTATGCCAGTGCTTCCATGGTATATTCCATAGTCCACGAAGCCATACGGTTCGTATACCAGTTATTATTAACGTTATTCTCATATTCATTCGGGCCCGTTACGCCGAGCATTACGTATTTGTCTTTGCGTGATGCATAGTGAACACGTTCTTCCCAGAAGCGGGAGATTTCCACGAGAACCTCAAGGCCATATTGTCCCAGATAAGCTTTGTCTCCGGTGTAGTTCACATAGTTGTAAATGGCGTAGGCAATGGCACCATTCCGGTGAATTTCTTCAAATGTAATTTCCCACTCGTTGTGGCATTCTTCACCGTTCATCGTAACCATTGGGTATAGCGCACCTTTTTTGAATCCAAGCTTACGGGCATTTTCTTTAGCTTTCTCTAAGTGCTTGTAACGGTAGATCAACAAATTGCGGGCAATGGAGGAGTCCGCCGTACTGAGATAGAAGGGAACGCAATACGCCTCTGTATCCCAGTAAGTGCTGCCGCCGTATTTTTCACCGGTAAAACCTTTCGGGCCAATGTTCAGGCGGTCATCTTCACCATTATAGGTTTGATTGAGTTGGAAAATATTAAAGCGAATCGCTTGCTGAGCCGAAACGTCACCTTCAATGATGATGTCGCTTTCTTTCCATTTTTCTCTCCAAGCTTCAATTTGTTCGGTCAAAAGAGTTACAAATCCGGCTTCCTTAGCAGCTTGCAGAGCAGTTTGGGCGGCGTCGACCAATTGTCCCAGACCGTGATTCCGAGAAGTAACATTGGCTACATATTTATAAATGACGATTTGATTGCCCGCTTGTGCGGTTACGTCCAGTTTGCAGGCTACATATTTCTCTTGTTCGATCGCTTCTGCTTCGGCAGTTACCTTCTCACCATTGACAAGGATATCAAAAGCCATAGCAGAGGTGACATGGAAGTCGAGTTTCTTAGTCTTAAGAGTGAGATGTCCATGATCAGGTCCCGCTTGTTTCTCAACTTCATTCCAGAATTTCTCGTCATAGTTGGAATCCTTGTTCTTCACATCACCATCAAGATAAGGAGTAATCGTAATCTTGCCTGAGAAATTAACAGGAATGATGGAATAGCGAATCGCGCCGATTTCTTGACGAGTCATGCTTACGAACCGGATACTTTCTACTTTAACTTCCTTACCATCTTCGAGAGTGGCAGTGAAGCTACGGGAGAGCGTTCCTTCTTTCATATTAAGTACACGGCGGAATTCGGAAACGGTGCACTTTGCCAGATCAAGGGGGGTACCCTCGATATCAATGTTGATACCGATCCAGTTCGTGCTGTTAAGTACTTTGGCAAAATATTCAGGATAGCCGTTTTTCCACCAGCCGACACGTGTTTTGTCAGGGTAGTAGACGCCCGCCATGTAGCTGCCTTGCAGGCTGTTGCCGCTATATTGCTCTTCGAAATTGGCCCGGCCACCCATAAATCCGTTACCAAGACTAAATACGCTTTCAGAAATTTCTTGCGTCTGTGGATCAAAGGATTCCTCAATAATGGACCATTCATCAATTGTTAAATATTGTTTCACGATAACCGCTCCTTTAAATATGTTAGGGGGATATATAAAATGAACAAATCTTTTGTTAAACTTCCGGTGATATAAAAGTGACTGCGATGAATCTTTGGACTTTCGATCGCTGTTATAATCAGATTTCTATATTTAAACCACATTTTGCAGATGAAATCTGATTATAAAGGCGAACGCTATGCTTCTACAGTTTCAAAATTCCTCTCCGTCACTTCATCACCAGAAAGTTAACGATTAATTATTAGTTCATTTAATCTCTGGTAGGAATGTCCATAACAACTCAAATCAGTACTATTTGAGTTCATTATGTTCACTATATTTATGCAAAAGATTCTTTGAGCATGGACACACTCATATGAGCGAGCGATGGAACCACAATATTCGCTGCACTGAGGGTTTCCGGCGAACCAATGCCAATACTGAACATACCGGCCCGGGTAGCAGCCTCAATTCCCGCTTCCGCATCTTCGAAGACTACACAATGTTCAGGTGCGGCATCCAGTGCTTTGGCTCCTAACAGGAACACTTCCGGATCTGGTTTAGCAGCACTAGTATGAGTTCCATCGATGATTGCATCAAAGTAAGGGGTTAATCCGGTATTATTCAAGATCGTCATAGCGTTTTTACTGGCAGAACCGAGAGCGACTTTAATGCCATTCGTACGGCACTCTTTTAGGAAATCAAGCGCACCTGGCAGAATCTCAGAACTGTCCATTTTCGCAATATATTCGACATAACGATTATTTTTCTGTTCCGCAAGCTTAGCTTTCTCTTCTTCAGCAATCGTTAGTCCACCGATTTCCAGCAAAATATTTAGTGAAGCCGTTCTGCTGACTCCCTTAAGGCGTTCGTTATCTTGTTCTGTGAAAAGAAACCCCAGTCCATCTGCAAGCTCTTTCCAAGCGATATAATGGTATTTGGCTGTATCGACGATTACTCCGTCCAAGTCGAACAAGCAGGCTTTAATTTCCGACATTGTAGTACCTCCTAAAAGTTTTGACAGCGTCGTGATCCAGCGGATGCCGTATTAGAATCTTATTAAACCGTTTAAACTTTGATTAAGATGTGTAAGTTTATCCTAACCTAAGATCCTAGAAATCACCCATAAAGAACTGGATCATTAAGTATTGTATGATTTAGCGCAAACGTTTGTACAGATTTTCAAAAAATAAATGAAGCGATTAAACGCTTCACTTATTCATTCGGTTTTATGCTTTGCCTGAGCGTGCATGGATGACTCTCTCACGATCAGACGATGGGGAATGACAAATCGGTTGGTATGACCTGAACCGTTATCCGGACTCTTGATATTTTGGATAAGTACTTGTGATGCGGTGTAGCCAAGATGATAAATTCCTATATCAATACTGCTGATCGGAGGACTAGATAATTCAGATAATGGAATATTGTTAAAGCTTACAATGGCGAGATCGTCTGGAACCTTGTATTTCAGTTCATTCAACCCGCGCAAAATTCCGAACGATACCATGTCATCCACCGCTACCAGCGCAGTGGGTCGATTCGGCAAATTCATGAAAAAGGACATCGCTCTATAGCCGCTATCCTGTAGAAATTCACCCTCTACAATCCATTCATCCCGCATTTCTAAACCGCTATTCTGCAATGCTTTACGATATCCGGCGAGACGGTCACGAGAAACGATTAGATTAGGTGGTCCACTTACGAAGCCAATACGTTTATGCCCCATGGAAATGAGGTGGTTCGTAGCATCGTATGCTGCCATCACATTATCATTATCGACTGATAAAATATTCTCATATTTATCACTCCGGCCAACAAGCACGAATGGATAATCGTTGCTCTCTAGAAAATCAATAACGGCATCATCCGTACGAGAGTAAAGCAGAATAACGCCGTCAACACGGCGACCCTTCAGAAGTCGTGAAACGGCTTCCAGTTCTTCTTTCTCGTTCGCTCCGGAGCTTATCAGCACATCATAACCGGAACGGCTGGCTTGTGTAACGATCCCGCGAATTAATTCCATAAAAAATAGATTAGAGAACAGCTCTTCAGCAGGTTTAGGAAGACTGAAGCAGATGCTGTTAGTAGTTTTCGACACCAAGCTCTTAGCCATCATGTTAGGGGTATAGCCCATATCCTCCATAATAGCTTTAACTTTGCGGGAAGTTTCCAGGCTGATTCTGGGATGGTTGGACAATACCCGGGATACCGTGGAGGGAGATACTCCCGCTTTCTTGGCCACATCCTTAATGGTAACTGTCATTGAAACCTCCTTATGGAACCGTTTGCTTTACACAGTAATATTAATCTAAGAGTTCTAAATTGTAAATAGATAAAGTCATTCAAAAGGAGGAAATTGCTACTTTTGGAAGGAACACAAGAAATTTCAATGCAATATTGTTGCTTTTCACCAAAAAAGTATGAATGATTCGGGAATTTTGATCTTAATATGTATAAATGCGGTCTGAATTTTGTGAAAAGAGCATTCGCTGAATGCAAACGTATGGCTTAAAGGATGCAAGAACTTAGCTGAAAGGAAGGGAAGAACAAGTTTCGTTTTTATTGCGGCTTTAAATTGAGCTTTTATTTTAGAAAATACTGGTTGACAATACCGTAAATTCGGCATTAGTATGTAAATCAAAATACAGCAAGCGTTTTCATTGGGTATTTTTAGGTTGTAATCAGTTGCACTAACGATCGGGTTTTATGGACTAGTGTTTGTGCATAGCTTTTTGCAAACGATTGCACTAATTTCGACATGATGTATCAAGCTTTTACTTTGATAGAAGGATGGTGACAGCGTTGAATTGGCTTGACGAGCCCTACATATAGACCTTCTTCACCTTCAGAAGGAATTCGCATGATTTATAATCTCATAAATTGGTGGGGTTTGTAAAATCATGTATCCGCTTGCAAAAAGGAATTCATAATTATGGGAGGTTTTGCAAAAATGAAAATAAGTTTATGGGGGAAGAGGGCATTTGCGATCTTTATGATCATTGCTCTCGTGTTCTCTGGTCTTGGACTACATCCTGTTAATGTTACAGCAGCAACGACGAAGGTTGTGTTGGTCGGGGATCTGCAGTCTAAATTTACATCGACAGATGCGGAAACGCCGGGTAAGGATTGGGATGAGACATCGGTAGTTACCCAAATGACCTATTCAGATAATGGCCTATATTCTTTTACAGGCACTCTGCCAGCAGGAGAATATAACTACAAGGTTACTCTAAATGATTTATGGGATGAGAATTATGGATTCACAAGTTACACCAATCCTCAGGGGAGCAATGATGGGGAGAATATCCATATCAAGCTAGAAACAGAGACTGCCGTGACCTTTTATTATAATGACTTAACTCATAAAATAGCCGATTCCACGTATTACACACCGATTGCTTCCGCTAAATTACCAAGATTGACAGGAAACCTGCCGGCAGAAGCACTTACCACATTATCTGATCCTGATTTTGATGATGTTTACAGTACGGTGGCTACCCTTCCTAAGGGAGATTACACCTACCAAGTTTCTGTTCCAGGAGACGGTGAAGCCGGGGATCAATTGTATCCCGAAACTGCTAATAATCTGAGTCTTCCTTCCGATCTGCCGGTTACCTTTAAATTTAATCCACTGGATGGCAGTGTGACAGCTGAATATAAAATTCCTTCTGAACCTGTTGAGGTTACCCCTGTTCCGGCTGGACACATCCGTATTCACTACAATCGGACAGCTGGTGACTATGAGAATCAGGGATTATGGACATGGGATGATGTTCAATCCCCTTCGGCAAATTGGCCAACAGGTGCAACTTCATTTCCTGAAGGGCAAATCGATTCTTATGGTGCTTATGTTGACGTGCCAGTGAAGGATGGGGCCAAGAAAATTTCGTTCCTTGTGGTAAACCGAGTCACTCAGGCTAAGGATGAAGGCGATAAACTCTTTGCCATTAACACGCCTGAGACGAATGAAATTTGGATCAAGCAAGGGTCAAATGATGTAACACCGTATGAACCAGTTGCACTTGCTCCTAATACAGTGCGAATTCACTATACCAGAGCTGATACAAATCATGATCAATACGGACTGTGGCTGTGGGATGACGTCGTAGCCCCATCCGAAAATTGGCCGTCTGGTGCCACTCCTTTTGTGGCAGATCAAACAGATCGTTATGGTGCATATGTTGATGTTCCGCTTATTGAGAACGCGAAGAAAATTGGCTTTATTGTGATGAAACCTTCGAACGGTGATAAGGACGGTGACAATAAAACCTTTAGCCTGCTGGATCGATACAATCAGCTATGGGTTAAAGAAGGAGACAACAATGTTTATGTTTCTCCGTTTGGAGAGACACCAATTGGCTTAGTATCCGCAGAGGTGTTGTCGACGAGCAAAATCCTTCTCGGCTTCACACTGACTGACGGTTTGGATCCAGCAGCCTTAAAGTCAGCAATTACAGTTAAGGATAAAGAGGGTGCTGCAGTCCCGATTTCTGCTGTAACCCTTACAAGCAAAACTTCAATCGAAGTGGATACAGAAGCTTTTGATTTGGAAAAAGTTCCGCTTAGCGTTACCTATTCAGGTAAAACAGTCTCCGCCGCAAGTGGCTGGAGAATGCTTGATGAAATGTACAATTATACAGGAGACGATCTTGGAGCTACGTATAATGCTGACAAAACAGCCACATTGAAATTATGGGCACCTAAAGCAAGCGGAGTCGTTGTAAATCTTTACGATAAGAATGACTCTAACGTGCAAGTGGGTAGTGTTGCTTTAACACTCGGCGAGCAAGGGGTTTGGTCAGTCCAGCTGAAGCCAGCTGATTTGACAGGCACAACGGCAACAGATGTAAGGGGCTTCTTTTATCAATACGAAGTAACGAATGACGGTGTAACCCATAAGGTCCTTGATCCTTATGCTAAATCAATGGCGGTATTCACTGTGGATACCACAGGTGCTGCTGGTGCCGGCGGGGATACAGTGGGCAAAGCGGCTATCGTTGATTTAAGCCAGACGAACCCTGATACCTTTGGGTATGCTGATATAAAAGGCTACGAAAAACGTGAGGACGCCATCATCTACGAAGTCCACGTGAGAGATTTTACATCAGATGTATCGATCGAGGATAGTCTGAGTGGGGAAAGATGGGGTTCTTATAGCGCTTTTGAAAAGAAACTTGATTATATTAAATCTCTTGGTGTAACGCATGTTCAGTTGCTTCCTGTGATGGCTTGGTATTACGGGGATGAGACGAAGATGGGGACTAGAGAGCCAGAGTATTCCGCAAAAAACAATGAATACAACTGGGGGTATGATCCTCACAGCTATTTCTCTCCGGACGGGGCTTATTCACAGAATCCTGCCGATCCAGAAGAGCGGATTAAAGAATTAAAAGGTTTGATTGATGCCGTGCATGAAGCTGGAATGGGTGTCGTTCTGGACGTAGTGTATACTCACATGGCTAAAAAAGAATTTTTAAACGACATCGTACCTAATTATTATGCCTTCCAAGATGCAAACGGCAACTTTATCGGGGGGTTCGGCAACAATTTAGCCACCAACCATAAAATGGCTGAGAAGCTGATGGTTGATTCGGTAAAATACTGGTTTGAAGAGTATAAGATCGATGGAATGCGCTGGGATATGATGGGCGATGCGACAGCTGATGCTGTTCAGCATGCTTATGATGCCGCGGCAGCAGTGAATCCGAAGGCACTCTTTATTGGTGAAGGCTGGAGAACATTCGGCGGCGCTGCGGCTGATCCTTCTCTCGCTGGGCAAGGTGCAGATCAGGATTGGATGGACAAAACGGATAGTGTCGGTGTTTTCTCCGATGAATTCCGTAATGAATTGAAGTCTGGTTATGGTTCCGAAGGTCAGCCTAGATTTATTACCGGTGGAGCACGTCCGATCGCTACAATCCTGGACAATATCAAAGCTCAACCTTCGAATACACCAGCAGATGATCCGGGTGATATCGTCCCATATATCGAAGCTCATGATAATCTGACACTTCATGATGTCATAGCACAATCGATCAAGAAGGATCCGGATATTGCTGAGAATGAGCTTGAAATTCAGCAGCGGATCAGATTAGGAAATATGCTCGTATTAACTTCTCAAGGTACAGCCTTCATCCATGCCGGTCAGGAATATGGGCGGACTAAGCAGTGGAAGGGCACAACGGATCCTGAAGATAAATTCACAGAGATGTTCGACAATAACAACCAATCGTTTGGCTATTTCATTCATGATTCTTACGATTCATCGGATGCAGTTAACATGTTTGATTGGACCAAAGCAACGGATGAATCTAAGTTCCCAGTACAGAACACGACAAGAAAATATACGTCGGGTCTGATGGAGCTAAGAAAATCAACGGATGCCTTCCGATTGGGCGATAAGGATTTGGTTGACTCTAACATTAACCTGATCCCTGCTCCAGAAATGAAGGATAACGATCTTGTCATCGGTTATTCCAACAAAGCAACAGATGGTACTGGCATCTATTATGTCTTCATGAATGGTGACAGCACAACTAGAAAGCTGACCTTATCTGAGGATTTGACGGGTGGTCAAGTGCTTGTGGACAACGATGAAGCTGGTGTTACAGCGATACCGGCTGCGCAGCAGACAGGTTTTATTTTGACAGCAAATTCAATTACATTAGAGCCTTTGACGGCTGTGATTATTCAAAAGGAAGCTGCACCAGTTACGCTGACCTCTTTGGAAACAGATAGTGCAAGCTACACGCTGGCAGCAGGAAATACGCATCAAACCGCTGTTTTTGCGAAATATGATGACAATAGCAGAAGTAATGTTACTAAGAAGGCTACTTACCTTTCCAATAAACCTGAAGTGGCTACAGTAACTGATAAAGGTCTAGTCAAAGCGGTTGGGCTAGGAACGGCAACCCTTACTATCTCTTATGAGGGTGTTTCCACAACCATCACCGTTAAAGTTACTGACAAACGTTATGTTCAATTCACTTATACCCGTAGCGATAAGGACTATAAGGATTGGAATATCTGGGTTTGGAACACCGGAGCTAAAAATGACCAGATTGATTTCACAACCTTTAAGAATGGCACAGCGAGCGTTCTGATTGAGGTTGCGGAGAATGCAACAAGCGTTGGATTTGTCCTGCGCAAAGGTACGGATTGGAACACGGGAAAACAAGACTACCCGGACGATCGTGTCATACCGTTGACCCCTGGTGAACCGTTCACTAAGGTATATGTAACCAGTATGGTTAAAGAGCTTGATATCAAACCAAGTATTAGCGGCCCTATTTTAAAAGATGGAACGATTACTTTCAGATACCGCGACGACGCTTTGTTCCGTAATGGAAATATGGACGCAATAACAGCTGCTAAAGTAAAAGTGAACGGCACTTCGTATCCAATGATCTATGATCCGGCTAACGAGTGGTTCACTTATACACTGGCTGATTTAAAAGAAGGTATGTATAAATATACTTTCTTGATTACTAAAGATGGCGTCACTACCGAAATTACAGATCCAAAGAATACGGTGAATGATGAATCTGTTATTGATTATCATCAACCTGTCGTTACGATTACGGCATCCGTAAGTCCAAAGGCAGTCACATCCAATCAGAATGCTGTTGTAAGCATCAACGCTTCCTCTTCGGAAGAAGTAACTTACTCTGAAGCATATATGGATTTAACCAATCTTGGAGGACCTAGCAAAGTTAAGCTGGATACGGAACTCTTGAAACAAACGGTTGCTGTGAAAGACACGGTGTCAGCGGGCATCAAGGATATTCCGATTACGCTCGTAGACCAATACGGCAATGCACATAAGGAAAAGGCTACACTTGAGGTAAAAGCAAGAACCTATACAGGGGATAAGCTGGATTTTGATTGGGATGAGGCCCGGATTTATTTCGCGCTTACAGACCGGTTTAAAGACGGTGACCCAACGAATAATGAGAATGTAAATAAAGATCATCTGGAAGCTTATCATGGTGGAGATTTCCGGGGGATGATCGACAATCTCGATTATTTGCAAGAGCTAGGAATTAACACGTTATGGATCACGCCAATCGTAGATAATATTGATTTTAACAAAGGCGTTGACTTTGGCAGCGAACAATATGGATACCATGGGTATTGGGCAAAAGATTTTACCAAGCTCGACGAGCATCTTGGCGATATGGCAACCTTCAAGGAGCTGATCGAAAAGGCGCATGACAAAGGGATCAAGATCATGGTTGACGTTGTACTCAATCATACGGGTTACGGTCTGAAAGCTGAGGATACCTATCCGACAATTACAGCTGAGGATAAAGCACGTTTCGAAGGGATGCTGCGCACGGATGGTGTATCCGCAGATACAGATCCAATTAAGGGTGAGCTTGCTTTCCTGCCAGATTTCAAGACGGAAGATCCAGCCGTTCGTGAAAAAATTATCGCTTGGCAAGCAGGCTGGTTAGACAACGCACGTACGGAACGTGGAGACACGATTGATTATTTCCGTGTGGATACAGTCAAGCACGTGGACGATACGACTTGGAAAGCCTTTAAAAATGCACTGACAGCGATTGATCCAAACTTCAAAATGACCGGCGAATACTTCGGTGGAACCATTGATAACAATGGTGGAATGCTCGAAACTAGCCAGATGGATGGTCTGCTTGATTTTGGATTTAAAGATGCAGCCAGAGATTTTGCAAATGGTAAGGTAAACAGTGTGGATGCTTATCTGCAGGAACGTGAATTAAAGATCGATAATACGAAGATGATGGCTCAATTCCTGAGCAGTCACGATGAGAATGGTTTCTTGTCTGATTACGTGGGAGGCGATAAAGGCAAGCTGAAGATTGCTGCAGCTCTGCAAATTACCGCCAAAGGACAGCCGGTAATATACTACGGAGAAGAACTGGGGAATTCCGGAAGCAATGCTGGAAATATGTCTGAAGGTCAATTCAGTGAGAACCGTAAGGATATGCCTTGGGATCAATTGACGGCAGAGAAGCCACTACATGACCATTATCAAAAGCTGTTGAATATCCGTGCGAAGTACTCCAAAGTGTATTCCAAAGGTGCGCGCACGAAGCTCGCAGGTTCAGATGATTCAGGTTATTTAGCTTTCAACAAATCTTATGAAGATGAGAACGTAGTGACGGTAATCAATACTAAAACTAGTGAGAGTTCTGTAATGATTCCAGTACCGTTTGCTGCCAATTCATCGGTAACCGATGAATACAGCGGTAAAACATACATGGTTTCCGAAGATCAAAAGGTAAATATTGATCTGCCAGGCAGAGATGATGGAGGCACGGTTATTTTGGCGGAAGTATCGGATGTTATACCGACACCAACGCCGACGCCGATACCAACATCGACGCCAACATCGACGCCAACGTCGACGCCAACATCGACGCCAACGCCGACACCAACATCGACGCCAACGCCAACGCCGACACCAACGTCGACGCCAACACCAACACCAACATCGACGCCAACGCCGACACCAGAAGTAACACCGTCGCCTGAGGTGACACCAACGCCAGAAGCCACAGCGGCACCAACCTCTGGAGTTGTTGTTAACCCTAGCCCTACGCCGCCAGCGGATACTCAGGTTGTGAATGAGGATAGCTTGAAGAATGGTAAAGACGGCAAGGTGCAAATTGATGTTGCTGCCGGTAAGACAGCGGTACGCTTACCTTTACAAGCTGCACAAATACTAGGAACTAATGATCTTGTGTTTGAAATGGGAGATCTGTTAGTTACTATCCCTAGCCAGCTTTTAAGTACAATGCCAAGTTTAGCTTCAGGTATTGATGGGGGAGGTGCCCAAATCTTGCTTGAACTGAACCCACTGGCGCAGTCTGCTGCGAAAGCCATAGTAGACGGTTTAAACAAAGACAGTGCTCATATTAGCTCTCTTTCCGATGTATTTGAATTCAGACTTAGCGTGCTGATGAAAGACGGTACTCGGATTGTAATTAAGCAGTTCGATGAGCCGATTACGATCTCATTCAAGATTAAAGGGCAATTCAACAAGGACTTAATCGGAATCTATTATTTAAGTGATAATGGCGGGTTAGAGTACGTGGGAGGACAGCTGAATGGAGATGTGATCACGGCACAAGTCACACATTTCAGTAAGTATGCTGTGCTTGAAATCGATAAGTCGTTCAAAGATGTTCCTGCAACCTATTGGGCATTTAAGGCGATTCAATCACTTGCCGCCAAACAAATTGTGTCAGGGGTCACTACCTCTGAGTTTGATCCGAAAAGTAATGTTAGCCGTGCGGAATTTACAGCACTACTAGTACGTGCACTTGGCTTAAAAGCGGAAGGGCAGGTCCTGTTTACTGACATCAGGTCAGATGCATGGTATGCCTCATATGTAGCCACAGCTACTAAGCTGGGTATTGTTAGTGGACGGAGTAATAATATTTTTGCGCCGAATGCATCAATTACCCGTGAGGAAATGGCTGTTATGGCGATCCGCGCACTTGAAGTGAAGTCTGGTAAGAAGCTTGAACCTGTAGCAGCCTCTACGGCATTTACTGACGCTTCAAGTATTAGCAAGTGGGCGGAAGCCTATGTGAAGACTGCAGCAGACTTAGGACTCCTGCAAGGCCGAGAGAACAATCGATTCGCTCCAAAAGCATGGATGACCCGCGCAGAAAGCGCACAGGTTATTTATACGCTGCTGAGCAAGTAGGCTAAACTAAGGTGTGCTGAATTCTGGCACCCCTTAGTTTGAGCAGCGGTTAGCATTTTAGTATGCTCCAAAAGAAAACAGGGTATCCCGAAGCGATTATCGCTTGCGAGATACCCTGTTTTGTTATGCTGTATGGCTGGGCAGTGGGAAGAAAAGAAATCTTTTAGATGATTGCCTTTAGGATAGCGAATCCATAGGCTGGCATTTTCACGATCAGCTTGCTGCGTTCTGTGCGCATTGTTTCGCCTGTAAACAAGTTCTCCCAATCCCGCTCGTCTACGTCAATACGGAAGGTCTGAGCGGTCTCTTCACTGTTGATTAGTACCACAATCGTCTGCAGATCCAGCCGGCGCTCATAGGCTAGCTTGCTGCCTTGTTGTCCTGCCTCAAGGAAGGTAAATGTACCTGTGCGGAGAGCAGGGTGGTCATTGCGTATTTTAATAAGCTGACGATAGAACTCGAAGAGCTCTCGATCCTGCTTTTCAGGGTTCCACTCCATGCATTTGCGGCAACCAGGGTCACCTTCACCGTCCATGCCGATCTCGTCACCGTAATAGATGCAGGGAGTGCCCATAAAGGTGAATTGGAACAGTGCCGCTAATCGCATCTTGTTTTTGTCTCCAGCAGCCAGCGTAAGCAGTCGTGGAGTATCGTGGCTGTCCAGCAGATTAAAAGCAACTTCACTAGCCTGCAGCGGGTAGCGTGATAACTGTTTACCAATGGAATTGGCGAATCCTTCAGCATCAAGAGTGCCATGCACAAAAAAGTCAAGGACGGCGTCAGTGAAAGGATAGTTCATAACGGCATCAAATTTATCGCCTTCTAGCCAAGGTGCAGATTCATGCCAGATTTCCCCCAATATGTAGGCCTCAGGATTAGCACGTTTAACCACCTTGCGGAATTCCCGCCAGAAATCATGATCCACTTCATTGGCAACGTCCAGACGCCAGCCATCGATCCCGACTTCTTTGATCCAGTATTCTGCGACTTTCAGTAAGTATTGTTTAACTTCAGGGTGTTCTGTGTTTAGCTTTGGCATTAGCGGTTCAAAAGCAAAGGTGTCATAAGTAGGGACACCGTTTTCAATCTGAAGCGGAAACTTGCGAATATGGAACCAATCTTTAAAGGCGGAAGCCTCTCCTTTTTCTTGAACATCTACAAAAGGAGCAAAGGTTTTGCCAGAATGATTGAATACGGCATCTAGCAGGACACGAATCCCACGTTTATGGCAGCTATCGACGAGCTTTTTTAAAGTCTCAATATCTCCAAAATGCGGATCGACTTTCATATAGTCTTCTGTATCGTATTTATGATTAGTAGTTGCATCAAAGATAGGTGTGAAATAAATAGCAGTGATCCCAAGCTCGTTAAGATGATCTAAATGATCAATAACCCCTTGCAGGTCGCCGCCAAAAAAATTGGTTGGTGTTGGTTCGGAGCCCCATGGCTGAACATTTTCCGGATCAAGGCTCGGGTCACCATTTGCAAAGCGTTCTGGGAAGATCTGATAAAAAATAGCGTCCTTTACCCAGGCAGGCGGAGCAAATACATCAACGCGGTTAATGAAGGGGAATTCGAACAGCTTGTTTGGGTTTTCCGGCCGCACCGTTTGAAAGTCACTTTCGGTCATCCAAATTCGTTCGTTATCTTTTTGAAGTAAGAAGCCGTATTTCAAGCGGCGGTAGAGAGGTACTGAAGCACATTCCCAATAGTCAAACATAGCATCGGAGGTGAAGAGGGTCATGGGAATTAGCTCTTTTGTGGTATCCCAAGCATATTTATCTCCAGCAAAGGCGAACACTTCGGTTAAATCCCCTTTTTTAGCGCGTAGACGCAGGTGAATCGTACTTTCATTATAGGCATAAGACCAATTTAACCGCGGACGATGATACACTGCTTCCAGTAACATGATAAATCCTCCTAAAGTTTTGTTAGCGTTACTTCCTCGGATACTTCGGCAAAACCACATCGAAAGCATAGGCTAAGTTTTGTTAGCGTTACTTCCTCGAAAACATAAACTATTCCCGGACGATACTCCACAGAGCGCGTGGAATGTAGAATGTCGCTATTGTTATTGGTTGCACAGTTTTTTATGCAACATGCACTAAATCAGTAGCAGAGTAGCACATAACAAAGAGGCACAACCACCGCGAAGTAGCTTGCCCGAGGTTGTACCTTTGATAAGTAACATTGCCTTTTAATTATATAGAACAGGAGGCAGACAAGGGATGTTGTGCTTCATGCTGGACAGCCTCTTAACGTTTTGGATTATAGCATGGAATAAAAGGGCTTTCAATACTCTTGTTCAAACCATTGCACTAAATTTCACTAAAGTAAACGAGCATTGTGAAGGGCAATTTATGAGAAATCTCTTGAAATAGAGAAAATGTGGCATATTAGGGGCAAATAAAATAGATATTCCAATAATAAACACATGAATTATCGACTAATTAAAAGATATCATGTGAAAAATGGAGATATATGCCTATAATGTATATCAAATAATGGAAAATGACCCAATACAGTATATGCAAACGTTTTTAAAAACAATCGTTACTGTTGTATGATGTACTCATGAATGAAGCGCTTTCTTACCTGTGAAATGCAGATACAGAAGGAGCAAGCTAAAAGAAGAACTTTTTTTTTAGCCTTTCTGAAATCGTTTGCGCAGATTGCAGCACTACTATTTTCCATCTTACGTTTTTAAAAATTGGGAGGGGTTAAAGTAATGAAATTGAAAAAAATGATGGTTATCACCGCAGCTTTCTCAATGGCTCTGTCCGTTACAGCATGCGGTTCCAACAACAACAGTACGAATAACGGGGGCAACAACGCAGCAAAAGCTACTAATAATGCTACTACAGAGACTGCAGCGCCAGAGAGCACAGATGCAGCAGCAACAGATGAAATTGTACCTGAAGATGGCGCAACTCTAGTGGTATGGGAAAGTAAAGAAGAAAGACCTTTTGCAGATGAGATTGCTAAACAGTTCACAGCAAAATATAACGTTCCAGTCAAGGTTGAAGAATTGGCACCACCAGATCAAGTCACTAAACTTACTCAAGATGGTCCTTCAGGATTAGCGGCAGACGTTATTCTTATCCCTCACGATAACTTAGGTAAAGCGGCAAGCGCGAGCTTGGTTCTTCCTAACGATGTCTTCGGTGAAGAAACAAAAGCTAACAATACTGAAGCTTCGATTATCGGATCTTCGTACGAAGGCGAATTGTATGGTTACCCAAGAGCAGCAGAAACTTATGCATTGTTCTACAATAAATCGCTTGTTAAAGAAGCACCTAAATCATTTGATGATGTTCTTGCATTCAGTAAAACATTCACGGATAAATCGAAAAATAGATATGGGATTATGTGGGAAGTAGGAAACTTGTACTTCAACTACATGTTTATCGCTTCCGATGGCGGATACCTCTTCGGTAAGGATGGTACGGATAAAGATGATATCGGTCTTGCTAACGATGGCGCAATTGCAGGACTTAAAGAATTTGTGAAACTGAAGGAAGCATTGCCAATTAAGAGTGGTGATATCAACAGTGATATCAAACGCAGCTTGTTCAACTCTGGTGATGTAGCTATGGATATCACAGGTCCATGGGAGCTTGGAGGATACAAAGAAGCTCTTGGTGACAACCTTGGTATTGCTCCAATCCCTACAGTGAATGGCAAAACAGCAATTACATTCTCTGGTATTAAAATTTTCGCAGTTAACTCGTTTACTCAATATCCGAATGCTGCTAAATTGTATGCGAATTTTGCTTCAAGCAAAGACGCTCAGCTGTTACTGAACAAAACGATTGGTTCGGTTCCTACAAACAACGAGGCGCTTCTTGATCCACAGATCTCTAGCGATCCATATGTCTCTGTTTTTGCAGAACAAGCTAAGAACTCCCAACCGATGCCTTCTATTCCTGAAATGGGTAACGTATGGAGCCCAGTGAATGCTGCCCTTCCAGAAATTTGGGATAAAAATGGGGATCCAAAAGCAGCAATGGACAAAGCTGTACAACAAATCAAAGATTTGAATAACAGTGCATCCCAATAAGGATCATAATTCACTGTCTTAACAGCATACAGTGAATCAAGCTGCCCGCCGCATGTTTAGCGGCTGGCAGCTTCTTATTTTCACTCGGAGAGGAGAACGGAAGCGAAATGCAACGACATCGCACGAGGGCCGCAATACTGTCGACGATTTTTATGGGATTGGGACAAATATATAACCGCCAATTCGTTAAAGGAATATTATATTTAGCCGTAGAAGCTGTAGCCGTTTTTTATTTTATTGAGAACCTTGCCAACTCTTTATGGGGCATCGTAACACTAGGAGAGAATCCGAGTCGTCTGGTTAAAGTGAAGGGGATCGCCAAGATGGTTACCGGTGATCACTCGATTTATATCATGATCCAAAGCTTGATCACCATCCTTATTCTTATTCTATTGATTATCGCGTGGTATTTGAATATCAGAGATGCTTACAAGATTGGAGAAAAACGTGATAACGGTCTTCAGGCAAACACTTTTAAACAAAGTGTTCGTTATATCCTGGATTACAAGTTTGCTCAAGCGTTTCTAGTCTTGCCGGGCATTGGTGTTCTATTCTTTACGATTATGCCAATTATCTTCATGATCCTGTTGGCCTTTACGAACTATTCCGCACCTGATCATCTTCCACCCGCCAAATTGGTGGACTGGGTTGGATTTCAGACCTTTCGTAATTTATTGGTCCTTAAGACATGGAGCCACACTTTTTATGGTGTATTAACATGGACAATTATATGGGCAGTTCTTTCAACCATTACTACATACTTCGGAGGACTGTTGGTCGCTTTGCTGGTGAGTCAGAAGGGCATTCGCTTCAAAGGAATGTGGAGAGTAATTCTGATTGTGCCTTACGCGGTGCCACAGTTAATCTCGCTTCTGCTCATGCGCAACTTATTTAACGGTCAATTCGGGCCTATCAATCAATACATGGGGTATTTTGGATTGGATGGTTTACCGTGGCTGACTGACCCATTCTGGGCTAAGGTTACCGTAATTATCGTTAATATGTGGGTAGGTATTCCTGTTTCTATGCTGCTTATCATGGGCGTTCTGACTACTATCCCACGGGATATGTATGAAGCTGCTGAGGTGGATGGAGCATCGGGTTATCAGAAGTTCCGTATCGTAACGTTGCCGATGGTTTTGTTCTCTACAGCACCAACCTTGATTACGCAGTTTGCAGGTAACATCAACAACTTTAACGCGATCTTCCTATTAACTGGTGGTAGTCCGGTAAATGGTGACTATCAATATGCCGGTTCTACGGACTTGCTAGTAACCTGGTTATACAAATTAACGCTAGATCAGAATAAAAACAACATGGCTTCGGCAATAGGGATT
This sequence comes from Paenibacillus sp. FSL L8-0708, assembly GCF_038009325.1. Taxonomy (NCBI): domain Bacteria; kingdom Bacillati; phylum Bacillota; class Bacilli; order Caryophanales; family Paenibacillaceae; genus Paenibacillus; species Paenibacillus sp. FSL L8-0708. The sequence goes on from NZ_JBBPBC010000001.1 coordinate 2,150,328, forward strand.
ATTATCTTTATCATTGTCGCTTCATTCTCCCTGTACAATTACCGCCGGACGAAGTCATTTAAAGAGGAGGATATGATCCAATGAGCAGAAAAGTCGCGAACTTTATTCGCTTAGCAGGTAGTTATATTATCTTGATTGCTTTGTCGATAGCTGCACTCTATCCTGCCCTTTGGATTCTTTTAGCTTCTTTCCGACCTGGTAAATCATTGTACAGCAAAACGTTTATTCCCGAGCAATTCACTTTATCACATTACAGAGAATTGTTCACATCACCCAGCTATATGTTTGGGACTTGGTATGCCAATACCTTGAAAATAGCTGTGTTCTCGATGCTTATCGGGGTAGTTCTTACTTTGTTAACCAGTTATGCCGTATCCAGATTCAGGTTTAAAGCGCGTAAAACAGCGTTATCCACCGTATTGATTCTTGGTATGTTCCCTGGTTTTATGAGTATGATCGCTATTTATATGCTGCTTAAAGAGTTTAATTTGCTGGATACACATATTGCGTTAATTATTGTTTATGCGGCCGGGGCGCCGCTGGGAGGGACCTTTATCGCCAAAGGTTTCCTCGATACGATTCCTCGTTCCTTGGATGAGGCCGCTCGTATTGACGGGGCGAGCAATTTCGGAATATTTATGCGAATCATCTTACCTTTGTCACGTCCTATGATCACATATATGGCGCTGACTCAGTTTGTTGGACCATGGGTGGACTTCATTTTTGCGAGACTCATTCTGCGGACTAAGGAGAACTGGACAGTTGCAGTGGGGATGTGGGATATGGTTAACACCAATCAAAACACTAACTTTACCTTGTTCTCTGCGGGTGCGGTTTTGATCTCCATTCCAATTATGATTTTGTTTGTATTCTTGCAACGTCTGCTAGTAGATGGCTTGACAGCAGGAGCTAGTAAGGGGTAAACCCATTCGCTCGCTTCATGCTAATAAATGATCAGGGTACAGCCTTTATACAGAAATGGAGGGCTGTACCCTTATTTCGTCATGGGGAGTGAACTTAATGAAAAAGTCCTGGACTCTATATTTTAAATCTGTTGGAGTTAAACTGTTCGTTATTTTATTTAGTTCTATAGTTCTCTTATCCTCCGTGCTAGGATTGACTTCCTATTTTGCCGCTAAAAATATCATTACGAATGAGGTTGCTGCAGCCTCCACACAATCTGTAGTTCAGGCAGCGGACAAGCTGGATTTTGTGCTGGCAGAGTATGAGGCACTATCAAGGCAGTTTGCACTCGACTCTGTGTTAAAGGGTGATTTAGAAAAAATAAATAGTGGCGAGCTTACAACTGTGGCCAAAGCCGGTGCTGAAGATCGGATTCGCAGAAAGCTGGACTTGGTAAAAGGGTCTGATGAGCGGATGTATGGCGTCAGGCTGGTATCCAAGAGCTTGGTAGACTCAGAATCTTATAAGTCTGCTGGCATAAGTGGGATTCGTAGTGATGAAGGCATTTCCGCAAGATTAGAGCAAATTGCCGCAGCTAAAGGAGAGCCAGTCTGGTTTCCCGTTCGTGAGAAAGGCTTTTTTGATGCTTATACTGAGCCCTCCTTAACTATGGGGAGATTGCTACGTAATCTTTTACATCCCGAAGCGGAGTATTACATGCTAATCGAAGTGAAAGGGAAGGCCATGACTGAAATGCTGTCTAACCTTCAGATTGGGATGACCGGTGAAATTCGTATCTTGAGTGCGGATGGCAGCATTGTGTATGGTGCGGATCATGCCAAGCTGGGTCAACCCTCTTACATAAAAGTTTCAGAAGAACAAGGGAAAGAGCAAAATCATTCATTTACAGCGGAGGATGAGAACAGAAGTTCTCAGCTTGTTGTATACCAGCCCCTGGCGACTGCCAAGTGGATGCTTATGGGGTATGCTCCTGTCAGTGATTTTACTAAGTCTGCGGACAAGCTTTTATATATCACATTTTCTGTGGTGCTGGCGGCAGCCTTAATAGCACTACTAATTGGTTATATTCTTGTTCGATTGGTAGGGCGCCCGCTGGGTAAGCTGGCAATCTTGATGGAGGAAGGAGAGCGTGGGAACCTACAGGTACGAACCAATTTCAAGGGCAAAGATGAGATTGGCCGCTTGGGTCAAAGCTTCAACAAAATGATGGAGCAGATCTCCTTACTTGCAAGACAGAGCGGGAATTCGGCAGATGAGGTCCTCCTTACTTCGGAACAATTAGTACAAGCATCAAGTACAATCTCCCTCCATGCCAGAGAGGTTGCGACCGCTACCGGTGAGATTGCAGCGGGGTCAGCCAGCCTCGCTGTTGAAGCCGAACGCAGTTATCACAATGTTGAGATTATCGGCAACAAAATGAGTGAAGTGACGGAAATAAATACAGTGATGGACCATTCAGCAGAACGGGTCATTGAGGTTAGCAATCAAGGTACAGAGCTGATGAAACTGCTGGTAGAGCAGAGTGAGTCTACGGTAGAGATGATCAATCGAATTCAAGATAATTCTACTAAGCTCAGAGAAAGCACTCATTTAATTCGCAGTATACTCAGCCCTATGATTGCTGTGAATAAGCAGACCAATATTTTGGCACTAAATGCTACCATAGAAGCAGTTAGAGCAGGTGCGGCAGGTAGAGGGTTCATAGTGATTGCTGATGAAATCAGGCAGCTCGCTAACCAGTCGAATGAATCGATTCAATCGGTCTCCAAGATCACGGAAGAGATTGGTCTACATATCGAGAACACCGTTAAGGATATCAATGAAGCCGCTCCTAAGTTCCGTGAACAAATCTCTTCTGTAAGAGAGTCGTCAACGATATTCGCGAGTGTCAAAGAGGAAATGGAACATTTCATGAGACATATTAGTGAATCTTCTGCTTCTGTCCTCGAACTGATTGAGTTCCAGCGTCAACTCGGTGAATCCATGGCCAGCGTAAGCTCCATCGTCCAGCAAACCACTGCTTCGACGGAGGAGGTAGCTTCTATGTCATCTCAGCAATTCACGGTTAGTGAGGAATTGGTTGCCCTATCGGAAAAGCTGGAGGGCTTGGCCGCCGATCTTAAGCACTCTTTGGTTTCTTTTCAAGTATGACAATATTATTCTAATAGAGACGGGCAATTTTCCAATATAATGGAGAGTTGCTCGTTTTTGTTGATTGATTGCTATCGGACGTTATCTTGTCTTCGAAGTGGCTAAAGAGATACACTTGTATTAAGTAATAAATGAAGAAAGTAGTGATCCATTGACGAACTTAAATCTGAGCCCCAGCGGGAGTCTTTTTCAGCAGGTTTTAATCGAGGGAGATTATAGTCCTCATTTTTTTGCTTACTATTATAAACAGTGGAATAACTACAATATGTCTTACCATCAGCATAATTCAACGGAAATCATGTATTTGATCTCAGGAAGTTGTATCGTAGATGTCCGTCCAAGCTCAGGAGGAGAAGAGAGAGTTCGGCTGAAGCGGGGAGAATTGATCATTTTAGACGCGAATGTTCCGCATAGGCTGATTGTTGAAGAGGGGGCACCTTGTCGGATGCTAAATGTGGAATTTGGGTTCATGGAATATAGAGGGGTTGCACCCTCTGTCGGCAAGCTAGCCCGTGAAGAAACGGCGCTCACAGAAATGCTGCAGCTTCCTTTTTCCAGTTTAGTAATGCCTGATCCGGAGGAAATCTATCATGTTCTAAAGGGACTTGTGTTAGAGCTTGATCAGAGCGGCGGAAAGGGTGGAAGTATGGTTGATTTATTATTTTGTGAGCTTCTGTTGCGGTTATCCAGACTTCGGCAAGAGCAGCTTCATACCAGCCAACAGCCCTCGCAGCTTTATGTGCGCCGGAGCATTGAATTCCTGCATCAGAACTATGACCAGAACATTCAGGTTAAGGACATCGCTGCCGCAGTTAATCTGCATCCCGGATATTTGCATCGAATTTTTAAGAGCCATACGGGTCGGACGCTCAGCGATTACTTGAATATGCTGCGAATGGAGAAAGCGAAGATGCTGCTTGGGCAGAGCGACATCCCGATTGCTGAAATTGCAGATTACGTAGGAATTAGCAGCAGGCAATATTTTCACCTTCTTTTTAAAAAATTCGCCGATTGCACGCCTGTAGAATTCCGCAATTCCATTGAGCGTCACGCCTGGAGTTATGAAGAGCATGATTTTCAGTAGATAGGTTAGGATTTTTGACACCTTCTTTCAAAAGAGGTCATGATATTGGTTACGTTTTCCTTAGGTCCCTTGCTACAATGGACAGGAACAACCAATTCATTACCGGAGGATGATAACCATGTCATTTAAAGTGTCTTTTATAGGGGCAGGCAGCATTGGATTTACCCGTGGATTGTTGCGGGACTTACTAACTGTACCGGAATTTAAAAATATCGAAGTCTCATTTATGGATATTAACAGCCACAATCTGGAGATGGTCACGGAGCTATGCCAGCGTGATATTAAGGAGAATGGTTTAAATATACAAATTCAGGCGACAACGGATCGCAGAGAAGCACTGAAGGATGCCAAGTACGTATTTTGTACTATTCGGATGGGTGGGCTTGAAGCCTTTGCTACGGATGTGGACATTCCCTTAAAATACGGAGTCGATCAGTGTGTGGGAGATACTCTGTGTGCGGGTGGCATCATGTACGGGCAACGCGGAATTGCGGAGATGCTGAATATTTGCCGTGATATTAGGGAGATGGCAGCACCGGATGTGCTTTTGCTTAACTATTCGAATCCGATGGCTATGCTGACCTGGGCCTGCAATAAATATGGTGGTGTTCGGACCATCGGTCTATGTCATGGTGTACAGCATGGGCACCAACAAATTGCGGATGTGTATGGTCTTAAGAAATCCGAAGTTGATATTATCTGTGCGGGCATCAATCACCAGACCTGGTATATTTCAGCAAGTCATGAGGGGAAGGATCTGACCGAAGGTCTTTTAGAGGCTTTTGAGAAACATCCGGAATTCAGCCGTACGGAAAAAGTGCGCATCGATATGCTTCGTCGCTTTGGCTACTATAGTACAGAATCCAATGGACACTTAAGTGAGTACGTGCCATGGTACCGTAAACGCAGTGATGAAATTATGGATTGGATCGATCTGGGGAGCTGGATTAACGGAGAAACAGGCGGTTATCTGCGTGTCTGCACGGAAGGCCGGAATTGGTTCGAGACCGATTTTCCAAACTGGATGAAAGACCCGGCATTGGAGTATACGAAGGAGAATCGCGGGGAAGAGCACGGCTCTTATATTATAGAAGGATTGGAAACGGGACGAGTGTACCGGGGGCACTTTAATACAGTGAACAATGGTGTAATCTCTAATCTGCCAGATGATGCCATCATCGAAGCACCGGGATATGTAGACCGGAACGGGATCTCCATGCCATTGGTAGGTGAATTGCCGCTGGGTCCTGCCGCCGTATGTAACGTGAGCATTTCAGTGCAACGTCTGGCGGTTGAAGCAGCTGTACACGGCGATGATAAGCTGTTACGTCAGGCATTTATGATGGACCCACTCGTTGGTGCCGTATGTAACCCAAAAGAAATCTGGCAGATGGTCGATGAGATGCTCGTCGCAGGGGAACAGTGGCTGCCTCAATACAGCGAAGCTATTGCTAAGGCCAAGGAACGTTTGGCTTCAGGAGAGCTTATCCCAACGAACGCTAACAACGAGGGCGCTGCTCGCCTGAAGGTGAAGACGGTGGATGAGATGATGCAGGACCGGGAAGCAGCGAACAAAAATGCTGGTGAGTCTGATAAAGGCAAGGATAGAGAGAAGGTTCAATAAGGTGTAGCATTGAAAGCTTTTTAACTATAAATAACCTCCACATTCCAGAGTTTGGGATTGGAGGTTTTTTTAGGATGGAAGTCTAAGAGGGGAAAAACAAAACAGCAGTCATAGCTTACGAAAACAAGCTGACATGGGTGGGGAGTACAAGTTTATCGGTACCGATCCAAATTGTGAAATTAGGTTTATAGTAGGAGTTATTATGTAACTGAAAAAAGAAAGTTAGTTTAATTTCACTGGCTTATTTTTTTATCTATACCGTAGCGCCGAGGGCTACAGTAATCCCACACAGTTGCCCTACATACTATACTGACGCATTCCCTGATCTTGCGGACTCAGATGAGCAATTTGCCCATCCCCGATACTTGCGGACCCAGATGACGCTATTTAGCAATTTATCACCTTTGGAGCGTATTATCGGACTCCAGTGCAGCTATTGCTCAGAATGAGGCTCGTTTTTGGTATTTTTCGTGCTAATAGTAGCTATGGGGTCCGATAGCAATCCAAATGTGCGCTAAAGCTACTTATAAGGTCATCTGTGTCCGAAAGCGCCGATCCCCCAGTAATCCCTCAGTTGCCCTAATTGGATTTCCAGCGCATTCCCTGATCTTACGGATCCAGATGACGTTATTCGTCCATTCCCTGATCTTACGGATCCAGATGACGCTATTCGTCCATTCCACGATACTTATGGACCCAGATGACGCTATTCGTCCATCCACGATACTTATGGAACCGGATGACGCTATTCGCCCATTCCACGATACTTATGGAACCGGATGACGCTATTCGCCCATCCCCCGATACTTTCGGACCCAGATGACCCTATTTGCAAATTTATCGCCTTTGGAGCATATTATCGGACTCCAGTGCAGCTATTGCTCAGAATGAGGCTCGTTTTTGGTTTTTTTCATGCCTATAGCGGCTATGGGTTCCGATAGCAAGCCGAATATGCGCTATAGCTACGTATAAGGTCATCTGTGTCCGAAAGCGCCGATCCCCCAGAATCCCCCAGTTGCCCTACATACTATTCTGGCGCATCCCCGATACTTACGGACCCAGAGGGCGCTATTCGCCCATCCCTCGATCTTACGGACCCAGATGACGCACTTTGTCCCTCCCCTGATACTTGCGAACTTAGATGACGCAATTTACGAAGTTTGTTGTTTTGTTCAAGAAGGAGCAACGCCAAAAACGCGGATGTCCCATCAGCCATTTTTGGCTTTTGGGATACCCGCGTTTTGGAGTGGGGGATTAAGAATTAACCGTACCCTTTGGACTAAAGAAGGTCTTCAGCGCCTGATACACTTCTTTTTTGTCTTTAATGACGTAATGCATGAATTGTTCGTGTTTCAGGTGGCGATAAGCTGACATCAAGGTACTGCTACGATTGTATTGGTTCACCTCACCGTAACCGAACATATTGCTTCGTTTCAGCAGTTCTCCGATCAGCTTCACGCAACGTTCGTTGTCGGAGGTGAGATTATCACCATCGGAGAAGTGAAATGGATAAATATTGTACTGCGCAGGCGGGTAGCGGCTATCGATAATTTCAATCGCCCGCTGATATGCCGAGGAACAAATCGTTCCCCCGCTTTCGCCACGGGTGAAGAAATCATGCTCACTGACTTCCTTAGCCTCCGTATGGTGGGCGAGAAAAACAATCTCTACCTTCTCATACTGGCGGCGCAGAAAACGGGTCATCCAGAAGAAGAAGCTGCGGGCGCAGTATTTTTCAAACGAACCCATCGATATGAGTGCGCCAAGATTAACTAAAGATAAATTAAAATAATAATAAAGGATATCTATCAGTCATTAGGTTTCTGATATGTTATTCTTATAGCATAGAAAAACAAAGAGAACAGTACCCGACACAAACATCTGTCAGCTGAGGCGGTTAGCCAAAGGACAGCATACACGGGCCGACTGTTCTTTTTGTTTTCTTAGATGTGGTGGCGGAATAGGTAGACGCTTAGACATAAGGCAGATACGACTCGGTGAGCCCCGGCACAACTGACAGGCGTGGAGAGAGAAAGCCGAGCTCCCACTGAAGGGCGTAGAACCGGATAAAGGCCAGGGGAACCATTTGGGGAAGTCAGGGACGCTGCTACCCGTTGCGGGAAATGCTGCTATGCAAGGTGCAAATCCTTGCCCACATCATTAACGCCTCCTGTCACACCGTCTGAGGGCGCGTACCACGCGTTTTAGGTAGTGATGGGACAAATACACTCCCTGTAAGTACAGGCTGTACGAAACGCCTTCGTGCGGTCTGTCAGGGGCTATGTGGGGTTAGTGTAACGGTAGCACCTCGGCTGGTAACGGTTGATAGTGGAGGTTCGAATCCTCTTCTCCGCTTAAAAATATTGGAGGGATGTACATTGGAACAACCGTTGTTAGAAAAATATGAGTGTCTGTCAGAAGAGTGTGGCGGTCAATTCTTAGTTAATATGGAAAAGTCGAAGGGAAAGAACCTTGCTTGTCCGTTTTGTGGAGGAACCGCTGAAGCAACGGCTAGCGAAAATCCAGAAGCTGAGGAACGTGGCTTAGTGTATGGCTGTCTGTTTCCTCGCTAGATTACCAAGCGTTAGCCAACTTGGAGGGAATTCTTATGAATTTCACAGAAGCGATTAGGCTTTCAAAGAAGTATGCTGAGTGCCCAAAGTGTGGGAATGGAAATATCGGAGCAGGTGAAGGAACAGTCGACATTGACGAGAACTCATTTGAACGCACCTGCAAGTGCGGCTGGAACATAACGGTGAAGGACAAACAGAATTCATAACTCTTTACAACTTCCTGAGAAATAGGAGAATGCTAGTATCGCTTTTACGGTGTAGAATAGTCTCATATTACATCGAAGGAGCGAATACACAACATGGATAATGACCCTTTTCTTCAAAAAAAGCTGAGTTGGCTAAAAAGACAGAAGGAGATTCCTGTGATACCTCTTTCAGGTTCTGGCGTTGTTTCCATACAAGGTAGGGATATTCTTTATTTGCAGTATGAGGACAATGGTGCTCTGATGGCTGTGACCGAAGCAGAGGACTTTTACTTAATCCCAGCGCATCAATATGAGAAAAAATAGTCTTAAGGAAAATTCGCCTTACCCAGGGTCGCTGAAAAGTGGCTCTTTTTTTGTGCTCAAACCAAATTGAGAGGATGTTTATCATGCCAAATCCACAAATCGAGAACAATTTTAAGTACCATGCTCCTAAACTAGGACAGCCTGAAATCTATGAGGAAATCCGCAACAAGGCGAAAGAGTTGGCTGAATTGATTGATGAGAAAGTACCGAACAGCCGCGAGAAGGCTTCAGCTCTGACCAAAGTAGAAGAATCTGTCTTTTGGGCAAACGCTGGAATTGCGCGTAATTAGGCAAACACACAGTCTGGATAATGAACACTCCGGAAACTAAATAAACAACACATAAAGCCATCCGTAAAAGAGCGGCTTTTTTTGTATTTAAGAAAGGAGTGATCAAATGAAAAGGACATATGAACAAAGAGCCGATGATCTGAGAATAGCAACCTCTCCAATAAGAGATAAAGCGATCAGCATAGTAACTCCGATAATAAGACGCTTGAATGATAGGATTTTGTACTGCTCCTTATATATAGATAAGCAAAGGATGGACAAGAAAGGGCGAATGGCATGAATCTCTATCAAGTATTCAATGGCTATATGGCTAATGGTCCTGTATTCGTTATCGTTCTAGCCGAAGACGAGGAAAAGGCAAGGGTATCTGCTTCAGAGGCATTCAAGAAAGACGCCTTTTGCCCGGCATGGAACCAATACCGATATCCAGAATCGTACTGGACAAGGCTTGAAGTGAAGTTTTTGTCCGCTGCTGATGTGCCATTTGTCAGTGAAGTAGAGGAAGGGTGAGCGAAGTGGATTTTAGTATGAACTTCAATCAGAGCGTCAAAGTAAAGCTTACTGATTTCGGTGAGCAGATACTGAGGAGCCGACATGAAGAGTGGAACCTGCATTATCTTGAACGAGGGGCTAAAGATATCGGACCGTATTTATCAAAGGCTGACCCCGAAGGATACACCAGCTTTCTAATATGGGAACTTATACAGAAATTCGGTCCGTATATGTCTCTTGCTAAACCTGAACCATTTAAGGGAGAAATGATCTTCCTGAAGGGAGATCCAATAGAACAGCCCATAATCTAAACCCCAAAAGCTCAGAGGTGAGAGCGAACTAAGGTACATGGGCTATAACAAGAAAGGGTGAAATCAGTGGAGAAGCCATTTCAGATCATTGACGAGTATCACGATCATCCAAGACCCGGGTTGATGGTTCCTGTATGGAGCCGAGAACACGGAGGCTACTTTATACAGGTGCCGCCCATCCAGCAAAAAGACGAAGAACTATCACTTGATCGTAAATGGTCAAGAGAAGAAATCTGTTCTTACCTTGTAGTGCCGGCAGAAATGCTGAAGACTATCAAAGCTAATGAGCGCGAGTCTGAAGAGATGTACAAGGAGTGGCTCAAGAATAATAGACCGTATCTCATCGGTGTGGACCTTGCGTCCAAGCCAGATCAAACCGTAATCAGAAAGGTTGACGGAAATGGTAGAACAATTAACGGAGAATGAGCTTTACCAAAAGCAAATGTCTGTATGGTTTGAAGAACATAAGAGAATAGGCAAACAAATCGAAAGAGCGATTGAGCATCACACAGAGATAGCCCAACTAAATCAAGAACAGTTATCGCTACACAATAAACGTATGGAGATAGCCGTTGCAGAGTATAACGGCTGGGCTACTGACAATAAACTCCCGTTACATGTTTCAGATTAACGCTGTAACGAGAAAGGTGGATACGAATGAAAAGGATGAAATATGTCTGCATTGATTGCGGTTGGGTTGGCTACAGAGATGAACCTAAAGATGGAGTCACGTGCACCTGTGGCGGAAAGCTTGAAGCATCTGGTTGGCTAGAAATTGGGTGTATAGGACAAGAGGGGCCTTATACAGGTATCAAACTAGATACAAAAGAAAGGGTGAAGACAATGTTAAGAGTGCAGACCACAGTAAGTATGGGAGAGCACTACATTGAGCGTGTGCTTGAGGTAGATGACATCAGCGCACTAACGGATGAGGAAAGAGCTTCCATTATTGATGGAGCAATTTCTCCAGTTTTTTATGACCATGAAGATACTGGACCGGATGTTTTCATGTTTGATGGTGAACAGGCAGAACATCAGAGTGGAGTGCCTGCTGCTGTAGGTGGCATCAAGGTCAGCGTTGACACATCAGAGGTGCAGGACGCACTGAAGGATGTTGAACGTTTGTCAGAAAGCTTAGCGGAACTTGAAGGTAGGGGCAGCGTGGAGGATAAACTAGAATACCTAGACAAGCTTATTAAAATTGCACACATCTCAAGCTGGGGAGAAGTTAAAGGTAGAGTATCTATCGTTTGCAATAGCATCCAAGAAGGTCTTGGGATATCACGAGTAGACTCGCATGATGCGTCTTGAAACCTTGGGCTAGGAAGTTCTACAACTCTAACGCATGGAAGACATGTAGACTATCTTATATAGCTAAGGTATTTGGATTATGTGAACGTTGTGGCAAGCCAGGGAAGATCGTTCATCATACTGTGTACCTTACGCCATACAACATCAATGATCCTGATGTCTCGCTTAACCATGCATTGCTAGAGTATGTATGCCAAGACTGCCACAACGGTGAGCATCATGGGAGTAGTGAAGAGGTAGTAGGGGAAGGGCTGATGTTTGATAGTGAAGGGAATCTAGTGAGGAGTAAGCCCGCTGAAGAGATGTGTGCACATGGCCCGTATTGTGAACTCTGCCTTTAGAGAGAAGAGAGCCGGCTTTGTTCTTAAGCTAAAAAAATAAACTTCTTACTTTAAGTTAGTTCTTACTAAAAGTAACCCCCCCAATTAAAAAAATAAAAAAATTATTTCGAAGACCGATGTGCCCCATTCAAATAACACACGGGATTCGCGCATGACCCCCCTACCCTGAAATGAGGTGAAATCATGGAGGAAGATGAAGAAAAGAAACTTGCTGATGTGGCTGATAAAAAGAAAAAATCCGCAAAGAAACGCCGGATTACCGCCGAAGAGAAGAGACTTCGCGAGAGTTACAAGAAGATCCCTGATGATCTCATGAGGGTAGCGGATGGGTTGATTCGCAGGGCTGCTTATATGCGTGTGACGCTTGAAGACTATGAAATTGACCTTGATAATGGCGGTTATGTAGAACAATTTACTCAATCTGAGAAAACAAAAGCATATGAGAGAGAGCGTCCAGTTGCTAGATTATACAATCAGATGAATCGTAACTTTCAACAGATCATCAAACAATTAACCGATATGCTGCCTAAGCCTGATCCAGAAAAGGACTCACCTAAGGATGATGGGTTTGAGGCATTTGTGATTAACCGATGAGCTCGCTTAGAAAGCAGTATTCATTAGCGTATAACCCAATACTGGAATATTGGGAGCAGATTGAAAACGGCAAAGTCATCGTCGGTGATAAGGTCCGTCGGATATATAAGAAACTCGCTGCTGATGTGCGTAAGACGGATTGGGAATATGAATACAGTCCAAGTCGTGCCAATCATGCAATTGAATTTATAGAGAATTATTGTAAGCATTCAAAAGGCAAGTGGGGCGGCAAGCCCATTGACCTTGAGCTTTGGCAGAAGGCTTTCTTAGCAGCTACCTTTGGTTTTATAAGTACTATTGACGGCACCCGTAAATATCGCGAGGTGCTATTAGTCGTTGCTCGTAAAAACGGAAAGTCTACCATTGCATCTGGAATGGGCTTATATCTCCAGATAGCGGACGGAGAACCTGGGGCTGAAGTATATGCCTGTGCTACTAAAAAGGATCAGGCAAAGCTTGTATGGGCTGAGGCTAAGAGGATGGTCAATAAATCACCATCTCTCAGGAGCCGCATAAAGCCCCTTGTAGCCGAGTTAGTAAGTACATGGAATGATAGTTCGTTTAAGCCTCTGGGAGCCGACAGCGAGACGCTGGATGGTCTCAACGTGTCCGGTGCACTGCTAGATGAAATACATGCTTGGAAGGATCGCAACCTGTATGACGTAATTGTCGATGGTACAAGTTCGCGGGAGCAACCATTGATCGTTATGATCACCACTGCGGGTACGGTTAGAGAAGCCGTATATGACCTGAAATACGAAGAAACTGAATCTATGCTTAATCATATTGGGCAGGAGTACGAGGAGGGTGAACTTGATCCTTATGAGCACTTCCTGCCCATAGTCTATGAGTTGGACAGTCGTCATGAATGGTCAGACCCTGCATGCTGGGCTAAGGCTAACCCCGGTCTTGGTACCATCAAGAAGATTGACCAGTTGGAGACGAAGGTAGCTAAGGCTAAGAAGAACGCCATGCTGCTCAAGAACCTTCTCTGCAAGGACTTCAATGTTCGGGAGACTTCGACAGAATCATGGTTATCGTTCGAGGACCTGAACAACGAAGCCACATTTGATGTAACGGAACTTGGGTTTAAGTATGGCATCGGCGGAGCGGACTTATCTGAAACTACTGACCTTACAGCAGCTAAGGTTATTGCAATGAGGCGAGATGATCCGATTGTGTATGTGTTCCAAATGTACTGGTTGCCGGAGGATCTGATAGATAAGAGATCAGAAGAGGATAACATTCCTTACAATCTCTGGCGGGACCGTGGATTGTTGAGGACTACCCCGGGAAACAAGGTTCACCATCGCTTCGTAACTGAATGGTTTGTAGAAATACAGACGGAGTTGGGGATTTATATACCGTGGCTGGGTTATGACCGTTGGTCTGCTGATTATTGGGTTGAAGAAATGGCTGGCTACTTCGGAAATAATGCAATGGAGCCTGTAGCACAGGGGAAACAGACGTTATCTGGTCCAATGAAGTTGTTAGGGGCAGACCTAACTGCCAAATTGGTCAATTACAATAACAACCCAATCGACAAGTGGTGTCTATCGAATACGGCTGTTGACCTTGATATGAAGAATCAAACCATTCAGCCTCATAAGGGTAAAAACCAGCGGCGCCGCATAGACGGAACAGCCGCTCTTTTGAATGCCTATGTAGCCCTTGAACGGCATCGTGAGGAATATATGGCTCTAATCTGATAGGAAGGGGGTGAGAGATTGTTTCAAAAGATATTTGGAAGGTTCGCTTCGGCTGTGGGTAGCTCTTTGAAGTTGCGTTTCCTAGGTGGATATACCCCTGTTTTTACACCTTTTGGTGATAACACATATGAGAGTGATGTTGTCCGGTCAACTGTCGATGCTATCGCTAGAAACGCTGCAAAGATCAAAGCTAAACATATTCGAACGGTTGATGGCAAGATACAGCACGCTAAGAGTCCTGTAGAGCGTCTTTTAAGTGTTAGGCCTAATCCTAAGGAGAACGCCTATATATTCACCTACAAGGTCGTCACACAGCTTCTGTTGAGGTCTAATGCTTTTATTATCATTGATAGAGCAGGAGCTATGGAGCGTTATAGAATTCGCGGCTTTTACCCTGTCGATTGTGTATCGGCTGAAATGTTAGAGACTGAATCAGATCGGTTCATTCGATTCCGAACAAGACAGGGCCAAGTATATACCGTACCTTATGCCGACGTGATCCACTTACGTCGGTTTTATTATTCTGACTCTGATTTTGGTTCAAGTAATGAAATTCCTTTGCTTCCTACACTGGAGTTGATTCAGGCATCGAATCAAGGGATTATCAATGCGATTAAATCATCAGCGTTCATACGCGGGATACTCAAGTTCACACAGAACTTGAATCCTGCGGATAGAAAGAAACAGACAGACGACTTTATCAATGATTACTTAAACCCTGAGAATGGTGGAGGAATTGCAGCCACAGATGTTAAGGCGGATTTTACACCACTCAAGACTGAACCCGTCATGGTTGACGCTAAACAAATGGCGCTTATTGAACAGAAAATTTACAAGTACTTCGGCGTTAATGAAAAGATCATCACCTCTAGTTATGACGAGGATGAGTGGAATGCTTTCTATGAATCAGTCATTGAACCTATCGCGATACAACTGAGTTTAGAAGTCACAACAAAGGTGTTTAGCGAGAATGAGCAGGCTCATGGAAATGAGATTATCTATGAGGCAAACAGACTGCAATATGCCAGTGTGAAGACAAAGCTTGAACTGATGCAAATGGTAGACCGTGGAGCTATGACTCCAAACCAATGGCGCGAGGTTATGAATATGGCGCCAGAAGAAGGTGGAGATGAACTCGTGCGGCGTTTGGACACGGCGGTAGTCGATTCTAAGCCGGTCAAGAAAGAACCCAAGAAAGTAGATTCCACGAAAGGGGGTGAAGAAGAAGATGACGATGAAGACGAAGACGGGGATTCCTGAGTCCCGGTGGAAAGATCGAGATTATCGGGAGTTTAAATTTGAAGTTCGTGCGGCTTCTATCGGTGAGGGTGAGGATAGTCAACAAGCCCTATACGCTGAAGGGTACGCTGTGACTTTCAATCAACCGACTGTGCTCTTTGAATACGACGGTATTGAGTACAAGGAGCAAATTGACGACAGAGCGTTCTCAGAAGCGGATATGAGTGATGTGATTTTTAATTACAACCACTCTGGAAAAGTTATGGCGCGGACGCGGAACAACACTCTTGAGCTTACGGTTGATAGTAAAGGTCTATTTGTTCGAGCGCGTCTAGACGGCACCGATGAGGGACAAAAGATTTATAAAGAGATCAAAGGCGGATACATTGATCGAATGTCCTTTTCGTTTTCGACCAAAGAGGCTCCTTATGATTCAGAAAATCACATGAGGACTGTCCGCAAGGTAAAGAAACTGTATGACGTCTCGGCGGTGGACATCCCTGCTTACGATACAACTTCAATTTCTGCACGTTCAGCCTTTGAGATGGAGATTGAGAAGGTGAAAGAAGAGGCTGCGGCTGCTGAACGGCGGAAGAGATTGGTGCTCCAGACGTACTTATAAAATTATAAAATGGAGGTTTTTATATTATGAAAAAAAGAAATGGTTCTTTGGCTTTGAATTTGCAATTGTTTGCTGAGACAGAAGCAGAAAAGCGGATGCGCGAAATCGGTGAACGTCGTGGCGCTATTAGAGTTCTTCTTCAAGGTGATTCAGAAATTAAGATGGATGAACTTGAGACTGAACTGCGCGCACTACAAGACGAAGAAAAAGAAATTCGCACCCGTGAGAAACGCGCTGCGCTTGCTGCTGGCATTCAAGGAGAGACGGTTGAAACTCGCAAATTGGACGAGTTTATTCCTGGCGGTACTCCGGATCCAGCGAAAGAAGAACGGAAGCTTCGCGAACAACGTGGCAAGGCACTGAAAGAAAATCGTTCGGTAACTGTGGGTTCCGCTGGAATTATTCTGCCACGGCATCAAGCAGACGATATCCGTCCAACGTTTAATGAAGTCTCCAGCCTAATTGATCGCGTGACTATCAAACCACTCATGGGTGGAGAAAGCTATAAGCAACCTTACATCAAGGGATACGGTACTGGTGGGAATACTCTCGAAGAAGCTGACTACGCAACTGCTGAACCGGTATTTGGATACGCAGAAATGAATAAATCCAAAGTCACAGCTTACGCTGAGGACTCTGAAGAACTCCAAAAGCTACCAGCAGCGGATTACGACGCTGAAGTAATGAAAGGCGTAACTATTGCGTCACGTAAACAAATCACACGTCAAATCCTTATTGGGGACGGACTGACAAATCATATTTCCGGTATTTTTTCGGCTACAGCAACAGCGATTGATACAGCGTCAGACAAAGGAATTTCCACAATTGACAAAGATACTCTTGATGAAATCGTGTACTCCTTCGGCGGTGATGAGGATGTCGAAGATGCAGCAGTCTTGATCCTTAATAAAATGGACCTGAAAGCCTTTGTTAAACTTCGCAGCACTGACGGGAAAAGATTGCATACGGTGGTTTCTAACGGAAATACAGGAACAATTGACGGTATTCCATTCATCATTAATAGTGCCTGCAAAGCTGTTTCCGATGCTGATACTGCAGTTGGTTCTTATTCCATGGCGTATGGACCGTTGTCCAATTATATGCTGACAATCTTTTCAGATATGGATGTGCAACGTTCAACTGACTACAAATTTAAACAAGGCATGATCGCTCACCGTAGTTCGGTGTTCCTAGGTGGTAATGTCGTTTCGCACAACGGATTCCTTCGCGTTAAGAAAGTTGCGGCGGTGTAATATGATCAAACAATTCGAGGCTACAGTAGTTCAAGAGTTCCAGTGCAAGGTGTCGGGACAATTCTTTCCTGTTGGAAGTAAATATGTGTCTGACGAAGAACGTGTGAAGTACCTAAACGCGGCTGGATATGTGGAAGGAGTGACTGAGGTTGCTCCTTTTTCCATTAAAGGCGATCCGAACGGCACTGATCCTGACGGTTTAGATAATAAAGGGGTGGGTGATAATGCCAAGCCTGAACAGCGTAAAGGTAGCACTAAGGATAAGTCTTAGTAACTTAGCATTCGACGAAGAGATAACGGATCTAATTGCAGCTGCTAGGGATGATTTGCGTCTATCGGGTGTACTTGCAACAAAAACGGTTAGCGACGATGATTCTCTTATTAATCGTGCAGTTAACACTTACGTCAAGGCTAATTTTGGCTTTGACAATCCGGATGCTGAACGCCTGCAATCATCTTATGAGTCTATAAAGGCGCATCTCACCCTATCCCAAGAGTACACGACAGAAGGTGATGCTTAATGTTGTGGCGGGATCAAGTTGGATTAATATCTGTGACCACAGAAAAGAACAAATATCGAGAAGAAGAACAGATTGATTCTGAACCACGCATGGTCTTTGCTAATAAGAAATCTGTTCGTCAATCGGAGTTCTATCAAGCTGCTGCTGTTGGGAAGAAACCTGAAGTTGTTTTTGAAGTTCAGACAATCGAGTACAATGATGAACCGAAGCTAGTCTTTGGTGAAATAACGTACTATATCACAAGAACCTTTTCGAAAAATGCAGAGCGTACCGAACTGGTATGCTCTCGTTTTCCTATGGAGGGATGATATGGCTCGTAGAAGCGATATTGTCGGGATGAAGGAGCTTGAGAAGGCATTTAAGAGGCTTGGTAAGGTTCCGCAGACAGTAGCAACAAAAGCCGCTAAAGCTGGAGCGCAAATCGCTTTCAAGGCGGTTAAGCAAAACGCGCCGGTAGATGGTGGGGATTTGAAGAGCGGGGTTATTTTAAAAGCTGAGCGCCGAGTGAAGGTTGGTAAAAAAGTATACGACATCATGATGGATCCAACTAAGAATGATATTTTCGTGAAAACCTCAAGAGTAGGTAAGCGATCATATTATCCAGCGTCTCAAGAGTACGGATTTATGACTGTAGATGGTGGGTACGTCCCGGGGTTTCGGTATTTGCGTAAGGGTATTACCGAAAATAAACGAGCAATCGAAAACAAAATGGTTGATGTAGCTGGTAAAGCGGTGGACAAGGCTCTGAGTGCGAGGTGATCGGTTTGGAGTTTGAAGACGCATTGTCTTTTGAATTAGAAAGCATGAATGGATTTAGAGATAAAGTATACCCCGCATTTGCGCCAGGGACACCAGTGCCATACTTAGTGTATATCTCAAGTGAAGGCGTAAGAGTAAAAACCCTTGAAGGGTTTACAAGACGACGGCGAATAGAAGTAGAGTTAAATATCGTCACTAAGTTGTACCGGGAGATGAAAGAATTTAGCAAAGTGGCGATCGATAAATTGATAAGTATGGAGGGGAGGGTCATCGGAGAGGATGGTCCTTTTATCCAAGAACTGACCTACGAAAAACCAGTAGAGATTTATGAAGAGGGGCCGAAGCTATATCGGTGCCTGATTGATTTTACAGTACACATTTAGGAGGTGCTTTAATGACTGAAGTAACACGCGCATTGGGGACGGTATTGAATATTGGGACGAAAAAGGTTGCGGGGTTGACCTCTATCGGTGGTCTAGAACTCTCAGCCGATACGATCGATACAACCACACTGGATAGTGACGGAGGATATCGTGAGTTTATCGGTGGCTTTAAAGATGCTGGAGAAGTGAGCGTTTCTGGATTTTTCTTGCCAGGTGATGACGGGCAAACAGCGATATATGCAGCGTTTGAAAGCGGTGCGGTACAGGCATGTAAGATTATATTTCCACTCTCTATGGGTGCCTCATGGGAGTTCAACGCAGTAGTTACAGGGATTTCAACAGGTGCTGAATTGGAAGACGCTGTATCCTTCGAGAGTACTCTTAAGGTGTCTGGGAAGCCAACTCTAATCTTGCCAGCTGGATAGTAATGTTCAAATAAGCGAAATTGCAAGGCCGGAGATAACTCCGGTCTATTTTGTTTGAGGAGGAATTTGAATTGAGTAATAACGACAATAACGATGTGGTGATTTTGGATTTGGATCGTCCGCGTGAACTGCGCTATGGACATAAAGCACTAAAGAAATTGGTTGCTATCACCGGAAAAAACATCGAAGAAATAGACACTGAGAATTTTGATTTAGCAGAGATTGAAAAATATATTTATTGCGGTCTTTTGAGTGACGCAACTGCGAACGGTGAAGTCATCACTTTGGAGCAAATGGAGGATCTCCTTGACCAAGCTCCTAGTTTTTCACATATTGTCGAGCAGATGACAAAGGCGTTTAATGTATCGTTTGGAGCGTTAGCGGAGACGGCTGAGGGAAACCAACAAGCGTCGGGGGAGACGGTGGTATATGGGACTGGCAAGACAGTTTAAAGGCTGGTATCTCAATAGGGTTGAGCTTGAAAGAGTACAACGAGATGACTCCTCACGAACTTAATTTATTTATCCAAGCTTACAATGTCCGGATGAATGCAGAAAGTGACGAACGGATGACCTTGGCGTATTTGAATGCCTTCTGGCATCGCGCTAAGAAAATGCCAGACCTAAAGAAGCTACTGCAGAAGGAAAAGAAGAAAATCAAGCCTCAAACACCTGAGCAAATGCTTGAAGAAGTGAAAAAACTGAACGCTGCTTTTGGTGGCGGAACAAGCGGGTGAGATAATGGCAGTTGTTAAAAATCTATTGATTCGGGCAGGAGCGGATTTTTCGTCCTTGCGGACTGCTACAAGACAAGCGCAACGTGATCTAAATGGATTTAAAAGTAGTGTGGCTAAGACGGTTAAGGGTATAGGAGCCTTGCTGGCAGGCATCGGCGCTGGGATGGCGGTTGGTGGGGCTGTTAAGGATGCTATGCTTTATGAGGCAGCCTTAATGCAAATCAAGAGGACGCTAGGAAGTAGCGCAGGAGCTTTTCGTGATTGGGCCAAGGAGAATGCACAAGCTTTTGGGATGTCTCAGCTCGAAATGATGAAGTACGCTGGGGTATATTCAAACTTGATTAGTGGATTTTCAGCAACAACAGCAGAAACAACTCAACGTACACAAGCTCTGCTTAAGGCTTCAGCCGTTGTGGCAGCTGGCACAGGACGGACCATGGAAGATACAATGGAACGCATACGGTCCGGCTTACTTGGAAATACCGAGGCTATCGAAGATCTTGGTATCAACGTCAATGTGGCACTACTCAAATCAAGTCAAGCTTTTCAGGATTTTGCAGGTGGTCAGAAATGGGAAAACCTAAGTTTTCAAACTCAGCAGCAGATCCGACTTTTCGGTATTTTGGAGCAGGCGACGGCGAAGTTCGGGAACGAAATTACACAAAACACCATTTATAGACAGTCACAATTCATTGCTCAGTTGAAAAACACACGGCTTGCTCTCGGGCAAGCCTTTTTGCCGATTTACAATTCTATCCTTCCTGGTTTGACCCGATTCGCGGCGGCGCTGGCTCGGGCTATGAACTTTGTTGCTCAATTTACTACTGCTCTATTCGGGGGAGGCAGCGCTCAGAAAGCGCAGGTAAAGGCGACAACCGCGCAAACGGGAGCAGTGAGTGGAATGGGTGATGCCTATAAAGACGCTGCTAATCAAGCCTCAGCAGCAGGAGACGCAGCAAAGAAAGCAGGTAAAAAGGCGAAATCTGCTGTAGCTGGGTTTGATCAGATCAATCTAGTGGGAGGAACTACAGGATCTGATACAACTGGAACTAATGATGATGCTGCAACTACAGTGCCTGAAATGAACGTAGACACTGGTGCGGGAGATGGTCTTTTTGGTGGTATTGGTGATGGTATGGTTGAAGTTTCTGAAAAGGCAAAGGCAATGGCTGCAAAAGTAAAAGCAGCATTTGTAACTATGAAAAATGCTATATCAGAAAATAAAGAAATCATCATCGCAGTTTTGGCAGGTCTAGCTACTGCTTTTGCGGGATTTTGGTTAGCGGCCAATTGGGGCAAGATGGTCGCTGCTGTCCAAGCTGCTGGGAAAGCTATAGGAGCTGTTCTAGCAGGGATATCATGGCCTGTAGTTTTATTGATAGGTGTGATCGCTGCGTTAGTAGGCGCGTTCGTCTATTTCTACCAAACCAACGAACAGTTCAGAGATACTGTACAAGCCATTTTTCAGAAGATCAAGGATGTAGCTGTGATGTTGTGGCAGGATGTTATGGTGCCATTCGGAGAGTGGTTAGCAGCTGAGTTACCTAAAGCTTGGGACGCCGTTGCTGATGCGGCAAAATCATTATGGGACAATGTACTTGTTCCTTTTGGTAGCTGGCTTGCAGATGTTCTCCCTAAAGCTTGGAAAGTTGTATCTGATGCAGCTATGTGGCTCTGGGATAACGTCCTGAAACCATTTGGTGCTTGGCTCATGGATGTCATGCCTAAAGCGTGGGAAGCTGTTCAGAAGGCTGCAATGTTCCTGTGGAATGAAGTGTTGAAACCACTAGGTAATTTCTTGTTGTGGTTTTGGAAAGAGGTTATTGTTCCTTTGGCAAAGGTGCTCGGCGACGCACTGGGGTTAGCATTTAAGGTGGTTGCGGACATTGCAAAATCATTCTGGAAGAATGTATTGGTACCACTGGGATCTGCGCTGTCTGAAATGTTAAAGCCAGCAGTCGAAGCGGTTTCGGCTGTATTGGAGTTTCTATGGAAGAACGTATTTAAACCGTTAGCTTCATTTCTGGTTGCTACTGTAAAGGTGGCGTTTGAGGCGATTGTTACAGTGGTTACGTTCCTCTGGAAAAACGTATTGAAACCTGTGGCTGAGTTTGTTGGCGGGGTATTCTCCTCTGTATTCGATTCGGTATTTAGGTCAATAGGAACTATCATTGAAGGTTTAAAAACAACATTTAATGGACTAATGACTTTTATCACTGGGGTCTTTACAGGTAATTGGACAAAAGCATGGGAGGGAGTTAAGGATATTTTCAAGGGAGTATTTGAATCTCTCTGGGGTATCGTTAAACTGCCACTGAATCTAATAATAACCGGCATTAATGCTCTCATCGGTGGTCTGAATAAGATCAATATCGATGTACCTAAGTGGGTCGGGAAAATACCTGGCATACCTGATAACATCTCGTCGTTTGGTTTTAATATTCCAACAATTCCGAAACTCGCTAAAGGCGGACTTGCTTACGGACCAACACTAGCTATGGTAGGGGATAACAAAGGAGCTTCACTGGATCCGGAAGTTGTAGCGCCGTTGTCGAAGCTAGAAGGAATGATCAATAACGGAGGAGATAATCGGGAAGTTGTATCCGCAATCCATGAACTTATCCGTACAGTCAAAACAACTGGCGGAGATGTTATTTTGCAAGTAAGCAATACTGAGCTTGGTCGAGCTGCGGCAAAAGGAATAAATGAAATCCAGCGGCGGACTGGTGTATCTCCGTTGACTATATAGAAGGGAGGCGAACAGATGGAACTACGAATAAACGGTTCACCAATTGTAGCCAGACCATCAGAATTCCAAGTCGAGATATTGGACTTAGACGATGCCGATTCCACCACACGAACTGCAGATGGGACACTTAATCGCGATCGGGTAGCTGTAAAGCGACAGATTCAGATCAGTTGGCCAGCGCTATCAATGAGTAAAATTTCAGCATTGCTCAAGCAGATGTCTGGAGTCTTCTTTGAGTTTTATTTTCCTGATCCAATGGCTGGTGGTTATGTCACAAAAACAATGTACGTAGGTAACCGCCCGACGCCAATGGCTATTGAAAAAAATGGGGTGGTCTGGTGGGATGGGCTTAAAGTAACCCTGACGGAGAAGTGAGGCTATGTATCCAATATCGGCAGTGTATGAAGATTATTTAAAACGCCATGACCGTGAGTTTCTGGTTCGAGCGACAATAGGTGCGGATACCTATGACAACACACGGATAGTAGATTTTCAAATTGAGAACAGTCTATCTTTGACGGAGGCATTTGAAATTGGCACAGCTATTCCTTCTAAGTTGACCATTCGATTGCGGACGCAGGAAGAGATTCCTGCTAATGCACGGATCGTTCCTTATTTGGCATTATCTACAGCTGATCTTACATGGGCGCAAGCTCAATACCCTTGGTTAGGTGCAGGCATTACTTGGGCTGGCGGTGGTACGGAATGGCTTCCACTAGGGGAGTTCTTTGTAGATAGTCGAGAGCGGATAAATGATGTTTGGGTGTTCACCTGTTACGATAAACTCATTTGGGGAGATGCACTTTATATATCTTCTCTTGCATTCCCGACTACTCAGCGTGCTGTGTTCGATGAAATTTGTAGCCGGCTCGGATATGCCTATGATAGCAGTATAGTCATTAACCCTAGTTTTGTGATTGCGTCAGCACCTACAGGATACACAATGCGTCAAATGTTGGGATACATTGCATCAGCAAACAGCGCATCTCTTTTCACTAGTAAAGACGGCACTGTTAAATTCAAGAGATTCAAGGTAGCTGATCCAGCGGTGATTCAACTCACTACAGCAGATTACATCAGAGTGGTGCAGACTAACCCTGTTAAATCCTATACCCGGGTAGTTGTCACATATGATACCGAAGATGGACTGACTTACGAAGCAGGTAGTGGCGATGAAAACCATACTTTGAATATAGAGAACCCTTTCGCAACTCAGGAAATCACAAACTCGATACAAGCTACATTGAGCGGCTTTGCTTACCAACCATTGACCATGGACTCGCGTGGATTCCCTCACTTTGAGCAAGGAGATACATTTAACTATGTTCGTTATGAAGGAAGGACGTGGCTGGAATCCCAAACTGCTTGGAATAACACAAGCGTTCCTTGGGACGGGTTAAACCAGTACCAGTCAATCATTCTGCACCAAGTATTAAGTTTCAAAGGTGGACTTAAACTTACTATTGAGGCACCCTCTGAGTCAGAGCAACAGAGTGAATTTCCTGTTCCTGGCACATTAACCGAGGCTGTTAATAACCTGAATAAGACAGCAATCAAAGAAGGGAAAAACTACTACGGAGCTACCATTACACGTGAAGATGGGTTAATCGTAGAACGCGTAGGTGGTGGAAGTCGGGCAGTATTCAATTCAGATAAGCTTTCCTTCCAAGCTGGAGGAGAGGATAAGATTTATTTTGACCCTGTGTCAGGGAAATATAAATTTAATGGCACTCTGGAAGCTACAGACGGCGTCTTCAGCGGCTCCTTGTCAGCTGCTACAGGAACCTTTGCAGGAGACCTATCGGCGGCAGGCGGAACATTCAAAGGAGCGCTGCAAGCGGCTAGCGGTTCGTTTACAGGAGAGCTGGTTGCAGCAACAGGTTCCTTTAGCGGTGATCTTAATGCGGCTGGTGGAACCTTCCGAGGAGCTTTACAGGCAGCATCCGGTACCTTTACTGGGAATCTATCTGCTGTGGGAGGCACGTTTACCGGAAATCTATCAGCAGCAGGAGGGACATTTACTGGGACGCTGGTCGGGGTAGATGGGAATTTCAGTGGAGCCATTACGGCATCCACTATAAGTGGAGGAACAATCACAGGTGCATTGATACGGACCGCGGCTAGTGGCCAGCGGATTGAAGTAACGCCTACCGGGCTGAGGTCCTATGATTCTAGTGGGGTTAAGCGGGTTGCGATTTCAGATGAAGGTCGCGGGAATTATGCCGGAGTCGGGTTTTTTGGTTCAAATGGCAGTGAACTTGCTGGTATGTATACAGAGGATAATTTTTCATTCCTTTATGCCGTTGGCCCTCTTCAAATCTTTTCTTTCAGTGACAGAGTTTTCTTCAGTAGCAATGTTGATTTCACATCTGCAACTGCCTATGGATTAAAGATTTCGAGCGTTATTGATTTACAGGGTACACTTGATACAAAAGCGACTAACATGACCTTTGATCCTACAAGCAGGAACTTAAAGCTTTGGAATAGTAATGGGGGATTGCTTGCACAAGTGAACATTCCAAAGTGATATTGAAACTTTTAACGTTTTATGACGATAATAGGAGTAGAAATCATTTCCAGAGGAGTGTTCACTTTGAAAAAGTTCATATCGGGTGTAATTGTTGGGGCGTTGCTGTTTGCTGGCACTTCCGTTTTTGCAGATTCAGTTGGATTAATAGGGCAAAAGGTACAGGGGCTATTCACAATTGAGAAATCAGGCGTAAAGGTAGCGGATGCGGTTATTATAAATGGATCGGCTTACGCTCCTGTGAGAGCTGTGGCTGATGCGACTGGCTCAGAACTGAAAGTGGAGGGGAAAAAAATCATTATGTCTGATTCTTCAAATAAAACGGTGGATATTAATGGCGAAGAAGTGAATGTAGGCATCCGCATCAAATATCTTCAGGATCAGATTAGGTCATATCAGGAATCCATTTCTAGCGATAAAACGCTCATTGAAGAGAATCAAAAGAATAAAGATTCCGTTACATCGGAAGGTAGCAAAGAGATATTCCAGTTCACAATTGATAATTTGCAGAAACGGATTAACGAAACGCAAGTAAAGATTGACGCAGCAAACAAAGAAATCACCGCTCTACAAGCTCAAGTCACAGCGCTCGAAAAATGATTTTTCATTTACGAGAGTGTAGTCCAATGGTAGGATAGTATAAAAATACCATTTGGGGGATGTAAGATGAAAAAATTTGTAGTAGGTTTTGTATCTGGGGCTATGATTTTTAGTGGCGCGACTGCCTTTGCAGCTTCAGGACTACTAGGGCAGAAAGTCCAGAGTGTAGTAACCATTGAAAAAGCCGGGGTTAAAATCGCCGATGGTGCTGTAATCAATGGATCAATATACGCTCCAGTTCAGGCAATGGCAAAAGCCACTGGAACAACAGTGACTATAAAGGACAAAAGGGTTACCATCGGTAGCCCTTCCGCTACTAATAATGTCTCAACCTCTAGCCGCGCTAATCCTACTGAAGTAGGAAAAACCGTTAACTTCAATTACAAAGATGGTGGTTACACCGGAACTGTAGCTGTTACACAAGTCCTCAGAGGTGCAGAAGCTTGGGAAGCTGCAAAAGAACAATATAGTGATTTTGCAAGCGAACCAAGTACAGGCTATGAGTATCTATTCGTTAAAATCAAAGTGAGCATATTAAAAGTGGACAAGGTTGGGGCAACGGCTGACTTAAACCAGTTTGATTATAGGCTAATATCGACATCTGGAACGGAATATGGTACTGATATTGTTCTATCGCCAGAACCATCAATAAGCACAAAAGTGTATGCTGGATCTTCTCATGAAGGTTGGGTTGGCTATAAAGTGAAGACGAGCGATACTTCTCCACTGATTGCTTTCTCCCGTAACTATGACGGAACTGGCGGAGTATGGTTTAAAACAAAATAACATATCTCATATACAGAGTCTCGCCAAAACAGGCGGGGCTTTTTGTGTTGGAGCCAAAGGAGAGAATATCATGCACAACCTGAGAATTGAGGGAAGGAAAATTTTCCTGGACGGGTTCGAAGTGAAGGGCGTTAACGGTTATGAACTGAAAGTAAATGGTGAGGAGCAAGGCGCGGAGCTGATTCTGAAACTAACTGTCCAAGATGCATAAGTGAAGCCGAAGCCCTTTATTGGTAGTTCTGGCTGTGTTACTTACGCCGATACCTTAGCTACTGTAGGGAATGGTAATCCGGAAAGAGTCGTGCCTGTGGCTGAATTGGAAAAGTTGCTTCAGCGTCATTTCGGCAATGATGTGACGATTAAGGTAGACGGAGTAGAATTTGGACGGGCGGCTATCAAGGCTATCAACGAAGTGAAGCGTGATACCAACAGCGACCGCTGAAAATCTAAGGGAGGAATTGCGATGCATAAGAAAAGATGGCGCGATTCACTTCCGTACTTTGTGAATCGCGAATTCTTCATCCTCTTGTTGGCTGCCGTTGCGGTTGTACTTAATCTTGTTGTTTTGATTATGGAGTAGAAAATATAAATTTGGAGGGAATGAAAATGGAAACAAACGGAACACGAACAGGTGTGCTTGATGCTAGTGGATTCAGTGAATCTACGAAAGAATTGATCAGGGAGATTGTAAGAGAGGAAATTGCTGCCCACAAGGAACAGCTAATTCAGGTTGATGCAGATGAATTTGCGAAACAGCTTGCGGTAAATGTTGATAAAACGCTCAGAGACATCTTCGGAAAAGACCATGATTCAGAAGGCACAGAAAAGTTAGCAACTTCTGAATCATGGTCCGACTTGTCTACGACATGGGAAAAAGAATCTGACAAGGGTACTACTTGGAGTTAATTAATTCCTGAATACTCTCCAAAATCTTTTTATTGTTCTCAGTAATTGCTTCAGTGATAGCCGTTCTTACGAATACATTGGGTTGAACGAAGAAAAGAAAAAAATGGTTAACTGAACAATGGAAATCTAAGGGAGGTTGAGAGGATATGCTATTCACAGGTTTCGTACAAGCAGCTTCGGGTAAATTTGAGAAAACCATCAAGGCTAATATTGTGACAGGAAATATTGAATGCGCTCGTCAGGCGTTTGTGAAGAAGAGCGAGGAGATCCAGATAAAACCCTCCTGCTCTTCTGAGGAATAATACTTACTTTTCCTTTTGGACAATTTTAATATTCCCTGACAACGGATCAATGAAGGTCTGTTTATTCACCCAATAGGAATCCTTTTTTCCCTTCCGTTCTATTTTCACGATCACAGTTTCATCTTCAAAATGATGAATAGTCACTTTTCCGTCCGGGATATCATAGGGGTAAACGTCTACCCTCTCATCGGGATACTCAAAAACTGCATCATCATAATTCACTTTCAAAACCTCCTTTTAGTTGAAATAGGCCCAGCAGCCTATCCTTTCGACAGAATAGGAGGTTTTTCCTGTGGAACACCAGTTCGAAATAAGGAGGACTTATGAGAATAAGAGAAATATTAGAGTTATCTGTTGATCTTGCAGATCCAGTTCGCGAAACATCACTTGTGATTCGGGCTGTGTTAGATAGATTGCGGAACCCAGAAGATCAAGCGGGAATGCTCCGAGTTCTTGGGGCTGACATAGATTCAATGTTGAAAGGAGTTGAACGAATTGACAAATCGCTATACGAACCTGGACGGAAATCAGAAGATCAGTGAGTCCTATACACAAATCAACGATGGTTTTGATCATGTAGAACGTGATATAGATGGACATGCGGCAGCTGCTGTTTTAGCGCATCCAGATGGATCGGTGACCACATCAAAATTAGCCGATAAAGGAACTACGCGGGCAAAGATAGGTGATAAAGCCGTTGGGACTGGTCAGATCGGAGATAAAGCTGTAACGACTGGACAATTAGGAGATAAAGCAGTTGGTACAGCACAGATAGCAGACGGAGCAGTTACTCAAACGCAACTATCTTTTGATCCAGCAACACAATCAGAACTTGATGCAGTCGCGGCAGCGAAAGTAGATAAAGCTGCAGGTAAGCAATTATCCACTGAGGACTATACCTCTGCCGAAAAGACAAAGCTTTCCGGAGTTGCAACAGGCGCAGAAGTCAATCAGAATACTTTTGCGATTGTAGCTGTCACAGGGCAGTCAGATGTTGTGGCAGATACCAAAAGTGATACTTTGACTCTTGCTGGTGGAACTGGAATCACCATTACTACTGATGCCAATACGGATAAAGTAACCATAACAGCAACAGGAACCGCTACTCCTGGCGCTCATGCATCCAGTCATTTAACTGGTGGATCTGATCCTATTCCTGTAGCCACTATTACTACACCGGGGCTTATGAGTGCAGAAGACAGAAAGAGAATGGATACCGAAGCTACTACAGCAGTCGTCCTATCAGCTGGTCAGCAAATACTAAACGCAACAAAGAACGCTAGACTACAAGGATTAAAGGTACAGGGTAGGACGTTAACAGATTTACTTGGTGGGGCTGGGAGTGGAGAGAGTTTAACGGGGTGGACACAAAATGGAGCTACCGCAACCACCCTATCATCTACTCAAAAACGTAGTGGTAGCACAGCCTTTAAATTTTCGCCGTCTGCCGGTGCCGTATATATAACAAAAGACTTCACTTCACCATTAGATGCGTCAAAATACTATGTGATGGCGGGTTGGGTGTTTATTGAGTCCTATGTAGATGGATCTCTTAACCTCGCATTAAGAGATGTAGGCACTATGACTGGTAGGTATACTATGTCAATCAATGCCTCATTGATAGGTCAGTGGCAGTTTGTATATTTAAAAATACCCACTAACAACACGTTATTAGGTACGGGATATAGATTAACAGCAGGGTCTACGGGAAGCGGGACAAACGTAACATACATGGATGAGATCCGCCTATACGCCGTATCCGCAACAGACTATGCAGCCATCGGAACCACGATCACAGGTGCTGCTATTGATGCTCTATTGCCTTATGTACCTCCTGGTATTAATGGAGTAGATGGGTTATGGGTTAGACGGTATGGACGTAATCTGTTGCCACCATTTACAGATAAGGCATGGTCGTTTAACCCGAACGCTAAGGCAAACGGACCATATCAGAGCGTGTTAACAGCTACTGCTGAGTGGCAAGCAATCAGTTGCGCTGTTCCTGTAATACCAGGAAAAACGTACTATTTAAGTATTGAGGGTATAACGGCTAATAGTGGGGCAGTAGGAAGTTATTTGGATAGTAACAAAAAGAATGACTTAGCTGTTCTTAGTGGTGGATGGATTCAAAATCAGCCACTTACTGTACCAGAGGGTTATTACTATATATTAATAAATTTGGCAAGTAACCAGATAGGGACATACAACTTCAACAATCCACAACTCGAACTAGGCAGTGTCGCTACACCATTCCAGCCCCGCGAAGACTCTCTTATCGCCTTTGGTGGAGTAGAGTTACACGCTAACCCAACGGATGGCAACGAACCGGATATACTGCGTGAGGTTAACGGACGGTATGAGGTGACGAGGTTATGGCGTAAATCCAATCTTGTGGGTGACTGGTCGTGGTTATTCGATACGAATTACACAGGTTTCAAACGTGTACGCGTTATTTTACCAACTTCTAGTGGCATAAACGCATCAGAACGAGTGACTAAGTATAACGGATACCCTTTATATCCTTCAGCGGGTGTTTATTCAGCTGCTGATCAATCAACACTTTACAATGGCGTATTATACATTACTATTGCCAACACAGACTCCGGTTGGGGGGACTCCTACACTCCTACACCTGACGAAATTAAGGCTTATTTTAATGGCTGGCGGATGTACAACGGCGCTAGTGGAGTGGCTACAAATCCATATAACGGTACGGCCGGACAAACAAAAGGATGGGTCGAGATTTTGAGTGCTGGCAATCCGGTAGGAGTATTACCAACAACAATACCTTCGGGCTGGACACCGTATCAACTTCTATACCGTCTAGCAACACCGACCACGGAGACGGTACAAGAGGATGGCGCTCTTTCTCTGCTCGAAGGCGATAACTTTATCGAGCTAGGCAGTGGTTATATATCGAGGGAGCCTGCGAGACCAAAGAAAAATGCTTTATCAGACGTGTACTACATTGGACTCAATGACGCAGGCAATGGTGGAGATTCTAGCCTGAAAAAACGCGCCTCCGAAATTAAACAAGTTTTTAAAAACAGTCTGCCTGATTTTTGGAATATTGATAAGTTAGCAGACGGTACACGTTATGCATGGACGGATAATTACGATACAGCTACTTCCTACAGCGTCTCTTACATCAAACTAGATAAATCACCAGTACCTTCGGTATCAGGAGCGTACGCCGCCACTGAGAAGATGCAAATTCATGATTTAACAGATGCAGTGACAGAGATAAGCTCAACCGTTAGTGTGTTAGCTGCCAAGAAAGCGGAGAAGGATGCAGGGCCTTGGATTACACCGTCCGCAGTGCTAAGCGGATTTACTGCCTTCGATTTAGCTTATCGCGTGAATAAAGGATTTATTGAATTTCGTGGGTACGTATATTACAACATTACTGACGTACCAGCGGGTACAAAGATTTTTAATTTGCCGACGCAGTTTCGACCTGTGCGAATCACTAGAATGCTTACATCCTCATGGACATCAAAAGTAGATCCAACGTCGAGCGCAGTGTCAGTAGGTGTAAATGGAGATATAACAACAGAGGTCAACGTAAAGCAAAATATTATATTTGATGGTCTACGGTTTCCGTTAGATTAAAGGAGGCGATATCATGAGAAAAGCAGTATCGAAAGTAGACCTAAACGGACTGTATATAGAAGATGTAGAACCGGACGACTCTTTAATAGGGGTCGTCCCTATTTATGCCCAGCCAGTGCAGGAAGAAGCTCCTGAGCTGCCGGGAGATGAAGAGATCGAAGATGAACCGGACACGCCAGAAGAACCAGAACAGCCAAGAGAGATCATCGGTTATCTTGTAGGTGTTCCGATGCCCACAGGATTGTATCATCCTCGATTTGATCTATTAGCATGGGAAGCATATCAGGACGCTGTACTAGAGGCACAGAGCGACTATGCCGACGAGCTACACGATTGGCGGGAGAGTTATGCAGAAGGCGAAGAACAAGGCGAGCAGCCTATCTATATGCCACCTATGATGCCAGATAACCTTTGGGTCGAAGGCTTAACACCAGAAGAGATTGCGGAGTTGACGAAGCCCGGGGATCAGACGGAGCTCGAACAACTACGTGCCGAGAATACAGAACTCAAGCTTGCTCTGACGGAACTTGCTGAAGCTCAAGAAGCTGATAAAACAGAGATGCAACTAGCACTCGCTGAAATCGCTGGCTTGATCGGAGGTGAGTAATGTGGTCAAAGTATATTTTGATTTGATCCAAAAGGATTTAAAGACAATCGATGACGTTCCACTGCGATGGAAGAGTGGCGTACAAGAGTTATTAGATAGCGCCACATAGTAGGCGTTTATTTTGCCCTCGGAGCTGCTTCGGGGGCTATTTATATTGAGGGGGAAACGGGTGTGGAGCCTACAACAATCGTAGCAATGATTGCGGCAGTAAGTGGGATTGTCTTGGGCTGGATGGGGAAAACCCAAGCATTTAAAAAGGATGTTGCACAAGAGGCTGGTAATGGTGCGTCACTTCGTACTGACGTTGAGTACATCAAGCGGGGTGTGGATGATATGCGTTTAGAGCAGCGAGCACAGGGGCAGAGATTTGATTTACTTTCAGAGCGTGTGACTCGTATTGAAGAAGCTTCTAAATCGTATCACAAGCGGCTTGACCGATTTGAAGAAAATAGAAGAGGTGATTCGTAATGGAATGGAATGCAGTTATGGAGTTTATTAATCCCGAATTAATGGCTGTCGTTGTAGCTTGTTGGATCATAGGCTATGTTTTGAAAAAAACGCCGAAAGTGCCAGATTGGAGTATTGTATACATCGTTACGCTGATGGCCATCGTATTTGCTGTACTGATGTTAGGGTTTGTCATTACAAGCTTTATACAAGGCATCCTATGTGGTGCTGTAGCTGTATATGGTAACCAACTGGTCAAGCAGTCTCGTAAAGCGGGTGATGAGTAATGAGTCGCAAAATTTCGCAAGTGGGGATTTCCCTTATCAAGTCTTTCGAGGGCTGCCGTCTCACATCGTACAAGCCTGTGCCAACTGAAATTTATTATACTATCGGGTGGG
Source organism: Paenibacillus sp. FSL L8-0708 (assembly GCF_038009325.1). NCBI lineage: Bacteria > Bacillati > Bacillota > Bacilli > Caryophanales > Paenibacillaceae > Paenibacillus > Paenibacillus sp. FSL L8-0708. The sequence goes on from NZ_JBBPBC010000001.1 coordinate 2,183,113, forward strand.
GACATTACGGTCCAGATGTTAAAGCGGGAATGACCATTACTCAGGCACAGGCTGATAGTATGCTTGTATCCGATCTGGAAAAGTATGAGGCATATGTTAATGATCCAGTCTATGTGCCGGTTACAGCGTGGCTCAATCAAAATCAATTTGATGCACTCACAAGTTTTTGCTACAACTGCGGCAACGGCAGCTTAAAAAAACTTTGCGTAGGGCGGACGATAACAGAGATCGCTCAGAACATTACTAAGTACAACAAAGGCGGCGGCAATGTTCTGGCTGGTCTAGTAAGACGGCGTAAGGCGGAACTCGATCTGTTCAATAAAGCAGACGTATCAATCAAAGAATCCGAAAATACCAAGGAGGAAGACACTTTGGAACTGTCAACGTATCAATGGACAACGCTACGCACTCAAGTTAAGGCTCTGCTGGACGCTAAGACGATCTCGGACACATCTTGGTTAACTAAGATCGACAAAAAGACATTGACGACATCAGAACTTGCCTGGCTGTCTTTTATTGTTTCTAAGAAATAACTAGACCCATATAAAGTGTAATCGTAAAAGCCCTACTAACCTATAAATGGTTGGTAGGGCTTTTTTTATTTATCGTTAGCATCTCCGGCACTGAACATAATACCGAATTCTTTGGAAGCCTGAAAATGATATTCTATACCGTTTCGTATAACTGATTTGTTTATTTTAAGGAAATCAGCCCCTTCGTCCAACATCCCCAATTCTTTCACAATTACTGACGGTTCAGTTGTAGGTAGTTCAGGGTTACTCGCAAGAATCAGAACTCCCATTCCGATGAGAATATCAGAAACGGATTTCGAAGTTCCGTCTGTTGTGCCAATTAACAAAACATCGCGTATAGATCCATCTTGTTTATTCACTGTTCCACTCAACATTAAAGTATTTGTGAATTTATACGAGAAGGTGTTTTGCACAGCGCCATCTTCAACAATTAATTTGTTGATTTTCAGATCTGTACCTATCTCTTTTGCTTTAGCGTTAAATGAATCTTTGAATTCTTCAGGACTCATACTTATAGTTCCTGGTATTGGTTGTTCTGTCGGCTTGGCAGTAGGAGCTTCAGTGGGTTTAATAGTGGCTTCAGCTACAACAGGTTTTATGGGTTCTGCGCTTGCTGAAGGTGTTGCCTGATCCGTTGATTCACTATTGTCACCCATATTCCCAATCGCACCAATGACAAGAATTAGTACGACCCAAAACCACCATTTCTTATAAATCGGCTTCTTCATGATGTTCCCCCTAATTTTGATAATAAATGACAAAAACAGTCTACCATTAGCAGGGAATTTTTACTATCTATATTCTGTTTTTACTTAATCCCAAAAATCATCAGCTTTCACATTGTATCCATATTTTCTTAAGGCAGAGATCACTTTTTGTTTTGTAGCTACACGTGGATTAATAGACAAGCCGCCGTCACACAAGCCTGAGATAGTGTCGCGGTTCAGCTTGGTTTTATTCGTAAGCCATTCCTGGTCAATCCCCGCATTGTCTAAGAATTTCCCCAAACGAGTTCTTCTTTTTCCTAATCCAAAACCAAACAAATTGACCACCCCCTACTATTCAAGGGTGGACAATCTATGAAAATATTATTCACAAAACTCCGAATTTTGGTCAAGCGGTGCTGAATAGATATAGAAGCAGATACGAAACCACAGGCTCCGGGGCTAAGTGTTTACGTAACCAGACACGTAAGGAGTGGTGCAGATGATAGCAGCCATAGATGCTGGTAACTACAAAACGATGTACTACGATGGGCAGGATTTTAAACAATTCCCCTCTTACATAGGGGAGTATCGCGAGCGAAATATAAGGCAGCAACATGGGCAATCAGACTTTGAATGGGAGTATGAAGGACAACGAGGATTCGCGGGGACTCTTGCTCAATATGAGAGTGAATGTGCGGAAAGCCAGAAAGGAGAAACTAAGGCACATCCAGATGCTAGGCTGCGAATCTTGTTGGCACTACATCAGTTTTCAAAACAGACAGAGAACAAGATAGTGGTGGGCCAGCCGATCAGCACTCACACACCTGATGAAAAGATGGCCATTAAGGAAATGATCCAAGGCCGGCACGAAATGACGGTCAATGGGAATAGACGATTGATTGTCATTCAACAATGCGAGGTAGCTGCTGAAGGAGTTACTGCAGGCTTATTAATACCAGGAGGCGGCACGGTAAGGATTATCGACATAGGCAGTGGTACGGTTAACTTTGGAACTCTTATAGATCGGAGATTTAGTGATAAGGGAAGCTTTACTTTAGGTGCAGGGATGGAAAGTAATCGGAATGTCCATCCTTCAGCTTTCGGAAGGCAGATCGCACTTCGAGCACTTGCAGCTGGCTGGAAAGCAGGTGACGCAGTCTATCTCTGTGGTGGTGGGGCAGAAGAGCTGCTTCAGTATTTGTTACCTTACTTTCCTACTGCAAAGCTAATACCGGGTGATCCGGCCAGTGCAAATGCGAGGGCGTTTTATCTGATTGCGAGGAAGCTATATGCCTAGAGATGTGGAGATTAAGGTAATACAAGTCACATTTAATGTTCTGGATCCAGAACAGCGGAGAGCTTACGAGCACGCATACAGTAAGTCTAATTCGTCGGGCTATATTAAACGCCTGATCGACAGGGATATATCGGGGGTAGCTCCAGTTATTGTGTCAGCTCAGACCAGCATCCCAAGCAAGCTATTGGGGGACAATTTTGAATTTGAGGCTGAAAGTTTTGTCTAACCCAAAAAGGAGTGATCAACCATGAAAGAAGTTAAGCCACAAGCAGCATGTACGAAGTGCGGTAAGCCATTATCTTCTGTCCGTATTTGTGATCAATGCGTTAGCGATATGTTCAAACCAAAGGATGGATGGAGATGATTGAACCATTCGTAAAGCTTGGCATTGTAGGCGTGGCAGGACACGCGCTTGAGAGACACTTGGAGCGATCCGGGCGTCCTGGAGCTGTATTGTATGTCAAGATTGGTACTTATGTAGTTTGCGGTCTTATTGCAGCAGTAGAATGGCGTCATTTTTTCAGGGTTCTTGGAGGCATGTTCGGGTTTTATCTGCCTTGGTAATTGCAAAGGAATCTACTGATGTTTTATTACAACGGTAGTACATGTCTAATAGGCTTTACTACGCTTATTTCTATATCGAAACAATAGGGAGCGTGATTTTATTTTGATTTCTTCTTCGTTATTATCAGCAGGGGCGTGTGTGGCTGGTGCTATTGCCGTTCATCAGTCATTCCCCGAGAAGGTCATGAGACGTAAACTAGGGGCGCTTTTAAGGACTAATGACTTTCACAGTAATCTAACAGGGTACAATGGAAAGGCGTACCGTGTACAGCCTGCGGTGAAGTCTGTGAGGATGTATCTGGATCGGAAAGAAGCTATGTTCCAATTGCCTGTAGGCAGTGACCCTCAAGAGGTATTCAAAAAGTCATGGATCTTTCAACAGGTGTTCGGACTTGAAGCTGAGTTAAGTATGATTGATGCTCGAACATTTATGATGTCCATTTACACAACCTCGGTACTGTCGTTTATGTATAACGCCGTTGAAATCGATCAGAGTTTAGGCATCCACAGACTACCGGTATATGTGGGCAAGGATCGGCAAGGCGATGTGGTCTACGACATGGTGGAGCATCCTCACTTATTGGTGGCTGGAGAAACAGGCAGTGGTAAGAGTGCGGCTCTGAGATCGATCCTCACAACACTAATCCGGAACGTAGACAATCTGGATTTGTATTGTGCAGACCTGAAGAGATCAGAGTTTCACTTATTCAAGGGTGTAGCTCGTACAGTCGTCTATGAGACTCATGAAGTCCTTGCCCTTGTAACAATGCTAAGGCTTGAAATGAGACGACGTGGGGACATACTGGAAGCCGCAGGAGTGGCACATGTGGATGATTTAAAGGAGTCCTTAAACTATATTATTTTAGCTATTGATGAGGTGGCTTTACTCAAAAAAGAAAAGGATATCATGCAAGGTATTGAGGAGATCAGCACAATTGGTAGAGCGTTAGGGGTTTATCTTGTACTCTCCATGCAGCGCCCTGACGCTCAAGTATTGGATGGTAAGCTGAAACAAAATTTGACGGTGAGAATGGCGCTGAAGCACGCCGATGGGATAAACTCACGCATAACAATTGATAGTGTGGACGCAGCTAATATTAAGGACAGTGAAAAGGGACGAATGGTATTAAAACTGAACGGGTTGAGATATGTACAGGGACCGAATCTGGGCTTGTCTGAGGCGAAGGAGCTACTAAAAGGATATAAGTCTCCACTGGAAATTAGACAGCCGCAAAGAGCCTCACAGGAGTCACAGGACGACATCATTGAGCTAGGAGTGTTGTGATGAATACGCGTGATAAAGCCATCGTCGAGGATATCCAAAAGTTCCGTGTGCTTAGTAGGGATTTAATAGCTGATCTTCACTTTCAAAATGTCAAAAACAAAGTCACAGCTGCTAATTACGTACTTAAGAGGTTAAGGAGGGACAAATATATCTCCTGTTCCGATGACCGCAGACAGTATATTTACTTTCCAGCTGATGGAGCGATCAAGAAGGACTCTACTAAAATTCCACACTTTTTAATGATTGCAGACTTCTATAAACAGATAGCTCAGATAGAGAAGCCGCGGGTATTTATAGTGGAGCCTAAGTACAGCAAAGGAATGCCTGAACCTGATATTTTTATGGTCTGGAAAGGTATGGCGTGGCATGTAGAAATCCAAAGATCGCTGTACAGTGAGAAGCAAATGAAGGAGAAATTGATTCGATATGACCACTACTTTCTGAGTAATGAATGGCACAAAGAAGAATGGCAGCGAGAGGATAAGAAGATATTTCCGTATCTGTGGATTAGTGGTGTTGGTAAGTACGCTATTGGCACAAGATCATATAGGGTGTTTCAAACAGATGTGCAAGGAATGTCGGAGCTGACCATGAGAAAATAAATAAGTATTGCTTTATTTGAAAAGTTAATTTATTCTAGCTTTATAACCTAATATAGTAAGTAAGAGTGTGGCAATGCCCATCAATTGATGATGTCCAAGGCCGCTGTAACAGTACAAGTAAGATCAATCACTACTTTTAAAAAAAGCATTTTTAGGGCGTACTCTATAGATACGTTACTAAAATACTTTTGTGGTGAATTAATCTACCATACTGTTTGCAGCGGCTTTTTTGCGTCTTTATTTTATTAAAATAAGGAGGTGTTTGTTAATTATTGTATGATTTTACAAGTTAGCAGTTCGACAATTAGTGACAACAATTCCCAAGGATAAGATGTACAATTATCTAACAGTTAATCGCCGTATAGGGCGATTTTTAATCCGAGGGAGGACAGCGTTTTAGCTGTCAGAAGCCTCTTTTTCAACCCAATAACAAAGTGCATCCATAGGACAATCAACCACACGAGAGATCGTGTAAAGTGCATCAGCTGACATTTTTAATTTATTTAGCGCGAACTTCGAAATTGTTTGAGGCGTATAACCAGTTCGCCGTGCAAGTTCAGCCTGTGTCATATTAATGGATTCAAGTTGTTCAATGAGCCGGCTCTCCCCTCGGATGAAGGGCATACTGTGCTCCTTTCATTAAGTTTTAATTAAAGTATATCATCATGGGAGTGGATCATGTATGAGGGAATTTTACTACAAAGTTAACGACAACAGTATGTCAGGGGATCGTATTTTTTTTAATGATGAAGTGTTGATAAGGGAAACGACTGATGTATCAATAAATGATATTTGCGCGATCGCGAATGAAGTAGATATTTCAAAGTTGGACCTCAGAAGAATCGAAGAACGGGATGGAGAATTCTTATTAACTGCTTCGAATTCTGAGGTAAAACCTGAGATAAGGAGTTCTATTCTTCTTGTTGGAAAAATCATAATGACTTATAAAAACACATAAGAAACAGCCCACCTAATAATGGTGGGCTGTTTCTCTTTTGATACGCCTAAAAATTAATTACAACTTTTTTTAGTTTTCCGATTATACGAATATTGGAACCTGACTCGCCACAGATAATTGGTGGGTAATCAGGATTAGCAGATTGCAATACAAGTGTGTTCCCTTGTCTATAGACTTTCTTTAGTACTGCTTCGTCATCGATAAGTACCGCTGCAATTTCTCCATCTTCAACTTCTTCTTGTTTTCTGATTAACAGTAAATCCCCTTCAAAAATTCGAGCTCCGTTCATACTATTTCCTCTTGCCCTTAGGTAAAAATATTCACCACCATTGATCCAAGAACGAGGTGTTGTTTCATATCCCTCAATGGATTCATACGCTAAAACTCCATTCCCGCAGGAAATTCTTCCTACGATCGGCAAACTTATGTTTTCAGTTTCAGTTTGTTCTTCACCCATATATGTATAGGCGCCCTCTGTTAGTTGATTAACAGTTACATCAAGAGCGAGCGCTAAAGCTTTAAGTCGATCCATATCAAACTTATGTTCACCATGTTCATAACGATGTACAGTTTTTTTAGTGATTCCAACTTTTTCTGCCAACACTTGAAGGCTGTAATTTCTAAGGTCGCGGTACTTTTTAATATTTTGTCCAACTATTTTATAAAAAGTTTTTTTGTCGTCTAACCCTGTCATTTAAAATTCTCCTTCATCTAATGTTTGAATATAGTATAACCTCAAGAAGACACTTTATACAACAAAAATAATTATTTCGTGTCTTTTTGGGGTTGACGGTGCATATAAGTGGTGCTAATCTAGGGGTGTCTCCCGGGGAAACAACATATTATGACAGGAGGTGAAATGATGTTTAAGATCAGCGTTAAAGCAGCGAGAGTAAATTCAGGGATGAAATCAAAAGAGGCTGCGAAGGCACTAGGACTATCAGCAAATGGATATTGCAAAAAGGAAAATGGGCATGCGCGGTTCTATGTTGATGAGATTGTAACACTTAGTCAACTATTTAAAATACCGGTTGAAAATTTTTTTGAAGCGGGGTGTCTCCCGAGGAAACGATATAAGAATGACACTCCGCTGATTCCATAATTAGCAACACACAGATCACATAAAACGAAAGGATGGTACAAGCTTATGAACAATCTAGTAAGTATTGATAATGGCCGACCGGTAACAGATAGCTTAACTGTAGCGGAGGTGTTCGGTAAGCGGCATGACCGTATTCTTCAAGACATTAAGGAATTAGAGTGCAGTGCTGAATTTTCACTCCACAATTTCGTGGAGTCAACTTATACAAATGAACGTGGGCGTATTTATCCCAAATACATCATAACCCAAGATGGCTTTTCATTCCTGGTGATGGGATACACCGGAAAAGAAGCGGCTCGCTTTAAAGAAATGTACATCAAGCAATTTACTGAAATGCGTAATCAGTTAAACAACAAACAGACTGATCCTCTTAAAGTGTTGATGCAAGCGACTCATAACTTACTGGCTAGTCAAGAACTTATCGTAGGACGCGTCGATGAGATTGAGCAAAAAGTAGACAAGCAGATCACCTTAGATAGCGGACAACAACGAAGAATACAGCAAGGTATCGGTAAGAAAGTGTGCAGCATTGAACCAGACAAATCGAAGCGCGGCGAGTTATTCCGTCAACTCCATAGGGAAATAAAAGATCGATGGGAGGTACCCAGTTATAAAGATGTTCTTCGTCAGGATATGCAAAACGTATTAAATTACATTTCGGCTTGGAAGCCAATACCACGATCAGAATAGGGGGAAACGATATGAACGAAACAAAAGACGCTCTCAGATTTCACCGCCAAGAAATGGCTTACTGGCTAAGTGTTCAGAAAGACGCTCTATGGCGAGGCGATGTTGAAACTGAACAGTTTGCAATCATGGAACGCCGCAAACATCGTGATGCTGTACTAACTTTATGGGCAACACCTGTGGAGAAACTAGCGGTGTGCGTATGACAGTAATCATATGCAGCACAGTCAGATGTCCTTATCCCAATTGTGGTCATACAGGTGATGTAATCACAGTAAATCATTGCCGTACGGTTCATAACATGGAACGCAAAGAGTTGTTTGGGAAATACGGCAAGCCGCAAAGTATCGGATACGATCCTCAAGCCGCCAACAAAAACCTAGAGGGACATGTGCCAGCTCAGAAGGTAAACATAGGCTACCCTAGTGATTCTACCAACGCGAAAGATAGGAGGTCATCTAGAAGCAAAGGAAAGTGACAAATGAATTATGAACGCTTGAAAGGGGGTGGAAACCTTGAGTAAACAACGTAATAATCTTATCGGTCAGACAGGAACAGTAACTCGTCAGATCACAGTTCTTGATGCAAAAGAGGCTGATGATGGATCTATTGATATCTATGTAAGTGACAGCATGGGCAATGTGTTTTGGACTGAAATGGATGGTGATATTTCGCTGGATTAAAAACGCGGATTTCATAACCGCTATTATTTTTTTGCCAAAAACGGGGTTTTGAGCCCAAAAACACTAGAAAGAGAGGCGAAAACTATGGATAAAGTTACGCTTAAACATTATGTGGATCGGGCTAATGCGGGGCTCGCAATTGTTGCGAAAATTGATTTTTTGAAGAAGGAACTTAAAAACTCGCAATTTGCTGATGGTATCAAGTTTCAAGACATGTATGGAAATCTTCAATCTCTGATTGTAAAGAATCGCAGTAACGGAAAAACGGAGGAGACATTCCCTGCAATTGTAAACGGGATTATCCAAGCAACACAGAAGTTGATCGAGCAAGAAATCCAATTGCTCGAAGATGAACTTGCTGCATTGTAACAACAAATAAATCATATCGGAGGAATCATTCATGAAAACAAAATTCCGCATCACCAATAAGAAACACGCTTTTATCGCAGCTGTTCAGTCACAAGCTGCTAAAGAGTTCGCACTCTTCAAATCCCGCCGCCAGTTCAAACACGAACCATCCGAGAAGACAGCGTATAAGCTCGGATCACTAGGTCCTTCTGTAGTTGCTACAGCAATCATTAAAGAGTATGGCGGTATTATCCCTCGTACTCTTCGTAAAGCCAAGGCTAAACGCACAGGCAAACCATTTAAGAAGTTTTACAGCCATCAATAAATAGCAAGGGAGTGTTATAGATGCACATTAACTGTGGGTGCGGTCGGCTAGCGGAGTACGAAGTCTACGATCACCGCGAACCACATTGCCATCAATGCATGATGGATGCGATCAGCGGTAAGTATCAAGTGCCTGTTCGTAGGTTGGAAGTCGAGGAAACATACCTTGAAAACAGAATGGGAAATGAAAAGTTGGTCTCCACCTATAACAAGGCTCCTGTAGGATGCCATCCAACAACGAAATGGGTCGGAGAAGGAAAGGAAGCCTTTCAGGATGGCATAACCACAACGCTAGATATGCTAGGGATCAAGATCGAAGGATTAAATGAATAGAGTTACAACTGCGGTTGCAGCCGCAGTCAGTAGTATTAACGATTTTTCACCGTCACTATAACACGAACACTAGGAGGGTGTAAAGATGTCGTCGAGTTCACTCAGATCAAAACGCATGGTGAGCACCTTGGATATGACGCATGACGAATGGCTAGATTGGCGACGCAAGGGAATAGGGGGTAGTGACGTAGCGGCAATTTGTGGGCTGAGTCGCTATAAGTCTCCTATGGCTGTCTACCTGGATAAACTCGGGGAAATCCCACCCTTAGATGATAATCCGAAGATGAAGGCGGGTCGGATACTTGAACCGGTTGTAGCAGATTGGTTCTCAGAAGAAACCGGTATGAAGGCAACTAAGCAAAACGCTATCTTTCAGCATCCTGAAGAACCGCACATGTTAGCGAATATTGATCGATGGTTGCCTAAACAAAATGCTGGTCTGGAATGCAAAAACACCGCAGAGTATTGCCGTTCTGACTGGGAAGGAGCGACTGCACCAACAGAATATATTTTACAGGCAAATCACTATATGGCTGTGACTGGTGCTGATCGTTGGTTTATAGCCGTATTGATAGGCGGCTGGGACTTCCAGTGGCGGGTCGTAGAACGTGATGAGGAGTTAATTAAGAATCTCATAACGATTGAACGGGAGTTCTGGCACAGTAATGTTCTAGCTCAACAACCACCTTCCTTTAGCCATCAGGACACGGAATATCTAAAGGAAACATACGGCGAAACTACACCAGACCTAAGTATTGACTTGCCAGAATCAGCCTGGGAAGTAATTCAGAAACTGGCTGAAGCGCGTAAGGTCAAGGCAGCAGCTGTCATGCAAGAAGAGACGGCTAAGAACCAAATAAAAGGCATGATGCAAGATGCGGAAAAGTCATATTTTCAAGGTGAGTTGCGATTCACATGGAAAGCAAATAAGAAGGGTATTCGTTCATTTAAAGTTATCGGAGGCGAAGAATGATGACAGATAAAAAAATAGATCAGTCAGGCATAAGTGCAGCACTAGCGAATAAAGCAGGAGCCCAACTGCCATCCGAAAAGCCAAAAACGGTATTTGACATCATCCAGTCCATGGAGAAAGAATTCAAACGGGCTTTACCTGATCAGGTTGGCGTACAGCGGTTTGTACGTGTTGCCATCACGATTGTGCGAACAAACCCTAAGTTAATGGCCTGTGATGGTATGAGTATTGTAGCGGCGCTGATGCAGTCCGCACAATTGGGACTGGAGCCAAACACTCCGCTAGGTCAAGCCTACGTGATTCCTTACAAAAACAAGAAGGTCATTAACGGTCAGACTACGTGGGTGGATGAAGCTCAGTTTCAACTAGGTTACAAAGGACTCATTACCTTAGCACTCCGCACTGGTGAATACAAAGCTATTTATGCGCATGAAGTATATGAAAACGATGAATTCCATTACAGCTACGGACTAGATAAAAACTTACACCATGTGCCAGCAGACACACCAAAGGGTGAACCTATAAAATATTACGCTGTCTATCATCTCAAAAATGGGGGATACGACTTCGTAGTATGGTCTAAAGATCGGATTGACTCCCACGCTAAGAAATATTCTAAGGCGGTCCAGAAAGACCAAAACTCGCCATGGAAATCGGACTATGACGGGATGGCAAAGAAGACAGTCCTTAAAGAGGTACTGAAATATGCGCCTAAATCTATTGAGTTCGCCCAGCAGCTGGCAGCAGATGAAACCGTTAAGCGCGAAGTCGCTGATGACATGAGTGAGGTTATTGACGTGACAGACTGGTCTGCACAACAAGATGAGGGAACCGTTGATGCTGGTGGCGACCATGGCGAAACCATACAGTAAGCAACAGCAACTTTATAACCGTCGTCAAACGCTAACCGCCAAACAACGTGGAGCAATTAACAATGAGGTCTACAACGCAGCAATGGAACGATCAGGCGGACGCTGTGAGCGTTGCGGGAGTAAAGAGGGCTTACAGTGTGCCCATCTAATTCGGCGCTGGCAGATCGACGGTAAAACGACTGTGAAGGATGTGGCGATGCTCTGTGGTCCTAGTGTTAATACTGGGACCTGCCACAACTGGATTGATTACACGAAGGATGGCAAACAGTGGGCGGTAGATTTTAGGGATCAGCTCTATGAGAAATGAACCCATCGTACAAGTAGAGATACACATCCTTAGTCCAGATTGCAAGGTGTGTGGTCAAGAGATCAACCCAGATCGCGAGGAATACATTGGACGCACTCGAGTATGTCCTCGCTGTTATGGTGAGCTGACTAGCGGCAGGGACCGCAAGGATCGGAAATATAGAATCAAAAAACTATGAAATTGAGGTGCAGCAGATGCCAATTGAAATAAAGATTCTAAGCAAAAGAAGCAGCGGGGATGCTCCTGCTGGAAATTACATTGCTCGGTATTTGAACGACAAAAACCGTACCATTCAGTCGCTTAATCCATGCCGAAGTGTACAGATCATAGAAGGGATTCACTCAGGGCAAATCGTTCCTTATGAGAGTTATGTTGTAATAGGTGACCTACCAGCTCAAGCCGATGTTCTTCGGCAGAATGTCAAAATGATTGAGGGATTGGCTGAGGCTGCTCGGACAATCCAAGAACAGGACAAGGTGATCAACCGAGTCAAAGAGGAAAATGAAAAGCTTCGTAACGGTGAGTATGCCATAAACTTTGCCCCTCATATCGGAGCGCTTAAGGAACGTATTCAACAGCTAGAGTGGGAATTGGAATCTTGGCGTAACAGCAAGAAAGTACAACTACCAAGGGAAGTGGCTGCTGAACTTGATGAATTAATTATTAAAGGAATATCAAATTCGGCTATAGCGAATAGGTTTTTCACGGCTGCAGATGAGGACGAAGAACACTATGGAGTGAGCGAACTTTTAGAATGGACGGAGCACGGTCGAACAGAGCAAGGCAAAGTTCGAGTAATGATTTTTCTATCAGCCTTAGTCAATGGATACACCGAAGCCCCAGAGCCGGAGAAGGATGTTCCATCGAATATTCGATCAGAGGTAACTGAAATTATTAAGTGCTGGATGGGCACGCCTCCTGTAGCAGATGAGGGAAACGACGCTGAACGTTTGACTGAATGGATCTTTGATCACTTTAAGCGGCACGGGGATGACAAATTGCCCTTTTAAAGTAAAGCAGGTGAGGTAATGGACGGGCCGCAACTTGAAGATGGTTATACCCGTGTAGCCAATGAAATATTGGAGCAGGTGGCTCAACGAAAGTTCAATGCCACACAACTAAGAATTATCATGATCGTCTGGCGGTACACCTACGGTTATCGCCGGAAAGACCATGACTTCGCACTAACATTCTTGCAACAGCTCACTTGCCTCTCTGCCAGCACTGTTAAAAGGGAGGTAGGGCTGCTCATTAAATCAAAAGTAATTCTTGTTACTCAAAAAGAAACGAGTGTAATGCCTAGACGGCTATCATTCAATAAACATTATGAACAATGGACTATTCAGAAAAGCGGTGATGAAATGGATTGTGAAAATGACTTGTTTACGTCAGCCGAGGGTTCAGATCTGACCCCTCAAGAATCGCTTAATAATGAAATCCGAGGTATCAGATCTAGTACCCCCGAGGTATCAGATCTGACCCCCCAAGTAGAGGTTTCGAGGTATCAGATCCGACCCCCATTAAAAGAAATAAAGATCTTAAAGAAAAGTATTAAAGAAAATATAGCGATGTTTGATGATTTCTATAGTAACTATCCTAGAAAGATATCTAAAGAAGCCGCAAAAAAGGCATGGGAAAAGTTATGCAAGATAGAGGATTTTGATTCGGATACTGCTATTCACAATACAGCCAATTTTGCTGAGACCTGTAAACTGCTTCAAACAGATAAAAAATATATTCCTCATCCTTCAACCTTTCTAAACCAGAAACGCTATAAAGATTATCCGGTGGTAGATCCGGAAGGAATGCTGAAGCCAGCAGTAACAGAAAACCAAAATACAGGCGATGTAATAGACCGCGCTATGCAGAGGGAGTTGATGAACATTGGATCGGGTCGGCGTGACAGCAATTCTGAAATATCTCCGCTCGGCATACCGGAGCTTTGTGATTAATGACAACGAGATAGATGCAGTTATATCCACCTGGCAGGACATTCTTCAGGACATTCCTAATGAAGTGGCTTATGCAACTGTAAGGAATCTTTGTAGGGTGAGACCTAAGTTTGCTCCTGATCCAGCAGATATTTATCTCGCATGCACTGAACACAAAACAGAGATGACCATTTACCAGGCTCAACGGCTGGAGCAGGAGCAGAGAGTCTTGGAACTTCAAGAGTATCATGAGACAGAAAAGGTAGGTCCACCACCGGACTTCATTCAGAAAAAGATCGATGCTATTTACAGAACGAAGGTGAAGACAGATGAATCTTGATGCTGAACGAGCGCTACTAGGTTCACTACTAAAGGATCACACCTTGATGGATGATTGTTTTCTTGTGCCTGCTGACTTCACTGAAGAGGAAGAGGATAACCGACTCCTTTTCAAGGTTCTGCAATATGCAAAGGAACATTCGGACGAAGCAGCTAACCCATTTGATCCTGTTGTACTTGTATCCAAATGGGGAGCAAGACTGCAGCGGATTGGAGGGCTTACACGCCTCATGGCTCTACGTGATTCTGTCCCTAGTACAGACAGTTTCACTTATTACCAGCGGGCAGTCCGTACCGATCGTATCCAGCAGGAATTGGCAGAGTTAGGACGGCAAATTGCAACAAACGGTGGCGGTGACATCGCTGAGCTTAAAGCCAAGATGGAGCAGTTAGAGGAGTTGCAGCAAGGAGACAGTGACGGCGGGCTTGTCCATATGGCTACGTTGCTGGAAGGACATGAAAAAGTTATAGCTAAACGTGCCAACAGTGGTGGTATAACCGGGGCGAAAGCAGCCAGTGAAGATTTCACCCAATTGAGTAAAGGGCATCAAATTGGTGACTTGGAGATTCTGGCAGGCCGCCCTTCAATGGGAAAGACACTCTACATGGCAAATGATGTGGACGCAGTAACGTCATCTGGGTGGGGGGATGCAGTCTTCTCATTGGAGATGGGTGGAATGGAGATTGTTGAACAGATTGCATCATGTATCGGAGGAATAAAAAGAGACCGCATAGCATCGGGGCAGATGTCTGATAACGACTGGCTTCGGTATGGGGATGCTTTAGAGATTATCGCCGGGCGGTTGTTGTATATCGATGATCGGTCAGGAGCGACTGTAGAGTATATCCGCCGACAAGTGAAGTCATTGAAAAAGAAACATCCCGGCAAGCGCTGGGTGATCCATATCGACTTTTTACAGTTCATCCAAACAGAAAAAAACTTTGAAAACACCAAAGAACGTATTGGGTACATTACGAAGTATCTGAAGCGAATGGCACGGCAGTTACAGGTCTGCGTTGTCTGCTTATCGGCAGTAGGGCGGAGTTGTGAGCAGCGTCCAGATAAGCGGCCGTTGATGTCAGACTTGCGTGACTCCGGGGACATTGAATCAGATGCTGATGTTGTGACATTCATCTATCGAGATGACTATTACTATCCGGAAAGTCCTAAAAAAGGATTCGTTGAGATCATCGTTGCAAAGGGTCGGAAGATTGGGACAGGCACATTTGATATGGCCTTCGTACCGAGTATCAGTCGTTTTGTGAACTTGGACAAGGATCAAAAATACAAGCTCGCTGAGAAGGTGAGAGAGCATGAGCAGCAAAGGAAGAATCGAAGATGATGCAGCCTATGAAAATACGCTTGCATGGATGGTAGAGAAGGCGGAACTGTTGGATGATCCTTTAACGCTGGCAGTGGAAGAACGCAACAAACTGCAACGAATCTATGACTTTGTAGAGCAACGTGTCCTTGAGTACAACCGTGGTCAGATGCTTCTTACAGACCCGGGACGCCTCAAGCTATACAAGGCTGCAGGTGTTGCGTATCAAGAATTCAAATAGGGGGGATGGAAGATGGAAGAATGCAGATGTCCTAATTGCCATTCAGCAGGTACACATACATGGGCGCTAGTGCCATTGTGTCAAGAACACTTTGAAGCAGTGAAACAAGAAACACACCTTTACTATAAAAAGCGAATCGCATATTCTGCACGATTAACATATATGAGCATCATTTACTTGATTCCTTGGAGTCGGAAGGAGTGAGGATATGCGCTTTGTAGGTATTGACCCAGCCACGACAACCGGATTTGTTGCACTGGATGAAGAGGGCAATGTCCTTGTGGCGACAGACGTCAAGGGCGTGGGCAAACGAGTGCCGGGAGGGATAAGCATCGGCATGTTGGTGTCGCTGGAAAACAAGCTATACAACCTCCTGAAGCCCGGGGATATCGTTGCTATAGAAGAGTCAGCCAAGAAAACGCAAAGAGGTGTGACCACGGGAATGATTCACGGCGGACTGCGCTCGATGCTTTACCGCAAAGGACTTGAATTTGTAGATGTTAACCCACAGCGGACCAAGGGGTTTGTGAACCGGAACCAACGGGTGACGAGCTCAGAAAAAAAGAAGCATGTCGCCGCCGGAGTTCTAGAGCATTACGGATACGAACACAGTAGCGACAACGTCACGGACGCTTACATCATTGCTAAGATCGCTCAGGCTCTTTACACGGTAAAGAATGGCGGAGGCATGGAATTATACACATCATATCAACAACGAATAATCAAAGCCATTATAAGCCCGGAAGCCAAGGCTCCTGTACCGTACAATGAAAAATCACAAACTAACAAACGCCCAGGGAAGCCTGCGGCGGCGGGCAGTCACACCCAAAATACAGAACAAACGTGCTTATTTTAAGGAGGAATGGTATGTCTAACCAAGTTGAAACCTTAGTCACATTTAATGATGGAATTGCTTATGTCCTTTCTAATCCAGTTCATTTCACCTACTACAAACAAGGTGATTTAATCATCGGCTTGGATGACACCTGTACTTTCGTGAGTTGCTTTTACTACGAAAGACAGACTAAAGGATTCGAAGCCTTTGGCGGTAGGAAGTTTGATATCACACTTGAAAATGGCGAAGTTATTCACTGCCACGGTCAATGGTGGGATGGGGGTTATCAAAAAGCCGAAGAGCTCCTCGGAGAGCCATTAGTTCGTGTTACTTACGAGGATATTGAAGCGCTGAAGAAATGCTATGTATTTACTGGATGTAGAGCAATAGCCAGCAGCTTGACCAAGCTTCGCGAGACATATGACGGCGAGGTGCAAGGCTACTGGGCATATGAAGCTCTAATAAAAGGGCGGGATAAACCTATTAGGGAAGATCGGCCACGGTAAAAAGGTAGTAAGGAGGCGGCAGCATTGAACTGGAAAAAAGCAACGCTTGGACAGCTTTACGAAATTGCCTTTAACGATGACGGAGCTGCGCCAATATACAAAAACAATGCTATTGCTGAAATTCAGCGGAGACGGAAAAAACCTATGAGCAAGGTCAATCACAAAATCAAGGCGGTGTATCCAAGATGAGAGAAATCATCGTTGATAACTTCGCAGGTGGCGGAGGTGCTTCCACAGGGATTGAGCTTGCAACTGGACGATCAGTGGACATAGCGATTAACCACGATCCAGCAGCTATAGCCATGCACCGTGCGAATCATCCAGAAACTGAACATTACTGTGAATCTGTGTGGGACGTTGATCCCCGAGAAATTGCAGCAGGTCGTCCAGTAGGATTGGTTTGGCTATCACCCGACTGCAAGCACTTCAGTAAAGCCAAGGGTGGAAAACCTGTAGAAAAGACCATTCGAGGGCTTGCATGGATCGCAGTAAGATGGGCAGCTACGGTACGTCCTCGGGTGATCATGTTGGAGAATGTTGAAGAGTTTAAAACATGGGGACCGCTGATGAAAGACGGTTATCCCGATCCTGATCAAAAGGGACGGACGTTCAATTGCTTCGTCAACGCTCTACGCCGTCAAGGATATAACGTGGAATGGCGTGAACTGAGAGCATGCGATTACGGAGCGCCAACAATTCGTAAACGACTGTTTCTAATTGCTCGCCGCGATGGACGCCCGATAGTCTGGCCGGAACCCACGCACGGAGCCCCGGATAGTCAGGAAGTGTTAGCCGGCAAGCGTGCGCCATGGAGAACTGCTGCTGAAATTATAGATTGGTCGCTTCCTTGCCCATCCATATTTGAACGTAAAAAGCCACTGGCTGATAACACTTTACGTCGAATCGCTCGGGGTATTCAGAAGTTCGTAATCAATAATGCTAATCCGTTTATAGTGCGGGTGAACCATAGTGGATCTAATCATCATTATTGCGATTCTATCGAAGAGCCATTTAAGACTATCACTTCAAAGAATGGTTGGGGTCTAGTAACTCCCTATATTGCTCGTATTGGTCAGACTGGATTTGGTGGTGACTGCCTGCAATACGAAGTGGAAGATCCATTAACTACAATTACTACCAAAGCAGAACACTTGCTTGTTAGTCCTACACTGATTCAGATGGGCTACGGAGATCCAGAAGGGAAACGAGTCCTAGACCTCGATAAACCTGTTGGAACTGTAACTGCAGGAGGTAACAAATTCGCTCTTGCCGCAGCTTGCTTGATTAAGCACTATGGTGGCGGATATAAAGGACCAGGTAACGCAGTAGACGAACCACTTTCCACTGTCACAACGGTGGATCATAATGCCATCGTTACAGCTCACGTTGCACGTCATTTCGGAGAGTCAGTTGGTAGTGCTATAGATGATCCGATCGGAACAGTGACAGCTGGCGGAGGCGGAAAGAGTGCTTTAGTTACAAGCCACATGGTCAAGTTACGAGGAACGAATATCGGTCACGCAACAGATGAGCCAGTCCACACAGTGACAGCCGGAGGGCTGCATATCGGAGAGGTTAGAGCCTTTCTGATTGCTTACTACGGTTCTAGCGTAGGACAGGATCTATCAGATCCCCTGCAAACGGTAGTTACCAAAGATAGATTTGGGCTTGTGACGATTCACGGTGTGGAATATCAGATCGTAGATATCGGCATGAGAATGCTTGAGCCACATGAGCTATTCGCAGCTCAAGGGTTCCCATCCAATTACATCATTAATGTGGATGCCGATGGCAAGCGTTATTCCAAGAGCGCACAGGTAGCCCGTTGTGGTAATGCTGTTCCACCGCCGTTTGCGAAAGCCTTGGTAAGAGCAAACTTACCTGAGATGTGTGTAGGTTCCGGTAGAGGGTTGGTGCTGGAAAGATATAATCCGGCAGTTGGGCAGATGGAGTTTAGCCTATGACAGATCTCAGTGAAGCAGCCAAGCAAATCTGTCGGGAAAATCTCAAAGACAACTGCCATCGTTGCCCATTGCGTTCGCAATGTGTACGAAATCTTGGTGCCGGGAGAGAAGCCTACGAAAGATGGTTGAGTGAGGTTAACACTGCTGCTGAGATATTAGTAAATAAGGGGGTATAACAGCACCCAACAAACAATTCACTTACGTCTTGACCGCCAAATACGGGCGCACACCATAATCATCGCAAAGATAAGTAGGAAATATAAAAATTTGGACACATCAATCACCTCTATATTACTCAAGTTAACACCTATTCAGCCCAAATAATACCATTCGATAGTTTTTGATTATGTGCTTTATATCATGAGAGGAGATAACCAGTATGAGCAGAGAGCACAAATTCCGGGGCATGGACCTTGAAGGAAACTGGCACATTGGGAATCTAGCAATACTGCCCGAGGACGTGCGGCATCTGAAAAAGGGGTATTACATTTCCAACGAGGCAGGACTCCCGTTTGCTTACCAAGTACGACCAGAGACAGTCGGTCAATATATCGGTCGTGCTGATGATAAAGGCAAAGACCTTTTCGAAGGGCAGCGAGTCAAATTCACTAATCTATCATTAGGCAGATTTTCCAAGGACGAACAATGGGCAGAAGGCGTTATTGCATACAGTGAGGAAAGCTCTGTATTTTATATCAGCCAAGGCAAAGACAGCGGATGGAATCTTAGAGAATCGTCAGTTTTAGTTTTGGATGATGAAGGAGAGGCGGCGAAGGCGTGAAAACAATTAATGAGCTGGTTAATGAAGCCCACTGTAATGCTGTAGACAAAGGTTGGTGGGTTGAGGAACGGAGTTTTGGTGAAATCATTGCCCTGATTCATTCAGAGGCTTCGGAGGCACTGGAGGACTTTAGAAATGGCAAGAAGCCTACAGAGGTTTGGTACGAAGAAAAGTCCGCTTTCGGGATGACGCTCACTCGCTTAGAAATGGCAGACGATACTTGGAAACCATGCGGCATACCGTCCGAGCTGGCAGACATTGTGATTCGTGTATTTGACGCCTGTGGTCGTTATGGAATCGATCTGGAGCAAGCAATTAAGGAGAAGATGGCTTACAACGCAACACGTCCACAACGGCACGGAGGAAAGGTTATATGACTGAACTCAAGAAATGCCCCGAATGTGGTCGGACACTTTGCCAACTCTGTGAGGAAAAACATTCAGAACTGGTCATGAAAAATAAGTTCATCGGTAATGAATTGGAAGTTTGCAAGGCATGCCATAAGGAGGTATGGGGCAAATGAGTGAATCAGGAAAAGTTTCCTTACCAACACCAGAACGGATAGAAGAGATAAAAGAAGATGCTGCTCACGAAATTAGCGAAGGGTATGGTTACGATATATCAGATATAACCTACGAAGAAGCATTGGGCTTGCTGGCTGCTCTAGAAGAGTCACAACAACAGGTCAAGGATCTGAAAGAAGATAAACGGAAGATACTTGCTGTTCATGATGAACAGTGTGCCAGATCCTCTGAATACTACAACGAACTGATATTTGTTAAAAGGAAGCTGAAAGAGGAGGAACAAGAGAAGATCAAATATAAAGAAGAATCTGAGCGTTTAAACGAGATATGCAGACAACTAGCTGGAGAAGAAATGATGTTCCAGGAAGGACAATATGAAACTGAAATGCAGAGGTTGGAAGCTAAGTTAGTAGAGGAACAGCAGACCATAGCCCGACAACGGGAGGTACTGGAATCAGCAAGAAACACAATGGAGGATGCTCTATCCGTAGGCGAGGCACGGTACAAAGATTTTGACACACGGTTATGTCCGTGGGCGGATCTATCGGATGGCGTAGAAAACATAGAGGCAGCCCTAGGAAATAAGGAAGGGAGCGACAAGGCATGACACAGGTAAAGGGTATGACAGACCAGCAGCTTAACCGGGCGCTGGCGGAGTTGATGGGATGGAAATTGGTATATCGAATTGACGGTAACGAAACCAACGAAGGCACAGAGTATTGGGAAACAGATAAAGGATTCCGTCAGGTGGACTTTTGGGAGCCGACTACATGCCAAAGCGATTCATCGGAGGTACAGGCAAAGGCTATAGAGGTAGATGCACAATGGTATTTGAACGCTATCTCTCAAGTCGTGAACGGATATATCCCTGAAGGTACTTGGGAAGACGATGCGATAATCGCAATGATCAACGCCAGCCCCCGCCAGAAGGCAGAGGCGGCATATATCACGCTAAGAAAGGATGTGGGAAATAGTGGAACGTAAATATTACGAAATCAATGAAATGCAGGCGCGACAAGCGCGTAATATGTGGAGTTTTACGGAGTATGTTGCAGGGAGTGCGACAGAGGATTACAAGCGGTGCGTTGACACGGCGTATTTATATGTCGATGCCGTACCAGAACACGCGAAAGAAAAAGCCTTATATTACGCCGATATGTACGCCAAGAAATTAGCGGAAAATATAAATAAAGGTTTTCGTATTGAGCTAATGTGTCCTTCTGTAATGATTAGTGGTGCGGGGAATTTCCCAGTACGCAAAAAAGAAAAGCAAAACGAAGCAAGAGGGCGGCACTATGAAGAATATGAACGGATAAAAGGTTATTTAGAAAAAATCAAATGGCTTAAAAATTCAAAACCTATTGAGCCAACAGACCAGCCAAACAAAGAATATGACGGAGATTATTTTAAAGTTAAAGAAAACGCGGAAATCGACCGCTTACAGCTTGTATTTGATGGTAAACCAAGCGAGAACGTCCGCAGAATACTCAAATCAAACGGCTATAAATGGTCGCCGAAAAACGAAACATGGCAACGCCAACTAACGGATAATGCAAGGGCAAGTGTGGTAAGAGTTGAACGCGAAATAAAGGCGATATAAACGGCCGAAGGCTATCGTCCGACAGCATAAACCCAGCAACGCGGGGGCCGAAAGAGATCATTAAGGGAGTAGGAGTATCCCTCCTCTCCCAAAGTAGACTAATAACTATGAAGGAGTGAATCAAGTTGAAAAAGTACGAATGCACAGATAGTTTTTCGATTGATAAATGTGACGGTGATGGATTCACGATTGAAGAAAGTGGAGTGTTTATTGATAGAGGTTCAAAATGGCTTGACTGTGAAGAGGACTATCGTTTATTAGGCGGTGAAATTCGGTTGGAGAACGAAGACGGAACGTGGATCGAGTTGTCAAAAGAAGATGTTTCTGAAAGATTCAAAGAAATAGTTTAATTCGCAGTACGAAGATACAGGGACAGAGAGGGTTAATAGCCCTCCTCTCCCACAAGGAGGATATAAGAGATGAAATATGAAGAATGCGGGACAGTGGAAGTCAAAGAATCGTTCGAAGTTTTCTTGTTTGATGAATATGACGAACCAACAGGTGAAAAAGAGACTATCCAAGTAGGAACTTGCGGAGAAATAGTCTCTTATGGATGGAGCAGTACAGACGGATTCCGTAACAGATATGATGTCGAATTGCAGATAAACGGCGATGTTAAATCGATAAGCCTATATGAAAATGAATTAGAACAGCACATGCATGTTACCCCGTTTCCAGAAGAAGCCCGGGAGGAAGCCCAATGACACAAAGGGACTGGCAAAAGGATATGGAGATGGCACATACAGCCAGATACGAGCATACCATCATCCACCTTAACAATGTGCTTGATTCACTGTTCTACTGGCTGGGTGCATATGGCGGCTTAGAATCAGCATATGAAAAACAAATAGCTGAGTCTGGAAAATATTCGGAGCGTGCAGACGCAGCAGAGGCTCGAGTAAAAGAATTAGAGAATAGCGCACGTTTCGAATTAATACGTCATATCCGCACTGAAGCAGATAGAAAAGAATATCTTCTTGCTGAGGAAATAATTCGGCTGGAGGAACGGGAAAAGCAACTAAAAGAGGAATCGTCCGAGGCTATAGAGGGGTTATACCAAATCATTCAGCGCGGTGACTTAACAAGTCTCGACTTGGACCAAGCAGAGGAAGTTTATAAGCGATTCAGGTCCACCCTTTACCCAGATACCCCAGCACAACCAGTAGAAGAGAAATTGCCTGAATGGACTAAAGTGAAAAGCCGTGAAGATGGGCTGATTTATACAATCCATGATGCAACTGAAACAAATAATCAGTTCGGATATGGCGTCTACCGTTATCGGCTCAAAGAAAGATTAGACACGGGGTTTGCGCTGCACAAAAAGTGGTTCGATGTAATTGCAGATACCCCAGCACCCAAGGAGGGCGAATAGATCATGGATCAAGTTCAACGCTTTATCGCAGCAAATACGTTTCAGTTTGGCTATGTCATGCAGGAAGCAAGCCGCCAATGGATTGAAAAGGACCCCACAGGAGCATTAACGGTAGGCCCGTGTAACTTCTTTGTTGAAAAATCCGGAACTTATCACGAAATTCTCGACAAATTGGAGTTGATTGAAAAGGTTTGGCGTAACGGGAGTTTAGATGATTTGGACGAAGCAATGCGCAAGTGTTTCGATGGAAATACGGCCAGTGAGGAAGGAGATAACCAATGACACTCACAAGGGAAGAGATACTGGCGATGGAGCCGGGACAAGAGTTAAGCGAACTGGTGGCTGTACATGTAATGGACTATGAAGTCGGTGTAGTGAGTCTGGGACACTGGGAGCCATCAGAGAACATATCCGCAGCATGGGAAGTAGAGTCCATATTTGATCAAGATACTCCACTACGAGAGGATTACGCCATTGAGCTCCACAATGTAATGGGCCTGATGTTGCATGAGCCAACAACTCTGAATAACGTTTATCAATTTGCCCACGCAACACCAGAACAACGGTGTAAAGCAGCTCTGTTGGCTGTACTGAACTTATAAGGGGGCTGAGACACTTGATGGTCATTTTTTCAAAGTGGCATAACAATTACAGTTTTGTCCTTGGTCAGCCATATGCAGCAATTTTATATAAGCCCGGATGGTTGCTGATTGATGGTCAATTGTATCGGGCAGAACACTTCACATGGATGTAATTTAGGGGACTGAGACCCCAAAGGAGGTTATAAAGTGAGCCAAAGGGCATTATCAAAGCGCCAAGCAGAAGCACTCGAATTTATAGAATCTTTCATTATCAGTAATGGTTATTCTCCAGCAATCCGTGATATAGGCGCTCACTTCAAATATCAGTCAAGTTCTACTGCTTTTAAAATAGTCGAAGCGTTGGTCTTGAAAGGATACATCACCAAGGGAGAGTTTGGAGCAAGAACAATAAGACTGACTAAGAAAGTAGCTGCTCATAAAGCACAGGACACGACTCCTAGGACAGATTCAGAGCTTGAAGAATGTATTAAAGGGCTAACTCAAGCAATTCAGAAGGCACTGCTTTACGTTAACCGTAATAGTGATAAGTGGATGCCTGATGTTGCAGAAAAGGTTCTCAGAGATGCGTTGAAAGGAGTACCTGTAAATGTGGATTGAAGTAATCTTTGCAATTATCGTCATGATCTCATTTACCGGATCTGTCGCTGAAATGGATAGAAACAAGTCTGGAGGCATGCATATGGCAGCTATATGCGTTGCTTCAATTATCGCACTAGCTGCAGTCATTATTTTTTCATAAAACCCAAATTTGAGAGGAGCAATTATAAATGAAAATTAAAATAGCAGCGCACTTCAATAAACAAACGAAGGACTCTAAAAAGGAACTTGTACAGTTCCACGTAAAGGGTGATGACGAGAAGAAGCCTGAGCTTAACGCAATGACGAGATCGGTGGTTGTGTTGAGTATTGACGGTGTGGAGCAGTCCCTGACAACCGAGTTCAGTAAGAGTACGAAGGATGCCAAGAAGACAGTACTGGAGTTCATCGTCAAGGGTGACACATCCTCTGAAAACTCCTATGAATTCTACCGGAAGGCTGGATCGGATGTAGTCTTGGAAATCGCTGAATCTCAAATGAGCATCGAAGAGTTCCGAGGTGATGACGATGAAGAGGATCATGAAGAGCCAAGAGAAGGCGTACGAGGCAAGGTTAATCCAGACGGTACGATTGAATTAGAAGACAAGGATCAACTCACCATTGAGGAGATCGCAGATGGTCCGGTAATTCCTGAGAATAAAGACGATTTTCCGTTCTAAGATGATACACGCCCCGGCTTCGGTCGGGGGATTCTCTTTACAGATAGAGGTGATGAAGTGACACAGATGTCTTTTGAATTGCCGGAATTGGATAGGAAAAAGACGCAGGATGCAGTGGAAGCAGCGCTGGATAAATATCGGATGTTTAAGCTAATCTCCTTTGAAGAAAGAGAAGCTACAACGACAGCGGCGTGGTCAAAGACTCCAAGAAGTGATACAGGTGTAACGAGTGATCAGACAGGTGATATTGCCGCTCATAACATAGATGCACCCATGGCTCGGAAGTTACACTGTGAAAAGATCGAACGGGCAGTTAAAAGACTTCATCCAAAAGAAAGAAAACTTATAGAGGAACGTTACATGAAGGAAGATTACGTCTTCGATTATGTAGTTTATAGTCAAACGTTAGGGATAAGCGAGGCTACTTATTATAAATATCGTTGGAGAGCATTTTATAAGTTGGCACTAATCTTAGAAATAGCAGTGACTAAAAAAAATGAATAGGACAAGTTTCCTTAACAATAAAAATAGTGTAACACTATCCAGGCAGGAGGGGTGAGATGGGCATTCGGTTTACAATTGAAGTTGTAAAAGGAACGAAATCTCCATTGGAGTGTTATGCTCAAATGCTCAAGGATCATGCTAAAGAGGTGCGTGGCATTAACCTAAATGTCGAAATCGTTGATGCTGAAAAGTACAAAAGTTACGAACACCAAAACACCCATAAATAAATGGGTGTTTTTTAGTTAATGATGCAAGTATAATGTTACCTAGTTATCTCTCTAATTAACTATAAGGAGTTTCGTCTATGGATAAGATTAAATGCGGTATTTATGCTCGGGTTAGTACGGATCGGCAAGGTGATTCAATTGAAAATCAAGTAGATCAAGCAAGGGAGTACTTGCGTAGACTAGGAGATGAATATGACGCTGAAGATATCGAGGTGTACAAGGATGAGGCTGTATCTGGATACTACACTTCTGTATTTGATCGTGCAGAGATGAAACGGGCAATTGAAGACGCGAAACAGAAGAAGATTCAACTTTTAGTATTCAAAGAGGTAAGTCGGGTCGGGCGTGATAAGCAGGAAAACCCGGCTATAATAGGCATGTTTGAACAGTATGGTGTACGGATCATTGCAATTAATGACAACTACGACTCTTTAAACAAAGACAATATAACTTTTGATATTTTATCGGTTCTCTCAGAACAGGAGAGTAAAAAAATATCAGTCCGTGTAAGTAGCGCTAGAAAGCAAAAGGCAGCTCGGGGGCAATGGAACGGAGAGCCTCCATTCGGGTACATCGTCAACCCTAAGACGAAACACCTTGAAATTGATGAAGAGCTAGGTAAAGTTCCGCCTTTAGTTTTTGATTTGTACGTTAATAAGGGGTTAGGAACATTTAAAGTTGCGGAGTATCTCAACAAACACGGGATATTGACGAAGAACGGGAATTTGTGGAGTAGGGAGACGATTAATCGATTGATTCGTAATCAAGCCTACATTGGACAAGTTGCCTATGGAACCCGGCGAAATGTACTTAAAAGAGAATATGATGAACGTGGAGCAATGAGCAAAAAGAAGGTACAGATCAAAGTGGACCGTAAGGAGTGGCAAATCGTCGAGAATGCTCACCCTATACTCGTTGATAAAGAATTATTTTATGAGGCGCAAAAGCTTATTTCTTCCCGTTCTCATGACCGTGGAGTTAAGAGAGCTTATCATCCACTCACAGGAATATTGATCTGTGGGCAGTGTAAGCAGGGTATGGTCTGCCAAAAACGTTCAGTTGGTAATAAAGAGTATAGGTATTATATCTGCAAGACATATCATAAATACGGTCGTGATGCATGCTCCCAAGCGAATATACAAGCAGATGATCTCGAATCAGCTGTATTAGATGACCTATTGATGAGACTGAACAATATTCCGGAAGAACATTTTTTGTTAAGTAGCAATAGAAGCCAAGATATTGAACTGCTTTTAGGTGAGTTGAAAGGTATTAGTTCCCGAAAGGCTAAGGCTGCGAAAGATCAGATGGATATCTTCGAGCAACGCGAATTATTCCCAGAAGAGTTATACAGAAAAAAGATGATGGAATTCAAATCTCTTACAGCTGAATTAGAAGTAGAAGAAGAAGTGCTTAAAAATCAAATCGCGGGTATCGAGGAGAAAATAGGGGAGGCATCAAAGTTTTTGAATATGAGATCCGAATGCCTCATGGTTGATCGCAGCGACTCTAATCAAGTACGAGTAATGCTGCACCGTTGGATAGATCATGTTCAAATCAAAGACAAAGCTCTTCGAATAGAGTATAAGTACGACATTTAGTTAATTATGATACACTCTTCGAACCTGACGTATCCATCATCGCAATAATGACCGCATTGGAATGAGGTGTTCTAATATCATCCCATGTTTTGTAGCGCAGATCATCTGGGCTGATACTGTGAATGCCGGGATTTCCGCTGCTTGCATTGCGTCGGAGATTCTCCAGCAGCGTACGTTTTTTATCGATGTTGGACATCATCCCTTTTTTACGAATATCGTTAAAAATTATGGATTTGACCTCGATCTCTTCCTTATTCTTAGGCTTCAGATGAGGCAATTCCATATCCTGAAACAGAATGTCCTCCAGATCTTCCAGATTGACCTCTGCTTCCACGGTATCTTGGCCCGGCTGATCACCTGCTTTTTCTCCCTTACCGGGCTGTGCCGATTGTGAATCGCGCCCAAGCACATCGCCGACCTGACTTTCCCCGTCCCCCTGTCCTACATGCTTCTGTTTACGGAAGTTATAAATAATCCGGTATTCATCCAGACTGCGAATCGGAACCTTCACAATCTGCTTACCGCCTGACAAAATAATATTTTCTTCGGTAACGAGGTCAGGCAAATTATCCTTGATGGCTTCTCTGACCTTTTGCTGATGGCGTTCCTGATCCTGATGACCTTTACGATGAAGGGACCAGTCTTCTTTTGAGACTACGAAGGAAAAGGGACCGGATGATTGCGACAGGATGACCACCTCCCATGGAATATGAAATGTTGATTGAGGGAATTTTTTGCAAAGTATATATTTGGGTCCCCCGCAAAGTACCTGAGTACGCATAGAAAGCAAAGCCTCACTTTGTGGGGATGTTTTGGGGTTGTAACTAAAGTATATTCATGGGGATGAGGGATATGTGATTTCTTATTCACTGATCTCATCTAGGGTCAGCACATAGCTGTTAGATTGGCTTTCGCCAGAGTAGTTACGTCCATCCATATTGAAAGAGTATTGAGCATTTACGGAGCCCTTAAGGAAACGACCCATTACCTGTTCACTCACCTGGACAAAATAATGAATGTTAACCATAGATGCAGCATTAACTACCCCCAGCGGCAAGGTGCCGGCAAATGAAGATTGTGAATTCGGAACTCCATCAATCACAATGCTGTTGGGATCAAGAAAACATTTTTCCGGGATTAGCCGATTCAGAGATATTTCCGCAGGCCAATTTCCGCTATTGGTTAGTGAGATCCAGCATTGGACTCGCTCTCCTGCTTCTACGATAGTTGGTTTTGCATGGACTACGAGTGAAATGACAGGTGTGACTACTAGGGTGGTAACTGTATTGGAACGAGAGGTTTGCCGTACGGTCCGTCCGTCTGGAAGCACAAAGGTATACTGAACACTACCATGGTTTTGTACGGCTGCGATTTCATGAATGTTAATGGCTGCAGGTATACTCACTTGAAAAATTACAACTGCTGTAGTTCCGCCTCTTAAAGTACCTAACTGGATGCCTTCCGCTGGTCGTGCACCTTTTTGCAACACTCCATTTAAGAGAACACTATCCCATACGAAAAGAGTACCTGAAGGTATAGCATCTGTTAGGACTGCATTTACAGCCAGATTCCCGTTGTTCGTTACCGTAAGCTCATATCTCAAATTATCGCCCGGAGCTGCTGTAACATGATCCACTTTTTTACTAATGGTGACCCCCGCTTGGACAAGTGAGACAACCGCAGTGTTACTTTCGGTCGTAATTGTATGCTCATCGACTGAATAGGTGACAACCGCGCTGTTGGTTAAGGCCAACGAGGGAGAAAACTCTGTTACTCGGACACGAAAAGTAATATCAACGCTTAGGTCTGTGTCCAGGGAACCGAGTAATATCCCCTGTGCCGGGTCTGATTCTGGGTAATAAATCCCACCTGCGATGACACTCCCCGGTATAAACACCGCCCCGTCCGGAATAGAAATTATTGCACTGATTTGAGTTAAGAGGCTGTTTCCTTCATTTGTAAGCCGCAAGGTGTAAGTGACTACATCCCCTATAAAAGAAGTCGGAGTACTTGCAGACAAGGAGGTCGAGAGCTGGTAGGAGCGTAAAGAAACCTGTACGGAATTTGAAAATAGATCTCCTTTAACGATTCTTCCCTCCGGTGTGGAAAAAGAAAAACGGCCTAGCGCTTTATTTTGCAGCACTAGGGAAGACGGCAGGGAAATGATGACGACTTGAAAGGCGATGCTCACTTGATTCTGCGGTGCAATAGAACCAAGGGGGATGCCTGAAGACGGTGTAGCCCCCGGAAGAGGCACACCGTCTCTGAGCACACTGTTGGAAATAAAGGATACACCTTCTGGAAGAATGTCAAACACCGTCAAAAAAGCATCTGTATTTCCATTATTACTGGCTGTAATGGTATACACCAAAGTGTCGCCTAAAGAGGCGTGGAATTTATCTGTACTCTTCAGCAATGAAAGCACGGGGCCCACGACCGGGGTGTTAACGGTATTGGAATAGACAATTCCGTCAACACCCGCTGCCGAGTTGAAGAGTACCATGGACTGATTGGTTACGACAGGTTGGGTACGTGAGCCGGGAATCATAACGCTACTACCTGAACCTGGAAGGTAATGGTTGAAGAAGCACCTGCAGCAATTGTACCAATTGCGATTCCCGAAGCCGGACTGCCACTAGGACGTGGGGCTCCATCTACGGTAATGCTTCCCGTTACGAACTGGCTGCCAGCTGGAATAGGGTCAACCATGATGACATTATTAACTGGTGAAATCCCTAAATTGGTGACAACAATCGTATAGGTGATGATATCGCCAACAACCGCATCAATAGAAGTAGTGCTCTTAACCACACTTACGTCAGGTGAAGATACAGGGATAATTAGGACATTTGAGACAGAGGATCCCGTGAGTGAACGTCCATCTGGTGGTGTGAATGTGAAATTTGCTGTAGCTTGATTGACCAATTGCTGCGGTGAAGGCAGGGACGCAATAGTAACCTGTAAGGTAATCGTTACTGTTACTGTACTTCCCGGAGCTACCGACCCAATACTTAAGCCAGTAGCCGGATCTGATCCTGGTTGTGGTACCCCATTCACGAGCACGCTGTTTGGAACAAAGACAGCTCCGTTCGGAATGGTATCGGTGATAACTACATTTGCTATGAGGTTACCAGTATTCGTCACATTTAAGGAGTAAGTAATCGTATCTCCGACAGTTGCGGCGGTTCTGTCCGCCCCTTTGACAACTACAATGATAGGTTGATATACCGGAATAACAAGTGTATTTGAGAATGAAGATCCTGAGAATGCGCCGGACGTGAAACTGACGGAAGCTTGATTACTAAGTGTTGCAGGATTAGGCAGCACATTGACAATCGTGTTGAACGAGACTTGGAAAGATGCTCCCGGTGCAAGTGTACCGAGCGAGACCCCGTTCGCTGGGTTCGCGCTAGGGCGTGGAGTGCCATCTACGGTCACACTGCCAGCGACAAAGCTAGAGCCTGCAGGTATTGGATCACTGAGGTTAACGTTACTGATATTTGCTATTCCGCTGTTGGTAACAGTGAGGTTATAAGTGATGGTATCCCCAACAACGGCATCGGTAGCTGTCGAAGATTTAGTGACGATAACGTTCGGTGAGGATACTGAGATTGTTGTTGTATTGGAATTGATCGAATTGTTAAATGTCCGTCCATCTGGAAGTGTGTATGCAAACGCGACGGAAGCTTGATTGAGCAGCTGTTGGCTTGCCGGCAATGTTGTGATAAGCACTGAGAACATTACAGACAGGCTTCCATTCGCGGAGATTACCCCCAGTGGGATCCCGGCAGCTGGGTCTGCTCCTGGAGCAGGAGCGCCTTGAATGAGTACACTATTTGGAATAAACGTTGTACCCGCTGGAATGGTGTCACTCAGGGTTGCTAAAGCTCCGTAGTTACCTGTGTTGGTCACATTTATAGTATAAGTAATCGTATCCCCAACGGTAGCATTGACTGAATTGGAGCTTTTTGCTGCTGCAAGGATAGGCAGATAGACAGGCGTCGTGACGATATTTGAGAAGGCTACATTTGAGACAACACCTGAGGTGAAGCTGACTGTTGACTGATTATTTAACAATCCAGTAGGCGGTAGTGAAACTACATTTACAGTAAAAGCAACAGTTACGGTTACACCAGGTGCTATGCTGCCTAGGGTCACTCCAGTAGCTGGGCTAACTCCTGTGCGAGGCACACCGTCCACAAGCACGCTGCCTGTCACAAAGGTGGTGCCGGCAGGAAGGGCGTCTGTGAAGACCACATTATTTACAGTGGCAATCCCGTTATTAGTTAAAGCTATGGAATAAGTGATTGTGTCACCGACTGTAGTTGATGTTGTGGTTGTAGTTTTAATTACAGCAATATTAGGTGAGGAGACCGGAATAGTGACGGTGTTAGAGAGTGCAGTCCCATTAAGTGTACGTCCGTCGGGTAAGGTGAAGCTGTATGCTGCGGTTCCTTGATTGACCAGTTGCTGAGGACTAGGCAATGAAGTGATGTCAACCGTGAAAATGACTACGGTCGTTCCTCCAGGCTGTATTATTCCAGCTGCAATTCCGGTGGAAGGATCCGCTTGCGCTAAAGGGAGTCCATTAATGAGCACGCTATTCGGAACAAAAGCCGTACCTGCGGGAATATTATCCGTCAATGTTAAATTAGCAGCATAGTTTCCTGTGTTACTCACTGTCAGTGTGTAGCTAACGGCATCGCCAACCGTGGCATTGGCTGTACTAGCACTCTTGACTACGGCAATGTTCGGCTGGAACACAGGGACAGTAACGGTATTAGAAAAAGTGGAGCTTGAAATAACACCTGAAGTGAAGGTAACGGATGCCTGATTGATGAGTGAAGCTGTAGGAGGGACGGAGGTAACAGTAACACTGTAAGTAACCAGCGCTGATGCACCGGCTGCTAGAGTGCCGATAGATATCCCCGAAGCAGGATTCAAGTTCGGGAATGGAACTCCGTTGACAGACACGCTGCCTGTTACAAAAGTACTCCCTACCGGTGTAGGATCATTGAGTAAGACGCTAGTAACAGATTCTATACCATTATTAGTTATATTGACGTTGTAAGTGACCGTTTCACCAACAGCAACTGATGTTGAAGTAGTGCTCTTGGTAACGACAATGTTAGGAGCAGAGACTTGTAAAGTTACAGTGTTAGACACCGCAGTCCCAGATAACGGTCTACCGTCAGGCGGAGTAAAGGTAAAGCTTGCAGAAGCCTGATTACTAATCTGCTGAGGTGTTGGCAGGGAGATGATATCAACGGTGAAGCTGACTGCAATACTGGCACCAGGAGCGACATTTCCTACAGCTATCCCTGTATCAGGGGCTGATCCGGGTTGAGGCATACCACCTACAATGACACTATTAGGAACAAAAACTGTACCTGCTGGAATGTTATCAGTTAGCGTAAGATTTGCAGCCAGATTACCTGTGTTGCTAACAAGCACTGTGTAGATGACAGAATCACCGACAACTAAAGCATCGAAATCGCCGTCTCCATCAGCGGCACTTTTTACTAAGGAGATTTGGGGCTGAATAACTGGTGTAGTTGTGATATTAGATGAAGAAGAACCGGAGAATACACCGGATGTAAAACTGACAGACGACTGATTGTTAATCTGTGATGGTATCGGCATCGTTATCCTCACCTCGAATGTTACGGTAGCTGTGGCGCCAGGGCTCAAACTACCGATTGGAATGCCGGCGGACGGAACTGCTAGCGGCAGAGTAGTGCCACTTACAATTACGGTTCCGGGAATAAAAGCGACATTCTCAGGCAGAGGATCGCTGAGAATGATATTGCTTACTGTTGCAATACTGTTGTTGGTCAATACAGAGGTAAAGATAAGGATATCACCAGTAACAGCAGTAGCAGCGTTTACGCTTTTTACAACACTGACGTTAGGGGCGGACACTGGGACAGAGAGCGTATTGGACACTACATTTCCACCGAGCTGACGCCCGTCTGGAAGGGTGAAATTATATGTCGCTGAAGCAGAGTTCAGCAATACTTGTGATGGAGGCAGGGCTGTGATTGTGACCAGAAAACTTACGGTGACACTATCACCAGGAGCGAGCGGTCCAACTGGAATGCCAGTTGCCGGATTATATCCGGGCAAAGGTGTTCCTCCAATAATGACACTATTCGTGTCAAACACGGCTTGGGGTGGCAGGATATCAGTTACTAATAGAGTAGCTGCAATATTCCCGGTGTTGCTGATCAGGATGGAGTATGAGAGAGATCCCCCTACAGATGCCTGTGCTGCATTGGCGCTTTTGACCATACTAAGGATGGGCTGAAATACAGGTGTTACTATCGTGTTTGAGAGCGAAGAACCGGTGAACGCCCCAGAGGTGAAGGAGGCGCTGGCTCTGTTTGTAAACTGTGCTGGACTTGGCAAGGAAGCAACATTCACTCTAAAAGACACCGTGACAGAGCTGCCCGCGGCGATACTTCCGATTGCTATACCTGTACTTGGGTTAGCCGCTGCAACCGTCGAACCGTTGACAGTCACACTGCCTGCTACAAAAGCTCCCCCCGTAGGAATAGGGTCAGAGACAACAACGTTAGTAACAGTGACGCTGCTTGGGTTGGACACTATGACTGAATAAGTAAGATTTTCTCCAACCGCTACATTAGTTAGATTTGCAGTTTTGGTTAGTGTAATGTTTGGAGCGGAGACCGGAATGGTTAGGGTATTGGATAGACTGGTCCCGGAGAATGATCTTCCACTTGGCAGTTGGTAGGTGTAATTGCTACTGCCTTGATTATTCAGAACAGGTGGAGCAGGCAGAGATTGTACAGAGACAAGAAAGGTCACAGGAACAGCTGCCCCAGAAGCTAAAGTGCCTAAGTTAATTCCTGTAAGTGGAGAGTCAGCAGGTCTAGCAACACCGTTAACAGTTACACTTCCCGAGACAAAGGCGCTTCCTGAAGGAATATTGTCGCTCAGGGTTACAGCCGCCCCGATATTCCCTGAATTCTGAACATTTAACGTATAAAGAATATTGCCACCTACAGTTGCACTGGAAACGTTCGAGCTTTTTGCAATTTGGATTACAGGCTGATACACGGGAGTTGTAGTCGTGTTTGAGACTGAAATGCCAGTAAAAGCACCCGAGCTAAAAGAGGCACTAGATTTATTCAATAGCTGAGCGGGACTTGGTAATGAGATAACGTTGACTTGAAAAGTGACGGCAACGGAGCTTCCGGGAGCGATGGTACCGACAGCAATCCCTGTTCCAGGATTAGCTGAGGGTTGTGATACACCGGCGACGGTGACACTTCCGGGAACCAGCGATGTACCCGCAGGTATGGTATCTGAGAGTGAAACGTTGGTAACTGCTGCAATTCCGTTGTTACTGATTACTGAGGTGTAGAGCAGTATATCTCCGACAGTTACGTCGGTGAATCCAGCGCTTTTGACTACGGTAACATTGGGTGTTGTAACGGGAATAGACAAAGTGTTGGACGAGGCAGAACCAGCTACCGTTCGCCCATCTGGAACTTGAAACGTATAAGCGGCGCTTGCTTGGTCAACCAACTGCGGCGGTGAGGGAAGACTATTCACGATGACCCGAAATTGAACAGTAGAACTGCCACCGGCGGCAACCGTACCGATAGCAATCCCCGTGGCAGGGTTACCAGCGATAGGATTTCCATTGACGGTGAAGCTGCCTGCGACGTAAGAGCTGCCTGAAGGAATGTTATCCGTAAGTGTTGTTACCGCGCCGATATTTCCTGTGTTCGTGATTTGAAGGGTATAGGTGATCTGATCTCCAACCGTAGCATTGGTGGTATTGGCTGATTTCACAATGTTAAGGACGGGTGAATATACAGGTAAGGTTACTGTATTAGATGGAATGACCCCCGTCATGATAGGGCCTCCGGCTACACTTTGAAACGTAAAGGCAGCGTTGGCAGTATTTGCGATATTTTGTGGACTTGGCGGCAATGAAGTGACTTTGGCTTGATATGTAACCGTTATTGAACTGCTTAAAGCTAATGAGCCTAATGGGATTCCTGCTGTAATATCAAAAGTAGGCCTTACGACGCCAGCAACGACTACGCTTCCAGTTACAAAAGTGGATCCTGCCGGCAGCGCATCTGATAAAACGACACTTGCTGCTCCTGCTGTTCCTGTATTACTGATAGTCACCGTATAAGTTACCGTATCACCGACTATGGGGCCGGCTACATTAGCGCTTTTAGTGAGGTTTATTTTAGGAGCATTGATATCAACCTGTATGGCATTACCGTTGAGTACATAAGCATCGCCTGAGGTGGTTAATTGTAATACGGCTGAAGATTGATTGTTTATCAGCCGGGCGGAGACGTCAACATTGGTAATATCCCAGCCTTGACGGCCGCCGATAATGTTGGTCCCTGGGTTTCCGTTGGTTTGATTGCGGTTTCCAAAGGTACCTGTTGTGTTTAGATTACCTGCATCATTGTTAATCTGTGACGCAAAAAAGTTGTTGGCAAAGTTGTTTGGTCCCGATAAAGCAACAAGTGTAGCCGAGGTTGGACCAAATAACGCTTGATCCCCCGAACGGTTGGCATCCCCCTCCTGTGCGCTGAATAACGCTCTGCCGCCAAGCGCACCTGTAATTGGTGTTGCGAAGCCTGTGATCGTAGTTGAAACTGGGGCTGAGGTTGCCTGTACAAGTATTGCACCTGCCCGTAGGGACATATTGCGAAAAGGTAAGGCTGTATTTTGGTAGATTACGCCTAATGTCCAGCCAGCATGGTTGGCCGTGGAATCACTAGGGATAACAATCGTACCCACTACACCGCCAGTGGTGTAGGTGCCGGCGCCGCCTTGTTGGATAATGCTGGTCACGTTGGCGGAACGAACATATGCTGATGCACCACCTCCCAAATCGACTACGTTGCTCGTTGCTGAATCGGGAGTAACGCTGAATGTAGTGCCAGCAGGAGTTATTAGGGAGACAGGATTGTTAATGGCCGAACTGAGGTTAACGGTTCCGTTAATATAGGTACCGCCCCATATCAGTTCTGCATACAGCACTGTGCTGCCAGATGGTAGGACCAGTATGGCTGCTGAACTGTTGCTTGTATAAAGACTAGTAGTTCCGCTAGGATAGGAACCAAATGTCGATGAAGTATTAACAGTAGTAAAGCCACCGATGCTGTCTAGTGTCCCTGGCACTCCGATCGTATCGGAGCGGCTAAGTCCAAGCGTGTTGCCGGTAAATGTGATAGCACCGGTCGCATTGATCGTTGCCCGTACGACTAGTGGAATGATTCTCACCTCCTTCGAGGTTGATTTTGGCCAAAAGTGAACCGTCCTATAGTTAGGACGGCACAGTTAATACCTGTATGTTAGCCTATGATACAAAATGGGTATTAGTGTATGTCCCATCTTAAAATTATAGAAAAAAATGTCTGTTTTGTGATTTAAGTCTTCGTTCGACAAGAACATGAGGTTCAGGATAATGACTTCTGCTCATCAGCTCCAGCTCCTGATCAGTGATATTGTGCTTGATAACGACAAAATGGTACATGATTTCATGCACTACATTTGCTTGAAGGGTCTTTAGTATTTCTAGTTCTTCAGTTTCGTAAAGCGGATCTTCATAAGGGTGTTGATAGAATAACTCCATCCGCAGCAACCGATAATCGAAGGGTGGTGCGGGTACAGGGTAGTCTGGAATAGCTGGGCATACTGGACCGGATGGGGGTTGGAAGAAGGATCCTGTAAAATGCCGGGGGGTATATTCGTCAAACTTCTGCTTAAAGGAAGGATTGGACATATGGGCAAAGCTGTGGGCATAGGGTGCTAGAATGCAAACAACTGCTTTATGGATGCTAATTCTGTGAATTTCCGCCATGGCTGCGAATAAATTGTCCACATAAGGCAGTACACGGCTAGCCATAACTAACTCAGCGCTATTGTCAGGGAGAGGAATCTCTTGGCAAATATCACAGACAATATCTACAACAGGACCCGCGATCCGATCGATCCCGAGATAACCTGCTTCCTTATTAGATCCACAGCCGATATCGATTTTCAAGGGGCTCACTCCTTTCCTTTGGGATAAATCAGGCTCACACTATTGTATTAATACCGCTGTAGCCTGCATCCGACGGATGCCTAATAGAGGCTGGAAGTTATCTAAAATTACTTCATATGAAACTTTCATAGAGTGGTTAACGTTATAAGAGTATACTTATGAAGATGACTTTGAAAATAATCGCCACATAGAGGAGGCACTCAACATGAAAAAACAACGTTCATTACCCGCCATAGCAGCGATTGCTGCCTTAACATTTGCCTTAACCGCTTGCGGTGGGAATAATTCGGCACAGACTTCAGGAGAACCGACTGCAACACCTTCTCCAACTCCAACCGAGAGCGCAAGCACAGCTGAGCCTACAGAAGCTCCAAGCACTCCCGTACCCACTGAGAACCCAAGTACAGCCACACCAACCGAAAATCCGAGCACAGCTAAACCTAGTTCTACTCCAAAAGCTGAAGGTAAAACAATAAAATTGACGGCCGTTTATATCGGACAAATAGATAGTCATTCCGTTGAGATTGCGACAAAAGAAGGTCCAACCGCTTTTGAGATTTCAGCTGGGATGGAGAGTATACTTGATACTTTGAATTCCGATGATTCCGTAGTTATTGAATACGTGGAAAAAGCAGTGGAGGGCGATCCGTCTGTTAAGCAACGTGTGCTGACAAAGCTGGCTCTAGCGAAATAATTGAATGTATTAATTTGCAAATAGAGGGTGTCTCAGCAATCATATAGTGGTTGCTGGGACACCCTCGTATTTTTTAAGCATAGTTCTTGCTCAAACAATAAACTTAGTTTGGTCGATCACAGTCCGCATACCTAGCTGCATCCTTATGGATTAGGAGCTACACTATTGGATCTAGCTGCACCACTATGGATATAGCAACCCCACTAACGGAACTAGTAGCACCACTATGGATCTAGTAACCTATATTGGACTCAGCATTATCGGACCCAGCAGCCCTAAAACGCAGCTTTTCCCCACATTTGGTTCGCTATCGGACCCCATCGCAGCTATTGCCATAAAAACCGCCCAATAGGATCCTTTTTCGATGCAATAGCGTCACTGGGGTCCGAAACTGTGCTCCAAAGGGCGAAAATCCGTAAATAACGTCATCTGAGTCCGCAAGCCGCGGATGAGGGATAGGATCTAGCATTATCGGAATTATCATCATCGGAATCAGTATTATCGGACCCAGCAGCCCTAAAACGCAGCTCTTCCCCACATTTGATTCGCTATCGGACCCCATCGCAGCTATTGCCATAAAAACCGCTCAATATGATCCTCTTTTGATGCAATAGCGACACTGGGGTCCGAAACTGTGCTCCAAAGGCGAAAAAAACGTAAATAACGTCATCTGAGTCCGTGAGCCACGGATGAAGATGAGGACTCCCCCAATGTAGATTTTAGATTCATACATAAATAAAGGTATCCTCACAACCCGCTCAAAGTTGTTGGGATACCCTTTTTAATGAAGTTAGCATGTTTAAAAGAAGCTTAAAGCGTTCCAGCATTGACTAGGAAGGTTGTAATAAGCAGCATAAAGAGTAAGATAATAACACCATTGACTATTGTGCCAATAATGCCAAACACCTTGCGACGTTTCCGAATGGAAAGCCCAATGATGCCGATGACTACACCGATTACATTAAGAGCAGCCAGAATAATAACAGTTAATCCTAGAAGCATTATGAATTGCGAGGACTGGCTTAATAGTTCGGAATTCTCATTAACCAATGAAGAAGACTTCATTATAATAGAGATAAAGATGGCTGCATAGCCGATGATCGACACGAGACAGATAATGAACGAAGCAATACCAGGTCCAGAATGTTGAAGATCATGTTCTACTTTTTGATGCGTAGATGATAAATCAGCGCTTGGGTAATCCGGATGAGGGTTGGGATTTCCCACCTCTGCCGCAGGTACGTCTGATTTTGACAGAGAATTTAAGTCCATGGTTTGCACTCCTTGAGAGATTAGAATGAAAATGTTGTTAATATCCACTTTTTCATATTGATGCTAAAAAAGCAACCCCTGAATGAGGCAAAATAAAAAATGACTGCTGGAAATAGGAACTGGCATTACGTTATGATAGAATGAGTCTAAAATTAAGGGGGTGTAATCATTTGCAACGGAAATTTATGGCCTGGGGGGCTGTGCTAGCAATGCTGGCAGTAGGAATTGGTGCTTTCGGTGCCCATCTACTAAAACCAGTGATCAGTGAAGACTATATGAAGGTATATGAGACTGGTGTGCAGTATCACTTGGTACATGCGCTGGGGGTAATTCTCATCGCACTGGCTGTGGGCCAATGGGGCGAAAGTGTCCGATTACGTTGGGCGGGCCGATTGTTAATTGCAGGTACCATTTTGTTCTCTGGCAGTTTGTATGTTCTGAGTATCTCCGGAATTAAGGTGCTAGGAGCGATTACACCTATCGGTGGGGTATGCTTTATAATTGGCTGGTTATGCCTTGCGATAGAGGGATTTTCACGTAAAACGTCGTCTTAGTTGTTAAAAAAAAGAAAGACCAATAAGCACCTGTTCCCCAATGAGGGAGGGTGCTTATTTGCTTGTAACGCATGCGCTTACAGAAACTCGTCGATTTCATTTAGATTAAAGCTGTACACCTGCTTCTCATCCACATGGTAGACACTTATAGAGTTGGCTGCTTCATCAAAGTTTAAAATACGACAGGGCATGGACACTTGTTTCCCGTACCGGTTCGCTCGTAAACGTACCAATTGATTATTCTGAATATACTGACGAATCTTCCCGTATGCATCAGCTGGCGTCTCAATGGCCGTTTGCTGTGCAGGCGTTTCTGCCTGTTTTTTTATCGGTGTATCCAGCTGCTTCTTCGTAGATTTTGGAGGCAGCTTTAATGAAATGGGAGGAGCAGAGTTTTGATTCAAAGCTAGTTTAGCGGAGCGTAGCAAGCTGTCAATGGTTCTCCCTAATTCAAGACCGGAATTAATGTTGAAATCTGTGATATGGTCATTATTGTTCAACATTTCGAGCAGAAATTGCAGTGCAAGCGGGTTGGTACGGGCATTAATCAGGATGTCGACGTTAAATAAATAATTGCCGTCTGTGCGTTGTAGTTTCTCGTCCATAAATCCCCCAGCTTTTCGTTTAGAACATCTCTGAATGGTTACAGGAATGTAATTAACTATAACATTAAACATGCAATATTCATATACCCAGGACTACTGGAATAGGGACTATTATACTGCATTTTATACTAGGCATAGGACTACCGTCAGCACACCCACAGGAAAATTAGCATACATATACAACGTGGATAGTGAAAAAAAGGAGGTGCTGCTATTGGTTACTATGGAGCCTATTACAGTAGGTGAACATACGCTGATCGGGGTAGAGGTTAAGCTTCCCAAAACTACACTGCTCTCTATCAGCACGAACCGAGGTTATATTATGTGCGGTGCACTGGATGTCGGTCTCCTCAATGAAACACTTAGTGATCGGCATATCATCGCAGCTCGTGCGGTGGGTGTACGGACGCTTGCCCAGCTTTTAGCTGCCCCGTTGGAGTCTGTAACGATAGAAGCAGAGAGTCTTGGCATCGTACCAGGTATGACGGGTGCGGAAGCGTTACTTCTTATGGTCTGACCGGAAAATTTAACAATTCCAAACAAACGGGGCTTAGGCCCTTTTTGTTTGTGTGCAAGTATTCACATTTAAGCATAATCGGGTGTGTCTTTGCTAATGCTAGAACAAATAAAGGTGTTATGGAAGGCTTCTCCTTGTTTCGTATTACAGGTAAAAGGGTAAATTAAGAATAGACAAGTTACTACCGGACGAAGGAAATAGTAACCGGTAAATATAATGGATAAGGTAGGGATCATCTCATGGCTAAAGCATCGAATAAAGTAAATACAACTTCACTGGAACAGATCATGAATCGTCAGGTTGCTAACTTAAATGTCCTGTACGTAAAAATTCATAACTTTCATTGGTATGTCAAAGGAGAACAGTTTTTCTCCCTTCATGTGAAATTTGAGGAATTATATAATGAAGTAACCCTTCACATGGATGAAGTAGCAGAACGCTTGCTAACCATCAAAGGCAGTCCGGCAGCAACATTGAAAGAATATTTGGAATTAGCTACCATTCAAGAAGCTACAGGTAAGGAAGATACACGGGGAATGGTTCAGTCTCTGATTGAAGACTTCGCCACCATCTCTGAAGAGCTGACAGAAGGCATCGAGCTTGCCGAAGAAACCAAGGATCAGCCAACCTCAGATATGTTCATTAAAATCCGTAGTGATCTGGAGAAACACCAATGGATGCTACGTTCGTTTCTTAGCTAATCATTAAGCAGTTTGAATAAGGCTTCCTGCGGGAAGTCTTATTTTTGCGTAGTCTTATGTTTAATGAAAATCTTCTCTGAGTCACAAGTGATTAGCTAAAGAGAAATTTGTAAAAAAACAAGGTTTGATATAAAATTAGTGAGAATCATTGATAATCATTGTGATTCAATTTATAATAATTATAATGTGATAGAAAATCTAATTGTGCTGGGAATCAGGATTATCCTGTTTCAATACAACTTTTGATTTCGCAAATCGATCAATGGAGGGAATAATATTATGGCAGCAGAATTTGTCATTGAGGGTCTTAAAGCGACGATTGAGGGAAAAGAAATTTTGAAGGGGATTAACCTTCAAATGAAAGGTGGCGAAATTCACGCCATCATGGGACCAAACGGTACAGGTAAAAGTACTTTGGCTTCGGCGCTAATGGGTCATCCTAAATACGAAGTAACTGATGGAACTGCAACTCTTGATGGTGAAGATCTTCTGGAGATGGCTGTTGATGAACGCGCACGTGCAGGTCTTTTCCTTGCAATGCAATATCCAAGCGAAATCTCTGGAGTAACTAACTCCGACTTCTTGCGTTCTGCCATTAATTCCCGTCGTGAAGAGGGAAGCGAAATCTCGTTGATTCGTTTTATTCGCCAAATGGAAGCAAAGATGAAAGAACTAGATATGAACCCTGAGTTTTTACACCGTTACTTGAACGAAGGCTTCTCCGGTGGTGAGAAGAAACGTAATGAAATTCTACAAATGATGATGCTGGA
Source organism: Paenibacillus sp. FSL L8-0708 (assembly GCF_038009325.1). Classification (NCBI taxonomy): domain Bacteria; kingdom Bacillati; phylum Bacillota; class Bacilli; order Caryophanales; family Paenibacillaceae; genus Paenibacillus; species Paenibacillus sp. FSL L8-0708. The sequence continues at coordinate 2,225,451 of NZ_JBBPBC010000001.1, forward strand.
TCCAAAAATCGTGATCTTGGACGAAATTGACTCCGGTCTTGATATTGATGCTTTGAAAATTGTAGCTGAAGGCGTAAACTCCATGCGGAGCGAAGAACGCGGCTTCTTAGTTATTACCCACTATCAACGTCTTTTGAACTACATCAAACCTGATTATGTTCACGTTATGATGCAAGGTAGAATCGTGAAATCCGGTGGTCCAGAGCTTGCACAGCGTCTGGAAGCAGAGGGTTATGAATGGATTAAAGAAGAACTTGGAATTGAAGATGAAACTGTAGGGCAAGAAGCGTAAGAAACGCCAGGAAGGAGGAGACCACTATGACGACACAGACCATTCTTCCGGTGGATGCCGAACGCTTGAGCGAATTATCGCACAGCAGCGGCGAACCGGGTTGGCTGAAAGAAAGCCGCTTGAAGGCACTAGAATTGGCAGCTACTCTGACACTGCCTAAATTAGAGAAGACACGGATTGATCGTTGGAATGTCAATAATTATGGTAGCTATAAAGCAAGTGAACCTTTTGCTTCGCTAAGTGATGCACCTGCATCTATTTCTTCCTTGATCAAGGATCAGGAGGAAGGCAGCCTGATTATTCAACGCAACTCCGGTGCAGTATATACACGTATCGCTCCTGAGCTTGCAGAACAGGGTGTTATTTTTACAGACCTACAGACAGCTGTTAAAGAACACGGAGATTTAGTTCAACGTTACTTGCATAAAGCCATTCAGCCAGACGAACATTCTATCGCAGCGCTTCATGCTGCATTGTGGAATGGTGGAGTATTCCTCTATGTTCCTAAGAATGTTGTTATTGAAACTCCGCTTCAAGCAGTGCTGTTAACGGATGATGCGGAAGCTACTTTTGTTCCACACATTCTGGTCGTAGCTGATACTAACAGTTCCGTAACCTATGTAGATAACTACGTATCGGATAAAGAAGAAGCTGGACTACACAATGGTGCGGTAGAGGTATTCGTGGGCGCTGGCGCTAAAGTTCGTTATGCTACAGTGCATCAGCTTGGTGTAGATACTACAGATGTAACTTATCGCCGGGCGGTTGTTGAGAATGACGGAGTCATCGAATGGATTGTTGGTGAGATGAACTACGGAGATACTGCGAGTGATACCAAGTCTGTGCTTAAAGGCAACGGTTCTAGCTCCGATGCTAAAGTAATTGCAGTAGGTACGGGATCACAGAAACTGAATTACACCACTCAAGCTCAGCATTTTGGCAAAAGCACACCAAGTGACATGATCACTCGTGCAGTTATGCGTGATTCTGCTACTTCTATCATCAACGGAATCACCAAGATTGAGAAAGGTGCTACTAGAGCGGACGGCCAGCAAACGGAAAAAGTATTGATGCTGAGTCCAAAAGCCCGTGGTGACGCCAATCCGATCCTGCTTATTGATGAAGATGATGTTACAGCCGGCCATGCCGCTTCCGTAGGACAGGTCAATCACGAGCAAGTCTTTTACCTAATGTCCCGCGGAATTACACGGCATGATGCAGAGACTCTGATCATCTACGGCTTCTTGGCTCCTGTTGTGTCACAAATTCCACTGGAGGGACTGCGCAATCAGCTCCAATCTCTTGTGGAAAGGAAGTTAGTGCAATGATTAGCAACGCCATCCGGGAGCAATTTCCCATACTGAACCAAAATGTGAACGGACATCCACTGGTCTATCTGGACAGTGCTGCTACTTCACAGAAGCCTCGGAAAGTAATTGAGGCGGTCAAGTCGTATTATGAGTGGGATAACGCCAACGTACACCGTGGCGTCCATACTTTAGGCAGCCGAGCAACCGATGCCTACGAGGGAGCCCGGGAGAAGCTAGCTAAGTTTATAAACGCCCGCAGCACTAAAGAAATTATCTTTACACGCGGAACAACTACAGCCTTAAATCTTGTGGCCTCTTCTTACGGACCCTCTGCTGTGGGTGAAGGCGACGAAATCGTCATCACCTTAATGGAGCATCATAGTAATCTGATTCCATGGCAGCAGCTCGCTAAGAAGACAGGTGCTACATTAAAATATATACCGTTGCAACCTGATGGAACGGTTACGTTGGAAGCTGCCGAGCAGACGATTACGGATAAAACCAAAATCGTTGCTATCGCTTATGTATCCAACGTTATGGGAGTAACTCATCCTATTAAAGAGCTTGCGGCTATTGCTCATCGTCATGGTGCAGTAATTGTCGTAGATGGTGCACAAAGCACACCACATATGAAGGTCGATGTGCAGGATCTGGATTGTGATTTCTATGCACTATCTGGTCATAAAATGCTCGCACCCACCGGAATTGGCGCTTTGTATGGCAAGAGAGCACTTCTCGAAGCCATGGAGCCCGTCGAATTCGGTGGCGAGATGATCGATGATGTGGGTCTTTATGAATCCACATGGAAAGAATTGCCTTGGAAGTTTGAAGGCGGTACTCCGATCATAGCTGGTGCTGTTGGTCTAGGTGCAGCCATTGATTTCTTACAAGAAATCGGTTTGGATGAGATACACCGCCATGAGAAAGCTCTTGCAGCGTATGCAGAGCAACGTCTGTCAGAGATCGAGGGTCTGAACATTTATGGTCCTCGAAATCGTGAAGTCGGCGTTGTCACCTTTAATCTGGGTGACGTTCACCCGCATGATGTCGCTACAGTGCTAGATGCGGAAGGCATTGCCATCCGCGCCGGGCATCACTGCTGTCAGCCGCTGATGCGCTGGCTGGAAGCCAGCTCTACAGCACGTGCAAGCTTTTATCTTTATAATAACGAGCAGGATGTAGATCGACTGGTGGACGCTTTAATCAAGACAAAGGAGTACTTCAGCTATGAACTTGGATGACTTATACAGACGCGTAATTATGGATCATTATAAAAGTCCTCGAAATCGCGGTTCATTTGAAGATGATGCTCTAAAAATTGAACTGAATAACCCAACCTGTGGTGACCGGATTACTCTTCAGCTTAAGGTAGAGGATGGAATCGTAAAGGATGCCCGTTATAATGGTGAAGGCTGTTCGATCAGTATGTCATCGGCTTCGATGATGACTGAGGCGATCAAAGGACAAACGGTTGAACGTGCGCTTGAACTGGCCGATAACTTCTCCTTACTGATGAAGGGTGAAGACGTGGATTTTGGAGATTACGAAGACATTGAAGCCCTGTCGGGTGTGAATAAATTCCCTGCGCGGATCAAATGCGCAACACTGGCTTGGAACGCACTTCGTAAAGGAATTGACGAAGAAGAGCAACATAAATAACAGTAGAACAAGGAGGCTGACACCATGGCTAAGAAAGCGCCTGATATGGAAGAATACCAGTACGGGTTCCGTGATGAGCATAAATCGATATTCCAGTCTGGTAAAGGTTTGACGGCCGAAATTGTTAAAGAAATTTCAGCAATCAAAAATGAACCACAGTGGATGCTTGACTTCCGCTTGAAATCTTTGGAGCAGTTCCGTAAAATGCCAATGCCTACATGGGGCGGCAATATGGATGATTTGGACTTCGAGGATATTCAATACTATGTAAGACCTTCAGAGAAGCAAGGGAAGACTTGGGAAGAAGTTCCTTCCGAAATCAAAGAAACCTTTGATAAGCTGGGAATTCCGGAAGCGGAACAGAAGTTCCTCGCCGGCGTATCGGCACAATATGAATCTGAGGTAGTCTATCACAGCATGCAGAAGAGCCTTGAAGATCAAGGGGTTATTTTTACAGATACCGACACTGCATTGCGTGAGCACCCAGAGCTTCTGAAAAAATATTTCGGGACGATCATCCCTCCAACCGATAATAAGTTTGCCGCACTTAACAGTGCAGTTTGGTCAGGCGGCAGCTTCATCTATGTTCCTAAAGGTGTGAAATGTGAAGTTCCTTTGCAGGCTTACTTCCGTATTAACTCCGAGAACATGGGACAATTCGAACGTACTTTGATCCTTGCTGATGAAGACAGCTTCGTGCACTACGTAGAAGGATGTACTGCTCCAATCTATAGCACGAACTCTCTACACAGTGCGGTTGTTGAAATCTTGTGTATGAAGAACGCCCGCGTTCGTTATACCACAATCCAGAACTGGGCTCCAAACATCTACAACCTCGTTACGAAACGTGCGGTTGCAGAAGAGAATGCTACTATGGAATGGGTCGATGGTAACATCGGTTCCAAGCTGACCATGAAATATCCTGCGGTTGTTCTTAAAGGCCGTGGTGCTAAAGGTTCAGTACTATCCATCGCGGTAGCAGGTAAAGACCAGCATCAGGATGCGGGTGCCAAGATGATCCATTTGGCTCCAGATACAACATCCACCATTGTATCGAAATCCATCAGTAAACATGGCGGTAAAGTAACTTACCGTGGTCTAGCTTCCTTCGGCCGTCAAGCAGAAGGTGCGAAATCGAACATTAAATGTGATACGCTGATTTTGGATAATGAGTCCACTTCGGATACTATTCCTTACAATGAAATCATGAACGATAACATCGTTCTTGAGCATGAAGCAACCGTGTCTAAAGTTTCTGAGGAGCAACTGTTCTACCTGATGAGCCGTGGCCTCACAGAAGCAGAAGCGACTCAAATGATCATCATGGGCTTCATCGAGCCGTTCACAAAAGAACTGCCGATGGAATATGCGGTCGAAATGAACCGTCTGATCAAGTTCGAGATGGAGGGTAGTATTGGTTAAGGCTGATATTCCGCGCTATTCATAGGTTTTTATTAAGGGTTTTAATTCGTCGTGCCGATTTTGTGCCGATTCGGAATTGCGTTTGGTGTAGGAGGCGAACTTTTCAAGTTCGTCTTCTTCTATCTTTGGAGTTAATGATGAATAGGTATCGGATGTAGTTTTAATGGTTTTATGACCTAGACGTTTAGATACATAAAAAAGGCTAGTGCCGGCTTCGAGCAGCAATATTGCATGAGTATGACGAAAAACATGTGTGCCTTTATATTCAACACCGGCTTTTTCACAATAGTCTTTAAAAGAATCGCGAACAGTAGCGGGTGTCAAATAATTGCCTAGATAATTTTGAAATATTATACCGTCTTTACTTTGGTGAAATGTATCTTTATCTTTAATGAAATTTTCTTGTATAATTTTGAAGTTCAGCAAGGAGCTAACAATATCTTTTTCAAGTCTAATAGTGCGATAGGAAGATGTGTTTTTTAATGTAGTTAATTTCAATTCGTTGTTATTATTCCGGCTGGTCTGTCTCTCGACAGTAATTTTATCTTCATTTAAATCGGACCACCTTAACGCAAGTGCTTCGCTGATTCTCAACCCTGACTGACTTAGAAAGTAAATTAGCATATAGTACAGAGGATAACCGTCAAAACGTTGGTGATGATATCCTTTCATAAAATCTAATAATTTGTTTAGTTCCACCAGTGTGAAAAATTTAACTTCTTCTATTTTCTCGGTAGAATCTTTAACAGGAACTTTTAATTTATCCGCAGGATTTTTTTCGAGAACTTCTAATTCAAAAACGGCAAAATGAAAAATACTTTTTATAACTGAAAGGTATTTTAAACATGATCCGTAAGAGTACTGCAGCTCGTCGTTTCCATCTCTCTTATCCACGTATTCTTGTACCCACTTTTTAATATCAGGACGACGTATCTTCATTATCCTTTTATTACCAAAGAAAGGGAGGATATGCAACCGGATTATAACTTCAAGTTGGCGAAAAGTTGAATCTTTTATGTTTGAACGTTTATGTTCCGCCCATTGTTCCACCACCTCACTAAACAGCATGTTTCGGTCGTTCAGCGCTTGTCCATAATATATTCTTTCTTCAACTTTTCCCGCCTCTATCTCGGCCTCCTTTTTCGTTCTAAATGTACCAATGCTAAACTCCTCGCCATCTTTTGAAACACGAGCTTGCCAATTACCGCTTTTTAATTTCCGAAATGTCGCCATTTTATTCCTCCTAAAGAACATTTGTTCCCTTTAATGGGTAAATAAAACCGCCATGCGGCGGTATTGACTGCATGCCTTTTTCCCTGATTAATGATTATTATCACTCTTCAGATTTATCTTGTTCTTTTTCTTTTGCTTCCCAAAAAAGACCGGACAAAATGTCAATGGCACGTTGACGTTTTTCACCAATTATTGGGGTTCCATCAAATAGTATTGGATGGGCTTCTTCAAGCATTTTCTTGAGGTCAGCTATATCTTTAGATGATACTGTGTGAGTTAAGATGCTGCCCTGTTCGAGTTTCTTTCCAAGTAATGCATTAGGACTTGTTGTTAGAATATCAGCAATTTTTTCGAGGTCTGTACTAGAAGGGATGACCCTGTCGTTTTCTATATGACCAAAATTAGAGCGACCCATTCCTAAATGTCCCGCAACTTGTTGTTGAGATAAACCTAATTGCTTTCTTCTATTTCTTATCCGCGAACCTAACGACATGGTAAAACCTCCGAGATATTATTCGTAAATGGTATTTAAAATACTTGACGGTATTTTAAATACCATTTATAATCAAAATACAAATACACGAAATGAGGTGAAATTAGTGAATGAAGCATTAACTAGGAAACGAGAAAAATTGCGCGATAGACGACTGGAAAAAGGTTTTACTCAAGCTAAGCTCGCCGACAAAGTAGGCGTTTCCTTGGAACAAATTAAGAGTTTAGAATACGGAAGGGTAAATCCTAGTTTCGTTCTAATGCTGAACATATGTTCAGTCCTAAACAGTAGGCCAGAAGAAATTTTTTAACAATAAAGGTATTTATAATACCTTTATTTAAGTATACTTATATGTTAAGGTATTGTCAATACCACGCGCAGACAAGTGTGGTTTTTTTAAAGATCAAAATGGTATTTTAAATACCGTTTAGAGGTGAAAAGTGGAAAAAATTCTAGATTTAAGTATAAACGAATCACAGGTTAGAAAAATTCTCCTTGAGCAAATAGAAAAAATTGTCAAAGAAGTGGATTCTGAGCATGTGTTTTGGGATACGAATGAACTTAAAAAGCGAACATGCATGAGTTGGAATTTTATTCAGGAACAATTCTTTTTTGATTCTAGATTTCCGAAACGAAAAATTGGGACTAAATGGTTTTTTCCTGCGAAGGAGACCCGAAAGTTTTTAGAATTATGGTTAGATGAACAGCCCAAATAACTATATCAGCAATCATAACCACATCATAGAGTTTTATACTCTACATCCGTCAGGTTGACGGGTATGAATTCTGTCCGTATAGAGGACGGAAATCTTGCTCTCAGACATTTTGATTTAGAATGTCCGAATATCTAACATGGCGATTCATCATTTTAGAACTCCTAACATTCCGATTCAGAAGGTTAGACATTAGAGAAAGGAGCGATGTAAATGAACAGTGACGTACTAATCGAAAGTGTTAGTCTCCGCAATTCATACACTAGTCGTGTGGATGTACTAAACAAGGTAAAGGGGCTTTCCCTACTGCCAGATAACGAGAGTGTTTCTGTTGAAATGGCAGCGGAGTATTACGAGGTTTCAAGAAAAACAATTGATAGCCTGATTTATGATAATCGCCAAGAGTTGGATTCTGATGGTTTGAAGGTATTGAGTGGAGAGGAACTGATCTTCTTTAAGGAGAAGGCAATAATTGGTAAAATGGTTCGTTCCTTCACAGTCATTCCACGCCGTGCAATTCTGCGAATTGGTATGTTGCTGCGAGACAGCTTGGTGGCTCGGGCTGTACGTGATTATCTATTGGATACAGAAGGAGAAGCACCACCGAAGCAGTTAACTCAAAGCGAACTCATAGCTTATTTAGCTCAAAAGAATGTGGAGTATGAACGAGCGGAAGCTGAGCGTAAACGAGCGGACGCTGTGCGTGACCGCCGTCTTAATGACATGGAAGAGAAATGGGAAGACACCATAGAAGTAATGGCGCTCAATCCGGGTGAGGATTGGCGTAAGGAGACAACGGCTATTTTGAATAAGATTGCTCAGAGTCGCGGTGGTGGCGAGGCATACCAAGGGGTTAGGAATGAAAGCTATGACCTACTGACAAGCCGCTTTGGGCCTCGTTTGGAAGTCCGGAAACAGAACATGCAAGGCCGTATGTTGCGTGAAGGAGTAACTCCTTCTAAGGTAGAGAATCTCAGCAAATTGGACGTAATAGCCGCTGACAGACGGCTGATTAACGATTACATCACAGTCGTGAAGGATATGGCGATAAAGTACAACGTTAAGTTGAAGGGATGAGCATATGGACAGATTAGAGATTTATCATAGGTCGTTCACAGCAGCCATTAAGCAAGCTTCTGTAGATAAAGAGGCTCACATGGTAGTGGACCGAGCGGTATTCTACGGTGTACGTATGGCAAATGAAATGATGAAGGATGGGAGAAAGTACACGGACGTTGAAGGACTAGAGTCGCATTTCCAATTTTACGAAGTGGTTATGTCTCTCATGACGCTATTGACGCCCCGCAGAATAACAGTGATTTTTCCGATTATTAAAAGCTATGACGGCGAACGTGCAGGGTGGAAAGACTACTTTTCCACAATCAAGATGATTGAAAATCATGGCTGGGATGAACTGATTGGCGACCCTTTTGACTTCATTTGGGATTATGAAAATTGGGAACTCCGATTCTTTATGACTCATTTCATTAGCATTATGAGCGATATGCGGAGGGTACAGGGGCATCCAAGCATTGCGGAGGAATGGGCTGCAGAGAACGGGATTCCAATGTATAGACAGCATACTGCATCAAATGGCAAAGAATACATGGTGGACAGTAACGGACGTTCATTTCCTTTACAGAAGCCGCGGCCTAAGCATTTGAAAATAGTTGCTGGAAGGAGAGTGTCCAGAACATGACCCTTGAACACCTGGCGCGTATCTGGTTCCACCAACCGGCACAGCACGCAGTATTAGTCAAAAATATTATTCGGAGGGATCAACGTCGATGAGGAACCTTCGTCTCCATGTTTTATCGTATGTGGCGGATCTGAAATCAAGGATTATGGGCGCAACTAATGATTTGAGTAACGATTCTGAATCTGTAGAGGCTGTTGTAGAAGATCTGAAGGACATCATCATTGATTTTATTGAGTTTGATAAATTCCTTCAGACTTCATTTGTACAGGAAGGCATGTTGAATAGGAAAAATCGCCTAAACGCGGATACCTTGGAGGGGTCACGTTAAGACGATCAGATTTAAAAAATACTGGAGCTATATGACGTAATTATACTATTTTTTCAATACATACGTCAATATTGCTCCCAGAAATTAGGAGCGTGTATTCATGAAATCATTCATTCGTAAATTGTTTTTCCGTCTTCCATCCACTGAAAAACGTCGTCAAGAACGCCGTGTAAAATCCTATGAATTCATTTTAGAACAACAAATACGGGTACTACGTACCGATCTGGATTTAGCAGAATCAAAACTGCAAGACCTTCAGGACAATAAGAACGATATGTTTGCTCGTCTGCGCCATGTCTCGTCTTTGCAGCACCAGTTTATTGAAGCTTGCCAGCTTGAACGCCAGTACGCAGAATTTGTGAACTTAGTTCAAGCTAAGAAGGAAGGTGCTGCTGTATGAGCACTACACCACTGAACATTAGATTTATCAATGCTAATTTTGGCAAGGAGACTATTTCATTTTTTAGTGCAGATCAAAAGGAACGGTTATGCTCTACGATGCGCTTGATCATCCATCAAGAGGGCGTAAGCAGCTTGCTGGCGGCTCTTAAAGTGAACGTTAATGAACGCCCTTCAGAGGACAGGGAACGTGTCTGGAGGATCCTTCTACCCGTAGCAGAAGAGGTGATTCACGGGCTGTACGCCCGTCCAGGAGAGAGCCTACTTGTTTGGAGCAATATTCCACCTTGGGTAGCCATGGAAACGCCGTATGAACCTATGATCATGGCTCAGGTAACAAATCGCGAATACGGATGTGCGGAGTGGTTTGCAGATCCCCGGCGTAATGTTTTCAAAGGTTGGGAACGGGTTCCGTTTGTGCATCTGGATAAAGAAATGTTGTCCCGTGGTTTTAAGCGTTATCCTGATAATCTCTTTGAAGGGTCTTGCCATTTCCTCGAATTTGACTGGTCTATGTACCAGACTGATCAAGCGTCTTTCATCAACAAACTTCATGACTTTAGTGAGGTTATTGGAGCATCCATGGTGAATGCGATCCTTCTACAGCTGGTATGGCGTGTTCCAGAGGGCAAGGAAGCTGAAGAAAAGTTTCTGAGAGCGGTGTTTGGAGAGGTGTGTACATGATAGAGCACTGTGTAAAATTGCGTTCATCAATACAAATGTGTTCGGATCTTATTCAGTTTCTTAGAAAGTATCCTAAGCAGCCCATTTCGAACTATATAGGCATGTTCCGCCACATTCCGTTGGATTGTTCAGGTGATCTATTTGACGTCTCTATGAGGCTCCTAGAGGTCTTAAACGATAGTAATAGTACGAGACCTCAGCGCGAGGATTTTCACGCTCAACTGATCTGGCGGTACGGAAATAAGAATTCATTTATGAATCTTTTACAAACAGCATTTGGAGGGCTGAAATAATGAAATATACCGTTTTTATATTAAGAAGAGACGGAGTTAACACGGGTTACAATCCTAGTTTTATCTTTGATAATAAAACGGAATTCCTGGAGTTCATAGATTTATGTTTAAAAATGGTCACGCTTTAGAAATCGGCCTAATTTGAATTCAATGAATAAATGAGGGGTTGAAGGGCGTGGCTAGACCAAAAAAGGAGGGCATGGAATATTTCCCTCATGACACAGATGCAGTAAATGATGAGAAAATAGAGGCCATGCGTGCCTTATTTGGTAATGACGGTTACGCCTTCTATTTCATACTTCTGGAACGAATATACCGAAGTGGGAACGGGGAACTGGATGTGTCCAGCTTTACCGTTAGGACTGCCTTAATTAAGAAGTTGGGGATAGACCAGGATCAATTTATTCCCATGCTTGAGGCATCATTTGAAATAGGTTTATTTGACCCGATTTACTACGAAACGCATAAGTGTATCACAAGTGTAGGCATAAAAAAACGACATGAAGAAGTCGAAAACATGCGCAGCAAATGGCGGAAAAAGAAAACGAAAAACGAAGAAATAGAGGTTTTCCCAGAAGAAAACATTACGGAAAGTGAAGTTATCTCAGGGGAAAACTACAATACAGAGGGGTTATCCCCTGAGAAAGGTGCACAAAGGAAAGTAAAGGAAAGTAAAGTAAATAATAAAGATCAAAACATATGTGTTGATCCGCCTTCGGCAGAATCACACGATGATGGTTCTCATCCTGAATTCGAACGATTTTGGGATGTGTTTCCCAAAGCAAGGCGAAGAGATAAAGCGAAGGCTTACTCCGTTTGGAAAAAGAAAATCAAGGCTGCCGAGCGTGAGAATCTTGTTCGATGCACTGAGCTTTACGCAAAAGACGCTAATGCAATCGGCAAGGACGGAACTTTTGCAAAGATGCCGACAACCTACCTGAATGACGGAACATATAAAGATTACCTAGGCGGGGAAATGCCTGATGTGAATCCAGAGATGCAGGAACTGAACGGACGATTGGACTTTATAGACAAACTGTAGGAGGGCCTACATGGACAGGGAAGAAGCGAAGAAGGTTTTTAAAAAGCTTGCTGCAAGCTATCCAAGCTGGAAAGTAGATGCTGGCATTGCTGAGAGTTGGATCGATGATCTAGAAGCTGAAGATGCCGAAACGGTATGGGCTAATGTGAACGAGTACAAGCGTGAGAATAAATATGCTCCAGCCTTTGCAGAGATCGTTAAACCAAATGCAAATCTTGAAGCCAAGCGAGATAAGGAACGCACTCAAAGGCTGCTGAAAGAGAAACAATATCTGGAGATTGAAATTCCTGGCACTCCACCATGGGAAAGAGCGGGTATGACTCGGGAGGACTGGATGCGTTCAGTTATCGAAAAAAGCAGGGAGAAAAGGGAATGAACTATTTCAACCTCGAGGCAGAACAAGCAGCATTAGGCGCGCTCCTCATCGCACCGGATTTGATTTACGAGTCCATATTGATTCCTGAATACTTTTATCACGAAGACCACAAGCGCATTATTACAGCGATGCTCCATTTGCGAGATAACGAACAAATGATTGACACTGTATCGCTAGGTGCAGCATTGGGAAGTAATTTGCACGACATTGGTGGTTATTCTTACTTGACTAAGTTAAGCCAATCAGTGCCGACAAGCGGACTATTTAGGAGTCATGAAAGAATAATCAAAGAAAAATATTTACTTCGTACAGGCATGCAAAAAATCAGGGAAATCTATAGCGGTGGCTATGACGAACCAAAGAAATTTGCAGGTGAACTAATAAATATTGCTGAGATCATTATGGGTCAGTCTAAGATCGAGGGTGGGCTTAGGCACATCAAAGAAGGTTTGAAAGATCATTATGACTCGATTGAAGGAAGAGCATTCAACGGTAAACCTACAGGCTACAGTACTTTGGGGGTAGATCTTGATAGGGTTATTGGAAAATGGCAAAAGCAAACTCTCAACATCATTGCTGCTAGACCGTCTGTAGGGAAGACTGCTGCACTCTTGAATAATGCAGTGATAAACGGTAAAGAGGCACTGGCCGTTGCTATATTCAGTCTCGAACAGCCTGAGTTACAACTCTACGATCGGATGATTTCTGCACAGTGCAATATTGACGGATCTCGCATAAAGTCAGGTAAACTCAGCGATGATGAGTGGACAAAATATACTATTGGTTTCACAGGGCTTGCAGACTTGAAAATATACATCGATGACCGTCCGGGATTAAGTGTTCAGGAAATCCGATCTGAGGTTCGGAGATTTAAAAAGACACACGGTGAAATCATTGTATTTATAGATTATTTGCAGCTGGTCAACGGTGGAAGGGAATTCGCAAATCGGAATTTAGAAGTAGGGTATGTAAGCTCTAGTTTGAAGCAGATGGCACGAGAGAATGATTGTCCGGTAATCGCACTAGCACAGCTCAGCCGTGGCGTAGAACAGCGGCAGGACAAACGTCCAATGCTTTCGGATCTTCGGGAATCAGGAAATATTGAGCAGGACGCGGACACCATTACATTTTTGTACCGTGATGATTACTACAATCAGGAGACAGAAAAAAAGAACATCATCGAAATGATTGTCGCAAAAAATCGTGAAGGCGAAGTGGGCACGGTTGAAATGATTAATCTAAAAAACTATGGCAAGTTTGTCAATTATGAACGCGCACATTCGATAACAGATCATTAGGGAGGAAATATACATGTCAATGATCGCATTGGATCACGCTCTTCGTGGGGCTTCCAAAGATGAGACTACCATTAAGAAGGAAGATGTCAAAAATACCGAAGCGTTCCTCAGAGCATATTTGCCTATGCTAAAAGTAGTTAAGGACTATGAAGCGGCAGCAGCAATTGGTTCATTATCTAATAATGACTTGACTAATTTAGAAGCATATCAATTCTACAAATCTATCACTGACTTTACTATTTCGACAATTAATAACCTGTCTAACCCTTATGAACGTTTAATCATGGAGAAATTGTACATCCAAGGACTGCCTTATAAAAAAGCGGCTATGTACATGAGGATGGGTTACAGCAGTAAATTAAATCCTATCAGTCTTACTTCATTTGCAGATCGGAAAAGAAAAGCACTTGTTAGTATTGCAAAGAGTCTGAACATCATAGGAATTCTAGAAAAATTATCTAGCGAGACAACCAGACTTTACAAATAGGATTTGAGTTACAACATCCCGACCCAAAAAAGTTAATAGTTAATACGAAAGGAGAAAGAGATGAATACAACGATAGATTTTAATATGCCTCTTGCAGAGATTATCGAAATATTGCTGGGAGCCTCAGAATGTAAAACTAAAATCACTGGAAAAGATGTTGGGATCACGAATAAGCTGCTGAGAGCTTATCCAGCAATGAAAAAGGTGGTTCTTGATTACGAGGCGACCGGCGCACACCTATTACTTCAGCCGGATTCAAAAGCACCTAAGACATTATTGGCATATACAGCCTCTAAAAGTAATGGGACGAAGGAGTACAAGGCGTGTAAAGTACTTACTGAATTTATACAGTCATTAGTAAATAGTTTGTATTCACCATATGAAAGACTTGCAGTGCAAAAGCGATACATTGAAGGTGAAAAAGATCGGGTAGCGTTTGAGTTTCTACAGGATGAAGAAAAAACAGGATTTCCAGCTATTCATGGTACAACCTATTACGAACATAAAAGAAGGGGGCTTAGAAGAATAACAAGGAGTCTTAAAATTGTGGGGTTACTAGAAAAAATACCAGAGGGAATCATCGGTCTAGGTATGGAAGTCGGGAAAATCCCTGATGAATAATCTATCTTGATGAAACATAAGGAAAATTTTCCTTAAAGATATTCATTTAACAACGTAAAAAGGATGGTTCTAATATTGAAAAAGTATAAGAGACGAAAATTAAAGAAGTGGTTTAAGCGTGTGGCTGCCGGTATAAATTCCGGCCAGCCAATTCCAAGGTTTTATGCATTACGTGTAATTGATAGTCTGCACCATTTCGTAGATTGCGAGTACTTAAATCATTTTCGTCCTTGGTGGTATGAGGAATTAGATAAAGGAACTAAATTGGATTTTGTAGAGTCGCATTCACAACATTTCAAAGAGACTGAACGCAAATTCAAAGAATGGTCAGGGATTGATCCTAATGACATTTCTCTTTTGGTTAAGGAACATAAATCACGGAAGGCTCGAAAAAGAAAAGCTCCAAAGGCTAAGCCTGAACAGCCTATTCGTAAGCTTCGTAATCCAGAAGAATTCCATATCTTTTTGAAAACTGGAGAAGAGCGCCCAGTCACGGGAGAAAGAATATTTAACTATGGGGGATATGATTTTTTTATATGGCATGACGGCATATTCTGGAGTGTAAGTGACGTTTCAGTTGGTTTGAGAGTATATGCACATACACGTTACAAAAAGGCTGTAGAAGTGGCTATAGAGCGTGTAACTGTCGGTTTTGATTCGTTTGTTCGACAAGTAAAGACTATTAATGGCGAGATAGATGTATGAACATGGCTAACCTAATACTTATCATATTTGCAGGAATTGGTGCTCTGGCTGCGGGTGGATTTGCGGGTGTCTTAATCCTCGGAGGGCGGTTATATATCAGAAGTGATGGAAATGGCTACCCGGAACTTGAAAAAGAGAATGAGCGTCTGTACACCGTCATTGAGGATATGCAATCAGGTTTATGGGCTAATCATTGCGATTCTTGTGCTCATTTAAAGGTGGAATTGCAGCAGCATAAGACAGTACGAAATTTCTATTTATCTGATAATAAAAAGTTGAAAGATGCAATACAACTGGCACTATCCTGGACGTGGGATTGTTCGGAGGGAAATATGTTGGAGGTCATTGCGGCGTTAAATAATGTTCTAGAGGATCTATATCATACTGATAATCCATAACAGTAAAATGAATAACCTAAAGGAGAGTGGGCAAGAAATCTCAACTCTCCTACAAGGAAGGAGATAACTAATGACACGTTACAAGTGGTATTTTTATTCGTTCTGCTTTTCGGCTAATGGAAGAGATGGCTGTGGTAACGGAGTGATCCGTTTTAAAACAATCCCTAATATTAATGATTGGCGAAGGGTTTCGGAAAACATAGAAAAAGAAAATGAATTTCCGGTTAACACTGTTCTTATTACCAATTACCAATCGATAACTAAGTAATTGATTATTCTAGAACTGACTAAATGAATTTGGAAAGGAAAAGCCCTTATGATATTTCTTCGACTTGCAATGGATCTTGATGGTGCTCTTCGCGGAGTAGCTGGACTTAATACAGTATTGGAGAAAAAAGATATTGAATTGACTGTGACGTTCCTTGAATCATACATCCCAATGCTGAAGATTGTTAAGGATTATGAAGCCACCGGCGCACATCTGCTAATGCAACCTGAAAGCAACAGTTCAAAATCTCTAATCGCATATGCTGCTTCAAAGAGCGAAGGAGGGAAAAGGTATGGTTCCTATAAAGTATTAACGCAATTTATACCGGAACTGATTAATAGTATTTACAATCCTCACGAAAGAAAAGTCCTTGAACTAATATATATTGATGGGCTGACTTTCGGAGAGGCTGCACTCAGCATGGAAGAAGATCCAGCCGAAGGCTTAGGTCCAATATTTGGTGGGAGTTTTGCAGAAAGAAGACGGAAGGGGTTAAAGAGAATTGCATTGAGTCTTAAAATACTAGGGATATTAGAACTCATTCCAGAAGATATCACACAACTTAATGAAGTTGCGGAAAGATTCAAAATGGGAAGGAAGTCGCATTAAAATGAAGATTTTCTTAGTGCACAATTTCAAAGATGGAAGTACTTTAAGCGTCCCTCTACTTAATATGGAATCATCAGACAACAAGGATTTATTTAATTCAATCATTGCCGCAAAGATGGATTGTTATCCTATAGAATTCACAGCTGCTGACGGTAGCATAATTATAAGAAATTATCGAGATGTACGGTCGGTTGAGATTGTATTCATAGAGTAATGTACTTTTCGGATAAGGTGATTCGCCATTTCCAAACATGACGTATGTTCAACATACCCTAGCAAGGCCGGATTCGGTAGATCGCCGCATCCGGCCTTTTTTTGTTCGCTTAACGATCCTTCACCCTGCATGTGCCTCCTATCAACGACACTCTAAATTCACCTGCCGTCCCAGGCTTATGTTCAGAGTGGACACGAGTTGAAATTGAGACTTCGGGACAAGGTGGCCTAGAGAGGAATGGACATTTTGTCCATTGCACCTGGTCAGAGCGAACGGACAAAATGTCCATTCGATCAGTTGGACATTTTGTCTATCTGACCGAGCGAAATGACAAAATGTAAGGTCGCTCACCTGCGCCATTTTGTCGCAAGTGAGACTCTGGGACAAAGTGTCCTAAAGTGGGTCTGCCATTTTGTCGCACCCTAGTATAACTACTCGTCATTTTGACGATAAGCTATTTTTGGGAGCGTCTAAATCTGAGCACACCCTATTCGCCATATTGGCGGTTAGCTAGGCCATTTCGTCCTAGGTTCCAATTGCGCCAATTTGTCGTAATTCAAGATGCCAAATTGTCGACTTGAAAGTTGCTCGCCATTTTGTCGATCAAAAAAACTAGGACAAAATGTCCTAGTTAATGAGGGTCTGCCATATTGTCGTAAGCTCAGGTTCACCATGAACCCGACCTATTGCAAGGTCCATGGAGAAACTCTCAAATCCGTAGTGGAAGTGAACAAAACTGAGTTTATGATATAAACATGAATCAGTTTGAAGTGAATTGGAGGGCGGATAATGTCTTCATTAATTGGTGAGGAACTTGATCCTGTTGCTGAAGAGAGCCTAGCGATAATTGAAGAAGTAGGCCGTGATAAGTATGCGCTAACTGAAAAAGAAAGAAGAGCAGAATTTCTACTGAAATTTCATCCAACAATGATCAAGCTAATCCTTGATTATGAAAAGGTAGAGAACACCAAAACATCGAGTTTATCACAGGATGATATTTCTAATGCTTATGGACATGCAAAACGCGAGCATGGAAGAGAGCTTTATACAGACGTAACAGCAAATACAGTTGTGTTGAAACATAAAAAAGCCGCGATTTATTCCTTATATAAACAGTTGTCCGAGATTCTGCACATCGTAATCAATAGTATAAATGATGCTCATTCAAAGAAAATAGCTGAACTCATGTTCATAAAGGGACATCGTCATAGTTATGTGAGTAGCTATTTAAGTAAAGGGTATTCAAGTGATCTATACGCGATCCCCTTAGGGACATTCACATATAAGAGGATAAACGCTATTAAAGAAGTGGCATCTAGTTTAGAGGTTCTTGGAATCTTGGATTTAATACAAAAAAATGAAGGCACTGGACGATGTAAGAAACAGCAATACCGAATAGATTTAGAAGAATGGTCAGCATACGAAGAATAAAATAAGGGAAACGGGGTGGAATTCTGTGGTCATTAAATCAACTCAGAAAGAGCCCCCTATCCCTTCATCTTCTAAACTGCAACCTAGCAAATGTCGGGGTTGTGTATGGGGTAGTTGGGCTGGCAGTAAGCAAATGTGCATGCTCCCTCAATGTGCCAAGGAAAAGCCCTCTGTAACGTCTAAACGCGAACAATTACCTTAACATAGCATCACGGGTTCTGAACTCATACACCATTTCTGGTTATATGCGTTGTCGTAAAGACATCTCATTGGCGCATATCGCTCATACCCCATCATCCGGGCAACCGTGATCTCAGCGGCCAAAGATATGGATCGAGAGCGCAATGCCCGGACGCGCTACTAAGTTCCGGGCAACACCAAAGCAAACGCCTAAATTAGGGGTTTGCTTTGGTGTTTTTTATTAAATAACGGAGGGATGTAATGAAACTTGTAAGGTTAATGGAGCTAATGGGAAAGTATGCGAAATGCCCGGAATGCGGCAGTGAGACAGGCGGTCAGGGTGAAGGATCGTTGCACGCTTATGGAGATACATTCATCCGTACATGCAAATGCGGTTGGGAAGTTAAGATTATAGAACCTAGGAATAGTGAGGATAAGGGTGGGGCTATGTTCAATGTGATGGCGTCATTTACTCTAGAAGACGATGCAAGCGCAGAGGGGGATAAAAGCTTTGGAAAACGCTGATATAGCAGAGACGAAGTTGAAACTAGAGAACCCTAATCATGTTCTGAAGCCGCTTAAGATAACTGGTGTTAATTCTGAATTTAGAAATCAATTAATAAATCGATGGAAGGAGAATGATAGGTGTGAAATTCGTACAACCAATTCGTGACCCAGTAAAGCTGTCCTCTATTCAAAAATATCTCAGGAGTCAAAACCATCGGAACTATATTTTATTTCAAATCGGAATCAATACTGGATTTCGCATCTCTGATATCCTTCCCTTAAAGGTATTGGATGTAAAAGGAACACATATAACGATCCAGGAGCAAAAGACTGGCAAAGAAAAGAAGGTTTTAATCCGCAAGGCGCTCCGAAAAGACTTGGATGTATATATATCCAACAAAAGGGATGAAGATCTTCTATTCCCCAGCAGAAACAATAAAGGGAGTAGAAAACCACATCCAATATCTCGAAGCATGGCTTATAAAATCGTCCGTGACGCAGCTGCTGAGTTTGGATTAACTGAGATCGGTACTCATTCCATGAGAAAGACCTTCGGACACAACTTTTACACCAAAAAAAGAGACATAGTGTTACTAATGGATCTGTTCAACCACACTGAGGAAAAGGTGACCTTACGCTATGTTGGCATCCTTCAGGATACCTTGGACGATGCTTTAGAGGATGTAGAACTGTAGTGAGTTCGCTTAAAACTGGTAATGACGAACTCAAATTTAGTGATAATCCAAAAATATTATAAGATCAAGCCTTTACGTTCATTTATGAGTTACACACAATACGTATTGAAGAGAGCTTGTTTTACAGTTATTAGGTGAAAAGGATTGATACACCATATTATTTAGATATGTGGTGAGAAAAGGTTAGCGTAACGCTGAGCGGTCAGAAGGCTCTCCGCGTTCTTTCCAACTCGAATACTCAAAACGGTGGTGAATTATGAGCATAGATAAGAACGATAATCGAAAAAAAGCACTCAAAATGTGGCTCGATAGCGGCAAATCTATGAAACTGAAAGATATTGCTGAAAAACTTGGCGTGAGTGCCGGTCTAGTCCGAAAGTGGAAGTCAGTAGATAAGTGGGAAGACGTACCAGAAAAGCGAGGACGCGGCGGACAGAAGGGAAACAAGAACGCAAAGGGCAACAAAGGTGGTCCCGGTGGTCCCCTTGGGAACGATAAGGCGGTTACGCACGGTATGTTCCGCAAGTTTGAACCACAAGATCCTGAATACCTTGAAATTCTCGAATTGGCGCAGCAGATGGACCCAGTAGACATGATCTGGTACAACATCACCAAACTGTTCCAGAAGATCATATGGGGCCAGCGCATACTTCACGTTAATGATAAGGACGATATGACCAAGGAACTCAAAAAATCCAAGCTTGCTACTACAAAGGACATGGATATCGAGGAAACGGAGTGGGAGCTGCAATTCGCATGGGATAAACATTCAGCTGCAATGAAGGCGGAAGCCATAGTTATGCGTGAGCTGCGCGGGGCTATTAAGCAGTTCCTAGCTATAGCACCAGAAGACGATGAGCGCCGCCTGAAGCTAGATCAAATGCAAGCTGACCTAGATAAGACAAAGATCCAAATAGAGAACATGAACAACGGGGACGGAGATTCAAACAAGGACGTAATCGAAGATTGGGTTCAGGCGGTGGAAGCTGATGCCTAAGGAGTCGCCTAATACCAAGCGTAGGCTAAACGCCTTCAAGAAGCGCATACCCGAATACAAGAAGAATCCGGTCCTGTTCTGCAAAGAGATGCTTAAGTTCACGCCGGACGATTGGCAAGCCGAAGTGTTAATGGATATAGCTAATGATCCCCGCGTTTCAGTGCGATCAGGACAGGGAGTAGGCAAGACAGGAGTTGAAGCGGCAATTGCGCTTTGGTTCCTGTCTTGTTTTCCGTTTCCAAAGGTAGTTTGCACGGCACCTACAAAACAGCAGCTGCATGATGTGCTTTGGGCTGAAATTAGCAAATGGCAGGAGAAAAGCCCGATTCTGAAGATCATATTGAAATGGACGAAAACAAAGGTATACATGCGGAACTACGAAGAGCGCTGGTTCGCTACGGCACGGACTGCGACCAAGCCAGAGAACATGCAGGGCCTACATGAGGATTACATGCTGTTCATCGTAGACGAAGCGTCCGGCGTAGAGGACCGCATCATGGAAGCCATTCTCGGTACGCTGTCAGGTCCGTTCAACAAGCTGCTAATGTGTGGTAACCCAACACGTACAAGCGGAGTGTTCTACGATTCCCATAACAAAGACCGCGCAGATTATAAGACACGCAAGGTATCCTGTTTAAACAGTCCCAGGACGAGCAAAGAGAACATCGCCATGCTCAAGCGTAAATATGGCGAAGGCTCCGATGTATGGCGCGTTCGGGTTGAAGGTGAGTTTCCACGAGGTGAATCAGATACATTCATTTCACTGGAAGCAGCTGAATTCGCTAAGGACGAGATACGCATCAAGGCCATAGGACACAAGCTCACGGTGGGTGTGGACGTTGCCCGTTTCGGAGACGATGAAACAACGATATACGGCCAGATCGGAGGTAAGGTGGTAAAGAGCCACTTCCACCACAAGCAGGATACCATGACTACCACCGGTTGGGTGCTGCGACTTATTGACGATGTGAGGGCGGAACATCCGGAAGTGGATGAAGTAGAAATCAGAGTCGATGATAGCGGCATAGGTGGAGCAGTGACAGACCGCCTAAATGAGATCAATGATGAAAAGAGCCTCGGGTACACCATCATAGGCGTGAACAATGGTTCATCTGCTGAAGACGAGCATTACGGAAATCTAGGTTCTGAAATGTGGGGACACATCAAGGAACTGCTGGAAGAAAACATGAGTAACTATATGCTCGGTGTACCTGGGGTGTTTGAGCTGCCGGATGATGAGAAGTTAGTCACGCAGCTGACAAGCCGTAAATGGCGTATGGGTAGTAATGGCAGAATCTATTTGGAACGCAAAGAGGATATGAAGAAGCGCGGACTTCAATCACCGGATAGAGCGGACGCATTGGTGCTGGCATTTGCGAATATTAAAACAGGCCCAAGTTACTACTTTGGAGCCTTATCAGTGTAAAAATACCGTTATATCCGTAGTGGAGCAGTAACGAACCAATGTTATATTTTATTTGTAGTAATTTAGCAAAAGGCGGATTGCCCAATGGGTTTAACTTAGCTCAATTTGAGCCAAGTGAGTCCGCCAGCAAGAAGCCGTATCGCTCCCGGCTACAGGAGCTTATAACGATCTATTTATGGATAATCCGTAAATAGACAAAACGATGTGGTTTCGGACCTCCTGAATCAAGAGGTCCGAAAAATCTATTCACGGAAACGTAAAGCAAAACGATGTGGTGGCGGAATAGGTAGACGCTAGCAGCATCAGCTGAAAGTGAGGCGAACGCGCCCGGCTACTCTCAAGGCTGAATCCGGGTACGAGTCATTGGTGCAGCGCAGGTCCGAGAGGATTGTGCAGCCAGTGCAATGCAAGGTGCAAATCCTTGCCCACAACAATGAGCGGTATGTTGGCAATGCCCTGGTGGCGTTAGGCGGCATACCGTTTTCAATTTTTCATAGACGCAAGGGTATCTGTATTACATATACCCTTGGTTAAATTCAATTTGTGACAGGAGGCATCAAACGATGTACTTCATAACAAAAGAAGCGGACTTGCTAGGCAAGACAATAGCCTTTACCAATATGTCACAGTTTGCCGAAGCGATTACCATAGCAACAGAAGATGGCGGTATTATCGTCCTAAAAATGGAGTACAGCGGCGATGGCGAGTCTACCGAAATCAATATATACGGCGAGGTGTACGCAAGACAGTACATCCTTAACGATACCCGCCTTCGTGCTGATCTTCTTAAATCCGGCGCTTTAACTGAAGAAGCTATCAATGAGTATGAGTTCCAGCGAGAAGTTGTCCGGCAACAATGGGCCGAAGGGCAAGAGGAACGCCGGAGACGAGAATACGAACGGATGAAAGCTGAGTTTGAACCGGACTTAAATAAATAAAGCAGGAAAACTTTCCTTACCCGATTGTTTGATTTCGGATTACGCAAAATGGGTAATCCGAAAATTTGAGCATGAAATGAATATAGAAAGGAGTAGGTTGGATGTTCAAATGCCTCACAAAGCCTGAGGTTCCACAAATAGACGCATTTGATTGCTATTACTGCAAAAAGCGTTCCACAGGCAAATGGTGTCTTCACTGCAACAAAAAACCTGTTCGCGGCTTGTATTGGGACCAATTCGGATATGAATGCAAGCCCACGGCCAGAATTAAACCCTGTGGCAGGAATGAGGTGAACATAATTGGGTATTAGACAAAGGCTTATTACATGGCTTGAAGCAGGAAGGACTAAGAACGAGCCGGAGCGGCAGACAGAACCATTCTCACAGGGCTGGGGCTGGTGGGGCCGCAGAAGCACGAATCAGCCGGTGCAGAAACGAACACCTACGAACCTCAGGACGTTGAGTGAGTCACCTATACCGCGCCGAGCAATCAACGTTGTTAAGGATGGTATAACGAAGCTGAATTGGTCCGTGGCTGCTATTGATGAAAACAACACGGAGAAGTACGCAGGGCTGTGCAAGATCATCGAAAACACGCTACTTAAACCTAATCCCGGCGACACCTTCCGTTCGTGGCTGGAGCAGATGGTCGAAGACATGCTTGTCTGTAGTGCCGGTAGCTCTGAAATACTCAGGGCCGGGGATAAAGATCGGCCATTTCGCATGTATCCGGTAGACTCGTTCTCCGTTGATCTATTTCCGAACTGGGACGGTAAACCAGATTCATACCGATACGCCCAACGGAACAACGGTAAGATCGTTCCTCTGACCGCATCTGAAATGATGTATGTCCGAATGAATCCGAGATCGAGTACGCCGTTTGGGTTATCCCCCCTTGAAACGGTGTGGGAATCTGCAAATAACTTCATTGACACGCACCGTGCATCGGGAAAGCAGACCAAAAACACTTTTCTCCGAAAACTGCTAAATCTCGGTAAGAGCGCGGAAAAGAATGCCGTAAAAGCATTTCAAGATTACTGGAAAAATGAAGTGGTAGGTCAAGGTGTCCAGCCTTCTATTGGAGGGTTCGAAGGAACCTCAGTTATCGACCTCGGAGCGACTGATGATAAGGCGCTGTACATTGAGTGGCAACGATTTCTAATTGAGATCATAGCCATATCCTTTGGTGTATCGCCCAAGAAACTGGGGCAGACAAAGGACGTTAACCGGACCACAGCAGAAAGTGAGGACGAAGATACGGAAGCTACAGTACAATCCATTGCCGAGAACATCGTCGAGCATATTAACAATCACATCATCGACGGTATTTTTAAAATGGGTGGTATGATCGAGTTCAAGTTCATCTATGCTACTTCCCTAAAGGACTTGAAGACTCAAGCTGATATCGATGCCATCTATCTGGACCGTCGAACCTGGACACCAGATGAAGTCAGAGACAAACAAGGGAAAAAGGCGCTGCCTAACCAACATGGCGAGGTGCTATTACAACCAAGCAAGAGCGCGGTTGTTGATATAAATAAGACTCAAGAAGAACTCGTAGCTGCTAAAGCGCCGCCAGATCCTTCAGAAGTCGAACCAAATAAGGAAGACCCAAACACCGAGGAAACGTAACGGTGTTTTTATTTTGTCCTGAGAGGCGGTGAGAACGTGTTTAAGAAGCTACTCAAAAAGCTAGTCTGCAAGACTTCTTCTCAGGCTGCTCCAGCCCCGAGGAATCGCGCAGAACGGCGACATGGCGTAAAACCTGAGGGGAGGTGAGAAGTGAAATGTTAAAAACTCTGAAATTAAGCAATCAGAAGATGCGCGTCCAGGACTTCAAACTCTCGGATGCTGGGGGACACCCCAATAAGGTTCCATTCAAATGTGCATTGTTCGCGGTAGATCAGCCGAGTGAAGGTTCGCCGCACGGAGCTGGCGGCAAGAAGATCCGGATATCATCAAGCGTGTGTGACCAATACCTTCAAACCTTTGTGGGTATGGCGCTAAACATTGACTATGCAGCTGGTATGGCGGACCATGATCCGCGTTTTAAAGTGGCCGTGATCGATAAGGCGTACCGTTCCTTGGATGGATATGCTTGGATCGATGGATATATCTACGGCAAAGATTTCCCGGATGTTGTAGCAACCATCCGTTACTATAACGGTCTTGCAGCTGAACACAATTGGTCAGAGTACAAGTTCGGTGCTTCGCTCGAAATGGAAGCTTCGGTGCAGGATGCACCTGACATGGATAATGTGCTGGATGTGGTCGAGTTCTGCGGTACCGGCGCGGCAATCCTTTTTGCTGAAGCAGCTGCTTATCAAACAACGAGCTTTGCGGCTCGAAATCATAAATCCAAGGAGGAAAACGAAGTGGACGAAAAGGTAATGAAAGAGTTGCTGGAAGGCTTTAAGAAGGATATCTCAGCTAGTATCGGTGAGATCAAGACTGAGGTAGGCGAAATCAAAACGGACTTGGCTTCTGTCAAGGCGGCCAAGGCACCAGAGGGGCAAAAGACACCTGAAGAACAGGCTGCGGCTGATTTGAGCGCATCTCAGGCGCGTATGACCCAACTTGAGAACGAACTAAAGGAACTGAAGGCAAAGGCTGAACAGCCGCCAGCAGAACCGGAAAGAAAGACGTTCTCAGCCTCGCAACTACTTTCCAAGTATGGCAATAACACTGGTGAACCGGAAGACTACAAGACATTCTGCGCTTCGGTGGATACGTTGAATCTTCCAATTGCCGATTCCATGAATTTGAAGCTGCAAGCAAAATCACAGTTCAACAAGGAGGAAAAATAATATATGAGTAATCGAGTAGGAATAGCGGCATCCGTTGATGTCAACGCAGCGATGCAACTTCAAAGTCCAGGTGCGTTGATCACTGACGGCTTCCAAAAGGAAATCACAGATACTCTTCGCCGTAGTTCCGTTCTGGAAGGACGAATGACCTATACGCCAGCTACAGGTGATCTCTCCACTTACTATGAGCAAAACACGATTAACGGTGGCGAAGCTGTTGATCCGCGAAAAATTACCTCGACAGCAACGAGCAATCCCCGAACAGCACATAGTTTAAAAATGAAAGCAATCACAAATCAAGTGAACTTTGGTCTATATGACAATTTGCTCGGCAAACAGCAAAATAACTTTCCGGAGCTAAGAGCTAAAGACCTTGCGGACATGCTTAACGGAGTTGGTCTTCGTCATGGGAAAATGTTGTGGAGAGGCACAGACACTAACTTGATGGTGCCAACTACGTTGGAATATGTCGGCATTCCTAAACAAATCACCAACACGTTCTCCGTTGGCATTGGGGCTTCTATCGTTTCAGCCATTTGCGCCAAGATAGCGGCCATGATTGCCAGTGAAGTGTATGAGCTTATGCCAACGGCAATCTATATCCACCCTTTGGCTTTGCACTATTTGGAAGAAGAAGAAAAACTTGCATCGTTTAATTCGACACATATTAGTAACTTGTCGAAGACAATGGTTGCTGGGTTGTCTGTGCAAGCCATTCAAACAGCTGCCGGTGTATTGCCATTGATTCCAGAGCCATTCATGCCTTATACAGTGAATGCAACTCGTACTGAGAACACGGATTACGGATTTGCCATTGTGACCGAATCCATGATCGAGTATCACTATGTTGGCGAAAAGAGTATCGGACTGTATGAACTTGGTACTACAGGAAACCTTGCAGACTCCTATGTAGGCGTTAAGTTCGGTGCTCCTGTAGCAAAAGGACCTAGTTACGCTCACGCCTACGGCGTTGTAGAACGTCCGACCATCGTAGCGGTTTAATCTATTGGGCGGCTTAACTGCCGCCCTCCCCTATAGAAAGGAGAAGATAAGCATGAAAGAGGAGCCAGGAGAGAAAACAGTTACCGAAGCACAGGACACGCCGAAAGTTGAAAACAAGGACAGCAAAGAGGGTTCCAATACACCTGACACGGAGCCAACAGCGCCGCCTACCGTGGAAACCAAGCCTCAGAAGGAATCGGTTGTATTAAGAGGCTGGGACGAAGGCAGGGAAGGATCACACGCCGTTCACCTCAAAGAAGGCATTTTCACTTTCATCAACGGCAAGGCAGACTTTTCCCCTGAAGCAGCTGAAGCATTGCGTTTGGCTGGTTATGTTGAATGAGTCAATACCTTACGACAACCGACACCGACTACGTCCCAGCAGGAGTGGCGCTGACCACCGCGTTAATCATTAGGGCATCGGCAATCATAGACGGTCGCTGTAAACGTGAGATAGGAGTGACATCCTACACCGAGCGCATACCATTGACCAATCAGCGAGGACATTTATCTTACTACCCTGTAAAAGAAATTTCAGAGGTGAATGGCAGATCAGTATACGGCATCACTGGAGATAACTTCTTTGGTATTCCAGGATTCGTTACTGCTGACCTCACTACCTTGGATGTGGACAAGGAGATAGGCACTGTAATGTGCGGAGGTTCACCATTCGGAATTCCGTATGCAGAGTTGGAAGTTACTTATACCAGTGGTTGGGACCCAATTCCCGATAAGGTGAAGGTGGCTTGCGGATTGTTGATTTCCCAACTTGCTGGGAACTCCAATTCGAACGTCAAAATGAGAAAAGACGTTGACTCAACAATTGAATATTTCGGAAACGATATGATCACTCCAGAGATAGCGGACTTGCTGTCTGAGTATCAGCATCGTTCCTTTAGGTAGGTGAGAAGGATGTTCTATGAATTCGCGCACCGGCACACGCCCTGTACAGTGGATGGAGTGCCGGAGGCGGTTATATTGTCTCGCGGAGCAAGCGGTTCTTCTCAGTTCGGGAGAGAGTCGGATTACATCGGACGTTTTGCTCCTGAATCGTCCGTCCTTCCAGGCGCTTTGATTGATACTGGAGAAACGTTCCTTGTCTGTTCCATACGACCTACACCGGACCGTGATAAGTACTGTGGGATGGTAAAGACAAACATGCTTGTCAAAGTGCAGCGGTATAAGCAGGCGTACGATGGAAACGACAATCCAATCGGAGATCCTGAATTTCTGGAAATCGAAACGGATGTGCATGCATTTGTTCGTTACGTCACTGGACAATTGCGCCAAGAAGATCCCGGATTACTTCCGACTTCAACGCATTTGGTGCGAATGCAGAATACGGTCGGAGTTCTTCGTCCTAATGACCCTGCACTGAGTAAGCCGGATAGAATTGTCCTGAATGGCCGTCCTTATCAGGTGGATGCGATAGACGATATTCAATTCCCTGGACTCTACCAGATCCAATTGTCGGAGGACATGCGATGATCATAGGATATGATTATGCAAGAGCGACAAGAGATCTGGAGAACAAATTGGCGATAGAAATAACTGGGATTACAAAGATTGTGCTATTGACGGCTAAAGGCGGCGTGCGTTATTACCCTGCGGTCCGTGAAAAGTTGGAAATGAGCATGATTATCCTGGCAAACGAAATGATTCAGGGAGATATTACCGCAGACTATTGGCAAGCGTGGTTGGAGCAGTTCGGTAAAGGATCACTCATGGCAGACAGCGGTCAGAATGCCGGACTCATTACTTATATGAATTCGGATGCTTGGAACAGGCTTCGGTCAAAAGGAAGCAAGGTTGTCGTGGGGCGCGGCCAAGGGAACTATAGGAGCATTGACGGTACGGTCCGATACTCAGGCGGCGGTTATGCAGGGGTTGACCTGGAAGAACTGGCGGCACGTGGTGACATTGATCCGAAGTTCAAGGCGACACCGCCTTCATACTTCTTACGAATTGCTATTCAGTCCAACCGTGACCGCATTCTACAGGGAGTTGCACGTGTTCTGGAAGAGTTTCCATATCATAAATACTTCAAGGAGGTGAGGGATTGAGCCAAACGCTAATTGATGCCGTGCACTATCTACTGGAGCGGGACACTGCCTTTATGACGCTGCTTGGACTCGATTCCGCAGCGTTTCCAGAGGTTAAGGCTGGTAAACTGGTAAAAGGGCTAGAACCAGATATTGTGTTATCGGACAAGAATATTCCTCAAGTTCAGATTTATACAATGCCTGGGCGATACGGACGCAACCATTTGGTTTACGAAGGTAAGTTTTGCTTGGATATTTACGCCAAACGTTCGAATGATGCCAGAGGGATAGCACAGAGAGCTTTCGAGTTGTTCCATGACAAATATCTCTCATTCCAAGGGTTCCAGTCCTTTCGGTGTCACTTAGCCTATGACACTGATTTTGCAACCGGTATTAAGGAACTCAAGGGATTTAAGGCTATATATGATGTGGATTATGTTAGAAAGTGAGGTCGAGGATATGAAGGAGTTTGCAGCAGCCATGCAAGCAGCATCTATACGAACAGCCGAATCAGCCAAACTGATTGGCGAACAATTTAAAAGCGTATTGCGAAAATTGGAGGAATAAGTTATGGCAATCAAAACTACTAAAGACGAACCTACCGAGCAAGAAACGCTGATCAAAGAAAAGATTGCACTTGCAAAAAAACTTGGTATATGGGGTTCTTACAAGCCTGTTGCTGGATTTGAAAGCGCAGAAGAGTTCAATCGAATCAAGCAGATCGACCAACGCCTAACCGAAATCATAAACGGTTAGGTTTTTTATATCCCAAGGAGGGATCTACACATGGCATTATCCACAAAGCAATGGGTTGTAGACGACATTTCTAACGCAGCATTGTTTGATGAAAATGATAATCCGGTTGCGTTCTTTGAGCGACTAACCAAAATGACACTATCCATTGACTCTAAGCAGCAGCGCGTATACGGTGGTGCAAGCAAGTACGCGTTTCACTTGACCGAACAAGATGCAGAGTCTGGCATTCAGTTAGAAAACGCAGAACTGGACTTCAATATGCTGCTGGCGGCAACTGGAGCCGAACTAGCAACAGGTTCTGTTGCCGTACCTTTCTTTGAGAAACTGACAGTAGCGACTGGAGGGATCGTAACTCCTTCCAAAGCAGCCGTGTTAGTGGCTGGAACAGATAAGGTTATCGTTGTGTCTAAAGACCACACTTCTGCAGGGAAACAGTTGGAACGGGTTTCCGCAACGCCCACAGCCCTACAATATACGATTGCAGCAGGAGTCATTACGCTGGGGGATGCAACGCTTGTAGGTAAAGACGTTCGTGTGTTCGGGAGTTATACGTCTGTTGCTTCTACATCGGCTTCCATCACCACTACGACACGAAACAAGTCATACAAATTCGTTGCATACGGCAAAGCATTGGATGATTCAACCGAAGAATGGTTTGATGTAACCATCATCATCTATAAGTCAAAAATGCTGGGGACCTTCAATATTGATCAACAGCGCAAGAATGCAACTGCTAATACACTGGAATTAGCTGTACTAGATGCAAACCGATCTGACGGAAAGGTTATTGACATTATCACTACGTAGGCTCATAGGGGGTGTCAAGCCCCCGTATATCTATTTCGAATATTCAGGAGGAATTAATTGTGGAACAAGAAAAAACGGATTTAATTATGGGTATTGGCCCATCTATTCAACTTTCGGCAGATGTGAAAAAGACACTTCGGGTGGGCAGTATCAAGCAAATCAAGGAAGTAGGCGCACTCTATAAAGATGGCTTGTCACGGATCAAACATGCAGCTGTTTTTGAAGAGGGAGAAGAACAGGAAGCCACATTCAATAAATGGACGGAGATCCTCAATATGGTGTTCATCGAAGGGTTTGAGCGCTCAGGAATTGAGGATTTCATTCCGGAGGTCCTAGAAGAAGCCGTAGAGCGATTTCTCTTCTATAAGTAATGGACCGGAACGGAAAAGTCGAGGCAAAGGGAAAGAAGGGGAAGAAAGCAAACCTCTGACCATGGAAGAACTCTATGGTCGCCTCTCACGGCGAAGACTTTCAAAGCCTTGGTATGATCATAACTGGTATGAAGTGATAGCCATATTCGACGACATGAACGAAGAAATGAAAGAACAGATTCGATTGCATGGCGGAGAAGTAGAAGATCCGAAAACATTAACACGAAGTGGTATCGCGCAGATCATGAGCGCATTTAATAGGTGAATTTTATAGTCCGAAATAAGGGGTCTCCTTCGCTGTGAAGGGACCCCTTATTTCCGTTTCTGCACTAAGGAAAATTTTCCTTACTGAACCATAAAGGGGTGAACTACCTTTGACAGATATTAATAAGGATGTTGTTAGCGCACGCGTTAAGTTGGACATTACCAAAATATCACCAGCGTTCAAGTCGATTGACGAAGGTACGAAAAAGAATACTGACTCCTTCAAGACCTTGAATTCAGAAATTACTCAAACTGAGAAAACTTATGCAAACTTGGCAAAGTCCATGGATAAGATGGTCATGAATTCGGATGAACGTAAAAAGAAGGTCATGGCTGAATCTAACGCATTAGTTGCACAACGAAAAGCGCAAGCGGAATTTATTAACGCAAAAAAACAGCAATTGGACCAAACTAATCAGATTGTAGATTCAAAATTAAAAGCACAACAGGCTATAATGAAGCGCCGAGAAGACGCCATTGAACAACAAGAACGCGAGCATCAACTAAGAATGGCTACACTTCAAAATAAGGCTTCAGCTAGCGCAGCAAGAGCAAATACAGTCAATAACTATAGCGCAACAGATAACGTTGGCGGAGAAATGACCTCAACCACAACTGCATGGGCATCAAGATTGCAACAAATGGCAGCACACGCTGTGGTATTTAATACGGTTTATCGTGGCATCCACGAAGTTCAAGCTGCCATGAAAGAAGGCTTAGTGGATATTGAATCCAACATGGCCGGATATGTTCAAACAAATGAAAAGTACTTCCTAATGTATAACGAAGGATCGAAAGAAGCAGTAATGAACACTAAAATTCTGCATGAGGAAACAACAAAATTCATTCATACGGCGCATGACTTAGGAGCGGAGATTCATGATGTAACCGAATCAGCGCGTCTCTGGGGCCGGATGTACAAGGATGCGGCGGTTGTGCAGGAAATGGTCCGCAAGTCCACCATGCTGTCTACAGTCGATTTGGTGAGTCTTGAAGATGCAACAAAGAGCATGGAATCCACACTTGCACAATATGGGGTGCAGATCAAAGACGCAAACGATGCTGCTGTGCTGGGTGGACGCATCCTTGATTCTTGGTCCAAGGTGGCGCATGACACCATGGCTCCAGCAAAGGACCTGGGCGCAGCCTTTGAGCGGACCGGAAAGATTGCTGCTGAGACAGGGGTTAGTTTTGACGTTATGAACGGACTGATTTCTTCAGGGGTTCGTAATACGGCGCTCAGCGGAGAAAACCTAGGTAACATGTGGAAAACGGTTCTCGGTACGATCCGGACAGATAAAGCCGTTGCGGAAATCGAAAGCCTGGGAGTAGCGACAAAAGAGGTCGTTAACGGAAAAGAAGAATGGCGTAGAGCAGATGATATCTTGATTGAACTGTCTACCAAAGTTATCGACAAAAACTATGACCTAACTAAATCCTATGCGGATATTTCTCGTGGGGTTTATCAATATGCCAAACTAGCAGCCTCCCTGAATGCTGGCGATATCCTTTTAGGCACAGCGGCATCCATCGGATCTACTGGATCTACGCTGGAATATTTGAAAGTGCAGATGGATACCATTAGCCGAAAAGCGGCACAGACTAAAGCCTCTTTGCTGGAGATATTCAATAACGCCGGTGATGATGGTTTACGGAAAACAATTAAAGATGTGCTGGATGCCATTGATCAATTGCTAATTGGTCTAACCAAAGTGCCAGCAGGAGTCTTTGAGGGTACTGCTGCCTTGGCTGGGTTGCTTCTCGCCTACAAAACACTGAGAGCACCGATCATGAATGTTGTAGCAGCCGTTCAGGTGTTGACAGCGGCTAAGACCGCCGAAACCACAGCTATAGCTTCCAATACTGTAGCCAATGAAGTGAATATCATTACTTCGCAAGGAGCGACTCTATCAACGGTTCAGAGAGCCGCAGCAACGGAAGGTGCGGTTATTGCTCAAGGCTCATTAACGGTAGCCACAGAGGGAGCCACAGTAGCCACAGCGGCAATGACGGCTGCGCAAGCAACGTCAACGGTTACTATGGCAGCTGCAACGGCTGGATTGTCATTGCTGGCGGGAGCAATCGCCATTTATGTGTTCCAGAGCGGGAGAGCTGAGAAAAAGCAACGGGAACGCATTCAGCAGTTAAAAGATGATGACGCCGCAAGCCAGCAGATGGTCAGCCAACTTCAACGGCAGATTGAGCTTTTACCGAAGCTTACCGAAGCACACAAATCATTAGAAGCGTCCTTGCAAAGTGTGAACCTTTCAGAGCAGAAACAAATCCAGATTAAGAAGCAAATTGATGAGGTATCCCAGGCGCTGATTATTACACTTGGCAAAGATGGAGCTAAACAACTGGAAGCGGCAGGGTATACCGACAAGGCTGTCCAGATACAAGTGGAGGCCCTGAACAAACTTATCATTAAGCAAAATGAAGCAAGACAAAATGTATTAAATGATCAAAAAGCAGATTTGTATGACCAGCAAAAGCAAAAGATTGAAGAAATCACTGCTGCCACTAAAGAGTTGGAGAAAGTGCAGAAAATTATTGCCAACCCCATCAGTAAAGCTTTGGGTACAGGTGAATTCAAGAAAGATGCTGCTGAGCTGGAAGATAAGATAAAGACGTTGCAACAAGAAAACAACGCCCTCACTTTATCTATTACGGATGTCGGGGTTGCTTTAGGTGAGGCCACGATTGAAATGGATCAATTTACCGGGAAGAACGGAACTGCATCCGAATCCGTAGCCGACCAGGCGGCAGTATTAGCCGATCTTCGAGAACAGATTGACGGCAACGGTTCCGCCATCAGTGAAATGAACACCCTCCTGAAAGAAATGACCGGAGAACAGTCCATGAATGCTTCGGCGGCTGCTGAATTGATCCTGAAATATCCGCAGTTAGCCACAGAGATTTATAAAACGGCAGACGGATGGGCTTTCGAAAAAGATGCTGTTGAATTGCTGAGAAAGGAAAAGGTCGCAAAGGCTATTAGTGACCTGGAGTCTGAGAAAACATCTGCATTCAACACTAGAATGGCTACTGAAGAGAGATTACAGGCTTATGGAATTGAAGCATCAGCCATTAAAGACCTCGCTCAATTGAAGGCTTCGCTAAATGGCGCAGCTAATGCAGTAACATCCAGTTCGCTGAATAATCCTGATGATAATAAATATTTCAAAAAAGCATTCCAGAATCAAGGCTCTGTATTAGATGAAAAAGCTAAGACAGAAGCAGCGGCAGCGGCAGCTGTAAGCAGCGAACTAGATAAGATTTATGCCGATTATGCAAAGGAATCAGCTCAATATGATAGCAAAATCAAGGCGCTTGGATCACTATATCAGGACCCTAAATTCGGAGTAAGTTCAGAAAAAGCGGACAAAGGTAAGAAAACGAAAACCGGAAAAAGTGATTCAGAGAAAGCGGCAGATAAATTGGCTAAGGAAGCTGCTGAGGCTCGTAAGAAAGCTTATCAAGAAGACCTAGACAATTTTAAGTATGTAGCCGAACGCCAAAACTGGACCATAGACCAACAAGTTTCTGGATATGAAAAATTAAAGAAACGCCATGCTCAATACTTGTCTGAGGATAAAGATGCTCTAAAACAATGGAGCAGAGAAGTAGTAGCTTTAAGCGATGAAAGGTATACCGAAGATGTGGCCAACTTAGGGAAAAAGACTGAGCGCATGCGGCAAGCCAATCTTCAGGAAGTCGAAATGGTTAAGGCTTCTCTTGATTTTTACACCAAGGAACAAAACAAGACCTACCTGACTACGGAACAAAAGGCTGAAGCACAAAAACAAGTCTATGATTTGACTAAGCAATACAACGAGCTGCGTTATACCAACTCCACAAACTGGATCGACAAAGAAGCCACTAAGATGGAGATGGCTGGAAAAAGTAAGATTAATATCATCACCATGGAACTACAAGCCTATGAACGAATGGCAAAAGATAAAAATCGAACTGCCGAGCAGAGTTTTGCACTAGAAAAAAACATCTATGAGCAGAAGAAAGCCTTAATGGAACAACATTTTAGCGACTTCCAAAAGGACTTGAATCACCGCAAAGCTATGGGAGAAGTTACGACACAGGATGAGTTAAACGGATGGCTTAAGACCCAGTCTATGTACAAAGTCGGAACCGATCAACGAATGGAAGCGGATGAACAAGTCTATGCACTACGTCAAAAGCTGATTGAAGATGAGACGAAGGCCGTTGAGACGTTAGCCAAAAACTATAAAACGAGTATCGAATCATCTAAAAATGCTGCTATTAAAGCAATAGAGGCAGAGCGGGATGCTTATGTTGCTGCGAAGAACGCTGAGATCCAAGCTATTGATGATTTACTTAGTAAGCAACAGGAATTAAATGAAGACCAAGACTACGAGAGTGCACTAGCAGAGAAACAAGCTAGATTAGCTTTGCTTGCCTCAGCCGTAGGACCCGATGGAATTGCGGAACGGAAACAGGTTCAAAAAGACATTGAGAAGTTGCAACTTGATCATGAGCGCACTTTAGCTAAGAGAAGCCTGGAAGAGCAGAAACAAGCCCTACAGGACGAAAAAGACGCTAAGAAGGATGCTTTTGATAAGGACATTGAAGCAACTAAAACGCATTATGATGAGTTACTGCAAGCTCTTGAAGACTTTTCTTCCGACACTGCCAATCGTGCGGAGTTGATGAAGAATATCCAAGTCCTGAAGGAATCTGAGAAAAATGCCGAGATATTAGCACAATTAGATCAGTTTATCGCTGATTATCAATCAAAGATGAGTGCTATTACAGCTTTAACACCAACAGTAGGTGGTGCGTCATCTCTCATCACGTCAACAACTACATCTAAGAGAGATTTGGATTTAATCGAATACAATACTAACAAGGATGCATGGGATGCGGCAAAAGCGACTGGGAATAAATCTGAGATGACGCGCTTAGCAGCACGTAATGAAGAGTTGCGTAGCATTTACGGAATTGCTAAAGACACCGGGAAACTCCAAAGCTTTTCAGAGGGTGGACAAGTTAAGGGTCCGCGCGGCGCGTCTACGATGGTAGAAGCACATGCCGGAGAAATCGTTCTTAATGACCGGCAGCAGAGCAACCTATTCAAATTGTTGAACTTCACGATGCCATCATTCAACTTCACTGTACCTGGAAGAACAAATGACTATTCTAAAACAAACCAGACAATTAACAACAATACGTATCACAACAGCGTTTCTTCAGGACCCGTAACGATAACGGATGAATCATCGGCTAGGATGTTCTGGGATGAAAAAGAAAATGTGGTTCGGCGAATGGGAGGGAAATAGCGCTTATGATTGAAGCCACGGCAGACGGCGCTACTTTTGAATCTTTGGGTCTTGGGTTGGTGAGACATAATATTCCAGTCCTACCCCCAACCATTGATAACAGCCTTTCTATAGCTGGAGCAGACGGAGAAACTGACTTTGGTTCCACTTACGGCCCGAGGACATTTGATTTAGAATGTGTCCTCATGGCTGACAATCCAACTTTGGATTATCAACGGAGAGTCGCCTTAATGGCGGCTCTTTTTGATGCCAAGAAAGGCGACATCATCTTTACGTTCTCAGATTTACCGGACAAACGATATGTGGGACGGTACGCCGGAAATCTACCGATTGAAAAAATCATTTTCGATGGCAATGTGACCATTCCCATTAAAATGCATAATCCGTGGCCAGAGTCTGTTCATACCACAGAGATCCGAAGGTATGGCGAAGGGCTGTCCTATGGCGAGGGATATCAATATCAAGGCTCTTCCTATTTCACAGTCACTTCCAGTGGGCAAGTTCTTGTTGTTGAGAATAAAGGAACTAAAACAGCAGAGCCTTTGATTCGCATTACAGGTGCTTTCACAAACTTATCATTGACAGCAAAAGGACAGACCTTCACTTTTTCGGGGTCTACTGGAGCTTCAGATATTCTGGAGATCGATTGTAATCCTCAGAAATGCAGAGTCCGCCTTAACGGTGAAAGTGTATTTGGAAGGTCCAATGGAGTG
Organism: Paenibacillus sp. FSL L8-0708; assembly: GCF_038009325.1. NCBI lineage: Bacteria > Bacillati > Bacillota > Bacilli > Caryophanales > Paenibacillaceae > Paenibacillus > Paenibacillus sp. FSL L8-0708. Next base: position 2,262,245 of record NZ_JBBPBC010000001.1, read on the forward strand.
TTTTTCGAATTAAGTCCAGGGGAAACAGAATTCGTAGCGCAGGCGCAATTAAGTAACATCATTATTGAATTTATATATCGATACAAATACCTGTATTAAGCAAAAGGAGAGAGCGAAAATGCCAAATCAAAGACACCTTGAGTCACTGGACAAGAACTTAAAGCGTGTGGGATTGCTTGTTTCCGCCTATGATGTGCAGCGGAAAAGAAAGATCAACTCCGATGATGAAATAACATTCACTGTACCTATGACCTCTGAGGATTACCAGGAGAAGCTTGAACTGAAGGGCCACATCCAGGATGAGCGGGGACAATATTACGTTATTGAATCTCGGTCCAGAATCCGGGACGGGCTGAAGCTGCTATGCTCATTTTACTGCCGACACATATTCCACAAGTTAACGGATTTCAAGTTCCCTTATGGCTCATACATCGGGGAAGGGTACGGAATCCATATTTCAGAATTAACTAATCGAATTACAGCGGCTACCGGTGGGCGCTTTACCTTCAGCATAGACGATTCATTTGACTTAATGGATGTAAAAGACTTTGGCGTAGGAAATTGTATGGATGCACTAGAATCGGTAATCAATTTGTATGGATGCGAAATGAAACCTGACAACTTTGTCATTCATCTCAAAAAGAAAATCGGCACTGACAAAGGCCTTCAGTACCGGCTTAAGAAAAATATCGTGTCTGACCAGTTCAAGGACAATACGACGGCGCTCACAACCCGCCTATTTGCCCAAATGAAGGACGGAATGACATGGATAGGTCAACCTGCATCCATTCTTACAAACGAAGAAAGAACACTGCTGGAGGCTGTGCCAGGGGCAATCGTTAACGGCATACTCCAAGTGAATTATTTAATTTCGCCATATGTCCATCAATGGTCTAGTGATTCGGTCCCGTTCTTTGATAATGAGATTATTGAACAGGACATCGATCCGAGTAATAATTTATCAAAGGCTGTAGCGGATCTACTGGAGGTGTCCAGAAAGACACTTCGTTTAAAAGAGATTCCAGAGTTCGAAGTCAGTGTAGATGGAGCGGATCTCTTTAAGATCGATAATGAAGAACCAGCACCCGATCTAGGGGATACCGTCTATTGTTATGATCCCAAGATGGAAATGAAAAACATGGTTGCGCGGATCATGGATCTGACAGAGTACCCATATACCAAAGAAAAGCATGCACAGGTCACGATTTCAAATGTGGCCATCAAAGACGAAACAGATATCGTTGCTGATTTAGGCAACAGTGTCAAAACAGTTGAAAAAATCTTCAGCGGCGGAAGAGTCCGAGCTGCCGCCTTCGAAGAATACGCACGTAAAGCAGTGATCGACATTAATAACTCAAAAACTGAGCTTATCTACCCACCTGAAGGTGGTATCCTAGCGCAAGAAAAAAATAATCCCTTACGCCAGGTTCGTTTAACTTCAGCAGGGCTTGGTATATCTACAGATGGATGGAATACTTTGCGAGCTGCCATTACAGCAGATGGAGTATTAGCTGAACAGGTCATAGGACAATTTGGTAACTTTGTATCCATGTTAATTGGAGAAGGCAACAACGTGGTACAACTAAACACGCATGGAATAGCAGCTGGACACGCAAATTTCAACGAAGCAAAATTTCAAGTAGATATGGCAGGAAACGTGATAGCTAGATCTATTAAACTTACTGGAGAGATTGAACAGTCCACGATGAAATCCTCATTAGTTCAGGCTAGTCGATTTGTAGGGAATGAAATAGAAGGAGGAGTGATAACAGGTTCTTTTATAAGGACTGCTGCTTCCGGACAGCGGGTTGAAATGGATGTTAACAGTTTCAGATCCGTAGATGCATCTGGAAAGATAAGAGTATCGATCTCACAAAATGGTAAGTACGGTGTTGCTGGAACAGAGTACTTTGATGGCGGCAGTGTATTTAAAGGTGGAATATACGGAATTGAAGATGGATTGTATTTTGAATCTCCATCGTATATGAATCTATACGCCCCTATCATAGCAATGAATGGTATTGTGCGTTTTGATGCCGCAACTTCAGTTAGTGGAATCAAGATAAGTGCGATAACTGGACTGCAAGCTGCAATAAATGCTATTCAGTCAAACGTTGACGCAAAGGCAACGTCAGGCATTTCAACAGGTAGTGCGGGGCCATATAACTGCGGAATCCCTATAGGCACTGTGCTTAGAGATGTCAATGGAGTTGCTTACACTTGGTCCGGCGTTCCCGCACACGTTCACACGCAAAACTGATATATGCAGACTCTCCCTATAATTGGTATAATTGCGTTATATCCTTATAGGGAGAGTTGCTTATGAAAAAGTTAATCATTGCATTTTTAACCGCGTGTGTTCTAATTACCGGCTCAACTGCGATTGCTGCTACATCTTCACTCGTTGGTAAAAAAGTTGCGAAAGAAGTCAACATAGAAAAGAATGGCGTAAAGTCCGTCCAGAAAGCGGTAATAATCGACGGGGTTACGTACGCCCCTGTTCGTGATATTGCGGAAAGCATAGGTTACTCAGTAACATATAAAGGAGATGTGGTATCGTTGCAAAGTGTACAGATAATACCTGAGGAAACTACGACATCAAATGATGTTGTGCATTCTGAGATTACTAGGCTTAAAAATAGCATTAACACATATGCTGGAAACATCGAACGACGAACGTCTTACGACCTTACCCCTGATAGAAATCTACTTACAGAGCATCTTGCAAAGGGTGGAACGGACGCGCGCGATATTGCTGTAACCGAGGGATTGGAAAAGAAAATCAAAGACAGTCAAGATTATATCGCAGAACAGCAAGCCCTAATTACCAAAGCGGAAGAACGAATTGCAGAGTTGAAAACTCAACTTGGAGAATAGCTAAGAATCGTACTAAAACTGTCGCTTAACTGCGGTCAAACAGATATATCCTATAACTAAGAAGGTCTCTCCTGATGGAGGGGCCTTTATTTTGTTATAGGAGGCTCGTTTTTATGCTTAAAGTAATTTGGAAGGCTTATCATATGTACTGGATTAAATACCACAATTCATGCAGGAACCATCATTTTAGACAAAGAGATATGCATTGGGACAAGGTTAGAAGAAAAGAATCGGAATAATCTATGTTCGCAGTTAATAAAAACAAAAAAATGAAATTGAGAAAGCGGTGTGAATAGGTGACAAAATCTCAATTAGCAGCATCTGCAGTTGGGGCAGCAGCTGTTCCGATATTCGAATTTTTATACGGGGAGGCGGACGCTGTTCCGACGGTAATGGCTGCACTTTTATTTTTCGTATTAATGGACTGGCTTTCTGGAGTCCGAGCAGCTAAAAAGGACAATACTTATGCCAGCAAGTATGGCATTGACGGTATTTTTCGAACGTTCTTTATGCTTCTGCTGCCAGCTGGCGGTCATTTACTTGATGGCGTGTTCGGATTCTCAGGAGCAATCTTTGGGGCACTGGCAGTTGGAACCCTATATCATGTCTTACAAAGTATGACCGCCAATTCGATACGAGCGGGTTGGGGGGATTGGTTGCCTTTATCTGTAATGGATTGGGTTATCAAGTGGGCTGGCAGTGAACTGGACAAAAAAATCAAGAGAGCTGCTGCCCGGAAGGAGGAAGGTGCATGAGTCGTAAATTATCGAAAGAGTATTTTGCTATAGACATAAAGTAAATTCCCAATCGCGTAAGATCATGAAGCCCGTCAATCTTAACTGGTTGACGGGCTTTTTTTGTTTGCACTTGTTAAGCACCAGGAAAATTTTCCTGAGCAAAAATGATCCGTCCAGGCTATTACTGTGGAAGATCTTTTTTGGCATGTCCTATTTTTTCTTCGATGGCTTCTAAAATGAAAGCATTCCTACTCATTCCGAATTTTTCAGCCTCGATATCAATCTTCTCGCGTTCCCCTTTTTTAACCCAAATCTTCACTTGATCATAGTTAGCTGCATTGTATTTATTTTTTGCCCTAGTCGAAGCTTTTCCTTTAATTTCCACCAACAACCCTCCCTTTTCCCATTATAACATTAATTATATACTATGACCAGTATAAAAAAGCTTGACTATGTGGTTGTACCAGTATATATTTGAGATACAGAAAACAATTAATCCACATAAAACCTAAGCTGAGGGCATACGGGGGGAGGGATAAGGGATGAAACAAACTCGCACTGAGCAAGAGTTAAAGGGGCGCGAAGTCGCGCTGCTGCAAGAACTCTTCACAAACTGCATGGAGTTGGCTGCTTGCTACAAGTCAGCAGGAAAGACGGAACTGGACTCCGAGGTTATCGGCCTGGTAGGTCGCGCTAACGGGTATCGGCGGCAGCTGAAGGCACTGGGTGTGCTGGTAGGCTAATAACACGGGGCTACGGCCGAGGGAGGTGAACGAATTGACTGAGGTTAATTCATTTAAAGATATGGACGGTAAACGAGTTGTTATCAGGGATAAGGTTAGATATGTTTCCGTCCATAAGGAACATGAGCAAGTGCGTGTCGTGCAGCGGATTATTAAGACGGGCTACTTTATTAGCGTGTATGTGGAGGGCATATCCCACCCATGGCACATGCCGAGAACATGCGTAAGGAAGGTGTGCGAATAGCTGCGCATTGCGAATGAATTGAACCATACGGGGCTACAGCCCCTCTAAAGGAGGATGAAATGAAGATCGATCCCGAATTTGTACTGAAATTATTGCGAGAATCAGACGGATCTCATTATGCAACTGCAATAGGAATTATACGAAATGAAATTCAGGCCAAGCATTCACCATTCTCTAAAATAAGAAATGTGAAAATTGTCCTCGATGCGCTTGATACACTTCACAACGAACTCATACAATATCCGCCTGATGAGCGCTGAGAGCGCCTTGGACCAGCTGTGGGGCTGGTCGAAACCTACCGGATGAATCGTGCCGGGATGGTCGCGGTATCCGCCATACGAGGGAAGCGCGCGCCCTCACATGTATAGGAGTGATAGATATGTTGTCTGGTCATGATCGACTTGCCGAACTATGGACCATCAATCTCAACCGTCCATTAACTGATCCGGAAATGGAAGAAATGTATATCTGTCTTAAAGCAAATTCCAACTATCTTTGGGAAGTTGCCAGGCTACAGCAGTTAAATCGATTAGCTAATCAGACTAGTGATCTGATTTGGAAGGAAGAGATTCGTGTTCAAATGGAAGAACTTCGGACAACTGGGAGAGTGTCAAAGAGACACTGAAATACCACCGCCTGATAGGTTTATATCATAGTAAATAAGTAGTATACGCTAAACAAAGCAGGTTATATAATTGGACTAATAAATGAAAATTATGTCAGGCGGTGTAGAACAATGATTTCAGAAGCGGTAGGATTTTTATTGTTTTCGACAATAGAAGGTGTTGGCATCCTATTCATAATGATGTCTATATTTCGGATGAACCCACTAGCGAAAATATGGCCAGCGCTCTTTATAATCCTGCTTATGAGCTTACAAAGCTTTGTTTTACGAAATGAATTGGAGTTGAACTACATGGTACCGGTAATAAATATCTTGCTTTTTATCTTACTGCTTACAACGGTGATTAAGATACCGGTATTGTGGTCAGGCATCATCGCTATATTGGGATACATGGCTTACGCAATTGCCCAAACCCTAGTTGTATTCACGGTATTCGGGTCCATAGTAAACGCACAATCCACGCTCTTTCATGGTTACACAACACAAGCAATGACGGCAATTATATTAATTTTTATTTCGTGGTTCATGTTAAAAAATCGCATAGGCTTCACCTTTGAATTTGAAAGACTTCGGTTAAAAAGAGAAGACACTATTGTTATAATATTAATGCTGATTTTTTTGATTATATTTTCAATCATCATGATTAGACAAGACATTTGGCTCAATATTATTTTTTTTGGAGCAGCTCTAATGATGTTAATATATTACTCTGTAAGGGAGGAACATTTCTATGATTGATAAAATATCGAATATTTTAGCCATTCGTATTAAGAAATCAATTCCTGATCATCCTGCGACTGAAGAGGTACTGAAATTTTCGCTAGGTATTATTCTGAATGCGGTGTCTATTATTACACTTACGTTACTCGTTTCAATTGGGACAGGACGCACAATTTCAGCACTTATAGCTCTTATTGGATTTGCTATTCTACGGCAACTAACGGGTGGATTGCATCTTCAATCTGGAACATGGTGTGTATTAGTCAGTACTTTGCTATTCACAGGGATTAGCTTAATTCACTTGTCTGATGGAGCCACAACAATTATTACTGTTTTAGCACTGATTGTTGTTATAGTATTGGCACCAAAGGGGATTGAGAGGCAGTCACGCATTGACCCGAAACATTTTTTTAAAATGAAATTAGCAGCAAGCGCGGTTGTTGCAACCAACTTGATTTTCACATCCACCACACTGGCACTTTGTTTTTTTGTACAAGTACTGCTCTTGATTCCTGGAAAGGAGGTGAAAAATTCATGAATTTAATCGCAAATATGTTGTACGCTGTCGCTGATTTTACTGTTAGCACAAACAGCTTCTTGTATATTTATAAGGGCAAAGTTCCTGCTCAGTTACTAAAGAAGTAGGGGGCTTTAAATATGGATCATCTTGTAGTCACAAATGACATTCATGGAACCGGCGGATTGATACCTGTCAAAATCGATGAAATACTATATTTTAAAAGCAAACCGGAAAAAATGCATATTAAGATAGTTACATCAACGGCAGATTTCGACGCGATGGGATCTATAAAATATTGGATTGATATGCTCAATAATTCGGGCTATCATTTCAAACTTATTGACAGAGGGACTGTAGTGAATGTCAATAAAGTAGCCGGGATTAATGAAGAAGAAAAAACATTGATGTTTGCCGGACGGAACACCGGAAAAGAATGCACTATTGCGTACCATCGGTACCGGCAGGTTCGAGACGAATTGATCGGAATGAATGGACGCATTTGTGTCATATAAACTGCAGCAGAAAGAGGCTTTAGAGGCCTCTTTTGTTTTGCGTAAAATGTCGAAAAAAGTATACTAGTTTTAGTAAATTGAGAATCCCAATTTTGATTGTCTAATCCCTGAATATGGTATTAAATTATATTAATTCAACGTTTGAAAAAATGTTGACAAAAATCAGTATGGTTGCAAAAAAAAGGAGGGGCAAATGATCTATCTAACAGTTACTGAAGATGAAGATGGCGCAGGTATGAAACAGATACGAGTCGATGAGATATTGTGTATGCAATTTGATAATCGACTTAACATCGCGGTTCACACTGAAAAAAACCATTATGTTGCTGTTGGACCTCTGAGATTTTGGGAATCAGCTTTCAAGAAGGCTGGATTGAATTTTATGAGACTAGATCGAGGGGTGTTGGCAAACGTAGATAAAATAAAAGCGGTAGATAAGGATTTTAAGTTAGCGTATTTTGATACAAATATCGATAAATATACGAAGAGTTGTACTATGTCTAGTTCGGGGTATAAATCTTTTCGCGAAATAAACCCTACAATTCCGGTCGTGAATAACAGTGGATCAAAATTGTTTAAGGGCTTGCCCTGGCAGACAAGCCCTTAATATGAAAGCATTCTAAAATTTACAATTTCAATATATCACACTATTTATGATTTCATATCCTCATTCGCGCTACAAATTATTGTTGACGAAAAATAACTTTCTGTCATGTGCAACTTTCGGTTATCGGGGGAGCAGAATTCTACTCCGTCCTGTTAGTCATAACGGCCATTCATAGAGGTCGGATTCCGTGCAACCAAGTACAATACATAGCCCTCTCATTGCTACAATTGGGATCTCCAAGCGGTTATTTTCGTATTTGGAGATAGTTGGCGCAGCAATGGACACCCCGACTTCCGACAAAAGCTTGTAAGATAACTCGTTTTGAGTGAGACCAGCCTTTTGGCGTATTTGACCTAACAGGCACTTCCCGGTTCGAAGTGCTGCCATAACAACCTCCCATTATGTTATTAAGGAGAAGACGTTCGAGCGAATTATACCATAAAATGTACCCTTAATGCATTTCAGTAGAATGAGAAATTGGCGCATTAATTAACGATAACTGTCATGATTAAATATAAGGAGCATCGTAGATGGAAAAACACAAAATACAAGTACCTTGGGATATAAGCGTAGATCTTATTAAGCTACTTTCAGCAGCTATTGTTTCATCTGAGGGAATTAAAGCACTGGTAGAAGTATCTGTAATTACACCTTCAGCCAATTATTTTGTAAGTATTGATACTAGTAGAACTGATATAAAACATGCCGATTTCGTGCCGAGATAAAGTGGAAATCTGTGATATGGCATGAAATGTATAATAGAAGAGATCGCTGTAAAATGCTGTTTCTTCTATTATAATATATGCTGTGATAGACGTAGTTATTCAAGTTCGAGATGGAGGGAAGCATAGGATAACCTTTATTTACAAGGGTTTTCTGGTTTAAAAGGTGGTGACCGCCCCCTTTTTGCCCCCTTTGCTTAATTTACGTAGTTTACGTAAAGAGTGAGAGCATCATCTTCAATTTTTTCAGTAATATGCAGATACGTGTCCGCTGTGATCTTGACACTCTTGTGTCCAAGACGAGCGGACACGTATTTTATTGTGGCCCCAGCTTCCAGTAGATGCACAGCGTGGGTATGCCGGAGGGCGTGAGGTGACAATATGGGTAGAGCGACACGTTTACATACAGCCTTAAAATAATCTCTCACAACATTTGTCCTAAGCCATCTACCGTCATGTTGCGAAAAGACTAAATTGTCTTTAGAGGCTTTGTAGTTTTCGTATCGAAGAACTACTTCTTTCTGGTTAATGCGGTGCCGCCTAAGAATTTTAATCGTAGGCTCGTCCAGCTTTATAAGCCGGTTGCTCGATTTAGATTTTGGTGTAGAGATGTACGGGTTAGTATTTAGGGGATAAACGAGAGTTTTACTAATAGATAAGGTTCGCATGTCCAGTTGAATGTCATCCCAAGTTAAAGCTAGTGCCTCACCGATCCGGATTCCTGTCCGAGCAAGCAGTGTAAAGAGCGTTTCATATTGTCTCGATTCCTTATATTTTGAATTTTTGACTGGTCGAGCTGAAGTAAGAAACATATCTAATTGCTCCCGACTAAACCAACTCACTTTCTTCTTATCCTCAGTTTCTTTGGGTATTTTAATTTTTTGCAAAGGATTCTCACGGATAATATTAAATTCATGAACGGCATCGCTCATTGCACAATTCATGATACTGTGTATCCGCCGAACAGTCCCTTCGCTATAATGCCCCCGCAATTCGTTTATCCACTCCTGATACTCATTACGAGTGATTTCTTTGATTTTTAAATGACCCCAGCGAGGCAGAATATTCAAGCGTACATTTCGTTCCTGAACCGTGTACGTAATAGGCTTAACATTAGGCTTTTTATACACCTCAAGCCATTTTTCGAAGTATTTGTTCACAAGTTCATTGCCATCAGGCATAAATCCATAATATTCAACTTCCAGTTGTGCAGCAGCAGCAGCTAGCACTGCCTCTGGTTTGGTTTTGAACCCCCCTTTAGATGTTTCGTCCTGAGCACCTGTTTTACGATTTGTGAACTTAATTCGGTACTCCCAAGTTGAACCTCGTTTTCTGTAATAGGCCATCTACACAACCTCCTTACCATGATAACTTTCTAGTCATTATTTGATCGCGAGCGATCTTCATATCTACATCGTGCATATGAATAACGTAACACCTTTTCTTCAAACCGTGTCTGTACAAGAGTTGGTGGACCTGTAATGTAAGAATACCATCGAAACAAATAACGTCACTACTAAAGGTTGACATGCATTCAATTCGCTGCATTTCATCCAAATCAATCTCAGGAAGTCGCTCTCCGATGGGTAATTCAATTTCGCGGCAGTTTATTAATGTCCATTCATCCAGAGTGACTATAAGTTGGGAGGGCCCGTCAGTTGTTCCAGAAGGATCGTAATACACAGCAAACTCCACCTCGTCGTTCACGGTAGTATTCACCTCCTTTCGTGGCTGGATTGCATTCGAAATCTCAGCATTCATACCCCCTTCGAATTCCCTCCGTAAAATTTGTTCATACCTCTTTTGCGCTAATTCTAAGTTAACTGAGAAGACAATTGATAATTGCTCTATAGCTTGTCTGCGGTCTGGAGAGAGAATTATTTGATTAATCATGAAGAAAGGCATCAAAGCATAAATTTTAAATTGTTCTGTGTCGTCTTCCTGATATTTAACAAAGGATTTAGGTAGTAAATTTTGGTTGCCTGAATGCCTTAGGAGATGGCCTAACTCGTGAAGAAAGTCTTCTCTTTGTTCTTGTAATGTTTTTTGATCATTCAAAAAAATTAACAGTTTACCTTTTTTAGTTTGATGAGAAGTACTTCGCACCTTTACATAGGTTACAGTGACATTTAATTTTTTGGCGATAGCTGAGACTGCGATATCTCCTGGAAGATGAATGCCATTTTTAATATAAAGGTGCTTCACAAACTCTTCTAAGTGGGTTTCTTTGTAATATTTAAACATAAGAGCCTCCTATTCAGATCGTATGTTCGTATTTATGGGTATGCAGAATCAACAAAATAGCTGATTCTACGGGATTTATTTTTCATCAGATTCAGAAGCGCGTTTGATAATTTCCCATATTTGTCTTAGTTCCTTGATTCTCTCTTCTGGGGCATCCAATAGCTCTTTGAAAAATAAGTTGTTCTCGGGATCGTTAATAAAAGATTCAAACTCGAATTGCTCCTTATTTTTGTCGTCTGATGAGTTTTCGAGTAGAACATCCAAAGACACATCGAAATAATCAGCAATGATTCGTACTGATTCCATTTTCGGATCAGTTAAATTATTTTCCCATCTAGAAACCATGCTCTTGCTGAAGGAAGTGGAATACCTGCTGTTAATTTCCTTTACGAACTGGTCTAAACTCAATTTTCTATCTGACCTTAGTTTTTTTAAGAGATCACCAAACATTGGAACGCCACTCCTTCTTAATATTACGTACATCTAATATAATACATATTTCGTTCCTATAATGCAACAGTGTGATAAAATATTATTCCTATTTAGGAACAAAAGGTGTTGACAGTGCAGATAAGTTGGTTTAATCTGAGGTTGTTCCTATTAAGGAACGAAAGGAGGGGCAACAATGGCAACAATGTCGCCTAATGCAAATCGCAGAAGACAGCCATACACGAAGATCAAAGTTTTTCTATATCAGAAGAACATCCCTCAGATTGAAGTGGGACAGGTGATCGGGAAAACTGTAAGTGCGATTAATCAAAAACTAAATGGAACTGGAGGTGATTTCTCTTTGGGAGAAGCAAGGATCCTTTGTGAGCACTTTGGTATCCCGAAGGAATTTTTTTTTGAGGTGAGTGTTCCTATAAAGGAACTAAGTAGTTCGGAGGTGACAAGTGAATAACATTCTTTCAGTAAACGTGAATAAAACAGAAGTCATGAAAATGTGTCGTGAACAAATTGAGTTGCTTGTTAAAGAAGTTGACTCCGAATATGTTTTTTGGGATACATCAGAACTTAAGCGTCGTACTTGTCTTTCTTGGAATACAATACAATCTCTTTTCTTCTTCGACCCTCGATTTCCAAAACGAAAGATTGGGGGGAAGTGGTTTTTTCCTGCAAGAGAAACACGGCGTTTTTTGGAAGAGTGGCTTGAGGAGCAACCACGATGATCTATCAGCCATCATAACCACATTATAGGGTTTTATACCTGAAGGGAGATACCCCATGAGTAAAAAGAAAAGTAGATACCCTGATCTGGTAAGTATATTGCAAAACTGTTTAGATCGTGGGTGCACACCAGAACAAATGCAAGACTTCATCGATCGAGCTCGTCTTTACAATATTGATCGTCCGGATATGTTAGCACTCATTGATGACTTAGAAGTAAGATATATAACTTCTCTAGGTGAAGGTAAGGAGGTTTAGTTACGTGACAGTAATCATATGCAGTACAGTCAGATGCCCTTATCCCAATTGTGGTCATACAGGTGATGTAATCACAGTCAATCATTGCCGCACTGCTCATGAAATGGAGCGCAAAGAACTGTTTGGGAGATTCGGTAAACCGCAAAGTATCGGATACGATCCTCAAGCCGCAAACAAGAATCTAGAAGGACACACGCCAATTCAGCGATTAAATATCGGATACCCTAGTGACTCCATTAACGCGAAAGATAGGAGATCAGCTAGGAGTAAAGGGAGGTGAAAGAGTCATGTATAAACGTATTTTGAAGATTTGTGGAAAGAAATTCGGATACATCGGGTGTGCTTGATTATTGAAATACCTACTAGAAAGGATGTGACAACATGAATCAATTTCAAACTTTTGATTTTTCGGGAATGGCAGTAAGGGTTGTTTCGAAAGATGGGACTCCATGGTGGGTTGCCCGAGACGTTTGTTCTGTTCTTGAGATTTCTAATAATCGAGATGCGCTCAGTCGTCTCGATGATGATGAAAAGGGAGTAGTTTCAACCGACACCCCTGGTGGAAAGCAAGATTTGATGGCTGTGAATGAACCGGGGTTATTTTCCCTCATACTCGGTAGTCGCAAGCCGGAAGCCAAGCGATTCAAACGATGGGTTACTCACGAGGTGCTTCCGGCTATTCGTAAAACTGGCATGTATGCTACTGATGACTTACTTAATAATCCCGACTTACTCATTCAAGCAGCAACTAAGCTCAAGGAAGAACGAGAAGCGCGAAAGGCGTTAGAAACAAAGGTTGAACTGGATCGTCCGAAGGTAGTCTTTGCAGAGGCGCTTGAGGTATCAGAAAATTCTGTGCTCGTACGAGAACTATCGAAAATACTCAAACAAAATGATATCGATGTTGGGGAGCAAAGGCTTTTTGAATGGTTGAGGCATAACGGATATTTAATAACTCGAAAAGGTTCAGATTATAATCTGCCTTCTCAAAAATCAATGGAACTTAAAATCATGGAAATCAAGGTAGGTCAACGCAGTAGCGCAAGTGAAGGTGTGAAGATTACTCGTACAACTAAGATTACAGGTAAGGGCATTGGCTATTTTATAAATAAGTTTAAAGGTGAGGGTCACATATGAAAGATTTAAAAGAGTGTCGATATCAAATGCGATGCTGGCTTGAGGCCAGCAAAGATGCGAAACTGCGGGGCGATGAGATCAATGAGGAGCACGCTATCGAAATGTTCCGCTTGTATCGTGACGAATTACTCGCTGCTTGGAGCAGTCCCGCAGAACGAGCAGCGCTTTGTGGATAAACGAAAAACAGCCCAACGGGTTAGGAGCCGTGGACTGTAGCTTTACCAAAAATATTAAGTTCAGTTTATCAGGGTTTGGAGGAAAAAGCAATGCAAGCTAAAGATTGGAATTTACTCATGGTGGATGTAACTGGTCGGAAATATAAGGTTACAATCCAATCTACAAGTTTATTTAATGCAGTTCTATCTATGCATAAGCGCCAACCCTATGCCGATCCCATCCTTGATGGGATGGATTTCACGGCTCAAGAACGTGCAGCAATAGATCACTCTAAATATGTAAAGAACATGCGTGAAGAGTCGCTAGACCTTGTTTTAAAAACGATGAATTATCCGGAATGGATGAGAACTCCAGAACAAAGGAGAAGAGACTTTTTAGAGCGTCAGATACAGCGTGAGAAAGTAACTTCAGGCTGGACCAACGGTAATTTTAGCTGTCTAGCCTGCGAGACAATTATTCCTGAAGGCCAGGTACATCTATCAGCCCATGGCGGTCATATCTGTAATTATCATTGCTTTGGTAACAAATTAATAAAAGATCGAGCTGAGTCAAATGGACATTGATATTAAGCAGTATATCAAGGATATCAGAAAATTACGCGCTCAGGCTGACGCTTACGATGACAATGCTCCTGGAGCAATCATGGAAAAAATACGCCTGCTTACAGCGGCTCACATGCTTATTGGACGAGTATCGGCTGTTAGAGACGGTGAGCATGCTCGTATCTATGCTGCCCGTAAAATAGCTTATGCCAAAGCTAGGAAGGAAGCAAAGCGCGGAGAGAAAGAGATAGCCGGCGATCTTGCTATTGAGGACTTGCGAATGGTTGAGGCTACAGCTCTTGAAGAAAAGATGATGTGGAAGAATGAGTTTTCTTCTCTCCGTGAGTACATTTATGAACTCAGATTAAGAGTACGGGTTGATATGAACACATTAGGAGGTGGGGATTGATGAAAGACGAATCTGCCATGAAGGTTTTAGAAGCTACAGCTATTAGGAGACGATTAAAAGAACTTAACGCCGAACTAAAAAAAGATCCTAAGCTTTCTCAGAAAAGAGTTAAAAAAATAGAAAAAGAGATTTTTGAGTTACAGCATAAATTGAAATCTTCCAATACAACATACCAACCTAAACAAAAATCACTTGGGAATTGCATTAACCCTAAGTGTCGGAAAAAGATACCAATCGGACAAGCAGTTGTTAAATACGGTCATAAGGGGTTGTGCTGTGATTATAAGTGTCTGATTGGTGCGATGAATGGAAGTTAGAAGACCGGGTGAGAAATACAGAATAGGGTGATCACATGAAAGAGGCGTATTACTTTTCCCATGACTATAACGCTAGACATGACCCCAAAATAACAGCAATGCGCGGCGTCTATGGGCCGGAGGGGTATGCCTGGTTTTGGATTCTAGTGGAGATGATGCGAGAGTCTGAGGACTACAAAATGGAGATGCGTTCGAAATACGCTTATCATGCGTTCGCATCACAAATGCAATGCGAACCTGAAAAAGCGCAAGAATTCATACGAGATTGCATTCATGAATTCGGACTGTTTAAAAGTGATGAAACGTGTTTTTGGAGTGATTCGCTACTTCGGCGTATGGAAAAACGCGACAAAAAATCAGAGGCTGCGCGCAGGTCGGCTGAGGCTAGATGGAGCAAGGAATCCACGCCCAGCAAGGATTTATCTAAAGGAGAAAAGCGAACGCAATACGAAAATGATGCGAATGCATATGCGGACGCATCAAAAAACGATGCATTAAAGGAAAGTAAAGGAAAGGAAATAAAAGAAGATATAAAACCATTGTGTGATGATCCGCCTCCGGCAGATCCACCCACTGATAATCACCATCCTGATTTTCTGAGATTTTGGGAAGTCTTCCCGAAGAACAGGCGTAGGGATAAAGCTAAAGCATTCGAAACTTGGAAAAAGAAAGTCAAAGTTGCCGAACGGGAAGATTTGATCAGATGCACGGAAGCTTACGCCAAAGATTTTAAAACGATCGGCAAAGATGGTAGTTATGCTAAGATGCCTACCACATACCTCAATGCTGGAACTTATAAAGACTACTTGGAGGGAGGGGCGATTGATGAAGACGGTGAACGTCCTTCAGGCGCTACCGGTAAATACTCAGAATTTATTATTGAGTAAACCGACCTGGGAGCATTGGGGATGCTGCATTGTCTGCCGAAAGCTCTTGGGATACAAAGAGTATCAGGTAATGGGGCGTACTAAACTCTTGCCGATTCACTGTGAATGCGAAATTGAGGCGGATAAGAAAAAGAAAATAATCGAGGAACGTAAGCGGCGCACGCTGGCTGCTCAGAAGACGTTTAACCGCTACAACTTGATACCGGACTCATTAAACATTGCCGGCTTTAAGAATTTCGTCAAACGGCCGGGATCAGAAAAATGCTATCAAATAGCGAAAAAATTCTATGTGAACTTTGAAAGTGAGGAAAACGGTTATGTTTTCTTCGGTGGCGTTGGCAGTGGTAAGAGCCATCTAGCCAGAGCGATTCAACGGTCCCTAGACGCGGACGGATGGCCTACACTCTTCTTGGATTGGCCGAAACTTGCTGATTTATCTAGGAGGTCAATTAAGGATAAAAGCATCGATATAGGTGCTATCGTACGGGCTGCTGTGGATGTGGATCTCTTGGTTTTAGATGATATTGGGACCGGACATCTTACGGATTATGAATTTAAATCGATCGCCTTTCCTGTTATTAACGGACGGCAAGGGAAAAAGACTATTTACACAAGCAATTTGGATCCAGAACGGCTAGACGCATGGTTTGCATGTGATAAGGACGATAATCCACTGGATGTTGATGGACGCTGTATGGATCGGATAATAGGATCTTGTACATTTGTTCTAAATAGGGCGAGTAGCTATCGTCGTGAGCGACCAAAGATTGTTGACTAAGGAGGGCTTATGGAAAAGATAGACGATTATGATCTGTATGATCTTGATTTTGAAGAGTGGCTGCGCCGCGGTCGGGTAGCATTCGGATTGGAGGAAGAAAATGAACTTTCTAAGCTGGAGGACGGATACAGAGCTAAAAGAGATCATCAACAATGAATATCTTGATTACGACATAAGAATCCACGCTGCCATGGAACTCATAGCCAGAGAAAAAATAAAAAAACTCATAATGGTGCTCGTCAATCGTAGACGTTCAGAGGTGTGGTGATTATGACTGCTGCTGAACGCCGGGAGAAATACTTGCTAAATGAATTCGATAGAATCTTTGAATCCTTGGAATATCGACTTTTTGAACATCTGGCCGCAGCTGACCATATCGTAGCTAAAATTATCTCAGAGGCATCTACTGCAGGTGTTGGGTTATCAACTAGTCAAAAAGTTGTACGGGCAAAGATTGAAGACATGATTGATCAAATAGCTGAAAAAACGTGAATTAGAAACCCCAAAAAGAGCGAGGAAAGATTCGAAATGACACATTACGAGGTTGGTAAAAAATATAAAAAGATCGCAACGGTAGTTAAAATTCACAAGGAAGTCCCGAGTGTACTGATGATTGATGATTTGCGTTATGTACTTGATCCGCCGCGGACTCCTAGAAAGGGTGGTATAGATGGCTCAAGGAAATAGAGGTGCAGCTTTTGAAAACTTAATTAATTTCACAAATAAATCCTATGAACATAGAGAATTAGCCGTCATCAATAAGCGATCAACGCCAGTAAAGGTAACAAAGAGTAAAGGAACAAAAGTACTTGCTGGATTCTTTGAAGCTAAATCAACTGTTGATTACGATGGCATCTATCGTGGAAGAGCTGTTTTTTTCGAAGCTAAGTCAATCCAAGAGCTTGATAGATTTGACCTAAAAAAGGTTGAGGATCATCAGTACGAACATTTAGAAAAGTGTCATAAGTTCGGAGCTCTATGTTTCGTACTAGTCGAGTTTAGAAAACAACGTAAAACATACCTTTTACCCTTCACAGCATTACGTGCATACAAGGTTGAGGCTTCCAGGGGCGGACGCAAAAGCATGACATTGGATAACTTCGAGATTGACGCATTTGAAGTTAGGACAGGCCGTGTTCCTCTTGATTATTTGGCTGCAGTAGATAAAATCTGGTTTGCGGAAACGGCATAGACCCCGAGTATGACAGGGGATCGGGCACCTCCATAGCGAAAAATCGAACTGGTGTACCCGTATATACAAATTTTAGATAATGGAGGATTTAAATATGAGTAAAGAAATTAACTTTAATAATCTAGCTGAGGGTGCTGTCGGTGAACGTCTGAACATTGAAATGCAAAAACTGGCCGCTAACGTTTTGGACCCAAACACTAATTGGAAGAACGTTCGCAAGTTAACACTGACCATTGCAATAAAGCCTAATGAAAAGCGAGAGATAGGGTCTGTTGATATTGATGTGAAAACAGCATTGGCACCAGCGAAGGGAGTATCAACAACAATTATCTTCGGAATGGATAACGAAGGTAAAGCGCGGGCAGCGGAACTTGTGTCTGGCGTTAAGGATCAGATGATGATCGATAATGACGGGGATGTAGCTGACGATAGAGGTAACAAAGTTAATCAAGTAGAGCAAAAGGAAAGTAATGTAGTTAATTTCAAATAATCTATTTATCCCTTAGGAGGAATCATTCATGTTAAAAGAAGCATTTCAATATATCGTCGGGCTTGGTAATAAAGGAATTATACCAGTCGGAGGGCAAACTTATGCTACCGGAAATTTGGAATTAGTCGCGGAGGCAACTACAACAACCCTCAAGGTTCGCAATTTATCCGGAATCGTAGAATACATCCAAAATGATTATGACCAGCAACCTCCGGTGTTAGTTCATATCGAAAGCCCAACAGAAGTTAGGGTCTTGAGTACATTTAACCGGGACAAGCGTCGTAACGTACTTGTTCAAGCCGAAGCGTTGTTACCAAGCATTCCCTTCAAGAGTTTTTTATCAGTCGAAGAATTCAATATCCTCCTGCAATCATGCTTTGTTCAGAGCGCGGATCGCGACACTCTGCTAAAAGTAGTAGGGAATATCAAAGAAGATAACGTGAAAACCACCGGAGATGATGGTATCTCCCAAAGTGTTACCGCGAAAACAGGTATCACAGCGGTAGCAGATGTTAAAGTCCCTAATCCAGTGACGTTAAAACCGTTCCGCACCTTTGTTGAGATTTCACAACCAACTTGTGATTTTGTCTTCCGCATGCAGGATGGTCCACGAGCTGCGTTGTTTGAAGCAGATGGAGGAGCTTGGAAGTTGCAGGCAATGGCAGACATCAAAGAATATTTAATGCAATCACTTAAAGAAGATATTGAATCTGGAAGAGTATTCATTATCGCTTAACAAAACATACTGGGGCGGCTTCGGCTGTCCCATCTTAAAAGGAGTGATCCTAATTGCCAAACGGAAAAGGATACTTCACTAAAAATGAAATGATGGATACCGGAGCATCGTGTTTTATTCCTGATGCTACTGGTTCATTAACGGGCAGATGGTACGGATCACTGCCAGCGGATGGAATAGTATTAACCCGTAAACGTTGCGCTGATCTGGGCGCACCAGTTAAAGATCGCGAAGATCCAGTGGCCTTCATTTATCGAGTAGAAATCAAAGATGATTACAGGTACGTACCTTTTTACCATAGACAAGCTCACGAAATTAATCGAAAGAAAACAAACTACTTAGAAGAAAGAGTACTTCTACGGAGAGCAAACGAGGAGGTGGGTAAATGTGACCCATCAAACATTTTGGAAGCCTAAGAAAGAAGAGAAACCTAAGAAGACAAACAGCCTAGGGCAGCGCAAGAAGGAGAAGAAAGAGGTATCTCCTTTGAAGCAAAAGATATTCGCAGAACACAAGCCAGGTAAAAGTTCAAAACAGCGCTGTGAGTTTCCAGCGGCAGTAATTAAGGAATTGATTGCAGAGGCTGACGGTAAATGTTCACATTGTAAAACTGCCCCGGATACAACAACACATCATGTAATGCCACGAGGAAGAAAGGGCAGGGGAGTTAAGACAAATGGATTACGCCTTTGTGGGGTCTGCCATGACATTATCCAAACGGATGAAGAGCTCTTGCAGTACTGGATTTCAGTATTTTGGAATAAATACGGCGATTACTTTTGGTTTGATGAACAAGATTGGGACGAACACAATCACAAGCTAAATAAGCAGATGGAACTAGAGAAGGTAAAAGAAGAACGATTGCAGCAGATTGAACCTATAGCGGATCTAATCGCAACGGCAGCCGGTCGAGAGCTTCGAGCAAAGGAGCTTAGATTGCTGGAGTCGTTTGAAACTAAGGATTTGAATATCTTCACCGCGATGTTTACTGATGCTCTTAATGGCTATGCAGCACAGGGATCTTACCATCCTAATGACCGATTTGAAGATTAGTTAATTCATATAACAACGAGTAAAGGGTGGTATTGATGACAGAAACTGAACGTCGCAGACACTTCCAACGAATCAAATCTTTGAGTAACGATAAGTTTTGGCGCTACATGAATGTACTGCATACCCGAGCTTATACCAAGGCAGAAAACCATTATCAAGAGGCTATGGATATCGTATTAACACCAAAGCAGAAAGCAGCAGTAATTGCTAAGGCTAATGAGATTCGAGAGTTATGGGATGGCATGCCATCAATCACGTTAGATGCTACAGAGGATGCAGAAATGCGAGAGTTGGGAGTTTAAAAGATAGCAAAAAAAATATATGCAGAAGACGCAACTGCACAACAAATAATTCAATTAAAGGGAGCGAAATATATGTCATTGGAAAAAAGCATTAAGGACGTTATTTCTAAAAAGCTAGAGGATGGCACGATCGAGAAATTGATTGCAGAACAATTAGAAAACGGAATTAAAAATGCTCTTAAAGATCTACTTGGCTCTTATGGAGACGTAACAAAGGTTATAGAAAAGCAAGTTAAATCTGTAATGGTTCCTTATTTGGAAAATTACGATTATAGCGAATACATCACTAAGCTGGATTCTGTTTTAGTGGATGTGCTGAAAAGTTCGGCGCTAGAGAACAAAAAGATGTTGGAAAACTTTAAGAATTTAATGATTCCAGATGAAATGAAAACCATTAAGGTAACTGAATTGTTTGAACGCTGGAAGAAATATGTAGAAGAAAACGTTGAAACAGATGGTCTTGAGGTTTGCTACGATGATGAGCCCAGCTACGAATATGTGGATGTACGTTTTGAAGTTGAATACAACGAAGAGCGGTCTTGGAGCAGCATGAAGCATGCAGTTTTGGTATTTGAATGTGAGCATGACGAGAAAATGAATTACGAAATCCGAATTCACACATGGCCTAAATACGATAAAGGCGAATGGACGATTGAACGCAATTCTATTCAAGATATAAATTCACTAAGACACTTGGACGAGTTTTCTATATTCCTAATGAAACTCAATCAAAATGGTACAAAGCTTATTCTTGATACTGATTCTGATGGAGATGAAGTTAAACCAGATAAAGAACCAGAAGTGACTTTCTCTTAATAATTGATTCTGTTGATATAAGGTGGGGCGTAAATAGCCCCCCTATAAAGGAGACGATAAGCATTAATCCCATGGAGGAAATTTGCAAGATAGCCCATTTGCTACCCTTTGCAGTGCTGCAAGACATAAATACTCGGATCGGAGATTGGCTGGCTGCTGGAGGTAGTGAGACTGATCCTTATATTCACCAGCAATTGAGATTCGCGAAAAGATTTATCCAAGGGGAGGCATAACCAGTATGAAAGCAATAACCATTATACAGCCCTGGGCGACATTGATTGCCCTCGGGGAGAAACGTTTTGAAACGCGCAGTTGGGCTACAAAGCACCGGGGTCCACTCGCAATCCATGCAGGGAAGAAAATCGATAAGGACGCTTGTGAAGAGCCTAAAATTAAAGCGGCACTTGCACGCCATGGCTACACAGCGGATAACTTGCCTACTGGGGCGGTAGTAGCTGTATCTGATTTAAAGGAATGTTTCAAGATTCGTCGTGATGTGTTGGGCGGTGTGATTGCATTAGAATCAGATACTCGGAAGACGCACTTCAGCACCCTAGATAAAGAATTAGCTTTTGGCTGGTTTGGTTCTGGACGCTCGGCCTGGGAAACAACGAACGTTCAGCTACTACCTGAGCCTATCCCAGCAAAGGGACAGCAAGGGCTCTGGAATTGGGAAGGAGTGCAACTATGAGTGAATCAGGAAAAGTTTCCTTACCCAGCATGACACCAGAACAGCTTGCATTGCTCAAAGCAGATATAAAAGCTGAAATCCTAAGAGACCTAACCAAGCAAGATTTAAGAGTGAGCCACTCTGCGGCAAAGAGTCCTTTAGCTGATCTATACGCTAAGTATAAAGGCCCATTATATGAAAAATTCGGCGTTGGTGTATGGGCGCAAGTATGGGAGGCGATACGCAAACTGGCAACATTCCGGGCTGGGCATAGATATATCCGAGAACTACTTCCAAGCGAAGAAGTGGAAGCAGCAGAATTTGCAGAAGGGCTATTAATTCAATTACTTGGTGAGGGGGAATCTCAATGCTGACACCAGAACGGATAGAAGAGATCAAACGTGATGCGCAAAAAGAATCTGAAACAATATACGGAAATTGCTCAGCTAACATAACGAATATTGAACTTTTGAAGTTGCTGGTTGCTCTAGAAGAGTCACAACAACAGAATGAGACGCTCGGTGGAGAATTAAAATACTGGCAACTTGAGAGGGACAAGGTTGTGAGGGAGTTAGCAGAGGCACAGCAGACCATAGCCCGACAACAAAAGGTGATTGATTGGTATGAGAGTGGTGGAAGCATGGGTGAATTGGTTGAGGAAGGGAGCAAGGAGTCATGACACAGATACAGCTAACAGACCAGCAGCTTAACCGGGCGCTGGCGGAGTTGATGGGATACACAATCTACCACTATGACTACCACTATGACAAGGATGTTGCAGAGAGATGCTATTTTGAATTAACAGCTCCTGATGGATATCCGGAGATTGTATTCGGTGGAGAACGTAATACGGAGCTTGAAGCATGGGCTGACGTTCCTAACTACTGCAATGACCCTGCTGCCAGCCTAGAGGTACAGGCAAAGGCTATAGAGGTAGATGCACAAGGATATCTGTACAACTTAGCAACCGTTGTTAACGGGTACGAGGCGGCAGATATATGGGAAGATGATGAAATCATATCTATGTTAAAAGCCAGCCCCCGAGAGAGGGCAGAGGCGGCATATATCACGCTATCCCAGGTAAGAGAGTAGTAGACGCATATTGCAAAGGGGGAAAATAATTGAGTAAGCCGCAAACGATTGGCGGATATGTAATCAAAGATCCTGAGAAAGAGACCTATTTGAAACATGATGACACTACACTAGATCATCCATATGAGGATGTAATCAATGTTGAAGATGCAACAGTGTGGAATACACTTGAACACGCATCCTATGCCCTGTGGTGGTACGTGGACATGTATAAATATTACGAAATTATAGACTTAGATACTGGGGACACGTTTGTTAAGGAAAAATTTCAGCGTGTAGTTAAGGTTTGATGCATACGGTTCACAAGAAGGATGGCGAGAGTTCGCGCAAATTAGGGGGCTGATACAATTGTCAGAACATTTTGAGGATGAAGAAAAGGTCCGGTTAAAAGAGACAGGCGAAACTGTCACGATAAAAGAGTGGTCGCTAACAAGGATGGGCAATGGGATTAAAAGGTACACGTACACATTGAAGGAGCGCGCGAGTTTTTATTATCACAGTGAGCTTGAAAGAATTTAATCAATACTGATGCAAAGTCCGAAGAAATGATGCACTAGGCCGACAGGCTCCCGTAACGACCGAATAGGCGCGAGCCGTAAGAGATCATTCAGATCATTAAGGGAGTAGGAGTATCCCTCCTCTCCCACTAAGGGAGGAACTAACCATGGAAATCTATAAATTGAGATTCAATACTGCGAGCAAAAGCGCAGATGAAATTAAAGCTAATTATGATCCGGCACCTCCATCGGATGAAGTTCTAGAGAAGATGGCCGAAGCATTTCGTAATTTGCATGACACTGAGGTTGTTGGTGCAGCTTGGCCATATAGCCCTGATAGCTACAGCCTATACGGATGGCATGGTGAAGATGATGAAAAATTCAAGGAACTTATTTACTGGATAGAACAAGATAGTTTTTTCGGAGGTTACATTGATGATCGTGATCGCTTTGACACTGATTGGGAGAACGGAGAGTACGAGCCAGTAACTGCAATGCATTTCGACAAAAGTGACTTTATTGTTATAGAAAAAATAGAGAAAAAGTAATTTACAGTACGAAGATGTAGCACATTAGGCCGTTAGGCTATCGTCCGACAGAATAAACCCAGCAACGCGGGGGCCGTAAGAGATCATTAAGAGAGTAGTAGTTATACCTACTCTCTCACAAGGAGGATATAAGAGATGAAAGTACGATATGCGCAATGGCATAACAACTACGATCTTGTGATTGGCGAGGAATATCAGGCAAGCCGTTACAAGCCTGGATGGTTGCTGATTGACGGAGTATTGTATCGTTCAGAACATTTCGAGGTAGGGGAGGAAGCCCAATGACACAAACACCACAACACCCGCCGATGACCTATGAACAGTTGAAACAATCGCATGACGAATGGAGAATGCTGGCCATGCACAATTATGGTGTGGCAAAGGCAGCAGAGGAACGGGAACAACAGCTGAAAGCATTCGTGGAAAAACTTCGAGAAGAAAACAGCGCTCATGACTTCTACTACGGAGGAATTCACGAGGAATGTAACGATATTTTATCCACCCTTTACCCAGATACCCCAGCACCCAAGGAGGGAATAGATTGGCTTAATGAAGAGTCTTGTGCCCGCTGTGGAAGAAATAAGCCCGTTGAAGGATATGAATGGTGTTCAGAGTGCAGACCGGATTTGGAAGCCAAGGAGGGCAAATAGATCATGATGGAATGGGTTAAGTATGATCGGCACGATAGAAGCATTGTGAGCCACACCGACACTCTTGTAACTGATGGAAGAAGAGTCGTATTAGTTGCGAGACATGCTGCAAAAATCCACCCAGACGGTGGCTATGGATGGCACATAAATGATACTCCGCTTACATGGGTGACACATTGGGCAAAGATCGTATTGCCTGAGGAAGGAGATAACCAATGAGTACATGGAACGAACTAACGAGAGTCAATAAGACGCGCAAGGATCACAAATGTGCTGCGACAGGACGTACAATCCCATCTGGTTCAAGTTGCTGGAATTACAGGGGTGAGTATGAAGGAGAGTTTCAAAATTGGTACATGTGCGATGAAGCTAAAGAATTTATGGATGCCAACCCCACACTTTTCAACGATCCAGACGGATATGAATGTTCCTATATCGGTGAAATGTTGGATGAAGCAAAACGGAAATCAAAGGAGGCTAACCAATGACACTCACAAGGGAAGAGATACAAGGGATGAAGCCGGGGCGAGAGATGGATGCTTTGATTGCAGAGAAGGTATTGGGATGGACTGATATAAGGAGGGTCAATCCAGCAGTAATTCACTCTTTTAGTGCGGATGGTAACCATGCAAACTTTGGTTTTAGCCCAGTTCTTTATAAACACGTACCATTTCCTCTATATTCAACGGACATATCCGCAGCATGGGAAGTAGAGTCCATATTTGATCAAGACACACCACTCCGAGAGGATTATGCCATTGAGCTTCACAATGTAATGGGACTGATGTTGCATGAGCCAACAACTCTGAATAACGTTTATCAATTTGCCCACGCAACGCCTGAACAGCGGTGTAAGGCTGCACTATTGGCTGTACTGAACTTATAACGGCCGTCAGGCCTCCGATTCGACCGCATTACTTAGCGACAGCGGAGGCCGCAGGGCTGGATGAACTTATAAGGGGGCTGAGACACATGAAAGAACATTTTGACGATGGCGAAAAAGTTAGGTTAAAGGAAACGGGTGAAACCGTGACAATAGATCAATGGTCCATCGTAAGAGTCACAAAGCAAATCCAGCGATATACCTATAGTCTCAAGGAAAAGCCGGGAACATTTTTCTACCACCGAGAAATCGAAAAATTATAAGTAGGGGGCTGAGACCCCAATCAAAGGAGACGATACACGATGGAAATAATGTTCGAAGAAACAGTTCAGGTAGACCAATGCCAATGTGTATATTGCGGTCATAAGTTTGGAGGGCGCAGAGCCTGCAACGCTGATATGGATTGTAGAACGGTCGAATGCCCTAAGTGTGAGAAGGAAATGAACGTATTCATATCCGTGGAATATACGTGTTCGCCATTGGAAGATTCAGAGGTATAAGGGGGAGAAGAGGATATGAGCAAAATAATCGTTAACTACGTCACACAAAGATCGCATTGCAAATGCTGCGAACAGAGGTTACTACAGCTTGAAACTAGCAAGGTCAAGCAGTTCACGATTAGACCAGAAGATGTGACAGATTGGGCGGAACGCGAAAGTTGGGATAGTTCATATGCCAGCCCCGACGAATTTGCTGAAATGGTCAGAGAATTCACGAATGAAGTTATCCATTTCCACGCCGCTGATATGTTTGACCGTGTTGTCATTGAAAAAATGGAACTGGATAGAGTGAATGAGTTTATCACGCGAGAAGTTTTGTATCAGGCCGTCAGGCCAACGAGTCAGACCGAATAATCCCAGTGAAACGGGGGCCAGATAAGGTTTACATAATCTGCTCCCCATAAAGAGAGGAACAAGACACTATGATCAATTGGATAAAGTATGACCCGGAGAATCCACCGAAAGAATCCGGCCATTATATCGTCTTAGAGGACGGGGATTGCATATGGACAGCAGACTATAACAACCAAACAAAGGTATGGAGAGACGATAATAACTTTATTGAACTCCATGAGGTCACTCACTATGCCCATATCAACCTTCCGAGGGAGGGTACAGACAATGAGATACAAGGACACTCAAAAAGCATTGTCGGACGGGCATAGACAATTTATCTTTACTGCAAGCCCTGGAGAGCCTGTGAATGTATTGGCGTGGGGTCCGAGCTGGGTTAGATTCAAAGATCCGTATAACACATATCCTATTAGTACAAACATGAAGATGTTTTCTATGTTGGTGGAAGGTATTTATACAGAAAAAAGCCCTGAAGCGTCAGGGCAATAGCAGATTTTATCCTCAAGTCGATTATATCACAAAGGAGTTGAGGGTTAATGATGAATGATCGGGCGTTGATTGCGAGTTATAAAAACACTAAAGGGAAGTTAAATAAAAAGCTTGCTTCACTGGAAAAAGAACTTGAGCCACTGAAGAAGAAAATAGAAGACTCCAAAGATAGGAATGAGCGTGAACTCTTACGTAAGCAGATGGAACCGATCAAATTAGATAAAAATATGATGTCTGCAATTATAAGTGATCTAGATTATTCAATTGAATGGATGGAAACAGGATATCCTCCAGGATGGCGTAGAACGATTGATAGAAGATCTGGAGCTCAACGAACAAGTGTATGGGATCCTGCATGGATGGAATATCTCACAGCCTATGAAGTAGAGTTTCAACAGGAGGAAGAGGAAGGACGATGTTTGCAACCTCATGAACAATATGCTGTTGAGGATGCCATGCACAATTTATCTGAGAGAGAAAGGCAATGCTTCGTTCTACACCACGGTTGTGGAATGTCACTAAAACAGATTTCTGAAGAACTTGATACTAAAAAAAGCACAGTACAATCTTATCTGGATCGCGCTACAACCAAAGTAGAGATTAACAAGGGAATGAGTCTATTTCTCCAATGTGTCTAATCTTGCCGTACGCCTGCCACCTATATATAGGAGGAACCTATTAACGGTTCGGCTCTTATAATGAATGGTGTGTGAAAAACCCACGCCAGCCGATGAGCTCACGGCTAATTGAGCTCAAAACAACTTCGTAAAATCAAAAGGGAAAACCCCATCGGTGTCGAATTTTTACATTGAGGGGGAATGAAAATGACATTAGTTAATGCAGTATATACACCAACGGGAATAGTAATGTCTGGGGATAGTAGGACATCAGGTCCTGGTTATGTACAGTCTGATTCGACAAATAAGGTATTTTTGCTCCATAAAAGAATAGGGATTTTGACAGCGGGCAATGCACATATAAATTTTTTGCCAATTGAACATTTCATTAATCAATTCGAGGCAGAAAATGATATTGAGGAACATTCGGAAACTGTATATGAAATGGCGGAGAAGTTGGGTACTTATTTTAAGTCGGTTTCTAAGGAAGTCAATGTATATCTCATGATTGCTGGATATGATGGGAACGAACCTTTCTTATATGAACTAAATACCATCCAAGAGCCTTTAAATATTAATAGAATGAATTTGAATGAAAGTAAGGAAGTCATTTATGGGATTGCTTGGAATGGCGATGGTGAAGTTGTTAATAGACTTACGAGTGGACAATATATGCCTCAATATAACTATATGAATTTACAAGATGCAATTGATTACTCAAGACATTTGATAAGAACGACAATAGATCAATTAAAATTTGAGCCAAGGTTTCCAACTGTGGGTGGAGAAATCGATACCCTTATAATTAAACCAGATGGCGGAGAATTTATTTATAAGAAAATGATAACTTACAATTGAAGGTAGATAATATTGGGCCATAATTCTATGGCTCTTTTTTGATGGACCCCATAATCTAAACCCCAAAAACTGCAGAGGTGACGGCGAAGTAAGGTACATGGGTATATAGTTGCAGGAAAATACTTCCTATACATCGAAATAAGATGTCGAAGGGAGGTGCAAATAATGGCAAAATACGATTACGAAATTGCAGGCGAGCTTACACAGGAATTAATAAAAGCTAGAGGCGTGGCCTTATCGACCTCTCAATCTGCCGCTGCACAAGTATCTGCTGTAGCAAAGGAAATACTCACCGCTGAAGAAGTCGCATTAGCATATAGAACAATTCTTGTTGCTGTCAGAGAAGGAATCAATAGTTAATTGAATGCTAAGCACCTTCGGGTGCTTTTTTCATGCTTAAAATATGGGGGTGGGTGATATGACATGAAATTAACTGACAAGCAGCAAAAGTTTGTTGATGAGTACTTGATTGATTTGAACGCCACACAAGCGGCCATACGAGCAGGATATAGTGTGAAAACAGCAAAAGAGATAGGTGCTGAGAACCTTTCTAAACCTCACATTCGCGCGCGTATAGATGAGAGATTGGCAGTTTTGTCCAGAAGAACAGGTATAAATCAGGAGCGAATCATGCGTGAATTAGCCCGAATAGCTTTTCTTAACGCTCCGGACGTGGTGAATTTCAGTGATGCTACTATTCGGGATGATGCTTCAGAGGATGACACCGCCGCTATCGCTTCAGTCAAGGTAAAAACCATACCTGGGCAGGATTCAGATGGTGTGGAAAGAGAGATCAAATTTGCGGATAAAATCAAAGCCTTGGAATTGCTTGGTAAGCGTTATGGCATGTGGGTGGATAAACAAATCACTGGGGAAATAGGCGTTCAAATCATCGATGATATAGGTTCGGACGATGATTAAGGTTCGCTTATCTGAAAAGATTACCCCACACTTTCATTCGTTCTGGAAAGCATCCAATTCACACCGCTATCTTAGACATGTCTTAAAGGGTGGTCGCGGATCTGCTAAGTCAACGCATATCGGGCTGAAGGTTATTAAGGACATGATGAAATACCCGGTTACGGCGCTGGTTATCCGCAAGGTTGCCAGAACACTGGAAGAGTCAGTGTTTGAGCAGCTTAAGGAAGCGATTGAAATACTTGGAGTGGAACAATATTGGCGTGTTGTGAAATCGCCGCTGCAGCTTATTTACTTGCCTCGTGGGAATAAAATCATATTCCGAGGCGCAGACGATCCGCTGAAAATTAAATCCATTAAAGTATCTAAGTTCCCAATAGCTATAATGTGGATCGAGGAATTAGCGGAATTTAAGACTGAAGAAGAGATTTCGACCATTGAAAATTCTGTGTTGCGTGCAGAATTGGAAGATGGTCTTTTTTATGCGTTCTATTACTCGTACAACCCACCTAAGCGGAAACAAAGTTGGGTGAACAAGAAGTATGAGTCACAATTCATTCCTGATAACACCTACGTTCATCATTCTACCTACCTGGATAACCCGTATATATCAAAAGCATTCGTCCAAGAAGCTGAAGAAGTTCGTAAAAAGAGTCAGCAGAAATATGACTGGGAATATGGCGGTAAAGCAATCGGGAGTGGGGTGGTTCCGTTCGATAATTTAGTATTCAGAACTATAACCGATGAGGAAGTTAATAGGTTCGATAATATACGGCAAGGCAATGACTGGGGGTACGGTGTCGATCCGGTAGCTTTTGTCCGCTGGCATTATGATAAGACTCGACGAACAATATACGCCATGGATGAGATATATGGCGTGAAGATTTCGAACAGAGAATTGGCAAAGGTAATAAAAAACAAAGGCTATCACACTACTATGACAACAGCGGACAGCGCAGAGCCAAAGTCTATTGATGAAATGCGTAATCAGCTTGATGTAAAGATGAGGGGTGCCAAGAAGGGCCCGGGATCAGTTGAATACGGCGAAAAGTGGCTGGATGATCTGAAGGAAATCGTTATAGATCAGAAGCGAACACCGAACCTTGCTAGGGAGTTTGAAAATATCGATTATCAAACAGACCCAGATGGCAATCCTCGGGCGAAGTTGGAGGATAAGGACAATCATACTATTGATGCTACCCGTTACGCCTTTGAGGGCGATATGAAGGGCCCGTCATTCTCATTTGATTAATAGGAGAGGAGGAAACCTATTTGAGTACCACACAGGAAGTTTTCAAAATCATTGAAGACGGAGCAGCAAATGCTATGACGATTGAACAGATCATCAAACAGGAAATCGATGATTGGTACAACTCCCAAGATCGCAAGGACATGCTTGCCGGGGAGAAGTATTACCGAAATAAGAGCGACATACTGGACCGAAAGCGTATGACGATCGGTGATGGTGGGGCACAAATTGAAGCTAAAAACCTGGCTAATAATAAAATCGTTCATGGATTCTTGAGGAAACTTGTTGACCAAAAAGCGGGGTATCTGCTGAGTAAGGAAATGAGCATTCAAACAGAAAACAAAGTCTACGATGAATTGCTGAGCGGATTCTTTGATAAAGGATTCAAACGGATGCTCAAGAGCCTGCTAAAGGAGTCCATTAAGAAGGGCCGCGCTTGGCTTCACGTTTACTATGATGAAAAGGGCAATTTCCGGTTTAAAATGCTGCCGTCAGAAGAGATCATTCCCCTATGGAGGGACGCTGCTCACACTGATCTGCAAGCGCTCATCCGGGTGTATGAGGTCGAAGCCTATCAAGGAACTAAAAAGACCACTATCCAGAAAGTTGAGTATTGGCATTCTAAGGGTGTTAACCGTTATGTGGTTGGCTCCAGTAGCCATTTGCCCACGCCATCTATAAGCGGTCTCATCTCTGATGTGGAATCGGGAGGGAATAGCGGCCACTTCTCTGTAATTGATGAAAAGGAAGAGACAGATGAGAAGGCATTGAACTGGGAGCGAATCCCCTTCATATGCTTTAAATACAACGAGGATGAGCTACCGCTAATATCATTGCTCAAGAGCCAGATTGATGAGTATGATCAAAAAAAATCTGACAATAGCAATAACTTGGAGGATTTGCCGAACAGTGTTTATGTAATCCGTGGATATGAGGGCTCTGATTTAGGTGAGTTCCGTCGTAACCTGTCCATACTACGGGCTGTTAAGGTGTCAGCAGATGATAACAGTGGAGTAGACACTCTTAACTTGGAGATCGACACGGAAGCGTACAAGAATCATATGGATATGACTCGAAACGATATCTATGAATTTGGCCGTGGGGTAGATACTCAAGCAGATTCATTTGCTACAGCACCGAGCGGGGAAGCGTTAAAATTCTTATATGCTGATTTGGACATGGATGCTAATGACATAGAAAATGAATTCCAAGCAGCACTTGAACAGCTTCTTTGGTTCGTTGATAAACATATCGAGAACACCACAGGCGACGATTTTTCTGAAGAAACAGTCAACTTCCTATTTAATCGGGACATCGTCATTAATGAATCACAGGTTATCACTGATGCTAAGAACAGTGAGGGAATCGTATCCAAAGAGACACAAGTAGCAAATCATCCGTGGGTTACTGATGTAAAGGAAGAATTGAAACGTCTGGAAGCTGAAGAGGCCGCGAGTCTTGCAAAAATTGATGAATACGGGCTCCCTAATAATGACACTTCCTCAGGAGGTGGAGCTGATGATAACAAAACAGACACAAGCGAAAATTAACGATCTAATCTGTGCCTTGAGTGATCGAGCAACCACCGATATCGTTTCTGGCTCTGCTGTGCCGCTAAGTACTATTGATAGCCTAAGGAGATTGATAGAGGTTACAGCTGGATGGATATCCGAAGATAAGCCGCCCGTTTGTGGATTCGTTATTTCTAATCCATCAGAAGAGGCGGGAGCTGATAACGAATGAAGTCAGCAGCTTACTGGTCTAAGCGAATGGAGCAACTGAATGAATCACTTTTAAATAAGGGTGTACCATTCACAAAGGCAATGAATAAGGAATATCGGAAGGCTCAGATATCCATCCAGACAGATGTTAACAATTTCTATCAACGGTTTGCAGATAATAATGGGATTGTAAGCTTATCCGCTGCTAAGCAAGTTCTTAAAGCTGGAGAGTTGAAAGAATTCAAGTGGACCGTTGAGGATTACATTGCTCGGGGTAAAGAGAACGCCATAGATCAGCGGTGGATGAAGGAACTAGAGAATGCCAGTATTAGAGTACGTGTTACCCGTTTAGAATCCATTCAATTGCAGATGAAACAACATGTCGAGGAATTATCTGTTAAGCGTCTATCAGGCACAACAGAGCTATTAGGTAACGTCTACAAGGATGGTTACTATCGAAGTATTTTTGAACTTGAAAAGGGTATCGGTATAGGAGCATCTTTCTCCAAGGTAGATAAGCGGCAGCTTGAAGCTATCCTTTCGGCTCCATGGGCACCAGATGGTAGCAACTTCTCATCTCGTATATGGACAGATCGAGTAAGGCTGAATGGTGAGCTGCGGAATATCTTTACTCAAGGACTTATACGCGGGGATACATCAAAACAGATGATTCAACAGCTTCAGGATCGTATGGGTGTATCAGAAAAAGCAGCTACACGACTAATCCTTACAGAATCAGCTTACTTTGCTGGACAATCTCGACTAGCTGGTTATAAAGAATTAGGCGTTGAAGAATACCGCTTTACAGCTACGCTGGATAATAAGACATCTGCTAAGTGCCAGGATATGGATGGAAAAGTATTTGCTATTGTTGATGCGGTGGTTAATGTTAACTACCCACCTCTACATGCTCATTGTCGTTCTACCACTATCCCGCACTATGACGATAACATTAAAGCTCGGGTAGCGCGTGACGAGGACGGTAAGACTGAGACCATACCAGAGGATATCAACTATAAGGAATGGGCGGAGAAATACGCTCCTGAAGCTACAGAGACTGTTTCTGTTGAAACTCCGAGTAAGCAAGCACCAGAGACTCCCTTACCTACTATTGAGATTCCGGGCGGGCCTAGAAAGGATATTCCAATTCCTGAGAAAAGCATCTATACCCTGGAACCAGAGAAATGGTATGATGAAACCGGAAAGACTGCACCACCGCTGATTAATCTCAGTAAGATGGATCTACCGAAGCTGCAGCCAGACATTCCGCGTAAACTAGGTAATATCGATCTGTCTAAACCTGATATCGTCCGCAACTATGTAAAGGATGCGGAGCAAGCCATTAGGAATGCACCGGAAGAACATGCAATAGCTCTTACTAAGGAAGGTGAGGTTATCCATGTTAAGGGTGATAAGGCATCTGTCGATATTACCAAGATCAAACCACCTGAAGTACTTAAAAAGAGCATCGTCACACATAACCACCCTACAGTGGATGGGGAACCCGGAGGATCATTTAGCCGGGACGATGTCCTAGCATTCATAAAGAATGGAATCAAGGAGTTGCGAGCAGTTGATTCAGGTAGCACGTACATCCTGAAGAAGTCAGCCCCAATAAACCTGAGTACAGATGAGATTAACCGTTTACTTGATAAAGCAGAAGATTCGTATCTTGCATTGCTTACTATTGAGCAGGCACTTTCAGGTTATGACGAAAAGCATCTAACTATGGAACAGCTAGTAATGCTAGTTGAAGCGCTACAATATACAAAGGAGTGATGATCTTGCGAACTAAAGAAGAGAATAGAGCGGCTATTGCCGAACAGTTTGCCCCGCAACGTGAGAAGCTAGGCGAACGATTTGACGCTTTTGTGGACGAGATCAGCGACGTTAGGTTTGAGTATCTTCAGAAGCGTGATAAGCTGCCAAAACAGCTAGTAGGTGTTCTGGATGCTAATGCAGCGGACGAACGGCGGTTAAATCGTGAAGAAGCTATGAAATGGGTACTAATCAAACAGAATTATGGTATATGAAGCACTCTCCAATATGTGAGGGTGCTTTTTATATTGGGCCACGGTTGAGACTACCGCGGCCTATTTGCTCATGAACCGGAGCATATCGGTTCACTCCCTAAGCTGGAGA
Source organism: Paenibacillus sp. FSL L8-0708 (assembly GCF_038009325.1). Lineage (NCBI taxonomy): Bacteria > Bacillati > Bacillota > Bacilli > Caryophanales > Paenibacillaceae > Paenibacillus > Paenibacillus sp. FSL L8-0708. Next base: position 2,296,245 of record NZ_JBBPBC010000001.1, read on the forward strand.
GCAGCTATACAAATCTATGGAGGTAGATGATATATGGATTGGTTGAAAGAGTTGTTGAAGAAGTTGGGCGTTGAAGATTCCAAGATTGACGGAGCTATTGCAGATGCTGGCAAAGAGATTCCGAAGCACTTTGTTCCGAAGAGTCAGTATAACGAAGTTTCTACGGCTAAACAGCAGGCTGAGAAGGATGTCGCTGATCGGGACAAGCAAATCGAGGATCTGAGTAAAACTGCTGGACTGTCAGATGATCTGAAAAAGCAGATTGATCAGCTCAAGACTGATAACAAGACGGCAAAGGACAAATATGATGCCGACCTGCAACAGATCAAGTTAGACAATGCCATTACTGCTGCACTCACTGGTAAGGTGCATAACGAGAAGCATGTTACTGGGCTAATAGACAAAGAAAAGTTAGTCATCGGTGATGACGGTAAAGTGGTCGGCTTAGACGAGCAGCTTAAGGGTTTACAAACATCGGATGCCTACTTGTTTAAAACCGAGGATAAAGGCGGTGGTGGAGGGTTCAAGTTTAAAGGAACCTCTCTATTGGACGGCAAGGATCAATCTAAGGGTGAACAAGGCGATGACAAGGTCGGTAGCTTCGGTAAACAATTGGCGGAATCTACTAAAGGCAATGAAGGGTTGGATACAGCCCGAGAAAGCTACTTTAAATAAGAACGGAGGATAAACAAAATGAGTAAATTTAAAGAAACTACCTATGGGAATAAGAAAGAAATTCTTAAATTCCCAGATCACTATGTAGCAATTGCCGTCACGGTGAGCGATGCAGGTGTTACTGCTAACGCTGATGGTAAAAAGATTGTGCCAGCTGGAACTATTCTAGGTGGCGGTGTGATTGCTGATGATACTAAACTGGCGGTCAAGGCTACAACCACTACTGGAGTATCCAATGCTGAAGGTGTTCTGTTGAATGATACAGATGTAACAAGTGGTCCAGCACCAGGGGCGATGCTCATTCATGCGTTCATTAATAAAAATAAAATCCCGACTGCTCCTACTGCTGAAGAACTGACAGCATTGAAGCAGATCACATTTATCGACTAAGAAAGGAAAGGTGAAAATAATTATGCCTAACATTCAAGATTTAGTAAGAGCTCCAGAGATTGCGGCTTATATTGCGGCTAACCCATCAAACGCTATTCCATATCTGGGAGCTACGTTGTTTCCATCAGCAAAAAAGCTCGGTTTAGATATTGGTTGGATCAAAGGAGCAGGAGGACTGCCTGTAGCCTTGATGCCATCGGAATTCGATGTTAAAGCAACTCTGAGAGATCGAATCGGATTCGGAAAGGTAGAAACAGAGATGCCGTTTTTCCGTGAGGCTATGCTGTTAAAAGAAAAAGATCGTCAAGAATTGCTAAGACTTTTGGACTCGAACAACGGCGAATATGTAAAATCTTTGATTACTCAAATTTACGATGATAGAGCTAGTTTGGTTAGCGGTGCAGAGGTTAACGCTGAGCGCATGCGTATGCAATTGTTGTCATCCGGTAAAATCAGAATCACGGCCAATCGGATTGACTATGATTATGACTACAACATGAAGGCTGGGCATAAGACCACTCTTACAGGATCAGATAAATGGGATGATCCAACAGCTAATATCGTGGGAGACATCAAAGAATGGCAGGACACGATTGAAGATGAGCAAGGTGTGCGTCCAACAAAGGCCATCGTTACTCGTAAGACGTGGAATAACATTCTAGCTAATGAAAAGGTGCGTTTGGATATGAATCCACTTGGCGGGCTAAACATCATCATGACTGATGCACTGATGCGTCAATACCTGGAGTCCAAACTGGGATTGACGGTTGCGGTTTACAACAAGAAATATGCTCTACAAGATGGCAGCTCACACCAATTCTATCCAGACGATTATTTCACACTGATTCCAGACGGAGCTTTGGGTAAAACGTGGTATGGTACTACTCCAGAAGAAGCTGATCTTATGAGCGGGGCAACAAGTGCAGAAGTATCTATCGTGAATACAGGTGTGGCCATCACAACAATTAAGCAGCCACACCCAGTAAGTGTGGAAACTATCGTTTCTGCAATCACGCTGCCATCATTTGAAACTATCGACAATATTTTTATTGCGAAAGTGGTTTAAGGAGGGGCTAACGCCTCTCCTATTTATTTTGAAAGGATGATGAGAGTGTCTGAGGAAAAGAGAATCGAGATAGCTCTGATAACTGGAGCGAAATACAATCGGAAATTCTATAAGGCGAGTGATAAAATTTTGATCTTCCCTAGTGAAGTAGAATCCCTGATTAAGGATGGAGTAATACGACGGGAAGATGTACCAGAAATCGATGAGGTAGATAAACCGCTAGAAAAGATGAAAGTGGATGAGCTTAAGGTTTACGCTTTTGAGCATGCCATCGATCTGGGTGATGCATCCAAGAAGGAGGAAGTGCTCGCGGCAATCCTGAAAGCGGGTGACCCTAATGGAGGAGTATCTTAAGTATCTCGATAAGTTGAAGAGACTGCTTTCCATCCCCATCGAAGATACTTCCAAGGATGGCCGGCTGCAGTTTGTTTTGGAGACTATCATCCAGGAGATCAAAACCTATTGTAACATCTCATCTATTCCGGCTGCTTTGGATAATGTCGTGCTGCAGATCGCAGAGGACTATTATCGGACCAAGCATCCAACGGAGTTTGAGCAGACGGTCCCGGCTGTCACTAGCATCAAGCGCGGTGATGTGACTACGGCTTTCGGATCAGCTAAGGCTACAGTTGTAGCAGGCAACGGAGCAGCATTCGTTCGGAACTACGCAGCTCAATTACAGGCTTTCCGAAGATTGAGGTGGTAACATGGTCAGTTTCGGTAATATACCAGCAGAGCGGTTAGCTATTGAGAGCACCTATGAAGGCCTATGTACTGTTTCGGAAATGAAGGATGTAAAAGATCCATTAAGCGGTAAAACACGACAGCAGCCTATCATTATCTTGGCTAATGAGCCGTGTGCTCTCTCTCAGTCTTCCTTACCTGCTGCCACGCAAACAGTGACAGCCGATCAGATCAATTATGATGCCAAGTTATTTATCTCCCCTGATATAACTATCAAGCCAGGGAGCCGAATCACGGTTCAGCAGAACGGCATGGAGTTCAAAGGAGAACAGGCGGGTAAGGCATTCAGGTATGCTACTCATCAGGAGATTAAGCTAAAAGAGGTCCTGAACGCATGAGTATGGGTAAATTCGATTTCTCCGATGTCAAAAAGCTTCAGAAGAACCTTCAAAGGATGCAAAATGAATTTCCAGCATTTATGGAGGAGTGTATTCGTGAGCTTGCAGGACGGTTACTGGCGAAGACTATAGCTAGGACTCCAGTTATAAGCGGAGACTTGAGGCGAGGTTGGCGGATCGGTGAGGTTGTCAGATTACCTGGTGGCGGTATCCACGTAGAGATCACAAATAATGTTGAATATGCGCTCTATGTAGAATTTGGACACGTCACTAGACTACGAACCGGTTGGGTTAACGGTAAATTCATGTTGACCTTATCCGAGCAGGAACTGGAGAGAGAGTTGCCGGGGATCATGGAGCGGAGGCTGAAAAAATACATGGAGAAGCACATGGGGCGGTGAGCATGCAAGATATTAAAAACGCACTCATAAAGAAGCTATCGTTATTTACTCCGGAATATCCGGTATATGATGAAGCAGTGAAGCAGGGCATGAAGCAGCCGTGCTTTTTTGTGTTGCTGTTAGAAGGTAGCCAGGCCCGGGGTATCAATCGGAGGTATCAGCGTTTCAATCCATTTGACGTTCATTACTTCCCGAATCGAGATTCAAAAGCTCCTCGGGAAGAATGTGAACTTATGGCCGAACGGCTATATTCAGAATTGGAATATGTAAGTGGACACAGTGGTATGTACCGTGGTACTAAGATGCGGCACGAAATTGTTGATGGGGTACTCCATTTCTTTATCCAATTCAACGTCCATCTGATCCGCGAAATGGCCCCTGATCCAAAAATGAAAACAATGAAGCAAGGGGGCGGTATTAAGTGAGTGTGAAAAATGAAAAGGAAGCTATTGAAGCTCCTGAGGCTTCGTATACAAAGGAGCAGTTCTTGAACTCTACCAAATACTCATACCAGGATAAAGATGTCCTGTCGGCGCTGCTGGAGCCGGAGAAGTTGTATACGGCGTCTGAGGCACAGCAGGTCATCGAAGATTTTAAGAACAAGGAGGCTGAGTAGATTATGGCCGGTGGAACATGGACAACTCAAAATAAAGTAAGACCCGGTGTATATGTTAACGTGGAAACGTCTGGCGGGGCATTGGGTACGGTTGGCAGCAGGGGAATAACCTCTTTAGCGCTAACTCTCCCATGGGGAGCGGCTAAGGTCATCACACCGATTATAGCTGGTGAGGATACATTCAAAACTCTTGGGTATGACATTACAGCCCCGGAACTATTGCTAGTGCGTGAGGCACTGAAACGAGCGCGTACAGTGTTGCTTTACAAGCTTAACGAAGGAGTTAAAGCGACTGTAGCAGTAGGCACTCTGGTGGCTACAGCCAGATACGGTGGTACGCGAGGTAATAGCCTGAAGATTGTCGTTCAAACCAACATCGACGATAGTAGCAAATTTGATGTAAAAACATTGCTGGATAATGCAGTAGTGGACACGCAGGTAGTCGCTAATATTGCGGGGCTCATCCCGAATGACTGGATTGTATGGAGCGGGACCGGCACGCTAACTGCAAATGCTGGAGCTCCTTTGATTGGTGGAGCAAACGGCACTGTGACTAATGCGGATCATACTGCATATCTAGCTGCACTAGAGCTGTACGATTTCCAGACAGTGGCACTGACATCCACAGACAATGCACTCAAAGCAGTGTACGCTGCCTTTGTACGGCGCTTGAGAGAGTCAGAGGGTAAAAAGGTACAGGCAGCACTTGAGAACTACCCTGTAGCCGATTTCGAAGGTGTAATCAGCGTCAAGAATGGCGTGGTACTGTCAGACGGGACCATACTTACAGCAGCGCAGGCCACTGCTTGGGTAGGCGGTGCTTCGGCAGCAGCTGAGATGAATGAGTCTCTTACTTATTCGGCATACGACGATGCTGTAGATGTGGCGCCACGCTACACCAATACACAGATTGAAGCAGCTTTGAAAGCTGGAGAATTTGTTTTTACACCATCCAGTAATCGAGCTGTGATAGAACAGGATATTAATACTTTCCTCTCTTATACTCCAAAGAAAGGGGAACAACTTCAAAAAAACCGTGTGCTTCGTGTGCTGGATGGTATTGCGAATGATTTGAAGCGTATCTTTGAATCATTTTACATCGGTAAGGTATCAAACAATGTTGATGGCCGAGCTCTGTTTCGCAAAGAGGCTGTGATCTATCTGGATAACCTACAGGGGATTGATGCCATTCAAAATTTTGATGCTCAGACGGATATCACGGTACTTCCTGGTGTTGATTCAGATGCCATCTACGTGGAAGTCAATATTCAACCAGTAGATAGTATCGAAAAAGTATATATGAAAGTGCAGGTGAGATAAATGACGTTTTTAGAGGCAAAGGACACGATCAGTGGACAAGAGGGACGAGCTTTCGCCACAATCAACGGTCAGGTAGAGGAAATGTTCTATATTAAGACTATTGAAGCTTCAGTTGAAAAAACAAAGGCAGAAGTGAAGACCCTAGGCCGCCGTGGTGTTCAGCATAAAACAACTGGATGGTCGGGCAGCGGAAGTATGACCATCTATTATGTGACAAGTCGGTTTCGTCAGTTGATGATCGACTATATCAAAACGGGTAGAGATACCAACTTTGATATTACGGTAACTAATGAAGATCCGGGATCTACCATTGGGTCTCAAACAATTACTCTACTAGGTGTGAACCTTGATAGTGTAGTTATGGTATCACTGGATACAGAATCTGATGCACTAGAAGAGGATATCGATTTTACCTTTGAGGATATTGATATGGGTCAAGCATTTAACCCACCGGCCAATTAAAATAAATTTCAGGAGGAATTAATAATATGAGCGATTTTACAGCATTCTACGCACAAAATGCAGCGGTGGAGACTACAGAGGATTTCGTGGTCTCTCCTAGATTTAAAGATAAAGATGGAAAGGCGATTCCTTGGAAGCTACGAAGTATCACTGAAGAAGAAAATAAAGAACTTCGTAAGGCTGCCACGAAGCGAACCAAAGGTAAATACGGACAATTTACATCTGAAATGGATGCTAATGAATACATGGCAAAAATGGTGGTGGCTTCTGTATCTTATCCGGATCTCAAAAACGCAGAAATTCAAAAATCCTATGGAGTGCTTGGTTCAGAAGTTCTGTTACGCAAAATGCTGCTTCCTGGCGAATTCTCAGCCCTCAGCGAACGGGTACAGACACTAAACGGTTTTGATCAAGATATCAATGAGCAGATAGAAGAAGTAAAAAACTAATAGAGGAGGGTGACGGTGAGGCTAACTTAGCTTACTACGCCCTCCACGAGCTTCACATTTTACCGCATGACCTTATGGCGATGGGACAGAGGGAACGAGCCGCTATATATGCGATGATTTCTCTCCGGGTGGATAAGGAAAAGAAACAAGCGTCTAAGACCAGTTCTAAAGGACGCAAAAAGTAATAGACCGTTCATTCCCTGTTTGGTATATTGTTAGTAAATATTACCTCTGGGAGTGGAATTTATATGAAAGGCTTACGTAATGTTTTAGCAGTGCTTTGTTTCATCGCCTCTATATTCTTCTTGACATTCACTATATTTTTGTTTGTTAAGCCTGATGTAAATGGAGGGACAATAGGCGTAGTATTTACTTTGATTTTCTTTGCTTTAGGTTATTTCCTTAGAGTTAAACCACATAACCATTTAGACTCAAACGATGATAAAAATGAGTTTTTAGTAACAAGTGCATTGGACCATGTTGAAGGATTGCCTTTAGGTGAGGGAACATTGTGCAACCTATCTGTAACACAAGATAAACTGGTGATAGATGGGGGTGGCACTGACTTTAACATTAACAACTCTCAGATAAGGGCTGTAGAAGTAAAAACGGATACGGAAATTGCAAATATAGTCCATAGTAGTGCAGCTAAAGGAATCGCTGGAGGGTTGTTGTTTGGCCCAATTGGTTTAATTGTCGGATCAAGAGCGACGAACAAAGAAAAAAGAACTAACACGCATTATCTTATAATTAACTATACGAATTCTAACGGTGAGATGGCCGCACTCATGTTTGATGGAGGTCATACAGCAGCATCGGCACAAAAAATAACACATAAGCTTAGACCAATAATAACGAACAATCCAAAGCAATCAGTTCAATTGTAGTTTATGAAGCACTCCACCGTGGAGTGCTTTTTTATGTTGTGTAGAAAGGAGGAAGCCAAATTGCCAAGCATAGCAGCGAGTCTTGCATTAAATGACGTCTTTAGTCAGCGCTTGAATCAGGTTAACGCTTCTTTAGCAGCGACTATTCAGTTAATGGCACGATTGCAATCTCAAATGCAGAATCCGATGGTATTAAGAATCAGCGCGTTTGATGTGATCAGTAATTTAGATATGATTAAACAGCAGATTGCAGCTCTAGGAACAGGTAGCCTGATACGAATAAACATTAACACCACAGAAATATTACAGCAATTAGCGGTAATAAGGCAGCGGTTAGGCGGTGAAGAATCGTCAATTAAAATAAAAATCGATGCCGCTGATATTTCATCGCAAATTGCGATTATAAAAAGACAGATTGAATCTGAATTAAGTAGCGTTGTTGCACAGATTCGGATTGAGCTGCCCAGGTCTTTGGAGGCTATGTTTACAAATCTCCAACGCTTGGTATCTCAACTCATTAGATCAACGCGACAATTAAGAACACGCAGTGCAGATGCAGGTGAATTGCAAAGAGCTCTAGAACGTATCGCTAGGTTAGAACGGCAAATTGCTGACCTACAGTCTAGGGTGAACGGACAAATAAATAATGCAACGAAAAACACATCTAATTGGCTAAGTAGCCTCAAAAATGTAGTCGCAGCTTATCTATCTATTGCTGCAGCTAAAAAACTTTTGGAAACATCCGATGATGTGGTGTTGACTAACGCTAGATTAGCAATGGTTAATGATGGCCTTCGAACACAGCTAGAGTTACAACGCCAGGTAATGGACGCGGCGAATGATACTCGGGCAAACTACCAAGCTACAGCGGATATGGTCACTAAACTCGCTATGAGTACTCAGGGTATTTTTAAAACAGATGACGATATTATTAAATTCACGAAGAGCTTCAACAAAGCTTTGGTAATCTCAGGTGCAGGAGCCCAAGAAACGACTGCCTCTATATTGCAAATGGGGCAAGCGCTCGGGAGTGGGGTTTTACAAGGGGATGAATTGAGGTCCCTTAGTGAAAATGCTCCAGCGGTGATGAGCCTATTAGCGGAGGGGCTAGGTGTAGCACGCGGGGAACTTAAAGCAATGGGAGCTGATGGTAAACTAACATCTGCGATGATTGTTAAAGCTTTTGAAAAGCAAAGCGGAAAAATCGATAAGATGTTTAGTCAAATGCCTATGACTTTTGGTTCGGCAATGACAATTATGAAGAATAAAGTAGCTGAGTGGATTGGAACAATCAACGGGGCAGAAGGTCCTCTTAGTAGGATTACTAAGATGCTACAGGATCTAACTGCATGGTTAAGTACGAGTGACGGAGAACAATTTTTGAGTGGTTTAAGCGAAGGCATCACCACAACTGTCGATATTGTTGTTTCGTTAGGAGATGCTGCTGCACAGGTGTATAGCTATATTACTACGAATTGGACAACTATTGAGCCAATTGTTTGGGGGATTGCAGCGGCATTAACGGCGTGGAAACTCGCATCTATGGCTGTTGGATCTGCCTCTATATTTGCTTCAATTGGAACAGGAATAATGACAGCGGCAGTATTTCTTCAAACAGCTGCTACAGGTGGTTTGGCTCTCGCATGGCGAGGTTTAAACGCAGCTATGAAAGCCAATATATTTATTTTAGTTGCTACTATTCTGGCAGGTTTGATTATGTGGCTAATAAAACTATGGAATACAAATGATGCGTTTGCAGCCGGATTTCTTAGGGTTTGGAATGGCATAATGAATTTCTTCAATCAGGTGCCAATTTTCTTCACAAGTATAGGGTACGCAATAGCAGATGCATTCGGATGGGCTAAAACCAAGTCCTTAACTTTTATGGAGGATTTGGCAAATGGCGCTATTGATCGAATTAATGATTTGATTAATACATTGAATAAACTACCCTTTGTTGAACTTGAGACCATTAGCCACATAGAATTAGCTGCTGGAAAAGCTGCTGAAGAAGAAGCTGCGAAGCAACAGAGGGCAGCAAACTTAGCTGCAATGGAGAATAGTGCAGCAACAAAGGCTAAAGAACGTGAGGCTAAAGTCCAAAAAATGTTAGATGAACGTGCAACGAAACGTGAATCTGAAGCAGCTGCTGAGAACGCTAAAAATGCAAAATCAGGAAAAGATGATAAGGTGGCTGGAATGGGGTTTTCTGCTGGTGGTGGTGCCGCAGCTGCTGCAGCTCCAAAAACTGATAAATTAAAAAAAGTTGATAAGGTAGGCAAAGTAGAGAAGCCTATTGATATCTCTAAAGAAGACCTGAAGATTATGCGCGATGTCGCGGAGATGAAGAACATTCAAAACTTTGTGACATTGACACCGACTATTCAGGTCAAGACAGGACCAGTAACCAATGAGGCTAATGTCGATTCCATCGTTAAGAAGATCGGCAATATACTTACTGAAGAGGTGGCAAGTACAGCCAAGGGGGTATACTCCTAATGAACAACGGCTATAACATTGAATTAAGCTTCAACAACCGTGCTATTTGGTTTGAAATCCCCGTCCTTCCGGAAGAAATAGAGATTGGCGGGGAAGGTGACGGAGAGACTTATGATATAACGGATCTTGGTGAAATTAATGTAATCAAGGCTGCTAAGCTGAAAGAGATCAGCTTTAGTAGCTTTTTCCCGGCTATTGCTGTAGGTGGTACCGTACCAAGCTATGTATCATCAAAAAACTGGGGGCAACCCGCGGACTACATCCAATTAATTGAAACCTGGATGAACAAGCGCAAGCCGATCCGGTTTATTTTTACGTCAACGGGTCTCAAAATAAATATTGCTGCCAGTATCGAAGAATTTAATTATAAAGAGGTTGCCGGGAGCCCGGGCGATTTTGAATATGAAATCAGCCTGAAGGAGTATGTCTTTTACGCTGCTAAAAAGGTGACGTTGAAGACAAATACAACACCAGCTGGTACAACAACAACCACTAAGAAAGAGCCAGCGAAACGCGCAGATGAACGTACCAAGTCTAAAACAGTTACCATCAAATCCGGGGACACCTTGATGAAGATAGCTAAAAGAGAACTCGGTGACGGTAGTCGGTGGAAAGAGATTCAGAAGTTAAACGGCTTAACAGATGCGCAGCTGAAGACACTCAAAATCGGCTCTGTTCTGAAGCTACCGGGGTGATGATACATGGAGTTATTGATCGATAATAAAAATGGCACCGTCTGGGATGTTTCCAGCATCGTTACTGATATATCTTGGAAGACGATCCGTATAGGTAAGGCAGCATCCTTAGAATTCACCCTTGTAGACCATGGCCCATGGCAAGATAAAAAATTCCAACTGAATAATGGCGATGTGGTTAGGTACACAGATGAGGGACATAAGGTTTTCTATGGATATATTTTCAGTATTGAAACTGGTAAGACGGAAGAAATAAGCATCCTTGCTTATGATCAGATCCGGTATCTGATGAATAGCGGAACTTATGTATTTACGAAACAAACAGCAACTCAGGTAGTTCAAAAGATCGCTCAAGACATGCAGCTCAAAACCGGAACCCTGGAAGATACAAAATACATTATTCCTTCCCAGATCCGCGACGATAAAACGTTTATCGATATGATCTGTATGGCGTTAGATGAGACTCTGATTAACTACGGGACCAACTTCGCATTCTTTGATGAGTTTGGCAGCTTAACTATTCGTAATGTATCAAATATGCGATTTCCGTTTGTGATCGGTGATGATAGCTTAATGACTGATTACTCTTACAGCCGCAACATTGACGATGAGACATACAATCAAATTGTATTGTACAGAGACAATAAGGAGACTGGTAAGCGGGAAACTTACGTTACCAAGGATAGCGCCAGCATTGCTAAGTGGGGATTGCTACAACTCTACGAGTCAGTAGATGAGAATCTGAATCAGGCTCAAATTACCGAGCAACTAACTCAGCAACTGTTCATGAAGAATCGAGAGAAGCGGACGCTTAGTATAGAGGCCCTTGGAGATTACCGGATGCGTGCAGGATGCTACGTTAATTTATATATCAACGCAATGAACATAAATAAATTTTTCCTAGTCGATGAATGTACTCATAAGAAAGAAGGCGGAGTACATACCATGGACTTAGAGCTAAGGTTGGTGTGATCATGATAGATGCGATAAAACGCGCTGCCACTGAAGCGGTGAATGCTGCTGGTCCTGTTCTGGTACAGCTAGGAATTGTAGAAAAAATTAATCCTCTTGTAGTGTTGGTCGATAATCGGCTTTCACTTACGGAGGATTTTTTAATTGTTCCGGAAACCTTATCTGAACAGAAAATAACAATAGGAATCCAAGAATACGTAATTCGTAAGCCGTTAGCTACCGGAGATAAACTTTTACTTATCCGCATGCAAGGTGGTCAACGCTACGTAATCATGGATAGGGTGGTGAGTGTTTGATACCACAGAGCGGTAACGTGCTGCTGAATGAGGATATGGAGGATACACCCCAACCAAGTCTTACTTATAAATTAGACCTTGTAAATGGGCGTATAGGATCCGTGGTAGTGGATGGATTGGATGCCGTAAAACAGGCAGTTATAAAAATACTCTCGACAATCCGATTTGAAAACCTGATTTACAGTGACAATTACGGTAGTGAGGCAGATGTTGGAGCGGTGCGGGGTCGGGCGGTGTTTGAAACCGAAGTGGAACGCTGGACTAGGGAAGCGTTACTTCAGGATGATCGTATCGTTTCGGTAACCAACTTTAGATTTAACTATGATGGTGATGCGGTACTCGTCTTGTTTGACGTAGAGAGTGATTACGGAAACTATACAGACCGATTGGAGGTGAATGGCGGTGTATGAAAACCAGACGTTTGAAACGATCTTAGAACGGATGTTAGACCGGGTACCAGATGGGCTGGACAAGCGAGAAGGTAGCATTATTTATGATGCTATGGCTCCAGCAGCAATGGAATTAGCTCAGATGTATGTTGAGTTGGATATCAACGCAAATTTAATATTTGCTGATACAGCTAGTGGCGATTATCTGGATCGATCGATTGCGTGGTCTGGTGTTACACGAAAGGCGGCTACTAAAGCGCAATTAAGAGGGCTATTTTACAATTCATCTAATTCTCTTTTAGATATCCCGGTAGGCAGTCGGTTTGCAATAGGAGATATCAATTACAAGGCAATAGAACGGCTTTCTCTTGGTAACTACCGTATGGAATCAGAAACTGTGGGCGCTGCTGGAAATCAAACATTCGGGGCACTACTGCCAATTGATTTTATTAATAACCTAGCTCGGGCTGAACTGACAGAACTGCTTGTTGCCGGAGTGGACCGGGAAACGGATAAAGCGCTATATGAGAGATATCAGGAGCGGATAACCAAACCAGTTACCAGCGGTAACAGATACCAATATGAGCAATGGGCTCGGGAAATCAGTGGTGTTGGTCGGGCTAAAGCATTTCCTCTATGGAATGGACCTGGTACCGTTAAGGTAGTGTTGCTGAACAATGATATGAGAAAACCATCGACAGCGATTGTCGAGGCAGTTCAGAATTTTATTGATCCAACAAAGGATGGGATGGGTGAAGGGGTGGCTCCGATCGGTGCAGTTGTTACAGTAGTTGGAGCTACTGAGTTTCCTATTAATATATCAGTGAGTGTAACTCTTGCAAGTGGAGCTACAACGGATCAAGTAAAAACACAGTTGGAGACAGCGACTAGAGATTATCTGGCCACTCTTGCCTTTACTGACTCGTTAGTCCGTTATACACGAATACAAAGCCTAATACTAGATATACCGCCTGTGATCGATTATGCAAATCTAAAAGTAAATAATCAAACGGTTAATATTCAGATTCCGGATGATGCTGTGGCAGTGCTTGGGACGGTGACTGTAACATGAACGGGACTGACCGTTTAAAAAATTATCTCCCAGCATATTATGCCGACATACTCGAAATGAACGAGCTGATGAACGGCGAAGGACCAGAGTTTGATCTCCTTGGCGCACGGGTTGAAGAATTATTGAACCAAGCATTCCCGGAGTCGGCTACTTGGGCATTAGGGAGATACGAAGAGGAATTACAAATCGTAGTCGATACCAACAAACCTAGTGACCAACGGCGGTCTGTGATCATTTCAAAAATGCGCGGATTTGGTAAGGTATCCGGAGACATGATTAAGAATGTAGCACAGGCATATGACGGCGGCACAGTTGATGTGGCTGTATCTCCAGCTGAGTATAAGATCGTGATTACCTTTATTGATACATTGGGTGTGCCAATTAACATAGATGACCTTAAAAAAGCCTTAGAGGATATCAAACCGGCTCATATGACTTTGTCTTATGCCTACCGTTATTTGCTTATCAAAGAGGTGCATAAGATCATGACAATCAACCAATTGCAGCAGACGCTATTAAATAAATTTGCGGGAGGTGGGCCTGTTGTCCAGTAATACACCCAATTTGAATTTACTCAAAGTTAACCCAGTTACCGATGGTAATGATACTTTTAACATCGATACTATGCTCAATGATAACTGGGATAAAATAGACACAACAGTAGGTAATAAGGTAGATAAGGTATCTGGAAAGCAACTATCTACCAATGATTACACTGCAGCAGATAAAACAAAATTGGCGGGAATAGCTACCGGAGCCAATAATTATACACACCCTACAGGAGATGGTAATCAACACGTACCAGCTACGGGAACTAGTAATAGTGGCAAAGTGCTGAAGGCTGGAGCAACAGCCGGGAGCTCCTCTTGGGGGAATGTTAACGGATCAGAAGTTGTAGAGGACGCTACACACCGTTTTGCAACGGATACTGAAAAGGTGACATGGAACTCCAAAGAAACAACAACAGGATCTCAAGCTAAAGCAGATGCAGCAGTACTTCCGATTAATAACAGGTTGAATACTGAATCTCTCACTTCTATCAATTTAGTAGCGGGACAGCAAATTTTAAACGCAACAAAGAACGCTAGACTACAAGGATTAAAGGTACAGGGTAGGACGTTAATAGATTTACTTGGTGGGGCTGGGAGTGGAGAGAGTTTAACGGGGTGGTCGTTGGCTGGGTCAACACTCCCGGCTATTTCTACCGCTCAGAAAAAATCGGGTGCTTCATCGTTTAAGATGGCATCGGGTTCAACAGGCGGGAGCTACATGACGCGTGACTTCTCAGTTCAAATTGATAAGGCGCTGCAGTATGTATTTGGTGTTTGGGTATTTATTGAGTCCTACACTGCGGGAGCCCCGACAATTGCATTATATGATATGGGGACAAATACAATAAGATACTCAACCTCTCCAAACACAAGTATTGTTGGTAGTTGGCAGTTTGTACCTCTTAAATTACCAGTAAACAATTCTTTGGTTGGCAATGGGGTGAGGATTGTAGTTGGTTATGGAAGCGCGGGAGCAAGCACGGTATATTACGATGAATTACGCCTATACGCCGTATCCGCAACAGACTATGCAGCCATCGGAACCACGATCACAGGCGCTGCTATTGATGCTCTATTGCCTTATGTACCTCCAGGTATTAATGGAGTAGATGGGTTATATGTACGGAGATATGGACGAAATTTGCTGCCAAGTATGCCGGATAGTTTGCACGCCAACGCAAAGAAGAACGGGCCTTATGATATGACGCTTACGGCACAAGGCATATACAACACTTCTTACATTGATTTTCCGGTTATACCTGGACAAAAATATACTTTTAGCATGGATACCGTAGATGTAGGAGCCTACACTGATGGCGGTTTTTTTGGCAGCGATGGTCAAAATATTATGCAAGCATTCCTGCCCATGAGTGGCGGAAGCGTTACTACAGATCCCGCACCAGCTAATGCGATTAAAATTAGAGTGTATTTGTCCAATGAGATCAATGGAGTATATAGGTTCAAAAATTGGAAATTAGAACTCGGCAGCACAGCCACTCCGTTTCAGCCTCGTGAAGACAGCCTTGTCGCCTTTGGTGGAGTAGAGTTACACGCTAACCCAAATGACGGCAGCGATCCGGATATACTGCGTGAGGTTAACGGACGGTATGAGGTGACGAGGTTATGGCGTAAATCAAATCTTGTGGGTGACTGGTCGTGGTTATTCGATACGAATTATACAGGTTTCAAACGTGTACGCGTTATTTTACCAACTTCTAGTGGCATAAACGCATCAGAACGAGTGACTAAGTATAACGGATACCCTTTATATCCTTCAGCGGGTGTTTATTCAGCTGCTGATCAATCAACGCTTTACAATGGCGTATTATACATTACTATTGCCATCACAGATTCCGGTTGGGGGGACTCCTACACTCCTACACCTGACGAAATTAAGGCTTATTTTAATGGTTGGCGGATGTACAATGGCGCTAGCGGGGTGGCTACAAACCCATATAACGGTACGGCCGGACAAACAAAAGGATGGGTCGAGATTTTGAGTGCTGGCAATCCGGTAGGAGTATTACCAACCACAATACCTTCGGGCTGGACACCGTATCAACTTCTATACCGTCTAGCAACACCGACCACGGAGACGGTACAAGAGGATGGCGCTCTTTCTCTGCTCGAAGGCGATAACTTTATCGAGGTAGGCAGTGGTTATATATCGAGGGAGCCTGCGAGACCAAAGAAAAATGCTCTATCAGACGTATACTACATTGGACTCAATGACGCGGGTAATGGAGGAGATTCGAACCTTAAAAAACGTGCCTCCGAAATTAAACAAGTATTTAAAAATGGTCTGCCTGATTTTTGGAATATTGATAAGTTAGCAGACGGTACATGTTATGCATGGACGGATAATTACGATACAGCTGCTACCTACAGCGTCTCTTACATCAGCCTAGATAAATCCCCGGTGTCAAGCATAACAGGGGTGTATGCAGCCACTGAAAAGGGACAGCTACATGATCTTACGGATGGAGTAACTGAAGCTCTAGCGCGGGTATCCGTCGTTGAAGCAAAAAAAGCGGAGAAGGATGCAGGGCCTTGGATTACACCGTCCGCAGTGCTAAGCGGATTTACTGCTTTCGATTTAGCTTATCGCGTGAATAAAGGATTTATTGAATTTCGTGGGTACGTATATTACAACATTACTGACGTACCAGCGGGTACAAAGATTTTTAATTTGCCGACGCAATTTCGACCTGTGCGAATCTCTAGAATGCTTACATCCTCATGGACATCAAAAGTAGATCCAATGTCGAGCGCAGTGTCAGTAGGTGTAAATGGAGATATAACAACAGAGGTCAACGTAAAGCAAAATATTATATTTGATGGTCTACGGTTTCCGTTAGATTAAAGGAGGCGATATTATGAGAAAAGCAGTACCGAAAGTAGACCTAAACGGACTGTATATAGAAGATGTAGAACCGGACGACTCTTTAATAGGGGTCGTCCCTATTTATGCCCAGCCAGTGCAGGAAGAAGCTCCTGAGCTGCCGGAAGACGAAGAGATCGAAGATGAACCGGACGCGCTAGAAGAACCAGAACAGCCAAGAGAGATCATCGGTTATCTCGTAGGCATTCCGTTGCCGACCGGGTTGTATCATCCGCGTTTCGATCTGTTAACATGGGATGCATATCAGGACGCTGTACTAGAGGCACAGAGCGATTATGCCGACGAGCTACATGATTGGCGGGAGCAATGGGCGGAGGGCGAGGAACAAGGTCCTGAACCAGTTTACACACCTCCAGCACAGCCTGATAATTTATGGATCGAGGGCTTAACGCCAGAAGAGATTGCTGAGTTGACGAAGCCTGGAGAACTCTCAGAAATTGAGATGCTAAAAAAAGAAAACATGCTCTTAAAAGCACAGAACAACGCAATAACTGAACGTGCCGATTTTATTGAGGATATCATTGCTGAGATGGCAATGCAGATATACCAATGATAGCGCGCATTTTTTACTGGTTCATGTCAAAGAGGAAAGGGGGTGACATCATGATGGCTATGTTTTTCGCACAGCGCGTAATCTTAGGTAAGACCAAATATATTGAGGTTCCATCGACTTTGAGACCAGGAGTAAAAGAGATTTTGGTTGATAGCGGACTTGAATTCCTTGCTGAAGAAGAATAAATAAAGTTGGCGCCCATTGAGGCGTTTTTATTTTGCCCTCGGATCCCCGGGGGCTATTTTTAAAATCAGAGATAGAAGGGGCGGGGGCGTATGGATGACAAGGCTCAAATCATAAAAGCTGTATCAACAGCAGCAGGCGTTGTTGTTGGATACATTTGGGGAGGATGGACTGTTATGTTACAAGCACTTCTTGTGTTAGTATGCGTAGATTTTGTAACAGGATGGATCGCCGCCTGGATAAACGGAGAATTAAGAAGTATGAAGGGTTACATTGGTGTGGCGAAGAAAGTATCTATTTTTATGTTTGTTGTGGTCGCTCACTTCATAGATGTTGTACTCGGTGATATGCACTACTTGCGGGATGCAGTAGTGTTTTTTTATTTGGCAAACGAGCTTTTGAGCATTATTGAGAACGCTGGGAAAATGGGCTTACCTATGCCGCCAATCCTGCGGGATGCCGTTGCAGTGTTGGAGTCTAAGTCTGGTGGGAAGAAGGAGGGGAAGAACGGTGTTGACGCTGGATCAAGTAAAGAGTAAATCATCTACGAGATTGATATGGTTACATCCTGTTGTATTGGCTGCTACTACAGTTTTAATTGAACGCTGTTACGCTCGGGGAGTGCCTATTGTTATTACTCAAGGATTACGAACTATTGCGGAACAAGACGCTCTCTACGCACAAGGGCGTACAAAACCCGGATCTATCGTGACCAATGCAAAGGGCGGGTATAGTTACCACAATTTTGGTTTGGCTGTTGATTTTGCTTTACTGCTGCCTAATGGGTCGAGTGTTTCATGGGATATGAGCCTAGACTACAACGGAAACAACATCAAAGACTGGATTGAAGTTGTGGAAGAGGCCAAGAAGCTCGGGTTTGAGTGGGGAGGCGACTGGACAACATTTAAGGATTATCCTCATTTCCAAATGGTCTTTGGCTTAACACTCACTCAGCTGCGAGCAGGTAGCAAGCCATCTGAAACGGCTATGGCAAAAGCATCAGCTATTATAGATCGACTAAAAGGGGAGGTGAAGGAAGACATGAGTAGAATTGAGGAGCTAGAGGCAATCGTAGTGAAGCAGGATGAGCGCCTAGCAGCTGTAGAAAAACGATTAAACAAATCAGGCAAGGAAACATATGCCGTCAATTATACAGAGGCTATTACGGCTGCTAAAGCAGTAGGAGCGATCACTACATCGGCTGACAAGTCAAAGATAGAGCTTAACATTATTCAGATGTTCTTTAATCTAGGTTTATTTAAGAGAGGGGACAAGTAAAGAATGGACAATCAAAACTTAACGGATGTACTGGCGTTCGCTTCGGTGATCGCCGTTTTTGTGTTGGCAGGAGTGCAGTTCGTAAAGACTTCGTTTAACGTGCCTAAAAATATATTGCCCTTGATTGGGTTAGTCATCGGCCTGTTGATCGGCGCAGCTGCTTATCCGTTTACAGAGTTAGGCTTAGTGCTTCGATTATGGGCGGGTGGTCTAGCTGGGCTATCAGCAACTGGACTATTTGAATTAGCGTTTAGTAAGAGGGATGGGACTACAAAAGAATAAATAAAATAAGCCCACTGGCTTCGGCTGGTGGGCTTTTTATCGTTCACAGATCATCATATAATCCGGTAATACTGTTTGGAAAATTATTAGGAGGGTGTATTTTTTGTTTGTAATAAGAACATTTGTTCTATACAATGGAGATAGTAAAGGAGAAGTGCTTGACACTATATGATAGTATAAGGGAAGAAGGTGAAATTACGGCTAAGGGATGCGAGGCTTTTGGTTTGTCATTTTGACTCGATTAAAGCACTTGTTATTGATATTTGCTCAGTTCACAGTTCTTTTTCACGTGACTTTAATGGAATGGCTAAAAGTCAGATACTAAATTTGAGAAAGAGATCAGTGAGTAATATATTTTCAAAAGATTCCGCGACGGAGAAAAAAGGAACTCTTCTCGAATCTTCATTTTTGGAGTTGATTCATGAATATCAAGATGCTCTTGGGAAAATTATAATTAATATGGACTACGAATATGATTATAAGCATTTTGATTTCAGACTTAGGATTAAACAACGGGATTCAATCATTAATAAATTGTTTCACTATAGATATACTAAGGGTGAACAAGGTGGGATGCCCATCAATAAATGTTTAAACGATTTGCTTGGATTCAGAATATTGATTAATGATTTTGATCATACTTGTGAAGAGGTATCAAATTTTTTTGCAGAGCTCGGATTGATTGATTACAAGTTATTCTGTTATGATGCAAGCAAAGAAGATGCTTACAAAGCAACACATATTTATATATTTGGAGAAAATAATTTTTTTCCATGGGAATTACAAATTTGGAATCCAATTCATGCAGAAAGAAATGAACTGTCCCATAAGGAACATAAGAGCAAGAGGGAATACATAAATTGGCCTCAAGAGTATATCAAATGATCTTTAAGGGAGGTGAGGACATGGCTTTTCATTTTGTAGCAATATTAAGCGATTATGTCGTCGGTCAGAGGATAGGATGGCATTATGCTTCTGAGGATAAGCTTGATAAGGGAATTATCAGCGATTTTATGAGAAGAGTTGAGGCTTGTGGACAAACAACACTAGGTATTCACAAGTTATCTACAGAATCTCTTGAATGGTCATCAGTGATTGAAAAGGATTCCTTTTTTGAGGACGTCTTTGTAACAGAAGATATGGATGTTATCATACGACAAATTTCAGCTAGCAAGGAATTAAGTGTGTATGATGTAGTGAAATTTATCTTGTCAATCAAATCAGTTACCCATTTAAAACTTCAAAAATTACTTTATTATGCATATGCTGAGTATCTTTTAAAAACGGGGCGTAAATTATTCTATGAACCTATAGTTGCTTTTAAATACGGCCCTGTTGTCGAAGAAGTTTTTCATACACAACGACATAACGGTTCTTCTGTGATCGATTATAAAGAAGATGAAAAGTTTATTTTATCTACAGATGTTACTTTACCAGCTTCTGTTGTTCGAGTAATCAGTTCTGATAATGGAGTCATTGCAACCGAATGTATTGTAGATGTTCTATTGCGATATGGGGATGTTGACGCCAGGGACTTAGTCGCCAAAACTCATCAAGCTGGTGGTCCGTGGGATATGATATACAAAGAGGGAATGAATTATATCATAACTGATGAAATCATTAAATCGAGACATCAGTTTGTTGTCTAGTACATGAATATAAATATGGTACGTAACTCCATTGGCAATTTAATTGTTGGTGGAGTTTTTTCGCATGTAGTTAAGCGGATTCCCCTTTCTAGTGATATAGAAGTATATATACATAATGTTCCAATTGGATTATATTGTAGTTAAGGTCTCGCGAGGAAGCTCGTGAGTTTTTTTGCTGAGGAGGATGAAAATTGCTTAAGGTGTTAATTTTTGCTGGTATTATCGTAGTTGTTAGTATAGTTGCTGTAGTTCTATTTTTATCGAAAAGAAAGCCACAGTACTCGAAAGGTGAAATAATCGATCCTCTGAAGATTACAATCAAGGACATAGATCAGATGGAGGATGGATCAGACTTTGAAGAATATTTATATCTCCTATTTTTAGCTTTGGGATATAAGGATGCTTACAAAACTCCTAGAAGTAGAGACTTTGGTACTGATTTAGTTTTTACAGATCGTGAAGGGTATCGTAATGTAGTCCAGGCGAAGCGCTATTCGTACCCAGTAGGCTTAGGAGCTGTACAAGAGGTGTATAGCTCAATGAGGTACTATCGAGCCAAGAAGTCTATGGTGATAGCCTCAAATGTGTACACTGCTGCCTGTGATGAACTTGCAGGATATAACGGCGTTAAATTACATAGCAGAAATGATCTTATTGAGATAATTGATTTATTTAAAATGGGGCAAATAGACAAGGTCAAGGATATTATTGAAGGAGATCCACATTGGAAGTATGATTCATGGGATAATTACATGAACAACAATAAAGTTATTAAGAAGGACTTTAAAGCAGAAAAACGATTGGTTGCGAAGAAATAGATAGTTCGGAGAACAAGGAGTTTTTGTACTGATGAACAATGAAGATTTTCAATACAGAGACACATACTTTATTGTGGGGAAACCAGCAATCCTATGGATACTCATACTTGTATTGGTGCTACTGGGATTCGTTTTATTATTTTAATCAGGAAAACAAACAGAAAAGATAGTGAGAAGAGAGTAGTATAAACAATTTTCTAACGACTGTCTTGAAACAGTCGAATTTGGTTTTTTTAAGTCTAAGTCCTTTGCATTACCTACAAATAAAACTCGTACATAAATTTCTTATAGCTGCTAACTATAGATAAAGAAGAGGTGATCAAATTGAAATCCCAAATAAAACTGCTTGTGATTCTGTCGACTTTGTTCCTAGCTATGAGTGTGGGTCAAATCTGTTTAGCTGAGCCAGGAGATCATATTGAAGATTCAGTAAAAGACATACGAACATACACATTATCTATCCTCTTTGAAGAAATCAATAGCTCTATATCAAAACAATTTGGTTCGGATTGGGGTTTCTTTCCTAAAAAAGTTTGTGAGATAAATGGTAAGAGTCTTACTGTTGAGGGGAATCTTTTTAAAGACAATCAAACCAAAAAAATTAGAGTTGATTTAGAGAAGGAAAATTCAAGGTATAAGGTTATTCGGGTTTCGGAAATTTAGTGAAATATGTTAATGATTACTCTGTAGTCAACATGCGAATAAGTTATAGGTGAATTTTAAAGGATTATAAAAATTTCCCATCAACCTTAAGTGGTCGGTGGGATGTTTGAAATCTTTAAATTACATTAACAGTAGATCGTTTGCAAACGGTTTCTAAAAGAATATAATATCTTAATAAGAATCGGAAGGACGCTCATCAAACTAGACGGGGCATTTTTGACTTAAGGAGCGATGAAATGAAAAATCAACTCCTGTTTTTTGGAATTTGCTTTACAGTGGCCACGGTTGTTATAAATCTGTTCATATTATTAAAGAACAATGTTCCACATGTTCAGCAATGGTATTGCTGGTCAATTGTGTCATTATGCGGTACGCTCATATATAACGGGGGCTACTACTATTTAGAGAAGAGAAAAGGCGTTTGTGTGATTAACGCCGGAGTAATTATTCTAGGAGTATTAGTGTTTATGTTTTTATTTTAGAAGTGATTATTTGAGTACTACATACATAGAGAAGCACAACTTTCTAACGATGAGCTGACGTTGGGCAATGGCATTTATCTATAACTCCAAAACAAATATGATTGGAAAATTCTTGGGTTAGAGTCCATATTAGAAGGCTAAACGTAAGAATCTATCAAGATAGCTACCGCTCGAGGCATCCAACAATGATTTTAGTTTAGAGTAAAGACAAGAATACTCCGTCAACCTTCGCATTGAGTGTCCAGTTTTATTCTATGGCTTGAATATATAGTTTTGATACAGAAAAAATTTGTATACATAGAAAAAAGATAGGCTGGGAATATATATACAATAACGTTCCCTTGAAAGGAAGAGATAATTATGATTAATGAACTTCTCAAACTCAATGCCTTTCTTAGTTGGTCCATAATGATTTCATTTGGATTCTTATTTGCTTTAACAGGAAAACCAACATATTTGCTTGCTGTAGTATTCAATGCTATTGTGATCTTCTTGTTTTCTAACGAGGGGTATAAACAAAAAGATCCATGATCATCAAGAACCCAGTTGTTTTGTTTGCATAGGATATAAGTAACCCCTTTTTCAAGACTCCATCACCTTTAAACTCGCCTGAGTATAGGCGAGTTTTTAATCTTTATAAAAGATATTTGTAATTAAAGGATGGAGAATTATTTATTTTCTTTTTAATTCCAATAGATTAATATGTATTCGCTTGATTTAAGAACGTGTGTTTGGTTATAATACAAACAAATGTTCTTATTTTTGGGAGGTTATCAACATGCAAATGCAGATTGGTCAAACCATTGAAATTGTTTACTTAGATAAAGTTGGCAAGATTTCTCAACGTAAAATTGAAATTAAAGGCATGAAGGACGGCAAGATTCGTGCAACTTGCTTAAACACTGGTGCCACAAGAGTGTTTCTAGCGGAAAGCATATTAGCTTGGCAGCAAAGTGACAAAGGAGCAATTGCATGATGCCATTAACGGATAAAGAAAAAGAAATACTCAGATCATTAATTATGATGATCGAAATCAATCACTATCCACCTACTTTGCGGGAGCTTGCCAAGGAGGTAGGATTGTCATCTACAGCGGTAATACATGCACATATGGAGCGCTTAGAGATCAAGGGGTACATACAGAGAGCTAAGAACATGCCACGAGCGTTGAGAGTTATTAAGGGAGTCGACGAAGACAATGAAACCACAACAGCGTAAGAAACTTGAAGGTAATGGACTTTGGGAGGGAAGTCGGATGATAATGCCTGAGCATAAAAATAGGATTCTGGACGATTCGCTGAATGAAGAGGTGCGATCAAAGCCTGATTTGGATCCCCAAGCATTAGCTGAAATCTCACAGGTATTAGCTCAATCTTTAGAGGATTGCAGTCCGATCACGATTACATTGTTTGGGGAATATGAGGACAGATCCATCCATGGAATAGTCATGAGAGTCGATCGGCAGTTGAAACAGATTAAGTTCCATCATGATGACGATTGGGAATGGATTAAACTAGAGGAAGTTATTGAGGCAATCACTTAATCGAGTGTCGCTTTATCTCGTATTAAGCTAACGGGCAGGATTGCGTGGAGAGCCAACAAGTAAACATTTACATTTAAAACGTATGTTCTAAAATATATTATGGAACTTAATACATAGGAGGCCCATGTATATGATAAATCGAATTTCAACACCATTTAGTTATTCATCTGCTGTTGCGGCTGGTGACTATGTGTTTCTCGGATTACATCGGGGTTTTGGACAGAACTTTACAGAACAGATTCACAATACTTTCTCACACTTAAAAGAGACTCTTAATCAACTTGATGTACAACTGGATAATGTTGTTAAGGTGAATGTATACCTAAAGTACATTAAGGACTTACCTGAAATGGAACAGGTTTTTTGTGAGTATTTTGAAAAGGATAAATTCCCTGCTAGAATGACATCTACGACAGAGTTTTTTGACTCTGATTGTCTTATGATGATTGACGGAATAGCATACAAAGGATTGAACTAACGAGAAACTTTTGTTCAACGCACGAAGAAGCAGCACGCGATCCGCAGAGTTTCTTTTTCATTAAGATATAGGGCAGGATTGATTCATTGCTTCGCGAATAACTTAACTAAGGAACTAGCCCAATATGGGAGGATTAAATGAGTATAGAAGATTATAAAAATAATGATGATTTACAACTGTATGATTCAGTTATAAAAAAACTAATAGTAGACCACGAAAACAAATCGATTGAGGTTCACTTTTTAAAGGTAGTTGAGCGTGTTGACCGAGGTGAACATAATTTCACATATAAGGTTAGGGAAGCAATTTTAACTTTCTCAGGTGTCGTTTACGCTAACTTGCCTTATTGTATGGAATTTGATGAATGGAGCGAATTTTATCGTTCTGCAATTGTTAAATCCTCAAGGATGCTTGAAAGAGTCCCTGAGCGAGCAAAATCAAACAAACTACTTCAACATATTTATTTAGGAATTGATAACGGAAACGAATATAACCAACAGGATATAGTCTGTTCAAGTTATTCAATGGAATTAGGACCAAACGAATATATTCTACATGATGATTTTGAATGGTTGTACGAAGAATAAGACGAATTGCTCGTTCAACTAACGAGAAACGATAGCGTAAAGAGCAGACTGCTAATGCAATCTGCTTTTTATATTGAAGTAACGGGCAGGATAGCTCAATCGTTTCTCGAATTCTTTTTGAGATGGAGTATTTACGAACTTCGTGATTAACGTTATGCGACATACAAGCTAAAATATTTTGAAAATATATGGACGAGAAATTAATATTATACATCTAAGCAAAGAAAAGGAGATTAATGTATGAGTATAAAATTTAGAAAAGTAAGTGATTTTAAACGTGGGTTAATCTTTGAATTGTTGACAGATGCTTATTTATTTGATTGCAGATATGAACAAAATTGTAGTTCAGATTGGCAGGAATTTGATAATTTCTTCTTTGATAATTTACAGATTGCAGATGAATGTGGGTTTATTACTACATTAAACGATGAAGCAATTGGTTTGGTTTCATGGGACCCAAGAAATGTACCTGATTATGTGGAAATCGGACATAATTGTATTGCTACAAAACAAAAAAGCAATGGTTATGGTAAAATACAACTCCAAGAAGCTGTCAATAGAATCATAAAAAATGATGTTAGAAAAATTGTTGTAACTACTAATATCGACTTTATACCTGCTCAAAAAATGTATGAGAGTGTTGGATTCAAAATACATCAAAAAAGAAAAGTTGAGGGTTTTGTTAGAAAACATATAGATTATGTATATTCTTTAGAGGGCAGGAACTACACATAACACCATAATATCGCATCGTGACATTCGGTAAAATTCATTATGCTAACGGGAAACGATAGTTCAATAAGACACCTAGCAAATATGATAGTGAAAATTGCCTCGTCAGTGATAATGCTGACGAGGCATTATAATTTGATGGGTCATATATCAAATTCAGCCCATCCTGGTGGTAATGGATTCTCAGGTGCTGGTTCTAGATATGCTGGCAGCACACTAATAAGTAACGGCTCATCAATATCTAGCAAGACAGTTTGTGTTCCTTTAGCTATAACAATACCGATCTTACCAATATGGAAACCGTCTTTGATACGGACACGAACGCCAAGTATTAACTCTTCGATTTTCACTTCTTCCATCCCCTAAGGCGAATTTTCCTTACTTCGTGCTATTAAGTATCGTTGTTATATGAATATGGTCTTATTTGTTAAAGACTGTATTTAATTACCTATAGTCGTTTCGACATATAGCGACAGTATATTCCAATAAACGGATTTAGAATGAATTAGGAGCAATATGCTCCCAATTGAAGTAGGGAAGTGCGGATATCCGCACAGCCTACTCCTTGTCGTCTTGTACAACAATCCATTCGTGTAGATCTTCCATTCTGCAATCAAATATGAGAGATGCTGCGTACTCATCTTCTGGCTTCATCACTCTCTCATTATTGCAAAAATGGGAGATGATACGTTTGGGCCGACCGGATCGTTTGGCGTACTCTGCTTGAGTCCAGCCTTTATTGTCGATCCAATCTTGGAGTAGACACCTTCCGCGAGTTACGCGCAAGCTGCCATGACTCCTTTCAGTTTAGGTTGCTGTTCGAGCGAATTATACCACAATACATAATGAGAGGAGTAATGAAATTGGTTAAAACTGTTTGTGCAATTGATATCTATGCTTTAGGGAAGATTAAAGCGGACTCTGCTTTTGTTCTTTGGCAACTTCAAACAGACAATACTTACTCAAATGAAAGCGCGGCGAGCGATATCGAGAATATTGTCAGAGAGATTATTGAATTTGAATTCAACCTCAATGAAAAATTTCTATTTGAGTCCAAAAATAATGAACTAATTCCTGCCCCTTTTTTGCCCCCTCGATAATGAAATGATATGAAGTTGCATGACATGACGTCTGCTATTTATAATAGAAGAAACACGATTTGAATAGATGTGAAAGCCAAAAATAATTAAGTTCGAGATGGAAGGTTCTATCGGTTAATAAGAGCGCTTATGAATGGAGGCTTGTCCTCCCAACGCTTATATTTCTTCAAAGCATCCGTAGATATTTTTCTACGGATGCTTTTTTATTGGCACAATTGAAAAAATCCCCGAATGCTCCGGGGACACACCTTTAATATTTTCAATTATCCATTTCCGGCAACGGCAATTCCACTGAAGGATCTGGCTCCCAGAGATGCCGTTCTAATCGCTGATGCTACAATGGTGTATTGGATCTGGCCGGTAAGCACATCGGTTGAAGGCGGATAGTCGACAGCGGTGATTCCAACCATTTCATATTGGGTCGTTGTATTATTAATGTTTCCGGGGTAGGTTGTACTAAAAATTAATATATTATTGCGGTAAATACTAAAAGTAACATCATTCTGAACTATAATGCTGACATCAACACTAAGTCTGGCAAAAGCATTCAATGTGACTCTCACTAAGCCTGCATTTGCAGGTGTAACATTTACTGTCTGAAGTCCAATGTCACCGAAAATTGCACTTGAACGAACTAAATTAAGACTTTGTGCATCCATAGTGCTGCCCTGTGAAATTCGCATATCAAGAAACTGTATACTCATCCTATTCACCTAACCTCTCATTGTAGATTTTATATTTTATGAGAGAAAAAATAGAATGGTGTGTAAGATACAAACAGATAGAGGGTTGATTATATGAAACGCTGCTGAAACCCAATTATAAACAGAACCCCCGCCAATCACTTGGCGGGGGTTCTTATATGGTATAGGTTACTATTTTGCCAGATCATTCACTTCTTTACTAAAAGCCTCTGAATATTGATTAAATTTACCTGCATCAAGTTTTAAGCTGTTGTCGTTTGCTTTTGGAGGTGTCTCCTGAATCTGTTTATATAAAAGATCAATTTCTGGGGAAAGCTTGGCCCATATTTTTTTTATAGAATCATACTTAATATCTAACTCGTTCATATATGTATCGTATACTTTTTTCTCTTCCATGGCTTTGCCAAGCTGTTCAATGGTAAAGTCAATGTCCATGCTCGCTCCTGTACTGCTTGTACCACTTCTAGTATATGAGATAACATCTACAAACCCAACATTCCAAATGTCAGCAATAACAAAATTGCTTATTTCTCTTAGCATTTTTTCAGGTGAGGGTGCTGTATCAGTTTTTGAGGAGATTTCCCCGAAATTAAATAAGTTTTTAGATTCGTTGATCGCTGTGTTTGCGTCCGTAGGGTTATTGTTATTTGTATTGCTACACCCTGAAAGAAGGATAATGGCGATAATACAAGATAAAACAAGCTGCTTTTTCAATATAGTTCCCCTCCATAATATAAGTAAAAAGTGTTGTATTACTATATTACGGTAAATTGTGGTAAAAGTTTTACATCTGAAGCAAATTTAAGACGGCGAAAAAGTGAACTCTTCGTATCCCGGAATAAATTCCAATAATTATGCAAAAAACCGAATAAAGGTCCTCCTAATATTACACGATGATTACAATAATCATGTAGATTCTTAATTCATCAGGATTAAGGAGGAAACACGAGCATTTTAAGATAACGAGGGTCCTTTATATCATGTAGATGCTGCTTTTTTCCGAAATAACCGCAAAAACGCGCAATTCTCCCCTTTGCCGCATTAAATTATGGATGATACACTGCTTAAAGTCACTAAATTGTAAGCGCTAAAAAAAGCTAGCTTACGATGTAACATTTGCTTTATACAAAAAATTGCTTACTAAGTAAGCCTTAAGGAGGAGAGATATGGATGTTCTCAGGCAACTGCGCGGTTATTATCGGGAGAAGCTGCATTTTCTGATTCTTTCGATTATATGTTTGGCCGCTGCAACTGCAGTGGGGCTGATTACCCCCAATTTGTTAAGAAAGCTGATCGATGAAGTTATTGTGCCACTTAAGTTTACAGAGGTGCCAGTGCTCGCATTGAGCGTGTTAGCTGTAGTAATAGTAAAAGCATGCCTGCAGTTTGCACATGGATTTTTTGGAGGACGGCTAGGTAACTTTCTTGCATACCGGCTGCGTAATGCTTGTTATGAGAAGCTGCAATTCCTATCTTTCCGTTATTATGATACCGCGAAAACGGGAGATTTGATGTCCCGGCTAACCGGAGATTTGGAAGCGATTCGTAACTTTATCGGTTTCGGTTTTGCTCAGCTGCTGAATGTCTTTTTTATGGTCATTTTTGGTTCGATTATGATGTTCTCACTCAATTGGCAGCTTACTCTAGTAACTTTGATTACGATGCCCATCCTGGCGTTTATTGCGCTAAAATTCGAGTCTAAGATACACCCGGCCTTTCAAGAGATGCGTCTTGCACTCAGTTCTCTGACAACGGCTGTACAAGAGAATATCACGGGTGTGCGCACCGTCAAATCATTTGCGAGAGAGGCTCATGAAGTAGAGAAATTCTCACACCGCAACGAACGTTATAAGAATAACCAGATTTTTGCCGCTGAGCTCTGGAGTAAGTTTTTTCCGGCGATGGAGTTTTTAGCATCGATCAGTGCAGCTATTCTGCTTGGAGTAGGCGGAACGTTAGTTATTAAGGGGAAAATGTCACTAGGTGAACTGGTTGCTTTTTTCAGCTTAATTTGGTACATCATTGGACCGATTTGGGGTCTTGGATTCCATATTAATAACTATACACAATCCAAAGCATCGGGAGAACGTGTATTGGAAGTACTTAATCAGAATATTGATGTGAAGGATAAAGAGAACGCCCGTGAACTGGTACCTTCTGAGGTTAAAGGAGATGTAGCGTTTAATCACGTCACATTTGCTTATGGGAACAAAATGCCTGCGGTTACAGACATTGATTTTGAGGCCAAATCTGGTGCGGTTATAGGGTTCCTTGGAGGTACGGGCTCTGGTAAATCGACCATTACACAGCTGATGATGCGTGCTTATGACGTTAATGAAGGCAGCATCACACTGGATGGGATGGACATCAGAGAATACAATGTTCGCAGCTTGCGTTCACAGATTGCAACGGTCTTTCAGGAAACCTTCCTGTTCTCCTCCTCAATTCGCAACAACATCTCCTATGGGTTGAAAAATGTAAGCATGGAAGAAATTATCCGAGCTGCACAACTTGCCAAAGCCCATGATTTCATCATGGAGATGGAAGACGGTTATGACACTGTGGTGGGTGAGCGCGGAATGGGTCTTTCCGGTGGACAAAAGCAACGGATTGCCATCGCTAGAGCCCTGCTTAAGAATCCGCGGATTCTTATCCTCGATGATGCGACCAGCGCTGTCGATATGGAGACGGAGCACGAGATTCAAGCCGGATTCCAAGAGGTCATGAAGGGGCGCACTACACTTATTATTGCCCATCGGATCTCCTCCTTGCGCCATGCGGATCAAATTATCGTCATGAACGAAGGTCATGTACAGCAGCGTGGTACCCATAAAGAGCTAATTGAAGTGCCGGGTCCTTATCAGGATGTATACCGGATACAGTATGCTGATTATCTGGCCAGAGCGACCGGAAGAGGGGAGGAGTGAGGCATATGAAACTTGAAGCCAAACCAATGACCGCTACGGGAGCAAAAAATAAAGCAGCCGAGCAGCAAGAGCTGGATGAACGTTTTGTATACAAAGATGATGATGTCATCGATAAGGCTTTTGACTGGAAGCAATTCACCAGACTGTTCGGGTACATGAAGCCTTATGCAAAGCAGATGCTTCCATTGGTGTCCATCATGATGATTCTGGGAACCATCACGAAGTTGACCGTCCCGTTCCTAACAAGTTTAGCCATTGACCGTGCAATTGCGCCAAAGGTAGGGAATCCCAGCTTATCACTGCTTTATTCGCTTACAGCAGGGGTAATCGTCTTATATCTGATTCAATGGATTGCGGGAGTGTACCGGATTAAATATACGAACATCATAGGCCAAAGAGTGATTTATGATTTGCGCTCAGATTTGTTCAAGCATATTCAGAAGCTCTCCTTTAACTTCTTTGATAAACGTCCGGCAGGCTCGGTATTAGTACGGGTAACCAATGATATCAACTCTCTGCAGGATCTGTTCACAAACGGGGTTGTCAATCTGATGATTGACTGCGTGCAGCTTATGGGGATTACCATTATTCTGCTGGTGATTAACTGGAAGCTAGGTCTTGCAGTAATGGTTACGGTTCCTATTATGTTCTTTGTTTCAACTAAGCTGCGCCAAAAGATTCGGATCGCTTGGCAGGATGTGCGGATGAAGAACTCCAGAATTAATTCTCATTTAAATGAATCGATTCAGGGAATCAGAGTCACACAAGCCTACACCCAAGAACAAGAAAATATGAATTATTTCGATGTTATGAATACCGACAGCAAAAAATCCTGGAACAAAGCCTCTGCGATGAACCAGGCGTTCGGTCCGATTATTGAGGTCACAGGTGGTTTTGGAACAATGATCCTCTTTTGGCTGGGGGCTTATCTGATCCAATCTGGAGAACTCACAGTAGGTATGCTGGTAGCATTCAGTTCTTATGTCAGCAACTTCTGGGACCCGATTAATCGCCTTGGGCAGATGTACAATCAGCTGCTTGTGGCAATGGCTTCCTCGGAACGGATCTTTGAATATTTGGATGAGCAACCGGCGGTGCAAGATAATCCTGGTGCTAAGCCAATGGGAACGATTCGTGGGGATATTAACTTTGAAAAGGTCATTTTTGAATATGAAAAAGGCCGGGCTGCACTAAAAGGTATTGATCTGGATGTAAAAGCAGGACAGTCGATCGCGCTCGTAGGTCATACAGGTTCTGGTAAAAGTACGATCATTAACCTGATTGGCCGATTCTATGATATTAAGAGTGGCCGAATCACGATAGACGGTGAAGATATCCGCGGAGTTACATTAGACAGCCTGCGAAGGCAGATCGGAATCGTGCTGCAAGATACCTTTATTTTCTCGGGAACGATTCGGGATAATATCCGTTTTGGCCGTCTGGAGGCTACAGATGAAGAAGTGGAAAATGCCGCAAAAGCCGTGGATGCCCATGACTTTATCATGAAGCTGCCCGGAGGGTATGAGACTGAGGTGGAAGAGCGCGGCAGCGCATTGTCGATGGGACAACGTCAGCTGCTCTCCTTCGCCCGGGCGCTTTTGGCAAATCCGCGGATACTAATCCTGGATGAGGCAACTGCCAGCATTGATACGGAGACGGAGCTGAAGATCCAGGAGGCACTCAAAATCCTGCTTCAAGGCCGAACCTCCTTTATCGTAGCGCACAGACTCTCTACCATCCGTCATGCGGATAAAATAGTCGTCCTCGATCACGGAGAGATTAAAGAAGAAGGAAACCATCATGAATTGACATCCCGTGATGGGGTATACAACGGTCTGATCGAAGCGCAATTCCGCTTCCTATAGACCGACAGAACAGAACAGAAGAGAACACGACAGAACACAACAACAGCTCATTCCCTTTGCTTAGGCAAATGGGGGTGAGCTGTTGTTATAGGGATATAGGATGTAGAAAATAATGGTTGGTAGATCAGAGAAGAACGGAAGAACGGAAGAACGGAAGAACGGAAGAACGGAAGAACGGAAGAACGGAAGAACGGAAGAACGGAAGAACGGAAGAACGGAAGAACGGAAGAACGGAAGAACGGAAGAACGAAAGAACGGAAGAACGGAAGAACGGCAGAACAGCAGAACGGCAGAACAGCAGAACGGCAGAATGTCAGAACGGAAGAACAGCAGAACAGCAGAATGGCAGAATGGCAGAACGGAAGAATGGAAGAACAGCAGAACAGCAGAATGGCAGAACGGAAGAACGGAAGAACGGCAGAACAGCAGGACGGCAGAAAATAATATAGCAGGGTAAGATTTCTATTCAGTTACTTAGGGCGTTTGGATACCCTGCCCGTCACACGCAGCTCAAACATTTGTGCACAAATATCTTGATGCCATTGTAGATCAGCTGTCTGTTCCGCTAATAGGATTTCATTTTGTAATCGGGCCATCTCATAGCAGTAGGTAGCGTTAATTTGCAGGCACTGCTGTTGCTCCGTTTCCTCAGCAGCAGTAAGCTGCCGTCTACGGCTTAGGGTGAACAACTCGGCAAGGCGTTCATGGACAGGAAGCATGCTTTTTTCCTCCTACAGCATTTTAAAACCACATATTAGTCTCGCCATGAGAAGAGAAATTCAAACGTTACGTCAGATAATGAAATTGAGGGGCCTTACTATGTTGAGGGTAGAAGGAACTATCTTCGAAGTCAGAAGGAAACAATAGAGGTGAGAGAGGTGAGAGAGGTGAGAGAGGTGAGAGAGGTGAGAGAGGTGAAAATCGAGGAATGTTTAGGAGTAATCTGGAAACCAATCTTTAGTTGCAGTTTGTACAATAGAAACCATCATTCTCGTTATAAAAATACTGTTAATTGCACTTTGTGCAGCTATTTTCGAGAAATGTGCTTATAAAGAGCATTTTCCTTAATTCTAGTTGCACAAAGTACAACTAAATCACAATTCAGCTCGCAAGACGTGGATTAGTTGCACAAAGTACAACTAAATCACAATTCAGCTCGCAAGACGTGGATACTGTTGCACAAAGTACAACTAAATCACAATTCAGCCTGGTAGACGTGGGTTCTGTTGCACAAAGTACAACTAAAAAATCCCCCGTAGTCAAACCGGGGGATTTAGTGTACGAACAGCAGCTCTTAACCTTCTGCTAAGCAACGCAGGACCTCAAGAAACGCCCTAGTCCATGTAGATTTCCACAATCGTAACGTTACGTTCGCGGGCTAGATCGACAAATAATCCATCGATCTTTACCAGCGGACGGAAAATATCAACTGGATTGTTCATGATAATCACACCTGTATCACCCGTGTTCAGTAATACTCGCTTGCCGATAAAGTTGGGCATTAAATGCTGTATAAAGGCTTGAACCGTTCTGCCGTTCAGCTTACCAAAGCTGAGGTCATTTAGTTCACGTAGGACAGAAATAAGCTCTTGCTTGGACTGATAGACGCGTTTAGAAGTCATCGCACTATAGATGTCAGCTACAGCAGCAATTTGCGCATAAGGATGAATCTCGGATTTGGTTAGCTTATTAGGATAGCCAGAACCGTCCTCACGTTCATGATGCTGTAGGGCTGCCAAGGCTGTATGTGAGTCATCCATCGAATTGCGGATAATTTCGTAGCCGTACTTAGTATGTAGTTTAACTTCTTCGAATTCTTCCGCGGTTAATTTTCCAGGCTTATTTAATAGAGCAGGTGAGATTCTACATTTTCCAATATCAATTAAATATCCAGCTCGTCCAATCTCATAGCATTCTTGTTTGGAATACCCAAGCCAGATTGCAATATAATAAGAGAGCATACCTACCTGCAAGGAGTGGTTGTAGGTATAATTATCTTCGCGATCGAGCAGAAGCAGCAGGGAGACTACATCCTTTTGCTTGTCCAACGATTGGAGCGAAGGCTGAAGAATGTCGTTAACCACGGATTGGTTAAAGCTTCCTTTTAATAGTGCTTCCATATAAAGATTCTCAAAGCCGTCAATCATGGTATCAAAACTAGTGGTCACCGTCTGAATAATTGAAGGTCTGCTTAATGGGGCAGGTTCTTCCACTAACGTCTGGATATCAACATAATCAACTCCATGCTGCATCAGCTTGGCGATATCATCTATCTGGAGCAGCGATCCCTTTGGTAATACATGCAGACCTCTTGAACTATAAGCGTCTGAGTTGAGGTGATTACCAGGTTTTAGATCCGAGACGTGTACTCTCAATGCCTATGCCACCTTTTATCCGATTTTATCCAGAATATCAACAAAGTGCAGATTTTTCAATGAAAAAGGAGTGAAGATTAATTGTAGAGGGAATCGGCAGCCTTTTGTTCAGAGCCTACCCAGTGCTGGCCTGATTCATTGATGTCTTTTTTCCAGATAGGGACGGTCTGTTTCAGCAGTTCAATGGCCAGACGACTAGCCTCGTAACAGGTATCGCGATGAGGGGTGGAGACAGCAATGATAACGCTTGCTTCCTTAAGACCAACAAGCCCAATGCGGTGGGAAATCGCGCAGCGTGCATTCAAGCGATTCTGTACCTCATCACCAATTTCTTTCAGCTTATTTAAGGCCATAGGAATATAGGCTTCATAGTCTAATGCTGTTGTGCGTTGTTCTCCGGTCATTTCGCGTGTAGTTCCTACAAATAATAGGGATGCTCCATGATTGGCATCGAGGACGGCATCCAGAAGCTTCTCAGCATTTAATGGCAGATCCGTTATGCTATAGAGGCCGTCAGGAGTGCTCTCATATAAAGAACCATTCTCTCCCCCGGAAACGGGAGGGATTAATGCAACTTCGGCAGACTCGGTGATGAGGGCTTCATCAGGTGCATATTCCCGGTCAATAGCGACCAAAGAAGTTCCAATTAGGGATGCTGCATCCGGATAAGAGGTTGAAAGGAGTTCTTTTAACTTCCCAGCGGTTAAGGGATTCTCCGTCGCATGAAAGGTCAGAGAAGATGAACCGATAATCTCAGCCAAACCCGCGAACAGGCGGATTGTGATATGCATACTTATTCACCTCTGAAATATGTTGTAATGTCTACAATATACCATAATGAGCCTGAAAATGTTATGCTAGGCTCTATAAGATCATGCATCGGCTGCGTCATTAAAGAGCGGCTCAACAGGTAGGAGGAATGTTGCTAATGGGGCATGTGCCGCAAAGACTGACCATACTTCATACCAATGATATACATAGCCATTTCGAAATGGTGAGTCCATTGGCAGCAGAAATCGGGAGACAAAGAGCTGCAGCGGGAGAAGAGCCTGTGCTGCTGCTGGATATTGGCGATCATATGGATCGTGCAGCCGTAGAGACAGAAGGAACTATGGGTCAGGCTAACATTGATGTACTTAATTTAACAGGATATGATGCTGTAACCATCGGTAATAATGAGGGGTTAACATTCTCACAGGAGATGTTATCCTCTATTTTCTCCGGGTTACAGTGTCCAGTGGTATGCTGTAATTTTGTGGAGACTGCAACAGGGGAACCTCCCCACTGGATGAAGCGTCATGCCATCTTGGAGAAGGACGGAATCAGAATAGGAGTGACTGGAGCGACAGCGGCATTTACTTCGTTTTATTCCTTGCTGGGCTGGGATGCTCTGGATCCCGAGACAACCCTTCGGGAACAATGCCTTCTTCTAGCTCCTCAGGTGGACATTCTAATCATCCTTTCTCATTTGGGGCTTCCCGCAGATCGAATTCTGGCAGAGCGGCTGGAAGGTGTGCATGCTATTCTAGGTGGACATACACATCATATGCTGGAAGAACCGCTCATGATTAACGGAACAGCTGTATGTGGAGCCGGGAAATTCGGGCGTTACCTCGGGCGGCTTCAATTTGAGCGGAGAGAGGGACAACCTGGATTCAGCCTGGTGGCGGGTGAATGTATTCCGATTGACCCAGGACTGAAGGAAGAGATTGTAGGTCCTGCCGCTACTATTCATTTGGAGCGTGGTCGTGAGGCTCTTCAGCAGACCGTTGCGATCACAGATCGTGAGCTTCCTTTGAATTTGCAGGGAGAATCCCCTTTTGGCAATCTTTTAGCCCAAGCTGTACGTAGATTTACAGGCACTAGTTTGTCGATAGTTAACACAGGTCAGCTTCTAGGACCTTTGCCTGAAGGGGAGGTTACAGCGGGAATGCTGCACGCCCTATGTCCTTCTCCCATTAACACCTGCGTAATCAAGCTGAAAGGCCTAGATATTCGCATAGCTTTGGAGCAGAGTCTTACTGAAGAATTTTATAATAAGGTGATTTTTGGGTATGGCTTTCGCGGGAATTATCTGGGCAGCTTAGCAGTAGATGGGATAAAAATCTTGTACGATCCGCAGAAGATACCGTATGATAACAATATTGCAGTTTTTGTCGAAGGAAACCCGCTGGAGGATGATAAAGAGTATAATGTTGGTACGCTGGACATGTTTACTTTCCGTGCAGGCTATGAGACGATCGCCAATGGGAAGGATCCTGTATTTTTGCTGCCTCATTTTTTACGCGACCTGCTTGGGATGGAATTGCAGCGTCCGGACAGTCTTGATGAATGCATGCTCACTCGGTGGGAGATCAAGTCTGAGTAAACCTGCAGCTCAAAGATATACTTTTTGATTCCATTTAAACAGTGCTAGATTCCCGAAAAATAGGAGGAGATTATGGACACGATTACAGCTATTATTTTAGCAATTGTCGAAGGGATCACTGAATTTATTCCTGTTTCTTCTACAGGACACATGATCTTGACCTCGAAGCTTCTGGGCTTTGATGAGCAGGATTCGATTATGAAGACTTATGAAATCGTTATTCAGCTAGGGGCAATATTGGCGATTGCGCTTGTTTACCGCGAGCGTGTGCTTAATTTGCTGGGCATTGGGCGTAAGAACTCAGGAAGAGGCGGTGTGATGCCGGCGTCTCGTTTGAACTTAATCCATGTAATACTTGGGATTGCCCCAGCACTAGCTGTGGCATTTTTTGCCCGCGATTTTATAAAAAGTCTCTTTGGAGCCACGACTGTTCTTTGGGCGCTTGTCGCCGGCGGGATTCTAATGATTATCGCAGAATGGGTAAACAGACGCAAAATTAGAATTACAGCGCATGAGCTGGACGATCTTTCTTACGGACAGGCGCTGGCTATCGGGATGTATCAGATTATTTCAGTGCTGTGGCCAGGATTTTCCCGTTCGGGATCTACGATCTCCGGAGGGATGTTAAGTGGGGTTAGTTATAAAGCTTCTGCGGATTTCTCCTTCCTTATAGCCATTCCTATTATGTGTGCGGCTTCCGGATATGAAATGTTGGATTCTTATAAGAACTTTACTAGTGAAACGATTGGCTATTTTGTAATTGGATTTCTGATTTCTTTTGTAGTGGCTTATGTAGTGGTTATTTTGTTTATGAAATTGATTCAAAAGATTAGATTGACGCATTTCGCGATCTACAGATTTATTCTTGCTGCTATATTCTGGTTGTTTATTATGCGTTAATGCCCATAGGCAAAGACCTAGACACACCCGATGTTCTTCATGGTGCACCTGTCTGATCTCTACATAAACGGTATAGACAAAGCGTGTGACCCAAGGATTTCAAAACAGAATAGCATTTTACCGTTAAAGGCAGGAGTGAGCTAAGTGCGTTTAGTATCCGTGAATCAGCTTCAAGCAGGCATGAAATTAGGTAAAAAAATATATAATGATGAAGGTCTAACTCTCCTCGCGGATGGGGTGGAGCTTACTGATGCATTGATCAAGAGGCTTTCAAGAATTGACATCGGTTATATTTACATAGAGGACTCTGTCACGGACGATGTTGAGATTATAGGTATGCTTCAAGATGAGACACGTAATCAGGCACTGAAGGTGATTCGTAATCAGTTTCAGCAAATGACAGGCGCTTCAGGAATAAGCAAGGGATTCTACCATCTGGATAAAAAATTCTCAAAGATCATGGATAGCATCCTGGATGATTTGTCTTTACAAGAAGATCCGATGATCATGCTGCTTGATATGCACACCGCTGATAACTACTTGTACGTCCATTCCCTGAATGTCTGCTTGTACACTTTGGTGCTTGGCATTGCGCATGGGTACAGCAAAGAGGAGCTTCGAGTGATTGGTCTGGGTGCGCTGCTGCATGATATTGGCAAGACCCAAGTCCCGATAAAAATCATTCAAAAACCTGGTAAGCTCAGTGAAGATGAATTTCGCCATATGCAGGCACACACCGAGATCGGGTATCAGATTCTCAAGGAAGAACCGAATATCCCGCTGCTCGCGGCTCATTGTGCGCTTCAGCATCATGAACGCATTGACGGATCCGGATATCCGCGGGGATTAAAAGGACCTCAAATTCATGAATATGCCAAATGGTTGGGCGTGGCTGATTCCTACGATGCCATGACCTCCAACCGGGTCTACAAAAAGGCTATGCTGCCACATCAAGCCGTTGAGGCGCTTTATGTAGGTTCTGGTACATTGTATGAGCAGAAGCAGCTAGAGTTATTTAGAGATCGTGTGGCTATCTATCCTCTTGGTCTTACGGTGAAGCTCAGTACGGGTGAAAGTGGAGTTGTTGTCAAAATAGACCCAAGTACGCCTCACAGACCGATTGTACGTGTGCTTACAGGGCCTGAAGGAGAAAAAGTAGTACCGTTCGAAAGGGATCTAGGAAAAGCCCTCTCCGTTGTTATCGTTGACGTCGCAGATCAAGGCGATTCTGTGGGAACGCCAAAATATTTATCATAGCAGCGAAGAGAGAAGATTAGGCTTGTCCGCATAACTCGCGGAAGCCTATTTTTCGTCTCGCTGCTATTATTTTTTACAGTGAAAAAGCTTGTAAGGACAGTCTGAAAGACATCCGAAGTGCAGTTTTTCTGACTAACGTGGTATGATATAGGATAAGACACCGTTCAATCTTCATGATTATGGGTTAATAATAGGAATAAGATTTAAAGGAGCTAGTACAAATGAATGTTTTAAGACCATTAACATCTTCACCGAAGGAGCTGTCGCCAAGCTACGATCCGTGGGATCCCATTACTTCTTTACGTAAGCATGGACGCCATGTGCTAACGAGTGTGGAATTCACAGTAACCAATTTATGTAATATGCGGTGTGAACACTGTGCGGTAGGTGATAGTTTAACCTCTAGAGAAGGGGATATGCTGCCGCTTAAAAATATGTTGGACCGTTTAGATGAAGTAGAGCATCTGGAGACGATTAGTATTACCGGCGGAGAGCCTATGTTCTTGGCTGGTACGGTGGATAATATCATAGTGCCGCTCTTAAAGTATGCCAAAGAGCGGGGGATTAGATCGCAAATTAATTCTAATCTGACGATGCCGTATGCTCGATATGAAAAGCTGCTTCCGTATTTGGACGTTATGCATATTTCTTTTAATTATGTGAACGGAGACGATTTTCATGAAGTTGGTTTTGCCAACAGCGGGCATGCAGTTTCAAAAGAAAGTGCATATCGGTTATATAATGCAATGATTGAGAATTCTCGACGGCTAAGTGAGGATGGTATGCTAATTTCTGCGGAAACTATGATTAATTACCGTACACATACTAAGCTGCCTGAAATTCATAAGTTGATTCTCGATATGGGCGCCAAACGGCATGAGGTACATCCTATGTACAACTCCAGTTTTGCTTCGGCTTTGCCAGTGTTGTCCTTGAATGAAATGCGGACGGCAATCCATAAACTACTGGATACCCGTGATCCGGAGATTTGGATGCTGTTTGGGACCCTTCCGTTTTTTGCTTGCAGCTTCCTGGAAGAAGATCAGAAGCTGATAAGCAGAATGCGCGCCGAGAAGAATGTTACCCTTCGCAATGATCCGGATGGCCGGAATCGAGTGAACGTAAACATGTTTACTGGCGATGTTTTTGTTACAGATTTCGCTGATATCGCAGCCTTTGGCAACATCGAGAACCAAAAGCTGGATGATATATTTATCGATTGGCAGACTAAACACCCGCTGAACCAAAAGGTGAACTGCCACTGCGATGCAGCAGGCTGCTGCGGACCTAATCTGTTAGTGGCTGATATGTATTATCCGGAAGTTGACTTCAAAACTAGAAAAGCGATCAATCTGTAGAAATGAGGCGTTGTTAAGTGGTGCATACGGAATTTGAAGTAGGGAGATTATTGCTTAATCTTTTGCTGGTTCTGGTGCTCGTATTATTGAACGGTATTTTTGTAGCAGCGGAATTTTCATTAGTTAAGGTCAGGCAGTCCCGCCTGACCCAACTTGTCAGTGAAGGTAATAAAATGGCTGGATATGCTCTGAAAGTAAATAAGAGACTGGATTCCTATTTATCCGCCACTCAGTTTGGGATAACACTTGCGTCGCTGGGCTTAGGTTGGGTTGGAGAGCCTGCGATTTCTGAGTTGTTGGTCGAACCTTTAATGTACCAGATGGGGATCACCGATCATACCCTGATTTCTACCGTATCTGTGATTATTGGATTTTCGATCATTACATTTTTACATATTGTACTTGGGGAGCTTGCTCCTAAATCGCTCGCGATTCAAAGAACAGAAGGTTCGGCACTGTTGTTATCTGCACCCCTGATGTTCTTCTATAATGTGTTCATGCCTTTTATCTGGGTGCTGAACGCTTCAGCCAACGCGTTGCTTCGGTTAGTCGGTGTGGAGCCTGCAAATGAAAGTGAAGCAGCACACTCGGAAGAGGAAATACGTATTCTGATGAATCAGAGCGCCAAGAGTGGTGTCATTGACAAAGATGAAATGAAACTAATGGATAATATCTTTGAATTCTCAGATCTGCTTGCACGTGAAGTCATGCTGCCTCGTACAGATATGGATGTGCTTTACAGCAATCTTTCGTTAGAAGAAAATATGAAGATTATTACCGAAACGAGACATTCGCGTTATCCGGTTGCCCTGGAAGATAAAGACCGTATTATCGGTTTTATTCATATTACCGACCTGTTGTTTGCTCCCCCGGAGCAGCAGAATGACCTTACAACTCTGGTTCGGCCTATCCTTAACGTTCCGGAATCGATGGAGATCAGCCATACTCTTCGTTTTATGCAGAAGAATAAGGCTCAGCTGACGTTAGTTGTCGATGAATATGGCGGCACAGCAGGTTTGCTGACAGCAGAAGAGATTTTGGAAGAAATCGTAGGTGATTTACATGACGAGTTCGAAGATGAGCGTCCAAGTGTGGAACATAATGGGGAGTATATCTCTGTTGAGGGCCGGATGCTGATTGAGGATGTCAACGATCTTACGGGTGTTGTGATTGAAGACGATGAGGTGGATTCCATCGGCGGTTGGTTGT
This sequence comes from Paenibacillus sp. FSL L8-0708, assembly GCF_038009325.1. Lineage (NCBI taxonomy): Bacteria > Bacillati > Bacillota > Bacilli > Caryophanales > Paenibacillaceae > Paenibacillus > Paenibacillus sp. FSL L8-0708. Next base: position 2,338,280 of record NZ_JBBPBC010000001.1, read on the forward strand.
TTAAGGAGCTGGAGGGTAATCCAACCAAAGGAAAACGTGTCAAAGTAGAAGATGTTATTTTTGAAGTCGAGGAATCAACAAGATTGCGTATCACTAGAATTAATATCCACCGGGAACCACGTGTCGAGGACGAAGAAACCTCATCAGAACTGAATGAGGATAAAGAATAACCTATTAAAAATTGTAACGTATTGTTCCGGTTGATCAGGGATATAATGAACTCCTCCTGCAAGAGCTGTATGGCTCATGACAGGGGGAGTTTTTTGTGGACACATAAAGGACATAACGCTCGTCTATGCTAATGTATATTAATTGTTTGAAAGCGGGGTCTAGATTGAAAAAGAAACTTCTTCTCGTTGAGGATGAAATTCGTATTCGTGAACTGGTATCTGATTATTTCTTACAGAATGATTGGGAGGTACTTGAAGCGGATAATGGAAGAGATGCATTGGTTTGGTTTGATTCACTGCTGCCGGATCTGCTGATTCTGGATATCATGATGCCTGCTATGAATGGCTTCGAAGTGTGCCGTGAAGTTCGTGAGAAATCAGCGGTACCCATCATTTTGTTAACCGCCAAGTCTACAGATGACGACAAAATCTACGGTTTTGAATTAGGAGCCGATGATTATGTTACAAAACCATTTAGTCCAAAGGTGCTAGTAGCCCGGGCAAATGCACTTATGAAACGGGTTGAAGGCACCCATCAGCCTGAATCTAGCATAATAAAATTTGGTTCCGCGATGTTTAATACCTTGGCTCATCGGTTGGAGGTAGAAGATGCGGAAGTGGAGCTTACCCCTAAGGAATATGATCTTTTATGGCTTTTAATACGAAATAAAGGGATTGTCATTTCAAGGGATACGATCCTCAGTCGGATCTGGGGAATTGAATTTGAAGGAGATTCCAGAGTTGTGGACAGTCATATCAAAAAGCTGCGAAGTAAATTGGGTTATGAATCACGTTTTATTCGTACGGTAATTGGCACAGGATACATGTTCGAGGAAGAGGCATGAGAAGACGGGGAATTACTTTTAAACTGTTTGTGATGACCGTTATCTTTTTCCTTTGCTTCTATGGCATGGTGATTCTAAGCCAATTGCTGTTGTTTGACAATTTCTATCAGAAGCAAAAAGAGCACCGTGTGGAGAAACACCTTAAGAGCTTTGCGGCAAGATATATTAGCGAACCATGGGGAAGCACTAGAACCTCTCAGGAGCTTGTCCGGTTTATGCTGCGGAATAAAACACAAATGGTTATTTTGAAGCTGGATGGAAGGATGAATTCAGAAGATCCATTTCATATAAAGCTAATCGATGATGACGGGAAGAGTATGGTTGTTTCTTTATCCCTATTCATGAATCAGTACGGAGATTCACTGAGAGCAGCAAAGATTAAAGTAGATGATCAGTTGAGCGTGGAAGGCGAACTTCTGGATGAAGACAGTGCTTCACCCGTTATACTCTACCCCATAAGCATTACAAAAAAAGGGGGCGGAACCATAGGGGAGACGGGAGAGACTGGGACGATTCATGCATCTGGTACTGTTGCAGAAGTTGTACTGCCTGATTTAAAAATATGGAATCCACGCCAGGGAATAATGTTTGAAGCTCTTGAGGAATGGTTTCCTTTGACACCAGCGCAGATAGAAGACTTTAAAAATTTGAAAATACAGAAACGAGACTGGGTTGCTCCCTGGAGTGGGAGTCGCAATTCTGTGGTTATTCTGCCCTTGAAGCAAAGTAACGGAGAAATTGAATTACTATTCACAGTCACTTCATTACAGGAAGTTAAGGATTCGAACGATGCGTTACGCTGGTTCTTCTTATATCTGGGAATGGGTGGCTTTGTCCTGATTCTGGTGCTTTCTCTCTTTTTCTCGAAAATGGTAACGCGTCCGCTAATTAAGTTAAACAAGATAGCAAAACGGATGGTTTCTCTGGACTTTACAGGGGACACATCGATTCGGCAGAAGGATGAGCTAGGCAGCCTTTCTAACAGCATGTTCACCTTATCACTAAGTCTGGACTCTGCTTTACGGGAGTTAAGAGAGGCCAATCAGCAGCTAGTTGAGGATATGGAACAGAAGCAAAGAATGGAGATCATGCAGCAGGACTTTTTTGCCAACGCCTCCCATGAATTGAAGACGCCCCTCAGTATTATCAAAGGTTTTGCTGAAGGCTTGGAAGACGGCGTTAGCGCCGGCAAGCAGGATCACTACATTAAAGTGATTATTGAGGAAGCCGATAAAATGGAGTTTCTTGTTAAAAATATGCTAGATCTAGCGCGGTTGGAGTCGGGCACGATTAAACTACGGAAATCTTCCTTTATGTTAAGTGAACTGACGGAAAAGGTGACGGACAAGCTGGTCCACTTGCTGAGTGAAAAACATTTGGAGGTCATCATTATTCCTGCAAATGAATTACCAATTTATGCTGATATGAACTGGATCGAACAAGTTGTGCTAAATTTTATGACCAATGCTATTAGGCATGCGGAAGAACGAAGTTCTATCACCGTCAATATTGAGAGTCATGCCCAGACTATTGTATTCACTATTCAAAATATAGGAGAATCAATCCCTGAAGATCAGCTGGAGCAGATCTGGGAACGGTTCTATCGGTCTGAGCCATCCCGCAGTCGAATGACAGGCGGTACGGGTCTTGGGCTTTCCATCGCGAAGCGAATACTAGATATGCACGCATGTCTCTATACAGTGAAAAATACGAAGAACGGTGTCAGCTTTACAGTGACCTTTGAAGGTTAAACCGAATCAACAGAAATACTGCTATGAAAGGGGTGAAATTGTATGAAATTGAACTGGTTGCCTTCAACGTGCACACTCGGAAATTTGGGACTAGGATCACTATCCTTGTATTTTACGATTCAAGAACGATATAGCCTAGCTTTATTAATGATAATGCTCGCGGCAATATGTGATGTACTGGATGGATTACTGGCAAGAATATTGCAATGTACTAGTGAATTCGGTAAACAATTGGACTCATTGGCGGATATTATATCATTTGGTTTAGCGCCTACCTTCCTTATCTTGTTATATAGGTTAGAAGATGCCGACTGGATTGGACCTGCAGCTGCAGTTTTCTTTTTGATTTGTGGCGCACTTCGTTTGGCCAGATTTAATCTGTCGGCGCCTTCCAAAGGGTTCGTGGGGATGCCCATTACTGCTGCTGGAGTCATTCTGTCGATGATTTCTTTACTAGATGAACGGATGAAACCAGGACTGGTCATCGGATTAATGGCATTGCTGTCCGTAATGATGATCAGCCGTATCCCATTTCCGTCCCTTAAAAAATCCTTCAACAGGAAGTGATACACCCATGCCTTGGATTATAGAGTTCATTTCACAATATGGATATTTAGCCATATTTGGCCTTATGGCACTTGGGATTATCGGACTTCCTGTGCCTGATGAGGTGTTAATGCTGTTTGTAGGCTATTTATCCTCCGTTATGGTTTTGGATTTTTCACTTTCCGTATTGGTTTGCTTTATGGGATCCATCACAGGAATGCTTATCAGCTATACCATTGGTCTAAGGCTAGGACAACCTGTGGTAGCAAAATTCGGCAAGTGGGTTGGCCTTACACCCAAGCGTTTTGCCAGTATGAAAAGATGGTTTTTGCGGTTCGGAAACTGGGCGATTTTCATTGCTTATTTTATTCCCGGTCTGAGGCATGTATCAAGCTATATCTCTGGTATCAGTGCTATGTCTTTCAAAAAATATATACTAATAACGACTGCAGGAGCGCTAACCTGGTCACTTCTTTTTGTTTCTATCGGCTTTTTTGTGGGGGCTAAGTTTTCCTTTTTATAGCCTTTGAAGTTTAACATTATTAATCGCAATTGAATGGAGCAAGATCAATGAATGTATTCAAGCGATTCTACACGAATATTACTACCAGACGCTTTTTTATTCTCGCACTTATCGGGTTGCTGCTGTACATGGTTCGAGGGATGCTTAATCTGGTGCTGCTGACGTTTCTGATTGCTTTTGTCATGAACAGCTTTCAGATTGTGCTCAGTAAGCGAATTGGTAAATTTATGAAGGTTAACAGTAAGGTGATTATTGTCATTTTATACCTTGCTTTAATCGCATTGATTGTACTGGCCTTTGCAAAATATCTTCCTAAAGTATTGGAGCAGATTAAGCAATTAGCCATCTTCCTCACCAATCTCAAGTCAGAGGATCTTCCGCAGAACAAGATTACATTATATTTGTATGAAATGTTCAGGGACCTTAACTATCAGTCCTATATCAAAAGAGGCATCGATTATGTGCTGCAGGTTAGCAACTGGGGTGCAACTTTCGTAGTATCAACCATTTTAAGCTTTGTGTTTATTCTGGAGAAGAACCGGGTCGTCAGTTTCACTTCCAGGATGAGAGAGAGCAGGATTGCCTGGTTTTATATAGATCTGGAGTATTTCAGCCGAAAATTCATCGTTTCCTTTGGGAAAGTAATTGAAGCGCAAATTCTCATTGCCATGTTCAACACCTGTCTTACTGTTATTGGCTTGTGGCTGCTTAACTTCCCGTATTTATTTGCCCTAGCGATTTTGATTTTTCTGCTCAGTCTCATCCCGGTGGTTGGTTTTTTGATTTCGCTCATTCCGCTTTTAATAATTGGTTACAACATCGGCGGTCTGATGACAGTTACTTATGTGCTGGCGATTATTGCGGTGTTGCATTTTATCGAAGGCTATTTCTTGAATCCTAAGTTGATGTCCACAAAAATGAATTTGCCGATGTTTTTCACCTTTAGCGTGTTGTTGTTCTCTGAGCATTATATGGGTGTCTGGGGACTTATTCTTGGTATTCCTATCTTTGTATTTATGTTGGATATCCTTGAGATTACCCACGAAGATTCGTTCAAAAGAGCGAAGCCCTAAGCTGAATACTAAAAAACCCAAGTTATAAGCTGTTTTCGGTACTTTTCCGGAGACAGCTTATTTGTCATGCACATTGCACAAAAAAAATTGCTAATGGGCTTTTTTTGTGAATAACGTTTTATATTGTGTCCTGCTGTCATAAGTTAGCTAAGGGAGTAATGTTCAGAGTCTTTAAAGAAGGAACAGGAACAAAGGAGGTACAAAAAAGATGGAATCACAGCTGCGGAGGTATACCCCCTTTAGGGGCCCGTTTGATCCTTGCCCACCGGTGCCGTTCAAGACGTATGTAGTTCCACCCAATCAATTTATCACCTTTCAGCCACCCGATTTGCCACAGTTTAGTTTGCAGGAGGCTCTGAAGTATGGAACGCTCTGGCCGGCACTATTTAGTCCGTATGAATCCAAGTGCAAAGGAGGAGGGAAATAGACTATGGAGGCAAATCCTTGCGACCAACGTTATTATGAATTGCTTGAACAGTTGCAGACCCTTGATTTTGCCTTAGTGGAGTTGAACTTATACCTAAATACGCATCCTGACGATCTGAGAAGTATTGAACAATTTAATCAGCTTACGCTGGAACGAACTAAGCTAGCGAATCATTTTCAGGAGTTATATGGTCCGCTGCAGAATTTTGGCCGCGCTTATTCTAAATGTCCATGGGAATGGAATCAACCCCCTTGGCCTTGGCAGGTGTAAGAGGAGTATAACCGTAAGGAACTATTTTTCTAGAGGAGGGAAGTTCCCGAATGTGGATATACGAAAAAAAACTGCAATATCCGGTACGGGTGGGTAAATGTGATGTCCGGATGGCGCGTTATTTGAGTGAGCAATACGGAGGCGCAGATGGCGAGCTCGCCGCTGCACTACGCTATATGAATCAAAGATACACGATTCCAGATAAAGTTATTGGCGTGTTGAACGATATTTCTACTGAGGAATTTGCTCACCTTGAGATGATTGCCACGATGATCTACAAGCTGACGAAGGATGCTTCGGTATGCGAATTAGAGGAAGCGGGATTAGGGCCACATTTTGTAGCGCATGATCATGCCCTGTTCTACACGGATGCTAGTGGAGTTCCATTCACCGCAGCCTATATTCAAGCTAAGGGAGATCCGCTGGCAGACCTTTATGAAGACATTGCGGCTGAGGAAAAAGCCCGGGCTACATATCAGTGGCTGATTGACATGACGGATGACGTGGATCTGCAGGATAGCCTTAAGTTCCTGCGGGAGCGGGAGATTGTGCATGCATTACGGTTTAAGGAAGCGGTGCAGATTATTATTGATGATCGGAATCAGAAGCGGGTGTTCTGACTCAAGAAGAAGTCGCCATTTTGGCGGCTTTTTTATTTTTCTATTAGATAGTTACTTGGTTGGTTAAAATTTACTGTGTTAATATTAGCGAATATAACTAGAGGAGGAAAATTATTGAAAAGTAAAAGAATTTATACCTTATTAGTATTAATACCTGTATTTCTTGTACTGGCAGTTTGCAGCAGTGGTAATGCTAAGGTCTATAAGATGGAGCCCGATACTTTCTCCAAACAGGATATGGCCATTTACAAGGTAGATAACAGCAGGGAAAGAGTCAGCTATGGCATGAGTCGTAAGAATGCGGAGAAGGTTCTGGGGACTGGAAATGAAGGAATTTCCAATTGGTATACATATGATTCAGGAGTGAGTGTACTCTACAGATATGATAAGGCTGTAGCCATAACATTGGGAAGAGAATCTCAGGGGGCATATAAAACTGCCCGAGGAGCTGAAGTTGGTACGAACAAAGAGAGAATTAAAGAGTTATATGGAGAGAAATATGCGATAGAGAATGCTTCGGAAAGTATGAAATCTTTTAAATATTTGGAATATTATTACGATACAGAAACAAAGAAACTAGTAAAAGAATATACATCAGATTTTAAATCGCTTTCCAAAAAAGAACTCAGAGCCAAATATCTGCTTTCAACAACCTATGATGAGGACGGAAAGATTGGGTTGATCATACTGGCGGATGCGCAGGCAACTAACACTTTTGAATGATATGGAGATTTATTAATATTCTCTTCCAAAAGGGTACGAACGATGTTAGCAGAGAGATTAGGATTCGGAAATTTGATACAGTTCTGTATTAATTAATTATGGTAGCCACCTATCGGGTTTAAGGAAGCGGGTGTTCTAAGGATTTCTGTGAAAAAGACATTTAAAGCCGTTCTCTTTTATAAGAGAACGGCTTTTTTACGTTAAAAAATATGGAGGCTCCGCAGGAATTGATAGAAGAAATACCCCCCAAAGCCGATTAATACAAAACCTGCGCTGATAGTCACCCATTTAATAGCTGTCCGATTCATTGCTTTTCGTGTGGTGGATACAATCGTCATCAGGCCAATATCATGGAGTAGGATACCAATCAGGATACCTAATCCCACTAGCAAAAAGCTGCCCGTATTAGTACGGTCAAAGGAGTCGGACAATACGGTACCAAAGACACTTACCCAAAATACCAGGTTTCCTGGTGAGATCGCTACTAGCAAACCATTTTTGTAAGAAGAGAACAGCGATTTGGACGTCTTCTCACCTCCAAGGGAAATATCATGATCTGCATTCTTGATGCTGTCATAGCCAACGTAGCACAGGAACAGAGCCCCAACTAGCCACATGATCACTTGTATGATAGGCATGGAAAGAATAGAGGCTAGACCCAGGTATAAGCCTAGAATTAGGAAGAGGTCGATGGTCATTCCCCCGAGGCCAACAATCCAACCATGCATAAAGCCATTTTTCAAGCCTTGTTTGGTCATTTCAATGGTAATGGTACCTACGGGGAGAGCGATGGAGAAGCCGAGCAAAACGTATGTAAGAAATAAAGTCATTAAAATTAAAAGCCCCCTTTATCAAATTAAACGAAAGTATATTTTACACCATGAAGTAATAGGGGGCAATTCTTTTGAGTGAATTTATCTATTACAAATTTGCTCTATAATTTTCGACCGCTCTAATAGAGATGGTCTTTTTTATTTATTTGAGGATCGCCAGAGATGAATATTAATGGTCTCGATTTTCTTTACCGATGAATTATTGGTCGAAAATTAATATACAATAGTTCATATGATTAAACCATTAAACCCAAAGGGGCAGCTTATGGACAGACAAGAACGCTTAAAAAATCTGGCTGAAGAATTTGGTGAATGCAGTAAAGCTCTTGCAGCCATTGGAGATGAGACACGTCAATCCATCATCATTGCTTTGATTGAAGGTGAAAGTGATTGCGAAAAAGGAATCAGAGTTGGTGAGCTGACACAAAGGACCAATTTATCCCGTCCAGCCGTATCTCATCATTTGAAGGTATTAAAAGAGGCTAATTTGATTGGTTTTGATCAGGAAGGCACCAAAAATTATTATTATTTGGATGTACTTAAAAGTGATATTTTCAGACTCAAAAGGCTGTTTGACCATATCGATGAGTTCATCAAAGATTCTGCAGAATCAGATCCTAAAACTATAAATGATGATGAAGGGTGACATGAGATGAAAAATGTGATTTTGTTAGGTGGAAGTGGTTATATCGGAACACATTTGTCGGAAGAATGGTTAAGAAAAGATCCTCAGGTGCAGATCATCAGCGTATCCCGAAACGGAAAGCCTGGAAAGTTATTACCGAGCCTCGTTAATCACAATCGGATAAAATGGATGTCTGTCGATATTTTTGATATCGATTCTTACATTAGTAAGTTACCTCAACAAGCGGATGCCATCGTTGATTTGGTCGGCACTGCTACAGCAAACAGCAAGGAGGATTTCGAAAAGCTAAATGCTGAGCTGGTAAACATTATGGTTGAGCTTATGAGTAGATTGAACATTCCCAAGGGATGTTATATTTCAGGACGGATGGGAATGCCCTTTAAAAATAAACCATTTCTTGAATCCAAGCATAGAGGAGAGCATATCGCCCTTACAAGCGGCAAAAATATCGGCATTGTAAAACCAAGTCTGGTTTACGGGGATCGTGCTGATGCGGTTGTCATGGTTCCTTTTGTACAAGCCGTAGGTCTTTTCAACAAGGATCTAAAACCCATTAAAGTGAATCAGTTGGCTCAGCAGATTATACAAATATGCATTTAATACTATAATATTAGTGATTTATGGACTAGTATATAAGCGATTAATTGAAAAAAAAGAGCCTCATTAGCTTCGGCTAACAAGGCTCTTAATACTGTCATGAGTTTGGATTTCATTATTTAATTGTTATCTTTATCGGTTTGTTTGATCAGTTCATAAGCGATATACCCGATCATTCCCAAGAACAACCCTGTGCCTGCAATAATGTAAACAATCGTAAATATTTTTCCTAGTGCTGTCTGAGGAACGAACGTTGGATGACCTAATGTACTAAGCGTTGCAACGCAGAAATAAATAGCATCCAGAACAGACAAACCTTCCTGTTTGACATAAAAAATGGTTCCAGACAACAACGTCATCAAAACTAATAAGAATAATGCTTGGAAATTTTTACGTTTGAGCGCTTTCCATAAGCCCGAGAATAAACGTTTTAAAGTTAGTAAAAATGATAACATGCAGCTCCACCCTTCATTTATATTAGAGCATACATAACAAATTAACGTCAAATTTAAAATAGATTTGCAGGAAGAAACTGAGGAGGTTGTGGGGAACTTAAATTTCTAGCATTCAGAGCTGAAACTGGTCACACTCCATTCAAAGCTAGTCTAAGCTATGTTATTATTACCTTATATTTTCCTATAAATAACAAATTATAGAGTTTGGAGGTTTAAGAATGAAAAGTAAGCGTAACTTGATAATGCTGTTATTGTTTGCTTTGACGATTATACTTTCAGGATGTAATGATAAAAAAGCTGCGATATTATCCATGGATGAAATACGAGATCTAGCTCAGCAAGGCGAGGCGTTGTCGTGGAAGGATTTTGAAGGTCATCCCTTTGAAGACGTTGGTTCAGGTTTGTACATCCGTAAATATGAAATTAATGAAAACTACCATGTGCTGGTGGGTGGCGGAAGTGTTGATGCAGCTCCTCTGTATATAAATCTTGTCAAAAGAAACGGAGAAAAGATCGATATCCGTTATGATGACATCGATCATTTTATCCTCAATTAAATGAGGGGTTTTTAGGCTATTCAAATCTTATTCCGTTAGATAATTCATCCAGACGCTCCCAGTCGAGTACAATAATTTCTTGCTTAACTTTATATAAAATTCCCATGTCGGTGAGCCGCTGAATGACACGGTTTAAATGGCGGGGAGTAGTCCCAATCAAAGAGGCTATATCTGGGATATAGGGTGTCTGAATTTCTTTTCCAAACTCACGTTGGAGTTGAATGGTCAATAAATAACTTGCAAACCTTTCTTCTACAGAGCCCAGCAAGTTCGTTCGGGATGCGGATGTGCAGGTTAGAAGCTTGTAGGAGAGATGTTTCAGCAACAAGTCTTTAAACCTGTGGTTATCCATTAGGTCAGACTCAACCTTTTGTTTCGGGATAAATAAGAGGCTGGTTTGTTGTACCGCTTCAACTTGGGATTGGATCACAACTTCCTGCACGTATTCAATATCCCCGAATAATGACAAGGGTGAGCAGAAACGTAATAACAAGGATTTTCCCGTCCCCACACTAGAAGAAACCTTGGTACGCCCCTCCACTTGAAAATAAATTCCGTCCAGCTCATCCCCCTCACGCAAAATGATTTCATTCTGCTCATAGACAAGTAACTGGATTAAAGCATGTGTTGACGTTGTGAATACTTGGTCTAGATTAAATTGTGTAATGTAATGTGATATCAGATTTGGATCGTGAATAGATTTCATCGTTTACTCCTTTTTGGACATCGGTCCTTTCCATTATATCTGAACTCGTTATTATAGAGAAAAAAGGGAGGATATAAACGATGAAATTTATTTTTGATTTAGATGGGACGATTTGTTTTAGCGGCAAACCTTTGAGTAAATTTATTGTACAAGCCTTGGATTCTCTAATTGAAAAAGGACATGAGGTTATTTTTGCGTCAGCCCGGCCTATTCGTGATTTATTGCCTGTGTTGCCTGCTCATATGCATCATTTTTCTATGGTTGGCGGGAATGGCGCGTTTATTGCAAAGGGTGGGGAGGTTATTTCGACGATACATTTTGACCCACAGACTGCGGACAACCTCCTGAATTTGATTGAAGAATTTGATGCAACTTATTTGATTGATAGTCATTGGGACTATGCATATTCGGGTTCTGCAGACCATCCCATCCGGAGAAATGTAGATCCAGAACAACGCGCCAAAAATGTAACTCCGTCGGAGCTGGATGAGATTGTGAAGGTAGTTATTTTGAGCAGTCTGAACGGGGAACAACTTATACATAAGCTGCAAAATCTGCCGATTGTGATCTACCAGCATGGACAAGAAGATATTATGGATATAAGTCCACAAGGTGTGAACAAATGGACAGGACTAAAGAGGTTAGGCATAGAACCGCAGCAATTTATTGCTTTTGGTAACGATGCTAATGATATAGAAATGTTTAGACATTCCGCACATTCGGTTTGTGTTGGCGATCATATATCTTTGGGAGAAGTTGCAACGGAAAAGGTTAGTAGCGGTGAAGAGCAGATTGTTAGAAAAATAATGGAGCTGGTGGGAGGTCTGCGATAATTGATGGGATGGGATGGGATGGTGATCACCAGCTCAGAGGTCATTGTTGCGGACTGTATAGTCGCTATTTCGGGATTTAGCTTCATTAGGCGGAGTGTTCGGACTCAGGAGGCGTTATCTGGTCAGAAGACAGCGGTTTTTGCACAAAAACAACTCAATAACGACTATGGGGTCCGAATAACCTCATTTCTGTCTATTTCGAAGCCAATAAGGACATTTGAGTCCGATGGTAGGAGGTTGGTCGCTATTTGCAACAAAAAACCTGCCATAAAATCAGCAGGTTTTTTGCATGGATGAGCAGAAATAAGTGCGATAACTATTCTAGATAAGTTCTTGGCGGCGATTTAAATAACGATATAAAACACAACCGGATATCGCGCATATAGCTGCACACAAACCGATAAAACCATACCCAGCTTGAAGACCACGTAGCAAGCCAGTTTGTGTTTCTGCTCCGTAAAGCCTCTTTACACCTTCGATTACTGCACCTATGGCATAGTTGCCAATCACGCTACCGACTCCCATTAGTGTAACTGTAAAGGTGATGGCAGTGTCACTGCCATGCGGATACCTTTTTGCGATAAACGCCATGACGGTCGGATAAATCATAGCGATACCTATGCCTGCTGCTGCGAATAGAAACGCGAGCTGTTCCCCACCCAAAATAGCAGCAAACGTACATAAGGCAGAGAAGGCTGAAAAAATGATAAGCGATAGATTGAAACCAATCTTATCTGTAACCGGCCCCAGCAGGAGCCTTGCTAGCGAGAAGCAGAGAAAAAAGGTGGACAACATACCAGAAGCTGTAACTGTATCCCACAAGTATGCTTTTTCCAAAAAATTCACTAGCCATCCACCTACTGCAAGCTCTGACACTACACCGAAAGAAAGAATAAGCACCATCAGCCATAAAGCGGGATCGCGGACCAGTGTTTTTAATGGGATCCGGTCCTCTTGCGGAAGATCGTCACCCGGAAATGTACTGCGCAAGGCAGATAGAATAGGCAGTAAAGATAAGCTTAGCATAATCAGATACATTCCGCGCCAGTCGAGTGGATGGCCAAATATACTTACCGACATGAGTCCTGTTGCCAGCAGTGGAGCTAAGGTTGAACTAAATCCGTAGAAAAAATGGGATAAGTTCATCATCGTCCCGGTATTTTTTACGAAGATGCGTGCTCCCAAAATGGCAAGACCAATCTCCAGCATTCCGTTTCCGATGTACATCAGGAAATAAGAAGCTGAGAAAAAGGGGTAGCTGTGGGAGATATAGATTAACACTCCTGAGAATATCATGGATGCAAAAGCAATGATACTGACAGCCTTGATCCCCCACTTCCGAACCAATACAGCTGTAAAGGAGCAGGCGATCAAATAACCTAATGCATTTAGGGATAAAAGGGTGCCGAGCTGTTTCTCGTCCAGATTAAAGTCGAATTGGATTCGCGGAATGGCAGGTCCCTTAATATTTTCCGATATGCCAAACACTATAAATCCTAAAAAGATGGTTGCCAATTGCATGGCGTAAATCTTGTTAAATCCCCCGAAGCGCTTTTTCAAATTGAGATCCTCCCAGAACGGGTTACTTTATTGCTCAATGTCTCTGTAATACTCTTCTTTAAGTTTTTCCCAGTGTTGCTTATCTTCGTCGGTGATTGCTCTTAATACCTTGCATGGGTTCCCCACCGCAATTACATTGTCAGGGATATCCTTAGTCACGACTGAACCTGCACCGATGATTACATTGTTGCCGATTTTTACCCCAGGATTGATTACTGCGTTTCCACCAACCCACACATTGTTTCCAATGGTAATCGGTGTACCGAATTCAAGCATACTAATACGCACATCCGCATCTATGGGGTGACCGGCAGTATATACGCCTACTCTAGGTCCAAAGAGAACATTGTTACCAATCGTTACTTTAGCTACATCAAGGATAATGCAGTCAAAATTAGCGTAGAAGTTATTGCCAACGGTAATATTACTGCCGTAATCACAACGGAAAGGAGGTTCAACATATAATGACTTTCCTGTAGACTCAAATAATTGCTTGAGTAGTTCTACTCTATATTCACCTTGTTCTTCCGTCGTATTGTTAAATAAACGAGTGAGCATTCTGGATCTTTTGTTATCCTTTGCTAATTCTTCACCGCCTGCCATATATAGCTTTCCTGCAATCATGTTTTCTTTGTTTGTTGCCATTCGTAGTTCCTCCTGAAGTGTATGTTAGTTTTATGTTTTACCGGCGCTTCTCAACCAGCTGCAACGAGTAGGTTAAGCTTTCCAGTGTGATCGCAATTAATCCGTTCATGTAATGATCATCAGGTTGATCCAGCACAATTAAGTGAGGCATATGCTCCTCTGGAATCACTTCCAGACAACGTTGATAAATCGGCCGCACATTCTCTTGTTTGACTTGTTCTCCTGTGAGAGCTATGGTCTCTGGATTAATAATTGCAATCAGGGACGATATAGTGTGAGCCGCCAAAGGGATGAAGGTATCCGTGTGGTCCAAGCTACTCAATTGCTGTTCACGCGAGATTCCAAACGGTAAAAAAGAGACTTCACCAGCAAATCTGGTATTACCTTTGTGGATATGCCCGTCGATCATCATCCCGGCGCCTGGAAAAGCACCTTTGATAAAGGTCACTACGACAATGGTTTTATCCTCTTCATAATCCTGCTGTTTATAGAACCCGTAAACGGTCAGATTCATATCATTTTCAATCGTGACTTCAAGCTCGTATTTTTCTCTGAGCAGTGATTCTAAGGGAGCATTCATTAACTCTTTAATGTCACAGATATTAATGACACCTTGGTGAGCAAGGCCGGGAATCCCAATCCCTACTGCCTTGATATTGTTATATTGTTGGATAAGCGTATCCAGCAGATGGTCGATGGCTGCAGCATCTACGTACTCTAATTCCATCCATCCATGATCCACACGATCACCAACTGAATTGGTCACCGCATAGGTTATGGATTTCTGGCCATCTTCAATTTTGGCATAGATACATGCAATATAGGAAAAATCAGCGTTATAGATAAATCGTCTGGCCGGTCGGCCTCCATTTGAAGCCTCCAGTTCAGTCTCAATGACTTCACCAGTCTCCAGAAGCTCATTCAGGATATTTCCGCAGGTAGCAATACTTAATCCGGTGGCACTTGCAATCGTGGATTTGGTTCCTTCCTTCATCGATTTCAAGGCTTGCTTGATAAGCTCCTGATTTATCTTTTTCACACGAATAGAATTGTTTGCGATTTGGTTTATTTTATTCACCTCTAGACTTTTGAAAATGGTTATTAAAAGTATTATCAATACTATAACTTGGCTCTATATAATTGTCTAGCAATCGACAGTTTTTTATAATGGATTTTTTTGAACGGACATGTGGCTTTCAATCAACCTGCGGTGTCTAATTAAATGTAAGGTCAAGAGGAGGTTCTTACAATGTCTGGAGCTCATGACAAATCCACTGGTTATCCGGATGAACAGGGAGACAAGCAAAGCTTTGAAATCACTTATAATCAATATCGCGAAAGAATCCATAAATATCTTTCGTTGAAAGTAAACTCGGGTAGCACGGAAGACTTAACGCAGCAGGTTTTCTTAAAGGCCATGGAAAAAATCCAAACATTTAAAGGGAATTCGAGCTTATTCACTTGGATCTTCAAAATCGCACAGAATATTGTGAAAAATGAATATTGGGGCTTTTATTTCATTGCGCTTTTTTGTAGACTGCACCTTGTTAAAGATCTCTAAGATTGTTGGAATGCGAGAAAGTGCGGTTAAGAAACGATTGTACCGAGCATTAGAGAGATTAAGAAGTGAACTTAAAGAGCTGTTGGTGAAGTAGACGCTCCTAATTGGTTCATGGGCACTTTTGAGGGAATAAAATTGAAAATTGTTTCTCCTTTGAATCCAGGACCAGAGCATACTATGAAACTATTCTTAAATCCACGCTGCACTTGTTTACAATGTGGTTAATCGGTGACCTTAATTCACTTGCTCCTAAATGGCTGTGTCAAGGGATTGCGGGATACGAAGTAAAACAAATGCCTGATGAGTTCATTGAAAATTCGACTTCAGAGCAAATTTATAATCTTGTTATTCCTACTTTTCAAACATTAAATTCCGCGGGCTGGGATTTCAAAACGATGAATGGCTTTCAGTTTTCTTATTTAATCGGTGAATTATAGTTTTTATTATAAGAGGGTCACATTTGCCATGTATTTGAGGCTGTTGTGACCCTTTTAAATGTCGGGCTAGAAACTATTAAAAGAATAGACAGCATCATTTGTTTCATCGAACAATAATCCACCATTTACGAAGATTTTCACAAAAAGACCAATTGTAATGGATGTACACTATGGAAATTAATAGAATCAATGTTATATAATTCACTAAGATACAAGCTAAAAATGTTCACTCATAATTTGAACCGGGTACATAATCTAATCAATATTCGGCCAGCCAGAACCTTCTGGTTGGTCTTTTTAATGTGATGCGTCTACTTTGTAGGCGATTTCGTTATATTTAGTAGATTGGTAGATTGGAGGGGAATTAAATCGGGGAGGACAAATGGGTCACAGAAGCGCAGCAGGGCAATGAGGCAGCGGTGGAATTATTAATTCGGCATACCTATAGTGATATTTATCGATTCATCAGATGAAAAATACATAATGACGAATTGGCCTGGGATCTTGCACAGACAGTGTATGAAAAAGCATGGGCCAAGCTTGACAGCTATCAAAATAAACAGGGGAGTTTCCGAGCTTGGTTGATGGCGATCGCGCGAAATGTCTGCATTGACTATTTTCGCAGCAAAGGTGCTCGGCAAGCAGAGTTGAATCAAAGCTTATCTGATGAAATCACAGTCGAAGGAGATTTTCTTGAAGGAATATTACTTCGTGAAGAGGTTAAGCAGGTATACGCCGCGATTTACTCACTGCCAGAGGAACAGAGGGATGCGCTCTTGTTAAGGTATAAATATGAATTTACGTTTACAGAAATAGCTGCCGTAACTGATGAACCTGAATCTACTGTGAAGTCAAGGGTAAGCCGATCGCTGATTAAATTACGTGATTTACTAAGGTATTCCAAGCAAGAGGACATATCCCAACCCCTAAAGAAAGGAGCAGGAAAATGAGGGTTAAACGTAACCATCAAGATTACCTCAATCTGAATTTACAGGATGAGATGACAGCAGAGTCTGTAGAGGAGATCGTGAATTATATCAGGTGCATTCCTGAACCGCCACGCCTTGACGGTTTTGCAGAAGAAGCCATGAGCAGGTGGAGAAAATCCAAGCGGGCTTTACCTGCGCCAGTACCACCCGTTCCTCTATTTGCACGGCAACAGCTGAGGATTCTTTTTTCACAGGGATGGTGGAAAGAGGTTGTGCTTGGTGTGATCTTGTTTGTAGTAGGATATTTGGTGCTGAGTGTTATGCAGATTGTTAGCCCTATGTTCATTCTGTCCATCGTGGGTTGTATTCCTTTACTGGTGGTCGTCTCTCATACGGCTCGGAATACGCTCTGTGGAATGGGAGAACTCGCACGTAGTTTTAGAATCCCGTTGCATCGGTATGTGCAAGCTCGGTTCCTTATGGCAGGGGTGATCTCACTACTGATTAACGTTAGTGTAACTGCTATGGTAACCCCGGTAGGGGGAACGGAGTTTATGCTGCGTATGACCCTGCTATGGTGCATCCCGATCCTAAACAATGCGGCGGTAGCGTTAGTATTATCCACGCTGATACGTAATTTTAGACAATTAATGACCGTACTCTTCATGTTGCCTCTCTTTTGGATGATTTTATTTTCCGGAGAATTTGCAGTGAGATGGACGATGTCGGTCGAGTTATTTTGGTTAATGGGACTGGGCGTTCTGTCGGCAGTGGTATTTAGCCTAGCCATGAGGTTTCAATCCAGAATATTGAGCAGGGGAGGGTTTCTGATTGGAGCTTAAACTATGTAATATTGTACATGATTTCGGCAAAAAGCGAATTTTAAATACGATCAACCTTTCTATGTCACCTGGTGTGTATGGTCTTCTAGGACCTAACGGAACAGGAAAAACGACATTGATGCGTATTGTTGCAGATATTCTGTATCCGACTCGTGGAAATGTACTTTTAGATGGACAAAACAAGGATGATATGGGGGATCAGTACCGGGCTCAGATAGGTTATTTACCGCAGGAACTGGGGATGTACAATCATTTTTCAGCTCGCGATTTCTTGTATTATGTTGCTGCCCTAAAGGGGTTGACCAAGAAGGAGGCGAGTGATCGTATAGAGGTTCTTGCTCAAATGGTTAATCTATCCGGAGAAATGGATAAAAAATGTGGTAAGTATTCCGGCGGGATGAAACGTAGACTCGGTATCGCTCAAGCATTGCTTAATAATCCGGGCATCCTCATTCTGGATGAGCCCACAGCAGGACTTGACCCCTCGGAACGCGTAAGATTTCGAAATTTAATTTCTGAAATATCAAATGAGTGCATCGTTATTTTGTCTACTCATATCGTTTCTGATGTTGATCATATAGCTAAACAGGTGCTACTGATGGGGCGAGGAGAGTTACTTCGTCAAGGAACAATTAAGGAGTTGACCAATGAATTGCAAGGAGAGGTTTGGGAGGCACATGTCCCCGGGCGGTTGCTGGCTCAAATCGAAGAGAATGGAACTGTAGTGAATGTGCAGCAGACAGATACTGGACTAGTGGTTCGGGTAGTCAGCAAGACTTTGCCAGTTGAGAATGCACTGATGGTGAATCCTTCATTAGAAGATGTATATATGCATTATTTTCGGAGGGGATGACACACATGAAACGTCTGGTGATGTTTGAATTACGTAAAATTATGATTCCCAGAGTCTGGATTTCTATAGCTGGAAGTATTGCATTAGCCATTTTTTGTTTTGTTAGTTTCTACCCATCCGGTACGGATAGTCTATTGGTTGTAAACAAGGAAAAGTCTGAAGCTATCGCCGCTCATCTAGGACCGATTCAACCAGATTTAGCTTTGAAATACGCACCTAGACTCAAAGAAGAAGATGCTGAAGACAGCGCTTGGCCCAAAGAGGAGAAGATGAAACGAATTCTGGAGCAACACTATGCTGGTACAGCTTATATGGTAGATCAATTCAACAGAAATTTAACAGAGCTGAGAGAGCAGAAGGTTTTAATGGAGAGGCAAGAACCAGGATCTTATGCGCTAAGAGATGTTACTAAAAAGCTCTCCATGCTGGAGGAGGGAAAACCACGGGGGTTTTATGTAACTGAGGACTGGGACTTATTACATATATTTTTTTCGAGCTCGCCTGGCGTCGGGGATCTTTTGATCGGTCTTATTCTAGTATTTGCACTGGCCTCCCTGTTCTCCGGCGAGGAAAACTATAGAATGGATGCACTTATTCTATCTAGTAAATACGGAAGGTTGAAGATTGTTGCGGCAAAACTATTAGCTGGATTTATAGTTACGTTTGTCTGGGTTACTCTTTTTTACGGGATTTGCACATTGCTGGCCTGTTTACCGTTCGGCTTCGTGGGCTGGAATGCCCCGCTGAATAGTTACTTTTATTTTGATGAGACTCCATATGCCTTAACCCAGCTGCAGGGATTTGCCCTGAAATATGCTGTAACCTTGCTGGCTGCATGTGGTCTATTGTTATTGACGGCGCTGATATCCGCTTTGTGTCGGAGTAGCTTAAGCAGTCTTGGACTGGCAGCATTCGTAGTTATTCTTCCCCTTTTCTCTTTGCCTGAAATTTTGGGCAAAATAATCTCTTTTTTGCCGTCAGGTGTAATGGTCAGCAGATCCTTAATCGAAAAATATGTATCCTATAACATTTTTGGCATCCCTATATTACATCTACCCTTGTCAATCCTTTCGGTGATAATCATAGGTATACTTGCTATAATGCTTATCCCCAAAGCTTTCGAACGTCGATTAAAGGTCTAAGTAGTAGATACGTCCAGATCGTTCCCGCTATGAAGTGGGGCGATCTTTTTTTGTTCTTCTTGTGAAAAAGGAGAGCAGTATATTTACGAATTAGACATTTCACCCGATAGTTAAGACAAAGGGGAATCACGATAAACCTGGCAAAGAGAGCAGGAACCCCTTACCGATAAGAACGAAAGGGATTATTAAAATGAAGATAATGAAGCTATTGGTACTAGGTCTTATCTCAGGGACAATTGTGACATGCGGCAACGTAAGTTATAGAGTTCATGCTGACACGACAACGTACGAGAATACAGAGACATATGAAGAAGTGGACGAGGACGTTGAGGAGGATCCGGGATCTTCACTGTTCACTGACATTCAAGGTCACTGGTCCGAGCCTTGGGTGCGTTGGGCGTTGGACAACCAATTGATGGTTGGTTATGATGATGGGAGCTTTCGACCGGATCAGCCGATTACGGAAGCGGAATTTTTGAAATTATTTTATCTTTCTTTCGGCTATCCAAAGGCTACTAGCATAGGCGAAGAATGGACAGCAGCACCGTATAGAATGGCTAAGTGGTGGAATCATCCAGTTACTGGACTACAATATCCAGTGGCAAGATCGGCTCCAATCACCAGAATGGCCGCCGCAAGGTTAGTTGCATCAGGTCTAGGGATGAATTACAACGACACGGATTCCGTGGTTTATTTGCTGGGTAACTCTCTACTTCCACTTCCCGGAGAGCCAACTTTAGTAGGTTTCAGAGGAAATCTCCCGCTTACAAGAGCAGAGGCTATACAATGGATGAGAATGCTCAAGCTTAAGGGAATATATACTGTGAATTCTCGTCCAGAAGGACGATCGGATCGGAGTCACTTACCGTCATTACCGGAACAGGGTACAGGTTTGAAGGATTTTATAGCGGTTCCGGTTACCGATCGTGATTTCGGAATAGCGGATAGTGGACGTAATCTTTTTATTGATTTTGGGAGTTCAAGAATGTTAGTAGAGGAACATTACGGGGATTCAACAGGTCAAGATGTATTCAATAATGAAATGTATAAAGAAGTATCTGTACATTATGATACCGAAGGTCGGCTGAACGCTTGGAAAATAGACAAAGATAATGAGCGCATTGATCCAATCCATATAGGTACATTGAACAATATTCGACCTGGGATAAGTACATTGGAAGATGTGCTAAAGGCATACGGTACATACGTTGCAGTGGATAACGAATACGGGATTATAATGAGTTACTGGTTTGAGAACAAGGGTGGAGTGTATGAGCCCCGATTGTCACCTTTTGAAATGGATAATATGGAGGGTGGGTTCTATATAGGCTTCATTATTGACAAACAATCTCTGAAAGTTCAAACCATACTCATATCTACAGCTCAGCAGGCAATGAATCCTACGGATATATAGGAATTGTACTGGAACCTTATTCATTCTTTAAAATGTGACGGCATGTCTTTCTGAGGCAGCCGTCTTTTGTTTTATAATTTTTTTCACCTCATAAGCTAACATTCCGAGAACTTTATCGTTATACATACGAAGGGAGGTGCAGGATGAAGCCCGGGCAGCTACATCAGATACTTCAACCTAAAATGTTAGAAATTCAAAAATACTTGATTCGTCTCGGGGCACCTGCAGCCGACGCTGAAGATATCGTACAGGATACGGTGTATAAGGCTCTTTTGTATATTGATTCCATTGATGAGAACAAATTCAGTGCATGGTTATATAAAGTAGCGATCAATCGCTACTATGATCTGTGCCGCCGCCGCAAGCGGATAGTCATTCCTATTGACTATGTAGATGTGCCGGATATGGAATTGCCAGAGGATCATGTGCTGTTAAAAGAGAAACGGGAAGACATCGAAAGAGTGTTGGATGAGCTTCTACCGCTCCATAAACAACTCATTATTATGAAGTATGAGCTGGAGCTGTCCTATCAGGAGATAGCTGAGCTTCTGGGAATTACGACAGATACAGTGAAATCGGCATTGTTTCGTGCCCGCAAGCAATTTCAAAAAAAGTATAGAGGTGAAGCGGAATGACAGCTCCATGGGAACAAAAGGATGATCAGAACCTTTCAAAAGTAATTAAGAAGGCAAAACGAAAAACAATGATTCGAAACACAATCATTTCTCTAGTGGTGACGGTTATAGTATTATTCGGCGGGATGCTGGGTAACGCCCATCTGACAAGCTGGTTGGCGATGCGTGGTTTGGATGAAGAGAGGATCATGATGAAGATTAGCAGTCCTAACCTTCAGGAGTTGAGAACTGAGCTTGATTTAGGGTTTCTATCGGGTAAAGTTGAACTGAGCACTTACAAAGTTGTTGAGGGTGTGCCCATCGTATGGGATACTAAAAAACTGTATTTCGATATGGGCAGCCGGTTTTCTCTGCTTAATAGGGGATACTCTAGTATAAATGTTCCTGACCCGGTAATGACACAGCAAAATTATGAATACTACCGAGGATATAACAGTCAAAATGGTCAGCGGGAAATGATGTTTTATGTGCCTGGAGTGAATTATAACGAAAAAGTGCTAAATGACCTGCCTTCACTCGAACATATGGAACCTGGCAAGCTCGTAGAAATGGCTGTTTCTTTTGATAAAAGCTACACTCAGGCAGAGGTAGAGAAGATGCTGCCGGCGGGTTTGTCACAGACTTGGTATTGGGTAGATACGTATGACAATAAAAAGAACCTTGAGTTTATTAGGAATGACAGCAGCCCGAATAAATATGCCTTACCGGAATCTGCTAGACAAGTATATGGCTACGGTGGGGAATGGGAAGGGTTATTTAAGCCGAAACCAGAGGATTTTTTACAATCCTTAACCTATGGGCTTCAGATGAAGGGCAAGCATTACGGAGAGTTTGAGCGAATCTCGAATTACTTGAAAAAGGATAAAGCGGCGCCGGACGCCAGTGATGTACAGCTATTGGGAGTTGTCGTTACTGGAACTGCGAAAGAGCTGCAAAGCCTCAAAGGAAAACCCTATGTAAATACGGCAGTTCTCGGCGCGATTGTGGATAAATATTAGATCAATATAGTAAAAAATGCTGGAGGGGTTATTCTATATGTGGATTTTCTACGAAAAGAGACGATCTCTCCTTCATTTTCAAAAATGCAAGGGAAAGAGCAGCGATTCATCCTCCTATTGGATCTTCGCTGCTCTGCGTTTTTGATTATCCGCGATCTGCTTCAGTAGTAGATTGAGGGCAAGGCAAAGCCTGCTGACCTTAAGCGGCAATTTGTCTATGACGTGACGCAGAAATCGCAGAAATCGCTGGTATCTTCGATTGTTTTCAGATGTCCAAATACGCTTCCGACTCTATAATTAGGGGATTTCTCCCTATAATTCTTAGATATTTGGTCATCTAACTTATAATTAGGGAAAACCTCCCTGTAATTTACCTGATTTGGTGAAAAATAAAGGAATCACCTCGATTTTTAGGGAGAAATTCCCTCATTATGCTCTTTTTTAGCGAATTTCGGCTATTTTTAGGGAGTATTTCCCCAATTACACTAAAGCGCACACCGCACACCGCACACCGCACACCGCACACCGCACACCGCACACCGCACATATCCCATGGGTTAAGTAAGAATCCATCCATTGTATAGCCAATTTTTTTAAAAAAAAGCCGCCCTATAAGTAGAATTCTCTACTTTTTGGACAGCTTCTTTTTAATCAGTTCACAACCTGCTCAAGCTAAGTCCATTTCGCGGACCAAAGCTTCATTTCCTTCAAAATTTGATGTAAATCCTCACCTTTGGGAGTAAGCGAATATTCTACCGTAACAGGAACAGTCGGAAATACGTGACGTTCAAGCACACCATGCTCCTCCAGATGGCGCAACGTAGTGGTTAGTGCGCGGGGAGAAACATTAGTGATTTTTCGTTGCAGTGCCCCAAAACGCTGCGTGCCGTCGAATAGCTCTCTGAGGACAAGAAAGGCCCATTTTCCACCTAATACTTCAAGTGTTTTTTCAACATTACATTCAATAGTAACAGGGGTTTTGGGGATATAATTATTAGTAGATTTAGCTGTCTTCAAGGTATCTCCTCCTGTTTGTGAAGCTACTATACTCTAGTATAGTAACTACACTAGAGATCATATAATAAACTAATTTTCACTTCTTTCTATTATATACAAACTATTCTAGAATGAATATGAGTGCTAAGCAACCTGCCAAAATCAAACACGGAACTATGGAGAGGAGCAGTTATTATGAAATATCGCAGATTAGGTGGAACCGGTTTAAAAGTTAGTGAGATTAGTTTGGGAAGCTGGCTGACATACGGAGGCTATGTGGAAAGAGATAATGCTGTTAATGCCATCGAAACCGCTTACGACTTAGGCGTGAATTTTTTTGATACTGCGAATGTTTATGAAAAAGGTGCTGCCGAGAAAGTACTAGGTGAGACTTTACGTAACTACTCTCGTGAGTCCTATGTATTAGCTACTAAAGTATACGGGGAAATGGGCTCGGGACCTAACGACCGTGGACTATCCCGCAAACATATCACGGAACAGTGTCATGCTAGCTTGAAACGTCTCGGAGTAGAATACGTGGATATTATGTATTGCCACCGTTTTGATCCGGAAACTCCAATTGAAGAGACCTTACGTGCGCTAGATGATCTGGTTCGGCAAGGCAAGGTATATTATGTCGGTGTTAGTGAGTGGACGGCGGCGCAAATGACCGATGCGTTAGCTGTAGCAGACCGCTATTTGCTAGATCATATTGTTGTTAATCAGCCGATTTATAATATGTTTAACCGTTATATTGAGAAAGAGATTATTCCGCTCGGCGAGCGCCGTGGGATTGGACAGGTGGTATTTTCTCCACTGGCTCAAGGGCTGTTAACTGGAAAGTATAACACGGACATCCCTGAGGATAGCCGTGCTGCTAAGCTGGATCGATTAAAAGATTCGATTACAGAAGAAAAGATTGAAAAAGTCCGCCAATTGAGTGGGATCGCCACGGAACTGAATATTTCTGTTGGGAATTTGGCTTTGGCTTGGATTTTGCGTCAACCTAATGTAGCTAGTGCGCTGGTGGGTGCCAGCCGTCCGCAGCAGGTCGAAGAGAATGTTAAGGCTTCAGGTATTGAGCTTTCGGAAGAGATTTTGAAGCAGATTGAGGAGATTCTGGAGTAGTTGTTAGCTTCATAAAAAAGGAGACATACTCATGGCGAAAGTAGTTGTTACAGGCGGCAGTGGAATGTTGGGCAGATGGGTGGTCCGGCATTTTGTAGAGCAAGGGTATGAGGTTGTGAATGTAGATACGCAAAAATCCGCAGATTCTTTGTGCCAAACGATGATTGCTGATTTGAATAATTTGGGTGAAGTATATGGTGTGCTCGCAGGCGCTGATGCAGTTGTACATTTGGCTGCAATCCCAGCTGCAAATATAAAGACAAGTGAGGTTACCTTTCAAAATAATGTAGTATCTACCTATAACATTTTGGAGGCTGCAGCGGGTCTCGGGATTCGGAAAGCAGTGATTGCTTCCAGTGAATCCTCTTACGGAATCTGTTTTGCGGTTAATCCTTTGGGGCCGAAGTATGTGCCTATGGATGAGGAGCATCCACAGTTACCTGAAGACAGCTACGGTCTGTCTAAGGTTGTGAATGAGCAAACCGCTGAGATGTTCTATCGCAGAAAGGGTATACAGGTCGTTTCCCTAAGAATCGGAAATGTTATTGATCCATCGGCGTATGAACGTTTCCCTTCCTTCATTCATGATCCGGCGCAGCGCGATCGTATTCTATGGAGTTATATTGATACACGGGATGTAGCAACAGCTTGCCAATTGGCAATCGAAACGGATGGATTGGAAGCGGTTGCTCTTAATATATGTGCAGATGAGACCAGCATGGCTGTTCCTAGCAGAGAGCTAATGGCCGCACGTTATCCAGAGGTGACGGATTTCCGCCAGCCGCTGGAGGGTCACGAGTCGCTACTCAGTAATGAGAAGGCCAAAAAGCTGCTAAATTGGCAGCCGAAGCACGTATGGCGAGATTATGTTAACCAGTAAATAACGAGCCGGATTCACTATAAGGAGCGTGCAAAATGAAGGTCTTATTTATCGGAGGTACGGGATTAATTAGTCAGGCTGTATCCCCGTTGGCTGTAGATCAAGGAATCGAGCTGTATTTGTTCAACAGAGGACAGCGGGATGAATTCGTTCCAGAAGGTGCAAAAGTAATTAAAGGAGACATTCGTAATCCGGCAGAAGCCGCATTAGTATTACGAGATTACGAATTTGATGTAGTGGTAGACTGGATTGCTTTTACACCGGAACATGTGCAGGCAGACATTGACCTGTTCACAGGTAAAACGAAGCAGTACATTTTTATCAGCTCAGCCTCTGCTTATCAGAAACCGCAGCGTAATTATGTAATCACAGAAGAGACACCGCTGGAGAATCCTTATTGGGAGTATTCGAGGAATAAAATTGCGTGTGAGCAGCTGTTGATGGAAGCTTACAAGGCGAACGGATTCCCGGTTACGATTGTTCGTCCTTCCCATACCTATGGAAATACAGCCATCCCTGCGGCACTCACAAGTGGCCAGCATCCTTGGTCACTGATCGATCGTATCCGCCGCGGCTTACCTTTAGTTATACATGGAGATGGAACCTCTTTGTGGACACTGACACATAATTCGGATTTTGCCAAAGGTTTCGTTGGGTTGCTTGGACATCCGGAAGCGATAGGCGAGGCCTTTCATATAACTTCCGACGAGGTATTAAATTGGAATCAGATTTACGCGGCCATCGGACAAGCGGCAGGTGTGGAAGCTAAAGTGGTGCATATCTCCACAGACTTTATCACAGCCTTTTCCCCTCCAGGGACAGCGGATGGTTTGGTCGGTGATCAAGCGGTAAGCAGTGTTTTTGATAATAGCAAAATCAAACGTTTCGTGCCTGACTTCCAGGCTACTGTGCCTTTCTGCGAAGGGATCAAGCAGTCGGTTGCTTGGTTCGAGGCTCATCCTGAGCAATGTACGGTCGATGCGGAATGGTCTGCGTTACTTGATAAGTTGATCGAGAGACATGGAATTGAGGCCAAACCTCTTTCATTCTACGCATAAGGTATATACAGTTATATTTAAAGACGGTCTGTTCCTAAGGGAGCAGCCGTTTTTTTAGGTTTGTCTCGTTCAATGTAAGGTTATGGAATGAATCAGCAAATCATGAATATACTCTCACTACCTAAAATTCCGTTGAAAAAGGAGTCCTGGCCATGCCAACCCATCCCTTTGTCTCGCGTTTTTTCGTAAATTCAGATGCACGTCGTGAGAAGTTAATTTATGATCTGCCGGAATCATGGTGGAGCCGTCCCTTTGAATATGAGTGGTGTATTAACTTTATTTCTCCGCATGGTGTTGTGCTGGATGCAGCCTGTGGGATTCCTCATCCCTTGAAGTTTTATTTGGCAGGGGTTTGTGCAGAGGTCTATGCCTGCGATATGGACAGTAGGGTTATTTACCCAAAAGCTATCCAAGAATGTATTGAGAATGAGATTGGGGAAAAAGCGGCGAAGCAGGTTATCGCTAGAAGAACAAACAATCTGCATTTCGCTCAAGCTAATCTGATGGATCTGCCTTATGAGGATGAAAGCTTTGACACTGTTTTTTGCATATCGGTATTGGAGCATTTGAGCTTTGAGGATACGGTCGGTACTTTACGGGAATTTCACCGGACGTTGAACGAAGAAGGATTATTGGTATTGACATTTGATTATCCAACGGTAAATCTGAGTCTTATGAATGACCTGCTGCTGCAAACTGGATTTCAGTATTGGGGGGAGACAGATTTTGAATTGCCTGCGGATGCTGTGCATACGGATGCGTGGGGTGGATTAAATTGTTTTAGAGCCGTTCTAAAAAAAGCAAAGGAATAACAGGTCTTTCTACTCTTAATTTAGTAACCTCTTTCCAGTATGCTAGGATCATAGCTAACAAAAGATGAGAGGAGGCTGTATTTTTTGAGATTAGGATCGAAGGTTTTGCGTAGAATAGCACTCATTACACTTATGTTATCACTAATAGTTCCTGTGACATCTGCTTCCAGTGCAGCTTCACTATCTTCAGATCCTATAAAGCTTGCTTTTGCGGGTGATATCCTTTTGGACGGTTTTGTTGGCGATCAGATTGCTAAATATGGGGTGAACTTTCCGTTTGTAAAGGTCGCACCTACGCTGCAAAAGGCTGACATCGCCTTCGCCAATCTGGAGACGCCTGTGTCTATCCGAGGGAAAGCGGCAGAGAAAACCTTTGCCTTCAGATCCAAACCAGCAACGTTGGGCGGCTTAACCTATGCAGGGATTGATGGAGTGTCCTTGGCGAATAATCATATTTTGGATTATGGAAAAGACGCTATGCTCGACACGCTGATCCATTTGGATCGAAACGAGATTGGCCATACAGGCGCTGGCAAAGATGAAGATGAAGCGTTCAAGCCTTATACTAAGACGGTAAAAGGGAAAAAGATCGCCATCCTTGGTGTTAGCCGTGTGCTTTCAAATCCTTCATGGTATGCCGGCAAAAACAAACCGGGAGCCGCTTCAGCTTACACCTCGCAGCCTATGCTTAGCGCCATTCAGAAGATGTCCAAGGAGAATGATTTCACGATCGTATATATTCACTGGAATGAAGAGTTTAAGGATTTCCCTGAAAAGTACGCTCGCACACTAGCTAAACAGATGATTGATAGCGGGGCGGATTTAATCCTTGGCGCACACAGTCACTGCCTTATGGGCATCGAATACTATAAGCACAAGCCCATTTATTATTCACTTGGGAATTTTGTGTTTAATCGCTCCACACGTGGTGGGGAAAAAACACTTAATTCTATGCTATTGAACGTTGAGATTAAGGACTCCAAGATGACCAGCAAGATTACCCCTGTCAAAATCATTGGCGGACAGCCCAATTTTATGGATGATTCCTACAATAGGAAGACGATTAAGCTCCTGAACACCCTATCTTTTAATGCCAACATAGATGCTAACGGCAGGGTCACGGAAAAGCAGCTTTAATAAATACAAACTCTGATTAGCTATTCACGGATCGCGCTCGATCTCGTTAGAATGTGAAATGTGTGGAGTAACTGTGGAGTACCTATGGATTACGTATGGGGTATGTATGTAGTATGTATGATGTGGCGTATAGAATACCTATGGAATACCTATGGAGTGACTATGGAGTATGATGTGGCGTATGGAATACCTATGGAGTGACTATGGAGTACCACCGTTGTGTTTGTGAAATAACTGTATTCTATACACCTATTTTATATGTAAAACGGACCATTTTGCTTTTAAGTGTATTCTATGCAACTAAAAACTAGAAAATCGACCTAGAGGGCAATATATCAACAAAATAGTTGCACGAAATACAGCTATATCCATCAGCCGAGCGAGTTGCAGAGTTATAGTTGTACAAAATACAGTTAAACTGCTAGTTAGTATTGGAACGTCTGCATCAAAAGCTGACTGCAGCAGTGTGCAAAGTATTGGAACGTCTGCATCAAAAGCTGACTGCAGCAGTATGTAGAGTATTGGGTTTGCAAAAAGGGGGAGATCCATATGGATCTCCCCTTTTTTATGCAGAAGCTAGGTTTGGAATCAGATAATCAGCCCTTCACCGCCCCCGCAACAACACCCTTAACGATGTACTTTTGCAAGAAGATGAATACCACGATCGATGGCAGCACCGCCATGACCATAGCTGTCATCGCATATTGCCAATCTGAGGTATATTGGCCCACGAAGGTGTAGGCAGCCAGTGTCAGCGTTTTGGTATCTGGGGAGCCGTTGACCATGAGCAGCGGGAGCAGGAAGTCATTCCAGATCCACATTACGTCGATAATGACAATGGTTGTTGTGACCGATTTCAGCAGTGGGAAGATGACACTGAAGAACAGGCGGAAGCCGGATGCTCCATCAATCGTGGCACTCTCATCAATTTCAACCGGAATACCCTTGACGAATCCATGGTAGATAAACACGGCGAGTGGAGCACCGAAACCCCAATATAACAACCCAAGTCCCCAAGTACTCTCAGAGAGATTTAAGGTTTTAGCGGTTTGCAGAACGGTCAGCATGATCGATTGGAACGGAATCAGCATCGGCATAATGCAGAGGAAATAAATCACCCCGCTCAGTCTGGATTTCGTCCGTGCCAGCTTGTAGGCTGCTATGGATGAAATGAACACAATACCCAGAAGACCTACACCGGTAATGACAAAGTTGTTCAGGAACAGCTTCGGATAGTTGATAAACTTCCACACGTAGGAATAGTTGCCGAATACCAGATGTTTCGGCAGGGCGATGACATCCGTCATGACTTCGCTAAAGCTTTTTAACGAGTTGATAATCGTCAGAAATAGCGGATATAGAAACAGAAGAGAGAGGATGACCATAACAACCTCTAGAATAATTCGGCCTGCTTTGCGGTTTGTATTCATTATGCCTCAACCTCTCTTCGTTTGAAGAATGCTAACTGGAGAATGGTTACCACCAAGACGGCCAGGAACAGGATAAGCGCTTTCGCTGTACCGTATCCATACAGATTGTTCTGGAAGGTATCCCGGTAGATATCGTAAGCGATACTGTAGGTAGTTCCGCCAGGTCCGCCCCCGGTTAATGACAGGATGACATCGAACACCTTGATCGAATTGGTCAGTGCCATGAACACAGAAATCGTAATGGATGGAGCGAGCAGCGGCAGTGTAATACTGAAGAATTTTCTCATGGGACCAGCGCCGTCAACTGTGGCTGCTTCTTTGAGATCCTCAGGTACAGATTGCAGACCGGCAATATAAATGACCAGATAAAAACCAATCGACTGCCAGATGGAGACGGCCAGTATGGAGACGAAAGCAAGTCCCGGCGTCCCTAGCCAGCTTAGACCAAATATGGACCAGCCTGTACTTTCTCCGAGTGAGTTGAAACCTTGCATAAAGATAAATTTCCAGATAAAACCGACAATGACAAGACTGAGGATATAAGGAATAAAGAAAGCGGCTCTCAGCCAAGGGGTGCTCTTCAGCTTCATGTCCAGAACCAGTGCGAGCAGAATGGCCAGCACGTTAACGAGAACGATGTACAGAATCGCATACTTTATGGTGAACCAGGCTGAATTGGCGAAGTTGGTGTCGCCCATAAAGATTTGTTTGAAATTATCAAGTCCGACAAACTTAGGGTGTTTCGAAATTCCGTTCCATTTGGTCATCGAATAGCGGATAGTCATGGCAAACGGAATGTAGAATGCTACAGCGATACAGATGAGGACTGGGAGAGTGAATAATCCGAATTCTGTTTTCTCGCGCCATCTTTTGCCGAGTGATTTTAACATGGATGCACCTCTTCTTGATTTGTTGGGTGGTAATATCGACTAGGCTTGCCACACATAACCATTCCGGTTAGTCTATATTGTGTATTATAGAGCAGTACCCTATACTCAAAAATGGATTTAAGAGTACAGTTAGGGGTAAAAAGGTGAACTGAAATATTTATAATTAAGCCTGTAAATCGTGGAGGAGGTTGCCGGTCATTATTAAAAAGTGGATCATAAAGCGGTTTGAACCCGTGCTGGAGCTTGTCTCACGCAGGTTGGCGAACAAGCTTATTTTGCTGTTTACAATCATCATTGTGTTGGTGGTGACCTCACTGACATTCATTTCATACGGCATGCTGCGAAAAGAATCGGTGGATAACAGCATCGCCAGTACGAGCAACAATCTGTTGCTTGTCGGCCGGAATCTGGAGAGTTATTTGGACGGCATCGAGCAATTATCCCTGCCGCAAATATCGTATGACGAGATCACCTATGCGATTTTGCATGAATCGGAGGATTATGCCTCGAAGATGTATGTGGAGGACTACTTGAAGAACCTGTACTTCTCCCGCAATGATCTGGAAGCTATCTACCTGTATGTGATCAAGGAGCACAAGTATTATTATGTCACCAAAGAGAACTATAATATTACCGTGCGGGTCGCCGAGCATCCGTCGATTGAGAATCTTTCCTGGTATAAAAAAGCGCTGGCCAGCCCGTTTAACCGTTCTTACCAGTCTTTTGTAAAAAACCAATCCTCGATGATCAATAGCTCCGACTACCCTATAAATAAGGATAAAAGCTTCATGGGCTACCATCGATTGCTGCGCTCCATAGTCTCCAGGGAGCCGCAGGCGGTGCTCTCCCTTTATTTCAACTCCTCGGTTACGGACGAGATTATGAAGGATATTCCCTTCAGTAAAGGGCAGCACCTAATGTACGTCAGTCCCGATAATGAACCTTTTGTGGTGGATGACCCCGGGTTTTATCAACAGAGTGAACAAGCGGGACTGCTTAAGGAGCTGACACCAGCCTCAGGAGGACGCGTGACGTGGACGGATAAAGAAGAGAAGTATCTAGTGATTTATGACATCAGCAAAAAAGAAGGCTGGAAGCTGATTAAGCCGATTCCCTACAAAGAAATTTATGAAGCGGCCACGACAACACGCAAATTGAACTATTTCATAGGACTGTTATTTTTAATCGTTTCGGTCATCTTGGTCAGCTTTATTTCGAACAAAATAACAAACCCGCTAAAGAATCTGTCGCTGCAGATGAAACGGTTCAGTACAGGCAGCTTTGACGCTGAAGCACAGGTTGAAGGAAAGGATGAAATTGCCTATCTGTCTCGCCACTTCAATAAGATGGTGGAAAAGACGAATGAGCTGATCAATGAACGGTACAAAATGAAAATTGTCGAGAAAAATGCTGTACTCAAAGCACTGGAAGCTGAGATCAATCCGCATTTCTTATATAATGCCCTGCAAGCCATTTCCACCAAGGCGCTGAAAAACAACAATGATGATATTGTCGATATGGTCGATAATCTTGCTATGACGCTGAGATACTGCATTAGCGGTAAAGATGTGGTTCATGCCAGAGAGGAATTAAAGCATATTGAGCGTTATTTAGCGCTGCAGAAGGCCCGTTTTGGAAACAGAATGCAGGTGGCCTACCAGTGGGAAGACCCTTTGCTTGAGCTGGAAATTCCGAAGCTGTCCATTCAGACCCTGGTAGAAAATTGCATCAAGCACGCGCTGGAAAAAGTGTCCACAACGATCACAATTACCATTGAAGCGCATATGACGCCCAGCCATACGGTTATTTCAGTGACGGATGACGGGCCGGGGTTTAGCGGGGAGCGGCTGGAGCAAGTGAGAAGTTCTCTTCAAATCCAGTGGGAAGATCAGGGCGGAGAGAACGCTGCTGAAAGTGACACGGAAAGCATCGGACTGAAAAATTTGAACACGCGGCTGAAGCTTTTGTATGGTGAGGCTGCGGGTTTGGCCATTACCAGTGATGCTGGCGGAACAAAGATGGACATGCGGTTACCGCGGGGAGGGATTAACCATGTATAAAGTATTGATTATAGATGATGAGGAACCGTTGCGTGAGGCGATCAACATCCTGGGAGACTGGAAAGGACTAGGTGTCGATCAGGTACTGGAGGCTACGGATGGAAGTATGGGCCTAGCCATGCTGCGTGAGCAAAAGATCGATCTCGTATTGGTCGACATGAAGATGCCGGAGCTGAACGGAAGTGAGCTGCTGCAGATCGTGGAGAAGGAGTTCCCGGAACTGCTGACGATTGTAATCAGCGGCTACAATGATTTTGAATATACCCGCCAGGCTATCCGTTCTAAGGTAGTTGATTATTTGCTGAAGCCGGTCAACCGGGGGGATTTGAATGCGGCCTTACGTAAAGCTATCGATGTGCTGGAGGCTAAACGCAAGAAAGAAAGCGAGTTCATCAACAGGAACATTACGCTCAACATGTCTCTGCCGAAGCTAAAAGAGAAAATCTATCTGTCGATCATTGAGCGCAGCTTCAAAAATCAGTCCAACGAGGCTTTTCTGCCGTTGATCGGCGCCGATACGACCGGAAACTATTTTGCTGCGGGTGTACTGCGGGTGCTCAATTTGGAACAAGTACGTCGTAATCGCTTCCATGAGGACCGGGATTTGCTTCATTTTGCCGTCACAAATGTGATTAATGAGAATAGCGATGAGCATTTTCAGGCCTTCAGCTTCGCCAGCCATAAGGGAGAACGCGAGTTTATCGCCATCTTCACGATGAAAGGCGGCTATGAGGAGGACGCAACTTTCCGCTCTTTACATCATATGAAGAAGTTAGTCTCGACGCTGAAAGAGCTATTTGGAATTGTTGTTGCCGGAGGAATCGGACAGCCCTATGGTGACATCATGGCGCTTGCTCAATCCTATGAGACTGCCAAAGCCTCTCTCGACGGGATTGACCTCCTGACGCTGAAGGGAGCGATTGTCACAAATAGCAGCAACGATACTTCCCAGGGAAAAGATAATCCTTCCTTGACGGGGCGCATGCCCTTGATTCGCAACGCACTGGAGAGCGGGAATATCAATCATGCCAAAAGTATTTTAAGCGGATTCACTAAGAAATGGGAGGCTTCCGGACGTTTTAATCTGGGCGAGGCTGACCGGCAGATAGAGGAATTTATTATTTTGCTGAACGATATTGCCACGGAGCTGGATGCGATCCCCGAACGTATCCGTGGTGGTAAAGATAAAGGATTGCGTGGGTTAGGCATCGGGAGCGATTTTGCTTCCTTTGGCGAATTTGAGCGGGTGCTGAGCGGGATTCTAGATTGCTATGGCAATGAAATCAGCAAAAGCCTTGCTGGCAATCGCCCCAGCGTACTGGAAAATATTAAAGCATACATTGATAATCACTATTTTGAGAATATTAAAATATCGATGTTCACGGATAAATATTTCCTGAGCAGAGAATACTTGATGAAACTTTTTAAAGGGCAATATGGTTATGGCATACATGAGTATGTACAAAAGGTAAGAATGGACAAGGCAAAGGAGCTGCTATCCACCCCCGACTTGAAAATCCAAGACATTTCCGAGATGTTGGGATACAAGGACAAAAATTATTTCAGCAAGGCGTTCCGGAATTATTATGACTGTTCACCTTCTGAATATCGGGTTCTGCTATTGAACGGGGAGGAGTGAAGCGGTTACATGAACACACTTTTTTACCCTAATAAGTTCACTTATGTACATTCTTATCCTTTTTCTTTTTCTTTAGAATTGTCTCAAGACCACTAGATGCATAGGAAAAGGGGGCAACATCATGTTAAAAAGATTTATGGCTTTATCTGCGAGTCTGCTGCTCGTCGGCGGATTACTGGCGGGTTGCGGCGGAAACAACAATGCCGCTAACAATAGCGGAACAGGGAATACTCCTGCCACAGATTCTGGCAAGCCGGTCACGATTAATATGTTCACCGCATCACCCGAGTACACTGATGCTTTTAACGCTTATATTGCCGAGTACAAGAAAGTTAAACCGAATGTGACGATTAATCTGGAGATTATGCAGGCTGACTACAATACGGTGCTCAAATCGAAGATTGCTGCGGGAAGTACACCTGACGTATTCCAGACCACAGCGGGCGGAGATATTGATACCTTTGCGGAGTATAGTGCTGACCTAACTAAGGAGCCACTGGCTGCGGCGATGACCGATGCAGTGCGTTCTAACATGAGTTCTTCGGACGGTAAAGTGCTCGGTCTTCCGGTAAAAGGAAATCTATTCGTCCTGATGTACAATAAGAAACTGTTGGCTGACGCTGGGATTACAGAAGTTCCTAAGACAACAGCCCAAATGGACGATGCGATTACTAAGCTTGAAGCTAAAGGCATTACACCTTTTGCCAACGCTTATAAAGAGTGGTGGGTATGGAAACACATCTTCCAACACTTCGTAGATGCGGCAGCCCAAGATGCAGGTACGGATGCTAAGACACTAGTAAACGATTTTATTGCCGGAAAAACCACGATCAAGGATCACCCGGTGCTGTACAATAACTTCTTCACCTTCGTTGATACCACTGTTAAACATGGCACAGACAAACCGCTTGAACGGGACAGCAATGCTGAAGTCAGCGACTTTGCATCCGGCAAAACAGCGTTCATGACGGGTAAAGGCGCATGGGATGAAGAAGCCATTAAGAAAATTACACCGGACTTCGACCTGGGTATTATGGGTTACCCAGTCAGCGACAAGGCTGAACAGTCCCAGATCATTACTGGTGCGGATCAAGCCCTGCGTATCAATAAGGATTCTGCTGTAGCTGCTGAGACTATTGAATTCTTCAACTGGCTGTATACTTCTGAATACGGTAAGAACTGGTTCTCTACAGTAGCTAAGGTTATTCCTCCAATTAAGGATGCTCCTATGCCTGACCTGCAAATGCCAAAAGAAATGGAAGAAATCCTCAAAACAGAGAAATCCGGCGACCTGTCCGTGAACTACTCTCTGGATACCTTCCACCAAAAATTTGGTGAGCTCATGCAGGCTTACATCGGCGGCAGCAAAACTAAGGATCAAGCCATCGATGAAATTCAAAAAGCTTGGATTCAATTCGGATCGGCAGAATAATTAGGTTCAGATCAGGGGCGGGCTCCAAGGTAAGATTCACTTACTGGAGAACCGTCCCTTTTTTACATGTTATATAATCATAAGAAGATACTGAGACAAAGTCAGGAGGTACATTATTGTGAATAGCAAAATGATTGAAATCATTGAAAATGGACTATATCTTACGATTGAAGTTACGGAAGATCAGGATGTTCGGCTGTTGCATTTTGGAGCGGCACCTTTGGAAGCAGCCATAGCGGATAAGAACAAGCAAGGCTTCCGGCTGCTGGAGCTGCAATTATCGGGCGAAGACCGCGCCGAATATCACGGGCGTACACACCGAGCATCCTATCCGGGTCTTCGGATGGTATATGCGGGGCACAGCGATAAAGTGAATGCGCTCGGACGTAAACTGGAGTTTAGCTTGGCTGATCCGATTTCGGGAATCCAGGCAGTGCAGCATTTTCAGTTCTACAAGGGTGTGCAAATCGTTCGAAGCTGGACAGTGCTAAAGAATGCTGGAGAAGCTGAGGTGGCAGTGGAATACATCTCCTCCTTTGCTCTTACAGGTGTAGACAAAGAGGGAGGCGGGGAGCGCAATGATAAGATTGAAGTATCCCTTGCTCACAGCGGATGGCAGAGTGAACTTCAGTGGCGGACCTACCGCCTGCCTGAGCTCGGAATGTATCATTTGGCAGACCGTGGCTCCAAACGAATTGCCGCAAGCAATACAGGCTCTTGGTCAGCAGCGGAACTTCTGCCGATGGCGGTTTTGCATAATAAGGAGAGCGGGACAAGCCTGTTCTGGCAGATTGAGCATAACGGCTCCTGGCATTGGGAGCTGACGGATCAATACGATCAGCTTACACTGCTGGTCAGCGGACCTACAGAACATGACAACCATTGGTGGCTGAAGCTAGCTCCCGGTGAAGAGTTTACCTCGGTGCCGGTAGCCGTGGGTGCTGTGCAGGGAGGATTCCAGGGCGCGGCTGAACAGCTTACGTCATATCGCCGGATGATCCGCAGACCTAATGAGGATAATGAGCTGTTGCGGATTATTTTTAATGACTATATGAATTGCCTATGGGGAAGCCCAACGACTGAGAAGCTACTGCCTTTAATTGATGCTGCCGCAGAAGTAGGTTGTGAATATTTCTGTATTGATGCTGGCTGGTATGCACCCGGAGAGTGGTGGGATGGTGTAGGCCAGTGGGAGCCTTCCAGCGAACGGTTTCCGGAAGGAATTAAATATGTGCTCGACTATATCCGCAGCAAAGGGATGATTCCCGGACTATGGCTTGAGCTGGAGGTTATGGGCATCAACAGCCCGAAGCTTGCGGAGACTGATGACAGCTGGTTTTTCATGCGGCATGGTAAAAGGGTTAAGGACCGTAGCCGCTATCAGCTAGATTACCGCAACCCGAAAGTCATTGATCATGCAAACGGTGTTATTGCGCGTTTGGTTGAGCAGTACGGTGTAGGATACATTAAAATGGATTACAACATCAATGCAGGCATTGGGACAGAAACGGATGCGGACAGCTTCGGAGATGGGCTGCTACAGCATAACCGCGCTTATCTGGCTTGGTTGGACAGTATCTTTGTTCGTTATCCGAAGCTTGTTATCGAGAACTGTTCCAGCGGGGGAATGCGCATGGATTATGCGATGCTCAGCCGACACAGCATCCAGTCAACTAGCGACCAGGAGGATTATGTACAGTATGCGGCCATTGCCGCAGGTTCTCCGGCAGCACTGACACCGGAGCAGTCCGCAGTTTGGTCTTATCCGCTGCGCGAGGGGGACGATGAGGAAGTCATCTTCAATATGGTTAATGCGCTGTTGCTTCGTGTACACCAGAGCGGTCATTTGGCGGAGCTTGAACCCCACCGCAGAAGTCTAGTTAAAGAAGCGCTGGATTATTACAAAACCATTCGCAGTGATATCCCACACGCCACACCTTTCTGGCCACTCGGCCTGCCGGACAGTGAGGGCGAATGGGTCAGCCTTGGCCTGCGGCGCGGCGAACGACGGTATGTCGCGGTATGGCGGATTGCCGGAGAAGCTGCAAATGTCCAATTGCCGATAGAAGAGCTGAAGGGACTTGAACCAGCGATCGCCTGTGCCTATCCTCAGCAGCATAGCTCAACCTGGAATTGGGATAAATCGGCAGGGGTTTTGACGGTGGCGCTCCCACCAGGAAAAACAGCGAGATTGTTTGAGATTACTTCGTAAAGCTTGCAGCGGGCCTGCTCCCCTTCAGTCTACTGTTGGGGAGCGGCTGCTGTAACTTGGCTTTTTTCACTGCCTTTCTACTTCGGTCAGGTTTGGCCTAGCTGCTGAAAGTATATTTAGAAAAGGCAATACAATGATCGTTTCGAATTCATTATTTTGAGCGTTGGTAACCAGATGACCTCCGTATTTTTCGGTGACACTTTGAATATTTGTTAAGCCGAATCCGTGAAAAGCGGGATTCTCTTTAAAATTATGCTGCACTATAGTACTATAATTGTTCCGTGAGTTGGTGACTTGGATAAACAATGAAGTATCGGTAGTGAAAATTAGCAGCTGAATGAATCTATCTTCTTTTTTGGGAACTCTTGCAGCGGCGTTTAGAGCATTATCTAGCACATTCCCGATTACGGTACATAAGTCAAACCGATCAATATCAATAGCTTCGGCGTGTATATGAATATCATACTTCATAGCAATTTTGTGTTCACAAGCAATATTTAGCGCGTTGCCAATTAAAGAATCAATTACCAAATTACCTGTTGATAGTTTTGGAGAAGGCTGATGAATTTGACCGAGCATTGAATTGATATGATGGATAGATTCCTGAATCTCATTGTTCTGAATACAAGTCCGGACATATACCAATTGCTTGTTCGTATCATGGATAACTTGTTTGATGCTTGTAAGGGAATGTGCGGTTTTTTCATAGCTGATGTGTTGATAATCCATCTGTTTATGTAATTGCAGATTCTCTTTAGTCAGTTTGGTGTTTTCATTAATTTTACCGAATAAAAGGATGGTTTCTCTAATTAGCAGAATAAGCAACATCACGATGACCATTGATAGATAAAGAGTCATCCTCGTTCTTTGAATTGTGCAATCATATAATAGGCGTAGGCTTCTTTAACCTCTTTTGCCTGAGTACGGCCAATAGGAAACTGCTCTTGATTGTGCATGACTACGGAAGTAGCTGTAAACTTATGGACATGTTCTAGATTAACAATAACGGAACGATGAATAAGCATAAATGGACGGTTTAGTTTACTTATATATTCTGAAATTGTACCTGAAATTATGTAATGCTGCGTTGAGGTAATGATCTTTAGCCGGTTTTTAGCCAAGGAATGTTTGATTTTAACAATCGCAATAATGTCAGAATTTTTGATCACCATATGTCCATCTTCAGTTTTAATCATTAGAAACCTATTTACCGAAGAAACGATATAGTTACATAGCTTTATTATCTTTGCCTCTAAACACTCATAGTCTACCGGTTTAATCAAATAATGGAAGGGTTGCACATCAAAGCTGCTCATTACGTACTGCGGATAGTTTGTCAAGAATATAATTTGAACCTCTCGATCCGGAAATGCACGGATTTTTTTTGCAACCTCGATTCCATTTAATCCTCTCAGTTCAATATCCATTAGAAGTATATGAAAAGGATAACTACTCTGTTGATTATAATAGTGAAGCAATTCCTCACCGCAGGTAAAATATTGAGTCTCGAAAGAGTAAGCCGTGCTTTTCATAAGTCTTGGGAGATATTCCTTTAGCAAATCGTGTTCCTTTTTCTCGTCATCGCATACGGCTATGCGTAACAAAGCCATTCCCCCCATAATTTAATTTGTTAATCTTCAGAGATACCAAAACCTGACACGAAACGTCATTCAGCCTCCTATTCCAACCATTAGCTACCAAATTACCCCAAATATTCTTTTATATGATATATTGATAGCGTTATCAATGTCAAACCGAAGCTTGAAAGTAGAAGAGGATATATTCTATGAATGATAAGGATACCCTTAAAAAACTTATCGGATTATTTAAACCGCATAAAAAGAATTTATGTTTTATTTTTCTGCTCTTAATATTTTCTACTTTGATTAGTTCCATTTTGCCGATGTTCAACAAAATTATTATTGATGAAGGATTTATGAAATCAGATGTTAGAATCATTATTTCAACGGCAATCTACATCTTTCTTTTGTCAATGTTCAGTAGCTTTTTAGATTTGCTCAAAGAAAAACGAAGAATAAAAATAGCTTCAAATATTATCTACTCCTTGCATAAAGCTGCATTTAATCGACTTATGAAAGTAAAAGTGAAATATTTCACTGATAAAAACTGCAGTGAAATTTTAAATCGCGTTAGTACCGATATATCGAATATTTCGCAAATAACGGATGGTAGCATGCTTTTTATTGTTAGTCAGTGTTTTAGTTTGGTAGGAGGAGTTATTGGACTTTTTATCATAAGTTGGGAACTTACACTCATTGTGCTTTTTTTAATCCCTATAGAATATTTAATTTTGAAATCGTTTGCTAAAAAAAGAAAGTCTCTTGCGGAGAAATACATCACGAAGGATGGAGAATATTCGCATTGGTTTGAGGATAGTTTGAACGGTGTGAAGGAAACAAGGCTTTTTAATTTATTCATTTTCAAAGAAAAAGAATTTGCAGACAAGCAAAATCAAGTAATAACCTCCCATATGGGAATCAGTTTATTGGATAATTGGCGGATTACTGTGGAGAGATTTCTAATTGGAGGACTAGTTCTTCTTATATATGCTTCTGGATCGACGATGATATTAGATTCAAAGCTTTCGGTAGGAAGTATATTTGCATTTATTACCTATAGCGCTTATGTGACCACTCCTATCTCATCGATGTTGAATATTGGATACTTATTGTCGGGAATAATGCCTTCTGCCCGAAGGTATTATTCATTGCTTGAGGAAGAAATCGAAGCTTGTGATGTAGAATCCGCCAACTATGATGTGAAGCTACTCAACCCTTTTGGGAGCATTCAGTTTGAGAATGTAAGCTTTGCATATGATACTGAACTGATCTTGTCAAATGTGAATTTCACGATTGGCAGCCATGAGAAAGTGGCCATTGTAGGAATGAATGGTTCGGGGAAGTCTACAATCCTAAATTTAATCCAGAGGTTTTACGAACCACTTACAGGACAAATTTTATTTGATGGAGTGGATATTAAGGCTATTAATTTGAATGAATATCGGGAATTAATTTCGACTGTTAGTCAAGAGATATATCTTTTTGACACAACCATCGAAAATAACATAAAACTTTACAGTGAAAACCATGAGGAGCAGTATAGACAGGCTATTGAGGCTACCCAATTCTTAGAGAAGGATACAAGCCGGTTTGAGGATTATGTCGTAGGTTCTAATGGGAACAAGTTGTCCGGTGGACAAAAACAAAAAATCGCGATAGCCAGAGCATTAATAAAAAGCAGGCCTATGGTGATTTTTGATGAAGCGACCTCCAACCTTGATCTTCACTCTGAACAAGCCATCAACCATCTATTAGATACAGCACTCAGTAACAATACAGTGATTATAGTCAGTCATAGGCCGGAAATTCTGAAGCATGTGGATAGAGTAATCTTTTTAGAAAAAGGTCAGGTCTCCGCTATTGGACTTCATGAGAAGTTGTCTTATACAAATGAAAGGTATCGGCGCATCACACAACAGCATCAATTCGTTTAATGGGTTTACCCTTCGAGTGATTTAAATATCAAATATTGATATTTAGATAAATACGATTTGAAAGGAGGAATAGGCATATGAAACAACTTGTAAAAAGAACAAATGCAAATTATGAAACGTTGGAGGCATATGCAGCTTGCAGTGCATGTCCTTGTTATGCATGTACATGCAATGCCAGCGGATCAAACAAAGCAGCCATGAAACAAGTAACCTATACTGGTAACTCCATGAAGATGACTGCTATTGGAATCGGGTAGTAAGTGCAATCTTAAGTATAGCTAAGAGCAGGATGGCTAAATGGCTTTATTAAAAAAGCTGTCCTGCTTCACTTTTAGAGTGGGGGGAGTTCAGATGCCAGTATTTCATTTATTTGAAACGGTAACGGGAAAATATATGTTCGATGCGAATGCAAATACATTTCTTAAATTAAATGAAAGATCTTATCAGGCTTTGTTGAACTATAGAAATTCAAACTTTGAACAAGTGGAACCGGAGATTCAAAACTTATTTGATTCCGGTTTTTTGGCGGAGAAACAGGATTTTGAGATGATTCATCCCATGAGCGACTCTTTGCAGCACAATTTAAGCAGAAGCGTTGGCTCGATAACTTTGCAGATCACGCAAAACTGTAATTTAAGATGCAGCTATTGCGCGTATTCAGGGAGCTACTTACACAGAGTACATACCAATAAGAGAATGAAAAAAGAGGTTGCTTTGAAAGCAATTAAGTTTTTGATTGAGCACTCCGTAGATTCTCCAATTATTAATATTGGATTTTATGGAGGAGAGCCCTTACTGGAAATGGACTTAATAAAAGCTTGTGTTGCTTATGCCAGAGAACAAAGTGAGGGCAAAGAACTAACGTTTAACCTTACTACAAATGCAACTCTAATTACCGACGAAACCTTAGAGTTCTTATCTTCTAATGATTTTAATTTAACGATCAGCCTGGACGGCGATGAAGTCGCGCATGATAGAAACCGAGTTTTTGCGGTA
The DNA here is from genome assembly GCF_038009325.1 of Paenibacillus sp. FSL L8-0708. Taxonomy (NCBI): domain Bacteria; kingdom Bacillati; phylum Bacillota; class Bacilli; order Caryophanales; family Paenibacillaceae; genus Paenibacillus; species Paenibacillus sp. FSL L8-0708. Next base: position 2,381,055 of record NZ_JBBPBC010000001.1, read on the forward strand.
AATAATAAAGGCAGTTTTCAGACTATTATGGATAATATTGAAAATATCAAAAACAAAACACCAGACTATGTTAATAAAGTGATGTTCAATGCAGTAATTGATCCGAATTCGGATTTTAGCTGTTCCACAAACTTTTTTTCCAACTATGAGACCGTAAAAGACTTTGCTGTTATGGCAAGTGATATAGCAAGTAGCTACAAAAAAAGTGAGTCCTTGATCAATGACAGTTTTATCAAGATGTATAATTACGAAGTTTTCAAATTATTTCTTTATAAATTTGATAGGCTTAAGAAAAAGGATGTATCCAAGCTGGTGATGGAAAGCTTTGATCAAATCCAGGAGAATGTCCATAACAGGCTTAGAATCTCTTTCTATGATGTAAAAAAAGATCATCATTCCGGACCGTGTGTTCCAGGAGTACAACGATTGTTTGTGAATGCTGATGGTGCTCTGTATCCCTGTGAAAGAGTTAGTGAAGCATCTAGTGTAATGAGGATTGGGCATATAGATACAGGCTTTGAATTAAATAATATCCGGAACATACTAAACATTGGAACAATAACGGAGAAAGAATGCAAAGAGTGCTGGGCCTTTAGATATTGCACTTCTTGTGCAATGGCCGCCGATGATATCAGTGAGTTTTCTGCTGCCAAAAAGTTAAGTATCTGCAATAAAGTTAGAGAAAACACTGAGAGTTTGTTTAAAGATTATTGCGTTCTAAGAGAGTTAGGCTACGACTTTGATAAAGAAAAAGTGTAATGGGGGAGACAATGGTGAAAAAAAGAGCAATTGTTTATCCATATCATGCAGATTTCGGTCCGGTCGTCAGATTCTCCAATTTACTGGGCAACTATGAGTTTGTTTCATTAATGGCACCTTTAGGTTTTGGACTGAATGAAAAAGATGCAGCGTACAGCTATTATGGTGAGGATTTGGGTATAAAAGTTAAAGATTCTTTTTCAGATGATGAATTTGATGTGTTAATGATTTGTGAATTTGAATGCAGTTTTGAAAAAGTGGTGTTCCCGACAATTATCAAAGCCGCAGAGATGGGGAAAGATATTGTTCTGCTTAACAGATGTGCTGATCATGAAGTTGAAATGGTAAAGAAGGTATGTCTGAAAAATAATGTGGAACTCACATGTTTTTTTGGAATTGACATTGACAGAACGAAAGTAGAACTTGTTGAGAAAATACTGCTGGATATTAATGTTCCGATAATCTGCGTGGCGAGTCTGATGGAAAAATCCAATAAATTTGATGTTCAGCTTAGCCTAAGGGACTATTTCTTGAAAGAAGGGTACAAAGTAAGTCAAATTGGGACAAAATCTTATTGTGAGATTATGGGATTTCATTCTTTTCCTGATTTTATGTTTAATCATAAAGAAGCGGAGATAGATAAAATATTTCTTTTTAATCACTTCTGTAAATATATTGAATTGAACGAACGACCTGATGTAATGATCATCGGAATTCCAGGCGGGACAATGGTATATAATAATCTGTTTACCAATAGATTTGGCATTACTGCATTCGAGGCGGCTAGTGCAATCCATCCGGATGTCGGTATTATGAACTTGACCTATGATGATTTTAATAGAGAGTTTCTCGATAAGATATGTGTGTCAACAAAGCATAAATTAGGTTTTGATATTGATTGTTTTAATATGTCAAATCATAAATTTGATACGGGCAGAAGCAAACAGGATAAAGAATTGAAGTTTTTTACGGTTGATTCTAAGTTGGTTGATGAAAAAATTGCACAAATATCGCTAGAGTCAAAGGTTCCTCTGTTTAATTCGTTAAATGGGACAGACACTTTGAAATTAGCAGAATGCTGTGAAGCTCTATTGTTACAGGAAAATATGCAAATCGTATAAAAGAAGGGTGATATTTATGGATCTGGATCAAGTGCGTGAACAGATAAACGAAATATTATTCGACGTAATGGGAATGGACAAGATCAAGCTTAATGAAAACTACTTCTATGAGGATTTATTGGGCGAGGCCATGCAGTTCTCACCACGGGATTTGTTGGTTCTATTTGTACATATTGAGGAAAAACTAAAAATACAAATTCCGGAAACCGATATATTAAATGGATGCTTCAACAGCCTAGATCGAATTAATAATACAGTTTGCCGCATTCTACAGGAAAAAAGAATAAGGGAGTTGGTTTAAGTTGTTGAATGTAGCTTCACTCAGTAGCCTGAATCGTGCGGGGGCAACAATGGTAATCCAGAAAAATAAGAGCTCAGAGATTTCATTTCAAGACGCGCTATCGACATCGAGTTCGGAAGCGGTTTTGACGGAATTGGAAAAAAAATTCGACATTAAAATCAATGTGCAAGCCATACCAAAGAGCAATGAAGCAGTGAAAAGGGTATACTCTGGTAGTGTTGGCAAAGGAAATGTAACCATTGCTCCAAATATACTGAATCAGTCGGCAACAGATCCACAAATGCATAAAAGGGTAGAAGCAATTATTCAGGATCATTTTGCTTCCAGCGCTAATGATAAACCCGGTGATGCCAGTGGCGTCATTATACATCCGGATGGAACAGCTACTTTTTGGGTGATTGGTGATTATTTAACACCTGCCGAGCGGGAGAAGATTAATAAAGAAGCAGAGGCAGATAAAAAGAAAATGGCAGAGCAGTTGGATTCGTTGAGTAAATTAAGTAGTAGCACTAGCCTATCACAATCCGGGTTATTTATTGAGAACTCCAATAATGACGAAGCAGATAGCAAGTATTTAAATAGTGTGCTACAAGCTAGTCTGGATTCGATGCTGCGGAAAAAGAATCTGTTTAATTAAATGATTAATAACTTCTTTAATCATGACTACCGCCTGGGTCAATGGATTTGTGACCAATGAGGCGGTTTTATTTTTATCGCTTTGTAAAAGGAGATGATGAACATCAAAGCTAAAGTGAAAATTGCCGTGATAGATGATGGTATCAACGAATATTTGCTTGGAGAACCTGTTGTTCAACAATTGATCTTCAATGATGATTTCACAATAAACAATTATACAATAGACAGACCCGAAAGAATAACTCACGGCACCATCTGTGCAGGCATAATTAAGCACTATTATCCGGAAATCCATATGTATAGCTTGAAGATATTGTCAGAGACCTTAAATGGAAACATTCAGAAGCTGTATAGTGCGCTGGAATGGTGCGTTCAAAATGATATTCAAGTTGTAAATGTCAGCTTGGGAAGCCATTGCTCAGCGGATTTATTAGAAACGCAGAAAGTCATAAACAAGGTTGCAGGTCAAGGCCTAATTATTGTATGTGCCGCAAGTAATCATGATTATATTACATATCCAGCTTCTTTCTCAAACGTTATTGGCGTCAAGAGAGAGGTAAGCGACACGCTACTCGAAGGTGAGTTTTATCTCAATGGTAATATCATCGACGGTATAGAATTTACGGCTTTTGCTAGACACAAATTGAATGGTAAAGAGTGCAGCAACTCGAACAGCTTTGCCGCGCCCATGATTACAGCCAAAGTATGTGAACTCATTGGTAAATCTCACCTAACTAACCTGCAGCAAATAAAACTCATGTTGTCGAAAATGGCAAATAACTATAGGGACGATAAACACTTGTTTATTTGCTATGCTGACCCTGATTGGATGAGTGATATATTAGTATGCTATGTGAATGGAAAATGCAAAATGGACTATCGGAATCTTTGCGTTAACATACACGGTGAAATTGTCGTTCCCTCTGATTTGTCTTATGATGCTGTTGATGTAGCCCTATTGGCTTACAATGAAAATATTGAGACTCTCGTTGTGATCAGCAGAGATCTTTGTCCTGATGATTATGTTGAATTACAGCGGATTGCATCGAGATACAATAAAAATGTAGTGTTTATTGACAATTACCAAGGAAAAGATATGAATAAGATAGTATACAATCAGTGTAATAATATTAAGTTATGGCATAGCGTATTCAAATTACATAACATACACACACTTAACAGCAACCCATTGCTGATCGAAGAACCAATGGTTTCTATTTACATCCCTGCTGACACTGACTTTGAAGTTATTATCTGGTTAAAAGGGCAATTCAAAAATAATAACTATAACAGTTATTTTGCATCGAATCACCCTATCGGAGTTTTATACGGAATAGACTATGTTCCCGAGATAAACTCAGCGCAAACATCTTCCTACTTCTCCTTAATTCTGAACAAGAAAACTTACGATATCGCGATATATGTCTTATTTGGCTATGATATTTTAGATAAAATGGAAACAGATATTGAAATAGATATTCAACCCTTAAATGCTTGCTTTCAAGTAACTTTTGCAGTAGATGGCTTATGTAAGGAACGTATTATCAGTACTAAACAGATTGATGAAACCTTTATAGGAGAACTATATAATTCTATAGTTAATTTACTCTCTTAATGGGGTACAAAAATCATCAAACACTTTGAATACTCTCCATCAATAACATCTTTGCTAGTCCCTCGTTAGTCGACTTCCGGATTCATCGTATTTACACTACAGCGATATCATCAGCCTTGTAATACATGACGACTCGATACACACTTCTCATAGCAAAAAAATCTACTGATATACCCTATTTAAGTTTGACTTACTAAACATCTGGGTAAATGACGGAGTAGCGTTCTTGCTAGTTTTCGACAATTTCCTACTTACTGTGATTGCGGATAAGCGGAGTGACAAGATTTACAAATAGATTAATGAAGGTATTTTAGGGTAGAATTGTCATCAAGTAGGGTTACATTCTGGGCGGATTTTAACATTCCCGAGAATCCCCTATTTTTTTGTGTTCTGACACGGCTTCAAATCTTGGGGCTCAACAGATATCATACATTGTCGAAATTTTGTCGAATAATATCATATAATGTAGAAAAATAATTGACAGGAAATGAATAGAACTTTAGAATTAGGTAGTAGCGTAATCATTACTATCATATAGAAGCGTACATAGCTTTTAGCAAGAATGATTATAAATGTGACTTCAAGGGAGGATGTACGATGATGAAAGCAACAGGCATAGTAAGAAAAGTGGATGAATTGGGACGTATCGTAATTCCTATTGAACTGCGTAGAACAATGGGAATCGACATAAAAGACCCGCTCGAGATTTTTGTAGACGCTGAAAAGATTATCCTTAGAAAATATGAGCCAACTTGTATCTTCTCCGGAAGCTCAGAAAACCTGATCAATTTCAAAGGTAAAATGGTAAGCAAAGATGTTCTTGATGAACTTATTGCAAGCTTTGATAGAGCATAATCCATATACCACATATGATTTCAAAAAAAAGAACCGGTATTACAAGCACAAGATGTGCATGTAATACCGGTTCTTTTTTTATGGTGTACTTTCGAAAGCAGGTTTTATTTAGACTCTAGCACACTTTGGATTTTTTTGATAAAAGCATCATATTGTACGAGGCCTAGCTCCATGCACAACTTCTGGTAGGAAGATAACTTGTAATCTAGCTGGTTCAACTTCTGTTCCAGATCGTCGTACATTGCCTGCTTTTCTATCAATGCTTGCCGAAGCAGATTATCTATGTTCTCTTTGTCCGTCTTTTCTCCAAAATACAGGTGCATAAAAAAGTCAGAACGCAGAACATCTTTTTCGGCTGGTGATTGTAGATAAGCGTGGAACTGATCCAAGCCGGCAGAGGTAATGGTGAATACATTTTTGTCAGGTTTGCCTTCCTGTCGCACAGATTCTTTAGTGATCAGATTCAGCTTTTCCATTTTGCTTAGGGTAGGATAGATCGTGCCATAGCTGGCATCGAAGAAAAATGAGAAGTATTCCTCGAAATGTCGTTTTATCTCGTAACCAGAATGAGGTTTTTCGCTTAAAATCCCCAGAATAACATCTTGTATGTTCATAAATCATTGCCGCTCCTTTCTTTCACTTCCTACCATATCACAACTGCATATCGCTCTCAATTTGAAATGGCATAGCCGGAGTGGCAAACTGTATAATTACGCGTTTACTGGCACGGGCTCTTGTTCTCGTGAGATCCGAGTTTCTTTACGGAGGAAAGTGACAAGTACGCTTAATACAGCAATTGTTGCCCCAATACAGAGTAAATAGAACATATCCTTCCATACCCCGTTACCCCCGATAACCAGGTCGAGCATACCATTAACTGCATAGTAAGCGGGCGAAAAGGGACCGATCCAGTTATAAAAAGGTGAAAGCACATCGCGTGGAATAGTTGCTCCGGACGCTAACATTTGCATGGAGAGAAGGGCAATATTTAGCCAGCCGCCAGCATCCCCGAGGAGCAGCAGACTAAACTGAGCAAGGATCATACAGGAGAGAATTACAGTGAACTCGAACAGCCACATAAGCAGAAAGCCACGATTAGAGTGGATACCGAGTGAGTTAACCATGATAGTTCCCACTAGTGAGATAAGCACGGCCGTTCCACCCATAATGACAAATCGGGCTGCAAAGCGATTCCATTTACTAAATTGTCCAGACAAGTTGGAGGAAGCTTTATGGAGATTCATCGCGAGTAACATAGCACCGGTAAATGAGGCGGTAACGATCATTAAGGGAACCATAGTTTGTGCAAAATTAGTTGTAGGGTTAATGATTTCGACGTTGGCGGAAATGCGGCTGCTTGCAGCACTTTTGATGATCTCCGCTTGTGCTTGCGGCAGATTCATAGCTTCCAAGGTGTGGCTTAGTGCTGAATTACTGCTTTGAGTGTTCATTGCTGCCGTGACTTTAAGTGCTACCGACTGCATCACATTGCTGACCATCTGCGGATTAGATTCATTTAAGAAGTAGTGGAGTTCAGTCTTTGCAGATGGATTACTGATCTGTCCAGTGAACCCTTGGGGAATATTGATAATCATGCGGATTTCTCTATGCTCAAGTGCTTCTTTTGCATTTTCTAGTTGGAGATCCTGTATGGTTACGAACTGAAGTGATCCTGCAATCCCATCGACTATAGGCTGGCCATTTGTACCATCCTCATTAACAATAGCAATGGGCAACTGATCTACCCGATCCGTTACATGATCGTACCCTGTAATCCAAATTAAGCTGAAAAAAACTTGGAACAACAGTGCAGTTATAATTCCAATGATGGTAGCAGGCTGCTTGAGGAAGCGCATGATTAATGGATTTGACATGGTTATTTCTCCTTTATATTTCAAACTATAATATTACAGATTGAAATATAGCATAACGAAATATAAACTGCAACAGAAAAAGTTAAGAGCATGGACATTACAAAGCGATTTCATATATCATAGGGCTTGTACTGGAAATATCGCACAGATGAATGTCTTACCTGAAGCTGAACAGAATGGGGAGGAACAACAGATGAGTAACGAAGTACAAGGAACGGAACAAAACGCGGTTCATGCGAAACTGAACAAGCCAGAAGCGATTGTATTTGATATGGATGGAACATTGTTCCAGACTGAAAGTCTTTTATTGCCTGCATATCATAAAATGTTCGATATTTTGCGGGAAGAGGGACTATACGTAGGACCTACACCACCAGAAGAACGTATTCTAGGCTGCTTAGGGATGTTGCTGGCAGACATTTGGAAGAATGTTATGCCTGAAGCAGATGAAGCCGTGCACCGCCGGGCGGATGAATTGCTCCTGCAGCTGGAGATTGAAGGGCTTGAAGCCGGAGGCACGCTACTGTATCCACAGGTGGTTGAGACACTGACAGCGCTTAAAGAGCGTGGAGTGAAGCTGTTTGTGGCTAGCAACGGGCTGGAGGATTACATTCACAGCATCGTTGTGGTGCATGAGCTTAAGGAGTTGTTCGAAGGATTGTATAGTGCGGGAGGTCAAGGCACTGCGACTAAGACCGAGCTGCTACGCATTCTTTTGGATAATCATGGTATCAGCAGTGCCTGGATGGTTGGGGATCGTTCTTCAGATGTTCAGGCAGGTAAAGGAAATGGCCAGACCGTAATCGGCTGCGCCTATGCAGGCTTCGGCCGTCAGGATGAGCTGAAGGGCTCTGATGTCATTATTACCTCCTTCGACGAATTGGTTGACTTATACGACAACGCAACGATTAGTGAATAAGAACTTACGATGGGGAGTTTGCTTAGCTTACAAGCAAGCACTTGATCACATAAAAGACAACCTTCTTGAAGAAGGTTGTCTTTTTATTGAAGTCAAAAAGATGGTGCTTCAGTTGAAAGAAATCGGTATCGTCGTCAGGCAGCAAAGATATATACATAAATAAAGGGAGTAATCCGATAAAAAATGGAGAAGGAAAATCTGGAAGCCGAGAAGCGAGCCAAGGGAGCATAAATATGGTAATGAGTTTCTTTTTTATTGCTTTAAGTGCTGCGATTGGAGTGGGGATGTGGTTTTTAGTTATAGGTATAGTCTTTTCTATTGGTGGAGGGAGCCTATTTGTAACTCATTATGATTCCTTGTTTTTTTATAGTGCTGTTCTTTTGTTGTGCATTGTAAGTTATCTATGGTTTATAAAACATCTATTTGAAAAAAAATTGGAGCTATTGCTCCTTATCTGTGTGGGTACCACAATGCTCTTTTTTTTCCTTACAGGTTGGCTTAACTAATCATATGGGGGGAGGACAGGCAATTTATCTTATCTTATTAATACAATTTATTCTGACTTAATATTAATTAATCAAAGTAAGAAATGAAATTTAAATAACATAAAGGGTTCTAAATGTTTTGCATGCCTAATATGTAAACCCTTCATGTTAAACTATCGTTCTCTGTTGGTTAAATTACCAATCGGATTCATTTAATTTAAAAGAAGTGATTCAATAAATGGCTCTATGTCAAAGGGTTCAGTCGTTGTTTCGTATCTACCGTATACATGACCGTTTCTATCGATTAAAAACTTCGAGAAATTCCACTTCATCCCATTTACCGGCATATATGTCCGGATACTTTTCCTGCAGAAAATCCTGCATCCACTTACCGCCTGATGTCTCAGTATCGAATCCTTGAAATGGTGCTTGCTGTGTTAGATATTGAAATAAAGGATGGGCAGAGGGACCCCTAACCTCAACTTTCTCAAATAACGGAAACTTAACTCCAAAGTTGCTCTCACAATATTCATGTACTTCCGAGTTGCTTTCTGGCTCCTTCTCGTTGAATTGGTTACAAGGAAAACCAAGTATTTCAAACCCTTGCTCATGGTGAATTTCGTAAAGTTTTTGAAGATCAGGTAATTGGCGAGAATAGCTGCACCTACTGGCAGTGTTCAAAATAAGCAGAACTTTTCCATGATAAATGGACAATTCAACAGGCTCACCATGAATTGACTTTGCTTGAAAATCATAAATAGACATCAGATCATCCCTCCACGTAATTATTATAAATCACATAATAGCGCTATAGGCGTTTATTGGTCTAGTATATAATAGGAATAATATTTATAGTATTAACCTATAATGAGTATGTCTCCACTATAAAAAGCCGCTTGAATTTTTATTTTTGCGCTTTTAACCAATGAGTAGTTTCCCTCTTATCCTTCAGGTTACTTTGAAAATAATTCTAAGAGTATCAGCAACGAAAATTCCCCAAACGTAATCATTTTGATTGAATTATCCTGCTCGCCGTCGTATTGATTCAAGGTTGGCCATTATACCGCTTTCACCACGGCGTTCGAAGACTAAAAGAAGCGTGCTCCTTAATGGAGACACGCTTCTTGACCTGTATGATAATTGCCGCGGCGGTACTTACTGCTGCTTGGCGTACCATTCGGAAAATTGTTTTTGGTATTCAGCGATATATTTGTCTATTCCCGCTGCTTTTAGTCTGTCTAGCGCTTTGGGGAAGGCGGTGTCATAATCACTGAAGCCGCTTCCGATCGGAGCGAGGTATTCAGTGAATACGCCGTTCAGCTTCGTTTCTTCATTCTTGACGGGTGTATTGTCAAAGTTGAAGCCGGCACCTTTGGAAATGATGGCTCCATCGTCCCAAGCTTTATATTCTGCAATAAACTCATCCGGTACCGTGTTGTCGAAACGCATGAAGTTTTTGTTCATCAGCAGCCAGTCGGGGATCAGCGAATCAGTAGTTATTTTGGTCAAACGCCCGTTTTCATCCAGCGTATAGTCTGTTCCTTCTATCCCGTAGGCGAACAAGTCGTACAGCTCCTGGTTTTTTTGCAGCAGATTGAAGAACATAATATAACGTTCAGGGTCTTTAGCTGCGGTGGAGACAAAAAAGGCGGTGCTGTAAGTGCCGCGGCTGATTTTTGGACGGCCGCTGCCGAGGAAATAGTTGACCAGTTTGGCATCAGGCACTGCTTGTGAGATGGTTGCCGCACCTTCGAATGGGCGTGCTGCTGTGCCGGCCCAGAACATCGCTTTTCCGGAGTTCCAGTCAGACTGCAGCTGTGGGACATTGGTGGCGGCATATTTTGGAATGATTCCTTTTTCATACCAGCCGTGCATAAGGTTCGCATAACTCTTGAACTCTTCGGTTTCAAACCAGCTAATAATTTGATCATCCTTCACAGACTCATCCAGGGCAATAAAATCATTTTGCCAATAGAGGTTTTTGTCCGTGTAATCATATTGTAGGAGTCTGCGTGCATCGGTGTTAGCGTACCCGATCAGTTCGGGATGAATGGCATGGACCTTATCATAGAACTGCTCTAGTTCTCCCAGTGAAGTGACCTGTGTCATGCCGGCTTCTTCAAGCAAATCCTGTCTAACTAGCGCACTGTAGAATTCCGCAGAATTCGGTTTGTTGCCGACGGGGATCGCATACTGCTTGCCTTCCAGCTGAAAGGCTTTGAAGGAGGCCTCGTCCACATTTTTACTCAACTCAGCGGCTGCATCGGCATACGGAGTGAGGTCGGCATAAAGCCCCTTTGCCACAGATTTTACCATGTAATTGGCATCTGTATAAGTTGCGAAGTCTTCTCCCGTAGACAGCATTAAATCAGTTTTACCGCCGCCATATTCGGTCCAAGGAAGAAACTGAAATTCAACCTCAGCATTGATTTCTTTCTTAATAGTGTCGTAGAACGATGTCTTCGCTAGTTCCTTCATCCGGTTGGACTCATCCCCGTACAGCACAATTTTCAATTTGGCAGGAGCCAAGGCGCTGCCGTCTTTACTACCGCTATCCGTAGAGGAAGAGGTACCTTCATTTCCAGTTCCAGAACTATGGGGAGCGCTTTCATTGTTGCCCTGAGCACAGCCGCTTACCAAGAACACCGCAGCGAGGAGCAAACTTAACCAACCTTTTTTCTTTTTCATGATGAACCCTCCTGAAATAGAATCATAATGTTTGAGGCATCTATTGCAAAGGCCGTGCTCCCTTAAGTCCCATTGTACATCAAGAAGTAGGGGAGCATAAACCCGGTGCAACCGAACATAATATGGCATCTTTGCTGGAAATTAGCCTTTTACTGAACCTACGATAATGCCTTTGACAAAAAAGCGCTGGAGAAAAGGATATAATATGGCGATTGGCAAAACGGTCAGACAGGTCATTGCCATTTTGGCTGTCTCCAGTGGCGGTGCGATGATAGCTCCACCAACTTGAGCAGCATTGCCGGAAGCCAGGAACTGAATGTTCGCCATCATGTTGTACATCAAATATTGGATCGTATAGAGATCCTGATCGGATACCAGCATTAGTGGCAAATAGAAGTCGTTCCAGAATTGCAGTGCGTAAAAGAGCGAAATGGTTACCAGTCCGACGCGGCCCAGCGGAATCATAATGCTGAAGAAGATCCGCAGATGTCCGGCACCATCGATTTGCGCAGATTCCACGATTTCATGCGGGATGCTGCGGAAATAGTTAGCCATGAGAAACATCAGAAAGACGCTTAGCACATAAGGGATGAACAGGCCGATGAGCGTATCGCCCAAATGATAATATTTGGTGCTAAGCAGATACCATGGCAGCGTTCCTCCGCTGAACAGCATTGTAAAATAGGCGAAGAAGGCGAAGAAATTTTTGAGCCGGAAGCTTTTAACGGAAATGACATAAGCGTAAGCGGTGGTCACCAATACGGCCGATACGGTACCCAGCACCGTAACGATCACCGACATGGAATACGCCCGCAGAATCTGCTGTGCCTTCGAGCCAAACAGGAATTCATAGGTTTCAAAGGTAAAGCCTCTGGGCCAGAACGAATAGCCTTCCGCGGCGATTCTGGATTCGGTAGATAAGGAGCCGGATACTGCCAGAATAAACGGCGCTAGACAGATTACGGAAAATACGGCAATACAGATGTAAAAGAAAATGAGCAGGCCTTTGTTTTCGGTAGTTTGCATCTTATCAGTCTCCTAAAATAGTTTGCTGTCTTTGTCATACCAGCCGGCTAATTTGTTGGCCACCAGCACCAGAATGAAACCAAAGACGGATTGATAGAGCGTGATGGCTGAAGCAAAGCCGAATTCTCCGGAACGGATGGCTGTGCGGTATACATACACATCGATAATGTCGGTAGTCGGCAGAAGCAACGGATTCAGGAACGTTACCCCCATAATCATACTGAGGTCGCCTTTCAGCATGCCCCCGATGCCCAGCAGCGTCATCAGAATGATCGACGGAATCAGCATTGGCACCGTAATTTTGGTGATAATCTGCCATCTGGAGGCACCATCGATTCTTGCAGCTTCATAATAGGAAGTGTCGATGCCTTGCAGCACCGCATAATAGATGATGGCGCCGTAACCAGCGCTTTTCCAGATATTCGCTAGCACGAGAATGATTACGAACAGCCAAGGGCTGGAATACCAGTCAACCTGGGAGAAGCCGAATGTCTGGAGCAACTGGTTCATAATGCCTTTGTCGTAATCCAGCAGGGAGAACAGAATGGCTCCGATAATAATCCAGGAAATAAAATACGGGAAAAACATGACGCTCTGCGTGATTTTGATAAACCATTTGCTGCGCAGCTCATTTAGAATAATGGCGATGGCCACTGAAAAAAACGTGCCGGTTAGCATATACAGCGCATTTAACATCACCGTGTTGCGTGTAGCCCTAAGAGAATCTTCCATACTAGAGAAGAAAAACTCGAAATTAGAGAAGCCGGCCCACGGGCTGCCGAAGATTCCGTCGTTGAAGTTGTAATTTTTAAAGACGAGAATCAGACCACTCATCGGCAGATAAGCAAAAAGAATTAGAATGATGATTCCCGGAAGAGCGAGCAAATAAAGCGAGCTGTCCTTCCTTAGGGATTTACGGAAGCTCTTGGCTTTGGCCGTCCTGATTCCCGGACTTGGCATTCCTTGTGTCTCCGATGTAGCCTCTTGCATCATTAACAGTCCACTCCTTTATACTAGCGTTGTCATTTCCGTCCCTTGTTTTAGGAGAACGCTTTACATGAAAATCATAAATCCACCCGGAATGTAAACGCTATCATAATAAACGGAAAAAAGTTAAAAAAAGCGGAAAAGGGCAGCTTAAAAAAACGAAAAAGACAGAACTTTTTTGTTTTTAGGGTGCTCAAAAGCCTGATTTAAAGAGGGATTTCATAGTATAGGCCGGCGCGAGGGCTATTCATTGAAAGTCAAAAAGGGGATGTCTCCGGCTATGAAAATGCTGCCGGGACATCCCCTTTGTTCCTTACTTTTAGCGGGTCAATCAGGAAGATTCTGTTTCTGCAAAATATGATTCATTCTCCATTTAGAAGGTGTAACCCCATAACGCTTTTTGAACTGGGTTGTAAAATAGGTGCTGCTGTTGTAGCCCACTTTCTCGGCAATTTCCCGGATATCCAAGCCAAGCTCAGTGACTAATAACATCTGCGCCTGCTCCAGACGCAGCAGGTTAACGAAATCGGGAAAGCTGCAGTTTACTTCGTCGGCAATAAGTCTACTGAGATAAGCGGGACTTAGCGATAGCTTGTCAGCAAGGGCATTAAGGGAGAGCCTGGAGTCATCATAATGATCTCTGATATAACAAATGGCTTCACCAGCAAAGCTCTTGGTCTGTACAGCGCTCATGCTGGCAATGCGCTCGTGGGCGGTATAACAGCTGTCTACAATCCAATTCCATAGCTTGTCATAGCTTTGGATCTGCCAGATATGCTGGTAATTATCTAGAAAGCCGGAATGCTGGACGTCTGCATTAAGCTCAGCCGTGCGGCTGAGCTCAAAGACCAGTCTCGATAAAGCGATGGTGGCAGGCTCGACGCGGTAACTGCAGGCTACTGCCAGCAATCTCTCCACTGCCTGCGGAATATGGTTCGAGAGTTCCGTCTGCTTAACGGCTTGCAGTACCGGTTCAAGGGCACTGTCGGGCATTGGGCTGCTGTTCAGGTGGATCGTATCATCGGCAAAGATGATGTTCTGCTGCACATGAAATTTAATATATTGCAGACAGTCCGCAGCCTCATTGTATTTAGCCCTCAGTAGGTTTAAATCATCCGTCAGCCCGCTGATTCCGAAGGCGCAGCAGGCTCCGGAAAGCTGTAGCTGAGCGGCGGTTTCTTCCCATTTGCCGCGGTACAAAGCGTAATCGCCGAAGCTGCCGCTGTGAAGCTCGCTCAGAATAAGTACAGCAGTGCCCTGATGCGGGCGGAAGGATTGAATGGCTGCAAGTTCACAGAAGGCATGTTCAATCTGTTGTATGTTTTCCTCAAAAGTATGCTGGAAGTCGGAGTCTTCAGGTTGTTCGGGCTCCAGAGCGGTCAGCACGCATACACAATATGCTCCCCCAGCAGCGGCTATGCTCATCAGGGGTGTCCCGCTGTTCTCCGGTGTTCTCTGCGGGGAAAGCAGCCACCGCATCAAGGCGCTATCATCGCTTTCTTTTTTTAGCTGCTCCAGCTTAACGCCAATCTGTTCGAGCTCCTGGCTTACGGTATCGAAATCGCCACCGGTTTTCAGCGCTTCTTCATTGCCAGATAGATGAGCGATATTGCCGAACAACCGGCCGATTGGCTTATACATCCGCCGCGAGATCAGGTTGGCGGTTATAGATGCGGCGGCAATCAAGGCCAAGCAAAGGCCAGTCATCAGATTACGGGCATTGGAGATATCACGGATGCTATCCTTGTAGGAAGTTTCCGACACAAACCACAGCTTGTCCGCTGCAGAATATACATAGGTAATCAGCTGTGGCTCTTCACCTCCCTTATAGACAAAAGAGCCTCTTTCTGAGGTGGAGGACACCACCTGCTTTAACATGCCCTCTTCCAGAGGGATGTCAGATAATGCACTGTGCATGAGTACAGATGCTTTTCCGTCAAGCACAGCGTAACGGGTGGCTTCGCCTTCTTTTTGCGTAAACAGATTATTCTGCAGCTTTCCCAAATTGACGGTCAGTGCTACCGCACCATTATATTCGCTATTCACAAACGCCCGGTCATTATAAAACACGGTGAGCAGGGTAATGGGGGTACCGTTATTCAAGGTTGCCTCCCACAGAAACGGTGATTCAACAATGATGTTATCCCGCATTCTCGAGAATAGCTCCAGCTTGGATTCAGGGCTTAGTGGAAGGTTTTCGAACATGGCAACAGGCTCATCCACTCCCATGATGTAGGCGTTCTCCATATATTGGTTCACAACCAATGCTCCGCGGATTTGGCTTAAGGCACTGTACAACTGGTCGCTCCAGCTGGTATCGCCATTCATCATGAGCGCGTTGATGTTTGGATTCCTATAGAAGTCCATAGCGTAGTTCTGGACGATCTCTTCATAGTTTGTAAAAACGGTTTCAGTATTCACCAGTACATTTTGGTTCGCCTTGTTGACATTATCTATCGTAATATTCCGGTACCAATAAAAGATCACTACAGCCAGTACTAGAATACAGCAAACTGAAATCGCGGTTAGGCTCATAAAAAAGCGGGAGTACAATTTCTTTCTTTTTCCCAAGCTGCTCACCCCTTCAGGTAAATCCTATTACACCCATTCTAGAGGGAAAGGCTATTAGCTGACAAGGAGTGAAATATGGGCAATATAGCATGAAAGTATAAAAATGAAGAAATAGAACATAGAAAATACAAGAAAGTTAAACTTATACGAACTATAATTGGTGGTGCTTACATTTGAATTGTTTTGAGGAGGATTACTTTTAATGAGAACATTCCGCAATCCAGTGCTGCCGGGATTTTATCCTGACCCTTCCGCTATCCGTGTTGGTGAAGATTATTATCTTGTGACTTCAAGCTTTGAATTTTTCCCAGGCGTTCCTATCTTCCACAGCAAGGATCTGGTCAATTGGCGCCAGCTTGGCCATGTACTGGACCGCCCGTCCCAGCTCAATCTGGATCACTCGATTCCCTCCATGGGCATTTGGGCACCGACGCTCCGCTATCATGAGGGAGTTTTCTATATGATTACCACTTTTATTGACAATGACAAGAACCAGCATAATTTCTATGTAACAACAACCGATCCGGCCGGAGACTGGTCTGATCCTGTATGGCTGGAGGATGCACCCGGCATTGATTCCTCTTTGTTCTTCGATGAAGACGGCAAGGTGTATTATACCGGCAACCGTGTTCCGCCGGAAGGGCAGGATTATCCGAAGCATATGGATATCTGGCTGCAGGAGATTGATCTCAGCCAAGGGAAGCTAATCGGTCCGAAGCATAGTATTTGGCAAGGCGCACTCAAGGTAGCTCATGCGCAAGAGGGACCGCATATTTATAAGATCGGCGCTTGGTATTACGTGCTGATTGCCGAAGGTGGAACCGGGCATACTCATGCGATTACGATTGCCAGAAGCAAGAGTGTGACAGGTCCTTATGAAGGCCATAAAGCCAATCCGATTCTAACGCATCGCCATCTTGGCAGAGCGTATCCTATTGTTAATGTGGGTCATGGAGAGCTGGTAGAGACTCAGCATGGTGACTGGTGGATGTTCTGCTTGGCTTCACGAACCAGCGGTGGTTATTACCGCAATCTGGGACGTGAAACCTTCCTGACACCGGTAATCTGGGAGAATGAATGGCCTGTGGTCAATCCCGGTAAAGGGGTGCTGGAATTTGAGACGGAGGCTCCGGATTTGCCAGAGACAAAATGGCCGGAATTGCCTGCGCGCGATGAGTTTATAGGTAATGAGCTGGAACCGATCTGGAATTTCCTGCGGACACCGCGGGGTGAATTCTGGAGTCTTACCGACAAGCCTGGAGTTCTGCGGCTTCGCCTGAAGCCAGAACGGCTCTCGGAGATTGCCAATCCATCTTATATCGGTAGACGCCAGCAGCATTTGAACTTCAGAGCGGCGACGGACATGACGTTTAGTCCCGCTGCAGAAGGGGAAGTAGCTGGTCTTGTTCTCCTCCAAAATGCGGATCACCACTTCCGTTATGAACTGGGGCTAGAGGCAGGCGAACGTGTATTACAGCTGATTCATCGGATGGGTGGCAGCGAGCAGCTGCTGGCGTCAGTGCCATATCCACAGGATCAGGTACAGCTTAAGGTGGAAGCCAGGGGACAAGAGTATAGCTTCTATTACAGAGCTTCTGAAGCCGCCAAGTGGACAGCCTTCTGCGAACGGACGGATGGCAGAGTGCTCAGCACCGATCTGGCCGGAGGATTCACAGGAGCATACCTCGGGATGTACGCAAGCTCTCAAGGTGCAAAGAGCGAAAGCTATGCCGATTTCGACTGGTTTAGCTATGAAGGACTTGAGTAATAGGAGGAGGTGAAATTCAATGAGCAGCAATCTTGTAACTAACACGTATCCGATTCCCGAGCTTCCCCAGATTCCCGAACGGACTTTTGCAATCACGGATTATGGGGCAGAAGAGGGGGGATTAATGCTATGTACCTCTGCTATTCAGGCTGCACTGGATGCCTGCGCTGCGGCGGGCGGCGGAAAGGTTGTTATTCCAGCTGGCATCTGGCGCACAGGACCCCTTACTTTGCATAGTCGAATTAATCTGTATGTAGACAAGGGAGCGTTGGTGCAGTTTGACCCTAATCATACCTTGTATCCGTTACTTTCTTCCCATTATGAGGGGAATGCCGGCTGGCGCTGTCAGGCTCCGCTCGATGGAGAAGGTTTAAGCGATGTGGCAATAACCGGTGAGGGGATATTCGACGGCAGTGGCGAAGGCTGGCGCCCAGTGAAGCGGTTTAAGATGACCGAGAAGCAATGGGAGCGTTTGATCGAATCTGGAGGAGTGCTTGATCCGCAGGGCGAAGTATGGTGGCCTTCCCGGGAAGCCATGGAAGGAGAGGACTTCTGCCGGAAGCTGTGGGATAAGGGAGAAACTAGTATGGAGGCTTATCTGCCTGCTCGTACGTATCTTCGTCCGACGTTGCTTAGCCTGCGCAATTGCCGGCGGGTGCTGCTGGAAGGGCCGACCTTCCAGAATTCACCTGCTTGGTGTCTTCATCCCATTGGCTGCGAGCAGATTACCGTACGAAATGTTCAGGTACGTAATCCTTGGTATTCGCAGAACGGGGATGGCCTTGATTTGGAATCCTGCACGCATGCTCTAGTTGAGCACAGCAGCTTTGATGTGGGTGATGACGCCATCTGTCTCAAGTCAGGTAAGGATGAGGAAGGACGTAAGTGGGGAATGCCCTGCCAGTATATTACCATCAGGAATTGCACGGTATATCACGGACATGGAGGCGTTGTGATCGGCAGCGAGATGTCCGGAGGTGTCCATGCAGTTCGAGTTAGCGACTGCCTGTTCATCGGCACGGACATTGGCTTGCGGTTCAAAAGCACCCGGGGAAGAGGTGGTGTGGTGGAGGATATTGTAATGGAGAATATCAACATGACTGGCATCATCCATGAGGCTGTATCCTTTCATATGTTCTATGCAGGGGTTGAAGGATCGGAAGGGTATGACGAGCAGTTATTTTCGGTTACAGAGGAAACTCCGCAATTTCGGAAGATTACCCTGAAGAACATTGTGTGCCATGGTGCGGCAACCGCTCTACTGGTTAACGGGCTGCCGGAGATGCCGCTTGCTGATCTAACCATCGAAAAATTCCACGCAGTGAGTGATCGGGGAATTGTGCTGCGGCATGCCACGGGGCTCACGCTGGATCGTATCCGGTTGCAGACTTCGGAGATGCCGAAGATAACTGCGCATAGATGCAGCCACGTCACGCTCACTCATTCCGAAGATTTGACGATTACAGAGAGATAAAAAAATTCTATGGATGATGGAAATCCGTCTTGAACTTCCGTGGGTGTGACCTTGCTTCTTTTCGGTATTGGAGCGGGGTCAGACCGGTTGATTTTTTGAATGTTTTATTGAAATGGGAAAGATGTTCAAATCCGACAGCGGAGGCGATCTCCTGGATTTTGCCTGTAGATCCGACAAGCAGCCGTTCGGCTTCCCTTACGCGGACATGAACGATGTATTCCCGAAAGTGAAAACCCGTCAATCGGTGAAATACCCGGCTCAAGTATGAAGGACTAATGTAAAAATTACTCGCAGTCTCTTCCAGAGTAAGGGCCTCACGGTAGTGATCACGGATATAGGTGGCTACATCCGTTACTAGATGATGGAGCGGATGTTTCGTCCCTCCAGCTTGTGAGATACTCTCTGAACGCTGGAGGAGAATCATCAGCTCGGAGAATAAAGCGATTACGCTGGTTTCGTAATACGGGCGCTGCAACCGGCATTCTTCCAGCATCCGGTTCATTAGGATTTCCGCTTCGTCCTGCTCGCGCAGGGTCAGCTTGAACAAGCGGTACCCGCGGTCATGAAACCAGATGGCTTCATTCTGCAGGGATGGCGGTAGAAGAGCAGGATCATAGTTGATCAGAATCCGCTCGAACTCGGCTACTTCCGAGCTTGCTGTGGAATGAAGCTCCCGGCCGGAGATAAGAATAAGCTCACCCTTATGAACCGTAATGACTCGGTCGTCCACAAAGTATACCCGCTCCCCTTGTATCAGATAGTACAGCTCGGCTAAGTCATGGCTGTGGGGACGTGGCATAGCAGTGATGCCTTTACGTTTCATATGCTGGATGCTGTAGCGGTCTTCTTCAATATGATATTTGTGATTGGGGCTAGTCAGGCTAGTCATAATTCTCCTCTTCTCTTACGAAGCGTTACGGTTATTATAGAATAAACTCAGGTTGATAGGAAAGGAGCCGCAGATGTTAATTACAGTCTCTAAGAGTGTCGACGAAGGATTCAGTAGTCTACAGGCAGCGTTGGATTCAATTCCACAGGAACACAAGGAAGAAGTGACGATTCGGATCAAACCCGGCATTTACGAGGAAAAAATTACAGTGAAACAGGGAACGCCTCCGGTTCTGCTACTGGGGGAAGACACGAATTCCACCATCATTACGTGGTCAGACAACGCGCACACTTTAGGTCCGGACGGAGAGCCGATTGGCACGTTCAAATCCGGTACCCTGAATGTATTCGCTGAGCATTTCACCGCTGAAAATCTGACCATTCGAAATGCATCAGGTCCAGGCACTGGTCAGGCGGTGGCTGCTTTTGTTGATGCTGGTCATGCTGTATTCCGGCGTGTACGCCTGCTGGGTGATCAGGATACTTTGTATACAGGGCAAGGAAAGCAATATTATAACGAATGTTACATTGAAGGCGATGTGGATTATATTTTTGGCGCGGCTACGGCTTTGTTTGAACGTTGCCGGCTGCATAACAAACGTTCCAGAGGATATATTACAGCCGCATCAACGCCTGAAGGCGCACCGTTTGGTTATGTATTCCTCGATTGTGAAATTACTGGCGGTCAAGGTGTAAGTGAAGTGTATCTTGGCCGACCTTGGCGCCCTTATGCACATGTGGCTTTTATCCGCACGGTCATAGACAGTTCGATTATCGGCGAAGGCTGGCATAATTGGGGGCAGCCGGACAGGGAGGAAACTAGCCGCTATGAAGAATATGGCAGCAGTGGACCGGGAGCCAATCCCGAAGCCAGAGCTGCATGGTCACGGCAGCTGATTCCACAGGAAGCTGCGGAGTATAGGGTGCTGACCGTGCTTGATGGCTGGCATCCTGAAGGATATTAAGGAAGGAGCACTTCGGATGGAGCCTCTGGAACAATACATGAAAGAACTAGCTGGTTCAGCTCAACGCAAATCGGCTTTCAGCAAAGATCCCTTTCAGCAATGGCGTGAGGAGCTTACCACAGCATTTACAGAGCGATTAGGTGGCTTTCCAGAAATAGCTGAGGAGCTGCAACCGGTTCTGCTGGAACGAACCGTCTGCACCGGGTATACCCGTGAACGTATAGAGATAACTACCTATGAAGGGTTGCGCATGCCGCTGTATCTTTTGATCCCGGATCAGCCGTTCTCTACCCCTGTTCCTGCCGTTCTTGCCATTCATGGACATGGCTATGGAAGCCGGGAGATCGTAGGCTTGAACCCGGACGGATCGGATCGGCAGGGAGATCCCGGGCTGCACAAAGACTTCGCTGTTTCACTGGTAAAACAGGGCTTTGTAGTGGCAGCCCCGGAGCTGCTCGGCTTTGGCGACAGGCGACTGGAAGAAGACCTAACAAGCGGGGAGCCTGGACGTAATTCCTGCTTCCGCCTGTCATCCGCATTGTTGATGGTTGGGAAGACGATGGCCGGCTACCGTATCTACGAAACCATGCGGGCACTGGATTATTTGCAGACAAGAAAAGAGGTTGAGAGCGAACGAATTGGAATTATGGGTATTTCCGGCGGGGGACTGGTGGCTGGCTTCACAGCTGCACTTGACGAACGAATCGCTTGTGCGGTCGTAAGCGGGTATGCCAATACTTTCGCAGACAGTATTCTGACACGCAATCATTGCCTTGATAATTATATTCCAGGGATTTTGCTGGAAGCGGAGATGCCTGACCTACTGGGCCTCATTGCCCCTCGTGGTCTGTTCCTCGAATCGGGAGATGCCGATCATCTGTTTGGCCCGCGCGGAACAAAATTAGCTTTAACCCAGTTGCAGACGATTTACAGGTCGGCGAATCATATCGGACAGGTAGAAGCGGACTTCTTCACCGGAGGTCATGAGATTCATGGTGAACCAGCCTTTGCCTGGCTGCGCAAGCAGCTCAACTGAGCATAAGATTAGACTTCATATGGATGACAAACGAAGGAGGAATAAGGATGTCTATAACTGAAGCAACAACCGTTCGCTTGTCCAGTAAAATTGCGAATACGATTCTTGGAGGGTGCAACAAGCAGGGAGAGCATGAATATGTGCTGGAAAGATGGGCTTATGTTCCGGGCATGCTGCTGATGGCAATGGCCCGGGCGGGTGTTCAGCTCGACCAGCCTGAGTATGTCTCCTTTATGGAGCGGCATATGGACACATTTATTGGAGCGGATGGTTCCATCCGTACCTACAGGCTGGAAGAATACAATCTGGACCAGATTAACGAGGGGAAAAACCTGTTCTTGCTATACCAGAAAACCGGAGAAGAACGGTATGCTGAAGCAGCCCATTTGCTGGCCGCACAGCTTATTGGACATCCCCGCACCTCCGAAGGGGGATTCTGGCATAAGAAGGTATACCCTTTCCAGATGTGGCTGGACGGGCTGTACATGGCATCGCCATTCCTAGCGGAATACGGCAAGGTTTTTCAACGACCTGAACTGATTGACGAAGCGGCGCATCAGCTGCTGCTGGTTGAGCGGCGGACCCGCGATCCACGGACCGGCCTGCTCTATCATGGCTGGGATGAATCCAAAGAGCAGGAATGGGCTGACTCGTCTACCGGATTGTCCTCTCATTTTTGGAGCCGGGCGATGGGCTGGTATGCGATGGCTGTGGTTGATTGCCTGGAGCATTTTCCGCTCACTCATCCGCAGCGGGGGACGATCATTGGCATTTTCCAGCGGATGTGCGGCGCGCTTCTGGAGGTTCAAGACAAGGAGACTGGCCTCTGGTACCAGGTGTTAGATCAAGCGGGGAGAAAAGGCAATTATCTTGAAGCTTCCGGCTCGTGCATGTTTGTTTATGCGATGGCTAAGGGACTAAGATTAGGTTATCTGGAATCCTCTTTTATAGAGGCGATGTTGCAAGGGTATGAAGGCATTTTGACGCATTTGACTGAAGAGGATGAACAAGGTGTGCACTTGCACCAGATCTGTCATGGAGCGGGTCTGAGCAAAGACCGTAATGGCTCATACGATTACTATATCTCTGAGGACGTATTGTCGGATGTGCCTATGGGCGTCGCTCCATTGTTATTAGCATCACTTGAGGTGGAACGGTACCAAGCTGAAAAATAACAGAAGCCCAATCATTCCCTCTGAAATGGAATGATTGGGCCTTTTTTTGCTGCCAGATATATATTTATTAGCGTTTCAGCAGATCCTCGCGGATAGGTGTGAAGACATCGAGCAGCGCAGAGTCTGCTTCCAATGCGGTTACACCGTGCTTTGCATCTGGCGGTATGGCAATACTTTGCCCCGTGGTTACCTTATGCTTCTCGCCGTCAATACGAAATTCAAAGCTTCCACGCAGACAGTAGCTCATCTGCTCGTGAGGATGGCTATGCTCATAGCCCTCGGCTCCCTTTTCGAAATGAACCTCCATCATCATCAGACTGGCTGCAGCGTTCAAGATACAGCGTTTAACTCCCGGTTCTGCTGGTTCCCATACTCCAAGATTGCTCATGTTCTAATCTTCCTCCTTCTATATAGTTATCGGGGCATGGCGATGTGAATTCTGCCTGCCTCAATTCTTAATTGGGTTGCTTCAGGTTGCCCGGATGTTGACTCAGATTCTCCGAGCAGCCTAAGCGGTCCGGGACCCGGAACAGTAACAAGGTGTTCCTCCTTGGTGCCGTTGATGGCGGCGATAAACCATTTTCCATCCGTACGGGATATCCTGTACAAGCGTACTCCTTCGACAGCCTCTTCATAATCAAGCTGTTCAAGCTGTAGTGAAGAAGCATCTTCTGTCCGGGGATGAAGCAGAATGACGTAATCGCTTGTACCACCATAAACACGAAAATGTTGCTGCTCTGCCAGCGGATAATTCCCGGCTACAGCGCCTTCTCCCATTGTAATCACTGGAAGTTCTGGTTCGGCGATATAAGCGCTTAGGTGCTTGCCGTTCAGGCAAGCTGCATCAATGGATTGCTCCATTATACTTGCATCAGTACTGAGTGTATGCAGATTCCAGACGCTGTTCGATGCTCCCTCAATTCGATCCCATATCAAGTAGACGTTAAAGCCTGCTTTAATGAACAAGAAATTCCGCTCATATTCTCTGGCGTTAGCCTCTGGAATAAGACTGCTGGCATGATCTAACTCTTCTGAAAAGCGTACTTCCTTGCATGTGCTTTGCAGTGGGCCATTGGCAAAATTTCCGAATGAATCGGTAAATTGAACAACATTATGAGCTGCGCTGGACACATACCAATGCCGATCTCCGTTATAGTAACCTCCCGTTCCAGAATCAAGGGTTACTGGAACACCATCTGCCCAGATGGAGAAGTGCCCTTCATCATGATGAGCGTGATAAGTCAGCGGAGACGCCTCGTAGATTGCATAATGCTGAAGGTTCTGTTCTCCGTTGCGGAAGATGACATAACCGATATCGGGATAATGTACGGAGTCGAGTGCAGGCCTTTGTTCTGCTAAGTCGGGCTGTGGATATAACAGCGCGACCAGAGGCAGAGGAAATGCGCCACTATCCTCAATCGGTTCTCCGCCGTGCTTCCACGTCCAGAGCATTTCCCCGGCAAGCTGGGGGTCTTCGTCCATATAGAATGGGGCCGCATATCCGAGCAGGCGAAACCATTTTTCCTGCACATTGGCATCGCCGACCGCTGGTGTAAGCAGGATGGGGGAGCCAGAAGAGCCGCCTTGAATAATATCTGGTGCAGTCACTGTGCCGATTAGGAAACGGTACATGCCCTTTACCTTTTCATGCTTGAAATAATCATTGCCCTTCAAACGCTTTAATAGGACGAAGAAGAGAAAATAGCGATGCAATACTGCGCCATGGTAGCGAATATTTTCTGGCCACGCGCCGTCTGAATCCACCACTTCTGCCAGCTGCCAGTTGATGACTGAGAGGGCATGATCAAGATATGCCTCACTTTGTTTTTCATTGGGAAAGAGGAGGGCATATACACCCAGTCCGGTTGCCCGGTCGGCATTCCAATTACTGCGTTTTCCCCCCTTTTCATCTGGGAAGGTCTCCAGATCAAACCGGTAGTAGTGGGTATCCATCATCATGTCTGCGATATAGCGGAAATGAGCGAGAAGTTCGGTTTCTTCTCCAGTGAGGAATACACTGCTGCCAGCAATCTGATCGTAGATTACCGAAGCAGCAGCGAGCCCCCTCCCGATATGCACCGCGCCGTAAGTATCATCGTCATGCCAGCCGTCTCTACGGAAAATATCCATGCCTACCCGCATATCGGCAAGCATGTACTGGAGCTTTTGCTTGGCTCGAACCGCAAATTTACTTTCACCCGTGGTCATATACATATTGGCGTCCGCTCCCGTAGCCTCCAGCAGGAAGGCCCAATTGGTAAGTGTCGGCCGATTAAAAAGCGGGGAGAGCAGCTCAGTTCCCAATGGCTGCCCCGCAGCATTTAGAAAATGGACCCCGATGCAGATTCCTTCGCCTAGAGGAGCTTCCAGACTGAGCACCGTCTGCACGCTGTAATGATCACCTTCGTATACAGGTATGGTCTCTCCATAATGAAGGATTGTCAATCCTATCACTTCCTCATTACTGATGCAGATACATTGCAAATCGTCTGCCAGACTAGCGCCAGATGGGGTTACACCAGATGGCTGGAGACCCTGCTGCCAGCTGGCCAATTTCTCTAGATATACTGTGCTTCCGTTTTCTCGGTCTTGACTCCACCCCAGCATCCCAGATTCTAGACCGCCATTCGCTAGTTCAACCGGCAAGCCAAGCTGCGAATGAGTCAGACGCAAGCCCCCGATGCGCGCCGTGCCCTTTCCCCGAATCTGTACAGAAAGCTTGAGGAAGGCCGTTCTGGGAGGGGTTTTAAAAACAAAGGGTTCTACCCGGAACACCCCGAGTTTATGGAGGGGCGCAGCAGCTTCTCGGCTGGCAAATTGTTCAGACAGCTGTTGTTGTCTTTCGTACTCTTGCCGGACCTTGGGAAGCTGTTCGATTCTAAGGCGTATGCCCTCCAGCTCTCCTTCGGTATAACATCCGAAGGGGCGTGTACCGCCACCATATGCTGAAATCATCGGTAGTTCTAACCTCCTTGTAAAGTAGTCATGGTTCGTGGGTGAGCTTTCTCTTAATTAGTATAAACGTGGCTTTACGAAGGACGGGATAGATAAACAAATGAAGGAAAGGGGACAAAGCAACTGAAAAAGTGAAATTCTCCCCCAAGCGCAGTCGCTTTCTCCCTAACCGTTACGAACGGATAGAATTATCATTAAGGACATAAGCTTAGTCCAATGGACAGGAGGAACAATAAATGAATTTATCAAAACGTCAAATTAACGCCTGGACCTTCGTTGCTCCCAGTTTGATTCTGACGCTGGTTTTTGGAGTATATCCGATCTTTTGGGCTCTGAAGTACATGTTCTATGATTACCAGGGTTTCGGCGAACCCCTGTTTATCGGACTGGAGAATTTCGAGCGCTTATTAAGGGATAAGGAATTCTGGAAGTCAGTGGTCAACACCTTTATCTACGCTGGAGGCAAGCTGCTCATCACCTTGCCATTATCATTTTTACTGGCGGTTGTCCTCAATCGTGCTTTGAAAGGGCGGCAGCTGCTAAGAGCGGTTTACTTTATGCCGACTGTAATCAGTGCTTCGGTTATGGCCATCGTATTCTACGTTATCTTTAATTCATACAACGGGATGGTTAACCAGCTATTGGTCGGCTCTGGAATTATTTCCGCTCCGATAGATTGGTTAGGGCCGAAATATGCCTTACTAACCGCTATTATGATTGCGATATGGGGGGCTATCGGTAACTATATGCTGCTCTTTATCGCTGGTTTACAGAACATTCCTGAGGATCTCTATGAGGCGGCATCTATAGATGGAGCTGGACCTTTCAGAAAAATGTGGAACATCACCGTTCCCATGCTCGGACCTGTATTGCAAATGATCATTATGCTCGCTATTACCGCCTCCCTAAAAGGCTACGAGAGTATTATGGTGCTTACCGAAGGCGGTCCTTATGGCAAGACGGAAGTTATGTACCTGTACCTGTATAAGCTGTTCTTCCCTGTATCCAGTGGAGGTACAAGCATTCAGCAATTTGGCTACGGTAGTGCGGTTGGTTTTGCCACAGCAGTTATTGTAGGTCTGATTACCTTAGTCTACTTTTATGTATCTAAAAAGCTAAATGATATCTATTAAAAGAGAGGAGAATGAACAGTGAGTACATTACATGCGGAGACGAAGAACACTTCGGTCCAGCCTGTCCGGTCCTTCAAGACCCGAGCGGTGCTGTCCCGGACCTTGCTGTGGATTTTTCTACTTATAGTGGCGGCTTTTGCGTTGTTTCCGATTATTCTGGCTTTTTTTGGATCCCTTAAGACCAATCTGGAGTTGACGACAGGAACCACCTTGCTGCCTAAGTCATGGCAGATTGGAAACTACGCGCAGGCTTGGAATTCGGCTAACTTTGCCCGCTTTACATGGAACAGTGTGTTTATCAGTATCTTTACCACCTTAGGCACTCTATTCATTGGAACCATGGCCGCATATGCGGTAGCGAGAGTCGATTTTTACGGGAAACGTATATATGTTGTAATTCAGTCCTGCACGCTGTTTATCTCGATCGGTGCTGTGGTGCTTCGGCCGCAATTTGACCTTATGGTAGCGCTTAATCTACAGAAATCGTTATGGGGTGTCATTATTATTCTGATTAGTGCGCATGCCACGGCATTTTTTATGTTGATTGGTTTTGTACGAGCGATTCCGAAGGATCTGGATGAGGCTGCTTTTATTGACGGCTGTAATTTCTATAGCGTATACTTTCGAGTTATCTTACCGCTTCTGACGCCCGCCCTTGGAGTCACGGCGCTCTGGACCTTCCGCGGAGCATGGAACGAATATATTCTGCCGCTGGTTTTTACCATGACACAGCCAAAATTACAGACACTCACCGTAGGATTGGCGGGGCTAAAATATGGTATCGGCGATGCGGCGCAACCTCAATTGATGCTCGCGGGTGCATGTCTGTCCATGTTGCCAATGATTGTTGTCTATATTTTCGCTAATAAATCGTTCATGCAGATGACAGCTGGCTCTGTAAAGGGCTAAATTCGGGGCGGGCTTCGGACAGCTATTCAAGAAGGATGTGAATACATGCTGAAGGCCTGGGTTTATCGTACCTCTTTGAAGAAAAGAATATGGCTATCTTTTACCGCACTGACGGTATTCTGTATTTCTGTCACCGGTTTATTGGCTTACTCCATCGCTTCTCGGGCGATGGAGCGTAACTCTGTCGAGTTAAATCAAAATGTGCTGACTCAGTCAATCAATGTCCTGGACCAGAAGTTAAAGCAAATCATTGTGGCTTCCTCCACGATGATGTTGAGCGAAGCTTATCAGCAGACCATCCGGGATATTAAAGCTCATAATATGGAACGTTTTTTTGCCAATTTTTCTATGCTGCAAGCGCCCTTCACGCAGGTAGAGTTGACGGAAAACTCCATTGAATCTATCTTGATCAGTACGCCGGACGGGGATTTCTACTCTACCAGCAATCAGCGCAGAACCTTGACCCCTTTTCTAGAATCTTCGCTGTACCAACGGATTAAGGAGAAACCTGAATCCAATTGGGTAGAGAGTCATCGGGACGAGCTATTTGCCGGGAAACACCATGTTATTTCCCTAGTCTTGCAGCCGCTTACAGACAATTATGTCCCTGATCTATTTTTGATTGTTAATGTAAAAGAGGACATTCTTGAAGATACTGTAAGTGGAGGCGGGAGTCTTGGCTCCGCGCGTTTTTTACTGATCAATAAAGAGGGAACAAGCGTCTTCGGAGACGGGAGACGTCCGGAATGGTCTCGGGACTCTGTGTTTTTGGACAAACTGAGGGAAGCGGACCGGGGTAATTTTGAATATTCTGCTGGGGATGGGCCAATGCTGCTCAGCTATGCCAGTTCAGGGTACGCAAAAGACTGGGTGTTGGTCAGCTACCTGTCCAAAAAGGAACTGCTGCAACCTGTTCGGAGTATTCAATGGCTGGTGTTGATGATCATGGCGGCATGTATCGTCATCGCGCTTTTCCTTGCAAGGTATCTGTCCGCTTTGCTACTGGGACCGCTGCTGAAACTGCAACGGACGATGTCTCGTGTTGAGCAAGAGGATCTCAGTGCACGCTTCCAGAGTCCTTTCCAGGATGAGATTGGGGAGGCGGGACGCAAATTTAACCAGATGTTAGACCGGATTGGTGAGTTGATTGTTGAAGTCAAGGATACAGAAAAAGAAAAGAGAAAAGCGGAGATCAAGGCGCTTCAGGCGCAGATCGAGCCTCATTTTTTATATAACACATTAAACACGATTTTCTGGAAATGTGAGATGGATGAATATGAAGATGTGAAACAGATGGTCATTTCGCTGTCTGCACTGTTTCAGCTGGGACTGAACAACGGGCAGGAAATTACGACCTTAGGCAAGGAACTGGAACATGTCCGCCAGTATCTAAACCTTCAGCAGCAATGTTACGAAGGGTTGTTTGACTATACAATTGATGCCGGAGTGGAACTGCTGGAGCTTCCTGTATTGAAAATTATTATTCAGCCCTTGGTGGAGAACTCAATCCTGCACGGCCTTAAGGAATTAAGGGGAGGGGGAGTGATCCGGATCTCTGTAGAAGTAGCCAAAAACACACTGCTCATCCGGGTTACCGATAACGGAACCGGCATGAATGCGGAGAAACTCAATGCCTGGCTGAAGGAGCCGAACGGCAGTGGAGGTTATGCTCTGTCTAATATATGTAGCCGACTGCAGCTGTACTACGGCAAAGAAGCCGGATTGGTCTTTCGAAGCAGTCCGCGTGTTGAAACCGAAGCTGTTCTATCCATTCCTGTGGAAGGGGGAATAAATCCTGAGCGCCCATTCAATTAAAATATGTATTGTTGATGATATTCCTGCAGTGGTCCGCGGATTGTCGCAGCGGATTCCTTGGGAGGAACATGGGATTGTGATCGCGGCCACCGCGGCAGACGGGGAAGAAGGTCTGGAGCAGATCCGCAAGCATCGTCCTGACATCGTATTGACGGATATCCGAATGCCTTTTAAGGATGGTTTAGAGATGATGCGGAGCATCCAAGCCGAGCAGCCAGGCATCAAACTGATTTTTTTGACGGGTTATTCTGATTTCACCTATGCCCAGGAAGCAGTTAAGCTGGGTGCCTTTGATCTGATTGTAAAACCGTATACCAAGGTTCAAGTGCTTGAATCCGTGTTGAAGGCCAAAGAAGTGTTGGAGCGGGAACGCAGTCAAGCTGAGCAGATGATGGGCATGGAACAAAAGCTGCGCGAGAGCTTACCTTATTTGCGTCAGGAATATATGCGTCTGCTCATCCGTTACGGAACTAGGCAGCAGCACTTGAGCCAGCAGTGGGATTTTTACAATATCGAGATGAATAACCATAACTTTTGCGTGATGGTAGCGGAAGTGGATTTTTTTGTGGAACGTACATCAGAACTTACGGTTTCCGAGGTGGAATTAATCCGCTTTGCCGTACAGAATATTTTGGAAAATACAATATCCGAATACACTCGGGGCATTGTGTTCCGGGAAAATGTGAATCAGTTCGTTATTGTGATGAACCCTCTGGCGGAGCCGAATATGGAGCAACTTGCAGAGAAATGCCGGGAAAATGTACATCGGTATACGTACCAGACGGTATCCATTGGACTGGGTGGAGAGGTGGAGGAGGTAGGGCAGCTTTCTGCTTCCTATGCGCAGGCGCTGTCTGCACTTGCGAACACCTTTCTAAATGGTGGGAACAGCGTGTACACCTATGTTGAAGATGCAGTCGTGAATGCCGTGCTACCCAGATACTCATATGACAAGGAGAAAGAATTGCTTTATTGTCTGCGTTCGGCGAATTTGTCCAAAGCAGAGGAGCAGCTGGATCATATTTGGCATGATTGGATTACTGCACCGGCAACGCCTAACCCGTCCATCGTTAAGACGTTATGTCTTGAACTGGCTCATTCTATCCATCGGATTTTTTCGGAAAAAGCAACGGATTCGGAAGTTAAAACTCTGGAAAATAAGCTTGCAGACATGAGCAGTGCAGTCTCTTTTGAAGATCTTAGCCGCCAGATTCGGGAATTTTGCCGTTTGGGCTGTACGTATTTGCAACAACGCCAATGCAGTGACGCGCGTATGCTTGTGGATCGGGCCATCACTCATATCAATGGAAATCTGCAGCGAAATCTATCCGTCGCGGACTGTGCACGGGAGGTGCATCTTAGTCCTAGCTACTTCTCCAATCTTTTTAAAAAGGAGACGGGGATGACACTCGCCCAATATATTATCGGGAGACGAATGGACAAAGCCAAGGAGCTGGTGCTGGAAGGCATACAGGTTCAGGATATTGCCATCTCTTTGGGCTATGAGGATCGACCCTATTTTACAGAGCAGTTCAAAAAATACACCGGAATGACGCCGACTGACTTTCGTGCAAAATATACCTTGCCCAAAGTGGAGGGAAACAGTGATTTCGTCTCCCATTGACAGTTGTTTTCTCCTTCACTGATAAAAGGGCAGTGGAATTATAATTTTCTTAAGAAATGAATGCGATTTCAAAAGAAAAGGGAGGCATTTTAGATGAAAAGAAATAAATGGATATTAGCTGGGGTTTCGCTGATGCTGGCTGGCTCGTTGGCCGCCTGTTCATCATCCGAATCTAATACGGAGGTAAGCAGCAGCAATACAAACTCCGAAAAAACAAAGTTGGTCTACTGGACCATTGATCGTCATGATTCTGATTTTATTGAGCAAAAGATCAGCGAGTATGAAGGTCTTAATCCCAATATCGAGATTGAAATGAAGGTTATGGCAGAGAACTATACGCAGTCGGTGGATATTGCCTTCTCCAGCATGCAGGCGCCTGATATTCTCCGGGTGGATACTTATAACGTGCCAACATGGGTCAAAAGAGGGTATCTGGAATCTTTTGATAGCTACATTTCACCAGAGATGAAGAGCCGGTTCGAGAACGTACTTATCAACGAGAAAAATACCGTTGACGGCAAAATATATAGCCTTCCCAATATCGGTCAGTTCTGGCGCCTCATTTATAACGTAGATTTGTTCGAGAAGGCTGGCATTACAGAGCCGCCTACCACACTCGCAGAGATGGTCGAGGATGCCAAGAAAATTACGGCAGCAGGAAAAGACATAGGCGCTTACGGCTTCGCGGGTAATTTCAAAAGTACCAGCGGATTTGAGCGTATCGCTTATCCAATAACAACACTTAGCAAGACTAAGGGCACAGAGGGCTTCGACTTCCAGACCGGGCAATTTGATTTTAGCGTATATAAAGAGGTTGCTGAGGCGCTGCGGCAGATTAAGGTGGATGGAAGCATGATGCCAGGATCGGAATCGCTTGATATCGACCCGCTGCGTGCGCAATTCGCTCAAGGCAAGATCGGCATGTATTTCAACCATTCCGTTGAGCCGACGGTCTACAAAACCCAATTCCCAACTGAAATTCGCTGGGCAGCTGCGATTCCTCCAACCATTGACGGGGAGCAGAAGGGTGTCAGCCAAGTTATTGCAGGAAGTTATTTGGCTATGAGCAAGGATTCTAAGCATAAGGAAGAAGCTTGGAAGTTTATTGAATGGATGTACAGTGATGATGTGCAGATTGCTTACCAGGAAGCAGGGTATGGGGTTTCGGTTATTCCATCGGTTGCTACAGTTGCCAAGGCACCAGACATTGCAGGGATTGAAGATTTTCTGCCTACGAAGTTAGACGGGATTTATCCAGCGACTCCGATGGTCATCAGTGAAGGACGTCTGGAAGGACTAAAGAAGGTTGATGTCTTCAATAGATATATTTTTGGTGGTGGAGATTTAGATAAAGAGCTTCAGGACTTGAATACTCGCTATAATGCGGCGCTTGAAAAAGCCAAAGCTGCAGGTGACACCGATATCGAAGCACAGCCGGACTTCGATGCAGGTTCCCTGCAGGGATCATTGGCCAAATAAATCGAAAAAGACGCCCCTTCGGCTTCGTATTAATACGAGCTCGGGGTGTCTTTTTTTAATGACTACTAAGATATTTTTATTCCTCAGTCGTTTTAGCTGTGCTCGGGGTTCCTTTGTTATTGTAGAGCCACAGCGCGTATTCCAGAGGGCGAATCAGGGCTTTGCGGTAAGTGGTTCCGTCACCTGATCTTGCGAACACTTCACGGGCGGGCTTTGGATTAACCTCCAGCACGTAAATTTTACCTTCGCGATCAATGGCGAGGTCCAATGCAAGCTCACATAAGGCTCCGTAACTTTCTTCCAGGAAGGCTGCGGCATCAAGGCCTAACCTCTCGGCAGTCTTCATGACCTTATCGGTTTTATCCTGACTACCCAGCCATTCCTTCAGCAGCGTTTCCGCTCGAACGGCATGACCACCGCCATGAAGATTGGAGGTTACACTCCGCGCTGCACCGACCCGTGCTGCCATACCTGTGAGTTCCCAGACACCTTGCCCGTTCTTTTGAACGAGCATCCGGTAATCATGGAAACGTCCGCCCGGCAGACGTAATGGAATCCCCTGTTGGATAAGGAAACGTCCGCCGATACACCATTGCCGTACGATGGAATCCAGCCGAGTAGAAGAGACTTTACGGGTGGGAATGATTCGGCGATCCTGGCGACGGCCTTGAATATCATATACCCCACGCCCATCCTTCATTCTCTCAATTCTGAGAATGCCACGTCCGCCTGTGCCGTTTGCCGGCTTGATATAGACTACTGAATTGGTTTTCAGCATCCGGCGCAGGTCGGCAGAGGACTGATAGAGTAAAGTTTCTGGCATATGTTGCCGGAAACGGCTTTTTTGTGAGAATGTTTGGTGAATGGTCCATTTGTTGCGCAGTGGACGATTCATAAATAACAGATGATTGTAGCGTTCTCGGAAACGAAGCAGTTGCTGAAAGCGTGAGCTGCGCTGAATACGGCAACGGTCATAAATCATGTTCGGAAAAGAACGCCATTTGCGTGACCATTTTCCGCTCTTGGGATCAAAGACAAGGGCATGGATCTGCTCTTTGCTGGGATGAACATCCATGGGGGTAAACACAAAGACATCCAAGCCAATTCGTTTGCCCTCGACGATCATTCTCCGGTACACGGCCTTTTCTTCAAGCTGCTTGGCTTCGTTAATATATAAAGTAAGAATGCCTAAGACGGGCTCTGGCACAGGAGTTCACCTTCTTGTGGAGAAATAGTAGTGCTGCCGGTATGATGGGGTGACCGGAGCAGTAATGTTGGCTTGCCGGTAGGACCAGTGGTAAGTGTGTCGGCAGCAAGGCCGATATTGAAGCACATCTTTAGGCTAGCAGTATTGTCGCAGGCAACACTGCATTGCAGATGCCCGAGGCGTTTCAGCTGGGCAGCCATTAAGGCAGTGCCGGTATGTCTATTCCGGTAGAAGGGGTGCACAGCGACAAGACAGGCTTCTGCACCGAAACCGGATACGAAGCTGACTCCTGCGAGCTGGCGCCCATTCTGACCGCGTACGGTAGCGACAAGCAGCGAGATACCCGGCTCTGACAACTGATCCGGTGTTAATCGGGCCAGTACTTTGCAAGCTTGGTTTGTGATTCGCTTCTCCCCATGCGCTCTTATAAACTCAAGCAGTCCAGCCAGCCGTGATTTCCACTGCTTGGCATTTGTGTCATAGATGGAGGATATCTGCATGCTGTGTCACATCCTTTTAATGATTTCTATTTAAACTGGCGCGCTAAATGCTGGCCGTAGTGAAAGATTCGCTCTAGGGACAGCTTGCGGATCGCGGGTTCATCAAATTTCATCGGCCGGGAGTTGGCCTCAAAGAACCAGAGTCCCCCATTCTCATCTACACCCAGATCCATCGACATCTCTCCGAGCATAGAATCAGAAGCTCTTTCAATTTGTCTAGCGATAAGAAGGGCGGTTGTAGGCACGCTCTTCAGGATCATGGCTGCTCTTTCGGTTCCAAATGTACTTTCCAGCATGCTGGCAGGCTCTTCAATACTACCTCCGCGTGGTACATGTGTCGTTATACTTCGGGCACCGGCGAGGCGTGCACCTATGCCAGTGACTCCCCAGCCGCCTCTGCTGTTTTTTTGCAGAAGCACCCTCAGATCAAACGGTCTGCCCCGATGAGTCGCCAGTTCAATAGCCTGCTGCACAATATAACGAGAGATCCCTTTTTCTTTTCCGATTCTTGCCCAGAGCCGGTCCATGGAAGCTGCTTTGTACGTCACATTTTTTTTGCCGCTTTGAATTTGGAGCCGGTAAGGCAAAGCGGTATCTGCACGATATTTTAGGCGCATAATTCCTTTTCCTGCTTTGCCATTCTCTGGTTTAAGGTAGAGGCTGGTATGCTGGTTCAGCATGGCAGTAAGGGTGTTTGCACTGCGTAATCGTCTCGTTTTTGGAACATGCTTTGAGGTGGAGTGCGAACCCCTTAACCATTCGAACAGACTCCATTTATTGAAAAAATATGGATTATATAGCTTAATGCCTGGATGTTCCAGGCATTGAGCTATTTTACGTACCACAGCAGGTTTTTCCTCATCCTCACGGGTGGGAATTCGGTTATAAATGATTTGTGGAAGAGGTACAGGAATGCTGTACCAGATTTTACCGCTGGACGATGGGACATATCCGTTCACCATCCGTTCCTCAAGCTTGAGGTCACGGACAGTGATGACGTAGACAAGAAATCCCATTTCTTTGCCTGTGCGAATAATGTCCCGGAAGTTGCTGCGGTTGCCATTAAATTGCCGTACTTTATCGCTGGTTGTCAGTATGGCAATAACAGGTTTTGTATCTTCCGGATTATGGGTGCTCACATCTCATCCCTCCTGCGGAATTTGCTGAGGTATAGACAATGCTCCAGAATGTGCTCGATGGAAGCTTTGCCCTCAGCGCGCAGGGAAGGGTGACGGAAGATGGAACGACCTGGTTTGGCGTTGGCCTCGAACATCCAGATGTCTTCATCCTGATCAATTCCGAGATCAAAGCCAATTTCACCGAGCAAATGACGATGCTGGACTTCTAGTGATTCTGCCAGCTTGATGGCTGTAGTCTTTGCACGCTGCAGTACTTCATCAGCTCTTGCGCCGAATACACGTCCGAGTGCTTGCTGAGGTGTAAGCAATGCTCCTCCATTTTTAAGGTGAGTGGTGACACTACCACGGCCGGCTTTTTTAGCGCCTATGCCGACTACAATCCACTGATTACTGCCGTTTTTATGCATATGGAACCGGAAATCAATCGGGCAGCCATCTATTTCAATGAGACGTATTCCCTGCTGAACTATATAATTTTGCAGATTTTGACCGTGACGCGAACGAAGCATACGCATAAGGGCTTCAAAGGTGGTAAAGCGTAAAAGAACGTTTTTTCCACCGCGGCGGTAGCGGGCAAAATACCCCTTTTTCGGGAGATAGGTAAGCCGATAAATGCCGTGACCCAGACTTCCCGCAGAAGGTTTATAGTATACAAAATGATGGTGATCCAGCATTTCTCTCATTTTTTCCGTGGACGGATTGCTGTGGGTTTCAGGTACATATCGATTTGCCGCCCCATCATTTTCTAAAAGCTTATAGATATCGGATTTATTGAAAAAGCTCCAGTTAAAGTATGGAATTCTTTTCCGCATAAATCGTTCGCGAAGTTGGTTGATATAGGGTGAGGTCTCAGCTCTCCGACTGGGCAATCGATTATAGACAACATCAGGCAGAGGGACCATTTTTCGTTCAAACTTACCGCTTGAAGTCAAAAAATATCCATAGACCTGTTCCTGTTGCCAGTTGATGTCACGCGGCATAAAGGCAAATATATAACATTTGTTGCTGCCTTCCCGCAGCAATTGCTTGATGAACCCTGTGCGAGAACCGAAGGGCTGAGACGAGGAAGCAGGACCATCGGACAATATGCCAACTAAAGGTCCTAGCTGCACCTCGTCATTCTGTAGATTGCGTAAATAGACACCACCTGATTTCGGAACCTTGATAGCGCTTTTTACGCCTGAGGCGAGATATAGGTGATTTCCGGCGCGCTTGATGGGCTTGATCATGGTCGGGGTGGCATCTTTACCGAGCCTTAAGCGTATATTTTTTTTCCCCGTTAACTTCAAGCTTTTCATCAGTGCACCTGATACATATACAACTCTTTGGGGCTGCTTAGTGAAATGCACATTGCAAAAAGTGAGACTCATTTATGAATCCTCCTTAGGAACCATTGTTATCATTCTCCCGTTTGTAACGGAGCTGCCCGTAGATAGGGATGGTATCCGTCGTTGTGTGAGCAGTAGATGGCGCGCATAAGACAGTGGATTCTCGGCGGCGAGCTTAGCAGCCCGGCGGTCGCCCGTCAGCCGGAATACCGTGCGCCCTGGCTTGGAATTTGCTTCTAGTAAATGAATCCGACCGCTCGAATCAATACCGAAATCAAGGCCGAGTTCTCCAAGCCTGCCGCATGCAGCCTCCAGTAGGGGAGGCAAGTATGCAGCTTCTGCAGCAAGCTCACGCATGATGTCTTTTCCACCCTGACCATATTCAGCAAGCAAAAAAGGCAGGGGAGAAACAGCTGTTCCGCCGCCATGCAGGTTCGAAGTCAGCGAACCTTGGTTACCCAGCCGTACGGCCATGCCGGTTAGAGTCCAGCGGCCAAGGCCATTCTTTTGCATCAATACACGCACATCGAACGGTTGCCCCTTACTATTCGTTAGGTGCAGGAAAGGCTGTATAATATAGCGGCGTGAGCCGATAAATTCATGAATCCAGTTCAGTCCTTCAGCCTGTGAGTCGAAAACATATTGAAAGGGTGTATTTGTTCCGTCACGCCCTCGTACTCTCATCCCTCTGTTCTGCAGTATGGCATGTAATGTACGTTTGCCATGGGTGCCGGCCTTGGGCTTTAGAAAGACTCCATATTCTCTTTCAGCAAGCATTGTACTTAACCTGCGGGTACCGGTATAGAGTACAGTTTCCGGCAGTATTGCCGCTGCTCTCCGGTCGCGCTTCAATATCTCATGTACACCCCATTTATCTGGCAAACCTCGAGACCAAGGCAGGGAACGATGAAGAGTAGAGAGAGCAGCGGAAGCTTCTTTTCTTTCTTTAGGACCTTCGTAAAAGCAGCGATTATAGACAATATCTGGCGGTGAAGAAGTAGTATTCTGCCAGCTTCCATCTTTCCAGGTATAGCCGGTAATGGAGGAACCGTCTGCCGCTACTCCGTCTGGATGAAATACGAGGACTTTTAGGCTGTATAGAGGAGCTGCCCGGCATAAATGACTGCAAAACTCTGGCTCGGCGATCGGTGGATTCCCGTTGCGGCGGCCTGTCATAATGCCGAGGAACCCCACTTCTGTTTCAGTCATCGTGTCCTCCTTATAAACCGGCCAAGTAGCGGCAATATAAAATCATTTGCTTGACGGACGGTCTTATTTTTTGATCGTTTAACGGTGTATTATCGTTCTTGGAGGGCTTGGAGTTAACCTCTAAGAGCCATATTCGTCCTGATTGATCCAGTGCCAGATCGATTCCGAGCTCTCCGAAATGAGCGGGGATAAAGGTTTCGACCCCTCTTGCAATGGCAAGTGCTGCTCTGGGCAGCTGAAGCTGAACGTTTTCTTTTGCGCCCGGAGGAAGACTGCTCTTGCTAACCGCTTCTTTTACAGTGCTGAGACTGCCACCTCTAGCTAAATTAGACACGAAGTGATTGCTTCCGGCGGTGCGGGCGACAATGGAGGTAACCCCCCATTTTCCGCTGCCATTCTTCTGAACAAGTGCCCGGAAATCTACAGGCCGCCTTCCTAGCTCCATCAAAGGCAATCCCTGCTGAATCTGGTATCGAGTAGTCTTCATTTTGGGAGCGATGGACTGGTACAATTTAGCGAGAGTGGTGTAGCTTTGCTTGCGTGTACCTATGGAGGTAGTAGACAACAGACGGTAACCTCCGCCTTCTTCTTTAGAGATACGAAGTATGCCTTTGCCGAGACTGCCTCGTACAGGTTTCAAAAATACACTTGGGTAATGGCTGCACATCTTCTTCATTACGGCAAAGCCGTTCAACGCATGCGATTCAGGTAAATACCGCTGCAGGGAAGGGTCTTG
The DNA here is from genome assembly GCF_038009325.1 of Paenibacillus sp. FSL L8-0708. Classification (NCBI taxonomy): domain Bacteria; kingdom Bacillati; phylum Bacillota; class Bacilli; order Caryophanales; family Paenibacillaceae; genus Paenibacillus; species Paenibacillus sp. FSL L8-0708. Next base: position 2,420,232 of record NZ_JBBPBC010000001.1, read on the forward strand.
CGCTAAAGCTTCAAATACCTCTGTCTTGTCAAGAAATTTTTCGTTGAAGAAATGCGTTCCATATCGTGATTTTACATCCGCCAAAAAATGCTGTACGCTAGGTTTATTCTCCACCTTTCGCGTCGTTAACCGATTGTTGATTACATCGGCAATGGGCAGACTCATTTTTCTCCAACCCTCGTTGTATACCCAGCCCTGAATGGAAGAACTGCGTGTTTCCAGCGCTTCCGGGGTAAAGAAATATACATAGGCGCCTTGTGTGTGGCAGGCATTTGTCAATTCCCGGCAGAACATGGTAATGGGTCCAAACAACCTGTCGAGATTATCTGGATGGTCACGACTGACGAGCACGCCGATCAACGGTCCAAGCCGCAAGGTGCGGCTTACAGAGCTGTAAGAAACGTTGAGGGTTTGTCGGTGTTTCCATCCGGTCCGCTGCGCCAGTCCTTCGCTTACACGCAGGATGTCGGATTTGGGAGCCGAGATAATGGTAACCTCCTGCCGGAAAGAGCCGAATGCCAGCTGGAGTGTTCCGTGAGACGGGATTTTGAGTCTTTTCATGGATTTTTCGCCAAGCATTATAGCGTTTTCCTGCAGGATGCCCGAGTTGACCGTATGGACCGGGATCTTGAATTGGGACATCGTGGATCTCCTTCCGGTAGGCAGCATGATGCCGGCAATTTGGTAGCTAAGGGTTACATATCATTCATCATATGGAGACAGATGACCCTTGGTGATTGACCTAATCGCTAAAAACCTTGCCCAGTCATTTCATAAGCTCGGCCCAAGAAGCAAAACAAGTATGGAATGAGCGAATATTGGAAACTAAAGCAGCGTGAATTCAGGAAGCGGCTGCTAACAAAACTTAAGCGTATGTTTTCGGAGTGAGTTTTGTACGAAGACGATCTGAGGAGTGTACGCTAACAAAACTTTTAGGAGGAATCATAATGAGCATTCACGACAAAGCACATGAATTGGCGAAAGCCATTAAAGAGAGCAGCGAGGTATCGGATATCAGAAATGCCATGAAGGTCGTGGAAACAGATCCTGAAGCGAAAGCGATGCTGGACAATTTCCGCCAAGGTCAGATGGAGCTGCAACAACGGATGATGAGCGGAGAAATGCCTCCACAGGAAGAAATGGAAAAGATGGAGAAGCTGTTCGAGGTGCTTAACTTGAATCTTGGCATTCGTCGTCTGTTTGATGCGGAACGCCGTCTGAGCGTTGTAATCGAGGATGTAAATAAAATTATCACTGAGAGTTTGTCCCAATTGTACGGTGAATAAATTTCAGCAATGAAAATCAAAAGAGGGTGTTCCCGAAGCCGGTGGCTCTGGAAACACCCTCTTTCTTGTGGCTGTGACTATAGGGCTAGCCTAAGTTCAAGCTCGACCTCGACCTCAACCTCAACCTCAACCTCAACCTCAACCTCAACCTCAACCTAATCTTGTTTACCTTCGACTGCGCAGAGAAGAATACCAGCTGCCAAACCTAAGCGGCGATCAAGCTTGCCTTTTCGATCCTCCGAGAAGTCAGCCATAATTTTGGTGACAAATGGATTGAAATTTTGCTTGAATGCAGGGATCGTAGTATCATCCATCTCGATATTATATTTCTGCGGAATAATAGCGATGAAGCGGCGCAGTAGAGCCATCGCGGTGCTGTCTTCCTTGATTTTTCCGATTTCCTGATCATGACGGTCAAGAATAATCCATTCATCCTTCAAAATAGATTTGAGACCCTTACGTCGAAAAGCACCAATATGCTCACCGGACTCTGTATCGTGTACATCATAAGTAGCACTAAAATCGACCACGTTGCGGGCTTTTATGCGCAGAAGCTCCTTCTGCATGGACTCATCCGTATAAAGTGCAATGTCTTCTTTAAGCTTGAACGCTTTCATTTGCGAATAGAGCACAAGCTGCTCAGAGCTATCAAAAATATGAAGTTTCGCACCCATGATCGAAAATACTTTTTTTCGAATTATGTATTCGGTATGATTATAAGCTGCATTCAATTCAAAAACGCCTCCCCCAAATGAAATCATCATCTCATATATAAGCGTCTCTTGCTATATAAATGCTAACCTTTTATACATAATTTTGAAAAGGTATATATTTTTTAATGGACTTGTCTCATATTACGGGCCTCATGTTCATAGAGTAGAGATATAGATTCAATCGAATATCCTGTCTACGAAGGAGCTGTTATTAATGAGAAAAAGAAACAAGTTCAAACACGGTGTCTATCTGTTGCTGGCGTTGGCCATGCTTTTGTATGCACTGCCGAAGCTTTCGCTTGCGAATGGACCGAGCTGGGTGTTTGGTTTTGGAGTCGTCTGGTCACTTTTTGCGTTTATGGTCATTGCGGCACATTTGCATTTTATTATCGGGGTTGATGAAGAAAAGACCAAACGTTTGGAAGCTGTGCGAAAAGCAAAGCTGGAGCAATGGCAGACAAAGTGGAATGAAGAAACTAGAGTTTCGCAAAGATAATAGAGTTGGCATCGGATACTAAAAAGCTAGATTAGCTTCAGGTCTCTCGAATAAGCGCGGCAGTCGTGCAAAGAGAGGCAAAAATGCCTTAGAATATTGCGCAAAGCGCGGCAATGGTGCGAAGAGAGGCAAAAATGCCTCAGAATGCTGCGGAAAGCGTAGAAGTGGCGCGAAGAGAGGCATAAGTGCCTCAGAATGCCGCGGAAAGTGCAAAAGTGGGGAAAAGAGAAGTATAAATACCGTAGAATGCCGTACAAAACACCAAAGTAGCCAAAAGAAAGGTATAAATACCGTAGAATGCCACGCAAAACACCAAAGTAGCCAAAAGAAAGGTATAACTACCGTAGAATGCCGCGCAAAACACCAAAGTAGCCAAAAGAAAGGTATAAATACCGTAGAATGCCGCGCAAAACGCACAACTAGCCAAAAGAGAGGCATAAGTGCCTCAGAATGCTGCGAAAAGCGAAGAAGTAGCGAAAAGAGAGGCATAAATGCCTCGGAATGCTGCGAAAAGCGCAGAAGTCGCGCAGAGAGACACACTCATACGAAAAAGCCCACTAGCCTAAGCCAGTGGGCTTTAATATGCCCCCTGCATTGCTTGCAGGGGGCTAAATGTTATTGTCTGCCGCTACCTGCTGCGAGTTGAACACTATTTTTGTCCACAGAAAGAGCTTCGTCCGGTCGTTCCTCACGAGGAAATGAAGCCATAACCTCTATCTCTTTGGGTGCATATGAGAACTCGAGTTCTACCCGATCACCGCTGATGGCTTTAGGATGTACCTTTTGTTTGGAAACCAATTCATCGTAAGAAGCCATATCCACACATACGCCTTTGCCATTGTCGTTCCAGCAATAAGAGCCTTGAATAGCCTCGAACCGCTCACCGCCAACAGTAACTTGAACACTTGGGGGCTGTGGGTTAGCAGTGTCTTCTGATGAAATCTTATCTTTAAAAGTTGATTGAAACAAGTCCAATAGATCTTTTTTGCTGGTATCTGACAGACGATAGTGGCCCATTTGTCCGGATTTAATGAGTAACCCACTGTTACTTCCGCCGATCCAAAAAGAGAACGCATAACTTATGCCATCCTTCATGTTCACAGTGGTGCTGTAATCGCTGGGAGCAATATCTAGTTGTCCTCTATCATATTCAGCAGTAGTTATGGCTTGAACGAAACGTTCAAACGAGGATGGATCCGAAATAGTGGCCATGGGCTGTTTTTTTTCAATTAAGTTAATAGAAACTATATTATTTGCATCCAGCTCAATCTGGCCTGCTTGTTTTACTTCGTTTCCCGTATTTCCACAGCCGACCAGTCCTATAAAAAGCAAAGTAATAGTAAGTAGTAATAAAGCGGTCTTGTTTATATCTTCAATGCTCCTTTACACATTCTTTAATTCTCAGACTATAAAAAAGAGGAAAAGGTTGCTAAATAAAGGAAGTGAATGTTTAAGGTCAGCTTAGAACGCATCAGAGATATTCAGTTTCAAAAAAATTCGATTTTAAGGTGGTTTTCAAACTTACTATGTGGCAATACCTACCTTAATCTTAGATTGTGTAAGGAGAGTGAAATTAGAATTCGAAGCTTATGAATCGGTTGTACTGAGCCATTCTATCCGTGTATAATAGGTACAGTATAGTACAGATCGGAGCATGGGGGTGTAACAGTTGGAAGGTCAAGGCGATGCGATTACTAAACACGAGCAACTGCTGCAGCATATTGAAGGTCTTAAGGTAGGCACCAAAATATCTGTTCGCAAGCTCGCCAAAGAAATGCTAGTCAGCGAAGGGACTGCTTACCGTGCAGTGAAGGAAGCTGAGAATCTCGGGATAGTCATCACGAAGGAACGGATTGGTACAGTTCGTGTAGAAAAGAAACCTCGGAACATTTCAGAGCAGCTGACGTTTGGCGATGTAGTTGATATTGTTGAAGGGCATGTGCTCGGCGGAGCAAGTGGACTAAATAAACATCTGCATAAATACGTGATCGGGGCGATGAAGGTCGATGCGATGATCCGTTATATAGACGCTGACAGTCTGTTGATTGTAGGTAACCGTGATGATGTTCACTCTCTAGCGCTGGAGCAGGGTGCGGGGGTTCTGGTGACAGGGGGCTTTGGGACGAGCCGTGAAGTGAAGGCCTTGGCAGACGAGCTGGATCTTCCCATTATTTCTTCGAGACATGACACGTTTACCGTCGCTTCAATGATTAACCGTGCTATTTTTGATAGATTGATAAAGAAAAAAATTATGCTGGTAGAGGATATTATCGACAGCAAACCGCGCCTGAATACGTTGAAAATCTCTAGTACCGTCGGCGAGCTACGACAGGTTTCTGAGGAAACTGGAGAGCAGCGCTTTCCCGTTACGGATGAATGGAACCGAGTCATAGGCATTATCGGTCGCCGCGATGTAGAGGAATTGACGGAAGGCCAGATCATTGAAAAAGCGATGATCCGCAGTCCGGTTACGGCTGCACTGCAAACCTCACTAGCCTCCGCGGCCCAGATCATGATGTGGGAAGGCGTGGATTTTCTGCCCATAGTGGACCGTAACCGTAAACTGGTAGGCTCCCTAACCCGTAAAGAAGTGCTGCAAAGCTTACGCGATGTCCGGAATCAACCTCAGCTGGGAGAGACTTTTGATCATCTCATTTGGAATGGTTTTGCGGATGAGCGGGACGAAGAGGGACGGTTGTTCTTCCATGGCTTTATTACGCCGCAGATGGCCACGGATCTTGGGACGATTTCTGAAGGGATATTGTCTACGCTTATGACGCTCTCGGCATTTAAAGCAGCTAAGGACATCACAGGAAATGATTATGTACTAGATAATATGTCCACTTATTTTATCCGACCGGTACAGATCGAACATGCGATCATTGTAATGCCGAGACTGCTCGAAATCAGCCGCCGTACCTGTAAGCTTGAAATTGAGATCAGCCACTCGGATACTCTGGTAGCCAAAGCTGTTCTGATGCTGCAATCCATTGATCATGGCTAAAAAATGGTTTGCTAGCTGGATAGCATACGGTAAATAGGATCGTATACATGCTAAATAGACTGCCCTCATCATTGAAAGAGAGGGGAGTCTATTTTATTCTTTCTATTCCGTCAGAACAGCAGCTAAGCTTTCGACTAGTGTTGTTCCTGGCTGCGACTACGGCTGTAAAAACTATAGCTGCGTAGCCCCGAGAAGATGTTGAACGCACCAATCAGCAGAAAGGCAGCTTCAACAATGATATTAACGGTAGAGCCGCGAAACAAAAACATGGATATTAAGGACAGCGTTACGAGCATAGCACCGAGCATCACATTCATGACGGAGCGTTTCAGCCCTTTATCTTGGGGATTTAAGGCACGGCGGGAGGATATGCTGAACACAGCGGCACCGATTACAAAGATCACCAGCAGGATAAACAATAAATACTTGATAAATAAAACCATGGACAGCCAGCTCCTTTATCGTGTCTTGCAGTAGCCAAGAAGTAATTTCCACGTCTGTCCATTATTGTATCACACGATGGCTGTCAGCTGCGCTTAAAAGGACTGATTTCTACCCAGATTTGCAGGACGCCTTCCATGACGAGCATGGTTCGGATTTTGACAGAGTATTCCTTGTCACGCACAATGTATAGCTTACCATCCAACAGCAGTCTAACCAGTTTGCTGTCTGTATCAATATCGAACATGCTGCGGCCGCGCATCGGTTCCAGATCTGAGCCCATTTGGCTTATGATTAATTTTACAGTTACGGGGTCAAGTGGGGTATCTTCTTTGGATTTGCTTTCCTCCGATCGAATTTTGATTTCTCTGATCACGGTTGAGGTATTATTGTATTTTTTGAGTGTCTGAATATCTTTTTGATATTGCTCGATCTGTACACGCAGATCTTGATTATGCAGCCATAATACGTTATATCCTACATGGTAAATAGCATTGTATATGACAGCTCCTACGACGATCCCTAGCATGAATATAGCGGAGATCTGGGTGAATCTGCGAAAACGACTGAATGGTGGAACTCTCACTGGCGTTACCCCCTGCCGCACACCCATTTTACTAGCTCACTGCCCATATGGGCTCCTAGAAAAGCGAAGGCAAGATACATGATTTGTTTGATGGCGGGGGAGAGGTTGCCTCCGATCATGTTGCTTTCAATGACCCGTAAAGGGTCCATAGTACCTCCTACAGCGGCTGCTAGTGCCCATATTTTAATCCGATCTGCCACATCCAGCATCGTTTGCGTCGGCGGTTGCAGGGATACAACGGCGCCGATTCCGCCGAGCATAGCTCCGCCAAGCACGATGCCGAAGGCGATAAAGAAGTCGAGGATAGCTTTGCTCATAAAAATGCTCATACAGGCCCCTTCCCGGACGAGGCATTTACAAGCTTTGCCTGTCCTTATGCTCTTAATCCATTCTATGGGCGGGTCCCCCTTTAATATGATAAAATAGTTTCATCTTATGTTTGATTTTTGCAGTAGAGAGGAAGTGGGGTTATGAGCCCTTTCGTGCATTTGCATGTGCACAGCGAATACAGTTTACTGGACGGGGCGGCGCGCATTACCGATCTCGTGCGCCGGGCCGGCGAATACGGCATGAAGTCGCTGGCGCTTACGGATCATGGAGTGATGTACGGGGCCATCCCCTTTTATAAAGCGTGTAAAGAGAATGGAATCAAGCCGATTATTGGCTGTGAAGCTTATTTAACCGCGGGTTCACGCCGTGAGCGGGGCAGTCGAAAAGATCAACCGATCTACCACTTGATTCTGCTCGTCAAGAATGAAACCGGCTACAAGAACCTGATGAAGCTGATCTCTATCGGCCATCTGGAAGGCCATCATTATAAACCACGAATTGATATGGAAGTGCTGGCAGCTCATTCAGAGGGGATTATCTGCCTAAGTGCTTGTCTGGGCGGAGAAGTGCCGCAGCATCTGCTGCATGGACGTGATGAGGAGGCGCGCAAGGCTGCGCTGCGATATAAGGCGATTTTTGGCGAAGATTTCTATCTGGAGCTGCAAGACCACGGGATCTCCGAGCAAAAGAGAGTCAATCCCAAGCTCATCGCCCTTGCCGAGGACTGTGAAATTCCACTTGTGGTGACGAATGATGTCCATTATTTAGCGAAGGAAGATGCTGAGGTTCAGGATGTGCTGATCTGCATCGGAACAGGCAAAACGGTGGATGATGAGGAACGTCTCAAGATCGGAACAGATCAGCTGTTTCTAAAAAGCAGCGAGCAAATGGCGGCCTTGTTTCCGCATGTGCCGCAGGCTATCGCCAATACCTTATTGATCGCAGAAAAATGTAATTTGGAGCTGACCTTCGGCAATCATATTCTGCCTGCCTATTCTCCGCTCCCTGAAGGCATGGATTCCGCTGCTTATTTGCGTGAGCTGTGCTGGAAGGGGATGGAGGAACGATATATAGATACACCGCAATGGACTACACCTGAGCAAAGAGAGACGGCTGAGAAGCGTCTGACCTATGAACTGGGCGTTATCGAGAGTATGGGCTTCAGCGATTATTTTCTAATTGTGTGGGATTTTATTGCTTATTGTCATCGTCAGGGAATTGCTACGGGACCCGGACGGGGATCCTCCGCGGGTAGTCTCACCGCATACTCTTTGCGAATAACTGACGTGGACCCATTGAAATATAACTTGCTCTTTGAACGTTTTCTAAATCCAGAACGGATCACCATGCCGGATATTGATATCGATTTTAGTGATGAACGGCGTGATGAGGTTATTGGTTATGTAGTGGAGAAATACGGCAAAGAACATGTGGCGCAAATTATTACTTTCGGAACTATGGCTGCACGGGCTGCCGTACGTGATGTAGGCAGGGTGCTGAACTTGCCTTATAACGAGGTAGACAAAGCTGCCAAGCTTATACCTGGTCAACTAGGGATCAGCCTTGCCAGAGCGCTGGAGAGTACACCAGATCTTAAAGCACTGTATGATAGCAATCCAAAGATAAAAGGGCTGCTGGATATGGCTATGAAGGTGGAGGGCATGCCCCGCCATGCTTCGACACATGCAGCGGGGGTTGTTATCTCGAAGGGTCCGTTGACCGATGCAGTCCCACTTCAGGAAGGTAACGAAAGTACGGCGTTAACCCAATACTCTATGGAGCATTTGGAGAGTGTCGGGCTGTTGAAAATGGATTTTCTGGGTTTGCGCACGTTGTCGATTATCGAACGCTGCATGAATTCGATTAGAGAAATGAGCGGAAGTGTTCCGGATTTCCGTGTCATCCCAGATCATGATCCAGCTACGTATGAAATGCTTGGGGCTGGTGAGACAACAGGGGTCTTCCAGCTGGAGTCGGCGGGCGTTAGACGAGTACTTAAAGATCTGAAGCCTAACGGCTTTGAAGATATTGTATCGGTTCTAGCGCTGTATCGTCCGGGTCCGATGGAATTTATCCCGAAATATATAGCAGGCAAACACGGTGAGATTGAAGTAGAGTATCCACATTCTGATTTGAAGGCTATTTTAGCGGACACCTATGGGATCATTGTGTATCAGGAACAGATCATGCAGATTGCTTCTCTGATGGCGGGCTTCTCGTTAGGAGAAGCGGATCTGCTCCGTCGAGCGGTCTCAAAGAAAAAACGTGAGACGCTGGATAAGGAACGGAGCCATTTTGTTCAAGGCAGCTTGCAGCAGGGGTATAATGAAACGGATGCAAATGCTGTTTATGACATGATCGTGCGCTTTGCTGATTACGGCTTCCCGCGTGCTCATGCCGCGGCTTATGGAGTATTGGCTTTCCAGACAGCCTATCTCAAGGCACATTATCCGGTGCAGTTTATGGCGTCTATGTTGACCGCTGTAATGGGCACTCACCGCAAGGTAGCGGAGTATGTGCTGGACTGCCGCCGCACAGGCATCGGCGTGTTGCCGCCGGATGTGAACGAGAGCGGCGTATTGTTTACTCCGGTTCCTGGTGAAGGAACCGGAACCGGGCATATCCGCTTTGGACTCGCAGCCATTAAGAACGTTGGCACGCTGGCAGTGGAGAACATTATGGCGGTCCGCAAGGAGCGGCCGTTCGACAGTCTGCTAGATTTCTGTCGACGTGTGGACCTGCGGGTCTGTAATAAGCGGGTAGTGGAATCTTTGCTGCAGGCGGGAGCTTTTGACTGTCTGCCAGGTCACCGCGCCCAGCTGCTGGCTATGCTGGACGAGACGGTTGACGCTGCGCTGAAATGGCGCAAGGAGCGGGATGAACTGCAAATCCAGCTGTTCGACGATTTGGTCGAGACACCGAACTGGGAAATCCGCTATCCGGATATCCCTAAGTTCACCATTGGCCAGCAGCTGGAGATGGAACGTGAGCTGCTGGGGTTATATCTTTCGGGCCATCCGCTTGATGATAGCGCGGAACTGCTTGAGGAGCCCGGCATGCAGCGGCTGATGGATCTTGGTGAAGCCGCGGATGAGAGCCAGACGGTTACGGCCGGAATGGTAGTATCCGTTAAGGAAATTACGACGAAGCAAGGAAAATCGATGGCCTTCGTCGAATGGGAAGATCAGATCGAGCGCTGCGAGGTCGTGCTCTTCCCTGAGGTGTGGAAGCGAAGCCGCAGCTTGATTGCCAAGGGCGCGTTGCTGGCCTTGCGCGCTAAGGTGCAGCAGGAAGACGAAGGCTTCAAGCTGCTGGCCGAGGAAGTGGCGCTGCTGTCTGCGGAGGCTCTCCGCGGGCTGTTGCAGCGCCGCAGTGCCGCCGCGTCCCGCTCGTACAGCGCGGGACGCTCGGCCTCGGCAGGAGCGCCGCCACGCGGCGCAGCTCCTGCTTCCCGGACCAGTGGTGCCGCCACTGGTCCGGCTGCCAGGCCAGCAGGCGGCACAACGCCGCCTGTAACACCTGCACAGGCCGCGCCAACAACAGCGGCGACCTCAGGCCAGCGTGTCTTTATCAAGATCACGCCGGCCTCAGAGAATGCAGCGTTGCTGTCGCGCCTGAAAGAGCTGCTGCAGAATCATCCCGGTCCTGCTGCGACGCTTCTGTTCTATGAACAGGATCAGAAGCTCCTAGCTCTTAGCGATAATTATCGAATTAAGCCGTCCGAGGAACTTTTCGCGGCGATCGAGGTTATGCTGGGTGCAGGTACGGTAAGAATAAAATAAGAACAATTCTCCCCTTTTCCGCATACATTAGGAAACCACAGGGCACATCCCTGTACGGAAAGGGGAGTCGCAGCATGTCCTATCAAATGGCAGTAGATCTGTTGGAACGCAGAGGTGTATCACTTTCCTCCATTGCTGAAATCGTATATATTTTACAATCGGTTTATTATCCTGGTTTAACCAAGGATGAATGTCTGTCCAGCGTCAAGTCTGTTTTGGGCAAAAGAGAAGTGCAGTATACTTTAATGACAGGTGTTGCTCTTGATGAATTAGCCGAGAAAAAACTGCTTCCACAGCCGCTGCAGGCGGTAATGGAGGCTGATGAATCCCTCTACGGAGCGGACGAGACTCTGGCGCTTGGTATTACAGGGGTATATGGGATGATCGGACTGACAGGTTTTGGGTATTTGGACAAAATAAAGCTTGGAATCATTGGTGAACTGAACGATGATAAAGGTAGGATTCATGTATTCTTGGATGACCTTGTTGCCGGCATTGCTGCCGCCGCTTCCGCCAGAATTGCTCATCGGCATGAAGGGGCAAAAGTATATCCTTTAGGCACGGACAAGGAATAATTGAGCCCCTTTATTTCGTTTGAACAAGTTCCTCAGTCTTGCTTCCTATGCCCTACTCCTGTTGCGGGAAAAAAGAAAACTGTGTTATCATAATTCCATTATACGGGATACGGCTGGGAATTAAGATTGGGGAGGCCTTGCAGGGCATGTGGACGGTAATATATATCGCGCCGACCGCCAGAGTGGCGGATATGATTAAGAGTAAGCTGACAGAAGAAGGTTTTTTGGTAGAATGCCGTCCAATCAATATGTCCAAGCAGCAGTTTGAGATATTGGTTCCTTCAGGTGAGCTGGAGGAAGTACAGGAAGTCCTTAATCTTATTCTGCATCCCTGAGTTTCTTACAAGACAAAAGTCATGACAGCGGCAAGCTGCATAACGCAAATAAACGGCTGAAGAGGTGCGGGTGTGTTCAAAGATTTATTTCAGAAGAAACGGAAGTACGCGACTATTCCTTCAGAACGTCTGGAGCGGAGCGGCGGGCCTGCGGAAGGCGAACGCCCCAAACGTGAAATCCCTGAAGGATTAATGAGCAAATGTAATAAATGCGGAACGATCCAGTATAGTAAGGAATTAGAGAAGAACCTAAAGGTATGTCCTAATTGTGGTCACCACTTACGCCTAAATGCTGTGGAGCGTATTGCAATGACATTAGACCCTGAGGGCTTTATTGAGTTTGACAGTGAAATGTATTCTATCGACCCGCTGAAATTTCCGGGTTACGCTTCCAAAGTGGAGCAACAGCAGCTGAAATCTGGACAAACTGAAGCCGTAATTACGGGTCAGGGCTCCATTGGTGGCCATCCAGTCATCGTAGCTGTGATGAATTTTGAATTTTTCTCAGGCAGTATGGGCTCTGTAGTAGGGGAGAAGATCACCCGTGCGATAGAAGAGGCCACAGAGCAACAGCTTCCACTCCTTATTTTCTCTACTTCTGGTGGAGCGAGAATGCAGGAGAGTATTCTTAGTCTAATGCAAATGGCGAAGACCAGCGCTGCGCTGGCTCGTTTTAACGAGGTTGGAGGTCTTTACATCTCGATTATTACGGATCCTACTACCGGTGGAGTATCTGCGAGTTTTGCCAGCCTTGGTGATATAATTATTGCAGAGCCTGGAGCGGTATTTGGTTTCGCAGGACGTATAGTCATTGAGCAGACCATTCGCCAGAAGCTTCCGGATGATTTCCAGACCGCTGAATTTAATCTTCAGCATGGGTTGCTTGATATGGTCGTGCACCGCAAAGAAATGCGCGCTACATTGACTAAAATTTTGGAGCTGCATGACGTGAAAGGGGGATTTTAGGTTGGCAGGAGAGTTGCCTTTTGAAATGCCTCTGGTAGAAATGCGCAAGAAGATTGCTGAACTGAAGCAGTTTGGCGAAGAGAAGGGTATTGATTTTACGGACGAGGTAGCTAGGCTGGAAGAACGATACCGTGTGCTCGAGGAAGAGATATATTCTAATATTTCTCCTTCGCAAAAAATGCATTTGGCTAGACATCAAGGACGTCCGACTTCCCTTGATCTTATGGGGCAGATCTTCACAGATTTTATTGAGCTCCACGGTGATCGGATGTTTGGGGATGATCTTGCTATTGTAGGCGGCATCGCTAAACTAAATGGGTTGCCGGTTACAGTTATTGGCCAGCAGCGCGGTAAAGACACCAAAGAAAATATTTTACGATTCTTCGGCAGTGCACACCCTGAGGGCTTCCGTAAAGCGCTGCGTCTGATGCAGCAAGCGGACAAGTTCAAACGTCCCATTATTACCTTCGTGGATACGAAAGGTGCATACCCAGGCAACACAGCCGAGGAAAGAGGTCAATCCGAAGCGATTGCCCGCAATTTACGCGAGATGTCTCAGTTTGGTGTCCCTGTAATCTGTGTGGTCATCGGTGAAGGCGGAAGCGGTGGCGCCCTGGCATTGGCGGTTGGAAATAGAGTGCTCATGCTGGAACATGCCATTTATTCGGCGATATCTCCTAACGGAGCGGCCTCTATTCTGTGGAAGGATGCTTCGAAGGCTGATCAAGCGGCAGAAGCCATGAAGATAACGGCTGCTGATCTGCTTGAGATGGAAGTTATAGAAGAGATCGTACCAGAGCCTAAAGGCGGCGCTCATCGGGATTACGAAGCAACGGCAGCGGCGATTAAGGATGCATTATGGCGGCATCTGCAGGAGCTAACCCAGATGAACTCAGTGGAATTGAAGGATGATCGATACCGTAAATTCCGTAAAATTGGTGAGTTTGCAGAGGCTCAGCAGGAACAAATTCTTATTGAAGAAGAAGTGAAGTCAGAAGTGTAAAAGTGCAAAATCATTTGCACTTTAAGACATATAGCTATACTTAGTGGGTCTTTTGGATATAGTGTAAAATATACAATTTATTGGAATTAAAATAATCTCGATCCACTAACGGGATTATTTTAATTTTTTTTATGTTTACAGAAAATTCGACTTAAAGTTACACCCAAAAGTGCCTACAACATTGATTTTGTGTCTGGTTTGCAGTAATATTCATAAGGGCGTACTTAAAGGCACATGTGACAAAGTTCCTATTTTATTAGTTAGCCTTGTAGTAGATTTTGTAGTTGGAAAAAGTGAGACAGAGAGAACGAAAAAACGGAGGAAAACCTAATGCGGAAAAGTAAAATTGTATGTACGATCGGACCTGCGAGTGAATCGTTGGAGAATATCAAAAAATTGATTTTGGCTGGTATGAATGTGGCCCGTCTGAATTTCTCCCACGGCGATTTCGAAGAGCACGGTGCTCGGATCAATACGATCCGTCAAGCATCTAAGGAACTGAACAAAACAGTTGCTATCCTGCTCGATACTAAAGGACCGGAGATTCGCACAGGCAAGCTGGAAGTAGAACCGATTGAACTTGTTCAGGACGAGTACCTGACACTGACTACGGAAGAGATCCTTGGTAATCAAGATCGTATTTCCATCACGTACAGCGAACTTCCTAACGATGTTCAAGTAGGATCCACAATCCTTATTGATGACGGTCTGATTGGTTTGACAGTTGTCGACATTCAAGGTACAGAAATCAAGACCCGTATTGTAAACGGTGGTACGATTAAGAGCAAGAAAGGCGTTAACGTACCAGGAGTAAACATCTCCTTGCCGGGTATTACGGAAAAAGACACCAACGATATTCTTTTTGGTATCGAACAGGACATCGATTTTATCGCCGCTTCCTTCGTTCGCAAAGCTAGCGACGTTCAGGAAATTCGTGAGCTGCTTGAGAAAAACAACGCTTCTCACATCCAAATCATTTCCAAAATCGAAAACCAACAAGGTGTTGACAACCTTGATGAAATTTTAGAAGCTTCTGACGGCCTGATGGTTGCTCGTGGTGACCTTGGTGTTGAAATCCCAGCTGAAGATGTACCTTTGGCTCAAAAATTGATGATTCAAAAATGTAACGTTGCTGGTAAACCAGTAATCACAGCTACACAAATGTTGGATTCCATGCAACGCAACCCACGTCCTACTCGCGCTGAAGCAAGTGACGTAGCAAACGCTATTTTAGATGGTACAGATGCAATCATGCTTTCCGGAGAAACTGCTGCTGGTAAATATCCAGTAGAATCCGTACTTACAATGTCCCGCATTGCTGAGAAAGCGGAATCCGCTCTGAACCACCATGAAATCTTCATGAAACAACAAACTGCACAAGAAACTACAGTTACAGAAGCAATCAGCCAATCCGTTGCAATTTCTGCTTTGGATCTGAACGCTAAGGCTATCATTTCTTCGACTGTAACAGGTCATACTGCACGCGTTGTTTCCAAATACCGTCCTAAAGCACCAATCATTGCCGTTACAACACAAGAAAGAACTATGCGTCAGTTGTCCCTCGTTTGGGGCGTAACGCCAGTGTTCGGACAAGTTGCATCTTCCACAGATGAGCTGCTGGAAACAGCAATCAAAGGTGGTAAGGATTCCGGTCTGGTTCAAACTGGTGACCTAGTTGTGATTACTGCAGGAATTCCACTTGGACGTTCTGGTTCCACTAACTTGGTAAAAGTAAGCACAATCGAGTAGTTCTCGATTGGCTTCACCTGTTTAGCAGGTTCCATAAAGCTTAATTAAAGGGTTGTCTCAACTGTAGTGAAAATCTACAAGCGAGGCAGCCCTTTTTTTCGTGTTTATCAACATATTCGATTGAAGATTATGTTAAATCCATTTATGCTGTTAGTAACAAATCTTGAATGATAGGTTCGAGTATTTTTATTTGGGGTATGTTCGTTTGACAGTAAAAGAATCCCCACGATGGTTTGGACAAGAAGGAACGGCGATAGTAGCGTTATTTTGCACCATGATTCCTCCCATATTGAGAGTGAGCCTCGGACTTTTGCCATTAATTCGACAGCAATAGAAGCAAGTAGGGGAGACACGCGCCAGCTTTGCAATCGAGCCGTCTACCTCGGGAGCTTCCATAATCCATTCACCAGAGGTTTGTGGTCCGGTATATCGCTGTAATGTTCGAAAAATCCAATTTCGGCTCAAATTGCGGAGCGTAATCGTCCATTTGTTGCGGCCTACCTTCGTGATGTTCGCTTTTATATGGTCTCCAGGGCTCACTGGAAGGGGAATTACCGTTTCGACATCAGGAAGGATTTCCCACCAAGCGTAATACCGGGCACGGCCATTTACGAATTCATGGCCTGTACCCGTTTGGATCAGGCTGCTGTTCTTGAAACCGTCAATACCAATCCAAGCAGAGGAATAGGAAGGTTTAGAGGTTGGTTTTACATATGGAACGATCCATTCACCGGCAATGCGGTTAAAAGCCCCCTTTTTTCCAGTGATCGTATATCCGCTCCAGTTTGTTGAAGACCAGCCGAAGCC
This sequence comes from Paenibacillus sp. FSL L8-0708, assembly GCF_038009325.1. Classification (NCBI taxonomy): domain Bacteria; kingdom Bacillati; phylum Bacillota; class Bacilli; order Caryophanales; family Paenibacillaceae; genus Paenibacillus; species Paenibacillus sp. FSL L8-0708. The sequence goes on from NZ_JBBPBC010000001.1 coordinate 2,436,305, forward strand.
GGAGCTTTGAAATTTGTTCGAATTAGATTTGTCTTTTAGACATGGATGATTGACCCGATTAGAATTTTGCTTATCATTCAACTTGTCCACCGCCTTTATAGTACTGCTATATTAAATGCGGTGATTACATAGGAAGTACGGGTGTTCTGCTAAAATATAAGAGAGTGCAATGCTTGATTAAGAAGCTGGAGAGGATTTGTAGCTTAAAATGGAAAAATTATCGAAGCTGCGTGGCTTTTATCTGTTTTTAGGATTGGCCGGCGGTTCATTTGGCTCATATCTAACGCTGCTGCTTGTCCACAATGGACTTGATAGCGGGCAGATAGGTATACTAATGGCAACAGGCACGCTAATTGCGATCACGATTCAGCCAATATGGGGAATTGTCTCGGATCGGTATAATCAGACGCGTTTGGTACTAATCCTAAGTGTGGCGATACCGGCTTTATTAGCCGTCTTTTACCGTTCGGAATATTTTATAGTGTTACTGCTGGTGTATACCCTCTCTACAATCTTTTCCTCGACACAGGCGCCTATAGCCGATTCTTACGCGATTTCAGCGGCGAAGAGGGCTGGGGCTACTTATGGCAGTATAAGGCTTATGATGAGCATTGGAGCGGCTGTGGGAGCCTATTTAGGCGGATTGTATGTATCGTCCTTCTCTGTATCCACGATATGGTTGCCCTTTCTTATGTTTAATCTGATTGCGGTTCTTATTGCATTGACGCTGCCGAAGCAGGCAGAAGAGAATCATATGATGCGGCAATCGTTTTCTCAGGGGGTTAAAAAGCTGCTGGGGAATCGGGTGTTCCTAGCGTTTTTGGGTGGCAGTTTTCTTGTGAACCAGACGATGACTGCTTTTGGAACCTACTTCGTCATTGCGTTTCAGTCGGTTGGAGGTTCAACTCGTTATGCAGGAATTGCGCTTTTCCTCGCATCTGTAACGAACGTGCCCTCCATGCTGTTTGCTTCCAAGGTAATCAAAAAGCTGGGGCGCGAGCGGACGCTGCTCCTTGGCGCACTTATTTATGTCTTGCGGTGGGGTATTCAGGTGGCTTTCCCTTATCCATCCGTAATGATTGGAGTGCAGGTACTGCATGGTCTGTCATTCGGGTTCTTTTATATTGCTGCCGTTGAATATGTATCTCAGATCACCTCTAACGAGATGCAGGCGACTGGGCAAAGTGTTTTTAATATGGTGTTCTCGGGTTTTGCCGGTGTTGTTGGCAATTTATTAAATGGATTCTTGCTCAATCAAGGCGGCGTAGAAGTGATGAACCTGTCTTGTATGTTGAGTTCAATTGCAGGAGCGATGCTGTTATTTTATGTCGCCAGAAGCTCCCGAAGCAAACTATCGACGACAAAGCTATCTTCAGACGGGGCCCGGGCCTAAAGCTCTCCCTGCTGCCTATGCCGAAAGGAGTATTTATAAATGGAATTACAGCAAGACGGCTTGCGAAGCCGGTGGTATGAGTCTACCCTGCGTGTTCGATACCAGGAAAGTGATCAGATGGGCGTAGTGTATCATGCGAATTATTTGAACTGGTTTGAGTCTGGCCGTACGGAGTTGTTACGTCAGCTTGGCTTTACTTATCGTGAGCTTGAGAATCAGGGAGTGCTGCTGCCTGTTACCTCAGCCGATTTGCAATTTAAAAGTCCGGCGCGATATGATGATCTTATCTCCGTGTATGCGCGAATGACTACCTTTTCGGCGTTAAGAGTCGCATTTGAGTATCAGGTGCGGAGGCTCTCGGAAGCAGAAGGTAGGAATTTAGAGGGTTCAGCGGCTACTTTGGGACAATTGCGCTCGATGGACCTCCCCGGGGAACTGCTGGTTACCGGCTCGACAAATCATGTTTGGGTGAATCGAGAATGGAAGCCTGCCAGGCTGGATAGAGCCCTTCCGGAGCTGTTTCACGCGATTAAAGGAGCGCTGCGGGAAGAAAGGGGTTCTGTATGATTAGAAGCAAATGGTTGTGGGCTGCATTATTTATCATTCCTGCCGTGGAATTATTCGGCTTTATCTTTGTAGCAGATCAACTTGGAGCATTCAAAACGCTGCTGCTTATGTTGACGACCTCGGTTATCGGACTATTGATGATGCGTTTCGAAGGGAATAAAGTGCTGCAAGACAGCAGAACACATATGCAGGAGGGACGCGTTCCTGGCCGGACGATGCTGGATGGCCTATGCATTTTTTTCGGTGGCTTACTGCTGATCTTACCTGGCTTCATAACGGATATTGTAGGTTTCTCCTTGGTGTTTCCGTTGACTCGGCCTTTGTATCGTATATTTTTGCTGAAGTGGATTGAGAAAAAGATGAAAAACGGCACCTTCACCTTTTACCGCCGCTAGTCATCATCAAAACAAAAACAGAGCGGGCCCCTGTCATTGATAGGAGCCGCTCTGTTTTGCTATTCCAAGAATTGTAGGGTATTGTTTATTATCTTAGTCTTCCGCTGACAATATAGCTGTGTAATGCGTGAAATACACCTGCTCGGTTAAAGGCTACAAGAATAACTAGAATAACGGGACCGATGATCAGCCCAAGCATACCGAACAGCTGCAAACCTGCAAACATACCGACCAGCATAGCAAGGGGATCAAGCCCAATGCTGCTGGCGAGCACTTTCGGCTCAAGCACTTGGCGGGTTACAAGGATAACGGCATATAGGATAGTAAGTCCGATCCCCAGTGCCAGATTGTCTGTCATGTAAGAGTATAACGCCCAAGGAATCATTACGATTCCAACCCCTAAATAAGGCAACAGATCCACAAAACCAATCATTAAGCCAATAGCGAAAGCAGATTTTACACCCAAGAGCAGCAACCCGATCACGACAATGACCGCTGTAATGGAGATCAGGATTAGCTGAGCCCGGAGATAGCCGAAGAGAGCTTTTCGCAGATCCCGCCAGATACCCGATACCGGCTTTAAGAATGGGGCTGGCAGCCAGCCTGTGAGTTTGGCATTATGTCTTTCCCAGCTAGTACTAATAAAAAAGGCAGCGAGAACGACCACGATAAGAATTGTACCCATACTGGGTAGAGCGGAGATCAGCTTTAAGATCACATTAAAAAATCCGGTCACCACTTGCGTAACTGCGTAACCAACGGTTTCCGTTGTTCTGCTGATATTGCTGTCAATGGTGGCGTGATAGTCAGGATTGTCGCGGTAGAACTGATTTATCTGGTTAATGATATTCTGTATGCTTGCATTCTGGCTCAAGGACAGCAGAAGCTCTCTCCATTGGTCCGTATGAAGATTAAAGGTCTGCAGCAGCACGATCAATTCTTTCACTAGCCTAGTAATCATCGCGGTCAGTACTAGTGCGGTTCCGCCTATGTAAAATAGCAGCGAGAGCGACACCGCCAGCCACGCTGGGAGCTTAAGGCCTTTAAGAATCAACACTAGTGGATGCATGATATAAGCGAGCAACCAAGCGAGCAGGAGGGGGTATAACAGCGGAAGCAATAAATAGATTGCCAGCAGGAGGATAGAGGTAGCCAGAACGACCCACAGGCCGCGCAGCAGTCTTTTTAATGCTAATCGGTCCATACGAAGATCTACACCTCCTTCATTCCTGCGGATGCAGGGGAATAAAAGCTCGTCTTCATATATATTCATAGAACCTATTTAAAGACTAGGAAACAGGATAAATATTGGGCTGAACCGGATGCTATAAACTAAAATCTCAACTGTGAATCAAGGGTTTAGAAGTTTTTTTCTATCTCTGTGATAAAATCATTTGATGCGCTGCAAAGCTTCCACATTGTTCACATAACCGACAAAATCCAGTATGATGAATAAAGATTCGATTACGAAAGTCAGACAACATCCTCGCCGGATATGTCCTTGAACTGCACTCCTTAGATTTTTCAATGCTTTAAATTGTAAATGTTTACATGAAACCGAGAATGCTTTTTATACCTTGTTGGCAAAGGAGAGATATGCTATGACAGCTACCAAAGGCTTGGAAGGTATCGTTGCAACAACTTCATCCATTAGCTCTATTGTGGATGGGGTACTCACTTACCGTGGTTATGATATTGATGATCTCGCAGAAAATGCTACCTTCGAAGAAACAGCTTATTTATTGTGGTTTGGCAGTCTACCAACAACACCAGAGCTGGAAGCGCTCAAACGGGATTTCAGTGCTTTCGCACGGATTCCTGAGCCAGTCATCGAGCAAATGAAGCTCTATCCAAAAGACACCAACACCATGGCAGCATTGCGGACTGCTGTATCAAGCCTTGCTCTCTATGATGAAGCGGCTGACGATATGAGTAGAGAAGCTAACGAGATTAAAGCAGTAAAACTACAGGCACAGCTCTCGACGGTTGTGGCGGCCCTATCGCGTATTCGCAAAGGTCTGGAACCTGTGGCTCCTAAAGAAGGCGTCTCGATTGCCGAGAACTTCCTGTATATGTTATGGGGAAAAGAGCCTGACAGTGTATCTGTTAAAGCGCTTGATACCGCACTTGTGCTTCATGCGGACCATGAGCTGAATGCTTCAACTTTTGCAGGCAGAGTTACGGTTGCAACCTTGTCCGATATTTATTCCGGCGTGACCTCCGCTATCGGCGCACTAAAGGGTCCACTTCACGGTGGGGCGAATGAAGCCGTTATGAAGATGCTTGAAGAGATCGGAAGTTTGGAAGCGGTTGAACCTTATATTCGTAAGAAGCTGGATAACCGCGAGAAGATCATGGGCTTCGGCCATAGAGTATACAAAAATGGTGATCCACGTGCTAAACACCTGATGAAAATGTCACTTGAACTTGGCACAATGAAAAATGATACTACGCTGTATGATATGTCCGTAAATATCGAGGAATTGATTACCGGACAAAAGGGACTTAAACCGAATGTTGATTTCTATTCGGCATCAGTTTATACACAGCTGGGTATTGAACGTGAGCTGTTCACTCCTATCTTTGCAATTAGCCGGACTTCAGGCTGGACTGCACATATTCTGGAGCAATATACAGATAACCGTATTATCCGGCCACGTGCAGAATACACAGGTATGATTGAACAGAAATACGTTCCAGTAGACGAAAGATAGAAGGGCAGCCTTGCGGGCTGCTCCTAAAGTTTAGTAGAATGAACCCTAGAATATATGCAATAATGCATATTCATACGTAGAGAGTTTTGTTCGAGGCTTGTCCATGAGAAATTAAATCCCACAAAACTTTAGGAGGAATATACTCAAATGTTGAAACTAGAAAAATTCGATCTGCCAACAGAAGGCGAACAAATCACAATTAAAGATGGTAAACTGCAGGTTCCTAATCATCCAATCATTCCTTTTATTGAGGGTGACGGCACAGGCCGTGATATTTGGAAGGCTTCCAAAAGCGTACTTGATGCAGCAGTAACTAAAGCTTATAACGGCACAAAGCAAATCGCTTGGTACGAAGTTTTTGCTGGCGAAAAAGCCTTCAATACATATGGCGAATGGCTGCCAAATGATACTTTGGAGGCAATCCGTGAATATTTTGTAGCTATTAAAGGTCCACTTACGACTCCAATCGGAGGCGGTATTCGTTCATTGAACGTAGCTTTGCGTCAAGAGTTGGATTTGTACGTATGTCTGCGTCCAGTTCGTTATTTCGAAGGGGTTCCTTCTCCTGTTAAACGTCCTGAGCTGGTGGATATGGTTATTTTCCGTGAGAATACGGAGGATATTTATGCAGGGATTGAATATCAAGAAGGTTCTGCTGAAGTGAAGAAAGTCATCGAATTCCTGCAAAAAGAGATGGGAGTTAACAAAATCCGTTTCCCTGAAACTTCTGGTATTGGTATCAAACCAGTATCCTCCGAAGGTTCGAAACGTTTAGTACGCGCTGCTATTGAATATGCGATCAAACACGGACGCAAGAGCGTAACGCTTGTGCACAAAGGAAACATCATGAAGTTCACTGAAGGTGCCTTCAAAAACTGGGGTTATGAAGTTGCTGAGCAAGAGTTCGGAGATAAGGTCTTCACTTGGAATCAATACGATGTGATTAAAGAACGTGAAGGTGAAGCTGCTGCCAATGCTGCTCAGAAGGATGCTGAAGCTGCGGGCAAAATTATCATCAAGGATGCCATTGCGGATATCGCATTGCAACAAGTTCTGACTCGTCCGACTGATTTTGATGTTATTGCTACCTTGAACCTGAACGGGGATTACCTGTCTGACGCGCTTGCTGCGCAAATCGGCGGTATCGGTATCGCTCCTGGAGCGAACATTAACTATATTTCTGGACATGCGATTTTTGAAGCCACTCATGGCACCGCACCTAAATATGCAGACAAAGATGTTGTGAACCCTGGTTCCGTGATTCTGTCCGGCGTAATGTTGCTGGAGCATCTGGGTTGGCAGGAAGCAGCAGATCTGATTTATAAAGGTATGGAAACAGCTATTAATAACAAAACCGTGACTTATGACTTTGCCCGCCTGATGGAAGGCGCAACTGAACTGAAATGCTCTGCATTTGCCGACGAGATTATTAATCACCTCTAAGATAGGCTGGCTCAACCAACTGAATATATTGAAGTTTAGCTAATACAAGCTATACCGACACCGTTCTAGGAGGAGAATCCTTGGCAATCAAACGTTATAAAATTACAGTTGTAGGTGCCGGTTTTACTGGGGCTACTACAGCTCTTATGCTTGCTCAAAAGGAGCTTGGTGACGTTGTGCTGCTTGATATCCCACAAATGGAGAACACAACCAAGGGGAAGGCACTAGATATGCTGGAAGCAGGTCCTGTACAGAAATTTGACAGTCAAATTACAGGAACCTCAAGCTATGAAGATGCTGCGGATTCAGATATTGTAATCATCACTGCAGGGATTGCCCGTAAACCTGGAATGAGTCGCGATGATCTCGTGAACACCAATGCAGGTATTGTGAAGTCGGTATGCGAGAACATAAAACGTGTAGCACCAGATTCCATCGTAATCATTCTGAGTAATCCAGTTGACGCTATGACCTATGCGGCATTTAATGCGCTGGGTTTTCCGAAGAGTCGCGTAATTGGACAATCCGGAGTGCTGGATACAGCCCGTTATAACACGTTTATTGCACAAGAGCTGAAGGTATCTGTTGAAGATGTACGTGGTTTCGTATTAGGCGGACACGGCGATGATATGGTACCGCTCGTAAGGTATTCCAGTGTCGGCGGCATTCCAATTGATACATTGATATCTGCAGAGCGTATTGATGAGATTGTGCAACGTACACGTGTAGGTGGCGGAGAGATTGTTAACCTCTTAGGAAATGGTAGTGCTTATTATGCACCAGCGGCTTCTTTAGTTCAGATGGCGGAAGCTATCTTGAAGGACAAAAAACGGATCATTCCGGTTATCGCTTTGCTCGAAGGAGAATATGGCTACGATAACCTGTTCATGGGTGTTCCGGCGTTACTTGGTGCCAATGGTATTGAGAAAATTTTTGAACTCGAGCTTACAGCTGAGGAAAAAGCGGCTTTAGATAAGTCTGCTGAATCCGTGCGTAGCGTAACAGCTGTGCTAACTGTATAGATTGTGACAGAGGTATGAAGAAACCCCCATTTTGTTCACTTAAAATGGGGGTTTCCTTTTCTTCTCAAGCAATAATGGGTATAATTAAATGTAACTATTATCACAGTTAAATCGGAGGAGATATGTTATGGATTGGAACGTGTTGTTTTTCTTACATATGATCGGAACCTTGGCACTTGGCTTCTACCTTGTGCTACCCTTCATCCTAGGACGTGCAGAGAAACTGTCGTCTGGGGCTAAAGAAGGAACGTTAAGTGCAGTAACCGGATTTAATCGTTTTGCGCAGTATGGATTGGTGATCCAACTCCTTACAGGCGGTTATATGATGACCAAAGGTGATTATTCAGTAGCGTGGATGATTATTGTTGTTGTGTTATTGCTAGCGATGTTTGCACTTGGCGGTATTATGAGCAAGCCTTTGCGTCTTGCAGCAGCTGGAATTCGTGAGAACCGCGACGTTAGCGCAGAGACTGGCAAATTGCGCACACTTAGTGCACTGCTTACGGTGTCATTGCTACTAATGGTATTCTTCATGGTGTTTAACGATATAGTTTAATCTATAGCGAATTATACCCGCCTCCGTAATGGAGAGCGGGTTTTTCGTATGTTAATAAAACCTAATTATTTAAAAAATCTCTAATTATATATTTTCAATTATGTAGTGATAGAGTAATATAAATGTGTTTGGATGGATTTTACAATTATTTTATTATTTGAGAGATTGCGGGGAGTTTGAATGGATGTGTATTTAAGAAAGATTGTGAGTGTAAGTCTGGGATTCAGTCTGCTATTCAGTTTGTTAAGCTTGGCATCCGCAGCTACTGGCAACTCGGTCAAAGACTATGAGAGCCACTGGGCGCAGAAGCAGATCGAGAGCTGGTTAGATAAGGGATGGTTAAAGGGTTTCGCAGACGGATCAGTAAAGCCTGACCAAGGCATCACGAGGGCTGAATTTGTCACACTTATAAATCGCTCTTTCGATATTAGGGGGAGTATGCCGGTGAGATTTACTGATGTGCCTACTACGGGTTGGATTTATGAAGAGTTTGCCAAGGCTGCCTCAGCAGGTTACATAAAAGGATATGGAGATAAAGTTCGCCCAAATGATCCGCTTACCCGCCAGGAGGCTGCTGTAATTATCAGTGATCTTCTAAAATTAGAAGATGCTTCAGATCTCTCGGCACTCAATAAGTTCAAAGATCGCGATCAGATAGCAGCATGGAATGCGAGTAAGGTAGGGGCAATGATTAATAGTGGAATTATGAAAGGTTACCCGAGTGGTAATTTTGCTCCACTACAAGCGATCACCCGTGCTGAGGTGGTAACTATAATAGAGCCATTAACTACCAAGCTGGGTGGTGCAATGGAGATCAATGAGGCTGGGGTTTTTGGTGGCGAAGACCCTACTGCACCGGCTTTTGATGAAGGCGTTACAGTGAATACATATGGGGTTACGCTTAAGAATTTCCTTGTACTCGGAGATTTGCGTATAAATGAAGGCGTTGGTGAAGGTGATGTTTCCTTAGAAAACGTAACTGTAAAAGGAAAAGTTATCGTTAAGGGTGGCGGCGCTAATTCAATTCATTTTAAAGATTCTATTTTGGGGGAAGTTGTTGTTCAGAAAAAAGGCGGAAAAGTAAGTCTTGTAGCTGAAGGAACAACTCAAATTAAAACAGTAACCGTACAATCTGGCGCATTCATTCAACTGGGACAAGGGACTTCTGTGGCTAAACTTATTTTGGATGCAGTCACAAAGGTAACTGGGCAAGGTCAAATCTTAGCTGCAACAGTGAACCAAGGAGGTAAAGGCTCCTCTTTTGAGAAAAAGCCCGATCTCGTAGAAGGTGTTGGGTTACTATCAGGGACAAGCCATTTTAACTGATCAACAGAGGTAGATACATTCGCTTTCAAAATAAATAAGCTTTCGACAGTGGGGCAGTTAACTTTGGATAATGAACCTGCAGTAAACTGAGCGTGTGATTGGTATATGAAACTAACCGAAGATCAATAGAAAGTGCTTTCTGGAGAACTGGTGAATAAGATTATAGAACTTAAGGCGAAGCTGCTTCAACTGAAGTGAAATTAATTCCAAACTAATAAACTATCTGAACTGCACCCCAATTGTTAGACAAGAACTTACAATTGGAGTGCAGTTTTTTATGACCAAATTAGTCTTTCCTGATAGGATTCGTATAAGATTTCGGCCGGTAATTTAACGGAGAAACACCCGTCCATCGTTTGAATTGTCGGCTGAAGTGGCTCTGGGAAGCAAACCCGAGTTGTTCAGAAATCCTCTGTATTTTTAAATCGGTATGAAGCAGCAAATGTTTTGACTTCTTTAATCTTAGGTTAGTTATGTACTGCCTAGGAGATATCTTATATATCTTTGTAAACAACTTATGGCACTGCACCCGACTTAAGCAAAGCTGCTCAGCAATCAAATTAACCGTGAGCTCCGGCAAATGAATATTGGCTGCAATATATTTTTCGATCTGATGAGCAGTTTCCACCTCGTACAAAGAGTTTGCTTGTCGCGCTGTGTTGGAATTCTCCGAATTCGAGAGCTGTACATCAATGAGTTCAGTCAAAATCATCAGGATGATCGCTTGCAAACGAAGCCTTTCTTTTACAAGAATCATTTCTTCAATTTCCTCGGGAAATCCAGTGGAGGCCGTCGTGGCGAGAATATTGTTCTTAATAAATTCATCCAAATGTTCCAGTTGGTGATTTAATTCCGAATGCTGCATTTGCTGGTTATTCCATTTCTGTACAGCTTGAGACTGAAACCAATCACGAAACTTTAAATCGTCAATATCGAAATGAAAGGAGAAGTAGATATAGTTGCTTAGGCCAGAATTAACTACATAATGACGTAAGCCAGGCGGAATAATTAACCAATCTCCTTTACCAAAGGCAATGGAACTTCCTTCTACATATTGATGGGAGTTGCCGTCGTAGCAATACAATAGTTCGAAGATTTTGTGATGATGATCAGGGTATGCCCACCCAGGTTCTGCTACACGATAATGAACACCGATCAGCTGCAGTGTACTTATAATGTTCGGAAAGCTGACTTTGTAAGCGATAGGAGTTCTCCTCCTTAGGATCAATAGGGATGTTCTTAATTATATCAAGGATACCTATACATATGACCATTTTGCAGTGTGAGCCGTTGATCATTCCATGGTTTTCGTTACAAAAGGTCAAAAAAAAGAATGAAATCATCATTTGAATCACTTCAGAGAACAGGGATAATGGAGGGACCTAGGGAAGTATTTCGAGAAACGGAAGGAAGTGTAATGAAGTGAGAAAGCTGTGTAGGAATATACTAATCTTATCTTCTTTACTTATGGCTTCATTGACTCTTACTCACGGTAAAACAGAGGCATCCCTATTAAAAGATGAGGCAGAGAGGCAACCTCCAACCCAAATTGCAAGCGTATACAAGTTTAATTTTACAAACCAAGTTAAAACAGGATATCAATCCGTTAGGTATGATCCTAATCGCGGTGCACAATTGTATGACTCATCTTTAGGTTATGGTTTTGTTCAAGAGACCAACGCTTTACCCGCCAGAGAAGTGCACACCGACTCAATTACATCCGATGGAACAGGTTTTTTCATCACAGAACCTATTTTTTTTGCTGAACCTAAATCTGAGAAAGATAATTATAACAACTACGGAATGGCGTTTCGAATGGATGCTCCCCCTGGAACCTACAACGTATATGTAAAAACGACTTCTGACGCAGAGGATGGGATCGTGTCAGTATCAGGAATGCAGACCAGCCGCTTGTTGAAAAGTGGACATTGGGACGCTGCAAAGCTTGTACCCGTCAAGCATACGGCTGTAGCCAAAGGGAAAGAGTGGACTTATACGTATGTAAACGGCCGTGATCATATAGATATTGAGATCGAACCGAACAAAGTGAACACAGCTGTGGGGATTGAGGAGATCATACTGGAACCGATTTTGCCACAGCATAGAGCAGTTGGTGCTCTTCCGAATTTATTTATACTTGGAGATTCCACGGTCAAGTCCTACACCTTCGACGAAGCACCAATGAGTGGTTGGGGCCAGATTATTGGCAGTATGTTTAATCAACATAAATTGAGTGTAACTAACTATTCCATGGGAGGACGCTCGTTTAAAAATGCCTATACAGAAGGACGACTGAACGACATTTTACTGAATGGCAGCATTGGAGATTATGTGTTTATTCAATTCGGACACAATGATGAGAGCGCAGATGAGTTCAGACGTTACGGCAGAGGTTCGACAGAAGCAATGTATGAAAATTATCTTAAAGAAGTTTATCTCCCTGCGATTCAAGCCCGGGGCATGATACCAGTACTGGTAACCCCAATGTCCAGAATTAAAGGGAATGCAAGTCCGGGATATATCTATGAAAATTCTTTTAAATCAAGAAAGTTTGTAGATATTCTTAAACGGGTCGCAGATGAATCTGGAGTTACACTTATTGACCTTAACTCGGAAAGTCTGAAATATTATAACGAGATCGGTGTAGAAGCAATAACAGCCCTCTTCATGTCTATTGAAGCCGGAGAAACGCCAGGCAAAACAAATGACGGAAGTTACGCTAACGGGCATCCTTCAAAGAAAGTCGATGGGACTCATTTTAAAGAAGCGCTCTCCAAACAATTTTCGCGGATGATTGTTACGGAGCTTGTAGAGAAAGGTGCTACTGGCGATTCTACTGCTGCCTCCATTACTCCTTACCTTAAAGGGAACGTTAAGCATGCGGCACTAACAGGGAACTGGGGTAAGATTTTTCCGGAAATAACGAATGATACGACGACCGGGGAAGCTGCATATTACCGTAATCAAATTGAGAAATTAATCCAGCTGGGAGTAATGGGCAAAGACCGTCAAGGGAATTTTAATCCGGATACGGAGATGACAGTTGCTGAATTCACACGCAGTATTTCTAAGTTAATGAAAGTGGAAAGATCAGATCTTGCCTATTATCCGAAAGGTAAGCTGTCACGTGAAACGATGGGTGCTATACTCTATGACGTTTACCAAATAAAGTTTGCTAATAAACCTAAGTACATGACTGATTATAACGGCACAGCAGTAGTGCCAGGAGCTCCTGGCTATGATTCGAATCTGGAGCCAGGAGCTAGAGGTGCGATGTACTATCCTCTTGTATCCTGGACGCAGCTTGTTGATACAGGGGACATTTCTCCTTATTTAATTTCAAAAGTGAAAAGTGCATATGAATTAGGACTCATTAGATCTGAAGTGGGGATTACCAGAGGCGAAATGGTCAATGGGACAGAACTAGAACCTAAAGCAATAGTGACCCGGGAGAAAGCGGCCAAAGCTCTTTACTTTATGTGGGTGCTGGAACATGAAGTGAATGCAGAAAATCATGTTTCTTCTCTAAAATAGTCAGGGTGAACAATTCAAGGCACAGCAGCGATGCTGTGTCTATTTGTATGCAGTGAATTCCTCTCCACTTACAGCAGTGTATCTCTCGTGGTTGTTTATTTCTACTTTCATTGTGGTAAGTAAGATTCGTAAAGCGATTTAAGAAAATGACAAACCCAGCGTATAAACGTGCATAGTTGTGCCATCCTAAGACGATCAGTTAACTATCAATTTGCTTAACGAGAGGAGATAGGGAAGATGTCAGGCAACAATAAACAAGCTACAAAAACCTTACCCCCACAGGAGCAGCATCATCAGCCAGGGATTGAGAGTGAAATGACGCCGCTGCCCAAATACGAGCCGGCAAATTATAAAGCAGCAGGTAAACTGCAAGACAAGGCGGCGTTAATTACCGGTGGAGACAGCGGAATTGGGCGTGCAGTTGCTGTGCTTTTTGCTAAAGAAGGCGCTGATGTGGTCATTTCATATCTTAATGAACACTCAGATGCAGAGGAAACTAAACGTCAGGTCGAGCAGGAAGGCCGCAAATGTATCCTAATTCCAGGTGATATCGGTGACGAGAAATTCTGTAAGGATCTTATTAAACAGACGGTGGAGGGCTTAGGAAAGCTTGATATTCTCATCAATAACGCGGCAGAGCAACATCCGCAAGCTAAGATCGAGGATATTACTTCCGAGCAGCTTGAGCGTACTTTCCGTACGAATATATTTGCGATGTTCTATTTAACAAAAGCAGCTATGCCTCATTTAAAAGCAGGATCTACAATTATAAATACAACTTCAATTACCGCTTATCGCGGAAGCCCGCAGCTGCTGGACTATTCATCAACTAAAGGAGCTATTCTTAGCTTCACACGATCCTTGTCCACGAATCTGGCAGAGAAGGGCATACGGGTAAACGGTGTTGCACCAGGTCCAATCTGGACACCGCTGATTCCCTCTACCTTTGATGCAAAACAGGTTAGCGAGTTTGGAGGTACACAGCCTATGAAACGGCCTGGACAACCAGAAGAGCTGGCACCAGCCTATGTATATCTGGCCTCTGACGATTCCAGTTATGTGACTGGACAGGTTATTCATGTAAATGGTGGCGAGGTAGTAAACGGTTAGATTAGAACAGCTAATGTGAATAAATGGGTGTATTTCAATAAAAAAATATGTTACTATAACCACGTTAGCATTTTAAAATTGTATATTTATGTCACTAGGGGTGCCGATTGGCTGAGACGGAATGGATTTCCGGACCCTTTGAACCTGATCTGGTTAAGACCAGCGTAGGGAAGTGGAGAACGAATTTCTGTTATCGGGCTATTTGTAGTGCCGTCTATATACAGATTCTGACTGCCTTCCTTACGGGGGCAGTTTTTTTGTTTTTTACTGACCTACAGGGAAGTGAGAGAGGAGATCGTGATGTTGCAAGCTGAGATCCATCTAATATCAGACGGCAAGCTACAGCTGAGACATTTTGTTGAACTAGCTGTCACGGTGCAGACATGGGTCGATTATATTCACCTGAGAGATAAGCAATGTCCTGCATGCGAACTGCTCGCTGCGGCACAGCAGCTGTTGGCTGCCGGTATGCCCGCTACCAAACTGATAATCAACGACCGGATCGATGTAGCCTTGGCAGCTGGTGCCGCGGGGGTTCAGTTGGCTTGGCACAGTCTGAGTCCGGTTACAGCCCGGCGAATTGCACCTCAGCTTCGGCTGGGGAGATCGGTTCATTCTCCGGAAGAAGCGGCGAATGCCTCAGAGCAGGGAGCTGATTATTGCTTGTTTGGTCATGTATTTCCCTCGGATAGCAAGTTAGGGCTGCCCGCACGTGGGTTAGAGCTGCTTGCAGAAACGGTGAAGACCAGCTCTATTCCTGTAATTGCGATTGGCGGAATTAGCCCCGCTAATGCGGCGCAGATCATCAGGAAAGGTGCGGCAGGAGTTGCTGTGATGTCCGGTATTTGTGGAGCGGATGATCCTTATGAGGCCGCCAAAGCTATTCATAAGGCGGTTCATTCATAGCCTGAAGGTAACAGCATGGGCGAAGGGGGTGATTCAGAATGAAGCTGTTGATTAACGGGAAATCCGCAGAGTGTTCTGGTGGTATTCAAACTATAGCTGATTTGATCAGTCTTCCTGAGTGGTCGGGTCGTCTGATGATCATTGAGCTGAATGGAGAAATTGTCAGTAAGGAGAATTATGAAAGTACTGCTCTGAGCGAGGATGATCGTTTGGAACTGGTGCACTTTGTTGGTGGGGGTTGAGATGGAGCGGTATAGAATTTTGAGAAATTTATAAGAACCAAAGGGAGGTAATTTCATGCATGACCCGTTACATATTGGCGGCATCGAATTAACCAGTAGATTATTTATCGGAACCGGAAAATATAGCCGGAATACGCTGATCCCCGAAGTGATTGCTAGCTCTGGTTCTCAGGTGATTACTGTAGCGCTTCGCCGAGTGGACCCGCAAGGTGGAGCAGAAAATATCATGAACCACATTCCCGGTCACATGACTCTTCTGCCTAATACCTCAGGAGCGCGTAAAGCGGAAGAGGCAGTCCGTATTGCAAGATTAGCAAGAGCTGCGGGACTGGGGAACTGGGTCAAGATCGAAGTGATCAATGATCAGAAATACCTGCTTCCAGATAATCTGGAGACCATACGAGCTACAGAGATTTTAGCAACGGAGGGTTTTGTAGTACTGCCTTATATGAGTCCGGACCTTTCGGCTGCTTTACGTCTGAGAGATGCCGGTGCTGCTGCTGTGATGCCGCTTGGTGCGCCGATCGGAACGAATCGCGGCCTGCGCACCAAGGAGCTTGTGCGTATTCTTATTGAAGAAGTGAATTTGCCGATTATTATAGACGCCGGGATTGGCAAGCCCTCGGAAGCGGCGGAAGCAATGGAGATGGGGGCCGCTGCTGTTCTGCTTAATACGGCTATTGCAACGGCACGTAATCCGCTCGTCATGGCGGAAGCGTTCCGCGAGGCGATATCCGCTGGCCGCAAAGCTTATTTGGCAGGACTCGGTCCTGTAGAAGAAGTTGCTTTTGCTTCGTCACCGTTGACTGGATTTTTGAACTGAATTTGATAGGTCACGAAAGGAGGGAGGATTAGCATGAGCTTTTTTGACACACTGGCCCGCTTGGAGCAGTATCCTTATGAGCAGCTGTGGAAGGAGTTCCGGGAGGATGACGTTAGGCGGGCGCTTGGAAAAGACAAGCTGAACGAAAATGATTTGCTGGCATTGCTCTCTCCGGCAGCAACGCCGCTGCTAGAGGAGATGGCGTTGGCTGCACAGCGACTGACCCGTGCACATTTTGGTTATTCGATGCAGCTGTTCACACCGATGTATCTTGCGGATTTTTGTGTGAATCATTGTACCTACTGCAGCTTCAGCTCCATTTATGATTTTCCGCGCAAAAAGCTGTCCTTGGAGGAGGTTCGCAGGGAGGCTGAGAAGATTGCAGCTACAGGTCTGCGGCATATCCTCATTTTGACTGGTGAATCGCGCCGGGAGAATCCTGTCTCATATATTAAGGATTGCGTAGATGTACTCAGGGAATTTTTTTCCTCTGTCAGTATTGAGATAAATCCTCTATCAACTGCAGAATATAAAGAGCTTCTTCAAGCAGGGGTGGATGGATTAACACTATACCAAGAGGTGTACCACCAGGAGACTTACAGAAAGCTGCATGTTAAAGGGCCTAAAAGAAACTACCGGAATCGCCTGGATGCACCTGAACGCGGCTGTCAGGCAGGTTTTCGTTCTGTGAATATTGGTACGTTGCTCGGGATGTATGATTGGCGGCAAGAGGCATTCCAAAGTGCCATGCATGCCCGCTATTTGCAGGATCGGTATCCAGATTGCGAGATCAGTCTGTCACCTCCACGGTTTCGGCCTTATTTAGGGGAATTTAACCCGGAGTGTGATGTTACCGACCGATCGCTAGTGCAGATTATTTTGGCATACCGGTTATTTTTACCCCGTTCTGGCATTACTTTATCTACACGAGAGCCTGCCTCTCTACGCGATCATTTAATTCATCTAGGAATAACAAAGATGTCAGCCGGGGTCACTACTGAGGTGGGCGGTCACACTAATGCAGGGGGAACTCCGCAATTCGAAATATCCGATAGCCGTAGTGTGCAGGAGATTACGAAAATGCTATATACGAAGGGTTTGCAGCCCATTTTTAAAGACTGGGATATCCTGACCGAATCAACAACGTAACGCTTGTATTATCAATTATTAATCACTAATGGACCCCTGCGAGATTCATGCGGAGGTCCATTTTTTATTGTATAGAGGGTGTTTAGTTTCCGGCAGAGAGCTCATCGAGAGACATTTCGAAACTCGGTGCCATATGAGTCAGAAAATAATCCAATTCCTGCAGGTCAAGCCCACGAAGTTTTGCTGCTGTCTGCTCCTTCGCGGCGGCAAATTCTCGGTTTCCTGCAGCAACTTCCCATACGCATTTCAAATAAGCATCCAGCCGATCAGCGGCTTTCACATAGCTGTGCAGCAGAATGTCTTCCGAATCGGGAGGGCTGTCTTCCGGTCGTATAAGCTGAGTGTAGATGCTTTTCAGCTCTGATGGAATCATTCCAGTTAAGCGATCAGCCGCAACTTTCTCCATTTCCCGGAAGCTGGTGAGCAAGCGAGGATTGTTGTATTTTACCGGCGTGGCGATGTCACCTGTGAACACTTCGCTGGCATCATGGAACAGAGCTAGGGTTGCTGCTCGTTCTGCGTTTAGTGAACGTCCAAAATGAACATTACCGATGGAACAGAGCATATGTGTGAGCAATGCAACATGAAAAGAATGCTCAGCGACGTTCTCCGGTGCGGTGCTGCGCATCAAGCTCCAGCGCTGAATATACTGAAGACGATATAGATAGGCAGAAAAATGGTAGCTCAATTTTAAAGTAACCCCTTTCATGCGGTGCTAGGTATGATATTATTATACTAATTGTATCAAACTTTAGATAACCTGGAACTGCCGAGAGGAGCTTGAATGAAGATGCAGCATTTTGAAGACAGTATTTATAACCTTATCGTAGAAACTTCCACGAATTTGCCGGGAGATGTACGCCGGGCAGTTGCAAAAGGTCGCGCGCTGGAAGACAGGGCTACCCGGTCCGGTCTTGCTTTAACCACGATTGCGCAAAATATCGGAATGGCTGAGCAGCAAGTGTCTCCGATCTGTCAGGATACGGGAATGCCTACATTTATCATTCACACCCCTGTGGGAATCAATCAGATTGAGATGAAAAAAGATATTCATAATGCCATTGTACGAGCGACCAAGAATGGTAAACTTCGTCCCAATTCTGTAGATTCATTAACAGGTGAGAATAGCGGAGATAACTTGGGTGCAGGCACACCAGTCATTCATTTCGAACAATGGGAAGAGGATAAAATAGACGTTAGACTTATTCTGAAGGGTGGAGGCTGCGAGAATAAAAATATTCAATACAGTCTCCCGGCAGAATTAGAAGGACTCGGCAAAGCGGGCCGGGATCTGGACGGAATCCGTAAATGTATTTTACACGCGGTATATCAGGCGCAGGGACAAGGCTGCAGTGCCGGTTTTATTGGCGTGGGTATCGGCGGTGACCGTACGACTGGCTACGAGCTGGCTAAGAAGCAGCTGTTCCGCAAAGTGGAGGATGTTAATCCAATAGAAGACCTTAGTAAGCTGGAAGACTATATTATGGAGAATGCTAACAAGCTTGGAATTGGCACGATGGGCTTTGGTGGTGAAGTATCGCTGCTGGGCTGTAAGGTTGGCGTAATGAATCGTCTGCCAGCTAGCTTTTTCGTATCCGTTGCTTATAACTGTTGGGCCTTCCGCCGCCAAGGGGTGCTGGTTGATCCATCCACAGGCAATATAGAGGATTGGTTGTATGAGAGTGGTACAGGGATATCTGTAGATGATGAAGGGGCACATGAATCTGAAGCAGTAATTGCTGAGGGAGCTAACAGCCCAGCCTCTGAATCGCGGGAAGTACGTCTTACAACGCCGATAAGTGAAGAGGATATCCGTAGTCTGCGTGTTGGAGACGTGGTTATTTTATCCGGTGAAATGCATACAGGCCGTGATGCTTTGCACAAATATTTAATGGATCATGAGTCTCCGGTAGATCTGGAAGGGGCTGTGATTTATCATTGTGGTCCTGTGATGATGAAAGATGAGGAAGGCTGGCATGTAAAAGCTGCGGGCCCAACTACGAGCATTCGTGAAGAGCCTTATCAAGGCGATATTATCAAAAAATTTGGAATCCGTGCAGTCATCGGAAAAGGTGGTATGGGTCCAAAAACGTTAAAAGCCTTACAGGAGCACGGCGGGGTATACCTCAATGCGATTGGTGGAGCCGCCCAGTATTATGCAGAGTGCATTAAGAAGGTCAACGCTGTTGATTTTATGGAATTTGGTATTCCTGAGGCGATGTGGCATCTCGATGTGGAGGGTTTTGCAGCGATTGTGACGATGGATGCTCACGGCAACAGTCTGCATGCGGATGTGGAAAAAGATTCTGCAGCTAAATTGACTCAATTCAAGGAGCCAGTGTTTAAATAAATGGGGTTACAACCGGTGGATAAGTCATGAGGAAGGCAGATTCTCTGAATGGCTTTTCCATGGGTTTTAATCAAATTATAAGGATTTATATGTCCAGACTATAAATGATCTTTAAGGAACGCCGAAGGCGTTTTTACCTGTCTAAAGGAGGACAACGAATGGCACCACATTATATTAGAAATGGGTTTCTTAACGTTACGCCGTATTTTATTGCGGAAGATGCAGACCAATTGATAGATTTTGTTGTGCACTGCTTTGATGCCAAAATTATTGATATGCTGCGAAATGATGAGGGAAGGATTAGGCATGCCGAGGTCAGAATCGGTGATTCCATCATTGAGATTTCCGAAGCGAATGAAAAGTATTCACCGGTACAGCTTGCCATTCATCTTTATGTAAGAAATGTTGATGAGACCTACCGCAAGTGCCTGGATGCCGGGGCTTCTATTATTGAAGAACCACTGGATAAATCCTATGGAGAAAGAGGAGCAGGGGTTAGAGACCGTCAGGGTAATCAGTGGTTTCTTGCCACCCGTACAGAATAAACTCATGTGTTTTTACAAAAGTAATACAAAGTAACAGTCCAGAGTTAATCAACTCGGGCTGTTATTTTTATATAATCTACTCTGGGGGGCTTATGTCACGGTCATAGTCGTACTGGTATTTTGAAGAAAATGAAGTTAGGATAAAAGATACAATGATAAAGGGAGAGGCAAATTTCAGATGAAACCGTTTCGCGCTCGTCTTACGTTTATACTTATGGCCTTAATCGGTATTTCCATGATTGGTACTGGATTTACGATGGCTCATCTGTTTAAGAGCTCCCATATAACTGCTCTGGAAGAGAATATGTCCCGGGAAATAAGCTTGCTCTCAGGCACACTGGAATTTGTTGATATGAATTCTTCGAATGCGATCCCGTATTACACTGAACAGGCGGAGCATATTTCTAAACTTTTAGATTCTCGGATAACGTTTATTACAAAGTCGGGTAAAGTAATTGGCGATTCTGAGAAAAACCCCTTGGAAATGGACAACCACTCCAATCGTGAAGAAGAGATAGGGGCTGCGAAAGAGGGAACTGGACGGGCAATCCGTTACAGCGAAACTCTAAAGCATGAGATGTTATATGTGGCTGGAAAGGTAACTTCTGATCAGGGATTTGACGGCTATATTCGGGTCTCAATGGGACTTGATGCTGTAACGCAAGGTCTTAAGCATGCTTGGATGATCATGGCTGCAGGTCTAATTATCTTGTTCTTGTCAGCAACTATTGTGAGCTATAAAGTAGCTTCAAGCATGACTTCCCCGCTGGAGCAAATCACAAGAGTCGCCCGGCGGATTACCGATCTGGATTATGATGCCAGAGTTCATTTGAAGCGTAAAGATGAAGTTGGACAGCTGGCTACAGCGATTAATGCGATGGCAGACAGTCTTCAAGACCAGCTTAAGACGATTCGTGATAATGAGGATCTGCTGCAAAGCGTGCTGGATAATATGACGGGCGGCATCATAATGATCAATGCGGAAGAAGAGATTGCGCTGCTTAATCGAGCTTCAGAGCGAATGCTTGATGTCAGTAACGGTGAAATGGCGGGTCATTCGTACAAAGAGTTAAAACGGCATTATGAGCTAACCCGTCTGCTTGAAGAAGGGGTGTTAAGCCGGGAGCCGATTCATGAAGAACGAAGTATTTATAACCCAAGAGAGCGAATTGTACGGATGGACGCGGTTCCGATGATCCAGGATGGTACGTACAGAGGTATGCTTTTCCTATTGCAAGAGGTTACGGAAATTCGCCGTTTGGAGCGGATGCGTAGTGAATTTGTAGCTAATGTATCGCATGAACTCAAGACTCCGGTTGCAGCGGTCAAAGGGTTTGCCGAGACCTTACTGGGTGGCGGAGTTAAAGATGAGAAGACGGCGAGATCCTTCCTGCAAATTATTTATGATGAGAACGAGCGTTTAAATCGCTTGATTGGAGATATTCTGGAATTATCTAAAATCGAATCTAAACGGGTGCAGCTCGATTGCTCACCGGTTCATATCATTGAATTCTTTGATTCCGTGCTGGGAACCATCAGTAAAGTCGCTGAGAAGAAAAACATTAGTCTTAATGTAGAGGTTCCTGAGGAGCTATTCATTGAGGCGGATGAGGATAAGCTGCGTCAAATCTTTATGAATCTGTTCTCTAATGCGATTAATTACACACATGAAGGCGGAAACGTAAAGGTCTACGTTAAGAGTCTACTGAAACCAGACGGCTCCGAAAATGTTCAATTTACTGTTAGCGATACAGGTATGGGGATTCCTAAAAAAGATCTGCCGCGTATTTTTGAACGTTTTTACCGGGTGGATAAGGCAAGATCCAGAAGCTCCGGCGGAACGGGATTGGGGCTGTCTATTGTGAAGCATTTGGTAGATATGCACCATGGAGTGATTTCAGTTGAAAGTGATTTGGGAATCGGCAGTTCCTTTGTGATTGAATTGCCTTTACTGCAGGAAGAAAAGACCGATTAGATTTTTGTAAATTCACTTTTTCAATTTTACACTAAGTTAACATTACGGTGATATGATGGTTTTGTTGCTGTTTTGTAAAAATCAAACTATATGGAAGACGGGGGAACCTATGGCTCAACGATTGCTTGTCATTGAAGACGAACCGACACTAGCCCGGCTGCTGTCCTATAACTTAACGCAGGAAGGTTACGAGGTGACGGTAGAGGATCATGGAACGGCAGGATATGATCGTGCGACGAGGGAACCTTTTGACTTGATCGTATTGGATCTGATGCTGCCAGGAATGAATGGCATTGACATCCTTGATAAATTGCGTGGACAAGGTATCCGCACACCTATTATCGTATTGACTGCTAAAAATGCTGAAGAAGATGTGGTTAGAGGGCTGAAATCCGGTGCTGATGATTATATAACCAAACCTTTTGGGGTATCCGAATTGCTTGCAAGAGTGAGCGCTGTATTGCGGCGGATTTCCGGTCTTGCTGAGGAGGCTCCACAAGAGACACCTATATCTGCTTCTACGATCATTCTGGGACAACTGGAAATCTATCCTGAGCGGTATGAAGTTTCCTTAGGTGGACATAGCATTAACCTGCGACCTAAAGAGTTCGAGGTATTGTTATATTTGGCTCGTAAACCAGGGGTAGTGCTGACAAGAGATGATCTTATGAACGCTGTATGGGGCTTTGATTATATTGGTGGACAGCGCACCGTTGATGTGCACGTAAGTTCACTTCGTAAAAAGCTTGAGCTAGATCCAGAATCCGTCCATATCGATTCCATTCGAGGTGTAGGTTATAAATTAGTTGTTAACAAAAAGAGAGCTCCGGTCATTTAGCATGACTGGAGTTTTCTTCTTTATCCCGTTCATAAACAAGATTCAGGTGAGATTACACGCCGAATTGTAGGGAATACTATCACGTGGACTAATTCATCTTCACCAATTTTACATTGCGTTAACATTTCTCTCCAACTGTATTTACATTAAAAGCTTATTATGGAGAACGAAGATGATGAGAAGGAGACGTAAATACTAATGAAATCCATCATTGACATAGAGAAACTTGATCTCTACTATGAGTCATTTCACGCACTGAAGAATGTGAATCTGCAAATTCCGGAGAAACAGGTTACTGCTTTTATTGGACCTTCCGGTTGCGGAAAATCCACTCTGTTGCGCACGCTGAATCGTATGAATGATATGATTCCTGGTACACGTATTGAAGGAACTGTAAACATCGGCGGCAAAAATATTTATAGTGACGAGGTAGAGGTAGAAAGCCTGCGTAAGCAGGTGGGCATGGTATTCCAACAGCCCAATCCTTTTCCAAAGTCGATTTACGACAATGTAGCTTATGGTCCTCGCCTGCACGGCATTCGTTCAAAGAGCGAACTGGATGAGATTGTAGAGCAAAGTCTGCGTCATTCCGCGCTGTGGGAGGAAGTTAAAGATTTTCTGAAAAAATCTGCCCTTAGCTTGTCCGGCGGACAGCAGCAACGGCTGTGTATCGCCCGAGCTTTGGCAGTACAGCCGGATATTCTGCTCATGGATGAGGCAACGTCTGCACTTGATCCTGTGTCTACGCTCAAGATAGAGGAGCTTGTACAGGAATTAAGAAGTAAGTATACAATCGTTATGGTTACTCATAACATGCATCAGGCGGCACGTGTATCTGGTCGAACCGTGTTTTTCTTGAATGGTGTAATTGTAGAGGCGGCGGATACAGAGGTGTTGTTCTCTACTCCTAAGGATTCCCGCACCGAAGATTATATTTCTGGACGTTTCGGCTGATACGGGCTACAAGGGCGCTCGTCCTTGGAAATGGCAAGCTGACCATACATTAATGAGGAGGATCGCTCTTACTATGATTCGCAGAAAAGAATTTGATAAAGATTTGGAAGAGCTGCGCAGTCTGCTGCAGCAGATGGGTGAACATGTAATAGATGCTCTTGGTGGAGCAATTGTTGCTTTACAGAATCTTGATACTGTGCGCGCTCAGGAAATCATTAAAGCAGATTTGCAGCTGAATGCCATGGAAGATAAAATCATGGAAATTGGCTCACGGCTAATTATTACACAGCAGCCTGTAGCAAAAGATTTGCGCCGCATTATCGTTGCTTTCAAAATATCTAGCGATTTGGAACGTATGGGTGACTTGGCTATTGATGTTGCGAAAGCAACTATGCGCATCCATGGACAGCAGCTGATCAAGCCGCTTGTAGACATTCCACGTATGGCGGAAATTGTGACGACCATGATTGATGAGGCTATCCAGTCTTATCTGGATGAGAACACGGATCTGGCTTATAGAATGGCACAAGATGATGATCAGGTCGATCAATTATATGGTTCGATGATCAATGAGCTATATAGTTATATGGTGGCAAAACCGGATTCTGTATCCCAAGCTATGTTATTAACGCTGGTAGGCCGTTATATTGAACGGATTGCCGATCATGCGACTAACATTGGTGAGAGTGTTGTTTATCTGGTCACAGGCAGCCGTCCGGACTTGAATCAGTAATTTGCACTTACACAGCTTTTGTTATATCTTTAGTTAAACAAGTAGCCGCCCTTTTAAAAGGGCGGCTACTTGTTGTATATCCTTAACATATCAGCTTATCCCACTGTTTAGGTTGGTAAAGCCGTTTCTACTTGTACAGGGCATATGGTAAGATGTAAGGAGTAAGCATGAAAAAGGCGAGGTGCACTATGGACAAGTTGATACTTATAGATGGAAACAATATTATTTACCGTGCTTTTTTTGCGATGCCCCCGCTGACGAATACAGCAGGGCAACAGACAAATGCGGTGTACGGATTTACAACGATGCTGCTTCGTTTAATCGAAGAACATAAACCGACACATATGATTGTCGCTTTCGATGCAGGGAAAGTTACTTTTCGGCATGAAGGTTATCAAGATTATAAGGGCGGCCGGCAAAAAACACCGCCGGAACTCTCCGAGCAGTTCCCTTTGTTGAAGGAATTGCTGACTAATTTAGGTGTACCGCAGTTTGAAATTGACAATTATGAGGCTGATGATATTATTGGCACCATTTCACGCCAGGCGGATGAAGCGGGACGGCAGGTTATGATCGTGTCGGGAGACAAGGATATGTTGCAGCTGGCCTCTGAGCATACGACCGTTGCCTTAATCCGCAAAGGGGTCACCGAAGTTGAGCTTTATGGGCCGGAACAAATCCGGGAGAAATATGACCTAACCCCTGAGCAGATCATTGATCTTAAAGGGCTGATGGGCGATGCAAGTGATAACATCCCGGGAGTACCCGGCGTAGGTGAGAAGACAGCTTTGAAGCTGCTGCATCAATTTGGATCAGTGGAAGGTGTCTTAGCTGGAACCGGTGAGCTAAAGGGTAAAATGAAAGAGAAACTGGAAACCCATGCGGAAGATGCGGTGATGAGCAAAAAATTAGCGACCATCTATCGCGAAGTACCGCTTGAGCATTCGTGGGAAGACATGGTCTTCAATGGAATTTCAGCAGATACAGCCGGACCAGCGCTTGCCAAGCTGGAATTTAAATCATTGTTGGAACGTTTGTCACTTAGTGCCTACGCTCCTGTTGCCGAGGGTGAGGAGAGTACTGCTGAAGTAGAAGCTGAGGCACTTGATATTACGATCGTAAGTGAAGAAGAACTTAAGGAGCTCAGTGAAGCCCTGGCTGGTATTTCGGCGCTGCATGTGGAATCGTATGGAGATAATCCGCATCGTGCCGAGGTAATCGGAATAGGATTGTCCTCTCTGGAGCGGCATTACTATGTGCCGTTTGAATTACTGCATAAACCGGCCGCTGCGAAGCTGCGTGATTGGCTAGGAGATGAAAAGGCTCCGAAAAGTGGATATGATCTTCACCGCGCTGATTTGGCTCTACACTGGCAGGGAATTGCTTTTGCAGGTGCAGCCCATGATGTGCAGCTGGCGGCTTATTTGCTTGATCCTACGGAGGCTAATCAGAATCTAAATGATCTCACTGCTAAATACGGCTTGCCGCGGCTCTCTCCTGATGAAGAGGTATTTGGTAAAGGTGCCAAATACAAAATCCCTGAGCTTGAAGTTTTAGGAAATCACGTTGCACGAAAGAGTGCAACGGTTCTTGGAATCGCACAGAAGCAACAGCAGGAGCTGGTGGAGACCGCAATGACAGGGCTATTCGAGGATCTGGAAATGCCTTTGTCCCGGATTTTGGCGGATATGGAGAAACAGGGGATTGCAGTCAATGCTGGTGATCTTAAAGAGCTTGGAAAAGAATTCGAGGCGCAAATTTCCAAATTGGTCAGTGAAATATACGAGATTTGTGGCACTGAGTTTAATTTGAACTCACCAAAGCAGCTGGGTGAAATCTTGTTTGTAAAGCTAGGTCTGCCTGTCGTCAAGAAGACGAAGACGGGTTATTCCACGGATGCCGAGGTGCTTGAGAAACTGGCGCCATACCACGATGTGGTGCGTTTGATTCTGCAATATCGCACAATTGCAAAGCTGCAATCTACCTACGTAGAGGGGCTGCTTAAAGAAATTTCCCCGAACACAGGGAAGGTGCATACATTCTATCGGCAGACAATTGCCGCTACAGGACGGCTTAGCAGCCAATTCCCGAACTTGCAAAATATCCCGATTCGTCTAGAGGAAGGACGCAAAATCCGCAAGGTATTCGTTCCGTCCGAACCGGGCTGGTCCATCTTAGCAGCCGACTATTCGCAGATCGAACTGCGTGTGCTGGCACATATTTCCGGTGATGAGCGGATGAAGGAAGCCTTTCTGCATGATATGGATATTCACACGAAGACAGCGATGGATGTGTTCGGTGTGACCGCAGAACAGGTGGACAGTAATATGCGCCGTGCCGCAAAAGCCGTTAACTTTGGGATCGTCTACGGGATCAGTGATTACGGTCTCTCGCAGAATCTGAATATTCCGCGTAAGGAAGCCGCGCAATTTATTGAACAGTATTTTGAGGTTTATCAGGGTGTGCGCCGCTATATGGACGATATTGTAGTGGAGGCACGAAAGTATGGTTATGTGACCACATTGCTCGAACGTCGCCGTTATCTGCCGGAGATTAATGCGAAGAACTTTAATCTGCGCTCTTTTGCGGAGCGGACAGCAATGAATACACCTATACAGGGAACAGCAGCGGATATAATCAAGCTGGCGATGGTGCATATGGACAAGGCGTTATTTGATCGTGGGCTTAAGAGCCGTATGCTGCTTCAAGTACACGATGAGCTTGTATTCGAGGTGCCAGAGGATGAAATGGAGCTTATGAAGACGCTTTTGCCGGAAGTAATGGGTGGAGCCCTAAAGTTATCTGTGCCGCTTAAGGCAGAGGTCAGCTTTGGAAGTAACTGGTACGAGGCGAAATAGACTCCCTTTAAGGTGTGCATATCAGCTATAATGTAGTTGAGGTGAAGACATCATGCCGGAATTACCGGAAGTAGAGACAGTCAAGAGAACACTTAATGAGTTAGTTAATGGAAAGCAGATAGAGAATGTAACCGTCCGGTTGGCGCGGATTATTCAGCGTCCGGATGATATTCAGGCTTTTGCCCACCTGCTGGCAGGTCATAGCATTGTAAAAGTTGAACGAAGAGGAAAGTTTTTGCGTATTGTGCTGGATGGTCTGGTGCTTGTGTCACATT
The DNA here is from genome assembly GCF_038009325.1 of Paenibacillus sp. FSL L8-0708. NCBI lineage: Bacteria > Bacillati > Bacillota > Bacilli > Caryophanales > Paenibacillaceae > Paenibacillus > Paenibacillus sp. FSL L8-0708. The sequence continues at coordinate 2,464,013 of NZ_JBBPBC010000001.1, forward strand.
TACGGATGGAAGGCCGTTACGGACTTTTTTCAAATGATGACCCACTGGACAAGCATACACATGTGATTTTTCATTTTACGGATGGAACTGAGCTGCGTTACACGGATGTTCGCCAATTCGGGACAATGCATCTTTTTCAGATGGGAGAAGATCTTCAGCTGCCGCCTTTAAATAAGCTGGGGCAGGAGCCGCTGGAGCCTTCTTTTACACCGGAGAGGTTTAAGCAGATCGTGTCCGGTAAAAGCACCAAAATTAAATCGCTGCTGCTTAATCAGGAATATATCGTCGGCATCGGCAATATTTATGTAGATGAGTCGTTGCACCGTGCGGGTATCCATCCTGAAGACAGCGCCAAAGCGCTCACGGACAATCAATTGGACAAGCTGCATCATGCTATTGTAAGCACGCTGGCCGAAGCGGTTAACGCCGGAGGTTCATCTGTTAAGTCATATGTTAATGGCCAAGGTGAGAGCGGTACGTATCAGCAGCAGCTATTGATTTACGGTCGTAAAGATCAGCCGTGTAGTAACTGCGGAACGATGATTGAGAAGACGGTTGTAGGCGGTCGTGGCACGCATTATTGTCCAAATTGCCAGCGTCCGACTGTTCACTGAATTTGTTGAAATAATAAGGTTGGCACCCACTACTTGTCCCGCCCATATACTGTGTGAAGAATGCTTAATAGAGAACGGAAGCTGAAACGATAAAATTTCAGTTTTCCGGTTCTACACAGGAGGGATTGCGGGTGCTCAGCCCATTATTTTCACTGCTATTGCTAGCGTTTGCCTTGAGTTTGGATGGTTTTGGTGTAGGAATTACATATGGGCTGCGTAAAATGAAAATACCACTGCTCTCCGTTCTGATTATCTCGCTCTGTTCGGGGGTAGTTATCTGTGTATCGATGCAGGTTGGGGTTTTGCTTGCCAAGGTAGTGTCTCCGAATGCAGCTTCTATAGTTGGTGCGGTTATACTTGTGCTAATGGGATGCTGGTCGCTTGTTCAGATGCTGATGCAAAAAGAGAAAGATGCAGATGGCGGACGTAAAGCTGAAACGGTAGATAAGGGCTCATTTTCCGAGCAGGCTTGGGCAGAGGTAGCTGCTGATTCTGAAGCGGGTACAGAACCTGTTATGAATGATGAACCGTTGAAATCAGCTGTTTTTTCACTTGAGCTTCGCCGTTTGGGGATTGTAGTACAGATCTTGCGTACCCCGTCTTCTGCGGATATGGATGCCTCAGGAAGCATCTCTTCGATGGAAGCGATGATACTGGGGATTGCGCTCTCTCTGGATGCTTTTGGGGCTGGACTTGGCGCAGCGCTGCTTGGCTTCAATCCGATATGGACATCACTTACAATAGCTTTGTTTAGTGGTACATTTCTATTGCTGGGTATGAAGACTGGACTTAGATTTGCCGGGAACTACTGGATGAAGCATGCTGCCGCATTACCAGCGTTATTATTAATTGCAATGGGAATACTGAAGCTATTATGAGGTGAGTACATGATTATAGGCTTAACCGGAGGAATCGCATCCGGAAAAAGCACAGTGTCTGCACTGCTTGTGAACAAGGGAGCGAGGCTGGTTGATGCCGATGTGATCGCCAGAGAAGTTATGCTTCCCGGGCATGAAGTGTTGGCGGCTGCTGCTAAGCAATTCGGAAAAGAGATCCTTTTTCCGGATGGAACACTGAATAGGGCCAAATTAGGTGAAATCGTCTTTCAAGATCCTGTGGCCCTGCAAACCTTGAACAATTTGACGCATCCTGCTATCCGGCAGGAAATCAAAGACCGTATGTACAGCATGGAGCAGGAAGAGCCGAAGCGGCTTATTATTGTGGATATTCCGCTTCTTTTTGAATCAGGGCTTGAGACCCTGTTCCATGAGATTGTAGTAGTCTACGTTCCCCGTGAAATGCAAATTGCTCGATTAATGGAACGTAATAGGCTCTCTTTAGAAGAAGCAGAAGCGCGATTGAATGCACAGATGGATATTGAGCAGAAACGTAATAAAGCGGACTACATCATCGACAACAGTGGCGATCTTGCGTACACTGAGCAACAGGTTGCTGTGTTTTGGGACAGGCTGGGTTTATCATGAAATGGCTACGTAAAAAAAGAGTACTGCTTCTGCTATTTGTGGGTTTTACGGCAATATTGTTTCTGAGTACTAACTGGATGTCGTGGTTTTATCCCATCCATTTTAAAGATGAGATTCGCAAGCACAGCATCACTTATGAGATAGACCCGTTTCTTGTAACCGCGATTATTCGTGTAGAAACGAACTTCAAAACTGGACGAGAATCCAAAAAAGGCGCACTAGGGCTGATGCAGCTTATGCCGGATACCGCGAAGTGGGCGCTGGAAAAGGCCAAGCTTCCAAACGTATCTATGGAAGAACTCAAGCATGAGCCTTCGGCTAATATTGAACTGGGTACATGGTATCTTTCAACTTTATCCCGTCAGTTCGAAGGTAAACGTACAGCAATTATCGCAGCCTATAATGCTGGGCCCGGAAAAGTTCAACGCTGGTTGGACGAAGGGGTCTGGGATGGGACAGATGCAACCATTAAAGATATTCCCATTGGTGAAACCAGGCATTATGTACAGCGCGTTAATTATTACTATGATCAGTACACGGACATTTACAAAGAATTTTAATTTCTACCGTGTTATGTATAAAAAGAAGTATTAAACGACCTGTAGGTCGTTTAATACTTCTTCAAAAAGCTTATGTTGGTCAGGTTATTTGTATTGACCTGCCAGTTGTTGTTCTGCCAGGGTTACAAGACGTTTAGTGATGTAACCACCGATCGAACCATTTTCATAAGAAGTTTTATTGCCTTGGTAACCATCTGGGGAAAGCGTGATTCCTAGTTCTTGGGCAACTTCGTATTTAAGTTGTTCCAAGGCACCGCGGGAATTTGGAGCTACAAGGTTATTGGAGTTGTTGCTTTGGCTCATTGCTGTTCACCTCCTCTGTTGGTAACTGTATTATGTGCCGGACTTGCCATTATCATTACAAGAAAAAAACGGTGATTTCTGGAAATAATTAAAAAGCCGTTCAAAAGCCGGATTTATAACGTGCCGGGACCCATACCATTATGTAATAGGAAGTGATGAAGCTTATGAAATGCCCTTACTGCGATCACACAAATACTAAAGTGCTGGACTCGCGACCAGCGAATGAAAATAAGTCAATCCGTCGTAGGCGTGAATGTGAGCGTTGCAGCAAACGTTTCACTACTTTTGAAATGATTGAAGAAACGCCACTCATTGTAATTAAAAAAGACGGCAGCCGTGAGGAATTCAGTCGTGATAAAATACTCCGCGGTCTCATCCGTGCTTGTGAGAAACGGCCGGTTTCTGTGGAACGTCTAGAAAAGATCGTGTCCGAGGTTGAGAAATCTTTGCGCGGCATCGCCGTTGCGGAAGTGGAAAGCCAACAGATTGGTGAATTCGTGATGGAGCAGCTCTACCCAGTAGATGAAGTGGCTTACGTTCGTTTTGCGTCCGTATATCGCCAGTTCAAGGATATTAATATGTTCATGAAGGAACTCAAGGGGCTGCTATCCAAGAGTACGGGAGAATTAGAGGGATTATAGGGTTTTGTCCAGTTAGGGCGTTACAGCCAATCCTAGAGTCTGTTAGGAGTGCTTGTACTGGTTTGTTTCCTCTGAGTTTTGAGCGGGGAATTTGAGTGGGAAAATGAATTTTAAAAAAAGTGTTGACATAGAGGGCGATTTTTTATATTATATAGAAGTCGCCTACGACGCTTGAGTTTATCGGAACAACTCAATTACGACCAAACTAAAATTAAAAAATGTGTGATTACATACATCTGAAATTTCAGTTTGGGGCCATAGCTCAGCTGGGAGAGCGCATCGCTGGCAGCGTCCTCGGCAAAATCCCGCAAATTTTTCCGTATTTTGTACGGTGACTGTAACGTTGACTGTGCGCTGACATGCGCAGATATACGCTCCAATAAAACGAAGATATGCGTTATACAATCGGCTCTTTTCCGTAATAATACGGGAGGGGTTTTTTAGTTTGAGCGGAGATAAACGTAAGGGTCGTGTAGTTAAGAATGAACGGACATCAGAGCGGTTACGCTATTCACTCGACTACTTATTCGATTACTATTACCAAGCGAAGAAGTCGGAGGGGCGCGCAGTTAACACGCTAAAGACTTACGAGCAGAACTATGGTTACTTCTGCGAGTTCTTGGATATGCGTGGGATAATAAAAGATATCCGCAACATTACCATTGAAACGGGCCGCGAGTACATTATCTGGCTCCGCGATGAGAAACCGAGATTTAGCGAGAAGTGCAACGTTCCAGAGTCGGCGCGGACAGTGGGTCTTTTGCCAAAGTCAATTAATACCCGAGTCAAGAATATGAAAACGATGTTTAAATTTTTGAAGGATGAGGATGTCATTGAGGCGGACCCGTTCGTCTATTTAAAAAATGTTCAAGATATCGGCCGGGACATTGACGTTCTTACGGCAGATGAGTTGAGTCGTCTCATACACGCGCCAAATCAGCGCAAATATAACGAGTTTAGGGATTACGTGGTGTTGAATTTATTAGTTGACGGAATGTTTCGCGTTGACGAGGCGCTATTCAATGTGTAGGCAGGTCTCCTGGCTTCCGTAAGATCTCCTAGCGCCTTCCCGAGGGTTCGTTACCTCAGTAGCATATGCAAGGGGATGTGGTCCTTCTAAGTGAAGGCCGTCCGGTTACAGTGGCGGGACCGCAGCGGATTTTCACCGCACTTCCCTATTAAGCTCTAAATCCGATAAAGGATCAAAGCGCCTAAATCACTATATTTTGTTGTCGTAAGACCATCTTAATATGTAAAACTTTGTTAGTCAATGATTATTATTCGTAGGAAGCCAGTAGAGAGCATCACAATTCACAGCAAGCTAACATACACCGCATGATCTGCCTGCGTAAGCCTTTGAATTAGCGCGTCTAGCCCTTCGGGAGTATTAGCGCTAGGGTACGAAGGTAGAACGGCTAATTTGCGGTGATCTTAACACTATTCGGCGCTATCCTTTTCGGCGAGTGCGAAGTCTATCAACAGGCTGATATCCGTAATTTCTAGAGCATGTGCGATTTTCTCTAGCATTTCTAAATTAACTTCTTGGCGGTTAGGGTTGCACAGCTTAGATATCCTTGCTTGTGCTATTCCGGTAAGTCCTGACAGCTCTACTTGTGTGATTCCTCGTTCTTTTAATAGTTCTTTAATTTTAAGTTTAATTTTTAACATAGAAAAGCCCCCTTGACATATTATGACCCTAAGCGTATATTGTGAATATGACCATAAGCGTATATTAACAAACAAAGTATACTACCTATTTACAGAAAAATCCACAACTTTCTGCTTATTTGTTATGCGCAAAAAAGGAGGTAGGGAAAGGTGTATCGAGCCGGCCTACTAATCGAAGGAAGGTTATATGTAAGGACGCGTAGAGGGAATTTGATCGCATTACAATTATTAACTCAAATTTAAGGGGGACTATTTATGAAAAAGATTAAATTTGACGGTTGCGACACAATCGTGATTAAGGACAACTTGGTCGTTATTCTCGATATTGAGGCGGAGTGCACGATAATTACAAAGATCGACGGGGATAGTTGGACAGGAATCCACTTCGAAAGTCCGATCAGCGTTAAAGGGTTACATAAAATATATACCGCCGAAAATGAGTTAGATGTCTTAATTGCGGCATTGGAGGGGTAGCCGATGGATCGCGTAAAAGTAACGAAGTATATAAAGGACCTCGACGTTGTGGGAGTGACGTCAGCCGTAACGTTTGAAGCGCTATTAATCGGAAACTCAACCGCGATAACCGTCGATAACTTCTGCGATAAAACCTACGTAATGGCAGAGCGGATAGAAGAGATAAACGGAGAGTTACGCGTATGTGATGGCCCCGGAAGCCACCTCTACGCTATTAACTTGAACGGGACGTATACGGTGCGGGATATCGCGAGGATGTCCGCAGTTGATTATATGATGGCCTGTATCTAATCGTATATAGCGCCAAATATATACGGTAAGTATCATCCGGTCATCTGGCACCAACAGGCGACCGGGCCTTTGCGGGCTACGGGCAGGTCCGCGAGGGCAAATTCGAAGCGGAATATTTATTTTTAATGCAAAATGTTTACAAACGCTATATATTGGGTTATTTTTATTTAACAAAACGATATGTAGTATATACGGGCGCTACCGGAAGACGGATGCGTCCTTTTTATGCGCTAAAGGTGCGAGAAGGTGCGGAGCCTTTATAGATTAACGAGAATGACGCATGTACCAGTTTGTAGAATTAATGTCCCCATCTCTAGTATAGGCATTTTATTTTCCGCAGATGGTGCGGGAAGCCAAAGTCATTACGAATATATTCGTATAGTGGGTGCGAATCGCTTGAGGACGTCGGCGTTATCTATATGGCGTATGTACGGAATGCGATCGACCCACATTATATTAATTGAAAGTGGGCAAACCGATAGGCGAGCACGTAGAAATAGTTAGGGGGCGATGTGACAGCTTAAAGTAAGCTTAGAAAGCACTAACCCCCAAAGATACTTAAATAACCTCCAAACTTACTTGCGCACACCCCCCAATAAGTCTTGGTGTATTAAGAGTTACTAATAAGATTTATCTACTAAGACTTATATTTCGGCACCTGAAATAGAAAGAGCCTATTTCAGTTACCGGATATGCGTAGATAAATATATAGACAGGTTGGGGGATATATAGGGATTTAGTGCGCAAGAGAAAAAGAAAAACAAAAGGAACAGATTTACCCGCCCCCAAAATCGTTTAGGGGGTTTACTTCACTAAAGAGGAGGAAATGATTTGAGCCAAAAGCCCTTTCAAGCTACCACCTTCGTTCCGTCCGCCCGCGCCTTTCGTACCCTCTACGTCTATCTACCGGGGTTCACGAATAATCACGTTGCCCTTTATGACATTCTTTATCACTACTGGAACGCTTCCGAAGGCTACGCATGGCCGCCACATGCCCTGCTTCAAAAAGAAAGTGGACTTAGCGACCCTACCGTGAGCAGTTGTTTAAAGTTCTTGGAAAAGTACGGACTTATCCGAGTTTTAACTAATCCGTCCGGCCAAAACAAGACGTACGACTTATTCCCTCTGATTGAAGACGAGGCGTTCTTTTGGGCGAGGTTTCCGGAAGCCCTCGAAAACAAGCGGAAGCGTGACGCAGCGATTGACGCACGCGCCGCACGGCCTAACAGAGCGCAGAGACGCGCCAAAGCTGCACGAGAGGTCGCTCTACCCGTTGCCGCCGGAATGGAAGATCTTGCCCAATACCTTTAAGGAGGAAACCATTATGCAAAGCACCGCACACAAGCTGCCCGAGAATCAACGTACACAACTGACCGTGATCACGCCGTATCCTCGCGTAAATGACTTCTCCGCTGTACAAGAGCCGTCCGGTTCCGCCAGTGACGCCTTCCCGAATCGGAAGCGCACGGATTTCCGCAGATACGCAGACCAACCGCTTAAACTCCGTATTCGTTCGGCGGGCCGAATGGCTGCGGCTATTCTAGGGTATCACCACTCGCAGCATGTCGGAGGAGACGGCCGCTTCCTTACGGGTACGGAAAAGCAGCGCCTTGAACGGATGGCTGACTACATGCTCGCGGAGGATCACGCACTCGGCCTAACTATTCTACGCGATCCATACGACAAGCCTCGCGACGTTGACGTTATCATTCCGCCGGGCGAGGGTGCCCTGGCTTTTATGGAAGAACGCGGACTTAGCATTTACTGCCTGGCTGACGCGGAAGCGGTAGCGGACGGCATACGGGTTAAGGTCTGCCGAACGTGCGAGTATCCGTTTGAAGATCGCAGCCCCGGGCGGAACAAGCGAGATTGCGGGGATAGTTGCCGTACGTTCGCGAAGAAACTGTCCGCGAGGCGTGGGCGTTACGGATCGGAGGAATTGATAGGCGAGCGTAGCCGGATGCACCTACCTTATCCGTTCTACAATCCGCAAGAAATGTACGAAATTGAGAATCGTTCGGAGCGCGCTTACGGAGGCTATGAAAAGCTTAGCGGGATAGATGCGGCCAAGAAGCGCAAAGAGACACACGGTAAAAAGAATACGGTTCAACTCGTAGATAAAAAGGGAACGGAGGATAACGGATACCTCGACGGGCGGTACGGATGGCAGAGTGATCGGAACGCGTGGAAGGGAAAAACGTCGCCTATATGGTGGGGTCCGGTTGTGTCGTATAACCTGCGTGACCAAGCGTTGACGGAGAGTTTCGTAGACTGCGAATCCTCGTACACTGTCCACATCTCCGCCTAAGAAGGGAGAGGTACACAGTCCCAACTATTCTATTTATTACGTTTGCGTTATCTCTAATAGATTAAGGGGGTTTGTGATATGGACGGAGAGGGTGTCCGTGGTATTCGGATAATGGCCGGCATGACGCAGGCTGCTTTCGCTGATACGTTGGGCGTTAGTCAGGCGCTTGTGTCTGATGTGGAGTGCGGTCGTCGTGCGGTGTCACGAGATTTACGGATAAAAATCGCGCAGGTGTTCGGAACAGGCGACGACGTAATGACGGCTATTCAACGTGCGAAGGAATCCGGTAAGTTAGCGCTCTAGGGCGCTTTTTATTTTGACAAATTACTTTATCGCTTTTAAGCGCGAAAGGGAGATGCAATATGCACATTGTCCACGAATTGAATATCGAAGGTGAAACGGTGAACGAATGCGTCAGCGTATACGATTCGGCCGCGTCAGTTAAGCCGCGCGAGTCATTTCCGCGTTCATATCCGGTGAATCTCTTGCGCGATCCGTTCCAATCCGCAGCGGAATCGTTATCTATTGGCGCAGCAAGGGCGCAGAAACTCGATAAGAATGCGCGCTTAACCTTCTCGTCCAACGTACCGAAGGTCGCGGAGATGTTTGCGGAGGAGTGGGCGCAAGGATGAGTGAACGCCATGAGGATGCGCGGCTTTACTGTTCGTATTATAGACGGGACAGCACCTGCGCGCTGCTGCACGGCATGTCGAAAACGGATAAGCGATGCAAGGTAATGCGCGGAGAGGATTCGATACCATGTCGATATCTAAATAATTTCGTAGCTAGACGATAAGGAGCGATGAACCGTGCGTAATAACGTAGTAATAGTAGACATAACGCCGATCGGTCATAACCGGATCGTGACATTAGCGAACACACAGACGGGACAGCGCCGGACTCTACTTTACGGAGATAGCGTGACTGAACGCTCAATACGGTGGCGAGCGCCTAGTCTTTGGAAGACGGCACGGCCAATAAAAGCATAGGGAGGGGTCGTCATATGTCGCCTTTATTAATCGCGGAGTACCTGCCATTCGAGGGTATTACGCTTTTTTGCGTTGATATCTACGGAGAGGATGGCCAACTTATACAGCCGTTTGTGCTCGCGATATCAGACCCAAGCCTCTGTATATGTGCTATGCGGGACTTTGCGGAAGAACGCCATATTGACACATTCGACGTATGGACGTCTGACCGTACGTTATTCGGCGCGTGCATAGGTGAGCCTGGAATAACCGTATTCGCTAAGCATCCGAGCGATACAGTTACGGCTGCGCGCCGCCACGTCGAGAGTGATCCGGATATATTTCGTGAGATGTACGTGCCGCCGCTGGAGTCCGTCGAAGAGGAAGCGCCGAAGTTACCGCCGTTACCGAAATGGCGCGCGTGGATAGTTGAACAAATTAGAAAGCTGTTAACCAAAATTGAGAGGGCGGATAAGTATGAAATTTACTAAAATTGATGATTTTCAAAGAGAGCAGGATGCAGTATCAGGCAAGCGGGCGGGCATCCAGCAAGCAAGGGACTCAGCATTCGAAAAAGTCCAGGCACTCAAGGCGGAGTACTCCGCAACTATGACGCGTTCGTTTGAAACTGGCGCGGATGTTACGGCTAAGCTTGACAGTTTAAGCGATCAACTCTCGGCAGCAGAGAAGGAATTTCGCCGTAAGGATCTCGCAGTTACAATGAGCGCCGGAGCTAAAGGGAAGATGCCGCCGGACGAGGTTATGCTTGCATGGAATACGGAGTATATGCCGAAATACCGCGCGGAAGTGTTCGACCCGTTGGCCGCTGCGCTTGTAAAGGCTCGAGATGAATATTACCAAGCCTATGCTGCGTGTGCCGCGTCTGTTCAAGCGCTCGATAATGAACGGCAGAGCGTTATTTATACGCTTGATCCTAATTACGGATTAAGTAATCGTTACATTTATAAGCTGAATGGACCGGATTTTTTCAGTAAGACGGCGCGCTACGTTATCAAGTCGGAGGATATTCAAAAGCTCGCAAGCGGTGAAAAGCCGGATAACGCGGGTCTGAAAGGCGGTGCGTAAGTATGAAATTTTCTAAACTTCGCGAGATGGAAAAGCTCTCCAAAGGATACCCGCTGAAAATGGGCCAGTACGTAGCGGCAAAGCGTGAGTACGACGAAACAGTCGCGGTCATGTTTACGAAAGATTCGCCGTTCCAATTCGTCGGCAGCCCAAATGAGGGATACGTTAAGGACGCGGAAGCCCATGCAGCCCAAACCGGAGACGCTGACGACATTGCCCGCGCAGCTATTCTGCGCGATCGCTACGAAGCTTACGAGGAAGATAAGACAGCACATACGGATTTACGTACGACAAAGGACCGCCTGCGTGATAAGTTGCAGAGAGGCGAGGCGATGACACCTAGTGATGTACGAAACGCATGGAGGGTCGCGAAGCTTAACTCGACGGTTGCGAACGTTGCATTGTTCTCCCAGGTTAAGTATGAACAGCAAAATCCGTCAGAACGACCGCCGGCGCCCGAAGTCGTAAAGGTAACGGTTGAGGACGTGGAGGCAGCGAGGGCAGCGGCACAAGCCAATCCGTCCGCACAAAACATCGCTCGATTTTCAACTGCGAAACGTGAGTATGCCGCACAAACGGAAGTAGGAGATGCCGAATAATGAAATACTCACTATATATTGCTGCCGCTGCTGATGATAAGCGCGCGGCTTATTCGTACGTTCTTGTTAACTACACAGGAATTATCGCAAAGGGGACGTACTTAACGGTCGGAGAACGCCGTTTTGATGATTCCTTTTGCGGACATGTCGCCTTGCAGCGCTCACTACGGGAAGCAGCACGGCAGGATGGCGTATTAGACGTTACCGTCGTACTTGATGCGGGAGGCTTACAAGAGGTCGGACTTGAGCTTATGGACGTAAGCCCGCCGCTATATCCTGCGTTGTGGAGAAATACGAAACGCGTTATGCAGCGCTTTAGTGAATGCACGCTTGCCGCTATGAAAAAGGACGACGAAATGACGCGAGAAGAGGCTTCGGTATTTGACGAATGTCTTGACGGGCTCGAACAATCGCGTACGTTCGGCGGCCGCCTACGGTTAATTCGGGATTGTCTGCTAGGAAAAAACAACATAATCAGATAGGGGATATGAAATGAAATTACCAGTTAAAGTACAAACGGCAGTCGATGCCTATAAAGATGCGACAGGAAAAGCTCAAGGTCTATCCACTACGCATAGCCAGCGTGCAGAGGAACTGCGGTCGGAGATCGCGGTTAAACGGGCGAAGCTAGACGCTGCGACTGACGCCTCACTAATGGACCCGACGCCCCAGAACGTTGAGAAAGAGAATGCACTACAACGCGAAATCGCCATGCTTACGATGGAAATGTCCGCAGCAGAAGAGCGGTCATTGCGTGTATTCGGAAGATCCTCGGCACAAATGGAGGTGCTAGCGAGGACAGCCGTAGAAACTGCGCGTGTTGAAGCTACCACCTACCATCAAGAACATTACGATAAGAAAATGAGCGCCGTTGAGGAAGCGAAATACGCGTATCTAAAGGCGCTAGTTGATGTTCATACGTTAGGTGAAGAAACTCGGGGGATTTTCCTAACGGCCGCTCAAGAAACGAATCCCCGTTTAGCGGAAGCCGGATATTCTGGACAGATTAGTGGACCGCATATCCCCGAACCGACGCTACATTACCGATCGGGCGTACAAGTCCACGGTATTTCTGAGCCGGAGATTACTCGCGCTTTAAAGTACGGGAAGATCCGGAAGGGTGACGTAGCCCCAGGGCGTGAAATCGAATAACGAAAATATCAACGAGAGCCGGCGCTTAATTGCGTCGGTTCTTTAATTTATAAGGGGGAACGTTAATGGACGAATTGTATCGAATTAGCCTCGCGGCGATCATCGGACAAGCGGAGCGTATCGCGCAAATTAAGGACGCAGAGGGAACGGACGAGGAGAAGCACGAAGCACTCCGGTACTCTATGCGCGGCATACTATTCGCGTTACAGAATATCGGCGTGATTCCGGAAACACTAGACGTAGAGGAAGACATCGCGCTTGACTTGTTAACGCCGATTCTGGCGGAGGTGTTGCGTTAATGACAACTGGTGGAACTAATGTAGGCGAGATACGCGCACGGATTACGCTAGAAATGGCGGAGTTTAGGCGTCAGATGGACGAAGCACGCCGCCGCATTCAAGACCTTGAACGGGACGGCCGTAGAAGTGCAGACGGTATGCGCGATCTATCCTCCGCAATGGCTGGAATCGGTGCTGGCGCTGGACTTGCGAAACTCGTGTCCGAGATGAAGCAAGCGGTCGACGCAGCTACGAAGCTATACAACGCGTTCCAAGGTTTAAACGCGGTTGCTAAGGGATTCGGTATACAGACGAAAGACGCGCAACAGGCCGCGCAGGACTTAGCAAAACGCGGATTCTTGTCTCTCACTGAATCGGTATTGGCGTATAAAACCGCTATGTCGACGGGGTTAGGGTTGGAGGAATCGACGAAGCTTATCAACTCGCTTGCAGATTCCGCAGCGTATAACCGTCAATCCTTCTACACAATGGGTGGCGCAATTCAAGCCTCATTGGACGGGATTAAGAACGGTAACTCAACACTTTCAGATGCGGTAGGCGTTACGAAGAACCTATCCGTGATGCAAGCAGAGTACGCGAGGACGATCGGAACGACAGCGGGTAAATTGTCAGACAGCCAGAAGATTCAGGCCGCGTACAACGGGTTTGTTAATGAAGGCGCGATATTCACCGGAAATGCGGACCAAGCAATGCAAGATTTCACCGGCACACAAGCGCGGTTCACTGCTGCGACTGATGAAGCTACAGTAGCTTTCGGACAAGCATTTACGCCGCTGTTTAAAACCGTACTCGAAACGCTGACGCCGACAATCATTGCGCTGGCTGAATTCACAACCGAGAATAAAGCGCTTGTATCCGCTGCCGCTGCGAGTTCGGTCGGCGTATTAGGGCTCGTTGCAATTCTCGCGACAGTACCGCCGGTGCTTAAGCTTATTGCTACCGGTTTAAAGGCTATGCAGGTGGCGGCCGGACCTATCGGCTGGATTACGCTAGCCGTCGGAGCATTAGCGGGAGGTTTCGCCTACCTAAAGACTGCGCAATCAGAAGCCGCTAATGCTACGAAGGAACTTGCGAAGGCTCAGTCCGATCTTAACGCGGTATTAAATAAGCGGGATATTGATCGCACGGCTGCGGATGTTGAAGAGTTGAAGGCGAAAACGGAGGAGCTAACGCCTGTCCTCGCGGAACGCGCGCGGCTACAAGAGCGGTTAAACGAGCTTCAAGCGGCCCAAAAGGCAGGAACAGCACTTCCGGAAATGTATACGGAACTTCCCGATATTATCGATGCAATCAGCATACTCGACGATAAGCTCGAAGATCTCGGTTACACTGGCGTAGAGAATGCGACGCAGAAGCTCGGAGAAATGAACGCGGTCATAGATAAAGGTGTTATCGCGCTATCCGCTCAGGATAAAGCGGAGTATGCCGCGCTCGCTACGAAGAAACAGACGCTAAAGGAAATGTCCGCAATGGCTGCAGAGTTTAAAACGCTCAACTCTGCGCAGGAGCTCGACGCATCGCAGAAAAGCCGCCTCGTTGATATTACGCAGAAGTTAGTCGAGCAGTATCCGGAATTGAACGCTCAGCAGGGCGAGGATGGAAGAATTCGCGCTAGTAACATCGATGTAATTATCGACCAGATTGCGACGGATAAGCGTTTCACGGACATGGCCGCCGATAACAGCGTAGCGCGTATACGTAATTCCGCTAAAGAAAGTGAAGCGGTAGCAAAATCAATACAGACGCAAATTGATAACTACACGCGGCTAATAAAGGCTATGGCAGCCGTATCCGGGACAAAGGCAGGAACTTTTGAGGAAGATATGGCGGCAAAGGCGGAGGCTGACAAGCGCAAAAAATCGGGCAACGTTATGGACATCGTGACTAATGGCGCGCTGGAGATGATGGTGGGGTCCGGAGCATCTAAAGAACTTGAAAAGCAACGAGACGACGCGCTTAAAGAGCAGCAGAAGTATTCCGACGCAGCTCGTGATCTCGAAAAGCTGGCCGCCGAGGTTGAAACGGGAACCCAAACGTTCACGAAGGATATCATCGCCCCAGATGCCCCGAAAGCGGCGAAGGAGAAGAAGGAAAAGGCGGGTAAAACTCCGGCTGAACTCGCTGCTGAGCTACGCGAGAAGTTATACAACGCTGACCTAAAGACCGTCCAGTTCCAAGCGGATTTCTACGATATGACGGCGGATCAACAGATAGCGAAATACGATGCGCTTAAGAAGAAACACGCTACCTTTTTAAAGGAATCCGTAGACGATGCGCGGACTTTAGCTCTCCAGCTTAAGCGGCTCGGTGAGGACAGCGCTCAGTCACGATATGAATTCTCGACGACCGCGATCGAACAGGAAACACGTCGTATGGAAGACGCAGGCAAGACGGAACGCGAGATCGCTAACCAAAAGCTGTACCTGTGGCAAAACGTTCGTGGACGCTACGAAAAGGATTCCGAGTACTACAAGCAGGCGGATGAGCACGCACGTCAAGCCCGTAAGGACCTCGCGTCAGCTACGGTAAAAGAGACGAAGGATACCTATGATAAACGTGTGGATTTAATCGCGAAAGAAGTACGTAGGCTCGAAGACTCAGGCGCGGCGGAGGCGGATATCACTTCGTACAAAATCGAAGCCTGGACGAAGCTGCGCGCGAAGTATAGTTCGGATACTACGTTCTATGCGCAAGCAGATGAACAACTCTACCAATCGCGGAAGACACTTGTTACGAAGACGATAGACTTAGCGGATAAGTTAGTAGACGCGGAGAAAAAGCGCATTGATTCCGCTAAGAAAACGGAGCTCGCAGCGATTGAGGAACGCAAAAACGCATACGTTAGCGCACAGGATGCGAAGATTCAAGCGATCGAGGATCTCCTGGCGGCTGAAACGCAGGCTAATACAGACGTAGATTACGGTACGGCTCTGGCGGAGAAGAACAAACGTATTGCGGAGTTAGCTTCGGCAGTTGGTCCGGAGGGGATTGCTGAACGCGAGAAGACGATCGAGGAACGAGATAAGATGATTCTCGACCATGACCGCGACCTCCGTAAACGTGAACTGGAATCGCAGAAGACGGCGCTCCAAAAGGACAAGGAAACGCAGCTCACAGCGTATGAATCCGAAAAGAGCGCAGCCGAAGCGCAGTACGATGCGTTAAAAGCTGCATTCGATGCGTATAGTGGCGATATTAAAACGATCGAGGACGGAATTGCTGCATATCGCGTTAGTTCTAGCGGCTCGGCTAATACGCAGATTCTTGCGGAGCTCGATACGTTCGTAGCGCAATATAACGCGAAGATGGCGGCAGTAGCACAAGCGCAGGCAGCCTCGCAGAAGGACGCCGACCTCCAAGAATACAACAGCAACAAAGACGCGTTCACATCGGCTAAGGCTCGCGGAGATAAGGAGGAAATGGCGCGTTTAGCAGCGCGTAATGAATCCCTACGCAAGTTGTATGGAGTGACGTCCGACACTGGCGAGAAGCTGCAGCATTTTAGCGAGGGAGGAATCGTTAAGGGCGCACCTGGCGCGGCTGTACCAATTATCGCCCACTCAAACGAGTTAGTGCTCAACTCCGCCCAACAATCAGCGCTGTTTGATATGGTTGGGCGTCCGCGTATGAGTCCAGCAGCTCCGGTAGCTCCGACTTATATCACGCAGAATATCGACATGGGCGCGGAGAATGTTACGCTGACTGACCGTGCCGACGTAGGTATGTATTATGACGAGAAGGTGCGCGCTGCTTTAAGAATGCAGAACACAGGAGGGAAAATAACTGAATGAACCATTTAACGGTACATGACAAAAATAGAAGGCTCGTCGGACATTTAAGCTCTGCGTATGATGTTACGCGGCTCCGACGTATTAACTCAGACGATGCACTTACGTTCCTCGTCCCGATGACTTCCGTAGACTATATTGACAACATACAAGTTAAAGGCCACGTAATGGACGAACGCGGTCAATATTACGTAATTAACTCGCGTAAACGAATCCGTGACGACCGTAAGTTAACCGCGCAGATATCCTGCCAGCACGTTATGTTCAAGCTCGGAGATGTACGGATGCCTTACGATTCATATATCCGAGAAGCTTACGGCGTACACATTTCGCACCTATTAGATAAGATTAAGGAGGCCTCTCGGGGTCTCTTTTCTTTTGTCGTACATGATACGTTCGACCTTTTCGATGTAAAGGATTGGGGCCGAGGAACAGCGCTCCAAGCATTGAATGATACGGTGAGTTTGTACGGCGTTGAAATTGAACCGGACAATTACGTTATCCATGTTCGGAAGAAAATCGGCGATGCTAATTCCGCCCTACAATACCGCATCGGCAGGAATATCGTATCTTCAGAGTTTCAAGACGACGGTTCTGCGCTTGTTACTCGTATGTTTGCAACAATGAAGGACGATCGGACATGGATCGGTCAACCCGCGTCGATACTTACAGCGGAGGAAAGAGCTCGCTTAGAGTCGATACCTGGCGCTATAGTTGACGGGCTTTTACGAGTCAATTACCTCGTATCGCAATATGCGCCAGTATGGGCGAGCGATGGCCTTCCATATCTAGACGGGGAGATTACGGAACAGAACATAACAGACCCGCTTGAATTACTGACGAAGACTCGCGCATCCCTTGCGAAGATGGAGCAGCCGGTACTTGAGCTTTCGCTACAGGCAGCCGACTTGTACAAGATCGACGCAAATGAACTACGTCCCGGCCTAGGCGACACGGTTACTTGTGTTGATCCGGATATGGGGCTTACACACGTAACTGCGCGCATTATTGAGCTAACGGAATTCCCGTTCGCTAAAGACAAACACGCTCAAATTACGATCGCTAACGTCATGCGACGGGACAGCGCGCAGATCATGGCGGACTTAAATAAGGCGAAACAGGTCATTAACGACGTGACGAGCGGCGGTCGTATCCGCGCAGACGCATTCGAAGAGTTCGCGCGCCTTGCCGTTATCGACGTTAACGCGAGTAAGACGGAAATCAAGTACGATGAGCGCGGTATTATCCTGCAAAGTAAGGCGAATGCGAACGATCTCGTAGCGCTGACCTCAAACGGGATCATCGTATCAACTGACGGAGGTACAACGGCG
This sequence comes from Paenibacillus sp. FSL L8-0708, assembly GCF_038009325.1. NCBI lineage: Bacteria > Bacillati > Bacillota > Bacilli > Caryophanales > Paenibacillaceae > Paenibacillus > Paenibacillus sp. FSL L8-0708. Next base: position 2,481,579 of record NZ_JBBPBC010000001.1, read on the forward strand.
CGAACGGCTATTACCGCGGCCGGAATCGCAGCGGAACAGGTTATCGGACAATTCGGTAACTTCGTGTCTATGTTGATCGGACAAGGCAATAACGTTGTTCAGATAAATCCGCACGGGATCGCGGCAGGACACGCCGCTTTCGAGAGTGCTCCGTTCCGTGCGTATATGAACGGCCACATAGTTGCTCGCGACATCGAACTAACCGGACGTATAGATAACAGCGAAATGTATTCGTCTGTCATTAACGCGGGGACGATTAACGGGGCGACGATTAACGGCGGAAGCATTAACGCGGGAACGGACATAAACGTTACAAGAGACGCTCGGATCGGAAATAATTTGTTTCTCGGGTTGACTGGTGCGGTGAATGACCGACGGATTGAGTTCGTTAAGGGTGGCGGATACGAGGCTTATATGGGGTTTACGAACAGTACAAGTCAACTTACAGTACGAGCGGGTAACGACCTTCGATTATCTAGCGGACTTTATATGACGTTAGAGGGAATGGTGATAACGCTTAATGGCGATAGCTACGTCGGATCAAGTACGCCGGGCAACCGTATCGTAACCGCCTCAGAACTTGACGATCTATGGGATGCAATCAACAGTAAAGCGAATATCTCACACAGTCACACCCTTACGTTGGCGAATCATAACCATGGTAGTACAACGCTCGTTCCATCGGGCGGCGGGACGTTCACAGTCTCTTAAATTATCTTTCATGTTGCGAATCTCTTGGGTATACTTGGAAGAACACTATACTTAGGGGGTTCGTACATATGAAGAAGAAAATAGTAGGGATAGTAGCGGCGGCGTTGTTACTTGGTGGTTCAATAGGATTCGCAGCGAGCTCGTCGTTAATCGGCGCTAAAGTTACCGGACTGTATACGATAAAGCAAGACGGAAAGAAGATTGCGGACGCTGCTATTATAAACGGATCAGCTTACGTACCAGTGCGCACAATGTCCGAAGCGACCGGAACGGGGCTGACGGTAGAAGGGAAGACGATAATATTGGAGAATAAGGAAACGGAGAAGCCAGCCGCAATACCCGAGACTGATACAACGGTTGAAAAGCCGAAAGAAACGACAAAGGCAAGCGCTAACGCTGATAAACTCCGGGAAAGATTAGCATCGGCAGAATCCCGCGTTCAAGTTCTCAAAGAAGCGATCCAACAGGCGGAAACTACTGTGGCCGACCTAACAAGCGCAGCAGACCAAGAGGCTCGCAAAAACTATATCGCTGATTTGAATAAACGCGTTGAGTTTACCGAAACAGAAATCGCGCAGCTTAAGGCGCAGCTCGGCGAATAAATATACGCTAGTTCAGCGTGAACCATACTACGGCCGCCTCCGGGTGGTCTTATTTGCTTACGGAAGTACTTTAGACACAAAGATAGCGCCTCCCCTTATATTAAGAGACAGCGCTATTAGGGCAGTAAGTACCGAGAACAGTTGAAATAATAAGGTTCGGGATAAGCCGCCAGTTATGTAATCTAAAAAGGAAGATCCATGTGCTCTAATTCCGACAAAATAGCGTCTCTAATGAACTTTTCTAAATCCAGATTAGGGTTTTTGTGAATACTTGCTAATATAGTCGCTTTATGCAAATTAACAACGTATCCTGCAATCTCTAGTCTGTATATATCAGTATTAGGAGTAAGTCTGAGAACATCTTTGTAGTTTGTCACCAGAGTGCTATTGTTGAACAACTCATTCATAGCGTTGATTATTGCCGGATGAACAGCGGCCTCTCTTTCTTGTTTAAGTCTTTTGTTTTTAGCTGCTTCTTCTTTATCAGAATCGTGCTTTTGAACGATTTCCTCAACCTTACTTACGAATTCACTCATACATCTACACCTCCAGTAATGATAGTTAAATTATACCATATGTATAAACTAAAAGGAGGACGAAGTTTTTGAAGAAATTATCCGAATCCGCTGCTCATACACATACCGTGCCTTTGTGCGGTCTATTTCTATTACCGAAGGGGATAGAATGACGTATAAGAAGCGTAAGAAGCGCGCACGTCCACCGCTGGACGAACGGCATTATATAGCGATAGAGTTACTTACGACAGTGCCTACGCCTAACCTCGACGATATAGCGCGGGCCTGTACGATAGATAGGCGTACACTATACCGCTGGCGCTTACGTAAGGACTTCGATAAGGAGATGCGTAGGAAGATGGAAGCGCGGCGTCCACGTATAAAGCGCAGACCGTTGCCTACGACCGTTGACGGAATCGAGCGCCTGTTTATAGATTGCGGATTCATGTAGAGTACGAAATTCGCGCGTGTAACCTTGCGTCGGATTGATTCACAACGAAACGGAAGATAACGTAATCGCGCGTAAACGTAAGCGTGACGGAGATAAGCGGGGATTATACGTAGGATATAACGGGACATAAAGCGTCCCGATTCTATACGTTAAGACGTTATTTCGTACGCGTGGGGGTTGCGGAAACCTTCGGATTATTTCGACTTTTCGCGACTATAGCGCGTTTCACCTGCACGGGGCTCCGGACGGACGGCCCCTCTGAAATTTTCGGGGGTCGCGTAAATCCGGTTCACTCCGCTGCATAAACGCATGTATATACGCAATCGGACTCCGTGTATAAATTGCCAGCGCTAGGAACGTGATAACTGCGCCATTCCTTACGGTTACGCGGTTTGCGGAGTCCGACCACTGGAAATGTATATGCAGCGTATAGGGTGCGTTTATGCAACGGATGGACAAACGTAGGCGGGGCGCGGGTTTGCGGCGATTTAGCGGAGCGGTTAGCAATCAGCGATGCGCTACGGAAAATGTATACCATATACATTACGATTATCCTACGCTTCACCGCGCTAAAATTACCCCAACGGCCTACTTAAAGTAAGCGACATCAGGACGCCGCAAAATCCGCAAATCATTTTTTAACTCGGGGTGTAACATCCGTTAAGGCTACGCTTTTTACGTTAAGCAGCGATGCGCTGAGCGCATATCCGTCTAGGAGACGTACGTGAACGAAGAACGGCGCTACATCAACGTTTCTCAGCAGCATAAAAATAAAATCGCAGATATACGCAAAAAATAGTTGCAGCGATGCGCTCCCGTGTGGTATATTAATTGAGCGGAAAGAAAACGAGCGGATTTGCAGGACGCTAGAAACCGTTGGTACGAGCGGGTTGTACGTTGACTGACCGTCGACTTGACGGAGTAATTCGCGGGGCCATAGCTCAGCTGGGAGAGCGCATCGCTGGCAGCGATGAGGTCAGGGGTTCGATCCCCCTTGGCTCCACCAAACATCATATGGACTCTTAGCTCAGTTGGTAGAGCAGTAGACTCTTAATCTATTTGTCCAGGGTTCGAGCCCCTGAGAGTCCATCCTAAAGAAACGGCAGAAATGCCGTTTCTTTGTTGTGTGCGCCCAGCATGGGCGCTATCTATAGGGTTGAAGTCCCGAATGGCGAAGGCAGTAGTAGCCATTAGCTTAAGGCAAGGGTGTCCACCGCGAGGTGGAATCTGAAGGAAGCCAGCGGCAAATCTCCGGTCTGAGGAATACGAACTTCATACAAGGCTAACGTAGGCTGGATGAGGTTGCACAACAAACCAAAGTCCATACTGCCAAAGGCGTACGAGAGTAAATGAAGCAGATAGATGGAGAGGAAGATAGCGTTCTTACCTGGGGAGATCTGTGTGATAGGCGAGTATACTTCGTAACCCTACTTGTGAGAGTAGGCTGAGTGCACAGAAGTCAGCAGACGCCATAGTACGCAAGCTGTTGCAACAGCTGCGGAAGGGCTGAACATGGAATAGGATTTATACATCCAGGCGTTCAAGATGAGCGATGAATGCAGAAAAAAAAAATCCGAAAGGACCTGACTGAAGAAGGAAACGGTGAATCCCGTGGGGGTCTTCAGCAGGGCGGAGTTCATCTTTGGCACAAATGGAAGGTATAAATCACGTAAAGAGAGGTTAAAAAAAAATGTTGGAGCAACTGCTATCACGGGAAAATCTTCTGCAAGCCTTAAAGCGTGTTGAAGCGAATAAAGGAAGTCATGGCGTAGATGGGATGTCCGTAAAATCCTTACGAGAACACATCGTACAAAACTGGCAGACCTTGCGGCATGCCATAGAAGAAGGAACCTATGAACCGAGCCCCGTGCGCCGAGTCGAAATCCCGAAACCCGGTGGCGGAGGTGTTAGGTTACTAGGAATACCTACCGTGACAGATCGAATGATTCAACAAGCAATCGCGCAGGTGTTAACTCCATTGTTTGATCCAGAGTTTTCCGACCATAGCTATGGATTCCGTCCGAAAAGACGAGGGCATGATGCGGTGAGGAAAGCTCGAACCTTTATGAAAGAAGGATATCGATTCGTAGTCGACCTAGACTTGGAGAAATTCTTTGATCGCGTCAACCATGACCGACTGATGATGAAGATTTCGGAGAAAGTGGAGGACAAGAAAGTTCTCCTGCTTATCCGCAAATATCTTCAGTCAGGTGTGATGGAGAACGGGTTAGTAACCCCGACAACGGAAGGTGCCCCGCAAGGCGGTCCACTGAGTCCGTTATTATCTAACATTGTCCTAGATGAGCTCGACAAAGAACTCGAGAAACGTGGGCACCGCTTCGTTCGTTATGCGGATGATTGCAATATTTACGTGAAAACGCTAAGAGCAGGAGAGAGAGTCAAGACAACGGTCACCCGATTCATCGAGACGAGGCTAAAGCTGAAGGTGAACCAAGTAAAGAGCGCGGTAGACCGTCCCTGGAAACGAAAGTTTCTAGGATTTAGTTTTAGTGTGGACAAAGAACCAAAGGTGAGAATTGCGAAGCAGTCCTTACAGAGAGTCAAGGTTCGAATACAGGAGATATCCTCTCGAAAGAGATCGATGAAGATGGAAGAGCGAATCAAGGAACTAAACCACTACCTCATGGGATGGTGCGGTTATTTCTCGCTGGCGGATACCCCAAGTACCTTTCGAGATATGGATAAATGGATACGAAGAAGGCTACGAATGTGCCTCTGGAAGCAGTGGAAGACCCCTAGAACCAAAGTCAAAAGACTTATATCCTTAGGGGTACCTAAGGATAAAGCCTATGAGTGGGGAAATACCCGAAAAGGGTATTGGCGAATTGCAGGGAGTCCAATTCTACAACATGCATTGAATAACCAATATTGGGAAGCCAATGGATTAAAGAGTGTATTGGACAGATACAACTCCTTACGGAATATTTCATGAACCGCCGTATATCGAACGGTACGTACGGTGGTGTGAGAGGTCGGGGGCTAGCCGCCCCCTCCTACTCGATTTGGGGAAGAGTGACTTTTTATTTGGTTTTGATCGTGGTATAGTTTGGGTAGATAAAACGTACAATGCAAAGAGAGTCGTGCGGAAACACGACTCCCAGTGCAATAGCCGCTTTTAAGGGCGGCGGCTTCGGAAGTTTAGTCAGGAAATAGACCGCATTCCTTTGCGAGAGGGCGGTCTATTTCTTTTTGAGGTAGTTGAGCAGTGCAATAATGAACATGCCGAACATGAACATCAATGACAATTGCTGGCTCCAATTACAGACAATCCATATCTAAAGAAACAGCAAGATGCTGTTTCTTTTTTTGTTCCCATTTATTAATTATCATTAAATCCATTAAACTCCTGAAGCATTTGAATAAAGGTTTCAAGCTGTTGATTATCCCATTGAGCTATGCGCTCATAAAATATGAATTCCTTATCCTGCAGCGCATCAAAGGTTTTTTGTCGTCCAAGTTCAGTGAGTGTAAGAAGGATGGCTCGACGATCATTAGGAGAGTCTTCTCTTCTAACATAACCCAAATTTTCGAGTTGCTTGATGAGACGGCTGACTGAACTACGATCCATAGCCGTTGATTCTGCCAACACAGAGGCGCTTGTTGGTCCATAAGAGTACAGCCAACGGACTATATGGAAAGCAGCAGGCTGTATAGATGAATCGAAAGCGGCAGCAGTTCTGACATTTAGGGCATGCGAAGCGCTAATGAGAGCACTAATTTGTCCACCTAGCTTCAGTTCTAATTGTCCTCTCAACGTGTCTTTACGTTCAGTATTCATTGTTTTAACCACCTACCCTTGTATTTTAAAGTTGTCATACATCTATTTAGTTGACATATGTCAATCATCAACATATAGTTGATATATATCAATTATATGATTTGGACAATACGCTGTCAAAATGAAATTGCCCCTGATGAATTCCTGATATAAAGGAGAATGTAGATGATGACAAAGCCGATTATTGTAATTACTGGAGCTACAAGCGGTTTGGGACAACTCGTTGCACTTGAAATGGCAAAGCAGGGTGCCCATCTTGTTCTAACTGCAAGGAGTAAAACCCGTTCGGAAGTAACTGAAAAAATGATAAAGGAGAGCGTACCAGCAGCCGAAATTAGTTTTTTCTACGGAGATTTATCTTCAATGAGGGATGTCACTAGGTTAGGACAAGAAATATCTAGTGTTTTTCCGAAGATAGACGTGTTAATAAATAACGCAGGGCTTCATGGGTTTGAACAGCGGATAACTGCCGATGGATTCTCAGAAATGATGGCTGTGAACTATTTTGCACCATGGTTATTGACGCAAACCTTAGAACGTTCTTTGAGAGCAGCAGGAAATGCAAAAATTATAAATGTTGCTTCGGAAGCTTCACGCCGGCATGGAGTACTAAAGTTGCCAGAAGATTTGCTCAATACAGCTTCTTTTACTTCCAGAGGATCTTCTGAGATTTATGGGAAAACCAAACTGCTAAACATTATGTTTACCAGTGAGCTTGCACGCCGCTGGGCGGGAACGGGAATTCGCGTTCATGCATTGAATCCGGGCTTTAACGTTACAGGTCTCGGGCGTGAACTTTGGTTTTCTTCGATGCTTAAGCACTTATTGAATTTCTTTCGTATTGGCGATCCTCGTAAAGGAGCGGAGATCATTATTCGTTTAATGACCGATCCTAAGTATCAAGAGAGCAGTGGGGGATATTTTAACGTTGGGACAGGCAATCCCATTGTACCCGTACAACCGGGAGGAGATAAGGTAATGGAAAATAAATTATGGAACGATACGCAAGACATTTTGCAGCAGAAAGGTTTCTTTGGAAACTGATTTAATTAGTGAAACTAACCTCATGTCCGTTCGAATCACCCATTCATGATCCTGCGGACTGTATAGCTCTTATTTTCTTTATTTAGTGAAATTAGTCGAGTGATCGGACCGTAGCGCACTTATTTCCTCTCCAGTAGCAGTATTTTGTTTTGAAAAGACTAAATAAGTGCGTAGGAGTCCGATAGCTTGGGAAAACGCCCCATAATGAGAAAATAAGAGCACCTCGGTCCGTTGTATCTCAACATTCCGCCAGTCCGACATTTTATAGTACTACGATCAGAAATAGACCGATCCCTTGTGAGAGTATCCCGTTCCATTTTGAGGTGAAAAACATAGAAATGACATAGCAAATGGAGTGCAAACTGGCAACAGTTTTGGCACTCCATTTTTGTTGTTATATCAACGTTTGTAGTGAATATTTCTCGAAAATTGGCTAATAAATAGGTAAGGGATATTTAATTGTAATGAATTCATTACAATTTAAAAATGACGTCAATTTCTGTGTCAATTCATAAGTCAATAAAGCTGTCAATTTCTGTGTCAATTGTTATTGTTTTATTTTCATTATCGGTTTAATATTATTAAAATCATAATATCAGTGTTTGGAGGGATAAGGCAAATGAAATTTATTAAACCGAAAGAAAAAACGGTCAATAAAACCATCTGGGAGGTATCCGATCGAACCAAACACACCGTCAAATTTTATGCCGAATATACAGGCTTCAGTGAAGACGAGGTGGTCGATACCTTTTTACTGAATATTTTGGATGATCCCGACTTTATCGCATGGATTCAGAAGAAGCGGCGGAACACTCGAATTGCAAAGCAGCTCTTTCCAGAAGAAGCCGTAAAGGAGAGCGCAAGTGGGGAAAATTAAGCGATTGGCTACGCTTAGGGACAACTTGGTGGATGTTCCTTTACCTAGTGTGGAAGAATTGGAACAGCGAAAAAGCGACTACCCTCAGTTAGCGCCCATGCAATTTGCTAAAAAGTATCGCAGACTGTACGATCCCACTTCTTTTGTGTGGAAGGGAAAGACCTTTTCCATTCAACTCAATACATGCACCAACCCTTTTTGTCGGTGGTTTGGCATGCCGCAAACCATCATTGGAAAATCAACAAGAAAACCGATTTATCGTTATCGTTTAAAAGGAAATCCCAAAGAAAAAGACCAGCGAATCGTTTGTAATGCAGAAGAACCACTGCCACGTACGGGCTATTTGACGTGGGGGTGTAACAGCGTGACCTTGTCAAACTGGGCAGCCGTAGAAGAAATCAAACGTTTGGTGACCCAAAACAGCGTACAAAACATCGACGAGACGTATGTTTTTCATCGCGAAGCATGCTTAAATGCAGCGCTAACCCCACTCAAACAACCAAAGTCCTTTTATAAACGGGGGACAAGCAGTAGTAACTCGCAGAAGTGGCAATGCAAGACCTGTCTGAAGTTAACGAACGTTCTTCCCGATCAACGGAGATCATTTAACTACCACCAGCAGCGAAACGAAGTGCTGTATATGTTTGCTAAAAACTTAACCGCTAGAACGCCTGTAAAGCGCACCTGCGAGATTTTAGAAATCGGCTCCAGTACCTACTACGCAAAGTTGGAACTGCTCTATAAACGGTGTCTAGAATTTCTAGAGAAGCATGAAGCGAAGCCATTGCAGGATAAGACCTTTAAAAGGATCTGGATCAACACTGATAAAATTCTGTATCACTTGAACAACGTTCGAAAAAAAGGACATGGCAAGTATCGCTACGATAACCTCGAAGATAACCTCATGCAAACTCATATTGTCGTAAGCGCAGATGTACATTCCCACTACGTGTTTGCTTCGGATTTAGCCTATGACTGGGACATTTCGTTAACCGACATCGAAAGAGACACCTTGTTGTATAAAGATGATCATCTGGATGAATCTTCACGTAAAAATGCACGCCTGCGATTTTCCTTTGCTCCGCAGCCCCCTACATCCCTGGATTTACAAACCACCGAAGAGTATGTGAACGAATTCAAAACGTTTGAACGTCGGAAAGCCTACATTGACGGACTTCATGTCAATTCCACCTATACGACATTTGCGCAGTTTTGGCTGCTCAAACAGAAGATTAACGCCAAAGAATGGCGTTTTGTGACCGATGAAGATTCTTCGATTTCCACCGCATTATACCGCGCTTTTCAAAGGGAAGTGCGAATCGGCGAAGCACATCATTTTCTATGCAAGATGGATCGGACCAAAACCAGAGCGCAAGCCTTTCGGGAGTTTCAAGAGGGGAAGGCGGATTTACAGGCATGGGCGCTAAGCAGCGGAGTCTCAGCAGATACCATTAGCCAATTGGCCTATCTGTACTTAAAAGAAAAATTTGAAGTCCACCGTTTTGATGAAGAAATCGTTGTCGAAGGGAATCTCTACCGCAGGTGGGCGAAGCGCTCGTTTCCACATCCGTTGCCGACGAGAGATAAAGGCTGGTTTACAGTGGATGCTTTGACCGATTTGTCGGCATATGAACCTGAGCAACTCGTACAGATGGTACTGCAAGTTAGCGACCATGCCACGAATGCCTTTATTCAAATGGCGCGCAGGCGTCTCAGCATTTTAGAACGTCCTTTGGTGACCACCAGAGGCGACGGAAAAAGTTATATCTACGCCAATTTCAATCCCAAATATGCTCAAATGGCAATTACGATCCTTCGCACCTTCTACAATTTTTGTATGCCATACAAAACGAAGGACAAAGTCCCCTTAACGCCAGCACAGCGTCTCGGTATTGCTGGACGAAAGTATGAAATCAAGGATATTATCTACTTTTCGTAATCAAAAACTCTGTTAAAACTTATTGTTGATAATTGATATATATGAGGCTTATCCCATTACCGCTTCAAGCGGGATGGAAACCAACGTGTTAAAGGGGTTAACACATTCAAAATGTTAATAACTATCATAGACGTTTAAATCGTTGGCTTGACTATTTTAATGGTATATCAACCAAGTATATGCAACATTACTTGGCTTGGTTTCGTTATTTAGATAACAAGGAATATGAAAACACAACGTCGAATAAGAATAATATGCTCGTTATCTCGTGCTTGTTTACTGTAAATGAGACAAATACCACACTTAGGGAAACATCTTTTTGTTCTTGAATTACGTATAGCATTATTAGGGAGGTGTGTTGTGAGTAAAAATTTTCAATTTTTATCAATAATATTTTTAGGTATATGTCTTCTTTTAAGCTCATGGTTTATATCACAATCTTTAGAAACAAAACACGTTGAATATGTTGATACGCCGAGTAAGCAAACTTCAACACAAGACGTACAAAACAGATATGAATTCATCACGATAGTAAGTGATTACTTTATCATTTTCGATAAGCAAACTGGTGATTATTGGCAAAAAGTTGGTTCCTCTGACTGGGAAAAACAGAATTCTATTTTAAAATCCTCCAAACAATAATTACAATAGCCAATAATTAGGTGCGATAAATTGGTAAACCGCTTTATTATGAACTGCACCCCAATTGTTAGACACAACTAACATTTGGAGGTGCAGTTTTTTTATGACCAGGTACAGTACAGACGAAAAAATCCAAGCTATTATGCGTTATAAAAAGGGATCCGAGAGCTTGAAAACCATTGCAAAATCAATCGGGATTCACCATTCTGTCTTTTCAAACTGGATTAGTCAATATGAGCATCATGGTGAAGAAGCATTTAAAAAGGGCTATACATCATATCCAGCACAGATTAAACTAGACGTACTTAATTATATGAACGAATTCGGGACGTCTGTTAGAGAAACGGCTGCGATATTTAATATTGCGAGTCATAGTACCATTTTAAGCTGGCATAGAAGCTTAGAGTTACATGGAATGGACGCCCTACAACCAAAGAAGAAGGGGCGTCCATCCATGAAAAAAGAACCTAATAAACGAAAGATTCAAACGTTAAAAGAAGGGTCTGTTGAGGCATTACAAGCAGAGGTAGAGCGTTTGAGAATGGAAAATGCATATTTAAAAAAGTTGAATGCCTTAGTTCAAAACAAGGAAAAATCACCAAACAAGACAAAGCACGAGTAGTCTATGAACTAAGGAACGAATTTTCGGTGAAAGCACTCCTGCAGCTAGCAGATATCCCTCGTAGTACGTATTATTTCGTGGTGAAAACGTTTGGTATGCCCGATAGAGATAAGGAGCTAAAAGACGTTATTCAAGCGATTTACGAGGAGCATGAGGGTCGTTATGGTTATCGTCGTATTCGTGACGAGTTAGTGAATCGAGGACACCATGTGAATCATAAAAAGGTACAACGCTTGATGAAGGTATTGGGTTTAAAGTGTGTGGTACGTATGAAGAAATATCGTTCCTATAAAGGGACGATTGGCAAACTCGCACCGAACATATTAGAACGTAACTTCCACGCTGAGAATCCAAATGAGAAGTGGGTTACGGATATTACAGAGTTTAAATTATTTGGAGAAAAGTTGTACTTATCTCCAATTCTAGATCTATATAATGGTGAGATTATTACGTATACAATCGGTTCAAGGCCGGTCTACTCGCTTGTTTCAACGATGTTAGATCAAGCATTCCGACGATTAACTGATGAAGATAACCTCCTTATTCATTCTGACCAAGGCTGGCACTATCAGATGAAGCAGTATCGTCATGCCCTTGAAGAACGAGATATCAAGCAAAGTATGTCCCGTAAAGGTAATTGCTACGACAACGCCGTCATTGAGAACTTCTTTGGTATCATGAAATCTGAATTTCTATATTTAAAGGAATTCGAAAGTATCACACATTTCAAACAAGAGCTATCAAAATACATCGATTATTACAACAACAAGCGAATTAAGGCAAAACTAAAAGGCCTGAGTCCGGTACAGTACCGAACTCAAGCCCAACAAGTCGCTTAATTATATACCTGTCTAACTTTAAGGGGTCACTTCATTAGGAGGCGGTTTTCTTTTTGTCGAAAATCAACAATAAACTTTAACGTAGCCTAATCAAAAGATACAAAAAGACGTCGATTTGAACGGGGAATGTTACCGCTCTTCACGACGTTTTATTGTATTTAAGCTGTCACTTTATTAGTCATTTGACCTGTCAAATCGGTTTTTGCACCTCAAAACGGAACGGGTTACTTGTGAGAGAGGGCGGTCTATTTTACCGTTACCGTTAGTTACCGTATTCCTTCAAAAGCGTATCTCACCAACTGCTGCACATAAGCATCGTCTATGGGTTGGCCGGTCACCAGCAAGCGGTAGAATATCGGCCCGTAAATAAGATCGGTAACAACTTCAATATCGAGAGTATCCTTCAATTCCCCGCGCTGAACACCCCGTTCCATAAGCAGCCGTGCCTCAAGCCGACGAGGCTGGAAATATCGGGTCCGATAAGCTTCCGCCAAGCCTGAATCCATCTGTCCTTCTCCAATGATCTCCGTAATGATTTTACCCTCTCGACTAATCAGGAACCGGGATAAGTTCGTTGCATGCATGAGAATATCATCGAATACTGAACCTGTGTCAGGTACGGGCAGTCTGTCCGCAGCGGAGGATAGGAATCCATCCATCACCACGGCAGCCTTGTTAGGCCACCATTTATATATCGTAGCTTTGCTGACCTTGGCACGATCCGCTATTTTTTCCACCGTAACTGCTCCAAAACCATTTTCCAATAACAAATCATAGGAAGCGGAAAGAATAGACTTCTCCGTCTCAACATTACGCGGACGTCCTCGTTTACTCTCCATCTGAAATCACCCTTTCGTTAATCTGTCTCCAATCAAAATATAAACTATACGTTCAGTATACTAAAAAAATCCGGGAAAATAAATGACCATCGCCTATTTACAAAACGATACGTTCAGTATATTATTTAAACATGAATTAGTGAACTGAACGTATAGTATTTAAAATATTATGACCATCTGAGGAGGATTCACATGCAAAAAGAACAAGCGGCGAAAGAGAACCACATTTCAAGTTGGATGATGTTTATGTTAGCAGCGGCATGCGGGCTTATCGTGGCCAATCTTTATTATGCTCAAACCCTTGTCGGACCTATCAGTGTCTCGACAGGACTTTCTTCTACAGCCGCAGGCTTGATCGTCACTTTAACTCAAATCGGTTATGTTGTAGGTTTGTTATTTATCGTGCCGCTGAGTGACATTGTTGAGAATCGGCGTCTCACGATAATCACGTTAATGGTTGCAGTCGGTGCATTGCTGGTTGCAGCCTTCGCAGCTAATGCGCCTTTGTTCCTGACAGCATCTTTGTTTATAGGAACCGGTTCTGTGGTAGCTCAAATCCTGGTGCCTTATGCCACCTATTTAGCGTCTGAAGAGCAGCGTGGGCGTGTGGTTGGTAATGTTATGAGTGGACTTTTACTTGGTATTATGTTTGCCCGGCCCGTGGCAAGCTTTATCACCAGCATCTGGGGATGGCAAGCCGTGTTTATTTTTTCAGCGGTCGTTATCACGTTGTTAGCCATTCTTCTGTCGCGATTTCTTCCTCAACGTAAACCTGCACCTTCGGTAAGCTATGGTAAATTAATTGTCTCTTTAGGCACCCTTTTAAAACAAACGCCTATATTGCGGCGACGTGCCTTATATCAAGCTTGTTTATTTGGAGCTTTTAGTCTCTTTTGGACGGTGGTTCCGTTGCGGTTGGCGGATGATTTTGGAATGTCGCAGCAAGGTATCGCTTGGTTTGCTTTAGTAGGTGTTGGTGGGGCTGTAGCCGCGCCGATTGCTGGAAGACTGGCAGATAAAGGTTGGAGCAAATGGTTAACCGGACTGGCCATGATCATAGCCACCTTGTCTTTTTTACTAATTCATCTTTTCCATAGCCACTCAACTTTTGCTCTCGTTCTGCTCTTTATTTCCGCGATTACATTGGATATGGCCGTATCCGGAAATCTTGTACTCGGACAGCGTGTGATTTATTCATTGGGAAGTGAAGCGAGGGGACGTCTTAATGGGATCTTTATGGCGATTTTCTTCGTGGGTGGAGCCGTTGGATCATCTTTGGGTGGTTGGGCTTATGCCTATGGGGGATGGACCTTCGCTTCACTCATCGGAGTGATCCTGCCGCTATTGGCTTTGGTTTACTTTTTCACTGAAAAAAGATCAACTAAAGCTGTTGAATAAAGCCTTGCTTTAAGTGTGGGGGTTGGGTTTACGGCAGAATAGACCGCTACCTTTGGTTAGGGCGGTCTATTTCTTTTTGAGGTAATAACGCTTGATAAACGTTAGTTATGCTCCGCTAACTGCACCTCAAACCCGTCCGGGTCCAGGATATAAAAGAACCGCAGGTGGGGATTGGGTGCGATTGGTCCGCGCTCTACTGGGATACCTTGGCTTTTTAAACTCTCCATCGCTTCATCAATTGACTCCACTTCGAAACCCACAGAAACGCCACATTCCGGCTTCAAAGCCGGGTCACTTCCCTGAATAAGCTCGATCTTGGGTTGCCCTTCCAGACCTAACATGACGATCTGTTTTCCACTGCTCTCAAATCTACGCTCAATGGGTAGCCCCAGTATCCGGTTATAAAAATGAAGGGAAGCCTCCAGATCGCGGACCCGAAGCGTAATCCAATTCATACTCAATTTCATGTTTTATAGTCTCCTCTGATGAATATTCTATTTCGTATATTATACGCTATCGTCTTGCCCGGAAACAGGGAGAATGGGAATCAAGAACGTTTAATGAGGATAAAAGCCCGCAAAATCAGCTGTGCAACCAGTGGTTGACAGTATGTAAGGGTAGATAGGTAGTCAATTACAGAACGTTATAATATGATGAGCATGAGGTGATGGCGAATGGACTTTGCAAATAAATTGCAAAGCTATAGGAAACAGAGAGGAATGTCCCAGGAGAACTTAGCGGAGGTGATTGGTGTTTCGCGGCAAGCCGTGTCTAAGTGGGAATCAGGTCAATCCTATCCCGAAATGGATAAGATGATTAGTTTAAGTGAATTATTTCACGTAAGTTTGGATCATCTGGTGAAGGATGCTTCAAGCGATACCAAAGCAGAGCATGTCGCAAGCCCCGTATATGTAGATCTGAATTCCTTGTTTCATTATGAGTACAAAAGTAAGAGAACATGCTTTGGAATTCCTCTGGTTCATATCCATATCGGGCGGGGGCTATACGTTGCCAAAGGGGTTATTGCCATAGGTAATGTTGCGATTGGTGCGGTATCCATTGGTATTGTTGCTTTGGGCGGATTATGTTTAGGTGCGCTTGCTTTAGGACTCATCAGTTTTGCAGGTCTGGCTCTAGGGCTTTTGTTAGCCGTTGGGGGCATTGCGGCGGGTACAATGGCCGTTGGTGGAATAGCATTGGGGATATTTGCTGTTGGAGGTTTAGCTGTAGGTATGTTCTCCTTGGGTGGTCTCTCTATCGCTTCGCATATTGCAATGGGTGGATATGCAAGCGGGCATATAGCTATAGGGGATACCGTAAAAGGTGCTTATACCTTTATTACTCAAGATAATAATTTCAACGACATCAAGGGGGAGGAGGTAAGAAAGTTAATTCAGCAAGAATATCCACATCTTTGGAAGCCCATTGTGCAGGGAATTATTTCAATTTTCAAATAGCTGATTAATTTGCGGAAATTTCTTTACGGTTGTTTCATATGGATATAATTTGGGTAATAAACGATTGGCGTTTGTCATATATTGTTCCGGCAAAAATACTTGTTGCTCAGCAACAAGTATTTTGATTTTGTGTTGGATATTTGTGAAAATATAAAACCTGATATTAGATTTTTTGCTGAAAACCGAAATTTTTACAGAGGAGTATTTATTTGAAAAGCATTCATAAGCGCTTATTATTCTTGCTGCTTGTGTTTATAATTCTACCGTATTTTTTATCCGTGTTGTTGATCTATCGGCAGACGAAAGAGAATGTGGAACGACATGAACTTGAGAACAGCCAAGAGCAAATTCAGCAGGCGTCAGCCGATCTAGAGCAATATTTTGATGAAATCATTAATCTTCCATATATTTTATACCGAAATCCAGACTTATTCAGGGTGTTTGAAGAAGGGTTAGAAGAAGATTTTTATTACAAGCAGCTTGAAATTAATAAGGGTATGACTAACTTCTATCTCATGAGGAGTGAAATTCGTCAGATCCGTTTATTCATAAACGAAGGGAAAAGCTCATTTACAGTTTATAATGCCATGTTAAGTTCCCGTAAAAGGAATCCGGGTTTATTACAGCAAGCTTCCATTCAGAAGCTGATGAGCTCTAATAGCAATGATCTTATTGAAGCTCCGCATCCGATTGAGAACTATAACGACACCTCCATTATGCCTCCTTCGGATAAAACGATGGTCTTGACGGTTCATCACAAAATTGTGGATGTCCTAACACAGGAATTTCTGGGCGTCATCACTATAGATATTGATTTGGACAAGATTGCTCATATCGCTAATCATTTTCTACAGAAAAATAAAGAGAGCGTATGGCTTTCCGATGCGGAAAATCATGTCATTTACGCAAGTGATGAAACATGGATAGGCAAAACCGTTCCCGATGAACTGCAAAGGAAAATAAGTCCGATACAGGCAGATACTAAATCTCCAGAAGGAGATATTGTGTTTACTAGAACATTACAGGAACCGATAAAAGCGTGGCATTTTGCTAAGGTAACCCCGAGCTCTTTTTTATTTGAAGATGTAAGGAAAACCGCCTATACAAACATCATCGTAGGTGTGGTTGTAGGTGGACTGGGCTTGATAATGATAACAATCATTTCATATGGATTTACACGGCCGATAAAACTGCTTAGTCAAAAAGTCCAGCGTATCGAGGGAAAGAATATGAATGACCCATTCGACGATATGCGGGAGGACGAAATCGGTATTCTAGAAAGACATATCAAGGAGATGATGAATCGGATCAACCGTCATATTGACCGGGAGTATAAGCTTGAGATAGAGAACAGGAAAAATCAGCATAGGGCGCTAAAGTCGCAAATCAATCCGCACTTTTTATTTAATTCTTTACAATCCATTGCTGCTGTTGCCCTACTCTCTGAATCTCCAAAAGTATATCAACTGATTACCTCTTTATCCAAAATGATGCGGTACTCGATTCGTGTGGATCAGAAGGCGACGGTTCAAAGCGAAGTGGATTATGTACAGGCTTATTTGAATCTTCAAGCGGAACGTTTTCAGACTGATTTTAGCTATTCCATTGATGTGCCCAAAGATATTCTTGATATTCCGGTTCCTAGTATGATCCTACAGCCGCTCGTTGAAAACTTTTTTAAGCACTGTTATGACGAGGGCTATGAACAAGCTTACATCCATATTTATGGTGAAATACAAGGTGAATATTTGAATCTAGTCGTAGAAAATAACGGAAACAGCGTGACGGATGATGAACTTGAGGCATTAAAAAATAATCTCTACACACCGGTTAACGAAGGCAATCCTTCATTTGCACATATCGGGTTAAAAAACATTCATGATCGCTTGGTTCTTCATTTCGATCAGACAGCGGGAATCAAACTAGATTCGATGCAGGGACAAGGGTTCACTGTACGGCTAGTAATTCCACTCTACCTAAAGGAGAAGTAACGTTTATGAAAGCTCTTATTGTAGATGATGAGTCTAATGTTAGAAAAATCATCCGTTTTTTGGGACGGTGGGAACAATACGGGATTACCGAAGTGCTGGAAGCCAGAAATGGTCTCGAGGCTAAGGCGTTGATTGAGCAGAAATCTCCAGAAATCATAATGACAGATGTCAAAATGCCCAAAAATAGCGGGATGGAGTTAATCGAGTGGTTGGCTGCTAAAGACTATCCGGGAAAAGTGATTATGATTTCAGGGTTTGACGATTATTGTTTCATGCGTAAAGCGTTTAAGCTGGGATGCTTTGATTATTTGATGAAGCCAATTGAAGAGGAAATGCTGAATGAAACTTTAGAAGGGGCGTTGAGAGCCTGGGAACAAGAAGAGGGAGAACGTCGCAATATGGAGTCCGGATTTTATGAAGAGGTAAAAATGTTTCGCTTAAACAGGGAGATTACTGCTGCTTGTAACGGTGAAGCTTTTGATGCAGGCGAAATTGCCTCGGCTCTCCCACAGGCAGAAGTATACGACTTCACCATGATGTATTTTTACCAATCTCATTATTCGGAGCCATACATTCAGCTTTTGACCGAAGAACTGGCTACACGGGAGTGGGGAAATGCATTTACGCTTCAAAATGATCCTAATGTCTGTGTGATTCTGTCCCTTCATGGACAGTTTTTCCCGATAGAGGAATGGATTACCCAGCATTTTGATATACCTGTTCGTTTGGTTAGTGGCCCCTCCATCCAATCGCTCGCAGAGATATCGTTATCTTTTCAATCTGTACAAAGGTCTATGGCTGAACAAAATTTTAGAGCAATCCATCGTTTGGCGGATTTAGATGATGTTAGGCGTATGAATGATATTGTCGCATTTGTTGATGAGCATTATATGGAAGAGCTAAGTTTGGACAAATTATCCACCCGTTTTTTTCTGAGCCGAGAACATATCTCGCGGAGATTTAAGCAAGAAGTAGGGATGACTCTTACTAATTACGTCATTCATTTACGAATAAATCAAGCGAAACAGTGGTTACTAGAATCGGATGAAAAGATGTACTCGATTGCCTTAAAGCTAGGGTATCAAGATGAGATTTATTTCTCTAAGCTGTTCAAAAAAAACGTCGGTATGACGCCTGCTGAATATCGTAATTCACAGGGAGCAAGAGAAATAGACGCGGAAGTCAGGATAGCCAATACATAAGTTCATTGTTGAATGCATCTGGGGGAATTATGAAAATAAAAAGGGTTCAAATGATTATCGTGGGGTTGATTACGCTAACGCTTTCTTCATGTGGTGCGCATACACGTCCACTGAAGGAAGCGGATTTGAAGGTAGCGGATAAGACAGTCACTTTGGAGGTACTGAATCCTAAAGTGGAAATTTCTATAGAATTCGAGCAGATGGTTAAGGAATATGAAAAGGAAAACCCGAATATTAACGTGGAAATTCTAACCTTTGGCGGAGGAGCTAACTACCTTGATGAGCTAAAGGCGAGGTTTGCGGCCAATGTTGGTCCGGATATTTTTCCAAATGGCGGTTATGAAGAAGCGAAGGCATGGAGTAGATATCTTGAGGATTTATCGGATCAACCTTGGGTGGAACAGGCTTATGACGAGGCGCTAGAACCGATGAAGATGGACGGGAAAATATACGGGATGCCGATCAATTTTGAAGGCTACGGTTTTATTTATAATAAGGACTTATTCGCAAAGGCTGGGATTACTCCTCTCCCAACAACGTTTACGGAATTAAAAGTGGCGGCGAAAAAGCTGAAGGCTATAGGTGTGACTCCTTTTTCTGTTGGGTATTCCGATCATTGGTTTTTTGTACTCCTGTTGAATATTGCTATTGCACAACAGGAGGACCCGGATGCTTTTATTCAAGGGTTAAACAACGGAACACAATCTTTTCGAGAGAATAAGGAAGTGAAAGATGTCATTCGGATGCTGGATTTGACCGTACAATATGGTAACGAAAATTTTTTGACAACAGATTATAATTCGGAAGTTGAGTTATTTGCAACAGGGAGAACGGCGATTCTAAAACAAGGGAATTGGGTTCAGTCTAAAATTGATCAAATATCGCCGAATATGAATATCGGTTTTTTACCCATGCCTATTAATGATAGTGCCGAAAACAATGCGTTGCCAGTAGGGGTATCTAATAATTGGGCTGTGAATAAAGAATCTTCGCCAGAAAAGAAGAAGGAAGCCAAAAAGTTTTTGAACTGGATGGTTTCCTCGGAAACAGGGAAAAAGTTCATGAAGGATCGCTTTCATTTTATTTCAGCTTTTAAAAATATAGAGACGGACCGTTCGGGAGCGCTTGTAAAAGATCTTATGCGATACGTCGATGAACAGAAAACTTTATCTTGGAATTGGTTCAAATTCCCTCCCAGAGCAAGAGAGGAGTTTGGCTATCTTATGCAAGCTTATGTAGGAGAGCAAATTAATCGGGATCAATTGCTTCAAGAGCTTCAAAAATCGTGGGATACCCATGTGAAGTAATAAAACCAAATCAATATAACCCTGTAAATGCATCAATTTACGACATACTCATAACGTCTACTCTTCATTAGAATTTAAAAGGGGAACAGCACAAAGGAAGATCGAAACCCAAATTTAAAGTATAAGAGGAGTTAGATGATGAATTTCAAGAAAATGATTAAACAAACAACAATCCTAACCTTTACAGCTGCTTTAATGTTAGGTGGAGCTACTCAAACCTTTGCGAAAGGAAATAACAAGCCGAACAAGCCGGAGTACAATGACTATGGTTTCTCTCATATCACTCGCGCTGACATGTTGAAATTACCCAAACAACAAAATAGTAAACAATTCCAAGTCCCAAAATTTGATGCTTCAACGATTGAGAACATTCCTGCAGCCATTAAGTTCGATGAGAATGGAAACAAAATTGAAATGGATGTTTGGGATACTTGGCCGCTGCAAAATCCAGATGGAACTGTAGCCAGTTATAAGGGGTATCAAATTGTTTTTGGTCTGGCGGGCGACCCTAATAATGGATCAGACACATTTATTTATTTGTTCTATAAGAAAGAAGGAGACAACTCTATCAGCAGCTGGAAGAATGCCGGCAGAGTGTTTAAGGATAGTGACAAACTTGTTTCTGATGATTATGTTTTAAACAATCAAGCCGAAGAATGGTCCGGTTCAGCAACCATGACATCTGATGGCAAAGTTCGCTTGTTTTACACTAATCGTCATCCTTGGGATCCAGATCGCGGATTTTACGGGAAACAAACTTTAACTACAGCTCAAATTAATGTCTCTGCCCCGGATGGGGATACCCTTAAGATTGATGGCGTAGAAGATATGAAATCCATCTATGACGGTAATCAAGGTGAAATTTATCAAAGTGTTGATATCACCGGTTTTAGCAAAGGCGATTACGACGATAATCATACCTTAAGAGATCCTCACTATGTGGAGGATAAAGGCCACAAGTATCTTGTATTTGAAGCAAATACAGGGACAACTACGGGTTACCAGGGTGAAGACTCTCTTTTTAACAAAGCTTATTATGGTAATAGCAATGCCTTCTTCCAAGCGGAGAAAAAGAAATTACTTAGCAGTGCTGACAAAACATCTGCGGAAACCGCGAATGGTGCGCTCGGTATCATTGAATTAAATAATGATTATACATTCAAAAAAGAAATGAAGCCGCTACTTGCCTCCAACACCGTGACAGATGAAATTGAACGTGCGAACATATTTAAATTGAATGGCAAGTGGTATCTGTTCACAAGCTCAAGAGGTTCTAAAATGTTCATTGATGGCATTGATGATGAAGACATCTATATGCTCGGGTACGTATCTAATTCTTTAACCGGACCGTATAAACCATTAAATGGTACAGGACTTGTCCTCCATCAAGATCTTAATCCTTATGATATTACCTGGACTTATGCTCACTTTGCGATTCCGCAAGCGAAAGGTAATAATGTAGTCATCACAAG
The DNA here is from genome assembly GCF_038009325.1 of Paenibacillus sp. FSL L8-0708. NCBI lineage: Bacteria > Bacillati > Bacillota > Bacilli > Caryophanales > Paenibacillaceae > Paenibacillus > Paenibacillus sp. FSL L8-0708. Next base: position 2,503,286 of record NZ_JBBPBC010000001.1, read on the forward strand.
TTACATGACGAATAGAGGTTACTTTGGGGATCATCATTCCACTTTTGCCCCAAGCTTTGTGCTGAATATTAAAGGCTCCAAGACTTCAGTTGTACCGAACAGCATTTTGGAACAAGGGCAATTGACGCTTAAAGGTAACAAACCGTATTAATCATTTACAAAGTAAATGCCAATGTAGTTGGCGTTTACTTTTCTTTTTATAAGCTGAGATTAGCAATGTAAAAAAAGCGAGGTATATTTTGAATAAGAAAAAAATGATAGGAATCACTATATTAATCCTTTGTTTAATTTGTATTGTGACGATAGTATTAGTAACTTATGACGCTGGAGAGAAGAAGAAGCCGGGGACCGACGTTCCTGATCATAAACCTACCACTCGGGCTAGCTATCATTTCACTGTACCTGAGCATTGGAAAAATGATCCGCAAAAACCCATTTATTTTGATGGTAAATATCATTACTATTATCTCTATAATGCTGATTACCCGGATGGAAATGGTACAGAATGGAGACATGCCACATCAACGGATTTGGTGAGCTGGGCAGATGAAGGCGTTGCGATTCCAAAATATACAACACCCAATGGTGATCCCTGGTCAGGATCTGTTGTTGTTGACGAGAGCAATACAGCAGGTTTTGGCGAAGGGGCTATTGTGGCGATTTTAACACAGCCCTCTGCAGAGGCGGGGAAGCAAGAACAATATTTATGGTTCAGTACGGATCGTGGGCTGACGTTTAAATCTTATAGTGATGATCCTATTTTGCCAAATCCGGGCACAGAAGATTTCAGAGACCCGAAGGTAATATGGGATCAACATTCTCATAAATGGGTGATGACGCTAGCCGAAGGTACGAAAGTGGGCTTTTACGAGTCTGACAATTTAAAAGATTGGCACTACACAAGCGGCTTCGAAACAGAAAATATCGGAATTGTAGAGTGTCCTGACTTCTATATGATGCGGGCGAATGATGGCACTTATAAATGGGTTCTTGGGGTCAGTGCAAATGGTAAGTCGATAGGTAAACCTAACACGTATGCCTACTGGACTGGAGATTTTAATGAGAATGAATTTATCGCGGATCATCATGAACCACAGTGGCTAGATTATGGATTTGATTGGTATGGTGCTGTGACTTTTGAAGAGGGAAAGGACAAGGATCAATACAATCATCGATATGCTTTGGCCTGGATGAATAATTGGGATTACCCTCATGTTACCCCCAATCTTAACGAAGGTTTTAACGGAATGGATTCAATCGTACGTCAAATAAATTTAACACGAGATGAAGAGCAGTCGTATCAGTTAGTATCACAGCCCATCGAAGCATTAGATCAAATGGTAACTTCAACGGATTCCTTGCAACAAATAAAAGTGAACGGCTCGTCAACACTTGATATCACAGGCGAAAATTACCAGCTCGATGCAGATCTATCTTGGTCAGAGATTACCAATGTAGGCTTAAGACTTCGTGAATCCGCAGATAAGACGCGCCACGTGGACGTAGGAGTGTTTGTTGAAGGACAATATTCTTATGTTAACCGAGCCTTCACTGGACAACCTGATGAGAGTGACAGATATCTTGAAAGCAAGGCCCCCTTTGATGTGAACAAGAAAAAAGTGCATCTGAAGATCCTTGTGGATAGAACAAGTATTGAAGTTTTTATAGATGATGGTGAAATTGTATTATCTAATGAAATCTTCCCGGAAATAAATGATCAAGGCATTACCTTGTTTTCTGAAGGTGGCACCGCGATTTTTAATAATGTTGTAATTAAGCATTTTGGCAAAGATTAGACAGAATTTTTCTAATTCTTGCGCAATAAGAGGGCACTCCAACCTATGGATGTCCTCTTTTTTTATTATAAATTCGTATTATTAAACCTAATTCACGAAGGAATACATAATTGTTAAACGCTATCTTGAATTCTAGAATGATGTTATTGGCATTACGTTACTTTTCTTGGTTTCAAAATCATTCTGGGAGGTTGTCCTAATGAAGCGAAGGCCTATTTATGTTGTTCTTATTCTGTTTATTGTATTAGGTTCATGGTTGCTGCTGAATCACCGGGAAAATAACAGCGCCTCGGAGAAGCAAGTGCAGGAAGTGCTGCCTACGAGTATTGTTGATACTAACACAACAATGGCTAACGTTACTGTAAATAACAGAGAAACTCCGGTGCAGTACTTGGATCCCGCATATAAAGTTACAGTGAAACACGATATTTTGTATGCAAGTAAGAAAAACGAGACGGATGCTGAAGAACCGCTGAAGCTCGATTTGTACCAGCCCATTGGAGACGATACCAATCAGAGGCCAGTATTTATTTTTATTCATGGCGGAGGTTATACCGGAGGGGATAAGTCTGATGCAGCAGATTTTTCCGAAGGCCTGGCGAAACGGGGGTATGCTGTTCTCACTATTGATTATAGGCTAAAAAAAGATCCGTTTTTCAATTTTACTCGCACACTTAATGATGCTAATGAGGATATAAATGATGTGATCAAATGGATTAATCAGCATGCGGAGACTTATGGATTGAACAAGGAAAGTATAGTTATTGGCGGAGATTCAGCAGGAGGTCATCTGGCCATGAACTTTGTGAATCTATCCTTAGCAAAAGATCCCTCCCTGGTTAAGTCTGTATTTTCTATTATAGATATTTATGGTGGTGAACTGACAAGAAGTGCTGACAACAAGCTGCCGCCTGTCCTAATTATTCATGGAACGATAGATAAAATGGTGCCGTACCAGCATAGTGTTGACCTAGCCGCTCAATTGAAAGAGAAAGGTATTTACCATAATCTGCTCACGATGGAGGGAGTCGGACATGATTATAAAAATGAAAAATACATCGATGAAATTATGGAGACGACAGCACATTTTCTGTGGAATGTCATGAACAGTTCGGACCTTGCGAGTCTTCCGGAAAATTCGGGGATCACGGTTGCTTCTGGTTCTGCTTTTGATATTAAGCTGCCTGAAGCTTATCGCAGCGCATCGAAGGAGCCGCTTAATATCGATTTGCCAGAGGGATGGCTGCTTAATGGAGAAGAAGAAGGTTCGCTGCGGATACAGGTTCCGGAAAGCTTGGTGCGCGGAAACGATTCGCTGTTCGTCTCTCGGGGTGCAGATCCTACAGCGGCATCAAGCTTCACTATGAATATCAACGTAATCGACCCGCTGGCAGTGTATTACGAGACCTTTTATGAGGAGTCTGCCAAAGAGATAAAAACCCATATGGATGTTACTAATCAATCTACAAGCAATTTCAGCGGTTCAGTGGAAGCTGATTATGAGACGGGACGATCTACCCGAGGTACTTATGCTTCGACTGTGGAAAATCTGGAGCCGGGTAAGAGCGTTCGTCTTGAGATTCCTGAGCTGGCAAGAGGCCAGCGGTCGCTTAAAGTTTTTAATGATATAGGTACCTTATTGCAATCGACAGTTGATTCTTCTAACGTGCTTCTGTTGCCGAAACTCAGTCCGCCTGTCCAAATCGATGGCAACTTGTCGGACTGGGGGAATCAAGCTCCCTTTGATGTGAAGGATGTCAAAATCATGGGCTGGCAAGGAGAGCAGGATCTCAGCGTCAAGGGTTCCTTAGCATGGGATGCCGACAATCTTTACCTTGGGGTAGAAGTTATCGATGATTATCACGCACAGTCAGCATCAGGAGATGCCATCTGGAGTGGGGATAGCATCCAGATTGGAATTGGCATTGCTAACGGGGATGGAACGGTGCCTTCTGAGTACCATGAACTCGGTGTGGCTCGCGGAGATACGGGCGAATTACTCAAATGGTGCTGGTTGGCACCAAAGGGGTTTAATTTGGGTGATGCTATAGAATTACAGTATGCCGTGGAACGTAAAGATTCAAAAACCAGTTACGAACTAGCCATTCCCTGGCGTGAACTAAAATCCGACGATGTACAGGTGAAGCCAGGAATGAAGCTGAAATTTTCGTTATTGGTCAATGACAATGATGGTGAGGGGCGTAAGGGCTGGGTGGAATATAACAGCGGCATTGGTTCGGCTAAGGATGTTGATGCTTTTGGTGATCTATTTGTGCATTGACATATTCTGCTGTTAACACTATGATATGAATGAAAAAATAATTATTCATTCACGGAGAGACGAAAAGTGGAAGACAAAAAAACAAAGATATACCAATGTGCGAAAGAGCTATTTAGCAATAAAGGCTTTAAAGACACGAATGTTTCTGGCATTACCACAATGGCTGGAATAGCTGTAGGAAGTTTTTACAACTATTATCCCTCTAAGGAAAAGCTTTTTATGGATATTTTTTTAGAGGAAAACGAAAAGCTCAAAAAAAGCTGTATGCAATCGCTGGATATGAGCCAAAGCCCATTAGCACTAATACGGCAGATGATGGTGCTTAATTTGGAAGGTATGATAGCCAACCCCATTCTTAAGGAATGGTATAACAAAAGTGTTTTCGCAAAAATCGAACAGTTGTACCGGGAAGAAACCAACATTCAGGTAAACGACTTCTTGTATGATAGCTTCCATGAAATCATTAAGCAGTGGCAAGCCGATGGTAAAATGCGCAGCGATATGGATAGTAAAATGATTATGATGATCTTCGGCGCAATGATTAATGTGGAAACCCACAAGGAAGAAATCGGGCTGGAGTATTTTCCACAACTTTTGGACAATATGCTGGAACTAATTATGAAGGGTTTGACAGACTGCCCCTAATACACTTATGGTGCAGTTTTTTTTTTAGTGAAATGAATGAATTATTAAATATTCATTCAAATTTTAAAGCAAAAGGAAGGAGGCAAGCAGGTGAGTAAGAGAAGAGGAAAAAAGCGAAAATTCAATAAATGGATTATTGTTCTCAGCATTCTATGCGGGATTACAGTCATAGGTTGGATAGGTGGTATTCTCTTATCTGCTCCGGGAAGGCATGAAGTTCAGCAGCTTACTATCAACGCCATAGATATACAGAAACTGCGGGAGGGCAGCTATGTGGGGGAATACATTGGCATCAAAGATCATTCCAGAGATACCAAGATGAAGGCCACAATATCTGCTGGACGGCTGTCAGATATCAAAATACTCAAAGGTGCCTTGGACAAAACAGGGAACCCTGCTGAACTGAAGGGTGGGCTAAGCATTGGTGATTTGTTTGGTCATGTGATTGAATCGCAGTCTCTTCAGGTGGACGTTATCAGCGGGGCAACGCTTACCTCTAAAACACATCTTAAGGCACTCGAAAATGCCCTACTGCAGGCGGAGACGAAATAATTCATTTTAAGGAGAATTTATATGAACATTGCAGTCATTTCGTATTCATTCACAGGTAATAATGAAGCATTAGCAAGGAGTGTGGCGAAAGTGTTGTCGGCTGAATATATACGAATCTCGGAAGCTAAACCCCGAACACTCGGTAGGATTACCTTTGATATGATTTTTGACAGGATACCGTTGGTTCAACCGAAGCCTGAGCAATTAGGAAAATATGATATTATCCTATTTTTTGGACCGGTTTGGATGGGGAAAGTGGCCACACCGCTCCGTGCCTATCTAGAGTACTTGAAGAAAAATCCGCAAAAGTATGGTTACCTTTCAATCAATGGTGGAGCTGACGGTCCAAATCCGAAGGTGCCAGGGGAGCTTAGAAAAAGAACTGGAGCAGACCCTGTTGTATTCATCGAGCAGCATATCGCAGATCTGATATCAGCAGATCACAAGCCTGCACGTAAAGATACCTCAGCTTATAAGTTAAATGAGGGCGATATTAATCAATTAACTGGAAAAATAGTGAAGAAAGTAAGGGATATGATCTAGCTTTTAAGCTCCAGCGAGACGAACAGAGAAACGGCAAAGCTGCCGTTTTTTTGTTTTCTCTGCAATCTGGTAGAAATTGTTCTATTATAAAGTGTTCCTTCAATTCGCTAGATGGTATGATAGGTATGGGAGGGAATTATAAAATGAACAATGAGACGACTAATGAAAATGAAATAACAAATGAGAATGAGGAAGTAAATGATAATACAGAAATGTCTGAAGAGGATATGGCGCAGCTGCTAAAGGCTGTTCACCATAACGGCCTTGTAGCGTTGAGAGTACACTTTAAAGATGTTGAAGGACAAGTATTGAACATGGAAGCCTACGGCCCTGTTTTTGTTTTTCACGTGAAAACTGAATTAGATCAGGTGTATTCTTGCGGATTTTTTCTGCGCGAGTTAATTGCAAGATTCCAGTCGGGTAAGGATCCGGCAGCATGGATGGCCTCATTCTTCGTTGAGCTGATGAAAATTGAGGGAGGCAAAACACTTCCAAAACCACCAGCAAGTGAAGAAGAAGCAAAAGGGATCATTGATAATGTGTTAGTTCCGCTTTGTATTGAGGAAATTACCCAAGAATTTGCTCCAGAAAAAGTGCATGTCGGGCTAGCTTGGAACGAGAAATTGGGACCAGTCTTCGAGGCTGGATTTCCAGCGATCACCGATGGGAATAACGTATGCGCATTCCCGCTTCATCTGTTGCTGACTCATTTGCAATTGAACCGGGATCCATCCGAACTGCTTGTTCAAGGCATGTATAACATCCGCAAAGAACATGGATTGGAGTAAAACAGGCTCTGAGCCCTGACCATCCATAACCCAAAGAAACGGCAGAAATGCCGTTTCTTTTTCTTTTGACATTCAAAGAGTAGATCCTTGCTTGATGAATTCATTCATATCTACTTTGAGCTGATAGCTTTAAGCTGATAACCTGCTGCTTGAAGGTTTCGTTCACATCATCTACGGACTGTATAGCGCTTTAGCTCCATTTACCGAACTCGCGGACCGTATAGCCCTTATTGTCTGTTTATTGCCTATAAAAGTAGGAGGATTAGCCAAATAGTTGCATCTCAGTCCGTTAACAGAAGAATTCTCTTGAAAATGAACCAATAACGTCTCCTCGGTCCGATAGGTCTTGGTGTTGCTGGATTATATAAAGAAACTGTAAATACTTTTCAGATAGTTTAGGATAAAATTTCATTTACGGAATACGTTTGCGGACCAAGCTATATGTACAGCACCACTATACTTTTTTAGAAAAATAAACGAAGGCGTGGTAACAAGATGAAATATCTAGTTTCAATACTACTAATTGCTGCAGTGATAGCATCTGGTTGTTCCAATTCCACTCCAATTCCTCATCCAACCTCTAATCAGGAAACTTCTCCTTCTCCTGATCCTTCAGATAACCGCAGAGAAGATACTGTGTTCCTCAACAAAAATATAGGTTGGAAAGCAGTCTATCCTTTTCAAGGAATGTCACGTGAAGATATGGAGCTTTATACAACTAGTGATGGGGGAGAGACTTGGAAGGAGATTGGGGATAGCTTACAAGCAGGAAGTACTCTTCCTAGCGGAGTGAAATCGGGACTTACTTTTGTTAACGAAAAAGAAGGCTGGATTACAACGAATGCGCCTTGGCAGGGAAAAGTTGGTTTATATAAAACAATGGATGGTGGAGTTACATGGAGTGAACAGACAGTCACAGTGCCGGATGAGTTAGTAAACTCGCAAATCTATGCTTATCCTCCCCTCTTTCTTACGAAGGATCAAGGAATCTTAATTACTCGGCCCGCTGAAAATGAACATACATTGTTATATATAACGATAGACGGGGGACAACATTGGAAATCATTCCTTGACGATCAAGAGGACCAGTATGCTGGTATCGCATGGACGCTCTCAGAGAGTATGGCGACGGTAAAATACGCAGAGAAAACCTGGACATTAAGCATGCAGAACTATGGAAAATGGTCCCTTTAATCGAAATGTTGGCATATTGCGTTTAGAAAAGACGTACACATCAAATGAAGCGAGGCGTTAACCTGACTCTGGCTGTTATAGCTGTTTATGGGATAACGTTTTGTTTTATCCATTATTCGAAACCGGTTTCAAATGTGCGAGCGCGCCGCGCAATGAAATCAGTAGGAGGAAAAGACGATGTTACGAAAAGGAAAAATGTTAAGTCTATTTCTGCTGTTCACCCTCTTAATTGCTTGGGTACCTACAGGGAGTTCAAGCGCGGCATCAAGCTGGAATCTGGCATGGAGCGATGAATTTGATGGGAATTCTCTGAACACTAATAATTGGTCGGCGGAAATAGGTACGGGTAGCGGGGGGTGGGGAAACAATGAGCTTCAGTATTATACCAGTCGTCCGCAGAACCTGCAGGTAACGGGTGGGAATTTAGTGATTACTGCACAAAAGGAGTCGTACGGGGGGATGAATTATACCTCTGCACGGATCAAAACACAGGGACTCAAAAGCTTCACCTACGGAAAAATCGAAGCTAGAATCAAATTGCCTTCAGGACAGGGACTCTGGCCAGCATTTTGGATGCTTGGGGCGAATATTGATTCAGTGGGTTGGCCGAAATCTGGGGAAACGGACATTATGGAGCGTGTGAACAATAATGCTTTTGTTAACGGGACGGTACATTGGGATGCCAATGGGCATGCCGAGTACGGTCAGGTGTCTGGTAACCTCGATTTCTCACAGTACCATGTGTACAGCGTGGAATGGGATGCGAATTATATAAGATGGTTTGTAGACGGCAACCCATTTAATGCTTTTTATATTGAGAACGGAACCGGAAATACGGAGGAGTTCCAGAAACCTTTCTTCATCCTGCTAAACCTTGCCGTGGGTGGAAATTGGCCGGGAAGTCCAAATGCTTCAACTGCTTTCCCAGCTCAAATGCTGGTTGATTACGTACGTGTGTATCAGGCTGCGCCTACCTCAAGCATCGTTAGTGGTGGGATTTACACTTTAGCTGACAAGGCTAGTGGCAAGGTTCTGGACGTAGTGGATGTATCCACAGCAAGCGGGGCGAAAATGCAGCAATGGACCAATTACACTGCCAATAATCAGAAATTTAAAGTGGAGAGTACAGGCGACGGTTATTACAAGCTTACGGCAGTGCATAGTGGAAAAGTGTTGGATGTGCCGAACTCATCAACCGCGAGCGGTGTACAGCTGCAGCAATGGGATGACAATGGTACCAACGCTCAGCGATGGAGCATTATTGATGTTGGAGGGGGCTATTATAAGCTTATTTCAAAAGTGAGCGGATTAGCCATGGATGTATCCGGAGCATCAACAGCCGATGGTGCAGCAGTTCAGCAGTGGACGGATAACGGGAGTGATGCTCAGAAATGGTTTTTTACAAAAGTGAACTAAAGAAATGCCGCCCCATATCAAATGGGGCTTTTTCTAATCGGTCTAATCGGTCTAATTTGTTTTAAATCGGCTAAAAGAATAGGGGTTAAGTTCAACTGAACAATTTTTATTTTCTGCTTGTTTCTTTTTCGGGTGAGGTGTGGTTTTAAAGGGCTGCTTTTCCGTTTTCTTCGTCTGATTTTGGCTCTGGTGATTCTCCAAGGGGTTAGCTTTAGGAATTGCTGATATAGGGATGAACCCGCGGAATCTTTATTCCAGCATTTATCATCTCCGGCAAAATGGATGATTTTGTTAGTGAAATCATGGTCCGGAATGTTTGTGTTGAACGAATTAAAACGGATATCAAGGGGGAGGTAATTCCCACCAAAAACTGCATTCAGAACATCCTGATCTGGCATGGTGACATCAGGAAAGGTACGTAGGAAGGTTAGCATTTCTTCGTACCAGTTGGTATTCTGGCGGATATTATGCAAAGAAAATAAAATCACTCCGGAATTAAAATAAAGATCAGGATTTAATCCCTTAGCGCTCACAATATGAGCAACCTCTCTAATTCCCTGGTCCCAAATTGCAGCCAAATACTTGTCATTCAGTTCAACCTGCCATAATTCAGTAATGTCCATATTCACTAATACATCGCAGTCCAGATAGATGATTTTGTCCACGGGTATTAGTGCAGGAAGAAGCAATCGATACATACATGCCTGCGTCCATACATTAATGGAGTTAACATTGGCTAGCACCTGAGTTAGATCATCGGGCATAGTGATTGAATAAAAGCTAAGGATATGATTATGTTTTGTAGTTAATGCGCTAAGCCTGCGCTTATTAGTTTCACTTAAAGAAACATCATGTAAAATATGAATATGAATTGGGGAACTCGTATGATGAAAAATTGACGCTAGAACGACTCCGGCATGTTCAGCATATTTCCCATCCTTATCTTGAAAAGCCAAGGCGATATCGATCATTTGATTTATCCTCTCTTCACGTTTGTGTACGAATGTACCACAGTATACGTTCGCCTTGATCAGAGGACAGAGACATTAAACCCAGAATATTCACCCAATTTGATGTGAACACCAAAAAACCAAGTGCTGAATCTCAGCAACTTGGTCGGCTAAGGACTTCAATCTTTATTTTCGCAGCTTAATTTGATCTACGTGATGATTGTTGTCCTTATGCATTATAAGATCCGCACGATTTCGGGTGGGCAGAATATTTTGCTGCAAATTAACGTAGTTTATTTCTTTCCAGATCCGCTTTGAGATTTCAATAGATTCCTCTAGAGACAGCTGTGCATATTTTTTGAAATAAGATTGTTCATCTTGGAAGGCAGTATCTCTGAGTTTAATAAACCGATCAATGTACCATGTCTCGATATCGTTCACATCGGCATCCACATAAATAGAAAAATCAAAGAAATCAGATACAAAATAGTTAGGCATATTATGATTATTTGTAATCGCAGTCTGAAGAACATTTAAGCCCTCAACAATTAGAATATCCGGATTCTCAATCGTAATATATTCATCTGGCACAATATCATAAGTTAAGTGAGAGTATACAGGGCTTTGGACCCGCGGCACCCCAGACTTCACATCCGTTAAAAAAGAAATTAAACTACGCGTGTCGTAGCTTTCAGGAAAGCCCTTTTTCGTCATTATACCGCGCTTTTCCAGCTCTGCGTTGGGATGTAGAAAACCATCAGTCGTAACTAAATCCACCTTTGGATGGGAAGGTAATTGTGAGAGGAGTTTTTGTAGGAGTCTGGCCGTAGTGCTTTTACCAACAGCGACACTTCCCGCGATACCTATGATAAATGGACCTTTTTTTAGATCATTATTCAAAAAGTGATTTATAGACTCATTAAATTTATGAGCAGATAGAAGTTGCAGATTTAGTAAATTGGACAGAGGAAGATAGACTTCGTTAACATCCTCGCTGGAGATTTTTTCATTAATACTTTGGACTTCCATAAGTTCTTCTTCTGATAATTGGATAGCGGTGAAATCGCTTAGTTTTTTCCAATCCTCACGTAAATAAAGTGTATATGCTGAATTATTCACCATTAAATTTTCCACATCCCTGAAGTTTTTAGAGATTTCTTATGCACTTAGGTATTATAACCGTTCATACAGCTTCATTCCATTCATTGTAATCGACATTATTATGGACATTAAGGAGATTGCATTTCAGTAAATGGGAAAATCAATTAAAATATAGAATATTAGGAAAAATGGGGTGGGGCAATGGGAGTTTTTCGAAAGGTTGAATTATTGAAGGATTACACACGCACGGAAACGTTCCAAGAAGAGTCAGAGGGAAGGAAAATAGTTATAAGTATTTATTATCCGGATACAGAGGGTGTATTAAATAAAAACGCATCTGCAATGAAATATATGGAGCTTTTCGGGCCCTGTCAACAACAGGCGAGAGAGCTTCTAAAAGATATTGGCATGAACATGGAAATCATAAATACATTATCTACCTCAATCAGCGATCGGACCTTTCAAAGCAAATCCAAACGCTCCTATCCAGTCATCATCTACTCACCTGCATTAGGTTTAGATAGAGATATGTATATTTATAATATAGAAGCGCTGGCCAAGCAAGGTTTCATCGTGGTAACGGTCAGTGCTGCGTACGAAGCTATGTTTACTGTTTGCCCTAGTGGAGAATTTATTAATCAATCCGAAGCTATGAGGCAAATAAAAGCTGCGGATTATACCGATTTACATAACTTAATTTCCATTCGAAAAAAAGATATCCAATACGTTCTGGATCACCTGTCCACGCTTAATTCTATGGATAAAGATGTGATGGGCTTATTTGATATGAATAAGATTGGTATTATCGGTCATTCCATCGGCGGTGCTACTGCATTAGATTTAACTATGGAAGACGATAGAATTAAAGCTGCTATTTTATTAGATGCAAGCATGCACTTATATATTGAGAATGAAGAGAAGAACAATACTGTGCCGCTTCTTGTATTAAGGCAAAAGGCCTTTATCATTTGCCAGTTTCTCCTGTAATATATTACTTAAGGATTCTAAGGTGAGGAAGGAGAGAATTTAAAACAAAGAACCAGTGAAATTCATACTTGCCTAAATGAGCTTATAAGTAAGTTCCTTTTGGAGCATCTTTTAGATCAGGGGCAAGGTTATTCGGCATTAATTAGTAGGGTTCATAAAGATTTTTGTGAGATCCATGGTAGTGGAGAAGAAATTCTGTGAATTAGCAATAAACTCTCCTTTGTTTATACCGATAAACATATATAAGGGGGGGAATTATGAATGCATTCTGCTCAGTCTAATGAGAAAATATGTAATCATATTGAAAAATACATAGGTGTTATTGATAATGTTTTTAAAGAAATTATTTCAGGTGTTCTGTCGATAGATATTCTAATTCTTGATCCGACGCCTGAGCGGAACTTCTATACTTTAATTACTTCTGGAATGAGCGAATTACCGATGACGGTGCCAGAAGGTGCAGAAGAATATCAATATGCTGAGCTAATGATTTGTCTCCCTCCTACCTGGAAGCTGTCGGATGAGGCTTTTAAGGATGAACGGAATTATTGGCCGATTCGAGCCCTGAAAACAATGGCTAGGTTTCCGCATGAATATAATACATGGCTTTATATGGGGCATACGCTTGTGAACGGGAATCCCGCCCAGCCTTATAGTGAGGATACAGGATTTCAAGGGATGTTCGTTTGGGTTCCAGATGTAAAAGATAAAGCCGGTTTCTTTAATTTAGAAATGACCCATGAGAAAGTGGTGCACTTTTATACGTTAATTCCGCTCTATGGGGAGGAGTTAGATTATAAAATCAAGCATAGCGAGGAAGAGTTACTACACAAGTTAAATAAGATTGGGGTTACGGATGTTTTGGATCCTTCCCGTAAAAATAGTTGTAAGAAGTTATGGGGACTCTTTTAAACACAAGAAAAAACGGCTGAGAGCCGTTTTTTTTATTTTTTGATTCCAAAAGCAATCCAGCGACCATCCACATCTTCAATCACAAATTCCTTGTTATTATAATCGGTGTTTGATAAAGAACGAACAATATGAACACCGGCGGCTTCGAACTCCTTCTCGAACTCTTCTTGCTGCTTCGTAATAAAATAGGCATCGTATCCATAACCGTACAATTCTCGATTGGGAATGACCTTTTGTCCATGGGATTGCGTAAGGATAATCTCTGTATCGTCACGATACAAACAAAGATGTGGTTCTTGTGTATCTAAATAGGGCACAGCTTTAAAACCTAAGTACTGGCTGTAGAAGGCAGCGGTTTGCTCAATATTCAACGTAGGGAAAATACTATGTGATTGTAAGAGCTTTTTGTCCACGAGTGAGGTCATCCTTTCAAAGAAAAAATAGATATCCATATATTACCTTAAGATAGAAGTTTCAACAATACACGGAGTTTCCATTTAGCAGAAGATTATTCACGGTTGACATCATCGCTATTCTATAATAATATACATGCATGAGCATGCATTTATAAATATTTTATATAAGATGAACTTAGAAACTCATGTTCACTGGAAGCATTGATCATACTATACTTAGTTTTTTATAAAGAGGAGAGATATCATGAAGGACTTATTCACCCCGTATGAATTGAAGGATTTGAAGCTGAAGAACCGCGTGGTTATGCCTCCAATGTGTCAGTATTCAGTGTCTAACAAAGACGGAATTGCTACGGATTGGCATTATAATCATTACGTAAGCCGCGCTGTTGGCGGAACCGGATTAATTATTATTGAAATGACGGACGTGGAGCCTGATGGCCGGATTACTGATTTTGATCTTGGTATTTGGTCTGATGAGCAAATTCCTGCACTGGCTAGAATCGTTGAAGCTTGTCATTCTTATGGCGCTAAAGTAGGTATTCAAATTGCACACGCCGGACGTAAAGCAGAAGATGCAGCAGTTCCTGTATCCTCCTCTAACGTTCCTTTTGATGCTGACTCCAAAACACCACGTGCCTTAACAACTGAAGAAGTGAAAGCTATGGTTGAGAAATTCCGGTTGGGCGTGAAGCGGGCGATACAAGCGGGATTTGATGTTATCGAGCTTCATGGAGCGCATGGTTACCTTATTCATCAGTTCCATTCCCCTCTAACCAATCAAAGAACAGATGAATATGGCAAGGATTTAACACGGTTTGGTACAGAAGTCATTCGCGCAGCAAAAAGTGAAATGCCGGAAGGAATGCCATTGATTATGCGTATCTCGGCTCAAGAATATGTTGAGGGCGGGTACGGTATCAAAGAAAGCTTGGAATTTAGTAAAGCTTACAAAGAAGCAGGCGCAGATATTTTCCATATCAGTGCAGGTGGTGAAGGTCCTATCGCAGCTGCCGGGAAACCAGGGACGCATGCAGCTTATCAGGTTCCTTTGGCCAGAGAAATCAAGTATGGCTTGAATGTTCCGGTTATTGCGGTTGGCAGATTGGATGAGCCTGTACTTGCTAATGCCGTGATTGGGAATGAGGAAGCTGATCTTGTTGCCGTGGGCCGGGGCATGTTGAGAAATCCATACTGGACGCTGGAAGCAGGGGTCGAGCTTCAGAAAGATGCGGGTATTCCCAGACAATATTCTTTCGGGTTTCCAAGAATTAATGGGTAAAGACTAATTTAAATAGTGTGAAGTCTAAACAAAATAATTGTAAAGTGTGGAGGGGCCGGCTTCTTGGAGAAACGGTCTCTCCTTTTTTTAAAAATAAAATAAGTATAAGTATCGAACCTATACTTTATGTATGGTTGTGGATTGTAGTACTATTATATAGAAGGAAAAAATCATGAAAAGCCATACACCCGGGAGATGAATAATAAAATGGGCGACATTCTTAACAATGAACTTATAACGAGTTGGTTGACGTTAACGCATATACAAATGAATGTGACGAATGAATTGGAAGCTAATCTACAAGCCAAACATGGCTTATCCTTAAAAGAATTTTATTTGCTGTTATTTTTGTCGGAAGCGCCGGAGAAGAAACTGAAATTGCAGAAACTCGAAGCTATGGTGGGTTTAAGCCAGAGTGCAGTTTCCCGACTGGTTAGTCGTTTTGAGGCCAAAGGCTGTGGCGCTTTAGAAAGAAAAGCGTGTGATGCTGATCGCAGAAGTATCTATACTGCCTTGACTGCCATTGGCGAAGACAAGCTCCTCCGTGCACAAGATACCTTTCAAGAGACCCTGCTTGCAGCTTTTCCAGAAAAAGATGTGAAAGAGCTTTTGGATCAAATGCTTCGCATGAAGCAACAGTCATGAATTCACAATAAAACCTCTGTTTTGGTAAATGGACCGAATCTCCATTTCCCATACAGAGGTTTTTTAGTGTGGGGCGCTATTTACATCCTACCTGTTCATTCTACTGTTGCTGGGAAAGCCGGTAATAATTATAGTCTTCATGTTCAATTGTAATCTCGTCAAGAAGCTCGAAACCACATTTTTGAATGACTCTATTAGATGGGATATTGTGTTTCAGAGCAATGGCGTTTAATACATCGGTAGAGCTATTATCAAACAAATACTTAATTAATCCCTTGGCAGCTTGAGTAGTGTAGCCTTTACCGCGATGATCCTTGGATATGGCATACATAATCTCTCTGTTAGGAACGGGCAATTCATCCTTAATTCCTGTACAACACCAACCAATAAACTCACCGGACTCTTTTAAAATAATGCCTAAACGAAGACGAAGCTCTCCGATATCTCCGCCCGCTGAGATCGCTTGAAGAAACTGCTGGTTCTCTTTTATTTCATAGTTTATTAACCAGTCCAACCGTTGTTCTTTAGGAACATTCCAATCTGGCAAGAATTCAATAATTTCAGGCTGTAGAGTAAGCGCATGAAACTCCTCTAAATCCTCCACGCTATACTCCCGCAGAAAAATATCTTTACAATCAATCGTAAATAAATCACTAGAATTGGCCTCTTCATTCACAACCTCGCTCAACTTTCACCACTCCTTTATTAACTAACAGATATTTTACCATGAAACAATTGATTGATTTGGTAATATTTGATTATAAAAAATGTTTTCTTTTATTTCACATAAATATTAATTGGTTAATATATTAATTGACTATAAAATATGTTATTATGTTTCGTATAAACGGCAATGAACTAATATTGTTAGGTTTTTAAGATTTCTACTATAAAGATAACAGGTGATCTTCTATGAAAAATGACAACGGTAACAAATTTATTAATGGTAGTCTAATTGCGCATTATAAGTTTGATAATCCAGAGGATGTAGGTCAAGATTTCTCGGGGAACGGCAATGATGGAACCGCTTCAGGTACGAAGCTGCCGGCTATTAAATCCGTAGCAGGTAGACAAGCTGTTTCGCTTGCTGGGGGAGAACATGGCACATCCTATATTTCATTACCTAACGATCTGCTTAAAGAGGTCAGTGACCATACAGGAATTACGATTTCGACCTGGATGTATGTAAGCAAAGCTTCAAGCTTATGGGAAAGAATTTTTGATTTTGGTAAAGGTGAAACAGGACCTTATCTTTTTGTAACTCGCAATTTGCGGGGCACTTGTTTTGCAGGGGAAGACTTAATTGCAGATCCAGGGAAATCCTTTGCGACTGATGAATGGGTACACGTTTCCTTTGCAGTTACAGGCACAAAAGGTGGAACACTAAGCAGTGCAGGACCTGTGATGTATGTAAATGGTGAAGTAGTTGCGGATGGCATGATCAGCCAAACCTCTAGTGGCACATATGCTAAGCTGCGCACATGGTTTGCTACTTTTGAAGATCAACTGAATTATAGCAATAATACAATCGGGAAATCCCAGTACGCGGCAGATGTTGATTTTGGCGGCTATATTTCAGACTTCCGTGTATATAAAGCAGGCTTAACTCAAGATGAAGTGATTGAAATTATGTGCGAATCTTTGACGGATGAAGATATCGTTAAGCTTGCAAAAGATAAATACTTAACCTTCCCAAGCTCGATTATTACCAAAGATATCGAATTGCCAGCTTCGCTGATGGGCGGGAAAGTTGACGTATCTTGGGTATCCAGCGATACCAAAGTCATTTCTAATGAAGGCGTTGTGAATAAAGGAGTTCAATCTGCTCAAGGCGTAACACTTACAGCACATTTGAAAAAGGGAGCTAGTACAGTAGAAAAGAGCTTCACTGTGTCTGTGCTTCCGGAAGATTTGCCACCTTACACCTTAACGATTGACGGCAATCAGGAGATTTTGGATGTTAGCCAAATTCTATATGGTTTATTCTATGAGGACATTAACAATGCAGCAGACGGTGGGATCTATGCAGAGCTAGTGCAGAATCGCTCCTTCGAATCTTTTGCTTTTGACAGCTATTCGCATGTATGTGGTGTACATGGTGCTTCCACCGGAAGAAATTATACACCTCTTCACGCATGGTCTGGGGATACAGACCAAATGACTGTCCATAATACAGGCGGATTAAACGATTTCTTCGGCATCGATGATAAAGATATGAATGCGCATTATGTGACGGTAGCGGATGGCGCGACGATTAATAATAGAGGTTTTGCCGATTCCAATCAGCACTGCTCGATGTTTATTCAGGAAGATGCCAAGTACAACTTCACGATTTGGGCGAAGGCAGAAGCAGCGGGCACAATTACCTTGCAATTGCTCGACAAAGACGGTAAAGCCATCAGCGATACTGCAGTTGTTGAAGTAAACGGTGACGGCAGCTGGAAGAAGTATGGTGTCGATTCAAAGCTTGTATTAACAGGATCTGAAACTGTGCTTGGTCAGCTGGCTTTAACCTTTAACGGTGAGATCTCCATTGATATGGTTTCCTTAATTCCTGATGACGTTTGGGGCGCTGGTGAAGAGGAACGTTCTGCTACAGCTCATGCTAACTATAAAGGAAATTCAAACTATAGATTGCGAAAAGACTTAGTGAATGCACTCGTTGATCTTCATCCTACCTTCCTGCGTTTCCCTGGGGGTTGTATTTCTGAAGGTTCTCACATTTGGGAGAACGTGTACGATTGGAAAGAGTCCGTCAACGATATCGAATTGCGCAAAGAGAACTATAACGTATGGGGCTACATGATGACCATGGGTCTTGGATATATGGAGTATTTCCAATTAGCCGAGGATTTGAACGCAACACCACTTCCGGTTATGGCCTGCGGCGTACTCTGTCAAGCTCGTTCGGATTATGCGAATCCAGCTGGCGGTGCGTTAAGAGATTATTATGTGAAGAACTTTACGGATCTGATTGATTTTGCGATTAGCATGGATTTTGACAATAATGAGTGGGCTGCATTGCGTAAAAAGATGGGCCATGAAGCAGCGTTTGATCTGCGTTATTTGGGTGTGGGGAATGAAAACTGGGGTACAGAGTTTTTCGCCAACTTCGAATATTTTAAAACAGTGATTGATGAGTATATGGTGAAGAACTATCCTGATCATGAATTGACTATTCTCTCTACCGTGGGTGCACAGGCAGATGATGATGCTTACCAGCAAGGTTGGAAATTCCTAAGCGGAAATTTACAGGGCTCGGAAAAAATCAGCTTTACGGATGGTACATCGAGCATCGAAGAGACTGTTACCTGGTACGAAAAACAAAAGAACTACATGGATACCATTGCGGATGAGCATTACTACCGTTCCAATGAATATTTGTTAGAGAATGCTGATCGTTACAACTACTATTACAGAGCCTATAAGGAAGACGGCAGCTTGGATGAGGCTGAAACTTCAAAGGTTTTTGTGGGCGAATATGCTTCCACAGATAAAAACACATTGGCAGGAGCTGTTGCTGAGGCGGCGATTATGTCCAGCTTCGAGAATAACTCTGATGTGATTAGATTGGCGGCAACGGCACCGTTGTTCAACAAGGTTCTGACAGATGGCACCTATAGATGGACACCGGATTGCATCTGGTTCGATGATGAAACCGTATGGTACACACCGAACTATTATGTTCAGCAGCTGTATGCTAAATACCTGGGAACCAAAGTGGTTGGCACCTCATTTTCGACTTATCGCAACGGGGAGAAGGTAGACCTCATTCCTCATGGAGGAATTGAAGTGGCTGCCGGGAAATCAGCTGTGATCGTGAAACGGGTGAAAGTGACTTCGAATGTAGATGGCAGTGTATGGTTGGATCAAGATTTCACGCAGCCGCTGGATGAAGCTTGGAAAGTGATTCCTGGCTCTGCCGGATATACGATTGATCCTTCCAAAGGTCTGGTATTGAAAGCGCAGAATGGCGGATTGAATGGATTGAATGGATTGTATATCCTTAATGACGCGTGGACTAATTATAAAGTAGAGGTTGTAGCTGAAAAAGCTTCTGGCGAAGATGGCTTCTATGTAGGCGCAGGTCTGACAGAAATCTCACCGGAAAATAAAGATGTTATCGAATATGCAATTGGCTATAATGGCGATGCCACAGGAGTCAAGGTGTACAAGCAAGGGATTGAGGCTTATACTCTCGGCGATTATTCCTCTAGTACCGCTGCTGGTAACCTTAGAGCCAGTTGCTATGAAGAGCTTGCGGATCATACGGAATATACCATCACCGTTAATTATGGCGGAGCAGATGGCAAACATTTGATTTGCTCTTATACAGATGGCAAGGTAACAAGCAAAGTACTGGATTATAAGCTTGAGGCTTATAACAGAGAGGTATACAATTCTGTAACTAAAGATGATAAGCATCTTTATGTGAAGCTTGTAAATGCGGATGGTGTAGAAAAAGCAACGAAGCTTGATCTAAAAGGCTTAAAAGTAGCTGCTACGGGTAAACGGATTACCTTAACCGGAGACGCCTCGCTGGTTCACACACCTAATGTGAACAGAAAAAATGATGAGAAGGTTACACCAGTTGAAACGGAAATCGTAATTGATAAAGACACGGCAATTGTGAAGCTAGCTGCCAATTCCGTGAATGTGATTGTTCTGGATCTGATTTAATAGAAAATATGCTGTTCAACACGCGCCGATCTTTTTGTTCGGCGCGTGTTGTTGTTTAACAAGCCTCTAAATCGGTTGATGATTATATAGAGAGAACTGTCCACTTGCTTGATGAATCTCAGAATCTATCTTACACTGGTGAAAGTACATCACCCGACTGACCCTCCAGTCTGCGATCCTTCCAGATGTTTTTTCCACAGCTGCCTTCATTACTCCAGAATACAGTGCATACCCCCTAGCCCCTAAAAAGGAGAACGACAAAATGATGAAATCATTCAAAACGGACTGGAAAGCAAATCTGAAAAATCCTCAAACGATTATGGCCTTGTTTACTTATCGTTATGGAAATTGGGTGTATTATCGAGTGAAGAATGGCATCGTGCGAAAACCTTTGTGGCTTTTGTACCGGATAATGGATGTGCTTTTTGTCCGTATTCTTGCGAATGGCGAGCTTCACGCTCAAGCTCAAATTGGTGACGCGCTTCATTTACCGCATGGTTTAAATGGGATTATCATTAGTCCTAAAGCGGTGCTTGGAAGCCATGCTACTATTTTTCATCAAGTGACTATTGGCGGGAGAAATAACTTAGGAGAGCCAGTGATTGGAGACAGAGCTTTTATTGGAGTAGGCTCCAAGATTCTTGGACCGGTTGTCATTGGTAACGATGTTAATATCGGGGCCATGTCTGTCGTGGTAAAGGATGTGCCGGATAACGCTTCGGCTGTAGGTATTCCTGCTAAAAATATATTGCGGAGTGAACCGAAACCAGAGAATACAAGATAAAGACGTTAGGTTCTAGTACATAGGGTACGCGTGCGCTTTATTTTAATATCTTACAGGGTATAATTAAAGCATCCAAGTAATCTTGTAATAACCTTCTAGAGATCGGAGTAATGAAATGAAATATAGCAATTTAGAAGAGTGTGTTAATGATTTAGAGAAACACGGACATTTAGTTCGTATTCAGGAAGAAGTGGACCCTTATCTAGAGATGGCGGCGATTCACCTAAAGGTTTATGAGGCTGGTGGACCTGCATTATTATTTGAAAATGTAAAAGGCTCGAAGTTTCGGGCCGTATCTAACCTTTTTGGAACGATAGAGCGCAGTAAGTTTATCTTTCGGCGTACTTGGGACTCCACACATAACGTAATTGCCCTTCGCAACGATCCCGTAAAAGCACTCAAAAATCCATTTAAATATGTTGGTACCGGATTATCCGCGAGAAAAGCATTGCCGATTAAAAAGCCAGGGGGTCTGCCAAGCGGTTTTCAGGAAATTAGTATCTCTGATCTTCCGCTAATCACACATTGGCCGGGAGATGGTGGTGCTTTTGTAACTTTGCCGCAGGTGTATTCAGAAGATCCGGACAAGCCGGGCATTATGAATTCCAATCTGGGAATGTACCGTGTGCAGCTGACTGGAAATGAGTATGAATTAAATAAAGAAGTGGGCATTCATTATCAAATTCATCGCGGCATTGGCGTACATCAGGAAAAAGCGAACCGCCAAGGACAACCGCTTAAAGTGAGTTGTTTTATCGGTGGACCACCCGCTCACTCTTTATCGGCGGTTATGCCTTTGCCTGAGGGAATGAGTGAGATGATCGTTGCAGGATTACTTTCAGGACGCCATTTCAGCTATAGCTATGTGGATGGTTATTGTATAAGCAATGATGCGGACTTTGTAATAACAGGTGAAATTCACCCTGGTGAGACGAAGCCGGAGGGGCCTTTTGGCGACCATTTAGGCTATTATAGCTTGGTTCACCCTTTCCCAGTAATGAGAGTACATAAAGTGTACGCCAGAAAAAATGCAATCTTTCCATTTACGGTTGTCGGCCGGCCGCCACAAGAGGATACCGCGTTTGGTGAGTTAATTCACGAGCTGACAGGTGGGGCTATCCGCCAAGAAATTCCGGGCGTCAAAGAAGTTCATGCAGTCGATGCTGCGGGTGTTCATCCCCTGCTGTTCGCCATTGGCAGTGAACGTTATACGCCTTATCAGCAAGTAAAGCAGCCAGCGGAAATTCTGACCATTGCTAACCGGATTTTAGGGACGGGTCAGCTTAGTTTAGCTAAGTTTTTGTTTATTACAGCAGAAGAGAATCAGCCTATCAGCACACATAATATCGAGGATTTCTTGACGTATATCTTAGAGCGGATTAATCTTCATAGAGATATTCATTTCTATACCAATACCACGATTGATACACTTGATTATTCCGGCACAGGATTAAACAGCGGAAGTAAAGTGATCTTCGCAGCAGTAGGGGATAAGAAAAGAGAGCTATGTACAGAGGTGCCAGGCCTGCTGAAAGAATTACAGGGATTTGAACATGCACGAATGGTGATGCCTGGTCTTGTTGCCCTTCAAGGCGCTAAATTCACAAGCTACGCTGAAGCAGCACTGGAAATGAACAAGCTTAGTGAAGCTATTCAGGAGCAAGGGTCACTTCCTTCTTGCCCAATGATTATTTTGTGTGATGATAGCGAGTTTTTGAGTGAAAAGATCGACAATTTCCTATGGGCGACGTTCACCCGCAGTAATCCATCTCATGATATCTATGGAGTGAACAGTTCTACTGAGTATAAACATTGGTCCTGTGATAACGTGATTATTGATGCTCGGGTAAAACCCCATCAAGCCCCGCCACTGATCCCAGACCCAACCGTTCAGAAGCATATCGAACGATTATTTGCGTCAGGTGGCAGTTTAAGCAGAGTCAAGATATAGAGAAACATTCATAGGCCTTCTTGGGAATCCAAGGAGGCCTATTTGCTGTTTGTGAAATGATTTTGCTCATATGAAATAAAAAAGAAATAGGGGTATTATGGGTTGTATGGTATATATTTGCTATTAATATTGGGGAAGTGTTGTTCTGATGGAAATTATGGAAACCGAACGTTTATGGATTAGAAGGTTCTCAGCAGAGGATTGGAAAGACCTTCATGAATATTTGTCGCAAGAAAGTGTTGTGAAATATGAGCCCTATTCCGTGTTTAATGCAGATGAATCTCGCACTGAGGCACTCAGACGGTCATCGGACCGTGCTTTTTGGGCAGTCTGTCTTAAATCTACGACAAAAATGATCGGCAACTTATATTTTCAAGCGAGCGAACCAAAGGTTTTTGGCGTTTGGGAATTTGGATATGTTTTTAACCCTGATTTTCAGGGAAGCGGGTATGCTACAGAGGCTTGTAATCAATTGTTAAACTATGGCTTTGATAATCTGAAAATGAGACGTGTGATTGCGAACTGTGATCCCGAAAATACACGCTCATGGAAACTGCTTGAACGATTGAAGCTTCGTCGAGAAGGACATTTTTTGCAGACGGGTTATTTTAAATACGATAGTAATGGAGAGCCAATCTGGCATGATACTTATTCCTATGGATTGCTCAGAAGCGAATGGTTAAGGATGACGGAATAGCAAAACTGTTGTCGTGATCTCAAAAGCGGGTGTCCCCTCACTGATTCTTCTGTCCTAACTTCTTCCCAAATCGTAGGTTTTTATAACTATAGGCGAAGAAATTGAACGGTTTAGTGTATGATAAAATCTGTTTTTTAAATGTTCAGAGTGACACTTAGGTGGTAGTATCGTGTTGGATATGAGTGAAACTGGAATCATCTACCATCCAGCTGCCTGAGCAAAGAGGAGGGGATACGCGCACGAAGTGAACTTATATTTGAAGAACGAATGACAACGAAGCTTATTGTAAGCGTTTACTACAACGGGGCTAGATGCGTACTAAGTTCTTTTAATCATAAGAAAGCGGGTGAAGCACAGAAGATGAAGAGGAATAAGCTTGGAAATAAAATATTTATGGTGTTATTGTCGTGGATCTTCATTTGTTCATCAATACTTCCATCTACAACATTTGGTGTGCAACAGGCCAGTGCAGCTTCAGGTCCAATAACCTTGCAATATGATTTTGGAACAGCAACAAGTCCTGTTATGAGTGGTTATACAGGCGTGCATGAATCTAAGTTATATACGAATGAGCTAGGGTATGGTTTAGATCAGGCGGTTGCTTCAAGGAATCGTTCGGGTGGAGACGATATGACCAACGATTTTGTATTGGGACTGTCCTATTCTTTTTTGGTGGATCTTCCTAATGGGGATTACGATGTGACTGTATACTCAGGAGATTTACTAGCAGGTACAAGTACAACCAAAACTACGATTACTTTGGAAGGTAGCACGGCTGGGTCGATAAGCAGCAAGCAAGCTGTAAATCAAGCTACCTACCGGACGACTGTTCAAGATGGTCAACTGACCGTCGGCATTACGGGTACAGGGGTTGGCGGATATTTAAATGGACTAATTATTCAGCAGATTGTACCAGGTCCATTGAAAGCCCCTGAGGGATTAGTGGTTCATAATATCACTCCCACTGAGGTATCTCTAGGGTGGAGCAGCGTGACAGAAGCAGTCTATTACAATATTTATCGAACGGTTCTTCCTAGTGGAACCCTTCAAGCCATAGGTCAAGCTGCTGCTAACAGCTACGTGGATTCAGATGTAAATGAAGGCAGTGGTTACATTTACAATGTGTCAGCTGTAAATGGAAAGGGTGAGGAATCTGCTTTGAGCGCATCTGTGACCGTAGACAAAATTCCGGGGGGAGAGGTTCCCGCAGCACCAACCGGTCTTTCAATTGTCAGTGTCGGTGTAAGTTCTGTTCAACTGAATTGGAACAGTGTGGCTGGAGCTAGCCGCTATACGATCTTAAGGTCTGATTCAGCAGATGGAACATTCCATGAGATTGGCCAGTCAGAGAAGACGACATTTACGGATGCCTCAGCGGACACCTCAAAACGGCAATATTATGGGGTGAAGGCAGCCAATGACCAAGGCGAATCAGAGCTATCTGACAAGGTGGAAAGCGCCGTGTATACGCCTCCTGGAACTTTGCCAGAAGGAGATGTTTATTCCTTTGATTTTGGTCCGGGTGCTGTGGCTGAAGGTTATCTTAAGGTAGATGCAGGGGTATCTTATTCCTCTGAGGTTAAATATGGATTTACAGATATATCGAAAGTAACTGGGGTAGACCGAGGAACCTCAGATCCTTTGCGATCAGATTTTGTGGTCCCTAAGGATGCAACTTTTAATGTAGATTTACCGAATGGCGATTATACAGTGTCACTTATCGCTGGTGACAGCGCCGGAGAAACAGAGATTGGCATCAAAGTCGAATCCATTCAAAAAGTTCAACAGACGAGCAAAACAGCAGGCCAGTATTTGGAAATGAGCTTTGACATCGCTTTGGTGGATGGACAAATGAACTTGGTGTTCTCTGGCACTAAGCCAAATATCAATGCACTGGTGATTACTAAGCAGCCAGACCGTCCTGCTAATGAATTGCCAACGGTTTATATTGCGGGTGATTCAACCGTGCAGACTTATGATCCTTATTGGATACCACAAGCAGGCTGGGGACAAATGATTCCTGATTTCTTTAGTGAGGAAGTAACGTTTAAGAATCACGCTATCGGAGGCCGCAGCTCTAAGTCATTTATTGTCGAGGGAAGGCTGGATGAAGTACTGCGTAAGATCCAACCGGGTGACTATTTCCTGATCCAGTTTGGTCATAATGACGCAACGATTAGCGTTCCAGACCGATATGCTTCTCCAGCCGATTACAAAGTTTATTTAAAAACATATGTCAATGGAGCTAGGCAAAGAGGAGCAACTCCGATTCTGGTGACCCCCATGGGCCGCAGAGATTATAATGCCGCGAGCGAAAAATTTAATGTGAGCTTTCCAGAATATGTGCAGGCTATGAAAGAAGTAGCAAGTGAACTTGATGTTGATTTGGTCGATCTTAGCGCACTCAGTGTAGCTTATTACAATTCTATCGGTTTTGCAGCTACACGCTCTGTATTCCTTCACCTCGATGCAGGGATATATGGTGCTTTCCCAAATGGCTCGACAGACGATACTCACTTTCAAGAATACGGAGCCATTCAAATGGCCCGTCTGCTGGCCAAAGGAATAGGGGAATTAAATATTCCACTCTCCAGCTTTGTGCAGGACATCAAACAGCCGGAAACGGTGCCTGTGAAGCCTGAAGGTCTTGTAGCTGGGAGTATCAGTAATGCAGGTGCAGTACTGAAATGGAATAAAGTAGAAGGTACAGATATCTATAAAATCTATCGTAAGCTAGCGGCAGAAGCCGAATCTGCTTATACCTTAGCGGGAACTTCAACTGTCCCTTCATTGACATTAAGCGGGTTGGTTGAAGGTCAAAGCTACTCGGTAAGAGTGACTGCAGTGAACGGGCTAGGAGAGTCTGAGCCTTCAGATGAAGTGAAGCTGACTACGAAATCCGCTCAGTATCGTTATGATTTTGGACCTGTTGGTTCACCCGTTGCTGCGGGTTATACGGAAGTGAATGTGAATGTCCTGTATACCCCAGAACGTGGATATGGTTTGACCTCGAGTGCAGGGATGATTGATCGGGATCGGGGAAATGCGACGGACGATCTGCGCAGAGATTTTGTGATTTATTTTGGAGGATCGTATGAATTCAAAGTTGATTTACCCAATGGTTATTACTCTGTTAAGACCTATACAGGAGATTGGATTGGATCTGCCAAGACGAATGTAGCCATTGAAGGCAAAGATTACGGAACAGTCTCCTCAGGTAAGGAAAATATTGCTGAGAAGCTGTATAACCAGATTGCTGTCAAAGACGGGCAGATGAATCTTGTCTTTAGTGGCACAACCGCTCATCTCAATGGGCTGGAGATCACACCGTTATTATTAGCCCCAACGAATCTGAAACTGGGTAGCCTGGATTTAAACAGTGAGCCTATCACAGCTAATCTTTCTTGGGATAGTATGGAGAGTGCGCTGAAATACCGTGTATATCGTCAGGCTACGGTTGCGAATAGTGCAGAGCTGCTGGGCGAGACAACAGAGCCGCTCTACACAGATACCACTGCGGATATTGGTATGGAATATATCTATACGGTAACTTCGGTCGACAGCACGGGACTGGAATCCGTAGGCTCCAATGCGCTAAAAGTGTCTATGATTGACCCCTCCGTAGCAAAAGCAGCCGTACCTAGTAGTCTAGCTGTACAATCTACGAACAAAAATGATGTGACCTTTACTTGGAATGAGGTACCGGATGCACGGATGTTCAACATTTATCGTGCGAAATCCGCAGACAGTGAGTTCATCCTGATCGGCAAATCATTCGAAGCTTCGTACACAGACACGACCGTTCTGACTACCATTCCTTACTATTACAAAGTAGCCTCGGTAAATGCAGGCGGCATCTCTGATCTATCCGCTACGTTGGAAACCTCAGCGGTGACAACATTATACCGGAAGATGGAGGCGCTGGATCGTGCGCCTGTAGCGGTTAAGACAGATGAGGGTGTTTATATCAGCTGGCGGATGTTAGGTCTGGATCCGGAAACGATAGGATTCAATCTGTATCGTGGCGATAAGAAACTTAATGATTCGTTGATTACTCAAAACACGAACTATCTCGATACTAAAGGCACGGAGGATGCCAAATATAGAATCACATCAGTAATCAATGGAGTCGAGAAATCCGCTTCGGAACCATTCAGCGTATGGCAGAAGCAATATCTATCGATCCCTTTGCAAAAGCCAGCAGATGATTACACCAAGGATGGTCAACCGTATACGTATAGTGCGGGAGATGCAAGTGTAGGTGATTTGGACGGTGATGGTGTATATGAAATCATCATGCTGTGGTCACCTTCGAACAGCAAGGATAACTCTCAAGCTGGGTATACTGGACTTGTCTATTTGGACGCTTATAAATTAGATGGAACTCGCTTATGGCGGATTAATTTAGGGCCTAATATTCGTGCCGGCGCACACTATTCTCCATTCCTGGTATATGATCTGGATAGTGATGGACGTGCCGAAATTATGATCAAGACGGCAGATGGCACAGTGGACGGTCAAGGAAAAGTCATCGGCAATGCCAGTGCAGACTATCGTAACAGTTCGGGTTATGTGCTGCTGGGCAATGAATATTTAACGGTGTTCGAAGGGGCAACAGGCCGGGCATTGGATACCGTTGATTATGATCCGCCACGTGGAGATGTTGGCGCTTGGGGGGATACCTATGGTAACCGTGTAGACCGCTTTTTGGCAGCTGTAGCTTATTTAGACGGCGAGCAGCCAAGCGTGATTTTTAGCCGCGGTTATTATACTAGAACCGTACTTGCAGCTTACAATTATCGCGAGGGCAAGCTCGAGAAAGTATGGCGTTTCGATTCTAATGATGAAGGATATGGAGACTATGTTGGTCAAGGAAACCACAATCTTTCTGTAGGCGATGTGGACGGTGACGGCAAGGACGAAATAACCTTCGGCGCGATGGCAATCGACGATGACGGATTGCCGCTGTATAATACAAAGCTTGGCCATGGTGATGCAATTCATTTCGGGGACCTTGATCCTACCAGACCCGGGCTGGAAGTCTTTGATGTTCATGAGCATACCGATTCGAAGTATGGGATTGAAATGCGTGATGCAGCTACAGGAGAAATATTATGGGGTGTATTCACGGGGATTGATACTGGACGGGGAATGTCAGCAGATATTGATCCGCGATATGCTGGCGAAGAGGTATGGGCTGCAACGATCACCAATGAGGAGCATATACCTGTTACGGGCCTATACAGTGCGCAAGGGGAACTAATCACTAAAAAACTGCCTTCCTCCACGAATTTTGGTATTTGGTGGGATGGTGATCTTTTACGTGAATTACTGGATGCGAATCGAGTGGATAAGTGGGACTATACCAATCAGACAACGGTTAACTTATTGACGGCTGTAGGTGCTTCTTCAAATAATGGCACCAAGGCGAATCCAAGCTTGCAGGCAGATCTGTTCGGGGATTGGCGTGAAGAAGTGATCTGGCGGGCAACGGACAGTTCTGAACTACGGATCTACACAACAACGGATATGACAGATTATCGTATTCGCACATTGATGCATGATCCGATCTACCGCCTGGCAGTAGCTTGGCAAAATGTAGGCTATAATCAACCTCCGCACCCTGGATTCTTTCTTGGTGAAGGGATGGAACAACCAGCGGCTCCAAAAATTCAATATGTAGGCTCACCGGGAGAAACTGAAGATACTACACCACCTACGATTTCTGGTTTACCTTCTGCTCAAATGAGTGAAACGGATGTATTGAAGGTGCAGGTCGTAGCGGAAGATCCAGAGTCTGGCATTCGCAGTCTGGATATTACCTTTGATGGTAAACCTATCGTTTATGGAGATGAGATTCCACTCACAGGGCTTGCGGGAGCGCATACGTTCATCGCAACAGCCATTAATAACGCTGGACTTTCGACGACAGAACAAGTGATTGTGTTCGTAAGTGGACCTCAGAAGGCTACAGGTGTTCCGGGGCAATGGGTTCTATCCAATAATAATGGGCAGGATACAGGACTTTTGGACGGGGATTACCAAATCACAATGAATATGTGGTGGGGCAATAATGGTACGGTCTACAAGCTATATGAGAACGGTGCCTTAATCGACACGCAAACCTTACGTGATGATTCCCCAGCTGCACAGACTGCAGTGACTAATATTACCGGAAAAGAAAACGGAACCTACACCTATACGGCTGAGCTGACCAATTCTTTTGGCACAACGGTGTCTGCTGCTCATGTGGTTATCGTGAAGGATGCTGCACCAGCTAAGCCGGTGTTGTCCAATGACAACTGGGATGGTGATGGAGAGTATAAAGTGACTATGAATTTATGGTGGGGGATGAACGGCAAAGAGTATCGCTTGTATGAGAACGGAATACTGATCGATACTCAGACTTTAACAGCGGGTACCCCAAACGCACAAACGGCTTCTACTTCCATCACTAACCGTTCTCCAGGCGTCTATGAATACCGGGCTGAGCTGTTGAATGATCAAGGGGTAAATGAGAGTGCGATCATGAAAGTTACGGTAAAATAACTGAATATTTGTTGAAAAAGCGCCTAAGTCGGTAATATCCGGCTAGGCGCTTTTTTTAGATTATCTAAGATTTAAAGGATTCTGCAAGACTAATTCTCCTAACAGCCTCATATGAATCTAAACAACGAATGATAGGGGGGATTGTAAATATGGATTTGACGCATATGATCTCAAAGCTTGTGGTAGTTATACATGTTATAGCATCCATAGTGGGAATTGGACCAGCTTTTGTGCTGCCAATACTGACAAGCTCAGCCAAGACAGGCAGTCAGCTTCGTTTTGTATTTGGTCTTATGAAGAAAATAAACAGATTCCCTAAGACAGGTGGGATCACCCTGATCGTTACAGGTATTTTGTTAATGATCATAGATAAAATGGGCTTGTCGGTGTTGTGGTTAAATCTGTCGTTATTATTTTTTATCGTGATCGAAGTGATTATTATTGGAATGGTTGAGCCCCGATTGAAAAAGCTAACCCAGCTCGTAATGAGCAGCGAAGGGGAAGAAATTCCTGATGGTTATACTACCGCTATGAACAAGATCGCTCCGCTAGAAGCGGCGGTTCATGTACTTACTATCGTCATTATTATATTAATGGTAGTAAAGCCGGTATAAGATCATAACGCCTATTCTCAATGATCTCTTCATAATCGCGGATGAGTCCATCAAAAATATTCTCCCAAGAGCGGCCGAGTGCCAGCTGTCGGCCTTCATGCCCCATAGCAGCTAGCTTTTGAGGGTGCTCTACATATGCACAAATCTCACGAATAAAAGCATCCGGGCAGCGGGGCTCGACAATTATTCCTGTGCGGCCGGGTGTGACCAGATCCTTCACCCCACCTTCATTTACTGCGAGGACAGGCAGTCCTGAGGCCATAGCCTCTAAGACAACATTACCGAAGGTTTCTGTACTGGAAGGGAAGACGAATAGATCCGCTGAGGCATATAATTGGGCAAGCTCGTCACCATGTTTATAGCCTGTAAACGTGACATTATACGGCGCCTGTGCCCGCATTTCCGGCAGAAGGGGACCGTCTCCAACGACCAGCCAATGAACCTGAGATTGCATAGATTCGGGCAATTGCTGCATGGCGAGAGCAAGCGTCTGTATATCTTTTTCAGGGGCGATCCTTCCCACATATAGAAGCAGTAACGGTGCGGTAATTCCGTAGCGCTCACGGACCTCATGGCTGCGTTTTTTGGGGGTATACTGCTGGCAGTCGATGCCTCTGGACCATAGCTTCAGGCGATGAAAGCCTTGAGCTTGGAGGGAATCGAGGGTTTCGTAGGATGGTGCAAAGGTGGCATCACAGGAGCGGTGAAACCACTTCATGTATTTCCAATAGAGCGGAGCGATTTTTTTCATCCGGTAATATTCAAGATAGCGGTCAAAATGGGTATGATAGGAGGCGACATGGGGCAGATCATGTTTGCGCGCATAACGAAGGCCGCAGAGACCGATATTGAACGGAGTTGCCATATGAAGCAGATCGGGACGAAAAGCTTTCAGCTCTGATTGGATAGAGGACATATTGGGCAGTGCGAGTCTACATTCAGGGTATAAGAAAAAGGGGATGCTGGTAATGGGACGTATGGGATCGGCATAACTGTCTTCAGGAGCAGATTTTGGTGAGAAAAGCAGATGTTCAATACCGCGCTCTTTCAAATGGGTGGTTAATCGTTGAAGCGTACGTGAAACTCCGTTGGTTTGCGGAAGAAATGTGTCCGTGAATAAAGCAAGACGCATGGAACCCCTCCCAGGTACTCTTGATGCCCTGATCATAACAGGCGATTATTTGATGGAGGTCAAACGGATGTTAAACAGAATATAAAAATCCACTGCACCAGGTAAGATAAAGAGGTGTGCAGTGGATTTATTAGTTTTAATGGGATGAAGCCCTACAAGGATTCGTATATCTGTTGTAAAAAAGTAATGCTTTCTCCTAAATGTGACTCAGGAGTGCTTTCCAGGATTCCTTGAATATGAGGACGTTCATATTTCATATAACGAAGGATCGGCTCAAACTCTAGCCACCCTTGACCTACAGGGACTATTTTTATGGCTCCTTCTTGGACGATAAAGTCTTTTAAATGAATGACAGCAATTCGATTTCCTAGAAGCTTCAAAGCCTCCGTAATAATAGCTTCTTGATGCAAGTGATTTGTAGGCGACATTAGATTTGCGCAATCCAATATGACCTGAAGATTGTTAGAAGGGACTTCATCCAGAAGTCGGCGGGTTAAGGGCGCGGTGTACAGCGGATGATGAAGGCCTGCTTCGATTCCTACCGTCACACCAAAACGTTCGGCCTCCGCCACCATGGCCTTAACTGATGCCACCACCTCTTGGAAGGCTTCTTCTGTAAAATTATCTGTGGTATACCCAAGTCCCACACTTCCGGTTTCCGTACCTACCAGACTAGCGCCGAAATCCCGGGCCAAGCGCAGATGGGTATTAAACGCGGCTAACGCTTGCGCCCGTTTGTGAGGATCGGTGTCTACAATATTTACATAGCAGCCCAGAACCGCAATCTGAATACCTGCCTGTCTAAAGGCATTGCCATAATAGCTGGCTGTTCCAGGGCTTATAGCCGTCAGGCTAGGGGCACTATCAGGAAAAGATTTCTTAAGTGCGAACTGGATATGAGTGAAATGATAGGACTTAATCTTCTCAATTAACTCTTGCAATGGAACTTGTGTGAAATCATGTGCTCGAACACCTAGTTGAAGGGGAATGCTCATATGACCGATCGCTCCTATTAGTATTGTTGTTTGTGAGGTGCTAATTTGTCCCAGTCAAAGGTAACACCAGTGCCCGTTACTTCTGGCGCAACTGCCATCCCATTGTCTTTATTAATCACTAGCGGACGTGTAGTGTATTGATCGATAGGGAAGCTATGCATTTCGAGATAACCTGCATTTGGCATAGCTGCTAACAAACTAACGTGCAATTCCTGCATCCCATGTGTGGAAACAGAAAGGTTATAGGCTTGTGTTAAGTGAGCTACCTTTAACCAGCCCGTTATCCCGCCTATATTGGAAGCATCAGGTTGAGGAAAATCAACATGACCATATTGCAGCATGTGATGGAATTCGGTTAATGTGCGCAAGTTCTCTCCGCCTGCAACGGCCATTCCTGTTTCTTCAGCAATCCGTGCATAGCCGGCATAATCTTCCGGAATCGTTGGTTCTTCTAAAAAGAGAATGTCGTATTTCAAAAATTCACGTGCGGCTTTTATCGCTTTTTCCACACTCCAGCTCATATTGGCATCGACCATAAAGGCTACATCCGGGCCGACCAATTGGCGTACCGCAGCCACTCGTTCCACATCTTCAGCTAATGTTTTTTGGCCTAGTTTAATTTTGACAGCCTGGAGGCCCATATCTAAGTATTTTTGATTGTTGCGCAGGAGCTTTTCTAATGGGAAGTTTAAATCAATCGCTCCACCATAACATTTGACCTCATTGCTTGCGCCACCCAGAAGTTTGTAGAGAGGTTCATCTGCTTTCTTTGCACGTAAATCCCATAAAGCAATGTCACATGCCGCAATGGCGAAGCTAGCCAAGCCCCCGCGAGCAACATAATGTATTCCCCAGTTCATCTGCTCCCAGATACTTTCCACACAGCTGGCGTCTTTGCCAACTAAGATATGTGTTAATTCATTAGCAATTAGTGAGCAGATCGCTTTGCCGCCAAATCCGCCAGTATAGGTATAACCTACACCTTCACGACCGTCATCCGTTCTAATTTTGACAATGGGAACTTCAAAATGAGTATGCAAGCCATGTTTAGCATCCTCCATGATTTCTGGCAAAGGGATACGATAGTACTCCGTAATAACTTCTTTAATTAGAGACATCTTTGATCACTCCTTATAAAAGTTGTTGTAAGTTTGATAGAGATGAGGCTGTATTTTGTTTAAGAGCTTGAACCACAAGTTTAGCAATTTCCCGGGCACCTTCATCTGAGAAATGAGTATCATCCGTAACCCCATTTGGGTAATTGGGATGTGTTTTCGCTGGCAAATGCATGAATAACTTCTTGGATTCCTCTTCGCCTAATGAACGATAGAGCGCTTGCGAGGCTGGGAAAATATCAAGTAGCGGAGTGTGCGTTTCTTCTGCCACTTGTCTCATTACCTCGGGATAAGCACCTACAGCAAACGGGTCCAGCTCTCCATCGGCGTTAAAGCGGCGGCGACTTACAGAGGTTAACAGAACCGGAGTCCCCCCTAGCTGCCTAGCAGCATCTATATATTGAATGAGATTATGGCGATATTCGGTTTCAGGATCGGTGTAACGTAATGGATCATCTTTTTTCTCATCGTTATGTCCAAATTGAATAAACAGGTAGTCGCCGGGTTGGAAGTCTTTTCTGATAGCATCGAGGCGGCCGTCTGTTATGAACGATTTGGTGCTTCGACCATTAATTGCACGATTCTGGATTTGAATAGAAGTCCGAAAATAACTTTGCAGGTATTCTCCCCAGCCGGTCATAGGTTTTTCTCCAGCGCCTTTAATGGCCGCAGTGGAATCGCCTGCAATAAATAGTTGTTGTCTCATAAGGTCTTCTTCTCCTTTAACGTATTGGCGTTCCCTTAACCAATTCTCAGCAAGGGAAAGCCATTGCTGGCAATGAGGGTGTTCTTTTGCAAGCCCTAAACCATGCCGCCCTTCTTCAAAGATATGTAATTCAAAAGGAATTCCCTGATTAGACAGGGCAGAGGCGAACAACAGACTATTCTCCACGGGAACGCTGGCATCGTTCGCTGTTGTCCAGATAAAGGTTGGAGGTGTGAGTGAATCCACCTGGGCTTCTGAGGAAAAGGAGTCAAGCTCCGCTTGTGATGGGTCGTCTCCAAGAAAATGTAGCCGGCTTCCCTTGTGCGAATGGGGCTCTTGGAAAGTGATTACAGGGTAACCTAATAGAAGAAGGTTTGGTTTCTCTGCTCTAGTGGTAGAAAAGATAGAAGCTAAGTGTCCTCCTGCCGAGAATCCAATCATCCCTACTTTGTCTGAGATCACATTCCAAGCTTTGGGTGCTTCCCTAATCCATTTGAGAGCTTCCTCAACATCATTTAACAAAGAAGAGACGTTGAAATCTCCGACCTGATAATCTAGTACACCTGCATGAATACCTAGACTGTTTAGCCATTGAGCCACAGGTTCTCCTTCATGTTTGGCTAAGTGCTGATAACCTCCACCAGGCAATACCAATATAAAAGGACGGGGGTGATCCGTCTCGAGCGGATAGAGGGTGAGTAGTGAGGTTTCCTGAGAAATCGTATCTTGTTCTACACGGTTAGTATTTAGACGAAAGTTCAACATTGCGTTCAAATTCCTCCCTAAATGGTTATATGCACACGTTAACATATTTTCCGAAAAAAAGAGAGACTCTTTTTTTTTTAGATTCGGCCTTGAACGATTATTTTGTGATTTTTACATAGATTCGTCAAATGTTGGTTTGGATTTAGCGCCTGTATTGTTATCCCGGTACTGTCCAGGGGTCATCCCTTCCTGTTTACGGAAAGATCGAATGAAATTCTGAGAATTGTTGTATCTTAATTTGGCTGCGATATCTTTGATCGGCATATCGGTTTCCTGCAGCCATTTTTTCGCCATTTTAAATCGGTACATCGTTAAATATTCGCTGAAATAGTATTGGGTCTCCTTACGGAAGACACTGCTGATATAGTTGGCGTTGTAATGCAGCCGTGAAGCGCATTCTTCCAAGGTTAGATCCGTATCATATTCATGTTGGATCAGATCAATGATTTTCTCAGAGATGTTTTGGTATTGGGCATTTTGCCTGCTGATAAAAATTTTGATCATCGGGTAGATGACCATGCTCCAGAACCAATCCTCAATCTCAGCCACGGTATGAAGGTCATGTAATTCCTCAAAAATAGAGCCATTAGCATGATAGATCTGATTTAAGCTAATGCCCGATTCCTGCATCATAATGAGCAAGTTATTGAGTAAGCGGGTCAACGGGATTTGATATTCCTGTGGTGAAAGCTCAAGGGCAAAGATAGATTTAAAAAGCAAATGAATCAGTTCCTTGGCTTTATCCGTTTCAGCCAGCTTGATCGCATCCATTAGATCGTTTTCTTTATGCGTAGGGTAGTTCAAGTTCAGATAATGTTTGCCGGAGTTAATGTTCTCATATTGAATAATAACGCCTTTGCCAAGCTTAATGCGATGCTTCAGTGCTTCAAGACCTTCTCTGTAGGCGATGGCTAGTTTATCGAAGGCGTTGAAGGGCAGGCTCAGCCCAATACTCACCTGCACCTTTAGATAATTATTTATTTCTTGCTGCAGCTTCTCCGTTAACGAATACAGTGTCTTATGAAAAGATTGGGTATCGCAATCTGGACTGCCCAATAATACGACTACCGCATGGTCCATGATCACTGGAGCCAGCCGTTGTTCAGGACAGATTAACTCTTCGATCATATTGTGGGCAGCGAACAATAAGAGGCTGAGATCTTTTTTCTCATAGCTGGAATCCTCGGCATAATCAATAGACAACGTAATTACTGCCATGGTTTTCCATTCTTCAAGCTGGGTTTGGTAACCGAATTGCCCTAATTCTTCGAGTAAATCACGTTTCTTAACATTGCCGTGGAAGGCATTGATCAGAAAAAACGTACGAACCTGCTGAAAGTGTTGCCGGACTTCTTTTTCCAGCTGTGATTTGGATTGGAACAAAGAATGAACTTGTTCTCCTATAATCTGAAATTCATTGCGATGTCTCGATTTAATATCCGGTTTGCGTTGGCCCATCTGATTAAGCAGTCTTTCGATAGGGGTGTACATACGCCTGGAGCCGATCCAGGCCAGAAGAATGGAGAATAAGAGCATAAAGGTACACACGATTATCGTAAACATACCAATTTTATTGGACTCCTTCGTCAAGCTTTCCATGGAAGTAACCGATAGATAAACCCAGCCATTTAACTGAGAACGCATGAAAGTGACGGAGTAATTCTTTTTGTTGATCACAGTCTTGAACTGTCCGGATTGTTTAGAAGGATCAGAGATTAAAGGGACTTCTTTAAATCCGCCTTGCTCTTTAGGTTTTCCGATTAAGCTGGTATCCGGATGGAGCAGGAAGCGGCCAGCTTGATCCAGAACGATAATGTCATCGAGTGGCTGCACATCTGAATTAATGAAATCCTGAAGACTGCAGACCGGAATATTAGCTAGGGCAAGCCCATATTTTTGCAGCTTATTGGTGGGAAGCTTTTTGATAAGACTGATGCTGTAATTGCAGCCAGTGACGTTAATGCTCTCCTCACTATAAAATAAGGACGATGGATTCAAAATCCATGAAGTATCGTCAGCTATATTCATTAGATTAGAGAGTTGCGCGTGGTTTTTGTATTCATCCAGACGATAGACGCCTGAATTTTTGATCATCCAGTTCTGCTGCTGATTGAGCAGGATGACATCCTCAAGTTTCGTATCGAAGGATTGCATATTGCGGATTTCGTTTCTTAAATCATTATATAAAATGAAATCGGTTTCATTTAAAGGGTTATTTAGTGCTTTTTTTAATACACTAGAGTTGATCACTTGGTTTAATGTTTGATTGACAGTTGTTAACTTATGTTCTACATTTGAGGTGATTTGTAATATAAGTTCCATTTTACTGTTGTTTACGTTCTTTTGGATCTCATTAGATGATGTGAAATAGGAAAAAGAACCGATGAATATCACCGGCAACGTGCTAATTACAAAGGCAAAAATCGTTAATTTACTTAAAAAGCTTAATGGTCTCACGGGACTCAGCACCTTTACTTATGTAGAAGTAGACACTTGTTCTTAGTGTATGAAACCTGGTGGAAAATAACAATAATCATCTCGTTCTGCAATAATCATTAACCCTAATTATGACTACAAAATGGAAAATCTTCAAGCTGTAGGGTGAAAATCCTTACAATACCTTAGGAGGCTGTAGAAATGTTTAGACAATTTATGTGTAGAAGGGCAACGTTTTGTTGCTGCTTATTTTTCATGCTTGTTTTCCCTATGTTAAGCGCTTGCAGTGATGGAAAGTCCGCTGGTTCCACACTGCAAGAAGCTCGCCCGAGCATCTCCATCTTGGCACCCCTTCATTTTCCACAGCAGCCTTCAAAAAATATTATGGCTGAGATTGAAAGATTAACAGGGGTGGAGCTTGATATCACGTGGGTGCCTGAGGGTGTTTATACCGATAAAATGAACACAGCGTTGACCACTAATTCCTTGGGAAAAGTCACCTTTGTGAAGTTCTCAGACTATAATCTGGTGAAAAACGCCATCCGTTCTGAAGCATTTTGGGAGATCGGCCCATATCTTCAGGAGTTCCCCAATCTTAAAGCACTGGACCCCGCTATTCTTAAGCAGACAGCTGTTGATGGTAAGATCTACGGCCTGTATACAGAACGCCCTTCCTCCAGACAGGGTGTCATAATACGTAAGGATTGGCTGGACACTCTTCATTTAAGCAATCCACAGACCTTAGATGACCTATATGAAGTAATGAGGCAATTTACATATAACGATCCGGATCAGAATGGCAAACAAGATACCCTTGGATTAGTCGATCGTAATGATCTTGTTTATGGTGTATTTAAGACACTAAGCTCTTATTTTGGCACACCAAATAATTGGAAGCTAGAGAATCATCAATTTGTTCCGGAATTCGTAACAACGGAGTATATGAACACAATGAATTTTATGAAGAAATTATATGATGAAAAAATCATAAATCAGGACTTTGCTCTTACCAGTAAAGAGGTTCAACGCGATAAATTCATTAACGGTATCGCTGGTGTGTTTATTGGCAGCATGACTGATGTGCAGCGGTTGTCAATTGAAGCTCAAGCATACAATCCAAAGGCTGAACTTACGCTGATCAATCGTATCGAGGGGCCTGATGGATATAAAGTGTGGTCTATCCCCAATTACAACGGACTGTATCTCTTTTCCAAAAAGTCCATTGCCACAGAGGAGGAGCTTCGGCAGGTGCTTGGATTTTTTGATCGGACCATGGATAAAGATGTAGCCAATATAATGATGTATGGCTTTGAGGGACGGCATTACAAGCTTGAAGGCGGCAAAATTATCCTTCCCGAGGAAACCTCACAACTGCGGGTACAGGAAGTGAATCCGCTATATGCTTTAATGATCGCGGATATTAGTAATAAAAACATTATGGAAGTGGCTCAGAAGGAGCAATTAACCTCTCTAGCAGATCAGTTGAGTAAAGATAATGAATCTTTTCTGGTTGATGACCCGACAGTTTCTCTGAGCTCATCTACTTTTGATGAGAAGAATATGGAGTTATCTTCAATCATTGTGGATGCTACATATAACTATATATTAGGTAACATTACCGTCGAGGGATTCCAGCAAGAGGTTGAGAAATGGAGAGCTCGTGGAGGCAATCTTATTATTAAGGAATATGCTGAGGCTGAGTTTGGGACAGAAAAGTAAATAGGTTAAAAAGGTTTTAATCCACTGCGGATAATGCGGTGGATTTTTTTTGTGCTGCGATATCCCGATAATCATTTGCTCAGATCCCTTTCAGAACGCGCCGTTATGGGGAAATGATTGTTTTCGTAACCTTGCCGACGATGTAACGTGGAACTCGTAACCAATACAAATTATGGAGGTCAAAATGGTATGAAGAAGAAATCCTTCACCATGTTGTTAACAGCACTGTTAACATTCAGCACATTGTTAGCTGGATGCGGTGGTAACAACAATAACAAAGAAGAAGCAGCAGCCCCAACTACAAGTGCAGAGAACACTACGAAGGTGGAAGAGACTGAAGCACCTAAAGAGGAACCTACAGAAATCAAAATCATGCTTCCATTGAATACATCAGAGACTCCGCCTGATACGATTAAGAATGAACTTGAGAAATTGACCAACACGAAGCTGACTTATCAATTTTTTCCGGCTGATACTTATGAAGAAAAACTGAATTCATCTTTTGCAACGGGTTCATTGCCGCAAGTAACATATTTGAAGAATCAGACAACCTTCATTCAGATGAAAGAAGCGATAAAAGACGGGCAATTCTGGGAAATCGGTCCACTATTAAGCGAATTTCCGAATTTGAGCAAATTGAAACCAGAAATTCTTAATAACACGAAAGTAGATGACAAGCTTTATACCCTATATATCGGGCGTCCACTTGCACGCCAAGGGATCATTTACCGCAAAGACTGGGCAGATAAATTAGGACTTGCTGCACCAGCTAATGTAGATGAATTATTTGAAATGGCTAAAGCCTTCACAGAACAAGATCCAGACGGTAATGGAAAGAAAGATACTACCGGTATTATTGACCGTAATGAGTTGACCTATGGAGCTTTCAAAACTGTTTCGTCTTGGTTCGGAACACCGAATACCTGGGGTGAGAAGGATGGCAAATTAGCGCCTGAATTTACCTTCGATGAATATTTCGACACAATGGATTTTTTCAAAAAAGCTCGTGATGGCGGATACATTAATCAAGATTTCGCTGCCACCAGTAAAACGGATGCAGTAAATATGTTTAAGGCTGGAAAGGGTGGACTCTATATTGGGGGCTCCATGCAAGATATTGATTCCCTCAATAAAGATACTATTAAGAATAACCCTGACGCTGTTTTGGATGCGCATAGTATGGTTGCAAGTCCAGATGGAAAATATGCTCAATGGATGATTCCAGGCTATAACAATGTTGTCTTGTTCCCGAAATCTGCTGTCAAGGATGAGGCAGAGCTGAAGAAGATTCTTGCTTTCTTTGATCAAATGATGACCCCAGAAGTAGCTAATTTGATGTATTGGGGAATTGAAGGTACTCACTATACCGTTGAAGACGGTAAAGCGAAAGCTACTGACGACAAAGAATTGATTGAACGTGAAGTAAAGGGATATAAGGACAGTGTTATCGGCGAAGCTGAAACCAATGGAATGTACGAGAACTATAACACGCTGCCAGGAAGAATTCATGCAGATCAATTGGTTCTTGAGAATGTCAAAGTTGGTGTAGCGGATCCAACAGCTGCTATGGATTCGGCTACCTATACAGAAAAAGGCGTAGAGCTTCAACAGATTATTACAGATGCAACCTATAAATATATTTATGGTCAGATTGACAAGGCTGGATTTGAGAAGGAAGTAGAGAACTGGAAGAGCCGTGGTGGAGATAAGATTATTGAAGAATACAACGCGTTATACAAAAAATAGTAACCCGTACTCGAATAGTTAAGCGACAAATTGTAGCTGAAAAGGTTGTTGATCTTGTTTCAACAACCTTTTCTATTCCTCACTGGGTTCAGAAATATCGTGTTTGAATAAAGAAGGAGAAAGGAAGAATATCATGCAGGAAGTCACCGCACAGCCCAGCTCAGCTCCTCAAATGAATCCTAAGCCTGAAATTTATAAAAGCAGCAGCGAACTGAAAAAGCGGCTGTGGAGAAATAAATGGCTCTACGTCATGCTAACTCCGGGAGTACTGTATTTTTTGATTTTTAAATATCTTCCAATGTACGGATTAATTATCTCATTTCAGGATTACAAACCCTATCAAGGGATCAACGGTAGTGACTGGGTAGGGATGAAGCATTTCAGCAGGTTGTTCACAGAGCCGGATTTCTTAAATATATTAGTGAACACACTTATTCTTTTCGGATTAAATATTCTTATCTATTTCCCGATGCCGATTATTCTTGCCCTGATGTTAAATGAACTTCAAGGCAGCTTTTTCAAAAGAACCTTTCAGACGATCTTCTATTTGCCCCATTTTCTGTCATTGGTTATCATCGTCTCCATTTCTTATGTAATGGTCACGATGGATGGAGGGATT
This sequence comes from Paenibacillus sp. FSL L8-0708, assembly GCF_038009325.1. NCBI lineage: Bacteria > Bacillati > Bacillota > Bacilli > Caryophanales > Paenibacillaceae > Paenibacillus > Paenibacillus sp. FSL L8-0708. The sequence goes on from NZ_JBBPBC010000001.1 coordinate 2,545,302, forward strand.
ATCAACGAGCTGCTTGTCTATTTTGGCTTTGAACCAATCAATTTCCTGCTTAATCCAGGGTGGTTCAGGCCCATGTATATTATTCAGGTGATTTGGAGAGAAGCAGGTTGGGGAACGATTATTTATCTAGCTTCCATAGCTGCGATTGACCCAGGGCTTTATGAAGCATCGCGTATGGACGGAGCTGGAAGACTTAGACAAGTCTGGCATATCACTCTTCCAGCGATTAGAGGCGTAATTATTACATTATTTATTCTGAAAATTGGTTCCGTTCTTGATCTTGGATTTGAACATGTATATCTGCTACTTAACTCCATGAATCGAGAAGTTGCGGAAATTATCGATACGTATGTATATACTGCTGGTTTGAGACAGGGGCAGTTTAGTTACAGTACAGCTATTGGATTCTTTAAATCGATTGTAGGCTTTGTAATGGTGATGATGGTGAATAAATTATCCAAGAAAATGGGAGAAGAAGGCGTTTATTGATATTTTGTGGGAGGAATCGAAATGGTAGAAGATAAAACAATCAGTGGTAGAATCTTTTCTGCTATAAACTTTACGCTGCTTGCGATCATTGCTTTAATTACTGTGCTTCCCCTTGTTCACGTTGTAGCAGGCTCTTTCACAACGAGTGCAGAACTAGCTTCTAGCAAATTTGTACTGATTCCAAAGGTATGGAGTCTGGAAGCGTACAAGTTCATCTTTTCGACGAATACAATATTTAAAGCCATGGGTGTTTCCATTGGTGTCACGGCAATTGGTTCTATTTTTAGTTTGTTTATAACTTCTTTGATGGCCTACGCTCTTACCAGAAAAGATCTGGATGGTCGTAAAGTGGTTAACTTCATGGTTGTGTTCACCATGCTTTTTCATGGTGGGATGATTCCAACGTTCCTCGTGGTGAAGGAATTAGGACTAATTGACACGTACGCCTCACTGATTCTACCGTCAGCGATTAGTGCCTTTAATATGATCATTTTGAGAAACTTTTTCCAAAATATACCTGAAGGTTTGGAGGAATCGGCCAAAATTGATGGTTGTAATGATTTTGGAATATTATTTCGGATTGTATTGCCACTATCCTTACCTGCGTTAGCGACGATCGGATTGTTCTATGCGGTAACGTATTGGAATACCTACATGAATGCGATTCTGTATTTGAATGATAGTGCGAAATGGCCAATACAGGTTCTGCTCAGACAAATTGTCGTCCTTGCCAGCGGTATGGATCACAGCGCTACACTGGATGCTGCTGTTCCACCGCCAGATCAATCAATTAAAATGGCTGTTATCGTTGTAGCTACCTTACCAATAGTTTGTGTGTATCCGTTCCTGCAAAAGCATTTTGCCAAAGGTGCCATGTTGGGTTCTATGAAGGGCTAGCAAGAAAGAGAGAGACTATACTTAGGGGAGGAGCTTCGAGATGACTGTACAGATACCTACAACGCCGATAGAGTGGGCAAAAAAAGCTTGCGATTCACTAATGGATACTTACAGGGCGGGAGAGCTTCCCCCCGCGCATCGATGGCACTATCATCAGGGTGTATTTCTGTGTGGCATGGAGCTTTTGTGGAATGCTTATCAAGAAGACCGTTATATCAACTATATTCAGGAATATGTAGATGATTTGGTGGATGAATACGGGAACTTTTATTTTGCACGTGATGAGCTGGATGCGGTTCAAGCAGGACAGCTACTATTCACTCTTTATGAACGGACAGGCAAACTAAAGTATCGTATTGCAGCAGAGAAGCTAAGGAATTTACTGCTCACACTAAATAAAACCTCTGAGGGCGGGTATTGGCACAAGGATAAGTACGCCAACCAAATGTGGTTGGATGGACTTTATATGGCAGGCGTATTCTCCTTGAAATATGCTAATGTTTACGATGAACCAAGCTTGCGTGAAACGGTCCTTCATCAGGAAATGTTAATGCGCAAGCATATGAAGGATGAGACAACGGGTTTGTTATACCATGCCTGGGATGAGAGCCGGCGGATGCCTTGGTCGAATCCGGAGACGGGTTGTTCACCGGAGTTCTGGAGCCGATCATTAGGATGGTATGGTCTCGCCTTATCGCAATTTCTGGATCTGTTACCTTCCCATGATTCAGCCCGGACAGAGCTTTCTACTACGCTGAGAGATTTTGTGGATGCACTTATTCGTTACCAAGATCAAAAAAGTGGACTTTGGTATCAAGTCGTAGATAAGGGACATGAGCCAGATAATTGGCTGGAGACTTCAGGGTCATGTTTGTTCGTCTATACGATTGCCAAAGCCGTGAAGCATGGCGTTGTAAGTGATGTGACTATCGCTACAGCTGCCGCTAAAAAAGGATATGAAGGGTTAACCAAAGTAATCCAGTGGGATGAGCATAACCGATTAGTTCTGCCGGACATTTGTATCGGTACCTCAGCTGGAGATTACGAGAGTTACGTGACTCGGCCTAAGGTTAAAAATGATCTGCATGGTGTGGGCGCATTGGTGATGGCTTGTGTTGAAATACAGTCAATGCTTCAAGAGTGAATCGCTCCGTATCCTTACTAAACAATGACTTGATTCTCTGAGATTTCAGAGAATCAAGTCGTATTATTTTATGTGCAAAGAATCCTTAAATCGGCTGAACCTATTTTTAGTTTTTGAGCTCTTAAATTTATAAATATTTTGGGGGTTGGGATGAAGAAATCACAGTGGGCAATTCAAACGGCAGACTCTATTATGGCGCGGACACCGAAGCTTTATGAAGATAAAGGCTACAAAGGAAGCTGGACCTACGATTATGGCGTGGTATTGAACGGTTTTGAATGGCTTTGGAAGCAGACCGGTGATTCGAAGTATCTGCAGTTCATTCAAGATAATATGGACTACTTTATTCAGGAAGATGGCAGTGTCAAGGGCTACCACCTGGAGGAGTATAATATCGATCATATTAACAACGGAAAATTATTATTGACTCTATATAAAGAAACGAAGCAGGAAAAATATAAAAAAGCGGCTGCTTTACTTAGAAAGCAACTTGAGACCCATCCGCGAACCTCGGAAGGTGCTTTTTGGCATAAAAATATATATCCCTATCAGATTTGGTTAGATGGACTTTATATGGGCGCTCCTTTTTATTTAGCCTACTTGCTAGCTTTTGAAGAAGGGCAGGGACTTGAGGATGTAACCAAACAATTTATCTTGTGTGAGAAGCATACGAAAGATCCGGTAACAGGTCTGCTATATCATGCATGGGATGAGCAGCGTATTCAACCTTGGTGCGACCCTGAAACAGGACTTTCGCCTAACTTTTGGGCCCGTTCACTTGGCTGGTATCTCATGGCTTTAGTTGATGTTCTGGCATTGCTGCCTAATGAGCACTCAGATTATCCCGAGCTGGTACGAATACTAAATGATACCTTAACTGCGGTGAAGACATATCAGGATAAGGAATCCGGGGTCTGGTATCAAGTGATGAATCTAGGGGAACGCAAAGGAAATTATCTTGAGGCCTCTGCTTCAAGTATGATCGTGTATGCCATGGCTAAAGGTATCCGATTAGGCGTGTTAAACGCTGGATGGTACGAAACATTAGATCTGGCTCAACAAGGACTTATCTCGGAGTTTGTACTAGAAACCAAAGAAGAATGGGTCAATTTAAATAAGAATTGCCAAGTAGCCGGATTAGGTGGAGTGGACCAACGTGACGGTACTTTCGCTTATTACATTAGCGAGCCTATTGTCACTAACGACCAAAAAGGTGTGGGTGCTTTCCTACAGGCTTGTGTGGAATATGAACAATTAAGAGGCTGGATCTGATATAGAACAGGGGGGATATGAATGTTGATCTACAATATTGAGGATTTTGGAGCGCTTAAGAATAGTAAAAAGTTAGCGACGGAAGCGATAACGCGTGCGATTGAAGCGGCAAATAAAGCCGGTGGAGGAACCGTTTATGTACCGGCTGGTACGTTCTTAACCGGTGCAATTCATATGAAAAGCAATATCGAATTGAATTTAAATCCTGGTGCCATTCTTTCATTCAGTACGAACCCGGAGGATTACCCTGCAGTGGAATGCAGATGGGAAGGGGTGAAGCAGCAGGTTCATTCACCTTGTATTTATGGAAGAGAGTTAGTTAATGTATCGATCACTGGCAGCGGAATGATTAACGGAAATGGTGAACTCTGGTGGGATAAGTTTCGGAACCGCCGGGAAGAGCTTCAGTATCCCCGGCCGACTCTAATCGGCTTGGACAGCTGTCAGCGGGTAACCCTTAAAGATATCGCGCTGGTCAATTCTCCAAGCTGGACCGTTAATCCGATAGGCTGTTACAATGTGACTATTGATAATATTTCCATTCTGAACCCGGCGGACTCTCCGAATACAGATGGCATTAATCCAGAGTCTTGCACCAATGTGCGAATTAGCAATTGCAATATTGATGTCGGTGATGACTGCATTGCGATCAAGGCAGGAACTGAGGATACCAAAGAACGAGTTCCTTGTGAGAATATCACGATCACCAACTGCACTATGGTACATGGACACGGGGGTGTCGTACTCGGTAGTGAAATGAGTGGAGATATTCGTAATGTCACGATTAGTAATTGTGTGTTTAAACAAACCGATCGTGGAATCCGGATGAAATCAAGACGGGGACGCGGGGGAACGATTGAAGATATTCGGATCAGCAATATTGTAATGGAGGACGTTATTTGTCCGTTTACTCTAAATCTATATTATTTCTGTGGACCACGCGGGAAAGAAAAATATGTGTGGGATAAAAATCCTTATCCGATTACAGAGGAAACGCCGTGTTTTAGACGCATTCATTTTGCCAATATTACCGCACGTAATGTTCATGCCGCAGCGGGTTTCTTATACGGGCTTGCTGAGCAGTATGTATCCGAGATTACGTTTACCAATGTGGACATCTCCATGGCGACGAATGCAATTCCCGGCCATCCAGACATGATGACAGGGATCGAAAACATGAATAATCGCGGGTTTTTCCTCGGGAATGCAAGAGATGTTCAATTTCATCAGGTGACGATTGAGAACCATGAAGGGCCTGCTTTTTACATTGAAAATGGAGAAGCTGTAGAGATCATAAATTGTCGATCAAAAAACACGAAGAAGCCGGAAAAATTAGTAGAACAAGCTACAGTATCACCTGAAGCACAGAATGTCTGTCCATAAGAGAAAGTCATCAATTTATTGAAAGGAAAAGAATCCACTATGCTTGTTGTAGGAAAAGAATCTTTTTGCGCTTATCACACGATTCAAGAGGCGGTAGATTCACTAGAGCAGGGGCCATCCGGTCAAGCGGATACGCTTTATATTTTGTCAGGGGTCTATAAAGAGGCAGTGCGGATTTATCGTTCTAATCTTACGATCATAGGGATTGGCTACGTGGAGATTGTTATGAATCGTTACGCGAAAGAGCGTGATGAAGCGGGCGAAGAAATCAATACATTCTCTACACCAACGTTATTTCTGGGCGGGAGCCATCTGGTCTTGGAAAATCTGGTGATTACCAATAATGCAGGGCAGGGTGAAAATATCGGGCAGGCGGTAGCCGTGTATGCTAATTGTGATCAAACCGTATTTAGAAATTGCACCTTAAAAGGGCATCAGGATACGTTATTCACGGGACCTTTGCCACCTGCACCCAAAGAGCGATCTACGTTTGGAGGTATACCACTGAGAGAACACCATGCCCAATATCGGCAGTTGTATCAGCATTGCTATATAGAGGGAACAGTGGACTTTATATTTGGTGGGGCTACAGCATATTTTGACAGATGTGAAATTCGCAGCTTGTGTCATAGTGAGAATCAAGCAGGTTATATCACGGCAGCCTCCACACCCGAGGGACAATCGTATGGTTATATTTTTAAAAATTGCTTTTTAACAGCGGCCCCTGATATTGCTCCGGTGTTTCTGGGCCGTCCTTGGCGTGAGTATGCTAAAACCGTATTTGTAGATTGCCAGTTGGGGGCACATATACATCCACTTGGCTGGGATAACTGGGACAACACCGCTAATGAACAAACCGTTAGTTATCAGGAATATGGCGTGAAGGATGCAATTCCCCTGAGTAAGCAACGTGTGTCTTGGGCAGATTGTTTTGAAGATGGGGACGAGGCGCTGGATAAAGAGTTTGTTTTTGCTGGCACGGATTTTTGGAAATAGATACTTTAATTAACGAGTACACAAGTAAAAAAACGGTAGTCTAGACAGAAGCATAAAGTCTTAGACTGCCGTTTTATTTAAATGTTGTATCACTTTATTTTTAATATGATCTTTCCTTTAGCTCTGCCCGATTCGGAATACTCCATCGCTTTCTGCGCCTCTACAAAAGGAAACACTTGATCAATAACAGGTTTTATTTGTCCGGATTCAATAAGCTCTGAAATGATTTCTAATTGACTGCCACTTGGTTTCATGAACAGAAAGCTGTATTTAACCTTGTACTTTGCCTCTAATTTGCTCAGCTTCCGGGTAATCAAGCGAAAAATATTAGTTTTTATGAACCCCGCGCCATACTCTTTTCCGAAGCGTGCATTAGGCAACCCTGAAACCGATACAATTTGTCCTCCTTGTTTGACTGTTTTAAAAGCTTTTTCTAATGTTTCACCGCCAATGGTATCGAATACTCCATCATAATTTTGTAAAATCTTATCAAATGCTTCGGTTTTATAATTGATAATTTGATCGGCTCCAAGTGACTTGACCAATTCTGCTCCAGCATCGCTTGTAGTAGTAGCCACGTATATCCCCATCGTTTTGGCAAGTTGGATAGCAAAGGTGCCAACACCGCCCGCTCCCGCTTGAATCAATACCTTTTGTCCTGCCGTTAGCTGTAATATATCATGTAATGCTTGATAAGAAGTAAGCCCGACTAATGGAATGGATGCAGCTTCCTCAAAGGAAAGATTGTGAGGTTTGAGAGCTATATCCTCTTCATGTACGGAGATATATTCTGCGAAGGTTCCGATTCTATCTTTTCTGGGCCGTCCGTAAATCTCATCACCTATCTTGAATTTTTTAACATTCTTTCCTACTTGGATGACAATCCCTGAAAAATCATTTCCTAAAACTAGGGGCATGTTGTATTTCAACAGCGTACGTACTTTGCCATCCCGCACTTTGAAATCGATAGGATTAATACTTGCTGCGTGGATCTCTGCCAATACATCGTAATCACCCACTGCGGGTGTTGGGATATCGGCTAGTTGAAGAGGGGAATTCCCGTATTTTTTTATGATCATTGCTTTCATCCTAAAAACTCCAATTCATTAATTATTCATTTTTGCTGATCCAGAAAAATAACTCATCTCAACAGGGGAGATGTTTTTTGATTTCGATTTGTCCTCGCTTTTATCTGAGCAGTCTCGGCGATATTTCCCTTGTTCCAGCTTCATATCAATAAAATCGACAACCTGCTGCAGCGACGAGATTTGGCTGACGATGTTTTCTCGATGGTTTCTTAAATGCTCTACCAGTTCAGGATAATCCGCGGGATCAGCGTCGGCGGAGACCGCCAAAAATGGCTGCATTTCCTGCAAGGGCATGCCTGTTTTTTTGAGGCAGGATAGCAGCAGGATTGTCTCTATGTCTTCCTGCCGGTAAACGCGGTGCCCGTTGTCCTTCCGGTCCGCCCGGGGAAGCAGCGCGATCTTTTCGTAATAGCGGATTGTATCCTCGGATATTCCGGTTTGCACGGCGGTTTCTTTTATCGTAAACGTTTGCTCTGCCTTCATACTGTACCTCCTGGAGATTGCTTTGTGTGTGCATTATACAACTTGGAGCTGACTCCAAGTCAAGACCTTATCTCTGGGACAAAATCTTTTTATTACGCCTTGACTTGGAGTCGACTCCAATTAATAAAATGTGCGTTATAAGAAGAAGATATCCCGAATTCAGGAGGAGATTTACAATGAGCACACAGCAACGTGAAAATATCGCATTGATTACAGGCGCTAACGCCGGGATTGGATTGGAATTAACTCGAAAATTGCTAGCGGAGGATTGGCAGGTGGTTGCTTTGAACCGTTCCGGTTTTCCAGCCGATGATGTGAACATCCAAAAAGCCATCAAAAACGGCTGGCTTCGTATTTATAAAACAACCGATCTCGCGGATTTTGCCAGCTTGAGAGGGACACTGGAAGAGATCAAAGGCAAGGAGCAGCGGATCGATATTTTGTTCAACAATGCCGGCGGGAGCTTCCCTGAACTGAGCTATTCGACACAGGGGCGCGAAAAGCACTATGAGTTGATGACCGTTGTGCCGTATATTATTCTAATGGAATTGAAGGATATCCTACAAAAAGGACGCTTGAAAACGGTGATCAACACCTCATCCTCAGCGCTTAAGTTTACGAAAGAGTTTACGATTGAAATCCTGGAGCGTCCCACAACCTTCCGCAAGCTGCTTGGTCCTTACGCCACCTCAAAGCTGGCATTATCGTTATGGACACAGGCCGCTGCGCCGCAGCTTGCTAACGAGGGCATCATGATTCGCAGTGTTGATCCGGGTAGCAATAACACGCTGCGAAAAGGAAAAAATTCTGGACTGCCTCTAATAGTTAAACCGTTGATGAAGCTGTTTTTCTCTCCGCCTACCCACGGCGCCGACCAATTGTATGAGGGTGCTCTGGGAGAACACCGTGAGGAGACGGGGGTATTTCTTCGGAAAGGTCAGGTTGCGGATTTGAAATTTAAGGATCAAGCCCGGAATGTTTTGGAAAGGATTAATGATATTTACGAAAATGAGTATCTTCGTTGTTAATCTGATCTTTAGATCTCTAATTTTTTTTTGTAATTCCTCCAAACGTATGAGATAATAGAGTTTTTCCGTTGATTCTATTTTTCATGGCATGGTAGAGATGCCTGATCAAATATTGGAGGTAGGCTTGTTGGCGAAACAGTATCCTTTTGAATATGATCGGACCAAACCTTTTATGGAGCAAGTAGGGGAATGGGTCGGAGATGTATTCTATGAAATTCTTCCTGAGGCTGGATTTGAAGTACGTGATGAACAGATATACATGGCCTTTCAGGTAGAGCGAGCTTTTGCCGAGAAAAAGACGATTTTTGCTGAGGCAGGGGTCGGAACAGGCAAGACATTAGTGTATTTGTTGTATAGCATTTGTTATGCGCGTTATATGGGCAAACCTGCGATTATTGCATGTGCGGACGAGTCCTTGATTGAGCAGCTTGTGAAACCGGAAGGCGATATCGCCAAGCTTGCGAAGCATCTGAACATGAATATTGATGCCAGACTAGCGAAATCTCCGGATAAATATATGTGTCTGAAAAAGCTGGATCAGGCTCGGAACCATGATGATGAAAGCTTACCACTGGAGAGCTTGTACAGTACATTACCTGATTTTGTACATTCACATGCACCGATGCAGCAATTCCATGCTTATGGAGACCGCAGAGATTACCCTGATCTGAATGACGAACAATGGAACAAGATTAACTGGGATACGTTTCAGGACTGCTTTACTTGCGATATGCGTCACCGCTGCGGGCAGACCTTGTCCCGTGATCATTACCGGAAATCAAGTGATCTGATCATTTGTTCCCACGATTATTACATGGAGCATATTTGGACCTATGAAGCGCGTAAGCGGGAAGGGCAAATCCCTTTGCTTCCGGATCACTGTGCGGTTGTTTTCGATGAAGGACATTTATTAGAATCAGCGGCCATGAAGGCGCTTGGCTATAAGATGAAGCATGTCGTCTTTGAAGAATTGATTTCTCGCCTGCTACAGAATGAAATCCGTGAAACGCTGGCGGTTCTGATTGATGAAGCGATCATGCAAAGTGAGCAAATGTTCAAAGCGATTCGCCGTCAATGCCGAAACATACCGGGATCAGATCGGAAAAGCATTGCGCTGAATGCTTCATTGATTCGTGAGGTACACCGGATGCGGAGTGTAATTGCTGCTATCGAAGAAGAATTAGTATTCGAGAGCGGACTCTACACGATTGATGAATACCAACTGCGAATTGTGGAGGAACGTTTGGAGACCATAGAGATCGCTTTGCGATTGTTTGAGGATTCAGGGGCTCTAATCTGCTGGGCGACAGAAGAAAGCGATGGTCTAACGCTGTCGGTCATGCCACGAAATGTCAAAGAGGTACTTCAAGACAGCCTGTTCACGCAAAAAATGCCAATCGTATTCTCATCGGCTACATTGTCTGTGGATAAATCATTCCAATACTTGAAGGACAGTCTTGGGATACAAGATTTTTTATCCTTCTCTGTAGACTCACCTTATGACTATGAGCACCAGATGAATGTCTATGTGCCAGAGCTTCAGAGTGGGGATTTTGCTGAGAAAATGGAAATTTCCCTGAAGCTTATTCAGCGGACTGAAGGTAGAGCGCTGCTACTGTTCCGTACTCGTGAAGAGCTTCTGCAATTCAAGCAGCTTAACTCATTACGACCGGAAAGCAGTTCATATTCATTTTTATATGAAGGGGATCAAGAAATCAGCTATTTGATTTCGGCGTTCCAACGGGATGAGCATAGCGTGTTATGTGCGGTCACCTTATGGGAGGGGCTAGACATCCCTGGACCTTCATTATCTAATGTGATCATATGGTCGCTGCCGTATCCTCCGCTTGATCCAGTGTTTATGGCAAAACGGGCGGAAACCTCCACTCCCTTTGAAGATGTGGATTTGCCTTACATGCTGTTAAGACTCAAACAAGGGATGGGGCGGCTGATTCGAACCGGTACAGATCAAGGAATTGTAACTGTACTTGCGGAAGAGGAAGGGCAACATCCGGTACACGAATATATAACTTCTGTACTTCCAAAAGGGACTCGACTACAGAAGCTGGAAGCTTAAATATCACTAACGATTATAATTGCTCCTTTGGTGAGGCAGATGCTACGGCATTTATGTTTCACTCGAAGGAGCTTTTTTGTCTAAAATTAAGCATAAGTATTCCTAATCTTACGGATAGGATATTGGTATTTAACTTCCGGGCGGTGTCGTATTATTGTTGAGTCATGGGATGTATTTATACAGCATCATCTAGAGATTCATCAAGGAGTGTATACGACATGGGTCAATCAGAAGGTTTGTATCAACCAGATCACAACAAAAAGGTTGGGTTTGCATTAGGGATAGGGCTAACCTTAGTTATCGCATTATTGGCAAAATTTTTAGCGGGTTTTCCATTCCTATCTATTATGGGGCAATTGGTCATTGCCATCTTAATCGGGATTATTTGGCGAGCTACGATAGGAGTGCCAAATAGCATCACACATGGCACCGATTTTTCCAGTAAAAAACTGCTTCGTCTTGGGATTATCTTGCTCGGTATGCGGCTTAATCTAAAGGATATCGTTGCTGCAGGACCTCGGGTATTTCTTTTGGCAGTCATCGTCATTATATTTGCGATCTCCGTTGTATACGGACTGGCTCGACTGTTCAAAGTAGATAAGCGCCTCAGTATCTTAACTGCCTGCGGAACTGCGATTTGCGGTGCGGCAGCTGTGGTTGCCATCGCTCCACAGATAAAAGCCAAAGATGACGAAACTGCTATTGGTGCAGCTATAGTAGCTATATTAGGCACAATATTTACACTGCTGTACACATTTTTATATCCTTTTCTCGGCTTATCAGATTTAGGTTATGGGGTATTCTCAGGAGCGACTTTACATGAAATTGCTCACGTTATCGCGGCTGCGGATGCTGGAGGAAATGCTGCCGTTGATATGGCGGTCATCGTTAAATTGACCCGGGTGGCTTTACTTGTGCCGGTGGCTATTTTAATTGGGATTTGGTCCAATAGTGAAGAAAGAAAAGTGCAAGGTGGAGCGGCTAAAGCTTCGTGGAAAAGCATTCCAATCCCTTGGTTTATTCTAGGATTTTTAGTTGTCAGTGGTGTGAATTCGTTAGGAATCGTCTCCGCATCAGTAGCCAATGGGATCGTTACGATTGCTTATATGTTAATCGCTATGGCGATGGCAGGGCTTGGATTAAACGTTGATTTGGCGGCATTTAGACGGCTTGGAATGAAGTCTTTTGCTGCGGGACTTATAGGTTCGGTCATGTTATCTTTAGTTGGATTTATGTTAGTTCACTTACTTGCGCTAGCGTAGTTAGCATGTACACCCTGAGTATGAAATGAGTTACTTCATATCCAAACAGCATCCTTCTCTTTATCATTTAGTGTGGTAGGGTATGCATGAAATGAATGGAGGGACTTCAAGTGAAGTATTGCATAGGTGAATTTGCTTCCATTCTCGGGGTAACTGCGGATACGCTGAGATTATACGAGAAACATGATATTGTTAGGCCTACAAAAGATAACAGCAATAATTATAGATATTTTAATGATTTAGATGCAAGGGATCTGTTAATGAGCAGATGGTATCGCAGTATGGAAATTCCATTGCCCGAAGTGGCACTTCTGATGAAGGATTCCTCTATTGAGCAAGTTATGGGATTGATGCAGCAGTCTCAGCAGAGTTTAGAAGAAGAGATTAAGCAAAAGACGATGCTGCTAAACAAGATGAATGAAATTCATAAAGAGCTTAAGGAAATAGAGTCCTCATTATATATATGTAAACTTAAACAACTGCCAGGCATGTACAGACTTAAGCAAACGGATAAAAATGCATTATTAAAAAATGATATCGTAAAAAGCCTCGTCAACACTTGGATGGATAGGCTTCCTTATGCGTTTTATTCTTTTAAGATTGAGGACGCGGGGGTGTTATCCGGTGATAATAACTTTGACTATAGCTGGGGGCTTACCTTACCCGAGGAGGAAGTGCAGAAATTTGCAATGGATATCGATGAATATGTAGAGTATATTAGCCCGAGTACCTGTATCTCTGCTATCATGTTATCTACGGATGGACATTATATCACGAAGAAATCTTTGCAGTTTATGATAGATTACATCGAAGCAAATGGTTATACCATAGCGGGTGATGTGGTGGGTAAATTAATGCTTACTGAAAAAATAGAAGGCAATAACCGCTCATATTTGGAAGTGAATATTCCAATTGTATAAGTTTATTTTTATAAACACCTGCTCTAAGAGCGGGTGTTTTTTCTTTTTGGACAAGAATTGGACATTGACCTTGGTGCTGCACCAATGTTTATACTTCGGTATATAGCTTGGCAACGTTCGGTAGATATGTATAGATATGAATGTGAAAAATATCACGTTATTGGCGAGCTATAAGATATTAGATACTGGGGGAGAAGAGAATGCGCAACAGAAATTTCACCAAGAAAATGCTCATGTTAACTTTTTGTATGGTGCTGATCGTTTCCATGCTGAGCGGATGCAAAGGAAATGGGGAGTCGGCAAATTCGTCATCATCATCTTTTAAAGCCGGTACATTCGCAGGGGAAGCGGAAGGCAAAGAGGGCGTGATTAAAGTAGAAGTCACTATGGATGAGCCAGATAAAATTAAAGATATTAAGATCGTAAGCCAGTCAGAAACGGGTGGTCTAGGCGATAATGCACTTGAAAAAATAAAAGATCAAATTCTGGAAGGACAAACCTTGGCAGTAGATGCTGTTAGTGGTGCGAGTCTTTCCAGTGAAGCAATGCTCGCGGCAGTTGAAGATGCCGTAACCAAAGGTGGAGGAAATCTGGAAGTCCTTAAAGCCGGTGGCGTGCAAAAAGCAGGTGAAGGTAAAACGGAAAAGCTTGAATCAGACGTAGTGGTAGTAGGCGCCGGTGCATCTGGTGTGTCCGCAGCGGTAACCGCTGCTGATAAAGGTGCCAAGGTTATTATTATCGAAAAAACAGGAGTTATCGGGGGAGCAAGTAATCTATCCTGGGCCGGTAAGTTCTATAATTCTTCCGCAGCTACTGACAATAATCTTAAAGTAAATGTGGAAAAAGAAATTGCCGATTGGATTGTCAACAATCACTGGAGAGTTGACGCTGCAGCGATTAGACAATACGTAACGAAATCCGGCGAAACTTATGATTGGTTAGCAGAAAAAGGGTATAAAACCAGCTTCCTAAACTTCTTCGGAGAGCAGCTGCATGTACTGCCAGCTTATGAAACCCGGGAAGAGAACCTTCGGAAAATGTTGGCTGAATCGGTTGAACAAAAGGGTGGACAAGTGATCACCGAAACCACTGCCAAAAAGCTGATTACCAATGAAGCAGGAGAAGTTACAGGTATTGTGGCTGAGAAATCGGACGGGACTACTCTTGAAATCACAGCCAAAAGTGTCGTAATGGCAACAGGCGGTTATGCCGCAAATTCGGAAATGGTTAAAGAAGCTTTTGGTTTTGAAGGGGTTAACGGAGGACTAGGTCAGAATGTTGGGGAAGGTCTGAAGATGGCTTGGGAAGCAGGAGCCAAGGTTCCTGATAACTTCGGTGGACAAATGCTGCACCAAACATTAGCCAGAGCAACACAAGGACTAAAAACACAATATGAGCCTTTTGAAGCAAGTTATCCGCTGATGTTGACGTATCTGCCTAACTTCATGAATGTCGGTTCTTCCGGAGCACGTTTCAGAGATGAAGCAGCTACATTAACATCGGTCGCAGCAGCTAATACGAGTGCATTTAATGGTGCTTATCATATGGTTATCGTATCAAAATCTCAATTGGCTGCTCTTCAGTCCAAGGGGATGAAAGGTGTTAACGCACCAAGCCTGCCAGGAATGCCACCAGAATTTTATGCCGAATTTGCAGATCAATTCACGTTAGAGAATCCATGGGTAAATGCAGAAAAGGTGTTTGATTCTATGGTAGAAAACGGAGATGGCTTCAAAGGAAATACAATCGAAGAATTAGCAACAAATGCAGGTATGGATGTAGATGTGTTTGTAGAAAATTACAATAGTTATAAAGAAGCTACAAAAACTGGTGTGGATACTGAATTTGGTAAAGCTGCTGATTATTTAGAGCCAATGGGCGAAGAAGGACCGTATTATGCCATCGTCGCTGAAATCAACAACTTGGGTTCTGTGGGTGGCTTGCTGGTAAACACTAAGTTCCAAGTGCTAAATGATAAACGTACACCAGTAAAAGGATTGTTTGCTGTAGGGCTTGAATCGGAAGGCGTATTATTCAATGATACCTATGTGGGCAATGGGGTCGGAATTGGTTATTCCTTTACTTCAGGTCGTCTAGGTGGAGAGAGCGCGGCAAACAGTGCTTTGAAAGCTAATTAACGACAATTTCCCGGAAAATAATTCAATCTTTTTAAAGCCGCAGAGTAGACAACTCTGCGGCTTTTTTTGCTGGAGATTAGAGCCAATCTTCTTTTAGCAAAGATTTAAGAAGCTCTACATTTGTTACTCCCAGCTTGGCAGCGATCTGCTGCTCTAATTCAATTTTGGTGATCATCATTCTGTTATTGCATTCTATACCCTTTGGAGTGAGGACAATATTTTTGTCACGCTGATTTCCTTCGACTTCAACGGCTTCAACATAACCACGGGATAACATGCCTTGAATGCTTTTATGCGTGCCCTGTCTTGAAATATGAATTATTCTACTGATTTCTGAGATCGATAACATTTCTCGGGCCTCAAGAACTGCAAGAATGTGGGATTCGGTCTTATTGATTTGATCCGGGTCTTTGTCTGTCACTATTTTACGTAAAGCTAGATGCTTCTCACTGAGTAAATCAATCAGGTTCATTTTTTGCAGCTGCTTATTCATTAGAACACTCCTAAATGATGGCTCGTTTATCCCAGTATAAGTTATTTGCGATTATTGTCAACTTGGTTGACTTGATTTGAGAATTTGTGTTATTGTAATCCAAGTTGACAATATAGAGATAAAAGGAGCTTGAAGATGGGAAGAAACAAAAAAGAAGCATTTTTATTTACGTTCATCATGTGTTTTTTGATGGTACTGGGGATGAGTATTTACAATGTAGCACTAATGGAGGGTTGGTCAGGCACGTTAGTTAAGGATGTGATTGTCGGCTACTTGCCTGCATTTATAGTTGCACTCATTCTAGATGTATTTGTTGTAGGCAAGGTTGCGAAGGGGATCGCGCATAAGCTGGTTAAAGAGAATGAGCCGATGATCAAAAAAATCATGTTCATATCCTTTTTTATGGTGACCGGAATGGTATTGTTCATGTCCTTCTATGGCGCAGTTCTCCATGTTGGATTTTCTGCTGAGCTACCAAGAGCTTATCTGTCTGCCATAGGTAAAAATTTTATTGTTGCACTTCCACTGCAAATCATTTTAGTTGGGCCGCTTACACGATTTATTTTTGTGAAAATTACTCCAGCTGTGTCTGCGTAGGGAATAAATCAATAGAAGCAATATACAACAAAACGCTCTCCGTCTGCCCGAATAAGCAGAAGAGAGCGTTTTTTTTAGATGAGAAACGTTTATCTATGGCTCGCTCGTTTACGCAAGCGCGTGAACTCTCTTTTTTACAGGTTCGAGTAGATTTAGGGCATACTCATTTCCGCTACCTTTGGGACTATCGTTACGGATATGCTCCTCCAGACATAATCTGGAATTGTGATCCGCTTGATAATCAGGATGATTATCCAGATACCCCATTAGGGCTTGCCATGAGCCGTAGATATCATCAGTACTTTCTGTCAAAGCATAGAGGCCGCCGTCGAGGCGCATTTCCTTTAGGTGAGCTGGTATCTTCACATTTTCCGGAATTGAGGCACAGAATCCATATCCGTAAGGTTTATTCTCACCACTTGGATGCGGGTTCGTATTGCCGCCAAACAGCCGTGCTGTGCCTAATAGTTGACTAGCTTCCAGCCATTCATTAACTGGGATCATAGCTTCATCTTCTGGTGAGGTACTAACCGCAACATTGTAGGCAAATCTCATAGCTGGAAGAGTAATGAATCTTACATGAATAGGGGTAGAGTGATTAATAGTTGGCATAGATATAACCTCCTCAGTTTCAGTCATACCATCCGATGGACTGCATGACTTTTCGTTTAGTTCAGATAATAATTGATTTGTAATGGGTTCCTCGAGATGGGCGGATATCCACTGTAAAAAGAGATGGATTTCACCTTCTCTATTTGTTAGTTCTGTTTTTTGATTGTGAATAGAAGCCGCTTGCTGGCTGAGCGCTTCGTACATGGACTGAACGGACATATTTTTAAGCACGGTTCCAATATCCTTGATGCTAATATCCAGCTTTCTTAATAATGAGGTAACCCGAATGGCGAGTATTGCTTTCTCATCATAAATCCGCCAGCCAGAGCTGCTATCCCGCTTACTTTCAAACAATCCTTGAGCTTCCCAGTGACGCAGAGTCCGACTCGTCAGCCCGAATTGCGCAGAAAGCTTATCAATGGTAACAAATCCGCTCATAGACAACTCCCATTTCATAGTTTGATAAGGCGCCTTATGTGGATTATTTTAGCATTTAACGTTACGTCAATTGCAAGGAGAATTAATGATTGGGTATTCGAGATAATTTACATTTCTCATACAAAACATTGTCCAGTATTTAACGTCCAGCTTCTACAATCAAGATATTGGTAGAATGTACCTATTGCAATATGAGGCTTTATACGGAGGATGATATTGTTGAAAGCTAGGTCTATGCATCTAACTATGAAATGGAAGTTGATTTTGAGTTTTTCCGCCGTTGTTCTTTTCTTTTTGGGAGTAGCGTTTTATCAAAACCATAAAATCAGCCAAGTGGAGATTTCTATGGAAACGCAAAAAGCTGAGATGGAAAAACGAATTACCGTGTCTATAATTACGCAACTGCTGCAGGAAATGAATGCGGTAGAATCTTCGTTAGCGGGTTCGAGTGATTTGGAATTCGTCCAACCTTTTAAGGACAAGCAAACAAAGCTGACTAAAGAGTTGGCGACGGTGAATTTTGCGGCAGATTCGCCGGCATTTAAAGAGTTAGAACAATTACATAGTCAGATTGGGGAATATACGGGATATTTTGACGAATTGGTAAAGACCATAGAAGACGAGCAGCTTGATCCCATGAGTGTGCTGGAACAAATCGATGAATTACATACGAAGGCTACAGCGTTGAGTGAAGTCATGCTAGTGACTAATGAAAAGTTGTATACGGCAGCAGCAGAAAATGCAGAAAAAGCACAGGATTATTCTTTTGATCTGCTTAATCTGACCACCTCTATCGTTGCTTACGCAGCTGTGCTAGTGTTTATTTTCACATTAGTGATTGCGGTTATGCTCATACGTTCCTTCCTGAATCCTATTCATAAACTGCAAGTGGCTCTGCGAAAAATTGCCGAAGGAGATTTGCGTCAGCAGATTAATTCACCTTACAACGATGAGTTGGGCAGTTTGAGTCATCATTTTGATCATATGGTGGAGCGGGTCCGGGAAATGCTTCAGCATACCCAGTCAGTAGCCTCTTCGCTGGCAACTTATTCGCATTCTTTTCAAGAATCTTCATCTATAACGGCGCATACGAATCAAGATATCGTAAGCACTATACAGGAAATCTCGGTAGGCGCAGAACAGCAGGCAGGACAATCTGAGCAGAGCGCTGGCCTGATTCAGGAGCTGGAACGTGAAGTGAATGAGATCACGGAGTATACCGAGGTTATGCTGGCTACCAGTCAAACGGCTAATCACAATACTCGCAAAGGATCTGAATCCGTCATCGCCCTCCGGGAGGTGTCTGAGCATTCGCGAGAATCTGTTAATAAAGTATATCTGGCTTTAACCAAACTGAGTGATCAATCAAAGGACATCTCGCGCATCACTAAATCCATAACAGATATTTCTAATCAGACCAATATCCTCTCACTTAACGCAGCAATTGAAGCAGCCCGGGCAGGTGCCTACGGAAAAGGGTTCGCTGTCATCGCTGATGAAGTAAGACAATTATCTGTGCAGACCAAAGAGTCCTCCGTACATATCAGTCAGATTATTAGCGAGCTGCAATCCGGGATGGATGAATTCCAGCAATATATGCTGGTGACCAAAGGAAATCTTGAGGAACAGGATCATAAAGTGGCCGAAACGTTGTCCTCTTTTGTAGCGATTGATCAATCTATTGTGGAGATTAGTAAACAGATTGGGCAAATTCACGACAAAGTGGATATGACTCAGACTATGAACCGTAGACTCGCAGAGTCTGTGCATGCCGTCGCGGCCATCGCCGAGGAAACTGCGGCAGGGGTGCAAGAGGTGAACGCCTCCAGCGTACAGCAGGATCATGCTATCCGTGATATAGCCCGTCAAGCCATTGAGATTAATGAAATTTCGCAGAATTTATTTAAAGAAATCAACATTTTTAAGATTGATTCGGATGGGGACGATGGGGTCAGATATGAAGGTGACAGGGATACAAAGCATGCTGGCAATCCAGAAGCCGGGGACACATTAGGAGACGCATTAGGAGATGATACATTAGGTGCTGGTGATCCTCCAGATGATAGCGGTACTCCAAATGATGGTGGTACACCAAATGTAGACGGTTCTAAAGAGGGGGCTTATCTGACAATCTCTGCTTAGCTCAGCGGGAAATGGCATTCGTAGCGTAAGGTGGAATAGAGAGTAGAGAATAGAGAATAGAGAAGGGAGAAGGGAGAAGGGAGAAGGGAGAAGGGAGCAGGGAGTAGAGAGTAGTGAGTAGGGAGTAGGGAGTAGAGTTTATAGAATAGAGTTTAGAGATGAGAGGCTAAAGTTTAGCGTTTAGTGAGGTTCTACCTGCCGTTTTGATTTTAAGTGTATTTTATACAACTAAAAAAGTTTGTATTTAGCTTGATTAGGGTTTAGTTGTATTTAGTGCAGTTATTTCGAGGTGAAATGACGATAATGGTGGTTTAGTGGGGATATAATTGCATGAAATACAACTAAAACCAGATGGGAGTACACATACCTGAAAATAGTTGTATAGAGTGCAATTAACTCAACGCATAATTGTGTTTGGTTACATGAAGAAGCTGGCTCATTCGTGGGAGTGTCCACGAATGAGCCAGCTTTTTATCGTAGTAACATAGTTAGTAATTAGTCCTCGTACGTTTGATTTAGGGAGCTAACTAACTCTGGGAGCCAGTCGCTTAGAGTGAGAAACTTGTATCCCTCCGATTGAGCTTTAGCTGTATCCATAAACCAGGATTGTGTGATCCCGAATGGAGAATTATGCGCATCCGCTGTTTCGCTTTGAATGACGGCTTGTTTTCCGGTCTCTTTTTCAATCAGCGAGATAAGGTCTTTAATACTAACGGTACCGTCTGAGCAAGCGTTGAGAGGACCCGTCACCATCGAGTTGCCGAGCCAATATAGAAAATCAGCAGCTTCGTCCGAACGGATAAAACAGATATTTGCATCTGGATTCGGAATCCCGATGGGCAGTTCGTTACGTACATGTTCAATATGAAAATGGAGTCTTCGTGTATAATCGTCAGTTCCCAGAACAATGGGAAAGCGGACAGCGGCTACCGGGAACGTAGCTTGTTGGATAAGGACAGCTTCCGCGAGTCTTTTCCCCTCCTGATAGGTGAAATCCTTTCGTCCTCCATAACGAATTGGGTACGTTTCAGGATCGAATATCTCTTCCGTCAGCGCTGACTCACTGAAATCATAGACAGATAAACTTGAAGTCAGTATGTAACGTGTGGTTTTGCCGTCAAAAATACGGCGCGCCTGATCCGCTTCATCAGGTGAAAAACAAATATTATCGTAAACCACATCCCAACTCGTATCACCTAATGCTTGAGCGAAGGCCTCCGGTTGAGACCGATCTACCTGTATCCGGTGAACGAGATTGCCAAAAGGATCGCTTGTTTCCCCGCGCGTTAATATGGTTACTTCGTTCTTAGAATCCTCAAGCAGACGCTCGACCAAACGTTTTCCAAAAAAACGTGTGCCGCCTAAAATAAGAATCTTCCTCATCAACCTCACTCCTTGATTGCTATTAATGGTTATTAAAACGACTGTTTATTGGTTTATATAAAGCTTCTGACTCATTGTAGATAAGCGGCGGGATCAGCCAGATCAGCAGCAATGTATTTAGTTTTGAGTGATACGAATTGGACTAAAGAGAAAGAGTTAGTTTGATTGTACTTCGTGCAATAGAATTCGTATTAGAGTGGAGAAAATTTGATCCTATTGCACTCTATACAATCAATGGATGAGCAAGTGGCATTAAACTAACTTTTCACCAGAATCTATTGCAGAGAGTGCAGCAGATTCAATTTTTGCGGCCAGGACGGCGGATTCTGTTGCACAATATGCAACGTTTGAAGCTAGTTACCACAAACAGCCCAAATGTTAATTACACATTAAGCGCACTAATCACAATCATATCTGTTCGTTTTTAACGTAATGAGACACTTAGCTGCCCGAAATCCAGCTTAACGAAAAACTACGCCACCATACACATTCCTGGCGTGGTATAGTTCCAGCTGTTTGAACTGAATCCACCAGCTTGGAAGGTCTGGAAGCCTTGTAAGCTTTGGCTCGATACCGCCATTACAGGTTCCTGGCTTTCGTCCGCAAATACAAGCTCGATCAGCTCGGCAATTTCCCCATGTTCATACGCGGCTGCAAGGCGGCTCAAGACGATCTGCATGGCTGTGTCCTGTGGTAAGGAAGGACCATCGGCCTGAAGCAGCTCTTGTCTTACGAGAGGGAGGGCTTGCCGGGCTCGGTGCAGAGCGGCTTTTATTGCCCCTTCTGTGGTATCGAGAATGTCGGCAGCTTCCATTGCAGAGTGTCCCAATACATCTCGAAGCAGGAACACCGCCTGTTGCAGCGGAGACAAATGACCCTGTAGTGCTTGAAAAGCAGCTTCGATCTCAAATGAACCATACTCCGCAGAGGCCTCAGTGGGGGACTGATCCAGCTCCAACACTCGTGACAAGGTGGCTTTTCGCCGCATGATATCAATCCATGTGTTTCGGGCAATCCGAAAAAGCAATGCCTCAGGATTTGGGTGATTTGTAGAACGGGTATGATGAGTAGAATTTGTAGGAATCGTAGAATGCATTGCAGATTTTGTAGACGTTGCAGTCTTAGATGGCGTTACAGCCGTTGCAGCCGTTGCAGCCGTTGCAGCCGTAGAAACCATATAGTTCATTTGATTAGTTTGATTAGTTTCAAGTTTTTGATTAGCTCCATTAGCTCCATTAGCTCCATTAGCTTCATTAGCTTTATCATTTTCAATGGCTTTATTTTGTTTAACTTCATTCATTGGACTGTTCCTATTATTTGCGCTCGTTGAGTCCGAAGTCTTCATATAACCTAGGGCCTTGACCCATGTATCCTGAGCTAAATCATCGGCATCCCACGGGGATTGTGTCAATGCAAGACAATATCGCTTCAGAGCTATCTGCAAAGACCTGGTGTTACTTTCATCCGGCGCATCTCCGGTGCTAAGCTTCTCAAGGATGATCACTCTGCATAACTCCTTTTCCAGTAAGGTGATTTCGATTACTTCTAATAATAAACGAATGAGCAGGAAATTAAGATACGCAATTTTAAAAAATAAAAATTCTCACGCCTAACGTATCCTATCCCCATACTAATCCGTTTACAGGGTAGATTTCAAAACTCTAAAACAGATGGAGGTCGAATACGGATGGCGTACGTTCCTTATGTAGTCGAACAAACGAATCAAGGTGAAAGATCTTACGATATTTATTCGCGGCTGTTGAAGGACCGGATAGTGTTCGTAGGTGCGGAAATTGAGGATCAGCTGGCTAACAGTATTGTTGCCCAGTTATTGTTTTTATCAGCAGAAGATCCGGATAAAGATATACACATGTATATTAATTGTCCAGGTGGCTCTATCACCGCAGGCTTCAGTATTTATGACACGATGCAGCTTATTAAACCGCCGGTGAATACCATTTGTACAGGAATGGCGGCTTCCTTTGGTTCTTTGTTGTTATTGGCTGGGGCCAAAGGGAAACGTTATGCCTTGCCGAATAGCGAGATTATGATTCATCAGCCGCATGGTGGGGCGCAGGGGCAAGCTAGTGACATTGCGATCAGTGCCAAACGTATTTTGAAGGCAAGGGAAGTGCTTGTGCAAATTACAGCGGACCGAACTGGGCAGACGGTAGAGAAGGTACTGCAAGATATGGATCGAGATTATTTCATGTCAGCCGATGAGGCGGTTGAATACGGAATTATCGATAAGGTCATCACAAATCTCTAAGACGAAGGAGTGAAGAAGGCTATGCTGGAGGTTTTGCAGGGAAAAGAGGTAACAATCTATTTTGTGGATGGCTCCAACGCTACAAAAGGAGTGCTGGAAACGGTAAGTGAAAATTTCGTCAAATACCGGACGGATTTTGAAGAGTTTTATATTCCAATCAGCTCGATCTGTTCTATCTCTCTAGATACCAAAACGCGTGAACGAGCCAAAGTAGGGTTCACACAATAACATCAACAACAACATCTGTATAAAAAAGGGTTAGGAGCTCCACAGCTCCTAACCCGTACTTTCCCGAATAGCCAAATAATGAGCCACATTTGCATGATGCGGCACAACGGTCTCCCCTTTAATCAGCTTGATTAAAGTTCGGGTGGCGGTCATCCCAATCTCCGTTCCTGAGTATTCAACCGAGGAAAGCTTAGGTCGAACGATAGAGGCAATGAAGCTGTTATCAAATCCGAACACGGCAACATCAGCTGGCACCCGTAGACCGTTATCGGTTAAATGATTCATGGCTCCAACTGCCATCCAATCTGTAGAGCAAAACACCGCAGTAGGTAACTCCCCGCTATCCATAATTCGGCGCATGGCGTCGCTCCCATCTTCGACGGCCATCGCACTTTCTACTACCCATTCTTTCCTTAAGGTTATGCCTGCATCCATAAGGGCTTGTAGATAGCCTTTATACCGATCCCCGCCCACTGCATTATCTCCCGAGCCACGAATCATAGCGATTTTGCGATGACCTTTTTGAATCAGATAAGTAACAGCTTCATAAGAGGCAGTTATATTGTCCAGATGAACGGAAGGAATCGTATCCACCTGCGATTGTTGCCCGACAAGCACGCAAGGTGTATTTGAGCTGCGGATGATCTCCAAATGTTCATGGTTTGGAATAGAACCCACAAATATATTTCCTTCTGTCCCCATCCGCTGGAACATCTTCAAATAATGTTGTTCACTTTCTGCACTGCCGTCCGTTAATCCGACCATAATGTCGTATCCATACAAATCCGCGAGATCGCGAATGCCAACATTGAAGTCATCCAGTACAGTGTTGCTATTCTGCGGAATGATCACACCGATCAGCTGTGTATTAGCTCTGTCCGTTTCAAGGCCGATGACATTCGAACGGTAGTTGGTTTGTTTAATAGCTTCCAGTACTCGTTTGCGGACATCATCGTTAACTGGTTTGCTGTTATTGATTACCCTGGACACCGTAGAGATCGAAACGTTCGCCAATTGGGCTATATCTTTTATCTTTACCTTCAAGAAGATCACCATAACTTTCCATATGATTCACTTGGTGTTTCAACTCTCGCAAGCATATCACGGATAGCTTCAAGAATCCAAAAGATTGTTGTTGACCTAGGAAATAAAAGGTCCTATAATGATCGCTGTAGGAAAATTATTTCCTTGAAAAAAGCTTGTTTTGCACGATAAAGTTGAATTTTTGCTAAAAAAAATAACTGAATTATTAATTCTAATGAATTTCGGGAAAATATTTTCCTGTGAAGGGTATATGAATACGAAGGAGCTGCATGCATTGAACAGAACATGGTGGAAAGAAGCCACAGCGTATCAAATTTACCCACGGAGCTTTATGGACAGTAATGGTGATGGTGTAGGCGATCTGCAAGGAGTCATTTCTAAACTTGATTATTTGCAGGAGCTTGGCATCAATGTCATTTGGATCTGTCCTATTTATAAATCCCCAAATGATGATAATGGTTATGATATTTCGGATTATCAGGATATTATGGCGGAGTTCGGCAGCATGGCCGACTTTGATCAGCTGCTGCACGAGGTTCATGCACGAGGCATGAAGCTGATTCTGGATCTAGTGATTAATCATACTTCGGACGAACATCCATGGTTTGTTGAAGCACGTTCAAGCAAGGATAATCCGAAGCGGGATTATTATATTTGGAGTGATCCTAAGGACGGGAAGGAGCCGAATAACTGGGAGAGTATTTTCAGCGGTTCAATTTGGGAGCTTGATCCCGCCACAGAGCAATATTTTATGCATGTATTTTCCAAAAGACAGCCAGACCTCAACTGGGAGAATCCAGAGGTGCGCCGTGAATTGTATAGCATGGTCAACTGGTGGCTGGACAAAGGAATCGACGGCTTCCGGGTGGATGCCATTTCACATATTAAAAAAATCACCGGACATCCCGATCTGCCGAATCCACAGAATCTTCCGTATGTTCCGTCTGGCGATGGGCACATGAACCGTGAAGGGATTCACGATTTCTTGCAGGAGCTCAAGCAGGAGACGTTTGACCGATATGACATCATGACGGTTGGCGAAGCGAGTGGTGTAAATGTTGATCAGGCGGAGTCATGGGTGGGTGAAGAGCAAGGCAAATTTAATATGATTTTTCAATTCGAGCATTTAGCTCTTTGGAATAAGAGTGTGACAGGTGGATTGGATGTTCTGCAGCTAAAATCAGCGCTCTCCCGTTGGCAAAAAGGTCTTGAGGGCAGAGGCTGGAACGCATTGTTCATCGAAAATCACGACCAGCCGCGTTCAGTTTCTACTTGGGGAAATGATGGCCAGTATTGGAAAGAGTCAGCCAAATCGTTGGCTACGATGTATTTCCTGATGCAGGGAACACCATTTATTTATCAAGGTCAAGAAATTGGGATGACCAATGTAAGATTTGAATCAATGGATGATTACGATGATGTGGCGATGAAGAACTTGTATCGTTTGGAGACTGAAGCCGGTAAATCACGTGAGGAAGTCATGGAGGTAATCTGGAAGAACGGTCGGGACAACTCTAGAACACCAATGCAATGGAGCGACTCTGAAAACGCTGGTTTCAGCAGTGGCAAACCATGGATGAAGGTGAATCCGAATTATACGGAAATCAATGTGGAGCGGGCGAAGCAGGACCCTTATTCCATCTATCATCATTACAAAAGGCTTATCGCTCTTCGGGCTGCTAATCCCGTTACTGTTTACGGGACTTATGATCTCATTTTGCCTGAAGATGAACGTATTTATGCTTATACGCGGACGCTTGGAAATGAAAAACTGCTGGTCATGTCTAACCTGACAGCAGAGGAAGCGCTGTTTGACCTTCCATTTGATTTGGAGTTTGATACTAGTGAATTGCTCTTGCATAACTATGAGGTTGATCCTGCGGAGCCGATTGAGACTGTCGCATTACGGCCTTACGAGTCCCGTGTGTATATGCTGGTTAACGCACCTGTAGAGCAAGAGGGTAGCAGTGAACTTGTACCTGCACAAGAGTTAAGTGAAGCTTCTTTTCCAGAAACCGTTTAATATATTCATTGTAATTCAAAGCGTCCGGTTATCCGGGCGCTTTTTTTGTTGCGGTAGTGTAGGGCTCTTGCACAAAATGAATGCGCTTACTTAGGCGAGTCGTATAAAAATATTATTTTTTCTATTATTTTTGTTCCCAAAATTAATAGAATACTATATTATGTTATGAATACAGATTCATATAAGTGTATATTCATTCAATTTGGGGTGAAAGTAGACAAAATTATAGGAGGTAAAAAATGTCCAAGAGAATACTATCTTTATTACTAGCTTTTACACTTATGATGTCGGGTCTGCTTCCAGCTGCATATGCAGGTGAAGTTGCAACCGAAATTAACCCGCAGGCAGTTGTTGCTCCGGTTTCTACGGAGAACACAGCTGATCCAGCGGTGCTTTCTTCAGAACAAACTACGGTAGCGACTGCTGTCTATGAACAAATAGCGGCGACAGTTTCCACAGAAGTATACAAAGCTTCTATGACGGAAGCTAGAACATTAGAATTGACTTTAGATCTTCCTGATGGGGCATCGCCTCAAGATATCATCTGGAATTTTGGCAGAACGGCGGAAGAGATGAAGCCGCTGGCAGAGTGGAAGAAATGGAATAAAGATGCGAAAGATTATTCAGGTAATCCTTTCGTAACAGTGACCTATGAGCCGATCTCAGGTTCAAAAGTAAAGGCTTTAATTCATTTTGATTTGCTGTACGGAGAGAATCTCTCACTAACGGGTATACGTGCAGAGTACGTCAAACGAGTGGGAATTTATAATCTAATCGGGACATTACCTGCTGGAGATGTGCTGGTAGAGCAGCAAGTCAAACTAAATCCATATGAAACCTATCATACATATGATGAGATTAAACCGGCGATCGATAGGATTACTGCTGACAGCAATAATAAATATGATCGATATGTAGAGTATCAGCAAATTGGGACCTCAACTCAAGGTCGTGCCATTCATTTCTCTATTGTTGCTAAGGATAAGTCCTCAGTAGATCAATATTTGAACGAGACCTTACCGCTTATGATGAATGATCCTGAAGCCCTGCAAAAGAAAATTAACGACGGGGAACTGCAGGATTATAAGGTACCTATCTGGTTGAATAACATTCATGCCGATGAAGCCAATGGTGTCGATGTAATCATTAAGTTTTTGGATACGCTGATGACACAGCAAATTGTCACTTATGATACCACTGATGAGAATGGAAATCCGAAAAAGGTAGTTCTGAACATCGACGAAGCGCTTGACCATGTGATTTTCCTGCTTGATTATGTAGAGAATCCTGACGGTCGCGCGTTAAACACGCGTCAAACTTCAACACTGCTTGATCCAAATCGGGACAACTCTTACCAGACCCAGCCTGAGACACAAGCGGTAACTGCACAAATTGCTAAGTGGACGCCGCTTACCTTTTTGGACATGCATGGATTTGTAAGTGGCTTCTTGATTGAGCCTTGCACACCACCTCATGATCCTAACATTGAATATGATCTTGTAATGCCAAGTATGCTTGAGCAAGCAAATGCCATGGGGAAGGCGGGAATTGCTAATACTAAATATGATTCCTACCATATCCCTTATGAAGAATACGAAAAAACACAACAGGATCCGAACTATAAAGGAACGAATGCAACAGGTTGGGATGATGCTTCACCAGCCTACACAGCTGTATATGCCATGCATCAAGGAGCACTTGGGCATACGATTGAAGTGCCTGAATTGAATGAAGATTCACTGGATGCCTTTTATTATGCGGCTTTGGGGGCAACCGATTATGTGATCAACAACAAGCAGGAACTGTTCCTGAATCAATTGGAAATCTTCAAACGGGGTATCCAAAATGAGAATACTAATGCTGCTGTTAAAGATTATCTAATCAATGCACAGAATGAGTCCATTGGACGTCCAGGGGTAGATGAGAATACGAATTTCTTCCCTGAGTATTACATTCTTCCGGTTGCAAAAGATTTGCAAAAAAATGATCTGGAAACCTACAAAATGGTTCAGTACCTACTGCGTAACAATGTGAAAGTAGAACGGACAACAGCCAGTGTAACTGTAGATTCTGTAGTCTATCCGGCTGGAACCTATGTGGTGAATATGCATCAAGCCAAAAGAGGTTATGCGAATCTTGTCTTGTATGATGGACTAGATGTCTCGGATTTTAATGAGATGTATTCAGATACGGTACAGAATTTCTCGGCTATGCGTGGTTTTGACCGATATATTAGCCGTTCTGTTGGAGCATTCACTGGGAAGACAGAACAGGTTAGCAGTGTAACGATCCCTAGTACGAATCTGGATCAATCTCCGTTCGAGCAAAATTATGTGATTAAAAACAGTAACAATGATGCGATAAAAGCTGTGAATGAGCTGCTAGCCAATCATAAGGCAGTGACACTGCTGGAGAATGGGGGGACGGGTTACGAGAAGGGAAGTTTCCTTGTATCCAGATCCAACCTTAGAACGGTATCGTCTAAATATCTGCTGGATATTGTGCCGTTTAGTGCTTCAGAGAACAGAACGGGTAAATTGCTTAAGGCTCCTAAGGTAGCTATTGCAGGAGCGACTGCATTTATGCTGAAGGATCTTGGATTTAACGTAACTACGGATACAGTGGCAGCAGATGTTCTAATCAATTCGGGAACGAATCTGATTGCTACAGGTAAACCATTTATCGGTTATGGAAGAACGATGCTGAAAACTGTTAAAGGGCTTAAGGTCCTCCCTGGACTGGACTATTCAACTCCGGTCAATAAGGATGGCAAAGAAGATGCTCATGAGGGATTGTTTAAGGCTGAGGTCTCTCAGGACAATGTAATTACAGCGCCTTATGCCGATAGCGAATACCTCTACACGGTTTCCGCGGCTTATATTACAAAAGTGCCTGAAGGCGCAGAGATCTTGGCGAAATACGGATCAGGCGCTGACTTTTTCAAAGCAGGCTGGTGGCCGAATAACGAGGCTGCACAAGACCAAGTATTGGCGCTTACTTACAATACAGACAACATTCATGTGACGTTATTTGCGAATGATCTGATGAATAAATATCATCCGCAAAATCAATTCAGATTGCTTGCCAATTCAATCTATGCTGCTGCTCCAGCGGCGACCGAAGAGGATGGTATGGATAACGGGGTGAATGAACAAGAGCCAACGACACCTTCGACACCGTGGCAGCCATCTGTAACATCAACACCTGCACCGACCGTGCAGCCGTCTGCAACACCAACGCCAGCTCCAACTCCAACTGTGCAGCCGTCTGCGACACCAGCCCCAATAGGTTCTAACTTCACGGATCTAGGTAAGGTGGCGTGGGCAGCATCGGCGATTAAAGAGCTGGCGGCAAAAGGGATTCTGCAAGGGGTGAGCGATAATACCTTTGCTCCGCTTAAAGAGGTGACGCGTGCCGAGTTTATTACCATGATCGTGCGAGCTTTTGATCTGCTTGATG
Source organism: Paenibacillus sp. FSL L8-0708 (assembly GCF_038009325.1). Taxonomy (NCBI): domain Bacteria; kingdom Bacillati; phylum Bacillota; class Bacilli; order Caryophanales; family Paenibacillaceae; genus Paenibacillus; species Paenibacillus sp. FSL L8-0708. The sequence goes on from NZ_JBBPBC010000001.1 coordinate 2,575,167, forward strand.
TGAAATCATCCGCTGCCTTCAGTGACGTGAAAGCTTCTGACTGGTCTTACGGATACATTGCATCCGGGGTCAAGAACGGATTGATTAACGGTGTAGGCAATGGAAAGTTTGATCCTAACCGTGCGATTACACGCGAGGAAATGGCAATCATTGTATCCAATACACTTAAGAAATTTAAAGGCAAGTCGGTAAGTGATACAAATGCCGCTTTGGCTAACTTTAAAGATCAGGCAACAATCGCTGCTTACGGTAAAGAAGCGGTGGCATTACTAACTCAGGAAGGTATTGTGCAAGGTCTGACTGCGGAGACCTTCGGTCCTAAAAACATTGCCAACCGTGCTCAAGCAGCAGTGATTATCGATAGGATGTTGAAGCTTAATTAAGTTTTAGATTCTTATAAAAAAAACAAAAATGCCCCTCAGCTATTTGGCTGAGGGGCATTCTTTTTATAGTTACTTTGCATCATCCGTAGAGGGTAAATCCGGCAGTTGTTGAATGTAGCTGTTTGACATATTTAGAAGCCGCTGAACGGCGTCAAATTGTTCTTTTGTCGAACCGCCCTCTGTTTCAGAGCCATCGATTAGATTAAAGTTGTCTCCATCGTCGTAATCGACACCAGTTAAATACATGCTTGTGTCATTAATGAAAGAGCCGGTAGGCAAAAAGTGTCTGACAGGCAGCATGTTGGTCTGTTGGTTCATCAGGTCTTCTCCGAAATGGAGCTGGTCTTTCATTGAAATCCCTAACAGGTTAGCTACAGTTGGCATAATGTCGATTTGGCCGCCAGTTTGGCTGTACACGGCAGGTTCACCTACACCAGGGGCATGAACGATGAAAGGAACATTGAACATATCGGTATAACCATATTCGTGGCCGACCATTTCTTCCATTAACGATTTCTCGTTGCCATCAAGGGAGTATAGCGATACACCCTGATGGTCACCGTAAAAGACAATGACGCTATCATCCCATAGACCACTGGACTTTAATTGATCCAGGAATTGTCCCATTGCATAATCTGCGTAATTTTGAGCTAGAATATAGTTGCCAACTAGGGTGCCTTCATACCGTTTAGGCAGTGTCATTTTATTTTTCAACTCTGGCATTTTATAAGGGTGATGAGCACTCATAGAAATGACCATCGCGTAAAAAGGATCATCTTTAGCATCCATTTTGACTAATTCAGGAACAGTCTTGGCATAGAGTACCTCATCTGAAGCACCGAATGCGATATGATCATCATCCCCATAGAACGCTTGATCATAATACTTATCAAAGTCTAGAACTTTGTATAGGGTTTTGCGGTTCCAGAATTCTACGCTATTGGTGTGAAAGGTTGCTGTGTTATATCCATTAGCTTTCATCAACTTAGGCAGGCTCGGAAGCGCCTTATCCATATAATTGGATGAAGTGGCTACCTCGTGGTGGGGAACGTACAACGAAGTATTCACTACAAATTCAGCATCCGAAGTTGTTCCTTGCCCGGCATTAGTATAGAAGTTATTGAAATAATGTTCGCTTTTCAAAAGCTTATTTAGATTGGGTGTTACTTCCTGCCCGTCAATGCTCAGGCCCAGCAAAAAGTTCTGAAAAGATTCCATTTGTACCACGATTAGATTTTTACCTTGAGCTGCCGCCCAGTACTTCGGTGAGACAGGCTCTGTAATCCCTTTGGTCTCGTTAATGGATGGTTGCGTGATTTCTTTGCTGTCGATTATTTCTTCTGTTTCCCTTGTATCGGCAAAAATAGTATAGACCTCGTAATTTAGAATCCCCATACTCTCCGCTTTTTTGTTCTCGTTCATACTGGCATGATTTGGCCAAATATTAAAGACACAGACCGCCAAAGAAACACTGATGATTCCAAACAAAGCGGTCCGGTTCATGCGGCGGTTCATACCTCTTTCTTTCCAGATCGCAATATATTTCGGACGGAACATAAAAAACATGAAAACTACAATATCCACAAAAATGAACAAGTAGTAAGGGTCCAGCAATGAGTATGTGCTTTCTCCCACCTTAGTTACTTTATCTGCTTGTTCCAAGGCATGATAAGTAGCAATTACACCGTAATATTTGTAATACATTAGCACGGCAAAATATATGACTGAAATCAATAGGTTGGCTATCATGTAATACAGAAACTTTCGTTTGGAAGCCATCCATTCTATGAGTCCAAATACGATAAAGAAAAATGGGATCTCTGTCAGCAGCATGCTCCAGTTAGGACCGTCGCTAAAAACTACGAACCAGGCCACTGCGCATTTTAGCAGCAGGACGAAGCTAAAGACTAGGAAGGGTTTGTTTTTTATATCAAAATCTTTTTTCACTCGTTATCATCCTCTCTGATGCAATTACACCAAGGTCCTGCATATACCTGTATTTCATGGAAATCCGTTGCAATATGCCGAAGCTTATTATGCTCTCGAAGTTAACAAGTGTCAAAAGGTGGACGAGAGCCCTAGAGCGAAGCAACAGGCGATTTATGCCGCATAAGCAGGTAAAATCAACGCCAATCCCAAACTACAGGGTCCTATGCGTATAAAATGATTTTAATAATTTCCAGTATCCCGCAACTTTGTATAATATTCCTCAGTCTAAATATAGAGGAGTGATTAGAGAGGCGGGAATCAGATGACTAAGCGGCAGTTTGTAACGATGGTAACGATTTGTTTTTTTGTACTCTTAAACTCTGGATGTAATCAAGGGGAGAACTCCATAGTTGTGGAACCTGCTGCCTCTATAGCTTCAACGTCTGTACCACAGGTAACGCCAACATCTGCTCAAGTAACTATGATTTCCGAAGACTTTTTGCAAACACTGGATTATAAAGTTCAGAGCCATCCGGAGGCATTTGCAGTTGAGGTACCGCAGAACTGGGAGGTTAAGCTGGGGGAGTATCCAGTGGGACTTTACTGGCAATTAGCGAATGAGTTCTCTAAAGATGCAGGATTGGATTTGACACTGCTGAAGGGGACCACGGTAGAGGTGCAGCGGTATTCCTTAGTCGATGGTTTACCTGGTTCTGGCGAACAAAAAGAATTTTCTTATCCCTCCAACCTCGTTTTGCTTGTGCAATCAGGGAATACCGTTGGTGCGTGGCTGGAATTTAATATTCAAAGTATCGGCCCGTCGATTAAGAAGCGTAGCTTGACCGACATTACAGGACTTACATTTGAGGAGTGGACGGAGAGAGAAGGTTTGTTTGCTGAGGAAGGTGAGAATGGTGACTTAGCCTCATTAGGCCATTTCGAACTTCTGGATGCTTTCTTTCAGGCTATTCAGGATGGTAATCATACCCGTGCCCGCGCATGTTTGAATCCTAATGCCTTACTCACTGCATTGACGGTTAACCGTCAAACGCATCAACTCTATAACCCGGATTTTGGTGGTGAAAATGCTCTCAGTGAAAGTATTGTTGAGGCTAAGCCTACCTCTTATAAAGTGATGGATTATGATACTGGCTTAGAAATTAAAGACATCGGTGATCGCACAACGTTAAATATTGTGGTCGATCTGTATATGAAATCACTAAATCCCGTCTTCAATACCCCAGATGGCCGGGAGACTCGCTTCGCAGTGTTGACCAAACACGCTAACGGCTGGAAGATTGGAGGTTTTGGAACGGGACCGTGAGTTGTTGCGTTATCTTTATTTTTAATAAAAGGAGTGATCTCAAGTGTTTAAACAAAGCTTGATGTCAAAAGTGCAGGTAAGTCGGATTTGTAGAGTTGTTGTCGGGACTGTTCTTTGCCTGACTATAGTCTCACCCTTAGTGGCAGCAGCAGATAATGTTGTGAATTCACCTGAAGAAAAGAAATTATTGTCTGGCATCACCCAACTGGACGCTGGTGACAGAAGTGCGTATGCCGTCACTGCGGATGGAACAGCCTGGGCGTGGGGTGGTGGGTACGGCTCTATTGGTAATGGGGCGACCACACCAGCGTATACTCCCGTCAAAATGCATATCGATCATGTAAAGCAAATCTCAGGTGGTTATCGCCATAACTTGATGTTGAAGGACGATGGTACAGTGTGGGCGGTAGGGGGGAACGAGCATGGACAACTTGGCATTGGAACACAGTCTTCTAAGATTCTTGTAGAGCCTGTTCAAGTGCAAGGGCTAACAGATGTGAAAGCTGTTTCTGCGGGGGGCACCTTTAGCTTAGCTCTTCTTAAAGATGGAACGGTCTGGGCGTGGGGAGGCAATGAACAAGGAGAACTCGGTGACGATTCGCGGAAAAACAAGCTAACCCCGGTGCAGGTGAAGGGACTACCCACCGTCCTGTCTATAGCAGCGGGATCGAATAATTCAGTGGCTCTTGGTAACGGCGGAGAGGTATGGGTGTGGGGATCACAGCAACCACTGGGAACTCAGAAGGGCGTAATCTTAAAGCCTACGCTTATTAAAGGAAGCGGAGAATATAGAGCGGTTGATATGGATGGAGCCTATGGACTTTATGGGGCGGCATTGAGATGGGATGGTACAGTATGGATTTGGAATAATTACATAGATCCATATCTGGGAGAAGCTCTAAAGCCTGTTCAGGTTCCAGGACTTACAGACGTCATTTCGCTGACAACAGATTCCGCAGTGAAGGCGGATGGGACCGTGTGGCAGTGGACGGTTGGCGATAAGAACAAGATTAATGTTACACAGTCTAAAGGCATCCAGAATGCAGTTTCCATTACTAAAGGGAGCAGAAATCATTATGTACTCTTAAAAGATGGTCATGTCCTTGCCTGGGGGGCAAATGAATTTGGACAGACGGGTCTGGGGGTCAGAGAGATCGAGGTGAGTACGCCTCAGCTGGTGAAGAAATCTATTCAAGTGTTGTTGAATGGGAATGAAATGGAACTGACTATGCCGCCGTTACTAATCAATAATTCGACATATGTTCCTTTAAGAGGAGTCTTCGAGCAGATGGGAGTTAATGTTCGTTGGGATGTTCCATCGAGAGCTGTGGTTGCTGTGAAGGGATCTACAACGCTGATCTTGAATTCGGTAACTGGACAAACGACTGTTAATGGAAAGATTATCGCAACAGATCAAAAACCGGTCTTCATTAATGATAGCGTTTATGTACCCCTCAGATTGATAAGTGAAATGTTGGGGGCGCAGGTAGAATGGGATGCAGATGCTTATGCCGTTCGAATAAATTCCAATAAATAAGTTGACTATATATTAGAAGCTTTAGGCTGAACTCTCCTTCAGGGGAGCTCAGCTTTTTTGCGTGGAAGGCAGAAGATTTAGGGGGATATGCAATGACCGTAAACAAAGCGTACGCGATTTTGAAGAATGTGTGCGGGAATCTTTTCGAGGATTCTTTATACGGATGATGATGAATATTGGAAAAATGGGACAACTTATAATTATCCCAATGATCGTTCAATTATGGGCGCGAAACGGATGGGCATAGCAACAACGATTAATATTGGGACAAAAACGGGTAAGAGTATATTACGGCCTCTTTGTATTTGCTGCAGTGCTGTTGATTGGAATGTGTGGAAACCGAACTTCTTTAGGCGGAGTTGAAAGGGTGGTGAGATTTTTCATTGATTTTAAAATAAATCGTATGAAGTATAACCCTCTTGTGATAGAATAATCTAGTTGCCCTAGTTTTTGAAAATCCACTCTGTTCCAGCAAAACACCTGACCTATAAACGTGGATAATCGAGGAAATATGAGCATTTAAGAGTATTAACAAGATTTCTTAGAGATTTTACACAAAACACATCATTTTTTGTCGATTTTTATTGATTTATTCAAAAATATTATGTATAATCAGCCTTGTTGATTTTGCAAATGGAATTTTAGGAGGTTTTTATTTTGGGAAAAGCGTTAATTATTGGCGCTGGCGGCGTAGCAAGTGTTGTTGTTCATAAATGCTGCCAGAACCCGGATGTATTTGAAGAGATCTGCATTGCTAGCAGAACTGTCGCGAAATGTGACGCTCTGAAAGATAAATTAGCCGGAGGCCGCACGAAGATTTCTACTGCTCAGCTCGATGCAGATAACACGGACGAAGTCATTGAACTGATCAAGAGCTTTGAGCCGGATGTCGTTATTAATGTCGCTCTCCCATATCAGGACCTGACGATCATGGATGCGTGCCTGGCAACAGGAGTGCACTATGTGGATACTGCCAATTATGAACCACAAGATACAGCGAAATTCGAATATTCCTGGCAGTGGGCTTACAAAGAAAGATTTGAGAAAGCTGGCCTTACCGCTTTGCTCGGCAGTGGATTTGACCCAGGAGTAACTGGCGTATTCACGGCTTACGCGCAAAAGCACTATTTTGATGAGATCCATACCATTGATATTGTAGACGCCAACGCTGGCGATCATGGATATCCATTCGCTACAAACTTTAATCCTGAAATCAATATTCGTGAAATTACAGCTAATGGCCGTTATTTCGAGAATGGCGAGTGGATTGAAACTGCACCACTTTCTGAGAAGAAAGTTTATGATCTTCCGGAAATTGGACCTAAAGATATTTATCTTTTGTACCATGAAGAGCTGGAATCCTTGGCTGTTAACATCAATGGCGTGAAGAAGATCCGTTTCTGGATGACTTTCTCGCAGAACTACCTGACTCACTTGAAAGTGCTTGAAAATGTGGGTATGACTTCTATCGAGCCTATCATGTACGAAGGTAAAGAGATCGTTCCTTTGCAATTCTTGAAGGCAATGCTGCCTGACCCAGCTTCCCTGGGACCAAGAACAAAAGGTAAAACTAACATTGGATGTATCATCCAAGGTACTAAAGACGGTAAGCCAAAAACTTATTATGTATACAACGTTTGCGATCATGAAGAATGTTATGCAGAGGTTGGCTCCCAAGCCATTTCCTATACTACAGGCGTTCCTGCAATGATCGGAGCAATGTTAATTATAAAAGGAATCTGGAAGAAACCAGGCGTGTACAACGTAGAAGAGTTCGATCCAGATCCATTCATGGAAGCTTTGAATAAACATGGTCTGCCTTGGCAAGAAGATTTCTCGCCAACGCTGCTAGACTAAGGCGCGATTGATGGATATTGATATCAGCGTTGTCCCGTCACCATGTTACCTTGTAGATGAAAGATTGCTTACCCGCAATCTTGAGATTATGAATTCTGTACAAGAACGTACAGGAGCTAAGATTTTGCTCGCGCAAAAAGGCTTCTCTATGCACTCCTTGTATCCGCTAGTTGGCAAGTACTTGCATGGCGTAACTTCCAGCTCCTTATTCGAAGCCAGACTTGGCTATGAAAAAATGGGCAAAGAGGTTCATGTCTACGCACCAGCTTATGTGGACAGTGAATTCGATGAGCTTCTTGAATACTCCGATCACATTGTGTTCAATTCTTTTGACCAGTGGAATCGATTCAAGGATCGTGTGAAAAATGCACCGAAGCACATCAGCTGCGGCATTCGAGTGAATCCGGAGTATTCCGAGATCGAAGTTCCGCTGTATGATCCATGCTACAATTATTCCAGAATGGGAGTAACTCTCCCTAACTTTAGACCTGAAGAGCTTGAGGGGATTGATGGATTACACTTCCATACCATGTGCGAACAAAATTCTGACACACTGGAGCGTACGCTCAAGGTAGTCGAAGAGAAGTTCGGACCTTATCTCAAAGGGATGAAATGGCTTAATTTTGGTGGCGGTCATCATATTACACGTCCCGATTATGATCTGGAGACCCTTGTCCGCTGCATTTTGCATATGAAAGAGACTTACGGTGTGGAAATCTATCTGGAGCCAGGTGAGGCCGTTGCGCTTAATACTGGATATTTGGTAGCTACCGTTCTGGATGTTATGCATAACGGAATGGACATTGCGATTCTCGATACTTCGGCTGAATGCCACATGCCAGATGTACTGGCTATGCCATACCGTCCGAACATTATCGATGCTGGACAACCTGGGGAATATCCTTATACGTACAGATTAGGTGGAATGACTTGCCTAGCCGGAGATGTGATTGGAGATTATTCCTTCAAGGAGCCTTTGAAATACGGCGATAGACTCGTATTCCTAGATATGGCGCATTATTCTATGGTGAAGAACCATATGTTTAACGGCGTGAATCTGCCAGCTATCGTCAGCTACAATGACGAAGAAGGAATTAAAGTAATCAAACAGTTTGCTTTCGAAGATTTCAGCGGACGTTTATCTTAATAGAATGATCTAAAAAGGTGTCCCTTCAGGGACACCTTTTTTGCTATGGTTCCAGTCCTTTGAATGCGCGATTACATCTAGGAAAAGAGAAGTGATGCTAAGGACCGTATCAGCTATTGGTATTTATTAGCTTATTTAGCTAAGGTTATGGACAGGATAGCACTTATTGGCCGGATAGTGACTATTATTAGTGCGCATTTGGTAGAATTGCTGCAACTGAGTCCGATTGTATGCTGATACAGCCGATTTTTCGGAAATAGAGTCTCCTCGGTCCGATTCATGTTCGTGGGGATGGGGGGGAAGATAGATATCGAACCGTTTTTTCATAGGGATTCTTCTCTTGTTATTGGGTTTATCTTACAGTTGGATACTTGTATTACTGGAAAAGTTTCTTCATAATTAGCCGCTCACAAGTAAGGTCTCATGTGATACAATAATTTAGTCTGTTTTTAAAAATAGTTATTGAAGGGTCCGTATCTGAGGAGGAAGTCAGCATCAATGAAACATGCACCGTTTATTGCAGTGGAAGGCCCGATCGGGGCTGGAAAAACAACATTAGCTTCGATGCTTGCAGAGGAATTAAACTTACCGATTATTAAGGAGATTGTTGATGAAAATCCGTTTCTGGCTAAATTTTATCAGAACATGGATGACTGGAGCTTTCAACTGGAGATGTTTTTTCTCTGTAATCGGTACAAGCAGCTTGAAGATACAGTAACTCAATACATAGATAAAGGTAAACCGGTGATCTCGGATTATCATATTTATAAGAACCTTATCTTTGGGGAACGAACGCTGAAGGGAACGAAACGAGAAAAGTATCGAGAAATCTATCATGTGCTGACGGATGACCTGCCGAAGCCAAATATTATTCTCTATATAAAAGCGGATCTCGATACCTTGTTAAAAAGAATTGCCAAACGCGGACGCCCTTTTGAAGGGGATATGGATACTGCGTATTTGCAGCAATTGATAGAAGATTATGATGATGCGATGGCCTCTCTAGCGATTCAAGAGCCGTCTACCGTTATTATTACCATAGATGGAAATGCAGTCGATTTCGTGGAGAACCCAGAACACTTCGTCGAAATTGCCTCTCACCTAAAGGAGCTAATGAAATGAATCCATATAACATCCCAGATAACGCCATAATTACCGTGGCAGGAACCGTGGGGGTGGGGAAGTCCACTTTAACAGGTGCTTTGGCTAAAAGGTTGAATTTTCAAACCTCGCTGGAGCAAGTTGATCATAATCCTTATCTTGAAAAATTCTATCATGATTTTGAGAGATGGAGTTTTCATCTACAGATTTATTTCCTAGCCGAACGTTTTAAAGAACAGAAGAAAATGTTCGAAATGGGCGGTGGTTTTGTTCAAGATCGCTCGATTTATGAGGACACTGGTATTTTTGCTAAAATGCATGCGGATCAAGGCACGATGTCTAAGACAGACTATGAAACCTATACAAGCTTGTATGAAGCTATGGTTATGACACCCTATTTCCCGCACCCTGATGTACTGATTTATATTGAAGGCAGTCTTCCTTCTATTTTATCGCGAATTAATGAACGTGGCCGTGAAATGGAAATTCAAACGGACGTGTCCTACTGGGAGCATATGCATGGCAGATATTCGAAATGGATCAATGAGTTTACAGCTTGCCCAGTGCTCCGACTGAACATTGATGATTATGACGTGAATGATTCGGCATCAATGGCGGATATTCTTACGAAGGTAGGCAACACCATTCGTAAGCCTGTTGATACAATATAATAGTTGATGATTAGCAGCTCCCGTGGTTTGGGGGTTGTTTTTTTATATGCTCATAAAAAAAGACCCAAATCTATGATTTGGGCTAATAGGGAAGTGTCAGTTGTCCTAATCATAAAATACGAAAAGTAAATTAAAATGGTGTGGACATTGTAATGTGCTTAAGGGCCACCTCCTATTTTATTAGCCTTTTTTTATAAAAATAGGTTCCAGTCTAATAGAAACTAGTTATTGGTCCATGTCTAAAATTAATAAGATGCGTACACTGAACTATCTTTATAGGGAGGTGTACGCATTGAGTTGTCCAGACGATAAAAAGTGTCATAAGAAAAAAGTCGCCACTGTATTTCCTTCGAAAAGAAAAAGAAAAGAACATCGCCGAAAGGTTATTAAGAAGATTGTAAAAGTAACCTGTCCTCCACCAGAAGTGAATGTTACTACTCCCACAGTCGTTGGTGCTACAGGACCGCAAGGGCCACAAGGAGCACAAGGACTCCAAGGAATACAAGGGGCCCAAGGCATTCCCGGAGCTCAAGGAGTACGAGGACTCCAAGGAGCTGAAGGACCTCAAGGACCTGCAGGCGGCCCTCCGGGACCCCAAGGACCTCAAGGTGAACCCGGGCCAGCGGGAGCGATTGGTCCTCAGGGTGTAGCGGGCCCCGTTGGTCCTCAGGGTGCGCAAGGCGTTCCGGGTGCCCAAGGAGTTGTAGGTCCTCAGGGATCGCAAGGTTTACCGGGTCCTGCAGGAGCTATAGGACCACAAGGTTTTGTAGGAGCAACCGGAGCGCCGGGAGCACCGGGAGCACCGGGAGCGCCGGGAGCGCCGGGAGTAGCTGGAGCAACAGGAGCACCGGGAGCGGCCGGAGCACCGGGAGTAGCAGGAGCACCGGGAGCAGCAGGAGCAACGGGAGCAACCGGGGCACCGGGAGCAGCAGGAGCACCGGGAGCAGCAGGAGCCGCGGGAGCAACCGGAGCACCGGGAGCAGCAGGAGCAACGGGCGCAACCGGGGCAACAGGAGGCGTATTAGGTTTTGCTGATTTTTTTGCCCTAATGCCTCCTGATAATGCAGCAACTGTAGCACCGGGCACAGACGTAAGTTTTCCTCAAAACGGACCTACTAGCGGGACGACAATTGCACGAACAGGTCCTAGTTCGTTTAATTTAGCGGCAATAGGGACTTATCAGGTTTTGTTTCAGGTTAGTGTAACCGAAGCGGGACAACTCATCTTGACTCTTAATGGTGCGGATCTTGCCTATACTGTTGTTGGACGTGCAACAGGTACATCGCAAATCGTAGAAATGGCTATAGTGCAAACAACGGTCATTAACACCATCCTGACCGTTCGCAATCCTGCTGGTAACTCTACTGCACTTACTATTACTCCTCTCGCTGGAGGAACAAGATCTGTTTCAGCACATCTCGTTATTACACAATTAGCGTAACAAGGTGTATTTCGTATAGATAAGTTGTTCACCTTAATATTGGTGATTTTACTTATGATTATTGTAAAGAGGAGGACGAATGAAGGTCTTCCTCTTTACTCAGAGTATTTACTGGCTTTCAAAAAAGCAGCAATCGAACAAGTTCATTTTTTAATCAAGGTGATGCTAACATTCTATTGTTTTTCTATCGCCTAACGACTTGAAATTAATCATCTATTTATGTGAATTCTTTTGATTCTATCTTAAGATGCTATATCGGTTTCCTCATGATACAATAAAAGATAAGTTTATAAGGATGAGGTGACTTTAGTTGAAGTATGATTTCGATCGCGTAATTGACCGCCGTAATACTAGCTCTTACAAATGGGACCAATCCGAGAAGTTATTCGGTGAGAAGGATATTATGCCGCTTTGGGTGGCAGACATGGATTTTGAAAGTCCTCCCGCAGTGAAGGAAGCCATTCTGCGCCGCGCAGAACAAGGAGTTTACGGTTATAGTGTACCTAGTGATACTTATAAAGAAGCCATCACGTCATGGTTTAAAAGACGGCATGATTGGCAGATCAAACCGGAGTGGATTTCAGATTCTCCCGGAATTGTAACTTCCTTAAGTCTCTCTGTTGAACTGTTTACTGAGCCTGGGGACGAGGTTATTTTACAATCGCCAGTTTATTATCCCTTCTATGATGTCATTCAGATGAATGACCGGAAGGTTGCCAAAAATCCGCTTATCGTCCGTAATGGGCGCTTTGAGATGGATTATGAGCAGTTAGAAGGGCTGATGTTGGGGGGCGCGAAGCTGCTGCTGTTATGCAGTCCGCATAATCCAGGCGGTAGAGTATGGGAAAGAGAAGAGCTGTTGAAGCTCGGTGAACTGTGCTTGCGTCACGGAGTGACAGTAATCTCTGATGAGATCCATTGTGATTTGGCGCTTCCAGGGTATGAGCATATTCCTTTTGCATCCTTGTCTGAGGAAATTGCCAATATTACGTTAACTACACTTGCCGCGACCAAAACCTTCAATCTTCCGGGACTTCAATCCTCTTTTATCGTGTCCTCGAATCCGGAATTGAAACGTAAATTCGATCAAAAAATGAAAGCCTTGAGCTTACATATGGCTAGTTTCTTTGCGCAAGGAGCGGTACAAGCCGCTTACAATGACGGAGAAGAATGGCTGGATGAGCTGTTACAATATGTATCAGATAATGTGGATTATACGGTCAGCTATTTGGCGGAGCATTTACCACAGGTTCATGTGATGCAGCCGCAAGGAACCTACCTGCTCTGGGTGGATTGCCGCGAACTGAACTTGGAAATAGACGGTCTGAAGCAGCTGATGTACAAAGAAGCTAAAGTTGCGTTTAATGAAGGTTCTGTTTTCGGAACAGAAGGCAAAGGCCATCTGCGGATTAATCTGGCTTGTCCGAGATCCACGTTAGTTGAGGCATTGGAACGCTTTTGTAAGGCAGCCGCAGCTTATACAACGAAATAAACGGTGATTACTGAAGCTTGATGATTCCGCTAATGGGATCGTTAAGCTTCTTTATTTTGCAATAGGGTAAAAAGAATAATAAAATGGAGTCCATTACGACATGCAGGAGGACTGCAAATGAAATGGGTAGCTCAGCTTCCGTATTATAAGATACAACGGGAAATTAGGGATGGAGAACAACGAAGTGTTGCTTCCAATCGGCTAATGTATCTGTATCAAGATAGAATTGTAACTCGTCATCGGGAATTCCCGCTAAAAGATATTTTCGATATGTCTTATCGCTCAATGGGGGATATGGGTGGTATGTTCTATCTCCACACGAGTAAGGGCGTGTATGCTTATTTGATAGAGTGTGATCCTGAGCGGTTTATTGATGCTTTTAAAGAACAGGAATTGAATAAAAATTGAGCGATCCTCGTTGGCCGTGATATGATAGTTTTTATGAAAAAACATAATGGGAGAGAACATAAATGAGCAAAACACGAATTATTATTGATGCAGATACAGGTATTGACGATGCACTGGCGATTCTATATGCCTTACGTGCTCCAAACGTAATTGTAGAAGGAATTACAACCGTTTTTGGAAATATTGAGGTCGAAAAGGCGGCGGACAATTCACTGCGGCTAATTGAGCTTGCTAAGCCCGGTTATGAGATTCCTGTAGCGATCGGAGCATCCAAGGCACTTGTTCGTGAACACTCAGGCTACGCCACTCATGTGCATGGTGAGAACGGTATTGGCAATGTGGAAATTGCTCCATCCAGCCAGCGTCCCATTAGCGAAACTGCATCTGAGTTTATTGTTCGGATGGCTAATGAGAATCCCGGAGAGATTGTATTAGTCACACTGGCACATTTAACCAACCTTTCAATGGCGCTTGATATAGACCCTGGTATTAAGAATACTTTGAAAAAAGTAGTGGTGATGGGCGGTACGATCTTCAATCCCGGCAATAGAACACCGGTTGCGGAAGCGAATATTGCTGGGGATCCGGAAGCTGCTGATCATGTATTTACATCTGGGCTTCCTGTTATGATGGTGGGTCTAGACGTTACGCTTAAGACGCGGATTACACAAGAGCATATCGATTTATTAAACCGTTTTGGACGTGAAGAAAATAAAGCGATCATTTCGTTTATGGAACAATCGCTTACTCATTATTTTAATTTCTATCGTGAAGCGAACTTTTTGATCAACAGCGCACCGCTGCATGATCCACTCGCACTTATGGTTGCGCTGCAACCAGATCTAGTAACCTACAAAGAGATGAATGTTCGTGTGGAGCATAAAGGTGAGTTTACATCGGGAATGGTCGTAGCGGACTTGCGGGCTCAGCCAAAAGTGGGTAAACCCATACAAGTTGCAGTGGATGTAGATGTTGAACGAGCAGTGGGAACCTTTTTGAGCGTGTTTATGTAATTTTGCCGACCTCTTCTAATATGACAAATAATTTCGAAGCTCAAAGATGACAATCTATTAATTTTACAATTGGATAATCTTTGGTAAAATGGTAGAGGACATATAAGAGTTTACAAGATTAGACTGCATATCATAGAAGAGGGAGACTTAACATTCATGAATAAGCGAATCGGTAAATTAGTATTATGTATGGCTATTTCGCTAGGAGGCACCACGGCGTTATTCCAAAATACCACACAGGCAGCCACAGCTGGTGGAGTTAGTATTGTGCTGGATGGTTATCCACTACCCTTTCCAGTAGAACCTGTTGTGATGAGCGGAACAACGATGGTGCCATTCCGAGCTATATCTGAAGCTTTGGGAATTAATGTCGAGTGGAATCAAGCGCAGAAGAAAATTACGGCTACCAAAACAGATACTGCAGGGACCAAAGTCGTAACCCTGACCCTTGGCAGCAAAAATGCAGGTGTTAACGGCGCGGTTGTGAAGTTAGGAGTTGCTCCGCAAACGATCCGGGATACAACGATGATTCCCCTTAGCTTCTTTGGCCAGCAGTTTGGTGCGGGTGTAGCTTGGAATCAATCCACGAAGACCGTATCTATTACTTCGCCGAAGACTGAGCTGTACACTCTTGGTTTCTATGCGCTGAGTTCTTATAGTGAGATTTCCTTACTTCCTAATTTTGATGCTGTGGCCTTCGGTTGGAGTGGGATTGATAAAAGCGGGCAATTCACCACAACGGGGACTGATTTCAAATGGCCTCAGGCGGCTGGTGACGTAACACCAGAATCAATTGTCACGAATGCAGCGGCAGGTGGAACAGCTCCTTATCTGATGGTCTTCTCTGGAGATACCGCATCAGAATTAACTAAGAACCTGGAAGATAAGCAGCTTCAAGAACAGACGATTACTGGAATCGTAGATCTTGCAACGCAAAAAGGATTCCAAGGCATTACCCTGGATCTGGAGGGCCTAGGTCTAACAGGTGATAAGGCGAAGGTGCAAGCGGATTACAATGCTTTTGTGAAAAACCTATCACAAAAAGCACATGTAGCAGGACTTAAACTTACCGTTATTCTTCATCCATTAAATAGTTCTTATAAAGGTTATGATTACAAAACTTTAGGAACACTTGCAGATGATTTGGTCATTATGGCGTACGATTATTTACAAGAGAAAAAAGTTCCAGAGCCGATGAGTTTAGTTGATGAAGGCATCCGGCTTGCGCTTCAGCAAGTGAGTAAGGATAAGCTGATCCTCGGGATCTCTGTGTATAGCGAAAACGAATCTTCAGTGAATTCGAAGGTAGGACTTGCTAAACGTTATGGCCTTAAAGGAATTGCAATCTGGCGTTTAGGTCTGATCGGACAGCCTGTCTGGAACGAGATGGGGAAGTCAGTAGAGTAAGCAGCAACGATCAAAAAGAGTGGTACCGCGAAGGTTAAACCTATCGCCTCTTTGGAGGCGATAGGTTTTTTCTGTTCTCTATAGAATAAATACTATTGAAGGTGGGTGTTTTATCTACCTAAGGTTTTTTTATGGGCAGAATGCAACTGTTTAGAGAGAATATCAGACGAGAGTGTTGAACAATTGGACTGCTATGCCGCTGCTTGCGAGTATCTTTTAATACCAAAGTATGAAGAACGTTATTTAGATACGGAGGTTACACTCAACGATATAACTATGCACATGCAAAATCTCAAGAAAAAATGGATAAATGGATGGCGTGGATAATTAGCCTCCGTAACTGGCAGCCGATTGCTGTCTTCATAAGCGTTTAACGCCAATCTTTCGAGTGTTGGAGGTGAACACAACTGAGGGCATAAAGAGACCAAAAATACGAAACCAGTCCGAAGTTCGGAGCAGGTGTTGTGTTTTATCGTTCATTAAGCAGTAGCACAGAAAAATTGTAAGTTCTTCATTGGCCTCTGCATCTGCAGAGGGCTTTTCTATTGATCGGATCAATTCCATTAATCGCAATACTCAAGTCATTTAACTAACGAATCATATTCATGAGGAACAAACATATCACCAAATTTCTTTCTCATCATTATTTGAGTTTGTAATGCTTGTTCATAATTAGAACCCGTAGCAATGAAAGCCAAATTCTTCTCTTTAACATCTATCCAGTTAGTAGATGGCCAAATATTGATGTTTTCAAATTTATCATCAAACCACATTAGAGCGTATTGATTTATTTCGTATGGTGCGGAGGAGTCTAGATAAAATAGAGTACTCATATTTATGCCTTTATTTCTTTTAGTGATATATACAGTGACCTCTTGATCTTTTGTGAAGTCATAGGCATCTATTGAGACATTTCCAACAAATTTCTTTTGACCAAATATTGGTTTATATAGTGTCCCATTAACCTTAATTATGGTACTTTTAGCTGAAGCAGAGTTGTTAAGGGTGAACACGACGGCAGTACGTTCTACGTTAACCTTTTTCGGGAAATTGTAGTTATATAAAAACAAAGCAACACCTATTAGCACTAAAAATAGTACAACTGAAATTAAGGTTATAGGTTTCTTTAATCTCATAATTCCCCTCCAAATTAAAATAGTTGAGATTTACGTCAAAAACGCTTTGACGCAAATCTCAACTTCAAATAATTGAAATCTATTACAATAAATAACCCATACCCATAGGCATAGCAGGGGTAATAGTTTGAACGGTTTTACCATCAATCCCGGTAAGAGTAATTTTTGTTATGAAAGAAGTTGCAGTAGGCCCGCTGAGATAATAATTTATTGCGGCAGAAGAATCTCTATGATACAGGGCAGTATAACTAAATTGTTTCGATGATCCCTGATTTATTGTTGCATTTGTTGTGGCACCAGTTGTTGAAGCATAGCTAAACGTAGGAATAGAATATGCACTAGCGCCGCTAACTGTACTAGTAATTAATGCTAAACTTTGATAAGAATCAGACTTGCTAGCTTCTTTTATAAACATAAAATCTACTGATTCGTACCAGTTCCAAGTATAACTCGCCGAAATATTTTTGACTGTAGTTGTTTTACTAAAGTTAGAATCAGAAATAAAGTTCTTTACCGCGTCATATATAGTTATGGTAGCACCTACATAACTATTAAATGAACCAAGAGTAGTTGTCGCAGCTGACACCAAAAGATTGGAAACCCCCGCTTGCAACGAATTTGAGTTTGAAAGAAACGTTACTCCCGTATTTTTGAGTGCAGAATTTTGAGCATTAGATTCTGCCGTTACATGTTGAACTTCATATGTAACCCCATTTTTGACCCAGTTAGACCGGAAACTAGACCAAACAATGTTTGTGCTCGCCGGTAAATCAACAAATGGTTGTATTTGTGAGCTGTCTGTTCCTAAGGATTTTTTTTGTGCTATTACAACTTGTGCTTCCTCTGGAGTTAAAAAATCTACCCCCAAAGATTCTAGTTCCTTCCCTAGCTTTTCATATTCTATTTCGTAGCCAGCCTTATGTTCTCCCAGTAGATCCGCTCTTTCTTGATAAATCTTACTAATCTGTGCTTCGACATCGTTGTTGTTGCTACTTGAAGCGCTTACAACACCTGTTGATCCAAGAAGTAAAGAACTAATCAGTACTAATGAGGCAATTTTTCGGAATATCATCATAATCCTCCTTTTTTACCAAAAATACTATATTTTGGCTCTTTATTAGTATATAAGATCTTATGAAAATCTGTCAATGATTAACATAATCGAATGAAGGAGAGATTCAGGAATGCGCTTCGAGAGTACCGTTCTTTCTTCATATAGAAGCTCCTTTAATTTAAAATGGTCTATATAATCCAGAGTGAAAGTAATGTAAAATTACCAATTGATACGGTAATAACAAAGGAAACTGGAGAAAAATCCGGTTGGAAGAACGGATATTTCCGTAGTCACGATCGTTAGCTGTTATAGCTGGCAATTCGAATGTTATAAAACTCACATTAACCTAAGCCATAAACCTATATAATCTCTAAGGTTGAACTTTTGAACTAAATTCATTATTTTTCAGGAGGACTTTAGAGTATGAGATATAAAGCATTAGAGCTCGACAAACCGCTTACTTATGAGCTGGAAGGGTTAGAAATAGGGGTAACTTCGAACTGTAATTTCCGCTGCGATTATTGCTGTGCATATAATAGAAATGATGGACAAAGCATCAAAGCAAAAGAGGTCATCCGCATTCTGGACGAACTTCCAGGCCTTAAAAGAGTACGCTTATCAGGTGGAGAAGTGACGCTGAAATTCGATGACTGTGTGGAAATTGTAACCTACTGCGCATCCAGAGGGATTCAGACACAGTTAAATTCCAACGGCAGTCTTTTAAATGCTGAACGAATTGGCCAATTGGTCTCCGCAGGATTAACGACTATACATATTTCCTTCAATTTTACTACTGCGGAAGCTTTCTCAAAATATTATAATATTCATCCAAGCATCTATGAAAAAATAAGAGAAAATATTACCCTATTCGCTGCAACAAGTGTGGATACCGTACTGGAGACGCTGCTGTTCAGTGAAACCCAGGATAATATGAAGGAGATCAGCGATCATGTCTACGCAATGGGCGTGCGCACACATGAAATTCAGAACAGTATTATCATGGATCATACGGGTTGGAAGTCTATAGCTGCACGGGAACAATTAAAGAATGCAGTGAGCGAGCTGATCGCACGGAAGAAAGAAGATACGATTCTGTATTTCACCTGTATGGACCGCTTTATGGACGCCCTTGGGTTCGAAGAGCAGCCGGGTGTGTATTTTCCTCACTGTATTGAGGGGAAGAAGCAGCTTCATCTGCATGGAAATGGCGACATTTTGATTTCAGAGCTTTGCCATCCGGTGATTATCGGCAACATTTATCAAGGAACTTCACTAAAAGATTTATACAATAATATGCCAGCGCCATTGGCACAGTTTTTGGATAAGCAACCCTGCCCAGCACTGGATGCATTGTTTCCACAAGGCATAGAAGTTTAACACTCTATATAGATTAATTCGAGGGACCAATTTAAGAATTGGTTCCTATTTTTTTATGGTAGACTTAATAAAAAACAAAGATAAGGGATGTATGAGCTTCATACATAAGGTGTACTGCCAAGTGTTTGCTAATATAAGAAATGGACTCATCAAATCTAATGTTGTTCTAGAAAAGATTATGCCGTTATTAACACCCACAGCCATCGTGGTCGGCGTACTTAACGAAAGCAGACTGCTGCCGTTCACAGGTCTCGTGCCCTGGATTTTTGCTGTAATGACGCTGATCGGTAGCTTGAAGTCCAACCTAAAGGATCTGTTGGGGGTACTTCTGAAACCTCAGAAGCTGATTATTCTAATGGTAATTTTACATATTGTAATGCCGCTGATCGGCTGGCTTGCAGCCATGGCTTTTTTTCCGGGAGATCCATATACAGTAACTGGTTATGTATTGTTGTTCGCGATTCCTACAGGTGTTGTAAGTGTGGTATGGGTGTCGATGTACGGAGGGAATATTGCGCTGACATTGGCGCTTATTCTGATTGATACGCTCTTGTCGCCCATTGTTGTCCCGGGTACCTTATATTTGCTGATGGGAGCGAGTGTTGAAATTCAGCTAGGCGATATGATGAAAGGGCTGCTATGGATGGTAGTCATTCCTTCTGTAGTTGGGATGCTGCTGAATCAATGGACAAAAGGGAAAGTAAATACGGTATGTGGTCCGCCGCTTGCTCCGTTTGTTAAAGTCGGATTGTTTGTAGTTGTTTCTATTAATGGGGCCAGCATTGCCCGTTATCTGAAACATCCGGATGGCAAATTAGCGATCATTATTGGAGTGACCTTCATAACCGTTGTGCTTGGCTATGTGATCGGAGCTTTGGTGTCACGCCGTTTCCGCTTTAGTTATGAAGATTCCGTGGCGGTGCAGTTTAATTCGGGTATGCGGAATTTAAGTGCGGGAGCTGTATTATCGGTGAAATATTTTCCTCCTGCTGTCGCGCTTCCAGTAATTTCGGGGATGTTATTCCAACAAATACTCGCTGCGATGTCTGGTCTATTTTTACGTAGTAGAACTAAACGACTGTTAAGTGAGGGTGCATTAATGCAAGCGAATACTGTCTCTCAGCTAGAACCACCTAGTTCTTCTAGGACAGATGACAGGCCTTGTTAACCATCTTGTGAAGGATATAAGACCTAAAAGCTGTGATATTTTATTCATTTACATGAAAAATTTCGACATTTTATGATATATTTCTTATTTTTGCGCGATTTATATTCACTATTCAACTTTGCCACCCGATAGTAATTGTATTATTTACAATTTCATTGTTCGCAAATGAACAAGCAGTCGGAAGGATGAAAAGAATATGAAGATTCGCCTAAAGTTATCACTTGTTATGATAGGTGTGACCCTTTTATGTATTTCTGTAATGGGGATATTTACGTATTTGAAATCAACTCAGGCGATTGTGAATCTTACTGAGAATTCTATGAAGCAGGTCAATACGAACAAAGCTCAGACTATATCAGCCATGATAGCAAAAGAGCAGAGAAGTACAGAGCTTATTGCGAGCCGTTCGGAAATTGTTGATCTACTGCTGCAAGCTGGGAATGGTGGAGTTAACAAAGGAGATAAGCTTCAGAATGAGGTGAACGCCAGTCTACAAAGCATTGTGGAGGAAGCAGGAAACCTTGAGCACATTCTAGTCAGTGATATGAAAGGTATTAGTGTGGCTGACAGTGATACTAAGCTTATAGGGACAGATTTTAGTGAAAGAGATTATACGAAAAGAGTAATGGAGACGGCTGAGCCTGTGATCAGTGAAACGCTGAAATCAAAATCTACAGGAGCTTATGTAGTGGCTTTTGTACAGCCCGTAAAGAGTAATGGAAAGATGATTGGATTTATTGCATCAGCTGTTTCCGCAGATAGTATGATTAAGTATTTGGCCGATACCAAAGTGGTAAACACGACGAGCTCCTACGCTTATTTACTGGATGAGAACGGCAATAAATTATATTATCCGGATAAAACACAAATTGGTCAGCCTATTGAGAATACGCAGATCGCAGCTGTTATGGAGCGTGTGAAATCTGGTGAGAAGGTAGCGGATGGCCTGCTCAATAATACATATAATGGTGTGGAAAAAAAATCAACCTATACAGTTTTACCTGAGACGCACTGGTTGCTTGTATTAACCGCAGACCTCGATGAAATCGTGAAACCTGTCACTGATATGAGAAATTTCAACTTATTTCTTGGTGTGGGAAGTTTGATTATTGCCTTGCTGATTGCTCTTTATTTTGCTAAAAAAATCTCTTCTCCGATTGTTAAACTAACGGACATGATTAATAAAACGGCAGAATTGAATTTAACGCATGACTCAGAGTATGAGTATTTGACTAAAAACAAAGATGAGACAGGGACGATCGCCAAAGCGATGTTCAGCACCCGGGCTACACTTCGTGAGATGGCTGGAAGCTTAATTACGATCTCGTCCAAAGTGCTTGAAAATGCAGAAACGCTGGAGAAGCTGTCTATAGATGTGCGGGAAAATGCCCACGATAATTCAGCGACTACGCAGCAGCTATCGGCAGGTATGGAAGAGACCGCAGCCTCCACGGAGGAAATGACAGCAGCAATTACAGAAATTGATAACAATGTATCCGGGATCACCAATAATGTGAAGGAAGGCGCTGCCGTTTCTAGACAAATTAGTGAGCGGGCGCTGACTCTTCAGGATGAGGCAACAGAATCTACGACGAATGCTAAACAAATTTATGAATCCGTGCGAATCGATATGGAAAAAGCGATTGAGCAGTCGAGCGCGATTGCAGAGATTAATGTACTGACGGATACGATTCTATCCATTGCCAGTCAGACCAATCTGCTGGCCCTGAATGCAGCTATAGAAGCGGCAAGAGCGGGGGAGGCAGGTAAAGGTTTTGCGGTTGTAGCTGGTGAGATTCGGAAGTTGGCTGAGAAGTCGTCTAAGATTGCGGCCGGAATTCAAGGTGTGGTAACAGGTGTATATTCCTCTGTTGAATCCATGAAGGAGAATTCTGAGGCATTACTTTCTTTTATTGACCAGAATGTCCTAGCAGATTATGAACGATTAACTGAGGTAAGTCAGCAATACAACAGTGATGCTGCTACTGTAAATACGCTGTTAAAACAATTCGAGAGCGCAGCCGATCATTTGAGTATGGCCATATCGAGTATTAATATTGCCGTTAATGAGGTAGCTGCTACAGTAAACGAAGGAGCTATAGGGATTCAGGATATCGCGGTGAAAACGGCGGATATCGTGGAAAAAACATTCCTAGAGGTTACTATGGCCGATGAAAATACTCAAAGTGCCAAAGAGCTTCAGGGGTTAGTAGATAAGTTTAAGATCTAGGGGTTTGAAATGAATTAAGGGAATCCTTATCTCTTTTTCATAAAATATTAAGCTTGCAGGGTTATAGTACATGTATAACCTCCCTTATATATAGACTTTACCCCGCCGGTCGCCGGCGGGGTCTTTTTTTATGCGGATCTTTTTAGAAGAATATAAGGCAGCAGTTTATCCAGTAATAAGGTAGATGGCTTCATCTAATGGAACTATAACTTCTGTTTGTTCCTTCAT
This sequence comes from Paenibacillus sp. FSL L8-0708, assembly GCF_038009325.1. NCBI lineage: Bacteria > Bacillati > Bacillota > Bacilli > Caryophanales > Paenibacillaceae > Paenibacillus > Paenibacillus sp. FSL L8-0708. Next base: position 2,598,070 of record NZ_JBBPBC010000001.1, read on the forward strand.
ATCCTTCAGACGCACCTTATCCGCACTGGATTCACTCTCGCCGATCAGAATAACGTAACGTATTTTTTGGGATGAGGCTGTGGCGAGTTGCTTTTTAAGTTTTCTTTTACCGGATACCAGACTGGTCCGGATAGAACAGGCACGGAGCTCGGCGGCTGCAATTAAAGCCTGTGGGAGCGTCTCGCCAACCGGAATGACCATAACCTCTGCTGTCTTGCGCTCTTGGATAGGACGTTCTGCAAGGAGCGCCATGATAGACTCCATACCAAAAGATAAGCCAACCGTCGGATATTGAATATCCTCTCTGCCCACTAGCTGTCCGATGATAGCGTCATATCTGCCTCCACCACCCAAGCTTGAGGTAAAGGAACCGGATGCATCAAAGATCTCGTAGACGGTTCCAGTGTAGAAAGAAAGCCCGCGGGATAAGAAGGGATCGAAACGGCAAGTCTGCTGCAGCTGAATGTCTTGGAGCAGCTTTTGCAGGACAAGAACCTCCATTGCTCCCGGTTGTCCGGTAAGACTATATTTTTCGCATAACTGCTCAAAGCTTGGATTGTCCATTTCAATAAGCTCTAGAATATCAGCGATGGTTGCAGATTCGATTTCCTTGCTGATCAATTCATTTTTCACGCCGACGAGGTTGATTTTTTCTAATTTATCCAAGGTTAGCATAACGGACAGTTGGTCCTCGGCAGGTACACCAATCGATTCCAGGATCTCACCGAGAAAACGTCTGTTGTTCCATTTTAGGATGATCGGGATGTCCAGCTTGCGAAAAGCTTCTGTGGCCAGCTGCATCAATTCAGCTTCCGCCTCAGGTCCTGAAATACCAACAACATCAACATCGCATTGCAGAAATTCACGCAGGCGCCCACGTTTCACGGGACCATCACGGAATACTTTTCCGATCTCATAACGCTTGAAGGGAAACACTATTCCAGGATTTAAGGCGATCACTTTGGCAAAAGGGATGGTCAGATCATATCGTAAGCCCAGCTTGCGGTTGCCTTGATCGGTGAGTTGGTACATCTCCTTGAGAATTTCATCCCCACCTGCATATTTCGAGGTTAATAACTCCAGTTCATTTAATAATGTGGTGTCCATGGATTCAAAATCATAGAGTTCGAACAAATCCTGCAGCGTATTTTGAATGTTCTTTCTGAGCGCCTGCTCTTTTCCGAAGTAATCATAAGTTCCTTTAATGTTTTGCATCGTTAGTAGCTCCTTTGAATTGGCATAGTTTAGAAATAAAAAAACGCGCAGGACCTCATGGTCCTGCGCGTGATCTATGCCGCAGGGAGGCCAACGCGAGTAGCGTTAGCCTCCCTGAGAATTTCAGGGTTGCTAACGCTGTTTGTGATAATAATGAAGTTGATTCAGCATGATTGTTATGGTGTTCATCAGAATCAATTCCCTTCGACATTTTGATTACTGCCGATTATAGCGGATCATTTGGAGCCGTGCAAGTAAGAATTTGTTATAACAAAGATTTTTAGTAGGCGAATGGACAGGCAATCAGCTATAATAGGGCTTCGATATTTCATAGGTGAGGGGAGCTTGTTGACGATGAATCAACCTTTAATAATAGCCCGGGCGGAAGAATTTGTGAAAGAACAACTAGGACAAGATACTACGGGGCATGACTGGTGGCACACCCATCGGGTCCGCAGCACGGCATGTGAAATTGCTGAGATCGAGCGTGCGGATGTTTTTATCTGTACGATGGCAGCCTTGCTGCATGATGTTGCAGACGAGAAGCTTAATCCGTCAAAAGAAGCAGGTCTGCTTAAAGTCCACACTTGGCTTACGGCAAACCTTACAGAGGAGGAGCAAATTCGTCATATCATGCTGATCGTTGAAACGATGTCTTTTAGTGGTGGTGGAGGAGAACCTATGCAGACTCTGGAAGGTCAAGTGGTGCAGGATGCAGATCGACTAGATGCACTTGGCGCGATTGGCGTTGCCAGAACCTTTATTTTCTCAGGCGCAAAGGGACGTCCGGCTTATGATCCGGAAGTTTCTCCACGCGAGGAGTCGCTGCAGAAGGAATACAGGGATTATAGCAAAGGGACGGCTGTGAATCATTTTTATGAGAAGCTGTTGAAACTAAAATTCTTAATGAATACGGCTTATGGACGCAAGTTAGCGGAAGAACGGCATGATTTCATGTTGAATTTTCTGGACCAGTTCTATAAGGAATGGAATCAAGGACGCCAATAACTGCTATAATGATAAGTATGCACAAGATGGAAGGATCGCGGAGTTTCCGCTTTAACCAGAACAATCGGCATAGAAGAGGTTGAACGATGAGTGAATTGCAATTTAGAGATTATGAGTTAGACGAAGAGATAATTAAAGCACTGGATGTTCTGAAATTTATGACACCTACGGAGGTACAGAGCAAGGTAATTCCTGTGGCTTTGCGGCAAAAGGATCTGATTGTGAAATCGCAAACAGGCAGTGGCAAGACGGGAGCTTATGGTATTCCGCTTTGCGATCTGGTGGATTGGGTGGAGAATAAGCCGCAGGCTTTGATTCTTACGCCAACTCGGGAGCTTGCGATGCAGGTGAAAGAGGATATTACGAACATCGGACGTTTTAAACGGATTAAAGCAGTTGCTCTCTTCGGCAAGCAGCCCTTTGCCCCTCAAAAGATAGAGCTTACGCAAAAAACACATGTTGTCGTAGGTACGCCTGGACGCGTATTTGACCATATTGAAAGAGGCACACTTCCGCTAAATCGAATCAAATATTTGATCATCGATGAAGCTGACGAAATGCTGAGCATGGGCTTTATTGAGCAGATCGAGAAGATCATCAAGCAGCTGCCCAAAGAGCGAGTAACGATGTTATTCTCAGCTACCTTACCCGAAGTCATTAAGAATTTGTGCCTAAAATATATGAACGATCCAACGGATATCGAGATTCAGGCAAGTGGAATTACGACAGCTACGATTGAACATGCATTGATTGAAGTGAGACAAGCTGCCAAATTCTCTTTGCTAAGCGATATCATTACGGTGGAGAATCCGGATAGCTGTATTATTTTTTGCCGTACGCAAGAGCAGGTGAATGCTGTATTCAGAGGACTGGCGGATCTGGAATATCCTTGTGATAAGATCCACGGGGGTATGGAGCAGGATGAGCGCTTTGAGGTCATGAATGCTTTTAAAAGAGGGCAATTCCGCTATTTAATCGCTACCGATGTGGCGGCTAGAGGGATTGATATCGAGAATATCACCCATGTGATTAATTACGATATTCCACTGGAAAAAGAAAGCTACGTGCATCGTACGGGCAGAACCGCGCGTGCAGGCAAGACAGGTAAAGCGATCACTTTTGTCACTCCGAATGAGCAGAAGTGGGTAACTGAAATCGAAAGCTATATTGGCTTCAGCATTCCGCATATGAAAGCTCCTTCGGACGACGCAGTGGCCTACGCAAAGGAAGCGTTCGAGCAGAAGATCAATAAGCAGCCTGTCCGCAAGAAGGACAAAAGCGAAAGCTTAAACAAAGAGATTATGAAGCTATACTTCAACGGCGGCAAGAAAAAGAAGCTAAGAGCCGTGGATTTTGTCGGCACAATAGCAAAGCTTGAAGGTATGTCCGCCGAAGATATCGGGATTATCTCGATTCAGGACAATGTGACCTACGTGGATATTTTGAACGGTAAAGGCGCAATGGTGCTGCAAGCGATGAGAGAGACCACCGTGAAGGGCAAGCAGCTGAAGGTTCATATTGCTAAAAAATAAATCAAGGATGACAGCTTATTGCTAAGCTCCTTGCAAATATGCCGCTACTGATGCGGTTTATATGAAGAGGGAGTCGTGTTCACCACACGGCTCTCTTTTTATTTGTTGTTGTATCTCAGTATCTCCATTTTTTCATTGTAAAATTATAGAAAATAGAATATAACTTGTGAGAGGTGATAGATTGAAAGGTGAATTAAGAAGCACAAGGATGAAAGTACTCCTACAAGTCACCATTGTTGTTTTCTTGCATTTAATTATTATCTACCTTTTGGGAATGAAAACGGGGAAGTTGGAAGTAGAAGTAGTAAAACAAATGTTTATAATGTATGCAGCCCCAATAATTCTCCTGAATGTGTCTTGCAAGATAGCTTTAAAGACGGAAAAGCTTAGGTACAACATTTCTTGGTTAGTTATTAGTATTGTTCCTAGCATGAGAATTCTATTTTATTTAAAAGAATTACAAGGAAAAGAGTCAAGTGGTTCAGGGGTTGTTGGTTTAAGTTTTTTTGATATTAAGCCTGACTTTGATCAGATAAGTCTTATCTATTTTTTTCCTATAATATATTTAGGTATTCAACTAGTTTTGATTTTTTTACTACTGATCATGATAGTAACGAAAGAAAAATCAATAGCTGACTAGCATAATGTTCTTGTACATACCAGGAATGCCGAAATGAACGGTAAAAATCCCGTACAATGCGCTGATCCCGCTGGAAACGTCCAAATGAACGGTAAAAATCCCGTACAATGCGTTGAACCAGCTGGAAATGCCGAATTGTACGGTAAAATTCCCGTACAATGCGCTGAACCAGCTGGAAATGCCGAATTGTACGGTAGAAATCCCGTACAATCCGTTGAACCAGCTGGAAATGCCGAATTGTACGGTAAAATTCCCGTACAATGCGCTGAACCAGCTGGAAATGCCGAATTGTACGGTAGAACTCCCGTATAATGAGCTGATCCAGCTGGAAATACCGAATTGTACGGTAAAATTTCCGTACATTCAGTCAGCATGTTATGTAACCCAAGAGACAACACCATAATGGTGTCGTCTCTTGGGTTTTTTCGGCGCTAAATGGAGCTGATAACGCAGATCCGTTCAGCTTAAGTAAAATAAGATCGAAAATAATTTATTTTCATTCCATAAATGGAAACAAATGTGATATTATGGCGATATAGAGCCCATACTTCACGGATGACCTGCCTAGCTTGGTTCCTCCTGAGGATAGGCTCTGATTTTTTTTATGAGAAAGGTGGTGTGGCCCGAGCGGTATCGGGGAACAGGAAGAAACGAAGCCATAAGGTTCGAACCTAATTCAGAAGGGAGAATCGAAGCGATGAAAAAAAGAACTTTTTTGAAAGCGCTTAATTTTGTTTTGGTTTTATGTTTGCTTGTACCTGTGTATTGGGCTGCACCCGCACATGCGGAGAACACGCTTATTCAGCAAAGCGATTTTGAAGATGGCACTGTTCAGGGCTGGAGTGGACGTGGGGAAGTTGAGGTGCTTACAGCCAAAACAGATGCGGCACGCAGCGGCACATATGGCCTGGAGGTAAGCGGCCGAACAAAAACGTGGCATGGACCTTCACTGGATGTGACTAGCCAGCTGGAAGTGGGACAAACTTATGTGTTTATTGGATGGGTGAAGCTGCCTGCCGGATCATCTAACGCGAATATCTATATGTCATTGCAGCGGACATTACCTTCTACCATTCATTATGACAATTTGACCTTTGGTGCAGTGACAGCGAACGGTTGGGTGAAGCTGCAGGCGCAGTACAAGCTATTGGAGCCGGCAGATCAGCTTTCTATTTATTTTGAAGTGCCGGGTAGCGCGACAACTTCTTTTTATTTGGATGATTTTCGATTGGAAAAGCTACCGGATCTCGGTCCAATTGTCATCGAAGATGCGATTCCTTCGCTAAAGGATGTGTTTGCAAACAAATTTCTGATCGGCTCGGCGTTTACGAATAGTGAGCTGCTGACAGCTCCGGATCGGCAATTGTTAGCCAAGCATTTTGATAGTGTAACGCCAGGAAATGTTCTGAAATGGGACAGCACGGAGCCGCAGGAAGGTGTGTTTAATTTCGCTGAAGCTGATACGGCAGTAGCTTTTGCCACCGCAAATGGACAGCAGGTACGTGGGCATACCCTGGTTTGGCATTCGCAGACACCGGATTGGGTATTCCGTGACGCCAGTGGTAATTTGGTCTCCAAAACGGTGTTATATGAACGGATGAAGAGTCATATTAAGACTGTTATGGAACGTTATAAAGGTGAAATCTATGCTTGGGATGTCGTTAATGAAGTGATTGATACTTCGCAATCGGATGGCATGCGCCGCAGCCTGTGGTACCAGATCGCGGGTGAAGAGTATATTGAGAAGGCATTCCAGTTCGCTCATGAAGCTGATCCTAACGCAAAACTGTTCATTAATGACTACAATACGCATGAGCCAGCCAAAAGCCAAGCACTATACAATCTAATCGTACGACTTCAGGCTAAAGGGGTTCCTATTGACGGAGTAGGGCATCAAACACATATCAGCTTGTATTATCCTTCGCTCTCTGAAATCGAGAATTCGATTATCAAATTCAAGGCTTTAGGGCTGGAAACTCATATTACTGAGCTGGATATTAGTGTGTATTCTGATAATTCTCAAGCTTATGAGACCTTCCCTGATAATTTGAAGCAGCGCCAAGCGGCTTTATACAAATCATTATTTGAAATCTTCCTGCGGCACACGGATACGGTCACGAATGTCACTCTCTGGGGGAAGGATGACAGTAATACTTGGCTGCGTACCTATCCGGTAGCCCGTAACAATTGGCCTTTATTGTTCGATGAGCGCCTTCAGTCCAAGCCAGCTTATTGGTCTGTATTGGAGACAGTGGCAGCTCCCGTAGTTCCAGCAGCTCCTGCTAACTTGAATGCAGCTGCAGGCAATGGGCTCGTGAATCTTAGCTGGAGCACCTCGGCGGGCGCGACTTCCTATACGGTGAAACGGTCACTTACGAGTGGTGGCCCTTATACCACTCTGACTACGGCTACCGGGACGAGCTATAGCGATGCGGCGGTTAGCAACGGAACGACTTATTATTATGTTGTGAATGCTGTCAATAGTGCGGGTACGAGCAGCAATTCTGTACAAGCGATGGCTACACCGCAAGGATCGGGGCCTGTCGAACCGGTCACCGGGCTTGCAGTGGCGTATCGGACAGCGGATACTAACCCAAATGACAACCAGATGAAGCCCTATTTTAATATTAAAAATAACGGCACAACTGCAGTCGATCTTAGCGAGCTGAGCATCCGTTACTGGTATACGATCGATGGAGACAAGCCGCAATCCTTTTTCTGTGATTATGCCCAGATCGGCAACAGCAAGGTAGCAGGCAGCTTTGTAAAGCTGGACACGCCCCGAACGGGAGCAGATTACTATTTGGAAGTGAAATTCAACGCAGGTGCGGGCATGCTTGTCGCTGGAGGAACTTCCGGGGATATTCAGACCCGGATACACAAGACAGATTGGAGCAATTTTAACGAGGCCAATGATTATTCGTTTAATTCACTTCAGACCGCTTATGCGGATTGGAACAAGGTGACCCTTTATCGGAACGGAGTGCTGGTATGGGGAACAGAGCCGCAATAGCGAAAGTAGGAGAACTGAGCTTTAATTGTGCCGTTTTTAATTTTTAGGGAAAACCTCCCTGAAAATAGCTAATTTTTGCTGGTTACTTAGCTTTTCAGGGAAATCCTCCCTAAATATCGCCTGAATTCCACTATTATGAGCAAATTGGGGTGAATTTGCGGGAGGTTTTCCCTGATTGCAAGGATTAGAGCAATAAACCAAAGAAAATCAGGGAGGAATTCCTTAATCAAGCATCACGTTTGCTGCAAATAGAGGAGTTACGCGAAAAAGCAAGCCTAGTCGCCAAAAACATGGTGACTAGGCTTGCTTCATTTTTGCCCAGCTGCGGCAAAATACTTTTTAAAAGTTATATTGCGCCTGATGCAGACGGCTATAAATTCCACCAGCATGGACTAGTTCTTCATGTCTGCCTTGTTCAGCGATTCCTTCTTCATTCACGACCATAATCCGGTCGGCATTTTTGATTGTCGTCAAACGGTGAGCGATGACGAGTGTGGTTCTGCCTACGGACAGATCAGCCAGGGATTGCTGAATTGCGGCTTCGGTCTCTGTGTCCAGCGCGGAAGTAGCTTCATCCAGAATCAGAATCGGCGGATTCTTGAGGAACATGCGAGCGATAGCCAGGCGCTGCTTTTGTCCACCGGACAGCTTCACACCGCGCTCCCCGATGACTGTCTCCATTCCATCTGGCAGATTCTGAATGAGCTCCTCCAGATGAGCACGTCGCGCAGCTTCCCAGATTTCAGGCAGCTTTGCATCCAGTTTCCCATAGGCGATATTCTCGCGAATTGTCCCGGAGAACAGGAAAACATCCTGCTGCACGATCCCGATTTGGTTGCGCAGCGATTCCAGCTTCATGTCACGGATATCGATGCCATCAATCGTGATAGCCCCGGCTGTGACATCATAGAAGCGCGGAAGCAGGCTGCAGATTGTTGTTTTGCCTGCGCCGGACGGCCCAACAAAGGCAATGGTTTCGCCAGCCTTTACGTTAAGGCTTATATTTTGCAGAACCGGACGATTCTCTTCGTATCCAAAAGATACATCCTGGAATGTAATATCACCGCGCAAAGCGTTGATCTCCACGGCATCCGGTTTGTCACTGATGTCAGGTTCCGTGTCAATGATCTCCAGATAACGTCTGAAGCCGGCAATTCCTTTAGGATAACTTTCGATCACGGCATTGATTTTCTCGATAGGGCGGAAGAAGATATTCGACAACAAGATAAACGCCACAAATTCACCGATTTGCAGCTCGCCATTGATAAAGAACCATGCGCCGCAGATCATCACCAGGATAGTAATGAGGCGGGTCATCATATAGCTGACGGACAAGCTTCTAGCCATGATTTTATAAGCCATAAGTTTTGTTTTGCGGAACATTTGATTATCTACTGCGAATAGCTCTTGTTCATGCTGCTCATTGGCAAAAGATTGCACGACCCGAATCCCGCCGACATTATCTTCGATACGGGCATTGAAACTGCCTACATTTCCAAATAGCTGGCGATAAGTTGAAGTCATATTGCGGCCGAAGTAGATGATTACCCAAGCCATAATTGGAACGATAATAAAAGTAATAATCGCCAGCTTCAGATTAATATCAGCCATTAGGAGAAAGGCTCCGACAAGGGTCATGATTGCAATAAATACATCCTCAGGACCGTGATGCGCCACTTCGCCGATATCATTTAAGTCATTGGTGATTCTTCCGATTAGATGGCCTGTTTTATTATTATCAAAGAATCGGAACGAGAGTTTCTGAATATGGTCAAACATTTTTTTGCGCATATCAGTTTCGATATTTATGCCCAGCATATGACCCCAGTAGGTGACAATATACTGCATCACCGTATTTAAGGCGTAAATCGCCAGCAGCGCAACACAAGCGATAAGAATAAGCGGCCAATCTTGACCAGGAAGCAAATCATCAATAAATTTATTGACGGCTACCGGAAAAGCCAGTTCTAGCAGTCCCGCAAAAACAGCGCAGGAGAAATCCAATATAAATAGTTTTCTATACGGACGATAGTAGGAAAAAAACCTTCGAAGCATTCTGTTCACTCTTTTCTGTGGTTTAAATATGAGTTCAAATGAAATTGATTCTCAACTACCCGATGATATGGATACTAAAGATGGTCAGCGGTTTTGTCAATAATTCGGGTATAAAATTACTTAAGGGTTGTAACTTCTAATAGAATAGTAGATGATGGTTCATAGTGTTTAAAATATTTCAAATCCTTGACAAGCTCTGTGCTTGGCGGGGTTATTTGTTTGTAATTTAGGAGGATACACGATGAAAGCTTCACAAAGCGAAGGACACATTCAGAATAATAGCTTAATGGACAGCAAATATGATCGCTGGCTGCTTGTGCTGGGAATTATTTTTATCGCTGCAGCGCTGCGGGCTCCATTTACTTCTGTGGGTCCATTAATACAATTGATTCAGGATGACCTCGGCTTATCCAATACTCTAGCAGGAGCTATTACTACTTTACCATTATTGGCTTTTGCCATCTTGTCCCCGTTTGCTCCAAAGCTGGCCCGCCGTTTTGGTTTAGCTAATGTGTTATTAGTTGCCATGGTCATGCTGGCTATGGGAATTCTAATTCGCTCGGGATCTGGAGCAGGTCTGTTGTTCACAGGTACTGCTATACTTGGATTATCCATTGCCGTGTGTAATGTACTGCTTCCAGGTCTTATTAAGGGGAAGTTTCCTCACAAAATCGGGTTAATGACAGGTATCTATACAGTTTCTATGAATTTATGCGCAGCCATTGCCTCAGGAATTAGTGTACCGCTGGCAACAAATGCTGGATTCGGTTGGAGAGGGACCTTGGCCATCTGGTTTATGATCGCAGCTCTAGCAACAGTGTTCTGGATTCCGCAAATGCGAAAGCTTAATCAAGGAACCGGCTCTAAGAGTGCAGCCTCTAGCAAAAATATGTGGCGTTCATCTCTTGCTTGGAAAGTCACGATCTTTATGGGTTTACAGTCACTGCTTTATTACGTCTTTATTGCCTGGTTTTCGGTTCTCCTCGGTGAACGGGGAATGTCGTCGAGTAATGCGGGTTGGTTTCTCTCGCTCATGCAATTGGCACAGCTACCCTTTACTTTCTTCGTACCGCTGTGGGCAGGCCGGATGAAGAACCAACGTATTCTAGTTATAATCACTGCTGTTCTTTATTTCATCGCATTAGGTGGCATCTGGCAAGGCAGCGGCGCTTTAATGGCTGTCTGGGCGGTATGCTTTGGTATTGCCGGAGGATTTGCCTTCGGTCTTGCGATGATGTTCTTCAGTCTAAGAACAAGAAGCACGCAAGAAGCGGCGGAGCTGTCAGGAATGGCCCAATCTGTGGGTTATGTACTGGCAGCAATGGGACCGGCATTATTCGGCTGGCTGCATGATGTAACGAACAGCTGGACGGTGCCATTGATTTTACTGCTGGGTGCAAGTGTGCTGTTGATGGTTGTGGGACTTGGCGCTGGCAGTGATCGGTACGTTGGAGATAGAAAATAGGATCCCGTGTAAAAAGAGTGTGCTAGCGCGTGTTAAGCGCCAGTGCACTCTTTTTTTGACTATTGAACATGAGAAGTATTTCTTATCTATTCTAGCTTCGTTTGTAAGCAACAATCCGGATTCTGCGATAATCCATTACCCAGCGGCCGTCCTGATATAGCTTGGATTTCAATTTCTGTTCCATAGAAGAGAGAACTTCTGCGCGTTCGGTGGGTGTGAGCACACTTAAGATTCCATCGGCAAAAGTATTCAGCCACCGCTGAAATCCTTGCTCCAAGCCTTCCAGTGGTGTTGGCCGGTCAAAACAAAGGGCGAGGTCCACGGTCAGTCCGTGCTTCTCTAGTAGAGTTGCATACTCGCCAACACTTGGGAAGTACCAGGGCAAATGCAGCTTATGACTACAGCCAATGGCTGCAAAAGCTTGTGGAAGGCCAGCGACGATGGAAGCAATATTGCCCAGTCCACCGAACTCGGCCACGAAACGGCCGCCTACCCGCAGGCTGGCAACAATGGACGCCGCCGCTCCGTTTGCGTCTGTTAGCCAGTGAAGGGCAGCGTTGCTGAACACAGCATCGACTGGCTGTTCTGCGACATAAGTTTGCCCATCAGCTAAGACAAAGCTTAGATGGGGATGTTTGTCACGGGCTGTCTGAATCATTTCGGCAGAGGCATCAATACCTGTCACAGTGGCACCCCTAGCAGCAATGGCTGCCGCCAAATCTCCGGTTCCACAGCCCCAATCGATAATCTGTTCGCCTGGCTGTGGGTGAAGCAGCTCAATCAATGATTCTCCAAACTGAGACACAAAGGCCATATCAGTATCATAGGTTTGGGTATTCCACTGCTGGTTCATAAGTATTCATCCTTTCTATTGATCGATTATTCCGACATCTCCGTCATAGCGCCTTACTTTATCTATGTTGTACCATAGGAGGCTTTATAATAGAAATATATAAACTGAATAATATTGATTGGTTGTGCCTATGAGTTTATATGAAGCCTATTTCAAAAACACAAAAACCTTGCGTTTTAAGTGCAGAGGGAGTATAGTATTATGTACAGGCGGTTTTGGTCGCCAGTTACATAATATGCGGTCATGGCGGAATTGGCAGACGCGCTGGCTTCAGGTGCCAGTGGTAGCAATATCGTGGAGGTTCGAGTCCTCTTGACCGCATCCTATCAACAAAAACAGGTTTCTGATTTACCTATTCAGGTAGATTGGAAACCTGTTTTTTTTATTGAATCAGGTTCGAGTTCTTCTTCGAAAAAATACTTACTTAGCTAAGTATTGATATTCATCGATTACTATGTTATTATTTTCACAATCTTAAGGAGGAGGTAATACATATGTTAACTACTTTTAAAGCGACAGCTAAAAAACTGCCTAATGGAATGCAAGTTGAAACCAATTCTAGAGGTTTTAAGATTATTATGGACGAACCAGAGGATTTGGGGGGGACCGATGTTGGTTTGAATCCCGTCGAGGCGTTATTGTGTGCCTTTGGTGCATGTCAGTCCATTGTCGCTAGTGCCTTTGCAGACGCTAACGATTTTAGCTTCGAAGAATTTTATGTTGAACTTGAAGGAGACTTAGATCCGGATGGTTTCATGGGTCTTGCAGATGTGAGAAATGGTTTCCAAGAAATTCGTTTTGTTATGCATTTTAAAACCAACGAAAGCCAAGAAAAGGCAGATGCTTTTGCTGACTTTATCGAGAAGACATGTCCTGTTGGAGATTGTCTTGCTAACGGTGTGAAGCTGGTAAAAGCAGGCGTAGTCATTCACTAATACATTCGCTTGAGGGGCTCTTTATGAGTCCCCTCATGGATATGAGGAGCATAACGATGGAAATAAAAATGTCTATGATTCCAGGTGGCAAAAAGGGGAAAGCAGGCAAGATAAATGTAAATATCGGAGACAAGATATCTGCAGGAGATCCCTTGGTACAGATTGAAACTGGAAAAGGCAACAGATCGATTGAAGCGACAGAAGAGGGTATTATTATCAATATATTATTTGAAGAGGGGAGCGAAATTGCCTCAAATCAAGTCTTATTTGAAGTAAATCCGATCCAGGTGGAGGCTCCGGTCCAATCATCTGTCCCACAACCTGCAGTCGCCGTGCAACAAACTCATGCTATAAACCCTGACTTGCTTATCATTGGAGCAGGACCAGGAGGTTACGTTGCCGCTATTTATGCAGCGAAAAAAGGACTTCAGGTAGCGGTGATTGAGAAAGAAGAATTAGGAGGTACCTGCTTAAATGTTGGCTGTATCCCTACAAAATCTTTAGTCAAATCATCTGAAATCTGTCATGAAATAAAAAACTCCTCTTTGTTTGGTATAACAACAGGATCTGATCTTCAAGTGGATATGAAGCAGGTTATTCGACGTAAAAATGAAGTCAAAGAGAAATTGGTCTCCGGCGTTGGTTATTTAATGGAAAAAAACGGTGTTCAGGTTGTTCGCGGCCACGCTTCGTTCCTATCGGCGCATGAAGTGAAGGTAACCGGCGAAAATAGTTACCGTATTTCAGCAAAAAATATCATTGTGGCAACAGGCTCGAGGATTTCCAAGGTGAATATCCCAGGAGTTGATCTGCCATTTGTAATGAACAGTACTGAAGCGCTCGCCTGCGAAGAGTTACCAAAGGTAATAACTATCATCGGTGGCGGGGTTATCGGCATGGAATTCGCCTTCATTTACCGTAACCTAGGAGTTGAAGTTCATGTTGTAGAATTTATGGACCGTCTGCTAACGATGCTGGACAGTGATATTTCGGTAGAAATTATGTGTTTAGCTCAGCTGGCTGGGATTCATATTCATACCAACTCCAAAGTTTCCAAAATCCAACGTGCGGATGATGGTCAGGCGATTGTAACCTATGAGAATAGTGAGGGTGAGCATCTGCTAGTTAGTGAAAAAGTATTGGTCGCTATTGGACGCGAGCCTAACCTAGAGGGTCTGGATATCGAAAAAGCAGGTATTCAACTAAATGAACGTGGTAAAGGTATTGCCGTTGATAAACAAATGCGTACGAATGTAGAAAATGTGTATGCGATTGGCGATGTAACTAACATTATTCAGCTTGCTCATGTTGCTTCACATCAGGGCATTACGGCTGTAAACACCTTACTCGGTGAATCCCAAGATATGCATTATTCCGCGGTACCGAATGTAATTTTCACCTCTCCAGAGATTGCCAGCGTCGGGCTGTTGGAAGATGAATGTAAGGAGAATGGGCTGGACTATCGTGTGAGTAAGGTATCTTTTGCAAGTAACGGAAAAGCATTGACAATGAATGAACCGGAAGGTTTTATCAAATTAATCAAAGATAATGGCTCCGGACAGATTGTGGGAGGGTCTATCATTGGTCCCGATGCGTCTTCTCTGATTAGTAGTCTTACACTTGCGATTGCCAATGGGCTTACGGAACAACAGATTACACAGACAATCTTTGCCCATCCAACTACTGGGGAAGTAATTCATGAAGCTGCATTCGGTTTAGGAATTGGAGCGTTGCATCAAGGATAAGTTGTTCTAAGTATCTCGGGAGATGGATCCTGCTGCAGCCTAAATAAATGAACTATGTGATCACTTGAAAAGTATGTTCAGCTTCCTTAATATATTTTGCTATAATAAATTAGAAAAGAGTTGATTATTTTAAGATAAAACAGTTGGGATTGGTTGGTGTAAACATTGTTTAATTTAGATGACTGTATGGCCTTTATTGCAAACCGTAGTGCAAAAATATTCGCGGAAGCCTTGGAAAAGGAATTTCGGCCGTATAATATGACCCGGAGCCAATGGATTGCGATGTATTACATCTATACCAGTGAATCCATAACCCAGAGAGAATTAGCAGATAAAATGTCTATAAAAGAGCCCAGCGTAGTCAGGCTGCTTCAAAAATTGGAATCTGAGGGTTTCTTGCATCGCTCTGGCACCCATGCGGATAAGCGAGTCAAGCAGTTGGAATTGTCAGATAAGGGAGTACAGATCTATCTCGATTTACTGCCAGTTGCCGAAAAGTTTAAAGATGATACGATCACCAATATTTCTGAACAGGATCTTCAAACGTTTAAAAATGTACTAGGTGTCATGGTTGAAAATGCCTCAAAAGAGAGACCATAAAAACTATGCAGAACAAAATAAAGAATAGGTCAGGTTGGGTATGTTCTTTTTTTACATATCTTATCTGGCCTATTTTTTTGTATAGACTTTTGTAGTTTTAGAATCTGTGCGAACAGTGTCTGCTAACGGACCGTATGGCCGCTATTATTGATTTTTGGCACATTTTACAGAGGTTTCGGACTGCATAGCGCTTATTGCTAAGGAATCGTGTGAAAAGCGAGTGTTTGGAGACGAATAGCTGCATCTGAGTCCGAACGTAAGCTGAAACACGCTATTTTTCGGAAATAGCGGCATCTCAGTCCGATACTTCATAATGAGAAAGGAATAGGTGCCACGGTGGGAGTATCTAGCTGCTGAGTAGCCCCCCCAACAAATCCGTCCTAGCTAAGTGCTAGGCGTTTTTTTGTTGCGCTCATAATCGCTGCGATGAAAAAAATGGGTGTTTTTGTATTGACAATTATATCGGCTTCCGTAATAATGGTATTACGGAAGCCGATATATCGACAACAGTAATAGAATGGGGATGAAATGATGCCTGAAAGCACAGAAAGAGGCGCATTAACTGAAGCTGTATTTTATATCTTATTGTCTCTATATACAGCAATGCACGGATACGCAATTATGCAGAATGTGAAGGACTTAAGTAACGGTCGGGTTGATCTGGGCGCGGGCACTTTATACGGAGCACTTAACACTTTACTGGAAAAAGGCTGGATAAAAGCAGTGGAAGGGGAGCAAGGTTCTCGTAGAAAAGAATACGAAATTACCGGCTTAGGAAAGTCAGTGATTCAGGGAGAGATCATCCGTCTGGAAGAATTGATAGCCAATGGTAAGAGAATAGCTGGAGGTGAGTCCAAATGAAACATGTGGTTCGCAAGCTGATTTGGGATTATGAGAAGGAAGAAAAGTGGCTTAATGAAATGTCTGCGAAGGGGATGGCTCTATCAGAATTATCTTGGTGCAAATATGTGTTTACAGAGACCCCCAATAATGAGTACACGTATAGAATTGAGCTTTTAGATAACTTGCCGGATCATCCGGATAGCATCAAATATATCAAGTTTTTAGAGGAAAACGGTATAGATTGTGTGAGTACTTACATGCGCTGGGTTTACCTTAGAAAGAAGTCAGTGGAAGGTCCGTTTGATATTTACACAGATCTGGAATCCAGAATAAAACACTATAAGCGAATCAACAGGTTATGGAAATCTGTAATGTGGTTAGAGTTGATTTTAGGCCTATTTAATGTGATGATTGGTGTAATAAATTATTCTTTTTCATCACAGAATCTCAGTATGGTAAACGTAATAATGGGCGGTATGTTGATTTTTTTAGGTCTTGTTTTTTTAATTATTGGTGCACCTATCCGTAAGAAAATTAAGAAGCTTCAGCTGGAAAATTTGATAATAGAATAGGACTTTAGAGTTGTAACATGCACACACGGCAAGTTTCCTTTTCAGAGGGAGACTTGCTGTTTATTTTTTGCGGAGTTTTACTGCGAAATTTACCAGTCTATCATTTAGGACTCAACTATCAAGCTTATTTACCGAAAAAAAGGTATACTGAAATTATTACAAGTTTGTTAATATAGTCCCCCATTTTCAAAAGAGGAGGCTTACAGGTGTCTGATTTTCTTTTTAAACAGCTATACTTACGGTCTTCTATCGGGATTGCGGTAGTCTCTCCGAAGGACGGGACGTTATTACAATCGAATCCTGCGCTATGCCAAATGTTTGGTTATGCAGAAGAAGATCTTTTGAATATAAATTATCTGGATCTTGTGTATCCGGAAGATAAAACTAATAATGATCATTCCGTTATCCTGAACGATTTGCTAGCTGAGCCTGGGACTGCATTGGAGAAAGAACGGCGGTTCTTGCGTAAGGATGGAGAAATCATCTGGGTAGCCCAACATATATTTTTAATCTATCAGGAGAATTCCAGTGAACCCTATGTCCTGATTTCTGAGTTAACAGATATCACTGACCGAAAACTTGCTGAACAAAAGATTCATGAAGATGAGCAGTTATATAATTTGATTACGAAAAATACACCGGATATGATTTCTTTTGGCGATCCTGACGGGACACTGCACTACGTATCTCCCTCAGTGGAGCTGCTGTTAGGTTATTCTGCACAAGAAATGATAGGTACTAAAAGACCCGAGTATTATCACGTAGATGATGCTCTAGAGATGATTGAACAAGGTAAGATATATTCCGATACGGACGTATTTACTCGTAGAGCCCGTCATAAAGATGGACATTATTTGTGGATCGAGAGTTCTTCCCAAGTGGTACGTGATGAGCAGGGGAACGTTAAACAGATATTAACCATTGGTCGCGATATTACTCAGCGCAAGAAATACGAGGATATGCTGGCTAAAGCGCAACACCTTGCGAAGATGGGGTCCTGGGAATGGGACATGACAAAATCACGGCTGACGGTTTCCAGAGAAATGCGTAATATTTTTGGCTTTTTGGAAGATGAGAGCAATCATTCTTATTTTGATTACAGACGTGTTTTTGCTTGCATTGATCCTGACGATTTCATCAGACTTGAACGGTTAGTACATCAATCCATGGAGAATGGGACTAATGGCGAAGTAACGGTCCGTATTCATAGTGCGGATGGAGAGCTGAAATATCTGGATGCGCACTGGGAAGTGATTACGGATGAAGAAGGAAGACTGCTGCAGATCAGCGGGATAGCCCAGGATGTCACCGAACGTCAACGAATGGAAGAACAACTGCGGGAAAGTGAGCAGAACTATCGTCTGATCTCAGAAAATTCTATGGACTTCATTTCACGTAATGCAGCGGACGGGAGCTTTACCTATCTGTATGCCTCACCCATCTGCCAGACTATGTTTGGCTATGCACCAGAAGAAATGTGCGGAACTAGAGGGATTGATTACATACATCCGGAGGACAGAATCAAATTAACTTCATATCTCAGCAATTGTATGGAGGGGAAGAAGCTTGAGCCTGTTATTCTCCGGTTTATTTGCAAAGACGGAACCTGTATTTGGACAGAAACGACACTGCGGTATATTTACTCTGAGACCTGCGGGAATCAAGAGCTTGTCTGTGTAACCCGCGATATTGGGGAACGTACGCGTCATTTTGAAGAAATACAGAAATTAAGTAACGAATATGCGCTGATCTTGAATTCGGTCTCTGAGGGCATATTTGGGATGAACCTTGAAGGCAACACGATGTTCATTAATCCAGCAGCCATTACTATGTTGGGTTTCGATCCTACTGAGTGGGGAAACAGCAAATTTCATGCGATTCACCAAACCTGGCTGGATAACGAGTCTTTTACAGGAATTCAGAAGACGCTGCTTCCTTCGCGCTCCAATAATCTCACTATTGAAGATAGGGAGGGTGTGTTTTGGAGGCAGGATGGTTCAAGCTTTTTAGTCAGATATCGAATGACCCCACTGTTTGATGGTGGTGAACGGATTGGGGCGGTTGTCGTCTTTCGTGATATCACGGAGGAGAAGGAGATTGTGCGGGCGAAGGAGTCTGCCGAGGAAGCGGACCGGGCAAAATCGGAGTTCCTAGCGATCATGAGCCATGAGCTGCGTACGCCTATGAACGGTATTATTGGGATGGCTGATCTTTTATCGGGGACGGAGCTGGATGAAGAGCAAAGCTACTACACACAGATCATTAACAAAAGCGGAGAGGCATTGCTTCATATTCTGAATGAAGTGCTGGATTTCAGCAAAATTGAAGCAGGCATGATGACGCTTGAACTGCAAATGGTGGATTTACATGAAGTGATACAGAACGTTTGTGAACTGTTTTATCCGAAGGTTAAGGAAAAAGGGCTTTTACTTACTAGCGAGTTATCTCCTGAGCTTCCAGCCGTCATCATGACTGATGGGGCGAGATTGCGTCAAATTCTCGTAAATCTGGTTGGGAACGCAGTGAAATTTACGGAGACAGGTGAAATCAGTATCTCTGTTATGCTAGAAGCCTCAGAGGCATCCGGAAATCTTATCGTGAAATTTGTCGTAAAAGATACTGGGTTGGGGATTCCAGTTTCCAGCCAAGGTCTATTATTTCAATCCTTCTCGCAATTGCATCCGTCGATCAATCGTAAATATGGCGGTACAGGGCTTGGACTTGCCATTAGTAAAAAGCTGGCCGAGCTTCTTGGCGGATCTATCGGTGTAAATAGCTGTGAGGATGAAGGCTCGGAGTTTTATTTTACAGTGGAGGTCTCTCTACCCAAAGAGGAATGGGATCAGAAATTGACCGTCAACGCCTCAACAGATTTGGTCAGAAATGATAAATCCACTGTTAAAGAGTTAACTACCGGTGAATATGGACCGATGTCCATTCTTATTGCTGAAGATCATCCTGTGAATCAGCAGCTTATGCAGGCGTATCTGAAAAAGAGGGGATATGTTCCTGACATCGCCTTAAATGGTGAGGAAGCAGTTCGGGCTGTGCTTTCCAATCATTATGATCTGGTATTTATGGATATTCAGATGCCTATTATGGATGGAATAGAAGCAACGGGAATCATACGTGAGAAGCTAGGGCTGAATCCAATCATCATTGCGGCTACAGCCTTTGCCAGAGATGAAGATAAGATGATGTGTCTTAGTGCTGGAATGCAGGATTTCATTTCTAAACCCATCTCGATAAAAGAGCTCGACCGGGTATTAAGAGAGTGGTCTGCCCAAATTCGTTTAGGTGAGCATCATTGACAAATAGGGTTATGATTAATATATTGATATTAATCGTAATCATTACGTATATTATTTGTCATGAAAGGATTCTTATCTTGCTAACAATGAAGCGCGGGGATATTTTAATTATTGTGATAGCCTTGTTAGCTGCGGGCTTGATTTATGGCATGAAGTGGTGGGACAGCAGCAATGAGCAGTATCAGCAAGGGGATTTGAAAGCTATAATTACGGTGGACGGTAAAGAATACAAAACCGTTTCTTTGACTAAAGAAGAACAAATTATAGATATTCAAACGAAATTCGGCCACAATACGCTAAAGGTGTTTGATTATGGAATCCAAATGACCTATTCTGATGCTCCCTTAAGAATTGCTTTGGAAATGGGGTTCATCTCAAGACCCAAACAGCAAATTATCTGTATTCCAGCTCGTATTATGGTAGAAGTATTTAATCCTAATAAGTCTGAGAATGATGAGGATGAGCTAGATGCGATTATTTAGTAATCTTAGTTGAGCCTTCTAGCTCCTTCCATGCGGTGATAGAGTCAGGACTGGTGTAGATGTAAGGTGTTACGGGTTGTTTGATAGGTGTAATAGACTCTGCACTAATTTGCATAATTTCTTGACCTTTATAGGGAACAACTTGAAGCTTGCCCCGAACCTCTATCCAGGTATCGGTAGGCAGGCTTTTTAGCTTGCCGGAATCCACTAATATCCCAAAAGGTGTAGCATCGGCAGTACAGCATTGGACCAGAAATCTACCTATGGCAAAAGAATTCTCTGAATGTTCACCTTGATCACGATATAAAAAGCCGGAAATAGTAATTTCTTTGCCTGCAAATTGTTGTTTGTACAGCTCAAGCGCACCTAAAGTTTCGGAGAAAATCGCCGAATAAACTGGGACCACAGGTTGTGCATAAAGGATCTTGGCCAGCTCAGTAAGCTCTTCATGGTAAGGATCAATGGACTCGAATCTCGCGGAATTTTTAGCTTCAGTGGGCAAGGAGGATAGGGAGATTCCTTTTTTAGCAGCAGCCATACTTCCCAATGCGCGATCAGGAAGAAGAAATCCGAGCAGCAGTGGAAAAAGGAATAATCCATATAGCGCTGTACTTTTGAAAAAAGAATGTGGGAGCCGATGCTCGCAGTCACAGAGAACACTACCTTTGCCAAATAAAGCCTGTATGGTCAGACTGAGCGCCATAAGTGTCAGCGGGATTGGGCATAATTGAACCCAGCGTGCCAGTTTAGGAGCTACATAATAATGCAAAGCGTCCTGCTGTACCAGATGCCCGATATAGAGGGAGAAAGCGAGCAGAATGACCGCCCTTAACAAATAGTGAAACCGGATGCTACGAGAGTCATTCATGCTCTATCCTCCTACCCATGTTGTAAGCAACAGCTTACCACCTCTATGAATTACAGCCACAAGGACATGAATACCGCCCCAACAAACACGCTTGCGAAGATCAGAAAGAACAAATAAAGAGCGAATTTGGTCTTAAACAGTGAGAGCAACATCAATGAATTTTTGAAATCCAGCATGGGTCCGAATACCATAAAAGCGAGCAGAGCCCCAGATGGAAAAGAATGTACGAAGGTGGAAGCTACAAAGGCATCTGAGGTGGAGCAGAGCGAGAGCACAAATGCCAGTCCCATCATGAAGAAATATGACCCCAGCGGTTTAGCTCCGATCGCGGCCAGACTGTCTTGAACCATAAATGTCTGAATACCAGCGGTTAACAAGCAGCCGATAATTAAATATTTCCCCATCTCAAAAAACTCATCTGAGGTATGGACGAAAACAGCGGCTATTTTTCCCCCGCGAGAATTATTGTGATGAGCTTCCCCCGTTTCACGCTGAACATTTAGGCGGATGGGAGATTTTTTGACCGTTGCGTAGATTATCAAGCCTATGAGACAGGCTACAACAAACGCCAGACCCATACGGGCATAGGCCAGCTCCGAGTGGCTGCGAAATGCTGTCATGGTCGCCCCATAGACGACAGGATTTAGGATCGGTCCGGACAAAATAAACACGATAGCCACGTAAACAGGCATACCTTTATGGATAAGCCGGCGGACGAGTGGGATCATTCCACATTCGCAGACCGGAAAAATAATTCCGAGCAGACATGCGAACAGAATAGCCGGAAGAGGTCGCCGCGGAATCCACCGGGAAATCATTTCATCCGGGATAAAGACGCGAAGCAGTGAAGATAACAATGCTCCTGCTAATACAAACGGCAAGGCTTCCAGCAATATGCCGATAAAAGCGGTTTTGAAGGTGTCGATGTACGCATTATCCAACAGTTCCAGATGATTCGGCAGCCATACAAAACCAATGATAATCAGAAAAGAGATCGGGAGGAGCAACGGCAGTATTTTTAATGGTGAAAAGGTAGTCAAAACTCGAATAAGGCGGACCACCGATCTGCCAGCTGTTCTTCATCTATATTCATCCCGATGAACACCACATATGGCATACCAGGATAACGAGAGGCTTCCCAGGTAGTACGCATCCCCGCATATTGAACAAGCTGAACCGGCTCCTGTTCGGACAAAAGAATATGCCCCTTGGCACGTAACAGGTTGTCACCCCATTCTTGAAAGAAGGCCTCTAGGCGTTCTTTAGAAGGCATTGTTGTCCTTACCTGCGGAATGGTTAACGTGATGGCTGTTACCTGCGAGAAAGAAGCATGCTGCTCCTCATGCAGCTCTTTTACAGCGGTTCCCCCATGCTCTGAATGCATTTGTTTCAGTGATGCTCCTTTGAAGGTTTGAGGCGCTCGCTGCGGAGCCGGAGCTATGATTTTACGTGGGATAATTCCTGACAATATCGGAGACAGGTTGATTTCACTGTAATGGGTGTACACAATTTCAGCCTCCGTATTTTGTTTACGAACTCCCTTTTCAATTCGCCATAAGGTTTCCGGTTCTACGAGATCACTTTTATTAACGACAATAAGATCAGCTGTGGAAAGCTGCTTACGCAGGGTCCGAACGAGCTGTTTGTCAGAGGAGAGTCTGCTGTTATATTCCAGAGCATTTTCCGCATCTAACAGAGTGATGGTATAGTGCAGCTCCACCAGATCCTGTAGAGGAGTTTCCTGCAACGTTTTGGCGATTTCTTCAGGATCGGCGACGCCGGTCAACTCCATATAAATGGCATCTGGACGTCCTCTCAGCAGCACCATCAGGCTATCTGCCAAATCCTCTTTACGGCTACAACATACGCATCCGTCCAGCAGTTTAGTTACAGCTGTACCGGTATGCTCCTGCAAAATATACCCGTCCACATCTCGTTTGCCCAGTTCATTCATTACTACTCCTGGATTCAGCCCTCTTACCTTGCTCTCTTTCAGCAGGGACAACAGCAGAGTTGTCTTCCCGCTCCCCAGAAACCCGCTCAAAATAATTACTGGTATCTTCATGATCTCCACTCCTGCCTGATTCTCTAGGAATTACAAGAATCATATTTTTTATAATTCCATCTATACGTAATTTGTCCACCAGAAAGACCACAAAATTAAGAGAGTTGAAATTTTTACAAGATCATAGTTGACAGATTGTGAATAAACCGTGTACGATGTGTTAATCGTAATTATTACGATTTAATCAAAAGGAGATGGAAACGATGAGAGTAATCATAACTCTGGCATGTACGGAGACAGGAGATCGCAACTATACCACTACCAAGAATAAACGAAATCATCCAGGGCGTATGGAAATGAAAAAATATTGTCCACGCCTAAAGAGAGTAACCTTACATCGCGAAACCCGTTAAGGGTGGATGTTTTTAATCTTGATTTTATAAACGATAGGAGTGGTATAGTTGAAAAAGCTCCCTGTTACCGTGCTCAGTGGATATTTGGGCTCTGGGAAAACAACATTGTTGAATCATATTCTGCACAACCGTGACGGTCTTAAAGTAGCTGTTATTGTAAATGACATGAGTGAAGTGAATGTGGATGCGAATCTGGTGAAGTCCGGAAATACGCTTTCCAGGACTGAAGAAAAATTGGTTGAGATGTCCAATGGTTGCATCTGTTGTACACTTCGTGATGATTTGATTGTCGAAGTACAAAAACTGGCTGCGGAAGGGCGATTTGATTACATCCTGATTGAATCCTCAGGCATTAGCGAACCTGTGCCAGTAGCACAGACCTTTACCTATGCCAATCCCGAGTTGGATATTGATCTGACTTCGCTTGCTCAATTAGACACGATGGTGACTGTTGTGGATGCTGGGCGTTTCTGGCATGACTTCTCCTCAGGTGATAGTCTGATGGACCGCAACCAAACGGCTGGAGAAGGGGATTTCCGCGATATTGTGGATCTGCTTATTGATCAGATCGAAACTTGTGATGTCTTGCTGCTTAATAAGTGCGATCTGTTGAAAGAAGATGAACTCAATAAGCTTGAAGCTGTGCTGCGTAAGCTTCAGCCGTCTGCTAAGCTGATCCGTACAATTAACGGTGTAGTAGATCCAAAGGAAATTCTAAATACCGGATTGTTTGATTTTGAGAAAACAAGCTTATCCTCTGGTTGGATCGCGGAGCTGAATAAAGAGACCCATACCCCTGAGACGGAGGAATACGGGATTTCTTCTTTCGTCTATCGCCGGAGAACACCGTTCCACCCGCAAAGATTAAGTTTTTTCTTTAGCAACTGGCCGGAAGAGGTCGTTCGGGCAAAAGGGGTGGCATGGGTAGCGGCAAAAGGTGATCTTGCAGCTACTGTAAGTCAGGCAGGACCTTCCATTCAGTTCGGACCTGCTGGTTACTGGTTGGCTACAATGCCTAAGGATCAGCAGCTGGAGGTGCTGGAAAGCGAACCTGAGCTGCGGGCAAAATGGGACGAGCAGTGGGGCGATAGAATAAATGAAATCGTATTTATCGGTGTAAATATAGATCAGGCACAACTCGAAGCCAGATTGGACAGATGTCTGCTGACAGCGGAGGAGCTGAAGCAGGATTGGACAAAGTTCAACAATCCACTTCCGTGGCCTGTTGAAGAACTCCTTGCGGCTGCTGAGGAATAGATACTTAGTAATTAACGGTGGAAATCCGGAATCCAGAAGGTGGGATTCCGGATTTTTGTTGTATTCGAAAAATGACTAATAGTTATTATTACGATTAATTTTCAGTTTTGGGTTTACAAATCGTAATGATTACGATATTATCAAATTTGTTAAATCGTAAAACTTACGATTTAATCTGGTTGGACATAATATCAGTCAGAAGGGAGGCGAGGCATGATGATCCTATCATCCATGCGGAATGTAGTGTTCGGGTATGGGGATGAACCTGTTCTTGATGATATCTCATTAGATATTCATACCGGACAGTTTATTGGTATAACGGGACCCAATGGTGCTGCTAAAACCACCCTGCTGAAGCTAATGCTCGGCCTGCTTCGTCCATGGAGTGGAACGGTTCAGTTGAATAAAGAGTTATCAGATAACGGGAAGATGATTATCGGCTACGTTCCACAGCAGGTAGCTTCTTTTAACGCAGGGTTCCCAAGTAAGGTGATCGAACTGGTTCGCTCGGGTTGTTATCCAAGGCTTGGATTATTTAGACGCTTTACACCTGAGCAGGACGAGATCGTCGAGCGAAGTTTAAAGCAGGTGGAGATGTGGCATTTGCGAGACCGGAAGATAGGAGAACTGTCAGGCGGCCAGAAGCAGCGGATTTGCATCGCTCGAGCATTGGCACAACAGCCGCAGATATTGGTTCTTGACGAACCAACTACGGGAATGGATCTGGACAGTCGTATTGGGTTCTATAAGCTGATGCGCCATGATGTCAGTGAACACGGCCGGACCGTAATCATGGTGACGCATGGCCTGGAAGAGACCAGCTCCTATCTGGATACGTTGATCAGCCTGGAACGAAAGGAGAATGAGGGTTGGCAATGTTTAGTTACGAATTCATGCAACGTGCATTTTGGGCCGGTGGATTAATTGGCATTATCGGTCCGCTACTCGGGGTATATCTCATGCTTCGCCGTCAGGTCCTAATGGCGGATACCCTCTCTCATGTTTCGCTTGCAGGAGTAGCACTAGGCTCAATACTACAGCTTAATCCGGCACTAAGTGGCTTCATGGTAGCGATTCTCGGTGGTATTGTCATCGAACAGCTTCGACGGTCTTATCGTACATATAGCGAGCTTCCGGTAGCGATTATTATGACCTCTGGATTAGCATTGGCAGTTGTACTTATGAGCTTAAAGCAGAATTTAAGTAAAAGCTTCAGTTCCTATCTGTTTGGTTCCATCGTTGCGGTCAGCGATACTCAACTAAAGATTATCGCTGTGGTTGCTGTAATCGGTCTGATCTATTTTATTGTGTTACGCAGATCCTTATATAATCTGACCTTTGATGAAGAGACCGCTAGTATCAGTGGAGTTCATGTGGGCTGGTTATCATTTTCGTTTGCTGTACTAACTGGAATGACAGTCGCTGCTGCGATGCCAGTTGTTGGAGTGCTGTTAGTCTCAGCGCTTATTGTTTTGCCAGCTTCGATTGCTTTGCGTATAGCGTCTGGTTTTACGACAGCTATATTGATCTCAATCGGCGTAGGATTACTCGGCGTTTTTAGTGGCCTAAGTGCCTCGTATTACATCAATACACCGCCTGGTGGGACGATTGCTCTTATACTGCTATCGTTCTTATTAATCGCAATTTTGGTACAGAAGCTGATCCGACTAAGAAATCGTCGGCGAATTCATAAAACTATTTCCAGTAAAGGAGTTACACCTCTCAATGAAATTTAGAATCCATCATTTAGCCATTTTGTCCCTGTCCGCGTTACTTATTGCCGCCGGTTGCGGTAATAATGCTGTTAATTCTTCTACTACTACGAATGCTTCTGGAGCCGCAGAAGCTACAGCCCTTCCGGAGTCATCTAAATTAAATATTAAAGTCAGTTTCTATCCTATTTACGAGTTTACCAAAAATGTGGCAGGAGATCTGGCGGACGTGGAAGCACTCATACCAGCAGGAATCGAACCCCATGATTGGGAACCGACAGCAAAAGATATGGCAGAAATCTCAGATGCGGATATGCTGATCTATAATGGCGCAGGAATGGAAGGTTGGGTAGATCAGGTGCTGGAAAGTGTATCTGGCACTCCGTTAATTACTGTAGAAGCGAGCAAGGGTCTGGACATCATGGAAGGCACGGAAGAGGAAGAGGAAGAGGCTGACCACCACCATGAAGAAGGGGAGCATGTTCATGAAGAAGGAGAACATGCTCATGAAGAAGGGGAGCATGCTCATGAAGAGCATTCGCATGATCACGGTGGATTAGATCCGCATGTGTGGCTCAATCCTACATTAGCCATTCAAGAAGTGCGTAACATTGAAGCAGCTTTAGCTGCTGCCGCACCTGAACATGCCGAGGATTTTAAGACAAATGCAGATGCTTATGTAGCTAAGCTGGAGCAACTGGATCAAGAATTTAAGGACGGTCTTAAGGATACTAAACGCAAGGATTTTATTACTCAGCATGCGGCTTTTGGATACCTTGCCAAGCAGTATGGATTAACTCAGGTCCCGATTGCCGGACTATCTCCGGAGCAGGAGCCTTCTGCCGCAAATATGAGTAAGATTGTGGAGTTTGCGAAAGAGCATAAAGTGAAGACGATTTTCTTCGAGACACTTGTATCCTCCAGTGTGGCAGACACAATAGCAAAAGAGATTGGTGCCAAAGCAGCCGTTCTAAACCCAATTGAAGGATTAACAGAGGAAGATCGCAGTCAAAACCTGGATTATTTAGGAATCATGCGTCAGAACCTGGAAGCCTTGAAGAGTGCATTGAACGAGTAGATTTAAAGGATGGAAGGAGAACGAACATGGCCAAGAAATCTAAAGTTGTGAAAGAATTGAAGAGACAAGCACTAGTCGCCAAATACGCTGTTAAAAGAAAAGAACTAAAGGAACAGGGGGACTATATGGCTTTGCAAAAGCTGCCACGTGATTCCTCCGCAACTCGTCAAAAAAATAGATGCCAAGTGTCGGGCAGACCTCGAGGCTATTTGCGGAAATTTAATGTTTCCCGAATTGTATTCCGCGAATTGGCGCATAAAGGTCAGATTCCGGGCATTACCAAGTCGAGTTGGTAAATGAGAACGGCTAATTCTCCGTAGTTTAGAGGATTGGCCGTTTTTGCTGTTCATCCATCATGGGCTTTAGAAAATTCGGCTATGCTTAGAATAGGAAAATGATTTATCATAGAAGGAATATATTTCTATTTAAGATGGAGGTGATGCAAATGAGCTATACCGATACTTTTATTCGTGTAGCAGAGGACTGTCCTGAGGAAATAGGAGTTCCTCCGATGTCTTGCCGAACGCTCCCGCCTGCACATGTGATTCAATATGAACTGTTAATCAATGAGCCCTACAAATACAATCATGAAGAACTTCTGTACGAGGTTCATGTGCGCCATAAACAAATTCCACAGGAAGAACGTTTGGCCCGTAAGGAAGAAATATGGAACGAACTATTTTCCAAAAATCATCCTTGTCTAAGGGCTTCACTGTTGCCGAAGCGTTTTGGTTGGGGTGTTCATTATAACGGTGAGGGGAAAATAGCTCTCTATGGCAAAGAGTCTCCCGAATATGACTATTTCACCTCCCAAGGGGAGGGAGCTGTGAAATTACTGCCTGCGATGCGTAACAAACGTGCTTCAAAAGGAGCGGATTAAGCTGTATAAATTCATAGAAGAAATCACACTTAATACTTGGCCGGCGGAGCAAAGTGTTCTCCTGCAGGGCTGGATTCTACGTTCGGCAGCTGGTTATACAAAAAGGGCCAATTCGGTCAATCCATTATACGGTGCTGACAGCTCTCAGGTTGAACTCACAGAACAAATCAAGCTTGCGGAACGGTATTATGAGCATGCTGGACTACAGTCCGTGTTCAAAATAACTCCCTACATCCAGCCGCCAAAGCTTGATGAGATTCTTGCAGAGCGTGGCTATACAATTGCCGAGCCTTCATCTGTAAGGCTTCTTGATCTGGGGGACTTAGCGAGCCCTGATCTGCGTTATACGGTACAGATACAGGAAAGCTTGACTGAAGAGTGGCTGCACACCTTCAGTGAGCTTACCGGCTTGTCTGAAAAGAACCGGGAAACCTTAACTAGAATGTTGTCTGCATCACATTTGCAGCAGGGTTATGTCCTGTTGTTTAATCATGGTGTTCCTGTCACCTGCGGTCTTGGTGTGATTCAGAACGGGTACTTGGGTCTGTATGATATTGTCACTTCCCCTGCTCATCGTAGAAAGGGAATGGCGGAACAACTGCTGCTAGCGTTGCTTAATTGGGGTAGAGCAAAGGGAGCAACGACTTCCTTTCTGCAAGTTGTGCAAGCGAATACGGGGGCTTCAGCCTTGTATGACAAGCTGGGTTTTAAGGAGATCTATCAGTATTGGTATAGAGTGAAAAACTAGCTGAGGAGGGGATGCGGTGAGAAAATTAGGATTGAATCTCCTGATCATTATTGTGTACTGTTTTCCATTTGTCTATTTCGCGATGGATAAAGATTTCAATAATGGTTCAATGGTTGGTTATTTAATGATGATCGTCATAACATCACTAATAGCTTTTTTGGGAAAATGGTCTAATAATATAATGGCTATAGTCATTGGGAATATCGCTTCTGCATTTGTCTCTTATTATTTTATTAGCAACTTGTCAGGGGAAGGCGGTTGGGACGGGACGTTTTTCAAACCACTTGGACCTACAGGATCGTTTATATTTTTTAGTATGCTAAACCTGATCCCTCAGTTCCTTGCGATGAAATTAGCGAATAAATTTAAAAAGAAGGTCTAATCTATGTCCGAATACTGGAGTCTAAGATTTGCTCAGGAAGGAATGATCTGGGGGAGTGAACCTAGTCCTACAGCTCAGGCAGCAAGGGATATATTCCGGCAACATAACGTGAAAT
Organism: Paenibacillus sp. FSL L8-0708; assembly: GCF_038009325.1. Taxonomy (NCBI): domain Bacteria; kingdom Bacillati; phylum Bacillota; class Bacilli; order Caryophanales; family Paenibacillaceae; genus Paenibacillus; species Paenibacillus sp. FSL L8-0708. The sequence goes on from NZ_JBBPBC010000001.1 coordinate 2,627,797, forward strand.
CAGTTTTAGTCCCGGGTGCGGGATACGGAAGAAATACGAAGGTGTTCTCAGATGAGTTTAAGACCTTAGGCATTGAGTTGAGCGAGGACGCGTTAAAGATGGCGGCAGAATGGGATCCCAAGAGCCATTTTATCTCAGGTTCCGTATTAGATCCTATTTCTGAAGTACAGGTTGATGCTGTCTACTGCTATGACGTATTGCATTTATTTCTCGAAGAGGATCGCCGCAGGCTCGTAGCTAATTGTCTGGAACAGCTGCGGCCGGATGGCTTGCTCTATTTTACCAGTTTTTCCGATGAGGATGCGAACAACGGCTGTGGAACACTTTTGGAACCGGGAACCTACGAATACAAAGAGGGAAAATACGCCCATTTTTTTAGTGAAGAAGATTTAAGACAACATTTTGCAGGTACGAAAATAATTACGACCGGCTCATGTGTGGAGACTTTATGTGGGCCGCTTGGAAAAAAACATCAATACATACTGAGATATATCGTCGCACGTAAATCTGCACTAAGCAAGTAATTTAGGGAGGAACTCCCTATAATTTCGTTGAATATCCGTAGAATCGGCTATATCAAATGAATTATAGGGATTTTTTCCCTAGACCTCTGTGCGCTGATCAGGAGTACCTTTTTTACACAAATTTACCTTGACCCGGTAGCGCCATTTCTTTGAAATTTTTGCACAAATGAGCAAGCTGAGTAGACAGCTCCTCACCTTCCATGGGTACTCCATGTCCCGAAAGAACAAGATGTGGATTCAGCAAGGCAAGGGTACGGACCGATTTCTCAGCAGCTTCCCAGTCTGTCGTGAAATAAGAGGGTGGGCCATGCACCACCTGATGCTGCGTAGCCACTGCAAATACGGATTCCTGTTTGACCGTAAGGAATGTATCACCTGCGATCAGCACTCTATCCTCAGGCCTGAACAGGGAGATATGTCCGGGACTATGTCCAGGGGTATGGATCCATTCCCAGCCCTTCGCACCAGGGACAGTCCTGTCTTCCGGCAAGGGATGAACGGCTGAACCAAGGTCAATGCCATGATGTGAAAACAATGGCGATATCATGCTCATAAGCCCGCCGCCTACGGCTGGATCGGCTGGAGGGTAGTCTTCTTTACCTGTCAGAAAAGGTAGTTCTAGCGGATGAGCATATACAGGCACATTCCATTCCTCAACAAGCCTTTTTACACCCCCAATATGGTCGAAATGCCCATGCGTCAGGATAATTGCCACCGGAGGTTTATCATAATGCTCCGTAGCAAAATCAATAATATTGCCTGTATATGAGCTAAGACCAGTATCTACAAGAACCCAATCCGAAGAGGGCTGGCCAATTAATGCGACATTTACAAACATAGTGCGAAGTCCAATGACACCAGGGGCCACTTTCCAAGTATCGGTATAGCCCTTTGACAGAATTCCGTTAAGTTTCATCTTGCGCCTCCTGACCCGTTCTTTAGTACTACACAATATATTTACACACAGTAGTATGACCTCTTTTTAAGAAAAAAAGGTATGGCAAATAACCCTTCTCATGATTTCTTGAAGAAGGGCTGTGTTAGACGTGTTTTGTGAGAGGATTGTATTAGAGCGTTCCGCAGTCTGCAAATAGAATATGGCGTGGAATCCGAAAGAAAGCTTCGGCTTTTTCCTGCAGAGCAGGGGTCGGCAGATGGCTGTTGTGGAGCCATTTTCGAAATGTTCCAGGATGGACGCCTATCCAGATACTTACATCCGTTACTGAGAAATCGTAAACCATACAAAGTCCGGTCAGGATAACATTGCTGCGCGGTGAACTGGTAATACTTCTTTTCATAAAACGTGAAGGTGTAGGCTGACATACAATGGGGCTTTGACGAATCAATGCTTCATTGAACAGAATGTGGGGTGGGTACCCCAATAGGCGGCAGGTCTTGTCAATGTTATTGTTGGAAGGGATACGACCTTCGTATACCCAAGCGCTTACACTGCGTGAGGATATACCAAGCTCTTCTGCGAGTCGTGACAGCTTGATATCCTTAGCCATCAATACAGCAAGCAGCACACGGTTTCTAATCTGGCTGCGCTTTGGACGGCGAAATCTTTTGACTCGAACGCCTTGTCCAAGGTATTTGCGATTGATCAGAGACCACGCCTGGATATTATGAGTTTCTTGTTGGTTATTAGGCATAATTCCTCCGATTTTTTAAAAATATACTACAACACTTTCTGGTATATCGGCAATGGTTAATGCTGCTATTTCTGACAACACCGTTTAAGTTTCTTTCAGAACAGCTACGCTTATGATATATTTTTAATATCTAATTACAATATTACATTAGGGAGCGATATAGAATGATCAAACATATTGTGTTTTTCAAATTAAAAGATCGGTCCGAAGAAAGCGTAGCGGCAACGGTAGCAGTACTGCGTAATATGGAAGGCAAGATCCCGCAGCTCCTCTCCATCGAGGTGGGTGCTGACATCATTCATTCCGATCGTTCCTTTGATATTGCTCTAGTCACAGAAGTGGCTTCTCTAGAGGATTTACAGGCGTATCAGGTTCATCCGGCGCATAAAGAAGTTATTGCTCACATTAATGAAGTCAAAGAGCTCTCGATTGCTGTAGATTACGAAATTTAAGCTGCTGCTTGAATATAGTATCATCATTTTATACCGGAAGCGGTGACAGGAATGCGTGAGCTTGAGTATCCAATGGAAGCGTTAACTTATTTAGTCGTTTTTCTCGGAGCATGTTTCGTAATGTTCTTCTGGCTGAAACGCCGTGGCAAACGCGGTAAGTAGAGATTAGGACGGTTCTCTAACAATTATAGACATGGGGGTATTGCTGTGTATTATGTCAACCGCAATCAAATCGAAACCATTCTTGCTCAAATCCCTGATATTACCGCTGGTCTTCGGACTGTAGCAGCTTCCTGGGATGGTACAACATTAACCGGACTAATACAGGAACGCTGCCTCCATCTGGCAATAGAGGTTGTAACAGACGTTGGTAGCTGTCTCATTGACGGGTTTATTATGCGTGATGCTGGAAGTTATGAGGATATAATTTCTATTATTCATGAAGAGAAAGTGCTAGGTCAAAGTGTGATTTATGAGAGATTGATAGAATTAGTTGCTCTGCGTAAGCCACTCGTTCAGGATTATTATGCTTGGGAGAGAGGAGATCTGCATCCACTTACCCCCATTCTTTCGGAAGTACTTGAGCAGTTTGCCGTTGAGGTACGGAAATATTTGGACCAGGAGCTTGGAGCCAGTGTACCGCTATAATAGCATAGGATAGAATCACATAGAATAGGCGATAGCCGTGAAAGAGAGGGGTTCCTTTATGATGAAGATGGGGCAGGAAAACGGATCGACAAGACAAATGATTATGACGCTCCTGAAGACGAAAGGAACACTGACCATCGGCGCGCTGGCAGAAGAATTGGGAATTACAGAGATGGGTGTCCGTCGTCATGTGCTTCAGCTGGAGCAAGAAGGGCTTGCAAAGACAAAAGTGGTCCGGCAAGCGATGGGGCGGCCTTTACATATGTACTCATTAACGGAGAGAGCCGAAGAATATTTCCCAAAAAGTTATCACAACTTGGCTTTGGAGCTTTTGCGTGAATTGGATTACGGCAGTGGACTGGATGCTGTTAATACATTATTTGAAGGACGCCGCCGCCGAATGCTCGCTCAGTATGCTCCGATGATGGAACGGCGGAATTTGGAAGAACGCGTCGCCGAGTTATCTTCCATCCAAAATGCCGGTGGATATATGGCAGAATGGAACCGCGAAGAGGATGGCTCATATGTCATAAGGGAGTACAATTGCCCGATTCGCCAAGTGGCTACCCAGTATCGTAAGGCATGCCAATGTGAGCATAGTCTTTTCGAAGAACTGCTGGATGCTAAGGTCACACGTAATGAATGTATGGCAGAGGGCGGCCATTGCTGCCGCTACGCTATCGTACCCAAAAATGTTACAGACAAAACTTCTGAAAAGTTATAATAATTAGTCACAAGACAATCCCCTGCTGCTTATGATATAGCAGATATAGGCATTAGCCCGGTAGAGCGGGGAGCAATGAATTTAAAGGAGAGATGAAACGATGAAAAAGGACACCAAAGGCTTATTATGGGGCGCTTTAGTCGGCAGTGTGGTTGGATCGGTAACAGCATTGCTGTTCGCACCTAAACCAGGTAAAGAGCTGCGCAAGGATATTGCTGAAGGAACTGCCGCTGGTATTGAGAAGGTTCAAGAAATTGCCGTTCAAGCCGGAGACAAGAGCATTGAGATTTATGACAAAGCAAAAGATTCGATTGGGCATGTAGTGCATGAAGTTCGGGAATGGAGCAAATCATGTGCGAATGCTGTTGATGAAGAAGAAAAAATCACAGTAACTGTAAGCGGTATTGCTACAGAAGAAGCTGTAGAAGCAGTTGACGCTGTAGAAGCAGTTGAAGAGGCTGCTGCCACTTTGGAAGTGAAAACTGAGTGGGCTGAGGACACTATAAGTGAAGATGTAAGCGAAGAAGTTAGCCTTGAAGAAGTCGTTCAAGATGACAAGGTTGATAAAGAAATCCTATAATGGGACCGTGGTTTAAATCCTCTGTTTCAGTGGTAAAAGAGTACTCATTCTCTTATAATAGAGCCGCTTCTTCGCATTGGGCGGAGGGTGGCTTTTTTAATTAGTTTGCACCCGCTTGTTAAATGATGGAAGAAGACTAGTCTTGAACTAAGAGGGCAAAAGGAGTAATATCTGCAATTGGGGCTGAAAGCCAGGTACATTTTGTTTTCACCTTACATAAGCTACACAAAACAAGTAGAAGGAAGCGGTGTGTTCGTGCAGCAAGCTATAGCAATATTAGACTCAGGTGTGGGAGGGTTAACAGTTGTCAAAGAAGTGATGAGGCAACTCCCGCGGGAGAAGATCATCTATTTCGGAGATACTGCCCGAGCTCCGTACGGACCCCGTTCGACCGAGGAAGTACAACTGTTTACTGAACAAATTGTAGATTATTTGATCCAGTTTAATCCTAAAATGATCGTTATCGCTTGTAATACCGCAACAGCTGCGGCACTCGATTATATCTCAGCGAAGGTCTCCATCCCTGTAATTGGGGTGATTCATCCCGGAGCCCGCGCAGCAATTAGCGCAACCAAAAGCGGACATGTCGGCGTGATCGGTACGGTAGGAACCATCAACAGCGGAGCTTATACTAACGCATTAAAGCAGTTGTCCCCTTTTGTTGAGGTTGTAAGTCAAGCCTGTCCAGCGCTTGTCCCACTTGTCGAGCAAGGCAAGTTCCGCTCAGAGAAAAGTTACGATATCGTAGAAGAGGCACTAGAAGGCATTAAAGACACTAACATCGATACTTTAATTTTAGGATGCACTCATTATCCATTTCTTGTAGAACCCATTGGTGAGACTATGGGATCAGGAGTCAAGCTGATCAGTTCTGCAGATGAGACCGCTCGTGAGATCAGCACAATTTTATATGACAAAGGCAAGCTGTCCATCGGCGATGAAAGTCCAATTCATCAGTTCTTCTGCAGCGGTGATGCTGAGATGTTTCAAAGCATCGCGCGAGACTGGCTTGGAGAACAAATTAGACGTACTCCAGTAGTGTGGCAAGTATCCACGTTATAAGCAGGAGCAATGTTGAATTGAATAGGGACAAACTCCATGGGAGTGTAAAAAGAAAAACAGACTGGGAAAGCACATTTCCCAGTCTGTTTTTTTGAAATATAAGCATTTATACGCTGCGGATCTGTAATATCCTTATTTTCATGAGAAATGGTTGCCATCTATAAAGGGCGATGACGTTGTTTTTTCTTGTGATTCATTTCTCCTTCATGCCGGGTAGTGGCGCTTGCATACAATAGAGTTAAGTGCTGTATGCCGCTGTTTTTGTATTGCTGTATCAGCAATTTAAGGCCGAGAGGATGAGACCTAATGCGACAATATATTGCAAACAGGGGAGATACCGTAAGCCGAATTGCCGCTCTACATGGATTAACTCCTGAGCATGTTATTCAAGGTAATCCATGGGTTGGGAGGCAGTCTTATTTATACCCAGGCCAGGTTTTATTTCTGCCATCTTCGCCGCGTAAAAGGTATGCTGTGCAGGAAGGGGACACTCCAGAACGGATAACCTCATTATTTAATGTGAATTTAGAGGATTTGGAGAAGCTTAATCCTGGGGTGACCTCAGGGCGCTGCTGTACACCTGGAAAAATACTTGTCATTCCACCCCCGATTCCAGACCGCGTGGTGTTTCTGCGCGGGGAGTACGGTCCGGCTGATGTTGAGAGTGACATTGACAGCTTGCTTGTCCAATACCCGTTTATACAAGCAGCCACAATAGGCACGAGCGTACTCGGCAAGCCACTCCATGTACTCAAGATCGGGAACGGCACTCGTCATCTGCATGTTAACGCCGCTTTGCATGCCAATGAATGGCTGACTTCGCCATGCTTGATGTCCTTCATAGAGGAGTATGCAGCAGCTTATGCTGAAGGCTTGGAATGGAATGGACATAACCCTGAGGTTTGGTTCCAAAACTGGACATTATGGGTCGTGCCTATGGCTAATCCAGATGGTGTGGAGCTGGTTCAGGAAGGGGTTTTGCCTGACCATCCGTTTTATGATGACCTCATGAGATGGAATGGTGGACGAAGCAGCTTCCGGCATTGGAAAGCTAACATCCGCGGTGTGGATCTTGGGGATCAATTTCCCGCTCATTGGGAAGAGGAGCGGGAACGTCGGGGAGTAAGGCAGCCCTCACCGCGGGATTACAGCGGCCCTGAGCCGTTGAGTGAGCCTGAAGCAGCTGCTCTGGCAGCCCTGGCTGAGGAAGCGCCTGGCGAAGCTGCAGTGTCTCTGCATAGCCAAGGAGGAGAGATTTATTGGAACTACCGGGGGTATGAGCCTCCCGAGAGCCGTGAATTAGCCGCACAGCTGGCAGTTGCGAGCAGCTACCGGGCAGTGGAGCTGACGGGAAGTGATGCCGGATATAAGGATTGGTTTATTCAGACCTTCCGCAAACCTGGATTTACTGTGGAGCTTGGGATTGGCAAAAATCCGCTGCCACTAGCAGATTTTGAAGATATGGCCCTGGAAACAGGACTTATATTAGCAACGCTCCTTTCCAATGTGAAATAATTATGAAACATTTGCAGTAAACTTGCGTAAAATAAACCATAGGGTATGGCCGCTGTCGTCACTACACGTTATCCGCGGCTGTATCCTTTTTACTTGGGAGGAGGGTCACCATGAAACTGAAAAAAATACTGTCACTAAAACAATGGTCCCATATCTTCAGTAGCTCTTGGCAATACATCCGCTCCCCTAAAGTAGCAATGGGGGACAAGCTGTTATTTACAATTCCAGTACTGCTCTATTGGGTCTTGCCGGACTTCATGCCATTTATTCCGATCGATGATATTGGAGTGACCATGCTGCTAATGGGCTGGTTCGTGTCACGAATGAGCCGGAAATATCCTACCCTTCAGCAGGGTGAATAAGATAGCACCGCACATTTTCGACAAGAACTTCAGAGCTAATTAGCCAATATAGTTGCTTTTACATGTCATTTACCTTTAAAATAAGTAATTGAGTATTTAATTTTCGGACTAGGAGATGGAATATAGATGAAGGTCAAAATTACCCGCAATGCGGCTAAAGTGATAAAGAAACAAATGGAGCTTGAAGGAAACAGTGAGTTGAAGCTGCGCGTAGCAATTACACATGCACACGGTGATCATGCTCACTACGGACTGGACTTGGACACGCCTAAAGAGAACGATGTTGTAGTATCGACAGATAAGGAAATCGATGTTATTCTTGATCCGAGCCAACCACTCCTTGATGGCGTGGTCGTTGATTATTTGTATCTTCCACAAGAAGGTTTTGTCATTACGAATCCCTCTAAAGGTAATCACGGCGATCACTAAACATTCGCCTGTAAATTTCGAACACAAAGAAGGGTTGCTCCATGGCTAACGAAATACAAGTGTGCGATGAATGTAATTTCATGAAGTTGAAAAGTATTATCCCTAAGCTGCAAAAAATGGCACCTGATGCCGAGATCAAGGTCGGCTGCAAGTCGTACTGCGGTCCATGTGGCAAACGGGCTTTTGTTTATGTGAATGGTCGTTATGTGAGTGCTCCAACGGAGGATGAAGTGTTGAAGAAAGCGGAAGCTTTTATCAAACAGCCCTCCGTTCAGAAATAATACTGAGTTCTTATCAACTAAGATAATAGGGTCGATCCCTCTTTATTCTCAGAATAAGTAAAAGTAAACAGAGCAGCGATTCTCCTGTTATTTGGAGGATCGCTGCTCTGCGTTTTCTGGCCATTGACGGCTTACTTCAATCGTGTCCATCATCCCATCATTTCTCCGTCTCATCATCTCATCATCTCATCGTCCCACCATCTCACCGTCTCATCGAGCCCACCATCCCATCATTCCACCATCACACAGGCGTTACGGACTCAGATGACGTTATTTGCCTGTTTTTAGCCTTTAAAGCAAGATTTCGGACCCCAGTGACGCTATTCCTTAAAAAGAGGCTCATATCGGCGTTTTCTAGGCTAATAGCTGCTCTGGAGTCCGTTAGCATTCCAAATCTCGGATAATGCTGCGTTTAGGGTCAGCTGTGTCCGTTAGTGAGATACTTTACGTATTTAAGTCGGAAAACCAAACGTGCTTCCAACAACGATCAAGTGGTAAATGTCCAACATAGAGAGGATATCGCAGCAGCCGTTTTCGATAGTTTTTTTGGATAGTCTCTTCGTTTACCCGGATGTAAGCTTAAGGTGCAGATTGTGTGTTCTTGAGCTTCTTGATTCCATCATATTTCATGATATCGTCGGAGATCTGTAGCCGGAGCTTACTGGTCTCATACCCGATGCTGCACTCCCCTACGTCAACGGCTTCGCGGCTTTCGAGACTATAACAGGTTCCGCTGGCAAATTGCCCATTTTCGCTGGGGAGATAAGACAGCTTTGCATCGGCATAGGCGCCGGATCGCAGCGTTACAAGACGCTCATGCCCGCTAAACAGATTATTGCCCATGAGATAATAAGGATCACGTGAGATCCCCAGCAAATGGAGCAAGGAAGGTGTAAGATCCAATTGACCAGCTGGAGCTGAATCAAGGACAGAGGCGTTAGAGCCTGGCAGATGAATGAGCAAGGGAACCTGATGCAATATTTGCTGCATATCGAGTGCGTTAAGGCTTTTGCCGAGAAATTGTTCGTAATAAGAGGTCTCCTGGATCGAATTATCATGATCTCCATAGAAAGCAACAATGGTATTATCCCACAGCCCACGCTGCTTCATCTCTTTGACCATTTCCCCTAAAGCTTCATCCGTATAGTGAACAGCCTGCAAATAATCTCCGAAGATCGTGCCCTTGAACTCTCCAGTATCAAGCCCTTGTTTATCTGCAGGGAGAGAATAAGGATGATGGCTGGATAGTGTAGTCAAAAATGAATAAAAAGGCTGCTGTATCGTTTCTGAAGTGTTCATAATATCGAGGGATTGCCGCAAAAAGGATTTGTCACCCAGAGACCAGCCTAGAGGTTCGTCTATTGTATAGTCTTTTTTGTTATAAAAATGGTCATAACCCATCGCGTTATACATAATCTGCCGATTCCAGAAGCTGCCTTCATACGCATGAAAAGCATTGGTACTGTAGCCCTTTGATTTCAAAATAGCAGGTAGCGTGTCAAACTGATGATCCGGGTAACGGACAAATACCGAGCCGGAGACCAGCGGGTACAGGGAAGCGTTGGACGTGAAATCCGCATCGGAAGTTCGGCCTTGTGAGGTCTGATGGTAGTAGTTGCTGAAATAGGTGTTTTCTTTGATTAGAGCGTTCAGATTAGGCGTGATCTCCTGGCCGGATATTGAGCGTCCAACTACAAAGTTCATAAAAGCTTCAGCTTGAATAACAACGATGTTGCTTCCGCTGTATTTTCCAAAGCTGTCATTATTGGCATTTTGCTCAGTGTTTTGTTTATTGAACCAGAGCTGCATTGAGGTGGCTTCTTCTTGCGAAAGCTCGGGCTGCGGACCTAGATGATCTTTAGCATATAAGTAAATATCATAACCGTGAAAACCGATTAGTCCGGTTACGTTATACATCGCCAGACTCCACCAGTTGCCAGTGAATAGATCTTTAGCCCAGGTAGTAGCGTAGGTGTGTATAGGTCCAAAGGTTAGCACGCAACCTAGCGCCAGAGCAACGATGCCATTCACGCTTCTTTTCAGCGTTCTTCTCAGGCGTGAAGAGCGGCGGGAATAACCGGTTTGAGAATAAGAGTGAAATTGCCCAGAACGGCGAGGGGCGGCATTAGACAAGTATGTATGGGTTTTCCGGTGGTAGAACCCTATTCCGATTCCATAGGCAATAAGCAGAAGCCAGTCAGCGAACAAATAAAGATCGGAAGGACGCAGTAGAGCGAAGATACTTCCACCAAGAGCATCCATCTGTCCAGCCTGAAACAATACGGGTACCGTGATAAAATCCTGAAAATAACGATAGTAGACGATATCCGAATAAATAAGCAGTGTCAGAAGCAAGTTTATACTTAACAACGCTATCGTCTGTCCCCGGCGGGGAAGCCACAGGGTCCAAAAAGACAATAACATGACTGAACCTACAGCAATCCATTTGTCCTGCCGGTTCATATCTATATTGGGAGCATGCAGCCCACTATGCAGAAATAATAACTTGGCCAGCATGATGCCAAGAAAAAGGAGATAACCGATATATCGGGAGCGAATCACAGCAACTACTGTACTTGTTACGGTTGTGCTGCTCCGATTTGATGGAAAGCCAGACATTATAAAACCTCCTAACACAGAAAATAAATAAAACCAGAATAAACAACGTTGTTGTCTTTTTTAGATGATAAACGTTTCTCGTAGAAATATATGAGCGTAAAGTTATAGGCGCTAAACTAAAACAGTCTTATACTCGGAGAAAAACGGACATCCTCCTCATACGAGGTAGATGTCCGTTCTGCATTCAAAACAATGGTGATCCTAATTATTTCGGATTTCTAGGTGGAAGTGGACCCAAGTATTGATAATATTGACACTCGATACGTCCGTTATACAGTTTGCGGCGTTTGTCTGCCTTACGACCGTAAAATTGTTCGAATTCCTTGTAAGGGCTGATCGCAAAAAATGACCATGTTGGCAGATATATCATCATTTCACCAAACTGGCGGGTCAGCTTTTCCACTTCTTTGTCATTACTGATCCGTTCCCCATAGGGAGGGTTGGTAATGATACAACCATATTCTCCTTCAGGTCTTGCTTTGGCGGCAGCCATCACTTTGAAGGTGATTTCTCCGGACAGTCCAGCACTCTTGGCGGCAGCTTCAGCAATTTCGATCGCTTCTGGATCAATGTCCGTACCTGTTAATTGCAAAGGATAATCGTCGCGCACCGCATCGAAAGCTTCTTCGCGCGCCTCTTCCCAAAGATGTTTGGGGATGACTGGCCAATGTTCAGATGGAAATGAGCGGCGTAGTCCTGGAGCAATATTCCAAGCGATCATGGCAGCTTCAATTAACAGTGTTCCCGAACCACAACATGGATCGAACAGGGGCCGATGGCCATTCCAGCGGCTAAGCTGGATTAGTGCAGCAGCCATTGTTTCCTTCAGTGGAGCCTCTGTTGCATGTCTGCGGTAACCCCGTTTGTGAAGCGCGGGTCCTGTGGTATCTAATGTGATCAAAGCGATGTCATTTAATAAAATCACTTCGATCACATATCGAGGACCGTTCTCCGGGAACCAGTCTGTATGATACGAAAGCTTCAGCTTCTCAACAATAGCTTTTTTGACAATCCCTTGGCAAGCGGGTACACTCGTTAGTTGTGATTTATGGGACCGTCCTTCAACCGGGAATTCTCCATTCTCTGGAATCCAATCTTCCCAAGGCAAGGCTTTAACCCCTTCGAATAACTCGTCAAAGGTTTTAGCAGGGAATTGGCCCATTTTAACCAATACGCGGTCAGATGTACGCAGCCACAAGTTACAGCGACAGATATCGATGTAATCACCGCTGAATAATACTCGTCCGTTCTCGACCTTGGTCTCATAACCCAGTTCGTTTAATTCGCGCGCTACCACAGCTTCTAAACCCATAGGGGCAGTAGCGATTAATTGTAATTTGCTCAAATACTCTCAACTCCGTTTAACTTGTAGATAAATACAAAAAGCCAGTACAATAAGAAGAGACGACATTGTCGTCCTTTAAAGCATCCATACAAGTATAGGGGAATGTGGGACACTTCACAATGCCCGGCATTCCATAAATCATAAAATGTTCCCCGTCATCCCTTACTATGAGCAAACGGGGGATCCTCAAAGGAGAATCTTTATGCTTACGCAAGAAGAATACAGTGAACAACTTTATACAGAGGACGAAATTCTGCTTCGAGTAAAAGAAGCAATCGTTCAAGCAGGCATGCCGCCGGTGTCTGTCGAGCCGGGGTACGGAAGACTGCTCACCATGCTAGTTAGACTGTCTCGCTCAAAGCGTATTTTGGAAATTGGCGCACTTGGCGGTTACAGCGGAATTTGCTTGTCCCGTGGTTTCTCTGAAAGTGGCACACTGACTTCGCTAGAGCTGAGAGCCGACTATGCCGAGCTTGCCCGCCGTAATTTAGAGCTGGCAGGCTTCGGGGATACTACGGAGTATAGAATAGGACCCGCAATGGACAGCCTGAAGGCACTGGAAGCAGAGGGCGCTAGGTTCGATTTCTTTTTCATTGACGCAGATAAGTTGAACTACACTAACTACTTGGAATATGCCATCAAGCTGGCCAATCCAGGAGCGATCATTGCGGGTGATAATATTTTTCTCCGTGGACGTACCTTAAATACAGATAGAAATGGTCCTGCCATCCTGGCTGTGCGCCACTTCAATGAGATGATCGCCACGGATGAACGTCTTATCAGTACATGTCTGCCTGCCTATGATGGACTGGCACTAGCGATGGTCAAATAGCTGATTAGCGAAATAACCGCGGTGTTGTTACTTTGTACAGCTTCAATCGAACCCAAATCGTATTAACCAGCAGCAAGCAGCCGGATATAATGAAAAGCCCCTCAATTCCGATGTAACCTGATAGAAAGCCGCCCAAGATAGCTCCCAGCATATTGCCTAGTGCCAATGTACTGCTGTTGAAGCCGAATGCGCGGCTTTCTTTTCCGTCAGGGGTATAGGAGCGGATAAGCGCATTAACGCTGGGCAACAGTCCGCCCATGAAGACTCCCATGAGGAAACGGACAATAATCAGCTGCCAGACGCTAGTTACGAATGCCTGCGGAATTAGGAAGAGTGAAGCGCCAATTAACGCATAGGTCAGAATACGATGTGCGCCGACTTTGTCACTTAGCTTCCCAAGCAAGGGCGAAGCCAGCATATTGGAGATCCCTGTAACCGCACTGACCATCCCGGCCAAGAAGGCTATATTCTCAGCGGGTCCATTTAATTTTTCTACATAAAGTGGCAACAAGGCCATAGGACTAATCATTGCAAATTGCAGCAGAAAGGTTACACCGAATAGAGCTGGAAGCTGAGGGATTTTGATTAATTCCTTCAAGCCTGCGAGTACAGAAACCTGTGGCTCTTGTGCGGCTTCGGCGCGGTCGAATTTTTCTTTAACAAGAAATAATGCCAGCAGAGAGGCGATAAAGAGCAAGGCTCCAACGACATAAAAAATCGGCCGAAATCCGATTAAATCGGCAAGTAAGCCACCAATCAGTGGCCCTAGAATTGTCCCTGCAACAGATCCTGATTGCATCAATCCCATGGAGAAGCCCATACGTTCTTTGGGGGTAGTACCTGACACCAGTGCGATGGAGGCGGGATTGAAGCCAGAGATTGTACCGTTTAAGAGACGGAGCAGGAGCAGCTGTAAAGGGGATTGTGCGAAGCCCATTAATACCATGACAATAGCCATGCCAAAGCTGGAACGCAGCAACATGATTTTACGTCCATATTTGTCTGCAAGCTTGCCCCATAATGGCTGGAATATGAAAGAGGTTAAGAAGTTTGCGGCAAAAATAAGTCCCGCCCAGATTCCAATTTCATGTTCACCCTGGACACCAAGATCCTTCGCAAGGTACAAGGTCAGGAAGGGTGTAATCATTGTCATTCCAGCATTCACCAAAAATTGCCCGAACCAAAGCACTAAGAGGTTGACCTTCCAGGTCTCCCATTTCTTCATAGTGCTTTCACATCCTTTCAAAGAATTTCAGAGAATATATGATTCACGGAAAAAATGCCATTTTATCAGTATATCATTTTTTGCAGCTTCATGTGTGCAACACATGTCATAGTAATGTCATAGGATTGTCATTCCAAACTCTTCGTATTAGTTGTTACAAGCTTTTAAAAAGGGCATAATAGTAGATATGCCGATTAAAAAAATCTAATAAAATATAATGGAGATCTTATCATGACCTACAATGACACTTTTATCCGCGCCTGCAGAAAGCAGGACACGGAGCACGTTCCCGTATGGTACATGCGGCAGGCCGGCCGTTATGATCCCGAGTACCGTAAAATTAAGGAAAAGTATTCGTTGCTTGAAATCTGCAAGCAGCCTGAGCTGGCGGCAGAAGTAACCATGATGCCCGTTCGCAAGCTGGGTGTGGATGCGGCCATTTTGTATTCCGACATTATGAATCCAGTTGCTTCAATCGGAGTGAAATTCGATATCGTTAAGGATATCGGTCCAGTGATTGAGAATCCGATCCGTAGTGCAGCTGATGTGGAGAGACTAAAACCCATTGATGTGGAGGGTGATCTGAGCCACATTTTGGAAACGATTGCTATTCTGGATAAGGAACTGGACGTTCCTTTGATCACTTTTGCAGGCGCGCCGTTTACAATTGCCAGCTATTTGATCGAAGGTAGACCTTCCAAAGGATATATCCGTACGAAAGAGCTAATGTACAGTGAACCTCGTGTCTGGGAAATGCTGATGGACAAGCTGGGCGATATGATTATCACTTACCTCCGAAGTCATGTGCGGAGTGGAGGAAAAGCCTTCCAATTGTTCGACAGTTGGGTTGGTGCGCTTGCTCCACGCGATTTTGAAACGTACGTGCTGCCGACGGTTTCTCGTATTTTTTCCGAATTATCTGATCTTGATGTACCTAAAATATACTTTCCTGGCGTAAGCTCTGGAGAATTGCTGCCAAGCCTAACGAAGCTTCAAGCAGACGTAATCGGGCTGGATTGGCGAGTTAGCTTGACTGAAGGCCGACGCAGAATAGGCAATAAATTTGCGATTCAAGGAAATCTTGATCCATATTTGCTTACAGCTCCGATGGACCTCTTGAAAGAACGCGCGAAAGCACTGATCGATGAAGGTGTGCTTGAGCCAGGTTATATCTTCAATCTGGGCCATGGATTATTCCCGGAGGCCTCATTAGACAAACTTAGAGAATTGACGGAGTATATTCACGCTTATTCTCAGGAAGTATTACAAGAAACGGCTAAGCAGCGTTCGTAAAAATATAAGAATTTATATGTTCCACGCTATTAAATTGTAAAGGGGACGGAATCCGTGACAGTAAAAATAGGTGTTCTCGTCATGTCGTATGGCACTCCTAAGAGCCTAGAAGATGTTAAAGCTTATTACACGCATATTAGACGGGGGAATCCGCCAACAGCGGAGCAGCTTAAAGAGTTAACCGACCGTTATGAAGCAATCGTCGGGGGGGTATTCCCACTGCGGGAGAATACAGACCGGCAAGTAGAAGCTTTACAAGCAGCATTAAATGCGGATAAAGCGGGAGCAGATGTTGAATTTGTCTGCTATCAAGGCTTGAAGCATGCCAGTCCCTTTATTGAGGACGGCGTGGAGGCTATGGCGAAGGATGGCATTACTCAAGCAGTGGGTATTGTTTTGGCGCCACACTATTCCAGTATGAGTGTAGGGAGCTACATCAAGCGTGCGCAGGAAAAGGCTGATGCATGCAAGATTGACATGGGTTTTGTAGAGAGTTACCATATGCATCCTGAATTGATCGATGTGTTAAGCCAAAGAGTGTCGGCGAAGCTGGATCAATATATTGAAGCAGGCGCGACCCGTGATGAGATTCGCGTATTATTCAGCGCTCATAGTCTTCCAGAACGTATTCTGGCTATGGGTGATCCATATCGGGATCAGCTGCTGGAAACTTCGCAGGCAATTGCAGCTCAAGCAGGCGTAACCAACTGGCAGTTTACTTGGCAAAGTGCTGGCCGCACAGCTGAACCGTGGCTTGGTCCAGATATTCTGGACACGCTGCAACAGCTTAGTAAAGAACAGGTGGAATACGTATTGGTGGCCCCTATCGGATTCGTATCCGATCATTTAGAGGTACTGTACGATCTCGATATTGAGGCAACAGCCGTAGCTGCAGAGCTTGATATGCGTCTTATGCGGATTGACTCACTGAATAGTGATCCCGCATATATGTCTGTATTGAGCGATGTAATTCGTAAACGACTGGAGCAGATGAAGGCCGCTCAATCATGATTGGCCCCACAAGAAAAATTGTTATCATAGGCGGAGGGCTGAGCGGACTCAGCGCCGCCTTTTATATTCGTAAATTTTATAAAGAAGCGGGTATTAAGCCTGATATTGTCTTGCTTGAGAAAGAGAAAAACCTCGGTGGAAAGATTGAAACCTTACATCGCGATGGTTTTGTGATTGAAAAGGGACCGGATTCATTTCTGGCGGAAAGGGCGGAGATGTGCGAGCTGGCTAAGGAATTGGAATTGGATCACGAGCTGGTATCCACTAACCCTCTTGCTAAGAAGCGATATATCTTGCAGCGGGACAAGCTTAATCCTCTGCCAACCGGTCTTGTACTCGGTATCCCTACCGAACTGAAACCTTTTTTATCAAGTGGGTTAGTTTCGTTTGGGGGCAAAATACGTGCGATGATGGATTTTATTCTTCCTCCGCGGCGTAATGATGAAGACGAATCGCTTGGTGAGCTTATTGAGCGCCGTCTAGGGTCTGAAGTGCTGGAGAACTTAACCGAGCCGCTCCTCTCTGGCATGTACGCCGGAGATATACAAAAAATTAGCCTGCATGCTACTTTTCCGCAATTTGGACAATTAGAACAACAGTATGGCAGCCTTATTCGTGGAATGCGCACAGGGCGAAAGAATAAAAAGGCACAGAAAGGTACTACACAGAGTACCTTCTTGACGTTCCGCAAAGGGCTGCAAAGTCTCGTGCATAGTCTGATTTATGAGCTGCATGATGTAGAACAACGGACGGAATCTAACGTAGTTTCTATTCAGGCTGTTGGGAGTCCTTCTATTTATGAGGTAGAGCTGGAGAATGGCGAACGGTTGCTTGCGGATGATGTATATATCACTACGCCTAATTTTACGGCTGCTGACTTACTTCGTCCCCATATGGAGGTTACGGCGCTGGAAGCGGTGGATTATGTTTCAGTAGCGAATCTAGTCATGGCTTTTAACAAAAAGGATATTGTTAACGAATATGATGGATCAGGTTTTTTTGTGCCTCGTAAAGAAGGGCGGAATATTACTGCCTGCACATGGACATCTACGAAATGGCCGCATACGGCTCCTGATGATAAGGTGCTTTTGCGCTGTTATGTGGGTCGTTCTGGTGATGAACAGAATGTTCAGCTGCCTGATGAGGCTTTGACGGAGCTTGTGCTTAAAGATTTGCGAGAGATCATGGGCATTACTGCGAATCCAATATTTACGGAAATCACCCGCTTAGAGCATTCCATGCCGCAGTATCCTATAGGACATCTTGATAATATTACCGAATTCCGCAAAGAATTAGCGGCTTCGCTTCCTGGTGTGTATGTCATTGGCGCCGGATTTAATGGCATAGCAATGCCGGATTGCATCAAGCAGTCCAAGCTTATTGCGGCAAGCGTTGCTAAACAGCTAATGAATGAAATGTGAGTACGATGACTAAATAAAACAGTGAAGCGAAGCATGAGGCGCTTCACTGTTTTTCTTTAGTTAGTAAAATTTTCTATTTTTATCGACTCTCTTATTTGTAGGGTGCTGTGATAGATATGCTATAATAAAAACAATTTGAGAGTAGAGGAGATCACAGAAACCATGTATCCGCCGCGATCGCGTTCTAGACAAAAGAACAAACATAAGAGCAAACGCAAGCGCAGAACGGCCTGGGCTTGGATCAATGCAGGTCTTCTTTTGATGATTACCGTGTTATTGACTTATAGCTTTACGAATGACCCTGACAAGAAAAGCGCCTCACCGCCTCCGGTAGCAGAAGCGACAGCTACGCCTATACCAGAGAGTAGTGATCAGCCTCAGACAGCACCTCCGGTGGTTGCAGTTGCAACGCCTGAAGCTACAGAGACGCCAAGCCCTTCTCCTACGGCAACTCCAGAGCCAACGCCTACACCGCAGAAGGAGCCCGAAGAGATCATTGAAACACAAGCTCCTGAAGCGACAGCGACCCCTGCGAAGGATGAGGACAGCTCGGAAGCAGCAAATAATGATGTAGTGTCTGGTCTGCCGTCAGATGATAACGCGTCTGGTAAGACGGTAACTTTGAATTTTGGTGGAGATGTTATATTTTCCGGGAAAGCTGGAGAACTGCTGGAGAAGAAAGGTTATGATTATTCGTATGCCGCATTGGAGGGTCTGTTCAAGAAAGATGATCTTACGATCTTGAATCTGGAAACTCCAGTGACCACAGGTGGCGTAAGTGCCACTAATAAGCAATTTGTATTCAAAGGATCACCACTCGCTCTGGATGCGCTTAAGACAGCGGGTGTGGACGCAGTAAATATGGCGAATAATCACACGCTTGATCAAGGAGAGCAAGGCTTGCGGGATACCCTTAACCACCTTGCTGAAAGAGGAATTCCTTATGTGGGTGCGGGGCTTAACAGTAAAGAAGCATATTCGGCGCAATATTTTGAACGTAAGGGCATTAAGATCGCTTTGCTGGGATTCACCCGGGTGATTCCTGCGTCGGATTGGATGGCAGGGAAAAATAAGCCGGGACTTGCCTCCGTATACGATAGTGCAGAAGGACTGAAGGCTATTGCTGCAGCCAAAAAGAAAGCCGATTTGGTGGTCGTAGTGGTCCATTGGGGTAAAGAACGGGTAGAACAATATGATAAAACGCAACAGTCGCTGGGCCATAGCTTTATCGATGCAGGAGCCGATCTTGTCATTGGCGGCCATCCACATGTGCTGCAAGGCGTGGAGCCATACAAGGGCAAATGGATTGCCTACAGCACCGGGAATTTTATTTTTACGAGATCTACAGTGCCTGCCACTTGGGAAACTGCGGTTTTTCAGGCGGAATGTAGTGTAAAAGGTCAATGCTCCTTAAAGCTGAAGCCTATGAAAGCCGAGCTAGCACAGCCTGTGCCGATGAACGAAGTGGATGGAAAGCTTTTGTTAAAAAGAGTAGAAGCTCTATCCGCAGGACGGGTAAAGATCGGTAGCGACGGTAAAGTCACTCAAGTTACCAAATAGGGTTCCTGGGAGGTCCTTATGATGAACAATTTGTGTGTAGCCCATCGAGGGTTTTCCGGTAAAGCTCCAGAGAATACATTGGCAGCCATTCGGATGGCGATTGCCATGCCCTATGTGCACTGGATGGAAATTGATGTCCAGCTCTCCAAAGACGGCGTTCCTGTTGTCATTCATGATTATACGTTAGACCGGACGACCAATGGTCATGGCAAGGTGAAGAACATGGACTGGGAATATATCCGGCGTCTGGATGCGGGGAGCTGGAAAGGGCGTTCTTTTCAGGGCGAGCGGGTGCCTTCTTTGGAAGAGGTGCTGTCACTAGCCTCCGGAAGATTGCATCTGAATATTGAACTGAAAACAGTGGGAGATATGTATCCTGGCATTGAGAAGACGGTGACGGATCTTATTTCTGCAAAAGGTATGCGGGACGACGTGATCTTGACCTCTTTTGATACTGGAGCATTAAAAAAAGTCAAGGAAATTGATCCCCGTTTTCGCACCGGATTGATCTTTGATTCCAGATTTGGCAATCCTGCACGCAGGCTGCATGAACTGGATTGCTCTTTACTTTCGATTAGCTTCTCGCGGCTGAATCCTAGACTGGCTAAGCTTTTGTCCGAGCGTGGGGTGGAAATTATGGCTTGGACTGTGAACAAAGCGAAAGAGATGCGTCGCTTAGCCGACATGCATTCTGATATAATGATCTGTACAAACCGCCCGGATATATGGGGCGACACCTTTCTGAAGGTATAAATAATCCAATTCGATGGGAAAGAGAGCTGACTGTTTATGTGCGCTGCTGTTAATAATTTATATTGTGTTGGACGCAACTACAAGCTACACGCGGAGGAATTGGGTAACAATGTGCCCGTGGAGCCGCTCATCTTCATGAAGCCCTCACATGCGGCTGTTTCCCTCGATAAAGCAGTAATTAAGCTGCCAAAGGATGCGGGTCAGATTCATTATGAAGGTGAACTTGTACTGCGTATTGCACGTGATTATACACCAGGCATGAGCGTGGAGGATCTGGTAGATGTAATGGCACTGGGACTGGATTTCACGCTGCGTGATGTGCATAATGATCTGCAGAAGAAAGGTTTGCCGTGGACGCCAGCTAAAGGCTTTAAAAATGCCGCACCACTCACCCCTTACATAGCGTTTCCAGATAAGGAAGAGCTGGAGGGAACTGATTTTACAGTGGTGAAAAATGGGGTGGAAGTACAACGCGGCAATGTTAAAAACATGATTTTTTCACTTCAAAAAATTGTTGATTTTATCGCCGAGCGCTACGGGCTAGGGAAAGACGATGTGATATTTACAGGTACTCCGGCAGGCGTGGGTCCTACTGTAGCTGGCGACGCTTTCGAGCTGTACTGGGGCGACAAGCTGATGGGGACTTGCCTGATCGGTTAATAGATCTGTTGGAGATGAATCTATGCAGTGGGTTATTGGCGCTTTAGGCGCTTTGATTGTTGCGGGAGCGGCATATTGGAAGCAGTCTTTAAGTCTCTCTGGCATGATTGCCGCGGTAGTGATGGGCACTATTTATTTTGGTGCCGGAAATGCTTTTTGGTTTGGGATATTACTGATTTTCTTCATCACTTCAAGCCTGCTGTCCAAACTTCATCATGATAATAAAGCAGAATTAGAGCTGACGTATGCTAAGACGGGCCGCCGCGATGCCGGGCAGGTCTTTGCTAACGGTGGACTTGGCATGGTTCTGGTTTTTCTGAATGCGATCTTCCCGAATGAGCTATGGGGGTTCCTATTTATTGGTGTAATGGCTACAGTAACCTCGGATACATGGGCTACGGAGATCGGAACACTGAGCAAGAAACCGCCTCGTTCTGTCCTTACGGGTAAAGTTCTTCCTGCCGGAGCTTCGGGCGGTGTATCCAGCTTGGGTACGCTGGCGGCAGCAGCAGGAGGCGCACTCATCGGTGCGTCAGCTTGGCTGCTGCGTATGATATCCGGCATGCCGGATCACTCTTTCGTGCTGCTTACCCTAGCAGGACTTGCCGGAGGATTAGTCGGCGCCTTTGCCGACTCTATCCTTGGTGCAACCGTGCAGCAGATGAACCGCTGTACCGTATGCGGCCGCGAAGTGGAAGGCTCACAGCATTGTGGGGCTCCAGCTGTACACGCAAGAGGCTGGAAGTGGATGAGCAATGACGCAGTCAATGCCATCAGCTCTATCCTAGGAGGTGCGGCAGCCTTACTGCTGAGCATGATCATTTAGCATTTGAATTTAAGCTTTGAACGGCACAGTTTGGGGAGGGACCGATGAGTAGCGCATCCAATCAAAAACATACTGCTATTCTGGATGCCGCATACGAGCTCTTCGGTTCAGGTGGATTTTACGAAACGAAGATGTCGGAAGTGGCGGAGCAAGCCGGGATAGCAAAGGGCACCGTTTATTTATACTTCAAGAGCAAGGAAGATTTATTCATGGCAGTGACGCGCCGCGATTGTGAGGGGTTTCTCCTGCAATTACAGGAAAGGCTGAAGGCTAGTGATACTTTGGCCAGTAAACTGTCGATCATTGCTAAACATCACTTGAATTATTATTATGAACGCAAGCGGCATACGAAGCTCTTTTTCCGTGCCCCTAACAATAATCCTGAATTAGTGGCGTATATGACTCAATTTATGGAGCAATACATGCAAGATGTGGTCAAGGTATTATTAGAAGGTGGAGCATCCGAGCCTGAGCTTATGGCACAGTCCTACATAGGGATGCTGGATCGTTTGAAGATGGATATTTTATTTGATCCGTCTTTTACGGAGGAGGACGCGTATAAACGCGCTGATTTCGCTGCTGGTCTTTTTATTAGAGGGGCCATGATCACCTGAATTTTGGATAGGATGATAGACCGGATAAATAGCATTGGTTAGATGCGGGCCGGTTTTATGAAAATATAAGGCAAGCGAGGAAATAGCATGAATATTATGACCGTGGAACATCTTTCCAAGAGTTATGGCGAGAAAGTACTCTTTAGCGACGCTTCATTTGGTATGGACGATCGGGATAAAATTGGCTTGATCGGTGTGAATGGAACGGGTAAATCAACCTTTTTACGGATTATTGCCGGTCTGGATACTCCGGATGGTGGACAAATTGCCATCGGGAATAATGTAAGAGTACAATATTTGGCGCAGAATCCTCCTTATGATCCTATGAATACAGTTTTGCAGCAAGTGTTCGCCGGGGATGATCCAGACCTTGCTACCATGCGTGAGTATATGGAGACTATGTCCCAGCTTGAACAGCAGCCTGGTAATGCTGAACTGGAAGGAAAACTAGTAAAGATTGGGCAGGCGATCGACGCTGCGGGAACATGGCATTTGGAGAGTGAAGCCAAAAGCGTGCTTACCAAGCTAGGCATCTTAAAGTTTGATGCGTTAATGGACACACTTTCTGGTGGACAACGTAAACGTGTGGCTCTGGCAGCTGCACTGATTACCCCCTCTGAACTGCTGATTCTTGATGAGCCTACCAACCATATTGATACGGATTCCGTGGCTTGGTTGGAGCAATATTTGCAGAAACGGCGCGGCGCTCTTTTGATGGTGACGCATGATCGTTACTTCCTGGAGCGTGTGGCTAGTGTCATGCTAGAGCTGGATGGTGGCCAGCTTTATCGTTATGAAGCTAACTATTCACGGTTTCTAGAGCTTAAAGCCGATCGAGAAGAACGAGAAGCCTCTGCTGAACAGAAGCGTAAGAATCTGTTGCGTACAGAGCTGGCTTGGATTCGTCGCGGTGCCAAAGCCCGTTCAACAAAACAGAAGGCAAGAATCGACCGCTTCGAGAAGCTGAAAGAGAGTACGGGAAGCAGCTCGAACGGTTCATTGGATATCTCTGTGGCTTCTACACGTTTAGGTCGCAAGATCATTGAAATTAATGACTTGTCGAAAGCGTTGGATGGTCGTCAGCTAATCAAAGATCTCAGCTATATCGCTGTACCCCAGGATAGAGTGGGCATCGTCGGCCCGAACGGCAGCGGCAAATCAACACTCTTAAATATGATTGCAGGTCAGCTGCAACCCGATAAAGGTGAAGTTCAGCTTGGCGCTACGGTTAAGCTTGGTTACTTTACACAAGAGCATCAGGATATGGATGACAGTATGCGTGCCATTGAATACGTGAAGGAAGAAGCAGAAGTGATACGGACAGCAGACGGCAGTGTGATTACGGCTGGTCAAATGCTGGAACGCTTCTTGTTCCCTCCTGCGATGCAATGGACACCGATCTCCAAGCTGTCCGGGGGCGAAAAAAGACGCTTGTATCTGCTTCGTGTATTGATGGGAGCTCCTAACGTATTGCTTTTGGATGAACCTACGAACGATTTGGATATCGGCACATTGGCTGTTTTGGAAGATTATCTGGATGAATTTCCGGGTGTCGTCTTTACCGTATCCCATGACCGTTATTTCTTGGACCGTACGATAGATAAGCTGATTGCTTTTGAAAATGGCGATATCCGGATTCACGTTGGCGATTATACGGAATATGAAGAATGGCTGGCCAAAAATGTACCGTCACGCATTGGAGAACCGAACAAAGAAGGAAGCTCAAAGCAAAAAGAGGCCGCGGACACTGCCAGCAACCCTGCAGCTTCAACGGCTCCCAAAACAAAACTCAAATTCAGCTTCAAGGAACAGCGTGAATATGAGGGCATTGATGAGCAAATTGAGCTTGCAGAGCAACGTTTGACGGATATTAGTGTACAGATGGAGGCGGCTTTTGCTGACTCTGGAAGGCTGCAGGAGCTAGTAGAGGAGCAACGCCTAGCCGAAGCAGAGCTGGAGCGTCTTATGGAACGCTGGACCTATCTGAACGAGCTTGCGGAGAAAATCGCTGGTAAGGCTTAAACCCGTTGGATGGCTTTGAATGAAAATAGGGGAGGGCTCTGTGTGGAAGATAAACTTAAAGCTGCTGTAGCCCTACGCAACGCTGATAAAGCGGAAGAAGCCAAAATGATGCTGTTTGAGCTATATGAGCAGAATGCTGGGGACGCTGAACTTTTATATCAATTGGCCTGGACGCATGATGTGCTGGGTTTGGAGCGGGTGGCAGTACCCTTTTATGAGAAAAGCTTGGCGTTAGGATTACCTTCTGAGCAGAGAGTTGGCGCTCTATTGGGACTGGGCAGCACCTACCGGACACTCGGAGAATACGAGAAGTCAAAAGGTCTTCTGATGCAGGCTGTTCAGGAGTACCCGGAGAATAAGGAATTTCCGGCGTTCCTAGCCATGACCTTGCACAATCTTGGAGAGCATAGTCAAGCGATGGAGCTGCTGCTTAAGCTGTTGGCAGAAACCTCTGCGGATGAAGGGATAAGAAGTTACAGTAAGGCCATTTCTTATTATTCAGATAAGCTGGAGCAAGTCTGGGATTGAGGCCGGCTTTTAATTCACAGTGATTCTTACAAATCACTACCCGGACACAGCTGACCTTAAACGCAGCATTATAACCCATTTGGAATGTTAACGGACACCACAGTCGCTATTGACACTAAAAGCACCCAATACGTTCCTTTTTTGCGTGAATAACGTCGCTTGGGTCCGAAAGAATGCTCCAAAGGCTAATAATTTGCGAATAACGCCATCTGGGTCCGTAAGCACCAGCCGAAAGTGATGACCACCGGAAATTCCGGCAGTGTCTGTTGAAGAACAAGTGAACCACCAATAAACAAAAAAAAGAGTAGGGTCCTCCACTAATTGGAGAATTCTACTCTTTTATTTTTCTACTTATTTATTTCGTTCCGTCCACAGCAATCATTTGTACTACAGACCGAGAATCGCCGGGTACAATGATTTCCTTCGCATTCATCTGGGAAGAGCCATCTCCGTCCAAGAAGATGCCCTCCGGACCCTTAGCAGGAACTGTCTGGAGGATCGCTGAGCGGAACTCTGCCGCTGTTGAGAGCGTTGGGGTAACAATCAGCCAGAGCTTTCCTGTGTTGTCATACACCATGCCTGAGCGCAGGCGTTTCTCATCAGC
The DNA here is from genome assembly GCF_038009325.1 of Paenibacillus sp. FSL L8-0708. Taxonomy (NCBI): domain Bacteria; kingdom Bacillati; phylum Bacillota; class Bacilli; order Caryophanales; family Paenibacillaceae; genus Paenibacillus; species Paenibacillus sp. FSL L8-0708. The sequence goes on from NZ_JBBPBC010000001.1 coordinate 2,653,339, forward strand.
GTAAGGAAGATGCTCTTCAGCTACTGCCGCTTCCCATAAGTCTTCGTGCCCCAGATTCATACTAATGCCACCTTGCGCAAAATAATGCTGGCGATCAGTAATCTTCAATTCTTCTCCAGAAGAGACAACCTGTACGGAGAAGCTACTTGTGGCACCATCCCAGACAAGGGTTCCACGTGCATATTTAGCATTGAACCAGCCAGACCCATAACCTTTCTGAGCTCCGTTGACTGGAGTATCATTCATGATAGCCATGGATAAAAGCGCATCTTGATAGAAAAAACCACCGTTAATCCCATATGCATTAACTTGCCGTAAAGGGACACCCGCGGCCTTGAGCTTAATATCTTCAGGTGAAAGTGACATCATATAGAGCTGAACGTTATCTGTACTCACTGTTTCCAAAAAGCTATAGGCGTGAGGAAGACCTTTAAAGGGATCTTCCTTGTGATTTCTAAATACTAGAAACAACGATAGCGCTAACCCCACTATCAATAACATCAGAAGTGAGACGATAAGTCCCTGTCTGCGCCTCCAGAGCTGGTTCAGCTTGCCAGAGCTACCCTCAGTTTGTCCCCACATAAGCAGCGAGAAGCTTAGCAGTGTTCACTACAGCTTGCTTATGCGTACGTTCCATGGAGTGGGAGGCATGTACACCTGGGCCAATCAATGCTGCACGGATATTGTTTCCGCCTCTGAGCGCTGCGGAAGCATCGGAGCCGTACATAGGATAAATATCAACGGCATAAGGAATTGCGAGTGCTTCTGCCAGTTCAATCAAACGGCCTGTCATAACATAATCGTAAGGGCCGGAAGAGTCTTTTGCACAGATGGATACATCGGTTTCTTTACAGCTGAGATCATCACCCATGGCGCCCATATCGACGGCAATCATTTCATTGATTTCACCAGGAATCCAAGCTGTACCATGTCCCACTTCCTCGTAGTTAGAGATGAGGAAAGAAAGGTTGTGGAGAGGTTTCCAGCCTTCACGTTTAATACTTTCCAGCAATCCGAGAAGGGCAGCCACGCTTGCTTTGTCATCTAAATGACGGGATTTAATGTAGCCGCTAGGCGTAATCACTGCACGTGCATCGAAAGAAATGAAATCTCCGACGGAAATGCCAAGCTTGAGTACGTCTTCTTTAGAAGATACCAGCTCATCAATACGTACTTCCATGTTCTCCTCTGATCGTTTAAAGTCACGGGCGTCTGGATATACGTGAACAGATGGATGACTGGTTAAGATGGTTCCTGTATAAGTTTTGCCGCTACGGGTATGGATCGTGCAGTATTCATTCTCAATGCTGTGCATGGCGAAGCCACCTACAGAGGTCAGACGCAGTGTACCATTAGCTTTAATCGAGCGGACCATGGCACCAAGTGTATCCACGTGAGCGCTGATGCCAATAGTACGAGAGGGATCTAAGCCAGGGACGTTAAGAATTACGCCGCCTTTTTCATTCCAGCTTAAAGGTACGTTCAGCGCAGCTGCTTCTTCAGCAACTAGTGTCATTACCTGTGCGGTGAAACCGCTTGGGCTGGGGGTGTCGAGTAATTTTTTTAGGATGGAAAGTATGTAGTCTTCATTAGGTTGAATGGTAATCATTAGTTAAGCCCTCCTGTTAAGCCATCATTGTCTGTGTTAAAAGAATCCAGTGAAGTGTCGGCATCACGAAGCTTGGTAAGCTCAGCAGTTAAGCTTTTAATTTGCTTTTGTAGTTTGTATTGACGAAAAATGCCGTAAGAGCCCACGATGATTCCGCCAATTAACGCGCAGCCAAGAATAACGAGTATAAGTGGTATATTAACCACATCAAAACCGAAATTGACTTGAACGGGATCAACGTTAATGACTGCGAATATGGCGGTTAGCAGCGCGAAGATTAGACCCGCAATTAGTGACCATTGAATTCTCATTGAATTCTTCCTCCTCAGGGGGATATAACAATATAAAATCCCCTGCCCAGATAGGGCAAGGGATTAATGTAATACTAAGCTCTCTGCCTTATTTGGTCAACTGTTCCATTTGCTCGATAACACTTTCGAACACACTCATCGCTTCGCGAATCGGCTCAGGAGACGACATGTCAACGCCTGCTTTTGACAAAATATTGATGGAGTAATCACTGCCACCGCTCTTCAGGAAGCCGAGGTAACGATCTACCGCCGGTTTACCTTCTTCAAGGATTTGTTTGGCAAAGCTAGTCGCTGCCGAGAAGCCTGTTGCATATTTGTAAACATAGAAGCTGTTATAGAAATGCGGAATTCGTGCCCATTCCATCTCGATATCCTGATCCACAACCATTTCTTTGCCGTAGTATTTGACATTCAGGTCGTAGTAGATACTTGAAAGATCTTGAGGGGTAAGCGAATCGCCCTCTTCAACACGCTGATGAATGATCTTTTCGAATTCTGCGAACATCGTTTGCCGGAAAATCGTTGTCCGGAACTGATCGGCATAGTAAGTGAGCAGATACATTTTTTCCTTAGGATCTGTAGACTTTTTGAGTAGATAATCCATAAGCAAAGCTTCATTGGTAGTTGAAGCAACCTCTGCAAGGAAAATGGTATACTGTGCATCCCGATAGTTCAGAGCGTTGTCTGAAAAATAAGAGTGTAGAGCATGACCCATCTCATGTGCCAGAGTAAACATACTGTTCAGATTATCGTTATGGTTCAGCAGGACGTATGGGTGTGTGCCATAAGGGCCCCAGCTGTAAGCTCCAGAGCGTTTATTCTCGTTCTCATAGACATCAATCCAGCCATTGTCGTAGCCTTTTTGCAGCACATTCAGATAATCTTCACCCAGCGGTTTGAGGCCTTCTTTGGTAATTTTCTTCGCTTCTTCGTACGTGATATCCAGCTTATATTCATCTACTAGTGGTGCAAATAGGTCATACATATGTAACTCATCCACACCAAGCAGCTTTTGACGCAACTTCATGTAACGGTGCATTAAAGGAAGACTCTCATGAATCGTATCGATCAGGTTGGTGTATACCTCTTTTGGAATGTTATCACCGTAAAGAGACATTTCCATTACAGATGGATACTTGCGGACGTGTGAGAAAAAGACGTTTTTGTTCACATTGGCGCTAAGCGTTGCTGCGATGGTGTTTTTTTGCTTACGATAGGTGTCATAGACTGCTTTAAAAGCATTTCTGCGAACCTCGCGATCGGAGCTTTCCAAGAACTTGATATAGTTGCCATGAGTCAGCTCGACCTCTTTGCCATCTTCATCTTTAATCTTAGGGAATTTCAGATCTGCGTTGTTCAGCATACTAAAAATGTTCTGAGGCGCTTGTGCTAGGTTTCCAACTTGGGCAAGCAGAGCTTCCTCAGCCTTGGACAATACATGCGCTTTCTCACGTTTCATCTCTTTTAAAGTGAAGGTGTAAGCGGACAGTTCAGGATCAGCAATAAATTGATCCAGCTTCTCAATAGGCAGTGCCAAGATTTCTGGGGTTACAAAAGAAAAGGCTTCGCCTGCTTCGATCCCAAGCTTCTTCGCTTTGGAGGACAAAGCTTGATATTCAGGATTAGCAGTGTCTTCATCCTGACGCATATGAGCATAGACAAAGAGTCGCTCAGTGGAGACGGACAGCTTGTCATCCAGCTCAAAACATTGTTTCACAGCTTCTGCGGAATCAAGTTTACCTTGGAAATCAGCAGCTTTTTTGATCAGTGATTTAGCTTCAGCATATTCTGCATCCCAATCCTTCTGAGAGGCAAATATATCTTCAAGCTTCCAACGATTCTCAGCAGGTACTTCACTTCTCTTCAATAATTGTTCCATAGAAACCCTCCTAGAATGATGAGATGTAGTAGGCATAATCTCCCTCGGCAATACTGTGGATGATATTTCACCCGGTAGCAAGCTGAGCACAAGTAGAAGAGGGATGGACTTGAGTGTAATAGGCATGACGTCCTCCTCTTTGAAAAGTAGAGTCAGCTTATTATGTCCTGCTAAGTCCTGATTATTAATATTTAGTCTTCTTTATATGGTAGTTATGCCAACAAGCTATAAATAACAAAGATGAAAGCAAACAGAATCATTACGACCGCAGCCATGGCCATGCCCCGCTTTAGTTTCGGCGGGACACGATCCTTGGTCATAATTAATACTGCGCCTAGACAGAGGACTAGGACAACATAAATCGTGAGATTTTCGTTATTCATTTCCTGTTATACCTGTTTGAAAGCTGCAATGATGTTTTTGTACTCTTCTTCATTGTCTTTATAAGATTCTTTGTTGAAGCGGTTATTCACCCATTGCATCATCGCTGGACGACTCAGGAAGGTATGTGTTTCTTCTCCCCATTGATCGGAAATTTCGCGGAGTACAATGTAGCGGCCTTGAACTTCTACCGTCATCATATTCCATTTGTCTGTTTTGTATATTTCATGTTTTTTGATCATTATCATTACCACCCTGGCGATTTTTGGCTTTTGGCTCAATGATAACGCACTGGAGAAGGGAAAAGCAAATTAAATCATATATTAAGGGTTGGGTTTGATTGATTTGAACAGAAGATTGCAGTATACTATAGTTATACGCCATATATGGCGGTTATTTTTAGGAGGTTGTTCAATTGAAAGGTACAGTAAAATGGTTTAACGCAGAAAAAGGTTATGGTTTTCTTCAAGTAGAAGGCGGCGAAGATGTATTCGTACACTTCTCAGCAATTCAAGGTGAAGGATTCAAGACTTTGGACGAAGGTCAAGAAGTAGAATTCGACATCACTGATGGTAGTCGCGGACCGCAAGCTGAAAACGTAGTAAAATTATAAGAAACAGCAGGACAGCTAAGCTGTCTGCTACAAATATATAATTTACTTGGCAAGCCCTTGCAAGAGTGGTTACCAACTTACAGAACACAGTTCTTTCGGGAACTGTGTTTTTTTACGCCCGCTATAGAAGTTATCCAAAATGAAAAAGGTCGTTGCACTCCAGTGAAGGGGAGTGCAACGACCTTTTTGTATTATGGAATAACAGCAACCCTAATTACAGGGAGGCTTTTTTGTTCTTTTTTCTGAAATAATTGATCGGCTCCAGGTTGGATTTCAATAAATGCTGTCCCAGAAACCCTGCAAAAGCAAGTAAGCTGAAACCCGTAGCCACTATATAAAAAATATAACGCCCCGCCTCTTGATAAATAATGCCGCCAAAGGTACCGCTAAGCAGCCCAGAGGCACTTGACCAAACGACGGTGAAAATGGCAAGACCTGTTGCCCGCAGGCGATCCGGGATAATCCGGGTGATATAACGGACAGATGTTACATAAAAAACACCAAATGATATACTGTGCATGGCTTGAATGGCAATCATTGAGCCTGGATGATCCGCCAGGGACATCAAAAGAAAACGCAGAGCATACATCAGACTCCCCAAGGCCAGCAAGGGCAATTCTTTGAATTTGTCGCCGTATCTGCTGAGGATAAATAATACAGGGATCTCACTAAGAGCTGACGCGAGCAATGCCCAGCCAATGATTTCCTCACCTGCGCCTAGTTGTTTTAGACTGATCGTCAGAAAGGCTTCGTTCATTCTATGGCCCAACGCGAGTACAAACACACAGCCGAAGAACCACAACACCTCTTTTTGCAACAATATATCTTTAAGTCCATTTTTGCTATTATCAGCTTCAGCTGTGTCCTTATCTTGATTCGTTGTTTCTATAACAGCAGGTCTCTTAACATCCTTAAGACCTAGGGTAATTAAAAGTGCAGCAATAATGATGATGATACATAGGGTCAAGCTCCAAGTAGAGCCCAATGCTCTTAATGCATAGCCAACGGTTAGAGCAAAGAAAGAATAGCCTAAGGAGCCAAAAACGCGAATGGTAATGAAGTTCCGTCCGTGTCTTTCGGCAACTTTGATAGCCATTGTATCGGCAAGCGGAAAAACTGGGTAATAGAAGAAGTAGAAGAAGGACAAAATAAGCATGACAGATGAAAATTCGGCCGCTCTGGCTAATAGAAGACCAGTTACTAATTGACCCGCAAGTAGTATGAACATGATCTTTCGAACGGTGCCTAACTTATCGCTTATCATACTCCAGAATAGATTGGATAGGATGGAGATAAGGGGACCGAGGGAATACAAGTAGCCTATCTGAGAACTGCTAAACCCTAAATGTGTGTAGAATAAAGGAAAGTAGGATACTACAAGGACGCTGGTACCATATATGGTAAAGAGAAAGGAACGCAGCCAGTTTTGATCACTGTAAAGGCTGCCGGTCCGTTTTGAAAACATGGATTGCACTCCTCCGAAATTGAAATATGCCTAGTATAGCATAAAGCAATGGGGAGATGTTTTTAAAAACTGCTGTATTTCTGAATCTTTCATGATTTTACGAAAGTGATTTTGTTGTTTGTACAAATACGCCTGATCATATTATAATAAGTGGTGATTTGGATAAGGAGACAACAATGTGGAGGCACTGTCATTGAGTGAATTAGAGCAAGGCCGTTACCTTAGCCCGCGTGGTCCACTGGGACTTATGAACAGGGTCTATAAGTACGTGCTGCCGGAAGTGAGAGAATGTCTCCATTTCTGGCGCCAAGATGCGAACGGGATTCCCGATCCCGAGCTCCGGAAGCAAGCACTTGCCAGCATTGAAACTAAAGAGTTTCATTGCATAGGCGGTGGTATTTATGCCGCCGGCAATTTATCGATGAAACATATACTGATTCCGCTAATTGTTGCTTATCAAACTATCAGTGATTATCTGGACAACTTATGTGATCGCAGTACTTCGCTTGATCCTGCAGATTTCAGGCTGCTGCATCAATCTATGCTGGATGCTATTGATCCAAATGCTGAGCCAGGTAATTATTATGCGCTTCGAAGTGAACAGAATGACGGCGGATATTTGTACAGGCTGGTTCGTAAATGCCAAGAAATGATTTCTTTGTTGCCAGGTTATTCCGCTGCTGCAGCGGAGATTCGAGAACTGGCTGTGCTCTATACAGATTTACAAGTGTATAAGCACATCCGCCCGGAACTCAGGGAAACAGCCCTGAAGGAGTGGTGGGAGGAACAGGGCAGTCGAGCGCCGCATCTGCAATGGAATGAGTTTTCGGCTGCAACGGGATCAACGCTAGGTGTATTTATGTTATTTCTATCCGCATGTGATCCGAAGCTGAACCAAGCTTCTGCGGCTTCGATTCGAGCCGCGTATTTTCCGCATGTATGTGGTCTGCACATTATGCTGGATTATCTGATTGATCAGGAAGAGGACCGAGCAGGCGGTGATCTTAATTTCTGCAATTATTATGATGACACGGATACCATGCTGAGTCGGATCGCTGCAATGGTTGAGTGGGCCCGTAAGGATGTTCGTAATCTTCCAGAGTCTTCGATGCATCGTATGGTGATTGAGGGATTGCTGGCACTTTATTTATCTGATCCGAAAGTTAGCGAACAGCGGGAAGTTCGCTCTGTATCTAAAAGCCTGATGAAAGGCAGTCCGCTTACAAGACTGTTCTTCTTCGCTAACAGCCGTTGGATACGCAAACGCTTTTTGTAACCATGTCGCGAAGTTATTTTTATAAGAAGTATCAGACTTCGCACAATTTTAAGGAGGAACAACAGAATGTCTAAAATTCAAAAAATCGCAGTATTGACTAGTGGTGGAGATTCACAGGGAATGAACGCCGCTGTTCGTGCGGTTGTAAGAAGCGCACTTTATTTCGGTATTGAGGTATTTGGGGTGCAACGTGGTTATCAAGGTCTGCTGAATCGCGATATTTTCCCAATGGATCTTCGCAGTGTAGGGGATATTATTCAACGTGGCGGTACTGTTCTGCAGTCTGCAAGATGTCTGGAGTTCACGAAACCGGAAGGCCAACAAAAAGGCGCGGATATCCTTAATGAACTGGGTATCGATGGTCTAGTAGTTATCGGTGGAGATGGTTCTTATAAAGGAGCTAACAAATTAAGTAAACTCGGTATCAAGACTATGGCTTTGCCAGGTACGATTGATAACGATATCTCCTTCACAGACTACACTATCGGTTTTGATACAGCGGTTGGCGTTGTTGTAGACGCTATTAACAAGTTGCGTGACACTATGTCCTCCCATGAACGTTCTTCCATTGTAGAGGTTATGGGACGCCACTGTGGCGATATCGCGCTGCATGCTGGACTGGCTTCCGGAGCAGAAACAATTCTTGTGCCGGAAATGCCGTATGATTTGAATGAAGTTGCTGACCGGATGCGCGATAACTTTATCAGAGGTAAACGTCACAGTATCGTAATTGTTGCCGAAGGCGTTGGCAAAGGTGAAGATGTGGCTCAAGCTCTGAAAGACCGTCATGCTTCTCTGGACGCACGTGTTACTGTACTCGGACATATCCAACGTGGTGGAACACCAACTCCTGGAGACCGGAATTTGGCTAGCCGTCTTGGCGATTTTGCCGTACGTAAGCTAATCGAAGGTGAATCCGACAAGGCTTGTGGTATCATCAAAGGTGAATTAACCCTTACGGATATTGATCTCGTTGTGAATACGAAAAAGGGCTTTGACCTGGAGCTGTACGAGCTGGCTTCCCGTCTTTCCCAATAATTAGCGACCCTATATATAAAAAGGAACAGCTGCGAGATGCGCACTGTTCCTTTTTTGTGTAATATGGATCGTTAACTCTGTGGTTGTTCCTGTGTGTATTGTGCGGCATAACGCCGTTGAACTTTGATAAGCCGAGACAATAGCAGGGTCGCACCGATGGCAAGACCGGTAATAAGACCAATCCAGTAGCCGAATGCTCCTAGATCTGTATAAGTTGCAAGTACATAACCTGTAGGTAAGCCAATTACCCAATAGGCAATAAAACAAATGATAAAGGCTGGGTTAACATCCTTATATCCGCGAAGCGCCCCTTGAGTAGGTGTAGCAATTGCATCTGAGATTTGAAAAAAGATTGCATAGATCAGGAAATGCTGAATCAACGAGATGACATCGGGTTCATCTGAATATAGACCAGCTACATGATTTCCGGCAAACAAGAGTAATAAAGCTGTGGCCAGCGAAAGGATTGCCGCCAGCCCGATACCCATTATGGCATATTGGCGTGCATCCTTTTGTCTGCCAGACCCGGTCTCGAAGCCGACGAGGATGGTAAGGCTGATGCAAATACTGAGCGGAATCATATAGAGTGTTGTTGCAAAATTGATTGCTGCCTGATGCGCGGCAATTGTTACGGTGTCAAATCGGCTCATTAACAAGGTTACAGCGGAAAAGACAGCCGTTTCGAAAAAAATCGAGAAACCGATGGGTACTCCGATTTTGAGCAAATCTTTAATGCTGTTTAACGATATGAAGTAGAAATTACGGAATAATCTGAGATTTACAAAGGCCTGAGAACGATATATGAACAGTAGAGCAACGGCAAATATAACCCAATAGGTAATGGCTGAAGCTACGCCTGCACCAACACCCCCGAGACGAGGAAATCCGAAGTTCCCGAAGATGAGCAAATAGTTCAAACCTACATTTACAGGCAAAGCTATTAGTGTAATACACATGGATACGCGTGTTTGTCCTAAAGCGTCTATACAGCTACGAAGTACCGTATATCCAAACAGGGGGATAATTCCGAACGAAATAGCACTGAGGAAGCGGAAAGCAACATCTCTTACACCAGGCTCCAAGTTCATAAAATTAAGAATAGGTGACAAGGCAAAGCTGCCAATCAGCAAGACGATGATCGAAACAATCAGTGACAGCCAAATACCTTGTGTGACTTGAAAGGCAACATCCTTATCCTTTTTGCTCCCGATGAGCTGTGAAACAATAGGTGTGATCCCCATAAGAATACCGCTGAGACCGGTTTGGATTGGAATCCAAAGACTAGTTCCTATCGCAACTCCTGCCAGATCGACGGTTCCGAATTTACCGGACATATTAGTATCAAAGAAGGTGATCGCGGATAAAGCAATTTGTGTAACAAGGATTGGGAATAAAATATGAAAAAATTGTCCTGCCTTTTGTTTTAAAGAGGTGGTCTGTATCATAATTCTGTGCCTCATTCTTTATGATTTTTCATGGAATAGGTTACATAGTTCAATAAGTTTCCGTTAAAAGACCCGGCAGACGCCGGGTCTTTAGCATACGTATATCAGATCAGCTATAAATAATAAGGGCTGTATTCATTGTTTTTCGTAATCAACATCGGCTGTATAGCGATTATTGGCGTTCCAGAGAAGGAACTCATCCACATTCTCATCTTTTAAAGCGCGGATTTGATCTTCCACCTGTTTTTTACCATATTTCACATAATGACCACTTCCGAGCCAGCTTGCTGTAAAGTCTTGAATCCAAGGCCGAATAACGGGTTTGTAGCTGCCCAGTGGATCAAGCTTCTTATGTGTATCAACCATGGAACCTTTGATTGTAGCGTAAGGATCTAAGTCGGGCTCTTTCACGCCAAACCATCCCGTTGAATAGTGACTTGGATAAACCATTGGACTGATAACATCCACATTCTTGGATATTTTAACAAAGTCTTGGCCGATACCCTCAGCAGGGGCAGATGCGGCATATCCAAAAATATCTACGGACACACGGACACCAAGTGGAGCTAGCTCTGCTTTGGCATATTTAACAAAATTAGATACAATTTCTACGCGTGAATCACTGGTTTTAGTGTATTTAAGGGTTTCAGCACGTTTTTCGAATCCTTCCGGAAAACGAACATAGTCGAACTGAATTTCTTTGAAGCCGAGCTTGACAGCTTCCTTGGCGATATCCACATTGTATTTCCAAACATCTTCATTATAAGGATTAACAAAGCTGTCGCCGCCTTTATTCTTCCATACAGTGCCATCAGAATTAACAAAAGACATCTGCGGGTTCTTCTTGGCAAGAATGGAATCTTTAAAAACAACAATCCGGGCGATAGGATAAACATCATGTTTCTTCAAACGTTCCATTAACTTGCTGATATCTCCAATAAAAGGCTGAGGGTTACCAAGCTTCTGAAGGTCGGCATTATCGGTCTTATACGTGATATAACCCGCATCGTCCTTAATGTCTATAACCATTGAGTTAAGTTCGGTTTGGTCAAGCAGTGTAAGCAGCTTTTCCATTCGTTCCCCACCAGCACTGTAGGCGGTAACATAAATGCCTTTTACTTTGGGTGCATCTGGCTGTGGATCGGTGTGTAACATACTTTCTGAGTTTGTTGCTTCAGGTGAAGCGCTTGGAGCCGGAGTTGCTACATTCGAATTGTTGTTTTGTTGTGCAATGATGGGGGGATTCATGGCGGACTTCAAAGCGATCGCCACTTCAGCGTCATGTTGGTTCTGTTGTACGCCTACGCTTCCCAAGGCCATCATCAGTAGAGCCCAGGTGATGTTCATTCGTTTTTCTCTCCCTTTATGTACTTTCCCCTAAATTATATAGGAACGGTTGCTCCCAAAAAGAACAGTGTTGTAACAATATTAGCTCAGGTTGGGAATAAAAAACCGCCTTTGTTGTTTATAAACGAGATGTATGGATTCGAAACGGTATGAAAAAAGTAAATGCCGCCTTAAATCGGCAACAGGGCCGAACCCAAGGCGGCAACTATCAAGACTTCTCTTGCGGCTTGCTCATTGAAGATACGCAGAATTCTGATGTTCACAGATGCTGTAATGGATAATATCCATGGCATCTGCAGGTTCCAGAATACTTAGCCCGTCTCGCAGAACGATTACTGAATTTAATTCGTCCTGTTTGAGAAACGGCATCATATCAGGATACCACCTCATGACGATTGCTGACAGTTTTACCGTTTCCATTTCCACAAAAATCACCCTTTCCTTTTTCGATAGTTCTGAATAGATTCAGTGTTCATCGGAAAACGAAGTGCTTTGGAAAAAAGAGGGGTAAATCTCAATCTTTATGAAATTGTTAGGGTTCTGCGTGTGTATAATATATCATAATTCTGAGTTTGGTGCATTTTCCAATACTAGGAATTTTTATTTCCTCATTTTGTCTTTCCGGAAGGAACCCATAACACCCACTGTTTCAACAATATTTACAAAAGCTTGCGGATCTGTCGTGCGGATGATACGTTGCAGCTCTGCAAGTTCGTAGCGGGTTGTTACCGTCATTAGCATGTCCTTTTCAACGTGAGAATAAGCGCCTTCTGTTTTAATCTTTGTGACACCTCGTTGAAGGCCTATTAGATGTTGCAGTAATTCATCTGTACGGTTTGTTACAATATATACGGTTACCTTTAAGTGGCTGATATGAATCATATCCAACACTTTACCTGTTACATATATAGATACCATTGATGAAAGTGCTAAATTCCAGTTCTGGTCAAGATAAGCGGCCGCCAGGATAACTAGTCCATTTAAACTTACCACTACATTGCCGACCGGGAAATCACGGTATTTAGTGATAATTGAACCCAAGATGTCAAAACCTCCGGAAGAACCTCCTGCACGGAAGGAGATACCGCAGCCAATCCCAACGAGAACTCCGCCAAATACAGAGGACAGCAGCATATCTGTAGCCACCAGATGCTCAGGAATTACCGTTAAGAACCAGGTTGTAAACACAACGGATAACATGCTCATAATAATAAATCTCCGGCCTAACTGGAACCAGCCTGCAGCCAGCAGAGGAATATTAAAGAGCAAGTATAGGAGGCTTATGTTTAATGGAGTGAAATAACCCACTAACATGGAAAGCCCAGATACGCCACCACTTAGTAAACGGTGTGGAATTAAAAATAGATTAAATCCACTGGCGATCAGTGCTGCTCCTAAAAAAACAACCAAACAATTCAAAATCTGTCTTAACAAGTAAATCCACCCTTATATATATATTTAAAAAAATAAAACATGAAAGCAATGAAAAGAAAGGAACCCACTGGTATTCTCACATGTGTTTGTGATATAATGTATAGGATATTCTTGAGTAGAACGTTACAATGGTATTTTTGCATTGCATCGGATGTAAAGCTACAGTTGCTCAGGTACAACAAGGTACCTGATGATTAGGGAGGCTTTTCGTCCCAAAAGCGCTATATCATGCAGAAAATAGAGCATGATTGGACAGCCTATAAATGTGTTTACCGCTACTTAAGAATACAGACAAGCATGTGGAATGTCCACTGTATAGAAGGAGCATGAATAATTTGAAAACATTCGCAGAATTTGGCTTGGAGCCAAAAGTGCTACAAGCAATCACAGAGTTAGGATTTGAGGAGGCAACACCGATACAGGAACAGTCGATCCCATTAGCATTGACTGGGTCGGATCTGATCGGTCAAGCTCAGACTGGTACAGGTAAGACTGCTGCTTTTGGTATCCCCCTCATTTCGAAGATTAACCGTGAAGACGAAAAAATCTTGGCCCTTATTATGGCACCAACTCGTGAGTTGGCCATCCAAGTGTCAGAAGAAATTGGCAAGCTAAGCCGTTTCAAAGGTCTTCGCTCGTTGGCGATTTATGGCGGACAGGATATTGGACGTCAAATCCGTGGATTGAAAAAGAAACCACAAATCATTATTGGTACACCTGGTCGTTTGCTCGATCACATCAACCGTAAAACGATCCGTTTGGATGATGTTCAAACCGTTGTATTGGATGAAGCAGATGAAATGCTGGATATGGGCTTTATGGAAGATATTCAGACTATCTTGAAGCTCGTTCCTGTAGAACGTCAAACCATGTTGTTCTCTGCTACAATGCCACCAAACATTCAACGCCTAGCTCAACAATTTCTTAACAACCCGCAACATGTCTCCGTTATTCCGAAACAAATCAGTGCCCCACTGATTGATCAGGCTTATGTGGAAGTGCCTGAGCGTCAAAAGTTTGAAGCTCTTAGTCGTTTGATTGATATGGAATCACCTGAATTAGCTATCGTATTCGGACGTACTAAGCGCCGGGTTGATGAGCTTGCTGAAGCTTTGCAAAAACGCGGATATTCTGCTGATGGATTGCATGGTGACTTGTCACAGAACCAACGTGATGCTGTAATGCGTAAATTCCGTGATGGCAGCATTGACGTGCTGGTAGCTACTGACGTAGCGGCACGTGGTCTGGACGTATCCGGCGTAACTCACGTAATTAACTTTGACTTGCCACAAGATCCTGAAAGCTATGTACACCGTATTGGTCGTACAGGACGCGCAGGTAAAGAAGGTACGGCTTGGTCATTTGTTACTCCACGCGAAATTGATCACCTGCATTTGATCGAACGTGTTACTCGTCACCGGATTACTCGTAAACCTTTGCCAACAATGGCTGAAGCTATTGAAGGTAAACAACGCGTTACTGCTGAGCGTTTGCTTGAAGTGGTAGAAAGCGGAGAGTTGAACGAGTACAAAGGAATTTCTATTCAATTGCTTGAGCAATATGATTCCGTACAATTGTTGTCCGCAGCTATGAAGCTTCTCACTGGCGACAAGAAGGATTCTGCAATTGAATTGACTCCTGAAGATCCAATTCGTGCTAAACGTCGTGGTGGCAAAAACGATATCCGCAGTGGCCGTAAACCTAATGGTGGTTATGGCGGAAACCGTGGTACTTCCGGTGGCAGCGGTAGCGGTGGCGGATACCGTGGTAACCGTGATAATAACGGTGGCGGTAGTCGTGGTGGCTATAGCAGCGGTGGCAGTAACTACGGTAGCGGCAGTGGCGGCTATGGCGGTGGCTATAAAGGCAACCGTGATGGCGCACCAGCTCGTGACGGTGGTGCAAACCGCAGCGCAGAGCGTAAACCATACACTCGTCCAAGCAGCACGAGCACTCGTCCTGCAAAAGATTTCGATAATTAATACTTCGTCAAGATACCAAAGAAGACGAGATGCCGCATTGCGGTTCTCGTCTTCTTTTTGCTGAAATATAAGGATGTTTGGTGAATAGTTGTGTCCTTAGTAGGGCGCGAATTTGTTTTGTGAGATATTAGTATCCGAATGTACGAGTGATGATAACGAGCAAGATAAACAATACGAGGATCGTGCCTGTAGAAGTCCAACCGCCGAAGCCAACAGGTGTAGACATGAGATAACCTCCTTTAGAATGTGGGGATTTTGGTATTTCTTATGGTTACAATCCTAATATATGGACTATAAAGGCTTTACGTATAGACGATAGTCTATAATTCAGAAAGTTGGGCTATGGAAATGAGGAGGTCAAATGAGGTATAGTTAAGATATGTAGTATGTAAGAGACAGAGGAGGAAGGGAATTGGAGTTTAAAGGAGCAATGGGCGGCTTATACCGCGTCACAGAATGGATTTCACGTATCGCAGGAAGTAATATCTTATGGGCACTATGTTCCGCCCCGTTTTTGTTTTTTGGTGTTTTAAAGATGATTATGTTAGGGACAGGCGCAGGTGGAGCGAACGAGCAAATTACATTGAACTGGGCAATGGGGATTCTAGCGCCCTTTACGGTGTTTCCGGCTTCAGCCGCTTTATTTACTGTAGTACGTAAGTGGGTAATGGGGAATACGGATGTGGGAACTTTTCGTACATTTTTTCAGGGGTATAAAGAGAACTATGTAAAAAGTATGCTCGGAGGAGTTATCTATACATTGATGTTCGTTGTTATGTACGTTGATGTAACAGTTTACATGACACAAATGCCTAACTTCAGAATTGTTGGTATTTTGATGTTGGTGCTGATGATACTTTTGTCGGTATCCATGTTTAACTTCTTTTCCATTGTGGTTCACTACCAAATGGGCTTCAAGCAAGTGATGACCAATTCTATATTGCTGACTATAGCACGCCCAATCCGTGTGTTCTCTACATTGATTGCAGCCGCGGTTCTTGTTTATATCGGTCTTAGATATCCGGCTCTGTATTTCATTTGTATTCCAACGTTGATTGCAATGGCGGCCTTCTTTAACTTCTACGCTACTTATAATAAGCTACAGCTGCAAGTAGAAAAGAAGAAACTGAAAGAGCAGGAAGAAGCAGAAGCAGCAGCATTGAACAATCGGGCGGATGAATATGACGACGATGACGATGATGATGACTACGAGGATGAAATTGATGAAAAGGACACCAAACGCATTTAACAAAATGCTGGATTAAGCGTTGGATATTTCCAGGTAATTAATTCCTGTGTAAAAATAAAGCGCATACAGGTTTACTTTTTCGTTAAAACGCAATATAATAATAACAAATCCTGCGATGTACGTTACGGTTACTCGTTGTTTTGAACCAATGATAATGTCTTGGGAGATCTACACGAAGCGCAGCTGAACCGCCCTGTCTATATGACTTGGGGAATTCAAAAACGTTTTCTGCGATCACCCACCTGCTCTAGCAGGTTCAGAAGACACTGTAGCCGGACGGCATAAGCGGGTTTTCTCTTGTTTAAGCCAAGGCGCCCTGTTTCCCGTGAATAATGGGAGCGGGCGCTTTTTTGTATGTCTGGAATAAAGGGAAAGTGAGTTATACCCTTTTGTTCCTGAGACAAGAGTGTTACACTTATAATAATGAACTTGGGATTTGTAGAGGGGGAAGAATTTTGTCGTTAAAAAGAACCTTGGTTGGCTTATTCCGCAGTCATGATGGAACAAGCGACCGCGCCAAAGATCCGACATTAAAAACGCGTTATTACAATCTAACTAAAGACAAAGCATGGGAAGAAGTTTCATCAACTTTAAAGAAAGTTCCTGGATTTAAGGTGCTTCACGAAGTGGAGTCTGTAGGTGAGATTACTCTTGAGAAAAGAACGGCATTTGGCCGTACGCTGGACATTACGGTATCGGTGCTAAATACGACGCCTGTTCGTTGTGGTGTAGACATGTATTCTGCATCTAGAGGTTCACTTGGTGATCTCGGGGCGAATTACCGTGTGATTCAACGCTTGTATGCATCTTTGGACAAAAAATTAGGAAAATACAAAGCAGACTGATTTTTAGAGGCCCGTCAAACCCTTCTTGCTTAGGGATAGTATGAATGCGTTTACGTAAACGGTGAGCTGCTCAGTGTGTTATCGATAAATCTTTCTATTACAAAAAAAAGCGGGAGAAGGATGGACCTTCTGCCGCTTTTTTAACAGAGATAATTAAGTATTGTTGGAATAACCGCTACTGATTAAAGAATTAGAGCAGCTTCTTCACAGCAGCAATAGCATCTTCATAGTTAGGGTGCTCGGTCATTTCACTCAAATATTCAACATATACGATCTTGTCGTTCTTATCCAGAACAAAGATGGAGCGCATATCTAAGCGGAATTCTTTAATCAGCACACCATAGGCTTGTCCAAATGAGGTTGCTTTGTGGTCGGATAGAGTAATTACTCGATCGATACCGGCAGCACCGCACCAGCGAGCTTGGGCAAACGGCAGGTCCGTGCTTACAGTTAGAATTACCACATCGTCACCAAGCTCTGCGGCTTCACTGTTGAACCGGCGGGTCTGTGCGTCACATACCCCGGTATCAAGAGAAGGGACAACACTGATTAGCTTGATTTTACCGGCATAATCACTTAGAGACACGTCTTCCAGAAGATTCTTGCTCAGAACAAAATCGGGTGCAGGATCACCAGCTGTTAGCTTAGGTCCTACGAGAGTGATGGGGTTGCCTTTAAAAGTAGCTACGCCTGTTTTTTCTTGCGTCATATCCTTGTTTTCCTCCTCGAATTATAATATTGGATTCTTACTGCCACAATAAATTATAATCTTAATAGCAGGAAGATGTCCAACCGGACAAGATATATATGTAAAGGGATGGGTGTTATGATATTTATTCGGTACGAAAATTGGAAAAGTTATGTCCGGTATTATCCGGTAACCTGTCTGCTCATATTGGCCAATGTGATCATGTTTATCCTGACGGTAATTAACGGAGGATCAACAAATATTCAAACACTTATTGATTTTGGTGCTATAGTTGATGTGAGTCCGTACAAAGAGGAACTGTGGCGCTATCTGGCCGCTATTTTTTTACATAATGGGTTTTCCCATCTGTTCTTTAATTGCTTCGCTCTCCTGGTGTTTGCACCGCCTCTGGAGCGATTGCTGGGCTGGTGGCGTTATGCGCTGCTCTATGTGGCGGGAGGCTTTCTGGCAAATCTGCTTACAATTGCGATTAGTGCCCGCTCAGTAGTAGAGGTTGGTACGGTTTCGGTTGGTGCTTCTGGAGCAATCTACGCCATTTATGGTGCATTTTTATACATTGCCGTTATTCAACGGGCGATGATGGATGAGGGCTCGCGTAAGACTTTATACGGATTGCTAATGATCGGGATCATTATGTCGTTTGCTACACCGAATGTAAATTGGGTTGCACATCTCGGAGGTTTGGTTTCTGGCTTTTTCGTATATGGGCTAATTATTCGTATATTCAAAAAAAGCCTAAGACAGGGGCGATGATGGAGTGGAGCTAAGACAGCTGCAATATTTTTTAAAGGTAGCTCAAAAAGAACACGTAACAAGAGCGGCAGAAGAGCTTCATGTAGCGCAGTCTGCGGTAAGCCGTCAGATTCATCAGCTGGAGCAAGAGCTTGGGGTTGATCTATTCATGCAAAAAGGGCGCAATCTGCAGCTTACCCCTGTTGGGCAGCTCTTTTGCAAGAAGGTTGAGAGTATCCTTAAGGAGTTGGAGCATTCGGTAAATGAGGTGCATGAATTTCTGGATCCCGAGCGTGGTGAGATTCGGATTGGATTCCCGCATAGCCTTGGCACACATCTAATCCCGACTATCGTTGCAGATTTTCGTAAGTATTATCCTCATGTCAAATTTCGTTTTAAACAAGGATCTTACCCTTCTTTGATAAAAGACGTATTGTCTGGAGAAGTGGATTTAACCTTCATTTCACCTTTTCCTGAGAATGATGAGCATGTCTCGGGGGATATTGTAATGACTGAAGAGTTGTTTGCGATTCTTCCTCAGAATCACCGGTTGGCAGGAGAATCTGAAATTCGGTTGGAACAGCTGCAAAAAGAGAAGTTTGTTCTATTCAGCCAAGGCTATTCGTTAAGACCTATCGTTTGGCAAGCTTGCTTGCAGGCGGGATTCCAACCGCAGATTGCTTTTGAAGGCGGAGAGACCGATACCATTCGTGGTTTGGTGGCCGCAGGGATGGGTGTGAGCCTGCTTCCGGAGATGGCGTTCTATCAGACGAATCCGCTTCAACCAGCCCAGGTGAAGGTTGTGGAGCCTGCGGTGACGAGAACGGTTGGCTTGATCTACCGTACAGATAGTAAATTACCGCTGGTGGCACGTTCCTTTCGGACTTTTTTAATCTCCTACTTTAAAGCTAGGCAAAATAATACCCCGGTCGGCTCTTAGCCTTCCGGGGTTTTTGTTGTTTAGAGGTATGCGATATTAGTCGCGGTTGCCTAAAAAGACGGTGATCAAGCGAAGCAATTCAAGCAAGGATACTAGAGCGGCAGCGACATAAGTTAATGCAGCGGCGTTGAGAACCTTTGCTACTCCGCGTTCTTCTTCGTTGCGGATGAAACCTTGTTCTACCATGACCTGACGAGCCCGGTTACTGGCGTTGAATTCTACAGGCAGCGTTACGAGCTGGAATGCAACAGCTGCTGAGAAGAAAATGATACCCAAGCCTATAAGATTAAAGTAACCGAAGATGAAACCTGCCATCAGCATGAAAGGCGCGATGCCTGATGCGAAATTAACTACCGGGAACATCCGGTGACGAAGTGTCAACATAGGATAACTTACTTTATGCTGAATCGCGTGGCCTACTTCGTGACAAGCGACAGAAATTGCAGAGATGGAACTTTCATAATATACAGGCTCTGATAAGCGTACAACTCTGTGGATGGGGTCATAATGGTCTGAGAGTGTGCCTCTTACAGGTTCAATCGGAACATCGTGTAAGCCATTAGCATCGAGCATACGTCTCGCGGCTTCATATCCAGTCAGGCCGTTCGAATTAGCTACCTTTGACCACTTGCTAAAGGTTCCTTTGACTCTAAACTGTGCCCACAATGAGAAAAGAAAAGCAATAATTACTAATAGGTACATAAACATAGATGCATTCCTCCACTGTATTGTAAATATGGTATTTACATTGGCGGTCCTTGCGTAAGCAATAGCCGGATCGCTTCCATGCAGGCTAATCCCTGAGGGAGCAGATTTGAAAGTACGCGACTGGCCTGTCCTGGCTTCAAACCACTAATAAGAGGTTCAAGGGCTTTTACTTCCCGTTCTAGCCGCTGCATTTGCTGCTCTAACTCAACTAATTTATCAGAGACGTCAGTTTCTGGTGTTGCCTCGTTCCATTTGCCTAGCATAGATTTGATTTCTTCCAATGAATACTTGTCATGCTTTAATTGAGTAATACGTTCTAAAGCAGCCAAGGTTTCATGGCTGTATAGCCGATAATTTTTGGTGCTTCTAGATTCCGGGGAGATTAATCCCAGTTTCGTGTAATAATCAATAGTTCGTTCACTAATGTGAGCAGCCTTAGCTAATTCTCCAATTCGATACAAAATCATATCCCCATTTAATCTCGCCTCACTAATTGAATACGACTGCCGATAAGTGGCGGTCATCTCCTAAATTGATGGTTTCTTATGCTATCTGTAATGATAACAAACTGGAAACCATACAGTCAAACGTCATACTTTCATAAAGTATATGCAGTAAAGAAGGGTTAATTCATGAACGGTGATCTGTAGTTTCTATACAATACACTCAAACTCATAGGGATATCAAATTTGAAGAATGATTGGGTTGAAAACTATAAGTTACCCCGATACATAACATTAAATGTTATGTATTTTGTGATTTTGATAAAAGAAGCGTTCAATTATCAGGTAATATAAATGAGGTTGTGCGCGTAGTTATTTTAATGAAAATGCAGCTAGAATCAGGTCTTTAGGACCTCTAGTCCATTAGTACTGTGAAAATTTCGTGTGCTCAAATAAAATAAAATAAAAACATTCCCAAAATAGTCTTGTCAATTTACCTGACTTCTGATTATAATGACATTAAGAGTTTCACGCTTTGTTAGAAAATATAACATTGGGGAGTGGGGTAAAAATGAAAAAGAAATGGTTGATGATGTTACTGGCCATGATTACACTGATGATTTATCCGGTAAGTGCTTTTGCAGCGGACGGTCCGACGAACGTAGACTTACAAGTCGGATTGGACACAGCGTTTACCTTCCTGGCATTCATTTTAGTATTCTTTATGCAAGCAGGGTTTGCAATGCTCGAAGCGGGTTCGGTTCGGATGAAGAATGCAGGGCACGTAGCAGGTAAGACAGTACTTACCCTGGCTATCGCAAGTCTTTGCTTCTGGGCTATCGGCTTTGGACTTGGTTTCGGTAACGGCAATGGCTTCTTCGGTACTACAGGCTTCTTGTACGGAGGAGATTCAACCGCAGCTTCTTTTGAATCACTTGCATTTTCTGATGTTACTTTAAATGTTAAATTCTTATTCCAAATGGCCTTTGCAGCAGTTTCCTTGGCTATCGTATCTGGTGGTATGGCAGAACGTGCGAAGCTAAGTGTGTATATCATTTTCGGAATTTTGTTCTCCGTCGTAATTTATCCAGTTGTAGCACACTGGGTATGGGGCGGTGGCTGGTTGGCTGAGCTGGGTATGCAAGATTATGCAGGTTCCACGGTTGTCCATCTTACAGGTGCAACGGCAGCAGTGGTAGCAACCATATTGCTTAAGCCTCGGCTTGGTAAGTTTAATAAAGAAGGTAAACCCGTGATCATTCCAGGTCATAACCAAGTATTTACTGTACTCGGTGTTATTATCCTCTGGTTTGGTTGGTTCGGATTCAATCCAGGTAGTGCTTTGTCCCCAATGGGCGGTTTCTTCGGTCACGTAGCCCTAACAACGAACATCGCAGCAGCAGCAGGTGGTTTGGCAGCATTGATTGCTTCTTGGTTGTACTTTGGTAAATCTGATATTCCAGCAATGCTGAATGGTGTTCTGGCTGCATTAGTTGCAATCACAGGAGCGTGTGCTTTCGTTGATCCATGGGCAGCAATCATTATTGGTTTTGTAGCTGGCGCTTTTACATTCATGACTTCCCAATGGCTGGAACGTGCAGGGCTTGATGATCCAATCTATGCTTTCTCGGTGCATGGTATTGCGGGGATGTGGGGTGCAGTTTCAACGGGACTGTTCGCTGTACCTGAGCTTATCACTAAAGGCGGCTTGGTAGGTGAAGCTGGGTTGTTCTACGGTGGTGGTTTCCATCAACTAGGGGTTCAAGTGCTTGGTGTGGTTGGAACATTTGTTTTCGTAGCCGTTCTTTCTTTCATCATCTTGTATGTAATGAAGGTAACTATCGGACTTCGTGTTACAGAAGAAGAAGAATTGATGGGCCTGGATATCAGTGAACATGGTACTTACGGATACCCTGAGCAAATGAAATTGATCGCAGATTCGGAATCCAAAACCCTTAAACAATAACATTTCAACTCGGACAGGGAGGCGGACCGTGTGGCATCGATGGAGTTAACAGATGAGTATAATGAAGAAAGCTTTAGGACCATCGTATTGGCCGGTTCGTCAGAGGAGCTTAGGGAGAGGCGTGTTGCCTGTCAAAAAGTACTTCTCGAACAGTTGAATGTTATTCCTATAGAGGAATGGATGTTCCGTGTGAATACTATGCATGATCTTATTGCCCAAACCGCAGTACTCATATGTGAGGCGCAGATGAAAGAGGCGGGCTATGGCCCGCCTCCCTGTGCTTATTCCTTTATTGTGTTTGGCAGCAGTGGGAGGCAGGAGGCAACGCTTTGGAGCGATCAGGATAATGGCCTGATAGTCGAAGGAGAGCCTGATGGGGAAAAAAATCGCTATTTCGAATTTTTCGGAACTTTGTTATCCGATATGCTTGAAGAAGTAGGATATGAGAAATGTGCGGGGAAGGTAATGTGCTCCCAAGTCATGTGGCGTAAGACATTATCTGAATGGATAGAGCAGCTTGATAGCTGGAGAAATCAGTTGGAATGGGAGCCGATCCGGTATCTTATTATCTCTTCGGATATGCGTCATGTGGCAGGAAGCGTGGAGTTATCAGCGAAGTGGCAAGAAGCTTTCTATGAAGGCTTTGCGGAAAATGAGTTGCTGTCTAATGCTATTCTTCGCAATACAGTACGCCATAAAGCGACTTTGAATTTACTGGGACAGGTGTTAACAGAACGGTTTGGTGATTATGCAGGCGGATTTGATGTTAAGTATGGGGTCTATATTCCGTTAGTGAACATTGTTAGACGGTTGTCATTACTACACGGCATTAGAGCTGGCTCGACATTAGAGCGGATTGAAGCGCTTGATAGGCTTGGGAAATATCAACATTTAGAGGATATTCGCAGAGCTTTCTTATTAGCAATGCGATTGCGAGTGAACACGCCATATAGTGTTCAGGATGGAATGTTAATCAGCAGTGATTATGTAGCTGAGAGTGAATTGAAGAATAAGCAGCTGCTGTCTGAACTGCGTGAAAGCCTGCTGCTTGTCAGACGCCTTCATCGGGCGCTGCAGCGTCAGCTCCGCTCAGCGGAAAGGTGGCGGTCATGAGGGAGCCGAACAAAAACGGAGGATTCTGGAGTAATCTAAGACAAGGTGGAATGCCCTCGGCAATTGCTTCGATGAGAGGTGGGGAAACTGCGCAACAGACTGCGCAGCAAATGGCCTTTATTCGATCTTTGATGCGAGAGAAGCGACGGCCTGAGGTGCTGCATACCCCATTGTCTGAATTAGAGACAGTGATCTTTGATCTAGAGACTACAGGCTTTTCCCATCAGCATGGGGATGAGATTATGTCTTTCGGAGCCGTCAAGGTTGTTGGAGAGCAGATCAAAGAAGAGGAATGCTTTTATACACTGGTGAATTGTCAGACGGCTATTCCGGAGGATATTACAAGGCTGACTGGGATTACGGAAGAAATGACACAATCCGCTCCCTCCTTAATGGATGGCCTTCATAATTTTATGTCCTTTGTAGGTCAAAATGTGCTGGTGGCACATGCAAGCTCACATGATAAGGCTTTTCTTAATGCTGCTTTATGGAAAACCTCTAAAGTTCAGCTAACACACCGTGTGCTGGACACGATGATGTTAGCGCGATGGCTTGAGCCACAGCGAAGTAATTATTCGCTGGATGAGCTGCTATATGTGCATGAAATTCCGATTCATGGCCGTCATCATGCCTTGGAAGACGCAAAGATGACAGCACAGCTGTGGGTGATCTACCTGCGGGAAATTTCGGAGCGCGGCCAAGTGGATACCTTGGGTGATCTTTATGCTTATTTAAGTAGAACGTGAAGCGGGGCTTGAGATAAACCGCGGAACAAATTACCGCCGCGGTCATCAGGCAAACGCTCAATATAAAATCCGTTCAGAATGGGATTGCCGCTATCTTTGGTGTTGGGAGAACCTATAAGATAAAGCGCAAACTCAGGTCCTAGTGCTGTTAGTCCTTTATAATCGGCAACTGAAGGGATAGGTGCTGAATGTGGGTGGGTATGAAATAGACCGATGATAGTTGGTTCATTGTACAGTACATTAATCCACTCTTCAGGGTGGGGAGTAAAGGTGTGCAGCGGGTCTGGCGCTACGTTGCGCAAGGGTACGTAAGTATCTATGAGCATGCCACCCGCTGCGGCAGCACCCAGCAGGACTCCGCATGCTTCATGCGGATAACAGGACAGCAGGTGCTTCCCCAGTGCTTGCTGTACGGAATATTTCAGTCTAATAGGCTGGACATTTCCCTGGAATGCTGCCATTTGTTCACCCCTCTCTCTTCATTAGGGTTTCGTCGCAGACGAAACCCTCTTTTTTTATTATAAAAGTATATATTATTGTGTAAAAAATGGATGGTTTGAAATTTAACCTATTGAGGGTACAATAATAGAAAACTATTCCAATCGTAAAGGAACAGATGACTATGAAAGCAAGTAATAAATTAAATATAACAGTATTACTCATAGTTGTATGTGTTGCTGTGTTTGCGGTGTGGCATAATCGTGAGCCAAAAGCAGAAGCTGTGCTTGCGCAGCAAAATGAGCTGCCGATGAAGAGCGGACCTAAGGCTGGACTGCGTGCACCTTCGTTTTCACTTCAGGGAACAGATGGGACTACCTATGTTGTTGATGGCCCCAGAGATAAAGCGGTAATCCTTAATTTCTGGGCTTCATGGTGTGATCCCTGCCAGCAGGAAGCTCCTGAACTTAATACCATGGCCACTAAGTATAAGGATGTTCTAGATATTTACGGTATTAATGTGAGCAGTCAGGATTATAAACCCAATGCTGAACGTTTTATCAAGAAATACGGTCTTGTGTTTCCGGTTATGTTTGATGTAAAAGATGAGGTGTACAGCAAATATAATGGAGCTGTTTTTCCCACCAATGTGCTTATTGATAAGAATGGAGTGATCTCTGAGATTATTCTAGGTATTCTTAGCCCTGAAGAGTTGGAGGAGAAAATAATCAAGCTTACCGAATCATGAAGCAGGCTGTCCCATGTGGAGCCAGATCTGTTTTTTCTCCAAACAGCAAAAGACTACAGATCAGCGATTCTTCTTTTTGGAGGATCGCTGATCTGCGTTTTTGGTCAGCCGCGATTTGCTTTAGTTGACCCCAAGCATTAATTTCACTATACAGTGGAGCAGAAATGGCTGGAACCCCGAAGGAAGCCTCGTTAGAACAATTGGGGAATTTCTCCCTATTATTTTGAGATCTCGGGTCATTGATTTGATAATTAGGGAGGAATCCCCTGTTTCTGATCATTTATAGCGAATATTGGCTATTTTCAGGGAGTTTTTCCCTAATTACTCTACCGCACCCGCACCCCGCGCATCCCGCACCGCACACTGCCCATTGCTCACCGCCCACCACCCAAAGTCTATGGGCTAAAGCAATAGTCCGTTACACAGCCTATTTAATAAAAAAGAAGCTGCCCTATAAGTAGAATTCTACTTTTGGGAAGCTTCTTTTTTGTCTTACAAAATTCTATAAGTGATCAATTAATGATTGACCAGGCCTCTAGGTTCATTGCTGGTCGTCTTCTCATTCTCCAAAGAGAGCTCATTTAGAAGCGCGTAGCGCATACTGTCAACAAGTGCCTCCCAGCTGGCTTCAATTACGTTACTGGAGACACCAACCGTACTCCAAGTGTCTGTGAAGTTCTTGGATTCAATCAATACCCTTACCTTCGCTGCAGTCTGATCCTGTTCATCTATTACACGGACTTTATAGTCGGATAGATGCATTTCCTTTAATTGTGGGAAATAGGTCTGTAATGCTTTACGAAGCGCGTTATCGAGTGCGTTGACTGGACCGTTACCTTCAGCAGCGGTATAAAGATTCTCACTGCCAACTTTCAGCTTCACGAACGCTTCAGATACTACTGGATGTTCTGCGGTTTTCTCAACTAACATCTTGAAGGATTCAAAGGTAAAGGTTTCATTCATCTCGCCAGTAGCTTCCCGAAGGAGTAGCTCCAGTGAGGCATCGGCACCTTCAAACTGATAACCTTGATGTTCCATCGTTTTGATCTTCTCGATCACCCGGCGAGCCTGCTCGCTGCTTGGATCCAGATTTAAACCCATATCCTGCGCTTTGGAGAGTACATTGCTCTGTCCAGCCAGTTCGGAGACCAGCACACGCTGCTTGTTCCCGACAAGCTCAGGAGCAATATGCTCATAGGTCCGTGAATCACGCATGATGGCGGAGACATGGATTCCACCTTTGTGTGCGAAAGCTGCATTTCCGACATAAGGCTGATTTACCGGCAGATTAACATTGGCAACTTCACTAATGTAGCGGGCAGTGTTGGTAAGCTGTGACAATGAATCACCTGGAATACAGTGATAACCCATTTTGATCTGTAGTGTAGGAATAATAGAACATAGGTTGGCGTTGCCACACCGTTCACCGTAACCATTAATGGTACCTTGTACTTGCCGTGCTCCAGCTCCGATGGCGCTAAGTGCATTGGCAACCGCTAGCTCACAGTCATTGTGAGTGTGAATTCCGAGATTGGCTCCGGGCAATTGTTGATTTAGAGCGGTAACAATCTCATGAATTTCGTAAGGTAAGGTCCCACCGTTGGTATCGCACATTACAAGCCAATCTGCTCCGGCTTCCCGGGCTTTGGACAGAACAGCTGCTGCATATTCAGGATTATTCTTGTATCCGTCGAAGAAATGCTCGGCATCAAAAATTACTTCAAGGCCTTGGCGTTTCAAGTAGGATATGGAGTCGCCGATCATGGCGAGATTCTCCTCAAGCGTAGTCTGTAATGCAGTGTGTACATGGAAATCCCAAGATTTTCCGACGAGTGTAGCAGCAGGAACCCCTGCGTCAATCATACGTTTTAAATTGTCATCGTTTTCGGCCAAGGAATTCTTCCGCCGAGTGCTGCCGAACGCTGTAATTTTGGCGTTCAGATGAAGCTCCTTGACTCTTTTGAAAAATTCAATGTCTTTATTGTTGCTTCCCGGGATGCCACCTTCAATATAGTGCACACCCAGATCATCGAGTTTCTTGGCAATCTTCAGCTTGTCGTCAGCCGACAGACTGATGCCTTCACCTTGGGTGCCGTCGCGTAATGTAGTATCGAAGATGGAGATGGACTTAGACATGAGAGTCCTCCTTATAGGGAAATGAATTTATATATTATAGCATTTTTACGCGGGAATGTAACAAAGAACTTTACAGCCTCTTAAGTTGACCTAACCGCAGCGGAGAGTTATTCTAAATTGGACAATAGAAAACCTGAGGATAAGAAGGTAGATATTGTGCAGAATGTTGATCAGTATTATCCAACGAGTGGCAGGGTTATCCTGCATGTTGATATGAATGCTTTTTACTGCTCTGTGCATGAGGCAGAGGACCCTGACCAATATAGAGGCAAAGCTACTGCGGTTGCGGGTAGTGTTGAATTGCGGAAAGGGATCATAGTAACTTGTTCCTACGTCGCCCGCAGAATGGGGATTTCGACGGGAATGCAGGTTCAGAAGGCGCTTCGTATTTGTCCATCGCTTATCGTTATTAAACCGGACTTCCATTTATACCGCAAATATTCTAATGCTTTTATGCAGATTGCATATAGCTATACTCCGTTACTGGAAGCAGTGTCCATCGATGAATGTTACCTTGATATAACTGGCTCCAGACAATTCGGTACACCCATGGAAATAGCGGAGACGATTCAGCGCCGTATAATGGAAGAATTGGGCTTGCCATGCTCAGTGGGGATCGCTCCCAATAAGCTGCTTGCGAAGATGGCTTCCGATTTAAAAAAGCCAAACGGCATTTCAGTGCTGCGGCTGCGGGATGTGCCTAAGATTTTATGGGACAAGCCTTGTAACGAAATGTTCGGCATTGGTGGAAAAACAGCAGAAAAGCTCCGCAAACTGGGCATTTACAGTATTGGTCAATTAGCAGCGGCTGATGAAAATATGCTGGTTGAGAATTTCGGAGTTATGGGCTCATGGCTAAAGCGTGCTGGCAACGGTATTGATCATGGGATCGTTAATCCTGAGCGGGAGCAGAGTAAGTCGATTGGACACACCACAACATTGCCGCGGGATGTCATAGGTCTAGCTGAGGTACGACCGATTTTGTTGAATTTAAGTGATCAGGTAGCCCGGCGCTTGCGTAAGCAAGGTCTTGTTGCCTCAGGGGTGCAGCTGACCATTCGGACACCCGATATGAAGACCATAACCCGTTCGCGTCAGCTAGAGGCTCCTTCGGAGAGTGGGGAGGATATCTACAAGTCCGTCTGCGATCTATATGTTCGTCATTGGAATGGGGAGAAGCCTGTGCGGCTGCTGGGTGTGACTCTGCAGGGCTTGATTACTAAAGAGGATTCCGCCATTCAGCTTGATTTGTTCGATTACGAACGTCAGCCTAAGAAAGAATCTCTTAACAAGACTATGGACATGCTACGTAATAAATTCGGTGAAAATGCAGTGTTGACCGCCGGGATGTTAAGCGATTCTCACTCTGCAAGGCTCCGCAATCATAAAGAACGTGGCACTTCGTTGCAAAAGGATAATCTTCTATCTGTCGAGTCTGATAAAGAGTAACAAGAACATTCTACGACATGTCAAAATAGATGCCGTAGAATGCGTCAGAAATGCAAACGTATTGAAAATCAATTGAAATTGTATTCTTTTTATATTAATATGAGAAAATATAAGACGCTGGTACAACAGCGCTGTATTGTTCAACGGGAGGCAGAGATAAAATGGCTAAGTACACTTGGGTCGAAAAAGACACTTGTATCGCTTGCGGTGCATGTGGCGCAACGGCTCCTGATATTTTTGATTACGATGACGAAGGTTTGGCAGAAGTTATTTATGAAAATGACGGAAACCACGGCATCACAGCGATTCCGGATGATTTGTTTGATGATCTCCAGGATTCTTGTGATGGATGCCCAACCGACTCTATTAAAATTGCGGATGAGCCTTTTAACAAAGAGGGCTAATTAGCCGGGATTTTGTAACTTCTAGCACAACATAAAGACATCTCCTGTGAACTTTTGTTCAGCTAGGGATGTCTTTTTTGCGATGTCTGACCGATATTAATGTAGGAAGGAATTATAAAATTTCGGAGGTTCCGATGAAAAATTCTCAGCACCTCAAAGCATATGTACAGATGCATCCAGACAATAAGATGGCATGGTACTTGCTGGGTAAGGAATACTATAAGAACGGTCAACAGGGGAAAGCTAACTATTGCTTCAATCAGGCTGGAGAAGTATATGAAGCTTTCGAGCATAGTAAGGTGCCTGCGGAAACGCTACGGGAATATGAGGAAGGGCTGCTTCAGGCAAGCCGCCAGCGGGACCGAAGGCAGCAAAGATTCCGCTACATTATGCTTGGGCTGATGCTTCTATTACTGGTTATGGTGCCATCGGCTGTGGCTCCGGGTCTAGATATTGCGGAAGATCAGGAAATGGTCCAAGACACGGTTGCTTCTGAAGTTAAAGATCCGCTTGATCAAGAAGATGTTGAGAAGGCACCCGTTCTAGAGGCACAAAAAATGATGTATACAGCGCAAGAGAGTGGAGCTTCGGCTTCGTCAGGGAAACTGATGGCAACTATGCTAATGCGCGAGGAACCGTTTCAAGCTGCTATTTTGGGCATGGAGCGGGAAGGGAAGTGGCTGCTGTGGAAAGAGAAGCTTCCGCTTAATTCCACACTGCAGAAGAATGGGAACGGACGGTTGGTATACCAATCCTATGATCCAGCGGCATGTGCATGCGAACCGCCAGAGCAAGGGGAACTTACGGTGGATGCAGCTAAGTGGCAGGGGGCTCAAGAGGAGCTAGCTACATTATGGAGTGCAATGAGGTCTTATCAGAATCATAAAGGCAAGCTTCCGGCTTCTTTGGCGGAATTGACCAGATCTTTTCCGGAAAATTGGATTGGCGGGATGACACCAGTTATGAAGCGTGAGTTCAAATCTCTTAAGGAAATAGCAACTGCTAAGGCACTGGGTACACCAGAAGTTGCGAGTGAACCTTCAAGCTCAATTGCTGAGGCGGGAATGGGCATACCGACGGCGTTAAGCGAGAGTGGAAGTAGTGGAAAGGGCGTTCCTTTTTTTGACCAGCCGCTTAGAGTGATTGTGGATAAACAAAAACACCGCCTGGCAGTAGTCAGCGGCTCTGTTATTCTACGAAATTATGAGGTAGGGCTTGGGGGAGACAAGACTCCGGAAGGCAACTTCATCATTACAGATAAAGTGGTCAATCCAAACGGTCATGATAATGGGGAGTTCGGAAGCCGCGGACTACAACTTTCAGATAGTAATTATGCTATTCATGGCACCAATGAGCCAGAAAGTGTCGGCAAGGATGAATCCCTTGGCTGTATTCGGATGAGTCGAGAAGATGTGGAAGAACTATTCGCTATGATTCCAAAAGGAACAAAAGTGGTGATTAGTAAAGGGGTTCTGCCTGACAAGCAGCTGCTGCCGGCGAAACGCTTCAACCCTGCTGCTCCGTATGATCAGACCAACCCCCACAAAGTATACCACTGGCTGAATTAGTTCCCGGCAACTATAAACAGAACGATGATGAGAAGAATTAGTAAAGTTAAACTTACGCCGATCCACATTAGCGCTTTACGATTAACTTCTTCTTTCTTTTGCTGCAAAGTTGGTGGTTTACGTTTAGTTGACATCCAGCATACCTTCTTTCTCTCTTAATCGCTGATTACCCCTATATTGTAATGCGTTTACAAGAAAATTA
Source organism: Paenibacillus sp. FSL L8-0708 (assembly GCF_038009325.1). Lineage (NCBI taxonomy): Bacteria > Bacillati > Bacillota > Bacilli > Caryophanales > Paenibacillaceae > Paenibacillus > Paenibacillus sp. FSL L8-0708. The sequence goes on from NZ_JBBPBC010000001.1 coordinate 2,684,515, forward strand.
CTATACTTTGGGTTAAGCTCTCTGCACACTTACAGGGTAAAATGCTTTTCTTTTGTTCAAGAAAAGGCTAAAATTAAGAAGAAACCTACAGAATCGGGTAGACACGTGGATTAGTGAAGTACCCCTTAAGGAGCGAGAACGGTGTTGTATCGTAATTTTGGTAAACCAATTTTCTTTAAGCTGGACCCTGAGAAGGCTCACCATCTCGTCATAGGTGGATTGGATAAATCATCATCAGTTCCAGGGGGAAGCGCGGCATTGCGTTTAATGTATGGCGTTCCTGAAACGGCAGATTTAGCAGTTGATCTGTTTGGCATACATTTTCCGACTCCAGTTGGACTGGCAGCAGGCTTGGATAAGAATGCCGAGGCCGTTTCTGGATTCTCTTCGATCGGATTCGGATTTATGGAAGTGGGGACGGTTACCCCTAAGGGTCAACCGGGAAATGATAGCCCGCGTTTGTTCCGTCTTCCCTCTGATGAAGCTCTGATCAATCGTATGGGCTTCAATAACGAAGGGGCTGACGCTATGGCAGAGCGTCTAAAAAAAATAAAAAATCGCAGAGTTCCAATAGCAGTAAATATTGGACGGAATAAAATAACTAGTAATGAAGCGGCTCATGAAGATTATCGTCAGTGTATCCGTACGCTTTATCCGTACGGTGATTTTTTTGTGGTCAATATCAGCTCACCAAATACACCGGGGCTGCGCAGTCTCCAGCATGGCAGTGAATTAGCGTTCCTGCTGGCTCAAGTAAAGGAAGAAATGGAGATTCAGCGTAAAGCCACAGGCCTGAATAAGAGCTTGTTGGTTAAGATTGCTCCAGATGTAAGTGACTCTGAGTTGGAGTATATGGTTCAATCACTGACAGAAGCTGGTATGGATGGTATTATTGCTACGAATACTACATTGAACCGGGATGGACTTAGTCATGAAAAGGCTAATGAGACAGGTGGATTAAGCGGTAAGCCACTTCGTGACCGGTCAACGGAAATCATTCGTAGGATTTATCGCCAGACTGAAGGGAAGATGCCGATCATAGGTTCAGGGGGCATATTCACCAGTCAGGATGCGTATGACAAGATAAGAGCAGGCGCAAGTCTGGTCGAAATTTATACAGCACTCATCTACGAAGGACCGGAGGTTAACCGCAGGCTGCATGCCGGATTACGGCAGCTCTTACGGCGGGACGGATTCAGTCATATCTCTGAAGCAGTGGGTGCTGATCATCACTGATTGAAGGAGTCGAAAGGACAGGAGGACGAAGGCGATGGACGGCAGGGACTGGGGAACTTTTTTGCTTCCATATGAACAGACTGTGGAAGAATTGAAAGTTAAATTCAAAACAATGCGTTCGGAGTTGAAGAAAAGAGAGGAATACACGCCGATTGAATTCGTAACTGGTCGTGTAAAGCGGCTGTCAAGCATTTTGGAGAAGGCTAAGCGCCTGAATGTGAAGATGGAGGATCTGGAGACAGGCATTGAAGATATAGCCGGGATCCGGATTATGTGCCAGTTCGTGGAGGATATCCGCAGAGTGGCCGAATATATCCGGGCTCGTAAGGATCTTGAAGTCCTGTATGAGAAGGATTACATCACCAATTATAAAGAGAGCGGGTATCGCAGCTTTCATATGATTATTAAATATCCTGTGCAGACAGCTCTGGGACAAAAAATAGTGCTCGCAGAGATCCAAATTCGTACACTAGCTATGAATTTCTGGGCAACCATAGAGCACTCTCTGAATTATAAATATCGGGAAAGCTTGCCGGATGAAATGCGAGTGCGCCTGAAAACCGCAGCTGAAGCAGCCTCCATCTTGGACAGCGAAATGTCCAGTATTCGTGATGAAATCCTGGAAGCGCAAAAGACCTTCGAGGAAAACTCGAATATGACGACTCAAATTCTCAAATCTATTCATCAATTGTATTTCTATCATTTGGTGAATGAGGCTATAGATACTCAGGCTCGATTTAACGAAATATGGCAGGCTCAGGACATGGAAGCGATGAAGGAGCTTCTGGATCATGTACGGGGACTTCTCTCCGCAGCTAAAAAGGATAGTTTGCCGGATGGCTTATGATCCGTTGTACTTGGCGTATCTAGTGTACTTTAATCGTGACCGGGATTATTTCGAATGTCACGAGGTGCTCGAAGAGCTATGGCTTGCCAAGCAACGCGACCCATTGTACAAAGCACTTCTCCAAGTAGCTGTTGGGTTGTACCATTGCCGCAATAATAATATGCGTGGTGCAACGATTATGCTAAGCGGGGCTGCTGCCAAGCTGGAAGAATATTCAGCAGTGACACTCGGCATTAATTTGGCTAAGCTAGTGGTGGAAGTGAAGGATTATGTTCGCCGCATGGAGTCGTGTGAGCAGCAGCCATTTTCTTATTATGATCTGACTATAGAAATCATTGATCAAGGTCTAGCGGATGAAGTGAACTCTGCGGCTGAGGTGATCACACCGAATAATCCTCAACGACGAGGTCCTCAAAGACCGACCTCTTCTCATCGTAAATAATGATCCTCTATAAATGAGTATTGCCAAAGGAACACCCGTAAGGGTGTTCCTTGAATCTTTAAACACCTAAATTCTAGCAGTACTATCAGGAGGACGGCATCATGGCGGCACAACTGCCCAGTTCTTTCAGCGAGCGTATGATGGACTTGCTGGGAACGGATTATAATCAATTTGCGGATTCGTACAAGGAGACCCCTAACGGAGGCGTTCGTGTTAATACCTTGAAAATTTCAGTGGAGAAATTGCAAGCTCTTTCCATTTTAGAGCTGGAACCCATTCCGTGGTGTCCAACCGGATTCTATACAGAGGATGGGGCCAGACCAGGTAAACATCCACATTATCACGCGGGATTGTATTACATTCAAGAGCCAAGCGCTATGGCACCTGTGGAACTGCTTGATGTACAGCCAGGAGATCGTGTCCTTGATTTATGCGCTGCACCTGGGGGCAAATCCACACAGATTTCTGCCAAGCTCTCAGGAGAAGGCTTGTTGGTTACCAATGATCTTCATCCAGAACGCACGAAAGCCTTAGCCAAAAATCTAGAGCTATATGGGGTGCGCAACGGTATCGTACTAAACGAAAGTCCAGATCATATTGCAGCGGCATTCCCGCTTTATTTTGACAAAATCTTGATTGATGCTCCTTGCTCAGGTGAAGGGATGTTCCGTAAAGATGAAGACATGGTGAAGCAGTGGGATTCAGGTACACCTGCCAAATATGCTGCCATGCAGCGGGATATTTTACGTTCTGCTGCAACAGCGTTGGCACCGGGAGGTACACTTGTCTATTCCACCTGTACATTTGCTACAGAAGAAAATGAAGAAATTATAGCGGAGTTTATTTCTGAACATCCACAGTTTTCGGTGATTACAGTTGGAGGCACTGGCTCATTTGCTCCTGGTTTTGGAGAACTATCAGGGACAGCAAGACTATGGCCGCATAAAGTAAAAGGTGAAGGACATTTCATGGCTGTGCTGCAACATGTGGGGCCAAAGGTATCTGCAGAGGAACGTGATCAAGCCGAAGTTAAGTTGAGTGCAGTTACACGGAATACGAATAAAAAAGGCACTGCTCATATTAAATCCGCAAACAAACCAGAAGCCAGACGAGGGAAAGAAGGTAAGTTCTCTAATAAATCTGCTGCTGGCGCTGAACGTGGCCGTCAAGGTTCAGGAGAAGAGCAAGCCTTGGCTGCATATGGAGATTTTATAAAAGACCAGCTTGGCTGGGAGCCAAAAGGGTATCCGATTTTCTTCGGTGATCATCTGTACATCTCCCCACTACCTAAGGAAAGATTAAATGGATTAAAGGCGATTCGTCCAGGATGGTATGTAGGACATGTCCGTAACGGCAGATTTATCCCAGGACATCCAATGGCTACCGCGTTACACTCTGAAGAGAGCTGCCGAAGTGTCTCACTTTCCAGTACGAGTAATGAAGCTATTTCCTATCTTAAAGGAGAGACATTGTTGATTAGTCAAGAACGTCTCTCTATTAAAATAGGAACTACCCAAAAAGGATACGTACTGGTCTGCATAGATGGTTATAGTGCAGGCTGGGGGAAGTGGCAGGACGGTGTGCTCAAGAATGAATATCCCGCAGGCTGGAGGTGGATGTAAGAATGAGCCTATCAGGGAAAACTGCAAAAAAGCAGCGTTTAGATAAAGTATTGTCCCATATGGGGGTAGGATCACGCAGCGATATTCGTAAACAAGCCAAGCAAGGTTTAATTACCGTGAATGGTGCAGTCGTCAAGGATAGTGGATTTCATGTAGACCCTTATCACGATAAAATTGTGGTTGGCGGCGAGCTTGTTACCTATCGTGAATTTATTTATCTTATGATGAATAAGCCACCGGGAGTTCTGTCGGCAACAGAGGACAAGCGGGATCGGACCGTTCTGGATCTTTTAAAGCAGGAATATGTACAGTTTGAACCTTTTCCTGTAGGAAGGTTAGATAAGGACACAGTAGGGCTGCTTCTGCTCACCAATGATGGAAAGCTTGCTCACGAGCTACTATCGCCACGCAAGCATGTCCCTAAGACGTATGAAGCAACAGTTGAGGGAGACGTAGATGCAGACGATGTAGCGGCTTTTGCGGCAGGTGTCGAGCTGGAAGATGGATATGTTACTTTACCTGCACAGCTAACTATATTGGGAAGAGAACGCGGCAGTAAAGTAATCTCACATATTTCGCTGATCATCACAGAAGGAAAGTTTCACCAGGTGAAGCGAATGTTCCAAGCTGTCGGCAAAAAAGTCACTTTTCTGAAACGAGTATCTATGGGAGAATTGAAGCTGGACGAAAGCCTGCCACTGGGAGCTAGTCGTGAACTTACGCTAGAGGAACTGGCACTCTTAAGTACAGAAGCATTAGAACAATAATATAGAGAAAAAATGGTATGTAAATTGAATTTGGAAACTTGGGATTAGGGAATGGAGTGGCGGAGGGGAAATTTGGAACTGTAAAAGCGATAGCGACCGCCTTTGTTTCCGGATTTCAACCACTAGTAAACGGTATAAATCAAGAAATCTGGAAACAACAGCGGCTGGAAGTCCAAATATTAACCGCAGTTGCGACTGAAACTTAACTCAAATAGCCAGGTTCAATATATATAGAAAAAGAAAGACAAGGATGGTGGGAGTATGAGATACAAACTGATTGCACTAGATGTAGATGGTACACTGTTGAATGATGATCACCACTTGAGCACTGAGAATAAAGAAGCCATTGCTGAAGTTACGCGTCTTGGCGGGCAGATCGTGTTATGTACCGGCCGCAGTCCGCAGAACTCGATTCCTTTTATGGAGGAAATGGGGCTGTCTGGTTATGTGCTGGGTCATAATGGAGCTGCTACGGTTCGTGTGAAAGATCGGGAAGTGCTGCATCAATACGGTATGGATGCTCGTGGTCTTGACCCTTATATTGATTATTGTAGAAAGCATGATATTCATTATGATGTGAATACGGCTTTTGATATGTATGTAGATAATGTAGAAAACCTGACCAAAGAAGCCAATTATATGTATGAACACTTCCGTATCGTGCCGGCTACACTGCCAGCATGGGAAGATTTCCGTGAACCGGTTGTTAAGTTTACTGTATTTACACAATCAGAAATCCTTGACGAAGCTGAACGTGAATGGCGTACTTGGACCCATGAGTACAATATTTTGCGCAGTGGTGAATTTTTCGTTGATTTGATGCATCCGGAAGCCTCCAAGGGCAACGCCTTAAAGAATCTGGCTGTGAAGCTGGGAATTCCGCAAGAGGAAGTTCTTTCGATCGGTAATTATTTTAATGATATTTCTATGCTTACATACGCGGGTATGGGCGTTGCGATGGATAATTCTCCGGTTGAGGTCAAAGCGGCAGCGAATGCTGTCACGGGGTCTAACAACGAGCATGGTGTGCGAGATGCGCTGGTTAAATATTGTTTATCTTAATAATGGAAAGCATAAAGCGGACTTGAGTCCGTTCTATGCTTTTTTTGTTGTGAAGGAAATAAAAGAGATACATAAACAGAAATGATTTTATCCATAAATAACCCGCCCTTAGGATTAACTAGAAAGGGCGGGACATAGATTAACTTCCTTTATTAAAGTTTAATTTCCTCGTTCCGGCTAGGATCGCTATATTTATAGATACCAGGGTTCAGTTCGATTTTTTCGTCGAAAGGGATATCTTTGTAGCTATCAATATTAGTTCCTGTAGATATCATGCCCTTAGGTGTAATTTCAGGCACCACTTCTTTGCCATTAATCCGTAACGTAGTTTGGTTAACGCTTTTGAAGCCAGAAGATTTGGATGTTGATTCGACAATCAAATTTTCGCCCTCAGTATAGTAAGTGAATTCAATTTTTAACCCATCGACATCAAGTGAAGTGAACTGCTTTTCTTCTTTAGGTTTGTTTATAGTGATCCAATTCTTAGTAGTATCACGTTTCTCAATGACAGCATCCTTTAATATAAGTTTCATTGGAACATCGGACCAGTCGTTATACCATTCCGGAGATTCGAATTGAAATAAATGCTGGTAGCCTTCGGAATGATCTCCCTTCAAATTCCAACCCCCAGTGATTGTTTGATCACCTATAACCAACTGAGCGGTATTATAGTGGACAATTCCTTTTTTAAGCGAATCATTTTCATCTATTAGAATTTGGATATCTAAAGGGGTAACCACTAGCTGATCTAAGGTTATGCCGGTCTTTTCTTGAAATTCAGGACTGTTATACAGTTTCTTAGTGTAAATCGCCTCACTTGCTTTTTGTCCATCTGCTTTAAAATCGAACTTCCACGTACCTGAAAATCGTTTCGCTTCTTCAATGTAACTAAAATGAAGACTAGCTTCCTTCCAATCTGATTCAGTTATATTGAAAACCTGTTCAATAAATAAATCCGATCCTTCGTTAGGCATGATGGTTGGAATTGCTTCATTCTTTTGACCACCAGTACTAACTACCAAATGTGGATTACCCCGTCCTAAGTCAGATGGTGATGCAGCGACTTTGTAACGGATAATGGTTTGATTGGAAACATGTCGAACGGATTCGATTTGAATGCTTGGATATTGCTTAACTCCAGTATCGATAGTATCCCCTGCTTGATGATTAGATTGTAAGGGAATATTCTGATCACGGTAAAAAATGAGATTCCGTGCTTCAAACCTGTAGTCCTTTTTATCATCCTTTAATGTATCAGGTGTCTCATATACTCCAATGAGTTTCTGGCTTTCAGGATCGTATTCTAAATAACCGTATACCTTTGCCTTGGCACCGGATTCATTAGTCATGATGTTTTCCTCTGTAGCAAATCCAGTATATTGGGATAGATCAGATTTAGTATCAAGTGATAACAGCATTTTCATTTTTTCTCCATCAGTTACAACACCGTTCAAATTCATTGTTACTCCTGAACTGGAAGTTTGAAGATTATACTGTTGACCGATGCCGTTATTTAATGCATTGCTCACACTTCGACCACCAATTTTATCCCAATTAATCGTCATACTAGCGAATACAGGAATGGCTACAAGTAAGAGGCAAGAGAAGACAATACTGATAGGAATAACCTTTTTATTAGACCTAGGAGTATTCTGGGAGGCATGCAGATTTCTTTGACGTTTATAAGCTTCTTGTTCTATGGCAGTCCACATCAAATCATAATCCGGTCGGGGAATATGTTTATCTTTTTCAATATACAGACTCATTACTATTCAGCTCCTTTAGTTGGGTTCCACCCATTCTATTTAGTATTTCAAGTCCCTTGTTCAGTCTGGATTTTACAGTTCCTTCGGGTATGCTCATAACTTTAGAGATCTCGGGTACAGTCAATTCGTTTATAAAACGAAGGACTACTACCATTCTGATTTTGTCAGGAAGCTGACGGTATAACCCTTGTAATTCTTTTTTAGTTTCCTGTCGATCCAAACGTTTTTCTACAGGGTTTGATTCCTCAGACCTGGATAGTAAATAATTACGTACTTCTTTCATCCACCCCGTCTTACGCCTTTTGATCACACTGTTGCACTCATTCGAAGCAATTCGTAAAATCCAAGCTTTCAAGTTTCTTACCTTCGACTTATCCGCTAAGATAACTTTTACAAATACCTCTTGGGAAATATCCTCCGCATCTGCCTGATTTTTCATTAAGTAGTAACAAAAATAATATACTTGTTCTTTATAGAGCTCGAAAATTTCCCGGTCACTCATTTTGCTGCACCCCCTGTCTTTGCTGTTCTCATTAATAAGACTTATAAGCGTATGTAATCGTTCATTTTTCATTTTGATTGTAGTATTTCTTCTGAGTATCATAGCGAATTCGAATAGAAGATAAGTCGTTTACAGGTAATTATAACCATGATAAAATTAGCGGTGGGACATGCGTCCGTAATCTATTAAAACTAATTGAATGTCCGCGTTAAAGGTAAAATCATCGAAAGATGATGACACAAAGCCATGGGTCTAAAGCCTTTCGACAGAAGGAAATGATCGCCAGGCCGCCATAGGGATGTCTTATGAAGCATAAAGGATAGCTCTAAGAATATGTAGTCTATTTTGAGCTCTTTTATTATTTCGACCTATACGGCGTTACATTATCGCAAGGGGCCGAAAGGGGAAGTACATGAACAGTTTTTTCAAAACAATAGGTACTAGTTTGGCAGTAGGTGCTTTATTGCTGTCCGGAACGATCGGATGGATGTCTAATCCAGGAGTAGTGTCAGCAGCTACCTCAACAGTAGTAACCGCGGATCAGATGATCAGCAAAGTAACGGCAGCCTCCAAAGCAATAAAGAATTTCCATCTGGATGTGACCAAAAAACAGGATATTCAAAGCGGCGGGGTGCGTATCAGCAACACCAACACTCTGAAGCTGGATATCAACCGTCTGCCGAATTTTGCCGCAGCAGGCACTGTCGCTAGTAGTCTTTTAGAAACATCGTACAGTCTATATGCCAATGACAAGGAGTTTTACTATCTTGTAGACGGAAGTGAACTGATCGATGAATCTGAAGATGAAGGTTACGACGATGACGGGGAGCCAATCGATCCTGATGCACAATATTGGCTTGGACTGGAGAAAACGGAATGGGATGCCTTTTACTCTAAAGGCCAATACGATCCTGTTTCCATGCTTGATTCGGTCAAAAGTTATAAAAAATCCATGAAAGTCAGCACTGCTGGCGCACAAACAGTCTTACAATTCACGGTAACCGATCCGACAGCAGCTAAGGGGATAATCAAACTCTATGACCAGGAGAACCTCTGGGATGGAGAGATAGTTCAACCCAAAAGCGTAACGTGGAAATTATTCGTCAATACTAAGACCTGGCAAACGGAAAAGCTGACAGTCGATCTGAGTTATGTGCTGGTAAGTGATGGAGCCAAAGATACATACACCACGAAAATCGAAGCTAAATATTCCAAAAATAATAAAGGTGCAGCCATTGTAAAACCGGCCGAACTAGAATAATAAGGACGATTCATAACGAGCAAAAAGCGCTGTTCAGCGGAACAGCGCTTTTTGTTGTATCCAACAGCAGTTCTTTATTAGTTGACAAGAATAAATCATTGCTGTAATTTATATGTATGCGCATGTATATAATAATTTATCTAAATATAATTTAATGAAAGTTGGGAAAAAGATGATAGCACTAGACACAGCATTAACTTTTCGCAGAGGGCTGACATTAAAAAACCGAGTGGTTATGGCTCCAATGACCACACGAATGAGCTTTTATGACGGTGTAGTAACACAAGATGAATTGAAATACTATTCGCTAAGAACGGGCGAAGTAGGTGCGGTCATCACTGCGGCAGCAAATGTACAAGAGGGTGGAAAAGGATGGGAAGGTGAACTTAGTGTTTCCTCCGATGAATTTATTCCTAGCCTTAGCCGATTAGCATCTACTATTAAACGAAATGGAACAAAAGCTATTTTACAGCTATTCCATGCAGGAAGAATGACAGATTCAAAAATATTGCGTGGCGTACAACCCGTTTCCTCCAGCGCCATTGCTGCCGAACGTCCGAATGCAGAAATTCCAAGAGCATTAACAGAAAATGAAATTTTCGGTGTAATTGAGGATTTTAAAAAAGCGACTCAACGTGCTATTCAAGCTGGATTTGACGGGGTAGAAATTCATGGAGCAAACACATATTTAATCCAACAATTCTTCTCTCCACACTCCAACCGTCGTGAAGATCAATGGGGCGGAAGCTTAGAGAAAAGATTTAATTTCATTAACCAATTAGTGGATGCAGTTATTACTGTCGTTGACAATTCAAAGGTTAAGGATTTTATTGTCGGGTATCGTTTTTCTCCAGAAGAATATGAAGAGCCTGGAATTAAAATCACCGATACCTTTTATCTTATTGATAAATTAGCTGATAAAAAGCTGGATTATCTGCATATTTCATTAGGGGATTTTAAGAAAGTATCTGCATCAGAAGATTTTAAAGAAAAATCAATCCTGCAATATGTACATGAGAAAATCAATGGCCGTGTACCTTTAATTGGGGTAGGAGATATCCGTACCAAACAGGACGCAGAGGACACGTTGACAAATGCTGAATTAGTAGCAGTAGGACGGTCTCTTATCATTGATCCTCATTGGACAAGTAAAGTGCTGGAGGGTAAAGAAGATATCATCAGAAGAGTACTTGCTGATCAAGATAGAGAAGAACTCGTAGTAGAGAATGGTATTCTAGAATTCCTTAAATTAATGATGCCTGATCGTTTACGCTAAACCCAAACACAGTTTTGAGGTCTAAATCTATAACGTTCCGCGGTAAATTCCGCGGAACGTTATTTTTCTGTAACGACTCTATTCCCTCTTTAAGATTGTTGTCGTATGTTTCAACATTCGATTCATGAGATTTCGCCGCTCTGTTTTTATGTCGGTGTCGCTTCTCTTTAATGCGTCGCGGATGGGGATGATCTCTGTAATTTTCCTGCCGCTTTTTATTCTTCGATCTACACAAGTCGGGATGTAACCTACGTTAGTTATACTCGTGTGTCCTTTTTCATCCTTCTTTATTTTAAGCGTAAGAATGATACCGCTTTGTGTATAAGGAATATTCATTAGTTTAGTCGAAACAAAATTCCCCAATGAGTAAATAACGAATTGTTTTTTTCCACGAAGCGCTAACGGTTGAAGAACATGTGGGTGAGACCCCAGTATGATGTCGGCGCCATTTTTAAAGAAGAGATTGACCAGCTCTTTTTGCCTCTTGTTTGGAGTGTAACGATATTCGCTTCCGAAATGCAGATAAAGCAAGACTAGATCGACTTTCTTTTTTAAATCTCGAATCTCCCGAATAATCTTGGGCGTAGATATCCGGTTAACCAGCCATGGCTTACTCACTGGTACAGGAATTCGGTTGGTTCCTGCTGTGTAGGAGAGGATGCCAATCGTAATTCCTTTGACGTTTTTAATAAGCGTTCTCTTGGATTCTTCTAATGATTTAGCTGTTCCCGTGTGGTCGATTCCATTACGGTCCAGAACTCGTAACGTCCGAACCAGACCCGGGGCACCATAATCCATGCAATGATTGTTGGCCGTTATTAATACGTCGAATCCGGCTTTCTTAAGTGCAGGGGCCAGTTCGTCTGGACATTTGAATATCGGACCGCCTGATCGGGGACTTTTCCGGCATTCGGGGCCGCTTCCAGCAAAGGTGGTTTCGAGATTGCCAATCGTCAAATCAGCCTGTTTCAGATAAGGAGCTACTTTTGCAAACAGGGGGCTGAACAAATAGGTTCCGTCAGGCTGTTTAGCATCCGAAATAATATAACGTTTGACCATTAGATCTCCCACAGCAGCTATTTGTATTTCAGTCATGGATATCCACCTTTTTATTATTTTCATTAGGATATGGCATAAAGTTGTTAGGGGTTATTCTTTCTTTAAGGCGAAGTGCAAACATTTGTGTGGCTTTTTATTTAAAATGTGACTCAACGCATAATCACTTTATTTAGATCGTCTAAATTTAAGGTATTCATTTTTTTCAAACTTTTATAATTTGATTCAAATCCTCTTTTTTGTTTGGCAGCCATAATAAAATAAGGTTGTTGATAAACATTGTCAATCAAACATTGGAGGTTAAAGAAATGAGTACACCATTCAAAAAAATCGCCGAGGATACTTACTGGATAGGCAAAATCGATAACCGCCAGGTTCCATTTCACCGCCTGATTCTGGCAAAAGGAACTACCTATAATTCTTATTTATTAAAAACAGGTAAACCAACTGTCATTGATACCGTAGATATGGAATTCGGACGTGAATATGCCGAGTGTCTGGGTGAAATGATTGATCTTCTAGATATCCATTACATTGTAATTAATCATACAGAGCCTGATCACTCTGGTGGACTGGCAGCTCTCGCTGCCAAGGCTGCAAATGCCACGATCGTATGCACCGAGATTGCTGTTCCCGAATTGCAGGAAATGTACAAGCTTCATAGCCGGAACTTCCTGGTGGTTAAAGACGGAGATAAGCTGGATATTGGCGGGAAAACGCTGCTGTTTAAAGAAACACCGTATCTCCATACCGCAGAAACGATGATCACCTATTGTATCGAAGATCAAATCTTATTTCCTTGTGATATTTTCAGCACGCATGTTGCGGTGGAGAATCTATTCAGCGATGAAGCCGGGTTTGATATTACGGAAGATTTCGAGGGCTATTACGCAGCAATTATTCATCCTCACAGAAGATATGTAAGAACCCTGTTAGAGGCTGTTAAGGATCTTGAGATCCGGATGATCGCTCCTTCCCATGGGTTTGTGATCCGGAAGGACATACGTAAATATATCGGGATGTACGCCACATTGAGCCGTGAAACGACGCAAGGAAAAAAGGCAACCATCGTATATACCACCATCAAAAACAGTACCAAGAAGATGGCCAAAATCATACAGGAATGCTTGCAGGAAAATAATATAGAGACAGAGGTCTGGGATGCAGATAAAAGTAGTGCCGCTGATATTCTGAACAGCATAACGTCAGCGGACGCGGTCTTTATTGGCAGCTCCACTAAATACGCGGACATGATTGGGAACCTGGAGAACATTCTGAAAGAATTGCACAATATGAATCTGGAAGGTAAACTTGCTGCAGCCTTTGGCTCCTACGGCTGGAGTGGTGAAGCCATTGAAGTCATTCAGGATTATCTGAATGGAACAAACATGACGGTGCAAAGCACATCTGAGGTTATTAAAACCACGGGGATGACACATGTAGAGTTCCCTGTACGAATCAGATTTTCCCCGAAAGAGCCAGAGAAAGTTCAAAAAATTAAAAATGCGGCTGAATTTGTTTCGGATTTGCTGCTGAGTTCATTTTAGGGAAGAGGAACATAGGATGACAAAACATTACGTTATTGTTGGCGGAGGAGTAGCCGCCGTCCATGCCGCCAAAGCCATCCGTGATCAAGACGCAGAATCGGAAATTTCGATCCTCGGGGAAGAAAGTCAACTGCCCTATAACCGGATTAAGCTGACCAAAGGGCTGTTTACCGACCTGCACAGTGAGAAGGTGCTGATTAAAAAGGAAAAATGGTACCACGATAACCGTATCTCCGTAAAAACCTCGACCCGAATCCGTTCTGTCCACCCGGACCGGCAAATAGTTGTGACAGAAGATGGGCAGAGTGTTTCTTATCATAAGCTTTTATTGTGTATGGGAGCGAAGAATCGTGCACTCTCCCTTGAGGGCTTCGCCCTGAACAATGTTCATACCCTCCGGGATATGAACGACGCGGACAGATTGAAAGAAAACCTGCAGGATGGCAGCCATGTAGCCGTAATCGGTGGGGGAGTGCAGGGAATCGAAACCGCTTGGGCGCTGCATGAAGCTGGATATCAGGTAACGGTGATCGAAGCTTTTCACCGGTTGATGGGCAGACAGCTTGATGAGAAATCCTCACAGCTCCTTAAAGAGAACCTTGAACAAGCAGGTGTGAAGGTTATTCTTCGAGCTGATGTAGCGTCTATAACAGGAACTGAGTATGTTACCGGAATTACGCTGCACGACCAATCTCATTTTTCCTGTGACCATGTAGTCTACTCTATTGGTATTGTACCGAATACGGAACTGGTAAGTGGCTCGAATATTCAAGTCCGGCAGGGCATTATCGTAAATGAACAAATGCAAACAAATGATCCGCATGTGTATGCAGCCGGAGATGTGGCTGAAATTAACGGGCATGTGGAAGGACTGTGGGGCGGAGCGATTGAGCAGGGCCGGATTGCCGGCAGTAATATGGTTGCCAATCTGACTGCGTATCGTAGAGCTGTTCCGGTTACCTTGTTTACCGCCTTTGGTATCTCTTTATTTTCGATAGGCAACGTGGATGAACAGTATTGCGATACGGCGGTAAGCGGAGATGACAATGGGGCGTATACGCGTATCTATGTGAAAGATAACACAATGATCGGTGCGATATCCTGGCAAGGTGCAGCTGCTTCTCTTGGGTATAAAACCGCTGTAGAGTTTGGCATCTCCCTTGAGGGGATCGATGTTAACGGGAGTAGCATCGAGGAGATTATGGCTGAAGTACAAACCAGGTTGAACTAAACTATTAACTTTTTAGGAGATGATAAAGATGAAAAAATACATTTGTCTACCCTGTGGTTATATCTATGATCCGGCATTAGGCGATCCCGATGAGGATGTTGTTGCAGGCACTGCATTTGAAGATTTGCCTGAAGATTGGGTCTGTCCGGTATGCGGTGAAGATACCAGTCATTTTGCGCCGGTTGAAGATAAAAAAACTTCTGTATCCTAAAGGAAAGTAGGAGTTGTACAAAAAAATGAACAACAGGGGGGACAGTTATGAAGGAGTATTCTTGCCAATACGCTGCTGAACCTTGTACCCGCAAGGTGCCTATTTTTGCTGCGTTAAGCGATGACGATCTCTCCCGGATCAGCGCTATGATCAAGCATCGTAAGTTTACTAAAGGTCAACCTTTAATTCTGGAAGGGGCGCCGTCAGATACGCTGTACATTATTCAGCGAGGGCATGTTAAATTATCCAAAACAACTCCTGAGGGCAAGGAACAAATTTTGCACATCTTGACGAATGGAGACTTTTTCGGAGAACTGAGCATTTTTAACAGCGATGAGCTGAGTAACTTCAGTGCTTATGCTCTGAAAGACACTAACATTTGCATGCTGACCCGAACGGATATGGAGCAGCTGATGAGGGATAATCCGGATATTTCGCTCAGACTACTGAAGAGTGTGACCAAAAGACTAGCCCATACGGAAAATCTGGCGCAAAGCCTGGCGACCAAAGATCCCGAAATACGAATTGCTTATATGATCATGGAACTCAGCGACAAATATGGTAAGCAGCGTGGCACTCATATTCATATTGACCTTCCGTTGTCTCGTGAAGAGCTGGCCAGTTATGTTGGGGTCACCCGCGAAACTATTAGCAGAAAATTCTCAAGGTTTGAAGATTCAGGTCTTATTGAGCTAATCGGAAACAAGCAAATGCTCATTATAGATCCAGCCGGTTTGGAGAGTTATATGGGGTATTAAGAGGATTACGGTGTATTGACCGATCTGTATGACACCGTGGGTGCAGAACATACGCTATATGGGGCCAGACTCCGATACTTGTCGTTCCCAAAGGATTTCAGTATGATGAATACTATATAAACTTGTCCCTATGGGCTCGATTAATCGGAAGATGGCGAGGAAACCCAATGCAGAAAAGGAATAGCAGAAAATTTTTCCGTATCAGGCTAGAGGAAATGATTCAAACCTTGCGACATGAAATTCATTCGGGAAGTATAGCGATCGGCAGTTATCTTCCTTCAGAAAGCGACTTAGAGGTGCGCTTCGGACTTAGCAACGCTTCTGTGCGCAACGGGCTTAAGGTGCTGGTGGATGAAGGCTTAATTGAGAAAATTCCGCGTGTTGGCAATCGGGTAATTCCTCCGGTAGAGGAAGGCAGAACGACGATCAAGTTCGGATATGTGAACACCATCCCCAAGCTTGTAGAGATGCAAGAGCTACTGAATGAGTTCGGCAAACGCTATCCGCATATCGACGTTCAGCCGCTCGAGTTGTCTTCAGGAAACTACTCGACATCTTTGAAGGAATATTTGCAGTCGGAAATCATGGATGTCGTACTGATGAATAATAACAATTATCAGGATTTTTTGGAGCAAGGCTGTACGGAGCTGCTGGAGCCGATGGAGGAACAGCCGGACACGTATCGTTTTCTTACCGACCCGTTCCGGTATGGTGACCGTAATCGCGTTCGCCCCTTCATTTATTCTCCAGTCGTGCTTTGTTATAATAAACAGCACTTTAAGGAAGCCGGCGTATCACCACCAGACAGTAGCTGGACCTGGGACGATTTGTTCGCTAATGGTCGAAAGGTAGCTGAAGGTCATGACTGGTATGGTTTTTATTTTTATTTGCCTTCTCGTAACCGGTGGCCGTTGTTCCTGCTTCAGAGCGGTACGACGTTTGCGGCAGAGCAGGATGACGAAGGCAAATTCCGGTTCAGTGGCTCAAAGCTACTCGACAGTTTAGGAACCATTCGTAAGCTGATAGGCATGAAAGATGTATTTCCAGCCGTATTGTCCGAGAGCGATGCGGATGCGGAAGCCTTGTTCTTGCAAGGTAAAGTGTCCATGATTATGACGACCTATTACTTCTTGAATCAATTGCGTCAATCCGATTTGGCATTCGATATTGCTCCATTGCCGCGGCTGCAAAATGCTGATACGCTGCTGATTATAAATGGACTGGCGGTTAACAGCAAATCACAGAACAAGGATGCATCCATGCTGCTCGTTGATTTTCTCACCTCACACGAGGCGCAACTGATCATTAGGCGCAAGACGCTGAATATTGCAGCCAACCGTTTGGTGATGGATTGGGAAGGTGAGGAAGTGGGTTATCGTCCGGCCCGTTTTCAGCTTTATCGTGAGATCTTCCCTACCTATCGTCTGGTTACAGAGCTGGGTTTAAGCAACCTCCAGTTGAAAGAGATTCAACGTGATATCATGATGTTTGTTTCAGGTCTACTGGACAACGACGAGTTATGCCGCAGACTTGAGGAAATATTGAATGCGGTAAATCAGGAGACTCAGCACTCTTGAGGACTGAAAGTTTATGTGAAAATCCCGGCACAGGTTCAATTCTGAATCTGTGCTTTTTGTTATGTTGAAGTATTTGTTTGTTGCACAAGAATTGACTCATATATGACTCATAATAAACATAAAAACTTGTTGACTATGCTTTTGTTGTTATTATATGATGCAATAGAAGTCAGATATGAGTTAACACAAACTCGATTTTATTAAGGTGGTGTAGCTGCAAAGATGGAAAAGGAAGGCGTTTATTTTCACAATGTTTCGGAGCTGGTTCATAAACCCTATCAATCTGGATTGCATCTCCAGCGTTTTCCGCAGCATGTGCGCAATGGCTTGTCAGAGAAAGGAAGAACCAAAGCTATACAATCGAACGGCTGTGAATTGCGGTTTGTCACCGAATCCAAGCATGTTAGGGTCACTGTCGGATCGAATGATAGTAACGGCCGCGTTGTGGTATGCAGAGGGGATTTTTTTCATTCTCAGCATTTTCTGCAGGCGGGTACGGTAACCACTCTGCACTTGGAGGAGCCGGAACGTTTTACAGAGGTATCAAGTAAGCGGCTGAATCAGTCTGGATTTTCCTCTAACGTATGGCGTTTGCACTTTGATCGTTTCGGAGCTGTTTTCTACGATGTGGATGCTTTTGGTTGTGAAGTACGTGCGCCTAGACCGGAAGAGGTACCGAAGCTTACGATGCTCGCCTATGGATCTTCCATCAGCCAGAGCGCGGGATCCACGCATCATTTCAATGGTTACTTACAGCAGACAGGGCGCAGACTTGGTGTGGATGTGCTAAATCTTGCGCTTAGCGGATCTTGTTATTGCGAGGACGTAGTTGCCGATCATCTGGCTGAACGTGAGGATTGGGATTTTCTGTTTCTGGAACTTGGTGTCAATATGCGTGCTGTAGTGTCTCCCGAGGAATTCAAGCGTAGAGTGTCTTACATGCTGGACCGGGTTATCAAAAATCATCCTGACAAACCTGTGTTCGTTACTACGATTTATCCGAATCGTGCAACGTATTTTCTTGATACAGGCCATCTTCTTTATGTCCAAGAGACGGTTTTTAACGAAGTGCTGCTTCGTTACTGTGAGAGCAATAAACATCCACAACTACATCTGCTGGATGGCGCATCAGTCATGCGCGATCTAACCTCGCTGACCTCCGATCTTATTCATCCTTCCGATTATGGACACACGCTAATGAGCGAGCATTTAGCCAAGCTGTTGCGGCCCATGATCGAACCCCTCCGAACTTCTAGTCATTCTACCGAAGTGTCCCCAATTTTATAATAGGGAGTTGATGGAAATGAAGCGTTGGATGCTTACCATGTTGGGAGTTTCATTATTAGCCGTCTCTATGAATGGATGTTCCTCTTCTAATAAGGGGGGAGAAGAGCAAGCGGGGGAGAGTCCAGAAAAAACCACTGCTTTCTCCATATCGTTCCGGAGCGGAAACATTTCGTATGCAGACAATCATCCGAATATCAATGATGACAAATGGGTCAAAAAGCTGGAGGAACTTACAAATACAGATCTTAACATCCGTTTGATGCAGCAGAAAAATTTTGATTCGCAAATGATTCAAATGTTCGCGATCAACGACATTCCGGATGTCGTGCAAGCAAGCTCTGGGCTGACGAACCCTCAGTTGGCAGGTTCCGTGGAGGCCGGAGTATTCATGCCCCTAAATGAATTGCTTGAGCAGTATGGGCAGGATCTTCTCAAGAAAGTCCCGAAGGAGGCATGGGAGAAGGAGACCGATGCGAAAGGTAATATCTATGCGATTCCGGAATGGCTGTCCAATCCGTCACGCCGGGCAACTTGGATTCGTGCGGATCTTTTGGAACAAACAGGGCTGCCAGAGCCTAAAACAGTAGATGACTTCCTGAATGTCATGCGTGCTTTTAAGAAGCTGGGTGTGGAGAATCCTTATATGGGCCGGGAGGACTTTGTATATTCGGATATGTTCTTCGGATCTTACGATACCTTTGCTAATTTCTTTATGAAACAAGGGGATCAAATTGTCCCGAAATTTATGAATATCGAAAATATGCAAAAGACGATCCAAACGTACAAGACAATGTTCGACGAAGGACTGATCAACAAGGAATTCGTCACAATTAATCCCACGAAATTTAAGAACGATATTCTTGCAGGCAAGGCGGGCATCTGGAACATGAATGCGAACCTGTTGATCCAATGGGATCAGCAGCTAAGAGAACAGGTGCCTACTGGTAAAATGAAGCTGATCGCCTCGCCCACAGGGCCAGACGGTAAGGGGGGACTTCGTCTTGTCGGTACGGTGCCGCGAGCGTATTTAATTAACAAGAATGCGAAAGACCCTGCCGGGATCGTCAAGTTTTTCAACTGGATGGTTAGTGACGAAGCGGAGAAGTTTTTTACCTTCGGAATTGAAGGGGAAAACTACACTGTAGAGAACGGAAATATTAACTATAACAGACCGAAAACAGCTGATGAAGTTGATGAAGAAACGTTCCGTCAAATCCTGCTGTGGTTCGTACAGGATACTACCTACAATAAAGGTGCGCTTAGTCTCACACCCGAAGGAAAAGATTTGATGAAGCTCTACGACACAGTACTTGCGAATGAGGGACGCGACGGGATTCAATTTGAACCGCAAGTAAAAGGCTATCAGAAAAACCCGGACATCACCCCAGGTGGAGATAAATTGCCACCAGTTATATTGACGCATGTGATCAATATGGTATACGGAAAAAAGCCGATTTCCGACTATCCGAAGGTGGTGGAGGAATGGCTGCAGAAAGGGGGAAGTGACGTCGTCAAGGAAGCAACAGAACGTTATAACAATAACGACGGTGTGATTTTGTCCCGACATTAATAAGCTGCATCTCACAAGAGGTTTGAACTCCATAATGCTTGTGATTACCTATACCATGTCAGGGAGGAATTTATTTGAGAAACGGACTAAATAGGAAAGCTTTTCGAGTGGGCATTAGAGTACTGTTGTCTTTGGCTTTGTTATATTCGCCTTTGAAAATGCAAGCGCTTACCGAAGTTTATGCAGACGGAATAACGGATGACTATGTTACGCTCTACGAGGAAAACTTCGATGACCCTGACAATTTTGGATCTACCGGTGGTATTGCCATTCCGGGGCCTTGGCTGCAGGAAGGCGAAGGAAACAGTATGGCTAAAACTTCGGTTTCGTCCACGGCCCCGTCCGTACCGAATCTGGTGAAAATCGATGGCAAGGATGCATTGGCGCTGCCAGTGAATTCGACGGGGTACCGCAATCTTCAATTGAGTTATTATACACGGGCATCCTCCTACATCGGAGGAAGCGTCATCGTAGAATGGTCAAGTGACGGAGGGATAAATTGGACAACGTTGGAGGAATTTAAGCTGCCCCCAGGAACGCTGGAACAAAAGAACAGTGAGCCGAACCAACTCAAAGTCCAAAACTTGGGCAGCGGAGCTGACAACAACCCGAACGTCAAAATCCGGGTTCGTGTGGGGGAGCTTATGAGCGCGAATATGTATATCGATAGTGTCGCCCTCAAAGCTCAAACGATTCCCGGAATACCACCCGCAGAGACACCGGTGCCAATCCCTACACCGGCTGAACCTAAGCCGTTTGTGGTTCCTGAAGGCGTTAAGCTGTATGAAGATGTGCTGATTGGGAATGCTGGAACGCGGCCGATTTATACTTCGATTGCCGTACCCAAGATCCTGCCTCAAGCACCCGTGCCAGTGATGGTATACATTCATGGCGGAGGTTGGAATCACGGAGACCGGAAGCAAGCCCTTGCCAGTATCTGCAACTATGTAACCAAGCGAGGATATATCGGAGTATCGCTGGATTACCGCTTAACCCCGGAAGCGCCATTCCCGGCGCAAATTCAGGATGTGAAGCTTGCTATTCGTTACTTGCGCGCGCATGCGGCAGAATACCATCTGGACCCGAGCCGGATCGGTGTATGGGGTTCGTCGTCAGGGGGGCATCTGGCCTCACTGCTTGGTACGACTGGGAACATTAAGTCAGGCGAGACAATCACATTGGATACAGGACATACCGTAAATGTTCCGGATTTGGCTGGGAATGGCGGTTGGCAGCAATATTCTGATCAAGTGCAAGCCGTTGTCGATCTCTACGGTCCAGCGGATTTTACAACAAACTTCGCTAATAGCTATAAATCAGTGAAAGCGCTTTTAGGCGGGAACGACGCGTTCTCTGTGCCAGACCAGGCAAGGTTGGCCATGCCTGGCACTTATGCGTCACCGGACGATCCGCCTTTTTTCATCCGCCATGGGGATGTGGATGCAACGATCCCATACACGGACAGCATTACGTTCTCCAATCAATTGAAGGATGCAGGCGTGAAAGTGGTCGATGTAAAAATTGTACCTAAACAAGGTCACGGTTTTATAGGTGAAGCGGCTGAGCAAGCAAGCGCCGAGGCTTGGGCTTTTATGGATCAATATGTAAAGAATCGAATGGCAACAACACCTGATGATGAGGTTGTATACCGCGATCTAGCCAGTCTGGCACCGAGCGACGATGCAGTTATCGACAGCAGCAAGCCCACTGTAAACTTCAATAGCGCGACGGGCAGCAGCAATGGATTGTTCAGTATTTCTTCTGGCGCCGAGAACAAGAAATATGTGTATTTTAAATTTGATGTCTCTTTATATAGCAATCCTGCAAACAGGTACATTTTTAATGTTGCTGCCAAAAAGGGTTCATCCAATGCGGACCTCGAACTTTCGTTATTCGGCCTAAAGGATACAAATTGGACTGAATCGGAGCTGACTTGGAGCAATGCGCCTGTCACGGATCTGACCATTGCTTCGTTAAGTGGGAAATTTACCGTAACGGCAGACAAATCAGGAGCTCCACAGGTTTACAGCATCGATGTGTCCGAGTTTGTCAGAGAAAGATTGTCCGCATCGGGCGGTAATATCGCTTTTCTGCTTGGTGATGCGGCAAGCACTGGAATTTCCCTCAATGTCTATTCGAAAGAAGCTAATGGCAACAGCAACCCCCGTCCACAGCTTGTTGTTCAAGAAGCGGTTACACCTTCAAGCGACCATGAGAAACCTTCCTGGCCGGATGGAAGTTTTCTGAAAGCAGTCAATATAGGTACAGAGTTCATTCAACTTTCATGGCCGGCCGCCAGCGATAATCAAGGTATCGGCTCCTATCGCGTATACCGGGATAACACCCTGTTATCCAATGTTACCGGTGCAACGTACACAGCCGTTGGGCTTAGCCCTAGCACGGCGTACAGCTTTAAGGTTGAAGCGGTGGATCAGTCGGGCAATACATCCGTACCGCTTTCTTTTACGCGGTCAACGCTTACAGAACCCATCATTCCTTACGCGATTGCAAACGTGACAGCCAGCGACAGCGATGGCAATATCGCAACGAATACCATCGATAATAACTTGTTCACCCGTTGGTCCGCCGCAGGTAACAGCCCGTGGGTCCAATACGATTTAGGCGAACGGAAGCAGATCAGTTATTTAGGTATTGCCGTTTATAAAGGTGACACGCGTACGGCTCAATTGAGTATCGAAACTTCAAATGACGGTTTGGCTTGGACTACCATATGGACTGGTGCAAGCATGTACAGAACCATAGAGATGCAACCTTTTGATCTTCCTGACACAGAAGCCAGATATGTGCGGATCGTGGGTCTTGGAAATTCTGATGGCAGCGCGTTTACAAGTTTATCGGAGGTAAACATCTATGCGCCGTTCGCAAATGGCGATACACCTGTAGCCAGCATCCCGAACTACACGCCTAATCCCCCCCGGGAACCGATCCCATTCACAGCTCCCGGATTAACCGAACCTGAGGGTACGGTGCATCCGGTTCATTCCTCACCTACTACCACTGGGCGCATCTTGAACGTGCTGGACTATAATGCTGATCTCGCCGATAACGACACAGATGACGGTATTGCTATTCAAGCTGCCATAAACAGTGCTGAGCCCGGCGATGAGGTCTATTTGCCGTCTGGGGTTTATAATTTGAACTCAACATTGGATACTCTTATCAATTTGAAGCTCAAGTCAGGAGTAAACCTTCGCGGTGAGGATCAATCAACAACCATCCTCATGACATCTCTCAATAAGGTAAAAAACAGCGCCCTGATGAAAGTATCCGGACAGCATGATCTGTCCATATCTAATCTCACATTGACTTCTACCTGGAACGGTGTCTACACGACGGACCATAAAGTGAACAACCCGGACGCCGGTGGTCCCGACAGCATGATTATCATCGCAAATTTTGGTGAGGTTCCGTCATACAACATCACGGTTGATGGGGTTACTGTAGAGAAGTATTCACGTATGGGTGTGCGTATCGAAAACAGCCGTGATATTGTCGTACGCCGCAGCACGTTCCGAAATGCGACAGATGTAGGTCCGGGCGGTGCTGGCTATGGTGTGTCGATTCAAGGCATGGCCAAACAGGATCGCAACGGGTATGAGAACGACACGGTTTGGAATGTTGTGGAGGACTCCCATTTCGAAGGCCCTTATTTGCGGCATGGGGCGCTGATCCAATTTGTTGCCCATAACAATGTCCTGCGAAACAATCAGTTTATGAATACAAAGCTGGATGCCATCGATCTGCACGGAGAACTCGAATATTTGAACGAGATATACGGCAATGTGATTATTGACATTCCCTACGGCGCGGCGATCGGACTGGGAAACACCGGGGGTACAGCACCCAGCAATCACAGTAAGTCAGGACCGCGTAACTATATCCATGACAATACGATTCGTAATACAAGAGAAGGAATCAATGTAACTATGGGCACCCCGGATACAGTCATTGAGCGAAATGTGATTGAGAATACAACGCATATAGAGAACGCCAAGGGCATTCAGATTTTGAACGGGCCAGGTACTATCATTAAGGAGAATATCATTCGCAACAACACCGCGTCGAATTATTGGGCTGTATCCCTTGAGCATGATCCCGGCGACAGCAAAGCAAATGATATCGGAGCGGGCGACCCGCAGGACGTTCAATTGATCGCAAATTCGCTGATTGGCAATACGAACGGTATTCGACTTCTTGCTGGAAAAGGGATCATCCTGCAGGGGAATCTTATTAACAGTATAAGTTGCAATTATTTCAAAAATGATCATGTAGTAGTAGAGGGTTGGCCGTCACCGATTATACCCTAAAGAAAACACAAGCTCACTCATAGAAACTCCATATTGCAAGCGCTTTATTGTAGGTAGAATGAGGTTAGATTCATTCACTATTTAAGGAAATGGAGGAAAGCCGATGCCACATATTGAGATTAGGATGTACGAAGGCCGAACGAGTGAGCAGAAGGAGGAGATAGTCACCGTATTCACGCGGGAGTTATCCCGAATTATTGAACGGGAGGAACGATTTATTACCGTCGAATTTCAAGAAATTCCCCTGGATGAGAATGCTCCGGCGAACCTGCTGAAAAAAGGACCTATAGGAAACGGTTATGAAAGCTAAGGTAACTGGGGTTGACCTTATTAACTACAAAGCCGACACGAAAAGGTCCTTGCTTTTAAACATGTGGAAATTCAGAGCACTCTATGTGATTGCGATTCCCGGGATCTTGTATTTTATTATTTTCAAGTACTTGCCGTTGGCTGGTTCAGTTATTGCGTTTCAGAACTACAATATTTTTAAAGGCTTTACAGGCAGTGAATGGGTGGGACTTGAGCACTTTAGGACGATGTTCCAATACCAGGATTTCGGAAGAATCTTGAGCAATACAATTCTGCTAGGCTTGTATGATCTTATATTCGCCTTTCCGGCTCCAATATTGCTTGCGCTTCTGCTGAATGAAATTCGGCTTGTGTTTTACAAACGGTTTTTGCAAACGGTGGTTTATATGCCCCATTTCCTATCTTGGGTAATTGTCAGCGGTATCGCCTTGGGTATCCTCTCCCCAGGAACAGGGATTGTGAATCAGGCTTTACAAGCTTTCGGCTTTGAACCGATTTATTTTCTTGGTGAAAATTCATACATTCGCACGATTTTGATCAGTTCCGGTATCTGGAGGGATTCCGGGTACGGTACGATCATTTATCTGGCCGCGTTGGCAGGAATAAACCCAGATCTTTATGAGGCTGCTGAAGTAGACGGAGCCGGGCGCTGGAAACAAACCTTAGCCATTACACTGCCGTCTCTTATACCGACGATTATGATTTTGTTCCTTCTCCATATCGGGAGATTTCTTGATCTTGGCTTCGAGCGGGTATGGGTATTCCTGAACGCGCTTAATACCGGGAACGGGGAGATTCTGGACACTTATATCTATAAGGCGGGGCTGCTGTCTCAGCAATACAGCTATACAACAGCAGTGGGGCTATTCAAGTCGGTAGTTGGACTCATTCTGGTGCTCATCGGCAACATTTTGAGCAAAAAAACAACCGGTGAATCGCTGTATTAATCGCTCTTTATGGAGGTAGGGATGATGAGAGTACGCTATACTCGCGGCCAGAATCTATTTAATGTGTTCAATCTTTTGTTTCTGACCGCTCTCGCTTTGGCTATGTTTCTGCCGTTTCTGAATGTGATTGCCCAGTCCTTTAGCAGCTCTGAAGCAATTATTAATGGCAGGGTAGGCTTGCTGCCAAAGGAATTTACCGCGATCAATTATCAGTACGTTTTCAGCGATCATTCCATTTGGCGGGCGTTCGGTGTTTCCGTCTATATTACGGTACTGGGCACCGCCATTAATCTGATTGCGACAGCTTCTCTCGCTTATCCGGTGTCGCGGCCGGAATTCGTAGGACGTAAATACATCGTGATGATGGTATTGTTCACTATGGTATTCAGTGCCCCTCTTATTCCAAACTTTATCCTGATCAAAAATTTGGGGCTTATGAACTCCTTATGGGCACTTATGATTCCGGGGGCTATCAGCGCATTTAACTTTTTCGTGATGAGAAGCTTCTTTATGCAGCTGCCTCAGGAGCTGATAGATTCCTCCAGAATCGATGGGTGTGGCGAGCTGCGGATCATAGTCAATATGGTACTGCCGTTGTCCAAACCGGTAATGGCCTCATTGGGGATTTTTTACGCCGTCGGGCACTGGAATACGTACATGAGCGCTCTGTATTATATCAACAAGCCGTCATTATGGCCTCTGCAGGTGATGTTGAAGAAGCTCTTCGAGACGGACGATATCAGTATTGATCCGGCTTCCTCAGTTTATAGCTCTTTGGCCCACACCTCACCTGAGGGCATCAAAATGGCTGTTATCATTGTCGCTACTATTCCGATTATCATGATTTATCCGTTTCTTCAACGCCATTTCGTTAAAGGAATGATGGTCGGATCCGTCAAATCCTGATCTATCATAGTGTGGTAGAATAGGAACGCGTTAAGCGAGACGAATCGGAAGGTGGTATCCATGGATGAGATGTGTATTAATCGTAGACGACGAGCCCATGATTCGAAAGGGACTTTCTATCATGATCCAGCAATGCGGCGAGCATCCGTATAACATTAAGCTGGCCCAGAATGGCGAGGAGGCCATCCAGCTCATTATGGAGGAGCAGCCGGATTTTCTTTTTACAGATATCCGTATGCCCAAGGTAGACGGACTGGAGCTGTGCCGGCGGCTGTCGGAGATGGAGACGGATATTCAGACTGTTGTCATCTCGGGTTATGGGGATTTTGAATACGCCCGCCAATGCGTGTCCTATGGAGTGAAAGAATATCTCCTGAAACCCGTGAGCAAAGGGAACCTTCAAAATGTGATCGCCAAACTGGAAGCGCATAGAGAGAAGTTAGAGAGTTTTGTCTCTGTCGCTAAGCTCGATGAATGGGTCGTGCGTATGGATGATGCCATCTGGACCTTGGATAAAGAAAGGCTGTACCTTGTACTGAAGGAATGGGAAACTGACTTCCTCCAGCGTAAGATGAGCCGGATTCAGCAAAAAGAGCTTCTGGAAGAGGGCTATGCTTTACTCGTGAAGAAGCTGCTTGTCAATTCAGTTACACCCGGTAAAAGCGTGTTAGACTTGTCCGCAGCAGCTGGACCTGAGCAGTTATTTCACTGCTTCGCAGAAGCGTCAGCAGCTATATTGGAAGAGCTTCGTAGGAAGCGCAAGGGTAAAGCGAAGGATCCGATAGAGGAAGCTAAAGCATTTATTGAAAAGCATCTCGCCCAGGAAGTATCGCTGGAAGAAGTGGCGGAAGTGCTTGGGCTAAATGCCTCTTATTTCAGCCAGATGTTTAAGCACTCAACAGGAGAGACCTTTGTACATTACCGCATAAAACGCAGGATGGAGAAGGCCAAAAGATTACTTGCCGATGCAAGCTATCGGATCACCGATATTTCCTATGAAGTCGGGTATGCAGACCATCCTCATTTTACGAAGACGTTCAAAAAGTTCACCGGGCTGGCTCCTTCTGAGTACCGCAACCAGCTGGGGATCGATTGATGAGAAAGAGTCTGTCGAACAAGCTGTTTGCCTCCTTTCTGACCGTCATTCTTCTATCCTTGTCCATGGTTGGATTTATCTCTTATTTTCAGGCTTCGGCTGAGCTGGATAAGTCTTCTGAGAAGTCCATTGCTCAAGTCATCAGAAGTGCGTCTTATCAAACGGATCTGTATTTGCAAAATTATGAAAAGGCTAGCGATTCCATCCTGTCCTACAATCAAGTCAAGGAGTTCTTGGATATGGACCCGGAGGATAGCTTCTCCTACTATCAATATACGAATGACATTCAGAAGTATTTGTTTCGTTCTTTGTTTATTCTGTATCCCCAGATTAATCTGATGTACGTCATCGGTGAACACGGCAAGGCCATTAGCGATGATAACTCCTATCAGGCACATAGCCTGCAGTTTCATCCTCAGGAACGCTACCGTTTCTTAAGCGAACATACGCCGGAGAGCGGCCGCATCACCATTCTCAACACGAATGTGATGAATGAAGGGGATAAGAACATTATTACGATGGTCCGCCGAATCAGAGGGGTCTCTTCCTATCGTCCCAAAGGTATAGTCGCCATTGAATTTAAGGCTGAGGATCTGGCCCGTATATGGGAACCTCTTGATCTGGGACAGGGCGGGTCCTATTTTATCATGGACGAATTCGGCAAGCTCCTTTACCGGGCGGAAGGGAATAATAATCACCCTGGTTTATCTGCTGAGCACATTCAGAACGTATTTCAACACCCAAATGACTCTGTGGTGGAAAAAGTAGACGGGAAAGAGTATTTGTTCGTGTCGAGAAAATCCGAATATTCCAAATGGCAGCTTGTAGTATCCATACCCGTTGGTGAGCTGCGCAAGCCTATTTCTACCATTCGTACGACCACGCTGGTGGTGGGAGTTCTCACGCTTGTCGGCACACTGCTCCTTGCAGCCTGGTTCGGACGATCCATCACGAAGCCCATCCTGACTCTTAAGGAGGGCATGAGGGAGACGGAAAAAGGCAAGTGGCGCAGGCTTGAGATGAACGGCCGTCAGGATGAACTGGGGGGATTGATGCGCAGCTACAATCTCATGGTGACCCGGCTGTCCGAAATGATTGAGCGGGTATACGAAGCGGAGCTTACCACCCAGAAGGAGGCTCTGGAGCGTCATCAAGCTGAATTCCAGGCACTCCAGCTGCAGATTAATCCGCACTATCTATATAACACATTAGAGACTATCAAATGTTATGCGGTCGTTCAGGATTCGGACGAAATCACAGAAATAGTGGAGGCCATGGCATTCATGCTTCGCTACTCCATCCAAACTAATCTGGAGGAAATTACGATTGCCAATGAGCTTAATCATGTACTGAGCTACATGACGATTCTCAAGCACCGGATCGGCAGGGAGTTCGAAATTGACGTAGTGATTCCGCCGACGCTGCTACTGGCTAAGATGGTCAGGCTTACACTTCAGCCCTTGATCGAAAACATTTTTCAGCATGCGTTTCCCGAGGGAATTGAAGACAAGCACTATATTAGAATCGACGCCAGAAAAGAGGGAGATCGTTTTCTAGTTCTTGTAGAGGATAACGGCGCAGGGATGTCCCGCGAACGGCTTGATAAGCTTCGTGAGAAGCTGAATCTGAATCAGCTGGCGGATACGGAAGGAGACTCCCTCTATCATAGAGGTGGAATCGGGCTCATGAACGTGCACCGGAGAATTCAAATGGTGTTCGGTGAACAATACGGATTAAGTGTCGAAAGCGTGGAGTATGAGGGAACCCGGTTGATCTTATCCATGCCTGCGGAGTGAGGAAAAAGATGTTTTCAGAAAAAATTACTATTAGGAGGAAATAGGCAATGAAAATTGATTTGACTGGTAAAATTGCGCTTGTTACAGGGTCTAATGCAGGGATAGGCCGACAAATCTTGGAGACTTTGGCTGCTTCCGGCGCCAAAGTGGCGGTAAACTATTTGTTCGGTTCTGCGGAGGAGACGGTGGACGCGATCCGTCAGGCCGGAGGAGAAGCTTATGCTTTTCAGGCAGACGCAACAAGTCCTGGTCAACTGGACAATATGGTGAAGGAAATAGAGGAGCATTTCGGCGGAACCATCGATATTCTCGTCAACAATGCAGGCGGCATGATCAATCGGGTTCCCAATACTGAAATGAACGAAGAGCATTACAACAAGGTGATGGACGTCAATTTTAAATCATGCGTGTTTGCCTGCAAAGCCGTATCCGCAGGGATGATTGCCAAGAAAAGCGGTAAAATCATCAATGTATCTTCCCTTGCGGCCCATGACGGCGGCGGACCGGGGGCTTCCATTTATGCAGCGGGCAAAGCTGCGGTATGGTCTTATACCAAGGGACTTGCCAAAGAGCTGAGTCCTTACGGGATTAATGTAAACGCTATCTCTCCCGGATTTATCGGTCAGACCGCTTTCCATGCTACCTTTACTGCGGATGCGGCAAGACAGGCAACGATTGCGAAGATTCCGCTGGGCCGGGAAGGTGCTCCACAGGATGTGAGCAATGTGGCACTCTTCCTTGCTTCAGAGCTGTCGGATTATCTGACAGGCGAAATTATTGAAATTAACGGAGGCTTGTTCATGCGATGATGAACCTTAAGGAGAAAGCAGATACTTTTTCCTGGGTTGGTCTTGAGGTGGATAAATTGAAAATGGAGCTGGATCCCTTCCGGAGAGAAGAGATTCTGCTCCCGACAGAACCTGGTGGCTGGTGGCACCAATATGTATGTCCCCAGCATCATACTGAGCTAATCTTCGATGTTATGGAGCAAGATGCGGTTGTCTTTTCTTGCCCGAAGGGCTGCAAGCTGGAAGGTGAACCCTACCGGGGAGCATGGCTGGTATACCGGCATCAGGCAATGGCGCGATACGCCCTGCAATCTGCCGTGGTATTCGCCGCAGACGGAGAAGAATTCTACAGCAGCTTAGCCCGGAAGATTCTTGTCGGTTATGCGGAGCAGTTTCCTTTGTATCCGGTTCATCCCGATGCTCAACCCTGGATGCTTAGTGGCCGTGCTTTTCATCAGGCGCTGACAGAGGCTATCTGGTCCACTACGCTTATTCGGGCCTATCTGCTGCTTGTGGATCATGGAGTAACGTTCACTGGGGAGGAAGAGGTAAAGCTGCAAGTGTTCTTCACGATGCTGGAGGAGAGTATGGAGCAATACCGCCACATCCTCATTTACGAGAAGAAGAATGCAGAGAACAACTATACCGCATGGCTGAATGCCAGCCTGGCTTGTGTATATGCCGCTAAAGGTACCAGAGAAAAGCTTGCTTCTTTGCTGGAGGGAGAAGGCGGATTCTATCATCATCTGTCCATTGGCGTGAAGCCAGATGGTTTTGAATTTGAAGGCAGCACGTACTACCATATTTTTGTATTGCGGGCTTATCTCATAGCAGCCGAGATGTACGGGCGCTTCGGGGTTGACCTCTATGATGCCAAAGGAGAACAGGGACAATCCATCCGTGGCATGTTTCAGTTGCTGGCAGAGCTTAGCGGCGATAACGGGGAGCTTCCAGCCGTGCATGATGGTCCTTATGCGCGCGTTCCTTTCGCCCGAGAAATTGCTGAAGTATTTGAAATAGGTATTGCGGTTTACAAAGACCCGAGTCTCCAGCCAATACTGGCGAATGCTTATAGATATCTATACGGGCAGGAATTAAGGACTGGTCTGGAGGCAGTGCTGTATGGAGCAGGTGAGAGTAAGGAACTTCAGACCAGTTACAGGGTGAGAGACTCTGTCCTACTGCCGGATTCCGGATTCGCCGTGCTCCGCCATCCGGGCAATCCGCTGTCCGTGCTGGCGGATTTCGGAGAGCATGGCGGATCACATGGACATTTCGACAAGCTTCATATCACGATTATGCACCGATGGGGAGAGGTTGCTCCCGAGCTGGGTATGGTTCCTTATGGATCTGTTTTGCGCAAGGAATGGTATTCCGAAACTGCGAGCCATAACACGGTCACCATCGGAGGTCGTTCCCAAGCTCCACATACCGGAAGCTGCTGTCAATTTCGCCAGGAAGGCAACGCTACGTACTTATGGATTCGTTCAGACGGCGCCTATGAAGGAGCTGTTCTAGAGCGGCATCTTGTATTGGCCGACGGTTGGCTGCTGGATTGGTTTCATGTTGAGCAAGTAACGGAGCGGAGTCAGGAAGTAGACTTATGGTTTCATCCGACGGGACATTTGCTGTTACCGTTCGACCCTCACCGTGTCCAGAAGGATTCTCCGGCAGTCCTTGGACTGGAAGCGGGTTATGGCTCAGTAGAAGTACTGTCCGCAATGAAAAATGAGACGGACTGTCCGTTAAATACGGAGTGGAATATCCGTTATGATGGAGTGAGCACCTGCAGGGAGTATGAAGTATCCACGAGTACTCTACTGGCGCCCGGCTCCACTATGTATGAAATCCGCACACCGGGTAATGCCGAAGACCCGAGTAGATTGCTACGAGGCATTATGCTTCGGCACAAAGGCCCGTCGGTTGATTTTATTACGGTTTATCGGGACGGTCACGAACCTGCTGTACTGAAGCTAGTGAGTCAGGTGGGCGAACCGCCCCAAATCCAAATAGCAACAACTGGGCAAGCAGTGGTGTATTGCCTTGACCCTAAAGCGGGACTGATTCAGGAAAAGTCCCGGAATACGGAGGAGTAGAGATGTTAGAACCTTTATTTCAACCTACCAGCGGCGTACTCGACCTGTCGTATGGGCCAGATGAACATATAGATGTTGGAGAGAATCCTCCGCGGTTTACTTGGATGCCTGCTTGTCTGGAAGAGAGCATGTATGAGCTGCAGATCTCCTCAAAAGCTGAATTTGAGTCTGAAGATACGTTGACCTACAGTAGAATTCCCTATAATTTGTTTACCCCGGATAAGCCGTTGGCGCCCGGCTCGTATTATTGGCGATACAGTCTTATCGGGGAGAATGATATCCGTTCCGAGTGGAGTAAAGTAAGAGCTTTTGTGGTGGAGGATGAATTGCCGCTAACGCCACTGCCTTCCCGTACAGAACGATATTCAGCTGCATCCGCCAACCATCCGCGGCTTTGGCTTCAAGCGGAACAGCTACCGTCTTACCGGGAAGTTGTCCGCCAAGACCCGATTTCAACTGGCTGGGAAGACTTCCTGAAGCATTCCGTTCTACCCTGGACAAAGCGCGAGCTTATTCCCGAGCCTGCACCGTATCCAGATAATAAGCGTGTCGCCACACTTTGGCGGCAGATGTATATGGACTGCCAGGAAGTCTTCTATGCTATCCGGCATCTTGCTATAGCTGGAGTTGTGTTGGAGGACGAGGCGCTTATCGCCAAAGCTAAAGAGTGGCTGCTTCATGCTGCAAGCTGGAACACAGATGGTACCACCAGCCGGGATTACAACGATGAATGCTCCTTTCGCATAGCCGGAGCGTTGGCATGGGGCTATGATTGGCTTCACGGCTCTCTGACGGAAGAAGAACGCCTTAAGGTAAGGCAGGCGCTACTGCTAAGAACCGGGCAGATCGCATTCCATGTCATCGAACGCTCCCGCATCCATCAAGTTCCTTATGACAGCCATGCGATCCGCTCTTTATCCTCTGTTCTCGTACCCTGTTGTATTTCCATGTTGGGTGAGGAGGAGAAGGCGCAGGAATGGCTTGATTATACGCTGGAGTACTTCTCCGCCATGTATACCCCATGGGGTGGCAAAGACGGCGGGTGGGCCGAAGGTCCGATGTATTGGACCACTCAGATGGCATTCGTTACGGAGGCGCTCAATCTAATTCGCAAATACATGGCAATCAATTTCTATGACCGTCCTTTCTTTCGCAAAACAGGTGACTTTCCGCTCTATTGCTTCAGTCCGGATACCATGAGGGCCAGCTTCGGCGATCAATCGTCACTGGGAGATCCGGTCAATCTCAAAACGGGCTTCAATATCCGTCAATTCGCGGGTTTAACCGGGAATGGCCAGTACCAATGGTATTTTGAGCAAACTAAGGAACTGAACCCCGACACCCAGATGATCTTCTATAACTACGGCTGGTGGGATTTCCGGTTCGATGAGATGGTTTATCGCACAGATTATCCGCAGATTTCTTCAGAGCCACCGGTGGCTGCAGAACCTTTGAAGTGGTTTCAGGATGTGGGATGGGTGGCCATGCATCATCGGATGGAGGATCCGCAGGAACATATCATGCTGTTGACCAAGAGCAGCCGTTACGGCTCTGTGAGCCATAGCCATGGGGATCAAAACGCCTTCCTGCTGCATGCCTTCGGCGAGCCCTTGGCTATTGAAAGCGGCTATTACGTTGCATTCAACAGTACGATGCATATGCAGTGGCGCAGGCAGACCCGCTCCAAGAACGCAATTCTTATTGACGGCAAAGGCCAATATGCTGGCACGGACAAGTCGAAGAACATGGCAGCCTACGGCAAGGTGTTGAAGGCGTATAGTACGCCCGGAATCAACTACACGCAAATGGATGCCACCGAAGCCTACCGCGAGAATGTACCCTATATCAAGCGGTATGTGCGGGAAATATTTTTCTTTGATAGCGCTTACTTCGTTATCACAGACAGTGTCGAGCTGGAACGTCCGGGAAAATTGGATTGGCTGTTTCATACGCTGTATCCCATGAAGCTGAAGGATCAATCTTTTAAAGTACATGGTAAAAAAGCTCAGTTGGAGGGCAGATTTGTCTATAGTTCCTCGGGAGAAATGACACTTAGCCAAAGCAATCAATTTACAGATGTAGATCCGAAAGAATGGGAAGGGCTGCCCGAGCATTGGCATTTGACTGCCTCTACTCAAGAGGCTGTAAGCCATCGGATCGTCACTCTTCTGATTCCCCAAAAAGCAGGAAGCCGGGATTACGTATCGTACTTTATGGACGATCAGGACCATGGGGTTCATGTCTACTTTACGAATCAGGGAATTACCCACCGGGTTGAGATCCCAAAAGCTTATTAGTCTTAAGATATCTTCATTTTACGTATACACCCCATTGTACAAGGAGAGGGTTATATTATGAAAAAATGGATTGGCATCTGTCTGGCTATCGTAATGGGTGCTACCGTTATTGCAGGTTGCTCGAACAAGGACAAAGAAGAGACTGCCGGAGGCGCATCAAATACGCCGCAGAAAACTGAATTCTCGATCTCGATGCGGACGCTGGCTTTTAACTATGTTGAGAAATCACCCGACTTGAATAAGGACAAATGGGTGAAAAAGCTGGAGGAGATGACAAACACAGACTTGGATATTGTGTTGGTTCCTCATAAAGAGTTCGAGCAGAAAATGGTGCAGATGTTCGCTACTAATGATATACCGGATGTCGTTCAAGGTTCGGGCGGCGTAAATGGCAAGGAGATGGCTGGTTCTGTTGAAGCTGGTGTGTTCATGCCCTTGGATGATCTGCTGCAGCAAAACGGCCAGAACCTTTTGAAAGTAATCCCAAAGGAAGCTTGGGAGAACGTCACCTATCAAGGAAAAATTTATGCAATACCGGAGTTTCTGTCCAATCCCTCCCGCCGGGCGACTTGGATTCGCAAGGACCTGCTGGATCAAACCGGCTTGCAGGTTCCAAAAACGGTCGATGAGTACTTGACTGTGTTGCGTGCCTTCAATAAGCTGGGGATAGAGAACCCGTACATGGGCCGTCAAGACTTCAAATATGCGGATGCTTTCTTTGGCGCTTATGATGTTTTTCCGTATCTGACTATGTTCGAGGAAGTAAACGGCCAGGTTCAGCCGAAGTTTATGGATAGCGAAAATATGATGAAGGCGTTACAAACCTACAACACCATGTATACAGAGGGTTTGATCAACAAGGAATTTGCCACCATTAACCCGACCAACTACAAAAATGCGATTCTCTCAGGCAAAGCGGGCATGTGGACGATGAATGCCAACGAGCTTCTGCAGTGGGAGCAGCAACTGAAGGCTACGACACCATCCGCCAAGCTGGAGATTATCCCTTCGCCAGTGGGACCTGATGGAAAAGGAGGCTCCTACTTGTACGGCTCCGCCACGCGCACCTATTTTATTAAGGAAGGTACGAAGAATGCTGCGGATATTGTGAAATTTTTTGACTGGATGCTGAGCGAAGAGGCAGAAACCTTCTTTACCTTTGGGATTAAGGACGAAACCTATAAGGAAGAGAACGGCAAAATCGTATACACTTCTCCTGCGGATTCCGCCGCTATAGATGAGGAGCGCTACCGCCAGTCATTCCTCTGGATGGTGCAGGATACTACTTATAATAAGGGTGTCCTTAACATGACAGAAGAAGGCAGGAGCTTGATCAATGTATACGATACTATTCTGGCTAACGAAGGCCGTGACGGAATTCAGTTCGACCCGCGGCTAGATGCCTTGGTGAAGAATCCAGACATTGCACCTAACTCGGACACGGCTCCTCCGGTACTGCTGACGCATATGGTAAAGATGGTATATGGCAAGGAACCTATCAGCGACTGGCCGAAGGTTGTGGAAGAGTGGCTTTCTAAGGGCGGCAACGATGTCATCAAGGAAGCTACGGAAAAATATAATAACAAAGCTGGCGTCACCATGCCTCGCAGATAAACTTATCCTCCAGGGGAGTTGGAATTCAATTAAGGGCTGCCGAGAGGTAGCCTTTTTAGTTAGGGCCAGTTTACTTTAATGTAATATCCAAAGTATGGATTATATGGTAAGTTAAATGGAGACATTCTAATTCTAATGAACTATATAAAAAGAAATGGAGTGATTTCATGAAGATGCGGAATTCAAAAATTTTATATTATCTTGTCTGGATCATAGTGGGGGCGCTCTTATTACATTATGGAAACTCGCTAATTAGCCATTACACTGAAGAGGCACAAAAGAACTATCAATTAGAAAATACTGTATGGATCACGGCTATTGTTCCGTTTGTCTATGGGATCTATCTGGCGTTATTAGAAGGATTACCTAAAGCTTTTGTTGTTAATTGGCTTCTGTTGTTTATTGTGTTTCTTCCAAGTTTTCTTCTGCTTATGTATCCAACTTTAGTAATGTATTTTAACATTTCGAATATGGAGATATTCAAATTCGCAACCATACATGATGGAATAGTATTTGGTTTAGTTAGTGGAATGGCACTAGTTAAATCTCTAACGACAAACCGTTAACGAGATTACAGCATTGCTGTTACAGAATTATTGGAGCAGTATAAAATAGTTATATGTAAAATCACCCTTTCAATTATTTGGGTTTTATTGCAAGATATTTATGCATCATGTATTTTATTGAATAATAAGGGGGAGTGCGAATAATGTTATCATCCACAGAGCTTAGCAAGCTGAACGAAGTGAATTACAGGGAGGACCGTTTAGAGGTAGTTAATCATTTTTATGAGGATCTCTGTGATAAAAAAGTAGTCGATGGTTATATTTATTCTCTTAGTCGTTACGGGAAAATCTTTGCTAGTGCTGCCGGAGGTCGTTTCAGTTACGAAGAAGAAATCACCCAGGAAATGAAAACGGATACAATTTTTCGTGTTGCTTCAATTACGAAGCTATTTACGGCGACAGCGATTTGGCAGCTTGCGGATGATGGTAAGATTTTTATGGGGCAGCCTGTGAGTTCTATTCTTCCAGAGTTTGATGCCGATCCTTTTAAGCCGATTACCATTGCACATTTACTGACTCATACCTCTGGCATCGCTCCCGATCCTGGCACTATAAGTGATACTTACTATAAAAGTGCATGGTGGTATATTTTTGAATCAGAGCTTGGAAAAGAAAACTGGATTAAAGCCGGTCTATCTAAAGGGATTCATTTTCCGGTAGGGACTCAATGGATGTATTCATCGTTTGGATACGCGATCTTGGGTGCAATTATCGAGAAAATAACGGGTGTTTTTGCAGAAAAATACATAATGGACCACATTGTAAAACCGTTAGGCATGAAAG
The DNA here is from genome assembly GCF_038009325.1 of Paenibacillus sp. FSL L8-0708. Classification (NCBI taxonomy): domain Bacteria; kingdom Bacillati; phylum Bacillota; class Bacilli; order Caryophanales; family Paenibacillaceae; genus Paenibacillus; species Paenibacillus sp. FSL L8-0708. The sequence goes on from NZ_JBBPBC010000001.1 coordinate 2,722,059, forward strand.
ATACCTTCTTTGATATACCAGCAGAAAAAGCTGGTAGGATCGCCATTCGTTCGGAAAGGGCTAAGGAATATCTTCAGAAGCTGCAAAACGGGGAAATTACGGATGCGGGACAAAGGTCTGAGGAAGAAATCAACGTTCCCGAAACTGGTGGTGGGTTATATTCCACAGTTGCTGATCTGCAAAAGTTCGGAATTATGCTGCTTAATCAAGGGCAATACGAAGGGAGTCATATCTTAAGCCGTATGGCGGTACAAAGAATGACCAAGCGGTTTAATTCTGAGAAAATCCCAAACTATGCATGGGGAGATGCAGGAGCGGATCGACCATACGGACTGGGACCAGACCTTCGCTATAATGTGAGTACTTCTTACTCTGAAGGCACTTTTTTTCACGAAGGGGCTGGGGCGTGTGCCTTATTCGTTGACCCGGTTGAAAAGCTGATTGCCGTTTGGTATCTTCCTTTTCACAAAGGGGTATGGGACGGTAGAGCGGTATTTGGCACCCACAATGTGATCTGGTCCGGACTCGAATAAGAAAAAGACTTTTTTTATGTGATATCTATAGATAGGCAGGATGTGACTTATGTTTGAGATGATAAAGCACCGCTTTCGCATTATGAGGGCGGTTGCTTTTGTTACTTATAAGGAATGGAGTGCGTACAGGACGCATTCGATGGTTTCTATTTTTGTAGGCCCAGTGTACTTTTTAGTGCAGTATTATATATGGAGCGCTGTTTATAGCGGGGAATCTTATATCAACGGGATGTCACTCTCCCAAATGCTTTCCTATTTTTGTGCTACGATGTTGATCAACTATTTGACGATGGATTTTGCCGATTGGAATTTACAAATGCTTATTCGCACCGGGAAATTCATTACGTTTTCGTTAAGACCGCTAAATCATATGTTCTTTGCTTTGTCTCAGAAGGCAGGGCATAGGGTACTTGGGCTTTTATTTGAATTTTTACCCTGCTTTATGATCTTTTTCTTTATTTTTCATATTGATGTCTTACCCGCAAATTTACTATACGCGATTCTTTCGATAGCTATGGCGTTTATGATGAATTTTTTCATTCATTATAGTATTGGAATGGTCGCCTTTTGGATGGTGCAATCCTCTAGTATTCGTAATTTTTTTAATCTTTGCGAAGGGATATTTTCAGGATCGCTGATTCCATTAGTATTTTTCCCAAAATCCTTACAAATGGCGTCCTTTTTCTTACCCTTTCAATATACGGCCTTTCTTCCTGCAATGGTCTATACAGGTAGCTATACTTTAGCGGATATAACCTTACCTATTCCTCAAGTGTTATTGCTGCAGCTCATAGCGGTAATTATTGCCGGAGTTGTCTGCCGGGTGCTGTATGCGGTGTCGCTTAAGCATTTTACGGGGGTGGGCGCATGAAACGTATGTATCAAATATATAAAACCTGCATGAAGGCGAATATTGCTTCTGCTATCACTTATCGTGTTAATTTTATTCTTAATAGTCTTATCATGCTCATAGGGAATGTGCTGTTTCCTCTAGTAACGGTATTCATTTATAATTCGAATGCTTCATTTGCAGGTTGGACCTTTAAAGAGGCGCTGTTGATTCAATCCGTTTTTATTCTGTCTACGGCTTGTGCCGGAATTTTTTTTAACGGAATTATGTGGAATACGATGTCTCATGTTGTAGAAGGGACTTTGGAAGTGGTATTAATTAAACCGACCTCGAGCCTTTTTCTGCTGTTGGCCAGATCTTTTGAGTTCGAAAGTATCGGGCTTTTAGGCGGAGGAGTAATCATGTTCGTATACGCACTTAGCGGAATCGATGGGATGACCATCGGCTCTTGGTTATTGTTCCTGTTGTTGTTTGGCGCAGGGCTGCTTGTTATGTTCGGCGTGGCGCTTATTGTGGCAGCGATTTCCTTCAAATGGGTAGCGAATTCCCGCTTGCCGGAGATGTTTGAGAGCATTAAGTCTTTTGGACGTTATCCAGGGACGATTTTTCCTAAAGCAGTCGTAGCCGTGAGTTCTTTTCTGTTTCCGGTTTCCATGATTGCTTACTTTCCAGCATCTACACTGATTGGCCGATGGGAACCCTATTTTTTTATAGCGATTATCCCTTGTGTGTTATTTGCTGCCTTCGGAATTTGGCTCTATACATACATGCTTCGCAGTTACAAAAGCGCCGGAGGATAAAAGATTAGTTTAGCTCTAAGAAGGAGAATTTCACTTGGACATTATTACCGTCAAGAACTTAACCAAGCAATATGAAACCTATCACCGTGGACAAGATGCAAAAAGTGTATTTAAAAGTCTGTTTCACCGTGAAAAATCGATCATTACCTCTGTAGAAGATCTTTCGTTCAGTGTTGGAAAAGGAGAAATCATTGGCATTCTGGGTCCAAACGGTGCGGGGAAATCTACGACTATTAAAATGCTGACAGGCGTCCTTTATCCTACCTCGGGCGAAATAAATGTTCTAGGGTACAACCCTCATAAGCAGAAAAATCAATATGTAAAACAAATAGGGGTATTGTTCGGACAGAAATCGCAGTTAATATGGGACATACCCCCTTTGGATAGCTTTTATATGAACAAGGAAATCTATGATATTCCTACGAACGACTTTCGTACAAGACTAGACCGATTTGTAAACATGTTTGAGATTGGCGATATTATCACTAAACCCACACGCACCCTTTCCCTGGGAGAACGAATGAAATGCGAGTTTATTATGGCGATGCTTCATTCACCACCTGTGGTTTTTTTGGATGAGCCGACGATCGGGCTGGATGTGATAGCTAAACAAAGAATCAGAGAATTCATTAAGCAAATGAATCAGGAAGGCACCACATTTATTCTGACAACACATGACTTGGAAGATGTAGAGCGTTTGGTTCAAAGAGTACTTATAATTCATCAAGGGAAAAAAGTATATGACGACAAGTTTTCTGAACTTCGACTGCATCTGGGCGCCAAAAAAGTAGTTAGGCTTTCAGCCGCCACAACTATTGGAGATATTGATCTGCCTGGGACTCTGATATCGGAAAGAATATCGGATTACGAAGTGGAGCTGCTGATCGATACCGAGCAATGTAAAATGGGCGAGTTTCTGCATATTCTTAGCGAAAAGGTAGAGATCCTTGATATATCTATTAAGGAGATTCCCATTGAAAAAATCATCAGCTCCATTTATGAGATGGATACGGGAGAGCATATTCAAGCTTGAGAACGGATCATCTGCAGATTTAGATCGAGCATGGACCATAACTTTTCAGTGATCTCTTTTGCAGAGCAAGGATTACTATGAGTAAACCACCATTCAATTACTCCGACAGTCGCCGAACTCAAAAATTGCACAGATATATCTTTACTCAGCTCATCCAGGTTAAAATTGTTTTCTAAAAATTGTACCTTAATCTGCTCATTTATCATTTCTTGTAATTGGTTTCTAAAGGAGAGTAAAGCTTTGTTTCTTAATAAAGTCTTATAAAAGAGAGCATTCTCCTCCAATTGTTCCAGCGTGCGGAGCAATGACGCCTTCGAGGGATTAGGTTCGGTTTCATCCTCCACTGCGGAGCAGCTTTCGATTAGTTGCCGGAGCTGAGCCTCCAGACATTTATCCATCAGATCGTATTTATCCGCATAATGGGAATAAATCGTTCCGCGGTTTACATCAGCGCGCTCTGCGATTTCGTTGATCGTTATTTTTTCAAAATCTTTTTCAGCCATCAGTTGAATTAATGCATTCATGATGGCTGTTTGGTTTTTTTTAATTCTTCTGTCCATGGTAAGACTCCCTTTTTATTAAACAATGTATTGTATTCTGTTGAAAAATCAACAAAATCGATCAAACTAACGATTGAACCCTACCGGAGATGTGATAATCTGATTTTATCGAACAGTTGATCAAAATTCAACAAATGTCTAAAAAGGGATAGAGGAGTTAAATATGAGAGTTTTAGTTTTTGGAGCGGGAGTATTAGGCAGCTATCTTGCACATGTTCTAGTGCGTGGGGGAAATGATGTCACCATGCTTGCCAGAGGAAAGCGAGCAGAGCAATTGACGAAAGACGGACTTGTGCTTCGCCATTATTTTCAAATTAAAAACACTGTGGATACAGTAAAGGTCATCTCTACGCTTCGATCCGATGATCTCTATGATCTTATTTTTGTTGTTATGAAATATAATGATTTTCCATCTGTGTTACCTATTCTAGCTGAGAATCAGAGTCAGAATATAATTCTTGTGGGGAACAATGGCGATGCTCCTGGCATGCAAAAGGATCTACAGGAAATGAGCAATGTGAGGAAAAATATACTCTTCGGATTTCAGCTTAGTGCAGGAATTCGGGAAACGAGCGGTCGCGTTATCAAAATACACGCAGGAGGGCAAATGGTACTTGGCAGTTTAGACGGTGAGATTCCAATAAAGCCTGTACTGGATGATGCGTTTAAAAATGTTAAGTATAAGCTAACTTATCATGAGGATATGGATGCTTGGCTCAAAAGTCATATCGTGCCTATAGTGGCTTTGAACTCCCTTAGTTATCTGCATGACGGGGATTTGAAAAAGGTATCCAAAGATAAGAAGCTATTAAAACAAGCCATTTCAGTAATGGATGAGGGGTTTCAAATCATGGAGCAATTAGGTTATACTGTCACTCCAGCAGGGCAAGTTAACTTTATTCGAAAGCACAAGCAGGCTGTATATTATGGTCTGACAATAATTCATAAATTACCGTTTATGAAATTAGTGGACGGTTCTTTCAGCGAAATAGCAGCTTTGTTTGATTCTTTTGATATTTTGAAGCAACAAGCAAACATCGCAACGTCCAATTGGGATCAACTTAAAAAACAAGCGTTTTCGAAGTTTAATGCAAATGTATAACAATCTTGTTCAGGAGGTATACAATCGATGGCTATATATTTTATAAGGCATGGAATAGATGAAGAAGGCTTTCGTGGGGGTTGGAGTCAACGTGGACTTGTAGTAGAGGGATATAGACAAGCCGAACGTCTTGGATATTATCTTAAGGAAAATCAATCTAACTTTAACATAACCCGTATTCTTTGTAGTGATTTGCAACGTGCGTTAGATACAGCAAATGAGATCGCCAGAGAGCTTAATTTGCCTGTTGAAAGCAGCCAGTATTGGAGAGAAACGAACAATGGTGTAATCGCTGGAATGCCCCATGAAATCGCAAATGAACGATACCCGGGTCTTTATTTCTCGGCTTTAAGAATGGATGAAAGATTTCCAGGAGGAGAAAGTCCTCAGGAATTTTTTACGCGAATAAGTTCAAGTTTCTCAAAACTATGTAATGAACTGGAGAGTACTGATCCAAATGAAAATGTAATTATGGTCACTCATGGTGGCGTAATTAATGTTATATACCATATTTTAAAAGGGCTAACGTGGACGAATAAGAATGCTCATTTCCCGACTTCATATACTAGTATTCATAAAATAGAGTATCAAGCAGATAAGTGGGCAGTTACAGCAGAAAATCTAACGGAACATATATCAAGGGATCAGGCTGCTGGTAAGGCCAATTGATTGGGAGGTACAAATATGGGTTTATTGAATGCGCTGATTGAGCAAGCCAAGAATCCTAGAGGGTTCGTAGGAAATATCATGATCAAAATCATGAATCAGGCACATACCAGCATCACAACATGGGGGCTTAGAAAAATAGAAATTAAGAGTGGCGCTCCTATCCTGGACATAGGCTGTGGTGGCGGTCAAACTATACATACGTTAGCAAAACAAAATAAACAACATGAAATTTACGGCATAGATTACTCACAACAAGCTGTAGAGACATCTATTCAAAAAAACAAGAAGGCTGTTGCCGCTGGTAGGGTGAGGATTAGTCAGGGAGATGTGTCGGCGTTACCGTACAACGATGGATTTTTTGGGACGATCACAGCGATTCAGACGCATTATTTCTGGCCGGACCTCGAACAAGATATAAGTGAAGCATTTAGGGTGCTGATAGCAGGCGGTACATTTGTTATTATTTCTGAGATCTATAAAATCAATTATCATATGAAGCAATTCACTAAGAACGAAGAGATGGAGCAGTTATTACGGAAATCGGGCTTTCAGACGGTAAATATTCACGAGAATAACAAATGGAGATGTTATGTCGGAAAGAAATAAAGCGGCCGCACCGCCCCAAAAAAGGACGACACAGCCGCTTCGTTTCACCAGCTAATTAAGCCGGGAAGGTTTTAAACAAACAACGAACGGGAAATGATGACCAGCAAGATGAAAAGTACCAAAATCGCTCCGGTCGAAGTGAAAGCTCCTCCTTGAAATTCACCCATGATTTATTCCTCCTCAACTTATGTCTTCTTCTCAATTGCTGTGACTGGTGTCGCAGCTTTCTGAGATAATGACATCATATGCCGAAGAGGGCCTGTTGCACTGGTCTATGGCCTATTGCTCGTCAATATGGGCTTTTAGGATACGTAATCCTTTAGGGAGATGATTTTTAAGCTGGCCTAAACTCGCCTTGCCCCAACTAATTGGCAAACCATCTAAAGTTACAAGTGTCCATCCATGTAATTCGCTGGGGACAGGCAGGCTTTCACCGCGGAGCCAAGCATGTATTTCCGGGCCCTCACTGCTGAGATCAAAGCTTCGTGATGCTTGTAGGGGCTGAAGTGCCATAGCTAATGCATGAGCAGGTTCAATCCGATTTTTCTTCAAATGGGCAATATGTAGTCCAGCTCGTGGAATACGCAGTCCGTCCAGTAGCCCGGTATGGAGGTTGCCATTAAAGGACTCTGGCAGCAAATAAAGAGATTCGCCGAAGAGCAGGGGTACACCTTGGCATGAAAGACCAGGCAGTTCTACCGCAGCCCAGTCTTGAAAAAGCTGGTAGGCATCACGTATAGAAGAATTAGTTTTTGGGTTGTTTTTGCTTCGGCGTTTTTTGGCGTTGCGGTTGGCATCGTCATTCACGGATACAGTGTCAATTTGCTTACGCAGGAGTGCAACAAAGTGACCTTCGCCCTTTTCTAAATGCGGCCAAAGGCGTTTGCAGGTGAGTAGTTCCATATCGGGGTAACTAGCCGTCAATCGAGCAATGGTTTCTTCATTCTCTTGACGGTTAAAGGTGCAGGTAGAGTAAGCTAAAGTACCCCCTGGTTTAAGCATAATGTAGGCGTCTTGCAGGATATCCCATTGTCTCGCTGCGCACATAACTACATGAGCAGGAGACCATTCTTGAATGGCTTTTGGATCTTTTCGGAACATGCCTTCTCCAGAACAAGGAGCATCCAGCATAATTCGGTCAAAAGCTTGCGGGAAACGCGCAGATAGCTGTTCTGGTGTTGCACAGGTTACGAGGGTATTCTTAATGCCCAGACGTTCAACGTTCTCTGCTAGAATTTTTGCGCGTTCCGGATGGATTTCATTAGAGATTAAGAGGCCTTGTCCCTGCATTAAACCAGCGATATGCGTAGTTTTACCTCCAGGGGCTGCTGCAAGATCGAGGACGGTTTCACCGGGTTCAGGTGCCAGCAGTTCAGCTGCGGACATTGCGGAAGGCTCCTGAATATAATATAGTCCAGCGGCATGGTAAGGATGTCTGCCTGGTCGAGCGGGCTCATCATAATAAAACCCGCCCTGACACCATGGGATAGGTTTCAAATTAAATTGTGGGACTGTACGGTCCACCGCAACTTGGCCTATGGCTGAGGTGCTTTTTAGCGGATTAAAGCGCAGTCCTTGAGTTCGTGGCGCTGAATAACTTTCTAGAAAAGCATCTGCCTCTTGCCCCAGCATTTCTTTAATAGATGCGGTGTAAGAGGCAGGCAGCTGTTCTTCCTTCATAGATCATTCTCCTTTTTCTTAGTTGCTGTTTCATGTTTATACCGATAAAATCAAGGTATGGGGAACGTAATCGTACCTGAAATTCTACATATATTCAACTATATCATAATTGCCAAGTCTTACAGTACACAGGGCAATTGTAAAGGGGATGTACCATATGAATTTGCTGCAAGCGCTCTTCTTCCCGCCGGAGCAACCCGGTGGTGTATCATCTATGATCCCTTATCTTCAGGAAAGATTCCGTTCAAGCCGTTGGGAGATGGATTTGTTTTGGCTGCCTAAGCGGATTCGCAATAAGGGGCATGAGGAAGTAATATTCGAGACGTTTGATTGGACGCAGTATGGAGAAAGTCCGATCGTTCAGAAATATATTCAGACCTATCGTGATTATTTATGGTGGACAAAACTGCGGATGAGTAAGCCTTATGATCTTATTCATTCTCATCATCCGATTGCTGGCTTAGCGATGAAAAAAGTGTTCCCTGATACTCCGTTAATTCATACCCTGCATTCCAGTTACGAGCGGGAATTGATTCTAAATGGAGCGATTTCCGAGGATGGCTTGGAGCATCGTTTTCTAGTCTCACTTTATCGTGAACTTGAGCATGTTAGTGATCGATTAATGACGGTGTCGCGATCTTTTGCAGAGTATGTGGCCCCTTATATTATTGATCCTTCTAATATAGGTGTTATACCGAATGGTTTTGATGAAAAAAGATTTAAGCCTGTTCCGCATGATAACGCTATTCCGCAGCTAGTGACCGTGACACGTCTGGTTCCGGCCAAAGGAATAGATATATTACTCAACGCTTGCGCGGAGCTTAAAAATCGCGGCCATGAGTATGTACTGCATATTATTGGCGACGGTCCTTCACGTGCAGATCTGGAAAAGATGGCCCAACATTTAGGGATCTATAATGAAACGATCTTTTACGGATATACGCTGCACCCTGAAGAATTCATGCCATTCTTTGATATTTTCGTATTGCCCTCTCGGGCGGAGGCGTTCGGTTCAGTGTTTGCGGAAGCGGCACTTAGCTGCCTGGCTTTAGTGGGGACAAATGTGGGCGGAATACCGGAGCAGATTGAAGATGGTGTGAATGGTTTATTGGTCAGTCCTGACGATGAGATTGCTCTTGCTGACGCATTAGAGAAGGTGATATCTGATCCGGCTTATCGTTATGAGCTTTCACGTTCCGCATGGGATAAAGCCAAAAGCCTATATTCGTTGACACGAGTTGCTAATGAACTTAAAAAAACCTATTTACAGTATCCTTCAGGAACGAAAGGGTGAGCACCTATGATTCCATTTCGCTTTCTGCATACTGCTGATTTACATCTGGATAGCCGTTTTGCCGGGCTGGCGCATATTTCGCCAGCCATTCGTGCTTATTTACGTGAGTCTACCTTTGCCGCCCTCGGGCGGCTTGTCCGCGTTGCGATCCAAGAGAATGTTGATTTTATTGTCATTAGTGGAGATGTGTATGATGTTTCAGATGCATCATTACAGGGACAGCTGCGATTTCAGGAAGCGCTCAAAGAACTCGGTGAGCACGGGATTCACGTGTTCCTGATTCATGGCAACCACGATCCGCTTGACGGACTGCGTCTGACAACGGAAATGCCAAAGCATGTTACCGTATTTGGCGGAGAGAAGCCAGATCACGCTACAGCTTGCCGCCGTATAGATGGCCAAGAAGTTGCCATCGTTAGTGGAATCTCTTATCCAACGGCGAAAGTGACGAACAACACAGCTGTAACCTTTTCTCGTAAACCTGGCAGCCGCCTGTTTCATATTGCGATGCTGCATGGCAATGTAGACGGTGATTTGCTGCATGAGACCTATTCTCCTTGCAGTCGCAGGGACCTTATCGAACGGGGGTTTGATTATTGGGCGCTTGGACATATTCATAAACGTAGTGTACTGCATGAGAAGCCTGTGATTGTATATCCAGGCAATATACAAGGGCGCAGCATTAAGGAAACCGGAGCTAAAGGTTGTTATATTGTGGATGTAGATGAGGCTGGAAGATCCACTCTGCAATTTCATGAACTGGATTTCGTCCGCTGGCAGGTTAGAGACTTATCTATAGAAGGATTAAGCAATGAAGCAGAATGGATACAGAAAGTGGAGCAGGTTATTGAAGACATCCGCGCGGAGCTCCCGGAGCTCATGTCGGTGGTCAGATTTCGTCTGATTGGGCGAGGGGACGTACATAAAGTATTGGCTGAAAAAGGGGCAGCAGAGGATTTGCTGTCTGAACTCCAGCGCCGTGAGGCGATTAGGGCTGAGCGTAAAGATTACAAAGGGCTTGTCTGGACGGAAGGGTTCGCTATAGAGTCCGGTTTAGCTATTGATCGCCAACGCTTATTGGAAGAGGATAGTTTTCTTGGAGAAATGCTGCGCATTGCAGAGCATACGGAACATTCCCCGGAAGCGCTCGAAGAACTATTAAATAGTGCGCTTAAACCGCTATTGGAGAATCAGGAGCTGCGAAAGCTGTTGTCTATGACTAGTCAAGAAGAGAAGTTGAGCTGGCTACGTGGTTCAGCAGAGCAGGGAATCACGATGCTTGGCGGGATGGATGATACTGTTGAAGCGGCGGAAAGTCTTTCGTATCAACAAGCCGGAGGGCAAAACGATGAGAATTGAACATTTGCATATCAATGGCTTCGGGCGTCTTCACAATCGAGAGATTCATTTAACGCAGGGAGTGACCGTACTTTATGGGCGTAATGAAGCAGGAAAAAGTACGACACTGCAATTCATACGCTCTATGCTGTTTGGAATTCCAAGCCGTGGAAATCCCTTGGAAAGGTATGAACCTATGCAAGGCGGATTGCATGGGGGAACCTTGAAGATACGTGACAGTAATGATGGTTTGTGGACCATTCGCCGTTTTGCTTCAGGTGCTGAGGGATCAGGAAGAAATGAAAAGCTGAACATTACAGTAAATCATCCAAATGAAACGACTCAAGAGCTGGGACAAGCTGAAATGGAACGACATTTACTTGGGGGGATCTCTAGGAGTATGTTCCAGCAATTGTTCGCAGTTTCACTGGACGAGCTGCAGGAGCTTGCTGCCCTTCAATCTGAGGAGATGAGCAGCTTTCTTTTTCATGCAGGTATGGGCGGTGGCGGTGCAATCATGCGTGCGGAACGCCGTTTGGTGCAGGAAGCTGAGAAGCTGTACAAACCTCGTGGCAAGCTGCAAGAAGCAGCAAAAGTTGTGCAAGCCATAGAAAAGCTTGAGCGACAAATGGTTGAGAGCCGTTCTTATCTTCCGCGATATAACGATAATATAGTAGCATTGAGGGTAACGGAGTCGGAGCTAGATGAATTGGAGCAACAGCGCAAGCTCACTGGAGAGCAGCTAGTGATGTTTCGAAAAGCACAGGAAGTCCGTGAGCTGTGGTTAAAGTGGAGCGAGGCTCAGCTAGAGCTGCAAGGATTGCCATTGATTTCAGCCTTTCCTGAAGAAGGAGCAACTCGCTTTCAGGCGTTTGAAGGAGAAATTCGGAATGCACAGGGATCAGTAGTACGTTATGAACGTCTTCTAAGCGAGCTTACTATTGAACTGGCAAAGAACCCTCCAGATGAAGTATTAGCAGCGCAGGGGCCTGTTTTAGAGCGGCTGGACCGGCATCGGAGCAGTTACGAGAACCGTAGAACGGAAAGACAGCGGCTTGAGGGAGAATTAACGGCGCTGAATGAGCATTTGCGGCGAATTCTGCGCGGCATTGATGTGAGCTGGGGCCCTGCAGAGCTGACTTCGTTCTCTGGGACAGCGGCGGATCGTGAAGCTGCACGGAAGTTTGCGGCGGCGTTCGCTAGTTATGACCGCCGCATGGAGGCGGAGGGTGCAACGCGGCAGTCGTTGCGCTCCCGTTTGGCCGCTGCCTCAGCGTCGCTCCAAGCAGCAGAACGGGCGCTGGCGCGTGAGCACGCTACCGGCGCGGAAGCTTTTGCGCAGCTGGCTCCGCGCAGCGCCCGTGAAGTGCTGCAGCTGTGGGACGAGCTGCAGCAGGCGGCCGAACGCTGGCGCGAAGCGCAGCTCAGCGAAGGGCCAGCGCGCGGCGCCGGAAGTGACGGCCTTGGCGCGAAGCGCATGGCCGCGCTCTACCGGCGCCTGCTGTGGGCTGGGGCAGCACTAACCGTGCTGCTGCCCGCAGCGCTGTGGCTGACCGGTGCTCCGCCGGCCAGCGCCGTGCTTGCGATCGGCCTGCTGGGCGCGGCCGATCTGGCCCTTTGGGCCGGCTTGCGCGGAGCGCGCCGGCCGGAAGCGTCCCCGCCAGAGCATGGCGGGGACGTCAGCGCAGCCGCAGCCGAGATGCTGCGGCTGCGGGGCAGCTGCTCTCCGGGGCGGAGCCGGAGAGCGTTGTGCCGGGGCGGCGGACGGCCGCCCCGGGGTCCAGCCCTGACGCAGGCGGGCTGGAGGCCTCCATGAGGGAGCTTCGCAGGCTCATGGAGGCTTGGTCAGCTTGGCGGCAGCGCATCGAACGCTATGCCGCCGAGCGTGATGCCTGCCGCACGGAGCTGGAGACGCTGGCAGGCCAAGAGAAGCTGCTCGCTGAAGAAATGCACCGGGCGGAGGCGGCATTCACGGAAACTGCTGAGCAATATGAAGAATGGCTTCGCCAACGCAGGTTGCCTGAAGGATTATCTCCTGAAGGGCTGCCGGATATTTTTGCTATGGTTGAACAAGGGAATGAGCTGCTGCGCCAAGAGAATAAACTCTCCTTACGATTGAAGGAGCTGGAAGCAGAATGTAACGTGTTTGAGGAGGAGCTGCTCGCTCTTATTTATGAGTCGGGTGCTGATCTTGGCGACGAGTCTGGTGTAGCGGCAGCTGGCTTTGAAATAGATCCGCAAGAGGGGAAACGAGTATCTGCATTAACCTTACTAAGCTGGCTGGAACTGCGAAAAAGAGCATGGGATGATCTGAAAAAGGACTTGATTCGCCGGGAAACTATGCAGTCAAGATTGCAGGATGTGGATGAAGAACTCAAGGAGAGCCACAGGATATTAGGTGAGCTGAGAGAACAGCGTGAGCTTCTGATACAGGAAGGCGGGGCGACTGGTGGAGAGGATTTCTTACGCAGGTCAGCAGCTGTGCAGCGGCGCAGTGATCTGAATAAATCGATTCGCCAGTGGGAGCTTGCTATGTTCGGTGGTTGGGAGGAAGAACGGGTTACTGCTCTGCTGGAATTATTAAATCATCATGATGCGGAAGCATTGCAGCTGGAGCGGTCATTGGCTGAAGAGTTAATGGAACGGCAGGAAGAGGGTTGGAACAGACTGCTGGAGCAACGAGGTAAGCTGCTTCAGGAAAGGGAGTATTTGAAGGAGCGCTGCGTGGAGGATTCTGTTATTCAGCAACTGGAAGAGCAGAGAGCAGCCTTGCGGATCGTGGCTGATAAATACGCAGTGGCAGCGATAACTGCCGAACTAATCGGGCGAACTCGCCGTGTGTATGAGCAGGAGAAGCAGCCACAGGTATTACTGCTTGCCTCAGATTATTTCTCCAAGCTGACAGAAGGGGAATATAAAAGGGTTGTTATGACACTAGGGCATAAAGAGCTGAAAGCTGAACACAAGAATGGGAGATTACTAGACAGCGGACTGCTCAGCCGAGGGACGGCAGAACAGCTGTATCTTGCCATCCGGCTGGCATTGGCAGAGACCATGTCACGGCAAATATCGCTGCCGCTGTTATTCGATGATCTCTTCGTTAACTTTGATGAGTCTCGTCTTCATGCTGCACTTGGACTTCTTGGAGAACTGTCGATCTCCCGCCAGATTGTGATGATGACCTGTCACAAGCATGTGGCGGAAGCGGCAGCACGTATGATTCCTACAGCAGCGGTTATTTCCGTGTAGTTCGGGTGATTGGTTTTACGGATACGATACTGTTCCCCTTCTCCTTTGAGTTCGATGAAGTATTACTACCTGGTGGAGAGGACCATGGTGTTCGTAGCAGTTTGACAGCCCAGACCAGTGATAAACCTCCGAAGATTGGGTAGAACACGGAGAGCAGTGAACTAAAGCCGAACTGGCTCAGTAAATAGCAGATCAACATCAGTAGTGGTGTAATCAATGCGGTTGATAGGGGAAGCCGTTGCTTAAGCTGTACAGCTACTCCATAAATATCGGCGACAAAAGTGCTGAAGATCTCCAAAAAGATCAGCAGCAGATATATAGTTTGCACTACAGTACCCAACCGGACGGCGATGCTGCCCATCGGAATTTCAAACTTGAGAATCCCTGGCATCTGTGAGCTCATTGCGAAATGTGCGGCAATCAACATAAAACCAATCCCGGTACCCCCAATAATACCGCCCCATACAAGGGATTTTTCTTCCTCTGTGTGACGAGCCATAGGGACTAAAACAGCTTGTGCCATCCCTAAATTAAAGGCGGTGTAGAGCAGCGGTGACATCCATGCCCCAAAGAGAGAGCGATCGTTATCAAGGAACAGGAACCGTCCAGCTCCCGGAATTTGAAAAGTATTAAAAATAATGATAAGTGACAGAGTAAGCATTAAAGGAACTACAATACTGTTCATTTGCAGAATACCGGAAATTCCTCGTTTTAGCAGAAAGTATGAACCAAGCAATGTGATAATTAGTCCAGTCTGATAATGAAGTCCGAGATGCTCCTGAAAAATAGCGCCGGCCCCTGCAAGCATAATACTGTTTACTCCGATCAGGACGACCATCGTGAACAAACTGATGGTGCTTCCGACCTGTTCCCCGAAGAGGTGACGGTTAAAGTCCTCATAGGATTCCGCTTCTATTCGCCGAGCAATGACCATCATTTTTGTACCCAGCCATATGAACAATATAGTTGAGAGCAGGATGGTCAGGACTGCCCAGTGCCCGTAACGTGTGAAGAATTTTAATATTTCCTGCCCGGTGGCGAATCCGGCTCCTACAATGGTGCCAATATAAGTGAAAGCGATCTGTAATGTTCGGACATGTGATTTCATGGCTCCCCTCCTAATAGTTTTACGAAGCTAAAGAAAAATCATAATGAGTGCTATGCAGGATAACCTTGTGTACTCTGTATAGTACAGGTTATGATGAGGATCAGTAGGACATGACTTCCGTCGTAATTGCTTTATGATCAGTGATTAATTTGTACGGAATGTCTGCGATTATAAAGGGTATTGGAGGTTCAAAGTCATGGAAGTGTTGAAACAGCGGATTTTGGAAGAAGGTGTCGTCGTTTCGGATGAGGTGCTGAAGCTGGATGCACTGCTAAATCATCAGGTTGATCCACAGCTTACGATGGAAATGGGACGGGAGTTTGCCGGGAGGTTTGCGGACTCAGGAATTACACGTATTGTGACCGTAGAATCCTCGGGCATTGCCGTGGCATTTGCCACCGCGTATGAATTAAAGGTGCCGCTAGTTTTTGCACGCCGCAAAAAAACACTGTTAGCTG
This sequence comes from Paenibacillus sp. FSL L8-0708, assembly GCF_038009325.1. NCBI lineage: Bacteria > Bacillati > Bacillota > Bacilli > Caryophanales > Paenibacillaceae > Paenibacillus > Paenibacillus sp. FSL L8-0708. The sequence goes on from NZ_JBBPBC010000001.1 coordinate 2,737,339, forward strand.
ATCCGGATGCGCTTTGCGAAAGAGTTCCGTCTTTTACAAAAGGTATTGTTACAGATATTATGCTGTCTCGCCAGTTCATCTCTCCAGAGGATAAAATCCTCTTTATTGATGATATTATTGCCAATGGTGATGCAGCGCGTGGATTGATTAAGATCATTCAACGTTCTGGCGCTGAGCTAGTTGGTCTTGGTGTTGTAGTAGAAAAAAGCTTTCAGGCAGGGGCTCGGACGATCAGAGAGCAAGGCATTCGTCTGGAGTCACTCGTAAGAATTACCTCTCTAAATGGAGGCACCATCGAATTTGGGGAATAGCCTAATTGGTAATAAGAACAGGCCTATTTTTTAAACAACTGCTTTTCACCCTATGGATTTTCCTTTATAATAAAAATTAGACATAGGGAGGAGGCGTCACAATGGGGAAAGAACCGGTGACTGAACAATTTTTTATTGATAAATTAACCGAGGCCAAGGATCATTTCGAGCGTGCGCTGGATTGCAAACACACGGAATTCGACGATCTGTATCCCTATATGATTGAACATCCTCAGTTTTTTTGGTACAAACGCTATGTAGCCTGGTCAGAGCTTCTGACAATCAAAGGTTTGTGCGAAGAGTTATCCTTCCCGTGGAGGGAGAAATTCACAACTAACCAAGTGGAGTATCTGGAGCAACGTGTGATGTCCGCTAAAGTTCTTGACTTCTGGTTTGAGAAGAATGAAGCGCTGATATAAGAATGCTTTAGTAGACATGCAAGTCGTTAATTGCCTACATGAGACCCAGATGATTTATCATTTGGGTCTTTTTTCTGAGACTAAATAGGACAAGCTATGACAGGAGGGATTAATGATGATTAGCGATGAGCAATTGGATGCCTACCGGATTTCCGGTGAGAAAATTCGTGTAGTGCGTGATGGCTTGGAAAGTAACGATGTAAAAGGGATAGTTCTTGCTTGGGATGATTCTCAGGTGATGATACGTCGTCAGAATAGACGAGTAGTGAAGCTGGATCGCAATTATATATTCCAGCCATTTAGTGAACCAAGACAAGATCCGGATAATATATAATCTTCACAGTAATAATTTTCGCAGTAATCATCTTCATAATACAAAACAGCTCCTCGCCCTACTGGGCGGGAGCTGTTTCTGTAATATCATTTGGGATTATATAGTTAGAGCTAGTTCAGACGCATTCTCTTCTCTGGAGAGTATGGAGAGTTCTGTGGACAGTCCAAGATACGCGCGCATGCGCAGCATCATTTCTCTACGGAAGCCTGGCCATAATATATTCATCTCTCCTTGAAATCCTCTGCAGGAATATAAGGCTTCGACTCCTCGCTGATCTTGGCGAACGGTAGTAATCTTCAAATCATGGGAGCTCAGCTCGCGCGTAACCTCTTGAAGCATTAGTGACGTCTTCTTAGTGGCACCAGATACGAGCTCCATATATAGCTGAGGGGTCTTAAACAGGCCGCTTCTACTGATTACACGGCAGTCACGTTCGAAAACTTTATGAATAAACGTTAGCAGCAAATAGCTTCTGACCAGGGACAGTTCTTCTTTAGTTACTTCTTCATCAATAATGGATGTGTTTAGCTTTGTAGTCGCCATTATAAATCACCTCATTTATATTATGCGAACTTTTGTTCTCATTATACCTTATATTCGGCAACAAAAGCAATAATTATCCATAAATTAATGAATGATAAGAAAACGGCGAAAATATATTGACGTTGGATTCTTAGCGTGGTATGATCTATCTTGTGACCGCAATAAGCGAGTCATTATAATACGCGGTCATGGCGGAATTGGCAGACGCGCTGGCTTCAGGTGCCAGTGGTAGCAATATCGTGGAGGTTCGAGTCCTCTTGACCGCATAGCTAAAAGGATTATAGAACTGCTCTAGTAGCAGGTTTATAATCCTTTTTTTATGTTTTTCAGCAGACGGTAGTGCGAAAGAGGGAGGTATCCTTAAGAACCATCACCTGAGGCTAACGGACCCAGATGAAGCTATTTGCTCATTTATCGCCTTTTGAGCGTAGTATCGGACCCCAGTGCAGCTATTGCATGGAAAAAGGATCACAATTGGCGTTTTTTATGCCAATAGTGACTGTAGGGTCCGATAGGAATCCAAATCTGCTTTAAAGCTGCGAATAAGGTCAATGGGGTCCGACAAGAATTCAAAGTGCTCTAATGCTACAAATAAGGTCAGTTGGCCCGATAGAATCCAAATGTACTCTAAAGCTGCGAACAAGGTTAGTTAGTCCGATAGGAATCCAAATGTGCTCTAAAGCCACGAATAAGATCAGCTGGGTCCGATAGAAAACCAAATGTGCTCTAAGCCACGAATAAGGTCAGCGGGTCCGATAGAATCCAAATGTGCTCTAAGCTGCGAATAAGGTCCGCGGAGTCCGATAGCGTCTTTCCACGCGCAGATTGGGGAAATACTAATTAGTGTTTTGCTTCTACGTTACTGCCCTGTGTAGTCATCATCATCACCTGATGCTAACGGACCCGGATGAAGCTATTTGCTCATTTATCACCTTTTGAGCGTAGTATCGGACCCCAGTGCAGCTATTGCATGGAAAAAGGATCACAATTGGCGTTTTTTATGCCAATAGCGACTGTGGGGTCCGATAGGAATCCAAATGTGCTCTAAAGCCACGAATAAGATCAGCTGGGTCCGATAGAAAACCAAATGTGCTCTAAAGCCACGAATAAGATCAGCGGAGTCCTATAGCGTCTTTCCACGCGCAGATTGGGGAAAGACTAATTAGTGTTTTGCTTCTACGTTACTCGCCCCGCGGAGTCATCATCATCACCTGAGGCTAAAGGACTCAGATGAAGCTATTTGCGCATTTATCACCTTTTAAGCGTAGCATCGGACCCCAGTGCAGCTATTACATGGAAAAAGGAACGAATAAGGCATTTTTTATGCCAATAGCGACTGTGGGGTCCGATAGGAATCCAAATGTGCTCTAAAGCCACAAATAAGATCAGCTGGGTCCGATAGCACCATCGCACGCGCAACTATGCTCGAATCCAATAAAGTTTGTTGTCTAGATCAAAGTCTAAGACACGAAAGAAAACAGGTGCACCCGGCTTGGCTTTTGGGACACACCTGTTTTTTTACAGGATAATGAATTACACTGTTGCTCTACGCAGCATCAAAAACGATAAAAGAGCGTACACAACTGTCAAAGGCATGGACCACAAAGCAAGTTCAAATGCGGTATATCCAGCAAACCAGTTGAAGAGGTCTACCCACCACTGATTATAGGTCATTAATAATACACCGAGACTGCACAGGATAAACATAGCCCCTGAGAAAATGAACAAACCGCTTCGGCCAAATCTCCGGAAGATACTGGATATCATTAGCCCCAGAAAAAACATATTAAGAAAGAGCACAAAATACATCCACAGCTGTTCTATGGCATTACCATCATTTAAAAAGGGCAAATGAAAATAATGTAGTTCCAAACCCCAGCCACCCGTGAGCTTGCTTTCAATGATTGCGAGCAGGTAGAGGAGAATTGAGTAGGTGGCGCTAGTTATAATAGCCATTAAGGAAGTGCCTATGAAATAATCCGTTCTGCGTTGGCTTAAGCCCAGAGCAAAAGGGAAGGTCTGCACCAAAATGAGTATACCGGTGATTAACATATAAATGAAGATGGAGACGAGACCGCCGGTATAGATTGGTTCTTGGATGAAAGAAGCGACGATGACATTTACCAAGAAGCTGGATAACAAGATTACCCAAGGCATATACAACCATAACCACTTATCTCTGAAATGCATTTTTATCATGCCTGCCGTAGGATTCATTACACGGTCACATCCTTTCCTAGAGATTTTTTATTTGTGAGATGAACGATTAATTGCTGTAAAGATACAGGTGAGATTTCTAAGCCTAACTTTTCAGCATGTACTTGATCTTTCGGGTTGAAACCGATAATGGTGGCCGTAAGCAATCCGCCAAAAGACTCGCGGGAAATGACTTGTTTGCCGGCGATAAAATCTTCGATCTTCGCTGTCGCGCCGATTACCGTAACAGCTTGCCCGCGAAGGGCTTCAGCATCTTCGTTAATAATTAGCTTGCCGTTGTCGATGACGATAACATGCTCTAAAAGCTGACTTACCTCATCGATCAAATGGGTGGACAAAACAACTGTGCGTGGATTTTCAGCATAATCTTCAATTAGGCGATCGTAAAACAGGCTTCTAGCTACAGCATCAAGTCCTAAATAGGGTTCGTCAAAAATGGTAAGCGGAGCACGGCTGGCTAGACCTACTACAATTCCTACAGCCGAGAGCATACCTCGGGATAGCTTTTTTATTCTTCTTTTTAATGGCAGATTGAAATCCTTGATTAAAGAGTGAGCATATTCCCGATCAAAGTTTGGAAAAAATAATTCGGATACCTCCAGTACATCGATGATTCGGTACGTGTCCGGATACCTTTGGCTTTCCTTAATGAAGCAAATCTGCCTGAGAACCCGGTTATTCTCGTACGGATGTTCACCAAATACGTTCAGGACACCACTTGTGGGGAAAAGCTGAGCTGTGATCATATGCATTATTGTGGTTTTTCCTGCACCGTTTCTGCCGAGAAGCCCGTATATCTTGTTTTTCTCCAAAGAAAAACTGAGTTCATGGATGGCAGTGACATTTCCGTATGACTTAGTCAATCCTTTGATTTCAACAACTTCATTCATGACTTGTTGTCTCCCCTCTGAATCATAATTGTTAATTGATCCAACGTAATTCCTAATTTTTCAGCTTCACGGATCATGGTTACTACATACTGTTCATAAAATTGTTCTTTTCTCTTCTCCATCAATACTGCACGCGCTCCAGAAGCTACAAACATACCGATTCCTCGTTTTTTGTACAATATCCCTTGATCCACAAGCAAATTCACACCTTTCGCAGCCGTAGCCGGATTGATCTGGTAGAAAACAGCAAACTGATTTGTCGAAGGAACTTGTGACTCCTCCAGCAGTGTTTCTTCGATGATGTCATTTTCTATTCGTTCGGCGATCTGCATAAAAATCGGTCGTGTATCATCCATTAAGTTTCCCATGTATTCACCGCCAACTTCATTGGTTAGTTAGTTATGTAATTAACCATATATGCAACGAAGTTAATTGTCAATATTTTTAATTATTTTGGGCTGTATCCACATAAATAAAGGCTGCCCAGAATGCTCTGGATAGCCTTTTATTTGCATTACATAAATGCTATGATTTTGTCCTTGGTAAAAAAGAAGGGGGAGTTCAGCTATGAATGATTATGGTCCGGATCTGTTCAAAGATACTGCAAGCTATTACACCAGATATCGCCCGCTATATCCGTCCTCACTGATTCGATATCTGGTGGATAAATTCTCACTTCATGGAGAAGGCCGGTTGCTGGACTTAGGCTGTGGTACTGGGCAGTTAGCGCTAAGGTTCACGGATTGGTTCGAAGAAATCATTGGCGTAGATACTGAACTAGAGATGCTAGATGAAGCAAAGCTGTTATCACAGTACAACAGGGTTGAGAATGTTAGCTGGCAACAGGGGAGAGCGGAAGAACTATCCAATGACTGGGGTTCCTTTCGTCTCATCATGATGGCTAAGGCGTTTCACTGGATGGACCGAGAATCCATACTTGAAGTTCTCTATCATAGTTTAGATGATAACGGTGGTATTGCTGTAATTGATACTTTTAATGAACAACAAGAACCGTTACCATGGCAACAAAAGGTAGAGGAAGTAGTGAAACGCTGGTTGGGTGACGAAAGAATAGCCGGAAAAAGTACATATAAACATCCCCAAGAAAGACATGAGGATGTTGTAAAGCGATCCAGTTTTAAAGACGTTAAAAGACAGGTATTACCGAGTTATTCCATCACTTGGACTGTTGATTCGATACTAGGAAATTTGTATTCTACGTCTTATGCTTCTAAGCGATTATTTAGAGATAACTTAGAACGTTTTGAAGATGATATGAAATCAGCTTTATTAGAAATAGAACCTACAGGTGTATTTACAGAGGACTTGTCGGTTTCCGTCATTACTGCCTTTAAAAAAGAAGCGGATTTACGATAAAAACCGCGCATTGATCTCACCGCATCCTGCTGTGTTAGGACTTAGTTTAAGGCGATACGTGTTCTTTTTTAGTATGGATTTTACTTGCTTAGGCGTAAGAGAAGGGTTCTTCTGGAGTAATTGCGCGATCACACCCGAGACGATAGGTGTTGAGACACTGGTACCGGACAGCACAAAGTAATCTTTAGCTATCCGCAAATAAGGAAGCTCGCGATCCAGCTTGGATCGTGGAGCACGAAGGGAGATGATCGTCTCGCCTGGAGCAACGAGATCTGGTTTCTTCCTTCCTCCCGGTGCGGGTCCGCGACTGGAGAACCAAGTGATTCGGTCGTCCGCTTGTGTGAGCGTGCGACGGTCATCCACTGCACCGACAGTAATTGCTGAAGGACTAATCCCTGGAGATTCGATCGTACTGCGTCCCGGGCCGCTGTTTCCAGCAGCTATTACAACGTTAAGTCCGGCTTTAATTGCTTTTTCTACAGCTTGGCAGAGTGGATCATCTGAACAAGGAAGATTCACCTTACCCCCGAATGACATCGAAAGAATACGAAGATTAAGTCTTCTCCGATTCGCAATACACCATTCAATTCCTTTAATGATTGTGGAGTCATATCCATCGCCATTTTTATCTAGTACTTTGACACCTACTATCCCTGCCTCTGGAGCAGGGCTTTTGTATTTTCCTTTACTCATCCATCCGTTGCCTGCTGCATCCCCTGCGATATGAGTTCCATGGCCGTTATCGTCATAGGGCTGTTTTCTATGATTGATAAAATCTTTAAAAGCAACTATACGGTTAACAGGGCGAAACAGGTCAGGGTGCCGATACACCCCTGTATCAAGAATAGCAATGTTGATGCCTTTTCCGGTAAGCCCCTTTTTCTTTTGGGCGGTTGTAGAACCAATGGATGGTGTCGCTATATTAAGGGATGTTTTTTTGACTTGATCCAAATAAATTTTTTCGATTCCATCCCAGCGGCACATCCGGTTCAGGCAGTTCTTTGAAACTTTGGATGATATCGAATTAAGCAGGTGAAGATGATATCTGATCGGAAGGTCGTGGGATTTTAAATGCTTTTGTAAAGACTGTAGCTGGGCTGTAGTTATTTTTTGTTTGAATTTAATGATAACTGGAATGGTATTCGCTTTATGCCCTGGAAGATAGGAACGTTGAACTCTTTTTCTCAAGGAATGGTGCATTTTCGAATGATATTGCTCTAGCCATTTTTGACCGTTCATTAGTAATGAATCACCTCTTGAAGGTATTATATGCACTGCAGAGCTAGTGGACACGAAACTATGAAACTAGTGTTTAACATATTTTCAGATTTGTAGGTGAAAGAGAGGTCAAACCTTACGATTCTTGCATTTACTAACGTATCCTAAAAAGAAAGTGGTGAAGTAAATGGCAATTATTAAAAAACCAGTTAACAAGAAAGCAGTTATGGCTAGCAAAGTTCTCGCGGCTAAAAAAGCGAAAGCAGCTCCTACAAGAAAGAAACGTAGAATTAGACAGACTCTGGATAGATTTATTGTTGTTGCTATTGGTACAAATGCAACGGGTACACCTAAAGATACTACGGGGTGGACAGCTTCATTGAGAGCTGGAACTACAACGGTTACTGCTGATTTTGACGAATTTGGTGTAGTTAGATTTCCAACAATTAGCACCTTAACATCGGTACCTTATCTTCTCACTTTAAGAGATGAGAGTGGAGCTACTATAAGAAGTTTTAACGTTCCCGCAGACCGCGAATTTTTTGTGGCTAGATTCTAGTTTGGACAAGCCAGGTCAAGTAAACAGCATGCGTCGATTTTATATCGATGCGTGCTGTTTTTTTATTTTTCTAACTTTGATTCAAGTGAGTGATTTGTTACAGACAAACAGAATGAGGGGATGCCATACTTTCAGCATCATAATTTTGGGAATATAGTACAAAAATGGACAATATATAAGGCGGTGAGAGGTTTCGTGAAAGAAAAAGGGAATATATCAGGTATTCAATATTTTTTATTAGGAATGCTTGTATTTTTATTGTTAGGAATGGATATGTTCATCATGGGATTAGATCAATGGTTATGGGGGGATTTGTTTAATATAGACGACTTTTTTGTCAGCCCTTGGTACGTACTAGTTGTTCATTGGAGCATAGTTACCCTATTGTGGGCAGTAGGAGCTATGATATTTCTACTTTGGTTCAGGAAGAGGAAGTTGATTGAACAGGTTATATCTTTTCATTGGAGCTCTAAGGTCATTCCTTTGTTAATTGTAGCTTTTTTATCAAGTTTTTTGTTCGCAGTGCTAGAATTTTGGATTAATGGGGAGAGCATTCCACAGATTTATAGAGAATATGAAAACTTCAAGTTAGAACATGGTTTTATGGGCATATGGGTTGCCTTGGTTCAAAACATATATTACATTGTGGAAGCTGTACTAGTTGTACTATTGGTTGCGCTAATGCAGCGTGCAGGAGAAGTATGGTTTAAGAATCCTTCTCTTCCTTATGGGGGAATAGGTTTAATGCTGACTTGGGGATTAGGTCATTTGACGCATGGTCTGCAAAGCGGCTTGTATATTACTGCTTTTTCTTTGGTATTTGGCTGGCTGTTTGTGAAAGCAGGCAAGCAGTGGTGGCCAAGTTTTCTGTTTATCTGGCTTGTATTTGTTTTATAATATTTAGTTTAACGGGGGGGACACCATTGTACAATTCAGAGAAGAGAACAATTACTACGGAAAGATTGATTTTAAGACCTTTTGCATTGTCTGATGCACAGCGTGTCAGTGAGCTCTGCAATAATTATAATGTTTACAAAAGTACATTAACTCTACCTCATCCATACCCTATTGATTGTGCATTATCATGGATTGAAACACATGAAGTTGAGTTCAATAATGATAATTCATATGAATTCGCTATTACTGATAAAAATACAAACGAACTGTATGGTGCTATAGGTTTGAGAAATAACCGGACACACAGAAATGGCGAGCTTGGATATTGGATAGGCGAGGAACACTGGGGTAATGGATATGCTACAGAAGCAACAAAAGCGGTCATTAATTTTGCTTTTACAGAAAAACATTATCACAAAGTGTACGCCAGATTCTTTGCTTCAAATCCTGGTTCGGGACGAGTTATGCAAAAATCTGGCATGCTGAAAGAAGGCGTTTTGTTACAGCATATTTATAAAGAGAATGAGTTTGTAGACCTTATTCATTATGGGATATTAAATACGGGAGTTACTAACTAACGCTTGGATTTCATACACCACTATTTGAAGTCACGCCCATAGGGCGTGGCTTTTTTATTAGAAATGCTAGTTGGCTTCAACGGACAATAATGAAATTCCTTCTTATTTAAAATTAAAATAAAATTCTTGACACTTCTCATTGATAACGATTATCATAGGAATCGATGAGTGAAAATGAAAATCATTATCACTACATGAAATGTATAAATATACATATTTGGAGGGATAGATTTTGAAAAAAATATTAGTGCTACTGGTTATTGCAGCGCTTACGGCAATGACTGCATGTTCGTCTACAAATACAGCGGACAATCCAAAAAATGAAGCGGTAACGAATACAACTGCTAATGAATCGAAAGAAGCAAATGCAGCAAAAACAACAGAAGTAGCAAATACAGCGGAAGCTGCCGGCAAGGTGTACAGTCTGGAGAATGATGGTGTGGATGAAGCGTTGTTCAACGAAGCGTTAAGCCAATTCCCAGCCAAAGTACCGGAGCGTATTGTAACAACTTCTGTACCGTTAACAGAAATGCTTTATTTGCTCGGCATAACACCGGTAGGTGTACCAACTTCAACGAATCCAATCCCTGCTGATTTCGAAACAATTGATCGTATTGGATCACCCATGGCGCCGGATCTGGAGGTAGTAACCAAACTCGAACCGGACTTGCTGCTGGGAGCGGAATCTCTTCGCAGCACATTGGACAAATCGCTAGAAGGAATCGACCTACAAAAAGCATATTTGAGAACAGAATCATTCGAGGATCTAAAGCTTAGTCTCAAAGTATTAGGCACTTATTTTAATAAAAAAGATGAAATGAATGCTGCTTTAACTAAGATTTTGAACAAAGAAAATGAGCTGAGTCAATTAGCCGAAGGCAAAGAACTGCCAAGCGTGCTGCTAGTAATCGGAACCGCAGATTCTTTTATGGTTATGAGTGAGAAATCTTATTTAGGTAGCTTGGTTAAAAAGCTTGGTGCTGATAACATCGCAACTTCTGTATTGCAAGTTACTGACACTTACTCACCTATCAATATGGAGAACATTGTAGCCGCTGATCCAGACATCATTCTCGTACTCGCTTCAGGCGATCACGGAGCGACTGAGGATAAGTTCAAAAAAGAAATAGAGAAAAATGAAACTTGGACAAAGCTTTCGGCTTATGCAAATAACAAAATCAACATTCTAGATTACAGCGTATTCGGTGTCACTTCTATTATTAACGCGGAGACAGCCTTAACCGAAATTGCAAAATACTTCTATGAATAATTAAAGGAGACAGCAAGTGATAAATACATCTCGTAGCAGAATTATTGTTATTGTAACGTTAGCACTTGCGCTCGTTGCCGCTATAATTGCGATTGGACTAGGCTCAGTATACATTCCTATACCAGACATCCTAAGCACGATCTTTGGTTCAGCGGCAAAAGCGGTGAATGCGACCATTATATGGGATATTCGTTTGCCGCGTGTATTACTGGCGATGATCATTGGGGCAAATATCGCGGTTTCGGGTGCTCTTCTGCAAGCCGTGATGGGCAACCCACTTGCTGATCCAGGATTGACCGGTGTAACGAGTGGAGCGGCTGCATGTGTGCTTGTCATTATGCTTGCAGCTCCACAATATACGGAGTTCATTCCAATTGCGGCTTTTGTGGGTGGACTAATTGCTGCAGGGATTGTATATGCATTAGCGTGGAGAAGAACCGGTATTTCGCCCATCACTATTATTTTATCAGGAGTTGCTGTGAATGCTCTTTGCGGGGGATTAATAGGACTCCTGACCATCATGTACAGCGACAGACTTCCGGCAGCGGTCCAATGGTTAAACGGCAGTCTGGCTGCTAAAGGGAACAATGCCTTGATGATGGTTTTCCCGTATGCCATAGCAGGCTGGATATTATCCTTTTTCGCGATCCGCAAGGCGAATATTATACGTTTAGGGGATCAGGTAGCTTCGAATTTAGGTGAAAATGTGGACCGAATTCGTATTCTACTTTCCTTGCTGGCAGTATTTCTAGCGGCTATCTCTGTAGCGGCTATTGGGATGATTGGCTTTGTAGGGCTTGTTGTGCCACATATGGCTCGATTGTTGGTGGGTTCAGACTATAAATTTCTTTTGCCGATGAGTATGGGACTTGGTGCATTGGTATTGTTGATAGCAGATACAGGTGGACGTACCCTATTTGCACCTTTAGATATTCCTGCGGGTATCCTTATGGCGGTGATCGGTGGACCTTATTTTCTATACCTGATGAGAAAGAAGGCGTTCTAACATGTTTACTGTCGATTCTATTTCGATTCGGTATGAGCAGAAAAACATTATTAACAACTTCTCTTTTTCCGTAAAAAAGGGTGAAATCGTCTCGATTATAGGACCAAACGGCTCAGGTAAATCTACATTGCTTAAGGCGGTATCACGGCTAATTCCATATCATACGGGTGCAGTCACACTCGAGGGTACGGATCTAAAGTCTATGACTGCCAAACAAGTCGCTCGAAAAATGTGTATGCTGAGCCAGAAGAACCAAGCACCTAATGATATGACTGTGATCGATCTCGTCTCCTATGGTAGGTATCCACATAAAAAATGGTTCGAAAAATTAAATCATGAGGATATGGACATTGTCGACTGGGCACTGGAGAAGACACATTTAAAGGATTATAAGGATCGAGCCGTTTCCTCGTTATCCGGTGGTGAATCACAGCGTGCTTGGATTGCTATGGCCTTGGCGCAGCGTCCTTTGGTTATGTTGCTTGACGAACCGACCACTTACTTGGATATTTCGCATCAGCATGAAGTTCTTGAGTTAGTACGTGAGCTAAATCAAGACATGGGAATGACTGTCGTGATGGTGTTGCATGACCTCAATCAAGCCTCTACCTATAGTGATAGTATTGTTGTGGTGCAGGCGGGTGAAAAAGCGATGTATGGGACACCAAATGAAGTTATGACCACCGGAATGATCCGGGATATATACCGAATGGATGCCGAAGTTCAATATGTTCCTACAGAGACGAAACCTCGTATTCATTTGCTAAGTACCGTTCGCTAGATTCGTGGCTAGATTACATAACCTATTAATGGAGGGATTTTATAATGAAGAAGCCTGTAGATGTTGAAAAAAATAAAGAAAACTATTTGCAATTTATTGCGAATCGTAAAAATCTGATTTTGAGCTTGATTGATGACGAAGGAAAACCTTTTATCAGCTATGCTCCTTTTGTTAAGCATGAAGGCAAGCTGTATATCTACATTAGTAAGATCGCCGAGCATTACAGATATATGGAAAATAACGATTTTGTAGATGCGCTTCTAATTGCAGATGAGTCTGCGACGAATAATAAATTTGCAACGGAACGTGTGCGGTGGAATTGCACATCAAGCAATATCGGGAATGACGGGCATGAGGAGATCTTTGAATTGTTTAATGCTGATCATGGGGCGGCAATGGTGAATTTGCTGCGTGGATTGGATTTTTCATTGTTTGAATTGACCCCTCTCCAAGGGCGGTATGTTGTTGGTTTTGGCTTGGCCTTTGACATCGACGTTGATGCGAACCTGTTCAACCATGTGGTGATCGACAAGAAAAAAGACGAAGAAGCCACTGTACAAGGGAGCCAATAATCTATGACTTTCACTTCAGTGTTGCCAATCTGGCAAGCGGTGCAAACGCGATTTCATAAAATCGTGAAGGCTTTGCCGGAAGAAGATCTTAACCTTAAGCTAGGGAACTCTACGATTGGGGGATTAATTCAGCATAATGCAGAAGTTGAGTTTATGTTCGCAGAGTCGTTTTTTGGAAGACCTAATCCTCAAAGCGACAAGGCGGCATATTCTACATTGAATGAACTCGTTGATCTGCTGACTGTTTCCAATGAGAATCTAACTGCTGCGATGCAGGAGCTTCCGGAAGAAGCATGGCATGTGAGTGTGGAGTCGGCTTTTGGCACATCTACACCGCTTGAAGCGATAGGCAGACTTATGTATCATACAGGCATTCATGCCGGACAGATTTCGCTTATTAAGAAAAATGCAGTTCGAAGTGAAGTATAGTGAATTGGGAAATGATTGATGAGAAAACGGCAGAAATGTCGTTTTTTTTGTGCGTAAATAAGGAGTTTTTAAAAAGGAGTTTGGGTAGTTGTTGACGTTCTTTTGATGTCCCTTTGATGTCCTTTTGATGTCCTCTGCAGCCTCTGTTTGGTATAATATAGGGAATTCTAAGGGGGCACTGATTATGACAGAGTACTTGCGAGGCCAAATTGCCAAAATGGCGAATGTGAATATGGAGACGTTAAGGTATTATGAAGAGCTCGGATTAATTAGCACTCCCTTACGTTCGGAAGCTGGTTATCGTCTTTATTCGGATGAGGTGCTTAGCCGACTTGTTTTTATACATAATGCTAAATTGTGTGGTTTCACTTTAAAGGAAATTAAGAAGGCACTCACTAAATCTGAAAGCAGCGGCATTAGTATAGCTGATTTTGTAACTGTTGTGGATAAGAAAATGGATCGAGTTCGTGGCGAAATTGCAAAACAGGAAATAAAACTAACAGCCCTCGCAGATTTGAGGAAAAATTTGTTAGCCACAGATAAACATCCAGGTGTACAGTCCACGCTCGAAATCCTAAAAATGGATTCTTAACTTGACCTTGTAGTCTCCTACAGACTTTACAATCTGAGTTGAAAAGAATTGTAGGAGGGATTTACGAGATGGAAAAGACAAGTACAGAGCAGCTTGCAGCGATCAAAGATTATTTGCGACAAAGCAACCGATTGGATAGCAAGTCTATCGGTCAAATACGGCAGGAGATGGCCGCGACGGCTGCGAACATGCCCAGTCCTACGGATGTTATCGTCGAGCGGGTCATGATTGGGCCCTTAAGCGGAGAGTGGATTATTCCTGTGAATTCTGCTCCACTCGCTGATGAAGTGATCCTTTATTTCCACGGTGGGGGTTTTATTTCGGGGACTTGTGAATTTTATCGGGATCTGGTTACACGAATTGCAAAATCTAGTGGCACGAAGATCCTGATCATTGAATATCGCTTGGCACCAGAGTTTACTTATCCGGCTGCTAATGAAGATTGTATAGACGCTTATCTGTGGCTGCTCGCGAATGGATATAATGTCGTGCTTGGAGGGGATTCTGTTGGAGCCAGCCTTGCGCTGATGACGTTGATTACTATACGGGATGCGGGTGGGGAATTGCCGGCGGGTGCTTTTTTAATCTCGCCGCATACAGATCTCGTCCATTTGGATGGTGAATCGTATCTGAGCCGAGCGGAGTTTGATCCAACAGGCAGCATAGACGGAAATAAACGAATAATTGATGTTTATTTAGGTGCTCGGACAGAACTGGCTCCTATATTATCTCCCTTAAGGTTGGATTTGCAGGGATTACCTGATTTACTTGTTCAAGTAGGCGACCACGAGGTATTGTTAAGTGATGCAACGAGGTTGGCTGAACGAGCACAAGCTGCGGATGTTCATGTAGAACTGGAAATATGGGAGAACATGTGGAGTGTCTTTCACTTTTTAGCTTATATGCTGCCAGAGGCGCAGCAAGCGATTGCGAATGTCGGTAAGTTTGTTAGGACGAGGTTAGATCGGATTGAGCAAAAAAGCAGCTGATATTACCCGCCTTCTTGAGAGATCAAGGAGGTTTTTTGGTGAAATCGTTAGGTTGGCAGAAGGCGGATTGCTAGATGTTGGGCTTCTTCATCGTAACGGACCGTATTGCAGCTATTTGCTCAATTTAGCGTGTTTGGCTATCTTTTCGGACTGCATAGCTCTTATTGGCACATAAGAACGCTGAAAAGGTGGGGAATTGGGTGAATAGCTGCATTGGAGTCCGATAGCATGGCGAATTACGGTGATTTCTGAAAATAAGGGCTCCTCAGTCCGAATTCATGTAGTACGGGGGCTACGGAGAATAAGATACTAAACTGGGACCTAAGTTTAATAATTGGGTGCGAGTATATACTGATAATGATTTAACGAATGACAAAGTAGTAATATTGTCAGTTCGTTTTTGAACATAATATGCTATGATAATTACCACCAGAGATAGAGCGAGGGGAATACATATGTCGAATGATCTTCCATTATCAAAAGAAAACATTTTGGACGCGGCTGAACAAGTGCTCCGGCGTTTTGGCCCGGACAAGACTTCTGTTGTAGATGTAGCGAAGGTGCTTAAAGTAAGTCATGGTACGTTGTATAGACATTTTTCCAGTAAATCTGCTTTGCGAGAAGCCGTAACCGAAAGATGGTTGCAGTATAATATTTCAGAGCCTTTAAAGAATATTTCAGAGCATTTTGATGGGAATGCCAAAGAGCAGCTCCGATTATGGATGGATACGCTGATTCGTAGTAAACGCACCTATGCTGTGGATGATGCCGAAATGTTTGCTATGTACGCAGCTGTAACTTTAGAAGCGGTGGATATGATTTCCCTACACGTAGATCAATTAATTGGGCAAATTGCAGGCATTATTGAGAAAGGCATACAATCCAAAGAGTATAGAGTGGTTGAACCAGTGGTAACGGCTAGAGCAATTTTTAATGCTACTTCGCGGTATCATCATCCAGCACATGCTATAGAGTGGCAGTCGGCTACGATTGATCAGGATTTCGCCTCCGTTTGGGATTTGATCCTTTCCGGAATTTGTTTGTAACATCTACTTAAAACCTTCTGATATTCAGGAGGTTTTTTTGTGTCTTAAAGAGGTATAAATCCCGTAGATTAGGCTGAATTGAGCGACTTGCAGCAGATAAACGGTATAAATCCCGTAGTTTAGTCTGAATTGTGCGAGTTGCAGCAAATGAACGGTATAAATCCCGTAGATCAGGCTGAGTGGAGCGACTTGCAGCAAATGAACGGTATAAATCCCGTAGATTTGATTGAATTGAGCGACTAGCAGCAGATGAACGGTATAAATCCAGTTGATTAGTCTGAATTGAGCAACTAGGGGCGAATGAACGGTATAAATCCCGTAGTTTAGTCTGAATTGTGCGAGTTGCAGCAAATGAACGGTATAAATCCCGTAGATCAGGCTGAGTGGAGCGACTTGCAGCAAATGAACGGTATAAATCCCGTAGTTTAGTCTGAATTGTGCGAGTTGCAGCAAATGAACGGTATAAATCCCGTAGATCAGGCTGAGTGGAGCGACTTGCGGCGAATGAACGGTATAAATCCCGTAGATATGATTGAATTGTGAGCGACTAGCGGCGAATGAACGGTATAAATCCCGTAGATTAGTCTGAATTGAGCAACTAGGGGCGAATGAACGGTATAAATCCCGTAATTAGGCTGAATCGAGTAACTGTTGTGAAATATGTGAAAAAATAAATTCAAATGACAAATATTAAAAAATGTCACTTGTAATTTGTAATTGATCGATTTATAATCAGACCAACAAGAAGGACAAAGTGATAGGAGGAGTAATTATGAATCAGAATTTAGCTGGAAAAGTAGCATTAGTAACAGGTGCATCGAGAGGCATGGGCCGGGAGATTGCGGAGAACTTGGCACAACAGGGTACGAAGGTGGTCGTTAACTATTCGAGTAACCCCGGCAAAGCCGAGGAAGTCGTAACCGGTATTAAACAAAAGGGTGGAGAGGCCGTCGCTATTCGGGCAGACATCAGCCAGGTGGCAGAACTTGAACAATTATTCCAAACCACACTAGAAGCCTATGGACAACTCGACATTCTCGTCAACAACGCCGGGATTATGATTACGAAGCCGATACTAAATATGACGGAAGAAGATTTCGACAAGCAGTTTGCGATAAATGTAAAAGGCACCTTTTTTGCTTGCCAGCAAGCAGCTAAATATATGAATGATAACGGACGGATTATCAATTTTTCAACTTCCGTTACGGGTCAAATGTTCCCGACCTACAGCGTCTATGCAGGAACTAAGGGAGCAGTGGAACAAATCACTCGTCAGCTGGCCAAAGAATTTGGACGAAAAGGAATCACTATCAATGCTGTTTCACCTGGACCTGTGAATACGGAGTTATTTACCGTAGGGAAATCAGCGGAAGAGATTGCGACCGTGGGGAATATGAATTCCTTTGGACGTTTAGGTGAGCCTGAGGATATCTCAAGCATTGTGTTGTTCTTAGCCAGTAAAGAATCACAGTGGGTTACAGGGCAAACGATCCGTGTGAATGGTGGATTCATTTAAGCTGGTGGTTAAAGGGATCTTTTTAATAGCTGAATGTGGTTAATCCTTCTAATATGAATGTAAATAAAAGGAGGAGTGAACCATGACGCAGATCATCTGCTCACCGACTAAATATATACAAGGACATGGTGAAATTCGTAAGCTGGGAGATTATTGTTTGCAGCTTGGAGCGACAAGAGCTTATGCCATTATTGATCCTTATATTTTCTCTGTGTACAAAAATGAGATCACATACAGTTTTGAAATGAACGAAATGCCACTAGTGATGTGTGAATTCAAGGGCGAGTGTAGCCGTAATCAGGTTAATGAGATAGTTGCAGCACTTGGCTTGAAGGATGCGGAAGTCATTATAGGAATTGGTGGTGGCAAGACTTTAGATACGGCAAAAGCAGTAAGCCACATGAGTAACCTCCCGGTAGTTATTGTACCCACAGTGGCTTCAACGGATGCACCTTGCAGTGCTTTATCAGTGTTGTATACGGATGAGGGAGACTTTGACTGTTATCTTCCACTAAAAAGAAATCCCGATCTGGTTATCGTAGACGTCGATATCATTGCTAAAGCTCCTGCAAGATTGCTTGTTGCCGGAATGGGTGATGCTTTGTCCACTTTTTACGAAGCAAGAGCTTGTCGAGAATCTGGGGCTATTACACACGCAGGTGGGACTAGCACAATTGCAGCCCTTTCATTAGCTCGTGCCTGTCTGGATACCCTTCTTGCAGAGGGTGAAACGGCATTAAAAGATATTAAGCAAGGCATCACCTCTCCTGCGGTGGAACATATCATTGAAGCCAATATTTACTTGAGTGGCATTGGGTTTGAAAGTGGAGGACTTGCTGCGGCGCATGCGATTCATAATGGATTGACGCTGCATGAGGAATGCAGGAATACTCTTCATGGTGAAAAGGTTGCTTTTGCTACGATCGTTCAGCTTGTACTGGAGAAAGCACCATATGAAGAGATTGATCAGGTGATTGGTTTCTGCAAAAAAATCGGTCTTCCCGTTACTCTCAACGATCTTGGAATTACTAGTAAGGATATTGATCCATTGGTGATGGTGGCGGAAGCTAGCTGTTCTGAGGATAGCCCCGTCTGGAATATGCCCTTTGAAGTTCAAGCTGTGGATGTGCTGGAAGCAATTCTTGCCGCAGACGCGCGGGGACAATAGAAAAAGCCCTATTGTAAATTATTGCGAACCCTCCCCGTACATATTTAACCTTCGTGAACCAAACAATGAGAACAATTGTTTAAGACGAAGGAGGCGTTCCTCTTGATGAAGGACAGTCGAAAGTTTAATCGTTATTTACTAATTTGGATTGCTGTTGCTGCTTTAATGGTTACTTTAATCGCTCCCATGGCACCGTCTGTTTCAGCTGCCGAGTCCAGAGACAACCCTACAAACACACCAAGTGAAGAGAAGACATCTCAACGTAATAAGGTCGTAATTATTATTGACGATTTCGGCAATGGCATGAAGGGGACGGATGAAATGTTTTCTTTGCCAATAAAGCTTACTGTGGCGGTTATGCCCTTTTTGCCTACATCTGTGAAGGATGCCACACGCGCGCATGAACGCGGAGATGATGTTCTGGTCCATTTGCCGATGGAGCCCCGCCAAGGGAATCCTAAATGGCTTGGACCCGGAGCTATACTGGCTAAGATGTCTGATGAGGAAGTGCGTCAAAAGGTGGAGGCAGCGCTCGATAATGTGCCCTATGCTATCGGTATAAACAACCACATGGGCTCTAAAATTACTGGGGACGAACGGATTATGGGTGTGATCTTATCCGTATGCAAAGAGCGGGGATTGTTTTTTGTGGACAGTAAAACCAACTACCGTTCTGTTGCTGGCAATATGGCTTATCGAATGGGGCTGCCGCGCGTAGAGAACCATATCTTTTTGGATGATACACACACAGCTAATCATGTGCTGAAACAAATGGGTCTAGTAAATAATCTGGCGAAGGATCAACGATTCTGCGTAACCATTGGTCATGTTGGTGTATATGGAAAAGAAACCGCCGCAGGCATCCGCAGCGGTGTGGAGCAAATAAAAGATGATGTTGAATTTATAGGCATTTCTGATCTCGTTAAAAACGAAATGAAATGGAACTCGAATCCTACACTTCCATAAGATAAGCTACTATGCCGCCAGCAATTGCTTCAGCAATTTCTTGTTGCCCTTTAGGGGTGCACAGCTTTTCGCGATCTGTCGGACTGCTTACAAAACCCGCCTCAACAATTACGGTTGTGGCGGTTATTTTGTTGAGTAAATAAAAAGGTTTACCTGGTCTTGTCTCAGCCTGGATATTATAGAGACTGTTTAATTGTTGCTGAATGGTCTGGGCAAGAATAAAGCTGCGGCCTTCTTGGCGATATAATACAAGTGGTCCATGCTTGGATGGTGAAGGTGCCCAGTTAACATGGATGCTGACCACTACAGTAGCTGGTAATGTCTCAGCCAGCTCTTTACGCTGAGCGAGGTCGCGCAGATGCCGGGATTTACTGCGCAGCCAGCGGTTCTCATCGCTTGGGGCGTAATCTCCATTACGATTTAAGGCAACGTCAAATCCATCGCTGCGCAGCAGCAGAAATAATCGGCGTGAGATATCTAATGTAATATCCTTCTCAAGAATGTTGCCGTAGGAAGTTCCTCCGTCGATCCCCCCATGTCCTGCATCAATTAAGATCATCCGGTGGCCGTGGCTTAAGAGATGCTGACGTTCATCATTCACTACGGGTTTGGATGGAGTTGCAGTAGCATATGCACTCCCCATAAACAGCATTAGAAGTCCAACTGTGGTTAAAGTAATACGCAAGCCGCATATTGCAGCTGCTGTCTTGGAATAAGCTTTATTTCTCCCAATGTTCAAATGAACTCCTCCTTGCATGTGAATAACCTCGTGCCCTAGATTCTTTGTTATATTGTGCTTTAATAGGTAAACCTATTCGAACAATTCGAGACAAGAGTTTAGATATATGCTCGGTGGTGCACACTAAGAGCATGGAACGACGCTGGCTATCTTAATTCACTTACAATGTAGGAGGTGTTACAAATGGCTTCCGGCGGCGATGAGCTTGTAAAGTATATCACTGAGAAGGTAGTTGTTTATATCGAGGATCCGCGTGCCATTCATGCTCGTAGAGCGGCTACAAAGCAGCCGTGGTCACAGAAATGGTTCGGTATGCTTCCGCTTGGTTGGTCGATCTGGCGAAGCAAATGGAGCCACAGTGACAAGGATTGAATTTCACAAATAACAAATAACAAATAACCTTCCAGTGCCTTGTTGAGGGTGGCAGCGGAAGGTTATTTGTTATGTTTAGTTATAGATATTTCTGTCGGGCAGCTTGTGCAGTGTTCCTATAGCCTGCAAGGCAGTGAGTGGCAAATACCGTCTTCCTTCTGGCCCTGATGCTGCGTAAACGGTAGGCATGTTGTTTATTGCTTTTGTTTTATTCGAAGCAGGCAACCAGTTTTGATAACCTGTAATCATAAAAGGTGCCCCTACGATATCATTTCGGCCAGCGGCTTGATAAGCAATACTTTCCTTGGGACGAATCAGTGTGGCGATATTGTCACCGCCTACAGCAAGCAGTTTTGGGGAGGTCAACCACATGATATCTTTATAAGGATCATCTGTTCCCCCGCTTTGATAGGCCGAAAGCGGAGACAAATCAGTAGTTAGGTTAGTGATTACATCCGTTTCTGTCTGCTGTCCTTTAAGCACTTCTTCCGCTTTACTTAGCGTCCACGGTAAAACTTGCGGCACGGAAGCATTGATAAATATTGTCTTATTGTCAATGACGATTTTCCATACGGGTAGAAGTGGTGCATATAAGGCTGTGAGTTTTATTTTTCCTGTATAAGATGAAGGTATAAGTCCTTCCTGCACCAAAAATTGGCGCAGTTCTAATAAACTATAGGGGAGTCCGTAAGTGCCAGCTCCATATTCGCTAAGCATATAACCACCTTGATCCGTAGCGGAAATGATCATGTAGCCGATCCGCTGTTCACCTTTCATAACGTTGACAAGCCAGCTATGAGTACCTGGACCCAGAGGATAATATTCTATTCCTGCGTCCTTCCAGGCTGTAAATGGAGCTTCTGCTGCGAGCTTGTTCAGTGTACTCTTGGCAAATTCTTGGACCGTACCGGGTGAAGGTAAGATATCCATCTGCAGTACAGGTATCAAATCCTGTGTGACTGAATCAACTACACTTACTCTGGAAGCGGCAAGCGCAGAAGAGGAACCGGAGCTCGTTGCGATGAGTCCGATGCATAGAAGCAGGAGGAAGCAGCTTTGACCTGCAAGAAGCAGCCTCCGCCGTACACTTATTTTCATGGCGTCGTTCACCTTTCTTTGTTATGAAATATCAGAAAGTAAAAAGCTTCCTTTTTATTGTAGAGGACAAGCTATAAAAAGGCTGTTGCTTGCTGTCGCGCCGGAAGGCGGAAGTTCTCTTGTTTTTTTGCCTGCTTTTAGCGAGTAGGGTCGCATTCTATAGGCTCCGCAGATGAAACAGTCCATAGGTCACCGCAGAAACTGCGATTTGCGGCTCATATTGCCAAATGGTCTCTTGTCGACGCCGATTATACTGCTCTTGAGTCGCTAGGCGTTTTTCTTCGTCAGGCTCCTTCAGCAGCTCTCCATAATAGACATCAATGATGTCCAGTTCAACCCTTAGCCGCTCACGTGCCTGTTCTGCCCAAGTGTAGTCCAGTTCGGCTAACTGAGCGGTAAGATGAGTTTCCAATAAGTCGGTAGCAGCTGCTACTGTCATTTCATAAGGCTGGATATGCACATTTTCCGGCAAGCGTGGCATCATCTCTTTTGTGGAAACTTTTGCATTAAAGTCATCAATGATGGTTCCCTTTGTTAGGGAGATGCCAAGATAATGGAGTTCTTCACGTTTCAAATCGCAGCTCATCTCCACTTTATAGCAGACACTAAGCCATGGCTCGTAAGCGGCAGAGAACAGCGTGTTTCGCTGCCTGCTGCCCGGGTCCTCAAATAAGTAAAGGCATTTCCCTTCGTCCCGAGCGGCGTTCCAAATCTGTTGCAATCGCTTGCTTCCGTAAATAATATCCTCTCTGCGGATCATTCCTGGCCCAATTCGTGGGAGTGCCGGCACAATTCCGAAGTAGCGGGCTAGGATACTTTCCTCCGGGTCAGTAGATGGAGCATTCACTGTTTCTGAGCCCGGGGAGGCGGATTCGAGTAAGTCAGCGCTGGCCTCTGCATCGTTTGTTCCGCCTGTAGTTAGGCTTCCGGTGACAACTTGATTCAAAATGCCAGCACTACGATTTGCAATAGGGGGAACCTCTACTGCAGCTTGACTGTCGTATTTTTCCGGATCAAAAACAAAGGTGAAAGAAAGGGTCTCAGGATCTACACCTGTGCGCTCCACGAATCCCCAATAATACGGCCGGTCGGTGAGCATTTTGTCAGCTCTAGGTGATAATTTCACAGTTACGTGAAGGGGCGAAGCCTCAATGATGGAGCATTCAGTGGCTTCAAGATAGTCCATCACATGCTTGCGTACTTCCTGTGCGGTGAGGGTCATGTCGCAGTCCCACTTTCTTTTTTAATACCCTGTGTCAATTCACTGAGGGATTCACCAATATGGTCCAGCTCATGCCGCAATTCTTCGTCGGAGCGGGATTCGAGCATGATTTTGTATAAACTTTTCTCCAGCGATTCCTTCTTTTCAAAACGTTCCAGGATTACATCCAGCCCGCCAATCACCATTTCAAACATATTGATTTTTTCATGCAGCAGATGCAGGATATGTTCTTCAATCGTGCCTTGCGTAGACAAGTTGTAGATCACTACGTCATTTTCTTGCCCTAACCGATGGACACGGCCGATACGTTGCTCCACGCGCATGGGATTCCAGGGCAGATCAAAGTTGATCATATGGTGGCAAAATTGCAGGTTAATTCCTTCACCACCGGCTTCCGTTGCAATCATAACTTGGGCCCGGCCGCGGAAAAGATCCATCATCCAATCTTTTTTTCCACGGTTCATTCCGCCGGAATAAGAGACACACATCAGCCCATGTTCACGGAAATACTGTAGTAAATACTCTTGAGTTGCTCGATATTCCGTGAAAACGATGACCTTTTCATTCATTTCTTGAATGAGGGCTAAGGTTGTTTCAGCTTTAGTGTTTGTTTTAACGGTACGGAGGGTCTGTAGCAGCTCCATCATCCGGTCTCTTTTTGGGGAATCCGCAGGCAGCTTTTTGATCAAATTAACTAAAGTGATAAAGACGGCATCCCGGCTGCTGCACACCTCACGTTGAAGGGTTACCAGAGAAAGCATGCTGCTAAGATTGCCGCCGGATTCCTGATACTGGTCTTTGACAAAGGAAGTAACACTGTTATACAAATCTTTCTCTTCTTGGGAGAGAACTAAGGGAATATTACGGACTTTTCGTTTCGTGAAATTAACTGGACCTTCACCACGGCGATTGCGGATCATGACCTTCGAAAGCTCGTCCCGCAGTTGACCTTCATTTTTGGGCTGGCGTTTATCAACCACGAAATTCGAGGCAAAATCGCCCTGATTTCCAAGTTGCCCCGGCTTCAGTATAGTGATCAGATTAAAGAGTTCGCCCAGATCATTCTGAACGGGAGTCGCGGTGAGCAGCAGGCAATATTTTTTGCGTAATTGCTGTACAAATAGATAATTGGTCGATTTTTTATTCTTCAGCTTGTGAGCCTCATCAATGATCAACATATCGTATTCATTTTCCAGCAAGATTTCCTTATGAGGATCTCGTTTGGCGGTATCCATCGATGCGACGACTATGGCGTTGCCCCAAGAATAGGCTTTTTTCTGAGCGACAGCAGTGATGCCGAATTTCGCATTCAGCTCACGAACCCATTGCAATACTAGAGAAGCAGGTACGAGAATAAGCACTTTGGAGACAAGACCGCGTACGAGATATTCTTTGAGCACCAGTCCTGCTTCAATGGTCTTGCCCAGTCCAACCTCATCTGCAAGAATCGCGCGGCCTGACATTTCGAACAGAACCTTATGCGCTGTATCCAGCTGATGGGGAAGAGGGGACAAGCCGGATAAATGCTTCATACATTGCAGCTCATCGAAGCTCGTTACTAGACCTGTTTCCTCTCCTTGTACGGCAAGCTTAGATAAACGGTAGTCTCCCCATGGGCCGCCCTTTTCCAATTTGAGCTCCAGATCTTGCAACCAATTCCGGTCAAAAGAAAGAGGAACAGGCAGTATCGGCGCGGGTGTTCCCCCTTGCTGGGGTAGAGAATTACGGAATAATTGCGTCATAATGCAGCCTCCTCAAGCTCGGATTTATATCACCATTCGTAAGAGTAGTATGCTCGTAAACGAGAGAATTCATAACCTCCTATTTTTCACGATAGCCTTTAAAAAAGAGAGCAAGAGCGAGAAAAAGCAGCAACGTTTGCGATAATTCGGCAACTTGACTCTATTTTCGAATAAGACCTTCGATACAATATGTGGTATAGTTTAAAAGCTGACGCACACAATATATTGTGACAAAAGCTTGAAAATGTATTTTTTATAGAGTGCTTAGCTGGTATTTGTTATTGACAAGATGAGCTTCCTACATACACCTGTTAAGCAGTGGAGGATGGTAAGGGAGTTTTTGTTGTGGGCCCATACCTTGGACCGGAAACTAATATCTACTACACATGCGGGAGGTTTTTTTATTGAGTAAAGTGGAACGTAAGCAACGCCTTGAAGGGCTAAGTGAAAAAATATTTTTGGATCGTTATGCTTGGAAGGATGCAGACAGCAACAATGCTAAAGTAGGCGATGTTGTATTGGTGCTGACCAAAGATGATCCGAAGTTTCCAACTAAGGAAGTCGGAGAAATTGTGGAGCGCAGTGGTCGAATCGTAACTGTAAAGACGCGCAGTGGCGAACTTGTGAAATCGGATGTTGAAAAGTTGACCCTTAATATAGAAAAAACTCCTGAGGAAATGTGGGACCGTCTATCCACAGCGATGGCTTCTGTAGAGAAGACACCTGAGCTTCAAGCAGAATGGGCGGGCAAATTCCGTTCAATCCTGGATGATTGGAAGCTTGTGCCGGGTGGACGTATTGCGGCTGGTGCAGGTGCTAGTGAAGAATTAACATTGTTCAACTGTTATGTAATCCCTTCTCCAAAAGACAGCCGTGGCGGCATCATGCAGACATTGTCTGAAATGACGGAGATTATGGCCCGTGGTGGCGGTGTAGGCATTAACCTGTCTTCATTGCGTCCTCGTCGTGCGATTGTTAGAGGGGTTAATGGTTCATCCAGTGGTTCCGTTTCTTGGGGCGGTTTGTTTAGTTATACTACGGGGCTTATTGAGCAAGGCGGCAGCCGTCGTGGTGCGCTCATGCTGATGATTAATGACTGGCATCCCGATGTTGAGGACTTCATTACTGTGAAGCAAACGATGGGCCAAGTCACTAATGCTAACCTTTCGGTATGTGTGAGCAATGGTTTTATGAAGGCTGTAAAAGAAGATCTGGACTGGGATCTCGTATTCCCGGATACAACCGATCCTGAATATAACGAAATATGGGATGGCGATCTCGACAAGTGGAAAGCTGCCGGCAAAAACGTTATCCATTATCGCACCGTAAAAGCGCGTGACGTGTGGCGTACGATCATTGAATCGGCATGGAAATCCGCTGAGCCAGGCGTCGTGTTCATGGAATACTATAACCAGATGTCTAACAGCTGGTATTTCAACCCGATTATTTGTACAAATCCTTGTGGAGAGCAAGGCCTGCCAGGCTGGGGAGTCTGCAATCTGTCTGCGGTGAACCTGTCCAAGTTCTACGATGAGAAAAATCATGATGTAGATTGGGAAGATCTTGCGACTACAACCCGTTATTCAGTCCGTTTTCTGGACAATGTAATTGATAAAACACCTTATCATTTCCCGGAAAATGAAGCGAATCAGAAAAAGGAACGCCGCGTGGGTCTCGGAACCATGGGATTGGCGGAGCTGATGATTAAATTGAACATCCGTTACGGCAGCCCGGAATCGTTGGAGTTTCTGGACAAGCTATACGGCTTTATGGCTCGTGAAGCCTACCTTGCTTCGGCAGAAATTGCTGGAGAGAAGGGTTCCTTCCTAGCTTTTGATACTGAGAAATATCTAATGAGCGGCTTTATGAAAAATATAGTCGAAGCGTATCCAGAGGTTGGCGAAGCGATTCGTGAACATGGTATGCGTAACGTTACAGTTATTACACAAGCACCTACAGGTAGTACAGGTACAATGGTAGGTACTTCTACGGGAATTGAGCCTTATTTTGCCTTCAAATATTTCCGTCAAAGTCGTCTTGGCTATGATGAACAGTTTGTTCCAATCGCTCAAGAGTGGCTGGAGGCTCATCCGGGTGAAGAGCTGCCTGACTACTTTGTAACTTCGATGGATCTGTCAGCTAAAGATCATATTCGTGCGCAAGCAGCGATCCAACGCTGGGTAGATAGCTCTATTTCCAAAACAGCGAACTGCCCGTCTGACTTTACGGTTGAGGAGACGGCTGAGCTATATGAAATGGCCTTTGATCTAGGTTGTAAGGGTGTTACGATCTACCGCGATGGAAGTCGTGACGTTCAAGTTCTGGAAACCACGAAGAAGGAAGACAAAAAAGAAGCCGCTCCGGTTGCGGCAGAAGAAGCTACAACTACTGTAGAAGCGAGTACAAGTGTTGTAGCAGCAAGTCCAGCGCCTCAAGTGACTACAAAAGAGGCGGATAAACAATACAAAAAACGTCCGCAGGTTCTGCGCGGCGCTACCTATAAAATCAACACACCATTTGGGATGGCATATATTACGATCAATGACCTTGATGGAATACCGGCTGAAATCTTCCTGAATGTAGGTAAAGCAGGTTCTGACGTATTTGCTATGGCAGAAGCATTAGGCCGCGTCTGCTCCTTGTTCCTCCGTTACGGAGATCATGGTGAGAAAGTGGAGCTGTTGATTAAACATCTGAAAGGCATTGGCGGATCAGGTGCTATCGGCTTCGGCGCGAACCGTGTTGAATCCATTGCTGACGCTGTAGCTAAGGCACTGGAATCACATGTGCTGAACAATGCTCATGATGATCATGTACCTGCTCCGATTGCGGCAACTTTGGAGCTGGAGGATTTCAATGAAGCATTAAATGCGGAGTTGAAATCGAGCGTTCCGTCAGCTACGGAAGATGGACATGGTGGTCATCATGGACATAACCATGCCACGGCTTCCCGTGACCTTTGCCCATCCTGCGGCAGCGCCTCGCTGATTAATATTGAGGGCTGTAAGACTTGTGGCAATTGCGGGTATAGTCGTTGCGGGTAAACTAGAACTGTGACTAGCATAGCTACTAAAAGCAAGTGTCTGTTGTAATTAGTTTTGTCATTACTTGGAGATTAATTTGTCACCATATATGAATATGATTTGTCATCGCCTGAACCTTTATTGGTTCAGGCTTTTTTTATTTATTCAAACATCTCACTGTACTAGTTTAACCATATTCTCCTTTGGAAATAATTGAGGTTATGAGCCAACGAAAGATGGAGTTAGAAATGTCATTTTTTATGATGGGGAGGGTTAGCCTTTGGACTGGCTGAGCAAAAAAACATGGAGGAAAGAGGATGAACTTTATTCACCAAAGCGAAAAGTCAATAATAAAGGGAGCCGAAATTTTCCTCATATTATTGGGTCAATACCTAGCCGGAAAATGGAACGGCATATTCCCTACGAGTCTTTGTGGGGGGAATGCTTGTTTTATTATTTGTTGGAGTTGGATCCTTTAACAGTTAGATACTATCCACAACCTGTTTGGGTCCCATACCAAGTGATGAATTCTCGATTTGAATTGGAAAAAAAAGGGCATGTGCCTGATACATTAGTTTTCAGGCAAGGAAATCCTCCTCATTTGTACCAAATAAAAGGTGGCGATATCTTTGTAGAACAACAACCACATCTTTATAGTGCATGTATGAACTATTGTATTAAGGAAGGATGGGGCTATTCTGTTGTGAGACCAAAGTTACTTCCCGAGACAGTGAAAAGAAACATACAGCTAATTATGCATTACAAGCAACAGAGAGAGTACTACAACATATATATCCATGAAATTATGAAGAAAGTAGCTTATTTTAAAGACCCCACTATTGAATATCTTGCTAAGAGCTTTATTGCAAAGGTAAATGTTAGGGACATAATTCCATTAATTTACCATCTGATCTTTTTAGGTGAATTAAAAGTGGATTTGCTACAGCCACTAGATTTATTCAGTAAAGTTTCTAATGGTAATTTATCTCAATATTTATTGCCTTACTTTAATATGGAGGGTGACATCCTTTGAAAACTATGAGGTTATGTATAGATGATACGTTTGAGTGGTGTGGTTCTAAATTTTATGTTTATGATTTTGAATATCCTTCAGTACTTTTTTTTAAGGATGATGGGGATAAAAAAATTATAAGAATGAATCACCTGTCTCTCATTTCTGACCCAACATTTAAGGTTAAAAAAAATGATAGGAAGTCATCTTTAACATCCATAGAAACTGAGAATAATATGAGAGATCTGTTAGATACTTTACCAGAAAAGCGAAAAGCTCTAGCAATTAAAAAAAAATCAATTATTGAACCAATCTTAATCTATGATGATGTGATGTCAGGTAATTTGTATGCCGCGCAGACATTTTATGAAAAATTTCAGTGTTATCTCAACAAAGGAGAAAAGCTGGATAGACTGGGTAAAAAGGAACTTGTTGAGCGAGTTGCAGCTAAACACGATTATTCTGCTAGACAAATTTTCCGTTTACTTGCAGCTTTTAATAAATCAGAAACAGAACGAGAACATCATGGAATAGAAGGACTCGTCTCCAAAGCCCATCTAAACACACATAATCGTGTAGGTGAGATAGCCATTCCACTCGCGCATCCTAAAAAATCCGAACTCATTCTGGATACGATTTTTATAAGGTTACCTACTGAGTATGTACCAATTCTAAAACGGGAATTGGAAAAATTCATAGTTAAGAAGCGGCGTAAAGTTAACTTACTCCATGAAAATATTGAGATTGCATGTACAGCGGTTGGACTAAAGCCCCTTGAGTACGACACGGTGTATAAAATTGTTGACCGGATAGATAAATACGTAATGGAACGTATCAATAAAGGAGATATTGCAGACCCAAAGTTAATAAAAGAAAAAGCATCTAATCAATTTGCTATGGCTCCTCTGCATGTAATTGAGTTAGATCATGCTAGGTTACCAATTACCTTAATTGATCCTGAAACAGGTGCGGAATTAGGCGAACCATGGTTAACTCTAGGTATATGTGTGTTTACTCGGATGGTTTGGGGCTTCAATTTATCTTTCAACGAGCCATCAGGTCAAAAAGTAATGCGTACTTTGTTAAATGGTATTTGTTTTAAAAATGCAAAGGAAAAGTATGGGACAATTAACGATTGGGAAATGCATGGGTTTCCAACAGTGATTTTTATGGATAACGGCTCTGATTTTACGAGTACTTATGTGAAAAGTATGATTGAAGATGTGTTGGGGGCTGAACCAAGATATCGTCCAATTGCTACTCCACGTTTTGGCGGAGTAATCGAAAGGTATTTTGGGACGGTTAACACATCCTTTTTGAACCAATTGTTAGGCACTCGAGAAAAGAATGACACAGATAAAGATACCAAAGAAGAAGCTAGGTTGGAATCTATTTTAACTTTAGATAATTTAAGGGAATTGTTAGTTCATTACATCACAGATGTATACCACCACAAACCCCATGAAGGTCTTCCAATCGAGTGTGATACCCCAGTAGCAAGACTGTATACAGCCATGGATACAATGGGAAGTTTACCATTTATTTCAGAGGAAGATGAACCGTATTATAAACTGCAACTTCTACCAACCGATATGAGATCATATCGTCAAGATGGCATTAGATTAGATAATGTAAAGTATGGTTCACCAGAGACAACTAGGTTTATTAGCAAGAAGCAAAAAAAGAACTGTAAAATAAAATTTGATGATGACGATATATCTAAAATCTTCTTGTTAGATCCCAAATCTATGCTTTACATTGAGGTTCCTGCAATTAGTCCACCAGCTGAAGCTATTCAGGGGATGAGTAGAAGATTATATGCAAAAGTACGTAAAAATCTCATCGCTGAAGGAGAAATAACTAAACAACAGATTCCTGGTTCAGCTCTTGTTAGCAAGGGAAAGTTGAAGATACGTGAGAAATATAATCAAATGGTTTCTACCAATACATCGGCAAGGCGACGGGCTTTAAAGCAGGGATTTGATCTCCAAGTCGGAAACAAAACTGGGGATTTTGCTAAATCTCAAGAACCTATATCTAAAGTTCAACAGCTAGTTTTGAAGTTAAATACTGAGAAGGAGCGGAAATAAAAAATAACCCTAATGAAGGGTTATTAGCTTTAATATTTTAATACAAGGTTCCTAAGGTTGGTTTTTAATCGCTTTACTTATTCAAGTAAAGTATCTATATAAAAACTAGAATACTAAAGAAACCTTATATGAGAAGCATTGGTGTTTATAGACAATTTCTTGAGGAAATAATTCTACTTAAAAAGAAGGAGGATAATTTTGTGGCGAATTTACCTACTATCTATGAAGACTTTCAAAACAAAGTGACAAATCTTTATGTTGAACATCCTGAAGTTAAAAGGATCTGGAGTAGGCTAGATCGAAACAGGAAGATTAAGCGCGCGGGAAATAATAGCGACGATTCTCCTATAAACTTGTTCATTGAGGGGTATTCTGGCGCAGGGAAAACACAATGTGCAAAAAAATATCTTCGTCGTAATCCTATTATCACCAAGTTTGACAAAGATGGTGGTCAATATGATACGCGACCGGTATTGTATATGACACTACCAGTACCCTTTACTTATAAAGGCTTTTACAACAGTATTCTGAAGAGTATCGATAAAGACTTCCCGTTATCAAATCTAGATGTCGATCGGATAAAAAATCAAGCATTTTCTCTTATGAAGAGTTTAGAAGTCGAAATGCTGGTTATAGATGAAATGGATTATCTCTTAGCATCAACATATGTTCAACAAAAAGCAGTAATGGAGAATATTAAAGATATCGCTAATTCCGCTGATGTTTGTCTTGTCTGCATTGGAACACACGCTATTGAAATTTTAAGAACACTTAATACACAGCATCAGCGTCGATATCCGAAAACTGTACTTGATCATTTCACAGCATGTAATAAAGACTTCTTTGATTTTTTAATGTCGGTAGAGGAACAACTCGCATTACCACCAGATTTAGGCAGGTCACTGGAATGGTCTAATCCAAATAGCTCTTTCGGCCCATTAATTTTTGAGATAACAGGTGGGCTTGTAGGATGGATAAAACCAATTCTTCGAGAGTCAATGGATTTAGTTGGCGTATTTAATGATGATTTTCATGATTTCTCAATTCTTAAAAATATAAACGGAGATATTCTGATACAGGCACAGGCTAATATAATTGGTAGTTACGCTGTGGATGATATGGAAAAAATATTGAATATTAACTGTGAAAGGTGATTATTTATGAGGGACCATAGACAACTATGTATCAGACCTAAGTTGTTTGATGATGAAAGCCTATCCTCTTTTTTAATGAGAATTGCCAAGGCCTACTACACAAGCGTTAGTGTAGTGTGGAAGTGTTATGGACATCAAAGGAGAGCTGCATATCGTGTGGATTTATACTCTTCAAATGCACTCGATATAAAAAAGATATGTGGGCATATGAACAACAGCGCGGAGCATATACGTTCCGCAACTTTTTATAATTTGATAATTTCTTTTGTCGAAGAAAACGATGTAAGGCCTCAAGATTTTTTTGGGAATTTAGTCGAAAAAAAAAGGCGCCGTTTTTGTCCCTGTTGTCTTGCTGAACAAACATACTACCCTTTGTTATGGCAGGTTAATGAGTTAAAGCTATGCTTGAAACACAGTTGTTATTTAGAAGATTCTTGTCCGGTTTGTAAATCACCTATTCCATATGTTGCAGATGGACTTGCAGAAGGAAAGTGTCCAAGTTGCCAAAGCTCACTGGCCCAGAAAATACACTATAGTACTGATGCAATAGAGATGCAGGAACAAACTACCTTATATTCGGAATGGAATTTTATGTTGAGCAATAAGTTTACAATTCATCACAAGACGAAGTCATTGACTAAAGGCCGTTACGTGTGTGCCAAACTGCTGTTTATAGCTCAGGGCCTCGAACCGATGTATAACCGCCTACATATTACTCTTAAGAGTAAGCGCAGAAGCGAGTTATTAAGGTATGTGAATGGACAAAAAGAACAGCATGCAATTACACTACCATTTCTTCGCCATGCTCTTCGGACTCTAGGAGTGAGAACTGAGTTTTTTTATGAGACTATGGTACCTGATAGCTATTTAAAGAGTATTTTTAATAGTGAAAAAGTAGGGCCTTGTCTTTCTCCATGGTGTAAATCATACAGAACTGCCGCTGGTATGATCTCGCTATTCCATAAGGGAAGGTCTTTTCATTCCAACTATGAACTATTGAGAAGTGCTCACATGTGCAGGCACTGTTCCTTAAAATATGGATATAATGATTCAGGCGTTTGGGTAGAGAAAGGAGAAGTTATTAGCGTAGCATTTTATAAATGTGTACCATTATTAAATGCTGGTTTTAAAATTAGCCAAATAGCAAAAGCGCTTGGAATAGATCAATATAGAGTTTCTCTTTATGCAGCATACTTAGTACAGTATCAGTTAGTGAATGAGCATGTTATAAGTTATTATAAGAGAGATATGCAAGATCTAGAACCTTTACCATATTTCCAAAAAATAGCTGAGATGAAAGGATGTAAGAGTCATCTAACAAAAAAATTATTTAATTGGAACAAACGTGAATATCTTTATCATCAGTGGCATCCGGAGGTGCAAGCGTTCTTTGTTCGACCATATGTAAATAAGAAACATCTAGAGTTGAGAGTTAAGGAAGAGAAGCAAGAACGATCTAAAGTCAAATCTCTGGAATCTGAAGTGACATTGATTTGGGAAAAAGCGAAATTGATTGTTATTCAGTTAGAACTGGACCAAATAACAATTAGTGACAAAGACTGGTATACGAAGCTTGGAAGAGGAAAAAGATGGATTGGTGATAATATGCCTGATCTTAGGGAGTGGTATTCGGGTAAGAAACTTCAATTAAAAGAAACTTATAAAAAGGAACAAACACGAGCAAAGTTAAATATGGCAATAAAGGTTATGTGTAAGTTATTCAGAAGTGGTTTGCCATTGACAGAATGTGGAATTAAGTTAGAGACTGGTTTTTGCAGTCGATATGGGGGTTTTTTAGCCATCCAGAATAATATAGCAAATACTTTGCAGCAAGCTCAATTAACCGTTGAGGAAATCGAAGAAATTATGATTCAGAAACCTTATCCAGAAGAATGGATAAATATAATTAATCGATAACTCAATCTTCATCTTTTTAACTGAGCACGGTAGAGCAATAAAAGTAATGCCGATTATTATTATGAATGAGTCGTGGTTTTTAATATCAATGAATTAGTTAAGATATTTAGCCTAATATTATATTTTTTAAAAACTAACGCGCAAAAGGCGTTATCATTACATGCTATCTATTAATTTAGTTTTATTTGTTTATTCTATTTGGTATATATGGTATTTTTTAACTTTTTGAGTTGATTGAAAAAATAAAAGCAAAAATTAAGGACAATAAATCGGAATCCTGTGTCAATTATGGTCCGAATAACTCGTTTAGAATATTCTTAGCTTTCCTAATCTCCTTTGTATTAAGGGTCAATAATAGTTTAATAATTTCATCAATATCCTGGGATTTACCAATAGATTTTCGTTTCGTTTTAGTGTATTCAAATAATTCATAAACTCCAACATTTAATGCTACAGCAATCTTCTGAAGATTCAATGTTGTAATGTTATTTTCAGCGCGTTCAACTGCACCAATATACGTATAATTAAATCCTGCTAATTCTGCCAGCTGCTCCTGCGTCAATCCTCGTTCTTTTCGTAGATCTCTGATGCGTCGCCCCAGTAATTTCAATACCTCATCTGCCACTTATCCCACCTCTACTAAAGTGTAGACAAGGCGAAACACTCCATACATGGGTGTATAAATAGTTTTTTAATATAATACTATTTATACTATGTATATTAACTAGATTACTAGGCAATGATACTAGTAATAATCAGAAGAGAGGTGTACAAATTGAATTTATTGAGTGATCTCCTTTTACGAGATACTGCAGAGGTTACTGAAAATGGAATCTTTTATAAGGATAAATTCTATACATGTAGTGTAGCCCTTCGAGAACAGTGGTTTTCTAAAGCAGCAAAGGTGGAAGTATGGTCTATTCCTATCTATTTTGATCCGACAGATGCAGACTATATACTGCTCCAACTTCAAAATGGATTTTTATGCATAGGGAACTTATTAGTGAATGAATCATATATGTATGACACAAAAGACTACTTTAATTTAATAGAGCAAGTTAAAAAAAAGATGAAAAATCGAAGAGGTAGATTGAAATGATTTTACCTATACGTCCTATTCATTTTGCAGACGAAAGTATTTCTGGATACTTCTTCAGATTGTTAAGATTAAATGGTTTTCATTCCCCCATTCCTTTACTATCATTGTTGAAGATTACAAATTCCCAAGCGAAAAATAATTTTTTTACGGTAGATTCAAAAGTACTCTTAGCCAAATTAATAAATAAAGATGAGCAATTTTTTTATACAGGTAAAAATCAACTCTCGACTCTACTAGATAAGAAAAAATATTATACTAGTTTGTTTTTACTTAATAGAATCAAATATTGTCCCCTATGCATAAAAGAATCTTATTATCATAGAGAGCTATGGATATCGTTACTAATTAGTGTTTGTCCTCATCATGCAGTTGTATTGCAGGATGATTGTCCGAATTGTAAATCAAAAATCTCAATGAAATCATTTTTTAATGGTTTTTGTGATAAATGTTTTTTTGCTTATATTAATACTTCGCCACAAAATCAAGAGAGTAAACTATTCAATAAATACCAAATGCAACTATCCAATATATTACAAGACAAAGGAGAGCTTAATGCTTCGAATTGTAATCTTGTAGATTATATTGAACTGATGCTGAGAAGTTATCATATTATTTCAGGCGGGCTAGATCATCTCGGAACGTCTGTAAGTTCCATAAATAGTTTTTATAATCGTTCAAATACAAAAAAAGATAGTAGGTTAATTGCACTAACTTTTGCCAATGCCATGTGGATGTATGATGAATTTCCAAAAAACTATTATGAAATATTGGATGAATTCATAGTACGTAACTCAAAAAAAGAACTTTATGAAAAATTAAAAAGATATGAAGTGATCTTCAACAACGAATCATACAATCTGATAAAAGAAACGTATCAGGAATTTTTTCTGAATAAACTAAACAATGGTGTAGTTCGTAAAGATTTTTCAGTTTTTAAAAAAAATCCGGAACTGCTTTTAAATCGAAAATTTCTGAGGAGAGAAGAAGTGAAAAACCTTACTAGAATGACATATGGGAAAATCTCGAACTTAAGTAATAACAATGAAATACATCTTAATCAGACTTCCAACGGAGAAAGAAAAGGTTACTTTGTAGAATCCAATTCTCTTCATGTTTTTCTTGTCAAAGAATCACTAATGATTACAAAAAAAGAAGCCGCCCTTTTAGTCGGATTACATTCTTCAACAATTAACAAGCTAATTGAAGCAAAATTGCTTGATGTTCATTCGAATTATAGTCAATCAAAAATCATCGATCGAACCCAATTAAACGAACTCGTAAATAACTGTTTAGGTCAGAGGGTACCTTCTAAACCGGACAATGTGGTATCTTTTCATGAGGTTTTAATCAAGCAATCTGTGAATTTTCTGAAAGTTGTTGATCTTATCCAATTCACCTTAGACGGAATATTACATCCAATTCGCATATCTGATGATCGAAAGTTAACAAACAATTTTTACATTGAAGAAGAAATTGATATCTGTTTAAAAAACATAAAAGAGAAGTTGTCCACCGAAAGAGGTATTACTTTTCAGGATCTTATGAGAGTACTTCATATAGGTGAGAAAAGACTTTGGAAAGTTCTGAAAAGTAATGGCATTGAAGCTGATTTTACGCTCATCATGAAGGATGGACGTAAAAGATACTATTTTAAAAAGCAAACAACCGAAATAATTTTCAAACTCCTTCGACGGAATGCATAGTTCGAATTTATTCATACCTATTAAATCTAGATATAATGTATTAAATTTTTTTAAGATAGATAATCTATTATCTGAAAATTAAAGAGAGGTATCCACTATGAGTAAGAGTCGAAGAAGCAGTAGGAATTATGTTCAAGGAGTCATAAGAGAATTATATGTGCTAGGGTACTCTGACAAAGAAGCAAGAGATGCTTTTTTGCGTCACTACCGAGGATTGAGGCGCAGCTATGGTTTTTATCTGAATGCACGTGATTTTGCTAAATACATTGATGACATAGAACGTATAATGAAAAGTGATACTATTTCTGAAGATTCTGGTCGTATTTACGTCGGACACCTTCGAAAGCAACTGTACAAGCCAATGCGCCAAGCGGAAACAACCGTGCTAGTATTTAATATCACTAAAGAAATGGAAAAGGAAATAAATAAATGGGATACGTGTATTGCAAAAGATGTAGATCATTCAAAATTTGCTTATGTTTTTGTCCCAACAAGTATTGGCATAGCTGTGAAAGTGCAGTGTGATGTATGTAAGCGCGAATTAGATTTAACTGATTGGTGATGACGAAATATTTTGAGTTAAAGGATGCTTAAACAATTAATTGCTCATAACCTCAAAAAATTCGATAATACCGGAGAAGACATGGAGGATTTAATCTCCATCGGCACCATTGGCCTGATCAAAGCCATTGAGAGCTATCGCCCGAACAAAGGGACAAAACTGGCCACTTTTGCTGCCCGTTGTATTGAAAACGAAATTCTGATGCACCTAAGATCCTTGAAGAAGACTCGTAAAGATGTATCTCTGCACGATCCAATTGGGACAGACAAGCAAGGTAATGAAATTACACTTATCGATATCCTTGGCTCCGAAGCCGACGATGTCATTAAAGAAGTCGATCTTAAGATTGAGAAGAGCAAAATTTACCGCAACCTTGATATTCTGGATGACCGGGAAAAAGAGGTTGTGGTTGGGCGGTTTGGCTTAGATACGGGTGGAGAAGAGCGGACGCAGAGGGAGATTGCCAAGGAGCTTGTTATAAGTCGCAGCTATGTGTCACGGATTGAGAAGCGAGCGCTCATGAAGCTGTATCATGAGTTTTATAAGGCAAAGCGCTAGGATCTTAGATAATAACTAAAGATTCACTATAGAGTGTTTTAAAAGCGAATTGCCAACAAGGGAGTTGCTTTTTTGTTAATTCAAGTAGTTGGGCTAAATGAACATAAAAAAAGCATGTTCAGAAAATTATCTTTTTAACTCCTGAGGGGTATTATTATGACATACAAAGAAATTTATGATCTCCATATTCAATTGTTACATGTATATGAAAATAATGAAAAGTACCAAGGTCCATATCAGACACAAATCGACCTGCTGAAGGTATTATGCAATGTCCGAACCGGATGTCAAGGCTCTTTTCTAAAAATACACGGGCTAGGTATTATGATCCGAGTATGGGGCGGTTTTTAAATGAGGATACGTATGAAGGGGAGATTGATAATCCGCTGAGTCAGAACCTTTATATTTATGTGCATAATAACCCGTTGATATATACTGACCCGACGGGGAATTATTGTGAATCAGCCGATGGGAAATTTTTCACATTCTAAAGGATGTACTAATCTTGATAGTATTTATGTACCAGATAGAATCAAAGATAAATATCCTAATAAATCAACTGCTCAACTTGTAAATATTTATAACAAAGAAAAAGAAACAAAAGTAGCTTTGGCTGGAGTAGTCATATTAAGAAATGAAGTTGCTACCTTTTCCAGGAAGTTCTTCTGGATCGATAATTAAGGGGTTAACCCAAATAGCGGGGACCATTGTGGCAACAAGTTTAGTGGTTGACTCAGCCAATGAAAATCGAGTTAAAGAAGGAACAATTATTTACAGATCTTCTGTATCAGTTAACTCCAAGGCCAGTAACTGATGAAAACGTGCTCTCCTTTTTTACTTATATTATGGCCAACAATAATAAAGCGGCTATGACAACGGTAGAGGCAGTGAAGAAAGAGGAAGTGTTTTTAGTAGAAAAAGATGCCAATAAATCCTAAACACTACCTTATTTCCGCAAAAGATCCATATGAACACCAACTTTGGATGAACTCAAAAACAAATGCTAATAATGATCCATACTATTTAACAGAAATACTAATGAAAATATCAGTTCCAGTCCAAGTTCAATAAATAGTTTTAGATTTGATTGAAAAAATGAATTTTTTACCAAAAAGGGAGGGAAATCAATTATGGGGAATTTACCTCTAAGTAAAATGGATTATGAGAGTATTAAAAAATTAAAGCAATTAAATAAAAATGATCTTTTAGATCTGATTGAAGGGTTATCGATATATTTAAAGGATAGGAATTTTCCTATATTTGAAGATGTTGTGGAGTTATTACTTAATTTTAATAAGGAACTTATTCCTTTCATCAATAGGATATTCGAAGGGGAGGAAAGTGATTGGAAATTAAATGTTTTAGAATATTTATTGCCTCAGTTTCCTATTGGAGTTCTTATTGAACTAGAAGTCAGTTTAATCAAAATTGTTGAAACCCCAACTACATTAGATAGGGAATTAGAAGTTGATATAGCTGCTAAGGAAGTGTTAAAAAAAATTCAGGCTTAAGGATGGAACCGCGGCTAGTTATTTCAATAGACTTTTCTTCATATTCGCTGTAGGAGGATAAAGATGGAGATCAAAAGATTAATCCCGAAAGATAAAATGGATATCGAGTCAGTAAATAAATTAAAAGCATTAGATACAAATTTAATTAAACCGATTATTCCTGATTTATTAGAGTGGACTGCAGATGCAAATTGGCCTACTACAAAAGAAATTGGGAAGTTGCTGCTTCCGTTAGGCAGGGAATTAGTTCCTCATCTCAGGAAAATTTTCGCTTCTGATGATGACTGTTGGAAATATTCAATACTTGTAAAGTTGGTTATAAATCTACCGAAATCTGTATTATCGGAGATGGAAGCTGATCTTAAAAGATTAGCCTTTAACCCAACTGAACGTGAAAAACAAGAATTAGTCGACGAAGAGGCAGCCGATATTTTGTCACTTCTATATCAAACATGAAGTATACTGAGGAGTGATTTCCTATATTTCAATATGCTGGCACGTTTATTGTTTTATCAATAGATGATACTCTTGCATCTTGAAAATATTCTAGATAATATGCACGCTAGTTATGAAAAAAAACAACAAAGAAATTAGTTTCACCTATACGTTATTAGAACGTAAGAATTAGGTCATGGCTATTTTATTCAAGCTTTAGATTCATTAATAAACATAAAAAAAGGAAGAGGCGGTACAGTTAAACTCGCTTCTTGTAAAGTCATAGAACAAATTCAAAAAAAATACTTGCAACCACCTTGCGACTAACAATCGTAGGGTGGTGAGTTTTTTGATCATTTCTTACCCATAACATCTTCACATCCAATCATAGTCAAGCATTTGATTATCTGATTTGAAGAGTAATAGTCCACAGACAAATTGAAAATATTACAATTGCAGGAAACTTTTTTGATTTATATCATACGATATTAAGTGTTTTTTGTTTCTTTTTTGCCCTCTTATAGATATATTGTTCTGTTTTTTCTACACGTGTTGAAAAATTGAGATATCATCTCTTAGTCTTTCCTGTGGAGATTCATTAATCAAAAATATGTCTGTAATTTCTAACAATGAAAATGGAGCTACCAGAGGTTAATCCTGAACTCAGTAACTAAAGATCCTTGTGGCATATGCTGTGGATGTAGTGAACTATACGGAATTGGGGAAACATGGGATTTATGATCTTACAACCTTTCAGAAGGTCCAAGCCGGACAAATGACTCCGCTACTGCCGCCAAAAACCAAACAAGCCTGATGCGAAACCGCATCAGGCTTGTTTCTATCTAAGATCTATCCTCTTATTTGGAGATTCCTCACTCCATTGTGCACAATATCCAGGTTGAAGTAGACTGCTAGGCAGTCCCCCGGGAGTACATCCACATTTTCCCGGATGGCGGAAATGTGTTTGTATCAAATCACTCTATATAGGTACTCTGTTAATGACATCATATCATGTCCATAACCTCAAAAAATTCGATAATACCGGGGAAGACATGGAGGATCTGATCTCCATCGGAACTATTGGCCTGATCAAAGCTATTGAGAGTTACCGTCCAAACAAAGGCACAAAGCTGGCCACTTTTGCAGCACGTTGTATTGAAAACGAAATTCTCATGCACTTAAGATCATTGAAAAAGACCCGCAAGGATGTTTCAGGACTGATAAAGAAGGAAACGAAATTACACTCATCGATATCCTTGGCTCCGAGGCTGATGATGTCATTAAAGAAGTGGATCTTAAGATTGAGAAGAGTAAGATTTATCGTAACCTTGATATTCTGGATGACCGGGAAAAAGAAGTTGTAGTGGGTCGGTTTGGATTAGACACGGGTGGTGAGGAACGTACGCAGCGGGAGATTGCCAAGGAGCTTGGTATCAGTCGCAGCTATGTGTCACGGATTGAAAAGCGAGTGCTCATGAAGCTGTATCATGAGTTTTATAAGGCGAAGCGCTAGGATCTTAGATAATAACTAAAGATTCACTGTAGAGCGTTTTAAAAGCGACTTGCCAACAAGGGAGTTGCTTTTTTGTTAATTCAAGTAGTTAGGCTAAATGAATATAAAAAAAGCATATTCAGAAAATCAACTATTTTACTGCTGAGGGGTGTTATTATGACATACAAAGAAATATATGATCTCCATATTCAATTGTTACATGTATATGAAAATAATGAAAAGTTCCAAGGTCCATATCAGAAGCAAATAAATTACTTTAAGAGACAGTTTTTTATAGCTGAAGATATAGTTCAACGAATTTTTGTTCTAAATCAGTTAATAAAAATTCATGAAAAAAGTAGAGAAATAAAGATAAAGTGGTGAGAAGAATACTTTAAATGATGCCTAGATTTAATATAGTTTTGAGTGTAGGAATAAGCTTCTAGATAGGTAACCTTAAAATGATCGTTAGCAAAAAAGAAGTAGTGATAATTCTCTCGCTAGACTTATATCTACAAGAGTTGAAACGTTGTAAAAATTAAACGAAAATAATGAAAACATATTTTTGAGTCACTAGCTAATATATGGGATCTTGGAGGTGAATGTATGAACAATTCAACAAGTAAACATATGATGGATAAACCCTACATTTAAGACGTGATTAGTGAACTTAAACTTCTGGGATATGAGGAAGATGAGGCTACGAAAATTCTAATCAAATACTATAGACCATTAAAGAGGAGCTGGAGTTTTGGGCCCAATGCTTACAATTTTGCTAAAGAAATCGATTTAATTCATAAAGCTGTTAACAAGAAATTCGATCTTTCTGAACCTGGTCAGATCTTTATAGGTCATTTGAAAAAACGAATAAAATCAAATCTGAAAGATAAGCCTTGAATTGAGGGATAGAATGCAGATAACAATTCCCTTTAGGGCCCCAAGATGATACATAGATTTTGTGGAAGGTATCGTGTTAAGTATTCGAATACTCTGGTGTGGGGATATTAATGATTGTATGTTTTACACATTTGCGATCGTAAGAAAGGTATCATATCTATTGTTTGTGGAAATGATAGTATTATTAAAAGAGATTGGGGTGATCTTTGATGGAGATTTCAATAAGGTATCCTATAGACCATAGGGTTTTATTCAAGGCTCTACCTTGTATTAAAATAGAAAACAAAACACTTTATATGGCTATGCTCTTCAGTTATTTTCTTGGTCTTCGTGCTACGGAAGTAGTTAGCCTTTCTTGGAATGATTTAAACATAGAAAGAAAGACAGTTACTTATTCTAATAAGAAGAATGGTAGAATAGTAAAGTTAATTCCCAAAAAATTGATAAAGGAACTCATTAGTTTTAAAAGAGAGAAAGAACCTAAGGATACTGATCCGATCTTTTTAAGAAGTAATAATTTACGAATAAGTGTCAGAATGATGGCGAAAGAATTACATGATATTCTTGAAAAGCATACTTTAGATCATTTTCACTTTAGTGATCTATATAGACTTCATAAAAAGTTGCTAAATGAGGATCTATTTTACGTTAAGCCTATAGGGCTACCATCTATTCACTCGGTAGATTCGAAGCGTATAGTTTATTATTTATTTAATAACTATATAAAGAGAGATGAAATTAGATGATCATCTCTTCAGAATATGAAATCTGATAACATAGTTTAAAAAAAGCCTTAAGGGAAGCCCCTTAAGGCTTTTTATGAATTATTAGTAGGGGCTGGATTGGGTGCTCATCATGTTTTCAAATAAACGTATCCGTTTTTTACAATTCTAAAAAATTCGATAATACGGGTGAAGATATGGAAGATTTAATATCCATAGAAAACATCGGATTGATTAAAGCCATTGAGAGTTCCCGCCCGAACAAAGGTACGAAGCTTGCTACTTTTGCCGCACGTTGTATTGAAAATGAGATATTAATGCAACTTCGCTCTCTGAAGAAAACCCGTAAAGACGTATCCCTCCACGACCCGATTGGGACAGACAAGGAAGGCAATGAAATCACCCTTATCGATATCCTCGGTTCCGAAGCAGATGAAATTGTTAAGGAAGTGGATTTGAAGATCGAGAAGAGTAAGATATATCGTAACCTCGATATTCTGGATGATCGGGAAAAGGAAGTTGTGGTTGGACGGGTTTGGATTAGATACAGGCAGGGAAGAGCGGACGCAGAGGGAGATCGCGAAGGAGCTCGGGATCTCGCGGATTGAGAAAAGGGCGCTGATGAAGCTTTATCATGAGTTTTAGAAGGCGAAGCGGTAACAATAAAAGAGACCGAGACTTTTTTAGAGTCTCAGTCTCTTTTATTTAGAGTACTTATGGATAAATATAAATGCTAGGGTTTGGTTGAGATTGACGAAAAACATTGCGACAGCGTTACTTTTTATTGCCTCACGAACTGACCGCTGCCCTTGTATTTGCTGGCCTTAGCGTCCTCCGTGAGATCCCCAGCTCCTCCGAAATCTCACACGATTCGGATGAATATCGAATAAATCATCGTTCCAGTGTTTCAAAGAAACAAGCATATATCTGGAGACATTACTAATAGTTACTCCAAGGAAAACAGATTTTCTTGTCAAATAGAATACATCGGGAGTTCATCTTTTCTTCTCGGTGTGCAGTGTAGTAACTACTACTTCGAGATTTGGGGAGGTACTTCTTTTTTTGACCTAATAAACCCAGTCACCGCAAGTCTTTGGAATATGAAACTTGCTAATCTCCGGTGGAATATGCCGAGAAAGCCTCGTCAATTTAAATGTAGACCAGTTAGAACCGAATGATCCTGATGAGCCCCGCGCTGGACGTCTAGTTAAGCTGAACCCGTATAAAAGTTAAGGGAAGATTGGAATTGATAAAGGTGATTATAGACAGACATACCCGGGAGATGTTGACTAGCAAAAAAGACCTTTTTTCAATCCTCGCATCACTTGTGGCTCCCCTATTTGTAAATTTCGTCTGGCGAATGATTTCGCCACAAATATGGTGTAATTTCTGGAATTTTGATCTTTTGGGCAGAGGCCAAAAGGAGCAAAGCCCGGCGCACCTGCACAGTATATGTTCCTTTGTGGACAATTCA
Source organism: Paenibacillus sp. FSL L8-0708 (assembly GCF_038009325.1). Classification (NCBI taxonomy): domain Bacteria; kingdom Bacillati; phylum Bacillota; class Bacilli; order Caryophanales; family Paenibacillaceae; genus Paenibacillus; species Paenibacillus sp. FSL L8-0708. The sequence continues at coordinate 2,781,839 of NZ_JBBPBC010000001.1, forward strand.
CAAGAGATGAATGCCTTCTACGTAGTCAAATCACGAACATATACAATCCTGATCCTTACCTCGAATTGGTTGGTTTTACGGTCTATTACCTATTTTCCAACTACGACCCCAAAGGGGGCACTAGAAGAGTTTGTACTTTACGATTGGGCTAAGTCAGCCTTGTCTATTTGGTGATGGCTTAGTGCTGTTCGTAAGCAAGTTCAAGTGAATCAGCCAGTTTGGTACGGTTGCTATTACTATACCATTCGATTTCATTTCATATTGTACGTGAACGATTAAAATAGGTGCTAATGCCTATATAGAATTAAAAATATCGGTTATTCTCAATTGTAGTTTAATGGAAATGATTTTTAATTAATGCTTCTTCTCTATACTCTCTTGGAGATTTTGAATAAAATCTTTTAAAAATCGAACTAAATTGTGACAAACTGTTATAACCAACCATTGTCGATATGTCATTTATGGTCAAGTCAGGCTGAACCAGTAAATCCATAGCATCTTGCATTCTCAATTGATTAACAAAATAAATCGGCGGTATTTTAAACACCTTCGAATAAGTATTACTTAAATATGTAGGATGTACGCCAACATAATCGGCTAACTCCTGGAGGGTTATTGCTGATTTATAGTTTTTTCTGATGTATCTGTTTAAGTGAATTAATCTTGGGTCTATATGGTCTCTGCTCTCCTGAAATGGCTGGGGCTTTTGTATATTTTCTAAGACCTTTATAATGTCTGAGTAATTTACTTCAGTAGGTTGCCTATTGGTTAGTACAGATACAAATGGCGTTTGATCAAAGTCGATTGCGAAAAAATCCTTTTGCATTCTAATCTCACAAGTGAATTTAATTATTTGTAAATTGACAGGGCGTTTACCGATATTTTGAATAGTAAATGGACCGTAGCGGCATTGATATAATCCTGACATATCTTCAGTCAACTTAGTACTTATTCTATTATAGCGCACATTTATATCGCCATCAGATTTGATATAAATGTAATCGTTCTTATTGGTAAACCATTTTTCTGATTCTCCGGGGAATATCACGACGCCAGATATAATTGTGTTTATTCTCACTTAAATCCTCCATTTAAAAAAAATAATATTTTACATGTGTTTGTATTCTACATAATGTATTGTAAGTCTATATTATCGAGGTTATATTTGTAAATGAAGTTTGATATATGCTTTTTTAGAGTTATTTTCATACTTCCTGCCCATCTAATTTTATATCGATAATCCTTCAAACTGACAGGAGAATAGCAGTTCTACTTATTAAGAAGAAGCACTGAAGCGTTGGTTACAGAAAGGGGAAACATTTATGAATGTATCATTTGACATACCAGAGAAACTCCTTGATAAGGTTGAGAGTTTGCTAGAGAGAATTCCTTACTTATCAGAAACAATAACGGGTATGTCTTATAACAAAGATGATAAAGTCATTAACCTAACTCTGAATGATCGTGATTTAAATTTAATACAAATGACTGAATTGAGAGAATCATATCAAGATTTGTGCAGCACTCTTGGAAATACACGTGTAATAAAAAAACGGGAAAAAACAAACAACTTGAGTTCAGATCACTACATACGATTGCAACCAAAAGAAAGCACTGCAATTCAGTCACCATATATGGATGAGTCTGATATTTTACTGCTCGAACGTCTGGATAAAGAATTTACTCGAATTGCAATAAAGTATGATGCGGAGTTGAGGGATTATCCAACTGTGCTGAATAAAAAGAATATGATTCGTAATCAATATCACATTCACTTCCCACAGAACATATATGGTGTTACATCCGTGCCGCATAACTACAAAGCCATAAAAAACTTCCGAATTAAGGCGGAACAAAATTCTTATGAAGAATCATTAGTTTCCCAGGGTGAGGTTTTACAGCCTTGCATTTGCTATCACTGCTATGAAGAGCTTCAAGGAAAAAGGTTATCAGATGGAATAGTGCTCACTGGAAAAGGAAAATGTTTTCGTCATGAAATCGAATGGAGAAAGGATAACTACAGAAAAAATGAGTTTACGATGCGGGAAATTGTATTTGTCGGAAGGGAAGACTGGGTAGTTCAAATGCGTAATCAGATTATGGATGACGTATGGAATTTATTTGAGTCCAAAGGTCTTAATGGAAGGATTGAGACTGCTACTGACCCGTTCTTTTTTAGCCAGGATTTGAAGACAAAAGGAACTTATCAGATGATGAGTAATGCGAAGTATGAACTAATCGTTACAACATTGAGTGGCAAAGAAGTCTCTATTGCATCCTTTAATTACTGTCTGGATATGCTCTGTTCCAAGTACGAAATAAAAGATTATGATGGGTTGGCATTATACTCTGGCTGCGTGGCATTCGGAATTGATCGGTGGAAAGAAGCGTTAGTAGATATTAATGGCCGTGATTTGAAAAATTGGCCCGAAGTGAACATGTAGAGGGAGAAGTTACTTTGACAATTCCACAGAGTGCGCTATTGGAGCAATTGATAACAAAAAAATTGTGTGAGGTATTTAACAGAACGGTTGAGGTCGGTAGTGAAACAGATTTGAGAGATGAGGGCTTAGATTCCCTCAAAATGATTGCGTTGATTGTGAGTATAGAAGTTGAGTTTGATATTCAGATTGATGACGATGATTTATTGATTGATAACTTTTCATCTATAAAAAAGATTGCTATCTTACTCTCAGGAAAGTATGGAGAACAATGAGCCGAAAGTTGAGTATTGGATACTTTAGAAACGAAGTTTGACGTCACGTTTGCCGATTAAGTCTTCATGACTAACAAATTCATGAGTATTCAAGCGAGTAAAAGCAAATTCAAAAAATATTAATTGAAAACGATCGGAAGAAATCGGAAAATTTATTTGAAATATACAAATGGCCTAAACGAAACCCCGGACTTAAAGGGGGGATTTGTTCACTATAGAGTCACCGAAGAAATGAAATAAGCAAGGTGCTATAGTTGCCCATAATTAATTAATTCAACTAACATCAACTGTAATAAATTGGGGTTTTCAGAAATGTGAGATTATTAGAGCACATAATATGAGTGAAGCGAAAGATTGATTTTTGTGTGTGACTCAAATAACAACTCATCTAGTGAAATAGGCTAAATTATTATTTTATTATTTTTTTGTTTATAAGTGGATAATGGAATTGAATTAATCTGTGAGACATCTATTTTTATAATGAGGGGGATTTTATATAATGAAAAATTCTATTCGGGTTGCAATCGCTGGAGTTGGTTCAAACGCATCGATTCTTGTTCAACATATTGAAGATTCAAAAAGAAATAAGGAGTTAAACCAACCGTCGCTAAGCGGTGTAATGTGTCCGGAAATCGGAGGTTTTGAGGTATCGGATGTGGAGATGGTTTGTGCTTTTGAGATCGACCAGAATAAAGTTGGCCTAGATTTATCAGAAGCTATTTTTGTAAAACCGAATGCTCCGAAGAAATATGTCGATGTTCCCTTAACTAATGTAAAAGTATTGGCCGGTCCATTATTGGATGGACTTGATGGTTATTTGAATCAGGTTATTACAGCGCATGTTGATTGCTACAACAAATCAATTGATGATGTTGCCGAAGAATTGATTAGATCGAGAAGTGAAATTTTGGTTTGCTTTTTACCGACGGGTGCATCGGAAGCCTGCAAGTTTTACGCCAGGGCTGCCGCGAAAGCGAAAGTTGCCTTCATTAATTCGACACCTGAGCTAATAGCAAGGGATGAAGAAATCGCCAATCTATTCAAAGAGATAGGTATTCCGTTGCTGGGGGATGACTTAAGGAGTCACCTTGGGGCCACAACACTACATACTGCTTTGATAGAATTATTTAAATCTCGCGGTATTGATATTAACAATACTTATCAATTAAATTTCGGCGGAAATATGGACTTTTACAACTTGACTGCTCCTGGAAGATCAGAAAGTAAACAAATTTCAAAGAAGAATGCACTTTCTGCAGCGGGAATTAATGCAGAAGATGTGTCTGCAGGTCCTAATGGTTTTGTGAAATATCTTGAAGACACAAAGATTTGCTATTTAAGAATTGAAGGTAAATCTATATTGGATTCGGATATTTCAATTGAGCTTAAGTTACAGGTTGAGGACAGTCCGAATGCCATAGGAGTTATTATCAATGCCATTCGTGTGGCAAAGATCGCATTATTACAAGGTTATGCGGGTGTAGTAAACGAAGTTGGCGCTTTCATGTTTAAGAGTCCTACTATTGGAGCAACTGAGTCTGAAGCTTTGCAATCCTTCAGAAAGTTCATTGACAGTTACGTGCCTCAGCATCAATAAGAGGATATTACATTAATTTAATTTCGGAGATAGAGGGGATTTTAAATGATCCATATTATTAAGGATAAGAAAACGAATATAGAAAAACTGTCGTTTGAATTAGTTGAAAGAAAGGGTGTAGGTCACCCTGATACAATATGCGATGCCATAGCTGAACGTGCTTCAAGGTATTACTCACAGTATTTCATGGATACATATGGGAGAGTGGCACATCACTGGTTTGATAAGGTCATGCTGATCGGAGGCCTTTCGCAGATAGAATTTGGGAGAGGCGAACTGATTAAACCTTATAAGGTGATTTTTGCAGGAAAGGGAGCGAAAACATACAGTAACGACAACATCCCTTTATACAATATCTTATTTAAAGCTGCCAAGGACGTGCTTGGCGAGGTCCTCACAGGATTTGATGCAACGAAACATCTTGTAGTCGTTGATGAAATTGTGAACTACCATGGTGCAGGTCGTAGCAATTCTCGTTATCAGCCGATGATATTGGAAGATTTAGCTTCCCTTGATCGTACTGATTTGGTTTCTAATGATTGTAATTTATTATCAAGTTATACGCCTTTAAGCACGCTTGAAATGTTGGTTCTTTATACAGAGCAATATATTAATGGGAAATTGTTCAAGGAGCGATTTCCTGAAACGGGTTGGGATGTGAAACTGGTCGGAAGTAGAGAATACGAGGAGTACAAGTTGTTGATCAATCTGCCTTTCATTGCGGGAAAAGTAGATTCGGTGGATACCTATTTCCAACTCAAAAATCAAATTTATAAAGATATAATGACTTTCATATATGATAATTTTGCAAGAGAAGTTCAATTAACGATTAATCCACAGGATAAGAATGGAAAATACTATTTAACGGCTTTAGGAAGTGTTGCGGATACAGGTGATGTTGGGGTAGTAGGACGTGGAAATAGAATTAATGGACTTATTTGCCCTATGAGATCGATGAGCATTGAAGCGCCATCCGGTAAAAACCCATTAGACCATACAGGGAAAATATATGGATATTTAGGGGAAAAGTTGTCAAAACAAATATACCAAGAAATTGGAAAACCAAACGAAGTGCATATTTTCACATCCAAAGAAGCACCCTTGGAACAACCTGACCATGTTTCCGTACATATCCAGGACTGGGATGATAATGAACTGGAAAGAGAAAATATCAGACGTATCGTCGAAGAATCATTGAGAGAGGTTCATGGAATCTCAGGAGAATTTATTTATGGAGACATCACAATGTGGTAAGTGGAGAATAATCATATGAATGTGAGTGTGTTGAACTTTGAGACTAATGAATAAGACAGCTATTATCACTGGTGGAGCGCAGGGGATTGGGAAAGCAGTTTGTTTAGAGTTTGCTAATCAAGGGGCTAACGTAATTATTGCAGACATTGATGAAGAGAAGAGCAAGGTATTGGAAAATGAAATCAATAAGAACGGAAAACGCTGTGCTTACATTATTACAGATATATCAAATGAGGTCTCTATCAAACAATTAGTGGAACAATCAATCGGTCATTTCGGAAAAATTGATATTCTGGTAAATTGTGCGGCTAAGTTCATCATCAAAGGACTGGAGGCAAGTGTTGAAGAGTGGCAAGAGATGTTTATGACGAATGTGATTGGCTACGCACTTTGTGCGAAGTACAGTGCAGAACAAATGAAAAAAAGTGGTCAAGGCTCAATTGTTAATATTGCCTCGACCTCAGGTTTTATCGCGCAACCTGAGTATTTAACCTACAATACAACCAAAGGAGCTTTGGTCAACATGGTTAGATGTTTGGCTTTAGATTTAGCTCCCTACAACATTAGGGTTAATAACGTTTGTCCAGGAACTGTATGGACGGAAAATAATGCCTTCCACACTGGAAGACAGTATAATGTTGATCGGCACGGTGCGGATAAGCATCCCGAAATTGGTGGTAAACATGTATTGAATAGAGTCGCTGACCCAGGCGAAATTGCAAAAGCGGTGTTATTTCTTGCTTCCGACGAAGCAAGTTTTATTACCGGTGAAAATCTTATGGTTGATGGTGGATACACAATCGTATAATTCGTCAGATGAAAGAAAGGAGGGCCTTCTATGACGATGGAATTAAAATCGGACTATTTTATTTTTAACTCGGGAAATATAAAAATTGATTATATCAGAGAATCTATATTAAATTCTTATGCTCAGTTACCAAAGATATTTTGGAACTATACTCCCTTTAATAATTATTCTATAAACAATAATCTAATTAGCATCGAAATCGACGAATGGCTCTCCTTTTATTCGAAATTACACGAGATGTTTAAGCGCGACCTAAGATTAATGGATTGTTTTACAAGGAATATGAGGGAAACATTGTTTACTTATCAAAAGATTACAGAACAAAACTTAAAGACATATATTGAATATCAACACATAGACAAAAAATTATTGAACGAGAATTTCTACCTCTATCAAACTGCTCAAAGCTACGCTTTTTTCAATATTGCATTACCTGTAAATTATTTTAATAGTGAAATAAAGGAATATTATGATAGCAAGTATAGTTTGGACGATTTTTTAATTTCGAGCGTAGAGCCTCATAGAAACCAATATAGAATGAAGGAGCTTTCCATTTGCCGCGATATCCTAAAGGGACAAATATGCGATGATAGGATAGAAGAATACCGCCAAAATGAGCTGTTGTATACACGTTTTGTAGATTGGAATTTTTATCAACCTTATTTTGATAGTAGACAGAGTGTCGATCTTCGGTTGAAAAAAATTCTAGCAACATTATCTTTTGAAGATATTACCTCGGAGCTGCAATTCTTGCGAAAAAATCGGAACAATCAGCTTAAGAAAATATATCGTATTCTTAGGGAAGAGACCGATAAGTGGTCAAATGAGGTTAATGCAAAGATGAAAAGCATGATCATTTTTATGGTGAATATTGCTACGGAAGAAGAATACAGGCACAAAACTGATGCGAAATTTATGTATTTGGTGGGAAGAGTTGCTTACGAGCGCGGTATCGATATAGCAAGAACTCCGAAAGAGGAGCTTATTAACTTTATGTCTCTTATACTAAGGAAGGATCCGATGCACAATGAAAAAAAATACTCAGATATCTTATAAAATCCTTGAGAGTGTGGGAGGCGCGTTTTACCACAATGCCTATGATGCAATAAATGAATTGATACAGGTTGATTCGGTAGATTGGTCCGTTGTGATTGAACAATCCATTAAACATAAGTTGCTGCCATTGATGTGGTGCACGTTTAAAAATTGTCCCGACTTTGATAAGATTCCGTTCTATATAAGGGATTTTATGTCTAATCATTACTATTCGAATGCGAACAGGACCAAACTTACTTATCAACATATTCAAAAAATAACTTCAATATTTGAAGAACACAATGTTAAATATGCTGTCGTAAAAGGATTAGTACTAGAGAATCAGATTTATAGAAATCAATGTATCAAGCAAATTTTTGATGTTGATTTCGTGATTGACCAAAAGGAATACGAAAGGGTTTGTGTATTACTGGCTAGTCATCACATTCTATCAGGCAGGATGGATTATTTAACAAATACGTATAAACCACATTCTAGGAAAGAGTATTTGTTATTTCAGTTAACCAAAGATCATTTGCCGGAGCATTTGGTATTAACTGGGGATTCTGTATACCCCGTGATAAAAATTGATATTACTACAAACTCGGACTGGATCAATAAAGGAGAGGAATCTTCTAATAATTTTTTGGCTCCCGACCAGTTAATGAATTGCGAAGTAACGAAGGGAATCAACATCCCTACTCTCCGGTATGAGTATCATTTTTTATATATCATTTTACATTTATATAGGCACGCATGGTCGTACCGATTGATCAATAGAAATATAAGCATCAGGCTTCATATGTTTAATGACATTTTGTTGTTTTGGCTGAACTATAAGGACTTTATCTTGCAGCCACTTTCATTTCTGCTTGAGGAAGACGATGAACTTCGCAACCGAGTTTCTTGGGTTTTACAGCATACGGACCGATTATTCGGAACAACAATAGCGAATGAATTAGGCTGTAACATGGTTAGGGATGATCTTAACTGCGCATTTGGAAAAAACAATCAAATTGTATGCTGGAACGGATCTATCCAGGATCGATTATGGAGTGAAAAAGAGGATTTGCTATTTTTTGAAATGGAGCGATAATAATGATTTCTACAATTAGAAAAGTTATTAATGAATATATTGCAGAAGACTTGGCAGTTGATGTTGCGGACATTGACAATGGGGATGACCTGACTTTTATCGGTATGGATTCTCTCAACCTGACTCATTTAATAGTCGGTTTGGAAAAGGAATTCAATATAGAATTTGATGATGAGTATCTAGAAATGAATAATTTCAAAACAATTAAGTCCATTTATAATATAATCACCCGAATTAGAGGGTGACATAATGCAGGCTAAGTTTATAAAGCATATTTGTAAATGTACTGCTGATGATTATCGTTATATGGGCAATAAAGCAATAAATTTACATAAGCTATTCAAACAGGGATTTGATATACCAGAGACATGGATCCTGAGTCCTTCGATACTCATTTCATTACTTGAGAGAGAGGGTTTATACCAGAATGGCTTGAAAGTAGAAGATTTTCCTATGATTGAGGAAGAGATCGAATTCAGATTAAACGATGAATTAACAGTTGATCTGTGGAACGAATTTCAATATGATACGGAGGCGTTTTGGAAGAAAGCAGTAGTCATTCGCAGCTCAAGTCCGCTTGAGGATTCAGAGACTCTTTCGTTTGCCGGAATGTTTCATACCGATATCAATGTAAAGAAAACTATGAATATCATACATTCCATATTAAAGATATGGAAAAAAAATTTCTCCTTCGACATTCAAGAGTTATGCAGAAGTTACAACATCCAAATTATTGAACCATGCTCCATCATTATACAGGAATTAATTAACACAAAGGTTGGTGGCGTTTCCGTCAGAGATGACAGTCATATCTATATAAATTCCTGTTACGGATTAACCAAGTCAATCGTGGATGGTACGACGAATCCTGATCAATGGGTATTTGCGAGAGGCAGCTATTCTTTGTCAAATCATAATAAAGGTTCGAAAGATAAGGCTATATTTCCGATTCACACAAAAACGAACCCGGACTTAAATCAACAATATCCTATAAGAATACACAATCAGGATTATGAAACTTTGATTTCTAATATTTCAGGTGGCTTTAGGGGGACGTTGGTAGAAGTTTCTTTGCCTAATGATATAAGAGAGAGCGTTTCTTTGGAACAAAGTGAACTCGATTATGTGCTCGAACGCTGCGAACAAGCGGGCAATCAATTATCATTTTACAATTATGATATTGAATGGGCAATTGACCAAAGTGGTAAGCTTTGGTTTTTGCAAATACGGTATGCGACAAGCAATATTGGTAATTTATGCGCCGGATTCAGTGATGCCTTACCTTTAGTCCAAGGAATTGCGGTTGGAAAAGTACAGTTTGTTAGAAATGAAAGAGAATCTAAAGATTTTACAAATGGTAATATATTAGTAGCAAAGAGAATAAGTGGAACTATTATACATGCTTCGACGAAAGCGATTGGATGTATTGTTGAATCGGAGTCAGTTCTGTCGCACAGCGCGATTATTGCGCGAGAGTTAAATCTCCCTTGCATTGGTGTAAAAAGCATTGACGATATTGACAACGGTGGTTACTACGAAATAAATGGGAAAAATGGGGAATACAAGAAGATACTCTCTGGTGTAACCGCTGTGGCTTCGCAAACAGACAACGATGTTATGGACATTAGTATAGATGAAGATTTCATTGAGGGAATTTGTGGGAAGTTTCTGTTTATACCTGTGGTATGGACGGAAGAACAGATAAGCGATAAGTAGGTGGTGTTCATTTCATGTTTGAGATTAAAGCATCTGATCTAAAAAAAATAAATGGGATTACATGTTTGGAGTTTTGTTATGGTTTAATTTTACTTTATCTAGACATCCCAACTTATTATTTATACTATAAATCGTTTTATTCGGTTCATTTTATATTGTCAGACCTAATAAAAAAAGGACAAAGTTTCATTTCATACGACGACGTTGGCAGGATGCATGAAATTGGAGATAAATTAAACATTCTAAAGTTGGAGTATTGTGAACGAACTGTTGATGAGATCGAGCATATGTATAATAGCTTGTCTATTGAAATCCCCATAGTCGTAAAAATATACTCGAATTCGTTGTCTATATATGATTCAGTAGAGGTTCCTCTGGGAAATCACTTTGTGCTGCTAACTCAACTTACTCATGTAAAAGTGAAATTTATTGATACGTTCTTAGAGCAGGAAGTTGTAATTACAAGAGAACAGTTTGAGACATGTTACAGTGGAAAAGTATTTTTTATGAAGATGTTGTATCGTCCAACCGAAGAGCAAATGAATTTAAATAATCTACTTAAGAAGTTTATAAGTGACTTGGATGATCAACAAGTCTCTTTTGACTACTCCTCCTTTCTGCAAGAATGTGACGAACTAAAAAATGAAAATCAAGCTCTAAATTTAAGGGATGCAATTGGAATTTCAAGGATTTTGCTTAGAAGAGCTTTAGATTTTTTTGCAAATCAACAAACGATCCACGACCCTATTATTTACCGCTCACTTATTCCAAAATTAGAAGTCAAGCTTACTCTGCTAAATCAGGTTTTTTTAAAAATTGATTATTATCGGGTAAAACAAAATTGGCGTTTTAAGAACTTAACGGATCAACTTAATCAAATTATGTCACTTGACATAGAAATATATAAAGATTTGAAGGGGCTAATATGATTAATAATTGCCAGAACGGATCATATACTGAGGCATTTGTCTTGGAGGCTCTCAAGAGGAAAAACGAAATCGCAGTGACTTACGATAATAAACACTATTCATATATTGAGATTCTGACAATGGTTTGCGAAAGAATGATGCGATTAAGAGATGCTGGGGTTGTTCCTAATGAAATCGTAGCCGTGATTACGGAGGATTCTCTGGATTCTTTAATTAGTATTTTGGCTGTTAACTCTGCTGGTGGCGCATATTTACCGATTGATCGTAGCACACCGAGAGAACGAATTAAATACATTTGTATGGATGCTAAAATAAACTGTTTGGTAGCCAGTGAGCAGCTTCGAATCGAAGGATGGAATTATAACCTTCGGAATGTCATTTTGACTTCACCGATAGTAGATTCAGAGATCTTTAAGGACGAAGATAGCAAGAAGCAATTGATAGCGGAGATTAGGGAGAATGCAGGCGATTTAGCCTATGTATTATATACTTCGGGTTCTACCGGTGTGCCAAAGGGTGTTTTGGTAAGTCATAAGTCATTAAATACTTTTAGGGACTCAATTCGTGATATCGTAGAGTACTCTGGAACCAATACAATCTTCTTGGCTAACACCTCCTTCACGTTCGACATATCCATTTTGGAAACTATTGTTACTCTGTCCTATGGGTCACGGGTTATCATATCTACACAGAAGCAAAGGTTAAACCCAAAACTGTTGAGGGAATTAATCATTACAGAAAGGGTAAACACCGTACAATTTACCCCAACCTATATCAATTTTCTTATCGATTATTTTAATGAGGAACTTGAATTTTTTTGTAATCTTAACAAGATACTTCTCGGTGGCGAAGTATTGAAGAAAAACGCTTATTTAAAGATTGCCAAGACTACAAACGCAGATATTTATAATTGTTATGGTCCAACGGAAGCAACGATATGGGCAACTACCAAAAAACTAAACAAGAATGATGAATCCATAACGATAGGTATACCATTACAAAATTACGAAATCACGATTGATGCGTTAGACGACGGAATCGGGGAGATATGCATTGTAAGCGATGCGGTTGCTGAGGGATACTTAAATAAACCGGAATTAACAGGCGAAAGATTCGTTGCCACTTCAACTGGAACAAAGATGTATAGAACCGGCGACTTGGGGAGATTTACAAAAACCGGCGATCTTGAGTATATGGGCAGAAGAGATAATCAGGTGAAAATAAGGGGATTCCGCGTAGAAATTGGAGAAATTGAATACATAATTGAATCTTATGAAAAAGTTGAACGTTCAGTAGTCCTTATAGTGAATGCAAACGGTAAGGAAAGCCTTGTTTGCTTTTATAAATCCATGGTTAAAATAGACAGGACAGAAATGATTTTGTTTTTAAGAAACTATCTTTCCGAATATATGATCCCAAAATTTTTCATATGGAAGACTTCATTCCCTGTCACGTTGAATGGTAAATTTGATCATTTTTCTTTGAAAAAAGAGGCTGAGCAGTTTTTATCAGATTGATGACTGATTTAAAAAAAGATGAATTGCGAGAAGGAGAAAATAAAATGAATTCTTATCGTTGGATGGAAGTCGGTAGGGAAACAATTAAAGTTTATTTATATGTCCCTCACTCATTTTCTGGAATGATTATTGACATTTTAACACCGTTCTATGAGATTGTTCTGGACCGGCAACCAGCGAAGGGATTTTGGAAACTAATACTGGCCAGCGAAACGCTGGAAGAACATGAAAGAGACTTGACCATAATTAATGTTGATATGTCTAATTTTCATGAACCCAATCGAAAATTCCATGTAAATTCGGCAGGTCGTACCATTTACTTTGAAGAACCGCAAGAGATGCTATGGAAAGTCCAAATAGCGATTCGACTTGTAAGAGATATTACTCGCAATGAGTATCTGCAGTTAGATATGTACTATTTTCATTCTGCGATGGTTGAATATCTCGATAAAGGAATCTGTATTATGGGAGGGAAAAAATCCGGAAAAACCTCCACGGTACTAACTCTGCTATCCAGTGGCGTGGCAGGTTTCATATCAAACGACGATTTGTCCATCCGAATAGAGGATGGGAGAGTTATAGGTTACGGGTGGCCACGTTCTATTGCAGTTAGAAACGATACTTTAGAGGCAATTGAAACGATGAGGAATATTAGAATTGGTAGGGAAGAATTAAATCACCCTAACAACAAAATTCCCGTTCGAGAAGACAGCACTTTTTTTTATCCTAAGCAATTAGCATCCATATTTAAAGGCAGGATGAAGAAAAAACATAAAGTTGATTATGTTATATTTACTCAGTTTATGAACGAAGGAAAACCCAGAATTACTGAACTTAAGGATGCTGCTGCATTGGAATTGCTATCCGCCAATTATGAACATAACATTAACAAATACTTCAAAGAATTTCAGATCTTTTTTGATCAACCGGATCAAAAAGAACTCGAAATTGTGTTAAAGCACATTGTGAAACAGGCAAAGTGTTATGAGTTACACCAAAACTTCAATATGTTAGATGAAAGTAGACGTTTAATTGATGAGGTAATTCTTAATGGATAGTTTTTTACAAAAAAATATATGGGTTATAGGTCCTCCAGGTTCCGGTAAAACTCATGTGAGTAAACAACTTGAAAAAATGCTTTTTCCAATAAGTCATTATGATTTAGATAATTATTATTGGAACAAAAATTGGAAACCAAAAATTGCTGAGGAATTTAGAAATGATGTAAAAAAAATGGTGGAGACGGACGGTAATTGGATCATCGATGGCTACTATGATCAAGTTAAGGATATCGTTCTTAAGCATGCTGATTTTGTCGTTATTCTAGATGTATCTTTGGCAACGATTCTGTGTCGGTTAGTACTCAGGAGCCTTAATAGAATCATTACCAGAAAAAGAGTATGTGGCGATAATACGGAGTCATTCAAGTTTCTATTTTCAAAAAAGGGACTTCTGTTATATACCATCCAACAAAAATCCGTATTAAAAAACGTATATTCAGAGTTGAAGACCGAAGGTTCGGAGCCTAAGTTTTTATTTTTTAAAAGGGGCGATGATCTACTTAAAAAGTTGGGAAAGGAAGTGGAGAAATGACAAAGGATCAATTGGTACATGAAATAATACAGGCAATTCATTGCAGTTCGGATCATCCGAGCAAACAACAAATTTTAGAGTACGTATTGGATGAACGCATTGATAACTTCAGGAATCAGTTTTTGATCATTCTGAAGCCTGAATGCTGCGATATAAAGAATGGGGTAAACACCGTGCAAATACTAAATAAAACGTTTGAAATATTCGAAGAAATGGAAATCGATATTCATTCTTGTTTTGTATTTAATGGAGCCTACTCTCAAGCGTATTCGACTGTTGAAGATCAATACAGTATGCTTAATAATGGAGCCAGATACGGTATCTCATCAATGTTTCAACATTATAAGGAGAGAATCACGCAGGAGTATCCAGAGACTTGCATTATGGGGGCATTCGAATTCCTAAATCAATTCAAAGAGTTGTTTACGATCGAAACCTTAGAGCAGCTGGCACATGAAGTCGGATCAGCAAAAGTCGGAAATGGGACCTACCTGCTTCATATCAATGTTGACGGAAAGAAATATGGCGTAATAAATGCATTTCATCCCCATCAAATTAAGCATTTTAATAGAGCGGATAGCAGAATCATTGTATTTGATTGTTTATCAAATACTGATTATGAAAGACTCGCGGAAGATGTGGTTGGATTCTTTAAGCCCGAAAATGCCAAAAACGGTTCGCTGAGATCTTATTTATACAATAATAAGGATAGTTTGAATTTAAAGGAGGTAGGTACTTTTTATAATGGATTCCATATTTCTCCCAGTCCTTTGGAAGGGATGTTCGGAGTTCTGAGGTATTGTAATAATGAAAACCAAATTGATCTTATGGTAAATAATACCAATTTAGGAATAAAGTTAAAGAATATAGGATTGAGCGATGAACAGATCCTTGGTTTCAAGAAAAATATATGCTGTAAAGAAAATGGCAAGTCTCAGTCGATATTTGATCTTTTCGAAGGTAAGAATACAGAAGAGATTATTGAACACTTACGATGAGAAGCAGAAAGGAGCGAAGTTTATGAAAGACGGGTATTATCTTTCCACCTATCTACACATCGATGAAACCGCATCAATATTAGAGATTGCTATAAGGCATGATCAGAACCTTTCTCTCTGGTTTAAAGAAGGAGAACATGTTCAATTGGTTCATTGTTGGGAACTGGAAAGAATATCAGGGATAAAAAAATATAATACTTCATTCTACAACATTGCTCAAGCTAAAGAGCTTATTAATGATTTGTTAAGTACATACAATCTTACTCTAAATGATATGCAAGAAGTATGGGGCACTCCCCAACTGGAATCCGTAAATGACTATCACTCCTTATTTATCTACCAACAAGTGTCATACCATAGTATCGCCCATCTTTTTTCCACCATTATGCAAAACACCGATATTTTTTATAATGAGAATATCATTGGATTAGCTGTTGATGGAGCACCGGACAATGTAATTGACCGAAACATCCATAAGAAAAAACATTATGCCGGTTGTGTGGTGAAGAATGGGGAAATCGAAGTGTTTCCCGTATTTTCTCCAGCTCCATTGTGGATGTACGCTTCTAGTCTGTATAAGCTTAGGGAAGGTACATTGATGGCAATAGCATCTGCAAGCACCAGCCGGCTATACCGTGGTGAAGATGATTTAATTTTAGTAGATGATGCATCAAATATTAACAAAGCTTATGAGTATATTACGAACATTCAGAAGGAAGTAGATTCCTTAACTGATGATGATGCTGGAGTTCGCTTCAGTGGATTCGATAAATGCTTTTCCGTTCAAGAGAATAAAATAAGCATGGTGATGAAAGAGGTCCAAAGCTTATCCATTCGTATTATGGAGCATAATCTGGATGAAATTATTTCGAGACATCATATTAACCCGGCAGATACCTATCTTGCGTTGTCTGGGGGATTTGCGTTAAATTGCCCTACCAATACTCATCTAATGAAGAATTATAAGTTCAAAGGCTTTCTGGGATTGCCTTGTGTGAGCGATACAGGCCAATCTCTCGGTATTGGATTATATGCGTTTTATAAGAAAATGAGCAGGGTCATCTTTAAACTCGGACACGCTTATTATGGAAATGATGACAACAGTTTGAAAAATATTCTTGGTAATAGTAAGTATAGCGAGTTTATACGTAAAATTTCTGATTTGAATTTTCAAGAAGTGGTAGAAGATATTATTTCAAATCCGATTGTTTGGTTTGATGGAAGGTCTGAGATTGGTCCGCGCGCGTTAGGGCACAGAAGTATACTGGCAGATCCTCGCAATTCCAAAGCGAAGGACTTGTTAAATAAATATAAAGAAAGGCAGTGGTGGAGACCAGTTGCTCCAATCGTATTGAATGAATATGTGAATGAATGGTTTGAAGAAGCATACTCCTCGCCCTTTATGCTCCACGCCTTTAAGGTCAGAGCTGAAAAAGTAGAATCAGTGCCTGCCATATGCCATATTGACCACACAGCTAGGATCCAAACGCTAACATTAACAGACGAGCCGAGATTACATCAATTAATACAAACCTTTTATGAGGTTACGGGTATCCCCATCCTTTGTAATACATCTTTGAACGATAAGGAGGAGCCCATAATTGACAAGATCGATGAAGCCATCAATTTTGCTTTGAGAAAAAAAATCAAAGTGATATATGTAAATGGCATTAGGCTTGAATTACAAAATCATGAAAGATACCGGGTAGAAAAGCCACTGGCAAGGAGAGATTTTGCCCTCTTTGATCGAAGTGAATTGGATCAAAAACGGCGCGAATATAATCCCTATGGTATTTCTAAAGAAATGTTACGTTTATACTATTGGAGACCTGAATTATCGGAAAAATATGATCTGAAAAAAGAAGAGGATGTAAGTTCGTTTAAGATCTATGTACGCATCTCGAATAAAATATTATCCGAAACATTGTTAGAATGATACTGGTTGGTATAAACGGAAAAAATTACTCCTATCAATAATTGGGTGAAGAGAATGCATGGTAACAGTCAAAATGAAACGGAAAGAATAGCTATCAAATCGGTGTTATACTATTATTTTAATAAAGAACTCCTTCATTATTTTCCTTTGAAAAACGGTAGCGCAAATAAAATATGGCAAGTAACTGCAAACGATGGAGTTTATGTGCTCAAGATGATGGGAACATCATGTAGTGCTGATTTTATCGAATACCAAAATTGGTTATCAAACTCGCTTGTGCGTCACCAATTCCCGTTTCAGCCAAATACAACAAAAAGGGGCGGAGATGTCATCGTTTCTTGGGATCAGCAATTTTGGCAACTACGTCCTTTTTTGAGTGGGAGATCCCATCAACTGGGTCATAAAGAAGATCTATATCGGGTCATTAACACGTTGGTTGACTTACACAGTATGAAGATAGATGAGAACTGCCATTTTTATTCTGATTCTTTTGTGAATTACTGGAGTGAAGGTGCTTTGGAACAGTACGCATTGGTTGAGGAAGAGCTTGGGAGATATTTCACACTGCAAGATGTAAAGCAATATTCGAATCTGTTCAGAGCTATTATCAATAAATTCGAAGAGTCAAGTTGCCTGGATTTATTTCGTCAATTGCCGAAGGTGGTTACACATGGTGATATACACAGTCATAATTTTTTGATGGGTGAAGAAGGTGTCATTGGAGTTATAGATTGGGATCAATCGGGTATACAGCCTAAAATTCTTGATACGGCAAGAAGTGTGTATATTTTAAGTCGAATAGGGCATAACGAGTTTGCGATTAATAAGGATTTCGCTCGTTTTTTTCTTCATGAATATAATAAAAGACTTCCTTTCCTTAAGGAAGAAATGGACTTATTTCTCCTGCTGATTGAAATGTCATTTGTACCTAGATTAGATAATATTAAGTTATTGCAGGTCGAAAAGTTTAAGTGGTTTATTGATTGGGCATATCGGGGGGCTCTATCCGTAAATTCCCAACTAGAAGGTACTGTGAATGAGCTGAGATTACAACTAAGAAGCTCGTAGTTGCAAAGGAGTGATGAATCATGAATGTATTTATATCCTATTTCCAGACCCGATTTAATTCAATAATGATTTACCGTTCAGCGGCGATTTTCGGATCGATTACCCAAATATTTTGGGGTTTCTTTCGAATATTCATATTGTATCAATTTACTCTAGGGAACATCGGCGAATCGCCCATGGCTTCATCTTCAATGATTACATACATTTGGCTAAATCAAATATTCTTTGCCATCGTCCCTTGGAATGTTAATCATCAGGAATTCGACCTGGTTAAATCAGGAAATGTTGTTTATGAACTTGCGAGACCCATTAATTTGTTCAATCTATTATTTTCAAAGACGCTTGCCTGGCGATTGGCCTCCAGTGTCATTCGCATGATTCCAATCCTTATTTTTGTAATCATCGTGTTACCTCTGATTGGTTTTGGAAGCTACGGTATTGCATTCCCTTCAATCGAAAGTATCTTTTTATTTATTGTAAGTATCTCGTTGTCCTATTTGTTAAGTAGTGTAATAACGGTATTTATCTATGCAATTACCTTTTTCACGATTGAGGCTAGCAACTTTGTTGGTTTTATTAACACAATGGCCTATGCATTATCCGGATTAATCATACCTTTGGCTTATTTTCCGGAAAAAATTCAAACTTTTCTCAATTTCCAGCCATACAAAAGCGTTCTTGATACACCAGCGATGATTTTTACAGCAGAGTACTCCGTTAAAGAAAGCATGATGTACATATTGGTTCAAGTCGCCTGGGTAGTATTCTTTACTTTAATTAACCAAGTAATGATAAAGAAGGGAATCAAACAATTAGTAGTTCAAGGTGGTTGACTAAAGGGGGGGGCAGTATGAGAGATACATTTCGATTGTACTTTGAAATTATTAAGTTGAAAATTTCTACGCAGGGCCAGTATCCCTTAAATGCGGTAATTGGATTTCTCAACCAAATATTCGTATTTGTCTTTGAATTTTGGGCTATGTGGGCGTTGTTTAATCGTTTTGGTTCCATTGATAATTGGGATTTTATTGAGGTGCTTATACCCTTTGGAATTATTAATTTGTCCTATGCGATCGCAGAAACATTCTTCAGAGGCTTTGAAACCAATATGTCCCAGTTGGTTCGAGATGGAGAATATGACCGGTACTTATTGCGGCCACGGGATACGATCGTACAAATAAGCGCTTTTCATTTTCAATTTGTTCGTTTCGGAAGGGTACTCCAAGCTGTCATTGTATTAATTATCGGGTTAGTTCTCAATCATGATAAAATCCAGGGAATAGAGTGGTTGTTGATCCTATTTGCTGCTACTGGTGGTTGGGCATTGTTTATTGCGCTCTATATTCTTACTGGAATTATTATTTTCAAAATCGTGGAAAGACCGGAATTTATGAATTTATTAATACAGGGAAGCGTAACAACCATGCAATATCCCAAAACCATTTTTCCTAAATGGATTCAAAGCGTGTTTACTTTTATTATCCCGGTTACCTTTGCTACCTACTACCCCGTAGCTGCAATCCTAGGCAAGGATAGTTCGTTACCTTTCATATTGAGTTGTCTGTCTCCAATTATTTGTTACCTGTTTTTAATCCTTACGATCATCTTGTTTAAGAAAGTTGAGAAAACCTATATTTCAACAGGAAGTTAAATGTCTTTAAAACTTACAACAAGGATGTGTAATGGAAAGATGGCTTATATAGAAGTTAAAAATGTCAGTAAATCCTACAGAGTTGCTAAACACAACAAAAAGAGCTCCTTACAATATCTCAAATTTTTATTAAAAAAAGAATATTCGGATGTAGAAGCGGTAAAGAATATAAGTTTTACACTGAATAAGCAAGATATCGTAGGTTATATTGGTCCAAATGGTGCCGGGAAGAGTACCACCATAAAAATTCTTTCAGGAATACTGCGGCCAGATGAGGGTTCGTGTACTGTTGGGGGAGCGGTTCCATGGGAATCGAGAGCTGAATATGTTCAGGGAATTGGTGTTCTCTTTGGTCAACGCTCCCAGTTGGTATGGGATTTGCCCCCGATAGAGTCATTTAAGCTGCTTTCCCGGTTGTACAAGTTAAAGAAAGAAGAATATGAAGCCTCGCTACATGAATTAGTTGATTTATTGGAGTTAGAAGAACTGTTGTATACTCCCGTTCGCCAACTTAGTTTAGGACAAAGAGTTCGTTGTGAATTGGCCGGTACTTTCCTGCATAACCCAAAATTAGTCTTCCTAGATGAACCTACCATTGGTATTGATATTGAAATGAAGAAGAAAATACATCAGTTTATTAAGGATATCAACCAAAGAAGAAAAACGACAATTTTTATAACAACACATGACCTTGACGACATTCAATCCTTATGTAACCGCTTAATCATAATTAACAAGGGTGAGATTTTTTTTGATGATTCTCTGGATAATTTATTCGAGAAGTTTTTTGTTGGTAAAAAAATTCATATTGATTTTGCGAATGATGAAGAGATTGATATTCCTAAAGGGACAAGGATTTTAAGCAAAGAAGGAAAAAAAATTACAATTCTAGTAGAATCTCGTGATATTCAGGTCAGCCGCTTGATAAGTGAAATATTACAGAAACACGATGTGCACGATATTTATCTTGAGAAAAATAATATTGAGGATGTTATTTTGAAAATCTATCTTGAGATGAGAGGGGAGAAACTCCAGAAGAGGTGAGATGAAATTCGTTTTAAAGGAGATGCTTTTTATGAAAAAAGTGGATCTACATATTCATACCACAAAATCAGATGGTGTATATTCCGTAGGGCAAGTTATGGAGGGAGTAAAGCGCAATAAGATTGGGATAGTATCATTTACCGATCATGATTTCCTTCATTCAGTAGATGACATTCAGCCTTATTTACCTGAAGAGACTATATATATTAACGGAGTAGAATTCAGCTCCCGTTTTAACGGAAAGGAAGTACATATTTTATGTTATGGATATAAGGAAGACGGCGAGGAAATTCATACATTAGTAAAACAAGTACACATAAGAAAAATGACGAATGCAATAAAATTTTGTCGCTATCTCGACAAGCATGATGTTTCAATCAAGTTGACTGAAATTAATCAAAAATACGGAAACTCAAGAATCGGATCTATTTGTAAAGAGATGATTTCAGTCGGATACATTTCCAATGAAAATGATTTTTTAAGTAAGTATTATGAAGAATTTAAACATTATCATTTTCAACAAGACGTCACTGTTGAAGAAATTATTCATGTAATTAAAAAATCTGGTGGTATTGCAGTGCTTGCACACCCGATTCGTTACAGTAATGATATCAAAGAAGTAACGAGCATTTTGCAATACTTAAAGAACCTTGGTTTAGGCGGGATTGAAGCTTATCATCCGTTGCATACTCCCGATCACCAGAAAGAATACAATAAATTGGCCCTACGATATGAATTGTTCGTGACAGGAGGAAGTGATTTTCATTACGGAGCAATTGATGAACGGCTAGGTACCTCTTGGAATAGCGGAATGATTCCATATCAAGTTATCATTCCGCTAATTACTCACATTAAATCGTATCATTCCAAGTAATGCATCTAGCTCTACCCCTTTGTGGAACCCCGATCTCTTTGATATCCACTGTGGCGTATGCCCCATAGACCGATTTGCTGTTGTGGAATGTCCGATCGTATCGGGATGATATTGCCGTGCTTGTAGCGCCAGGGTAGAGTACAATTCAAGCACATTGGGGGCTGATTCGATTCAGGTGCCACGAGCAAGGTTCTTGTTCTCACGTTCTTTATTACGCAGTTTTTATTCTTAGTCTTGTTGCTTATTCGGTAACTCCTCTGTTGGCCTGCATACAGGCTACACGCTAGGATTCCACTTGCTCGACAAACAGGCCTATCGTTCGACAATACTCGGACAACTCAATCTCACTTAACGACTACGTCTATATAACTAAGGAAAACTTATTTGGGTACTCCATTTATCTGATTATTTTTCGCCACTAGGCACAACTAGTCCGTTAGCTCGTGCTTCCTTTTTCCACTAACAAAGGTTCCCTTCGGATAGTCCGCTGTCCCTCGTAATCTGACTTATGGATTCATTTTTCGGGAGCCACATTCTCCCTTTTTATCTACAATTCATTCTATTGAGAGGTACGACATCTATTGTGACACGGGGGACTCTCGTCGTCCTCATTGATCCGTAATTCCAAACTCACCGAGTTCTCTATACTTCCTTTTCATACTTTCAAAAGATATCTATTTGCGATTCCAAAATTAATTATGATTTTAACATAGGTTCACTTTTCCGCTAAGTGAAGGCGTACCGCCTCTATCTTAGTCTCATACGAATGCTTTTTAAACCCTTGTCCCTTGATTGCCATAAAAAATACACCTCCTAGAATTAATCGGACAAACCAGGGGATTATCCAATGTCTATTCTAAGCAGTGTACTTCAAAGAAATTAGGGGCTTTCTGAAGAGGTCCTTGAAAAAAAATCAGATCTATTTTAACCTGCATTAGTGAAACTACTGTAACGAGGTGGGTGGCGATATGGCGAACTTCTCGTAATGTGCCGTTTGACGCTTTGTGACTTCTCCTATGCGGATCTGAGCGCCCGGCTGTTCAAAGCACTTGATTACATCTAGATCATCAAGAAGGCCCTGGATGGTATACTTATTAAATAAAACTTGATCCTGTCTATGCTTTTTCAGATAAGAAAGATAAATTAATGCAATAAACTCTACAAATAACTTACCATCAAGACTTACATCAGAAGAAACGGATAAGCGACGAAGGTTTAAGCGTTCATTAAGGTTGCCAAAGGCCTGCTCAAAAGGTTTTTGTTGCGATAAATCTCTAGAGCTTCAATCGGATCTTTGATTTCATTACTAATGAAGGCGAATTAACCATAATTCAACTTAGCTTCATCCATGGCATGCTGCTTAGCCTTGGCTTTTGTACCACAAACGGGCGTCGTTTTGATGTCTAAGTACTTGGCATAAAGTTTCTCATGATCTGGACTTCTTTTTCCGCTTTCAATCTCTTCTTGAAGTATGCTTTTTCATTTGGTCATAACCCGCATCCAGCATGAAAAAACGAGGCTTAAATCGTTGACCAGTTAGCTTCGTGTAGGTCCTTAATTGCCATCGTTCACATGAAGCAGGTGTAACCTTTAGGGCAATCGAAAGTTCACTCTTCATATCGAGGGCCAGATGCAGCTTATAGCCGTACCACTTCACTTTGTTGCCAACCGTATCTAGTTTGACTCCTCAGTTGGCATTGCCTGTAAGCTCGCTTTTTACGTTTTGGTTCCTTTTTCTCATAGGCATGACTGGCTGTGCTGTCCATGGCGACATGAGTTCCGTGAATGATTTCAGATTTCTGACATTGAGTCACGAGGTCCTCAAACAAGCGTTGTCCGATACCTTTTCGAGTCAAATCGGCAAATACACAACTTAAGGTGGCTATGGAGGGTGCCGAGCGATCCAGCCGAAGCACACATTGGTAAGGTCGAATTCGAGTCTGCGTTGTAACCCAGTAAATGTATCGATGTTCTCTAAGGGAGCCTTGAGTAACGCGCGAATAATGCCTTGACGAGACGACAGTACCCCTCGAATCCACGGGGTGAAGAATTTCTCAAATCTTTCGCTTAGGATCGTAAGTCAGGAGCATGACCGATTGTAATATAAAGTGCGTCAGTTGCTAAGAGAATAAAAAATAGCCCATGACTGATTCGTGTATAATGAAGTTACCACACCACCCCTACACATGGAGAATCAGAACATGAACTACACTCATTTTATCATAATCGAACGTAGTCAGCTAGAAATCATATATCGTTTGAAATGGACCAACCGAGCGGTATGTTTCAAGACAATCTATCGAGCTCTATGCTAGACACATTGTTGTAGGAGAAAAGTGCGGAAACATAAGGGTAAACGGCGTAAGCCCATGGAGACACGTGGACGCTTTCTCGGTGAGAAACCCATTAGCCAGCGTCCTAAAGAGGTGCGGAAACCAGAGTCTTTTGGACATTGGGAATTGGATACAGTCGTCTCCAGCCTAGAAAAGAGCCGAGTCAGCTATGGAAAACTAGAAACCTTCATGCTCTAGATGTCTACTCTTCCTAGCAACGAGGATCTAACGAAAATGGGAATGGACTTCTTAGAGAGTTTTTCCAAAAAGGTCATGACTTTGCGCAGGTTACCGATAAGGAACTTGCTCATGCCACCCTTCTCATTAACCAACGCCCTCGAAAATGTCTAGGTTGGAAATCCGCTCATGAATCTTTCATGGACCATGTGTCGCACTTAGCTTGAAAAACTGTCCTCAAAATTCTTTTACACAGCAAGGGCTTAGTTTAATGCAAAATGCTTATATAAAAATTCTATTCTAATATTTAAATTTCTTTTATGCGTTAACTTATTAGAAATAGCCTTATCAATTGTTGCAATCTATTCTATTATTCAATGCTGAATTTTTTAATATTGTCGTCGTTTATTGACTAGAGTTGAATATATATAACTTGTCCTTGTCCTGAAATCCCAAGTTAACAAAGTTTTTAAGAGAATATCTTTGATGGCAACCTATAGATTTATTCACACTAAGTTAGGAGGCGGAAACAAATGATTTTGGGAAAAAAATTACCAGTGGTACAACCAATAGTTGATGGTTATTCGCATTATGGAAGTGTGTTTTCGATTATTGCTACCAATGGAACGTCATACATCCCATGGTTCCTAAGTAGATTTTCTCAGTTATATTGTCAGCCAGCGAAAAACTTTTTCATTAACATGGATGAACCTAATTGGTTCCCAGACAAGACAAACTTTTGCCCATTTCTAGATGTAAATTTAGTAGATAAAGGTCTGATCAATAAGATGGGATCAACGATAATAGATTCCATTATTGAACTTATAAATAATAATTACTATCTATTTATGGTTGTCGAGCAAAAACATATTCCTGGTTCATATGGATTTAATAAATATTCATTTCCTCACGATATCATGATCTATGGCTATAATCTGAATCGAGAAATATTATATATAGCAGATAACTTTAGTGGAAAATACCAATTCAGTGAATGCTCGTTTACCCAGTTTGATCTAGCTTATCATACCCTCGATAAAGCTAGAGATCGTTTAGATTCGAAGATTTGTTTATTAAAGAATAGATCTGATAGATTTGAAGAGTTCGATTTAATGCGTGTTGTTGATTCAATTTATGGATATTGGAAGAGCTCATCTCCAGAGCAGCGTTCTTCCAATTGGTCGTCTGCTTTTGATGGTTGTGTAAAAGGAATAGAATCCTATGAAGTAGTAAAGGAGTATCTCAACTTATTATCTAAAGGAGAAGTTAAGTACGACATTCGACCATTCCATTCTTTATGGGAACATAAAAAAATAATGATAATGCGTCTTGAATATATGCAGAGAAATGGTTTACTAAAAACAGATCATACTATACTCAATTCTTACAAAAATATAGAACAAATGTCATTGATCCTCCGAAATTTAATTTTGAAGTATAATTTAACCCAAGATCATTCAATTCTTACAAGGATGAGCTCAGAAGTGGATAAGATTGTCTTTGATGAGCATAAAATAATACCTGCAATCTTAAACAATATACAAAATCCTGAATATAAAAAAGATAATAAAGTTTTCGGACTCCAAATGGATCACAAACTAAGATGGTCACTTTCTTGACTGGGTAGCGTCAAGAAGTTTGTGTAAGAGAGTAGAAAGTAGCTTCTCGGGTATTTGTTAGTAGGTGTGGATTTTGAGACGGGGGAACCCCGCCTCAAAGAACAAGGGGATCAGGCTGTTTATTCCCGCCCTGCCTACACCGAGTATCGGGCTACAAACATCTCGTTCAGCTTCTTCTTAACCTCCGGATCGCCGAAGCCGCGGATCACCCGTTCGCTAAATCGTTCATTGTAATCCATTACGTCGTGGTAGACGATTTTCTCTGCCGCATCCATATTGGTGAGACTGTTCATTGGCTTCAGGTGCTTTCGGATTTCCTTGTTCATTCGTAGATCGCTTCTTTCACAAGTATGGGATACTTGTAAAACGTTAGCAAGGTGAATAGTTGTTCTTCCCAAGACTGCATCTCTTTCGGGTACGGCTTTCCCCATTTCGCCTTCACGGTGTTAAAAGCAGCAAGCGACAGATCGTGGTCCTGCGTGGTGTAAATCGTCTTCAGATCCTCAATGACTTCTGTTTTGTACTGAATCCGGATCTTCGGAAAGGTAGCGTGAACCTTGTGGACAATATAGTGCTACACATCGGCTTTCGGATAGGTCTCCTGGAACACGGCATCGAGTCCTGGCAGTCCATCAAACACGCCCAGCAAGACTTTCTGGGCTGCTCCAGGGTCGTAGAGGTCTTTCACAGCACCTCAAGCCAGCCGTTTGCGCGCTCCTAGCCACCTTCGCAAAAGCAAAGGATCTGGCGGTGACCGTCTTCGTCGATACCCATGGCGAAATAAACAACTTCACCACACACGGTGCTACGCTTGAGCTTCACGTACAAACCGTCCAGATAGATCAAGGAATAGCGTTTGTTTAACGGGTGCTTCTGCCACTGGTGAATGTCGTTAAAAATCTTATTGATACCAAATCTGCAGCTAATTCGTTGGGCAGCAAATATGGTGGGAAAGTAGTTGAGGCGAGCGGGGATGGTTGGAAAGTTACTAACATTGCTAATCCCCTTTCAAAGAATCAACCTATTATGATAAGGGTAATGAATGCAGGTTCTGGAGGAAGAGACAGTGCTTACTTCAGAGTGTCTGTAGGAAATAAAGGTACTCTTACACTGG
Organism: Paenibacillus sp. FSL L8-0708; assembly: GCF_038009325.1. Taxonomy (NCBI): domain Bacteria; kingdom Bacillati; phylum Bacillota; class Bacilli; order Caryophanales; family Paenibacillaceae; genus Paenibacillus; species Paenibacillus sp. FSL L8-0708. The sequence goes on from NZ_JBBPBC010000001.1 coordinate 2,808,914, forward strand.
AGGGCAAACTGTCAAGCGACATGGCATCTACACATATCAATTTAACTGATAATTATTTAGAACAAATTCAAAATATGAATATCAATTATGTGAAAACAGGTGGGAAGTAGGAGGTGAAGACAAATTGGATAAATTGCAGGATTACTTGAACAGACTATGGTCAGGCATTATTGAGAAGCAGGTTATTGATTTATTCAATCATTTTATCTTGTTTGAGATTAAAGTGATAGATAAGGGTGCGACTACTTTTCACCAATTAAAATTTAATAATGTTAAAGCACTTTATTATTTAAACGATCAACCTCCTTATGAACCAGAAGAGGATGATTATTTAGAATTAACCTCTATAACATTTGAAAAAGAACGAACAAAAGAAATAAAGGTAAGTTCAACTTCGAAGGAATATTCTCATTTAACATCAAAACCTAATTTTTTATTAGAGATTTGGGGGAGAGAGCTTTTGATTGAGACATCAAGTGTTGAAATCAATGGTAATTTGTTCGAAGTAGGATTTTCAACATAATAATCTTTATTCTATGCCATGAGGGATATATGGTTGTATATCCCTCATGGTTTTTTATTCCGCCAATCCTGTGCCGAATGGACTAAATTGGTTCTCTTACCTATACCTATCTGTCATATTCCCACGAAAATTTTTTTTGAATTACTTGTGCATATAAAAAAACTAATATTATCCTCATTATCAAAAGCCCTATGAACGTGTTGGTGGACACATGATTCCCCAGATGCCAGCATGGTGGAGACACAGTCTCAGCTAGATGGACTAGAATGATTCGAGAGGTACAGTTTTTTTCGAAAGTAATCATTGTGCAGTTGGGTGTTGTGACATCGTATCGTGTCCACAACTTCAAGATGATATGAACAAACTCCGAGGTCAACATATTGTGTTTCAAAGGCAGTTATTGCTAAAGCGAACGGGAAGGTACGGAGAAAAGACACTGATTAAGTTAAGTGAGGGACTTAACCATAAGTTAAGACAGAAAGCGTGTTTCCATTTTATCGGGAACGCGCTTTCTGTGTTGCTACCTAGTGAAGATAAAACAACAACGAAGGCTATTAATTTTAATCCTCTCTTATTAAATTCAAATTAATCTTAGGGTCTGATTTAGGATCTAAATTGAGATCATTGGTTCATTAAATATATCTGTGAAAAAGGCTTCTGACCCAATAATCAGACATCTTAAGTAGTCAGGGATTTTGCATAGTTATAAAGGTTGAATAAACAATGAATTTGCTCAAATTAGGTGTTAGATCGTCCTGGTAAAATTCAAAGAGCGACAGCCATAAACGAGAAAAAAAAGCCAAGACTGCCCCTCATTGATTGATATATTGTTCTCCGTTAGATTTTTTTTGTTGATCCAGTATGAACTTGGTATCAAAGTTGCTACCTCAAAAAAATGTTGAAATAATTCATTTGATGAAGGTTCTGGGAATATGACAGGTTTCGACATTTTTATCAATCATCATAAGGTAATATATATATTAGAAATTCACTTACTAGTTCAGGTCATAAATATACATAAGGAAGAGATCGCTATGATTGAGATTAAAATGTTTCCAGCTTCATATGGAGATAGCTTTTTGATATCATGTATTGGGGATACAAATACACATATTATGGTAGATATGGGTTTTTCCACTACGTATGATAATTATATTAGCAAAGAGATTCAAAAAATAGAAGCAGATGGAATCTCATTATTAATATTTACGCATATTGACGAAGACCATATATTAGGCGGTATTAGATTTTTTAATAAAAATGGATATGCAGGTACATCAGGTTCTATTGATATAAAAGAAATATGGTATAACAGCTTTCGACATGTTCAATTTCACAAGACACAAAATGAAACTGGAAATTCATCAAATGGAGTTATTGAAGATCTTTTAAAAAAAGGACATCCTAGAGAATTAGGAGTAAGAGAAGTATCTGATGTTGGTTATCAACAAGGATCAACTCTTGGATCATTAATATTAAAAAATGGGTATGTAAACAACTGGAATAGCTCATTTGAATATGGAGCAGTGGTTGTCAATGAAGAAATATCAAACAGTTATAACATTAATGATGAGGTATCATTAACGTTATTATCACCTAATCTTGAAAACCTTGAGCTACTTGGTCATGAGTGGGAGAAGAAGTTATCTTCAATAGGCTATGAGAGTACTGTTCAAAGCGATCAATTAATGGATGATGCTTTTGAATTTTTTATGTCTAATCTTCAAATGGAGTTGAAGAAAAGGAAAGTTAACGAAGTGTCTTCAATTAAAGAAAGTGTAGAAGAGATTGCAAAGAAAAATTTTGAACCTGATAAAGCTGTGGTTAATGGAAGCTCAATAGCATTTATATTAGAGTTTAGAGGGAAAAGTCTACTCTTTTTAGGAGATTGTCATCCAGAAGTTGTTGAGTCCAATTTAAAGAAAATATTAAAAAAAACAAACCAAGAAAAAATGTGGTTTGATGTAGTTAAGGTTTCTCACCATGGAAGTAAGCATAATACAAGTGTTAGTTTGCTAAAACTAATAAACTCAAAAAAATACCTCTTCTCAACGAATGGTAAGGGAAAGAACTTTAGTCATCCTGATATTGAGACTATTTATAGAATAATAACAACGGATAATACACTGGATAAAGAACTTATTTTTAATTATAAGCCCTTTATGATTCTTAATAAATTTAATGACGCTAGTTTGATGGAAGAGTTTAGTTATAGTATTGATTACACTAATGATTTAGTTCAAGCAAAAAAAGAGGTTCCAACAATAATACATGTTCGTTAAACGAATACGAGGAGGAAGGTTCTCATAGTCACAGCCAAACATTTGTACCACATTACTGCAAAAATTATATGTGGGAGTCAAGGGACAGCGTTCTTAATAAGCGAAAATCGAGCAATTACAGCAAGACATTGTGTTAAAGAGTATATAAGCAACGATGAGCCGATAGAACTTGAATTCTATGCTGGAAGTGAAAAATCTATTATTAAAGGAGCAAAAGTAGTTGCCGAATCTATAGAACATGACATTGCACTGCTAGAAATTGATGGGAAGATAGATCATATTCAAGAGTGGCTATCACTTGACAGTAATAATTATGAAAGCAAAGAAGATGAATGGGAAACCATGGGTTATCCTAGAGAATGGAATGTCGAGGAAGAAGGGAGTACATATTGCTATTTGATTGGAAATTTGTATTTTGATAGTAGTTTTGATGACTCTAAAACATATGATAAGCAATTAACAAGTAATTATATCAAAGATGAATGGCCTTATGGTCTTGCTGGAATTTCTGGTGCACCCTTGATAGTTAACAATAAAGTCACGGGAATCATTATAAAGGAAGAATACAGTGCTGTGAAGAGCCAACTTAAATCAGTTAGTTTTTATAAGTGTGCGGAGTTTTTACTACAAAATGGTGTTGAGATTGATTCCTCTATAGCAAATACAAATGAATTTTTAAAAAAAAGATTACAGTTACAAAAGAAAGTTTGCACCGATCTTTTTAATAAGCTAGATCATTCCTTATTACATAATGAAATTAATATGAATATTGACTTTTACTACTTAAAATATAATGATTCTGGTACTAAAAAAGTGGACGAATTAGCTAATCATTTGGCAGCAGTACTAAATCAATATGCATGTGATTTAACAGATTTAGCTAGTGCATCTAGTGATCTTAATAAACATTTGGATATTTACAAAAGGATAAATAAATTAGTTGCGGAGATTCATGACGGTGGAAAGCTAGGATCGATGCTTCTCTGGATGTTAATAGAGGGAATTTTAGAGATGCCCAAAATGTACACAAGAATTAGGAATGGTAGATCATCTTCAAAACTTAATTATGTTTCTAATGATGTACATGCTGGTATGAAGAATAGCCAATTAGTTTTATTTATTGGTGGTGGTATTTTGAATAAAAGCTTCGAAACAGGAATTTCGACATTAATACAGGAATTAGAATCAATTGTTAATTTAGAAGGTGATATCCTATTCTATGATCAGTATTCATACGATAATTTAGGAAATGGTCCATTAAAGAATTTAATCGATAATTTTTATCAGTATCGGGAATGGAGCCAAGTTGGTGTAGAACTTACGGTATTTACTGGATATGATTCTGATCTTCTAATGATGCTTGAAAAGGATGGGATGAATGGTCCTCTTATCGAAAAGCAATTGAGTCACTATTTTATTGAAGAGTTTAGTAGGAATCATGAATTTATTTGTAAACAGTTACTTAATACTAGTGATGTAAAAAAAATAAAAATAAATTGGTTTTTACTCCCATTTAATGAAATTTCCGATTTTGAGAAGCTACTTATTTCAAAACTTGTCTAGAAATGAGGTGTAGTCATGAGTTTTGAATCTATGATAAGCCAACTTGAATCTAATGAACAGTTAGGAATCTTACTGAGGAAAATAAAGAAGATGGAAATTCAGTTGGACTTTTTCGACAAAACAAATGAAGAATTAACAGATGACGAAATGAGAATACTATTAGAATCAGGTAATTTATTAGCTTCGTCGAGCAAAATTCAAAATCAGCAGAATGCGTTAAACATTGCAACAACCTTACCATTAATAAATTCCTCAAGTGGTGTGTCAATGGCTTCACTGTTAATTTTAAGAAAACTTGGGAACTATCCAGGCATGAAATTACTTGAAAATCGCTATGAAATGAATAACTATAAAAATCAATTAAGTGGTATGGCATTTTTTGAAGCACATGTACTTGAATATGCGAATACTAGAATGCTATCGGGGAAAGAATATCTATTAACTAATTTTCAAAAGAAAGTTGTTGATATGCTAGAGGAAGATGCAAACGGAATCAGTATATCAGCGCCTACTTCAGCAGGGAAATCGTATGTTTTTTTAAAAGTGCTTTTAAATATAATTAGTAAGGACGAGGGAGCTACGGTAATTTATATAGTTCCTACACGGGCATTAATTAAACAAGTTATGAATGATTTCCTTGGTAATATAGCGGAGTTAGGCTTAACGAATATATATGTAGGCTGCTCATCTGAGACTGAAGTAATAGTGGAAGATCCAGACAGATCAAATATCTTGGTTCTAACCCAAGAGAGATTATACCAGTTATGTAATAAACCAGATGTAGAAAAACTAAAAACTAAAATGATTGTAATAGATGAAGCACACAATATCCAATATGGAGGAAGAGGGGTATTACTTGAAAATGCGATAAAGTTTGCACGTATACTATGGAAAGATGCGAGGATATTATTTTCAAGTCCTCTTGTTAAAAACCCACAAAAACTTTTAGAGACCTTTAACTTCGATAGAGGACTAAAGGAAAAAGACGATTTTCCATTAGTTAGGCAAAATATTATAAAGGTGAAAATGGTTTACGAAGAATTACATGTTAGTGCTCTTTACGAAGATGATGAAATTATCATTGGTAGTAAGAAGTATCCTGGTTCACAAAATACAGTGCCCACAGTACTAGCTAACGCAGCATTATATCTTTGGAATAATCAAACATCTATTATTTATGCGAATGAACCAATGATTTCCACCGATGTTATAAGAGAACTATTTGATAGTGGGCAGTTTCCTTATTTAAATGATGAACGTTTAGATGAATTTGCAGATTTTATAGAAGAATATATAACGAAAAACTATGAACTTGCTAATTTTATCAGGCGTGGTTTGGCATTTCATTTTGGTGCTCTACCTGCAATTATTAGGTCAGGGATTGAGGAGTTGTTTAAAGCTGGTGCCCTCAAAATAGTTAGTTGTACCTCAACACTATTGGAAGGTGTTAATATGCCTGCTAAAAACATTTTTGTGTATAAGCCAGAAAAGGGCAAACATAAGGCTATTGATAATCTTAGTTTCTGGAATTTGGCTGGGAGGGCTGGTCGCATAGGGAACGACTTTGCGGGAAATATTATTTGTATTGAATTAGACAGTTGGGTAATCAATCCTGTCTTAGGAGAAAGATATCAAGAAATTGTTCCTTCCTCTGAAATAAGATTGATAAATGATAGTGTGAAATTCAAAGAATTTATTGAAAGCCAAAATCTCCCTCCAGGTAAAGATGATTATAATGAACAGCTTTTTTCGTTAATTATCAAAGAAAGACTATTGGGAAGGAACCTTGAACACTCTCCATATAGTAAAGAGCATAATGTTAATACATTAAAAGAAATAGATGTTATTACTCGAACAACAATAGATGGATTCCAGCCCCCTAAGGAATTACTTTATAAAAATCCAGGGATTATGCCTGATAAAATTAATGCTTTGTGGGAGTTTTTTGAGAAAAACAAAGATAAATATTATTATTTTTTACCTGCCTTCCCCTTGAGTGAGAACGGATTTGATAATTTTTATTTAATTGTAAGAATTGTTAATCATCTTTTTTTAGGGGGGATTTGGAGTGAAAAGTTTGAAAGAAAGATTACTACTGCAGGGCTTAAATGGATGAAAGGAACTCCTTTAGCTCAGTTAGTTTTTTTTGATAGAACAGTATTGAGTAGTGGACAGAGAGAAATAACAAAACACGTCAAAGATCAAATCGAATTTATTAATAATGTATTAAGATATCAAACGGTTAAATACACACAAACATATGTTGAGGTATTGAAGATTTTTCTACGTAGCATAGGTAAGATTGAAGAGTCAGAAAAAGTTATAAATATATCAGCTTACTTAGAGTACGGTGCGTGTGCTGTAGCTGCATTGGAGTTTATGGCTATTGGACTTCCAAGAGAAGCAGCAATAAAATTGTCTGAAATTATTGGGAATCATGAAAATATAAGTACTGATTATTGCATTGAATGGCTAAAGAGATTAGACGTCAATTCGCTCGATATAGCAAACTATTTAAAAAAACAGATATATGGACTACAGATGACCTTGTAAACAATCAAATTTGTATTGAAAAAAATCAATATTGCTTATCTGGATTTTTCAATAGAGTGAGATTTATCAAAAAATCATTAATGACTCATGTGTAGACATGAGTTTTTCTATTTGTGTCTTGCTTGGATTAATAATATTGATCGATAAGAAATAAACTCAAATGCTTAAAATTATTGGACCAATTTCAATGTGATAGAGTGATTAATAGTTCATAAACAAAGAAGATTCTAAGATGTGTATAAGAGGAGTGAAAAAATTGAATTTTAAAATTGAAAATGTATTTGTTGAGACAGAATTGGAACAAGATTATAAAATAATTAAAGAGCTAATTTCAAACGCAATTTTATTTTTTGAGAACGAATTCATTGTTGATACCGACAAAATACATATTATTATCTCAAGTGATTATGTGACTGATGTGAAAAAGATACATTTTCAACCTGAAACTTTAAATGGTGGAGATGAAAATGGAATGTTTATTCCTTGTTTTTTTCAGAATGAAGAAAATAAGAAAAGTAATATGCCAATGATAATTATCAATTGGAATAGATTAGATAAAGTAAATGGTTCACCAAAGTATAGAGAAATAATTGTGGAATCAATAATTGTTCACGAATTAGTACATTATTATGATTTTTGCTTTACATACCCTACTTCTTTAATTCAGAGGTATGGAAATGTGTTTGAAAATTATGATAAAGGCAATTTTTCCGACATAATCGGTGGTATCTTCCAAAATTGCTCTGAAGTTCGTGCGAAATTTTATCAAGAAAAATATATACTTACTAGTGGGATTATTGATTTTAATCTTGATTATATGTCGAAATATATTTCGAGTTATTTGTGCAAAATCAATTTGTCTAATCGATCTCAAACTTACTATACATTGGCTCATATAAGAGGGCTGCTACTCTGTTGGAGCAATTTAGCGAATTTAGAAAAATATCATCATAAGAAAGATGAATTACAAAGATATATTATGGGGGTTAATCAAGATATCCTTCATAAAGAGATGACGAATCAATATCAAAACATGTCTGAAGTATTTGAACTAGATATGTTTTATGAGTACTGTGATGGTATAGGTGGAAATGAAACGAGTTGTAGTGACGATCGAAAGACCACATAGGTCTTTAAGAAGAACCGTTAATTAAGTACCAAAGGAAAGGTAATATTCTATGTCTAAAAATTCAAAATATTAAACATTCAGTGGATACCAAACGAAGGCATTATGCTAGTTTTTCTTTTAAACGCTCATAAATTCGTGATTTGTCAGAGGAGGAAATAACTATCCTATGGATCTATTCAAATATCTATAAAGAAATCAGAAACAAATCTTTATCAACATAATCCATCAAAGGTAGTATTTCAGGTTTATATAAATAGAGGGGTGATGAAGGTGTTTAATTATGCAAACTTAAATGATGTAGAATTTGAAGAGCTTTGTAAAGATGTTATGGAAAAAAAACTATCAAAACGTTTGCGATTATTTTCAAAGGGTAGAGATGGCGGTATCGATTTAACCGATAATACTAATACACATAACATTATCGTACAGGTAAAACATTATATTGGAAGCAAGTTTCCTAGTTTGCGTACTTCATTAAAAAAGGAAATTGAGAAGGTTCATAAATGGAAGCCTACTCAATATTATATCTGTTGTGGAATGGAACTTACTGACCGTAATATTAGTGAACTATATGATATGTTTTCTGATTTCATGAAAACGGATGAAAATATAATTACTTTAAAGGAAATTGATGAATTTTTGCAAAAGCCAGAGAACTTAGATGTGGTTAGAAAGCATTACAAATTATGGCTTTATGCATCCAATATTTTAGACGAGATTTATAATAATAATATATTTATTGATTGTGAAACTCTTCTTACTGATATAGAAGAAGATTCTAAGTATTTTGTTCAGACTAAAATCTACGAACAATGTATCGAACATTTGGGGAATAATCCATTACTTATGATAACAGGAGGACCTGGAGTCGGAAAAACAACTACTTCAAAAATGTTGGTTTTATATTACGCTTCACAAGGCTATAGAGTAAGATACACAACCAATGGCGATATTACCGACATAAAAAAATCACTATCAAGTGATAAAGACTGTAAAGAATTAGTTTTGTTAGATGATTGCTTAGGTCAACACTATTTTAATATGAAGCAGACACAAGAAAGTGAATTACTTTCTTTGATGAAATATGTGAAATTATCGAGTAATAAAAAACTTATTTTGAATTCAAGAATTACTATTTTCAACGAAGCGAAGGAACGGTCTATAGATTTCGATAATTTCTTTCAACTAAAGAAAATAAAAAATTTCATTATAAACATGGATGAAATAACTCCGTTAGAGAAAGCAAAGATATTTTATAATCATTTAATTTATAAAGGTATCCCAACAGAATACTTTACAACTATAAAAGAAAATAAAAATTATCTAAAAATTGTTCAACATAGTAATTACACCCCTCGGATTATTGATCATGTGACTTATGAAGTTAATTATTTAAAAGTAACTCCTCCTAAGTATCATGACTATATTATTGATAATCTTTCAAATCCGAATGACATTTGGAAAAATGAATTTGATCGACGACTTCAAGATATTGATAGGGCTTTTTTATCAACATTATATTCTTTAACTGATACTAATGTTGAATATGAAGTGTTAAAAAAATGTTTTGACAATCGGTTATCAAAAATGAGGAATTATGATTCCACAATAGATAATTTCGAATTAATTTTATCACGATTGAATCAGTCTATCATAAATATTATTGATAAAAAGGGGAAAATGTATGTTGGTGTATTGAATCCTTCCGTTAACGATTATTTGAAACTTGTTTTTATTAAAAACAAATTGGAGCTAAAAGAAGTGCGTAAATCTATATGTAAATTCAGTCAGTTAGAACGGTGTTATTCTGATGATGAATTAGCTAGCGTCTATCTACAACTTACTATTAGTGGAGAAATAAATAAGATTGAGTTTGATACTGAACATGAAAAAAATTATTTTATTGTGGCACATATTTGTAGACATTGTATAAAGGATATTAGTTATAAACAAATTGTTTTTAATTATCTACATAATTCTTTTTATATTTATTCTCAAGAAAAGAATTGGTTATCTCATATTGATATAATAAAGTGTTTGTTTACTGGCGAATTGTATTCATATTACTCTATCGAGAAGTTTATTGGAGATAAAATTAATATCCACAATTTATTGTTAAGTTTAGATTTAGAAGAATTAGTTGATGCAGTAAATGTATTGAATGAAAGTTATGAGAAAAATAGTACGGAATTTTTATGGTTTAAGTCATTATGTAAAGAAATGATGGATGTAGCGATATTATCTTTCGCAGAAAATATAGATGCTTCAAGTTACTGCGATAGTTATGATATTGGGCAATTATTGAAAGAAAACACTAAAGTCATGTACTATGGTTATGATGAAGAAGTGGAAATTGATACAAATGCTGTAGTATCCTCTTTAGAGGAAAAAATAAGTCATGATATCGAAAAAGAGATACAAGAAAAACTATCTTTATTAGACGAAAATATAAATAGAATTATAAATATCCCTAATTCATATAGCTTTAACACAATTGATATAGAAAATGTTATAGATGCCTATTTTAAAGATATGAATTATGAAGATGATCGTGACTACGGGTCAGGCGAATTTTATATTTCTGAAATTGAAGCAATATTTGAAAGATAAAGATAAATACAATATTTTAATGGTGCATTAAGAAAAAACTAGCTTTAGGAGTAATGTCTGATGATAATTTGAGCGTCAAATATCAAGAAGATACGAAAGAAATGATGGTACTTTTTAAGAAATTAGAAGAAAAGTTTGTGATAAAGTATTATTCAAAAAAGCCAAGTATAGTCTTGAAGCGGCAATAGCTCGTGGCAGAGTTAGTGGTAGGAACCGAACTCGGATACGGTAGGCCTTACAATAAGGTTATATCAGAGTTTGGAATACCCAACTTCACGTCTTTATAAAGATAACAGGAGTGAGCAAAAAGATGTTTTGCCAATATTTGAATCGGGGATGATAAAGTATAATTAAATGAACTACTATAAAATTTGGAAGAAGGGGAACAAGGATGAATATTCATCAAATAGAGCGGAAAATCAAAGAATCTGTAAGTGTCAATCCTCATATGGTCGCACTTGCTAAATCGTATCTCATCAACAATCAATCTGAAAATATTAATACAAGTGAGGTCTTCGAACAGTTTGTTAAACTTCATAGTTGCTCTAAACCAAATACTGTTGTTATTCATGAAAGTGTAGAAATAGACAACCAAATTCAAATAGTCTCAAAATACCTTTCTTTTGGAATAGCATTTTGTGAAGCCGTTCATTCGTTAGTATGTAATTCTATTTTCATTCCGTTAGGTAGTCAACAATTCTCAATTCCTAATGGTGTAAATTGGACAACTGTGATTCCTGGTTCTGGTGGACAATCTTCTGGATGGAGATTCGATTTTGTCACTATACCGACACCACTTAATCTAATGAGGCCATACTCTAGGAGGACTCAGTCAACTAATCAAACGTTTTTTGAACCCGACGTATATACGTATGATCTGGGATTAGTGAATGCTCATCCTGATATTATTCAAGCGTTAAAAGATGGGTTAGCATGTTTTAAGAATGATTTATTTCATCCTGCTATTACAATGTTAGGAAAAGCAGTAGAAGGTGCATGGATTGAGCTTGGAATTTCACTAACACACTACGTAAAGATACAAAAACCTGACTGGGAAGCATTTATTGAAAAATTGAAGGGATTGGATAGTCTTGTTTGGAAGGTGAATGAAACTGTAAAGCTTTATGATAGACAAGATTGGTTTAAACCTTTAAAAATAGACTCTGGAATAGATTTAAACACAATACGCGAAATACAAAACTGGACTGATATCATTAGGGATTCAAGGAATGCAATTCATTTTGGAGCACAGCCTGCAACACCGAATACATATGAGAAGGCTTCAATTATGTTTATAGCCGCAGTGAAAAATTTAAGGTCGTTGTATAAACTTAAGGAAAGCGCAGATAAATTATCCCTCTGAGTGAAACTGGTGAACCTTATTTAAATTAAGATTGTGATTCTCAAATACCTCCAGACCGCTTAAGCATCGTTTGGATGATCACTGGATAAGCTCGATATAATAGGGGGGAGTTTCATGATAGCAAAGCCAGATGTTCGTATTAGATGAGAAACCCCAAATTTTCATACCACCGACAAACCTCAGCTAAAGCTAGTAAGTCAATGTGAATTGATCAATATCGCCGTCATTTTTATCATAGTAAAATTAATATGTGTACCACTTGAGCTATCGATTATTTCCTCATCTTGTAGAGCTCACGATGATCGCACCAGCATTTTCTTTTTCAGCTTGAATCGCTTCACGGGTTCGATAATGCTTGATTAGTAATAAGAGGGGAGTCTTAGAATGAGGAAAAATAAGGGGTATCAACCTCCTACGTTCGGTAAAGGTCGAAGATTACCATTTACAGTATCTTGTGTAGCGTGGATGGACTTACTTGGTTATGGTTCAATGTTGAGAGAAGCAAGGTTTGACCCAACTAATGATCTATCAACTTGCGCGATAAATAGATTGAAGCAATTTCAGAAAATTATTTCAACGTCTGTTAGTAGAAATCTGCCTGCTATATGTATAAATGATGGGGCTATTTTTAGTCGAGATCTTTCTTATAGAAGCAATAGTGTTACGATCGATTTTTTGCAGAGGATGATTTCCTTGCATTCCCATGTAAATCAAATAGAAAATAATTCTGGCTTTCCGGGTGCAAGAACAGTTATTGCACTTGGAATAAGAATGACTGGAATTGAAGATGACTGGTTCAATAACGGACATTTAGAAAATATTTTATCAAGAATGAACAGAGGAGATATTAATTCGGAACAAGCCGTTCATGAAGCTTTCTACGCCCAATCTACTTATGGATTTACATCCCAGTTACAAGCCAATTTTGCTTTTACAAAAGCTTATTTAGTCGACTCAGCTGGGAGTAAAGCTGGTTTTGCCGGTCCTAATTTATTTATCGACATAAATATGTTCGAAGATAAGATTCCTGATTGGATAGAGTTTTCCAAGATAGTGGAATGGAGAGAAGATGGGATTGGTGGGAAGTTTGGTGAACTTAGGACATTTAATCGTGACTTAGCTGGTTCTGTTAGACATTATGGAATATTAGATGCTAAGAAAATTGCGAGCAAAATCTTTTCAGATTACGATGGTGAAGATCCAATTAGAAGGTTATTACGCGAGCTTGATATATAGTCTATATTTTTATTCTTTCGTCACGATCCGACGATCAACACTTTATTTAAATGCTTATATACTGGTTATAGTTAATGTTGTACATGAGAATGTCTCTTATATAAACTGATCGGATCAACAAGATTTCAAATATTGTCTACTGAGATGGCGTTATTATTATCGCAAATCTTGAGACTTGGTTCTGCTCATGTACATTTTTAAACCGCTGAATGCAGGTGATTATTTAAAAGAAACGGTTGTTAATAAGAAGCCGTACATATAGCGGGATATGCTGATTGATAGCTTGTATAAAATAATTTTTCGTAAAGTTGCACAGTTTCATTTTCAACCTGCTTACCTCCTTTTCGAGATAAAAAATGAAAAACGATCAAGGGCTATCTGGGATAGCTACTTGATCGTTTTTTTGTGGTGTGCTCAGAAATTTGGAAAATAAATATGAAGATAAAAAATATCTTCCTCAGTATGAAAGTACAGTGTTCCGTTATATTGTTCAGCAATGTGGCGCATGCTTTTAATACCAAAACCATGCCAATTCTTATCTTTTTGCTAGTTTGCGGGTAGCGTCAAGAAGTTTGTGTAAGAGAGTATAATGTAACTTCTCGGGTGTTTGTTAGTAGTGCAGATATTCTTTGGGGCGGGGGAAACCCGCCCCAAAGAACAGGGTAATTCAAGTTACTTCTCTTGGTCTTCTTGTTCTGGATATCGTTTTTCAAACATCTCGATTAGTTTCTTCTTTACCTCTAGATCACCGAAGCCGCGAATAACCCGTTCGCTAAAACGTTCATTGTAATCCATTACGTCGAGGTAGATAATTTTCTCTGCCGCATCCATATTGGTGAGGCTGTTCATGGGTTTCAGGCGCTTCCGGATTTCCTTATTCATTCGCTCAATCGGATTAGACGTGTAGATTGCTTCTTTAATGAGCGCAGGATACTTGTAAAAGGTCAACAGCGTCGGTAATTGTTCTTCCCAAGACCGTATTTCTTTGGGGTAAACCTTGCCCCATTTGGCCTTTACAGTGTCAAACGCAGCCCGAGCCAAGTCGTGGTCTGCAGCCGTATAGACGGTCTTCAGATCTTCAATCACTTCCGTTTTGTGCTGAACTCGAATTTTCGGGAAGGTCGAACGCACCTTGTGGACGATACAATGCTGCACATCTGCCTTCGGATAGGTTTCACGAAATGCTGCATCGAGACCCGGCAGTCCGTCAAATACACCCAGTAAGACTTCCTGGGCACCGCGGTCATAAAGGTCTTTCAACACCTCTCGCCAGCCGTTCGTACTCTCCTGGCCGCCTACGTAAAAACCAAGGATCTGGCGATGACCGTCTTCGTCGATCCCCATGGCGAAATAAACCACTTCACCACTCACGGTGCTACGCTTGAGTTTCACGTACAGACCATCTAGGTAGATCACAGAGTAGCGTTTGTTTAATGGGCGCTTCTGCCACTGGTGGATGTCATCAAGTACCGTAGCTGTAATATTACTGACGGTGGTGGGGGAATAGTGGCTGCCAAACATACTTTCAATAAATCTGGCCACATCCCGGGTGCCCATGCCTGACTTATACATCTGGATCACCGCTTCTTCCAGCCAACCGTCTCTTCGCTGGTACGGCTCAAACATTTGAGTTTGGAACAAGCCCTGACGGTCGCGGGGAACCTCTAAATCCTCCACGTTGCCATACTTTGTGTGCAGGTTCCGAGTGTAATATCCGTTGCGGCTATTGCGTGCGCCAGCTTCATCACTTGACATAAACGCTTGGATTTCTGCACGCATCATAGATTCTAGATTGTCTTTGATAAACTGAGTGACAAGATTTTCAAATAGATTATTCATTAGATTTTCGGGTACAATAGTCATTGAGTAGGGTCCCTTCTTGGTGGTGTCGTAATCCCGAGAATACCCTACTTTTTTGTTGCCTGACTAGGCTCCAAATCTTGGTACACAACTTATTTTACGCCATCAGTTTGCGGTAAATGACCTCTAATCGTACATTCGAATGAACGGCTAAAAGAAGTAATGATCTCTGTAACAACAATAAAGGTTAATGAAAAAGTGATAATCAACATTTTATTCGTTTTGTCGTGTTCAAAAACTTGCGTTCTACGAAAAAGAAGGGCAAGTAAAAGGCTAAAAATAAAATGGATCAAGAAGAAAGGTGTAATGATTAATAATTTCATTCCATAACTTTTTGTTTTTTGAAAGGGGAGTGTGAGTATAAAGATACAGAATACAATCTCAATCAGCCCGGCTGAGCGAATGATAAACAGTTTTGAATAGATGCCTAATATATTATTGATGATTTAACTCATAAGTTTTTCTTCTTTACATACTCCATTAATTTTTCAACAAAAGCTTTTTTCCTCGGCTGGCTGAACCGCAATTCTACACTATCCAGAAAAATAATATAACCTTGGATTCTTTGTACATAAGCCAGATTGACCAGATAACAATTGTTACATCGGAAAAAATCATATACCTGCAGTTTGTTCTCAATCGATGATATTGTGGCATACTACCGGAAAAATTTGCAGCACGTTGTAATGAAAAAGAAATCCTGATGCATCTAAGATCTTTGAAGAAAACGTGGAAAGACGTTTCTCTGCACGATCCAATTGGGACAGACAAGGAAGGTAATGAAATCACATTAATCGATATCCTCGGCTCCGAAGCTGATGATGTTATAAAAGAAGTAGATCTTAAAATCGAGAAGAGCAAGATTTATCTTAACCTCGATATTCTGGATGATCGGGCAAAAGAGATTGTCGTTGGAAGATTCGGACTTGTTACAGGTGGAGAAGAGAAGACGCTGAGGGAGATTGCCAAGGAGCTGGGGATCTTGCGGAGTAATGTTTCGCGGATAGAGAAGAGGGCGCTCATGAAGCTGTATCATGAGTTTTATAAGGCGAAGCGGTGAGATTTTCGGGTATGTCATTTGATAGTCTCTTTTTTGTATAAGTATCTCACACATGGCAGTATTTTCAGCAGTTAAATTATTTTTAATGATTATTTCACTGGTCTAGAAGGGAAATCAGGTTTCGTCTGCATTGGGGGATAGACTGAACCGATTATGGGTATGTCCCTGCATGTGGCGGTTCAAACTACCGCAAAAATCGGCATCCATTTCATTTGTAGCGGATATTCCTATAGCAGCAGGTCATCAAAGACGCTTCTCCAATCATACTCACCAAATTACAAAATCTAATCATACTAATGAAAAATAACACAGCCTTCTATATGCAAATAATCCCAGATGAGTATAATGAACTATATATTTATCCTGAGGGGGGACTATGAGCCGACCATACAATCGCGAAATTGAATTGCGAGATCGCTTCAATCAATTTATTGCTGACAAAATAACCGGAAGTTCCGAAGATTACCATTGTAAACTGTCAGTTGAAGACTTCGAAGATATAAAAACCACACTCAGAGACATTTACAATATTATTAGCTACAGAACAACGATCTGCTTCGCTGAATGGAAACGGGTCTAATTAAGGACATCAAGAGGTTGCTTGAAGGTAAGTCCAAAGTAAAGTCGATCAATCCAACTGTAGAGTTTGAATTTTTGGTGACTTTACCTTACTCGCTGCGTAGCACCTAATCAAGTACCTTTCGGTTGACCTGAAGGACAAGATAACTATTTACAAGGAAGATGAGCCCTTGCTTTTTAGATAAGGTATATATTGTATTTATTAAATAATGACACCGGGGTGAAAAAATATGAATGAGGCATTTGACTTCTTATATGATTGCATTGAAGATCTCCACCAATTAAATGATACGACCCAAGAGCACATTATTTTATCAGAACCGCTCAGTAAACGGTTGTGTAGATTTTGTGCCAAATCTATTGACGAAGTGAGTTTTAGAGATAATACACATGTTGTCTCAGAGACACTTGGCAACAAAAGATTGTTTTCAAAATATGAGTGTAGTAGATGTAACAAGGAGATTTTCGGAAGCAAGTTTGAAGATGCGTTAGGGAAATATGTTCTTCCGTTAAAGTTGATTTCTGAGGTCTACGGTAAAAAGACCTCATTAACAGATAAAGATCTTAGAACTGGTCATAGAATTGAATATCGTAAAAACGACCCTATCTTACCTGAGTTTGATGGGGATGCTCGAAAGCTCATAATTGATCGTATTGATGAAAAGAGAGTTACTGTTGATAATAACGAAATGACTATCCAATATAAGAGACAAAGATATAATCCAGTTGATCTATACTATGCGTTATTAAAGATGGCAATTACTCTAGTACCATTCCAGGAAATAGAGCGATTTATGTCTACTCTGATTGTTTTTCAAGCAGGGGGGCATGAGATTGAAATAGATAGAGGAGTTATGGAATTTCAACCAGGATTCAATCCCTTCAATGGAACCAACGTGCAACTATTTAGACGTAAACAGCAACAGATATCAGAAATAAACTATCCGTACATGGTTTTCAAAGTGTCATTTGGAAATTTTTCTATTCAGATACCTGTTCTTGCAGACGGAGAATTTAATCGGGAAAATCAATCCTTTAAATGGCATAGGAGTTTTGGGGATTCGTTAATAAGAGAGATTGATTTTGAGAATATGGAACCGTACTATACGGCAGTTTTTTCTGTTCTCCAAAAAGAATTGGATGAAGATGAGAAACGAATGTTGGAAGAAGCACTTAAAAAGTACGGTTATTTAAGGTGAAATTACTAACTGACGGGTTGTAGTTTTCATTGCAACTTGAAAAGGACACCCGAAATTGCACTGTCTACCCGAGGAAGTACCCGACAACGTATAGGAGGTTTTTTCTTTAGTGCAGAAAAATGCATCGGTCGAGCAGGTACTTGCAGAGCGTAGGCACGAAATAGAAGTTAGACGGGATAAGTCACTATCTATTTATGAAAGGTGGGTAATGAGCTTGGAGCTTAGAGATATAATATTGATGATTTGAACTATGATGGGCTTTATCTAATCCTAATTATTTGAACAGAGGGCTTAGAGAGATACTTATTAATCTTGCCTTTTTATAAATAACATTATTGCGACGTATTAAATAATCGAAGTGGCGATTGCGTTGTCATATCATCTAGTAGATATAATTCAACACAGAATTGCGGAAGATAGAGCAACCCATAATGACCAAAAACTAGTAATTCAAAGATTCAATAAACAGTGTATTTTTTGTGGTTCAAGAGACAATGATTTTCCTGAAGAGCATTTGTTGCCTGAAGGGTTAGGCAATAACACTTATTTTACTAAAAACATGGAGTGTAAAGTATGCAATGAGATTATAAGTGTGCATGAGGGTGATCTAGTAAGGTTGTTGGAATTGGATAGAATCTTAGCTTTAGGTGATAAAAAAAAGGGTAATCCAAAGTTTAAAAAATCTTCTGAGAGTCCTTCTTATATTGTATCAGATAAAGGACTTAATCGAGTATATGTAGGTATTGATCAATCAGAGAATCATATAAAGCTAAATATTTCTAACGATTTAAGTTTAGGTGCCCTAACAATTACAAATCGAGTTATAAGACTAGTTGGGATTTGTAAGGCACTGACTCATATGGGATGGCCATTTTTAATTGACCAATTTTCAAAACTTACGTACATTCCAAGTTGGTTAATTAATAAATTAGCCCTTTCTAGTTTAAACCTAGAAATTATACAGGCTATTAGCGAGCAAGGTACAGGTATTCCAGTTGTACAACTGGAAATATGGGAGCATGAAGATACTGATAGTGAGTTTCCTTATTTAATTAGATATTATTATGGCTTTACAGTAGTTCAATTCTACTTGCCTAAAAAACCTGACATCAATACAGTACCAGAATGGCAAGGTTCTAACGGACTGAGATGGATTAAGGGAGAGTCTGAATATGAAACTAGGATAACTTGTTCGAAGATATTTAATGTTCGAGAGGATAGTTGCTTTACTCAAACGCTCACTTGTTTATTTGAACCAGCGGGTGTAAATGAAAATACTGATGGGTCAATTTATTTCAAACAAGCTAAAACCATTCAAATAATTAGAGAGTTTAATTGAAGAAATTTATAAAGCAAGGAAGAACATTCTATTAAAATTAAAAGCTATTTATGAAAAATTTGAAATGAAGATAAGATACTGAATATGACTCTGCAGAATGAACGATATTATCAAAAAAAATTGATAATAAAACACACAAAAGCAT
Source organism: Paenibacillus sp. FSL L8-0708 (assembly GCF_038009325.1). NCBI lineage: Bacteria > Bacillati > Bacillota > Bacilli > Caryophanales > Paenibacillaceae > Paenibacillus > Paenibacillus sp. FSL L8-0708. Next base: position 2,828,355 of record NZ_JBBPBC010000001.1, read on the forward strand.
TTGAATCTTGATAGTATTAAATGCTCTGATTTAATGCAGGACCGTTATGTTTCGAGAATAGAAAAAAGGGCGCTCATGAAGCTGTATCATGAGTTTTATAAGGCGAAGCGGTAAGATCTAGAGGATAATTTAGATTATTATTAGAGATTTACAATAGAGCAATTAAAAAGCAACATGCCAACAGGGAAGTTGCTTTTTTTGTTCGGTCGAGTAGTTGGTGCTAAAAGAATATAAAAAAGCATACTTAGGAAATCAACTTTATAGCTGTTGAGGGGTGTTATTATGGCATATAAGGAAATATATGATTTCCATATGCAATTGTTACATGTATATGGAAATAATGAATAAGTACCAAGGTCCATATTTATGGAGAACAGTTTGTATAGGCATACAAAGTAAACCTTGGTGAGGGAACTGAGATCCGGCTCACTCTAACTTTTTAGCCGGGCATACTCGCTTCTGGTTGGAGGAAGGAATCTGCAAGATTCACATGTAAGTAAAATAACGAGTATGACTTATACTGAATACCGGCTTCTGAGAAAATATGGGAAACATGAGTTCGATGGAACAAGCTGTTTTTCAAAAGATAATCTGGGTGAAGCCCCATCGACACGTTTGATGATTGTGAGGGAGTGGAAAGTCATGGAGGAACTACCCTTACAGTGCATCTTAACTTAGCAGCAGAATGATTAAAATATATTTTATAGAAAATATTTTTCGAGGCTGAGATAAGTGTACAATAATAACTTTTGCGTAAATAATTAGATCATAATAATTTGTCTACTGCTAAAGTATTGATTAATTACAGATCCGGTATCGTCGTACTGTAAGGTGAAATTAATTGTAGGAATAATTGATAAATGTTTGCATTAAGAAGACTTGTTATGGGATTATTTCATCAGAACCATGGAATTTTTTGAATTATAGATCTATCAATTGTATTTTTAGAGGTTACATAAAGATAATTATAATATTGAGGTGTAATAACATGAGCTTGAATTTTTTTGATTACCGTAAAACAATAGCTATAAATTTGGTAACATTTCTTCGGCTGAAAGGTTATTCGAAATTATCATTGTCAAAATTATTAAACATCTCCCGATCTACCATTGATGAGATCATTAAATGTGAAAATCTGAGCTCTATGCAATACAATAAGCAAATTGAAAAGATCAATGAAATATTTGATCTGCCAGATGACTATCTCATAACCTCTGTCACTTCTAAACCTCCTAAAACTTATACTTACTCAGATCCAAAAGTTAAAGAATTGTTAGATGGATTGGATAACGTTCTTGAGATATATTCCCTATACTTAAAGTAAGAACTTCGACTCTGAGAAAGATATAGATTGATGCTTGCTAGGTTATTATTGCTAAAAAATGTTCGTATATATAATGAGAATGAATGTTCTTTTCGGGTTTCCATAATTTATCTATGATCCTCTGCATAATCATTCTAATAGTTATGTTTTGCCGAACTTAGTATTCAATTATCAGGAAGATAATAGATTATAAAAAAATTAGAGGGGAATTTACTAAGTAAAAAAAGTATTGTGGTACGCAAAAAACTCAACTTACTACGACCCAATTAGAATTGATAAAAGATACCATAAATAAGTCTACCGAAGATCATAGTCTACTATGGTTAAGAGTATTTTATCCAAATTACGATAGTGCGCTTCACGGTATCGTAATGGCTGCAGATCATCAGCTACAACGGATTGAGATGAAAACTATCAGAGATCAATTAGAATGATAGAAATAGAGAGTATCTTAAACGTTTTGGTTAATAAAAAATCGAATCGCCTAAACGCGATTCGATTTTTTACTTAAGCAAGAATTGCTTACCTTATAGGTAGTGATAACTTTACAAGGATCAGATTCTACCGAAGATTGAATCTAACATAATTAACTTTTATTTAGAAATGTTTAAAAAATAAGTTATATTAGCGTTGATAAAATTATCTTGAAGTTGAGTGGTTCCTACTACTCTACAATCAACCACAACGAAGTTATGATACTTATCATAATCTTTCATTACATAGAAATCAGACACTTCAAATGCATAAGCATTAACTGCATGTTACGTTGAGGCAAATGATTGTTACTAAATGCCTCAACGAAACGTGTAATTCCTCCGTAGGAGTTTATCCAATAGAGCCAGGGTATAATGCAAATGCATAGTGGTGAATCCTACATGCCTATCACATTCAGCAATAGTTATCTGACGAGACTGACCTTTTACACCAATGGCTAATATGGAACTTTGACAACTTTAGATTACATTCACAGCCACACCCAAAAAGATTTCTACAGTCCATTTGTATTAACCCAACTGCTCTTTACTTTTACTCTGAGGTGCTTCACTCATCTTGACCTTAATACTCTTATTCAACTTAACGCTCTTCTGCAGCGCCTCTAATAAATCAACCACAACTTCAGATTCTTGAATTGGATTAGAAACAATATGCTGTCCGACAATTTTAGACTGAATCGCTGCTTGTAGTCTATCTTGCTCCGGATTGGTGAGTGATCCTAAATCTGATTTTCCTGACATTCCTTTAATTATTTGCAAAGCTAACTTTAGTTGATTTTGATCTACTGGACTATTATCTGAGATGAGGTTGGGAACATTGGTTGTCGTTCTAATCTCATTAACATAATGCATTGTGGCTAATTGAATACAATTTCCGTTAAGGGGTTTCATTATACACAATTTGGTATTTGACCGAAGAGTGAGTTTACCAATAGCTAGCCTTTTAGACGTCTCTAAAGCTCTCAAAAACAAATAGTAGGCGTTACCTCCATGTGTATCAGGACCTAAAAAATATGCTTTCTGAGTAAACATTAGATCTATCTGATCTTCCTTAATAAAATCAATGATGCTAATTTTTTTACTCGATTCTTCTTGGATCCTATCCAATTCTTCTTTTTCAAACGTAACATATTGATTGTTATCAACAGGATATCCTTTGATAATCTCCTCTTGCTTAACCGCCGAGTCACAAGTGTTACAATACCGCTGGTTTTTAATTGAACCATGGCAATTTCGATGAATCATTTGAAGCGCAATATCTTTTTCTTCAGTGGCCGCATATAGTTTAACGGGTACATGAACTAATCCAAAGCTAACAGCACCTTTCCAGATTGTATGCATGGAATATCCCTCCTATTATATATTAGGGGATTATTCCCATATATAAGTTTGATTAAACTATTCGTAAATTATCTTTCTGATATTTTGGCACGTTTTTATTCAATTAATTATGATTAAAAATATACAGGAAAAAAGACTAGTGATTTAAGGTGAAAATGAAAATGTAAGGCTTTAGATATATGCTTCTATAAGCAGGTTATATAAATTCACAAGGGGAAAATAATAACGAGATATGTTTATAATCTATAAATTTTAAAGAGAAGGGGAAGCGGGAAGAGTTTTGCAAGAAGAAGTTCTTTGGGAAGATAATGAATATTGATGATTCAGAGAAAGTTTACGGACATTTAGAATTAATAGGTTTTAAGTTTCCGATACTATAATTAAGTGCAATCATTAAAAATATTCATAAAGCTACATGTTTAAATACTTTTATTATGACAATACTGATAGTGAAGTGAATATTTATCTGGATTATGATGGAATGTGGATTATTTAAATTATGAAAACAGTTCAAACAGGAATATAAGAGTTTATTAATCACAATGACAAGATCTTTTACTTTATTATAGCCCCAGATAGCAAAGGATAAACAACAGTTTTAAGAAGATACGCTTATGAAGTAAAATCAGCATATTTTATGAATTTTCCATTGAGTAATCTAAGTTCCTCTAAATTTATTCTATCATTTCTAAAGGACCTTGAATTTCCTTCTGTACGTACTTATCAGTCAGCTAAACAAAAAATGCTTATCAAGAATTTGCTTCATGAGAAAAAAATTACTCACCTAATTTTCGACGATATTCAGAAACTTAAAGAGGGCAAACAAATAGTGTTCCTTTTGAACTATTCAAATATCTTTCGAAAGAAACTGGGGTGAAGTTTATTTTAGCAGGTACAGATATTTCTGAACTAAACGGTGTAATCAGCAGACGTAATGGTAAAATCCATTATGCAGTTTAAATAGTGAGAAGGCATAAAAGAGCCGATCAAATAATGATCGACTTTTTTTATGTTTACTTTTCTGTTAAAGTGACATTTTCTATTACAATAAATATGTTTAGTGACAAATCTAATTATTGTTACTGACATTTTGATCTTACGATTAGCCCCTTACGGCCTTTGATTTAGTGACAAAACTAATTACAACGGACAGCAAGCGATCATCGAGAGGAAGTGTTAACCTTTTATCTCAATGGATCGCTTGTTTTTTTTATTATTGATGATGTTCATTGAGAGGTTTTAACTAAATGAGTTTTAGATACTATAGAACTACATACAGACTATGATAAAGAATTTATTGAATTTAGGGTAAGAAATGCTTTGGAAATGATAAAGGTAGCATTTAAAGAAAAAGATAAGGTTGGAATTGCGATTTGGTAAGTAACAACGTATTTACGCGGTGTGTCTGCTCTGTGAACTCTGTGTTCTGACTAAGCTTTTTAACACAAAACACGCGTACTTGTCTAACACAGGTACGCGTGTTTTTGTTATTCCACTACGAGAGGAATTATTTTTACATATCTAAATTCTTGAATGCATAAGGCAATAAATCCTTTAAACTCAGCTCTAAGATCTCTTTTTTCTCATTGGTTAAATAGACAGGCATGTCGGGCAAACAGAATTCCGATAATACTTGTCTGCAGATACTGCATGGCGGCAGAAAATCCATTGTGTCACCTGCTACAGCTATAGCCTGAAAATCACCTTTAGTATAGCCCTTTGTAATAGCCGTGAAGATTGCTGTTCTCTCTGCACAATTAGTAGCGCCAAAAGATACATTTTCTACGTTTACTCCATTAATAACATTTCCATCTTTAAGCAATAAGGCTGCTCCAACTGGAAATTTAGAATAAGGGGCATAAGCAGCTTTCTTTGTGTTACGTGCGCTTTCCATTAATTCTTCTTTATTCATAATACTCACCCTTTTTAAATAAGAATGAACCTTTCGGTCCCCTTATGGCCAGCTTTAAGGTTGGCAGGACTTCTAATATTATAGTCACACCAAACGGTTGTCAACATGTACTACTCGATAAGCATCATTAGGGAATCATAGCTTTAAAATATAACTAGATATAGTAAATAGAAGTTACACATATTAAGCCTGCCATGGTAACCTTATCTTAAAAGCGACGAGTAGAGGGGTTTTATAATTTGGGAGCGGCAGAGAATACATTTAAACAAAAAATATTGAGCAAAAAACCGGGTATTATAACATATGGGATGACACCACCGAAGGCAAGCCACGCACCAGAAAAGGTCTCGGAAATCGCCCGGAAACAGGTTGAGAGACTTAAAAACCTTGATTTAGATGCGTTAATTCTGTACGACGTTCAGGAAGAAGTAGACAGAGTGGATCATGAAAGACCTTATCCCTATTTACCAACGATTGATCCGGCTGTCTATGGTGATAAATATCTAAGACAGGTGGAGGTCCCGAAAATAATTTACCGGTGCGTCGGTAATGATACTAGAGCTCAGTTCGAGGATTGGGTTAAAGCTGACGAAAATGAAGATAGATTTTCCGTGTATGTGGGCGCTTCGTCAAGTAAACAAGAGGTGAAATTGAATTTACCAGAGGCTTATAAGCTAAGTAAACAGCTAAATAACAATTTAACTTTTGGCGGAGTTGTCATTCCGGAAAGACATATAAAAAAGAATGATGAGCATATACGGGTTGTCGAAAAGACCAACAATGGGTGCAACTTTTTTATTACACAGGCAACTTATAATGTAGAGGCATCAAAGAATTTATTGTCTGATTTATATTATTACTATACAAATAACGGTTTTGAGATGGTTCCTATTTTATTTAATCTTGCACCATGCGGTACCGCGAAAACATTACAATTTATGAAGTGGTTAGGGATCAGTATCCCGGGATGGTTAGAAAACGAGTTGAAATACTCGAATGATATTTTGGATAAATCAATCCAGCTATCGCAAAAAATCTTTGAAGAATTACTAGATTTCGGGCTGGAGAAGGGAATTCCTATTGGTTGCAGTATTGAAAGTGTTTCAACAAGCAAGTTGGAGATTGAAGCGTCCGTACAGCTTGTTAAAGATGTGAAGGCTATTTTGGATAAGAAGCTGCCGAGTCATGAATCCAACATAACGCAATCAATCATGTAACATATTGCAAAGAACTAGGAAGTAGCGGATGGATTTTGCTAAGCCACCCTACTGCTCAGGATTACCTTATAATGTTGGGCTATAAGCTGCTTCCGGTACACGATCGGAGGCAGCTTTTTTAGCTATATGCTTACAGATTCGCGAGTTTAATGATAGGTATCTTTTATAAATTGAATAAAACGTGCTGTTGCGGAACTAAATAGATTGTTCTTTTTCCAAGCTAATACATGACCTGTCGTACGTTCAGGTTCAAATGGAACAAAACAAGTTTGCTCGCTTTCTCGGATGGTATATGAACCACTCACACAAATGGCATACCCAAGCTTTTGTTCTACCAGCAGCATGGCATTTGTCAGCAGATTGTGTGAGGCAAAGATACATAAGCTGCCATTTTCAACTCCAAGCCAGCTCGTAATTTCATTTTGTACAAGAGTACGGCGGGGGAGGATTAGAGGTAAAGAAAGAATATCCTCAATTCCAATAGAGATTTTCTGGGCTAGAGGGTCATCCCGTCGCATCAGAATTCCCCACTTTTCCTGATAAGGCAGACGAATGTAGTCATATTTGGCGGCTTCAATGGGTTCCAATAATATACCTATATCAATATTTCCCCGGTCTAGCTTTTCTCGAATATCATCACCATCCGCACTATATATTTCATATTGTACTTTCGGATGCCGATTGGAGAACTCTTCTAGTAACTTTGGTAATGCCCTGGATACAGAGGATTCAACACAACCTATCGAAACTACTCCGCCAACTAGCTCTTTTTGCTCTGCCAGATCCCGTTCTGTTTTATCCAATAGCGCAACAATTTCTTTTGCCCGCTGCTGAAAGAGAAGTCCACTATCTGTTAATGTAATCTGTCTTTTTCCCCGAATAAACAAGCCGGTTCCCAATTCTTCTTCTAGATCCATAAGCTGTCTACTTAATGTTGGCTGGGTAATGTGGAGAATTTCTGCTGCTTTTGTTATATTACCAACCTTAGCCACGGTTAAAAAATATCTGAGAACACGCACATCCATTATTTTTAACATCCTTTCAAATTACAGCTGATATATTAGCATTGTCATATATATATGCATTTTAGGCATGGTACGTAATCCAACATAGGTATTAGATATTTATCGCTTTTGAATTTACCATAGATTTAATACCAATACAAAACGGAGCTAATCCTATGAGTAAACTGGAAAGTGCGATTACGAAACCAAGATTATTTTCAGACAAAGAACTAATGAAATTATTCCTGCCATTAATTATTGAACAATTATTAGAAGCATTGGTAGGGTTGGTGAATTCTATCATGGTAGCTTCTGTTGGAGAATCAGCAGTATCGGGTGTATCTTTAGTTGAAATGGTCATGTTACTGTTGATTAGCTTATTTGCAGCATTAGCTACTGGAGGAACGGTAATTGTCGGTCAATATCTTGGAAAAAAGCAAGCGCATCAGGCTAGAGAAGCAGCGAATCAATTAGTTTGGTTTACGGGTGCAGCTGGGTTAGTGATTATGATATTGATTTATTTGCTGAAGGGTTTTATTTTAAATGGGCTTTTTGGAACGATTACAGAAGAGGTATATGGGCATGCCAATACTTATTTATTAATTGTTGGGGCTTCCGTTCCTTTCTTGGCTCTATATAATGCAGGTGCAGCCGTATTCAGAACGATGGGAAACTCCAAGCTGCCTATGCAAATTATGTTGGTTGTGAATCTTGTGAATATAGCAGGGAATGCGCTATTGGTTTATGGTTTTGACATGGGGACAGCCGGCATCGCGATTCCAACTTTAATTTCCAGAACGGGCGCTGCTATTTGTATTCTTGTGTTAATCTCTAACCCTAAGAATCTCCTCTATCTGAAAAAGACCTTGCGGCATAAATTTGATACTAAGATGATCAAACAGATTATGAGAATTGGTGTCCCTTATGGGCTGGAAAATGGCATGTTTTATATTGGAAGGTTATTGATATTGAGTTTGGTGTCCACATTTGGAACGGCGGCAATAGCAGCAAATTCAGTAGGAAGTACTATTGCTTCCTTGCAGGCATTACCTGGGATGGCGATTGGTTTAGGGTTGTCTGTTGTTATTTCTCGATGTGTGGGGGCTGGGGATTATGCTCAAGCTAGATATTATACGAGAAGGATTATTGGTTTTATTTATATGGCACAGGTAGTCAGTTCTATTGTGAGTTTAGCTTTATTTCCAAGCATATTGAGCATCTATCATTTTTCAGCAGAAGCGGAACTCTGGGCAACAAAGATTGTGTGGAGTCATGCGATCGTTATGATGTTGATCTGGCCTTTTGGAAATACGCTGCCCACGGTTTTTCGAGCTGCTGGAGACGCCAAATTTCCTTTGGTCATCAGTATGATTACTATGATTTGTTGTAGAATTATGTTTGCTTATATATTGGTATATTGGCTGCATATGGATATGTTTGCAACGTGGATCGCAGTTTATTGCGACTGGCTGATCAAAGGGGTTCTGTTTATTTGGCGGTACGTTAGAGGGAAATGGACAAAATTCCATGCGATACAATAAGGATAACCCCGATGTAGATTACATCGGGGTTATCATCTCTCTAGGTCAACTCACTAAGCATTATAGCCGAAGCCAAGTATAGTAAAAGACTTGTCCTGATCTTCCGGCACCATTCTGATTTCTACCTGATGCTCCCCGCTAACCTCATTTTGATAAAGAATTACCGGATTGCAATGTGTCCAGTTATTCTCATGTGGATCAGCGGTGACTACAAGACAACCATCGACGTAAATGTTCGCCTTGCCGAATTCGCTGCTGCCAGAATCCTTGTATACGAGGATAAGATTTTTGCTTGTTATCGTCAGCTTGAAGCTGTGTTCCCCAGAAGACGCTGAATGCATCCAATTATGAGGGAATTCCGGAGTTCCAAAAGGATTGGCATCCATTTCTACCCGCTGCAAATCGGTATCGATCCTCGAAAATCCGCCCACCTCGATCCTGCCTGCGTCAATATGGCTTTTGCGGTCCAGCAGAAGGGTTCCCGCAAAATCATTCCCGATGACCGGATGTTGATCCAATAGGAGATCATCTTCGTCCATTAGCGTTTTGTGGGTTTCGGAGAATAAATAAGCCAGACAATCAGCCATCACCCGGTGACCATCATTAGTAGGATGATAGATATCATAGAAAAATTGCCGTTTTGAGAGGATGTTCCCCTCATTTTTGCTTAGGCGGAACTGCCCGGATACCGCATCTTTTACACTAACCATAGGAAGATTATAACGCCGGCCAATGGGGGAGAGCCGTTCCTGCAGGTTCCAGTCATTCATAAACACGCTGAACAGGAGAACTACAGCCGGTCTATTATCGGCGGAAAGTATTTTTAGGCATAAGCTTTCAAAACAGTTGCCTTTCGTTTCATCACCTTCGTCGTTTACCGCAAATTCTACCACCACGATATCAGGTGTTACAGAACCTTCTCGGAGAATATCCCTTTCATAACGGATGACCCCAAGCTCGGATGGTGTTCCACCTACCCCAGCCTTCACAAAATGGATGTTCTCGCCACCATTCGTACCGAATAATTCCTTAAATCTCAGATACGATTGGTAGGCATAACATTCTGTATGGATCGGTTTAGCGCCTGCTCCCTGAGTAATGGAACCCCCAATATAAGCAATCGTGACATCCTCACCTTTTATAGCCTTATGGATGGCCGTTTTTAATCTTTTATTATTGCCCGGATGAAGCAAGGATTGGGTAATGATCTCCCGGTATTCGTTAGAATCAAACGCTACAGGCGGTTCAATGATTAGCTCTGGTACAGAATAACCGTCATGCAAATAAAAAATTATACTCGCGATGGCCAGTTCGCCTTCATGTTTAAATTCAAAAGCGAATTTGCCGAGCACTGCATCCTCTTCAGACCATTCCAAATCCTCTAATTTCAAGAGGACTTCTGAACCGTCGGAGGGACAGGGCACACGTATGCTGCTGCCTGTTTCGTATTTGCTGGTTTTGCCCCAGTTCTGCAATAGAAAAGAGATGGGCTCGTTCTGCTCATGATCCCTTCTCACAGACACTCCGATACTATGGACTAATTTGCGGAATCCAACGCAGTTTCCTAGCAGCTCCAGTATTGTCTCATCAGTGACGCCGCCAATATATCTGGCTTTGTCGATTAGATAGTTACCTTCCAGATAAACTTCCTGTGAAGGTGGACCTTCGGCCCGGGCTGTCGCCTCAATCGCTGTTTCGTAGAGCACAAAAAAACCGTTCCTGCGTTCAGCCGGGTCCTTGGGCGCCTTTGGACCTTCAATCTTGCCACCTGTAATGACCCCGTTATTGTTTTTCATATTGATCATCCTCGCTTTTTGTATAAGCTTTTCTTGTTATGGATGCGTTTGCAAAAAACATGCTTTTGTTAGAAGGAATACCTGTTAACAGTAACACCAAATATCCAGATCGTTCAACCGATAAACAAAGTTTCATTTAATAATTACAAAAAGTTGCTAGTTTACACATGGATGTTGAAATCGCTTACTTATATAATGTGCCTAGTCATACGAAAATAGGATGCTTAAGGGGAGAATTATCATGCCTACGAAGGAATTGCACCTTGTGAAGCAGGGCAGTGCTGCCAAGATTTACGTGGACCCCAAGGGGAAAGATTATGAGGGATTACGCCGGGTGGCACAGTCTTTTGCAGCAGATGTTAAACAGGTAACAGAGGTAGAACCTGAGATATATACACAATTGAACAAATTGGATGGAACAGTCATAATCGCTGGATCGATAGGCAGCAATGATTTTATCGATGATTTAATCGCGGAGGGAACCGTTGATGTATCGGCCATCCAAAATAAAAGAGAATGTTATAAAATTCAGGTGGTTGAACAACCCACAGCGGGAGTGGACAAGGCGCTCGTCATTGTAGGAAGTGATAAACGAGGGACGATTTACGGGTTGTATTCGCTCTCCGAAAAGATTGGAGTTAGTCCTTGGGTGTACTGGGCGGATATTGTGCCGGAGAAGAAGCCGGCATTGTCCATTCCTGATAACCAGCTTCATGTGATCTCCAAGGAGCCTTCGGTTAAATATAGAGGTATTTTTTTGAATGACGACTGGCCGTCTTTAGGTTCTTGGGTAACTCAAAGATTTGGTGACTTTAATGAAGATTTCTATGACAAGGTATTTGAACTCATTCTTCGCTTGAAGGGGAATTATTTATGGCCGGCGATGTGGAGCGCCGAATTTAGCCTGAATGGTAAAAGCAGCCCGATTGCCAACGCCAAGCATGCACAAGAATACGGAATTATTATGGGGACCTCCCATCATGAACCCTTATTCCGGGCAGGCAGTGAATGGCAGAAGGTATACAGCCAATACGGAACAAGTAACCTATGGGATTTCGCCCGTAATAAACAGGCGATTACAGATTTCTGGGAAGACGGAATCAAGCGCAATCAGGACTTTGATAACTTGATTACTCTAGGCATGCGGGGGGAAAGTGACTCTGCGCTGGAGGGCTCCGACCAGGAGAATATTGATCTGCTGAAGGACATTATACTTACGCAAAAAGAACTATTGAAGAAATACAATCTTGAACATGCGCCGCAAATTTTGGCCGTTTATAAGGAAGTTGAGAAGTACTGGTATGGCACTGCCGGGGTGGAAGGGTTGAAGGACTGGGATGTTCTGAATGACGTTACGATCCTGCTTGCTGACGATAACTTTGGCAATCTCCGCAAAATCCCGACGAAAAACGAACGTAACCGCAGCGCAGGATGGGGGATGTATTATCATTTTGACTACCATGGTGGTCCGCATTCCTATGAATGGTTAAATACGACCCCGCTTGAAAAAGTCTGGGAGCAAATGTGTATGGCATTTGACTATGGCATCCGTGAGGTATGGATTGTGAACGTCGGAGATTTGAAGCCTATGGAATTGCCCATTTCCTACTTTCTGGATTTGGCCTACGATTTTGAGGCTTGGGGGACAGGTGCAATCAATCGGACTGTGGAATACACCAACCGTTGGGTAGAGCAGCAATTCGGATATGCGCTGGAACAAGAGACATGTCTGGGAATCGCACAATTGTTAGGGGATTATACCCGGATGAACGGTCGGCGCAAGCCTGAAATTATTTATCCGTCCACCTTCAGTCCTATCCATTACAATGAGGCGCACAGAGTTCTGGAGCAAGCGGTGATGATCGAGAAGGCTGCCGGCAAATACGATGAGCTAATCCCGGAACAACTAAAGGATGCTTACTTCCAGCTCGTATATTTCCCTGCTGTTGCCTCGGCCAATGTGGTCAAAATGCAAATTTATGCTGGACTGAACCATCTATACGCTGAACGAAATAGTATGTTGGCAAATACTTACGCTGCTCTGACCCGCGAAACCATCGAACGGGATAAGTATCTGGAGCTGGTTTATAATAGCGGAATTTCGGATGGAAAATGGCAGGGAATGATGAGTTCCCCTCATGTAGGGTATATACATTGGAATGCAGAAGGGTGGAAATATCCGGATGTAAACACCTTGACGCCCGCCAGAGGTTCTTTAATGATTGTCGATGTGGAAGGAACGGAACAAGCGTATATTTCCGGCACAGCTAATCTTCCGGTATTTACAAATCTCCAAAAAGAAAACTATCGCATCACAATCAGTAACGGTGGAGAAGCGGGTTTTGAATATCAGGTGCGGAGCAGCGTAGATTGGATCAAGCTTGAGAAAATACGCGGCTGGATTGAGGCAGGGGAGACGCTTCAGGTTTCCGTAGATTGGGAGAAGGTCAAAGAAGAATCGACGGGCGAAATTACGATCTCCGGTGCCGGGAATATAGTTAAGGTGAAGGCAGCCGTGGATTGGATAGACCTTCCGGATGTGCCACCGATGACATTCATCGAGACCCATAATATCGTGTCCATTGAAGCGGAGCATACCATAACTCGTGTTTCGAAATCAGGGGTGGTATGGAAGACCATTGACAGCTATGGACGTTCTTTATCCTCGGTTAAAATGTTTCCGGATGCTGTATCTTTTGAACAACCGGAGGATGCACCTTGTCTGGAATATCGGATTCTAGTGCAGCAGGACACCGATTATAGCTTAACCGCGTATATTGCGCCGACAAACAATCTGTCACAAACTAGCGGGTTAAAATATGCGATAGGTTTCGATGATCAGGGACCCGTGATTAAGGATGCTTTACCAACGAACTTTGAAGGCGGCAATCATGATAATGAACCATGGTGCCGCGCGGTTATGGACAATATTCATGCTGTGACCACCTGCCATGCTTTAACGAAGGGTCTTCATACCCTCCGCTTTTACGGATTGGATGCGGGTCTGGTTCTGCAAAAGCTTGTATTGTCCGCTGCCCAGCTTCCTTATTCCTATTTAGGGCCGGAGGAGAGCTTTTATACTAGCGGGACGGCGTCCATTCTTAGTTAGGTTGAATTAAAAGGGCGAACAACTAGGTTGTTGCTTCGAATCCTCCGTTATTTCAGGGCAGATGACGGAGGATAACCTTTTATATTTTTGAAAACGTTGCTGAAGTAGGCGACATCTTGATAACCACAGTGCGCTGCCACTTCGGACACATTAAAACCACCTGCCGATAGAATCATCTCAGCATTGTTCACGCGCACCTTGTTTATAAATTCTTTATAGGTGGAGCCAGTGTTCTGCTTAAACAGCTTACCAAGATATACGGGATTTAGGGCAACCCAATCTGCCAGCTCCTTGATCGTAACTTCCTCCGAATAATGATCCATGATATAGGTCATCACTTTTTGGATTCTTAGATCTATCAGAGGTGTTTCTTGATGGTGGGCGATACTTAATAAGCGGTACACAATCAGTTGAAAGATGGCCCGGGCCTTCATTTTGTAGAAAGGTTGTTTGCCCATCCAGATATGTGAGAATTCTTTAATATCCTCTAGAATCTCTTTAGTTCTCCAATTCCTAGTTACAGTCTCAAAAGGGAGCTGCACATGATTGTCCTCACCCTCCCAGAAGAAATTGAAGGCAAAAGAACGCATGGGTGCCTCCTTGAAAGTCTGAGCTTCCCGAATGCTGCCAGAAGGGGCATAGAGCATATCCCCGGCTTCAACCGTGAATTTCTCTCCATTAATAAAATAGTCAGACTTTCCTTCTACGATGAAGGTAAGATCATGGAAATCAATTTTACTCCTCGTAATCTCCCAATCCGGGAAGGATCGGCGATCAACGAACAAAAAAACACGGGGAACAAGATTTTCGTATTTGGTAATGTCCATTTCTACCACCCCTCTTTACTTATAAATAGATCCGCGCTAATGCCGATTGGTATATTATATAAAAATGAAACCGATTTAGAAATGGGATTGTAAATTGACTTTGCGCAATCAGAAGAATACAATAGTTTTATGACTATCGAACAATATTCCTTAAAAGATGATGATAAGCGAGTGAAGATTTTTAAAGCATTAGCAGAAGTGAAACGAATTGAAATGATTCGTTATCTTCATCTCCATAAGGAGAACAATACATGTGGGTCCATTGGTGAATCTATGGGAATGGACAAATCCAATGTGTCGTACCATCTGAAGATTTTGTATGAAGCTGATTTAGTAAGTGTCACACGTATGGGGCAGAATAAGATTAGCCAGCTTCGAGAGGATACGTTTAGCGAATTATTACCGGGTTTCTTGGACAGTTTATAATATGTCCGGAAACCTATAATTTTTTCTTGATAGTTTGATAGTTTTATAACTATTTGATAATCATGTACAGGGTTTGGTTAATAGTTATAGGTAGCAGCAAAAATAAATATTAATGGAGTAGTGATCTATGAATCAGTTGAAAAATAAACAGGTCCTGTTAATTTCACGTCCTGTAGGCATGCCAACCCAGCAAAATTTCGAGTTCAAAGATATTCCTGTAGTTGAAGCAAAAGAAGGACAAGTTGTTGTACGTACGTTGTATTTGTCAGTGGATCCTTATATGCGCGGAAGAATGAATGATTCTAAATCGTATATTCCTCCGTATCAGCTTAATGAAGTCATCGCTGGAGGACTTGTGGGAGAGATCGTAGAATCCAAATCGGAGTTATTCAAAGCTGGAGATAAAGTCATCGGTATGCTGGGCTGGCAGTTATATAATACTGTAGATGCTAAAGCAGTAACCAAAATCGATGATTCGATTGCACCTGTATCGGCTTACTTAAGTGTTCTAGGTTTAACAGGGCTCACTGCATATTTCGGTTTACTTGATATCGGGCAGCCGAAAGAAGGAGAGACTGTCGTAGTGTCTGGAGCAGCGGGTTCAGTGGGGATGTTTGTTGGACAGATTGCCAAAATCAAGGGCGCTCGTGTCGTTGGGATCGCAGGTAGCGATGATAAATGCGACTATTTGAAAAAAGAACTTGGCTTTGATGCAACCATTAATTATAAAACAACGGAAAATTTAGACCAGGCTTTGGAAGAAGCATGTCCAAATGGTGTTGATGTTTATTTTGACAACGTGGGTGGATCGATTTCAGATGCTGTGATGAGCTTGCTTAATGATTATGCACGTATTCCCCTATGTGGCGCTATTTCTTCCTATAATAGTACAGATGGAGATATGGGTCCACGTATTCAGAGCAGATTGATCAAAACCCGCTCCCTTATCAAAGGATTCGTTCTTAGTGATTACGCAGCCCGCCAGTCAGAAGGCCTTCAAGAGCTTGGAAAATGGCTAACAGAAGGTAAATTAAAATATGAAGAAACAGTTGTTGAAGGATTCGATAATGTGGTTGAAGCATTCCTGCAATTGTTCCAAGGTGCGAACCTCGGGAAGATGCTTGTTAAGGTGAGCGACTCCGAATTCTAAAACAACACAAACAGCTCTGGTAGAGATTTTTATATATCAGGGCTGTTTGTATTATTACCAATCAAATCCGTTCAGACCATACCCTGTTTGGACTTCATGCATTTAAGATTGTATGTGCGGCCATAGGCTTTTGCATATTTGACGATTCGCTCAATCATGCTGGTGTCATTCAGTTTGGTAAACGGGCACGGATCGGGGGCAGTATTTACTTCCAAGATCCATGGTTTAAGGCGTCGATCCAAAGCAATATCCACACCGATTTCCTGCAGGCCGGGATAGGCTGTGCTCAGCTGTCTGGCGGAGTTCACTCCGATTTGTTGCATGGACCGGATCAACGCGCTACTATTCTCTACGTTTGTGTAGGATTCTAATAATGCCTCTACCGGATAAATCGTTCCCCCTTGGCTCCCATTCGTAACCACTTTGCGAGGATGAGCTACGCGACCCGCAATGCCTGTAGCTTCCCACCCACCCTTAAGATTTCTTTGCACCATAACCCGGATATCAAATGGCCTTCCCTCATAAACCAAAAGCCAAATCCCTTTTTGCACCAAATAGGACTTTCCTTGGGTCTCGCTAGAGATTGCCCGATAAGCCATCTCGTAATCAGAAAATGTATGTTTATGCGTACCGGACTGATAGCTGTAGGCTGGTCGTTTTTTGGAGGAATGATCTTGCGATCTTTCAATCCGGATTACACCCTGTCCCAAAGATCCACAGCAGGGCTTAATGTACACCATTTTATGTTTTTGCAACATCTCATAGAGTACGTTTTTATTCATTTTTTTCGTTACCGGGATGTACTTCCTTAGCTCTTGTTTTCTAAGCAGTACCCTTGTTTTCGTCAGCTTATTGGATATCCGCCGTATTGGCTCCTTCATTTTGTTCCTCCGTTCTATATATCTATAGGCTATATTACGGGAATACGCAGTTTTTGCTTGGGCAACCACAGAATAATAGAACACATGCAAAGAATTCTACATATGAATATTGGAGGCATTTATTAAACTTGGGCTGCAGCATGCGGTCAACGGGAGGCGGCTATGATGCTGCTCGGGAAATTGCAGAATAAGGTGCAAGAAGTAATGGACGAATACCCTTGGTACAAGGGGCTGATCGATGGGGAGAAAACGAATTATAACCTGCAGAACTTACCTCTTATGTCTTCGAAAATACTTGAAACCTTCTATTATAACCAACCCATCGATCCTTCTTGGACTATTTATAGGACGTCTGGTACAAGCTCAGGCCGTAGAAAAGCAATCCTTTACTCTGAGGAAGATGACAAACACTATGTGGATATTAAAACGAAGCTATTCGGCGAGCTTATTGCGGGAAGCGGATGTAACAGAGCGTTGGCGGATATGGGCACTGGACATGCAGCAAACACTGCGCTGACCATTTTTGAAAGGTTAGGATTGGAGAAAAGTTCAATACCCTTTGAACTGCCAATCGAACAGCATATTGAACAGCTTAAAGCTTTTAAACCTGACTTGCTCTATACGATGCCGTCCATCCTTGACCATATCGTATATGCTGCCGGAAACCCGCGTGAATTCGGAATTCGCAAGATTATTTTGGTAGGGGAAATTGCTCCGCCTGAGTGGCAGCGGAATATGGCTGGCTTGTTTGGTATTGATCCTAGAGATATCATCGATACTTACGGCTCCATTGAAATCGGTACGATCGCTTATTACTCCCATGATCACGGCAGGTACATTTTTGCCGACGGAATTTTTGCGGAAGGAATCGGGGTTCAGGAGTTAGACGAAGAAGTAAGGCCGCTTCGGAACAATGAAAGTATTCTGGTGCTTACCTCAACTGTCCGCAAGATGCTGCCAGCCCTTCGTTTTGTTACTTATGACGTCGTAAGGGATTTTAGGCCTGTGATGATAGACGGGGTTGAACAACAAAGCTTTGAGTCCATTGTAAAAAGAGTGGGTCAAGAACTGAAGCACGGTGAGAAGATCAGCCTGTACGATATTGAGCAGGTCGTATACCGTCATATTGAAGATGCAATCATTCGGGTCAAGGTAAAAAACAATGCGCTCTCTATTTATATCAAGAGTAAATCTGTGAAGCCCTCTATTATTCCGGTAATTAAAGAGGAAATCAGGGAGTGTGTTCCGGAAATCGGGATGATGATTCGCAACCATCTGCTTGATGATATTGAGATCATTATAGTAGCTAAAGGGGAGTCGCTGGCCAACGGGCAGGTCAAGAACAAGAAGTTGTATTATCAGAAGGACAAAGCTAAGGTGGACATAAATATCCAAGGCGGTATCTTGTCGACTATCGGAAAAACGCCATTAATCAAGCTGAATAATTTGTTCCAGAACAGTGAGTTCGAAGTCTACGCAAAAATGGAACTGCTAAATCCGGGAGGAAGTGCGAAAGACCGTCCAGCTCTGCGGATGATCCATGAGGCATGGAAGGAAGGGAAAATCGGGCCGGGAACTACTATTATTGAGTCAAGTTCGGGAAATATGGCGATTAGCTTGGCGATGATTTGCCAATATTTAGGGCTGCGGTTTATTAGCGTGGTTGATCCAAGAACTACCACAACAAATCTGCAGATTCTGAAAACATTAACTGCAAAAATTGACTTTGTTAGCGATCCCGACCCCGAGACCGGTGAATATCTGCCTGCTAGACTGAATCGAGTGCAGCGACTCTTGGAGGAAATACCGGGCAGCTACTGGCCGAATCAATATGCAAACGCAAATAACTATTTGTCCCACTACCATACGACCATGAAAGAAATCGTGACTGAGCTTGGCGAAGTAGATTATTTGTTTTGCAGCGTAAGTACATGCGGCACGATTCGAGGTCTCGCGGAATATGTAAGGGATCATGGTCTGAAGACTAAGATTGTTGCCGTCGATGCGGAGGGAAGTACTATTTTTGGTGGCAACAAAGAGAAACGGCGGTTCCCGGGACTGGGTGCTGGCATCGTACCCCCTTTCTGCAGAACGGATTTAATCGACCGTATCGTGCATGTCTCAGACTTGGATATCGTAAAAGGATGCCGAGCACTCGCTCAGAATGAATCGATTCTGGCCGGTGCATCCTCAGGGGCTAACCTTGCCGCTGTTAGGCGTATGGAGCAAGAATTGGCTCCAGGATCTGTCTGTGCGGTGATCCTGCATGACAAAGGGGAGCGTTACCTCGATACGGTATACTCTGACCCATGGATTCAGAATGAATTTGGGCAGGAGTTCTCGGCTGACGGTGGAGATGTCCTTGCTTAACGAACGGCAAAAGGAGGTTGTGGAATGCTGTATTTAAACGATCGGGACATCCGGGAGGTGGGACTTGATTGGCCTTCTCTCGTGGAATCGATAGAAACTACGGTGCGCATACTTGATTCTGGAGATTATGCGCAGCCCGTAAAACCTTATCTAAGGTATAAAAATCCTCAAAATCGTATTATTGCAATGCCCGCATACGTAGGGGGGAATGTGAACGCAGCAGGGATCAAATGGATTTCCAGCTTCCCGGATAATATCCAGGTTGGTCTTCCCCGCGCGCATAGCATCATTGTCTTGAATGATCCCATTACGGGCGAGCCTATATCCGTCCTAAGCTCTCCGCTCCCCAGCATCGTAAGGACAGCTTCCATCAGTGGACTGATGATTGGCTACTTTTTGCAGGCACGTTCACTTGAACGGATTCATCTTGGCATTATCGGCTGGGGACCAATCGGGCAATATCATTTTCAAATGGTTATGGCATTGTACGGAGATCGAGTTGAACGTGTCCGCATCTTTGATATAAGGGAAGTAGATTTGTCAGACATCTCATCTATATATAAGGATAGGATAGAAGTGGAGGAGACGTGGGCGGACGTTTATCGAAAGTCCAATATCTTTATCACCTGTACCGTATCCAATCATAGATATATCGATATGCTTCCGGCGGAAGGTAGTCTTCTACTGAATATTTCACTGCGTGATTATAAGCCTGAGGCATTAGCTTCGGTGAAGGCCATAATCGTCGACGACTGGGATGAGGTGTGCCGCGAGAATACTGACATACAGCAGCTCCATCTGAAACATGGGTTAACTCGTGCCGATACCCGAATGATTACCGATGTCGTCTCGCGCCATTGCCTGAATGAACTCAGAGCAGATGAGCCGATTTTCTTTTGTCCGATGGGGATGGCGGTTTTTGATATCGCAACAGCGGTATACTTCGTGAAGAAGGCTAGAGAAAAAGGGATCGGGACTGAGCTACAGTAAGGTGGTAGGCATACGTTCGCTATGGGATTTTTTATAGATTTTTCTGATGTAACTAGACTATGATCCGTCACTTTTAAGGGTGGATTGCTGTCTAGTTTTTTTATTGTCTTGTTAACGTTCCATTCATAATACTCTGATAATCTCTATAAGTGTTAGGCGGATGATCATCCACCCCAATAAATGATGACTCGGAGGATAATAATGTTGACACCTATGAAAAAAAGGCTGATCGCTGGTCTGACCCTATTAGCTGTGATTAGTGCCGGCTTTGGCGCAAGCTTGGTATTTCCCGGGAAACAGGCCTCGGCTGAGAACCAAACGGGTCAAACCGCGCTGCCGGCAGCGCAAATTGAAGCATTTGCCAATCTCGATGATACCGCGGGACTGACTAGCTTCGTTGATGGAATTATGGAAAAAGATATGAACCGGCTGCAAATTCCGGGAGCGGTTATCTCCATTGTAAAAGACGGCAAGATTATTTTAGCCAAAGGTTATGGCAGTTCCAATCTGGAAGAAGCGGCACCGGTTAATCCGACAACCAGCATGTTTCGAATCGCTTCAACAACAAAGCTGTTCACCTGGACAGCGGTGATGCAAATGGTCGAACAAGGTAAGATAGATCTGGACACTGATATTAACACCTACCTGAAATCAGTGAAGATCCCTGCTACTTATCCTGAGCCGACCACGATGCGCCATTTGATGACACATACAGCGGGGTTTGAAGAGGGTGGAGTGGGTTATCAAATCACTACCGACCCTGCCAAATTGCCGGGATCAATCTCGGAAACACTCAATAAGCATATGCTGGCACGGGTAAGACCCCCCGGAGAGATGAGTTCTTATTCGAACTTCGGGGCTACTCTCGCGGGTCTGATTGTGGAGGAAGTCAGCGGTGTTCCTTACAATGACTATATACAAAAGTATATTTTCGATCCGCTCGACATGAAATATTCGACGGTGGTAGAGCCTTTGCCGGAGTCATTCATACCCAATCAAGTTGTAGGGTACACGAGTGAGAACGGCAGCTTTATTCCTGGCACACCTACCTTCGAGGGCGGCTTTCGTCCTGCCGGCTCGGGTACAGTATCAGCAGTAGACATGGCGCACTTTATGATTGCCCATCTGCAGAACGGGAAATATGGTGACCAGCAGATTCTTAGAACGGAGACTGCAGAACTAATGCATTCAACGGCGTACCAATTCGATAAACGTATGCCGGGAGTAGATCTGGGGTTCTCTGAGAAACGCATCAATGGTCTTAGACTAATCACTCATGGTGGTTCCGACCCCATGTTTAATACAGAGTTTTATCTTGTGCCTGCCAAGCATGTAGGTATCTTTGTTTCCTATAACGGCGGTCAGGGCGGTGATTCCGCGGCAGGCCTAGTCCATGCCTTTTTTGAGCGCTATTATCCCGATCCTGAAGCGAAGCAGCCTGAATTCTCCACTTCTGCAGAATCTGTTCAGAAATATGCGGGAACCTATCAATTCACACGCCGTAACCACAGTGATATTGATAAATTTTTCAATTTTTTTGCCCAGCTAAATGTTAAGGTAAAGGATAATAAGCTATCTTTGGGAAGTGGTAGTGAACAACAGTTGTATAGAGAAATCGGTCCGAATCTGTTCCAGCTCGAGGGAGGCACCGAACAAATTGGCTTCCGCACAAATGATACCGGTAAGGTTACACATATGCTCTTAGGTATGGCACCGGAAATGCCACTGGAGCGTACGCCACTCTTGAATCAGAATAAGTTTTGGCTTATCGTACTTGGCGGCTCGGGGTTGATTTTCATCACTGCATTGCTTGGACTAATCTTCTCCAGACGCAAGATCAAGGTGATGACGCCTCCGGAAAAGTGGGCCATCCGCTTATCTGCGGGAACTGCTGGGTGGGCGCTGCTATCTTTCGTTACGATATTTATGGTGGTTATGTCCATGGATACGATGCAGAAGTTCAGCGGTATCAGTCTTTCGCTTTCTCTCAGTTTAGTTATGCCAATCCTTTTGGTTGGACTGACTTTAGCTTTGCTAATCTCGGCTATACTGGTTTGGAAGAATAAATACTGGACAGCTTTCAAGCGTGTGCATTATACACTAGTGGCACTTTCGGCTGTAGTGATGACTCTGTTTTTCTACTATTGGAACCTGTTGGGTTGGCAGTTCGGATAACTTCGTTTCTTGTCAAGAATATATCATATATAATGTAAGCTTAAGAGAGGAGGACAATCGTGGCTACTATACTTATTGCTGATGATGATGATAACATCCGAAAGCTAATGTCTTTGTTTTTGCGAAAAGAAGGTTTTGACCTCAAAGAAGCCAGGGATGGCACCAAAGCGCTGTCCATTATAGAGAACTCGCGAGTCGATCTCGTCATCCTAGATATTATGATGCCAGGATTGGATGGTTGGGATCTGTGCAGAGAAATCAGGCGCTCTGATGCCAACATTCCCCTCCTCATGGTGACGGCTAAAGGAGAATCTGCACATAAAGTGAAAGGTTTTCAACTCGGCACGGATGACTATTTGACCAAACCGTTTGATCCGCTTGAACTGGTGATGCGAGTAAAAGCTTTGCTTAAACGCTCGCTGGTTGTTTCTTCCCAGTCTGTGCAGTTGGGCAATGTGGTGCTTAACCGCCGCACTTTCCAGGTTACGCGTGATGAAGAACCGGTAACGATTCCTTTGAAGGAATTTGAGCTACTGTTTCTGCTGGCTAGTCACCCTAGGCAAATCTTCACAAGAGAACAGTTGATTTCTCAAATCTGGGGATTGAACTATGAAGGAGACGGCCGGACTGTAGATGTGCATATAAGCCGGTTGAGGGAGAAATTCTGCGGTAACGACGAGCAATTTCAAATCGAAACGGCCCGCGGCCTAGGATACCGGCTGATCCCTGCGCTATGATCAAGACATTGTATGTACGCGTCGTTCTCACGTTTTTAGGCATCATTATCTTTAGTCTGATCTGTTCCTTTTTCATTGGTTTGTATGTCTTTCAGAAACAAATAAGTAACGAGGGACAGAATGAAATGATCACAGTGGGGAAGGAGATCATTCACCGTTATGATGACGCCAAGCCTGAGGATACAGACGAGTTCTTGAATAGTATGGTTAAGGTATCTGCATACCCTATCCACTTGTATAATCATTCCGTGGAATATACCTTTTATGGGCTCAAGGATAGTCCGGCCGTCACTATCACCCCCGAGGCTGTGAAACAAGTGCTGCAAGGAAAACTCTATCGTTCCTCCGCAAAAGATAAGGATACCTTTATCGGGATGCCCTTTATGTTTAACGGGGAGTGGCAAGCAATGTTCTTGCAGTATTCTGCCGAGAACGAAAATATCGTCAATCGGATGCTGCTCTTTGTGCTTTTACTCGTGCTTTTACTGGGTAGTCTATGCATTCTTATTGCCGCCAGATATTTGGTGGAGCCGATCAAAGCTTTGACGAATGCGACAAGAAGGCTGGCCAAGGGTGATTTCGAGGTAGAGCTTAAAGTAAACCGAGTAGACGAAATAGGGGAACTGACACAAAGCTATGTGGAGATGGCCGGGGAGCTGAAGCAGCTGGAACAGATGAGGCAGGATTTCGTATCCAACGTTTCTCATGAAATTCAGACACCGCTTACGTCTATTTCCGGCTTTGCCAAGGCATTGCAGAACAATGATCTAATCGTGGAAGAGGAACGTTCTGAATATCTTGATATCATCATTGCAGAGAGTGAACGTCTGTCGAGGTTAAGTGATAATTTGCTGAAGCTCGCTTCCCTGGATTCTGAACATCATCCTTTTAATGCAGGTTCCTTCAATCTTGACGAGCAGATTAGAACCATCGTTGTGACCTGTGAGCCACAATGGTCAGCCAAAGGCATCGTTATCGATCTTGAGCTGCCGGAAGCTGTCAAAATTAAGGGTGATGAAGATCAGCTGAAGCAAGTATGGATGAATTTGCTGAGCAACAGCATCAAGTTCACACCTGAAGGCGGGAACATCCGCATTAGTATAGATGACAGTGCAGCAGATGTATCGGTCACCATCAGTGATAACGGGATCGGGATTTCCCCGGAAGAGTTCAACGCCGTATTCCAAAGATTTTATAAAATAGACAAGTCACGGAATGGAAACAACAATGGCAATGGCTTGGGACTTGCAATCGTTAAAAAAATTGTCTCCCTGCATCAGGGAAACATAGAAGTGGACGGTGCGGTTGGAGCGGGAACGACGATTATCGTCAGGTTGCCCCATAAGTGAAATTAAGGGTTTGTCTGATTCTTGGATTGCCGTACGCCAAACATAATGAAATCCTTGAATTGCCGGTCCATAACCCGATCTTCCTCCGTAACCACACCCCCCCGCTGATGAGTAATAATGACGGCTTTTTGTAAATACATGAAATACAGGTGGGTGGACTTGTGCAGAATGTCCAGCCACTTATTTTTTTCCTCCGGAGCGACTGATATGGACTCAAGGAGAATTAACCGTGAATACCAGCCTTCCATAGCCTGCTTAAAGTCAGGAAGTTCCGCGGGATTTTTGGAAAGCGTGCTGTAGTAAACTCCAAAAATGGCATCATAGTAGATCAGGGCTTCCTGCTGATCTCTTAATGCCAGATATTTATCGAGAATGTTCTCCAATGACTGTACAGGGTGTTCAAAATCAAAATCAAACAGCAGCTGTCCAAACATCCGCTCCAGATTAAGGACATAGATTTGAGCGGCTAACTCTTCCTTGTCTTTATAATGATGATACAAAGTACGCCGGGAGATGCCGGCTTGTTCCGCAATCTGTGCCATATCCGTGCGCTCAATACCTTGAGCACAGAATAAGCTAAGCGCTGTATCCTTAATGATCTCCCTTGTCATTTGCATTTGCTTTTCCCGCAAATTCATTGATTTTCTCTCCTGTCTTGTTGCAACTCTTCCGCTGCTTCTAGCACTATTTCTGAGCTGGCTTCGAATTCATTAGGAATTTGCTGCCCACTGAATAGGGGTTCTGCCGGTTGATCGCATCACCTAACCAATTCAGAAGCTTCACACCATCCTGTTCAGCCTGAAAGAAGGTCTCTCTGGTGGCAAAAGTGTGCGGAGTTGTACCCGTCTTAGCGTTCAGTCCATAGTCGGTGAGATAGTAATAATAATTAGGTAAAGTGGCTGCCAAAGAAGAAACAGATTGCCGCATTTCCTGTGACCACTCATTAATGATGCTTTGATCTCTTGGCCCCTTGTAATCGTTGATGTTGTTCTGAAAGTGGATTAGAATCTCGTCAAATACCGAGTAGGATTGCAATATTATCGCATTCGCAGGAAGTAGATGGCCGTTCGCTTTAAAAGCTGCCCCGATGATATCCGCTTCAGGGGCATATCCGAAGTTCTTCACGAAGTCTGCCTGCCATTCCTGCTTCACAACATTTGGCCACTTGTCTGATTTCAAGAAGGAACTGTCTGAATATTGGAAAATCTCGGAGTTCTTGTAATGAGAGGCGATCTCGGGAGCCCAAAAAGCGGACCCGAAGCCACCAGCACTTTCGCCAGCAATCAGTAGTTTGCCGGGTTTATCCACGTTGGCATATATCCAATCGAGGCTGCTTCGCACATTATTGCTGCCGTTATAACGCATAGTAAAGGGGCTGCCGTCATCTTTTTTATATTCAACTGTGCGGTTGCCGATATGGAAGTCACCGGTTGAATAGGGAAGGTAGACCACATTCCAGCCATGAAAAGGATTGGCAGGGTTATCCGTATCCATCATGCCTCTCAGCAATGTCAACATATAGAAGGGGATGTTCTGGAAATAGTTTCCTGTATCTCCACCTTTAATAAAGTTCATAAGCTTGATGGGGTGTGCGGCACTTTGGGCATCCCAGCTGGCTCCGCCACCGGAAAAAAAGATGATCCAGTTATTATTTTCACCCTTTTTATTCCACAAAAAATACTCTGATCCATCACTTGATATGACATTTCCGTCTAGCGTGACTTTATTCCACTTGTAAGGCTTCGCTTCCGCAATTACGGGGGTGGTAGTCGCCGGTCTTTTGATTACAAAAGCGCTGATTGCAAACATGGCAATCAAAACAAGGCTGAATAATCCAATACCTGTGAATATTGTGATTTTCCTCATTTTCCTCATTTTTCTCATATCCATCTCTCCCTTACTCGGAGTATACGTCAAGATCACTCATTACACAAGGTGTATACCTAAAATCATAAAACAATCGTGAGAAAATATATAAAGAGGTGTCCTCGCAGCCTTTGATCCATGGCTACAGGGACACCTCGATTGTGTATGTTACTTTATTAATTTTGCTGCTTCGATTTCAAATGTTTTTAGTTCGTAAGGTTCAAGTATAAAAGTAATGACAGGTTCAGTGTGGACTTCCCCTTCAGGACGCTCCATTAGATTACACTCTTGCCACGAAATAATATTCAAGTCGCTAGTCATATCAATTTGCTGGCGGCTTCCGGAATAGTCGTGCACACGTACGATTAATTTTTGACCATCCTCAGACTTCTTGATCGCAGAAACCATAACCTTTTGAGTAGAAAGGCGAATAAGCGACTTGGTTGCTACTTCTGCTTGACCCATGGTGCTCCGTAGAGGGTTGTTGACGGACCAAGCTTGACGGACGGTGTCACCCTGTAGCCAATCCCCAGTATGAGGCAGGATAGAATAGGTGAAAGTATGTTCGCCTTGATCCGCTTCAGGGTCAGGGTGCGTTGCCGATTTGATTAAGGATAGACGCATCACATTATCCTTGATGTCATAACCGTATTTGCAGTCGTTCAGCAAGCTAACGCCATAACCACGATCTGATAAATCTGCCCACTGATGCCCCACAGTCTCGAATCTAGCGTAATCCCAGCTAGTGTTCCAATGTGTTGGACGCGTAACATTACCGAACTGGATATCATAAGTGGCTTCGGTAGCTCGTATCGCAACAGGGAAAGCTACTTTCATTAGCTGTTGTCGCTCATGCCAGTCTACCTTTGTCACGAAATCGATACGACGATGGTGTGCATGTAAGATCATTTGCTGCTTAATCGTGGAATCCATATAACTCCATGTGAATTGTACAACACATCGCAGTGAACCCTTTTCTATGACTTCAATGCTGCGGCAGTCGGTGACTTCACGTTTCTTTTGCTGATAGTAGATGTCAATGTCCCAAGCTTCATGGGCTAGGGGTTTATCTTCAAACACTTGGAACACGTTACCGTGACTTCCGTTTGCTAATACTTGTCTTTGTTCATTTATATCATAGATGGATACTAATTGACCTTGTTCGTTCCACTCAATTTCGAAGTGAGGCGTTGAGATTCCTGATTCATTTAGCTTGAATGGAGCGCTTAGTGACTTAGAATTCACATCTTCTACGAAGGAGATCGTTGTGTATCCAAGAGAAGGAATGTTAGATACTTCAACGATCCAGCGGTCACCTTCACGCTGAGCTTGTAGTTGTTTTCCTTCTGAGCTTATCCAATGTCCTGTTTCCATCCCGGCTTCAACAGTAATTTCTACGAGTTCTGTCAGCTCCCAAGCAGCATTGTTCCAGATCGTATATTTACCGGCTTCATTTCCGCTCACAAGTGCCTTACTGGATTGCTCCCAGACAGACTGACCTATTGCTTCTGCTTGTGTATACTCAATTGTACTGTCTTCATACACTTCACGAATCGAAGAGCCCGGAATAATATCATGGAATTGGTTGCGCAAAATAATTCTCCAGCCCTCGTCTAAATCGGTCTGACGATAGTTAGACCAGTCACCTGTCATCACACTTTGCAGTGTATTTAGCCATTCCGCCTCACGGTATAGCAGTTCAAGCTTACGGTTCATCCGCTTATTGTAGGCTTGGCTTGTGTAGGTGCCGCGGTGATATTCTAAGTAAAGCTCGCCATCCCATACATGGACATAACGATCTGTATTTGCAACAGTTTCTTGCAGGGTACGGAAGTAGTCTCCCGCTGTTCCTGTTTCAATCTTCGGCAGACCGGGAAGATCGTTTAACCGACGGCGCATCTCTAGCATTTCACGGTTCACACCCCCGCCACCATCGCCATATCCGTAAGAAAGTAACAGATTGCGATTTACTTCTTTATCCCGGTAAGTATCCCAAATTCCTTTTACAGTCTTAGGAATAATCCGGCCATTATAAGTGTAGAACCAAGAATCTTCTTCGGACCAAGGCTCTGGTGTTGTAATAAAGTGTGTTAACACCTCTGTGCCATCAATCCCACGCCATTGAAAGGTATCATGGGGCATCCGGTTATATTGATTCCAGCTAATTTTTGTGGTCATGAAGGTATTAATTCCTGATTTTTTTAGAATTTGTGGCAAGGACCAGCTGTAGCCAAATACGTCTGGCAGCCATAAATAGTCACATTCAACCCCAAATTCATTACGTAAGAAGCGAGTTCCATAGAGTAATTGACGGACTAGAGACTCCCCTGAGGTCAAGTTGCAATCTGCCTCAAGCCACATACCTCCGCCAGCTTCCCAGCGTCCTTCAGCCACACGTTCACGAATATTTTCATAGATTTCTGGATAGTCATTTTTGATATATTCATAGAGTTGCGGCTGAGTCTGTAAAAAGGTATAGTCCGGGAACATTTCCATCAGACGTAGTACGGTTGAGAAGGAACGCGCACATTTCTCACGGGTGTGTTTCAATTGCCACAACCAAGCTACATCAATATGGGTATGGCCAATACAGGTAACTGTGACGGGTGAGGACTTCTCCATTTTGTTAATTTCATCACGCAAATAATTGCGGGCTTCCCCGATCGAAGCGTAGAAGTTGTCTGAACCTGGACGAGACCAGTCGATCAGAAGAAAGGAGCGGTCTACTGCACTCATAAGTTGTGTATATTCTGGTGTTTTGGCATCGAGTACGTTCAGCGTCTCAACTACAGCAAGCGCGGTAAAATAGAAATCATCCGTTGGTTCATCCAGCCAACAAATTTCAGCCATGCGAATCCCATGTGTCTGATCCTTTTTTGGGCCGCCACCTTCGAGTCCCGACCATAACCGGAAGGTCAGTGGAAGCTGAGTGCCTGCCGTTTCATTTGGCAAGAACACTTCGGTATGATTGGAATCCACACCTTGATAGGGTTTGCCGTTGAAAAAGAATAAGGATTCAAATCCGGAGTTATTTCCAGCACCCGTCTCGCCAAAATCAAATCGACCCAGTACTCTACGGCCTGCCCAAGTAGCGGGTACTTCTATATTTGTCGTTAGCCATAAATACAAATCGCGGCCTTTCCAAGTATCTCCAACTCGTAGCTTAGACCATTCTCCATCCACGGGCGGTTCGGCTGCAATTTCACCTTGTTCGTCAATCATAGAGTTGAAAAAAGGAATGTGTATACGATCCCGGTAACGATATTCGGAAATTTCGTTTAGTTGGGAGTTGAGTTTGCGTTTGGTTAGAAACATGAGTAATAGCCCCTCCAATATGTTGATGGGGGACGAGGAAATTAAGATCTATTTGGGTTATTATAGGTTTGTTTGGGGGGTAGAAATCAACTATAGACGATTTTGTGTGAGTTGTAAACTCTCGGTGGAGAGAAAAGTTGGAGCGCTAGAATATATAAATTAAAAAATGCATGCGCTTCCATTGCAGAAAAAGAAGTGTGATGTTAAGCTTCTAATCCTAAAGGTGATATTCAGAAAGAAGGTGGCTTTGTTGAATGTAAAGAAATTTTATCAAAACCATTTGCAGAAAAAACTGTTCAATAAAATTTTAGCTATATACTCTTCGATCATAATAATTACGTTAATTGCCTCATCCATTACCGTATATAAATACTATGAACAGACGATCACTCGCCAACATGTAGATGCCAATCGGGAGGTGCTGGATTATGTAAGTTTGTATATGAATCAGCAGTACGAAAGCATCCAGGTAGCCATCCAGCAAATTTATAGCGATGCCTCTGTTAGTGAGGATTTGTCCTACTTTTTGCAAAATGATTATGGGGATTATCTTAAATACCGTTTAGATCAATATGCAGACATAGGGAGCTCCGTTCCTCATACGTTCGATACTTATTTCAAAACCTATTTGAATCAGAAAAACGGGATTTATGACGTTATTTTATACAGTACAGAGAAAGAATTTTATTATTTATATAAAAATAATACCCGACAATTCTACTTGAGCGACATGGACGGTTCTAAGCAAAAGTTATCCTTACCGAAGAATGGCTGGGTCTCGCATGAAACCAAATTAGTGCTTAAGGAAATAAGAGAAGACAATAACAATTTGTATACAATGACTAGGGAAATTAAAGATCCGATTACACTGAAAACGATCGGGATGCTCATAGTAGATTTTGACGCAGAACTTATTTCAAAATGGCTTGGCACAAAAGTTGCAGAAAATAATGGTCAATTGTTGGTCTTAACCCCAAGCGGTGACGTTATATATGATTCATTGGGAAGGTATATGGGACAGCGATATCCACATCTCGATGCGCTTCATGCGGATGGTTGGACAACACTGGATGGGATCTCCAAGGTTAACTTAAATACAACGAATAGCTCAGGTCTTATTATGGCAGGGATCATTCAGAAGTCACAGGTCAACAACGAAATGAAAACGGTTCGAACTTGGATTATCGGGATTACCACAGCGCTTATTATTACTGCAATGTCTTTTACATACGGAATTATTTTACGTTTTTCTAAAAAAGTGAAGATCATTATCAAATCTATGAAGCGCTTACAGGAAGGTGATTTAAGCACACGTATTCACCTAAATCGAGAAGATGAATTGCAGCTAATTGCCAACAACTTTAACTATATGTGTGAAAGGTTAGAACTCTATATTAATAAAGTGTACATTTCGGAGCTTACGCAGAAAAATGCAGAGCTAGTTGCACTTCAATCGCAGATTAATCCACACTTTTTATATAACACACTTGAGGCGATTAGGATGCGGGCAATTACGCAAGGAGCGAAGGATGTAGGTCAGATGATTTACATTTTATCGACATTATTTCGAACGATGATTAAGAAAAGCATGGTCGTTACAATATCTGATGAGATTGAATACTGCAATTTGTATCTGGAGCTGTTTCAGATTAGACATAAAGATAGGCTCCAAATCATATCACAAATAAGTCCAGTTGCCATGAATTGTTCTATCGTTAAATTGCTCATCCAACCGGTCATTGAAAATTATATTGTTCACGGATTTAGACCTGACCGTTTTGGCAATCTCATCCGTATTGAAGTTACTGAATCTGGCGGGGAAATTCTAATTGCTATAAGTGATAATGGGAATGGAATTACTGCCAGCAAGCTGACAGAGCTACAGCAAATGCTTCAAGTCAGTATGAGAATGGATGAACCTCCTTCTTCGGTAGGCCTATGTAATGTGAATGAACGAATTAAACTTTATTATGGGACTGAATATGGTTTAACGATCGCTAGTGAAGTAAATAAAGGAACAATAGTCATCATGAATATACCAGTAGTAAGGGAGAGTACTAATAATGCACAATATACTTATCGTGGATGATGAACCTCTTATTCTTGAAGGATTACGTTCAGTGATTGAATGGGAAAAATATGGATTGAGAATCGCGGGACAAGCGTCTAATGGGGAAGAAGCTTTAGAATTTCTACGCAATCATAATGAAGGGATCGACATATTAATTACTGATATTACGATGCCAAAACTTACGGGACTTGAACTGATTCAGCAAATAAAGGTTTTTGATTCAAAAATGAGGTTTATAATCTTGAGCGGGTATGAGCAATTTGAGTATTTAAAAGCTGGAATGAGTCTAGGCATTGAAAATTATATTCTCAAACCCATTAATATACATGAGTTGGAATCAACCATTGAACAAATTGTTGAAGTGCTGAATCAAGAGGATGTTGAACAATTTCATGCTAAAGAGGATTGGCAAGTTCTACGCAATAATATTCTAAACCGCTGGGTAACTGGCAATATAGGCCGGCAGGAGCTACAGCACCGTTCAAAAGTCTTAAATATCTCACTGGACTGTTCATTTTTTACGGTGGCTGCGATTCGGCTTATCACCGAACAGGATGACGATGAGGGCCAGGATAAACTCCATAGGAATCAGCTTATGGATGAATGTTATCGTATCGCTGTGAAGTCATTAGAGCAACTTGGAACCGTTATTGTATTTATAGATATGGAAGGTGATCTTGTTCTTATTATTGCTGAGCGGGCTGAAGCTGAGAACAAAGAAGAGCTTTATTGTGTACTGGAGCAAGTGCAATGTGAGATTATGCATGAGTTAGAAAAGTCTGTCTGGATAACGATAGGAAGTAAGGAGCATGCTTTTCAGGAAGTCCCAAATAGTTATAAAAAGGCGAAGAGTTTATATGTTGATCATCTTATGCTACCGGGTTACCCGATTATAGATGTGGAACAACTATCAAAGATGGTTCTGCATGAGGAGAAGCTCGAAATTGATTATGAGGAATTCACCAAATTATTATTATCTGGAGACCGGGAGGCTACGAACCAATTTATCGCAGAAACGTTCGAAAAGCTGTTTGGCTGTGGCATGATTACCCGCATTGATAATTACAACGTAGCGATTGAGTTAATGTTGATTGCTAAGAAAATGGAGAAAAACTCTAATTTTAGTGCCGTGTTTAATCCATTGCTGCGCATACATACTATTGAGCAATTGGTGCACCATGTGCAGGAAAGTGTGAAAGAAACACTGGACCAATTATCATTAGTAAATGATGAGCTCAGTCCGAATATGAGATATATGGTTGATCAAGTAAGCAAACACTATAGAGAAGAGCTATCCCTGAAAACGCTCAGTCAGCGAATGGAAATGCATCCTAATTATTTGGGCCAGCTATTTCAGAAGGAAATGGGCCGTAGTTTCTCTGATTATGTTAATCAATTTCGAATTGAAAAGGCAAGACAATTGCTGCTTCAAACTACGTTACTAACCAACGAAATTGCAGCTGAAGTAGGATATCCGGATCCAGCATATTTCTATCGCCAATTTAAAAAATCAGTAGGTGTATCGCCGACAGAGCTTCGGAATATGTACAAAAAAGAAAGATCCTAAAATAAAGGAAATGTTCCTGAGTATCACGTTCAAGTATGGGCTTCATGGACGTTGATAACGAGAATGTTTCCTTTTTTTTGCTCAAATTTAAGGGGAAATAGACTTTTTAAATGTCCTTTCTGCTGTGGATCTTTAATTTTTACATCTGATTCTGGAGTTTTTCAACTTTATGAAACCGCTTTTATAGCGCAGAATTAAGGGTAGTTAAAGGGGCGAGGGAAAAAGATCGAAGGGATATATAGGGGTTGTTTGGGGATAGAGAGAAGGGGGATGTGGAATAATGCCTGCATTTTTCAAAAGTTTAATTAAGGATAAAGTACTCTGGTTTATGGTATTACCGGGGACATTATGGTTCCTGATCTTTTGCTACTTACCGATGTTTGGAACAGTAATTGCATTCAAGGATTTCAAGATTCATCGGGATGGATTCTTTGCAAGCGTTTTAAATAGTAAGTGGGTTGGCCTTGAAAATTTTAACTTTTTGTTCTCGACGGAGGACGCCTATATCATTACAAGAAATACGATTCTTTATAACTTGGCGTTGATCTCTCTCGGTTTAGTTCTTGCGGTGGGCATTGCGATCACCTTAAATGAACTTGTGAACAAACGGATGGCTAAAGTTTATCAAACGGCGATGTTTATGCCTTACTTCCTTTCTTGGGTCATTATTAGTTTCTTTACCTTCAGCTTTCTGAGTGTAGATAAAGGAATATTGAATCAAGTGGTTGTTTACTTCGGAGGCGATCCTATTTCCTGGTATGGGGATACTCGCTTTTGGCCATATATCCTAATTTTCATGGGGATTTGGAAATCAATTGGTTATTCAAGTGTTGTTTACTTAGCGGCTATAGCGGGTATCGACAAGTCCTACTATGAAGCAGCTATGATTGATGGGGCCAGCAAATGGCAGCAGATTAAGTTTATTACACTTCCTTTGCTTAAACCTTTAATGGTAACGCTAACGATTTTAGCGATTGGTGGTATTTTTAGATCGGACTTCGGTTTATTCTATCAAATCCCTCGGGATTCAGGTGTTCTATACTCCGTAACGAATGTTATCGATACTTATATTTATCGCAGCATGAGTACGACAGGTAATCTAGGGATGAGTACAGCAGCGGGTCTATATCAATCGATTGTTGGATTTATCATGGTGCTTGTAACGAATTCTATTGTGAAAAAGATCAGCAAAGAGAATGCGATATTCTAGAAAGGAGTTAGTGACGTTATGGCAGTATTCAAACGTAAGCCAAAAGAAATCGACAACAACGCCATTACTCCTTTATGGAATGTGGTACTCAATATTATAATTGGCATCTTCGCTTTTACTTGTGTGTTTCCGTTCTTGTTTGTCATAGCCATTTCTTTTACAGATGAGAAAGTACTCGCTTTAAATGGATTTAGCTTGTTACCCGAAAAATATAGTTTAGCAGCTTATCAGTTTGTTTTTAACACAGGTGATCAATTGCTTCGTTCCTTTGGAGTTACTTTGATGGTTACTGTACTAGGTACGCTCATTAGTTTATTTCTAATAACAACTTATGCGTATGTTCTCTCTCGAAGATCATTTCGCTATCGTAATTATTTCAGCTTCTTCGCCTTCTTCACGATGTTATTCTCAGGCGGAATGGTTCCCAACTATATCGTGGCTACGCAGTTTTTACATTTGTACAACACGATATGGGCTTTGATATTGCCCATCGCGATGAATGCATTCTTTATTCTAGTAATGCGGACCTTCTTCCAGACTAGCGTACCTGATGCACTCATTGAGGCTGCCAAAATTGATGGGTCTGGTGAGTTTCGGACCTTCCTGCAAATTGTACTTCCAATCTCTTTACCGGGGATTGCAACGATTGGATTGTTCTGTACGCTGGGCTATTGGAATGATTGGTTTAATGCCCTGCTGTATATAGATGATGCGAGTCTTGTTCCACTCCAAGCGATGCTGATGCGAATTCAGAATAATATGGAGTTTGTCATTCAGAACAGTATGCAGATGGGATCAAGCTTTGAGATTGCTGCAACCTTGCCAACAGAAACCGTTCGTATGGCGATGGTTGTACTGGCGACCTTGCCTATAGCACTAGCGTATCCGTTCTTCCAAAAGTATTTTGTACAAGGCTTAACCGTGGGCTCTTTAAAGGAGTAACACTACTAAGATGTATTTATTCGAATCGCTAGGACAGGAATCGATATAAATAAAGCGTTCATTAATCTAAAGGGGGAAAATAGAAATGAAAATGAAAAAAGGCTTAACACTCGCTCTTGCAGGGACAATGCTTTTTTCTGGCCTTCTAGCTGGATGTGGTTCGAATAATAATACAAATGCTGCTAAAGAAACAAACAATTCAACGGCAGCAGGGAATTCAGCAGGGAACACATCAGAATTAAAGCCATATGAGTTGAAGATGTATTTAATTGGTGGGCCTCAAAAGGATTTGGATCTTGTCTTAAAAGAAGTTAACAAATATACCCAAGAAAAAATTAACGCGACGTTGAACATTACGATGTTCGATTGGGGCGATTACGATAAGAAGATGCAAGTCATCACCGCTTCTGGTGAGCCTTATGATATTGCCTTTACCTCTTCTTGGACAAATGACTTCCGTCGTAACGCTGCTAACGGTACGTTCTTGGGTCTGAATGATCTGCTAGATAAGTATGGTAAGGAAACGAAAGAAGTTTTGGACCCTCGTTTCTTAGAAGGAACTAAGATTAAAGGTGAGATCTATGGTGTTCCTGTAAATAAGGAGCTTGGACAGCAATGGGTATGGCGCTTCAATAAGAAATATGTTGATAAATACAACATGGACATTTCCAATATCCGTACATTGGATGATCTAGAGCCACTTCTTAAAACGATTAAAGAGAACGAGCCGGCTGATATTACACCGCTAGCTGTTCCTAAAGGCTTTAAACCATTCATGCCATTTGACTATGTACTAGGTGATGAGTTACCTATCGGGGTCTATATGGATTCCACAGATGGCAAGGTTGTTAATATTCTGGAGACACCTGAACTTGCAACATCGTTAGATACGATGCGTAGACTTTACACAGCAGGTTACTTACGCCCAGACGTTGCAACACTTGAAGGTATTGATAACATTAAGACCGGTAAATGGTTTGCCGATCGCGAAATTACACAGCCTTATGCAGAAAAAGGTTGGTCTCGTTCAGCAGGTTATGAAATTGTAACTTCGCCTATGCATGAGCCTTATGTATATACACAGTCCGCCGCAGGTTCGATGCACGCGATTTCCGTAACCTCAGGTGATCCTGAGCGCGCGATGATGTTCTTGAATCTTTTGAATACAGATAAGTACTTACGCAATTTGCTCAACTATGGTATTGAAGGAACACATTATAAGAAAATCTCTGACAATGTCATTGAAGATCTGCCAGCTATGCAAGATAGCTATGCAATGCCAGGCTTCACACTTGGAAACATGTTACTGACTTATCTGCATGCTGATGACCCTGCTGATAAATGGGATGCTTTCAAGAAGTTTAATGATTCTTCAAAAGAAGCCCCTACCTTCGGTTTTGCATTTGATCCTACACCTGTAAAAACAGAAGTAGCGGCTATCAACAACGTAACTAAAGAATTTATGCCTGCGTTATACACAGGTTCTGTTGATCCTAAAACATATCTGCCAAAAGCAGCGAAGAAATTTAAAGAAGCTGGACTTGATAAAGTTATTGCAGAAGTTCAAAAGCAACTTGATGAGTGGAACCAGACAAAGAAATAAGCTAATGAACGTAACACGCCTAAGATTAATCACTAAAGGTAACACAAATAGGATTAGTGGAGACGGGCAGCTATGCTGCCCGTCTCTCTATCTATCCCCATTTATTATGAAGGAGTGAGAATATGGAACAATTCCGACTTCCCGCCATCTCTATGCCGAAGCTGCCGCTTCCTCAAGCGGTTCAAGAAGTATTGAACGAAGCAGAGGAGAAGTTAGCTCATCGGCCGAAGCTGTTGCAGCTTTTTAAGAACTGTTTTCCCAATACGCTTGAGACAACGACTAAGCTTATGGATGATGGGACAACGTTTGTAATTACAGGAGATATCCCGGCTTCTTGGTTGCGAGACTCTGTGGAGCAGGTTATGCACTACGTGCCCTTTGCTAAAAAAGATCCCGATCTTCAGCGGATTATTGGCGGGTTAATTAAACGTCATATCGAGTATATTCATATCGATCCGTACGCCAATGCGTTTAATGAGACAGCGAATGATTGGCATTGGAGCACTAGCGATATTACGGAAATGTCCCCCTGGGTGTGGGAGCGTAAATTCGAGATCGATTCTCTTTGTTTTTCCATGCGTCTGGCTTATGCCTATTGGAAAGAAACCGGAAAGGCTGATATATTCGACGCCGGATTTAAGGCAGCAATGTTCAAAATATTCAACCTGTTCAAAACTGAACAGCGCCATAGTGAATTATCTCCATACCGCTTTACGCGTAACAATGGGATTCCTGAAGATACATTACGTAATAACGGTCTAGGTATGCCTGTTAATTACACGGGTATGGTCTGGTCCGGATTCCGCTCGAGTGATGATGCATGCGACTTTCATTACAACATCCCGGGGAATATGTTCGCTGTTGTTGCATTACGTCATATGCAGGAATTCGCTGAATGGGTATTCCGTGATCTTGAATTTCTGGAACAGCTTAAAGCATTAGAAGCTGAGATTGATCACGGAATTCAATTGTATGGTATTTATCGTCATCCGAAATTCGGTCCAATCTACGCCTACGAGACCGATGGTTATGGCAACTACTGCTTGATGGATGATGCGGGAACACCAGGACTCCTGTCGATTCCTTATCTCGGCTATGTTACCGCAGAGGATCAAATTTATCAGAATACGAGACGATTTGCTCTGAGCAAGGAGAATCCTTTTTATTTTGAAGGAACCGCAGCGAAGGGAATCGGCAGTCCGCATACTCCCAAAGACTACATCTGGCATATGGCATTATCGATGCAAGGTTTGACGGCATCAACTAAGGAAGAAAAGCTGGAGATGCTTGCGATGTTAGAAGCTACAGATGCGGATACTGGCTTTATGCATGAGGGATTCCATGTTGATGATCCGAATACGTTCACTAGAAAATGGTTCGCCTGGTCCAATAGCCTGTTCTCCCAACTTGTCTATAAAACGATGAAGGAAGGACTACTATGAGCAGCCTGAGCAGACCTGTAATCATATTTTATGATTCTGATTTTCCAATTTCCAGTCCCATTCCTAGCGATGCGATTACATCCATGAGTGAGTTCGGATCTATTGTAAATGAGAATCAGCTTGCACAAACGCTGCACGAAACGAAAAGCGGCTGTTTCATCAATCTGCATGCACCCTATTTCCCGAAAGCGGCCTGGATAGCCATTCTTGAATACCTGCAAAGAGGTGGCGGGTTGATTAGCATTGGAGGCGCACCCTTCAAACAACCTGTTCGTTGGGAAAATGGCCGTTGGCATGTCGAAGCGGAGCAGACTTCCTATCATCAGGAGCTGTATATTCATGAGGCACTTCGTGTTGAATGCTCACGCAACCATTCATTGCTTGCCTCGGATGTCATTCCTCTGCTTAAGGGGCAAGAATCTCTTTTTCTAACGAGTGCAGACACATGGAACCTCGTGCCACATACGACAAAGACGAGTGATTTACCACATCAAATGGGCTCGGCAGGTCCGATGAGCACACGGATTTATCCGCTATTAAAAGGAGTTACGCCCGAAGGTCGGGAAATTTCTGCCCCAGTAGTTCTTTGGGAGAATACGAGCGGTTTGTATGCAGGTTCACGCTGGCTGTTCGTAAATACACCTGCAACAGCTTCTTTTTGGGAGCAAAAAGGTCCTTCCGCGATATCCAATTGGGCGCGTTTCTGCAGCAAGGGTGTTACGGAAATGTGGGTTAAGCCCAATTACGCGTCTTATGAATCAGGAGAACGTGCTTCCCTAACCCTTCAGATTCAGCAGCTTGAACGAGTGAGACCTTCTATGCGAAATGAAGATACATGGAATTTCACAATTCATGTAGAGCATGAATCAGATACCTCTTTGAAGTGGTCTCAGAGTTTGGAAATGAAGGCGAATGCAGAACTAAACATGGTGCGTCTGCCTATTCCTTTGGAGATAAGTAGGGGCCTCTACCAGATTGTCTGTGAAGCAGAAGCCAGTGATGGTGAGGTTCGGATTCTGCGCCAAGGGTTCTGGGGTCATGCTCCTGAGCTGCTGGCAGCAGGCCATCCGGTAACGAGCGGCAGAGATTATTTTATAAAAGATGGGCGTCCGCTACCAGTGGTCGGCATGACTTATATGGCGAGTGATGTGGCGCGAAAATTTCTTTTTCTGCCGAACGCCGGAGTTTGGGATCGTGATATGGGCCAGATGCGGAAGGCCGGGATTAACTGGATCCGTACAGGGATCTGGACAGCTTATCGCAATGTGATGCAAGACGATGGACATGTCTCGGAAGAAGTATTGCGGGCGATCGACGCCTTCATCATGACGGCGAAAAAGCATGATCTTCAGGTGACTTTCACGTTTTTCTCCTTCACACCGGAAACGTGGGGAGGGGTGAACCCTTATCTGGACCCACAAAGTGTGGAAGCTCAGAAGCGGTTTATTCGGTCTATTGTATCTCGTCATAAAGATTCTTCGAATGTAGACTGGGATCTTATTAATGAACCGTCGATGTTTGATCCGGACCGTATTTTCTCGGACGGCCCGAGTTCATGCCATGATCGCTTTGAGCGACAAGCTTTCATAGAATGGCTTCGACATAGACATGTGGAAATTGAAGTACTACAGGAACGCTGGAATATGACGCCCGCACAGCTTCCGGACTTTGCTTCGGCAGGGCTGCCTGAAGCAAAAGAGATGAACTTCGACGTACAAGATATGCACAGTGCCAAGAGGGGAACACGCTGGTTGGATTATTGTTTGTTCTCTATGGAAATGCATAACCGTTGGGTGAAGCAATTATACGATACCATTAAGGAGCAATGTCCAGCTCAGATGGTTACGGTTGGCCAGGATGAGGGACTAGGAGCGCAGCGTCCTTCGCCGTTTTTCTATGAGGAGGCGGTAGATTACACTACTGTGCACTCCTGGTGGTTTAACGACTATTTGATATGGGATGGCATTTTTGCCAAAACCCCCAATAAGCCAAACCTAATTCAGGAGACAGGCGTCATGTATGTAGAAACTCCAGATGGCCGAGCCAAACGTTCAGAACAAGAGCTGCGGAATTTGCTGGAACGCAAGTATGCTTACGCTTTTGGAACGGCAGGTGCGGGAGCTATTCACTGGATCTGGAATACAAATTTCTATATGGATAATGCGAATGAGTCCCATATCGGAGCACTGAGAGCAGATGGAACCGAGAAGCCTGAGGCAGACGTATCTTATAATTTCGGGAAGTTTATAGAAGGTATCCGTGATATATTTGGTGATCGGAAATTGGAAGAGATTGCGGTGGTGTTCCCTTATTCGAATGATTTCTCTAATCGGAAGTTGGCTTTTGCGGCTACAACAGAGCTTACCCGTATTCTGTCTTATGAGCTCAAGATGTCTTTTCGGGGGGCTTCTGAATACCACCTAGATGATTTAGAGAAGAACCCTGCGAAGCTGATTATACTGCCAAGCGCGCATAACTTCGCTGATGCAGCGATGGAACGGTTGTTACACATTGTTGAAGAGACAGGAGCGGTATTGCTTGCCACTGGACCGTTAAGCATTGATGCCTACTGGCGTTCTTCGGATCGGTTGAGTGATATTCTTGGCAAACGTGAATTGCGTAATGTTCGCCGCGAAGAAGTGCTTAGCCTTCAAGGCCAAGAACTCCCCGTCTCCTTCGGTCACCGACGGATTGCTGAGGTGTCGAAGGAAACGATCATTCAACAAAATGGTGGAAGTTCTACTATAGACACTGTCGAGAACATACCGCTTGGCAAGGGTCGAATCCTATGGAGTCCACTGCCAGTTGAATTGAGTGAGCGTAGGGATACTACGGCTACACTTTACCGCTATGCGGTTAATGCTGCTTTTCTGGAACGTGATTTTGAATGGATTAGTGGTGGGGACTTAGCGGGTATCTACGGACGGAAACTGAGCTTTGCTACGGGTGCACTTTTTACCTTCGTGTCGGAATATGCCCAGGATGCAAAGATCGAGGTGAAGGATTCAGCCACTGGCCGAACTTATTCGTTCGTGTTGGAACAGGAACGTTCTGTTCTCTTTGCTACGGATAGTAAAGGAGATTTGCTTGGTGTTTATCGCCCGCAGGAAGTCGAGATTCATGTCAATTATCCACATCTTCTACATTAAGCATCTTGGTAGATAGAACGCATTGCATATAAGGAGGTCTTCCCTTTGGAAAGTTCAAAACAATCTATTAGCGCTCAGACAGCCCATATCATTTCCCATACACACTGGGACCGGGAATGGTATCTCCCCTATGAGAAGCATCATGTACGCTTAGTGAAACTGGTTGATGAATTACTGAACCGGTTGGATGAGGATAACGAATTTAAGAGTTTCTATCTGGATGGACAGACGATTATTCTGGAAGATTATCTTCAGGTTCGTCCCGAAAATCAAGAGCGGCTGCAGAAATATATTACGGAAGGTCGCCTTCTAATAGGACCTTGGTATATTTTGCAGGATGCGTTCCTTACCAGTGGGGAGGCCAATGTTCGTAATATGCAGATTGGCCATCAGGATTCGAAGCGTTACGGGGAACCCTCCAAAATCGGTTATTTTCCGGACACCTTTG
The DNA here is from genome assembly GCF_038009325.1 of Paenibacillus sp. FSL L8-0708. Lineage (NCBI taxonomy): Bacteria > Bacillati > Bacillota > Bacilli > Caryophanales > Paenibacillaceae > Paenibacillus > Paenibacillus sp. FSL L8-0708. The sequence goes on from NZ_JBBPBC010000001.1 coordinate 2,870,611, forward strand.
GTCTAGTCGGCCAGACTCCACAATTAATGCTGCAATCCGGCATCAATAATGCCTTTTTTGGAAGAGGTGTGAAGCCCACTGGATTCAATAATACGGTGTCGGATGGAGGTTACGAATCCTCATTCTCGGAGCTGATTTGGGAAGGTCCTGATGGATCAAAAGTGCTCGGCATCCTATTTGCCAATTGGTATTCTAACGGAAACGAAGTGCCTGTAAATGAAGCAGAAGCCAAAGTGTTCTGGGAGAAAAAGCTGGCAGATGCGCGGAAGTTTGCCTCTACAGGTGAGCTGCTGTTCATGAATGGTTGTGATCATCAGCCGGCTCAGCTGGATTTGCCAGAAGCTATCGAAACTGCGAAGCGGTTGTATCCAGATATGGAGTTCATTCATTCGAACTTTCCTGATTACCTTAAGGCCGTAGAGGGTGTAATGGATCGCAGCAATCTGTCGACTGTAAAGGGCGAACTGCGGAGCCAGCATACCGATGGATGGGGTACGTTAGTGAATACCGCGTCTGCTCGTGTCTATTTGAAACAGAGGAATCAGGAAGGGCAAATCTTGCTTGAAAAGTTGGCCGAGCCACTTGCTTCGTTCGCTCATTTACTGGGCAAAGAGTACCCCCATCATCTGTTCACCTATGCATGGAAGACATTAATGCAAAATCATCCGCATGATAGTATTTGTGGATGCAGCGTGGATGAGGTACACCGTGAGATGGTCACCCGTTTTGACAAAAGCCGTCATGTGGCAGAGACCATTGTTGAGGATAGTAAACGAGTGATTGCAGAAGCTGTGGATACGTCCGGGTTTACAGTATATGGTGAAGACGTGCTTCCACTAGTAGCGATGAATATGACGGGTTGGAGTCGCACGGGTACTGTGAGCGTAGAACTTGATGTGGCGCGTCTATATTTGCGAGAAGGGTTCTCTCTGGAAGAAACGGCTAGCCGTATGACTGGAATTGACTTGCACGGTCGTGTGTTAGTAGACGATCAAGGGAATAACATTGCCTCCCAGTTGGAGGACTTGGGGCTTCAGTTTAGTTATGATTTGCCAGATGATAAGTTCCGTCAGCCGTATATGTGCCGCCGGGTAAGACTTACCTTTGAAGCCGTAGAAGTTCCTGCGCTAGGTCTTCGATCATATGCTTGGGTTCGCCGAGCAGATGCAAAACTGCCAATAGCCGCTGAATCTTTGCTATATGGAGATCGGGTGCTGGAAAATGACGTTATCAAGGTAGTCATTAATGATGATGGTTCGTTTATGCTAAGTGACAAAACTAGTGGAGTGACCTATCAAGATCTTGGTGTATATGAAAACACCGGGGATATCGGCAATGAATATATGTACAAACAGCCAGAGGCCGAACAAGCTTTGACGACTAAAGGACTGATGGCTAACATTTGTGTACTGGAAAATACATCGTTTCGCGCCGCTATAGAAATTAACCATAACTGGGAGATTCCAGCCTCGGCAGATGATAAGCTGGATGAGGAGCAGCGTGCACTGGTTTATTATCCGGAGCGCAAAGCTCAGCGCAGTAGTGACACAGTCATTCTGAAACTTCGTACTGTAATCTCCTTGGAGCGGGGAGGAAAGGGATTGTATATCGAAACGACAATAGATAACCAGGCCAAAGATCACCGGATTCGTATACTGTTTCCGACAGATTTGAACGCTGCTACGCATCGTGTTGATTCGATGTTCGAGGTTGCTGAGCGGAAAATTGAACCAGCCACAGAATGGAAGAATCCGAGTAACACGCAACATCAGCAAGCCTTTGTTGATGTTAGTGATGGGAAAGCGGGTCTAACCGTCGCTAATTTTGGATTAAATGAATATGAAGTGCTGCGAGATGGGCGTAACACTATTGCGATTACGCTGATACGTTCTGTTGGCGAACTTGGTGACTGGGGGCTATTCCCAACTCCAGAAGCGCAGTGTCTGGGAGAGCAAGTTGTTCGTATGGAGCTTATCCCGCACACAGGTGAGGGTATAACTTCTGGTGCTTATGCTGAAGCTTACCAATTCCAGGTTCCGTGGATTGTTTGCCAGACCGATGTACATGCAGGCGTGGTTGCGCCGGTGTATACTCCATTTGATTGGGAGAGTAAGGAACTCGCATTTTCTTCACTGAAAATGAACGAGCAGACTGGAGACATACTGCTGCGTTGGTACAACATGGGTCAGCAGAACACCAACCTGGCCTTCCATTCGTCTATTCCACAGCAGTATTTCTATAAAACGACGATTCTAGAAGAGGAGAGCCACCCATTCACTAGTGATGAGAAAGGTAGCTTTGACTTACAGATCGGTCCATGCGAAATTGTAACGATTGGTATTAGAAAATAAATGAAAAAGGACGGTATCCAGAGAGTCGTATGACTTTTGGATATCGTCCTTTTTTGTATAAATACGTATCTTAGGAAGAAGATTTGCCGCGCGCAGTGGATCCAAGCTGATCAATCTGCTCTTCCAGAACCGCACTTGCTTGGCCTAAAAACTGCGAAATAAGGGCGAGCTCTTCATCCGTATAAGAAGCTGCGAGCTTAACCATGGCAGTATGGAGCGGTTGGTACGTATTAATGACATCATCTTTATTCTCATATAATGGCACGATAATCACTTTACGGCGGTCATTCGGGTCATTTTGTCTGCGGACATAGCCATTTTTTTCGAGCCGGTCTATTAATGCCGTAACACTGCCTGTGGTCAGACCCGTTAATTTGGACAGTTCTCCGGCAGTGATCGGACCTTTCTCCCGTAGAATATCTATAGATAAGAAATCATTATTGTATAACCCAAGTGAGGCGGCTACATTTTGTTGGTACAATACCGTTCGGTTTCCCAAACTGCGCATAAGCAAGGTGAATTGTTCCTGCTCTGGTGTAGGTTGTTCGTGGCTTGACAAAAGATAACGCTCCTTTTAAAATAATTATATCTTGATAGTCAAGATATTAGATTATAAAGTTATTCGAAAATTTTGTGATTTATCAAATACATTCTATCGAAATTAGAAATGTTTTGCAAAATAATTGCAATCCAACAACTTTGGGCAACCATATGGATAGAAGATATAACTACGAACCAGTGGGTTGAATTGAGAGGGGAATAGATGTGAAAGAGACTATTGTTATTAAAGGTGCAAGAGAGAATAATCTGAAAAATGTCTCGCTCACGATTCCTAAGTATAAGCTAGTTGTCCTGACAGGACCTTCGGGATCAGGGAAATCGACCTTAGCTATGGATACACTTCAGCGGGAATGCCAAAGACAGTATTTGGATTCCATGGGCATGACGTCAGATACGATCAGCAAACCAAAGGTGGAATCTATTATTGGACTGTCTCCGTCCATTAGTGTTGGACAACATGTCACCAATCGTAATCCCCGTTCGACAGTTGGGACAGTTACCGACATCTATACGTTTGTCCGGTTTATCTTTTCCAGATTAGGCGAGCGGGTTTGTTCTTCTTGTAGTGGCAGCATCCCACCTTCTTTTGAAGCGAGGGGAATGCTGATCGAGGAAGACGAGGAAATGGATGGTCAAACGATGGGGTGTCCGCATTGCGGAGCTGAGCTTGAGAAGCTGGGCATGTCCCACTTTTCTTTTAATAAACCGGAGGGAGCTTGTGAAGCCTGCGGTGGTGTTGGATCTGTGGCAATTATAAATGAAGCGGCGGTGTTTAATCCAGAGCTTAGTATGCGTGAGGGTGGGGTGGCCTCGCTGAATGGTGTTCATCGTGATATACAGATGCGTATATTAGTGGCCGCTGGCAAGCATTTTGGCTTTGAGTTTGATCCGGATCAGCCCTTAAAAGATTACGGCGAAATTCAGCGCGACTTGTTATATTACGGAGTGGAAAGTGAGGCGTTTAAGCGCCATTTTCCCAATGTTAAGCCGATTCAAGGCACCAAATTTGAAGGCGTCATTCCTGGTTTGTGGCGGCGTTACAAGGAGAAGGAAGGAGAAGCTGGTACACAGGAAAAAGACGGCGGATTTTTTCATGAGCAGCAATGCCCGGAATGCCTTGGCGCTCGCCTAAAAAAAGAAGTTCGTCTCGTTCGGGTAGCTGGCGCATCGATTACGGAGGTATCGGATTGGCCATTAAGCGATGTTTACGAGTGGACTAAAGGCTTGGAGGCGGCTTTGCCAACCGAGGGACTTCATCTGCTTGAACCTATCCTTCACGATATGCCTACCCGACTAAAACGGATTATCGATGTTGGTCTTGGTTATCTTTCCATGAACCGTCAGACGGTCTCCCTCTCTGGTGGAGAGGCACAGCGGCTGCGCCTTGCCTCATTGCTGGGGTCAGGTCTGACTGGAGTGTTATACATTCTAGATGAACCGACGACCGGGCTTCATCCGCGGGATACTGTTGGCCTCATTCGTGTGCTTCAGGAGCTGCGCGATTTGGGTAATACGGTGCTCGTTATCGAGCATGATATTGAGATGATGCGCGCTGCCGATCATATTATTGATATGGGTCCGGGTGCTGGTCTGGACGGCGGGCAAGTTGTTGGCGAGGGCAGCATTGAGGATTTGATGGTAAGCGAGACTTCTGTTACGGGAGCCTATCTTAGAGAAGAGCGTAATAAGACTGCTGCATACGTTCGCCGGAAAGGTGACGGAAAACAAATCACCATCCGACAGGCACAGTACCGGAATATTGATATCCCGGAGGTTTCATTTCCTCTAGGTTGTCTAGTTTCTGTAACTGGGGTTTCGGGTTCAGGCAAGTCAACGCTGGTCTTTGATATTCTTGCGCAAGGCAGTGCGAAAGGACATGAGCAAATAGGCTGTGCGGAGATTGCGGGCTTAGATCCGGTTGGAAATATAGTGATCTTTGACCAATCGCCCATGGGTAGAATGTTGCGTTCTAATGTAGCGACATATACAGATGTATTCACACATCTGCGCCAGCTGTTTGCTGCATTGCCGGAGGCGAAAAAAAGAAAACTGACTTCCAAGCATTTTTCCTTCAACACACCGGGTGGACGCTGCGAAACCTGTCAGGGTCTTGGGGTGCTGACTGTAGACATGAATTTCTTACCCGATCTGGAGGTTAAATGCCACGCATGCAAGGGGAGAAGATTTACGGATGAGGTTCTCCAGGTGAAATATGATGGATATTCCATCTCGGATCTGCTGGACATGTCCGTGCAGGAAAGCTTGCCGATTCTTAAGTCGGAAGCCAAAATGGCGGGGATTATCGAGACATTGTGTGAGGTAGGTCTCGGTTACCTTAAATGGGGACAATCTGTCAAAACCTTATCCGGTGGTGAAGGGCAACGGATTAGACTGGCTAAAGAGCTGAGCAAACCTTCCAAAAACCATACGCTCTATCTGCTCGATGAACCAACAACAGGCCTTCATCCGTCAGACATCAAGCAGCTCCATACCTTATTGAGCAAATTGGTTGATACGGGAAATACCGTCGTAGTTGTGGAGCACAGCTTAGAGTTGATTCGAGAGTCCGACTGGGTGATTGACATTGGCCCTGAAGGTGGCGTTGTGGGCGGTAAGCTTGTAGCTGAAGGTACACCGGAGCAGGTTGCTGAAGTGCGGGAATCCTACACAGGGATGTTCCTGAAACGGATTCTGGCTGAAGGGCTGTAACTTAATAAAAGAGGTGCCCAAAGCCATGAAAATGGCTGGGGCACCTCTCTTTTTTTGAACTTAAACCAAACCTCTGCTCTCAACTCTAAACTTTGCCTGAACGTCTGAACCAATCCCATTCGCGCGTACTTAGCACTTTCGGAATAAGAGATGAATTATACGTACGTAGCACATTAGGATTAACAGATGAATTTACACGTACGTAGCACTGTAGGATTAGCAGATGATCAAGAGTCGATGGTGTTTGATCCGCAGATGATTAGGATACGGTAGCATCAGACAGCGAATGACAGCGAAAGACTATGCTTCGGCGGTATCGGACTCAGGAGTCCAGCGAATGATCATTCTTAGGCGTATCGGACTCAGCAGACGTTATAAGCAGGAAAATCCGCCATTTGGAGTATTATCGGACCGCATAGCTCCTATTGGAGGGAAAATCACCGTATAAGAGCCAGTTTCTAAGGAATAGCTGCACTGGGGTCCGATAAGTTGCTGAAAAGGCGATAAATTAGTAAATAGCGTCATTGGAGTCCGAAAGCCTCAGCAGGAGATCATGGTAGCAGTAGCAGTAGTGGTAGCAGTAGACCCGGCGAATGATCATACTTCGGCGGTGTCGGACTCAGGAGTCCAGCGAATGATCATTCTTCGGCGTATCGGACTCAGCAGACCTTATAAGCAGGAAAATCCGCCATTTGGAGTATTATCGGACCGCATAGCTCCTAATGGCGGAAAAACCACCGTATAAGAGCCTGTTTCTAAGGAATAGTTGCGCTGGAGTCCGATGAGTTGCTGAAAAGGAGATAAATTAGTAAATAGCGTCATTGGAGTCCGAAAGCCTCAGCAGGAGATCATGGTAGCAGTAGCAGTAGCAATAGACCGAGCAAATGACTATACTTCAGCGGTATCGGACTCAGCAGACCTTATATGCAGGAAAATCCGCCATTTGGAGTATTATCGGACCGTATAGCTCCTAATGGCGGAAAAATCACCGTATAAGAGCCCATTTCTAAGGAATAGCTGCGCTGGAGTCCGATGAGTTGCAGAAAAGGCGATAAATTAGTAAATAGCGTCATTGGAGTCCGAAAGCCTCAGCAGGAGATCATGCATCTAGCGCAGCTTAATAATCTAGCAGACGTCCATTATCATGCCATTGCCCGTACATTTTATTTTCTTTAGTGTTTGCTATGAATTTGTCTAATTTAATCTTAAATAAATCTGGCTGATGTTTATTGCTTTGGATCGTGTCGATCCGAACTCTTTTATAAAGGGCTGGAAAGGCTGTGAAATTCTCATATACTTGACTGTCCTCTTTTAGCCTTTGCTCTATAATCTTATCTACTATAAAAGAATCAGGGTTCATATCAGGAAGTACCCGTTTTCCTTCAGCACTCATTAACCCCAGCTTTTCGAGGCGGCGGACACGCTCTTTATTCAATTCAGTCCAAGAGCTTCTTTTGCTTCGGGGAGAGAGTCTTTGCGCCAGCTCCGTTTCCGAAATTTTCTTTTTCACTCCATCGATCCATCCAAAACACAAACATTCCTCAACTACGTCCAAATATAGCAACGTTTCTGGGTTTGACGTCATACTAACGAGAACCCAACAAGATTTTTCAGTCTTAGAATTCTCCTGCAGCCAAACTCTTAAATCTTCTCTCGTTTTTACTGTAATTAGATTTTTAATCTCCATAATTAAAATACAATTTCCTTTCTAGGTATGGAGTGGAGCGTCTTGCCCATCCGAGATTAAATTGCTTTTGCAGGAACCTGATACCAAAAAAGAGCATAGTCATTCATGGTGGAAGCATGGCCTAACTGCCGTAACATAGTAGATACATTGCCTCTATGATAAGTCCCGTGATTGGCGACTTGCAACACAATTTCTGATAGGCGTGTTTGGCGGATTCCGGCGAATGGATTGTCAAGCAGAATGGTTTGCTCCAAATCGGATTGATTGTGTAACCATGCTTTGTATTGTTCCGATAGCTGGGCAAAGATATTTACGTATTCATCCACAGAATCTAGAATGCTCAAATTTAGCGGGATACTTTGTTGAAAAGCCTCTGGCATGGCAGTGCCTGTTAATACAAGATACCACATCGTATCAACCGCATAGATATGGCTAAGGGCATGAGCGATGGTGGGAAATGAGCTGTTCACTTCTTGACTTAGCACAGAAGGCGGGAGTTCCTTGATTCTCCCCAGGATAGTTTGGTTTGCCCATGTGTGGTATTTAAACATTTCTACTGGATAATTTGTCATTCGTACATTCTCCTTTTGAATGGTCATGGATTTGTTTTTTGTTACTGTAGTTAATATAAAAGAAGAAGTATGACATCAGACTGTCATACTTCTTCATAAAGTTTGAGTGTGTTTTGAAGCTGCTCTTTTAAAATACCTCGCAATGCAGGGGGTTCGAGGACTTCGGCGCCGCTGCCAAAACTCAGCAGAATGGACCAAAGCCAACGTGCTTCCAATGGCTTATACACAGGAATTCGCATCGTCATGCTTTTATCGGAATGAAATTCCTTGTCGACTTGATGAAACTGATCCAAAGCTTCTGCCAAAGCCTCAGGGCCTACCCGGATCACTATTTCCTCCACCTGATCTGCCCTGTTTGAACAGCCAGCCTCTTTGGGTACCTCATGTTGCGAATGAAAGGTATCCTGCGTCAGGAACAAATTCAGCATCCGGGAAAGTCGGAACTCCCTATAGTCCTGCCGAGCCCGGCAATAACCATAGATGTACCAGTTGCTATATTTAAAATGAAGCTTTACCGGTTCCATTTCACGGGTTGTACGTTCATTTTTTACACTGATGTAATCAAAACGGACAACATTTCGTTCCGATATAGCCGCACGTAAAAGAGGAAGTGCGTCAGGATCCGTACGCCGGGTTTCAAGATCCACCGCGAGACTAGAGGTCTGTGGCTCCGTTCCAATCGTTTGCAGCCGTTCAATGGTTCCTTGCGTATGCTCATCTTCAAACACGGAAGAAAGACTGTTAAGTACAGTAATCAGAGAAGTGACATCATACGAACGGAGCAGGCTTTTATCCATTTTATATCCGTCCATGATGCCATATCCACCTTTAGTACCCTGATACGATACGACCGGGATGCCAGCGGCACAAATCACATCGATATCCCTATAGATTGTTCGCTGGGAAACCTGAAACTCTTCAGCCAGCTTGGAGGCAGATAAAACTTCGTGGTTCAATAGTTTGTAGATCATAGAAATCAATCGTTCCAATTTCATGTGTGCATTCCCACCCATTAGTCCATTTCGTGTTACAGCGTGATTATATCATAGATTTTTTCGGGCTAATTTTGGGAGGGAGGAGTTTTGTTGTTGGTGATGAAGAAATATCCTATGACAGAGTCTGACAGAGCTGATTAATCTATTTACAGATTAAATCCGCAGGCTCGCCTGATAAATCATTAACAGAAATAATAGCATCGTTTTTTTTCACAGGTGGTGTCCAATATTGCTCATTCCCAGGCAGGTCATCGAACCATTCGGCGTCCTTTGGACAATCTAGAATCATAAATTTTCCGTATTCCTGATCTCTGGATTGATGGTATTTGAGATAGGCTTTCCCGTTATCAATGGCGAGAATTTCTATTTTTCCTGAGGTGTGGCTCATGGATAAGCGTACTCTTTTGCCAAGTCCTGAGGTTCTGGCTTTGGCTTCTTCTACAATTTGATAGACTTGCTCGAGCGGTAATACGAAATCCCGGTTTCCGGCTACGGGCCGGTTCACAAAGAAGTAGTAGGGTGTAACGCCAGCCCATGAAAGCCGGTCCAGTAGTTCCCCTAAAATAACGGGATCATCGTTGATGCCTTTGAGGATGGGGGTCTGATTTACGACAATTGCCCCTGCGTTGTGGAGAGCTTTAAATGCTTTTTTGGCTTCAGGTGTAATTTCACGAGGATGATTGATGTGCGCCATAACATAGATTCGTTTGTCTTCGGTAGAGTAAGTACGAATCAGCTCCAGCAGCTCTTCGTCTTCAGAGATCCGCATCGGATTAAATACGGGAATTTTGGAACCCAGTCTAATGATCTTAACATGCTCAATGCTTCTTAGATTTTCAATAATGGATCTTAGCTTCGGTGTGGAGAGAATTAAACTGTCCCCGCCCGTAAGAAGTACGTTGTTAATCTCCGGATTATTTGCGATATACTCCAAGCCCGGAGAGACATCAGCCATCGCCTCTTTCACGTCATTTCGGAACAGACGCTTACGGAAACAGTAGCGGCAATAAGCCCCGCAGACCTCGGATACAATCAGTAGTGCAGTGGTTCTATACTTGTGCTGACAACCAGGTACCACATAATTCGTGTCCTCATCGGAGGCGTCCCAGCGCCCATACTCCAGCAGTTCACCTTCGTTAGGAATAACCAGCTTACGGATGGGATCATTTGGATCATCCCAGTTAATCAAAGACAGATAGTAGTCATTTACACGAAAAACAAATTTGTCCGTAATTTCTTTCAGATTCTCTTTTTCCAGCTCAGACAACATAGCTATTTTGTTAATATCCGTGAAGTACTTTACCTTTTGCACGTACATCTCTCCTTTGTCTCGTAGTGTGAGAAATGAGGGAGCCTTAGTGTCAAAGGCCAATCTACTGCCAGCAGGGTCCAAAAAAGCACAAAAAGAGACCCTTAGCAAGGGTCTCTGGTTATGTAAATAACATGAAAAGCAGACCCATCCACTGCTGACGAGGTTAGCTGACGGACTCGGGTAAGATGGTACCCTACATTCTAATGCTCAATGATTCGCCCCAATTAACTGGTTCCCCCGCTTTTCAACTGTAAAAGTTGGAAATTAAGCGTAGATAAAGTATACCCTATCAAGTTTTGAAAAGTCAAAAGAGAATCCTGGATTCACTTTCAATTGCTAGCGCTACTTCCGCCGAGTAGTTTAGGCAACAGCGTTAGCAGCTTCTCCCGGGTTAACGCATCACTAGAGTTCCATTTGCTTCCGTCGAGCAGATAAACATGTCCCTGACGTACTGCCGGGAGATTGTTCCAAAGTGAACTGTCTAGTAGCCGTTCCATCGCAGCTCGCGAGTCTTTGCGTTCCGGAATGAACATGAAGATATGATCTCCGGCGTAGGCAGGCAGTCGCGTTGGATCAACTTCGGCGAACCCTAACTCTTCGTCCAATATGGCCTGGATCTCTTCGGTCGGTTGTAAACCACATGGGGCATAAAGCGCAGTGGAGAATCCGGACATTCCCATAGCATACAGATGATCTCCATGATCATAGACCAAAGCAGAGGCGGTTTCTCCAACTTGGAGGGTTGTCGTGTAAAGCTGCTGCCACATGGCAGCGTTTTTGATTGTGAATGACTCCAGCCATGCTTCGGCTTCGCGCTGTTTACCTAGCCAACTGCCTAATGTCCGCATTCGGTTGTCGAGAGGCGCAAATGAATCAAAGGTGAGTGTCGGAGCGATACCAGAAACTGCTCTGTAGGCTCTTTCATCACTATTTGCCAAAATGATCAAATCTGGGTTTAGGGAAGCGGTCAACTGCGGGTCCAGTGGAAACCCGACGTTGGCGAGCTTCTTAAGCCGATGTTTATAGACGCTGTTCCGGGCGAATGCTTCATCTCCACCGATAGGCTTTACGCCTAACGCGAGAAGGTCGCCAAGTGTTTCGCCATGATAGACAATACGTTTCGCTCGCTCTGGAATCTCCACCTCATGACCCGTCCAATCCTTGACGGTAAGCTTACGACCTTTCTGATGTGCATATTGTCCGGGTGTAACTCCGGTTTTTTGCCGAAAGCGGCGGCTGAAATAGTATTCGTCCGAGAAGCCGACCAGTCTGGCGATTTCCCGCAGTGGTTCAGTCGATTCCTGCAGGAATCGTTTGGAATGATTAATGCGCAGATCCGTCAGGTATTCAAGCGGCTTTTTACCCGTAAGCTGCTGAAAGATCGGTGTATATTGCCAGATTGATATTCCCGCCAGTTCAGCTAACTGCTTCACGGTGATACTCTCTGTATAATGCTCCTGAATGAATGTTATGGTCTTTTCTACGGATTCCGTAGGACTTGGCAGGTGTTTGGAAGGGTAATTATGCTCAAAAAGTAGCAGCAGCAATTCTTGGAATTTTAATTGTCGCTTGAATTGTTGTACATCATCGGTGTTATTCCTGTTCATGAGCAGGTCTTCGACTAGTCGGATTACCTTGGTGAACGGGTGCACAATTAACTCCCGTCTGCCGGAAAGCAGCTCTCCAGAATATCGTTTAGGAAGCTTGGTTGTATAAATTGCTGTAAAGGTGATGAGGTAATAATACAACGTCAGCTCCTGGTTGTCCGTACTATAGGAGATTCCAGGAGATAGTAGATAACATTTATCCGTACTTAGTATCACGCTTTGATCATCGAGGTTCAATTGTCCGTTCCCTCCAGTAAATATGAGAAGGGTATAGTCCTGGGTTGTACGCGTTATAGAGCTTGAATCGGCAGCTTGAATCATCAGTTCGGCCTCGTTTAGCTGAAATAGCAGAGAGTGGAGTGGGGGGCAGGACGATGATGTATGCAGCATGGGTTCAGCCTCCGTTCATTTGGTGAGAATGATTATCAATGAATTCATTGTATATAAAAAAAAGAAGCATATCAACAGCTGTTGACATGCTTCTTGCAGTTTTTTATCAGCCTTGTGTTAAACTCTTCATCACAGAAGGTTATTTCATATTCAATAGCTGTGGAATTTCGCCAAGCAGCCATTCTCTTGTTGTCGCATCACTTGAAGTCTTCATGATGTCTTGTGTATAGACATATCCGTTCTTGACAGCAGGAAGGCTCTTCCAGATAGGGCTCTTTAATAGATTCTCTGTGGATTGTTTTGCTTCTTCTGCCACTGGAGTCAAGAGGAATATCCGGTCTCCGGCATATTCTTTCAGGACTTCCATGGATACTTCCTGGAACCCTTTACCTTCATCAAGGATCGTCTGAATAGCTGGAGTTGCCTTGAAGCCATTCTCCCCATAGAGTACCTGGGAAAGTCCGGTTGCTGCCATTATAAACAGTCTGTCTCCTGGATAATAAGTGAAGACCGCAGCCGTTTCGCCCTCTTTCATGCCTGCGGATTTCAATTGCTTCCACATGTTCTCTTCAGCGGTTTTATACTGCGCAAGCCATGCTTCTGCTTCAGCCGTTTTCCCAACAATTCCACCAATGTCCAGCATACGTTCCTGGAGTGGGGCAAAGGTATCAAATATTATAGTGGGTGCAATTTTGGAGAGCTGTTCAAAATCAGCTTCATCTGTGCCCGCATAGATGATCAGGTCAGGCTGAAGCTCCAATGTTTTTTCCAGATTGATAGGGAAGCCTACATCCTCCACACCTTGTAATTGATCTTCAAAAACCTGGCCTTCACCCATAGAAAGAGGATAACCTACCGCTTGCACACCAAGTGCGAGCAAATCGCCATAAGTTTCTCCAGAATAGATAATTCGCTGCGGATTCACCGGAATCTCTACAGTATGCCCTATGTAATCTGTATAGGAGCGGGTAGTCGCTGCTGCTTCATCTGTACTGCTATCTGAGGGTTCTGCTGAAGGTACCGCGGTTGCAGCGGAAGAGTTCCCGGTTGCGTTCACCGTACTATTGGCAGAGGATTGTTCCTTTGAGTTTCCGCACGCCAGTAGCAATGTACTCAGCAAAAATAGTACACATACCACAGCGAAGGACTGTCGTACCTTGTTCATATCTTATTGCCTCCCTATTATATGTAACGACCACCAATAATGATAATCATTCTCGATTAAAATATATCATAAATTAAAGCCTCTTTTTACTCAATGGACAAAAAATAACCCCGTAATTTGATTTGTACAATCAAGTAAAAAGGATGTGTTTAAAATTATTTTGAATTATTTTTAGCTGCTTGGAAAAATACTCTAAATAACAGCAATCGAGAGAAAGAGAGGGAGCTTGTCTTCATAATAAACTTGGCAAAGGAATCCCTTGAAGCACATAGGATTGTGGTGTTTTTTTGAATCTGATTACTGTTATGTATTAAGAAGTTCAGGTGATGAAAAAATCCAGGTTTGTCCACATTGATTGTAATCGTTATCATTACGTGGCATGTTATCTACCGTGCTTGACGTCAGTAGAAGGGCTTTGTTATGGTTTTTATAGTCAAACGCAAGCCGAAATAGCTTTTTGTAGAATATGCAGAAGGTTTTGCGTAAGATATTCTAACCAAACATAATACGAGGGAGATGGTTGATTGTGATCAAAGGAATTATTTTTGATTTTGACGGAACGATTATCGACACGGAGACTGCTTGGTACACCGCATTTAACGAGGCTTATGCAGAATATGGAGTGGATCTGACGCTTGAACAATATTCCACCTGCATCGGCACGAGCTTGAACAGTTTTAATCCTTATGAATATTTAATGACTGATCTTAAGCTAGCGATTGACAAAGAAGAGTTCAGTAAGGCTGTTAAACAGAGACACAGCAAACTTATGGAGCTTGAAACAATACGACCAGGCATTCAGCATTATCTTGATTCCGCCAAAGCAGCTGGACTGCGCATAGGGCTGGCCTCAAGTTCTTCACTGGAATGGGTGGAAAAATATCTGAATCAATTGGGTATTCGCGAGTATTTCGAATGCCTTCGGACTGCCGACCATGTGGCAAAAGTGAAACCAGATCCGGAGCTATATAACCAAACGTTAGCTTGTCTTGGAATCACAGCTGATGAGGCGGTTGCTATCGAGGATTCACCGAATGGATCTAAGGCAGCGGCAGCAGCTGGCATCCGTTGCATTGTGACGCCTAACGAAATTACTAATTTTCTTGAATTCGATAAGCAGCACCATAAAATTGATAATCTAAGTCTTCTTGAATTTGATCATGTAGTTACTCAACGTTGCTTCGTATAGAGAAACCGAGAAACTAAGTTCAAATTAAAGGGGGATACCAAATTGAGAGCCGTACATTTTGGAGCAGGCAATATTGGCAGAGGTTTTATTGGGCCTATGTTGTCGGACTCCGGTTACAATGTTTGTTTCGTCGGAAGAAATAAGAGTAAAATTGCCCAATTGCAAAAACGTGGGCAATATCCTGTCACCCTAGCTAACAAGAACAGGGACAGCTTTATCGTTGATAATGTTACTGCAATCAATCTGAATGATACTGAGGACGTTACTAGAGCTATAGCAGAAGCTGAAATTGTGACAACTGCCGTCGGAATATCCGCTTTAAAAGATATTGCTGAGACCATTGCGCAGGGCATCGAACGAAGGCTTGAAAATAGCAGAAATCTCAACCCTCTTCATATCATTGCCTGTGAGAATGGGATTGGAAGCAGTCAGAAATTGAAAAAATCAGTTTATCGGCATATGAAGCAATCCTTCAAGGAACTTGCTGACCGCAATGTCGCTTTTCCCAATGCGATGGTTGACCGGATTGTACCTATGCAGAAAAATACAGATTCACTTGAAATCCTCGTTGAACCCTTCAGTGAGTGGGTTATTCCCCGCAGTGGAATGATTGGTAATTACAATGAAATTAAAGGCGTCCATTATGTGGATTCGCTGGCGCCATACCTCGAACGGAAGCTATATACTGTGAATACAGGTCATTGCAGTGCAGCCTATTTTGGATACCTGGAAGGTTATACTAGCATTCAAGAAGCGATGTCTGATCCCGAAATCAGAGTTCGTGTTCACGGGGTGCTTAAGGAAACAGGGGCCTTATTGGTGCATTTATATGGCTTCAAGCCCATAGAACATGACCGGTATATAGAAAAGATGATGGAACGATTCACTAACCCCAACTTTAACGATAAAATTACACGTGTCGCCCGCTCCCCGCTTCGCAAGCTTTCACCTAATGATCGACTCGTAAAACCGGCAATGCTTGCTCATGAACTTGGTTTTGAGACTTCACATTTAGTCTCAGCTATTGCTTCTGCACTTTATTTTGATCATGAAAAAGATCCAGAAGCCTTACAGCTTCAAGCGGACATTCGAAACCACGGGCTAAGTGAAGTCATTGCTGCACAACTAAAAATCCCCACGGAGCATCCGCTTCATGGTCGCATTATTTTGGAGTCCAACAAATTACGCGCGAGATATCCTCATAGGACTAGAATGAAGACAATAAGCGTCAGGGTACCCTACTTTTAATATAAAACGATGGTTATAAACCTATAAAAGAGTGTTCTCTGCTGGATGGGCAAGAACACTCTTTTTATAGGTTACGAAGTTCTGTAAGTGTCCCTAATCCAATTCAATCCGCAGAACAACCGGAGTCTCACTTCGAACCGAGGTCGTTTTTATAACCAAGGCTTCATCGGTTCTTTCCCATGCAGGTTGTTCCTCAAAACCTAAGATTTTGATCTGTTTAATCATCCCATGGAAGTGCGCAGCGTTTTCTTTAAGGGATTTGATTTGCACTATTCCGTTGTTTGGATAGACAAGAACAGTAGCGTAAAGATAACTGCCTTTTACCGTAAAGCGAATATCTTCATTGGTGAAAATTTTTGTGATCCCATCTGTAAACTGACCTTCAACAATCTCCGTAGGGCCTTCCCCGAAGGTGCGCCAGTAGGTCGTATCATAGATTGCTTCACCATTCACCTTTAGCCATTCTCCGATGCCAAGCAGAATCTCCTGATCCTGAGCTGGAATGCTGCCGTCCGCTTTAGGACCTATATTCAGCAGCAAGTTGCCGTTTTTGCTTACGATATCTATTAGATCTCTGATAATTTCTACGGCAGATTTATAATCATTTTCCGGAGTATAACACCATGAATTTTTAGCAACTGCTGTATCCGTTTGCCAGAAATAAGGTTTAAGCCCGGAGAAATGACCTCTCTCAATATCTGGGATTGCTGAGCCAAACATGAAGGCATCATGCTTATAATTGATTGCAACCGGAGTTCCCCATTCCTCTCCCTTGTTGTAATAGTAAGCAGCGAACTTTTTGAGATAGGGTTTGAAGGCGGCTGTGTGAATCCACCAGTCAAAGTAAAAGATTTTCGGCTGATAATTGTCTACCAGCTCGCAGCAGCGAATCAACCAATCCTCCAGAAATTCTTGATTGGGTGGGGAGCCGAATAAATCCTGATGATCGGGTTCGGGCATGGATGGCCAATAGAGATCTCCACATACAAGCGGTTCATGGATATCGGAATCAAATTCCTTGCCATGAGACAGGAAGAACCAGTGCTCAGCTCTATGGGAAGATACACAAAACTCTAATCCCTGCTGCTCAAAAGCGTCTTTCATTTCCCCGACTAAATCCCGCTTGGGACCCATCTCATATGTGTTATAGTGGGAGTAAGCGCTCTTATACATTTGAAAGCCGTCATGGTGCTCTGCAACAGGCATCACGTATTTGGCTCCAGATAATTTAAAGAGATTGGCCCATTCCTCAGCATTGAAATGCTCAGCCTTGAACAAGGGGATGAAATCCTTATAGCCAAAGGTTTTATGCTCGCCATAGGTAGCAAGATGATGTTCATATTCCCGTGAACCCTGGATATACATATTTCGGGGATACCATTCATTGGCGAAAGCCGGAATAGAATAAAGACCCCAATGAATGAAAATACCAAACTTAGCGTTCTCATACCACGTAGGCACTTGAAATTGACTTAGTGAATCCCAATCGGCTTTGAATCTTCCAGTTACGATCGTATCTTCGATTACTTTTAAATATTTGCTTTTATCCACCATTTTGCAATCATCCTTTCAAACGTTTATTTCTTCTTCATTGTAGTGATTAGAGGTGGAAATCAAAATGTAGGACATTAACTTTTAGATGTACAAAACTAACCTGATAAGGCGGAGTAAGGGATGGATAACCATGTTTTGCTTACAAATTATTTATCCAATTTAAAGGTTGATTTATTTATGGCTGATTACAATCTTTGTGGCCGTGACTGGAGAGATCTTGACTACACACCTGACTATAGTAAATTTTATTTTATTTGCGATGGGGAGGGTTGGTTAAAGATTGGGGATCGAGAATATTATCCGAAGCCTGGTCAGCTTTTTTTGATGCCTGAGGGAGTTAAGCAATCTTATTCTTGCATAAGTGATCAACCCTTTGAGAAGTATTGGTGCCATTTCAGCGCAAAAGTCGGAGACATTAATCTATTCAAAATGTTAGAGTTAAGTCATGTATGCAGAGAAGTAGATCCTCATGTAATCCAAAAGATTTTCAGCAGCCTAACGAGTCATATGAAATCTGATGCGGTGTATGCTCATTTATTAGCCAAAAGTAAGTTAATGGAGTTATTTTCTTATTTTATTATGAACATAGATGTAGATGATATCACCTTTAAGAATCCGAGCTCGATTGAAAAATTAACGAAAGTATTAACGTACATAGACGCTCATATCGAGCGAAATATCACCATACACGAGCTTGCCGAGATTGCGTACATGCATCCCAACTATTTTATCCGGCTATTTAAACAGCAAATCGGAGTTCCACCCATTCAGTATATCACCCGAAAAAAGATAACTAAGGCCAAGGAGCTATTGAGGGGGACGCAAAGTTCTGTCGGTGAGATTGCCCATGATCTTGGTTTTAGCGATCTCTATTATTTCTCCAAACAGTTCAAAAAAAATGTAGGTTTAAGCCCTTCGGAATTCAGACAAGGAACAGTAGCTGTGAAATAAATAGAAGAAGGCCGTCCTGTGTGGTAGAAACCAACCAGAGACGGCCTTTTTTATAAGTGGAAGAGATTAGAGCAGTGAGACAGTGAAACGGAAGATGTACGGGCGATTAGCCGGCAGAGTGAACTCTTCGTGAGTTGGTGCGCCCCAGCTGTCGTCCCCGCCAACACCCATTTGCTTGTAGTTAACTCTTAGTACGCTTTTGTTCGAAACTGGCAATTTATAGACGTGGTCATGGGCTTCCAGTTCTTCAGGCTTCCAAGGCAGGGCATTAACTTCGATAGGCGTTGCACTTTCAAAATAGAACCCTGATCCATCGTTGCCCTCTGTAATTGAAGCGAATCTGACATCTGTCTTGTTGCCGCACTCTTGAGGTTTGAGATAAGGTGTGAATTGATCACTGACCTTACCAGTGTAACGTCCAAGTGGGGCACCGCTTTGTCTATCCCAATAGTTCTCATGAGGTCCGCGGCCGTACCATGACAGGGTATCAAGACTTCCATCTAGAACGAACATCATTCCGAACTCAGGGATTTCTGGCAGAACGCTGCTGCCCGGACTCAATTCTTGCGTGATCTCTAAAGTCCCGTCAGCACGAATCACATACTGGACCCGAAGCGTGGAATCCGGACTTGTAGCCAGAAGGTAGCTGGCAGAGACGAAACAGAGAGAGCCTTCGGTTCTAAATGTAAAGCTGATTAAGTGTTGTTTATGCGATGCCTGCTTCCATACTGCACACCGCTGTGGCAATTTATTACCACAATCATTATCAGTGACTGCTCTCCAGAAGTTAGCTCTTACAGGTTCAAGCAGACGTTCTTTGCCTGAGGAACGATAAGAGTTCAGAGCACCCGTAGTGGTACTAAAGCTCAGTTCGAAATTATCACCTTGTACATTCAAAACATTCTCAAGCTCGCTGACACGCAGTGGTTCTGCGATTGTCTTTGAGGTATTGGTTACAAAACGGGGTGACAGAATGAACTGTTCCCAAGCGATTTCGTGATTGGCTTCTGCCCATATAGTTGCTGAAGGCTGAATAAAGGAAAGATTCAGAACTGCTTCATGATTGCCACGCAGTGAATCCAGCTCGTAAGGAACTTTGCATGAAATGTTCTCACCTGGTGCACATGAGATCTTCAGCAAGCCTTCTTGCGCAGTTACTCCGTCTAAACGAACTTCCCATTTGAGATCGTATTCCTTTAAGTTGGTAAATAAGAAGGAATTGCGAATCTGGAAGAGTCCTTCTAGGATATTTTCAGCCGTTACTTTAATATTCTGATAACATTTTTTGACCTCAAAGAGCTTAGGAGTAACCGTACGATCAGCAAAAAGCAATCCGTTGCCACTAAAGTTGCCATCATGAGGCGATTCACCAAAGTCCCCGCCATAAGCGAGATATTCAATTCCCTCGGAGGTGTGGGTCCGAATGGCTTGATCTACCCAATCCCAAATGAATGCACCTTGAACAATATCATATTTGTCGAACAAGTCACAGTATAAGTGCAGCCCACCGCATGAATTGCCCATGGCATGACTGTATTCGCAGAGGATATAAGGCTTTTTCGGATTATTAAGCGCATATTTTTCAACATCCTGCGGTTTAATGTACATAGTAGATTCTATGTCACTTGCTGCTTCCGATTCTCTACAGTGGAAGATTCCCTCATAATGAACGGGCCGCGAAGGATCGATTTCTCTCAGGTAGTCGTGCATAGCGATAAAATTGTCGCCTCCGAAAGATTCATTGCCGAGAGACCAAATGATGACTGAAGGGTGGTTTTTATCCCTTTGCATCATGGAGTTGCAGCGGTCAATGACATTGGCCCGCCATTCCGGTTTGCTTCCAGGGACATTCCCGTCATTCAACCCTTCTTGGCTGTATGCCCAGGTGCCGTGAGTTTCCAGATTAGTTTCGTCAATCACATATAATCCGTATTCATCACATAACTCGTACCAGACAGACTGATTCGGGTAATGGGAGGTTCGAACAGCATTAATATTATGTGTTTTCATTAATTGGATGTCGCGCAGCATATCTTCTTTGGCTAAAGCACGACCTGTGTCGCAAGAGAATTCGTGGCGATTGACACCTTTGAGTACGATTCTTTTGCCATTGATCTTCATAAGTCCGTCTTTAATCTCAAACTTGCGGAATCCAACCTTACAGCTGACCGTTTCTTGTGTATGCCCGTTGCCGTCATTTATAGACAGAACTAAGGTATAAAGATAAGGGGTTTCAGCACTCCATTTAAAAGGCTGCTCAACCGGGGCAGAAAGCTTGAGTTGTTGAACGCCTTCTTGCTCAAAGGAACCCGTAGCGGAGATAGGAGTCTCCCAAACAGGCTGGCCCTCTTTATTGTAAAGCTGCATTTGCAGTGTATATGGGCTTTGCTCGTTAAAATAATTTTCCACCTTGATATCTACATTTAAATCCGCATGTACGAAGTTTTCATCCAGATCTGTGTGGACGAAATAATCAGCAATATGAACGGAAGGAGCCGAATAAAGATAGACTTCCCGAAAAATACCGCTCAGGCGCCAGAAATCCTGATCCTCTAGCCAGCTGGCATCACACCAACGATAAACCTCGACAGCTAGTTTGTTGTCCCCTGCCACTAAATATGGGGTGATATCGAATTCTGATGGAGTAAATGTATCTTCACAGTACCCGACAAGTTCACCGTTTACCCAGACGTAGAAAGCGGATTCAACACCCTGAAAGCTTAGGTACACCGGTTGACCGTTCCAAGACTCAGGTACAGTAAAGGTTCGTAGATAAGAGCCTACTGGATTATATTTTGTTGGGGCAAAGGGGGCTTTAAGCTCTGGCTCGGATTCCGCCCAAGGATACCGGAGATTTGTATATTGTGGGTAGTCGTAACCTTGGAACTGCCAGTGGGACGGTACAGGAATTGTATCCCAAGTACTGCAATCAAAATCGGTTTTATAGAAATCCACAATTCGTTGATCCGGTGTTTCGGAAAAAGCGAATTTCCAAAGCCCATTGAGGGTTTGGTAGAAAGGTGAGGTTTCTTTATCGTTAGTTAGCGCTTGGGATAAGCTACGGTAAGGGATCATGGAGGCATGTGCATCCAATCGATTCAATTCAAAAGTCTCTGGGTTGTTATTCCATTCCGGATAACCGTTAGCAGGTGGCTGGTAGACAAACTTTGCTCGCATGAGTTGATCTCCTTTATAATCATTGTAATGTTATTATATTCATATTATAAGTTGAAGTAATGTTAGGATAAATAAAAGAATTTTAGTCCCAGATAACAAAATATGAAACGAGGACTTTTTATGGAGAGCAAAATTATTTTTTGCCAAACAGAAGATGTAATCATGCTGCCGCTTTATGCTACAACCCTTGGATTTTGGGAGCATCAGCCAGAAACTATACGTCCTGCAGGCTTTCCAGACTATCAAATACATCAGATTCACGAAGGCAAGGGTGAGCTTATCATTCATGAGAACCGATATCTCGTGGGTCCAGGGGATGTGTTCTTTTTGTTCCCGGATATTCCTCATTCGTATGCCCCTATCAGTGGGAAGGAATGGAAGGTATCATGGGTCTCGTTCAATGGCAGAGAGGTTGGTCAAATGCTGCTCTATGCGGGCATCCGCGAGTCTGGTCCTGCTAGATTAAAAGAAGATCAGTGGCTCAATCCTCTAAAGCAAATCCTTATGCTGCCAGATAGCAATGAGCTGGAGACTAATTTGGCACGATCTAAACATCTTTATGCATTGCTTCTGGATTTAAAAAGAAAGCTAGTATCGCCTCTGAATGAGGCACATGAATTGGAGCGAATTAAGCCGGTGCTGCGTTATATTGAGAGCAATCTGCATAGGACGCTTCCTTTAAAGGAGCTGGCGGAGATTATTTCTGTATCGCCACAGTATTTATGCAGGCTTTTTCAAAAAACAATTCATGATCGACCTGTAACCTATATCAATAAGCAACGTATCAATTTGAGTAAACAGCTTATGTTTAATGGACGAGATAAAAAAATGTATGAAATTGCCCAGCTAGTGGGTTTTGATAATGCTAGTTACTTTTGTTTGGTGTTTAAAAGATTGACAGGGATGAGTCCTGAGCAATTTAAGCAGCTGCATGGTTTGGATTAGATAAACGCTTACTTGTTACCGTCTAGCACAACATGATATAGTTTACTTGAGTTCCTGCGATGTTTTTTTTGCGGCTTAGCCCATACTTTTACTGCCACAAGAATTCAATACATAGAACCAAATTAACGATCTGAAATGACGAAAAGCATCAGGAAGGAGACATCATTTTGAATGAGAAGCTAAAGCAAGCCTATGAGCGTTTGAACTTGCCTGAAGACGTTACCCGGGAGGAATTGAACAAAAGGTTAGATATGCATTTGAAACGCCGTCGATCGAATTCGACTGAAGATGAGGTTGCAGCTTATGAAGAGGAGTTCCGCGCTTACAAAACCATCCTAGATGGCTTGGATCAGAAGGAGATTCAGGAAGCAGAGGACAAGCGGCTGGAGAAGTGGGGAGCCATGTCCGGCGTAGCACGTAAATCGGAGAATTTCTTTCGACTCTACAAAACGCACACTATTATTTCTATTATCGTGCTGCTGGTAGTTATCTTTGGGGGGAAAGCGCTCTATGATCAATGGCAGGAAAGAAAATATGAAGCTACGCTCCCACCGGTAGATGTTCGAATCATGTTCCTAGGCAACTATGAATCTCAGGACTCGTCAGGTAAGAATGAAGAGCTAAAACAAGAAATTATCAAACGTTACCCGGCTTGGAAGAGAGTGGAGGCAGAAATCGTTTATCTACCCTCAACAGGTGGGACGGACGGTGGAGCCTTGGATATGAGCTATATGCAGCGGGCTATGGCGATGCTGGCAGCCGATCATCCGGATATCCTGATTATGGATGATGCTACTTTTGAATGGATTGGCCAGCAGTCGGGACTGCAAAATCTGGAGTCGTTTATTAAATCCGCAGGACTTCCTCTTGATGATAACCGTTTGAAACGTATGACTAACCCGGAGAGTGGTCAAGAGCTGATTACTGGCATAGATATCACAGATACGGATTTTGCTACAGAACTCCCTATCCATTCAAACCAGATGATCGTCGGAACGTTAGGACAAGATGACAGTAAGACTAAATCAACTG
Organism: Paenibacillus sp. FSL L8-0708; assembly: GCF_038009325.1. Taxonomy (NCBI): domain Bacteria; kingdom Bacillati; phylum Bacillota; class Bacilli; order Caryophanales; family Paenibacillaceae; genus Paenibacillus; species Paenibacillus sp. FSL L8-0708. Next base: position 2,894,056 of record NZ_JBBPBC010000001.1, read on the forward strand.
ATTTTGTTGAGTTTTTACTTAAACAGATCACTAATCAATAAATTAATAGGGCCGATGTTGTATGGATGTTCATACGACATCGGCTTTTTTATGATCTGTAGAGCTTGCGGTACGCGATGGGTGTCTGGCCGACTATTTTTTTGAATACAGCGTTAAAGGAGTCGATGTCACGGTAACCAACTAGCTCGGCAATCATATTAATTTTATGTCCAGAAGTACGCAGCAATTCACAGCTTTTATGCATTCGCAGATTCTTCAAGTAGGTCCCAAAGGACTGGCCAGTATGCTTGTGGAACATGCGCTGAAGATGCCTGCTGCTCCACTGTGAAATACGGGCTAATTCGGCAAGTGTAATCTTTTCCGACAGATTATGCTCTAGGTATTGAATGACTTGCGTGAAGTCTGCCATATCCATCGTAGATTTGTCATCTTCTCCGTATTTTTGCCTGTACACTGCTATGATTAATTGACTTAAGAGGGTGTAAAGCATTGTTTTGGAGCCCATACCGGATACCGACATTTCATGATATAAATTCAGCATTAAGCGCTCAATAGAGCCATCTCGATCTGAGACGTAAAAGTAAGATGAGCTGCTACTCCCAAGAGTGGCTAGGTGCTCCCGGATAGATGGCTCTTGAAGGACGATATTTAATTGCTCCACCATTTGCATATCAAAAAGGCAGTTATAGACGATCAGGCGATTCCCTAAAGTATCAGAAGATGCTGGACGGAACACATGGGGGGCACCTACAGGAATCACGAACAGCATTCCTTTTCTAACGGGAAAGATCTCATTTTCAAGGTGATGAAAACCTCTTCCTTCAGCTACATAGCAATACTCAATAAATTCATGAGCATGAAAAGGGGCATGGAAGTTCTCTGAATAGCGGTTAACGAGCAGATGCAGATCGTTTTGAAAAAAGATTTCATTTTTGAACAACTCGGTGGTTCGTTGCATATTGAATTGCCCCTTCCAGATTCATGGCATGATTGCAGGGATATGATGTCCTTTTTACCGGGTGATGAAAGCGGTAACCCAGCTATAATTATAGGGCAAAGACTAATTTGTCGCTATAGAAGGAGGTTTTATCTATATGTTCGCAATCACTAAGCTTCGTTGTGAGTACAAAGAAAATCCGCTAGGAATTGATGTGATCAGACCCAGAATCAGTTGGCAGTTAGTTTCAGATGACAGGGACTGCATGCAGTCTGCTTATCAAATTCAAGTGGCGGAGAATATGCTTTTTCAAGGCAAGCTATGGGATACAGAGGCAGTAAAGTCTTCTCAATCGATCCATGTTGAGCTTGAAGGTCTGCTGCTGGAAGCTCGCACGCGTTATTATTATCGGGTTCGGGCATGGAATCAGAATGCAATAGACTCGGGTTGGTCTGAGGTTGCATTTTTTGAAACCGGACTATTAGATGCAGGGAATTGGCAGGCGGAGTGGATCAGCGCTCCTACAGCCTCTTTTTCACAAGATTCTGAGATTTGCCCACAGCTTCGTACATTCGTGGATGTAAAAGGTCCAGTGGAAAGTGCAAGGATTTATGCTACTGCTTTGGGCTTGTATGAACTGCAGCTGAACGGAAGTCGGGTGGGAGATCATTATTTTACTCCAGGCTGGACCACTTACAGTAAGAGGCTGCAATATCAAACTTATGATGTCACAAAGCTTCTGCATGAAGGTGCGAATGCGTTAGGCGCACTGTTGGGCAATGGCTGGTACAGAGGGTATTTGGGCTGGGATAATCGAAAGGAGATTTATGGATCAAAGACTTCACTTCTGCTGGAGCTTCATATCCGGTACGCAGACGGTTCAAATGAGCTTATTAGCTCAGATCAGAATTGGCAGGCTGCAAAAAGCGCAATTATGATGTCTGAAATTTATAAGGGTGAAACCTATGATGCTCGGCTGGAGTTGGATATCACTGATCCTTCATCAGAAGGTTGGCATCCAGTGGACATTATTAATTATTCCAAAGCGATCATCGTTGCCCAGGAAAATGTGCCAGTGACACAAGTTGAAACCTTGAAGCCGATTGCACTGCTGACTACCCCGCAGGGAGATAGAGTGCTGGACATGGGCCAGAACATGGTAGGGTGGTTAAAATTTAATGTAAAAGGTCAATCTGGTCAGATGGTAGAACTTCAGCATGCTGAAATATTAGACCGGGACGGAAATTTCTACACGGAGAATATGCGTAAAGCGAAACAGTGCATCCGCTATACTCTGAAAGGCGGGGAGCAAGAGACGTATGAACCACACTTCACTTTCCAAGGTTTTCGGTATGTGAAGCTTAGTGGGTTCTCAGCAGATCTTCAACTAGAGGATTTCACAGGAATTGTGGTGCACTCCAATATGGAACGTACGGGTGATTTTCAGTGCTCAGATCCACTTGTGAATCAACTGCATCACAATATCCTGTGGGGGCAAAAAGGGAATTTCCTCGATGTGCCCACTGATTGTCCACAGCGTGATGAGCGGCTCGGCTGGACGGGGGATGCTCAGATGTTTGTCCGAACAGCCTCCTATTTGATGAATACGGCACCTTTCTTTACGAAATGGTTACGGGATTTGAAGGCAGACCAAACCCCTGAGGGCGGCATTCCGTTTTTTATTCCAGAGCTGAGAGCAGCGCCTCCTGGCGACGGAGATACTAACCATTCTTCTGCAGCCTGGGGGGATGCAGCTACGATCTGTCCATGGACAATCTATGAAATGTACGGCGACAAAAGGCTGCTTGCAGAGCAATACGAGAGCATGAAGCAATGGATTTCATATATCTATGCACAGGGAAGTAACCCTTATCTGTGGAATACTGGCTTTCATTTCGGCGATTGGCTAGCGCTTGATTCCAAGCCAGACAGCTATGTGGGAGCTACAGATCGGGATTATGTCGCCACCGCTTTTTATGCCTATTCCGTTTCTCTTACTTTAAAAGCGGCAATAGCCTTAGAAAAATCGGAGGACGTGGACTATTATAGTGAGTTGCACGCCAATATTATAAAAGCATTCAGTGATGAGTTCATAACACCTGCGGGAAGGTTGTCCGTCTCTACCCAGACTGCACAGATATTAGCCCTACGTTTCGATCTTATAGAAGGGGGCGCCAAAGAACGTGCAATTCAGAAGCTCACTGAGCTGATTGCTGAAGCTAAGGATCATCTGACTACTGGATTCGTGGGCACACCATATCTGAATCCTGTGCTCAGCGAGATTGGAAATAATGAACTCGCGTATAAGCTTCTTTTTCAAAAGGATTATCCATCCTGGCTGTATCAGGTGACGAAAGGTGCGACTACGATTTGGGAACATTGGGATGGGATTAAGGATGACGGCAGCTTCTGGAGTGCAGATATGAATTCCTTCAATCATTATGCCTATGGCGCAATAGGTGAATGGTTGTATCGTTACGTTGCAGGAATCGGAACAGATGAGTTGGAGCCTGGTTTCAAAATCGTTCATATCAAGCCACAGCCAGGCCCCGGTCTGGATTACGCAGAAGCTAGTCTTGAAACCATGTACGGAAAAGTGGAGTCAGCGTGGCGGCGATCAGAGGATAATGGAATGATGATTCACGTTACGATTCCTGCCAATACCAACGGTATTGTCGTTCTGCCTGGAGCCAATCAACTAGGGTTATTAGAAAATGAAGTTCCTGTGGAGCAGTCCAGAGGCGTGCACAGCATCAGCTTGGTCGATAACGGAGTGAGACTTCAATTAGGTTCGGGCAGCTATCAATTTACGTATTCTTTATAACCTTTACTAGGGCTTCCTAGTGTGAACTGACATCGAGGGATATTCGGTGTCAGTTTTTCGTTTTTGAATTGACGAATATAGAGAGGAGTTATTATAATGATTTATATTGATATGAACTAAGTAACATAAATATAAATCAAATTGGAATTCACAAGGAGGAAGACAAAAGAATGAAGACAGAAGGAAAATTGAAGATACATACGCAGAAGCGGGGGGCGGAGTTAGGCGATCTATTCGGTATTTTCTTCGAGGATTTGAATCATGCGGCCGATGGTGGGCTTTACGCTGAGCTAGTTCAGAACCGATCTTTTGAATTCGACCCGATTGACCGGGCAGATTATCATGCGCTGATGGCTTGGGAGCCTGTAGAACGTGGAGATGGAAAGGTAAATATCTCTGTAGAAGACAGCAAGCCCTTAAATGATCGTAACCAACATTATGTTGCCATCGATATTGTGGCTGAAGGTGACGGCGTTGGCCTGATGAATCTAGGCTTTAACAGTGGTATTCCGGTAAAAGAAGGCGAGAATTATAACTTCTCGGTGTATGCCCGCCGGGAGACAAGCTTTGATGTGCCGCTTACCGTAAACATCGAAAGCACAGATGGCATCATTCTTGGTGAAGTGGAAATACCCGTAAGCAGCTCCGAATGGACCCGATATGAAGCCGTTATTACAGCTAATAGCACGGACACAAGCAGTCGTCTTGTAATCGTTACCAAAGGTAACGGGAAGGTATATCTGGATATGGTTTCCCTGTTTCCTGAGAAGACCTTTAAGAATAGACCCGGAGGCATGCGTGAAGATATTTCGCTGCTGCTCGCTGATTTAAAACCTAAATTTATGCGGTTCCCAGGAGGATGTCTGGTGCATGACGGTTCCTTGGATCCAGATGACAGAGACTCCATGTACAGATGGAAGAATACGATTGGGAATGTTGCACAAAGACCGGCAAGACGCAATAACTGGTCATATAATCAGACGCTTGGGTTAGGTTATTATGAATATTTTCAGTTCTGTGAGGATATTGGAGCTAAGCCGATCCCCGTTCTTCCGGGCGGCTACGACCCGCATCATAAACGGATGGTACCGCTGGATGAATTAACGCCTTGGATTGAGGATGCTTTGGATTTAATTGAATTCGCCAAGGGGGATTCTTCCACGAAGTGGGGAGGCATTCGTGCAGAACTGGGTCACCCTGAGCCTTTTGGGCTGGAGTATGTCGGCATTGGGAATGAAGAGGTAGGTGCACCCTTTTTCGAGAGATATCCTTACTTTCATCAAGCTATCAAAGCAAAATATCCGGAAATCAAGGTCATTAATTCTAGCGGTCCGTTCTCTGCCGGCCAGGAATATGAACGGGGCTGGACGTCGGCAAAAGAGAATAAGTCTGACCTCGTAGACGAGCATTATTACTGTACACCTGAATGGTTCCTGGCTAATCATCATCGTTATGATGACTTCAAAGCCGATGAGCCAAAGGTATTCCTCGGTGAATATGCTTCATGGGGCAATACCTATTACAATGCATTGGTGGAAGCAGCATTTATGACAGGTCTGCAAAATAATGCGCATGCCGTTGGCTTAGCTTGTTATGCTCCAATGCTCTGCAATGTGGATTATATTAACTGGAAGCCGGATATGATCTGGTTCAATAATCATGAAGTGTACGGAACGGCAAACTATTATGTGCAAAAGCTATTTATGAACCATCAGGGAGATCATTTGCTGAAGATGGAAGCAGATGGCTTCACGGCACCGAAGGAAAGCAGAAAGGAAGCGATCACTGGAGCCGTCAGTTTCGGTGTGGATGCCTCTGCTGCTCGTTTCTCCGAGATCACCTTAGTCAACAATCTTACGGGAGAAGTGAAGACGTATTCTGACTTATCAGAGGAAGTTTCAAATCTGCCTGACCCTGCTCAGAACAAAACGGCTAATCGGACACTAGAGCTTGGTGAGACAGAGTGGGAAAACTATACTTTGCATTTTAAGGCTACACGAACTGCAGGAAATAAAGGGTTTATCTTTTATTTTGGTAAAGCGGATGATCAGAATCATTTGTACTGGGAGCTAGGTGGCTGGCAGAATCAGGATTCGATTGTGGCCTCAATTATCAACGGAAGAAATTCTGTTCTGACGCATGCTATGTTTACGGTTGAAACAGATGTAGAATACGATCTTAAGCTAGAAGTAGTGGGCAGACAGATCCGTACCTTTATTAACGGAGAACTGGTGAATGAGACAGAAGATAAACTTCCGGTCATCGAACCGCTGTATTACACGGCAAGTGTGGAAGATTTAACGGGGGATATTATCCTCAAGACAGTAAACGTACAAGAGAACAGTGTTTCTGCTGAGGTTCTACTGGAATCTTTGGCAAAAGAAGCACTGACCATCGAAGTCTATGAAATGTCGGGACACCCGCTTGAGGACGAAAATAACTTCGAGAATAAGCAGCAGGTCTCTCCGAAACAAACCAGCTTTAAGACAGAAGGAAGCAGCTTTAGTTATGAGTTTCCGAAGCAATCCGTGACAATTTTCAGAATAAAATAACGAAGAAGCCCCCATGAATCTATGGCTTATTAAAGATTCATGGGGGCATTTCTATGACTATTACAAGTTAACTTAGCCGTTCACCCGCAGACGAATCACATTCCAGGAAGCTTTTGCGAGAAGGGCCTTTACATGTCCACTCTCAACAACGGCTTTGCCTTGGCTAGGCATCACGTTATGTGGATTGGATTTGGTGTTTACAGCTTTAATATCTTCATGTTCCAGTACAATATGCTCAATGATGTTTACGGAACTGAAGCTACGCAGATCCACGTCGAGCTCTAGTCCTTCGGATAAATGGCGGTTTACAGCGAAGACGGTTACTTCATTCAGCTCCTCGTTGTATACACTAATGGCTTCCAAGTAAGGCACATCAGTGAAATCTTTGGAATCGTATTTAGGGCTGGAAATCAGCGGGTGAAGTACGGTTCCACGACCATAAAGGGAAGCATGCAGGTACGGATAATAAGTAGTCTGCAGCCAAAGCGGTCCGCCATTTTCAGTCATAATTGGGGCGATTACATTGATCAGCTGCGCTAAGCAGGCCATTTTCACACGATCAGCATGCTTCAATAATGAAATAAGACAGCAGCCCACAACAAGTGCATCTTCAAGTGTGTACACATCTTCGAATTCTGGCGGTGCGATCTGCCAATGTTGTTCGGCACGGCTGCTGCCTTGTGATTTCCATACATTCCATTCATCGAGCGACAGATTAATTTTCTTTTTGCTCTTTTTCTTCGCTTGAACATAATCACAGGTGGCAGCCACACTGCTGATGAAATGATCCAAATCCATGGAGCGGGCTAGGAAATTAGGCGTATCGTCATTGTTGTTATTGTAGTACGTATGCAGTGATAAATAATCTACATTATCATAAGAAAGATCAAGCACGGTAGCTTCCCACTCGGCAAAAGTGTCCATGCCGCTGCCGGAGCTGCCACAAGCCACAAGCTCAAGCGTTGGATCGACCCAGCGCATAGCTTTTGCAGTTTCGTTCGCTAACCGGCCATATTCGACCGCGGTTTTAGCTCCAATCTGCCACGGACCATCCATTTCATTTCCGAGGCACCAGGTCTTAAAAGCGTGAGGCTCTTTATACCCATGAGAGATCCGCAGGTCACTGTAGTAGGAGCCGGAAGGATGATTGCAGTACTCTACTAGATTTCTAGCTGCATCGATACCGCGTGTTCCAAGGTTAACTGCCATCATAACTTCGCTGCCTACGAGCTTAGCCCAATCTGCAAATTCGTTGGTACCCACTTGATTGGTTTCTGTGGTCCACCAAGCTAGTTCAAGAGATTGCTTGCGTTCATGCTTGGGTCCAACCCCATCTTCCCAATTGTAACCGGATACAAAGTTTCCTCCAGGATAACGGATGATAGGAACGTTTAGGGCACGAATAGCTTCGATGGCATCGTTCCGAAAACCATTCTGATCCGCAGTAGGGTGACCCGGGTCATAAATGCCACCGTAAACTGCTCTTCCTAAATGTTCGATAAATGAGCCGTAGATCCGCGGGTCTACTTCAGCTAGTCTGAAATCTTTGTCAATAATCATTGTCGATTTAATCGGCATGAGTGTACAGCTCCCTCTAGTTGAATTAATGTTTTCACTAATTAAGTAATTGTTTTATGATTACATCATACTGATTTTAGCTTATAATAAGCAATGAATTAATTTAGGATTCGTTAAAATACTAATTCAATAAGCATAGGAGACGTTGAAATGTACTTAACCACAGATTCTGAATCCTTGCAGGTGTATGAAGCGCTGGCAAGTGAAGTTAGGCTGCGAATTATTGAAATTCTGGACCGCAGAGAGATGCACATCAAAGAGCTGGCAGCGGAGCTCTATCTTAGTAGTGCAATTGTCAGTACTCATGTAGCAAAGCTGCAAAAAGCAGGCCTGATCAGTTCTAAAATGAGACGAGTAAATGGAGGGACCTATAAATATTGTTCTTTGTCTGCGAATTATCTGCAGATTAAATTATCGGGCTCCCGCGGAGTTGCCAGAAAGGTGGTTGAAGTGTCTATCCCTGTAGGGCAATATACCGATATCCAGGCTTTACCTACCTGCGGGATTGCTACTACTGAGAAGCTGATCGGCTATTATGATGATCCACGTTATTTTCTGGACCCGGAACGGGTGAATGCCGGCATTGTATGGTTTGCGAAAGGTTCTATCGAGTACAAGATTCCAAATTATCTATTTCAAGATCAAGTGGTGCAGGAGATTGAGATTTCGCTGGAAATAGGTTCCGAAGCTCCACATGTAAATGAGAAGTGGCCGTCGGATATTGGCTTTATGATGAATGGACAGGATTTAGGAAAATGGACCAGTCCGGGCGACTTTGGCCTCACTAGAGGACGATTAAATCCCATTTGGTGGCGTTCGGATGTTAACCAATATGGTTTGCTGAAGGTTCTGCGGATTAATGCAGGTGGAACCTTTGTGGATGGGCAGCAAATCTCAGATATTACCTTGGAGGATGTACGAGTAGAGCAGGATCAGTGGACCTTTCGTTTAACGGCAGAGAATAGCGGACGGAGAAGAGGCGGACTAACCATATATGGCCGTGGATTTGGGAATTACGAGCAAGACATTATGTTTAGAGTGTATTATGAATGATTTCGAGTTTGCAGAAGAGGTGTTTTATAAGATTCTGTAGAAAATTTAAGCTTGTGTACCAATTATTACCTCTGATAAAATAAAAATAAAAATATATTGTAATGAAAACGTTTTTATGTTAATTTAAATCTATAAAAACGTTTTTATTCGTAAAGGAAGATTGAATCATTATGGAAAAGGTAACGATCAAAGATGTTGCCAGAGAGGCTGGAGTCTCCATTTCTACGGTTTCCAACGCGCTAAATGACGTAGATGTATTGAACCCGGAGACGAAATCACATGTTCTTAAGGTTGCGAAGCGATTAAATTATGTTCCTAACCTGAACGGTAAGCTCCTTAGGAATGGGAAAACCAAAATGCTGGGTTTTTTCACAACAAGTGTGTCGGGTCCATACTTCTATAAGCTTGTTGAGTCCATGTCGCGTGAATGTGACCGGCTAGGTTACGGGCTGAATGTATTTGTTACCAAGGATAAACAAGTGATTATGAGCAATATTCTAGGCCGGCGAGTGGATGGTGTCATTATTTACGAGGAGCTGAGAATAGACGAAGAAGAAATTGCCGCAATGGTGAAAGACAAGATCAAGGCTGTATTTTTGGATCGGCCGCTTAAGAACGACACGATGGGAAGCGTGATATTTGATTCTTTTGAAGCGGGGTTTGAAGCGACCAAATATTTAATCAGTCTAGGGCATAAAAAGATTGCTTACATATCTGGTGTGGATGAGATGTACGACAGTGTTCAGCGGAGAGAAGGATACTTAGCTGCTTTGCGTCAGTATCAGCTACCCACGCATGAAGAGTATATTATACAAGGATATTTTGAAGAAGAAAGCACCTACAACGCTATAAAATCTTTTCTTCACTATAGTCCTGATAAAATACCTGATGCCTTCTTAGCAGGGAACGACTTGAGTGCGATTGGATGTATTCAAGCTTTGAAATCGCATGGATACGAAGTTCCGCTAGATGTTAGTGTTATGGGGTTTGATGATATTGATATTGCGCAATATTTCTCACCGCCTTTAACTACTGTAAGAAATCAAATTGCTAGACAGGGTATTTTGGCTATTAATCACCTCGTTCGTATGATTCAGAAGAAGGAACAGGGCGAGATGATGAAATTGGCGGGTGAATTAGTTGTAAGAGGTTCTAGTCAAGTAAAGATTGGTCGGTAAGAACACATATATGTAATGGGTTCAAGATTTCACCCGATCATTTTTTATAATTTTGTTGTTTTGGGAGGGTTTTTTTTTCAAAAAAATAAAAACGTTTTTATTGTTTGGGGATCATGATTTGGAGGGGAGAAGAAAAAGTGGATAAATTAGCCGTAGTGCCAACAAACGGAAAGAATCCAATGAGCGGGAAAAAGCCTATGGGGCAGAGGGTCAAAGAATTTGTAATTGATTACAAGAGACAATGGGAAATTCAATCCATGGTCATCCCGGGAATTATTTTTATGATTATCTTTTGTTTTATTCCGATCTACGGATTGACGATTGCTTTTAAAAGCTACACCGTAATTGATACGCTCGATTCTGCACCTTGGGTAGGGCTCGATAATTTCAGAATTATTTTATCTGATAAATATTTTTGGGACGCTGTAGTCAATACATTAGGGATCAGCTTTCTGAAATTAGCCATAGGGTTTGTTATTCCTATTATTTTATCCGTTATGATTTACGAATTAAGTGGTGGACGCTTTAAAAAGATAGTGCAAACCATCTCTTATTTACCACACTTTTTGTCCTGGATCGTTCTCGGCGGGATGCTGATTGCCTGGTTTTCCTCATCCGGTATGTTTAATGAGATTATGCTCAGTTTGGGACTGATTTCGAAACCGGTAAATATTTTGCTTGATGCGAATAAATACTGGTGGATTGCAACGTTATCCGATATTTGGAAAGAGGCTGGTTGGGGAACGATTCTCTACTTAGCCATTATGTCGAAAATTGATCCTACTTATTATGAGGCTGCCAAAATAGATGGCGCAAGCCGTATGAGACAAATTTGGAATATCACGCTTCCTAACATGAAACCGATTATCAGTTTAAATCTGATTCTCACTGTAAGCGGTTTATTAGGATCAAATCTGGACCAAACCCTGGTATTGATGAATTCTCAGAACCGCGTTAAGGCGGAGGTCATTAATTCTTATGTGTATCGTATGGGTATGACGCAAGGTGACTTCTCTTATGCTACTGCTGTTGGTTTAGGTGTCTCCATCGTTTCAGTCATCCTACTGATTAGCGCCAACAAAGTATCCAGTAAATTAAATGATAATCAATCAGTTCTGTAGAAGGAGGCATTTCTGTGAATCGTACGGTGGCTAAAGAAGATCTCGATAGTCGAATCTTTAATACCTTAAATATTATCCTGCTCTGTATTTGTACAATCATTATTGTCGTTCCTTTATGGAATGTAGTCATATCCTCTTTAAGTTCGGGCAAGGCGCTTGCGGAAGGCGGATTCATATTTTGGTCTCCAGAGTTCTCTTTGGAAAATTATCGTGCTGTATTTCAAGATGAGACCATTGGTTTAGCATTCGTAGTATCGCTTGCCAAAACATTCATTGGTGTCATTACCCACGTATTCTTTTGTGCCATGATCGGTTATGGCTTGAGTAAGAAATACATACGTGGACGTAAGCTGTATGTTGCCATGGGTGTAATCACTATGTTTTTCTCTGGTGGAATGATCCCTACGTATTTATTGATTAAATCATTAGGCCTCTTAAACAGCTTCTGGGTTTATATTATCCCGGCCTTGTTCAGTTATTATGATGTAGTTATTCTAATGAACTTCTTCAGAAATGTACCGGATTCACTTGAAGAGTCAGCCAAAATTGATGGTGCAGGTGACTGGCGCATTTTCCTGAAAATCTTTATCCCTCTTTCCATGCCGGCTATGGCCACCATTGCGTTATTTAACGGGGTTGGGCAGTGGAACGACTTTATGACTACCAAGTTATATATTACCGATCAATCGCTCTACCCGCTGCAGATGAAGCTCTATGAAATCATTGTTCAGTCGCAAACACAATCCATGCAAAATGTTGGTGGATCTGCGATTATCGAAACTACGACTAAAGGGGTTCAACTAGCAACAATTGTCATTACAACTTTGCCGATTGTTGTGATGTATCCAATATTACAGAGGTACTTTATCTCAGGCATGATGATGGGGGCGGTGAAGGAATAGTAAGTAAATCTCCAAGTAGTGAATGCTTACAAAACATTTTAGGGGGAAACAAAAGATGAACAAAGCATTTGGGAAAAAAGGACTCAAACTTTGTACGGCACTTATGGCTGTTGTATTAGTATTTACAGGTTGTGGATCGAAAGGTAATTCTGACAGCTCCAGTAAAGAGTTAAGCTCCATTGAAGGCCGTTATACTATAGATCCGGAAACACCGGCATGGAAGCTGGATACAAAAAAAGAGACAACAGATCTGACTTGGTACGTGAATGCAGACTGGTGGAATACTGATTTCGGAAAAGACCTTGTCACCAAGAAAATTAAAGAGGATTTAAACATCAACATTAAATTCATTACAGGCGATGACACTAAGCTGAATACGATTTTTGCCGGCGGTGAAATGCCAGACCTGTTGACTATTTTTGATTCCAACTCTCCAGTCGTACAAAAAGCTGCTACCTGGGCATTGCCTTTAAATGATCTGGCAGATAAATATGATCCGTATTTCAATAAAGTTGCAGAAAAAGATACGATGAACTGGTTCCAGTTAGCTGATGGCAAGACCTATGGATACCCTAACTATTCCAATACGCAAAACGATTATGATAGCGGTAACATCCCTGCTAAAACAGCCTTTGTCATCCGTAAGGATGTTTACGAAGCCATTGGAAAACCAAGCTTTGGAACTCCTGAGGAATTCAAGAGCGTTATGCAACAAATCAAAAAACAATTCCCGGACATGATTCCTTTTGGTTTTAACTCCATTGGTTCAGGCACTGGTTCTTTGGGAGATGTATTGGAGGATTTCATCGGAGTGCCGATGGAAACTGAAAATGGCGAGTTCTACAACCGTAACCTAGATGAGGATTACTTGACTTGGTTGAAAACGTTAAATGAAGTCTACAGAAATGGTGATATCAGTGATGACAGCTTTGCTGATGACGGTACTGCCTTTGAAGAAAAAGTGAAATCCGGTAAATATGCAACAATACTTTTGGATGGAACCCCTCAACAAAGTGGTAACCTGCAAATCTTCATGACAGAAAATCCAGGCAAGGAATATATCGCTATTGATGGCCCACAAAGTACTGTTGGACATGAACCAACGTTGAATCAATCCGGAATTACAGGTTGGATGATTAGCTATGTTACTAAAAAGGCTAAGGATCCTGCAAAAGCGATTCAAATTTACACTTATTTGCTCAGCGACGAAGGACAAAAGCTCATGAACTACGGTATTGAAGGAGAGACCTATAAAGTTAACGACAGCGGTAAAATTGAATTCTTGCCTGAAATCAAAGACCTGCAATTAAATAATGCCGATAAATTCAAAAAAGATTACCGGATGGGCGAATTTATGTTCTTTGGACATGACCGTGATAAAGCGCTGAGTAATGACGCATTCGCAGATTCCATTAAACAAATGCAAGAGTGGGGCAAAGGAAAGCTAAAACCACACTTTATTCTTGAAAATATTAACCCGGCTCAAGGAACGCCTGAAGCTCGCAGTCTTACTGCAATTGATACTACTTGGAACACTACGCTTGTAAGTATGATCCGCGCTAAAGACGATGCTACATTCGACAGCACCTTAGCTGCTTACAAAACATTTTTGAATGATAACAACTGGGAAAAGATTGTAGAAGTTCGTTCTGAAAAAATGAAAAACAACAAAGAAAAATTAGGTCTTAAATAAGTTAGATAATAGAATGTGGCCCCTTCACTGGGGCCTCTTCATAGAAAGATGGAGGGAAACAACATGCCAGAGCTTAAAATTTATCAATCCACCGGGGAGAATACATTGTTTGTAGAGCAAAGTCTGCAACAATTAACTCCAATTGCTGACGCAGAGGCGACCACTACTGTAACTATTGACGAGAATCAAACCTTTCAGGAAATGGATGGCTTTGGAGCATCCTTTACGGATTCATCCGCTTATTTGATTAATCAAGTCCTGGACAACGAACAGAAAAAGGAAGTCATGAGCAAGCTTTTTGACGCACAAGATGGAATTGGTTTGTCCGTATTAAGAAATCCAATGGGGGCATCGGATTATGCTAGAGATATTTATAGCTATGACGATAGACCTGCACTGGAAACGGATACGGAATTAACCCACTTCTCTATCGCACATGATGAAGCAGACATTATCCCTTTGTTGCAACAAGCTCTGGAAATTAACCCTGAGATCAAACTGATGGCTTCTCCATGGAGTGCACCAGGTTGGATGAAGACTAGCGGATCGATGATTGCTGGAGAACTTAAACAAGAATATTATCAGGCTTATGCCGATTATTTTGTTCGATATATTCAAGCTTTTGAAGGGCACGGATTGCCAACTTATGCTGTAACACCACAGAACGAGCCTTTATTTGAACCCAAACACTACCCTAGTATGTTAATGTTGCCTGAGGCGCAAAAAGATTTCATTAAAAACTACCTGAAGCCTAGCTTTGTTAAGCATAACATCGCTACAAAAATTCTCTGCTACGACCACAACTGGGATCGTCCAGATTATCCGTTAACCGTGCTCGATTATGCAAAAGATGAAGTAGATGGTGTAGCTTGGCACTGGTATGGTGGCAATGCGTCAGCGCAATCAGAGGTTCTGAAAGCTTTTGCTGATAAAGAAGTGCATTTTACAGAAGGTTCTGGTGGAGAATGGATTCCTCCGTTTGAACAAGCCTTCTCCAATGTAATGAGAACAGGGATTGATATTCTTAGAAATCATAGTAAATCCTTTGTGTTATGGAATATGGCCTTAGATGAAAAGAACGGCCCAACCGTACCGGGTTTTGGCAAAAGTACTTGTCGTGGTGTTGTGACAGTCAACCAAGAGACCAAGGAGCTTACGTATACGCTCGACTATTATGCGCTGGCCCATTTCAGTAAATTTATTCGTCCGAAGGCTGTGCGTATTGACGCCTCCACCAATCAAGAAGTGATTCGTTCCGTAGCTTTTAAGAATACAGATAACTCTATTGCAGTTGTTCTGTTCAACGATAGTGAAAAGGCTGAGAATGTGGCTTTGAACTTGCCGGGAGCGGATGAATTATCTTTCCGTTTGGCATCAAAAAGTGCTTTATCCATTCTGATAAAATAATTAGAGGACGTAGCTCAGAAGCACTCGAATCTTGATTCGGGTGCTTTTTTTATGAAAATAATCGTATAAAAAATCAATGTTCGGTAAGCATAGTTTTGAATTTACGGATTTTCAATAATAGTAAATAAAAATGGCAGTCCAAAGCTGAAGTTCAGCGTCTGGACTGCCATTTATTTTTTGTGTAATTGGATTGCGAGTTCTAACGTTCTAAACGGTAACCACCGTGAAATACAGGACCCACATATTCATTAAACGCAAATCCATTACGAATGGCTGCGGAGACAAAATCTTTAGCTTTTGCAACAGCTTCATGAACCGTTAAGCCATTAGCTAGACCGCCTGTAATTGCTGCGGCAAAAGTACATCCAGCTCCATGATTGTGAGCGGGTTCGATTTTGGCTGTTTGGAATACAGTGTACTCAGAACCGTCGAAGAAGATATCAATCGCTTGATCGCCGCCGAGTGCTTTGCCGCCTTTAACCACGACATTACGTGCACCGAGCTTATGAATCAGACGGGCAGCTTCTTTCATTTCCTCAAGGGTAGTAAGTTTGCCAAGACCTGAAAGAACACCTGCTTCAAACAAGTTTGGGGTGACCACAGTTGCTAGTGGTAGCAATAAGTCACGAATAGCCTCAGCGCTGTCAGGGTTCAAGACTTCATCTTCACCCTTGCACACCATAACTGGATCAATAACTACATTAGTCTGAAGATTTTCTTTGATCGCTTGCTCTGCAACGCGCACAATTTCAACACTTCCAAGCATACCTGTCTTCATGGCATTAACCGGGCCACCAGCGAAAATAGTTTTTAACTGCTCAGCAACAATGGAGGCATCAATTGGATAAACATTATGGTGCCAGCCGTTGTCCGGGTCCATAGTAACGATAGTGGTCAAGGCACTAAAGCCGTAGGTACCATACTCTTCAAATGTTTTTAGATCCGCTTGGATGCCTGCGCCACCACTGGAGTCGCTGCCTGCAATAGTTAGAGTTTTAATAATTTGAGTCATGGTTACGTCCCCTTTATATATGTCTGAATTTATAAACAACGCATTGCATTGATTATAACAAAAAATAGCACCTACGTCTTTCTAAAAGCAAGAGCAAGGTTGAAAATACCTTCCTCTAAAAATTCCCACCCTTAGTCCAGCTTCTCTGCGTTTGGGTCAGCAATGAAGAGCGGTCCATGATTATCTGTAAAGAACTTCATGAGGGTCTCCACTACTTCCTGCTGTGGGGATGTTTGAGCTTGATGTATTCCGGTACTGCGGAATAAATAACCCCATTCTCCCTTATCGTAATAGGCAGCACCCTCATCCTGATAACCATTCGCGTCTGCTTGAAGCGTATATCTGACCGTTCTTGCTTCAGCTCCGGCAGTACCTAAAATATGCTGTTCGCTAAACTTAAGTGGATTATTAATGGTAAATCCCAGCGCGTCAGCCCATTCGGCTTTTTCCGGGAAATAGGCTCCGATTGCAGTGATGGCACAGCCTGTGCAAGTCCAAGCCGTATCTGAATAGTTCATGTTTTGTTCCGGATGGTTCGGATCCTGAAAGGTAACTCCATAAGAACCGTTAGCGCCGACAACCGCGGTAGCCTGCCATCCGGCAGGAGCGAGTAGAAGATAACCTCCACCGATATCAGGACGGTAGACCAGCGTTGCTTCTACTTGGTTTTTCATGTCTTGAGATAAAGAAAAGGTCATTTCAGGTATGGGGGGGATTTCTGTATTTACATATTCGTCACCACTATCAATATTTAGCTGCGCGAGCGTAGTGTGCAGTGGAATGATGACCTGCCCATTATCGGGATCACTGCTAGGAAATTCGAGCATTTCTTGTGTGGAGCTGGGTTTGTTATCTGCTTCATTATTAGTTTGTGCGTTGGTGGATGTGGGTGGTGTGGTAGGTGTACCCCAGTCGAGCCCTTTATATCCAATCAGCAGCACTAGTACAATTACGACGCACAATATTGAAGTTAAGATCCAGCCGTTTCTAACACCTCTTCGTTTGGATTTCATATATGTTGTACCTCCTTTGATCTTACTTATATAGACCTAAGAATGGAATGGAAAGTTTCTTACATAACCTTTATATTTCTGAAGTTCTTCATGATCGGGCGGGATAGAGAGGGAGTCCGTTTCTTAAACCCTGCATATCAATATAGAAAGAATTTCAAACAAAGCGTGTAGGAGGGCGAGTATGGTTACGATTAGTTTATGTATGATAGTACGAAATGAAGAAAAAAGCTTGCATAGATGTTTGTCTACCATTGCAAGTCTCGTAGATGAAATTGTTATCGTGGATACAGGCTCGACGGATAAAACGAAAGAGATTGCGTTGTCCTTCGGAGCTGTAATTTATGATTTTGAATGGATTGATAATTTTAGTGCCGCACGTAATTTTGCCTTTAGCAAAGCTACTCAGGAGTACATTTTGTGGCTTGATGCGGATGATTATATAAAGGAAGAGGATCAGATTCTTTTTAAAAAACTAAAAGAAATCCTGCCAGGACATATTCACAGTGTGAACATGCAATATAATCTGGCTTTTGACGAAGCGGGAAATGTCACAGCTAGTTTACGCCGCAACAGGCTGGTTCGGCGCAGCTGCAACTTTCAATGGATCGGGCCTGTTCATGAGTATTTAGAGGTAAGTGGTCCTTCTTTTAGTAGTGATGTCTGCATCACACATGAGAAAGATAAGGAATACACAGATCGTAATTTACGGATTTATCAAAAACGTGTTGCACTGGGTGAAGTATTTTCGCCGAGAGACCAGTATTATTATGCGAATGAATTAAGGGATCATGCTATTAATGAAGAGGCTTGCAAATACTATGAGATTTTCTTAGCGGGTGGGCAGGGCTGGATTGAAGATAATTTCCAGGCTTGCCTAAAGCTTGCCGAATGCCGGGAACGGCTGGGGGATAAAGACGGTGCATTTGAAGCGTTATGTAAAACCTTGCAGTATGATAAACCACGGTCAGAGTTCTGTTGCCGACTGGGGGCACTTCTGCTGGAAAAAGGCCAGTTGCATCCAGCCGCATACTGGTATGAGCTAGCGATTCAGCTACCGCGGGATAACGATTCGATGGGGATGAAGAATGGAATCTTTTATACCTGGCTGCCGCATCTTCAACTGGCACTTTGTTATGATCGTCTCGGCCAATACGAGAAGGCGAATCATCACAATGAAACGGCGTTGAGTTTTTATCCATCCCATCCTAGTATGTTATACAATCGCACCTATTTCAAAAATCTGCTTGGCGATAAATATGTAGCGCTCCAGGTTTAATTTAGTAAAAGAGATGCCCCAGCCGTTCTGATTATGACTGCTGGGGCATTAATGCGTTTTTTGGAGCTTGCAAGATTACTGGCAGTGGGGAACCTTCCCGTGATCCCCGGCAAGCTTCGCTGATTGGGTCCAGATTTCCGCGTAGGAAGTAGTTATCGGACCCAGCTGACCTTAAAAGCTGCTATATGGCACATTTGGAATTCTAACGGACCGCATAGTCGCTATTGACCTGAAACACACTCGATTTGGAGCAATATCTCAGGAATAGTTGCACTGGAGTCCGAAACTGTGCTCAAAAGGCGATAAATGAGCAAATAGCGTCATCTGAGTCCGGAAGCATCAGAAGGGAGAGAGTGAAGCGGATAGTTACTGGCGGAGTTGTGCTGTTCCCTTGATCCCCGTCAAGCTTCGCTGATTAGCTCCAAATTTCCGCGTACGAAGTAGCTATCGGACTCAGCCGACCTTAAACGCTGCTATATGGCACATTTGGAATTCTAACGGACCGCATAGTCGCTATTGACCAGAAACACACTCGATTTGGAGCAATATCTCAGGAATAGCTGCACTGGAGTCCGAAACTGTGCTCAAAAGGCGATAAATGAGCAAATAGCGTCATCTGGGTCCGAAAGCACCTGGGGCGAATGGTTACTGGATGTAAGAGTAAGGTCAGGGGTGTAAGATTCCCGGTAGCGAAGGAGTAAAGGCATTGCGGATGATTACTGTGTGTAAGAGTAAGCTCGGCGTAAATGACTCCGGCAGTGTAGGAGTACAGGCGTGGCGTATGATTACTGGGCGCAAGAGTAAGCTCGTAGGTGGATCATTATCAGCAGCGTAGGAGTAAAGGTAGACAGTAATTAATATTCAGAAGATATCCCAAAGAGGGTAACCCAGCATCCATGAACTAGATGCCGGGTTACCCTCTTTTAGTAAGCTGGATTGTATTGTTGTTCCTTTTTATAATCGTTTGGAGGGAGACCTACTTCTTGTTTGAAAAGCTTGGAGAAATAGGAGTAGTTGCTATAGCCGACTTTGTTCGCGACGGTATATACAGACATATTTGTGGTTTCTAATAGATGTTTCGCAGCAGCGATTCGGACGTGGATGACGTAGCTTCCTAATGAAACCCCAGTTTCTCGTTTGAATATCCTCGCCAGGTAATCAGGATTGAGATAAACAATTTCAGCCAAATCATTTCGGGTCAGATCATCGCCGTAATGTGAATGAATGTATTGTTTGATTTCTTCTGCGACGGACTTAGGCTGGGCAGCAAAGTCACGATATTTCATGGCTGTAGTGACAAGGTATTTAAGATATTCTTCCATATCCTCGATTGAATCCAAAGAGTGCATAGATAATTTATCATTAGTTTTGCCAGAGTATAATTTGTGCGATCGTATCCCTTTCAGATTGAGAAATGAATAGACTAGCTGAACTACATCTAAACGGAACAAGCTAAGGACAGAGGTCTCAAGTGTTCTATTGTTAAGCATGACCTTTAAATATTGTGTAACTTCTTCAAGAAAAGCAGTGAATTTATTCTGGTTCAGCAGCTCTTCCAAATAGGCAAGATCCGGTGGTGTATAGCCCGGTTTATTTTGCTGCAGATAAGCCTCCACCAAAAAGGTCTGATTTCTGCATCTCGTAATTTCTTCATCCATAGTCAGGGATTGTTTTAGAACATTCCCTACATTACTCAGTTTATCGTATAAGCCAATATTGCAGCAGACATCACATTTTAAATAAGGATTCGCCTTTTGAATAAAAGAAGAACATAATGCTTCAAGCCGTTGCGTGTCTGGTGCCTGGTTCCATTTTAAAATGGCGATCCAGTTATAATCTCTATATTCCAGAATGCTTTCGATGGTAAAACAAGGGTGCTGAAACAATTCGTACAATACATTTAGCAGGGCAAAATCAAACAGATCCTTTTCTTCTTTTCCCATGCTGCCATTGTAAGGGAATAAGTTAAATATCAAAGGCTGTAGAGTATCGCTCATTTGATAGGAGAGGTTTTGTTCTTCAATGGCATGTGTGATGTCTGCCAACTTAATCGGAAATGATGTACTGCCACTGACTAGCTTCCGCCAAAAATGCTCAAGAATCTTCGCCTGATTTTTTTGCCAAAAGTAACCGCCCTGAATGGCTTTTTCGTTTTTTTGCTGCTCTTTTGCTTGGGTGACCGCCTTTTGGATGATCAACATCAGCTTGTCAAATTCAATGGGTTTGAGGAAATATTCAAAGCTCTGCAATTCGATTGCTTTCTGCGCATAGTTGAAATCTGCATAATTGGTAAGAAGAATAGTCTGAAT
The DNA here is from genome assembly GCF_038009325.1 of Paenibacillus sp. FSL L8-0708. Lineage (NCBI taxonomy): Bacteria > Bacillati > Bacillota > Bacilli > Caryophanales > Paenibacillaceae > Paenibacillus > Paenibacillus sp. FSL L8-0708. Next base: position 2,914,911 of record NZ_JBBPBC010000001.1, read on the forward strand.
ACTATAATTTCCCTCGCGAATCCATGCCAGTAATTCCAGTCCGCTGCCCTGCGGCATTTCAATATCTGAAATCAGAATTTGAACAGAATGCTTTTCTATTATTTCACGTGCTTGAGCGACATTATTAGCCGTATAAACGGTATCAATGTGGAGTGATTCCCAATCTATTTTCTTTTGCAATGCGGCAATAACATAAAAGTCATCATCAACAAGCAGTACATTCATAGTTTGCTCTCCATTCATTTAGATTTATCAGGAAGTTTCGGAAGATATAAGATTACACTAGCGCCGCCGCCCTCCAAATTGGAGAAGGTGACGGTTGCTCTTTTTAAATATAGGTACTCTAGTCTTTTAAGCGTATTCATAATGCCGATTTGCGTACCTTTACTTTGATCCAAGGGCTCTCCAAGATTAAGTTTCTCTAACACCTGAGGTGGAAAACCGGGACCGGTATCGGTGAGCTGGATAACGAGTATTTCTTCTTCCTGCTCCATCTGTAATCGTTGTACTGTAAGTCTGATCTCGGCTTCATGTTCGCGTGAAATCGCATATTTAATTGAATTTTCGATAAAGGTTTGCAGCACTAACGGTGGAATTTCCACACTGCCTGCCTGATCCTCTTGTTCGATGTAATAAATAAATGCGTCCTGATAACGTTGCTTTTGAATCTCCAAGTAGGTTCGGACATGCTCGATTTCATCCTCTAACCGGACAAAATTCTCGCCATTCTGAAAAATGTAACGGAAATACTTAGAGGTAGACAACGTCATATTTTCAATTTCTTTATACATATGAATTTGCGCCATGCTATAGATGCTAGTCAGACAGTTTAAGAAAAAGTGTGGTTTAATCTGTAGCTTCATATAGTCCAGCTGTATTCTTTGTTTCTCCAGTTCCTGCTCGTACATAGCGATTTTAAAGGTTTTGATTTGTTCAACCAAGCCTTTAAACTGAGTGTTTGCCTGTTCCAGCTCTATAATCTCACTGCTTTTGAAATCTGCGGGTTGCCCAGACTCATTAATGAAAGCAAGGTTATCGGAGAAGCTTTGAATCGGACCTAACACTCTTTTTTTGAAAAAGAGCAGAACAATGCATAACGTGGAGGTCACAATGAAGAACAATAACATAATAAGCAGCTGGGCAATCATGATTTTTTCGAATATGCCATATTTAATGACCATTTTGGTGCTGAAGGTGGTGTCTGAGAATGCGCTGTTGATGGTTGTACGCGATTGGAAAAGATTGGCGAATCCCCCATTTTCCGTTATTAACGTACCGCTATTGGAGATCGGACTGGTTAAAGGCTGTTCATTCTCATCTACTAGAGAAACATAACCATTGGCGCCAAGATTAATTTGGCGTAGCGGCCGGATCAGATTATCTGCGGAGATCAGTCCAATTAAATAACGATTGTAATAGGGCACGATATTAATTACATAATAATGGTTGTTCACAAGAATAGGCGTCCATTTGGAATAAAACTTCTCATACATCTCCTTATCATCAATATAAGAAATAATCTTCTTTTTCAGCTCCCTGTAATCCGTATAGGTTACGCTGATCGGTGCACAATTCAAAAAATAGGTCTCATTTTTCAAATAGTAGAAGAAGTTATACTCATGCCCGTAGTTTTTTTGCAGCTCGGTAAAGCGTTTGAACAGATTATCATTTGCTTTTAAGAACTCGATACTGTTGACCCCGTAAGTATTCATCGTTAGTAAGCTCTCATCGTTCCCAAGCGTCCAGCCCATATAGTGATTAATGTAGGCAAAATCATGATTAATACGATTGATGTAAAGTGCCGCAGTATCCTGCAAATTTCGAGTGGACTGCTGCTTAACGATGGAAATGGAAGCGATGCTGATTCCTAAATCCAGAATAAGGACTGTGAATGAAACTAACATCATGACTTTTATATAATGGCGAATGGGGTAGGTTTTGTGTTTCGCTGTTTTTTTGATCATAAAGTCATTATAAAACCTCTGCGTGAAAAAAACATAAGAACTCGCTATCGATTCCCCTCAAAGTCCGGATAGCACATACAGAAGTCGGGATACTGTTATTAAATCTCCCCAAGTAGAGCATTTAGCTTTTGTATTTTTTGTAAGCGAATTCAAAGGTCTGGATAACCGTCTTAATGTGTCCGGAATACGAAAAAATAAGAAGTTATTATAAAGCTATTCAGATGCATTTTGATAAATTGAAATGGGGGATTAAGAGATGAGTCAACACAGTAAGAAAAAAACTGCAAAGAAATGGACTGTGGGTCTGCTGGCGGCTGCGATGGTATTTGGAATTGCTGGCTGCGGCGGTAACAACGGGAATAATGCAGCGACAAATGAAACGAGCAGCTATAACAAAGAAGGTCTGCCGATTGTGAATGAGCCTGTGACACTTAAAGTGCTGACTGTCCGTTGGGGGAGTATGGGGGACACCTTTACGCAAAACCAATGGCTGAAGGATCTGGAGAAAAATACGAATGTCAAAATCGATTGGCAAGTAATGTCCTCCAATGACTGGGGTGAGCAGAAGTCCATTATGCTGGCAAGTGGCACGCTTCCGGATATCGTTTTGGGAGATCAAACCTTTGGGGATGCCGATATCGTAAATAATCTGAGCTTTTTCCGGCCGCTTGATGATTATATTGAGCAAAATATGCCTAATCTCAAAGCAGCTATGGAAGAAACCCCAGAAATGAAAAAAATCAGCACATTTCCTGACGGGAAAATCTACTCCCTGCCAACAAGACTTCCTGCACGTCCAAAAAGCTCACGTCAGCCTGTGATTAACAAGACCTGGCTGGACAAATTGGGCTTGAAGGTGCCTGAAACGATTGATGAGCTTTATAACGTGCTCAAAGCTTTTAAAGAACAAGATCCGAATGGGAATGGAAAACAAGATGAGATTCCTTTTATTGAAATTGGTAATGACTTGATTAGTCCTTTCGGAATTGCCGATTTGAATAACAATAATATGATCATCAAGGACGGAAAAGCGATATATTTTCCTGTTTCAGAAGAGTTCAAAGAAGGTCTCAAATGGGAAAATAAATTGTATGCGGAAGGCTTGCTAGATAAAGAGGTATTCACTCAGGACGACACGATGAGATCGGCTAAGTTCCAGAATCCGGATGCTCCAATTGTAGGCTTTACGTACCAGTGGACTCCAGACGCCGTGTTTGGAAAATGGAGCGATCAATATGTGACGATTCCACCGATTGCCGGACCAGATGGTAAACGTTATACGATCGGGAATCCGATTGGGATGAATCTTAACCGTAATGAGCTGCTGATCACTACATCCTGCAAATATCCTGAGGTTGCTGCACGTTGGGCAGATCAGTTCTACACTGACGAAGCGAGCATTCAGAATTTCTGGGGTGCGATTGGAACGGTTATTAAGAAAAACGATGATAGCACTTATACGTTGATGGATCCACCAGCTGGAACCAGCGCAGATGCTTGGTATTGGGATCAATCGCTACGTGATTTTGGACCGAAATATGTGAGCCCATCCTTTGAATCGAAAATTGTCCTGAACCCTGAAAGTGGAGATGGACTGAAGCTGCAGCTGGATAAGCTGGGCAGTGAATATGTAACCACACCTTTCCCTAACGTAATGTACACTTCTGAGGAGTTCGAGGAGCTGCCAACCTTGACTACGGATATCGACAGCTATGTGAATACTATGCGGGCGCAATTTATTAGCAAAGGCGGAATTGACGAGGGCTGGGATGCTTATGTGAGCAAGCTTAATAAAATGGGACTTGAAAAGTTAGTTAAGATTCGCACGGATGCTTACAGCCGTTATATGAACGTGAAATAACCTATTCGTCTTTCGAAAAAGGTGCTGCCCTGCAGGATAGCTGTGGGGTAGCATTCTCTATTTTAAATAAGGAGGGGATGTCATGAAATCTGGTCCACTTCATTTCGGGCGGAAATTCGGACAAATCAAACAAAATTGGGGTCTCTATCTATTGCTTTTTCCTGCTGTAGTTCTGACGTTATTATTCGCGTACAAGCCAATGTACGGGGTGCTGATTGCTTTCAAGGATTATAGCCCGGCGTTGGGAATTGGAGGCAGCCCTTGGGCTGGATTCAAGTACTTCGAGAAATTTTTTCATTCCTATCAATTTTCATCAACGATTAAAAACACATTGATCATCAGTGTGTACAGTCTGATTACCTTTCCGATTCCAATTATACTGGCGCTGATGGTTAACCAGATGAGACCTAACCGGTTCAGACGTTTTTTCCAGACGGTGTCCTATATGCCGCACTTTATCTCCACAGTAGTAATGGTGGGTTTAATGATGATTTTGTTCTCACCTAGCACCGGACTGCTGGGCAATATATATAGTCTTTTTGGAAAAGAGGCTCCTGATCTGATTGGCTCTGCTGGATTATTCAGCAGTGTATATGTTTGGTCGGATGTGTGGCAGCATGTCGGCTGGGACAGCATTATCTTTATCGCTGCGCTCTCCGCAGTTGATCCTAGCTTGTACGAGGCGGCAACCGTAGACGGAGCAAGCCGGATGCATAAAATTCGTTATATCGATATTCCGATGCTGATGCCAACAGCGATAACCTTGCTTATTTTGCGGGTCGGTGGATTGCTTGGGGTTGGTTTTGAAAAAGTGTACTTAATGCAAAATGACTTGAACATCACTTCAAGCGAAATTCTTTCTACTTATGTCTACAAAATTGGCTTGCTCAGCAGTCAATACAGCTTTTCCTCGGCGATCAACCTGTTCAACACCGTTATTAATTTTATTTTATTGATCATGGTCAATCAGATTTCTAAAAAACTAAGCGAAAATAGCTTGTGGTAGAAGGGAGGAGTATTGAAATGGGAGGTTTAGAGACAGTTACTAAAGGGAATATGGGGAAAATAAAGAAGAATCGTTCTTCGGATACTATAATGGAAATAGTGATGTATGTTATATCAGCAATTTTTCTAGTTATCTTAATTTATCCGCTATATTTTATCGTCATTGCTTCGTTCAGTGATCCTTCCGCGGTGGCGGGGGGGCAGGTTTGGTTATTTCCTAAAGGGTTCACCTTCGATGGTTACAAAGAGCTGCTGCGTCATGAAAATATTTGGATCGGTTACTGGAATACCATCATGTATACGGTGGTAGGGACGGCAATCGGTTTAATTGTAAATATTTCTGCGGCCTATGCGTTGTCCAGAAAGGATCTTGTGGGGCGAAAATATCTTTCCCTGTTTTTCATCTTTACGATGTTTTTTAATGGGGGGTTAATTCCGACTTTTCTAACGATCCGTGATTTCCATCTGTACGACACATTTCTGGTGATGGTACTGCCTTTCTCCGTTGGGGTGTTTAACATTATCGTTGCCCGCACCTTTTTTCAGTCGAGTATTCCGGGAGATTTATGGGAAGCTGCACAGATCGATGGTTGTGGAAATCTTCGATATTTTGTACAGATCGTTTTGCCACTATCGAAGGCGATTATTGCCGTGCTGGGTCTATGGATCGCCGTTGGTTACTGGAATTCATATTTTAATGCCTTGATCTATTTGAAAAATCCTAATATGTATCCCTTGCAGCTGATTCTGCGAAATATTCTGATCACCAATCAGATGCAATCGGGGATGGGAACCGGGGAAGCTGCGCAAATCGCACTACGACTCGCCAATATGATGCGGTATTCTGTTATTATCGTGGCAACGGTTCCGATTATGTGTGTGTACCCCTTTGTACAAAAATACTTTAACCAAGGGGTAATGATCGGCGCAGTGAAGGAATAGTACATTCGGCTATTCTACTAACATTCATTCGTAAGGAGCAAGAACGTTATGAAAAAGCAACAAAAAAACAGGATATATAGAACAATCACCGTCATTCTTTTAGTGACAACGTTGCTTGCTAGCCTTACTGCCTGTAAAGGGAGCAATGGGGTTAATTCTGTTGAACCTGAGCCGGGCGGATTTAACAAAGAAGGATTGCCGATAGTGGATAAGCCTGTGACGCTGAAAGTACTCACTGTCCGGTGGGTAAGCATGGGAGATTCTTTTACCGAGAATCAATGGCTCAAGGATTTGGAGAAGAACACGAATGTCAAAATCGAGTGGCAGGTGATGTCCTCCAATGATTGGAGTGAACGGAAGTCTATTATGCTGGCCAGCGGCACACTTCCAGATATCATTTTAGGGAGTCAGACCTTTGGAGATGCGGATATCGTCAATAATTTAAGCTTATTTCGGCCGCTAGATGATTATATTGAGCAAAACATGCCTAATCTCAAAGCAGCTATGGAAGAAACACCGGAAATGAAAAAAATCAGCACCTTTCCTGACGGGAAAATCTACTCGCTGCCTGCAAGATTACCCTCACGTCCTAAAAGCTCACGTCAGCCTGTGATTAATAAAACCTGGCTGGACAAATTGGGTTTGAAGGTACCGGATACGATAGACGATCTTTATAACGTGCTAAAAGCATTCAAAGAACAAGATCCGAATGGAAACGGAAAACAGGATGAGATTCCTTTTATCGAATTAAGTAATGATCTAATCAGTCCTTTCGGAATTGCAGATTTGAATAATAACTTCATGGTGGTCAAGGACGGAAATGCGGTTTATTACCCGATTTCAGAGGAGTACAAAGAAGGGCTCAAATGGGAGAGCAAATTGTTTAAAGACGGATTACTTGATAAAGAAGTATTCACTCAAGACGAAACGATGAGATCGGCAAAGTTTCTAAATCCGGATGCCCCAATCGTAGGCTTCTCTTATCAGTGGACGCCAGACGCTATGTTTGGCAAATGGAGTGATCAATATGTGACCATTCCGCCAATTGCTGGACCAGACGGGAAGCGCTACACCGTTGGGAACCCGTATGGGATGAATCTGGAACGCAATGAGCTGTTGATCACCACATCCTGCAAGTATCCAGAAAGTGCTGCACGCTGGGCGGATCAGTTCTATACCAATGAAGCCAGCATTCAGAATTTCTGGGGTGCCATTGGAACGGTGATTAAGAAAAATGACAACGGTACGTATACATTGATGGACCCTCCAACCGGCACCAGTGCGGATGCTTGGTATTGGGAACAGTCACTCCGGGATTTTGGGCCGAAATATGTAAGCCCAGCTTTTGAAAAGACCATCTTTCTAAATCCTAAAACCGGAGATGGACTGAAGCTACAACTCGATAAGCTGGGAAGTGACTATACAACACCACCTTTCCCCAACGTAATGTACACTGCAGAAGAGTTTCAGGAGCTGCCGACCTTGACCACCGATATTGATAGTTACGTCAATACAATGCGTGCTCAATTTATAATCTCAGGTGTTATTGACGAGCAGTGGGATGACTATGTGAAGCAGCTACGGGGGATGGGCCTCGAAAAGATGGTGAAAATTCGGACAGATGCTTTCAGCCGTTATATGGGCGTTGAATAACAAGAAATGAGGTTTTTACTTGATGGGAAATATAATGAAAGAGCCAACCCCTTTGGCGGCCCAATTAAAGCTGCATTCTGAACCAGGCAGTAATGCTGACGCGATTATTCAGGGGGAGTGCTATCGGTTCACTGTCTTAACTCCGGAGCTTATCCGGATGGAATATAGTGAGGAAGGTTTTTTCGAAGATCGGGCGTCGCAGACCGTTGTGAATCGCAATTTCCCGGTTCCAGAGTTCCGCGTAATGGATCTGGGGAATAAACTTGAGTTGATTACGGAGCGCCTGCATTTAACTTATGACAAGCAGCCTTTCTCCCGGCATGGTCTCAGTGTTCGGGTGAGAAACGAAGCGGGTCACCTAATGAGTGTCTGGAATTATGGAGATACAGTCCAAGATTTGGGAGGAACAGCACGTACACTGGATAATGCAGATGGTGCCATTCCGCTGGAGTACGGACTACTTTCACGTGCGGGGTATACGTTAGTTGATGATAGCACCTCCCTAGTACTGGAAGAGGATGGACGGGTCGAGCTACGGGCGTTGGCTGGCCTCGATGTTTATTTTTTTGGATACGGTCATGATTATTTGCACTGCTTGAAGGATTTCTATCACCTTTGCGGTCGTACGCCCCTATTGCCACGTTATGCCCTTGGCAACTGGTGGAGCCGTTATTACCGATATTCAGAAGAAGAATACAAAGCGTTAATGGAGCGGTTTGAGCTCGAGCGAATTCCGTTTTCCGTCGCTGTTATAGATATGGATTGGCATCTCGTCGATATTGATCCGCAGTATGGCAGTGGCTGGACGGGTTATACCTGGAACCGGGAACTGTTTCCGGAGCCTCAAAGATTTTTGGCATGGCTGCATGAAAAAGGTCTTCGAGTAACGCTCAACGTACATCCAGCAGACGGTGTACGGGCGTTTGAAGATCCTTATCTGGCCATTGCTGCGGAGATGGGGATGGACCCGGAAAAAGGGGATGCTGTGGAATTTGATATTACGGACCCGGATTTTTTACAGGCATACTTTAAGTTTCTGCATCATCCGCTAGAGGATGAAGGTGTGGACTTCTGGTGGATTGATTGGCAGCAGGGTGGAGTGACTAAAGTACCGGGACTAGATCCGCTTTGGATGCTGAACCATTATCACTATCTGGATAGCGGCCGGCGAGGCAACCGGCAGATTACTTTTTCCCGTTATGCAGGTCTTGGCAGCCATCGTTATCCTGTGGGCTTCTCTGGAGATACCATTGTCACTTGGGAGTCGCTGGATTTCCAGCCATACTTCACAGCCAACGCCGCCAACGTGGGATATGGTTGGTGGAGCCATGATATCGGGGGCCATATGAATGGTTATTTAGACGATGAGTTGGCAATGCGCTGGGTGCAATTCGGTGTGTTTTCACCTATTCTGCGGTTACATAGTTCTGCTAGTGCCTTTAACAGCAAGGAGCCATGGCGATTCAATAAGATTGCGGAAGATGTGATGAAGGATTGCCTGCGCTTGCGGCATAGTTTACTTCCCTATCTGTACACCATGAATCGCTATGCCAGCCGCGATAGTCTTCCGTTAATCCGACCGATGTATTATCATCATGCGTTGTCGAATGAAGCCTATGAAGTGCCCAATGAATATTATTTCGGAACGGAACTTATTGCCTGTCCGATTACACAGCCGGTCAACCCAAAGGTAGGCGTTGCCGAATTTAAGGCTTGGTTACCTGAAGGGATTTGGATAGATTTTTTTAACGGAAGAGTGTACGACGGTGGCAGAAAGCTTTCTCTTTATCGCAATCTTGAGAATATCCCTGTATTAGCTAAAGCGGGTGCTATTGTGCCCATGGCAGATCTGACGCAATTTACCTCTTCAGTGGATAATCCGAAGCATATGGAGGTCCGTGTATTTGCGGGAGGAAGGGGTCATTTTCATCTCTGGGAGGATGAGGGCGATACTGCGGAGGATCAGGATGATCAATGGTGTGATACAGAAATGATCCTGGAAATGGGGGATAGAGCCAGCTTCAAGATTCTCTCTGCTAAGGGAAATACAAAGGTTGTGCCTGAGCGGAGATCGTGGAAGCTGTCCTTTGTTGGTTTTGCTGATACGAAGGTACAGGTATTCGCTGGCGGCACAGAAATCGAAGCAAACATGGACTATGATGAGGCTACACATACGCTTACGATCATGATTTCGGATCAAGCGGTAGAGCATTCATTGGAGGTAACGTTCACAGATGCCCGGATTGCGGTGAATTCCGTAGATGATGAGGTGTTCAGCCTTCTGAACCGTGCGCAAATTCTATTCCAATTGAAAGAGCAAATTTACCATGTAGTCAAAGCAGCAGTAACGCCGATGGCAGCCCTGGCTTCTCTTGCCTCGTTGGATCTTGAACATACACTGTATGGAGCGTTATGCGAAATACTGTCGGCAAGACTTTAAGAAAAGGAGGTTCTCTCTGTGCGCTGGCATAAAGAGAACCTCTTTATTATTAGGAAAGAACCGCTGCTACTTAATTAGCAGGGTTTGAATGGCATGAGCCGGAATCATGTTCTCAGCCAGTTCGTCATGGAAGCGCAGGGTGAATGGAAGCTCTTGCTCTGTGCGGTTCATAACGATAACAGCAATAGTGCCATCAGGGTTGCGGAAAGCTGTTGTTTCAAGCTTATCTGTATATTTGGAGAAACCAATGCGTTTAGCACCCGGACGAATATATTTACTGAAGTGCCCGATGTAATAGAAAGAGCTCTCAAAAGTAATTTCATCGTTTTTGGTATCTCCGATAATTGGAGCGTCACAGTAATTTCCTACATGATTAGGTCCACCTTGCTCATCCAAGACAATGTTCCAGTCTGTCCAGCTCGACATCCAGTTGTTCAGATTGCCAATGATATCATGTCCGTAACGTTCACCGGTATTCCATGAGCCGAGATGAACGCCACCTTCTTGGCAGCCTTCGCTGAAGAACAGCTTTTTATCTGGGAAACGATCATGTACAGCAGAGAGGGCTTCGAAGTGATCACCGGAATACCAATGGAAGCAGATTCCCCATATGTATTTGGACGCTGCTTGATCTTCAAAAGCAACCTTAGCACGGTCATATACCCGTTCTTTGTTATGATCCCAGATCATAACTTTTACATGGCCCAAGCCCGCTTGTTCCAGAGCAGGTCCCAAGTAGTCACGCACAAAATCCTTTTCTTCTTCAGCGGTATACAGGCAGGAATCCCATCTTTGTACAGCTTTGGCTTCATTCTGAACACTGACAGCCCAGATATCAATTCCTTCTGCAGCGTACGCCTCAATATATTTAACGAACATGTTAGCCCAAGCCTCACGATATTCAGGCTTAAGAGCTCCGCCTCCGTTCATTTGCCCGTTTGTCTTCATGAACGCTGGAGGACTCCATGGGGAAGAGAACAGACGAAAATCTTCACCTACTGCTGCGGCAGCATTTTTTATGAGGGGGATAATTGATTCGTGATCTCTGGAAATATCGAATGAACGTAGCTCCGCATCGCCTTCCTTTACATAAGCATAGTTGCCCAGTGAGAAGTCGCAGCTTTGGATGTGTGAGCGGCAAAGGGTGTATCCGATGCCGTGCTCAGGATGAAAATAAGCGTCAATGATTTCTTTTTGTTTAGCTTCACTAAGTTTAGCGATAGTAACGGCAGAGGACTCCGTAAGGGCTCCACCAAAGCCTTCAATTTCTTGATACTCCAGATCATCATAGATATTGATTAGCTCTGATTCGACTCCTGACGTATCGGGAAGGAAAATCAGAGGGTCCTTTTCTGTTAAACGATCCGTGGTTTCTTTAGCGGTTTGAATGACGCGAATAGTTTTACTCATAATGGTTGATAACCTCCTACATATGAATTCTGTCTTTATTATAGAAGGAGATTCACTGCACTTTGAAGAAACTATATGGCTAAGAACCTCAACAATCTGGTCATTGATTACTATGGAAAGAGGAGAAAATGCGATGGAAACAAACAGCGTTCAAATTAGTTTGTGTGGATTTATCCGCCATACTCAGCCTTTTCGGCAACTATATCGCAGTGGGTTGGATACCTATATCATCAGGCTGCAAGCCGAAGGGGAATGTGAAGTCCTCATTGATGGAGAAATGACTACCGTAGTACCTGGGGATCTACTATTATTTAAGCCCTATGATATATATGATCTGAGAATCGGTGAAAAGAAAAGTCCTCTGGGACATAGTGTGGACTATTTTGTAATGTGTACAGGGGAATGGGTGGACCACTGGTGGAACCTGCGTGAGCGACCCAAAAAGGTAAGAATTGCGGATGATGGTAAGCTGCAAAGTATATGGCAACAGCTTGATCTGGAGAATAGAAGACTAGACGGGGGTAGCCCTGAAATACTTGAAGCGCTATTTAAAGCTTTATGTTTGCTGTTAGATCGGGCTATGGAAGAGGCACCTGCATCATCTTCGGCTTCACTTCTACACGGACTTAAGATGAAGAGTTATGTGGAGGAGCATGCTACTTCAGAGATCAGACTAAAGGACGTAGCCGCTCATGCTGGAATTAGTGTGACAAGGGCCGTGCATGTATTCAAAATCCAATTCGGTTATTCTATTATGCAATATGCGGGGCAAATCCGGCTTGCGATGGCACTGAGATTAATGGACAATACCAATTACACCTTAGAGCGTATAGCAGAGGAGACGGGGTTTGGAAGTTATACCTATTTTCACAGGGTGTTTCGGGAGCGTTATGGTGTCTCGCCAGGTATTTATCGAAAGAGAGAGTAGAAGGTTTAGCAGTAAAAAGAAGCTGCCCCATAAATCACAGAATGGGGCTTAGGGGCAACTCCTCGATTAGACGTTAATTATAGTAAGGCCAGCCAGCTGAATCCCATTCGAGATCACTGATTAACAATTTGGGTGCACCATTCTCGGCGACACTGTAAGCATGGCGGACGATAACGTTGGTTCCGTATATATCCTGTCCACCAGGACCCGCCCAAAAACTGTTGCCGCTATCGATGACCGTAGCCCCGCCATTTTTCATATCAGTACCGTCCTTTGCATAGAAAGGACCCAGTACGCTGGTTGAGCGTCCCACTGCAATTTTATAGGTGCTGTTTACGCCTGAGCAGCATTGGCCAATGGATACGAATAGATAATAATATCCGGTATTTGGATTGTAAACCATGCTGGAGCCTTCAATCCCCCCGGATTTAGTGGCAATGCGATAGGAGTTGCCCGTTGGCTTCATGGTTGTTTTGTTGATGGAGGTAATGTAAATCCCGTTGCTCCAGGAACCGAAGGTCATCCATAGATTTCCGTTAGCATCTGCCGTAATGTTAGGATCAATGGCGTTATAATTGGAGGCGTCATTTGACGAGATAACGACACCTTGGTCCGTCCATTTTCCCCCGGAGATCGATTTAGTAGTTACTAAACCAATAGCAGACACTCTTGAGCCGAATGTGGAGATAGAATAATAGAGGTAATAGGTACCGTTATAGTAGAAAATTTCTGGAGCCCATACATCTAGCCCTTCTTGATTGGGAACGTAAGAGCTCCACCAGGAGGGTTTCGAGTTATAAATCGGGAGGGAGCGAATATAGTTCGTTCCATCGTTTGAAAACATCACTTGGAGACCTGATCCCGTGCTGAATACCCAATGTGTGTTTCCCTCTTTGATATATGAAGGGTCGTGTACGTTGGTATCTCCAGTCAGATTCCAGGTTGCTGCATAAGCTTGCGATCCTGCTGAAAAAACAGTTGTAAAAAGCATTAAAAAAGACAACAATAACAACCGATAACCTTGCCTACCTTTTTTCGCCATATTCCTTCTCCTTTTAGTTTAGATTTCCCTAAAGTGTTTCATTATTTTGCAATTGATAACGCTTACATAATATCTTGTATTATTTCTCTAGTCAATGATTCTTTTGGATCAATAAAAAAGCAAATCTCGGCCATCGGAGACTTGCTTTTTTATATTTTTATAATAAATCTGTGATCGCTTGTTCAAATAATCTGACACTATTTTCCCAAGTCCATTTGCGCGAATATCTTTCCCCCTGCTCCGCTAATTTAGTTCTTAAGTTGGGATCACGTATTAAGCGGATGACATCTTCACCGAGCCGGTTCTCATATCGATAAGAGAGCAAACAGTTTTTCTTGTGATGGGCGTATTCCATATTCCCGCCCGAATATACACAGACTAACGCTGCTCCACAACGCATGGCCTCAAGTCCCGGTAAAGAGCCTGTATCAAAAATACTTGAGCTAACAAAAATATCCGCACCGTTATAGTGATAGCAGAGCTCCTCATCATTTGCTGGCGTAAAGAACCGATATTTGCCAGTAGCTTTCATTCTTTGGAGAATTTCTGAGGTGTTGAACTCGTCAGGCGGACTGATGAAGTTAATATTTACATCGGGATATTGGCTTTTTACGTAATCCAGCTGTTCTATAAGATAATCTTGCTCACGGTGCCAGGAGAAACCTCGTTCTGTTTTTCTTAATATAGCTGTTATGTTTAAAGGCTCTTGAAGACTGTGACGGATATTCATATTTTTAAAAGAGGAGCTAATGCCAATGGGCACGATACTGCCGGTGATGCCATGATTTAAACGGATCAGCTCCTGCTGCCAACGTGATAAAACGATTAGATGCTCAGTGATGTGATAGGAGGGGAAGGAGCGTCCGTTATCCGGTAAAAAAGGTGGCTCATAACATAAAGATAAACGTACATGAACCCCTTTTCCTTGTTGGCTTGCTGCTTGGGCGATGGGGACAGTTGTATAATAATTAGAAACAATGACGTCTCCGGGAGGAAAGTCATGCTCGTGAATATTCATATGTGAGGAGCGGATTACGTTTGCGCGCACATCATAAGAAATAGCGCCATCCACAGGCAAAAGGAGATTGACCTGATGACCCAAGTCTGTCAGCCCATTGGTGAGCTCTACTAGCATACGTTGTGCTCCGCCATGAGATAAGGTCAGAATAGGGAATGTGAATTGCATTGATAATCCCGTCCCTTCCAAGTTAGAGCTATAATATGAAAAAATATGATTCAATCGTTCCTTTTTTTATTTTATTCAGCTCCTATAGAAAAGTACCATTTATCAAGCTTATAAACAAAAGGAGAAGGAAGAGGGGTTAGTATGAGTGAAATCATTATCGAATGTATGAGAAGGCTCAATCAATCCTTGGGTATGTGGAGCAAGCTGTAAATAAGCTAACGACCGAAGAGATCTGGTTTCGTCCAAAGTCAAAAATGAATGCCATTGGTAACCTATGCCTGCATATTGCGGGCAGCGAATATCAGCATCTGGTCAGCGGAATCGGCAATAAGCCAATAGAAAGAGATAGACCTAATGAATTTTTGACCAGAGGCGGTTATTCATCACAGGAATTATTGCAGTATATGCTAAAGGTCAGGGAAGAAAGCCGTTCGGTGGTGGGCAATTTGACGAAGGCTGATCTAGAACGGGAGGTCACCATTAGTTTCCCTGAGGGGGCTGGAATGGAGAATTATACTTGGAGTATTCAAAAGATTATGATCGGAGCGGCAGAGCATTATTCCTATCATACAGGTCAAATCGTATATGCCTCTAAATTGCTGCAGAAAGAGGATGATCATCTGCTCAATAACTGGAAGCATTATTTTTGAGCATAGATAAAGCTGGGGATAGATGCGCAGCTGCTGCTAACACCTATCCTCAGAAATGGATTTTTATTATGTTATAGGTGCAAGCTTCTTCAGTAAAGCAACGGTTTCATTAACCTCCAGATCCTTGATATCTTCTAATGACACATCGATCATTGGCTTATATTCTTGGAGTTTGCGCAGGAAAGCCTCGGTATGGAATACTCCGCTGCCTGCTTTTCCGTGGTATGCTTTTTCACCATCTTGATAGATATCTTTTAAATGCGCCAGAATGATACGGTCGCCGAATAATCTGAAGGAATCATCGACAATTTGATCCTGCAAATGCGCAGCCGTGCCAATAAAATTACAAGGGTCCAATACAACACCTATACAGCTTGATGGGACTTCATCTAAGATGCGGCGCATCTTGTCTGGTGTAGAAAGTGTATGTGTGCAGACCCCTTCTAGTCCTAGAAAAACGCCCCATTTTTCAGCTTCCTCTGCAAGTTCTTCTACAGTTGCCCTTAACGTATCCCAGCCGATAGCTTCGTAATGGATCGGATCTTGTGCTTGAAAAGTAGTCAGCGCACCTGTTTCTGTTGCCACCATAGGTGCGCCGAATTGGCGTGCATAACGAAGATGCTCTTTAAAACGATTGATCTCAGCTCTCCGGATGACAGGATCCGGATGAACAGGGTTGATGTAACAGCCCAAAACACCGATACGTATTCCTGCTTTGTCAAATTGTTCGCCAATATAGCTGGCAAGACCTGGACTTAGTTTACCGGTAGAAGTGTCGATGTCCTGAATGGCTTTGGATAATGCAAGCTGAACAAAATCGATATCATAATTCTGAAGGGTTGCAGTTAACGACTTGAGCGGCAAGCAGCCAAATGTGTGGGCCAGAGTTCCGTATCTGATGAGTAACCTCTCCTTTAATAGAGTAAGTATGAGTAATAACCTTCATAATAGTAACGCTTTCATAAGGATGCAAGTGATTTATCATTATCGCGGGTCAGGAAATTGATGATTTCAGTGTTGACTCTATCCGGTTGCTCATGATTAATGCCGTGTCCCGCACGGGGGATCACTTGGTAATGAAACTTTCCATCCTCTAAAATATCTATGAAATCCTTTGATTGTTTTAACGCGTGTTCTCCTACTAAAAAATAGAGCTTATCTCTGACGGCAACTGCGGCGTTTTTATCGTATTTTTGAAGCTTATGAACAAACATAGCTTGCTGATTATGAGCTCGCATTAAAAGGATTAGATGAGCAGCTACTTCTGGGTGATTGTCAAATAAAGGGGAGTCAGGCGCACTTAACTTCTTCAGCACTTTCAGTAAATTGCGATCCGTGGGAATCAGAATCTCTGGGAACATCATCATTAGCGTTTGCAGCATGGCTTTGATGGGTGTGGTGACCATTCCGCCTTCCAAACAAATCACACGGTTCACTTTGTCCGGTTGCTTGGTTGCATAATTAAAAGCAATATAGGCTCCATTTGACACCCCTGCAATATTAAAGATGTCTATGCTCAGATGTTTGGCTATTTCATTAATCCATTCCACCTGCTCAAACTTTTGTTTATTAAAGTGCGCATTAGGAATACTTTTTCCGGGTCCGCCCAGAGTATCAATAGCAACGCAGTAAAAATGCCGCGATAATTCCTCGATGTTAAGGAGCCACATGACCGCCGAGTTGTCACCAACGCCATGAAACAGAAATAAAGGGGGATTACTCTTTTGCCCGGTAAGGATACAATGCGTCAGCCCATATGTGGTTGGGAGATCGAGCTCTTCAAGAGGAATAGGCCACTGATCAACTAGCTGTTGGTAGGATTGCCACACTCGTTCTTGCACCTTGGCATTTTTAAAGCTATTTACCATCACAAACCTCCTTAGTGAAAATACAACATCTGTATCTTATTCCAATAAGTATACTACGAGAGTGGGGAAGGAGGAGCGCGCAATAGGAACATTCCTGTGAAAAGAGGGGTGCAGACCAGATAAGTGTATTTCATACAACTAAATTGCTACTTTACTCTCACTACGGTGAAATAGATGTACTTCGTACAACTATTTCTCTCGTATTTAGCTGATTCAGCTAAATTGGGCGAATTTAATTGCACAAAGTACACTTAACACATTAGGCGTGAGCATTGAAGTTCATTTTAGTTGTAGAATGTGCAATTAAATAATGCATGCCGGTCTCTTTTGCGGTAAATTTTGATAGGGAAGTTATTAATAACGTTCTAGGTGGGGATGATTATGCTCGTTGAGCTAAAGGAAGCTAGTGTTTCAGATGGACGCGATATTTTTGAGCTGATTGTGGAGATAGGTCCGGGGGAGAATGGATTCGTCAATAACGGATTTGATCTGGCTTACAGTCAATTTCCTGATTTCATCCGGGATCGGATAGCACTTTCACAAGGTGATAATCTTCCGCCACAGTATGTAGCACAAACCAACTACTGGCTACTGATTGACGCTTATCCCGTTGGTGTCGGAAAACTAAGACATTCCTTAAATGATCAATTGAGGAAGTCCGGTGGACACATCGGTTATAGTATCAGACCCAGTGAAAGAGGAAAGGGTTATGGTACGATTTTTTTGGCAGAGCTGTTAAATAAAGCTGCGGACATGGGGATTGAAAAGGTCATGCTGACTTGTGAGCCGGACAATATATCTTCGAGAAAGGTTATTGAAGCGAACAAAGGAATACTACATGGCATTGAGAATGAAAAATGTAACTACTGGATCACCCTTTAAGCTGGTGTGAAAAATAGGGGAGGAGTTGCCAAGAGGCAGCTCTTTTTTGTTATTCGCGATGTTATTGTAGTTCATCCAATGGAGATTCGTCTAAAATGTGAAAAAAAATTAAAATTTTGATGAAAGCGCTCTATTCAAACACAAACAAATAGTTTAAAATCAAAACAAACAAAAATAAACAAAAAAACAAACATTCAAAAACGGAGGTATTCACAAATGGTACAAAACTTATGGGATTCATCTCAGAAAACGAAATTAAACGGGGGATTGGATGCACTAGTGTTCCGCTCTAATCTGCTGGGCGAAGATCGCAGAGTCTGTAACTTTGGCGGAGGGAATACCTCCAGCAAAACGATAGAATTGGATTTTCGCGGGCGTGAGGTAGAAGTAATGTGGGTAAAGGGCAGCGGCTCTGACCTTGCTACGATGAAAGCAGGCAACTTTACCGGACTAAGGCTTCAGGATATTGCCCCGTTATTTGAACGTGATGAAATGCCAGATGAAGAGATGGTAGCTTATCTCGCAAATTGTATGATTGATCCTAAACATCCGCGTGCTTCTATCGAAACGTTACTGCATGCATTTTTACCTTTCAAGCATGTGGATCATACGCATCCAGATGCCATTATCAGTTTATGCTGCGCTCATAACGGTAAGAAAATTGCCCGTGAGATTTATGGGGATCGTTTCGTATGGGTGCCATACATCCGTCCAGGCTTCACTTTATCCAAAATGATTGCCGAAGGTGTGCTCGCAAACCCTAAAGCTGAATTAGTGCTGATGGAGAAACACGGTCTCGTGACTTGGGGGGATACACCTGAATCTTGTTATGCCAAAACAATCTCCATAATTAACGAAGCGGAAAGTTATATTGAAGAAAGAATTGAAGATCAGAACCTATTTGGCGGCCGCAAATCGGAAGCACTTCCGGAAGCAGAGCGGCGGGATGTAGCGGCGGCAGTGATGCCACTGATCAGAGGCGCGGTCAGCGATGAGCGTAAAATGATTTTGACCTTCGACGATGCGGAGGATGTGCTGCGTTTTGTAGGAGGGGCTGACTCGGAGAAGTTATCCGGTGTAGGCGCAGCTTGTCCAGATCATTTGGTACATACCAAAATGAAGCCGCTTTTTGTTGCGTGGGAGCCAAATACCAATGATATCGATGGCTTGAAGGCGAAGCTGAGCGAAGCGATTAGCGCTTATAAGGAGCAGTACAAAGCGTACTTCGACCGTAATAAACATGAAGGCGATGTAATGTTCGAGGCTGCGCCACGTGTGATCCTGATCCCTGGCGTGGGCATGATCAACACAGGTAAAAGCTGGAGCAATTCTAAGATCAGCGGAGCCTTGTATCACCGGGCGATTGCTGTTATGCGCGGAGCTACTGCGCTGGGAGATTTCGTCTCTCTTAGTGAGAATGAATCGTACAATGTGGAATATTGGCCCCTGGAATTATATAAATTATCCTTGGCTCCGGCAGAAGCGGAGTTCTCCCGTAAAGTTGCCTTTATTACAGGTGGTGCCGGGGGAATTGGGAGTGAGACGGCTCGTCGTTTAGTATCAGAAGGAGCGCATGTTGTATTGGCAGATCTCAATCTGGAGGGGGCACAAAAAGTAGCGGAAGAGATTAATGCTAAGTATGGTGAAAATCGTGGATTCGCCGTTAAAATGGACGTAACTCAGGAAGAGCAGGTAACTGCAGCTTATGCGGAGACAGCCCTTTTTTATGGCGGGGTCGATATTATTGTTAATAATGCTGGGCTTGCAACCTCCAGTCCGTTTGATGAGACTTCATTGAAAGAGTGGAATTTGAATATTTCTGTGCTGGGCACAGGATATTTTCTTGTTGCACGCGAAGCTTTTAAAGTGATGAAGGAGCAAAAAATCGGAGGCAGCATGGTATTCATCGGCTCCAAAAATTCTATTTTTGCAGGTAAAAGCGTCTCGGCTTACAGTTCTGCCAAGGCGCTCGAAGCCCATCTGGCCCGCTGCATAGCAGCTGAAGGTGGAGAGTTTGGCATCCGTGCCAATACGATTCTGCCCGATGCAATTCTACAAGGATCAGCCATCTGGAATTCGAACTGGCGTAATGAACGGGCGGCTGCTTACGGGATTGAGCCGGATCAATTAGAGGAGCATTACCGTAAACGCACGACGCTGCTAGTTAATATTTATCCACGTGATATTGCCGAAGGCGTTGCTTTTTTTGCTTCTTCCAAGTCAGAGAAAACTACGGGTTGTATGCTTACAATCGACGGTGGAGTGCCAGCAGCTTTTACTAGATAAGAAGTAGCTTGAATATAGATAGGGATAACGGAGGGAAATCATGCTGATTGCAGACAGATATGAACGAATCGTAGAACTAGTGAATGAACGCGGCAGCATCCGTGTCTCAGAATTGAGTACATTATGCCAAGTGACGGAAGAAACCATTCGCCGCGATCTGGATCGATTGGAAAAAGCGGGGCGGCTGCTGCGTTCGCATGGCGGAGCAGTTAGCCTGCGTGACCGGCAACCGGAGACTCCTTATGCCGAACGAGAAATCATTAATGCAGCGGAGAAACAGCGGATTGCCCGTGAGGCGGTAATGATGATTAAGCCGGGCGATCGGATTTTACTGGATGCCAGTACAACGGCTTGGTATATGGCTTCGCATTTGCCGGATATGCCGCTCACTGTGTTGACCAATTCTACTAGAGTGGCAGCAGAGTTAAGCGGGAAGGAGCGGATCGAGGTCTTTTCTACAGGCGGGCAACTGAGCCGCAGATCAATGTCCTATGTGGGTCATTTAGCAGAACGTTCGCTTGAATTGTATCACGTGGATAAAATGTTTTTTTCCTGCAAAGGATTTCATCTCGAACGTGGCGCTAGTGAATCAAATGAGCTGCAAGCTATGGTGAAACGAAAGATGATTTCTATAGCGGAGCAAGTGATCTTATTATGCGATTCCAGTAAATTCGGAATTCAAGCGTTCACACATTTTGCGGCTCCTAGTGATGTGGATGTTCTAATAACGGATTACAGCCCTGTTGAAGAACAAATGAAGCAGTTGCAGAAGCTGAACATCGCAATAACGACGGTGTAGTAAATAGTTGTGCAGGAGGTGAAGGCATGAAGGTATCGATGTTTATAACTTGCGTCAGCGATGCCGTGTTCCCGAAGGTCGGGGAAGCCATGGCTCGTCTGCTGGCCAGATATGGCGTACAGCTGGAGTTCCCGGAGGTGCAGACCTGCTGCGGACAGCCTGCGTACAACAGTGGATATTGGAATGAAGCGCGGCAAGCTGCACTTACGATTCTGCAGGCCTTCGATGACAGTGATTTTGTCATTGCACCTTCCGGATCCTGTACGGGGATGCTTCATCATTACCCTAAGCTGTTTCAGGATGATCCGGTTAATCTGGTCAAGGCGCAGAATTTGCAACGTAAATCCTATGAATTCAGCCAGTTTATGGTGCAGGTGCTTGGCGTAACTGATCTAGGAGCAGTGTTTCCGCATAAGGTTACCTATCATCCTTCCTGTCATGGCACAAGGATTCTAGGGATTCGCGACGAACCTATGCAGCTTATGCAAAATGTGAAGGCGATGGAGCTGGTACCACTGCCTTTTGCTGAGGACTGCTGTGGGTTTGGTGGAACCTTTGCCGTGAAAATGTCTGATATCTCCGGGGCGATGGTCACTGAGAAATCAGATCATGTGCTGGAGACGGAAGCAGAAATCCTAACGGGTCTGGATATGGGTTGTCTGATGAATATTGCCGGGAATCTGCGTTACCGCCGCGAACCCGTTCGAGTTATGCATTTAGCAGAACTGCTATATGAGGGGGTGACTGATAAATGAGCCAAGCCACCACCAATTCCACGGCGAGTTCAGAGAATGGAAAGCCAGCAACAGTAAAAGAGCGTGCAGACTTGGCACTGAATAATGACTTTTTACGCAAGGCTGTTCGTTTTACCACGGAGAGACTGCGTGATGGAAAACAAAAAGCGGCTAACGATCATGGCCACTGGGAAGAGTGGCGTGAACGTGGGCGGCAAATCCGTCTACACACGATCGCCCATCTTGATTACTATTTGAACCTTTTTGCAGACAAGGCAAGAGCAAACGGCACACATATTCATTTTGCAGCAACGGGTGAAGAGGCTGTGAAGATTGCCCTTGAAATCGCGCAGCGAAAACAGGCAGCTTCTGTGGTCAAATCCAAATCAATGGTTACTGAGGAGCTGCATTTAAATAAGGCGCTGGAATCCATTGGTGTGGAGACCATAGAGACGGATCTGGGGGAGTATATTATCCAGCTTGCCGGGGAAACCCCGTCACATATCATTATTCCGGCGATTCATAAGAACCGCTACCAGATTGCCGAGCTGTTGTCCAAAGAGGCAGGGGAGGAGCTTTTGCCTGAAACTACTATCCTTGCTGGATTTGTACGGCGAAAGCTGAGAGAGAAGTTCCTTGATGCGGATATCGGAATGACTGGCTGTAACTTTGCTATTGCAGAGACGGGTTCGATGGTGCTGTTCGAGAATGAAGGCAACGCCCGTATGGTCACCACTTTACCGAAAACACAAATTACCCTGATGGGGATGGAGCGGATTATTCCTTCGTGGAGTGATCTTGAAGTGATGGCTACATTGTTGCCTCGTTCGGCAACAGGGCAGAAGTTAACGGTATATATGTCGGGTATTTCTGGTCCCCGCAGAACCAACGATGGTGATGGGCCGGAAGAGCAGCATATTATTATTCTTGATAATGGCCGATCTGAGCAGCTAGGCGATCCTGAGTTTCAGGAGCTGCTGAATTGCATCCGCTGTGGAGCTTGTCTGAATGCTTGTCCTGTCTACCGTCATATTGGCGGTCATGCATATGGGGGAACGTATAGCGGACCTATAGGAGCGGTGTTGACCCCGGCGCTGAATAAAAATGTAGATCAATGGGATGACATCGCCTCAGCCTCTAGCCTGTGCGGAGCATGTTATGAAGCCTGTCCGGTCAAAATTCCTCTGCATGATATGCTCATCTATTTACGGCGGCGGAAGGTTGAACGTGGTTATGGGGATAAGGCAGAAGGTCTCGGCATGAAGGGTTTTGGGGCGATTATGGCGAAGTCACAGCGATTTAGTAATGTGATGAAGGTAGGTAGAATCGGGCAAAAGCTGCTCATGCGAGACGGAGGAATTCCGTCGAAACTGGGGCCGCTGAAAGGCTGGAACAATTATCGGATCGCCCCGAAGCTGGCAGATCAATCCTTCCGTGAGAGCTGGAAGGGGCTGCAACAGGAGCTAGACAAGAACAGTCGCGAAATGGACCCGGCGATACAGAAGCGAATGGAAGATTTACTAGCGAAGCGGAAGCGGGAAGAGCTGGAAGGAGAGGCCGGGCATGACTGAAGAGACGCACAGTAACTGGTTGGAACGTATGGAGCAGGATTCACGTGAAAAGCAGCAGGGATTCATGAATGATATCGCTCGCCGCCTGAAGCGGCCGAGAATTACTGAAGCTCCCGCACACCCTTTTCGCGGCGCACCGCAGTACTGGCAGCAATTCAAGTGGAGTCCGGAGGAAAGGATTGAACAATTTACGGCGAATTTTCAAAGCGCCGGTGGCCATGTATTTCGTGTGCAGGATATGGATGAAGCCAAGGCTTTTATCGTCAGCAAAGCGGATGAGATGCTCGCACGGTATATTCTCCGGCAAAATGTCACCGAGCTAGCAGCACTTCGACTAGAGGAGGAACTCACAGATACACGGGTGTCTGTCTGGAATACGGATGATCAGGAGGCATGGAAAGCTAGGGCAGCCGAGGCTGATATTGGAATTGTGATTGCGGATTATGCAGTTGCCTATACAGGCTCCATTACTGTGCTGTCCTCTGAGGATAAAGGCCGTTCAGTCAGCTTATTGCCTACCGCATTAATTGCCATCGTTCCATTGGAGCGGCTGAAGACTCGTCTCGGTGAGGTGCTTATTGATTTTGATGAAGCTGGGCCGTCGGGGCTGCCGGCGGGCATTCATTTTATCTCCGGACCTAGCCGTTCAGCGGATATTGAGAATGATCTGACGATAGGCGTGCATGGTCCAGGAATCGTATTCGCTTTGCTAGTAGGCTGATAGGAGATAAGGAGTGTTGTATAGGGATGAATACACAAGCTCATAATCAAATGCAGAAGCATATTGCTGTTGATATCGGAGCCTCTAGTGGGAGAGTGGTCTGTGGAACCTTGCAGCAGCCGGGAGGAACCCTGTCTATAGAAGAAATTCATCGCTTCAGTAATGGATTCGCTGAACAAAATGGTAATCTTTATTGGGATATAGATTATTTAGTTGCTGAAATCGTCAAAGGCTTACAGCACGCCAAGGTTAGAGGGATCGAGCGCTGCACCGTGGGCATCGATACTTGGGGTGTCGATTATGTACTTCTCGATCAGGAGGGAGCGCGGATCCATGAGGTTTTTTCTTATCGTGACTCCCGAACGGATGGAGCGATAGAGAGGCTGCATCGTAACATCTCAACTGAAAGCGTTTACGGAAAAGTGGGGATACAATATCTCCCGATTAATACGTTGTATCAGCTGTTTGTGCATGATCAGGCGGAGCTGGAAGCTGCACATTCCATCCTCCTGGTTCCTGATTATCTTTATTATCGGCTTACGGGTCGCAAGATTAGTGAAGTGACGATAGGTTCCACCTCTGGGATGCTGAATCTTCACACTCGTGATTACGATGAGGATCTTCTGTCGGTGCTTGGTCTTTCAAAAGAGCAATTCCCTCCCTTAACAGAACCTGGGGAACCCGTTGGGAGGTTGACGGAAGACTTGGCGGCTCGCGGCGATCTTCCAGATTGCAAGTTCATAGCAGTAGCCTCTCATGATACAGCATCAGCTGTACTAGGGGTTCCGGCAAACAGCGAGAAATGGGGATTTCTCAGTAGTGGTACTTGGTCACTCATCGGGGTGGAACGGAGTTCAGCCATCACTAGTCCAGAGGCTATGTTACGCAACTATACGAATGAATGGGGAGCCTACGGATCATTCCGGTTTCTTAAAAACATTATGGGCATGTGGTTGATTCAAAAGGTTCGTGAGGAGTACGGCGGACAATACAGCTTCGGCGAGCTGGTAGAGCTGGCAGCACAAGAAATCCCTTTTAGATCGATCATTTATTGCAATGATGAACGGTTCATGAATCCACAGAGCATGATTGACGAGATCCGCAGCTATTGTGTGGAAGCAGGACAGTTGGTCCCTCAAACACCTGGGGAAATGGCTCGATGTGTATTTGATAGTCTTGCTTTATCTTATTATTTCTACATTCAGGATCTCCAGCAATTGACGGGTGACAACTTAGAGAGGTTGCATATCGTTGGCGGAGGTGCGAATAACGGCCTGTTGTGTCAGATTACGGCAGATCTGTTGGAGATGGAAATTCACGCCGGACCAACGGAATCTACGGCATTAGGCAATCTGGTGGTGCAGATGATCAGCACGGGTGCTGTAACTGATCTTCAAGAGGCGAGAGAAATTATAAGTCGTTCATTCCAAGTAACATCTTATATACCGAAGGGGATGGACCCCACGACCAAAAAAGCGGCTTTGGCACAGTTCGCCCGGCTGCAGGTCGTTAATTAGTAGCTTCGTTTTGCGGAACGCGAGCTAAGAAGAGGCAAAAATGCCTCATCTAAAACACACTAAGTTAAAAATCAGGAGGCTCAAACATGGAGCAGAGTAAAGAGAGCTTACAGAGCATTCAGAACAGCTACAATGAAGCGAAAAAGCTTTACGCACAGCATGGGATCGAAGTAGATAAGGTGTTGGAGCAGCTAGCGGAAATTAAGATTTCTTTGCATTGTTGGCAAGGTGATGATGTGAAGGGTTTTTTGAATAAGGAAAAAGAACTGAGCGGCGGGATCGCAGTCACCGGAAGTTACCCGGGGCGGGCCGGGAATCCGGAGGAGCTGCGCCGGGATTTGGAACAGGCTCTAGCACTCATCCCAGGGCAACATAAAATAAATTTACATGCTATTTATGCGGATACAGAAGAGACTGTAGATCTCGACGCGTTAGAGCCTAAGCATTTTGAGCGCTGGGTGAGCTGGGCCAAAGAGCAGGGACTCGGATTGGATTTCAATCCTACCTGTTTTTCTCATGAAAAAGCAAATGATGGCTTCACACTGAGTCACCCAGATCCTGAGATCCGCAACTTCTGGATCGCTCATTGCAAGGCCTCACGTCGAATCGCCGAGTCCTTTGGTCAAGCATTAGGTCAGCCTTGTGTCACTAATTTTTGGGTTCCAGATGGTTATAAAGATACGCCGATCGACCGCTTGTCACCAAGGGTACGGCTTCAGCAGTCACTCGATGAAATCTTCAGCGAGGAAATCGATCAGCAATATAACATTGATGCTGTAGAAAGTAAGCTGTTTGGTATTGGTTCGGAAAGTTACGTGGTTGGCTCACATGAATTCTATATGGGTTATGCGCTAAGCCGGGGTAAGGCGGTGTGCTTCGATGCTGGGCATTTCCATCCAACCGAGACGATTTCGAATAAGCTGTCTTCCTGGCTGCTGTTTGGGGATCAATTGCTGCTGCATGTTAGCCGTCCAGTACGCTGGGATAGTGATCATGTGGTTACTATGGACGATGAGCTGCTCGAGATTGCCCGTGAACTGGTTCGTGGTCAGTTTCTGGGCAGAACGCATATTGGATTAGATTTTTTTGACGGAAGCATCAATCATGTTGCTGCTTGGGTGATCGGAACACGAAATACATTAAAAGCTTTGCTTCGTGCTATGCTGGAGCCAATAGAGCAATTGAAGCAAATTGAGCTGGATGGAGATTACACTTCAAGACTTGCCTTGGTCGAGGAATTTAAATCGTATCCGTTTGGAGCCATTTGGGATTATTATTGTGCGAAGAATGGCGTACCGGTCCGGGAAAGCTGGCTAAATGAAGTGAAACAGTATGAGGCTGAGGTTTTATCGAAAAGATAGAGGTAGAAGTAGAAGTAGAAGCAGAACGAGCTTTAACAATATAAGTAGATAAAAGATAGGCGGTTACCGGCAGGTAGCCGCTTTTTTATGTTTATGAATCGTACATGATTTGAATTCAGCTCTGATCTCTGCTATGTTTTATCCAAAAGAGAGCGAGGCGCAAACTATGAAACAATATGGACCGAACCCGAATACGCTCTATCCCAATGAACAAATTAAAAGTATCTGCTATATAAAAAATGCGATTACAAGAGACAATATCATTGTTGGCGATTATACCTATTATGATGATATAAACGGTGCAGAGAAGTTTGAGGAACGTGTGACTCATCATTATGATTTTATTGGCGATAAGCTTATTATTGGAAAATTCTGCGCGATTGCCAAAGGCATTGAATTTGTCATGAATGGCGCCAACCACCGGATGAATTCGGTTTCGACCTATCCGTTTAACATCATGGCCCATGGCTGGGAACAGGCGGTCCCGGATTTAAAAGATCTGCCGCTAAAAGGTGATACAGTCATCGGAAACGACGTTTGGATTGGACAAAATGTTACGGTTATGCCAGGTGTGCATATTGGAAACGGAGCAGTTATCGCAGCCAATTCTACAGTTGTAAAGGATATCCCGGCGTATAGTGTAGCTGGAGGAAATCCCTGCAAAGTGATTAGACAACGTTTTGATGATGAAATGATCGAATATCTTGAAGCGCTGAAGTGGTGGGATTGGGATGCTGAGCGAATCTTTAAGAATCTTGAAGTGTTATGCAGCAGCGATTTAACGAAAATCAAAGCGATCAATTAATCGTAAGTAGGTTCAGGATACGGACTTTAGTTTATCTTAAAGATATAAACCTCAATTGAGGGAATACTTTAGGTATAGGTATGTACGTCATATGAACCTTTCGGAGGGAACCGGCAATGAAGAAAGATAAGGTCAAGAATAGCATGGAGCTCACTGCAGAGGAATTTCCATATAGCAAAGAAAATGAGGAAATGGTAACGAAAAATTTTTGGACGAAAACTAAAAAGTTTGCAGGCAAAATTCCATTTACTAAAGATGCTATCGCGATGTATTATTGTGCCGTCGACGCTAAAACACCTTTATGGGCGAAAGGAATTGCTTTCGGTGCATTGGCTTATTTTATTTCTCCTATAGATGCTATACCCGATGCGATTCTAGGCCTTGGATTTACAGATGATGCAGCGATTATCGCAGCAGGCATTAAAGCGATATCCGGTCAGGTAACCAACGAACATAAGGAAAAAGCTGCAGCGTTTTTTAATGGGGAAAAATAAAAGGTGCAGCATTGAGCTACACCGTAATATCTGTACCTTCAGGACAGCTTTCTGCGGAAAGCTGTTTTGTTTTGTACACCTCGCCCCAATCTTTCATGAGTTTAATAATAGGAATCAGTGTCTTGCCGAATTCAGTTAAAGAGTATTCGACTTTTGGGGGAACCTGATGGTAGACCTCACGGTGTACAACCCCATCCTCTTCCAACTCTCTTAGTTGCAGGGTCAGCATACGTTGGGTAATACCCGGGCAGATCCGGCGGAATTCGTTAAAACGTTTCGTGCCATCAATCAAGTGATAGATGAGAATTCCTTTCCATTTGCCTCCTATAACGTCCAGTGTAAATTCCACAGGGCAAGCTTCTTTGTTGCTTTCCGGGAAATTTCCGAAGCCACCTTTTCGGTCACGCATAGCTGTTCAACTCCCATGGTATCATTTTGTATACTACATAACATTATTGTGCGTACTTTTAAAGAAGTGATATATACACTAATATTAAGCATGTGATCGGCAAACAGTCAAATGCTCGTCGATGCTAACCAAGTAAAGGGAGTGTTACTCATGGATACTTTATCGTTAAACAAGAATGAAATCCTGTCTGCATATCAGTTCAGACATGCAACTAAAGAATTCGATAGCCATAAAAAAATTAGTGAATCGGACTTTCAATTTATTCTGGAAACTGGACGATTGTCACCAAGTTCATTCGGATTCGAGCCTTGGCGTTTTGTGGTAGTACAAAGTCCGGAAGTACGTGAAAAATTACGTCCTTATGCCTGGGGCGCACAAAAGCAATTGGCAACCGCAAGCCATTTTGTGCTTATTCTCTCACGTCTTCCTAAAGATATGGCTGCTGACTCCGATTATATTAAAGGGATCATGGAGAATGTGCAGGAGTTGCCTCCGCAAGGAATGGAAGGAAAACGTAAAGTTTTTGATAAGTTCTTGAAGGTTGATTTCGGACTGATGGAGAATGAGCGGGCAATGTTCGAATGGAGCTGCCGGCAGACTTATCTGGCGCTTGGGAATATGCTGACTTCAGCTGCGTTAATCGGGATCGACTCCTGCCCAATGGAAGGTTTTGATAAAGCTAAGGTTGAGCAGATTCTGGAAGAAGAAGGGATTTTGGACGCTGAGCATTTTGGAATCTCCTGTATGGCAGCTTTCGGATATCGCCTGAACGAACCACGTGGTAAGACGCGTCAAGGTGCAGAGCAAGTGATTCAGTGGGTTTAACGAAATTGAATCTTAATCTTTGAGCCTGTAAAGTCTCTGTATTCTGGGGATTTTGCAGGTTTTTTTGCGATATTTCTTATAAGATTCAAAAAGTAATTGAAAGTTTCATGAAAACTCTGATACCCTTATGAAGGTGACTCCATATTAGCGCTATCGCTTTAACTTAATAATGAAGGGATCCTGCATCATGAAAATCATTCGCATTATTATCCAAGTGTTCCTGCTATATTTGTTCTACTTGGCTGGGGACTATCTGCAAAAGCAACTGCATCTCCCCGTTTCCGGGAGTATCGTAGGATTACTGTTACTTTTTGTTCTATTGCTATTCAGGGTCGTGCCTGTGAAGTGGATTGAAGAGGGTGCTACAACGATATTAGCTTACCTTCCGTTATTTTTTATTCCAGCGACAGCTGGGATCGTGAATCATATGGATATCTTTAGTGGTAGAGGTTTACTATTAATCCTAATCCTTATCGTTAGCAGTGTTCTCACGATTGCCGCAGCTGCACATTCTAGCCAATGGCTTACTAGCGTAAACAACAAGCTGAAAGCGGGATGGAGCGGCAAGAGACTAAGCGAAAAGGGGAAGGAAATATAATGTTTTTTATCGCAACAGGTATTGTACTGCTTAACGTAGCTATTTATTTGATGATGTCAGTAGTATATAGACGATTTCGTATTCCTGTACTTATTCCCGCGCTTACAGCAACAGTGATTGTTGTAACTTTACTACTATATTTTCATATTCCGTATGATACATATATGATAGGCGGCAAATGGATTAATCAGCTGCTCGGTCCTGCTGTAGTATCGTTAGCCTACCCATTATATAAACAACGTAATGTGTTGATTGAGAATCTCCCGGCAATTCTGGGCGGAGCCATTGTAGGTCTGCTTATAGGGATGTTTAGTGGACTGCTTTTGGCGGCAGGTCTAGGCTTCTCTAAATTATATGTTTTATCTTTATTACCTAAATCGATCACTACACCTGTAGCGATACAGATCTCGAACAGCTTAGGTGGGGACTCTTCTTTAACCTCTGTATTTGTTATGATTGCTGGATTTACAGGTGCGATTGGCGGACCTTTTATCATCAAACTGTTTAGAATTCGTAGTGAGGTTGGAATCGGAATTGGTCTAGGAACCGCTTCACATGCTCTAGGAACAGCAAAGGCCTTGGAATATGGTGAACAATCCGTTTCGATGAGCTCGGTTGCGATGACTGTTTGCGCCGTAGTTGGCTCTTGTATCGGCCCACTTGTAGCGTGGATGATGTACCCTTAAATTATTCTTTTAATTGGACTATGTTTGCAAAACACTCCATCGGGTAACTATAACTAAGGAACAAAAAAAGCAAAGCACCTGAGGAGGATTTCACATGTCCGATCACACACAAGATGAAGCGGAAATCCGCAACAAGGAAAATAAAGAAGGCGATTCATTAGCTGAAATTAAGAAGATGGAGAACGGTGTAGACATCGAGCCAGAGGCAGATGAGTGGGTAGCCAAACCTGCTGAATCCTCACACCCAGATCCGCTTCCCGATAATTTGGAGTAAATGATTCGGAAGACAGGCTGTCCTTTAGGGGACAGTCTGTTTTTGTTGATGATATACTTAAGTATTGTATAATAAATAAAAGTACAACCTCATCAGAGTGTTTTCTCCAAGTTCGTCTTAGCTTTTCGCAAATTTCACAGATCTTTGCCAACAGGGAGGAAATGGAATGCGTAGTCGGAATGAGAACAGCCGTTACCGGCAAAAACGTGGTGAGGCTCTAGCAGGAAACTTTGAGAAAAAGTACGGTTCAAACTTTGGCGTACGCAGTGAGCTTAAGATGGATGCACTGAAGAAACCAAACGACGATCAGTTGCTGACGACACCTCATGAAGAAGAGCATAAATAATTAGAAGGTAACAAGTGGGAGACTTTTACTCCTGGAATTCTGGAATAGAGGCATAACCTTTTGGGTTATGTCTTTTTTTGTGCGCATATTTCCAGAACGATCAAGACATAATAGGGCCGGATGGACAACTAAGAAAATAATGACAACGGGAGGCGAGATTAGGTCATGATTATTCCTATATTTTCGTTAAGTGGAGATATAGCAGTTACTGTGGTGGGCCAATACTTTTTTTATTTTATGGTCTATTCCTTTTTAGGTTGGGTATTGGAAGGGACCTATAATCTATACAGTAATGGAAGCTTTCGCAAAGAAGGATTTCTAAAAGGTCCATTTAAGCCGATGTACGGCTTTGCTCCACTATTGCTATTGATTGCTCGAGATTTGACGCTGCCACTTCCGCTTTTCCTATTTCTTGCGCTAATCATTCCTTCTGCTGTAGAATTTATAAGCGGTTGGCTGTTAAAAACGGTATTCCATAAGCAATGGTGGGATTACTCAGGAATGTCTTATCAACTGCAAGGGCATGTTTGCCTGCGTTTTTCTCTATATTGGTGGGGGCTTTCAGTAGCTAGTGTCTATGTAATTCAGCCGCTTATGGAGCTTTTATATTCGGGTGTTCAGCCTATTTGGAAATTCGTGCTTCCGATCGTGGGCTTCTACTTTATGGCGGATTTATTATGGACCTGCTGGAGCCGGTATCGGATGGAGAAAACCCCTCAATATCAGAAATAATGGTTTTCTATATGTGTACTACGAGTCTTCTTTTGTGTATCAAGCACAAACATTTCGTGGACAGGCATTTCGATATTGCATATCCGTTTCTAGTCATAAATAATATAGCAATATATTAAATACTAGACGGACTGGTGGCGATAACGATGACAGGGAAGATTCTAGTGAGCGCATGTCTGTTAGGGCATAAAGTACGTTATGATAATGGCGATGTTCCGTGTCTCGATGCCCGATTCCTAAAGTGGTATGAGGAAGGGCGTTTTGTCCATATTTGTCCAGAGGTAGTGGGAGGTTTGCCAACCCCTCGTCCTGACGCACAGCGGCAAGGGGATCGGGTAGTGACGGGGGCAGGCGTCGATGTTACGGAGCCATTTATGAAGGGGGCTCAAGCCACACTAAAGCTGGCTAGGGAACATCAGGTTGCATTAGCTATTTTAAAACAAGACAGTCCTTCATGCGGAAGCCTGTATATTTATGATGGAACCTTTAAAGATACGAAAGCACCGGGAGAGGGCACCACTACGGAGCTGTTGAGGAAAAATGGGTTTAAAGTATTTGGCGAAGATCAGCTGGATGAAGTCGAGCAGGAACTCGCACGTATGGACGGGCAGGGCATTCTTTAAGTAATAAATAGGCTGCAGGATACATAGTGTGTATAAGGGGAACGAAGCAGTGTCCTTGGGAGAGGAAATGCCGTCCGATGAGCCATCCTTCATTTGGGATAGGAGGCGGACGCAGATGAGTATTGATCAGCTCATTGCTTTGCTCGTTCTTGTCATTATGATCGTACAGCTTGCTGGCACAAAAGGTAAACACTAAGACTCACCTCATTGTAACTGCTTCCGGAGCTCAGCATTTTTTGAGTTCGGAAGCTTTTTTTGTCCACGGCTATGCATATTGTGAAATCTAAAGGATTCCTTCATAGTGATGTCTAATATACATATAGTGGGTTTTTGGGAAGTCCAAGGAAAGAATTTAGGGGGAACTATGAAATTTAGAACATGGATAATCATTGTGCAGTTATTTATGATTGCTGTGCTTGTAGGCGTATTGGCGGCCGATCTAGGTGAGACAGGCTCAGATGAGTCTAAACATGATGATATTTTAATACATTTTGATCAAAAAGATTTAAACAGGATGAAAGAAACCGTTCAAAGGTTTAGTGAAGGTAAAGGGGATAACCTGATGTTGATTGAGCCAACCACGGATAGTGGACGGTTAATTCATGATTTCTATTCTAATGGTAAAGAGCTTCATTGGGTAAAGGATGATACAAGAGATGCATGGAGTAGTAGTCCTGGGAAGATCGAATATGTATGCCAAACGATTGAACTAATAGAGACAGGTGAGCGGTTTAATGTCGAGTTATCTCAATGTAATGTTCAGCCAGACGGTGAGAAAATAAACGTGATCAGCTTTTTAAAAGAAAGATTATAAACCCATTTACGGAGAGGATGGATGATCAATATGCCGATGTCTGAGTACTATCAAGGGATTCGTGGGAAAGTGGGCTCAGAATTATTAATGATGCCTTCCGTAGCTGCAGTAGTAAGAAATAAAGAGGATGAGATTCTGTTCATCCGCAAGCCAGGAGAATCTTTGTGGGGATTGCCTGCGGGAGCGATTGAGCCAGGGGAGCGTCCTGGAAGAACCTTACGCAGAGAGGTATATGAAGAGACAGGGTTGATGGTTCATCCTACGTCGATTTTAGGTGTTTTTGGTGGAGCGAAATATAGATACGAATATAGTAATGGCGATCAGGTAGAATATACGGTTATTGTATTTGAGTGCTCTATCATCAGAGGAACGCTTAGAGCTATAGATGGGGAGATCGAAGAATTTAAATTTTTCAAAGAGAACGAGCTGCCAGAGATTGCAATTCTTTATCCTAGAGAGATTTTTATAAAAGACCGAGAGAAGACTGCAACGATATTTGAGTGACTGAGAGGAGTGCCTCATGAAGACATACATTTATATGGTTAGACATGCAGTGTCACCTTTTGTATTAGGGAATGAGCGGGAACGGGGATTATCCGAAAAAGGACACGCAGACGCTTATAGAATCAAAGAGCTTTTGACGGAGGAGGAAATTACATATTTTGTATCCAGCCCATATAGACGAGCCGTAGAGACAATTAAATATTTGGCAGAAGCTTCGAACCAAGAGATTGAACTGTATGAAGAACTCAGAGAACGAGCAATCGGAAGTGTCGAGATTGAAATCAGTGAAGATGATTTTCTGCAGGGCATTCGGACATCGTTCAACGACAAGCAATATAAAATGCCGGATGGAGAGAGTACCCAGGAAGCACAAGAGCGTGCAATTCCTGTTATCAAGCAATTAATTCAACAGCATAAAGGCGGAAAAATCGCATTAGGTACGCACGGGAATATCATGACCATTATCCTGAACTACTTCGATAAGAAGTATGGATATGAGTTCTTTGAACAAACGTCCAAGCCGGATATTTATAAGCTGGAATTTGAAGAATTGGAGCTTACCCATGTGGAGCGGCTGTGGGACTCCGAAGTGCTGAACAGATGAAATATTTTATAAAGCTGAATGCACTAAGCGTACTTTATGCCTTTATGTTGTTTGTTGTAATAGAGCTGCCATTGAATATTTATCGAATCAGCAGAATTTCCGGCTTGGAGCTGGGAAAAGTAGATACCTTGCTGTTTATCTTCAAGCTTGTTTTATTTTTATTATCTTCTATAGTATTTATTTGGCTTACAAAAAAATATTTGAGCGGAAAAAAATCCATGTATTTCACTACGATCCTATGGTTTCCCTATTTGATTCTATTCATTAGTTTATTCGCAACCTGGTTCCCAATCACAGAACCTGCAGATAAACCTGCACCGGTAACAGGACTGATCATAATAGGGGCCATGATTATTTATCCGTTTTATATCGCAATGATTAGTATTATCGCAAGCATTAATTTTAAGTCAGAAGCTGGATAGAGGTTGGAAATGAGGATCAATGATTTGAAAGAAAGACTTTTTTATACTTGTATCTGCCTCGTTGTTATTGTATTGGGGTTAAGCTCTAGAGTATGCACGGATCAGCTGCCTTTGTTTGTATCTAGACATTTCGGAGATGCGCTTTGGGGCAGTATGGTTTATTTTATGTTTCGGGTTCTACTGGTAAATCAAAAGCTAAGGCTCGCCTTTGTATGGAGTTTGGTGTTTAGCTTCGGCATAGAATTTAGCCAGCTGTATCAAGCGGAGTGGATCAACAGCATCCGTTCTACAGTATTGGGTGGTCTAATTCTCGGAAAAGGATTCCTGTGGATCGACCTTGTTAGATATTTAGTGGGCATTGCCCTTTGTTATGGATTGGATCAATACTTTCACCAAAAGGTGCACCGAAATAATAAATAGTGTTTATTGGAGAGGAACCTTTAAATGGTAAATAGTTTGATTGTGGTATGCTTGCTTACGATGATTATTCACACGGCAGAAACCTTATCGTATTCGGTACGATACGCCGGAGTGAAGCTGAACAAGATAGCCATTGCGTTATCTCTCACAGGCATTATTGTTCTCGTCTCAAGAACTGCAAATATGATCCAAGCTCCACTGACGGCTAAATTCGTAGATTATGCCAAAATACATTCCGATTTTCCACTTCTTAATTACTTGAGAATTATATTATTGGCTTCTTCATTAGGGACTTTAATTGCCATTGCTGTGTTCCCTACCTTTGTAGGCTTGTTTGGGAGAATCATCTCTAAGCTTGAAATCGAAGGTTCTATCCCAAAACTGCTTACCAGTGTGACGATCGGGCAACTTAAGAACACAAGAAAATACATAAGAAAACCAAAAGTGAACTTATATAACTTCAGATACCTGGGGATTCCTAAACGTTTTATTGTGATGAATGTTTTTGTTACAGCCTTTTACACCGTAGGTGTCATATCATCTTTGTACGCTGCTCATCTAATGCCTCAATATAGCACGACTGCTTCTCAAGCTTCCGGACTGATTAACGGTATGGCGACTATTCTGCTGACCATATTTATCGACCCACAGCTTGGTCTTATTACCCATAAGGCTACTGAAAATGTAGAATACCGTGATCAGCTAGGAAAAATATATGTGGTATTGATGGGTTCACGATTTGTAGGCACTATATTTGCTCAGCTCCTAATTGTGCCTGCAGCCCAATTAATTAGTATGTTAGTGAAGCTGATTTGAGCCGGTGGGGGCGAATCATAATCATTAGGGAAGTTTAGATTCTGCTGCTCGTAGTGCTAGCGAAATCTTCTGTTCCCAGCTGTAAATATTCTGCTGCATGGAATGAATTCGTTTCATTTGCTCATAGGATGATTTCAATTCTGTGGCGGCTCTAACTGCATCTCCTTGCTTAACAGCTGCTTTATATTGTTTGTCAGCTTCCGCGCGTACTTTCTGCGTGGCAGCGAGATTCTTACTCTCGGCAGTTATTTGTTTCTTTAAAGCAGTGATGGGTGCCAACGCATCTTTGACGGGTTTTAGCTTAGCAGCGGTTTGCTTGCGAGCGGCTGCCAAAGCGGTTGTCTTTGTCTTAATTTCGGCTCGGGCGAGGGTTACAGCAGCCTTTAGTTTATTACGCTTCAGATCCAGCAATGTGACTGTTTTCAAGTCTTTAGCTTTCTTGGCTGCGGTAGACTGTTTACTGAGTGTGCTGTATTGTTCCAGAAGGGGAGCATGTTTCTTCTGAACTGAGCTGGCTTCTGAAGATAAGCGGCTTAACAGTGCTTGATCTGTTGACTGTATGACGGTACGAATAGATTTCAGAGCGTCATTATTCTGTTTGCGTAACTTCTGAATTTTTGAGTTATCTGTCTTGAGGGTGGCTTGAAGCGCGGTATAATTATCATGAAGACTGTTAATGTCATCCAGCGCGGAATCCCAGCCAGTAGCAGCAGACACAAGTGTGAGGTTACAGGTTAAGAAAGCTGCTACCAGCACTAATTGAGCCACCCATTTTAAATCCCTAATTCTGAAAATGTTCGTTCTACATCTGACGGTGTTTTTTGGCTTAAACATTCCTCTCAGCTCCTTAATGAATTAGTTAATATACGCAAAAAAGCACCTCCAAGATAGGCATTGACGCCTGTCTTGCGAGGTGCTTCTCCCGCACAGAAATATAAAAGATGCTCTTACTATAACTTGAAATTAATGGATAGTCAATGAACAATAGAACATTTGTTTGCTTGTTTTTATAATTGTGAAATACAAAGGGGAGTAAATATGAGTTCACATCTAGAGTATGGGCACGATCGAGTGGCTCTGATTACCGGAACCTCCAGTGGATTTGGACTGCTGACAGCGCTCAAATTAGCTGGACAGGGGTTTAAGGTGATAGCAACCATGCGTGATTTAAGCCGTAAAGGCGAGCTGGTGCAGCAGGCAGAGCAGGCAGGAATTTTAAAGCAGCTTCATTTAATGACCATGGATGTAACTGACAGCGATTCTATAGAGACAGCAATATCTTCAGTACACGAAACATTTGGAAGAATTGATGTTCTAGTCAATAATGCAGGTTTTGCCATTGGCGGTTTCATAGAAGAAATATCTATGCCGGAATGGCGGCGGCAAATGGAGACGAACTTTTTTGGATTAGTGGCTGTGACAACAGCTGTGCTGCCCATTATGCGAGAACAGCAGAGCGGCACGATTATTAATGTGGGAAGTGTAAGTGGATTATCCGGATTTCCAGGTTATGCGCCTTATGCAGCTTCTAAATTTGCTGTTGAAGGCTTCAGCGAAAGCCTGCGTCATGAAATGTCCCCTTATGGAATAAGGGTGGTATTAATTGAACCGGGCTCCTTCCGTACACCGATATGGGGAAAAGGCATGGAGCAAATTCGACGTAAGGAGGATTCTCCGTATAAAGCGCGTCTTGACGCTGTACTACGATATTCCAAACATACTGCTGAGACAGCGCCTGACCCTAGTCAAGTGGCTAATCTTATCGGTCGTATTACCGAAATGAAAGCACCGCGTCTACGTTATCCTATCGGCAAAGGTACGCGAATCTTAATTTTAGGCAAAACGCTGCTTCCATGGAAGTGGCTGGAGAGAATTATTGCGAAAGAATTGAGGTGATAGGATGGAGTCATCCATAAATTTAACAATCATTAAACTAATAGGTTATGTGTCCAGTTTGATGACCGTTTTTTTATGGCTAATTTTTATATTCATCAATCCTTATGCTGAGATTACGAATCGCTCCACTCTTGTGATTAGTATAATCATGTTGTTATTACCGGCGGGGTTATTAGCAATAGGTGTCTTTTTAAACAGAAGTCGGCTAATGCTGCTTGCATTTATCTGGAGTTTTCCCTACAGTTTATATATGTTATTAACACCCGGAATCTTTAGGTTGTTCGGGATTACGAGTCTAATGTATTTACTTTGTTTTGTGTTATTTAGAATGAACAAGATTAGATATTGAACAAGGATAGAGGTGTGCCGATGCTAGAATCGTCCGGAATCCATATCTGCTTCAACGCAGATGGCCGTGAAATAGAAATCCTCGATGTTACTCCATTTGGCAAAGATAAATTTCGAATTGAAGAGACACCGATTTTTAATCCGGCTGTTACAATGGGAGATATTATACAGGTGAAGGAAGAAAATGGAGTCTATTATTACCAAGAGACTGTTCAGAAATCTCCTTTCAAAAGATACGCTTGGCTGCTTAGTAAAGAAGCTGTTGATTCAACGGCCATTGCAGCTTTTAAACATAGAATTATAGAGAATGAAGGCAAATGTGAGTTGATCTTTGGCGGTTTGTTCGTCATTCATATTCCTAAGAATACTTCAATTGATGTTGATGGGGAAATGAATCGAATTATTGAGCGGTTCGAGATTTAAATACTAAGAAAAAAATGCTGCGTCATGAAATGCAAGGAAACTTGCACATGATGACCGCAGCATGGAGAATAGAAGAAACGCTTTTTATTTTATTTCTTCCATAAACGTCTTGAAATTTTCAGCGATTTCTTTTGATTTGGTATGGTGCAGATAATGTCCTGCATCAAGTTTTACCAATTTTCCTTGTACGGAATTTTTGACTTGCTCTTCATGCAATGATATCCAATCTTTTAAGAGAGTATCATCCCCTTGAACAAAGAGCAAAAGGGGGAGATCCTTTGGAAAAGTTGAATTTAGAGCCCCTTTATAATTAGAAGACATATTTTCCACTTCATTTAAGTTAGTGTAATTATAAGTGTTTCTAAGCGTAAGCAATCTCAATTGTTCTTTAGTTTCATCATCAAACGGCAATTCAGCATAGGGATTTCCACTTGATTTAAATAACAATCTGCCCAAGCCTGATTTTCTAAGTAGTTTTAATTTTCCTGTTGGTACTTTAACACCTATTCTGTCTTCCGTTGCAATACTGTTATCAATCCCGACAAATGCACTCACTTCGTTTGGATATTTGTTCACATAATTCAAACTGTACATACCGGAAATAGAGTGTGCCATTAGAATATAACGGTCAATATTAAGCTGCTTTACAGCTTCATGAATTTCACTTACAATATTTTCCGTAGTTCGTTCTTTTTCAGTTCTATCACTTAATCCATAACCGAAAGGCTCAACCACGACAACTTTGTAAAATGGAGATAGTTCATCTATTAACAGCTTAAAATCAAGTCCCGGTGCCACCGTTCCATAACCAGGTAAGAGCACGATTGTCTCTTCACCATTTCCTTGAATCAAAACATTCATATTTTTACCATCGACGCTTACAGACTGACCATAGGGTTTTATTTTAGCTTGGTCCGATTTATTGAGGAAAATATTAGCGACAAAAACAGTCACTAGAAAAAGTACTATTGCAGTAGCTAAAGCCCCTAAGGAAATAAGTATAATTTTCAGCGGTTTATTCATCCTTTTTTTTATAACCTCTTCTTCTGGTTTCAATCGCATCTTCTCCTGTTCTAATCGCTTTATTCTAGCTACCTTCATGAGTTGCTAAAGAAAGCTTACCCGATGAAGATGAACTATACATGACGACAATATGAACTGAATATGAACCAGCTAAAAAAGTTTGACTCTATAATATGAATGTGAGGTGAGCAATAATGTTGAAATTTATGAAGCAATGGTTGCCGAGTATTGTGATCGCAGTGGTTATTTCTTTGTTTGTTAGAACCTATGTTGCTGAAGCCATGAGAGTTCCAACGGGCTCTATGATCCCAACGATTCAAATCAATGATCGCTTAATTGTTGAGAAAATGTTATGGATGACCACACTGGAGCATGGAGATATTGTTGTATTTACGCCACCTGTAGCTGGTGATGAGAATAAAAGATATGTAAAAAGGCTAATGGGGCTGCCTGGAGATACCTTGGAAATTAAAGATGGCGCACTTTACCGAAACGGAGCGAAGGTTAACGAACCTTACCTCAATGAACAGATGGATTACACTTTTGGACCGGTTACGGTACCCGCCGATCATTATTTTTTTCTCGGAGATAACCGGAATATAAGCTATGATGCTCATCTGTGGGATACTCCATTTGTGTCGAAGGATAAGCTGATTGGGAAAGTAATCGCTGAATTTAGCAATCCCTTCTAGGTAGTGTGTAAGACGGATAAATGTAAGGCTTAATCTCTAAAAAAAGATTTAGGGGTGCTGAAGTCGCGGGGGTCTTTTGAACTAACCGAGTGCTTTAATGAGTCTTTAACCATATTGTTACTTTGGAAGAATTTAGCTATCCTTAAGGTAAAATATACCTACATATAGTAAGGGGTGCTGAATTTTGAAAGCTCATGTCACAGATCTCAAACATGGCGATTGTCTAATCACAGATACATTCAATAGTGTTGGCCTACACGTGCTTCCGAAGGGGACAGTGGTCTACGGAGAAGAAATCACCATCCTGATGAGGCATCAGATTGATTATGTCGATATTGAACCACGCATGATGATGCTGGATAATGAAGAAATGAATGTGGTACAAGGGATAGATGGTAATTTTGATCAAGCCATCCAAAACTATGAATCTATATTTCTGGAAGCACTCAGCAAGGGTAGCTTTACGCAGTCGGATGTTGATAATACGCTGCAGCCATTGCTGGAGAAATTGGATGAACAAAAGGATGTCGTTTCTTTATTATTGCTGCTGGAACGTGATGATATCAGTACATACAATCATTCATTGCAGGTCGGACTGTTATCGTTTTACATAGCGACTTGGTTAGGTCATACAAAAGCCGAAAGATTTGAGATTAGTAGAGCCGGTTATTTGCACGATATCGGAAAAAGCCAGATTGCTCCACATATCTTAAATAAGACGGATAACTTAACTCCCGAAGAATCAGAAGAACTAAAACGTCATACTACGTATGGATACGACATTATCCTTAAATCGATGAATGACGAAAAGACCGCACTAGTGGCGCTTCAGCATCATGAATTCGAGGATGGTACAGGTTATCCTAACAATCTCCGTAAACAGGACTTGCATCCGTATACGCAGATTGTTGCTGTTGCAAATACTTATGTAGGCATGACCTTAGGAAGAGCGAATCAACCAAAACAAGGCCTGATTAACGTTCTGCGCAAGGTACATGAGCTTGGATTTGGCAAGCTGAATGGAAATGCGGTACAAGCTCTGATCGGACATTTATTGCCGAATTTTGTGGGTAAGAGCGTTCAGCTTAGCAATGGTGAGCAAGGTACGATTATTATGAATAATCCGTTGGATATTTTCAAACCTCTGGTAAAAATAAATGAGACTACGTTCAGAGACTTATCTAAAGAGCGTAATTTGACTGTTGAAGAGGTATTTATTTAACGAATATTTTTGTGGCGATAAATAGGAGGCTATCTCCCTGATCCGTAAAATCAGGGGATAGCTTTTTTGTGTTATAATCGAAATTGGGTTAAAAACCCTTCAATATGGAATAGGAGAGTGCTTATCGTGATTATCAAATTCATTCGTTTACGTTAATTTGAGGTGCAATTCAATGATGACATCATCCATTTTTTTGAAAATGTATTGAGTCTTATTTAACTGTGCATTCATTGATAAAATTCGAATGAAATGAGGAATGAACAATGAGCGAAAAAATAGTAAAAGTAAACGGAATTGATATATGTTCGGATAGTTTTGGAAATCCTAGCAATCCTGCGATATTGCTGATTATGGGTGCCACCTGTTCTATGGTTTATTGGGATGAAGAGTTCTGTCAGCGATTAGCAGATACCGGACGTTACGTTATTCGTTATGATAACCGGGATGTTGGACGTTCCGTTGTTTATGAGCCTGGGAGTTCCAATTATACCGTGATGGACATGGCAAATGATGCTGCTGGGTTACTAGACGCCTATAATATAGAACAG
Organism: Paenibacillus sp. FSL L8-0708; assembly: GCF_038009325.1. Lineage (NCBI taxonomy): Bacteria > Bacillati > Bacillota > Bacilli > Caryophanales > Paenibacillaceae > Paenibacillus > Paenibacillus sp. FSL L8-0708. Next base: position 2,957,255 of record NZ_JBBPBC010000001.1, read on the forward strand.
GCAAATATCGTTGGAATGTCCTTAGGCGGAATGATTGCGCAAGTCCTTGCTGCACGTCATCCGCAAAAAGTTCTAACCTTAACCTTGATCGCATCAAGTTTTTTCGAATCTGACGATAATGATCGGAACTTGCCTCCTATGGATGAGCGGATCCTCGCATTCCATGCAGATGGAGCAACACTGGATTGGTCTAATGAGGAAGAGGTAGCCAATTATTTGGTTTCAGGTTCCGGCATACTCTGTGGTTCAAAACATAAATTCGATGAGAAAAGAGCGTATAAACAAGTAAGGCTAGAAATAAAACGTGCCAACAACTTGCTTAGCATGTTTAATCATTCTCTTCTTACAGGGGATGACGGCTACGAGGGCAAGGCAAAAAATATCATGGTTCCTACCTTGGTTATCCACGGCACAGAAGACACGGTGCTTCCTATAGAGCATGGCTTGGCGCTTGCGGCGGAAATTCCTAATGCGTCGCTTCTAACCCTGGAAGGAACGGGCCACGAAGTCCACCCGGATGATTGGGAAACAATAATCAAAGCCATTTCGAATCATACTTTAGGCGGTAAAGCTTAACAGGGCTTAAAGAGTAAAATAAACAAGGGCTACAATTCGGTCTTGCCGATTGTAGTCCTATTTTTTCTAGGATTACTTCGTCCCTAGGAATTAAATCGCTTCACTAATTTTTCTTTATGTGCAGTAAAAGCCTCTTCTAAAGTGATGCCATATAAGTCAGCTAACAATGCGATATTTCCGAGAACATCCCCGACTTCCTCAATCAAGTCGTTTTTCAGTTGCTCTGGAGTACGAGTCGATTCATCCGGTCGATCTCTGCCGATTTCATAGGAGCGTACAGCTCGTGCGACTTCACCTGTCTCTTCCATTAAGAATCCGACTCTTATAAAAGGACCATAAGTAGTCCAGCCTCGTTCTCCATAAAAATGATTAATCCATTTCTGCACATCGTTAATTTCCATATTATGTAGCACTCCTTAATCTTTCACATGATTTATACTCCAACATATAGTATATTAGATAGCGGACATTATCAATATATAGTTTGGAGATGAGATTTTGAAATCAATATGTGTTTTCGCAGGATCGAATTTAGGGGTGCATGAGGATTATAAAGCTAAAGCTGTTGAACTTGGTAACTACATGGCTATGCATAATTATCGTTTAATTTACGGTGGTTCAAAAATCGGATTAATGGGTGAGGTCGCTAATGCTGTTTTGAATGGTGGAGGCGAGGTAATCGGGGTAATGCCTAGAGGATTATTTAATGGGGAAATGGTACATAGAGAGTTAACGCAGTTGATAGAGGTAGAGGATATGCATGGCCGTAAAGCAAAAATGGGAGAGCTGGCAGATGGCTTTATTGCTTTACCTGGAGGGTTTGGAACGTATGAGGAGCTCTTTGAGGTTTTGTGCTGGTCACAAATTGGCATACACAAGAAGCCGGTAGGGGTTCTAAATATCAGGAATTATTTTGATCCTCTGATGAATCTGATACATAACAGTATCCAAGAAGGCTTCTCTAATTCTTCGCATCTAAGTCTGCTAAACGTATCCAACGAGCCGTTGGAACTCTTGACTCTTTTGAAGGAGTATGTTCCGCAAACGCTTGAGCAAAAGTGGAAACAGCTCAACTGAATAATGAAACTTTCAGTTTAATGATCGGGTACTCGGTCGGGTACACTGTGTTCCTGGACGTAAACCAACCGAAATCAGGCATTAGTTTCTGCATGACCTTTACCGCTCGGACTCAGCTGACCTTATTTCTCCATTTCGAACGTTTTAGGCGAGCTATCGGACTATATTGCAGCTATTTACTCATAACCACACCGATTCTGCACTGTTACATGGTGATAAGAGCTATACGGTCCGATACTTCTGTGAAAATGACCAAAAAGCGCAAATAGCTGCAATACGGTCCGTAACATATTGAGGGGCTTTAGCTAGTTTGGTTATTTGGGTTACTTTAGTTGCTTGGGCATCATGGGTTTGGTTCTTAGGTTTATCTCCGTTTGAGCAGGGTTTCGGACTCCAGTGACGTTATTTCTTATGAAGAGGTTCATATTTTGTGTTTTTTTGCCAATAGCGATTATGGAGTCCGATAGCATCCCGATTATGGGATTATACTGTGTATAAGGTCAACTGGGTCCTATAGCGACTTCGCAAGTGGATTCGCGGCGCAAAAGGTACGTAATCAAACGAAGTGTGAGGTTTGGATTATGGCTACATTACCGCTGAATTTGAAATTCACTAGTGGATTGGCTATGATAAATATAGAGAAACGCTACAAGAGGAGAAATGAGATAATGACCCCCGAGAATCAAATCGAACAATTTAAGAAGCTTAAGCACGATATCACTCGTTTCATGTTAATTTATAAATTTGCATTGGATGAGATGGAAACGAAGATTGAGATCCTAAAACAGGAGTTTCAGTCTCTGCATGATTACAGCCCCATTGAACATACCAAATCGCGTATTAAGTCTCCAGAAAGTATCATGAACAAGATGCTGCGCAAAAATGGTGAATTATCGCTGGATTCAGTGAAAAATTGTATTAAAGACATCGCTGGTCTGCGGATCACCTGTTCTTTTATCTCTGATATCTATCATGTTAGTGAGATGCTTCAGAAGCAGGATGATCTAACGGTCCTTGAGGTAAAGGATTATATTAAGAACCCTAAACCTAACGGATATCAGAGTCTTCACTTGCTGATTCAAGTCCCTGTTTTTATGTCCGATCGCCAGGAGCTTGTCTGTGTAGAAGTTCAAATTCGTACCATTGCTATGGATTTCTGGGCAAGCCTCGAACATAAAATCTTTTATAAATATAATAAATCAGTACCTGAGAGTATGACTCGTGAACTTAAAAATGCGGCGGATGCCGCTCATGCCCTTGATCTGCAAATGGAGCGTCTGCACCGGGATATAAAGGAAATTAAAGACGATGATGAAGATGATCTTAGCTCCTTTGAGGAAGAGCTTCGCCGTATAGTGGTTCATAATAAGCAGTTCACACTTCCAGCTAACTTTATTAAATTGCTTGACGACAAATAAGCTGTTTTGTCCGCCTAGAGTTATCCGTTTCCTTTCGGGTGACTCTAGGTTTTTTTCTTGTATACATCATTGCCATAGATAACTAGAATAGAGTATTCTCAACTAGAAGAGAATGGTTACTTTAGCTTCATCATTTTTACATAAAAGGAGAATGAAGATGAGCGAGCGTACACTTCGCACCATTACTGTGAATCAAATCGGATATCCGCTGGATGGACAAAAGATCGCAGTATTTACAGGTACTGAGCATGATTTTCAGGTAGTTGATGTTGATAGTGGGACTATTGTGTTCAAAGGTAGTTCAGATGCAGGAAGATTTGATAAAGCCAGTGGAGTAACTTTGCACACAGGTGATTTCTCGGAGGTCAATACTGAGGGAAGATATCGGATTGAGCAGGGCGAGGGTCTAGCTTCGGCATCCTTTTCAATCTCAGATCAGCCTTATCATGAGCTTCAACAGGGCTTGCTGAAAGCTTTTTATTATTATCGCTGTGGTGTTGAGTTGACTGAAGAATATGCTGGAGATTGGAAGCACAAGGCGTGCCATACCGCAAAAGGGATTGTATATGGGCAACCGGATCTTCAACTAGACTGTTCGGGTGGCTGGCATGATGCAGGTGGTTATGGCAATGCCTTGATTCGTCAATGAAATTGCGGTTTTTTCCCACATGCTTCCCACATTAAAGTCCATTTAGTAATTCTTCGAACTTTTCAGAAGCTTCAGTTTTTAGCTTTTTAGTTACATGCATATAAATAGCCCTCGTAATATCATCATTTTTATGTCCAAGACGTTCTTGTATAACTTCCAGTGATACTCCAGCCTCCGCCAATAATGAAACATGAGTATGTCTTAGTGAATGAGGTTTTAGGTCCGTTGATAATCCGGCAAGTTTCAGAAAGTCTTTCATTGTGTCACGCATTCGCTTGCCTGATATTTGATAGCCAGGAAACGTTTTGGTGTTAATAAACACAAACTCGCTTTTTTCATAATAAGTTTTTCTGACGGACATTTTGTACTGCTTTTGCCAATATGATTGAGCGTCAAATATAGAAATGACACTGCTGGTTATACTGATTCTTCGCTTCGATGATTTGGTTTTTGGTGTACCAACATTCATTTCTGTGGTCTTACCCGAATCAGCTAGAGTTTTTGTGATGGAGATTTGTTTTGTCTCCTTGTCTAAGTCTCTCCATTTAAGCGGACATAACTCACCTATTCTCATACCTGTATAAGCAAGTATATAAAAAAAGTGGTAATCCTGTTCGGTTCCATGCTCTTTGATTATTTTTAAAAAGTGTACTAACTCCTCTTTCTCCATGTAGTTAGGTATTTCAGTTTCATTCTCAAGCTGTTCAACAGTCTCTTGGTATTTTGGCACTTCTATACCTTTGGACGGGTCCGTCTTTATGATTCCGTTATCCATTGCATAAGAAAAAACCAGCTTATTTGAAACATGAATGTTATTAATAAAGTTTTGACTTAATCCAATGGTTTTGTCTTTCTTTTCAACGAATTTTAGGGAATCCAAAAAAAATTGGTATTGTTTTTTTGTTATATCTTGAATTCTAGTAAATTTGAAATGGGCTCGTGACCGCTTCAAGTTTCTTTCCCTTGATTCTATCGAAGAGCCTTTTTTATTTCTCGCACTGTAATGCTTAAGGAAATCTTCGCAGCAATCATCAAATGAAACTGATTTTTTTTCTACGTATGTGTTATTGTTGAGTTCTTCCTTGATTTTAATTCCTGCAGTGAATGCTTCTAGAGCTGTAGGAAATGGGTCGGATTCTTTTTGCTTTCGTTTACCTGTTTCAGGATTGATGATGTCATAGCGGAAACGAAACACGCCGCCTCTTTCACGAACCCCTGGGTATTTTATCCCTTCAGGTGGTTGCTTTGGTTTTCTTGGCATTTTCAACTTCACCTCCCTTCATATGTAAATTAGTTAAAACTTAGCGTTTGGTGGCGACATGAACCAAACCATTTTCCCCATTATTCGCAGATTTTGAGTTTCTGGAGAAGTGAAGTTTTGAGCAACATGTTCAGGATTATAACTATCGGGCTCAAGAACAACAGTGTTATGTAATTTAAAAAAACGCTTAAGTGTAGCTTCGTATCCATTTACTTGCACAGCAACCACATCCCCATTACCAACGTCTTCGCCAGTATAAGGATCAATGAGTGCGTAAGCTCCATTAGGAACAACCTTATTCATACTTTCTCCATTTACGCGGAGAAGAAAGGCGTGAGGATACCAACTACCCACGTCCTCAGGGATTTCAATATATTCCTCTACAGGGATGGCCTCAAGTGGCACACCTGCGGCGATAGATCCGTAGAGCGGAACTGAAATAGACTTAGCCTTAACAGGGATCGCACCTATCGGAAAAGTCGTATGTTTATATTTATCATCAACAAAAATTAATGGACTAACCTGGAAGAAATCCGCAATTTTTTTCAAGACTGGAAGCTTGGGTGAGAGTTCTCCGTTTTTCCAACGCCCAATGGTTGAACGATTCACATCTAATCTTCTTGCTAATTCCGCATCGTTCAATCCACTTTTATCTGCTAATTCAGAGAAAACTTTACTAAAAATGTCCATTTTGATACCTCCTGAGAATAATATACTACAATAAGATGATTTCCGCAACAAAAATGTTGCCGAACAGCCACTAAATTGATGAATTAATTATTGGTGTTGCAAAATAGCAACGTTTGTATTAGGATTGAATTACGCTAGGAGGTGAAGTCATGGAAGCTAAACAGACGAGATACGCCGAATTAGCATACATCAGGAGAGTGGTGAAGAAAGTATCCGCTCAAGATATGGCTGATTTGCTAGGGGTAAATAAAGAAACTTACCTAAGATCAGAAAGGGGGGGGAGAGATATCACTCTGGAGGAGGCGGTAAAAATTGCACACAAGTTCAATATGAATCTAGCCGAAGTTTTTCCAAAATTTTTTGTAGAGAATGTTGCGATTTAGCAACAAAAGGAGAGGATCTCTTGGAAATAGCAAACCTTCCTGAGATATGTACTCCGGAGCAAGTGGCCGAGTATCTTAGTGTAGCAAGAAGCACCATTTATGCTTGGTGTGCTTCTGGCGAGCTTCCAAGCATAAAAATTCGCAAGGTATTACGTATTCGTAAGGCTGCTTTGCTAGAATGGATCGCTGAACATGAGAGGGCAAGCTGCAGTTCTCAGGTGTAGCCCTCTTCAGTCATCATAACCACATCATAGGGTTTTATACCTGAAAGGAGGCTAAGTATGTCACAGTCATTCGGTGAGTATCTTCAGCAACTCAGGAAGGCAAAAGGCTTCACTGCTGCTTCACTCGGTTTAGAATTGAATGTGCATCCAACATATATCAGCAGGCTTGAGCAAGATAGAGGCGGCGTTCCAACTCCTGAGAAATTGCGGGAAATCGCTGCCGCTCTGGACTGCTCCTTCATCGGCATGATGATCAAAGCCGGACATATTACGGAGGCTGAGGCACTGGGGTGGATCGGGGAGCAGCAAGCTAAGTCACATCCGTCAGATTGACGGGTACGGTCCAGCTTCTGGACGAAACAACATGGAGGGAGGCCGATTATGAGCAATAGCAAGACATTAAACGATGCTGCTTTTGATCTTGAAATTAAGATCATGGAGGAAAAGGTTTCGCAGGGTGTCAACGGTATTGAGTGGCTGGTGATGCAGAAAGTCGTGGATGAATCGGACCTCAAGAGCTTAGCGGTTTGGCTTAAGAGAGCAGGAAACTTCGGAAAAAGAGACCCTGAACCTATCATGTTGGATGCTCTGACAATGAAGGCAGACCCATTCTATGAGAAGTACGAAATTAACTGGTGGATCAGCATTGATGATATTTTGACTTATCTCAGTATGCTTCGGCGGCAGGATTATAATCGGTATTCTGACTTTATCAGAGAATTGCAGAAGAAGGGGGCAACACAATGAGCGATATTAAAAACGGCCTGACCTTCTTTGAAGGCAATCGACCTGTAATGATCTTGTTTCCGGCAGATGTAAACATTCCATTTGTTGGTGACTTCATCATAAGCGCGAAGGATGTGGCCGGTGTTCTGGAGTACCAAGGGAAAACGGCAACGAGTAACGTTCTGAAATTTTGTAAAGAAGATCACATTTATGATGTTTCGGATTCTAACCTTCTGAATCGAGAGGTTAGAAAACTACACAACACTGGCGAGAAATTTATATCGAACTTATCCCTTAATCGTGTACTTGGTCAATCCGGCCAACCGAAGGCGATGCCCTTCCAAGATTGGATTTATGAAGACATGATGCCTTCTGTTCAGAAGACTGGGAGTTATTCAGTGCCTGGGGCTGAACCTGATTTGATCCATTTTAAGAAAGAAGCATACATGCTTGAAATAACAGCCAACGTGCTCAGGCTCCCGGATAGTGGACGCTTGAAACTGCTGGGTGATTTTAACAAGCAGCATGGGCTTTCAGTCCCATTACCAGCTTATGCTGACGAGCCAATAACTGAATCAGCAAGTGAACTGCTGAAAAAGAATGGTGTTGGGATTCAAACAAAGGTGTTTAACCATTTGCTCTTAAATCAAGGGATTTTGGAAGAGAAGACACGGTCATCAAGCAGGGGAGGGAGCAAGGCTTTCAAGTCCATTACAGATGTCGGTCTTGAATATGGCAAGAACATCATAAGCCCGGCGAATCCAAGGGAAAGCGCGCCACATTATTTTCCTGATCGGTTCCCTGATTTGCTTCGGAGGGTGGGGCTACTGAAATGACCCTTGAACACTTAGCCCGTCTATGGTTTAACCATCCCCGTCAGCATGCCGTAATCATCAAAAATATTATTCGGAGGGAGCAACGTCGATGAGGAACCTTCGTCTCCATGATTTATCGTATGTGGCGGATCTGAAATCAAGGATTATGGGCGCAACTAATGATTTGAGTAACGATTCTGAATCTGTAGAGGTTGTTGTAGAAGATCTGAAGGACATCATCATTGATTTTATTGAGTTTGAAAAATCCCTTCAGACTTCATTTGTACAGGAAGGCATGTTGAATAGGAAAAATCGCCTCAACGCGGATACTTTGGCGAGTACGCGTTGAGACGACCTTTTAAAAATCGATCATTTGGAGCTTCTTGGCGCAATTATACAGTCATACGTTTCTTCGCGTCAAGTAGCTCCCATAAATTAGGAGCGTGTATTTTATGACAATCGCAAATCATACTCTTTCCCCACTAACGGGGAAAGTCATTTCTTTTCCTCACAACCAACCTATTACATCTGTCAATTGGCTTAAATCTACCTTTCGTGATGTGCTTCGCCTTGGTGGTGTGAGCGCACTTCTAGCGTCTCTGCAAGAAGAAGTGAACCGCCGTGACCTGGAAAATCGGGAACGTGTCTGGAATCTCTTGTTACCTGTAGCACGAGCAGTAATTTGGGAAGAGTACGTGCGTTATGGGGAGACGCTAGAAGTGGGCTACGAGTTGATTCGAAGCGACTCAGGCGAACTTTCTCCGTACATTTGGACAAACGTGACAAGCCAGCCAGGAGCATCAGCTGAGTTCTATGTGAATCCTCAGCAAAACGTATATTTTGGCTGGGATCGGGAGGTGCGCTATGCCTAAAACTACAATGAACATCCTCCAGGTGTTGCAAGAACTGGGGGCAGGTCCTAAGCTGCCTAACGCCCATTTCAAGGACAAGTATAAACACCTGAATATTAATTACCGCTATTTTTCAGATTATTATCCTTGCATCATGGACGCTCTTATAGAGTTGGAACCAGTAATAGGAAAAAAAGCTGTTCTTGAGTTGATGGAGCAGGTCCTTTGGCGAGTGTTGGAAGGCAGGGGAGCCGTGGGAGACTTCCTGCAGGTTGTATTTGGAGAAGTAACAAATCTATCAGAACCTAAGTAGGTGGAAATATGGCAGGGAAAGGATGGATAAAGCTGCATCGAAAAATCTTGGAAAATCCAATTTTCAACGACATGCAGCTTTATCGTCTGTGGTCAATCTGTTTGCTGGAGGCCAGTTACAAAGAGCGAGAACAAACTATCGGTCGGCAGACTATTTTGCTTCAACCTGGCCAGTTTGTCACCGGAAGGTTTGACATTCAAGAACTATATAATCGGGGCTTAAAAGAGCGGGAAAAAGCCAAGGGAGAGAAAACAGTTTTTAGATGGCTTGAGCACCTTGAACGTAGAGGTTTTCTGACCATCAATAAGACCAACAAATATAGCATTGTAACCATTGGTAATTGGGAGCTTTACCAGTCTGACGATGAACTTATCGACCATCAAAATGACCAAGAAAAGACCATCAAAAGACCAACAAATGACCAACAAATGACCACAAACAAGAAAGTAAAGAAAGAAAAGAATGATAAGAAAAAAGATATAAAAGACTTATCCGCCGAAATTTTCAATTTCCGCTCTCGGTATTCTCCGGAGCTTTCAAAAATTATAGATCAATACCTGGACTTCATTCGGGAGACCAGAAGCAGCAAGAAGATAGCGGATAGCATCGTCCTTAAAATCCTGACCTATTTTTCCAAGTACAGTTCGGTGCAGGTGGAATACGCCATACTTCAGCACATGAGCATGGAGGAAAAGCAGAGCGCACCGGAAGCGTACACCTTCGGGATCATTCGAAAGTGCACAGAAGCCGAAGCAGTGAGAAAGCTACAGCAACTCCGGAGTGGGAAACAGTCGGCTGGCGGATTTGATCGTGATGCTTACCTTGCAAACTTGAGTGAGGAGTGAACAACATGAAAATGACAGAGAAAGAGGCTGGGTTATTATTATTGACCATTCAGGATTTCATTCCGAACTTCCGACCAGGTCAAACAACTGCAGCGAGCTGGCGTAGGGTATTAGGCAAGAAAATGACATATCCCGAAGCTGCAAAATATTTGGACCAGCACTTTGAAACAAGCCGATTCCAACCACTACCAGCTGATCTGATTGCCTTATGGCAGGCTGACTTTAACCCAGACGACATTATTCCGGTTAGTCCTCCAGAAGACCTGAGAGGGGGTCAGTCGAGTGAATGACTTCCAAACCGAGCAGAATGTGCTTGCAGGAATGCTTGCAGGAGAGAAAATGCTGTATGACGGTTTGGCCGTGGCTACGGTGGACCACTTCGAAGACGAGGAGCATCAAATCATCTTTGCTGAGATTGCTGGGCAAGCCGAACAAGCACCACCGTCTTGGAACATTGTTTATCGGCAGCTACGTGACAAAATCAATCCTGAACGCCTCACAGCGCTGAAGAGTGCAGAAGCTTCGGAGAATGGATTTAGCTATTGGCTCGACAAGCTGCATGACTTGTTCGTGAGAAGGACGTATCAAGCTGCTGCTAGAGAAATCTTCAAGATTGCCGAGAGTGGACGCCCGTTGAAGGAAATCACGGAGTTGGTCGAACAGCGAATCATGAAAGTGAACGCAGTGGAAGGAACGGAACGGATCGTTACGCCAGAAGAAGCCGGTAATAATGCGCTGGAAGAATTTGAACGGCGCGTGAATAGCGGCGAGAGTATCCACGGTATCCGGCTCTCCAGAGAGATTCCCACTGGAGGGATGCCTGCCATCGACGGTTTCCCGGGAATGGATGAATTGTTCCGAGGGTTGCGCGGCGGGGATCTGATTATTGTATCCGCCCGGACCGGAGATGGAAAAACGGCACTGGCACAGAATATTGCCCGTCATGCCAGTATTCATCAAAATTATCGGACCTTTTACCAAAATACCGAAATGAGCGAAAACGAAATGGTGTTCCGCTTTGCTTCTCAATTGTCAGAGAAAAGTTTTGAAGGCATTGACGGTGGAACGCTGGATAGCTGGGATCGTGCTGCTGTTAGGCGGGCGTTCGAACGATACTCTAAATCCCGGATATACATTTCACACCTTCCAACATTGACTCCAGAGCGAAGCCGCGGTCTTGCTCGGCAATTCAAAATCAAATATGGAAATCCGGACTTGATCATCATTGATTATATCGGGCGAATGGAACTGGCAAAGAGCAACAAAAATCGCAGGGACGATCAAATCCTTGTAGATGTTGCGAAGGAATGCAAGCGGTTGGCTTCGGAAGTGGATGCTTGTGTAATCCTGCTGGCCCAACTCAACGAGGATGGCAGCCTACAAGGTGCGAAGGCTATGGCAAATGAGGCGGATGGGTTCATGAAGCTTGAACCATTGGACAAGGAAACACGGGAACGTGCTCCAAGGGGCGCAACCCATGTTATCAATACCGCAAAGGCGCGGCGTGGTCAGAAGGGTAAAGAGCTGTTCGTGAGCTTTAACAAGAAGCTCATGTACATGACTGAGGTACGGTGATGTGGAGCCCAGAGGAGCGGGTGCGACGTGAGAGGGAGTACAGGCAGCATTACAAGACGCTGATTCTGGAGGCAACACGTATAGCCGTCCGGGCCGGGCTGCTCTCAGAGGCTTACGAGGACTTTGTGATTGATTACCTGGATTCTATCGTGGATCCACTGAGCAATGATGATTTTGATTATCTTGTGAAGAATGAACGGCTTCCAGTCCGGGCAATCAGTACACCAGAAGCCCATACCGCCGTGCTGGAGAAGTTGAGGGTAGCCCAGCAGCTCCAGAAGGAGCCGAGCCTAACAGATATGGACCGTAGCAACTTGAAGGGCTACACGGAAGCGCTGGAAGCTCTGCTGAGGAAGAGCGAGGCAAACCGTGGTACATTCCACGATTCAAACCTTGCGACGTCGCAATATTCAGAATCCACGACGTCGTGGAATATGCCAAAAGGTGCGACGTCGCACCTAAGCGAGATTGACCAGCTCCAGCAGCGCATATTCAAAGCAGCGGACATCCTGGACGCCATGGCCCCGGATGATGCCCGGCTGCCGGAGTATACACGACTCTATCAAGCCCTATGGGACAAATATAACGAACTTCAAAAACGAGGAGGTTAATCACATGTTGAAATTATTTCATCCCGTAAGCCAAGGAGTATTCTTACAAGCAGTTCCGGTTCGAGATCCCCGTAAGCAGGCAGACAATGAAAGCACAACACTCCGTAGCATGAGAGAAGCTGCTGCTGAGCTAGAACAACACATTCGCATGGACAGCGATCAAAAGCGGCTCTACGCCCTTGCCAGAGTGCAAGAACGGCGTTATCTGATACGCAAGTACTCTAGCAACGAATGGGGTGTGTACGAGCTTTGTAAAGCAGTCTATGAGGTTGCCGAGCTAGATCGAGTTGACTTCAACAGAGCAGAGTTCCCAAAGCTGTTTGAATTCATTCGCGCTCTGGTCCCGCAAGCCGACAATTCAACCGTGCTTGCTGGTGTGCTGGAATACTACGAATCTCGGAAACGCTGGCCGATGGCATACCTACAGGAGCCGGCCCATGAGCAAGCCGATAGATTATAACCCACATTTAGGATACAAGGATGATGTGATCCGAGAGCACATGAGACTAGTCCACTCCATAGCCAATCGGTACAGAAAACGGTGCACTCCAACGATCAGCTATGAGGATTTGGTGAGTGAGGGCGTTATAGGAATGATCAAGGCGTTCCACAAATATGACCCAACGGCGTTCGATGGGAAAGTAACAAAGTTTTCTACCTTTGCAGTTCCTACGATTCAGGGCGAGATCCTACGCTTCCTACGGGAAAGATTAACCCTAGTTAGAACACCTAGACCACTGTTAGAGACTGCTTCGAAGATTAGGTGGAAGGGGTTGTATGACTGTTCACCTGAAGTAATTGCTGAGACACTGGAGATTTCGCTTGAATTGGCAGTTAGAACACTGGATTACATGAGTAGCGCTAATGTTATCTATTTGGATCAACCTTTGAACTCAGATGGAGAGTCTGAAATCACTGGTTTTGATCAGATGGGCGATACTGATGATTTGTCCGGTATTTCGATTCAAGAATTTATGTCGTTCCTAAAGCCAAGAGAACAAAAGGTTCTTCTACTTCGAAGTGAGGGGAAATCACAGAGTGAAATCGGTGAAATTATCGGCAAGTCGCAAGTCCAAGTAAGTCGAATATTGGAACGTATCAAACCTAGGCTTAAAAAATATATGACCAATCCAGAAAGTGAGGAATTTATGATGAAAAGTGAAGCGAGCACAAGAAAGCTTAATGCTGATGAGGCGAAGAAATACAACGTACGGTCCGTTCTGGACAAAATTGAATGGTTTACAGCAGAAATATCTTTCGACCTTCCTAGCGTTAGCCTGAACTCGTTAGGGATGAATATCAACCGTCCAGGGGCGGAGATGATGAAACTTACCGTAGGCGATTATATCCAAGTAGGATACAACTCCGAACTGAAGCGGTTGGTGCTTCGCAAGGCTGAGCTGGGTATCAAGTTAAATAAGACTACTGGTAAAACTGGAGCTGTGGCCACCAACAATAAGCGTATAGGAAAGTGGCTGGACAGCAAGAAGGCCTCACGGCAGCGCTACGCCCTTCAATTCGATGAAACGGCACAGGTGCATTTTATCCAGCTTGAAGCGGCAGGCCGTGCTGCAGGTACTGCCTGATGGGAATCAATGCGCTGAAAGCTGCAAAAGACCTTCGAGGGATAGTAGAGGCGGTTAAAACTACTTATGAGCAAAGTGTAAAAGATGAGATTTATCATAGTGAAGAATGTACGGACATTGTTCATGCGCTTGAGCTTTTGAAACTTACGCCAAGACAGCGACTTAACTTAAGTGAACAGCTTGGAGTCAGCCGTTGGAAGCGTCGTAAAGCTAAAGAAGACAAGGAACTACTACAGCCTTTAGCTGAATATCTCAAGCGCCAGAAAGGCATGGCAGGAGAACTGGACAAAGTGATTCTTGCCATTAGTGACTTAACAAAGACGCAAACCATGCGCGTCTACCGCCCAAAGGTAAGAACGGATTTGGGAAGTATATTTGAACATCGTGCAAGGGAGAGAACAGCAGCAGCGGTAGGGAACATCCGGCGGGATCGACGGGTACGCTGTGGTATTAATCTATGATCGAATCTATTGTAATGATTGTAGTAATGACGGTTGTCGCAATTGCAGCTGAGTGGGAAGATGGTGAAGAAGTATGACACAATTTGCTTTGGAGCATCCATATGTAACTGGATTTTTGATATTAGTATTTCTTTGCGTAACAGGCGATGTACTTATAGCTTTTGCCAATCGGAATCCTGGTAGCAAGGGGTAATGAACAGGAATTATTCCAAATATTATTCCAAAAGGATAATTTCCATTTAACTGGATATTTTAAGGGTAATAATGAGTTGGAGGATTGATGGTGGTGAATTATAAGCTAAAGAAACAACTTAGAAAGTACTCATGGTTAATAGCATTTATGAGTGCAGTGGTGTTTGCGAGCACAGGAGAAATATTATTTCTTATCATAACAATCTCTAAAGTTCTCCAAATTGTATTTATATTTGGAAGTAGCAAAGAAATGGTAAAGAATTTCAAGCCGTAAATTAACGAAACCCCTGCAATCCTTGGCCGGGCGCGCAGGGGTCTTCTATAAAGGATATTCCTCTCACTATATTACCATATAAAGGGGAATGAGGGGAATGGCAGTGGCAGAGTGGGAAATGGTTGAATTGTTCCCGTTGGCGTCAGAGACGGAGATTGCGAGAACCAAAACCCTTTTGGAAGATTATCGTAAGATGCGGCTCCTGATGGATGATTATGAGAACAACACAGAGGATATGCAGCAGGTGGCTATTGACGGCGAGGTGGCACGGAGAATAGACCAGGACGAATTGCATGCTGATAAGGTAGCTAATGCCGTTGTTTTGGCTGAAAAGCAGCTTTCGAACTATAAAGAGTACCTATACCGACATAACGCTCTCCTACGGGCGCACAGCCTTATCATAGATGATGAAACAAAGCAGGTGATAAAGTATCGCTACCTTCAAGGACATACGATGAAGGAAACATTCTTGTTCTTTAAAAGGAATGTCGGTGACAGCACCATTAAGCGAAAGGCAAAGGAAGGAGTTATCTCCATGGCCAACAGTCTAAAGACACTCTGTTTCTTCGATAATGACGTTACTAAATTTTGACCCTTTCGTGACCCTAATGTGACCCTAAGTTGAACCCCACGTGACCTTTTTTCCGTGTTATATTGATATCGTAGTAATTTAGCGAGAGGGCAACGCTGGTTCACCTAGAACCACTCATGTTCATAGTGGACACAAGTATCGCTGGACACTTTGTCTATCTGACCGAGCGAAATAACAAAATGTAAGGTCGCTCACCTACGCCATTTTGTCGCAAGTGAGACTCTGGGACAAAGTGTCCTAAAGTGGGTCCGCCATTTTGTCGTAAGCTCAGGTTCACCATGCACCCGAGCTGCTAAAATCCGTAGTATGTAAACACCATACAGCGGGTATTATGGAATGGTGACATCCTGCCAAATAGCAGGTTCACATAAAGGCGGTCGCCCGATGGGTTTAACTTAGCTCAAATCTGAGGTGAGTGAGTCCGCCAGCAAAAAGCCGTATCGCTCCCGGCTACAGGAGCCTATAACTGATGTGGTGGCGGATCACGAGGTCAAGGGAGCCAAAAAGGCCGGATTTATTGGCGCAATTACTCCTTCGCCCACATCAAATCAATAAAGGGTATGCTGACAATGTCCTCCGGGCGTTAGAGCGGCATACCTTTTTCAATTCATAACGGGAGGAACCAAACGATGGAACAACCGTTGTTAGAAAAATATGAATGTCTGTCTGAAGAATGTGGCGGTCAATTCTTAGTTAATATGGAGAAGTCCAAAGGGAAAAATCTAGCCTGCCCATTCTGTGGTCATACTGCAGAAGCTACAGCAAATGAGAACCCAGACGATAAAGAAGAGCGGGGATGGGTCTACGGCTGTTTATACCCACGCTAAATTCCCAAACGTTTGCGAATTTGGAGGAGACATCTATGAAGTTCACAGAGGCGATTAGGCTTTCAAAGAAGTATGCTGAGTGCCCAAAGTGTGGGAATGGAAATATTGGAGCAGGTGAAGGAACAATCAACATTGACGAGAATTCATTTGAACGCACCTGCAAGTGTGGCTGGAGTAAAACTTTGAAGGACGATCAGAATTCATAGCGCTTTACATTTTACGTGTAAAGCAATTTGCCTAAATCGTGACAATCTGTAAAGTGATATTCCTGTATATGGGATATTGGTTGCAAAAACGCCTTTCAATTTGCAAAATAGTTGCAATCACATAATCTAGTTGTTAAATTTCTAAAAAATAAGCGAATTGGTTGTACTCAGCAGGGAACGCTTCTAAGATGTCGAATAAAGTCATATTACTTCGGAGGAGCGGATACACATCATGAAAAATGACCCTTTTCTTCAAAAAAAGCTGAGTTGGCTAAAAAGACAGAAGGAGATCCCTGTGATACCTCTTTCGGGTTCTGGCGTTGTTTCCATACAAGGTAGGGATATTATTTATTTGCAGTATGAGGACAATGGTGCTCTGATGGCTGTGACCGAAGTAGAAGATTTTTACTTAATCCCAGCGCATCAATACGAGAAAAAATAGTCTTAAGGAAATGTTTCCTTACCTAAGGGTCGCTGAAAAGCGGCTCTTTTTCATTTTAATTTGAAAGGATGATAAATTTGGCGAAGTATCGTAAGAAACCAGTAGTTATTGAAGCTTTTAAATGGACTGGCGGTCCTGATCAGGCGGAAGATCCCCAGTGGATTATCGAACGCATCAAAATGGGACAGGTCAGTTTTGCAAATGGACTTATGTACATTAAAACGCTAGAAGGCATCATGGAATCTCAACCAGGGGATTACATCATTCGCGGTGTGAAAGGTGAGATTTATCCATGCAAACCGGATATTTTTGAAGCAACATATGAGGAGGTAGTCGAATGAGTAATCCACAAATTGAAAACAATTTCAGCTATCACGCCCCTAAGCCTGGACAGCCTGAAATCTATGAGGAAATCCGTAACAAGGCGAGAGAGTTGGCTGAATTGATTGATGAGAAGTGCCCAAAGAGTCGCGAGTCTAGCTTGGCAATGACGAACCTGGAACAATCAGTGATGTGGGCTAATGCGGCTGTAGCAAGAAACTAACTTGAAAGGAGGTCGCCCTGATGGCAAAAGGTAAATATCACGAATGGCTTACGCCTGAGGGGCTGGCTCTCCTTGAAGGCTGGGCACGCGACGGGCTTACTGATGAGCAAATAGCGGATAATATGGGGATCAAACGACCCACGTTGTATGAATGGAAAAAGCGGTATCCTGACATTTCTGACACCTTAAAAAAGGGCAAGGAAGTTATTGACCGTCATGTCGAAAATGCACTGCTGAAACGGGCGCTGGGCTATCGCTATGACGAAGTGACCAGGGAGCCGGGCACTGTCGAGGATAAAGAGACAGGCGAGCTGAAGCAAGTAATGGTCGAGACTAAGCGAGTCACTAAAGAGGTTCAGGGCGATACCACAGCACAGATCTTCTGGTTGAAAAACCGGAAGCCTGAGCAGTGGCGAGACAAGCAGGACGTGCAGCATAGCGGCAGTGTAAATGTTAATAACCCATACAAGGATCTGACAACTGACGAGCTGAGAAAGCTGATTCGTGATGTTTGATCTGGAGGTTATCCGTCGAGGTGCACGTATTGAACTGGCACGGCGTGAGTTCTTCAGCTTTTGCCAGGCGATGGCTCCAGACTTCTATCGCTCTGATCGGCAGTATCTCATGGACTTGTGTGGCGAAATGCAGGACTTTTATGAATCAGACGATGATATCCTGATTGTTAACGAGCCCCCACGACACGGCAAGAGCCGTACTGCTTCCATGTTGGCTCAATGGGTATTTGGACAGAATCCGAAAGAGAAGGTTATGACCGGCTCTTACAACGAAACCCTATCCACTACCTTCTCCAAGGCCGTTCGTAATGGCATCAATACGGCTAAAGCGGACGAGAAAGTCATTGTGTACAGCGACATCTTCCCCCAGGTGCGTATTCAGCGAGGGGATGGGGCCATGAACCTGTGGAGTCTAGAAGGCGGCTATAACAGTTACCTGGCTACGTCTCCTACAGGCACAGCTACCGGCTTCGGGGCTACGCTGCTAATCATTGATGACTTGATCAAGAATGCCGAGGAAGCGAGCAACGAGAACGTGCTGGAGAAGCACTGGGAGTGGTTCACGAATACGATGCTGAGCCGCTTGGAGGAAGGCGGCAAGATCATCATTATCATGACCCGTTGGGCATCGGGAGACTTGGCAGGGCGTGCGCTGGAGCATTTCCGAAGCGAAAAGAAGCGCGTACGACATCTAACCATGAAGGCGCTCCAAGATGATGGCACGATGCTGTGCCCTGATGTTCTATCCCGTGAGAGCTACGACATGAAGGTTCGGGCCATGGGCGCAGATATCGCCAGCGCGAACTATCAGCAGATCCCGATTGACATTCAGGGCAGGCTGTACAAATCGTTCAAAACGTACACTGAATCCCCAAGAGACGAACGAGGCCGTCCATTGTTTGAAAAAATCATATCTTACACTGACACTGCCGATCAAGGTAGTGATTTTTTATGTTCCATTGTCGCTGGCGTTTACCGGGGCGAGGGATATGTGCTGGATGTGCTGTACACCAAAGACGGGATGGAGACCACAGAGCCAGCCGCAGCGGACATGTTCGTCCATAACGGTGTAAACTTGGCAGAAATTGAATCGAATAGCGGTGGGCGCGGTTACGCCCGAAATGTTGAGCGGTTGATCTGGGAGAAACACAAAACCCGCTCCGTGGTGGTCAAATGGTTTCATCAGAGTAAGAACAAAATTGCTCGTATTCTATCAAACAGCAATTTTGTGATGGAGCACATTTATTATCCGGTCAACTGGCGTGATCGCTGGCCGGAGTATCACGCAGCTATGACGAGCTACCAAAAAGAGGGCAAAAACAAAAACGACGATGCTCCAGACGCGACCACTGGATTAGCTGAAATGATAGACAAAAAGTCGGGCGTATCGTTCAAGAAATAACAGGGAGGAGGTTACTTGTGGAGACATTACAAGAGATTCTGGAGAACCTGGACGCTAATGCGCCTATGACGCTGGAGGAAATCATCCAGGCCGAGGTTAGTGATTGGGAACGATCCGATGAGAGGAAACAGATGCTGATCGGCAAGCGATATTACAGGATTAAAAATGACATTCTGGAGCAACGCCGAAAAACGATAGATGCAGAAGGGCGGATGGTGGCTGCTGACAATCTGGCGGATAACCGTATTCCTCACGGATTTGTAAGAAAGCTGGTGGACCAGAAAATAGGTTATCTGCTATCCAAGCCATTTCTACCAAAGACGAAGAAGCCGGAATATCAATCAGAGCTGGATCTATTCTTCAACGATGACTTTAAAATGTTGTTTAAGAATACGGGCAAGGATGCGGTTAACTGCGGCAAGGCCTGGCTTCATCCGTATTACACGGACACTGGCGAGCTGGCCTTTATGAAGATGAACCCAGAGGAGTGCCTGCCGATCTGGAAGGATGCCGCACATACTGAACTGGCTGCTTTCATCCGTATATATGAGATTGAGGGGTATGTGGCTAAGAAAAAGCAGACGGTCAAGCGAATCGAATGGTGGGATCTGGACGGCGTTCAGATATTTGAAGAGGAAGCGGGTAAGCTGAAGCAGCTGGAGAAGCGGAATCATCTTGCTCTGGTGGAGGGAAGCGCAGAGAAACCACTGAACTGGGAGCGGGTGCCTTTTGTCTGCTTCAAGTATAACAGTGAAGAGCAGCCGCTGATTGAGCTGATCAAGAAGCAGGTCGATGATTATGACAAGCAAAAATCCGCTAACAGTAACAACCTGGAGGACCTGCCGAACAGTATCTACGTGGTCAAGAACTACAGCGGCCAGGGTGGCGGCGAGTTCCGCGAGAACATTTCCCGCTTCCGCGTGGCATTCGTGGACGGCGATGGGGGTGTAGATACGATAAGCCTGGATCTGGATACCGAAGCATATTCAAATCATATGGAGATGACCCGTAAGGACATTTTCGAATTTGGTCGCGGGGTAGATACGCAATCTGACAAGTTTTCCAGTGCTCCTTCTGGTATAGCCCTTCGTTCTTTGTATCAGGACTTGGATCTGGATTGTAATGATATCGAGAACGAGTTTCAAGCGGGGCTTAAGCAGCTGATCTGGTTCATCGACATCCACTTGGCAGCCATGACAGACAACGATTACTCTGAGGAAACTGTAACATTTATCTTCAACCGAGATATGCCAATTAACGAGTCTGAGGCGATCACCGACGCTAGTAACAGTATGGGTGTTATCTCCAAGGAAACCATCGTGGCTAATCATCCATGGGTTACAAATACCAAGGAGGAACTGGCACGGATCGAAGCGGAGGAGCAGGCGGAACTGAAAAAAATGGAGGATTACGGTCTACCAGGAGATTCGGAAGGTACCGGCAATGCTAAGCCGGAAGAGGATGATGACGAATGAAGTCAGCAGCCTACTGGTCAAAGCGAATGGAGCGGCTGAATGAGTCGCTTTTAAATAAAGGTGTACCATTCACAAAGGCAATGAATAAGGAATATCGGAAGGCTCAGATATCCATCCAGACGGACGTTAACAATTTCTATCAGCGGTTTGCAGATAATAACGGGATCGTTAGCTTATCCGCTGCTAAACAAGTTCTCAAAGCAGGCGAGCTGAAAGAATTCAAGTGGACCGTTGAGGATTACATTGCTCGTGGTAAAGAGAACGCCATAGATCAGCGATGGATGAAGGAACTAGAGAATGCCAGCATTAGAGTACGTGTTACCCGCCTAGAATCCATTCAATTGCAGATGAAGCAACATGTCGAGGAATTATCAGCTAAGCGACTGGTGGGCACCACGGAGCTACTAGGCAACGTCTACAAGGATGGTTACTACCGAAGTATTTTTGAGCTGGAAAAGGGTATCGGTATAGGAGCCTCATTCTCTAAGATCGATAAGCGGCAGCTTGAAGCTATTCTATCTGCTCCATGGGCGCCAGACGGTAGCAACTTTTCGCAACGTGTATGGACTGATCGCGTCAAACTGACTGGAACGCTTCGTAACATCTTTACTCAGGGTTTAATTCGTGGTGATACATCTAAGCAAATGGTAGAGCAACTTATGGAGCGCTTTGATGTGTCACGGAAGAATGCAGAGCGGTTGATACTGACGGAATCAGCATACTTCGCAGGCCAATCTCGCATAGCTGGCTACAAAGAACTTGGGGTGGAACAATACCGCTACACTGCCACACTAGACAGCCGTACATCCATTACTTGCCGAGATCTAGATGGTAAAGTATTTGATGTCTCGGATGCTCAACCGGGCGTTAACTTTCCGCCGATGCATGTATACTGTCGGTCCACAACCATTCCACACTATGACGATAACATAAAAGAGCGGGTGGCTCGGGATGATGAAGGCAAGACATACAAGGTTCCGGAAGATATCAATTACAACGACTGGGCTGAGAAATACGCCCCGGAAGCCGCTGAACCGGTTATCGTAGAGACTCCGGCTAAGAAGGCGCCGGAAACGCCATTACCTACTATTGAGATACCGGGTGTGCCGACAAAGGATATTCCAATTCCTGAGAAAAGCATCTATACCACGGAACCAGAGAAATGGTATGATGAAACCGGAAAGACTGCACCTCCACTGATTAATCTCAGTAAGATGGATTTGCCAAAGCTGAAGCCGGACATTCCACGTAAGCTGGGGAATATTGATTTGAGCAAGCCGGAGCTGGTGCGTCGATACATGGATGATGTAGAGCAGGCTATCCGGAACGCACCAGAAGAACATGCTGTTATTCTCACAGAAAAAGGCGAAGCGCTCCATATTAAGGGAGATAAGGCAGCTGTCGATATTACAAAATTCAAGCCCGAACAGCTCAAGGATAGTATTGTCACCCATAATCACCCTTCAAACGGCGAGGATCCTGGCGGGTCGTTCAGTCGAGAAGATGTTCACATGTTCTTTTCAAAAGAACTGAAACAACTGCGGGCGGTTGATCAGGCGAATTTATTTATATTAAGTAAATCCCGAGATATCGAACTCACCCAGGGTGATATAAATCTACTGCTGGATAAAGCAGAGGAGCTGTATCTCAGCAGACTTATAATTGAAGACGCGATGAATGGTTACGATGACAAGCACTTGACCATGGAGCAGCTGGTATTGCTGATTGAGAGTCTACAATATGGAAGGGAGTGATGATCTTGCGAACGGAAGAAGAGAATAGAGCGGCTATCGCTGAACTTTTTGCCCCGCAGCGTGAAAAGTTAGGTCACCGTTTTGATTCTTTGGTGGACGAGATCAGCGCTGTAAGACTTGAGTATCTTCAGAAGCGGGACAAGCTGCCGAAGTATCCTATAGGTGTTCTGGATGCTAATTCGGTTGAACAGCGGCGTCTAGCCCGTGAAGAAGGACTTAAGTGGGTTCTCATCAAACAAAAATATGGTATATGAAGCACTCTCCAATTTGCGAGGGTGCTTTTTATATTGCTGAACAGGAGGGTACTATGAAGGTCAGTTTCAGTGATTACAGAAGGAAACTGCCAGCTGTCGGATGGGTTCCGTGGGAAATCGACCACTGGACACAGACTATACGCTTATGCAGATGGTGGGCGTATCCCTTCAAGCTGATTTACGTATTCTTTCGTTCCCAGCGAGTAGGGCTATATCATTGGTTTAACAAAGTCGGAATTATGAAGACGCCCTTAGGATGCCGCATGAGATTTTCAGATATATGGAAATACGATAAAAAACGTTAGGTCGTGGGTGAGACTACCGCGGCCTATTTGCTCATGAACCGGAGCATATCGGTTCACTCCCTAAGCTGGAGAGCAGCTATAAAAATCAAATGGAGGATGATGATAGATGGATTGGTTAAAAGAGTTGTTGAAGAAGCTGGGCATTGAGGATACCGAAGTGGATAAGATTGACGCTGAGGTGCGTAAAACGCTGCCGTTGCACTTTGTTCCGAAGAGTCAATATAACGATGTATCGGAAGCCAAGAAGCAGGCAGAGAAGGACCGCGACAAAATTTCTGACCAGTTGGAAGACCTGAAGAAGTCAGCAGGCGACAATGAGGCGCTGAAAGCGGAAATAACGAAGCTGCAGGACGAAAATAAGACAGCCAAGACGGATTATGAGGCCAAAGTGAAGGACCTGCAGCTGACCACGGCGCTCAAGCTGGCGCTGGCTGGTGAGGCGCATGATCCGGATATCGTTGTAGGACTATTGGACAAAACAAATTTCGAGTTGGACGACAGCGGCGCGGTAAAAGGCGGGCTGGATGACCAGGTGAAGGCCCTGCGCGAGAGCAAGGGCTTTTTGTTTGCGGAAAAACAGGAGAATAAAGGACCGACCTTCAAGGGGTTTAAGTCGCCCGACAGCAAGGATCCGTCCAAAGGCGGCGGTGATACCAGTGCTGCCGCAGACTTTGCCAAGGCGGCCAATGATGCGGGTAAAGCGCCTGCTGCTGCAAATAACCCATGGGGTTAAATCAGAGAGGAGATTAACAAAATGCCATACGTAAAAGGTAAGACAACGGTCAGTGAAATTAATTTTTTGGCCAGCTCCCATGTCATCGCTCACACCTATCAAATCAGCGATGAGGGCGTAACAGCTAATGTACAAGGACGTAAGGTTGTTCCCGCTGGTACGGTGTATCCGGCCAACGATAATACGGCGATCGGCATCACCTATACCGATACCGATGTTACAGAAGGACCACAACCCGGTTCCGTCATTATCGAAGCTTGGATTCTGGAGGAGCGTTTGCCGGTAGCCCTAACAGCTGAAGCTAAAACAGCACTGGCAGCCACTTCAAAAATCAAATTCAAGCAATCCGTAGGAGGTTAAGACAATGCCAAGCATATTTGAACTTTTTACACAGCCGGAAATTCTGAATTATTTGGAGAATCGGCAATATCCTGCTCTTCTTGGTGAGACCCTGTTCCCCGAGGTTAAACGCGAATCCCTCGAATTCGACATGATCAAGGGCGGAAGTCGTCTCCCTGTCGCTGCTAGTGTACACGGCTTTGACACGGAAGCTGAAATCGGCAGCCGTGAAGGTAGCAAGGAAGCACTGGAGTTGGCGCTCATTAAGCGTAAGCTACCGATGAAAGAAAAGGATATCATCGCGCTGGAGAATCCCCGGACGGCCCAGGAACAACAATATCTGATGAGCCGGGTTTACAACGATATTGACGTATTGGTCAATGGCGTTCGGGCAGAGGTGGAACGCTTCCGTATGTCAGCTCTGGCCAATGGTACGATCCCTATCAATGAAAATGGGTTGAGCCTGGTTATCGATTATCACGTTCCTGCTGAACATAAGGAAGTCTTGTCGGGAACCTCTCTATGGACTGATCCGAACAGCGATCCGATCGGTGATTTAGAGCGGTGGGTAGATGCACTTGACGAGAAACCAGCTCGCGCTCTAACCTCGTCAACACTGCTCGGCGCCCTGCTTCGGCATCCGAATATCATCGGTGCCCTATACGGCAATAATTCGCTGCGCGTTCCAACACGGGCCGATCTAAATGCCTTCCTGACACAGCATGAGCTGCCGACACTTGCGGTGAACGATAACAAGTATCGTAGACAAAATGCAGATGGTACCTATACAACGCATCGTTATTTCCCGCAGAACAAGATCGTGCTGTTCGGTGCCGATACGCTGGGTGAAACGATTTACGGACCGACGGCTGAGGAAATTCGCTTGGCGCGTGATCCGCAGATCGATATCACGAAAGTAGGGCAGGTTTTGGCCATGGTTTATGAGGAAGGTAAGGACCCTGTAGCTACCTGGACGAAGGCGGTCGCTACGGCGTTGCCGAGCTTCCCGGAAGCAGATAATGTTTTCCAAGCTACTGCACTTTAATCGATGGGCGGTTCGCCGCCCTTAAGGAGGAAATCGCGTGAAAGTGGAAGTTAAGGGAATCCCGATCCGGCACAATGGTCAACTTTTCCAAAAAGGCGAGTCCTTCAGCGTGATGGAGAAGGACTATGAACGTTTGGAGAAACATGTCACCTTCATAGAGGATGAGGGGCCTCCGGCAGTGTCGGAAATGAAGCTAGCGGAGCTGAAGGCTCATGCTAAAGATCATGGCATTGACCTGGGTGAAGCATCTAAGCGTGAGGATGTGCTTGCCGTGATCCTGAAAGCGGGTGTATCTAATGGAGGAGCATCTTAAATATTTTTTTAAGCTCAAGCAACTGTTAGGGATTCCGATCGAGGCTATAGCAAAGGATTTTCAAATAAAGTTTGCGCTGGAGTCCATTGTTCAAGGGATTAAGACGTTCTGTAACATCACCTCAATTCCGCGCGAGCTGGATATTGTGGTGCTTCAAATCGCGGAGGACTATTACCGAGCGAAATATCCTACTGAGTTTGAGCAGTCGGCTCCAGCGGTTACAAGCATCAAGCGCGGTGATGTGACCACGAATTTCGGATCAGCCAAAGCCATTGTTACTGTAGGATCTGGAGCAGCGTTTGTCCTGAATTATGAGGGGCAGCTGATTGCATTTCGTAGGATGAGGTGGTAATCATGGGGTTTGGGTATGTAGAGCTGGAACGAGCGGCCATTGAAAGCACTTATGAAGGTCTAGCTACCGTCTATGAGATGCAGGATGTTAAAGACCCTGTAACCAAAAAGACGCAACAACAGCTGGTTATGGTGTTAGAAGCTGAGCCGTGTGGACTCTCCCAGTCATCTTTACCTGCTGCTACGCAAACAGTGACAGCAGATCAGGTAAACTATGATGCGAAGTTGTTCCTCTCCCCGGATGTAACTATCAAGCCAGGGAGTCGAATTACAGTTCAGCAAAACGGCATGGAGTTCAAAGGAGAGCAGGCTGGGCAGCCGTTCCGGTATGCGACCCATCAAGAGATCAAGTTGCGGGAAGTAAAGAACGCATGAGCGGTCTCGGGAAGTTCGATTTTTCTGATGTGAAGAAGCTGCAGAAGAACCTCCAGAGGATGCAGAAGGAGTTTCCGGATTTTTTGGAGGATTGTATCCGGGAGCTGGCCGGGCGGCTACTGGCAAAGACCATAGCGCGGACTCCGGTAAAATCCGGTGACTTACGTCGTGGCTGGCAAATTGGTGATGTGGTTCGGCTCCCAGGAGGCGGCGTACACGTTGAGATTGTCAACAATGTGGAATATGCCCTCTATGTGGAGTACGGCCATGTTACCCGGCTCCGAACCGGTTGGGTCAACGGTAAATTCATGTTGACTCTATCTGAGCAGGAGCTTGAGCGGGAACTGCCAGCCATCATGGAAAAGAAGCTGAAAAAATATATGGAGAAGCACATGGGGCGGTGAGTATGAGAGACGTAAATGATGGTATCAGTAAGGTGCTGGACTCCATATTCCCGGCATACCCGGTATACGGTGAGGCAACAGAGCAGGGCATGAAGCAGCCGTGCTTTTTTGTGCTGCTGCTGGAAGGTAGTCAATCCAGAGAGATTAATCGTCGATATCGACGGTTCAATTCCTATGACATTCATTACTTCCCTAACCCTGATTCCTTGGCCCCGAGGGAAGAATGTGAACGGGTTGCAGAGCGGTTGTATTCAGCCCTTGAGTATATAACTGGTGTAGAAGGTGGCTACCGGGGAACCGGCATGCGGCATGAAATCGTGGACGAGGTGCTGCATTTCTTCGTCCAGTACAATTACCACCTATTCCGGACAAAAGATCCGGATATCAAAATGCAAAGTATGACAGAGAAAGGCGGGATCAAATGAAGGAAAATACGAAGGCTGCAACAAGCCCGCAGAGTGTGCCAGCCGTAGAGGCTGCTGAGGGCGTATTTACACGTGAACAGTTCTTATCCTCAGCTAAATACTCCCTTCAAGATAAGGATGTATTGGCGGCGCTCCTAGAGCCGGATAAATTGTATACGGCCTCTGAGGCACAACAGGTAATGAATGATTTTAAGAACAAGGAGGCGGAGTAAATGGCTGGAGGTACATGGACACTTCAAAACAAAGTTAGACCTGGCGTTTATATCAATGTCGAGTCATCCGGTGGAACGCTGGGTGCTGCAGGTAGTCGAGGCGTGACAGCAATTGCGCTGTCGCTGCCTTGGGGCGCAGCCAAGGAGATCATACCGATTGTGGCGGGTGAAGATACGCTGACAAAGCTGGGATACGACCTTACAGCACCGGAGCTGCTGCTTGTGCGTGAAGCCCTAAAACGGGCACGGACACTACTGCTGTACAAGCTCAACGAGGGGACGAAGGCAGCGGCGACCGTCGGCGATCTGACAGCCACGGCGAAGCATGGCGGCCTGCGCGGGAATTCCCTGACGGTGGCGGTGCAGACCAACATGGATGATAATGCGAAGTTTGACGTCAAAACGCTGCTGGACGGTGCGGTAGTAGATACCCAAGTTGTGGCCAACATTGCCGGACTCAAGGCCAATGATTGGGTGGTTTGGAGTGGAACCGGAGCCTTGACGGCTTCTGCTGGTGCGCCATTGATCGGCGGTGCCAATGGTACAGTGACCAATGCGGACCATACAGCCTTTTTGGCTGCACTGGAGCTGTACGATTTCCAGACAGTGGCGCTGACGTCCACGGACAACGCACTCAAAGCGGTATATGCTGCCTTTGTACGGCGCTTGAGAGAGTCAGAGGGCAAAAAGGTACAGGCAGCACTTGAGAACTACCCTGTAGCCGATTTCGAAGGTGTAATCAGCGTCAAGAATGGCGTGGTACTTTCAGACGGGACCATACTTACAGCAGCCCAGGCTACTGCTTGGGTAGCAGGTGCTTCGGCAGCAGCTGAGATGAATGAGTCTCTTACTTATTCGGCATACGACGATGCTGTAGATGTGGCACCAAGGTATACGAGCACACAAATTGAAGCAGCTCTGAAAGCCGGAGAATTTGTCTTTACCCCTTCCGTTAATCGGGCTGTGATAGAACAGGATATTAATACTTTCCTCTCTTACACTCCAAAGAAGGGGAAACAACTTCAAAAAAACCGTGTGCTCCGTGTGTTGGATGGTATTGCGAATGATCTGAAGCGTATCTTTGAATCATTTTACATCGGTAAGGTGTCAAATAATGTTGATGGTCGAGCTCTGTTTCGTAAAGAGGCAGTTATCTATTTGGATAGCTTACAGGGGATTGATGCCATTCAAAATTTTGATGCTCAGACGGATATCACGGTACTTCCTGGTGTTGATTCAGATGCCATCTACGTGGAAGCCAATATTCAACCAGTAGATAGTATCGAAAAAGTATATATGAAAGTGCAGGTGAGATAAATGTCGTTTTTAAAGGCGAATGACACGATTAGCGGACAAGAGGGGCGGGCTTACGCCACAATCAATGGTCAGGTAGAGGAAATGTTCTACATCAAGACTCTTGAAGCATCAGTTGAAAAGGAGAAGGCTGAAGTTAAAACATTAGGCCGCCGTGGTACTCAGCATAAAACTACTGGATGGTCGGGTACCGGCAGCATGACGATTTATTATGTAACAAGTCGTTTCCGCCAGTTGATGATTGATTATATCAAAACGGGTAGAGATACCAACTTTGATATTACGGTAACTAATGAAGATCCGGGGTCTACCATTGGGTCTCAAACAATTACTCTACTAGGTGTGAACCTTGATAGTGTAGTTATGGTATCACTGGATACAGAATCTGATGCACTAGAAGAGGATATTGATTTTACCTTTGAGGATATTGATATGGGTCAAGCATTTAACCCACCAGCCAATTAAAATAAAATTCAGGAGGAATTAATAATATGAGTGATTTTTCAGCATTCTACGCACAAAACGCAGCGGTTGAGACTACAGAGGATTTCGTGGTCTCCCCTAGATTTAAAGATAAGGATGGAAAGGCGATTCCTTGGAAGCTACGTAGTATCACTGAGGCGGAGAATCAAGAGATCCGCAAGGCAGCAACTAAACGTACAAAGGCTAAGTATGGACAATATACTTCTGAGACTGATCCAAATGAGTATGTCGCTAAATTGGTTACAGCAACTGTTGTCTATCCTAACCTGAAAGACGCAGCTTTACAGGAGACATACGGGGTAAAAGGTGCTGAGGCTCTGGTGCGCAAGATGTTGCTACCAGGAGAGTTTACCAAGTTAACTGATCAGGTTCAAACCTTAAATGGCTTTGATCAGGATATTAATGAACTGGTTGAAGATGTAAAAAACTAATCGAGGAGGGCGATAGTGAGGCTAACTTGGCTTACTACGCCCTCCACGAACTTCATATCATGCCACATGAGTTAATGGCAATGAGCAAGCCAGATAGATCTGCAATTTATGCTATGATCTTGGTTCGAATCGATAAAGAGAAAAAGGATGCAGCTAAGTCCAAAGTTCGCAAAAAATGATCACAACCCTTCAACTACTGTGGTAGAATATAGAAAAATGTTTTAGGGGAAGTGATAGAATGAGCTTTTTCAAGAAAAGTGATTCTAAAAAGAATCAGTCTATAACAGTAACCTTATGTCATGTAGATGGACTCCCTTTGCCAGAAAGGAGTCTTTGCAAAATTGAACTGAATACCACCCAATTAAATATTGATGGCGGTGGAACAAATTTTTCAATTGATATTTTGCAAATAAAAGATGCTCAATTTAAAGTTGAGAATGTCCCCGCACCAAATGGCGGCATTTGGGCGACACACTATCTTTTAATTAGTTATACAAATAAATCAGGGCAGTTGAGTTCTGTTACTTTTAAAACAGATATCACGACACGCAAACCCAAAGACATCAAAGATACCAAAAAAATTGTAGATGAGTTGACTCTAAGAACGAAGAATTCTGACGTAGTTGAATTATAAGTTTGAATAGCGGAAAAGCACTCTTAAAAAGAGTGCTTTTTTAATTTCCTTAGAAAGGAGAGTCCGTATGAATGGTATTGCCGCCAGTTTAGCTCTGAACGACGCATTCAGCCAACGGTTAGTACAGGTGAATAATGTACTTGCATCAACGCTGCAACTTATGGCTCGTTTGCAATCACAAGTACAAAACCCAATTACACTAAGAATTAGTGCTTTTGATGTTATTCATAATTTGGATATTATTAAACAGCAAATAGCTGCTTTGGGAAGTGGCAGCCTAATCAGAATTAGTATTAACTCCAGTGAGATTCTTCAGAGACTCACAACTATTCGGCAGCAATTAGGTGGAGAAGAATCTATTCTCAAAATTCGCCTTAATACAGCGGAGGTAAATTCTGAGATCGCTGCCGTCAGAAGACATATTGACTCGGAGCTTGGTAATATTCAAGCACGCATCAGGATTGAACTTCCACGATCACTTGAAGCAATGTTCGTCAACTTACAACGGCTAGTTTTGCAACTTATCAGAGTTACACGTCAACTTCGAACTCGTAGTTCTGACGCTGATGGACTACGGCAAGCGCTTGAACGTATAGCCAGGCTTGAACGGCAAATAGCGGATTTGCAATCTCGGGTTAATGGTAGAGTACGTGAAGCTGGTAAAAGTAGCTCAGCTTGGCTCAGTAATATTAAAGGCTTGGTAGCTGCTTACTTATCACTGGCGAGCGCAAAAGCTCTCTTCGAAAAGACAGTCGGTGGGGCAATGGAGCAACAGAAGATGGAAGATATGTTCAAGGCTCGCACCGGAGATGCTGAGATTGGGAAGGCGATGTTTGATAAATTTAAAGCCGAGGCATTGGCAGCTGGTCAGGATGTCACTAAATCACTACAAAGCACGCTATCCTTTTTCTCAACAACTCAAAATACAGACCAGTTATCTCAGTTGAACAATCTCGCCCAGCGGCTAAATGCCTTTGATAGTGCGGGGAATGGGATAGAGGGTGCTGCTTTTGCGCTCAAGGAGGCTATGAGTGGTGATATCGTTTCTCTAGCTGAACGATTTAACATGAGTAAATCCGATATACGGGCTTTTAACATTGATGATCTCGGTAAGGCGGGTAATATGGAGGGGTTCATCAAGGCGTTCGACCAGTTATTGGAAAAGCAGCAAATGGGTCAAAAAGCATTCGACACCATGATGGCATCCCCAGCCAAACAGGTTGAAGTATTAGGCAATAACTTACGTTCAACTTTAGCGGATGCAGGAGGAGCTGCAGTTCAGAGTCTGATGCCTCTAATATCTATGATCAATACAGCCTTTCAAGACGGGACATTCCAGCCATTTTTTGATGGTCTGAGCACAGCACTGGATTGGGTAGTTCAAAATGCTATTCGTGTCCTTGATATAGCTACAGATATTTATAACTTTTTTTCCTCTAACTGGATGACCATTGCACCTATAATAACAGGGCTTGCAGGGGCGTTTGCTTTATGGAAAGGCGTAGTCATCGCTTCAAACGTTGTAATGGGCATACAAAATTTATTAATGGGGATCGCTGAGGCGAGACAAGCGTACCTTACAGGTGCAACACTAGCACAAGCGGCTGCGACTACCACTGCCACTGGTGCTCAGGTTGGTTTGAATGCTGCAATATTAGCGAATCCTCTCACATGGGTTATCGTTATTATTATCGCTGTGGTAGCGGCGCTTTATTTACTTGTTAAATGGTTGATTAATTTGTGGAAAACTAATGATCAATTTGCTGCTGGCATGATGAGGGCATGGAATGCAATTCTTAATTTCTTCGATCAGGTTCCAATCTTCTTCATGAAGGTCGGGTATGGAATAGCTGACGCTTTCGGATATGCAAAAGTTGAATCTCTTAAATTAATGGAAGATTTGGCGAATGGAGCAATCGATAGACTGAATAGGCTCATTGAGAAGCTCAACGGACTAAAGTTTGTCAGCATCAAAGCAATTGGACATGTTGAATTTGCGACAGGAGCTGCAGCTGAAGAAGAAGCAGCTCGTCAACAAAGGGCCGCGAAAATAACCGCTGCCGAGAATGGCGCCGCCAAAAACGCTGCTGAGAGAGAAGCCAAAGTACAGAAGATGCTGGAAGATAGAGCAGATAAACGAGCCAAAGATCAAATGGCAAAGGAAGCAGAGGAATTAGCCAAGCAAAATAAAAATAAAGAAGCTGCAGAAGGGTATGATTTCTCTAAGTGGGATTCCACACATACCGGTGCGGGAAATGGTTCAGCGACTGATAATGACAAAAAGAATAAGCTTAAAAAAGTTGATAAAGTCGGCAAAGTAGAGAAGCCAATCGACATCTCTAAAGAGGATCTGAAGGTTATGCGTGATGTTGCTGAGATGAAGAATATCCAAAACTTCGTAACATTGACACCTACTATCCAAGTGAAGACAGGACCAGTACACAATGAGACTAATGTAGATTCCATCGTTAAGAAGATCGGCACTATGCTTAATGAAGAAGTGGTCAGTACAGCTAAGGGACTGTATACCTAAAGGGGAGGGATAAGTCTTGAAAAGACAGCAAGAAAAAATAAACACCATGCTGCTAATCTTACTATTTATAGTTCTTGCTATGAACGTATGGAGTGGATTGGAAACTGCAAAGCTCAACCAACGTTACGAAACATCGGTTGAGCTTCATGAGAAAAGTACAAAAGAATTTATATCTTATCTGGATGATTTGAAAAATCAGGTTCGGAATCGTCTTGATCTGCAGGAATAAAGGGCGCCAAAAAGATCATGAATTCATCAAATTTCTCAATGAGTTCTTCGTGTTGTTTCACTTGAATCATTTGAGTTTTGTCATCTTGAATTTGATTCTGATAGTCCTGATAAAGAGGGTATATTGCACTCCAAATTGTAAGAATGAATAATATCAGTTGCGACCAACTCATTGAATTCTTTAAATCATCGTCGGGTGTATCAAATTCTTGATCATTTGAGGAAACGGCATCTAAGTTATCTGATTCATCTGGAACATAAGAGACTAATTCCTCCATCTTTTGATATACAGGTTCTGGAATTTCTTCTGTTGAATCTGAGATATTAGATAAAGACTTGAAAGTATTTGACCAAGTGACGGCATGTTGTTTCATTGCTATGCCCGCAATGAAAGTAGAACGGACCGTTTCTTGATCCCACGCATTTAGATATTGAATAACAGGCAGCAAGGTTTGCTGAGCAGTTAAGGTTTTAGCGTAGTCATCTTTGAAAAGTGTGGTGAACATCGTGTTCTGTTCATGAATTTTAGCAAAAGGCCCCGCCATTCTCTCGAACATTTTCTGCTGCTTTAAGATTTGCTGCATTGCTGGTGATGGCTCAAACATCTTTGAGAATTTTTCGTTTATTCGTCGAATTTTTTCAAAAGGATCATTATTCAATATTAGAGCCTCCTTTCTATGTATTTGGTATGTCAGACAACTACCAGTATTCGACAGAATGGAGGTTTTTCCCTTTTAAGAAAGGAGGCTGTATAGTGGCCAATGGCTACAGCATCGAACTGAGTTTTAACAACCGTGCTATCTGGTTTGAAATCCCCGTCCTTCCGGAAGAAATAGAGATTGGCGGGGAAGGTGACGGAGAGACTTATGATATAACGGATCTTGGTGAAATTAATGTAATCAAGGCAGCTAAGCTGAAAGAGATTAGCTTTAGTAGTTTTTTTCCGGCAATCGCAGTCGGTGGTACTGTACCAAGCTATGTATCATCAAAAAACTGGGGGCAACCCGCGGACTACATCCAATTGATTGAAACCTGGATGAACAAGCGCAAGCCGATCCGGTTTATTTTTACGTCAACGGGTCTCAAAATAAATATTGCTGCCAGTATCGAAGAATTTAATTATAAAGAGGTTGCCGGGAGCCCGGGCGATTTTGAATATGAAATCAGCCTGAAGGAGTATGTCTTTTACGCTGCTAAAAAGGTGACGTTGAAGACAAATACAACACCAGCTGGTACAACAACAACCACTAAGAAAGAGCCAGCGAAACGCGCAGATGAACGTACCAAGTCTAAAACAGTTACCATCAAATCCGGGGACACCTTGATGAAGATAGCTAAAAGAGAACTCGGTGACGGTAGTCGGTGGAAAGAGATTCAGAAGTTAAACGGCTTAACAGATGCGCAGCTGAAGACACTCAAAATCGGCTCTGTTCTGAAGCTACCGGGGTGATGATACATGGAGTTATTGATCGATAATAAAAATGGCACCGTCTGGGATGTTTCCAGCATCGTTACTGATATATCTTGGAAGACGATCCGTATAGGTAAGGCAGCATCCTTAGAATTCACCCTTGTAGACCATGGCCCATGGCAAGATAAAAAATTCCAACTGAATAATGGCGATGTGGTTAGGTACACAGATGAGGGACATAAGGTTTTCTATGGATATATTTTCAGTATTGAAACTGGTAAGACGGAAGAAATAAGCATCCTTGCTTATGATCAGATCCGGTATCTGATGAATAGCGGAACTTATGTATTTACTAAACAGACAGCAACTCAGGTAGTTCAAAAGATCGCTCAAGACATGCAGCTCAAGACCGGAACACTGGAAGATACAAAATACATTATTCCTTCCCAGATCCGTGACGATAAAACGTTTATCGATATGATCTGCATGGCGTTAGATGAGACCCTGATTAACTACGGGACCAACTTCGTATTCTTTGACGATTTTGGGAGCTTGACGATACGTAATGCTTCTAATATGCGCTTTCCTTTTGTGGTGGGTGATGATTCACTCATGACAGATTATTCTTACAGCCGCAACATTGACGATGAGACA
The DNA here is from genome assembly GCF_038009325.1 of Paenibacillus sp. FSL L8-0708. NCBI lineage: Bacteria > Bacillati > Bacillota > Bacilli > Caryophanales > Paenibacillaceae > Paenibacillus > Paenibacillus sp. FSL L8-0708. Next base: position 2,991,983 of record NZ_JBBPBC010000001.1, read on the forward strand.
TACAATCAAATTGTAATGTACAGAGACAACAAGGAGACTGGTAAGCGGGAAACTTACGTTACCAAAGATAGCGCCAGCATTGCTAAGTGGGGATTGCTACAACTCTACGAATCAGTGGATGAAAATCTGAATCAGGCTCAAATTACCGAGCAACTAACTCAGCAACTGTTCATGAAGAATCGAGAGAAGCGGACGCTTAGTATAGAGGCCCTTGGAGATTACCGGATGCGTGCAGGATGCTACGTTAATTTATATATCAACGCAATGAACATAAATAAATTTTTCCTAGTCGATGAATGTACTCATAAGAAAGAAGGCGGAGTACATACCATGGACTTAGAGCTAAGGTTGGTGTGATCATGATAGATGCGATAAAACGCGCTGCCACTGAAGCGGTGAATGCTGCTGGTCCTGTTCTGGTACAGCTAGGAATTGTAGAAAAAATTAATCCTCTTGTAGTGTTGGTCGATAATCGGCTTTCACTTACGGAGGATTTTTTAATTGTTCCGGAAACCTTATCTGAACAGAAAATAACAATAGGAATCCAAGAATACGTAATTCGTAAGCCGTTAGCTACCGGAGATAAACTTTTACTTATCCGCATGCAAGGTGGTCAACGCTACGTAATCATGGATAGGGTGGTGAGCGTTTGATACCACAGAGCGATAACGTGCTGTTGAATGAGGATATGGAGGATACACCCCAACCAAGTCTTACTTATAAATTAGACCTTGTAAATGGACGTATAGGATCCGTGGTAGTGGATGGATTGGATGCTGTAAAACAGGCAGTTATAAAAATACTCTCGACAATCCGATTTGAAAACTTGATTTACAGTGACAATTACGGTAGTGAAGCAGATGTTGGAGCGGTGCGGGGTCGGGCGGTGTTTGAAACCGAAGTGGAACGCTGGACTAGGGAAGCGTTACTTCAGGATGATCGTATCGTTTCTGTAACCAACTTTAGATTTAACTATGATGGCGATGCGGTTCTCGTCTTGTTTGACGTAGAGAGTGATTATGGAAACTATACAGACCGATTGGAGGTGAATGGCGGTGTATGAAGATCAAACGTTTGAAACGATCTTAGAAAGGATGCTAGACCGGGTACCAGATGGGCTGGACAAGCGAGAAGGTAGCATTATTTATGATGCTATGGCTCCAGCAGCAATGGAATTAGCTCAGATGTATGTTGAGTTGGATATCAACGCAAATTTAATATTTGCTGATACAGCTAGTGGCGATTATCTGGATCGATCGATTGCGTGGTCTGGTGTTACACGAAAGGCGGCTACTAAAGCGCAATTAAGAGGGCTATTTTACAATTCATCTAATTCTCTTTTAGATATCCCGGTAGGCAGTCGGTTTGCAATAGGAGATATCAATTACAAGGCAATAGAACGGCTTTCTCTTGGTAACTACCGTATGGAATCAGAAACTGTGGGCGCTGCTGGAAATCAAACATTCGGGGCACTACTGCCAATTGATTTTATTAATAACCTAGCTCGGGCTGAACTGACAGAACTGCTTGTTGCCGGAGTGGACCGGGAAACGGATAAAGCGCTATATGAGAGATATCAGGAGCGGATAACCAAACCAGTTACCAGCGGTAACAGATACCAATATGAGCAATGGGCTCGGGAAATCAGTGGTGTTGGTCGGGCTAAAGCATTTCCTCTATGGAATGGACCTGGTACCGTTAAGGTAGTGTTGCTGAACAATGATATGAGAAAACCATCGACAGCGATTGTCGAGGCAGTTCAGAATTTTATTGATCCAACAAAGGATGGGATGGGTGAAGGGGTGGCTCCGATCGGTGCAGTTGTTACAGTAGTTGGAGCTACTGAGTTTCCTATTAATATATCAGTGAGTGTAACTCTTGCAAGTGGAGCTACAACGGATCAAGTAAAAACACAGTTGGAGACAGCGACTAGAGATTATCTGGCCACTCTTGCCTTTACTGACTCGTTAGTCCGTTATACACGAATACAAAGCCTAATACTAGATATACCGCCTGTGATCGATTATGCAAATCTAAAAGTAAATAATCAAACGGTTAATATTCAGATTCCGGATGATGCTGTGGCAGTGCTTGGGACGGTGACTGTAACATGAACGGGACTGACCGTTTAAAAAATTATCTCCCAGCATATTATGCCGACATACTCGAAATGAACGAGCTGATGAACGGCGAAGGACCAGAGTTTGATCTCCTTGGCGCACGGGTTGAAGAATTATTGAACCAAGCATTCCCGGAGTCGGCTACTTGGGCATTAGGGAGATACGAAGAGGAATTACAAATCGTAGTCGATACCAACAAACCTAGTGACCAACGGCGGTCTGTGATCATTTCAAAAATGCGCGGATTTGGTAAGGTATCCGGAGACATGATTAAGAATGTAGCACAGGCATATGACGGCGGCACAGTTGATGTGGCTGTATCTCCAGCTGAGTATAAGATCGTGATTACCTTTATTGATACATTGGGTGTGCCAATTAACATAGATGACCTTAAAAAAGCCTTAGAGGATATCAAACCGGCTCATATGACTTTGTCTTATGCCTACCGTTATTTGCTTATCAAAGAGGTGCATAAGATCATGACAATCAACCAATTGCAGCAGACGCTATTAAATAAATTTGCGGGAGGTGGGCCTGTTGTCCAGTAATACACCCAATTTGAATTTACTCAAAGTTAACCCAGTTACCGATGGTAATGATACTTTTAACATCGATACTATGCTCAATGATAACTGGGATAAAATAGACACAACAGTAGGTAATAAGGTAGATAAGGTATCTGGAAAGCAACTATCTACCAATGATTACACTGCAGCAGATAAAACAAAATTGGCGGGAATAGCTACCGGAGCCAATAATTATACACACCCTACAGGAGATGGTAATCAACACGTACCAGCTACGGGAACTAGTAATAGTGGCAAAGTGCTGAAGGCTGGAGCAACAGCCGGGAGCTCCTCTTGGGGGAATGTTAACGGATCAGAAGTTGTAGAGGACGCTACACACCGTTTTGCAACGGATACTGAAAAGGTGACATGGAACTCCAAAGAAACAACAACAGGATCTCAAGCTAAAGCAGATGCAGCAGTACTTCCGATTAATAACAGGTTGAATACTGAATCTCTCACTTCTATCAATTTAGTAGCGGGACAGCAAATTTTAAACGCAACAAAGAACGCTAGACTACAAGGATTAAAGGTACAGGGTAGGACGTTAATAGATTTACTTGGTGGGGCTGGGAGTGGAGAGAGTTTAACGGGGTGGTCGTTGGCTGGGTCAACACTCCCGGCTATTTCTACCGCTCAGAAAAAATCGGGTGCTTCATCGTTTAAGATGGCATCGGGTTCAACAGGCGGGAGCTACATGACGCGTGACTTCTCAGTTCAAATTGATAAGGCGCTGCAGTATGTATTTGGTGTTTGGGTATTTATTGAGTCCTACACTGCGGGAGCCCCGACAATTGCATTATATGATATGGGGACAAATACAATAAGATACTCAACCTCTCCAAACACAAGTATTGTTGGTAGTTGGCAGTTTGTACCTCTTAAATTACCAGTAAACAATTCTTTGGTTGGCAATGGGGTGAGGATTGTAGTTGGTTATGGAAGCGCGGGAGCAAGCACGGTATATTACGATGAATTACGCCTATACGCCGTATCCGCAACAGACTATGCAGCCATCGGAACCACGATCACAGGCGCTGCTATTGATGCTCTATTGCCTTATGTACCTCCAGGTATTAATGGAGTAGATGGGTTATATGTACGGAGATATGGACGAAATTTGCTGCCAAGTATGCCGGATAGTTTGCACGCCAACGCAAAGAAGAACGGGCCTTATGATATGACGCTTACGGCACAAGGCATATACAACACTTCTTACATTGATTTTCCGGTTATACCTGGACAAAAATATACTTTTAGCATGGATACCGTAGATGTAGGAGCCTACACTGATGGCGGTTTTTTTGGCAGCGATGGTCAAAATATTATGCAAGCATTCCTGCCCATGAGTGGCGGAAGCGTTACTACAGATCCCGCACCAGCTAATGCGATTAAAATTAGAGTGTATTTGTCCAATGAGATCAATGGAGTATATAGGTTCAAAAATTGGAAATTAGAACTCGGCAGCACAGCCACTCCGTTTCAGCCTCGTGAAGACAGCCTTGTCGCCTTTGGTGGAGTAGAGTTACACGCTAACCCAAATGACGGCAGCGATCCGGATATACTGCGTGAGGTTAACGGACGGTATGAGGTGACGAGGTTATGGCGTAAATCAAATCTTGTGGGTGACTGGTCGTGGTTATTCGATACGAATTATACAGGTTTCAAACGTGTACGCGTTATTTTACCAACTTCTAGTGGCATAAACGCATCAGAACGAGTGACTAAGTATAACGGATACCCTTTATATCCTTCAGCGGGTGTTTATTCAGCTGCTGATCAATCAACGCTTTACAATGGCGTATTATACATTACTATTGCCATCACAGATTCCGGTTGGGGGGACTCCTACACTCCTACACCTGACGAAATTAAGGCTTATTTTAATGGTTGGCGGATGTACAATGGCGCTAGCGGGGTGGCTACAAACCCATATAACGGTACGGCCGGACAAACAAAAGGATGGGTCGAGATTTTGAGTGCTGGCAATCCGGTAGGAGTATTACCAACCACAATACCTTCGGGCTGGACACCGTATCAACTTCTATACCGTCTAGCAACACCGACCACGGAGACGGTACAAGAGGATGGCGCTCTTTCTCTGCTCGAAGGCGATAACTTTATCGAGGTAGGCAGTGGTTATATATCGAGGGAGCCTGCGAGACCAAAGAAAAATGCTCTATCAGACGTATACTACATTGGACTCAATGACGCGGGTAATGGAGGAGATTCGAACCTTAAAAAACGTGCCTCCGAAATTAAACAAGTATTTAAAAATGGTCTGCCTGATTTTTGGAATATTGATAAGTTAGCAGACGGTACATGTTATGCATGGACGGATAATTACGATACAGCTGCTACCTACAGCGTCTCTTACATCAGCCTAGATAAATCCCCGGTGTCAAGCATAACAGGGGTGTATGCAGCCACTGAAAAGGGACAGCTACATGATCTTACGGATGGAGTAACTGAAGCTCTAGCGCGGGTATCCGTCGTTGAAGCAAAAAAAGCGGAGAAGGATGCAGGGCCTTGGATTACACCGTCCGCAGTGCTAAGCGGATTTACTGCTTTCGATTTAGCTTATCGCGTGAATAAAGGATTTATTGAATTTCGTGGGTACGTATATTACAACATTACTGACGTACCAGCGGGTACAAAGATTTTTAATTTGCCGACGCAATTTCGACCTGTGCGAATCTCTAGAATGCTTACATCCTCATGGACATCAAAAGTAGATCCAATGTCGAGCGCAGTGTCAGTAGGTGTAAATGGAGATATAACAACAGAGGTCAACGTAAAGCAAAATATTATATTTGATGGTCTACGGTTTCCGTTAGATTAAAGGAGGCGATATTATGAGAAAAGCAGTACCGAAAGTAGACCTAAACGGACTGTATATAGAAGATGTAGAACCGGACGACTCTTTAATAGGGGTCGTCCCTATTTATGCCCAGCCAGTGCAGGAAGAAGCTCCTGAGCTGCCGGAAGACGAAGAGATCGAAGATGAACCGGACGCGCTAGAAGAACCAGAACAGCCAAGAGAGATCATCGGTTATCTCGTAGGCATTCCGTTGCCGACCGGGTTGTATCATCCGCGTTTCGATCTGTTAACATGGGATGCATATCAGGACGCTGTACTAGAGGCACAGAGCGATTATGCCGACGAGCTACATGATTGGCGGGAGCAATGGGCGGAGGGCGAGGAACAAGGTCCTGAACCAGTTTACACACCTCCAGCACAGCCTGATAATTTATGGATCGAGGGCTTAACGCCAGAAGAGATTGCTGAGTTGACGAAGCCTGGAGAACTCTCAGAAATTGAGATGCTAAAAAAAGAAAACATGCTCTTAAAAGCACAGAACAACGCAATAACTGAACGTGCCGATTTTATTGAGGATATCATTGCTGAGATGGCAATGCAGATATACCAATGATAGCGCGCATTTTTTACTGGTTCATGTCAAAGAGGAAAGGGGGTGACATCATGATGGCTATGTTTTTCGCACAGCGCGTAATCTTAGGTAAGACCAAATATATTGAGGTTCCATCGACTTTGAGACCAGGAGTAAAAGAGATTTTGGTTGATAGCGGACTTGAATTCCTTGCTGAAGAAGAATAAATAAAGTTGGCGCCCATTGAGGCGTTTTTATTTTGCCCTCGGATCCCCGGGGGCTATTTTTAAAATCAGAGATAGAAGGGGCGGGGGCGTATGGATGACAAGGCTCAAATCATAAAAGCTGTATCAACAGCAGCAGGCGTTGTTGTTGGATACATTTGGGGAGGATGGACTGTTATGTTACAAGCACTTCTTGTGTTAGTATGCGTAGATTTTGTAACAGGATGGATCGCCGCCTGGATAAACGGAGAATTAAGAAGTATGAAGGGTTACATTGGTGTGGCGAAGAAAGTATCTATTTTTATGTTTGTTGTGGTCGCTCACTTCATAGATGTTGTACTCGGTGATATGCACTACTTGCGGGATGCAGTAGTGTTTTTTTATTTGGCAAACGAGCTTTTGAGCATTATTGAGAACGCTGGGAAAATGGGCTTACCTATGCCGCCAATCCTGCGGGATGCTGTTGCAGTCTTGGAGTCTAAATCTGGTGGAAAGAAGGAGGGGAAGAACGATGTTGACGCTGGATCAAGTAAAGAGTAAATCATCTACGAGATTGATTGGTTTACATCCCGTAGTTTTAGCAGCTGCGACAGTTTTAATTGAACGCTGTTACGCTGGGGGAGTGCCTATTTTGATAACTCAGGGGTTGCGGACAATAGCTGAGCAAAACGCTTTATACGAGCAAGGGCGCTCAAAGCCAGGAGTAATCGTCACCAATGCCCGAGGTGGATATAGCTATCACAATTTTGGACTCGCTGTTGACTTTGCTTTACTGCTGCCTAATGGGTCGAGTGTTTCATGGGATATGAACCGAGACTACAACGGAAACAACATCAAAGACTGGATTGAAGTAGTGGAAGAGGCTAAGAAGCTCGGCTTTGATTGGGGCGGTGACTGGACATCATTTAAGGATTACCCTCATTTCCAAATGGTCTTTGGCTTAACTCTTACTCAGCTGAGAGCTGGTAGCAAACCATCAGAAATAGCAATGGCAAAAGCAACAGCTATTATAGATCGACTAAAAGAGGAGGTAAAGGAAGACATGAGTAGAATTGAGGAGTTAGAAGCAATCGTAGTGAAGCAAGATGAACGCCTAGCAGCCGTAGAAAAACGATTAAACATCTCAGGCAAGGAAACATATGCCATCAATTATACTGAGGCTATTACGGCTGCTAAAGCAGTAGGGGCAATCACCACATCGGCTGACAAGTCAAAGCTTGAGCTTAATATTATTCAGATGTTCTTTAATCTAGGTTTATTTAGGAAAGGGGATAAATAATTAATGGACAATCAAAACTTAACAGATGTTCTAGCGTTCGCCTCGGTGATCGCTGTTTTTGTATTAGCAGGGGTACAGTTCGTAAAGAAAACTTTCAATGTTCCTAACAACGTGCTTCCTGCAATCGGTTTAGTCATTGGCTTGTTAATCGGGGTTGTAGCTTATCCATTTACAGACTTATCTTTAGTGTTGCGTTTATGGTCTGGTGGCCTTGCGGGATTGTCAGCTACTGGGTTGTTTGAACTTGCATTTAGTAATAGATCAGGGACAACTAAAGAATAAATTCTCAAATATTTGTAACTATAACAAAGCCCCGCCTTTTTATGGGCGGGGCTTTACTTACCATGTATTATAGTTCGATTGATACTTAACTTGTTTGTTCTCATAGTTCTCATTAGGATAATCACGTTTGACAGACTGCAAGTAGCCTGAAATTGCAAATGCTGCAGTAAGCCCTCCTACAATACCTGTGACTAAACTGAAAGCCGAAAATCCGAATGTGGCAGTGACCCCAACTGCAGACAATGCCACAAGCAATAGACTGAATAATTTCATCTTTATAAACACCTCCAGTCTGTATCTGTAGTAATTTGGAAATAAAGATTGTTACGTTACTTTGTTTGATCGGTTTCAATATTAGCTAGGCTTCATACTATTTTAAGCTAATAGGATTATAGTAATTACATAACCTCTTTATGATATAAATGTTGACCCTGTCATCATATGCAGGGTCATTTTATCATTCTTATTATTTAGAAGTATTTCCGTATGATAGTGAAATCTTCTTTTTTATTCCACAAATAGAAAGGGGAACTGAATTTAATGTCGAAGTATTATAAGAAATAAGTCACAAAAAGTCTAAGGAGAATTTCTGTATGTCAATGCGTATGATGATCTTTATACCAGGGATCAAAGGGTCTGAGCTATGGGAGGGAAGTAATAAAAGATGGTTTCCGAGAAAGAAAGAGGATCTTTATGCTAGCACGATTACTAATGAACTACGAGTCGAAACCCCTCTTTCATCCGTAAATGCATTTGGTTATACTAAAATTATTTATGAATATATTTTAGATTTTTATCCAAAAGAAATATTTGAATTTCATGCGTATGACTGGAGGAAGCCGATAGGAGAGAGTGTTGATCGTTTAATTAGAACAATTAAAGCTCAAAACGAACTCGGTTACAATGTGTATCTTGTAGCACATAGCATGGGAGGATTGCTTGCTAAATTAGCTATACAAGAACTGGAGAAAGAAGGGGTGTCGTCTTTAGTTTCGCGTTTGATTACCATTGGAACACCATGGAGAGGCGCGCCGGATGCATTCAAAGTTCTTTCTTATGGTGAACCAGGTTTATATAGTGATATATTTCAATTTCGCGAATTATTCGATGACAAAGAAACAAGGGATCTCGCCATGCAGTTTCCTTCAGTTTATCAATTATTACCCAGTGAAGAATATTATTCACACCAAAACGAAACGGAAGATAATCCTGGAAAATTCATTGCACCAAACAGTGAGAATATATATTTATCTTATATGGATGTCATAAGTAAGGTGCAAAACTTCTATATTGATGCCGGGAAAGTTACTGGGATTTATGAAGATGTTTTTTTGAAACATATGAAACCATTGCAAGATGCAATGCTCCAACCTCTACCTGAGGGCTTTAAACATGATTGTTTAATTGCTTGTAATTTTCCGACATTACACCAAATGCCACTAGAAAGTTCAGATAAAAGAAGGACTTTCAAAGGGGAATGCAAACTAGATGACGGAGATAGTGTTGTTCCCTTATATAGTGCAACACCTCCACATGTGGCAAATACATATTATGTATCTGGTCAGCACAGTGATTTATTGACATTAACTCCTGTACTAAGTTTTATTGATTGGTGCTTTAATGATAAGAGTGGTGATCAACCAGATTTCATTTATGATGCCCCTCTAGGAAACATATTCAAAAAGAGTTTGCTCGCAAAAATAATGTGTCCAGTTGATACAACTATTTTAGATAATGAAGGGAACTTTATAACAGGCACATTTGATCCCAGCGTAAAAGGGATAAGTGAACTCGCTTATGATAAAGATACATTGTTTTTAAACATTGGTGAATCTAAGTACGTTTTCATTAGGGATAATGAAGAGGAAAACATTAATTTGAAAATCAATTCCTATGATTTTGGGGTTGCTGATATTTCTATCAAAATCTTCGATGATGAAGAAAATTATACTGAAGTTAAGTTCGATCCACTACCTGTTAACTCTGAAATTTCGGCGGAATTAAAAATTCCAGTAAAGTCTAACTTAAATGAGGCAACCCTTAAATCAAACAAAAAAACACAGTCTGCTCGACTTGTTAAAAAAATGAAAAAACGGGATGAGATTGTTGTACCTGTTCCAAGGTTGCATATCTCTATTATAAATGCAGATGATGTTCAAAAAGCATTATATAGAAAGGTGTTCTCTGGAGATGTAATAATCAAAATTGAATCTGATGCCGATGAACTTATGGAAGACATTTATTATATTATTAATGATCAAATGCCTGTTCGGTACGAAGGTGAGACGATTGTCAATTTGAAGTCTGGAGAATATAATATCAGAGCATTTGGGAAAGATATCTACAATCGACCTACTTTGGATACAACTGTAAAATTCAAAATTGATGATGATGTACCAGAAACCAAAATTATTCTCGAAGTTAATCCGGAGGGATTATTACTTTCCTTTAAGCCACTAACTCAAGGTGCTAAGACAAAAACTTATTATAATGTTAATGATAAAGAGTCTACACCTGTTTCAGAAAATGAAATAATCCCTGTAACATGGGGGAAACTCCTAAACAATAGGAATGATTTTATTGAAATTGAGTACTATTCCGAGAATGAATTTGGATCGGTTGAAGCTCCTAAAAAATTCAGAATTTCATTAGGTGAGATTGGACTTTTGATGTGGGAAGATTACAGTGTTTGGGTTACTCCGGAAGTGATCTGGGGTAATGTATTTAAACATAATGACATATCTATTACTGATGCGAATGCATTTTTCATTGGTAAAAATGCTACAGCGGCTACACTTAATCAAAGAGTTCCTGATGACGTTAAGGGAGTTAAATTTATTTCGAGATTATTTGAAGTCGATGTAATGTATGCCGAAAAATATTCTTTATTCTTTACTGGACCTCCTACAGAAGTGTTGAAAATAGGTCAAGTTTATGACTTTACTTTTGAATTAATTGCTGAAAGGTCTAAAGAAAGAATATTACACTCAAAACCTGAAGCTCACTTAGTACCAATTAAATCTAAAATGAAAAACCAAAAATTAGATGTTCATTTGGAAAATGGTATTTTTAAAAGTCAATTTGTAGTTGATACTAGTTTTTTAACACAGAAATATAAGTTGGTTATATCTGATATCAAAAACACTAGTCCTGCTCTTAGAGAAATCCCATTAACATTAGGAGACGAAGAGCAGAAATAAAAATAAGGAGGCAGCGATTTATGTGGATTACAATGCAATTTATGCTTATTGTTTTTTGGATAATCGCTGCCTTCTTATTTTACCAGTACAAAGGTTGGAAAATTGGGAGCCCCCTAGATCCTATAACGGGTCTGTATTTGATAATTAGATTTGCTCTTATATTTGGTTTATTATCATCAATTTTGTTAGGATTCATTTATTTAGCATTTACAATGAGTAAGGCGGAATTTATTCCAATATTCACCTTAATGGTTGTGCCTGTGGTCTTGGTCATCGGTTTTTTTGCTAAATATTATTTTACAACATCTGTATCCAATAAAAGAGATAGTGACTTAATTAATAAAACAAATGAATGCAGAGAATGGGTACAGAAATTCCCATTTATAAATAATGAAATGATTGAAATAAAAATTTATATCTCTAATGGCAAGGCTACTGGAAGATTGATTGTTCATGATGTAAGTAAAAGTCAGAGGGAAGAAATAAATAAGAATAAACAAGGACTACCTGATGATATTCATTTGGTCGTCATCGCTGCTGATAAAGCCGATTACATTAACGATCCAAACGACAAACCTTTCCATTGAATTGTTATTAGATAAAAACCCGCCTGTTAGGCGGGTTTTTATTATATTTCGACTAGAAAATTAGTTTTCTTGTTTTATATTTTGTTTTAAGTTTAATCGATAGCTCTACAACAATAACATGTTGGAGTGGTTTTGAGTTAAGTAAAATTCTCTTTATCCTCACATACATAATGTGGAAAACGGTTTACATTAAGAATATACGGAAGCACAATACCTTGCCATTATGGGCGGGGTACTTCTTTGAGTTCAGGAAAATTTTCCTTACCAGTGATATAGAGTGCATATACATAATGTTCCAAATATATTATATTGTAGTTAAGGTCTCGCGAGGAAGCTCGTGAGTTTTTTTGCTGAGGAGGATAAAAATTGCTTAAGGTGTTAATTTTTGCTGGTATTATTGTAGTTGTTAGTATAATTGCTGTAGTTCTACTTTTATCGAAAAGAAAGCCACAGTACTCGAAAGGTGAAGTAATCGATCCTCTGAAGATTACAATCAAGGACATAGATCAGATGGAGGATGGATCAGACTTTGAAGAATATTTATATCTCCTATTTTTAGCTTTGGGATATAAGGATGCTTACAAAACTCCAAGAAGTAGAGACTTTGGTACTGATTTAGTTTTTACAGATCGTGAAGGGTATCGTAATGTAGTCCAGGCGAAGCGCTATTCGTACCCAGTAGGCTTAGGAGCTGTTCAAGAGGTATATAGCTCAATGAGGTACTATCAAGCCAAGAAATCTATGGTAATAGCCTCAAATGCGTACACTGCTGCTTGTGATGAACTTGCAGGATATAACGGTGTTAAATTACATAGTAGAAATGATCTTATTGAGATAATTAATTTATTTAAGATGGGACAATTAGACAAGGTCAAGGATATTATTGAAGGAGATCCACACTGGAAGTATGACTCTTGGGATAATTACATGAATAGTAATAAAGTTATTAAGAAGGATTTTAAGGCGGAAAAACGACTGGTCACGAAGAATAGATAGGAGTGATCGTATTGAGTAATATATACAAAGTCCTAAAGACAGACTCAGAATTTCTAACTGCAGCTTTAAAACAGTCTGAAGTTGATATACTTGAACGTCATGGTGATCTGGCAAGGTGTATAGTTGATTGTGGTGGCTCGATTCAGAAATGGAGTCCAGTTAGTGTTAAAGTTGCTGATTCTTATTATATGAGAAATGAATTTGAATTTAGGATGGTTTTGGCATAATTATTTAAATATCCCTGTCTACCTTAAATGGTAGGCGGGGATTTGTTTGCGTTCTGAGTTTCATCCTACCTAGTAGAATCTACGTCTTGTTTTATTATGTCTATCATTTGTTGCATAGCTGTCTTTGCTTCTGGAATAGGAAATACAGGGAACACGTGATTCATTTGGGGATACTCAAAATAGTTGATGCTTACTTTTTCTTTTTCGGCTAATCCCTTGAATTTTCGAGCATCGGGAAGGAATAACTCATGAGTACCTACAAATAGGGAGATTTTTCCTAAACCTTGTATAGGTCCATTAATCGGACTTAATAAATAATTACTTGTTGCTGCTTTCCCGGCATAAATTTTACCGACCTCGATCAAAAGTTTCGCATCGAGCATAGGTTCTTTGCTCTCCATTGTTGCTATATCCGGATGACTGAGTGTGATGTCTAGCCATGGGGAAAGAAGTATAATGTTGCCTGGCTGCGAAATATCATTTTCCAATAAGAATTGTGCTAGAGCAAGTGCAAAGCCACCGCCTGCTGAATCACCCATCAGTACAATATTCTCTGGTTGAACCTTGGTTAATAAGTCTTTATAAATAGGAAGAACCTGCTCAAAGGCTTCTTTGTAATTATGATTTGGAGCTTTAGGATACACAGGTACATATATTGTTCCATTCACCTTTTGGGATAATTTATATAAAAAACGCCAATGCCATGATAGTGGTTGTTCAATATATCCTCCGCCGTGTAGATACAAAATTACTTTTGTATGTGGATCTGAGGTTGATTCCAAAATATATGTGTCTAATGAATAGGTATTATCTTTCAGTATATGATATTTTTGTTGAAGCTTAGCTGGTATTACATAAGGGGTTTGATTAGCTATTCTTTTTTGTTCAATATAATTGGCAGTGTTGATCTTCTTTTTATTTAGTAATAATAAATGTTCGACAAGGAAACTTTGCCAACTTCTCATCCTGATGACCTCCAATAATGATAACATGCATAAATGTTCTGCTATATATTCATAATACCAACTCACCATGATAAAATATATTTAAATATAATTAAGGTTCCTAAATATATATTTAAGGATGAGACTGATGAATATCACGCAATTACAGTATTTGATTTCAGCTGCTAATTATGGGACTTTTACTAAGGCTGCTAGTGTGCATCATTTGACAGTACCTACGATTAGTCAATCGGTACGGCAGCTAGAAGATGAATTGGATACAGTTATCTTTCATCGTACAAAGAAAGGAATCGCCCCAACGAAAGAAGGACAGTTAATCCTCCAACATTCTGTATCCATTCTTAAAAGTGTGGAGATAATGAAGCGGGAGCTATCACTTCTTAAAGAAGAATCATCAGAAAATATTATCATCTCTACCATACCAGGAATGGTTCCACAGGTTGTTCAAACTACCATTGAGTTTGCTAAAAGATATCCTTTACTGAATGTTCAAATGTTAGAGGGTGATACAGAAACAGTACAAAGTCACGTGAATGAAGGATATGCAAGTATGGGTTTGGTTACTTACAGTTCTGAGCAACAAAAGGATGCTTCTTTTGATTGGATGCCTTTAATAGAAGGTAAGGCTGTACTGATCGTGAACAAGAATTCCCCATTACGTTTTTTAAACTCAGTAACTGCTGAAAATCTAAGAGATGAAGTGTTTGTCTTATATAAAGATGAATTTATCGAATCAATTGCTCATGGTTTGATTTCCGCACATCCCACTAATCGCATTGCGCTATCTACCAATAATATGGATGCCTTATACCAAATGGTTGTCAAAGGAGATACCATTACGATCGGACCTGATTTTATTATTCACTCGTTCCCTTCGAGTTATCAAAAACAGCTTGTAACTATTCCATTGAAACAGTACAATTCCGAGCCTGTAGTGTTAGGGAGGATTACTAGAAAACAAGAACAAGCTACGAAGATGGTTGAGGAGTTCACATCCCGATTAACAGAATTATTTATGGGGACTCAAAATAGTTTTGAAACAGACGATAAATAGAAGCGCGCTGTTCTCTATGATTATGGTTGGAAATAATAAATTCGTCATTTCGATGATGATTGAGACTGGATTATGATTGTGGATATTATAGATAAACTATATAACAAAACCCCGTCAGTGATTATACTGGCAGGGCTTATTTAATGTATCATCCCCATTTCACGGAGCCTATCTTTAATTTTTTTCAAACGAGCTTCCCTTTCATTTATTTCTTGTACCTTCAATAAATCTACTGGATTTTCTTTGTATTTTCCAATGAAGTTATTTAAGGTCAATTCTCCGATATCCTTTTCATTGCGCACTATAACCGTTGGGGCGATTTTGTGATTTTCTATTGTCTTGGGATCTGCAGAAATTCGTTCTAGTAAACTAATTAAAAGTTCGTGTTTTTTAACACCTATTCTTCGCGCCTGACATATTTCTTTCCAAGTACAGTTTAATAAACGATCAAGATCTAAATAACCTTGGACGTATAAGGCATTTATGAGCCCCGTTAAATTGTGTCCTTGTTCTTCTTCATGAGCCACGGTTTTTAAACAATCGATATCCATATAATAAAGATGTGCTGGAAGTGGGAAATAGTGTCTTAATGCTGTGTTTTCATCGATGATGTTTTCCATGGTGATTTACCTCCATCAAATTATATGGTCACTATATCATGTTTATCTTTGTGGTGAAAGTTATATAAATACCATGGCAAAATCCCTACCAACCTAATACAGGGGGGAGGGACTTTTTATTTATATCTCAACTTCTTCCCATCCTGGTGGTAATGGATCCTCAGGTGCAGGTTCTAGATATTCAGGTAGTTCACTAATAAGTAATGGCTCGCCAATATCCAGCAGAACTGTTTGTGTTCCTTTCGCTATAACAATACCGATCTTACTGATATGGAAACCGTATGTGATGCGGACTCGAACGCCAAGTGTTAACTCTTCTACTTTCACTTCTTCCATCCCCTAAAGTTAATTTTGCTTACTTAGTACTATTAAGTGTCGTTGTTATATGAACATGGTCTTAACTGTTAAAGTTTGTATTTAATTACCGATAGTCATTTCGACATATAGCGACAGTAATTTGATATTAAAGGTATTACAATGCACGTAAGATCATTTACGAACCTATAGGTTCGTTTTTTATCCGAGGGAGTGCGACCAAAGTCGCCCTGCCTGTTCAATCTTTCTCAACGACCTTCCAAGTATATAATGCCTCCATAGGAACGCCTAAAATTAACGAAGCAGTATGCATGGCCTCGACACTCATAGGTTTACTGTTGTCACACCAATAATAAACCATACGTGAAGACCAACCGCTTCGACGGGCAAATTCTGCAGGAGTCATTTCTTGGTTGTTCAGAATAGATTGCAGCAGACAGTTCCCACGGAAGGATCTGATCACTGCGGTAAGCCCCTTCGATTAAGATGTTGATTTCGAAGGAATTATAACACACTACACATCATGAGGTGAGGAAATGAGACGAATTGATTTGAATGATTTATCATTCGCTGCAAAATTAAAATCGGACTTAATGATACTACTCTGGGATCTTGAAAAGGAAAGCTTGCCTCAACAAGAAAATTTTTTAGACGAGTTCCGTTCTGTTATTGGTGAATTTATTGAGTTCGAAAGTATTCTACAAGAATCCTTTAAACCGAATTCCAACAATTAGAAATATATAGGATATTGAAATAGGAACATGGGTTCGTGTATAATGCAAGTACAACAATGAGAGGGTGAGAAAAGTTGAAAGAAAATGACAAAGCAGAATTAGATAAGTTCATTCAAAGAGTAGGGATTGTTTTTGAAAAAATCAAAGACTTTTATGAGGAACATGACGGTAACGTAGAGGACGATGATCGTCCAGATGTTTCATGTCCAGAATGTGGAAAGCCCACGAACAACTACATCTGCTTGTGGAGTATGAATAAACACATTCATTTTTCTTGTCCACACTGTGAATGTCTTGTAAGACAATAAATTTACAACATGAAAGGGTGATACTCATGGCAGCCGTTCCAAAGCCGTCAAAAAGCAAACAGACTGAAAATATCCGCCCAAAACTCGATGAGTTTACGCAAGAAGAGATTGCAGAAAAACTAAGAGAAGCACAGGAAAGTCACAAACCAATTTTTATCTCAGCTTGGAAACGGGAACCATTCAAAGGCGAAGTCATTGAATTAGATGGCCAGACACAACGCATACATATCCGAAGGGGATACGATGACACTTTAAAAATACCTTTTAAAGATATACTGAAAGTGGACGACCCGGGGGAATAATCCCGGGTCTTTACTTTGTGGACTTTCCCACATCTTTCCCACAATAATTAAAAATCAGATACTTTTCTTAATGTAAGCAATGTACTCACTGGAATTAAAAACCGCGCCGTTATGCGAATAAAATAATTAATGTAATTGCCGGACAACGGTGCCATAATGCAGGTGATTATGGAAAATATAGCGGTCCCGGAGCGAAAGCTATCGCGGATATGCTGCTTGCCTATGAATTATATCCCTCGGCTTTTGTAAGCGCTATCCCATTGCCTGAAAGTGATGGATCTACGCCAGATGTGCTGCTGGAATGCAAGGTGGAGCTCGATTGGTTGTTTAAAATGCAAGACTCCGCAACAGGTGGTGTATACCATAAATTGACTACGTTAAGCTTTCCTGGTCTGGATGTTATGCCTGAGGACGATACAGCAGACCTGTACTTCTCACCAATATCTGCTACTGCAACTGGGGATTTTGCTGGTGTTATGGCTATGGCTGCAAGAGTGTACAAGCCTTTTGATGCTGCTTATGCGCGGAAATGTCTGGATGCTGCGGGGGCAGCATGGGAATGGCTTGTACAGCATCCAGATGTACCCGGTTTTACGAATCCGCCTGAGATTAGCACTGGAGAATACGGGGATGGAGTCGATAAGGACGAGCGGTATTGGGCAGCGGCGGAGCTGTATCGTACGACAGGGAAAGAGGAATATCATCAAGCTGTTCTGCAGCTAGTGCAGCTGACTTTTCCAAAATACAGTTTAGGCTGGGGTGATATGGGGGGCTATGGCACTATTGCTTATCTGTTAAATGGTGAGGAGCAAGCAGACCGTGCTTTATATGCCTCGTTAAAAGAAGGGCTTGTTGCTGAGGCACAACGATTAGCGGAACAGAGTCGTGAGGAGGGCTATAGGATCTCCTTAAAAGAGGAGGACTATATCTGGGGCAGCAATATGCTAGTAATGAACAATGCAATGCTGCTGCTTGCGGCTGAATATTTTAGTGGAGACTCCAGTTTTGCGGACTGTGCCTTAGATCATCTACATTATCTGATGGGGCGTAACGTTCTGGATATCAGCTATGTTACCGGGTTTGGGGATCATGCCGTGATGAATCCGCATCATCGCCCTTCTGTAGGTGACCATGTGGCTGATCCGGTGCCGGGATTGGTGTCAGGGGGGCCAGATCGTGGGCTGCATGATGAATATGTAGTTGAGCATTTACAAGGAAAACCAGCTGCGCAGTGCTTTGTCGATCATGAGCTTAGCTATTCTACGAATGAAGTGACGATCTATTGGAATTCACCTGCGGTGTTTGTTGTGGCCCGGTTTAATCAATAAAAAGCAATAGTTCGAATAGGGAAAGACGTCCTGAAACTGGATGTCTTTCTCTTTTTTATAGCTGAAATGCTATAATACTAGACGGTATGCTATTTTAGCGGATGGTATTAGGAGGTAGGGGATTGAGTAGTATTTTTGAGATTCAGAGACTTGCAAAACTTAACTGGAAAAGTAACGACCAAACTTCGAAATATCTTTTCTCGGAGATCTCCGCAGACATAGCTGAATCGGACCGCATCGCATTGATTGGTGCCTCTGGCCAAGGGAAAAGTACACTCCTTAGAATCTTAGCTCTCTTGGATGCTCCGGATGAGGGAGATATGTTGGTAAAGGGGACTTCATATAAAAGTATGGATGCGAGATTATGGAGGATGAAAATAGGGTTTGTAGCACAACAAGCGGTCATGCTGTCTGGCAGTGTGGAGGATAATTTAAGAACTGTCAGCAGACTGCATGACAAACCTTATGATCTTAAACTAGCGCAGCGACTAATTGGGCAATTGGGGCTGGAGCATTTGGATTTAAGCAAAAAAGCGGCAGATTGTTCGGGTGGTGAAAAGCAGCGGATTTCTTTAATTCGATCCTTGCTGCTCCGACCTACGGTATTATTGCTCGATGAAATCACCGCTTCGCTCGATGTCAACAGCACTCAAATGGTTGAAAAGCTACTAGAGGATTGGCATAAGGAAGAAGGCACTTCGATGATTTGGGTCACTCATGATCTTAAGCAGGCGAGCAGAATAAGCACAACTACATGGTTTATGGGAAAAGGCAGGTTGGAACAGCATGTGAGCGAGTCTTTTTTTGCTGAATCTGCGGAAGAATTGGCTAAAAGGTTCGTTCGGCCTTCGGAAGGAGCGTCGTTGTTATGAGTTATACAGCACTAAGTTTCACGCTTCTGTTTGTATTAGGGACAATGTTGGTCTCCGTGTGGCAAAAGCTCGGACTGGAAAAAGATATCATTGTAGGCACAGTGCGGTCGGCCATTCAATTGCTTGCGGTGGGGTATGTGCTGCAATTTATTTTTAAATCGGATCAGGTCATTTATGTAATTGTGATAATACTCTTTATGATCAGTGTAGCCGCATGGAATGCAGCCAAAAGAGGCAAAGGCTTGCGCGGATTAGTCTGGAGAATTGGACTGGCTATTGCTACTATGGAACTGCTCATGATGGGCATTCTGCTCAGCTTACATATCATTGAGGCTACGCCACAATATATCATTCCGATTAGCGGCATGACCATTGGCAGTGCTATGGTGGTTTCAGGGTTGTTCATTAACCATATCAAGCATGAAATTCAGCAGAGCAAAGGGGAGATTGAAACGTTGTTGTCTCTTGGCGCAACGATCCCACAGGCGATCCAGGAAGTTAGAAAAAGATCTGTAAAATTCAGCATGATTCCTACCATCGACGGTATGAAGACGGTTGGGCTTGTTCAACTCCCTGGAATGATGACCGGAATGATCATCGCGGGCGCTGATCCTGTAGTAGCTGTTCGTTATCAGATATTAATTGTGTTCTCGTTCACTGCCTCTGCTGCCATAACGAGTATGCTGCTCAGTGTACTGAGCTACCGACTCTTTTTCACGCCGGATCTAAGGCTCAAGCAAATAGTGGAGCAAGGCTAAGCCTATTTCTCACAAGCGATTCCGTCTTTGTCACGGTCGCTTTTTTTATTGGCATTATAGAGTTCTTTCGATACGTAGGGTTTGTATTTCGTTTTGCCGCCTTTGTTCTTGGTTGAGCTGGAAATGGCAACTCCACCTTTGTAATCTTTGTTTAGCTCCGTGCAGTTTTTGTAGGTTTTGACCTTGGATTCAGCGCTTGCTGTATTCAGGGTAGCGACGGATAGAGTGAGTAGCAGACCTGCTACTAGACAAATGTTTAAGATTTTTTTCATGGGAACACTCCTATAAAAATCTAATGGAATTAATGATTGTGTAGTATCGTTGTATTTTATATTACCAGTTTAATTCATTGAGGTATACATTATTGGGGGATTTGGAAACTGTGTACATATTTATGAGTGAAGTGGGGGAATAATTAGATTCAATTCACATGTAGTGAACAGGCTACGAATGAGGTGATTCTAATTAGCAAAATGAAAATGGCGACTGCCCTAATTGCGGGATTGTTGCTTCTGCCGGGAATGGCTATGGGTGCATCAGCCCCCGTTACTATGACTCACGTTAATGGAGAACTGCTATCGGCTATGCCCAAGCCAGCTCCGGAGTCTAGGCGCATTATATTACCTTCTGCAATTCAAGCGTCAGAGCTATACGGGTTCGGATTACAGCATCGGAATGCCTCGATTCAGTATTCGATCTTCTCTAAAGATTTCAAAAAGATTATGTATCCGCGGTTTGTTGAACTAAACTGGGTGACGGGTGTCTCAAGTCCTTGGATCACGAACTACGAGGTCACTAAAGAAACGATAATTAACAAGAATTCAGAGGTCATAGAAATGCGTCTGGATACTGCGACTTCAAGTGGGGCAGCACCTTCTATACTTTTGACAATTTCACTTGTGCAAGAGAAGAATAGCTGGGTGATTACCGGAGTGACATCGGACCCCGAGCTGCCGCGTGGCGGATTGCCTAGGAAGTAGGTTGGTTATGGATAGGAAAAAGAGCAAACGTAGTAGGGGGTTCCCATACGCTTGCTCTTTTTTTAATTCGAAAGCACAATCGTTTAGTCCACGTGGTCTGTTTCTCCAAATGATCAGTGACAATGTTCAACCCAGGGTGGCAATGCCAACTCAGCGTCATAAATCATCAGCTTACGTTGGTGATTACTTAAGAGCACAGATCGTTACGGACCGTATTGCAGCTATTTTTGCTGCACTGCACGATCGTTACGGACCGTATTGCAGCTATTTTTGCTGCACTACACAATCGTTACGGACCGTATTGCAGCTATTTTTGCTGCACTACACGATCGTTACGGACCGTATTGCAGCTATTTTGGCATTATGGTCGTTCTGGCGAGAGTTTCGGACTGTATGGCTCTTATTCCCCTAAAATCACGCATTATAGGAGTACATTTGGGCGAATAGCTGCATCTGAGTCCGATAGCATGGCTAAATCGCTGAAATTATGAAAATAAGAGCTCCTCGGTCCGATCATCGCCAAACTCTAGTGTATTTAAAGTCGCAATGTTCAGCTCAGAGTGACAATGCCAGCTCAAAGTCGCAATGTTCAGCTCAGCATGGCAAGGCCAACTCAGAGTCACATAACCCAGACCAGCGTCACCAGCCTAGCTTGCTCACAAAGCGCAGCTCGAGCCGCCAGCTCAGCTCACATCGCATAGCCCAACTCACATCGCATAGCCCGGCCCAGCGTCATCAGCCCAACTCACGTCGCATAGCTCAGCTCACATCTCATAGCTCAGCTCACATCGCATAGCCCAACTCACATCGCATAGCCCGGCCCAGCGTCATCAGCTCAGCTCACATCGCATAGCCCAACTCACATTACACAGCTCAGCACCAAAAACCCCAGCTCAAGCCACAACAGCTACCTAGATTATCCAGATGTTAAGCGACTAATCTCTTCCCGCCTTCACCATTAATTCCGCCAGCATTTTGGGTTCGGTTCGAACGGTGGTCATGTGATCTCCTTTGCCCTCGATGAAGCGGAAGATGCCTAAATGACTGGATTGTGTAGGGTGGAATCCGTATGGACCTTGCGGTATAGCGGTGTCCTCCGTTAGATAAAGGTAACTTTTAGGGATCTGGAGACTGTAAAATTTCTTGAGATCAAGCTTTTCGAAAAGTGGACTTGCTGGCTCAGGAGGAGCTTGTTTGTAAAAAGTTTGCGCTTCCGCAAGACTGGCGGTGTTGACGAATGTATCCCGGAAAAGAGGGAAAGGGAGCGTTATGGTGTTATTGCCGGAAGTATCTCTCAGCTGTTCAAAGTACTTCAGCGAATCAGCTGGAAATTGGTCCGCCACACTTTGCCCATCCAGCGGTACGAAGGCGTCGAAGAATACCAGACGTTTGATTCGATCCGGTACTTCCTGAGAGACGGTTTGGATCACCGAACCACCAAAGCTATGTCCGAGCAGAATGATATCCTTTAAGTCTTTTTGCTTGATATAGTCGACAACAGACTGTGTGATTTGCGCATGCGTTACATTATTGTTTTTGTCCCCCCCATGTCCGGCATATTCCGGAGTATAGACGGTGTGCCCTAAGCTGCGAAGTGCGGCGGCCGTTTGATCCCAAAAACCAGCAGTAGCCCAAGACCCATGAACTAGAACAAATGTAAGAGGCGCCTGTTTCGCTGATGTTTTGTTATTGGCTGCCTCAACTGTGGAGCTAAGATTCATAGGCTGGAAACCCATAATTGTAAAGACAGTGATACATAAAGCTAACACTATTTTTGTGCGAATCGATTTCATACTGTGCCTCCTATGTGGGGTGAGAGTGTAATACTTAGAGGATGCCCCGTTTAGAAAAGAAAGATGAATTTTTATCAGGAGTAGTGAATCTCCGCACCTAGGCATAGGCAAACGCATATCTTGTGTTTAGGGAAAGCAAAAATTTATAGCAACAGAAAGGTAGGAAAAAAAGTGACTTCATACATGGACTATACGTCCCCCAATACAGAGTTTACTTTTGATGTGAACACTAATACACTTTTTAAAAAAGATGCCAACAACTTCATTAACTTGCTGTCGTTTAAACAATTGAATACGCTCGAGAACATATCACTGCTGGATATTTTTCTTAGCAAATCAAATGTGGTTGAACCTCATTATCATCAAAATGCTGCAGAGCTTGTGTATTGTATCTGCGGTTCAGCGGTAGTGTCTTTAATCAATCCGTTCACAAATGAACTTCTGCATTTTCCGATTTGTCCGGGTCAAGTGGCAAATGTGCCGCAAGGCTGGTGGCATTATGAGATAGCTACTGTCGATAATACACATCTGCTCGCGATTTTTGACGCACCTATTCCTGAGGTTATCTTAGGTTCGGATATTCTTAGCAAAACCCCGGCAAATGTATTAGCCCATACTTACTGCTTAAATGAAGCTAAGGTAAAAGAAGCTTTAGCTCCAATCAAGCCTGGAACCTTCATCGGCCCTCCTGCTGACTGCTGCGAAGAAGATAAAGTAATGGGCAGCACCAATATGGCCCCTAACATGGCTCCAAATATGCAAGCCAATGTTAAACCAAATATGCATCCTAATATGCAGCCAAATATGAATCCTTACGCTCATATGCAGGCGCAACCCATCCCGATATCTTCACAAATGCCTCCAGCTACACAAGCCTTTAATTATCAGCCTTACCCGATGCAAGGGTACTACACGCAGGGTTATGATCAGCATTATCGCCAACAACCCTATGTACAGCAGCAGCCGCATTACCAATATCCGAATAACCAAGAGTAAACTAAACAAACCTCCCGGAACTCTAGATTCCGGGAGGTTTCGTAATTAAACCTAGGATAAACGGACAAGTACTCTTCCTCTAAGGTTTCCTTGTAGAATATCTTCCAATGCTTGCGGTAGCTCGTTTAACGTGACTTCACGATCCACGAGGTTCTCCAGCAGACTTGGCTTCAGATCGCTCGCCATCCGTTTCCAAGCCTGCTGGCGAAGGTCTGCAGGACATTCCACAGAATCTATACCGAGAAGGTTAACACCCCGAAGAATAAACGGAAGTACTGTAGTTGGAACTGAAGTGCCTCCGGTTAAGCCACTTGCAGCTACAGAACCTCTGTAGGTGATTTTACTCAGAACTGCGGCAAGGGTGTCACCACCCACCGAATCTACTGCGCCTTGCCATAATTGTTTGTCCAAGGGTTTGCTGGCGCCGCCAATGACCTCTTCACGTGAGATCACGTCTTCGGCTCCTATACCTCTAAGGTAATCGGCAGCTTCGGCGTTACCTGTGCTTGCCACTACGCTATACCCTTTTGCGCCAAGCATGGCAATAGCAGATCCACCTACACCGCCGGTAGCGCCTGTTACAAGTACTTTGCCTTTGTCCGGGGAAACGTCATGATCTTCCAGAGCTAGTATGGACAAGGCGGCTGTCAGTCCTGCAGTACCGTAGATCATAGCTTCTTTAAGCGTCAGGCCTTCTGGAAGGGGAGTGATCCAACCTGCGGGAATACGAGCGTATTCGCTAAAGCCACCAAAGTGTGATACGCCAACACCATATCCTGTCGCAATGACTTGCTGCCCTTTATGAAACCGCTCGTCTGTGGAAGATACCACAATACCGGATAAATCTATCCCTGGAATAAAGGGATATGTTCTTAGAATTTTACCGTTTGGAATACTGGTTAAACCGTCTTTATAGTTTACACTGGAGTATGCAACCTTAATTACAACCTCTCCAGCTGGCAGATCCTCTAGGGTAACCGGTTTAACAGCTACGGAGAAGGATGATTCTGTTTTGTCGACAACTAACGCTTGAAATGATTCTGTCATAAGTGTGAGCTCCTTCAACTACGTTATAGGTAAGACATGTATATAATATTTATTCTGCCCGGTCAACTTGTGATTGTCTATGATATAGCGCAATTGTTTATTAAGGTTCCGTTAAATCGCGTGATAGAGGGTGAAACTTATGAAATGGAAAAATTTAAGGGTTACAGTCTTAGTGGGTATCACATTAGTCTCACTTGGTTTTAATGGATATTCTTTTTATAACAAGCCACCAAAAGAGACTAACCCAACTACCAAGGAGCTAGTTCAAACTATGGGTGTGATTTCAATCCAATCTAACTCTGAGAGCGGAGTGCAGGGTGAGAGTGTGGAGGAACTGAAAAAAATTATTTATAAGTTACCGCAAGTGGAGAAAAAATTAGCTTTTATAAAGGGCGTTATCACAGAAGGGAATACGGTTTATCTGGATCTGGATGAGGTGGAATGGTTCGGTGGAGCGGCGGCAGAAATTGCAGCTAAAGAAGATGGTGTAATAGAACCCGAATCATTGCCTAATGGATTCTATATCCGAAATGCAAGCGAAGAAATCAAGCGGTTTAAGCTGGAGACTGATGTAACTATAGCTGAACTAAACGGGGCGAGACATCAGCAAGGGGACTATACGAGTTTTATTAGCGAAGAGCTAATGGATAGATTATTCCATCTGACATTTGTAGAAGGTAAGGTTGTTTTGCTAGAAGAGCAGTACAGACCTTAGTGAAGGAGAACAACTAGAAAGGGCCAGTGGAGAAAAGAAATCGGCAGGATGCTCTACAACATGCAGAAAAGGTAATGAAGAGTAGAAGAGCTTACGGTTTGTTTATGCTTACATACACTTAAGATTATGATGAATTTTATTTTTATGGGAAAAATGGCTCTGTGCCCGTAGCTGTCATACCTGATGTATTTGGGTCGGGTGCGGATGGGGATACTGTAAGAAGAAAAATTTTTCGTTGATCTAGTTAATAGGCGGAAGATATGTTTAAATGGGAAAGTATAGTATTTTTTAAATAATAGGATTGAAGAAAGAGAGGCTAATTCATGTCGATTGCGACTACAATGATTATCAGGCTCGAAATTCGGAAATCGGTTGCATCTTTTGGCGATGTTGCTTCAGGAATTGCCGCAGCTGGCGGAGATATTGTTGCTATTGACGTGATACGTGCAGGGAAGGATGTCACTACCCGAGATATAACAGTGAATGTGCAAGACGCAGCTAATGGAGATATTATCTCAATATTATCGAAGATGCCGGGAATTAAAATAATCAACGTGTCGGATCGGACCTTTCTGGCTCATCTTGGCGGAAAAATTGAAATCACACCTAAAATGCCGATTAAAAATCGGGAAGATTTATCCTTAGTGTATACGCCGGGGGTAGCCCGGGTATGTACGGCGATTGCCGAAGATCCCAGAAAAGCTTATTCTCTGACGATGAAAAGAAATACAGTTGCAGTCGTTTCGGACGGCACTGCTGTGCTTGGACTAGGGGATATCGGGCCGGAAGCCGCTATGCCTGTCATGGAAGGTAAGGCGATGCTGTTTAAGCAATTGGCGAACATTGATGCTTTTCCGCTGTGCTTAAATACCAAAGATCCGGATGAAATTATCAATATCGTAAAAGCAGTTTCTCCTGGCTTTGGAGGGATAAACTTAGAGGATATAAGTTCGCCACGCTGCTTTGAAATCGAACGCCGGCTTGCGGAAGAACTGGACATTCCGGTATTTCATGATGATCAGCATGGAACATCCGTGGTGGCTTTTGCAGGACTTTTGAATGCGCTTAAAGTTGTAAATAAATCTATTGAAAATGCACGGATTGTTGTTGTGGGTATTGGGGCGGCTGGGGTGTCCATATGTAATCTGCTGCTGGCAGCGGGTGCGCGTTATATTTATGCGGTTGATCGTGAAGGCGTTCTCAGAAAAGATCTCCAGTATGATAATCCGGAATGGCAGAAGCTTGCTGCCGCAACCAATCCTGAGGGAATTGAGGGTGGAATAACGGAGGTTATACGAGGGGCAGATGTCTTTATTGGGGTGTCCCGTGGGGGAATTCTAACCGTGGATCATCTCAAAAGCATGGCCAGTGATAACATCGTTTTTGCGATGGCTAATCCTACACCGGAGATTGAACCGGATTTGGCAGAACCTTTTGTTCGCGTTCTAGCGACAGGCAGAAGTGATTATCCGAACCAGATCAACAATGTGTTATGTTTTCCGGGTATTTTCCGTGGCGCACTTGATTGCCGGGCTAGAACTGTGAATCTGGAAATGAAGCTGGCTGCGGCAAAAGCCATTGCATCAGTCGTTCATCCGGATGAACTCAATGAGCAATATATCATCCCGAGTATTTTTAACGAAAAAGTAGTTGAGCAGGTGCGCCTGGCAGTAATCCAAGCGGCTATATCCACGGATGCAGCACGCCGGATTCCTAAAGACGTAGCAGCTATAACGGAATAAGATTTATACGATAAATGGACTGCTTTGCTTACTTAGAGAGCAGTCTATTTGTTTTTATACTTGGAGGAAAATTGCCCGAATTGCAACTTTAAATCCACTTAAAGGTGAGGGAAGGTATGAGAAGAATTCATATTATGGGAGCCTCAGGCGTAGGAACGAGTACATTAGGTTACGAATTAGCTAAAGTGTTGCCACATGTCCAGTTAGACAGTGACGACTATTTTTGGGAGCATAAATTCACTAAGCAGCGTGAGGTCAATGCGCGATTAGCGAAACTTACAAGCGATTTGACCCATAAGGAGCCTTGGATTTTAAGCGGTGCGGTATGTGGCTGGGGAGATGGCCTTCGACCATTATTCGATTTGGTTATTTTTCTAGGACTTCCACCGGAAATTCGTTTAGATAGATTAAGAGCCAGAGAGTACGAGAGATATGGTGATCATATTTTGCCTGGAGGAAGTAAATACGAAGCATATCAGACCTTTATGGAGTGGGCGGCATTATATGATGTTGCTGGAGTTGAAGTCAGGAGCAAAGTGCTGCATGAGGAATGGATGTCCGCACTGGAATGTCCTATTTTACGAATAGAGGAAGATTTATCGGTTGGAGAGCGCGTTGAGATCGTGCTGAGATATTTACAAATGGTATAGGAGGAACTTTTGGTCGGCGGAATTTATTCAACAGGATACAGAAGAATTCAGCAATAATGTTGAGGGAGTCAAAGGTGAGTTGAAGTCCGTACATTCTGGGATTGGTGCGTTTGAGCGAGAGGATTCTATCATCAAAGTGGTAGTAGAGTGGGATGGACAGAAAGACGAATTCGAGTTGAAGGAAGTTTGGAATTATGGGCATTACTCTTTATGAAGGTATTAATACAGCAGTTGGTCCAAAGAGGTTATAATGGAAAGCGAATATCTCATCCACGGAATGGCGGACTGTATGTGTATGAGCAGGGCTGTTAATTTAAAAGAAAGCAGGATGAACAATCATGGTTGTTATTAAAGAAATAGAAATGGAATCTCTTCCTGAACTGGGGAATTTATATCAAGAGCTGATGAATAAACCGTCTGACCTTAATAGGCTTGAAGAAGTATTTAAAGGGGTCAAGGCGGATAACCGCTACATCCTGTTGGGTGCTTTTGTAGAAGGAGAGTTACTAGGGTCTTTGATGGGGATCGTGTGTCAGGACTTAGTGGGGGACTGCAAACCGTTTATGGTGATTGAGAATGTGGTGGTTTCAGCGCGGGCACGCCGTCAAGGCGTTGGCAAAAAACTTATGAACGCCATTGAACAAGCGGCCCGGGAAAGAGACTGCTATTATATCATTTTAGTCTCCGGTGAGCAGCGGAAGGAAGCGCATGTGTTCTATGAATCGTTAGGTTATAGAGATGAAAAGGTGGAGGGATACCGAAAACATTTAAGCTCCCATTAAAAAGTACACAACTTTCTAGGAGGTTTTTAACCTGCAAACATTTTTTCAATATAACTGGATGGTCCGTGAACAATGGTATGAGTGGTGTGGAGATATTTCTGAGGAGGAGTTGCTCGCAACACGTATAGGTGGTGTAGGCAGTATTCTTAAGACGCTTTTTCACATTGTTGATGTGGAGTGGAGCTGGATTCAAGTATTGCAAGGAAAGCCGGATTTCCAAGAGGATTTTGAGCGGTACAAGACTTTGCAGCAAGTACGAGAATTGGATGCAAAATTCCACACAGAGGTGGAACCCTTTGTAACGGCTTGGCATGAGGGGCTGGAGCAGAGGATTTTTGAGGATCATCTTCCGGATGGCAGGATCGTGACTGATGCCTGGGGTGAGGTAATGCGCCATGTGATTGCTCATGAGATTCATCATGTCGGGCAATTATCGGTCTGGGCTAGAGAGATCGGAAAACCGCCGGTTTCAGCTAATCTGATTGGCAGAGGGCTGATAAACAGCCTACCTGGCAAAGCATAGACAAGCTATTCAGCGTATATTCAGATTCATATTTTACAATCTCCTTGAACTGCGAAAACATAAATCTGTACTTCAGGAGGATTACACATGGTGAAGAAGAAAAATTTGCTGAGAAAGTTCATGGCAGCTACACTAAGTCTTGCTATCGTCTCAACGGCGTTTGGTGTTGCTGGAAACACGCCCGTAGTTAGTGCGGCGGATGCAGGTGTAACGAAAGCGTATGAATCCCTGTTCGCGGGTGACAGAATCATTGATGTTAAAGTAACGATTGATGATGCGGATTGGAAAAGTATATTAGCAAGTCCCCTCGAAAAAGAATACAAAAAAGTTAAGGTTGAAGTTGACGGGAATGTTGTTGAAAATGTTGGATTTTCTACTAAAGGGAATCTGACGTTAAAATCGGTAGCCAGTATGACAGACTCGGATAGATACAGCTTCCGGCTGAAATTTGATAAATATGATAAGAAGCAAACGTTACTTGGTCTTGATAAAATGGTACTGAACAACAATTACTCAGACCCTTCGTATATTCGTGAATATTTACATTACGAAGCGCTTCGTTCTGTAGGTGTGGATGCACCTTTGACTGTGTTCACCAACCTGTATATCAACGGAGAATTATATGGTTTTTATGTAGGTGTGGAAGCGATAGATGATAGCTATCTAGAACGTACCTATGGAGAAAATTATGACGATGGTGTTCTGTATGATACAGAAGAAAAAAGTTATCTGCAGTACAAAGAAGGCAGTGACTACGAAACAATAACTTATGATACAGGTAAGGAAGATGATAAAGCTTCGTTGAAGAACTTCATCAAGGTGCTGGATGAGATGCCTGCCGGTGAGAAGGGTTCTATTGAAAGTGTGCTAGATGTGGATTCGGCACTGAAGTATATTGCCGCTAATGCTGTATTGGGTAATTATGACAGCTATAACGGGGATAAAGGTCATAATTATATGTTGTACGGGGATGCATCCGGTAAATTTAGTGTACTTCCATGGGATATGAACATGTCCTTTAACGGGTATTCTGGTGGCGGAGGCGGCAGAACAGGTACAACAGACACAACAGCTGCTGCGGGCACAACTTCTACATCGGCAACAACCCTTGCAGCCAATACCAACGCAGTAACTGCATCAATTGATAATCCAACGCTTGGGATAAGTTTAGATCAGGTCCCAATGATTGCTAATCTGTTGGAAGTGCCTGAATATAAGACTAAATACCTGAAATATGTATCTGAGCTGGTTGATTATTTGGAAGGAATTCAGAGCAGAATTACTGAATTGGCTACCTTGATCAAACCTTACGTTCAAGCAGACCCAACCAAATTTTATACCATGGAACAATTTGAAAGTAATGTTACTTACTCAGCAACAGGTGAAATGGGTGGTAGTGGAGGAATGACTCCGCCAGCTGGGATGGAAGGCATGACTCCTCCTGAAGGGATGGAGAGTATGACACCACCGGATGGAACGACACCGCCAGCACGTCCTGATAATACAGCGACTGCGACTGATGGCAATCCTACACCTCCAACAGGTAACGCTGGAGGCGGGGGACAAGGTATGGGGACAATGGCAGCAGGTTCGATTATGACCTTTGCGCTGAACAGACTTGCTAATCTGCAAGGCCAGCTAGGACTTAACGTCACACCTCTACCCTCTGTAACTACAACGCCATCAACAACGAATCCGAACACGACGGGCACTAAGGGAATATCCGTACTTTTAAACGGAACAGCGGTCAGCTTTGCAGATCAGCTTCCTGTGAATAAGGATGGCCGGGTGCTGGTGCCAGTGAATGCAATCTTTAATGCTCTGGGTGCTACAGTAACCATGGATCAAACGACTAAGAAAATCACCGCAGTAAAAGACAATACAACGATCGTAATGGCCATTGGCAGCAAGACTGCTTACATCAATGGCAAAGCACTCACACTCGACGTTCCTCCGCAAATTATCGGAAACCGGACACTGGTTCCGGTAAGATTTATTTCCGAGGGATTGAACATGGATGTGAAGTGGGATGCAGGGACTTCTACAGTTACAGCTACGACTAAAACAGCAGCTTTATAATTAGCTTTATCGCAAATGCGGAAATCCGGGGCAAGCTCTGGATTTCCGCATTTTTTACTTCAAGCAGATCAATTCGTGCTGCTAGAGAGCAGTGGCGGAAACCAGACATGACGAAGATCAACCCAACCCTGGCTATTGAAGCTAACTCCACGGACAGAAGGGAGATAAGCAGTCTGAGTAGGTTTTTCATACAAAATATGTAGGTGGTGCTCTTCAATCAGACGGTTCTCGATGATACTGAAACTTTCCGCTCGGGCCACCGGATTAGGTTCGCGCGCGATGGTATATAACCAGCCTTCAATATCCGCTCTAGTATGCGGTTCAATATGCTTAGAGAGTGTGAGGTATAGATCAAACAAACGAAGTTGTTCATCCTCGTCACGGAATAATGAGAAAACAATCAGGTCTGATTCCAGCCGAATCGGACCTTTAAATTCCTCTGGAGACACGGAAATGACATTGCATTTATAACCTTGTTGCTCTAGTCTAGTGGCAATAAAATCAGCATCGCCAGCATATTGTGGAATCGTAGAGATTTGCAACGTGATTTCTTGATCTATTATCGCTTCTTGCTCGATGGACGCTGAATCGTCTTTTAAACAGGAGACTATTTTTGCCCGAAGCAGGGGATCGCTTAGCGGTCCCTTTTTTTGCGTATTGCAGGTGACGAATTTCCGAATGGAAGACTCCGAATGAATTCGGCTCCAGGTCGAAGAACTGGCGGATGAGGGATTCTGAATCACGTGAAAAGCAGAACCCGTATCAGAGGATGACGTTTCGGTATCCCACGGGACATAAAGGATTTCAACCCGATCTAAATGAGCCCGTCCTTGAAAATAATAAGGAAAAACCTCCAGCACACAAGTGTCCTCGGTCATATCCACAACCTTAAAGGGACCAGTCCCCACGGGTCTACGGCCAAAGCTCTGCTCATCCATTCCTTCTAAATCACGCGGTACAATTGCGGCTCTGCTCGTACACAAAAATGGCAGAAATAGTTCATTAGGCTGCTTAAGCGTAATTTGAACGGTAGATGGATTTAATGCGGTGACCCGCTGGATTTCTTTGAAAATATAGCTATAGAGTGTCCGTTTAGAGGTTTGCATCAACCGTCCCAGGGAATAGACTACATCCTTGGCTGTCAGCACTTTTCCATGATGGAATAACACCTCTTTGCGTAGAAAAAAAGTCCAGAGCGTCCGGCTCTCATCGACTTCCCAGGCGTGAGCCAGACAGGGAACAATTTTGTCCCGTTCACCACTTCGTTTCACTAACCCGTCGAAAACATGGCTGGAAACAAATGACTCTGCCAGCAGATTCATATAGAGCGGATCGAAGGTATGGAGCTGCTGGGTAATAGGCAGCCGGAGAGTATCAATTTGTTTGTCACTACGAATTTCAGAATGATGCCCAAAATAGGTCAGCAGCCAACCCTGCAGTGTATCCTGCAGTGAGGTGGAGCTGGCATGGGTTTTGATGCCTTCTATAGCGTTGTGGACATCTTTGCGGCTAATCGCCTGCATCATGGATTGAAGGGCTATTTCTTCGGAGGGAACAAGAAATTGCAGCAAAGAGCGGCTTCCCCGTCCACGCTTAGGCGTCCATTTGATCCATTCCTGCAACATCATTTTATTCACAATATGCATGGCATTGCGGTGTGTACAGCCGAAAATCAATGCCAACTCATCCATCGTCACTGAGATTTCTGTGGCTCCCCCAAAATGAGATTGCAGCTTTAAAAATTGGCTATGCAGCTTCATTGTTTTGGTTCCTTTCGGAAAATAGGAAATTATAAATAAATTCTTTCTCTTTTTTTTCTTATTTTATCACGTAAAATAAGGATGAGAAAGTAAGAAAATGGGGGTAATTACCATGACCGAGGAAATGGAAATGGAAACGGGAACGGGACTTAGGCTTAATCGATCGCTTGCTGCTTTGCTTGCCGCGTTCTTACTGGCAATAGTTCATCAGTATTTATTTTATGGAAAGCTGGCGGGCCTATCGTATCCAATCTTTGTATGTCTGTTCTATGCGTTCATGCTTTATTATGCCAAGGCTAAAATCCGCAAGCTTAACAAATTCAGTTACTTCTGGTTTGGAGCGATTTTTCTACTTTCATTAACCTATTTATTCTTACATAATTTTTTCTTCTTTGGGCTGAACCTGCTGGTGATCCCGGTGTTGATTTTATTACATATGACTTATTTGCTTAGTGATAAACGGCCGGCTTGGAGCCGGCTTGGATTAGTGGGGAACACGCTGGAGCATGTGCTTCCACAGAATTTCCGCCATTGGAGCACTGTGTTTACGATCATTAAAAGGTCTGGCGGCAGTAAAATGAAGGACGAGCGTAAGCAGGTCATGGGGAAAGTGCTGATAGGACTTGCGATCTCTTTTCCAATATTGCTGGTTGTGGTGACTCTGCTGTCCTCAGCGGACGGAGTGTTTCATCATGTACTGCTGGCGCTGCCGAATGTGCTGGATCGGATTTCATTTGGGGAAGGTTTTGTGCGGGTGCTGTGGATTATCCTGTTGGGCATGGGCTTGTTCGGCTTAGTGTGGGGGTATGTGGATTCGAAAATCTATGACTGGAATATGCAGCCTAAGGAATATGGTCCAGTGCTGGCGCCTGTAAGCTTTAAAATGGATCCGATAATTATGACGACGATTCTTATAGCCATTAACACGGTATATGTATTGTTTGTTTTCGTACAGTTTTCTTACTTGTTTGGAGCATGGGAAGGGATTTTACCAGAGGGCAGCTCATATGCTGATTACGCACGTAGTGGATTTTTTGAGCTGATTATGGTGGCTGCGATTAATTTCGTGATTTTGCTGCTGGCTTTGGTATCGGAAGGAAAAAGAAGTGGGGGGCTGCAAAAATTCATTAATGTCCTGCTCTACATTCTGGTTGGTTGCTCGACAGTTATGTTATATTCCGCCTATACCCGTCTGACTCTATATGAAGAGGTGTACGGCTATACCACGACTCGGTTTTTAGTGCATGCATTTATGATATTTATGGGCTTATTGTTGGTGGTTGCAGCCTTACGGATAGCTGTTCAGCGTGTGCCATTGGCGAAATGTTATATTGTGCTGGGCTTGATCTCCTACGTCGTCATGAACTATATCGGGATGGATGTTATTATCGCTAATAAAAATATGGATCGCTATGCGGCAAGTGGTAAATTGGACGCCAATTATTTGGTCCGTTTATCTCCGGAGGTCATCCCTTCTCTGATAAGGTTTAGTGAACAGGAAGATGGGATGCTGGATGATTTTTTAAAGAATGAATGGAGAGAACTCAATAAGCGTGAGCAGGCATGGCAGTCGTTTAATTTCCCGCAATATCTGGCGCAGCGTGAGCTGGCTGAATATTTTGCACAGTAAAGGTAAGAAGAAGGTGTGAGGTCAGTGAGGAAGAAGCCATTTAAAAGAGGCTGGTCATTTATCATTATTTTTATTACGGTAGGTTTAAGTTACGGGATCTATCATATCTATTTATACAATGCGCCCAAACAAAATCATTACTCGCGTGTTTCCAGCACCCATCTTGAACAGGAAAGTCTGGGCGGCATTCAGCTGCTTCAAAGCCTTGATTCAATCGCTAGGGAACCTAAGCCAAATAATGATATAGAGCGGTATCAGTATTATGATCTGGGTCACGAGACAACAATAGCCACAGCACGTGGTGATGATAAGATCATTCTAATCAGCGTCTATTCCGATCATACGATGAGTACGGCAAGAGATATTCATATTGGAGCTTCAGCAGACGAAGTGATCAAGGCTTATGGCACTTCTTATTATAAAAGAGGGGAGCAAGGGGCTGAGATTATCGGATACGTGGATAAAATCAACCATCGGAGTATTGAATTTTGGCTGCAGGATCAGAAGGTAGATATGATTCGTTATTGTGTGGATTCTGTTGTAATGTAAAGTGTCATAGGAAAACCTTATTAAAAAGGACATATGTCCTTTTTTTGTGGGGTATTCTAAATTACACTGGAGCAAACAATAGAGGGGGCACTACATGCAGACGATAAATGACCGTGAGGCTGTCCGTGCCTTGGCAGTGAAGAACGGTCTGGACGGAATATTTAGCCCGCTGGTAACGCATAAAATGGAGTTGAGACGTTACGCGGATGAAGAAAAGCTGTGTCTGGTTGGCGATCAATTGGATGGGATGTTCATATTGGTTGAGGGCAAGCTCAAAATTCAGACCTTGCTGCCAAATGGCAAATCTATGCTGGTGCGGTTTACAAATCCGATATCTGTGATTGGGGATGTAGAGCTCCTTCACCGGTTCCCTGTTAAGAACCAAGTGGAGTCTGTGGGTGAGAGCTTGATTCTTTTTGCAGGGAGAAGACTACTCCTGAGAGAGCTTGAGGAAAATACAGCGTTGTTACGTTTTCTCGTCGGAGAACTTAGTCACAAATTGCATACGCTCGGTCAAGCCTCCGCACTTAACCTGTTGTATCCTGTGGAGAATCGATTTGCCAGTTATTTAATGTCTTTGTTCGCAGATAAAAATGGTGACCGGCGGGTGGAGGAGATTCGGACCTCAAGTCTTATTGAGACAGCAGAATTGCTTGGCACAAGCTATCGGCATCTTAATCGAATCGTACGGCGTTTTATTGATGAAGGAATCATTACACGAAATCGTGGACGCTTAAGTGTACTGGATGAATCGAAGCTGGCAGAGCTGGCTAACGGAAATTTATACGAATAAAAAGATCTCAAGAGACTATTAGTTCCTGCCTCGGCCGGAAATAGGGGTCTTTTTGTTTTTTTAAGCAAACATTCAGTTCAAATTCAGAGAGGCTTAAGGGAGAGCTAGTAGGATAAAAGTACCAAATAGATCTACATACATATAGAGATGAGGAAAACCGATGGTGAAAAGTATCCGTGGGAAAATAGTCTTAGGATTTACTGCTGTGATTATAGTCTTTCTAGTGGCGATAGCCGGAAACACATTGTTTCAGGGGAAGGTTACCCAATTGACAGATCAGGTTAATCGTAACTGGGACAAGCTGTCACTTGTTCAACGCTTAACGGATAAGATTCGTACCGCAGATGAGCTGGGTGCTCGTTATGTGATGAGCAACACAGATGATGAGCGGAATTCATATCTGGCGCAGTATGAAGAAATGCTCCCATTGATTGAAAATGCTATTACAGAGCTGGAGAATGCCCGGTTAAGTGAAGCTGAGTTAAAGGGTGTAACTGAGCTGAAGAGCAAATGGAATGATTATTTGATCGTTCTGAAGGAAGCTTTTGCCTTAGCTAAGGAAGGAAATTTCCCGGAAGCACAGAAGAAATTCACGGACCTGTCATTAGACGCTATGATTGAATCTCAGATTGTGTTTCAGAACATGCTCATGGAGGAAATAGAGAATGGACAAAGCCTGGCAAATTCGCATCGTAATAACGCTTTGATTACTAGCTTTGGTGTGACCGGATTGTCGGTAGTGCTCGCGGTGGTCCTTGCGCTGCTAATTTCTGGACGGATTATTAAACCGCTTCGTGATGTGAACACTCAGTTGAAGGAAATTGCAGATGGGGATGCCGATCTTACGCGCAAGTTAAGTGTTCGTTCTAAAGATGAGATTGGTGAACTGGCGTTTAACTTTAATAAAATGACAGATAATCTGGGCACGATGATTGAACAGGTGAAGTTATCAGCAAATAGTCTCGCGAGTTCCTCTACAAAGCTTAGGTCAGATAGTGGAGTGACGGCAGGCGCCACAGAACGAATATCGGATATTATGGGTGAAGTCGCTTCCGGAACAGCCAGACAGATGAATGATTTGCAGACCAATACAATTACAATCTCAGAAATATCACTAGGAATCGGTCAAATTGCTGCCAGTGTCCAGGACATCTCGGAAGCCTCCCATCGCTCTGCGGCATTTGCCATTACAGGAGATGAATCCCTTCAGGCCGCTGGGCAGCAAATGGAATCTGTTAATCACTCCATACAATCTTTATCACAGCAGGTCCAAGGTTTTGTGAATCGATCTCAGGAGATTGGCAGTATTGTAGGAGTCATAAAAGGAATCGCTTCGCAGACGAATATGCTGGCCCTAAATGCGACGATTGAGGCAGCTCGTGCTGGTGAGCAAGGTAGAGGTTTTGCTGTGGTTGCCGATCAGGTCCGTAAGCTGGCAGAGCAGTCCGCGGAATCCGCCAATCAAATTGCAGAAATGGCGACTGGGATCCAAAGTGAAGCAGATGATGCCATGAAGGTGATGATGAGCAGCATGCGTGAAGTAAAGGGAGGTACGGAGATTATCGAGGAAGCGGGACGTTCCTTCGGTGAGATTCGATTATCTATAGATTCACTTGCTGAACAGGTTCAGGAAGTATCTGGAGCCGTGGAGGAGATTACGGCGGCTGCGGATGAGATTGTAGAGTCAATTCGTAACGTTACGCAAATCTCGGAAACAACCGCTGCGAGTACTCAGCATGTGTCAGCAGCCTCACAAGAGCAAATGGCTTCGGTCGAACAAATTGCATCCTCTGCAAGTGAATTAAGTACAATGGCGCATGGACTGCAAGGGTTGGTAGCTAGATTTAATGTATAACATGAAGCGTCGGAGAGTTAAGGGGCAATATAGTCCCCTTGGCCTCTCCGGGGCTTTTTTTGTTGAACGTAATATCCCACATACAAAGCATAGAAATCGCCATCGACGGCCATCTACCTATAACTTATATTATTAGCGTTATTAGTTAGCTTGTATCCGTAATCCATCATTTCAAATGTAGGAGGCGAATGTCTATAAAACTACTGTTTTGAAAGCGCATCCTTTTTGCTGTGTAGCTCCACAAAATTTTGGAAGGTGGTTATT
Source organism: Paenibacillus sp. FSL L8-0708 (assembly GCF_038009325.1). NCBI lineage: Bacteria > Bacillati > Bacillota > Bacilli > Caryophanales > Paenibacillaceae > Paenibacillus > Paenibacillus sp. FSL L8-0708. Next base: position 3,030,270 of record NZ_JBBPBC010000001.1, read on the forward strand.
CAATGATAGCAGCTTCTAAAAGATTTACCGGGAAGACGGCAGTACTTTATTGTTTGATTGTTATATTATTTGTAGGTCAGTTAGGATTATATCCCTCGGTGAGTTTAGCCGCGGGGAATTTAGCCCAAGGGAAGACTATTACTTCAAGCTCCTTCGGTGATGTATACGTAGCAGCCAATGCTAATGACGGCAGCCAAGGAACGTATTGGGAGAGCGCAAGCGGTGTTTTTCCGCAATGGGTTAAAGTGGATTTAGGGGCAGCAAGCAGCGTGAATCAGGTTGTGCTAAAGCTGCCTACGAATTGGGAAACAAGAACTCAAACGTTAGCGGTGCAAGGGAGTACAGATGATGCAGCTTACAATAACTTAGTAGATTCCGCCAATTATACATTTAATCCAACGAGTGATTCCAATACAGTGACCATCAGCTTTACAGCTGCGAATGTCAGATATGTTAAACTGAATTTCACATCCAATACAGTCTGGCCAGCAGCACAGTTAGCGGAATTTGAGGTTCATGGTAATACAACTACAACTCCATCCTCAGGATATGAAGCGGAGAATGCCGCATTATCCGGTGGTGCCAAGGTTAACACGGATCATACAGGTTATACAGGTACAGGATTTATTGATGGTTACCTAAATCAAGGTGCTGCGACTACATTTAGCGTTAATGTGGCTTCTGCTGGTAACTATGATGCTACATTAAGATTTTCAAATGCATCAGGCAGTACAAAAACCATTAGTGTTTATGTGAATGGAACTAAAATTAAACAAACCTCACTTGCGAATCTGGCCAATTGGAATACTTGGTCAACAAAGATTGAGACGCTGGCTCTGAATGCTGGCGCTAACACGATTACTTATAAGTACGATGCAGGAGACACTGGAAATGTGAATCTAGATAATTTGAACGTCACTCCAGCTTCTGCGACAACACCTACGCCAACGCCGACGGCAACTCCGACACCAACGGCAACACCTACCCCAACTCCAACGGTAACACCGACAGTAACACCTACGCCAACACCGACAGTATCACCTACACCAACGCCAACGGTAACACCGACCCCGACACCAACAGTTACACCAACGCCTGGGGCGGGTTCCAATCTGGCTTTGAACAAAAGCATCAACGCTTCCTCTTCCGTCTTTACCTTTGTTCCTACAAATGCGAATGACGGTGATGTAACTACTTACTGGGAAGGAGCAGGAGGAAGTTATCCCAATACATTATCTGTAAACCTGAGTAGTAATGCCGATATTACATCCATTGTCCTCAAACTGAATCCATCATCGGCCTGGTCCACACGTACTCAGACTGTTCAAGTGCTTGGGCATACTCAGAATACAACAGCCTTTACTAGTCTTGTGCCAGCAACCGTGTATACTTTTAATCCGGCAACTGGCAATACGGTCACTATTCCGGTAACGGCCACGGCTAGTGAAGTACAGTTGAAGATTACCACCAATACTGGTTCAACCGCTGGACAAATCGCTGAATTCCAAGTGATGGGTGCACCAGCTGCTAATCCGGATTTGGCGATAACCGGTCTTACATGGTCACCTTCAGCTCCAGTAGAGACCAATGCCATTACTTTAAATGCAACGGTAAAAAACCTTGGAACGTTAGCTTCCATAGCGACTAATGTGAATTTCTACTTGGGCAGCACACTTGTAGGCACTAGCCCAGTGGGGGCATTAGCGGCTGGCGCATCTACGAACGTCACTTTAAATATGGGCGCAAAGGATGCTGCTACCTATACTTTAACTGCAAAGGTTGACGAGAATAATACGGTTATTGAATTGAACGAAGGCAATAACAGCTTCACTAGCCCAAATTCTCTTATTATAGCTCCCGTATCCAGTTCTGATCTAGTAGCTTCCCCTGTTAGCTGGACACCAAGCAATCCAGCAGGCGGCAATGTGGTCAGATTCTCGGTGGCAATCAAGAATCAAGGGACAGCAGCATCCGCAGGGGGTGCGCATAACATAACCTTGAAGGTTCTGGATGCTACTACGAATGCTGTACTCCAAACCTTAACTGGAACCTATAACGGCGTGATTGGCAGTGGAGTAACAGCGCCTCCTGTTAGTCTTGGCACTTGGACAGCAGCTAATGGCAAATATACTGTGAAGACGGAAATTGCCGTAGACACTAATGAGCTGCCAGTTAAACAGGCCAATAATATTCAAACACAGTCTCTTTTTGTAGGTCGTGGAGCCAATATGCCTTACGACATGTATGAGGCTGAGGAGGGTGTGATTGGTGGCGGGGCTGTGAAGCTTACTGCTAATCGGACCATTGGAGATCTTGCGGGTGAGGCTTCAGGCAGAAGAGCAGTCACACTGAATACTACAGGCAGTTATGTAGAATTCACTACTAAGGCTGACACTAATACACTGGTCACCCGCTTCTCCATTCCAGATTCGGCGAGTGGAGACGGTACGAATGCTACACTGAACATCTATGTGAACGGAGTTTATACCAAGGCGATTAATCTGACCTCTAAATATGCATGGCTGTACGGTTCAGAGATAAGTCCCGGCAATTCACCAAGCGCGGGTTCTCCGCGGCATATTTATGATGAAGCTAACATTATGTTCGACAGCACGATTCCGAAAGGTAGTACGATTCGACTGCAAAAGGATGTGGCAAATACCTCGCAGTATGCCATTGATTTCATCAGTCTGGAGCAGGTATCACCGATTACCAATCCAGATCCGGCCAAATATACGGTCCCAGCCGGCTTTACACATCAGGATGTGCAAAATGCGCTAGATAAAGTACGCATGGATACGACCGGAAATCTCGTAGGTGTGTATTTACCAGCCGGTAACTATCAGACCTCCAGTAAATTTCAGGTCTATGGAAAAGCAGTGAAGATCATTGGTGCGGGCCCATGGTATACGAGATTTTACGCTCCAACGAATCAGGAGAATACGGATATCGGTTTCCGGGCAAGCGATACCGCTAACGGCTCTACTTTTGCGAATTTTGCTTACTTTGGGAACTACACATCACGTATTGATGGCCCGGGTAAAGTATTTGATTTCTCCAATGTGGCAAATATTACGATCGATAACATCTGGACCGAACATCAGGTGTGTATGTATTGGGGAGCTAATACGGATTACATGGTGATCAAAAACTCCCGTATCCGCAACACCTTCGCTGACGGCATCAATATGACGAATGGCAGCACGAATAATCTCGTGTCCAATATTGAGGCACGGGCAACAGGGGATGATAGCTTTGCATTGTTTTCGGCTATTGATTCCGGTGGTGCAGATATGAAGGATAATATTTATGAGAATCTCACTTCAATCTTGACCTGGCGGGCAGCAGGTGTAGCCGTCTATGGCGGATATGCCAATACCTTCCGCAACATTTATATTGCTGACACGCTTTGCTATTCTGGAATTACGATCAGCTCACTTGACTTCGGGTATCCAATGAACGGCTTTGGCGCTTCACCGACAACGAATTTTGAGAATATTTCCATTGTTCGTGCAGGTGGACATTTCTGGGGGGCACAGACCTTCCCGGCAATCTGGGTATTCTCAGCCTCTAAGGTATTCCAAGGCATTCGTGTCAGTGATGTGGATATCATTGATCCAACCTATCATGGCATCATGTTCCAGACCAACTATGTCGGCTCCACGCCGCAATTCCCAGTGACAGATACCCTCTTCACGAATGTCACAATTTCCGGTGCGCAAAAGAGTGGAGATGCTTTTGACAGCAAATCCGGAGTGGGCATCTGGGTAAATGAAGCGGCTGAGGCTGGGCAAGGTCCTGCCAGAGGGTCAGCCACCTTTAACAATCTGAAGATTACCAACACGGTAACGAATATTAAAAATAATACGTCTACTTTTACGATTAACGTTAATCCTTAAAAATAAATGCTGCCAGTACTGAACAGCCGTCTCCCGCTTTCGTGGGGGGCGGTTGTTTTCAGGTTGCAGAAACTAAGGTTCTGAATCGACAGGAGGTGCTGCTCACGTTACAATAATGGAAGGTACAGAAATGAAGGAGGCTCTAAAATGACATCCTTAGTGGTTAACAATATAACAGAGCTGATTGGGAATACACCGGTTGTAAGATTAAATCGGCTGACTAGCCCCCAAGATGCAGAACTATACGTGAAGCTGGAGCTTTTTAATCCAAGTGGCAGTGTAAAAGACCGGGCAGCTTATAATCTAATCCTGCAAGCCGAGCTAGCAGGTTTGCTGGAGCCGGGCGGGACGATTATTGAGCCGACTAGTGGAAATACAGGGATAGGCTTAGCGATGAATGCCGCGGCAAAAGGGTATAAAGCGATTCTTGTCATGCCTGATAATATGACCAAGGAACGAATCAATATTCTAAAGGCTTATGGTGCGGATGTTGTGCTGACGCCCGCAGCAGAACGGATGCCGGGAGCTATTGCAAAAGCGATTGAGCTGGGAAAAGAAGTGGAGAACAGTTTTATTCCACAGCAATTCGAGAACAAAGCCAACCCGGATATTCACCGGACAACGACCGCTCTGGAAATCCTGGAGCAAATGGAAGGTAAGCTGGACGTGTTTGTTGCTTCATCAGGAACTGGGGGCACGATAACTGGAACCGGTGAGGTTTTGCGTGAGCATCTACCTGATATCCGGGTTCTAGTGGTTGAGCCGCAAGGCTCGCCCGTATTATCTGGAGGAAAGCCAGGACCACATAAGCTGGTAGGAACGAGTCCGGGCTTCGTACCCGCCATTTTGAATACAAAGGTCTACGATGACATCGTTCAGGTTGCGGATGAAGCTGCCTTGGAGACGGTAAGAACGCTGGCTGCAAAAGAAGGAATTCTGCTGGGTCCATCCGGTGGTGCCACTGTATGGGCGGCGTTGCAGGAAGCACGTCGTCTAGGGGCTGGCAAACGCGTGCTTTGCATTGCACCTGACACAGGGGAACGGTATCTTAGTATGGGAATATTTTAGTTTCGTCTGGAGGAATGGGAATGAATAAGCTCAGTGTGAGTTTCCTTATTGTTCTACTGCTGGCGGGCTGCTCAGGCTCTAACAATCCAAACCCTTCTCCAAGTGCAGAGCCGACACCAACGGCAAGCATGCAGCAGCCAGCAGCTTATCTGGAAGCTGAAAAGCTGAAGGCGAATTTTGGTTTTGCAGATGAGTCTGGCAAGAGCATCTTAGTCACCGGGCAGGAAAAAGGGCTGGATGCGCAAATGCAACAATTGAATGAGGCGATCGGCGATCATGGGCAAGTGCTAAAAGTGAAATTGAATAAATGGCAGGAGGGTACGGAGAACAGTAATGGCCGGGAGATGGCTCACAATTTTGTGAATCTGCCAGGGTATCTTTATACGGTTGAAGAGGGGAATGCGACCCCTGATGAGACCTATTACCTGACGGATCAGGCAGAGTTTAATGCGAATGCGTTAATCTCTGTTAAGCCTACGGAGGTTAAGCAAGCCTCGCTAAATGTTGCAGAAAGTGTGCGGCAGAATATTGTTTCTGCGAAAAATCGTGAAGTAGAGCACATTTGGAAACTTGCTGACCTGTCTGGTGATCGGCAGCTGTATCTCGTTCAATTCATTAGGCAGGATCAGGAGATGTTATTTAGTCTTGTGCTGGAAGATAAGGCCGGGCTTACCTTTATGGATTATCCGGCTGTCATTCAAGGCGATGAATTTTCCGTCTGGAGAGTGGATGATGGAGGGGAAGTGATACCTGAGATGTTCTCTATTCTTTTTGCGGCGGAAACTGCTGAAGGTCCATTACTCGGTATGGAGTGGTGGGGAGCGGAAGGCGTAAACACATTTTTCCTGAAAAAAGAGGGAGATGTTTTTAAAGAAATGGACATTCAATACGGACGCTACACATCACCACTATAACTGGGATGCAGATACATCGAAGGATGTATCTTTTTTTTGCTACAATATAAGAAAGTATAAATTTTCACTATATATTGCTTATAATATTATGAAGGATAGCATTATTTTTTTAAAATACTTAAATTTGTAACAATAAGAACTTTAAATAGCCCGATCGAGTCATGTAGCAGAATTGTGACGGTGATATTGTTAATCATAAGATGTACGGGAGGGGACAGCAACGTATAACCGAATCAAGTATATGATCCTGTTACTGCCAACGCTAATGGTAGGGATCTGGGAGGTCGTGCGCCATCAGTTTCTAATGCCTTATATCTCGATGGATCTGGGGAATTATTTGACACCTGTCCTCGTATTTTTGTTCACTCTTGTATTGCTCGTCCCTTTGTTTTCGCTGATGGAGCGGAATCAGCGGGAGCTGGAGCAGGAACGTGCGCTCAAAGAGGCAATGAAAGCCCGGGAAGGGCTAGCTAAGGAACTGCATGATGGAATGGCGCAATCTTTATTTCTTTTATCTGTCAAAATAGATCGTTTGGAAGCAAGCCGCAGGAATGGGGAAGTCAGCGAAGAAAATGTGGATCAGATCAAAAAGACCGTCCACGAGGTGAACCGTTATGTTCGACAGGCGATCGCCAATCTGAAGGTACCAGTGTCTGAGCAGCACTCTTTTTCATTGGAACAGTCGGTTAAAGATCAGCTTGCTCAAATGGCTAACGAGATTATGATTGAGGTTTCCTTGGATTGGAGTCTACAGGATGAAGCCCTCTCTCCTTCGGAAAAAGCAGAGCTGCTATCTTGTATCCGAGAGGCTATTATTAATGTGCGTAAGCATACAAGAGCGGCGAAGGTTTCTATAACAGGTGCAGGCACTGAGAAAAACTGGAGCGTGGCGATTGTCGACAATGGCGAAGGATTTCAGCATGATCCCTTTGAGGTGAACGGAAGTTACGGCCTTCAGATCATGAAGGAACGTGTCGAAGGAATGGGATGGAAGCTTCAGGTGAGCTCCGGCAATACGGGGACAAATGTGGAAATTACGAAAGGAGGGGGAAGTTTATGAGCCGGTACCGGGTTTTGGTTGTGGATGATCATGCGCATGCGCGTGAGGCGATGTGTGAGATTTTGTCCATGGATGATAGTTTTGAGGTCATTGGTGTAGTGGAGAGTGGTCCTGAGGCGATCGCGTTCACGGCCCAGTGGATGCCTGATCTTATTCTTATCGACATTCAGATGCCGGAGATGGACGGGCTGGAGACTACTCGCCGGATCAAGCAGGAATATCCCTATGTCAAAATCGTTATCGTTACAGTATCGGACGAAATTTCCCACCTCCTCGAAGCATTGAAGCAAGGCGCACAAGGGTACTTACTCAAGAATCTGGCACCTTCCACCTGGATTGAATATTTGCAAGCCATTGTGAATGAAGAAGCACCGCTAAGCCGGGAGCTGGCTTTTCAAATCTTGAAAGAATTTACCGTTCCTTCAGTAACGGACGAAGGAGAGTCATTGACGGCAAGGGAGAAGGAGATTTTAAGCTGTGTGTCTTCCGGATCGACGAATAAAGAGATTGCCATAAGCCTGTCGATTTCGGAGCATACCGTAAAAAACCATCTGAAAAACATCCTTCAGAAGCTTCAACTCCAAAATCGTACGCAGCTAACGCGTTATGCTCTGGAGCAGGGGCTTGCTTCACGTAAACGTGATTTTCCGCGGTAAATATGAGGATAGAGATGAAAGTGAAAAATGATAAAATTACTTAAAGAAAGAGGCACTCTAACTATGAACAGATTATCTCGCAAAATAATGACACTCTTCGCACCAGCCGCTGCAACACTTCTGTTGTTCGCAGCCGTGGCTAGCGCGCACGTAACCGTAGCACCAGCACAATCCAGTACCGGAGCATGGGAGACTTACACACTTAAAGTTCCTTCAGAAAAAGATGTGGCGACTGTACAAGTCGATCTACGAATCCCGGCGGGTGCCGAGTTCAAGCAATATGAGGCTACACCGGGCTGGGATGTTACCATTGAGGGGAACAAAGTTAGCTGGATAGCTAATGGAGAAGGAATTAAAGCAGGGCAATTCCAACGTTTCTATTTCACAGCAAAGAATCCTGATACTGCAGGCGACATTGCTTGGGATGCTTATCAGCATTATGCCGATGGCAGCTTGGTGCAGTGGTCTGGTGAGGCAGGAACAGAAAGTCCGCATTCTATTACTTCGATTGTGCAAGCCTCCGGTGGGGATGAACATTCTCATGGTTCCAGTGACAATGGCATGAGCATGGAAGAACATAATGCCATCATGGAAAGCGAGAACAACTCCACCAGTGTCAACCCAATGGTCTATATCGCATTAGGGATCTCTTTACTAGCCTTTTTAATAGCAACCATAAGTATATTGCGCGGGCGAAAAGAGTAAGCGGGAACTAGTTGTGATACAAGAATATAGTGTTCATGCAAGAAGCCTCCGTCGTTTATTGGCGGAGGCTTCTTGCATGAATTAATTGGTGATAAGGATACTTTTTACTTATCTACAGCCGTTTGCGTTTGTAAAAGGTTACGAAAGCAGCGGTTAGTATTAGGAGAAGGATGGCGACGCCAGTTGTGATGGCTTCACTCGTGCTGCCTTTTTGCTGCATAGTACCAGCACCACCAAAGTCGCCACCGCCCATACCACCAGGCATACCGCCACCAAAGCCACCGCCGCCCATGCCGCCACCACCAGGACCATTTCCGCCGCCTTCAGGGAAAGCGGGTCCGCCCATAGCACCAGGCTCACCACCCGCGCCGCCGTCAAATCCACCTTGAGCAGCTTGGCCATTAGTGTTGGCCTGTCCCTCTTGAGCAGCTTGGCCGTTAGTGTTGGCCTGTCCACCCTGAGCAGTTTGCCCTGTTTGTGTAGTCTGCCCACCCGCAGCTGCTTGTGAGTTACTGCCAGGCCCCTCGCCGCCATTAGGGATAGCCGGTCCGCCCATGGCACCAGGTTCACCACCTGCACCGCCTTGGGCAGTCTGTCCACCCGTAGCCGCTTGCCCTTCGGTATTTGGTGCAGCTGCATTTGCGCCAGCATTACCAGTAGCGCCAACCGCACCTGTGGCCTGCCCAGCAGCCGCAGCGCCTTGAGCTGCGCCATTTTTAGCGCCGCCACCAAAGCCACCGCCGCCCATGCCACCACCACTTCCTGATCCGTCACCGGAGGAAGGAATGGTACCGTCGAGTTGCTGCTGGATACTTGTGGCCATGTTCGACATGAAGGTCTCAACAGCCTTTATCCCATTTTCATACTGTTCGAAAGTGTAGAAGGCGGATGGATCCGCTTTGACATAGCTGGAAATCATCGTGTTCAGCTCATCCATCCGAGCCTGGAACGTATCGTCCGCTAGATAGCCAGTAATCATCTCACTAACAATCTCATGATATTTCGTTTTGTATTCATCATTAGCGAGCAGTTTCGCAATCAGTGGTCGTTCTGCCAACGCACCTTGGGTAGGCTCGTCAATTAACACATCTGCGCTTCCCATGCCGCCAAAAGCCATATTGTAATCCCACGGCAGAATCGAGAAGACCCCATCGTCTTCATATAAGTAATAATTCTGCTTATTTCCACCTAAATAACTGTCCATATTACCCGTGACCGCATTTAGAGCGATATACTTCAGCGATTCCTCTACGTCGATGTATTTTTCATAATCGGTGCCGTTGTTTAGCTCATTCAGCATGTCGACAAGAATATCATCGTTGGACTTATCGGATTTCATTTCTAGTCCAGTATAGAGGGATGGATCATCGCCCAGCCAAGTCAAATCACTGCCCTGACCGGTCATTACACCTTTATAAAGTGCACCATAAGTGTTGCCGAAATTGCGTTCCAGATAAGCATCACTGATCTGTTCTACTGCAAGATAGAAACCCTTCAGTTCATTGTTTACATACACATTGACGAAGGAATATTTCGGCGTCGGGAGACCGACACTTTCAGCGAGCTCATAAGTCAGAAATTCACGCATATAAGAAGCATCGCTGTAATTATTATTCAGGTTGATCTTAGTAATGCCGAATAAATTCTGGTTAACATACTCATCAAAAGAAATTTTGAAGCTGTAGCGGTCAGAGTCTGTCATCTGTACTACGCTTCTGAGACTGAGATTTCCTTTGGTCCGTACAGCTACATTATCGTATTTCATACCGTTGTACTCGACGGAAGCCATTTTATATTCTTCAGCACTGGCATTATCCAGCATATCCTGAAAATCGTCCGGGTCCAAGGTGATTTTGACATCCACGACCTTATCTTTTGGAAAGACCTGCTCGTCTAGCTTTTTCTCATCGCTCGAAATGACCTTGTCCTGAGCATCAGACGTTGGATTATTTATTGCAGACGGACTTGCATTCTGACACCCGGCTACGGCGATGACCAGCAGCAGGCAGCAAAAACTCAGCAGGATTGACTTACCTCTGGTTTTCATCTGGGGCACCGCCTTTCATCTCGTTGTAATTAAGATACATAGTCACCGCTATAGCTGATCAAGAGTGCATTTTTGACACCTTTTAGGTCAGAGACTGTGTTGACAAAGCCGCCTACTTTATCATCCAGACGAAGCTCCAGCGTCAATTCAATATTGTTTGCGGAGACTGTTTTTTGCTTCACATTGTAGCGTTTTACGGATTTGGTGATATGGCTGTGTACTTCACGTTCGCTTTCATCACTGTCGCAGTTAATGACCAGTAAGTATGGCGTTTCGATAGAAGAGTGTTTAATGAACAGGAACAAAATAAGGCCGATAATGATCGAACCGATAATAGCCAAGGTGAAAAATCCTGCTCCAGTTACAATCCCTGCTACAGCTGCCCAGAACAAGAAGATCAGATCAGTTGGATCTTTGATCGGTGTTCTGAAACGAACGATGGATAATGCGCCGACCATACCGAGGGACAGCACAAGGTTAGAGTTAATCGCGATAATGACAGTAGCTGTAATCATGGTCATGCCCATGAGTGAGACGTTAAAGCTTTTGGAATATAAAACGCCGCTAAAGACACGTTTGTAGAGCAGGTAAATGAAGTATCCGATCAGAAAAGCTACGCCCAAGGTAATCAGCATCTTGGAGATACTAATATCAGATACAAAATTGTCGATCACCGAGTTTTTAATAATGTCTGAAAAATTATTTGTAGTATCTGTAGTCGTTGTTGTAGCTGCTAGCGGTGCTAGTGATGCATTCATAATCAATAATCCTCCCAAGTGTTAGTTTTTAAGAATTTGCGGCAGATCACGTATTTCGAAGCGGACTGCCTATTCAGTCCCTCCAGCTGCAACGCGATTTTAATGTACTCCGGAATATACTCATCGAATTTCACTTCGAAAATTATGAAGTTCTCATCAATCGCCCGAATCGGATGCAAATCCTTATCGAAAATATCCGTAGAGTGCAGGCCCGTACGTAGTTCTTTATCGAACGTTATTCGCACATTTCCGTTGTGGCAAACATAAGGCTCGCGAACATAATCCACGATGACCTTGGGTCGCAGCAGGTTATGGCGCATCTGATCGTATAACTCCAAGAACAGCGGACTGTCCGGGACGTTCAGCACTTCGTAGTTGCCCGCCATAATCTCGTCGTACATTTGCCGGGTTAGTGGTTCTTTGATTTTGGCGATATAATCGTCCATTTTAATTTTTTTCTCAAAGTGAATGATGTTGTCTTGAATGTTGTAAATGCGAATCCGGTATTTGGCCCGCTCTCTGAGACCGCCGAGCTTGTCTGCAAGTGCCGTGTTGTTGATATCGTCAAAATACAAACTCCGAATGTGGTATTCTCCACTCTCATTAGCGTGTTGATCTTTATCAATCAAGCTTTGCAATCGCTGGCGCAATATAAGGTATTGATGATAGTTAATGAAAAATTTAAGTTCATGCCGGAATTGAAGCTTCTTATTCATTTTCACACCTCGTTTCTCTCTCTATCTCTGGCTAACCTTCCTGCTTGACTAATTCTAGGAGACAGACCTTATGCTTAACTTAAAATAGACTGAATGTTTGCTGAATGTTTTACACTGCGTTAACAAAAGTCTGTATAAAGATTCGTGTGCAAATTTGACTTCTGACTTTGCAGGGGGCTATCTTATTTAGAAGGCTAGAGAGAAATTTTCATAAGGAGGTACCGTGATGAGAGACTATAAATTTGCCATAATCATAGGAGTGCTTGTGATTGTGGTTATTTTAGTGGCTTATGGGTTGGAACGATCGAAAAGCGGAAGTAATGCAAATTCACCAGCACCGTATGATCTCGTGACTACCTTTAAGGGAGATGCGAGCACAAGCCGCGCGTTTACTTGGTATACAAGTGATTCGAGTGCAGCAGGCATTCTGGAGATTGTAAAGGGACAAGTGTCCTCTTTTGCAAATACGGATGTACAAAGGGTAGATGCGAAAAGTAGTTCCATCAAAACAGACAATGGCACCAAAGGTGTTCATAAAGTGGAAGCTACGGGTCTTGAACCCGGGACGTTATATACTTATAGAGTGGGTAGTGGCGTTGAAGGAGAATGGAGTCCGGCAGCGGAATTTACAACGGAAGAAGATGGACTGGCAAGTGTGTCTTTTATCAACGTAACGGATTCTCAAGGGGAAACGGCAGAGGATTTTAAGCTGTGGGGAAATACGCTGAACAAGGCTTTTCAGACATTTCCTGAAGCTGAATTTATTGTGCATAACGGCGATTTGACGGAGAATCCGGAGGATTCGGCAGGCTGGGATGATTTTTTTGGCAATGTGCAGGGCTGGATTTCGGGGATTCCGTTAATGCCGGTAACAGGCAATCATGATGAGGTGGATGAGGATGCAACGCATTATACTTCACACTTCAACCTGCCGGATAATGGGGCAAAGGGTTCAATTGCAGGCACCTCGTATTCCTTCGATTATGGACCAGTGCATGTAACGGTACTGAATACAGAGAGCAATCTAAAAAAGCAAACGGAGTGGCTAAAGGAAGATCTGAAGAACACAGACAAGAAGTGGAAAATCGTTGCGATGCACCGACCGGCTTACGGGGGGAACTCCTATAAGAAAGTTGAAAATTGGACGGATATTTTTGATACGTATGAGGTTGATTTAGTGCTGCAGGGTCATAATCATGAATACTCCAGATCCTACCCGTTACGTGGCGGAAAAATAGTTCCAGAAGGTGAGATTTCCAAAGATGCTAAACGAGGGACAGTCTATGTGGTGACCAACGCTTCTGGAGGGAAATTTAACGAGAAAAAAGAAGATCAGTTCTATCATGCGGTGCATTTTCAGAACTATAAGCAAATGTTTGCGGGCATTAACGTTACCGGGGATACATTAACCTATCAGGCCTATGATGTGGATGGAAAGCTGCTGGATGAGTTTGTGTTGACACATTGAGCTAAGAGAATTGGATAATATTATTTAAATACCTTCTCTGCTGTAAAGTCGGGGAGGTATTTTTTGATTTGCATTAAAACACTAAATTCAGCGCAACAACTGTGTATCTTAAGCCGTTTTTTCACATGTCTACCTTTTCCGTCATATAAGCTGTTAACTTTATAATGATAAAATAGATTTAGTTATATTTGGATTTCATTTGAAGTGAAGGGGAAGTAATATGTTTATCAGAAAAATGGTTTTTATCGGTATCATTTGTATGTTAGGTTTGACAGGTTGTGCAACGAACACTAAATCAGGTGCTGAAGGAGAGGGAGATAAGCGTGCAGAGGAGCTGCTCAGCATGTCTCGGAGTGAACTGGCTAAGCAGGAGAGCTATACTATAGAAATGGAGAAACAAGAAGAAACATCCAGCAAATCGGAAAAAAGTGAAGATAAACATTGGTTGAGCGCTGTTTCATTTCATGTCGACTATGTTAGAAATCCTTATACCGTATATCTAAAATCGGAGACTGCGGAAGGAAAGGAACGAGAAGAATACATATCGGATACTGAATATCATACAAAGGTAATGGATGATTTATTTATTAAGCAGGACGATTATATTCCAGCGAAAGAAAAACAAATCGCACAAAGATTTATTGACCCGTATGATTATATAGACATATACCGGATAGATTCTCAGGGGATCGTTGTTTCTGAGGAGGAACAAGAATACATACTTTCGATAGAGATATCGTCTCATGATGCGAGTAAGGAAACGATGAAATTGATGAAGCAGAATTTGACAGACAAGATTAAACTAAGATATACGCTGGATAAAACTACACTTTTGCCGCATAAAGTGGAGGCAGAAATATTCACTTCATTGAAATCAGAAAACTTAAATTCAGAGTCAGTGCTCACGTTGCAAACAACTATCAGCAATTTTAATGGTATAAAAGAGATTGTTATGCCTGTAGATACTAGTGAAGAATAGTTATATCAGAAGCCTCTGGGATTTATTCCGGAGGTTTTTTTTATCAGCAGAATTATTTTCAATCAAAATTTAGTGAAATTGTATCCAGAAGTGTGAAAATGGTACGATTTTTAGAGACAATCTTCTGCAAAATATAACCATTTTCTCTCGATAATGAAAAACCTTACCATTATAATGAAAGCGTTATCAGAAAATGGAGTCTAAGTTCTGAAGGTATGGATTAAGGGGGAGGGAGGAGCAGGGATATAGAGTAAGAAGAAGGCATAAACAAACCAATTATATCGTAGGAGGCGTAAAACGTGATTCGTAACCGTATCCGGAAAACAGGACTTTTGGTCCTGCTTGGCGCGATGGTAGGCTCTTTATTCTCTGCATTCCCAGCTACTACCCATGCAGCCTCAAGTGAACCTTACACCTGGAAAAGCGTTGTAACGGGAGCTGGCGGGGGCTTTGTACCCGGAATTATTTTTAATCAAACTGAACCGAATCTGATTTATGCCAGAACAGATATTGGCGGGGCCTATCGCTGGAATCAAGCTACATCTAGCTGGACATCAATTAGTGACTCGGTAGGCTGGGTGGATTGGAACAAGAATGGTGTTGATGCTCTGGCTACAGACCCAATTGATCCTAATAAAGTCTACATGGCAACGGGTACGTATACTAATCATTGGGATAATAATGGCCAGATTATGCGCTCTAATGACCGGGGGAACACCTGGCAAACTACTCCACTGCCTTTTAAAGTAGGTGGCAATATGCCTGGCCGTTCCGCTGGTGAACGTCTAGTCATCGACCCCAATAAGAACAACATTCTCTATTTTGGAGCTAGAAGTGGTAATGGTCTCTGGAAGAGTATTGATTCGGGTGTAACTTGGTCAAAGGTAACCTCTTTTCCAAACGTAGGAACGTATATTCAGAATCCGACACTTGATTATGGGAATGATCTTGTCGGATTGTCTTGGATCACGTTCGATAAGAGCACAGGTACACTTGGCAACGCTACTCAAACGATATATGTCGGTGTGGCCGATACGGCTAGCAGCGTATATCGGAGTACAGATGGTGGAGTAACCTGGACAGCTCTGGCTGGACAACCTACGGGGTTCTTGCCACATCACGGCGAGCTGTCATCCACAGGTGATCTCTATATTACTTATAGTAATGGTGTAGGTCCCTATGATGGCAGTAAGGGTGAAGTTTGGAAATACAACAAAACTAGTGGGGCTTGGACCAATATCAGTCCTACGACCGGTGAAGATAACTGGTATGGCTTTGGTGGATTGGCGCTGGATGCTCAGCACCCTAACACATTGATGGTATCCAGCTTAAACGCTTGGTGGCCTGATGAAGTTATTTTCCGCAGTACCAATGGTGGGGCTACTTGGAGTCGCATTTGGGATTGGGGCAATTATCCAGAACGGACTTATAAGTTCAGCATGGACATCACCGCTGCTCCATGGCTCGATCATGGAACCACTTCAACATCCCTGGATCCTTCACCGAAGCTAGGCTGGATGATGGGTGATTTGGAAATTGATCCATTTAACTCGAATCGAATGATGTACGGCACTGGAGCAACAATTTATGGGTCGAACAATTTGACCTCATGGGATACCGGAGGCAAGGTAAATATCTCTGTCATGGCAAAAGGTGTGGAGGAAACTGCAGTGCTGGGGCTAATTAGCCCGCCAACGGGAACCTCCCATTTGATCACTGCACTTGGTGACGTTTCCGGTTTCCGTCATGAGGATTTGTCGGTAGCGCCGACTAAATTCCAGACCAGTCCTTCATGGGCAACGACGATGAGTATTGACTATGCTGAACTGAGTCCGTCCTATATGGTGCGGGTAGGCAGTGCAGATAAAGAAAAAACGCCAAGTATGAAGTCCATTGGTATCTCTAACGATGGTGGAGTGAACTGGTACATGCCAAACTCCGAGCCTTCCAATGGAACCAAAACAACGGTTGGCCATGGACAAGTAGCTGTCTCTGCAAGTGGTAATTCCATTCTGTGGAGCACCTCAGATATCGGGGTGTATTATTCCAAAACCTCAGGCAATTCTTGGACAGCAAGTGCAGGATTACCGGCTGGAGCGAAGATAGCGTCTGATCGCGTGAATCCTAACAAATACTATGGATTTTATGCAGGAACCTTCTATGTAAGTGTGGATGGTGGAGCTACATTTACTGCCACCGCAGCTTCGGGCTTCCCGACCAATAATGTGGCTGGATTACAGCCGAATGAAGCCCAAATCAGTATGAAGGCAGTTCCAGGTATTGAAGGTGACATCTGGTTCGCCGGAGGGAATACGGTTGAGAATAAATATGGTCTATGGCACTCCACTAATTCAGGTGCGAGCTTCACGAAGTTAACGAATGTAGAAGAAGCTGATCTTATTGGATATGGGAAGGCTGCTCCGGGCCAAACTTATATGGCATTGTACACCGTAGCTAAGATTGATGGTGTACGGGGCGTATTCCGTTCCGATGATGTTGGCGCAACTTGGGTTCGTATTAATGACGATGCTCACCAATACGCTAAGATCAATATGGCGATTACTGGGGATCCAAGAATCTATGGACGTGTATATCTCGGTACGAATGGCCGAGGCACCTTGTATGCTGATCCTGTAAATCCACCAGCTACAGGCTCGACCATTACGCCAATAACTGCAAGCTTTGATAAGAAGACAGCGAATCAGACAGACGTCGCAGTAACTATGACGTTGAACGGAAATACGCTGAGCACGATCAAGAACGGAACGGCAACCCTCGTAGCCGGAACGGATTATACGGTAAGTGGATCAACAGTGACGATTAAAAAAGCGTATTTAGCGACGCAAGCGGTAGGAACGACAACGCTGACGTTCAGCTTTAGCGCTGGAGCTACACAATCCTTGGCGGTAGCGGTAACGGATACTACAACACCGGTATCCAACTCCACGATAACGCCAACAAGCGCGGGATTTGATAAGAAAACAGCGAATCAGGCAGACGTGGCAGTAACTATGACGTTGAACGGAAATACACTGAGCACGATCAAGAACGGAACGGCAACCCTCGTAGCCGGAACGGATTATACGGTAAGTGGATCAACAGTAACGATTAAAAAAGCGTATTTAGCGACACAAGCGGTAGGAACGACAACGCTGACGTTCAGCTTTAGCGCTGGAGCTACACAATCCTTGGCGGTAGCGGTAACGGATACTACAACACCGGTATCCAACTCCACGATAACGCCAACAAGCGCGGGATTTGATAAGAAAACAGCGAATCAGGCAGACGTGGCAGTAACTATGACGTTGAACGGAAATACACTGAGCAAGAACGGAACGGCAACCCTCAGGCGGATTATACGGTAAGTGGATCAACAGTAACGATTAAAAAAGCGTATTTAGCGACACAAGCGGTAGGAACGACAACGCTGACGTTCAGCTTTACGCTGGAGCTGAGCGGTAACGGATACTACAACACCGGTATCCAACTCCACGATAACGCCAACAAGCGCGGGATCAAAATCAGGCAGACGTGGCAGTAACTATGACGTTGAACGGAAATACAAGCACGATCAAGAACGGAACGGCAACCCTCGTAGCCGGAACGGATTATACGGTAAGTGGATCAACATTCACTCTCAAGAAGGAGTATTTGGCAACTCAAGCGGTAGGAACGACAACGCTGACCTTTGAGTTTAGTGCCGGAGCGGCACAATCCTTGGTTGTCACTCTCTCAGATACGTCAGTAGCTCCTACAGCAGCACTGAAAGTGCAGATGTATAACGGTACAGTGACTGCTTCCGGAAATACGCTAAATCCAAAGTTTAAGCTGGTGAACACAAGTACAAGTGCCGTTGCACTTTCTGATGTGAAATTAAGATATTATTACACAATTGACGGAGAGAAGGCACAAAGCTTCTTCTGCGATTGGTCACAGGCTGGAAGCGCGAATGTAACGGGCACGTTTGTGAAGCTGCCAACGGCTAAAGCGGATGCGGATTATTATCTGGAGCTTGGATTCTCGAGTGCAGCAGGTTCACTAGCTGCGGGTGCGAGCATCGATATCCAAGTGCGAGTAGCTAAAGAGGATTGGTCAAATTACACTCAAACCGGAGATTACTCCTTTAATGCGGTTGATACCAATTTTGTAGACTGGACAAAAGCGCCCGCCTACATCTCAGGTAACCTGATCTGGGGTAATGAACCTAACTAAGAATCTTCACCAATAGTTATGCTGAAGAGGCTGTCCTAAAAAGTAGAAAATTCTACTTTTGGGGCTGTTTCTTACTTTAACCCTCAGCTATAGGTGGTATGTACGCTATGTGCTACGTTCTATGAATCATGTGGTATGTGCTACGTTCTATGAGAGGGGGTGTGGTATACGTTATGTGGTATGTCGGATGCATTTATGGTTCCTATAGTGTTGGCTATATAATAATTAGGGAAAACCTCCCTGAAAATAGCCGATATTTGCTTTAAATCAACGAAATCAGGGAATTCTTCCCTGAAAATCAGGCGTATTCGTTAGTTTCCAGCAAATTAACCAATAATTAGGGAGTTTTTCCCTAATTATTGGCTGGATGACCAAAAAACTTAGAATTTTAGGGAGAAATTCCCCAATTATGCTATCAACGCTTCACTTCCTCCTGTACGGTACGCAAAAACCAGCTAATGATATTTAAAAGTAGTTCTGACATACCATTTGCTGTTTTGGCTGTTACAATGTTTGTCCGCTATCTATAGTAATGATCTGTCCAGTCATTGCTTCCTGTTCTAGCGCAGCGCAGACGAACTGGGCGATATTCTCGGCGGTTGAAATATGCTGAAGCAGCAGATTAGGGGCTAGTTTATGCATTTGTTCTTCTCGTCCAGACCACCATCTAGTAGCAACGGCTCCCGGTGCTACACAGTTAACTCTAATATGGGGAGCCAGCGCGTGTGCCAGCGATTTGGTAAGACCGTGGACAGCCGCTTTGGAGACGGCATAAGGAAGGGATGAGCCTAAGCCTGTCTGTCCAGCGATGCTGCCGAGATTGAGGATGGCTCCTGAATTTTTTTGGTTCATATACGGTGCAACCGCTCTGGCGCAGAAAAACATTCCTTTCACATTTACATCATATAACTCATCCCATACTTCCTCTGTTGCCTTTTCCAGATCTCCGAGAGCAATATGTTTAGTTATACTGGCGTTATTCACTAGCAGATCTATTGTCCCGAAATGCTGAATAATCGAATCGACCATACTTCGCACTTCCTGATCTTTAGACACATTCGCTTGTATTGCTATAGCCTGCCCTCCTTGATTCAGAATCGTCTTTACGGTTTCATTGGCTTCATCCTCAGATCTAGAATAGTTCACTACGACGTGGGCTCCGCGTTTGGATAACTCCAAGCTTACAGCTTTGCCAATTCCAGTCCCTCCACCGGTTACTAATGCGACTTTATTGTTGAGATCCACCCTCAATCACTCCTTATGTTGGCGTATGTTGTTGTTATAAAGTATTCTATAGAGAAAAGTGGATTTCGTATAATTGAATATAATGAAGGTTTGGTTCAATTAATTTGAATTGAATAGGGGAGGGCACTAGGATGGATCTGAAAACAATAAAAACCTTTCAAACGATCGTAACTTCCGGAAGCTTTAATCGCGCAGCAGAAGAATTGAACTATGCCCAATCTACAGTTACGATGCAGATGCAAAGGCTTGAATCAGATCTGGGATGTCAATTGCTTGAGCGGGGGAAGCAAATCAGCTTAACAGAAGCAGGCAGATTGTTTTATGAAGAGAGCTTACATATCGTTAAAGATATGGAACGATTACAGAGCCGTTTGGCTGATTTAAAAATAGGGGAAGCTGGCAACGTGCGATTAGGGGTAACGGACCCTACGGCGAGCTATCGTTTGCCGCAGCTTTTAAGTAGGTTTATGGTGCAATTTCCTAAAGTGAAAGTCTCCGTGGATATTGCGGGAACCGCCGCACTTAGTGAACTACTCCTGCGTGGTGAAATTGATTTGGCAGTGTGCTCGGCACCAGAGCTCGGTAAGGAGCTTTATTTTGAACCGTTATTTGCGGAGGAATTCTTGTTACTTTTGCCAGAAGAGCATCCGCTAGCATCCAAGGAACGTATCACCCCAGAGAATCTACAGAGTCATCGCTTACTGATTACGGCAGCGAATTGTCCTTATCGTAAAAAATTAGAAAGTGTGCTGCAGGAATCAGGCGGGCCGCCACTAGATACAATGGAGATTGGGAGCATGACAGCGCTGAAATATTTTGTGGGAAGTGGTTTAGGTGTGGCACTTGTTCCTGAGATTGTGCTGAATCCAGCCCCAGCAGGAACTATAGTACGGAAGCTGGAGGGGAAGGTTATTGATATGACCTGTGGGATCCTATGTAAACTTTCAGATTATCCGCTTAAGCAAGCGAGCTCCAGATTGTATCATTTTTTAAAACAGGAACTAACTGTGACAAGGATATTTTGAATTTTAAACGAATTGTTAAGAAATAGAAAAAATAGAAAGGGCGGTGTTTGATGTTTTTTAGGAGGAAATTCAGTTTCTGGCTTTCGATTATAAGTATCATCATCTGTCTGAGTGACTATCTGGGGGTGGGGATCGCGAATATTATTCTTGTACGTTTGAACCCTATTATAGATACACTGATCTTTACAGAACCTTTTGTAAGCTTCATGGTTGATGTAAATAATCCGAGATGGGGAACCAATAGTGCGTTAATCAGCGTCAGATTCCCAACTTATATTATTCATTTTGGAACGTTTTTGATTTTGGGTATTCTAATGGATTACCTTATTCGTATATTAAAACAGAAGTAGAAGTGTAGATGAGCCTAGAAGAGGAAAGGTGAGCTGAGATGAGCGGAGCAAAGGGAAAACTTGATTTGGAGAGAATTGTTTTTATTGGCAGAACCTATGAGGAATATATACGTATGTTTGATTTGCTGGAATCAGATCTTATCGGCCAGAGCATTCTGGATTGTCCTGCGGGTGCTTGCTCTTTTACAGCAATAGCGAATCAGTTGGGTGGTGAAGTAACGGCTGCTGATATTGCTTACTATTACTCTGAAGTTGAGCTGGCAGACAAAGGGGCTCAAGATATTGCGCATGCGATGTCCGGAATGGAAAAAGTACAGGATAATTTCGTTTGGAACTACTTTAAATCAATCGAGGGACTGACCGAAGCGAGGAACGCAGCGTTAACCGCCAGCACTAAGGATCGAAGACAAACCCCGCAGCGATATGTTCCTGTGATACTTCCGGATCTGCCTTTTGCGGATGAAGCATTTGATCTGACATTATCTGCTCACTTTCTATTTATGTACAGCGATCGGCTGGACTATAAATTTCATCTGGAGACTGTTAAGGAACTCATGCGGGTAACGAGAGGCGAGCTCCGAATCTTTCCGCTAGTCGACCTTTCTTGCAAAAGGTATGAGCATTTAGACCGCCTAATTGATGATTTGGTGAGGCAAGGATTTACTGCAGAGGAACTAGAGGTTCCTTATGAATTTCAAAAAGGTGCAAAGCAGATGTTGAAGATTAGAAGAGCAGAATTGTTCCTCTGAAATATAAAAAACGAGGGTGCCTCAAGCCATGATGACTTTGGGAGCACCCTCGTTTTTTGTATAAATATCTATAAAGCTTACGCTACAGTTTCTTTCCGTTCTGCTACAAAACAAGCTATGCCTATTACCAGACCAAGGCCCACTAGAACCGCACCGACCCAAGGAAGCGAAGTGATCGCTAGATGAGAAATAACCCAACCGCCAATAAAGGCACCCGCTGCGTTACCGAGATTCCCGGCGGAGTGGCTGGTCGTTGAAGCAAGTGCAGGGGCTGCCTGAGCCAGACTCATAATCCGTATTTGCAGACCTGGCATGACCGCAAAGGACACCATACCCCAGAAAAATATTGTGATTACCGCAGCTATTGGGCTATGCATCGTGAAGGAAAAGATCGTTAGAATCATACTGACTGCAAAATAAAGTCCCACGATAGAAGGCATCAGCTTCCAATCCGCAAGTTTTCCGCCAACGATGTTCCCGATGGTCACCCCACAGCCGAATAAGACTAGAATCCAAGTCACACTATGTTCAGCAAAACCGGTCACTTCTTCAAGCAGTGGAGTAATATATGTGAACACGGTGAACAAGCTGGCGTTCCCTAATGCTCCGATCAATAAGAATAGCAGCAGCTTTGGATTAGCCAGCGCAGCAATCTGCTGGATAACACTCGCTGGTTTCTCTTGTTTAAGCTTTGGAATAAAAATGAGGATGCCGATCAGCGCGGCGACTCCCATGACAGCAATCGCTGCAAATGAGGCCCGCCAGCCCATACTTTGTCCAATAAATGTTCCTAGAGGAACTCCGACAATATTGGCTATCGTTAAACCTGCCATCATAATAGATACGGCTCCGGCCCGCTTATTGGGTTGTACAAGATTGGATGCAATGACTGCGCCAACCCCAAAAAAAGTACCATGAGTTAAAGCTGTAATTATACGAGCTACCATGAGAACGGTATAGTTTGGTGCAAACACAGAGATTCCGTTGCCCAGTATAAAAAGAATCATGAGAAGACATAACAGTTTCTTTTGCGGAATGCGCTGCGTGAGAATGGTCAGGATGGGTGCGCCAACGGCCACTCCAAGTGCGTACATTGTAATGAGTTGGCCAGCAGTCGAAATACTAACCTGTAAATCGTTGGCGACATTTGGTAAAATACCCATAATAACAAACTCAGTCATACCAATCGCAAAAGCGCCTACCGTAAGAGAAAGTATAGAGATGGGAAAGGGCTCTTTCCCTGCTCGTTCTTTGCGTGATTGTGCCTTGTTGAGGTTTGGAATTGCGTTCATGATGCCGATGTTCAACCTTTCTTCTGCCTGTAATGAAGCTCCACCTTGGTTAAGATGATAGATCCGACATGTAAGTATTGCTTTTCTATTATTTAGTTTTCTGAAAATATTTTCAAGATAAATATTTTTTCAGATAGTTTTCATTTTTATAGATCATTGAAGGGATGGTTATTTATGAATGATGAAGGCCAAGTCCAAGTGCTTGAATTGCCGGAAATGAAGCGAGAATTTAATAGCAGTTTGCAGAGTAATGATCGTGGATTGGTTATAGAAATCTATCAATTTGCGAACCCTTTCTGGCCCGATGAGACTGAATTGTTCCTTCCTTTGCGATGAGAAAAAATTATAAGCAGGCAGCTTTAATAGCGCTTCAGAACTTTGACCTGGATTGGACGCAGATTCGTTTTAACCAGCTATCGGATACCTGTACCTTTGTTATCGAAACTAATAAAGAGGGAACTTTTTTACTGCGCCTTCATTCGGGGAGATCTAAAGAGGAAATTAACTCCGAAATCGCGTGGCTGGAGCTTTTGAAGAGCAAAATTGATGTCCCCCTGCCAAAAGGTGTTCATGATCGCACGGGTGCTGTAACGTTCAGAGTGGAACAGGGAAATGGAGAAGGTGTTTATGCCTCTTTAATGCGCTGGGTTGAAGGGGAACGTGCGAATGAAAATCTTACCGAAGAACAAATTTACAAAGAAGGCGTTCTATTAGCCAAGCTACATAAGGCGGCACAGGAGCTGGAGTTACCCCCTGGCTTTAATCGTCCTGTTTGGGATGAACATAGCTTTCGAAAAGCAATGCTTCGTTTAAAGCTGCATTATCATTGTTTTCTTACGGATGATGAGTTTGTGCTGTATCAGTCGGCAGCTGAGAAATTATTCAACTGGTTAAGCAAGCAGCATAAAAATAAGAACAGAAGGTCTTATGGCGTTATTCATGGAGATTTACATCAAGGCAACATCATATTTAAAGAGGGTGAGCCTCGGCCGATTGATTTTGGGAGATGTGGTTGGGGGTATTATCTTTATGACGTAGCACATACCCTTCTTGGACTGTATCCATTGCAAAGAGAAGGGGTCATTAAGGGGTACGAAAGTATCGCCAAGCTTGATGGGGAGTGGGATCAGACTTTAGAGAATTTTACGGTCATGGTTATGATCGAAAATTATTGCCATCACGCATCCGATCCGAGGGAAACCGAGGGTCTAAAAGCAGAACAGCCGTATGCGTTAGCGATCTTGAGAAATTATCTTAAGGGAGAACCCTTTCTTTTTAACAGGGTTGAGATTTAACGTATAGAAATAGGGTCTCTTTGGGGAATTTATATAAAGTTCCCTAAGGAGGCTATTGTGATGAAAAAAAGCTGGATTGCTCCCCTTCTTGTCGCAGTGATGCTCGTTCTGACGCCACAACCTTGCTCCGCAAATAGGTTAATTCAACCTCAGTCTGTAACACCTTCCAGGTCTGATTCGGGACTTCAACTGCCAGATCAAGATTCTCTCGAACTTAAGTTTCAAGACATGCTAATGTTATTTCTTTTACCCCATATTGAGAAAAAGATTGCAGATATTTATTCGCCGCTTTTGCGAGAATCGCCAATGGTTTATCCTTACTTTGTGGATGTGACTGAGGTGAAGCGGACCAATGGTTTCCGTGGGTTTGATTTCTTGATTACACTTAACGTATATCCTACAGTTGGTCCACATATTTCAGTTGGAGAAGATACCATGACTTTTAGGATCTCTCCTGGTCCTAAGGTGAAGCTTGAATCGTTCAAGCATCTAAAAGACCCCAAAAAGTCAGACTTCCCACCAAATTATCAGAACATCCTGAGATAGTGTAGTTTCAGTAAGGCGCGTGGGTGGAAGAGTAGATATTAATATGTGCCGAACGTTGAGTTATGAGGCGAGCTATTTTTACATGAGTAGGGAGTTCTGAGGTAATGGTGATGGGAGTTGTAGGGAAAGGAGTCTTTGGGAGAGGGTGTATGAGAGGGGATGAAGGTTGGGTTAGTGGCGTGATGAGGGTGAGTGAGAGGTGAGGAAGGTTGGGCTAGTGGCATGATGAGGTGAGTGAGAGGGTATGAAGGTTGGGTTAGTGGCATGATGAGGGTGAGTGAGAGGGGAGGAAGGTTGGGTTAGTGGCATGATGAGGGAGAGTGAGAGGGGAGGAAGATTTGGCTAGTGGCGGGATGAGGTGAGGGAGAGGGGAGGAAGATTGGGTTAGTGGCATGATGAGGGTGTTTGCGTGTGCGTCTATGCTTGTGTCCGCGAGCGGGCAAACGGGATAGTTGCAGTTTATACACTTATTTGCAGGAGATAAGAAGCTTAGTCACTTTTAGTTGCATTTGGTGCAGTTAAAAGAAGTCTTTTCACACTTATTTGTTAATATCGTTGAATTTAGTTGCAGAGAATACACTTATTTCGCTCGGGCAGCACAATGTATTGTTTATAGTTGTATAAAGTGCAATTAACTCATACATTCCCAAACGATTTTAAGCAAAATAAAAAATCCATGGGTTAACGTTGCAATACCCAACTCATACCCAACTCATGCCCACCGCACCGCACACTCCGATCTTTGGGGTGTTTTTTTGTGTTTAGAATTGTGGTGGATTAATGGCGATTATGGTATTATGAAATTAGTAGATATATTGATTTAAGTTACTAAATTCAAATATGGAGGTGTGAGGGATTGGGTGATCATAAATTCGAGGGCGAACAAAAGGGGAGCAGTATTAGCGGAGTTAAAGATAAAGTCACTAGCGATAGCTCAAGTAACAACGAGGATAAAGTCAAAGTAGGTGTAGCCACTAAAGACGGGCAGTTGGGGTTTCTTTTTACAAGGGGAGGTCTTCGGGAAGGTGCAGGTAGAAAAAGCACTGGTGTAACCAAAAAGGTATCTTTGACATTATCTGAGGACATTTGGCAGGAGATAGAGCAGGCTTGCGCGGATCAGAACGCATCTCGCTCCCAAGTATTTCGGAACATCATTGAGGCGCATTTTGTAAAGGAATCTAAGGAGAGTTAGGTGAAGTCTTTGCTAATCCATGTATCAAAAGATTCATTTACTACCGCATTACAGGCAGCATTAAAAGCCATATCCGCGAATAGTTCCTCACGTGTTCTATCAGGAATACTTATTCAAGCGCAAACTCAGGGTTTGATATTAACAGCCAGCAATATAAGGATGACCATTGAATATAAGCTCCCTGTGAAAATGGATTCGGTGGTTGTGCACAACACAGGTGAGATCGTCGTTCCGGCGCGTTATTTTTATGAGATCATTCGTAAGCTTGATCCTGGACTAATTAGGCTGGAAATCGAAGAGTCATTGATTTTAAATATTCAATCAGGGAGCACTCAATTTCGTTTATGTGGAACGGATGTGGCAGAGTTTCCAAGAATCCAATACATAGACCATCCATACATTCAAAGGATAAGCATGAAGAACACTCTCCTGAAGCAAATATTTAAAAGAGTGGTTTTTGCGGTCTCTTCATCGGAAACCAGACCTGTGCTCACAGGAGTTTTGCTTCAAATAGATAAGCAAAATATTCGTGTAGTCGCCACTGATGGCATCCGCTTCGCCCAGCATGTTGTTGAAAGCGTAGAAGATTACGGAGCAATTCCTTTAGATGTTGTAATCCCGGGCAGCACCCTGGAGGATCTTTTAAAAATATTAAACGATGATGCAGACAGCAGCACCGATTTAGAAATAGGCCCCAAGCAAATCAGATTTATTTCTAATGGATTGAGGGTTCAGTCTGCTCTTTTAGAAGGAACTTATCCCTCTGTCAATAATTTAATCCCAAAAGCGTACCTCTCCGAAGTGATTGTTAAGAAAGACCGTTTGTTACATGTGGTTGAACGTATTTCTATATTGGCTGGCGAGAGTGTTATGCTCAGCGTACTTCCTTCTAACACGTTAAGTTTAGTGTCCAAGACTGCAGAAATTGGGGATGTAAAAGAAGAGATTCCTTTAGAGTATCTGGAAGGTGATCATTTTCGAGTAGCCTTTAACGGAAAATATTTCAGGGACATCCTTCGGGCGATCGATAGTGAGACGCTTAGAATCAGGTTCGCGGGAAAAGAAAGGCCGCTGGTGATCCTGCCTGTGGACGCATCTTCGTCCACACTTTTTTTAATTACTCCTGTGAGGACGCATGATTGAGGATTTGTTAATGTACAGTATTTGAGTAGTTATGGGTGAATAGCTGCCTGAGTCCGAACAGTTGCTGAAAAGAACGCCACCTGCCAAATTTGATCCTAGACGTGCTGCCCATTGCTTAAACTAGCTGTCTTGTGCTCAACCTATCTACTCATTGCGGTATTAGCTATCTATAGCTCAACCTATCTACACCGTGCGGAATTAGCTACCTATGGCTCAACCTATCTACTCCGTGCACGAAATTAGTTACCTATTACTCAACCTAGCCGTCTACGTCCCAAACTTAGCCGCCTACATCTCGAAACCAACTACCTTTTGCTCGATTGAGATCGTAGCGGACCGTATTGCAGCTATTTCAGCATATGGGTTCATTTTGCGAAAGTTTCGGACTGTATAGCTCTTATTGCCCATGATTTGTGCAGAAAAGGAGTGCATCTGAGCGAATAGCTGCAACTGAGTCCGATAGTGTGGCAAAATGAGCGGAATTATGGAAATAAGAGCAACTGAGTCCGAATTAGCCAAAACCCATCTCAACTTCACAGCTTTCCCAGACGGGAATGAGGTATATTTGATCTGGGAGGGGATGGAATGCATAATGCAAAGACGGCCATATTTTATTTCTCAGGTACGGGCAATACGGAGATTATTGCTAAGCAATTTGCTGAAAGGCTGAGAAGTAAAGGGCAAGACGTAGATTTGTTTAGAGTGGAAGATATTTTTAAAGGCACTCGTTCTGTAGAATATGAAGCCTATGATCTTATAGGTATTGGTCATCCGGTTCTAGGCTTTGGCGCCTCCGGCTTTGTTGAACGTTTTGCAGAACAGCTGCCTGATTGTAATGGAACCCCGGCATTTGTATTCAAAACGGCATCCTCTCCACACTATATCAATAACGGTGCTTCGAATACGGTGCTTCGTTCTTTGCGTGGGAAGGGATATAATCCCTTTCACAATTCGATTTTGGCGATGCCATGTAATTTTTATATTAAATATGATGACAGGTTGAATAAGCAGTTGTATCAAGCCGCACAGCGTAAGGTGGAATTGTTTGCAGAGGAAATCGTAAAGCGGACACCGCGAAATCTGCCGATTCACCCTGTGTTGGAGCGGGTTCTGAGAACAGTATATTATTGTGAGGAACACCAAGGGGGAAAATACTTCGCCAAAGGATTGCGTACAACGGACGCTTGCACACTATGCTTAAAATGTGTCAGAAACTGTCCAACATCCAATATTAGTAGCGGCGTAGAAGGAATTGTTTTCAATCAAAATTGTTTATTATGTATGCGTTGTGTTTATTCTTGTCCTCAGAAGGCAATCCAAGCGACACGACTTAAGGCTAGCGTAGTAGATCCCTATACTGGAGGTCCGAAGCTTCATAAACTAATGAAGGATTCTGCGAATGATGGACGGTTTGTTACTCCCAAATCCAAGGGCTACTACAAGCATTTTATTAAGTATTTGGAGGAATGACATATGAATCTGTTTCGGATGGGATCGAAGCCACTGGGGATTGAGCGGATCAGCACATTTTTGGAGGATAATTATGTGAGTATCGGCTATCCCGGAATAGGGGATCTGGAGAATCTAACCACAGAGGAACTTCGTGATCGATTGATTGGCACATACCAATATAGTGAGTTGGAGCTTACGCAACATCTGCAAGCCCTTCAGCTATTTGTACATACGATGCAAGATGGAGATTATGTGCTGGTGGCCGATGGAGATTGGGTACATCTCGGGGACCTCGGAGATTATTTTTACAACGAGTTTACTGATAATGTTGACGAGGGCACATGCCATCGGCGTGGTGTGACGTGGTTGAAAAGTGTGCCGATTTCTGAACTAAACACAGGCGTGCGGGAGTTATTTAACCAAAGTGCACCGGTTGTACAATATAATGGTCCTAAACCAAGTGCTCGCTTGGATCTGTGGATTACAGGTGTTTCTGCTAATGAACAAGAAGTGAATAGTCCGCTGGAATTGGATGAGGAGACACTCTCTAAGGCGCTTAATATTTTGAAAGATGCTTTGATTTGTGATGACTCCGAACGACGGGAAAGAGCAGCTATAGCCATTTTACAATATGCGAAGTAGAGCCCCTCTTGTATATCGGGCACACGGTTCATTATCTTCATGATGAGTTCCAATTAAAAAACGTTCCACCCGCTACTTGCCTCGGATGGAACGTTTTGCTGTATCTATAATCAGATGAATTCAACGAATTCGTTGACTGGCTTACGGTAGCCGCGGGGTCTGATTTTATGTTTTTTGTCTTTGCCGATCGTGATCAGCATAACAGGTACCATATGATCCGGCAGATTCAAGGTGGATTGGATAGCATCAGCATCGAAGCCGATCATCGGGCAGGTATCCCAGCCTTTATCTTTGGCGATCAGCATAAAGTGCATGGCCGAGAGAGAGGCATTACGTATTGCTTCATCTCTTTGAAAAGCATGATTATCAATGTAAGCATTGTTAATCATCTCTATTTGTTCATCATATTCCTCTTGTGACATCGCTCCTAAAGCTTTAAGCCCGCCATAGATTTCTGGAGCCTGCTGATAAGCATGCTTATCTCCCAGCACTACAATAACTGCTGAAGCAGTATGGATTTTATATTGGCCGTAAGCCGCTTCGCGAATTTCTTCTTTTAAACTCTCGTTAGATATCACTTTGTAATTTGTATGCTGTAGATTATAGGCCGATGGTGCCAATCTGGCGTAAGAGAACATTTCCTCTAATTCATTCTGAGGGATGATGACCCCTTCCACAAAATTCATAGCGGATCTGCGTGACTGAATCAAGTCTGTAAAAGCGCTCATAAGTATTCCTCCGTTGTGTATGTATTCGGTTGTAAAATATCAACACCTGATATTTGTAAATGAACTAACTAAATGTTACTAACTCAAAATAACACAGCCTAAAAAATTCGTCAATGATAAAATTTATTGAAGTTAATCTTGAATACCCTGTTGTCAAAAAATAGGACATAAATTAGGATATTAGGATATGTAGAAACACAGTGGATGAAAGGGTGGATAAATTGATTAATAGTAGAGAACAATTGATGATAGATTTGCAAAGAATAGAAGAGAATGACTACGAGCTTAGAAGTGGAGAGGACATAAAGGATTATGTGAAGTTGATGCTTGAGCATATAGGAGATCCCGAGCCTGTACTGCGTGATGAATTGATTTATTCCACATTCTACAAATGGATTAATGAGAAACATTGGTTTAATGACGCGGAGCTTCGTGAACTGCTGTGGATACTTCTTGACGAGCAGCATCTGTTTTATCACATTGGGAATAAAGAAGATCTGACGGTGTATGCAAGAACATTTTCTGTATTGGTTGTTGCTCTTATTCTCCAGCGGCATAGGGAAACGGCTATATTGGATAGCTCTGAATTTATAAAGGTGAAGCAGGGTTTGATTCGTTATTATGAGGAAGAACGGGACTTAAGAGGTTATATGGAAAAAGAAGGCTGGGCACACGCAGCAGCCCATGGCGCAGACGCCTTGGATGAGCTGGTTTTATGCTCGGAGAGTGATGCCGCGGTGCGGGAAGAGGTTCTGGCAGTTATTCAAAAGATGCTTTATAACGATCAATACATATTCAGGGAAGAAGAAGATGAAAGGATTGCTACTATTATAGTTACAATCATCGATCATCATTTACTTCCACAGCAGTCTATAACCGATTGGATTCTCAACTTGGCGCA
Organism: Paenibacillus sp. FSL L8-0708; assembly: GCF_038009325.1. Classification (NCBI taxonomy): domain Bacteria; kingdom Bacillati; phylum Bacillota; class Bacilli; order Caryophanales; family Paenibacillaceae; genus Paenibacillus; species Paenibacillus sp. FSL L8-0708. The sequence continues at coordinate 3,061,312 of NZ_JBBPBC010000001.1, forward strand.
ATGTGGCAGTTGGCCTAGAAGCCACAGCCAGTACGTGACACGAATAAATACAAAGAACTTCCTGCGTTCTCTTTATTTCAGGTTACTTCTAACAGAGAAGAATATGGACATTGTGGAGGTTTTATTGAAAACTGAGAAGAATTTGAATGAATTTGTACATTAATTCACTCAAACGGTTTTAATTAACACTAGTAATTTAAATAATTTATTATAATGTAATAAAAATCACAAATTTTTATGGAAATTCAAAAACTTTGTGACATTTATAACTTGATAAGTGCTATAATAGAAATATGGCGTTAAAAGTTCTTATGTTTTTCATTACTATTAAGCAGCAAAGCTTATTGCAGAGGAGATTTGGATATGTCAGAATCAATCACTCAAACACAACCTGAACAAGAATCACCAAAAGTAGCTGTTAGCAAGGAACAAATGGATGTTCTTGAGCAGCTCTTGAAACCAGAAGTTCAGGAATCATTAACAGTCTTGGTGGAACAGTTGCCAAAATTAACTGAGCTTGTTGGCGTGCTTACAAAGTCCTATGACTTTGTGCAAACTGTCGCAGCGGATGATGTCTTGAAAAGTGATACGGTAAGTGCAATTAAAGAACTTGCTGAACCTGTAGTGCATTCCGCGAAGAATATGGCAGCTACAGTGATCGAAGCAAAAGATCGTGCGAATGAAAGTAACGAAGTTATTGGTCTTTTTGGTCTTATGAAGTTGTTGAAAGATCCGCAAGCGCAAAAGCTTTTCCGTTTCGTAAATGCATACCTTCAAGTTGCTGGAGAACGCAGTAAGCAGAAATAATCATTTTCATATCTTATACGTAAGGGACGGAGGAAACATCATGTCTAAACATATTGTCATTCTAGGAGCAGGTTATGGTGGTCTACTAAGCGCCTTAACCGTACGCAAATATCTCAAAAAAGATGAAGCTAAAATTACTGTAGTTAATCAGTATCCTACCCACCAAATCATTACAGAATTGCATCGTCTTGCAGCAGGTAGTGTTGCAGAGGGTGCTGTAGCTATGCCTCTAACTAAGCTTTTCGCAGGGAAAGATATTGACCTGAAAATCGCGAAGGTCAATTCATTTTCTGTGGAGAACAAACAAATTGTTCTTTCTGATGGTGTGACACTTACTTATGATGCGCTTGTTGTAGGTCTTGGCAGCACTACAGCTTATTTTGGCATTCCAGGGCTTGAACAATACAGTATGGTATTGAAATCAGCTGCAGATGCTAACAAAATTCATCAACATATTGAAGATCGTATTCGTGAATATGCGAAATCGAAAAATGAAGCAGATGCAAACATCCTGATCGGTGGCGGCGGCTTAACAGGTGTTGAGCTTGTTGGTGAAATCGCGGATGTATTGCCTACACTTACTAAAAAATATGGCGTTGATCCTAAAGAAATTAAGCTTATGCTCGTTGAAGCAGGTCCTAAAATCCTTCCAGTATTGCCAGATGCATTAATCGAACGTGCTGTAGCAAGCTTGGAGAAACGTGGTGTTCAATTCCTGACAGGTCTTCCTGTTACGAATGTAGAAGGCAATGCGATTGACTTGAAAGACGGTCAAAAAATTATTGCTAACACATTTGTATGGACTGGTGGCGTACAAGGAAATCCACTCATCGGCGAATCGGGTCTTGAAGTTAACCGAGGTCGTGCAACGGTGAATGAATTCTTGCAATCCACTTCCCACAAAGATGTATTCGTTGCTGGTGACAGCGCGGTGGTCTTTGCAGAAGACGGACGTCCTTACCCTCCAACTGCGCAAATTGCTTGGCAAATGGGTGAATTGATCGGATACAATCTGTATGCCTTCTTGAAAAATAAATCGTTTGAAAGCTTTAGCCCAATCAACTCTGGTACACTTGCTAGCTTAGGCCGTAAAGACGGTGTTGCCATCGTTGGTGCAAGTTCTACTCCGTTAAAAGGATTGCCTGCAACTCTAATGAAGGAAGCAAGTAATATCCGTTACTTGTCCCACATTAAAGGATTGTTCAGCCTAGCTTACTAATATAGTTTAACCCTAAACCCTGCTCAAATCTGAGCGGGGTTTTTGTTATTGTTTTTTTAGTGAAATGTTTGCATTATTGATGTTTCACAGTAGGCTGTATTCATTGTATTTGATATAATAGATTGGGTTATATTAACAGAGGTAGTTAGAGGAGGATTTCATTTATGATATTCCAACAAAACGATGTCATTCTGTTTCAAGGGGACAGCATAACAGACTGGGGGCGTAATCATGAAGACGCTTCATCACTTGGAGTAGGTTATGCAATGATGGTCGCCGCTCGTCTGGGGTATTTATATCCAGAGAAGAATCTTACTTTTATTAACCGTGGTATTGGTGGCAACCGTATTGTTGATTTACAGGGACGGTGGGATAAGGATTGTCTGGATTTGAAGCCGACTTGGGTGTCCATTTATATTGGAATTAATGACACTTGGCGGCGTTTTGATTCTGGTGAAGAAACCACTCCCGAGCAGTTTGAAGCTTCATATCGGGACCTGATCGAACGCACTCGGAAATCTTTGGATGCTAAATTAGTGCTTATAGAGCCTTTTGTTTTGCCTGTACCGGAAGATCGTAGAACTTGGCGTCAGGATCTTGATCCTAAGATTCATATTGTCCGCGAGCTGGCACGTGAATATGGGGCGCCGCTGGTTCCGCTAGATGGACTTTTTGCAGCGGCTTCCGTAAAAGCAGAACCGGCTTACTGGGCATATGATGGAGTACATCCTACTCCTGCAGGTCATGCACTTATTGCGGATGCTTGGCTCAAAACGATGGGAGCAATCTAATCAATTGCCATTTTAAGACTAGAACCACGCTTTAATAAGCAGGTTGTAGTCTTTTTTTAATCGCGTGTTCATAAAGTCGTTTTTATATATTTATAGACACTGTTATAATTGGAATATGCTTATGTATTGGAGGCGATTCGCATTAGGCGGTTAATATGGATAGCACCTTTGTTATTGGTCGTAGTGTTAAGCGGATGTAAAAGTGATTTGGGCTTCATCAATGCCAGATGGATCGAAGGCGTGTCGTTGACACCCGTGGCAACGAGTGATCAGAAACAAGCGGATCGTCCTTTGCACTCAGAGAGCTTAACGCTAAAGGATTCTGTTTTGATCAAGACACTTGCGGAGGCTATGAACAAGAGTAAGAAATTTTCTGATGATCTGGATTGGGGTCCGGAATTTGAAATGAAGCTTGTTTATGGGGACGGCTATTCGGAAGATTATTACATAGCGCTTGGAGATCAACTTGGACATGAAGGGATGTTTACTACAGCAGAGAACAGCAGTCAGGGCTACACAATTCCTGTAAAAAACTCTGACCAGTTAAGAAAGCTCATTTATGGAACAATCGATACGGAGAACATTGAACAGGCAGACCCTGTGGAGACTTCTGTCGAGGTAACAGGTCCAGTAACCCTATCACATAATGAACTGTCTCCGGTCACAGGGAGAGCGGGATTTTTAAATCTGCAACTGCTAGAGGGGACATATAGCGAAGATTGGACTACACCGAGTCCGTTAGCTGGAAGAAACTGGAGTGGCCGATTTAGGCTAGTAGTGACTGACGAGCATGGAAAAACACTGAGTAGCTATCCGTTAAATGATCAATTTGCCCAGACCTTTAATGATTTTTTCCAGCTTCAGTTTGAGGATTATAATGGAGACGGTGATCCCGATTTTACGATCGGACAATATGGAACGAGTAACGGTTATTTCTACAAGCTTTTTACACTCAGAAGAAATAACGTGATAGAAGAACTGCCTATTAAACCTGAAAATCAGCTGTTTATCAGCAGTCCTGAGCGGTATTCTATAAAGCTGGATCAAGTTGATGAGCATAGCTTCAAGAGAAGTTACTACGATAACGCAGCAGGCAAACAAGTGGAAGATACTTTTCAGTGGGTAGGGAGTGCATTTCAGAGGCTGGACAAATGATTAATTCATGAAGTGAGAGGAATGTGTGTTGGATGACAAGTGATACGGTACAAGATTTAGAAGGGTTAAAAGCTATTGGAAAAGTGGTGGGCCACACCATCGCCGAGATGAAAAAGAAAGTAACCCCTGGGATGACGACTGCGGAGTTAGATCTTATTGGAGCTGAGATTCTGGAAAGCTTCGGAGCATCCTCAGCCCCGAAGATAACTTATAATTTCCCGGGCAGCACCTGCATCAGTGTGAACGAAGAGGTTGCTCATGGTATTCCGGGCCCAAGAGTGATTAATGCTGGCGATTTGATCAACATTGATGTCTCTGCTGAGCTGAATGGGTATTATGGGGATGCTGGCATTTCTTTTCAACTGCCGCCCTATAACGATGATATTCTGCGTTTATGCCGGAGTACAGAGGAAACCATGATGAGTGTGATCAATCATCTGCGGGCAGGAATGAAGGTTAATGAGATCGGCAGAATGATGGAACTAGAAGCTCGGAAACGCGGTTATAGAGTGGTGCGTAATCTGTGCAGCCATGGAATTGGCAAATCACTGCATGAGAAGCCTTTTGAAATTCTACCCTTCTATAATCCGAGAGTGACCACGGTGCTGAAGGAAGGACAAGTAATTACAATAGAGCCCTTCCTATCGACTGGAGCGGACTATGTGGAGCAGCAATCGGATGGCTGGACGCTAAGTGTTGTAGATAACGGTCGGGTAGCGCAGTTTGAACATACGATTATCGTGACTAAAGGTGAGCCTATTATTCTGACTAAGGCATAAAGAGTAGTGTGCGAACAGACCTTATTATTTATAGGTTGTGCCCCGCATACGCGATGCAAGGAATCGTTCGAATCTGAAGATAACTATCGGAGGGACCAGAGATGGCTGAGCAAAAGATGATTGAAGTGCCGTTTCAGCAATGGATAAACGATAAGGAGCTGTGGGTACAGCTTAGTGATTTGATGATGCAGGAGAGTAAACTCCCAGGACCACGAGTGAATTTGGAGCTCTCAGACCATTTTGCCAAACAATTCGCTCATCCTAATCTAACAGATACAGGCTGGAAGCTGCTCGTCTCTTGGACTGACATTACTGAAGCTGAAGCTGGGGTGAATGATCCCCGTGAGTTTCTGCCGTTTTGTGCAGTTAGGGCGTTGGGTGCTTATTACAGTTACGCTGGAGAAGAACAGCAAGTAGTGATTCAAAACAGCTTTAAGACAGCTATGAATGATTCGCGATGGAGGGTGCGTGAAGCGTCTGCTATGGCGCTGCAAATTATAGGGGAGGATGATTTCACCCTGCTCAGGCAGCTGATTGACATGTGGGAGAAAGGTGCGAACAGGCTTGAACAGCGGGCTTTTGTAGCAGCATTAGCGCATCCTCCTCTTTTAAAAAAGAAAGAAAATACGCTGTATTGTCTTCAGTTGGCTGCCCGAATCATGGAGAGTATAGATGGTGGGGGAGCGCAACATGAGGACGCTGAGCATTTTCGTGTATTATCTAAGGGACTTGAATACAGCTTGAGTGTATTTGTGGCGAATGAGCCTGAAGAAGGCTTTGTTATGCTGGAGAGATTTGCAAAGAGCCGAGATGCCCGAATCCTTAAGATTGTGAAGAGTAATCTTGGCAAATCGCGTCTGAGTAAAAAATATGCTGCCCAGGTGGCTGAGATCCTAAAGGAATTCGATAAGATAAGATAGGAAAAGACACTTAGGATACGAGTGCCATTTGGCAGTTGTATTTAATCATTTTTTTTGTTTTTACTTATATTAGAATTAACAATTAAAGAAACAAAGAGAATTAATATAATCAAAGAAAACCACTCTATGGATTGTTCGAATATTAAACTGTACATTATATTAATAAATTCAAAGACAGCTATTATTATTATAAATATGTCCCAACGATCTTTTTTCATTAAAATGCACCAACCTATCTATATTTAATCATTTCAAAATTATTACTCTATTTACTGTAAAAGTAAATGTAGTTCTTGAATTCTTGATGTAGGATTCAATGATATGTGTCATATTGAGGAATAATCTATATGGAGGATATTGATAGATTATAAGTTGTTCATATCCTCAAAAGTTTGACAAATGCATGAAATGTAACTATTATAGTTGCATCTGAAGGATGTTTTGCAGCAAGGCAGAAGGAGAGATTTCCATGAATATTAGCACCCGATTTGCGGTAGCCATTCATATATTAACGTTGATTGACAGCAATAAAGAAGGCAAAAGCACGTCGGAGTGGATAGCTGGTAGCGTAAACACAAACCCTGTAGTTATCCGTCGGCTTACGAGTATGCTGCAAAAATCAGGACTAGTAAATGCACGCCCCGGAGTCGCAGGCGCTTCGCTTACACGTAGCGCATCCGAGATTACGCTGCTGCAGATTTATAAGGCAGTTAATGCGGTGGAAGAGGACTCGTTGTTTTCTGTACATGAGCACCCTAATCCAGATTGTCCTGTTGGCAAGAATATAGCCAGTGCAATTGTACCTGTGTTCTCACTCGCCCAAAAAGCAATGGAGAATGTTCTCCAGGAGGTTACATTGGAACAGATTGTGAATGAAATGCCAGAACTATGATTCCTCCATATCACAGCTTAGAAGTAAGGCCAGAACATGTGAAAACGTGATTCTGGTCTTTTTTGGCTTAATTAGGTTTATGGTCAAAGAAGGGAAGTAAGAGAGAATATAGAATCTGTATTTAGAAGCCGGATTAAAGATAATATACATACATACATTGAGGGAGAGCTAAAGAATGTTAAAGAAATTACTGCCTATACTACTAATTATAGTAATGATTACCGGATGTAATGAATCAAAGGATACCACTAAATACGAGGATACTAATTTTGGAATCACCTTTAACTATCCGGATGATTGGGTTGTAACTGAGAAGTATGGAGCGCCATTATGGTTGATAGTCTCTACGACTGATTATAAACCTGCTGAGGGACTTAAAGGTCCGGGAGTAATGCTCTTTGGATTTAAGCCTAAGGACATGGAGCTTGTCAACAAATGGCTCGAGGATGCCCAAACGAATTACAACAACGGGGCGGAGCTGACAAAAAGTAAAGCTAGTTTAGGCGGGTTAGAGTCCGTAAAGTACGAAACTGAAGTATTCGAAGAGGAAGGGAGTAAAGGAAAAGCTATCTATTACGTTATTGAGGCACCGGAAATGTCATTTATGGTGCAGTTCCCTTATAGTGTGGATGAAGTACATAAAGAAGATATGAAGAGGATAGAGGATATTTTACAATCCATAAAGTTTACAAAAGATTAAGTGTGACTAGAACGAGGTAGCTGGAATGGTGGAATGTACGGTATAAATGCCGTTGAAATGTGCTGAAGTGGCTGAAATGATGAAATGTACGGTATAAATACCGTTGGAATGGGCTGAAGTAGCTGGAATGGTGAAATGTACGGTATAAACGCCGTTGAAATGTGCTGAAGTGGCTGGAATGATGAAATGTACGGTATAAATGCCATTGAAATGGGCTGAAGTAGCTGGAATGGTGGAATGTACGGTATAAATGCCCTATAAATGAGCAACAGTCGATGGATGAACTAAAAGAAAGGCAAAAATGCCCTATAAACGAGCAACAGTCGATGGATGAGCGAAAAGAAGGGCAAAAATGCCCTATAAATGAGCAACAGCCGCTGATGCAGTACAATTAGTTTTAGGATAAGTAACTTTTTTAAAGATCAATATATACGGAGGTTCTACAGTGGAGCAAATTGCAATAATCTCAGACATTCATGGAAATATACCGGCCCTTACGGCCGTTTTAGATGACATCCAGCAGCGGGGAATCAGCAGGGTGTTTTGTTTAGGCGATATTGTTGGAAAAGGACCGAACTCAGATCTTGCACTTGATATCATAAAAAAGAATTGTGAAATCAGTGTTATGGGGAACTGGGATGATTTAATGAATCAGGATGTTGATTTTGAGATGGCTCGGTGGTGCCGCGGGTTGATAGGTCAAGAGCGCCTAGCTTATTTAAGCACGTTGCCGTTTTCGATTGAGTTTATGATGAGTGGTAAATTTGTACGGTTATTTCATGCTTCGCCACGAAGCCTGTATGAACGTGTTCAACCTTGGGATGATTATGAAAAGCGATTATCTTTGTTTGGTTATTCTGATCTCTGCCAGGAGAAACGACAAGCGGATATCGTAGGTTACGGGGATATTCATAATGCTTTTATTCAACATTTAGAAGGCAAGACTTTATTTAACGTAGGCAGTGTGGGGAATCCGCTTGATCTAACCCAGGCATCTTATGTGATTATGGAGGGAGAATACATGGGAGTGTCAGCGGCTCCTTTGAATATGCAATTTGTAAGAGTGCCTTATGACATCGAGTTAGCCGTTCAACAGGCCGTTGAGGCAGATATGCCAGCTGCAGAGCCCTATATTCGTGAGCTTAGAACCGCGCAGTACAGGGGAAGTGTCCGGGGGTAATAAAGGAAGGGGTAATACAGGATACAAAAAGTCAAACTGCAATCCTAATCCAACCCTGATCCAAGCCATCAAAAAGTAATGGAGGGAACAAATTGAAGCTTAGTCACGTATTTGAGCAATTCCCTACTTTGGAATCCGAGCAATTATTACTGAAAAAGATTGAAGTCAGCAACCTTAATGAGGTATTTGGGATATATAGCAATGATCAAGTGTTTGAGTACTGTGGAATTATTCCGAAACATAATAAAGATACAGTCAAGAATATGATCGGTCATTTCGAACGTGATTTTACCAAAGGGGTAAGAGTGAAATGGGGGATTTTCCTCAAAAATAACCCTTACATACTGCTAGGTATCATCGAAGTTATGGATTTTAATCAAAAGGTGGATATGGTGACGATCGGTTACTTTTTGGCGGAACCTTATTGGGGAAAAGGGATTGCAGCTCAGGCCATTCAGTTAGTGGTGAAATATTTATTTGAGACTGCAGAAGTCAATCGAATTCAAGCTGAGGTTATGCCCTTTAATGAACGATCGAAGCGGGTGCTTTTGAAAAATGGCTTTACGAAAGAAGGCACGTTAAGGCAGGCGCATGTATGGTCAGGTAAAGGGCTGGTGGATCTGGAGATCTACAGCATTTTGGCAGAGGAATATTTTGCAAGCATCGGTAAGCCAAGAGTGAGCAATAGGATGTAATCCTAGTGAAAGAAGGGGAAATCATGGGCACTATCGTAGTGATTGGCGGGGGAGAGTTAATCGAGCTTGAAACGCTGGAAATTGATCGTAAAGTTGTGCAGCTAACTCAAAAGGCTAAGCCGAAGGCGTTATTTATTCCAACAGCCAGTAGTGATGCGCCGGGATATTGTGATACTTTTAGCAAAGTATATGGCGATATTCTTGGATGTGAAACAAGTCACTTATTGCTTGTGAGCCAAACTTACACTCATGATGAGATTACAGATTTAATTACAGCTGCTGATTTGATTTATGTTGGTGGAGGCAATACCCGAAAGATGCTGGAGATTTGGAAAAATACAGGGGTAGATACGCTTTTGAAAGAAGCTTATTCCTCTGGAACCGTATTGGCCGGGCTTAGCGCAGGTTCCATCTGTTGGTTTGAATATGGGCATAGTGACTCTGAGGCGTTCGACGATCAGGGGGAATGGCAGTATATCAAGCTTGAAGCCATGGGGATTCTGCCGGGCATTCATTGTCCGCATTATAATGAGGATATTCGGGTTGAAGATTTTACACGCATGGTTAAAGGTGGAGGTTTGCCTGGAATCGCGGTGGATAACAATTGTGCAATCATCTATAAAGATAAGGAATATAAAGTGATGTCGACCAGAGAAGAAGCTAAAGCCTACCGTGTGATTGACTCCGAGCAAGGTGTTGTCGTAACGGAAATAGAAGAACATCCAAGCTACAGACCTCTTTATGAACTGTATAGTGCGTTATGATTATTTTTGAAAAGCAAGAGATCAGACTGAGAACACTTGAGCTAAACGATGCCGCATTACTTGTAAAATGGCTCTCAGACCCCGTTGTACTGGAGTTCTATGAAGGTCGTGATCGCCCGCATGATTTGGAGCTGGTGAAGGAGCATTTTTACGACGAGCAAGCCGAAGTTACGCAGTGTATTGTGCAATACAAGGAGCGGGATATAGGTTATCTCCAGTTCTATCTTATAGATGATGAAGAATTAGAGGTGTACGGCTACGTGGGATTCGAAGGTCAAATCTTTGGGATGGACCAGTTTATTGGCGAGCCTGATTTATGGAATCAAGGAATGGGTTCGCGACTCATTAAAGAAACGGTTAATTATCTTATCGAAGCAAAACAGGCGGATAAAATTGTCATGGACCCGCAAGCCTGGAATAAAAGAGCCCTTAGAGTATACGAGAAGATTGGCTTTGTGAAGAAGAAATACCTTGAACAGCACGAACAACATGAAGGAGAGCTAAGAGATTGTTGGTTGATTGAATACACGAAGCAGGCGAGACAATAAATATCTTTTTAACAATCGGATAAGGAAGGTGCACTTATTAAACTACTGTTTGTCTGCAGCCAGAATCGCTGGCGGAGTCTAACTGCGGAGAAGATCTTTCAAGGAATTGATGGTCATGAAGTGAGATCAGCAGGGACTGAAGATCATGCCAGAATTAAAATTTCTGAAGGGCATTTGGGTTGGGCGGATGTGATTTTTGTGATGGAGAAGAAACATGTTCGAAGAATTCAAGATAAATTTAGAGACTGTGTAAGGGGCAAAAAAATAATTTGCCTGAACATAGCTGATGACTATAAGTATATGGATGAAGATTTGATCGGCCTTTTGGAATCCAGTGTATCCGAATATTTACTGGAATGGAGCAACAAAAATGAGAATTAGAGCAGAAACTGTGGCAGACTATAATGAAGTATTTCAAGTGAATGTTAAGGCTTTTGGTGATCGGGAAGATGAAGCGCAGTTGGTCGAAAACATTAGAAGTTCGCAGGGGTTTATCCCGGAGCTCTCGATTGTCGCGGAAAAAGATAATGAGATTGTAGGACATCTACTGTTAAGTAAGGCTGTAGTTCAAGATGGGGAGAAGTTATATGATGTGATTGCGTTAGCCCCATTAGCTGTTCTGCCGAACGTTCAGAAGCAAGGAATCGGCAAGGCGCTGATCCAAGAAGGGTTAGAAAGATGTAGAACGCTCGGATATGAGCTTGTCTTTTTGATCGGGCATCCCGAATATTATCCAAGATTCGGATTTCAACCCGCAGGGCTACATGGGCTGGAGTTGAAACAATTCGCGGTACCGGAGAATGTCTTTATGGTCTGTGAGCTGAAGGAAGGCGTACTGCAGAGGATTAAGGGAGAGTTGAAATACCCGGAAACCTTTTTTTGAATTACTTATTATATGTTCCTGTGAATCATGTTTGGCTGTGAACCAGTCGACATGATTTTTTTATAGGTAATTGACAAACATATAGAAGGTAACTATACTAAAGATAGTTAATTTGTAACTAAAACAGTTACAGCATGATTGGGAGGAATTTATAATGACGACTAAAACAATACTTCAACCAGACACTCAGATCGGTCTGGTGCAGATTAGAGTAAGCAATTTGGAGCGTTCGCTCACCTTTTATCAGAATGTTGTGGGGTTAAGCGTTTTGCGGCAGACTGGCCGCGAAGTTGAAATGACCGCTGACGGTCAGAATGTGTTATTGATTTTGCGGGAGATTGAAAATGCGCGGGTGATCCGCCCTAATTCTGTGGCTGGGTTGTATCATTTCGCTATCCTTGTTCCAGATCGTCCTAGCCTTGGATTGGTTGTGCGCAATTTGATCTCTTCGGGGATTGAAGTGGGGCAGGGGGATCATCTGGTCAGTGAAGCGTTGTATATTCAGGATCCAGATAATAATGGGATTGAAATCTATCGAGATCGTCCTAAGAGTGAATGGAAATATAATGCGGAAGGGCATGTAATGATGTCCACTGATCCAGTGGATGTAGATGGACTATTGGCAGCTTCTGAAGGTTTATCATGGAACGGGCTGCCAGCGGGAACAGTGATTGGGCATGTACACTTTCATGTGGGGAATTTAAATAAGGCGAAAGCCTTCTACGTCGATTTGCTTGGTTTTGAACTAACAGCTAATTATGGAAGTGCTGCTATGTTTATCTCTGCTGGTGGCTATCATCACCATATCGGGCTGAATGTTTGGGCTGGACAGGGCGCACCTGCGGCTCCAGCTGATACTGTGGGGATTGATTATTTTACCTTAATTCTTACGAATGAAGAGGAACGCAACGCTGTGGTGGAGCGAGTACGGCAGGCTGGTTACGCAGTTACAGAAGTGAATGGAGATCCTACATTCCAAGATCCTTGGAACATTGGAATCAGACTTGTTTTAGAGAGATAATTATATATCCATTTTCGTCCATTTATTTTATAATATTGGAAATAGGTGGGCGGAAGGGTGAAGTTTGTTGGAAGCATTCAAAATGGCGTATATCATTCTTTGTCATAAGAATCCGGAGCAGATCAATTTGCTAATTGATAGTTTAACTAACGAGTCCGTAGAGTTTTTCCTGCATGTCGATCAGAAAAGTAATATTGAAGCTGACATTATTCATCGTAACGATATTCATTTTGTGGAAAAGCCTATTGATGTGCAGTGGGGGCATTACAGCCAGATTGAATGCATTTTGAAGTGCTTTTCGCTGATCAAAGAACATGGGGATTTCAATTATATTCACATTCTAAGCGGTCAGGATCTGCCTCTGGCTTCGAATGAAGTGATTCTAGATTTCTTTAAGGGGAATGAAGGTAAGGAATTTGTGAAGTATTTGCAGCTGCCTAATGCTGCGGAAACTTGGGGATGTTACGAGCGGGTCTCAGTTTACTATCCTAGATTCCTCATCTCAAGGACCCGGCGTATGACAGCGATCCGAATGAGGTACATTAAACTAATTATGAGCGTTCCGTTTCTGCAAAGAAGATTAAGCGCTCTGCCGAACGGTTTATATAAAGGCTCAAACTGGATGTCTATTACAGGTGGATGTATGGAATACATCTTGGATTTTACAAAAAGCTCTCCGGAATACGTCAGATTTTTTAGGAACACTTTATGTGGAGATGAAATCTTTTTCCATACGATAATTTTGAATAGTGTTTATAAGATGCATGTGCTGAATGAAATTAAGCGGTATACAGATTGGGAAACAGGACCGGATTATCCTAGAACGCTAACGATTGAAGACTATGATCGGATCACTCAACGGGGCACGGAATGCTTTTGGGGGAGAAAATTTGATCTCGATATCGATAGAACCATCGTTCAGGAGCTCCTTGATATAAATATTAAAGCGAAAACATCGTAAACTCAGGAGGACAATCATATGAAAATCGCAGTTGTTGGAGCAAGTGGAAAAGCTGGAAGCCGAATTACGCAGGAAGCGTTGGATAGAGGTCATGAAGTTACAGCGATTGTGCGGGATGCATCTAAAGTAACAAATAGTAAAGCGAATGTCATTGAAAAGGATGTATTTGCACTTACCGTTGAAGATTTGCAGGGGTTCGATGTGGTTGTGAATGCTTTTGGTGCGCCGTTTGGACAAGAACATCTGCATGTGGATGCCGGGAATGTGCTTATTGAAGCGTTGAAGGCTTCGCCCGATACAAGATTAATTGTAGTTGGGGGTGCAGGAAGTCTTTATGTAGATGAAGCCAAAACGCTTAAAGTAGTGGATACGAATGACTTTCCTGACTTTATTAAGCCAACAGCGACGAATCAAGCCAAGAATCTGGAGATTCTGCAAGGGACAGATGCACTCTCTTGGACCTTTGTTAGCCCATCTGCTAATTTTGCCATCGGCACAAGAACGGGTTCTTATGTAAAAGGTAAGGATAATCTTCTGGTGAACTCCAAAGGCGAGAGTTATGTCAGCTACGAAGATTATGCCGTTGCTATTGTCGATGAAATCGAACAGCCGCAGCATATTCGTGAACGGTTTACGGTGGGTTCAGAGTCTTAAGTGATAATGAAAAATAACGATTATATATGAAAAAAGAAGGCAGAGCCGGATTTTAGGCTCTGTCTTCTTTTGTATCATTACAGCTTTCCTTTTCCTTCTGCTAGTTCAGCAATACGTCTGTTTGCATCTCCGCGGTAGAGTCCGCCATGATAACAAATGACCGTATCGATCTCATACTCAGAGAACTTGTTCAGAGAGGCCAAAGCCAGCTCCATGTCAGGGGTGGCGGAAGGAGTGGGACCCTGTAGCTCGCCATTCTGAACGGTCAAGGCATCGGCGGCAATAAGTGTACGGCTATCATGATGGTAAAGACTGAGATGCCCTGGGCTGTGGCCTGGGGTATGGATCACCGTAATTCCACCGGCAAAAGGTAACTTTTCTCCATCCACAAGCGTTTGATCCACTTTTCCTTTAGGAGGATGGGCTAATACAGAGAGGAAGGTACGCTGCCATTCCTCAGGTACATGAGCTGGGATCATAGCCGCTGCCGCCGCTAAAGCTTCAGGAGTGTGCTTAAGGAGCATTCGCTCTCCTTGAATATAAGGCTGCTCAATTTCATGAGCCAGAACTGTAAGCTCTAGATCTTCATCAGCCAATAGGGCAGGGAGGCAACCGATATGGTCTAAATCCTGATGCGTGATAATAAGGATACGGAGCTTCTCCCAAGGCACATGTGCTTCTTTTAGAGCCTCTTTGAAAGTAGAGAGTAGACCCGGGAATCCGGTATCGACGAGTACGGCGGTATGTTCATCCCAGAGTAGCGTGGGGTAAATCGTGTCTTTTCCACCCATAACCTGCGCTGTAATCTCGAGCATTTCTATTCCTTGAGCAATGTACATTATATCCCTCCGTGATTGATAATAAGAGCGACGCCGTGAGGCTAATGCATATATTACTCAAAACTGAAAATAAAAACAATAGATAAATATTTAATTATAACACAAATAAATATTTATGTCAATATGTATCTGATGGAATTTTTGTGGAATTTGTAGGGGATTTTAATGTTAAGAATCTTTTGCTAGATTTTGCCCTTGCCTAAAGCTTTGCGATATAATAATCAAATATAAAAAAGGGAGTTGATGTGGTTTGGAGACATTTCTGGTTGTACTCGTCCTACTTGGGCTTATCGCAATATCCAACATCATAAACCGATTCATTCCCTTCGTGCCGATACCCTTAATACAAATTGGCTTGGGTGTAGTGGTCGTACTATTGCCTTTGGGAATACATATGTCACTGGAGCCAGAGTTGTTTTTCGTGTTATTTATTGCTCCGCTTTTGTTCAATGACGGAAAGCGAACACCGAGAAATGAGTTATGGAACCTGCGGGCTCCAATCTTAATGCTGGCACTAGGCTTGGTATTTGCTACAGTGCTTATCGCTGGATATTCCATTAACTGGATGATCCCCACCATTCCACTCACAGCTGCTTTTGCGCTGGCAGCGATCTTATCGCCGACAGATGCTGTGGCGGTAAGCGCAATCGCTGGGAGAGTACATCTTCCCAAGAGTATTCATCGTATTCTAGAGGGCGAATCATTGATGAATGATGCCTCTGGTCTTGTTGCGTTTAACTTCGCTATTGCAGCAGCTGTTACAGGCATATTTTCTTTGCCGAAAGCCTCCATTAGCTTTGTGATTATCGCTTTAGGTGGGCTAATTGTCGGAGCAATACTCGCGTTCCTCCTGATTCGGTTCAGTGTATTTATCCGCAGACTGGGGATGGAGGACATCACAGTACATGTGCTGCTGCAAATCCTGACTCCTTTCATTGTGTATCTGATTAGTGAAGAAATAGGGGTATCCGGCATTTTAGCTGTGGTTGCAGCAGGGATAATTCATGCGGTCGAGAAGGATCGTGCAGTTTCGCCACAGTATAAGCTACAGCTGGTATCCGCCAGTACATGGTCTGTGCTGCTCTACATCTTGAATGGCTTGGTCTTCCTTATTCTCGGATTGTCGATTCCAGATGTTATTGAAGTGATCTACCGGGATACAGCGGTGGACAATCTTATGGTGATTGGTTATGTATTAGCGATAACGTTACTGCTTTTTGTGCTGCGTTTTATATGGGTATATGTATTTTCCCTGGCTGGCGCCGGCCTGCAAAAAATGGAAAAATCGTCTATTAAGTCCATGCTAATCCTGACTATTTCAGGAGTGCGAGGCGCGGTTACTTTAGCCGGTGCCTTTTCGATTCCTTTTGTGTTAGGAGATGGCTCACCTTTTCCTGAACGTGATCTAATTATCTTTATCGCTGCGGGTGTGATTCTGATGTCGCTGCTGATCGCTAGTATCTTTTTACCAATTCTCGCAGGTAAAGAAGAGCCGGTTGCCGAACCAGGGGACACTGAGGTTGAACAGGCGGCCAAATCTAAGGTCGTTGCTGCCGGGATAACGCTGCTTCAAAGTATGATGACGGAGGAGAGCAAGGATTCCGCACAGCCAGCTTTGAGTGAATTCAGAGAAAAGGTTTATAGTCTGAACCGCGAGGATCAAGCGAACGATCCGGCATTTGAGGAACTCCGTCGGCTTGGGGTTGAAGCAAGGATAGTGGGCTTGCATGCTGAACGCAAAGAGCTGACCCGATTGCTTACTAACAATGAGATTCCTGCCTCAGTGGCTCAGAAAATGGAAGAATTCTTGGATCATAGTGAAGTTTTCTTAGCCAGAAGTCTCAACTCTCAAATTAGATTATCCCTTACAGAGATTAGAAGGCTATTTGCGGGGATGTTCTCAGGACAAAACGAACGGGAAGCTAGCCAACAAATGCTGCAACAGGCTGAATGTGCAAGAAAAGCTAAGATTTCTATGTCCCGCGCAGCAATAGCTGCTGTTAATGCAAGTATGAATGAGAACAACCGAAAAGCAGTAGAGAAGGTTGCATGCAGTTATGAGCAACTAATCGCACGCTTCGAGCAGGGTCAAGGCTGGACAAAGGATGGTCTTGTTGATGATCAAAAGCTTGAATTGAAACTGAAAGCTATTCAGGAGCAACGGGATAAGGTGCAGCAAATGTATCAGGATGGAACCATTAACCGCAAGCTAGCCGGTAAATTACGCAAGTTCGTCGATCATTTGGAAACATCCATTTGGGAGGATTAGCTGTGTTGAACAAAGTAGTGGGAGAAAGTTTGTTATTCACTGAAATTCGCGAAGAGCATCTGTCGGATGTACTCGATATTTATAACTATTATGTGCTGAACACTACGGTTTCTTTTCATACCGAGCCTTTAAGTTTGGACGAAATGCGGCAATCAGTGATGAATGATGATCCGCGGTTCAAATCATACGTTATATTATCCTGGGATAATGTTATTCAGGGCTATGTTCTGATTGCTAGACATAAGAGTAAGCCGGCTTATGATAGCTCTGGGGAGATCAGTGTGTATTTGAAACCTGCTTGTGTGGGTAAAAGAATAGGACAGCATGCCTTACGCTTTATTGAAAAGAGAGCTGCCGAACTGGATTTCCATGTGTTAGTAGCTACCGTTTGCGCAGAGAATGAACGCAGTCGCCAGCTTTTCTCAAAGAATGGATATGAACAATGTGCCTACTTCAAGGAGATTGGCTGTAAATTTGGTCGAAGACTGGATATCGCCAGCTATCAGAAAATCTTAGGGGGAACTTAAAGATGAAACTTGCGGAAGCATTAGTGAACCGAAGTGATCTTACCCGTAAAATCGCGCAGCTAAAGCAGCGGCTCGATCGGGTCGTTAAGGTGCAGGAGGGGGAAGATCCGGCAGAGCAGCCGGAGGCTCTTTTGCATGAGCTAGAAATAGCTGTTAACGAGCAGACGATTTTGATTCGAGCGATTAATCGAACGAATTCATCTGTTGCCTTCAATGAGAATTGGAGTATTGCCGATGCCCTAGCCGAACGGGATAAAATGCTTCAGCTGCGGAAGCTGTTTAGCGATTTGCTTGAGCAAGCTTCGATCACTCAGGATCGGTACAGCCGCTCTGAGGTTCGCTTCCAGAGAACGGTGGATGTCGCTCAGATTCAGAAGCGGATTGATGAACTGTCTAAGTCTTATCGCGAGTTGGATTTTAAAATTCAGGAGAAAAACTGGACGGTAGCCTTAAGCACACCATAAAAAGCTTTATCACAGCAGAAGGTAACTGATCTTTATAAAGGCGAGCGCAACCCGCCAACAGGGAAAGTTGGACAAATTGACAGATGCCGGGCCATATCTGACCAATCATAACTTAGCCCCGTACTGTAACAACTGTAAAGAGTACCTATTAATGTAACTACCAAGCGCTGATTTATGTAAGAACGGTGAGGGTGGGGACGGGGATATTTTTGCTGTGGTTAGGCTTTTACATAACATGAACTGGCTCTATTAGGATAGGTATATTCGTCATAGATAATGTGAAATAATGTCGAATAAAGTTGAAAAAAGATGAATGAAATTTGCATTATCGGCCTGTTTTGCCTATCTTATCGCTCGTTATCTTGTATAATTTACGAATACGCACGAGGACTTCCTAAACCGCTGGTCTATTCGTAAGTTGATTGTACAGGATGAGAGAGTGATTCATTGGCCGAGAAGGTTTAGTGGCCCTTGTCTCTTCAAACATTCTACTATTCCTTTCATGAAAGAGAGAAGTGACAAGTGACCATGAAATCAATTGCCTGGGTAACCGACAGTACATGTACAATCGATCCTGAATTCGCCAAGAACAACCATGTGTATATTGTTCCTTTACGTCTGATTATTAACAACGAGTGTTATAAAGAAAATATAGATATTACGATCGATGAGTTCTATGAGAAAATGCGTCAGCATGATCAAGTAGGCAGCTCACAGCCGCCAATCGGTGAGTTTATCGAGTTATACGAACGGTTGAAGGAAGAATATGATGAGATTATCGCGGTGCATCTTTCGACAGGGCTTAGCGGAACATACAATGCTTCCATGCAAGGTGCTGAAATAGCGGAAGCTAATGTTATTGGAATTGATTCCAAGGTTGGCGCTTATCCGATTCGGGAAATGATTACGCGAGGTATTCATTGGCACAAGATGGGCTTTACTGGCCTAGAGATTAAAGAAAAGATAGAGAATATCATTCAAAATATGTCCTTCTACTTAATTCCTGCAAGCTTGTCCCAGCTTCACCGTAGTGGGCGTGTTTCTGGTACACAGGTAATTCTTAGTCAATTACTACGGATAAATTTGCTGCTGCGTTTTGACGAGGGCAAGGTCATTGTTGTGGAAAAAATCCGCACGATGAAGAAGACGAAGCAGGCGCTGTTAGATATCTTTAAACAGGATGCTGGACTTGTTAGCGATGTGTGCATCATGCATTCCAATAATTTAGAAATGGCGCTGAAGCTAGAAGAAGACATCAAAGAGATGGCGCCTGATTTACGTACGGAGATTATGACTTACATTCCTGCCGTGGCTGTTCATGCGGGTGAAGGTACCGTGGGACTTTCTTGGATTAAAAATAACCGGATCAATAGTATTTATTCGGAGGTTGAACCTGTAGCAGTACTTGTGTAGATAGGATAGTAAACAAAGAAATCGCTTCTTGGAAGAGGGACGGATGATCCTCATTATACCAAGAGACGATTTCTTTTTTTTGAATCTATGAGATGACGTTGTAAGAAGGTTATGCTTTGCTTGCACGACGGCGGAACATTTGTCCGATAACTTCACTCAGCACCAGTCCAGCCGCAATTGCGCCAGAGAGCATTAATGCCCGAACAGCGATTTCTACAGCCAGATTATAGTTTTCTTCCACAAATCTACGCATAGCATCGTAAGCAAGACCACCCGGAACAAGTGGGATAATACCGCCTACACTAAAAATAATAACCGGCATTTTGAAGGATCGGGCAAACAGCTGGCTGACGATGCCCACCACTACAGTAGCCGCAAACGTAGCAACAACAGGCCCACACTCTACATCAAGGATCACATACACCATCCAGCCTACCATTCCAGCAAAACCACACTGCAGTAGAGCGCGCTTAGGCGCATTAAATAAAATACAGAAGGTTGCCGCGGCGATAAAACTGGTTATAAGTTGCAAAATCATGAAGGGCTAACCTCTTTCACATGGAAAATTAAAATAGTGATAGTACAAGCCCAATGCCTGTACCGATCGCAAAAGCAGTTAGAAAGGCATCTGCTCCTTTGGATATGCCTGAGACCAGATGACCAGCCATCAGATCACGAACGGCATTAGTAATGAGTAGACCGGGTACTAGAGGCATCACGGAGCCGATGATGATTTTGTCCATTTCTTGACCTATGCCCAGCTTTACAGAATAGAAGGCCAGAAGTCCGATCAGGAAGGAAGCAGAGAACTCTGCAAAAAATCTAGTCTGCACAAGACGATGCAGGTAGATAACCGCAGCAAAACCTAACCCGGAAATCGGCAATGCGGGGAGAGCATCCCACAAGCTGCCCTTAAACATAACGGTGAAGCAAGCGCCGGTAAGTGCCGCTGCTATGATTTGCAGCCATACCGGATATGCATGTGCGGCATCATCGACCTCTCCTAATCGTGTCCGAGCTTCCTCGGCTGTAATCTGACGCTCGTTCAGACGCCGCGAGATATCATTAACCTCTGAGACTTTCTGCAGATCTGTTGTCCGTTCGGCGATCCGATATAACTTAACGGGCTCCGTTCTATTGGTGGTGAACATAATAACGGTTGGCGTCACATAACTATGTGCCCCTGGAAAACCGAGAGAAGCAGCCATACGTGTCATGGTATCTTCTACTCTGTAGGTTTCTGCACCGTTTTGCAGCATGATCTTGCCAGCAAGAAGACAGAGATCAACGATTTCATAATAGGTAGTGTTAGTGTTGCTCGTGCTTTCCAACTTCTCCGGTCCTCCCCTGGAATGTTACATATCTATGTGTATATACTTATGATTGTCGCTTCATTGTGTGAAAATAACAACCTCAATATAGCATTATAAACGATATGGGATATATTTTAATATAGTTTCAGAAATAAAATGTATAAAGATGCACTGTTTATTTATAGTGCCCGCCAATCTTTCCGGATCTGTCCTTAAGTTGTCCGGCATCTGTGAACGATGCAGCGCGTCCAATGATCGATTCCCCGTATTTATTCTTCAGCGCATCAGTGGCCCGTTCGAGCTCACGGTAGCGGGGGCGCGACTCAAATAAGGTTAGCTGATATTGGCTTTCGTCAGACAGATTGGACAGGCTTAGATGAATTCGGCGCACAGGCTGACCTTCCCAATGCTGTTTGAAAAGAGCGAGGGCGGCCTCGTATACCAGCTGGGTCGCATTCGTAGGATCGCTCATCGTAGTCTGTCTGGAGAAGCCGCTGGGGTCATCAAAGCTGGCGCCTTGGCAGCCAACAGACACGACTGCACCATGCACCTTCAGTTTGCGGCTGCGCCTGCACACCAGCTCTGAGAGCTCCAAAATGATGGTCTTGATCTCTTGCAGTGTATAGTAATCCCGTGGCAGTGTCATTTGGTGCCCGACGCTCTTGGGTGCAACTTCATAGGTAGCGGGACTTACAGGGCTATCGTCGATGCCATTGGCAATTCGCCAATATAGCTCGGCATCGATATCGCATTTTTTATGGAATTTCTCCCGCATGCGCCATTTCAGCTCGCTTAGCGGCATCTGTGCCAAATGGCCAATCGTTGTGAGACCCATGCTTTGGAAGTGCGCGGACATGCGGCGGCCTACCATAAACAACTCACTAATGGGCAGCGGCCAAAGTACATCTGGAAGCTCTTCCTGAGTGAGGGTAAATAGACCCTCCGGGTTCTTCTTGGCCCACAGGTCGCAAGCCATTTTGGCGGTAACCTTGGAATAACCTATACCGATACGTGCGCGCACACCTGTATTTCTGCGGATTAAGTCCTGAATGGTCGTAGCGATCTGTCTTGGGCTTCCGAATAAGCTGAGGCTGCCGGTGATATCAATAAACTGCTCATCGATGGAATAAGGTTCTACGAGGTCACTGAATTTGCGTAGAATGTCCGTGATTTGGGAGGAAACATCGATATATTGCTGCATATGTGGTCTGACGACGATTACTTCGGGGCATTTCGCGAGTGCTTCCTTCAAGGTCTCGGCGGTAGTAATGCCAAAAGATTTGGCTAACGGACAAGCGGCAAGCACAATCCCGCTTCGTCTAGCCGGATCTCCGGCGACAATAAGCGGTTTGTTGCTATATTGCGGATTAGAGGCCTTCTCCACGGAGGCGTAAAAGCTCTGACAATCGGATAACAAAATAACACGCTCTTTATTCATAGATTCACACTCTCCAGGTGAGGTAGAGATACGGTAGATGATTTTCTTATTATTATAATACGAACATATGATCGTGTATATTCATATTTTTTTCCATTTTTCTTCAGTCTCCAAGGTGCAGAGACCTGTGGCCACACCCCCGGCGATAATCGTGAGGATGGAGTGGAAGAAGGTTTCTTTGGAAATCAGGAGTCCCCCCGCGCCGATAATTATAAAATCTGTCAAAAAAATGATGAGTCCAAGGTTAAGCGGGAGATACCTTTTGATATATTGAGCAAGCAGATCCGTTCCGCCTGTACTGGCTTTGAACCGCAGCATAAGCCCAAGACCCGTTCCCATTAAAAAACCGCCAATAATGGCGCTGGAAATGGAGCCGAACTCAAAATAATACAGAAAGTGGTACTGCAAAGGACCGAGAAGCTCAATCAGAAACGATGAGGTCAATAAACCTAATACACTATTGAAAAAGATATCGCGTTCCTTCAGCCAGGCTAACAGGAAAATCGGAAAGCTGCAGAGAAGGACAGCTATACCGATTTTGGCATCGGATAAATAATTGATGATGAGGGCTATTCCTATTATTCCCCCATCTAGGATTTTATATGGGACTAGAAAAAAATTAGTTGCTGCTGCAATGAGCAAGCTTCCGATCAGGATGATCGCGTATCTCAATAATGACTGCATATTTAACATCTCCACATTAAAGGCATGTCTTATAAATATGCTTGTCACTTCCAAAAAATTGCATTGAAGCAAAAAAACTGATTTCGGGCCTAATCATGCGGACCCAGGAGCCGCTATTAGGTAGATTCAAGGCATTTTTTCGAGCTAACGGACCCAGTTGCAGCTATTCCCACAAATGTGGTCCGATTGCGGGCAAATTATGAGCAATAAGAGCTATACAGTCCGAAATTTCCGAAAAATGGACCGAAAATCGCAAATAGGTGCAATAGGGTCCGATACGATCAACAGACATTTGAGTAACTCACCGCCCAGCCTCCATGCGGACCCAGAAGACCTTATTAGGCAGTAACAAGGCATTTTTTCGAGCTAACGGACTCAGTTGCAGCTATTCCCACAAATGTAGTCCGATTCCGAGCAAATTATGAGCAATAAGAGCTATGCAGTCCGAAACCTTCGCAAAATGAACCCATATGCTGAAATAGCTGCAATACGGTCCGATACGATACGATCAAGATCGAGCAAAAGGTAGCAGATTTCGAGACGTAGGCGGCTAGTTTGAACAACAGGTAACTAATTTCTCGCAGAGTAGATAGGTTGAGCCCCGGACAGCTAGTTTAAACAATGGTTAGCACGTTTAGGATCAAATTCGGCAGGCGGTGTTCTTTTTAGCAACTGTTCGGACTCAGTTGCCCTTATTTCTATGATTTCGCTCGTTTTGTCACACTATCGGACTCAGTTGCAGCTATTCCCACAAATGTAGTCCGATTCCGAGCAAATTATGAGCAATAAGAGCTATGCAGTCCGAAACTGCTGCAAAATGGATCGAAAATCACAAATAGCTGCAATCCGGTCCGCAACGGAGAATGCTATGAATGGATGATTAAGCAGACGCATCTCCGGGGGATACAGAGAGTAGTGTGATGGCTATGCGGTGAGTTACTTGCTGATAAGCTTTGGAGGGTCGAGCCGCATAATCAGCGTTGATCTATGGTAAGTATGAGTGCGCCACGACTAGGAAGGTAAACTGGTAAAATTATTGCAAGAAGCAAGAAGCAAGAAGCAAGAAGCAAGAAGCAAGAAGCAAGAAGCAAGGAGCAAGGTGCAAGGAGCAAGAAGTAAGAGCAGCAGAAGGATTTAGGACGGATCACGGGTACACAAGAAATGTGCCAAGCGGAGTACTGCTCCATCATAATAGTTACCTAAGTTTCTCCGATCTAGAGGAGCATCTCGCATCTCGCGTCCCATTAATCCAAAGCTGATCACGTAAGCCAGCAGCAAGAAAGGCAGCAGCACACAAGAAAGCTACAGCAGCGCATCGCTTAACAACGAAAACAGCACGCCTCCAATTATGAGACATGCTGTTTTTGCCGTTATCGGGAATACCGCTTGCGGAAGCGAAGCGGAGAGATTCCGATCTGCTGAGTAAAGCGACGCGAGAAGTAGGCGGTGCTTTCGAAGCCGATACGTTCTGCGATCGCAGCAATAGGCATCTCTGTCTTAAGCAGCAGCAGCTTGGCTTGTTCCAAACGGTAATCCGTTAAATACTCCATCGGGGTCAGTCCATATACGCGTTTCATGCAGCGGGCGAGGTAGTTATAATGAAAATGCAGCGCATCCGCCAGAGAAGCATTGGAGAGAGGCTCCGCATAATGATTGCGGATATAAGTCTCTGTCCTCTCGGCGATCTCTACCGCATGACTTTCTGAAGTATCATGCTGCGCCAGATCCATCATCCGCAGCATTTCTTCAAAAATCCTTTGCTGCTCCCAAACTGCACTGGAACGTCTTCCAGTGGACAGCTGTAAAAGCTTCTCCGCTTGTCCACTCCGTTTAAAGGGATCAGGAAGGGGACCAAACTGCGGGATGCGAATGGTATATGGATGAGTAAGAAACTGCCGGAAATGTGTCTCTCGGTTGATATACACGGGCTCGCCATCAGAGTTTGACCAATCTGCGAGGGTATGAAAATGAATCCATATAAACGAAGTCAGCTCCTCGCAAGACTTAACGGAATAATGATAGCGGTCAGGCAGCAGAAGCAGCGTATGCCCAGCCGCAACCTCCCATTGATTATGCTCTTCACCAATAAATAGGCAACCTTGCTCTACAATAATCAGATCAAATAAGCCGATATGGCTTCTATTTGGATGCTGCTCTCCGGGTTGATATACAGTGTGATTGCATTCCAGAAAATATGGAAAAGGCGGCGCTGCGAAATGTACATAGGAAGGACTCACTGTGTTCTACCTCTCTTTTTATCGTAGTCCGAGCTCAAATTGTCCTTGGAAATAGGAGTGTGAAATAGTACAAAAAAGGGGTTGCTTCTGATTATATTTTTTATCTATTGTACGCTCTATAATTGTAATTAGCGAGTATAAAATAAGGCTAAGGGGAAGATGATGATGAATAAAACGATCCAGGATCAGCAAGTTGTAAAAGATCAATCCGTTAGCATTAAAGATGATTTCTGGGGAAGTTATATAAAGCTGGTACAAGATGTTGTAATCCCGTATCAATATGAGGCATTGCACGACAAAGCAGCGGGAGCTGAGCCCAGTCATGCCATTGCTAACTTTGAGATTGCTGCGGGCCGGAAGACCGGTGGATTTTACGGCTGGGTATTTCAAGACAGTGATGTAGCCAAGTGGCTGGAGGCCGTAGGTTATTCCTTAAGCATCAAACGTGACCCTGAGCTGGAGCGTCAAGCGGATGAAGTGATTGACCTCGTTGGAGAAGCGCAGCAGGAAGACGGGTACTTAAATACTTATTTTACGATAAAAGAACCCGGCAAACGCTGGACTAATCTGAACGATTGCCACGAGCTGTACTGTGCTGGGCATTTCATTGAGGCAGCCGTTTCTTATTACGAGGCTACAGGCAAAAGAAAACTGCTCGACATCATGTGCCGAATGGTTGATCATATCGATTCTGTGTTTGGTCCGGAAGAAGGCAAAATGCGGGGATATGATGGCCATCAGGAGATTGAGCTTGCGCTCGTGAAGTTGTATCGGCTCACAGGTGAGGAGCGGTATTTGAAGCTCAGCAGCTTTTTTATTAATGAGCGAGGTCAACAGCCGAATTTCCTAAAGCAACAATGGGATAATCTGGGGAGTATCAATTTTTTTACAGGTCAGAAGGAGAATTTAGATTTAAAATATTACCAAAGTCATCTTCCGGTAAGAGAACAGGAAGTGGCTGTAGGACACGCTGTACGTGCGGTTTATATGTATACTGCTATGGCTGATCTAGCTGCACTTACGGGAGATGACACCCTTCGCGAAGCATGCGAGAGACTGTGGAATAACATCACTACTAAGCAAATGTACATTACTGGCGGGATCGGATCTACGCATCGGGGTGAGGCATTCACCTTCGATTATGATCTGCCTAACGATTCGGTGTACGCAGAGACTTGTGCATCTATTGGGTTGATCTTTTTTGCACAGCGAATGCTGAGAATATCGCCGGATGCACGTTATGCCAACGTGATGGAGCGGGCGCTTTATAACAATGTGTTGGGTTCAATGGCACAGGATGGTAAGCACTATTTTTATGTAAATCCACTGGAAGTATGGCCTAAGGCATGCAGCTGCAACCCAGATAAACACCATGTGAAGTCCGAGCGCCAAGGCTGGTTTGGCTGCGCTTGCTGTCCTCCGAATGTGGCGCGTCTGCTGACTTCGCTGAATCAATATATCTATACGATCCATGGTGATACGCTCTATACGAATTTGTATATTGGCAGTGAGCTGACAACAAAGCTGGGTGGAACAGATGTTGCGATTCAGCAAGAGAGTAACTATCCATGGGAAGGTAAAGTCTCGTTGAAGATTAAACCCGCAGCGGAAGCAGAGTTTGGGATTGCCTTACGGATTCCATCTTGGAGCCAAGGAATGGAGATCAGAGTCAACGGTGAAGCAATGAATACTGCTGAGAACATCGAGCAGGGATACCTCGTTATCCGGAGACTGTGGAGAGCAGGAGATGTAATCGAAGTGCATGACCCTATGGAGGCACATCGTATCTACGCACATCCAAGTTTGCGTGCTGATGCTCAAAAAGTAACGATTCAGCGTGGACCTCTTGTGTATTGTCTTGAAAGTATCGATAATGGTGAGCCGTTAAGCTCGATTTCCTTAAAAGAAGGCAGTGAACTTACTGCGGCTTTTGATGAGACATTGCTCGGCGGCGCTGTTGTTGTCGAGGCAGAGGGGCTACGTGTAGATAAAGAGGGCTGGAGTGGTGAGCTTTACAGCAGAGTCAAAGCACCAGTTCAAACCGTAAAGGTTAAGGCGGTTCCGTATTACTTATGGGGAAATCGTGGCAGTGGTGAAATGAAGGTATGGATTCCGGAAGCCAGCGTTTAAGTTATAGGTAGACATAGAGCTCGGGAATGGCTGTAGTTTATCAACATTTACCGATGAGGACAGCTGTAATTTACAGTCTGTCCTTTTCTTTTTGCAAAAAGGAGAACACACGCGAAATGGCGAAATTAGAAGAAACATAGAAATATTCTTAAATCCTATAACAATGGAGGGGGGCTATATTTATAATCATGCTCCAGAGGGTTATACTTGTCCCTTTTGTTTGTTGGTTTCGGGCATTGA
The DNA here is from genome assembly GCF_038009325.1 of Paenibacillus sp. FSL L8-0708. Taxonomy (NCBI): domain Bacteria; kingdom Bacillati; phylum Bacillota; class Bacilli; order Caryophanales; family Paenibacillaceae; genus Paenibacillus; species Paenibacillus sp. FSL L8-0708. The sequence continues at coordinate 3,088,835 of NZ_JBBPBC010000001.1, forward strand.
AAATGAAGATGAAGATGTGCGTTCTAAGCAAGCGGATATTATTTATAAAGATCATTACATAACGGCTTTTATTGCTTCTCATTGGTATCCGAATAATGAAGGGCATGTTCTAATCATCCCTAATCAGCATATCGAGAATATTTACACGTTGAAGGTTGAGATCTCAAACCGGATACATGAGCTGGAAATTGAAATTGCTAAAGGTCTTAAAGAAGTTTATAAATGTGATGGCGTTTCTTCTAGACAACATAATGAGCCGGATGGCAGCCAAGATGTATGGCATTATCATTTACATGTGTTTCCAAGATATCATGGGGATAATCTGTATGGTACTTTTGGGAAGTTATCGGATGAATCAACAAGAAAAAATTTCGCCCAATTATTAAGCGGATATTTGAGCAAAAATAAGAACATTGGGGCTTATTAAGTTGAGAGAGGGAGAAGTATGAAGTCAAACTTTTTCGAAAAAGTTATAGAGTCAGAAGAAGAGCTAAGGTCTTTATTTGGGTACCCAAGCGAATTGGTTAACAACAAAACCATAACTGTTATAGATCATCATTGCCGTGATTATATCTCAAAATCCCCAATGCTTTTTATGGCTACAAGCGGTTCGTCCGGTGCTTGCGATGTCTCTCCGCGCGGGGACGTAGAAGGTTTTGTTCACGTGTTGGATGATAAACATTTAGTGATCCCTGAACGCCCTGGGAATAGACGGTTTGATTCTTTGCGGAATATACTTGAGAACCCAAAAGTCGGTTTGATATTCATCATCCCCGGACTTGAAGAAACATTAAGAATAAATGGGCACGCGAGTATAGTTAAGGATGAAGATATATTGAAACCTATGGAAGCGCATGGTAAAGTCCCGATCATTGGAATTGGCGTGGAAGTAGAAGAATGTTATATGCATTGTGCAAAAGCCTTTAAGCGGTCACATTTGTGGGATGACGAACATTGGCTTGCGAAAGAAATCTTGCCTAATCCATCAAAAATACTGGCGCAGCATGCCCGTAAACTTGGAGTTACTCCAGAGGATATCTCAAAATCACTAAAAGAAAGCTATGAAAAACGGCTATATTAACATTTTCGACTTAGAAATGGAATGGGATTTGCCCTTCATTGTATGCTATATTTGATCTGGATAAGGCAACTGATCATTTTACAGATAATAATGGAGGCATCACAATGAGTAAACGTTATCGGATGACAAGAGCAATGCAGAATGCTGGAGATTCAGCAACAACCCTATCTTTAGAAGAGTGTAAGCAATATTTCGCATCCAAACCTGATTTCACCTATACATCAGTTTTTACAGTAACAGGTGCCACTACCATGTCCATTGAGGGAGATTTCTTTATGTGGAGCTATGGTGATACAACAATCCCATTTAGACATTATCAGGGCGATATTTATGTTTCTGGCGCCAATGAAGCCGTGATTCCTAGAATGCTTGAGGTTGCGAGTGATTTAAGAGCAAATATTGTGGAAGGGTAAAAAAAAGATGCCCCCTGAATCCTTCAGGGGGCATCTACTGTTAATTTTAGATCCGCTCAACCGTTCGTTTGAACGATTGAGCGGATTTTTTTTGTATTAACCCAGTTCTACAACTACTTGGTGTACAGCGCCGTCTCCAACAGGAGTGATGATGTTACCTTCTACAGCTGCGCCATCCAAGGTAAGACTAGCTACACCTTTGGATACATGGTTCGGGTTCTTGATTTGAATCACATAAGTATCTCCACGGAAGACACGGGTGATTTCAAAGCTGTCCCACTCTGTAGGAATACAAGGATCGATCTTCAGACCATTGAAGTCCGCTTGAATACCAAGGATAGATTGTGTAATCGCTACATAGTTCCAAGCCGCAGTACCAGTTAACCAGGAGTTTTTAGCTTCCCCGTGGCGAACGGCATCTTTACCTGCGATCATTTGCGAGTATACATAAGGTTCAGTACGGTGAATTTCGCTGATGTCCTCCAAGTAGGCAGGAGCAATTTTAGCGTAAATTTCAAACGCTCTGTCACCATGTCCAAGTACAGTTTCAGCGATCATGATCCAAGGGTTATTGTGGCAGAAAATACCAGCATTTTCTTTGTAGCCCGGAGGGTACGTAGAAATTTCACCCAGGTTCAGATAGTACTTGGAATATGGTGGCTGTTGCAATACGATACCGTATTTAGTATCCAAATGCTCTTGCACGGAAGTCAGAGCTTTTTCAGCTTGACCATCTTCCACACCGATACCGGCCATAACACAGATACCTTGTGGTTCGATGAAGATTTTACCTTCTTCGTTTTCTTTGGAACCGATCTTGTCGCCATAGTGGTCATAAGCGCGCAGGAACCAGTCACCATCGAAACCGTGAGTCAGTGTGATTTCACGCATATTGTCAATCTTAGCTTCTGCATCCGTAACTACATCATTAAGTCCGCGCATCCGGCAGATTTCTGCATAGTCCGGTCCAACGAAGACGAACAGACCCGCGATAAATACGGATTCCGCTACGCGGCCTTCGATGTTGGCAGTAGTTTGGAAAGATTCGCCCGGCTCTGTAGAGAAGCAGTTCAGGTTCAAGCAGTCATTCCAGTCTGCACGGCCGATCAGCGGCAAGCCGTGAGGTCCGAGATTGTTAGTTACATGCTCGAAGGAGCGTTTCAAGTGCTCAAACAGAGTAGCTGTGTTATCCGGATTGCTGTCAAAAGGAACCTGCTCATCAAGAATCGATGTGTCGCCTGTTTCTTTGATGTAAGCAGCTGTGCCAAGGATCAACCAAAGCGGGTCATCATTAAAGCCGGTACCGACTTCATTGTTACCTTTTTTGGTGAGCGGCTGGTATTGGTGATAGGCACTGCCGTCTTCAAATTGTGTAGCGGCGATATCGAGAATACGTTCTTTAGCACGTTCAGGAATTTGGTGTACAAATCCGAGCAAGTCTTGGTTTGAATCGCGGAAGCCCATACCACGGCCAATACCGGATTCAAAGTAAGAAGCGGAACGGGACATGTTGAAGGTAACCATACATTGATATGGATTCCAGATGTTAACCATACGGTTCAACTTGTCGTCGCCACTTTGGATTTGATATTTGGACAACAGGTTATCCCAGTGTGCAGCCAGTGCAGCCAAAGCGGCGTCCACTTGAGCGTCTGTAGCAAATTGCTCGATCATAGCCTCTGCTGGTTTTTTGTTGATAACGTTCAGAGATTCCCATTTGTCTTCTTCTGGGTTTTCAATGTAACCAAGGACAAAGATGAAGCTTTGCTCTTCGCCCGGCTCCAGAGTAATGTTCAGGGCGTGCGATCCGATAGGGGACCAGCCGCTGGCAACGGAGTTAGTTGGTTCACCTGCAGCAACAGCTTGCGGGCTTTCCAGACCATTGTACATCCCTACGAAAGCTTCGCGGTCAGTATCGAAACCGGCGATTTCTTTGTTAACAGAGTAGAAAGCGTAGTGGTTTCTGCGCTCACGGTATTCTGTTTTGTGATAGATAACGGAACCCTTCACTTCAACCTCACCAGTGCTGAGATTACGTTGGAAGTTAGTCATATCATCTTGTGCATTCCAAAGACAGAACTCTGCAAAAGAGAACAGCTTAACGGATTTCTTCGCGGAACCCGTGTTTTTCACTACAAGACGATGTACTTCAGCGTTATGACCCATAGGTACAAAAGCAAGCTGGTTTACAGAGATACCGTTGCGTTCACCAGTAATGGAGGTGTAGCCAAGACCGTGACGGCATTCGTAGAAGTCCAGATCACGTTTTACTGGCATCCAGCCTGGAGTCCAGAAATCACCATCATCATAAAGATAGTAGTAACGGCCGCCAGCATCCATTGGGATATTGTTGTAACGGTAACGGGTCAATCTTCTGAGACGAGCGTCTCTATAGAAGGTATAGCCACCAGCAGTATTAGAAATAAGTCCGAAAAATTGTTCATTACCAAGGTAGTTAATCCAAGGGTAAGGTGTTTTTGGTGTGTTAATTACATACTCTTTACGAGTGTCGTCAAAGGTACCGAATTTCATGTGAGAAAGTCTCCTTTCGATTGTGAACGCGCGTTTATAGGTTTCAGGAAAAATTCCCTCGAGGGAAGGGATTCTTTCCGTTGTTTCTAAAAGATAGTATTAGGCAGTGATTTCGAGAACCGATGATAGCAGCTTCACAGAAAAATATGTAATCTTCAGTGAAGGATGAATCTGTGCTACTTCTTCGGCGGTTGACAGGAATCTCTCTCCACTAAACGAGCTGGAAAGCTGATCGTGCTGAAAGTCGGCTGCTGCGAATCACACAGCTCGATTACTTTTTCCACTGCAGCCTTGGACATTTCATAAATCGGCAAGCGTACAGAGGTCAGCTTAGGCTGAATACGGGATGCCAGCTGAATGTCATCGAAACCCGCAATGGAGATATCCTCAGGGACAATGATTCCATGTTCGGAGAACGCTTCCATCGCTGAAATAGCCATGTCATCGTTGGAAGAGAAAAAGGCAGTCGGCAAAGGTACACCAGAAGCAAGCAGCTTCTTGACCTCTTCATAAGCCGTCTCTTTCAGAAAATCACCCTTTAGGATAAACTTCTCATTCATAGGCAGACCATGTTTTTTCAGCGTGTCCTCATAGGCCGTGTAACGTTCTCGACCAGAGTACGTATTCATTTGCCCACAGATAATGCCGATCTCTTGATGGCCTAAGGAGATTAAATGTTCAATCACTTCTGTGGTGCCCTCGTAATCTTTGGAATTCACAATGGCCAAATGATTGCGGTCAAGATGCTCCGACATAATCTCTGAGATATCATAATCAATCAGTACTAGCGGAGAATCGAGTCCCACCATTTCGCGGACGATATTAATATCCTTCTGAGTGCCGACAATTATACCACCGTCAATCCGTTTTTGCAGAAAAGCTTGTTTTACCTTCAGAAAATCGTCTGGAGAGTATACCGTATGAATCAGAACGTAACATCCGCGGGCATTCGACGTGTCGACTACGGCATCGACGAATGGTGCAAAGTAATTGTTCTGATAAATTCGGGTAGTGTTCTCTTTCTCGTTCATACTGATGGCGAACAATCCGATGGTATCGGTTTTCTTACCGGCCAGAGCCCGTGCAAAGCTGTTCGGTTCGTACTGATGTTGCTCAATCACCCGCAGCACTTTGGCCCGGGTTTCTTCAGGAACATTGGAATAGTTGTTGATCACGCGGGATACCGTACTTCGGGAAACCCCGGCCAACTTAGCAATATCTTCGCTGCGCATGTTTCCCCTCTTTTCATAAACGCGCGTTTATGAGTTTATTGTAAGCGAAAGCATCGTATAAATCAATCGTAAAAAAAGAAATTTTGCGATCAAATTAATAAAGGCTGACATATTTTTAATAGAAGAAGAATCCTACCGAATAATGATAGAGCAGAACAACTAGAAATAGTTTGTATAAGTTTTTTGCGGAGAAAGTGCATTGAAAGCTATGAAAGTCATGCTACTATTGTGATAAAGGTTATTGAGAATGATAATCAATGACAATAAAGCATAGGAGTGAAGGGATCAATGGCAAGATGGGGTCAGAAGTTTTTATGGGCAGCGGTACTTATAATGGCAATAACTGCGCTGGCAGCATGCGGAACGAATAACAATACTGCGAAAGAAAACGTTGCTAAGACAGAGAATGCAGAGGAATCTACCTCAGCGAGCACTAGCACACCAACTGAAGGAAATGGAAATGCGGCAGAAGAGGGTGAAACTCGGACGATTGCCGGGGAATTCGGGGATGTTGAAATTCCAGTTAAACCGCAACGGGTAGCCGGAATCTATGTTGAAGATTATTTGAAGGCATTGGGCATTACCCCGGTGGTGCAGTGGTATCATCCAAGCTGGGGTAAACAGGATTATTTAAATCTTGATGTACCAGAATTTGATATTACCGGTAGTATGGAAGTGTTGCTGGAAAAAGACCCTGACTTGATTATTGTAGATGGAGGTGCGGATGCGGCAAAATATGAACAATATTCCAAGATAGCACCAACCTATCGTTTACCTGAGGCGGTGTTGCAAGACTCAAGACAAGTGCTTACGGCTATTGCTGATGCACTCGGTATTCCGGAGAAGGCGGAATCTGTCCTTGCAGAGTATGATCAGAAAGTGGCAGAGGGGAAAGCTAAGCTGCAACAGGCTCTGGGTCAGGAAAAAGTAGCAGTGATCCGGCTTAACGTAGCGGATAAAACCTTTGCTCTATTCGGTGTTAAAAACCGTTTCACCGGTGTGATTTATTCTCAATTTGGCCTGACACCTGTGCCTATGGCGGCAGAAATGACCGAATATCAATCTATTATCTCCGAAGAGCTTATCCCTCAGCTCGAAGCGGATCATATCATTGTGTTCCCTGACAACGGGGGCTGGGATACTGAAGGGAATCAGGAAGCGACTCAAATCCTTGATGGCCCGTTGTGGAAGAGCCTGCCGGCGGTGAAGAACGGGAATGTTTATAGAATGGAAAATTCCCACTGGCAGACTGGTGCCATCACAGCCAATTCGATGAAGTTTGATGACTTGCTGAAAGCTATGGTGAAATAAAACGGCAGCCGTCGTAAGGAATAGCATAAAGAAGGTCTATCAGCATAGTTGATAGACCTTCTTTTTTATTCTAAACTATAGTAAAGTGAATGAAAATGGTTCTCAATTGGAGGGCGCTAGAATGGCAGAAGATTTACAAGACAGCAATAAAAAGAGGCTATTCTATAGCTTGATTAACATAGAAGCCCAATCCTTATCGGTGAACGGACAGACCTTAGTGTTTCAAAATCATACCCTGATCATTGTATCGGAAGGACAGGGATGGTTAGAAGCCGAGGAGAAGCGTTTTCCACTGGAAAAAGGTGTCGGGTTCTTGTTCGAACCGGGGTTAATAAGCAAAATCAATGCCGAGGAGCGAGGACTTAGCTTTTATAGGCTTACTTTTGAAGTCATCGAAACGGGGGGAAGCAGGCAGAGTGGAATGGAAAAGGGGACTAAAGAAGGAATTCTCCGGTCCGGTCCGCTAAGCTGCAGACCATTTTCGCAATGTGCATTACTGCTGGAGGCTATCTATCATAGTCGCAGAAGTACGGAAGAGATTGAATGGTTCGCAGGCCATACCCGCTTTCAAGAGTTACTGCTGCTGATCATGCGGGCAAATTCCTCTGTCATCCAGATGAAAGGAGCCCATGAGGCGGTACAGCGTTCCATCCGCTATATGCAGGAACACTATAATCACGCCATAACCGTCGATCAATTAGCTGAAGTGGCAGGCATTACACGTGCACGCTACACACAGATTTTTAAAGAAGTGACAGGGCGGATTCCCTTAGAGCATTTGAACGGACTTCGTATTGAAAGGGCGCAGCAGCAGTTGCTGCTTACGAATGACCGTATGCATGATATCGCGTTATCCGTAGGGTATAGCAATGAGTATTATTTTAACCGGCGTTTCAAAAGATCGGTGGGCGTTACGCCCGGCCAATACAGAAGCTTCCATCAGGAAGGGCTGCGGGTGTTCGCTCCTTTTCTGGAAGACTATCTGCTGGCTCTGGATATTACACCGGTGGCGCAATATTCTCACGCTCAGTGGGGGAAGCAAGAGTACCTGTCCCTCCTCGATGTGCCTGCGGTTGATATTTCGACTGGCGATTGGCAGGAGCTCTCCCAGTACATGCCCGAACTGATCCTGCTGGATGATGGCTTTCAGCGTTGGCACCTGGATGAGTGCAGCCAAATTGCTCCGTTGTTCAAGCTGCCTTTTCATCAAGAGGATTGGCGGGCCACGTTATTTTCCGCAGCAGCCGTCTTTGGCAGAACGGATCGTGTCCAGGAAGTGATCGGCAATTATGAGCATCGGGCGCAGCAAGCTAGACGAGTGCTAAACCGTTCTGTCCAAGGGCAGACTGTAGCATGCCTAAGAATATCTTCCTACGGAATCAATCTCTATGGATGCGGGCAATTGGGGTATACAGGTAGCGTACTCCATGAGGATTTAGGTTTGCAGCCCCATGAATTGGTTCCGAAGTTGACCCGTGGACAGAAGCGGGTGAGCCTAACAAGAGAAGAGCTTGCGAGCCTCACTGCAGATCATTTGTTCATTACCTTTGATCGACAGGAAGGAGAAGGACGGGAGCTGTTGGATACACCGCTTTGGCGCAATCTGCCCGCTGTTCGTAATCGCTGTGTATATGAGGTGGATTTTATGGCCTGGATGAATTATGGGGTATTGTCACATCAGCGCAAGATTGAAGATGTGTTAAGAGCGTTAGGGTAAGTCAGAAACTAGTCCAGATAAAAAAGAGGATAATAAGTGCCACTATACTGCTGATGCGAGTCATTAATAAATAGGCATCACTGGGTTCTACATCACCTTTCATCATCCAGCCATAGCGCATGTACCATCCCAAATGAGGAAAGAAGATATTAAGCAATGCTAACAGTACAAAGAGGAATATAAAAAAGCCCATGATTTATCACTCCTTTATCTAATGTATACGCCAGACTATACGGAGCGTTCCCTAACTAATAAGTGAGCTTCCATATATTTATTTTTAGGCGGGGGATACCCTAGCCACCTTGACAGGTGGTTGGGGTATTTTTGCGGCACTATTCAAGGCTGTGTTATTGAAGGTGAATGTTTAGAGGCGTGCTTGTTGTGTTTACATAACAAAGAGTTCGGAAAATATAAAAATGTATTTCTAAAAATAAAGGAGGAATTGATCGATGTCTAACCAATATACGATGCAAGATCCTACCACTCAGTACACTAAGGCTGGACCGGAATTTCAGCAGCAACAAGAGGAGCCGGGTCTGCAGAAGAAAATGAATCCAGTACCCGATACAGGAGAAGATACCTATAAAGGAACTGGGCGTCTGACCGGACGTAAAGCGTTAGTTACGGGAGCCGACAGCGGTATAGGCCGTGCTGTTGCTATTGCTTTTGCTCGCGAGGGGGCAGATATTGTTCTATCTTATATGCCCGAGGAAGAGGAAGATGCAAAGCAGGTGGTCAAGCTAGTGCAGGAAGCGGGTCGTACTGCAATCGCCATTCCAGGCGATCTGAAGGATGAGGCATACTGCGAACAACTCGTCGATACTGCGGTTAAAGAGCTAGGTGGAATTGATATTTTAGCCAATATCGCGGGCAAACAGCAATTCGTTCCAGACATCGCTGATCTCACTACGAAGCATTTTGACGACACATTTAAGACGAACGTGTATGCTATGTTCTGGCTGTGCAAAGCTGCGGTGAAGCATATGCAACCGGGCAGCACCATTATTAACACTTCTTCTATTCAAGCTTATAATCCCTCACCGATCCTTTTGGACTACGCGACCACCAAGGCTGCTATTAATACATTCAGTAAGTCTCTCGCTCAGCAAGTAGCTGATAAGGGGATTCGCGTCAATGTAGTAGCACCTGGTCCCGTATGGACACCTCTTCAAGTTGTGGGTGGGCAACCGGAGGAAGTGCTGAAGGAGTTCGGGTCGAGCACACCACTAGGTCGTCCGGGACAGCCTGCGGAGATGGCTCCGGCATATGTATTCCTGGCTAGCCAGGAATCTAGCTATATCAGTGGCGAAACACTGAATGCGAACGGCGGAACTCCAACTCCATAAACCGCTCAGCGGAATGTTGATATTGTAAATACGGCGAAGCATCCAAAAGTACCCTGCTAATTTTAGCTTTGGGTGCTTTTGTTTTTATATATAGAAAGGAGTATTATAGAATTCGAGACTTTTTCTCCCATTATTTTCATGGAATATGATCTATACTGATCAAGATTGTCGAATACATAGTTTTCCTGCGATTACCCAAGAAATAATTTGAACGGCTCTAAGTTATAGGGGAGACCCAGAAAGAATTAGGAGATGTATGATGCGAAAAAAGAAACTAGCGATCCTCACCATTTGCTGTGTCTTATTCATTGCGTGTTTTCAATCGGGATCTGTCCTTGCGGATAAAGGAAACGGAACAGTAGTAGATAGTGGAACCAAGGAAAGGCTGATGGAGAAGTATGATCTTGTAGAGCCTGAACCCGCAAATCCAGCAGCGCATGGGAGTCAATACGATTTTGGAATTAGTAACCCTATTGCTTTATTGGTCAGCATCAGTAGGCTGTATTTGTATCCATATGTTTTTGCAGCAGAGGAAATAATTAATCATATGATCGATCAAAGCGAAATTAGTTATTAGTTACGTGTATGTCTTTCAAAATATAATCCCAGCTATCATAATCGTTCATATCCTCAGGAACTTCTAACACACAAATATCATTAATGTTCCAATTTAATTCTTGTACCGAGGTTGATTCACGAACGGGAATAAGAATAAGAATAATAAATTCGTTCGGTTTTAATAAATCAGACAAAATTGACTGTAGCTCTACAGCCTGTTCATATGAGGCGGACCATCTAATGAATAAAGTTTTTTTACTGTGGATTAACTTGTCCCAAAATCTATTAATTCGTAATTCCAGCTTCGCTTTATACGAAGGATAGGTTATAGACCAGTGTTTACCTTGGTGGATTGGAAAATCATGAACTGAGATAATGTTATATAAAGTATCCTGAATAAAATAGGATTTCACTAGTGCATTTTTATTCCCATTAGGATAGACTGGTAATCCATCCTCCAGAAAAAAATGTGTTTCATCAAGAATTTGCAGATTTATTAATTCCATGAAATTTTGAAATCTATTCTTATAAAGTCTATTTACATCAGCCAATGAATAAGAAACCATCCAGTCGAGCGGCATGGAGAATTTCCTCAAGCTATTTCTTTGCAGATTTATAGCAGGAGCACAAGACATCCCTAAGCTTACTATTAAATCATAGCTTTTTTTCACAGCTTGTAATTTCATGGACTCACCCATTTTCAATCAGATTCAGTTTCTAATAAATTATATACACCATTTTCTAGGATTGATTGGACTTTAAGTGCAATGAGATACACAGGAAAAAGAGAGCAGCAATTTTCACTGCCCCCTAAATCTATTAGTTACGTTGTAACAAAATATATCCACTAATGCTTGAAGTTTTTTTACGAAAGACCACTTTAAAACCAACATCGTTGTCTAATAAGCAAGCCAAAGCGGTGTTAAGCAATCCGTTGGGTCTCAAGCTAGGTCTGCATGGCACGGCATTTCCAATAACACGGGCGGCAATAATCCTACGTGCTGATCCAGCAACCAAAGGATTTCTGCTCCAACTGATCAATACTAAATCTGGCTGACGAGTAGCCATGGAAGATCTACCCCTTTCTATTAAGTTTCTTTATATAAAATGCACCATTGATTTTAATGTGCTAAACCATAGCGGAGTAAGGAACACATAGGATCGAGTCGGGAGAGGGGCTAATAATATGGACAAGGTGTTACATAAGATAGCTAATTTGATTAGCGGTGAGGCTAATAGAATCATCATTGGGATTTCGGGTCATGGTGCATCTGGAAAAACAACGTTTGCTAATAATCTTTTAAAGCTTTTGCAGCAGGATGATGTGAATTATATTAATACAGACCCCTATATTGTTGAATCTAGTCTTAGAAAATACACTTCTATCGACTATGAATATAAGAATGTACATTATCACGATAAAGTGACAGCTTGTCATCCTGCTGCTCATCATATATTTGCTTTAGAGAGAGACATTCATATGTTGAGGGATGGGTTGGATTTTTACACAATTGGCACGGACTATACAAAAAGTATGTTCATATCTTCACAAAAGAAGGTAAATATTGTAGAAGGCATGAGTGTTGCCTTTACTGATCCGAATTTGTATGATCTGAAAATCTACTTATACACGGATGGAGAAACCGAGTTGATGAGAAGGAGTATACGTGATGTTTCTGAAAGAGGAACAGATATTAATTATTTAAGAAAATCCCATGAACAGCGCAGGATGCAATATGAGTTGTTTATGCATTCTTATCATCATAAATTTGATATCGTTTTAAAAAATTCCAATGAAGAGTATGTTCTTGAAAAGGGAACGTTGTAGAGGAGGAAGAGAATGCTTCCAAATGTTAGGCTAGCAACGATATGTGACGCGGATGTTTTGTCTAGATTAAATCATGAGTTCAATGGTGGAGTAAAACGTCCTGTGCCAGAGATCATCAAGTGTTTGAACAGCAATAATGAAGTGGTGGCCGTGGCTACTTTAAGGGATGAAGTAGTTGGTTTTGGCTGTGCTCAAAGTCTGAAATCATTTTGTTATAATGAAGCATATGGTGAAATTACTGAAATGTATGTAAAAGAGTCAGCTCGTAGAAATGGTGTCGCTACTGCTCTAATTTCTTTTCTGGAAAGTCAGCTTTATTCTCGTGGAGTCAAAACAGTTAAGATTTTAACAGGAGAAGATAATCGTGTAGCCATTAAAGCGTATGAATTGAGCGGGTATGTTAAGGATGATGAAGTAATGTTAAAGAAAAAACTTTAAAGCCATAGTGAACAGTGAATCAGGCAATTTATTGTGCTGGTCCAATTGGATAGCAATAAAAGGACGGAAGCCGCTTTACTGGCTTCCGTCTTTTTGGAACTGTGGAGATGAACAGACGCTATTTATTTATCGCTGAGTCACCTATTGGAGTGAATGTATTCTCCACAGTAAGGTTAGAGAACTTAGCATAGTTCAGTTGCTCAATATTATTGGCGACATCATTGCTGTCAACGGCGAATCCGACATATACCGAACCCTCCATAACAATAGTTCGCTCGCCAATTAGCTTCCAGTCTTTTCCGTCCGTTGATCCGTAAGCATAGAAAACATCTCCCTTACGGCCAAGCTTGAGCCAATACCCTTGCTCCACACCATTAATTTTAAATGGAATATCTGAAACAAGTTGAATGCCAGCTTTTTCAGCAGCAGATACGCTGTCTAAAGTTTCAGTTAATTCATCAAATCCTCCGCCCTTAATATTTCTGCCCGTCAGATAAGATGACCAGCTGGTTTCTTTGGACAACTTCACATAGGAGATACCAAGGGCCGCCGCGGCACTGTCTTTATTCAAGTCATCGCGGATCATTAGCCCGGTGAAGGCATGGTTGTCAACGGCCCCGATTTCTTCGAGCTTCGCGGTAAATTCCATATCTCCGTTCATTTCTTTATACACGAAGTGGAAGTCATCTTTGGTTGCATTGTTTGCTTCGGATCGTTCTGTGCCACCTTCACTTTTTCCAAGCTTTCCGTTGCCTTTAACGGTAAGCACATCATTTGTCATACTTCCGGAACCCTTAATGTTCGGATCACCGATATCTGCTGTAGTCCAACCCTTTCCAGCCAGGGAAGAGGTAGCAGCATTGATATGGATGTTAGTGGCTGTGGTCTGTGTCTCATTTCCTTGGGTATCGGTCACTCTTGCAGAAATATAGTAGGAAGCATCCGTTAAATTCTTGAGGGTGTATGTGTATGTGTATGTGTATGTGTATGTGTTGCCTTTTTTGACTGCTTCCCCAAGATATTTGGAACCATTATATACAGCAACTTTTTTTATTTTGTTTCCGGATCTAGGGGAAGCATTGATTTTAACTTCGACCTCTTTCCCGGTAACAAATTGTGCATTGTTTTCTGGCGCTAAAAGCTTAGCATCAGGGTTTTCGGCGACGTGTTTCATATCAACTAGGCCGTTAATATAAAGCTCAAGCCAGGTGTAACCATTTTTAGTAACCGTTTTGTATGCATCCTTGCTGCCCCAGATTTTATTTTTCTTTTCCCACTTGTCGTCTATTCCGTTTTTATTAGTGTCAAATTGCTTATCATATTGTGCCTCAATGACGCCAAAGTCTGAAATGTAACCTCCGACTTCATGTTCAGTGTTGATATATCTTCCCGAGTTCTGCTCGACTTCTGCCACAATTCTTGCATCGATAGCATCGCGACGTGGATAGGTAGCTCCCGCTTGTTGCAGAATGCTTTTTAATAGAGATTCATTCGCTTGCTTTACACCGGACTTAACATAATTATCAAATGCTTTATTGGTAATACCATGGTTAACTCCAGTACTGTCCGCGGAAAGATATGGTGTGGCTGCAAGGGTAGTCTTTTGTTCACCACCCTGTACGCCAGAAAATTTCACATAATCTGAAGAATCATTTAGTAAGCCTGTGAGCTTGCCGTTAATTTTGTTTCCAGCGATGTAGAAACCGCCCAGCTTGGTAGCTTCACCGGCATCAATGACTCGGTTAGTTACATTATCTCTTGTACCTGGGCCGGCAATCTCGATATTATTCATAAAGTTAGTAAAAGTAAAACCTCCGCCATAAGTGCCGTTAAAGCCCCAATTGTAAATTACATTGTTCGAGAACTGAACAACCGCCACATGATCAGCATCTGCAGCACCTGCGTAACCGCCGCCTAGTCTTGGGTTTCGCGAGGTATGGTTCGCATACAGATTGTGATGGAATGTTGTTTTGTCTCCGCCTGAAATACCGCCGTAGCCATGTCTTCCTTTGGAATGCCCGGATAGAGTCAGACTTTCGGAAATAATGGACCACTGGATCGTGCCATTTTCGCCTCTATATAAAGATAGAGTTTCATCTGTGTTCCAACTGAAGGAACAATGGTCAATGAGGAAGTAGTTGTTGTCTCTCCCCCAAAGCGCATCCATTGAATCACTGCCATTATACACATTAGTGGCACCCGGACGGAAAGCGGTGTACCGAATAATGATATTCTCTGAATTGCTGATATTGGTATCCCAACCTGCAATGGTAATTCCGTTGCCTGGAGCGGTTTGCCCAGCGATGGTCAGGTTTTTAATATTATTGAGACTTAACGTGCTCTTCAGTTCAATCGTTCCGGAAACATGAAAAACAATGGTACGACCCTCTTTAGGCGTAGATAAAATCCCGTAGCGAAGGGACCCTGCAATCGGTTTGTCTTTTACAGCGTAATCTTCAAGGGTAGTTACGATGTATACATCGCCCCCTCGACCACCGCTTGTATAGGCGCCGCCACCTTCCGCGCCAGGAAAAGCAAGAATAGAGGCACCCGCAAAACTTTTGTCTCCGTCTGCCTGCCCTGAAGCTGCAAGTGTGTGACCTCCTAAAAATGAAAACGCTACCGAAAAACTCAATAAGACACCTATAACCTTACCTGATTTTTTACTCTTCCATTTCATCTTTTTGACGTATAACATGGATACAGTCTTATCGCTGAATGCTGTTCCTGTTATACTTCCTCCTCTCAGTGAAATGATACTGGTCTGCGACAAGCAGCTTACTGGTAATACTTTAAAACTTTTAGGGCGTATTTACCTGCCAAAAAAATCTTTTTTTGTGCCAACTATTGCTCTTTGGTTCTTGCGTAAACGAACAAATTCATATTATGTTCTTAGTATTACAGTAGCTATAGTGCTTGGCATTCCATGACGATAGGGAGAAAAACATGAATATTAAATATCAGCATCGTGACCAGGCGTTTCACTCCTTTATTTCTACCAATAACACTTATCCTCTTCATCTACACAAAAATGTAGAGATAACAATGGTTTTGTCCGGCAAAATCAATATCAACATCAATGGAAAAGAGTATGATTTGTCTGAAGGAGACATAGCGATTATTTTTTCCAATCAACCTCACAGCTACAAAACTCTAGAGAAAAGCCAGATCCTGCTGTTCTTTTTTGACGCTACTTTTCCGGGGGATTTTGCAGGGGATTTGCTTAATCATGTTCCGGATAACCCTATAGTTTCGAAACAAAAGGTGCTTCAAGATCTGTTGGCAACCTTGTATAAACTATATAAAGAACAATGTGATGTTCGTCTGCTCAAGGCTTATACCTCTGTAGTATTAGGGCACGCGCTGCCGTTACTGCTAATGAAAAAAGTAGACTACAAAAAAGAAATGGATCTCGTCCCCAAAATCCTAGCTTACATCGACATGCATTTTTTAGATCACATAAATCTGAATACGCTTTCAAGAGAGCTTGGCATTAGTAAATTTATCATTTCCCGAATCTTTTCTGAGCAGTTTCACATTTCATTTCGTGATTACATCAATGGCCAACGGGTAGCCTTTGCTCATATGCTGCTGTTATCCACTACCCATCCGGTCACGGATATCGCGTTTGATTCCGGATTCAACAGTTTGCGTTCTTTCTATCGTGTTTTTAAAAATGAATACGGGATCACCCCCAATGAATTTCGCCGAAAAGTATCGAAGGAGTGTGTAGAATGAAAATGATGAGGATGGCTTATATTCTATTTGATGGGATGACCACGTTAGATTTTGTTGGTTTTTACGATGCGGTTACCCGGATGGGAGTTCTAAAGGCGATAGAAAATGTATCGTGGGATTTTTGTTCCAACAAGGAAGAAGTCACGGATGATCGAGGATTGACGATGAAAATAAACCAGGTTTCCCCTGATCTTTCAGCCTATGATTTGATATTTATCCCTGGAGGGTTATCGACTCGACAACTTAGATTCGATACTAATTTTATAACATGGATTCAGACTGCCCGAGAGGTTGAATACAAGGTGTCAGTGTGTACAGGAGCTTTGATTTTGGGAGCTGCCGGTTTCTTAAATCAGAAGAAGGCGACTACCAATCCTTCTGCATATGAACTATTAGCACCTTATTGTTCCGAAGTAGTTAAGGAACGGTTCGTAAGGGATGGAAATGTTTTTACTGGGGGAGGAGTAGCAGCTTCGATTGATCTGGGTTTATATTTCATAGAATCGCTTACTAATGAAAATGTAGTTCAAGAAGTTCAAGAGAAGATGGATTACCCATATTACAAGACAATTAACCCTTCCAAAGGGAAATCATAACTATAATATATGGGAATTAATGATATAATATCCAAAGTGAAATAATTAAGGCGATAAATAGAGGTGTAAGGTAATAGATATGAACTATCGTAAAGTATTCTCACTACTTCCCATGATCATTTTTTTGTTTATTATATGGTACTTTTTGATGGCAGGGACTTCAGCTGTTGTTAATGTAGTGTCAGTAAATAAAAGAGAAATAGTAATACAAAATATGAGCGGTGATCAAAATACAGTCACAATCCCAAAAGGAATATATAAGTTAATAGATGTAAATGAGGAGTACTTTATTTCATATAATAGTAGAATAGGGCAAAAGCCATTCTTAACCTCAATAGAACCAAGTGCGAAATGATGATTTGAAAAATCGGCTGTAAGTATAAAAAGCATAAAGATGGTGGGATTGTTTTGCATGCAGTTAAGCCTATAATGTTATGGTTTATTTCGACGATTTTATTCACCCTGGCAGCCTTTGGATTGGAGCTTTGGGAAGGAACTAAAATAAGTACAACAGAATATTACGGTTTTCAAAACATTGGGTTTGCTTTTATTTTTCTGGTGTTCCTCTTTTCAGTTCTTCTTTACCCGGTTATACTGCTTCCTTTATCATGGGTTATTCGAAAGATAGTTAATCCTTTAGTAAACCGCATAATGATATTCTTATTGAGTGGTATTGCGGGATATGGTTTCTTTTACGAGGTGTACGATGAACGCTTTATACGGGAATACCATTTGAATAGTAGTACAGCTATTATTTTTTTCGGTATTGCTGGTTTCATCTATGCTCTGGTGGATTACTATTTTGAGTCGCAAGCCATTAAAGCCGAACAAAATCCCTGCTAACCGTGGCGGCCGGCAGGGACGTTATTTTTTAATCTAAGTATTAGGTAATTTGTTAACCTCGTCAGTAAAGGCTTCCAAGTACTGGGTGAATAATCCTGTATCTATTTTGGTGGTTGCATCATTTGCAATAGGAGGCGTATCTTGGATTTGTTTGTACATACGATCCATCTCACCCGTGAGCTTAGCCCAGATGCTTTTAATTGAATCATATTTTGCATCAAGGTTGCTGATATAACTATCGTATTCCATTTTTTGAATCATAGCTTTTCCTAATTGCTCGATTGTAAAATCTATATCTATTGTTTCACCCGTAGAGCCAGTTCCTGAACCTGCATACCAGCTGATATCAACAAATCCATCATTCCAAATATCTGAAACGACAAAATTACTGATTTCTTTAAGCATCGCTTCAGGAAACTGTTCAGTTGTACCTGCATTACCTGAATCTGAAGTATTAATTACAGGTTCCTTGAAGAGTTTTCTCACTTCGTTAAATGCATCCTTATCTTTGTCATTAGACGAATACCCCCAACCAACTTTGTCATCTTTAATAAAAATGATAAGTTCGCTATTGGAGGAAGACTTCTCACCTTGGATAAGCACGAGTTTATCTTTTCCGCCATCTTTGTCCGTATAATCAGCTGTTTCAATTACTGTAGGGTTCTTAAGTTTATTATTCTCGGGTGTCTCAGTAGATTCAGCCATTTGGAAAATGGGTTGTACATCTGGAAGTATATTTTCGGATACGAATTTCTTTTTCGCTTCGATATCTGAACCATTGAGGAAAATCTCCACATAGTTGAGAGCCAGTTTCTCGGAAGCTGTAAGTTTCTTTTTTGGCTCAGGAGTGGGCTCTGAAGGGCTGGCTGTTGCTTCGGACGGTATAACTCCTGTAGACGTTGTATTTTTTTTCTCTGAATTTGTTGTGGAACTACCACATCCTGAAAGGATTACAATAGTTGCCACGATACATAAAAAAGCTTTTTTGTTCAATTTTATATCCCCCTAAATCTGCTAATAATTGCTAATTAATTCTACCAGATATAGGAATAGTAATCTATGAATTATAATTTATGGCGGAACCAATATATTAGATTAGCGTGTTTTATTTGTCGGAGGTGAGCATTTTGCTGAAAGTACTAAGAGTGTGCGGTATTTTATTCAGTGCAGCAACAATCATCCTGGGAATCACATTTTTCCGCGGCCAGGATCAAGTGATAGTGTCTTGGACTATGCTGGGGATGTGCGGAGCTTTAATATTTAATGGAGCGGCATTGTATTTGAAAACGAAAGATAAAATGGCTGTGCTATCCTCGATTGTTGGGATTGTATTGTTAATAGTCTCGCTTACTCAGTTTCCTTTTTGAAAATTAAAACAACCTCGTCAACCTTAATGGGTCGGCGGGGTGTTTTTACGTTTTCTACTTTATACTTATTTCTTTTTCTTCTTTGTGGGTCCGATCTGGCGTCTTACCTTATCGTTCTCATCTACCTCAATAATATAAATCTCCTTCACTGTACCGGAGAGTGTAAACCATTCACGCATAGCTTCAGCCTCAGTCATCGGTCCTAATATTCGTTTCCCCCTATAACATATAAAAAACACTCATACTCCTTAGTTTGTTTGCGGAAATGCAATAAATGCTTATAGAACAAATTATAAACTTGGGCGATGACTTTGTATGTAATAATTCATGCCTGGCGGGATATTTTTACATTGATTAACGAACGTACGTTTGGTTATAATACAAACAAACGTTCTTATCCTTGGAAGGTGAGTAATTATGCAAATAAGTATGGGTCAAACCATTGAAATAGTGTACCAAGATAAATCAGGTAAGATATCTCAACGTAAAATTGATGTGAAAGGGATTCGTGGGGGATATATTCGCGCAACTTGCTTATCAACCGGAGCACCGCGCGTATTTCTGGAGGCTAATATTCTTGCTTGGCAGCCTGTGCAAAAGAAGCGCTATGCTTAGTGACACCGCCCGAAAGCTACTAATGATCATGCGCCACTCTGCCGTGCATCATGCTCATATGCCAACTCTACAGGAGTTAGAGATCAAGAGTGGACGGACACCAGATAAGATCATTAGTGTGCTTAGGGAATTAGTTAACGAAAAATATATAGAATGGACCCCACACACTCCACCCGAGAGCGCCCGAATTATTGAAGGCTGGGAAAGGATTGACCCTAGGTTTAAAAAGAGAAAGTCAGAGCCACAAGAGCTCCAGTGGGGGATAGATGGTAGTAAAACGAATTACTGGACGGATTATTAGGAGGGAAGCTTCATGATGAAAAAATTAGAGAACGTATGGGAGTGTAGCAGAATGATATTGCCCGAACATAAAAACCGGATTATAGATGACAATAATGAGCAGGAACGTCGTGAAAAACCCACTCTAGATCTACAGGAGATAGAGCGCTTTGAAATATTGTTATATCGTTCGATGGAAGAGCACAGCCCGATTACACTCACTCTGTTTGATCCCATGGAGAATATATTAAAACGAGGTATTGTGATGAAACTGGATAAACAACAGGGAATTAAACTCCGCTGGTCGGAGGAGGAGTGGGATTGGTTCAAGATGGAGGATGTTATTGCAATAACTACATAATGCACTTCATAAAAAACAGGTTAGGAGCAATCTCCTAACCCGCGCTGTACTTCTGATATTAATGTTCTGCTCCGTGGAATAAGACCACTGGTGAGGTACTTGGCAGTGCTGGCGCAATGCTGACGATAGTGAGGACCAACAATAAAGAGACGGCAAACTTTTTCATAGAGACTCAACCCTTTCTTTGAAATTTATTATTTTCTCTTCAAAATCTTTAATCTGAGTAGCATCAGCACATGAACGTAATGATTCGAAGTATACTACTGCTTGTTTAAAGATTTTATCAGAGTTTGTGACCTCTGCAGAATCTAATAATTTCATGCTATATTTGATAGCTGTATTATAATCTTGAATTTTTGTTTTATATCTGATCATATTAATAAAAAAAGTTTCTTGGTAGGAATTTATTATAATTTCATCAGCAGCGGTATCCTCAAATTTTGAAATACTATTAGAGAAAAGTTCTAAATGAGATTCAATGTTTAAATTGAAATTAGTAGCTGTCTTTAACAAAGTTATCAGTCCCGGTAGAACTTCTTTAGTGTTGGATAAAAGGAAAGAAACATAACGATCTATGAATTGAATATTTCCGGAAAGCACTTCTACTTCTAAGAGATTTGGCTCTGATATGTACTTATAATAGGCTACCTCATTTAATCCTTCAGCATCTAATCCCTTGAACCAACTCAAATCACTGTAAGCTTTAATGTAAGTTCGAGCTTTATCATAATTTTCGATTTCTTTGTGGGCTAGTCCCAACATAAGTAAGCTGTATCCATAATAATAAATTAAAGGTCGTTGGTGTTTTAGCTCCAGTTCATTATTGTGTGTGTAATTATTATAAATTTGAGTTATTCGGTTGAAAAAGGTATCTGCTAGTTTTAGAAGATTGGGCCAGCTTTCAAAAGAATATATCATTTTAAGAACTTTTACGGCTGGATCAAGATCTAGAAGATTTATATCTAAATCTAAATCGATATTTCCATCCAACGGCCTCACCTACCTTTATTTTACATAATATACCTGTATTATACAATGTAATCAATAGATGGTCAATTAAGTGCTCCATATAAAAAATAGATGATTAATAGGGACCAATAAAGTAAATCTATCCATTATTGCGTCATGATGTGTGCCTGGGTAAGCTTTGGCCTGATGGCACTGTATTAGCTGAAAGTCCTTACTTCACGATCTCAGATGAGCTTGATTCGACTGTATTGTAATAATCGCGTTTATCAAATACTACCATTTTAAGGATTGTGTTACATATGTTTTATTTCATAAGAGGAGTCGCAACCAGCATGAGCCAAAAAAGCAAAAACCTTGTACTCGTTGCGGATTCGACGATGAATTTATAACAGATTATCTGGAAGGAGGAACAAGGAACAAGGAAGGTTAATGATATATTTTGTGGAAACTGAACAGCCCCAAGTAATCCAGTGAATTGATGAACAATACGAAGATAAAACGTATTTGAAATATATGTTGAGGAGCTCTTGGACCTTCATGAAATTCGATTTCGTCAACAAAACCTGATTTTTTAGTAAAGGTTCAAAGAAGGTTTGTTTCTCTTGTAGACACAGAGGACAATTTTGTTAATATGGGGAAAACTATTTTTCGCAAAGTCAGGTAATAGCTTAAGCGGCATGATAAAGAAATAAAAATTATTCAAAAGGTGAGCCGCAGAAAAGCGACTCTTTTTGTTTTGCAGTCAGCCATTTGTAACGAAGGTTGTAATTAAACTATTCGAGGTGAACGGCTTCCAAACAGCAAACCTACCAGGAGCCATATAGAAGACGTACTTTACTTGCCCACATTGCAAGCATGAGTACGTGGCTTTTTATACAGATCGGAAGTAAGGGAGTTACAAGCAAAGATCAGACGAGTGCAGACTAAGCTTCAGAACCGAAGAGTTGATCAGGCTACAACGTTGAAGCAAGTCAAAGATATTCAAGCACAGATCAAGGCAGGCATGGATAGGCGAGATTGGAAATAGAGAAATGCATGAATTATTTCACCTATAACTCATCGGATCTAGCGAAGTTCATTTATTCAGGCGAGAAGTTTGAAGAATGAAAAAGACACTGGATTGTGAGGGTTAACCACCCTCTAAGTAGCAGAATAGCGAAACATATAGTTTAGCCCATAGAAATAAAGGATCAATAGAGCTACCGATCCAACAAACATCCAGATAATCACCTTTGTTCTACGATTCATTAAATCACCTCGATGTAATTTCCTGAATTATACCATAGGGGGTCATATCCAGTATGAGACAAAAAAGGGATACGGTGCGAATTCACCTTTTGGTGTCCACCGGAATCAATTAGCCACGTGGGACCCGAGTACCTGAAAGACAGGCTTCCTAATATTAAAATTGATCGTCATATCGCTTTTATCAAAAAAAACACTACGGTCTTGAAGTAGCACGGTGGGGAAGGCTGAGGAAGGGAGCGAAAAGGCATGACACAGACAAACATTTGCCCCCGAGAGGGGGCAGAGGCGGCTAAGCTCGATCCGGAATCGGCTGTGCCGAGATTTTTTGTGAATATCTTTTCGGTAAAGAGGTGTTAATTTACTGGTTTCAAAAAAAGAGGCTAGGAGAGTCTGTCTAGCCTTCTACGTTTGGAAGATGTGATAACAGTTGCTCTACTTAATACACAGTACGAAGATACAGATCATTAAATGAGTAGGAGTAACCCTCCTCTCCCAAAGGCTATGACGAAGTAGACGCAAACTATTCATTTAGTTGAGCAACGTGAAAATATAGTAAATAAAAAGCCTACACCATAAAAATGTAGGCCCACTCATTAAAAGTTACTCTGTTACTAATTTTGAGAAAATGCTTAAATCAATAAACTTTCCTTTGGACTTTTCGCACTTTCTCATTGTTCCTTCGAATGTATAGTTTAACTTTTGCAAAACTCTTATGGAATTATTGTTTTCGGGTTCGACTTTTGCTTCTATCCTGTTGAAATTTAAAGTATTGAACGCATAATCCATCAGAGATTGAATGGCCTCAGGAGCATATCCCTTGCCCCAATAATCTTTACCAATATCATATCCAATCTCTGCTTTAGCATTTGAAGAATCTATAGAATTATAACCGCAGGAACCAATTATGCGATTTGATTCTAACTCAATTACGGAATAACGAATAGCTTTGTTTTCCAAAGACAGGTTATTAAGAATTTTAATCATTTCTACTGCTTGGCTTTCCTCAGTGAAACTATTGATATTCATAAACTTTGTAACCTCTGGATCAGACCAAATGTTAAACAAACTAGCAGAGTCAGATAATTTCATTTTTCGTAATATTAGTCTTTCGGTTTGTATTTCTGTAATCAATATATTACCTCCATTATCTATTTATTTTGGGGTTAAGATATCGATATCTGCGCATAGTTCAGTCCCTTCAATATTTAATTCAACACTATTATAACGTAAGAGTTTTTTTATGTCACAGTACGAAGATACAGATCATTCAAGGAGTAGGAGTGTCCCTCCAAAGGTCATGACGAAGTAGCAGCCTATTGTGCATCAGGGAAGAGAAGGTCGTCGTTTTGATAATGAAATAATGTTTTTGTCCTTATCATCACCATGGTCTGCATTTTCTTCTATCTCTTTTTTCTCATCGTGAAACTCAACAGGAGATTGGGCCGTGATGTAGTCAAATGGAGTGTAATTATTATTTGGTAATTTTCTTGTAAGGATTACCTTTACAATGATGATTCCTAATGAAAGATAGAAAATCGCGCCTATTCCAGCCAACATGAACAGTACTAATCTCATTGTTAACACCGCCTTTGTTTGATTTTATAATCAAATGTTAATATTTACAAGATTCAGGCCGCTGCGTACTATTCATTCGACTGAGATTTGATGCACAGTAGGAATATACAGTGACAAAGAGGGTTAATAGCTCTCCTCTCTTATAGAATCTGATGATCGGGAGTTTGCCCTAAAAGAACCGACAAGTACGATCGGTGGGAATATAGTAGCTACAGCATGGTGAGCGGCGATAAGTGTCCTTGCTGCGGGGGAAGAGTGATTCATCGCATTTGGAACGAAGAATTGGATTGTGTAAAAACAGATGATAGATGTCTCTCCTCCGAATATCAACGTAACTGGTCATATGGGCACACCTTCACTTCTAGTTGGCAGATGGGACGGAGGATACCCGTATAGCACATCTAATTCAGAGGTCGAGGAGATAGAATAGGAATTCTCTCGGCAGGTCAGGTTAGTACGAACCCGCCGTAAGGATCAGAGACACGCAAGTATTTCCGCAGATTAGCATGGAGAGAACGCGCCAATAATCGGACATAGCCAATAAGGAGAGATAAACGAAATGGAAAAATAACCAAAGTTCAAGAAATCAGGACTGAAACCGGAAGACAAATTAATCATGCATACATGATACGAAGCTTGGAAGGAAGTAAACAAGGATAAGGTATGGACGGTGAAATCGGAACCGTGGGACTTGCATCAGAGGTAGTGTTGCTGGAAGGTTTTTAATGGCGGGTTTGCGACTGAATATCTGAAGAAGGTAGAGGGTTAACCACCCTCTCCTATATAAAGGAGAGGACAAATAACCAGTATGTATAGAAAGAACAATTACGCAAACAAGTTGCTCAGCGTCAGGGGTTGTACAAATGCAGATATTATAATCGGGGGATGCCGGGTGACCTCAAACGATTGATGACGAGATAAATTAAACCCAACCAAGGGAGGAAAATTGTCAGTATGACAGCAATAACAATCTTCCATATTTCGGATTTCTTTTTCCACATAACTCTAGCAACAAAAATTGGAACAAGTATACGTAGTGCATATATTCCAATACCAATGAGTATATATTCCATTTCAAATTCTCCTTATGTATTATTTATTCTCTTTTTACTATCGGTTGGAAAATAAATCATTATTAACATTGCTTCAATTTATTTGAAAATACAATGAAGAAATGAGGCAAAACCATGAAATCGATAACCATCATGCAACCGTGGGCAACACTTATAGCATTAGGGGAAAAGATATATGGAACGTGTAGCTAGTCCACAAAGCACCGCTATATATGTTGCTTCAATTATCGCACTAGCTGCAGTCGTTATTTTTTTATAAAATCCAAATTTGAGAGGAGCAATTATGAATAAAAATTCAAATAGCAGCACACTTCAATAAGCAAACTAAGGAATCTAAAAAGGAACTTGTATAGTTCCACGTTAAAGGCGATGACGAGATCAGTGGAAGTTAAGGTGGTTGAATAAACACATAAGACTACTTCTAATTATCCCTCTGTACTCACAGCGAAGGAAATCCAACAAATACTTGGTAAGGTGAACTTCAAACCTATGAACTATTAAACTCGGGTCAATTTCATATCGTGCGGGTCGGAAAGACGATAAAAGTATCCAAGGATGTATTTCTAAAACGGTTACAGGGGGTAAAAAAAGTGGTGCCGATAATGGCACCACTTTGCTTTTTCTTACAACCTATAGATCTCTGAACAAAAGAAAAAGCCTTATATAATAAGGCTTTTTCAGTATAGGACGGATGGGGTTCGAACCCATGACCCCTACCCTGTCAAGATAGTGCTCTCCCGCTGAGCTACCGTCCTGCGACGAAATTTATAATACCATACGATAGAGTAGGATGGCAATTCTTTTTTATAATCAATATAGATGTAGAGTTGTATTTACTTCTTAATTTTCTCCGATTAAGTAGTTAAATAGCTAGAAAGGGGATGACCGTTCATCCCCCTGCACCGAGTCAGATAAAAAACGGGAGTAGAAATAGACTGCTTATTCCGAAAAAAGGGATACGGCGTGGATAGAAGCGGCGTCTTGGGTAAAAGCCGGGCTGGAACCCGAATTGTCTATAGTTCGACTGCTCGGCAGGCATTCCGTTCATACGATCGACCATTTCATTGCTGGGAACCGCAAGGGTGATATAGTTCTGATCCACGTGAGCGATGAAGCCGTCAAAGGATTGACCATCAGTCGTTACTATACCTACATATTTATTCATGCAATTCCAAGCGACCTGTTGATGAAAATTTGTATTTGATTCCATGGATATCCTCCTCGAATGTTTCAATCCTGATAACAGTCTATGGTCCTTAGCCTACAACGTTCACGGCGTTTGCCTATATGTAGGAAGGTTAATTTTCAGGGATAATCACTGAGGAGGATTCGATTAGTTCTTTAATCAATACACATACTTGTGCTGTACTTTCTAATCAACATTATTCTTGGAGTTATTGGAATGAGCTTCAATGGAGTAGATAACTTCTTTTTTGCCAGTAAGCGGAGAGTCATTTATAAAATACAATTTGTCACCGCTCCGTTTTACGAATTTCAAAGTATCTCCTTTAAAAGGAACATCGTTATTTTCCGCATATTCCTGATCCTTTGCTGTGAGTAGCTCCTTATACAAAAGGGTTCGCTCGCCTGTTTGGCGGTCGATTAAGGTTAGCAATCCATTCTGATTTCCACGAAGCAGTATGATTTCTTTATCAATGCTTTCTACATAGTAAGCATCTTCCTCGCCACCCAGCTTTACAAGATCAAGAGTATCTATTACATTGCCTGTGCCGTCTTGGATGAAACGTAAGGTATTACCATCATGCAAGATGAGGTTGCCATCATAAGGTTTGAAATCCGCATCTCCTCTGAACTGGTAAGCGAATGTGGCCTTGCGTAGTAATGCACCATTTTTGAATATGAGTGTGATTTCGCGTGTATTAATATGAGGCTCTCCATAGGAATCAATAATCTTAATGACTAGCAGACCCCCCGCCGTTTTCTCGATCTTCATTCCTGCCCAGTCAAAGTTTGTTTGGAGTGAAGTGAGTTTTATCACCGTATCCTTGCCTTGTGAGACATATAAATCACCATTAGCTTTGACCAGCATATAGGTACGCCCTCCAAAGGATTCTGTGAAAACATTGTAGGTCTTCAGATCATCTGCTAAAAGTGTGTTCGTTGTGGAGTCCAGACGGAGATGGCTGCCTTCGAAAGCCTTAACGATAAAACGGGCCGGCACATATATCCCATCTTCTTTGGATTTAAAAGGTATTCCTCCTAGATCTACCGCTTTCCCGTCAAGCACGCCAGTTTGACTCCCGATTCGAACAGCAAAACTTTTAGTCCAGCCTTTGAACAGAGCACGTTTGCCGGATTTATCCCATTCCATTTTTAAGCCAGCTTGTTCAGCGATCCCCCGAACATCTACGTAGATTACACCATTTTTGAGCAGCGCAGGTCCGCCTATGTTTCCACCAGGAATGCCAAATTGGTAGTATACTTGCGAAGTATTAGCAGAGGAAGCTTGGGCGAGCGCAGAGGACTCCGATACAGTTAATGAAGAGCTTGCTGACATGGTGGCAGGGAGTAAAAGTGTTGAGAGCATTAAGACGGATAACCAAGCTTTGGAGTGAAAAGAGAGCATATTAGCCAACCCTTTCTTTATCTGGCAGTAAAATTTATCCATGATAGTTGGTTTGACGCTGAAACGTTTCTAAAAGTTGCGTCGTATACTTTCCGAAGGGCTCACTGTAGAAATATCCTTAATGCTTCTATGATAAGATAGATGGAACTGTACAGTAGTTTCTTAAAATTGAAAGATAAAGGAGCTTGTGATCTTGCCGCAAATGCAAAATGAGCAGAAAAAGAATACTTCTACTCCGCTGAAATGGTTGGGGGGCGGAGCCGCCATGCTCCTGTTAAAAGGAAAGGCGATTTTGTCTCTGCTGAAAATAGGTAAAATTGCCGGGCCGTTAATTTCCATGATGGTTTCGATAGGGGCATATGCTTTGATTTATCCGTGGGGGTTTGCTATAGGTATTGTCCTGCTTTTGCTTGTTCATGAATTGGGACATGTTATAGCCGCTAAGCGGATCGGGTTACCCGTCAGCGCTCCGTTATTTATTCCTTTTTTAGGCGCGTTAATTACTATGAAAAAACATCCGCTGGATGCGAAGACAGAAGCGTATGTTGCTTTTGGCGGACCGATTCTGGGTACTATTGGGGCTACTGCTGTGTTTGGAGCGGCATATTATATGGATAGTCCACTTCTTTATTCCCTGGCTTATATAGGCTTATTGCTTAATTTGATTAACCTGCTGCCAATCCATCCGCTAGACGGTGGACGTATTGCTACCGCAGTTACGCGCTGGCTGTGGCTTGTGGGTCTGGTGGGTGGCTTAGCTATAATCGTTTACTTGCGTTCGATTTTGTTCTTTATCATCTGGGCAATGTTTGCTTACGATCTGTATAATAAATATGTGAAAAAACGTAACAACAACCGGCCGCAGTCTGTGACTAAGGGGTTCTTAATTCCCGTGGAGCCCTTGCGAGAGGCGGGTTACATGATTCCAGGAGCTGAGCATCGCCGGGATTTACCTTTTACTACCTACAGTGATCTAGAGAGACAGCAGTATGTTGTGGTCAGATGGGACCAGCTGAATTATTATGGCAAAGCTACACTGCCACAGCAATGTATTATTGAAAAGGTAAGAATTTCGCAGCTGGAGCAAGTAACGTTAGAGAATGGTCTTCATTTAAAAATGCAATGTGACATCAGCTGTACCGTGTACGAAAATGATAAGTATTACGATGTGCCAGCCAGTACACGCTGGAAATATGGAACAGCTTATTTTGTTTTAGCAGGCTTTTTGGTTGGGATGATGTATTTAGTCCATTTGGTTGGAAACGTCAATCTCTAAGAGGGAAACTGGAATGAGCAGCTCCTATTGTTTATAAAGCTCCTGAATCGTCAAAGCTGTAGTGAGTATAAATGCAGCTGCGATGAAAGGAGCTTTTTTATGTCTAAAATTGTGAAATGGGAAGTCGGCGTTTGCCTATTGTTACTGCTGGGTGTAGTGGGGTGTTCTACGGCGAAACCCGCAAAAGTTATCGAAATCAATGAGATGACCAATCTGGATGGCAAATCTAAAAGTCAGTATCCTCCGTTGTCACCTGTGATGCAAGACGTATATAACCGTTCAATCCCTGAAGAAGTATATTCTGTGGATTAGTCTACTGAGAGGTTACGGATTCCATGTGTAGGCTTTTCTTTCTAGTCATTATTTTATATAATAGACAACTATCGTTGGCTACATAGAGAGAGGAGTTTGCAACTAACATGGCGGCAGAAATCTTACGGGTAACTACAGAGGAACAGCTTCAGATGGGGCTGGATATCCGTACTAAAGTATTTGTTGAGGAACAAAAGGTACCGGCCGAGGAAGAAATTGACGAATATGATGCCATCAGTCCGAATGCGCACCATATTCTGATTATAGATGAAGGGATACCTGTAGCAACGGGTAGATTGATCTATTACAAAGCAGGTACTGCTAAAATGCAGCGCATCGCCGTATTGAAAGACTATCGGGTCAAAGGATACGGACGTGTCTTGTTACTGGCGATGGAAGAGCTTGCTCGGGAGCTTGGACTGGAAGCTTCAATTCTAGATGCTCAGTGTCAGGCAGAGAATTTCTATAAGAAACTCGGCTATGAAGTTATTTCTACAGAACCATTTTATGATGCAGGTATATTACATGTACGGATGCAAAAAATGCTTTAAAGATGGCGCACATAATTATTGGACGCTCTACGCAAGCTAGGATGTGCCGAATGATGGCAAATCCAAGTGCAAGGGGCGAGCTAAAGTGCCAAATAACGAACGTGAATCTTTCGTAGCTGTTCAAAAAAATGGGGATGGCGATTTAACAAGCTTCCAGACCTCTACAGGACGTGTGCTGGCGTATGACCAAGCCCTGCAAGAAGTACAGGCCGGAAATATTGCCGGAGTGAACGCTTTTAAAGGTAAGGATGGAGAAACTTATATTCGCGGAGATGCGGATGGAGATCCAACTAACAATCTGGATAATTTGCCGACATTTTCATAGTTCTACACGAAAAGCCGTACATACGTCTACAGACGTTTATGTACGGCTTTTTTTTGTAAAGATCAGAGTTTATAGTTCACATGCTGCTCTAAAAATTCCATCTCTCCTGTAAGTCCGACGAAATCTGGTTGTTCATCGCTATAATGCATGAGCTTGATCCGCTCGCGAACATCTTTAGGCAGAGACATCAGCTCTTCCAGCGTGGTGTGAACAACGCCTGTTCCACTTAGTTGGCAGTCATGCAGGATGATCCGGATCCCGCGCTCCCGCACAAGGCTAATCAGTAGATCCGGCTGAAAGGTCATGTCCGCACTATAAAAAATCTCGTTGTTTATTAGAAGGGAATAACTGTTTTTCCCGGGAATATGCGGTGTTTGTATGATCTCTAATGAAAGAGTAGGAGAGAGCTTGTAGATATTTTCAGGCTGCATGGGCTTAACATCGAAGATATCAGATAAGGAAGACACAGCATCTTCTTGGTATAGACCTCCCTTTAACGTATTGTTCCATAAGGGCTCTATAAGTGTCTCGGGAAGAAGTAAGGTCATTTTTTTACCGTGCACATGCTTTAAGGTTAGTGCAAGCTCTTCCAGCCCTCCAACATGATCCGCATGAATATGTGTAATGAGCGTAGCATTTACGTCACTGAAGGATTTTTCAAGTCTATGCATGGCAAGCGGGGCTGTTATCCCGCAATCAATCAGCAGGGTGTAATTTTCATCTAGCAGCAAGCCATTGTTGTTAAAATATTTTTTCGCAAAAGCATTGCCTGTTCCTAGCATTTGTAGGCTTAGACTCATAAGAAAGAACCCTCCTGAAATCGGTTATAGCTAATGTTTCT
The DNA here is from genome assembly GCF_038009325.1 of Paenibacillus sp. FSL L8-0708. Lineage (NCBI taxonomy): Bacteria > Bacillati > Bacillota > Bacilli > Caryophanales > Paenibacillaceae > Paenibacillus > Paenibacillus sp. FSL L8-0708. The sequence continues at coordinate 3,119,847 of NZ_JBBPBC010000001.1, forward strand.
ACTTCGAATAAGACCATAATATCATTTTTCGCAAGATCAATGAAATATTTACCTGAAATCAGCGCAACTTGCTGAAACAAAGTAAGTATATATTAACAGCATGAATTATCTGGAGGGTCTCAAATGAATAGATGGAAAAAAATCACTTTGTGCGTGTTTGCTTTTTCCTTAATGGGTGGCTCATTATTATTCGCCGATTCCGTTAATCAGAAAATTAGAGTATGGAGCAACGGAAAAGAAATTGTAGACGGCGGTTATCTAATTGATGGAAAAACGTACATTCCTGCTAGAGAAACAGGCGGGGTTGTTACTTGGGACGGTTCTGGGAAAGTTACGATCCTTAAACCTAATGTCCATATTGTACTTTTTAAAGGGGATACGGTTTTTGGCAATGTCAATGTAGGCAAGCTGAAAATAAAGATATTAACTCAGGTAGATAGTCTGACCGAAGAGATTTCAGCAGTGAAAGTGGCCATGACAGATCCGTCTGGAAACGTTAAGGATATTCAGTCACAGGTGCTTGAAGGCTCGCAGAAGGATAATTTCTGGTTTCCAACCTCGGAGTTTACTTATGATTTTAAAGAAGCGGGCAAATACCGGGTAGGCTTCTATATTAAGCCCTCCAAAAATGCCGATTACGTACTTGTGTCGGAGAAGGTAATAACAGCGTTAAATTAGGTGTTCTAAATTGACCTGAACTAATCTAACGTGGTACGATACCAGATGTAGGATAATACAATTCAAAGTGAGGTATTACAATGAGCGATCACAAACATGAGCATGGTGAAGCATGCGGTTGCGGGCATGATCACGACCATGAGCACGAGGAGTTTGTGCTGACCTTGACGAACGAGCAGGGCGAAGATGTGGAAATGGTGCTTGTAGAAACGTTCGACATAGGCGAGAAATTATATGCTCTGTTGTTAGAGCGCGAGAATCCAGAAGCAGACGGCATTATTCTGCGTATGGAAGAAGAAGACGAAGAAATGGTATTGTATAATATCGAAGATGAAGAAGAATGGAAAGCTGTTGAAGAAGCTTACAACAATCTGCTTGCTCAGCAAGAATAGATTCTAGCGACTAAACTTAAGCTGTTCTATGTGAATGGAACAGTTGATGCTTATATACAGAAACCCGATACTCATTATGGTATCGGGTTTTTGTATAAATGATTTAAGTTTTTAAGGAAAAAGATAGATCTTAGGATATAGGATCGGCTTCAACAATCACCTTAACATTAGTGATGCTGCGGTCCTCAGGCCCTTTAACCGGCAGGCCGATTTCGACGTGGTCGATAATGTAGTCGATATTATCCTGAGTAATGACTTCGCCAGGGAGGAGAATCGGTATCCCCGGTGGATATACATAGATAAACTCTGCAATGATGTACCCAGCAGATTCGCGGAACGGAACTAACTGAGTGTCAGCATAAAAAGCATCTCTTGGAATTAAAGCAAGCTGCGGGATTTCTGGAACCTGAACCTTCAGTTCATAGATTTCACCCTTGCTATAATGGATAGCGGATAGCACCCGTAAAGCAGCTAATAATTTATCTACTGATTCTTGAGTATCACCTGGGGTAATAAGGCAAAGAATATTATACATGTCACTCAGTTCAACTTCGATGTTGTATTTCTCACGCAGCCAGTTTTCGGTTTCGTAACCAGTGATCCCTAAATGGCGAACGTGAATGTTAAGTTTGGTTGGATCTAGATCGAAAGTTGCTTCTGTTCCAAGTATTTCTTTACCAAAGCTGTACAAGCCTTCGATAGTGTTAATGGTCTCGCGTGCGTAGTTGGACAATTGGATGGTTCTTTCCGCCATTTCATGTCCGTTCAGCGCGAGATTGCGTCTAGATGTATCGAGAGACGCTAATAAAATATATGAGGTTGATGTTGTAGTCAGCATGCTCATAATGGTCTGCACCCGTTGTGGGTTAATCAGCCCAGTCTTCGCATTTAGATTCAGTACCGAGCTTTGCGTCATGGAACCACCAAGCTTATGCACACTAGTGGCAGCTATGTCCGCACCGGCCTGCATGGCCGATACCGGCAGATCCTCATGAAAATGAATCAGTACTCCATGTGCCTCGTCCACCAGAACGGGTACCCCGTAACGGTGAGCCAGGTCGACAATCGAACGCAGGTCGGCACATACGCCGAAGTACGTTGGATTGATAACTAGAACTCCTTTAGCGTCTGGATGACGCTTTAACGCTCGTTCCAGCGCACTGGTGGTTATGCCGTGATCTATCCCGAGATTCTCATCCTGTACAGGCGAGACGAACACAGGCTTGGCTCCGGAGAAGATAATGGCCGACATTACGGATTTATGAATGTTACGCGGCACAATTATTTTTTCACCCGGTGAGCAGACAGAGAGGATCATCGTCATGATGGCATTGCTCGTGCCCTGTACGCTAAAATACGTATAGTCGGCGCCGAAAGCCTTCGCAGCCAGCTTTTGAGCCTCCTGGATTACGCCAGTTGGCTGATGTAGATCATCAAGCGGTGCGATGTTGATTAGATCTATGGATAGAGCGTTATCGCCGATAAACTCACGGAATTCGGCATCGGTTCCTAGCCCCTTCTTATGCCCGGGAATATGAAATTGAACTGGATTGCCGGCGGCATGCTTTTTTAGAGCTGTGAAGAGGGGAGTACGGTGTTGATTCATTTAATGCTGTCACAACCTTTCGCGAATAGTTAATTTTTAAGGCAAGCATCAGTATAACAAAACAATCTTCAGAATACTAGGATTTGGATGTGATAGAATGTCCACGAAAGCTGAACAACGGATGAATATTAGTTTAGCATCACCATTTATTGTTGAGATGTGGGTAATTATTTTTTTAGTTGAATTTGTTAAAGGTTCGCTGCTTGTTGCCTTATTGCCAGTGTATATGGAGAATATACTGGGGCTGTCGGTGACAGTAGTGGGATTCGCTTTTGCCCTACAGTATTTGGGGGACAACGTCTTCCGCAGCCCTTCAGGCTGGGTTATGGAGCGCATAGGGTTCCGCTGGACGATGACAAGTGCATTGCTGCTGATTCTAGTAGCCATTGGTTTGATCATCTATGCCAAAACGGCCGTTGCGTTATCCATCGCCTGTCTCATTCTTGGGATCGGGACCTCACCGCTTTGGCCATGTGTGATGACCGGGATTACCGAGCTGGCCGGATCAACCAAAAGCGGCAGCAGTGGTGCGGCCATGGGCGCTGTTGAGATGGCTTCTCTCGCAGGAACAGGAATCGGTCCAATTGTTGTGAATTTTTTAATGGATCAGGGTGGACAAAGCTATCACGTAGCTTTTCTAGTCTTGTTAGGTTGTGCTGCCGCTGTAGTTGTAGTAGCCCTTTTCTTACCTAAACGAATCTCTTCTAGCGGGTCTCATGCTGTCGTGAGGGACATGCATGGACTTGGTGGAGCAATGGAGCGTAAAAAGCTTAGTCCGTTAGAAAGTATAAAAAGAACGCTGCATCAGGTGAGAACTACGCTGAAAGTCAGCAGATGGCTGTACCCGGCGTTGTTCCTACAGGCCTTCGCCATTGGCTTGATGACACCTGTAGTTACCTTGTTCGCACGTACAGAGCTGCATGTTAGTCCCAATCAATTCAGTTTGCTCCTCATTGCAGGGGGAGGGATTACAGTTCTTGCACTTATTCCCGCAGGTAAGCTGGTGGACCGTATAGGGACAACGGTGTTTCTGAATATAGGTTTTTTGTTAGCTGCCTTTTCGCTGGCCTTTTTCTCTCAGGTTCGCTGGCTGCCACTTGCCTTTATCGCGGTGGCACTGGTCGGTATAAGCTACGCGCTTATCCTCCCGGCATGGAATGCCTTTCTGGCTAAGCAAGTACCTAAGGGAGAACGAGGGACGGTCTGGGGGCTGTTCCTGACACTCCAAGGCTCAGGAATGGTAGCGGGGCCAGTATTATCAGGTAGATTATGGGATCATGTAGGACATGGTGTCCCATTCCTGGCAAGTGCTATTGTAATGCTGCTGCTCTTCGGGCTGCATCTGCTTATTGTGCATAGAACGAAACAGAAATTTAAGACTAGCTGAGGAAAATAAAAAGCCGCTGATAACCGGAGAATGATCCGGTAAATCAGCGGCTTTTTAGAAAATTAGAAGGACATACGATATAACGGAAGTAAGTTTCGAAGGTCTTCTGTATGACACTGTGCAGCTGAAGGACTAGAACGTTTATGCTTCAAAAGGACTAAAAGGCATTAAAATTCTCGATCAGCGTTTGGAGAAAGGCTGTTGCGGGTAAAAATAGTCAATAAACCAAGTTACCGCTACATAAACTGAAGTATAAAATAAGATTAAGACGAACGCAAAAAGGAAGTTAACTCAAGAAGAGGTCCGGCAGCCATGATTACTCTGGAATTGAACTAATGAAGGTTGGCTTTACAGATGTGAAGCTGTTAGGGGGGAGTGCCGTGAACAAAAACGACGAGGTGGAATATTGTAACCTGGAACTGCGGTTCGACAGACAGCATATCCAGGACCTGATCAAGGATTTGATTCAAGAAGGTTATTCCCTATATTGGAGCGAGAATGAACAGGTCTTTGTGATTTCGGTCCGTACGGGTCGTAAGTTAGTGAAATTGCGGTTTCAAAGGATTAAAGACGGCTATAAGCTTGTGGGCGATTATATGATCCGTGATGCTCGCTTGTCAGAGTGGATGGAGAAATTAATTGGGGATATGCGCGGGCATGCAATCGTTAAACGTTTCCGGGATCGGCAGATTATTATTGAAAATATTTTGTTTGGCGAAGTGATTCGCCTAGTTGAAATTTCTGGTTATCAGCAGCGCGTGTTATATCAGAAGGGACCTATGCTCACAGATGAGGAGCTGACAAGACTCTTTTATTCTATTGAAGGGGAAGAACGGGTTCGCCAGCGGAGAATTGAAGTAGATGAACAGTTGGATCGGTTAAATGATGCCCTAAAGGCTGGAGATACGGTTCGCGCGGACAAATGTCGAGCTGAGCTTGCCTTTTTGACCAAGGAATTGTTTATGTTAGAATGGTAAGCAAGTGCCGCAAATGTTCTTTCAAGGCACCCCGTTCATCGGGGTGTCTTATATTTGTATTGGAACTTGCATACAGGGGTTCACTTCTGACGTTAAAAACGTTAAAATAGTCATTGTGATCATTTCTTAGACTGAATTTGTCAATGAAATTGATCTCTATTCGCAGGGCAGGCTTTGCTGTCTCTGATAAAGGGTGGTATTCTTATACTGCGAGAAATGGATTTCACAAAAATATAGGGTGCAAAGGGTGGAGGACCAGATGGCAAAACAACAAATCGGCGTTATTGGCTTGGCGGTAATGGGCAAGAATTTGGCTCTAAATATCGAAAGCAAAGGTTTTTCCGTATCCGTATTCAACCGCTCCCCGGAGAAGACACATGATCTTCTTGCTGAAGCGGAAGGTAAAAACCTCGTAGGCACATTTTCCGTTGAGGAATTTGTAGCTTCGCTGGAAACACCGCGCAAAATTCTGATCATGGTTCAAGCTGGTAAAGCTACTGATGCTACCATCGAGCAACTGCTGCCGCATCTTGATCAAGGCGACATCATTATCGACGGAGGGAATGCTTACTTCCCTGATACAGTTCGTCGTAGTAAAGAGCTGGAAGAAAAGGGTTTCCGCTTTATCGGTACTGGAGTTTCCGGTGGTGAAGAAGGTGCTCTTAAAGGTCCTTCGATTATGCCAGGTGGTCAAGAAAGTGCGTATAAACTTGTAGAGCCTATCCTAACGGCAATCTCAGCCAAAGTTGACGGAGAGCCTTGCTGTACATATATCGGACCTGACGGTGCAGGACACTATGTTAAAATGGTGCACAACGGTATCGAATATGGTGATATGCAATTGATCTGTGAAGCTTATCAGTTGTTGAAAGATGTTCTAGGTCTGGATGCAAAAGAACTTCACAATATTTTCAAAGAGTGGAACAGCGGCGAGCTCGACAGCTACCTGATCGAGATCACTACTGATATCTTTGCTCAATACGACGAAGAAACCGGCAAACCTATGGTTGACGTTATCCTTGATTCCGCTGGCCAAAAGGGTACTGGTAAATGGACAAGCCAAAGCTCACTTGATCTTGGTGTACCTCTGTCCATGATTACCGAATCCGTATTCTCCCGCTTCCTGTCTGCTATGAAGGATGAGCGCGTAGAAGCAAGCAAAGTGCTTAACGGACCAGAAGCAACAACATTTGAAGGTGACAAAGCCGAATTCATCGAGAACGTGCGTAAAGCATTGTTCGCGAGCAAAATCGTATCCTACGCGCAAGGTTTCGCTCAACTTCGCGTAGCTTCCGACGAATATGGTTGGGATCTGAAATATGGCGAGCTGGCTAAAATCTGGCGCGGCGGCTGCATTATCCGTTCCCGTTTCCTGCAAAATATCACAGATGCTTATGAGAACAATGCAGAGCTTAAGAACCTGCTTCTTGATCCTTTCTTCAAGAATGTTATGGACAATTACCAATCTGCATGGCGTAAAGTCATTGCTTCTGCGGTAACTTTGGGTGTTCCAGTCCCTGGATTCTCCAGCGCATTGGCTTACTATGACAGCTACCGTACAGAACGTTTGCCTGCTAACTTGCTTCAGGCTCAACGTGATTACTTTGGCGCTCACACCTTCAAACGTGTGGACAAAGAAGGCGTCTTCCACCACAACTGGATGGCAGCGGAATAATCTAATTGACGGTATGACAAGCGGCCCGGACGGCTTCACCAGAAATGGGGAGCCTTTCGGGTCTTTTTTTACTGGAAGAAGCGGATTGTCTAATGTTTTGACCCTGTGTTATGATATGACAAATATCGCGGTTGGAGGATAGTCATGGCTGGGGATACAGAAGAACTAAAAACGATGAGTCAGGAAGATAAGAACAAAAACATTATTTTAGTAGGGATGATGGCGACTGGTAAGTCAACCGTTGGTGCTATTTTGGCTGAGGAGCTGGGCTATGAGCTGGTTGATTTGGATCATGTCATTATTGAGACTGAAGGCAGAAGCATTGCAGAAATCTTCGCAGAAGATGGTGAGGAATACTTTCGAAGCGTAGAAACTGCGGTTCTAAAGCAAATGCTAGAGTCTGAGAATAAATTAATATCCACGGGTGGAGGCGCGGTATTGGCGCCGGGAAATACAGCCTTAATGCTGAGTAAAGGGCATGTAGTTGCGCTAACGGCAACTGAGGAAGAGATTATTGCACGTGTTAGCGGGGATGAGAATCGTCCGCTGCTCGCCGGCAATGCAGAAGAACGGGTCAGACGAATCATGGAAGATCGCCAGGATGCATACCTATTCGCGCATTACACGGTCGATACAACGGGACTGACTGCGGCAGAAGTGTCGCAACATATTTTAATGCATTACCGCGGTTGAGCTTTTAAGAGAGTGTCTCATTCCATTCAATCATACCGCCGCTAAGGTTCGCAGCGTTATAACCAAATTGCTGTAGATATTCGCAGACACGTTGGCTGCGGGCACCGGAACGGCAAATGAAGATCACTTTGGCATCGCTTGGAATATCTTCAGTACGGTGCGGAATTTCTCCCATAGGGATATGTTGTGCACCGGGAATCATCCCAAAGGCCACCTCTTCGTCTTCGCGAACATCGATGAGTACAAGGTCTTCACCTGTCTCTATACACTGCCGTAATTCTTGCGGTGTGATTTGTGGTACATTATGCATGGGTTTGACCTCTTTTCATCAGAAGAATGGTTTAATGATAACACAAGAACAGAATACCCTGTCAAACGAGCATTACATACCCACTACATCTACTAAGGAGAGTTTATATTATGGACGTTATTGTTAGGCCAACGCCATCTCTGCAAGGAGAATTTGGAGCCCTCTCTTCCAAAAACTATACGACACGTTATCTGCTGGTTGCGGCATTGTCTGAAGGAGTAAGTACGATTTATCATCCTGCACATAGTGAGGATAGCGACGCGATCCGCCGCTGCATAGCAGATTTGGGTGCTGTGCTTACAGAAGATGAGGAAAAGATTGTGATTCAAGGCTTCGGACGTCACCCAAAAGACGTTAAAGAACTTAATGTAGGAAATGCCGGAGCAGTACTGCGTTTTCTTATGGCTGTGGCCGCGTTAAGTCCTGAGGTTACTTTTGTAAATACGTATCCAGACTCATTGGGCAAACGTCCGCATGACGACTTGATTGTGTCGTTGGAACAGCTAGGTGTTCAGGTGGAGCATAATGAAGGGAAACTGCCGATCACGATCCGTGGGGGTAAACCGGTTGGAGGCAGAATTACTGTCTCTGGTGCAGTAAGCTCCCAGTTCTTAAGTGCTCTACTGTTTCTGACACCATTGCTTGAAGAAGATAGTGAAATTATTGTCCTCGATGATTTGAAATCGAAGGTTGTCGTGGGCCAGACCTTGGAAGTGTTGGAGCAGGCAGGTATTGTGGTGCACGCCGCGGATGATTACATGTCCTTTAAAGTTCCAGGTCGTCAAGCTTATGCAGCTAAATCATATACTGTTCAAGGTGACTACCCAGGCTCTGCGGCAATCCTTGCGGCGGCTGCCGTTACAAAGTCGGATGTGAAAATTCACCGTCTTGCAGAACAAAGTAAACAAGGTGAAAGAGCCATTGTTGATGTACTGCGGATGATGGAAGTTCCTCTTACACATGAAGAGGGTACAGTACATGTCCAAGGGAACGGTATCCTAAAAGCTGTTGAATTCGATGGAGATGCTGCAACAGATGCGGTACTGGCCATGGTGGCTGCTGCAGTATTTGCAGAAGGTACCTCCCGATTCTACAATGTTGAGAATTTGCGCTATAAGGAATGTGATCGCATTACCGATTACTTGGCAGAGTTAACCCGTGCCGGAGCCAAGGTAGAAGAACGCCGCGATGAGATTATTGTTCACGGCATGCCCGAAGGTGTCGAAGGCGGAGTCACCATTAATGCGCATTATGATCACCGCGTAATTATGGCACTATCCGTAGTAGGCTTGCGTGCGCGTCAACCTCTTTTGATTAAGGATGCACATCATGTGGCAAAATCTTATCCGCAATATTTTGATCACTTGCGTGCGCTTGGTGCGAATGTGGAGTGGGTACAATAGGAATAAGGGAGCTAGCGTATCTAGCTACAGTTAAACAAGGATCATTAAGTGTAACTATGGAAAGGGGCACTACTTATGAGCTTTGAGAATCCAAGTCGGGAGCAGATCGGAGATATTCTTGCTTCCGCAGGTAACATTGCTGTTGTTGGCTTATCAGACAAAACAGATCGTACCTCTTATATGGTCGCGGGCGCCATGCAAAGCCGGGGATATCGGATCATTCCCGTTAACCCAACGGTGGACGGAGAAATCCTGGGAGAAAAGTGTTATCACACTTTAGCAGAAATTCCAGAGCCAGTGGACATCGTCAATGTATTCCGTCGAAGCGAACACTGCGCAAAGGTCGCGCAGGAGGCAGCTGACATTGGCGCACGTGTGCTGTGGCTCCAGCAGGGTATAGTTAGCGCGGAAGCCGCTGAAATCGCCGCTGAGCACGGTATGATCGCCATTATGGACCGCTGCATCAAGGTCGAAGAAGCGATCACAATGCATGGTCGTAGCCGGCAGTAGGTTCGGTTATATAACTGTTAAACTAAACACTGAGTTAAATGTGTAGTGATTATAGTTAGCGTTGACCAACGGACGTAACAAGGAACTGACGAAGAACGAACTAGCTGGCGAAGAACGAACTAACTGGTGAAGAACGAACTAGCTGGTGAAGAATGAACAAACTGGTGAAGAACGAACTAGCTGGTGAAGAACGAACGGGCTGGCGAAGAACGGACTAACTGGTGAAGAACGGACTAGCTGGTGAAGAACGGATAACTGGTGAAGAATGAGCAAGCTGGTGAAGAACGAACGGGCTGGCGAAGAACGAACTAGCTGGTGAAGAACGAACGGGCTGGCGAAGAACGAACTAGCTGGTGAAGAACGAACTAGCTGGTGAAGAACGAGCAAAAGTGGAATAAACTAACTAGGTTTAAATTTATGATGCTGTGGCTAATGAAAACTTAGATGATGAAGTTTAGCCGAAATAAGTGGTATTGTGTAACGTAAGGTGCGATTTCTAATGTAAAACGCCTGTTGAGCTAGTTATAATGAAATTAGACGAAGAACGTCCTTTAACCGCTTTTGCGGTGAAGGGCGTTTTTTTATTTTGTAGGGGAGGCTATAGGTTATGGAGTTTGAAGAAGCACATGGTTTGTTCATCGACCAGCATATGAAATCAAGAACAGGTGAAAGAAGGGGCAGGCTGGTTAGGGGACATAATTTTGCGGAAAAGCTGTTTTTGCAGAATATATGGTGGCCTATGTTTGAGTCCCTAGACGATTTGCATCCAGAATACGAAGTATATGACTGGAATCGCAAATCACAATTTCTGGACTTTGCTTATCTTCCACAGACGGGCAGCAGCTTTGGGATCGAGTGTGATGGATATCAAAGCCATGTGAAAGATATGGACCGTGAGAAATTCAACTATTCAGTAAATAGGGACACTTTTTTGACTGGGATGGGCTGGAGGATGATTCATTTTTCTTTTGATGATATCCAGCAACGTCCCGAGGTCTGCCGGATGTTGTTGCAACTGGTGCTGGCGCCTTACTTGGCGCGTAAATCTGCTAGCGTAGCTATTTTGTCTGAGGAAAAAGAGGTTCTGCGTTTCGCTTGGCGTCTCGGTAGACCGGTTCGTCCAAAGGATGTGGCCACGCATTTCTGCATTAATTTCCGTACGGCGCGTCGATTGCTGCAATCATTAAGTGAGAAGGGGTTGCTGAAGCCGGTTAATCAGGGAGAAAGAATTCGGTATTATGAGGTGAAGGCTCTCAGACCAGATCAAATGTGGTAAGAGGATCTTTAGAGGCTGCGCAAGGGAATAATTGCACTTTAAACAACTAAATTGCCGAAATAGTTATCTAAATGCGAAATAGTTGCACTTTGTACACTTAAAACGCCTCAAAGATTAGATGAAGTGGAAAATCACTAAAAATAGTTGTATAAAGTGCAGTTAAAAAGGTGCTCAGAGTAACGTCGATATGAATAGTTGCACAAAGTGCACTTAAACTCAGGTGGAATTCCTAACTGTGAGTTTAGGGTGTTAGAGCTAGTTAATGGGGGAGAAAAGTTCGATGTTATGAAGCGAATGCTCTGAGATCAGATCAGTTCAGACCAGACCAGACCAGACCAAATCAAATCAGATTAAATCAGACCAAATCATACCTGATCTGATCGGACCAGATATGCTAGGGAATCTATACGATAGCTGCGCAAGGGAATAATTGCACTTTATACAACTAAATCGCCGAAATAGCCATCTAAATGCGAAATAGTTGCACTTTGTACACTTAGAACGCATCAAAGATTAGGTTAAGTGGGAAATCACTAAAAATAGTTGCATGAAGTGCAGTTAAAAAGGTGCTCAGAGTGACGTCGATAGGAGTAGTTGCACAAAGTACACTTAAACTCAGGTGGAATTCCTAACTGTGAGTTTAGGGTGTTGGAGATAGTTTAATGGGGGGAGAAAAGTTCGCTGTTATGAATCGAATGCTCTGAGATCAGTTCAGACCAAATCAAATCAAATCATATCAGACCAAATCATACCTGATCTGATCAGGTATGCTAGGGAATCTATACGGTAGCTGCGCAAGGGAATAATTGCACTTTATACAACTAAATTGCCGAAATAGCTATCTAAATGCGAAATAGTTGCACTTTGTACACTTAAAACGCCTCAAAGATTAGATGAAGTGGAAAATCATTAAAAATAGTTGTATGAAGTGCAGTTAAAAAGGTGCTCAGAGTAACGTCGATATAAATAGTTGCACAAAGTACACTTAAACTCGATTCTGACTCTGTAGTATTCATCAGCCTCACGTAAATACCAGCCGTTCTATGGATACTAATGAATAAATGTTTAGTGGAATGTGAGAATATTTGTTTTAAAAATGTAACGTGATGATCTCATGAGTTTCTTTTGACAAAAATCCCCGCAGCGCTTACCATTCAATATAGAAAGAAAGGAGAGGGTAGCCTTGAATTGGCTCGGATCATTGCAGCAATTGGGCAGAGCCATAATGCTTCCTACCATGGTACTGCCGGCGGCAGCCATTTTGCTTAGTTTGGGCAGCTTACCTTGGTCTGCATGGGGACTTTCTTCGGTGTCTGAAGTGGCTACTTACGCGGGGCAGGCAATATTTTATTATATGCCTTATTTGTTCGCTGTAGGTGTAGCATGGGGGTTATCCAATCAAGCCGGAACAGCGGGTCTGGCAGCGCTGGCTGGGATGTTCACTTACGACCGAATTGTCACCCAAATGGGAGACGGGCTTGTACAACCTGCAACACTAATCGGAATTTTGCTGGGGATCGTTGCCGGTGTCGCGCAAAACCGGTTTAAAAATATTAAGCTTCCAGAGGCGATCCAGTTTTTTGGAGGGTCGCGTTTTGTTTTGCTGTTCATGGGCTTATTTTCTGCCGGGTTCGCATGGGTAATGTTAGGAATATCTCCGCTGCTGCAGATAGGGCTTGATAATCTTTTTCAGGGAATATTGCAGACGGGCGGGTTTGGCGTTTTTATCTATGGGGTCCTATATAGGGTTCTGACCGCTTTTGGACTACATCATATTCTTAATAATGTGTTTTGGTTTCAATTTGGGAATTTTACGACTCCTGATGGCAGTGCTGTGGTTCAGGGGGATTTGCCGCGTTTTTTTGCAGGTGATCCTACGGCGGGGATTTTTATGGCGGGGTTGTTTCCGATTATGATGTTTGCGCTGCCTGCCATTGCTTTTGCAATTATTCAGGAAGCGCGCGAGGATTTGAAGCCCAAGATTAAAAAGACTTTTGTGCGGGCGGCGTTGGTTTGTTTTCTGACCGGGGTTTCGGAGCAGATCGAATTTGCATTTTTATTTGCTTCTCCGTATTTGTTCGCGGTACATACTGTAATGTCCGGTCTCGCTATGGTGCTGACCTACATGCTGGGAATCCATCACGGGTTCTCCTATTCGGCTGGAGCCATCGATTTCTTCTTGAACATGCATTTGTCACAGAGGGCTTGGCTGCTGATTCCGATTGGTATCGGCTACGGGATTGTATACTATAATTTATTTCGCTGGGCGATTCGCCGTTTTCAGATCCCGACACCGGGGCGTGAAGAAGGTTCAGAGCTTGGGGATTGGGCCGGCAATATCCCTTATCAGGCACCGCTGATCTTAGAGGCGCTTGGAGGCAAGGAGAATATTGTACAAGTGCAGTCCTGTATCACCCGTCTGCGGCTTACCGTTCATAATGACCGATATATAGATACTGGAGCGCTTAAAGGTTTAGGTTCTGCTGGGATTATCAAGCTAGGCGGCGGAAATGTCCAGGTAGTATTTGGCACGTATTCAGAACTGATCCGCGAGGAGATTAATAAGCTTATGCTTCGTGATTTACCGCAGGTGCTGTTCAGTTCGCCAATGCAGGGTAGAATGATGCCCATTGAGGAAGTGCCTGATCACATTTTTGCAGCTAAGCTAGTGGGGGATGGGGTTGCATTTTTGCCGGAAAAAGGGGAACTTACTTCACCCGTATTCGGGAAAGTTATGCACGTCTATCCTACAATGCATGCCGTGGGTATTTCGACGCCGGAAGGGTTGGAGGTACTCATGCATATAGGGATCGACACTTCACAGCTCAAGGGACCCTTTGAGGCGGTTGTAAAAGAAGGCGACAGCGTGGAGCCAGGTCAATTGCTTGTTAAATTCGACCTCGCTTATTTGCGTGAACATGCGGCCTCATTGGCTACACCGATGGTGATCACGAATCCTGATCGAGTCAAATCATGGAGCTATGCTCCATTTAAAAATGTTAAAAAGGGGCAATCATCAGTAATGTCCGTAGTCTTACACGAAAGTAACGTTGGAGGGATTGAAGGATGATACAAGGCATAGGCGCAGCAGCAGGTGTAGCTATCGGGAAGGCCTTTGTCTTGCCGAACTGGGAATGGAGCTTACCGGATACACAAGTGAACCCAGTGGATCTAGCTAAGGAGTTTGAGCGTTTATACGAAGGTATCCGTACCTCTAAGGACGAGATTGAATTCATCAAAAAAGAGTTCAGAGAAGTGGTAGGTCCGGAGGAATCGAGTATTTTTGATGCTCATCTGGCGATCTTAGATGATCCTGTGTTCATGAGTGAAATCCGCGGGATCATTGAGCGCCAGTACAAGGCGGCAGAAGTAGCTGTGAAAGAAGCGATTGATCATTTTGTAGCGATGTTTGATCTGCTAGACGATGAGTACATGAAGGAGCGGGCGGTGGATATCAAGGATGTCGGAAACCGTCTTTTAAAACATCTTTTAGGCGCTCCAGAGGTTACGTTACCATCGGATACACAGCCATATATTCTTGTTGCGAAGGAGTTGTCTCCTTCCCAGCTAGCTCACTTGAATCCAACTTATGTTCTAGGTATTGTCACCATGATGGGCGGTAAAACCTCACATTCCTCCATTATGGCTCGTGCGCTAGGCATTCCTCTTGTAGCAGGCTTGGAGAATAATCTGTCTAATCCTATTCAGACCGGGGACATGCTTGTGATCGACGGTGATACCGGATCTGTACAAATCCATCCAGATGAACTTACGATAAATGAATACGTAGCGATTCGGGATAAACAGCATAAAAAGAAAGAGCAACTGGAACTGCTCGCCACCGTGGAGGCTGTTACCAAGGATGGTGTGAACCTGCGACTTGCCGGCAATATCAGTTCAGTTAAAGAACTCAACATAGCGCTTAAGTATGGAGCTGAAGGCGTAGGCCTGTTCCGCACGGAGTTTCTTTATATGGACCGCAGATCTTTTCCAACTGAGGATGAACAATTTGAAGTGTATAAACAGGTTGTCGAGAAGGTGGGCAATAACACTGTAGTGATTCGTACGCTGGATATTGGCGGGGACAAGCAGTTGGATTATATCCAGCTGCCTGAAGAGCAGAATCCTTTCCTTGGTTACCGGGCGATTCGCATCAGCTTGGACCGATTAGATATGTTCAAAACTCAGCTAAGTGCCATTCTGCGGGCAAGTGCATACGGGAATGTAAAGTTGATGTTTCCAATGATTTCTTCCGTAGAGGAAGTGCAGGCGGCAAAAGTTGTTTTAGAAGAAGTGAAAGCTGAGCTGGAGCAACGAGATATCCCTTTTAACCGGAATCTTCCTGTGGGTATTATGATTGAAGTTCCAGCGGCGGTTATGATTGCTGATTTACTGGCTGAGGAAGTTGACTTTTTCAGTATCGGCACTAATGATTTGGTTCAATATGTGTTAGCGGTAGACCGTATGAATGAACAAATTGCTCATATGTATCATCCGTACCATCCAGCGGTTCTGCGAATGATCCGTATGACGGTAGAAGCGGCACGTAATGCCAAGATTGATATCAGTGTATGTGGTGAAATGGCGGCGGATGAGCGTTCTTTGCCTCTTTGGCTGGAGCTTGGAATTAGAGAACTCAGCATGTCGCCGCAGGCGCTGCTGAAGGTTAAACACCGCACACTGAACACACTGGCCAAGGATGCCAAAAGAATCGCCAAAGCGTGTTTCCACCATCGTACAAGCTCAGAGACGGAAGAAATGTTAACTGCGTTTGCCCAAAAAAGTGGTCTTACACTTGGATCAAGCGGGGAACTACAGGAGAAAGCCTCATCCTAAAGTTACTGTAACTTTTATTCATTTCATATCAAGGTTCGGCATTCTTGCCGAGCCTTTTTCTTTATTTAAGCCATACTTTTTAAAAAAACAAAACCGTTTGCCCTGCGGCGCAGTCAATACATAGAGAGAGTTACACAGAACCGATTTAAGAATAAAGGCAAGGGGGGAGGCAGGCCGAAAATGGATCACATTATAAATGACGAAATGGAAATGGCTGCTACGGATGAAGAGCTGTTTTATGAGCAAGTGGCTGGACAGAAAAGAAAACTTTATAGCATTGCCTACAGCTATTTGCGAAATGAAGCGGATTCGCTGGAGGTTTTGCAGGAGGCAACCTGCCGCGCATGGATTAAACGAAAAAGCTTAAAAGATGCGGAGCGTTTCGCTCCTTGGTTAACACGAATTTTGATTAATTGCTGTAATGATGAGCTGAAACGCCGAAAGAGGAATACAGTCGCAGAAGCTGCTCGAAGTGATGAGGGGATCATGGAGATGAAAAGTGACCGCAGACTGGACATGGAACAAGCGCTGGATGGAGTGAAACCCAAATATCGCCAAGTGCTGGTGCTCAAATATTACAAGGATATGACCCTTGCCGAGATTGCAGAGGTGCTGGATAAACCCGAGGGCACAGTGAAGACATGGCTGAATAAAGGATTAAAACAACTGCGTGACAAAATGAAGCGGAAGGGGGAGCTATTTTATGGCTGAGTCTGAAGAGAAGCTGCTTAAAGATTATTTTCAGAAAATCGATGCGGAGGCAGAAGAAATTCTGGATGTAAAACTGGACACCGCGATCCGCAAGGGGATGCAGCAAGGGAACCGTTCACGTTTGCCTTTTAGAAAAAAGTACGCTGTTGTTGTATTGGTAGTCTTGGCATTCGCCTTACTTATAATTTTGCCTTGGGCAAATCAGATGATAAATCCCGTACGTGCGCAATTACCTCCAAAAAGCTGGGGTCAGCTTGAAGTGTTTAGACCCGTTATTGCTAATAATCTGACGATTAAATCAGCACTTGATGCGGGGATGATGAAGGAGGTAAATATCTCTTCTCCTGAGGTGGACGGGATAACATGGACTGTTAATGGAATCATTGCAGACCGAAGAGGCATTGTGGTGCTTTATACAATCCAGAACAATACGGATCAGAAGATGCAATTCATGGGGTTGTCTTTGAAAAAAGCGCCAGAGGATAAATTTTCAATGAGTGGCTATAGTGGCGTTAGTAACTCCGTGAGTGAGGAGGATGGTTCTCCTGGTACGACTTATATGTTTCAACAAATTGTGTGGGATAAATACCAAGATGAGTTGCTGGAGAAGTTGAATGTTACATTATCGGTTTTTCCAGCAACAATTGAACATATTATCATGAACAGTGATATCAAAAAATTAAGCGTCACCATTCCTATGGATACTGATAAAGATTATTTTGAAGGAGAGTTCGTTGATCTGAAGGATAGTTTGGCTGTTTCTGGACAGAAGATCAAAGTGAATAATGTTTATATGGGGCCTACTGGGATTTATACGCAAGAATCTTATGACGGCGATAATAAAATGAAGATTTTTAGAACACTTTCGCCTAAGTTAATTATGGGAAAAGGGAAGGATCAAGAGACCTTAAATGGGTTGGGTAGTGTTTCATTAACAAATGGCGGCCCACAGACAAATATCTACCATAACGATAATATGAGACCCGATGATCCAATCAAGCTTGAAATTGAGGGGATTTCAGCACTGGATAAATCTAAGGTGGAGTTAGTGATTAACACGGAAACACAGCAGATTTTAAAGGCACCGGATAGCTACCTCACAATTTCTAAACGGACCGCGGACGAAGAGCAGGGAATTATAGTATTGGACTTATTGATTCCCAAAAAAGTTGAGGAGTTGCATGAAGCAACCGGTTTTGGGATAGACGATAATTTTGTGGATAGCGCTGGAAGCGGACATTGGCTTGTACATGATTCTGAGGGTTATTCTAGATATAGAGAATACCGTGAGGACGCTAAGGGAACTACAATAACTTATTTTCTCAACGTAGGCAAAGAAAAGCTGCCTCAACCTTTGACTTTTAGGTTTACAAATTATCCAAATATGATCATGGAGACGGATTCTGTGCGGATTAGATAACCATCTGGATTTTAAAGCCTCAAATCAAAAGCCCTGTTCCTCAAATTGTGAGAAACAGGGCTTTTTTGATTTTAAACTATATACCTACTGTTTTTATTCCCCAGCGAGTGCATCGCAAAAGGCTTTCCCGTATGGCGGAAGATCTGGCGGGCGGCGAGCGGAGATGATATGTCCATCCGTAACTACAGCCTCATCCTTCCAGATGGCTCCGGCATTCTCCATGTCATCACGGATGCCTGGCGTGGAGGTGACGGTTACACCTTCCAGAATTTTAGCAGAAATTAATACCCAGCCTGCATGGCAGATCTGCCCAATCGGTTTTTTAGCCGCATTAAAATCCTGTACAAGCTTTAGAACGGCACTGTATCTACGGATTTTATCAGGAGCCCAGCCGCCTGGAACCAAAATCCCATCATAATCTGCGGCATTAAGCTCGTCCCAGGAGTATTCTGCTTTAGCTGGTACGCCATATTTACCGATGTACGTCTTATTTTTTTCCAGACCTGCCAAATGAACCTCGGCACCTTCTTCTCTCACCCGATACACGGGATACCAGAGCTCCAAATCTTCAAATTCATCGTCTACGAGTGCTATGACCTTTTTACCGGCTAGTCTCATTTAGTTAAGCTCCTTTCGATTCCCATGATTCTTTCATTATTCTATCAAATTTAAAATATGAAGTCATCTTTAGGGATGTAAATTATAGACAAATTGCCAATTTAATCATTATATGCAATAAAGGAGGGTTTTAATCGAGTAGAGTCGAATATAGAAGTTGAAAAAGTCAAACTTTGTGCTTTATTAATTTTGTGCAAGAGGTGTAGAAGATGTATAAAGATAATTTGATGGAGAAGTTGTGCAGTTGTGGTGGCCTCATGAACTTACATATGCATTCTTTGATTTTTAATACGAAGATGAAGATTACCCATGTTCCTGTCTATACCTGCCCGGAATGCGCTAGTTATGAACCTTTGCAGTTTATTAAAGCAGATCTAGGCAAATTAGTAAAAGAACTCAGTGGAGATGATCCGGGAAAAGATTTTTTGTTTACGGAGAGAAATGAATTGGCCAGTGTATTAAAAGAATCCTTGTCAGAAACTATAATAGGGGGAATATCAGAACTAGAGACGATAATCCGAGAGAGGATTCAGAGCCGAGTCGATATGCTTCTCGATATTTATCGTTTAGCTGAGAAGCTGTCAGACCAGTATTGGATGGAAGAAACTAGTCGAAGATTGTCTCAATTAACCTTCCAAATGGCTGAAAATGAAGATTATAAAAAAATTGTGTGAAAATAATGAAAATTTTTCACGGAATGTTGGATTTTTCACTCACTTTTTGTTACGATAGATAGAAGTTACATTATTGATGCTCTTGGACAGGTTAACCAGCACTGGTCACAATTTTAATCCAGGGTGACGTTTTCAGCCTTGAAAGAAATTTTGAAAGGAAAATGAAGCGTTATCATTGCACAAATGTACAAAGTGTCGTATCATATTTTTAATTAGTCGAACGATAAAATTTATCGCAATGGAGAGAGTAATTTGACGGTAACCATTTACGATGTAGCTCGAGAAGCAGGCGTATCTATGGCTACGGTATCACGGGTTGTGAATAATAACCCTAACGTGAAACCGCAGACCCGGAAGAAAGTTTTTGAAGCGATTGAACGTTTGGGATATCGTCCCAATGCCGTGGCAAGAGGTCTTGCCAGTAAGAAAACGACAACCGTTGGGGTTGTCATCCCTGATATTTCAAACTCGATTTTTGCAGAAATTGCACGCGGGATTGAAGATATCGCGAACATGTATCATTACAATATCATATTGTGTAACGCGGATAAGCGTAAAGAGAAAGAAATTCGTGTCATTAATACCCTTTTGGAGAAACAGGTCGATGGTCTGCTCTTCATGGGGGGTACAGTAACTGACGAACATATTCAAGCTTTCCAGACTTCTGCAGTTCCGATTGTTCTATGTGCTACACGGGATGAGAAGGGAACTTATCCTTCCGTTGACATCGATCATGAAACCGCTGCTTTTGATGCTGTGAACACATTGATTCGTCACGGTCATCGTGAGATCGCTATGATCAGTGGCACACTGCAGGATCCTGCAAATGGATATGCACGTTTCCATGGTTACAAGAAAGCATTGGAACAGGCAGGAATCGAGTACCAAGAGGATTTGGTACGCATCGGTAACTACCGCTATGAATCTGGTGTAGAAGCAATGAAGTATTTCCTTGGACTCAAGAAGAAACCAACCGCTATTTTTGCGGCAACGGATGAAATGGCTATTGGTGCCATTCACAGTATTCAAGATGAAGGTCTGAAGGTACCGGATGATTTCTCCATCATTAGTGTGGATAATATTCGTATGGCTTCGATGGTTCGTCCTTTGCTGACAACCGTAGCTCAGCCTATGTACGATTTGGGCGCAGTTGCGATGAGACTTTTGACCAAGCTTATGAAGAAAGAAACCGTTGAGAATCCGCGGGTTATCCTGCCTCATGAAACGATTCTCCGCTTGTCGGTTAATCATCTGAATAAGTAATTTAAGAACTGAACAGTTATTCCGTAAAAAGCTCCTTATGGAGCTTTTTATGTTTTTATTTGCTAAATAAATCTTCAAAGGAGGTATTTATTGTGAGTGAAATCATCGGATTAATCGGAGCGATGGATGAAGAAATCAAGCTGCTTCTAGAGGGTATGGAGGACAAGCGGACAAAAGTTAAAGCAGGTATACAATATTACATAGGAAACATATTAGGAAAATCCGTAGTGCTCTGTAAATCTGGCGTGGGTAAAGTAAATGCAGCAGTTACGACTCAGATTCTAATTGATAATTTTGGCGTATCCCGTGTGCTGTTTACTGGGGTTGCTGGAGCAGTACATGCTGAATTGAATATTGGAGATATTGTTATATCGTCTACATGTGTACAACATGACATGGATGCTACGGGGCTTGGGTTCGCAAGAGGCGAAATTCCTTATCAGGAGACTTCCGTCTTCCAGGCAGACCCTGCGCTAGTGCAGCTTGCTGAGAAGGCATGCAATGAGCTAGGTCAAAAGTACTTGATAGGCAAGGTGTTATCTGGTGATCAATTCATTTCTAATGCGGAGATTGTAGCTGAATTAAGAGAGCAAATGGATGGAGCTTGTGTGGAAATGGAAGGGGCGGCGGTTGCCCAAGTCTGTCATATGAACGCCACGCCCTTTGTCATCATTCGCTCCATGTCAGATAAGTCTGATGGATCAGCTGAGGTGAATTTCAGGGAATTTACAGTACAATCTTCACAACGCTCGCATTCCATATTAGAATTTATGCTGCAGCATATTTAATGATCAATACATAAAGCGTTGTCTAAAACGTACTCTGTCAAAGGTCTCCTGGGAGGACATGGGCACCTCTTGTCCAATGCGAACCATTAGGCAGTTAGCGGGATGTGAGCAAATTTCTGGATCATCCGTAGCATACCAAACCATATTTACGGTCTTCATCAGCCGTTCCATCATCTGGCGATAGGCCCATACGTCCAGCCCACTGCCTTTTAAATCCCAGTGCCAGTAATACTCTGTTGTAAAAACAATACAATTCTCCAATTGCTCCCGCTCAAAAGCAGTAGAAACCAGCAGCCGGCCTAGTCCGGCCCCTCTATAATCATTACTCACCTCTATCGCTCCAAGTTCAATAAGATCCTCCATACCACCCTGTGACCATAACTCCATTTCATCTGGATAATGGAAGGTCACATAGCCTACTATAACGTCATTCTCTACTGCGGTAATTACACGGCCCTCTGGCAAGCTGGCGATCTCTACGAGCGCCTCTTGCTGCTCTAAGGGCCTGCGGAAAGCATCAAGGTCCTGATGCATATGCAGGACTTCAAGGTCCTCGGGAGATCGGGGTCCGCTCACAGTTATCGTTCTACCCATATAGGAGAGAGTATGGGAAATAGGGATTTTGCGATGCTCCATGAAAGTGCTCCTTTCAGATCAAAAAAATGGTATGTAAACGCTTGCTATGGTATACTAATTCAGACATAAAAAATTCACATTCATTGCATTGACATCATTATTTAAAACATGAGTCTTACCCTTAAAGCTTAAATCAAACGAGTGAGGGAGGCAAGAGTGATGGGTCAAGTCCATAGCGAAATTTTGCCGGGTCGTGTGCAGAGCTCCAATATGTCTGATTATGCGGAGGCAGTAGCCAATTTTGAGTGGGAGGATGTTGAACGTAATTTCTCATGGTATGAAACCGGCAAGGTTAATATGGCCTATGAAGCCGTTGATCGCCATGTGGATGAAGGGCGGGGAGCGGCAACGGCCCTACTCTACAGTGACACTGTACGGGAAGAATCCTATACATTTGCCGATCTGCAGGAGCGGTCGAACCGGTTCGGAAATGTATTGCGTAAATATGGCATCGGTAAAGGAGATAGGGTATTTATTTTTATGCCTCGCCAACCGGAACTGTATTTCAGTCTGCTAGGTATTCTCAAAATCGGAGCCATAGCAGGGCCCTTATTCGAAGCCTTTATGGAAACAGCGGTTAAGGATCGTTTGGAGGATAGTGGGGCTGTTGCGCTGGTAACTACGCCAGAATTGCTGCATCGGGTCAAGCGAGAAGAGCTTCCTGAGCTGCGTCATATTTTTCTAGTAGGTGGAGCAACTGATATTGAGCAAGGAAACTTAGGATTCGCAGAAGAGATGGCTAACGTTTCTGCTGATCTTAATTTAGAATGGCTTGATTTGGACGATGGCCTTATTATGCATTATACTTCTGGTTCTACAGGTAAGCCCAAAGGCGTTTATCATGTGCATAGAGCAATGATTCAACATTATTATACAGGTAGAGTAGTGCTAGATCTACGTCAAGACGATATATACTGGTGTACGGCAGATCCTGGCTGGGTGACCGGAACTTCATACGGCATATTTGCCCCTTGGTTAAACGGGGTGACCAATGTAGTCAGAGGCGGCCGCTTTAGTCCTCAGGATTGGTATAAGACAATCGAACGGAATAAGGTATCTGTATGGTACAGCGCACCTACAGCTTTTCGTATGTTAATGGGTGCAGGGGAGCACTCTTTACAGGGGATTGATTTAAGCAGTTTGCGTCATGTTCTATCGGTTGGTGAACCGTTAAATCCGGAAGTAGTACGTTGGGGAGATAAATTTTACAATCAGCGTATTCATGATACTTGGTGGATGACTGAAACAGGGGCACAATTGATTTGTAATTATCCGTCAATGGATATCAAACCAGGCTCGATGGGCCGTCCGTTACCGGGGATTGAAGCAGCGATTCTGGATGACCGGGGTAATGTTCTCCCGCCTTTTTCTATGGGGAATCTTGCGATAAAAACTCCATGGCCATCCATGATGAAAACGATCTGGAACAATCAGACGAAGTATGAGGAATATTTCCGGATTCCTGGCTGGTACATTTCTGGCGATTCAGCTTATATGGATGACGAAGGATACTTCTGGTTTCAGGGACGAATTGATGATGTCATCAACTCTTCTGGTGAGCGTATTGGTCCATTTGAAGTGGAGAGCAAATTAGTGGAGCATCCGGCAGTGGCAGAAGCGGGTGTAATCGGCAAACCGGATCTTGTGCGGGGGGAGATTATTAAGGCTTTTATCTCGCTTAGAGAAGGTTATACTCCAACTGCTGCCTTGAAAGAGGAGATCGCCGCTTTTGTCAAAGCGGGTCTGTCTGCACATGCTGCCCCGCGGGAAATCGAGTTTAAGGATAAACTTCCGAAGACACGATCAGGTAAAATCATGCGGCGTGTACTGAAGGCATGGGAGCTGCATCTACCGACAGGAGATCTATCCACGATTGAGGATTAGAATGAATTGTAAAAAAACACCGTTCCCGGATGAATTCATGGGAACGGTGTTTTGCTGTGTAAAATTATTTAATGATCTTTGGGTTAACGTGTCCCTGCATTATTACCTGCTGTGGTATTATTACTGCCTCCAGTACTGTTACCTCCGCCGGCTGGTGTTTCCGTCGGTAGTAGCGGGAGAATGTTACCTGGATCCTCAATAACGTCTCCTGGTGTCGTCTCAGGCTCTGTAGGCGCCTCTGTACCAGGTTGTTGATCAGGTGTAGGAGTTGCTTCGGGTGTTGGTGTAATCCCTCCAGCAACGCTGCCAGAAGCCGTCTCATTACCTGCAACATCCACGGCTGTTACATAAAAGGTTGCATTAGCACTTGCAGGTGTACCCGGTGTGAATACCTTGTTCTCATCTGCCATGAGTATAGATTGCTTCTGGAAAGAACCTCCGTTTAATGAACGATATAAGCGGTATCCCACAACATCTGCCGAGCTGCTAGCGGAGAAGCTGATGACCGCTTTACCAGTGCTATAAGAGACGTTAACATTTCCGGGAGCAGCAGGGGAAGCCCCATCGTCCACACGTGGATCAACTTCTGTTGGGAAATCCGTCTTGGCATCGGCTGGCATATAATACTCCAGTGATTTATGATCCTTCATCTTAGGGAAGGCAGCCAGGAGTTCTTTGACTAGTTCCTGTATCGGCTTCTCGCGTTTAACGACGATTTTTTCCTTTAGGAACTCCTCTGGAGTGCCTTCCAACGGGATATAATTGACGCCTTTGTAAGTAATATACTTGGCTTTGGAAATCCCGTCGTCGCTCTCTTTTGGCACATATTTTGTATTAAATATATCCGTTGTGAATTTATCAGTCAGGGATGTTGGCAGTTTGCCGCTATATGCGGAAACTGTCTTTTTGATAATTCCCTCAGGTTGTGCAAATTTGTCTGTGACGAATAGTTCCGGTTGCTTATCAATGACAGCATTCAACACTTTTGCCCATAATGTTTGGGCTTGACGTTTTTGTGTATCTCCCGTAAGGGTGTTGATTTGCTCTTTGTAGCCGACCCACATTCCAAGTGTGACATCAGGAGTGTAGCCCATAAACCATACGTCTCCATAATTCTGGGTAGATCCAGTCTTACCGACAATCGGAATTTCTTTAGAGTGTTTGTATTCTCTTTTTACGGTGCTGGCTGTACCCTCTGTAATTACAGTTCGCAGCATATCTGTCATTAGGTAAGCTGTTTGCTTAGAGAATACTTGCTCAGGATTAACCTTGTGCTGATAGATAATTTTGCCCTCTGAATTGACAATTTTCTCAATCATGTAGGCATCATTAAAAGCTCCTTGGTTACCGATAGCGGAATAGGCATTGGTTAACTCTTCTACGGATACTCCGTATTTCAGACCGCCTATAACCCCGGTCTGCGCGCTGTAATCATCATCTGTGAGGGTGGTGATCCCCAGCTTTTTAGTAAAGGCCCAAGATTTCTCTATTCCGACCTTTTCATTAAACAGCTTAAGCGCAGGCAAGTTGAGCGATTTGTTAAGTGCGTAACGGGCAGTGACCAGACCTTGATAGCGATTGTTGGCATTCTTAGGAATGTGGAATCCTTTTCCGCCATCTTTTAGAATAATTGGCGCGTCATCCACAATCCCGGCAGGCTGAATCAGCCCTGCATCTAAGGCTGGTAAATAAGCTGAAATTGGCTTCATAGTCGATCCGGGCTGACGGATCATTTGGGTAGCATAATTCATCTGCTCAATATTGAAGTCGCGACCCTCAATCATGCCGAGAATGGCTCCGCTTTTGTTGTCGATTAACATGCCAGCCGTTTGTTCCATACCTTTGGTTTTGCTGTCTTTAGTAAAATTATTGCTGTCTTCTGAGACACTATGCATTGCATTGTAAACTTTTTTATCAATGGTTGTGTAGACTCGATAACCGCCGGTCATGAGCTGCTGCCTTGCTTCCTCAAGTAACACGGCATTGTCAGTAGTGCTATTGGCATCCGTTGTGCCATTTTTCTCTTCATTCAATGATAGAAGGATCTCGGATGCTTTACGCTCAGTCTCCATCATCAGATATGGATAGGTAGCATAGGCTTTTTTGGTGTGCGGCGCCAGAGAACTCTTGATATCAAATTGAAGGGCTTCATCATATTGAGAGGTAGTAATCTTATTCTCTTCAAGCATACGACGAAGTACAAGATGTTGACGGTCCATAGCTCTGTTGAAAGCTTTTTCGTTGAATTCACCTATGCCATTAAATGCAGAATAAGTGGAAGGGAGCTGCGGAAGACCAGCCAAATAAGCTGCTTGAGCCACGTTCAATTTGTCCAGATCGTCTAGACCGAATATTCCCTTGGCTGCTGCTTTAATTCCGAATACATTGTAGCCATTCGAGCCATTGCCGAAAGGAACCTTATTCAGATAAGCCGTTAATATTTCTTGCTTGGTCAAGAAGCGTTCCAATCTAAGAGAAAGTAGAATTTCTTTTACTTTGCGATCTTCTGTCCGATCCAGATTCAGGAATACACGTCTTGCGAGCTGCTGGGTGAGTGTACTGCCTCCGGTCTGAACGGATTCATTGAGAAGCTTTTGTTTGACGGCACGTAAGGTGCCTTTGAAATCCACGCCATTATGCTCATTAAAATTATTGTCCTCTATAGCGAGAACTGCATCGATAATAAGCTGGGGGATATCGTTGAATTCAATGAGCCTTCGGTCTTCTTCTGTCCGAAGCTGGCCGATCGGTGCGCCGTCTCGGAAATAAGCGAATCCGGTGATCGCATTTTGACTGACCTGCTGCTGAATCATTTCTTCGGAGCGAACAGGTTCATCCTTCACAATGGAAGCGACATAGCCTGCTACAGCACCACCGGCAAATAGAACGCCTATTATTCCAAGAATAAACATCCACTTAACTACAGAACCGAACCTGCTTAGGGCGGATCTGCGGGGTGAAGGCTTCTTAGCGTTTTTTTTCTTGTTCTCTTGAGCCATCGACGATAATTCCTCCTTTTAACGGAATTATTATAGCATAAATTGGCGTTTTTGAATGCGCTTCTACCTGATTCTCATGGTCTTAAGATTCGACTTTTGTGCAAAAATTATAAATAAAGTAATTTAGGGTATGATTTGCGGAAGCATAACCTTTTACAAACGGCATGGAATTTAGGATATTGACATAACAAAAAGCCCCCGGATTAATCCGGAGGCTTTGGTCATACCCGCTAAAAGCGAGATATTAACGGTTGTAGAACTCGACGATTTGTTTCTCATCGATATCCTGGGAAAGCTCGGAACGTTCTGGCAAACGAATATATTTACCTTCGAAAGATCCTTCAGCATATTCCAGGTAAGCTGGAAGGTGGTTACGGTTAGCAAGAGCTTCTTTAATGGAAGCCATGCCTTGGCTCTTCTCGCGAAGACCGATAACGTCGCCCAAGCTTACACGGTAAGAAGCGATGTCGACTTTTTTGCCGTTTACAGTTACGTGTCCGTGGGATACCAACTGACGTGCTCCAGCACGGGAGTTAGCAAATCCAAGACGGTAAACTAGGTTGTCCAAGCGGCTTTCAAGCAAGAACATGAAGTTTTCGCCCGCAAGACCTGGAAGTTTTTGTGCTTTAGCGAAGAGAGTACGGAATTGTTTCTCTCCCAAGCCGTACATGTGACGCAGTTTTTGTTTTTCCAAAAGCTGCATTCCGTAGTTACTTACTTTTCTGCGTTGGTTAGCGCCGTGTTGTCCTGGTGGGAAAGGGCGTTTCAGGTCTTTGCCTGTACCGCTAAGGGAAATGCCCAGACGGCGGCTGAGTTTGAATTTAGGTCCGGTGTAACGTGCCATGTTATAGTAGACTCCTTTATATTTGAAATTTCAGGTTAGGGCTCTATTTGCGCCGCATTTCGTATCCGTGATTAGCATTAATGGCTTCCACACTACCAGGGAAGTTCAGCCGCTGCCCTGGCAGTAACGAAATGCGTGAGGGTGACACAACGTTACGCCCAAGTAAGACTTGTTACAGTCTTGTTCAACAATAAATATTATATGAAAGTAGCATATAAAGTCAAGCGCATATTAAAAGAGTTTTTGTCATTCTTTGTCGTTAGTTCTTTGGTCCTAAAAAAAATCCCGGAAATAAGGAAAATATAATGCAATACACAAAGAAAGGGAGTAAAATATAGTTAATTAGATGTTAATTGGGAAGGTTTTTTTTCTTAAATGAGAAGCAAAGGGGATCTTCGTTATGTCAGAACAGAAAGCATACGCTTCTCAAGACAGTCGTATGCTGATACAGGACAAATTGCACACTAGTAGAGATTCCGAAGATCCCACCGCCTGGCTTAGGGAAACGGAAATAGTGTCCCATGACTTCCCATATTTGGCCAATCTGATTGCAGACAGCTTCGAGGAATGGATCGATGGGCTAGAGGCTCTACCATTCGCTAAATCATGGGATTGGTGTGTGCTGAATTTTGAAGGCAGATATTTTGCTAATATTGCCGATCAGCAAGAACGATGGAGGCACCAATGGGAGCAAGCGGCTGCAGCTAGTTTACTTTCTGGCGCAACCTCATCTGTTCAACTTACGGTGCAGGGTCAGGATATGAGCTTTTTTACTATACCGCTCATCACTCGCGTTGACAAAGAAATTTTTGCCTTCCTGGGCTGTGCTATGCCGACACAACAATATTTAATGGGTGGACGAGATACTGCTGAGGCTATATCTTTGCAGTACCGGACCATATTCTATCATAAGTTTGAACATATTTTTGTAACTGATCTTGCGAGTGTTCATCAACATGCTGAACGTGAGAGCAATCGCCGCTCCTTGTTATTTCAGATCGTTCAGCGGATGCATGACAATATTGATGTGAACGCTGTGCTTACGGAGGTTATAGATAGCATTTCTGCAATGTACCCTGGTGCTAGGCTTGAGCTGTTTATGTCGCAAGATCACCGCAGCACTCATCCGCAGGTCAAACCTTTACCGTTTCAGATGTCCAGTGATGATGTCTGCGCTAGAGCATTTAAAGACGGCCGTGTTGCTCTGAACACCAACACTGAAGATCAACACATTGTAGAGATTGGTCTTCCGCTAGGCGGGAAGCAAGGGGTTTATGGCGTATTCGACATGGTGATGGATAACTCGATCTTTATGGATGTAGATTTACGGTTTCTCTCGATGGTGGCGGATACCGCAGGTACTGCTTTTGAGAATGCCAAGCTGTATGAACGCTCCAATCAGCTCATTCGTGAGCTGCGTATGAGTAACGAACTTACACAACGGCTGAATCAGAGCTTGCGTTTAGGGGAT
Source organism: Paenibacillus sp. FSL L8-0708 (assembly GCF_038009325.1). Taxonomy (NCBI): domain Bacteria; kingdom Bacillati; phylum Bacillota; class Bacilli; order Caryophanales; family Paenibacillaceae; genus Paenibacillus; species Paenibacillus sp. FSL L8-0708. The sequence goes on from NZ_JBBPBC010000001.1 coordinate 3,148,898, forward strand.
ATTTTTCAATTTGCGTTTGAAGAGCTGTTGGAGATGTTTGGTGCAGACTACTGCTGTATTTTACATATGAACGAAGAAAAGGGCGGGCTAGAGGTTATTGCTTGCAATCATTCCTCCTTGCAAAATGAAATTTTAGAAGTAGGACAAGGTTTAGGCGGGAAGGTCTATACTACTGGGGAATCATTAATCATGTCTAACTACATAGATAATCCTAATACTACTTCTCGTTTAATGAATGCTACCGGGTCGCAGTCGCTGATTGCCACACCTTTAAGTGTAGGTGGTGAAGTGCGTGGTGCCATCATGTTGGCGCATCGCGATGCCCATTATTTCTCTTATGACAATTACAGATTGCTTCAGGCGATGGCGGGGCATATTGGACTAGCTGTAGGGAATGCAAGGCTGCATGCCGAAGTTAGACGTCTAGCGAACAGAGATAGCCTAACTGGACTTTATGCTCGTCATTATCTGGACGAAGAAATAAAGGAACGGCAGTCTACAGATTTTTGCGGTTGCTTAATTGTTGTGGATATCGATCAGTTCAAGATGGTGAATGATACCTATGGTCATCAAAAGGGCGACAAGATCTTAAAAGAGGTCAGTGAAATTGTGAAGTCCTCCATCCGTCAAGGGGATATTGCTGCGAGGTGGGGTGGAGAAGAACTGTCGGTCTATTTACCATTAATGGGAGTAGAACAGGCAGTAAATGTGGCTGAACGTATTCGTAAGCGAGTGATGAATGAAACCGAACCTAATGTAACAGTGTCCTGCGGTATAGCAGAATGGAGCTGGATGGACGAACGTGTAAGTGTCGAATCCCTGTTCTATCGAGCGGATATGGCACTGTATAAAGCTAAGAACAATGGGCGTAACCAGGTGATCGTTGACACTAAATAGAATGGCAGCGGTGTGAAGGGATTGCCTCATAAGTAAAAAAAGATAGCAGAGCAGCGGTTCTCCCGTATTTGGAGAGTCGCTGCTTTTTGTTTTGGCAGATCGCTGGCTGCTTCGACTGTGTATCCATCATGCTGCGAGGCTTGCGGACTCAGAAGACGCTATTGGCGTGTATTTTGCCTTTGGGGCATGTTTTCGGACACCAGAGACGCTATAGCTTGGAAAAAGACTCATTTTGTGTGTTTTTAAGGTCAATAGCTGTGCTGGAGTCCGTTGGTATGGGAAATATCGGGAAATGCTGCGTTAAGGGTCAGCTGTGTCCGTTAGAGACAACGGTGCGGCGACTGTAACGGCAATATTCGCGCATCGGCACGTGACTAGCAGTTCTCCCGTAATAAGGAGTTGCTGGTCATTGTTTTGATAGTTGGCTCGCTGCTTCGACTGTGTATCATACATGCCGCTGCGATGCATTCGGACCCAGATGACGTTATTAGCATGATTTTAGCTTTTTAAGTGAGGTTTCGGACACCAGAGACGCTATTGCTTAGTATGAGGGGCATATCGGGCGCATTTCGGGTCAATAGCTGCAATGGAGTCCGTTGGCATACGAAATACCGCAAAATACTGTAATTAAGGTCAGCTGTGTCCGAAAGCTTCAACGGCGCTGCGACTGGCAGCGGTAACTTCGTGAGTCTGAAGGTGGTATGTACTGACATTCAGAAGCAAGCGACGAACGCGCATAAGTTAGAGCAATGTATGGAAACCGATTACAGCAACGTATTTGCATCTGTATAAGGCGCGCAGGAAGGGAGAACCCTATAGTGGGCTGTAAAGTAAAATACTCCAAGAAAGGCCTGATGACCGTGAGAAAGTCATTATTACTGAAGGGGTTAGTTCTTATGATTTTTACCTTGTCCTGCGTGTTCAACAGCGGTTGCAGCGTTATTAGAGATAAACCAGCCAAGGAAGATCTGAGTTTGGTGTTAGCGGGTATAACGGGCAGCGATGGGGTTACTTTTAAAGGGTCAACCATGCTTACAAAAGGTGGAAAGACCGTTCCGGAATCCATGATATTTTACGAAGGCACAGTACAGGACCATAAGAAGGTCAATCTGTATACACTGCTTCCTGATAAATCCTCAGCCACAAAAAAATCAGCAAATAGCGCTAAAGATTTAAAAAGCAGCATCACTTCTATGAAAGCTTTCCATAGTCAGCTAGAGAAAAAAGAGGGGGAATGGGTAGCGTTGACCACTGAAGGTTCCTCTGAGGACGGAAATCCGCTTGCTTTGCTTAATCCGTTGAAACAGCTGGAGGAGCTGCAATCCATGGAGGCTAATGTGACTGAAGATGCGGGTGCAGGCAGAGGGACAAATGTGCTGCGGATCGAGCTGACGCCTGCTGAGGCCAGAAAGCAGCTGACTGCTGAATTGGAAAAAGAGATGCAAGACCTTCGACCTGAAACACCAGATTCTGCTGGAAAAATAACAAAGAACGACCAGGCGGTTACGCAAGCTTTGGTGGAGCTATGGGAGAAGAAAAATAATGAATTACAGCAAAAGCTGAAACAAGCTAATGTTGAGACTGTCTACCATTTAACCGTTGATACAAAACATAATCTGCCGAGAAAGCTCACCTTAAATCGTAAGGTTACCTATTCGGAGGCGGGAAATGAATCTGATAATGAAACTTATGTATCACAGGTGAATTTTTCAGGCTTTCGTTGATTTTCACATTATCCCACAGGTCTTGCGCTCCATACAGGGCGTGCTACAATAGAAAAGCTTGCTTATTTTTTAGACAGAGGAAGGAAGAATACACAATGAAAGATCCCAGAATTCAAAAGCTGGCAGCTAACCTAGTCGGTTATTCTGTAAATGTCCAGCCAGGCGAGAACGTGCTCGTCGAAATGATTGGCAATGAAAGAGATTTAATCAAAGCTGTTGTAGAGGAAATCGGCAAGGCCGGTGGTCATGCTTTTGTACAATTAACAGATCGTACAGTCCTGCGCAGCATGCTTAAATACGCAACTCGTGAGAGTCTTCAGACATGGGCTGAAATTGACTTGAACCGGATGAAGCAAATGGATTGTTATATCGGGATTCGTGCAGGTGAGAATGTGAACGATCTGTCCGATGTTCCTGAAGAAAATATGAAATTGTATAACTCGTTGTACTCTCATCCAGTGCATAGCGAACAACGTGTGAAGCATACGAAGTGGGTAGTACTGCGTTATCCGAATGCGAGCATGGCTCAGCTTGCGAATATTAGCACTGAAGCGTTTGAGGACTTTTATTTCGAAGTGTGTAATTTGGATTACGCCAAGATGGACAAGGCTCAGGATGCTTTAGCTGATCTCATGCGCAGAACGGATAAGGTACATATTTTGAGTGCTGGAACAGATCTTAAGTTCTCGATTAAAGGAATCGGTGCAGAGAAATGCTCCGGGCAAAAAAATATTCCGGATGGCGAGGTTTACAGCGCCCCAGTTCGCGATTCTGTAAATGGAACGATCAGCTATAATGCACCGTCAGTATATAATGGAGTGACCTTTGAAAATATCAAATTCAAATTCGAGAACGGAAAAATTGTTGAAGCCACCAGCAATGACTCCGCTCGTTTGAACGAAATTTTGAATTCAGATGACGGCGCGCGTCATATTGGCGAATTCGCTATTGGTTTTAACCCTTACATTCTTCACCCGATGAATGATATTCTTTTTGACGAAAAAATCGCAGGCAGCCTGCACTTTACGCCAGGACAAGCATATGATGTTACAGATAACGGTAACCGCTCCTCCATTCACTGGGATCTTGTGTTGATCCAACGTCCCGATTATGGCGGCGGTGAAATTTATTTTGACGATGTATTGATCCGTAAGGATGGAATTTTTGTGTTGCCGGAACTCGAAGGTCTGAATCCTGAAAACTTGAAATAAAATGTAATAACAAGAAAACTCCTTGCACAAGTAAGCGGATTCAATGTATCATAAGAAATGATAACAAAAGACTAAAGTTTTATAATCAAGTTGCGGAGGGATTTCTATGTCCAGTAACAATGCGGCAATTGTCGATATTGCCCAAACGGCAGGCCAGTTCAACTCTTCAATCGTTCTTCAAGCGGACAACAAGTACATTGATGTTAAAAGTATCCTTGGTTTGTTCACTACTTTGGTATCCAGCCAAAGCTATGAGCTTCATGTTCATGGGGCAGATGCTGAAGAAGCTAAGAAGGCAATGACTGAAGTGTTTGCAAAACACGGTTTGAAATTCACAGTTGTTGCTGAGTAATAGTCGTGCTAAAAACGTCCTACCGGTTTTCGGTGGGGCGTTTTTTCTAGAAGTAGATACGAAACTTGATAGGATAACGCAGCAGGTTCTTTTAAATATATGGTTAGTATAAACTGAATTGTTGTATTGATACCGGATTTCGTCTAATATTAAGTAAAATAGTAAAAGCAGCTTAACTTTTGGACATGGGGGGGATAGAGGCATGACTTCATCGGAATTACAGGAACAGTATAATCTTAAAGCAATCAATCTTCTACAAGAAGATGCCGATAAAATTCAGCAACTTATAGAAGTGCAGATGGAGAATCTGGCAACACGCTACTGCCCTCTCTATGAGGAAGTGCTGGATACCCAGATGTACGGTTTCTCCAGAGAAGTGGATTTTGCGGTTAGAGCAGGTTTGGTCCCAGAGATTACTGGTAAGATGGTACTAAGTAAGCTGGAGCGTAACTTAGCAGTACTCTACGAGGCTTTGAACAACAAAGCGAAGGAAGAATAAATATCGGTTTCTTAAGTATTTATAGAAGCGCACATGAGGACGAATCGCTCATGTGCGCTTTTTGTTGTGTACAATGGTTAATAATGATTATACAAGATAGAAGGAAACTCCTAAAATCAGGTAGACCGTTAATAACAAGAGACCCTCATACCAGTTAGTCGAGCCGTCCTGAGTAATTGATTTGGCAATAAAGACAGCTACACCGATGGCGACAATTTCGATGGTCGTAAAAACTATGTCCATTGTATCACCCATGAAATAACTGGCGAAGATTAGGACAGGTGCTACGAACAGGGCGATTTGCAGACTGCTTCCAACCGCAATTTCTACTGCCGCACCGATTTTGTTCTTCATGGCCAGCATAATGGCTGCACTATGCTCTGCGGCATTACCGATGATAGCTACGAGGAACGCACCTACAAACAGCTCGCTGAATCCGAAACGTTCTGTCAAAGTCTCTAACGTTCCTACCAGCCACTCACTCACGAAGGCTACCATTACAGTGGCAAGCACGAGATAAAGGATGGATTTGTTTTTGGACCAAGCAGGGGCATGTTCATGAGCTAATTCTTCTTTACCCTCTTCAGTAACGTCCTCTAGATGTTTCTTATGCGTGATCATGGAGAAGATTAGCCAAGCTATGTACGAAGCGATGAGCAGCCCGGCAACGATTAAACTGAGCACATCGGTATCCTTCTCCGTAATAGAGTGGGTGGTAAAGAACATAGCGGGAACAAATAAGGCAATGACGGCAACGATCATCAGGGAGCCATTCATTCCGGCAAGGGTTACGTTGAAGTTCTGAACTTTGAACTTCATCCCGCCGGCGAAAATACTCAATCCTAGAACAAGCAACAGGTTGCCGATAATAGAACCGGTAAGACTGGCTTTGACCATGTCGAACAATCCTTCCTTAACCAGGAAGAAGGCAATGATTAGCTCAGCAGCATTGCCGAAGGTGGCGTTTAGGAAGCCGCCCAGTCGTTGTCCGGCATAATGAGCTACACTTTCAGTGGCCCGGCCGAGAAAACCAGCCACAAACACCACAGCGATTGCTGATAGAATGAACTGCAGGGTATGATCCCAATCGGCATAATGGCCGATCGCACTAAGGATAAAGGCGATACCCATCAGTGATGGTGAAATCCATTTTTTCAATGTGAAGGCACTCCTATCTATGTATTTAGATTGAATTCATAATCAATATACCCAAATTGTTCCTAGGTGTAAACGAGAAAGCGATAAAGTGATTTGCTTTTTAGCCTGTTTTGGAATTACAATAATTGATAATGAGTGTAGGGGGGATATGGCATGGCAGAACAACTTCAACTGGAAATGGGAAATATACGAATTTCAAATGACGTCGTCTCAAAAATTGCCGGTTTGGCTGCCTTGGAGACTCCGGGAATTGCAGCCATGTCTGGTGGCCTGTCAGAAGGCTGGGCGAAACGTCTAAGCGGTAAGAACGTTCAGAAGGGCGTTACCGTTGAAGTAGGACAACTGGAAGCAGCAGTAGATCTACGAATTATCGTTCTCTATGAAACACCGATCCACGAAGTGTGCCGGATGCTTCAGCAGAACGTACGTGAAGCTGTGGAGAGCATGACTGGACTTCATATTGTTGAGGTAAATGTCAAAGTTGAAGGCGTAGCTTTCAAGAATGATGAAATCTCTTAAAAAACTTGTACACAAAAAAGCAGTCCAAGGTTAATTCCCTGGGCTGCTTTTTTATGTGTAAATTCCCTAACCTCCGGCTTTATAAAGCTTACCGGGAACGAACCTGTCTAACCGTTGTTACAGATTTCGTTACTTCCTCTTTGGCAGGAAGGTTGGTTTCTCTTGAGATGCTTAGCATAATTCCCATGCACAGCATGCTGACAAGGAGTGAAGAGCCCCCGTAGCTGATAAACGGCAAGGTAACGCCGGTAAGAGGGATTGTATTGGTTACACCGCCGATATTGACAAAGGCCTGAATGGCTATGAGGCCCATAATCCCAATTCCGACGAGCGTACCAAAGGGATCCTTACACCTTAAAGCGATTAGAATACCTCGCCAGATAAAATACAGATATAACATCAAAAATATGGAGGTCCCAAGAAAGCCGAACTCTTCACCAATTACGGGGAAGATAAAGTCCGTATAAGGGTATTTTAGATAGTCCAGCTTTTGAATGCTTTTGCCGAAGCCGGAACCACTTACTCCACCTTGGCCAAGAGCGGTTAAGGATTGAATAATGTTATAACCATCACCCTCAGCAACCTGATAAGGATCTAAAAAGGCAACGATACGACCTTTTCTATAATCCTGAGTGTCAGTGGCTTTATCGGATGGAGATAAGGAATCAATCGTTGCTTTGGCGCCTATAACTAGTCCTACACCCAGCACTAGCAGTGCTATAGAGCCCAGAATATGCTTCATGCTGGCACCACCGGCATAAATAACAAGTCCGCTGGTAGCTACGAGAATAAGGCAAGAACCTAAATCCGGCTGCATCATTATAAGTCCGGCAACAATACCCACGATGACCATTACAGGGATATATCCTGTACGGAAATCTCTAAACCGTTCACCTTTTTTGGTGATAAGTGCTGAGATATACAGGATAATCGATATTTTGGCTAATTCGGTGGGTTGAATTCCAAGTGTTCCGATACTAAGCCAGCTCTTGGCACCATTAATTTTTTCAGAGAAGGCTACCACGAGCAGAAGTATAACGGTGATGATAAAAATAGGTACATACCACTTCTTAAACTTACTGTAGTGAATGTTCATAGCTATAAACATAACAATGGTTCCGAGTACGATCCAGATCACTTGGCGTTTAATGAAAAATAGAGGGTCATTACCGAACTTCGAGCTTGCTAAGGTTAAGCTTGAGCTAGCACTGAAGACCATGACTAGACCGAAACCCACAAGTAGTAGTGTTAAGATAAGTAGTTGGAAATCGGGTGTTCCTCTTTTGGGCAGGCTGACATTTTGTTTCGTCGTTCCCTTTCTGTTACTCAAGCCTCTAACAGCTGCTTTAATTCAAGAATCCGCTTAGCAGCAGTGTCCAATACTGGTTTTGGCACCGGAGATTCATATTCCAGGCCATGAGGGAAGGTTGCTTTTCCTAAGTATACGGCTTCAATTGCAAGTACGGCATCAGACTTCTCTAGTTTTCCCTCGACAGCGCGAGTGTTAATGCGTAGGAAGTATTCGCCACCATCCTGTGGGTCTTCAATTTTGCAGTCGTAAGTGGCACGATAGTATTCCCATTGCCAGCGGATGAAGCCAGCTTTTGTGGCACTCTCGTCCAGATAGAGAAGATCACTCTTCAATCCTACGAGGCCCGTGTTCTCAAAAATCATAGCACGCATATCCCCCTTATGAAGTATAATGATGAATTTCTGATCCGATTGCTGATGTTCTACCTCATGATAGTATGTTTCTAAAGGTTGTGCAAGAGTAGGCAGTGCCTAACAATACCCAGTTTTTTGCGTTTCTGCTACAATAAAAGAATTATAGTCGTTCGCGGCTGGAACAAAGTGAACAGGACTGCTATCGCTTGCTATGGATGCGGGTTTATCGAGAAGGGGATGGAGAACTTATGAAGAGCTTAGCGGTTGATTCGCTCATGCCGGAGATCGTGGAATGGAGACGCCATTTGCATCGTCATCCGGAGTTGTCTTTTCATGAAAAGGAAACGTCAGCATTTATAGCAGATAAGTTAGCCGAATTTGGAATTGAAGTCAGAAAAAGCGGGAAAGGGTATGGTGTGCTTGGCATACTACGGGGAAAGCGGCCGGGGAAAACTGTGGTTCTTCGTGCGGACATGGATGCCCTACCTATTAAAGAGGAGAACAAGAAGGATTACGTTTCGCAAAATGAAGGGGTAATGCATGCCTGTGGACATGATGGCCACACTTCCATACTGCTCGGTGTAGCCTCTTACTACAGCAGCCGGCTTGAAAAGCTGGAAGGGGAGCTGCGTTTTCTTTTTCAGCCCGCAGAGGAAGTATGCCCAGGAGGGGCGCAGGGGATGATTGCCGAAGGCATGTTAGAAGGAGCGGATGCGGTGTATGGTCTGCATCTGTGGACTCCATTGCCTATGGGAACTGTTGGGAGTGCTCCGGGACCGTTGATGGCATCTGCGGACGAGTTTTTTATAGATATCATTGGCAAAGGCGGACACGGCGGCATGCCTAACCGTACCATTGATAGCATCGTGGCGGGAGCGGCGCTGGTGACCCAGCTCCAGAGCATTGTAAGCCGCTCTGTGAACCCGCTGGAGCCCGCTGTACTCAGTGTAGGGACCATCCAAGGAGGATTCGCCCAAAATGTCATTGCCGAGCAATGCCGGATCACAGGGACAGTACGGGCATTCGACGAGGAGACACGGCATTTGATACGCCAGCGAATCGAAGAAATGACCGTTTCTATTGCCAGCGCTTACGGGGCAGAAGCTAAGATAGATTACGTTATGGGATATCCTCCCCTCGTAAATCACGATGGTGAAGTGCAGCGGTTTTTCGAGGTGGCCCCAGCGGCTTTAGGAGAATCTGTTGAAGTGATTCGGATGGAAAAGCTGATGCCAGCTGAGGATTTTGCCTATTATGTTAAGGAGATTCCAGGCTGCTTTATGTTTGTGGGTGCCGGAAATCCGGATAAAGAGGCTGACTATCCACATCATCATAGCAAATTTGATTTTGACGAAGATGCCATGCTGCACGGAATGAAGCTGCTCATTGCTATGGCGAATTCCTGTATGCGTGAGAACACAATCGTATAATTTCGTTTCATAGAGGAGAACCTATTCCCATAACATGGAGACCATGATTAGGAGGGTTCATTCTTGAAGACAGTGAAAGAGGTTATGACGAAGGAGCCTGCAACGGTTACGCTGCAAGATAATGTGTATGAAGTTGCCGTGAAAATGCGAGATTATGACACTGGATTTATACCTGTTGTTGATAATGAAGAACATAAGACACTGCTCGGCGTAATTACTGACCGCGATCTCGTGATTAGAGGTTATGCAGCTAAACATCCTGGTTCAACCTCAGTGGAAACTGTAATGAGTAAAGAGATTCAGACCGTCTCGGAGAATACTTCAGTAGATGAGGCTGCAGAGGTAATGGCTGGCTGGCAAATTCGCAGGCTGGCGGTGACACGTGACCAGAAGCTGGTGGGCGTTGTGTCGATTGGAGATCTGGCTGTGAGCGACATTTTTGCGGATGAAGCTGGTGAAGCCCTCCATGATATTTCGCAGCAGCACTTACATTAAATAGTCAGATAGGGAAGCTCATGACCGTTATGCGGGGATGGGCTTTTTCCTGTTATATGAAAATAAACAAAATTACATAGCGCAAGCTTAAATCACTTGAACACTAGGGAGGAAAAGCTATGAATGGATCAGGAGCTTGCATCGTACGCAGGGACCGGACAATTTTACTGGAATGTGCTCATCCGGATTTTGAGGTGGCAAGGAAAAAGCTAGGGACCTTCGCGGAGCTGATAAAAAGTCCTCCTGCTTACCATACCTACCGAATTACCCCTTTATCTCTTTGGAATGCAGCTGCGCTTAATTATACTGCTGAGGAGATTATCACTAGCCTGCATCACCTTGCACGCTGGGGTGTTCCCACAGGATTGGAGGAGGAAATTGAAACTCTTTTGTCCAGATATGGAAAGCTGACTCTTCATGGCCAAGAGACTCAGAATGAGGTCGTTATGTTAAGAACGGATGCTCCTGAGCTTTTGAATGAGTTGAGTGATGTACAAGGTCTAAAAGCGTTGGGTCTACTGAGAATAAATCCTCTGGAATGCTCGTGCCCTGCGGAGAATAGAGGGCTTTTGAAACAAGAGCTGATGAGATTGGGGTATCCAGTTCTCGACTACGCCGGATATCATGAAGGGCAAGCGCTTAGCTTGACCTGGAAGGAGAATCTCGATACCTGCAAGGCTGATTCGGCAAACGATTCATTTGGCTTACGTGAATATCAGCAGGAGGCCGTTCAGCTGTTTCAAGGGACAGAAGGACAAGGGGGAAGCGGTGTGGTGGTGCTGCCTTGTGGCGCAGGGAAGACAATTGTAGGAGTAGCAGTACTTGAAAGTCTCCAATGTGAAACCCTGATTTTAACTTCAAATACAACGTCCGTAAGGCAATGGATGGATGAATTGCTGGAGCGAACAGATTTGGCTGGAGAGGCAGTAGGTGAATATTCGGGTGAAAAAAGAGAAGTGCGGCCAGTTACCATTGCCACCTATCAAATATTAACGCATCGTTCGTCCAAAGACGGTCCGTTTCTCCATATGAAGCTGTTTAACGAACGCAATTGGGGCTTGATTATATATGATGAGGTTCACCTGCTTCCAGCGCCTGTATTTCGGGCTACAGCAGACATTCAGGCTACACGTCGACTGGGGCTTACAGCCACTTTGGTTAGAGAAGACGGGAAGGAAGGGGATGTGTTCTCTTTAATCGGACCGAAACGCTACGATTTGCCTTGGAAGGAGCTGGAGCAGCAGGGCTGGATCGCTGAAGTGGAATGTGTAGAGATCATTGTGCCGATGAATCCGGAGCTTAAACAAGAATATATGTACGCGGCGGCAAAAGAAAAATTTCGTATGGCTTCCTGCAATCCTGCCAAAGCTGAAATTGTAGCCAAGCTTCTAAAGGTCCATACAGGTTCTTCGGTGCTGGTTATTGGACAATATCTCGACCAGTTAAGTGAACTGGCTGACAGGATCGGGGCGCCTTTAATTACCGGCAAAACGAAGCAGCGTGAAAGAGACGAGCTATATGCGGCTTTTAACGAGGGAGATATACAGGTACTGGTGGTGTCAAAAGTAGCGAATTTCGCGGTGAATTTACCTGACGCGTCAATTGCTATTGAAGTCTCGGGAGCTTATGGATCACGGCAGGAGGAAGCCCAGCGACTAGGTCGAATCCTCCGCCCCAAAGCGGGGGAGAATAAAGCCTATTTCTATACACTGGTATCTGAAGATAGCCGGGAACAGGATTTCGCTTTGCGCCGCCGGATGTTTTTGACTGAGCAGGGCTATGAATATGTCGTTAAAAAGATGCCGAGTGGAGAGGAGCGAACCATCCATTGAACCAGCTGTCAACAGAAGCATTAGAGGTCTTAAAGCGATTATGTGCAGCTTATGCTGCCCAGCCGTTTGAGGAAGGGAAGGAAGAACGATTGCGCCCTGTGGCGCTTTGTCGTGCTGAGCAAAAGCTTGCAATGAATGAATTGCGCCGCGAGGGGCTGTTAACTGCAAGGCATAAAATATTAGGCGAAAAGCTGTACCAGATTCCTGTTGATCAGCTGCCGGCAATTGAACAAGAATTTTTCCCGTATCAGCCGCAATTCATTGCCGGGCATTTAGTGAGTCTTACCATGGAAGCAGGAGCCGGACTGGCGATAGATTTGTTTCGGGCTTTGCTGTTCACCGCTTGGGAAGGGTTGCCGCTGACAGCCAAGGGGATTATTCATAAAAAGCATCTAAACCGCTTAGCGGCGCAGCTTTCTTTTGGGGAGGAGCATTTGCAAGGGCTCTCCGTAGGTTCTCTTTTAGAGGAACAGAAAACTCTTTCTGTCATAGCGACGGTGGATATCCTGCTGTGTCTTGGACTTATTCGCAGGCAGAGTGCCGGATACACGCTTGATCTGGAGCTGTTGGATCGTTGGCTGCAGCTTCCTGAAGCGACGATGAGTGACATTCTTTATGGGATTGTAATTAATCGCTCTGGAAGCGTGGGCCCAGCCGATCAACATTTTCGTTATATAATTTCTAATGCAGATTTTATCCCCGGGAAATGGATAATGCTGCCCGCACTATTAGACTGGATGATGGCTTCTAATCTCACAGGTAACATTGCCCGTAATGAGCTTGAGAAGTCAAGCTTGAACTGGTTACGTTGTTTAACAGGCTTTGGCTGGTGTGAACTGGGAGAAACCGCTGAGGGCATGTTGTGTTTTCGCTGGACCGCTGCTAAGCCAATGCTATCTGCTGAGAGGGGATCATTCGCTGCTGTTGGGTCTGGAGATACACAGGAACAGTTTATTGTGCAGCCGGATTTCGAGGTGCTGGTTCCACCGGAAGTCCCCTATTCTGTACGATGGACACTGGCTGGCTGCGCTGAGCTCCTGCAAAGTGATACGATATGGAGCTTCCGGCTGACGAAAGAGAGGTTGGAACTTGCAGCTGAGCATGGAATGTCACCGAACGACATCATCTCCTGGATAAGCGAGCATGCTCTGGGCGGGCTTCCTTCGGTGGTTCAAATGTCCCTTGAGCAATGGGCAAAAAGCATTGGCCGTACTTCACTATCGCAAGTAATTCTCTTGACCTGTCAGACGGAAGCCGATGGAGCTGCTATCGCAGCTCACCCGCGTTTACAGGAGAATCTTGAACGTATCGGTCCTTTACATTTCATAGTGGACCCGGAATATATGGAACAGATACGAAAAGAACTGTACTCCGCGGGGCTAGCGCCTTCCAGAATCATTGGAGGACAGGGGGAGGATCCAAACGTAGGGTGGAGTTGGTTTCCTCATGAAACAGGAAACCCCGAGGCAACGTATGTTCTTCCAGAGCTGAATGTAGAACTAGGATTGCTGTCCAAAGGGAATCCTTTTCTTAACCTGCCGGTTATTGCTCCTGAACAAGAGGAAGAGATTCTCTTCGGTGGAGAAAATGTACCGCAGATCTGGAGCAAAGAATGGCGGCATTATCATAGCTCGACTGCACAAAAGGTGATGGAGCAAGGGTTAAGATGGGGAGTCAAGGTGCGTTTTGCACTAAATGATCAGATGTTAGATTTTATCCCTTCCCGCATAAGCGGAAATCCATGGAGAGTTTCCGGACAGCTGCTCTATCACGATGGTGAAACGGTTGAAGATATAGAGCTCACTCCGGAAGACTGGAAGGAAATGAAGTTAGTTATTCCCAAAGGACGAAGAAATTCCTCTTCTGCTCAAGCGAGTGATTATGGTATGATAGAAAAGTCTACTGAATCGGTAGATCATTAACGAAGAAAAGAGCTGAGTTCATGAGCGTAGCTGAAATAAATACGGTCGATATGGCTGAAGTGCTGACATACGCCTATGAATTAGGCGATATGATTAATCAATCCGCCGAGGTGTCGGATTACTTATACTGGAAAGGACGGGTTGATACGAACCCCGAAATTCAGGCCATGGTCAAACGACTTCAGACTAAGAAGGAGTTGTTTGAAGAAACACAGCGATTCGGACATTTCCACCCGAATTATCATTCAGCAAAGGATGAGGTTTCGGCAGTAGAAGCGGAACTGGAGCGGTTCGAAGAAGTTGTTCGTTTCAAGCTGGCAGAGAAGACCCTTGACGACATTCTGCATTCCATGTCGGAAGCGATTGCTTTTTCAGTATCCGATAGCATTAAAGTACCAAGTAATGATCCTTCCCCTAAAGGTGGATGCGGCAGCGGGGGAAAATGCTCCTGCGGATAAGCTTCCCTTAGGATTTAGAGAGAGAAAGGCGGTTTAGCTTATGTTTGCGGAACGGACAGGATACATCATTTGGGTAAGTGACGTTAAAGCGGCACGTAACCTTGAGAAATACGGAACATTACATTATGTTTCTCGGAAAATGCATTATGCAGTTATGTATGTAAATGCAGAACGGGCCGAGGAAGTTATGAAGAATGTCCGCAGACTCTCCTATGTGCGAAAGATTGAAAGATCTTATCGTAACGAAATTAAGACAGAGTATACTAGTAATGGACCGGACAAGTCCCGTAATTACAGTATGTGATTCCAGGAGATAAACAGGCGCTTAAACAGCGTCTGTTTTTTTTATGCTTATTTACAAAAAAACGCCATTACTCTCGACGGTAGAAACTTGTACAACTTTCGGCAATGAGGTAAGATGACAACATTAAGTGCATACTAAGACCCTTATGGTGGAGTGTGATGATGATGCGCAACAAGGGGACGGATTGGCCCAGCACTTATGAGCCCTTCCACATCATGCTGAACGATTACAGGGTCGCCGATATCGTTATAACCAATCATGCGAAGAGCCGTTATATGGACCGCATCAGCAATGGTGCAAGCAATGCCGAAGAGGTCGCTGCATGGATGTGGCAGTGCCTAATGCAGAATCGGATCAAGCCCTTTTCAAGCAGTGATTATAACGCATATTTAATTGACGATGACTCTGTAGTAATCGCTGAGTTTACGGAATTGACAGGTGAGAGAGATCTCTCAGGCCAGCCATTATATTCTATGATCATCGTTTCGTTTCTTGGGAGAATCTCGGAGATGCCACAGTTGAGAGATTTAAAGACCTATTTTTCACTGCTGCGTAATTCTCACCGCACAAAGCTGTCGAAGAAGAAACGAAGACGCAAATAGTCTATAAAGAAACGGGCAAGAGGCATGCGGCGAGTCTGCATGTCCTTTTTAAAAATATAAGTATTTATATACAGCACGATTATAATATTCTTAAGCTTTTACGAGAAACGATTGTCGTCTTTAAAGGACGTTCTTTTTGTAATATAAGGAGTTGCGAAGCATGAACTTTCATCAGCTGCATATTTTTTATACGGTCTCCGAGCGGGGAAGCTTCTCGGCGGCGGCGCAGACTTTACATATGACTCAACCAGCTGTGACCATGCAGGTACAGGCACTGGAGGATTATTTTGGCACCAAATTGTTTAACCGTTCCACCAAAAAAATCGTACTCTCCGAAGCAGGGCACACCCTGATGCCATACGCGCTGCGCAGTATTCAGCTGATGCGTGAGACGGATCAAGCGATGTCAGCATTCACACATATGCTGGAGGGACGGCTGCAGCTTGGGGCGAGTCTTACGATAGGAGAATATGTGCTGCCACGGCTGTTAGGCCCTTTCGGAAAGCAATATCCTAACATTTCAATTATGATGAAAGTGATGAATACCTCGCAAATTATGGAGGAAATCCTCAAGCATCAACTGAATTTTGGCTTAATTGAAGCCCCGGTCACACATCCGGACATGGAGATCGAGCCCGTGATGGGGGATGAGCTGAAGTTGATCGTGCCACATGATCATCCACTTACGGAGCAGCAAGAGGTTACCTTGGAGCAAGTGCTTCAGCATCCTTTTGTATTGCGTGAGCAGGGCTCAGGAACGCGGCGTGTGATGGAGGAGCAGCTGTTCTCCAAGGGACTTGATCCGGGAACTATGAAGAGCGTGATGGAGCTTGGAAGTACGGGAGCTGTGAAATCAGCGGTGGAAGCAGGTCTTGGCATAACGATCATATCGACCTCTTCGGTTAAGCATGAAGTTGCGCTGGGACTGTTGAAAATTGTGAATATCTCCGATGCCTCTTTTAAAAGACAATTCTACGCCATTCATCTAAAATCAACACTGCTGCCAATTTCTGCAGTAACCTTCCTGACTTATTTGCGTGAGCATTCGAATCAAATCTGATAGTTAAAGCGGGGGATATTACAATGTCAATTGTTCTACGTGGAGAAAAGCTAGTATTGCGCGATATTACAGAGGCTGATTTTCAGAAGCTTTATTATCACTATCATGAAGCTGAAGACCGTGAACACTTGAAATGGGATGGTCCCTATAAATCTTTGACACATCAAAGATTCGAAAAGTTTACCGAGGACTACATAGGTCATTTGGCGTTAGTTGAGACGGAAACCCCGCGTAACCTGTTGATCATAGAAATAGACGGCAAGGTAAAGGGGAAAGTAGGGCGCTACTGGATATCGCAAGAAACCAACTGGATGGAGATTGGTATAGTAATCTTTGATTCTAGTTATTGGTCAGGTGGTTACGGTACGGAAGCGTTTAAGATGTGGATAGATTATTTATTTAATTCTCTTGATACAGTCCGTCTTGGAATAGGCACCTGGTCAGGGAATAAAAGAATGATCGGGTTGGCAGCGAAATGTGGCATGGTGGAGGAAGCTCGCGTCCGTAAAGCACGAATCGTGCGAGGAGAATACTATGATGCCATAAAAATGGGGATTCTGCGGGAAGAGTGGGAGAATGCAGGTAACCTATCCGCTAAGGATGTATGCGACCTCCATACCCATACTCAAGCCTCTGACGGCATGCAGCCGCCAGCGGAGAATGTACGGCTTGCTAAGGAGAAGGGGCTAAGCGCTGTTGCCATTACGGATCATGATACAGTAGCTGGCGTGAAGGAAGCCTGTGAAGCAGGAGAGAAGTACGGAATAACCGTTGTGCCTGGTGTTGAGATCAGTACGCGTGCTGGTGGCAAAGACATTCATGTGCTGGGCTATTATGTTGATCCTGAGAATGAACAATTTCTCTCACGTTTGGAAGGGCTAAGAGATACCCGGGCACTTAGGAATGAAGCGATAATTACCAAGCTGCAAGACCTTGGGATTGCGATTACCTTGGAACAGGTTATAGCGGGGATCGGGCGGGAATTGAAGCCTGACGAAAGCATCGGCCGGCCACATATTGCCGACGAGCTGGTTCGGCTTGGGGCAGCTACCGATATGAGAGATGCCTTCAACAAGTATTTGGCCGAGGGTGCAGCAGCCTATGTGTCACCTCCCAGAATCACACCGGAGGAAGCTTGCGAGTGGATCATTGAGGCAGGAGGGTCTCCAGTATTAGCCCACCCGGGCTTGTACGGGGATGACCTTCTGGTGCGAGATATTCTGGAGCAAGGCGCTTTTAAAGGGATTGAGGTCTATCACTCTGATCATGGACCTGCGGAAGAAGAACGTTATCAAGTTATGGCTGAGGATTATAATCTGTTAATAACCGGAGGTTCTGACTTTCATGGTGCCCGTCAAGGCGTAATTTTTCACGGGGATATCGGCAGTGTTACGGTTTCTACAGAAGTACTGAAGTTTTTAAACAAGAAGGCATGAAATTAGTCGATTTGCGGAGCAAATTATAAAAACCTCCAGCCTTAGATGTTCAACATCTGCAGCTGGAGGTTTCTTTATATCTAGTAGTTAGCTTCTCAAAGTATTTGGAAGACTCTTAATTCTTTCCTCATTAGGTGTGACGAACAGTGTCTTTTGATGATCATAGATTACAAATCCCGGCTTGGAACCGCTTGGCTTACGTACATAGCGGATCAATGTACAGTCCACAGGCACACTGCTGGACTGTTTGGCTTGGCTGAAATAAGCGGCAAGCTGAGCGGCTTCTTCTAGCGTTGCATCTCCAAATTGCTCACTTCTGATGACCACGTGTGATCCGGGGATGTCCTTGGTATGCAGCCAAGTATCATTCGGAGAAGCCAGCCGATTGGTGACGTATTCGTTCTGCAAATTATTTTTGCCGACATAAATATCGATTCCTTCTGAAGAGGTGAAGACCTGTAATGTGGGTCTGGTGGCCTTTTTCTTCTTTTTACCCTTTTTGCTCCGGTCACGCAGATAACCTTGGCTTACAAGCTCGTCGCGGATCTCCTCAATGTCGTTGAGGGAAGCGTGGGCAAGTTGCTGCAGCAGACTCTCCATATACAAAATTTCCTCATGCGTCTTCAAAAGCTGTTCATTAATAACAAGCAGGCTGTTTTTATATTTGTTGTATTTTTTGAAATAACGTTGTGCATTGTCCGAAGGATTTAATAACGGATCGAGCGGAACCACCATTTCCGCCTGATTTTCATCATAATAATTGACCAAGGAGGCTTCTTTATCCCCTTTAGATACCGCGTGTAATGAAGCGAAAAGCAACTCACCCCAAATGCGGTAACGATCAGCATCCTGAGCTTCGTCGAGATCCTTCTGCAAATTAGCGAGTTTTTTAACGTTTTTGCTCCGTTCATTGCTGAGGAAACGGATCAAATCACTCACCCGTTGCTTTACAGTATCGCGCTCGGCTTTATCTCCGTAATAATCCTCCATACATTCACTGATGGAGTTGTAATGTTTCGCACTCTCACCCAGAAGTGTTAAGGGGATTGCAGAAAAAATCATTTTACCTTTTGCGTTTGCACCTGCAACAGGAGAAAACTCGTTATCGCATACGGGTCCCATTACGGAATGGAAGGCAACCCATAATTTTGTTGGAAACGCTGCTTCGGTTTCTGTAACTTCGCCTTTATCCAAGGTGTTTCTCAGACGAAGAGCAATTTCACCAGCAATCAGCGGGCTCATTCCGCTGAAAGCGTGTACCATCCAGCCCACCGGGTCAGCTGAGGGAGATGGACCGCCAGAGCCGTCAGGTTTTTGCTCTACTGCTTCTTTTGTGATCAGATTAGCAAGCTCTCCCTCAATGATTTCTTCTGGCTCAGCTTCCTCCTCAACATTCTCTATCAGCGCAGCTTCTTCAGCAGCGGAGATTAAATTGAGAAATTGCTCCTGGCCGATTTCCAAAGGGTTCAGCTTATGCTGCTGAGGCGGCTCTGTGTAGGCGATGCCGGGCATCACAATCCGATAGCTGCTAATCGATGGAGTTACATGATGAATGCCGTCTATGATCGTTCCAGAGCTGAGATCAGTAAGAATGATGTTACTGTGCCGACCCATGAGCTCTATGATGATCTTTTTGGCAAATACGTCACCAAGCTCATCTCTAGTCTTGACGTTTATGTGAATAATTCGTTCCATGCCTACCTGCGTAATGCTTTCAATGGTCCCTCCCTCACAATGCTTCCGCATAAGCATGCAGAACATGGGGGCTTCCGAAGGATTAATGCTGTTTCTTTCGGTAAAATGCACCCGAGGATACGTAGGATTAGCAGAGAGCAGCAGCTTGCCGCCGCCACCTGCGCCGCGCAGGTTAAAAATTAAATCGTGATTGTTCGGTTGATATATTTTTCCTATACGTGCACCTATGAATGATTGCAATTCGTGCACGATAGCTTTGGTAACAATGCCGTCTAATGCCATGATAAAGCTCTCCTGTCGCCGTGAAATGAATTTCTTAAATATAAGAAAGTAAAAGTTTCACACAATACTTTATGTCTTATATTTCTCGCTCAAACGCCTACCTGTCCTTATAAGGACGCCAAAGACGTTTATGCTTACCTCTCTATGATGCCATACTTTAGGACATTCGCGCAAAAGGGGAATTGGATAGGGGTGATATTATTGGACGACCTTGAATACATTTGTCATGAACAGGTGGAAAAGCTGTGCGCCGCCGGAAGTAAAGAAACGACCGGGAGGGAAAGAAAAGTCATGGAACAAAACAGTTGGCACCGTCTCGGTGCAGAAGAGCTGCAGAAAATGTTCAATGTCCAGCCAAGGACGGGCCTCAGTGATGAGGAAGCCGCGGAGAGACGAAAGGAGAACGGGTACAACGAGCTGTCGGAAGGAAAGACAGTATCTCCGTTTACCCTGCTGTTGAACCAGTTCAAGGATTTCATGGTGCTTGTGCTCATGGGTGCAACGCTTGTATCCGGGTTGCTAGGCGAATACTTGGATGCCATCACGATCATCGCGATTATCCTACTGAATGGAGCGCTTGGATTTGTTCAGGAGTTTCGCGCCGAACGTTCGCTCAGAGCTTTAAAGCAGCTCTCCGCACCTTCTGCGAAAGTGCTACGTGGAGGGAATAGCGAGATTATCCCAGCCAAGCTGTTGGTGCCAGGCGATATTGTCTTGCTGGAGAGTGGTGATCGGATTCCTGCTGATGTACGTTGGTTGGAATGCAGTGCTCTATATGTGGAAGAATCCGCACTTACTGGGGAATCATTGCCTGTCTCGAAGCATTCGGAAGCGATCCGTGCAGAAGAGATTCCGCTTGGTGATCAGAAGAATTTAGGCTTCATGGGCACTATGGTAACCAGAGGAACAGGGAGAGCTGTTGTAATCCGTACCGGTATGAATACGGAAATGGGTAAGATAGCAGATCTAATCCAGAATACGGATTCTCAGGAAACACCTTTGCAGCACCGGCTTGAGCAACTAGGGAAGATTCTGATCTACGTATCTCTGGGATTGACAATTGTAGTTGTGGCAGCAGGTATTCTGCATGGACAGCCTGCCACCTCCATGTTCTTGGCTGGTGTGAGCTTGGCAGTTGCCGCGATTCCGGAAGGGCTCCCCGCTATTGTAACTATTGCGCTTGCGCTAGGTGTGCAGCGGATGATCAAACGCAAAGCTATCGTTCGTAAATTGCCGTCAGTGGAAACGCTGGGCTGTGCCTCGGTAATCTGTTCAGACAAGACAGGAACTTTAACGCAGAATAAAATGACGGTGACCCGATTATGGACGGGTGGACGTGGTCTTGAGGTAACAGGCGAAGGGTATGCTCCAAATGGACAGGTTCTGGAGAAAGGTAAAGCAGTGGATCTAAAACATGATCAAAGCTTACGGCGGATGTTGCAGGTAGGCGCATTATGCAGCAACGCGGAAATCATCGAGACCTTCCAGTCTGAAGTGCGAGGCAAACGCAAAGGGAAGGATAAGGATGCTATTCTTGAAAAGTCTGCAGACAACACTTCCGTTTGGGAACTGAAGGGCGACCCGACTGAAGGAGCACTCGTGGCACTGTCTGGAAAGATGGGTCTGACCGCTCAGACGCTTGCCGTAACCTACACTCGTGAACAGGAATTTCCGTTTGATTCTGAACGGAAGCTGATGTCTGTGATCGTAGGCCATCCTGGAGGACGGATGGTATGTACAAAAGGTGCGCCCGATGTACTGCTCAATCGCTGCTCATACATGCTTTGGGAGGGCGGTGTTGTGCCTTGTACGCCGACTTTGCGGCAAAAGGTGCTTGATGCCAATGAGCAGATGGCTTCTGGAGCCCTTCGTGTGCTAGGTATGGCTTACCGGGATATGCGTCCAAATGAACATGTGAATAGTGAAAAGGATGCGGAGAATCAATTAGTCTTTATTGGTTTGGCTGGAATGATTGATCCGCCACGTCGTGAAGTCCGCGATGCCATCAGCGTCACACGCCGGGCCGGGATTAAGACGGTTATGATTACCGGTGACCATGGAACAACTGCCGAGGCTATTGCTCACCAGCTGGGAATTCTGCAGCGTGGGGGAACGGTGCTGACAGGTGCTCAGTTAACCCGGATGGATGATGATGAGCTGGATAAGGTATCGGACAATGTGTATGTATTCGCCCGCGTATCTCCAGAGCATAAGCTTCGGATCGTTAAATCGCTACAACGTCATGGTCACGTAGTGGCTATGACCGGAGATGGAGTGAATGACGCTCCAGCCATTAAGGCTGCGGATATCGGAATAGCCATGGGTATCACAGGCACAGATGTGACCAAAGAAGCATCATCACTTGTTCTCGGAGATGATAACTTCTCTACGATCGTTGCAGCCATCGAAGAAGGCAGAAACATCTATGAGAATATTCGTAAATTCATTCGTTATTTGTTGGCATCCAATGTAGGAGAAATTCTGACAATGTTCTTTGCCATGATGCTCGCTCTGCCATTGCCACTCGTTCCCATTCAAATCCTTTGGGTCAATCTGGTGACAGACGGACTGCCAGCGATGGCCCTTGGCGTGGATCAGCCCGAGAAGGATTTGATGGAGCATAAACCGCGTGGTGCGAAAGAGAATATTTTTGCCCGCCGCTTAGGCTGGAAAATTATAAGCCGTGGACTCTTAATTGGCTTATGTACGCTAGGAGCATTTTGGCTAACTTTACGTATAGCACCAGAGAATCCTGCACAATTGATTCGGGCACAGTCGGTGGCTTTTGCGACACTCGTTATGGCACAGTTGATCCACGTCTTCGATTGCCGCAGCTCGCGCTCAGTGTTCCACCGCAATCCGTTCCAGAATAAGTATCTAGTGCTTGCCGTATTGTCATCAGTCTTACTGATGCTGGCCGTAATGTACGTGCCTGTGCTCCAGCCTGTCTTCAAAACAGTGCCGCTCAATTTCCGCGAATGGTGTCTGGTGTTTGTAACAGCGGGGATCCCAACCTTCTTGATGGGTGCCGGCAGTGTTTGGGGCGGCAAACGTAATCGGGGGCGCAGCGGCAGTACGATGATAAAAAGTACAAAAATTTCAGCATAAAGTCAATACTAATGCTCCATTCCTAAAGGTATACTTGTTGCAGTTAACCGCTCATATGCTTGCGAAATGCTAAATTACACAGAACCTTAAGCTTAAGCGAATGCTAACATAACATAACCTTTAGGAGTGGACTTTTAATGGAATTTACAAAAATGCACGGCCTCGGTAATGACTTCATCGTTGTTTTCGGTGAGCAAGAGCTGCCAAGTAATGCAGCGGAGCTTGCTGTAACCCTATGCAACCGGTTCTTTGGAATCGGTGCTGACGGATTGGTATATATCCTTCCTTCTGAGCGTGGCGATTTCATGATGCGTATTATGAATTCTGATGGTTCGGAGGCGGAGCAGTGCGGAAATGCTATTCGCTGTGTCTCTAAATATGTATATGACCACGGACTGGTAAGCTCAGAGCAGATTGTAATAGAAACGATTGGTGCCGGAGAACAAAAGGTTACATTAAACGTGAAAGACGGTGTTGTGGAGACTGTAACCGTAGATATGGGCGAACCTGTATTGTCCGGTCTGCAAATTCCAGTATCTATTGATGCAGAGCCAGTGCTCTCTCAGCCGATTGGAGCGGACGGAACCGAATTTACGTTCACAGCGGTATCCATGGGAAATCCTCATTGCGTGATTTACGTAGAAGATGCAGTGAATTTTGATCTTGCCACATGGGGACCTAAGCTTGAGGTACATCCTTTGTTCCCGAGAAAGGTGAACGTTGAATTCGCAACGGTGCTTGATCGGGGTAGAGTGGATATGCGCGTATGGGAACGTGGAGCAGGACCTACGCTTGCCTGTGGCACAGGAGCTTGTGCAACCCTTGTCTCCTCTGTGCTGAACGATCTTACAGACCGGGCAGCTTGGATTAGTCTAAAGGGCGGCGATCTCTATATTGAATGGAATGAAGAGGATAATCATGTGTATATGACTGGGCCTGCTGAGGTCGTATTCACGGGCAGTGTAGCAATATAAAAAAATAACAAAAAGGGCAGTCCAAGAGCGCATTCTTGGACTGCCTTTTTTGTGTTTCTAACCTGATGTGACTTTAAGCAGCCGAATAATGGAAGGAGTAACCGAGAATAATACTACAATGTTTATGAAAAAAGGAGGGGAGCTTGTTGAACATCAACGGGTTAACTAAAAGAAATAAATCCGGTAAGGGACAGCAAGCAGACCCGGCGGGTTCAGGTTCTGGAGCCAGATTAACCATTCATCTGGAGCAGACACTAAACAATATCATTACCGAGCTGGGAGATAGTCCGGATCTTAGAATCCGCCAGGTAAAGCTTGGTGAGCAATCCTTTGTTGAGGCTGCTGCGGTACATCTTAATGGTCTAGCTAAGACAGAAACCGTTAATCAATTTGTAATGGGTTCATTGCTCTCTATTACGGATGAGATGCTCAAGGAAAGTAATACTGCAGCAAATAATCTGAATGACCTCATCTTAAACCGTGCCCTGGAAATAGGTGAAGCGCAGCTGCAGGAGGATTGGAACGAGGTGCTGCTCGGAATTCTTTCTGGGAAGACACTGATTCTCATTGAAGGTTATGACAGTGGCATCATGTGTGAGACTGAAGGAGGGGAAGCTCGTTCTGTCACTGAACCCTCGACTCAGCTAGTTGTGCGTGGTCCAAAGGATAGCTTTGTTGAATCTTTGGCTACGAATGTCTCATTAATACGCAGAAGAATAAGATCACCCAAACTAAGGCTCGAGCATGTGAAGATCGGGTCGGTAACTCAGACCGATGTGGCTTTAATGTACATCAAGGATACTGCGGACGAGAAGCTGGTTGAAGAAGCTAGAAAACGGCTGCAACAGATTAATGTAGATGCCATCATGGAATCCGGTTATATCGAAGAGCTGATTCAGGATAAGACCTTTACCCCTTTTCCAACGATCAATAACAGCGAGCGGCCAGACGTGGCTGCAACGAATCTGTTAGAAGGGAGGGTAGTGATTGTCGTTGATGGCACCCCTTTTGTATTGATTTTGCCTGCGGTTTTCACTCTTTTTTTTCAGTCAGCTTCGGATTATGCGCAAAGGTTCGATATTGCTATTCTGATGCGAATTATTCGGTATATCAGTTTTATCGTGCTTATTCTAGGGCCTTCCGTGTATATAGCTTTAACGACGTTTCATTATGAGATGATCCCTACGACTTTGCTGATCAACCTGTTATCGCAACGAGAAAATGTGCCTTTCCCCGCTTTTGTCGAAGCTATTCTAATGGAAGGTGCGTTTGAGATCATCCGGGAAGCGGGAGTAAGAATGCCGCGTGCAGTTGGGCAGACCGTATCTGTAGTAGGTGCTCTGATTCTTGGTCAGGCCGTGGTAGAGGCTGGAATTATTACGCCCGTTATGGTGATTGTGGTCGCGTTGACCGGGATTGCGAGCTTTGCCATTCCAGCGTATAACATGGCGATTGCGGGCAGAATTATCCGCTTTGGTTTTTTGATATTGGCCGGTATGTTTGGTTTTTACGGGATTACATTGGGTTTAATCGTACTGGTTGCACATATGAACAGTCTGCGGACTTTTGGCGTTCCTTATTTGTCTCCAATCGTGCCTTTGTCATCTAGAGGTCAGAAGGATGCCGTCTTAAGGTTGCCTTTGTGGGCGCTTGGCACAGCAGAACCAGCTCCTGCTACTGCGCAGCAAGGGAACATTTCAGAAGGGAAGGAGATCACAACCGGACATGAACAGAACCTATCTCCAAAAATTCTTGATAAGACTAAAGGGACACAGTCGCATAAGAAAGAAAAGCAAGATTCTGAGTAAATGCAATTTTTTCTTAGCAGGACTTTTACCTTGCGTATTGATCTGTCTTAGTCTCACAGGTTGCTGGGATAGTGTGGAATTAAACAGAAGAGCCATCGTTTCGGGTGTGTCCATAGATAGAGGACCTACAGAAGAAGAGAAATACGTAGTATCCTTTCAGGTTATCGTTGCTGACGAAATCTCTGGGAAGAACGCTAGAGGGACTTCACCTGTTTCGGTATATAAAGGTAGCGGCCGCTCTATGTTTGAAGCATTAGCCAATGCCTCGCGTCAGACTGCACGTTTTTTGTCTTTAGGACATATTCGGGTAGTCATCATTTCCGAGAAGTTCGCGCAAGAAGGCATCAAGGATATCATGGATGTGCTGGAAAGGGAAAGTGAAACCCGGCTGACAAGTCTGATTTTTATTTCCAAGGGACAGCCTGCTAGTGAATGTATGACGACTATGACCGTGTTCGGAAGAATTCCATCCAACGATTTGGTGGAAAAGCTGCAGACGACCTCCAAGCAATTCGGATATAACTATCGGATGGAAGTGGATGATATTATCCGGGGGATACAGGTTCCTGGTGGGGGGCCAGTGATCAATGGCGTGCTAGTGACTGGAGATTTGGAGCAGAGGGAAAGTAATGATAATTTAAAAAAAATAAGACCGGAGGCCATAATAAAAGTTACGGGTCTTGCAGCTTTTAAAGAAGACAAGCTTAAAGGGTGGCTGCAAGGGGAGGAGGCGATCGGTACCGTTCTGCTTAAGAATAAAATCTCTCAGATGCCGGTACTGGTCTCGATAGGCGAGAATGATTATATATCGTTTAATGTGTATTTATCACAGGTACATATCCACGCTGATGCGAAAGACATAGAGCATCCTATCTTCACGATTAACGTCACTCAGCAGGCTGGATTAAAAGAATCGCCCAATGGCTTGGATCTAACAGATCCAACGGTGTTAAATAATCTTTCGAAGCTTTTGGAAAAGAATATTAAAGAACAGATTCGCGCTGCCATAACAACTGCCCGTTCGTTAAAAAGTGATTATCTAGGTTTTGGTGAAGCAGCAGAAAGAGCTAATCCACGTGGCTGGAAACAAGTAAAAGATCATTGGGATCGTATATTTGGAACCTGCCAGATTAATATCAATACGGATGCTGTGATCAGGCATACGGATATGCGGAGTGATTCCTTTCAGTCCAAGTATAAGTAATGACGATAAAGGAGGAGCAGCTATGGGAAAAATAAAAATAGGATTACTCCAATTTTTCACGTTGACTTTGTTGTTTGAACTTGGAACAGCACTGGTAGTGAATCTTGGGATGGAGTCTGGTAAAGATGCGTGGATATCCATACTGCTCGGAAATTTGATCGGTTTGATTATTTTTTCGGGGTACACTTATTTATACAGAAAGTTTCCGGATCTCCCCTTAACGGCATATACCCGCAAGCTGCTGGGAAGATCCTTAGGTACGGTGATTTCCGTTCTCTACATTATCCTTTTTCTCAATTTAGCGGGTCGTGATTTACGGGATGGCAGTTCCATGCTGGTTATGGCTACTATGCACCGCACACCGTTGTTTATCATATCTACATTGATGATCTTATCTTCTGCGTATGTTTTGCATAAAGGAGTAGAGGTGTTATCCCGAACTTCATTGGTATTTGCAACTCTCGTAATGCTGATAGGTATATTTTGCTCGATCATGCTGATGTTATCGGGCTCCATTAATTTGAATCGATTGCTTCCTGTTTTTGAGAATGGGTTCCAGCCTGTGATCGAATCTGTCATTCGCCAGAACTATATGTTCCCTTTTGGTGAAATGATTTGTTTTACCATGCTAATGCCCTATCTGAACAATGTTAAAAAAGGTCCTTGGGTCATCGGAGCAGGGATATTTGTTTCAGGTTTGCTCTTAAGTCTGACCATGATGCTGAATATCTCCGTGCTGGGCACAGATATTGTGAAACGTTCACCCCTCCCTCTGATGCCCACGATTAGCAAGATTTCAATCTCTGATTTTATTCAACGTGTGGATATTCTAGTAGTTATGGTGCTGATTATCGGCGTTTTTTTCAAAATGTCAGTGTTTTTTGCGGCGGCACTTATAGGGATTTCCGAATTGTTCAAAATTCCTTACCGGAGAATGGTCTATCCCTGTGCTCTGATCATTCTGTTCAGCTCGATGTTGAACGCGCGGAGCTTTACTGAACATATTAATGAGGGCGGGAGATTGTTATATACGATTTTCCCCTTCTTTATGGTGTTGATCCCTGTAATTCTTGTCATTGTTGCGGCGATAAGAAGTCATCTTTCCCCGCCACGTTCTGGTTGATGTCCTGTTTTCCAGTAGTAGATATCGGGGATGAACAAGCAGAGCAGCAAAATAAAAGCCGTTGCTTTCTCAGAGGCGGTATAGAATAGATAATTAAGGATATAGCCGACGTTACCCAGCCCATAGCCATACAGCCAATCTAGCAAATAAATATACAATAAACAGAGAATGGCTAGCAGTAAAGTTACAGCGTATTTTCGGATCAGAAACTTTCTTGTTTTTTTCTTCAAAGTATTCTCTCCTTTATGGAAATATCAGCATTAACGTTAGTATGAAGCTTTTTATAGATGAACATGCATGGTGGATATTTTGGTCTAAATGCATTTCTTTTGGAAAGCTTATCATCCATACCGATTTATGTTACATTAGTATGAAACTAAAGTTAGAAACTAATGTGGCAGGGGAGGATCTTGTTGTGAAGCCGGATTTACGTTCCGCATGGGGAAATAAAGTATTAGTCGGAGACGGAGCGATGGGCACCTACTTATATCAGAAGGGTTTCCCGGTCGGCATTTCCTATGAAGAATTGAATTTGACCTCTCCGGGAGTAATCGAAGATGTTCACCGCAGCTATATTGAGGCAGGGGCAGTGCTGCTGGAGAGCAACACCTTCTCGGCGAACTATGACAGGCTCTCTAAATATGGTCTAGAATCTAAGGTGGAGGAAATCAATCGAGCAGGGGTTAGAATCGCTCGCCGGGCTGCTGGAGATCATGGGTATGTATTAGGAGCTGTAGGATCTATTCGCGCGGGCAAACGTGCGAATCTCTCTTCCACAGAGCTGAAAAAATATTTTACACAGCAGATTGCTGCATTGTTAGATGAGGACGTAGATGGCATTATGCTGGAAACCTTCTACGATGTTGAGGAACTGCATTTAGCTCTAAGAACGCTCCGCAAGATCAGCTCGCTTCCTGTAGTTTGCCAATTAGCTGTCGATGAAACAGCACGCACATTAGATGGATTAACTTTGCCGGAAGCTTTCCGTATCCTGGAAAGCGATGGCGCTGATGTTATCGGATTTAACTGTAACACAGGCCCGAACGGAATGAAGCGGGCGCTCAAAGCTGTACAAGGGAGCCTGGTTTTGCCAGTTTCTGTGTATCCAAATGCGGGTGTAGCGGATTATGTAGACGGAGAATACCGGTACGGGGCTTCTCCAGAATATTTTGGGCAAATGGCGCAGACTTTTGCGGAGATGGGCTGCCGGATAATCGGTGGTTGCTGTGGTACAACTCCGCAGCATATCGCAGAAATCTCGACTGCACTGAAGAATTATGTACCGCAACCGCTTCCTAAACCGTTGCCACCTACTGTGGAGCGTGTATCGCTGCAAGATAATTTTGGCGATGAAGATAGAGAGGGTAGAGAGCCGAACCTGGTTGATCTGGTAAAGGAACGACATACGGTTATTGTTGAGCTTGATCCACCTCGTGAATTGGATATCGCAAAGTTTATGCAGGGTGCAGAAGCGCTAAGAAGAGCAGGCGCGGATGCGTTGACACTCGCCGACAATTCTCTGGCTGTTACACGGATGAGCAATATGGCGTTGGGGCATTTGGTGCTCGCTAAAACCGGACTTCGTCCGCTAGTGCATATTGCTTGCCGGGATCGTAATTTGATTGGTACTCAATCCCATTTGATGGGTTTTGATGCGCTTGGAATTGATCATGTGCTGGCCGTAACAGGTGATCCTGCGAAATTTGGAGATCTTCCCGGCTCAAGCTCGGTTTATGATTTAACTTCTTTTGAGATAATTAGAATGATCAAGCAGCTGAATGACGGGATTTCCTTCTCAGGTAAACCTTTGAAACAGAAAGCGAATTTTGTAATCGGAGCTGCGTTTAACCCGAATGTTAAACATTTGGATAAGGCAGTGCAACGTCTGGAGAAGAAAATCGCCTCTGGTGCCGACTATATTATGACTCAGCCTGTCTATGATCAGGAACTTATCGTGAAGATAGCTGAGGCAACAGCACATCTGGAAATCCCTGTATTCATTGGGGTTATGCCACTGGCAAGCGGTCGAAATGCAGAGTTTCTACATAATGAGGTTCCCGGTATTCAGCTTACGGACGATGTCCGCAACCGCATGAAGGGACTTGAAGGGGAAGCTGGAAGAGCAGAAGGTGTCGCTATCGCTAAGGAACTGTTAGATGTTGCTACTGCCCATTTTAATGGGATCTATCTGATGACTCCGTTCATGTTCTACGATATGAGCGCACAGCTAATGGAGTATGTGTGGGAGAAATCAGGACGCAAATTGTCCCCCTTGTTTCGCTAGTAATAATCAATTACAATAGTGTAATGGATGTGATTCCGTTGTCATTTAGCATGACCGGATACGGTCAATCGTCCCTGCAATTCGGCGGCTACAAGATTATGTTCGAAGTGAAATCGGTGAATCACCGGTACTGCGAAGTTGTACTGCGGATGCCCCGGGATTGGACGGGTTATGAGGATGTGTTGAGAAGAAAGGTTCAACAGCACATCAAACGGGGAAGAATAGATGTTACCATCAATAGAGAGCACGATGAGTCGACTGTTAGACCGGTTCTGAATCACTCTGCTGTAATGACCTATCTAAAGGCAGCAGAGCAGCTTAAGAATGAATATGGTTTGAGTGGTGAGTTGACTTTACGTGATATACTTTCTATACCCGGTATTATGGACAGCAAAGACGAGGCTGCGGGTGCCGTGTCTGCGACATTAGAAGACTACTCCGAAGTATTGGAGGCGGGACTTGAGCAGTGTTTGCAGTCTCTGCTGGAGATGCGCGCCCGTGAAGGCAGTTATCTAGCCGCAGATATTGAACAGCGCCTGAACCATCTTGAGAACATGCATGCTGAAATGGTTGAACTTGCACCTGTCGTAATCATTGAATATCGAGAGAAACTTCGACATCGATTAAATGAACTAAATGATGGGACGTTCGCTTTTGATGAGCATAAATTTGGGATGGAGATCGCTATTTTTGCAGATCGCTGTAATATTGATGAAGAGTTGACCCGGTTGTATAGTCATTTCGAGCAATGCAGAGCCCTCCTGAAGGGGAAAGGACCGGTAGGACGCAAACTGGATTTTCTCATTCAGGAGATGAACCGTGAGACGAATACAATCGGATCGAAATGCAATCATCTAACTCTCGTGGGTCTTGTGCTAGATATGAAAGCAGAACTGGAGAAGATTCGAGAACAAGCTGCGAACATAGAGTAATCGGGAATAGGTAATAGCATAGAACTTTATGGGGGGAACTACCGGAACATGGCAATCAAACTTATTAACATTGGCTTTGGAAATATTGTGTCTGCCAACCGCATTATTTCTATCGTCAGTCCGGAATCTGCACCAATCAAACGTATTATCCAGGAGGCACGTGATCGGCATATGTTGATCGACGCCACCTATGGCCGACGGACTCGTGCCGTAATCATTACAGATAGTGATCATGTCATCCTATCGGCTGTACAGCCGGAGACTGTGGCGCATCGCTTATCCAGTAAAGATGACGACAACGACGAATAACAACTAAATGGAGTGTATTATGTCAAAAGGATTGCTCATCATATTATCCGGACCTTCCGGCGTAGGTAAAGGTACTGTTTGTACAGCACTACGTCCGAAGATGCCCGAACTTGTCTACTCAGTTTCTGCTACTACTCGCAGTCCGCGTGCGGGTGAGGAAGATGGCGTCAACTATTTTTTCAAAAGCAAAGATGAATTTATGGCAATGATCGAAGCCGATCAATTGCTTGAATACGCGGAGTACGTAGGTAATTATTACGGTACTCCACGTGATTTTGTGGAGAGAACTCTCAATAGCGGCAAAGACATTATTCTCGAAATTGAGGTTCAAGGCGCTCTCAAAGTTAAAGAGAAATTTCCTGAAGGGATTTTTGTGTTCCTTCTTCCTCCATCCATGGACGAGTTGAAGGACCGCATTCGCGGACGGGGTACTGAGCATCCAGATGTGATCGATCACCGCATGACTGTAGCGGAGGATGAGATCAACTTAATGCAGCATTATGATTATGCTGTTGTGAATGATGAGATTGATCTGGCTTGTAAGAGAATAGAAAGCATTATTATCGCCGAACATTGTAAAGTCAGATAATTTATGCTGAAGGTCAAATGTATTAACAGTAAACTATGAAGAGGTGTCCCAGTGCTATATCCATCCATTGATGAAATGATGACTAAGGTTGACAGTAAGTATTCGCTCGTTGTCGCTGCTGCACGTCGTGCTAGACAATTGCGTGAGGGTGGCAAGACAGATGTGAAGAATCCTAGATCGCATAAATTTGTTGGTGTTGCTCTTGAGGAAATTTACGAAGATCGCATTACTCTAACCCGCGGTGAAGAGTAGTCTCAAGCATAAGTAATAATGACCTATTGTAGAAACGGATGCCGCCTATTTGTTTTGAGGCGCTGCCGTTTCTTCTTGGGTTATGGAGCATTTACGGGTCTTAAATTTATGATGAAAGCCCAGAACCGGGCTCTTTATGACAACCGGAAGGTTGTTATTTTTTTCTCGTCGTAAAGATAGCCATTCGTTGTAAGAGTAGGGAACAGGGGGGAGATCATGTTGAAGAGCTTGAAGGGGAAGACTATTTTACTTGGAATCACAGGAGGAATTGCTGCTTATAAAGCGGCGTCCTTGACCAGTAAGCTTGTCCAAAAAGGTGCCGAGGTCCATGTCATTATGACAGCTTCGGCGAAGCAGTTCATTACAGAATTAACTCTACAGTCACTATCGAAGCAACGAGTATACAGCGATACATTCCAGGAGAGAGATCCATCCTCCATTTCACATATTGATCTGGCAGATGCTGCGGATCTTGTGCTGGTAGCACCCGCGACCGCAAATATGATTGCCAAAATGGCGCACGGGATCGCCGATGATATGTTATCTACAACGCTGCTAGCTACTACGGCTCCTATTATGGTTGCACCAGCTATGAATGTTCATATGTATCAGCATCCAGCTGTACTTAATAATTTGAATATTCTCGCTAGTCGGGGCATTCAATTTATTGAGCCTGGTGAAGGACTGCTGGCATGTGGATACGTTGGCAAAGGTCGGCTAGAAGAGCCAGAGGCTATTGTGAGTGTGGTTGAGAATTTTTTTGCACATCAAGCAAGCGTCGCATCCAAACCTCTTGTGGGTAAAAAAATCGTCATCACAGCGGGTGGAACGGTAGAACGCATTGATCCAGTACGTTATATCTCCAATGATTCATCAGGTAAAATGGGCTTCGCATTAGCACGTGCTGCGCGCGTAATGGGAGCTGAGGTAACGTTGATTGCTGCGCGTACAGATGAGGCTCCTCCACAGGATCCAGAGATTTCAGTCATTCGTGTTCAATCTGCACAGGAAATGTATGAAGCAGTTACCGCACAGTGGGACAGCTGCGACATTATGATCAAGGCGGCGGCTGTTTCGGATTACCGTCCGAAGCATAGTGAGCCTTCTAAGATTAAAAAAAGCGGAGAGACGATGACACTTGAGCTTGTGAAGACAACGGATATTCTGGAAACACTCGGTAAGAACAAAAACAAGCAGTTTTTGGTTGGCTTTGCTGCGGAAACGGGCAATACGGAATTTTATGCTAAGGACAAGCTGATCCGCAAAAACTGCGATCTCATCGTTGCTAACAATGTAGCGGCTGCAGGAGCCGGATTTGGAGCGGATACGAATATCGTTTCGATATATGATGTGAATGGTTTGGTGCTTGAATTGCCACAATTGTCGAAGGATGAGGTTGCTCGTCGTTTGCTGACGCTCGTGGCAGAGCGAATTACTGGAGCTTCATTATAATGGATATCGCCAAGGTCATTGTGGATGTGCCTGTACGCAGCACTGACCGGCCATTTGATTATAGTATTCCAGAATCCCTGAAATTATGGATTGAAGTGGGCAGTCGGGTAGCCGTTCCGTTTGGGCACCGGACAGTCCAAGGTTTTGTAGTTTCTTTAGAATCAGGCGAGACCCTAGTGAATCCTAGCCTGAAGCCAATCCAAGAAGTGTTGGATCTGCTCCCGCCTTTATCTCCTGAATTAGTTGAGCTTGCGGACTGGATGAGTAAAAGATATGCCTGTAGACGAATTTCAGCACTGCAGGCGATGTTGCCCACCGCTCTAAAAGGGAAGGCAGAACGGCTGATTTCACTTGGAGATGTGCAGGAAGAGACAGCATTTCCAGAGGATGAATTGTTCCCAATGTTTGCGGACACAGGGGATGAGGAACGGCTAATCACAGAATTTATTGGACGTAGTGGCGAAGTTTCCATGAAGCAGCTTACTCGTGCATTTCCTGAGGCTGCTGAGACGGTGAAGTTCATGCTGCGGCGTGGAGTACTTATAGAGAGTCAATCCATTAAGGATAAAATGGGCAAGAAAAAGCTCAAGGCAGTCGATCTGGCGATAGGTGTCACTGCTGCCCGTGAGGCTTTGAACAAATTTCCGAAAAAATCAGCACGCCAGAAGGAAGTTCTGAGCTTTTTAGTTGATATGGAAGCTACACTCCCCATGGCCCTTAAAGAAGTTTTGTCTGCACTCCTAGTAACGGCAAGTACTGTAAAGGCCTTGGAGGAAAAAGGATTTATCGAGATCAGTGAAATTGAAGTCTATCGCGATCCTTATCAAGGGCGAGATTTTAAACCTACCGCACCTCTACCGCTCACAGCGGAACAAGAGGTCGTATATACAAGGATTTCTCGAACCGTAGAAGAGCAGCTTCACGAAGTATTTCTGCTTCATGGCGTTACGGGTAGTGGTAAGACAGAGATCTATTTGCAGTGTATTAAACGTTGTTTAGATCAGGGTAGACAGGCTGTTGTTCTTGTTCCAGAGATTGCTTTAACGCCACAAATGGTGGAGCGGTTTAAGGGACGGTTCGGCAGCGGGGTCGCGGTTATGCATAGCCGGCTGTCTGTTGGTGAGCGATACGATGAGTGGCGTAAAATCCGTGAAGGAAAGGCCACAGTCGCTGTAGGCGCAAGATCGGCCGTGTTTGCTCCTTTCTCCAACTTAGGGCTGATTATTATGGATGAAGAACATGAGACCTCTTATAAACAGGAGGAGAATCCGAAATATCATGCCCGTGATGCTGCTATTCGTAGAGCAGAGCAGTGTGGGGCAGCTGTGATTCTTGGATCTGCCACGCCTTCGCTGGAAAGCTATCATGCTGCAAGATCGCAGAGTGATATTCATTTTTCACCGGTACTGCTGGAGATGCCTACCCGTGCGCTTGGAAATGAACTTCCAAAGGTGAATGTAGTAGACATGCGGGAAGAGCTTAAAGAAGGCAACCGTTCGATGTTCAGCCGAAAGCTTCATTCAGCACTGGAAGAGAGGCTGGAACGCGGAGAACAGACGGTGCTGCTGCTTAATCGTAGAGGTTTCTCAACCTTTGTCATGTGTCGTAGCTGTGGTTACGTAGCCGGTTGTCCGGAATGTGATATCTCACTAACATATCATAGCCGTAGTGACAATTTGCGTTGTCATTATTGTGGCCATGCTGAACCAGCACCTAAGCTTTGTCCGGAGTGTGGGAGTGAGCATATCCGGTTTTTCGGAACGGGTACACAGCGGGTGGAAGAAGAGCTTGGCAAGCTGTTCCCAGGCATACGAGTGATTCGTATGGATGTGGACACAACAACAGAAAAAGGCTCACATGAGAAGCTGCTGAACCAATTCCGGGACAAAAAAGCGGATGTTCTCCTGGGGACTCAGATGGTAGCAAAGGGACTGGATTTTCCAGATGTCACTCTTGTTGGTGTAATCACAGCAGATTCAGCGTTGAACCTGCCCGATTTTCGCGCAGCAGAGAAGACATTCCAATTGCTTACACAAGTTGCAGGCAGAGCAGGCCGGCATCAGCTTCCAGGCGAAGTGGTCGTTCAGTCCTATACGCCAGAGCATTATTCCATTATTCATGCCAGCGGACATGACTATCTCTCTTTTGTACGTGAAGAGCTGAAGCATCGTAGAGGCCTCCATTATCCGCCGTATTGCAGACTCATCCTGGTCACATTGTCTCATGAACAGCTGCCGCTTCTACTGCGGATGGCAGAGAATTATGCTCTGAATCTTCAAGGAAAAGCCAGACAGCTAAGATGGTATGGAAGTCTCGATAAGCTAACCAGTGATGTGTTAGATCTGTTGGGTCCTGTGGCTTCACCTATCCCTCGATTAAAGGGTAGATATAGATTCCAGTGTATGATAAAATGGCGCGGCGCCATCGATGTAATTGGACTTGTCCGCCAAGTGGCTGAAGAGTTAGAGGATTCTGTACGGGATACTGGTCTTCAGATCAGCATTGATGTGGATCCGCAGATGTTGATGTAAATCCGTATCATGTTACAATGTAAAAAAAGAGCTTTATCAATTGACTTTAAATATAGAAATGTTCAGAACGGGAAGGTGTTTTGTAATGGCTATACGTTTGATCGTTAAGGAACCGGATGAAGTATTGCACAAAAAAGCTAAAGAAGTAGCTGTAGTTACTCCTAATGTTAAAAAATTGCTGGATGATATGGCACATACGATGTATGACGCTGAAGGAGTAGGGCTGGCGGCACCCCAAGTCGGAATTTTGAAACGTCTAATTGTGGTGGATGCGGATGAAGAGCATGGATTGATCAAAATGATTAACCCTGAAATCATCAGCATGGAAGGTGAACAGCTAGGGCCAGAAGGATGTCTTAGTATTCCTGGCTTGAATGGTGATGTACGCCGTGCGGAGACTGTAACTGTACGTGGCCTTAACCGTGAGGGTAAAGAGATTACGATAACCGGCAGTGGTTTACTTGCCCGGGCTTTTCAGCATGAGATTGACCATTTGAATGGAGTTCTGTTTACAGATATCGCTGAAAAAGTGTACGAGATGACTGCTAACGAGACTGAGGAGTGAGGAATATGAAGATTGTTTTCATGGGAACTCCAGCCTTTGCGGTGCCAAGCTTGCAAATGCTGGTAGATGAAGGCTATGAAGTTGTAGCTGTCATCACCCAACCGGATCGTCCGCAGGGGAGAAAAAAGATCTTGGCTCCTTCACCAGTTAAGGAAGCCGCATTAGCTCTCGGATTACCTGTGCTTCAGCCTGAACGCATGCGTCGTCCTGAGGCAGTCGCTGAGCTGGCTGCATATGAGCCGGATTTGATCGTCACGGCTGCTTATGGTCAAATTTTGCCTAAAGCTGTGTTGGACTTACCGCGGAATGGTTGTGTGAATGTACACGGTTCGTTGCTTCCTAAATATCGGGGAGGTGCTCCGATTCAGCGTAGTATCATCAATGGTGAGAAAGTGACCGGCGTTACTTTGATGTATATGGCGGAAGGGCTGGATACCGGTGACATGATCTCTCGTGTCGAAGTGGCTATTGAGGCTGAAGATACCTCTGGAACTCTTTTTGAGAAGCTAAGCCTAGCGGGACGAGATCTGTTAAAGTCTGAAATGCCACGTTTAGTGAGTGGAAAAGTTCAAGCTGTTCAGCAAGACGATAGTGAGGCAACTTATGCTCCTAACCTTAATCGCGAGGATGAACGTTTGGATTGGAACGCGAGCTCGCGTGATAACTATAATCGAATTCGTGGATTAGTTCCTTTTTCCGGCGCATTTACGCTCTGGAATGGTGAGACCTTTAAAGCTTGGGCTTCTAAACTGCCTGAAGAGCAGAAAGCAAGCGATAGTGCTCCAGGAACGGTGCTTTCTGTAACCGAGCAAGGTGTCGAAGTGAAAACAGGTGACGGAAGTCTGCTGCTGACAACGGTTCAACCTGCTGGCAAAAAAGCAATGAGTGCGGCCGATTTTAGCCGTGGTGCTGTTATGAAGCCAGGGACGGTGTTAGGTTGAGCGGCGGTGGAAATGGTGTTGGCCGATCAGCTGTAAATCCTAACGGTGGTAAGAGACAGGGGAACAATTCCAAAGCAGTTGGCAACAACGGCAGAGCTGGCAATAAGGGTAAGGTTGCCCCTGCTTCTGCCCGGGAAATCGCGCTTGATATAATGGTTAAAGTTGAGCAGCAAGGTGCATATAGCAATTTGCTGCTCAACAGCAGTCTACAGAAGGCGACACTTAGCAAAGAAGATGCCGGACTGGTCACAGAACTGGTTTATGGCTCTATTTCGCGGATGAACACCTTGGATTATGTGCTTGAAGGATTTGTTAGTAAAGGGATAGCTAAACTACAGCCATGGGTCCGTAATTTACTGCGGTTAAGTTTATATCAAATTATGTATCTGGATCGTATACCGTCCCATGCAGCTGTTAATGAGGCTGTTAATATAGCGAAGAAAAAAGGCCACCAGGGAATCTCAGGGATGGTTAACGGTGTGCTGCGCAGTGTGTTGCGCGCTGGTGATCTACCGGTTCTGCCTGAGGGGCTGAGTCAAGCGCAGCGGATATCGATATTATACTCACATCCGTTGTGGTTAGTGGAACGTTGGATTACCGAGTACGGTGTCGACACGGCGGAAGCGATTTGTGCATCTAATAATGAGCCGCCTGCGGTCAGTGTACGTGCGAATACAACGATGATCAGTCGTGAAGCTCTGCTGAACCAGATGATTGAACAAGGTCTGCAAGCTTCAGCATCTGAGGTTAGTCCCTATGGCATTGTTGTGAAAGGCGGCGGAAACCTGGCGCTCACCTCCTGGTATCGTGATGGATATCTCTCCGTTCAGGATGAGAGTTCTATGCTTGTAGCTGAAGCGGTAGCTCCGGAGCCTGGGATGAGGGTACTTGACTGCTGCGCTGCTCCTGGGGGCAAAACAGCACATATGGGCGAGCTCATGAAAGATGAAGGATCAATTTACGCTAATGATCTGCATTTGCATAAAGCGAAATTGATCTCAGATCAAGCAGAACGTTTAGGTCTTGATTGCGTATCTACAGGCAGTGCAGATGCGCTGGAGCTGGAGCACACTTTAGAGCATCAATCCTTTGATAGAATTCTTCTCGACGCACCTTGCTCTGGACTCGGCGTAATTCGCCGTAAGCCAGACCTCAAATGGCGTAAGCAGCCGGAAGATGTGGCTAGCGTAGCGTCATTGCAACGGGAATTGCTGCAGTCGGTCTCTAAACTGTTGAAACCGGGTGGCATTCTGGTATATAGTACCTGTACTACTGAACAAGCGGAAAATAGTGAAGTAGTAGCTGACTTTTTGAAGCAGAATCCTGACTTCACCGCTGTAACTTTTGCCTCCACATTATGGGACAGGCTGGAGGGTACTGCGCTGGCTGAGGGTGAGGGAATTCAGCTGCTGCCTCATCATTATGGGAGCGACGGGTTCTATATTTCCAAGCTGCAGAGAGTCTTGTAACATAGCAAATTTTCTGACAATTGTAGTATCCTCCGCCCGCCGGGCTACCGTACGGCGGGCGTTTTCTTTTACCGTCTCTGAAATTTGTGTTAAAATAGGAAGAATGAGAAATAATACGCATATCCTTATGAAAGAACAGGTGTAGATAATAATGAAACCTTTAATATATGATTTTTCCTTAGAAGAGTTACAACAGTGGGCGAAAGACAATGGTGAGCCTGCTTTTCGTGGTGGACAAATTTTTGATTGGCTGTATGTAAAACGTGTGAATGACTTCGAAGCAATGAGCAATTTGTCCAAAGGGCTTCGCCAGAAGCTGAATGAACAATTCTCTATTGCAGCGCTAACAGAAATTACTAAAATGGAATCTAAAGATGGAACTGTAAAATTCCTGTTTGGATTGCATGACGATCATGCTATCGAAACAGTTATCATGAAACATAATTATGGCAATAGCGTTTGTGTAACAACCCAAGTAGGATGCCGAATCGGCTGTACTTTCTGTGCTTCCACACTCGGTGGATTAAAACGGGATTTGACAGCGGGAGAAATTGTAGCTCAGGTTGTCCGTTCCCAACAAATCCTTGATGCGCGCGGCGAACGTGTCAGCAGCATTGTTATCATGGGTACTGGTGAGCCGTTTGAGAACTATGATGCAACAATGAGATTCCTGCGTCTTATGATTCATGAGAAGGGCCTAAATATCGGACAACGGCATATTACTGTTTCCACCAGCGGTATTGTACCGAGCATTTATAAATTTGCAGAAGAAGATACCCAGATTAATTTGGCGATTTCGATTCATGCGCCTAACGACGCCTTGCGTTCAAAGCTAATGCCTGTTAACCGCCGTTTTCCGTTTGATGATGTAATTGAAT
The DNA here is from genome assembly GCF_038009325.1 of Paenibacillus sp. FSL L8-0708. Classification (NCBI taxonomy): domain Bacteria; kingdom Bacillati; phylum Bacillota; class Bacilli; order Caryophanales; family Paenibacillaceae; genus Paenibacillus; species Paenibacillus sp. FSL L8-0708. Next base: position 3,188,858 of record NZ_JBBPBC010000001.1, read on the forward strand.
CATTGCGTTATTATCAAGCTAAGACGGGACGACGTGTCAGCTTTGAATATGCCTTGATCGGCGGGGTAAATGACCAACCGGAGCATGCTGAGGAATTGGCCGGGGTGCTTAAGAGCATGCTGTGCCACGTCAATTTGATTCCGGTAAACCATGTGCCTGAGCGAAAATATGTACGTACTTCACGCAATGATATCTTTGAGTTTCAACGTATTTTGGCTGATAACGGGGTGAATGTTACTATTCGCCGTGAGCAAGGCCATGATATCGCGGCCGCATGCGGACAGCTGCGTGCCAAACATATGGAGTTGGGGTGAGGATATTTGATCAGAACAGTTCATGCCAGCGATATTGGCCGAGTACGCTCTGTCAATGAGGATTCGGTCTGGATCGGCGCGACGCGCCACGGTTATACACTCGGTATTATTGCCGATGGGATGGGTGGACATCAGGCTGGTGAAACCGCAAGCAGGCTCGCTTTGGAGACAATGAGGAATAACCTGGACGGGTTAGAGCCTGAACTTCAAGACGAAGCTCTGCGTGATGCGTTGTCAGCTGCTATTTTGGAAGCTAACAGCACTGTGTTCAGGGAGGCTTCCGGTGACGATAAGTATCATAATATGGGTACTACTGTCGTTGCTGTTCTTTTGAATGGATCAAACGGATATATTGGCCATATCGGAGACAGCAGAGCCTATTTAATAAAAGACAGTGCGGCAGTTCAACTAACCGAGGATCATACGCTAGTCAATGAGCTGTTCAAGAACGGTCAGATCAGTGTGGAGGAATTGGATAATCATCCGCGTCGTAATGTGCTGACGAGGGCGCTTGGAACAGATGCTGAGGTTGAGGTTGATATGGCGCCTATAGCTCTGTTACCAGGGGAAATTTTGCTTCTATGCAGCGATGGTTTAAGCAACTTTGTCACAAATGAGCATTTAGGCAAAGTAGCAGGTATACATGAGATATCGTTAGAGGAAAGAGCGGACCGTTTACTTCAGCTGGCACTGCTCGCCGGCGGTGGCGATAATATTAGCGTCGCTTTGTTAGAACATCATGGAGAGGCCGCTGTGCCCGAAACAAAGGAGTGGGATTGATGATCGGTCACGAATTGGGCGGCCGTTACCAAGTCATCGAACGGATCGGGGGAGGTGGAATGGCGCTCGTCTATAGAGCACATGACATTCTTTTAAACCGAAATGTCGCCATCAAAGTATTGCGCAATCAGTTTGTACATGACGAGGAATTTATTCGCCGTTTTAGGCGTGAGGCGCAGTCTGCCGCATCTTTGTCTCATCCGAATGTCGTCAGCATATACGATGTAGGACAAGAAGACGAAATTCATTACATTGTCATGGAGTATATTGAGGGTCAGAATCTTAATGAAATTATAAAAGAACGAGCGCCATTGCAGGTTGATGAATCCGTACGGATCGCTTCACAAATCTGTGATGCCCTAGATCATGCGCATCAGAATCAAATTATTCATCGTGATATAAAACCACATAATATCCTGATCGGACGCAATGGACGGGTGAAAGTAACCGATTTTGGGATTGCCCGCGCAGTTACGTCAACAACCATTACACAGACCGGTTCTGTGGTTGGTTCAGTACATTATTTCTCGCCAGAGCATGCCAAAGGTGTCTCTACAGGAGAAAAGTCTGACTTGTATTCTTTAGGTATTGTACTTTATCAAATGCTTACTGGAAGCCTGCCCTTTTTGGGAGAGAGTCCGATTAGTGTAGCTTTAAAACATCTGCAAGAAGAGTTTGAAGAGCCAAAACTTCTGAATCCACTCATTCCGCAAAGCGTTGAGAATGTAATTCTGAGATCAATGCGTAAAAACCCGGAGGAGCGGTACGACTCTGCCAAAGAAATGTTACAGGATTTGGAAACATGCTTATTGCCGGAGCGCCGCAGTGAGGCGAAGATTCTGTTCAACGATGAAGAAGACGAGGATCGTACGCGGGTTATCCCGGCGATAAAACCGATTCAAAGAAGCAATGGTAATCGTAATCATCGTGAGGAACGGATGGTTCGTGATGAAGATGATGAACCGGTGCCTTCAAGTAAAGGTAAAAAACAATGGGCAAAACCCACATTATGGATTGGGCTTACCTTACTGTTGCTGTTGGCTATGGCCAGTCTCGTATGGTACGTTAAATCACAGCTAGTTGTTCCTGAGGTTTCCGTTCCTTATGTAGTAGGTAAACAGATAGAACAAGCACAAACTGAGCTTGAGGATTTGGGGCTTGAGGTTGCTGATCCTATTCTGTATGACTACAGTCCGAATTTTGAAGAGAATGTGGTCATTAAGCAGAGTAGGGAAAAGGATGCCAAAGTGAAAAAAGGAGCGTCCCTTATACTCACTGTGAATACGGCTAAGCCATTACCCAAGATGCCAGACGTAGTTAACAAGAGCTTTGATGATGCGGTTAAAGCATTGATGGCGCTGGGTGTAGCCCAGGACAGGATTGATAATAAACCTCTCTATGACGAAAATACAGATGAAGGTCTCATTGTAAAATCTGACCCTGCATTAAATGCTGAATTCGATCCTGAGACGGTTCAAATCACCCTTTACGTAAGTAAAGGAGAAGAAAGTGTACTGTTGCCAGATCTCATCGGTAAGACGGAGAGTGAGGCAAAGGCGCTGCTTGAAGGTGCCAAGCTTGTTCTTGGAGAAGTGAAGAAAGAATCCAGCTTCAGCATTGAAGAAGGTAAAGTAACAAAGACTTGGGCATTTGATAAAGGGACAGGTACTTCTGTTCCACCTGGAACAGCGATTACGATTTACTTAAGTACAGGTTATCCACCTGAAGCCCTGAATTATACCTTTAATGTGCCAGTCGCTCCTGCTCAGGATGGGAAAAAGAGCAAGATTCGTATCGAATTCGTGGATGCGCGCAATAATGGAGAGAAACAGGATTGGGGAACACGTACCATTGGAAAAAGCCAAGTGTTATCTGTGAATCTAGTATTGGCTCCTAATAAAGATGGTTCAGTTATTGTTACCCGTGACGGTGTACTTTTGGACACTTATGTCATTCCTTATATCGATGCGAAGAACGGAACCGTTCAGGAGCCTGAGCCACCAGTTATAGCAACACCACAGCCAACTCCAACACCTTCTGCTGAACCTACGCCTACAATTGAACCTACGATTGAACCGGAGATCTTGCCGGGTTCAGGTTCAGAGAATGACGGAGGGAATAACGGGGCGGTGAATCAGACAGGGTTCGTAAACAATAGTTCTATAAATAGTGAATCGACTAATAATGGCAATAATAAGCACAACAATAAAGGCAAGGATAAATCTAAAGATAAAAACAACAACTAAACAGGGTTTAACCTGAACGGTTGGCGTAGCGAAATGACCCGGGGATATCAGACTTGGGTCATTTTCGCAAAATCAGGAGAGGAAGGCTCACTATGTATGCCTGAAGGAATAATAGTTAAGGCGTTAAGCGGTTATTATTATGTGAAACCGCTCCGCGAAGGATTAATTGCGACTGAAGAGCATTCTGTTCAATGCAGAGGCCGAGGAATTCTCAAGAAAAAAGGGATCGCTCCGCTAGTTGGAGATCGGGTTATTTATATCCTTACTGAGCATGGAGAAGGAATGGTGGATGAACTTCTACCTAGAGAATCTGAACTGATTCGTCCACCTGTAGCGAATGTTAAGCTCGCAGTGCTTTTATTCTCCGTTCGGGAGCCCGATATGAACCTGAATCTGTTGGACAAGTTTCTAGTTCATATTGAGCATTCGGGTCTGGAACCCCTAATTGTTCTGACTAAACAGGATTTGGCGGATGATGATGGTGAAGCTACCCGTTATGTTAAAGAACTTTATGAGGATATCGGATATGAAGTGATGGTCACAAGTTCACTTACTGGTGCCGGAAGCGATGAGCTAAGACAAAGGCTTACTGGAGGCATCAGCGTATTTGCGGGTCAATCCGGGGTTGGTAAGTCCACCTTATTGAATCGTATTGTTCCAGGGCTTAAACTGGAGACTGGAGAGATCAGTTTACGATTGGGACGTGGTCGTCATACGACCCGTCATGTGGAGCTGATGGATATTGGTGGTGGAGGTTTTGTTGCAGATACCCCAGGTTTTAGTCAGCTTGATTTCTTGGAGCTTGGTGTAGAAGAGCTGTCCACTTGTTTTCGTGAATTTGCTCAATACGCATCCGATTGTAAGTTCCGGGGCTGCAGTCATCAGCATGAACCAGGCTGCCGTGTAATAGAGGCTTGGAAAGCAGGGAAAATTGCGGATAGTCGCTATGATCATTACAAACTGTTTTTTAATGAAATGAAAGATAAAAAGCGGAGGTACTAACATCATGATACGAATAGCACCATCTTTATTGTCGGCGGATTTCGCGCGTTTAGGTCCAGAAGTTGCAGAGGCGGAAGCCAGTGGTGGAGATTGGATACATGTGGATGTAATGGACGGTCATTTTGTGCCGAATATCACGTTGGGTCCACCTATTGTAAAAGCTGTATCGTTACATACCAAGCTGCCACTTGATGTTCACTTGATGATTGAGTCACCAGAACGTTATATTCCTGATTTTGCTGCAGCTGGTGCAAGTGTGATCACCGTTCACGCTGAGGCATGCGTTCATTTGCATCGTGTGGTTCATCAGATCAAGGAACTGGGGCTGAAGGCAAGTGTAGCAATTAATCCGGGTACTCCGGCATTAGCGGTGCGTGAGGTGCTGGAGGATGTGGATATGATTCTGGTGATGACCGTTAATCCAGGCTTTGGTGGTCAAGCATTCATTCCTAACACTTTGCGCAAAATCACTCAAATTCGAGAATGGGCGAATGAAGTGAATCCAGATTTATTGATCGAAGTAGATGGTGGAGTATCGGAAGATACAGCACCATTGGTTGTGGCAGCTGGAGCCGATGTTTTGGTAGCGGGGAATGCAGTTTTTGGCCGGAGTGATCGTGCTGCGGCGATCCGAGGAATTCGAGAAGCAGCCGAATCAGCACTGCGTTAAAAAATAGGCGATTGAGACTAGAGGTATAGGCCAAGTCCTCGGTGCATAAATATGGTTACATGAGCAGAAATCTCATGTAGCCTTTTTTTGTTTTGGCAGGGAGGACTGCAGTTCGTTTCCGTTATTGACAAGAGGAAAGTCTCCTGCGTACGGCATGAATTGATGGGAGGGTAAATCATGAAATTTTACACGTTTAAGCTGCCAAGGTTTTTGGGAGGTTTTGTTAAAGCAATATTGAACACATTTCAGAAGAGTTAAGCCTCTAACAGAAAAGAAAACATGAAAAAAAGCACCTTACAAATGTAAAGGGTGCTTTTTGCTTCATATAAGTTATCGTTCGGTCTTAAAAATTGCTAAAGACTAAACGCGTTCAACTTTACCGGCTTTCAAAGCACGGGTGCTGACGTACACGCGTTTTGGTTTACCGTTCACGAGGATACGGACCTTCTGAACGTTAACTCCCCAAGAACGACGGTTGCGGTTATTAGCGTGAGACACGTGGTTGCCGCTGCTCGGTTTCTTGCCTGTTACTGCACATTTGCGGGACATAGATTACACCTCCTTATTCCTAACACCTGCATAAACAATACTTATCTATAATATCACAGCAAATTTTGCTACGTCAACCGATTCAAAAACATTTATTTCTTTTAATACTTATAGTACAATGTAAATTAGTGCATTATGTCCTGTTAATCATAGAATGATTAGGCATGAAGTTAGGAAGGGGAATTCTCAATTGAGTAAGCGTTCTATAAACGGAACAGATTTTACCGCTATGGTATTGGCTGGAGCGGATAAGCTGCAACAGCATGCAGAACACGTCAATTCCCTAAATGTTTTTCCGGTCCCAGACGGAGATACCGGTACAAACATGAATTTGACGATGACCGCAGGTGCGAATGAATTAAAGAAAAATAACACCACTTCTGTGGGCCAATGTGCAGGTGTACTCTCCAAGGGCTTATTAATGGGAGCTCGCGGGAATTCCGGCGTTATTTTGTCCCAGTTATTCAGAGGGTTTAGCAGGTATGCGGCTCAACATGATGAGCTTAATACACAGCAGTTCGCTGCTGCGCTGCAAACCGGAGTGGACGCTGCGTATAAAGCAGTTGTAAAGCCTGTAGAGGGAACTATTCTTACTGTAGCTAAAGAGGCTGCAAGACATGCTGTTTATTATGCCCGCCGTACTACTGACGTTGTGGAGCTGATGACAGAGGTATTAGCCAAAGCAAAAGAAGCCTTAGCTTATACACCTGAGCAATTACCTGTATTGAAGCAAGTCGGTGTTGTAGATTCTGGCGGTCAAGGTTTGGTCTACATTTATGAAGGGTTTCACCAGCATCTGACGAACGGAAGTACCGGTCTGTCTGAATCTGTGCAAGGACAAACCCACACACCAGTTGCACCAGCGCCTAAACCCGTGTTAACGAAACCTGAAAATGAACTGTTTTCTGTACAGTCTTCTGCACAGTCACAGCTATCTACTGAAGATATAGAATTTCTATATGATATGGAGTTTTTCATTAATCGCCAGTTAGGCGTTAACGTGAGAACTAATTTTGATGAGGAAGCTTTTAGGAAAGCGTTGTCAGTTAATGGCGATTCCATTATTGTAATTTCGGATGATGAGACGATTAAAGTGCATGTGCACTCTAAGGCTCCGGGTGAAGTGATGAACTTGGCTCTTCTTTATGGGGAGATCACGCAGATTCATATTCTTAATATGCGAGAGCAGCATCGTGACCTGTTGACTGCGGGCATGGATATTGCACCAATGCCTGATGTGTTCGCTGATATGCCGAATGAGAAGAGCGCAGTGCAAATGTCTCCTGCTGAACCACCAGCTGATGATTTGGCACCTTACGGCTTCATCGCGGTATCTTCTGGCGCAGGTATTGCTGATATTTTCAAAAGCCTTGGAGTGGATGTAGTCCTTGCTGGTGGTCAAACAATGAATCCTAGCACGGAGGATTTCGTGAACGCGATTTCTTCTATATCTGCGAAGCATGTTTATATTTTGCCGAATAACTCGAACATTGTTCTTGCCGCTCAACAAGCTAAAGATCTTCTAGAAGGCGAACGTGAGATTACGGTGATTCCAAGTAAAAGTATTCCACAGGGAATAGCAGCAGCTTTTGCGTTCCAAGAGGAAGATGCTGTGGAGACTAATTCTGAGAATATGCTGGAAGCAATCTCTCATGTGAAGTCCGGACAAGTAACGAACGCTGTGCGTGATACAAGCTTTGATGGGCTGGAGATTAAATCGGGCCAATTTATTGGGATTTCTAATTCTAAAATTGTTGCTGCGGCGGATGATCTTTTGGCTGCAAGTCAGGCGCTGTTATCCAACATGCTGGAGAATGGCGACGAAATCGTCACGATCCTTATTGGTGCAGAAACAGAATCCGAGGCTACTGATTCTTTGAGTGAGTGGCTGGAAGAGACTTATCCGAATGTGGAAGTTGAGATTCATGAGGGTGGCCAACCCCTGTATTATTATCTGTTCTCTGTAGAGCCATAGATAGGAATTAATGGTTCTATAACAATAGAGTAGAAATTTGTTATTGCGTAGTTGGCAAAATTATAGCTTGGGGGAGAAAATCCATGAATCGTACCATTATCGTCACCGACAGCACTTCAGATATCCCGCCAGCAATGGCGGAAACGTACGGAATTGAGGTAGTACCGTTGACCTTAATGTTCGGCGAAGAGGCTTTTAGGGACAATCTGGATATGACTCCGGAGCAGTTCTATGAGCGTCTTCCCCGTACCTCACAGCTGCCGACTACTTCTCAACCCTCACCGGTTGAATATATGAATGTGTACCGCAGTATTCTGGAGCGTAACCCGGGCTGTTCTATCCTTTCCTTTCATATTTCTTCTGGACTGAGCGGGACTTATCAATCTGCATTGCTGGCTAAATCGATGCTGGAGGAAGAGGGAGAAGGAATCACTGTTGTGGATTCTCTCTCCGCTTCTTATGGTTTTGGATTTATGGTAGTGGAAGCTGCCAGAATGTCTGCTGAGGGCAAAGGACCTGAAGAGATACTTGAGGCTGTAGAAAGCCTACGTCAATCGCGTAAGCTTTACTTCTTAGTAGATACACTTGAATATTTACAAAAAGGCGGGAGAATTGGGAAAGCCTCCGCTATTCTGGGGACACTTCTGAATATTAAGCCGATCCTGTCCATTGATGCAGAAGGTATTATTTATGCGGTGGAGAAAGTTAGAGGCCGTAAGAAGGCTGTCGCCCGTATGATTGAACTGTTCAAGCGGGATCTGCAGGGTGTAAACAAAATCAATGTGGCCGTGGGTCATACGGCTGAACCGGCTTCCGGCGAAGAGTTCCTGAATGAGCTTGCAGGACACTTCACCTTGGAAGAAAAAGTGCTGACGAACGTCGGCCCTGTCGTGGGCAGCCATGTCGGTAACGGTACATTAGCTGTGTTCATTTGGCCTGCAAAATGAGGGATAAATATGACACTGGCATTAAATCAAATTGAAGTAAAAAACATAACTGGCGTGAGTGCTCAAAAGCAAAGCGAGCTTCACGCCTTTGGCGTCTTTACAGTAAAGGATTTGTTAGAGTATTACCCGTTCCGCTACGAGGATTATCGGCCCCGAACGCTTAGCGAGACTAAACACGGGGATAAAGTGACCGTAGAGGCAAAAGTAATCGGTATCCCTGTGCTGCAGCGCTTTGGCGGCAAGTCACGTCTCAGCTGTAAGATGGTTGCAGAGCCATGGATGTTCACAGCAACCTGGTTTAACCGCCATTACGTAAGAGAGCAACTCACTGTGGGACGGGAAATTGTGCTGACCGGAAAATGGGATCAGAAGCGCAATCAGATTACAGTGACTGATTATGAATTTCCGGATCGTGGTGAAGGAAAGACGGGAACACTGCAGCCAGTCTATTCAGTAGGTGGTAAGATCACGCAATCCTGGATCAGGAAGGTTATTAATCAGGGACTTCAGCAGTATGGGGATCTGATTCCAGAGATTTTACCGCATTCTATTATGAGGGAATATGACTTCATGCCGCGTAAACGGGCCATTGCCACTATTCATAGGCCTGAGGACACTCGTGAAGGGCAGCAGGGGCGCCGTAGGATGGTATATGAGGAACTATTCCTGTTCCAGTTGAAGATGCAAGCCTTCAGAGTTCTGAACCGCGGGCGGATGGATGGGGTAGTCCACACAGTGGATAACGCGACGGTACGCCAGTTCGTACGCAGTCTGCCCTTTGAGCTTACAGATGCGCAGAAACGTGTAGAGCTGGAGATTTTACATGATCTGCGTTCACCATATTGCATGAATCGTCTGCTGCAAGGAGATGTTGGCTCGGGTAAAACAGTGCTTGCGGCAGTGGCGCTTTTTGCTACGGTAAGATCTGGTTTTCAAGGTGCGCTTATGGTGCCTACAGAGATTTTAGCAGAGCAGCATATGCGTTCACTTACCAGAATGTTTGAGCCGTTCGGGATTACTGTAGGACTCCTTACGGGCAGTGTGACTGGCCGAAAACGTAAAGAATTATTGGCCTCGTTGCAAATGGGGATGCTTGATATCGTGGTAGGAACACATGCTTTGATTCAGGAGGATGTATTTTTCCGTGATCTGGGACTTGTAGTAACTGACGAGCAGCATCGTTTTGGTGTGAATCAGCGTGGTGTATTGCGGCGTAAAGGATATAATCCGGATGTACTGACGATGACGGCGACGCCTATTCCTCGTACGCTAGCCATCTCTGTTTTTGGCGATATGGATGTATCCACTTTATCTGAAAGGCCGAAAGGCCGGGTGCCAATAACTAGCTACTGGGTAAAGCATGATCTCATGGATCGTGTGCTGAATCTGATTAAGCGTGAAATTGATCTCGGTCGTCAAGCTTATCTGATCTGTCCGCTTATTGAAGAGTCAGAGAAGCTGGATGTGCAGAATGCTATTGATTTGCATATTCAGATGAGCCAAGCTTTCCCTAGCTATAAAGTTGGGCTTTTACATGGTAAAATGACTCCCGCTGAAAAAGATGAAGTGATGCGGGCGTTTTATAACAATGAGCTGCAGCTGCTTGTGTCCACTACGGTGGTGGAGGTGGGTGTAGACGTTCCTAATGCTACATTGATGATCATTATGGATGCGGATCGTTTTGGCCTGTCACAGCTGCACCAGCTGCGTGGACGGGTAGGAAGAGGGCAGCATGCCTCTTTTTGTGTGTTGGTAGCTGATCCAAAATCTGAAATCGGACGTGAGCGAATGACTGCCATGACCGATACGGATGACGGATTTGAGATTTCCCGAAGGGATTTGGAGCTGCGTGGTCCGGGGGACTTTTTTGGGACAAAGCAGAGTGGATTACCGGAGTTTCGGCTGGCAGATATGACGGCTGACTTTGAAATTCTCGAGCAGGCGCGGGATGATGTTGCTGAGCTGCTTAAGGATGAAGCCTTTTGGACATCACCTGAATATGCATCTCTTCGGCATTATTTACAGAGTGAACAGATCTTCCAAGGAGAATTAATTGACTAACTAGGCACATGTAGCACCGAAGGCTCATATACTGTGAAAGATTGGATATGACGGGAGGTGCTACACTTGGGTTATCAACAATTCGGAATTAGCCCTCAGTTGGTGGATCGCATCAAGCTGAAGATGAAAAACTCGACTGTGAAGGATCGTATCAAAAGTATGATTGAGGGCATCTCGAAACAGGAGCTGCAGGATCCTGCGGTTGTTCGCAGATTGGTACGAAAAGCGTCAGGTGTATTGAACGAGAAATTGACCTCGACACAGGAAGAACAAATTGTGAAGTTTATCATCGCGCAAAAAATCGATCCGAACAACACCTTTCATTTGATCCGCTTGTGGGGAATGTTCCGTTAAGTAGCGTATTAAATGAAAAGTAGGGGTTGTCCATAGATGTTTTTTTCATCGTATGTGACAGTCTGCAAGCAGCGATCCTCCTATTACTGGAGGATCGCTGCTTTGCGTTTTTGGCCGTAGTTACGGCAAGCTGCAATACGTTTCTATTCTGGACAAACCGATGCCACCGAATCGTGGTCATTCGTCGTCCGATCCCGCCGAATCATGATCATCCGCTGCGGCTTTCGGACTCCAATGACGTTATTCGCAAATATATCGCCATTGGAGCAAGGTTTCGGACCCCAGTGCAGTTATTCATATGAATTAGACTCATAGTTGGCGTTTTTGGTGCCAATAGGGGCTATGGGGTCCGATAGCATCCAAAATTCAGAATAATTCAGCGTATAAGGTCCACTGTGTCCGATGTCAACGAATCACATTCATCTTCGGTGAGGTATCGCTGAATGATGTTAATCCATCGTCCGATGCTACCGAATCATGTTCATCTGCTGTCCGTTACCACCGAATCTTGTTCATCCACCGTCCGATCCCGCCGAATCATGATCATCCGCTGCGGCTTTCGGACTCCAATGACGTTATTCGCAAATATATCGCCATTGGAGCAAGGTTTCGGACCCCAGTGCAGTTATTCATATGAATTAGACTCATAGTTGGCGTTTTTGGTGCCAATAGGGGCTATGGGGTCCGATAGCATCCAAAATTCAGGATTATTTCGCGTATAAGGTCTCCTGTGTCCGATAGCTGCCTCAATCGCGCAAACATGTTAGATTAAGCGAAGTTGAGGCCTCACACAAGGAGTTTGAGGCTTCGATCAAGAAGTTTTGGGTCTCAAACAAAAAAAAAGGAGTCTTCGCTCAAGAAATTAGGTCTCGCTCCGAAAAATTGGTTGCGATCAAAGGCTAAATTCAAAAAGAAGGGAGCGCTCCAGCCATTTTGATGGCTTAAGGGCGCTCCCTTCTTTTTATTCGTGTAAGCGTGTTTGTCTATGATCTTTAGTGGCTGATCTAAACACAATTTGGCTCTCTGAATCACACTGTAGAACGAGTGCCCGAAGATGCTCTTCTTCCATTCTGTTCGTCAGACAAAACAACGTGCTAACCTCTCCATCTTGCCCTGAACCTTCAGCAATCGCAGCTTCTCGGTTTAGGGAGCTTGCGATTGCTTGCTGAATGTCCAAACATCGGCTGCTGGTAATCCAAGCAGTGCGGGAGTGGGATAATCCCCGTAGTGAGATACGAACACCTTCGAAAGCCAGCAGGTAGGCAATGATAGAATACATTGCTTGCTCCCAACCGAACAATGTACCTGCAAAAAGCAGAATTGCACAGTTCAGGATCATAATAACGACTTCCGTTGACTTTGGAGGTCCGCCGCTCAGCAGAGAATACCCCTGGTCACTGGCTTGTTTATTTACACCGCCGAATCTCACAGATATTCCAATACCTACTCCAAGACAGATGCCTCCTGCCATTGCCGCAGGTAAAGGATCGCTAATCACAGCAGGAAAACGATGCAGCGCAAGAGACGCGATGGTTAGGCAGGTTAATCCCAAAACAGTGTAAAGAGCAAAGCGGAGATTTACTTGTTTTCGCGACATAAATATAAAGGGCAGGTTGAATAGAAATAGAAACAATCCAAGCTGCATTTCAGTAGTATGAGCGAATAATGCGGATAAACCTGTAATCCCGCCGACAACAAGGCCATGTGGCATTAAAAATAATTCCAATCCTACAGCAGCAAGCAATGCGCCGGCAATGACTGTGAAAACTCGGAAGGTAGAGCTTCTTTGTAGCTGTTGACGTTGATTTATTTTGTTCTGCATAGTTTTTCCTCCTTCAACAGGGGAAACGACCTTACTTATTTTCAGTGGCTATGGCAGATTCTTTGGATATTCGTGCATCATGTCGTTTCTCAAAGTTGAATACTTTATCCGTTATTTTACAAATCTATTTAGATTCCTTCGTCAGACAATGTCCAAGGACAACAAGGATCAGCACGTAAATGGCTGCGAATGGCTGCGAATGGCTGCAAATGGCTGCGAAAGGCTGTAAATGGCTGCGAATGGCTGCGAATGTCTGCAAATGGCCGCAAATGGCTGCAAATAGCTGTAAAGGGCCGCGAATGGTTGCGAATGTCTGCAAATGGTTGCAAATAGCTGCGAACGGCTGCAAATGGCTGCAAATAGTGAAGACTAGCCAGCACTCCGCTTTCTTTACCCAAATTGGCTAAAACAATTTAAAGTTTATCCCGTGAGACTATAGGCATCCAATGATAGATGAAGCATGAAGGCTGTGACCAACGCTACGTCCGGCCAGTAAGCCTGCAACGAAGTTGCGCCAATCAGTATAACGATAACTGCTGCAAGGGAGTACCAGAGCGCCTCACCGCCTAAGGTGGGTGGATGTACCTTAGTCTCAAGCTGAAGAAGAAGATGGCACCTAAGAAATAACGAAATAGGATCACGAGCTTTTCAATTCGTCTCACATGTTCGGTTTCAGCGAGGACAAGTCCACTAGTAGTGCGCCAATAACTTCTGTCTGCTAGACGAGTGCTCTCGGAGAATCCAGCAATCAAGAATAGTGCTGCGAATATTACTAATGTAAAAGCGCTCCGGAACGGATATCCAGAACATGGTTCAGCCAAGATACTTGCTTTCTTCCAGTGGATGATGAGCAATGCGAGCATGTATACCTACCGGTAAATCCGCATCTCTATAATTCATGATACATAAGATTTTTATCAATTGAAGTTCTAAATTCCCTTCAGCCGACATTCATTTAGGGCAGAGGTGAACTTCGTTAGTGGAGTGAAATTAGAAAATGAGACGTGAATTTTAACAGGTACAGCCGTAGTCGAAGCAGGAATTTATAAATCACTGGACGGAACAGTAAAGAAAGTACAGGGAGTATTGCAACTACCGCAAGAGACTTCGTTCCCCACTGTTCAGTTATTTTGATGGCTCCTACCTGAGGGGTTATTTGAGGTGCAATCCTTACGGGGGGTGTAAACTTTCGCTCGTAGCGTTCAATTTCGGATGTCGTTGATTCTTGCTCCGTAGTGAATAATCCTCCAGACCAGGCAGGTGGAAAGGAGAACATCATTCCCAGAATTAGGACGATACGAAGAAACCAATGTAGTGATAAACGCGCTATATATTGCACCGAAATAACACCTCCCAACTGTATGTAGTATAAAAAGCATACCATACCTTTTCCTTTGAATCCAAATTGTTTTGTGAAAAAAATTCATATATAGATGATGAAAACATGAAACCGAACGGGAAAAATGACGTATTTCGCAGCATAGATAACTTTTATTATCTTGTTTCAGTCAGGAGGGATAAATTTGAGCGAATGGCAGGATTTTAACGGTTTTGATGAGCGCAGCTTTTTCGGAAGTTTCATTCATGAGATGCCACTGTTTTTTAAATTATTTGCTTTGCTTTTTCTTGGCTTTTTCGTTTTTATAATTGTTAAATCAGTGAGAATCTGGATGTCCAATAACGCAAGTCCTTTGATAAAAGCAAACTGCACAGCGGTCACCAAACGAACCGAGGTATGGGGTGGATCCGGTGAATCGAGAGCAAATACTAGTTATTACGTTACGTTTGAGTTTGCCGATGGCTCTCGTTTAGAGTTGCAGGTAAGAGATCAGGATTTTGGCCTGATTGTAGAAGGTGACCGAGGTGAACTCCTGTATCAAGGGACTAGGTTTAAAAGCTTCAATCGCGATTTGAAGAAAGAACATCTAAATTTTTAAAAAAGTACATACCATTCAAGAATCACCATGCCTGTTTTGGGTAAAACTCATATGAGAGGTTTTACCAGATCTCAATTCTGGAAGGAGGCTATGGTCTTGAATTCAAATAATTCACAATCGCAAGGGCTGGTACCCTTCCATACACTGAGCGAGGAAGAAGTGCTGAATAGGCTGGAAACTCGGAAAGAGGGTTTATCTTCCGATGAAGCGGCTAAACTTCTGGAGCGATATGGGAAGAATGTACTGCAAGAAGCGAAGACTAAATCGCTATTAGAAAAGTTTATCGAACAATTTAAAAATGTAATGATCTTTATTTTGCTAGTAGCAGCTGTATTGTCAGGAGTTTTGGGGGAATGGACGGATACGATTATTATTTTGCTTGTAGTCATTCTGAACGCGGTGCTTGGAGTTATTCAGGAAAATAAGGCGGAGCAGGCACTCGATGCGCTTAAAAGCATGTCCTCTCCGCATGCCAGAGTAAGACGTTCCGGTCAGGTTACTGAGATAAAAAGTGAAGACCTCGTTCCCGGGGATATCGTATTACTGGAAGCCGGAAATGTAGTTCCGGCGGATATAAGACTTTTGGAAGCCGCATCGTTAAAGACGGAGGAAGCCGCGCTTACAGGAGAATCATTGCCATCAGAAAAGCGGGCCGGTGTGCTTGAAGGCAGCGACATTGTAATCGGTGACCGCACCAATATGGCTTATATGAGCAGCAGTGTTACTTATGGCCGGGCGGTTGGTGTCGTTACAACAACAGGAATGCAGACGGAGGTCGGTAGAATTGCCGGTTATATCTCGGAGGAAGATAATGATGTAACACCGCTGCAAAAAAAGCTGGATGAACTAGGGAAATATTTCACCTTTATTATTCTTGGCGTTTGCGTGATTATCTTTGCCGTTGGGATCTTCGAGGGAAGAGAGCTAATGGATATGCTACTTACCTCGATCTCACTTGCGGTAGCGGCTATCCCGGAAGGGCTGCCAGCAATTGTTACGATCATTCTCGCGCTTGGTGTGCAGCGAATGGCGGGACGAAAAGCGATCATTCGCAAGCTTCCTGCCGTGGAGACACTCGGAAGTACAGAGATTATATGCTCTGATAAGACAGGTACTTTAACATTAAATAAAATGACTGTCGAAAAAGTACATGTCAACGGAAAGACCACTGATTCCAGTGCAGGACTTGAAGGGATTCCTGGTGGTGAGTTATTGCTTCAAGCTATGACGCTTTGTAATGACTCCAGCATTGACGAAGGAAAGACTCCTAGTGAAACTGAAGCAAAAGCTGGAACCAAGGATCCCCAAACCAAGAGCGGAAAAGCAATCATCGGCGATCCGACGGAGACCGCGTTAGTCGATTATGCGCTTAGTATAGGTACTGACAAAAGGGAGCTTGAAAAGAAAAATCCACGTAAAAATGAGCTGCCTTTTGACTCTGATCGCAAGCTGATGACAACGATTCATGAGGTAGAAGATGGTCGATATCGTGTGCTGACAAAGGGTGCACCAGATGTACTTTTGTCTAAATGCAGCCATATTTATGTGGATGGAGAAATTGTACCTCTACAAGACGAACATAAGCGGAATATCATGGAGAGTAATAAAATGCTCGCAAATGACGCACTTCGAGTGTTGGCGTTTGCTTTCCGAGATGAGGAGCAGCTGCCGACCGATCTCTCACCAGATACCACGGAGATAGAGTTAGTATTTATTGGTTTGGTTGGTATGATAGACCCGCCGCGTGAGGAAGTACGGGATGCGGTAGCCATCTGCCGTAAAGCGGGAATAAGACCTGTAATGATTACAGGGGATCATCGTGATACAGCAGCGGCTATTGCCAAAAGATTAGGGATTATTGAAGATGAATCAGGTGTATTAACGGGCAGTGAGCTGGATAAATTCAGCGAAGAGGAATTTGCGGAGAAGGTTACCGATTATTCGGTTTATGCACGCGTCTCTCCTGAACACAAGGTGCGTATCGTTAAGGCTTGGCGGCAAAAAGGAAAAATTGTGGCGATGACCGGAGATGGTGTAAATGATGCTCCTGCACTTAAATCATCCGACATCGGTGTGGGCATGGGGATAACTGGAACGGATGTTGCCAAGGGTGTATCAGATATGGTACTTGCCGACGATAACTTTACGACTATAGTTGTTGCCGTTGAAGAAGGACGGAAAGTTTACAGCAATATCCGCAAAGCAATCCAGTTCCTTCTCTCCGCTAACCTTGGGGAAGTGCTGACATTATTTATTGCCACTATGATTGGTTGGCGTATTCTAGAGCCGATCCATATCCTGTGGATTAATCTCGTTACGGATACTTTACCTGCACTTGCCCTCGGGCTTGAGAAAGCCGGTGAGGATGTAATGGCGAAGAAGCCGCGTAAAGCAAGCAGTAGCATTTTTGCTGGCGGCGTAGGGATCGGGATTATATATCAAGGGATTATAGAAGCGGCACTTACGTTATTCGTGTACCAATGGGCGCATACGCATTACAATGAAGGTATTGCGGTTACAATGGCCTTTGCCACATTAGGATTACTGCAAATTGCCCATGCTTTTAACGTGAGATCCAATAAAAAATCGCTATTCCAGATTGGTTGGTTCAGCAATCGGTATATGTTATGGGCGTCGCTGATCTCTATACTAATGCTTGTGCTTGTGATCATCATCCCGGGCTTAAACGACTGGTTTGGTGTCTCACATTTAAGTGGATTACAGTGGGGAATAGTATGTGCAGCAGCCGTAGCAATTATTGTCATAGTAGAACTTGTAAAGCTGTTTGTCCGGATAAGCGGAAGGGGCAAGAGCTGGGATTAAGAATTTGGTTAAGAGTTGTAGTCAAAAAGCCTGAATCCCTTCAATAGGGATTCAGGCTTTTTGAATGATTTCTTTTAAAGTATGGGAAGCTTATAAAACACGTTGCATGTGGAGGATTACATTACTCCAATAACCTGAGTCGAGGTCACTGATCTGAACTCCGGGTTCACCCCAAGTGTGGATAAACTTTCCGTCTCCAATGTAAATACCGACATGACCAGGTATAGCATCACTTTCAAATCGGCCGGGAACGGTAAAAAAGATAAGATCCCCTACATCCAGTTCGCTTCGACTTACACGAGTACCTAAATTATCTTGATCTTTAGCTAAACGAGGTAAGCTGACACCGAATTTTTTGAAAACATGCCTTGTAAAAGAAGAGCAATCAAATTTTTTGGTTTCTTCATAAGATCCAGCGCCAAAGTCGTAGGGTACACCTAAGAAATTTTTGGCAAAAGCGACTAACTCCTTTTTATCCGCTTCAGAAATACTTTGAATGCGTAAAGATTTAGATTCACTCGTGGATTCGACCGTCGATAATTTTTCGATAGTCTTACGTTCGGACGGTGTAGCAATGTTTATCTCACCCGACTGGGGATTCCAGCCTACTTCTGTTTGCAGAAATTTGGACAAGGCTAAAGGGGTGATATAGATTTGCCCTTCTTGCCGTCTAGGGGCTTGTGGCAGTGTGATTTTTTCCCCAAGTGAGAATACCTGTGGTGAGCCAGGGCGCAGCATATACATAACATCGCTATAACCGATTTTAGTGTATCCATCACTAGAACCATCATCTTTCATCCGATATCCGAGCGAAGTAACCGCAGGCTTAAGTGGAATCCAATACTTTCCCTGAGCGTCGGTAATTGCAGATTGTTCATAATAACTGGAGGCATTTGTTCCATCAGGAGTTAGCGCGTTAACCTTAGGTTTTTGCGATTGAGATGAATAACCGCAGGATGAACTCGTTAAAGCGACAGCAAGCAATACAGTAGCGGTGGTTAGTAGTCTTTTGTGATTATTAGCCATTTAACACGCTCCATCTTCAAACTGTAAATTCAGTTTGTGCAGGGCGATTTTTTTTATGTAAAAGAAACGAAGGCAATCGCTGTAAGAGACAACCAAGCATTACCTGTTTTGATGTCATATATTCTTCAGAATTTGAAATCTATGGAAATATGATAAGTGATTGACGGATAAACAACCTCCATATAATATAGGTTTAATAGATTTCTATCATTAATGTGAGGTACGTGTAAGCTTATGCTTTAATGCTTTTATCGATAAAAGTGATAATGCTGAGTCGCTCACCTTGATGTATGCGTTAATAAACTAATGAAATGGGGTACTTTGATGAAAAAGAGAAACATTTTGGCGGGATTAAGCTTATGCTTCATGCTCGTAGCAGCTGGTTGTGGTAACAATAACACTGCGGGAAACGCAGGAAATGCAGCGAATTCCGGTAATTCCCCTACGAATGCAGGAGCAGCAGATTCAAAAACATACAAAATTGCGATCTCGCAATATGTGGAGCACCCCTCACTCGATGCTACACGTGAAGGAATTCTCGCTGCTTTGAAGGATGCAGGAATCGTTGAAGGTGAGAACCTGAAGGTTGACCTTGAGAATGCTCAGGCTGATCAAGCGAATAACTTGTCCATTGCTCAAAAGATTGCCGCTGACTCTAATGATTTGGTATTGGCAATTGCAACGCCTTCCGCTCAATCAATTGTTCAAGCACTCAGCAAAGCAAGTAAGGATACACCGATTTTATTCGCAGCAGTAACTGACCCACTCGACGCGAAGATTGTCACGGATCTGGAGCATCCAGGTGGCAATGTATCAGGTGTATCGGACACCAATCCCGAAGCGATTAACAGATTAATGCAATTTATAGCTACCCAATTTCCTAACGTGAAAAAGCTGGGCATCGTTATTAATGAAGGTGAACCAAATGCAGTAATTATGGCTGAGATTGCTAAAAAAGAGTTGGATAAACATGGAATCGAGCTAGTGAAGGCTGCCATCACGAATACCTCTGAAGTCAAACAAGCTGCAGAATCACTTGTGGGTCGTGTAGATGCATTCTACATTACTTTGGATAACACAGTCGTAAGTGCAGTGGATACCATTATTCAAACAGCTAATGACAAGAAAATTCCCTTCTTCTCCAGTGACCGTGATACGGTTGAAAAGGGAGCTTTCGCCACCGTTGGTTTTAAATATTTCGATCATGGCTATCAAGTGGGTCAAATGGCCGTGGATATTTTGAAAAATGGTAAAAAGCCAGCTGATATGAAAGTAACCATGCAAGAAAAACTCGATCTCATTCTTAACCTGAAATCTGCAGCAGCGCAAGGCATAGAAGTGACTGATGCAATGAAGGCAGAAGTTGCCGATCAAGCTAACAATATTATTCAATAAGCCATTATATAGGGGGCGATTTCGTGAGAACGCCCCTTTCCGCTCGAAGGAGGAAGTCATCTATGTTAAATTCGATGCTCGGGGCCGTTGAAATGGGACTGCTTTACGCATTTATGGCTTTAGGTGTATACATTACCTTTCGTATTCTTGATTTCCCTGATTTGACTGTAGATGGGAGCTTTACCACTGGTGGTGCCATTGCCGCTGTTATGATTACTAACGGTTATGCACCATGGCTTGCTACCCTGGCCGCTATTGCTGGTGGAATGCTGGCAGGAATGTGTACGGGCCTATTACATACGAAAGGCAAGATTAATGGACTGTTATCCGGGATTTTGATGATGATTGCACTCTATTCCATTAATCTGCGGATATTTGGTGGCAAACCGAACTGGTCTTTAATGGGCGACACTACCTTGTTCACTTCCATTGATCCTCTGCTCGTACTGCCGTTTGTAGTTATTTTTGTGAAAATAGTAATGGATTTATTCCTGCGTACAGATCTTGGACTTGCGCTGCGGGCTACCGGAGATAATGCAAGAATGATCCGTAGTCTGGGTGTGAACACGGATAATACCACTATTCTTGGCGTCAGTTTGTCCAATGGAATGGTGGCGCTCTCGGGGGCGCTAATCACTCAGTATTCTACTTTTGCGGATTCCTCTATGGGTATTGGGATGATTGTAATCGGGTTAGCTTCGGTGATCATCGGTGAAGCCATATTCGGTGCTAAAAATGTATTTCGGGCCACATTGGCTGTTGTGCTCGGATCCATAGTTTACCGGATCGTAGTTGCACTTGCCTTGCGGGTACCGTGGCTGAAAGCTTCGGATCTTAAGCTGATCACAGCAATTATCGTTATTTTCGCTCTTGTATTCCCGTCGATTCAGCGTTTCCTGAAGCAGAAGAATATGGCGCGGAGGCGTTCCGTTGAATTAGCTGAGCAGGCGCTAAGCAGCAAGAGAGGAGGCACCATCGATGCTTAAACTGGAGAACGTATCTAAGCTGTTCAATCCCGGAACACCCGATGAGAAAATAGCGCTGCTCGGCATTGACTTGGAGCTTCTTCCCGGTGATTTTGTCACCATCATTGGAAGTAATGGAGCTGGTAAATCTACGTTGATGAACATTATTTCCGGTGTCATGAAGCCGGATCTGGGTACAGCCAGCATTGAGGGAAATTCAATCAGCCATTTGGCGGAATTTCAACGGAGTCGTTGGATTGGCCGTGTCTTTCAGGACCCAATGGCGGGTACGGCTCCACATATGACGATTGAAGAAAATTTAGCTATGGCTTATAAAAGAGGCAAAAGCAGAGGGTTAACCTTTGGCGTAAATAAAGCTAAAAGAGCTTTGTTTCGCAATGAGCTAAGCCGTCTGGGGATTGGGCTGGAGGATCGCCTGCGGGCAAAAGTAGGGTTGTTGTCAGGGGGAGAGAGACAAGCGCTAAGTCTGCTAATGGCGACCTTTACTCAACCGCAAATTTTACTTTTAGATGAACATACAGCAGCCCTTGACCCTTCTCGTGCGGAGCTGATTACTAAACTGACAGAGTCCATTGTCCGTGAGATGAAGTTAACCACCCTAATGGTTACTCATAACATGGAACAGGCCATTCGTCTTGGCAATCGTCTGATCATGATGGATAAGGGCCGTATTATTTTGGATATCGATGAGGAACGTAAAAAAGATCTTACTGTAGAACGGCTGCTCGGAGAATTCGAGACAATCAGCGGACATAAATTGGCAGATGACCGAATGATGCTTGGCTAGTCAGTTGTAGGTTGAAGGTAGCTCAATATAAGGGCTTGAAGTGAAGTCTGATTCTGGATTTCATTTCGAGCCCTTTTTTACATAGGAATTTTTTCGCCGAGCCATTATACTATCCTTATCTTTCAGTTCACGTAAATTTACCCAAATGGAACATTATGGTTTATAATGGAATTATAGTGATAATAAATGAAAATTATCATATTTAGGGAGCGGAGAATGCAGATGATTTGGAAAAATGTTAGCGCTTACAGAAGTTCGGGCATTTTCAACAAAATGATACTGATTATTTCCTTTTTGCTTCTACTTTCCTTTTTATTCTCTTTGACCGTTTTACAATATGTGTATCGTATCTATGACAAGCAAATTTATGAAAAGGCCTCTGAGGTACTGGGGATGTCCTCCATTAGCATCGAAAATGCCCTAAGAGAATTGGATCAGCTTTCTTTTACAGTGGTGTCTGATGAGCAAATTCAAGAATGCCTGCGCCAATTGCAGAATGATCCACAGCCTTATGAAAGACAAGTTCTACATAACAAGATCATAAACAGGCTGGTTGCTTTTGCAGGGGCAGAGAAATACGTTTATTCCATGATGCTGATGGATACGAGTGGCGGAGTAATGACTGCGGGCAATCGTGAAGGGGTATCACAGGATCTGCAGGATCAGTTAAAGCCGTTAGCTGCGGAAGCTAGCGGGAGTATAGTGTGGTATCCGCAAGGAAACAGAAATTCACTTTTGGCGGTTCGGCAGATTAAATCTTATACAGGGTCAACGTTTACGCTGGATGATCTGGGAACACTCGTGATCCGTATTCGGATCGACCTAATCATTGCGGATAGTACGAGCGATACTGATCAATTAATCGCAGTTGATGCCACGACGGGACAGGCAATCTATCCTGAAGCACCGATTCTTTTGCCAGATGAGCTTAAAGAAGAGACAGAACGTCCGGAGCTATATCGCACGGCCAAATATCAAGAAGGTACTTATTTTATAACCAAGACGAAATCATCTTATATAGATTGGATCTACATCAATGCCACTCCATTTAATGAGATGTTCAAACATATTACTTTTGTCAAAAAGCTGGTCGTCATCATATTCGCACTAATCTTATTAATTGGTCTCCTTTTAGGCTACAGGCTTGCTCGCAGTATTGTACGTCCGATCTCTAAGCTGACCAAAAAAATGAAGCAAATCGAGAAGGGCGATCTGGACAATCTGGAGGAACAGTCATTAGGTGTGGTTTCACAGACTGCGCAGGACGAGGTTAGTCAGCTAAACCGGACTTTTAAAATGATGATCCGCAGGATCAGAGAGCTTATTGATGAGAACTATGCGAAGCAGCTGATTATTAGAGAGACAGAGCTAAAAGCTTTGCAGGCCCAGATTAATCCGCATTTTTTGTACAATACACTGGAATCGATCAACTGGTTAGCCAAAATGAACAAACAAGCCAAAATCTCAGAAATGGTAGAAGCGCTCGGTTACTTGTTCCGCAGCTCTATTGGTCTAAAGGATCCGCTGATTACACTTGAAAAAGAGATCACTATCGTGCGCAATTATGTCATTATCCAGAAAACACGGTTTGATGAGAGGCTTGATTTCCGGATGGATGTACCTGAACATCTGCATGACGCTTTGATTCCGAAGCTGACCTTGCAGCCTTTAATCGAAAATGCTATCCGCTATGCACTAGAGCCTAATATTGAACCGTGTACCATTTCTATAACAGTTAGTGAAGATGAGCAGGGGCTCGATATCAGAGTCAGTGATAATGGACCGGGAATGAGCGCTGAATTTATCAAAGATTTGCAGATGGGAAGAGTTAAGACCCGTGGAGAAGGCATCGGCTTAGCTAATATCGCGGAACGGATTCAAATCGTCTTCGGTCCTGAATGGGGCACTTCCATAGAAAGTGAACCGGGTCAAGGAACAACTATACATGTGCGTATACCTTACTTAAAAGGAGTGCTAGAGAATGTATAAACTGCTGCTGGTGGATGATGAACGCTTGATTCTGGAAGGGATATCGCAGGTTGTGGACTGGGGACGAGCGGGAACAGAGCTTGTAGGCACGGCGTGGAACGGGATTGAGGCTTTGGTGAAAATAGAGGAGCTTAACCCTGAAATAGTGATTACGGATATTTCTATGCCTGGTTTAGATGGTTTGGGACTGGTGCAAAAATGCAGTGAACGATTTCCAGACGTGAAATTCGTTATGCTGACTGGTTATAAGGATTTTGATTATGCTTGTATTGCTATGCAGAACGGGGTTAAACATTATCTTTTAAAGCCGTGCAATGAGAATCAGATCCATGATGCACTGGTTGAGCTGGTAGCGGAGCTCGATGAACAGAAGAGCCGGGGCGAATTCGTAAATAGCATGAAACAACGTCTTCAGAAGGTATTGCCCCATGTGAAAGAACAATTTTTGAAGGAATGGATCTCTAACAAAACTTATGGAAGTCAGGATCTAGAGTACTATCAGGAATTATTCGGCATTGAACTCAATGACAAAACGGTACGCTTGCTCCTGTTCCGGCTGGAAGGTTCTTACGAATATGAGCAATTGTTCGCTCTGCAAAATATTGCCCAGGACGTACTTCAGGAAACACTCCTGAGTGCGACGATAGGCGGTCATTTATTAATATTACTGGAAGACGAAGGAAATACGGTGCAGAATAGCCCCTTGCTTAAACGTATCGCTGAAGTAAGAGAGGTCTTCTGCAAGTTTTATAAAATGGATGTGACAATCGCGATTAGTGATGCTGACCTTATGATTCATTCCCGGAGATTGTATCGTCAGACCTTGCAGTGCCTGAACCATCGTTTTTATTTGGAGGCGGGCGGTTTGATTACCGGGAGTGATATCCCAAGTGATGAGCTAAGTGGAAGAAATGATATCGAGCTAGATGAAGAGCATATTTGTCTACTAATCAAGTCAGGTGA
This sequence comes from Paenibacillus sp. FSL L8-0708, assembly GCF_038009325.1. NCBI lineage: Bacteria > Bacillati > Bacillota > Bacilli > Caryophanales > Paenibacillaceae > Paenibacillus > Paenibacillus sp. FSL L8-0708. The sequence continues at coordinate 3,213,484 of NZ_JBBPBC010000001.1, forward strand.
CCAAAATACGGTAGAGCTGGAATTGGAACGATTATTCAACTTGCTCGCGGATGAACGGTTAGATATTAACGTGACGCGTTCATATGTTTTACAGTTATATTCCGCTATGATTCGTTTAGCAGTCCCTGATGAAAGAAATAGCTTCACATCGGGCTTGGCGGAGCTTGCCGAAATTAGAACCTTGGGAGGTTTAAAAGCATATGTCAAAGAGGCAGCGGTTCGCTTAACAGCGATGTATGACCGACATTTTAGTTCCCGGCAATCGCTGATTGTAGACAAAATGTTCAAAATTATCGCAGAGGATTACAAGAATGCAGAGCTGTCGCTTAGCTCGGTCGCTGCTGAAATGTTATATATGAATCCCGACTATCTCGGCAAAATATTCAAGAAAATTACCGGGGAGAAATTCTCGAATTATGTAACCAATTACCGGATTGCTAAAGCATCGGAGCATATTTTGAGAAGTGGGGATGTAAGAGTATTTGAACTGGCTGAAATGTTCGGCTTCGGTGGAAATGCACAATATTTCAGTCAGGTTTTTAAAAAAGTAACCGGCCAGACCCCTACAGATTTCATGAAACCCCCTCAAGCGAACTGATTATTGAACAAACAAGACGGTTTTTTGTATTCAATAATCACGGAATATTTGAGAAAATTTAACCAATGAAAGCGCTACCTAAAGGGATCAGAGCCTTTACACTATCATAGGAAAAGGGGACATGAAATTGAAAAAGAGATTCGCTTTACTAGCCGTACCATTATTGCTGTCGTCAATGTTAGCTGGTTGCGGTGGAGGTAACAACAATAACAATGCTGCTGCTACGGATTCCGCTACAAATACTCCTTCGGAGACGAAACCTGCGGCCACGACCTCAGCAGAACCAGTAACCCTGCGTATCGCATGGTGGGGTGGAGATACAAGACATTCTTATACACAACAAGTTATTGATATGTATGAAGCCAAATATCCGAATGTAACCATTGAGCCTGAATATGCATCCTTTGATGATTACTGGAAAAAGCTTGCTCCGCAAGCTGCTGCAAATAGACTTCCTGATATCGTTCAAATGGATATTTCCTATATTAATCAATATGGATCTAACGGACAGCTCGAAGATTTGAAACCTTATTTGAACTCTCAGATTCAAGTCGGCGATGTGAATGAGAACGTGCTGAGTACTGGAGTGATCGGTGAGAAGCAATACGGAATTCCGTTAGGGGTTAACGTACTTGGTTTTCAATATGATCCAGAATTGCTGAAAAAGGCAGGTGTTGATTCTATCCCAGAGAACTGGACTTGGGATCAATACAAGGAAATCGCCGCGAAAGCTAAGTCGGCTGGACTGTATATGGACGGTTCCATGGCAGCAGACGTGTTCTTCAACTATTATCTGCGTACAAAAGGGCTGGCACTCTATAACAATGATGGTTCCGCACTTGGCTATGAGGACGATGCGTTGTTCACTGACTTTTTCGGAATGTTGTCTGGTCTGATTAAAGATGGAGCGGTCCCATCACAAGACAAACTGAGCCAAAATAAAGGGGTTATTGAAGAGTCGGATATTGTTAAAGGGACAGGTATCGGTGTATGGCAATGGTCGAACCAATACGTTGCTTTGCAAATCGCTGTAAATCGTCCTATGGAGCTGGCACAAATGCCTGGTCCAGATATGGATAAAGGGCTTTACATGCAGCCAAGTATGTATTGGTCAATTACTTCTAACTCTAAAGTGAAGGAAGAAGCAGCGAAGTTCGTTGATTTCTGGATTAATGATGTGGAAGCTAACAACCTGATCAAAGGCGAACGCGGAGTACCGATTTCAAGCAAAATCAAAGAATCTGTAGCTACACAATTAACTGATTCCGGTAAGCAAGTATTTAAGTTTGTTGCTGACATGGAGCCTACTACTTCACCTATGAGTCCACCGGTTGGATCACCAGAGGTTGTAGCCCTGCTTACAGACCTTGCTGAACAAATGAACTTCGGAAAAATCGATCCAGCAGCAGCAGCAGCACAGTTCCGAAAAGAAGCGAACTCTATTCTCTCCAGCCGTTAATCGTAGGGTAACAGATAACTATACTGCGTCTCACATGGGAAACGGCATGCCATTTCGCTAGGCGGCATCCCGTTTCCCATATTATTCACATAAAAAGGAGTTGGAGACCCTTGGCATTAACGAATCCCCTACCTTCGAATCCATTGGCTGTTAAGAAAAAGAACCTCACCGGCCGGCGGTTACGAAGCAACCTTACAGGATATGCCTTCATCAGTCCGTTCGTCATTGGCTTCCTTTGCTTCACACTGATCCCGATGATCATTTCGCTGTATCTTTCTTTTACCAAATACAATTTATTCGCTCCACCTAAGTGGATTGGATTTGATAATTACATCAAAATGTTCTCAAATGACCCGAAATATTTGCATTCACTAAAGGTAACGCTGCTTTACGTATTTATCGGTGTGCCTTTACGTCTAACCTTCGCATTATTTGTGGCCATGATTCTAAATACGAAATCACGTATGGTAGGAGCCTATCGGACAACTTATTATTTACCTTCTATTATAGGGGGTAGTGTGGCGGTCTCCATCATGTGGCGTAATATTTTTAGTGATACTGGAATTATTAACGGCATGCTTGGCTTTTTCGGAATTGGACCGGTAAGTTGGTTTGGCAATCCGAACGCTGCGCTTATCATGTTGATAACTCTATCTGTGTGGCAGTTTGGCTCATCCATGTTGATCTTTCTGGCAGGTCTTAAAAATATTCCTGGTGAAATGTATGAGGCAGCTAGTGTAGATGGAGCCGGATTCTTCAGAAAGTTCTTCAAGATTACTATGCCACTCTTAAGTTCAGTGATTCTGTTTAATCTAGTTATGCAGACGATCAGCGCATTCATGACCTTTGTTCCAGCTTATATTATCTCTAAAGGTGAAGGCGGACCTATGGACGGCACTATGTTGTATTCTCTCTATTTATTCCGTCAGGCCTTTATGTTTAATAATATGGGTTATGCTTCGGCTATGGCTTGGGTAATGTTGTTGCTTGTCGGCATCATGACCGGAATCTTGTTCAAGACATCCAAATCGTGGGTCTTCTACGAGTCGGAAGGAGGAAAATAATCCATGGCGAAAATTAAACTGAAATGGCCGCTTTATCACATTCTTATAGGTGGCCTCGCTATCGTTATGCTGTATCCGATTCTGTGGATGATCATGAGTTCTTTTAAAGAGAGCCGGCTTGTGTTTGTTACAGCGCAGCACCTTATACCTGATCCATGGGAATGGGGGAACTATGCTAAAGGCTGGGAAGGTATTGCAGGTTACTCCTTTGGTGTCTTCATCAAGAACTCTTTTGTAATTGTTATTGTCGCAACACTGGGCGCAGTCATTTCATCTTCACTGGTTGCCTTTGGTTTTGCCCGCAATAAATTTGTAGGCCATGGCTTATGGTTCGGAATCATGATGATGACCCTGATGCTTCCTTCCGATGTGGTGCTCGTCCCTCAATACATTATCTATGCCAAATTGGAATGGCTCGACAGTATCAAACCGATCGTTGTTCCACAGTTCTTCGGTGTCCCGTTTTTCATTTTCCTAATGCTGCAGTTTATTCGGACCATTCCTGTTGAACTTGATGAAGCGGCTACCATCGATGGTTGTGGGAAATTTGGACTTTATTTCAGAATTATACTTCCACTCATTCGTCCTTCTATGGCTACTGCGGCGATCTTCTCCTTCTATTGGCGCTGGGAAGACCTGCTTGGACCGGTATTGTACTTGAACTCACCTTCTAAATATACAGTTTCGATGGGGCTGAAAATGTTCCTGGACAGTGAGTCCGTATCCAACTGGGGTCCAATGTTCGCCATGTCTGTTCTAAGTTTGGCACCAGTCATGATTATCTTCTTTATCTTCCAAAAGCAGATTGTAGAAGGAATCAGCACCAGTGGTTTGAAAGGTTGATTTCAGCAAACGAATATAAATGTTTTAAATCTCTAATTAAGAAAGGTGCGGCTGAATTTGGATAGCTATCGTTTTGATTTTGGGATTAAGGAAGCTGAGCCTGGCTACACCAAAATTCGGCCGGACACATCTTATTCTAAGGAAATAGGGTATGGTTTCACTTCTGATTCCTCCGTCTTTGGTCGTTTCAGAGGGGGAACAGATATACTGCGAAGCGATTGCTGCATCCCACAGAAAGCAGTTTTTCTTCTGGATCTCCCGAATGGGATCTACCGTGTTACGCTGCTGTTGGGTGATGCTCTGGCAGATACCAGCACATTTATCAAAGCTGGAGAAGGCAAGTTCGTATTGGACACGCTAAATGTGCCTGCGGGCCAATATTTGCGCGAATCCTTTGCAATTAGGGTTAAGGATGGGCAGCTAAAGCTATCGTTCTCGGGTGCGGCACCGCGTATTAACGCCTTGGACATTCAGATGGACAATGAAGCGCTAGTCTTATTTCTGGCGGGAGATTCCACGGTGACCGATCAAGGGGAAGAAGGTTACCCCTATGCGGGGTGGGGCCAACTGCTGCCACGCTGCTTCAAAGCCGGAATAGCTGTAGATAATCGAGCACTTTCTGGACGCAGTTCCAAGAGTTTTATTGAGGAAGGGCATTTGGAGGGCATTGCCGCAGATATCAGACCCAGAGATTATCTGTTCCTCCAGTTTGGACATAATGATTCCAAAACTGATGATTTAAGACATACCGAGCCCTTTACTACATATAAAGAACATTTGCTCCGGTTGATTACAGTCGCCCGAGAAGCGGGGGCCTATCCGGTTCTTGTGAGCTCTGTACATCGGCGAAGATTTGATAGTGAAGAAGCAATTGTAGACACGCATGGAGATTATTTAATCGCCATGCGGGAACTCGCAGATACCGAGCAGGTTCCACTGATTGATTTAGCCGAGAAGAGCCGCAAGCTCTTTGAAGCTTATGGCTCAGAGGGCTCAAAAGATTTATTCATGTGGAGCTATCCAGGAGAATTTATTGCGCATCCAGGTGGGGTGCAGGATAATACACATTTTCAGATTTTAGGGGCTCGTCTTCTAGCTGAGCTTATAGTGGAAGGGATCCGGGAAGTTGGATTAAACGATCTCATCATTCATCTTCGTCAGGGAGAATAATAATCCTAAAGGAAAAGTAAATATCTGTCGGTTCAACTTCTGTATGCAAGGTTAAGGTTAAGGAAAGAACTTAACTGGAAGACTTGCATGATAAGAAGGAGGATATCACGATATGGCAGATAAAAAGCTTGTAGGTAAGGTTGCAGTTGTAACCGGAGGCGGCTCAGGAATTGGCCGGGCAACCGTGCTTGAGTTCGCACGTAACGGAGCCAAAGTTGTATTATTGGACAGAACTGTAGAGAACGCTGAAAAGGTTAGACAGCAAGTGGAGAAAGAGGGCGGAGAAGCCCTAGTTATCGAATGTGATGTTGCTGAACCACCACAAGTGGAAGCGGCGATAAATAAGGCGGCCGCGAAATGGGGTCGTCTTGATGTTGTTTTTGCCAACGCAGGGATTAATGGGGCGATGACGCCTATTGAAACGATGGATATTGAAGCTTGGGATCAGACCATTCATATTAACCTGCGTGGAACCTTCGCGACTGTTAAATATGCGATACCGCATCTAAAAGAAAGCGGAGGCAGCATCCTGATCAACAGCTCCATTAACGGAAATCGTGTATTTTCTAATGTTGGTTTTTCTGCTTACAGTACGACAAAGGCAGGACAGGTTGCTTTTATGAAAATGGCGGCACTGGAACTGGCTCAATTTCAAATCCGCGTAAATGCGATCTGTCCTGGGGCTATAAAGACCAATATAGATGACAACACTTTTCCATCAGAGGATCTGAAAGAAGTGAAAATCCCAGTAGAATTTCCTGAGGGAGATCAACCGTTGGAAGAAGGTCCGGGGCGACCTGATCAAGTAGCGAAGCTGGCGCTGTTTCTGGCGTCTGAAGATTCAGATCATATTACGGGGACGGAAATTTATTGTGACGGTGCAGAGTCGCTTCTGCATGGTTAGTTTTTCAACATAATCTTGGCCTCTCATAACGGATTCCATCCTCGTCGCTATGCCGGACCACACGGGTCGAAAGAGCATATGCGCTGAGGATGGTTATGCCGTTTTTTGTTGTAAAATAAAGCTAATCATTATCTCCAATTTCCGTTATAATGGAGTATCTCTGGAGAAAGGAGATTGCGATATGGATTTTCAATTGGAATCATTAATGAAGTTACTAGTGGCCATGCTGTTCGGGCTGTTCATCGGGATTGACCGACAGATCAAGCAGAAACCGCTGGGGATACGGACCAGTATGGTCATAAGCATTGCGAGCTGTCTTGTCACAGTGGTGTCTATCCATGCCTTTGATAAGTTCGCAGGACCAGAGCATCCCAACATGGACCCAATGCGGCTTGCGGCTCAGATTGTCAGCGGGATTGGTTTTTTGGGTGCGGGTGTTATTCTGCGTAGAGGCGGAGATGCCATTTCGGGCCTTACTTCGGCAGCACTCATCTGGACAGCTTCTGGAATTGGTATAGCTGTGGGTGCGGGATTCTATATTGAGGCAGCATATGCGGTTATTCTGCTGATGTTTGCTGTGAATTTAGTTCCTCATTTAATCCGTTCGCTAGGACCAGAAGTACTGAATAAACATGAAGTTTCAGTGAGGATCATTATGGAAGCTAATTTTGTGCTTACAGAAGTGATCCAAAAAATCGAGCGGCCTCAGGTCAGCTCGCAGCGTAGTACTAGAGGTCCATCCCGAGCGATTCGAAGAATGAAAATTAAAGATTTGGAAGATGGCAGACAAATGATCGATATGGTGATCTCAGCACCGGATCGGGATTACGCAACAGAAATCTATTACGATGTGAAGAAAATTGAACATGTAATGAGCGTAGAAGTGGAGCAATTGTAAAAAGAGCATGTCACCTCATGACTAGATGTGGTAATCTATCAAGTGGAGACAATTATCAGACACTGGAAGGGAGAACAATATATTATGTCAATCACAGCGTATGAAGGACAATATGAAGGAGAAGCAGCTATCTGGTTGAAAGCCGGTCGTTATGAGGCAGCTATTCTGCCAGGCATTGGCGGCAACCTGATCTGTTTCCGTGATACCGAAAACGGATATCGCTTCCTGCATGAGCCTGGAGCTGAAGAAATGGAAGCCTTCAAGGCAAGTCCGGGGATTCACGGAATTCCTGTATTATTTCCTCCAAATCGTTATGAGGATGGTAAATTTCCATGGAATGGTCAAACTTATCAATTCCCAGTAAATGAAGTTGCAACGGGCAACCATTTACACGGATTTTTACATACTGCAGCTTGGGAAGTCGAAGAATATGGCAGCGGTAAGACTGAAAGCTTCGTAACCGTATTCATCAAGGTGGATGAGAATCATCCTTCTTATCAGTATTTGCCACATAAGTATACGATCAAATTGCGTTATACCCTCGGCGAAGGAGGATTATCTCAACAGGTGTTGGTGCACAATGATGGAGAAGATGTGATGCCTTGCTTGCTGGCATTCCACACTGCCATTAACGCACCTTTCGCACCAGGAAGCACGGCACAAGATTACCGCGTAAAAGCTACTATTGGCGAGCGATGGGAGCTCAACGACCGCATGCTGCCAACAGGCAAATTCCAGGCGTTGGAGCCAGGAGAAGTTCAGCTTCGTGAAGAAGGTGTGAATCCATATTTTGCATCGATGGACAATCACTACACGGCTGTACCTCAGAACGGACGCAACCGGATGGAGCTTACCGATAGCAAAGCTGGAGTAACCTTGGTGTACGATGTAGGGACTTCGTACAAACAATGGATGATCTGGAATAATGGTGCTACAGAACAGTTCTTCTGCCCTGAACCACAAATTAACTTGGTAAATGCGCCAATGGTAGATCTTCCTGCTGATGAAATCGGCTTGTTCAGCCTGAAACCAGGCGAATATTGGGAAGAAAGCAGCCGCCTGTACGTAAAATAGAGTTCAGTTGACATGAATAGGTTATAAAGAAGGGGCTGTCTCAAACGTAGTTTCTCTACGATTAGACAGCCCCTTAAATTTATCTTTTACTAATAATCTCTTCATTAATCTGTTCAATGATGTCTTGGATACTCTTCGAACCAAGATCACCTTCACCACGTTTTCTTACAGAGACAGTGTCGGAATTTTTTTCGTTCTCTCCAAGTACGAGCATGTAAGGTGCTTTTTCAAGCTGAGCTTCACGAATTTTGTAGCCTAACTTCTCATTTCGGATATCTACTTCGACACGAATGCCAGCCTTCTCCATGTGATGCTTCACTTGCAGTGCATAGTCAACATAGTTCTCAGAGACTGGCAATAACTTCGCATGAACAGGTGCGAGCCACAGTGGGAAAGCTCCAGCGAAATGTTCAGTAATAATCCCCATAAAACGATCGATCGACCCATAAACAGCGCGATGGATTACGACCGGGCGATGTTTAAGATTATCTTCCCCGATGTAAGTAAGATCGAATTTCTCTGGCATTTGCCAATCTAGTTGGATTGTTCCACATTGCCAGCTTCGTTTTAGCGCATCTAAGATATGGAAATCAATCTTAGGTCCATAGAACGCGCCATCCCCTTCATTCACACGATATTCGATCCCGAGATTGTCTAATACATTTTGTAAAGATTGTTCAGCCTGATCCCATAATTCTTCAGATCCCATATAATCTGCCGGCCGAGTAGATAATTCAATCTTATACTCAAAGCCGAACACTTGATAAATATGGTCAATCAGTGAGATTACCCGTCTTATTTCATCCTCAATTTGCTCTGGCAAAACGAAGAGGTGAGCATCATCCTGGCAGAAAGTGCGGACTCTCATCATCCCGTTCAGTGCTCCGGAATATTCATGGCGATGCACTTGACCGAATTCCGAGATACGGATAGGCAGTTCCCGGTAGGAATGCAGATTATTTTTGAAAATTAGCATATGCCCAGGGCAGTTCATCGGCTTAAGGGCAAATTTTGTTTCATCTACATCTGTGAAATACATATTGTCCTTGTAGTGATCCCAGTGTCCTGACTGCTCCCAAAGCCGATTGTTCATCATCAGCGGTGTGCGAACTTCATCGTAATCTCTCTGTCTTTGTAATTCCCGGGCAAAGTTCTCAAGCTCTGTACGGATTGTCATTCCCTTGGGAAGATAGAAGGGCATGCCTGGCGCTTCTTCAGAGAACATGAACAACTCAAGTTCTTTGCCGAGCTTACGGTGGTCACGTTTTTTAGCTTCTTCAAGAAACAGTAAATGTTCCTCTAACTGCGCTTTTTTAGGAAAGGCAGTTCCATAAATACGTTGCAGCATTTTGTTATTGGAATCTCCACGCCAGTAGGCACCCGCTACATTCAACAGCTTAAAGGCTTTGACCAAGCCAGTAGAGGGAAGATGTGGCCCACGGCAAAGATCGGAGAATTCACCTTGATCATAAATAGTTAATACTGTGTCTTCCGGCAGATCATGAATAAGCTCCAGCTTTAAAGGCTCATTTAGCTCTTCAAAAAGTTTAATGGCCTCTGCGCGGCTCACCACACGGCGGACAATCTGGTGATTCTCTTGGATGATTTTCGCCATTTCTTGTTCGATTGCAGCAAGATCATCAGTGGATAGAGGTTTCTCAATATCAATGTCATAGTAGAAGCCGTCTTCGATAACAGGACCTATGCCTAGCTGGACAGCTTTATCTCCATATATACGTTTTATGGCCTGCGCCATGATATGTGCAGTACTGTGTCTATAAACCTCAAGACCGTCTTTGCTATCCAACGTAACAATATCGAGCCGGCAATCATGTTCGATCGCTTGGTTTAGATCAACAGATTTTCCATCAATTTTTCCAGCTACAGCATTTTTTTTCAGACTGGTACTTATGGCACCTGCTGCTTCTTTAATCGTTGTTCCTTGCAGTACCTCTCTAATTGTTCCATCTTGCAGTGTTACCTTGATCTTCATGATTTTAGCCTCCATTTCTCAAATATTGTTAGTTGTGAACGCAAAAAAACGCATCTCTCCCAGAAAGGGACGAGTGCGTTCAGCTCGTGGTTCCACCCTAATTCGACCTGTCATATAGACAGGACCTCATTGGTATCCGATATCGGGGATAAATCGGTGCCGCATACTACCGAAAAAACAAAGTTCTACGGATTCAGCGCCACGGCTACAAAGGGGTAACTTCACAACCGGTAACTGGAGAAGCTTGCAGCCTGGACTTCTCTCTCTGGACAGTTCGTGTAGGAAATCATGTCTTTGATCATTGCCATATTCTGTTGCTAGTTAATATTACTCAATAGTATTCGATAAAGTCAAGGGGGGAGGTGCACAGAAATCGGATGATCGTTTCTACGCGGTCTTCATTTGCTTATTGGTAAAGGAAATGAGGATGGACTTGGCGAATTTATATTTCAACATGCTTAAGGGGGATTGTAATGCAGATTATTGCCATGCTGACGATGCTAATCGACCATATTGGCTATATCTTTTTCCCGGAGAATCTTGCTTGGAGATATGTAGGGAGAATAGCTTTTCCGATTTATTGTTATGGGCTTGTGCAGGGACATATCCATACTTCATCCAGACCTAAATATTTATTTCGGTTGCTCTTGATTGCGATTATTGCCCAGATTCCCTATAATCTAGCGCTAAATTCTGGTGGCTGGAACGTGGTGTTTACGTTATTGCTGTCAGCAATCGTACTGGTAATTTTGGACAAGCTGCCTTCACTATGGCTTGGTATACCTGTGGTAATTGCTGTTATAGTGTTAATGGATTATTACCCTATAGATTATAATGCGTACGGTTTGCTCTTAGTATTGATTTTTCGTTATACGAAATCGTACTGGCTTGTTGGAGCCCATCTGGCACTGAATCTTTTCTATATGTTTTATAATTATTGGGTTGTACAGATGCTCAGTATTTTACCTACCTTGCTGATTGCTTTTACGCCTTTAATTTGGGATCGCTTGGAGCGGCACCGGGTTCCGCGCTGGATGTGGTGGTCATTTTATCCTGCACATTTACTGATGTTGGCGATAGTCAAGGCTGTAATTTACAAGGATTGGGCTCAGATCGAATGGCGAAGTTTGTTGAATTTCTAAACATTTTACAATAAAAGGAACTTTGATTTACAAAACTTACCTTAGCTGAGATAATGGATTGATTTCACAAAATAAGATGAAGGAGACATGCTATGAGTAGAGTTAAAGCGAAATTGAAGTGGTTTTTGCCTTTTGTCGCACTGATGCTAGTTCTTGCCGGCTGTCAGTCGGTAGGGGGGTTCGATGTTAATAAGGCGTTGATTGGGGATGTTGATGTTAAATCATCAGAATCCAGTATGACTTTTTCCATGAATGCTGAGCCCATAGAGGGAATTAGCGCGGAAGATAAGGAAATGGTTGATCTTATTAATTCTTTTTCCTTGAATATTAGTAAAGCTAAGTTACAAGATAATGGGAGTTTATCGGCCCAAGGAACTGTTGGTTATAAACAATTGAATATTCCATTCACCTTGTTTATGGACAAACAAACACTTGCTTTTACAGTTGAAGGAGCAAAACAACCGTTCTACTTCCCTGTACAAGGATACGATGAAATCTTAGGTGAAGTAGGATTGGATACGGCAAAAGCTGAAGATGTCAGTAAGCTGTTGACGAAATTCGTTGTTAAGAATCTTCCAAATCCTGGCGTAATCAACATTACACCGGTTAGTGATGCTGTGTATGGTGAGCAGTTGAACATGACGAAGCTGCATGCAGAAGTGACTGGTGATGAGCTTCCTGCATTGTTAAAAGGCTTCCTGAAGTCTGTTTCCAAAGACACAGAAGGTTTTACTGAATTGGTGGGTGGTCTTTACGACTATCTGTACCCTGTGATCAAAGCTATGGATGAAGACGGTTCTGGCGATATTTTCAATCTGGGATTCGGAGATATTCCACTGGATGATAAAGAAGCTGTCGTAACTGTATTGCATGATGCTGCCAAATTGGCTGTTGATGCATTGCTGCTAGTATATGACAATCAAGTGGACAGTCTTTACAAATCAACTCCTGAGATGAAGACCGTGTTGAGTAAGGATACGAAGTTATCTGTTGATATTTTCGTTGATAGTGCTCTGCATGTGCGTAAACAGAATGTTGATCTGAAAGTGGCTCTTCCGGGTACCGAGGATTTCCCATTGAAGAGCCTCTCGCTTAAAGCTTCCAGTCAGATTTGGAACATTGGCGGTGCTGTAACCGCTGATCCAATCAGCACTGAAGGTGCACTTGATATTTCTTCCGGACTTACACCTGGAGAGACTTTGAGAAACTTTGCCCCAGATTCTGATGTATATCGTATATTGAAGGATGATCTGGGCATTACGAAGAGAACCATTGTTATCGAACCTGATGACGAATATTATTACCCGATTGTAGACAAGAACACTACTTATATCCCACTGCGTTATTTGGCAGAAGATTTAGATGCTACTGTAGAATGGGATACGGCCAATCGTGCAATTAACGTTACTGATGGTGTGTACGGAGATAAACTGGTATTCAAAATCGGTTCTTCCGAAGCCTTGATTAACGGCACGGCTGTAAAGCTTGCCCAACCTGTATTTGTTGACGAGTATGGCGATGCATATGTATCCTTGCGTCTGCTTGCTGAAGCGCTTCATGCTACTGTGTCGGTAGATGAAGATGGTTGGATTACTATTGTACGGAAATAGTTGTATCTTAACGATTAATTAACACAATAAACCCAGCTTCCATCTGACGCATAAATGCGGGTGGAGGCTGGGTTTTTCATATGAATACATAATCCAGTTATTGCTTCGTTAATACCACCTCTAAAGCTATATTACTAAGCTCTTTATCCTCTGTCATACTTTGGATGTATCCACCTAAGAAACCTTCTTGTAGGCCTTCCCAAAGCTTGTAGCCTGGCATCGCTTTAATATCTTCTGAGGAGCTGCCGGCTGTCCCCGCGAAATATCTTACATTTAGCTTGGCCATTACCTCTGCCATCGATGCCTTTTCAGACTGCGTAAAGGAACTCTCCTTTAAACCATCCATAGCTTTGTTATAAGAGTTTGTAGCAAAAGTATCCTCAGCATAGGTCTTGAAGTTTAAAAGATTCTGATCTGTATTGCCATTAGCTTTAGCCCATCCCTCTACATTTAAGGGCGTTGCTTCATAATTGACGGTTCTGCTCAGGGGATCGAAGGTCATCGCTCCGTATTGATGTGGATAGACAGCCATTGCACTTGTTGCGATATCATAAATTGGCGTTTCTTCCGAAGAAGTTACCGGGTCTACCCGGATGTCCTGCATATGGATATGGCCTGACAAGACTAAATTAAGTTCATTTTCACGAAGTACCTTTATTGTTTCCTGACTGTTGTTAAGCTTAAAGCCTGAAACAGACATAGAGGTGTGGCTTAGTAGATTGTGGTGCATAACCGTGAGAACAGAAGCATGCTCCTTGGCAGCCAGTTTAACAGAATTATCTATCCATGATAGGGTAGAGGCGGTCAGGCGTCCGTCCGTTTGGGGGAAACCGTATTTCTGATTGTTATGATATTGGCTGCTGTCAATCATAAGGAGCCATAAATTTGGCGCTGCCTTAACGATGTAACTTAGTGATTCTTTATCACGTGATACAGCTTCTTTGTAACCGAAATCCTCATACATCTTGGTAAAGTCTTTGTCTGTAATGGAATCCGTAACAAGCTGCTTATCCCCGCTGAAGGATCTGGCCCAAGGATTAAATAAATCGTGGTTGCCTGGAATGACATAAACAGAGGTTCCTTGTGCTTCGATTCGCTTTAATTTTTGGGTTAGCTCCTGATGGCTGCTGCGTTCTCCGTTATTTGTTAAATCTCCACTCAGGATGAGAAAATCAGGCTTCTGCTGCTCAGCGTCATAAACCAAGGTTTCAAGGATTTCATCACTGTAAGGCAGCATTTTTCCATCACCGCCAGTTACATATTTTTGAAAAGCTGTACCGCCATCCTGTAGCTTCTTATCTAAGAAGTGAGTGTCCGTTGCCACCCAGAAAGTGAGGGGGTGAAGATCATTCGGATCTTGTGCTGTTGAGGTTAAATTAGACGAATTTGTGTCTTTACAGCTAGTTAGAGCCAAGCTCATTGAAAGGAGCAGCAATAATGAGATTAAGGCTGATTTTCTATGCCGAACAAGGGCTTTCTCGCTTGGGAATTTCATGAGCATAACCTTCCTTCTATACATTTGCTGCACTATTGTAGCGCATTTTAGCTCGTGGTGTATATCGGAAAAGGAAGAGGGCAGTTTCTAGCCCGCCTGAAGTGATTAATGATTAATAGATCAGGTGCATAATTAAGCCCATAAATGCGACAATAAGAGTTGGCAACGAATATACCCGACAAAATAAGTTGTGAATAACTGTTGTGTTTTCAGAAAAAAGGTGCTAAGATATACAAAAGTAAGTTACTAAAATTAATGGAGGTAGTTATTTTATGTCTAACAATTTCTTTGAAGCAGTAAAAGGAAGACGTTCCATATATGCCCTTAGTAAAGAATCTACGATTTCGGATGCACAAATTGTAGAAATCGTTGAACAAGCGGTGCTACATAGCCCAACTTCTTTCAACTCCCAAAGCTCAAGAGCCGTTGTTCTTCTTGGAGAACAACACGATAAACTATGGGATATCACTACAGAAACATTGCGTAAAATCGTTCCTGCCGAACAATTTGAAGGAACAGCGCAAAAATTAGCGTCTTTCAAAGCAGGTTACGGTTCCGTACTATTCTTCGAAGATCAAACGGTAGTGAAGAGCCTGCAAGAGAACTTCGCTCTATATGCTGAGAACTTCCCAATTTGGGCTAACCAATCCTCTGGTATTCTGCAATTTGTAGTATGGACAGCACTTTCTGAAGCAGGTGTAGGTGCATCCTTGCAGCACTATAATCCACTGATTGATGATGAAGTAAAAGAAGCATGGGGCATCCCGCAAGAATGGAAATTGATTGCTCAATTGCCATTTGGTAAAACAGTTACTCCTGCTGGTGAGAAACAATTCCAACCGATTGAAGATCGTGTTAAAGTCTTTAAATAAGTGAAATAAGCGTTTGAAACCTCCTTAACCAGGCTAAGTATGTATATAGACTGGTTAAGGAGGTTTTTGGTATGCCATGGAACAAAGAGGATTATCCAGAATCATTGAAGAACTTCACAGCACCTGTTCGCAATAAGGCAATCGATATTGCGAATGCGCTCCTCGAAGATGGTTATGAGGAGGGGCGGGCGATTTCAATTGCCACAGCGCAGGCGAAAGAGTGGGGGGAGAACCACGATAAACAAATCCGTAAAAAAGGCCATTAAGGTTTAATCAAAGGCCTGAACATAGATATAAAAAAACAGGACAGCGTTTATTAACGCTTGTCCTGCTTTTTGACGGGCACAATTATTTAGTGGATTCATTTCCTGCTGCTGCGCTTGCAGTTGGCTCAGCTGTTGCAGCTGCATCTTCTTTAGCGTCAGTAAGTGTGTTCGTGATTTTTGCTTTTTCAGTTGTTTCTGACATCCAAGTGGAGGACAGAGCGGAAACCTTTTGCGAAACTAGTGTTTTACGAATTTCATCTTTCTTTTCTTCCAGTGTATAGTCTTTAGCATCTTTATGGTCGGTTACTTTAATGATGTGATAACCATAATCGGATTTGACAGCATCACTGGTTTCACCAACTTTTAGCTTAAAGGCTACATCAGAGAATTCAGCTACCATATCGCCACGTTTGAAGAAGTCTAGATCTCCGCCATTATCCTTGGAACCCGTATCAGAGGATTTTTCCTTGGCAAGAGTAGCGAAATCTGCGCCTTCTTTCAGTTGTTTCAGAATTGCATCTGCTTCTTCTTTAGTCTCAACGAGAATGTGGGAAGCGCGAACTTGTTCTTCTTCACTGAAAGTAGCTTTATTTGTGTCATAGTATTCTTTGATTTCATCATCCGTTACAGTGACTTGTGGCTCAAGGATTTTACGCAGCTTTACTTGCAGCGGCATTTGCTTTTTCAAGTCGTCTACAGTCATTGAGCTTTGGGACAAAGCAGCATTAAAGGCAGCTTCTCCGCCGAATTGTGCTTTAAGATCTTCAAGTTCAGTGTTGATGTCTTCATCTGTAACAGTTACGTTAGCTTTTTTAGCCTCTTGATCAACAAGCTCAGTTGTAATCATAGATTGCAGCGTGCTTTCTCCGCCTGCTTCGATCAATTTATCATAAAGTTGTTCTTTTGTGATTTTTGTTCCGTTTACTGTTGCAACAGCTTTTTTGCTGTCGTCTTTTTGGACGACCAGAACAATGATTAGTGCTGCAGCTAATACGATAGAGGCAATCATCCAAGCTTTATTGCTTCTAGGAGCAGTCGGAGGTGTAGGTGGCGTAGCGTTGTTCGCACCGACTTTGTTCATGACTGGAATACTGTCTGCTTTTGTTGTATTCACAGGTTCCTCAGCAGCAACTTGCGCTACTTCAACCTCTTCATTGATAATCTCGGAAGTGTTCAATTCTTCTTCCGTGGTACCGTTGTTTTCTAAGTTCTCATTTCCATTCAGATCTTTTTTGTCCATTATTAGTAATGACTCCCTTCAATATAGGTGTTGCTTGTCTATTTACAACTTTAACAGAAATCCTAATCCTAAACCTTAAGAAAGTATAAAAAAAGGCAGGATCTTTTTAAGTTTCTATTAATAAAAAGCAAAAAGCCGGAAATGGCACCAGTAACATGCCCTTCCGGCTAATGGGATTAAGATGTCTACTTCAGTCCTTTCAGAAGATGACGAATGCTTTCTTGTTTTCGTCTTGGGACACGTACGTTTTTAGCATACAGGCCCATTTCACCGAAATAAATGCAGTCATCTGCGATAGAGCTGATCTTGTTCAGGTTGACATAACAGCCACCGTACACATGATAATAACTTGAATTGGACAACAATCGATTTAATTGCTCGGCAGTCATTCTCTTTTTTATGTTATAGTTTCTGCCGTGAAAAATGACCAAATCATGGTCCCCGACCTTAAAGAACAGAATGTCTGTTTCCACCTCGAAGTCCTCGTACACATTTCTGGCTTCCAGCAGGATGCTACTCATTCATGTTCCCCCTTTATACGGAATAAAAGACTAATGTTAGCGCTTTCATTATATCACAACAGTTAATCGTAGGAAAGACCCATTTTTGAATTGTTTCGTACATTTCTAACTTTATCGTTTGTAATTAACGTTTAAAAATTGTAGATTATATAGATGATCACATCTAATGAGTGTGAAGTAGCAATACTTTTGAGGAGGAATATAGAGATGAATGAGCAGAATAAGTTATTGCTGTTTACAGGTTCTTATGCAAGTGCCGCGGAAAGCGGAGTGCAGGTGTTTGAATTCGATGGAGCTGCAGGTGGTACGCTAAAGCTGCTGGATTCGGTGCAGGGCTTAACTAATCCTACCTTTGTTAATGTAGATACCGCTGAAAAACGTCTATATGCTATAGGAGAAAAACCGAATGGTGAGGGTGGAAAAGAAGGCGAGGTTGTTACCTTTGCCATTGATCCAAAAGACGGGAAATTGAGTGAACTGAAACGCATTCCCTCCATGCCTGTTTCTGGCAACCGTCAAACAACCACCTGCCATATCAATAGAGATTTGAATGATGAATACGTTGTTGTATGTAGTTATCATGGTGGAAGCGTTGGTTTGATCAAATTAAATGAAGAGAAAGCTGCGGATCAATTAGTTGATGTGGCCGTACATTCAGGTCATGGCCAGCATCCTGAACGGCAGGACCGCCCTCATCCCCATTCCGCTATTTTTAGTCCGGACGGGCAGTATGTGTTTGTATCTGATCTTGGGCTTGATTTAATTCGTGCCTATAGAATCAATAGAGAAACCAATAAGCTAGAAGTGCATGGTGATACGGCGCTGCATCCAGGAGCGGGACCACGCCACTTCACTTTTCATCCAGACGGAAAGTCTGCTTATGTAATTAACGAGGTGGATTCCACCATTACATCGTTTACATATGACAGTGCCGCAGGCACTCTGCACACTGTAGATACAGTGCCGACGCTGCCTGATGATTTTAACGAAGAGAATACTTGCGCTGAAATCGCCATTTCCAAGGACGGAAAATATCTGTACGCTTCAAACCGTGGGGCTGATAATATCGCTGTGTATGCTGTGGATAATGCATCTGCTAAGCTTACACATCTGGAATATGTATCTACTCGTGGGGGACATCCACGTCACTTCGCATTGACACCAGATGGAGCTTATCTTATCGTGGCAAATCGTGATGCGAATAACCTGGTTGTATTTTCAATAGAAGCGGCAAGTGGCCGACTCGAATTTACTGGAAATACAGCTGAAGTATCCAAACCGGTATGTGTGAAGCCCGTAAATGTTCCTGTATAAAGTTACTCCATTTGAAGAGTGAATCAGTGATCTTGGGAAATGCTAAAGGGAACACCGGATATAAAGTCCGGTGTTCCCTTTTTTTTGAAAATAAAAGTCTGTGATTATCTGGTTGATGTGGTGAATGAGGGAGTAGACTATTTGAGCGAAACGGGCTTAAGAGGTACAATAGTGGATACTGCAGATTTGAATAGTACATTTTGCCTGCCATCACCTTGACCTTGTAAAGTGATTGTGAAAGCATCGTACGAAGTTACGAGCCCTTGCATTTTCACACCATTCGTCGTAAAAATCGTCACAGGCACCTTTGTGGAAATGAACTGGTTCAACAATCGTTCTTGCAATTTTAAACTCTCCACTTTGGCAGCACTCCATCTTCTGTGAATTTTTTTCTCTCAATAATTATAACATGGGTTAGTCCCTCACTGGAAATGAGATCAACAGTCACCTGAATAGACATGGAGGTATTTATGCTTTATTATCAGAACTGGTCTAGAGCTTTTCGCTTTTTTTTAGGGTTTGCTGCTTGTTTCGCCGTTATAGCTGTCCTTGTAAGTATGAATAAGGTATCAACCTTTGATAACTATATTATTGATGGGGTACAATCAGCGGAATCACCGGGGTTGACCTCATTCGCCAAAGGTTTATCTCTGATTGGTTCCTCTAAGATCGCTATTGGCCTATCTATCGTTACCATGGCACTGCTCTATTTTTTGCTGAAACACCGATTTGAATTAATCTTGTTCCTGTGGGTTGGATTAGGCTCACAGCTCTTGAATACAATAATGAAGTTATGTTTTCACAGAGAACGTCCGAATTTACATCGCATTGTTGAAGAGATTGGTTATAGTTTTCCGAGCGGGCACTCAATGGCAGCATTCTCTTTGTACGGCGTTATTGCCTTTTTATTGTGGCGTCATCTGCGGCGGAGGCATGAACGGGTCTTATTAATAATGTTCGCCGTATTCATGACCGTGGGGATTGGCTGGAGCCGTATCTATCTGGGTGTTCATTACCCGAGTGACGTAATTGGGGGATATATGGCTAGTGGCGCTTGGCTGATGTTGTCCATTTGTTTATTTCAAATCTACAAGAGCTCGCGTAAGAAGTAGGATAGATACAAAAACGGATATCTTTCATAACGCATGAAGATATCCGTCTTTATGTGTAAGAGGATTGTTTAAGGAGTCGTCACATGTTGTTCAGATGTTTTGCGATCCTGGAATTGCCCCATTTTGCTTATTCTTTGCTTCAGCATCGCAGGAAGTCCTGCTTTAAGCTTTTGGGCTTCGTCTTTTGTCAGACGTCCTTCGGTGATGGCTTGATCCAGCCGTTGGTTTGCCGATTCGCAGAGCTTCTGAATATATTGATCTTCCGTCCAGCCTTTTTTCTCAAGAGCAAGCTGCGGGAGCGTTTTGCCTGCTTTCAGGCTATTGATTAGCTCTGTACGATCCATTTCCAGCAGTTTAGCCGTTTCAAAAATAATGAAATGTCCACCAGCCCTAACCTTTCCGTCTTTTCCTGGATGGTGACCGTGACCTTTCTCTGAAGGATGGGCACCAGGTGCGGTGGCTGTAGGGGTTACATTCTCAGCAGAAGCACTTCCGATTGGCGCAAGGGCTGGAGACAGGCTGAGAAAAATAACGGTCGTGAAAGTCATTAATCTTTTGATATTGTTATTCATTCACTCACCTCGTATGTTATGTGATAAGCACTACTCGAATTAGTATTCCCTGAAAGCTGAAAGAAACATGAGTGAGAGCTTAAAGGTTCTTAAAATTCATCAACTCCAGGCTGGGGTAATTAGAAGTACGAGGGTTCGCTGATGTTCATATTGTAGCGTGGGCTAATTTTTAGGAGGGATAGGTTTGGCTTTAGGAGCTCGCATATTTAAAACAGGTTTGGCCGTTACGCTAGCCCTGTATTTAGCTGTAATGCTTCAATTTCCTTCTGCCGTGGGTGCAGGGATTGCGGCGATTTTCGCTATGCAGCCCTCTATTTATCGCTCTTGGCGTTATTTTCTTGACCAGCTCACGACTAGTACAATGGGGGCCGTTCTGGCTTTACTCGGAGGGATGCTGTTATCCAACAGCCCAATAGCAGTCGGTTTGGTCTGTATTCTAGTCATTATGATCAGTATGAAAATCAACCGGGCGGATACGATAAGTCTTACATTAGTTACTGTAATAACAGTGATGGAGGCTTCGGGTGAATGGCAATTCGCACTTAATCGTTTTTTATTAACTTTGACAGGTATTGTTTCTGCATTTCTAATCAATATTATTGTCGTTCCTCCAAAACCTCGTAAACAATACATTAAGCAAATTGAGAATGTTTTTTCAAGCCTCTCTTTATTGCTGAGAACAGCGGTTTCTCATGAGATGAAGGAAAGTGTATTTCGTGATGAAAAAAATGCTTTGCATTCATCCATAAAATCGTTGGCTGATAAGTATGCATTGTTTGAGGAGGAGCAGAAGCAGTTAAAACGGGCCAAGTATAGCCAGACTAGACAAATGGTTGTGTATAAGAACCTGTTAGCTTCTTTGCAAAAAGGTTACGATGTTCTCGAGGCCGTAGATCGGCATTATTTCCAGGCGGATCGGACCGAACATACAGATGCTCTATTTGATAATCATTTGGAACATTTAATCAAATATCATCAGCATATCTTACTTAAGTTTGAAGACAAATTAAAGCCCAATGCCAATGAATCCGAACCCTTGGGGGAAGACAATGATGAATTCCTGAATACTGCGATTTTGGGGTACAATGCAGAGAAAATAGGTCAGCTGCGTTTATATGTTGTGGCTGCTGCAATTTATGATTACGGATATCAATTGGAGCGCTTAGATAAAGTGGCCGATCAGATGAATCGTATAGCGGAGGATAAAGAATCTGTGCATGAAGCCTAAACATAACCTTGTGAAGAGCAACATATAAGCTTTGTAACAGCAAAAAATCCGGTTCCACAGGGACCGGATCATCTATTTAAGAGAATACTTGAAATCTCAAACTGAAATTGCTAAAATGATAAGATATCGAATAAGTATGCATTTAAAAACATAAATATGCAAATTTATCATATCATGATGCAAATGGAATGTCAACCTTCCAAAAGGGGATGAAATGTAGTGGATAACAATGAAAGTCAGTGGAAAGAGGAACAGGAACGGGTTGACGGAGTAACCAAGCTTTTGTCCGCCCATATTCGCAATTTATCAGAGGAGCTTGGACTTCATCGCAGTGATGTAGTGGATATGCGGAAAGACTTCTGGGAAGAGGTAACCGTAAACTTCAGTAGCCCGGATGATTTGGGAGAAACCTCAACAAGTCTTCGCCAACAGTCCCAAATCCTAAATGAACGGGAACGTCATCATTTGCAATCAAGCAAGGCGCTGAAAAAATATAAAAAGCTGGTTGTCTCTCCTTACTTTGGCCGAATTGATTTCACAGAGGAACCAAAGGGCGGGCTGGAAAAGATTTATCTAGGGATTGGATCCTTGATGGAGGATGATGGCACCTTTTTGATCTATGACTGGCGTGCGCCTATCTCCAGTCTGTATTATGACGGAGCCCCAGGTCCTGCAGCTTATGAAACACCTGGAGGATTAGTCTCCGGAACAATGAATCTTAAACGCCAGTTTGTTATTGCTGACGGTGTAATTGAAGTTATGTTTGACACTGGGGTTACGATCGGGGATGAGCTGCTGCAGCAGGTGCTAAGTCATAGCGCTGACGATCGAATGAAAAGTATTGTTGCTACAATTCAAAAAGAGCAAAATGCGATAATCCGCAACGACAAAAGCCGGATGCTAGTTGTGCAAGGAGCAGCGGGAAGCGGAAAAACCTCTGCTGCATTGCAGCGGGTAGCTTATCTTCTATATAAATACCGTGAAGTATTATCAGCAGATCAAATGCTGCTGTTCTCACCGAATCCGCTGTTTAACAGCTATGTATCTACAGTGCTCCCGGAGCTAGGCGAAGAAAATATGCAGCAAACAACGTTTCAAATGTATTTAGAACATCGTCTTGGACATGAATTCCTGCTGGAAGATGTCTTTAGTCAGACCGAAAGTTTACTTAATGCTCCTGAGGGTCCTGAGGTTGCTATACGCAGAGAAGGCATTGCCTATAAATCGTCTGTCCCTTTCCTTGATGTGATTCGGCGGTATGCTACGTTGTTGGAGCAGGAGGGCATGCTTTTTAAGCCTTTAATGTTTCAAGGGAAAGCAGTGGTCAGTAAAGAAGAAATGGAACGCCAGTTCTACGCGTACGATCCTGCCATAAAGCTTGCAAATCGTGTGGATTTGATGATCCGCTGGCTGCTAAAGAAAATTGCAGATTTTACTCATGAGGAAAGAAATGCGAAGTGGGTCGAAGATCAGATCGAGCTGCTGGATTCCAGCGATTATCACCGTGCATATCAGATGTTGCGTCGGAAGAAGAAAGCTTCGCAGGATAGCTTTGACGATTTTGATACGGAAAAAGAAGTGTTATCTCGTTATGTAGTCAGCCAGCGGCTCAAACCCCTGCGGGGTTGGACTAAACGGGGGCGTTTTGTGGACGTTAAGGGCTTGTACAGCACGTTATTTACAGATCGCGAGCTTATGGTGCGCCTCAATGGAGATTATCCTTTACCAGAGGTGTGGGATGATATCTGTGAGCAGACATTGGAATCCATTGGAGTGAACGAGCTTGCTTATGAGGATGCTACGCCATTCCTTTATCTGAAGGAGTTAAGCCAAGGCTTCCGGACCAACACACTGATCCGTCATGTGATTGTAGATGAGGTACAAGACTATTCTCCATTCCAATTAGAGTTCATGCGGCGTTTATTTCCAAGAGCAAAAATGACCGTGTTAGGCGACCTGAACCAGGCCATTTATGCGCAAGGTGAGGTACTGGGGGATTTGTCTAGTCTCGTAAGTATATATGGTGAAGAGAACACAGAAGTGATCTCGTTAACCCAAAGCTACCGTTCAACTTATGAGATCGTGGAGTTTACGCGGTCAATGATCCCTGGAGGAGAACGAATCGTACCTTTTAATCGGCGGGGAGAAGAACCCCAGATAAGTGTGGTATCCAGCGAGAAGGAGCTTCTGAATGCTGTGGAACAGGATATCCGCAAGCTGCATTCTGAGGGATATCATTATGTGGCGGTCATCTGCAAAACAGCGGAGGAAAGCGCAAGGGTTCATGCTGAACTGAATCGTAGCCTGCCGGTGAGACTTGTTACAAAGGAAACACCGAATTTTCAGAAGGGGACACTGGTTCTGCCTGCTTATTTAGCCAAAGGCGTGGAGTTTGATGCGGTCGTCATCTATGATGGCTCGGCTGAACAATATGGCAGAGAAAGTGAACGCAAATTGTTTTATACGGCGTGCACTCGGGCTATGCACTTGCTGCACATTTTTAGTCTGGGTGAACCTAGCCATTTTATACCGTCCGCTAATGTGGCATCTTTAAGCGCCGGGTCGCTGTAAGCATAGATTTCTTCATTTTAAGATCGTCCTTTCCGCAGCAGCGGAGGGACGGTCTTTTTGTTTTCATGAATAAAGAAGGGCGAACAAACCACAATAAAGAATGTTGTACACAATGACAAAGGTGGTCAGTTCATGAAGGAAAGAAAATGGGATCTGCTTGCCTTAGCATCAATCCCACTAATAATGACCCTCGGTAACTCCATGCTGCTGCCTATTCTGCCGCAGATCTCCAAAGAACTCGGCATTAGCGCTTTTCAAGTCAGTATGCTGATTACCGTGTATGGATTGATGGCAATTGTAATGATCCCTATTGCAGGTTATCTGTCAGACCGTTTTGGGCGAAAGAAGGTTATTCTTCCGAGTTTAATCATTGCCGCAATTGGCGGTGCTGTCTGCGTGGTGGCTGCTTGGTTTATGAAGGGGGTTAGCGCTTATTGGGTGATCTTAGCGGGGCGTCTGTTGCAAGGAATTGGTGCAGCGGGTGCTTTTCCAATTGTAATCCCCTTTGTAGGCGATTTGTTCAAGGAAGAAGAAGATGTGAGCAAAAGTCTGGGAATCATTGAGACCTCCAATACGTTCGGTAAAGTACTCAGTCCAATTCTTGGTGCCTATCTTGGGATATGGCTCTGGTTTGCTCCTTTTATTGCAATTCCCATTCTATGTCTAATTTCATTTTTGTTAGTCTTATTTCTGGTCCGAAAACCCGAAGCAAAGGATGAACCTGAGAAACAGGAACTTCAGGCGTTTTTATCTGGAATTGTGAGCGTTTTACGTAAAAAGGGACGTTGGTTGTACGCTATTTTTGCCATAGGCGGCATCTGTATGTTTGTGACCTTTGGTGTCCAATTCTATTTATCAGAAATGCTGGAAACTAAATATAAAATGCACGGAGCGACGAAGGGGTTTGTGCTGGCGATACCGCTTGCCCTCTTATGTCTGTCCTCCTATGGAACAGGAAAGATCATTGGTCAGAATAAAACGCTAATGAAATGGCTGGGCTTTGGGGGCATGGTGTTACTGACTGCGGCGATGATTTGTGCGGGATTCAACAAAGGCATTTATTTTTTAGTAGGGTTTATGGGTTTAGGCTGTGTTGGAATCGGAATTGTACTTCCCTGTATGGATGCTTTAATCACGGAGGGGATTGAGAAGGAGAACAGCGGCACAATCACCGCTCTTTATAGTAGTATGAGGTTTATAGGGGTAGCGTTGGGGCCACCGGTGGTATCGTTGCTGCTAAGCAGTGGGCATTGGGTCTTGTTTGCGTTGATGGCTACAGTAGGGGCAATTGGTGGATTGCTGACCTTGTTTGCAGTAACTCCGAGTAAGGGGGAAAAGGGGGAGCCAGGCGTTAAAGACAAAGAGAAGATAATTCCTCCGATCTGGCCGAAACGTGTTCGCCAAACCTCCTCAATGTCTCTGGATGGAAAAAAGGGCTATCCCTAAGCTGCGTAGCCGCAGCTTGTGGGATAGCCCTCTTGATAAAAGAATAAAAGATATTCTTAGGCTTGTGGAACGGATTCCCAATCCTTCAAGAAACGTTCAATACCGTTATCTGTCAGCGGGTGCTTCCAGAGGGTTGGCAGAAGTGAACCTGGGATTGTAGCGATGTGTGCACCAGCAATAGCTGCTTGCTCAACATGAGCAATGTTGCGGATACTTGCTGCAATGATCTCGGATTTCAAGTTGTAGTTAGTCAGGATAGTTTTCAGATCCTTGATCAGCTTCATTCCGTCAACACCGATATCATCCAGACGACCTACGAAAGGAGAGATATAAGTTGCGCCTGCTTTAGCAGCCATCAAACCTTGAGCCGCGGAAAATACTAGTGTAACGTTAGTTTTGATGCCTTTTTTAGTAAGCTCATAACAAGCTTCCAAGCCATCTTCAGTCATAGGGAGTTTAATTACAACGTTTGGAGCCCATTCAGCAATTTCGTATGCTTCTTTAAGCATTTCTTCTGCTGTAAGTCCGATTACTTCTGCGCTTACAGGTCCTGGAACGATTGCAACGATTTCTTTGATAACATCCTTGAACAATCTTCCTTCTTTAGCGATCAGCGAAGGGTTAGTCGTTACGCCATCCACTAGTCCTAGGCGAGTAATACGTTTGATTTCTTCAATGTTTCCGGTATCCAAGAAAAACTTCATTTTAAAATTTCCTCCCTTGATTTCCATATGGATTGACAAGCAACATTCATATTTACATTATGAGACATGCAAATCAAAGTTTCAACTGTTATTTTGAATATTTCAAAATAACTTTATAGAATCAGTATTACCTGTATGCGCTGAATTTCAGATAATATAAGATTGGCTTAGGCCTCCCTCCATGATAATATATAACCGGAATTGTTATTTTGGAGTGGGAGGTGGGGATGGGATGATGTATGCGATATTGGTGATTTTACTTGTGCTTGTGCTGGCAGCAGCGGGATTCCTTGCCTACCAAAACAGCAAGTTGGTGTCTAATCAGAAGAAACTCGGTACTTCATCAAGTGATCCTTCCCTTATGTATTCTATCTTTGACCAATCTTGTGCAGCTGGTGTTGAAGAACCTGAGGCCATTCCGTTATTTCAATACACTGTATTTGCGCGGTCGAATGGAGCGGTTGTAGTGAACAAGCCTGTAGCTATGATTATTTTGTGCAGAGTTGCAGCGGGAAAAGGGGATTACTTATTGGCTGATGTCGAGCGTAATATGCTTGACAAGATTAGTAGGCCAATGCCTTTGGATGCGTATTCTGAGCATAAAGCCTACTTACACAGGACGGCTAATCACACAGAAAAAGAGATGATTCTCAATCTAGAGGATGCAGTGAATTTACAATATACATAGAGTAGGGTGAAAGATATTGATTTTTTGCTCTGCGCAAAGCATAATACAAATTTGGATATAAAAAAAGAATCAAACAGCCGGAAGCAATCGCGTTTTATGTAAACACAGCTACCGGAATTGTTTGGTAAAATAATGGATGGCAGTCAGCCTTAGGCATGATATCTCCCTACGGGTGCATTAAGCACCCATTCCAGCATCATGACCATATCTTCAACTCTAGTGAGCTGAGCTTGTAGGTTATCTTGCTGTGGGCTGTTCTCTGTTAATGAAGCTAATCTTGATTCCAGAGATCTGCGCTGCAGTGTCAATTCGTTGATTTTAGATTGAATTTGGTTTTCGGTTCTCATCCGGAATCCTCCTGAACAATAGGTGATTTCAACATCATCATAGATCATTATAACGGATAACATGGGGGTAATAAAATGAGTATCAATGTTAAACAATTAGCCGCGGAAAAAGCAGTGGAATTTGTAAAAGATGGCATGAAGATCGGCCTTGGCACTGGATCTACAGCCTATTGGGCGATCAACAAGCTTGGTGAGCGCGTCAGTGAAGGTCTAAAAATTACCGCTGTAGCAACCTCCCGTGCTTCCGAAGAACAGGCGCGTGAACTTGGGATTCCAATCGTAGCTTTTGGAGATATTGATAGTCTGGACCTGACCATTGACGGAGCGGACGAGCTGGATAGTAGTCTACAGCTTATTAAAGGTGGCGGTGGCGCGCTGCTTCGGGAGAAGATTGTTGCGAGTAACAGTACTCGTATGATCGTTATTGCTGATGAGAGTAAAGTGGTAAACATACTTGGCAAATTCCCGCTGCCTGTGGAAATTGTTCCTTTTGCATGGGAATGGACTGTGGCTGAACTTGCCAAGCTGGGTTGCAATCCTGAATTGCGTCGTAGCGGAGAAGAGCTGTACAAGACAGATAACGGCAATTACATCGCAGACTGCCGGTTCGAAGTCATTGAGTCCGCACCGAAGCTGGCACTGACCATCCAAAGTATTCCAGGAGTTGTGGAACACGGCTTATTTGTTGGAATTGCAGCAATGGCTATTGTGGGTAAAAAAGATGGAAGCATTGAAATTATAGAAGTTAAACCGGGCAATTGATCATTCGTAGATCTGGAGAATCTAGCAGTTTACGAAAGCTGAGAGCATTGACACGGATAGGGCTGACTCTGTATAGTGCTACTGTTATCTATTGGATGTTCATCGGTTTTGGGCGTGAGATCCATACAGGTGGCCCGCTTCAGTACAATTTGATTCCATTACGTACGGTGTCACTTTATTTCGACATGAATAACGGGGTATCGCTGATCAGCCGGTTTGTGAATCTGCTTGGAAATGTTGTTGTGTTTATTCCAATTGGTATACTAATTCCACTTGCAAAGACACGGCCAATTTCTTGGAAAAGAATCTCTTTATATGCTGTTCCTTGCATCCTGCTTTTGGAGTCTCTGCAAATGCTGCTGCATGTCGGAAGCTTTGATATTGATGATCTATTGTTAAACATGTTAGGGATATGGACAGGTTACTGTATGTTTCGAATCGGGTACAGAAGCAACAGAGAAGGAGGAATGTGAACAATGTTGGTAGATCTTAAATCCCTTATTGGTTCGCCTGAGGTGAACGAGCTGTTGACGTATGCGGTCATTGATGACCCCAACGCGTTGGAGCAGACATCGTCTGAGTACAGCGAACAAGCCGGGCTGCAGTTATATGGCTGGGAAGAAGAAGAACTCCTGCTTGGTCTTGTAGGCTTCGAAGAAACCGAAGACGGTTCTTTGGACATTCGGCATATTGCCGTCTTGCCAGAGAATAGAGGGAAAGGTTATGCACGGGGGATGATTCTGGAGCTGCTCGCTACTCGTCAGCCGCGTTATCTGGTAGCTGAGACTGAGGATGAAATCGCCGCAGATTTTTATCGTAGTCTAGGGTTCATGGTGTACAGCTTAGGAGAGAATGAAGCCGGAATTGAAATGTTAAGATGTGTATACGAAGTTGAAGAGACCGAGGATGAGGACTAAAAAGTCTTTGAAGGTCATAAAATGGCAGGTCGAGAGGAATCTCGGCCTGTTTTTTTTGCGTTTTGCCTTTAAATGCCCGAAAAAAAGCCAATTGACTTTTATAAAAGCAGGTATTATAGTTTGACAATGAAACTGTTCGATAGTTGAACTATATTTTGGAGGTAGGAAGCTTTGGATAACGAAGTGCAACATTGGATCAATCGCTACATGGATGCTTATTTGATTGTGACAAGACAAGTAGCAGCAAGAATTAAAGATAGTATTGCTGCGGAGACAACGAATGATCAGTATCAAATTCTTCGGTTGATTAATGCTCAGGAACAATGTACGTCTACATATCTTGCTGAATCTTTTTGCGTGGGTAAAAGCTCCATTACTGCAATCATTAACAGATTGGTGCAAGCGGGTATAATCGAGCGAACTCGTGACGAGAATGATCGCCGCCAGGTGTATTTGTCGATGTCTGAGCACGGAAAAAAAGTTTTTGAAGCAGCGGAGACGCAGGTACATGAAGTGATTTCCCCGTATTTGTTTCATTTTGAAGAGAAGGATATTGAAATGTTCGTCATGATGTTCGAGAAGCTGGCGAATTTAATTCAGAATGATGATGGAGGGAAGAATCCATGAAGACGATTCTAAAAGCAAGATGGGCGGTTATCGCAATCTGGCTCGCTGTGGCCGTAGTTTTGGTCATGACGGCCCCATCGTTCTCTGATCTTGTACGTGAGAAGGGGCAGGTTACTGTACCTGATGGCTATTCCTCATCTAGAGCAGCAGAGATCTTAAAGGAAGCGGCGAATGACAAGGGCGGAGAGACACTTCATCAGGTAGCTCTTGTATTCAATAATCCAGAGGGAATCGGAGCCGATGATACAGCTAGTATACAGCAGGGTGTTGAGAAGTTGGCTGCGAATAAGGAGATGCTGCAGATCGATTCCATCACCGATCCTTTTTCACAAAGTGAGCTTAAGGATACGTTGATTGCCAAGGATGGCAAGACGATAATGGTGGCGTTGTCTATCAAAGGCGGAGGAGAGTCTGTCACCGCACTTCCTGATAAAGTGGATGAATTACTCACAGATGTTAAGGCGGATCATTATTTAACCAGTGAGGGTTTGATTACTGAGGATATGATTGCTAGCTCGGAAGCCGGGCTTAAGAAATCGGAATATATTACGGTAGTCTTTATTTTACTTATCCTGTTCGTGGTATTCCGTTCGTTCGTGGCACCGTTTGTTCCGCTACTGACGGTAGGACTCAGCTATATTGTTTCTCAGTCCGTTGTGGCTTTTTTAGTGGACCGTTATGATTTTCCATTATCTACATTTACTCAAATCTTTATGGTTGCGGTCATGTTCGGGATTGGTACGGATTATTGTATCCTGTTAATCAGTCGTTTTAAAGAAGAAATGATGACAGCAGAAGATA
The DNA here is from genome assembly GCF_038009325.1 of Paenibacillus sp. FSL L8-0708. NCBI lineage: Bacteria > Bacillati > Bacillota > Bacilli > Caryophanales > Paenibacillaceae > Paenibacillus > Paenibacillus sp. FSL L8-0708. The sequence continues at coordinate 3,243,722 of NZ_JBBPBC010000001.1, forward strand.
CCAAAAGTGCTATTATTGCAACCTACCGTAAGGCTGGGGGAACGGTGTTCTATTCCGGACTTGCGGTATTCGTAGGTTTTGTAGCGATTGGATTATCCAAATTCATTCTGTATCGCTCGGCGGTAGCCGTTGCCGTGGGGATTGCGGTTATGCTGCTGGCGCTTGTAACCATTGTTCCATTCTTCATGGCGGTACTTGGCAAAAAGCTCTTCTGGCCTTCACGCGGCAAGCTGGAGCACAGTGAGAGCCGTATTTGGGGAGCAGCAGGTTCTTTTTCCTTAAAAAGACCATGGGCCGCGCTGCTAATTGTTGCAGTAATCGTAGCTCCGTTCCTTGTTACCTATAGCGGAAAGCTGTCCTTCAACAGCTTGGAGGAAATTGGCTCAGAATATGCCTCGGTAAAAGGATTTAACATCATTTCGGATAGCTTCGGGCCGGGTGAATCCATGCCTGGCAAGATCGTAATCAAAAATGATGATCGGATGGATACTTCAGAATATCTTGGACTTGCAGAAAAAATCAGCCGCGAGCTGGAAAAAGTGGACAGCGTAAAATCGGTGCGCAGCATGTCTCGTCCAACCGGAGAGCTAATCAGTGATTTCTTAATCCCGAATCAGGTGGGGACTTTATCTGACGGTCTGGATCAGACCAGTGAGGGACTGACCAAGATTCAAACGGGATTGTCTGAAGCTAGTAAACAGCTGAGTGAAAATGCACCTAAGCTTACAGAGGCTGCTCAAGGCAGCGCTAAGCTGACGGAAGGCACAGCAGAACTGAAAGATGGGATCGTCGCGTTAGGCGATGGGCTGGCACGTATTGAGAGCGGAATAAAAAGCGGCTCAGCTGGTGCAGGAGAAATCAAAGCAGGACTTCAACAGGCAGCTGCTAGTGCCAAGCAGCTTGCGGATGCCAATACGAAGCTGTTGGAGGGATATAAAAAAATCGGCAGCGGTTTAACTGCGCTGAATCAAGGGCTTGGGCAGCTTCCGCAGCAGCTGCAAGGTGTGGCAGAAGCGTTGAAGGGACTGGATGGTTCTTTTAATGGTCTTGAGAGCAGTTATCCGGAAATTCTGCAGGATGTTAATTACCTGACCATTAAAGGCACCGTAACGCAGAGTGGTGCTGGGGCAGCACAGCTGGCAGCGGGTCTCGGGCAGATCTCAGAGCAGCTTAAAGGAGCAGCAGCTGGCTTAAATGAGGCGAATGCTGGCTATGCCAAAGCTTCGGCAGGGCAAACCGCACTCGCACAAGGTTTAGCTAAGCTTGTTGCGGGCATCGGTCAGCTGCAATCTGGGCTGGAGCAGGCCGCAGCAGGCCAAGGACAGATCGTAGATAAAATTCCATCCATTACTAGTGGCCTAGATCAATTGCAAGGCGGACAGCAGCAGCTTGCGGATGGTTTTGGTCAATTAACTGGGCAGATAGGAGCCTTAACTACTGGTTTAAGCGACAGTGCAAACGGCTTGAAACAAATTACCAGTGGGCTGGGCTCTGCACAAGATTATTTGAATCAGATTCAAGCGGCTAAGGATGATGAGCTGAGTGGATTCTTTGTACCGGCTGAGGCTCTTGAAGCTGAAGGTATAGAGCAGGTATTTAATACCTACTTGTCTGACGACCGTAAGGTAATGACGCTGGATGTAGTATTCACTGAGAATCCATATAGTTCAGAAGCTATTGACAGTGTTGATGATATTCAAGCAGCAGTAGATCGTGCAGTGAAAGGAACGAAGCTGGAAAATGCAGAGTCTGCAATCAGCGGGGTTACAAGCAGCCAGAACGATTTGCGTAATATTTCCAACGAAGACTACACACGTACAGTAATCTTGATGCTGGGTGGGATCTTCATTATCTTAGTGTTGCTGCTTCGTTCAATCGTAATGCCGATTTACCTTATTATTTCTCTTTTGATTACTTATTTTTCGGCATTGGGTGTTACAGAGGCTATATTCGTTCACCTTCTGCACTTTGAAGGGATTACCTGGACAACGCCATTCTTCAGCTTTGTTATGCTGATTGCACTTGGAGTAGATTATAGTATTTTCTTAATGGCCCGCTTTAACGAATATAAAACTTGGGATGTGCGGGAAGCGATCCTGCATGCTATGCGAAATATGGGAACAGTCATTCTTTCGGCGGTAGTTATTTTGGGCGGTACCTTCGCTTCGATGTACCCTTCAGGCGTATTGTCGATGATGCAGATTGCAACAGTGGTGCTTGTAGGGTTGGCCTTGTATGCACTAATCTTCTTGCCGTTTTTTGTTCCTGTTATGGTGCGGATCTTCGGCCGTGGGAACTGGTGGCCATTTGCGGTCAAACAAAGTGGAGAACCCACTAAACAAGATGTAAACATGTAATCACTCTACACAGCAAAAAACCTCTAGTGTTTGCCTAAATAGGCGGCTAGAGGTTTTTTTGTGAAAATATAAGTACAAAGTTTATTTCATTTTGGCAAAAAAGCTACGTAACGCCCAGCCGCGTTCTTGCCGTTTTTTATATTTGGGTAGCGAACGGTAGATGGCGGTGGATTCGTCGAAAGCACGTTTAGCATCCTCAGTTCTGCCCAGTGCTTTGTACATGGAGCCGGCTAAATAATAGGCTTCACTAGAGGAAGATTGAATCTCTTGAAATTGAGTAACGTAATGCAACGCTTTATCGTGATTTGTATGGCGAAAGGTTTCCGCTAACCGAAGATATGGCTGACCATATTGGGCTTTTCGGTTGATTTCTAGACCTCGAAGCATCTGATCTTCGCCTTCTTCCAAAGCGCCCAGCTTAAGATTCACATGACCCAGCTCCACCCAATATTCGGCAGATTGTTCGTAACGGTCTTCGATCTGTAGCAGGATATCCTTGGCTTCCTTGTATTTTTTACGTTCTGACAGATTCCGGGCTAAATCAAATTTAGCAGAAACATCATTTGGATTCAAAGATACTGTTGTGCGCAGCTTGGAGATTTGCCGCACTCGTTTGAAGGGCTTTGTAATACTAGGGAAAATTCCCACGTATCGCCGATCTAAGAAATATAAGATAACAAGCAGGATGAATAAAGCCAGAAAAGGGTTGCCCACTAATCTGAAAAGCATCATAATACCTATAAATTTAAGCATGATTTCCCTCCATGATCATTTGGTTCCGGTATTGCGGTTGAATAAGAGTAGATCTAAGGCAGCGTAATTATATCATAATTCAAACCAATCTGAATCCCGGGATTTAAGATAAACTACAACTTTTGTCAGCTTTATAGCGTCTTAGTGTAATAGAAATAATAATTACAATAATATCATAAGAAGGGAAAATCAAGATGCACTTATTTTCAAGGAAGCTAAGGCTGTTTAGTTTGTTGGTTTGTTCAAGTCTGGTGACTGCATTGTCTGTCCCTCAAGTTATAAGTGCAGCTCCATCACCTGGGAAGTTGGGTGGGATTAAGGAGATTGTTGCTTCGCCTGGTTTTTGGGGTGGAAGCTCTTTTGCGGTGGGAACTGACGGAGATGTTTGGTCCTGGGGGAGTAATGTTTTTGGTCAATTTGCTAATGGAACTGCCGGGCCTGAGGGTTGGACGATTACTCCCCATAGAATAGCTGGGCTTGAACATACGAAACAGCTGGCGATCGGCGAAGCGTACTATGTAGCGCTGAACGAAGACGGTACGGTTAAGGCTTGGGGAGATTATCGGGATAAGAGTGTAGCAGAAGCTGGCAATGGGGCAAGTGCTAAACAACACAAGGTTCTGCTTCCTCAAGGGATCTCAGGAATGAGTGATGTGGTTAGTATATCGTCAGGATTGCATAGTGCATTAGCTTTGAGAAACGATGGAAGTCTACTCCAGTGGAATCCTCCAGAAGCTTCAGATGTGGGCTATACAGAGCTGCCTGCTGCCACTAAGGTACAGGGTTTGAGCGAAGTGAAGTGGATCGGAAGCAGTATTTATCATGCCGCCATTCGAACTAACGGTACGCTGTGGATTTGGAGTGCTATCCCGCAAACAGAGAACACGAATGTGATGAAGAAACCGACCCCAGTTAAGGATTTATACCATGTAAAGTCCGTCTCTATGAGCGATCGCAGTATACTGGCTTTAACCGAGAGCGGGAGCGTCTGGGGAACAATTGACAGCAATAATTATAACGAAGTCACGATGAGCAAGATGCCAGGTCTTACGGATATTGTATCTGTCCAGACGAAAAACGGGTTCAATCTTGTTGGCAATAAAAAAGGAGAATACTGGGTATGGAAAGCTGGTACCTCACTACAAGGTCTGCAAAAGATTACAACCGTAAAAACGATCTCAAAACTTACGCTGGATTTAGACAACTTTGCAGCTGTTAAAAAAGATGGCACCGTGTGGACTTGGAGTACCCAACCATCAACCGACAACCGTTTAGTTTTTACGCAGCCTAAGTTAATAAAAGGATTGAGTGATCCTGTTTCTTTTGCCATGGGTGAGAATAGTAAGTATGCAGTCCTGAAGGATGGAACAGCTGTGGCTTGGGGAACAAATAGGTTTGGTCAACTCGGAATTAGCGCGGTTGATTCACGTCCTTTTACTATATCTCCTATTTTAAAGCCTGTTACTGTAATTGTAGATGGTCAAAAAATGGATTCCGCACAGTCTGCTATTTTTATGGATGGAAGTGTAAAAGTACCGATTAGGGATGTAGCAGAAAGTCTGGGATATACCCTGTCTTTGGAGGGGGAACTGACGTTGACGAAAGCTGGGAAGAAAATTTCATTACCGTCAGCAGAATCCATTAAAGTAAGCTACACTTCTCTAGTGCCAGCAGCGGCTTTGGCCAAAGCTACAGGTCTATTTGCGGAGTGGAATAGTACGCTGTACCAATTAACATTACAAACAAAAAGATGACTTACATTTAACACATATATTAATATTCTGAGGTACAATAAGTGAATTAATCTCAATTTCACCATAATAACCAGTCTGGAGTGATAGGAATGGCTTTTACAATATGTGTGTTTGCCGGATCGAATCCAGGTCTTAACTCTGAATATACGGAAATGGCTAGGGAATTAGGTTATCATATAGCGGCACAAGGCTGTAGGTTGGTCTATGGAGGTTCGCGGAATGGCCTTATGGGACAGGTTGCGGACGGGGTACTCGCTAATGGTGGCGAAGCTGTAGGAATTATGCCAGTGGATCTTTTTCAAGATGAAATCAGACACTCCGGATTGACGAATCTGATTGAGGTCTCTAGTATGCATGAACGTAAGGCGGTAATGAGCGGTATGGCGGATGCTTTTATTGCTTTGCCGGGAGGTCTTGGAACCTTCGATGAGCTATTTGAAATTCTGTGCTGGATGCAGATTGGTATTCATCAGAAGCCTATAGGGCTGCTGAATGTTCGAGGTTATTTTAATCCACTGCAAGCCCTGATCTCCCATAGTGTGGCTGAAGGTTTTGCACCAAAAACTGCACTTCAAATGCTGCATATGAACTCAGAACCCGAATATCTGCTTGAACTGATGAGAGGGCGAGTGGATCATAATAATGATGAGAAGGGGAAAGCAAGGTTCCCGTCTCAGCGCTAGATTCAAGGTTTCCACTGCTCTAAGGTGCGAATAATTGGTTTTGGTTTAGCACGCTATTCAAAATAAGGACGCAAACACTTCACGGTGTCTACGTTCTTATTTTTTTTCTTTTTGTAAAATCATTTAGTAATAGGGGGAAGGCTTATGATTCGAAAATTAGGCTTTGCGGCTGACGACCGTCTGTTAATAATTAATGCTGACGATTTCGGAATAACTAAAGGAACTAATGAAGCTATTGTTAACTTATTTGAAGGAAAAGCTATAACATCCACATCTATTATGATGCCTTGCCCAGACTCAAATGACGCTATAAAGATAATTAATTGGAAAGGAATAAAGAATATTGGAATTCATCTAACGCTAACGAGTGGCGAGAAATATCCGTATCAACCAGTATTCAAAGAAAAAATCTTGAGTAGCTTAATTACGGGGGAAGGGTATTTTCATCAAGATGCCACTCTTCTGGAAAGAAACGCTGCTGATGACGAGATTAGATTAGAGTTAGAATCGCAAATCCAAAGTGCAATCGTACAAGACATTGATCCAACTCATCTGGATAGTCATGGGGGGAGTATCATGGGGTTATACACTGGGCGAGATTTTATAGAAATAATATTTGATTTGTGTGAAAAGTACCGTCTGCCCTTTAATTTACCTATTAGGATATTAGAACAACCCTTTTTTAATAATGATCAGTTGAAATTGTTTCAAAAAAGAATTTCTTCAGCAAAAGAAAGGGGGATTTTATTAATCGATGATATAATTTCTCTTCCTTACTGTTTTTACCCTGCTGCGGAATATAGCAAAATGAAAATGAGATTAACTGAATTGTTAAAGAATTTAAAACCTGGAATAACACAGTTAACTATACATCCATCTAAAATAACAGATCAATTAATAGCAATAACGAAATGTTATACAGAAAGAGAATTGGAATATCGTCTTTTAAATGATATTGAAATTAAGGAATTGATTATTAATGAGGAGATTAAACTTATTTCGTGGAAAGACATACGTGATTTACAAAGATGTATTTAGCATATTGTAAAGGGTGCACTTTTTCATTTTTTAATATGAATCTGATAAAACTGTTTAAACTTTGGCGAAGCTGGGTAAATAAGCCGTAAGTAACCAAGCAGAAATGCAAATTTCAGTAACATCACGGAAGGAGGTTGAAATCCAATGAATGTGATCGTACATAATCTTATGGCTTACAATCATCAGTTTTTTAGACCTCAGCCCGTGGTCAATCCCAAGCAAGGAAAAGCAGACAAGAAGAGAATGAGTTTCCAGGAAGTTCTGAATGAGAAAATGAAAGCGTACAGCACCTACAACAAAAATTAAAGATGAAAGCTATACCCTATGTCTGTTAAAGAAAGCCGGAACGCGATGATCCTAGAGATCATTGCATTCCGGCTTTCTTTAGGGTCTAACCTCAAAAAATTCGCAGCTCTTGCGTGAGTAGTAAGTCAGATCACTAACTCTAGATTGAATAACAACATCGAAATCAGTGAAGCGGACAACGGTTGCTCCTGAATTTACTAAATGATCGTCCTGAAATACACGAACAGGTAATTTGCGGTCAACGGCTTCTTGGAAATCGCTGTCGCTTAGCAGCGGGCGGTTAATGGGCATGGGAAATAACTCCTTTGATCATGTAATGAAGTAAGAAATAAAAATAGTATACCTGCGGAAGCACAAGAAATCCAATTTAAGATGAAGTACACGTATTCTGTGAGGAACATATTTGGACGAAATTTTATACTCCCTCCTTAGACATAACATAGATATGAATGGTTTCGTAATTATTTCCACCATAAATCGGAAGTTTACCTCCTCAAAAAAAGAATTTAAACCCTGTACACTAATTCTTGTAAGAGAAACCTTTGAAAGGGGTACAGGGGAATGAATAAAGTAAAACACTTGGCGCTATCGTTAGTCGCTATCATGCTCGTAGGTTCACTGGCAGCATGCGGAGGCAACAACGCCGAGAACAACAACACATCAAACAAAAATGCAGGTAACAACGCAGCAAGCACAAGTGAACCTACTAAGGATGAGGGAACAGAACCGGCTGAGAAAATCGAACTTTCTTTCTGGACACTGGGCAACGTGAACTACGAGGATTTAGCGAAGGAGTACACTAAGGAACATCCAAACATTACGATCAAAGTGCAAAATACCGGTGACCAAACCGCTCACCATAATAATTTGACCACTGCTTTGTCGGCTGGATCGGGTGCGCCTGATATTTTCCAACTTGAAATCGGTTTCATGGAACGTTTCATCAACGCTCAGGACAAGTTCTATAACCTGAATGATCTGGGTGCCAAAGATATTCAAGCCAACTATCTGGATTGGAAATGGAAACAAGCTTCTTCCGTAGATGGCAGCTTCCAGCTAGGTCTTCCAACAGATATCGGTCCAACGGTTGTATATTACCGCACAGATTTGGCTGAAGAAGCTGGGCTGCCAAGTGATTCAGAAGGATTCGGCGCTGCTATTGATACTTGGGATAAGTTCGCAGCTGTTGCCAAAGCTTTTAAAGATAAAACAGGCAAACCATTTGTAGACCTTACGGATCTTACCTTTAATGCTTTGCGTGACCAATCTGCTGATGAAATCTATTTCAGCAAAGCTGATGGCAGCTTTATCGGAGATACCAATCCGCAAGTCAAAAAAGCTTATGATTTCACGGTTAAAGGTATTCAAGAAGGCTGGATCAGCAATGTTATGCTCTGGTCTCCTGAATGGGGTCAAGGCATGAACGACGGTTCATTTGCAGTAGTTATGGGACCAGCTTGGATGGCGGGAAATGTTAAGAGTAATGCTCCAGACTCCTCTGGCAAATGGAAAATTGCTCAGCTCCCTGAAGGTGCTGGTAACTGGGGTGGCTCGTTCCTGACGCTGCCAAAAGAAGGCAAACACTCGAAAGAAGCTTATGACTTTATCGCATGGATGGATAACAAGGAAAACCAACTGGAATCTTTCAAAACCAAAGGCCTTATGCCTTCCATTCCTGCCCTGTATGAAGATCCTGCATTCGTAGATTTCAAAGATGATTTCTTCGGTGGACAACAAACCGCTGTAGAATTCGGTAAAGCAGCAAACCGGGTAAAACCTGTATACTACGGTCCGCTTCATGACCAAACCGATACTTTCTTCAAAAACGCCTTGAAAAATGTGTTGGAGAAAAAAGCAGATCCGACCAAAGAATGGAACGAAGCAGTAAAACAAGCGAAAACATTGGCTGAACGCAGCTAAGATTTCAAGCTTATGAAATTCAATTTCTAGAAGGTCCGGATTCATAGAGTGAAACATTCTCTGTGAATTCGGATTTACACGTTAGATTACCTGGAGGTGTGACATGGCACAACCTGTTATTTCAAGTCCGCATGCCGAGAGCAAGCGCCGCTTTTTAACTGAACAAAGAAGGAGCCGCATCACTGCTTACACGTTTATTTCGCCCTTTTTTATTCTGTTCTCGATATTTGGACTATATCCGATCTTTTTCACGATCTATCTCTCGTTCTTTAAATGGGATGCCCTGAATCCTATGAAATTTGTAGGGTGGAAAAACTATGATCTGGTCACAAGTGATCCGACCTTTTGGATTTCTTTTAGCAACACGTTAATTATGGGGCTTATGGGTACTGTTCCACAGATATTACTAGCTCTATTGATTGCTGTTTTGTTGAATTCGGCGATGACTCGCTTTAAGAAGACGTTCCGGGTTTTATTTTTTATGCCTAATATTACGTCTATCGTTGCGGTTACGCTCGTGTTCAGTACACTGTTTGGCAACAACGGAATGATCAACTGGATACTAAACGGCCTGGGACTGGATAGTATGGCCTTCAACTCTGGCTGGTGGGGCGTTAAAATCGCCATTTCTACGATGGTAATGTGGCGCTGGACGGGATATAATGCCATTATTTTTCTATCAGGCTTGCAAAGTATCCCTACGGATCTATATGAAGCGGCACGTATTGACGGTGCGAACAGAAGACAACAGCTAACCTTTATAACGTTACCGCTATTGAAGCCATTCATTGTATTTGTTACCTTGCTTTCAACTATAGGTGCCTTGCAGCTGTTCACTGAGCCTTATGTATTTTTGGGCCAAGCGGGAACTGGATCTACACGTCAGGAAGGAATCACTATGGTTACTTATTTGTATAGCGAAGCATTCCGCAACGGATTTTTTGGTACGGCAGCAGCTACGGCAGTCTTGCTGTTCCTGGTCACGATTATTTTCTCTGTCCTCAATATGCTGGTCTCAAATCGCATGGGTGGAGATACGGGAGGGGGTAAAGCGTGAGTACGCTGCGTGTATTTAAAAAAGATCCGGATGATCTAGGGATCATCGGCAAGTTAGGATTTTATCTGCTGCTGATTGTTGGTGCGCTCGTGTCCATCTTTCCTTTTTATTGGATGTTTGTAGTTGGCACTAATGACAGAGGCGCAGTATTCCATGTGCCACCTTTGCTTACGGTTGGAGACCAGTTTTTTGAGAATTTCCAGCGGGTACTGGACAAAACAGACTTCTTTCAAGCCTTGGGCAACTCTTTATTTGTCTCATCTATGGTTACAATATCAGTCGTGTTTTTCTGTACACTGGCAGGTTATGCCTTTGCCAAATATGAATTTCCGTTTAAAAATTTTCTGTTCTACTTTGTAATTGCTACATTATTTGTGCCACAGCAGCTTGGTGTATTACCTACTTACGTAATTATGGCCAAGCTCCACTGGATAGACTCTTTCAAGGCACTTATTGTTCCGGCGATGGTTAATGCCTTCGGGATCTTCTGGATGCGGCAGTATATCACTACAGCTGTACATACGGAATTGATTGAAGCAGGTCGGATCGATGGCGGCGGACATTTCCGGATCTTCTGGAACATCGCTATTCCGGTCATTACTCCAGCTATGGCTACACTAGGTATACTGAATTTTATGACCGTTTGGAATGACTTCTTCTGGCCTTTAGTGGTACTGAAGAATCAAGAGCATTTCACAATTCAAATTGCGCTCCAGCAGCTGTTCTCCAATCGCGATGGTCTAGACTACGGAATGATCATGTCAGCAACATTTACGGCAACCTTGCCACTGCTGATTGTATTCCTGTTATTTAGCCGCTGGGTGATTGCTGGACTTACTTCAGGAGCTATTAAGAGCTGATCTTACTTTTTGATCTTTACAGGGAATAGGCGGTTTTGTGAAGAATACTAGAGGACAGAGACAGCAGGGGGAAGGGGAATATCATGAAACTCCGCCGTAAAATCTTGTTCGCTATTATTCTTCTCGTCTTTATTCCGGTTATTCTGATGGGGATCGTCACTTACGTTAATTTTTCTAATGCAATGGAGAAAAAATCAAGCAACTTCTACTGGATTTCACTGCTTGAAACGGATCGAAAGCTTAAATTCGCGCTTAGTGAAATCACCTCGATCACGAATTCAAAAATTACGCAGCCGGTTGTTCAGCAATCACTGAAGCAGAAGAACTTTGTAATCACTTATGATCGAAAGCAGGAGCTTAGCAGTTATCTCATTGATCATCCAATGATTACTTCATTTAGTTTTTTTAGTAAAGATCGTTTAATTTATCAATACAATGCATCGATGTCTTTTGAGGACTTGAAGAGACAAAGCTGGTTTGACGCGATGGAAGGCGCCGAAGGGCGGCCTGTGTGGTCAGGACCGGGAGAAAATGGCTCGGAGATCTCCGGCAATCCGGTACTTGTACAAGCAAGAGTAATCAAAGATTCATATTCTCTCGAAGATATCGGATATCTGGTTGTTAATGTAAAACCTGATTTATTGGATCAGATTTTCTGGGAAGCAGCAACCCTCAAGAAGGGGGATATTTTGCTGGTCAACAAGCTAGGAAATATCGTTTTTAATAAATCCGGTGAACATATTGGACAACGCACAGATTTCCCCTTTTTACAAAATGATTATGCTAAGGAACATGACTATTACATCGACAACTATCAGGGGGAAAAATCACTCATAACCTTCCTACCTTCTCATAATGCAGCCTGGTATTTAGTAGCCATTACACCTATGAATCTCATCTCGTCAGAATCTGTATCCATCCGGAATATTGCGATTATTTTAAGTACAGTTTCGCTGTTATCCGCCATTTTGTTCGACCGCTATTTCGTACGGAGGCTCGTTCATAGTATTAATAGTGCGGTTAACGGGATGAAGCGGGTGAAGCAGGGGATATTTACGCCGATCACTACACCCTATCGTGCTGATGATGAAAGTGATTTGCTGATTGATGGCTTTAATCGGATGAGCACGCAGATCAATGAGCTGCTTGTGCAGGTGGAGACTGAGCAGGGACGTAAGAAGGAAGCAGAAATGCAAGCGCTAATGGCGCAGATTAACCCTCATTTTATTTATAATTCACTCGAATCGATTAATTCGATGGCAGTGCTGCAAGGCAATAAAGATATTAGCAAAATGGTCATCTCACTCGGCAAGCTGCTGCGAATCAGCATCAGTCAGAATCAGGAGCTGATTCCGCTGCATATGGAGTTCGAGCATGTCCGTCATTATTTGGATATCCAGAAGTTTCGTTTTGAAGATAAATTCTCTTATGTTATAGATCTTTCGGATGGTCTTAGGACGTTCATGACACAAAAGCTGATCGTTCAGCCGATTGTTGAGAATGCGCTGTATCATGCGATTGAGCAGATGGAGGACCCAGGGATCATTGAGATTACGGCCTATGAAATGGGCATGGATATGATCATTATCGTAAAAGATAACGGACCCGGCTTTGACCTTGCCAAGATGATGAGTCTTTGGGATAACGAGGGAATTGCTCAGAAGAAATACAGTGATAGCGGCGTGGGGCTTAAAAATGTGCATGAACGCTTGAATATTCGATTCGGCAGTCCATACGGCATACTAGTGTGTTCATCCCCCGGCTTTGGTTCAACCATCCGAATCCGAATACCAAAAATACTGCCGTAATCGACCATACGAAAAGAAAGGGGGAGAATGTTATCAAAAAATGGTTATTGAAATGGGGCTGGATGTGGTTATATCTAGTGCTGATTTCGGGTGCGGTTTTATTTATAACTTTAGGAAAGCAAGAACCCATTGAAGATGATTCACCAGAGAAAATCACATTAACTTTCCGTCATTTCTGGATTAAAGAGCATGATCGGCCACTGTTGACTATTTATGAAGATATCGTGGACAAATACCAGTTAGAGCATCCAAATGTGAAAGTTAACTTTGAAGGTGTGGATCAGACGTTGCACCGTGATCAAAAGCTGAAGAACGAGATGGTTACTGGCACCCCGCCAGATATGTTTGTTTTGTTCGGTGGAGCGGAAATTGAGCCCTATGTGCGCTCTAAGCGTCTGATTGATCTGACGGATTTCGTCCGGGAGAATGCGCTAACCAATCAATTCAAGGATCTGGATCTCTGGACCTTTGACAACCATATTTATGGCTTGCCCATTGAAGGGAATGCTGAACCTTTATATTTTAATAAAACCATATTCGAAAAGCTCGGTTTGAAGCCGCCAGAAACGCTGCAAGAGCTTGATGCTGCCATACTAAAGCTGAAGTCGGCAGGATATATTCCATTTGCACTTGGCAACGAGGATCGTTGGCCCGCAGGAATTTTTGCACATTATTTAATGGATCGTTATGCCGGCGCCGACTTGATCGAGAAGCTGATCACTGGTGAAGATCAAGACAGCTTTCAGAATGAGGCGTATTTAAAGGCTTTTCAGCACTTGGAGCAATGGATCAAAGAAGGTGCCTTCAGTACGAAATCGAATGCGTTATCCACAGAAAATGCGGTGGGACTATTTACGAGCGGCAAGGCTGCGATGTATCTGAACGGAAACTGGGATATCAATTTATTTGCCGGAACAGCAGCTCCTACGGATTTTCAAAATGAGGTAGGTGTTATTCCGTTTCCCACATTGAAGAAGGGGGAACAACCTTCGATTGCCGGCGGTTATACATTTGGCATCGGTCTTTCCTCCGAACTAAGCGGAGCGAAGCGGGAGGCTGCACTCGATCTCATGAAAGCTTTTTACACCCAGGAGGTTCAGACTCGGATTGTATATGAAGGGTTGAGAATTCCGTCCATGCGCATCGCCTTTGATCCTGAGAAGACAGGACCCGTATTCGCGCAAGTTATGAATATGATGGAAGTTAACCGCAAGAGCTTTGTCCCTTATGATAATGTATTGTCACCAGAAGTGAAAAAAACGTTCCTGAGTGTTATAGAACAGATGATTAACGGAGAAATGTCTGCTGAGCAAGCGTTAAAGCAAGTGCAGGCATCCTCCATTCAATATTGGAATTTGATCCAAAGCTCAAGTGTACAATGATCCTGGAGGTGCAGGGAATGGATGAGTTACAAGAGAAATATAAAGTAATAATCGTGGATGATGAGCCGATTATTCTTCGTAGCTTAAAAGCAGCCATTCCATGGAATGATCTTCAGATGGAGATTGTGGGAGAGGCCCGAAATGGAGAATTAGCTCTCCGCTTGATAGAAGACACTTCACCACATATCGTGATTAGTGATATTCGCATGCCCGTAATTGACGGGATTACGTTGATGAAGGAAGTATTGTCTAAAAACCCGAAGCTGGTGTTTATTTTTATAAGCGGGTACGGAGAGTTCGAATATGCAAGAGAAGCATTACGTCAAGGTGCTTTTGATTATTTATTGAAGCCGATCGATCATGATGAACTGGTTGAAATGCTAAACCGCGCCAGAACTAAGCTGGATGAACAGAAGCAAAATGATCAGCTGATTCATTCTGTCCAGATGCTGTCACTGCTTGCACGTGAACGTCTGTTTGCAGAAATCACTTTGGGAAATGCAAGGCCGCTTGAGCATCTGAAATGGCTGGAGAACAGTGAACTGGAGAGCGGATATTTCATGGCTGTTGTCCAGTTAGATGACTACACCACACTGAGCAGTCAATGGAGTGTAGAAGAAAAACGGCTATGGCTGTTTGCAATCCGCAATATTGTGGAAGAATGGTCACTGGAGCATGGCGTGCTGACGGTTTTCCCGTTTCATAATGGAGAGTGGATACTACTGTTCCCTGGATCTTTAAGCGCCAGCAGGAGAGAACTTGGTGAACATTTGATAGCGGGAATCAAGAGATACTCCAAGCAGTCTTGTTCCGTAGGCATCAGCCGCACCACACAAGGCATTGATCAATTAAGTACGGTTTACCCTCTGGCCGCGAAGGCCTTATATCAACGCTTCTATTCGGGTCTTGCCGGGGTCTTTATTGATGAAGAGATATCGTTCCCAAGCAGTAAAGAGGTGAAATACCCAAAAGAGCTGGAAACCGCGCTGATAGAAAGTATACGTACCTTAAATAGAGACCGGATGTGGTCTTTATTTGATAAGCTTGCTTTATTTATTGAGTCACAAGCTGTTCCTAAGGATATGGCTGAACGTCTTCTTGTTGAACTGATTGTTGTTTTGTATAGAAATTATGAGTATTTGAATATAAATTCAGATTGGTCCTTGCATGGATTACTTAGCAAGATGCACAATCTCGGCACTTTAAATGAAGTGATCTCTGCTCTGAAAGAAGAGTTTGGTGTGCGATTGGAGCAAGGGAACAAGCCTGTGAACCGCGAGGATACGCGTAGCGCCATCGAGAAAGCGAAACGTTATATTGAGAGTAATTACCATAAAGATTTAAGTATTGAGGAAGTAGCGGAGCTGGCTGATCTCAGCATCAGTCATTTCTGCACTTTATATAAGCAAATAACGGGATATACCTTTTTGGAGTATGTTACACACTGCCGGATGGAGAGGGCAAAGTATATTTTGCAGAGCAGCAACGTAAAAGTGTATCAGATAGCTCCTCTTGTCGGTTATCAGGACCCGCGTTATTTTACACAGGTTTTTAAAAAGGCTAGTGGTCAAACACCAACAGAATACCGAGAAGAGCATACTAAGCAGAGCCATTAACGAGGAGGTAAGGGATGGAATTTCATTTGGAGATGATTGTTAAGTGTTTAACGAACCACAAGCTGCAGAAATATTGGAAAGGGTTCGAGGCTGTTTCATTCGCATTTTATAATAAGGATAACGTGTATCTGTACAATCATCCCAAATTCAAAACGGTAGGATATCATCCACATTTGCTTCCTTGGAGTAATGAATTCTCAGGAGATACCATCATCTTATATGAGGATCACCCTACAGCCATCGTTAATCTGGAATTACATGAAGAATTCGAAGACTTGTACGCCATTTGTGTACACGAATTATTTCACGGTTATCAATTCCTGATGGGAGATGAACGTTATGCAGATGAATTATTGATGATTACCTACCCTTTATCCCTCGAAAATATGGAATTGCGGATTCAAGAAAGACATCATTTATATCTTAGTGTAATGGCAGCTACTATTGAAGAGCGTAATCACGCAATGTACAGATTTATTGCCATCCGTCAACAAAGAGAACAACTGCTTGGGGAGTACGTGCTAAATGAATATCTTATCGAAACGCTGGAAGGACCCGCTTGGTATGTTGAATTAAATGCCTATGCCGAAAAATCCACCCTACCTAATGAGGGAGTATTGCACAAATTCAGTTCGTATTTAATAGATGAACTTGAATCTTCGGCTAATATCAGAAGAAGCTGCTACGGTTCTGGTCTGTTTATATGTTTGCTGCTGGATGAGCTTCGCTCCGATTGGAAAGAAGAGTTTATGAAGTCGGAGTTAAGTTTATATGCGTTTTTTAAGCAATTTGTGGATCAAGTCATCATTCCCTTCGAGGAGATATCCATCAGCAAAGAAACGGAAGATATTATGCAATCGGTCAAAACAATCAGGGAGAAGGAATTCATTGATTTTATCAGCCTTGATGGGTACCACCTGTATATTGAAGGAGATATAAAATCTACGGGTTTTAATCCTATGGGTATTATTGGTGGAGATGAGAAATGCATTCATAAGAATAATTTACGAATCCAAATCAATGATGCGGAGTATTTTCTGGAAAAGCCAGTGATTAGCTACTATACAGCTGACCTTCGAAATATTAATAAACTGCACCTCGTACTAGATGAACCTCCAACTTTTAATAAAGATTCGTTAATCCTTAATGGAATTGGTGAGATCAAAGGTCAATACGAAGTGAAGGAAGATGGATGTTGGCTGCAATGCTAACGTAATTTAAATGAGAAGGAGAGTATGACATTTGTCATACTCTCTACTTGATGTTTATGACTTATAGGATGACACTTCATCACCTATACTTAGAGTAGATGAAAAGATCCTTAGCCGGACACATCAAGGAGGAAACGATATAGATGACTACAAAACAGACATCACAGCTCTCCAGCCTTAAAAAGAGTGTAGCCCCTTACGAGAAAAATGACCGCAACGCAAGTATAAGACAGCTCATCAATACTTTAGGACCACTTGTGCTGTTATGGGGCGGAGCTTATTTCTCTTTATCCGTTTCCTATTGGCTCACCCTTCTGTTAGCTATTCCTGCAGCAGGATTTGTAATTCGAACTTTTATTATTTTTCATGATTGCACACATGGATCGTTTTTTAAGAATCGTAAAGCGAATGATATTATCGGAACGATCACAGGTGTACTGACACTGGTTCCTTATCGGCAGTGGAAACATAGTCATTCCATTCACCACGCCAGCTCCAGTAATCTCGATAAAAGAGGGATCGGCGATATTTGGATTATGACGGTCGAGGAATACGCAGCGGCTTCCTTCTGGAAACGTCTATATTACCGGATTTACCGCAATCCCATCGTGATGTTTGGTCTTGGACCGATTGCTGTATTTATGATTCAGTATCGTTTCAATGTTAAAGGTGCTAGACGCAAAGAGCGGATGAATACCTATTTGACGAATATTTCAATCGCAGCGCTTTATGCCTTACTGATATGGGCGATTGGCTGGCAGGCATTTCTTATGGTGCAGCTGCCTGTAGCATTTGTATCAGGGTTTCTCGGCATATGGTTGTTCTACGTCCAACATCAGTTTGAAGACTCTTATTTCGAGAATGAATCTGAATGGAGTTATGTGATGGCCGCGGTTGAAGGTAGCTCATATTATAAGCTGCCGAAGGTGCTGCAATGGATTACGGGCAACATCGGCTTCCACCATGTGCATCATTTAAGTCCAAAGGTGCCAAACTATAATTTGGAAAAAGCGCATAACGCGACGCCACCGCTACAAAAAGCAACAACAATTACGATTGGTACCAGCCTGAAGGCCCTTAATTTCCGTCTTTGGGATGAGGAAAATAAACGATTCATTAGCTTCAAAGAGATGAAGTCCATATTAAATAAACCGAAAACTGCAGGCGAGGTCCTGCAAGTTCATAAGCCCAGACTCCAGGGAGAATAATAGCTACATTGTAATCAAATAGCACAAAATGGAAGGTTAGAGCCGGAGAACTCATTCGCGCTCTAATCTTTTTTCTATTTATCGTTGTGGTTCACCGGATTTTACCGGATTTATGCTAGAATAAGGTGAGTGGCATATGGCAAAAAGGAGAGCGAACATGCAGAAGTGGCATCATATTTTTCATAAAAGTACAGGTCTTAGCCCTTATGTATGGGTCGTATTTTATATTCTACCGTTTTATTTCATCTTTCGGTCCTCTTCTCCCTACCAGGTAGTTTCGGGAATCTTGATGATCGCTGTGTTTTTTGTTTGTTATGTGCTTTCTTTTGTCTCCAAGGGTTGGTTAGTTTATTTTTGGACGAGCGTGCAGATACTGGTCTCTATAACGATGACGTTGTTGTTTGGATATATGTATTTTGCGCTTTTTTTAGCCTTTTTTATTGGGAATATCCAGAATCGAGTAGGGTTCTTCACCCTGTACTCCATTCATTTGCTGACTACGATTATTACGATCAATTATGAGCTGCTGTCGCGTAATCCCGTATTTATCAGCCAGCTTCCCTTTGTTCTTGTCAGTATGATTGCAGTTATCCTGCTGCCAATCAGTACCTATAACCGCAATAATCAAGGGAAGCTGCAAGACCAATTGGAGGATGCTAATAAGCGTATCTCAGAATTGGTTAAGCTCGAGGAACGCCAGCGGATTTCACGTGATCTTCACGATACATTAGGTCAGAAGCTTTCGTTAATTGGTCTGAAAAGTGATTTGGCAGGAAAGCTTATCGACAGTAATCCGACGCAAGCCAAAGCCGAGATCAATGATGTACGCCAGACGGCAAGAAGTGCACTGAAAGAGGTCCGGGAGATGATTACGCGAATGCGCGGCATTCGGCTTGAGGACGAACTCGTTCATATTCAGCAGTTTCTTGCGGCTGCGGAGATTGACTATGTTTTGCAAGGCAATCCTAAACTGTCTAATACTTCATTGATTACGGAGAATGTGCTCAGCATGTGTATTAAGGAAGCTGTCACAAATGTTGTGAAGCATAGTAATGCACAATCTTGCGCAATTATCATTGAACCCACACGCACAGATCTCATCATTAAAGTGAAAGATGATGGAACTGGCATCCCAGGCAATGATCTTTATTTTAAAGGACATGGGCTGCAAGGTATGCGGGAACGTCTTGAATTTGTAAATGGCTGTATGGATATCGTGCGAGATGAGGGTACTACGATAGTGATTAAGGTCCCAAATGCATTTAAGCATCCGGAACAGGAGGTAACCGTATAATGATTAAGATTGTAATCGCTGAGGATCAGCGAATGCTCCTTGGAGCGCTGGCATCTTTGTTGGATTTAGAAGAGGATATGAAGGTCGTGGGCCGGGCAAGCAACGGAGAAGAAGCTGTAGCGATGGTTCAGCAGCATAAGCCGGATATCTGTATTATGGATATTGAGATGCCAGCGATGAGTGGTCTCGACGCTGCGGAAGCGCTGAAGAATAGCGGCTGCAAAACGATGATATTAACCACCTTTGCCCGTGCGGGATATTTCGAACGTGCGCTCAAGGCGGGAGTTCATGCTTATCTGCTGAAAGACAGTCCTAGCGAAGAACTGGCACTTTCGATACGTAATGTGATGGCAGGCCGACGCATGTATGCACCGGAGCTAATGGATGAAGCCTACAGCGGTGAAGTAAATCCTCTGACTCAGCGGGAGAAGGAAGTGCTTGGACTCATTGCCGACGGTAAAAATACAAAAGAGATTGCCAGCCAGTTGTACATTACCACGGGAACAGTCCGGAATTACATCTCAGTTATACTAGATAAGCTGGATGTAGGTAACCGCATCGAGGCGATCACTCGATTTAAGGAAAAAGGTTGGTTTAAGTGAGCGGGGGTAAGAAACGATTAGTTGGTTGAAGCAGCTTGTAAACGTGAATAGCTGAGCGCTGAACGCTGAACGCTGATCGCAGATTCCTGATTTATACTCACCAATCGCAAATAGATGTATTTCCTGCAACTATATGCTATAAAATGCTCTGCAGATGCGATTTAGTTGCATTTCTTACATCTAAAAGTTCGCTTAGAGGGCATTTCCATTATTTTTCGGGGAAATAGTTGTAGAGAATGCAGTTAAAGAGTTGTCTAAGCAGAAAATATACTTATAATTGTACAGAGTGCAGCTATTCCCTTCATTAGTATTAGTGAAATTCAATATAATCCGCTAAAAATAAAATTTTTAATGTTATTTTGATGTTAACACTCGCCAAATGTTCCCGCGCCGTATATCATTAATTATCGGCCTATTATTCACAATAGGACAGTTAATCAAAAGGAAGTGTATTTTCTGATGTCAAGAAAGCTAAGAGCCGGCATAGTTGGCGGCACAGGTATGGTAGGACAACGTTTTATTGCCCTTCTAGAGAATCATCCTTGGTTTGAAGTAACTGCGATTGCTGCCAGTGCTAGATCTGCTGGAAAAACGTATGAAGAATCGGCCAAGGGCAGATGGAAGTTATCTACTCCAATGCCTGAGAACGTAAAGAATATTATGGTCCAAGATGCTTCTAAGGTAGAAGAAGTTGCTGCGGACGTGGATTTGATTTTTTGTGCTGTAGACATGAAAAAAGATGAGATTAAAGCGCTCGAAGAGGCTTATGCTCGCACCGGAACGCCAGTAATCTCCAATAACTCAGCGCATCGCTGGACGCCTGATGTGCCTATGGTCATTCCTGAGATTAATCCGGAGCATCTTGAGGTTATTGCACAGCAAAGAAAACGTCTGGGAACAGAGACAGGTTTCATTGCGGTTAAACCTAACTGCTCCATTCAAAGTTATGTGCCTGCACTTCATGCGCTCAAAGACTTCAATCCATCTAAAGTGGTGGTCACCACCTACCAAGCCATTTCTGGTGCAGGAAAGACTTTTGCAGACTGGCCAGAAATGCTGGACAACGTGATTCCTTATATCGGTGGCGAAGAAGAGAAAAGCGAGCAAGAGCCTTTGCGGATCTGGGGAAGTGTTCAAGAAGAGGGTATCGTAAAGAGTGAAGCGCCAACGATTACTTCGCAGTGTATACGTGTGCCTGTAGCGGATGGACATATGGCTGCTGTATTTGTTTCTTTTGAGAAAAAACCGTCCAAAGAAGAGATTCTGAATCTCTGGAAGAGCTTTAAAGGACGTCCTCAGGTGCTTGAACTGCCTAGCGCACCTAAACAGTTCATTACCTATTTTGAAGAGGACAATCGTCCACAGACCAAGCTGGATCGTGATATCGAGAACGGAATGGGCGTATCGACGGGCAGACTTCGGGAAGATGCCCTCTATGATTACAAATTCGTAGGTCTCTCCCATAACACCCTGCGCGGAGCGGCTGGCGGTGCTGTGTTGATTGCTGAGCTTCTGAAAGCAGAAGGTTATATTCAACCGAAATAAGTCCATGCATGAGCTGCAAAGCTGATGTGAATAGACACCTCATCAAAGCTTAGTCTTTGGTGGGGTGTTTTTATTTTAATTTTGAATTTGGTAAAATAAGCTATGGAAGGAGAGGATACCATTGAATAAATATTTATTAGCTTTTATATGGTTACCATTAATCCTGTTTACAAGCGGTTGTACATCGTCAGCTCAAGAGGAACAAGAGTATGGAGTGTCCTCTATAAATGCCGAAATTCCTATTCCGAAGAATGCCAAAGAAATCGAAGTGACAACAACTTCAAGTAACCCCAATATAAAAATAGGTGTAAAGTACGAATTGGATAATATAGGGGGAGAACAAGGTCTTTATCGACCTGACCACTACTTTAATAAATTAAACGATGCTGGATGGATAGAGCTGGAGGACAAGCGGTTAGGACATGTGCAATTTTTTGAAAAAAAGGACACCGTCATCGCCATCGAAATACATCAGGATACCTTTGATATTCATGAAATGAATAAAGATGCTAAATTCTAAACAGTGGCTAGTTAGATGAAGCATTTGTTATTACTTAAACAGAAAGGTTGAGAGTGTGGTAAGATAGGTAAAGTGTATAAACTATACGAATTCTGAATGACTGACGGAGTGATATGATGGGTGCAAAAAGTAAAGGTGGCGGCACAGGCAGAGGTACGGGGAGTAAAGGCTGGACACGCTGGAACAAAACAGCAAAACCAGTTAAACCTGCTAAAAGTGATCCAACGACGGGTCCAGGTGCTAAAGGTGCAAGTGGAAGCAAGGGCAGTAACGTGAAAAAAAGCGGAAGCACCAAATAGCTCCCTTAAACTGGGTTATTCCTGAAGGTTAACATCTGATTTTGATCGTTAAAATCAGGTGTTTTTTTATGACTAGAGGTAAGGTAAGTATATAGAATGAAAGTAGGATCAGCAGTGAGAATCGATAAATATATAAGCGAAACAGGCTTTTGTTCCAGAAGGGAAACCAAACGATTAATTGCAGCAGGTCGAATCGCTGTAAACGGTATTGTCTGTGAGGCGAACATTCTTATAGAGCCAGAGGATATCGTATGGATCGATGGGGAGCCGATAACAAGCAGTAAAGGGGAGCCAGTGTATCTCGCTTTGAATAAGCCGATAGGCATTACCTGTACAGCAGCCCCACATGTGGCTGGGAACATTATTGATTTTGTAGGGTATCCTTCACGGATCTTTGCGATTGGCAGATTAGACAAAAACTCGGAAGGCCTCATTTTGTTAACCAACGATGGAGAGATTGTAAATAAAATGATGCGTTCCGAGAATGGGCATGAAAAAGAATATGTAGTTCATGTAGACAAACCGGTTACGTCAGAATTCTTACAAGAGATGTCTAGCGGCGTGAACATTCTTGGAGTCACAACGAAACCTTGTGAGGTCTATCGGATCACAGAATGTCAGTTTAGAATTATCCTAACTCAAGGTCTTAATCTGCAAATACGCAGAATGTGCAAGGAGTTAGGATATAGAGTACTAAAGCTGGAGCGCATAAGAATTATGAATATTACATTAGACGGCTTGGAGCTGGGACAATGGCGGCATTTAAGCAGTGAAGAGCTGTATGAGCTTATGTCCCGCTTAAACTGACTTTGTCAACAAAGCCTCTGGCAGTTGTGGTAATATCTTCAGCTCCGGCAATCGCTGAGATAACAGAAATCCCATCCGCACCAGCTGTTAATACTGGTGCAACATTTTGCAGCGTGATTCCCCCAATGCCAACCAATGGGATGGTAATGCCTTTATTTCTTAGTTCTTCAATCATCGCAGTGCCTTGAACAGCTTTGGCATCCTCCTTGGATGACGTAGGATAAATGGGACCCACGCCCAGATAGTCGGCTCCATCGGCAATCGCCTGCTGAGCTTCAGCGAAGGAGTGAGCGGATACACCAATGATTTTATTCTCTCCAAGTAGCTGGCGGATCGCCAATGCAGGTGTATCCTCCTGTCCTACATGAATTCCGTCCGCATCAAGTGCGATCGCTAAATCAATGTCGTCATTCACGATAAAGGGCACGCCATTGGTATGACAGATCTTTTGAAGTCGTCTGCCAAGATTAAGTCGTGCCTCATCGCTTAAGGACCCGGTACCCTTCTCACGGAATTGAAACATGGTTATGCCTCCAGCAACCGCTGCCTGCAGCACCTTAACAGGAGCTTTACGGCAATTTACGCTGCCCATAATGAAATAGACTTTTAATAGATCTCGCAGATGTTCACTGTTCATTCGTTGCATTGTTTATCCCTCGCAGTCTGTTCTGATAAGCAAAATGATTGGTTGGTCCATGCCCAGCCCCTATGCCCAGCTCGTCCTCAATCGCCGCTTGTATAAATGCTTTGGCAGTTTGAATGGCCTCAGCTACGGATTTGCCTTTGGCTAGCTCGGCGGTAACTGCTGCTGAATAGGTGCAGCCTGTACCATGCGTATGTCTGGTCTGAATCCGGCTACTCTCCAATAAGGTATATTCGTGACCATCATATAGAAGATCGGTTACGGCTGTGGTTGAAGTATCATGTCCCCCTTTTAGCACTACATATTTGGAGCCCATGCCATGAATGATTTTGGCTGCTTTTTTGCGTTCTTCTATGGTGGAGATCGTCATCTTTGTGATCATTTCGGCTTCGGGAATATTGGGTGTCGTCACCAATGCTAAGGGCAGCAGATGGCTGATTAAGGATTGAACCGCCACCTGCAGCAGCAGTGTGGACCCTCCTTTAGCGACCATCACAGGATCAATTACAAGATTAGACCAGCCGTAATACTTAATTTTATCTGCCACAATGCGGATGATGTCGCTGTTAAATAACATCCCGGTCTTTACGGCATCTGGTTGCAGGTCAAGTCCTATAGAATCAAGCTGCTGATTTATAGCTTCCAGAGTCACTGGATAAACCCCTTGGACACCCAGCGTATTCTGCGCTGTCACAGCTGTGAGGACGGACATGCCATAGACAGAAAGCTCTTGAAAGGTTTTTAGATCGGCCTGAATGCCAGCACCACCGCCGCTATCGGAGCCGGCAATGGTTAGAGCTTTGGATATAATCATCGAATTCACTCCTTTTGAGGGTCATTAACTGAGCTGTTTGATACTAGATCTTTCTAGGAAGACTTCTGGCGTGACCCATGTCAGTTGATTTAGAAACTCAACCTGAAAGCTTCCCGGTCCTCGACCAGTTGTTAGTTCAGCGGCGATTTCAGCGGCTACTCCATAGAAGGAGAGGGCTTCCACTGCGGCCTCCAACGAGGCACCTCCACTTACCGCGAGAAATGCACCCACAACAGCACTGAGCAAGCAGCCAGTTCCTGTAACCTTCGTGAGAATAGGGTGACCGTTGCTGGCAATATAAGTGTTTTTTCCATTCGTGATCACATCGTCTTTTCCAGTTATGATGACCACACAGCTTAACTTCCTCGCAGCAGCTTCAGCCAAAAGGACTACATCGCCTTCACCTTCGCCAGCATCCACCCCTTTAATGGACCAACTCTCCCCAATCACATTAGCGACTTCAGCCACATTCCCCCGCAGTGCGGTGATTTGCATCTCATTCACTAGTTTTTGAGTGACAGCGGTCCGATAAGAAGTTGCGCCTGCACCTACCGGGTCAAGCACTAGGGGAACCCCGTGTTTATTAGCGGATTTACCAGCGAGCAACATAGATTGAATGGCGTAGTCATTGAGTGTGCCTATATTTAGAACTACAGCAGACGACATAGCGGCGATGTCGATCACTTCTTCGTGGGCATCCGCCATAAAGGGAGAGGCACCCAGTGCCAACAGACCGTTGGCTGAGAAATTGGCTACTACAATATTAGTGATGTTGTGGATCAACGGGTTGGATTCCCGTACTTTGGCTAAGTAACTCATCATAATTCCTCCTCAAGCTTGTATAAATAACCAACTAAACGTTACAGATTGATAAAAGCTTCCTGTGCTTTAATATCTTCTGTTAGAAGATCGTTGGTGGATAACCACTGCTGAACCTTTTCCCAAGATGTCGGGTCTTGATAACCAAAAGTTTGATCGCCTGCATTCATCAGCGGCAGTAGAATTTCAAGACTTTTTTTCTCAATCTCCTTGTCGAGCGGTGAAGTTGCATCTTCATGTGCAATCAGTAAATCCAGGGCTTGTTCAGGATTCTGCTCCACAAATTCCTGTCCTTTTGTTATGGCATTTAGAAATTTTTTAAAGTAGGCTTCAGAATTTTGCAATCCTTGTTCGCTGGCCACCAGCACAAGCTCATAATAGTCAGGGACTCCGTAATCCGTTGGATTAAGCGAGGTGACCGGATGTCCCTCTTTTTCAAGGATCAGTTGTTCATGGTTGATGAACCCGCCCATTATTGCGTCCACTTGTCCTGTAGAGATCGCAGGGATAAGGTCAAAACCTACATCAATCAGCTTGGCGGATGAAGGATTGCCTCCATCACTCTGGATCATTGTCCGAATCATCGCTTCATAGAGCGGAATAGAGGAATAGCCGATTTGTTTTCCTGCGAGCTCTTTGGGACTATGAATACTGCCTGCCTGAGGAACCATCAGATGATTCAGTGGATGCCGCACGATAGCTGCAATCGAACGTACAGGGATTTTCTCGCCGCGTGCCATAAGTACCTGAGGCTGATAGCTGAGCGCTAGATCAATTTGATTTGCTGCTACAAGCTTTAGGGCGTCATTGCTGTCCGCAGGCATTTTGATCTCGACATCCAAACCTTCCTCTTGGAAAAAACCTTGCTGTTGCGCAGCGTATAGAAAGGAATGAACGGCATTGGGATACCAATCAAGCATAATCGTCAGCTTGTGTGACTGTTTATTTTCGGAATTGGAGGAACCGGTTTGGGAGTTGTTATTTAGCTTGTCTGCCTTCCCGCAGCTGCTTAAGAGCAAAAGTGTGCATACTAGAAATACAGAAATAAGTCCTCGTTGTGGTGATTTTAAATGATTCATTGGTTAGATCCTCTTTTCTTTAAAAATAATTGTTCGAGTAAAGCTATCGCCAGAAAAAGCACAACACCAAGCGCGGACAGCAGAAATACAGCCGCGAACATTTCATCGCTCTGCATATTTCCGGCCATTCTGCGGCTGAAGTAACCGAGTCCTTTACTGCCGCCGAGCCATTCCCCGATAGTAGCTCCGATGACGCAGTATACAATGGACAGCTTTAAGCCAGAGAAAAAAGCAGGCAATGCCAGTGGAATTTGGGTTTTGACAAGCAGCTGCCAGCGGTTTGCACCAAATGTTAATAATAAGTCCTTGTAAGTCTGGCCACTTGTACGAAGTCCATCATATGTACTCACTACGACTGGAAAAAAAGCCGTCAAAAACACCACAGCCACTTTGCTCCACAGCGAATATCCGAACCACATAATAAAAATGGGGGATAGCGCAATTAATGGGACCGTCTGGCTAATGATAAGGAAGGGATAGATGGCCTTTTCTACGGGGCGAAACAGGAACATTCCAATGCCCAGCAATACACCACAAACCACAGAAAGGACAAAACCTACCAGTATCTCCTGCAACGTCGCTAATAAATGCTGTCCAAATAATAATTGCCTGTGCTCGATCAATGCGATGCCAATAGATGAAGGTGCAGGGAGAATAAAGGCTGGAATCAAGTGAAGGCGAACAGCTGACTCCCAGATTACAAGAATGAGCAGTACCAGAAGAAGGAAGGGAGCATAGTTGTCTAGATGTTTTTTAAAAGGTATAGGTTGCATGCAATCTTCGCTCCAACTCTGCCCGTAGTGCTATAAACCGGGGTTCATAGTTCATCTTATAATGTCTTGGTTTTGGTAGATCGACAACGATCTCCTGTAATTCGCTGTGCGCACCGCCAGATAATAAATAAATCCGGTCACTGAGCAATAGGGCTTCTTCCAGATCATGAGTGATGAGCATAATCGTCTGATTCAGTTCACCCCATAACTCCAACAGCCAACGGTGTATCTCACGTTTGGTCATGGCATCGAGAGCGCCAAAGGGCTCATCCAGCAGCATAAGACCACTTCCGCCTCCAGCCACTAAGGTGCGCAGAAATGCTACTCGCTGTTTCATACCTCCCGAAAGTTCATGGGGATAAGCCTTCTCTACATCTGTTAAGCCGAAGCGGGCCAACATTTCCCGAATCTGAGTGATCGTTTTCTGTTTACTAAATCTGGGCTTGATCTCCCAGGGCAAAAGGCAGTTGTCGAGCACTGTTCTCCAAGGCAGCAATAAATCCTGCTGAGGCATATAAGCGATCTGACCTAAACGACTAGCGGTTGAGGGGAGCGTAGGGAGTTTTATTTTTCCATGAGTAGGTTCGAGTAAACCGGCAACCGTTTTGAAAAATGTGCTTTTCCCGCATCCGCTAGCACCTACTACGGAGACGAATTCCCCTTGCCTGATATCCATGGATAGATTTGCGAATACAGGGGGTTGTTCAGTTTCCGGAAAAGAGTAGGTTAGGCCTTGCATAGATAAAATGGTCGTGATGATCTAACCTCCTAATATTTTTGTGGAGCGTCTAAACAAATAAAGACCCATCCATTTCCAGAGGAAATGAATGGGTCAAAAAGTTCATTCTGCATAATAACACTTAACATGCTTGATGAAAATTCTGCTCCACTTCCCTCCGCTGGTATGATCCAGATCAGGTTCCAAGGGTCCGGAGCTTGAAGCTCCGTCTCAGTCGGCCGACTCCCCTAGTGAAATAACAGGTCCATATTAATTTGTTTATAAATATACCATATCTTTCTGAGAAGTAAAGAGAGAAAGAAGTGAAGGATTAATCCAAGATTGGGTAAGATATAAGTAGAAATCTAGTTAATATTACAATTCCGATGTATATTATCGGAAAAAAGCATTGACGATCATGTGATGGCAGTGTACTATTCAATTTACCGGAAAAAAACCGGATAGAGAGAGGGGATTTAATAATGAAAAAATGGAGTCTAACTATTATATTGGCGTTAACCGTGGTTCTTGTAGCGGCTTGCGGCAATAATTCGAATACCAATACGGCTGCTGAACCAACAGCTGGAACGAATGGTGGAGCAGCATCTTCAGCGCAAAACAGTTTGGAGGCTGTGAAGGCCAGCGGCAAATTGCGGATAGGTACAGAAGGGACTTATGCACCTTTTACTTATCATGACACTGCGGGGAAATTGACGGGTTTTGACGTGGAAATTGCCGAAGAAGTAGCCAAACGTTTAGGTGTTGAAGCTGAATTTTTTGAAACTCAGTGGGATGGTATTTTTGCTGGGATGGATGCGAAACGGTTTGATGTCATTTTTAATGAAGTTTCCATTAACGAAGATCGCAAAGTGAAATATGATTTCTCTGAACCCTATATTGTATCCAAGGCAGTATTGATCGTGAGCGAAAACAATGAGGATATTAAGACCTTTGCTGATCTAAAAGGTAAAAAAGCCGGACAATCCCTGACCAGTAACTTATCCGACATCGCTCGTGAGAACGGTGCTGAAATCGTAGCTACGGACGGTTTCAATCAAGCGATGGATCTGCTGACTTCGGGACGTATTGATGCAACTGTGAATGATGGCTTGTCTTATCTGGATCTGAAAAAACAAAAACCAGATGCAAAAATTAAAGTGGTTGATGAGATTCCTGAAGGCTCACAAAGTGCTGCGGTATTCCTGAAAGGCAATGATGAGCTGGTGAATGCGGTCAGTGATGCGATTAAAGAGATGAAAAGTGATGGAACGTACTTGAAAATTTCCGAGAAATACTTTGGAGCTGACGTTTCAAAATAATACAAGGCTAGCAAGGCTAATTAAGCCTAGAAGCTAAAAAGGATGTCTGAATAATGGATGACCGCAAAATACAAATTTTCTTAGATACACTGCTACCCCTGCTTAAAGCCGGGGTGGCTTTTACCATTCCGTTGGCGCTACTTTCCTTTGTGCTTGGATTGATTTTGGCGATCCTAACCGCGTTGGCACGTCTTTCACCGTGGGTAATTCCGAAGCTAATCGCCCGTTTTTATGTATGGGTCATTCGGGGAACCCCGTTGTTAGTGCAGCTATTTATTATATTTTATGGTTTGCCGGCTGTTGGTATTGTACTCGACCCTTTCATTGCCGCCACCATTGGATTTACCCTTAGCGTAGGGGCTTATTCATCGGAAATCGTACGCGCTGCTATCCTGTCGATACATAAAGGCCAGTGGGAAGCTGCCTTCTCAGTCGGGATGACTCGCGGGCAGGCTCTGCGCCGCGTAATTCTGCCACAAGCTGCACGCGTTTCTGTACCGCCGTTATCCAATTCTTTTATTAGCTTGGTCAAAGATACATCGCTTGCAGCGATCATCACCTATACGGAGATGTTTAGAACTGCTCAGCAGGTAGCCTCTACCACTTATGAGCCTCTGCTGGTATACTCCGAAGCAGGATTGTTTTATTTAGTGTTCTGTTCTGTGCTGTCGGCGCTGCAAAATTACTTGGAGAAACGACTCGATCGTTACTCTGCGACCTAAAGGAGAGATACTTGTGATTGAAATCATTAATTTGCATAAATCCTTCGGCGCACTCCAAGTGTTAAAGGGTATTGATCTGAAAATGGAGCATGGAAAGGTACTTGTCATTATTGGGCCATCCGGCTCCGGAAAGACTACACTGCTGCGCTGTTTTAATCTGTTGGAAATCCCGGATCAAGGCAGCCTGTCACTCGGGGATATCACCATCAATTTTACAGATCATAAGAAAATTTCTCAGAATTCCGTATTGGCTCTTCGACAGAAAACAGGGATGGTCTTTCAATCGTATAATTTATTTCCGCATATGACTGCGCTAGGCAATGTGATGGAGGGACAAGTAACTGTCTTGAAACGAACCAAGGAAGAAGCGCGTAAGCGGGGCCTTCAACTGCTGGCTAAGGTGGGTTTGGCTGATAAAGCTGATAACTATCCACATCAGCTGTCAGGTGGACAGCAGCAGAGAGTGGCCATCGCCCGGGCTATGGCAGTAGATCCAGAAGTGCTGTTGTTTGATGAGCCCACTTCGGCGCTCGACCCCGAGCTGGTAGGGGAAGTGCTTAAGGTCATCAAACAATTAGCAGCAGAAGGTATGACTATGGTGATTGTGACCCACGAGATGAAATTTGCCGCCGATGTAGCGGACCGGATCATTTTGATGGATGGCGGTCATATCTTAGAGCAAGGAACGCCGCAAGAAGTGCTGGAGCATCCGAAGAATCCCCGGGCTCTGCAATTTCTGAATAGACTGAATGGTGAAGAAGAGTAGAAAGACAATATACACGAAAAAGCAGCTCGGGAATCATCCGGAGCTGCTTTTTCGTGTGTGGATTATTCAAATGAGAAGAGTAACTGAAATTTGGCTTATCCTCCAGTTTTCAGGAACTCCAAAGCGTTGTAAAGCATAATCGCTGCTTCGGCACGGGTGAGTTCGCTTTTTGGATTAAACTTTCCGTTAGCGTCTAGAGTATTGATCTTGTATTTCAGGGAGCGCTGAATACTGCCTTGATACGCAGGGGTCAGTGACGCTTCATCAGCGATATCTACTGGAACGATATTGATCATCGGCAGATTACCTACGCCTTCGATCGCTTGCACTAGATAGTTAGTGAATTGCTCTTTGGTCATAATTAGGCTAGGATCAATGTCTTTTGGTAGCTTAACTTGATTGTAATAAGCATTGATAAAGGCTTCAGCGTACCAGGCTTTGTCTTTTACTTTTGTGAACAAGCCGCTGGCAACAGGAGCTTTGTTAAAGTCAATGGCTGCGAGGCTGAGCTGGAGACCGCCGGAGATAAACTGAATCCCTTGGGCTGTAGTTACCTTAGAGCCAGGGAGAAATTGAGATTCGCTGACACCTTTAATTAACCCTTGATTTTTTAAAGAAATGATTTTTTCTTTGCCGTTTATGTTATCAATATCCTTAAAGGTGTTCCCAGCTGCAAACATCTGACCACCCAAAGAAAAGGAGAAAATGGCTACGGTTGTGATTACTGCTAGTGTGCTTTTTTTCATGTTCATGTCTTTTCACCTCGTTGTATGGATAGGCTCCTTAGCCTTTGTCACTCCTTTAACGTTGTAAATTATGGAAAGGTTGCGGTCTAATCTGTATTATTTCACGAAAAAGTAGATTTTAATAGAAATATAGGCCAGATTGGGGTGTAGTACTTTGGATAAGTGGCATGAAATGATATAATGATGTCAGGCTCTTTTCATTCGTGGTTAATTTTGTTATGATTATATCGTAACGATTACTATTTATGGTTTGTCTTAACTGCATAAATAGGAGCGTCTCAGAGGGTACGGATGTTAAATCGTTCCGGGAAGGTAGGAGACCAAATGGATCAAATATCAAATATCAGTCAATTGTTTGCGGCGCAAAAATATAAATTAACGCCTCAGCGTGAAGCTATAGTGAACGTTCTGCTCGACAATGAGAAGGACCATTTAAGCGTAGAAGAAGTATATATGCTTGTTAAGAACAGCTATCCACATCTGGGCCTGGCAACGGTATACCGTACACTTGAGCTTTTATGTGAGCTACACATTGTAGAGAAGATGAACTTCGGAGACGGAGTTGCCCGTTACGATTTGCGCGGGAACGATCATTCGCATATGCATCATCATTTAATATGCAGCGTATGCGGTCGGTTGGAGGAAATTAAGGACGACTGGCTTGTGGAGCTGGAGAGAAGAGTGGAACGTGAATATGGTTTTAACGTCACGGATCACCGCCTTGATTTCAAGGGTACTTATGGAACATGTAAACGTACTGGCTGCAAAAAAGCAAAAGCAGAAGCAGATAAAGCAGTCTCGTAAGATTGCTTTCTAACCTAAAGACACAGGCTTTCTCTAAGCCTGTGTCTTTTTTGATTACTGCGTTCTAGGAAGTCTAGCTTCGAGTAGGCACAAAGGATTTGATCCACGTTCCGAAACTGCCAGGGTTACGGCTCTGAACGAGAATTACACCTTCTCCACGGAAGCGGCAGACAAGTGCTTCACCACTGGTTATGCTGTTAAGCCAGCCAGAGGCTGCCTTTTCCACCTTGTAGTCCATATAGTCTGGCCATGCTACGAGGTGTCCGTTATCGATAATCATTTCTTCACCAGGTCCTAAATTTATTGCATGGATAGCACCGAAGGAAGACAGGAACACCGTTCCTCTGCCACTGATTTCTACAATGAAGAAGCCTTCACCGGAGAAGAGCCCTCTGGTTAAATTCTGCATTTTGGTATTTACTTGAATGCCTTCAGTTCCGGCGAGAAATCCGTCTTTTTGAACTAACAGTTTATACGATCCGTCTAATTCTATCGCCTGAATATCGCCGAGTGAGCCAGGCGACAGCAATACCTCACTTTGACCACGGGTCGCTCTAAGTTCTTGAAAGAAGAATTTCTCACCGCTCAGCATTCTCCCGAGACCGCGCATTAAACCACCATCCACGGTTCCTTTTAATTCTACGTTAGGTGACATCGCGACCATTGCGCCCATTTCAGCCTTTACGCTTTCACCGGGATTTAGTTGGACCTTTAACATAGCAAAAGCACCTTCATACAAAACCTGGTAATTCATCCTTTAAACCTCCGCATCTATTTAGATAAGATAGAATACTAGCTTTGCTCTAAGTGTAACGGAATTCTTGCTTCGCTCATAGTCTGGAATATGTTAAAATGAAGTTGTCTTATAGATGTAAGATCAATAATCATTCACCCATGAATAGGAGAGTGGTGTCACATGGCACGAACCAAGACACAAAAAGCCTTGCGTAAGGCAGAGCGCTCCGGAGCCTGGTGCGCAGCACAGAGTCGTAGATTGAATAGTGATTATGGAGCCATTTCACAGCATGTACGATTAACACCAAGCAAGCAGGAACAATTGAATAAGAATAGATATAAGGGGCAGATCTTCCAAGATGATGCTCCTTTTTTATTGGCTATTTGATAAGAGAACATCGCTCAGCGTATAGTAATTGAAGAAATAATATATAGGAGATGTATCCCTGATGAAACAAAATAAATAT
Source organism: Paenibacillus sp. FSL L8-0708 (assembly GCF_038009325.1). NCBI lineage: Bacteria > Bacillati > Bacillota > Bacilli > Caryophanales > Paenibacillaceae > Paenibacillus > Paenibacillus sp. FSL L8-0708. Next base: position 3,277,147 of record NZ_JBBPBC010000001.1, read on the forward strand.
GACGATTCGAATTTCTTCTCCGCCTACCAGCAAATGCCCCGTTCTATTGGAGGGCTTGCAGCAGCAGGAGAATGGCATGTATTAAAGGCGCTTCTTCCAGACTTACATAATAAAAGTGTGCTTGATCTGGGCTGCGGCTTTGGCTGGCATTGCCTATATGCCCGTGAGCAGCAGGCGAGTTCAGTTATAGGTGTGGATATCTCTGAAAAAATGCTGCAACAGGCGCGTGAAAAAACGAACGATCCTGCTATAACTTATATCCAGCTGCCGATTGAGGACATTGATTTTGCGAGCGAGCAATTTGATGTGGTTCTCAGTTCATTGGCTTTCCACTATATTGAATCTTTTGCAGCCATCTGCCGAAAGGTGCATTCGTTTCTTAAGCCTGGCGGGAGTTTTATTTTTTCAGTGGAGCATCCAATCTTTACTTCACGTGAAGAGCAAGACTGGTATGCCGATGAACAAGGAAACCGCCTGCATTGGCCCGTAGATCATTATCAATCAGAAGGACTTCGTGAAACTAAATTCTTAACAGAAAATGTGATTAAATACCATCGCACGATTTCCACCTATTTCAATGACCTGATTGAAGCTGGCTTTACTATTAAAGCGGTTAAAGAACCAAAGCCTTCAGCAGAAATGAGTAATGATCCATGGATGAAGGATGAGGAGCGTAGACCGATGTTCCTGATCATTTCGGCTGTAAAAGAATAATCTCATGCTCACGAGTTATGTTCGAATATAGAAGCAGGGGTTGTCCTAAAAGTAGCTTTTTCTACTAAGGGACAACCCTTTTGCAATGAAACGGGTTTTCTTCATTTACACCTGCTCTCTGCTGTGCACACGATATTCTCTTGGTGACATCCCGAAACGACTTCGGAAGACCCGGTGAAAATAGGTATAGTTCGCAAAACCACAAGTTTCTGCTACTTGCTCCAGCGGCATGGGGCTGAAGGTTATCCGTTCTCTGGCCATTTCCAGTCGGACATCGTTTACATATTTAATAATACTGGTCCCAAAGGCTTCCTTAAATAAATGAACGGCCCGCGAGACGGATATACCCACAAAACCTGCTACATCTTCCAATAGAAAGGGTAGGGTTGCGTGCTCCTCAACATATTGCTTCATTCGGTATGCCAGATAACCTTTTGGAGTAATTGCTGGCTGGTCTGTAATTAGCCGGTCGATTTCCATACATAGAATTTGCAGATAGCAGGCAGATATTTCTGGAGAGAAGTCGGAAAGTCGACGGTGCTCCAGAATCAATTGGCGAAACAAGCCAAGAAAATTCTCACTAAGCGGCACACTTAGACGAGTGGGTCTTTGTGAACGTTGCCACCATTCATCAATCCATGTTCCTCCGCAAAAGATATGATAATCTCCGCTTTCAATTCGTGGCTTGCCTACAGGGTACTCTTCTTTATCTATGATCAAATAGTAAGGATCATTTGGAGCGAATAACATAATATCCCCGCTTTCCACAGGTGACATTACACCATCGATCAATGCACGGCTTCTTCCTTCTGTTTGCAGACGTATAAGAAAGTTCTGGTTCCCTTGACTTTGAGACATATGAAAAGGCTTGCGATGAAAAGAAAATCCGGCTGATAATACGTGACAGGTAGCAGAATGAGTCATAGGTCCTCCTGAGTGTATTGAAATGATAAGCAGATTGTTCATGTTTTAATCATATTATTCATTTTAATATATACGCTTTCATATTACTATGTAGCTAAGCAATAAAGAAAGAAATCGACCATCAACGCTAGAAACAGTCGGTATTAGCTGTGCTTACAAGAATGACAGTTTAAGGAAACTGATGTGAATCAGATTAGTCAATTCTGTTACAGCATTATTGTTCAAGTGATTGTCACTACAGAAAGCCAACTTTAAATCCAATTGGAGTGATTCGAAAATGCTGAAGATAGGCCTGCAATTGTATACGCTCAGAGAAGAACTGGAACAGGATTTTGAAGGGACACTGCGTAAAGTAGCAGCCCTTGGTTATAAAGGTGTAGAGTTTTTCCATTACTTCGGCCGTAGCGCAGCAGAAGTCAAACAATTGCTTGATGAACTTGGACTAGTAGCGCTGGGCGCACACCGTCCCTATGACGCGTTGTTGAATGATACAGAGGCAGAGATCGCGTACAACCTGGAGATTGGAAATCATAATCTGATTGTGCCGTATCTGTCAGAAGAACAACGTAACTATGAAGAAGTTGCTGCGAATCTGAAGATTATTGGAGAAAAGTGCAAGGCGCGTGGAGCGGTTCTTTTGTACCATAATCATGACTTTGAGTTAACTGATCGATATGGTGACCGTACAGCGTTTGACGGTTTGTTTGAAGAGGTGCCGGCTGATTTGCTGCAAGTTGAAATGGATACATGCTGGGTACATCACGCAGGTTATGATGCCGTAGAATATATCAATAAATACGCTGGCCGGTTGCCAATCATCCATCTTAAAGATTTGAAGAAACATGAGGATGGTTCACCGGAAACGGTTGTTCTAGGCGAAGGAGAAGTAAACCTTACAGCAATTCTTGATGCGGCTGTACAGGCAAAGGTAGAGTGGGCGGTAGTGGAGCAGGATTATTGCAGCCGTTCACCATTAGGAAGTGTAGAAGATAGTTTGAAATGGGTAAAAGCATACGCTAATCAAGGGGGAAATGTTCATGTCTAAAAAGTTGAGAATTGCTATTGTCGGTTGCGGTGGAATTGCTAACGGAAAACATATGCCAAGTTTGTCACGTCAAGCAGATGCTGAAATGGTAGCCTTTTGTGATATCGTCGAAGAACGTGCACAGGAAGCAGCAAAAACCTATGGTGCTGAAGGCGCGGCTGTATATACAGATTATCAAGAGCTTTTGAAAGCCGGAGGATTCGATATCGTGCATGTATGTACACCGAATGACAGTCACTCCGTGATCACAATCGCAGCATTGGAAGCTGGCAATCATGTAATGTGTGAGAAGCCAATGGCGAAGACTACAGCTCAAGCACAGGAAATGTTAGAGGCTGCCAAACGCACTGGCATGAAATTGTCTGTAGCTTATCAGAACCGTTATCGTGCGGATAGTGAATATCTTAAAGACGTTTGTGAAAACGGTGAGCTTGGTGAGATCTATTATGCAAAAGCGATTGCCGTTCGTCGTCGTGCGGTTCCTACATGGGGCGTATTCCTGGATGAAGAAAAGCAAGGCGGCGGTCCGCTGATCGATATCGGTACGCATGCGCTTGATCTAACATTATGGATGATGGACAATTATAAACCGCGTAGTGTTATGGGCTCGACTTTCCATAAGCTTGGTAACCGTAAAAACGGCGGAAATGCCTTTGGTCCATGGGACCCTGAACAATTTAAAGTAGAAGATTCAGCATTTGGATTTATTACCATGGAAAATGGTGCTACAATTGTACTGGAATCAAGCTGGGCTCTTAATGTATCTGAATTTGGAGAAGCGAAGACGCTCCTAGCAGGTACAGAGGGTGGCGCAGATATGAAGGACGGGTTACGCTTAAATGGTGACCGTGGTGGCCGTCTATACGAGACTAAAATTGACTTGTCCGCAGGGGGAGTAGCTTTCTTTAACGGAGGACAAGAGAGTGAATCCGATCGTGAAGCTCGCTTGTGGCTTGAAGCAGTTCGGGAAGATAAAGAACCAGTAGTTAAACCTGAACAAGCCCTTGTCGTTACCCAAATTTTGGAGGCTATTTACGAATCTTCCCGTACAGGTCGTGCTGTGTATTTTGACGGAACATCAGATAACTAAACGAGAAGCAGGTGTGAAGTTCATGAGTTCAAACAGACATTCTGTAGTCATTGTTGGTTTTGGAGGAATGGGAAGTTATCACGCAGGATTGATAAAAGAGACCTCTACCTTAATCGTAGTTGGAACGTACGATGTGCTTGAAGCACGTCGTACCAATTCCAACGACGCTGGCTACAAGGCGTACCAAAGTTATGAAGAAGTATTGGCAGATTCTTCGGTCGAAATTATTCTAATTGCCACACCGAACGATGTGCACAAAGAAATTGCGATTCGTGCATTACAAGCTGGCAAACATGTCATTTGTGAGAAGCCAGTTGCTCTATCTAAGGTTGAATTTCAAGAAATACTGGCGGCGGCTGATCAAGCCGAACGTGTGTTTATGGTGCATCAGAACAGACGTTGGGATGAAGATTTTCTAACTATCAAAAAAATGTACGATGAGGAGACGATTGGATCCCTATTCCAGATCGAATCCCGCGTGCACGGAGCGAACGGAATTCCTGGAGACTGGCGTCATGTTAAGGCACAAGGCGGAGGGATGCTGCTGGATTGGGGCGTTCACTTATTGGACCAGCTATTATTCATGATTGATAGCAAAATTACCAGTGTGAGCAGTAGTCTAAGCTTTATTTTAGGAAACGATGTCGATGACGGTTTTGAAGCTATTCTGCAATTTGAGAATGGAATTAAAGCGATCGTAGAGGTTGGGACGACTAACTTTATTACTTTGCCAAGATGGTATGTGAAGGGTATCGAAGGCACTGGAATTATTGAAGACTGGTCTTTAACTGGAAGATTGGTGACAAGAAATAACGCAGGCGAAAAAATCGAACCGAAGCCGATTCGTGCAGGTGTAGGACTAACTAAAACTATGGCACCTCCATCGGAGGGGGCGACGATCACTGAGGAATTACCTCAGCCGTCGGAGTTAAGCTCTAGCTTTTATGATAATTTCGCTGCTGTCATTGAGGGTACTGCAGAACCTATCGTTAAGAACGCTGAGGTTATGCGGGTACAGAATTTGATTGAAGTTATTTTTGAAGCTGCTGAGAGTAATCAAGTGGTGAAGAATTTTGATATCTACGATAAATAATAAGTAAACTATTTCCAAGAGGAGGTGGCCTACAATGAAACTTGGAGTATTTATGGTCTTGTTTGGAGGTCGTAAGCTGGAGGATGCTCTTGATTACGTAGTATCCAAAGGGCTAAAGGCGGTAGAAATCGGTACGGGAGGCAATCCTGGCAACAGCCACTGCGACCCTAAAATGCTGCTGGAGAATGAAACAGCCTTACAAGAATTCAAACATGCCGTGGAATCTCGCGGACTTACAATCAGTGCTTTGAGCTGCCACGGTAACCCATTGCACCCGCAAAAAGAACTTGCTCAAAAGGATCATGAGGATTTCGTAAACTCGGTCAAATTGGCGCAGAAGCTAGGGGTTCCGGTTGTGAATACCTTCTCTGGATGTCCTGGAGATCATGAGGGTGCTAAATATCCGAACTGGCCTGTAGCTCCATGGCCCAATGATTATCAAGAAATTCTGGACTGGCAATGGGAGAACAAGGTTATTCCTTATTGGAAAGAATGGGGTGCCTTTGCCGCTCAGCATGATGTAAAGGTAGGTCTTGAGCTGCATGGAGGATTCTCAGTACACACACCAGGTACTCTGCTGCGGCTGAGAGAAGCAGCAGGTGAAGTGATCGGTGCGAACCTTGATCCGAGTCACATGTGGTGGCAAGGAATTGATCCTGTGCAAGCGATTCATATTTTGGGACGCCAAGGTGCAATCCATCACTTCCATGCGAAGGATACCGTTATTGATCCTGTGAATGTCAATATGCACGGATTAACTGATATGCAGTCGTATACCAAGATGCTTGACCGTGCTTGGCAGTTCCGTTCTGTCGGTTTTGGACATGATCTTAAGACTTGGGCTGACATTATTAGTGCACTTCGTTTGGTTGGGTATGACTATGTGGTTAGTATTGAGCATGAAGATGGGCTGATGTCTATTGAAGAAGGTTTCTCCAAAGCTGTAAGTAACCTTCAACAAGTATTGATTGAGGAGCCACTGACAGAAATGTGGTGGGTTTAAACGAAATGGAGAGCTTCACGAAAGTTAAATTAAATGATGAACAGCTGGATATTTTGGTGAAAGCGGTTTTCGGTTCAGAAACTGCGGTTAACCTTAGTTCAGAACTTACGGGAGGCTTTTTTAATACAGCCTATGATTTGGAACTCAGCACTGGGAAATCTGTCATTCTAAAGGTTGCCCCTGCTGTAGAGACAGATACGTTAAGTTACGAGAAGAACATTATGCGAACTGAAGTGGAAGCTCTCCGTATGGTTGCAGATAAGGGTGTTGTGCCCGTGCCTGCCGTCTACCATTATGATGAAAGTCTGCTGCTTATTCCTATTCCGTATTTCTTTATGGAGAAGGTGGAGGGCCAGCCCTACAGTGATGTAAAGGAGAGTCTTTCACTTCCGGAGAGAGACGCTATCGAAACTGAGCTGGGGCGTTACAATCGCATAATCAATGAGATACGCGGAGAACGTTTTGGCATTTTTGGAAGGGATTCAGAGGAGCCAAGAGCCTCGTGGAGAGAGACCTTTTCATGCCTGATGGAAAGTGTACTTGCTGATGCCAAGAGGCTGAATGCACAGCTCCCTGCGTCCAGTGAAGAGATAATGCAGGAGGTTTCCAAGTATCTCCCTGCATTAGATGCCGTAACCGAGCCACGACTGGTGCATTGGGATTTATGGAATGGGAATGTATTTGTGAAGGATGGAGTCATCGTATCACTGATTGACTGGGAGAGAGCCCTGTGGGGCGATGTGCTGATGGAGTATTATTTTAGGCATTTTGAGAATTCTGCCGGTTTCTATAAGGGGTACGGAACAACCTACGACAGTCCGAACGAGATTCAGCGGAAGAAGATTTATGATCTTTATCTTGATCTTATTCTTACTATCGAATGTTATTCACGCAAATATGCAGACGAAGGTTATGTCCGTTGGACGCATGATAACTTGACTGAGGGTTGGAACCGTTTTAAAAGCAGCAGTGAATGAAGGTTATAGGTGTGAAAAATGACGTGCGAAAGCACGTCATTTTCCTGTATCTAATTAGATTGGAGGATTACCATGCAGCCGTTAAAAATACCGAGAGAACATAAGCTTCAGATTACAGCTAGTATTCAAGAATATTTTGATACAGAGCTGTCCAGTGAAATTGGGCAATTAGCCAGCGAGAACCTTCTCGATTTTATGCTCAAAGAACTTTCGCCTTATATTTACAATCAAGCGTTGGCAGATGCACGAAAAATGATTGAGCAAAAGATGATTTCTCTGGAAGAGGAAATATATGCTCTCGAACAACCCTTATCCTCAGGCAGAAGATAATCCAAAACACGATTAATTTTAGCGCAGATTTATAACAGTTACGTCTGGATCAGTATCAGCTTCGTAATCTACACCTTCAGTCTCGAATCCAAATAGCTGGAAGAATTCCTGTTTATAGCTATGCAGATCCGTTAGGTCGTAGATATTGTCTGAAGTAAGCTGGTCCCAGATTTCTATAACTTCTTGCTGGACTGCCGGAGACAATTCCCAATCATCTATACGGATACGCCCTTCTTCATCCACAGGAGTTCCTTTCGCTGCGTAGAGATGTTCAGCAAACAACCGATAGGTTTGCTCAATACAACCTTCATGAAGACCGTGCTCTTTCATGACTTTGTAAAGGGCGGAAATATAGAGGGGCACGACAGGAATCGCCGAGCTGGACTGTGTGACAAGACCTTTTGTGACCGCTACATAAGCTCTACCGTGAGTAACAGCTAACGCTTCGTTAAGTGTTCTTGCCGTAGCTTCGAGATGGTCTTTAGCAAGTCCAATCGTTCCCTGGCGATATACGGCTTGAGTAAGCTCTGATCCGATATACGAATAAGCAATAGTGGTTGCGTGATCAGCTAATACTCCGGCTTGCTGGAGTGCTTCTATCCATAGCTGCCAATCATCACCGCCCATCACCCGTTCGGTATCATGAACTTCCTTATCGGTCGCAGGTTCGATGGAGATTTGAGTGACTTCACCCGTATGAAAATTTACAGTTTTGTTGGTAAAGATGTCGCCAATAGGTTTGAGAACAATGTTATATACTTCGCCTGTCTCCGGGTCTGTACGGCGCCCAGAAGCAACACTGTAGATGACCAAATCGACTTGTCCTAATTCGCTGCGGATCAGCTGAATCGTTCTTTCTTTGGTCTCTTTGGAGTAAGCATCTCCGGTAACGCTGTAGGATTGCAGGCCTGCAGACTCCGCAAGTTGTTCGAAGGCGGCGGAATTGTACCACCCAGCAGAGGCTGTACGGGCTCCATTGCTGCTGCTCGGCCGATATACGCCTACTGTGCTGGCTCCAGCCCCAAATGCGGCTGTAACCCGTGAGGCGAGGCCGTAGCCTGTGGATGCGCCAATGACAAGCACCTTCCGGGGTCCTTTGATCGCGGGTTGTGCCTTAATATACTCAATTTGCCGCTCGACTTGACGAGCGCAGCCTTGCGGATGTGCGGTTGTACATATAAAGCCACGTGTTCTAGGTTTTATGATCATAATAATAGTTTCCTCTCTTTCATGAAAAGCAGCTAATGATACGTGTTATTTCTAATTTTAACAATTTTCATTCCAATGGAGAAGGATTGTTTATCTTTCTTGGATCAAATACAATGAATCCCGGGCTTTTATGAGGTTGGATTTTTGCATTTTTACTTAACTCTGTATGGTGGTGAAGTCTTGGAAAGTCAGACTAAAACAAAATTGACGGTTGAGCAGCAGGACATCCTGGTGGGTGCTGCTTTTGGAAGCCATGTGAAAATCATTCAAAGTACGGAATTGACGGGAGGTTATTTCAACGCAGCTTATGACCTCCTATTGTCAGATGGCAGAGCTACGATCCTTAAAATATCGCCATCCGATGAGACAGACACGCTAAGTTACGAGCACGATATCATGGCTACAGAGGTTGCGGCAATGCAGCTAATGAAGTCTAAAGGAACGGTACCTGTGCCTGAGGTATACGCTTATGATAACAGCAGAAATTTAATATCTAGTGACTTTTTTTTCATGGAGAAAATAATCGGCCAGCCCTATAATGAAATTAAGGAAGAGCTTAGTCCGCAGCAAAGAAGTTGTATTGAGGAAGAATTAGGTCGTTATAGCCGGATTATCAATGAGATTCAAGGGGATCATTTCGGATTATTTAATGTATCCTCGAAGATAAAGGGGACTTCTTGGCGGGTAACCTTTCAAAATTTGATTGGCAACCTCCTTGATGATGCTCGGCGCTTAGAGGCAAAGATGCCCATTCCTATAGAAAAGATTGAGGCGGAGATCAACAGCCGTATACATGTGATGGATGTGGTCACTGAGCCACGTTTAGTTCACTGGGATCTATGGGATGGGAATGTGTTTGTGAGAGAGGGAAGCATTGTTGCCTTAATCGATTGGGAACGGGCGTTATGGGGCGATCACCTTATGGAATATTATTTTCGCTATATTGAGGATTCTGAGCATTTCTGTAGAGGTTATGGGGACAGCTTTGATAGCCCTAATGAATGTGCACGCAAAAAGCTCTACGACTTATATATCGATTTAATTTATTTCATTGAGTGTTATTCGCGTAAATACGATAGCCAAGGCCATTTCCAGTGGGCACAGGATAATCTGCTGGAAGGTTGGGAACGTTTCATGGGTTAGGACATTTTCAGCAAGATTACAACATAAGAAGGTAAGGAGGCTGAGCAGGAGAAGGGAGAGGATTCTCATGTTTGAGTGGCTAAGTGTACATATAGATATCGTAAGTTTGCTGTGGCTGTTGCCGATCCTATTTATGTTTCATGATTTTGAAGAAATATTAACGATTGAAGCATGGGGGGCAAAGTATAGAACCAGGTTAGAGGACGCAATTCCTTCGTTTATGCGCAAGACGTATCATTCGATGTTACAAATGACTACACGTAATTTTGCAATGGACGTATTATTCGTGTATATTTTTATAGTGACGGTAACTTGTATTGCAGTATTCTTTTCTAATTACTTATTGTACTTGGCAGTGCTTGCGGTATTTTTCTTACATGTATTTACTCATCTAGGACAGACGATATATTTAAAGATATATACACCAGGGGTAGTTACAGCAGTACTAGTAGTTCTTCCCTATTCTCTTTATGCGTATTATCGACTATTGAATGACAACTTGGTATCTCTTGGAGATATCGGATGGTCTCTGCTATTAGTTCTTTTGCTGCTTCCGCCAATATTGTGGTTGTTAGTGAAGAATAGAACTCGCATTAAACAGAACTAGTACATAAGGCTGCTGCTGGCCATATCTTTTTCAGAAAAATCTTGACTAGAACCCTTAGAACTAGATAAAATAATACTTATTGCTTACAACTTGGTGAGAATCATTATCATAATTGACGAGGAAATGAGAGGGTGACAAGATGGAGCGCCTTTTAGAGGTAAAAGATCTAGCGATATCATTCAAAACACACGGTGGAGAAGTACAAGCGATCCGTGGTGTTAGCTTCCATGTAGATAAAGGTGAAACTCTAGCGATAGTTGGGGAATCCGGTTCCGGTAAAAGTGTAACTTCACAAGCGGTAATGAAGTTAGTTCCAACGCCGCCAGGAGAATATAAACGTGGACAAATTTTATTTGATGGACAAGATTTGATCGGTAAGTCTGAGAAGCAAATGCAGAAGATTCGTGGTAAAGAGATCGGTATGATTTTTCAGGATCCGATGACTTCCTTGAACCCGATGATGAAGGTCGGCAGACAAATTACTGAAGTACTGCACAAACATGAGAAAATCTCCAAAGAAGCTGCCAATAAACGTGGGGTTGAACTGCTTACGCTAGTAGGTATTCCTTCACCAGAGCGCCGCTTCAATCAATATCCGCATGAGTTCAGTGGCGGTATGCGTCAACGTGTCGTTATCGCAATGGCACTTGCAGCAAACCCTAAGCTTCTGATTGCGGATGAGCCAACTACAGCGCTCGACGTTACCATTCAGGCACAGATTCTTGACCTGATGAAGGAATTGCAGAAGAAGATTGATACGGCGATTATTTTTATCACCCATGATCTTGGTGTTGTAGCAAGAATGGCGGATCGAGTAGCGGTAATGTATGCCGGACAAATTGTTGAAATGGGAACTGCAGAAGAGATCTTCTACGATCCAAGACATCCTTACACTTGGGGATTGCTTGCATCCATGCCAAGTTTAGAGAGCAAAGGTTCTTTGCTTACCGCTATTCCTGGTACCCCTCCAGATTTGATCAAACCGCCTAAGGGTGATGCCTTCGCACTTCGCAGCACCTATGCTATGCAAATCGATATGGAGAAAGAGCCTCCAATGTATAAGGTTTCGGATACCCATATGGTGAAGTCTTGGTTAATGCATCCGATGGCACCTAAGGTGGAACCGCCAACAGTCGTTAAGAATAGACAACGTATACTTAAGAACGCTTATCCAGAGCCAGTTTTAGTGCAAGAAGGCGCTAAGTAAGCAACTTGTTTTAACTAAATAATAAGAGGAAACGCTAGGCCATTTAGTTGGCTTAGCGTTTTTTTTATTTTCTACAATGTTCACTATTATTTAAATAAATATGAATTAATACGAACTTAATTAAATAAAAGGGTTGACTATTTATCGTTTTCATCTCAAAATGAAAAGGCATACATAGGGGGTATAACGATGAAGAAGATAATTATTACTACTTTACTTAGTGTTTCATTATTAGCTGTAACCGCATGTAACAACGACACGGCTAATTCTGGCAACACAAACAGCGGACCTGAGCCTGTTCAGCCTGTCTTCAAGAATGTTTCTGTACATGATCCTTCCATTATTTTGGCTGATAATAAGTACTATGTGTTTGGCTCGCATTTGGCTTCTGCTAAATCCGACGACCTGATGTCCTGGACTCAATTGTCCTCTGGAGTTGTTGATGGAAACGTACTCATCCCGAATGTCAAAGAGGAATTAAAAGAGGCCTTAACCTGGGGAAAGACGGACACTTTATGGGCACCGGATGTCATTCAATTGGCGGATGGTAAATATTATATGTATTACAACGCGTGTAAAGGTGATTCCCCATTATCAGCACTTGGTATAGCCGTGTCAGACCATATTGAAGGACCTTATAAGAACAAAGGGATCTTCTTAAAGTCAGGTATGGTGGGTGTAGGCGATGACGGAGAAACTTATGATGCCACACAAAAGCCGAATGTTGTAGATCCGGATGTGTTCTTTGATAAAGAAGGCAGATTGTGGATGGTGTATGGTTCTTATTCCGGTGGTATTTTTATTATGGAACTGGATACAAGCACAGGATTCCCACTGCCAGATCAAGGTTATGGCAAAAAGCTTCTAGGCGCAAATCATGCGCGGATAGAAGCTCCCTATATGCTGTACAGTCCTGAGACGGATTACTACTACCTGTTCCTATCCTACGGGGGGCTGGCTGCTGATGGCGGATATAACATCCGTGTAGCTCGCTCGAAGACACCTGATGGACCTTTTGAAGATTCTGAGGGCCAGGATATGATCGATTCACAGGGCACAGCTGGCGTATTGTTTGATGATCCTGCTTATGCTCCTTACGGAGTTAAACTCATGGGGAATTTCGAATTCCTGAATAATGACGATGAGCTCCCAGTAAGTGGGGAAGGATATGTATCACCAGGACATAACTCCGCATTTTACGATGAAGAGACTGGCAAGTATTATTTGATCTTCCATACAAGGTTCCCGAATCGTGGTGAAAAACATGAGGTTAGAGTACACCAGATGTTCATGAACGCTGATGGCTGGCCGGTGGTCGCACCACACCGTTATGGTGGCGAGAGCATTGATAAATATACGAAAGAGCAAATCGCAGGCGAATACAAATATGTGAATCATAATAAAGAAATTACGGCAGATATCGTGCAATCGGAGCTAATTCAATTGACGAAGAGTGGTAAAATCAAAGGCGCAGTAAAGGGCAAGTGGAAGCTTATCGACGATCATACTGCAGAGTTAACGATAGGTGGTTCTACTTATAAGGGTGTGTTCCTGAAAGAGTGGAATGAAGCTACAGCCAGTAATGTTATGACGTTCACCGCGGTTTCTAATGAAGGGATCTCTATCTGGGGAAGTCATGTATCACCTTCGGAATAAGATAGTTTAAAAGGATTAACAGCAGAAGGGGTTTCAACTAGTCATGTGTAATGGCTAAGTTGAAACCCCTTTTATAATGTAGGATTAGTCTACGAACTTTCGGATCACAATAACAGCATTATGGCCGCCGAAGCCAAATGAATTGGAGATGCCTATTTCGAGATTAGCTTTTCGTGCATTGTTAGGTACGTAATCTAAATCACAGATGGAATCAGGCGTGTCCTGATTGATGGTAGGAGGAATGATTCCTTCTTGGATACTCTTAACTAAGGCAATGGCTTCTAAGCCGCCAGCGGCCCCTAAAGCATGTCCAGTCATGGACTTATTAGCGGTTACGGGGATGTGGTAGGCATGCTCGTCAAATAATTTTTTAATCGCTAGGGTTTCAGAATGGTCTCCTACTACTGTACTTGTCGCATGCGCACTGATTACATCTACGTTGTGGGGCTGGAGATTAGCTTCATTTAGCGCTAACTTCATAGCTTGATAGGCACCACTCCCCTCTGGATGAGTGGCAACCATATGATAAGCATCAGAGCTAGCACCATACCCGATCACTTCGCCGTGAATCTTGGCGTTTCTACGTTGAGCGTGGGAGAGTGACTCAAGAATGACTATGCCGCCACCTTCACCGATTACAAAGCCATCCCGTCCTCCATCGAAAGGGCGGCTCGCTTTAGTAGGCTCTTCATTTCGTGTAGATAAAGAGGTGGCATTCCCGAAGCTGGCCAACGAGATTTCAGTAATAGCAGCTTCAGAACCCCCGGCTATAACAATGTCCGCACCGCCATAACGAATTAAACGGAAGGCCTCACCAATCGCAGTATTTCCAATAGAACAAGCTGTTACTGGAGACATGGTCGGGCCGAGAGCTCCAAATTTAATGCTGATCATCGCCGCAGCCATATTGGAGATCATCATGGGAATTAAGGTAGGGCTGACTCGATCAGGTCCACGCTCTTTCAGGACCGTACCTTGATCCATCAAGGTCTGAATTCCTCCAACACCAGATCCTACATAAACGCCAAGTCTCTCCTTGTCAATCTTATCAAGCTGGAGGCCAGAATGTTTCCAAGCCTCTTCAGTAGCTGCGAGGGCAAACTGACTGAATCTGTCCATTCGCCGTGCCTCTTTACGCCCAAATCTGCCTTCTGCATCGAAATCACGTACTTCGCCGGCAATTCTCGTCTTAAAACCTGTTGTATCAAATGAAGTGATCGGGGATATACCCGATTCACCAGAAATTAGCCGATCCCAAAATTGCCCGATTGTATTTCCAAGTGGTGAGATTAAGCCCATGCCTGTAATCACTACGCGTTCCATAATGAACCTCCTCAGCTAGTGTATACTAGTATTTTTCCACTTTATTTATCCTATTACAAGTTATCGTTTATCCTAGTATAATTTGTACTATACTAAAGGAACAGAAATCCCAAAGTGGAGGTAGCTTATGGCTAATCAAACAAGATTACAAGCATTATCTGATTTTTTGAAAGCACGTCGTGCGGCAATTTCACCAAGCTCTGTAGGCTTGCCAGAAGGCACACGCAGAAGAACGCCAGGACTCCGCAGGGAAGAGGTTGCACAGCTTGCAGGGGTAAGCAGTACCTGGTATACGTGGCTTGAACAAGGCAGAGATATAAAAGTCTCGTCCTCTGTTTTGGACTGTATTGCCACTGCACTTAGGCTGACTAAAGATGAGCGGAAGTATCTCTTTGCACTGGCTTTAGAAACTGGAACCGGAACCACACCCTATCCGCAAGATGAATCTTCCGTAATTAGTCCTTCGCTGCAGAAAATTTTACAGGAACTTAAATATTGTCCTACGATAATTTCTGATAGACGTTGCGGAATCGTCGGTTGGAATGAAGCTGCCGCCCATGTTTTTCTTGATTTCTCAAAGCTGCCCATCGAAGAGCGGAATATGATCCGATTGTTATTTGTTCGTAAGGAGTTTAGGCGCTTAGCAGTGAATTGGGAACAATTCGTCAGCGGTTATCTTTCTATCTTCAGAGCGTATTACGGACAGTATGTAGAGGATCATTGGTATGATGAATTTATAGAGGAATTGAAAGAATTGCATCCGGCTTTTAATGAGATGTGGGAGCAAAGTCGGGTTAGTTCGGCCCCGGATGTGTTACTAGAATTCAGACATGCCAAGGCGGGAAAAATGTTATTTCATCTAACCTCTTTGCAGGTTCATGGCAGTGCAGATTTACGCTGCAGCATCTATACTCCTGCGGGAGATTCGAATACTGAAACCAAGCTGAAGCAGCTTATGGAGCAGCACACAATAGAAGGATTAAGCTAGATGCACATAGAGAAGCATCCCTAGCTGAACTTCCAGCTAGAGATGCTTAATGTTACACTATTAGAAATCTGATGTTGAAATTTCAATAGTTCCGAATGTGGTGCCAGCAGGAGTGCTTAAGAGTGCAGCTACCAAAAGGGCATGAACTGCAAGCGTAAGGCTATTGAATGCTGGAATCGTGTATGTGATAACTGGAGCATTTACACGAGTGATTACTAAATCTACTGGGAAGTTGGAGTTATTGTTCACAGTAACAGCAGCGTTAATTCCACCTGCAAGGTTTTCATAATAAGATTTACCAATGACAGGGGCTAAATTGAAATATTGAAGCGGTAATACGATGGCCATAGTAACGACCTCCTTTTCGTTTGATAGAATATTCTATGTTGAAAATCTATTAATGCTAGAGCGAATGCCATGGTGAATTAGCACTTTTTAATAGAAAAAACCGGGGATGTCCAATAGCCACTTAGAAAGCGGCTGGGACATCCCCGGTTTGTTTTCGTACGCTTATTCCGTTTTATTACGATAAATCAGATACAGTATCAATCCGAATAGCATGCCGACAAACGACATTGCGGATATCGTTAAGTAAAGAGCTTTACCCCCAAAGGCATCATATAATGCCCCACCAGCATAAGAAGCCAGGATACCTGATACACCGAAGAACAATAGTGCAAGGACGGTTTGCCCTGTAGCACGCCATTCCTCGGGTACAATGCTGTAGAGGTATTGAATAGCAGCCGAGTAGAACACAGGGAAGGTAAGAATTTGCAGAATCTGCAAATACGCTAACAAGTGTGGATCAATGATCCAAGCTGAAATCAAGAAACGAAGGAAATAGAAGGCTCCGGAAATCGATATGATAATCAGTTCTTTTCCTTTTCGCAACCACCAGAAGCTTAATGCAAAGACAATGATTTCACTTATTGCCGCGAGGAAAAATGATTGGCCTACCAGTTGAGGACTGCCACCAAGCTCACGAATATAAACTCCAATAAATGTATCGTTCATTCGTGCGGGTACAGAGCTAATAAATATGAGCACCAGAAACATCAATGTCTTTTTGTTGCCAAAAAAGTGCTTGAGGCTATCCAGCGTGACCGGCTTACCTGTGACGGGGGCATCTGGCATGTTCCAGCTTACTATAAAGCTTATAAGGCAAATGGCAACAAACAGAAGAGCTATTCCATGAGAGCCGAAAAAACCAAGCACATAGCCAGTAATCAGAGCCATTACACCATAACCTAGCGCACCATATGTACGGATAGAACCATAGCTAATTCCAGCCGCCTCAGAGACTCGGAAATTCAAGCTTTCTGTCAGCGGATCAATGGGCATCAAGAAGAAATACAGCAGCATAGCAAAAAGAATGAGAACAACGTAACTGCTGGAATCGAACAAAAAGTATCCGGTTACCGCTGAGCATAACAGCAGAGCTAACAGCACTTTGCGGATGGTCTTTGTTTTATCACTGATCATCCCCCATAAAGGCTGGGCAACGATGGTAACAAAACCACCAGTTCCAATAATGAAGCCGATTTGCGATGGGCTTAGCCCTTGTTCACTTAGATAGACTGGCAGAAAGGGAATAAACATGGCTAGCAGAGCAAAATACAAAAAGTTAAACCCTCGTAAAAGATTTGGTGCATTCATAAGTTTTTTTACCTCACGTGTTAGAAAATTTGTATAGAGTCAATTTTGCTATTGTATCATGGATAATAAATGATTAGGATATAAATCTATTCGCGGAACTGCTCAAGATGACCCTAACCCTCTATAAATTTCTGGCCGTAATATGATAAACTGGTTACTATCAAAGCAAAATGCAAGGAGAAACGTTAATGATAAAGTTGGTATCATGGAATGTGAATGGTCTTCGGGCCTGTGTTAAAAAAGGGTTTGATGATTATTTTAAGGAAGTAGAAGCAGATATTTTCTGTGTACAGGAGACGAAGCTGCAAGAAGGGCAGATTGTTCTGGAACAGGGTGAAGAATACTATCAATATTGGAATTATGCAGTGAAAAAAGGGTATTCAGGCACAGCTATATTCACCAAAATCAAGCCGATCTCTGTGAGATACGGAATGGAAGAGGATGATGAAGCGGAAGGCCGGATTATTACGCTGGAGTTCGAACATTTTTATCTAGTGAATGTGTATACACCAAATGCCAAACGAGATCTGGCTAGATTGGATTACAGAATGGAATGGGAGGACCGCTTCCGCAATTACCTTCTGGAACTGGACAAGCTAAAACCAGTCGTTGTATGCGGCGATATGAACGTAGCCCATCAGGATATTGATATCAAAAATGCTAAAGCTAACCGCGGAAACTCTGGCTTTACCGATGAAGAAAGAGGAAAAATGAGTACGCTGCTGGAGTCCGGCTTCATAGATACCTTTAGATATTTTCATCCAGAGCTTGAAGGCGTTTATTCATGGTGGTCTTATATGCCGAAGGTGAGAGAACGGAATGTAGGCTGGCGGATTGATTATTTCCTAGCTTCTTCTAGACTTGCACCTAATCTGCTGGATGCCCAAATCGATTGCCACATTATGGGGAGCGATCATTGCCCGGTCATCCTCAAGCTTGCTGATTTCACAGATTAGAATCGAATATTTAAAAGGCCGCTAAGTCTATTTAAAGGACGAAGCGGTCTTTTGTATTCATTAAGAATTATAGTCTGCCAATGATCTCAGGGAATTCAGTCGGTCCCATATTCACATTAAACTTTTGTTTAAGAATTAGCTGATTCTCTAGTAAGATTATTTCAAGAGTTATGCAGAAAGGCATTTCAATAAACAATAAAGTAAGCTGTAGCTGATCATCAGCAACCCAAGTAAAGCTGGACATGATTCGGTTCAAGGAAGCATCAATGACCTGTGCGAAGCTTTCGAGCCATTCCCCTCGACCAAGACAGATCACAGAATCCTCTCCAGTCTTAAATTGTAAAGTAACTGCAGCTTCGTTGTTATTGAAAGAGATAGAGAAGGTGTCCAAGGCAAATTGGTTGTCATCGAGCTTATAGGTTAAGCCGTTTATTCGTTCTTCTTGTGATGAAGAGGGCTGCAGTTGTGGCGGATGGATAGATAAATTCTTTAATTGTTCAACCAAGTGGGCAGAAGCAGCCGGCTCTAATGGCAAGGGAGCTGGCTTCATCGCGGGAAGCAGATGTTCCCACACAGCATTCAACATTCCTTGTATACTGTCTGATGCAGCAGTAGTAATAATTACGGCATCTTGCTCCGGAAGCACAACACAGAGTTGACCGAAGGCGCCATCTGCCCGGTAGCCACCGTGCTGGCATTGCCAGAACTGATACCCATATCCCATTGCCCAGTCATGATCACCTTCGCCATTGGAAATATGTTTGGAAGTAGCCTCATTAATCCACTTTTCAGGCAGTACCCGTTGATTATTCCAGATTCCTTTTTGTAAGTATAGCTGGCCGAATTTAGCGATATCCTCGGTTGCAATGTTTAAGCCAAAACCCCCTGTGTTAATTCCACGTGGACAAGACTCCCACGTAGCACCGTGAATGCCCAGAGGAACGAAGAGGCGCGGTTCTAAATATTCTAGCAGTGTTTGGCCAGTAACCCGTTGAAGGATCGCGGCCAGCATGTAAGTAGCACCGGTATTATATAGGAAATGTGTACCCGGTTGTTTCTCGACGGGGACGGAGAAGAAAGCTTTCACCCAATTCCCGTCGCTACTTTTGCGAAGGGTGTCCATAGTATCCACGACATGCCCGGTACCCATCATCAATAGATGTCTGATTGTCATATTGGATAGATTCTCCGTGATAGTCGAAGGAGCCTCTTCAGGGAAAAAGGAGAGGACAGAATCATCGAGGGTGACAAGTTTCTCAGTAACAGCAAACCCGATTGCGGTTGAGGTGAAGCTTTTGCTAAGGGAAAATAACATATGCGGAAGAACGGACCTGTAAGGAGCCCACCAGCCTTCAGAGACCACATAACCATGTCGTAATAGCATAAAGCTGTGCAGGCCTAAATTTTGTTCTTCTACTGCACTAATAAAGCAGGATATTGCGGTTGATGAAATCCCCTGTTCTTCTGGAAGACTTCTAGATAACTGCAAGCTGCTTGTAGTTTCCATACGCTCATCTCCTAAATTTTGAGAATGCTCACCTCCTAATTCTATAATAATTTCCAATGTAAAAATACCATTTAAATAATAACTAGTTTAGCTTTCTACAGGGCTGTTGCTGGATACATCAGATTGGAGCCGTTTCTCTGGCCAAGAAATAACATGAGAAGTTCGACTTAGTTTCTCATACATTAGCTGAGTTTCTTTTTTGAATATACTAATGACTAAATGAATAAAGAAAGCCAAGTCTAGCAATAGAACAAACAGATGAATAAGCATATTCCATACGGAGGAAAGATGCCCTAGAAGGGCGGAATCAAGCAAAAGAGCGTGAATCCCAAGCAGTACCCAATATAGCAGGCCATATCTGATCATCAGAGCCCAGAAAAAAGCAAGATTCCCGCTGCTCTTCACCCGAATCCGCACCATCCATTTCCCTAAGGTCCGTCCGCCCGTGAGAGCCGGAACAAGCATGAAGTAAATACCAGTTACAATCCAGAAGGCAGCTTTTATATCGAATCCGAAGAGTACCCCAAACCCGATGCTCCACACCATACTATCGATTAGAAAAGCTATTCCTCTGCGGGTATAGGAGACTCTTTTGGCAGCGCGGTCAATGTTTGTATCCAGTTGTTCTATACGTGGCAATAGCCCGGAGATCCAAATGGAAATTCGAAATCCAAAAATCCCTCCGATTGTGTTGGTAATGAGATCATCGACATCAAAAAGACGGTAAGGATGATCGAAGAAACCATAAATTCCTGTAATCTGCGTGATCTCAAAGGACAAGGAAAAGGCAAAGGATAGTAGAATGCACACGACCCAGCGTGTACGAAAATAATAGCCCAAAAACATTCCAAACGGTACGGTCAATGCAACGTTAAAAATGACCTGTAAAAATGCAGGCTCACGCAGTAATGACCAGTAGGTCGAGATTTGTTCAGGGATGATTGACGATCCATCCACAATATCCTGAATAAACTGAAGGGGAATGAATTGGACGATACTCCCAGAAGGTGCAGCATTGTGCCGGGAGGATGGAAAAGGAAGCAAGACAAGAAAATAAGCGTTCATCAGATAGAGCAGCAGCAGATATAGGATTAAAGCTCTAAGCTTATGTATATAGCCATGTCTGCGGTATTGTACGATAAGAAAAGGTAGTGTGAAGACCAGCGCTGCTATTGGAAACATCATGAACGCATACGAAATTGGAAAAAAGTACGAATGAAACATAAGTCACCTGCCGTGGAATTGTTTTTATAAGAAATTTGACTCTACTTGGAAATTAGCTATCCCCGGCTCATTATAAGTTTTTATGATAGGGAACTCAACTAATTTATCCAACGTTTCCGGCATACATATGTCTATGAAGGAGCGTGAAGTGGATGGAGAAAAAGGTTCAGCAGTATTATCGGCTCAAGCAAAAGCAAAAGGATATTGAAAAAGAATTGGCCGAGCTTCGTCAGGATATTTTAAATTATTGTAGTGAGCAGGAAACTAACGAGACTGAAATTGGCCGCTATAAAGTGAAGCTGGTCGTGCAAAACCGCAAAGAATATGATGATGCAAAGTTATATGAGACCTTATCAGACCCCGAAGTGTGGCGTTTGCTCTCCAAATCAGATCCGGCAAAGGTGGCAAGCTTGACCAAGTTGAATGTAATTTCAGAGGATAAAATCATGCATACTTATGCTTTGAAGACAGTGACACTGTTACAGGTGGATAAAAAATAGGGATTGAAGTGAGCGGTTCCTCGCGGGAGCCGCTTAATTTGGCTCATAACTGTCCAAATTAAGGAAATATGTTACAGTATTAGGATGGAAGGGAGGTTGAATAGTGAAAAAAATAATCATCGGAGGCGTCATGGGCTTAACGATTTTACTTTTTTTCTTCTTTATTTTGCGGCATAATAATCAATCACTTGAGGTAAAACCGGATGTTATGTTCCCAACAGCGGAATACAGGGTGACTGATAGTAGTGCTCCAGGATTACCTATGCTTATAACTGCTGAAGGGGCGGATGTTATTAAGATACAGGCTACATCCGGCAATTTATTGTTATGGACTCCCCCTGACTACAAGGTGCATAACAAAGGTCTTGAGCTGAAAATCAAATCTGGAGATCAAATTTATTGGAGTCCAATGGATGGGGGGAATAAGCAAATAGATGAACCTCAGGATACCAAGATCACAGTGATTGCTTACCATAATGATAAGCAGATCGGAACGTCCAATGTAGAGATTCATAAGAATGATCTAGGTGTCTATACAGGTGAAATACCTGAAGTGAAGTAGCTGAGAATCTAAATCGAATCGCAACTATCCTCGTTTTGCGTTAAAATAAGAAGTGAAGCTGACCGAGTCCTTATAGCAACCCTAGAGATGGAGGAAGAGAATTCATGAAAGATTTTGAAGTAATGCTGGAGAAATATGCGAACCTAGTTGTAAAAGTAGGAGTAAATGTACAGCCTGGACAAGTCCTTATGGTACATGCACCGATCGAAACCGCAGAACTTACTCGCTTGATTGTAGCGAAAGCCTATGAAGCGGGAGCTAAATATGTAATTGTTGACTGGGACGATGAAGCAACTACACGGATCCGTTATGAAAAAGCCCCAGAGGATTCTTTCGATTACTATCCACAGTGGCAGGCTGAGATGATGGAGAAATTCGCGGAAGAGAATGGTGCCATCTTACATATTAAAGTACCTGATCCTGAACTGTTTAATGGCATTGATTCTTCTAAGGTATCTAGAGCAGTCAAAGCAGCGGCTGTTGCTCGCAAGAACTACTCCAAATATACTCGGAACAGCAAAATCAGCTGGTCTCTGGTCAAAGCGCCAACACGTGCTTGGGCGAACAAGGTTTTTGCCGATCTTCCTGAAGAAGAGCGGGTAGAGGCGATGTGGGAAGCTGTATTCCAGATGAATCGTGTGGGCAGCAATGATCCGGTAGCTGCTTGGAGAGAGCATATTGGTCAGTTGAAAGAAAGTCAGGACAGAATGAACGCTAAACGTTATAAAAGCTTGCATTACCGTGCTCCGGGAACGGATCTGCATGTAGAGCTTCCGGAAGGCCATTTATGGCGCGGGGGTGGCGGTGAGAATGATAAAGGCGTATATTTTGTAGCTAATATGCCAACGGAAGAGATTTATTCCATGCCCCATCGGACTGGCGTTAATGGCACAGTTAGAAGCACGCTCCCTCTTAATTTGAATGGACGGTTAGTTGAAGGACTTTCATTCACTTTTGAAAAAGGGAAAGTCGTAGCTTATGAAGCTGAATCCGGACGCGAACATTTAACCTCACTGCTGGCAACGGATGAAGGTGCATCTTATCTAGGAGAAGTAGCCTTAGTGCAGCATGATTCTCCAATCTCTCGCTTGAACCGCATTTTTTACAATACAGGGATTGATGAGAATGCCTCCTGCCATTTCGCGCTAGGAAGTGCTTATCCTGTAAATATTGAAGGCGGAACAAAGCTTACGAACGAAGAGCTTGTGGCTAGAGGAGCTAATGTCAGCTTAACTCATGTCGATTTTATGATCGGTTCAGCAGAGCTGGATATTGACGGAGAGCTGGCGGACGGCACGATTGAACCCGTATTCCGTAAGGGAAATTGGGTGTTGTAAGGAGAAGAAAAAAGCCGGATCTCTTCCAATGAGCTTCCGGCTTTTTTTGAGTGCCTATACTGGTCATTTTTAGATTGAAAAATAGTTAAGACTCATAGCCTCACGTACTTCGGCCATTGTTTCTTGAGCAATGCTGCGGGCATGCTGTGTTCCAGAGATTAAGATTTCCTGCACAAGCTTGGGCTTAGTAGCATAATAGGAACGAAGCTCTCGCATCGGTTCTATAAGCTGATCTAGAGCTGTCGAAATCAACTGTTTGCAAGCAGAACAACCCATGGTACCCCGCTCACAGCCTTCACGAATTTCGGTTACCCCCGCTGAGCGAAAAGCACCATGATAAGCAAAAATAGGACAGATATCTGGATGTCCAGGATCATTTTTATGCACACGCGCTGGATCGGTTGTGGCTTTTCGTATCTTAAAGATAATCTCTTCCTTAGTGGAGTCCAGCTCGATGGCATTGCCAAGGCTTTTACTCATTTTAGCGTTGCCATCCGTACCCACAAGCCTCGGCGTCTCACTGATCAGCGCTTTGGGTTCCACCAGTATCGGGCTGTAAAGCTCGTTGAATCTGCGGACGATTTTGCGGGTTAATTCCAGATGAGGGAGTTGGTCTTCCCCTACAGGAATGATCGTTGCTTTACAAAATGTTATGTCAGCAGTCTGACTAACTGGATAACCAAGAAAACCGTAATACAATTCATCTAAGCTCGAATTTTTCGATTCGGCTTTAATCGTGGGATTATGCCGTAAAGAATTCACAGTAACAAACATAGAGAACAAGAGGGTCAGCTCTGCGATTTCAGGGATCATCGATTGAATAAATATAGTTGTTTTCTCCGGATTTATACCCGCAGATAAATAGTCCAGTGTGATCTCATGCAGATGTTGACCCAGCAGCTGTGAACGATCAAAATGGGTCGTTAGGGCTTGAATATCCGCTAAAAACACAAAAGTTTCATATTGCTCCTGAAGGGCTACACGGGTCTGCAAGCTGCCGGCGTAATGGCCAAGGTGAAGCTTTCCAGTCACTCGATCTCCAGTTAAGACACGTTCGTTCATCATATAAATTCCTCCTGTTATTTAGCACTTGGTTACACTCGAGTCGCCACCACCAGCCATCATCCATGGCCATCACCTCCTTTAAATAACAAAAAAACCTCATCCAATAAGGACGAAGTTGTCGTGGTACCACCTTAAATGATCGTGTCACCTTACGATTCTTGGCTTACGATCTTCTCTTACCTGTACGGAGAGGTTGAATTTATTCTCGATACAGGTCCCTTGATAACGGCGGGAACCCCGGTTTTCCCTACTGTATCCATTAAGATAGTTCGGAAAAACAACTATAAAGGCCATTCGAGCATACGCTGGTCACCGGTTCGCACCTACCACCGGCTCTCTGAAGACCATGTTCGTCTGTCTACTTACCCTTTGTCATCGTTGTTCATGATATGTGAATTATTGTAATGCTGAACAGGGGTGTTGTCAATGAGTGGAAATCGTATGGTGATTGACAAGGTATCTAGGTTTATATGATCTAGCAAAGTATACCTTAAATGTATATAATCATCAGGAATTAAGTCCAATCTATCATTGCGGATTCACAATATACTACTCTATAACCTTGAAATGGAGTGATGATAAATGGCGACAATAATAAGTTATGGGTCACAGGCAAAAATCCCGTTAGATCCGTTTACTACTGCTATAACGGTTGCAGGGATTCCTGGAGCTGGAGCGGGTCTAGCCACAGCACAAGTAAATATTAGTCCGGCTAATCCGGCTTCTTTCTCCAGTAGAGTCGAGTTAAATGGTAGTTTTAGTCTTACTGCACTTGCTAATAGCCAATTTCTTGTTATCATCCGACGAGCTGGAGTCGATATTTATAGATCCTTTTATCGTTTTACTACAATTACTGATATTCAATTAAGTGCTCAGTGGGTCGATGGTGCTTATATTGGAGTCCACAACTATGAATTGGTAATTCAGAATGATAGCAACTTGCCTATCAATCTATTTGGACCCATATCATTCACAGCAACTGCTATTGGAGGAGAGGGCGTAATTTAAGTTATGTCTCTGTGCGCCATTTAAGGGACGGGTGAATCAATGCTTTGGACAGTTGAATCGATCTGATTCAGCTGTCCTTTTTTCGTGGGTGTATAATTGAAGTACAACTCTCACAGCATAAATCTCCAACCATTTCCTTCATATAGCGGTTTATTTATTTAAGATGTTATCCTCTAAAACAGCGTATTTATCGCCGTATTGTTTAATGATATGTTGTTCTCCCCAATTACATAATGCAGTCAAAATATCGCTTAAACTATCCCCATATTCACTAAGCTCGTATTCTACTTTTGGTGGAACCTGATTATAAACAATTCGGTTGATGATTCCATCTGCCTCAAGCTCGCGTAGCTGCTGGGTTAACATTTTTTGAGTAATGCCGGGCATCAACTGTTTTAACTCGGAGGTGCGTTTTTTGCCATGAGTTAAATGACATAGAATTACGCATTTCCATTTCCCTCCGATGACCTCTAGTGTGGCTTCAACAGAAATATTGTATTTTTTCTTGACAGTTGTTGTAGATGTTGTTGTCATGATAACCTCCAAGGTATGGGTACTTTTTAGTACCTATGGCACTTTTGAGTGCGTACTATTGATTATGTCCAATATAACTCATCATAACATTTTTCGTTCAATTTTTATAGAATGCTATAATTTAGAGAGCTTTGGGCGAAAAAAAGTTAAGTGAAATAAAAACCGTTTCTATACCTCCCCCGTCTTAATCTATGAAAGGTTGAAGAGAGGAGGCTAAGGAAGGATATGACGATGACTAATGCAGAAATGAAAAAAGTAACGATTATTGATACTCGGAGCGAGACAGATTTTTACGATTCGATATTGGTACATAGAGAACAACTATACAGTATTGCTTATAGTTACTTGCGGAACCGAAACGATGCGCTGGAAGCGATGCAGGAAATGACTTGCCGGGCCTGGATTAAAAGAAAAACTTTAAAGGACCCCAAAGCATTCAAATCATGGATTATTCGCATTCTAATTTATGTCTGCATAGATGAACAAAGACGAAGAAAACGTTCCATGCCGCTGGTAGATGAAAGAATAGGAGAACAGGTCACACACATTGGCCATCATCGGATGGAAATGCTGTGGGCACTCGAGCAGGTTAAGCCCAAGTATCGCCATGTGCTGCTGCTAAAATACTACAATGATATGACCTTGACTGAGATCGCTAACATTATGAATAAACCCGAGGGGACGGTTAAGACTTGGCAGCATAAGGGGCTCAAGCAGTTGCGAACCATCATAAAGAATCGGGGTGAATGGAACAATGAGTAGTCAAGAGGAGCTTGCCATGTTAAGCGATGCCGGACGTATCCCACAAGAACAAAAAATAGAGAATGCAGCCGCTCAGATCTATGCGATCCAAGCAGGTTTGGAATTAGGCAAGAAACGTGGCAGAAGGTTAATATTCACAAAAAGTGCGATGTCTGTGCTGGCGGCTGCAGTGATGATAGCGGGCTTGCTGTTCTTCAATCCAACCCAGCTGTTGCCACAGCAAGGGACTTCGAGTGTTGAAACGTTTGATTGGGGCGTATTGGAGCCTTTTAAAACATTGGCTGCAGCTGATATTGATGCTCTTACACTAGAGTCTGCAATACGGAATGATTATGTACAAATCGTTAATAAGAGTGCTGAATCAAATGGATATAAAATTACTCTAAATGCTGTACTTGCTGATGAAAATAAAATCATGCTGCTGTATACAGGGACAACAAGTGATGGTCAGGAAGTGTACAGTGTAAATAGTGTGAAGCTGACAGATGCTGAAACTGGACGAGACGTAATGGAGGAGAATGGGAATAGAGGCGGAATGGGAGCACACGCAGAGGGAACCATATATACTTGGCTCGGCAAAACTGTATTTTCACTGGACCGAAATAAACCAAGGCCAACAGACGTAGTAGCGGATTTTCAGATTGCCTCTGTAGACCCGGGAATGTTAAGTAAACCGAAAACAGGAACGGTTTTATCCGACATGCGGTATTCTGATCGTTTAAAAGTGAACTTCTCTATTGATCCTAAGTTTTGGGAGCTGAAGACGGAGACATTAGTTGTTGACCACCCTTTCATAATTGATGGACAGGAAGTAAAACTAGCCGAAGTCGAGCTTTCTCCGTTAAGCATAGCCCTCAAATTTACGATAAATGAGGAATTGAAAACGGATTGGATCGTCCGAAATGAACTGTTTCAAAAGCTCCCCTATGAATTAACAGCGCAGGTTGGGAAGCACGACATTAAAATTAATCCGAATTCTGGTAGTGGATCTGATGATGGATTTATAAGTTACTTCAGCAGTAATGTGTTGGATCACCCGAAGTCACTGCGACTGAAACTTAATGCGGGGGCAGATCGAGAGAAAGAAGAGTATATTGATATTCTGAAAAAATGAGCGGTAAGCGATTTTAGTGAATATGTGTTGGGAGTTGTAATATAGAAAAAGGCCGCTGGTTGCGGCCTTTTTGTTATTGTTGGGACATTATACTAACTTTTCGAGTTACCTTTTAACACCAAACACGCCACTTGTTAAATGAGAACAAACTCCTGATGCTCCTATCGGGACTGTATGTGCTTAATGCTCCTCAGGGGGGCTATAGGCGCTTAATGTTCCTCAGGCACCTCATGTTTCTCACGCTTCTCACGCTTCACAGGCTTCTCATGTTTCTCAAGCGCTTAGCACTCCTAACGGACTGTATTGCAGCTATTTTGGCTTTTTTGACCATTTTGCTGAGTTTTCGGACTGTATAGCTCTTATTGGTCTAAATCCACACCAAAATTGAGCATATTGGGTTGAATAGCTGCATCTGAGTCCGATAGCACTGCGAAATGCCCGGATTCTTCGAAATAAGGGCTCCTGAGTCCGAACCATCTGGCCTCGTAAATATTGCACTGTAAACTGTAAAATCGTCGTCTGACCTCGCTAATACTGCACTGTAAACGGTAAAATCACCGCCTAAGCGTCTGAGCAATTTCGAAGGTACAAAAGTGGCGCTAATCTGGCGTAATATGGCGCTAGTAGCACTAATATGTCGCTAATTTGGAGCAAAGGTGGCGCTAATGTGGCAACTAAGTTAATAACGCTCCTCACGTTTCTCATGTTCCTCATGTTCCTCACGCTCTTAGCACTCCTAACGGACTGTATTGCAGCTATTTTGGCTTTTTGGACCATTTTGCTGAGTTTTCGGACTGTATAGCTCTTATTGGTCTAAATCCACACCCAAAATGAGCATATTGGGATGAATAGCTGCATCTGAGTCCGATAGCACTGCGAAATGCCCGGATTCTTCGAAATAAGGGCTGCTGAGTCCGAACCATCTGGCCTCGTAAATACTGCACTATAAACTGTAAAATCGTCGTCTGGCCTCGTAAATACTGCACTATAAACTGTAAAATCGTCGTCTGGCCTCGTAAATACTGCACTGTAAATTAAAATCGTCGTCTGACCTCGTAAATATTACACTCTAAACTGTAAAATCACTGTCTGAGCGTCTGAGCAATTTCGGCGGTACAAAAGTGGTGCTAATGTGGCGTTAATATGGCGCTAGTAGCACTAATATGTCGCTAATTTGGTGCAAAGGTGGCGCTAGTGTGACAACTAAGTTAGTAACTTTTCTCGTTGTTGTAATGGGATATGTGTTCAGTAATTAGTTAGTCGAGTTAGTTGCTATAATTTGTTTTCAACCATTCCTCGTTTGACCAGGACAATTTGCCTGCCCCTGAGCCGTCAACAGCGGTAAGTCTGGATTTTAGACTAGCTGGGTCATCTGAAGTGTAGCTGTAAGGTAGTGTTGTGAATCCGTTCCATGCAAATGCTTTAACGGCAGCGGGTGCAGGGGAGAGAGGGCTGTTCTTTGCTGTACTGTCTCCTCTGAATGTTGCTCCATCAAGTGAATAGATCGTATCTAAAGCTGCGATTGCACCCGTATATTTGCTATTATTTGCATCCGCTTGATTGTTGCGAAGAGGATAGACTACATCAATGATTACAGAACTTTCAAGTAATACAGCTCCTCCTTCTGTCGAGATGGCTCCGTTACTTGTAACCCCGAAATGATACCCCTTGCTTGAGATCGCTTTTTCCATAGCGGAGGTTAGACGTTTTTTAGCCAATCTGGTATCTTCGTTGTCCATTACAATGTTATAGGCATGCGCATTACCACTACGAAGGCGGGGCATGCGGTCTTGTATATCTTTATAGTAGTTGTGATGGAGCGTCACCGAAAGAAGCGCATTATCAGCTGCAAATTCTGTTGCGCCTATTAAATGGCCCTTTTTTTGACTAGCGGCAATCGCAATAATGTCGTCTTTACTTAGGCCAACTGAGCTGCTTCTTAAATAAGCGTACATGGGATAGGCAGCCTTGTCGGCTTCCATTGCATTAATTTGCTGAGTGACCCAGCTGTTTGCGTTTCTATCATCCCCTAAGAAGGATGACCATGAAATGGTGACGCCGTTGCTGCCTTTTTTAACATCGACAACTCCGTCATAAGATTTATTGAAGGTGCAGTGGTCGATCCATACGTTGTTGCTGTTTTCAATGGTGATGTAGTCCCAGTCGTTTTTATCGTAATTTCCTTTGGTTGCTTCATCCCATTCCCACAGCTCATCAAATTCAAGGTTGCGGATGATGACGTTAGAGCTTCTTTTAAAGGTAAAAGCGGCATGTTTAATGGTTGCACCCTTAGCAGAGAAAATGGTCAAACCGTCGAAGTTGTCTATAGTCACTTTGCTGACACCAGTCTCTATTAATACGGGATGTGTTAAAGCATTGTTATGAGCGCTAAATGGGGAGATCTTTGCTGCATCAGAAATTTCAATCCATCCCAGATCCAAGTCGTTCATAATTTCAATAACCTTTATTTTGGATCCTTTTCTCAGTGCAGTGGCAAGATCTTCTGCGGTATATACCTTTTTATAGAGTGGACTGGTTTCTTGGATATTTCCACCACCTGTTGTTCCTGTGGCAAACCCAGCCAAATCATATTCACTAACCTGAACCGGTGTCGACGTTGGTGAAGCAGTCGGTGTCGGTATAGCAGTAGACGTTGGTGAAGCAGTCGGTAATGGCGTAGCAGTAGGCGTTGGTGTAACAGTCGGAGTCGGTGAAGCAGTAGGTGTTGGTGAAGCAGTCGGTATCGGCGTAGCAGTCGGTATCGGCGTAGCAGTAGGTGTCGGTGAAGCAGTAGGCGTTGGTGAAGAAGTCGGTATCGGTGTAACAGTCGGAGTCGGTGAAGCAGTCGGTGTCGGTGTAACCGTCGGTGTCGGCGTAGCAGTTGGCGTTGGTGAAGCAGTCGGAGTCGGTATTGCAGTAGGTGTTGGTGTCGGTGTAGTGCCAATGGTGTCAGAAACGGTCACATTGTCGAACATCGTAATTGTCTTAAAGGTAACGAGCCCTGCTGCACCTTTTTTTAATTTGGAATCGGAAGCTGAGAGCTCCAGCGTATCATTTACATACATGTTGATGGTATTTCCGCTCATTTCGAGTTTTACATTATACCAAACTCCTGTTTGCAGAGCGTAAGGTTTGCTGGTCAAAGTTGTAGTAGATCCAGAAACCTTCTTTCTAATTTCCAGCATGCCATCATTATTATTATTATACAAAGAAGCTGCATAAAAATTATTTCCATCTATGTATCTGCCCGCAACATAAGTTCTGTTTGAGCCATTAAAATCAACTGCTTTTACATCCGCTTCCACAGTGTAATCGCTCCAGGCTGGATCACCTGCAGAAGTACGTCCTTCTTTTGTGGCAGACTGGTAATATACGCTGTTACCTTCGTCCTCAACAATAGTCCAATTCCCACTAGTGGATGTCCATAGATTATCGCCCTCTTCAAAGCGGTCTTGGAAGAAGGTAGAAGCACTTGCCGGATACACAATAAAAAGAGAAAAGAGCAGGGTAATGCACATAATAACACTAGCATTTTTCTTGAATGATTTTAGCAAACTCATTGTAATCCTCCTTATGTATTTATAAATTTATATTAATATAAATACATATATCGGAAATAAATATAAGTAATAATATGATTATAAAGTCCTTTTTTTAATTAGTGCTATAATAGCTTTTTGGGTATTCAACGATGAATTCTGATCTATACGAACTAGGAGTGATAGACTTGAGCGTAATCCGAATGGAGAACGTAACTAAGAAATATGAGAATACATTGATCTTTCGAGATATTTATTTTCGTGTGAGCAAGGGTGAACGTATTGGCTTAATCGGACGAAATGGAGCAGGTAAATCTACTGTTTTTAAGCTAATCATGGGAAAAGAGGAGCCAACGGCAGGAAAAGTAGAGTTAGATCCCAATGTGAATATCAGCTACTTCTCTCAATTTTCGGAGCTTTCCGGGTCTTTGTCTGTACAACAAGAGTTAGAACTTTGCTTCGAAGAGGTAGCACGCATTGAACAGGAGCTTAACCAAATAGGAGAACAGCTTGGGCAGGTGTCGGATGATGTCCAGATGAATGCACTTTTAGAGCGCCAAGCTGAGCTTTTTGAACAAATGGAGCATTTGGATGGCTGGAATGTATCTGTGGAAATCAATACGGTGCTGACTAAATTAGGATTCGATGAGAGATCGCGGCATCAACCTGTAGAGGAGTTATCCGGAGGCTGGAGGAACCGCGCGGCACTGGCTAAGTCTTAATTGAAGCGCCCGATGTTGTATTGCTCGATGAGCCTACTAATTTTTTGGATATGGAAGGGATCGTATGGTTGGAGCAGTGGCTGCACCGTTTCAATGGGGCGATGCTTCTGGTTTCTCATGATCGGCAATTTATTGACAGAGTGGTCACGCGGACGATAGAAATCGAGAACTATCATTTTCAGGAATATGAAGGCAATTATACGGATTACGTTCGTAAAAAGAAGATGCGTAAAAAAGTGCTCGATCGGCAATTTGAGTGGGAAGAAGAACTTCTCATTATGGAGTCCGAGGCCATTGAAAACCGTGGTAGTAAGAAGTCTTCTAAGGACCGTCTATCCCGTAAGCTAACGGATATGAAAAAACGAGTGGAACCTCATCCAGTTAACGTATTAATCACTGATATTTATAGTAATTTACGTTTTCCTGACAAGCTGGGGGAAGTGAGGCGGATTGGACAAATTTATGATGGCCGCTCCATTTTCCAGAACATTAGCTTCGATATTCAAAAGGAAGACCGGATAGCTATCGTGGGTCCGAACGGCAGCGGAAAATCGACACTAATCAAAGTACTGACTGGACAAGAAGCACCGGAATCGGGGGAAGTGACTTGGGAACGCGGGGTCGGTTATGCGCACTTTAATCAGATGTGGGATGAGCTGGATCATAAAGATACCGTCAGCCATGCCGTAAATGTTTATGGACTGGGACTGGACGCACCGCGGAAAAAGGTGAATAAATTTCTAGCGATGCTGCAATTCTCGGAAATGGATCTGAGTAAAACGATTGGCAGCCTTTCAGGCGGACAGCAGGCCAGAGTGGCTTTAGCGAAATGCCTTCTCTCCGGAGCTGCTGTCATTATTTTAGATGAGCCCACTAACCATTTGGATTTAACCAGTATTCAGGTGATGGAGCAGGCGTTGATTCATTTTCCTGGCGCTGTAGTAACAGTTAGTCATGATCGGTTTTTTATTGATAAAATAGCGACGAAAATGCTTACCTTTGATCCTGAATTAGGCATTACTGAGCAAAATGTCTAGGATTACGCGGGAAGTCGGATGATCACTGTCGTTCCTTCACCTACGTGACTGGAAATTTCAATTCCATATTTTTCGCCAAAATGAAATTGAATGCGATCATGAACATTTTTAATGCCAATATGTTCTTCATCTAAGGTATCTGAGGGTTGAGAGAGACGGAAACGCAGCTGCTTAAGTTTCTCTTCCTCGATGCCAATGCCGTTATCTTTAACGATAATCAGCATATCCTCCCCCGATATCACCGAGGATACCTCAAGCAGACCTGGTTCACTGCGGCTTTCTAGGCCGTGTACGATAGCATTCTCTACGATGGGCTGCAAGGAGAAGTGCATGACCTTAACGATTTCGCATTGCGGATCTAGCTGCTCCATGTACTGTAATTTATCCCCAAAACGCAACTGCTGAATCTTCACATATAGCCGGACATGCTCAAGTTCTTCGCGCAGGGTAACGGTGATTTTCCCAGTCTGGATATGAATCCGAAACAATCTGCCCACGATCCCCACCATCTCGCCAATCTCTCTTTGTCCATTGATGATGGCTTTCATTTGAATAGATTCAAGGACATTTGCCAGGAAATGCGGATTGATTTGGCTTTTGAGCGCACCATACTGGGCTACTTTTTGTTGAGCCTTGGCCATCGAAGATCGCTCAATATAGTTTTGCAAATCTTTAACCATCTTACGAATTCCATTATATAGAACCCCAAATTCATCTTGACGATTACTGTACAAATCCACATCGAAATTCCCCATCCCCACCAGCTTCACCTTCCGACTTAACAGAATAATAGGTTTGGTTACGCGTTCCGAGAGGATATACATAAATAAGAGTGCAGTGACAAGCGATAAGAGCGCCAAGGTTAAAATGATTTTGCCAAGAAAAGAAGCCTGCTTAGTCATCTCTTTTTCATCAATATATTGAATGACCTTCCAGTTGGAGTAAGGAGAAGTAACAAAATTAATGTACGAATCCTTGTCATCAAAAGTACCATATAAGCTCCCGGCGTCATTGTTCATAAAAGTGTTAAGCGCCTGTTTGTCGATAGGGACTGGCTCTAAAGGACTCGTCTCCAATGAATCTGAGCTGTAAACGTTGCCCCCCTTATCGTCTAAAATAATAAATTTCCGCTTGCTATTCTCGGACAGCTTTAAGATTTCCCGTAATGAATCCAGCCGGATATCGATTAACATGACACCTAAGGGCTGCTTGCTTCCTTTTTTATTAATGACTCTGGCGATGGAGATGACGGATTGTTTGGAATTGGTGCGATAGAAGGGGAGATGACTTCCAAACAGGATTACGCCCCCCTTTTTTTGCTGCGTCTGTAAATACCAATCCTCTTGGGTGTAGTCCTTCACATCATAATCCGCACGATTGAAATTGGCGGAGTAGAATACACGTGACCCCGCGAAAATCTGCACACTGTCGACATTTTTAATCGTCATTTCAATCCCGCTGATGAACTGTTCAATCGTGTTTCCATACTGAATACTTAGATCATTCCCGATATTATCTTTGTTGATAGTCCAATGCTCGAGAGCGGTTTGTAATTGACTATCTACTTGGGCATTAAGGGTCCCTTTTTCAATACTTTGCAGATACTGGTCGATGTTGAAAGAAAGATTATTAAGGATGAGATTAGAGCTGCTTTGATATTCATTTTTGACGGCTTGATTTGAAAAAATATAGATAATCGCGGATATAATCAGCAAAGGAATGGTAATGGTCAGGATCATCAGCACAAAAATCTGCCGATTAACATGCCGCATCCGATAGCGTTTTTTTGGCTGGTTTATTTGCATCATTTTACTTACCACCCCGATTGTTTTCTATAGTCTGATGGGGTCATGTTGGTGAAGAGCCGGAACGTTTTAACGAAATGCTTATAGCTCTTGTAACCACACATTGTGCAGACATCGGTCACTAGAATTTCCGGTTTTTTTAAGCATTCCTGCGCGTATTCCATACGGATTTCGGTTACAAATCGCATATAGTTCTTATCGAGTTTTCTTTTGAACAGACGGCTTAAATAAGAAGGGTTATAGAAGAAGCGATCCGCTACCATTTGTAGAGTAATATCTTGATCAATATTAGCTCTAATGAAGGATTTAATATGTTCAAAGATAATCACATCCTGCTGATGGTTATCCGTCAGACCTTCGGTATATATGTTCCCCAGATGAACCATCCAATTCCCCAGCCACTCGAACATGACCTCAAGGGAGTGAAAATCCTCAACAAAAGTAAGGTTTAATAGTTTATCGCTGTACACACCATCCCTATGAATGTGGTTTTTATTAGCGAAGCGGATAATGACACTTATGATTTCTTGTACATATGCAAGCCATAGATCAGGTGAAGGGCCATCTGCTTTATGCAAAATATCTTGTGCCAATCGTTGCATTAATTGTAGAATCTCTTGTTTATTGGCATTTTCGATGCAGGAGATTATTCGTTTCTTATCGTTGTCATCTAGTTGAATAAGTGTTGGTTTAGTAGCTGTGGCGCCTGCCTTTATAGAAGAGATATGGAATATATTCCGTTCATTCTGATAGAAACGTTGATATAACAGCTTTTCAGACTCGTGAAGTAATGAAGTGATTTGAGACAGTTCGTTCGTCACTGTACCTATGGCAAGATAAAGGGCAAGATGATGTTCTAACGTAAGCTTGTTCAAATACTGATCGAGTTCAGTAAGTACTTGGGTCTCAAAAGGGACAATGCTCGTTGCAGTCTGTGATCCCATGACTATTAGCCCGTATAGTTTGGATTTAGCAGCATATGTAAAAATAGATCGTGGCAGACTTGCCGGGAGATAGGCCTCCGTTGCAAGATGTATGAACTTAGTCGCCTGTTCTCGCATCCACCTTGTGGATGGTGAAGGTGTATCTCTGATAGGGAAACCTGCCAAAACAAAAGGGAGATACAGATAATGTTTACTTTTGAAACCACATAATTCAGCGATTAAATTAGTGTCAATTGCAGGTTGTTCTTCTTCGAGTAGTAGCTTTATAAGCTGTGAGCCTTCCAGAGTAGAACGTTTCCTTTGTTCTTGTTGTTTAAGTTGCAGCTTGTTCATGCATTCTTGAATCACGGTTAGGCTTTCTTCATATTCCAGGGGTTTGAGTAAAAAAGCATGCACACTCCCAAGTTTGATGGCTCGTTGAGCGTATTCGAAATCATTAAATCCTGTCAAAATAATAAACAAAGTATCAGGAAGGAATTGGCGAAGCTCTTCTATCATCTGAAGACCATCCATTTCGGGCATGCGAATATCAGTGATCACTAAATCTGGCTGCTCACGTAGTGCGGTAGCGACGCCTTCTTTTCCATTCTCCGCTTCAACAATACTCTGAACACCAAGCTCCTGCCACGAAAAGTAATGTTTTAATCCCGTCCGTATTAACGGTTCATCCTCTACAATCATAAGCTTGTACATGAAATCCCTCCGGAAGACTAGATTTATAGTGGATTTTTCAACAACGATATCATCAAATGTAAGTTATAAGCTAAAAATTAAAATAATTATAGGTGAAATATGTAATGTATTATAACATTGAAGAGGGGCTGAAAGAAGGTATAGGTCAGAATACGACCCTAAATGTAAAAGGAGTGGGATTCTCCTGAATTTATAATTGATTTATGATTAGCGCAAGGAATGAGAAAGCATTCTATTCCACAAAAATAATAGGGGGTAGCACATGAGAGCAATGAAAAAAGGGCTAATGAGCATTGTTGGTGTCGCACTTTTAGGTACACAGTTAGTTGCATGCGGAAATACGAATACAGCGAATTCCGCCAATGAACCAAGTAATAATACTGATAAGAGTGAGCCCGCGGCCACTGAGACTGCTGCTAAACCAGTAGAAATAACATGGTGGAATTTTCCGAGCTTTCAAGCTTTAGATGGTGAAGTTGGCAAATATGAGAAGGAAATCATTGCAGCTTTTAATGAGAAGAATCCGGAAATTAAAGTCAACCTTGAGATGATCACCTTTGAAGGCGGCCCTGAAAAACTGAATGTGGCAATTGCTTCGAATACCGCACCTGATGTAATTTATGATGCTCCTGGACGGATTATTGACTGGGGTAAAAAGGACTTATTAGCACCTCTTAATGATATGGTGACCGATGAAGTGAAAAATGATATTTCGGAAGCCTTTTGGAAACAGTCTAGTGTTGGCGAAGAGATCTTTATGTATCCGATCAATACAGCTCCTTTTATGATGGCGGTAAACAAGACCGTTTTTGAGAAGATTGGCGCGCTAGATTTGCTTCCTCTGGATAAGGAAGACCGAACTTGGACGTTTGAAGAATATAAGAAAGCGCTGGAAGCTGTTAAAGAAAAAGCACCTGATGTTATTCCTACCGGATTCTTCGCGAAGAGCCAGGCTGGAGATCAAGGAACTCGTGCATATCTTGCTAACTTAGGTGTATCCAGATTTCTAAATGAAGATAATTCCGCAGTCGCTATCAATACTGATAATGCTGCGAAAGCGTTGGATTGGATCGTTCAAGCTACAAAAGATAAACTTAGCGTTTCTGGTGCGGCTTCCCTTGCGGCTGCTGACGTGAACGACTTATTTTTACAAGGGAAATTAGCCTTTACACTCAACTATTCTGCAGTACTTAAAGCTCAGAACGTATCTAAAAAAATGGTTGAATTCGAAGATGTTCTGCTTCCATTCCCAACTTTAGATGGATCGGAACCTAAGCTTGAACCTTACCTCGGCGGTATGGCTGTATTCAATAATGGTGATGAAGCTAAGATTGCAGCTTCTAAGAAGCTGATTGATTTTATTGCTAATGATCCTGTATGGGGGAAGAAAAACTTGATTCAAACAGGTGGTTTGTCTGTTCGTAATTCGATTACAGGCCTCTATGATGATGCAGAGTACAAATACGCTGAGTATGCTCGTAAATTCACAACAGATGCACCTACCATTGCCGATGGATATGCTGATATTCGTACTTTCTGGTTCCCTGAATTACAACGTGCTTTAACTGGAGGAGCAACCGGTAAAGAAGCTTTGGACAGCTTTGCTGCAAAAGCAAACGAAGCGATTACGAAAGCAAAGGCTGCAATGAAATAAAAAAAGTGAATGGTGTCCAAAAGAATAGAGTGCGGGAAGCACTCTTTTCTTTTTAAATCATCGAAGAAATGGGGAAGGACTGTGGGGACAACGGTTCGCAAAATAAAAGGTTATGTGATTCGCGACTGGATGATGAGTTATCTCTTTTTAGTGCCGGCATTTGGGTTTTTCCTGCTTTTTGTAGCTTATCCGATGGTGAAAGGGGTCTATATTAGTTTCTTTGATTACTCCTTGAGAGATTTCAGCTTTATTGGCCTCGATAATTATATCTCTTTAATAAAAGATGATAACTTCAGGAAGTCGATGGGAAATACATTATTGCTTGTACTCATCACCGTACCCATCGTTATTATTTTCTCGTTATTTATCTCTATGAATATTTATAAGAAAAAAGAGTTTGCCAGATCGTTTTTCCGCGGAGTGTTCTATTTGCCGGCTGTATCCTCGGTCGTAAGCATCACAGTCGTTTGGGGCTGGATCTATCATCCGAACTATGGGATTCTAAATTATTTGACCAGCTTTTTGGGAATGGAGCCTATATCCTGGTTAGGAGATACGAGGACTGCACTGCTTGCTATTATCGTGGTTCTGATAACGACCTCTGTAGGGCAGCCGATCATTTTATATGTGGCATCTATTGGGAACATTCCTACTTCTTACATAGAAGCAGCTGAGATTGATCGAGCGACGCCTTGGCAGATTTTCAGGAAAATATTATGGCCAATGCTAATGCCAACGAACTTATATATTATCGTGATTACCACGATCAACACCTTTCAATGTTTTGCACTAATTCAGTTGCTCACCTCGGGTGGACCTGTGTATAGCACATCGACTGTTATGTATGGCGTTTACGAACAAGCCTTTATGCTCGGTCATTTTGGATATGCCTCGGCGATGGGTGTCATCCTTGCGATTGTGATCGGGATCATTTCTATCATTCAATTCAAATACTTTGGCAGTGATGTTGAGTATTAAGGAGGGGACATCATGAATTCTACGAATCCGTTAGAACTGAGAGCACCTATTGGCCAATCTAAGAAAGTAAGCAAATGGAAAAAAGAATTGACGATTCCAAAAATATTAGCGACCATCCTGTTGATTCTAGCAACGTTGTTTTTTATCTTCCCTTTTTATTGGGTGGTTTCAGGGGCATTTAAGCTTCAGACTGTGGCAACAACGATCCCCCCGGAATGGTTTCCGGCTAAGCCGACTCTGCAAAACTGGACCGAGTTATTTAAGAATCCCGTTGAGCGCTGGATGTTTAACAGTTTCATCATTGCTTTTTGTGAAATGGCAGCGATTTGTATCGTTTCTTCCTGTGCTGGATATGTGCTTGCCAAAAAGTCTTTTCCTGGCCGAGGGATTATCTTTACGTTGTTTGTTGCCGCTATGGCATTGCCTAAGCAAGTTATTCTTGTCCCGCTGTTTACGATGCTTGCAGATTTTGGGTGGGTCAACACGTATAAAGGGCTTATTTTACCGGCGATTGGCTGGCCATTTGGAGTCTTCCTAATGAAGCAGTTCGCGCAGACGATTCCAGGAGAATTAATTGAAGCAGCCAAAATAGATGGCAGCTCTGAGATTCGTTTGTTCGGAACCATCATTTTACCTTTGTTAAAGCCTGCAATAGGGGCACTGGCAATCTTTACTTTCATCACTTCTTGGAATGATTATTTCAGTCAGCTGATCATGACCAGATCGACTTCAATGATGACATTACCACTTGGGGTAGCGACTCTTCGGGGTGAATTCACAACAAACTATGGATTGCTTATGGCGGGTGCTGCGTTAGCCTCTATTCCTATGATTGCAATTTTTCTAATGTTCCAAAAAGCCTTTACCCAAGGGATTACTATGGGGGCTGTAAAAGGATAACTGTTCCTATAACAACGAAAATTAATAGTAATGAATTAAACGATGGAGGCTGTAATTTATGAAATCATATGATCTTGAATCCTTTAAAGGCATTATTATTGCTATGTACTCCAGTTATGATGCTGAGAGGGAAATCGATAAAGAAGCAGCCCGAAAATTAGCTCGTCATTATGCTTCTACGGGAGTAAAAGGTCTTTATGTTGGCGGAAGCTCTGGCGAAGGTATGCTGCAATCTGTAGAAGAACGCAAACAAATGCTCGAGGCAGTTATAGCAGAGGTTGGAAAAGAGCTTACAATCATTGCTCACGTGGGTGCCCCATCTACAAGAGACAGTGTTGAACTAGCTATCCATGCTGAGAAAGTTGGCGCACATGCCGTATCGGCTGTTCCAGCGATCTATTATCGTCTGTCACCGGACAGTGTTGAAAGTCATTGGCAGGCGATTATTGATAGTACGGCGCTTCCATTTATTATCTATCACATCCCGCAAACTACAGGCTTTCAATTATCGAAAAGCTTGCTGATTAAGATGGCAGCTCAGGATAAAGTAATCGGGGTGAAAATTTCGGCGGAGAGCACGTTTGAGCTTCAGCAATTTAAAGCCGCAGGCGGGAAGAACTTTCTAGTCTTAAATGGACCAGATGAGCAGTATTTGGCGGGCCGCAGTATTGGGGCAGATGGCGGGATTGGTGGAACTTATGGGGTGATGCCCGAGTTATTCCTAAAAGTGGAACAATGTTATGTGCAAGGAGAGATGGCTGAGGCGCAGAAATGGCAGTTTATCGTCAATGATCTCATTGTTGAATTGCTATCCTTTCCTTCATTATATGGTGCGTGTAAAGCGATCCTTAGTGTGCGCGGATTTGAAACAGGTCAGCCAAGAATGCCGCTTTTACCGATTAAGGATTCCGATCAGGAGCGGGTGGAAGCTCTGAACAATAGAATATTAGATTATATTCTTGAAGCGAAGGGATAGGGTTAATAATGACTCGAATAAGTGATATCTTTCCGGTGAAAGGTCTGATTGTTTCCTGTCAGGCACTTGAGCATGAGCCGCTTCATGGTGGGGATACAATGGCTAAAATGGCAAGAGCAGCGGTTCAATCAGGAGCTATAGGAATCCGGACAAATGGTGTTCCAGATATTGTAGCTATCAAAAAAGAAGTAAATGTACCGGTCATTGGACTTATTAAACGGGATATTCCCGGATCAGCCATATTTATAACACCAACCTTAGATGAAGTGAAGGCGATTGTTTCTGCAAAAGCAGAGATTGTTGCGCTTGATGTAACGAATCGGGAAGAACGCTTAGAGTCAGTAAAGCCATTAATAGAATATGCACATCTGAGAGGTGTGCTGGTTATGGCGGATATTTCGACATTTGAGGAAGGGCTTGCCGCTGAGAAATTAGGTGTGGATTTCATCGGTACCACGCTTTCAGGCTACACCCCATACAGTACACAGCAGGAAGGACCGGACCTTGTCTTAATTCAACAATTAAGCAAATTAGTGAACATTCCTGTTGTTGCGGAAGGACGGATATGGACACCGGAAGACGCAGCAAAAGCTAAGAATGCGGGGGCATCCTATGTTGTTGTAGGAAGTGCAATTACTAGGCCACAATTGATCACTTCGAGATATGTTAAGGCCGTGAGCAATTTCAATGACTGACGGAGGTGAGTCCGCGATGGAAGGGTATGATCCTCATATAGAATATGCGATCGGAGTAGATATTGGCGGCACGAAAATTAATGCCGGACTCGTCTCTTCACAAGGGGACGTTTTACATACTGTAAGCCTAAGCACATTGACTGGACAGACGAAAACAATGGATCGTATTATACTAGCTATTCAGACATTAATGGATGAAATAACAGCACAACAAGCGGGAATTCAGCTCCAAGGAATTGGCGTAGGATCGGCAGGGCAAATGGATTGGGAGGCGGGGCGTATCCGCTCCGCTTCGGAGCTTATTCCTGGCTATGCTGGCACAGCTTTGAAGGATTTGCTTCAAACACAGTTTCAACTTCCGGTAATCGTTGATAATGACGTGAATGTATTAGCAATAACAGAGAAATATTTAGGTTCAGGCAAAGAGGTAAAAGATTTTATCTGTCTTGCCCTTGGTACGGGCGTGGGTGGAGCGATAGTCGTAGACGGCCATCTTGTCCACGGTTCTTGGGGTGGGGCTGGAGAGTTAGGCCATATGTCCGTAGATTTCAAAGGCCCTGCATGCGTTTGTGGTGGAACAGGCTGCTTGGAGCAGTATGCTTCAGGCACAAGTATCGCACGTCGCATGCGCGACAAGCTTTTATTACATAACCAGTCCCCAGAGAATGTAGACTCACGGGAAGTGATAGCGAGATGGCGGGCAGGTGACTCTCTGGCTACAGAGTTAATGGAAGACACGATTGCTGCGCTCGGATCCGCGATTGCTTCATTAATCCATATTTTTAACCCTAAAGTCATCGTCATTGGCGGTGGAGTTGCTGAAGCAGGCGAACTTTTGTTTGAAGACATTAGAAGGGAAGTAAAGGGCAGAGTAATGCCATCGATGCTGGAAAATGTTCGTATTGAAGCAGCCTATTATGGTAATTTATGTGGAATGATCGGTGCGGGGCTGCAGATGTGGGAGTATAGTCCCGATAAAGTAAAGAGAGCAGAGCTATAAGGGGCTATTCACCATCTATCTGTATAGAAAGCCATGGAGCAATACGTAGAAGCGAGTTTAATTGTACATCGTACAACTATATTTCTCGAATCCCTCCAGCCGATGGGTATAAGTGTATTTTGTACAGCTATATTCTTGATTTACAGCCTTAGTGGTGGCTTCTCGTGTTTTTAGTTGTATAAAATGCAGCTAAAGTCAAAATGATTGCATTTGCCTACGAAATAACTGTATAGAATACATTTATTCCATTCCTCAGATTCTCCTGAGATCCGGTGTAATTGAGCTATTGAAGATTGATTAGTGTGATTTTGGGATTGATTAATTTTTAAAATAATTTAGTTAGAACCACATGTGAATAATACTCATGTGGTTTCTTTTATTAGTTATAGCCCACCCCAGTACCCAATGCCGAATGAACCCTTCGTTCAACCATCAACACATCTAACCGATGTTATGGGAAGCAGTTTTTCGCTTTTTACGTTGAATTTTTGATGATGATTCATTAATGTGAGCATATCACACGATATCGCTACGACGAATTCAATGTGTCCAAAGACTCGGGGAAATTCGACCTTAACTGGTCCGGCTCGGATAACTTGTTTGACCAAACCAGCCTAGCTAAGATTTTAATTAGGCTTAAGGGATACAAATTTTCTAGTTTGTATCCCTTAACTTATATAACAAAGGATGGGAAAAATATGGTCGATTATAAAAACAACGAAGGAATAGGCAGTTTTCAACAAGGCAGCTATCGTCCATTAGCCATTCATCCCATTGAGGCTAATTGGACCAGACAATCCCGATTCAGAGCTCCAACATCGCTTTCAGTTTTGAAGCGAGTTGTTGACTCGGGGCGGCCGGATTTTTCATATGGATTAAGCTCGTTTACAGTGGATGAACAAGGGAGAGCCATTTTAGCTGTGGGGCAGGGTGATTTCGAGCTTAATCATCAATACGGCAAACTGTTTCGGGTTTGCTTTGAATCTGACACTGTGGAGCTGCTATTGGAGACTAAGGCATCCCTTATGTCTCCCCTGCTGATCAGCCCAGCCTCCATTTTGGTTGCGACCAATAGCATTCGAGATAATCAGCTCATTTCGGTTGACGAAAACGGCCGGATAAATTGGAAGACCGCAGTGGATGGTGTGCCGTATGGCAGGCCGGTGGTAAACAGCAAAGGGCATATTTACCTGTGTACATATGAAGATGAGTCACAAATTATTGGGAGACTCTATGCTTTTGATGCGGATGGAACCATAAGATGGGTTTACAAGTGCTCGTCCATATTTTGGTGCGATCCGGTTATTTCCCGTGAAGGAATCATATATATTGGTCAAAATGTGAATTCCAAACTTTATGCTTTTAGTCCTGATGGAGAGTTGTTGTGGGAGAAACGGATGGGTCAAGGAGAAGGGCACCGTCCCCCTGTCATAGATCAGGATGGGGTTATGTATGGGTGTCTTTCTAGCCAGTTATATGCCATTGCTCCGGATGGCGAAGTGAAATGGATATACCAACCGGAGGAAAGTTACGTTGACACCAGCCCTTCCCTGGGCGCAGACGGTAATTTATACGTAAATTTGACCGGTGGGGAATTCATTTGTTTAACGCGAGACGGTGAACAGCTATGGAAAGCGGAAACTAAAGGTTTTGCAATAACTCAGCCAATTCTCGGCCGATGCGGCAACGTTATTCAAAGTCGCTTAATGGATAACTCGATTGAAAGCTACTCCGTTGTTGATATTTTTTCCCGAAAAGGAGTGCATTTAGCGGAGACCGCAATCAAAGGTTCCATTCATTCGGTGATTTTGGCAAATGATGAAGTGATTTACGTCCTGTCCTCC
The DNA here is from genome assembly GCF_038009325.1 of Paenibacillus sp. FSL L8-0708. Lineage (NCBI taxonomy): Bacteria > Bacillati > Bacillota > Bacilli > Caryophanales > Paenibacillaceae > Paenibacillus > Paenibacillus sp. FSL L8-0708. Next base: position 3,321,468 of record NZ_JBBPBC010000001.1, read on the forward strand.
TATTGGACGGCTAAGATGGAGCCTAAATGGGAACTTCATTTGCAAAGCTCCATCGGGCAGTCCCAAGGTTGGACAACAGTACTGGGGGAGAAATTCAACTGGGAAACGATTGGTGAAAGCGCCAGATCTTTGTTTAACTTGAAGGAGCTGAAGCAAAGCGGACTCAATCCGATATTATTGAGCAAAAGAAATATTCTTACTGAAAGATCAGATGAGGAATTGTTGACTTCACTTCAGCACGCAGATACTAGTGAAGTGGATATAAGGTGGTACTTGACGGAGAATACGCTGGGGATAAGTGTGCAGATTTCTCATGCTATCGGAGATCATGCTGAGTTTGAAATCAAGTATGACAAACTGAAGTTTAAGCTGAACACTTTTCTTTTTTCAGAAATAATAGAGCCTATCAAATTTCCTTGATTTAATAGAATAATTTACCGATAATGTTAATGGGGGAACCCAAAATCAAATCCGTCATGAAGCAGGAGGCACTATCGGACAATGATGACTTTAATGAACATGGTGCGGGGAACGGAGAACGATCTTCCTGCTAAAGAGATGATTAAGTATTGGAATCATGAGCCTGGAACCTTAAAGATGGTAAGGGCCAGCAGCAATTTTATTTATACCTTTCAGTGGAATGGTAAACGCTTTTATTTAAGGTTTACTCATGAAGAGGATAATTCTGCAGACAATATCCAGGCAGAGCTGGATTTTATGATGTATTTATTAGAACAAGGTTATGAGACCGTCGCTCCTGTGCGTTCTAAGTCTGGTAATTGGATTGAGACGTTGTTAACGGATCACGGGCGATATCACGGGGTAGTTTTTGAACAGGCCCAGGGTGAATATGTTTCACTTGATGAGATGAAGGAACCTCATTTTTATCAATGGGGCCAATCGCTTGCACGTCTGCATAATTTTTCGGAAACCTATGCACCGAGCACACCTTATCGCAAAAGCTGGGTCGATTCATTGAATTTTATTTATTCCGTATTGAGCAGGCATCCTGAGGAGCATAAGGCGCTTAAGGAATATGAGCGGATTGAAGCTTGGCTATCAGAGCTTCCTTTTGGAGTGGGGCATACTGGGCTCGTACATTATGATTTTGAGATGGATAATATCTTTTATATGCAAGAAGAATCCCGCTACAGTGCCATCGATTTTGATGACTCTATGTATCACTGGTTTGCGATGGATATTACATCGGCGTTAAGAGACCTGACGGAATCGGATGATAATGAGAGTAGAAGAAACATTGACCATTTTATTAATGGATATAGATCGGTTAAGCAGCTAGATGATGAGTATATGAAGTTGATACCTGAATTTCAAAGATTTGCAGACTTATACAGTTTTGCTAGATTACTTCGGTGTATGGAGAATACGGATGATTCTATTTTCCCGGATTGGGCGAAACAACTTAAACTGAAATTAGAAAGAGTTTGTGACCGATTACGAACCGGCTTTCAACCACATATAGTGCTGAAGGATATTACTGAAAAAAACTGGTACGCTTGTACTCAATTAGAAGTATCGGATGAGCAAAAGTCTATTTTTCCTGTACCGGTGGTCTATTGGTTAGCAGAAGCAGCTTATTGTGGTATGACCCCGCTCGCTTTATACGCAGATGAAGAATTGGTAGGTTTCTCTGTGTATAGCGTAGATCCTGAGGATGGAAGTTATTGGATTATGGCTTTTATGATTGACCAGAAATATCAGAACAGGGGTTTAGGCAGAACGGGTATGGATACCTTAATTCGTTATATTAAAGCAGAACATCCTTGCGACAAAATCGTTATTGGCCATCGGATCGAGAACGAACGTGCTACGAATTTATATACATCACTCGGGTTCGTTGAAGTCAGTAGGGACGAGTTTGAAGTTATACGAGGGTTGGTAGTGTGAAAAGGGAAAAGCCGCCAAGGGTTTGGCGGCTCTTTTTTATATAAGGAAATAAATTAATCTACAGAACCGGTAGCCAGCAGCTGATCAAAAGAGACAGGGAATAGTGGCTCAATCAGCGATAAAATTGCTTTTGCATACTCCTGAATTTCTTTCTGAGCGTCATGCTCCAGTCTTTGATTTAAAAAATGAGCTACAGATTGAACTGAAGCTGTCCAGTACCAACGAACGAATAATCCATAAGCGGGTAGAAACAGTCTTGCTTGTTCAGCACATATGCCATCTGCTAAAGCTGCTTCATACTTAGATAATCCTAACTCGGTGTATTCTTGAAGCTCACGGGTGTATTTTTCACCAAGCTCCCATGCAATGATGTCACCACTGCCTTGTTTGGAATTCTCTGGTTTGGATCTCCATTCTCCCGCAGCAGGTTGATAAAAAACGGGTTCTTCTGTTATGTATCTTCGGCTGGATTCGTTCCAGGCTTCCAAGCTATCTCCAGTACCTTCGTAATGAGCAGAACCGACTACGTATTTCCACCACTGTCTCGCAACCATTAATGGGGCATAAACCTCAAATTGAGTGATGGCATGGCGGAAAGGAGAGGTATGTCCTTCACGGGCAAGGAATTTTATTAGTTTAATATCCCGATCACTAAGCTCAAAAGATTGTTTTGCATAAGAAACACGCGCAGCGTTAGCAACCGTTAAATCTGAGCCCATATGATCTACTAATCTTACATAACCTTCATTTAAAACTTTGATTGTTGTCAATTTAATGTAGCCTCCTTTTCCAAAGCAGAGTAAATGAGTTCGTCACACCATTGTTGATTGCAAAATCTAGTCTCTCTGAGGATTCCATCCCTAATCATTCCTGCTCTAATCATAACTTTTTCAGATTGAAGATTCTCTGCATTGGCATAGGCAACGACTCTATGGGCATTAAGAGAGCTAAAGGCGTAGCCTATCAGTGTTTTGACGGCTTCTGTCGCATAGCCCATTTTCCAGTATTCCGGCAGTAAGACCCAGCCAATCTCCCACTCTCTGATCTCTTCCCAATTTAACTTTATACTTACGTTGCCTATGGGGGTTCTATTTTGCTTTGTACATACTGCTAGATCATAATGCTCACGCGGATCGCTGGTAGTCTGAGTCAGAATCGAAAGGAAGTTCTCTTTAATTTGTTTTGCATCTGGTGCGGTGTTTTCATATTTGTGAGACAAAGGATTAAGTTCCAGTTCTTCATAAAAAGAAAAATCATTGCTTGTATAATCTCTTAATATCAATCTGTCGGCTATTATTTCCATGAGTTAATACCTCCTAATCCATGATTATAATGGAAGACTCTATAATTATCACGGAGTAAATTCACTAGAAATACAAAAAAATATTTCTGTAAATTTTTCTCTAGTAAAATTGTGGAATTGTGATACAGTAATTAAGGTTTATATATTTAGAGGGGGATGTAAGGAAAATGAAAGCTATTAAATGGAGCATCACTGCAGCATTAGCAGTATCTATGTTGGGTCCAATACATACAGTGAAGGCGGCAGATTCGCGTAACGTCGATTACGATCAAGGTAGTATTTTACGGAGTGCCAGTTCAGTTTCGTCATCATACAATGAAGGCAATCCGCAGGTTGAAGATTTGATTTTTCAGATGGATGCTACCGAAATCACTGTTGGGGACAATGTTCCGGTACAAATCTATGCTAAAGATGCCGATGGCATATCCGAACGCGTTCCATTAGCTCAAGCAAATGTCGTAATTGAAAAACCTTATTTGCTGCAAAAGCAAGCCGATGGCACAATGAAAGCCTTAGCGGTAGGAGAAACGAACGTAACGGTCATTTCAGGATCAGATACCAAAACAATAAAAGTTTCGATCAGTGCGGACCATGATATTGATCAAGGTGCATTTGTTAATGGAACAATGTATTTGCCGGTTCAATCGGTTTTTCAAACGTTGGGAGCAACAGTCCAAGTTAATACAGCAACTAAAATCTTTAGCATTCGCCTAGGAGATTTGCCAATACAGCTTCAACTCGGAAGCGATATTGCAATGGTGAATGGTGCGAAGGTCAAAATGAGTGGTAAAGTGCAAAAGATCGACGGATCTACAGTTTTTCCTGCCACGCTTTTAAAGACTGCACTGTCAGCAGAGTTAATTTGGGATGGAAATTATCAGACGATGGAGATCTACTTCGGCAAAGCAGAGTTGTTCGCCTATACGAAACAAACTGCGCAGATTTTTAAGAAGGAAGAACAAGGAAACCTCGTTAAGTTCATTGGAAAAACATATTGGCTCAATCAATTCGACTCCGATCATAAGTTCCAAAAAGTCACTATTGTAGATATTCTACCTGATTATGAAGGTGAATTCGCCATTTCATTTAAGGTTTTATCAACGGGGCAAATTCTTAACTCTTATACAATGTCGGGGGATGAGTTGATCCGTACATTAGGAAATAAAGAATATTTCTTAACAACGGATCCATTTAAGACCTATAAGTGGTCGGATGCGATTTGGAGTAAGATTAAAAAGAGCATAGTTGCTACTGGGATGACCAAGCAACAAGTGGAGTTTAGTTGGGGTAAGCCTATAAGTAAATCCACATTATCAGGTAGTGGCATTCAAGTGGAGACCTGGCAGTATGGTAATTATAACTATGTTACCTTTACGAACGGTGTTGTCTCCATGATTTATACGAATTAATTCTTCCTAACTTCTGCGTTACTTTAGTCATAGAGCCTGTCTTTGCGACATATCATTTTGGAGAAGCACTTTCAGAATTAAAGTGTTGACTATTGTTGGCCGAAATGAGGGGTTTATTCATGGCAAAGTCAAAACGTGGACATGCACTTTGGAATTTACCATCAAGGGGCAGGGGGACTTGTCCAATCTGTCAGAACACCCGTATTAAGCTGCTTTATCCCAAGAAAAAAACGGATGGAGCAGTCGTTAAGGTCTGTAAACGCTGTGATAAGGCTCCACAGACGAAAGTGGATGCCGTGTTGATTTAAAAAGAGTACACAAAAAGAGGCTGTCTCAAAAGTGGAATTTTCTACGTATGAGGCAGCCCTTCTCATGAATAAAACAAAGAAGCACTTCTCTAATAAGAGAGGCGCTTCTTTTAAATTTTACAGAGATTTAGTACGTATATGATTATTTCGTTATCCGATTAATGACCTGTTCGCGTCTAGGACCCACGGAAATCGTAGTAATACGCGTGCCAATAGAGGTTTCAATAAAATCAATGTAAAGCTTAGCTTGTTCTGGCAGATCTTCGAAGTCGGTGATCTGAGAGATATCGCAGTTCCAGCCAGATAAATGCGTGAATATCGGTTTTGCAGAGTTCAGTTTATTCGTAGCCGGGAACTTGTCGGTGATCTCTCCATTTTCAAGCTCATAAGCCACACAAACTGGAATCTCATCCAAATAACCAAGCACGTCAAGATTAGTCAACACGACTTCAGTGGCACCCTGCATTTGGCAACCGTAACGAGTAGCTACAGCATCAAACCAGCCCATACGTCTAGGACGGCCAGTCGTAGCCCCGAATTCCCCGGCATCGCCACCTCTTGTACGAAGTTCATCCGCAACGGGCCCTTCTAATTCCGTAACAAAAGGTCCAGCGCCGACACAACTGGAATAGGCCTTGGTCACAGCGATGACATTCGTGATAGCTGCTGCAGGAAGACCGGCACCGACAGGTGCAAACCCGGCAAGTGTTGAAGAGGAGGTGGAGTAAGGATAAATACCGTGATCAGGATCACGCAGAGCCCCAAGCTGACCTTCAAGTAAGATAGTCTCCCCCTTAGCATAAGCCTCTTGCAGCAAGTCTGTTGTATTGGCTACATAAGGCGCTAGCTGTGCAGCTTCTTCTTGCAGCTGAATCATTAATTCCGAGATTTGGATCGGCGCTTTCTTATATAAATGCTCAAGTAAAATATTTTTGGAAGCGAGTAATTGTTCAAGACGTTTCTCAAGTCGGGCGGTATCAAATAAATCCGCTGCCTGTATGCCTAGCTTTGCATATTTATCTGCGTAAAATGGTGCGATTCCCCGTTTTGTTGAACCGAATCCTTGAGATCCCAGACGTTCCTCTTCTAGTTCATCAAACAAACGATGGATTGGAAGCACGATTTGCGCCCGTTCGGATACGAATAATCTAGGCTTTGGCACACCTCTATCCGTTAAAGCTTTCAATTCTTTTATTAATACTTCTGTATCAAGTGCTGTTCCGGGTCCAATAATGTTTGTAACGGAAGGATAAAATACCCCAGATGGCAGCATATGCAATGAAAATTTTCCATATTGGTTTATGATGGTATGCCCAGCATTACTACCACCTTGAAAACGAACGACAAAGGAAGATTGTGCAGCTAGCACATCCGTCATTTTTCCTTTTCCTTCGTCGCCCCAGTTTGCTCCTACAATTGCAATTACGGTCACGCGTTTTCGCCTCCCAAGCTTGTTTTTGGCTACAGGACTAAGTATAATGCTAGTTAAATCATTAGAAAAATTGATATAAGTTATATCTATTATAAGGTGGAGTAATGACGTGGGGATGGACATTAATTTGGAGTGGTATCGCTCTTTTTATTGGGTAGCGAATACTGGGAGTTTAACTGCTGCGGCAGAACGACTCAATATTACACAACCGGCAGTAAGTCACACGATTAAACAATTGGAAGAAAAAATGGGCGGCCCGTTATTTTTTCGCACTTCTCGCGGGGTCGATCTAACAACAGAAGGAAAAGTACTGCTAAGCTTTATTGAGCAAGCCTTTCATCATGTAGACATGGGCGAAAGAGCGATCGCAGATATGAACAATCTGAACAGCGGCGAGATTCATATCGGAGCAAGTGACACCTTATGCAAATATTATCTGTTACCTTTTTTGGAGCAATTTCATGAACAATTTCCCAATATCCGCATTCATATTACGAATCGTACGACACCAGAAACACTTACGCTTTTAAAAGAAGGGAAAATTGATTTTGGTATCGTCAGCTTGCCGACATCTGATAAACAGATTGATTTTCGCAAAAGTACTCAGCTTCAAGATTGCCTGGTAGGGGGCAAAGGTTTTCGTCATTTGGCGGACAAGACCATGCCGCTTGCAGACATTCAGCAGTATCCGTTGTTATGCTTAGAAGCGGGTGGCAGCACCAGAAAGTATATGGATCAGTTTTTAGCTTCTAATCATCTGACGATTACACCTGAATTTGAACTGGGAAGTGTGGATTTGCTTGTTCAGTTTGCGAAACGTGGTTTTGGCCTTGCTTTTGTTATTCGTGATTACGTAACCGAAGAATTGAAGAAAGGTGAGCTTGTCGAGATTCCTCTGGACCCACCTTTGCCAGAACGTAACATAGGAATTGCTACCCTGCGTGGAGTTCCTCTTACAGCTGCTTCAAAGTCTTTTCTAACATTATTAGAGTAGAATCAGGAAAGAGCTACTAGAGCATAAATAGTGAAGAGGAGGAAAGGTAATGAATCCTTTACTGGCTCGGCTGCGAAAGGGATACGGGAAAAAGCTTCGGGCGCTTCATACCTGGAATGGCTGGCTGGTTGTGTTGCTCACACTCACAGGACTTGTGCTTGTAGGTGGCTTCTGGCGTGGCTTCTTAGGGGAAGGCAGAGTATGGATCAAAGGGCTTCATATCGTGGTCGGTGTCGCTTCGATTATTCCGGTTATTTATTATTTGCTGCTGGCAGGGAAACATTGGAAACAACTGAAGGAGCGGCCTTGGCAACGTTTTAATGTAATCGTTGTACTTTCATTGCTGCTCGGCTGGTTCGTTTCAGGAGTGCTACTCTGGCAATTCCGCGTGGTGGGTCCACATGTATCGAACGTTGCTCTGATCGTCCATGACTTATTGACCTGGATAGGCCTTCCTTATATTATTTATCATTCTTTGACTCGGGTAAAATGGCTTAAAGAACCGAGCCGGCGGATAGTGAAAAGCGGCATTGAGACAGGCAGCCCTTCGAATCATCGGGAACCCCCGCAGCCGGTTTATACACGTAGAGCTTTCATACGCGGATCGATTGGTGTTGGGCTTGCGGTCACTATAGGTCCATCGTTTATAAAATGGCTCGGCAGTTCAATTGGAAATATTGGGGGCAGCGAAACAATTGATAAGCTGATCGAAAGTGATCGTAATCAGTTGTTGCCTGCACCCCAGCCACTGGCGGCATCCTCACCCCCTCTCGGAGGAGGGGCGCAAGGACAATTCCGTGTTTACACAGTCACTCCGATTCCAGAGTTTACGAACAACAATTGGTCTTTTACGATAGATGGGCTTGTGGAGCAGAATTTCAAGTGGAACTGGGAACAGTTCGTAAAACTTAAGCGGACCGTTCAGGTGAGTGATTTTCACTGCGTGACGGGCTGGTCAGTCTATAAGAATACCTGGGAAGGAATCAAGCTAAAAGATCTTTTGAGTCAGGCCGGTGTGAAGCCCACAGCTAAGACTGTGAAATTCTATTCGGGTGATGGTGTATACACGGATACGCTCACATTGGAACAAGCCGACATGGATGATGTGCTGGTCGCGGTAATGCATGATGGAAAGCCGATTCCTAGCGATCTCGGCGGTCCTGTACGGTTAATCGTTCCGAAGATGTTCGCATACAAGTCTGTGAAGTGGCTGAACCGGATTGAGCTGATCGAAGGCGATCATACGGGATATTGGGAGCAACGCGGGTATTCAAATGATGCGTGGGTATAAAATAGGGATCGTTAACCTTAATGGGCTTATTGCCTGTTAAGGTTTTTTTGTTGATTAATTCCTTATTTTTTTAGCATATAGCAAATGAAGAGACGTAATAACAGAAATTGCTCCATACAATAGAAGTGACTGGATGCAGGAGGTGGTTGTGATGAACGGGGTTAGAGCCATAAAGCTGTTGGGACTTATTCTCGGTGTGGTACTACTGAACATTATCGTGTTGTCACCAGGTTTATTAGGGGTGGAAATCGGAGGAACCAGTGTATTTGAAATAGCTTTAGGTGTGACATTGTTGTTTGTTAGTCTACTTGTTGTTCTTTATGGAAGTTATATTTTATTGTTTAAACCTTCATCTATCCCTGCTGTGAAAACACTGAAATCTTATGAGGATTATATAGCCGCGCTTACTCAATACAAAAATGTCAAAGTGCTGAAAAAAGACATTGCGCTTGCTCTAGATCAGATATCCCGGATGGAAAAGAAGAGAAGTACCTTGTTAGATGTTTTAGGTCAGAGATTCGAATCCACTGAACTTAGCTTCAAAAAATTTAATGCTGTCAGTTATGAAGTAGCAAAGCTTTTTTACCTGAACATTCGAGGGATTCTGAATAAACTCAGTGTATTTGATGCCTCAGAGTTCACCCTTTTCTCCAGCCAGCATAGACCCTCGCAGTTCTCAGATAAACTGGTGCAAAAAAAGACAGCTTTGTACAATGAATATTTAGCCTACGTAACAGGGTATCTTGGGGCAAATGAAGAGATTCTGCTGAAGCTGGATAAGCTGCTGCTGGAAATATCGCTACTTGACAGTACAGATTATACAGATGTTGAAGAGATGCCTTGTATGAAGGAAATCGATGAGCTGATCAAGCAGACGAAATTCTATAAGCAATGAAGGGGAGATGTGTATGGCTAATAAAGGAAAAACAGTAGCAGTTTTAGGGACCATTACGGTGGTAGTTTTTGCTCTCGTGTATTTTGGAATCACCTTGACTTCTAATATAGGAAAAACCAAAACCCAGATTTCTTCCGAAGATGCGGGGAAGCAGCTTGAGAAGCTATATAAGAACATAAACGTGACCACTGCTGAGCAAATCAAAGGCCAGATTGATCTGGACCCTGTCGCGATTGGGGATTCACTACCAGATATCTCAAAGTTTCCTGTATCCGTAGACAATACAACAGATAGCTTTGTAGAGATATTTTCTTCTACAGAGAAATCAGGAACGGGTAATGATGGTTGGCTAAATGAAGTTGCTACAGATTTTAACAACTCTAATATTGAGGTGAACGGGAGTCATGTTTCTGTGAAAATCCGTAATATTGCTTCAGGTACAGCGACAGATTACATAAGATCTGGGAAGTATGTGCCAGATGCCTTTACCCCTTCAAATGAGCTGTGGGGCGAAATGGTAAAAGCAAACGGGATGAACACTCAGCTAATCACTAAACGTCTTGTAGGTAATGTAGCTGGTATTGTTACCAGTAAGGCGAAATATGATGAACTAATAGAGAAATACGGTTCTTTAAACGTCAAGACGGTTACAGATGCCATAGCAAATAATGAATTATCAATGGGCTATACCGACCCTTTTGCCAGTTCTACGGGTTTAAACTTTCTGGTAACAGCGCTTGGGACGTTTGGCGGTTCAGACTTACTTGGAGAGCAAGCGGTGCAGGGCTTTGAGAAATTCCAAGCAAATGTTCCCTTTATTGCCTCAACCACTTTACAGATGCGAGAGGCTGCAAAAACCGGTAAGCTTGATGCTTTTGTCTTAGAATACCAGATCTTTATGAATGCAACAGATTTGAAAGGGGGGTATGTATTCACTCCTTTTGGTGTAAGACATGACAGCCCGCTTTATGCTTTGGGTGATCTTCCTCAGGAAAAACTCGATATTATTAAGAAGTTTGCTGAGTTTGTTGAACAGGATAAATACCAGGAGCTGGGTGAGAAAAAAGGCTTCAATGGTCTTAATGATTACCAATCAGAGCTTAGTACAGTGGATGGCAGTCTCATATCCTCAGCTCAGAAGCTGTGGAAAGAGAAGAAAAATGGCAATAAACCTATCGCCGCAGTATTTGTGGCAGATGTCTCAGGAAGTATGAACGGGGAACCCTTGAACCGCTTAAAGCAATCTTTATTAACAGGCCAGAAGTACTTGGGCAAGGATAACAGCATTGGTTTTGTCTCTTACTCTGATAACGTTACAATCAATCTTCCAATTGGAAAATATGACACGAACCAGCAGTCCATGTTTGTTGGTGCGATTGATAGTCTTCAAGCAAATGGGGGGACGGCTACTTTTGACGGGATCGCGGTAGCCATCCATATGCTTCAAACGGAATTACAGCTAAATCCGGATTTGAAGCCGTTGATCTTTGTATTAAGTGATGGAGAGACCAATGAAGGGCATTCCTTGAATGATATCAGAGGTCTTATTGAGACCTACAAAATCCCGATTTACACGATTGGCTACAATGCGAATATCAAGGCGCTTGAGAGTATTTCGAGTATAAATGAAGCGGCCAACATCAATGCAGATACAGATGATGTAGTCTATAAAATCGGCAACCTGCTCAATGTTCAAATGTAAGCTATTTTTTATAGGAGGGGTTCTATGTCGTTTACTATGGAAGTCGTAAGTCAGGAAAAGCTGAAATCAGTAATTGAAGAGCAGGTCAAACCTGAGCCTGAGGAAGTATCACAACTGAAAGCACTGGCAGTAAACAATGTCTCCGCCATTCTGGATCTGAATTTAGAGTCACTGGATAAGCGGAAAGCGGTGCTGCAATCCATTGATAGCTTCGGTATGGAAACGATGAGATCCTCTTCGGACAAAAACTCCCTGTTGCAGGTTTCAGTGGGGAATTTATCAAAGACAGGGGATGAAGGCGGCCAAGTAGCAAAAGGTTTGACGGAGCTTAATCTCCAGCTGAAGGATTTGGATCCCAGTGCAGTAGATTTTGCCAAGACGGGTTTTCTTGGGAAGTTCTTTAATCCATTACGTAGTTATTTTGCTAAATATCAAAAGGCGGATGCTGTCATTTCAGATATTATAATTTCTTTAGACAAGGGTAAGACCGTTTTGAAGAACGATAATACTACGCTGGAATTTGAGCAACAGGCACTTCGGGAACTTACAAAAAAGCTGCAAAAAGAAATTCAGCTCGGCATGCTGATGGATCAGGAAATAGAGACGCAACTGGAAGCGGCTAAGCTGCGTGATGAGGATGAGGAGAAAGTTCGGTTCATTACAGAAGAAGTGCTTTTTCCGTTGCGGCAGCGTGTCATGGATTTGCAACAGATGCTTGTAGTGAATCAACAAGGAATTATGGCCATAGAGGTGGTTATTCGAAATAATAAAGAGCTGATCAGAGGGGTGGACAGAGCTAGAAATGTTACCGTGTCTGCCTTGAAAATATCGGTTACGGTAGCTAGTGCGCTGTATAATCAACGAATTGTTTTGAAAAAGATCGAACTTTTAAATCAAACCACCGATAGCCTGATCAGCGGTACCTCAAAAATGTTGAAAAACCAAGGGGCGGAAATCCATAAACAGTCGTTAGAATCAAGTATTTCAGTGGATACATTAAAGCAAGCTTTTACAGATGTGCTATCCGCTCTCGATTCCATCAGTACTTATAAGCAGGAAGCTCTCCCCAAAATGCGTGAAACCATTAATCAGTTCAGAGAGCTGGCAGATAATGGAGAACAGCAGATTGTGCGGCTGGAAAAGGGAAATAAGTTGGGGTTGTAGCCTAGCAAAATCATAAATCTGGTTAATTATGCGCTTTGAAGCAACAAATCCTAGCCTTTAGTCTGGTATGACTCCAGCCCCAAGACTGTTTTGAGCCTTCTTTTTCCCACGTATAATGAGATTAATTGAATAACGTGAGAGAAAGGACAATAGAAATGAATGATAAGTTATACACTATGCCGATGGGAGCTCTTGATTCCATGCATATTCCAGCAGAATCACAACCCCAATCCAAAACGCGCAAACGTGGAGCAAGTCCAAAGACATATCGGAGTATTTTATACTTCTTAATCTCTTTGCCGCTTACGATTGTATATTTCGTGTTTATGGTGACAGGGCTGACGTTATCCATTGCGTTAACCCCAATATTTATCGGAATTCCTTTGTTTTTTGCAGTAGCTAAGGGATTGGATTACATCGTACAATTTGAGCAAGAGCTGGTCAGATCATTGTTAGATATTCCTAGACCTAGTGAAGAGGCCAGATCGGATATGCAGCTAGAGGGAGCGGGCTTCCTGCAACGAATGAAGTTAGGTTTTCATGGAGCGAAGTTTGCCCGTAACGTCATGCTGATTATGGGTCGATTCGTATCCAGCATTATTTTCTTTTCAATAACAGTAACTGTAGTAGCGGCTGCACTGGGCCTGATTACACTACCTGTGCTGCACCAGATTTTCTTGCAAACCATGGATTTGAACATTTTAGAGAATAGTGTGTTTGCTTTGTTCCAGATCGACTGGACATTATCCCAACAATATATCTCCTATGTAGTAGCTGGATTTGTTGTTGCCTTGTTAGCAAGTTGGGTAATTCGTATGCTTATGGATGTGCAACGTAGAATGCTGTTCGTATCCTACGAGGAAAGACAACAGTACTAATTGGAAAGAAGAGATTGTCTCCAAACAACCCTTACTGAATCTGAATAAAACACCAGACAATGATCCTTCAGTTCGTGGAGAATCACTGTCTGGTGTTTTTGGTCTGCGGGGAGGTTTGCTTTTGCAAATGATGAGCTAGTGGAGGCTGCCTGATTGCTTCATTGATTTTTTTTAGTGTCGGTTACTGGTGATGGATGTTGATGGAATGTGCGAAATAGCTGTACTTTGTGCAGTTATTTCGAGTGCCAAAAGAATAATCATGACTTTAACTGCACTTTATACAACTAAAAACTAGAGAATCCACTTATAAGGGAGTAATTTCAGAAAATAGCTGCATGAAATACACTTATATCCAGTGATCGAGCGATCTATTGGATTATAGTTGTATGAAATACAATTAAACTTGAGCGCTTTATAACGCTCCCCCAACTTGTGAAAAAATGTTCATAATCCCATATAAATCCTGTATAATGAGAGTTGTGAAAACGTTTGAACAAAAAATCAGGAGGGGTTCTATGCATTCAAATGGATTATTTAGATGGAGCTTTTTGGGGTTTGCAGTATTAGTTTTGTTAGCGCTTTCGGGATGTTCCAGTAACGAAAATGTAAATGAAAAAGTTGCTACATCACCAACCCCCAATCCAACGATAAGCAATACTTCTAATGCATCGGAGAACCCAACCAATGTGGGGGCGGCAAAAGGTACTGTGCACATAGAAAATATAGGTGAGCGGAGAATATTTGTTTATTTACCTGCAGGGTATGAAGCTGACAGTGAGCGTTATCCTGTTGTGTATATGCACGATGGGCAGAATATTTTCAATACAAATACCAGCTCTTTAGGCAAAGAATGGAGAGTTGAGGAGATTATTGATCAGCTCGTTGCTGATGGAACCATGGAGAAGGTTATCGTGATAGGAGTCGCTTCAAGTGATGGATCAGAACGGGGAATGGAGTATGTTCCATTTCCGGACGAGTCTATTCCTTCGGATGGAGCGAGTGCAGCCGAATTTACCCAATATTTTATCAATACAGTTATTCCCTATGTGGATGGCGCTTACCGGACCATTCCCGATCGGGATCACCGGATGATAATGGGATCGTCATTCGGTGCTATTCAGGCTTTATGGATGGGGTATCAGCACCCGGAGACCTTCTCAGCGATAGGGGCTTTATCCCCTGCCACTTGGGTAAGCAATGGGAGTATATTGGATGAGTTGGCGAAAGAGTCCGGGAAGCCTGCATTGAAGATTTGGCTCGACATGGGTGTAACCGAAGGAATGCCAATTGATCCGCTTGTGAATGTGTTAAAGTCGAAGGGATTTGTATCAGGTAAGGACCTATTCTTTCAGATGGACCCTTTGGGTACACATGAAGAGAAGTCATGGAATAGACGTGTACATAGTCCATTGATAATGTTTGCCGGGAAAGAGGCTGGACAAACGATCAAGCATGAAGTAAGTGACTATCTGACATTAATCGGACCAGAAGCTATCGATATACGTCTTAATTTACTAGTCACTATGGATAATGAGATGGATTTTACAATCCTTGACGGAGTTGAATATCAAGTGTTGAATCCTGAAGTAGGGCAGGTAGACAAGGCAGGTAAGGTGAGCTTCCTGAAGCCGGAATCCTTGAAAGTAAATGTTTCATTTCAAGGTGTTACTGAAGAACATTTGGTTAACTATGAGCATTATGTAAAGGTATTTAAAGTTTATGTGAAATCTCTTGATGTTGACGAGAACGGTGATGAGTTCTCCATTAATCTGAAGGCCTCTGCTCGAAAAATAAATTCAACTCCTGAGTATATCTCAGCGTTAGTGAGCGCTGCTGAAAAAATCGGTATATATAAAATTAAGGAGACTCAGGAGGATGTAATTCGTATAATCTTTACTACGAAGTAGTCATGGAAATTCATATTCCCTGGCTGATAATCAGGGAATTCCACCCTGATTCTTTCAACTAAAAGAAGCTGAGTCAATAAGTAGCGGTTCCAACTTATTGACTCAGCTGTTTTTTATCGCAAAATATATCCCCCATCCGGAAATAAAGTACTTCCTGTTGTATAGCTATTGGTCATCAAATAAATGGTTGTATGTGCTGCTTCGCCGGCATGACCCACCCTGCCAAGGATATTGATATTCGTATATTCGTCGTAAGCCTTGTCTCTAGTTTCCTGTTCTGCGCCTTCCCAATTAAAGTTGGTATGAATGGTTCCAGGGGAGATGACATTTACCCGAATCGGAGCCAATTCTACTGCTAATGCTTTTCCCAGACTTTCAATCGCGCCGTTACAAGCTGCATAGGAGGCACCGTCTGCAAGTGGACGTTGGCTGAATGCGCCGGACATAAGAACAATGGAGCCTGTAGGGTTGATAAAAGGGATGGCATGCTTTACAGCATGATATTGCGGCCAGAACTTTGCATTAAAGCAACTGTGTGCAATCTCCAAGCTAGAAGTAATCGGTCCTCTAACATAGGAGGCTCCCGGAGTGAACAAATGGTCAAAAACGCCGATTTTTTCAAAGAAATCCTTCAAGTCCTGTTCATTTTGATTATCTAGTGAATGAATTTCAACAGAATCGAATCCCAGAAGGTGTTGAGCTTTCTCTAATTTATCTTGTGAACGCCCAGCGATTATGACAGCTGCACCTTGTTCAACCGCTTGTTTGGCAGTTGCAAGCCCTATTCCGGAGCTTCCTCCGATAATGACGATGCGCTGGTTTTTTAATGAAATAGTGGACATATTTATCTTCTCCGTTCATAGTTAATTGGACTTATTAAGTTCTGTTTTTTATTATTAGCTATAAAATATAACCTGCACAGTACGCACTTTTTTCGTACTAGGTACGATTTTTCGTACTAGCTGGTTCGAACATATAGTTATATAACTATCGAAAGAGGGGATCGCATGGATTTGCTGGAGCCGAGATTAACCGGGGTTCTTACAACACTTGAAAAGATCGGTGGAAAGTGGAAGCCGCTCATTTTATTTATTTTATTGATAGATGGCACAAAACGATTTGGTGAACTTAGACGGATTATCCCAGATGTCTCCCAAGGTACGTTAGCTAAACAATTACGGGAGCTTGAAGAGGATCAGCTTATCGACCGGGTGAGTTATCATGAGCTTCCACTCAGGGTGGAATATAGTATTTCAGAACATGGCAAATCCCTAATTACAGTTTTGGATAGCATGTGTGGCTGGGGTAGGATGCATAAAGAATATTTGAATAATACAAGTAAGTAGAGGGGGTACATTATTATTCATACTATTTTGCAGGAACCAACGGGTCAGACCTACAAGACGCTGGTACAGGTAGCTATGGAAGTATGTGATGAATTTATTCTAGTAAAACGTGATCAGATGGAGTTGGAGCCAGAAGGATATGAACTGCTTGAACAGCTGCAACCTTTTCTCAAAAAGGTCATAAAAGATGACTATTGGCCGGGGACTCGGCTTATGGGGCATTATGCAGATGTTTATTTTTTTGATTGTTCGCCTGAAGCCGTCAATATTCTTTTATCCTATTCCACCAGCTTGTACTCGTGGGTACAGACCAGGCTGCCTGATGATCTTTGTTTTCTAAAACAGGGACAACCGTGGCTAATCAATACAGCCCATGAGAGAGAAAGCAATTTGATCACTGATGTGGATGAGGAACTTAATAGACTAGAGGCGTGCGGATTGTTGTTCCGTGACTTATCTGAGTTTTATAACGCTGATTAAAAAAATGGACTCATATTTATAGTGCAGAAGAACCCGCAGTTGGTGCGGGTTCTTCTGCATGTTCACTAATCATTCAACGCATCTGTTAAATTACAAGATTTCATATAATCAAAGAAAAGTATTGATAATTATTCTCATATGATTTAATATGATAACGATTCTCATTATCATTACTTTAGTTTGAAGAATGATAAATAAAATATAGATGGGGAGATTGATTATGAATCAGAAAAAATATTTATTAGCTGGGGTATCAGCAGTTTTAGCTTTGAGTTTGGCAGCTTGCGGTAACAATGAAAAGGATAAGACAGCTTCAGAAAAAAGCACAAATAATGCTGCAGTAGCAGCAGAAGGAACTGCAAATAACAAAGGAAATGCGGCTCAGGAGGCTGTTGCCACTGAACAAACCGTTACATATTTGGGCAAGGATTATGTCGTGCCTGCAAAGATTAATAATATTGTAGCAGCAAGTCTCGAATCTATGGAAGATGCTGCCATACTGGGAGTGAAACCTGTAGGTGTACTTGCAATAGCTGATGCTATTCCAGGTTATCTGTCAACTGACCTAGCGGGTGCATCCTTAGTGGGGGATAAATTTGCTCCAAGTAATGAAGCGATTCTGCAACTGGATCCAGATGTTATCTTAGGGTCTTCCAAGTTTGGGGAAGATGTGGCCGGCGCACTTAATAAAATTCAAACGATGATTCCTTATTCACATATTTCAACAAACTGGAAAGATAACTTGCTCTTATTAGGCCAATTATCCGGTAAGACCACAGATGCAGAAAAAATTATTAGTGATTATGAATCTAAAGCTGCGGGTGCAAAGGCTGAAATTGGAGAAAAGCTGAAAGATCAATCCATTCTAGTCATTCGTATTCGTCAGGGCAGTATGTGTGTGTATCCTGCTGGCGTTTATTTGAATCCGGTTATTTATGAAGATCTGGGTGCTGCCATTCCTGAGGTGATTTCCTCTACAGAAGCACAAGCAGAGCTTTCATTAGAAGCTTTGGCGGATATTAATCCGGACTATATTTTCTTGCAGTTTGAGACTAGTGAGAATACTGATAATGCAACAGCTCTTGATGATTTGCTCAAGAATCCGATCTTCAAAAGCGTAACTGCTGTCAAAAATAATCATGTGTTTGTAAATGCAATTGATCCGTTGGCACAAGGTGGAACGGCTTGGTCTAAAGTAAGATTCCTGGATGCGGCAATTGAAAACCTGTTGAAGTAAAACCGAAGGTGCGATGAATAAGATGAATACAAAAAATTGGAAAGTTATATTGATCCTATCAACTTCTCCATTATTCATCGTATTAGCAATGGTTGTATCCGTCTTATATGGTGTTAAAGATATTGGAATATTGACAATATGGCAGGCGATTACACACTTCGATGCTAATAATGTGGACCACAACATTATTATGACATCTAGATTTCCGCGTGTAATCGCCGCTTTATTAGTTGGAGCGGCTCTGGCTGTTTCAGGGGCGTTAATGCAGGGGGTTACACGTAACTATCTTGCATCACCATCGATTATGGGAGTAAATGACGGATCGGCATTTGTTATTACGTTGGCTATGGTGTTTTATCCGGGATTATCGAATGTTCAGATGATTATTTTATCCATGGTGGGTTCAGCCATCGGAGCGGGTTTGGTTTTCGGATTTGGTTCATTGGTCAAAAACGGCTTATCTCCAGTCAGGTTAGCCATTATTGGAACTGTAATTGGTACTTTTTTAAGTAGTATCGCCTCAGCAGTAGCGATGTTTTTTCAAGTTTCACAAAATGTTAGCGTCTGGTATAGCTCGAAAATACATACCGTTAATCCAGATATGCTAATATTATCAGTTCCTTTTATAATCGTTGGACTGCTCTTGGCGGTTAGTATTTCTAAGTCAGTAATGGTTGCTTCCCTGGGGGATGAAACCGCGATTAGCTTGGGTCAACGAACAAAATGGGTGAAAATTGTCAGTATTATATCTGTTATATGTCTGACCGGGACAGCAGTAGCTTTAGTCGGCAAGATAGCCTTTGTGGGTCTAATCATTCCTCATATTACACGTTTTATCGTAGGTATAGACTATCGCTTTATCATTCCTTGCTCAGCGGTGATTGGAGCTGTTTTTTTAGCGTTTTGCGATGTCTTAAGCCGTTATATTAACTTTCCGTTTGAGACGCCAATTGGTGTTGTAACAGCCTTTATTGGCATCCCTTTCTTCCTTTATTTAATTCGGGTTAAAGGGGGAGAGCAGCGTGGATAGAAGTAAAGTACAGTTTAGCCGCTATATGCTTACACTATTAGTTTTTATCCTGTTAACCCTTGTGGCCGGATATTTTCATCTTACGAATGGCGTGTTTGATATGTCTGTAATGGATGTGATAAAAACACTGCTGCGAATAGATCCTAATGCTAAATTTGACCTGGTTATTTTTCAGTTTCGGTTACCACGGATCATTATTGCCTCATTAGTAGGAATAGGTCTGGGGATAGCGGGAACTGTCATTCAAGGGATTACCCGTAACGGGCTGGCTGATCCAGGTATCCTTGGGATTAATGCAGGCGCAGGAGCTGCCATCGTTGCGTTTATGTTTTTCTTTCAGATGTCGGGAGTTACTTTTTTCAAAGAAAGCTGGTTCTCGATACTAGCCATGCCGCTGTTTGGTTTTGTAGGTGGGCTTGCCGCAGTTGTCATTATCTTTATTTTTTCATGGCGGAATGGTGCACTCGATATGCAACGCTTGATTTTGACAGGGATCGCGATTAGCAGTGGTTTTGGTGCGTTGTCGTTGTATATCTCTCTGAAAATGAATGCAAGTGATTATGAGATGGCTGCGGTTTGGAGTGTCGGAAGTATTTACAGCGCGAACTGGACTTATATCATTATGATCGCACCTTGGGTGCTTATTTTAGGATTTATAATGTATCGAAAAAGCTATTTACTCAATTATTTTCAATTGGAGGATTCCAGTACAAAGAGCTTAGGGATCTCTGTAGAAAAAGAAAAGCTGATCTTTCTGTTATGCAGTGTGGGGATCGTAAGTGTTTGTGTATCTGTATCCGGTTCTATAAGTTTTATAGGCTTGATGGCTCCTCATATCGCCAGAAGATTAGTAGGGATTAATCACCGCTATATTATGTTATCCAGTGCAGTGGTAGGGATGTTTTTGCTGGTGATCTCGGATTATTTTGCCAAAACAATATTTCAGCCGGCAGAGTTACCCGTGGGTATAGTCGTTTCGATTATTGGAATTCCTTATTTCTTATATTTATTAGCAAAGTCAAGAGTGTAGGGGAGAGTGTACAGAAAAAATGACAACACAAGTAGAGCTCGAACACACAGAATCATGGAAACTTGAATCTCAGTATACGGGTTACACGTACGATATAAAGGTTTCTCTTCCCAGAGAAGCAGCACCAGAAAAGGGCTTCCCCGTGTATTACATGCTCGATGGTAATTCATATTTTCAATTGGGTCGGGATGTTGTGAAATTGCAGTCAAGAAATGCCCCGAAAACTTTTATTGCACCAGCAATTGTGATTGGCATTGGACATTATGGTTCAGATGAAGAGGTCTCCAAAAGAAGATTTTATGATTTCACACCTCCGGCGAAGCAGTATGTATATCCGGACCGATTGAAAAATGCTGACATAGGACCACATGGTGGAGCTGAGAAGTTTTTGGCTTTTTTAGAATTAGAGTTAATGCCAGCAATCATCAAGAAATATAATGTGGATCAGTATAAACAAGCCTTGTTTGGTCACTCTCTCAGCGGTCTATTTATCCTCTGGACGTTATTCACTCGTACGAAGCTATTCCAGTATTATTTGGCCTCTAGTCCATCCATTTGGTGGAATGATCATGAAATCCTGACGTATGCGGAGCAGTTCTATCACAAGGGTCAAGAGTTGACGGCCGATAAACAAAAGTTATTGATTACCGTAGGGAGTGAAGAGTCGTTTATGGTCGATGACGCAGCAATATTATTTTCAAAATTGAATGAGTATGCTTTGCCTAATTTAGAGGTTAAGCACTATGTCGCACCCAATGAAAATCACGCTTCTGTAGTACCAACGATTATGAGTAGAGCGTTTCGAGTGCTGAACTGTTAAGGAGTGGGGATATGACGCAAATGAGGGCAGGCGAGCTTGTGCTTTTTGAACATATGGATCGTCAGATTACCGTGTATTTACCGAAAGAATATCATCTATTTCCGGAGCGGATGTTTCCAGCGGTTTTCTTACAGGATGGAGATTTTTTGTTCAAAGAGGGGATTACAGCAATAGAGAAAGATGTAGAAGAGGGAGTAACAGAGCCGGTTATTTTTATCGGGATTGATTCTCAGTTGCGGAATGATGAATATACACCTTGGGAAATGCCTGCTCTTTTTAAGGATTGGTCCTTTGGGGGCAAGGGCGATGATTATTTGAATTATGTCTATCAGGATCTTGTACCCTATATCAAAAGCTCCTATCGCATCTCCAACGAGCCGGAGAAATTGGCTTTGGGTGGTGTTTCACTAGGTGGATTAATAAGTCTGTACGCGATGTACAAGACTGAAGCTTCTGTTGGGAATTTTATATTGATATCTGCGTCTGTATGGTTTAAAGATTTCATTCATTTCATGGAGACATCAAGACTAGATAGGGAATGCAGAATTTATATGTATGTTGGTGAGCAGGAAGGGATCCACAAGACAAATGCCCAGAAGGACATGGTGCCTAACAGCAAACGTGCTTATGATATTTTAAAAGAGAAGATTGTTGGAGCGGATCAGCGAGTGAAGTTTGAGACGGATCCGCTGGGCACGCATAATGACACGTTTTTCCTGCAATATTTTCCGAATAGTATCAGGTTCTTATTTCCTGCAAAATAAACATAATAGGACGAGCAGGAGAGAGAGTATCCTTGCATCGTCCTACTTATCGTGTGATAGCTGCTCTAGTTATTCTTCTGTAAATTCTCAAGATGGGCGTCCAAATTATCGAAGGTTTGGGAAATCCCCTCTAACATCCCCATATCAATCACTTGTTGCAAGGCTTCCGGAGAAGTGTATTTACCGGTATTCACCAGCTTCGTTTGACCCTCCAGGTCGATAAAATCTAGCTGGACAAGCGTTTCAGGCAAATCTTTTGAAATATTACCCTCTGCATCTGAGAATCCATCTGTATAAATGACTTGTTCTGGGACTGTAATTTCCTTATACAACGCCTTGCCCCAAGACTCCATACCGTAGAAATCCCCTTGATTCTTATCCACGCACTTCATGCAATAATGCCAAGTACCCCCTGGACGGAAATCGACATTACATACGGGAAGCGTCCACCCTTTTGGACCCCACCAATGCTTCAAATGCTCAGCCTCAGAAAAAGCCTTGAATACTAGCTCACGTGGAGCTTGGAATACGCGCTCTAATACTAATGTGTTGCCATCAACAACTTTGGATACCACTTGGTTGGACGGGTTAGAATTTGTCATGGGATAGATCCTCCTCAAATTTGTTTGCTTCCTGCCAATTTCGACCTGAGGCTATGATTTATTATTGTTTTCATTTCTCTGTAGCTTTTGTAAATAATCATCCAGTCGATCGTATCGTTCTTCCCATATATGGCGGTAGGAGTCTAACCAATCGTCTATTTCCTTAAATGGATCAGGACGGAGCTTGCAAATGCGCTTGTTAGCAACAGCTTGAACTTCAATTAAGCCCGCTTCACTAAGGACGCGCAAATGCTTGGACGCTTGAGGTTGCCGTAGCTGAAGACTTTCTGCAATCTCCCCAACGGTTAGAGGATTCTCGCGTAATAGTTCAACGATCTGCATGCGGTGGGGCTCAGCTAAGGCACTCATAACGTTAGTATTCATAAACAAGGATCACTTCGATTCATTAAATTCATTCGTATCTCTATTATGACATACTGTGGTTAAGCGGCTCTATAGCGCCTCCTTTTTGGTATTTCCTGTTTGTGATGATAATATACCACGGAGGGAATATTCCTGTAAAGGAATATATAATAACCATTGTATGACAACTGCTAGAGAAGGGCATGATACAAGCATTAAAAAGAAATATGTTCCATGATAACCAACAAACTTTACAAAAAACATAGGAATAGATATAATTAAGTATAACTTATCGGGTTTTAGAATTACGCAAGGGGCCTAACGCCAGTGGGCTCCTTTTGTATTTCTTGGCCATGTTACAGGAGGGTGAAGGTCATACACAATGAAAAGATTATGGTTTGTGTTCATTATGGTCCGCATGGGGAGCGTTTAATCCGGCGTGGTGTCCAACTATCTGAAATTATAGGGGCGCCATTGTTTGTATTAAATGTCGATAGTTCGGATATTGATGAATATAATCAGAGCAAAGAAATGTATATGACGGTCTGGAAACGTCTTGCCGATGAAGCTGGCGCAGAGTTTATCATTCGGAAACGTGAAGGCCGAAAAACAACAGATATTATTGTAGAAGTTGCTGAAGAGAATGAGGTCACACAGATCGTCATTGGACAATCTGCTCAAACTCGGTGGCAGGAGCTTACCAAACGTAATTTCATCAATGAACTCATTGGTAAAATGAAAATGATGGATCTGCATGTCGTGGCTGTGCAGCGGATGCGTGCAGGGCTGGAAGAAACCCATGAGGAAGGCGTTATCGCTTACCTGGTCAAAAACGGGGCTGAGTACCAGCTCAGTGATGAACCTCAGGGAGAGTATTCGCTTAAGGGAAAGTTCTTTCACGAACTACACACAGAATTTGAGAACGGTTTATTCAGAATTGAGCAAGAAGATGGAAAGGCTAGATATCTGCATATTTGTGATGGCACATTGACCGATTCTTTATAATCGGGCTTGCCCTTATCAACATTGGGGCCTTGTATAAAAGGCCCTACCAATCATATGATCTTTGGCTTTTGGTAAAAAAGTAAGTACTAAAGTTCACAACTTGATAAGCTCAAGTGGAAAAGGAGGACTGCCTTTGCTGCATGTAATCATACTTGTTCCGTTTCTAATGGCCTTAGTAATCGCACTTTTGTCCAAGAGAGCACCCAACCTTCATAGAGGATGGCTTGTTTTCCCTGGTTCACTCGTTTTGTTTGTTTATTTCTTAACCCGGATTCCCGTTATTAAAGGTGGGGATTTGGGATATGAAACCATTTCATGGATTCCTTCACTAGGAATTGATTTGGTTTTCCATCTGGATGGATTAAGTTTGTTGTTTGCTTTGCTAATCACTGGGATGGGTAGTCTTGTAATTATCTATTCAATTTATTATCTGGACCGGCGAAAAGAAGCGTTAACCCCTTTTTATATTTATCTAATGTTGTTTATGGGGGCGATGCTTGGCGTTGTGCTCTCGGATAACTTGATGGTGTTATACGGCTTTTGGGAATTAACAAGTGTTTCGTCATTTCTGTTAATTGCCTTTTGGCATCGGCGGCAAAAATCGCGGTATGGTGCTCTCAAATCTATGTTGATTACCGTATTTGGTGGTTTAGCGATGTTTGCCGGCTTTTTAATGCTTTATGTAATGACAGGCACCTTTAGTATCCGGGAAATTTGGAGTGAGGTTGGCGATATTAGCGGGCATGCTTTATTTATTCCGGCGATGCTACTAATTCTCTTAGGCGCCTTCACCAAATCAGCTCAGTTCCCGTTTCATATCTGGCTGCCGGATGCCATGGAGGCACCGACACCCGTCAGCGCCTATCTGCACTCGGCAACGATGGTTAAAGCTGGATTGTATCTTGTCGCCCGTTTCAGCCCTGTTTTTGCGGGGCAATATGAGTGGTTCTGGGTTGTGTCAGGCGTCGGTTTGATCACCTTGATTTATGGCTCCATCCAGGCGATGAAGCAGACGGACCTGAAGGCTCTATTAGCCTATTCAACGATTAGTCAACTTGGACTGATTATGGGATTGCTGGGAATGGGATCGGCAGCGGCATTTTATGTAGGGGAAGATTCAGTCTTTTACACTGCTGCAACAACAGCGGCTATCTTTCACCTTATTAACCATGCCATCTTTAAAGGCTCTTTGTTTATGATGGTCGGTATAGTTGACCATGAGACGGGTACCCGCGACCTGCGAAAGCTGGGCGGACTGATTTCCATTATGCCGGTTACCTTTACGGTAGCGATGATCGGCAGTTTCTCGATGGCTGGTTTGCCGCCATTTTCCGGGTTTTTAAGTAAAGAGATGTTTTTTACGGCTGTTCTGAATATCCGAAACCTGGATATATTGTCTATTCCCTCGTTGTTTACGCTCTTCCCGGTTTTGGCCTGGATTGCCAGCGTGTTTACTTTTGCATACAGTATGATTTTGGTTTTCCACACCTTTTTCGGAAAATATCAGCCTGAGAAGCTGGACAAAAAACCGCATGAAGCCCCATTTGGACTTCTGCTTGCCCCGTGCCTGCTAGCAGTGCTGTCTATATTTATCGGTTTTTTCCCGAATATATTATCCAAAACACTTATTATCCCTGCAATGAATGCTATTCACCCTATCTTGCAGACCGGAGAACCCTTTGTTGTGAATATTCATTTCTGGCACGGCTTTACACCAGAAATATGGATGACACTTGGTGTTGTGATTCTTGGTATTATTGTATACCGAATCTACGGCCGCTGGAGTCTGGTCGATAAAGAATGGGGCAGTGGCTACACTTTAAATCAAGTCTATGACGGAGTAATCCGGCTGGTCGAGAAATCGTCTAGGGCGTTGACTGGCACCTATATGACAGGTTCCATGCGCCATTACTTGATGTATATCTTCGCTTTCCTGATCGTAGCCATTGGTGGAGCCGTGTGGTATACCGATGGAATAACGCTTGGGACAACTGAATATGCTCCGTTTTCTTTGTTTGAAGTTATTGTTGTTATGGTTATGCTTGTGGGCGCTTTGGCTATCCCCTTTGTTCGTTCCAGAATCACAGCCATTTTGTTAACAGGAATGGTTGGTTATATGGTTACTTTACTCTTTGTTCTGTTCCGGGCACCTGATCTGGCGCTTACCCAGATGATTGTCGAAGTAGTATCCGTTACATTGTTCCTGCTATGTTTTCGGCATTTGCCTAAGCTGGAGAAAGAGCCGCTCAAACTTCGGTCCCGCTTGCCTAAGCTAATTATTTCCATCGGGATGGGAATAACTATGACATTGGTTGCACTTGCTGCTTTAGGCAGTAGTCCGTTCGAATCCATCTCGAAATATTATGTGGAGAATAGCTATACCTTGGGTGGCGGTAAAAATATTGTTAATGTTCTGCTCGTTGATTTCCGCGGCTTTGATACCATGTTTGAAATTACAGTGCTTGGCCTTGCCTCACTTGCTATTTATTCCATGATCAAACTGCAGTTGGATACGGATGGAACTATTGCCCCACTGAAGCGGGCTGTGAAGGATAATAAACCACGTTCTTCTGTAAGTGATGATGTGTTACTACAAGCGGTAGCTAAAGTAGCCTTCGTTATGATACTAATATTTTCGCTTTATCTGTTTTTCGCCGGACATAATAATCCGGGAGGCGGATTTATTGGAGCATTGATGGCATCAGCCGCATTGGTACTGCTCGCCATTACTTTTGGGATTGATATGGTTGAGAAGGTATTGCCTATCGACTATCGTAAGTTAATCGCGGTTGGGGTATCTGTAGCTTTTCTTACAGGAATAGGTTCGTTTTTATTCGATGTACCTTTTCTGAGCCAAGCGTTTGGCTATTTCCAACTGCCACTTATGGGCAAAACAGAACTGACCACAGCAATGTTCTTTGATCTCGGTGTTTTCTTAGCTGTTATTGGTGTCACTATGAATATCATATTTACGATCGGGAGGGATAGCTAATGGAGCTTATTATTGCCCTGGCGATCGGTGTACTGTTTTCCGTAGGTGTTTATCTAGTTCTTTCCAAAAGCTTGCTGCGCATCCTTCTGGGAACCACTTTAATAACGCACGGCGTTCATTTGTTGTTACTGACAATGTCTGGCCTCAAGACAGGTGCTGCACCATTGCTGGGTGAGGAAGCGGAAGCTTATGTCGATCCTTTGCCGCAGGCGCTCATTTTGACCTCTATTGTAATTAGCTTTGGAGTAACAGCATTTTTTATTGTTTTGGCATACCGGACTTACCGCTCGACGGGTACCGATGATGTGGAAGGAACCAAGGAGGAGAGACGATGAACAACTTGTTAGTGCTGCCTCTGCTGATTCCGGCCATTACGGCAGTTATACTCATTTTTTTGAAAGAACGAGTACGTCTGCAACGAATCATAAGTGCCGTCAGTGTGTTTGTAAATATCTTTGTTGCAGGATTCATTGTGTATCAGGTAAATACAAACGGTATCCAGACCTTATATATGGGGGGATGGCGTCCACCTTATGGCATTGTGTTTGTTGCCGATATGTTTTCGGCATTGCTCGTTTTGACTGCGGCCATTGTTGGCGCGGCTTGTCTGTTTTTTTCCTTCGCTAGCATTGGGGAAGACAGGGAACGGTTTTATTACTATCCGTTTTTCCATTTTTTATTAACCGGGGTATTTGGCTCTTTCCTCACCGGGGACCTGTTTAACTTGTTTGTCTGCTTTGAGGTGCTGTTAGTTGCCTCTTACGCTTTGATCGTACTTGGTGGGTCCAAGGGTCAACTGCGAGAGACATTAAAGTATGTATTAATTAATGTGATTTCCTCTTCCTTGTTTGTGGCGACGATTGCTTATTTATATGCCGCGACAGGAACACTGAATATGGCGCATCTATCTATGCGTGTAGCAGAGGCGGGACAAGGCGGTGTAATGAACGTCATTGCGGTCCTGCTGCTAATTGTATTTTCGATTAAGGCAGGTTTACTGCTCTTTTTCTGGCTTCCCGATTCTTATAGTGCACCACCATTGGCTGTTAGAGCCCTGTTTGGGGCTTTGCTAACCAAGGTCGGATTGTATGCAATTACTCGTACCTTTACTTTGATTTTTATTCAAGAACCGGGACTCACCCATACATTGATTGCCTGGATGGCGGGGGCGACGATGATACTTGGGGCAATCGGGGCATTGGCATACAACGATTTGGGCCGAATATTTAATTATAATATCATCATCAGTGTAGGATTTATTGCTTTTGGGATCTCTGTCGCGACTCAGGATTCGTTAAATGGTGTAGTGTTTTATTTAATGCATGACATGGTTGCCAAAGCATTATTATTCTTTCTGGGTGGGATGATTATCTCAGCTTCAGGCACTGACCGCTTAAAAGAAATGGGTGGTTTAATCCGACGTTATCCGTGGACCGGCTGGATGTTTTTTGTACTGACTTTGGCATTGGTTGGTGTTCCGCCCCTTAGTGGTTTCGCTGGAAAAGTGATGATGGTGCGGAGTGGATTTGGCGAGAATCACGTGGCTCTGGCGCTGATTGCACTTGCATCCAGCTTCGTAGTGTTATATTCCTTGATCAAGGTATTCCAGCAAGTGTTCTGGGGTGGGGAGAAAAGGGAAGAACAGGTCAAACCGCTTCATTATAAAGCTATGATGGCACCGGCAGCTGTTCTGTTCGCGATTGTAATTCTGATGGGTGTGGGTGCGGAGACGGTAAACGGACTTGTCAGCCAAGCCGGAGCTGTACTGGCTGATCCAGCACTATACATTAACGCTGTCATGAAGGAGTGATACTATGGCTTTTCAACTATTATTGAATTTCATGATAGCATTCCTGTGGATGTTCCTGCACAATGACTGGACTGGGCCACGTTTCGTCATTGGTTTCTTGATCGGTATCCTCATTCTGCTCGGAATGCGACGTTTTTGGCCCAGATTATATCTAGGAAAAGTGTGGGCAATTATTAAGCTAATCCTGTTGCTGCTGCGGGAGCTGGTCGTTTCAAGTTATGTAGTTGTAAAAGCTGTTCTGAGACCGGAACTTAATATACGTCCAGCAATCTTGAAATATACTACAGAGCTGAAATCGGATTGGGAAGTGGCTACTTTGATCACACTGCTCTGCCTTACTCCTGGATCTGTGGTACTTGAAGTATCAGATGATAACCGGACTTTGTATATTCATGCCATGGATGTTGAGGATCCCGCACAGTTCAGAGCGAATATCCGTGACACCTTTGAGCGTGCGATATTGGAGGTGACCCGTTAATGATCCATTTTATTCTTATGCTCTCGCTTACGATTATGGCGCTGGCGATTGGTGTATGTGCCTGGCGGTTGTTGAAGGGACCTTCTTTGCCCGACCGGGTAGCGGCACTGGATACGATTGGAATTAATCTGTTAGCCATGGTAGCCGTTCTTTCTGTTTTACTCCGAACGCAGGCTTTTATCGAAATTATTTTGTTAATAGGCATTCTTTCCTTTATCGGCACGACGGCATTTGCCAGATACATCGAAAGGGGAGTGGTGCTTGAACATGGAAACGATCAAGACAGTCGGTGAATTGCTGTTTGCCTTATTAATACTGATGGGGGCATTGCTTAGTGCTGTAAGTGCTTATGGTCTGATTCGGCTGCCTGATGTTTATCTAAGATCACATGCCGCTGCCAAAAGTGCCACCCTTGGTGTTTTATGTGTTCTGAGCGGGGCCTTTCTATATTTTGCATTTTTTCTAGATCATATAAGTGCTAAGCTGCTACTGGGGATTGTCTTTGTATTTATGACCTCACCTTTATCTGCGCATTTGACGGGCAGAGCTGCTTATCGCTCAGGGGTTCCCTTATGGAATCGCAGAATTCAAGATGATTTAAGAGAGGTACTGGAGAAAGAAAAAGCTGTAGCAGCATCCCCTGAACGGGATGTGCCTCAAGAATAAAATCCATGAAATGGTGATCTGCGATTTCGGATTACAACAATAAGTTTGGATCGCAATAGCTAAAAAGCAACAACCCTGCATGAAAACGCGGGGTTGTTGCTTTTTTAGATTAAAACTACTCTTTTTTGTTATCTTAACGAACTAATATTTTGCCTTCTCCAGCAAGGATGCGAAGTACCCTTGGGAGTCGATCACCATCATTCTCAGGGATGTCCAATTGAATGCCGTAGTGGAAACTGCCTTGTTGTTCTTTGTTCCATTTCAATATTCCTTCTATGTACATAGATTCATCCGTAAGATTCATTTCCATGCCAATGCGTACTAGGTTATTTTCTGGGTTGATATTGAGGGGTAACGATAAGTGGCAACCCGATCGACTGATGTCGAACAATACAGCCCTTACAGGCTTGGAAGGAACCTGGATTCCGTTAATAGTAAGAATATGAAGATCAAATGTTACAGGTTCTTTAAGGGTATATCGAAAAGGTTCGGTTCTGCGATTAGTATTCATATGCTCCTCCATACTTTTCCATGTAATATAAATTATCGACATAAAAGTAGGATTAGTGAAGAGCTGATTCTATTTTTGATTATTTCACTACTTGAGTAGTCTCATAGGTAAGGCAGCGCAGACTTTGATCAGGATAACGCATTTCTGCCGTGTAGCTGCTGCCATCTTCCAGCATCATCTGAACAGCGACCATGCCGCGTTTATCATTGGTTTCAGTGTTACTCAGTGTTGCTGTAGCAATTTTCCGGCTTTCTTTTTGTTTATCTGTAAGGATAGTTATAGCCGCATTGATCCAACGGGCATCTTTATAGATAGTGCTGGCAGCAGAAGCGCTAATTGGTGTTCTTTTCAGAGCATTATTAATCGCGGTCGTATTCACTACCATACCGTTTATGGGATCAATTAGTACATCATATTCCCAGAATTCCTTACCTTGCCCTTCTAGGGTCTTGGCGTTATATGGACTGAAATGTACAGCCCATGTCCACGGCAGCGAGGTTCGGGTATCACTCAGAATAACCCGCATCTGCAGCTTGGCAATATCCACATCGAATAATTTGCGTACGCTTGAAGCAGCCAGAATTACGGCATCAGTCTGACTCAAATTCCCTGCAGCAGGTGGTGTGACAGTGGTCCGTTTGGATTCAGAATTCTCATGACCTTCCATGTCTATGAAATTGTTAATGGGTTGTATTTCTTTAGGACTCATCTGCGGTTGCAGATCGTCATTCACTGTGAACACCGGCGTTGGTGCTTCCAACTTCACCCCTGGGGTTTTGGTGCTGGTTAAAGCTAAATGGGTGGTGTTTTGAATGACTGCACTGACGATTAGCAGACTCCCCGAGAACAGGAGTATAGCTAAAGTAGTGGGGAATTTTTTGTTATTCACTTGAATAACCTCCATTTGCTTCGGATGATGCTGAATCTTCCTAACCTTAAACTATAGATGTTATAGAGTAGGTGAACAGATGTTATGGAGTTGTAAAAAGATGCGGATACTTGTTCCTTGACCTAAAGTGGAATTCAGTGAAATTCTAGTTTGATGCGCATCTGCGATTTGCTTGCATAAAGATAAACCAAGACCCGCACCCCCGTATTCGCGTGTGCGCGATTTTTCACCTCGATAAAAGGGTTCAAAAACACGCGCGCTCTGTTCCGGTGTCATCCCAAATCCCGAATCACATACTTCCAATATGGCTTCATTTTGCAATACATAGGCAAGCAAGCGGATGGTGCTCCCTTGCGGAGAGGCATGAATGGAATTTTCGACAAGGTTAACCAAGAAGGAAGTTAGCAGATCATGATCACCCCAAACCGCAGGGATGGAATAATCCATTTCTAGTTTGATGCCTGCTTCGTCCAACTTAAGCTGCTCAAT
This sequence comes from Paenibacillus sp. FSL L8-0708, assembly GCF_038009325.1. Taxonomy (NCBI): domain Bacteria; kingdom Bacillati; phylum Bacillota; class Bacilli; order Caryophanales; family Paenibacillaceae; genus Paenibacillus; species Paenibacillus sp. FSL L8-0708. Next base: position 3,353,171 of record NZ_JBBPBC010000001.1, read on the forward strand.
CTGTTTAACCGATTTGAACAAATCTGATATGTCTACTTGTTTCAGAGTCAGAGGATGATGCCGTAGGACGGACAAATCCAGCAGTTTGAAGGCTAAATTCTTCAGGCGTAAGGTTTCACTAAGGATATATTGACCAGCCATCTGCTGTTCTTCCTGGCCTATATTTGCGGAAGTCAGAAATTCAGCAAATCCCTGCATACTGGTTAAAGGTGTGCGTAGTTCGTGGGCGAGGTTATCGACCATTCTCTGCTTTTCATCGGCCATATTAGACAGTTCGATCACGTGCTGCTCCACTGCGTTTGCCATTCGGTTAAAGTTCAGGGCTAACTCACCAAATTCATCTTTACTGCGCAACTGCACGCGCTCGGTATATTTGCCTTCAGCGATCGTTTTTGTAGTCTTTGAAAGCTGTTTAAGTGGTTTGGTCAACTGCCGGATCAGCAAGTAGAGTAATAGGAGCAGAATTGGACCGATAATCCAGTTAATCATTACAAAAAAACGGTTCAGCTCATGCTGCTTAGCATACAGGTCACTGATATCACGTTGATAAACGATCGACAAAGTTTGATAGGGAGCAGGGAGCTCAGTAGAGAGTTGAATAGAATGTGACTCCGGTGTTGAGACTGATGGGACTCCGGCATTCGGATAAACCAGCTGGTCATTCTCCCAGAGCTGTAGTCCGATTCCCTGCTTATGATAAAATTCACCATAGGATTGAGCCACACTTGAGATTAAAGTAGAGGTAAGTGTGGCCCCACGGGTCTGAATCGATTCAAGATTTTCATAAATGTTGTTTGCAATTAATAGCTGTTCGCTTGAAGCACGCTGCATTTCGCTGTCCATGTTCAGCTGCCAGCTTTTTTTCATAATCATGATTACACTCACATCTAGGGCGACGATGAAGAAAGCGAGGACTGACAGCAGAATTTTATGCCAGAATCTCATACTAGACCTGAACTTCCAAGCGGTAACCAAGCTTAAATACGGTTTTAATTCGTTCTTCCCAGCCTAGTTTTTTGCGCAGCTGTCTGATGTGAACATCTACGGTACGGGTATCTCCTTCAAAATCATAGCCCCAGGCTAATTCCAGCAACTTTTCCCTTGATAAAGCAATATTTCTGTTGCGGATAAGGACCTCAAGCAGCTCAAATTCCCTAGCGGTTAAATCTACGGGTATCTGATCCACCATCACAAGCCTCTCAAGATAACGTACCTCAACGTTTTCACAGAGAAAATTGGAAATGCCTTTTTCGCTCCTACGTAACACCACATTGATTCTTGCCAACAATTCAAGGATTTCAAAAGGTTTAATAATATAATCATCGGCGCCCAGCTCAAAGCCTTTGATGCGATCAGCCAGTGAATCTTTTGCGGTGATCAGAATCACCGGAATTTGTAAGTGAGCAATCCGCTGCATGATCTCAAAACCGTCCAGTTCGGGCAGCATTATATCGAGCAGAATTAAATCGGCCTTTTCACGTTCCAGCAGTTCAATAACCTCCAGCCCGCGATAAGCCTTGCTATAGGTATGTCCGACTAATTTTAGATTCATAGTAATTAAGTCACTGATTGCACGTTCATCTTCTACGACTATGATATGGCCCATAGTTCATTGTTCCCTCCTAAGCTAGCAAATCACTTCCTAATGCTAATAAACTATAAACAACTTATTACAGAATTGTCCAGTGCAGGTATGAAAAAGCATCTAGTTCTTCCTAATTTGGTTTGTTGATAAAGCTCAAAAAGGACTGAAAAAGAGAGCGGAAGCAGTCTCTTAATCAATCCTGAAAAACATCATTATAAACCTTCGGAACTCTTGATTAATTGGAAATTCCATCTGTTGTTGACTTAGACAAGTGGGCATCAGGGGCAATAAATTCGTGAACGATTTGACGAAAATACTCGTGATTATCATAGCTGTTGTACATACGCCAGGCCACTGTTTGGGAGTTGCCGAAAAATAACCGCTCAAACTGGGTTTGACGACCTCCGAATGCACCCGCTCCTAGTTCCCAAGCCAGCCGGAATAAGGCATTTCGATACCACGCATCCGAGATATTTCCCTTCAAATACTCATAAAGATACGAACCAGCGCTTGATGTAAAGTCGGCTTCAGAGGGGATCATGATGAGCCCGCTTGAACTGAGGTTTTGAACCATTTCAACCATCTCTGGATAAAACTCTGAAAAGTGAATGGTTGAAGCCAACAGTGGACCTTTATCTGGAACGAGATATCCAAATTTGTCGAGCGAAGCCCCTATTTCCGCTGCAAGTCTTAAGGCTTTGAAAGTTTCTAAATATGCTAATATTCTGGAAATAGGCAAAATCGTGTAGGACTCAAGGACAGCGTTTTGTTCTTCAGCCAAAGACTCTAGCAAACCAAGAAAAAACTCGGTTTTTGCAATATAGCGGGTGACAATTTGGTGGGCCATATGCGTATGAAAGTTACTCTCGCCGAATAATCGGGAACAGTACATCTCATCGCCATAATAAAATATACGAACATGAGGGATAAGTACACGGTCAAAGATAACAAGGGTATCCATTTCTTCATATCTTGAACTTAACGGATGGTCGTAAGTAGATGAGGCAGCGTAGCTTTCACGGCAAAAAAAAGTCATTCCAGGCAGATCATTAGGCACCGCAAAGGCAAACGCAAAGGGATTATCATCATCCACAAGTGTGGGTGAGGGAGTCGGGAATACAAGCATTTCATCGCAGGTAGCTCCCTGTGTTGCCATCATAAAAGCACCGGTAACAATCATCCCCTCATCATTGATTTCTACGACTTTAGCAGCGATAGAATCCTCTGTAGCATCAATCTGGCCGGATATTTTGCTGGCTTGAGGCTGGATGAAAGCATGGGATAAGGTAATATCATGATCTCGACAGTAGGCATAGTATTTTCTGAGGTTCTCAGCATATTTCGGATTATGATCCTCAAGGATATCAGCAGCTGTGAACAGAGACATGATGGCCGTATTCATATAATCGGGGGAACGTCCTAAAAATCCGTGATGTCTGTTGGACCAGAGTTCAATCATTTTTCTCCGGCGTTCTAAATCTTCAGCATTTTTGGGTGGAAGAAAAGATAAACCAACCGGATCTCCAGTATCAGGTGAAGGATAGGTCATCTGCGCCAAATAACGTTCATCACACTGCATGTTATACATTTCGGCTTGTGTTTGTATGAGACCTTGAAAGGCAGGGTGTTTGGATAAAGGACCTTCAACACGTGTTCCTTTGTACCAGATATTGATCTTTTGCCGGTCGATTCGTTCGATGTATTGATTACCTGTTTTTATAGGCATAGGTTCCACCTCTTTGAAGTCATCTTTGACTAATAAAGCCGTATTATTGCTATTAATGTACGTAATCATGAATCTCCGTGTACATTGTCCATAAACCGTGGTGAGCTGGGAGTTTAGGGTTGACATAAACGATGCTGACTTGTATATTTTGGATATTGGATTACAAGTGTAGTCATACAGAGGAAAGAAAGGCGGATAGAATGATGTCTACGGAAACTCCAAAGATCTCGGATGCCGAGTGGGAAGTGATGAAGGTGCTGTGGGCAAGTGCCCCACGCACTGCAGGTGAGATTGTTGAAGCACTAGAAGGCAGCAGGGACTGGAACCCAAAGACGGTACGGACGTTGATTAAGCGTCTGACAGAGAAACGGGCTATTGGTTATAACCAGACAGGTAGGGTGTATTCCTATTATCCGCTGGTGCGGGAAGAGGAATGTGTCCAATCGGAGACAAGATCCTTTCTGAAGCGGATCTACGGTGGAACTCTGCGCCCGATGTTGGTCAATTTTTTGCAGGATGAAAAGTTGTCCCGGGAAGATATTGAAGAACTGAAGAGAATTTTGGATGAACGAAAGGACTGAGCCGCTTGCTGGAAGCTGCATACAATCTGTTCGTCAAGGTATTGTCGCTGTCTGCCATGGCGAGCGTGCTGGCTCTGCTGATCTTATTGACCCGCTTCCTGTTCAAGGATCGTCTGAATCCTACTTGGACGTATCTTCTGTGGATACCATTGATCGTGAGGCTGGCTATACCTTGGGCACCTGAAAGCACATTTAGTATTTTTAATCTGTTGCCGCTGGAGAAAGAAACGGCGCAGAGTTCCTTTATTTCGTCAGCGCAATCGGAAGTTGGCTTTACTTATGTCCCAGAGTTGACCGGAGGGGAAAAGGAACCGCCGTCAGTTACTGGAATTGCAAAAAGTGGACCTTTGCCGGGAGAATCGACATCGGATGTTATGGTACAAGTCAATCCGCAAACCGATTCAGGATGGCAGCCGATACATGTACTGGTTTTGGTGTGGTTTGGCGGAGCGGCGGTGGTGCTGGGCATGTCGGTTCGAGCGCAACTGCGATTTACCGCACGGGTTCGACAGGAAACGGAGATTCATTCCTCAGAAGTCCAACGGTTGTTCGAATCCTGTAAGCAGGAAATGCAGGTGCGTCGCCCAGTCAAGCTGATCGGGACGAAGCAGATTGCCGTACCGACACTACTTGGCGTTATGCGGCCCAAGTTGCTGCTGCCCACCTCTACTTTACACACTCTGGAGACGAACGGACTCCGTCATATATTCCTTCATGAGCTGGCACATGTGAAGCGCCATGACATTTTGCTAAATCTGCTGACAGGTCTGCTGCTGGCCATGCATTGGTTTAATCCGCTGTTGTGGTATGCCGTACGCCAAATGAAAGAGGATCAAGAGGTTGCCTGTGATGCTCTGGCCTTGAAGCATCTTGAACCAGCTTGCCACAGAAGTTATGCCTTGACACTTCTCAAATTGTTAGAAACCTTACCCGATCCGATCCGGTTGGCAGGTACAGCTGGCATTTCAAGCAGTAAAAAGGAAATGGAAAGAAGGATTATTATGATCACCAGGCACAAAAAATTTACGGCAAAAAGCTCAATGCTGGGCCTCGCTGTAATTATGATCTTAAGTGGCTGTACCCTTACAGGAGCAAAGCTAAATTCTGCATCAGCTCCGGCAATGAGCGCTCCTGCTACTTTTCAGGCAGAAGTGCAGGATAAAAATACAACGGCTTCCGGGGTTAAAGGCACTCTTTTGGCGGAAAAAAACGGAATCACGTTATCTGCTAATCCCACTGGTGAGAATACACTTTTGCATAAAGTCACGGTAGATGTGCGTGGTGAAGTAAGCCGTACATTCTTGTGGAATGCAGGAGAAGATAAAACTCGGCCTCCATTGATTGAAGAAGCAGATGTGAACGGAGATGGAACTAAAGAAATTTTCATACGCATTACGACCGGCACGGGTACTGGACTTTCTATGAGTGAGATTCATGTGCTCCAGCCTGCTAGCTTGGAAGAGCTTGTGGTCGAAGATCCGATCGAAACGTTGAATCAGAAGCTGAAATCATCCATTACACATCGAAATAACCACACTTATGTATCTGCTGAACTGGACGGAAAGCATTTGACCAAAGTGTATGATTACACGGAGGGAGCTTGGGGAGAGAAGGTCGGATTTGGATCTATAGTTTCATACGAACTGATAGATGACCAAATTGTAGCCCATATGTCCGGTGCGGCGTCTATGTCTGAGTTTCCGCTCGAAGTTATTGCCGTTTACGGGAAGAATCTGACCATTGAGAGCGCACAGATGTACTATGGATCGTTTATATCTCCACCACTCAGTGAACAGGATATCAAGTCCATGATGGAAAAACAGCTTCCGGCAAGTGGTTGGACCTTTAGCAAAGACGGAGATCAGTATAGGGTGGATATAGATCCACTGAATGGCGTAGGGGAAGGCAATAGCTATAAAATAAATCCGCTTACCGGAACGGTTCATGACGTAACTTCTGGCAGTCCACTGAGAAGTCTTGTAAACCGAGAAGCGATAGATCTGTGGAACATCTCTAACGGTACAGAATACCAGAAGGAACTGTATAAGTTACTCCAACCTATCTTTGATACAGAGGGTTTCAAGCCAACAGATACGGACTGGATTTCAGGCTTTATCGGGGATGGTTATTTGTTCAGTGATGTTAGGCAAGGAAGCAGGGAATTCACGATTAAAGTAGATGTCTTTACTGGTCAGTGGGAGGAAATTCCTGACCCGTATCAATAGTTAAGTTTCAAGGTCTGTACCGTATTATTGAAGAGACCATTACTAGCGAATTGAAACTAAAAGCAGCCAGTACGCGCCGATAGATTATCGGCATGCACTGGCTGCTTAATTTTTCTAGAAGGGAGGACAGTCTTACGACTGTGTAAATTACGGATGACTAAAGGACTATTCAACCTGGAACTGGTTTAATTCGTCCTGAAGCTTTTTAGACAACTGATTGAGCTGCAGGGATAGCTCGGCAACCTGTTCAATGCTGTCCAATTGTTCCTGCGTACTTGCGCTAACTTCTTCCGTTGAAGTGGAATTCTCTTCTGTAGTTGAAGAAATGATTTCGAGTGCCTGTAGGATTTCATCTTTGTGTTTATGGACTTTGGAGGTGTTGCTGCTGATTTGAATCATACGTAATCTCAAAGCCTCCAAATCGCTGTTGATGCTAAAGAATACCTGTTTCGTAGCCTGCACGGATTTTGCATTTTCTTCGGCAATTTCAAGTCCTTGGGCTGTGTATTCCACAGATGCTCTAGTTTTCTCTTCGATTTCATGAACCTTTCTGCCAATCTCCTGTGTAGCCTGTGCAGTCTGCTCCGCCAACTTGCGAACCTCTCCGGCAACAACGGCAAATCCGCGTCCCTGTTCTCCCGCACGTGCTGCTTCTATGGAAGCATTTAGTGCCAGCAGATTGGTTTGCGTAGCGATTTGATGTACCGTGTCCACGATGCTCGAAATTTCATGACGGCTTTGATCAATATCATGGATGGCAGACGATATCGAATGAGTGGAGTTATGATTTTCTTCTGCCCATTTTGATAACTGATCTAATACACCCAACCCCAGTTCGCTCTGGTCGGCAGAAGCCTGCACCATCGTCTCTATGGCTATGGCATCATTAGCGATTTCGTCAATTTGACCAGATAATGATCCGGTTTTTTGCAAAATCGTATCCGTTTCGATCGACTGATAGTTGGTTGCATTCGCAATCTCATTAATGGCTGTAGCTGTATCGTTCATCGTTATAGCTGTACGGGAAGAAATAGATTGCAGATCCTTTGAGGACTGGTTTAATACCTGAGCGGAGGTACCCACTATTTGGAGCATCCCTTGAATTTTCTGGACCATGTTGAATATTCCGTTGGAGATTTGTCCAATTTCGTTGTTGGAATAGGCATCAAATTGAACCGTCAAATCCCCATTTTCCACCCGTTTGATTTTGGTAAGCAGCTTCGGTATGGATCTGAGCAGATAACGGAGTGTGATATACGAAAATAAAACGAGCAGAATCGCCGCTGCAACAAACCCGCCAATCGTAATCCAGGTGAACTTTTTTAATTCGGAAAGCACTTCCCGCTCTGAAATAGTTAAACCTACGGACCAGCCGGTATCTTTACTTGTAGCATAGCCGATGTAACGGCGTTCTCCGTTGTCATTAATCAGATGTACGCCGGATTCACCAGCGATCATTTTCTTGCCGATTTCCCCAAGATCACCTGGCAGCTCATTAATCTTTTCCTTTGTGACCTTAGACTGGTCTGGGTGATACAGAATATCACCTGTTTTGGAGGCGAGAATGGAATAACCTGTGCTGCCTAGCTTATAGCTTTCCATTAACTCCGGGATATTTTTAGACGCTATATCAACCGCGACAAAACCGATTAATGTATTGTTGTCATTTTTTATCGGATAGAAAATACCCATCAGCATATCGCCTGTAGTGATGTCAATATAAGGATCGGAGTAGTACAGGCCGTCTGCTTCGACTGCTGGCTTATAATACGGCCGTTCTTTAATGTTAAAAGCAGCATCTGATGTCGTACCATTGTTGAGGATATAAAAACCTTTGCCGGCAGTACTAGCAATCCATGCATCTGCAAAAGTGGGTTCCACCTTTACAATGGCAGCTAGTGTCTTTGCTACCTCAGCGGCATGCGGAGAAGTTGTGGCCATTTCAGGAGCTTCGGTGGTTTCGATGTATTGTTTGAATAAGTTATTCGTTGACATTTGCTTGACCAGTGAACCCTTTTCCTTAAATAGTGCATCAAATTGACTGACAAGTGCCTGTGTTTTGGTCTGAAGCATAGATTCTTGTTGTTTCACAAGTATGCTGCGAGTGCTGGAAAACATAAAGGTTCCCAAGATTGAGAAGACGACAACAATAATAACTAAAAGTACAATGGACAAAGTATTTGCTATGCTTGATGAACCAAACCGCCTTTTTTTTAGTTGTTGTAACATGCTACCATCTCCCCCAAGTTGTCTCTGAGCAAATAGCTCATAAGAACATATCGGAAGATAGTGAGATTTTCGAAATAGTAATTTTGAGAATGAAAAAATTAAATTAAAATGGATGATGCACAGGATAAATCCTTGACTGGTGCGGGATTTCAAGATGGTGGGGGGAGAGGGAGATCTTAACAATTAGCCTGTAGCTTGGCACATTGCAGCTACTGATTAGAGGCGAATTGTTGTTTTTTTAGGTGATGCTTAACTGCCTTTATCAGACTTCTTGTTTGTAGATTGCTTCCAGCTCTTGCGGTTGATAATGATTATCAATTATACTTCCGATAGGAAGGAGGCGAGTAAAGATTTTAAATGCTGATGATAATTTGATGCTCTGGGATTATGCACATATCCGGCTGATTGATATTCGCCATATGTTGTTCAAGGCAGGAGACAAGCTGACCTCCTATAGGTTCCCGGCTGCAGGTTTTTTATATATGGTTCGCGGCAACGCGGTTTTTCGGCTCAATGGAAATAAACATGCTGCAGAACGTTTTCATATCCTACACAGCGGAAAGGGAGGGCAACTGGATATTGATTGGGTCAGGGAGGAAATGGAGTTTTATTTTATTTTCTATAAAGCCTCGCTTTCGCTAACGTCCGGATCAGGTGTACGCAGACTTTTTGAAAGAAACAGTCCTTTTCAAAAACAATATGAATTTGCTCCGAATGCTCCAGTGGCTTTGCTGTCTCAAGTAAAGGAGATGCACCGGAAATGGCTGGACTCAAGTTCACTTGAACGGATTCAGATCAAAGCAATGCTTTATCAATTTGTCTACGAAGTTGAGCGGCAGAGACAGGCATATGGAGTCTATCCCGTCAAGCCGGATCTGGTGGAGCAAGCAGTTCGATACATACGAGAATATTACAGTCAGCCTATTACCTTATCCTCTATTGCAGAGCAGCTTAATTATAGTGTGGCCTATGTGGCGAAGCAGTTCAAAAGCAAGACGGGTACCAGTCTGATTGATTTTCTTATTCGGACGCGAATAGATAAGGCGCAGGAACTGCTGCTAAATACCGATGCATCATTGCAGGAGGTTGCCGCCGGAGTGGGGTACACGGACCTGTCCTATTTCATCCGTATTTTCAAGAAAACAACCGGTGTGACTCCGGGTAATTTTAAGTCATTGGCCCTAGGCTCTGCCAAAGGATCAGATCGTCCTAAAATCAGGCTAAGATTGTCTAATGCAGGATGGGCTGAGCCAAGTTATATTGTTAATGATCATGATAATCATTATCAATATAGAAGAAAAGGGGATTTACCGATGGTTAGAAATACAAAAATGTCAATGGGAGCAGCGATGCTGTTATGTCTGGTTTTAATGCTTAGTGCTTGTTCTTCAGGGAACAGTCCTGTTAATTCTGTGAATGCTGGCCCTAGTCCGGTATCCTCTGTGCAAACAGAGACAAGTCCACCGGACTCAGCCGCCAATTCAAAATCTACAAGAGTATATAAAGACAGTCAGGGGCATGAGGTTGATATTCCAGAGCGTCCACAGCGGATTGTGCTGCAAGGTAATTCGATCGGAGACCTGCTGGCACTCGGGATTCAGCCGGTCGGTGTCGACCGCCGGTTTATTGAAGAATCAGTCTATTTGGATAAGGAGACAACCCCGGCACAGGATATTGGATTTCCTACAAATCTGGAACTTGTTTTGGATCTGGAACCGGATTTGACAATGCTGGGTTATGTGATGGACAAACAATATGAAGAAGTGTCCAAAATATCACCTACTGTTGTATTTGACCAGAGTAAACCCTTGTCTGAGCGTCTGCCTGTCATTGGTGAGATAGTGGGTAAAAAGGCTGAAGCAGAGCAACTGTTGTCCGAATATAATCGCAAGGCCGAGAATATGTGGAGCGGATTGCGTCAGGAAGGCAAACTTGCCGAAGGAGAAACAGCGGTAGTGCTGATTTATTATTGGAACAAGACAATGTATTTGATGAAAACTGGTGGTATTCCTGCACTGCTGTATCAGCCGCAGGGCTACAAAATGTCCGAGGCAGTGAAGGAAATCGAGCCGGCAGAAGGTGCACCCTATATTGAGGTCTCCCCTGAGCTAATGCATAAGATGCTTATTGGTGACCATTTGTTTGTCATCTATCCGGCCAATGCTGATGCGGAAAATTCCTTTAATGAGTTAATGAAAACTGCGTTGTGGAGCTCGCTCCCTGCTGTAAAGAGCGGAAAAGTTACTTTTGTGGAGACTAAATGGAATTATGACGATATGTTGACCAGCAGCATGCTGCTGGATGAGTTCCCTAAACTGCTGGCTAAATAAATGAGATCTCAGGTTAATCCGCAACAAAGAAGCAGAGGAGGAACTCGCTGCTTCTTTATTTTGTTTATAAAGTAAAGAGGGTTGAATATAGAATAGTAATCGGTCATTGTTTTTTGTTGATTAGCTAGACTCCAAGAGTAGCATCGATTAATCTGAAGAAGTGGAATGCGTGTTATGATTGAATCGTCGACATAGATAAACGGAGGCTGACTATGACTTACTCACAGATCTGGAACAACTCAGGAAATGAAGCCGATATTCTTTATTTGGAGCAGCAGATTAAGGCAGTTAAAAAAGAAATAAAACGAGCAGAAGCTGCAGAGCTTCAAGAAATATTGGATCAAGCGAATCGTAAGCTGGCTGAATTGGAAGCGAAGCTGGACGAGCTTGAGGATTAGGAGCTCACCGCCCTTTTGTACCGTTTGAACTTTATGTTTCTGAATTTGCACCGGTGTCTATATAGTTTTATAATTGTAGTTTACTTAATCGTATTACTGGGAGGAATGGGCAAATGGATAAAAATAGAAAATATATGCTTGTCGGTGCGCTTCTGACAGGGGTAGGTGTCTCTTTGATGGCCTATACAGCAAGCCGCTATACTTCGTTTAAACGAATCGTAGCCAATACCATCCGTTTGGAAGAAATCGCCTCTCTAGAAATCTCGCGATTGTCTTCAGTTCCCGGTGAAAAGAAAGACATCATTATTACTGATCCTGCTGTTATTGAGCGGATTTTTGCTGATTTCTCTCATGTTCAATTAATGAAATCGGCCCGAAATGTCAGTTCTGACAAAAACTTCAGTTATTATATTACGATAGTTCAGGCTGACTGCAAGCAACGATTTGATATTATTTTAAAAAGCAGACAGCATATGATCATTTATGATAATGATTTAAGCAATCCTCACTTGAATGCCTATAAAATTATCAGCCCTTATTATCCGCAAGCACTGGAACAGGTTTTCGACTGATTATATAGAGGTGCGCAATGAAGTAATATCATAGCCCATTTCCTGCATAGCATCCAATCCATTTATGATCTCTATTGTCCGGGTGCCGTCCCAGCCTTTAGCCGTTCCATATTCGATCCATTCGCGGATACGCTGTGGATGATTTAGATTATAGACATCTTCAAAACCCTTTTTATGGTTTTGCAGCAGATAGCCTGTATTTAGCGGACAACCGGCAATAGGATCATCCCATGTTAGGAGTTGGATGCGGAGGGGGTGGAGCTTTACATTTTTATGATAAATCTTTAATTCAAGCAGACTCCGTTCGTCATGGATTCTCATGCCCAATATATAGCTGTATTCCAGTTCCCTGAGCGTGATAGAACGCAGCTTTTTTTTCATGAAAATCGCCTCTCATCCTAATAATTTTGTTATCATAGCAAGCATAGGGATATTTTTCAAGCAATCAACAGGAAGGATGTTTATATGAAGTATGAATTTGGGGTCATGGCATCCATTACAGAATTGGTGGAGTACCCGGATGAGCAGAGTGATACCTATATTCCGCACCCGAATTTTCAGATCATCATGGATCAATTGGGTATTACAGTACCCGTTGCTGAGATTTATGAACATTTTTTTGCCAACCCTGTTCACACCGGACATGTGCTCGTTTACAGCAATCCAGAGCAACCAAACGCTTGTATTGTCCTCGACACTTACCGTGATCCGCTGGACCAGCTAGACATGATTTATTTCGGATGGCGCTGTTCGTCCGAGAAAGACAATATCCGTGAGCTGTCCCGGCGTTTTTATGATGAATGTGAATTTGCGGTCCGTTATGAAGAAGGTCAATCCGTGCTTTACAAGGTGTTGAAGGAGGATACCTATCCGCGAAAATTTTACTATAATACCGTGTTTGAGCAGCAGTTGAAACGATACCCGGCAAAATAGGCGCTAGAAATACATAACCGAATCACTTAGCACAAAAACGCGAGTTCAGGGCAATGCCGCCCAGACTCGCGTTTTCTATATACCTGTTTTTGAAATGCTCTGCATCATTCAGGCAATTACTGTGCCGTCAGCAGCTGCTCCAGAATTTCGGCGCGAATCTTCAGCAGGCTCAGCTCTTTCAGCGAACGGCTGCGCTGTGGAGTATCAATTTCAATTATTTTTACAATCCTGCCCGGATGTCGGGACAAGATCATAATTTCATCACCCAACAGCAGGGCTTCATCAATATCATGCGTAACAAAAACGATGGCACATTTCTTGCGCTCCCACAATACGATTAATTTCTGAACTAAATCAAACCGCAGATGATAGTCCAGGGAGTGAAAAGGCTCGTCCATCAGCAGCATATTTCCGCCGTGATAAAAAGCGCGGGCAATGGAGCAGCGCTGCCGCATGCCTCCTGACAGCTGATGAGGATAATGATTCTTGTAGGCAGCAAGCCCGACCTCTTCCAAAAATGCTTCGATTTCCGACGCAGAGGTCGGAGAAGCCTCCTTAACAAAGCTGATATTCTCACCAACTGTAGACCACGGCAGCAAACAATCCTCTTGAAAGACATAGGACAGCTTTAGCTCTGGATGCACAGTGACCCTGCCGGAATCGGCGCTTTCGGACTGTGACAGGATATTCAGCAACGTTGTCTTTCCCGCACCTGAAGGGCCTAGAATGCAAATTATTTTTGGCATCTGGATTTTAAGACTGATTTTTTCCAGGACAGGAACTCCCGAATAGTGCTTGGAAACTTCTTGTAGTGTAATAAGCATAAGCCCCACCCTTATTTATTCAAATGCGTCGGCAGGCTTACCCTGCTGCGGAACAGAAATGTAATGCAAGATTTGATCACATTCCAGAAAATAGCCATAAACAATGCCAGGGCAAACACGCGATCGGTCTCCAGATTTGTTCTGGCATCGGACAGCAGGCTGCCGATCCCGTCGACGGAGGTCAACAGCTCCGCCATTACGGCCAGCTTCCAGCCCAGTCCGCTGAGGTGATCATGCCCGATTTCAGATAGCTTTTGAGCGAAGGCAATATAATATGCCGGAGAATCTTATTGCCGGGCACATGATAGACCTTGGCCATCCGCATCAATTTGCCATCGATCGCCGCAAATCCCTCGTACAGATTGACCACCAAAACCGGTGTAGTGGACAACACGATAATAAAAATTGCAGGCAGATCCGTAAGCCCAAACCAAATGATCGCGATGCCCAGCCAGGCGATCGGCGGCACGGATTGCATTATATCGATGACAGGTTCCAGATAAGGCTTCCAACGCGGATAAAGTCCAAGCAGCAGCCCCAGACAGCCGCCCAGCAGCAGAACGCAGACCATGCCGATCAGCAGCTTGAGCAGCGTGCGATAAACTGCATAATAAAATTCCGGATCACCGAAATAGCTCAGGACCGTGCGCATCGTCTCCAGCGGGCCAGGCAGGACAAAAGGGTCCATCTGCATAGCTCCAAGCTGCCACAGCAAGGCAATGCCCAACAGGGATATGGCTTTTTTACTTAGGCTGATAATAGAACTTTTCATCGGGAAGCTTGCCTCCAATGCTGTCCTTGCTGTAATTCATCAGCGTCTGGTAATACGTTGACAGAACCTCTTTGCTCTCGGAAGCGGAGGCGAAATCCAGCGCCATATGCGGAATCGCTTTCTCAACCACACCGGCATCCAGCTTGAAATACTTGTTGGCCAACTGAGCCGCCTCTTTGGGGTTGTCCAGCGTCCATTGCAGCGCTTTTTGATATTCTTCCTGGAAGCGGGCGACCAGTTCCGGCTGGCTGGCAATTACTGACTGCTTGGTTGCGAGTCCGGCGTTGGGCAGATCGGTGTTTAATTTGGTAACCTGCTGCCATTCCTTTTTGTAATCCACGATCGAGCGCACCTGATCATTTTTCATTTGAATCGCGGTAATTTGCGGCTGAATGCTCACAATTGTGGAGGCCTTGCCGGATAACAACAGCTGAGCTCCTTCAGCCAGCTGGGTGTAATGCAATGTGATGTCTTTCCCTGGCTCCAGTCCGTTATGCTTCAAAAAGGTCTGCGTAATATAATCGACAGGCGAGGATTTCATAGGCACATACAGCGTTTTTCCTTTAAGATCCGCCCAGCTCTGGATGGACGGATCTGTTGTAATCATGCTCATCACTGACCAGGTATTCACATTCATCAAGGAAAGATCCATTCCCTTGTTATACATCACGACGGCATTGTTCAGCGGCAGAGCTAAGAAGCTTACTTGATTGTCCTTAGCCAGCGCGGTCAGCGTGTCGATGGACTCCCAGGTTTTGAACTCGATGTTGACCGATTCTCCCAACGCCTTGGATTCAATTAGCCTCAGAATAGGCAGAGAAGGCGGAGAAGGAGGGCCGCCGACCGTGATATTCAGTATTTCTGCCGGGCCAGCGGAGGGAGCGGCGGATTTGGGCGAATTTTCATTTTTTTGTTGCGAACAGGCACTTAACATAAAAAATAAACTTAACAGTAAACTGAGGCACAAGGCATAAACAGATTTAGCTTTCATCGTGAGTCCCTTTCAAGCGGTTATTTTGACAGCTAGATGGTAATGTTGATGAATTTTATTGATAATTATTCTCAATTACAGTGAAAATAAAAACCTATCATAAGACATGATAGGCCTGCGCCCAACTATTTTTTGCTGCTGCAAACGGCAATATAATTCAGATCTTTACCCGTCGTATTAAAAAAGGTATACATCTTTTTGAACTGTTCCCGGTTCTCTTTCTTGAGCCCGTTTTTCACAATACGCAGCGCCCCGATAACCCCTTCATCGCGAATGAGTCCATTGATACTCATTAAGGACATGGGACCGGTAGCATTGTCTACTTGCTTAAAGCCTGCGGAGTGGAACAATCCCGCCCAATGCCCAACAGACAGCGGCTCGACATTGATGTGAATGGTGCGGCGAAGCTCGGCTAGATGTTCTTCCATATTTTCCTTGGCAAAGGTAATATCATGTGTTAGCAGAATGCCGCCAGGCTTTAGTACCCGATAGTATTCGGCGACTGCCTTTTCCTTCGCAGGCTGGTTAAGCATCGTGAGCATGGCTTCATTAATGATAACGTCAAAGCTCTCATTCTCAAAAGGGAGCTTCATCGCATTGCCTTGCCGGACATGGATATAGTTTTCCAGATTGGCATTTTTAATATTTCGGTTTGCTTTTTCCAGCGCCCGCGGGTCCATATCAATGCCGGTAATTTGACAGTGGTATTTCCCGGCCAGTTGAATGGAGGTGGTGCACATATTGCAGGCTACCTCCAAAACCTGGCTGTCCGTACTCAGATTGGCTTGCTGGATCAGCCAGTTGGTTGCTGCAACGCCGCCGGGCCGCAAACGTTTTTTTCCCAGCCGCGCCAAAAAATTATGGCCTACTTCCTTTTTCATCGCATTCACCCCATTACTTATCCGGCTTGACTACAACCAGAAGCATCTGAAACGCCTCTGTTGCGTATAGGGCATGCGGAATATTGGCCGGCATAACTAGGGTCTCCCCGGCATGAACTGTGTAGTTGTCTTCTCCAATTGTAATTTCCGCTTGCCCGGACAAAATGTTGACCATGGCATCGCCCGGGGAAGAATGGCCCCCAATCGACGAGCCTTTATCCAGCGAAAGCAAGGTCATTGCCAGATTTGGCCGCTGTACAAGGGTCAGACTGGAAACCTGCTGTTCCTCTATTGTGATGATGTCTTTCAAATCTATGACTGCGGATTGCGGCAGTTTTTTAATAAATAAACCTGTTTCCATTTTGAATACCTCCGTTTTATATACTGATTTGCAAAAATTTGCAGCTGCTGTGGGCGGAATAATCATGCCAAGTGCCCGCTGGGACGATAACGGATGCGCCGGATGTCAATTGATACGGCTCTTCCGCCACCAGCAGATGAAGCTCGCCTTCCAGCACATGGATGATTTTAGATTTGGGGGAGGTCTCCGAACTGATAGTCTCCTCCTGATCCATGGCATACAATACCCATTCCGGTTGTGCCGCTGTTTCGGCTGCAGCTATGGGCAATGACAGCGTTCGGCTCGCAATCCGGTGCGGCTTGACGCTGATCATATCTGTTAAGAAAAATACCTTGCCTGCTGTAATTCCACTCATACGATCCCCCTGTTCAAAGTACAGTATTTTGATTATTTCCAAATTGCTTGATTGAATGATTCCTGCAATTTGATATAATGAGAATGACTAATGAGAATTATTCTCATTTATTTTATTGTAGCAGAGTATTCATCATGACTCTGTTGCCATGGCAACAGGAGGCTGAGAAAATTGCAGAAATATCTGAGCAGGATACAGAGCACCACTTTGTTTAAGGGATTCGCGGACCGGGAGGTGCAGCAAGCACTGAGCTGCCTGCAGGGCACAATCAAGGATTTTGCGCGGAAGGAGGTTGTTTTTAGAAAAGACGATATTCTGGATTCGGTGGGCATTATTATCCATGGCAATGTTTTGCTGTGCAAAGATAATATCTCAGGCATGAGATTTATTTTCTCGGAACTCGGGGATGGAGAAATTTTTGGCGAAACGGCGCTTCGCCTTGTTCAAGAGCACAGCGGCTATGAAGCGGTGGCGGGATCGGAATGCCGGATTTTGTTTATCAAAATAAATAAAATCGTCCGGCCCGGCCAGGACACTTGCCATTTAAGGGGACGGATCATTGAGAATATGTTGGCCCTGCTGCTTGAGAACAACCGGTCTATCTATCAAAAGCTGGATCTGGTCTCCCACAAATCGCTGCGGGACCGTATCCTGCATTATTTGGCCCTCCAGACCAAAAAAAACAATTCCGCCTGTTTTGAAATTCCGTTTACCCGCAGCGACCTGGCTGATTATTTGACTGTTGACCGCAGCGCCTTGTCCAGAGAGCTGCAGCGAATGGCACAGGACGGGCTGATCCGGTTTAATCGAAATCAATTCGAGCTGTTGGACGCGGAGAATCAGCTGCGGATCAGCGATTTTTAGAATAATTTCTCCAAACATTGAAAAGGAGTAAACAGAGGGAATAATCAGCTAGAAAGCGCATTGGGAAAGGATTTGACCGATCTAAACAGCATAAAAGACGTAGTTAAAGTTAGCTAACTGTTGACTTGAGTTTTGATTTGTTGATTTTAGCTATCTATCGGAGTTACTCATAAATACAAGAGCCCGCGTCGGACGCGGGCTCTTGTATTTTACTCTCCTCCAGTAGCCACCGGATTCTCCTCATATGAAATCCAATCACTCCAGCTTCCCGCATACAGCTTAACATTCTTGTACCCGGCTTTGCCTAGCGCGAGCACATTAGGGCAAGCACTTACACCTGAACCGCAGTACACAATAACCTCTTGCTCAGGATCAATTCCTTCATAATGCTCTTTCAGCACCTCAGTTGATTTCCAGCGCCCTTGCTCATCGAGAACATCCTTCCAGAACTTATTGATCGCCCCAGGAATATGACCTGCCTTCGGATCAATCGGTTCTTCCAAACCTTCATAGCGACGGGACTCGCGGGAATCAATCAATAGTGCGCCACCGGCGTTAACTACATTTTGCACATCTTCCATGCTAGTAAGCATCTTCTTCTGAACATCTGCTTCATACTGGCTAGGAATCCGAACCGCTTGATGATCACTGACGGGGAAGGATGCTTTTTTCCAAGCAGAGTAGCCTTCATCCATTACAAACACACGTTCATGCCCCAAATATTTAAGCATCCACCACAGACGGGAAGCGTAGGCACCACCTTGATCATCATAAGCAACGACAATACTATCTCTGTTAATGCCAACCTTACTAAGTGCGGCAGTTAGCTTTGAAATTTCTGGCAGTGGGTGGCGCCCCCCGTGTTCCCCGATAGGTTCAGGGTTCTAATATTGATCTAAACATCGCAAACGTTCTACACTATCGCGCATGTTGTCTGCAATCATTCTACTTGCTCGATCAAGTATATCTTTTATTTCCGTTTGATCCTTAGGGTAAGTTTGTTCGAACAACTGGTCATTATCATGAGTGATATAGACAAATAGCTCATCTTTGTCAGCTAAAGCAATCGACTTACTGGAATCCACATTTGTTAAATTGTTATCCAAAGCGACTAGCTCGATTATTTCAACCAAATTACGGTCTTTTCTTTCAATGGTTCGGACGATGAAATCGTCCCAGTTCTCTCCCTCTTTTAATTTAAAATCCATAACGACCAATCTCCTTTCTGAATTTGGAAAATTTTATTCTATCAGGTTGAAAATTTCTGGTCAATCAGCTTTTTAAGTTTTGGTTGAACCCTCATGTACTATTAAGTACGAAATGCTGTTGAGCACTGCAAGCTCTATTGTTTGCAGCTTGTTGAATTATGCTAACAATATAATGTTAGCCTAATGGGCAATAATACCATGGAAATACTAGATAGAAGAGAAAGTCTGAAATAGTGAGCAAATAGGGTGTTATTCAGACGGAACAACGATTTATGCGGAAATTAAATTTGGAAACTCCTTCGAAAAGCTACCCCGATTTTGTCAATACCCTTCTGAACTCCCCTGTGAGCAGTGACGGTAGAACACTAGATTTAATTGGGAAAATAAGAAAGGAAATGGATTGTGATCCCATCATCAGCGAGTTCTATTGATATGCGTTATTCTAATGCTAACAGTTCGCACGGGCCCTGCGAACTGGAATAAGTTTGCGGCAATCGAGATTCCGCAAGAGGGATTACAAGCCAAGATCACGTAAGCAATATCCTGGTATATATGAATTCGATGTCAATGTTTGTGAGAAATGGTGGGCAGCACACCGATTGACTGCAAAGAAGCAAGAAATTCCTTCAAATGCCCTCCAACAGACCAAGCTTGCAAAGAAACTAATCGTTAGCACTCGACTAATCTCAGTTTGGAGGAATCGTGGGCTACCATCGGAGAAGATGCCTGATGGAACCGTATGGATTGATCTAGATAGAGTGAAGGAATGGTTACTTGAGCAGAAAGATGAACGAACCAAAGAACATGCCAATAAGTTATAAAATGCTTTTTCAAGAGAACATGGGTTGGGCTAAAGAATCATTTAATGTTATGTAAACTTGACAATCGAAGGGGTTATAGCAGGTAATGCAGACATCAAGAAGAAAGGAAGGTACCGGAACCGGCATTAGCAGGGTTACCCGAAGTTGAGTAAGCAAGATGCTTACGACTTTCAATAGAGATTAGTGTTAAATAAAACTATATCAGGAGGAAATTACATGTTAATAACAATTAATCAGGCTTGTAAGAAGTATCGAATACCCTTGGCAGTTCTAGAAGATTGGGCTGCGGTATTTCTTCCCTATTGAGCAGGTAGCTGGAGTTATGACGGATATTTACGATTATATACCACGAAATTGGAAAGTTAATTCAGATGAAGCAGATGAATGGGTTGATGAACGAGTACAGAGTGTTATTGAAGGGAGTGTATTTGCTCTTATCTTTGCCACTGGAGAAGACACTAGCCGTCAGTCACAAATCATCATTGATCAGGCACAACCGGAATTTCTTCGGAATTATTTATACCCAAGTATGCCCGAGCAGGTTAAAGTAGCTGTTGAGAAAGCTGAATTCGATGACTTGCGAGGTGGCTTTTTCAATGGTCATAAAAAGAGTAGATGGATAGAAGCCGTAGCCGGAATATTGGGGCATAACGCTTTAGAAACATTAAAGCATGAAGGCGATAGCTTGAATAATCTTGTTGGTTTTGAAGCACGATTGTACGCGCTTTATCTCAGAAGTATAGCTAGCGCACGTAGTAAGCGGCACCCAGAATTCAAAATCTATGTTTCAGGACTTCTCGGTGCTGGGACATTTGATCATTTGAATCCTATAATCATAGAACAAGCGATTCAGAAGTATGGAACAACTTTCATTAAGGGGTTGGAGAAAGGAGCAAGTTACTGGAACTCTAAAGTTAAATAGTTGAAATCCAGTCGTAATGAAGTTTTAGTTTTTCTGCATTACGACCGGGACTTACCTTAATCATTATCATAAAATCCACCCTCCTATATCTTGTCCATGGGAGACTCCCAGTTATAGAATCGAGTATTAACTACTGGGAGTGTGTATTCCCTATGTGGAGGGTGATATTTTGGGAATCGTATATGGGGTTAAATCTCTAAGTAAAGAGCTAGGTTACAGTCATGCTTCTCTTGTGAGAATTATAGCTAAGCACCCAGATTTCCCTAAGGAGAAGACAACGCCACGAGGTCCGTATAGATTTGTTGTTCATGAGGCCAATGCGTGGTTGGATAACAACCAAAATGAAACGTATCCCTTAAGAAAGAAGCCAGTCCTACTGAATGATGCTATTAATCAGAATGAAGTGGTTCAACTACTTGGAATTAGTAGAAGACTTGTATTAATTTGGCGGCAACAAGGATTAGATTTCACAAAACTTCCAGATGGGGGAGTTTGGTTTGAGAAGCATAAATTGAAAGTTTGGCTTCAAAATCGTTCGAACAGGCAAACGAGAGCATACGCAGAGAAGCTTTAAATTCTTGGACATAAACGCTTGATGAAGTATCAAACGGAATTTGCAGTCAGCGAACTATAATTTATGAGGAGGGTTTCTATGAGTATTTATGATTTGGCGATGAGCTTAGACTTAGAAACAATTGATAAAGCAACTGTTGATACTCCAGAACTTTTTAAAAAATTTATTATATCTAAATCAGCAACAGATGGAGGAATTAGAAAACGAATTTATCATACGCACGATTCTGAAAAGATTCGAGAATTTTCTACAATATATACTGATTGGTTAGTCGAATGCGGAGAACTCGAAGAAGATGAGAAAGATGAGTTCGTTCAAAATATCATTAATGGGTATGATCTAGTATACAGTCAGGCATTATATCCTGGGAAGACATACGCTCAAATGAAGCGAATCTACGAAAAGGTAAAGAAAGAACTTAGTCGACCAGTAAAGAATAAACTTAATAGCACTCAATCACCTATTTTTGAGAAATCGGATGGAATGTATGTAATTAGAGATAAAGGGAGCAAACGGATTACTAATTTTACGATCCGCCCTAAGTACATCGTAACATATGAGACAGAGTCACTTGAAGAACGCTTAACAACTGAAGGATATGGCGTGTTTGAAATCAATTGTACTCATCGTAAAACAGGACGTACTATTAACTCAGAGGTTACACTCCGAAGTTATCAATTTAATACAGTTATGACTTTACGAGAGGCACTTCGTGATTTAAAGATTCATGGAACATTTTTATATGGAAGTGATTCTGAAATTTCACTTTTGGGTGAATATCTGTTCTTCGAAGTTGCTTCAATTGAACGTGTTGGAATTAACTATATTGGAATTAAGCGTATGGAGTCAGGTGATGTGGTGGTCACTCCACGGGGGGTCTATGACAAGTCTGGTCAAGAAGTGCTCGATCTGGTATATGTTCGTGATGAGGTTATAAGTGTAAACGAAGTTATGAAATTAGCTGGTATGTTGTACAAAAAGGATTTATGGAAGAACAAGACGTTGCCATTGCTTGTGGAAAATGTATTGAATTTGCACAAACGATCTACGATGTTAACAATTTTAGGATGGATGATGTCAATACCATTCGAGACGGTGGTTAGAGTCGATGCTCATGTTAGTGGATTCCCACATTTAATGATAAGTGGTGTAAATGGGGGTGGTAAAACAGGGGTTATAAGTACACTGTTACCTTATCTTGGATATGGTACTCAGCCGGAAATAGCAAACTTCGGAACGCAGTTCGCAAATAATCAGGCTGTAGGGACAAGCTATCATATTCCAGTTGCTTTTGATGAATTTCGTCCACATGAATGGCATCTTTCGCAACGAAATTCAGTAGGGAACTTTTTAAGGGAGTCATACAATCGTGGGTATTATGCGAAAGGTAGAAAAGATTATAGTACAAGACGTTTTGATTATAGAAATCCAATAATTATTCTTGGTCAAATGGCAACATCTGATCAAGCCATTGCTGAACGAGTAATTCCTGTTTATGTCGATGTGAATTACCTCAAATCCAAAGAATCTAAAATAGCTAAAGATACTTACCATCTACTTAATAGTGCAGAAGATAAAATGTTTTGGGCGGGTTATCTTATTTGGTGCACTAACCAAAATAAAGAGCAGATCTTGGAGATTTATGAAACTTCAAAGGTTAAAATTGCTGAGAAATATCCGCAGCTCAAGGAACGAGAAATTGTAAACTATGCAGTTGTTTCTTTAGGGTTATATTACTTCAAGAAGTTAGCTGATGAACATAGTTTGGATTGTCATTATTCGAATGACGAGATCTATAATGTCGTAGATACAATCACTGAACACGCTGAAGTCACTTTGGGAGATAAATCTGACGACCTTTGGCGTTTCTTAGAAGATTTAGCTTGGTATGGTAGTACTCATGGAAATGATAAAGGTAAAGTTTTTGGGATCAGCAAAACAATCATGGTATACCAACCATCTGAGGATAAGAAAGATGTGTATGGAAAAGATGGTGAAAAGAAAGCAGAGGTACGTGGTAGAAAGGTATTGTTGGTTAAAATACCAAATGCAATTAAAACATTAGACAATATAGGTGTGAAAAATAAGTACGAAGAGAAGATGTTAGCTCCAATAATGAAGGGTCGTTTCGAGAGTACACAAACGAATAATGGTCAGGGAATTGTGCTAGCTCCGTATGGATATCGTGCCGCGGATGGGCGATATACAGCATTCAATTGGGAAGAAGTAAAGGACATGTTTGGATTCGTAGAGGACCTTCAAAGCGATGCTAACATAAAACAAGCAGCAGAAGAGTTAATCAGAGAATTAAAACAAGAAGAAGATCCTCCTGTTGAGCTAGGAGAGATTTAGCCTTAGATTTTTGTCACTGTGGTGAATACTTAAATAACAATAAACAAAACGGCGGCAGTCACTTGGGCGTACCTTGCTCTTGTTGATTGTCGCCTTTTGTTACTGAGGTGACAGCGAATAGGTAACTTTGCGAGGGAGTGATAGGGCGAGTTTGGTCATACTGTCACCTGACAGAAACAAAGTGAAACTATGAATGACAGGGCAACGCAATAAATAGTACTAAAAGAGAGAGGTGGAGAGGTGACAGCGTGACAAAAAGAAAGCTTAGAGCCGTAGAGAAGGAGGGAGCCGGACTGCCACAATTGTGACGTGAGGTGACAGAGGAAGAAATAAAGGTGACAAAGATAAAATAATTAAAATCTTTTATTCCTCCATCTCCCCTGGTTAAGGGCATACTATTGCCCCTTTAGTGGAAGGGGTGAACTGTACTAGGCATAGTATTGCTAACTAGTGTTGCTAGTACTAGGTTAACTTGCCAGTTCTTACTTTTCGCTTTTTGTAAAGACCGCTACCTTTTGAGGCCAAAAGTATATCTCCGGACTACGAGAAGTCCACCTTGAATGATTAACATGTCTAGTGAAAAGTGCGAAGGTTCAACCTTGGATACACAATTTCCGCTAAATGCACGATACAATCTTTAACAATTAAACGGTGATAAGATCCTTGGTTGAAGGGAGTTCTACCCCATACTTTGGATTCGTAGAACAACTCTAACCATAGATGAGTATGATTACAGGAATACTTGTGCTGATAAAATCTGTTGAGTTATGATGCGGTATAACATTAACAGGGGGTAACCAATGGAGCAATTATTTGAACTTGGAAAAATAGTAGTAACACCAGGAGCTATGGAAATGGTTGGTGATTTCGGTGTCGTGTATGTCATCAGCCTGCATAGTCATGGTAATTACGGGAATGTATCAGAGATGGATGAGAGACTTAATCAATGGGCTATTGCAAATGGTGAACGAATCGTCAGCACGTACTCTGGAATTTGGGAGAAGAGTGTCTTCGTTGTTACAGAAAGGGATCGCAGTGTAACAACAGTTTTACTGGCTGAGGAATACTGATCCTCAGCCAATACCTTGATATGTGTTAAAAATCACAAAAATTCTGTGTGCTAGTATACAGAAATTAATACCATTAATTGATATTATATCTATATGAGGGATGCCATTCTCTACCTTTACAATCTTGTTCGTCATTTGCCAATTGTTTTAGTGCAACGAGGTCATTTATCGTTATGTATTTGTCATGTACTGAAATGATTTGTTTGCTTTGTAATTCATTTAGAGCTATTGTTACAGATTCTCTACCTACACCAATCATATAGGCCATGTGCTGATGGGTAGTCTTCCAGTTGATCAGATATCCTTCATTTACCTCTACTCCAAAGTTTGAGTGGAGGTCTAGTAGTAAGTTTGCGATCCTGATTTTACTTGAGAGGAATGCTAAGTATGCGATCTTACGGTCTGCCTGGTCTAATCTTTCGCTCACGACGTAGAAGAGCCTACGAAGGATTTGTGGATAGTGATCCATCAAATCTTCCAGATCGAATTTGTGGATTGCCCATAAAACTGTCTTCTCAAGGGTTGCTACAGATGCTAAGCGGGAGTTATTACTATGTACTACCTCGAGTTCGCCAATAGTTTCTCCGGGGAATTGATGGCCAAGAATGAGTTCTTTTCCTTCCACTTCACGGAAGATCTTTAGTGAACCGGATTTTATTACATACATCTCGATTCCTGGGTCTCCTTGGTGAAATATTACACAATTCTTAGCGAATCTTCGTTCATTAAACTTGGATAATACAAATTGGATATCTGTTACATTAATATCTTTAAATAGTGGAATATCAAGGATAGACTGACTCAAACGTACAACCTACTTTCGTATCATGATACTGGCTATGATGATTTTTGTTAGGAATATCTATACATAATATCGGATAAATGGAATTAATAGTTTACTTGAAGTGAAGAACGGGGTAAATCGAGTGGAAGGCAGAAGGGTTTTACAAAGAATAGATTGATATATATTGTGTACAAATTATTGCTAACATTATATTAATTCTAAATTCAAGAAAGAGAAGGTGAATTAAATGAGAAATTACAAAAAAGCACTCATTGGTCTCTCAATCGCCGCTACCCTGATGGGAACAGCGTCCGCATATGCAGCATCCTTCAAAGACGTTAAGGAGACGCATTGGGCTTACTCCGCAGTGGAGTGGGGCGTATCAAAAGGTATTGCTACTGGTTACGGAGATGGAAATTTCAAACCTGGTAGCTCGGTTACAGCAGAAGAATTTCTCTCGATGCTGATCCGTTCTTATAACGGAAAATTGGAAGCAAATGGTGGACGTTGGTCCGACCCGTACTACGCAATTGCTGGACAAAATAACTACCCAGTTGGAACAAACCGGAACGCCAAAATCACTCGCCAAGCAGTAGCTGAAATCATCGCTGGAACCCAAGGTAAGAACTTTACTGGAGACAACGCGATCAAGTACATGCTGGTAAATGGTTTGGCCGGAGGTAAAACATCCAACACAGTGGATGGCTACAAGGGTAAAGACACCCTTACTCGTGCTGAAGCACTGGTATTCATCAAAAACGTTCTAGACAAGACAGGTAACACTGACTTGCAGACTAGACCAACTACTCCAAGTGACACCGTTGAATTAGGAGAAGACAAAGTTCCTCTCGGAGGCATCGAAGTAGTAGATGGCTATAACGCCTCCCTAGAAGCTGTTGCAAAGAAACTAAATGCTGCCGTTAGCGGTTTGGGCTTCTCGGCTGGTTATAATACTGGTCAAAAAGCAGCTTTCATCCAAACACCCTCTGGTAGTGTGATCATGTCTTATAGCGACACTACTACTGGTGGCAGCACTCAAGTCGTTTCAATGAGCGCAATGCTTGACGCTAAGACTCAAAAGGCCAATCCTGATCGTCTTGCAGCTGTCCTTGCGGCTATGGGCGCAGTAGGCCTCCCAAATGGTGCTGACGTAAAAGCAGCAATTGTAGACATGCTCTCGCCTACAGGTGTTGATACTACAGTTAAATCCGGAGGAGTAACCCTTGAATTCATGGGCGTTTCTTATGGAAGAGTCGTAATCTACGTTGACTAAGGCCTTAAAATTCATCCACACAACCTAGAGCCTCAGCTCCTTCAACAGGACTGAGGTTTCTTTGTGTCGAAGTCTTGGATATGTTGTGGAGTTCATATTGTTTATTGTAAAATCGGTAGAAATTATGCGAACTATTTATTCATCATAAGGGAGGAAAACAGGCATGAATGTGGGTATCACAACTGATATGGTAGGTGCTGCGGCAGATATGGGAGATGAAGGGTGGTTTATGTTTATTAATGATGATTTCGGAGGGTTCTTGCCGGAGGAGGATACTCTAGCCCCTGATTCAGTTTATCTCGCTACGATTGGCCACGAAGACTCCGCCTTTACAGGTGATCTAGAGTATCACACATTTCGGGAAATAGAGATCTCGGTGATAAGATTTGGATTATCAACGGAACCTACATACTTTCCTGAACATAGGACTCTGGTTATTAATGAAGACTCAGTTCCTATTTTCTATTGGGGAGGAGGAGGGGGTGTCCCTATCTTCCTTGATGTGGTCACCGATTTCTCCCACATGAACGCTAGTGACGTGATACCTCGTATTAACTCATATAAAATTACAGAGAGTGGATTAATTGGAAAGAATCCGCGCGTTCCTCGGTGGGTAAAGGATATTAAAGATCGAGGAGATATGTATCCAAATCCACTTAATAAAATGCGAAGAGATGTAATGCTGCACTTGCAGCCCAACAAAATATACGACGGCTTAAACCTCTATGTTATTAACTGGAAGTATATGTTTATACGCTCTGAGGAAGGTTTGTGGACGAAAATGAACTATGAAGATCTTACCGCTAGTTCTTTAAATGACCCTAGAATTGAGCATGAAAAGCAACTATACCTTTCAATGGTAGAACTCGAACGAATGGAAGGGAGGTGATTTTTCAATGAGTCAAGAATCAAATACTTCGACTAGTAATCAAGAGGAGCTGCAAGCGCATCTCGCGCAATTAAGGGACAAGGCAAAACCAGGTATGGCTAGCCATGAAGAAATATTTGTTGAGCCAATGGGAGAAGAAATAATTTAGTCTAACTGAAACAAATAGGGCTTTCTATCTCTAAGGTAGGAAGCTCTATTTATATGTCTTAGTAAAAGGGCGTCGGATATAATCACTCCGGACAAACGGAAGATATCTTTCCTTGGCCTGGAAAGTTTTGGGTCATTACAATACTCCCCAGGGCATAAAAGACCAAGGGAGACCAGCTTTTTGGCCCCCAAATCAAATCAGACGCCCCTACCCATTGGAGGAATAGAGGCGCTGTGTCTCTGAATAATCTTTAATTTGTAAAGCACAGCTAACACCGCCCTTGACGAGTCCTATGGAAATTCTAGGATACCAGTTTAAAAACGCTAAGCTAGCGGTGCTTGCCGACCTCGCTTATTTTGGAGAATTGGCGATATATACCTCTTTCATATTATCTTTATAAGTCATGAGAATACGCAGACTCTCAAACTTGCCATCATATTCAAAAGCTTGGTAAGTATCGAGTTTCTCCCCTGGCTTAAGGATAAATGCCCAAACAGCTTCCTTACTATTAAATTCACTAAATTTGGCCATCGGGATAACTGGCTCGAATTCTTTTCCCTCACCCAGCATCAGTCTCCACTTTTTGTTTAGATCCTTAGAATAAACGCCAGTAGTGCTTTTACTGTTGTTTACGATAGAGATTTTAGTCCAGATGAAGTATTTGGCGTTAGGATAATAGTCCACTGTGGCTGGATACTTATACTTTTTCATAAGAGCTTGTGCATCTGCTGATTTGATATCATAGATCATCATCTTGTGAATCGTGTAAGAAAGGCCATTTACTGTTGTGGTTAGTGGAAACGTCACTTCTTTTTCCAAACCATATTTACTAAGGTTATCCGTCATAACTACCGGTGCTTTAGTAGTTGTAGGCGCAGCTGCTGCAGTTGCAACCTTTCCTTCTTGCAAAGATCCCGATTCTAAGAGTAGACCTACTAAACTAACCGCCAATGATGTTCTAAGAATTTTCTTTAACATTAACTAATCTCCCTTAAATAAATATATGTACTGTCTTGAACTATTTTCAAATTACTTTTAGTTTATCCTAAATAGGTAATAATTTCTGTGTTCCACTATACAAAATCAATCGATATTAATTGTATACTTTGACTCTAGTTTAGTTTGAAAGAATATGATTACTAGATGAAGTAATCTATTTCAAAGAAAGACATGATGGTCTTGAATAATTTCTCTTTCTTTAAGTGTGAATCTAAGGTGGTTTAGAGTAGGTTTTGGTATTAATGCTCTAACAGGACTAAACGGATTTAAAGTGATAGGTGAGAATAAGATTATCCAACATGATATACACAGTAGCGAAAGTAGGAGAGTTTGTCACGATTCTAGGTTATTGGAAGCACGCTGGAACTTTGCTAATTTGAAGGGGAATGTCGAGATGATACGATTACCATAATAAAGTGTAGTCAATAAATATTTTTATGATCAATTGAAGTAAGCTGGTTAGCGAATGCGTGGATACTCACATCTGCGAAGCTTATTATTATGAGTGTTTGCTCTTACAAAGATATCTGAGCAGTTGTTTTGTGTTCAATTATGGAGTGTTAAGGGGATGTCGTTGGAATGGGATGTCGTTGGAATGGGATTCCTTGGCATAGTTTACTCCATGGACTGTTTGAAGTTGGTGTAGACATGGATATAAAGTGTTGTTGGAGAAGTTATTAGAGTTTCGGAGCAGGTTTGAGTTTTGTTGATCGGCTATTGGCGGTTGTTTGTGTTTGTTGTGAGATGAAGACTTGAGAGGGATTAGAGATTTAGAGAGGTTGGGGATCGGTGAGTAAAGGTTGAATTTGAAGAGGGTGGTAAGTGCTGTTGAGGGAGCGGAGAGTAGGGGGATAGATTAGTTGTTGGATATAGTTTGGTTGTTGTTTGTGTGGATTGTTTAGGATAGGTGTAGGTGTAGGTGTAGGTGTAGGTGTAGGTGTAGGTGTAGGTGTAGGTGTAGGTGTAGGTGTAGGGAACTAGTTAGAAACGTTCCGGCTAATGCCGGAAGTAACCCGTGGGAACTACGTAGTAGGAGGTGTCATCCCCTTCATAAAGGAGTCTCTCATACTAATTGTTGAGTTGCCAATAACCCTGTTACGATTATCATACCTTTGACAGCTGGATTATTTCGATTGTTAAAGGTTGTAGGAAGAACCAATCAAGCATCAATAAGCAAGACAATTGGAACGCGTCTGTTCGCTTTTAAGTGGACGGGCGTTTTTTTACGGCAAAAATAAGAAAGTCAGGAGGGTATGCGATGAGAGGTTGTGTAAGTAAGCGCGGAAATAAATGGTGTTACGTAGTTGAATATGGTCGCCATCCAGAAACGGGAAAAAGAAGACAAAAGAGCAAGAGTGGCTTTGAGACAATGGTTGAAGCAGAGAAAGCTTTGACGAAGGCTTTGCATGAGTTGAATACGGATACTTTCATAGAGCCGACGAAGGATGATGTCGCAACTTTCTTTACATCTTGGTTAGCGCAGAAACAAATGAATGTTCGTCCTGGTACGTACAAGACCTATCGTTGGTTGGTGAACTACCACATCATTCCTCAACTAGGGCAATATAAAATGGTTAACTTATCACCGCAACATTTGGTTAGCATGTATGAACGCTTGCAAAATGGTGAAAGAAAGCTTTCCCCGCAAACGATTAATCACGTGCATAAGGTACTGCATGATGCTTTAAAGACGGCGGTGCAGTGGGGGCAGTTAACGAGAAATGTTTCTGAGTTGGTTAAACCTCCTAAGATTCCTAAAACAGAGACAAAGGTATGGACGGAAGATGAGTTGGTAAAATTCTTAGAGTTTACGAAGAATAGCCGATACTACATTATCTTTTTACTAGCGGCGACTACTGGTATGCGACGTGGAGAAGTCCTTGGGTTGAAGTGGGATGATATAGACCTCAAATCAGGAAAGCTGACTGTTCGAAGATCTTACACTCGTGGTCTTGTGGGACATATCTTTCAAGAACCCAAGACAAGAGCTGGAATTCGATCAATCGTGCTTCCGCAACAAACAATAGATGCACTTAAGCAACATCGGTTTCTTTTAGATGAGGATATTAGGAAATCAGAAAAGAAGGGATCGGAGTACAACGATCACGGATTGGTTGTACAGACAAAGAACGGCTTTCCAGTTAATCCATATTACTTAGAATCTCGTTGGCTGGACCTGTTGAGGAAATCTGGATTACCAAAGATCAGGTTACACGACCTTAGGCACACTCACGCAAGTTTGTTGTTGAAGGCAGGTGTACATCCAAAAGTAGTTAGTGAAAGGTTAGGCCACTCAAGTATAACCATCACGCTTGATAGGTACTCACACTTGTTTCCGACGATGCAACAAGAGGCTGCTGAGAAACTAGATGATCTTCTAAAGAGTGCGGCTGAAGCTTCCTTTCCAGATCAGCCTTACCCCGTTGTCACCTTGTATAACCCAGTAGAAATATTTCACTAAATCAGTGGCAGTCACTTGGGTGCTCTTAACCTGGGTTGACTGTCACTGTTTGTTACTAAGGTGACATCACTTCTCCCCCGCAGACTAGGGGCAGCGCATTGAGTTTTGTTACGTTGCGACTCAGGGTACCAGACGACAACCCAAGGACAAGGAATAACAAAACAACAAGATGGTTGGAACAGACTAAGAGGGTGACGGGGTGACAAAGGATGAGGTGAGGAACGTAGATACGGGGGATTGGGTACTGTCACCGGGGTGACTGTGGGTAGCAGAAGGTGACAGCAAAGCAACAATGAAATAAATATATAAATATTATTTTATCTTAAAGAAAGATCCTCTAGCTTTGCTTGCTAAGCTAGGCTTGCTAAGCTAGGCTTGCTCCAGGCCCTTCCAGGGAGGTGGAGGATTAGTTGTTTATTTCTGTTAGTTCATTTGATATGTCTGGTAATAATTTGAATCACTTCTTGTTTCAAACCAGGGGAACCCAAGTTTTCAATAGTGCGACAATTACTTTTGATCGGTACTCGCACTTGTTTCCGAGATGCAGCAAGAGGCTGCTGAGAAACTAGATGATCTTCTGAAAGCTGCGAACAAATTTTCAATTCCTATTCACCAGATGATTATCAGAGAGAAGAATTTCTTTTGCAATAAAATACCCCCTGAATTCTTTGACGGCAGGGGGTATATTAAACTTAGAATTGGGGGATAGCATACTCTAATCAATAGTTAGTTATTAGTAGCCCTACTAAACATTTCAACGTTTAAGAAATCCCCTGTTTCGCTTGATCTTTTTCTAGTAAGGTAAGAAGAAACTCTAACTTCTCTGCTGTTTTGAGTTCATTATTAAACTCATCAAACTCAACATCCATTTCCAACAAAATATTATGAGCTTTTTCAATGGTTTCTGGATAAAACTTTCCATTTTCCATTACAGTTTTTATTCTTCCGATTAAGGAATTTAAAGAATTTTGGTTTATTGGAAGAGTGATATTAGGACGTGAATTTGAAAGGTCGTCTTGAATAATCTCGCTTACATTAGGCTTGAATTGAGAGAAAAAGTCTTTAGGTGAAACTAAAACAAAAGAGTGTCCACCTGAAGATTCATAAAATTCTTCAATTAATTCTCTTCTTGCACATATGACATTATCATCGGGATCTTTTATTGTCCAATCTAGCTTTTTATCTGCAGTAATAAAAATAACATCTGCATTAATTGTCAAAATATTTGCCCATATAATATAGTCTCCTGAATTGTTCTCTTCCTTATTAGAATCTTTATAGCCAGGAGGAAGTTTATTCTTAAAACGCTCTTGAGCGGCCTTTTCCAAGTCAGCATTTGACAATATTTCAGAGGGTTCATAATATGATTTTGACAGTATGTTTTCAAGCTTTTCTAGGATAGGATCTTGTTGATAAAGCCCAATTAGATTCTTTTTAAGAGATTTCAGACCTGCTTTATATTTATTTAAGGCTTCTATGTAGTCCTTCTCAAGTTGCAAAATCTCATCATAATTTTCTGTGACATATAATGCAGGAATTGTTTGATCAAGTTTCTTTTGAGGTTGTAATGATTGCGATATTTGTTGAAGATACCTAACCATTTCGATAATTCTACCAGGTCTGTTCTTAGCAAACTCAGTCACTACCTGATTAGGAATTAGCAAACGCCCTTCTTGCGCAAGCTGATTTAAGGCATCTAGCACTTCGTTTACAGTAACTTCCTTCCATTGGTATGCAGCCAATAGAACATTCGTGTCAATTACTATGTTTGCAGAAGTTATTAATTCTTCAAGTGATTTCGGTTGAAAAATTGCTTTTTTCCATGACCCCATCAGCTCACCACATTTACTTGAATTTTTGTGAAATAAGTAACTTAAGTATAACGTATTGGTTGAATTTTATATGGAATATTTATAAAACAACATAAAGATTAAAGATTTGTCTCTGGAGCTTGAAAAAGTATCCAACCCGATTATCGGCTCGGATGGTATGAAAAAAGATACTACAATATGTATTGTTGCAGTCTTTATTCATGATGTAATACTATTAGCCAGATAAGTTCGGATCGAATATGTTACTTGAGCATTATTCATACCGAAAATTTTTATAATATCTATTAAACATTTTCCACTAGTCTGGTTAAGTGATTGGATTAATTTGGAACGAACTAGCATTTGTGCTGATACAACTCCGCCATTCTTGAATTTATCGCAGTTCCCTGCTCGTTTAAAAATTCTAAATGTATCATTGATGGAATCGTTATCTAATGGTTCAGCGTTGAAAAGAAATAAGTTATCATATTTAGAGTTCAATTTTGATCTATGATCGAGATATTGGGTTATCTTTGACTTTGTAACATTATCTAGTGTGATCCATTCTGCCATAAGCTCATCAGAACCTTTATAAAGATTTCGTACTCGAAAATGATTGTGCGATACGTCCAAGTCTCCAAGCTTTAACTCCATAAGTTCTTGTTGTTCAAATCCCGTTAAGGCGAGTGACCAAATAGCTGGGCCCACAATAGAGATTTCATCATCTGGACGATCTGTATCGTTGAGAAATCGATAATGAACATTATCACTAAGTATAAATGCAATTTCCTTATCTGATAAAATCCCTATTTCTTGCATAATCTCAGGTGGCCTTTTTAATTCAATTATCCTATCTTTTATAATGAGGAGTTCTTGCTTATTGATTTCTCCCTCTCTCAGTAAAAAATCTGCGAATGCACTTAGAACGGCACTGGATATACTGCCTGATTTAGTGTTATAGTAAGCTTCAATATTTGAGGTTTCGAAGAACTGATGCGCATCAATATGAGAACTAATGGAGTCTGCTATATCTAAAAAGCGTCTGATGTATCTCAAATAGTTAGATATAGAGGATTGCGCCATTTCTTTTTCAGAGTTCAGATACTCTTTGAAATCTAATAACCAATTTTGTTTCAATTACTAATCCCCCTAGCGTATGAAATTTACTAATAGGATGAAATTTAAAAGTAACCAATTTTGTCCTTGGATTCAATCTACCAATAAGTTCTATTAAATGCAATTAGAACAAATCATACATTATTCTAATCTTACAATACTAAGCATTCAACACCAGTTTATTTCAGTTGCTATTGGGTGGATACTTTTAGGTACTCTGTAACTATTTTCTTCGAGTTCTTGTTTGCAGATTGTTTGCTAAATAACCCAAAAAGGACTGAATTGGGCATCTTACTCATCACCCAGTTCAGTCTACATAACTACTTATCTAAATTCCTCTTAATTCTTATTTCTCCCCAGTAGCCACCGGATTCTCCTCATATGAAATCCAATCACTCCAACTACCCGCATACAATTTCACATTCCTATACCCAGCTTTTCCGAGCGCGAGCACATTCGGGCAGGCACTTACACCTGAACCACAGTACACGATAATTTCTTGCTCAGGATTAATTCCTTCATAATGCTCTTTCAGCACCTCAGTTGATTTCCAGCGCCCTTGCTCATCCAGTACATCCTTCCAGAACTTATTGATCGCTCCGGGAATATGACCTGCCTTCGGATCAATGGGTTCTTCAAGTCCTTCATAGCGGCGGGACTCGCGGGAATCCATCAATAGTGCGCCACCGTCGTTAACTACATTTTGCACATCTTCCATGCTAACAAGCATGTCTTTCTGAACATCAGCTTCATACTGGCTTGGGATCCGAACCGCTTGATGATCACTGACGGGGAAGGAGGCATTTTTCCAAGCGGAGTAGCCTTCATCCATTACATGAACACGTTCATGACCCAAATAACGGAGCATCCACCACAGGCGGGAAGCATAAGCTCCACCTTGATCATCATAAGCAACGACAATGCTATTTCTGTTAATGCCAACCTTACTAAGTGCGGCGGTTAGCTTTGAGATTTCCGGTAGTGGGTGGCGTCCGCCATGTGCGCTTACTGGAGCGGAGAGCTGTTCTTCCAGATGTAGATAAACTGCTCCGGGAATATGATCTTCTGTATAGGCTTTACGCCCAGCTTCCGGATCCGTGAGTAAAAAACGGCAATCGACTATAACAAGTTCAGGCTCGTATAACCGAGCAAGCAGCCATCGAGTAGAAACGATCGGTTCCATAAAGTAGCCTTCTTTCCTGTTTAATATGTATGGAGTCATTATAGCGGAAAATAAAAGAGGGCGCACCTTAAGCTTATGGCTTAAACTGCGTCCTCATTGAATTAGATCAAACGATATCCTGATGGCAAGCTGCCGGTACGTTGAATGGTGCGAACCTGCGCCGGGGTCAGCCGTTGATTGCTTGAAATGAGCGATTCGACATCTCCTCTTCGCAGAAAGTCGTCCAGTTCGCGGATGCTGCGGTTGCCACGCAAAATGACGAAATTATCGCGGAAGGCAGAACGATCGAATAACACAAGCGTAGCGTTCGGATTTGTGGAGAAGAAGCGCAAGCTTTCTATTCCTGTAAGGACTGAATCTATATCTGCAATGCCCAGGTTGCCGCGAAGAGTTCTGCGAAGCCCCCGAAAGTTCTCCTCACTAAACACTCTTAGCCTAGGATATATTACAGATGTTACTTTTTTTGTAATCATGGTTAATCCCTCCAAGTTCGATTGACGAACTGTCGTTTTCGACAACTCGCCGCCAGATTTACTATAAAAGAATGCGGTATTTTCGACTGGAAAAAGGAGTGACCTGGGCGTTAGGCTCCGGATTACTCCTTTTTGTTGTAAGCAGTTGTTAGATCAAACGATATCCCGAAGGCAAGTTACCGCTGCTGCGGATATTACGGATTTGTTCGAGGGTTAGGCGTTGGTTAGTAGAAATAATGGATTCCACGTCATTGCCTGAAATGAAATCATCCAGATCCCTAATGTTGCGGTTCCCGCGAAGAACACGGAAATTTCCTCTAAACCTTGTTCTTGTAAAAAGTACCAGTGTAGCATTGCTGCTAGTAGAGAAGAACCGAAGGCTCTCAATACCATCGAGGATGTTGTCCGTATTACGAATACCCAGGTTGCCAGTATATACTCTACGGCGTCCATTGAAGTTTTCTTCATCGTACACGGTCAAGCGAGGGAAAGTCTGAGAAATGTGAACTTCTTTTTTCATTTGTAATTCCTCCTTTGTTATCTAATCTATGTTCATATAAATTTTTGGCTTGGCTGATAGTCTAATAGAAAGCCCTTATTTGCATGAATTTATTATTTTGGGCTTTACTCCAACAATATATTAGTGTACTATTTAACTATGACACTGACACAATATACAGAATGATCAAAACATTAGTTGGCAGGGAGGATTCGCATGAAACAGGGGAGTGGTGTAGAAATGCAAGATTCAATCGTTCTGCAAATGAATGAGGTAAGTAAGATCATCAAAGGAAGACCGATTGTGGATAAGCTGACATTTGATATCCGTAAGGGTGAAATTGTTGGATTGTTAGGTCCAAACGGTGCAGGAAAGACCACAACGATTCGAATGATGACGGGTCTAATACGGATGAGCGAAGGCGATGTGATTATCCAAGGCCACAGTGTGAAAAAGGATTTTAAGCAGGCGATTGGCCATATCGGTGCGATAATTGAAAATCCAGAGTTTTATCCCTATATGACTGGACTTGATAATCTGAAGCAGTACCAAAGAATGACGGATAACATTGAGGCTGGCAGAATAGATGAGGTTGTTGAACTGGTAGGACTTCAAGAAGCGATGAATAAAAAAGTAAAGGCTTATTCGCTGGGGATGCGCCAACGTCTTGGGATTGCTCAGGCGCTTCTCAATCGGCCGAAGTTATTGATTTTAGATGAGCCTACGAACGGACTTGATCCGGCCGGAATACGGGAAATGCGTGATTATATGCGTACCATCGCCGAAGTGGAAGGCATTTCTATTCTGATTTCCAGCCATTTACTTACTGAAATTGAACAAATATGCCATCGGGCTATTGTGATCCAGAATGGTAAGCTGGTGACCGTAACTACGATTGGTGAGGAGCAGGAAGCAACCGCACAAGTGAAGCTCACCATCCGTGTAGGATCAATCGAATCCGCTATAAATATCTTGGAGCGCTTGGATTATGCAGAATTGATCTCTATGGATAGCGCGCGATCTGAAGTGACAGTAAGTCTGCTTGATAGCAGAGTACCGGAGCTTGTATCTACTTTTAGTGATGAAGGTGTGGGGATTTTTCGGATTACGGAGAATAAACAAAGTCTTGAGGAAGATTTCTTGAAATGGACAGGAGGAAACCGCATTGCGTAACTTTAATAATCTGATTGTGAATGAATGGCTCAAGCTCTCAAAAAAACGCACATTTTTTATGCCATATCTGATATTAATTCTATTATCCCTGCTGTTAGGTTATATAGTTCATTCTGTCTCACCTGGCCTGTTTGAATCAGCTTATGATTTTTCAGCAATGATGCTGCTTTCCCAAGGGATTGGGCAAGTGATTACAATTCTTGCGATTATCGGAACAGCAGGTATTGTCTCAAAAGAGTATAGTCAAGGAACCATCAAGTTCCTGCTTATCCGCGCCAGAAGCCGTACAGCAATCCTCGCATCCAAATATGTGGTTGTACTGTTGTATGCTTTGACTTTGACTGTCATCGGAGGTATAGCCGTTTTTGGAACAGGAGCTTTGTGGTTTGGACTAAGTGGTGGAGAAGCGGGTATGAGTGAGATGCTTACAAACCTATTGTATAATCTCGTTAGTACGGTTGTGTATGGAACACTTGCTTTTATGCTGGGGATATTGACCACTTCAACGGGAGTAACGATAGGGGCTACTATGTTTGCGTTAATGATAGACAAATTGATTATTTCTCGTGATTTTTACAAATATGTTCTGTTTCCAAACTTAAATTTATCTGCTTATGAAGGTGGAGGAGCACCTATGCCTGGAATGACACTGACCTTTTCTATCGTGATGCTTGTCTTATACACAGCTGTCTTTCTTCTCGTAGGTTTCTCCGTCTTTAGACGAAGGGATGTTGCTTAATCATGACAATCGAATTCGATAACAACCTGCCGATTTATATACAGATCATGAATTACATCAAAGGTGAAATCGTCACAGGCAAGCTGAAACCGGGAGATAAAATACTCTCAGTACGAGAACTTGCCAGTGAACTGCAGATTAATCCGAATACGGTGCAAAGAACTTTTCAGGAACTGGAGCGTGAAGAAATCGTGGAAACCCGGCGTGGAATGGGAAGATACGTCACAAGTAATGAAGGTACTATCCTGACCATCAAAAAAGAAATGGCCAAAGATGTGCTAGATCGGTTCATTCGTGGTATGCAGGATCTTGGCTTTCAAGGCGAAGATATTTTAGAGGCGGTTGCGGAGAATATCCGTAACAAGAATAAAGAATAGGGGGATAAACAAGTTGGGAAATATACTTGAGGTTCATGAAGTTACAAAAAAATATAGATCCAAGCATGCCCTCCACAAGGTATCATTTAATTTGAGTGCGGGTAAGATCACAGGACTGCTGGGCAGTAACGGCAGCGGCAAAAGTACACTTATGAAAATCATCGCTGGACTGACACAACCTACCTCTGGTCGTGTATCCGTCATTGGGGGTTCTGTAGGAACAGAAAGTAAAGCGGTGGTGTCGTTTATGCCTGATAAGCCGCTTACAGAATCCTGGATGAGTGTTTCTGATGCTCTGAAATTCCAAACTGACTTCTATCCGGATTTTGATCAGTCTAAAGCCTCGCGAATGTTGGAGTTTATGAAACTAAGAGCGCAAGATAAGGTAAAGGACCTGTCCAAAGGGATGAACGAACGTTTACAGCTTACACTTGCCCTATCACGCCGAGCTAGCCTTTATTTGCTGGATGAACCCATTGGTGGTGTGGATCCGGTAGCTAGAACAAAAATTCTTAACGCGTTAGTAGAGTTTTATGAAGAGGACAGTACCATTCTCTTATCAACCCATTTAGTATCGGATATTGAGCGGATCTTTGATGATGTGATTTTTATAAAAGAAGGAGAAATTCTGATGCATACTGCGGTAGAGGATATTCGGCTACGCCATGGCAAAAGTATTGACGAACTGTTCAGAGAGGTGTACGCAGAATGCTAAAGCTAGTGAAGTATGATTTTAGACGGGATAGGGATAAGTTTCTTGCAGTTTTTGTAATCATAATTCTGGCGCAGATTGGGTTAGGATTTACCAAACTGCATGACTATGAACGTTTTACTTTGAACGGAATAGCTTATGTTATTGCAGGACTGATCTTTCTTGTCATGGCAGCAAAAACCTTTTTTAACAATATAAATTCCTATAATCGTCGCCTAGTGCCCGTAAGAACCCTGAACACAGTCCTTTCTCCGTTAGTGCTCTATTTAGCCCTAATGCTGGGTATTATTTTAATAGCTTTGATCCATTTTGGCGTGTATCTTTCAATGTATCCCTCCTCATTTCTTCCGGAGAATTTCTGGACAGTGGGATTGTTAGTTCTCTTGCAGGCGTATTGGTTTGCCGGTTATATCATGCTTACCTTGATTGTCTCCATTACGGTTGCACGAAGTGTGAAATTTAAGGGGCGAGTATGGATTGGGCTGGCCACTGCGTATTTGTTACAGAATGGAATATTCTATTTGGAGTATTTTATTTTCAAAAGTAACTTCACTGCTTGGGAAAGTGTATTCCAGTTCGAGGTCATAGATGAGATGGATACCGCAAATGGGATACAGCTTATACAGGGTCATTTGAATCTAGCTCCTCTTCTGTTTGAAGCGGTGATAGCAGTTCTTCTTATAGCGGTCATCATCAAGCTCGTTAATAAAAGAGTGGATATCTAGCCACAACTTGGCGGAATAGTTTTTAGAACGGAGACAGGGCGATTTAGCTTTGTCTTCGTTTTTGTGCAAAAAAAAGACGTCCTTCTAAGTGAAGGGCATCTGTTAGGGTAAGTTCTATAGACCTTCAACCCGAAGGGTGGCGGTCCATGTTTCAAGCTCTCTTATTAGGCGTTCTTCCTCATTTTCGTCCAAGCGGAATTTAACTCCATATTGATATTGGCCAAGCCCAAACATCCAACCCCACCGGACGCTGCATAAGAGCTGAAGCTTCTCTTCATTTAATTGAAGATGAATAATAAGCCTAGTATCTCTTGCAGTGAATCGAAGATTCAAAGGAGTACGTACCTTACAACCCGAACGGCTAAGATCGAGTAATACAGCCTCTGTTAACTTTCCAGCACCTGGACCGGAATTGTTAAGCGGAACTTCAATCCAGCATTCAAGCGGATGGTTCATAACATAACGGAATGGTTCTTTCCTGCTGGACACATCCATAATTTTCCTCCCCATTGTTTATTTGCTATTATATCGAAAGGGAATGTTGAGAACAATCTACTAAAGTGCTATTTTTAATTAAGAATTAATTTTTTTAATACTAACGAAGGTGATGAGATTTATATGTACCAATACCTTAATGAAACGTTCCGTAATCACAATTTTGATCAAGGAAGCTTGCAGGATGGTGAGTTAAATAACTGCACATTCGAGCAATGCTCCTTCAAAGGCACTTCTATGGAAGAGATGAACTCTATTGGCTGCCGATTTATTGATTGTGATTTTACTGGAGCCATGCTTAATGCGTCTCACCATAAAGGTTCAGCGTTTACCAATTGTAAATTTACGGGAGCGAACCTGTTTGTATCTAAATTTGAAGATTGCAAGATGGTAGGATCGGATTTCTCAAATGCATATTTGGACGGGATCTCCCTACTCGGAGGGGACTGGTCGTACACGAACCTAAGACATACTAATCTAAGCAGACAGGATCTGCGAGGGATTCGATTTACAGAAGCGGATTTAATGGGCTGTAATTTGCAAAAAAGTGACTTGCGCGGAGCGGATTTGAGCCGTGTACAATTGTCTCAATGCAAACTTAAGGGAGCGGATATGCGGGAAGCGATTGTTGAAGGAATTGATTTAAAGAGTCTGGATCTGCAGGGAGTGCGGATGGATATTGAACAGGCGGTACTCTTGGCACGTTCATTTGGGGCAAAAGTAGGGAATTAGTAAACGGACGCATCAGTTGCTAGCGTGGATCATAAAGACCTCCGCTAGCAAATCAATGCTTGAAGCGGAGGGGGGGGGCAGTGCAGATTATTATGAGTATTCTAACTGCTGAACCTATGTATTATGGCATATGTAATAGTATGCGTTAACGTAACCGTTTTCTGGGTTTTGCCCACCGTTTAATCCATAAGAATCCATCATCATCACGAAAAAACTTTATACCTACCCAGCGTAAGGGTGTCCATACTTCTTTAAAATAATATGAAGGCATAGTCTGTTAGACCCTCCTATATAGTAAATTATTACTATATATTACGCTAATTCTACGGGATTCACAAGCTAGATTTACTAATAATTACATATTGTCCGGGTGAAAGGAGTTGAGGATGCATTATGCAGGACCTAAGGCACCGCTTGAGCTACCGAGAAGTGCACCCCTCCATTTTACATAGACGCTCCACGTCATAGTGGATAGCAGTGGTCGATGTCATGAAAGACAAAGGAGTAGTAGTTCTCTAATATTAGGAGAACTACTACTCCTTTTTTTTGGATCGTTGTTTGGCTGTTTTTACACCGCCGAGTCATATTCAGTCCACTGAAGCTTAAGGACCCGGATGACGTTATTAGCATGTTTTTAACCTTTTGAGCGTGCTTTCGGACCTCAGAGACATTATTCTATATGAAGAGCCTGTTATTGAGTGTTTTTGGTGCCAATTGCGGCTGTGGTGTCCGTTAATATCCAAAAAGTGAGCTAACGCTGCGTATAAGGTCAGCTGAGTCCGATAGATGATTCGTAAGCGAATGAGATGTAATTAGGAAGTTAGATGTTCAGATCATTGAGGCTACTCCAGCAGTCATTTCATGGGTAATGGGATGGCTTTTTTTTGTTGCCGAGTTGGATTCGAATCTAGTAAAAACACAATGTTAGAAGGGGATAAGCACAGTCATTTTATGATGCCTCGCATTTAATAAACGGAGAGGATGTGATGAGATGACAGAAGGCGAGTTTATAGCGAAGATTGCGAATTTTGCTGTAAAGGACATGCAGCTCACTAAGGTTCCTGCTTCGTTAACCATTGCTCAAGCG
This sequence comes from Paenibacillus sp. FSL L8-0708, assembly GCF_038009325.1. Classification (NCBI taxonomy): domain Bacteria; kingdom Bacillati; phylum Bacillota; class Bacilli; order Caryophanales; family Paenibacillaceae; genus Paenibacillus; species Paenibacillus sp. FSL L8-0708. The sequence continues at coordinate 3,395,421 of NZ_JBBPBC010000001.1, forward strand.
GCTCTGGAGTCAGGCTGGGGCAGCAGTGGATTGACTGTGAAAGCGAATAATTTGTTTGGGATCAAAGGAAGTGGACCTGCTGGCAGCATTACTGTACAAACTACCGAATATATTAACGGTAAAGCTGTTAAAGTGAATTCCCCTTTTCGAGCCTATAACAACTGGGGAGAATCTATCGCGGATCATTCCGACTTGATTGTGAATGGAGTCTCATGGAATCGCAACCTTTACAGCAAGGTTCTCGGTGCGAGTGGCAAGGTGGCCGCACAAGAGATTGCCGCAGCTGGTTACGCTACTGATCCGAACTATGCAGCTAAGCTGATTCAAATTATGAATACCTATAATCTGTATCAATATGACGACAAATCCATGGGAGGAGATGATGAGATGTCAGCAGAGGATAAGCAAAAGCTTGTTAGTCTAGAATCGGAAGTAAAGGAACTGCGTGCTCTTATAGCAGCTCTTACAGATAGCAGGGATACGCTGAAAACAGGTGTGCAAGAACAGGGGCAGTCGATTAATAAGCTTACGGATCGGGTGACATTCATTGAAAATCGGGCAGTCATGAATGTCCCTGCATGGGCTGAGGCGGCTGTGAAAGCAGCGACTGCGGCAGGACTTCTCGATACTCCATCGGGTGGCAGTTACGATTTCTATCGCATATTAACGGTGCTGAACCGTGCAGGTTTACTTGTAACAGGAAGTAAAAAATGAAATAAGGAGGATTAAAAAACATGTATAACGATGCTCTCAACAGTGTGCTTGCCTTTGCTTCAGTCCTAGCTGTTTTTGTAATGGCACTTGTACAACTTGTGAAGAATAGCATTGAACTTCCGCGGAACATTGTGCCAGTAGTGGGGTTGGCTATTGGCTTGCTGGTTGGAGCAGTTGCCTACCCGTTCACTGATATGAATCTGATTCTGAGACTCTGGGCGGGGGGGCTTGCGGGACTATCAGCGACCGGTTTGTTTGAACTAGCTTTTAATAAAAGGGAGGGGACGAAAAAAGATGATAAATAGATCTTGCCTATGAGTTTTATAAAACAATCGTTTTACACTGGTAATGTGGCTATGCATGCTATCGAGAACACTAATATATTATGGTATGCCAATTTATAAAGGGGGTGCAACGATGGGAACTTACCTTGATGCTAGAACATCTCAAAATGCCAGCCTCGCCAACTCTATATCTATTCCTATTACGGTACTTAACACGCCGCAGCTTTTTGGACAGATTGGGTTGTTAACGGCTGGAGTGACTACCAATCCACGTGTTCTCCTTAAAGGAACGATATCAGTGACGCTTCCGCTAGCGTTAGTGGGCATCACAATTACGATTGTAAGAGGAACCTTGGCTACTGATCCAAAAGTGTATTCTGCTACTTCAACTTTTGCTCTTAGTATATTGGCTCCGCAAGTAATAACCTTTTCAGCAGCGGATTTCTTACCAGCCATCACACCTCAGCTCACTTATACAGCATTTGTTTCTTCTAATCTTCTCGGTACAGTACGTGTGGGCCCAGAAAGCTTTGATGGTATTTTAGTTTCTGATTAATTGTAGAGCCTTTAACCTCGCTGGTAGCCCAGTAGAGGTCTTTTTTTTTAACTGAACGCCCAATCTTCTAAGGGGATCATTACATATCTTATGATGTATTCTAAATACGGAGGAGGTCTTCTCATGGGTGCTGAATATGGTCATGTTGGTGGTGCTTTTACTTCTACAGGCGCAATCTTAGTTTTGTTCATCTTATTAGTAATTATTACAAGCGCATGCATATTCTAAATCACTAAAATAGCAGAGCTCCATGTTGGCATTTTGCCGACTTGGGGCTTTTTTTTTGTAGATATTTTGTCCATTAAGGTAATATGAAATAATAAGTTAAAAGAATACTAATCACGTAGTGAATAACATGAGTTTACAATACTTTGATTTTGAATATTCAAATATACATGTTATCTTAATCTGATAACATAGATTAATACTGTTAAATTTTATTTAGGAGAGAGCTAGTTTAAAGAAAAAAATGATGATCGGAATTTCTTCTGTTATTGTACTTTTAATCATTGTTGTAACTGTGGGAAGCTTTTATTTCTATCATGTTGCTATTGCACGTGCTTCAAAGGACTTCTTAAATGAAAGCCCTGACCTGCAGTCCAGTCCAGAGGTAGAACAATCTAAAGATACCTCGAAGGCAGACCAAGAGTGGTGGGATACCCAGAGCTTTGATAGATGGGAAATGAATTCTGATGACGGAATACAGCTTAAAGCGTACTATTTAGCTGCTCCTGAACATTCCGATAAGACAGTGATTATTGCTCATGGCTATGCTGGAAATGCAACTCAAATGAGCGGTTATGCCAGAATGTATTATGAGAGACTTGGATATAATATTTTGCTGCCGGATGCCAGAGGACATGGAGAAAGTGAGGGTGACTATATCGGATTTGGATGGCCAGAACGTAAGGATTACCTGAAGTGGATACAGAACGTTCTGAAAGCAAACGGTGAGGATACACAGATCATACTGCACGGTGTTTCCATGGGGGGAGCTACCGTAATGATGACAAGCGGTGAGGATTTACCAGCTAATGTTAAAGCAATTGTGGAAGATTGCGGCTATACCTCAGTAAGGGACGAGCTTACCTTTCAATTAAAAAGAATGTACCATCTCCCCGCCTTTCCAATTGTAAATACGACCAGTATGCTAACAAAGATCCGGGCAGGTTATTCCTTTGGTGAAGCCTCGGCCTTAGAACAGGTGAAGAAATCTAAAACGCCAACTCTGTTTATTCATGGCGATAATGATACTTTTGTTCCTACGGAAATGGTTCATACGGTATATGAAAATAGTCCGGTCGAGAAGGAGCTTTACATCGTTCCTAATGCGGGTCACGGAGAAGCTTTCCGCATGGATCCGGTTAAGTATGAGAGCGTAGTTTCTGAGTTTATCGGAAGATTTGTGAAATAGTTGTTGCTGAAAAGGCTGCCGAAAGGTAGTCTTTTCGTGCTTATAATACCGTTAAACATAAATTCGGGGCCCTCTTTCGAGGGCCCCTTTCATGGGAGATGATAGAATCAAAGTATTATATTTTATTGTTATTTCCGTTTCAACTGATACAATAGGCTGTATTTGTTTAATTAATCGCTACATCAAGTTGTAAATGTTAGTTTTAAGTAGAGTTCGTCAACAAGTTGTCAACAACGCGACAACAACTACGCCTTTGTTTTCCTTGCTCGTTTAACAATCTTTGGAGGTTGGAGGAAGGTATTGAAAACGTCAGCTGCTGATTGATCTGCAGCTTCAATAATATGACCATAGATATTCATTGTAGTTGATATCTTAGTGTGCCCTAGTCTACTAGAGATGATTTTAGCATGAACACCACTGCTAATTAAAAGAGTGGCAGAAGTATGACGTAGATCATGAAATCTAATGTATCTTAACTGTGGATTTCTAGCGTGGAATTCGCGCCAGTAATCTCCCCAATTTTTTGGGAATTTAGGACGTCCATTGTCGTGAGCGAATAAAAATGAATATTCTCCACCTTCCCATGGAACTTTAAGCTCAGTGCGAACCCGCATCATATGCTTTTGATAATCTACAAGTTCTTTTACTACGGAAGAAGGCAACGTTATCGTTCTTCCTGTACCACGTTTAGGACCCTTGATTACAGGCATACCATCTTTAAACATTGGAATAGTTTGATGTACAAGGATACTACCTTTTTCTAAATTAATATGTCTCCATTCAAGACCCAAAAGTTCTCCACGGCGCATTCCTGTAGTGAGAGCTAAAGTAACAAATATTTTGAATTTAATAGTTTCTTTTTGGAGGGACTTTAGAAGTTCAGCCACTTCTTGTTCGTTATAAAAACTCATCTCCTTTGGGGTCTCTTTGGGTTTATCGATCCCATCCATTGGATTTACTTTGATAACTTTCCAAGACACCGCTTTGCTGAATATACTTCGAAGTACTCTGAAGCAATAAACCACTGAGGCTTCACCAGTTTTTTTTGATAGCTCGTCCAACAGGGTGACAATATCTAAAGTCTTAATTTTATCCATTTGTATATCACCTAAAATAGGAGTGAGTTTTGTCGTAGAGTGGTATTTGTAATTGAAAGCACTTGTTTCAGCTAAATTTTTATCTACAAATTTATCGCTCCATAAACCAGTGAATTCTCTAAATGTCATTTTTTCAGGTCTGAAATAATTTCCGGATTCAACTTCTATTTTGAATTTATTCCATTCTGATTCTAAGTGATCTTTGAGTTTTTTTGTTGTTTTTAGTAATGCAGTATCTTCAACTCGATAAGTCATCGTTTCTCGACCGCGCTTTGTTCCCGACCCTGTTTCAACTGTAAATAACCAAGAACTTTTACCTCTCTTTTGAATACTCGCCATTCAGATCACCTCGAAAATTTACTATAGTTATGTATTTTCAAATATCAGAAATTTTGAAATGACCCATGTATATTCCACAAATCTGTATTTGATTCGGGACATAAAATTTCGCTTCATAATCATCATTTTCTGGGGATAACTTGATTTGGGAATCATTTTCAGACCAATGTATGCGTTTCAGGAATCCTTCCTCACTGTCATTTACAAGTGCGGCAACTAATTGACCATTATGTTCTGCCCATTGAGCATGACGCATATAAACAATATCTCCATCCGTAATTCCGATATTTATCATTGAGTCACCTTTGACGCGTAGTGCATAATCCGGTTGTTTTTTGTTGGGAAAAGGATAGTGGATGTACTCCTCAATATTTTGATCAGCAAGAAGACCATTTCCAGCACAGATTGTTCCGAGTAATGGTATTTCTCTAAATCGCGGATGTTGCTCAAATAGGTCGGGAAAAATATCTGACTTTGCAATTTTCAAGGTATCTGAGATTATTTGTAGATTTCCCATAGACATTAGTGTTCTACCATTAACATAATCAGAAATAGTGCTCGAGGCTACTCCTGTTCGTTCACTTAATTCTAGTTGAGTAATTCCTTTTAGCATTAAGACTTTTTTTAAGTTAATAGATATTTCTTTCATAAGATTAACCTCGTAATCAGTGAACTTTTTCCGCGCCACTTTGAAAACCTCCGTTTTTTTCCGGTTATATAGAAATAATATTTATTATATCCGATTTAATCAGATATTAAAAGTTAAATTTGGAGTTTTGATGTTGACAATCCGATTTAATCGGAATAATATTGGTTTGGGAGGTGAGGCAATGGACGATTACAAAATTACTTGGAGAGCCGCCAGAGTAAATGCAGGTTACACTTTAAAAGAAGTCTCCGAAATGACCAAAAAAAATATGGATCTCATTCGGAGGTATGAGAAAGATTCGACTGATATACCCTGGGCCTTAACAAATGAGTTACTAAAACTCTACAAAGTGCCAGCGGAAATAATTTTTTTTGGCAGGGAATCCGATTTAATCGGAAATATCAAAGTTTATGCGATTATATCGTAATTAGGAGGAGGTTAAATGAAAGAAGAACATGTTGCATCTGATTTTTTGGATGCTGTTGCTGAAAAAGTCGCATCCAAGATTTTACCAACTGTTTTAAAGAAAATTGAAGAGAGCATTCCCATAAGTGGGGATAAAATGGTTGAAGCTGAAAAAGCTGCTGAAATATTAGGCGTCTCTAAAGATTTGATTTATCGTCTCTGTAGTCAAAAACAAATCCCACATGTGAAATCAGGAGCGCCTGGTTCACGTAGACCAAAAATGATGTTCAGTATACGTTCTTTGGAAGAATGGATACGGCAACAAGAACGTTTAAATTGCCCAACATGGAATAGTCGAGCTTAAAAATCCTTAAAGATTGACTCAAAAAGGAGATATAAAACAATGAAAGAAGAAGAAAAACAAGACAAAGAAGTCACCGCGCAATCAGCGACTTCAAAGCCTTGTTCAAAATGTAATCACATACCAAATAAAGAGACCTATAAATTCTGCACAAGATGCGGGAATGAACTTGGTTCTTAATGATTCCGGGTTGTAGGTACTTCATGAACTGACGGCTTAGCTTGTTTCATCTTTACTCCACATTTAGTGCAAAATGAACCGGCGCAGTTGATCTTCTGTCCGCAATCCGGACATTCACCTATCAATTCGGTTCAACAATCACCGCAAAATCGGTCATAGCATCCGCAGTACTGAAATTGCAGTCTTGAACTGGACATATGCTTACATTTTCTTTTGACAAAACAATTCCTCCTCTATTGTTATAAATAGACTTGAGTAGATTTCCATTTTATCACAAAGGAAGAATTTTGTTGCGAAGGAGTATCCCTTTTGAATCAAGATTTACAAATTGCTTATGAAGCTAATTAAGAAAGGATGGCAAACTCAATGAAAGAAGAAGACAAACAGGAAGTACGAGGAATGATTGCAGAAGCGTTTCAGTTTACCCCTAAAGGCGATGTATTTATCAATGGAGCAACAGTAACAATTGCTACTCCAGTAGATGCAGAAGAATATTGGATTGAAAAAGCTGATTTAATTAAAAGGTTCGGGAGAGGAACAATCACCAAAACACCAATCGAAGATGAACTATACGAATTGAAGAAGAAGTTAACCTCGCTTGGAAATGAATTAGTTAAAGTGGTATCCAGCCTTGATTGCAAAGCAGTTGAACTTGGAGTTATTAATGACTCTGGAATAGGCCTTGAGTTAGACGAACTGGCGAGACTGACCAGCAAACTTTTTAATGTTCTAAATCAAAAAGAAACCACCGCAGGCACGGTGGTCACGAAGAGCAATCATGATAAAGATGTAACAAATGCAAAAATTTTAGCTAGATCGGAACAGATTATATCTGATCAGGATTTTGGTAGAAAAGCTTAACGAAACCACAATTCTGACAAATATGTGCTCTTACGGGGATGAAATCATGAACATCCAGAACCGGCTCTTCATTAATCTTCTCCCAATAAATTAGCGCAGTAGGCTTTTCTCTCATTTTAAAATCACTTGCGTTACATTCAGGACAGTTGCCAATAGACATTTTTACACCTCCGTTCTTAATATATTTGCTTTCAAAAATAACTTAGCATGGAAGGTTATGTGAGAAAGGAGAACACCGTCACATATGAATACTGATTTACAAATTGCTTATGAGGCTCTATCAAGAGTAACAGCAACTGCATTAGCTACTGGAGACAAAATCGCTTTGAGAGAAGCCGGACTTGCTCGGGCCAAAACACTGGAGTTAAAGACAATGCTTCAGCAGCGTGAGACTAAGCCCCAAAGAGTAACGCTTAACCGTGTTGAGAATTACTGCTTACCAAGTTTGTAAGGGAGGGATAACAGTGAAAGCAGAAGATGAAAAAGGCGTTCCGGAAGAGAATGAAACTCGTACCCCATGGAAAAGCCGCGTTTCAGTTAACGGAGCTCTTGAAAAAATACATCCAACTTATGCTGAAATAGTTGCTGATGTTTTGGGTTTTATCGGGAAAAAGGGCGTGACTTATGAAGCCGCGTTATACATTCTTGATCAATCAAAAGAAGCTCTGAGAAAATGCACCTTGTTACAAGACGAGTACACGCCTTAAATATCCTTTACCGGAAGGAGATTCGGATATGTCAAAACAAAATAAAGAAGCCACCACACAGGCGGCGACTTCAAAAACTTGTTCAAAATGCAAGCACAAATCCAAAGTAGATACTTATAAGTTTTGCACACGATGTGGGAATAAGCTTCATTCTTAAAGGTTGGGAATTGACTGTGATTCATAAACAGATGGTTTAGGCTGTTTCATTTTCACACCGCACTTCGTGCAGAAAGTACCAGAATAGTTAATGGCTTGTCCGCATTCAGGACATGAAGAGATTAATTCTGATCCGCAATCTCCACAGAATCGATCATACACATCTTCGGTTCCGAAATCGCAGTCAATGGATGGGCAAATACTAATGGTTTCTCTTGCCAAGTGTAGCACCTCCTTTCTTAGATGTTTTGGTGGATCTGGACAATCCCCATCTTATCACAGAGAGGAAATGATTTTAGGAAGGAGAATCACATTGAGCGGCATACCAATTGATAAACTTAGGCCGCACCCAAGTAATAATCTTTATTTCGATGATTTGAGCGGCGAGGACTGGACGGCGTTTCTAAACGATGTGAAAGAAAACGGAATCCGAGATCCACTACGGATCACGATTGATTTTCAAGTCATTTGTGGTCACCAGCGGTTGAGAGCTGCTAAAGAATTGGGATTACAGTCGGTGCCGGTTATCATTGAGGACATTCAGGAAGTTGCGGATATTGAACGACTGCTTGTGGAAGATAACTTGCATCGGAGGCATTTAACCTCTATTCAGAAAGCTAAGTTGGCAGCAACACTAAAAGAAAGATGGGGAATTAAGCAGGGGAAGCGAACAGACTTAGCTCAAAATGGACTAAGTTCTATCGCTGAGACGATCGGAGAGAGCATCAGCACAACTAAACGACTCATTAAACTAAATGATCTTATCCCAGAACTCAAAGGGCTGGTAGAGTCAAAAAAACTCGGAACGGTATTTGCCGAAAAACTTGCGGCGTTAACTCCTGAGGAACAGAAGATACTCCATCAAACTTTTGGAGAAGAGATTGGCAAGTCAGCAAAAGCAGAAGCCGAAAAAAACATACAGGAAATCATCGAATACGAAAAGGAAAAGATAGAAAAACGCTATAAAGATTCCATCCCTAAAGATGTAATTCCTGAAATGGAAGCTGCAATTGCTGAAAGGATCCAAGAGGAAGCAGATATTTTGCTCCTGCAAAAAGAACAAGAAAAGCTAATGTTACTAAAGAGGAAGGAGGATGAATGGAAACTGAAATTTAAGGAGGATAGAGAGAACGACAAGTTCACCATAACCAATCTCCGTCAAGGTATCCAAAAGAAAAACGAAGAGTTAGAAGCTTTAAAAATAAGCAATCCGGTTGATTTCGATGAACAACAAGCAGAATTGCAGAAGAAGAAACTCCAAAAGGAAGCAGACTATAACGCTTTGGATATTCGGATTCATACGAACAACTTCCTTGAGAAGGTAGCAATCGGAACGCTCATGCAATGGTCTCTAGCGGCTGCGGATCCGTCAGTAAAGAAAAAGTTATTTGAGACCATATCTTCACTCGAATCTTTTACAACTCAAATTAAAGCGGCCTTAAATGGTCGAATCATAGGAGGGATTAATGATGAGTGTTAATTTACCACAAGAAACTAATAACATGTTTTCTTTTCTCCAGCATTCATTGGAAAAGTCGAAAGAGCATGACAATGTTCTTCAGGTCTTGATTGATGAGTTTCGGGAAATGCATACAGAAGTTAAAGAAACGGCTTCCGAGGTTAAAATCCTCGCAAAAGAAATTCGGGATGAAAATCGTCTTCTTCCTGCCGAAATTGATGATTTATACAACGCTGTTGTTCATAAATCTATTCTTCTAGCCAAGGTAAACAATTCAGAGGATGACGATAATTTCACCAAGATTGTCGGGAAATACCGCCGTTTGATCTGGAGCAAGCTTAAAAAGAAGTTCGGTGTAAGTAAATACATCCATGTTAAACGGATTGATTTTAAACCGACTATGGAATTTATTCAAACATTTAACCCGGAGGATTACTTATGAGAACTGATCTTGAGCCTGTAGTATCATCGAACATTGCTGCTGTTGGTTACGACACAGAAAGTCAGATGCTTTTCGTTCGATTCAAAGGACGCGATACAGTATATGAGCATCCTGGTGTACCGCGTTTGACCTATGAAATCATGATGGCCGCTGAATCTATCGGAAGTTATTATGCACGAAACATCAAGAAGACTTATCTAGGAACTGCTGCTATAGGTGATCAACTATGACTATACAAGAGTTGGCTGAACGTTGGAAAAATAACAAACTTCAGTACGAAATCATTTTGAGGAATTTTCCTTCGGTGGTGAAAGATTATGATTAATGGCATACCAGCAATGACTATCAAGTTAGAATCTGAAGATGTCGTATTCGTAGAAAATGAGCTTCACGCTCTATTAGTCTACAAATTAGATGGAGAAGATCCTTCTCTAAAGGTAACTGGATTGAAGAATATACTAGCGATCCGTGATTTGTTAAATGATGCTTATCCAGTATCTACTTGCAAAGGGGGCTGCGCATGTGGAACATCATCTCAAGCACGCCATTCGCAAGCTTAAGAAAATGCAGGAAGAGACAACGAATGTCTCAATCGGGGCAGCGCTGGAACGGGCTGGCTGGTTTTTCGGACATGAATTCCAATCAGTTTTGGATGATCTGGATACCGCCTTAACGTTGGCGGAACAGAAAAATGACCCTGCTGGGGAGCAGAGCCATTTGGGGGGTTAAACCGTTAGGCGAAAACATCGTCATCGTAAACATGTTTTCGCCTCCATATTAACATGAATTGGAGGATTTGCAAATGCAAGAAATATCAATTAACTATCCCGAGCAATGGAAATCTGTGAATTCCCGCGCTGGAAACCTCTTTACCAGTGCGGAAAACACTGTAGGCGTTGTTCGCCTGACAAATGCCGATGGACACCTGATTCAATTCGATGATGGTGAATGGGGCATTAGTGCCGAGGGGTACCGTGCATGTAATTTGGTTGCAGGGATCTCCACAATTACACCTGATACAATCCACCTTGCCGATGGGCGCGAGGTGAGTAATCCATATATTGAATTTGATCCAGAGACCGGTACGGCAGATAAGTTCTGGTCACAAAAAATCACAGTAGGCATGTCTCCTTCTGGTAAGCCAATTGTTAGTTCCGCCACTGTCCTCTTTGATATCCGTGTTCGTTTTGTCAAGGAACTTATGCAGAAGATCGAAGAGAACCGGGATGCCGGCAAGCTTTGCATGGAAGGGACGTTAACTGAAGAAGAACTCAGATCCGGCATCTTCATGGCATTCCAAGGGAAGCTTGGCGTGTATGGGCGACATGACAACATTGATGTTATTCGAGTCATTCAAAACCTTATAAACAACAAGGAACACGGTGACAAGATCGTCCAGACGCTTGCGTGGAAGGCTTCTATTAAGCAGCAACCAAGTATGCCGCCAACAAAGTTAAAGGCTTATAACGGAGTGGCAGACGTTCTGGTGATCGGATACAAAGACACCTTTGACGAATCGAAACTTCATGAGATCGCAACTGAGTTTCAGCAGACCGGTTCAGTTGCTGGTGCTGATGTAATAGAAGAAACGATCAATGCTTCGGAAGGAGCTATCGAAACAGAGGATAACTTTCTTTCAACCAAAGGGGGTCCACGTTTCTAATGATTAAAACCATCCGAACAAGAAATATAAAAGGCAATACCTTCGATCAGGAGTTGACTGGTAAGGATGTCTTTGTCGGGCCTAATGGATCCGGCAAGTCAACACGACTCCAGGCGGTACAACTGGCGATGTTGGGGTACATTCCTGGAAAGAAGACCAATCCCGAGACCTTCAAGCTGAGTTCTGGGGATGAAATGACGGCGGGGCTACAGTTGGATACATTCTCGTTCGATCGTTCAATAGTTCGAACCGAGAAGTTGAAGGGTACTGGTGCCAAAGAGGTCAAGTACAGCGAATCAATCACCGTGTCACCTAGCAAAGGTGAGAAGAACACCACCCAAATGAATGCGCGGATCTCAGCTGAGACAGGAAACTTTCCGATGGTCTTTGACTTCCAGCAGTTCCTAGATATGTCTGATGCCAAACGGCGTGAATTTATTTATAGCTTGTCTCCCATATCGAGCGAGGAATGGGATAAGGAAAAGATTTCGGCTCATTTAGTGCAAAAGCTGCTGACCCAAGGGCTCAAGGAGACAAATCCTGATCTGTACGAAGCATCACAAGAATTGATTAATGATTGTTTGGATGAATGGCCTGCTAACTACGATCTTTCTTCCGGTCTTCAGGCAATGACATCTTGGATAGAATCTCAACAGAAGCACTGGAACAAAAAACAGAATGATGCTACCGGCGCGGTGCGCGAGCTGGCTGATATGAAGAATAAGCTTGAAGAGACTGACCGAGATATTACAACCAAGAAAGAAGAAATGAAAGACTTCCGACAGCAGCATACCGATGTTCATGGGCAGATTAAAGCGGGTCATGAAATTAAACGGCAATGGGAGCAGAAGCGCGGACGTTTAGAGGCCCTAAAAGGCGAGATTGAACAGCTGACATCAATTCTAGATGTTAAGTCTGATCGTGACTATGCGGCGGAAATTGCGGTGCTCCAGCAGTCAATTAAGCAAACAGATGTTAGTGGTGAAGCACAAACTATCCAAGATCAGATCGACGCGCTGGTTGTTTTGAGAGAATCCAAGACCGCAGAGGGCGTGGATGCTAGACAGAAGTCCGACAAACTTAGCCTTGAACTCAATACCATGAACGAGGTTCTGAAAAATATTGAGGAAAAGGGCGCTGGTGTCTGCGTAATCCACCATCAAATTGGATGTGATAAGGATTTTTCAAAATTCACTTCATTTGTTGGGCAGAAAGGCCCGTCCTTGAAAGAACAACTAAATTCTCTGGAACAACAACAAATAGACTTACGAAACGAAATTAAGGAGTTACGTGCTGAAGAAAGTTCTCTGGAACAATCGAAGCAGGCACTTTATAAATCTGCGAACGATGAAAACACTGCTAATGACCGCATCCGTTCACGGATTGAAATAATCCGTAAGGACGAACAAGATGAAATTCGCCGTCACCAGGATATACAGAACAAAATCATCAACTTGCAGCAGGAGCAAGAGCGCCTCCTGAACGATAAGCAGCCAACCTTTGCTCCACTCGAAATACTGGAGCCGCAGTTGTCGGCCCTGGCGCAGCAGATTGAAGAGCTTGAGCGCGTGATTGAGGAAAAGGAGAAAGCTAAAATAACGCTCTCTAACGCCCAGACAGCCATGATCTCAGCAAGCAAGGCACAGTATTACTTCACGGCTTGCAAGAGCTTAGCGGAGGCGCTGGGGGCTAAAGGGATTCAAGGGGAGTTAGTGAAAGGTGTACTTGGTCCTATCGAAGATTCTATTAATGAAAATCTGCAGCTGATGGGCATCCAACATCCAATGTTCTTCAGTACAGAATCTGAGACAGGTAAGGAAGTCTTTCAGTTTGGTTGGATTAAGAATGAGCGTAAGACGAACTTTGATGTTCTATCAACCGGAGAAAAGCTGATGTTCCTGTCTGCATTCCTAGTCACGCTGCTTGAAAGAGCGAATCCGCCTCTTAAAGTGTTGGCCTTGGACGATATCAACAACCTGGATAAGAAGAACCTGAACGGCGTCTTGAAAGGACTGAATGCACTGTCTCACAAGTTGGACAACATCTTGATTGCCGGCGTCGTAGAAATCTCTGAGGTCGAGGGCTGGACGATTTGGGATCTGACCCCAGAGGGGGCGGCTGCTCGTGGTTAATTTCACTGCTGGGCTGAATGAGGAACAGGCATCAGCTGTTTTATCTGAGTCGGACGAAATCCTAATGAGAGCTGGAGCAGGGACGGGTAAAACCCGTACCCTGACTCATCGGATCGCACATCTTAATCTAAATCATCGAGTGGGTGCATCAAGCATTGTGGCCATAACCTTCACCAGAGCTGCGGCAAAAGAAATGAAAGATCGACTGGTTCCATTGATTGGAGAACATGAATCCAAACGAATCACATGTTGCACGTTCCATGCACTTGCAGTTCGTATCCTCCAAGAATGGGGGCACCGTTTGAATCTTGATAGACAATTCACGATTTACTCCCAAGAGGATCGGGAAGAGGTCATGAAGGTAATTATCAAAACAATGGGTTACAGAACCAGCGTGAGTAAAGTCCTCAAGGCAGTAGATTTGAGAATCAATGGTCTTGAGGAACAGGCGGTTTGGGACGAATATGACTATCAATTGCGCCGATACAATGCCGTCGATCTGGATGCGCTGATTTCAAAGGTAAACACTCTGTTCAGTAATCATCCTGATGTCGCGGATTACTACCGCAAGCAGTGGAAATATTTGTTTGTCGATGAATTTCAGGACACGGACCAGCAACAAATGGAGTTCATCCGGCTTCTGAATCCAGACCACCTGTTTTGCATAGGTGATTGGAGACAATCTATCTATGGATGGCGCGGAGCGCGGGTTAGAAACATTCTTGAATTTACAGGTACTTATCCAAATACAGAAGTAATTGAGCTTAACCGCAATTACCGTTCAACAGTTTCGATAGTCGAAGCTGCCAATAACTTAATCTCTCATAGTGGAGTTGGAATTGGTGGAGGGCTAGTAGCTTACAAGGAAGGTACCAGCGTTGATGTAGTCTCTTTGGTTGACGATGATACTGAAATGGATTATGTAATCAGCCAGATCAAAGAGAGAGTGCAGAGCGCCGAGTATTCAGATTTTGCGATATTGGCACGGACGAATGCGCAAATTGATAACTTTTATCAAGCGTTGCGGCGGGAGAACATTCCATGTACTGTATTGAGCGCTTCGGATGACCCTCTTAAAAAGCCTGACGTAAAGTCGCTATTGAACTACCTTGCATGGATATTTAACCCGCAGGACGAAACGAATTTTAAAAGAGTCATTAAGTTTCCAGAACGGTCACTGACTGATATGCAACTTCAGATTGCAGAGCAGATAGCCATAGATAAGTCAATTCCATTGTGGGAGGCATTAGTAGATTCGAACGAAGAAAGGGTTGTCCAATATGCTGCCATCCTACAGGGCGTTGCTGAATCAGTCAGAGAGTGCGTATCTGCTTATGATGCATTAGATGTATTGTCACGTAGATTAAAACTGAGAGAACGCTATATAGAGCGGTATCTTAATAATCGTCTTGAGGATCTGGATCAAGCTCAGACCTACATCATGTATTGGGTTGAGCGGCAGTTGAAGGCTGCTGAAGACCATAGTCCTACTGCGTTCCTCAAATGGGTCAAAATCAGAGATATTCAAGAAAAACTAATGGAAGACCGAGACGCGGTGAAACTTATGACCATTCACGGTAGCAAGGGGCTTGAGTTTCCGACAGTTTTCCTTGTGGGCATGAACGAAGGGCTGTTTCCAAGCCAAAACACCAGAGATATTGAAGAAGAACGTAGATTGGCCTATGTAGCGGTAACCCGGGCAGAGAATGAACTTATTATTACTACTACTAAATCACATAGCAGTTGGGGCAATGTCATTCCATCTGAACCAAGCAGATTTATTGATGAGATGAAATTTCTAAATGGATGAGGTGCTATAAATGCTCAATAGAATTATTTTGATTGGTAGACTGACCCGTGATCCTGAACTTCGTTATACTCCCGCTGGGGTTGCCGTGACGCAGTTCACGCTTGCCGTAGACCGCAACTTTACCGGTCAGAACGGAGAGAAGGAAACGGACTTCATTCCAGTAGTTACCTGGCGGCAGTTGGCTGAGACATGCGCGAACTATTTGCGCAAAGGCCGGCTGACAGCGGTAGAGGGACGTATTCAGGTCCGCAACTACGAGAATAACGAAGGGAAGCGTATTTACATCACTGAGGTCATTGCGGATAATGTGCGATTCCTGGAGTCCAACAGAAGCAATGACCAGGGTGGTAGTCATTCATCAAGTAGCAATGGAACTGGTAGTAGCAGTCAAAATAGAAGCTCTAGCGAACAAAACGGAGGTTATGGTGATCCGTTCTCTGGAGATGGCAAACCCATAGACATAAGTGATGACGATCTTCCATTCTGAGAACGGAGTTGTAAGCATGGAGGAAGAAAACGAGTTTGAACTTGAGGCTTATATAGAACAAGTAGATTTAATGAAGAGACAGGCTAACACATTGCCTGAGAACAATCCAGCATCATTACAAGAAAAGATTGAGCTGCTAACACGGTGTCATGAACTGTCTGGAGAAATTTCGAGTGAATGCGACAGGCTGTATAAACGCATTCACGTCCAGCGTGACATGGACTATGCGGAAGCATATATTTCTGCTAAAGCACCTAAGAAGGAGCGTGCAGAGTTGGCTACAAGAGAAATTAGAGTGCTTGAAGCAGAATCCTATGGTCGCTCAATGAAATGGCGTAACGAGTTTAAAAGTCTTCAGGAGAACATTCACACCCTCAAGCTGAAAATGAAAGTTAATTTTGCTGATGGGACGATGTACAGCAATAGTTATCAGAGGTGAGGTGATTGGCGAATCCACAACCAGAGAATGGCTTTGTAAAGCTTGCCAACGAGATATGGAATGAAATCATACGTCGTGATTTTTCCAAGCGTCAGAAAGACATCATTCTCTTCATATGGCGGTTGTCGTATGGGTGTCAGAAGAAAACAGCATCGATACCTTTGCTCAAATACTTCGAGTTATGTGGCGTTGGATACCAAAATATTCGAAAGGAACTTGATCATCTATCCAATTGTCGAGTGATAGTTTGGAATAAAAATAACAATATTTTTGCGGTGAACAAAGATTATGAGCAGTGGCAGATTAGTCCGGTAAAGGGATGGAATGAAGAAATATTCAAGGATTTAGTTAGTAAAAACATCAACTTTAAAAGTGGCGGAACTTCTCAAAACAAGAAACCCGAGAAATCGAAGGTACATGGAATTATCATCATGGCTTCTCAAAACAAGAAGTTGTTACTTCTCAAAACAAGAAGCTCGGGCTTCTCAAAACGAGAAGTTGAAGGTGCCTCAAACCCTTGCGGCTGTAAGGCGAAACGCGTCTCTAAAAACATTATTAAAAACATTATTAAAAACAATAGTAGTTGTTGTTTAGAGGAGGACACTGAAATGGACAAAGGACTTTCAAACAAAATCAATACAGATAGCCAGGATGCCGTTCCTGCCGGGGATGCCGACTCCAACCGGAAAGCTGATGAATTTGATTATCGTAAACAAGTCACAGACCTTTATCTCAAACGCAGAGCAAAGGGACTTGATCTTACGGTTAATGACGAGTTGTTTTTAGATCAACTCATTGCAGACGGAGTTCCGATCTCCGTTGCCATTGACGGCATCAATCAATCTTTTGACAAATTTAAACCTAAACATAAACGAGACGAGATCAAAAGCATCAAGTACTGCGAAGGACGCATTTATAATTTATTATCCGAGCAAGACGGAAAAATAGACGAACAGAAGATTAGTACTGTCATAGATTCTGAAACTAAGGATGAACCGGATTATGATCAAGAAGAATATCAAAAAAAGCTTGAGCGGTTGAAAGCCAAGCGTGAGGCTGTGGTGTGATTGGGAAACTTAGGTGATGAACTGAAAAAACTGATCCCAAAGGGATTTGCCGAGCGAAAAGCAGCAGTAATAACACGGCTAGAAGAACACCCTGAAACGAAAAGAATCAAGGAAACTTTTCCTGATCGAGTGGACAATTTGACGCATCCGACAAATTACGGTTCGTTATCACGACACCTTGTTAGTTTTGATAACTGTAGAGGCTGCAAAGAATTAGTTGGTTGTCAGAACGACCACAAAGGTCACTGTAGCGTTGTAGAGGAAAATCCGGATGACGATAAGGGATTGATTTATAGGCTCCAAAAATGCCCTTTGCTCCTTTCTCACGAGAAACAGCAAAGGGTAATGGGAAAGATTAAAAGTCATTTTATTCCTGATCACATTGTGAATGCGACTTTTGAGAGCATTGATCTTGACCCCCATAGATCTGCTGCAATCATAAAGGCTATGGACCTATGTGAGAACTTCGAAGTTGGAAAGAGCAAAAAAGGGCTTTATTTATACGGTCAAATGGGTGTAGGCAAAAGCTTGATCTCCGGTGCGATTGCTCAGGAGTTAGCTTCTCAAGGAGTAGACGTTGCAATGGTCTATGTCCCAGACTTTATGTCTGAGGCGAAGGATGCTATTGGATCTAAGACAGAAACGGTTTTGTCTAAACTAGAGGCCTTACAGAACGTTACAGTGCTCATCTTAGATGATATCGGAGCTGAGTACCTGACTACATGGACGCGGGATGAAATACTGGGACCCATTCTACAACGCCGAATGGAGCGATTAGTCACAATTTACACGTCGAACCTAACGATCAAGGAATTGCGGCAACACTTGATAAACGTCAAAGATGCCGCCAAAACTATGGATCAGCGCCAGCATGAAAAGAAGGCTGAGAGAATCTTAGAAAGGATAGAGCCATTTGCTGAAGTACTACATGTAGGTGGGCGGAATCGACGTAGGGATAATTCTCGTAACACAGGAGGAAAGCTATGAAAATATCAATTGATAAACACATTCTTATCAAGCCGTTAGAACAAGCGGCTAAGTTCCTACCATCAAAAAATGTTATTCCGATATTGGCTGAACTGCTTTTCGAAGCGAAACATGATGGATTGTATATCACCGGTGGAAACGGAACTCAATTCCTACAATCAAAGATTGAACCTGACGATTATCAGTTGATCAAGCCAGGTTCAGCAACTATTCCAGGTAAACGGATCGCTGAGATTGTGAAAGTTATGAAGGGTGTTATCGACATTGAGACAGTCGGATTCGAGACTGAAATTAAGAGTGGAAGAAAGAAATATGACCTTCCTGGCTTAGATCCAGAAGAATATCCTCAATTCATCGAAGATCCCGAAGGTGCTTCTGTAGAACTAGAGGGACGAGCGTTAAAAGTTTTAGTCAAAGAGACGGCCTATGCAGCATCAGAGAGCGAGGCGACACCGATTTTAACTGGACTTCGCGTTAGGTTTCAAGACAACATGATTAATGTCACCAGTACAGACCGGCATAGATTGTCATCTTCGGTACAAGTGGCAGATAACTTGATCGAAATGCAGATCATCGTGGGAGCCAAGACAATGTCCGATCTTATGAATCTGATCGGACCGGAGGAGAAGTTAGTCATTAAATTGGTTCAATCGAAACTTGTAGTCGCGACAAAGAATTTCATATTTTGTTCTCGGGTCTTAGAGGGGACATATCCAGACGTAGACCGAATGGTACCAATAAACTATCAATCGACACTTCGGGTAAATCGGGAATTATTGATCGATGCCCTCCAGAGTGTGAAGATTATCATCAAAGACCAAAAGTCCAAAATTACCCGTATGCACGTAGGAGAGGTAATTGAACTCAAAGCTGCTGCTGAAGGCGTAGGAAAAGTAAATGAATTTGTAGATATCATCTCACTTCAAGGAGAAGGATTTAAAGTTGCATTTAACGGAGAGTACTTCCTTGAGGCTGCTGATTCCATTAATTCCAAGGAACTTATCATAGGGTACTCGGGGATGACGAATCCCATTTTGATCAAAGACGCTGATGACGAGCGAAATTATAGGATTGTTCTTCCATTTCGAACAACGGAGGTATAAATAATGACTCTTACTCTTGAAGAAATGTACAACATGCAAAAAGAACTAGACGCAAAAATCGTTGCAGAAAAAGGACTTGAAGGTCAGGATCTGCTTTACAAGCGAACACTGGCTCTCCAAGTCGAGTTGGCAGAGTGTGCAAATGAGTACAGGGGATTTAAGTTTTGGAGTGATCGCAGCGAACCAAAGCATGGATACGATGCCCTGATTGAATGTCCGAAATGCAGCGGAAAGGGATTTTGGTTTAGTGGAGAACGCGTTATCTGTGGTCGTTGTGATGAAAAAGGGAAGATTACCAATCCCCTTCTGGAAGAATTCGTTGATTGCGTTCATTTCTTCCTGAGTATCGCAGGTCAATACGGCTGGCTGGACGCTCTTTATATTTCAGAAGATGCAATTGAAGAAACAAGGGACGAAGGTTTAGATGGAGAAGTAACAGGTGCATTCTTGGAATCGATGTACTGGCTCATGAAATTTCATATGGAAAGAGACCGCGATGAGAAGATTGAGGAAAAACTCGGAAGGACAAAGCGTGAGATATGTTTCAGGAATGCTTGGTATGTATTTTTAGCTATCGGTCTTGTTGGATTCAATTTTACATTCGAGCAGATATCCGATGCTTACGCAGCCAAGAACAAAGTCAATCATGAGCGTCAGGTGAATGGATATTGAACAAATACAATGCCAAGAAGGTCATAGTTACCTCAGACGGAACAATGTTCGAGGAAGCACAACTGAAGAAATACAATATCAAAATCACCGGGAACAGATTCGACAGCATGATGGAAGGCGAGTATTATCGGCATCTACTGCAGTTGAAGAAGATTGGACTCATAAAGGAATTCACTCTTCAGCCCAAATATATACTTCAAGAGAATCCTAAGATCACGTATATCGCTGATTTCCTAATCACCAATATAGACGGATCAGAACGGGTAGTGGACATAAAAGGTGCTGAAACGGCAGTATTCCGTACGAAGTTGAAGCTCTTCCAAACAAAATATCCAACTATACGCATTGAAATACTGACTAAAAAGCGTGGTGAGTTTGTTCCATTGGATCAAGTAAAGAAAGAGAAAGCAGCCCAGAAACGGGCTGCTAACAAATTAATTAAGAAGGCAGAAGGGAAGATGAAATATGAGCGCATCGGCTACCCAAAAGGACGTAGTACTCGAAAGCCAAGATATTGATAGATACCTAGATGAAAATGATAAAAGTGAACTGTCTCGGATCATTTGGAAAATAGAAAAGCTAAAGTCTGCTGAGAACGATCCGAATCAATTAACGGCTACTCTCTCGGAAAACTCACTTTTCATAGTTGCCGAGTAAATCTATGGATAAGGTCATTGAGAAAATAAAACTGAGAGGTGGGCAACAAAAATGACAGCTGAAGAAATTATTAGGATGAATCCAGGTAAGGAACTGGATGATCTGGTTATAACGGAAGGCTTAAAGGACGGTTTCTCTCCTTCAACAAATATGAATGATGCTTGGATATTAAGAGGTCATTTCATAGACCAATTTGGCGGAGGATTTGAACTCGTTAGATATTGTGACGAATTTCCTGAGCATTGTTCTTGGGATAATGATGGAAAGAAAGTACTTGTATGGGCTAAAACTGGGGCTGAGGCGATCACGAAAGTAGTAGCATTGGCTGTACGTGACCTTTACGGAGACTTTCATCCTTGGGTATTGTTCCCGGAAATGCAAGGTAAGTTCATAGAGGATCTGAAGAGAAACACAACACTGTTCAATTAAAACAAAGGAGCATAGAGGATTTATTCCTCTTGCTCCACCTTCAACTCTATCAATTCTTTTATGTCCTTCAATTCAAGAACCTCAGCTATTTTCTCAAGATGTTCACGGTTAATTGAGGTTCGCATGTTATTGCATATTTCACTTATAGCGGCTCTACGAATACCTGTCTTCTCAGCCAGTTGCTTTTGAGTCCAACCTCGATCATCAATGAGCGTTTGAACATTAAGAATTATTGAAACCATGCGTTCTTCCACCTCCAATGAGTAGATTCTATCATAAGAAACAAAATTCCGCAATTTCGTAATTATTATGTTGACGATACGAAATAACGGAATTATAATAAATATATAAATACGACATAACGAAATTTAGTAACTAATTATAGCCGAAGGGCTTTAACTTTGGAGGATATGATGGAACAATGGAATACATTTATGATCTACCGCGGAATTGAAATCCAGATTAAAGGATCTCAATACCGCATAAACGACCCTAGATTTAATCCTGGGACAAGAAGATTTGAACCAATCATGGCGTTAGATGCTATTGATGCGGTGATTAAACAATCATGAAGTGAAGTCGTGCCAGCGACAATAAACAGGCCATTAGGCTGGTAGCGTTCCGGTGACTCTGCCGGAGGTTGGTAACACAACATCAATGCATCAGGAAAAATTTCCTGATGAAGAGAAAGGAGAATCTTATGAATAAAAAAACAATTAACCTTGCCGAACTGGACGATGCGCCACAGGAGATTAAGGAAGCAATCGCTTTTTATGCAGCGCATACCATTCTACCACTTCATTTCACGGCATCTGAGCGTGAGCGTCATTATAGAACACTTGAACAAGCTGGTTATTTAGAGCAAATCACATAATATCCGTAGCGTTAACGCATTAACCAAGAACTAAAATCGAGACATAGGAGGTGAGAATGAGCAATGAGTGAACACAAAACATTCTGGAAACCTGAAAAGCAAGTAAAGGAGAAAAAGGCATACAACAGCTTGAGTCAACGAAAATCTAAAGCTAAGAAGGAAGTACCTGAATGGAAGAAAGGACTCCTTGCTCACCACCAACCAGGACAAAGCTCAAAAGATCGCTGTGACTTTGATAAAGATGTACTAGCTGAAATAATTGCTGAGCAAGACGAAGCATGCCCATGCTGTAAGGTTGCACCAGCAAACACGACACATCATGTCTGGCCTAGAGGTCGTAAGGGTCGAGGTGTCAAGACCAACGCCTTGCGGGTATGCTGGCCTTGCCACGACAAAATCCAAACTAATGACGAGCTTCTTCAATACTGGATTTCTGTATACCGTGAAAAATACGGAGATTACTTCTGGTTTGACGAACAAGATTGGGAAGAACACAATCGAAAAGTGGCTATTCAGCAGGAAAAAGAACGTCAAAGAGAAGAAAAACAGAATCAAATAAAACCAGTCGTTGACCTACTTAGTTCAGCAGCTGGACGGAGTCTTAAGGCAAAGGAACTTCATTTGCTGCAATCGCTTGAGGTCAAGGACATGGCAGTATTCGCCACGCTTATGGCTGACGTGTTCGGTAGACCTTTGGAGGAACCAAGAGTTTACAGCTATGGTGAACGCTTTGAAGATTAGGAGGATAAAGATGGGTAGAAAATCCATGGATATATCTCGCATAAGAGACAGTCACCCGTCTCTAGGAACTAAAGAACAATGTGTAAAGGAACACCGAAAATTAGTTTTGAAGATAGCGAATCATTACGAATCTAGAACGTTCGGCGCAGTGGATATTGAAGACCTAATTAGCGAAGGAAATTATGCATTGTTATTGGCTTACGATAGGTTTGATGAGAACTCAAGCAATAAATTCTCAACATTTGCTTATCCGTACATTCAAGGATTCATCGTTAGGTATCTGGAAAGCAAGGTTAACACTATAAAAACACCATTTCACAGTAAAGTCCCACCAAAGTTAGTGATGTCACTGGATAGTAAAATAAATCATTCAGACAATGAGGATTTGGAATTTTCGAATATCATACCTGTAAATCAAGATCTAAGTCTCATAGAAATTGAGGAATTTATCAACACCTTGAAAGAATCAGAAAGAGCTATAGTTAATATGACTATGGAAGGATACAGCAATGGCGAAACAGCCGCAGCACTAAAAATTTGCAGAAATACTGTCACAAACATAAAGTGTAGGATTCGGAAAAAGTATCTCATGTATGTATCGTGATAATTCTTATAACAACGTGAGGTAATTAGTTAAATGACTGAAACAGAACAGCGCAGACACTTCCAACGGATTAAATCCCTGAGTAACGATAAGTTTTGGAGATACATGAATGTACTGCATACCCGAGCTTATACCAAGGCAGAAAACCATTATCAAGAGGCTATGGATATCGTATTAACACCAAAGCAGAAAGCAGCAGTAATTGCTAAGGCTAATGAGATTCGAGAGTTATGGGATGGCATGCCATCAATCACGTTAGATGCTACAGAGGATGCAGAAATGCGAGAGTTGGGAGTTTAAAAGATAGCAAAAAAAATATATGCAGAAGATGCAACTGCACAACAAATAATTCAATTAAAGGGAGCGAAATATATGTCATTGGAAAAAAGCATTAAGGACGTTATTTCTAAAAAGCTAGAGGATGGCACGATCGAGAAATTGATTGCAGAACAATTAGAAAACGGAATTAAAAATGCTCTTAAAGATCTACTTGGCTCTTATGGAGACGTAACAAAGGTTATAGAAAAGCAAGTTAAATCTGTAATGGTTCCTTATTTGGAAAATTACGATTATAGCGAATACATCACTAAGCTGGATTCTGTTTTAGTGGATGTGCTGAAAAGTTCGGCGCTAGAGAACAAAAAGATGTTGGAAAACTTTAAGAATTTAATGATTCCAGATGAAATGAAAACCATTAAGGTAACTGAATTGTTTGAACGCTGGAAGAAATATGTAGAAGAAAACGTTGAAACAGATGGTCTTGAGGTTTGCTACGATGATGAGCCCAGCTACGAATATGTGGATGTACGTTTTGAAGTTGAATACAACGAAGAGCGGTCTTGGAGCAGCATGAAGCATGCAGTTTTGGTATTTGAATGTGAGCATGACGAGAAAATGAATTACGAAATCCGAATTCACACATGGCCTAAATACGATAAAGGCGAATGGACGATTGAACGCAATTCTATTCAAGATATAAATTCACTAAGACACTTGGACGAGTTTTCTATATTCCTAATGAAACTCAATCAAAATGGGACAAAGCTTATTCTTGATACTGATTCTGATGGAGATGAAGTTAAACCAGATAAAGAACCAGAAGCGACTTTCTCTTAATAATTGATTCTGTTGATATAAGGTGGGGCGTAAATCGCCCCCTATAAAGGAGACGATTGGCAATGGAAAATACGTTAACTCTTGAACAAATGTTTGAAATGCAAAAAGTACTGGATGCTCGAATCATCAAAGAAAAGGGGCTTGAAGGCGTTGATCTGCTGCCTAATACAATATTAGCTCTTCAGGTAGAAATCGGAGAACTGGCGAATGAATGGCGCGGATTCAAGCATTGGAGCAAGAATCAGAAACCACGTACTCGTGCCGTGCGGAGCTTGGGCGTAGATGATATTGGTGTCGAGCGCGGAGAAGCTTACAATCCTCTACTAGAAGAATACGTAGACTGTCTACACTTCTTCCTGAGCATCGCGCGGCAGCTTAACCTTCCTGCGGATGACCTATACATCCCGGACGATGTAGCGGAATTGAAGACGGTTGTTCTTTTTACGGAGATTTTGCACAATGTCGGAATGATCATCGGGGGCGAATTTTTGGTAGGAGGATACGAAAGATTCAAAGATGAGCAACGACACTTTTTCCGGGGAGCACTGGCTTGCTTTTACTCGCTTGGTGAGCAACGCCTTGGCTTCTCATTTGAACAGATCACTGAAGCCTATGCAGCCAAGAACAAAGTAAACCATGATCGTCAATCCAATGGATATTAAGAGAGGGTGACATTATGACTGAACTTAAGAAATGCCCCGAATGTGGTCGGACACTTTGTCAACTCTGTGAGGAAAAACATTCTGAATTGGTCATGAAAAATAAGTTCAATGGCAACGAACTCGAAGTGTGCAAATCCTGCCATAAGGAGGTATGGGGCGAATGAAAGATTCAGGAAAAGTTTCCTTACCGACACCAGAACGGATAGAAGAGATCAAACAAACTGCTGATGATAGTTGGTTTGCTGCTGACAATTCTAGAGGAGCAGAAGCGCACTTGAGAGGTGAAGTGTTTGCCTTATGTGAAGGCACGAACGAGTTGCTGGCTGCTCTAGAAGAGGCAGAACATAAGCTTGGCGATACAGGTAATGCACTTGAAATAAAACGCATGCTTTTGGAAAAGGCAAATTACGAAGCTGGACGTCAACGAGTATTCAAGGAATCGGCAGAGAGGAAGCTGGCAGAGGCACAGCAGACCATAGCCCGGCACGAGACAGCTTTAAACGAAATAATTGCTTATAGCACAGATGAAAATGCTGTAGATGTTGCAAGTGTTTCGATGGGATATGTGGAAGGGGAGAAGACAGATGAACAGATATAAACACGAACTTGGATCAAAGGTAACGGCGAAGCAAGATATCCCCTATACCTCAAAGACATTTGAGGGCGAAGAAACAGAAGGTGTAATTACGTCTGGTAGCGTTGGTGAAATCAATTCCAGTGGTTGGGACTCGCGTTATGGATACGTGGATATGTACGATGTCTTGTTCATTTTTGATGAAGGTGAAGAAGAAGTTACTTTTTTCTTAGCGGACTTGGAGAGAACTTGTGACATACATCCACCTGAGGAAGGGAGCGACAAGGCATGAATGATTTAGGACAGGGACCTATAAAACTCGTTGATGGTCAATTGCGTGACGACCTCTCTCGTCTCTGGTGTGCATGCGGACAGCCGGCAGTACACCAAGCGCTGCACGAACTACCTCAGTATCAATTTCAGTGTGTGAAATGTAGTGCAGGTTGGGAGGGCGAATCATGACACAGATAAAGGATAAGACCGATCAGCAGCTTAACCGGGCGCTGGCGGAGTTGATGGGGTACACAATCTACCACTATGACAAGGATGTTGCAGAGAGATGCTATTTTGAATTAACAGATCCTGATGGATATCCGGAGATTGTATTCGGTGGAGAACGTAATACGGAGCTTGAAGCATGGGCTGACGTTCCTAACTACTGCAATGACCCTGCTGCCAGCCTAGAGGTACAGACAGCAGCGTGCAAAGAGCGCTTCTACTGGTACATTCAGGCGCTATCTAAGGTTGTAGGCGCTGACGGATATTGGGATAGTGGGGCATTAGATTATGAAGGGATAACTCTATTGCTCACCGCCAGCCCCCGAGAGTGGGCAGAGGCGGCATATATCACGCTAAGTAGTGCGAAGTAGACGCATACAGCGAAAGAAGGTGAACCAGTATTGATTAAATTACTATCACTTTTCGGCGGCATAGGGGCTGACATTAAGGCTCTGAAGAATTTAGGTGAAAAGGTTAAAACCATTGACTACGTGGAATGGAAAGAAAACCGTGTGAAAGCCTACAACGCCATGAATCCTTTTCGTTATCACGCGCAAGACGTAAGGGTGTGGGATCTAAAGCCTGACATCCTGGTGCATGGCAGCCCTTGTCAAGATAACTCAGTGGCCAACTTAAACGATGACAAAGGACGCTCAAAATTAATGCTTGAAACACTTCGTATCATTCGTGAAATGGGTGAGTGGCGTCCTGCAGTTGTAATTTGGGAAAACGTCAAGGGAGCAACATACCAGAGTAAAATGCCTATTTTAAATGAGTATTTGCTTGAAATGGAGAGGATGGGCTACAGGAATTCATCAGAAGTGCTGCAAGCAATGGATTTTGGTATACCACAAAGCCGTGAACGACTATTCTGTATTTCTATTTTGGGGGGCAAAGCTTTCGATTTCTCGAAATTAACAAAACGCCCCCTGCTACCTATAGAAGATTTTCTACAGGATGAGAGTGAAATTGATCTTGAAAAATATATCGTTAGCATCCCGTCTATGTTAAACAGGCTGGCCGACTTGGCAACACCGGAAGAGATCGAGGCTAATAAATCTAAGTTTAGATACGTAGAAACCGTAGAATCCCACTTCTGGACATTAACTGAGCGACCAGACAGATGTCCAAGCCCAGGAGTAATCAAGTTGAGTGATGGACGATACCGGTATCCGACAGAGCGTGAGTACTGGCGTTTGATGGGATTTGATGATATGGACTTCGATCTCATGCTAAAAGAGTTTCCGGTCAAACCAAACTACCGAAGTCGAACATTGTACGCTTTAGCTGGTAACAGCATTGTTGTACAAATGCTGGAAGCAATATTCGAAGTGATAATAAGTAAGGACTACGGAATGGATTTAACGGCAACTGCAGATGGGCAATTACAATTTATTTGCTGATGCGCTAGGCCGTTAGGCCATCGTCCGACAGCATAAACCCAGCAACGCGGGGGCCGAACCAGATCATTAAGGGAGTAGGAGTATCCCTCCTCTCCCACAAGGAGGATATAAGAGATGCCAATATTAACGAACAGTGAAGGAATGAAGACGGTAGAGTTTGGGGCAGGAGATATTTTGCTTCACCATGTATGTACTGGAACAAATAGTTCAAACGGCTTGTCTTTCAAACAGCATGAGCCGCGAGTGATCGGAGAACGCACGGAAGAGTACGCTGGATTGGAAATGGAAGAGCATAACCCAGAAGTTCATTTTACTTTCAAGAGCATTGATTCAGTTGACGTGTTAATCGAAATGCTTCATGAAGTTCGGGATTGCATGGTGGCTGAGGAGGTAAATTCCCAATGACACAAAGGGACTGGCAAAAGGATATGGAGATGGCACATACAGCCAGATACGAGCATACCATCATCCACCTTAACAATGTGCTTGATTCACTGTTCTACTGGCTGGGTGCATATGGCGGCTTAGAATCAGCATATGAAAAACAAATAGCTGAGTCTGGAAAATATTCGGAGCGTGCAGACGCAGCAGAGGCTCGAGTAAAAGAATTAGAGAATAGCGCACGTTTCGAATTAATACGTCATATCCGCACTGAAGCAGATAGAAAAGAATATCTTCTTGCTGAGGAAATAATTCGGCTGGAGGAACGGGAAAAGCAACTAAAAGAGGAATCGTCCGAGGCTATAGAGGGGTTATACCAAATCATTCAGCGCGGTGACTTAACAAGTCTCGACTTGGACCAAGCAGAGGAAGTTTATAAGCGATTCAGGTCCACCCTTTACCCAGATACCCCAGCACCCACAAACGAGGAGGACCTGAAATGAACGAATGGGACGTAATCACACACATGGGCAGGCTGCCAGATAAAATCATTCTCAACGGCGGCGGAATGAAATCGAAATCGTGGAAGTGTTCAAAGTGCGAGACTGTACACGAATCTGAGGTTAAAATTAGACCTCCGTCACCTTGCAAATGCGGAAGTATATTTTTTGAGAAACTGTCTACCCCAGCACCAAAGGAGGACAACGATGAAGCTAGTGAAATTAAAAGACGTGATTGAGACCTTGGATGATCTCAAGGATAGCTATAATGATTTGCGCTTGTTGATTGCCGACCAAGTAAGAGACAAGCAAATTGCTGAAGCAAAAGATAACTTCGAGAAGTTGGAGAGCTTAGGAAAAGCAATAGAGCAAATGGAAAACCTGAATGTCCAAGTTTAGAAAAATTTGAGGTTGAGGAAGGAGATAACCAATGAGTACATGGAACGAACTAACGAGAGTCAATAAGACGCGCAAGGATCACAAATGTGCTGCGACAGGACGTACAATCCCATCTGGTTCAAGTTGCTGGAATTACAGGGGTGAGTATGAAGGAGAGTTTCAAAATTGGTACATGTGCGATGAAGCTAAAGAATTTATGGATGCCAACCCCACACTTTTCAACGATCCAGACGGATATGAATGTTCCTATATCGGTGAAATGTTGGATGAAGCAAAACGGAAATCAAAGGAGGCTAACCAATGACACTCACAAGGGAAGAGATACTGGCGATGGACCCGATTGAACTTGGTCCAGTGGTTGCAGAGCATGTATTCAAAGCCAAAGTTATCGGTAAGGAAAACTTTCCTGAGCTTAGCCTGCTGATCGGTTGGTTTGGATATGAAGCATGGAAGCCAATGAAGGGCACATGGCACAATGCAGAATGGAGAAATTCAGAGGAAAAGGCGTGGCTTGACTGCCCGCGGTTCGGTGAAGACATATCCGAGGCATGGGAAGTGGAAGAGCGTATAAAGGTACTTAGATTACACACTGGATATGTCTCATGTATAAAACAGGTTTTAGTTGGTACTGGTGAGTATGTAGGGATGTTTGATTACATTCATGCAACGGCTGAACAAAGGTGTAAGGCTGCATTACTGGCTGTACTGAACTTATAAGGGGGCTGAGACAATGTGGCAAATAAGAATTTACGACAGGGAGCATTTTTGGGACGATAATTTTCAACTCATGGAACTTGTGAAAGAAGTGGAAGCCGAACCCGAATTCGGAGAAACATTTGAGATCAATGGCAAGACATATCGTAGCTGTGCTAAAAGCCCTAAGAAAAAGGTTCTCGGTGTGGAAGAGATCACTCTTGATCACGAGCATGATGAAGAGTATGGAGATGAATTGAAGTGTCCTTACTGTGGTCATGAATATGGTGATGCGTGGGAAATGAAAGAAGATAGTGACACGATTGATTGCAGTACCTGCGGGTCACAAATTGAATATGAACGAGAGTATTCAGTCTCGTATACTGTCAAACCAGTAAAAATTGTTGAAGTAGTGAAATTGTAATTTAGGGGGCTGATACCCCAATCAAAGGAGACGATACACGATGGGCAGCGGACTGAAATATAAGTTCTGGGATAAAGAAGAGAAGGTCATGATCGATCCGAGGCATATTGGCGATAGATATTCCCTTAATTACTATCAAGGTCTTTGGATGTCAGATACTAAGAGAATAGATGAGGATGGTTATGATTATGAAATGGACGTTGAATTCCTGAGATTCGCTGATATTGAAGATAAGAACGGAGTGGAAGTCCACCAAAGTCACATTCTTAAAATTCCTGATCTATACGAAACGCCGGAAAATACAGAAACCACATATCACAATGAAGTGGTCACCTATGAGGAAGGTACTTTCAAGGTCGGCGGACAACCTTTGCTAGATGATGATCGGGATTACTTAAGTCGAGAAGCAGAAGTGGTCGGAAATATATATGAAAATCCTGAATTACTAGAGAAGGCAGAGGTATAAGGGGGAGAAGAGGATATGCCGTTACTTGTTTTAATATTCGCTCACTTGTTGGCTGACTACCCATTACAAGGTGATTTCTTAGCAAAGACGAAAGGTAGCAACGTAATATCATTGATCTCGCATGCAGGGATATGGACAGGAACAATTTTAGTTGCAGTTCATCTGCTGGGTTACCAAGTTAATTTTTATGACGTTGTATTTCTTTTCGTGGTCCATGCGATTGCAGACTATTGCAAGGCGAAGCCAATAGGAATCTACACACGACTGGACAATTTAAAGGGTGGATTGCTCTTAGATCAGGGCGTTCACTTGATGCAGATACTTGTGCTCATGGCGGCGAAAGGAATGTTTTAGGCCGAAGGGCAACGATTCGACCGAAATACTCAGGCGGAGCCGGTAGCCGTATAAGGTTATCTGCTCCCCATAAAGAGAGGAACAAGACACTATGAGTGAAGAAAGATTTGAGGTTAAGCCCTACGGAGTTCGTTACAGATGTGAATGCGGCGGAGAAATGAAACCATCAAGTCATATACTTATGAGCATTCCTCCACAGTATCCACACGAATGCAATAAATGCAAAGCTGTAGTCAATTTGACAAAGCGTTACCCTACAGTCGAATGGGAGGAAACAGACAATGCCTAAACTGATAGACGCAGAAAAGTTGTTGGAAGGTATGAAACAACATCTCAAAAAGCTAGATGCTCAACTGCCTATCAACGATGAAATTCGCTTTCAGCGCAATGATGCACAGCAGGACATTTTAGAACTATACATCAGGAAGTTGGAGAAAGGCGAATTCGATCTTACAACTGAACCAAGACCAAATTACAAGGTTACTTATAATAGATGCCGAAACCATATCGTTCCAATTTATGTTGAAGAGTACATTGTACGTCCGTCAGAAAATGAAATGGAACATACAAAGCAATTACTTATGGCAGAAGAATATGTACTTGAGGAGTTGAACTAACTTGAAGACAGCACTTGAGATACATGATTACAATCTAATGGATGAAGATTATGAAGAATTTCTACGACGAGGATTCGAATCCTACGGCATACCAGAAGGACGAGAATCCGTAGTAAACATGGATGAAATTCACTCTATACTAATCGTAAATATGTAAGACAACCGCAAGGAGGTTATGTCCATGATTGAGATAATTCCAGTACCGCATAAAGATTTTACTCCTAAGAATGATCTCGCAGATATAACAAGAGCTTATCAGGTCCAGTTCTTCACCAACGCTGACCAGGAGGATATCAGGAAAGCCCTGTGGTTGCTAAACAATTATCGGACCATCAAGGGGCTGGTGGACAGTTATGAATTCGTCCTCAAGCAGCCGCAGGAACACGGACTTAATGATTTCGATATGGCGGGAGCAGAAGGAGCAGTCAAACGCCTCAGCACAAGCGACCACGTCTCCAATTTGCCAGCCAACGTACTCATTGCTAAAGAGACACGCCATCTTAATTACATGCTGTATAAACGAGTTACAGAGGCTGTGATGCACGCGGCAAATAACATCATTGATCCACATGAGTACAAGATCGTAGAATTACTGTTCACTGGTGAAAGGAAGTTCAGATACAAAGACGCAGTAGAGTACATGAGACATGAAAGGAAAAAAGGAATCTACAGCATAGAGGCTACTACGTTTGCCGAGAAGCGCCGGAGGGTCATCGCATCCCTTGCTAACACGTTATTGTTTAATGGGACGCTGGATCATGTGACGATAGATTATGGGCGTGGACGAAACAAAGAAGGCGAAATCGGATTAAGACAACTCAACCGCGAAGGGTAGATACCTGGAGCGGTATTTTTTTGCCCATTCACATAATAAGGCGTAATTTCCGTAGCGTAGCAGCACAATACCCCAAATATAATAAAGATACCGAGGCGAGAGCTTCCGTACTACTCTATATCTGGTTGCGGCAATCTGTGACGGGACATCACACCGCAGCTCATACCCGAACACCTCCTGGGCAACCGTGATCTCAGCGGCTAAAGATATGGATCGAGAATGTGAACCGGATACGTAAATAAATAACCGGGTCGAACTACTAATTGGAGACAGTGCACAGAGGGGAATACCCCGAAGCATTAAAGGTGCACATTGTTGCCCAAGCCGGGGCATGGCGGATTAGCGGTATCCGCATATTATAAATTACCGCCCAACAATAAACCGTTTGTGCTCACGGATAAATGGGCGCACCATAAAAACAGTCGATGACCCGCCTAGGGGGTATGTGTGAAGGGGATGGCCTGAGAAGCCGGAGGTCTGAACACCATCGGCTGTTTTTATGTTTTGAATATGGTATATTATGTATGAGGTCGAATCGTTAGCGGTTCAGCTTTTCAGCGTAACTGCTGGGCTCAGTAAAGAGCGCAAATCACCGTATACGTCTCACGGTTTGTATGAGCGTTATTTAGTGGCAATTGATGGCCTTTTTAAGGGTAAACGCTAAGGGAAGCTCTGGAACATGGGCTTGTAGATATGCGCCATCGGTTGCTTTTTCATATTACCAAGCGTTTGGCAATTTGGAGGTAATATCTATGAAGTTCGCAGAGGCGATTAGGCTTTCAAAGAAGTATGCTGAGTGCCCAAAGTGTGGGAATGGAAATATTGGAGCAGGTGAAGGAACAATCAACATTGATGAAAACTCATTTGAACGCACCTGTAAGTGTGGCTGGAGCAAAACGGTGAAGGATGAACAGAATTCATAGTGCTTTACATTTTGCGTGTAAAGCACTTTGCCTAAAACGTGCTGATCTTAAAGTGATATTCCTGTATATGGGATATTGGTTGTTAAATACCTGGTAATTCGGGGAAATGGTTGTACTGCTCGCAAAGCAGGAAAAGTTTCCTTGCCAAAAAAGGGAAATGCTTTCTCACGCCGAACTTTCATATTAGAACGGGGGTGAGAAAGTGAATGAAAGACAGGCGGAAGAGATGCTTCAGTATTTATCCGAAATAAACAGCAGACTGAAAAACATTGAAAATAACTCTGATAATCTTCACGCTTTTAAAAAATCGCTAGAAAACATTGAGTATGACGTTGAAAAGATTAAAAAAAATATATTGGATAGATAAATGCATCTTAGGGTGCTTTTTTTATTGATGTGGTGACGGAATAGGTAGACGCAATGTAGCGGTGTAGCTAATAGCTCTCGGTAAAAGAGCGCTGAAGCTCCAGCAATATCGGGCATACACGAGATACCGCGAAATTTACCATGCAAGGTGCAAACCCTTGCCTACATCAAAACAAACGAGCGGTATACTGACAATGTACTGGAGGCATTGGATGGGATACCGCTCTTTAATGTACCTAGGAATAAATTACCAAGAGGATTAATCCTACTTTGCATAGAAAACCTCTGAAACATCAGTGGAGGATACATTATGAAATCAGATCCAGTATTAAAGGTTTTGAAAGGATGGATTAAAAAGCAAGAACAGATATTTGCTATTCCCACTGGGAGTGATCAAATCATAACCATCAACGGAAAAGATATTAATAAGGTGATGCGAGGAGCAAGTGACACGATTTTAGCTGTTACAGCTAATGGAAATTACCGCATACTAAACGAAGATTGTGTAGCTGCAATGCTAATGCCTAAAGAATTGGAGAAGGCAGATATGCAACGCATATCCAATAAACTACATATCAATCTACGACGAGTGCAAGAAGTTGATCGTAAGAAACGAAATATTATGGTTGAGGGCCGAATACACAGGGTTGAACGGGAATATTGGAAAAGATTCATTCAGGCTTACGATAATCAATAGGACAAGAGATAAGTTTCATTTCGTAGACTTTTAACGTAGTAAATCCGAATTAAATCCATGTTACATTGTACATACAACCAATATATCTTTATCTAGGGGCGCCTCATAGGGCGCTTTTTTCATTTCTATGAAACAAAATTATACTTAAGGGGGAGATAACAATGATACTAAATGGATTGCGATTAGAGCTAACTATTCATGCACACGAGCAATTCACTGAAAGGGTAGGACCGGCGACATTTGAAGAGATTCGGAATGCCGGACGTGAACAATTGGCAGCAGGGGACTACAGAAGAGATGGAGATTTCATCAATATCTATGATGTCTGGTGGATATTCACCGTCCGCGAAGGAAAGGTTGTGCTGATCACATGCTATGGTAACAGTCACTTTGATGTACCGAGGGCATTAGCTTGGGCAAGGAAACATGATGATCGGATTACACTGGATAACTTCCAGATTAACAAAGGTCAGCAAATCATATAGGTAACAACCGATAGCGCCGATGAAGGGCGTTTTTTATTTGCTCAGGAAAATTTTCCTTAACCGATTGTTTGCTTGTAAGCCTTCTGTAACGTTACAAGAATTACAAGTTAAACCCTTATAGAATAAGGCTCTTCATTATATGCATTCAAACCTTGTAACGCTTCAAACGTTACAAAATGCCATTACAAGCGTTACAAGACGTTACAAACGTTACAAGAATAGAAAGGGGTATGAGAAGTGGCAAAACCATCAAAGATTGAAACATTAGGGTGTCAGGAAATTGTGTGGGCTGGTGTGAGGAACGGAAAGACTGTACGAGCAATCGCTGAAGAATGTTCTGAATGGGCAAATGAGCAAGTCTCACATACGGCAGTAGCGAAGTATGTCAAAGAGAAGGGGACGGCAGAACAAGCCAAGAAGAAAGATGCAATTGTGGCTGACCGCAGGCGTGTGATTAAGACAGTTCATCAGGAGATAGATATTATTCAAACCAACCTTGATGCAACCAAACGCCTCATTGATCGATTTGAACTGGTGGACGATCTACCGAAGTTGTTCAGAGAAGAGATGGATGAACTCATAAATAAACTCATGGAAGACGGTGAGGAGTTCAACTACGTTAGCTTTATTGAAGGGTGGCAGAATTCATTTGAAGTGGAGTTGCGTCGTAAGGTAGTTGAAATTGTATCGCTTAACCGTGAGGTACGCGAGAACATGAAGTTCCTTGTTGCATTAAGAGAGAAGGCGTTCCAATTTGAGTTGGTTCAAGAGTACATCAACATTTTCATGGAGATATTTCAGGAGGAGTCCACAGACGGAGCGTATGACCGTTCGATCATCCGTATATCCGCCAACCCACGTATGAAGCAACTGATTGATCAGCAGAAGCTCTATACAGGCGGCGGTGAATAAATGTGCTGGCTAAACTGCATGAACAGATACGTAAAGCAGCTGAATCAATTGGAGGGGCAAAAGGTCCGAAGCTAAAGTTCGTTGATCTGGCTGGAGAAATAAACAGAAAGATCGAAAGTGAATATAGAGATAATCCAATAGGCCTTAAAGAACTCAAGGGAAACCTTGACGACTTTGAGGCCTTTTGTTTTGAATTCCTGCGGATCAAGACAAAAACCGGGGATATTGTACCACTCACGCTGAATAAGGCTCAGAAGAAACTTGCCAAGACGGTGTTCGAGCAAATCAAGTCAGGCAAGCCGGTGCGAATAATCATCCTGAAGGCACGGCAGATGGGATTCTCCACGACAACAGAGGCCATCATTTACTATCTGTCCTCGCTACAGGAAGCCAAGAATGCATTCATCGTAGCTCAGGACTCCAGTGCATCAGAAAACCTTTACGACATGTTCCGTCTTTACTACGACTACATCCCCGAGCATATCAAGCCTATGCGCAAGCGGAACAATAGCCGCCGTCTGACGTTTGAAAGCCCAGCGATGAAGGATGTTGATCGCAAGAAGGAGCCGGGGCTTAAATCCAAGATCACAGTCCAATCCGCAGAGAACCGTGTCCTTGCACGTTCAGAGACCATTCATTACCTCCACATATCAGAGTTGGCGTTCTGGCCAGAGAACCGTAAGAAGAAACATTTAGCTTCCCTGTTCGCCGCACTATCCAAGGAACCGCGTACAGTCGGTATTATTGAATCAACTGCAAACGGAATTGAGATATACAAAGAAATGTGGGATAACGCTGTAGCTGGTAAGAATGACTATATACCGTTGTTCTTCCCGTGGTTCGATATGCCTGATTACCGCATGAAGGTTCCGGCTGACTTTGAACTCACAAAAGATGAGATCGAGTTAAAAGAAAAGTTCAATTTATCTGATGAGCAATTAGAATGGCGACGCTATACAATCAGGAATGACTTTGAAGGTGATGAAAAGCTATTCCGGCAGGAGTATCCTTCAACACCAGAAGAGGCGTTCTTGGTTACAGGTCGCACAGTATTTAACCAAGACAAACTGGATACGATGACCAAGCATACCAGAAAAGGAATCAAATACTCTGTTGTTATTCCTCCAGCAATTGAAGGCACAGGTTACGATTGGACAGCAGTCAAATTCATTGAGGATGAGCGTGGGGAGTTTGAAATCTTCGGTGAATACGATCCAGATAAGGAATACTGCATCGGAGCTGACGTCGCCGAAGGACTTGAAGGTGGAGATGCTTCAGCAGCTTATATCATTGATGCAGATACCGGCGAGGACGTTGCAGCAGTTTACGGACAAATGGATCTGGATATCTACGCCAAGCAACTGGACTATGTAGGGCGTTTGTATGGCGATGCGCTGTTAGGCGTAGAAACGAACAATGTGGGGCACAGTGTCATTAACACGCTGTTGAACGTGACATTCTATCCGAACCTTTATCATCATGATTCCTATAACGCTGAAGCTGGAACGAATGAGAATAGACCCGGATGGCCTACAACAACTGTCACGCGTCCGATACTCGTAGACGCGCTTATAGAAGGCATTCGAGAGGGAGTATGGCGTATCAATGATGCTAACCTAATCAGCGAAATGAAGACATTTGTCCGCAATAGAGCGGGTAAGCCGCAAGCTATGGGCAAGGGAACACTAGGCGGATGCAAGGATGATAGAGTCTTAGGTTACGGCATAGCCCACCAAATGAGATTACGCCGTCCACCAAGCAATAAACATGTGATGATCCCGAGCATAGGAGCCATAACTTTAAAAAGGACATAACACATAGTGGGAAAACTTACTATTTGGTATAATCCTAAAATCACTAATAAAGGAGAATTATATGCAAACTTACGAGGACTTCTTTAAAGAACAAGCAGTTGACATTGAAACAGGCAACAGCAAGGTATTATATGATGCTGACGCAGAACAATTAATGGTTGTTGTAAAACAAAAACGTACTTTTTTCGAGGAATTTAGAAGTAGCATACGAGAAAGTGATTCTTTAGGTTCAATGGCGTTTCATGTCGAAGGGAAACATAATATTATTGGTGTCGAATTGCGAGGTTTAACTCAAGACAAGATACTTAATATACTAATTCCTTTAGGGGAAGTCACTATTCCAGCATTTAAAGCCATAGCCAGTACTTCTAAGTTCTTGCATGTAGCTATTGTTACTGATGATTTACAGGAAGTCTATGGACTTGGAGTTTTTAAAGATCAAATGGCAAAAATGGCTCTTAGTAAAAAGTTAGATGATATCCTCAGCATATAGGGCTCGTGAGGAGACGCGAAGAAGACTAAAAAACAAAAAGGACAGAAGGTGATTTTTATATTCACTTTCTGTTTTTGTATCCAAAAACTAAATCCGGAATCTGATGCTTCCTAGTATTGGAGGTGTTACAATAAAGAGGTAACTGCTGATTGCATCCCTCATCAGCAGTTACCTCTTGTTGATTTACTTAATTCCTTTTTCTTTGAGAGCCTTGGAAATACGTTCTATTGCGTTTTTAAACATTTCTTCACCATATTTTTCATGTGTTCCGTTATACCCTTTCAAAGGGTCCGCTAAGTTGTATATTGAGGCTTTGGAGAAAATAACGAAACTTCCTTTGAAATACCGAAGAACTACACGAGCATCTTCTGGTAACGGTTTACCATTATATTCACCTGCATCGTAATAACCTCTACTTATATATTCATTCGGGTATAATTCTGTTAGCTCTTCATAATAGTCGTCATCATTTTCATATACTCCACTAGGGGGGAGTTTATCAACAATTAAATTGAAATAAGACCATTCTAAAGGTACGTCAGGGAAAGACTGGAATATGAGTTTTTTTGGTTTTACGATATGGGTAATTCCATCAAAATCTAATTCTAAACAACCAGATTCCTCTGATTTAGTACAACCAGTAAGGTCCATGCCTCCACTATCAGGCATAAAAGTATGGTTACTAGCATCACTTTTTGCGATTTTCTTAAGAGTCTTTTTGATCTCTTTGATATCTGTGATAACTTCGTTTTCAGGTGTTGGTGATCCGAAAAGGTAGTTTATTAACTTTTCCCATTCAGGTAATTGTGAATCTCTAAATTCTTTGTTTTGTTCAAAAAAAGTAGCCATTGATTAACCTCCCTTTTTATGTAAACACGTAGATCGTATCATGAGGACTTCAAATGGTCAAAGGAAGAAGCTGTGTCTATGACGCAGGAAATCCGTAGTAACACCGAATAAAACCAATGATATTATTAATCCATAGAAGTATGAACGAATACAGAAGGTCAGGAAACTTTTCCTGCCTTCTATTTTTATGTCTGGAGGAGGTGAAAACTTGAAATGGTATCATAAACTCATTTATTCGGCTGCTAATGCAATCCTACCGGCATCCGTAAAGCGCCAGATGATGGGCGTAGGTAGATCAACAGTAACTAGTAACTCAAATAATTGGGGCATATTTAACTGGTTACCGAAGAAATATCAGAGCGCTCACAATATTGATTTGACTAAACTCCAAAGTTACACAGCAGAAGAACTACTGGAATTGCTCATATCCGTTCATCCGGACATTTCTCATGCATTATACACATACCTCAGAATGGGAGATACCGAGTTAACCTTCACAGCTAAGAAAAAGACAGGTAGTGATGACAAGTCCGGACAACGAGAACTGGACGTAATTAAGGAAATGCTTGAATCACCCTTGCCTTCACCAGGTTATCAACATGGACGGTCATTGGATAAGCTGGATACGATCCAACGTATGATGATCATGGTTCGCGGGGCTTGTGCTGGTGAAGTGGTCTTAAATGAGCGTTGTGATGATGTGATTGATATAGTGCCGGTTGATCCCTCATTGATCTGGTTCCGCAGGGAGCCGAATACCAATCGTCTTGTTCCGTGGCAGTACGTCAAGAATCCACGGCCTAAAGCTGGTGAAGACTGGTTCGGTCAATATAAAAAGATCGACACGCCGACTTTTATTTATGAAGAGTTTGACCCGATGGTCGATGATCCATATGGCCGAACTCCATTCCTGCCAGTACTCCAAGTTGTATTTTTCCACCTTCAGGTGCTTCAGGACTTGAAAGCAGTTGTTCATAACCAAGGTTATCCACGCTTGGACATTTCAATGCTTGAGGAAATCATGTTGAAGAATATTCCTTCAAGTATCAAGAACGACCCAAAAGCGCAACAGGCGTGGCTTAAGGAACGAATGGACGAGATGCTTACCCATTTCAACTCACTCAATCCAGATGACGCCCTAGTCCACTGGGATAGTGTAAAGGTTGAATACCTCAAGGGTGGTAACTCAGGTCCAATGATCGACATCAAGAAATTGATCGATATCATTGATACTCAAATGGCTACGGGTCTGAAGACGTTGCTTACCTTGTTATCCCGGCATCAAGGTTCCACGGAGACATACAGCTCAGTGGATACCCAAATATATATCAAGTCTGTAGAGTCCGCCCGGAGCGTAACCAAACGTTTTTGGAAGCGGGCTTTTTCTATGGCTGTGAGAGTGCGTGGAGTACAAACACAGGTTGAAGCTGATTATGCGCCGATTGATTTGCGTTCTGATATGGAGCGTGAGCGTGATCTGAGAGCGAAGCTTAATAACTACGTGCTGGCTGAAAAAGAGCGTTACATTACCACCATAGAGGCTGCAACAGAAGCACGTTGGATAATGGGGCTTAATCCTAAA
The DNA here is from genome assembly GCF_038009325.1 of Paenibacillus sp. FSL L8-0708. Lineage (NCBI taxonomy): Bacteria > Bacillati > Bacillota > Bacilli > Caryophanales > Paenibacillaceae > Paenibacillus > Paenibacillus sp. FSL L8-0708. Next base: position 3,435,753 of record NZ_JBBPBC010000001.1, read on the forward strand.
ATTCCACCAGAACTTCTGGCAGAGCTTGAAAAAAAGTATAAAACCGATCCAAACGAAAAGATTCCACCGAATGGAGGTGAGTAGTCAATATGCTACCAACAGTAGGTCGTATGGTTCATTACTATAGTTATGGTACTCCTGGCGGTGAATACAAAAGCGAACCGAGAGCTGCAATCATCACTCAGGTTCACAATGCTACATGCGTTGATTTATGTGTGCTTAATCCAACTGGCATGTTCTTCAATCAAAACGTTGTTCAAGGTCAAGACGGAGGTAAATGGGACTGGCCACAAAGATTGTAATTCTGATGCGCTAATGAGCGCGGAGGTGATCGAATATCTAATTGTTCATTACGAGAGGGAGGTGAGAATTAGTAAATGGCTAAACCAACAACTGAGCAATTAGCATTAATCAATCAACTTGCCCGTGTTCCACTCACGGAAGATGAAACTTACGTGTTTCCTGCAAAGCTAGTGGGTGATCAAATGATCCCTAATCGTTTTTATCGCCTTACTCCTAATTTTTTGCGGAAAATGGCAGTCCAAGCTAAAGCAGGCGTATCACTATTGTTGGATCACTCATGGGCTAACCTTGGTATTCTAACAGTTCCAATAGGAAGAACCTTTGAAAGTCGATTGCAGATGGATGGGGATGAACTGGCGCTGTACGCAGATCATTACATGAAACTCGGCCAAGAAGTCGGAGATATCAAGATTGACCAAATAGCAGATGGTATTGATGCCGGAACTATCTTTGATACTTCAATTGGATTCACGGTAAGCAGCCAGACGTGTTCGATCTGTGGTCAGGAGTATTTCGGTGGGAATTGTCCTCACATTCGTGGTAGAGAGTATGATACTAAACTTTGTACCGTTGATATCAATGACGGAGATCTCATGGAGAATTCACTCGTCTTTGACGGAGCTTATCCTGGTGCTGGGGTAGTAGGGATGAGTAATACCTCAGAAACTCAATCAAGTGTCAAATGGGAATCTTTATCTGAAGATGCGAAGTCACTACCAAGTGGCGGACGCGTCTTTTATTCTTTTAGCGGAAAATCTGGGCTTGATGGATTTGTAATCAAGCAAGAAAAAAACAATGAGCCTGAAACACAGGCCAAAGGAGATGACACTGTGACAGAGGAACAAAAAGCTGCTTTAGCAGCATCACAAACACAAGCAACTGCACTAGCGGCTGCAAATGGTGTACTTGGACAAGTCCGAGCAGCATTGGGTGTAGAAAATGACACTGATATCCCGGCGAAACTGACGGCTTTGAGTGCTCAAGCTGCTGATGGCGCGGCGTACAAAGTTAAAGTAACAGAACAAGCCTGTGGAGCTGGTGTCCGGGCGCTGGGTGAAGCATTTAACGTTGAAGCGATGAAGACGGTGCTTTCTAACCTACCGGTAACAGAAATTGAAAAGATTGGTGCTAGCTATGAAGCGCAAGCTCAAGCGGCTCTTGGCGGCGGTGGTCGCCACACAGAAGGTGATAACCCTGATCTTCCTGCCGGTGCAGCCAATGGAACATCACCTGCCAATGTGCAAGCAGCGGCTCAAAAGACACCGGAGCAACTTCAGGCGGCCGAAAAAGAAGCGGCTAAAACAGCTGCGATTGCGGCCCTCAAAAACACTGGCAGAGGCAATCTGCTGAAGGAGGACAAGTAATATGAATCCAGCACAATATAATGGTGCTCCGGGTCCAGGTGCTATCTACACTCAGGAGTTCACAGAAGTTCTTGCTATCAGCGAATGGCAATTGAAACTTCCTGGAGGTGTATTGCTAGCTCAGGGTAACGGGATTGTTAAAAAAGGGACAGTTCTTGGTAAAGTAACTGCTTCAAGTAAGTTCATCCCTTACGATTCAGACGCTACTGATGGATCTCAAGTGGCTGTATGTATCCTTGATAATGATCAAGATACAACACTCACTGATATTGGCGCCTCTGCTTGGATTGGGGCAGTATTCACAGAATCAAAATTGACAGGCTTAGATGCAGCGGCTAAAACAGCGCTGAAACTTTGCTACTTTGTATAAGGGGGAACAACACTAATGGCAAACGTACTTGATCCATACTTCCTAACCGAAGTCGTTCAAAACATCCGTACTGATATCAATAGTTTCCGGGGAGCACAGATCCTGACCAATGGCGTTGATTTCAAGCCGGAACTTGGTTTGACAATCGAATATGATATCACGTATGACGACACTGGCATGACACCACCAACCGGGCTCAACGATCCATCACCTATTCACGCGGCACCTGTTGTGAAACATATGAGCTTTACTAACCAGGAATGGCGCGAAAAAGCTATTATCGATCGTGAAAAAATTGCGATTCTCCGTAAGCCAGGGACAAGCTTGGAACAAACGTGGGGCGAAGATTATATGGTTGAACGAATGGTCAATCTTAATCAACGTCTTGAAACACGTTTCGAATGGATGCGGTGGCAGTCGCTCACTGGGAGCCTTGTAGTGCCAGCGACGGCAACAATGCCAGCACGAACTATCAATTATGGAGTACCGTCCAACAACAAGCCGACTGCAGCTGTGCTCTGGAGCAATGTGGCCACAGCTGATCCACTTGCTGACATTGATCTTTGGGTTCTCAAGTTCCGTGGCAGTGGGGCGCGGCCAGTAAAGATCGTGGTCAACAAACAAATCGATATTTATCTGAAGGCAAATGCTAAAATTCGTGAGTTGATCAAGTTCACTTATGGTAAAGAAGTAGTGACAGCAGGATTGCTGTCAGATATTATCGGCCAACAATTGAACGGCCTTCAATACGAAGTCTACGATGGCGGTTATATTGACGAATCAGGTAGTTTTTATCCATTCATCCCGGACAATGCTTGCATTATCATCGGACAAGGCATGACGGGTTCCATGATGGATCTTGTAACCAGCCCTAATAACTATGAAGACATCTTCACTGGACATCCTGGTAAGTTTGCACTGGCAAAACTGATTAAGGGTGACCCTGACCAGTGGCAAGTGATCAACGGCGCAACGGTTCTACCGCGTCTGAAATACGTCAACTGGCATATCTTTGCTACAGTGGCGTAAGGGAGGGGCATACCATGACAATCGTAAAAGTGTTGGTTGATGCTGTAGGGGAATATAATGCTGGGGACATCGTAACAGATGCCCCCGAAGGTCTTGTTGATATTGTAAAGAGACAAGTTCGGAACGCAGCAACGGGTGAATTGCTGGCTATTTTCGTAAATAGCAATGACATTGTCAGTGATAATCCTTCCGAACGCGAACTAGAACTCCAAGTTCAACTTGAAGAATCTAAAGCACGAGAAGCAGAGCTACAAGAACAAATTGCAATGATCCAAGCAGATGGAGAGTTCAAAGAACTTAAAGCTGCTGCTAAGGAATTGAAGATTCCTGGTTACACCAAAATGGATGCTGATGAGCTGAAAGAGGCTATCAGCGCTGCTGGTGGTGACGGTGATGGCAAATAAGATCCTCACCACGGAAACGTATCATGAGGAAATAAGAGGGCGTCTAGGTGTCGGTGAGGATGTATTATCCGATGCTGACATAGACGCTCTTTCTGTTTTACCCATTGCGGAAGCAAAGGTTATTGCTGCTGTTCCAGATTACGCCGAACTGGTTGACGATGATAGGAACTATGTATATGCAGCGGCTGTAAGCATGGTCGCTGCCATACTGGCTCCATCTATGACTGCAAGAATTGCAAAGTCCAAGAAAGACTTCGATTACTCCATTGAAAATCAAGTTGTGGATTGGCGTGCATTTGGAATTCAATTAATCGACGATGCATATGCGCTAATTGATTTGATATCCACTGTGACACCAGGAACAGATGCCCCGATATTTGGCGTTGCTGGACCAACACGATACAAGGAAAGGCGGCGTTACTGATGTTCAAACAATTCGCTCACCGCCACTCTCCGTGTTCTGTAAACGGCGATCCGGATGTAGTTATACTTTCTAGGGATACCCGAGCAACAACGATTGTCGGCAAAGAATACATGTACAATGGTTTATTTGCTCCAACATCGCTTGTGAAACCGGGAGACTTAATCGAAAACGGTGATACTTTCTTTGTTCAAACCTTGCGTCCAACCACTGAGAAGGATAAATACTGTTCATTGATCAAAACCAATGCAACAATAACAGTCGAACGTTACTCGCAAAAGTATGACGAAAATGATAATGCTATCGGTGACGAAGAGTACAAGCCAGTTGCAGAGAATGTTATCGCTTTTGCTCAATACGTCACTGCGCGACTACGCCAAGACGATCCTGGGTTACTACCCTCCACAACTTACACGTTGCAATTACAAACAACGGTTAATATAAAAGACCCACAAGACGCCATCCATCCAGATCAGGTTATTCTCCACGGCAAGGCTTATCAGGTGGATGCCGTTGATGTAGTCAAATACCCAAATTTACTGCATGTGCAGTTATCGGACAGTGTGCGATGATTACCGGATATGATGCTGCAAGGGCATCTAAGGATTTAGAACACAAGCTGTCTCTCCAAATTACCGGGTTAACAAAGATCGTCCTACTGACTGCCAAAGGTGGCATTCGCTACTATCCAGCAGTACGAGATAAACTTCAAATGGAAATGTTCGTACTCGCTAATCAAATGATTTCAGGAGATATTACAGCAGATTACTGGCAGGCATGGCTTGAACAGTTTGGTAAGGGATCTTTAATGGCGGACGCCTCACAAAACCCCGGTTTAGTTATTTACATGAATTCTGATGCGTGGAATCGACTAAGATCACGCAGCAGTAAGGTGGTTGTAGGGCGTGGACAGGGGAATTACAAAAGCATTGATGGTACGATGCGTTTCTCAGGCGGTGGCTATGCTGGAGTGGATCTGGAGGAGCTAGCAGAACGCGGAGATATTGACCCGAAGTTCAAGCCAACACCACCGACCTATTTTCTACGTATCGCAATCCAGTCCAATCGTAATCGAATCCTACAAGGGATTGCGGAGGTAATTGAAAACTTTCCATACCACAAGTACTTTTTGGAGGATAAGACATGAGCCTTCATCTGATTGATGCTATACAGAACACACATAAGGATGACACGGCGTTTATGGCTATGCTGAAGCTTACGCCAACTGCAAATGGCGAACAGATGGCAACTCGCTTCACAAAAGGTGTAGAGCCTGAAATAGTAGTGACAAAGGAAACCTTACCGCATATCTGCCAGTACATTATGCCGGGGCAATACGGACGAAACCCACTCGTATTTCAAGGTAAGTTTTGTATCGACTTTTACGGTAAGACTGGCTATGAGGCGAAGCTATTATTCGAGCGGTCATTTGAACTTTTGCATGATAGGCGGATTGTTCAACCTAAGTTTCATTCATTTTTGTGCGTATTGGCCTACGATGGTGACTTTGCAACAGGAATAAGTGGAGTAAAGGGCTATAAGGGTATATACGATATCGATTATATCCGTATGAATTAAGCAGGATTAAGGTATCAATGCCATTATAAAGTATAAGTGAGAAAGTCTAGAAATAAGAGAATGGGGTGAAACGATGATGCCGGAGAAACCCGAACTTAAGAAAGAGCCGACAGAGCTTGAAGAGCTCGTGAAAGAGAAAGTTAAACTAGCTAAAAAGCTCGGCTTGATGGACCAAGGTACGCAGCCAAGCGAAGCCTACGAAGAAACGAATGATTATAAACGGATTAAAGAAATTGATTTAAAACTATGGGAACTGATCAAATAAACTGATCAGTTCCTTTTTTATTACCCAAGGAGGGATACACGAATGCAGGAACCATTAGTATTTGATGGAGTCGGGAAGATATGGATGAGAGATTACGATGGGACTCTAAGATACATTGATGAAAAAATCAACAGTGTTATGTTCGCACCGCAGTTCTCTTGGACGAAGGTATTTGGTGGACAGTCCGGCTATGCATTTCACTTGACCGCACAAGATTTGCAAGATGTGCTTACAATTGAGCTGCCGCGTTATTCTGCTGTAATTGCTGAGATTTCTCAAGGGGCAGAGACAAAAACAGGTTCTGTTGAAATCGATGAGAACGAAGAGGGCATTCTCGGTGCTGCTGGTTATGCCATCGAAGGAATTGAAGCTTTTGGTGGTACGTTTGTTAAGGATAGCGACGAGGTCTATCTTAAAGCGGTAGATGGAACGCTAAGCAAGCTTGAAAGAGTTGCTTCAACACCAACCATTGAGCAATATGCAATTTCGGCTGACGGTGTTATTACATCTGCAACAGGAAATTTGAACAAAAATGTGATTGTGACCTATAAATGGTCCAAACAAGGAACATCCAGCAACTTCAAAGGAACACGGCGTCCTAAACCATTTAAGTTTGTTCACCGTTTTGAATTGATAAATGACCGAACAGGTCAACCGGTGCAGGTGCAGTTGACGGTATACAAAGCTGTGGGTGGCGGTACGCTGAATGTTGGTGCTGCACGTAAGAATCCTAGCACAAGCACTCTTAATCTGGAGGTTTTGGAACCAGATGTCACTCCAGATAATCCAGAAGGTATTGCAGCAACGATTATCTTCGTAGACTAGAAGCATTAATTAACAATGACGGTCCCTCGCTGTTATAGCGGGGGATTATCTATTTTGAGGAGGAATAACAGTGCAAAAGCAAATCGATGAAACATTAAATATAGGTTCAGAAGTCAGACTGGCTGAAGGACTTGTTAAGAATGTGAAAATCGGAACTATTGGAACTATACGACAGGTTCGAAAAATCATGAAGGAGATACCTTATCAATTCTCTGTATCTATCGGCCGGGAACCATGGGTCGAAAACGATCTAGGAAAAGCTGTGGACTGGCCTAAGATAGAAGCTGCCTATCGCGAATCTTTCAATCTTATTCTTGAAGGCGGTCTGCAAGATGAAGAATATGATCAGGTCGATTTCGAAGGTATCGAGGAGTTGGAAAAACTCATTACCCGATTTCTATGAGGAATCGTTCCCTCCTGATCCGGACGCTGAGGAAGAAAGCGAGAGCGAAGGGACGGAAGAGGGAAGAGAACAAACACTACTAGATGCATGGGCCTTATGTGTAACTCTAGGCATTCCAGATAGCGAATGGGAAAACATGACTTTCCCAAAGATATACGCTCTCAAAAGAATTAGAAAGAGGAATCAAGAGTTTCAAATTGCTCTTCACGGTGGAGAAATCACCAAAAAGCCGAAGAAAGCAAAGTATCTATCTGATTTAGGTATCTTTCCAAAATAAAAAGAGGTCTCCGCATGATGCCGGGGACCTCTTTTTCTGTATGTAGACGTGTCAGTAGCAAAGGAAAATTTTCCTTAACAATCAAGGGGTGATGGCAATGGCAGACAACAAAGATGTAGTTGGTGCTCGAATAAGTTTAGATACATCTAAAATGATCCCAGCATTTAAGGCGATTGACCAAGGCGTAAAAGGGAACGCAGAAACCTTTAAAGTGCTAAATCAGGAAATTACGGTAACCACTAAAAACTATACAGCGTTAGCAACGGCTTCTAATAAACTTGCCCTCACTTCTGAAGAGCGGCGAAAGAAGATCATGGCTGAGTCGGAAGCTCTTGTTAAACAACGAACAGCTCAAACCGAGCTGATACAGACAAAGAAGAGCCAGATGGAACAAGCTAATAAATTAGTTGATGCTAAAATGGCTGCACAAGAAGCTATCATTAGAAAAAGATATGATGCTATTGAGCAACAAGAGCGAGAACATCAAAAACGGATGGAAACATTACAGAATAAAGCCACCGCTAGTGCTCTCAAATTAACAACAGGAAGTTCGTCATCTACAGGAACAGATAGCACACGAGAACGTGTATTAATGCAGGAACAAGCGATCCGACAAAAAATAGCGCAATTAGCTGAGAGAGAAAGTCAACAATCTCAGAAATATGCAGCCAACTACGAGAAGTTTTGGTTGAATGCATTGCAGGCTAGAGAACGTAAAGAAACACAGGTTCGCGAAAAAGCATTACAAGAAGAACAGCGTATTCGCCGTTCGTTGACTCAGACACAGACTCAGATCAACGGAATTACGGGTACAGCCGCACAGTTTGCTATGACGGGAACTTTGTACTATGCCTTTACAAGAGGAGCCACTGAGGCAATCAGTCTCCTTAAAGACTTTGAATATGAACTAGTAAACGTGCAGCGGGTCATGGGCGAATCCGCGGACGTTGGGTATGTCAAAGATTCAATGATATCCAGCGCCAAGGAATATGGGTATGCACTTCGAGAAGTCGCGAGTGTTTATACGCTCATCGCTCAGAACGGTTTTGACGAGAAGCAAACTGAACAACTGGCCAGAACAGCACTGATGGCTAAAAACGTTGAACAATCCTTTCAAAGTGCTTCCCAGGCTCAAGAATTAATGACAGGAGCAATTCTCAACTACGGGATGGCTGCTGAAGACTCTGAAAAGTTGCTTGATAAACTCAATGAAGTTTCCAACAACTTTCCAACAACATCTAAGAAGCTCTTAGAAGGTATAAACCGAGTGGGTGCTACAGCTAAAAACGCTGGAGTGGACATTGACGAACTTATCGGATATTTGACTACACTGAATCAAGCTGGTTTTTCTGGTTCTGTAGCTGGTAATGCTATAAAATCCTTTATTAGCTTCTCCAGTAGACCTATAGCAGTAGACAAGCTAGAAAAGTATGTTGGAGTGATGAGACAAGCTAATGGCGATATGATGAAGTTCCCAGAATTACTTAGTAAGATTGCAGCTCAGTGGGATAACCTCTCAGATGTTGAACGTAGCGAGATTACACAAGCCATCGCTCGGGGGGATCAAGCGTCTAGATTTATCGCTCTGATGAATAACTATAGCAAGGTTATGGATGTAGCTAAAGTATCAGAGGAATCATTTGGATCAGCACAAAGAGAAAACAACCTCACAATGACTACACTGACAAAGCAATCTGAGCAATTACGCGCTTCTTGGGATGAGTTGATTATATCTATTGGTGATAGCGGGTTACTTGGAGGATTAAAGTTAATTGTAGGCCAAGCCACTATCTTACTAGATGGGTTTAACCATCTACCAGGGCCCATCAAAAATACTGTCACATCGATTCTTTTGTTAGGTGGAGCAATTACGGTTTTAAACACGGGAGCCAGGATTCTGACTGGACAAACTCTGGTTTCTTTGGTTACAGGAGTCGCTGCCGCGGCTAAAGGGATGCTTGGGATGAAGGTTGCAACCGATGCAGCTAACGTATCACAAAAGGCTTTTATTGCCACGCCAATAGGTGCTGCTTTAGCAGGACTTGCAGTTGTCATAGGTGCTGCTACAACAGCATGGGCTTATTATAAAGGTACACAAAGTCAAGTGAGTGATGAGACTCTGCAACAGAATCGAAAAACAGCTGAACTAGTTGCTAGATACGACGAACTGAAATCTATCGTTGACGATAACACTAAATCGGACAAAGAAGTTTCTGCTGCGAAATCAGAACTGGCGAATGTAATGGATCGACTCAGTGCCACGATGCCTGGTCTTGTATCACAATGGGATGAACTTGGTAATGCGAAAGAGCTGGATATTCAAAAAATTGAAGAATGGAAGACGCGATATTCTGAGAGTATCAAAATCGTCGAACAAGCGAATCTGGATGCTGCCACGAAGCGAAAAGCAGAGTTAGAGCAGGAGATTGCCTATACTGACCTCGCTATTAAAAACGCTTCAGAGAGCGACCTGAGTTTAGTTGATAAGGTATTAGGAAAAACAGTTCAAACCCTACGGGAAATGTGGGGCAATGAAATGATTTCTTTGGGAACAGAACTGTCCCAAGAAGAGCAAAAAATCCTTGCAAGTAAATCAGCCATTGATGCCCTTAATGGTGTCACAGAGGCAAGTGTAGCGGCGAATAGTAGATTGGCCACAGCTGCAGCAGATTCAGCGGATTCAATGGAGAGTTACTCAGATTCAACGGACTCCGCCTCCACATCAACAGAAGAACTATCTGATGAAGTTAAAGCCCTCATAAAAGCGCAAGAAGAATGGGCATCAACAGTCAAAGGAAATAGTCAAACGGTTTCGGAACTAAACGGAGTACTAGATGAACTGGCAAAAGGTCAGTCCTTAAATGCTTCAAACGCTACGGATCTAATTAACAAATATCCTGAACTTGCATCAGCGATTTATAAAACTGCAGATGGATGGGCGTTTGAGACGGATGCGGTTAACAATCTACGGAAAATGAAAATCCAGAAAGCTATTGATGACTTAAATTCAGAGAAATCGTCAGCATTTAATACAAAAGTAGCTACCGACGAAAGATTATCTGCCTATCAAATTGAAGCAGATGCTATTAAGAGCTTGGCACAGCTAAAGGCTCAGTTAAATGGTAGTAAGGCTATCACAGGAGATAACGTTACTCAAACCGGAGACGATCTCAAATACTTTAAATCACAGTTTAGAGAAGCGGGTATTGCTCAAGCAGCAGCAGAAGCGGAAATTCAGAGCATTATTGATGATTACGATACAGCAGCTAAAGTTTACGATGATAAGATAGCTGCACTTAGCAGTATGTATCAAGATCCATCATTTGGTGTATCTTCTAGTAAAAATTCTAAAGATAAAAGTGGCAGTAAGGATAAATCAAAATCATCAAATGCAGAAAAGGCAGCAAAAGAAGCGGCTGCTGCACGCAAGGAAGCATATGATGAGGAAATGGATAACTTCCAGTATGTAGCAGAACGGCAAGGTTGGTCCATAGAACAACAGATTTCTGGTTACGAGCGGCTTAAGAATCGTCATAAGCAATACCTTGCCGAAGATAAAGATGCTTTAAAAGAATGGACTAGAGACATTCAGGCACTTAATGATAGTAGGTACAACGAAGATGTTTCGATTCTTGAGAAAAAAATCGAAAAAATGAGACAGGCAAATCTCCAAGAAGTAGAAATGGTGAAGACATCACTTAATTTTTATAATAAAGAGTTGTCGAAGTCTTATTTAACTACAGAACAGAAAGCGGAAGCTCAAAAACAAGTATTTGATCTAACGGTGAAATACAATGAGCTTCGTTACCAAAATTCCCAGACATGGATAGATAAAGAAGCCACTAAGATGGAGATGGCTGGAAAAAGTAAGATTAATATCATCACCATGGAACTACAAGCCTATGAACGAATGGCAAAAGATAAAAATCGAACTGCCGAGCAGAGCTTTGCGCTAGAAAAGCTGATTTACGAGCAAAAGAAAAGCTTGCTTGAGCAACAATATTCTGACTTTCAAAAGGATTTGAACCATAGAAAGGCTATGGGTCAGACTACTACCGAAAGTGAATTGCAGGATTGGTTAAAAATTCAGGCTATTTATCGTGTTGGTACAGATCAACGGATGGAAGCGGACGAACAAGTCTATGCACTACGTCAGAAGCTGATTGAAGACGAAACTAAGGCCGTTGAGACGTTGGCGAAAAATTATAAAACGAGCATCGAAGCCTCTAAAAACGCAGCTATTAAAGCAATAGAGGAAGAACGGGATGCTTATGCTGCTGCGAAGGATGCTGAGATCCAAGCTATTGATGATTTACTTAGTAAGCAACAGGAATTAAATGAAGACCAAGACTACGAGAGTGCACTAGCAGAAAAGCAAGCTAGATTAGCTTTGCTTGCCTCAGCCGTAGGACCGGATGGAATCGCGGAACGGAAACAGGTTCAAAAAGACATTGAAAAGTTGCAACTCGATCATGAGCGCACCTTAGCTAAGAGAAGCCTGGAAGAACAGAAGCAAGCCCTTCAAGATGAAAAGGACGCTAAGAAGGAAGCCTATGACAAGGACATCGAAGCTACTAAAACACATTACGATGAGTTGCTCCAAGCACTTGAGGACTTTTCTTCCGATACTGCCAATCGCGCGGAATTGATGAAAAACATCCAAGTACTGAAGGAATCCGAGAAGAATGCCGAGATATTAGCTCAGTTGGATCAGTTTATTGCTGACTATCAATCAAAGATGAGCTCTATTACTGCACTAACACCTACTGTGACCGGATCCACAGCCTCTTTATCAGTAGTGGGTACATCTAAGAAGGATTTAGATTTAGTTGAGTACAACGCCAATAAGGACGCTTACGATGCTGCATTATCAAATGGTAACAGAACAGAAATGGCAAGACTTAAAGCTAGAAATGATGAATTGAGGAAGCTTTATGGTGTGGGAAAAGATACCGGAGAGAAGTTGCAGACCTTTTCTGAAGGTGGAAGAGTGCGAGGAGAAAGGATTGGTGCACCAAAAATAATTGAAGCGCATGTAGGAGAAGCAGTGTTGAATGATAGTCAAGAAGATGACCTCATTGATTTCATCAATTTTAAATTACCTCAATTAAAATTCTCCATGCCAAGTTTTTCAATGCCCTCAATATCATCTGGATCTGGAACCAGTTCGAATTTCCGCAGCGACGTTGCAGTAAATATGGGAGATATTTATATTACGGACGATTCTACAGCAAAGGTGTTTTGGACTGAAAAGGACAACTTTGTACGGAGGGCACAATCTAGAACGGGGGCGAAATATAATTGATTGTTGCAACAGCAGATGGTGTTTCCTTTGCAAGTATAGGCTTAGGGCTTAAATCTCATAACATCCCGGTATTACCGCCTACAAAAGATAACACACTAGAACTCGCAGATCGAGATGGAGCTAAAGATTTTGGTAGCACTTACGGACCACGAACATTTAACCTTGAATGCATTGTTATGGCTGATGATTCAACAATAGACTATCACAACAGAGTCGCCCAAGTGGCGGCTCTTTTTAATATCCGAAAAGGAGATATTGTATTTACTTTTTCGGATAGACCGGGGAAGCGATATATCGGACGATATGCCGGAACAATGGATATTCAGAAGATTATCTTTGATGGGGAATTAACGATTCCTATTACCATGTCTGAGAACCCTTTTCCAGAATCAGATGAAAAAGTTTATGAGACAAACATTACACAGTCTCCGCAGACACTAAAAATTGCTTCTGATGGTGACGAAAGGGCCACACCATTGATCGTTCTGACCAATACCGGATTAAATACTATTCAGGGTTTTAAAATCATTAACGAATACGAACTATAGGAGCTGAGAAAAATGGCAATGCAAATATCTAACTGGCTATCAGCGGCACTTTTAAATGCTGCTTTTCGAAATGTGGCTTTTTCCCAACCATCAACAGTCTATCTAGCTTTATATACTTCTGATCCTACACAGGCTGACACAGGGACAGAAGTATCTGGTGGATCATATGCGCGAAAAGCTATCACCTTTGCTGTAGCCTCATTGGAGAATGGGAAAATGACGGTTAGGTCATCTGCTGATGTGGAATTTCCAATAGCTACGGCGGATTGGGGATTGGTGACACATGTCGGATTGAGAACGGCTTTAACAGGAGGAAATTTATTATGCTCTCAAGCCATCACACCGCGGTCTGCTTTGATAGGAGATAAACCTAGGTTTTATGCAGGTTCAACTCTTATTCGTTTCGCACAATAGCTAAGGGCAATAAGGAAGGAGGATAATTAATGGCACAACAGCAAATGTATTCTGCGATAGCCAATTCGCCGGGCACGGAATTATCCGCGGCAATAACGGCAGCAGTTACGACTATACCCGTTGTAACCGGGAGTGTTTTACCAGAAGGTCCTAATATCATTACGATTGGTGTAGATGAAACGTCAGAGACCGTTCTCTATACGTCTAAAAACGGAAATAGTCTAATCGGTTGTACACGCGGATTTGGAGGAACAACAGCAAAAGGATGGGCGGTAGCTTCACGCGTTGCCCGTTACTACACCGCCTACGATCACGAAGCATTTCGCAAAAATTTAACGGACCTTTCCGGAGTAACTTCGGAATCTACAACTGATGTCATCCTATCAGCTGGTCAGCAAATCTTAAACGCAACAAAGAACGCTAGACTACAAGGATTAAAGGTACAGGGTAGGACGTTAATAGATTTACTTGGTGGGGCTGGGAGTGGAGAGAGTTTAACGGGATGGTCGCTTGCTGGCGGGGTGGTTCCAACGCTTTCTACGGCGCAAAAACGTAGTGGGAATTCTTCTTTTAAGTTTGTTCCTGCGGGCAGTAACGGTAGTTATATGGCAAGAGACTATGAAGCATCACTTGACCCCACCAAGGCGTATGTGCTCGGAGCTTGGATTTATTTTGAGTCTTTCACTGCCGGTTCAGTTTCCTTTGGACTGAGGCAAAAGGGCACCAACACGCAAGTGGTCGACGGATTAGTTGGGGACACCTCAAAACTTGGAGTGTGGCAATATATAACCACTAAGATTCCAGTAGGAACAACCTTCCCAAGCGCTGGTTACCGCATATTACTAGGTCCTGCGACATCAGCATCCAATATGACCGTATACATCGACGAGATCCGCCTATACGCTGTATCCGCAGCAGATTACGCCGCCATAGGAACCACAATCACAGGTGAAGCTATTGATCGCCTCTTACCTTATGTACCTCCAGGTATTAATGGAGTAGATGGGTTATATGTACGGAGATATGGACGTAATCTGTTGCCACCATTTACAGATAAGGCATGGTCGTTTAACCCGAACGCTAAGGCAAACGGACCATATCAGAGCGTGTTAACAGCTACTGCTGAGTGGCAAGCAATCAGTTGTGCTGTTCCTGTAATGCCTGGGAAAACGTACTATTTAAGTATTGAGGGTATAACGGCTAATAGTGGGGCAGTAGGAAGTTATTTGGATAGTAACAAAAAGAATGACTTAGCTGTTCTTAGTGGTGGATGGATTCAAAATCAGCCACTTACTGTACCAGAGGGTTATTACTATATATTAATAAATTTGGCAAGTAACCAGATAGGGACATACAACTTCAACAATCCACAACTCGAACTAGGCAGTGTCGCTACACCATTCCAGCCTCGTGAAGACAGCCTTATCGCCCTTGGTGGAGTAGAGTTACACGCTAACCCAAATGACGGCAGCGATCCGGATATACTGTGTGAGGTTAACGGACGGTATGAGGTAACGAGGTTATGGCGTAAATCCAATCTTGTGGGTGACTGGTCGTGGTTATTCGATACGAATTACACAGGTTTCAAACGTGTACGCGTTATTTTACCAACTTCTAGTGGCATAAACGCATCAGAACGAGTGACTAAGTATAACGGATACCCTTTATATCCTTCAGCGGGTGTTTATTCAGCTGCTGATCAATCAACGCTTTACAATGGCGTATTATACATTACTATTGCCAACACAGACTCCGGTTGGGGAGACTCCTACACTCCTACACCTGACGAAATTAAGGCTTATTTTAATGGCTGGCGGATGTACAACGGCGCTAGTGGAGTGGCTACAAATCCATATAACGGTACGGCCGGACAAACAAAAGGATGGGTCGAGATTTTGAGTGCTGGCAATCCGGTAGGAGTATTACCAACAACAATACCTTCGGGCTGGACACCGTATCAACTTCTATACCGTCTAGCAACACCGACCACGGAGACGGTACAAGAGGATGGCGCTCTTTCTCTGCTCGAAGGCGATAACTTTATCGAGGTAGGCAGTGGTTATATATCGAGGGAGCCTGCGAGACCAAAGAAAAATGCTCTATCAGACGTATACTACATTGGACTCAATGACGCGGGTAATGGAGGAGATTCGAACCTTAAAAAACGTGCCTCCGAAATTAAACAAGTATTTAAAAATGGTCTGCCTGATTTTTGGAATATTGATAAGTTAGCAGACGGTACATGTTATGCATGGACGGATAATTACGATACAGCTGCTACCTACAGCGTCTCTTACATCAAACTGGATAAATCACCAGTACCTTCGGTATCAGGAGCGTACGCCGCCACTGAGAAGATGCAAATTCATGATTTAACAGATGCAGTGACAGAGATAAGCTCAACCGTTAGTGTGTTAGCTGCCAAGAAAGCGGAGAAGGATGCAGGGCCTTGGATTACACCGTCCGCAGTGCTAAGCGGATTTACTGCCTTCGATTTAGCTTATCGCGTGAATAAAGGATTTATTGAATTTCGTGGGTACGTATATTACAACATTACTGACGTACCAGCGGGTACAAAGATTTTTAATTTGCCGACGCAGTTTCGACCTGTGCGAATCACTAGAATGCTTACATCCTCATGGACATCAAAAGTAGATCCAACGTCGAGCGCAGTGTCAGTAGGTGTAAATGGAGATATAACAACAGAGGTCAACGTAAAGCAAAATATTATATTTGATGGTCTACGGTTTCCGTTAGATTAAAGGAGGCGATATCATGAGAAAAGCAGTATCGAAAGTAGACCTAAACGGACTGTATATAGAAGATGTAGAACCGGACGACTCTTTAATAGGGGTCGTCCCTATTTATGCCCAGCCAGTGCAGGAAGAAGCTCCTGAGCTGCCGGAAGACGAAGAGATCGAAGATGAACCGGACGCGCTAGAAGAACCAGAACAGCCAAGAGAGATCATCGGTTATCTCGTAGGCATTCCGTTGCCGACCGGGTTGTATCATCCGCGTTTCGATCTGTTAACATGGGATGCATATCAGGACGCTGTACTAGAGGCACAAAGCGATTATGCCGACGAGCTGCATGATTGGCGGGAGCAATGGGCGGAGGGCGAGAAACAAGGTCCTGAGCCAGTTTATGCACCTCCTGCACAGCCTGATAACCTTTGGGTCGAAGGCTTAACACCAGAAGAGATTGCGGAGTTGACGAAGCCCGGGGAACAGACGGAAGTTGAAAAGCTGAAGCTTGAAAATGAAGCATTAAAAAAACTGATCGAAGATAAAGACCGGGAGAACAAAAATGCGCTTTTTGAAATTTATTCTATTTTATTAGGCGGTGAATGACGGTGAACGTCATCAGCCGCCTTTTATTATGGCTACTGTTGAAGTCCGGGAAAGGGGGTGGAATACAAATGATTATCGTTATGGCATCGCTCATTATCTATGGAGATATTACAATTGCTCAAGTCCCAACTGGCTCCAAGGTTGCTGTAAAGATGCGGCTTGCGACTCTTGGATATGACGAGAATGGCACGCCGTTAAAAATAGAAGTATAAATATTGTTAGTCACCACAAGCCCTCGAAGTTTTCGGGGGCATTTTTTTACGTATGGAAAATTTTCCTGACCAGAAAGGAGAGGAGTTATGTTCGGGGGTGCGTTTAATCGATTACCTTTTGATAGACCATTTCAACAGGAACTTTCTTTCTCAGTTAATTTCGACATCATCACTGAAGTTGAATCTAAGCTTAATCTAGATATGGCTATTCCTGTAGTAGTTGAATTTATCACAGAATTCAATTCTGAAATGATACGTGAACAATCATTTGGAGCAGAGTTTGAGACTATGCTTAATTTTGAAACAACTATGGTTAGAGAACAGTCCTATAATGCTTTATTCGAACTTGCGCTTGAGGTTCAGGCAACAGTGAAATATACACATACCGATGAAATCATTTTTACGGGTGGGTTCGCACCAGGTGAGCGAATAGTTATTGATACCAAAAAAATGAAAATAACCAAGAATGGGAAAAACGCACTTCACTTGATGGATGGTGACTTTTTCGATCTCGTATTTGGAGAAAACAAGATCACATATACCGATCAAGAAATAACTAGATCTGTACTTGCGCGCGTTACTCATCGAGATAAATACCTATATTAAAGGAGGTACACATTTGGATTACCTTCAGTCTTATGATAAGAACATGAAGCGTGTGGGGATTTTAAATGATTCATACGATATCCAACGGAAGAGACGGATCAATTCGGATTACGAGATATCTTTCTTGGTGCCCATGAATTCAGAGGATTACCAAGAAAAATTATTAATTAAGGGTCACGTTAAGGACGAACGGGGTCAATTCTACGTTATCAATAGCAGATCCAGAGTAAGAGAAGAGCGTAAGCTAACAGCCTCTATCATGTGTACACATGTGATGTTTAAACTAACAGATTTCAAGTTTCCATATTCCTTATATATTAATGAGGCTTATGGTGTACCTATTTCTCGACTGACCAATCTAATTACTGAGGCAACTGGTGGAAGATTTACCTTTTCAATCGATGATACTTTCGATCTTCATGACGTAAAAGATTTTGGACAAGGAAATTGCCTTCAAGCACTAAATAAGATCGTGGAGATGTATGGATGCGAAGTCGAGCCAGATAACTTTGTCATTCATCTGAAAAAGAAAATCGGAATTGATGATGGACATCAGTATCGAATTAAGAAAAACATAGTATCAGATCAGTTCAAAGACGATGCGAAATCACTTGTAACACGATTGTACGCCCAAATGAAGGATGGGACGACTTGGATTGGTCAACCGTCCTCAATTTTAACAAACGAGGAGAAAACGCTGTTAGAGACTGTTCCGGGTGCAATAGTTGGCGGTATACTACAAGTCAATTATCTTATATCTCCTTACGCCTCAACTTGGGCTAGTGATTCCGTACCATATTTTGACGATGAAATTATTGAGCAGGACATTGATCCAAGCATTGATTTAAATACTGCTGTTAATGAGCTTCTTAGAGTAGCAAGACAGACACTAAGGGAAAGGGAAATCCCTACGTTTGAGGTTTCAGTTGACGGAGCTGATCTACACAAGATCGATAGAGAAGAGACAAAACCAAACCTTGGTGATGTAGTCTATTGTTACGATCCAGACATGGAAATGGTCAAACTTAAAGCTAGGATAACTGAACTCACAGAATATCCCTTCACTAAAGAAAAACACGCTCAAGCAACAATAGCTAATGTGATGTTGAGAGACTATGACGATATCATAGCTGACCTAGACAAAAGCAAAAAGTTAGTTGATAACCTATATTCAAACGGACGTATCCGAACAGAGCTTTTTGAAGCTGTAGCCAAGCAAGTAATTACAGATATTAACAACTCGAAAACTGAACTTATCTATCCAGAAGATGGCGGGATATTGGCAAGGGAAAAAACAAATCAATTACGTCAAGTTCGCCTTACATCGGCGGGATTGGGCATCTCAACGGATGGATGGCAGACTGTGCGTTCTGCTGTAACGGCAGGCGGTGTCTTAGCTGAAACTGTAATTGGACAGTTTGGTAGCTTTGTATCGATGTTGATTGGAAGCGGAAATGCCGTCACTCAAATTAATACTAATGGTATAGCAGCAGGACACGCAAACTTCAATGAAGCGCCCTTTCGAGTAGATATGGCTGGTAACTTGGTAGCTAATAAATTGACAGCAAACTATGCCTCAATAGCGAATTCTAACTTTTCTGGCGGGGCTATTGTGGGATCATCCATCAATGTAGGTAATGGCAAATTTGTAGTTAATTCCTCTGGTAGTGTGTATGCAGCTGATGGAACATTCCAAGGAACCATAAATGCTAAAGGTGGAAGTTTTGAAGGGATAATTTATGCTGGTGGGGAAATCGTTGGGGGGATTATTACAGGTGCTCTTCTAAGAACGAGTGCGATCGGAGAAAGAGTAGAGATGAGTTCAGGAGGATTAAGATCTTATGACTCCAATGGAGTTAAGCGTGTAACGATCTCAAACGATGGTATGCACAAATATTCAGGTATTGGTTTTTGGTCACCAAGTGGAATAGAGAGAGCGGGAATGTATGCTGAAGAATATCTTTCATTTCTATACGCTCAGGGACCACTTCAAATTCTTTCCTTTGGAGATCGGGTGTTCTTTGCTGGTTCAGTTGATTTTTCAAGTGCCAATGTATACGGACTGAAGATATCAAGTATACAAGATCTGGAAACGACTATTAACTCCAAAGCAAGCTTGAATTCCGCTGCATCAAATATGACCTTTGATGCTACAAGTCGGAATCTTAAGTTATGGAGTGCTACAGGTGCATTACTTGCTCAAGTTAATATTCCTAAATAAGATTGAAACTTTTATCTCTTTATGGCGATAATAGACATATGAAATCTTTACCAAGGAGAGTGAGTTTTGTGAAGAAATTTATATCTGGAATTATCGTCGGGGCTTTACTATTTGGAGCAGTACCAACATTTGCAGCAAGCGGGTTGCTTGGACAAAAAGTCCAGGGTATATTCACGGTAGAAAAGAATGGCACTAAACTTGCTGATGCTGTTGTGATTAATGGCTCAGCTTATGCGCCTGTTCGTGCTGTGGCTGAAGCGTCTGGAGTAAATCTCAAGGTAGAAGGGAAGAAAATAATTATGTTATCGGAATCTTCTGAAAATATTTCTGAAGTGAATAGTGTGAAAATCAGTACATTAAAAGCCACTATTACAAACCTTGAAAGCAACATAGAAATCACAACTAAAGGTGAATTGGCTTCTTCAGAAGCTAATTTAATTGCCGCTAAAGAATCTGATAATGGAACACCAGAAAGCGCTTTGGTAATATCTAGTCTTGAGCAACGGATTAAAGAAAGTAAGGCATACATCGCAGAACAACAAAAACTAATTGATCAAGCAAAGGCAGAGATAGAAAAACTACAGGGTCAATTAAAGCCTTAAGACCGTAGTGTGAAAGTATTAATGCAGTGATATTCTATAACTAAGAAAGCCTCTCCAATATTTTGGAGGGGCTTTTACTTTTGTCCGGAAGGAGGAACAGAATTGGTAATTATAAAAAAACTTGAATTAGCACTTGATCTGACGAGACCAGCTGAAGAATTAGTTGAAGCGATTATAACAGTATTAGAATTTTACCCCGGGCGACAACTTGAGATTTTGCAACAAGTTGATCATAGAGTCGGTGAAATGTTAGGTGCATTGCAACCAACAGAAAATTCAAAATTAGAACCAGCAGTAAATTCGGATAAACAATAGAAAGGGGGCGAATTGTAATGACTAAATCTCAAATTGCTGCGTCAACAGTAGGTGCTGTGCTTATTCCAACATTTGATTTTTTATACGGGGAGGCGGACGCTGTCGTAACCATCATGGTCGCGCTTTTGTTTTTTATTATCATGGATTGGTTATCTGGTATTAGAGCCGCCAAAAAGGATAACACATATGCCAGTAAATATGGAATTGATGGAGTCTTTCGTACGTTCTTCATGTTGCTACTACCCGCAGGTGGACATCTGCTTGATATGGTGTTTGGGTTGCCTGGAGCGATATTTGGTGCATTATCCATTGGAACCTTGTACCACGTTTTACAGAGTATGACGGCAAACTCAATTCGGGCAGGTTGGGGGGATTCACTCCCATTGCCAATCTTGGATGTAGTACTTAAGTGGGTGGGTAGTGAGCTGGATAAGAAGGTTAAACGCGCTGCCAACAGAAAGGGGGACGATGAGTAATGTCTCTGACGCTAGATCAAGTAAAGAGTAAATCATCTGCGAGATTGATAGGGTTGCATCCGGTTGTATTGGCTGCTGCAACAGTTTTAATTGAACGGTGTTACACTCGGGGAGTTCCTATCTTGATAACTCAGGGGTTGCGGACAATAGCTGAGCAAAACGCTTTATACGAGCAAGGGCGCTCAAAGCCAGGAGTAATCGTCACCAATGCCCGAGGTGGATATAGCTATCACAATTTTGGACTCGCTGTTGACTTTGCTTTACTGCTGCCTAATGGGTCGAGTGTTTCATGGGATATGAACCGAGACTACAACGGAAACAACATCAAAGACTGGATTGAAGTAGTGGAAGAGGCTAAGAAGCTCGGCTTTGATTGGGGCGGTGACTGGACATCATTTAAGGATTACCCTCATTTCCAAATGGTCTTTGGCTTAACTCTTACTCAGCTGAGAGCTGGTAGCAAACCATCAGAAATAGCAATGGCAAAAGCAACAGCTATTATAGATCGACTAAAAGAGGAGGTAAAGGAAGACATGAGTAGAATTGAGGAGTTAGAAGCAATCGTAGTGAAGCAAGATGAACGCCTAGCAGCCGTAGAAAAACGATTAAACATCTCAGGCAAGGAAACATATGCCATCAATTATACTGAGGCTATTACGGCTGCTAAAGCAGTAGGGGCAATCACCACATCGGCTGACAAGTCAAAGCTTGAGCTTAATATTATTCAGATGTTCTTTAATCTAGGTTTATTTAGGAAAGGGGATAAATAATTAATGGACAATCAAAACTTAACAGATGTTCTAGCGTTCGCCTCGGTGATCGCTGTTTTTGTATTAGCAGGGGTACAGTTCGTAAAGAAAACTTTCAATGTTCCTAACAACGTGCTTCCTGCAATCGGTTTAGTCATTGGCTTGTTAATCGGGGTTGTAGCTTATCCATTTACAGACTTATCTTTAGTGTTGCGTTTATGGTCTGGTGGCCTTGCGGGATTGTCAGCTACTGGGTTGTTTGAACTTGCATTTAGTAATAGATCAGGGACAACTAAAGAATAAATTCTCAAATATTTGTAACTATAACAAAGCCCCGCCTTTTTATGGGCGGGGCTTTACTTACCATGTATTATAGTTCGATTGATACTTAACTTGTTTGTTCTCATAGTTCTCATTAGGATAATCACGTTTGACAGACTGCAAGTAGCCTGAAATTGCAAATGCTGCAGTAAGCCCTCCTACAATACCTGTGACTAAACTGAAAGCCGAAAATCCGAATGTGGCAGTGACCCCAACTGCAGACAATGCCACAAGCAATAGACTGAATAATTTCATCTTTATAAACACCTCCAGTCTGTATCTGTAGTAATTTGGAAATAAAGATTGTTACGTTACTTTGTTTGATCGGTTTCAATATTAGCTAGGCTTCATACTATTTTAAGCTAATAGGATTATAGTAATTACATAACCTCTTTATGATATAAATGTTGACCCTGTCATCATATGCAGGGTCATTTTATCATTCTTATTATTTAGAAGTATTTCCGTATGATAGTGAAATCTTCTTTTTTATTCCACAAATAGAAAGGGGAACTGAATTTAATGTCGAAGTATTATAAGAAATAAGTCACAAAAAGTCTAAGGAGAATTTCTGTATGTCAATGCGTATGATGATCTTTATACCAGGGATCAAAGGGTCTGAGCTATGGGAGGGAAGTAATAAAAGATGGTTTCCGAGAAAGAAAGAGGATCTTTATGCTAGCACGATTACTAATGAACTACGAGTCGAAACCCCTCTTTCATCCGTAAATGCATTTGGTTATACTAAAATTATTTATGAATATATTTTAGATTTTTATCCAAAAGAAATATTTGAATTTCATGCGTATGACTGGAGGAAGCCGATAGGAGAGAGTGTTGATCGTTTAATTAGAACAATTAAAGCTCAAAACGAACTCGGTTACAATGTGTATCTTGTAGCACATAGCATGGGAGGATTGCTTGCTAAATTAGCTATACAAGAACTGGAGAAAGAAGGGGTGTCGTCTTTAGTTTCGCGTTTGATTACCATTGGAACACCATGGAGAGGCGCGCCGGATGCATTCAAAGTTCTTTCTTATGGTGAACCAGGTTTATATAGTGATATATTTCAA
Organism: Paenibacillus sp. FSL L8-0708; assembly: GCF_038009325.1. Taxonomy (NCBI): domain Bacteria; kingdom Bacillati; phylum Bacillota; class Bacilli; order Caryophanales; family Paenibacillaceae; genus Paenibacillus; species Paenibacillus sp. FSL L8-0708. The sequence continues at coordinate 3,459,185 of NZ_JBBPBC010000001.1, forward strand.
TTTCGCGAATTATTCGATGACAAAGAAACAAGGGATCTCGCCATGCAGTTTCCTTCAGTTTATCAATTATTACCCAGTGAAGAATATTATTCACACCAAAACGAAACGGAAGATAATCCTGGAAAATTCATTGCACCAAACAGTGAGAATATATATTTATCTTATATGGATGTCATAAGTAAGGTGCAAAACTTCTATATTGATGCCGGGAAAGTTACTGGGATTTATGAAGATGTTTTTTTGAAACATATGAAACCATTGCAAGATGCAATGCTCCAACCTCTACCTGAGGGCTTTAAACATGATTGTTTAATTGCTTGTAATTTTCCGACATTACACCAAATGCCACTAGAAAGTTCAGATAAAAGAAGGACTTTCAAAGGGGAATGCAAACTAGATGACGGAGATAGTGTTGTTCCCTTATATAGTGCAACACCTCCACATGTGGCAAATACATATTATGTATCTGGTCAGCACAGTGATTTATTGACATTAACTCCTGTACTAAGTTTTATTGATTGGTGCTTTAATGATAAGAGTGGTGATCAACCAGATTTCATTTATGATGCCCCTCTAGGAAACATATTCAAAAAGAGTTTGCTCGCAAAAATAATGTGTCCAGTTGATACAACTATTTTAGATAATGAAGGGAACTTTATAACAGGCACATTTGATCCCAGCGTAAAAGGGATAAGTGAACTCGCTTATGATAAAGATACATTGTTTTTAAACATTGGTGAATCTAAGTACGTTTTCATTAGGGATAATGAAGAGGAAAACATTAATTTGAAAATCAATTCCTATGATTTTGGGGTTGCTGATATTTCTATCAAAATCTTCGATGATGAAGAAAATTATACTGAAGTTAAGTTCGATCCACTACCTGTTAACTCTGAAATTTCGGCGGAATTAAAAATTCCAGTAAAGTCTAACTTAAATGAGGCAACCCTTAAATCAAACAAAAAAACACAGTCTGCTCGACTTGTTAAAAAAATGAAAAAACGGGATGAGATTGTTGTACCTGTTCCAAGGTTGCATATCTCTATTATAAATGCAGATGATGTTCAAAAAGCATTATATAGAAAGGTGTTCTCTGGAGATGTAATAATCAAAATTGAATCTGATGCCGATGAACTTATGGAAGACATTTATTATATTATTAATGATCAAATGCCTGTTCGGTACGAAGGTGAGACGATTGTCAATTTGAAGTCTGGAGAATATAATATCAGAGCATTTGGGAAAGATATCTACAATCGACCTACTTTGGATACAACTGTAAAATTCAAAATTGATGATGATGTACCAGAAACCAAAATTATTCTCGAAGTTAATCCGGAGGGATTATTACTTTCCTTTAAGCCACTAACTCAAGGTGCTAAGACAAAAACTTATTATAATGTTAATGATAAAGAGTCTACACCTGTTTCAGAAAATGAAATAATCCCTGTAACATGGGGGAAACTCCTAAACAATAGGAATGATTTTATTGAAATTGAGTACTATTCCGAGAATGAATTTGGATCGGTTGAAGCTCCTAAAAAATTCAGAATTTCATTAGGTGAGATTGGACTTTTGATGTGGGAAGATTACAGTGTTTGGGTTACTCCGGAAGTGATCTGGGGTAATGTATTTAAACATAATGACATATCTATTACTGATGCGAATGCATTTTTCATTGGTAAAAATGCTACAGCGGCTACACTTAATCAAAGAGTTCCTGATGACGTTAAGGGAGTTAAATTTATTTCGAGATTATTTGAAGTCGATGTAATGTATGCCGAAAAATATTCTTTATTCTTTACTGGACCTCCTACAGAAGTGTTGAAAATAGGTCAAGTTTATGACTTTACTTTTGAATTAATTGCTGAAAGGTCTAAAGAAAGAATATTACACTCAAAACCTGAAGCTCACTTAGTACCAATTAAATCTAAAATGAAAAACCAAAAATTAGATGTTCATTTGGAAAATGGTATTTTTAAAAGTCAATTTGTAGTTGATACTAGTTTTTTAACACAGAAATATAAGTTGGTTATATCTGATATCAAAAACACTAGTCCTGCTCTTAGAGAAATCCCATTAACATTAGGAGACGAAGAGCAGAAATAAAAATAAGGAGGCAGCGATTTATGTGGATTACAATGCAATTTATGCTTATTGTTTTTTGGATAATCGCTGCCTTCTTATTTTACCAGTACAAAGGTTGGAAAATTGGGAGCCCCCTAGATCCTATAACGGGTCTGTATTTGATAATTAGATTTGCTCTTATATTTGGTTTATTATCATCAATTTTGTTAGGATTCATTTATTTAGCATTTACAATGAGTAAGGCGGAATTTATTCCAATATTCACCTTAATGGTTGTGCCTGTGGTCTTGGTCATCGGTTTTTTTGCTAAATATTATTTTACAACATCTGTATCCAATAAAAGAGATAGTGACTTAATTAATAAAACAAATGAATGCAGAGAATGGGTACAGAAATTCCCATTTATAAATAATGAAATGATTGAAATAAAAATTTATATCTCTAATGGCAAGGCTACTGGAAGATTGATTGTTCATGATGTAAGTAAAAGTCAGAGGGAAGAAATAAATAAGAATAAACAAGGACTACCTGATGATATTCATTTGGTCGTCATCGCTGCTGATAAAGCCGATTACATTAACGATCCAAACGACAAACCTTTCCATTGAATTGTTATTAGATAAAAACCCGCCTGTTAGGCGGGTTTTTATTATATTTCGACTAGAAAATTAGTTTTCTTGTTTTATATTTTGTTTTAAGTTTAATCGATAGCTCTACAACAATAACATGTTGGAGTGGTTTTGAGTTAAGTAAAATTCTCTTTATCCTCACATACATAATGTGGAAAACGGTTTACATTAAGAATATACGGAAGCACAATACCTTGCCATTATGGGCGGGGTACTTCTTTGAGTTCAGGAAAATTTTCCTTACCAGTGATATAGAGTGCATATACATAATGTTCCAAATATATTATATTGTAGTTAAGGTCTCGCGAGGAAGCTCGTGAGTTTTTTTGCTGAGGAGGATAAAAATTGCTTAAGGTGTTAATTTTTGCTGGTATTATTGTAGTTGTTAGTATAATTGCTGTAGTTCTACTTTTATCGAAAAGAAAGCCACAGTACTCGAAAGGTGAAGTAATCGATCCTCTGAAGATTACAATCAAGGACATAGATCAGATGGAGGATGGATCAGACTTTGAAGAATATTTATATCTCCTATTTTTAGCTTTGGGATATAAGGATGCTTACAAAACTCCAAGAAGTAGAGACTTTGGTACTGATTTAGTTTTTACAGATCGTGAAGGGTATCGTAATGTAGTCCAGGCGAAGCGCTATTCGTACCCAGTAGGCTTAGGAGCTGTTCAAGAGGTATATAGCTCAATGAGGTACTATCAAGCCAAGAAATCTATGGTAATAGCCTCAAATGCGTACACTGCTGCTTGTGATGAACTTGCAGGATATAACGGTGTTAAATTACATAGTAGAAATGATCTTATTGAGATAATTAATTTATTTAAGATGGGACAATTAGACAAGGTCAAGGATATTATTGAAGGAGATCCACACTGGAAGTATGACTCTTGGGATAATTACATGAATAGTAATAAAGTTATTAAGAAGGATTTTAAGGCGGAAAAACGACTGGTCACGAAGAATAGATAGGAGTGATCGTATTGAGTAATATATACAAAGTCCTAAAGACAGACTCAGAATTTCTAACTGCAGCTTTAAAACAGTCTGAAGTTGATATACTTGAACGTCATGGTGATCTGGCAAGGTGTATAGTTGATTGTGGTGGCTCGATTCAGAAATGGAGTCCAGTTAGTGTTAAAGTTGCTGATTCTTATTATATGAGAAATGAATTTGAATTTAGGATGGTTTTGGCATAATCGCGTATTAAAATACCCCATCTACATTAAGGTAGATGGGATATTTTTCATACTGACATTTTAGAACGTAGGTCTGAACATTAGGTGGAGATTTTAACATTTATGTTCTTTTCGCTTCGAAGAAATGGGTGTTATCAGCAAATTCATGAGGCTGGGTTTAATACCATATATATTGGGCATAACCCTTTACAGTATACCCACCAGGCAGAATTCCATGTAATCTGATTCTATAATCTCCTGTTTCAAACCCGCCTGGGAAAAGAACAGTCCAGGCACCATCCGAAGGGGCAGCAGCAGTCAATAAACTTTTCCATGTACAAACAATTGATCCTGATTTATCACATTTTTCTAAAGAAACCTTAAATACACCATCATTAGAATCATAAGTGCTTGTACTTGTAAGATTAACTGTGATATTGGTATTGGGATTATAGACATGGAATGTAGGGGTATAAAAGTTACTAGAAAATTCATAACTGAAGGTATCCTGAGATAAAGGTGAAATGTCAGCTGGAGGAGAACTTGTATTTACAACTGCGGTAACATCATCAGTTACGGGTGCGATATCTTCAGCTGCGGATGAATGAGATGGTAATAAAATCACAAAAAATAATACTGTCATTAGTACTAAACTTAGTTTATTCTTCATTTTACACTCTCCCCAAAATGTTATTTTATTCTATTTTATTATAAAATATTACATTTATTTGTACATAGGTATAATTGATCATAAAATAATGTAAATTATTGTTGAATTTAGATTTTTTACGTCTTGATTATTTAGTATCACCTACAGAATAAAACTTGTGCATTAAATTTCTTGTTATTGCTAACTATAGATAAAGAAGAGGTGATCAAGTTGAAATTCAAAATGAAATTACTTGTGATTCTGTCGACTTTGTTCCTAACTATGAGTGTAGGTCGAATTTGTTTAGCTGCGTCAGGTGATCATATTGAAGATCCAGTAAAAGACATACGAACATACACATTATCTATCCTCTTTGAAGAAATCAATAGCTCTATATCAAAACAATTTGGTTCGGATTGGGGTTTCTTTCCTAAAAAAGTTTGTGAGATAAATGGTAAGAGTCTTACTGTTGAGGGGAATCTTTTCAAAGACAATCAAACCAAAAAAATTAGAGTTGATTTAGAGAAGGAAAATTCAAGGTATAAGGTTATTCGGGTTTCGGAAATTTAGTGAAATATATTAATGATTACTCTGTAGTCAACATGCGAATAAGTTATAGGTGAATTTTAAGGATTATAAAAATTTCCCATCAACCTTAAGTGGTCGGTGGGATGTTCGAAATCTTTAAATTACATTAACAGTAGATCGTTTGCAAACGGTTTCTAAAAGAATATAATATCTTAATAGGACGCTCATCAAACTAGACGGGGCATTTTTGACTTAAGGAGCGATGAAATGAAAAATCAACTCCTGTTTTTTGGAATTTGCTTTACAGTGGCCACGGTTGTTATAAATCTGTTCATATTATTAAAGAACAATGTTCCACATGTTCAGCAATGGTATTGCTGGTCAATTGTGTCATTATGCGGTACGCTCATATATAACGGGGGCTACTACTATTTAGAGAAGAGAAAAGGCGTTTGTGTGATTAACGCCGGAGTAATTATTCTAGGAGTATTAGTGTTTATGTTTTTATTTTAGAAGTGATTATTTGAGTACTACATACATAGAGAAGCACAACTTTCTAACGATGAGCTGACGTTGGGCAATGGCATTTATCTATAACTCCAAAACAAATATGATTGGAAAATTCTTGGGTTAGAGTCCATATTAGAAGGCTAAACGTAAGAATCTATCAAGATAGCTACCGCTCGAGGCATCCAACAATGATTTTAGTTTAGAGTAAAGACAAGAATACTCCGTCAACCTTCGCATTGAGTGTCCAGTTTTATTCTATGGCTTGAATATATAGTTTTGATACAGAAAAAATTTGTATACATAGAAAAAAGATAGGCTGGGAATATATATACAATAACGTTCCCTTGAAAGGAAGAGATAATTATGATTAATGAACTTCTCAAACTCAATGCCTTTCTTAGTTGGTCCATAATGATTTCATTTGGATTCTTATTTGCTTTAACAGGAAAACCAACATATTTGCTTGCTGTAGTATTCAATGCTATTGTGATCTTCTTGTTTTCTAACGAAGGGGATAAACAAAAAGATCCATGATCATCAAGAACCCAGTTGTTTTGTTTGCATAGGGTATAAGTAACCCCTTTTCAAGACTCCATCACCTTTAAACTCGCCTGAGTATAGGCGAGTTTTTTAATCTTTGTAAAAGATTTTTGTAATTAAATGATGGAGAATTATTTATTTTCTTTTTAATCCCAATAGATTAATATGTGTTCGCTTGATTTAAGAACATGTGTTTGGTTATAATACAAACAAATGTTCTTATATTTAGGAGGTTACCATCATGCAAATGCAGATTGGTCAAACCATTGAAATTATTTACTCAGATAAAGTTGGCAAGATAACTCAGCGTAAAATTGATATTAAAGGCATAAAGGACGGGGAGATTCGCGCAACATGCTTAAATACAGGAGCGCCGAGGGTGTTTCTAGCGATAAACATATTAGCTTGGCAGCCAAGTGATAAAGGAGCAATTGCATGAAGCCATTAACGAATAAAGAAAAAGAAATACTCAGATCATTAATTAAGATGATCGAAATCAATCACTATCCACCAACGTTACGTGAACTTGCCAAGGAGGTAGGGTTATCATCTACAGCGGTAATTCACAGGCACATGGAGCGCCTGGAGATTAAGGGATACATACAGAGAGGTAAGAACTTGCCACGAGCGTTGAGGGTTATTAAGGGAGTAGACGAAGACAATGAAATCACAACAGCGTAAGAAACTTGAAGGTAATGGACTTTGGGAGGGAAGTCGGATGATAATGCCTGAGCATAAAAATAGGATTCTGGACGATTCGCTGAAAGAAGAGGTGCGATTAAAGCCTGATTTAGATCCCCAAGCATTAGTGGAGATCTCACAGGTGTTAGCTCAATCATTAGAAGATTGTAGCCCGATCACGTTAACGGTGTTTAAAGAGTATGAGGATATGCAGATACATGGAATAGTGACGAGAGTAGACCAACAGCTTAAACAGATTAAATTCCGTCAAGATGATGATTGGGAATGGATTAAATTAGATAATGTTGTCGGCGTAAGCATGTAAAGAAATATTTCCTGCAAATAAATTAATGACACCCCATCAGTGATTATGCTGTCAGGGTTGCACAGAAAAACAACCGCCGAGTTTAAACCTCTGGCGGTTGTTTGCTGTCCCGTTCTATTTTTTCATCTAAAGCAGTAATGACAAAATCATTCAAACTCATATCAGCAGCTTTTGCGGCTGCTTCATACACAGCCTTACGTCCTTTTGGGACATACGGATAGAGTCTATCGTAATTAGCAGCATTGTATTTATTTTTAGCTCGCGTTGCGGCGGCACTTTTCTTATCTTCCAATGGCTTGTCCCTCCTTTACTATAAGGTAACATTCAATCGATACTCACGCAAGTATAAAAACACTTGACAATATACTCACGTGAGTATATATTTGATTTATGAGATGAAAACATTGAATTCGCGGGAGGGATAAGGGAATGGAGAAATTAAACTCACGGGATGCATATTTGATCGAAATTGCACTACATCAAATGAAGGATGGCGTCACCGGAAGACAGGAACTGGAGTTGCGGACTTTAATAGAAAAATTGCAACGGGTAGATATTGAACAGGTTTAGATACATCGAATAACACGGGGCTACATCCCCTCTAAAGGAGGAAATGAAGATTATGGAACAATGGAGTAATAACGCCTGCCTGGGGTACATCCGGGCGGCATTGGAGCGCAAGGGCTGGAGTAATGAGCGGATCAGAGAAGTAGTCGGGGCAGTGTATTACGAATTTGATTTTAAAACAATAGAAGAGGCAAGGCGCATTTACGAAAATTCGTTTGATTAATCCGCCTGATGAGCGCTGAGAGCGCCTTGGATCGGCTACGGGGCTGATCGAAACTTACCGGATATTGATTCCGGGATGGTCGCGGAATCCGCCATACGAGGGCAGCGCGCGTCCTCACATGCATAGGAGTGATAGATATGTTGGTAGCTCACCAAAGATTAGCTGAAATTTTTTATGAAAACTTGAAAGAACCATTAAGTGAGGAACTAGCTATAGAATTACAACATTGCCTTCATGAGAATGCAAAGTATTGTTGGGACTACAATACTCTTAATAATCAACTTATCCAGGCTAGATCCACTCATGATACTAATTGGGAAATGGATCTTCTGGTTAAGATGGATTGGCTTAGACGCTCAGGAAGGTTGGTGAAAGGGTATTAAGATAATGCCGCCTGATAGATCTATTACGTAGTAAATAAGTAGTATACTCAATACCTGGTAGGGTTATATAATTAACCTAATGAATGAAAATTATGTCAGGTGGTGCATTGTTATGTCGTGGGAGCCAGTGGGGTTTGTATTTTTTTCAACATTAGAGTTTATAGCTATCTATTTTATTATCTGTGCTTTATTTAGATTAAAACCAGTGGAAATTATATTTCCAGCATTATTCATCATTTTGTTAATGGATTTACAGAGTTTCTTTTTTAGAGAAGACCTACAGTTAACCGCAATTGTACCCTTTATCAATATTATACTGTTTGTCTTGCTATTTACAGTTGTGATGCGAATCCCGCTGGTCTGGTCTGCTGTTATATCTGTAATGGGTTATTTTGCTTACGTACTCCTGCAAGTCGCTCTAGTCCAATTGACTTTTGGATATTTATCCGTAAATGAATTGACGTTACATCCTGAAAAAGGGTATTTATTGCAAACAATCAGCAGTGTATTAGGCATAGGCGGTTCGCGTGTTTTTTATATGCTAGGTGGAGGGTTCACATTTGATTTTGAGAAATTAAGGCTAAAACGTGAGGCGATTTATGTATATACACTTATCGGCTGCGCACTATTATTAACGATCTGGCTTCTATACAGTGGCAACACATTAATTGATGTTATCTCTGTATCCATCGCATTTATCTTCTTTGCTTATTACGCAGTTAAAAAGGAGAAGGATAGATGATTGATTTTCTCTCCTTGAGAATCGCTCAAGGAATAAAGAAGGGTGTCCCCGATAGCCCTATTTCAATTACTGTGATGAAATATGCACTCTCAATCATTATAAATGCGTTAATGATAATCGTCCTATCGTTACTGATATCAACATTAACGGGAAGAACACTAGAGGTAACGATAGCACTTACTGTTTTTCCTTTCTTACGACAGGCGTCTGGTGGGTATCACATGCGGTCCGGAATGAAATGTGTTCTGTTTTCGACTGTATTGATTACTTCAATTTCCCTTGCTGACTTTGAATATTGGACGATCATGACTTTGGGTATTGTAAGCTTTATTCTTGTGGGGTTATTTGCGCCGTCGAATATCGAGAAACAATCCCGAATCCCTAAAAATTACTATCCTGCTTTAAAGATTGTATCATTGATGATCGTATCGTCTAATTTTTTAATAGCTTCACCAGTAATCGGCGCTGCATTCCTCGCGCAAAGTATCTCTTTAATTCGCATGAAAGGAGGTGATAACAAATGAAAAAAATAATGGCAAGTGTTAAACGTAAGGCGCTGGTAAACGTGGCTGCTCTTCTTGGAATTGTAGCTTTATCTTCAGTAAGCACGGCAAGTGCTTGGTACGTGTATAATGGAGAAGTGCCGGAGGAGTTGCTAAAATAGAGAAGTAGGTGATAGGTGTGCTGAAACTATCCGTAACTCGTGATCCAGAGGGAGAATCTGGATTAAACAATATAGATGTTGATAGTATACTAATGTTGGATTTTGCTATGAGTTCAGATAAAGTCGCTGTCCATACTGCAGAGGAAATTTATTTTACAGTAGGAACTCTAAAATATTGGAATAAAACTTTAAATAACAGTGGGTACAGATTTGGAATTGCTGACAGAAGTAATTGTGTGAATTTGGAAAAAATAGAAGTGCTAGATAAAACTTTAAAAATAGCGTATTTCGAAAAAGATTTCACGAGTAAATCAAAACGCTGTATGATTGCAAGATACCGCTTTAAAGAGGTTGCAGAAAGTTTGATGTTAGTCAATCCTAATATAATTATTACGGCAAGTGAGAGTCTTTATTAAAGGCTCTTTTTTTATTACCACAATATTCATAAAATGTAAAGTTAAAAACTCATGTTCGTATATGCAATCTGTCCAGCCATTTGCAATATACAAAATACACAATTTGGTTTTTAATATAAGTATATTCGCGCTATGAAACAGTATTGACCTTTTACTTGGTTGCGTGCTATGGGCTATTTCTTCGTTCGGGAGGAGCATGAATCACTCCGACCTACTGCAATATCCATTCATAGAGTTCAGCTTCTTCACATTTAAGAGCTAAGCAAACGGCACGCATTTGTATTGTGTTCATTGGCCGTTCGCTTCGTTCGATACGCGATAAGTGACTAACTGAAATGGATACTCCGTAAAACGTTCTGAGATTTTTAGACAAATCCGCTTGAGTTAGTCGAGCAGATTCTCGGAGCGTACGCAGTAGGCACTTCCCTTGAATCAGAAGCGCCATAACAACCTCCTATTTTGTTATCAAAGAGAGGTGATGAATATCGTTGGAATTATATCACAGTTACATAAAAAAGATAAAGGGCGCGTCCTGGCAGACACCCCCTAATCTTAAAAAATCAATTTTCACTAATAGCATAGCACAATTAAATAACAATTATTATACTTGATTCTCTTTTCGAAAAGTTATTGACAAAGATAAAACACCAGAAATGCAGCATGTAAATCTGAGAGGATGAACTTAATGGATATCATAGAATTTTTAGAGCCAGTTATTGAAAAGAGAACCGAAGAGATCGTGGAGGTAGTTTTAAAAGGTGAAACGAATGATGACTATCAACAGTTTGTTATGCTTCTTCAATCAGTAGAACCAGTCCTACGTAATGAATTGGAAAACTACTTTTTAAATAGTGTACTGGAAGCAGTAAAAACTTCTTATAGAAGTGGAGTAACTGAAGCATCGGCTTTAAGAGAGTTATTATGAAGTAGAAATAAAAAACGTCAACAATTCGTCAACAGTAGATCTTTTTAAGTAGTTAATAAGAATGATATCAATCAGGAAATCCTTTAACTATAAGGATTCATGAACATAAATTCGGGGCCCTCTTTCGAGAGCCCCTTTCATGGGAGAGGAGAAACCGGACGAAGAGCTTATGGGGAAACGTAAGCCTGCTCCGCGGTTGTCTACGACATTTGTGGTGTCGATAATTACATGATGTCCCTGGAAGTCCAATCTTATACATTAAGATGACTTATTTCTCTGAATAAGCTGTTTCGCCTTCTTATTTCATATCTAGACAAATTTTTTATTTCATCGCGCAAATGTGTTACGATAGGCGTGGACTTATGCCCTTTTGGGCATAACAAACAGAGATATAGAGCGGGTGAATAACAGTGAGAGTGGTATCGGGAAGTGCAAAAGGAAGGCCACTGAAGAGTGTTCCGGGAAGTGGGACAAGGCCTACGACCGATAAGGTGAAGGAAGCTGTATTTAGCATGATAGGCCCATATTTCGAAGGTGGAGTGGTGCTGGATTTGTTCGCCGGTACTGGGGGGTTGGGGATCGAAGCCTTAAGCAGAGGGATGGAAAGCGGCGTATTTGTTGATATGGATCCTAAAAGTATCGACACGATACGCGCCAATCTGAAGGCTACTAAGCTGGAAGAACAAGCGCAGGTGTACCGTAATGAAGCTGGGAGAGCGCTAAGTGCGTTGGAGAAGCGGGGGAAAATTTTTGATTTGGTCTTTTTAGATCCTCCCTATCGCTTGAAGCACGGGGATGAGCTTATGCTTATGATGGTCGAAAAAGGAATGCTGCAAGAGGACGCAATTATTGTTCTGGAGCATGAATCAAGTTATGCCTATCCTGAAGACATTCCAGGATTTTATAGGCTGCGTCAGGCCGTATACGGAGAAACGACAATTTCTATTTACCAGTATGAAACTAATCCTGCAGAGGAAAGTGAAGCTGGTGAGGAGGTAGAGAATGAGTCAGCAAATTAGAAAAGAACGTGTTGCCATTTATCCAGGTACCTTTGATCCCGTGACTATGGGACATATGGATATTATTCGGCGCGCATCCAAGCAATTCGACCGTTTGATTGTAACGGTGCTTAATAATTTGAGTAAAAACCCGCTGTTTACTGTTGATGAACGGACAGAGCTATTAAGACAGGCGACCGCTGATATTCCCAATGTGGAAATTGACAGCTTCCGTGATCTGTTAGTGAATTATGTTCGTCAAAAAGATGCTCAAGTCATTGTTCGGGGTATCCGTACCGTTACTGACTTTGAATATGAGCTGCAAAACGCATCGATCAACCATAGCCTGGATCCCGATGCAGAAACGATTTTTATGATGACTAATCCGAAATATTCCTACTTAAGTTCCAGTGTTGTTAAAGAAATCGCCCACTTCGGCGGGAATGTGACTGATTTTGTGACGCCTGAGGTTGAACAAGCGATGAAGCGTAAATTTAACCGAGCCGATGGCGAATAGTACTTACTAGATACGTTCCAGCAGATAATCCCAACAGGATGATGAGCAGAAGGGCTTGCAGACTTAGCAGCTGTGGAAAAGAGCTCCATATGTCCGTTACATTAAGGGTGCCGCTTGGAGTCGGGCGTGAGTCTGCAAGTGCTGGTAAAGCAGCTTTAGGGATAGCCAGCAATGGTTTCCAGAGCAATAAAGTTAACAGAAAAGCATAAAGTCCATGCATCAGACGAACCGTAGCGTAGGGTAGAAATCTGACTCTGGCTTGTTTGAGCATGGTCAGCACCTGTAGTTGCGCACAGAGTCCGCTCCAGCCCAGTGCAGCAGATAGTAAAGCTATCCCAAACATACTAGAGGGACCTGTTCCTATGCTTGCTAGCCCTTTGCTGATCGCGTCGGCGCCCAAATGAATTTCCAGCAAGCTTGCTGGCAGAGCAGCTGGCAATGCGGGAAGTACAGTAGTGATGATATTGATGACTACAGCGAACATAATCATGTAACCGCCCACGACCATCAGACTTTGCACGGCATTAGCGACGGACTCGCCGAGAAGCTTGCCGAAGCTGCGTCCGTCTTTTGCTCTGGCATCTGTTGCTGCAAGCTGAACGCGACTATATAAAGAAGGCTGTTTGGTGTCCGTGGAGATCTTATCAACTGGTTTCGTGTTCGCTGACCGCCCCTCTAATAGAGCATCGGTGTAGCTGGCTAGAAGTCCAGAGATCCAGTGGATGGCCAGCAGGAAATAACCTGCTGAAGTACTGTGTAGAAAAGCTATGCCAATTACTATAAGCATGGTTACCGGACTGGCGAAGTGTGTAAGTGCGGCAAGTCGGGCGGCTTCCTTGTCAGAAATGCTGTTCTGCTTGTGTAGCTGCATGACCCCTCCAGCTCCACCGGGGAATCCGGCTGTGATTCCGAGTGCCAAGGTCCAGCCGCTGGCACCGGGCAGACGAAAGACCTTTTTCATCAATGGCTCCAGAAGCACTCCAAAACCATGCACGAAACCCGAGGCGGTAAGCATCTCTGACAGCATCAGGAAGGGGAGCAGGGCAGGGAATACGAGTGTCCACCAAAGCTTCAATCCTTGGAGTGAAGCCTCAAAGGAGCTCTCCGGTGAGATAATAATTGCAATGGCTGTCAAGATTGCCATAATCCCGGGTATAAATGGTGTGGAGCGTGTAGCTAGTCGGCGTATTTGAATATTTTTCATTTCTCAGATCACCTCTTCATAACTTAAGGCATGGACGATGTGTTATCAATTTATGCAGAGTAGACAACCATCATGCCAAACCACTAGTCGAAGCGGTAATGAAGTTCAATCATTCATATCCTAAAAGTGCCGCGGGAAAGAAGGGAAGAGCAGTGAAGCAACTGAAGCATCGGCCGGGTTTCCGCGCCACAGCTTATCTGTTTACGTTTGTAGTAATCGTGTATGTATTTGTCTTTATGAACACCCCGTACATCGTATATCAGCCAGGCAGTGCATCTGAAGTTGCCCCTATGATTAAGGTAGAGAATGCCGATCCGGCTGAAGAAGGAACGTTTATGATGACTACGGTGTCTGCTAGTTATGCTAATGTGGCCTTATTGGTCGCCTCTGCTTTTAATTCCAATTCAGAGGTTGTGCGAAAAGAAACCCGGCTAGGGGATAAATCAGAAGACGAATATGCTGCGGAGCAGGTTTTTTATATGAATAGCTCACAGTCTTATTCTGTTCAGGCCGCTTATCATGCAGCGGGAATTCCATATGAGGATGTAGTGGATTATCTCTACGTCTTTTCGGTTCCTGTAGAAAGTAATAAAGGACAATTTCTGCCGGGTGACAAAATCATTAGTGTAGAGGGACAAAAAGTGCCCGATCCTGAAGCACTGTCTAAACTGCTCTCCTCTAAAAAAATCGGAGATCAAGTCGCTGTTGTTTTGCAAAGAAATGGCAAGGAAGTACAAGAACAAGTGACGCTGGTTGAAATAAAGGATAAAGAGGGCGCTGCCGTTCGACCTGGTTTTGGAGTTACTATTGCCGCCGTTCAAAAAGTAAAACCAAAAGAAGCAGGGAAAGCTGTCAGCTTTGTAGATACAAATGTTGGCGGACCTTCGGCAGGGCTAATGTTCACTATGGAAATTTACAATCGCCTTACTTCTGGTGATTTAACTAAAGGCCATAGGGTTGCAGGGACGGGTACGATTAACGCTGAGGGTGTAGTTGGTGCTATCGGTGGAGTGAAACACAAGATCGTGGCTGCGGACCGAGAAGGGGCGGAGATTTTTTTCGTGCCTGTTAAGAATTATGACGAAGCCAAAGCAAAAGCTGATAAAATCGGCACATCTATGAAGCTGGTGCCTGTATCTACGCTGGATGAGGCGCTGAAGTATATGGAGGAACTGCCGGTCAAACCATGACCGGAGGTTCCAAATAATCGCGGTACATATCATTTCTACGGGGCTCCTTAAAAGCTCCCGCGAAAGCGGAAGCGGCTTGAAGATCTCGCTCAAGCTGCGGATGGGAACAAAGGGACGGGCGCATGACGATGGGCAACGTAGCTTTTTGTTTCATCTCTTTAAGCAGTGCTCGTCCGCTTTCTCTAAAACCAAGAATACGAATATATCCGGGCCCCTCTGCTAGTATGGAAGGGGTCATTTCTTTTTTAGAATGATTTAACAGAACATGTAGCAGCAGACGCTGTAACCGTGTATGCGTGTAGCGCTTGCTCTTAAGGGCGTGAAGCAGGCCTGAAACAGAGAATTGCTCCAACTCAGGCAAAAGCCGCAGTATTCGATTCTCCAAGCCTTCATTCATATCATGGATCGCGTGTAACTCGGCCGCAGTATGGGTGGTCAGCAGATGGCGGAGCGGGATACTGAAGCTCTCCAAGCTCAGAGGGCCCCTTCCGGCTGCATGCTCTCTTTCCAAAATGGACACGCTATAATCCGGCATATAAGCAGCGGGAGATCCGCCTTCTTGCAGCAGCTTGCGGATGGCCGTCGCACTTGCAATAGAAGAGTCGGCTTGTAATGGGTCATGGAAGCCTGCTGCTGTGCGCGGAACGGTTAGTGGCATTATCTTGCTGTGCAGCCGCTGCAAGGCGATAAGATAATGCAGGCCAAGGCTGTTATTCGGCTGGCGCAGCAGCTCGCCTGCATCTCCGGGACTCTCCGTTTCCGGGAGAGTCCCTTCAAAGGCCACCGCCGCCGCTGCGCTGTACGCGGCGGGGAAGCTCGCTCCGAGCGCCATGCGGCGGCGGATCTCGCTCTGAAGCTCGCTGCTTTCCTCAGCCAGATATCTGGCCAGCGGGAGCAGCGAGCCCAAAGTGCCGGCTTCGGAGCCGAAGCACAAGCTGTCCACGACCCCGGTCGCTTCCAGCAATGCAACTGCTCCGAACGCGAACCACTCGGCTGGCTGGACGGCATAAGCCACCGGCAGCTCAATGACGAGGTCGGCGCCCATATGCAGCGCCATCTCTGTCCGGGCTTGCTTGCTTACCGCCGCCGGCTCGCCGCGCTGGGTAAAGGGACCACTCATGACGACGATGGTGCGCTCTGCGCCGGAAAGTCTTTTGGCTTCCGTGAAGTGATGCACATGTCCGTTATGTAAAGGATTGTATTCTGCGATGATTCCAACCGTTGTCACTGTGGCTTCCCTCCGATAAGTAAGGTATATTTATTGAGTTTAGTAGGGTAGATTTCTAGAGATACTGTTAGCACAAGCTGATCTTTTGATTTACACTAATAGTTATATCATAATTCACCGCATTTTCTGAAACAATATAAAGGGAAAATGGTTGACAAAGGTATAGAATACTAGGTATAATAAATTTTGTTTGTTTGGGAGTGATAAGTATGCAGATTCACTTTCGCAAATTAGCGAATGCCGACGAACCGTTACATATTCACGATGTTGTGGATGTCAGCGAGGTAGTCAAAGGGCGCAAGGATATTCTAACTGTTGCTCCGCTCTCAGTAGACCTTAAAGCGCTGCCCGCGGGAACCGATTGTGTGAACGTGGTGGGGAAACTGAGTGGAGATGTGGACATGTTATGTTCACGTTGTCTCACGGAGGTCAAAAGTGATTTGAACATTCCTTTTGCTGAGACTTTCAAGTGGCTTAAGCAGCCAGTTCTTCCAGATGATGACGAAGATGAGGATCTCATTTACGTCAAGGATGAGGTTGTGGATCTTATCCCGTATGTGGAAGAAAATTTCGTACTGCACTTACCGGATTCGGTATTGTGCAAGGCAGACTGTCTTGGTCTTTGTCAGAAATGCGGACAGAACTTGAACGAAGGCACCTGCAGTTGCGACAACACAGTGATCGATCCTCGACTCGCTGGGTTGAAAGACTTTTTCAAATGAAACATTACAACAAAACACATCCTGCTCTGAGGAGCAGGCTGACAGAAATATCACGAGGAGGTGGAACACATGGCAGTACCACAACGTAGAACGTCTAAAACACGCCGTGACAAACGTCGCACCCACTTTAAGTTGGTTGTGCCGGGCATGGTGAAATGTGAACAATGCGGAGAGTTGAAACTAGCTCACCACGTATGCAAAGTTTGCGGAACTTACAAAGCAAGAGAAATCATCAAACAATAGTTTCAAAAATAAGTAGTGCTTCACTTCGGTGAGGTACTATTTTTTTGTCCAAATTTAATAAAGATAAGGTTTGCACCTATACTTTATGTTCCGCTCAGAAGTCAATGCTTTATTTTTGGTGCGGCATGCTTTATACTACATATTAGTACCTGGTTCTAAAAAATATTTATGATTGTTTGACCTAATATAACAGCGGCCATTCAAGCGGCCGGATGCTTTCTTTAAAATATAAGGAAGTATAAGTTATGCACCTATACTTTATGTCTTATATTTCTCGCTTAAACGCTTACCGTCCTTATTAGGGCGCCGAGGGCGTTTATGCTTGGCATGTGCCAGGAGGTGAGCCGCTATCGAGCGGATGTCCAAGAAAGAACGTCAGCAACAGCTGCTACATATAATTGCAGGCAATCCTTTTGTAACTGATCGGGAGTTGACTCGTCAGCTGAAGGTGAGCATTCAGACGATTCGGTTAGACCGGATGGAGCTGGGAATACCAGAACTGCGTGAAAGAATGAAACAAATGGCAGAGCATTCCTATGATCAGGTGCGCTCTTTGCCTGCGGATGAAGTGATCGGAGATATTGTCGATTTACAGCTCGATAAAAGCGGGATTTCGATCTTTGAAATTCGTGAGGATCATGTCTTTTCCAGAAATGGGATCGCCCGTGGCCACTACGTGTTTGCTCAAGCCAACTCGCTTGCGGTTGCTGTGATTAACGATGAAATTGCCTTGACTGCTTCAGCCGACATACGATTTGTTCGTATGGTTCTGCTTGGTGAGAAGTGCATTGCTAAAGCTCAAGTGCGGTCACTTGCAGGCAGAGGCGGCAAAGCAGAGGTGGACGTATTCACCTATGTCGGAGAAGAATTGGTATTTCAAGGCCACTTTATAGTGTATCGTTCCGCTAATGAAGAGTATAGTGAAGGGGGTAACCGTAGTGCTGATCGCCATTGATGCCATGGGCGGGGACAACGCTCCTGAATGTAATGTCGAGGGGGCGTTGTCCGCGGCCGCGGAATGGAAAGATACGCAGATTGTGCTCGTAGGTGACGAAGCCAGACTAGAGCCACTGCTGAAGGACAAGCCGTCCAACCTGAGTGTGCGGCATGCAGGAGATGTTATTGGTTCTGATGAAGAGCCGGTTAAGGCGGTTCGCCGCAAAAAAGATTCATCCATGGTTGTAGCTGGACGTATGGTGCGTGAGGGCGAAGCAGATGCTATGATTTCGTCAGGTAACACGGGGGCGCTTATGACTACAGGGTTACTTGTAGTAGGCCGTATGCAGGGGATTGAACGTCCGGCGCTGGCACCTATGATTCCGACGCTGGATGATGTTGGCGTGCTTGCGCTTGATCTTGGCGCTAACATGGATGCAAAGCCTGAACATCTGGTGCAATATGCGCTGATGGGCAGCATTTATCGGAATAAAGTGCATGGCATTGCTAAGCCGCGGGTTGGACTTCTAAATGTAGGGACGGAGCCTGGGAAAGGCAACGAACTGACCAAAGAAGCCTATCCACTGCTGGAGAACTTGCCGGGCATTCATTTTATCGGTAATGTTGAGGCACGCGACGTACTGACAGGAAACTGCGATGTGCTTGTCTGCGATGGATTTGCTGGTAATATCCTGTTGAAGTCGCTTGAGGGTACAGCGGGTGCATTGTTCTCTTTACTGAAGGAGCAATTCAGCCGTTCTCTGAAGACTAAGCTTGGAGCGGCTATGCTGATGCCGGAGCTTAGAGCCCTGAAGGGTAAGATGGATTACAAAGAGCATGGCGGTGCACCGCTGCTTGGTCTTAGCGGATTGGTAGTTAAGGGGCATGGATCTTCGGACGGAAATGCGGTTAAAAATGCAGTAAGACAAGCGCGGATTGCTCTGCAAGCCGATCTTGTGCCAAGTATATCCAAGGAAATTAGCGGGAAGTGAGTGACGAAATGAAACAATTGCGGCCGGTTGGGATTATCGGTACGGGTAAATATGTACCTGAGAAAATTTTAACAAACAGTGATCTGGAAAAAATAGTGGAGACTAACGATGAATGGATCGTCAGTCGGACAGGGATCCGTGAAAGACATATCGCTGCACCACATGAGGCAACTTCTGATTTAGCCTATGAAGCTGCACTTAAAGCTTTGGATTCTGCAGGCATGAAAGCCGAAGATCTGGATCTTATTATTATTGCAACGGTAACCCCTGATAGCTCCTTTCCTTCCACAGCCTGCATTTTGCAGGATAAACTTGGAGCTAAAGGTGCTGCGGCCTTTGACTTGTCAGCAGCCTGCTCTGGTTTTGTATACAGCCTAGCTACTGCAGTTGGCTTTATTCAGAACGGAATGTACAATAATGCACTCATAATTGGTGCGGACACTTTATCCCGCATCACTGATTATACGGATCGTAACACCTGTGTACTGTTTGGCGATGGTGCAGGAGCAGTAATCATCGGTGAAGTTCCAGAGGGACGCGGTTTCCAATCCTTCGATCTGGGTGCTGAAGGTTCTGGAGGAAACTTGCTTAAGCTGGAAGCTGGGGGCTCGCGCTTGCCTGCATCTCAGCAGACGGTTGAAGACAAGAAACATTTCATCTATATGAATGGCCGTGAAGTGTTTAAGTTTGCCGTTCGTGTTATGGGCTCAGCTACAGAACGTGTGCTTACTAAAGCCGGATTAGGTAAAGAAGATATTGATTTGTTCGTACCGCATCAAGCGAATATTCGTATCATTCAATCCGCTATGCAGCGGCTTGACCTGCCACCGGAGAAATGTGTAATCAATGTTGATAAATATGCTAATACATCAGCAGCTTCTATTCCTCTAGCTCTAGTTGAAGCGGCGGAAGAAGGACGCATGAAGGAAGGCGACACGGTTCTGATGGTTGGATTCGGCGGTGGCTTGACTTGGGGCGCGTCCGTATTGATCTGGTAATAGAGGAAGGAGTTCTTACTTATGAGTAAAATCGCATTTGTCTTTCCCGGTCAGGGTGCACAGGCAGTTGGAATGGGTAGAGATGTATATGAAGCTCTTCCGCACAGCCGCGCGGTATTCGAAAAAGGTGATGAGGTGCTCGGATTTCCACTGAGCCAGCTGATTTTTGAAGGACCTGACAGTGATTTGAAACAGACCGTAAATACGCAACCGGCTCTGCTAACAGCAAGCGTGGCTTATCTGGAAGCATTACGTGATCAAGGGATGAAGCC
The DNA here is from genome assembly GCF_038009325.1 of Paenibacillus sp. FSL L8-0708. NCBI lineage: Bacteria > Bacillati > Bacillota > Bacilli > Caryophanales > Paenibacillaceae > Paenibacillus > Paenibacillus sp. FSL L8-0708. Next base: position 3,479,536 of record NZ_JBBPBC010000001.1, read on the forward strand.
GGATTATGTAGCTGGTCATAGCCTAGGAGAATACAGCGCACTGGTTGCGGCAGGCGTATTGTCCTATGAAGATGCTGTAAGACTCGTGCGTTTACGCGGTCGTTTTATGGAGGAAGCTGTTCCAGGTGGACAGGGAGCTATGGCTGCAGTGCTTGGTGCGGAGCGGGATGCTCTGGCAGAATTATGCCGGAGCGTATCCGAGGAGAGCGGCGTGGTAGAACTGGCGAATGTGAACTGCCCGGGACAGATTGTTGTTTCTGGTTCACAGGCCGGGGTTAACGGTGTTGTGCAGCGTGTTAAGGAAGCAGGCGGAAAGCGGGCTATTCCGCTGGAAGTAAGTGGACCTTTTCACTCTTCGATGATGAAGGCTGCGGCAGACCGCTTGGCAGACGAGCTGAAGAGTGTTACCTTTAATGCTCCGGCTGTACCTGTTATTGTCAATGTTACCGCAGCACCTGTAACGGATCCTGAAGAAATCCGTGAACTGCTTGTCCGCCAGGTGTACTCCCCTGTGCTCTGGCAAGACAGTATTGAATGGCTGATTGCTGATGGTGTGGATACTTTTGTGGAAATTGGTTCTGGCAGTGTTCTGGCAGGTCTGATCCGCAAAATAGACAAAACGGTCAAAGTAATCAACATTAACACGCTTGAAAGTGTGCAAGCTGTCTTGTAAGATACGTTCAAACATTGTTTATCAATAGCAATATGATCGAAAGGGGAATAAATGATGTTCTCAGCATTGCGGGGTCAAACGGCCCTTGTAACTGGTGGCTCTCGCGGCATTGGCCGCAGTATTGCACTTGCTCTCGCGGAACATGGCGTGAAGGTGGCCGTGAACTATGCGGGCAGTGAAGCAGCCGCACAAGAAACCGTGGCTCGGATTGTCGAGCTTGGCTCGGAGGGTATTGCCCTTCGTGGCGATGTCGGCAATAGTGAACAGGCCGAGAACCTTGTCAAAGAGGTTCTGAATACCTGGGGACGTATTGACATTGTTGTCAATAATGCCGGCATTACCAGAGACAACCTGATTATGCGCATGAAAGAAGAAGAGTTCGATCAAGTGATCGAAACGAATCTAAAAGGGGTGTTTAACTGCCTAAAGGCAGCTACACGCCCTATGATGAAGCAACGCTACGGGCGCATTATCAATATTTCTTCCGTAGTAGGTGTAACAGGAAATCCTGGACAAGCTAATTACTCCGCAGCTAAGGCAGGTGTCATCGGTTTAACGAAGGCATCGGCTCGTGAGCTTTCCTCACGGGGGATCACGGTGAACTGTATCGCTCCGGGCTTCATTGATACAGATATGACGCGTGAGCTCTCTGAGGAAGTGCGCAGTGAGCTTGAGAAGGGCATTCCACTTGCTCGGCTGGGGCGCCCTGAAGAGATTGCTATGGCTGTAGTCTTCCTGGCCTCTGAAGGCGCTGCGTATATGACCGGCCAGACACTACACGTGGATGGCGGGATGTATATGTAACTCTCCGTCAAGGAGAAATTACACTGTTTTAATGCTGAAATGTGAGGGATAAAGAAAGCGTTTTTGACGCTCTATGGTATTTTGAACTCATATCTCGTATAATACCAAAAGAGGAGGTGAACCGGATGTCCGATGTATTAGAGCGTGTAAAACGCATTGTCATCGACCGCTTAGGTGCCGATGAAGCTGAGGTAACATTAGAAGCGTCTTTCAAAGATGATTTAGGTGCTGATTCTCTTGATGTAGTAGAATTGGTTATGGAATTGGAAGATGAATTCGATATGGAAATCTCTGATGAAGATGCAGAGACGATTACGACCGTGGGTGAAGTTGTGAAGTACATACAATCTCATACCTAGAGTCATATGATTGAGAGTCCCGTTCCTGCTAGGGCGGGACTTCTCCTCATTTATAGAGCATTAAAGATGAATCAAAGGTTGCCTTGAGCAACTATATAAGGGATATAACAGAACCGCAGGATGGTTAATGATGCGGTTATCGCTGTTCATATAGTAGCAACAGAAAGTATATAAGTTCTGAATATAATGTATACAACCTATAGATGGGGTGATTGTGTTTGAGTCATAGAGTGGTTGTTACCGGGATGGGCGTAGTTACATCATTGGGCAAAGATTTGGAGACGTTCTGGGATAATCTTATGAGCGGCAAATCCGGTGTATCACAGGTTGAGACCTTTGATGTCAGTGAGTATACTACGCAAATAGCATCCTCTGTTAAAGATTTCGATCCAGAGGCACTTTTTGGTCGTAAGGAAGCCCGCAAAATGGACCGTTTTGTACAATTTGCAGTGGCTGCCGGTGAGGACGCATTACGAGATAGCGGACTTAAGATCGGTGAAGATATTGATGCCGAAAGAATAGGTGTATCTGTAGGATCAGGTATTGGCGGTCTTGGCACTTGGGAAGACAATCATAACTTGTTGCTTGAAAAAGGACCGAAGCGGGTTAGTCCGTTCTTCATTCCGATGATGATCGCTAACATGGGTTCTGGGCAGTTGTCCATTAACCTTGGTGCAAAGGGTCCTAATACGACGACAGTAACTGCTTGTGCTACAGGAAGTCACTCCATTGGGGAATCCTTCCGCTTGATTCAACGTGGAGACGCAGATGCAATGATCTGCGGTGGTTCCGAAGCGACCATTCGTCCAACAGGTATGGCTGGTTTTTGTGCTATGAGAGCAATGTCCACTCGCAATGATGAGCCTGAGAAGGCAAGTCGTCCGTTTGATGTGGATCGCGATGGTTTTGTTATGGGTGAAGGTGCCGGGATTCTTATTCTGGAATCACTCGAACATGCTGAGAAACGTGGAGCGAAGATCTATGCTGAGGTTATCGGTTATGGTCTAAGCGCAGATGCTCATCATATGACTGAGCCTGATCCAGATGGTGCAGCTCGCTGCATGAAGATGGCAATCCGGGATGCTGGTATCTCTCCTGAAGATATTGATTACATCAATGCTCATGGTACTTCAACGCCTGTAGGAGATAGATCAGAAACTGCTGCTGTTAAAAAAGCATTGGGTGACCATGCCTATAAAGTGGCAATTAGTTCGACGAAATCCATGACAGGTCACCTTCTGGGTGCTGCTGGTGGAGTAGAAGCTATTATCTGTGGCCTTTCTTTGCAAAAAGGGATGATTGCGCCAACGATTAATTTGGACAACCAAGACCCGGAATGTGATCTGGATTATGTACCAAATGTGCCACGTAAAGCTGATCTTGATATTGTAATGTCGAATTCGTTCGGCTTCGGGGGACATAACGCAACAGTTATTCTAAAAAAATATAATTAGTAAGGGGACAGTGCGGTGAAAGGAGAACTGAAGCAGTTACAACAGCAACTTCAAATCCAATTTCACGATTCTGTGCTTCTGAAGCAGGCCTTTACCCATGCATCCTATGTGAATGAACACCGTTTCAATCAGCATCAGGACAATGAGCGTCTCGAATTTCTTGGGGATGCAGTTCTGGAGTTAACGGTTTCTGAATATTTGTACAATCTATTGCCAGACCGACCTGAGGGAGAGTTGACCAAGCTGCGGGCCGCTATTGTATGCGAGCCTTCACTGGTCAAGTTTGCGGAGAGTTTAGGTTTTGGCCGTTATGTACTATTGGGCAAAGGGGAAGAACTTACGGGCGGACGTACTCGCCCGGCCCTGCTGGCTGATGTATTCGAATCCTTCGTGGGAGCGCTTTATCTCGACCAAGGACTGGAAACAGTGCGGAGTTTTCTTGATAATCACGTATTTCCTCTCGTGGAGACGGATGGGAAATTGCAAATGCAGATGACCGATTATAAGACGGAACTGCAAGAGCTAATTCAGCAGCACAATATGGGTACATTGGAATATCGAATTATAGAAGAACGGGGACCTGCACATGAGCGTGAATTCGTCTCAGAGGTGTATATGGCTAACCGTTCACTTGGTAAAGGAAGCGGCCGGTCCAAGAAGGAAGCAGAGCAGCAGGCTGCAGCAGCAGCACTTTTGCATCTGAAAGAGGACGGTGCCTGAGTTTTGCATCAAGGGGACAAGCGGAGGAGAGCAGCAAAGGTCTGAATACCGGCGTTTAGGCGGAGCTCAGACCGTTGCTGCTCTTTTTCGACAATATAAGAACTTATATGTTCCGCGTTACAAAGGATAAGGTACATCTTAATGGTTTTTTAGGGTACAAACGCTATGGTATAATGGGTCAGAGGTGATTGGCAAGTATGTTTTTGAAACGGATAGAATTAGCTGGTTTTAAATCATTTGCCGACAAAACAGAAATGGAGTTTGTGCGCGGTATAACGGCTGTAGTTGGCCCGAACGGAAGCGGCAAAAGCAATATTTCTGACGGCATACGCTGGGTACTCGGCGAACAGAGTGCTAAATCACTGCGTGGCGGCAAGATGGAGGATATCATTTTTGCTGGAAGTGATGCGCGTAAAGCCGTGAATTATGGCGAAGTATCACTTACGCTTGATAATGAAGATCACACACTTCCGCTGGATTTCAGCGAAGTTACAGTGACTCGGAGAGTCCACCGCAGTGGAGATAGTGAATATTTAATTAATAAGCAATCCTGCCGTCTGAAGGATATCACAGAGCTGTTTATGGATACTGGTATCGGACGTGAAGCCTATTCGATTATCGGGCAGGGTAGGATTGAAGAGATTCTAAGTACTCGTTCCGAAGATCGGCGAGGCATCTTTGAAGAAGCATCAGGTATTGTAAAATATAAATCGCGCAAGAAAGACGCAAGTCGAAAGCTGGATGATACCGAGCAGAACCTGCTTCGTATTCATGATTTGATCAGTGAGCTTGAGGATCAGATTGGGCCACTTAAGGATCAGTCCGAGAAAGCTATCCGCTTTAAGGAACTTCGCGAACAATTAAAACATCAGGAAATTTCAGTATACGTACACCAGATTGAAGGCATTCATACCGCTTGGCAGGAAGGTAACGCTAAGCTTGAAACGTTGAAGGACGAGCAGCTGGAGCTGTCTACTGTGGTTTCGGCTCATGATGCCAAGCTGGAGAGCGGGCGCTCTGAACTGCGCACAATCGAAGCACAGATCGAGAAGCAGCAAGAGCAATTGCTGCGTTATAGCGAAGCATTTGAGAAGAGCGAAGGTTACGGTGAAGTGCTGAGGGAACGCAAACGTAATCTGGAAAGTAATCGTGAGCAGTTAATGCTCACGTTAGGTTCGGTTGGCGAGCGTTCTGCAGATCGTCAGCGTGAAGTCGTGGATCTGGAGCTTAAGCTTGAGCAATCGCGGCTTAAGCTTGTGGATCTTCGGAAACAGATCGAAGATGAAGAGACAAGGCTTGAAGGTGTGGCAGACGGGATTAGCCAGAGCCAGGAAGAAAAGCTCAAAAGTGCTCTTTTGGAGCTAATGAACCTTATGGCGAATGCACGTAACGAAATTCGTTACGCGGATCAGCAAAAGGAGAATCTGGAACGTCGTATGAGCCGCAGTGAAGAAGAAAGCGGCAAATGGACAGCCCGGCATGAAGAGTTGTCTGCCAACCAGAAAGGGCTGAAGGACAAGATTGCCCAGCTGGGGAAGGAGCTTAGCAATCTTCGCGGGGCTTATATCACTGAAAGTGAGCAGCTCAGTAAACGTCAGAAGCTGATCGAAGAAACACAATCCGGTCTTCGGAAATGGGAACAGAAGCGGGAAGCGCAAGTCTCTCGTCATGAGACCATGAAAGAGATGCAGGATGATTTCGACGGCTTCATGCTTGGGGTTAAAGAAGTGCTCAAGGGTGCGCGCAAAGGGCAGCTCAACGGTGTGCATGGTGCGGTTGCGGAGCTGATCTCTGTTCCGGAGAAGCTGGAAATGGCGATTGAGACTGCTCTAGGTGCTTCACTTCAGCATGTGGTCATGGATAATGAAACTGTGTCCCGCCAAGCGATATCATTTCTAAAGCAACGTCAGCTGGGACGAGCTACCTTTCTTCCGCTAGATGTTATCCGGCCGCGCCAGATTTCTGGCAGTGACCGTGGTATGGTGGGTGATGCTGACGGATTTGTTGGAATTGGTTCCGAACTCGTTGGTTACGATGATAAATATACTAGCATTATTGGCAGTTTGCTCGGCAATGTGGTTATTGCGGAGAGCTTGGAGCAAGCGAACCGTATCGCCGCTAGATGCCAATATCGTTATCGGGTAGTTACCCTGGAAGGCGATGTAGTTAATGCCGGCGGTTCGATGACCGGGGGTAGCCAGCATAAGAAGAATAATAGCTTGCTTAGCCGTAAACGTCAGCTGGATCAATTAAGCAGTGAGATTGAAGAAAGCGAACGTCAAATAGTGAAGCTGAAGCAAGGCATTGCCAGACTTCGTGAGGAGCAGGAGAACGCTAGCGTGAAGCTGGAGGATCTGCGCCGTGATGGCGATGAGAAAAGACTGGAAGAGCAAAGAGTCTCCGGTGATTTGAAGCAGCTCGAGCATGAGCTTCGGCATGTGCAGGAGCAAGTGGAGAGCACAGGTGCGGAACGCAGTGGCTTTGAGAGTGAAGTACATGCGCTTGAAGAAACGCGGAAACAAGCCACTGCTGAGCTTGAACGCCTTGAAAAGGAAGAAAAGGAAGCCCATGAAGGTATCCGTAACGCTGAATCAGCGCGTAAAGCGAATGAATCAGCTAAGGAAGAGCTGCAAGGCAAGTTGACCAGTATGAAAGTCTCGGAAGGCAAGCTTGATCAGGAGATATTCTCCCTGGAGGAGCAGTTACGTCGCCTAAGACAAGATGTGGGTTCTCAGGACAAGGAGCTGCGCCAGAATCGAAATCTGTTACATACGATTGAACAGGATCTGGCTAACAATGCTTTGGAAGCTGTGAAGCAGAAGGAAGATTTGAACAGTTACCGCTTGAAGAAGGAAGAGACGACTGGAACTTTGGATTTTGCACGTGCTGAGCGTACAGCGTTAACCCGCAAGCTGGAACTTGAGGAAGGCAAGACTAAAGATCAACGTCAGGCCCTTAAAGTAGTTGAGGACAAGCTGCGTGCCACTGAAGTTTCTGTCGGTCGACTCGATGTGGAGCTGGATAATATTCTCCGCAAGCTGAGTGATGACTACGAGTTAAGTTATGAATTAGCAAAACAGAGATATCCAGTGCCTGAAGATGTACCTGCCGCACAAGCCGATGTACAGCGTTTGAAGCGCAGTATTTCTGCGCTAGGAGAGGTTAACTTAGGGGCGATCGAAGAATATCAGCGGGTCCATGAACGGTATACGTTCCTCAGTGGACAAAAAGATGATCTAGTCGAAGCTAAGACTACCTTGTATCAAGTAATCCGCGAGATGGAAGATGAAATGTCCAAACGTTTCAAACAGACCTTTGATGCGATCCGCAAACAGTTCGGGACCGTGTTCTCAAAGCTGTTCGGCGGCGGGCGAGCGGATCTCATGCTTCTGGATCCGGAACATATGCTGGAAACAGGTATAGATATCGTAGCCCAACCACCGGGTAAAAAATTGCAAAATCTGCAGCTTTTATCCGGCGGTGAACGCGCTCTAACTGCGATGGCGTTATTGTTCGCTATTTTGCAAGTGAAGCCAGTTCCGTTCTGCGTATTGGATGAGGTCGAGGCTGCGCTCGATGAAGCGAACGTTGTTCGTTTTGCACAGTATTTACGCGAGTTCTCTGAACAAACTCAGTTCATCGTCGTTACGCACCGCAAAGGAACGATGGAAGAGGCGGACGTGTTATACGGAGTAACGATGGAAGAGGGCGGTGTCTCCAAGCTCGTTTCAGTACGTTTAGAGGATGAAGAAGCTGAGATTGCTTAAATTCATCAAAGAAGAGAAACTTTTAGGAGGAACCAAATGAGCTTTTTTAGAAAATTAAAAGAAAGCATTTCCGGCAAAACGGAAAGTGTAACGAAACAATTCCGCGACGGATTAGAGAAAACCCGTAAAGGTTTTGTAGAGAAGGTCTCCGACCTTATCATCCGCCGCAAAAAGATAGATGAAGAGTTCTACGAAGAGCTGGAAGAGATTTTGATTGGTGCAGACGTGGGTGTAAACACTGTTATGACCCTTGTCGAGGATTTGCGTGCCGAAGTGAAGCAAAATCGGATTGAAGATGCTGCCGAGCTGAAGCCGATTTTGTCCCGTAAGCTTATGGAGCTACTGCGTGGAGATGATGATAACAGCCTGAAGGAAAATCCGAATGGAATTACGGTTATTTTGTTCGTTGGGGTCAATGGCGTGGGCAAGACGACTACCATCGGCAAGCTGGCTCATCGTTACAAACAAGAAGGTAAAAAAGTTCTTTTGGCTGCAGGGGATACGTTCCGTGCCGGAGCGATTGAGCAGCTTGAGGTTTGGGGCCAACGCGCAGGCGTAGATGTCATTAAACAACAAGCAGGCTCTGACCCGGCGGCTGTAATGTACGATGCGGTCCAAGCGGCAAAGCAACGCAACGTGGATATCTTAATCTGCGATACTGCTGGCAGACTGCAGAATAAAAGCAATCTGATGGAAGAGCTCAACAAAATCTTCCGCGTCATTCAAAGAGAAATCCCAAGTGCTCCACATGAGGTACTGATGGTGCTAGATGCTACGACGGGTCAAAATGCACTTACACAAGCCAAGTTATTTGGTGAAAAGAGTGGCGTCACTGGCTTGGTCTTGACGAAGCTGGACGGTACGGCTAAAGGCGGAATCGTTGTAGCGATTCGTCAGGAAATGAATTTGCCGGTGAAGTTTGTAGGTCTTGGAGAAAAAATGGAAGACTTGCAGCCATTTGATTCGCAGCAGTTCGTACATGCTCTTTTTGCCGGATTAATTGCCGAGGAAGAAGAGTCAGAAGAATCGGAAGAGCAAGTGTAGTCAACAGCACAATATAAACATAAAGAAGTCATATTTACAAGGAATGCCCTCGAAGCTATATTTAGTTAGGAGGGCATTCCTTTTCTTTTTTATAAAGGGTTTGTCCGTCATTTTGTAGCAACTGCTAAGCGACTTTTAGAAAGTATAAATGCATCGCGTAAGGGATCCCTTTAAATAACAGCTTTCCCTCACTAATTAGCCTCCAGAAGCGATATTCTATGAATGAGGTACTGATATACAAATTCCATTGCCCTATAATTGTGCCTACAACTAGACCTGCATTTACGTAGCCATCTCGATCCTCATACTGTTGAAATTGCAGAATTAAAGAAAGAATTTCTTCGTCATAGTAACTCTCGGGAACATTCATAAGCTGGCCATCAGCCCAAACTCTAAGCATATCCTCGGTGTTGCTGATTTTTTGCCATTCTAGTTCATACTGTTTTCTTTGAGCGGAGGTGATAGGGGATGTGTTTTCGGTAATTTTTATAATTTTTTGCAGAACTTCATTTGGGAGCTGACTAAGTGCTCTGGGATATAAGCCGATTTCAAATGAAGCGGCAATCTCCCTATAAGCCTTGACTGAATCAATAACATGAATAGGTTGCGTCCTCTCACTAAGAATAGAAAGTGCAAATCGTAAACCTGTCTGATCATGGGAGTTATCTCCGCACCAAATAGTGATTTTTTTGTCCTCGGGAATTTCTTTTAAGGTCTGAATCATGGCTGCCAGTTTATGCTGGGGATTTAAATGATAACCCTGATCCGGAAATCGTTCCTGAAACCATAACTCACGGGTATGATAGCCTTCATTATTATGTAATCCACGCAACGGTCCAGCAGAGAACGTCTCATTAAATGAAAGTACTCGTATTAAATGACGACAACCCAGATGACTAAGGGCTACCTTCATTGATCCCGCTTCAGACAGGCCAAATAACAGATAAATGTGATTCCGCCTAGTCTCTTCCTGCTCAATTGACATAGTATATTTGTGCTCCATAGGTCACTCTCCCATCGCAACAAATTATACCATACTCAATGAATCCACATCCTCAGGCAACTATATAAAAAATACATTATATGAAAAATTCATAACAGTAATGCTTGTCACACTTCCTGCATACAATTCAATGATGAATCTACATTTCATCTCCGGCAACCTATATAAGAGAGAAAGGAAGCGATTCCAAAAAATACAAATATCTCCGGAATCACATTTCTCTGTTATATATGTTGACATGAACGAGTGGATTTACGTATTATGAGAATATAAACCAATATTTCCATGGATGTTTTCTGAAATGAAAGTATAAGTTGTTAACAAAGATTACATCTATCGAAAGGAGTCGGGCTCATGTCCAAATTAGATCCTCTGCCAGGTCTGTCTCCGTATCCATTACAGCATTTTTTCGATGAAATGTATGCTGATAAGAGGAATGTCCGGCCGCACTACAGACATGTGAATCGCATGTTTTCCGGAATGAGCTCCGAAGAGCTGCAAGGGAAGCAAAATTTAATGCAGCGTAGGATGATGGAAGAAGGAATTACCTTTACGCTTTACAACCCGGCTCAGGATCATCCTATGGAGCGAACGATCCCCTTCGATATGATTCCACGTATTATCCCTAAGAATGAGTGGGAGAGGCTAGAAGCTGGAATTATTCAGCGTATCACAGCTTTGAATTTATTCATTCATGACATTTACCATGAGCAATACATTGTTAAAGATGGCATCGTCCCTAGGCGTATGATTATTTCCAACTGTTATTTCCGGCCAGAAATGTCAGGTCTGCGAGTGCCCGGTGGAGCTTATATCACCACCTCAGGAATCGATCTGATCCGCCACCACGATGGGCATTATTATGTACTTGAAGACAACCTGCGAACACCCTCCGGCTTTTCCTATCTTTTTAAAGGCAGAACGCTTATGAATCAATTGTTTCCTGAATTGTCCTTTGCCAGCTCCATCCGAGATGTAGATCATAGCTTAAATCGCTTCTTATCCGTGCTTCGTAGTCTATCTCCTTCAAGAAGGTCAGATCCGGTTATAGCACTCCTAACGCCTGGAGAATACAATTCTGCATATTATGAACATGCTTTTTTGGCACAGCAGATGGGTATACATTTGGTCGAAGGACGAGATTTGGTAACAAAGGATCACAAAATATATCTGAAAGAAATGAACGGACTGCGTCGCGTGGATGTGCTGTATCGTCGGTTGGATGATGATTACATTGATCCGCTAGCCTTTCAACCTGATTCTTTACTGGGTGTGGCAGGACTTATGAATGCATATAGGGCAGGTAACATAGCGATTGCTAATGCTCCGGGAACCGGTGTTGCAGATGATAAAGCGATGTATGTCTATGTACCGGATATGATTCGTTATTATCTGAATGAAGAGCCGATCCTTGGTAATGTGCCGACGTATTTGTTGTCCAGACCTGATGAACGCCTGTATGTTCTTGAGAACCTATCCGAAATGGTTGTTAAAGAAACCTCATTATCCGGAGGATATGGGATGTTGATCGGAAGTGAGGCGACCAAAGAAGAATTAGCCGAGTTCCGAATGAAAATTATTGCCGATCCAGACCGATATGTGGCACAGCCAATTATGTCCTTGTCCAGAGCGCCAGTATTGTCGGGAGGCACTATGGCACCCCGGCATATCGATCTTCGGGCTTTTGTATTAATGGGCGCAGACCGGAAGCCGCATGTCATACCTGGTGGATTAACACGAGTGGCTATGAAAGAAGGTTCACTGGTTGTGAATTCCTCGCAAGGCGGTGGCGTAAAGGATACTTGGGTTATGGCTTGATCTATTATCTTGTAAGCCTTGATTGTGAATCAAAAATATGCAGCATCAATTTGGAGGATAAAGGAGTGGCTAAAGATGCTGAATCGAAATGCGGAGGCTTTATTCTGGATCGGCCGATATATTGAAAGGGCAGAGAATCATGCGCGGCTAATCAATGTACATTATCATATCCAGCAGGAAGAGGATTTTCAGGAAGAAGGACATAAATGGTCGAGGCTTATCGATGCATTAGGAGTTCGAAGTGAGTATTTGCAGCAGTTCGAAACCTTTTCTGAACAGGACGTGTTATCCTTTATTACACTCGATTTGGGCAATTCGAATTCATTATTCTCTTGCGTACATCATGCTAGAAATAATCTTCGCACACTGCGTCAGCATCTTCCAAGTGAGCTATGGGATATCGTCAACAGCTTTAATCTATGGCTTGGGGAGCGGTCAGTCGCTGATATTATGAGTGGCCCACATCATTTCTACCAGCAGGTGAAGGAACGTGCGGCTATGTTTCTAGGAGCAGAACAATCCGTAATGCTTAGGGGAAATGAATGGCATTTTATAGAGAGCGGCCGTTTTCTGGAACGGGCAGAGAATACGACGCGTATTTTGCAGGCAGTTATTGCCTCTTGCCGTTTTAAAGAGCTTCATGCAATTTATATTCAGTTACAGGCTGTGCTGAAATCGGTAAGTGGTTATCAGGCGTTTCGCCGTTATTATGCAGATGCTATGTCACCGGAGAGCATTTTAGATTTTTTGATCGCAAATCCCAAATTTCCACGTTCGATCCGCTTTTCTTTTCACCAGCTGGAAGAGCATTTAGCTAGACTTGAATTAGATTCCTCAGAAAAAGGCTCAGGTCATGAGAAGGTCATCCGTCAAGCAGGAAAGCTGAAAGCAGAGCTGGATTATATGGAGAAAGAGGAAATGTCCGGTGAACTGGTGGAAGATGTGCTGCAATCACTCGTAATATCTTGCCAGAGATTGGGCAAAACGATGGAGGGCGCCTTTTTTCGGCGAGAAGGAGTATCTGTATGAAGATTCAAATCAATCACACCACCACATACAGTTATCCAGAACCGGTTACGGACAGTGTCAATGAAATCAGGCTTACCCCACGCACCAACTATCGGCAATCCTGTTATCACCATGAGGTTGAAGTATCTCCGGCAGCTAATCTATTAACGTATGAGGATTTCTTCGGTAATCGGGTGCATGCCTATTCGGTTAATAAGCCACATACGGAAATGGTAATCCATACGAAAGCTACTGTAGTAACGCTGGATAAAGCCCAGGGTACCGATCTTCCGCGAACCAGCCTTGAAGAGCAAGTTAAACTATTAAATGATGAAAAGTTTCAGAACCGTTATATTGAGTTTATTTTGCCGACCCGTTATACCGAGGTGACTCCTGAATTAGTGGAGTTCGCCTCTCAGTACCCTTTTAGTGAAGCTGAGGATATGTATGAATGGATTCTGAAGTTATCTTCGACGATTTATGAACAGTTCACCTATGATCCTGAGGCAACAAGCGTAAATACAACGGTAAAAAAAGCCCTGAAGCTTAAGCGGGGTGTCTGTCAGGATTATGCTCATCTTATGATCGCTGTCTGCCGCAGTGTAGGTCTGCCTTCAAGATATGTTAGTGGATATCATTTTGTCGGTGATCTACAGAGCAGCAATGCTAATTTCGAGCAGGCTTCACATGCTTGGGTGGAGACCCATATTCCGGGTACGGGCTGGCTTGGTTTTGATCCGACGAATAATGTTGAAGTGAACTGGCGTTATATCAAGCTGGGTCATGGACGGGATTATAAAGATATAGTACCTGTAAAAGGGGTATATCGCGGTGGAGCAGGCACACTAACTGTAAAAGTGGACGTACGCAAGCTGGATAACTGAATTGAAATAATCGAAACATCGAACATCGAACATCGAAACAATCAAAAAAATCAAAAAAATCAAAATATTCGAAACAAACTCTCCGCTCATCTTATTGAATGGGGAGATTTTTTTGTGCGGCGTGCCTAAATTCTGAAGATTTATGAACGAGATGATTCCATTACAGGTTTATTTGGGTAATCTTGATCCATAGTACTTATCTTACAGACATTAGAGGAGAGATTACATATGAGCCCAAACATATCTAAGAAACAAAGATTTATTGGAAAAACAGCGATTATAACCGGAGCGGGCTCGGGAATTGGCCGTGCCACCGCTATTAAGCTGGCGCGGGAAGGTGCAAATGTAGCATTGTTCGATTTAAATCTTGAAAGAACCTCTTCCTTGGCAGAAAAGCTTAATAAGCTTCGAAAAGATTGCGCGCTGGCCATAGAGGTAGATACTTCGGATGAGAAAAAGATGGAGGAAGCCGTACGTTGTACGGTGGAACAATTCGGAGGTGTGGATGTAGTATTCGCTAACGCGGGAATTAATGGCGCTGTGGGCCCGATAGAAGAACTAAGCTTGAGCGACTGGGAGCGTACGATGTCGGTGAACTTGACGGGGACTTTTTTGACTCTGAAATATACTATTCCTCATCTGAAAGATAAAGGGAAGGGCAGTATTATTATTACTAGTTCCATTAATGGGAACACTAGATTTGCCAGCTTTGGGTGGTCTACTTATAGCACTACCAAAGCTGGACAGGTGGCTTTTGCCAAAATGGCAGCTCTCGAGCTTGCTAAGTTTAAGATTCGTGTGAATGTGATCTGCCCTGGGGCTATTGCTACGAATATAGATGAAACCACTGAAATGAGCGAGGATGTAGAAGCAATCGTCATTCCGATTGAATTTCCTGATGGAGCGCAACCCTTGGCAGATGGACCGGGCAAGCCGGATAATGTCGCTGATCTCGTTGCTTTTCTGGCTTCGGATGAATCTATCCATATTACAGGTGCGCAAATCGTAATTGACGGCGCGGAGTCCTTGTTATCCTAATTTCGAGATCGCTCCCCGGTATTGCTCGTACCATTTATTCCATTCGTCTTTCCGTGACTTCAGCGTCGTGCCTTCCAAAAGATGCTGGATCACTTCTAGACAAACATGCCAGCCAGCGAGATCACGTGGGGTATGCGGGGTAAGCGTTTGTAGTGTTTCGTTCAAGACGAGTAAACAGCCTTCTGAATTAGGGTATAACTCAAAACGAACAAGATCCTCAGCCCAAGTAAACTCAAAAATAGATTGATGCTGCAGCGCGGTAATTTCCATATCCACAAACGTTCCGTTCTGCATATCAAACTTTATAAGTCCGCCTTCACGCAGGTCCTCGATTTTTAATTCAGAGAACCATAAGGCAAGCTTCTCATTTTCGGTCAAATAGGACCAAATCTCAGTTGCGGAATGCTTTAACTGGCGTTCGAAACGAGCGACATAATGTTGATCTTTTTTTTGGATGTTAGCTAACATTTATATTTCTCCTTTGGACTACTGCGGTAGTCCTTTTTTTATTGAGTTGAGGCTCATTAGAAAGAGTATAGCAATCGCGTGTGTGAATTGCACGATCCGGCTGTGTGGCTGAAGCGTAACTTATAGGGTATAGAGGGTAATAAAATAGCGGGAGAAATAAGGTCATAAGCAAATCCACGAGCTTGATTTGCGTACGGCGCGGAGTTAGTGTTGGCGAAGATAGGGGAGTGATGAAGGTGATAAGTGTGCAAGACGGGAGAAAGTGAGTGATGTAGGAGATAAGTGTGCATGACGATGAAAAGTGAGTGAAGACAGGGATAAGTGCGTGATGAATGGCGGAAGTAAACAGTAGCATCTACGGTGGCGAGGATGCATCGGCGTTGCGGACTGTATTGCAGCTATTTGGCGTTTTTGCTGTGTTTATTAGAAGTATCGGACTGCATAGCACTTATTGCTGCGATTTTGAACAAAAGTAGGGCGTGTTTGAGCGAATAGGTGCAACTGAGTCCGATAGCAGAGAGAATAAGCCTGAATTTGTGAAATAAGGGCTGCTGGGTCCGAACTATCTATGGCGACCAAGATGTAATGAAGATGCAAAGGATGTAGTATACGAGCAAGAGCTACTGAGCCCGAACGATTTGCGGAGGCGTGGATTCGCTAATGTATCGGACTGTATTGCAGCTATTTGGAGTTTTTGGTGTGTTTATTAGAAGTATCGGACCGCATAGCGCTTATTGCCGCGATTTTGAACAAAAGTAGGGCGTATTTGAGCGAATAGGTGCAACTGAGTCCGATAGCAGAGAGAATAAGCCTGAATTTGTGAAATAAGGTCATCTGAGTCCGCACGTTACATGGTAGCGAGGATGCATCGGCGTTGCGGACTGTATTGCAGCTATTTGGAGTTTTTGGTGTGTTTATTAGAAGTATCGGACCGCATAGCACTTATTGCCGCGATTTTGAATAAAAGTACGGCGTATTTGAGCGAATAGGTGCAACTGAGTCCGATAGCAGAGCGAAAAGGACTAAATTAGCGAAATAAGGGCTGCTGGGTCCGAATGATCTATGGCGACGAAGAGGTAATGAAGGTACAAAGGATGTAGTATATGAGCAAGAGCTACTGGGTTCGATCGGTTTGCGGAGACCTGGATTCGCTAATGGATCGGACTGTATTGCAGCTATTTGGTGTTTTTGGTGTGTTTATTAGAAGTATCGGACCGCATAGCACTTATTGCCGCGATTTTGAACAAAAGTAGGGCGTATTTGAGCGAATAGGTGCAACTGAGTCCGATAGCAGAGAGAATAAGCCTGAATTTGTGAAATAAGGGCTGCTGGGTCCGAACTATCTATGGCGACCAAGATGTAATGAAGATGCAAAGGATGTAGTATACGAGCAAGAGCTACTGAGCCCGAACGATTTGCGGAGGCGTGGATTCGCTAATGTATCGGACTGTATTGCAGCTATTTGGAGTTTTTGGTGTGATTATTAGAAGTATCGGACCGCATAGCACTTATTGCCGCGATTTTGAACAAAAGTAGGGCGTATTTGAGCGAATAGGTGCAACTGAGTCCGATAGCAGAGAGAATAAGCCTGAATTTGTGAAATAAGGGCTGCTGGGTCCGAACTATCTATGGCGACCAAGATGTAATGAAGATGCAAAGGATGTAGTATACGAGCAAGAGCTACTGAGCCCGAACGATTTGCGGAGGCGTGGATTCGCTAATGTATCGGACTGTATTGCAGCTATTTGGAGTTTTTGGTGTGTTTATTAGAAGTATCGGACCGCATAGCGCTTAATGCCGCGATTTTGAACAAAAGTAGGGCGTATTTGAGCGAATAGGTGCAACTGAGTCCGATAGTACAGCGAAATGGACTAAATTAGTGAAATAAGGGCTGCTGGGTCCGAACGATCTATGGCGCCGAAGATGTAATGAAGATGTAATGAAGATGCAAAGGATGTAGTATACGAGCAAGAGCTGCTGGGTCCGAACGATCAATGGCGACGAAGAGGTAATGAATGTGTAATAAAGGATGTAGTATACGAGCAAGAGCTCCTGGGTCCAAACATTTCACGATGGCAATTGTATGCTGACATTGCGGTTATGGACTTAGAATATACATTGTGTACGATAGTTACAGCCTCCAAGCTGCTCAATTGTGCGAGGAGGGGTAAGGGGCATTTGAGTAAACCTAAGTCTTTTATGCTAAAATTAACGCAATTCCGTAAAATCTACTTTTGCTTAGGCAGGGTAGTTAATAGTGTGGCATTGGTGAAGGAGGCTGCGTATATGGGGATGATGTCTTGGTTAGCTGAGCAGCGGATTCAGGAGTCTATGCGTAACGGCGAATTTCGAGATTTACCTGGGCATGGCAAGCCGCTGGAGCTCGAGGATTTATCGGATGTGCCGGAAGAATTGCGGATGTCTTTTAAAATCATGAAGAACTCCGGACTGGTGCCTGAGGAAATCTCTCTGCGAGCTGAATGTGTTACGTTGGAAGGATTGCTAGCGGCGTGTCATAATAGCGGAAGTGCAGAAACCAGTGAGGGCAAGGCTTTGCGGTCAAAACTGTCTATGAAAAGACTTCGTCTACAGGAGTTATTGCGTGAACGCGGCTTGGATAGTAACCCTGCTTTTATGCAATACAGTGCTCAAATACACGAACAGATGATAAAGGGAGAGGAATAACGCTGCTTAAGTTACTGCCTAAATGCCTACATTCATTTGGACATCAGAATAAATAGTGTAAAATAAAAAGGCATCTCTTAGTCGTTTTAGACAGAAGAGCTGCCTTTTTGCTTGTTATGTGTAACTAAACATGTATACTCATCTAATTTGTTTAAAATATACCCATTCCGGATCGCCTTCATCTAAATTCTCAATGACTCCGCTTTTAACAAACCCTTGAAAAAGACATAGTTGCTGCATGATCGTATTGGATTCATTGGTGGAGGTGAAAAGCTTGGGGGTGGGGCATTGTTCCTCGATGTAGCTAAGGAGTGTTTTGGCTATGCCTAGGCGTCTGAACTCAGGATCCACAATGACCAGCTGAATAAAACAGCATTCGAAAAAGGTGGTATCGTAGCAAGCAAATCCTACAAACGTTCCATTATGTGATGCTACGTAACACTGCTCATGATTGATATATTTTTCAATCTTCGATTTGCGGCTTTCATTGCCAATGATCTTGCTGTCTATTTTGGTGAGCATGGGTAGATCTGAAATTGTAGCTTTTGTTACGAATATCATAGTAAGTCTCCTTATTAATATTATAGAGGGTATGAATGGTAAGTCTTGATCTTTAAGGTTTTTTCACACATGATGAAGATGATCTAAGATAACTTCAAGGAAAATTATAACATATGATTATAGACGATGGAGAGATAGAATGAAACAGCTTCCGATTATACAGGTGCTTCCTGACCTGAAAAACATACTTAACACTGCGCAGGCAGCTGTACTTATCGCTGAACCGGGTGCAGGCAAAACAACTGGAACGCCTCCGGCGTTTTTGGACGAGCCCTGGATGGCGGGTAAAAGCATTTTAATGTTAGAGCCTAGAAGGCTTGCTGCTAGATCTGCCGCCACTTACATGGCATCCTGCCTTGGAGAAAGTGTTGGACAGACGGTAGGTTATCGGATGCGGAATGACACTAAAGTAGGCAAAAATACGCGGATTGTTGTAGTCACTGAAGGAGTATTAACGAGAATGCTGCAAAGCGATCCTTCTTTGGGTGATGTGGGTTTAGTTATTTTTGATGAGTTCCATGAGCGCAGTCTTCATGCGGATTTGGGACTTGCCCTTACACTGGAAGCACAGGCTGTGCTGCGGGAGGATCTAAGGATTCTTATCATGTCAGCTACCTTGGACAGTGAGCGGGTGTCTGCTTTACTAGGGGATGCGCCCGTAGTAAATTGTCCGGGCAGAACCTATCCTGTAGAAACAATCTATGTGCCAACTATTGGGAATCTTCCACTGGAAAAAACTGCTGCAGCTGCTGTGAGACGTGCGCTTGCTGATCAATCCGGAGATATTCTCGTCTTTTTACCGGGGGAAAGAGAAATACGCAGAACTCAAAGTGAGTTGGAAAATGGAAGCTTGGCAGAGCAGACGGTAATTCGCCCTTTATATGGCCAGCTGCCACAAAATATCCAAGATGCAGCCGTGGCTGCATCGGTTCAAGGTGAACGAAAAGTAGTGCTTGCGACTTCTATCGCTGAGACAAGTCTAACGATTGAAGGCGTGCGAACGGTAATTGACACAGGGCAGCGCCGTACACAGGTATTCTCACCACGCACAGGAATGCCAAGTCTAACGACAGTCCCGGTATCGAAAGCCTCCGCGGATCAACGGCGGGGACGTGCTGGACGAACAGCCCCAGGCGTGTGCTACAGACTGTGGAGTCAGGAGGAGCATAATCGACTTCCGGATGACAATGTGCCGGAGATTATGCAGACTGACCTTGCGCAGCTCGCTTTGGAGCTGGCGCTGTGGGGCGTGCGCGATCCTGCCGCGCTATCTTGGCTTGACGCGCCGCCCGCTGCGCCTTTTGCGCAGGGCACCGCGCTGCTGCGCCAGCTCGGCGCGCTGGACGCCGGCGGCGCTATTACGCCGCACGGCCACAGCATAGCCGCGCTTGGCGCGCACCCGCGAGCCGCGCATATGCTGCTGCGCGCGGCAGAGCTTGGCGCAGCACCGCTCGCCTGCCGGCTGGCGGCGCTGCTGCAAGAGCGGGACCTTTTCAAGGGTCCCGCGGCCCTAGATTGCGACCTCACGCTCCGCGTTGAGGCGCTGCTCCGGTTCGAGCGCTCCGCTGATAGCGGCGGAGCGGACCCGGCGGCTCTGCGCGCTGTGCAGCGCGAGAGCCGCCATTTCCTGGCGCAGCTGCAAGCCGCGCCGGGCGAGAACGTGAACGACATCAGCCGCTGCGGGCTGCTTCTGTCGTTCGCCTATCCCGACCGGATCGGGCAGAAACGCGGCGATGGCGCGTTTCTGCTCTCCTCCGGTCGGGGGGCGGCCATGCGGGAAGGGCAACCGCTGGCCCGGTCATCTTATATCGTAGCTGCTTCGATCGATGATCGCGCTACACAGGGCGCAATTATGCTGGCAGCTGAGATAGAAGAAGGACAACTGCTTTCCTATCATGCAGACCGCATCACCGAGGAAGCGGATGTGTATTGGGATAAAGAAAGTGGAAGTGTGAAGAAACGTCGTCGCACAATGCTCGGCGCGTTGGTCTTAAAAGAAACTTCACATGAAAGACCCTCCGCAGAAGAAATGGCAAATGTACTATTAAGTGTCATCGCTACAGATGGTATTGAAATCCTACCGTGGGAGAAGGGAACCATACAGCTTCGCGAACGTTTGATGTTTATGCATACCTTACGTTCAGATTGGCCGGATGTATCAGATGTTGCTTTAATTGCTACGTTGGATGAATGGCTTTTGCCATATCTGCAAGGTATGAGGAACCTCCGCGACCTTCAGCGTGTACCGTTAGCGCGAGCGCTTGAGGGGATGTTAGACTGGAATCAGCGGCAGATGCTGGAAAAGGAGGCACCTACACATATATCTGTTCCTAGTGGCTCGCGTGTGCCTGTAGAATATACTAATCCTGCTGCCCCGGTATTGGCAGTAAGATTGCAAGAGATGTTTGGACAGCTGGACACACCTCGAATTGGAGGGGGAAAATTGCCAGTATTGCTGCATCTTTTGTCACCAGCTAGACGACCTGTGCAGGTAACCTCTGATCTAGCAAGTTTTTGGCGGGGGACCTATTTTGAGGTCAAAAAAGATCTGAAGGGACGGTACCCGAAGCACTATTGGCCAGATGACCCATTACAGGCTATTCCGACTAATCGTACACGTCCTGTAAAATAATTTATGGTTACATATGCTCTTGAAATTTTTCCTTAGATGTTTGGTCTCCCGTTTAAAGGGTAATTACTAGCGAAGACAATTACTAAGGAGGGCTTCAAGTGACTAAAAAAATCGTAGGTATTTTCGACACAGAACAAGAAGCAACCAGAGCAATTGAAGGACTTCACAATCAAGGATTTAATAATGATGAAATATCAGTAATCACACGTGATCGTGATGAGCTTAGAAACATCTCAGAGGATACAGGCACAAAAGCTCCAGAAGGAGTAGCAACAGGCGCTGCTACAGGTGGTGTAGTTGGCGGCGTTGCCGGACTATTAGCAGGGATCGGAGCATTGGCGATTCCGGGGATTGGACCGATTCTGGCGGCAGGGCCTATAGTTGCAACCCTTACAGGTGCAGCAGTTGGTGCAGGCGCAGGTGGATTAGTCGGCGGCTTGATCGGGCTCGGTATTCCTGAGGATGAGGCTAAAGAGTACGAAGGTTATGTGGAAAGCGGTAAAATCCTTGTACTAGTCGATGATAATGGACGCGGCTATCAAGCACATGATGTGTTCCGCGGTAACCGTTCGCTGAATACTCAGCGTTACGAAGGCGTCTATAACGAAGACACTAGACTAGGAAATTCGATGGCTAACAGAGCGGATCGGACGGCTGAAGTCTACAACCGCGATAAAATATAACATTATAATAACCTGCTTTAAAAGCGGTAAAAGGTTACAAGGAGCGATTCTCCGATTTAATGGAGAATCGCTCCTTTTGTATTTTTAGTCCATCGCACCTCCCGGAATCCCCTTTGCTCATCCTCTTCTGAGGGGTACGGACCCAGATGACGCTATTGGCTAATTTTTGCTCTTTGCAGCAGGATTTCGGACTCCATGGACGCTATTCTATAGAATGAGGCTCTTATTTCCTGTTTTTTTTGCCAATAGCTGCAATGGGGTCCGATAGGGCTCCAAATATCGGATAATATTGCGTTTAAGGTCCGCTGTGTCCTTTGCTACTACGTTCCTGCATCGTTTCGGAGTGTCCTTATACTGCTACGCACGTGCTGTCCTTGTATTGCTACGTAAGCGCACCCGGTCACGGTGTCCTTATGCTACAGAGTATTCGCATCGGATTGCAACTCTGAACGTGCCCCGTTACGCAGTGTCCTTATGCTGTTACGCAGTGTCCTTATGCTGTTACGCAGTGTCCTTAT
Source organism: Paenibacillus sp. FSL L8-0708 (assembly GCF_038009325.1). Lineage (NCBI taxonomy): Bacteria > Bacillati > Bacillota > Bacilli > Caryophanales > Paenibacillaceae > Paenibacillus > Paenibacillus sp. FSL L8-0708. The sequence continues at coordinate 3,501,655 of NZ_JBBPBC010000001.1, forward strand.
GCTGTTACGCAGTGTCCTTATGCTGTTACGCAGTGTCCTTATGCTGTTACGCAGTGTCCTTAATACTACTACGCACGTGCTGTCTTTGTACTGCTACGTATGCGCCCGATCACGGTGTCCTTTGCAGGTGGGGCATCGTTCTGCTGACGTACATGCACCGTTCCCTAGAGTCCTTTTACTATTACGTACGTGCATCGTTCCACTGTGTCCTTGTATTGCTACGTAAGCGCACCCGGACTCTGTGTCCTTATCCTACTGAGCATACGCTCCCGGTTTGCAGCTACGAAATCCCCCCGTTCCGCAGCGACCTTATGGTTGCTAAGCACATGCCTCGTTCCGCAGTGTCCTTATATGCTGCTACCAGCACGATCTTAATCAAGGATACGAAGCATGCGGACGAAAGAATCAGCTGCCACGGATAACCTCATATCGCGATGGATTGCGAAGCCTATATTCCTGGGTGGAGGGGGATCATCTAATTGCAACTCGAAAAGTTCTCCTTTTTGAATCTCCTCAATTACAAAAGAACGGCTAATAAAGGCTACCCCGTAACCAAGTCTTGCAAATTCAGAGAGTAAATCAATGCTGCCCAGCTCTATATCTGGTTTAACGGACAACCGTTTACCAGCAAACCAATGATCAACAAACAGTCTGGTGCTGCTTTCTGGGGATAATAAAATAAAAGGTAACTCTGCAAGTTCTTTTGCCGTAAGCGAACGGTTTGCCAGTTCCTGAAAGGCTCGTCCCACTACAAAACAATCCTCAAGGGTGGCAAGCGTCTGAATACTTAATTGTGGATCGTCAATAGGCATATGGACGAGCGCACAGTCTATTTCGCCTTCTTTCAAACGTTTGGTGATCTCATGCGTTTTTCCGTGTGATAGCCGAATTCGTATGCCGGGATATTGTTTGTGGAATGCGTTCAATTGCGGCAGCAAAAGATTTTTTATAAGGGAATCACTTGCTCCAATCCGAACTTCTCCCTCGTTTAATTGCTTTAGATTATGAAGATGCTTTTGTGCAGAATCCAGCATGACTAAAGAGGGCTCAACATATTCCAATAACGCCCGTCCTTCCTCGGTTAGCTCTACACCTTTAGATAAACGATGAAATAATTTGAGGCCTAAAGAATCCTCCATTTGTTTAATGGCATAACTTACGGATGGCTGTGTAATATGCAATTCATTTGCAGCCTTTGTTAGATTTTTGTAACGAGCCGTATATAAAAAAATACGATACCATTCAAGGTTAAAGAATTTGATATAGATCACCTCTATGACAGTCTGTTGAAAATGTGATTTCATTAATCGCAACAATCTTATTATAATTTGGATATATAAATAATAAAAGAGTCGGCAATGGAGGTTTGAATATTATGGCAGGTAACACATTTGGAGAAGTATTTAAGATTACTACCTTTGGAGAGTCACATGGTGCAGCGGTTGGGGTCATAGTGGATGGAGTTACACCTAATGTTGAAATTGATGAAGCATATATTCAGAAACAGATGGATAGAAGGAAACCAGGCCAGTCCTCTGTAACTTCACCGCGTAAGGAATATGATGTGGTGCAAATACAATCAGGAATATTCGAAGGGAAAACAACCGGAACTCCACTCTTTGTAGTTCTGTACAACAAAGATATGAAACCGGAGGCCTATAACGATATTCAGCATTCATTTAGACCCGGCCATGCGGATTATACTTTTTTGCAGAAATACGGAATTCGCGATCATAGAGGCAGTGGACGGGCATCAGGCAGGGAAACAGCGGCAAGAGTAGCTGGCGGAGCGATCGCTCGGAAACTGCTCGAAAGAAGAGGGGTTGAGGTACTAGCCTACACGCAAGAGGTCGGAGGGATTAAGTGTCAAACCTTTGATGAAGATGTTATTGAACAAAATGCAGTCCGCGCCTGTGATGCTAAGGCTGGAGCTGAAATGATTAAAAAAATTGAACACTTAGCTTCGATTGGAGACAGCTGCGGAGGTATCGTGGAGTGTCGGATTAGAGGGGTTATTCCGGGTCTTGGAGAACCCGTATTTGATAAATTGGATGCAGAGTTAGCTAAAGCGATGTTATCTATTGGTGCTGTAAAAGGAATAGAGTTTGGAGCTGGATTCGAAGCGGCCTCTATGCTTGGAAGTGAACATAATGACGCGATGAATAAGGATGGATTTCTTAGTAACCATTCCGGCGGGATTATAGGCGGAATCAGCACAGGAGAAGAGATTATTTTTCGAATAAGTGTAAAGCCTACATCCTCGATTTCTGTTACTCAACAGACCATAAACACGAATGGTGAAGAAGTTGAGATTAAAACGGAGGGCAGACATGATCCATGTATCTGTCCGAGAATCGTGCCGGTTGTTGAAGCAATGGCTTGCTTAGTATTGGAAGATCTTTATAAAAGACAAGCTGCTATTTTTGGATGAACCACTTTATAAAATGAAACAAATCAAAGACTGCACCTCTTAGCAATAGACTGTGAGGTGCAGTCTTTTTTGCATATGTGGTATCATATGGATAATCATTCAAATTATGCTTTGTCTCTAGCTATGCCATAAGATACAGTACAGCGAAAAGGAGGGAATAGATGAGAATCTTTGTTGCAGGTGCTGCTGGTGTGATTGGACGGTCATTGCTTCCTAAGTTACTACAAGCGGGGCATGAGGTTATCGGTCTGACCCATAAAGAAGAAAACAAAACAATCCTTGAGAGCATAGGGGCACAAGCGGTAATCGCGGATGTGTATGAGCGTGAGTCTATATTTGCGGCTATTCAAGCAGCCCAACCTGAAGTGGTAATTCATCAGCTGACTTCATTAAGTCAGCGGAATTTTACAGATAATTCAAGGATAAGAATAGAAGGAACACGAAATATTGTCGATGCTTCACTGACAAGCGGGGTTAAACAGATTATTGCTCAAAGTATCTCTTGGGCTTATGAAGCTGGTGAGGGACCTGCCACGGAGAATACTCCATTAGATACTAATGCTTCTGAATCCCGGATGAGAACCATTGAGGGTATCCGCTCACTTGAAAAGGCAGTTGCAGAAATTCCTAATCATGTGATTTTGCGGTACGGAATGTTGTACGGCCAAGGGACTTGGTATGATGCTGCGGGATTAATGACAGAAGAAATTCGACAAGGGAGACTGACTGCAACAGAAGCGGTTACGTCATTCCTTCATGTGGAGGATGCAGCTAACGCGGCGGCGCTTGCTCTGAACTGGCCTTCTGGTCCAGTTAATATTGTGGACAATGAACCTGCGCGAGGAATAGATTGGGTGCCTGTTTTTTCTGAAATCTTGGGAGCTCCTAGACCTCCTTTGCATATGGGCAGAGAAGGCTGGGAACGGGGAGCGTCCGATACAAAAGCTCGAATGGATTACGGATGGAGTCCATCATACCCGTCATGGAGGTCAGGTTTTGCTCAGAGCTTGAAAGGTTAGAGATGAATCCAAACATGTAGAAGGAGAGATGACATGAATAAATTAAAGAATTTTTCTTTAGTAGTCGTGAATTTAATTGCTGATCTATGGTTTGGAATCGTTCGAAAACCAGAGTTTTATGATAAACACACCGTTACTAGAACAAAGAAAGGGTATGTCCTGTTTGTATCTATGGCAGGCATTATCGCAGTGGGTTCAGCTTTTTGGTTATGCTCGAGAATATATTAGAGAAAAGGCTGCCAATTGGCGGTCTTTTTTTTGATATTGGATGTCAGAAAGCTAGAATGTTATGTTACTACTTAATAGATGGTTAAAACAGGCTCCTTATTATGTTCAGCGCATAAGATTAATGTCTAAACTCATGGATGAAAATCGTGCCAAAGTGACGCTTATTGCCGCCTCAGCTGGGTTTGGAAAAACGACACTTGCGGCCGAATGGGCTCGTACTCATTCCGATGAGGTTGCATAGCTTGCAGATAACCATCTTGTACGGTTCTGGTTAAATTTGCATGCTGCAATTGAGAGAATCTTTCGCCCCTTTTTAAATCGCTTGGATTTGTTTATCCAGTCTGTTCGTGACGGTTCAGTAGAAACTGCGATTCCTCTTTTATTAAACGATCTGCATTCTCTTCCAGGCTCTATTACACTTATAATGGATGATTATCATGCGATTACGAATCAATCGATTCATGAGAGTATGGGCTTTTTCATCGGACATCTTCCGGCTAATGTGAAGCTTGTAATATTGAGTAGAACTCTCCCGCCACTCGCCTTATCCCGCCTAAGAGCACAACAGGAACTACTAGAATTAAGTTACGATGATCTGAGGTTTACATTTGACGAAATAGATGAGCTACAATCTCAATCCTTGAGCGAGCAGCTTTCACAAGATGAGTTATTTTTGCTTGGAAAAAAAACAGAAGGATGGGCAGCGGGTTTAATTCTTGCCTTCCGCTCTTTTTCAGGAAGGGCTGGTCTTGGAAGCTATCCAGCATGCTTTTGAGGCAGAGGATTATACGTTTTCTGCATCATGTATGGATAGGCCTTTCAATTCAATTATCAAAGATGGCGATGAATCTACATTGCTAGATTTACTAGATAAGTTGTCGATCAAAAATATGATTGTGCACCCTGATTTATTTTATTTTCAAGCGGGTTCGATGGCTGTCGCTGGACGATCAGATGATGCCAAACGCTTCTTACAAAGGTTGAACTTTTCATGGAAGAGGAATTTATTATTCCGGAAAAAGAGCAAGCCGTAATTCAAATGCGGTTGGATCTGTATCGTGCTTCGGTTGCATTTTATCAGGGAGACGTGGATACGTTCGTTGAGCTATTGGACCAAAACAGGGAAGGCATAGAGAAATTTGCATCTATAGTAAACGTTACAAGGTCATGGTTTTGTATTTTTGGTGGATCTTTTCTATGAAAGGAATCATCTTAAAGATGCAAATGTCCAACTGGACAAAGTGCTTGTTATCTGTAATTCCTCGAAGCATGTGAGCATGTGGGTACCAGGGGTTATTTTGCAAGCTAAAATGTTAAAAGCAATAGGTCATGTGGAAGATGCAGCGGAGGTTTTGCAGACAGCTATTGCGGAACTTAAGCAATATCATTCTCCTGGCAGGGAAAGATTGCTGGAAGCCGCATATATTCGAATTCAGTTCTCGCAAGGACTGTTAAGTAGCGGTGATGAATGGCTAACGAAAAGGCATATTAGTGCAAATGATAAACCTAATGTTGCCCGGGAATACGAACAAATCACACTCGCGCGTATGCTGATGGCACGTCAAGCTTATCAAAAGTTAGAGGTTAAAAACCGGGTACAAGCCGTTTCTAAGATAAAAGAAAAGCATTTGCTTTAAATCGGCAAAAGATTAATATAACAGTTTATTACCAAACATTTACTTTAAGAAGTGATACTATGGAATACAGAAGGTGATAGGACTAGCGAGGAGGAAATGTAAATGCAATTAATGGCATGGTCTGAATACGAGATTTCATATGACTTAAATAATGATTATTCTATTCGTAAGGCAGACTCAGAAGAGTGGGGACTGTATTGTTCCATTTATTATAATATGCAATATAACGGTTTTTTTAAAGAAGAAAGGTTCAATTCTGCCCAAAGAAACGCTTTTTGGATTTATAAAGGCGAGTCTAAAATAGGTGGAGTAAGGATGTCGCCTAACCGGATATATCATTTATTTGTTATTCCACCGTTTAACGATACATTTGTGGTGCTGAAGCTATTAAAAAAGCTTTTGATTTATTGGTCGGATAGAACAAAACCTATAAAAACCTTCGAGGTTCTGCCAGACCAGGTTCAATTATTTGCGCGGGCAGGGTTTTGGCCTGATGAGTTCAGATGCCGTTGGATGCACCGTCCTACAGATCATTTTGAGGTCGAATGGAACGAAGAGTTAAGGATTGAAAGTCCTCAGATCGAAGATAATGGAATGGGCGCTAAACGATTTATTCTTGAAGAGCAGATTGCCGAATGTAACTTTGCGAGCTTCGATGGAAGTCTTGAGGCAACAAGGAGAAAAAAATTCGCTTATGAAGATTTTATCCCAAGTGAAGAACCTAATTACACAAATGAAGAATTACTGACAGCGTCAACGCTTGTGTATGATAAGAAATCAGGACAGCTAATTGCGAATTGTCTTTTGGGTTTACAAGATGATTACGCAGCAGTTTACAGTATTGGTGTAATCCCTGCTTACAGAGGAAAAGGGATTGCTACAAGGATGTTGAAAAGAGGACTTAATCTCCTGAAAGATAAGTATCCGATCCTAAGATTATATGTCATGGAAGGTAATGATGCGGAGTCTGTTTATTTAAATCTAGGATTTGTCCCTGGAGTACAAGAGATACAGAGTATGTATATTCCTATGCACGACTAAGAAAGGCTGCCAGATGGCAGCCTTTTTTTTGTTAACTAGGCATGAGAGGTAATAGGAAACATGAAATGTTGAGGGAGTTCTTTTAATAGCGGACGTATAAATAAGGTATCTTCACTCTGGGAAATTAATTCTGCCTTAACTTGATCGATTGGATAATCTGGTGTGAAATAAAAATGTATAACTTCAGTATCCGGAGAAATAATGCTTTTCAATACTGTGTTGATATCAAAACTTGTTGTACTAATAATATCAAAAATATGAAGCTGATGATCCTCATGTTTAAAGATCACAATAACGTCAGCCTCTTCAATATAATAAAAGGAATCGTGAAAAGGAAGAATAAAATAAAACAGCAGCTGATGTTCATTATTTATCACGCTAAGCGCGGAGGATACCGGTGTTCTTTTGACCGCGAAATTTTTGATCATGCTAAAATCAACAGGGTTACCTATAGATAAAGGCCGCACAGAGTAGCTTGTAGTTGGCTGATTGCTAAGATGAGCAACGTTAAGTGAAAAGCTGCTTTCTTGCATGCGTTCAAACCCGAATTTAGGATAAAAATCCAAAGCGCGCTCATTAGCAAATAAGTAGAGGAAGTCGTATTCATGTTCGTACTTAGCGATAATGTGGTCTATTAATTTTCGGGATAAGCCTTGCATACGATAATCAGGATGTGTCATCACCGTCCCAATTTGGATGGCGTTGTATTCTTTTTTGTTGATGAGAATAGTCATTTTATTAATAGATGCATTCGCAATGACGTGATCTTCATCGATAAAGGAATAACAAATATATTTGTCATTCCAGCCCCCTTGTTCATACCAAGGTTTAAAATCAATACCAAAGATTGATTGGGCTAAAGAATTGAAGCTAAGCTTATATTTATCGATGTGTTTATAATCGCTAATCAATTGATATTCATGCATAGAATATACCTCTATTTCAGATGATTTTGGGATTCGCATTTTATGAATATATAATACTATGCTTTTTAACCGTAAAGTTGATTTTAAAAATACTATACCAATATAATCCTGTAGATGTGTTATCATAATCTCTAAATTATTGACTCGGAGGTATAAGATGAGAGAGATAGATTACTGTCATTATTTTTGGCAGGATGAGAAAATAAGACTAAGATCTGTTCACATTTGCAGAATTCTCATCACAGCGGCTGATGTTTAAGATCGAGAATCTAAATGATTAATATGTGGTTGGAGTAAATTTTAATAGCATAGACGAGAAAAATGGTACGTTCAGTATAGGCGTGCAAGTGGATAGAGATCATCGAGGTAAGGGGTATGGGACAAGAGCTATCAACATCCTGTTGAAGTATGCTTTTTTGGAGCTTAGACTCAACAAATTTAACGAATGTGCGCTCGAAGGTAACGAACCCTCAGCAGCTATGCTTAGAAAAGTGGGTTGTGTTCAAGAAGGCGTGCGCCGTAAAGTTATTTATACAAATGGACAGTATTTAGACTTACTGTTGTTTGGATTGACGAAGGATGAATTTATGGAGAAAAACGCTATGAAATAGTGCTTAGGAGAGGTTACTTGGAAAGCGGAGTGGCGCAGGGATTATAGCTGAGAAGGACGTTTAGAAAATGAACTTGGCAAAGTGGAACTTATTAGTTACCTAAAAAGCGATTCTTCAATACATGGAGGATCGCTTTTTTGCGTTTTGCTGTTCGAATTGATGTTCTATTGAAGCTTTCGGACCCAGAAGACGCTATTTGCAAATATTAAGCTTTTTCAGAGTAGTTTCGGACTCCAGTGCAGCTATTCCCCAAGAATAGCTGTATATATGTTACTTTTTATGCCAATAGCGTCCATGGGGTCCGATAGCACACCAAAAGTGGGAAAAAGCATCGAATAGAGTCAACTGTGTCCGATAGCAACTCGAACGAGCAATCTTGAACAAACTAAACAAAGAATGGGAGGGGAGCGTGCTGAAGCCTGTGGATTCAGATAGAGTTTATTTCGTGCAGAAGTTTGTGGGCTCAGATAGAGTTTATTTCGTGCAGAAGTATGTGGGTTCAGATGGAGTTTGTAACGTGCTGAAGTATGTGGATCCAGGTAGAGTTTGGTTTGCGTAGAAACTTGCCGATCTAAATAGAGTTTGGTTCACGCAGAAACTTTCGGACCCAGAAGACGCTATTTGCAAATATTAAGCTTTTTCAGAGTAGTTTCGGACACCAGTGCAGCTATTCCACAAGAATAGCTCTATATATGTTACTTTTTATGCCAATAGCGCCCATGGGGTCCGATAGCACACCAAAAGTGGGGAAAAGCAGCGAATAGGGTCAACTGGGTCCGATAGTAGCTCGAACAAGCAACTGATCAAACTAAACTGATCAATCCAAACTGATCAATCCAAACAAACCAAACGAATCAAATTAAACAAAGAATGGAAGGGGGTGCAGAAGCATGCGGGTTCAGATAGAGTTTGTATCGTGCAGAAGCATGTGGACCTAATTCTTCGAGGATCATTCTACGAAATCAACGATGTACAATCATTTATTCCATAATTTCATCATATGAAAAATTCACAATAGAAAACCACAAAAAAACCAAACTCTACCTACTCACATCCACATAAATCATCCTATATCCCACCAAATTTCTATAAACAACGTAATAAGTGAACCCTCTATCAAATTTCAGGTTGTGAAAGTTGGAAAATAGTGCTTATACTAGAGTAATAGAAGGAAAGATTAGCCAACAACATTTACAACATGAGGAGGGTTTATATGGCGTTTATGATTGCTCAACGAGCGTTTATCAAAGTGTATCTTATAACAATGGTAGAACAACACCGCGGTTACGGATATCAAATGCTGGAGGATTTACGTCGGGATTTCAAAGCCCATGGTTATTCTCCTCCACAGAGTGAAATCTATCGCGCCCTGCATGAGCTGGTGCAGCAAGGGATTTTATATCGAACCAAGCAGCTGAAAGGCAATGACCCTAAAGTGGATTTTCAAGAAATCGTACTTTACCATTTCACCTCAGATGGAGAAGAGAAAGCAAAGTTATATAAAAAGCAGGTAAAGACGGATCTTGACCGTTGCTTAGGCATTTTGAATAAAGCTGTTGTGGACAACTATTAGAACTGCAACTATAGTAATATTTTCAGGATGCTCTCACCCTGTTATAATGGTTACTGCCGGATGATTGCAGTATATACTTGGAGGTAGCAAAAGATGGATGAACATATGAAACGCCGGTTAGACAAACAGCGGAAGCTGTTCAGTCAACTTGGCATCACATTAGACGCTCTAACCATACATGAAAAAGAATTCAGCATGAAGCTGCGTGGCTACGATGCGGAGGAAGTAGATACATTTCTGGACAGCGTAATCAAAGATTACGAACGTTTCTATGCGACGATAGCTGATCTGATGGATAAATGGCAAGAGCAGCAGCTGGAAATGCGGGAATTAAAGGCAGAAACAAAAACAGAGGTTATCCAGGTTCCTGTTTCCCGAGGCATTGATCCAAAAGAATTGGAAGAGGTTATTCTGAGGCTTGAAACTAACGTCCGCCAGCTTAAAGATAAGCTTCCTCGCGTGGAAGAGTTTTTATAAGGCGCTGTTTGGGATAATGGGAGCTCCGCTTGACATTTCTAAATTTACCATTGACGAGTTAGCAGTTCATGAATTATGATATGTTCATAAATGATCATTTATATTTTAGTGGCGTGTTACCGTTAAGGGCATGAGCCAAGAATTGTCTTTATTTCCATTAGACAATTCTTGGCTTTTTTTGTTCCAATTTGACGATAATTAGGGAGAGGAGTGATGAGCTTGTCGCGAGAGATCGAGCAATTTCAAGTACAGCGTGTAATTGGGAATAACGTTGTAATGGTTCAGGGAAGCAAAAACGGGAAGGAATATGTCATCATTGGCAAAGGTATTGGATTTGCAGTGAAGGGTTCTGGTGTGATCGAAGGAAATGATGCTCGAATTGAGAAATTGTTTCGTCTAGAAGATCGCGAAGCCTGGAGCCAATATCAAGTTTTGCTGGAAGATATAGATCCTAAGGTAATGAAAATAACTGATGAGATAATTGCAGATATCCAAAGTCAATTTCCTGACAAGTTAAACGACAAGATTTATCTGGCACTCCCGAGCCACATACAGTTCACCATCTACCGTCTGCGCAACGGGATGGATATTATTAATCCGTTTTTGCAAGAAACCAAAATGTCATTTCCGAAGGAATTTGAGATCGCTTACAAGGCATCGGAGAAAATCAATGCTGAATTTCAAGTGCAAATCCCCGAAGATGAGATTGGATTTCTTACTTATCATGTGTATTCAGCAGTCAATAATGTATCGGTTGGTCAGTTAGTCAAGGCCTCTAATATTGTCAATGAGCTTCTAGACATGATTCAGCAAGAACGAAAGATAACTTTTGAGCACGGCAGTATGAATCATATCCGATTAATGATCCACTTGCGTTTTTCTCTGGAACGTATTTTAAAAGGATCACTAATAGATAATCCCTTTGTGAAACATATTAAGAAAGAATACAAAGAGGAATACAAGCTGGCTAAAAAGCTCGGTAAAGTAATGCAAAGATCGCTTGAGGTCGAAATTCCGGAAGAAGAACTATGTTTTCTAGCCATGCATTTGCACCGGTTATTTCAGACCTTAGTGAAATCAAATTAACATCTTAAGAGGAGTGGAGCATATGTTTTCCAAATGGAAATCAAAAAAAGAAGAGAAACATACTGAACATACCATCGAAATCATGGCACCAATCAGCGGGGAGTCAGTTCCACTAGCACAGGTTCCGGATGAAACCTTTGCTGGCGGTCATATGGGTAACGGAATTGCAATAAAACCCTCTGAAGGAATTTTGAAAGCGCCTTTTGACGGTAGGGTTGCTCATATCGTGAAATCGAGTCATGCAGTCATTCTGGAACATTCCTCCGGTATGCAATTGCTATTACATATCGGAATCGATACTGTCAGCCTCAAGGGCAACGGTTTTGTCAGTCATATAACCTCTGGAGATCAAGTAAAAGCAGGTCAAACCCTAATCGAATTTGATCTGGACGTAATTCGCGCGGCAGGTTGTGACACAATTTCGCCTGTAATCGTGACCAGTACAGAGGAGAATCCACCTCAAGTAAGCGGACATTATGGTCAGGTTACAGCAGGACAGGATCTGATTCTTACCGTGGCTTCAAAGTAAATGGTTTATAGAGCACTACTACTATTGAACCGAAAGGATGATTTTAAATGTTGGCTTTTCTACAAAAACTAGGTAAGTCGTTAATGCTTCCTGTTGCAACCATGCCGGCGGCAGCTATTCTTCAAGGGTTTGGTTTGCTTAACTACGAAAAAGATATTCCGCTAGGAGCGACCATTGGTGGATTTCTGAATCAATACTTTGCTCCATTTCTAAACGCCGGAGCGAATGCGATCTTCGGTAACCTAGCCTTAATCTTCGCGGTAGGGGTTGCCATTGGATTTGCCGGTGACGCCGTAGCAGCTTTGTCAGCAGTAATATCGTATATGGTACTGACTAAGATTCTGCTTATCGTACCGCTTCAATTCTCTTTCATCAATGATGATGTTGTATTGAACATGGGTGTACTTGGTGGTATTTTTGCCGGTGCTTGGGCAGCGTTCTTATACAAGAGATACCACAATATAAAAATGCCTGATTGGCTCGGATTTTTTGCAGGTAAACGTTTTGTCCCAATCATTACGGCAGCTTCTATGATGGTTCTTGCTGTATTTGTGGGTATGATCTGGAGTCCGATACAAGATGTTATTAGTGACTTCGGGAACTGGGTTGTGTCACTGGGGGCTGTTGGAGCATTCATCTTCGGTACAGCTAACCGCTTGCTGATTCCGTTCGGTCTTCACCACGTGCTTAATACGATTGCTTGGTTCCAAATTGGTGATTTTACGAATGCAGCTGGTGAACTGGTGCATGGTGACTTGTACCGCTTCTTCGCTGGAGATAAAACTGCTGGGATGTTTATGACTGGATTCTTCCCAATTATGATGTTTGCGCTTCCAGGGGCAGCACTTGCATTTATTCATACAGCTAAACCGGAAAAACGTAAAATGGTTGCTTCCATCTTCATCGGTTCTGCCATTGCTTCTTTCTTAACAGGGATCACTGAACCACTTGAGTTCTCCTTTATGTTCGTAGCACCACTCTTGTACGGAGTTCATGCTTTATTAACAGGATTCTCCATGGCCTTGATGTACATTTTAGATGTCAAGCTTGGTTTTGGTTTCTCCGCAGGTTTGATCGATTATCTTGTAAACCTGAAACTGTCTACTAATGCATGGATACTTATTCCTGTGGGTCTTGGATTCTTCGTCTTGTATTATGTACTATTCCGCTTTATTATCTCATTGTTCAAGCTAAAAACACCTGGACGTGAAGATGATGATGAAGAAAGCCTGTTAGCACCACCTGGAGGTAATGGAACGCCTTCATCGTCTTCTAAAGCTGCTCAAATTCTTGAGAACATCGGCGGTCCATCAAACATCCGCAATATCGATGCATGTATCACACGTCTTCGTCTGATTGTTAATGACGAAAAAGCCGTTAAAGATTCCGCATTGAAACAGCTCGGAGCTTCCGGTGTTATGAGACTGGGTCAAGGGGCTGTGCAGATCGTATTTGGTCCAAAATCAGAGCAAATTAAAGATGATATTCAAAAGCTGTTATAAGTAAATTGATCATGTTAAATTCATTAAACAGGGCTGGTTCCTACACCAGTCCTGTTTTTTTGCTGTGTCCAGAGATAAAGGGTTGCTTTATAGATAATGCCTAGTATAATACTTGGTATAAGTAAGCAAAGGAGTCGGTACACATGTCAGTCGATGATTATTTGGATCTTTTAAATTACGCCAAGGCGATTAAAGATGGGCAGTGGCAGGCTGACATCATTGAGCGCTTAAAGAATCTTAGTGCAGCAGCGGAAAGTCCTCAGATACAAGAAGAAAGTGTAATAGAACTTTGGTCAAGGTTTGATGCCATTAACATAATGATCATGAAGCTGTTTGAGAAGTTACGGGAGAATGAACATTCAGAGCAACAGTTTCAGTGGAAAGAGCAGCTCTGGGAGCTTAGGCTGGAACGGAGTATTTTATCTAAAAAGATTCTTAATCGTTACATTAGAATTAGGTAAACACTAGAAGACAGTTTCCTTATTAATTTAGGGGCTGTCTTTTTTTACGTAATCTTGATACAAAAATACATTGATAGTCGTCTTACTTATAGCTGCAGCTGATAAGGAGGATTTACAAGATGGAAATTCCGGAATCTGAAATTTTTAAAGCAATATTCTATGAACATTATCCTATTGTCAGACGTAAGCTGACCGCTTTGGTTCGTGATGAGTCGGCAGCAGATGATTTGGCACAAGAAGTTTTTCTGAGATTGTATCGTAACCCCCCAGATGATCCAGCAGCGCTGGGTGCCTGGCTTCATAGAGTCCTTACTCGTATTGGATATGATTATCTGGACAAAAAAGCAAGGGAACGGCGGCTGCAAAATAAACAAGAACAGTTATACGAAGTGGGGGAATCACCTCCTTCAGGAGAGGAAGTCTTAATCAGTAAGCTGGATCAGGAGGATGTTCATGAATGGTTGAACGAGCTGCCTGACAGGGATAGACAAGCGCTTCTGCTTAGATACTCTGGTTACAGTTATGCGGAAATAGCAGGCGAGCTTGGTCTAAGACCTCCCGTAGTAGGGACATTACTGCACCGTGCGACCCAGAGGTTAAGACAAAATGCAGCAAAATCACTGTCTCAGACGGAATAACAAAACGAGATAAGCGAAGCTCCAAATTATTTAGGAGGGATTACTAATGACTAAACAACCGCTAAATCAAGATCATAATAAACAACATACAGATGAAGCCTGGGCCAAATTGCAAAACAAGTTAGCGTCTGAGCCTGCAAGTCCCAAATGGTCTGTGTGGAGTCAGCAGTTGTCTGTGGATGTTATGAAAGATGATGACAAAACAGATCCACAAATAGACCAGCCTCAATCTACGGATGACAATCCAACAGCTAATCGCCCATCCAAGCGTCCTCGCATGAATCGTCGGCGCAAATGGGGAGTAGCAGTGGCAGGTGCCGCGATCTTTGCGGTTATACTTGGAACTCCAGTAGGAAATACGGCTATGGCATCGCTGCTGAATCAATTTCGGATGGAAGAAGTTACAGTTGTGAATGAAAATGATATCCGGGATATTTTTTATCAGGTAAATGAAAGTCAATCCATGAATGAAGCTATGAACAAATTTGGTGTGTTTACAAGTTCCTTTGGTTCAAATAAAGGGATTATTCCGCTAAATCAGGTGGAAGAGACTCTAGGTTTTACACTTCCAAGCGGAACTTTGCTCGAGAATGTGAAGAGCGCATATATAACCAATTCACAAGAAATAACCTTGAAGCTTAATATTGAAGCAGTTAATAAAGCAATGAAAAGATTGGGTGCAAAACAGCTTCTTCCAGAAGCCATAGATGGGAAAGAAATTAAATTAGATCTTTCGGAGATCGTGAATTATGATCTTTCGATTGATAATGATAAATGGGCTAATCTTACACAGACGAAGACTCCTTTAATTACGGTAGATCCAACTATAAAGGTTGATGAAGCTTTGGAAGCTATAATCGATTTTCCATTGCTGCCAGATTATCTGAAATCCAGCTTAAAGCAGAGCCGCATTTTATCGGGTGAAATTCCTCTGCCACTGGTAAAAGGCCTGAATACCGATCAAATAAAGATTAAAGATACAACGGTTCTACTGAATCAGAATGAATATAGTCAAGGGATTGTGTACTCGGCCGTTTGGGTACAGAACGGACAACTGTTTGATTTCAACGGAGGAAGCGTGTATACAGATAAAGCTGTATTCTTAGAGAAGCTAGGGGAGTTGATTGAATAATGACGGCTGCTGCAATAGAAGCGAAGTCTTTGACCAAAGAATATGATAACGGACGTGGTTGCCGTGATGTAACGATTACTGTTGGGAAAGGGGAAGCCTTTGGCTTCCTCGGCCCTAATGGTGCGGGGAAAAGTACCTTTGTCAAAATGTTGGTAGGTCTCATTCGTCCATCGAATGGTAGTGCTACTCTATTTGGTCATAAGATCGGTTCACTTGAAGCCAAGTCCCAAATCGGATATTTACCGGAATTATATCGCTATCAAGAATGGCTTACGGGGGAAGAAGTAGTAAGACTGCATGCCAAGCTGTGCCGTGTAGATCGATCTGTAGCCGACAAAAGAATTCCAGAGCTTCTAGCGGAAGTTGGAATTGGAAACCGTGGACGGGATCGTGTGAAACATTATTCCAAAGGGATGCAGCAGAGATTAGGGCTTGCTTGCGCTCTTGTAAACAATCCGGCCATCGTTTTTCTGGATGAGCCCTCATCGGCGCTAGACCCGATTGGACGTCAGGAAGTTCGGAATATTTTGCAGAGGCTAAAAGAGAAGGGAGTTACAATATTTCTTAACTCTCATCTACTGGAGGATGTTGAACTCATCTGCGACCGTATGGCACTGCTGAATAACGGAGTTATACTGCGGCATGGGAAAGTATCTGAGATCTTAAATAAGCGAACAAGCTGGCATTTTAAAGTGGGCGGTTTTACGCCTATTTTGTTGTCTTGGTTACAGGATAGTACTGAACTTCAGATCAAAGTTTCAGCGGATATCGGAGCTCAATCTGAAAAAGGAGCTTCATTCCCAGCTACATTGGAGAGTAGCACAGTTTGGCTGGAAGCGGAATTGGAGAATGAGGAGCAAGTAGGCTGGCTGAACACGTTAATTATTGAACAGGGCATGACCTTATATGAAGTCTCACGGAAGCGAGAACGTCTGGAAGACTGGTTTATGAGTGCTGTATCCGGCCTAAGTCACAGAGGTGAACACGAATGAGAATAATCATAGGAATGACCTGGAAGGAATTGCTGCGTAAACGAGTAATGGTATTAACATTGCTTATGACCATTGTCTTTCTTATAGGATTTTGGTTTGTGGCAAATACGATCGGACAAAGCGGAATACCGAACAGAACAGATATTAGCAGTGGCGAGCATCTCTTAGCTAATTTTACAAATGGTGCTTTTATATTATCACTTGGATTCTTTTTTGGCGCGTTTGTACTCGCCTTTTTGGCGATCTTCAGTTCCTTCTCAGCTATTGCAGGTGAAGCGGAACAAGGGGTTATGCAGGCTTTACTGCCAAGACCGCTGCCGCGGTGGAAATGGTACACAGGTCGCTGGCTTGGATATGTGACGCTTGGGATCGGTTATGCCCTGATTTTATTTATTTCTATTTTATGGATTACTGAGATCCATGCCACCGTTCCTAGAGATGCCGTAGTCCTATTGAAATCATTTTTGTTATTCTCCTCTGTAGTGCCTTTGCTAATTACGATTTCTATGCTGGGTTCTGGATTCTTCTCAGCAGTGGGAAATGGTGTCTTTATGACAATGTTATATGGAGCAGGCTGGTTAGGCGGGATGATTGATAAGATCGGAGGATCGCTGAGATTAGAACCCGATGTCCTTGACACATTAAATAATTTGTCAGGAATGATGGCACTGCTTATGCCAGTGGATGGTTTACAGCGGAAAATGACCGCCGTCCTGTTCAGCGCTAATGAAATGAGTGGAATGATGGGATTGTTCGGCAGCATGAATGGATTGCTGGATTTTAATACGGTTCCGTCAAATATGTTTATTTTTTATGCGATAGGATATACCCTGTTAGCTTTTGTTATAGGTCTACTTCGCTTCGAGCGAAAAGACTTATAAAGGGGGTGTTAATCCAAAAAGAGCCCTCTTGTCTCATGATCGGGACAATTAGGGCTCTTTATGTTGTGTAGCGGGAATCATTTCTTAATACCAAGCTCAATCCATTCGGTAGACCAGTTTCCAATTTCACCAAGTATAGGAGCAAGCGCTGTGCCTTTTGGAGTCAGAGAGTACTCAATACGTACTGGCATTTCAGGATATACAGTTCGCTCTATAATGCCTTCGGTTTCCATTTCCTTCAATCGGTCAGATAACACCTTGCCACTGAGATTGGACAGACAGCTCTCAATTTCACCAAAACGGCGTGGCCCTGGCATAAGCACGAAAACGATCAGCGCGACCCAACGTTTACTTAGCAAGTCTACCGCTTTTTCAAAGCGAGGACACATGTTGAAATCATTCATAATATCACCTCGACATTCATTATATCATAAACTTACATAAAGTAATTATAAATATTTAAAGATATATTATAACTTGACGAAGTTATATTACAATGATAAACTTACTTACAAATAGTTACTTATAATTTAACTAATATTTTATCCTTATGCTTAGCTCTATCTAAGCATTGATGAACAATGAGGAAGGTGTAATTATGATTAAACCAGAAATCACTTCTATTTTACAGAATAAAATCACGCGAATTCCTTTAGCAAATTCCACAAATATATTGGTTGGACCCATCACGTTACCGGTGAATTTAGACGGCGAGACCGTTGTTTTTAAATGGTACAACTGGCTGAATACAACGGATGCAGAGCTTCTTCAAGAGGATAGCAGTAAAGCAACGGCAGCTTTAATTTCACGTTTGCCATCCATGAACTTAGCAGAAGGACAACAATCCAGTGTGTTGGTATATGGCGATTTCGAAGGGTCTGAGGATGCATTGATCCGGATGCATAGCATCTGCCATACTGGCGATATTTTTGGCAGTAAACGTTGCGATTGCGGCTTCCAGCTGCATCAATCCATGAAAATGATTGTTGAGCATGGCTCTGGGGCATTATTTTATCTCGCGAATCATGAAGGAAGAGGCATTGGCCTGTTCAGCAAATCTTTAGCGTATCTTTTACAGGAAGAAGGATACGATACAGTTGAGGCTAATTTAGAGTTGGGATTTGCTGATGATTCAAGAAACTACGAAGAGGCAATCAGTGTTCTGCAAAATTTACGTCACAAACCAGTGACGCTGATTACGAATAATCCGAAGAAATTGGATGCGCTCAAGGCTGCAGGGATGAATGCCGTGAAAAGAGTAGCGTTATGGGGAGATGTATCTTCTTTTAACGAGAAATATTTGCGGACTAAAGTTGCTCGCTCAGGGCATTTAGAAGCTGTGAAGGACACCCATTCGCTAAATGAAAGACTGGCTAAGTAAAGATTGAAGTAGTGCTTTTGCGCTTCTTCTATTATAATGGGGTACTGGGAACCAACTCTAAGCTTAGTGAGGTACAATATGACTGCTATTCAAGTACAAGACTTACGCAAAACATTCAAAGTACAAAAAAACCGCGAGGGTCTCAAAGGGGCCTTCGCTGATTTGTTTAAAAGGGAATATACGGAAGTGACTGCGGTGAAGGACATTTCCTTTTCCATTCCTGAAGGTGAGATCTGTGGATATATCGGCGAGAACGGTGCTGGGAAATCGACCACGATCAAAATGCTCACAGGTATTCTCGTGCCGACTTCCGGAAACCTGACAGTAGGTGGGTATGTTCCGTATTTGGAGCGCGAGAAATTCGTGAAAAATATCGGTGTGGTATTCGGGCAACGCAGTCAGCTATGGTGGGACATTGGCGTGATTGAGTCGTTCCAGCTCCTGCGCAAGGTTTACCGGGTATCTGAACAAGATTTCAAGAAACGGCTGGATGAATTGGTCGAACGACTGCAGTTGCAAGAACTGCTGAATCGTCCGGTTCGTAAGCTTAGTCTAGGTCAGCGGATGCGTTGTGAATTAGTGGCAGCATTGCTTCATAATCCATCGATTGTATTTCTGGATGAACCGACCATTGGCTTAGATATTGTGGTGAAGTCAGAGATCCGTGAATTCCTAAAAGATATGAACCGCGAGCATGGGACAACCATACTGCTGACTACACATGACCTGCAAGATATTGAGGCGCTTTGCTCCCGAGTGATAATGCTTGATGATGGCCGTATCATTTATGACGGAGGACTGGAAGACCTGAAGCAGCGTTGGGGAACCGGACGTGAGGTTCAATTTCAATTTGGAAATGCTACGAAACGTCAGCAACTTGAGTTATGGACTGAGGGATTGCCTGTTACTTGGTCTGCGGAGAACGATTTAGGGGCGTCTGTCTGGATACCGCTAGAGCTAAATGTATCGGATGTATTAGGCAGAGTAGTGGGAAAAGCAGATATTACTGATATCAAAATCATAGAGACCAATACGGACGATATTGTTCGCAGTATTTATCAATCCGGGTCTGCAGACAAGCCTGATGAAATGGCTGCCGCTCTGAAGGATGAAAGAGAGGCTTTACATGTCTGATAAGCTTAATCCTGCAACGGCTATGTCTTCCTCCTCAGGAGGCGCGTCTTCTGAAGGTCCTCAGGAGAATAGCCGTAAATTACTATTCGGGGCTTACTTAGATTTTATACGCATCCGTTTCCTTACCATGCTTGCTTATCGGATTAACTACTACTCAGGTATTCTTATCTATTCACTGAATATTGGGGTTAACTATTTCACTTGGATGGCCATCTATGGCAATGGGGATTCATTGGGTGGCTTTACTGCAACGCAAATGACATCATATGTTGCTGTGTCGTGGATGGCTCGAGCCTTTTATTTTAATAACCTAGACCGCGAGATTTCTACGGATATCCGTGATGGAAGTATCGCTATCCAGTTTATAAGGCCCTATAACTATGTTTTAGTCAAAATGATGCAAGGTCTTGGAGAGGGAATGTTCCGCTTCCTCTTATTTATGATTCCCGGCATGGCCATAGCGATGCTGCTGTTCCCGGTTCAATTGCCAACAGCGCCATCTGCTTGGGCAGGGTTCCTGGTGATGCTCTTTTTCAGCTTTTTAATTAATTCACAGATCAATATCATTACAGGGCTCTCGGCATTTTTCGTGGAAAATAATGAAGGCATGATGCGAATGAAGCGGGTGATTGTAGACTTATTCTCCGGCTTAATCGTACCGATCAGTCTGTTTCCTAACTGGTTATCTTCCGTACTTGAGGTGCTGCCGTTTCAGGCGATTACCTACTTGCCAGGTTCAGTGTTTACGGGACGGGTGCAAGGGGTTGGAATATGGAATGTATTAGGGATACAAATTATTTGGTTCCTGGTATTGCTGATTCCAATTGTCTGGTTATATCATGCGGCGCGGCAGCGTCTCTTCGTGCAGGGAGGTTGAGGAAACATGTATTACCTGGGATTATTAATTGAATATATCAAAAACTATATGAAGAGCCGGCTCACCTATCGCGCTGACTTTTGGGTAGAGGTCATTTCAGACTTACTTTTTCAAGCTACCAACTTTATCTTTATTCTCGTAATTTTTATGCACACAGATAGCCTGGGCGGCTGGAATCAGAATGAAGTAGTGTTCGTTTATGGATTCTTTATGGTGCCATTTGGTGTGTTTAGTTGTTTTGTGAATCTATGGGGATTTAGTGAACGTTACATCGTTAAAGGTGAGATGGACCGTATTTTGACACGCCCAGCTCATAATTTGTTCCAGATTTTTTTGGAAAATGTTGATCCACCAGCACTTATGGGCTCATTCATAGGTATTATTATTATGGCCATCAGTGGCAGCAATTTGGGTCTTCCCTTTGAATGGTGGACGATACCGGCTCTGATCATTCTAACGTTAAGTGCGGTCGCCATCTATACGGGGATTTACACAACGTTGACTTCATTGTCTTTCTATTCGGATGCTCCTACCGGCATTCTTCCGTTAATGTACAACATTCAGACTTATGGCCGTTACCCGGTAACGATTTACAATCGTGCTATACAGGTATTGCTTACTTGGATCATTCCATTTGCATTCGTCGGAGTGTATCCAGCCGCGCTTTTTCTACAGCGGGAGGAGATGACCAGCCTTGCTCTGATGACACCTGTAGTAGGCGCTATATTCCTGGGGATTGGTTTGTTAGCCTGGAGTTATGGCGTACGAAGATATAAAGGTGCGGGGTCTTAAGTTAAGCTAGTGTTTTGTTAAGTTGGAAAGGCTACCTTCGGGTAGTCTTTTTTTTCACCCGGAATTCATGAATATGCTAAAATCATTTATATCTACAATGGGGAGGAATCATAGATGAATGTGTTAGATATTTTACCAGCACCCGAAAACTTAAAAAAACTTATGAAAATACTTGCTTCTCTAAATATTGTCCTATGTCCAGAGGACTGGCTTCGCTATCATAGTTTTGATTCTAAATTTGATAAGAATGTTTCTCTAGCATCGATCGATAACGGCTCAGGCGATAATTTGTTTATTATTTTTACACCTCATGGAACGATAATTAAAGGTTTTGATCATGAGTCCGAAGTAAGTCCATATGCGCGTGACGAACATGAAGTTTGGCCAGGAATCTATGAAGAGGTCCCAACCTCGCTATTGTCTATACTGGAAGATGAGGCGATAGCTAAGGATGATGTTACTTTTTGTTTTTGGCGTGAAAATAATGATTTGACGTGGCAGAAGGGGAAGGTAGAGATTCCAGCGGGAGTAGAAGATGGTTCGGACTTTTTGCTAGGGACTATTTTCCGCACAGCTGAGGATTTTGTGGAATTTGCCGAAGGTTATTTTGAACTCACACTCCCTTTAGAGGTTGTTGCACAAGTTTATGAGGGGGCAGCCATTACAAAAGAGATGATCAAAGCGTTAAATCCTGATGGTGATGTAGAGACAATCCTTCAGGAGTTAGCAGAGCTAGACTCTTAGGGACTTATCGATTTTGAAAACAAAGGGGGATGCGAAATGGAACTTTACGTGGAAAAGCTGAATGCTGATGCTGCTAAGGATATTTTAAGCTGGCAATATGATCCACCCTATGATTTTTACAATAATGAACTAACTCCTGAAGCTATAAGTGAAATGCTAGAGGAAGCATTTTTTTCTGTACTTGATGCAGATAAACAATTGATCGGATTCTTCTGTGTAGGAAGTCCGGCACAGGTTCCAAATGATAAATATACATATTCTCAGGATTTTATAGATGTGGGTTTAGGAATGAAGCCTGAGTTAACCGGACAGGGGAATGGGACTCTATTTTTCACAACAGTCCTTAACTATATTAATGAGAGATGCGAGGAAAAACCAAAGCGGCTGACAGTGGCGAAGTTCAACGATAGAGCGATACGCTTGTATGAAAAACTAGGATTTAGCAGGGAAGCTGAAATCGTTAAAGGAACTACAGAATTTATAATTATGATTTGTAATGAAAATGATAATCTTGCTTCCATGTATGAGCGGGCGAAACCCGGCGAAATAATTACTTTTGGCTCTTATCCGCAAATGGCGGACGGAGCAGACCAAATGCCGATAAAGTGGCGGGTGCTGCAAAATTCAGGTAGAGAACTGTTCATTTTGAGCGAGTACATTTTGGATTGCAGGCGGTATCACGGTGAATATGTTGACGTTACATGGCATGACTCCGATTTGCGAAAGTGGTTGAACGATGAGTTTTATAATGCCGCTTTTAATGACTCCGAGCACAGACTCATCAAGACTACACAATGCACAGATAACGGAGAGGGAAGTATAAACACGGAAGATAAGATTTTTCTGCTTAGTGTTTCGGAGGCGAATGAATTCACCTTTAAACTTGGAGAAGATACTTTACGTGCGAAGCGTAGGGCGGTAGGAACGGGATTTTCTAAAGAGAAAAAGAACGATGGATGTAAATTGTATGTGTATGATAAAAAAGTCAAAGCTGATTATATCCTTGAGAAGGATGAAGAGTTTGGCTGCTCATGGTGGTGGCTGAGAACTCAACCTGCGATTTCCTCACGTGCGTATTTTGTAGGTACTCGTAGCAGTATTCGCAGTTACGGACATGTCAACTTAGCTTGTTACGGTGTGCGCCCCGCTTTAATCCTTAATCTTCAATGAGATAATTTCCAGAGCCTTGCCCATCTGCTCTTCGCGGGAAGTGAACCCTGCCACAGAAACAAAACAGCCTGAACCCCTAGGAATACAGGACTCAGGCTGTTTATTATTGTATCTATTTCATGGAATTAGGTTTGTCTTTAGCATTGAGTGTAGCAATCAGTTTCTCGCCTTCGACATCCAGGTTTGGCAGAATACGGTCGAGCCATTTTGGAAGTGCCCAAGCTTTGTTGCCGAAAATAGACATTACAGCAGGAACTAATCCCATTCGAATAATGAAAGCATCGATTAAGATCCCTACGGCCAGTGTAAAGCCGATTTGTTTAATCATGACATCATCCGTAAAAATAAACCCTGCAAAAACGGAGATCATAATTATAGCAGCGCCTACTACGACACGACTCACCTGGTTGTATCCATGAACAACGGACTCTGATCCCTCATGACCATGAACGTACGATTCACGCATGGAACTGACAAGGAAAACCTGATAGTCCATCGCAAGCCCATATAGGATACCCGTAACGATGATTGGCATAAAGCTTAGCAATGGGCCACCGGTGTCGAAACCAAAGAGAGAATGGAGCCAGCCCCATTGGAACACGGCTGTGGTGATCCCGAAGGTAGCGAGTATGCTAAGCAGAAAGCCGATCGTAGCTTTGATAGGAACGATAATCGAACGAAATACCAACAGAAGAATAATGAGCGATAGGAGAATGATGATTCCTACATAAATGGGAAATACATCTGCCAGTTTGGCCGACATATCGATGTTAACAGCGGTAAATCCGGTAACCCCGAGTTTAACATCATTACTTTGAGCGATACTAGATTCCGTAGCCCGTAAATCATTCACCAGATTTTTGGTTGTTATATCGCTAGGACCCGTTTCTGGAATCAGACTGAAGATAGCTAAATCCTTAGTCATACCCAGAGGAGTGACCAACGCGACATTCTTTTGAGCTTGGAGCTCTTTTACAAGATTTCCTAGGAGCTCCGGAGTGACTGGATTGGAAGAATTCTTTGGTTCTGCAACCAAAATAAGCGGTCCGTTAAATCCCTCTCCAAAACCCTCGGATATAGCATCATAACTTTGTCTTGCTACCGTATCCAAATTCGCTGAGGCAGCTCCGGGAATGCCCATTTCCATTTTGGCTATAGGGGTTGCTGCTACGCCAAGTACCACGACGATGGCAACAATAGTGACCCAACGATACTTGATGACGAATTTAACCCATCTATCAGCTATACCGCGGTTACCCGTTGTATGATAATCCTTGTTTTTCTTGCGAGCTTTAGGCGAACAGATGCGTTCACCCACCAATCCGAGCAATGCCGGCAATAGGGTTAAGGCAACAAATACGTTGATAAGGACGGTAGCAGCTGCTACTAACGCCATCGTAGATAAGAAAGTAAGCCCGATTACAAGCATACCGCAGAGAGCAATAATAACCGTCAAACCGGCGAAAAATACGGCGCTGCCGGATGTGCCAATTGCTCTAGCCGCAGCTTCTTGTGCGCTTAATCCTTGATCAATAATCATCCGGCGTTGGCGATTTACAATGAAAAGAGCATAATCGATTCCGACGGCTAATCCAATCATAAGCGCCAAGACGGAAGTGACACTAGGCATTTCAATGAATTTGGAAATAGAAAATGCTCCACCTACACCGATGCCGACTCCAAGCAGTGCAGTTATAAGGGGCAGACCTGCTGCAACGACAGAGCCAAGCGTCACCAGCAAAACAATTGCAGCAATGACAAGTCCGACAATCTCAGCTGATCCTACACCGATAGATACTGATTTGAGTGTCTCGCCCGGCAGTACAGTGATGTTGGTATCTTTCTCGACATTCATGACGGTATCAATTACAGAATCAAAAATATCTTGAGAGATAGCAGATTGCTCAATAGTAAACTGGAATTGGAACAATGCAATGCTACCGTCTGCGGAAAGAATAACTCCAGGTACTGGAACGCCATCTGCCATCAGAGGACCATAGGAAAGGGGTGCTGTGGCTGCTGCAGACTGATCCATACTGGCAGCCTGAGTTGCTTCAGTAGTTGAACTACTTGCTTCCGCTGCATAATCCGCAGGATTAATCACTTTGTTTATACCGTAAACCTCATTAACACCTTTAGTGATCGCTGCCAAACGTTCTGGCGTATCCAATCGCTCATTTTCAGGTGCTTTGAACACGACACTCCCTTGTCCACCAGATGCAGCCGGAAGTTCTGTTGCTAATTGATCCAAAATCTTTTGCGATTCTGTGCCTTCAATCTTCATTTCTGAACTGATATGAATACCATTCATGCTGATCATAGAGATGACAATTCCTAAAATTAAAATCCAACCTAAAATGAAGTACCCAGGTTTGCGATAAGCGGTTTTTCCCACTCTGTATAATAATGTTGACATGTATCTATTTTACACTCCCTCGATGATGAAAACTGATTGTTAGCCTATTAGAATCCGTTGCGTAAATATCCGTAAATAGTTTCCAAAAATTGATCGAACGTAAGAGTTTGAGGACTTGGATCGTCGCTCGTCGTTTGTCCCGGAAGCAGCACATTAAGTTTTCCGTCAATTAAGGGAAGTACAGTTCCGTAAACCGAATTTATAAGCAGATAAGTATAGACCTCGTCATACTTACCATTTGACAAGTGCAACAATGTTTTTTGTGCTCCAGTTTGCGTAAGATGTATTGCTCTTAGATAATGGGGCTCGAGAGCTGGGAATTTTCGGGAAAGTAAAGAAAGCTCACGCAACCTCCCTATAAGCTCAGATGTAAGTTGCATCTTAATTAGTTGATATAAGGTATCCAGCAGGGAGGCATTTTCAGGGATTTTGGTGAGCAATTCTTCATACTCATTCGTGTTCCGTACGGTAACTGCTCCCATCGCAACTGCCTCTTCCTTGCATGTGAAATAGTTTGCGAAAGTTCTTCTGGAGTAGCCGGCTTTTTGCACGATATCTTCAACAACAAAACCGTCCAACCCATGTTCAAGTGCAAGTTCGAATGCCGCTTCAGCTAGCGCTTTTTCAGTGGCTTCTTTTTTGAAATCTCTCAACGTTTGTTTAATCATAATTTATGTATACACCTCCCATATGGCTGTTATTGTGGTGAAGATTAGGATTAATGACTATATACTAATGCAAACTTGCCTAATGTGCAAACTTTCTCATTGGGCAAGTTTATACTTTGGGATCTGCTTATAGAAAATTCCCAGCAGTTTCACAGCAGAAAACAGGAAATAAAAATAGAATAATTTCTCTTTATCAACAGATGAAAAGAGTACATAATTACAGACGACCTCATTAACTCTAGAAATATTTTGTGAGTATTATAAATGATCTTTTTCAAAGAGGGGAGTTCGTTATATGTATGGAATTCTGGCTGTTTCCGGCCTGTCATTTCTTCTGGTGGCGGTGTTTACGCCTCTATTAATCTGGACGCTGCATAGACTGAGGTTAACGCAGCCGATTCGTGCCGAGCTTCCAGCAGATCATCAGGCCAAACGGGGTACACCACTAATGGCAGGGTTGATCCTGCTTATCGGGATAGCGATTTCGCTGCAGTTTCAACCCGGGCCTCTAATGTTACTCTTATGCGTTGTGTTTTTGTTGTTTAGTTCAGTCGGATTTTTGGATGATTTCAAAAAGGCTTTTTGGCAAAACCCATCCGGCATCAGCGGCCGCTCAAAACTAGTGCTTCAATTTCTTTTTACTGGAATTATATTATATGTGTTGTTCCATTCGTTCGGCCTGACGAGTAATATCGAGTTATTTAAAGGCCAAAATCTGCAGTTGCCTTTATACCTTTATGTGACTATCATTTTGCTGTTTGTGGTCGGCTCCGCGAATGCCATCAATTTTACAGATGGTCTCGATGGGCTACTGATCAATGTTGCCATACCGTCGTATTTTTTCTTTTTTATGATTTCGGACAAACCTGAAGTGCAGACATTTTCACTTGTTATGATCGGTTGTCTGCTAGGGCTTTTGCTTTACAATATTTATCCTGCAAGAGCGTTTATGGGCGATACTGGATCACTCGCGATCGGTGGCTCCCTTTCCGTTCTGGCTGTCATTGAAAAGGTTGAGCTTTTGATTCCGATTTTGTTTTTCGTTTATTTTGCGGAGCAGTTGTCGGTCATTTTACAAGTTTGGTACTACAAACGGACGAAGCTGCGGCTATTCCGGATGGCTCCGATCCATTACCACTTCAGCTTAAAATACGGATGGAGTGAAAACAAAATCGTGATGATTTTCGGTTTCATTTCTTGGGTATCTGTACTGCTGTGCTGGTTGATATGGAAATATTTAATTCACTAAACGAACAATTCGATACGAAATATGAATCTACATAATGTTATTGCAACAACGAGACATCGGCATCTTTTGTATTTACAAATCTATAAAAATAGATATAATGGAACACATGGAACCTTTATTGATATTCAAAGCGTTGTCTAACGAGACTCGCAGTCAAATTATGATGTGGCTAAAAACTCCCGAGGAATTTTTTGATGAAAAGCCTTATTTACAACAAGGCCTAAATTTTCAAATTGGGATTTGCGTGGGAGATATCCAAGCTAAAGCGGGGCTTGCACAGTCGGTTATTTCGAGCTATCTATTGACTATGCAAAAAGCTGGTTTGCTGGAATCTGAGCGAATTGGGAAGTGGACGTATTATCGTCGAAACGAAAAGACAATTCAAGAGTTTTCCGAGTATATTAAAGAGAAACTATAGAAGAAAGGAGGAAGGGCTTTTTTTTTGGTAATACATATCTACAAATCTAAATATGTAAATATAAATGGAGGATTATTTTAAAATGAAAAAGGTTAACCCTTTGCTTATTATTATTTTGGCTTTAGGCGTATTTGGCATTATTACAACGGAAATGGGGATTATAGGTGTTCTGCCACAGGTAACTCAAAAATTTAATATATCAACTTCTCAGTCTGGATGGCTTGTAAGTATATTTGCTTTAGTTGTTGCTATTTCAGGTCCATTTCTGACCTTATTGGCTTCTGGAATTAATCGTAAAGTAATTCTATTAACTGCTGTACTTATTTTTGCAATTTCAAATATTGTTTATGCGTATACGACCATGTTTGAAGTAATGCTGATTTTCCGTATTATCCCTGCTATTTTTCATCCCGTGTTTTTTTCAGTTGCACTTGTTACCGCTGCCCAACTTGTTCCTCCGGAAAAGAGCACCAAAGCAGTTACAAAGGTTTTCGCCGGAATAACGGTCGGGTTTGCTTTTGGTGTGCCTTTGACTTCTTATCTCGCGGACAAAATTTCGTTAGAAGTCGCTTTTCTGTTTGGAGCTGTCGTAAGTATAATTGCCTTTTTAGGAATACTAGCTTGGCTTCCTTCCATGCCAGTTAAAGAAAAAATGTCATATGGTAAACAACTTGGTATTTTACGCAAACCCCTATTGTGGTTAAATATTGTGGCAGTTATTTTTATCTTTGCAGCTATGTTTTCTGTGTACAGTTACTTTGCTGAATATCTTGGGCAGGTAACACATATGAACGGGTCAGGGATTAGTATCATGTTGATGACCTTTGGGATAATCATGATTTTTGGGAATTTTTTATTTGGAAGCCTTTTGCATAAAGGCATTACAAAGACCGTTATCATGTTTCCATTGTTATATGCGGTAACTTACTTATTCTCGTATATTATCTAGGTTCTTATTTCCTTCCGATGGTTGTTATCATAATCATTTGGGGGGCAGTGCATTCCGGCGGACTGATTGTCAGTCAAGCATGGTTAACGACCGAAGCGAAAGAAGCTCCCGAATTCGGTAACAGCTTGTTTATCTCATTTTCCAACCTTGGAATTACAATAGGGACTGCTATCGGTGGTTGGTTTATTTCTCATGCAGGAATACATCGACTCATCTGGATCGGAATTATGTTTTCCCTGCTTGCTTTCTTATCGATCATAATCAAAATAAAGATTTCCAAATTAAACGTGGTGGAAGTAGAGTAAAGGCGAAACAGCGATAGCCAAGTATCTTTTTTCTGTTACATGGCTGTCGCTGTTTTCTATGATTAGTAGTACAGTCTTGTGTTTTTAAGTTTTTTAATTTATTTTTAATAGACCCCATGAAATTACATACGTGTATAAGAAAGAGGTTAACAATGAATAAGATTTATCTAGTAAAAAGCTTTTTAGCTATCACACTCTTACTTGGAACAACAACTGCCTGCAACTTAGCCGAGCAGATTACTTTAGAGCCAGTTCCAACGATTACGGCTGATTCCAGTTCTGGATTAGATTCTGCGCCAGACAATACAACAGAGGACAACAAACGTTTAATAGATGCAAAGGTAACACGAGTAGTCGATGGTGACACCATGAAGCTGACTATAGGCGGCAAAAAGGAAACCATTCGTTTATTGCTGGTTGATACTCCAGAGTCAGTGAATCCGAACATCCCCGAACCACAGCCCTTTTCGCTAGAAGCTTCTGATTTCGCCAAAAAGATGCTTACGGATAAAGATGTACAAATTGAACTTGATGTATCGGAGCGGGACAAATATGGCCGCCTACTTTGTTACCTCTATATAGATGGGAAAATGTTCAATGAGATTCTGCTAGAGCAGGGTTATGCACGTGTAGCCTATGTATTTGCACCTAATACAAAATACGTAGATCAATTTAGAGCGATTCAGGATAAGGCGCGAGAGCGGGGAATAGGTATTTGGAGCATTGAAAATTACGCGCAAGACAATGGTTTTCATGTGCAGAAAAAGAAATAAACTTTAATTAGCTTAGGATATTTGAGCCTATTAGAAGAAAGGATGTAGTTTTTTGAGCGATTATATTATGGAGTTAAGAAAGCTGGTAGGTACCAGACCCCTTATAATGGCAGGAGCCTGTGTTTTATTGTGCAGCAATCATCAATTATTATTACAACGTAGAACGGACAACGGATGCTGGGGTTTGCCAGGTGGCTCGATGGAGCTTGGGGAGACTTTAGAAGAGGTCGCTAAGAGGGAGCTTTTTGAGGAAACGGGCTTAACAGCCAAAGGTCTTGAATTGTTCGACATGTTCTCTGGAAAAGATCTTTATTATAAATACCCGCACGGGGATGAAGTATATAATGTTGTGGCTGCATATCTATGCACAGACTTTGATGGGGCGCTAAAAGTAGATGGAATTGAAGTGCAAGAATTGCGTTTTTTTAATTATGCAGAATTGCCAAGCGAGCTGTCTCCTCCAGATGTTCCCGTCATTAAGAGGTTTTTGGATCGTTTTGTTTGAAACTGAATTATCTAACGAAACCACATCTCACTCAAAGCGTCACCTTTCCTTGGGTACATTAATAAGATGAACAATGAAACATGACATCAGCCCGGAAAGGTGTGCGATTATGGACGGAACAATCCTGAATTTCTTTGCTGGCGGCAACACAGCTCACGGCTTCTCTAACCTCTATGAGTCGTCATTGCAAGGTTTAACACGTTTGTTTGTTTTAAAAGGAGGCCCCGGTACGGGGAAAACTAGAATCATTCGAGAAATCGGAGATCTTCTGGCTCAACAAGGTTATGAGATCTGGTTAATTCACGCAGCGTCAGATAATGATTCACTCGACGGAGTGGTTATTCCTGAATTAAAAGTAGGAATTATAGATGGTACGGCTCCACGGGTCATTAAGCCAGAATTGCCTGAAGAGGCCATCATACATGTGAATTTGGAGCAGGCCGTCGATACGCTCCAGTTAAGCCAGCGTTGTGTTGAGATCGACAGCTTAGTTGATCAGTACACGGAAGAGCATGAACTCGCTTATTCAGGCTTTGCTGAAGCACTCCGCATTCATGACGAATGGGAAGCGATTTATATTGCGACAATGAATTTCCAAGCCGCTGATGAGCTGACTCAGGAGTATATTCAACTTCTGTATGGTGATCAGAACTTCGAAAAAGTAAGCCGGGTGGATCACCGTTTTTTAGGTGCAGCTACGCCTAAGGGTGCAGTGGATTTTGTACCTAATTTAACCGCAGGGCTAAAAAGATATCTTGTAAAAGGTCGCGCGGGTTCCGGTAAATCTACACTTTTAAAAAAATTAGCGGCTGAAGGAATAAAACGTGGTGTCGATGTTGAGATTTACCACTGTGGTTTCGATCCGAACAGCCTTGATATGATTATCGTACGCGAGCTTGGGTTTGCTATTTTTGACAGCACAGCTCCGCATGAGTATTTCCCTGATCGTGCTACCGACGAGATTGTTGATATGTATTCACGGTGCATTCAGCCAGGTACGGATGAAGCTTTTGCCGAAGCCATCGCAAGTATTAAAGAGCGATATTCCAGCACCATGAAACAATCCATTCAACATCTGACAGATGCCAAAGTATTTTTGGATGAGTTAAAGACAATCTATGCCGCAGCTACAGATTTTGACCATATAGATCAGATTAAATCCCAAATTCAACAAGAAATCAGCGGGATTGTGGAAAGTCCTCAGGAGGTTTAACCTTCATTAAAGATCGCTCTCTTAGCGGGCGGTCTTTTTTCTATGTCAAGAAATTGGTATGGTACATACGCACCCATGCGGTTATTCCCACAAGAATTGTATCCAAGTATGCTCTCTCTAGGGACAACGATAAGGGAGAGAGAAACTTATGAGTGATCAGAAAGTGATGTTTAGAACGGGTCTTAAGGATTCTGTAGCTATTGTTGCAGGATTTATTCCTGCTTGTTTTACGTTTGGATTGGTCGGTAAGGGGTTAGGCCTGGGGAGTCTGGAAGTGTTCTTATTGTCAGCGCTCGTATTTGCGGGAGCCAGCCAATTTATTGGCGTGAAAATGCTTGCAGCTGGGGCCGCCGCTCCAATGATCCTGCTGCTTACGTTGATCATTAATTTAAGATATTTGTTTATTAGCCTATCTTTTGGGAGTCAGCTTGACCGTACAATCAATCCGCTGGCCAAAGTCTGGATTGGGTTCAGTTTAACAGAAGAAGTGTACGCTGTTAGTATGATCCCCCGCAATCATTCAAAAGAAAATATAACTCTTCCATATTTGCTGGGTCTACAAATTCCTCCGTATATAGCAAATTTACTGGCAACAGCTGCGGGAATATCGCTGGCATCCTACATTCCGGCTGTATACTTACCTGCTTTGAACACCTCATTATATGCCTTACTGATAGCACTAATAGTGCCACAACTA
Organism: Paenibacillus sp. FSL L8-0708; assembly: GCF_038009325.1. Lineage (NCBI taxonomy): Bacteria > Bacillati > Bacillota > Bacilli > Caryophanales > Paenibacillaceae > Paenibacillus > Paenibacillus sp. FSL L8-0708. The sequence goes on from NZ_JBBPBC010000001.1 coordinate 3,534,110, forward strand.
AAGGGAAGCATTCGGAATTTGGCCATATGTTTAGCAGCGGCGGGTTCTTCATGGCTCCTACATCCCGTACTTGGAAACTCCTCGATACTTGCAGCTATGTTAATGGGTATGGCAGTAGGCTCCTTATTTCGAGAGCAAGCTGAAGTAGAAAAGGAGGTATCCGTATGACTATTCTGATCATTATCGGGATGGCAATCCTTACATTTTCATTTCGTTTTGTACCTTTGCTGCTGACAAAGCATACGAATGGCTCTTCCAAAGTCCAAGCTTTGTTGGAATATTTGCCTATCGCGGTTCTTAGTGCTTTAACGGTTCCTGGGATATTTCAGGTGGACGCAGATGACAATCTTGTAGGTATCGCTTCGGGTATAGTCGCTGTTATACTGGTATTAATTAGGAAAATACCGCTGTTACTCGTGATCTTAGGCGCTGTTTCTGCAGCACTAATTGTAAAAATCCTTACTATGAACCATTAAGAAAACCCGGATTAGAAGGGTAGGAAATCTTATGAAGCATGAATTGCTGATTACTCTCGATAAACAAAGACCTATTCCATTAAGCCGTCAAATTTATGAGCAGGTTCGTAATGCTATCCATTCAGGAGCTTTAAGTGGGGGGGATTCACTGCCTCCATCAAGGACTTTGGCCAATCAACTGGAAGTATCCAGAAGTGTAATTCTTCAATCCTACGAGCTACTTCAAGCAGAGGGTTATCTGGAGATGAGAAAAGGGGCAGGAACCTATATAGCGGGGCTGCCGGTGGAGGAGAAAGACCCCCAGGATTCTGAGAACCCTTACAATTTTATAACGAAAGGTCCTGATTTCCTTACACTCAATCCTTCTTCTATTATAGAAAACGACTTGTACACAGTATTATGTAATTTTCGGCACGGTGTACCTGCATGGGACGCTTTTCCAATGGATCAGTGGCAAAAAGCATTAATGAATGCCTGTCGTCGTGCATCTCCTGATACTTTGGGTTACGGCCCGGTCGAGGGCTCTTTGGGACTACGCCAAGAGATTGCACGTTTATTACGGTCCACACGTTCGATGCCCGTGGTTCCGGAGCAAATTGTGATTACATCCGGGGCAACGCAGGCATTGGATATATTATCGAGAATTTTTGTTTCAAAAGGTGATCATGTTATTGTTGAAGATCCATCACATAACGTTGTGCGGGAGATTTTTTCGTTCGCTGGAGCGGTGGTTACACCCATCAGAGTTGACCTAGAGGGTATCTGTGTAGATGAGCTCCAAGCAAGCTGTGATACCATCAAAGAAGATCCTCATAAAAAACCAAAACTAGCTTATGTCACTCCTTCGCATCAGTTTCCTTTCGGGGTGACCCTGTCGATGAAACGAAGAGTGCAGTTACTGGAATGGGCCAAAGCCAATCAAGCTTTTATTATTGAAGATGATTATGACAGTGAATACAGGTACGAGGGTCCGAAGCTATCATCACTTGCTGGACTAGATGTTGAGGGTAGAGTAATTTATGTAGGCAGTTTTAGTAAAGTGTTATTTCCTTCTCTGCGCATAGGTTATGTTGTATTGCCTCCGACTTTGATTCAACCTTTTTTGGCGGTCAAATGGATAACAGATCGCATGTCTTCTGCTTTGGATCAGGAAGCGTTGGCGGAATTTATTCAGAATGGACATTATGCAAGGCATGTTACGCAGATGGGGAAACTTTATGCTGCCCGCAGGGCTTGTCTAGTAAAAAGTTTGGATGCTGAATTTGGCAGTCGTGTCCGCTATTATGGGGAAGAGGCGGGTCTTCATTTATTAATTGAGCTGGAATCCAATGCCGAAGAGCATCGTATAGCTGAATTGGCGTTACGATATGGAGTTCGGGTTTATCCTGCGTCTTCTTATTTTGTGGGCATTAAACCTCAAGGTCCTGTCTTTCTACTTGGTTATTCCAATCTCACCGAGAATCAGATTAAGATGGGTGTGAACCGCTTGATGTTAGCTGAAACGGAAGCGGCAGTTAGTACTAGAACTTAATCGAAAGCGATAGAATATCTAATTCTGGAGGTTTTTATGAAACGGTATATGTTAGGGATTGATCTTGGCGGAACCAATATTAAAGCAGGGATTTACGATACTGATTTTATGGCTGTAAAAGAAAGATCTATACCAACAGTGGCTGCTAAAGGTCCGGCCCATGTGTTGGGACGGATTAGAGAAGCAGTACGTTTAATCACGGATGAAGCGAATATTCCATTAGATTTGGTAGAAGGAATGGGAATCGGAGTGCCAGGATTACTTGATCCAGTAACGGGAATTTCTTTTTTCTCACCGAATTTTCCGGAATGGGAGCATGTACATGTTGTAGATGAGATGAAAAAATTCTATGACTTTCCTACTTTTATTGATAATGATGTTAGGGTTAATCTTTATGGTGAATGGCAACAAGGTGCAGGAAGAGGGTATAACAATCTGGTTCTGATTACCTTGGGAACGGGATTAGGGTCGGGTATTGTGAACGACGGAAAAGTGATCTACGGTACTTCGTATAGCGCTGGTGAAATTGGGCATATGAATATGTACAGGAACGGGCGTCCCTGCAAATGTGGAAGCTCCGGTTGTTTGGGGCGATATGTGTCCGCGATTGGCATGGTGAATACTTTTAAAGAGAAGCTGAAAGAAGGAAGAACAAGTATTATTCAGACTTGGACTAAGGATCAAGATGAGCAAATTACCGCGTTAATGATATCTGAAGCTTACGAACTTGGAGACGCTCTCTCTATGGAAGTAATGCAGGAGACTGGAACTATACTTGGATTTGGATTAGCGAATGTTGTGAATATCCTCAACCCGGATCTTATTATTGTAGGTGGGGGAATGGCAGCGGCGGGAGATAAATTGCTCCAACCTGTAAGAGACACTGTGCATCATCATGCATTGAAGCTATCAAGCAGTAAGTGTAAAATTGTTCAAGCAGAGCTTGGGAGTCGAGCAGGAACTATAGGTGCGGCCTCTTATGCGTATAGTAAACTGCAAGATGCAGGAAAATTATACTTTGCTTAGTGTTATTTGATTTTTTACATCAAATGGAACCAGATCAAGCCACCCGGAATACAACTGTATAAAACCGTGGAGGTGCTCTTATGTTTGCAATCATGCAATTAATAGGTGGAGTGATTCTTTCTTTGGGATGGATCCCGCAGATTGTTCAAATCCTCAAATCAAAATCCGTAGCCGATTTAAATCTCAAATCGTATTTACTTATGCTGCTCGGGATTAGTTTAATGGAAGCTTATGCGATCAGTTTGGCGGTTACGGGGGTTGGATTAGCTTTTTTGATTACGAATACGATGTCTTTATGTGTTGTATTGCTGGTTATTATTCTAGTGATTAAATATCGAACAAGATAATGAATGAAGCTTATTAATTTAAACTGGATAGTTAACGCAGGAGGTTAATTTGCGCGAAAAAAATTATACATATGAAATCGATGCGATAACTTTTCAATTACAGGAAGCCTGTGATTTTGCTTGGTTAACTAAGCTGGGAAAAGTGTTTAAAGTGTTCGATCAGCAAGACTCCGGAAATCTTTCTTTTGGAGTGGAGCAGGATGGGAAGAAGTGTTTTGTGAAATTTGCTGGGGCGAAACCTTTGACTTATGCCGGGAATCCTCAGGATGCTGTTAACCGTTTAATTGAAGCTATTCCGTTATATAACGAACTTAGATATGATGCGCTGATCGCGCTACTGTCGCATTTTGAAGTTGAGTCGGGGTATGTAGCAGTCTTTGATTGGTTTGCAGGTGAATGTTTACATTCGCATTGGCTGTTTGCGGGAGAAGCGAAGCTGAGTCATCCGGAGTCGCCTTTTTTTCGTTATAAGCAATTATCCGTTGAAAAACGTCTGTCTTCATTAGATGTAATCTTTTCGTTTCATGAATATGTGGAGTTACAGGGTTATGTGGCTGTCGATTTTTATGATGGAAGTATTCTATATGATTTTGTAAACGATGAAACTAAAATTTGTGATATTGATTATTATAGACGTAAGCCTACTGTAAATGATCTGGGAGAGAACTTCTGGGGTTCATCCAGATTTAAGTCACCGGAAGAGTTTATCTTGGATGCGCCGATTGATGAAGTTACGAATGTATTTAATATGGGTGCCACAGCATTTGTTTTGTTAGGAGGAGCATCCGATCGATCGTTTGCAAAATGGGAAACCAGCCAAGCCCTCTACGAGGTTGCTTTGCGGGCTGTCAGTGCGGTGAGGGAGCAGCGGTATCGGAATGTAGCGGAATTTAAATTGGCTTGGGATGCGGCAAAAAATGTTTGAGGCTGGAGGGAAGGCGAGGGATATAATTGCAGGTAAACTTTTATGATTTGGATAAGGAAAAAGAAGTTGAGCTGAAGTACGTTGTTATTATAGTTAAACATGGTGAAGAATGGATTTTAGCGAGACATCAGAACCGTTCGACGTGGGAGTTTGCCGGAGGGCATATAGAGGTTGGCGAAATCCCGGAGCAGGCTGCTGCCAGAGAATTATATGAAGAAACGGGTGCGGAACAATGCTCACTTTTTCCAATAGCTATTTATAGGGTCACTAGTATCGACACTCCAGAAAATTATGGTAAGTTATATTTTGCAAATGTGGAACAGTTCGCAGAACTTCCTCCTTATGAGATGGCAGAAATCAGAGGATTTACTGAGATACCAAAAGAGCTGACGTATTCCTTGATTTACCCAGCCTTGATATCAAAAGTTCAGGATTTCATTAACCATTCATCTTCAGCTGTAGGATAAGAATGATAGCCCTGCTGTTGTCACATGATATGATTAATAAATAGAACAAGCAGGAGGGATTTCATTGAAAAGAGACATTCAGCATGTACCCTATGGCTATGAGCCGCCAGTTGAGCAACGTAAAGGGACTTTAGTGTTTTACGACTCTTTTGAACATATAACAGATCAAGAGCTTGAAGTGGCGGCAAAAACTGCAACAGACCGGCGTTTCACCAAACTGGTGTTATATCCGCTTCATGAGGAAACGGTGCGACGGATGACCAAAGAGCCGGTGAGCGCTTATTATAAGCGAGAGGACCGGCTGCATGAATGGAAAAGGGAGCAAGGGCGTAGCTTTATCACGGTAGAGAGTTTGGAAGGGAAGCGAAAGAAGTATACTCCGCTTGATTCAGCGTTGCGGCATCTTTTGGAGGTCTATCCTTCGCCGATTTTTCTGTATTTAACGCCTGAGGTGGCGAATCAGTTTGCGTCTTATTCTTCTTTTGAAGAGTGGATTGTAAAGATTCGGTTATTGTTGCCAGCTGCACCTTCATCACTGCATCCACGGTTACTAAAATTTCGCCATCGCTGGAATGTTGTTGGAGAAGAGAGAGATTAAGATTAACAAATTTAATTTGTGCTGCTTTGTTTACGTCTATAATTGTACATTCTCCATTGATAATGGATAAAACATCCGATACAAAAACCTAGGATTGCCACAGTGGCGGCCACCGCAACGAGCGCCGTGAAAATGTAAGCTGCGATCGTCCAGCCAACGATGAAGCTGATCAGACCCCCTGCGAGGCAGAAGACTGCTATGCTTTGATTAAACTGTTGTTGTGACCAGTCTTCGAGTACATAGTGGGAACGCTCTTTTGTCAGAAACCTGGCAGCTAGCTTAATGATGGGATTATAACCGAACAAAAGACCGAGCAATCCGGCAAACAAGGGCAGCGCTAGTATCCAGTGTTGTCCTGTTAGCCATGTTAATATTACAGAAATGACGATAAACGCCTGATTAGTTTTTACTAATGGCCGGGGAATTCCTTTGGGCACGTTTTGCATTTTATTCATACCTTTCTCATTGGAATAATTATAGTATACGCTGGGATTGTGGGAATGGGAAGTAGATAATTTCAAGCGGACGTGGGGTGTCGGGAGTTGATTTAGTGATGGAGAGAGAAGGTATGGAGATGGCTGGAAGCGGATGGGGAAGATGAGGCGGGCGGATGGAGGTAGGTGGAGCAGATGGGCGGATGAAGCAGACGGGCTAGAAGGGGGCAGATGGAGAAAATGGGGCGAGTGGGGGCAGAAGGAGCAGATGGGCTGGATGGAGGCAGGTAGTAATTTATTGAGAAAATACAGATGGACATTAATAGCATCCCACCCCAAGCACATTACGTCCTCACCTCCTCTCCACAGCACATTGGGCCTTCTCTCGTTCACACCATCTCCTGCACTTCATCTGCCTCACTTCATCTGCCTCACTTCATCTGCCTCACTTCATCTGCTTCACCCCATCTGCTTCACCTCATCTCAATCACTCCATCGGACCCCAGAGTCCTTATATGCTGGAAAAGTAACCTTTTGAGTAATTATCGGACCCCAATGCAGCTATGAGCACAAAAAGGGATAAAAAAAGTCTGGTTTCAGGGGAATAGCGACGGTGAGGTCCGATAAATTGTGAAAGGACATGATTTAGCGCAAATAGCTGCATCTGAGTCCGATAGGAATGTTAGCTTGAGAGCAAGTGTAATACATGGAAAACAAAAGTGTGGGAGTAAGTGTGAAGCAAGGGAGTAGACGGACAAATGCATGCGCGGAAATAGTGTGAGGCAAGTGTGCGACCTAATGAAGCTAATAGCTCGATGAGAAGTAAATTTGAAGTAGAAGGATGTACGAAATTAGGAGCTATTGGACCCCACAGTCCTTATATGCTGGAAAAGTAACCTTTTGAGTAATTATCGGACTCCAATGCAGCTATGAGCACAAAAAGGGATAAAAAAAGTCCGGTTTCAGGGGAATAGCGGCGCTCAGGTCCGAAAATGAGCCCAAAAGCATGTTTTAGCGCGAATAGCTGCATCTGAGTCCGATAGGGAGGATGGAGCTAAGCCAACCCAACCCCCACGATCTTCCACCAAAATTACTTTGAATTTAAGTAATTTATGTGTTGACATATCTCTTTGAAATATGGTTTTATTATGTAGACCAATTGTTATAATGCAAAGGAAGTGTCAGCTTGTCGAACAAGCCGAATACGCGTGAGGCGATTTTGGACACAGCTTCGAAATTGTTTTTTTCTCAGGGATATCATGCAACAGGACTGAATCAGATTATTAAAGACAGCGATTCACCGAAGGGGTCTCTTTATTACTACTTTCCTCACGGTAAAGAAGAACTGGCTTTAACATGTATTAACCGGACTAGTGAAGTTGTCGCTCAGAAGCTTAGACATCATATGGAGAACAGCAAGAGTGCGTCTGAGGCAATTGAGGATTTCATTCTAGGAATGGCTAAAGATGCTGTGGAATCCTCATACGAAGGGATTGTTCCGTTTAGTTTTTGGTTGGCGGCGGAGACATCCTGTATTAGTGAGGAGCTGCGGACTGCGTGTAAATCTGTGTTTATGGACTTGCAGGATGTGATCAAGAAACGTCTTTTGGATGAGGGCGTAGAGAACAAGCCCGCGGCCGATAAGGCTTCAGTGGTAATCTCTTTATTTGAAGGGGCGCTTCTCCAGACGCTGACTTTTCGGGAGGAACAACCGCTTCTCGCGGCGGCAAAGTTTATCCCAGTAATACTTGGTTAGATACAGACAAATAGATAAGATTATCAGGAGGACTAAGGGTGGAAGCAACTATGCAAGGGAACCAACAAAAAGAGGTCAAGAAGTTTAAGACTATTCCAATTCTTGTCTCTTTATTACTAGCAGGTTTTATCGGAATGTTCAGTGAAACGGCATTAAATGTTGCCTTAAGTGATCTTATGAATGTCCTACAAATTACCCCAGCAACAGCACAATGGTTGACAACAGCTTATCTGCTTACACTGGGTATACTAGTACCAATTTCGGGGATGCTGCTTCAATGGTTTTCGACGAGACAGCTGTTTATAGCGGCTTTATGTTTTTCAATCCTAGGAACATTCCTAGCAGCAGTATCACCTAACTTTGAGTTCTTACTTACAGCAAGAGTGGTTCAAGCTATGGGAACAGCGCTTCTGTTGCCACTGATGTTTAATACAATCCTTATCATCATTGCTCCTGAAAAACGTGGGGCAGCAATGGGGATGATCGGTCTGGTTATTATGGTTGCTCCGGCGATTGGGCCTACCATTGCTGGACTGCTTATTGAAAGCCTCAGCTGGCACTGGATCTTCTGGTTGTCATTGCCATTCTTAGTGATTGCATTGATATTCGGGATTCTGTTCATGCAAAATGTAACAAAGGTGACGAAACCGAAGATTGATATCCTCTCCATTGTGTTGTCTTCACTCGGGTTTGGCGGTATTGTGTTTGGTTTCAGCAGTGCCGGTGAAGAAGCGGGCTGGGGAAGTCCGAAAGTGATCATTGCGATCATCGTAGGTGTAGTAGCACTGTTATTGTTTGGACTTCGTCAAATGAAGATGAAGGAGCCAATGATTAATCTGCGTGCTTTTAAATATCCAATGTTCGCTATTGGTGTAGCTATGGTATTTATCTGTATGATGGTTATTCTGTCCTCCATGTTGATTCTTCCGATGTACCTTCAACAAGGACAAGGTTATACAGCTTTCAAAGCGGGTCTGTTGCTGCTTCCAGGTGGAATTATAAACGGATTGATGTCCCCAATTATGGGTCGTATGTTTGATAAATACGGTCCGAAATGGCTCGTGATTCCAGGTCTGATTATTGCAGCAGTAGCCTTGTGGTTCTTCTCCAGTATTACTGTAGCTTCTACGGTTGTGTTCGTAATCGTACTTCACAGTACGCTTATGATTGGTATTTCGATGGTATTTATGCCGGCACAGACGAATGGTATTAACCAGTTGCCACTAGAACTTTATCCAGATGGTACAGCTATTATGAATACACTGCAGCAGGTTGCTGGTGCGATTGGTACTGCATTAGCAGTCAGCATTATGACCGCGGGTTCAAAAAGCTACATGAAAACTGTGGAGAACCCAGCAGATCCAGCTAATATGTTACCTGCGTTCACGAACGGTGTACAAAATGCTTTTATTTTCGGAATGAGTATGGCGATTGTAGGACTAATTCTTGCTTTCTTCATAAAAAGAGTAGTTGTTAATCATAAAATGAATACCCCGATGCATTAATAAATAAATTTGACGCAAGAAAAGGTGTTCGAATAGGTTAGTTTGTAAAATCCCCTTAGGATAGACAGTGAAAAAAAGTTCATGATCTCATGGACTTAACACTGTTGATCGAAGGGGATTTTTTTTTTCGCAATAAGAAAGAGGACCACTCCTCGTTAGAATACCGAAAAGCGACTCCACTTAAAGCTTTCTTTTTTAAGAAAAATGCTGGGATATATTAGTCAGATATTCTTCTTCGGCCGTATTTTCTTTCATTTGAATGAGCATTTTTGCATCTTCACCAACAACATATCGGAATTGACTTGTCTCATCTGTGGCGGCTTGATATATTGTTTCCGCAACAAGTTCTGGAGGCGAAGCATACGCAGGTTGTTTTTCCATCTCACCCAATTTACCCAAAAATGCAGTAGTAAAAGGTTTATATTCCGTTAATGCATCATTAAAAAAGAACTCCATCGATCTACTACCAAAGTCTGTCTGAATGGCACCAGGTTCAATTAACTTAACTTTGATGTTTTGTGATGCTAATTCATAAGATACGGATTCAGAAAAACCTTCTACGGCAAATTTCGTTGAATGATACAGAGACATTGTAGGAAAGGTTACTTTCCCACCCATAGAAGAGATATTGATAAGCAAACCATCTTGGTTAGCTCTAAAATGTGGCAGCATGGCTTTAGTCATACTGATAAGACCAAAAACGTTGACTTCAAACTGTCTTCTGATCTGCTCATCTGTAGCTACTTCTATAAGTCCCATTGTTCCATAACCAGCATTATTGAGAAGAACGTCAATTTTACCGAACCGTTTGATCGCCTCCTCTAACGCAGGTTGAATCGTGTCTGCTTTCTCAACATCGAGCCGTAACACCAACACATTATCGAGTGTAGTGAATTCACTTTCTTGTTCAGGTGAACGCATCGTGGCTACCACATTCCATCCTCTTTCAGCAAAATGTTTTGCTGTAGTTCTACCGATACCAGACGAAGCACCCGTTATAAAAATTGTTTTCATCTACAATTCCTCCTAAAAGTTTTATGAGCGGTACATCTTAACCTGGTTCGTATTAAACTCACTTCGGAAGTGCTAACTTCTCCATGTTTAACAATCCCTCAGCAATGGTTGTTAGTTTAGCCTTATATTCTTCTATGCCAATTTGAATGCAGATGATCTGTGCTGGATGCATTTCATCTTTATAAAGCGAATACTGAGCGAGTAATTGATCTAACTTATGTTGTGATTCCTCTTGAGCTTGCTTCAACCAAATAATCACCTTCTCATACCCGACAAATTCACCAAAATAAAGCCTCATCATAAAATCAGATTTCTTAATACTGTCAGCCTCTAGTGGAGCTAGTAAATAGGCATTAAAACTATCTCTTCCTTTATCCGTGATGTTTAAAAGATTTTTATTAGGCTTACCTTCTTGAGGTATGTTTTCCTTAGTAATCAGACCCTCCTTTTCCATGCGAGCAAGCGTAGGGTAAATCGTTCCATAACTAGAACTATAGAAATTAGAGAATATTTCCTCCAATAACTGCTTTATTTCGTATCCAGTCAACGATTTTTTCATAAGCATGCCTAAAATAACATCCTGACTGTTCAAAATAGGGCCTCCTTTAAGTTTCTAAATATTTGTATATCGTTATCACAATATATCAGACCTTTATATATTGAGTCAATATATATTGGACGGATACTTGGAGTTGTTTTTTTATGTATTCATTTCCCTAGAATATAAATGCAGTGGCAGTAGAATGAGGACTACAAGTATGAGGATTATAATAATAAATAGGCATTCCGAAAAAAACGACGATCGCTCCCTGGCAGAATACCGGGGAGCGATCGTCGTTTAATTCTCACTTTATTAATTTTCATTGTGTCCATTCCATCATATATACTCGTTGTAACTCCACGTTAAGGATCACGATACAGTAGCTACCATCATCTTTTTTCTTATAATAATACAATCCTCTTTCTTCGTGTTCTATAGGGTTCGCCTGAAATAATTTTTCGTATTTTTCTTTTTCATTTGGATAAATGGCAATTACAGAGTCTTTGAAACTTGATATTCTCTCTTTTAAGAGGTCAATGGAATCAACATTGAGGGGATGCCAAAATGCAGCGTCTTTGATTTCTTTGAATTGCTTTTCGTCATAATCTAATACGTAATAGCTTTCGCCATCCCCATGGAAACTAGGTAGACTTTCAAATATCACCTTTGACTCTGTAGGTTTAGAGATCGATATGCCCCAATTTATCTTCCACGTCTCATAATAGTTCATCGAATTGTTACGGAGCATATATCCAACGAAAACAAATATGAATAGAACGGTAAAACTCAAGATTGTTATTGTTGTTTTTCTCATCGTTGATCTCCTCAACATCCTGCTTGTATTACCATTATTATACATGAATGAGGAGGGAATAAGGGATTATTAATAGAAACTTTACATGCATAGATTTACGATGTATAGTTGTCCTAGGTATAAAAGGATAACTAATATTCATGATATACAGATATTAGTCATTAGAAGAGGAAGTAAATCAACGGTATAAATCCCGTAGAATGAGCTGAATCCGGTCCAAGTAAGCAAATCAACGGTATAAATCCCGTAGAATGAGCCGAATTCGGCTCGACGGAGTAAATCAACGGTATATATCCCGTAGAATAAGCCGAATCCGGACCGACGAAGCAGATCAACGGTATATATCCCGTAGAATGAGCTGAATCCGGTCCAAGTAAGCAAATCAACGGTATAAATCCCGTAGAATGAGCTGAATCCGGTCCAAGTAAGCAAATCAACGGTATAAATCCCGTAGAATGAGCTGAATCCGGTCCAAGTAAGCAAATCAACGGTATATATCCCGTAGAATGAGCCGAATCCGGCTCGACGAAGTAAATCAACGGTATATATCCCGTAGAATAAGCCGAATCCGGACCGACGAAGCAAATCAACGGTATAAATCCCGTAGAATGAGCCGAATCCGGTCCGACGAAGCAAATCAACGGTATAAATCCCGTAGAATGAGCTGAATCCGGTCCAAGTAAGCAAATCAACGGTATAAATCCCGTAGAATGAGCCGAATCCGGCTCGACGAAGTAAATCAACGGTATATATCCCGTAGAATAAGCCGAATCCGGACCGACGAAGCAAATCAACGGTATAAATCCCGTAGAATGAGCCGAATCCGGTCCGACGAAGCAAATCAACGGTATAAATCCCGTAGAATGAGCTGAATCCGGTCCAAGTAAGCAAATCAACGGTATAAATCCCGTAGAATGAGCCGAATCCGGTCCCACGCCAATTGTAAAGTTAGAATTTAGGAGGTGTTAGCTGTTGAAAGTAAGTAAAGAGATGCTGAAGGGCAGTACAGGTACGTTAATTCTGACTCTTTTACTGGAGAAGCCATTATATGGTTATGAGTTAATCAAAGAGCTGGAGCTGAGATCACAGGGTGTTTTTTCATTAAAAGAAGGAACCTTGTATCCAATTCTGCATGCGATGGAAAGTGAGCGCTGGGTAGAGGCTTACTGGATGGAGGTAGAGGGAAGGAAGCGTAAGTACTATAGAATTCTGGATGAAGGTAAAGAGAAACTCAAGGAGAAAAAAGCAGAATGGGTTATGTTTAAAGGTGCAGTTGACTCCGTTCTGGGAGAGGGTGGTGTATGATGAAAGAGAGGCAACAGCAATTTTTGGATGAAGTGTGTGCAGAGATTAAAGCGAAAAAAACTCACCCAGAGATACGTCAAGAATTAGCTAGTCATCTAGAAGATTTAATTTGTGAAAAAGAATCAGACGGTGTATCACGGGAAGAAGCCATAGCTTGGGCGATCGCACAAATGGGGAACCCGCAAACGTTAGGAAAGGAACTTCATCTAATACATAAACCACATGTACCTTGGGGATTGTTTGGCGTTGTAGCTTTATTATCCGCGATCAGTCTGATCGGAATGAGTTCTGTGGATGTAGGCTACAGTGATATTGTTAAAGGTGCTTTTTTGGATAATGCGTTTAGACGCCAAGCGATAAATATACTTATTGGAATTGTATTGATGTTTGGATTGTATTTTATCGATTTCAGAAAGCTGAAAAGTTTCTCGTGGGTATTATACGGAACATCAATAGCAGGAATTCTGTCGAGTATATTCTGGGGGATAACAATAAATGGAGTGAATTATGGTCCTAGGATTTTTTTGATCTTACCTGATATGACATCCTATCGTCCTTATGTTTTGATAGTCGCGTTAGCAGGGATTTTAGTGAATCGTAAGGAATCGGCTAAAAAGAAAACTTGGCGGAGTGGGTTGTTCGACATAAGCCTTCTGTTAGCACCTGCATGGCTTCTTATCTCTTTAAACTCTCTTCCAGAGCTTGTAGTGTATCTAATCTCTTCACTACTATTATATGTATGGATTACTCGCGATTGGATAAAGAGTGTAGTATTATTAGGGTTCTTTGTAATAGTTGGACTAATGTTCATCTTCAATAGCGACTACCTGATGGCCAGAATTATTAGTGCAATAAATCCATCTTTAGATCCAGAAGGTTATGGCTATATCTATCAAGTAATGCGTGAAGTTATTAGTTCAGCGGGTTGGTGGGGGCACGGATTCGGAGCAGTAGAACAAAAGCTGCCGTATGTTTACTCAGATATGTTGCCTGTCTATCTTATTCATTGTTTTGGTTGGGCGGGGGCGCTGCTTTTGCTTGCAGTTATCTCCTGGTTCTTTATCAAGCTTCTATCTACGATACGAGCGATTCGTGATCCCTATGGACAAGCTTTAGTGTTGGGTTTGGCATTTTTACTAGCCATAAGACTAACCTATGGTCTTGCTGTTTTGAGCGGCGGAATGATGTTGACTTCTATCCCGTTCCCCTTCCTGAGCTATGGGAGTCATGTGTGGTTTGAATATGCGGCGATTGGACTTTTGATGGGAATTTATCGTAGGAAGGATATTGGAGCCGTCCAGGATAATACTGTACTGAGTTAGATTCAGGATCCTCTCGTATGTCTAATTATTAAGTATGAATACTTAAGGGAGGTCTTTTAATGGGATGGAAAAAAACAGGCTTGTTAAGTATTGCCTTTGCCCTAGGCTCTATGGGAGGGTTTGGGAGTATACATACAACTGATACTGTAGCTGCCGCAACTGTGAAAGAATCTGCAAAAGTCTATAACCAATTCCAACAATATGTACAGAAACCGGCATCTCTTGCTAACGCACGGAATTATTTGATTAACCATATCAAAGAAGTGGATACCTGGACAGCCACTCAGATGACACTCCAGCTCGAAAATGCACAGAAGGCATATTTACCTGTGTACTCTGAGAAGGTTTTTCCGGAGAATGTTCAGAAAGAGATAAATAATGCTTTATCCAAAAGCAAAAATCTAACCTACAGCACACTCCTTAATGCGATCAAAGATGCTAATGTACGCAATATGTTAATTGAAGGACGGGATAAGGGGTATAAGCTGGAGACTAGTGAGGGCATGTACTATCCAGTGATGCATTATGAGGGGTTCAAAAGCTTTAAGCCGTATGTCACGAAGGACATCGCTGCTTATATAGATATCATGGCCACTGAATCGAATCAACCAAGTGTTTTTGATGCAGCTATTGTGATTAGTTGGACAGAGTTAACGAACAGGGCGCTTGCACTGGAGGATTTTGTGACGAAATACCCAGCTTCCAATCGGTCAACCGTTCTTCAAAAAGAGCTGCTCAATGCAACTTCACGCTTATTATATGGATCAAGCAACACACCAGCTTATGACTATGATGAGCAAGTAATCAAACCTGAAGTAAAGAAGGCGTATGAGAATGCATTAAAAGGAAACAAAGGCGACACCAGAATCCTAATGATTTTAGAAAAACTACTGCAGTTACTTGATTCCACGAATAATAAACTCACACCTGAAGTGGAGAAATTTCTGAATCAAACGGTTAATTCGAAATGAAAAGGCGGGATCTATTGAGAACCGGATTTAGAGGAACAAAAATCATAGTTTTCGCATTTGTGCTGTTGTTATGGACAAACACTATTTTTATGGGCAGCGCAGATGCAGCTTACGTTGGATCATCTACAGACAATGTACTGCAGCAAATGCAGCTGGAGAAGAAAAACAGTCTGCCGCAAGGATTTGTCTATTTGGATGAAGTAATTCCTACTGCTCAATTTGAGATTCGTTATTACGGGGACAATAATTTTGTAGGGAAGCGGATTGATGGTTATAAAGCGCCTTTAGCGATCTTTTCACAGACTGCAGCTACAGCCTTGAAGGCAGTAAGTGAGGATTTAGCCAAAAAAGGATATATCCTAAAAATCTATGATGCTTATCGTCCGCAGACCGCGGTGAATCATTTTGTAAGATGGTCACAGAATTCCGCGGATACTAAGATGAAGCAGCAATATTACCCGCTACTGGATAAACGTAATTTATTCAAACTCGGATTTATAGCGAAAAAATCAGGACATTCCCGTGGCAGTACCATCGATTTAACGATCGTCAATAAAGAGACCGGTGTAGATGTAGATATGGGCAGCCCGTTTGATTTTTTCGGAGAGATCTCTTTTTATGATACATCGTTAATCACCAAGACTCAGAAAGCAAATCGCGCAATTCTCAAAGAGGTTATGGTGAAGCAAGGTTTTAAACCTTATAGTAAGGAATGGTGGCATTTTACGCTGATAAAAGAGCCTTTTCCTAAGCAGTATTTTGACTTCAAGGTGGAATAATCATTTCTAAAGAAGCGGCTCAACATAATGTTGAACGGCTTCTTTTTTTTCTTGGCTTTATTATCCTTAGGATTAGCACATGCTGGAAACGCACATAATACTTGTAATAACTAAAGGGAGGTTTCGAGCGATGATCAAAATGGCAGCGGTAGTTGTGTTAGGTGTTCTGTTTTTAACTAATGGATTTGGTGGATTTGCCGCTCCAACAGTATGGGCAGACTCCGGCCAGGTTAGCGTAATTTTGAATGGTAAACTACTGGAAACTAATCCCCATTCAGCCTACAATAAGGGTTCCACGGTCATGATTCCGCTCAGAGAGGCTTCCAATGCACTGAAATATACAACAACATATCAAAAAAGTTCAGAAACTATAACACTAACAAAGATAAATGAAATAATTAAATGGAAGCTTAACGAACATTTAGTTAGCATCAATAATACACAAGAGTTGGTTTTTAAAGATGATTTCGAATTCAGACAGGATCATATCTATGTTCCAATCTCCTTTTTTAAGACAATTGGTTTAGTAACCTCATATGATGGGGAGTCCAATCAAGTTGAAGTGTATACCCCTGAAGTGACAGCGAGTGTTATAGCGGGGTTACTGGTCGGCGGTAAATATAATGAATTATCGGAGCGATATCATTATGATGTGGTCGTAAATAAGCCAAGCTCAAATGGATTACTGGAAGACTGGAAGCAAATTACGATAAAAGCCGGGAATTATCATGGGATTAAATCTACAAAAAGTAGCTATAACGAGGATCAATTTTCTATCCGCTGTGTATTGGATTTTGCAGAGACAGAGATTCCACTTGAAATTATTTTGAACACATCGGGCAAAATTATAGAATTAAGAGAGACGCTCTAATCGGAAAATGATTCCATGATGACTATGCACATTTCCCAAGCGAGAAGATTTTAGGGGATTATGCATAGTCTTTTTGCTGTTCTAATATACTTTCCCAGATAATTTCTGAAGGGTATCGTAAACCCGATGTGTTTTTAATGTAAAAAATGGTTTTATTTGTTGACTTCCAGATTCATCGAATGTAAATTAAAATTTGAAATAATCAATAAAGCATTTAATTAAATTAGAGAAATGAGTGGAGTACTGGATGACAAAAACAATGACTGGAATGAGTACTGCAGAAGAGCAACCCTTTTCGTTAAAAGCAATCATCCCCCCGCTTCTTGCTATTATTGTCGGTATGATTATGGTTATTCTGGATGGTACTGTTGTGAATGTGGCCGTTCCCAAGCTGGTTGATTATTTTGCTTCCGATCTCAAAACGATTCAGTGGGCGATTACGGGTTATACTTTAGCTTTAGCGGCTGTAATCCCACTCGCGGGCTGGATGACCGATCGTTTTGGATCAAAACAAGTTTTTCTGGCAACTCTTACGATGTTTATTCTTGGCTCTATGTTATGTTCGGTTGCACAAAGCTCATCTCAGCTCATTATTTTTCGAGTCATTCAAGGTCTTGGCGGGGGGATGGTTGCTCCCATTGGGATGGCGATGGTTTTTAAATTAGCTCCAGTAGAACGTCGAGGTTCTATTATGGGGATGCTTGGTATTCCAATGCTCTTAGCTCCGGCACTCGGTCCAGTCTTATCCGGTTGGCTGGTGGAGTACGTAAGCTGGCACTGGATCTTTCTGATTAATGTACCTATTGGAATTGTTGGCATTATTCTTGGTGTTAAATATTTGCCGAAGTCTGAACAAAAGAGCAAAGGCAAACTCGATATCCTAGGCATTATCCTTGCCCCAATTGCCTTCTCTATGTTGGCTTATGGGGTGAATGAAGGTGGTGGAACAAGCTGGTCGTCTACTCCCGCTATTGTTGGCTTATCTGTTGGAGGGGTTGCATTGATCCTTCTTGTCATTGTGGAGCTGCTTCACAAAAATCCGCTTTTACAACTGCGAGTTTTCCGTTCGTCGGATTTCACTCGGGGTATTATATTAACTTGGGTTATGCAAGCTGCTTTGTTTGGGTCCATGTTATTTGTGCCCCTTTACCTGCAGCAGATTCGAAGCTATACCCCGCTGGAGACCGGCCTGATTCTACTTCCGCAGGCTTTAGCTTCAGCAATCGGAATGCCGATTGGCGGCAGGTTGTTTGATAAGATCGGGGCTCGTCCGCTGGCGTTTGTTGGACTTAGTATCATTACGGTCACCTTGTTCCTGTTATCCGGAATTAGTGTTACAACAAATTTATCGTTAATTATGACATACCTGGGTTTCTTAGGCTTTGGGATGGGTCTAACGATGATGCCTTTGAATACTCATGTCTTGAATGCTGCTCCACGTGAATGGGTGGGAAGTGTAACTTCACTTACTGCTGCTGCTCAACAAGTCGTTGTTTCATTTGCTATAGCTGGAATGACAGGTTACCTGACTAGTCAGATCGCTGTTCATATGGGAGCACTGAAAGCGGGAAGTAATCCTTTGACAGCCGCAGTTAGTGGTTTTGATGATGTGTTCTTCCTGTCTGGCTGCATAGGAGTGGTAGGTGTATTGATGAGTATTATTTTGCGCAAGCCTAAGCTTTCTGCTGGCGATCCTACCTCTGGAGAGGGACAGAAGGCAGATGCGGCGATGATGATGGGGCATTAATTGAACCCAAAAACATAGATAATATAGAAAAGGCGTCGTTCAGCTTGTACAGTTGAACGACGCCTTTATTGTTATAAATGCTCTGGTTTCTTCTGAGCCCACGATGCGGGGAGACTTGCTTTACCAAGCAGCTCAGAAGCCACGATTCCCAGCAGAACAAGCGCTGCGCCAGCATAGCCTTGCATCGATAACTTCTCAGCAGCGAACCAATAACCAAACATCGCAGCGAAGACCGGCTCAAGGGAGAAGATTAGTCCGGTGCGGGTTGGTGAAGTATATTTTTGAGCAATAGGTTGCAGGATGAAGCCACAGGCACTGCATAGGATACCAAGCGCTAGAATTGCTGCCCAACCTGGCAAAGTAGAGGGGAGCGAAGGTGTCTCGAAGATTGCGGATAACACTAAGGCCAACCCTCCGGCAAATCCTAACTGCAAGATTCCAATATTCAGGGAATCACATTCTTTTACCGCCTTGCCTGTAAATAAGATCTGTACCGCATAGAACACTGCCGAAAGAATACACAGAAAGTCACCCGGTTGAATAGTTAAGGTTGCATTTAAGGTAAGAAGTCCAATCCCGGCTATGGCGAGGATGGAGCCGAACACTTGCGGAGGTGCAACTCTTTTTTTGAAAATAACTCGATCCAAGATCGGTACAAAAATAACCGTCAATGCAACTAAAAATTATGCGTTTGAGGTGGTGGTTGTTTGAAGTCCGAAGGTTATACATGTGAATACGCCTAGCAGGAGGAATCCGAGGAGAGCACCATATTTTAATGTTCTCATGTCTACTCGTCTTAATCGTTTGTGGAATATCATAGCGGCTAATATAAAAGCAAGTCCGAAGCGGAGTGCAATCAGATTGAATTCGCCTAACGTACCTAACCCCATTTTCATAAATATGTAAGAGGAGCCCCAAAATAATGTTACAACTAACAGCAGCAGCTCAGCTTTGAGCGGTTTCATCTCTTCATCCATCCTTCTTCATTTTCAACTCAATATAGTATAATACGGCTCTATACATAAGGTAACTGAATGTTTATCATAGGATACATGAGTAAAACTTATGTAATTTATAAGGGTGGGAACAGAGGTTGAGCATTAATAAATATGAGATTTTTCTGAAAGTTGTAGAGCTAGGCAGCTTAACAAAAGCAGCAGAAATGCTGGGTTTTACGCAATCCGGAATTAGTCACACCATTAGCAGCTTGGAAATGGAGTTTGGGTTCGCGTTATTAATTAGAAATAGATCCGGTGTGAAATTGACGGTAAACGGGGAACAAGTTCTGCAGCCTATCCGTGAAATCTTGAAATGGAACGAGAAATTGAAGCAGGAGGTAGCGGACATCCACGGGCTAGAGATTGGCACGATCACCATCGGTACGTTCACCAGTGTGTCTGTGCATTGGCTGCCAGGGATGATTAAGCAATTTCGCAGTGAATACCCATATATAGAAATCAAGCTGATGGAAGGCGGTTATTTGGAGGTTGAGCAGTGGATAGAGGCTGGAGTGATCGACTGCGGTTTTATTTCACTGCCTACACGTGAGAAGTTTGACGTAATTCCTTTAAAAAAAGACCGGATGTTAGGGATTGTATCTAAAGAGAATCCTCTTAGTGCAGAACCCTTTCTTTCCTTATCGCAAATTGCCAAGGAGGATTTCATTATCCCGAAAGCAGGCTCGGATTATGATGTTAGACGTGTGCTGGATAAGGCGGGTATTAAACCTAATGTTAAATTCTCAGCAGGTGATGACTATGCCATTATGTCGATGGTGGAGAAAGGCCTTGGCATTAGTATTTTGCCAGAGCTTGTCTTGACCCGGCAAAATTATAATGTGGCCATGCTAGAATTGGAGGAACGTAGTTTCAGATCGTTAGGAATTGCTGTCCACTCTATGAAATACGCTTCTCCCGTCACCAAAAAATTTCTAAAGCATGTGCAAATGTGGCTGAAAGATAACACCTAAATAAATAAGTCAAAAAATAAGAAACTGATACCTCATCAAAGTTAAGAGGGATCAGTTTTTTTGTTTAGTACTTCAGCTAGTTTTTCAGAAAACAGGAACAGAAAACAGGAACTACACACGGGCTTCTGTAATTGATTTTAAAGGATTCTCGTTAAATATATGTATATCTCCATTATCTTATGGTTTTGACGGCATTATATAGGGTTTAAGAGACGTTAAATCGCATGTTAATCCTCTATTAATATCTGTTTTAGAATAATTAATATGTTATAATTAGAAGAGTGGAAATAAGGAATGTATTCAGATGTTCTGGAAATGTGAGGACTTTATGCACAATTACGGATGGATGAGATTAGGAGGAGGATTAAGCGATTGAGCGTTACAATAATTACACTAGTCGTAGTAGCAGTATTTATAGGTGCCTTAATGAGAACCGTGTTTGGTTTTGGTGAAGCGATTGTGAGCATGCCACTGCTTGCACTGCTCCCGATTCCTATACATACCTCAGTTTCTTTGATTGGATTGGCAGGCCTCACGGTTGCCTCACTTACAGTTGTGAGTGGGTGGCGGCATATAGAACGACCTATTTTGATTCGATTAGCACTCTCAACAGTGATAGGAATTCCTGTAGGACTTGTCATGCTTTATTTAGCACCTGCAAGTGTAATTATGACTGGACTTGGTATATTTTTGATTATTTATGGAGTTTATTCAGTGATTAAGAAGAGAATAGTTAAGACGATCGATCATCCCTTGCTTAAGGCAAAAGGCTGGGTGTATCCTTTCGGATTCGCTTCGGGTGTACTTGGCGGTGCTTATAACTTTAATGGTGTCCCTGTCGTGATCTATGGTACTTTACGACAATGGAATCCGGATCGTTTTCGGGGTACGTTGCAAGCTCATTTTCTTATTTCTGGTGTACTCGTTGTAACGGGTCATGCTATCGGGGGATTGTGGACGGTGAATGTTCTTGTTCTTTATGGATATTCTATTCCAGCAATTCTCTTAGCTACGGTGCTTGGGGTATATGTGAATAAACGTATTCCTGCTAAAAAATTTGAGAGTTACTTATTTCTGATTATCATTTTACTTGGTGTCCTAATGCTAGTGCCTCGCGGATAGTTGAAAAGAAAAAGAAAGACGTTCTTCCCCCTTGCTGTATATGAACGTCTTTTAAATTTATCCAATCTTAGGGTTGACGAAGAGCCTTGTTCATGAGAAAATGTACGCGCGTACATTAAATGAATGCGTTTTCGAATAGCGAATTGAACGAGGCTAAATGTCACTGTTCATAACCTATGAGAAGGAGGAATTTATATCGCCAGCCGTAAAGAGGTTGCCGAGCTTGCAGGTGTCTCAGAAGCCACAGTATCTCGCGTGTTAAACAATGTTGGTCCGATTAAGGAAGAAACGAAGGAACGTGTGTTGGCAGCTGCACTGAAGCTAGGCTATACCCCTAGTTCACTTGCTCAGAGCTTTGCTCGTAGACGGAGCGGGAACTTGGGTGTAGTGATGCCTTATTTGCCGAAAGCCCGCTTGTTCTCCACTTATTATTTTTCGGAAATATTAAGTGGAATAGGGAGCAAGGCGCGAGAAGAGGGTTATGATCTGTTAATGTTGTTTCGGAATGCCGAAGCGCCAATGGATTATAACGAGTTGTTTAAGATGCGGAAGATCGATGCTTGCATTGTGCTTGGCGCTAAAGAAGAGCCAGGTGAGCTAGCCTCACTACGCCGTTTGAAGGAAGAAGACCATCCTTTTTGTCTGATTAATCAGCATTTTGCTGGGGAAGCTTTTCACGAGGTGGATGCCGATCATGTCGAAGGAAGCTGGCAAGCGGCTAAACACTTACTGGAACAAGGTTTTACGAGGATTGCTTTTCTAAATGGGCCAGAATCTTATTCCAACAGCCGAGATCGTTTAACGGGGTATACCCGCGCTTTGGCAGAGGTGAATCTTTCTGTAGATTCTTCACTTTTGTTCGAAGGTAACTTTAGCCGGAAAAGCGGAATTATAGCTGCCAAAGAAATGTTGCCTTTGCTGAATGAGATTGATGCGATTATGGCCGCTAATGATCGGATGGCCATTGGTTTGCAGCAAGGGCTGCAGGAGCTAGGAATACCAAGGGATCGCCTGCCAGCTATTGTGGGTTATGATGATTCGGAAGCTGCGGAGCTTACCACACCTGCATTAAGCAGTGTGCGGGTTCCCTTTTACGAACTAGGTGAACTTGCCGCAGCCCAAATCATTGAATTGCTGGGAAACAATCTGGCAGAAGTACCCGCACCAGCCGTACAGATCAAATTACCGACAGAACTAGTTATACGAGCTTCATCTAAATCTATCAACACTTAGGAGGAATAAGATGAAACAGCTTCGCATTGGAATGATCGGTTATAAATTTATGGGTAAAGCCCACAGTAATGCTTATCGCAGTTTGCCTATGTTTTTCCCGAAAGCGCTTAAACCGGAAATGTCTGTAATCTGTGGACGTAATAGTGAAGCGCTTGGAGAAGCTGCATCGCAGTTAGGCTGGGCGGATTGTGTTACGGACTGGAAGGATCTGATCGCTCGAGAGGATATTGATCTTATAGATATTAATGCTCCCAGCAACGCGCATAAGGAGATAGCTTTGGCAGCAGCCAAAGCAGGTAAACATATTTTTTGTGAAAAACCACTTGCGCTGACCTTGGCGGATTCCCGTGAAATGCTGCAAGCTGCTGAAGACGCGGGAGTTACACATATGGTTGGTTTTAATTATCGCTTTTCTCCGGCAGTTCGACTGGCTAAGAAGCTCATAGAGAGTGGGCGGCTGGGAAAGATTTATCATTTTCGGGCTTGGTTTCTACAAGATTGGATAATAGATCCGGATTTCCCTTTAGTATGGAGACTGCAGAAGGATATCGCCGGTTCAGGTTCACACGGAGATCTGGGGGCGCATCTCATAGATTTGGCTCATTTCTTAGTAGGTGATATGAAGGAAGTAATCGGCATGAGCGAGACCTTCATAAAAGAGCGTCCGCTCGCCGCTGAAATGACTGGTTTAAGCGCTAAAGGAGATAAGGATGCACCCAAGGGTAAGGTTACCGTTGACGATGCCACCTTATTTTTAGCCCGTTTTGATAATGGTGCTCTGGGCAGCTTTGAAGCTACAAGATTCGCAGCGGGTCATCGCTCTACCAATTCTTTTGAGATCAATGGGAGTCTTGGCAGTGTGAAATTCGACTTCGAACGTATGAATGAATTAGAAGTTTATTTGACCTCGGATGCAGAGGATGTACAAGGTTTTCGCCGTGTGCTGGCGACCGATCCTGCTCATGAGTATGCAGAGGCTTGGTGGCCACCAGGTCATACGATTGGTTTTGAACATACGTTTATTCACGAAATGCTGGAGCTTTCTAACGCAATTGAAGAAGGTCGTCAGCCAGAACCGAATTTCAATGATGGAGTGAAATGCCAAGCGGTGTTAGAAGCTGTAGAACGCTCTATTGATGAACGCCGGTGGGTCGATTTATCTGAGATGTAATCTAACCTTAGAAGGAGTGCTGAAGATGAGAAAAGCATTGATTGTATGGGGCGGTTGGGAGGGTCATGAGCCTGAGCAGGTCGCTGATATATTCGCTAAAATGTTGCAAGAGGAACAGTTTGAAGTTGAAGTATCGAATACACTGGAGGCTTTTGCTGATGCAGATAAGCTTCTTGGACTAGATTTGATCGTGCCGGTATGGACAATGGGCACAATCGAGCAGGATTTTGTGAATAATGTCTCAGCAGCTGTACAGCATGGAACAGGTCTTGCCGGTTGCCATGGCGGGATGTGTGATTCTTTTCGTAATAATGTAGATTGGCAGTTTATGACGGGTGGACAATGGGTAGCTCATCCTGGGAATGACGGCGTTAACTATACCGTAGAGATTTGTCAAAGCTCAAGTCTTCTGGTAGAAGGATTAGAAGATTTCAGCGTTTGCTCAGAGCAATATTATCTGCACGTAGATCCAGCTGTTGAAGTGCTTGCTACGACTCGTTTTCCAGTAGTTGAAGGACCTCATTCGTATAATAAGGCTGTTGATATGCCAGTAGCTTGGACAAAACGTTGGGGCTTGGGCAGAGTTTATTATAATTCACTGGGGCATCATGCGGACATTGTAGATCAGCCGCAAGTGCGTGAAATGATGCGCAGAGGGTTAATATGGGCAGCTGAAGGTAAAGCGCAAGCATTATCCAATGTTTCGGGGGTTAGGAATAGCTATAGTGGAATGGCAGACAGTCAATAAATTCTGGGAGCGATCAGCGAATGGATAAAGTCAAAGTTGGTATTATTGGATGCGGTAAAATCAGTAGCATCTATATGGAGAACTGTCAAAAGTTCGAGATCCTTGATCTAGTTGCATGTGCAGATTTGGATTTGGTGAGAGCACAAGAACAAGCGGATAAATACAATATTCCAAACGTCTATACCACAGAACAATTACTGAATAATCCAGAGATAGAAATCGTAATCAACTTAACGATCCCAGCTGTTCATGCGGAAGTATGCCTGAAAGCTATTGAAGCGGGTAAACATGTATACGTTGAGAAACCTCTAGCTGTGACGAGAGAAGAAGGCCGCAAAGTTCTGTCAGCTGCGCGGGAAAAGGGAGTACTTGTGGGCAGTGCACCGGAGACATTCTTCGGAGCGGGAATTCAAACGGTTTTGAAGCTGATAGATGAAGGAGTAATTGGCGAACCTGTTGCAGCTACTTCGTTTATGCTGGGCCGTGGACATGAGCATTGGCATCCAGATCCGGAATTTTATTATGCCGCTGGTGGAGGTCCAATGTTCGATATGGGTCCTTACTATTTGACGGCTTTGGTGCAGCTGCTGGGTCCTATTCATACGGTTAGCGGAATGACTGGGAAAGCGCTGGAAGAACGTACGATTACAAGCGAGAAGAAATTTGGGAATAAAATTCCTGTTCAAATTCCAACTCACGTAGCCGGAACCTTACGATTTGAAAATGGTGCCATTGCAACGTTGATTACAAGCTTTGATATCTTTGGCGGGAGCAACCTGCCGCATATAGAAATCTACGGAACGCTAGGAACGATTCAAGTTCCAGACCCGAATAACTTTGGGGGTCCCGTGAAACTCCGGCTTATGGGTGAGAATGAGTGGACGGAACAGCCGTTGTTGTCAGGGTATGATCAGAATACCCGCGGGATTGGACCAGCAGATATGGCTTACGCCATTCGGACGGGTAGAGGGCATCGTGCCAGTGGTGAACTGGCTTATCACGTATTAGAAGCAATGTGGGCTTTTCATGATTCTTCTGATGCTCATTCATTCTACGAAATGGAAAGCACCTGCACTCGTCCTGCGGCACTTCCAATCGGTCTTGCTCCTTACACTTTGGATTAGAGAATTCTTCCTGAAATTGCAACCTATCACTTCCGGTCTTCGTTTGAGAAGATGAAGAGTGGAGGTGTTAATAGGATGCGTAAGATAATTATTGGTTGGATATGGATTCCCGTTGTTATTTTGTTAATCAGTGGCTGTTCAGAGGCTCAACAAGCGAATAAGGAGCCGGTTCCAACTCCTGTAATTAGTTCAGAACCACAAATTCTAGCTTCTCCGAACCCTGCAATGGATGATCCAGGCGCGGTTAAGACTTTCTTATCTGCTCAGAGGATTCCTAACGGAGATATTTATCTGCAAGATAACAAGGTTCATATTAATATTGTAGGTTTGAACTCGAAGATTGAGCAAAGCCTTGCTCAGACTTTCACTGCAGGTACTTATGAGCTTCATGATGTGAAATATACGATGCAAGAGTTATTAGCTGCTCAAGAATTGTTGCATGAACAAGAACTATACCAGAAGCTGAATCTCTACGGCTCTGGTGTAGATACGATTAGTAATAAAGTAACTATTACCATTCCGTCAGATGATGCGGAAGCAGCTAAGCTTGAAATTGAAAAGTGGATCGATCCAAAGATGTTGACCTATGATATTTCTGAAATAGGTGATCCGCATGTAGTAGGTACAATCGTTGATATCGATACTAAACAGGCGAAGCGGATTCTAATCCTTGAACCTGGTAACGAAGATCCATCTTACTGGTTCACATTCAATGCGAAATCTGAAATGTTTAATGAAGCTGGAGAGACCATCAGCTTTAAGGATTTACAGGTTGGACAGCAGGTTAAGTTATGGAATAC
Organism: Paenibacillus sp. FSL L8-0708; assembly: GCF_038009325.1. Classification (NCBI taxonomy): domain Bacteria; kingdom Bacillati; phylum Bacillota; class Bacilli; order Caryophanales; family Paenibacillaceae; genus Paenibacillus; species Paenibacillus sp. FSL L8-0708. Next base: position 3,560,706 of record NZ_JBBPBC010000001.1, read on the forward strand.
AGGGATGGTGCTGGAATCTTTTCCCGCGCTTGCGAGTGTGCGGAGGATGGAGCTAGCAATTACTGAGTAATCTAATAGACCCGTCAACAGGTAGCAAGTGCTCCACGTATTTGAACTGTAGATGGAAAGTGAGGGTGCTCTAACCCTCACTTTTTTTAATTAGGAATAGTATACTTTTTCTACTTTATATAATGTATGCTCGATTGTTGGACAGAGATTGGCATGTACTTTGTAATATTTAACTCGAAAATATAAACTTTTCAAAAAGTTCTTTATATTATTTTTTTGTTTAAAGGCAGGAAGAAATTCTGGATTTTTCTCCACATCACCAAAACTTTGAATCCATTGCTCTACATAAGTCTGACTAAGCATTTTTCTATCTAAAACACTCATTATGGATCTTACCATTCGCTCATCTTCCCCATCGGAGTATATTCGATCTGTTATGGTCATCTTTTCGTAAAACAAATCGAGGATAGTTATGAGGTCATTTTCATCCAGTTCGGAGCATTGAGCCAATTCATCTAAAGTATCTGCTGCATGGGCTATAGCATGAGCCCAGCCTTTTTCTTCGTCATACCCCCGGTAATCCCGCTCATTTTGCACACTGCAAAATACCTTCTCTTTTATCTGATGAATTTGCTCTCTTGAGAGAAATGGTGATTCTTTATGCCTCATGAAGAGGAGTGGGATGACTAGCATAGAGAAGGATCTAGTAAAGACAGAGTCTGTATTGGTTTCACCAAGCTTAAAATGCAAATGGTTTTTATCCAAGATAAGAGGTATAAGTTGTTCCAGTTCGTTTGTAGTTAGAGAATTACCTGGGATCCAATGTGATAAGGTTGTATAAATTAGCTCATCCCGTAGTTGGGCATCTAAAGAACCAATGTTATTTATCATTTCTTGTACCAACTGGAAGGTATCGGGAGGTGCTTGGTAATCATTTTCTTTTATGCATATCAACGTTTCTTTTAAATTCATTTTACATGCTCCTATTTTCCAGTGTGAATTATTTTCTAATACCGGATGGTGTAGTTCCTTTATATTGCTTAAACAGCTTGGTAAAATAATTAGGATTGTCGCAGCCCACTCGTCCAGCAATCTCCGTTACAGTAAAATCTGTCTCCAGCAGCAGACGTTCTGCTTCATTTACGCGGCAAAGATTAACATAATCGATGAAGGTTCGGCCGGTGAGCTTCTTAAAGGTTTTGCAGAAATGGTATGGATTTAGATTAACGGATCTCGCGGCACTTTCAATGGTCATTTTCTCATCAAAATGGTTCTCCATGTACTCCAGCAGTGGCTTAAAACGCTCACGATTGAAGGATTGACGTTCATTTGTTCTGCCAGAAACCTGTTCAGGCAAAAAGGTACGGGAGAGCAATATAAAAAGCAGATGAAGTTGATTTTTGATGATCAGCTGAAATGCAGGACCTTTCTGATGCACTTCATCCACGATAGTGCTCAGAAGAGAGTAATAAGTGGAACAGGTTGGAACTAGTGCCGCTGGTTTAACTGGTAGCTGATATCGATTCTCCAAATAGGGAGCTACGAATTGTTCATGTTGAGGATCTTGCTTCCAATCTTTAAATAAAGAACTATGAAATACGACGGATATAAATCGGACATGATCATCCCGCAGACTATATCCAACATGCAAACCTCCAGAAGGAACAAACAAAACCTCTCCGGGATGCAGTTCGTAGGGTTTGCTGTCGATGTGGAAAATGGCGCTGCCTGCTTGCATGATAATGATTTCGAAATGCTCATGCCAGTGTAGAAAAAGGATGTTCTGGCCGATTTTCGCATGTCTGCATTCATTAAAAAACAATCGAAACGGATAGGTGTTTCCTTCTAATTGAGGGTATTCTTTAAGATCATTAGGATAGCTCAATATTTATTCAACTCCCACAATATACGACTATATAAACACAATATAATAAGAGTTTTAAGCTCAAATGCAGTATATACTCGGGTTATAGAACTTACTATAAACCAATATTGGAGTGGTACACAAGATGAAGGATACAATGCGTATAGGTACATTAGTTGGTGGCGGAGATGCTGTTAGAGTGATTCCGCAAATCGTAGGTCATGGCTTCGAATCTTTTAGCTTAACCTTCTGGCAGACTACAGGTGAAACAGATCTTGTGGAAACTGGTAAGCGTGTGCAAGAACTTGCGGCAAAACATGATTTTGTGATTTCATCGGTTGGCATCTTTGGCAATCCTTTGACGAATACGGGTGACAATTCCGATGCATTAGCGAGCTGGGAACGGCTTATTGATCATGCTCATGTATTTGGTACTGATATGGTATCAGGATTCACGGGACGACTACCAGGAGTGTCCATTGATGAATCGATTCCGAAGTTTGCCGAGGTATTTGGTGAGCTGACAAAAAGAGCAGCAGATCGCGGAGTAAGAATTGCTTTTGAGAACTGTTCCATGGATGGCAATTGGACTTCAGGGGACTGGAATATCGCTCATCATCCAATAGCCTGGGAAAAGATGTTTAACGCTGTCCCTGCTGACAATATGGGACTCGAATGGGAGCCCTGCCATCAGATGGTGCAGTTGATTGACCCGATTCCACAGCTGCGCAAATGGACAGATAAGATTTTCCATGTACACGGCAAGGATGCCACCATCGCTTGGGATATTGTAAAAGAATATGGAATCCACGGCCCGAAACCTTATGTATGGCACCGTACTCCGGGTTTTGGTGATACGAACTGGACGGATGTTATCTCCATTTTGCGTCAGGCTGGTTATAAAGGCACCATTGATATTGAAGGTTGGCATGATCCTGTCTATCGGGATGAACTGGAAATGACGGGTCAAGTACATGCCTTGAATCATTTAAAACAATGCCGCGGGGGCAGCTTTGTGCCTAATCCGCTTTAATAAGTCAGGGGGAGAAATATGACAGCACAGTACCGTGTAGCGGTTGCAGGTTGCGGAGGAATGGCTAATGCATGGATTGAATACGCTTTATTGCGTCCAGATACTAAGATCGTTGCTCTAGTAGATATAAGGTTGGAGTCGGCTGAGGCGATGGCCGCGAAGCATGGGATTTCATGTCTGACGTTTACGGATATTAAGCAGGCGATACAGGAGACCGCAGCAAATCTCATCTTTGACGTTACTGTTCCAGGAAGTCATTTCAATATTTCTAGCACTGCATTGGAACTTGGATGTAATGTCTTTAGTGAGAAACCTTTAGCTGAGACTATGGAGGAATGTAATAAGATTGTTGAGATCTCGGAACGGACTGGAAACGCTCATGCTGTGATGCAGAACCGCCGTTATGATCCTCGTATTCGTTCTTTAAGAAAAATCATAGAATCAGGAACGATTGGTAGAACAGGATTTATCGGTGCAAGCTTTTTCCTTGGGGCTCATTTCGGGGGATTCCGTGATGTTATGAAAAGTCCGTTGCTGCTGGATATGGCGATTCATACCTTCGACCAGGCCCGGTTTATTAGTGGCGCGAACCCTGTGTCCGTATACTGTCAGGAGTTTAATCCTCCCGGCTCATGGTATGAGGGGAATGCTTCGGCAGTGTGCATTTTCGAGATGTCCGACGGTTCAATATTTACCTATCAGGGATCTTGGTGTGCAGAAGGTGCATCCACGTCATGGGAAGCTTCTTGGCGGGTTAACGGGGAGAAAGGAACCGCAATCTGGGATGGTCATGAGCTGCCATATGCTGAGGTAGTTACTGCAGGAGATCAGAGTGATAAGTTCATTCGTGACGTAAAGCGTGTAAATGGTGAAAACGTTGAGATGAGTAAAACATTCCATCAAGGGTGTTTGGATGAGATGTTCTTGTCATTGGCAGAGCAACGTCCTGCAGAGACGAATTGTAGAGATAATCGGTATAGTATGGCAATGGTGTTCGGAGCGCTGGAAAGTGCTGAATCTGGCCGGAAAATCGATCTAGTGGAGTTTTGAGATTGACTTCTGTTACTACAATCGCCAGCAAGGAGATCAAAATGAATATTAGAGCTTACCGAGAATTGGATCTTAGTCAAATTGTCTCATTGTTCTACGAAACAGTTCATTCCGTAAACAAACAAGACTACTCACAGGAACAGCTGGATGCTTGGGCACCTAAAGAGGAAGAGGCACTTAAGCTTAATACTTGGAGAGCTTCTTTACGTCAAAATATCACTTATGTAGCCGAAATTGATAATATTATTGTGGGCTTTTCTGATATGACAGCAGAAGGACATTTGGATCGATTATATGTTCACAAAGATTACCAAGGGCAAGGTGTAGCCTCTGCATTGGTGAATAAGTTTGAATTGAAAGCAAAAGAACAGGGTCTTTATGAAATGGATACCGAAGCAAGCATCACTGCTAAACCTTTTTTTGAACGATTGGGGTACCAGGTTATTGCGAAACAAAGTGTAGAACGAAAAGGTGTTCTGTTGGTCAATTATAGGATGAGCAAAAAAATAATGTAATTCAAAAAAAGCAGGTTGCTCATTAGAGCAGTCTGCTTTTTATGATAAGAAGGATATTCAAATTTACCCATCAATCAAGTTCATTAATGCTACAGTATCAAATCGATCCCCTTGAACTAACCATTTACCGTCCACATCAAAGAGAGTCAATATACCTTCCAAAGGTACACGTTTACTTTCTTTGTCATCCTTATCCAATAAAACAAGATCCACCGTATATTTTAACTCGACAATATCCTTTTTTTGTTCGGAAAGGTTGAATTTTAGGTTTTCCGGTTTTAAAGAAAGCTTTTGTTTATCAGCGATTTTAAATGGGATAGTTGTAATTCGGTTCGCTATAGCTTTTTCGGAAAAGTATTCTGTAAAATACGGTTTCATCTCTTCATTTCGCGCAAGAATGGATTCATCAGACATTAAATCCTCAGAAGCCTTGACGGTATATTCTACATTTTTATATTTCTCTGCGGCTTTAGTAGCATCATCTACTTCTGAACTACATCCCATAATTAACGCCAGGGATAATAATATCATGCTTAATATCAACGGTGATTTACGCATTAGTACACCCCCAATGTATTTGATCTTGCATTATTATACTTATATTACCATGTTGTGGTTTCATAATTTCAAGAAGAAAATGATTCAAATCCCTAAATATGGTATGGTGTAAACATGATCGTAAATTTGAGGTGATTAAACTAAAAAGTCGAATCGAAAGGATTATTAAAATGAACACAACCTTAAAATTTACTCGCGGGAATAAAGTAGGACTGATTGCTTGTTCAGATGGTGTGAGAGTAGAAAACCTAGCTAAAGTAGAGGAATTAAAAAGAGTTTTGCATTCCTTTGGACTCCATGTAGTGGTGGCTAATACTTTGTTTAGAAAAGAGGGATATTTCAGCGGCAATCCCAAGGAAAGAGCAGTGGAGCTGAATCAACTATTTAAAAATACTGAAATTAGCGCGATATTCGATATTTCAGGTGGGGATTCTGCCAATCAGATCTTAGAGTACATAGACTATGAAAGTATTCGAATGAACCCCAAACCCTTTTTCGGAATGAGTGATTTGTCAGTTATTTTGAACGCTTTATATACGCAAAATAATTCGAAATCCTATCATTATCAGTTGATGAATTTAGTGTCTTCTGATGGGGCGGAGCAGCAAAGGGCTTTTTATCGAACATTTTTCGAGGGTCAAAACGATCTTTACGATTTCCGGTATCATTGGGTTCGTGGTAACCAGATGAGCGGGATAGTAATCGGGGGGAATATTCGCTGCTTTTTGAAGCTGGCAGGGACAAGCTATTTTCCGGATCCTTGTGACAAAATATTATTGTTGGAGAGTTTAAGTGGCAGAGCTAACAAAATAGTCTCCTTTTTTGCTCAGCTCCAGCAATTGAAATATTTTGATGCTTGTGCTGGATTGATTCTAGGCTCGTTTTCAGAACTTGAGAACTTTAATGAATTCCCGATAGTAGAAGAGTATGTGAAGGAAATTAGCCATTCCGCCTCCATTCCTATTATAAAGACAGCTGAGATTGGGCATGGCAGTAACAGTAAGTGTATTGTTGTGGGCGATAAAATCACTTTGTAAAATTCTTTATCAAATTCCTCTTGCCAGAGAACTTGGAAATGGAGATTCACTCAAAGGGATCATTAGGTCAGCGTTTACGTGTGCAATTTGGACTGCATATTTATTGAAATCAGAGCGAGTACATAATACGTTTGTAAAGTAATTTAGTAAAGTGTTTAAAAGGAGGGGTATGATGTCTACACAAGATTATCTATCAAAAGAAGAATTGAAAGATGCGATTCATATTGCCTATCAGTCTCTTGATCATGAATTTGATGGCATTGAGAACTCCCAAAGAGACAATCGTATGGAAGGGGTTGATCGAACCCCAGCAGAAATCATTGCTTATCAATTGGGATGGTTGAATCTTGTTATGAAATGGGATAAGGATGAAAAATCAGGGTTAACCGTTATTACACCTTCACCGGATTATAAATGGAATCAACTTGGCGGATTATATCAATCGTTTTATCATACATATGCTGCCTACTCATTAGACGAGTTAAGATCTTTATTTCAAGAGACAGAACATCAGTGGCAGAACTGGATTGATTCTTTAAGTGATGAAGAACTTTTTACGCAAGGCGTGCGGAAATGGACAGGAAACAATCCAAGATGGCCAATGGTCAAATGGATTCATATTAATTCAGTAGCACCGTTTAAGACTTTTCGTTCTAAGATTCGTAAATGGAAAAAGCTTAATGTAACTAAGGAAGTATAAAAGGACGGATTATTTTTGAAGAAGATATCTATTATTGTAAGTACATTTATATTTTTGATTGCATTAAGCTCGATTATACTTGTCGTAGTAAACAACTCTTCTAAACCCATTAAGAGTCCTGAGAACATTGAACTAAAAGAGTTGGCGAATGGAAACAAAATTCAAGTGGACTTTTCGGAGAAACCGACTGTATTCGTATTTTTCACCTCATGGTGTCCATATTGTAATGACGACGCTCCTAAGATTGTCTCATTGTATGAGAAATATAAAAATAGAGTGAACATATACGGAATCAATTTGCTTTATCAAGATGATCTTTCTGAAGTAAAACAATACGTGGCGGATTACAACATTAAGTATCCCGTTCTCCTAGATGAAACAGGTGATCTCCATAAACAATTTGGTGAACAAGCTTTTCCAGCGTTGTTTTTTATAAACTCTGATGGCAAGGTTATGGATCAAATTATTGGCTCGACTGATTTTGACGCAATTGAGAGCTCGTTTAAGATTTTCATTAAAAACTATGATTAAGGAGGTTGAAATGAATACGATTCATTTAGAGGTTTTTGCAGCAAAAGATCAATCGGATGTAGATATATTTTGGGGACTTTTTAATAGTTACATTGATGAATTATCTCTCCACGTATCTATGGGCGATGAACAAGAGATATAAATCCTTTAAATTTGTTTCTTATACATAAGGACGGTACTGTGCTTGGATTTTTAATGTATGTTACTTATTTTGATGAGGGTGGAAAGTGTTTTTTAATGGAGTATTATATTGAACCTACGTATCGGAATTTAGGGTATGGTGAATTTGCCTATTCAATGGTCGAAAAACATGTTTATGCAGACGGTGCAAAGTATATCGAGTTAACCCCGACTAATGATGCAAATGAAAGGTTTTGGCGCAGTGTGGGGTATATGAAATAATCGGATATGGATGAGGATCATAAATACATTTATCGGAAATCACTTTGTATCTAAACCGTAAGGAGTTAATCCCTATGATCAAAAAAAGAAAGATACTCATAATCATCACCGCATTTCTTTCATTTTTGCTTCTGATGCTGATTGTAGTCTATATAATAAATCCTCAACCTGTTATGTAGAACCAGATTTTACAGAGGTCACAACAACGATACTTTTGAACGATATTGATCCAGACGTATTTAACGCGGATGTGATCGCCCATTCAGAAATTAATAGATGGTTTGGAATCTTTGTCAGGTTTAGTGGAGCTTATTGATGGATTAAATAATGTAAAAGAGTTCAAAACAATCTATAAATCAATCGAATCCCAAAGCTAGGAGGTTGAGATGAAGAAATTCATTATTGTAATTCTAGCCATAATTGCTTTATTGCCATTACATGCGGTCTACGCGGATTGGGCCGGTTCGTTTGTTGTTTATTCAGGTGACATCTACGAAATATCAGACGATGAACTCATCCCCTCCGAAGAAATCGATAAGAAGATAGGGCATGTAACTAAATATTCCGATGAGGAAGGCACGTACAGGGGAAATTTCTCGAATATTTATCCTAAAGGTACGCCCTACTACTCAATTATCAATACGGATCCAAAAGATTACATTGCTATTAAGACCCAAGAGGATATCTTTGTAAAAGCTTATAATAAAGGCCATTATCCCAATGATGAATTGGTTAAAAAAACGATTTGGATGTATTTCTTATTGGGGACATCGGTTATCGTCTTATTAATAATTTGGATAATAAAGCGGAAGAAAGCAGTGTTGTAGCTAGAACGGCGTGGTGGAAAATTCAAGTTCAAAGGGTGAATCTAGTGGAAGAAGCATCTAGTCTAATCAAAAAATTATCATGGCACACACGCGAAGAGGAAAAGGAAGATGCAATTAATAAGCTACAATATATAAAGGATGAAGCTTTGCATTTATTAGTACAACCTATATCAAAAGACTATTGGGATGGAGCGGCTGAAACAGTCATACGTTTAGGATATCCACGTGTGAAAAGCATATTGCCGGGTTTGCTTGAATGGATACAAGATTTAAATTGGCCAGGTGCGGGGGAAATAGCTGGTTTTTTACTTGAAATAGGGGATCCGATGATTCCATATGTTAAAGATGTACTAAATCAACACAGCGATGATCAAGAATGGGTGTATTGGATTTTCGAAAAATTAATTGATCATTGGAACACGAACCAAGTCCAACAGATACAAGCAGAATTAATTAAGATTTCACAGGAAAAAGCCAATGACCTATCGGCATTAAGAATCTTATTAACTCACGGTATATACGCAAAAGATATGGTCTGTGAAATAATCCAGCACAAAAAAGATGTCCTTGTATTTGAACTCAAGGAACTTCATGATACTCATCTTGAAATTGATTGTGAAGCTCTTCATAAAGAATTCTTAAATCAACAGCCTAATGTAATTAAACAGTTTCATGAGCACAATAAAGACCGTTTTTATATATGTAATGCGATATCTAACCGCCAAGAAGTTTTAAGAGAAATAGAAATTTTTACTGCTGAGTTTCTCACTTCGTGAAGTTATCAAGCTTTACTGAAATAAATTGAAAGGAGACTAACCAATGAACAACATAAAAGTACCTCATTATGATGCTTTTTCTCCTTATCCCAACAAAGGAAATCCAGCTGGTGTAGTATTAGATGCGGCTCATTTGAGCGAAAGTGACATGCAAGCGATAGCTCATAAGGTCGGTTTTAACGAAACAGTTTTTGTAGTCTCATCAGATGTAGCTGATTTAAGGCTTAAGTATTTTACGCCAGGCCATGAGATCAATCTCTGTGGACATGCTACAATGGCATCTTTATTTGCTTTAAAAACAAAGGGGATCCTTGGTGAGGCTGGCTCGATAAAGATCGAAACAAACGTGGGGGTGCTACCCATTCAATTCAGTATGGTAACTTCATGATTGAAATTGATTGTCTGGGAGAAATCTGTCCAGTACCAGTAATGATGTTAAAAAAACATCAAAAAGCCATTCAAAATGGCGAACAGGTGATGCTGGTTACTGATCATAGCTGCGCAAAAGTTTCCATCACGGATTACTGTCGTGGTTCAAATTTGAAATGTACCATCCAAGAAGTTATTAATGGGGTATGGGAGATTACGATTGAGATATAAGTTCAACACAATGTATCAATCAATGTCTTTTCTATATAACGAATTAATTGTTTCGTATCATTGTCACAACGCTGATTATGTTTTTTTACCATGTAGACATCGTTATTTACTTGGAACTGATCAATATGAATAATCTTGAGTTGTTTACTATACAACTCTTTTTTTATGGACATATAAGGCAGAAAGGCAACACCATGTCCTCTAATTGCAGCAAGCTTTACCGCCTCAAGGGAGTCCAGATTAAACAGTATGTTTAATTTAAGCTCACCCGCAGATATGTTATTTAAAGCCCTTTGCACACAATGAAGCTGTGAGGACCAGATTAACGGATATTTAGGGAGCTCATTCAGTGTGATTTTATCAGGACAAACGGTCGTACTGCTTGCCACTAGCATAACTTGATCAGAAAACACCATATTGGAGCTTAATTCAGATTTCGGGGAAGGCCCGGAAATAAAGCCAACATCACCTTCTTCAAGAAGCAAACGTTCTTCTACTAGTGACGATGCCCCTTCGTTTAGAGTGATATGGCAATTGGGAAAATGCTTTTTTACCTCATATAAGGTACATGGCAGGGCATAATTACAGACTTCTGGAATCGCATAAATAGACAGCTCATGTTGTGTTGGCTGTAAATGATTGATCTCTGTGACCATATCATCATACAATTTACAGATTTGCTCCGCATACTTCTCTGCTATAATCCCTGCTTCTGTTAGGCTGGCCCCTTTATTACTTCTCACAAAAAGCTCAGAACCTAAGGTATTCTCCCAGGATTTCAACTGCTGACTCAGTGCGGATTGGGTGATATGAGATTTCTGAGCGGCTTTAGATATACTTTTTAACGAAGCAATATCTAAAAATAATTTAAGCGTTTCCATATTCATACTTATTCCTCCTGTTGCCCGCTGTTAGTGCAAACTATAGCATACTTGATTACGCTCCATCTGTGCCATTAGTAACACTTATACAGCATAAAGAAAGCAGATAACCACAGCATAAATAAGTATGTTACTATTTTCACATAGTCAATTACATAAAACGATGGAGGTGTTAGACTATGGGGCAAACCGTAAGTCCCGAAACGAAATCAACCCGAACCAGAGCTCCTAGAAAACCTAAAAAGAGTCAGTTGCCCATCGCGTTGCTGGTCACAGTTCTCATTATTGGGTTTGGTTTTTTCCTAGACCATTCCCACGATAAAATGGTTGTCTACCTGCTTTTCGGTATTTCGTTTGGCGTTATTTTGCAAAGATCACGTTTCTGTTTTACTGCATCACTTAGAGATCCATGTATTACAGGCAGCACATCGGTAACAAGAGCTGTACTGATAGCATTTTCTCTCGCTACGATCGGATTTACAGCCATAAAGTATCCAGCATTCCTGGAAGGTAAACCGATTCCTGGGATGGATAATGTGGGTCAAATCAGTTTTGCTTTGATAATTGGCGCAGTATTATTCGGAATTGGCATGGTTATTGCAGGGGGTTGCGCTTCGGGTACATTGATGCGTGTAGGTGAAGGATTCACGATGCAGATGTTGTCACTTGTGTTTTTTGTCATTGGGTCACTTTGGGGATCACATGATATGGGTTGGTGGAGAGCTAACGTTATAAAGGATGCACCCACTGTGTTTTTACCAGACGTTTTTGGTTGGCTTGGAGCACTAGTTGTTCAGTTCCTGATCATTCTTCTGTTGTACATCGCTGCAGTTAAATGGCAAGAGAAAAAGATGGGAAGCGCAGATTAGTTTAAGTTATTACGTGAATATTTTCACTATTAGGAATTTGAAAAAATATAAAAGGTGGTTTTTAAGATGGCTGAATTTACACTTGATTGCCTGGGAGAAGCTTGTCCGGTACCGTTAATGAGAACAGAAAAGAAAATGACTGAACTAAATGTTGGAGACGTTCTAGTTGTTGCTATTGATCATAGCTGCGCAATGAAAAACGTACCAGAATGGGCGAGAAAACAGGGACATAATGTGGAAATCGAAGAGGTCGATGATGGCGAGTGGGAAGTTGTTATTGAGAAGGTAAAATAGGATCGCTAAGTAGGAAAGGACGGTGAATGAAACGGTGAACGAATTCTGGTTGAAGATATCGTCTAACCGCTTTTACAAGCAATTGCTCAAAGAACCGTTTACTTATGTAACTGGAGCTGTACTTCTCGCTGTGTTCGCTACAGCACATCTGGCTGTTTTCTCAAAAGGATGGGGAGTAACCAGCGCCTTCGCGGACTGGGGAGCTTGGGCGTATCGACTGGTAGGAGGAAATGTAGATAACTGGGCTTACTTTAGTACGGAGAAAGCTCAAAAAACATTATCTTCCGGATTTTTGAATGATGGTGGGTCCATTCGAAATGTAGGGATTATCTTAGGTGCATTAGCAGCGACATTGTTTGCTTCCGAGTTCAAGCTTAAGAAAATTAAGTCCAAAAAGCAGGTAGTGGCGGCTGTACTTGGTGGGCTGCTTATGGGGTACGGAGCTAGACTGGCTAATGGATGTAATATAGGTGCATTATTTACGGCTATAGCTTCTTTATCGCTTTCAGGCTGGATTTTTGGATTGTTCCTGCTGGTTGGTGCATTTATAGGCAGTAAATTATTGGCCAAATTCTTTATGTAAAAGTGAAATAGACTGAGCTTATAGTGCTGACGAGAGTCAGCCTATTTTATTGAAATCATAGTCTACACAGGAGGGTCAATTGAAATGGAAAAGAAGACAGAACAGTATGATGTCGTCATTATCGGTGGCGGGGCTGCTGGATTAACAGCAGGGATCTATTGTGGACGAGCAAAATTGAAGACACTTCTTTTGGAAAAATCGCTGGTAGGCGGTCTTGCGACTTATACTAATGAAATAGAAAATTATCCTGGTTTTCCTGAAGGAACGACCGGAACAGATCTTATGGGATTATTTCATAAACAAGCCAAAAAATTTGGTGTTGATTTCAAAATGACAGATGTCAAATCTGTCTCGGTAGCGGAAGAGATTAAAGTAGTGGAAACCTTTCGGGTTCGATATGAATGTAAAGTCATTATCATAGCCAGTGGAGGAAAACCAAGAATTACAGGTGCAGCTAATGAAGATATGTTCTTATATGATAAAGGGATTTCCTTCTGTGCAACCTGTGACGCTGCTGCAAATACGGGGAAAACAGTTATGGTCGTTGGCAGTGGTGATGCAGCTATTGAGGAAGGGATGTTTCTGACTAAGTTTGCAGATAAAGTGATCGTATCTGTCATGCATGATCATGGGAAAATGGATTGTAATGAAATTGCCAAAACGCAGGCACTAGAAAACCCTAAAATGGAATTCATGTGGAATACGGTGGTAAGTTCTTTCGAAGGTGAGGAACGTTTGAATTCCGTCGTCCTGAAAAATTTAAAATCTAATGTACTGCAAAGCGTTAAGGTCGATTCATGTTTCTTATTTATTGGATACACCCCGAACACAGAAATTTTATCAGGGGTAGTAGATTTGAATCGTAATGGATATGTACTTATTAATGAGAAAATGGAAACGAATATACCTGGGGTCTTTGCAGCAGGAGATGTGTGCGATAAATTTCTAAAACAAGTTGCTACCGCTGTTGGCGATGGTGCCATTGCAGGGTATGGTGCAGAGAAGTATATCTCTGAATGTGAGGTGTATGAGCATCAAATTCTGAATCAAGGCAAAGCATCTGTTGTTTATTTATGGAATGCCACAGATCCTTCCTGTCGGGAGTTATTGCCTTTAATTGAGGGATTTGAGCAATCCCATTCGGAGGTCAGGGTCACAAAGGTAGATGTATATAAGTCACCCGGACTTGCTGCCAAGCTAGGGATAGATTCAGTTCCTTCTATTGTTTATCTGGATAATGGGAAGGTCCAAAAAGTAATTACTGAAAAGATAAATGAAGAAATACTGAGGACTCTTGCTAATTAAGGAGAAAGTCAAAGACACATGCAGATGTTATCTCTGTATGTGTCTTTTTTTATTCAAGCTTAAGGAATATGAGACGAGCTAATGCAAGAGAGTGTCAAAGTATCAATAATAGTTGTTTTGTCATATATTTTTGAAAGCGCTTAAACCTTATGATTATTTTATAAATGTTGCAACTATAGCGGAGGGAGAAAGGACATCAATTATCTGTACATATCTTCAAAATCATCACAAGGAGGATTCACCTATGGCGAACGCAAGCGTCGCACCAGACAAGAGATCCGGACCGAATCTCAACAAGCAACGAACTAGCGGGATCAGACGCTTTTTTAAGCAAATAGATCTACAGCTTATGGTATTGCCAGCACTTGTTCTAGTTTTTATTTTTGCCTATATCCCCATGTACGGGATTCTAATTGCATTCCAGGATTACAAGTTAGGTAATAGCTTTATTAGCAGTGACTGGGTTGGCTTAAAGCACTTTATTTACTTCTTTAATGCTCCTGAATTTGAAGTGGTTATGAAAAATACAATCATTATCAGCTTACTGAAGTTTTGTTTTGGATTTCCTGCACCGATTATTTTGGCGTTAATGCTGAACGAAGTCCGTAAGATGTTCTTTAAACGGGTGATTCAGACCGTTACTTACTTGCCTCACTTCTTATCTTGGGTAGTTATCGGCTCAATGGTTACCTCGATGTTATCCGTAGATAACGGCAGTATAAATATGCTGCTTGAGAAATTGAAATTCATTGATGAACCGATCAACTTCCTTTCCATGACAGAATATTTCTGGGGCATTTTAGTTACAACCAATGTATGGAAAGAAATTGGATTTGCTTCAATCGTGTACTTAGCTGCCATTGCTGGTATTGACCCGCATTTATACGAAGCGGCTTCGATGGATGGTGCAAGTCGGTTTAAACAGATATATTTGATAACGTTGCCTTCAATTATGCCAGTTGTAATCATCTTTATGATTTTGGCAATCGGTAATCTGGTGAATGCAGGATTCGAAGATATTTTGATCCTAGCTTCCAATCCAGCTCTGCGAGAAGTGTCAGATTCAGTTGATGTATATGTTGTACGTGTCGGTATAGACAATTTCAGGTACTCCTATGCGACTGCTATCGGATTGTTCAAGGCCGTGATCAGCGTGACATTACTTACCTTTGCCAACTTCATTGCCAGAAGAGCAGGGAACAGCTTGTGGTAATGAATTACTCAATATAGGGGGACCAAACTATGAAACGTATTAATATAGGAGATCGAATATTTATAGGATTCATATATGTATTTTTGACCTTACTGGCATTTTCCGCTTTTTATCCATTTTGGAACTCACTTGTTATTTCCTTTAATGAGGGGATGGATACTTCGAAAGGTGGAGTTACTTTCTGGGTCCGTGAGTTCACGCTTGAGAATTATAAGATCGTTTTTGAAGATTCTCGTCTAATGGGTGGATTCGTCATTGCTACATTGCGGACAGTAATCGGTACAGTAACAGCGATACTGGCCACTTCGATATTCGCTTATGGAATGTCGAAGCGTGAACTGATGGGTCGCAAATACTACATGATTATGTGTATCATTACTATGTATTTCGGTGGGGGACTCATTCCGTCATACATGCTTATCAGAAGTTTAGGTCTCTTCAACTCATTTTGGGTGTTTATAATTCCTGCACTGGTCAGCGTATGGAATATGATCATATTCCGGACCTTCTTTCAAGGTCTTCCACAAGGTTTAGAGGAGTCAGCAAAGATTGACGGTTGCGGATATTGGGGGACTTTTGTCCGCATCGTACTTCCTTTGTCGGGACCAGTTATAGCAACATTATCTTTGTTCACAGCAGTAAATCACTGGAATGAGTGGTTCGTAGCGAGTATTTACATTACGAAAGAGGAGTTAATGCCGATTCAGACCATCTTAAGACAGATATTGTTCTCTAATATTGCTTCAGAACAGCTGTCTAATGTAGATGCAAGCTCCATTGCTCATATTAACTCGGCAAAGAAAATAACCTCGAAGTCATTAACGATGGCTACGATCATGGTTGCAACCATTCCGATTGTATGTGTGTATCCATTCCTACAAAGATTCTTCGTTAAAGGGGTCTTGGTCGGATCATTGAAAGAGTAGGATGATAGAATGAGAATGGGTTTAGAGCGTATTGCTTTGAACATAGATTACAAATTGAAAGGGGAAAATACATTGAAGACTAAGAGAAAGATGCTTCTCGGTATGATGTCTACCTTGCTATTAACGACTTTGGTTGCGGGTTGTGGTGGCAACAATTCAAGCGCTCCGGCGGCAACTGCTGAACCAGAGAAAGAAGGAGGAACAGCGGTCAACACAGCAACTGAAGCTCCTGCGGCTGATTTGTATGAATTAGGGAAAGAACCGCTTGAAGTCTCATTCTACGGAAATTACGGCTGGTATCAAATGCCGAAATGGGGCAAAGATGCTGCTTCTAAATGGATTTTAGATAATCTGAAGATCAATGTCACAGGAATTAGCTCTGGTGGTAATAACGCTCAAAAGCTGCAAACGATGATCGTTGGTAACGAGCTGCCGGATATTGTGTGGACCGAGAAAGGTGCTGACGTAGAACGTCTTCGCCAAGCGGATATGCTAGTTCCTTTGGATGAATATATTGATAAATATCCAAACTTTAAGAAATACTTAACAGCTGGACATTTGGAATTGCTTCGTTCCCCTGATGGGAAGATCTATCAGCTGCCGAATTATTATACAACTCAGCCAAACGGAAACGCCGGTTATGCTATTAATAAAAAGATTTACAAAGAGCTTGGTTCTCCTAAGCTAGAAACGACAGATGATTTGTATGCTTATTTAAATGCTGTTAAGGCGAAGTTCCCTGACGTTATTCCGTTCGAGACGGGTTTAGCGAGAGATGGTAACGGAATTGACCAGTTATTCTCCTCTTTTAAAGAGAGTAATCTGTCGTATACTAGAATATACGCCGTACCTGATGGCGACAAAATGGGTTCGATATACAAGGATGAAGGATTCCGTGAGTCAGTTGTATTTGCTGCTAAATTAATGCGTGAGAAGCTAATGACGCAGGATGCGAATACTCAAACAGAAGATCAAATTAGAGAGAAAGCGATGAATGGCAAGTTTGCTGTTATTGCGACTTTTGATCCAATGAAATTGCTCGCCACTGCTGATGAAGAGATGAAGAAGACGGATCCGGAAGCTGGATATATGTTTATTAAACCGATTTACAAAGCTGGTTTGGATCAAAGTAAGATTACTCCAGGAACGTATAATCAGTTAGGTTGGAACGTTGCTACAATCACTAAAAACGCTAAAAATCCAGAGGCTGTATTCGCTATGCTTGACTGGATGACAGGACCAGAAGGTTCTATGGTTCTTAACTGGGGTCCTCCAGGACCAGAAGGGTATTGGGATGGATTTGAAGCAGATGGACTTACTCCTAAATTTAATAAAGATAAATATCTGAATGAGCCAGAAGCTCTGTCCGAAATTAACGGAAAAGCCGGTGACTTGGTATGGGTAGGTAATACTGTTTTCTTGGATAATACAAAGAAAATGATGTTGCAAACCCTTCCAGCTGACAAGATTGACTTTAGTAACCGTTGGCAGATGGAAGTAACTTGGGCTTCGCAAGGTGACTTTACGGAGTTCCTGAATTGGGATCCGGCTCCAGACAGTGAAGAAGGGATTATCAGACAAAGTGTCAGAGATATCTGGTTAACAGCAAGAGCAAAATCGATGTATGCGAAGACTGATGCAGAAGCATTAGCAATTCTTGATAAAGCACATGAAGATTCTATCAAGGTTGGCTATGAGAAATTCCTTGATTATGTAACAAAAGTATGGACAGAAAATAAGAAAGCTTTAGGTAAATAATAATTTGTAATACGAAGGTTTGCTATTTAGCAAGCCTTCGTTTTTACGTCCCATTTCTTGTACTCATTGTTTTATCAGCTGTTAGGGAAGAGAATGAATGGTATACTGAAAAAGATTGGTTAGTAGAATTCAGCTGGTTGGATTAAAACATTTCAAAGGGGGATTGTGTTGATGTACAACGTATTATTAGTAGACGATGAGATGCTTGATCTTGAAGGCATGAGACAATTCATTCCTTGGAATGAACTGGGTATGCAGGTCGTGGAGGCAGCGAATAACGCGTTTACGGCATGCGATATTTTAGAACAGCATGTTATTGATATTATAGTTAGTGATGTGAATATGCCGAATATGTCGGGTCTAGAGCTGGCTCGGATTGCCATAGAGAAAAAAAACGATATACGTGTGATTTTTGTAAGCGGTTACCAGGATTTCAGCTATGTGAAACAGGCGCTTTCTCTAAAAGCATATAGCTATGTCCTTAAGCCAATGGATGACAAGGAACTTATTGCTGCACTACAGAAAGTAAAGCAGGATTTAGATGATGAAAGTAAACGGCGTGACGTGGAAGAAGCTTATCAGCATATGATTCCTATGGCCAAAAATGATTTGTTGATTCGCTTATTTGAAGGGGAATGGGAGGGGGACACTTCAGCTGGAATGTTGAAGCTTATGAAGTCTTACGGTCTGGATAAGCTGGAGTGGCCTATACGTGTGGCGGTTTTGGAGCTGGATTATTTCAATTGGTTTCAAGAACAGGATAATCTAACTAAACATCTAATGTCCAAGGACTTTCTGTATGAAGTGAATACAATTGCTCAGAAGCACGGTATGCCACATTGCTATAAGGTATCGTCTTATCGAATCGCGTTGTTGATTAACGAACAGGAGATGGAGAAGTTTATTGAAGAAATTTATGAGTCAATTCGCACAAAATTTCCTGTCACTATGACCGTAGGGGTAGGGAAGCCTACATTTGCTATGGACCAGGTCCACACCTCCTATCGGCAAGCTATGGAAGCCGTTGACGGAAAGATGTTTCTCGGCAAGGGCAAACTAATTATGTATGAAACGGTTAGCAGCGAACCTGGAATGATTGATGCCCGTACGTTGGATGCCCGTATGGATACACTTTTTAAAGCGATGAAAGAATATGAGTTAGTCCTTATTTATGACGAGATCGATAAGCTGTTTAAATCCGTGAGTAGTTTAAGATCTAAATTCACGATTCATAATCTAGCCATGTATATTATATGGAAGCTGGATCAGCAGTTGAAAGAGGTTAGTGAGGATTTATTTGAAATCTTAGGTATGGAGTTACATAGTTTAGATATTTTGCTTCAATTCGATACGATCAGTGATATACGCTCTTGGCTTGTACTCAAAACGTTTGAGATATCCGAGTACCTACGCAGCAAAACAGAGTCAGTGAACAATAAACTGATTAGAGAAATTATGCAAATGATGAAGGATAAGATGAGCGAGAATTTTACGTTAAAGGATATTGCACAGCAGTTCTCTTTCTCACCCAACTATTTGGGATATCTATTTAAAGAGGAAACTGGGAAAACGTTCAGCGAAGTACTCATTCAGCTGCGAATGGAACAAGCCGGCAAGCTTTTGAAAGATCCGAAGTGTAAAATCTATGAAATCGCGAGCCAGGTAGGTTACCGTTATCTTCCTTACTTCAGCAGACAATTCAAAGAAGCCTATGGTATGACACCTATGGAGTATCGTAAGCGGGAGAAGTGATGGGGGATGATTTTGCATGAAACAACCAAGAAGTAAACATAAGTATGTGCCGATAGGGTATAAATTAATGCTGACGTATATTTTTTTCATTATTATCCCAGTATCTGTGATCGGTTTTGTCTCTCACTCTATGTACAATGATTCATTACGCGAGCATACAAGCTCGAATATTAAAGGTACGTTGTTGCAGATTCGCGATAATATTGATTACAAAATGGGGGAAGTTACCCGGATATCAACACAATTATATAGTGATTATGATTTCTATCGGAATCTTCGAAGCTATGAAGAAGGCTGGGAAAATTATGACCGGATGTCTATGAAGGTACTTCCAAAGCTGGACGTAGCTATTCAATCAACGGGTATGAGGATTGGGATGTCGCTATTTTTAAAGAATGAATCCATTCCTGAGATCTATTCGAATTCACTAGAGGGCTATCTGGATAATAGTAGCTTCTATCATCTTTACCATATGAACCGGATTGAAGGGAAATCCTGGTATTATGATTTTCCAACCGAGAAATATGCGGAGACTATGAAATGGTGGCAGATTGAGCGCGATGTAGAAAATAATCGTATCTCGTTGCTACGTAGATTAATAGATACATATGATCCTCTTGTACCTAAGGAGATTGGCTTCCTGCGGATTAATGTTGGCATTCCAGATCTGTTCAATAGTGTGAATTATACGAAGATAGGAAAAGGAAGTATTCTAATTTTAAAAAACGAGTTCGGAAGAACGATGTATCAATCGGGAGAACTACCAGAGCACTATACCAATGAAGCCGAACTTAATAAGGATTACCTGACGATTAGTGAAACAGTTATGGTTTCTAACCAAGCTTGGCAATTAAACGCGCTAGTTCCAATTACGATACTTGAACAGGATGCAGTGAAGGTACGACTGTTTATTATTTTGATGTGTCTTATTTGTTGTGTTGTCTTTAGTTTCGTCGGCATATTTATATCCCGATATTTTTCAATTCGGATTAATAAGTTCGTATACGTGCTGAATGCCTATCGGGAAGGTGATCTTCACAAGCGTATTTCCTATCGAGGCAAAGATGAATTCTCTCAGATTGCAACCGCATTAAATGATATGGGCGAAAATATCGATATGTTGATTAAAGAGGTATATTTGACGCAGCTCCAGAAGAAGGAAGCAGAGCTTGAAATTCTGCAATCACAAATCAATCCTCATTTTCTATATAATACGTTGTCATCTATTATTCAATTAGCCAAGTTTGGTCAAAATGAGAAGCTGCAGCAGATGGTGCTGGAATTAGCGAAGTTTTATCGCCTGACGCTTAATGAAGGACGTACCATGATACCGGTCCCGACTGAAATTGAGCAGGCAAACGCTTATTTAGAAATTCAGAAAATTAAATACGGTGAACGTCTGGAAGTTATGTTTGATTTTGATACAGAAATCTGGCCTTATGAGACCATAAAGCTCATTCTACAACCATTTATCGAGAACGTGCTGAAGCACGCCTGGTGTGGTGATCACATTCATTTACGCATTGTTGGGCGTAAAGAGGGCAATAATATTCTGTTCCGTATCATTGATGATGGAATCGGCATGAGACAGGAACGTATTGATCAAATTTTTGATCCAAAGGGTCACACGAATACAGGTTATGGGGTCCGTAATGTGGATCAGCGAATTAAACTACAATATGGATCTGAGTACGGCGTAACCATTTTTAGCCGTGTTGGAATTGGCACTTCTGTTCAGATACTCATTCCTGCTAATAAGGGCAAGCGTGGCATTCGTTCGAATGTTGTACATGATGAAAAGGGGTCTTAAAGCTAGTTTTTCTAGCCTAAGCCCCCTTTAACTTTAATTAGAATCCTTTATATTGAGGCTCTTCGGACTCCAATTCGGTTACCCGGTTCTCTACTTGAGTTACGATTTGTTGTGTTTGCTCGGCTGCGTTTGTGAACAAGGTTTTTGCACTCTCGTTTTGTGTTTCTAATGCAAATTGTTCAAGACTGGCTTGAGCACCTTTTAAAGAAGATAAACATGTTTTAACTTGTGAGGCTACTGTCATTGAGTTTCTCTCCTCTGTGTTGGATTATTAGCATGACGATTGCTATTGTCCTCAAATGCTTCTAGCGTTATGCAGGAAAAAAATTCATACTTGTAGTAATAGATGATTTTCCATAAATAAGTAGTGAAATTCCGGATTGAATGCGGCTTTATTGACAAATAATGAGTGTTAGTAAATAAACAAGTTTTGATTCAAAAAGGAGGGTATTTGTAATGCCGGAGTGGTTGGAGGTTGTAGTTCGAACGCTCTTTGCTGTGGTTGTACTTTTCTTTTTAACAAAATTACTGGGAAAGAGACAAGTATCACAGCTCTCGTTCTTCGAGTATATTACGGGGATAACCGTCGGCAGCTTAGCCGCTTACATTTCTTTGGATACGGATAAGTTATGGCATTTAGGGCTCATTGCACTGATTGTATGGGTGGCTTGTTCTTTAGGGATCGAATATCTTCAGATGAAGAGTAAAAAAGCAAGAGACTTTATTGATTTCAAGTCCACAGTACTAATTAAGGACGGAAAAATACTCGAAGATCATATGAAAAAAGAACGTTTAACCACAGATGAACTGCTGGAGGAATTACGCAAAAAAGACGTTTTCAATATATCGGAAGTGGAATTTGCGATTATGGAATCTGATGGAGCCATAAATGTTTTACTCAAGAGTGAATATCAGCCGGTAACCCCTAAGCAATTGGGTATAAAGGTTGCCCCGGAGAAAGAGTCGCAAGTTGTCATTATGGATGGTAAAGTGCTCGACAAACCATTAGACACCCTAAACCTGACGCGAAGCTGGCTGGATGGAGCCCTTGAGAAAATGGGTTTTACGGTTGAGAATGTTTTTCTTGGACAAGTTGATTCTTATGGTGAGCTGACTGTCGATTTGTATGCCGATAACTTTAAAGTCCCACAGCCGCAGGATAAGCCTCAATTATATGCTTTGCTGAAAAAATGTGAAGCTGATTTAGAGATGTTCAGTTTATCAACAGATAACGAAAAAGCTAAAAAAATGTATGAACAATGTTCGGAGCAATTGCAGGCTTCCCTGAAGGTTTTGAAACCGTTAATTCAAAGCTAAGGGTAAAGATAAAGGCACTCTCGAGTAAGATCGAGGGTGTTTTTTTATATTAATTTAAATAAATGTAATAATATGGGCATAAAGTAGCTGTACAACTTCAAAATATTAATTATAGTTGAGATTAGGCTGGAGTTATAGATGACATAAGATTGGAGGAATGCCCTCGGTTTTTATTTAAATTAGAAAACAAGGAGGAAGATGTTCACGTGAAACTAAAAAGAAGATTTTCATTCGGAATTATGGTTACGCTTACAACTTCGCTGGTTCTAGGTAATTTGGTATGGAGTAACCCTACCGCACAGGCAGCAAATATCTTCAGTAATGATTTTGAGAATGAAAATGCCGACAATTGGACGAGTACAACAGGAACTTGGTCTGTAGTTGAAGAAGGTGGCAATCATGTGTATTACCAATCCAGTCAAAACGAAGGACGTTCGTTCTCCGGTAGCTACACGTGGACAGATTACAGCGTTCAAGCTGATGTGAAGATTGATGATTTCAATGGGACTAATCGAACTTATGTGTGCGGGCGCTATGTTGACGGAAATAACTATTATGCTGCATCTCTGTCTAACAGTAATGGTGGGACGCTTGAAATACGAAAAAAAGTGAATGGTTCAAGTTCAACACTGGCTAGTAAAACTGATTTTCCTATAACTACAGGAACTGCCTATACAGTTAGGCTAGAGCTTAGTGGAGATTCGCTTAAAATGTATGTTAATGATGTTTTACAGCTAAATGCACACGATAACATTTTGACAGCAGGAGGTATAGGACTTGTAGCTTATAAGACAGCAGCGAAGTTCGACAATATCAATGTCTCCGATATCACCACGGGCACTCCGACACCAACGCCTACTATAGCTCCAACAATTGCACCAACGGTAGCTCCTACGGCTACTCCAACAGCAACACCAGTTGCAGGCTCAATTTATGTAGCCCCTAATGGTCTGGACAGCAACACAGGAACAATTGGTAGTCCAACCACACTGGCCTCAGCGATTACGAAGGTAGCCCCCGGGGAAACCATCTATATGCGTGGAGGGGTTTACACGTATTCTTCAACAATAATTGTTGGACAAGATAATAGCGGAAGCTCTAACTTACGAAAGAACATCGCTGCATATGGGACTGAGAAGCCTATACTGGATTTTTACGCCCAGCCATTTGACCCAGCTCAACGTGGTTTGCAGATATACGGTAACTACTGGAAGGTAAAAGGATTAGAGATAAGAGGCTCAGGAGACAATGGGATCTTTATTGGCGGGAACTATAACATTATTGAGAATGTTGAAACCCACCATAATCGGGATTCGGGACTGCAAATCAGCCGTTATGCTTCATCACTGACCAGCATGAGTCAATGGCCGAGCTATAATCAGATCATTGGAGTGTATTCTCATGATAATTATGATCCGGATAACGGGGAAGACGCTGATGGTTTTGCTGCTAAGCTGACCATAGGTCCTGGTAACGTATTCGATAAATGTATAGCTGCATGGAATACAGATGACGGCTGGGATCTTTACAGTAAATCAGAAACAGGCCCCATCGGAGTGGTGACGATCAAGAATAGTATCTCCTATAAGAACGGACAGACCTCAGATGGAAATTCAACGGAAAACAGTGATGGGAATGGATTCAAACTAGGTGGTGAAAAAATTGCAGTAAACCATATTGTGCTGAATAGCATAGCATTTCAAAATAAAAAACACGGATTCACTTACAATAGTAATCCAGGTTCCATTCAACTAACAAATAATACTTCTTGGAGTAACGGACAGAGTAACTTTGCTTTTGATGCCGGTACTCACCAATTTACGAACAACTTGTCTTTTGCTGGAGGATCGAGTGACAAAACAAGTGGAACCGATATTCTAAGTACTAATGTGTGGTGGAAAAGTAATGCAAGTACCAATGCCAAGGGTTTGGTGGCCAGTGCCGCTGATTTTGTAAGTCTTACACCTTCAGTGGTGCGAAATGCAGATGGTTCTTTTAGTCTGGGCAGTTTCCTCAAATTAACTGGGGGTAGCGATCTAACCGGATCTGGAACACCTAGCGGAACTAATATTGGTGCAACTTTTCCGTGATTTGAAAGCTAGGGGTTTGAGCTCCTTATTTAATTGACTCTGTAGGATTAGATAGGTCATTTTATTCGATATTTTGATGGGCATGAGTCCGGTACTATACCGGATTTGTGCCTATTTGGTTTGTTTTAAGTATAAACCTTCCATCACGTTGGCAAACTAAGCCAGATTAACAAGTCACAATTTTGGAGGTAGTCTGCAGATGTCTGGAATTATTGAAACAATAAAAGAACAACTGGAAGGATCTAGTGATGCAGTTTTTCAAAACATTCGCCTTCATGGGCATTCCTGTGACTTGATCTATATCCCATTCATCGTAAATTCCCTGAGTCTTCATAAAGATATTGCATTGCCGCTAAAAAATGAAGCAAATTCAGAGCACAAATGGCCGGATTTTTTAGAACGACTGGATCGAGGAGCTGTTTTTCCCATCCCGTATCTTAAGGAGTTTGACATAAACAAGGCTGTGGATTTGATTGTCGCTGGAAAAGTAGTGCTTTATTTTGAAGAGCTTCCTTATGTTTATTATTTTGAGATCACGCAATATCAGAAAAGATCGGTTACGGAATCACAAAATGAACTTGTGGTGATTGGACCACAAGAAGCATTTATTGAAGATATTGAAACAAATCTGTCCCTGCTCCGACACAAAATTAAACATCCGGATCTAAAGACTATTCATTATACGATTGGTAAATATACAAAAACTGATGTGTATGTTGTATATATTGAAGGACTTTATAAAAAAGAAGTTCTTGCTGAAATTGAAAAGCAACTAAATGAAATAGATATTGATGGCATATTGGGCATTAGTTATATATCGGAACAATTACGGAAGGGGAACTTGACACCATTTCCGGTATTTCAATATACAGAACGCCCCGACTCGGTGGCAGCTTCTTTAATGGAAGGCCGGATCGGAATATTACAGGATGGCACACCCACTGCAATGATTGCCCCTACCTCTTTTTTTACAATGCTACAATCCTCTGAGGATTATTATCAAAGCTTCTATGCCGCAAGCTGGATTCGAATCGTTCGATTTGTGTTCTCCATCATATCGATGATTCTTCCATCGCTTTATGTTGCGATTACAACCTTTCATCCTCAGATCATTCCCTCAAACCTGTTAATTACAATAGCATCTGCCAGAGAGAACATTCCTTTCTCAGCATTGACTGAGGCTTTGATTATGGAGCTTACCTTTGAAGCCCTTAGAGAAGCTGGAACCCGAATACCAAAGCCTGTGGGCCAGACTGTTTCTATTATTGGGGGTATAGTCATCGGTCAGGCTGCGGTGCAAGCGGGAATTGTATCCGCTCCTATGGTTATTGTTGTTTCCATTACAGGAATTGCCACCTACATTATTCCCCATTATGAGCTCGGTCTGACTTTTCGCTTACTTCGTTTCCCTTTATTGATTATGGGAGGAACAATGGGATTGCTCGGGGTATATATTACAGCTTTTTTGATTTACGGGCATTTAGCTAATCTTAGACCGTTAGGCTCACCGTATTTACAACCCGTTGCCCCTTTGGTGTTAGAAGATTGGAAGGACACGTTATCTCGCTTTCCCTCTAACTATATGAAGAAACGCAGCAAACTTTATAGCAACAGGAATCTAAGGAGACAGAATCAAAAATGAGAACTCTAAAGATAGGAGTTGTTATACTTCTACTCCTAAATTTAACAGGCTGTTGGTCTTCAAAGGTGGAACTGGACGAATTAACCTTTGTGTACGGCTTATTTATAGATGTAGGCAAAGAAGCAGGCACCGTTGAAATTACGATTAACTCTCCTTTGCCCAATCGTCTCAACTCGGGAAGCCAGCCCTCTAGTGGTGGCGGTGATGGGAATAGTTATTCTACAGTTTCTAAGACCGCAGATACGATCGCAGACGCCATGTTACTAGTTCAAAAAGATCTGACACGTCAACTTAGTCTTTCCCAATTGAAAATAATTGTCTTAGGGAAAGCTTATGCAGAACAAGGGATTGGTGAACTCCTATTATGGATCAGAAGAGAGCCAAGTCTACCCCTTGGAACCTATGTTATGGCTAGTCCCGGCAGTGCAAAAGAGATGAATACATTAACACCTATCTATGAACAATTACCTTCTGATGTACTGAGGAGCTTTGGAACAGAAAAATACATGTTTTCGACTACAATTAAGGACTGCATATACGCTGAGGCATCGGGCGTTGGATTTGCTATAAATAATCTTTCATTTGGTAAAAAAGAGGAAACTACAAAAGAAGGTAAACCGCAATATTGGGCAGGCATTCAAGGAGCTATGTTGTTTCAGAATGAGAAAATGAAGGGAATACTAAAGCTTAAAGAGGGGAGGGCATTGGCATGGGCTGCAGGCAAGCTTAAGCTGTCGGTTTATTCTGTTACCTGGGATGGTGGAGAAAGTGCAGCAAGTGTTGTATTTGTTAGCACCAAATCTTCAAAAAAAGTAAAAATAACGGATAAGGGTCCGGTTTTTACAGTGAAATTAAAGGGAAAAGCTAGTGTGATTTATTTAAGGGATCCTAAGAAAAGAAATCTAGAAGAGATCAGTAATATCATTACAGAGAAACTAAGCGATAAAGTAACTGCTAATCTGACCGAAGCTATACGTTTATCCCAAAAAGCAGGTGCGGATGTTCTACAGCTCGGCATGTTGCTGGAATGGAATGATCCGAAACTTTGGAAGCAATTAAGAGAACGTTGGGATAATTACTACGCTCATGAGGCAGATATTAAGGTGAAGACGGACTTTCGGATTGTGGATTTTGGAACAGCAAAATAAAGAACTGAGGAAGGAGAAGTTATGCGTACAACAAAGTGGCAGCTGTTCCGGTTTATCACCATTTTTTTCAGCTCACAAACCACCATTTTTTTGATACCAGCTATTATTGCTACTTCCTCTTATCAAGGCTGGATTGCATTAATCGTTGGCTCCTTATTAGGATTGATATTATTGTGGTTTACAATCTATGTTGGTAAGCTGCGACCTAATCAAGCTTGGGTTCACTTTGGAAAAGAGATCATTGGCAAATGGCCACATAAATTTATGATTCTGCTCCTACTATGCTGGTGTGTTTATTATGTTTCTTTTGATATAGAGAATTTCGTACTATTTTTCGGCTCGAATTATTTAAGAGGAACTCCACCTCTATTTATCCAGTGTGTCGTTGGTCTGGTGATCATGTACACGGCAAGTCTAGGATTTGCAACAATTACATATATGGCCGATGGATTATTTATTATTTTCTTTATTACCGTGATCATTTTATTTAATTTATTCCTTCCAAACGCGGACTTTAATATGGTACCTGCTTTCTTTCATTATCATGATCCTGGAATCGCCCTGAAAGATTCTATTGTGGTCATGTCATGGTTTGGAGAATGGATTGTCCTTTTGTTCATTGCACCTGATTTAAAAATTGAAGCGAAAATGATAAAAAGATTAGTATTTGCGCAGTTCTATGTTTCAATTACGGTCTTAATAGGATGGTTATTGACAATGATGAGTTTTGGTCCACATTTAGGCCAGCAACTCCAATATCCTTTTCTTGAGATGGTGCGTAGTTCGAAAGAAGATAATTTATTAGGTAATACAGACCCGCTTTTGATTGGAATATGGTCGTCTTCGATGTTTATTCACAGCGCTTTCCTTATCTATATAGCTTCAAAATGTGTAGCAGGTTTGTTTAATACTAATAGTAAAAAAATTTACGTTCCCCTTTTAACACTGGCTTCAGTGACAATAGCGTACTTATATTCACGCGACGTCGGCAGATATTACGAACACTACAAAAGCTTTGCCATTGTGATCATTTGGCTAATCGTTGAAAGCATACCCATCTATTACGGGATTGTAGCCTTCTTTCGATATCGGCATAAGACTGCGAAATGAAAATCGAATGGAAGACGGGTGCTGTCTAATTATGGACAGTGCTTTTTTTGTGAATTATAAATCGGGTACGCTTTCTGTTATGATTAAAGCACTTATTACATAATTATCCTCAGATTGGATGGTGTATTCACATGAATCTTCAAGAAGTAACTGAACTTATCAAATCTATTAGGGCTAATCTCGCCAAAGTCATTGTAGGAAAAGAGGAGGGAGTAGACCTGCTGCTGACCGCATTACTTGCGAATGGACATGTCTTGCTGGAAGATGTACCTGGTACGGGTAAAACCTTGCTGGCAAAGGTGCTTGCCAAATCATTGGATTGTTCATTTAAGCGCATACAATTTACGCCGGATTTATTGCCTTCCGATTTAAGCGGGATCAACTATTACAATCAGAAGACGGGAGAGTTTCAGTTCAGACCAGGTCCGGTATTTGCTAATATACTGCTGGCTGACGAAATTAATCGTGCAACCCCTAGAACCCAATCCAGCCTACTGGAGTGTATGGAGGAACGGCAAATTACTATCGATGGGGTAACGCACGGATTAGAGGCACCGTTTCTTGTCATTGCTACTCAGAATCCGATAGACAACCAAGGGACCTTCCCACTGCCTGAGGCTCAATTAGATCGATTTTTGATGCGGATTACTACGGGTTATCCTACCTTTGATGAAGGGATACATATTTTGCAGCGTTTTCGTGAGAATAATCCGCTCGAAGAGTCTTTTCCAGTAGCAACGGCACAAGATATTCAAGCCGCACAGCGTTTAGCCGCATCGGTAAGCATCAGTGATGATTTATTAGGTTATATCGTACGGATAACGGAAGCTACCCGTAAATCTACGGCAGTAAAACTGGGTGCGAGTCCACGTGCTAGTGGCGCGTTGCTTAGATCAGCTCAGGGATATGCACTTATTCAAGGCAGATCCTATGTAACACCGGATGATATCAAAGCCGTGGCTGTTTCCGTGCTTGCACATCGTCTGCTGCTTCATCGGGGATTAGGCTCAAGAGAGGGACAAGCCGCGGATATTGTATTGCAAGTGCTTCGTGAAGTTGAGGTGCCTGCTGAACCCGTGACGTCCTTAAGAGGCGGAAAGGTGGAATGACCTATGGCTTTGCCTTGGTTCATTTTCATTACAGTGGCGTTGGTGTTACTTCTTGCTGACATTTATAAACGGAATGGTCTGAAAGCGCTTAGTTATTCTCGCTATTTTTCACGTAAGACTGCTTATGAAGGAGAACGTATTGAGATGATCGAGGAGATCATTAATGCGAAGCTTCTTCCTTTGCCGTGGCTCCGATTGGAGTCTAGTATTGCGAGAGGTCTGGAATTTGGAAGTCAGGATAATCTTGGGATTAGTACAGGAGAAATCTCTCAGAATCATATTAGTTTATTCTATTTAAAATCTTATCGTCATATTAAAAGACGGCATCATGTTACATGTGAGCGCCGTGGTTTATATCGTTTGGAATCCGTGACTATGACAACGGGAGATCCATTTGGTTTGACTCGAAAAAACAAAACATATCCACTCGAGTTAGAGTTGTTGATCTATCCCGTTCTGCTGAATCTAGACGAGCTTCCATTGCCCATTCATAGCTGGCTGGGTGAGCTTCCTGTGAAAAGATGGATCGTTGAAGACCCTTTTCTGACTGCTGGCATTCGTGAATATAGCTCAGGAGATTCTATGGGATTGGTAAACTGGAAGGCTACAGCACGTACTGGTGTTATGCAGGTTCATAAAAAAGATTACACGGCTGATTCCCGGCTCGTCATCTGTCTGAATATAGAGGACAGTGATTCCATGTGGAGAACGGTGACTGATGTGGAACGAATCGAGCAAGGAATAAGATATGCAGCGACTATAGCTGAATACGCAATGCAGCAGGGAATTGAGACCGGATTAATCTGTAATGGCAGATTGGACGATGCTGGCGAAAGAGATCCAATTGAAGCAGAGCCGATGGCTCAGCTCGAAGATATGTTAGAGCTCCTGGCAAGGCTGAAGCTGGATAGAACACTTCCTATGAGTCGACTATTGGAATTGCAGGTTGAGAGTGGAATTAGTGACACAGACTTTCTAATCATAAGCTGCCATAGGGGAGCAGAATTGCAAAAGGCGACGGATCTTCTAATGCAGCAAGGCAATGGTGTGGAATGGCTGGATATTCCGGAACAAGGGAGAGAGAGCGCATGAAGCTTACGTTGTCTGGCTATGTAAGGGAAACAGTGAAACTCTGGTTGTGGTCTATTATTGAATTGTTGCTATTTCTACCGGTTTGGGTTCTATTTCAGATTTATTTGTTGCCCCAACAAGATGAACAAATATGGTTGATTGCGCTGCCTATACTAGCTTTAGCAGGCATTCTTTTGCGCAATTTTTGCAATGTAAGATGGAAGCAATTACTTGCCGCCTTAATCCTCGGGGCATTATTAGGTGTGGCTTCAGGGAGTTTATCCATCGAAAGCCTTCCCTTAGGTGTGGCTGGAATTATATGTACATTCTTAGGGATGACGGTAGACTCTAGAAATAATAGATTCAGAATGTTTTGGATAGGTATAATAATCTATTTTGTGGCAACTATAGCGTTTCATAGAGTTCCTGAATTGGAGCCAAGTGTGCCGTTATTGACCTGGTGTGGCAGTCTGTATTTAATACTGACTTTACTTATTTCTAATAGCAGCTATATACGATACAGCGCACTTACTGAAGAGAATGAAACGCTGCCCAAAGGGATACAACGGAATAATCGTATATATGTCATTGTGATTGGAGTTATTGCAGCTGTACTAGCGGCAGGTGTCGGTAAAGCTATAGGATCATTGGTATGGAGACTCTTACGCTCATTTTTCAATTTTATTAATCAGTTATTTTCTGGCACAAAAGAACCAGAGCCTCCGCCAGCAGAATTGCCGCCAGCAACGCCGATGTTACCACCTGTTGGCGAGCAAAAGCGTGGCTGGCTAGCTATTATACTAGAATACGGGTTTTATATTTTGGCGGCGGTATTATTGGGGTTTGTAGCCTATTATGCACTTCGCTGGTTGTACAGAAATGCTGGAGAAAAGTGGCGGAAAGTCATAGATGCATTGTTATCGATGTTACGTAGGGAACATACCCCTAAGAATAATACAGCATATCTTGACGAGGAGAAAAGCGTCTTTACTTGGGAACAAACCGTTCGAGGGTTAAAGGATTTCTGGAGCTCTCGTCTTCCTTCAAAACATCGTAAGGATCGCTGGGATCAGATGAATGGCGAGCAGGAACGTGTCCGTTGGCTTTATCGGCGGTGGCTTAATATAAAGCGCGATAACGGTTATGAAATGAAAAGTTATCTTACGCCGCAGGAAACAAAAAGGGATGTTTTGCTATGGGGAGATCGTAGCAAGCATAAACGTAAGGGTGATGATGATTCTTTAGCAGCAGATCAATTGATTGAAATATATGAAAAAGTTAGATACGGAGAAGACGAGCCTGCCGCTTCTGATATTGCAGCTTTGAAAAATCAACTGAAATTATAGAATCATTTTCAGAATATATGCAAATTGGAACAAATAGGTTACAAAAGACCTGTAAGAGTTACAACATGGATACAATTGGATCTGTGCTAACCACTATAATAATTCTAGTAAAATACTCGTGGAGGGAAGTCAATGAGAAAGCATAGCAGTACATATGTTGTTTTACTCTTAAGCACCTTTGTCATAAGCCAGTTGACAGGGCATACCGCTTCGGCTGCCGCAGTTAGTTCTGTTCAGCCAAAATCGGTGGTAGCTGCTGCAACTGTAACAGCTCCTAGTAATCTGGGTTCCGTTTCTTTAGGAGCTAATATCAAAGCTACACTGGAAGATGTGAATATTTGGTCACAGCCTGGAGGCAATATTTTAACTTATACAATTAACTATTCGAATGGCAGCAACAAAAGTGCTAGCCTGCTGTATTATTTTTCGAGAGTTATGACCTCTGGCGGCTCTGTTATTCCAGGGAATCCACTAAGTGCGGACGCTACTAAGAAAAAAGTGGGTTCTAACGAAAGCTTGCGCGTTACATATTATGTTAATGTCGGCCAGGTAAATTCGTTAAAAGGTATCAAGATTCCAATGTACGTTTGGGATTCCAAAACCAAGGGGTATCTCAAGCAAGTAGGAACTTTTAATATACCCGCCAACTATTCGCCAACTGCTGTAAACGGTAAAAATGTAAGTACTACAATGAATGACATTCCGGTTGTTGCTAAAAGTGAATCCTTGGAGCTCTACAAATACAGTGGAAAGGTTTATGCCAAGGTGGGCATAAGCTTGACCAATAAAGGCAGCAAAGTCTTAAGTGATCCTCGTTACGCAGCATATTTGGTCTCGGCAGGGGGAAGCTCGTATGAATTGGCCCTTGACCGATCTCAGCTTAGTTATAAAATTCAGCCGCAAGAGAAAAAGACCATTTATTATCTTACAGAAATTCCTTCGTATATGAAGACAGAGAATATGAAACTGCAATTCACCCAAAAGGATGAGGCGCTGAAGCTGGAGATTGCCAAATCTTCGTACAAGCTGCCTGCGGCTACAACACCAAATTTGGTGGTTGGCAAAGGTGTAATCAAGAAAATTGCCATCAATAACAATACGGTTGAAACCCAATTAAATAACGCAACCGTATACGCAGAGAACAATAAGGGATTCTGGACTTTTCAGCTGCGAGTGAAGAATACAGGAAAGACAGCCGTTACGTTACCTTCTTATGAGCTTGCCGTCAAATCCTCAACTGGGACAACCTTTCCGATCAATTCTAAGGGCTTGAGCGGATTAACCATAAAACCGCTGGAGGAAAAAATCATCCCGCTTACCGCACAGGTACCCCTTGAAGTAGAACAAAATTCACTGCAATTGCAGATGATTGAGGCTGTTTCTGCTCCAGATAATAGTGAGACGGGAACTACAGGGGAAGGTGCAGGTACTGGAAGCACTGGTGGAACCAATGTCGCTACGAGCAACACAGCTAAACTAACTGTTCCGGTTGCTTACTTTACAATCTCCTATACCTTGCGTCCTGATATACAGAAAGGGATGGAATATAGAGCAACAAATGAATATGGGACGTTTACTTATAGTTTAGTTTCCTTGCAGCGTTTTCCATGGAAAGACGATGATATCGTTGTTGCCAGATTAAATATTACGAATACCCAAACGATTGCCATGTCTCTGCCGGAATTAAAGGGAGCTGTTCAGGTAGACAATGAAGACATGTTATCTTCAACGGAATTGTTTATGGATAAGGAAACTTCAACGATTGGACCAGGTAAAAATGCTGAAATCTATGTGTTTGCCAAAATTCCTTATACACAAGAGTTCGATAAATTAAAATTAGATCTTTATTCTGTGGTAAAAGAAGAGAAAAGCTCGTTCCTGTCAGTTACTACGAACAGCATGATGAATGCTGTTGCTTCAATTGAAACTGGAGGAAGTTATGTTATCTCTGGTAAAGGAAAGAACGCTAAAGTGCAAGAGAACAAAACCATTATTTATGAAGGGCTTAACTCCAATCTCGTATACACAGAGCTGCTTCTGAGCAGTGAAGAGAAAAGACAAAGCAAAATGGCACGCCTCCAAGCTTATTACAAAACGGAAGATGGTCAGCTATTCGAAGCTACAGCCAATCAGCCCGATACGTCTGCGACTCCAGGTGGTAAGCAATTAATCACCTTCTGGGCGAAGGTTCCGAAGACCGTTAATACTTCTGATGTAAGCCTGTTCCTAGGGCCAGGGATTACTGGGAATAAGCTGACGGAACCGGGTCAGGAATCCACAGGATTTATTAATATGGCTTCACTGTCATTAAATCCGGTCACCACTCCACCAGAGAAGAATTTGACGAAGGTGGCCATTTATCCGTATACCATGTCCGTTCTAAGTTCAGAAGGACGCTCACTACAAGGCAGTGACTCTATAAATATAGTTATGAATTACAATCTTCTTCGTGACAGTAGCTATGATATGGGAACCTTCACACATAAACTAGTCCTCAAAATGACGGATCCATATGGTCTTTCTCAGGAACGAAGCTTGAACATCGGCACCGATATTCTTGAAGGGACCAACAACTCGTATACAGCAAGCTTTAGCAATAATATGTATAAGAATTTGTCAGGAGGAACCTATCGGATCACGCTGTACGATGAATTCCAAGGCGAACGGATCGAGCTGGCTAGTCAAGCTTATAACATCAAGATTGATAAAGCAGTTGTAACTGAGAAATAGCATTTCATATCTATTATTGTACGAAGAGGAGCAGCTCCAATGTTGCGAGTGGAAAATGTAACGCATTCTTATAAAAACGGTAATGAAACTACAGCAGTGCTTCATCAAATTGACTTTTCTGTGAAAGAGGGGGAGATGGTAGCACTGCTGGGGAGCTCGGGTTCCGGTAAGTCAACGATGCTAAATCTGATGGCAGGTCTAATGAAGCCTACTGAAGGCCATATTTATATTGCCGATCAAGATATCGTGAAGATGAGTGAGAATAAGCTATCGGAATTTCGCAGAAAAAATATCGGGTTTATCTTTCAAGCTTATGAGCTGATTACTAGCATGACAGTCCGTGAAAATGTAGAGCTGCCGCTGGTTTTTCAATCCGTTGCACCCTCTATACGTAAACAAAAAGCTTTAGCATTGTTGGAAGGAGTCGGCATTCCTGATAAAGCCGACTTGTTCCCTTCCCAGCTGTCTGGCGGACAGCAGCAGCGTGTCAGTATTGCACGCTCCTTGATTACGGAACCGTCTGTTATCTTTGCAGATGAACCAACCGGAAACCTAGATTCGAAGACAGAAGAAGAAATTATCAATATCCTGCTTAACCTGAACAAGAAGATGAAGACCACCTTCATAGTTGTAACTCACGAGCTAAAAGTCGCGGAGCAAATGCAGCGGATATTCACGCTTCGGGACGGATATATGATTACTGAAAACCAAACTTCTTCGAATACTGAACTCGAAGGGGGTATACTCATTGAGGATTAGTGATATTTCCCGCTTGGCTTGGGAACAGGTCAAACGGCGGAAAGTTGTCACAGGTCTTTGTATGGCTGGCATATCCATTGGATGTGCTGCAATCATAGTTGCATTAAGTATAGGAGACTCCGCACAGAGCTACACGGAGCGGGAAATCAACCGCAATTTCAAAATGGATGAAATTACGGTGTCTCCCAACGGAGGAATACCCTCCCAAGGAGGAGGCAGCGGTGGCAGCGGATCGTCTGCGGCCAATGAAAAGCTTGATCCCGGCAGGCTGACAGCACAAAAGCTGGAGATTATTAAAGGCTTGCGGCATGTAACTGCAGCAGCTCCCTTTCAAGAGCTAGGGTACATACAGATGTTGACTATCGATAATAAAATAACAGATGTACAGCTTATTGGAACGGATCTACGCTTGTTAACGAAATATGATAAGAAATTCAAACAAGGCGGAGCTTCTGATTTGGTAGGAATGGCTGTACTGAACTATGGTGCAACCGTTGGACTGATTGATAACGAAACTCGGCAGCGTCTTTTTGAACAACTGAGTACAGATCCATATAACAATAAGTTGATGGAACAGTACAACAGCTTAAGCATGCTTCCAACAGATATGTACAAGCAACAGGTTCAATTACAGTCTTTTGATCCCGCCTCTCAAACCGGAGGGATGTTAGTTAGCTCACCGATTCAAGTGGTGGGAATCCTCGACAACCCGAGTGGAACGAACGAGGATATGGCTATGTACGACAAGAAGATCTATGTGTCACTAGAGACTGGCGAGCGGCTTGTAGAACAAATGAAGCTATCGAGTGGAACCGCTGGGCAAAAGGGTGTCTATAACTCAGCGATTGTAAAGGTAGACAGCACTGAGAATATCGTGGAACTAGAGAAGCTTATTCAGAAACTTACCTTAACAACAAGCACAAATTTGTATCAAAAAGAGGCACTCGCTGATACCTTCAGCATGGTCAAGAAAGCAGCTCTCGGTATAGGTGTATTTATTCTGATTATTGCTTCGATCTCCATTATCGTTGCGATGACTATGTCCACTCATCAACGACGACGGCAGATCGGTATTATGAAAGTGTTGGGCGCCAATATGGGCCAGATCCGCAATATGTTCATTACAGAAGCGGCATTGCTCGGGATGTTGGGCGGATTGCTCGGCATAGCCTTTTCATACTTGATTGTATTAGGAATTAATAAGCTCATCGGTAACTCTTCAGGAATGGGTGGAGGCGAGCCTTTGGTGATTTATATTCCTCTGATGACTCTTCCGGTAGGGATCGCATTTGCGGTAATGACAGGGGTATTATCGGGTATTTATCCGGCGATCAGTGCATCCAGAACGAATGCACTCACGGCGATTAAACGGGATTAGCTATTTTTAAGTTGAAAGGAAGCCAAAGTGATGAAGAGGAGAATCAAGTGGATTGTATTGGTACTGATTATAATTGCAGCAGGTTATTTTCTATATAGTAAGATGTATAAGCCTGAAGCGCAGTTAGAGCCTGTTGAACCCCCACAAGCCATAACTTTTGAGGTCACACAGGAGACCATTACCAATTCCATACAAGTTAAAGGTAATTCTAATTATGAGAAAGAAACGCTTGTTTATGCTCCATATGCTTCAAAGGTGACAAAGTGGAAGGTTGAAAATGGTGGACAGGTCAAAAAAGGTGATTTACTGTTTACTCTCGATCAGGAAGCCTTGAAGAATGAGATTGCTACACAAGAGGCGACCATCCGTAAAGCAAAGCTGGAAGCAGAGCTGAATGCATTTGTGAGCCAGCAAGACGAGGAGAATGCAGCCCTTGGTGCAACTGAAGCAGAACGGATTAAAGCACTCACAGCCCAAGAAGCAACACGGCTAGGGGACGAGCTTAATCAGGTCAATGCCGAAATACAGGCACGCGAATTAACAGAGAAAAAAGCCAAACTCAAAACAGCACTTTATTATGCTCCGGCAACCGGCATTTTCTTATTTGACAGTGCAAGCGAAATTCCACAGACAGTGACAGATAATCAATATATCGGAAAAATAGTAGATATGAACAAGCTAGAATTCATTGCTCTTGTAGGTGAACAAGACGTCTTCCGTATAAAGACAGGCATGAAGGTCGACGTAAAAATGACAGCTATAAAAGATTTAAAGTTATCTGGAGAAGTTACGAAGGTAGCGAAATTTGCAAAGACAGCTTCAGGGCAGAATGCTACTGCCAGTTCGGTTCCTCAATTCGAAGTGGTTATCACGCTGCAGCCTGACGAGCATTTGATCGGTGGTTTAAGCTTAAACGGAGAAATTGAAACAGTTCGCAAAGAAAATGCCACCGTTGTATCCAGCATAGCTGTAATGCATGAAGGAGACCTCTCCTACGTTATGCTGGATAAAGGGGACGGGCAATATGAACGAAAAGACATCGAAGTGGGTCTGGAAACTACGGACAAAACAGAGGTTCTCTCTGGGTTGAAGGTTGGAGATGTTGTTGTTCTTCAGTAACAATGACTAACGCTTAGATTTACTTCTCAATCGTTTGACGCCAAACGTTAATCTCTTTATTAAGATCGGTAAGATCAGGAACCGGGATTTGCTCATCGGAAAGGTAATATTTGGCTTTTAAGGCTAAGATCCGATAGACGCTTTCATCAATCCGTGTTTCTTGAATCTTACCGTTTTTTACGTTTTGCAGGAGGGAGTCCATGACCCGTTTTTCATTATCATAGCCGTGAGCGACAAGGAGAATATCACTACCTGCATTCACAGTATCTACTGCTGCTGTAGTCAGATCGTAGTTCTTCATAATGGCTCCCATGGTTAGATCGTCTGTAATTACGATTCCTTGGTAGCCCATTTCATCTCGAAGCTGTTCACCAATAATGGTACGCGATAAGGATGCGGGTTTGTCTGGATCTAATTTTGGAAACAAAATATGAGCGACCATTACGGCGTCCGTCCCCTCTTTAATGGCTGCTTGGAAGGGGAGCCATTCTAAGTCAGCTAGCTGACCGGCTGTTTTGTTCACAATCGGCAGATCCAGATGGGAGTCGACAGAAGTATCTCCGTGTCCTGGGAAATGCTTGACAACAGGAACGACGCCTTCGCTCTCAATTCCCTTCATTTCGGCAATCCCTAGTTGAATGACTTGGTCAGCAGCATTGCCG
This sequence comes from Paenibacillus sp. FSL L8-0708, assembly GCF_038009325.1. Taxonomy (NCBI): domain Bacteria; kingdom Bacillati; phylum Bacillota; class Bacilli; order Caryophanales; family Paenibacillaceae; genus Paenibacillus; species Paenibacillus sp. FSL L8-0708. The sequence goes on from NZ_JBBPBC010000001.1 coordinate 3,599,480, forward strand.
AACGACCGGTCTCCGATGACTGGATTGTCTGGATTGCTATTGATATCGAGAACGGGAGCAAAGTTCATATTAAATCCGGCTGAACGTACTTCAATTGCGAGCAGTTTTCCCATTTTCTCGGCAGCAGCAGCGTCATTACTTGCACCCACTGTTCCGTTAGAAGGGAATGTAGCATATTCTTTAGGCATCCGGCTGACTTTTCCACCCTCCTGATCAACACTCATGAATAGTGGGGCAGGGTTGCCAGTGTTACTCTTTTTCATAGAATTGATAAGACTGATCATCCCTTTCAGGCTTTTAATATTGTCCTTATAGAGGATGATTCCACCTATTTTGTCTTCGGTAATCATCTTTTTAGCTTGCTCATCAAGGACAGTTCCATCAATTCCAACTAGGAGCATTTGTCCGATTTTTTCTTCCAAAGTCATCTCAGCAACCTGAAGAGCAATTGGATCGCTGACTGCTGAGGGGGTGGGAGCCAAGCTGGTGGTTGGTGCAGGTGTGGATTGGGAGGTCGGTGAATCGGTAGCTTCGGACTGTGAATTACTGCTGCTATTAGAACAGCCAGCAATGAGGAACAGTGACACCATAGCTGCAATAATGAAGAGTGTACCGGAAATCTTAGGCTTTAGGCTGTGACGGGTGAATCTAATCATCTGAATAGTCGTCCTTTCGTTAGCTAAATTAGATATTGGGAGAGGAATCCTTGCTGACTTAGAAGCACGGTGATAAGATAAACTTAAATATTTACATATTAAATTTGAATAATGAGGTGACGGTCCAATGAAAGATGGATTAGTACAAGCACTTAATGAACAGATGAATTTCGAGTTTTATTCCGCTCATGTTTATCTGGCGATGGCTGCTTATTGTTCCGGCGAAAGTCTGGATGGATTTGCAAACTTTTTTCTAATTCAAGCCGAAGAAGAACGGTTCCATGCCATGAAGATTTATAAATTCCTTAACGACCGGGATAACCGTGCTACGCTAGAAGCACTGCCAGAGCCGAAGAACGAATATAACTCGATGTTAGATGCTTTTGAACATGCCTTCGCGCATGAACAGCAGAACACTAAACGGTTCTATCATTTGGCTGACCTTGCTCTGGATGAGCGTGAACATGCGACGATTTATTTCTTGAAATGGTTTATAGACGAGCAAGTAGAAGAAGAAGCACTCTTTAGCAACATCATCAGTAAACTGAAACGAATTGAAAAAGATAGCAACGCCTTCTACATGCTGGATGCCGAGTTTGCTGCACGTACTTTTACAGCTCCGGCTGAATAAGTTATTGAAGCCCAACAGCCTGAGAAATCAGGCTTTTTTATTTTATAGATGTAGGAAGTTTAATCGCGAGCAGCTTATTATCCGTCCGAATCATCAGCATCCCTCCAGTTTTAAGGGAAGGGGCAAAGTTACGAGAGCCTGTGTTCACAGTGAAAATAGGCTTTAGAGTTAACATGTCATAAGCGTGAAATAGGCCATCAGATTGTCCACTATAAACCACGTTTCCGAACAGATCCGTCTGTACCACTGGATTCTCTCCAATATTGAGGTCGACAAGCTGGCCGGTTCCTAGCTTAAGTGCGGATAAAGTACCTTTATCTTGATTTTGAAATAACATTCTTTGTTGATAAACTTGGTTCAATGGAGAGTCTTTTTCTTTAACCATCGAGGCCCAGGTTTGCACCGGTTTACCCTCTGCAGAATAATTCCAGAAATCATATTTCACAAACTTACTGCCCTGAAAGATGTAAAAGTCCTTTCCATCCAAAAACGCGTTTCCATTCATCCCATTATAATTGTACACACCATCTTTATTCTCGGTATCTGTCCATTTATATAATCGTTCTCCTTTTAATTCACCTGTCTTTATGTTGAACACGGATACTTTGACTTTTCGATTTACCGGGTCATCATCCATCATAAATGTATTCGTGATAGAGTAGAGGAGCCCATCCTTCACTGCTAACGGCATCCACTGCCGGGTCTGGTCCCATAGTTTTTTTCCTGTCAGACTGTCATAAGCGGCGAGTCCAGCAGTTGTTAAGGCCCCTTGAGACAGATAGCTGCGAATAACGACCCCGTCTGATTCCATGACCTCTGATAAGCCTGTAAAGTTATTGCTTTTCTCTACAGCCTTCCATTTGATCTTTCCGGTTACGGCGTCAACTGCTGCTAATTGTTCCTCTTGAGTAACATAAATAGTAGATCCTAAACGCTGTATATTTGTAGCTTTGGGGAGTGTTATGGAAGCCGACCATGCTTTTTTACCTGCCTCATTAACGGCATATAGGGAGCCGCTTCGGGTTAGACCGTAGATAAATCCATTGCTGTACGTGAATAGCGGCGCTAATCCACTTCCGAACTCCCATATTTTTTTGCCTGTTGCCGCATTCATTGCGGTTAATTTTTCATTGCGCTGCAACGCAAAGATCTTCCCGTTTTCCGCGAGTGCTGTAATGTCCTGTCCGGTGATTCTGTCTTTTTTTAAAATGGCGAGTTGTGCTGACCAAACAGGTTTTAGGATCGGGGCTGTGACTTCACTGTAATAAGTGTTACTTAGGCTTACAATTGCTTTTTCTGCAGAAATGACTGACATTGATCCACTGTTTGTTATTGGAATTAAAATACTCCCTATAGCTAAACATGTAACAATTTTCTTCGGCAAAGACTGAATCATCACTCCACGCTCCTTTGAATTAGTCATTACTATAATTAGACAATAAAAATAGCAAAAAGTTACTATTCCAGAAGAATGGAAGCAAAGTTGAACGGGGGCAAACTATGTTGCGTCCTGCAAAACAGTTACGACCTTGCAACTCTATTTGACAGAGGGAACTATTGCGCCCCGTAGCAACACTGTTTCTCTAGACCCACCCGATTCTCAAAGTGTAGTATAGAACAATACTATTCTTTGGGGGTTCTTTTTTTGGAAACTTATAACGACATTAAACAAGGCGAAAAAGGAGCTTGGCTAAGCATCGTTGCTTATATCTTTTTATCAGCTATCAAGCTGTTCATAGGTACGGTCTCAGGATCTCAAGCGTTGCTTGCAGATGGATTGAATAACAGTACAGATATTATTGCTTCTATCGCGGTACTAATTGGCCTGAAGATTTCCAGAAGACCGCCGGATTCGAACCACAGCTACGGGCATTTTAGAGCGGAGACCGTGGCTTCATTAATTGCTTCATTCATTATGATTGCGGTAGGGCTTCAAGTTTTGTACCAAGCTGTGAACAAATTTATTCAACCAGCACTGGAAAGTCCTGATCTCATAGCGGCGTGGACGGCAGTGGGCTGTGCTGTAGTTATGATGGCTGTCTATATGTATAATATTAGGCTGGCCCGTGCCATTAACAGTAACGCAATGCGGGCAGTAGCACTGGATAATCGATCAGATGCTATAGTTAGCGTGGGCGCTTTTATCGGAATTGTGGCTTCCTCCTTGGGCGTTCCTTGGCTTGACCCGCTTACAGCCATCATTGTCGGACTAATTATCTGTAAGACGGCATGGGATATCTTTAGCAAAGCTACGCATGATCTGACGGACGGATTTGATGCGGAAGAGCTTGAACATATGAAAGAAACTGTGGCAGAAATTGATGGTGTACAATCCATAAAAGATATCAAAGCCCGTATCCATGGGAATAACGTATTAGTAGACACAACTGTGCTAGTGGATTCTCAGCTAAGTGTAGTGCAGAGTCATGATATTACGGAAGAAATTGAAGAACAGTTAAAAGACCGGCACCAAGTTTCCAATGTACTTGTACATATCGAACCCGTGATGAAGTAGAGATTTATCAGTAGGTGCCATATGTACAGCTAATGGTTGAATATAAGCACCTGTGATGTTGTTAATAGTTCTTTTGTGGAGAAAGGTGGAAAATAAAATTAAAATGTAATTTTCAAGAAACGGAATGGTGATTTCATGATCGCTTGGAAAGATTCATATGATATCGGTGTAGAAAAAATTGACTGCCAGCACAGACAGTTGTTAGCGAAATTGAACGAATTCTTTGAAGCATGCAGTAATCAGCAAGGGAAAGAAAAGATTGAGGAAACACTGAAATTCTTAAAAGAATACACGATTGAACATTTCAGTAATGAAGAGCAACTGATGGAGGAGATCAACTTCCCTGAACTAGCTGAACATCGTCAGACGCATGCTGATTTCGTGAAGGCAGTTCTCGAATTGGAAGAAACGGTCAAAACAAAGGGAGTATCCGTACTCTCAACCATCAAGCTTAATCGAACGTTAACAGACTGGCTGATAAATCACATCAATAAATGCGATAAGCTGATTGGTCAATGTATGGCCACACGTGATAAAGCGATATAAGATAAACCTCCAAAGAAGATGCCGATGGGCATTTTCTTTTTTTAGTTCCGATGTTTTCCGAACACCGCATTGCAGTTTATACTGGGTTAACGGTTTGTGTTATGATTTGAGATAAGAAGTAGAGAAGTAGTTAGGTAAAGGGGAGAGAAACGATGAAAACATTACGAATGTTAGCTTCAGGATTTGCTATGCTGCTCATTCTGGGTCTTGTTAATTTCTACATTGGCTATCACGGCTGGTTACTTATTCATGAATGGTTTTCAGGTGTTTCGTCAGCAGTATTCTGGACATTATTTATGCTGATCGCTTTTGCGTATGTCATTGGAATGATCCCATGGCCAAAATCGGTTAAACCGATCGCCAGATTCTTTAAAGTGATTGGATCGTATTATTTAGCGTGTATGGAATTTGCAATCATTATGTTACCTTTGGCAGACCTATTATATGTGATACTGGGATGGTCAGGAATCAATCGTACCTATTACATTGCAGAAGCGGGCGGGACAATTCTGATATTACTGGCAGTCTTTCTGGTCTGGGGTTCAATCAACGCCTGGAGTACCGTGATCCGCACACATTCCATACCTATTGATAAATCTATTGGCACCAGCACGCCATTAACGATCGCGGTTGCTTCAGACCTGCACTTAGGGAATATCGTGGGCAATCGTCATCTCAAAAAAATGGTGGCACAAATGAACGCGATGCAACCCGATGTGATTTTGCTGGCTGGAGATGTCTTGGATGACAGCATTGAACCTTTTATCCGCAATAGTATGAGTGAACAGATTAAACAGTTAAAAGCTCGTTATGGTGTCTACGCAGTACTGGGCAATCACGAATATTATGGTGGATCAATTAAGGAATATACCGATTTGATGAGTAGTATTGGGATCAAGGTCCTGCAAGATGAGGTTGAAGAAGTCGCAGGAACGTATATTGTAGGCCGAAAAGACAAGACAGCCGAGACGATGGAAGCTGGTGGCAGACAAAGTGTAAGCACCTTGCTCGAAGGACTTGATCTTACACGTCCTGTGATTATGATGGATCATCAGCCTACAGGCTTCGACGTAGCCGCTCAAGCTGGGGTAGACGTTCTACTCTCGGGTCATACGCACCGAGGACAGATTGCTCCTAATCACTGGATCACTAAACGTTTGTTCGAGCTGGACTGGGGATATCTTCGTAAGGACAATTTGCATGTAGTGGTGTCGTCAGGATATGGAACATGGGGACCCCCAATTCGTTTAGCTAGCCGGTCGGAGATCATTAAGCTGGAGGTTATGCTGGAGGGTTCTAAAAAATACAGTGAAGAGCCTCTTTCCACAAAAACGGTGTTAATCTAAGGTGAGTTTATTTAGAGGCTGTTTCATCAGCAGATTTATTCTGCCAGGTGAGGCAGCTTCTTTTTTTTTGACAACTCATGGGGAGTGTAGTATGTTTAAAATTAGTTAAGGGCTTAACTATATTGGAGCTGAATTATAGAATATGGATCATTTACAACAGTTTGTGCTGAATCAGCCATTGCATACCAAAGCATTTTTTACATTAGTTGAAGCTACTGCAAATTTAGTTTCTGTTTCTGAGAAATATTGGCAGTCGAAAGGATTGAATGGAGCAAGAATTCGTATCTTGGTGGAGATCTCTAAACAGGGAGGTGCGATTCTGCCTTCTACATTGGCTCACATTATTGGAGTTACCAAAGCTAATATAAGCATGCTGTTAACACCATTGGAGCGAGATGGATTAATAACCCGTTCGAATGATACCAAGGATGGCAGAAAAAGCGTCATTTCGATTACGACTGAAGGCCAGCAATTACTTCTGGAGCATCTTCCAGAGAATCGTCAGGCTGTCGCAGAGAGAATGAAGAATCTGAATGATCAGGAGCTTCATCAACTTATCTTTTTATTACAAAAACTGAGTACATTCGAATAACAGAAAGGGTGTTATGTATGTCGATTATGGTTACAGGAGCCACAGGTCAATTAGGCAGCTTAATTATGGAGAAGCTTGAGAAGTACGTTCCGGCTAGTCAAGTTATTGCTTGTGTTCGTCAGCCAGAGAAAGCTGTTAATTATTTAGAAAAAGGGTTCGAAGTCCGTTTTGGCGATTATGACCAGTTAGATACGCTAATTGAAGCTTTTACTGGGGTCACAACGTTACTTTTAATCTCCAGCTCTCATACCGATGATAAGATCAGATTACATCAGCATGCTCAGGTCATTCATGCAGCAAAAAAAACCAATGTGAAGCATCTGCTTTATACTGGATTTGCCTTTCCACCCAAAGGTCCGATTCCTTCTTATCATGTCCATTTACTAACTGAGCAGATGATTCTTGAATCAGGGATAGATTATACGTTTCTACGTAACGCTTTGTACATAGATTTTGTGGGTGTGCTTGGGTTGAAGGAAGCGATGGAAAGCGGCGAGCTACCCACCTATCCAGGGAACTGGCAGTTTAATTCAGTCACTCGTGAGGACCTCGCTTTAGCTACGGCAAAGGTTCTTACAACGAATGGACATATAAACCAAGTCTACGAACTAGCTGCACCAAATGTTTGGGACTTCAACGAATTAGTTGATGTATTATCAGAGTTATCAGGGAAAAAAATTACGTTTCGCCAGGATTCAAGTATTCAGCATTGGATTTATTCGTTTTTAGCGAAGATAGATACTGCTTCTACATCAAAAGATCTGGAGAGACTGATGGAGCGGCCGGTTACCACACTTAGAGAGAGTATCAAGCCTTTTGTTTGATCTGACTTTAGTTGTTCTATCGTTATAAAGTTGTTACTATGAGTTCATCCATTATTCAGGGAGTGTAAATGATGAAGAAGATTTTAGTAGCAGATGACGATGTGAATATTCGAACATTATTAAAACATGTACTAACAAGGGAAGGATATCAGGTGATGGAGGCCAGTGATGGCCGAGATGCGATACATAAATTGCAGGACAGTATTGCGGATTTAGCGGTCGTAGATGTAATGATGCCACATGTAGATGGGTTAGAGCTATGTCAGCATATTAGAGAAACGTATGATATTCCGATCATTTTATTGACAGCACGCCAGCAGCTGAGTGATAAAGAGCAAGGTTATTTGCGGGGGACGGATGATTATCTAACGAAACCTTTTGAGCCTGAAGAGTTGCTATTTCGGATCAAAGCGTTATTTCGCCGCTATTCCATTGCTTCAGATGATCGGATTCGATTAAATTCTCTAGTTATTGACCGCAAAAATTATGAAATAACCGATGGTGATGAGGTTCTGCTGCTACCGGTAAAAGAGTTTGAGCTTCTGGCTCAACTCGCACAATATCCAGGCAGGTTATATACACGTAGTGAGTTAATTGAACTGGTATGGGGCATGGATTATGAAGGGGATGAGCGAACAGTCGATGTACATATCAAACGATTGCGTCAGCGCTTCGTAGATTATCAGGAAGATTTTGTGATCCGAACCGTTCGAGGCATTGGCTATAAATTGGAGATGGTTAACGTATGAGATCCTTGTATGTCCGGATGTGTATTGTCTTCTGTTCAGTAATTGTGGTGAGTAGCCTTCTTGGATTTTTGGTGTCTAATATTTACTATCAAGCCCAGATTAAATCTCAGAACGATGCCAAACTTACCGGAATGGCTATCGAGGTTCAACAATTCGCAGAATCACATCCGGAGACAATGGAGGATTATTTGCGGAGTATAGCCAAGCTGGGTTATAAAATCTATTTAACAGATGCTGAAGGGGAATCAAGATTCTACGGGAAGCCCTTTAGAAAAGAAGATTTGGATGAGCAGCAACTAGAGAAGGTTCTGAATGGGCAAATTTATCATGGGGTTGCGGATTTCCCGGACAGTGCATTTATTACCGGATTTTTTGATAATCAACTGCGTAATTCAATTGGTGTTCCTGTAAAAGTAAACAATGAGACGTATGCTTTGTTTATGCGTCCGGATGCTGAAGTACAATTCGGTGAGCTGCGCGTCTTTTTTGCTGTGATCATTGGGTTCACCGTGTTGTTTAGCTTAGGCTTTGTAATGATTAGCGTACTGCATGTAGTTAGACCTATTACACGTTTGACGACGGCCACTAAACGGATCTCAAAAGGCAGATACGATATCAAATTGAATACGTGGCGGCGTGATGAGATTGGTCAGTTAGCTTCCCATTTTATGATTATGAGCCGGGAGCTGGAACGAACAAATCGGGCACGTCAGGAATTTGTCGCTAATGTATCACATGAAATTGAGTCGCCATTAACATCTATTCAGGGATTTGCCCAAGCGTTACAAGATTCAACCTTACCTGAGGATGAACGGTTACAGTATCTCAATATCATTGACCAAGAAAGCCATCGTCTTTCATTGCTAAGCAAACAGCTGCTTACCTTGTCTTCGCTTGATTATGATCCTAATTCCATACAGAAAAAGTCGACAGACTTACGTGCACAACTAAGACAGGTCGTACAAATCATGGAATGGAGATTAACAGAGAAACAACTGGCCGTGCGTTTGAATCTTGCAGATATCAGCGTTCTAGGTGATCCAAATCTATTGTTCCAGGTATGGATGAACCTGCTCTCCAACGCCATAAAATACACACCTGCTGAGGGTTCCATTATGATTTCCGCGAAGCTAATGGAACAGAACTGTATTGTTTCTGTGTCTGATACGGGTGAAGGTATTTCAGCCGAGGAGTTACCGTTAATCTTTGATCGTTTCTATAAAGTAGATCGAGCACGAACACATGAAACCCATAGCAGCGGACTTGGACTTGCGATTTCTCAAAAAATCGTAGAAGCGCATAACGGAACCATTGAAGTAACCAGTACTTTGGGTGAAGGGACTACCTTTACAGTTACACTTCCGCTTTTGTAATTCATTATTCATACTCCGTTCATTTTCATCTTCTAAACTGTGACTATACAGATTAGAAGGAGTGGTAATATGTTTTTAGCCTTAAGGGAAATGCGACATTCTAAAGCCAGATACCTATTAATTATGGTTATCATGTTATTGGTTTCCTTTCTTGTACTTTTCGTCACGGGACTAGCCAGAGGATTAGCTTATGCAAATATCTCTGCAGTAGAGAACATGCCGGCGAATTATTTTGTAGTGCAAGGTGATGCGGATCAGACCTTTAGACGTTCTCAGTTAACAGATACGGAGCTCCAGAATGTACGTGCAGTAGTTGGAGACAATAATGCATCTTCACTTGCAATGCAGATGAGCACTGTCACTGCTAACGAGGCAGACGTAAAAGCAGATATTACTTTTTTTGCAGTAGATATGAATGGGTTATTAGCTCCTAAAGTAGTTGAAGGTGACAAGATTACAAACGAGACAAACGGTAAAGTCCTTGTTGATCGTGACCTGGAACAGTCAGGAATCAAACTTGGCAGTATCATTCGTGATCAGGCAACCGGGATGGAATTTACTGTCGCAGGTTTTGTTGAGGATAGCTCTTACAGTCATACCCCAGTAGTTTATATCAACAATCAGGATTGGCAAGCTATGAAGCAGGGGGTTAACCAAGGAGAAGAAACCTCTTCGTCGGTACCGTTTAATGTGATTGCCCTTAATGCGAATGCTGATCAAGTAAATAAGATTTCAACGAATGTAAAAGATGTAGAGGTCATTACGCAAAAAGTAGCTATATCCAATGTTCCGGGCTACTCGGCAGAGCAGGGTTCACTGCTAATGATGATTGTTTTCCTGTTTGTGATCGCAGCGTTTGTTCTGGCGGTATTCTTCTATGTCATTACGATTCAGAAAACTAGCCAGTTTGGTATTCTGAAGGCGATGGGTACTAAAATGTCTTACTTGGCTTGGAGCGTGGTAGGGCAGGTCATGATTTTAGCTATATCAAGTCTTTGCATTAGCTTACTGCTTACCTTTGGGATGAATAAGGTCCTGCCAGATTCGATGCCATTCCAACTGGAGCCTTCCACCATTCTTTTAACCAGCTGTTTATTCGTTGGGATGTCTCTTTTAGGATCACTAATTTCTGTCGCTAAAGTGGCAAAAGTAGATGCATTAGAAGCTATTGGGAGGGCTGGAGCATGAGTGCGAAACTAATCATGAAGCAAGTAACCAAAAACTACGGTGATGGCGATACAACGGTGTCTGTGCTGAACAATTTGAATCTGATCGTTAATGAAGGGGAATTCGTTGCTGTCCTTGGACCTTCGGGAACAGGGAAAAGTACATTCCTTTCAGCGGCTGGTGCACTTCTAACACCTACTAGTGGTGAAATTTTTATAGATGGGGAATCACTTACAGATAAAAGTAAAAGTGAGCTGACGGAGCTCCGTTTAGAGAAGATAGGTTTTATGTTCCAAAGCGCTCAGTTGTTGCCTTATTTGAAGGTGGAGGAGCAACTCCTTTTTGTAGCCAAGCAGGCGAAAATGAGTGCTAAGGAAGCGAAGGAACGGGCTGCTGATTTGATGAAGCGGCTGGATATCTGGAAACGGCGTAATCATTATCCGGAACAGCTCTCCGGTGGGGAGAAGCAGCGTGTAGCTATCGCTAGAGCGTGGATGAATAAACCAGCGATTCTCTTTGCAGACGAGCCGACAGCCAGTCTGGACTTCAAACGCGGAAGAGAAGTTGTACGAATGATCGCTGATGAGGTGAAGAGTGAAGGTAAAGCAGCGGTAATGGTCACTCATGATGAACGGATGCTCGAATGGTGTGACCGGGTTCTGCATCTGGAAGACGGGCATTTGGTTGAACATCAAGTATAATTTCATAGTGTGGAAGAAAAAAAGCTACTTGTCTTTTCTAAAGACAAGTAGCTTTTTTATAAAGACATCGGTAGCTAAGGAAGAAGAACATTCTTGATGTCGGATGATTGAGAATTGCCTTTCCAGATGATGTTGCCTGATTGGCAGCTCTTTGATCTCACCGCTTTCTAGTTCCTTCCGTACAATCCATCTGGAGAGCATGGCGATTCCGAGGCCAGAGGCCACAGCTTCTTTAACACCTTGAGAGCTGTTGAAGACATAGGATCTTTTAACAGAAATATCTTCCTCCTGTAGGAAATGATCACTGAAAGCTCGTGTACCTGAGCCGTGTTCGCGAAGCACCCAAACCTGATCCTGCAACATACTCTGCTCCACAGAAATCGCTTTTGACAGAGGGTGGGTAGCAGGAGCGACCATAATCATCTCGTCTTTCATATAAGGAGTGACATTCAGATCATTCTCATGGACCTCACCTTCAATAAACCCTATGTCCAGTTCGTTGGATTTAACGCCTCCAATAATCTCCTCAGTATTGCCTATCGTCACTTGCAGCTTGACCTGCGGATATTGATTGGCAAAATCAGCAAGTCTTGCCGGCAAAATATATTCACCTATAGTAAAACTAGCGCCGATATGTATACTCCCAGTGACTTCGTCCTGAAGCATATGGATTTCCTGACTTGCTTCATCGAAATGAGCCAATATTTGTTTGGCGTGTTTATAAAGAATACTGCCCGCTTCTGTTAATCTAACCTGTTTAGAAGAACGATGCAGGAGTTTAGCACCGAGCTCATTCTCAAGATTCCGGATATGCAGACTGACACCGGGTTGAGATAAATTCAGCGCTTCTCCTGCTTTGGAAAAATGACTCAGTTCAGCTACAGTAACGAATACGCGTAATGGATCTACAATCATTGTAATCCCTCATTAGATTAGTCTATACTCCCGAATAAGCCAAGAATCCACCGTCAACGGGGACGGTAACTCCGGTCACAAAGCTGGACATTGCTTCATCTGCTAACCAGAGTAGTGTGCCAAGCAGATCCTCCGGCTTTCCAAAGCGGCGCATTGGAGTATGAGAGATGATTTTTTGGGAACGGTCTGTAAGCTCGCCATCTTCACGAACCAACAGCTTCTCATTTTGTTTAGTAAGGAAAAAGCCAGGGGCAATGGCATTCACACGTATACCAGACTCAGCGAAATGAACGGAGAGCCACTGGGTGAGATTATTAATTCCTGCTTTGGCAGCGCTGTAGGCAGGTACTTTGGTCATTGGAGAAGGTGCACTCATGGATGAAATATTAATAACAGATGTGCCCGTTCTGCCGAGCATCTGCTTGGCAAAAACTTGGGTTGGAATCAATGTTCCAATCAGATTTAGGTCCATCACATTGCGAAATCCATCTACACTAAGGTCAAAAAAAGTGAATATGTCCGGGTTCTCCAGGTCATCATTTTTGAAAATCTCTTGGGTCGTATTTGCTGAGGAATCATTTCCGCCAGCACCGTTAATTAATAGATCGCAAGGACCCCAGTGATTCTTAACAGCTTCTGCGGCTTTCATAACACTCTGTTGATCTGTAACATCACAGGAGAGTGAAATCGCTTGACCGCCTGCGGCTGTAATTTCAGCGGCAACCAAATCTCCCTTAGCTGCGGTGCGATTTAGAATCGCGACTTTAGCTCCTTGCCGACCTAACTCTAGCGCCATAACCCGGCATAATACACCGGCTCCTCCGGTAATCACAGCGATTTTTCCTTCTAATGCTGGATGTAAATTTAATTCTAGCATAACCATTGAACCTCCCTAAAAGTCCTGAGTGTGATTAAAGTTCCTTATCAAGTACATGCTGTGATTTTTTTTGCGAAAATCCTATATGATTATAGAACTGTACAGCATCTTCTCTGGTTTGATTGGTACGTACTCTAATTTTGCTAAACCCTGTTTGGATTGCCCATCGTTCACAGGTTTCTACAAGCTGTCTGCCAATTCCTTCTCCGCGGCAAGTCTGATCAACAACAAGACCTCCGATTTCAATAAATGAAGGAGATTCAAGTAAGATTCGAACGGTCGCATGTATCCATCCTACCAATTGGTGATTTGATTCAGCTACATATACAGTATGATCTTTGTGTGTTCCGATTTCTTGTAGTCTTTCTCCTAATTGTTCGATATTCAAAGGATATCCAAGCTGGCTTGAGAGTCTTGCTATCTCTTGAATGTCGCTTATAGATGCTGTTCTGATAAGAATATCGTTCACCACCTCAAAATTGTAGGTTAGAGCCTTTTTATTATAGTTCATCACATAGATTAGGACATTCCCTAATAAATTTACTTAGTGCTGTTACGATAGGCAGAAGGGGAGATTCCTATTGTCTTTTTGAAATATTTAGAGAAATGGGCTAATTCCATACTTACTTGCTCCGCGATATCTGAAATGCTGAAATTGCTATAAGAAAGCTGTCTTTTAGCATGCTCCATTCTTTTCAATTGTACATAATGCATGGGGGGAACCCCTATAAATTTCTTGAAGTAGGGGATGAAATAGTTCGGATGTAAGTGGACAATTTCTGCTAACTCTTCTATTTCTATGGGTTTATCCAGCCGCTCATCAATATATTGAAGCACATAGGCGAGCTTTCCTTGATCCCCCGTATGTATAAATTCTTGCATAAAGTCTGTTTTGATATTTTCGTTCGATTCAAGACAAGTAGCAATTAGATTGAGGACGTTTGCCTGAGTACGCAGAATGGACAATACATCATCTTTTTGAAACTGTTCGATCATTTCTGTGAAAATAACCCGTACGGAATCTGAGTTGGGCGCATCACAGATAAACAGTTTGTTTGCCGAATGGAATAAGGGCCACTCCCCAATATCAGCATCAAAATGGCAGAAATAGCGTGTATAGGGATCATTCATTGACGTCTCTGTAGTTTGAGTGCTTCCTGCGGGCATGATCATTAGCTGACCTGCTCTCGGATAATAAGTAACACCGTTAATGATAACTTTTCCCTCACCGCGGTCAATATAATACAGCCGATTAAAGGTTGGAGTTTCCAACGTACGATTCCACCCGCTATATCCGCTTCTAAGTTGGGCATGGGTCACTTTTACGGTAAGATTCTGGAGGAATCTGCCGGTAAGGTTACCTGGATTATTCATCATCTAGCTCCTCTATGACTTGATTATCCTTATTATAACGAATTAATTTAACTAAATCATCTTATTATTATGCAAATAATGCTTAGTTTCGCTCATGTTCATGTCTATTAATTAAGTATATTCTCATAACATAACCTCAAATAGGGAAGTGATCTGATTGAATAAAGTACGGTATGGCATTATTGGAATTGGGAATATGGGGAGTGCACATGCACAAAGTCTGTTGAATCATATTAAAGATGCTGAGCTTGCAGCTGTATGTGATGTAAGGGAAGAACGTTTGAAATGGGCAGAAGAGCATTTACCGGAAAGTGTACAGAAATTTGCAACACCCCAAGAGTTATATGAGTCTCATCTCATAGATGCAGTATTAATCTGTACTCCACATTATGATCATCCAACTTTAGCTATCGAGGCTTTTCAATATGGATATCATGTATTGGTTGAGAAACCGGCTGGGGTCTATACCAAAGCTGTTAAGCAGATGAACAAAGCTGCAGCAAAGTCTGATCGTAAATTCGGAATCATGTATAACCAGCGGACGAATCCTTTGTATCAAAAGCTTAGGGATCTCATACAGTCTGGTGAACTAGGCGAAATCCGCCGCACAAATTGGATTATCACCAACTGGTACAGATCACAAAGTTACTATAACTCCGGTGGTTGGCGGGCTACATGGGCAGGCGAAGGTGGTGGGGTGTTGCTGAATCAAGATCCTCATCAACTAGATTTATGGCAGTGGACGACAGGTATGATGCCTAAGCGGATCAGAGCATTTTGTCATTTTGGTAAATACCGCAATATTGAGGTTGAAGACGATGTAACCGCTTATGTGGAATATGAAAATGGTGCGACAGGGCTTTTTATCACCACAACAGGTGAAGCACCGGGAACTAACCGTTTCGAAATTACTGGTGATCATGGAAAAATCGTAGTGGAAGACGGGAAATTAACCTTTTGGCGTCTACGCACGCCGGAGCCGCAATTCAATGCAGAGTTTACGGGAGGATTCGGCAGTCCAGAATGTTGGAAATGTGAGATTCCTGTAGAAGAGGGTGGCGGGGAACAGCATAAAGGAATTTTGCGGAACTTTACGAATGCCATTCTACACGATGAGAAATTGTTAGCTCCGGGTGAGGAAGGCATTCACGGTCTAACGCTATCTAATGGGATGTATTTATCGGCTTGGACCGACGATTGGGTGGAGTTACCGATTGATGAAGATTTATTTTATGAGAAGCTCATGGAAAAGGTGGAGAATTCTAACTTCAACAAAGAAACCACAGCCGCCCAAACCTTTGATGTTAAGGGAACTCATTAAATTTTAATCAGAGAGGAAAGATCCTATGAATCGTTCAACCATTGCTGCTCAAATGTACACATTACGTGATTTTACTAAAACTGCGGAGGATTTAAGATCCACTTTTCAAAAGGTCTCTGCTATGGGTTATGAAGCTATTCAGATTTCAGGCATCGGGCCAATCGATCCGAAGCTCGTTAAAGAGTATGCGGATGAAGCAGGTCTGGCAATATGTGCAACCCATGTGTCTTGGGATCGGCTAGTGAGCGATTTGGATGCTTTAGCCGCTGAACATAAGCTGTGGAACTGCAAAAATATTGGACTAGGAAGTTTACCGGAAAAATTCCGTACGGGGCAAGAAGGTTACCGTGAATTCGCCAAGCTGATGTCAGGCATTGCAGTTACACTAAAAGAACAACATGATCTGCAATTTGTTTATCATAATCACGATTTTGAATTTGAACGGTTTGATGGATTGACTGGCATGGAAATTCTGCTCACTGAGTCTGATCCTGCCGTTGGTTTTGAGCTGGATTTATATTGGGTTCAAGCGGGCGGAGGGAGTCCAGCCGAATGGATACGCAAAGTTGCAGGTCGAATGCAGGTTGTGCATTTAAAAGATATGGCGATTGTTAATAGAAAACAGATTTTTGCTGAAATCGGTGAAGGGAATATGAACTATAAAGAAATTATCAATGTCTGTCGCGAAACGGGTGTTGAATGGTTCGTAGTGGAGCAGGATGTTTGCCGCCGTGATCCTTTTGAAAGCTTGGAGATCAGTCTGCGGTATCTTCTTGATACCTTATAGAATGGAGTAATACTAATAGAAGGAGGGTTTCTATGAATCGAAAAAATGGGATGACCTATGCACCAACGTATGAATCCAAACCCGTAGTGAAGGCGGGGGAATTCATCATTGCCGCTATTGCCCTAGATCACGGTCATATTTACGGGATGTGTAACGGACTGGTTGAGGCAGGGGCAGAGCTGAAATGGGTATATGATCCGGACGAGGAAAAGGTCAGAAGTTTTATTAGTAAATATCCCGGTGTCAAAGCTGCCGGATCAATGGAAGAAGTTCTGGAAGATCCCGAAGTACAATTAATTGCAGCGGCCGCAATTCCATCTGAACGAGGACCTTTAGGCAATAGAGTAATGGCTCACGGTAAGGACTATTTTACGGATAAAGCCCCCTTTACGACCCTGGAACAGCTTGAATCCGCTAGAGCAATGGCAGCTGCAACCAATAAGAAATATATGGTCTACTATAGTGAACGCCTTCACGTTGAAAGCGCTATCTATGCGGGGCAGCTGATTCAACAAGGCGCTATTGGCCGTGTCCTGCAAGTCATTGGATTAGGGCCACATCGTCTAAATGCTCCTAACCGGCCGGAATGGTTTTTCCAAAGGGAGAAATATGGTGGGATTCTATGTGACATAGGCAGTCATCAAATAGAACAATTTTTGTATTATGCAGATTGTCAGGATGCTTCGGTTATTCATAGTAAAGTGGCCAATTACAATCATCCGACTTATCCCGAATTAGAGGATTTTGGTGATGCTACTCTTGTAGGGGACAATGGGGCAACACAATATTTTCGCGTGGATTGGTTTACCCCTGATGGGCTGGGCACTTGGGGAGACGGGCGCACGATGATTATGGGGACTGAAGGATACATTGAACTGCGTAAATATACTGATATAAGTCGTTCAAATACACCGGATCATGTGTACTGGGTCAATGGGGAAGGGGAACATTATGAGCATGTAGCAGGGAAGGTTGGTTTTCCTTTCTTTGGTGAGCTAATCCTTGACTGTCTGAATCGGACAGAGCTGGCGATGACACAGACCCATGTGTTCAAAGCTGCCGAGCTATGTCTGAAGGCTCAAGAGCAAGCGATCAATCTAACCCCCAGCAATACTCAGATAACGATGGAATGATGAACGGAGGGTAATATAGATGAAAGAACTTGGAGCAGCCATTATTGGATGCGGAGCCATTTTCCCTCTTCATGCAAAAACATTAACAGGCATCGATGGTGTGAGACTACTTGCGGTTGCAGATATTGATGCTGATAAAGCATTGCAGACGTCTAATGAATATGACTGCCAAGCCACTAATGATTATAGAGAAATTTTAAAGGATGACCGTATTCATGTTGTACATCTCTGTACGCCTCATTATTTACATGCAGAGATGGCTACGGAGTTGTTACAAGCAGGAAAACATGTCCTTACCGAAAAGCCTATGGCGGCAGATCTTCCTTCAGCCAGACGAATACTTGAAGCCGCACAGCAAAGCACAGGTCAGCTTGGTGTGGTGTTTCAGAACCGTTATAATGATGCCTCGATGTATATTAAGCAGGTGATTGACTCAGGAATATATGGGAAGCTGCTCTGTATGAAAGGAATCGTGACCTGGCACCGTAGCGAAAGTTATTATAGCGATAGTAACTGGAGAGGACGCTGGTCTACGGAAGGTGGAGGTCTGCTAATTAACCAAACCATTCATACACTGGATTTACTTCAGTGGTTTGGTGGAGAGGTGGCATCGGTGAAAGGGAGTATTACCACGGATGTGCTAAATGGGGTCATAGAGGTAGAAGATACCGCCCATGCCTGCATCGATTTCACTAGTAATGTCAGAGGGCTTTTTTATGGTACAAATACCTATCTGGAGAATTCTCCAGTGGAGCTGGAGCTAGTTTTTGAAAAGGGTACTATCAACCTCCGCAGAGATCATTTATATCTTTGGAAGGATGGAAAGGAAACCTTGCTGTGCGAGCCTAGTTTCAGTGCCACGGAAGGTAAATCCTATTGGGGCACCGGGCATAAGAGACTGATTGAGGACTTCTATGAGCATGTCGCCAGGGGTCAAAAGTTTTGGTTGGATGGTGCTGAAGGGATAAAAGCGCTGGAGTTGGTGGCGGGGATTTATAGTTCATCGCAGAAGGCTGAATAAATGATAAATAAGCTGTATCAAAAGTAGAGTAATCTACGAATGATACAGCTTATTGTATTTTAATGTAAAACACTTGTACTCAATCCTCCTAAATCAACGAAACTCTAAATAACCTGTAACCTTCCTTGGTAGCTTGTCCATGGGGGTGATTTATGTAATTATGTTCTTGGGTAAGTAATTCGTAGATTTACAATAAATATACACTGATGATTAACGGCAAGTAGGAGGGATTAGGAATGAGTGTTACATGGAAAAGAAGGATTCTGATCAATGATCCTATTTCACTAGATCCAGTTCAGATTCAGCAAGACTTGTACAGCGGCAACCAAGTTATTGTCCAGTTCTCTGATCCATCGACCTATGGTTCGATTCTGGATGAAGTAAATGAGCTTTGCGCGCGTTTTGATGAAAATTTTGGAGTGCGTTTTTATGGCCACTATTCTGTATCCTTTGATTGTGAGACACTCCTGCAGATTCCAAATGTTAAAATGCTGCTGCTGAATTGTCTTCACCAGGCACATAACACGAACGTATTGGCTAAGCTGAATAACCTGTATAGTCTGAGCGTGGGGATATATGAGCTTGAAAATCCGGAAATTCTGAGTATAGATACGTTACGGTCTCTAAGTATTTTAAATATTAGCTCGGAGAAAAAGATGCTTAATCTGGAATACCTAAAAGAATTCTCCCGTTTAGAACAGTTGCATGTTATAGGTAAGGTTAAAAACCTTGATGCTATTGGAGATCTGGAGGATCTTACCTATCTCGCGCTGCACTCCATCAGCAACAAACCCTTACATTTTATTAATCGGCTAAAGAAATTGAAAGACCTACGTATTTTACTTGGAGGCAGAGAACATATTCAGGACATCGAAGAAAATGAAATCGAGAGCCTGGAAATTTGTAGAGTCCGTGGCTTTCATGACCTGAGTAATATTTCGGTTTTTCGTGCGTTAAAAAAGCTTGTGATTGAAGATCAAATCCAGCTACGTGAGATTAACTTTGATCAGCAGATGAAGGCACTGGAAGAGCTAACGATTATGAATTGCAAAACATTGGCTCATTTGACGGGAATGGAGCAATTACCTTTTCTGCATAAGCTTCGTATTTTCAAAACGGCGATCGATTTTGATTCATTTATAGAACAAGAGCTTCCAATCGGCTTAACCACAATAGAGTTTGCAACTTTTAAAAGAAAAGTAGATCAGGAAATTCAAAAAACAATAGTGGGGTTGGGCTATCAAAACGGAATTGTCTACAATGAGAACAGGGCATGATGCAGCCTTTTTTTGTTCCATAAATCTTGAGGACTTATTTCTATCTTTTTTACAAGCTTTTAAATATTTTATTTTTTTCATATAATAGTAGATATTAAATTTATAAATAATTGTAATACGACATGATAAGGTTATAATTGATACAGAAAAGGTGTGACGCCTAAGAAGGAGCGCCCACATCCTTTCTGCAAAATTCAGGGGATAAGGATGGTAATAATGGGCAAAAGTGCAACTGATACAGACGTCATTTTAATTGGTGCCGGAATCATGAGTGCGACTTTAGGAACACTTTTGAAGGAATTAGTACCGGAATGGAAAATTAAAGTATTTGAAAAGCTTGAAAAAGCAGGGGAAGAAAGCTCTAATGAATGGAATAATGCAGGAACCGGGCATGCGGCGCTCTGTGAGCTTAATTATACTGTTGAAAAGCCAGACGGATCTATAGATATTAGCAAAGCTATTCAGATTAATGAACAGTTTCAGCTTTCGATGCAGTTTTGGTCTTATCTTGTAAATCGCAAGCTGATACATACTCCCCAGGACTTTATTATGCCGTTACCTCATATGAGTTTGGTGCAAGGGGAGAAGGATATAGCTTTTTTAAAGAAAAGATTTGAAGCGCTCTCAAAAAACCCATTATTCCAAGGGATGGAATTTTCTGCTGACTCTAAAAAACTGATGGAATGGATTCCGCTTATTATACAAAATCGTCCTGCGAACGAATCCATTGCGGCTACAAAAATTGACTCTGGAACGGATGTTAACTTTGGTGCTTTAACGCGTATCTTATTTGAGCATTTAAAGAGTAAAAACGTCGATCTTCACTACAAACATAGTGTCAATAGTATGAAGCGCAACAGTGCTGGCTTATGGGATCTAAAAATCAGAAATGCCAGCGGTAACATTGAACAACATACAGCGAAATTTGTGTTCATTGGTGGCGGGGGAGGAAGCCTGCACTTACTGCAGAAATCCGGTATTCCTGAAGGAAAACATATCGGTGGATTCCCAGTAAGCGGTATTTTTATGGTGTGTAATAATCCGGAAGTTATTGCGCAGCATCATGCCAAAGTATACGGCAAAGCTAAAGTTGGAGCCCCTCCAATGTCCGTACCGCACTTAGACACAAGATTTATCGACAATAAAAAATCACTGCTATTTGGACCATTTGCCGGCTTCTCACCTAAATTTTTAAAAACGGGCTCAATGTTTGATTTAATAACTTCTGTGAAACCGGATAACCTCATAACAATGCTGTCGGCAGGTGCTAAAAATATGTCATTAACAAAATACCTGATCGAACAAGTGCTGTTATCGAAAGAAAAACGTCTGGAAGAACTGAAAGAGTTTATCCCCAATGCCAAAATTGAAGATTGGGATCTTGTTGTAGCTGGTCAGCGTGTGCAAGTTATCAAAGATACAGAAGCTGGCAAAGGCACACTTCAATTTGGTACGGAGGTTATTAGTGCCGCTGATGGTTCGGTCGCCGCATTGTTAGGGGCTTCCCCTGGAGCTTCTACGGCTGTTCACGTGATGCTTGAAGTGCTTAACAAATGTTTCCCTCAATATATAAAAGAATGGGAACCCAAAATTAAAGAAATGATTCCTTCTTATGGTTTGTCACTAATGGATAATCCCGTGCTTCTGCAGAAAATTCACACTACAACAGCAGATACACTGGGTTTAGGTGGAAAAGAACATGTTTTTAATCAAAAGGTGTTTTAGTAATAAAAGAGCTGCCGAGAGGCAGTTTTTTTTTTTGCTCAAATCTGAACTATTGACACAAAAGTGTATTACACGTATAGTACATAAATGAGATGTATGAACCACTTAGTACACACACTTAGTATATGGAGTTGGTTGTATGACAGAAGAACAGAAATCAGGCGTCAGCTTTAATATTCGTGAGCCGGTATATATTCAAGTTGTGCGTCATTTCAAGGAACAGATCGCCACAGGGCAAATCGGAGCGGGAGACAAAATTCCTTCACGGCGTGAACTGGCATCAGTAATGAA
Source organism: Paenibacillus sp. FSL L8-0708 (assembly GCF_038009325.1). Lineage (NCBI taxonomy): Bacteria > Bacillati > Bacillota > Bacilli > Caryophanales > Paenibacillaceae > Paenibacillus > Paenibacillus sp. FSL L8-0708. The sequence goes on from NZ_JBBPBC010000001.1 coordinate 3,621,301, forward strand.
GATTAATGCGAACACGGCGCAGAAGGCATATAAGGAAATGGAGGAACAGGGTTTGATCGTAACAGAAGGGAATTCCCCGAGCCGAATTACACAGGATCAGCAAATCCTAAACTCGATTCGAGCTGAATTAATCGAAAGTGCAGTGGATATATTCATCAGCTCCATTCAGAATATTCAAATTCCAGTTGAAGAACTGGTAGAGATCATAAAGACAAAATATACATCCGAGCGCAAGTTATCTCCAGAGGGTGGTGACACAAGATGATCCAAGTGAATCAGATGGTGAAGAATTATGGATTCAAGAAGGTACTAAATGGCGTTAGCTTCACTGCTGCCAAGGGAGAGATTACCTGCCTGATCGGAATCAATGGTGCCGGGAAGTCAACAGTGCTGAAGTCCATCATGGGACTGACACCATTCAAAGGGGAAGTCTTAATCGATAATGTATCACTAACACCTGCGATGTATGAGAAAATCACTTTCATTCCAGATTCGTTAACGATGCCCTCTAATATGCGAATTGCTGATTGCTTGAGCTTTATGGCTGACTTTTATCGGAATTGGAACGCTGAACGTGCAAAGGAAATGCTTAAGTTCTTCCGACTGAGCTCTTCAGATCGCGTATCCTCATTGTCGAAAGGGATGGCTGCGAAGGTGAATTTGTTGCTGGGACTTGCCTTGGATTGTGATTACATTCTAATGGACGAGCCGTTCTCGGGAATTGATATGTTCAGCCGCGAGCAAATTACTGATGTGTTCACGAGTGAATTGATCGAGGATCGTGGTGTGATTATTACAACTCATGAAATTAACGATATTGAGCATTTAATTGATAAAGCGGTCTTGCTACAGCACGGGAAGGTAGAAAGTGAATTCTACTGTGAAGAAGTTCGCGAGCAGGAAGGTAAGTCCATTACGGACGTAATGAGAGAGGTGCACATGAAATGAGAGCTTTTGTGAAGCTATTGAATTTTGAAATGAACCGATTTGCCAAAATATATATTGGACTCATGGTGCTGACAGTTGCCTTGCAGCTTGCAGCAGTCACCATCGGTGCTAATCATTGGCTGGATTCTGCGAATGAGGCAATGAGAGTGAATCAGTGGACGCTTGAGCAATATCACAATGTGACTGGATATATTCAGCTAAACAGTATGCTGTATGCTCGCTATAATGGACTTCTATATTTCGGACCCATATTTTTGAGCATAACAGTGTTGCTAATATATAGCTGCTTCATCTGGTACCGTGACTGGAGAGGTAAAAATACGATAGTATATCGCCTGCTCACCTTGCCATCCAATCGGGCGAATTTGTATTTTGCCAAGCTGGTTACGATCTTGCTATTCGCATTTGGACTTGTTGCCCTGCAAATTGTGCTTGTGCCACTGGAGCGTTTGATAGCACAGTCGATTCTTCCTGCTGAACTATATCGGAACATCTCGGTATTTGATTATTTGAAGTATTCTACTGTGCTTAAAGTTCTGGTTCCGCCCTACTTTTCTGAGTTTGTTCTATATTATGGACTGGGCATTACGGGCTTGATCGTCTTGTTCACAGCGATTCTAATGGAGCGGAGCTACAGACTGAAAGGGATCGGCTTTATCTTATTATACTTAGCGGTTCTAGCTGGATTAGCCTCAATACCCTATCTTATGGGTTATAGCAGATATGATAGCTACTTCTATCCCGGAGAAATCATAGGTGCTTGTCTCGGATTAATAGTGATTATTGCTGGAGGTTCGCTTTGGTACAGCTTGTATCTATTGCGTAAGAAAATATCGGTATAATTGAAGGGGTATGGAGGTTAGGGAATGAGAAAATATATGGTTACCGCCGTTCTTGTAGTGTTCTCGGTTGTTACAATCGGGACGTATTATGTACAGGCCTCACAAGAGACACTACCTAATTATAAGCTGACGATGGTTCAAGGGGATGCTTCTCTCGTTGAAGGTATAGCCTTATACGGAAATTATCTGACTAAGGATAGTGTTTTTGGCATCAAACGAGCTAATATCACTACAAATGGTACAGATTATCCAGATGAAAAGTTAACGATCAGCCAAAGCTTAAACCGAAGACCAGTGAATACACAATTGGATAAATGGAGGGATCAGCATCGTCAGTTCATGCGTGGAAAGAAGAACTTAGCTGGGTTCTATGAAAATCAGGATATGCTTGCTTACGTGAATTGGACCGTAGATAAGCAGCAATCAAATGATTCATCAGCGAAGAAAAATGCTAGACTCAGTATTTCTGTGCTTAATAAGCAGAAGGATAATACGCAGGAAATCAGATCCGATATCAATGTGGATCATGATATTTCAGATATCTATGTACAAAATGTACAGCTTGTTGATCAAGAGCTTGTTGCAATGGTGTTTTTGAATCACGGCGCCAAAGGTTATGTAACTGAACCGCAGATTATCCGTGTTAATCTAACAACAAAGGAGATTACGAATGAGCCGCTCGTATTACCAGGAGCTAAATCTGAAGCAGCAAATGGGGATAATCAATTCGTTAGGTTAGCCAATCAAAATCTGGATCACTCGGATCAATGGATTTTAACGGTTAGTAAAGATAATCATAAAAAGGCATATCAAGTAGATGTTGCAACAGGACAAATCTCGCCGCTCGCGTTCCAAGGGCATGAAATGTTATTGAATAATATTATGAATGCGTATGGACAGAAAATTTATTTCCTGCAAAAAGCTGTATCGGGTAAGGAGAATATAGGATTTACTGTGATTTCTTACGATCTCGTGAGTAAAGAATATGAGACTACTCTGAAGAATACAAATATAGATTTAAGTGAAAACATTACCTATGATTTTAAACAAGACTATCTCTATATTGTGGGTTATAAGAATATGGGTAATAAGTACTTCAAAGGTAATCGTCTGTATGTATTCAATTTGACAAGCGGTAACCTTGAATACGAAGGAAAAGCAGTATCAACAGAGGTTACAAATCAGGCTGAAGATGAAGCTAACATGGATTTGAATTTTATCGATCTCGGTCAGTATTAGAATTACTTGTAGAATAGAAAAATAGAGATAAAGAGATATGAAAAGGTACCAAGGCCGAGCTAATGACTTCTAATAGTCAATTAGCTCGGCCTTTTAGTCGAAAATTATAAAACAACCAATAATCACTGTATATCGATTAAAATATATTGTAAAACGATAAATAATGTGATAAATTCAATTCACAATAAATCTGTGAGGTGTGTTTTTTATGGAAAGAGGATCAACACTTTTTTTAAGGGCAGCGGTTATTCTTATTGGTATCCCGGTGCTTGCTTTGTGCATATTTGTGGTGCCGGAAATAGCGAGTTTCGCAGCAGAACTGTATCCGGATTATAGTTTATTGAAATATCTCATTGCCATTGATTTGTATGCCTCGGCGATACCTTTTTACTTTGCACTGTATCAAGCTTTTAAACTGTTAGGCTATATTGACAAAAACAATGCTTTCTCGGAAATGTCTGTGCAGGTTTTAAAGAAAATAAAATATTGTGCAATCATCATCAGTTGCTTGTATGTAGTTGGTATGCCACTCTTTTACCTCATGGCGGAGAAAGATGATGCCCCAGGGATTATAGTCATCGGCTTGATTATCATTTTTGCCTCCATGGTGATTGCCGTTTTTGCTGCAGTTCTACAAAAGCTTTTAAAAGAAGCTATTGATATAAAATCAGAAAATGACTTAACTGTCTGAGGTGAAAACAATGGCGATTATAATTAATATCGACGTGATGCTGGCTAAAAGAAAAATGAGTGTTACTGAGCTTTCGGAGAGAGTTGGAATAACAATGGCTAATCTTTCTATATTGAAAAATGGAAAAGCAAAAGCGGTGCGATTATCAACGTTAGAGGCAATTTGTAAGGCTTTGGAATGTCAGCCTGGAGATCTATTAGAATACAAAAATGATGAGGAAACATAAGAATGAAGTCAATAACACAATTACTGCATTTCGGATATCATCAGGCGATGAGTTGCATATTTCCTGTTGCGATTTTTGGGACTTTAGCTCTTTCTAACATAATAGAAATGCCTTTTCTTTACCGTTATGATGCCATTCTTCTAATACTGCTTACAGTGCAGTACCTCATGTACCGTACTGGATTAGAGACACTGGATGAAATAAAAGTAATCTGTGTGTTCCACGTTATTGGTTTATTGCTGGAAATCTATAAGGTAAAGATGGGTTCATGGGCATACCCTGAGCCAGGGTTTACGAAGGTGTTTGGTGTACCCCTCTATAGTGGATTTATGTATGCAAGTGTCGCAAGCTTTATGTGCCAGATATGGCGAAGATTGAAAATGGATATGACCGGTTGGCCGGGGCTTGCTTCAGCGGGATTGTTGGGAGGAGCCATCTATTTAAATTTTTTCACACATCATTTCATTCCTGATTTTCGTTGGTGGCTGACAGCGCTTGTGGTTGTTGTCTTCTGGAAAACATGGATCATTTATAGGGTACGGACGGTTACCTATCGAATGCCCTTGACACTGGCCTTTTTTATTGTAGGATTTTTTATCTGGTTAGCTGAAAATATCGCTACATTTTTTAATGCATGGAAATATCCTGATCAATATCAAACGTGGCAACTGGTTAGTTTCAGTAAGATCAGTTCGTGGTTCCTTCTAGTGATCATTAGCGTCATTATAGTTGCCCAGCTTAAACATGTTAAGGCTAGCCGTAATCCGATAAATTCATAATTGAGCTGAGTTCGGACAATACGGTTGATTTGACGAATAAATCATTCGTTTGTTACAATGACGGCATCAATTAGGAAAAGGATGAGGACGATGGTTCGTCGTTTGAAAAGGTTTAAGAATGTCGCTACTGCATCAAGCTTCTAAGTATAAATGAATTACATTACTTAGAAGCGAGGGAAAGAAAATGAAACAACATCAGTTTAGCCACTGGTCTGAAACTAAGTATTTAAAGGATATTGTCACCAACCCAATGATAGAGGTAGGAGAGTACTCTTACTACTCTGGTTATTACGATAATCTTGATTTTGAAGATGGGTGTGTCAGATACCTTTGGGGTGATGAACAATCAAGAAAGTTGTTTAATCCCAGTGAAGATTATGGCTGGCATTTAGATAAATTGAGTATAGGAAATTATGTTTGTATTGCTAGTGGTGTAATTATTCTCATGGGTGGGAATCACAATCATCATCCTGAATGGATTACCGTGTATCCTTTTGTAGACCAGATTGCAAACTCTTACGAATCCAAAGGGGATACAATCATTGCTAGTGATGCCTGGATTGGGATGAATGCAATGATTATGCCCGGTGTGAAAATAGGCGAAGGTGCTATTGTTGCGGCAGGATCAGTTGTTGTAAAGGATGTCCCAGCGTATACGATAGTAGGCGGCAATCCTGCTAAAGTGATCAAGCAACGGTTTACAGATCAAGAAATCGAAAAGTTAAAGGAAATGCGCTGGTTCGATTGGAAACGTGAGAAAATTGAACAAGCCACGTCTATCTTTTCCAGTTCATCTATTGATCAATTATATGACTTTTACCTTAAAGAAATAAAAAAATAACAAAATCAGAACAGGCTGCCGGTATATTCGGCAGCCTGTTCTTTTATCTGACAGGTTAGTTTAACAATAATTGTTTTTTACCAGATTAATCCTAATTAGTATGTTAATATAGGAATGGACTCATTTAATAAGTTAGGAGGAAATTATATTATGGCCTTACCTTTACAAATCCGTCGAATGACACAAAACGATATTGATATTATACATATGGGGTTATCTGAGCATGACGTAAGCCAACCTCTTGATTATGTCCAACGTTGTTGGCAAGAAAATCAAAATGAAAAGCGAGTTACACTTTTAGCTTTTTGTGAAAATGAGTTTGTTGGATGGGGACATGTGGTATACAGATCGGAATATCCTTATTTTGCAGAGAATAATATACCTGAAATTCAAAACTTTGACGTCATCCCGCCATTTAGGAAACGTGGGGTAGGAAGTGTATTAATTGAAGCTCTTGAAAAAGATGCTTTTACTATATCTAATACTATTGGTATTGGATTTGGATTATACGCTGACTATGGAACCGCACAACGGATGTATATAAAGCGTGGTTTTATCCCTGATGGGCGGGGAATCATGTACGATAATAAGCCTGTTGAGCCTGGGGCACATGTTTGTGTGGACGATGATCTCTGCCTTTATCTTATAAAAACTATTGAGCAATAAAAGCAGCTCATGTACGGGGGGAGATAGATTCTGAAGTATATCGAATTTGGTCTCGGCAATACATGGCTTATTAGAACTGAAACGGAGTTAGAGGATGGAACGGAATATGAAGAAAAAGGCATAGTGAAACCGGTAAAGTTCCGCTCATTATATTTAAGGATTTGGATTGGCAAAACTGTAATCATTCTAGACTTAAAACAAGGCTTGAAAATATGTAAGAAGAGTCGTAAATCGTTGAAGATTATTTTTGGTATAACAAGTCTTTAGGTTAAGTATGAGAAGGTTGCCGTCTAAATGAACAAATGCAGGAGACCTGACACGAGACTTAGTGCTCTACCTGAGAATTATTAAAAACTCAAAATATAACGACAAGCGAGGTTTAAATGGATAATCCAGAGAATTTGACCCAAGCGCTGTCTAAGTTTTATGAAGAACTTGAACGATCTGATTTACCGGTTAATACTTTTATGCTATTGCGTAAGGGAGAAGTTATTACCGAGTTTTATCGTCAACCGTACCGCAAAAACGTTCCCCAGGTTTTATTTTCTCTAAGTAAGAGCTTTACATCTATTGCAGCAGGCATAGCATGGGATAACGGTTATTTTGAATTAACGGATAAAGTGGTTTCTTTTTTCCCGGATCAGCTTCCTAGCTCAATTTCACCTAATTTAGAGAAGATGACGATACATCATCTTCTTTCCATGAATACAGGACATAACAATAATATATATGGTGCGATAGCCAAGCAAAATGATTGGGTTCGTGCCTTTTTAGCTTTGGACGTAGAAGATGAACCGGGAAGTTATTACAATTACAATACACACGCCACTTATATGGTTTCGGCTATTATCGAAAAGACGACTGGAGAAAATCTTGTTGATTTTCTAATGCCAAGATTATTTGCCCCGTTGGACATAGAAAGACCGGAATGGGAGACTTGCCCGTTAGGAATTGTTGCTGGTGGAATGGGACTAAGCATACCAACAGATGGAATCGCGAAATTTGGCCAGATGCTCCTCAATCAAGGGGTTTACAATAGTCGTAGAATTGTTTCGAAAGATTATTTAAAGCTGGCGCTAAATGAACAAAGCGATAATCGTTGGGGACAAAATAAGGCTGACTGGTCAAACGGATATGGTTATCAGTTCTTTATGTGCAGGAATGGATGTAAGATGGGGAATGGAGCTTTTGGTCAATTGTGTTTCATTGATCCGAGTCAAGAGATTGTGATTGCTGCAACTTCAAGTTTTACCGAGATGAAGAAGTTACAGGATTTTTTAGATATCATATATGCAAATTTACTGAACTTTGATTGGCCAACGGTTGCATCTAACATTATTAAACCTCCTACATTTACCTCCTTAGTAGACAGGATAGTTAAAGTAGATTATAGATCGTATGGTGGAACCTATATCTTTGAAGACAATAAGCATAAAATCAAAGAATTAACATTGAAGTTTGAAGATGAGCACCTTAGTTTTTCTTTACTTTACGACGATCATTTAGATGAATTTCCGTTCGATTTTTCAAGGACTACCCATGCAAAAAGTTTATTTATTAAAGACTTATCCCTTAGTGAGCAGGAAGTTTGTACATCTGCAAGCTGGCAATATGATGATTCCAAATTAATCCTCACGGTATATTACATTGAAACCCCTTACGTAGTTGATTACACCTTGAGCTTTAGCGGTAAAAAAATTGAACTGTATATGCATAGGAATCTTTCCTTGGAGGTTAGAGAAGACATAACTGTTATTGGTTGGGAGGGATGAAATGACCAAGGGTAAAGCTTGGATAACTGTTTTATTTTTGCTGTTTTCATTAGTTTTTGTGGGAATCACACATCAGGGAACTATGTTGGGGGATTACCTCTTCAGAACTATTGGAATTCCACCTTGGAGCGAGCCTGCGACAAACCATGGTTTACATTATTCAGCAATATTCGGGATCATTTTGTTAATTTTCAGTGGGAATTTAACTATAATGCACTTTAAGCAGCGCTATAAAAAATATGTAGGCAGAACGGTTATTCTTTTTTTTATAATTTTTTATTATTTGTATCCATTTCTAACAGAACGATTGTATTATCTTGTGAATATGAACAATGATGGAATTGAAGTTGTGGATTTCCTGGAAAAAGATTCGCACTGTATGTACGGTACTCAAGAGGATATTGTGCAGGTTCAATGTACAATCAGGCTAATCAACTATGGCGGGCAAAATGAAACCATTAAGATTCGTCCAATTTTTCGAGAGTATGTTAATCCTCAAGGGATCTGGTCATTCGCAGAGGTTCAGCCGCAAGAAATCACCTTGTTACCAAGATCTAATATTAGACATCACATTTATTTTGAGAGTAAGCCTGATGCTCGGATCGCTGAATTCGGGGCGGACGGTAATACCGATTATTTTGGTGTGGAGTTCGTCAAGGATGGACAGAAAAAGGTAGTCTTTAGGGAATGAATTGATAAAAATAAATATGTGAGTTATTTGCTTTAATATTATTACAGCTGAGTAGTAACGGAAGGGAAGGTTTCCAGTGACTCAACGCCTGATAACAAAAGTAAACCAGCGCCTTGATAGTGTGCGTGTGCTTGTTCAAGATATGATCATGTCTATAGGTAGCGAACAACGGAAACAGGAAGCGTGTGTTCATCTGTACGGAGTGTCTAGTTTCGCTTCATTGCTTGCCATGAAAAGAGAACAAAATCAGGAATTGGCAGCCATTATAGGACTGCTTCATAATTATTATTTCTTCAAAACCGGAGTCAAGGAATTTCCAGGTCCCAACAGTGCTGATACCGTAAGGCCTTTATTAAAAGACTTGAATATGTTTACCAAAGAAGAGCTGACTCAAATTCTAAAGGCAATCTTCCATCAAGGGGACAGGAATAAAGTTCAGGGTCCCTATGAAGAGATTCTAAAGGATGCTCAAGTTCTACAATTACACTTGCAGAATAGGGGATGTAATGTAACACTACAGGACACGAATAGGCTTCGGAATGTACTTCGTGAAATGACGATTCCAGAGGATTTTTTGGAAGAGATAGATTACAGCAGCGGGGCTGAAGTTCTCCAGCCTACGGATAAACGTGGCAAGTTAGCTAATATTGCTGAAGCATTTGGAAAAGAAAACATTGTTGGAATACCAGGAAACGAACGATATCGAAAAATCTGTAAATATTGGCCTGACCAAGGGATTTATAAAGTATTACAAAACAATTGGTGCGCAGCATTTGTATATTACTGCTGTATGCAAGCTGGATTTCTGCTGCCGATTCGATATCCGAATGCTGATTTTCGATTAGCTGGCGTAGGGGCTTGGTTAGAGTGGGCGCAACTACCTGAGACCGCATTTTTTTATTTTGACGGGCAAGAGGGGTTTACTCCTCAGCGTGGTGATATTGTGATTTATGAAAAATTGCTAACTAATGACCCTCACGATCATACAGGTATTGTTTTAGCATGCGATGACAAGGAGATCTTAGTTGCTGAAGGAAATAGGGATAATCAGAATTATTCCAGTGTTTTCTACAGAGATCGCTGGCATTGCGTATATGGCTATATCCGTATCGCTAATGACTATGAATTTGAGTTTAGTGGTGAGTATACTCCAATTTAGTTGAGGGGAGTTCATTCGGATGATCCCAGTTAAGAATATTATGGCTGAGTATTTATTAATGTCTAACCCTAATTTTGAATTATTTTCAGAACAAGCTCTGGAAAAAAAATACGCTGCAACAGCAAAAACATCTATATAAAACTCCGGTTTTTATCGTTACTTTTGAAAGGAAAAATGAGCCAGCTTGGGACAAAGGTTCTTGAGCTTCTTCTCTTTTAAAAAGCGAACAAACTTGCCTTTTAGCAATGTTAGAGTTATCATAGATTTCTAAAGTCGTTAATGGAGGTGCTGAATGAAATATTCCCAAGCGACAGATTATGCACTTCATGCAATGCTCTATATGGTGACGGTGGCGTCTGATAAGCCGGTGGGTGTTCAATTGCTTGCTGAGAAGTTAGGTGTTTCCCAAACCTATCTGTCCAAAATGATGACTAAGCTAGTGAAGGCTGGATTGATTCAATCTGCACCTGGTGCTAATGGTGGTTATCGTCTCAGACGCAAGTCGGAAGAAATCTCTTTTTTGGATATTATCCATGCAATCGAAGGAACGGCTTCCTTTTTTGAATGCAGTCTAGATCACGGAAGTGAGTGTCTGATTCAACAGGTTGTGATTGACGCTGAGCGACAGATGGAGCAGTACTTAGAGAACACGAAAATTGCAGATTTGGCAAAAACGATGAAGACGGAGTAAAGATCCGTTCTTTTTTCGGGGTTATTAGAGATAATATAAATCCGTAATGACTTTAATGTGGGTTTTGATACTAAAATATGAAGTTTAAAACAATGGAGGATGATTACAATGACTGAAGAGCAAAAATTAAATGCCAAGAGGGCAACCTATGAAAAAACCACTCATATTTCGATTCCCTCTTATGATTCATTATTTTCGATGATCCAATCTTATTTTCGCTTCGAGTTAGGTGACATCCCTGTATCTATGCTCGTGGTCGGTGCGGGCGGAGGAAATGAATTTTCGGCATGGGGGCCATCTAACCCAAACTGGACATTTACTGGAGTGGATCCTTCGGAAGATATGCTTAAGATCGCGAAATTAAAGATAGATGAACTGGGCTTAGAGAGCCGTGTCAGTCTGATTCCTGGGACAATCGATGATCTTCCTCAGCAGGACTCAAAGTTCGATGTGGCAAGTTGTATTTTGGTCCTTCATTTCATCCATGATGTTCAAGAAAAATTGAAATTACTTCGCTCCATAAAGGATAATCTGAAACCGGGTGCTCCATTTGTTCTCGTAAGTGCATATGGAGATTTGGATGATCCTGAACTCCACGACAGAATAAACGTATGGAAAAGCTTTTGGGTTGCAGGATATGAATCTCCCGAAGCGTTTGATAATGTAAGTAGCAATATTACAAAAATTTCTTTCCTTCCTGAAAAACAAATTGAAGAGTTATTGAAAGAATCAGGCTTCACAAGAATCACTCGATTTTATTCTACTGGAATTATGGCAGGCTGGATGTGTCACGCGGAGTGACTTGAATACTTTCGGACCCAGATGACGTTATTTGTATATATTTAGGCGTTGGAGCATGATTTCGGACTCCAGTGCTGCTATTCCTTAAATAGAGGATGATATATGGTGATTATCATGCTCATAGCGGCTATGGAGTCCGCGAGCACCCTTAATATAGGAAAAAGTAGCGTATAAGGTCAACTGTGTCCTATAGTGCGATTCATAAGTGTGATTAGTACTTAATTAAACCAAGTTTAAGGATTAGATCAGCGATCAGGTAGCTTCAAAAAGGAGGGGATGCCCAACAGCCATTGTATGGCTATGGACACCCCATTGTTTTTAACGAAAGTGACTAATCTATACATGAAGCTTGTAACGATTTGCTTTGCTTATCCGCTGAATGTCTGCAAGTTCCTCCGAAGTGAGTGGAGCTACATCAGCAGCCATTACATTGCTTTTTAATTGCTCCAGACTGCTTGCCCCAGGAATAATAACGGCTACAGATGGATTAGCTAGTGGATAATGAAGCGCTGTTTGTGCAAGATTGCGAGAGTCACTAGTTTCCTGCGAAAGCTGATCATGCAAATTCAGAAGTTCCTCACTACTGTAATCTAAGTAATTCTTCTCCGCCTTGCTGCGACCACGCTCTGACAGTATGCCCCCTGCTAAAGGTCCGCGTGCAATCATGCTAATTCCATGCTTAGCTAGCAGAGGAAGGATTTCTTCCTCAGGACGTCGATCTAAAATGCTATATTGGCTCATAACACTTACGATATTTGATTTTTTCACATATTCTCTAATTACATTAGGACGAATAGAAGAGATCCCATAATAGCGGATAAGACCCTCTTGCTTAAGTTCTTCAAAAGCTTCAATCGTTTCGTCAATTGGATCTTCAATAGTGCCGCCATGCAGCTGGTATAGATCGATGTAATCGGTTTGCAGCCGTTTAAGACTATCTTTGACTGCATTTTTAATATAGGCTTTTGAAGGGTCCCAGCTCCAGCCTTCTTGGCCGGGAATTCTGCGGTTGCCAACTTTTGTGGTCAGGATTACATCCTGTCGACGTTGACGAATGGCTTTGCCAATAATTTCTTCATTACGGCCCTCATCATAAAGATCTGCTGTATCAACAAAATTGATTCCTTGATCGAGTGCTTCATGAACAATGGAAATGGCTTTCGCCTCATCCGTACCCAAAGACATACAGCCAAGTCCTATCTCACTAACATACAAATCAGATTGTCCTAAACGATTTTTTCTCATAGCGCATTCCTTTCTACTTCTGTTGTTGTTATATTATAACGTTTTGGAGAATTGAATTCTAATGGTGCTTCGGACTTCCATTGACTTTATGATCTTTTGGCTTTATCGTCATAGCATATATTCTTAATTAGATGAAGATAGATAGGGAGAGATTGGATCATATGGAACAAGCGATGTTTGCAGGCGGATGTTTTTGGTGCATGGTGACACCGTTTGAGGAATTACCAGGCATTCATGGAATTGTATCGGGATATGCGGGAGGGATAACTGAGAATCCAACCTACGAAGAAGTCAAAACCGGAACAACGGGGCATTACGAGGTTGTGCAGATTACGTTTGATCCAGCGCTTTTTTCATACGAGAAGCTGCTTGAATTATATTGGCCTCAGATTGACCCTACCGATGATGGTGGGCAATTTCAGGATCGAGGAACTCAGTACCGGACAGCGATCTTCTATTATAATGAAGAACAGCGTTTAGCAGCTCTTGCCTCGAAGGAACAGGTTGCGGGCAGTGGCAGATTCTCCGGTCCAGTCATTACGGAAATTCTTCCGGCGCCAACTTTTTATCGTGCAGAAGAGTATCATCAGGATTATCATCATAAGAATCCCAAGCACTACAAAGAAGATCGGGAGCAATCCGGTCGGGATACTTTTATCGCTAAACACTGGTAAGTGTTGAAAAAACTTTAAACCAAGAGCATCCTGAGTCATTCATGGCTTACGGGATGCTCTTTTTGCATTATATACAAATTTTATTTATTTTAAATTCTACATACTTTCCACACATTTGTAGACTAAACTACTCTAAATCAAGCGAGAACATCACACAGGAGGGTTTAGGATGAAAAATATCATACCATTTGTTGCCGTTAGTTTGCTTTTGAGTACAGTGTTAACAAGCTGCCAATCAGGCAATAATGTTCCATCAAAGGTTAATTCGCAAGCTAGTTCTGCAACGGTGGAGCAACCATGGATAGCTACGAAGAATACTACTCGTATTAACACTTCAGATCCGATTCAAGCCGCAGTGTTAGTTTCTCAGACTTTATGGACTGCGCAAACAAAGAATAATAGACCTTCAAGTGTAGTTTTGACGGATGTGAGTAATTGGCAGATCGCCGCAGTTAGTGCAGATTTGATTCATCATCCCAGTAATGGGCCTGTACTGTATACCACAAAAGAAGGGGTTCCTGAGGTTACTCTCGCTGAACTTAAGCGACTGAATCCAATAGGCGCTGAAGGCAATAAAGGGGTTCAGGTAGTGCTTGTTGGGCTTATGGCATCCAATGTCGAACAACAATTAAAGGCCATTGATTTAAAAGTAGACCGGATAGAAGGGGATGAGCCAGCGGCAGTAGCTCAGGCTATAGATACTTATTACGCCAAAGCAGCGGGTGAACTTCCAAAGTCGGTCATTATTGGTTCTATGGATAGCCCTGAGTACACGTTGCCAGCAGTGAATTGGATCGCACATATGCCTGAACCTCTTCTCTTTGTAACCAAAGACGAAATTCCTAATTCAACGGTCGAGGCTTTAAAAGAACGTGGAGGTAGCGCAACCATTTACATCCTCGGACCAGAAGACATTGTCTCAGCAGATGTAGAAAAGCAATTAAAAGAATACGGAACAGTTACCCGTATAGCTGGAGAAGATGTTTTTAAGAACGCTATAGCTTTTGCAAGTTTTAAGGATGCCAATAACGGATTCGGCTGGGGAATCACTACACCCGGTCATAACCTGTCTTTGTTAACCACGGATTCTACGATGCTCGCTATCGCCGCTGCGCCTTTTTCCCATTTGGGGAAACATGCGCCGCTTGTTTTTACGGAAAAAGACGGGCTGCCAGATTCAGTAATGGAGTATATGATGGAGCTTCAACCTAAATTTCAAGATTCACCAGCAGAAGGTCCTTACAATCATGCTTGGATAACTGGAGATAACCCTACAATAAATGAGCGAGCACAAAGTGAAATTGATGACATGCTAGAAATCTCACCTGTTGCAGGAGGCAATCCGCATTCCGGCCACTAACCATCATCACAGGCTGGCATCATTTAGGGATGATGTCGGCTTGTTCTGTGTTTTTTTTGTATAATGAGAAGAACTAGGTCATAAAGAGGGTGAACGGCTTGAATAAGCTACAGATACTGATCGTAGATGATGAATGGAACATGCGGAATTTATTGCGGATTTATTTAAGTAAAGAAGGGATGTCTACCAAAGAGGCGTCAACGGGTCATGAGGCACTCCAACTGTTGAAACAACACAGCTTTGACCTAATCTTGCTGGATGTGATGATGCCGGATATGGATGGCTGGCAGGTCTGCAAGCTGGTGAGGGAGTCAAGCTCTATCCCAATTCTAATGCTAACCGCACGTTCTGAAACCAAGGATAAGGTACGTGGTCTCGGTATAGGTGCAGATGATTATCTTACTAAACCGTTTGAGCCGGAAGAATTAGTGGCTAGGATTTATTCTCTGCTGCGGCGTTCAACACTTACTTTTGTTCAACAACCTCAGGAAAAGGTGCTCACATACCCTGATTTTAAAATATACCCAGAAGCTAGGGAGGTACATATTCAGGATACATCCATAGAATTCACGCTCAAGGAGTTTGATCTACTGGCCACTTTGGCGCAAAACACTACCCGGGTTTTTACGAGAGAAGAACTGGTGGAGCGATTATGGGGGAATAATTATGAGGGGGAGAATCGTGTTATTGACACTCATATTAAGAATATCCGCGAGAAACTACATAAAGGAGGCCTAGCCTATAATCCGGTTCAGACGGTGTGGGGATTAGGTTATAAATTTCATGCTCCCGGTAATCAGGTATGAAAAATAACATCATTGGACTTAAGCTTGGTTTTGTTATAATGTCTGTTTTTGTAGTTGTTTTGCTTGTCCTTGGAGTTACTATAGACCGGATGTTTACAAGCTTCTATTACAACGAGATGCAAAAAGAGACGGAGGAACTCACCTCACATTTTATTGGAATGGCGGAATCGCAGGATAGTTCAAATGAGCAGATGATGAGTACTTTTGCAGAATTTTCGGATGTCAGTATCTTTAATATCTCGAAGGATGGCCATGTGATACTCCACTCGGGTGTACATGATCGTTCGGATCGTTCATTCATCCATGCTTCGGATGTTAGTAGGATTTTTGCTGGGAAAAGTGTTGATTTTGAGTATAAAGATCCTGCTGGACATTCTTATTTTATCATTGGAAAACCAATAATGGAGGGGGATACAACTCAGTCTGCACTTTATGTAATGTCCTCTACAGAGAGTATGAAGCAATCTTTGGCTTCCATCCGGAACCTCCTGCTGATTGCAGGAATAGGGGCTTTTATATTGGCTTTAGGGATCACTGGTGTGATCGCCATGATTTTGTCCAGACCTCTGATCAAGATGCAAAAGGCAACCCGGAAAATCGCGGCTGGCGAGCTGGAAACGAGACTGTCTATACGTAGTAACGATGAGATTGGTTTTTTGGCTGCGGCCATAAATGATCTGGCTGTCGATCTGCAACGATACAGGGATACAAGGCAGGAATTTCTGGCAAATATCTCACATGAGCTGAGAACGCCCATTACATATTTGGAGGGGTACACCAAGGTTATAAAAGATGGGCTTTACGAGACCGAGGGGGAAAGGGATCTATACTTGGATATCATTCATCAGGAAGCACATCGGCTCCAGCATCTGGTGGATGATTTATTTGAACTGGCAAAGATGGAGGAAGGAAAGGTTACACTTACCCAAGAGTGGATCGATCTCAGTCAGCTAGCGGAACAAGCCGTGCGCAGAGTTGAACTGAAAGCAAAAGAGAAGGGATTACAGCTGAAGCTTCAGCTTAGCGGAGATGCGTATATGATCCGTGGAGATCAAAAACGTATGGAACAGATTATTATGAACCTTCTGGAAAATGCAATTCGTTATACGGATGAAGGCGAGATTATTGTTCATGTGGAATTTACAGCGGATGCTGCAACTCTAATAGTTGAAGATACAGGAATAGGTATTCCTGAGGAAGAGCTTCCCTATATCTTTGAGCGTTTCTACCGGGTAGAGAAATCACGTTCAAGACAATACGGTGGTTCAGGTCTGGGACTTTCCATTGTTAAAAAGCTGGTGGAATTGCATGGAGGCAAGATTCGAATGATGAGTCAGCCTGGAGCGGGTACTCGTTGCGAGGTGCAACTATTGAATTTATCTAAATCCGAATACATGTAAGTAAAAAGAGACTTCCGATACAAAATGAGGTCTCTTTTTTGCTTGTTTATAATGTTATTGATTCGACTCAAGCTCTTCAAGTGCCCATTCGCAGAATTGTATAGAGCTCTCCATATCAAGCACGCGTTTGCGGATCAGTAAATAACGTCCAAAAGTGGTGGCTTTTAACTCACGAGTCTCACCGCGTTCATCACGCAAGACTTCGTTTGCTTTGAGCAAAACCTTGTATCGCTCCAGCTCACTTTTACAAAACTCTGCACGTTTTAGCAATAGGTCCTTGGCTTCTTTCGGGTTGGATAGCCATAAGCTATACAGCTTAAAATGCAGCTCATCCCGCAGCACCGGAGGCTCTGCAGTAGTTTCCACCCATTGCCGCAATTGTTCCAGTCCTGCTTTCGTAATGGAGTATTCTTTTTTATCCGGTTTGTCGGTCTGTTCAATGAGCTTAAAGGTGATATAACCTTGCTGCTCCATGCTCATTAATAGAGGGTAGATTTGACTATGTCCAGCACGCCAGAGCGGCTTGATATTCTGAGTTAATTCATATCCAGACAATGAGTTAGCGCTAAGTAAAGCTAGAAGTCCATAAGACAGTGTATTCATTACTATAAAGCCCTCCAGTTATTATAAATCCGTTTTCATTGAATTTTTCGGGGATATGTCATCATTGACATATTGATCATACGATTATAACATTATTCAAGTCACCTTATATATGTAAAAGTAGACATATAAAAAATAATGAGGAGGGGAAGCATGGAAGAAAATCAAGCAAGCAAAATACATTTTTGGCCGATCATGATTGCCATATTCTTCGGGAATTTCGTCTCTGTCTTAAGTACAACGACGATCAACATTGCTGTTCCTCTTTTAATGGATCATTTCAATACGAGTCTGAACACCATGCAATGGATGGTCACCGGTTTTATGCTGGCGACAGGAGTAACCGCACCACTCGCGGGATATCTCGGAGGAAGATTCAGCTACAAAAGGCTTTATCTTTTCGCCTTGATGGGATTCACCATGTTCTCTTTGTTTTGTGCTTTGGCATGGGATCCAACATCATTAATTGTATTTCGGATGCTTCAGGGTTCGTGCAGCGGTCTCATCATGGCTTGTACGATGACCATCATATTTCAAGTAATACCGGGAGAACGCAGACCTTTTGCAGTAAGCCTCTGGTCGTTATCCGCGATGGTCGCGCCAGCCATAGGACCAACGTTTAGCGGGTGGCTGCTCCAATATGCCAGCTGGCATTGGTTATTTTTAATTAACATCCCTATTGGAATCATAGCTGTTATTCTAACCCTAACGTTAATTCCATATTATCGAATGAATATTCCGAAGTCATTTGATATTCCTGGTTTCCTTACCGTTGTCCTCGGTAGTTTATCATTATTAACTGCATTTAGCCAAGGCAATAGCTGGGGATGGACTTCGTGGAAAACCTTATCGTTAATTCTTTTGGGAGTTGTGTTGTTAGTTTTGTTTGTTTTGCGCGAGCTGAAGGCGGAGGTACCTCTGCTGAATTTGCGTGTATTCCGTAATCGCCGTTTTACCGCCATGCTTAGTATCTATAGTTTAGTTACGATTGCGATGTATGCCGGAACCTATTTAACCCCTTTGTTCTTACAAAAGGTAGAAGGGGCTACAACGCTTAAAACAGGGCTGATTTTATTGCCGTCCTCAATCCTCCTTGCCTTATTGAGTCCAATCGTAGGTAAGCTGTATCCAAAGTTCGGACCTGTGAAGTTGATTTCTGCGGGTATTTTATTTATATTCATCGGCTTATTCATGCTTAGTCGGCTGCAAACGAACATATCTTATAGCTTTATTATGTGGGCGATGGTCGTTCGTAATCTCGGCATTGGACTAGCCAATGTTCCAAGCAGTACAGCCTCAATGGAGGAAATTCCTGTCGAATGGTCTGGACATGCTACGTCGATCAACAACTGGGTCCGCAATGTGTTAAGCTCACTTGGGATTGCAGTATTCACCTCCCTGCTGTCGAGTAGATCCTTACTCCACTCTAAAGAGTTGATCAGCTCCGGTGCAAGTAATACAGATTCGATACGTTTGCTATCGTTCACGATGGGTGTGAATGATGTTTTTGTGGTAGGTTCCATTATTGTTTTGTTTGGATTTCCACTGATGTTTTTATTACGCAAGAAGCGTACTGTGGTAACTGTACAAAACGCAGGATGACCGGTACGATACAAAAAGCAGATCAAGGTTTTATCCTTGATCTGCTTTTTGTCTTAGATTACGTTTTGTTAATAAACTTTAATGCATCATATCGCCCATTCCACCCATACTCCCTACAATTTCCGGATTAATCATCCCAAATATCATCGCGATATGCGCCACGACCAAGAATCCACTAATAAGCAGAAAATGCAGCTTCATCTTATGCTCTTCCGATCGTTTACGGGCAATCAGACCAAGATCTAACAAAGCCAGTGGCAATAAGAAGAGTACTCCGCTTAAATAGAAGCCCACGGCTACGATATCAACCCATGTGTGCCATTCCCCATTCACAGACAAAGGAATAAACGTAGTTGGGAACAAGTAGAGGAATACACCTGTGAAATATATCCCTGCGAGTATGCTGCAGACTTTGTTGAAGGATCGTAGTGGGCCTGTTAGATTCTTGGTGAACAAAATAATAAACTCTGTAATGGTAATCGTCTCAGCAAAAATCACGGGGATGGCCATGAATATAATCAAATTCCAAGGCTGGTTGTCCGCTAGCAAAGACATGTAATGCGTCATGTTCATAAGATACTCCTCCGATAATATGTAATAGCTTCAGTTACTTATCGTATTCGAGAAGTATGTGGAAAGTATGTGGAAACGAAGGTATGATAAATATATGCAATAATAACAGTCGAGGGGAGCAAGACAACCGTGGGAAGAGGATTACAAAACATTTTATTTGATTTAGATGGTACTTTAACAGACCCCAAAGAAGGCATCACCAAAAGCGTAGAATACGCTTTGAACAAATTTGATATACAGATCGAGCATTTGGATGAGCTTCTTCCTTACATAGGTCCTCCGTTATATGATTCATTTATCGAGCTGCACCATTTCACTGAGGAACAAGCGCTTCAAGCGGTTGCTTTTTACCGGGAGCGTTACAGTGCCACGGGATTATTTGAGAATATGGTGATTGAAGGTATACCCCAATTGCTGGAGGGACTTAAGACGAATGGATACTCATTGTATGTAGCAACCTCCAAACCGACTGTTTTTGCAGCACAGATTCTTGAGCATTATAAGCTCGATCATTATTTCAAACATATCGGAGGAAGTAATCTGGACGGTACCCGTTCTAAGAAGCAAGAGGTTATTCAGTACGTGCTTGATGAGAATGACATACATCCAGAGGAAGCGGTAATGATAGGAGATCGTAAGCATGATATCATCGGTGCTATTGGCTGTGGTGTCGAATCTATTGGAGTGACTTTTGGTTATGGTCCCAAGGAAGAGCTTGAACAAGCCGGAGCAGACCATATCGCCTTTCGTGTGGAAGAAATTGCAGATATCATTCAGCATATTTCATTGAGAGAACGGTGCACCAAATGAGTGTTATGAATACTGAAATACTTGACGGGAAATCGATTAAGCTGGTTCCAATAGATGAAAGTCATGCAGAAGGATTGGCGAGAGTGTTAAGAAATCCAGACATCTGGGAATTTACCTGGCGAAAAATAACGTCGGACGAGCAGGTGCAAGGATTAATCTCAACAGCTTTAGCGAATCAAAAGAACGGTTCACAAATTACCTTTACTATCATTGATAAAGCAACGGAGCGAATTATCGGAACCACTCGTATTATGCATCCGGATTTGGTTCATCGTAACGCTGAAATTGGATGTACCTGGATCTCACCAGACTATTGGAGAACTAGTGTGAACACAGAAGGCAAGTCGCTGCTCCTACACTATTGTTTTGAAGAACTAAAGCTGATCCGCGTAGAATTTACAGTGGTCGCGAACAACTTGAGGTCACAAAAAGCAGTAGAACGAATAGGGGCGGTTAAAGAAGGGGTTCTGCGCAAGCATAGAATCAAGTCTGACGGATCGATTCATGATAATGTGGTCTTTAGCATATTGGATACCGAATGGCCTGCTGTAAAAGAGAATATGCATTATTTGATAAATGATAAATACGCATAAGTATAAATGAAGCAAACAAACGGGCTAGGGGCCGTTCCATAGGGAGCTACACTTCATCTATAATTGAGGAATCAGAGTGGTGACGGAAGCAATTTGTTAAAGCAGAGTGAGCGTTTAATTGTATTTTGTACAACTATAATTCCTTAATTGATCGGGGCATAGATATAACTGTATTTAGTACATCTATATTCCTCATTTAATTTCTTATAGGTGGATTTTCAGGGTTTTAATTGTACAGAATACAATTAAAACAAGAATAGTTACTTTTGCACACGGAATAAGTGTACAGAATACAGTTATTTCACATTTACCCTATATCACTCTCCATTATCTCATTCGAATCCTTTAAATTAGGTGCTAGAAGTATAACAAGAGGGAAGCCACCGGAAGCTACGTTCTGTCTGAAAGGATTTCTTCAAGGCATCAGACTTGCAACTCCTGCTTAGTGAGGATGAATATACTTGGTGGATCAGCGGATGATTAAGCGAGTTAAGCCAGAGCGTATAAGGATTTGCCCATAAATTTGCTTAAACACCCCCCACAGATCAAAAACACCAGGCAGTGATACTCCAATCCCGGAGAATCGCTGCCTGGTTTTTTTTAATAACAGAGACCGCTACAAATTCTAGAAAGAGCTGCTTGGAGCAGCGCCTTCTTTTATGATTCAGCCAATAGGCTGCTTATGGTTATTGTTTAGGACTTACAAGGATTTTCACTTGATTTTTTTCTTTCAAAAGAGCCTCAAACCCGTGATCAATCACTTCATTCAGTTTAATTCTCTTAGTAACAAGTTTTTCAGCAGGGAAGTACCCTTGTTCCATCAAGCTAATTACAGCGGGGAAAACATCACGGTAACCAATGATACCAGTTAAGTTGCGTTCTTTAAGTACGATATTGTTTGGAGTAATCGTAGCATCTTTTTCGAAAATACTAACGATCATGATTTGTCCACTCAATTTAGTGGAATTAATGGCTTGGGTTAGAACGGGAGGTACGCCTGTCACTTCAAACGCAACATCTACGCCACCATCGGTACGTTTTTGAATTTCTTCGACCACATCATATTGTTTAGGATCGATTACAATACCACCAAGCTCTTCAGCTTTACTCTTACGTTCCTCGGAAAGTTCTACTACATAGATTTCAGCAGCGCCGGATGCTTTCAAAGCTTCAATGACCAGCAAACCGATTGGGCCAGCACCGAATACTACAGCTTTATCTCCAACCTTCAGTTGACTGGAACGAACAGCGTGTAGAGCAACGGCAGAAGGTTCCACCAGAGCACCTTGTTCATAGGATAAGCTGTCTGGAATTTTGTGCACCATATGTTGGTCTGCTGCGACGTATTCTGAGAATCCACCGCCACCACCAGCCAAACCTAGGAAGCCCATTTTTTCACAAAGATTATATTTACCTTGTCGACAAGCCACACATTCACCACATGCGAAAACAGGCTCGACGACGACGCGATCACCAACATTAAACTTGCTAACGCCTTGACCTACTTCTACGATTTGTCCAGAGAATTCATGTCCCATTACGACTGGAGCTTTTTCACCAGTAAGGGGATGATCTGTTCCTTGGGGAATGAAAATAGGGCCGGCTACATATTCGTGAAGATCGCTGCCACAAATTCCGCACCATTCGATTTTGATTTTCACTTTTCCTTCAAGGGCTGCTGGTTCTTCAATCGTTTCTAACCGTAGATCTTTGACGTTATGCCATCTTAATGCTTGCATATCATTCATCTCCTAGATTAATAATTGATAATAAATAGTGTTTTATTTCTGAAAAAGAGGAAACGTTTCCGAGAACAAATATGTCACATAATTTTCATATTGTCAAATTTAAATAATGAAAATATTAATATTGAAAATTAGTGAAATATTTCACTAAAACAGAGTTATATCAAGCCTTTAGGCTCACATTAGTCGTTGAGATAAGTATTCTTCTATGTACTATTATGTTATAATCTATACATTGGAATTTTGATTTTAGATGAGTGGAATAGAGATAAATACGAAAACGATTCCGGAAATAAGGGGACTATCAGAGTGGCTAATAAAAACAAAGTAACCATAGAGGATGTAGCGAAACGGGCGGGGGTAGGTATTGCTACTGTCTCAAGAGCCATTAATAATTCAGAGGGAATTAGTTCCAAGACCAAGGCGCTGGTACTGCAAGTGATTGAGGAGATGGGTTTCACTCCAAATACCTCTGCGCAAAGCCTCAAAATCCGCCAAACGAAGCAAATTGCTCTGGCCGTTCCTGACATTCGCAACGCAATTATTCCGGATATCGCCTGGTCCGTCGAGCAAGCCGCCAAACAACATAGCTATCGGGTAATCCAGATTAATACTTCTGGCAACCCGCGGACTGAGCTCGAAACAATCCGTGAGGTCAAAAAATTACATGTAGATGGACTCATTATCATGCCTCTTGCTTATCCAAAGACCATGGTAGAGTTAATTAATAAATCGAGTGTTCCGGTCTCTATCATTAACTACGGGAAAAGAATCACAGAAAATGTGAAAGCTGACATCGTTAGTTTGTCACGTTTTGAAGGACAATTAGTGATGGAGCATTTAATCAATATCGGTCGTACTAGGATTGCATATGCAGGGGCACAAAAAGATCTTATTGAAGATCGTTATCTTGCTTATCAGCAAGCTTTAAATCAAGTGGATATTTCGCTTGTATATTTTGGCGAAGACTTTTCCTTGCAAACTGGACTACAAGCCGCTGACTATTTCTACAGCCTGACGCATATGCCAGACGCTATTTATGCAGTGAATGACATGGTGGCCATAGGTATTGTGAATCGGTTTAAAGAATTAGGCGTACGTGTTCCAGAAGATGTGGCGGTGGTTGGGGTAGATAATAACGCATGGACAACTATCACAACGCCTCAGATTAGTTCAGTTTCCATCATGGGGAATGAAGTGGCACGATTAGCCACACAGCTTCTTTTGCAACGTATTCAGGATAATATTACCGGGGAGTATCAAAGGGTGCAGCTTGATCCGCGATTAATCGTGCGAGAGTCAAGTGTTTCGGTTAGACGTAGTACGAATTAAAGGCCTCAAGTTTGCGACTACTAAGAATGAATAGGTTGTAAATCCTTTAAATCCTGCTAGACTTAATACAGAGTAATTTGATTGGAAATTAAGAAATGAGGTGCGGATCATTATGGCTAATATTTATAAGAGCTTAACCGATCTGATCGGAAATACACCGTTATTAGAGATTTCAAAGTATAGTAAAACCCAAAACGTAGAAGCTAGGGTTCTTGCCAAGCTGGAATCTTTTAATCCAGCAGGTAGTGTTAAGGATCGTATTGGGTATGCAATGATCAAAGATGCGGAAGAGAGAGGTCTCATTAATAAAGATTCTGTCATTATTGAGCCTACTAGTGGAAACACTGGGATAGGACTTGCTTTTGCAGCTGCTAGCTTAGGGTATTCACTGATCATCGTCCTACCAGATACATTTAGTATTGAACGCCGTAAATTAATGCTGGCATTAGGTGCTGAGCTTGTGTTAACACCGGGAACTGAAGGAATGAGCGGAGCTGTAAGAAAGGCAGAACAATTAGCTGCGGAAATTCCAAATTCATTTATTCCCCAACAATTCAGCAATCCTGCGAACCCGGAAATACACAGAACGACTACAGCAGAGGAGATTTGGCGGGATACCGATGGAGATGTTGATATTTTCATAGCGGGTGTTGGTTCTGGAGGCACTATCTCGGGTGTTGGGAAAGCGTTGAAAGAAAAGAACCCCGCAGTCCAAATTGTCGCCATCGAGCCGTTTGACTCTCCTGTTTTATCAGGAGGCCGTCCTAAGGGACATGGGATTCAGGGCATTGGAGCAAACTTTATTCCTGAGAATTACGATAATGAAGTAGTGGATGAGATTTTTCAGGTGAAAAATGATGATGCCTATAGCGTATCACGTGCTCTTGCGCGAACAGAAGGATTGCTGGTGGGTATCTCCTCCGGAGCAGCTGTTTACGCAGCTACACAAATCGCTAAGCGTCCTGAGAATAAGGACAAGACCATCGTGGTGATTCTGCCGGATACCGGTGAACGTTACTTAACCACTACGCTGTTTGATTTTTAACGGAACATGAGCGCTAGATCCAAGGAATTGGCTTTAAAAAGCAAGCAAAAGGTTCAGCTATAGGCTGAGCCTTTTTGTTGTTGGAGTATTGGCTGTATATCTCCAGATAACGGGTACCTCAAGTAACTAAGTAGTTTAAGGGGGATCCCAATCTCCCATTATTACACGTAACTAAGAAGTTCAAGGGGGATTCCAAATCTCCCATTTTGTATAGTAGCCAAGGAAGTTCAGTGTGTTACGGACCGTATTGCAGCTATTTCGCCATTTAATCTCATTTTGCTGCGTTATCGGACTGTATGGCACTTATTGGCCAACTTTTGTGGATAAACAGTGTGGTTTTGAGTAAATAGCTGCAACTGAGTCCGATAGCCTGCCGCAAACGCTCAAATAAACAGAATAACGTCTCCTGAGTCCGATCCATCGGAGAAAAGTATGTTATCCAGTAGCAGGATTCCAAAACTCCAATGTTCCTCAAGTAGCTTAGGAAGTTTAAGGGGGATTCCAAGCCCCCCATTATCTCAAGTAGCCAAGGAATTTTAGTGTGTTACGGACCGTATTGCAGCAATTTCGCCTTTTTAGCTCATTTTGCTGCGTTATCGGACTGTATAGCACTTATTGGCCAACATTTGTGGATAAACAGTGTGGTTTTGAGTAAATACCTGCAACTGAGTCCGATAGCCTGCCGCAAACGCTCAAATAAACAGAATAACGTCTCCTGAGTCCGATGAATCGGCGAAAAGTGTGTTATCAAGCAGGGGATTCCAAAACTCCAATGCTCTTGAGTTTGATCCATCAACACAACACGATGATTGCCCCTAAAGCGACTTGCACGCCTCAAATCACCCGCCTCACAAACTCTAACCGTTTTTTCCTGTTGTGTAATTTCCAGTTTAGAATAAAATGGAACTATTCCGCTAACCGCGCGTAACCGATAAATAAGAGAGATAATGATAGATCAGGAGGTACATATGAACACGAGAACTCTAAAAATACTGCTACATACCACACTTGCTGCCTTATTGTTAAGTGTATTGCTTTTGCCGGCCGTAAGTTTAGCCAAAACTGCTGTACCTAAGCATACAGGGTCATTTTATGTGAATGATTTTGCGAATGTGATTGACGAGAAAGCAGAGAATTACATGGTGAACTACGGTATTCGATTACATCAGGCTACTGGAGCTCAAGTTGTGCTTGTAACTGTCGATTCTACTGAAGGGGTTTCGATGGAAGAGTATGCAAAATCGCTTTTCAATAGCTGGGGTGTGGGGGCTGCGGATAAAAATAACGGTCTGCTGCTGCTCCTTTCTATAAAAGATGATGATTATTGGGCGGTACAAGGTAAAGGTATAGAGGAATCATTGCCTAACAGTAAGATTAAAGAGATTCTTTCACAATATCTTGAGCCGGATTTCGCAGCTAAAACATACAGTAATGGTGCTAGGAAGACGTATGGAGCTTTTATTCAAGCTATGGGCGGCACTTGGGCAGAAAATGTTGGCACCAAAAATTACGTATCCGATAATGCGGGTGTGCTCAAAAAAGTAACTAAAGACTATCTGAACGATTCCAACAACAGATATAAAACAACAACCGGAAGTGGAATTTATGTGGTCACCGTAAAAAATGCTGGAGATAAAACATTGCAGGACTATACCTATATGAAGTTTGCTTCGGTAGGTGCGGGTCCTAAGGATGTTATGCTGGTATTGGACATAGGCGGAGACAACTATCATGTTCTACAAGGCAAGGATATCGACAAGGTTTTAACCAATGAGGTTATTAGTAATATTTTAAATACCGTGCTTGAACCCCAATTTGTGAAAAAAGATTACGGTACGGGAGCTACAACGACAGTTAATTCGTTCTACAGTTTCTTGTTAGCTAGAGCGGATCATCCGCAAGGAGTCACTGGAAACAACGGAAACAATGTTAATCCTGGAACTACAACGAATTCTGGTACTTCCTCTACTACAGCTACAAGTGGAGGTGAGGCGGTTAGTAAAAGCAAGGCTTTTCTAATTTTCTCAGCGATTTTGGGTTCGCTTATCTTATTTGGATTTACTGCTTCACGACGCAATAGATATATAGAAATGTATGGTTTGCCATTTAATCCATATAGCCAAAGGAATATACGCCGTTATGGTCCTTGGCATGGTCAAGCGGATTACGGTTATGGCAGACGCTGGCACAGACGTTATTATCATCACCACCATAGGAATACAAACAATTCGCAATCAAGTTTCTGGGGAAACAGTGGTGGCGGAGGCTCTACTAACGGTGGCGGTGCAGGACGGTATTCCTCAAGCAACGAGAACCATGGTGGTGGAGGTTCCAGCAGTGGTGGAGGAGCAGGAAGACATTCTTCAAGCTCATCTAGCCGCAGCTACTCAGATGATGATGATAGAGGCTCATCAGGTGGTGGCGGTTATTCCGGCGGTGGTGGCTCATCAGGCGGCGGCGGTAGCGCTAGCAGCGGCGGTGGAGTAGGAAGACATTAGATTTTGTTTAGCTTTAGATGAGCAGGTAGCCAAGATATTGGAAACCTGCTCTTTTTTGTTTTTGAAATGATGACTATTACTCAAATAGAAACTTTTAACGAAAATCATCGTCTATGATAAGGACGAGTTGTACATATTATCAAATTAGTAAAATTTAGGGAGGAATACTCAGAAGTGAGCACTTCATCATTACCTCAACGTTCCAATGCACGCAATAAGAAACCTGTAAAGAAACCAATAAAAAAGCGGAAGAAACGAAGTTTTTTTCGCACCTTATCCAAAGTTTTTTTATTCTGCTTATTCTTAATGATCGCTGCTGGTGGATGGCTTTATTTTGCACCCTCGGCTCAGAACTTACGTTATACAATCGCAGATACGCTAATTACAACACAACATCGCTATATGGCTAAATATATTATAGGTGAAGATCAACTGAAGGAACGGGTAACCGAATATACCGCCCGTTTTGAAGAGATGGGGGACGAAATAGATACACATACGATCGCTCCCGAACCTGAGGTGGTAGAGAAGCCGCTTGTCGAGATTGAGAATGTCTCAGGCAGTGGCTATACCGGATATATAATGATTGTTAATGATCCAACCAAAGTCCGACTAGGAATACCTAATAAGATTGGTTCAGGTGAAAAAGTAACCAGTATGGTGAAGCGTACAGGCGCTATCGCTGGAGTTAACGGTGGTGGGTTCGCTGATCCGAACTGGAAAGGGAACGGGTTTAAACCCATAGGAATTGTAGTCTCACAAGGTAAGTTATATTACAACGGTCTTGGCGGTAAAAAATCTACACAGATTGTTGGTCTTGATAAACAAGGAAAAATGGTTGCCGGGAATTATACGCTAGATGAGATTAGTAAAATGGGGGTTCAGGAGGCAGTTACTTTTAGTCCGCGGCTAATCGTCAATGGCAAAGGATTGATTAAGAATGCAGCGGAAGGTTGGGGGATTGCACCTAGAACAGCAATGGGTCAGCGGGCAGATGGCGCTATTATTTTTGTGGTAATTGACGGACGACAGCCTACTTATAGTATTGGAGCAAATCTCTATGATGTGCAGCAAATTTTGCTTAAGCATGGAGCTGTGATAGCGGCTAATCTGGATGGTGGATCTTCTACGGTACTAGTAAAAGATAATGAGATTATGAATAAACCCTCATCCCAATATGGTGAGCGGTATTTGCCTACAGCTTTTTTAGTTTTTGAGCATCCAGAACAGGTTGATATGCCAAATATCTGGAAAGGACTAGATCCTGCCAAGATTGATGCTGGGAAAAAGAGAACACAATAAGTACGCGTTATTGGGCACATAATAAGGATTATCTTGGAATGAGATGTGTATTTATGCTACGATATCAGCTAGTATGAAACAGAATGTAGTACGAATAGGTCTGGAACAGGGGGAATAGGAGTGACGTTGCAGCAGCTCCGCTACGCTATCGAAATTGCAAATAGTGGCTCCATGAATGAGGCGGCAAAGAAACTCTTTGTTTCTCAACCGAGCCTGTCCAACGCTATTAAAGAGCTTGAAAATGAACTTGGGATTACCATCTTTGAAAGGACGAACCGTGGAATCAGCATTTCTGTAGAAGGAATGGAATTTCTCGGATATGCCCGTCAAATCATTGAACAAACAGAGCTTATGGAGAATCGTTATACTGGGAAAAAGCGTAGCCCAATCTATTTTTCCATTTCGACTCAGCATTATGCTTTTGTGGTAGATGCTTTTGTGAGTCTCATGAAGCAAAGTGATGTCTCAGAGTACAACTTCAGCTTGAGAGAGACGCAAACCTACGACATCATCGAAGATGTGCGTACTCTACGTAGCGATTTGGGGATTCTTTATATTAACGAGAGCAACTATAAGCATATGAATAAGCTGTTCAGTGACGGTAATCTGAAATTCACGCCACTCTTTAATACTGACCCACATCTTTATGTTAGAACTGGACATCCGCTTGCCCAGAAGGAAAGGATCTCGCAGGACGATATCTTACCTTTTCCGTATATTACTTTTGAACAGGGTGAGAACAATTCACTTCACTTCTCGGAGGAAATGTTAAGTTTTTCTCAGATTGAGAAGAATATTAAAGTGAATGACCGGGCAACCTTGACCAATTTATTAATGGGCACGGACGGTTATACAGTGGGTACAGGAATCATGGCATCCGATCTGAACGGTAATGGACTGAAGACGATTCCATTTGAGAGTAATGAAGTATTCACGGTTGGTTGGATTGCGCATAAAGATCGTAGACCTAGTGTGATGGCATCCAAGTATATAGAAATCTTAAATGACTTGGTTTCCGGAAGTTATTTTGATCTAAATCATTTTTTACTATAGCTGTAGGAGGATCGGTATGATTAGACCCGTAACTGGCACCCAGAGAAATGCTCCACCCTTTCGCTATGATATCGTCGGCAGCTTCTTGCGTACGGAAGAGATTAAAGCAGCCCGCCTCCAATATGAGAATGGTGAAATTACAGGTAGTGAGCTTTATGAAATAGAGAATATTGAGATTGCTAAACTACTGGAATTAGAAAAGGAAGTAGGATTATTAGCAGTAACAGATGGTGAGTTTCGCCGTTCCTGGTGGCATCTTGATTTCTTTGTCGGAATTAAAGGAACTGAAAAGATTAACTTAAATCAAGGGAATGGAAGAGCGGAAACGGTTCAGCGTGCAGAATCATTCCGAATTGTTGACCGGATTTCCTTTGAAGATCATCCCATGCTACAGCAATTTATAAAGCTCAAGGAAATGGCGGGAGACCGGTTACCCAAAATGACGATCCCTTCACCTGCCCTATTTCACTTTGTGGAGGAGTTTAATGGAAATGAAGTTTACCCTGATAAGGAAACTCTATTTCAAGATATCATCGCGGTTTACCAAACTGCGATTCAAGCCTTTTACGATGCAGGCTGCCGTTATCTTCAGTTAGACGACACAACTTGGGGAACGCTGAGCAGTGGCCGACATCGCGCCCATTTACGCAGTAGAGGTACAGATCCCGATCAGTTAGCAAAGGATTACGTTAGGCTGATCAATGAGAGTATTGCGAATCGTCCGCATGATATGACCATCGCGCTGCACGTTTGCCGAGGTAATTTTCGCTCCACTTGGTTCGCTGCTGGCGGTTATGAGCCTGTTGCCGAGGTGCTTTTTTCCAATACAAAAGTTGATGCCTTTTTCTTGGAATATGATAATGAACGAGCTGGCGATTTCGAACCCTTACGATTTATTAAAGACCAATTTGTAGTGTTGGGATTAGTGACAACCAAACATGGGGGTCTGGAGAGTAAAGAGCAGCTTAAGGCAAGAATCGAAGAAGCCGCACAATATGTAGATATTGAGAAGCTGTGCCTAAGCCCTCAGTGTGGATTTGCTTCTACGGAGGAAGGAAATATTCTAACTGAAGATGAGCAGTGGGATAAAATACGCCTTGTGATCGAAACCGCCCGAGAGGTCTGGTTATAATTAAATAAGCTAATTTGGTGGCCTGCTATAGCGTAAGCTTATGGTAGGCCATAGTTTTTAGGAGTTACCCTGTCCTGATTGTACAGTGCTATAGTGAATTCAACAGAAAAGCACAGACAATAAAGGAGGACGAACCCCTATGAGTACCATCCAAAAAGGAAAACAAAGAACTGAAGTGCCATTCAGAGTAGATATCGTTGGCAGCTTCTTACGTCCGGAAACGATTAAGAGAGCTCGTGTCCAATATCAAAATAATGAAATCTCCGCTGATGAATTGCGCAAGGTTGAAGATACAGAGATTGCCAGAGTTGTGAAAAAACAAAAAGCGGTTGGATTAAAAGGTGTAACGGATGGAGAGTTCCGCCGCTCCTGGTGGCATTTAGATTTTATGTGGGGCCTTGAAGGGGTAACAAAGAAAGTCAGCCCAGTGGGCTACCTGTTTAATGGTGTAGAGACCAGAGCGGAAACTGCAGAATTATCCGGTAAAATCCGTGGGACTAGCCATCCAATGATCGCTGACTACAGACAATTGGTTAGCATAGCGGGAAATGATGTAGTAGCGCGCCAAACGATTCCTTCGCCAGCGCAGTTCCTTGCTGAACTTCAGCGCAATCAAAAGACTACTGTAGCTGTTTACGACAAGCAGGATGAACTTGTGGCTGATATTGCTGCAGCTTATCGTGAAGTTATTCGTGATTTCTATGAGGCAGGTTGCCGTAATCTGCAATTGGACGACTGCACATGGGGTATGCTTTGTGATAAAGGATATTGGGAAGCTCGTCAAAAAGAGGGTGTAGATGTTAACGAAATCGCTAAGTTATACGCATTTGTAAATAACGAAGCGATAAAAGATCACCCAGCAGATATGGTTATCACGATGCATGTATGCCGTGGGAACTACGCGTCCACTTGGGCAGCATCCGGCGGATACGAGCCTATCGCAGAAGTGTTATTTGGAACGGTGGATGTAGATGGTTTCTATCTGGAGTTCGATACGGATCGGGCCGGAGACTTTGCACCCCTTAGATTTATTAAAGATCAACAAGTAGTTTTAGGTTTGTTCAGTTCGAAGTCAGGTGAGCTTGAGAATAAAGAAGAAATCATTGGACGGATTAAAGAAGCTTCGCAATATGTGGATATCAATCAGTTGTGCCTGAGCCCACAATGTGGTTTTGCCTCTACGGAAGAAGGAAACCATCTGACAGATCAACAGCAATGGGATAAACTGCAGTTTATTAAAGAGATTGCAGATGAAATTTGGCAGTAATCTATAAAAAATTAGCAGGCTCCTGATTGAATCAGGGGCTTTTTCTATCTGTATTGTGACAGCTTAGAGGATTAACCTACTACTGCACTTTACTAGAGCTATCGAAGAAGGGTATAATAAGTAACAATTGTTTTTAATTCATGTTGAAAGAGAGCGGGAACAATATGGGTCGTAAGTGGAATAATATTAAAGAAAAGAAAGCTTCCAAAGACGCAAACACAAGTCGTGTTTATGCAAAGTTTGGTGTTGAGATTTATGTAGCAGCAAAGAAGGGCGAACCCGATCCAGAAGCGAACCGGGCCCTGAAAGTTGTATTAGAACGTGCAAAAACTTACAATGTACCAAAAGCGATCATTGACCGTGCGCTTGATAAGGCTAAAGGTAGCGCTGAAGAAAATTATGAAGAGCTTCGTTATGAAGGATTTGGACCTAGCGGTTCAATGATCATCGTTGATGCGCTAACAAATAACGTTAATCGGACAGCTCCATTGATCCGTTCAACCTTCAGTAAGAATGGCGGAAATATGGGTGTCAGCGGATCAGTAGCTTACATGTTTGACTCTACGGCCGTTATAGGTGTGGAAGGTAAAACTGCTGATGAAGTAATTGAAATGATGTTTGATGCAGAACTTGATGTACGCGATGTGCTGGAAGAGGATGATGCAGTTATTGTTTATGCAGAACCTGATCAGTTCAATGCAGTGCAAGAAGTATTCAAGAATGCAGGCATCACTGAATTCACTGTAGCTGAGTTAAATATGCTTCCACAAAACTATGTGGCACTCCCAGAAGATGCTCAAGCTCAATTCGAGAAATTGATTGATGCTTTGGAAGACCTGGAAGATGTTCAACAAGTGTATCATAACGTAGATTCAGAAGAAGAATAATTTAAGTTTTATAAAGGGCGATGGAGTTCGCCGTAACTGTCTCTCTGAGACTAATGACTCCTACCAGTGTGAGCTTCCCTGGTAGGAGTCTGTTTTATTGTTGAGACTAATTTATTTTGTCCTTAGGAGCTGTCGAGATGAATCCATGGTCTACCCGATGGTTTGAAATCACTAAGAAGCGAAGTTATTTTGCTCTTTGGAGTACATTTATCAAATGGATTGTGCTCGGCAGTGTAGTTGGTATTTTATCCGGCACCGCCTCTGCTTTTTTTCTAAAAAGCTTGGATTACGTAACAGATGTACGTTTAGAGCATCCAGGGCTACTTTATTATTTGCCTCTTGGGGGAGTATTTGTTAGTTTCCTATATATGCGTTACGGAAAAAACAGCGCTAAAGGAAATAACCTTATTATAGAACAAATTCAGGACGGCCAAGAGACTATACCTTTGCGAATGGCTCCATTGGTGTTGTTCGGAACATTAGTAACCCACTTATTTGGTGGATCCGCTGGGCGTGAAGGGACAGCTGTTCAAATGGGCGGAAGCCTTGCGGAATGGTTCGGAAAGCTGATTAAAATCAGTCCTCTGGATCGTAAGATACTGTTAATGTGCGGGATCAGTGCAGGCTTTGGTTCTATTTTCGGAACACCGCTGGCTGGAACCTTATTTGGTCTAGAGGTAGTAACCATTGGACTTATTAGCCAACAGGCATTACTTCCATGTTTTGTGGCTAGCTTTGTTGGTGATCTGGTCACCACTCGATTGTGGGGTGTTCATCATACACACTATGTAGTGAATGAATTTCCAGCTTTAAGTTTAATGATTATTCTAAAAGTGGTATTGGCCTCTGTAATTTTTGGTCTCGTGAGTATGCTTTTCAGTGAACTGACTCATTTTCTGAAAAGAATCTTCACCGCCAGGATAAGCAATCCAATGATAAAAGGTGCCGTAGGTGGATTAATTATCATTGCCTTAGTATTCCTTGTAGGGTCTCGTGATTACTTAGGCCTCGGAATTCCGTTAATCAAGGATTCTTTTGAGGGAGATGTCTCGCCGTTCGCTTTTTTATGGAAGCTGATCTTTACCGCCTTTACCTTAGGAACAGGATTTCAGGGTGGTGAGGTTACTCCGTTATTTACGATTGGTGCCACACTAGGAAATGCCTTGGCTGGAATATTACATGTGTATGGACCCTTTTTAGCTGCCCTCGGTTTTATTGCTGTCTTCTGTGGAGCTACTAGCACGCCTATCGCTTGCTTCTTAATGGGGATCGAGCTGTTTGGTTCGGAAGGAGCCATATACATGTTTATCGCTTGTGTGGTGAGTTATTTATTCTCCGGACATAGTAGTATTTATACTTCACAGCTTATTGGTGTATCGAAGAGCCAGTTCATTACTATTCCTCAAGGGACTAGGATCGGTACGGTCAAACGCGCCCGCAAAAAATAACAGCACCTCTCGGATGGTGGTTGACAAGTGCGGATACACGATTTAAAATGTAGCCAAACGAAGGGATGGTTCAACATGATTCATGTGGAAACTGAAAAATTATATACCAGAAGCTGCTCCGAACAATCGGATACAAACGATGAAACGTTGTCCGGAGCTTAATCAAAAAGCGAATCGCTTTTTATATCATCGAAAGCTAGCTAGGTCATTTTAGTGTGATTATTCATGCTTATTTGATTACGCCATCTTCCGATGTTAATGATTAAGAGGCTGTAGACAATTTTCGTCTACAGCCTTTTGTGTTTATAATGTTCAGTTTCCAAACTGACAATTATCTATTTGTGCCGTCTATTCGTGCACTAATAAGCAGAAGGCTTGCGCCCAAGGGCGCGGTGTCTTCTGCTTTTTTTGTGCTTAAAAACAATTATAGAAAAGAGGAAAGCAAATGAGTTTACTTGAGGTTTCTAATGTATCACATGCTTTTGGAGATAAAGTGCTGTATAAACAGGTTTTTTGGAAGTCTACAAAGGGGAGCATGTAGGTGTAGTGGGTCAGAATGGAACAGGGAAAAGCACATTGATTGGTATTCTGACGGGCGAGGTGATTCCTGATGGTGGAACGATTAAATGGCAGCCCAATATCAAAATAGGTCATCTTGATCAATACGCGGTTATTGATGGGTCAAGTACCGTTCAAAGTTATTTAAGGAGAGCGTTCACTGAATTATACGAAATGGAAGAAAAGATGAATGCACTTTATGCGGAATGTGCTGTTTCTGGCAATGAAGTGCTTTTGCAGAAGGCAGCAGACCTTCAGGAACGACTTGAGGCGCTCGACTATTATTCTATCGAGAGCAATATCAGTAAAGTGGTTACGGGGCTAGGACTAAATGCAATGGGGATGGACCGTCCTATTGATCAGCTTAGTGGGGGGCAGCGAACCAAAGTTATATTGGCAAAGCTGTTGCTTGAACAACCTGATGTGTTATTGCTCGACGAGCCCACCAATTATCTCGACACCACGCATATTAACTGGCTTGCTGAATATCTGATAGCGTTCGATCAAGCCTTCATTGTGGTCTCTCATAACTACACTTTTCTCGATAAAATATCAACAAGCATTTGCGATATTGAAGGGGAAACGATTAAAAAATATCATGGCAAATATGCTGATTTTTTGAGACAGAAGGAGCATTTTCGCGAAAGCCATATCCGGCAGTACCATGCACAGCAGAAAAAAATTGAAGCCACTGAGCAATATATCCGGAAAAATGGTGCTGGTGTTAATTCTAAAATTGCCCGTGGCCGTCAGAAGCAGCTGGATCGTATGGAGAGAATCGCTGCACCGACGTTTGTCACTAAAGCATCTATCCGTTTTCAAGAGCTTCCTGTTACTGCACAAGTTGCGCTTAGAGTAGACCATCTTGTGGTTGGTTACGATAAGCCGCTGCTGCCAAAATTAACATTTTCCATTCGAGGAGGACAAAAGATAGTCATAACAGGCTTTAACGGCATCGGAAAATCAACATTGCTGAAAACATTAGTTGGTCAAATCCCCAGTGTTGACGGGGCATTCCGCTTTGCGGAACAAGTCTCTCTTGGTTACTACGAGCAAGATTTAATTTGGGAAAGCGATAACATGACACCTATTGAAATCGTCGCATCGTTTTATCCAAAATTGACTATTAAGGAAATACGTCGTCATTTAGCATTATGTGTTGTAAAAGATAGTCACGTTACACAGCCTATCTGTACACTCAGCGGTGGCGAACAATCCAAAGTTAAGCTGTGTCTTTTATTACTTACAGCATGTAATTTCTTAATCTTAGATGAGCCCACTAATCACTTAGATGCCGAAACAAAAGATGCTTTACAGAATGCTTTAATCCAATTTAAAGGTACAGTGATTCTAGTTTCTCATGAGGAGCAATTTTATCAAGGGTGGGTGGATCGTGTAATCAATATTGTGGATGAAAATAGAAATAGAGAACTAAAGTATAGCCATAGATAAGGTTAACTAGTAACATAAAGTTGTTCCAAATTAATACAATCGTCTTCAAATGGCTTCCTGGTTTAAGTGAATATTAAGGAGGGCTCCAATCAGACATGTACATTAATAAATCTTCGTTAGCTCAGTTTGCTCTGGGCAATAAGACCTCAGATGTGACCATGGATAGATATCTTACACAATATTTAGATCTTTACGATAAGGTAGAACCACACGTGCGTGCTTTTGTGCCAGAGGAGAACCGAGCAGATAGAATAAAAAATGAAGTGGCTAGGGTAAGAGAGAAGTATTCGGAATTTCCTAAACCATCGCTATATGGAATACCTGTTGGAATCAAAGATTTAATTCACTTAGACGGGTTGCCTACCTGTGCAGGGTCGAACCTTCCCCCACAAGCTTTGACGAAGTCTGAGGGCAGTTTTATTCAAAAGCTTCGGCAAAAAGGGGTTTGGTTCACCGGCAAAACAGTGACGGAGGAATTTGCTTATGCCGGACCTATCACAACCCGTAATCCTCATCAGCTGGATCATACGCCTGGCGGCTCTAGTGCAGGCTCTGCTGCTGCGGTTGCCGCGGGCATCTGTCCATTTGCAATAGGTACACAAACCTTGCGTTCTGTTATGGCACCTGCTTCATTTTGCGGAGTGGTCGGCTTTAAACCTAGTTATGCGCGTATCCCTATAGATGGTGTCCGATTGATGTCGCCATCTTTTGATACGTTTGGATTTTTCACTCAGGATATGGAGGGTATGGACTTTCTCGCCGCAGAGCTTGTAACGGAATGGAGACCTTTTAAAGAAGCTCGTAAACCTGTGCTAGGGATACCCGAAGGTGTATACATGACATTATTAGAGAATGACACCAAGATAACCTTTCAGAAGCAGCTTAAGAAGCTTGAGGAAGCAGGGTTCAGCATAAAAACAGTTGCAATGCCGTGGGAAGATAGCTTTATCTACGGAGATGCCATGGTGCGGTTTGTTCACGGAGAAATGGCGCAAGTCCATCATTCACTATTTGATATTTATAAAGATCTTTATGAGGATACCGTACGGCAGGCTATTTTATCTGGACGAACCATCACTGAGGAAGAACTGGAAGGATATCGTAGCGGACAAATCAAGCTCAGAAACGATCTATTAGATGTGCAGAAGTCACAGGGGATTGATCTGTGGGTTTCGCCGGCTCAGGCAGGAACAGCTCCGCTGTGGGGAACACGAACCGGATGGACCGGAATGACGGCCATTTGGTCATATGCTGGAGCGCCTGCGGTGAGTATTCCAGCTGCCTCTATAAATAACATGCCTTTAGGCTTTCAATGTATCGGGGCATATGGCAGGGATGAAGAGTTAATTTATTGGAGTAAAGTGGTTTCTTTAGCGCTTCAGTGATTCTATGGCTTTAGAAATGGATCAATTGTTGTATTTTGTTCTAAAACGTAATCGGTAGATTACACAGTAGGTCTTCGTTTTATTTGAAGATCTACTTTTTTTTGTATAAAGTGAGAGTTTTTTTAATAGGGATCGTCTATATAGTATCGTGCTTCAAGGAGGCTTCAGGGTGAAGGGACATGTACCGAAAGTTGAAAAAGAGGATGAGAGGCTATGGATCCAAAATGTTCTCGATGGACATAAAGAAGACTATTCGTATCTTGTAAATCGATATAAGAATAAAATTTATGGGCTTTTGCGAGGAATGGGAGCCAATCATCAAGATGCACAAGACATAACGCAGGAGACGTTTATTAAAGCTTACCGTAAGCTGGCTTCACATGATTTGGATAAGAATTTTGCGGCGTGGCTATATGCTATCGCGACTAATTTACTGAAGGATTCGTGGAAAAAAGACCGACCGACAGCGAGTTTGCCGGACGACAATGCCGAATATTCTCTTTCGGATAATCCAGAAGAAGAATTAATGCGATCGGAGCATCGCACAGAGCTGCTTCACCTGATGCAGAAGCTCCCGTCTAATTATCGTACGGCTTTACTGCTTCGTTATACCAATGATTTAAGCTATGAAGAAATGTGTATGGTTCTAGATGTTCCATTAAGCAAGATTCAAAATGATTTATACCGGGCTAAACAGCGTTTGAAGCAGCTAATTACACTCCAGGAGGTGAAGACCGATGAGGTGCTTAAATTCCTATGAGATCGAAGAATATATTTTAAGCAAATCTATCTTTCGAGATCAAGCCGTAGCTGAACATATGGCAACTTGTACGCATTGTAATATGATCTACGAAGCAGAGCTTGAGGAACAAGCTGAATGGTCGCAGGCTATGTATGAAGAGCGCTTACCAGATTCATTTACTGCTCAAGTAATGGCTTCTTTGGAACAAGTAGAGCTTGAGGAATTTACTCCAACACAAAGGAATCGCAAGCATCCGAAGCGCAATAAGTTGCTGAGATTATTTATGGGTGCGGCGTTGTTACTGGTTGTGCTAAGTGCCGTGATCTTATATTCCGTTCCTACACTGGCAGAGACTTTACGTTCTCTTTTTGTAAAAAACAACATGGACATTGGCCTTCTACGAGCACAAGAATTTGGGTTGGTAGAGCATCCTAATATTAAGGTGAAGGATAAGGGCTACACAATCAAAATAGATGAAGCAGTGGCAGATCCTACACGGGTAATTGTTGCGTTACAGTTGTTTGGACCAGATGGAAAGCATGATAAAAAGCGGTTGGCCCTTAATGATGGGAACAGTATTGCGATTAAGGATGATCAAGGGAAGGTTGTTGGGGAGTTATACGATATAGGATTTACCAGTGACTTTTACTATTTGATCGCTAATTTCACTGAACCTCTGCAAACTGATCGAATTACGGTCGAAGGTCATATTACTGAATTGGGAAGTGAACGCAAGAACATCCCTACTCTTAAAGGCGATTGGAATTTCAATTTTTCTATGGATATGACAGAAGCGAATAAACAAACAACCACCATGCCACTAACGGGTAGCTACACCTCCCCGGACGGTTTAACTGTGACCTTGAAAAAATTAACTCATATGGTGCAAGGTGTTCGTTTTGAGTTTGATACGCAATTGAGTGAAGAGGCATTGACCCGTTCTCCTGGCGAACTATGGAAGCAACAGGGCTTGAAATTCCATTTTGAGGATACAGCAGGCGAAGAGATTCACAGTGTTAATGCTAGAAAGTTTCCTAATAAGAATAGCGTGATGTCCTACTCTAACCTTCCCGGGGCAACAAAGGGACTTATGCACTGGAGCTATACGTTTAAATATTTACCTCAGGATACGCCTTATACTTTCGTATTGGATGGATATTTCATCCCAGAGAAGGATGGTTCTAGTGTGCAATTTGAGCCTGCCAAGTTGAAAGAACAGCCGATTCCCTTTGTATTTGACGGGGATGAACTGATGTTAAATGATTTTACAGTGGAGTCATCTCCCGATAACAATGTATCAGCGAAGGAAGGTGTATTACATTTTAGAGGAAGATTGAGAAATGAGTTTTTAAATAGTGAATGGATATTTAAGACACTAGATGGCAAGGAGTACAAACTCACTGAACAAGGAGCTTTTACTACCAAAGGGGGAGGATGGAAAGATGGTTATATTGAATTTATCGAGTCTCAGTCAAATAATCAAAAGAAATATTTCCAATTCCGTGCCGAAGGCCTTACACAAATTCCCGAGCAGCTTCAATTAGTACGCACGATAAACAATCGAATGTATACTAATGTAGACTGGTCCGTTCCTATCATGGAAGCTAGCAAAAAAGAGTAAATATAGTTATTTGGTTTCCGGATTGTACAAGCAAATAAGGGGGAATAAGCATCTCATATACTATCACAATCGAAAAGAGGTGGTAGTTTATGACTGCTGCAGAGAAGAGAAAAATTCAAAGAGCTTTGAACGCATTGCGTAAGCAAAGAGTGATTCTGAAAGAAAGTCTTAAAAGAATTGAAGCCATTCTTTGCAGGTTGCCTATTGGCAGTCGTGAAAGATTTGAATTGTTAGCAGTAAGAGACTCAATAGTAGAAGCGCTTCGACTAAATGCAATTGCCATTAGAAATTTAAAAGATGCTACTTGTTCTTGTTAATTACCCTAATACCAGTTCTACGCAGTTTTTGCGTGGAGCTGGTTTTTTTGAAATAATAAGATTCAAACTATCCGTTATGATACTATAAACTTAATATGTCGATAACGTAAAAAAGAGAGGAAACCATTTATGACCAACAAACTATACTACAATTCTACATACCAGACTGATTGGCAAACCCGTGTGACTGAAACCATAGAACGAGAAGATGGTCTTTATGTTCTTTTAGAGGAGACGGCTTTTTATCCGCATGGTGGTGGACAACCCTGTGATCTTGGAGCTATTCAGGGAATCCCTGTGCTTGATGTAATCAGTGAGGAAGAGCTTGTACTGCATAAGCTGGAACGTTTACCTAATGAGGAATCGGTAACTTGTCAGATCGATTGGAATAGAAGATTTGACCATATGCAGCAGCATAGTGGCCAGCATTTGCTCTCAGCGGTTTGTCTAGAAAAATATAACTTTATGACCTTAAGCTTTCATTTAGGTGAGGACTATTGCACTATTGATATAGAAGTGCCAGAACTGTCTGCTGATCAACTGTACTCCATAGAGAGAGAAGTTAATCGGCAGATTTACTTAAATCACAATATTCTCAGCTATTTCGTAACAGGGGAAGAGGCTTCACAGCTTAAATTGGTTAAACAGCCAAAAGTGACAGAGAACATCCGGATTGTTGAGATCAAAGATGTTGAATACAACGCTTGTGGGGGGACACATGTGTCCTCAACGGGTGAAATTGGGATAATTAAGCTTTTAAAAGCTGAGAAAATAAAAGCGAACACGCGGATTTATTTTAAATGTGGATATCGTGCTTTAGAGGAATTTAATACTAGTCAGCAAATCCTTGGAACACTGTCTTCCAAATTCAACACAGGCAAAGATGAGATTATTGATCGAATTGAAAAATGGGAAAATGAACAAAAGCTGCTGCAAGCTGAAATTTACCTGCTTAAAGAAAAAAATGATGACTATGTTGTGCAAGAGCTTTTAAATGAGCAAGCGGGAAAGATGATCGCACAAGTATTTGAAGATAAATCGCTAAAAGATCTACAGAGCTTAGCAAATAAGCTGACTTCGAAATGTGATCTTCCTGTATTATTAGCTACTTCTGCGGAGAATAAGGTTGTTTTTGCGCAGAATGGGAGCACGGAGATTTCCTGTGGAGCTTTTTTCAAAGCTCATCTAGGCAGCTATAATGGTAAAGGCGGGGGCAGCGATAAACTGGCGCAAGCAGGATTCCCAACTTGGGTGGATGCTTTGGCATTTTATGAGTTTGCTAGAGGGTGAGAAGAAACTTTTTCCATTATCTTCCGTCTAATTACATATGATTATAATGTCGAAGGAGACGGATAGATATGAATAAATGGAAGGTAACGCTAGGGATCTTTGCTGTTTTGATTTTAAGTACTGGATATGGATCGGTATCTGCGCAAGGAGACAAGCAAATTCAATTTAACTATAAAGAAATTGGAATCAGCAGTAAACAAGTGATCGCGGAGAATACAACTTTTGTACCCTTGAAATCACTCGCAGATGCTATGGGTTATACGTTATCGTGGGATCAAAAATCCAAAATGGCCAAGCTGGTACGTCCAGAGCGTGAAGTCATCTTCACCGCGGGTGCTGCAACGTCAAAAGTGAACGGGGCAGCGATGGCATTAACAAAATCTCCTCGTATCATAAAAGGTTCGTTGTACTTGCCATTGGTCTCTGCAGTCAGTGTACTCGGGGGTAAAACCGCGCTTAATAAAACGGATGGGGTTATCCAAATCGTAGATGAACCTAGATTTGTTGCTGCTTCTGTAGAAGGTAGATCCTATTGGATATCTCAAAAAAACGCTAATTTATATTACCGGGCTACGGCAGCCGGGAAACCAGTAATTATTGGCCAACTACCCCTTAAGGAGTCAGCTTACAATCATGGATTTGAGATTAAAAAACTTGGAAATGGCACGGACTTACTCCAGTTAACGGACAATCACTATGCAATGTTTAATGATTTCAGCAACAGCTATCAGGTATTAGTTCAAGCAGGTACAATAATTAAGCAAATGGATTATCATTATATGATCTCTGCTTATCCACATGCGCCTCAAGTACCTTCCACTCAGGTGTATATGACCG
Source organism: Paenibacillus sp. FSL L8-0708 (assembly GCF_038009325.1). Taxonomy (NCBI): domain Bacteria; kingdom Bacillati; phylum Bacillota; class Bacilli; order Caryophanales; family Paenibacillaceae; genus Paenibacillus; species Paenibacillus sp. FSL L8-0708. Next base: position 3,664,224 of record NZ_JBBPBC010000001.1, read on the forward strand.
ATGGGAAGAATGTTCAGTATATTACTAAGGATGGCGGTTTGGGCAAGTTGTTTGAGATGGAGAAATTAACCGGGGCAACCGGTGATTTCATAGTGGAGTACGCCGCGGAGGATGTGGCACTTGTTCGCTTATTAGATACAACACAATTATATATTGTCTACAGCAGTACAGGAGAAATCGTCAATCTCAGTGAACAACTGATTACTAGTGAGGATCGTAAAGAATGGGATAAAGTAAATGATGGCAGAGATCAATACATTCTGAGCAGAATGTTAGGGATGAAAAGCCGTAAGGGGAATGCGCTTACATTCACCTATACGCCAATCCTTGAGGAAAAAGCAAAAACAGTGACATATACACTTCTAGCGAAATAATTCGGAATCACATCAATATAATTAGCACAAAAAAAGAGCGATGTTGGCCAACGCTCTTTTTTTGTGTTTTAGATTATTTCGTAGTCATCATACTTCCACCCTTAATCTGAACGGGTTGATCATTAATAGATACCCAAACATCTATGGCAGAATTGTTGCGGATAATCGTTTTGTCGGCACTTAATTTCAGTGAATACAGGGCAGTGACATAATCATAAATCTCAATATTAGTAGCGTACCAAATATCTGAATGTCCACCTGCTTGTTGGCAAAAAGTTTCGATTAACTCCCAATTGTTCTGCTGTGCGAACTCATAGCTATGGCCCCAAACATAACAGAGTCTTAGTTTCTGGGAGGGTCCTTCCATTGTGAATCGCTCCCAAACCTGATGCAGATCTTCAATATGGTGGCAGGTTGGATGCCATTCCATGAAATTAAGAGGCATATCAAACTGTTTGGTAGAGTGAACAGTGCGGCTGTATTCAATTCCAACGGACTGAAGTGGTGCAATTATCTCCTGAGAGTATGTACCGTAGGGGTAGGACATGCCTCGCACTGGATAATCCACCAGCTTTTCCAATCGTTTACGGTCTTCGAACAACTCTTCAATTACCATCGGTAAAGGAAGACGCTCTAGATGTGGGTGAGTAACGGAATGGGCGGACACTTCATGATTCCTGAGCGAATGCTTAACATCAGCGGGCGATAAGAACCCAGGTGCATTGATCATTGCACTATTTAAATGGAAGGTCCCTTTAATTCCATATTGATCAAAAATACCAGCCAAGCGGATATCGTGTTTCTGGCCGTCATCATAGCTCATAGTGAGCGCCTTTGATAATCCGCCTGGGAATAAGTTGAATTGAAGTTTCATGAATTCACACTCCTATAATTTGGTGAGCTTGAAAGTACTTCTTCCAATTATAAACAATTAACGTTATAATCAGATTCCACGTTTGAAAAGGAAAGAGTTTTCAGTGAAAAATATACACTTAAGGAGAGATGCTATCTGCCTGACTTTCTCTACGTTGTAAAGCTACTCTATGTAAAAGACAAAAGAAACTCACTTTTATATTTTATCACTAACCTGCTGAGCCCACCAATTCTATTTGCAGAGCTGTTCATAACGAAATATGTAGTTGACCTCATTCAGAACTTCACGACTAACGCCTACCTACATATCTTACTATTGGTAAGTTCACTGATGTTAATTTTATATCTGGCTGGCATCAATGGTTCTCTTCGAGCCATTTCTGTAACCAATTTAACGGCAACCAGTATTTATGAACTGGAACATAGTATTTTGGCTAAGACCTCTAAATTATCGACGGCTTTATTGGAAGATCCCGCAACAAAAACGATTAGAGAAAAAGCAAAACGGCTTTCCCTGATCGATTTGTTAGATCAATGGACCGCGGTGACAATCCACTTTATAACATTGATCGCACTAATCGTAGTCCTATCCTGTTATGGCTTTTATATCCTGGCAATGTTCATTTTAGTAGTACAAATTCTGCAGCTTTACCTCATCAGATGGATGTCTCGGAAAGTAGAGGCCATTTCAGCAAATCAAACCTCCTCTGTACGAATGATTAATTATATCGTTGATTTGCTGGTTAGTAGAAATACCCTCCCGGAAGTAAGAATGTACGGAATGTCCTCCTACTTGGTTACCACAATGAAAGAGATCTTTAATGGGAATTTCAAACAAATGCACCGAAAAGTTATTTTATCTGAGACCTTAAGCTTCTCCCAAAGTATAACTATGACTTTATTAAACGGGCTTACGATTGCTATTTTAGCAATTACGCTTGGAGGTAGCGGGCAGAGCGCCGGACTTTTCGTATTATTACTTCAGATATCTAGTCAATTATTTATTGTCATTCCTGCACTAACAAGGATGTATTCTGATCTGACCAAAAGTCGCGTGCGCTTCAATGAGTATAGTGCGTATTTGGAACTTGAAGAGCAAGTTCAAAGAGATCCGGAAGATTCGATAAGGAATACCGATGCGATGCAGATCACAATTCAGCAGTTGAATTATCGTTATGCAACCAATGCACAGGACACGCTTAAAAATATAAACATGACCCTCAAACCTGGTGAACGAGTTGCTTTTGTAGGTGAGAATGGTTCAGGAAAATCTACGCTCATCAAGCTGATAGCAGGGTTATATCATCCAACAGCGGGAAACATCCAGTGGTTTAATGGAGAGCAGGAAGTTCTGGCTCATAACGTCACAAAGGGTGTGAGAGTTGTTTTTCAGGATTTCACTAAATTACATAGACCAATTCGAGAAAACATAGCCATGGGGAATATTGCTGCCATGTATGACGATTCAAGATTATTAGCTGCGATGAGAAAAGCAGAAGCCGATTCTTATGGTGTTGCGTTGGACACTTTAGTAGGTCCACAGTTTGGGGGGATTGATCTGTCTGGTGGACAATGGCAAAGACTTGCGATTGCACGTGCATATCTCAACAACAGCTCGCTTACGATTTTTGATGAACCTACTGCAGCCCTCGATCCTTACGCGGAACAGCAGGCGTTTGAAACCTTTATGAAATTAGGAGAGCAGCAGACCTCCATTATTGTGACACATCGGCTATATATGTCCAAATTCGTTGATAGAATTTTTCTGTTTGAGCATGGAGAAATCGTTGAAAGTGGAACACATGAAGAATTAATGAAGTTGGATGGTAAGTACAGGGGAATGTTTAACCGCCAGTCCTCTTTATATGGCTGAGAAAGGAGAGATTCTGCTGAGAAGAGACCTTAAGAATATTTTAACGATACTGGCACGGATGATTGGAAAAAGTCCAGTAATCTCAACAATAACGATCATAGTTCCTGTAATCAGTGGATTATTAACTTTTTACTCGTATTCTGTTCAAGTTTATATCATTAATGCAGTAGCTGCTGGTGCGATAACCTTTATTCCGATTCTATGGTTTGTTTTAATTCATGGAGTACAAGCCTGTTCATTGAGTATAACCAACATAATGAAAAGTCGAATGAATGCGGAACTAACTCTCGCTTTCCAATCCGAGCTGATAGATATTGCAAATCAAGTTGACTTTGAGGATTTTGATGATGAAGAGTTTGGGAACAAGCTGCAAAGAGCTAAAACAATAGTTGGAGAAGATTTAGAGGGGATTACTGGTTTTTTGGTGTCCAGTGTAGGGAATGTCTCAGGACTTATAAGTATCATCTGGTTATCGGCTACAAGTGGATATTTTTTAGTCACACTGGTGGTGGGTTTAATGATCGTATCTACTTTATCTTTTCGAATGTTTACAGAGATTAAAGTTAGAAGAACAGGGCGAGAGCTTACTTTTGACGGAAGAATGGGAGATTATCTAGCTGTAACTTTGGAAGATCCTAATGCGATTAGGGAAATGCGAATCTATAACTCTATCTCCTATTTTACGGATCTCTGGGCAAAGCTTATGAAAAAGCAGCATGATAAAAGGTATAGTGCCAGGAAATTCGAGATCAAAACAGGGATGATTGTGGCTATGGTTCAGACGAGTGCTATTTTTATCGTATTGGTCTATCTGTTAAGTAAAATGGGGGAGTCAAATACAGTTACTGTGGGGACAATCTCAGTGTTATTTCTGGCTTTGTTAACCTGTGGTGGTAAAATCATGAGTTTGACCTGGCCGCTAAGCAAGCTTTACATCAGCAGCAGTAAATTATATGACTTAAATGAAGTGCTTACCTATAAAAATAGAGATTTCCGAAAAAATAATATCAATAACAGCTCTGAAGCTATGCTTCCTATTACCGTTTCAAATGTCTATTTTAAATACGCCAAATCCAGTAAGTATGTTTTATCTAACATCAATATGGTCATAAAGCCCGGTGAGAAAATAGCCATCGTTGGAGAAAATGGAGCAGGAAAGTCTACCTTGATCAAATTGTTATTAGGGCAGTACACTGCTAGTTCTGGATCTATTTACTGGAAAGACAGTCCAGAACCTCAAGGTAAAGTATCCGTCGTGTACCAGCATTCTATTAAATTCGAAATGACACTAAGAGAAAACATCCTGTTGGGTGATGCCGAATCTTCGGCGGACGATGTGAAAATACTAAGTATTCTGGAAAAATGTGAGCTGATGGATTTGTTTTACGAATTAGGGGGACTAGATGTTAGGTTAGGTCAAATGCTTGAAGGAAGCAGGCAGCTATCAGGCGGACAGTGGCAAAAGCTGTCGATAGCGCGTGCGTTATATAATGATGCGGATCTTCTAGTGTTTGACGAACCTACTTCTGCGATTGATCCGAATGCTGAGATGCAGATCTATACACAATTATCAGATATCTGCCAAGATAAAGCTGCGATCTTCATTTCACATAGACTGGGCTGGGCGAAAAATGTTGATACGATCTATGTTATTGATAATGGAAGTATAGCTGAAGTGGGGCAGCATCAAGACTTAATAAATAATAAAGGGATTTATGCAGATATGTACGCTTTACAATCATCTTGGTATAACTAAAAATGCTTAGCATAGTAGTTTTTACCTTAATTATATTCATGAGGTCTACTAAAAAAATCCACAGCAAATTTCCGGAAATGTATAGCTGCTTGCGATAAAAAGTGCTTTCTGCTCCATGCGATGCCAAAAGAGCGTTGACATAGTGGTTCTGTTATTTTTAATTGAACAATTTCTGTATTTTGACTTCTTCTGCCTAAGGAGAGAGGGAGGGTGAATGTGATTCCTAGTCCCATTTCTACTAGGGTTTGAATGGCGCTTACTTCTTCAAGCTCGAACGTAATTTGAGGTTCAAATCCAGCTTGTCGGCAAAATTCATCTGAAATTTCACGGAAATTATATCTAGAAGATAAAGAAATGAAATTCTCACCTGCAGCTTCTATCAAAGAAATACTCTTTCGATTAGCAAAGCGATGATTCTTGGGCACAGTTAAACATAATTCTTCTTCTGCTAAGGTAAGCCACTCGATATCTGGTCCGGTAACAGGTGTAGATGATATGCAAAAATCAATCGCTGCACTCTCTAAATCATTTCTCATTTCTAACGCAGAGCCAAGCTGGCGTTGGATGATCCGTACATGCGGATGAAGGGTAAGAAATTCTTTTAGTAAAGTGGGCAATACATACGGGAGTGTGGCCGCAATGGAAATTACTCCATGTTCAAGTCCGGCCATATCTGTGAGCTCACGCTGTCCTTCTTCAAGTTCCATAAAAGCTTGCTCGACACGTTGCAGATAGGTTTTGCCGAATTCGTTCAATGTTATATTTCTGCCTTGTCGCTCGAATAAGGGAACACCTAAGTTTTTCTCTAAACGCTGTATGGAATTACTAAGGGAGGGCTGAGATACATTTAATTCTTTTGCGGCCTTAGTCATGTGTTCATGGCGTGCAACTGCCTGAAAATATTGAAGCTGAAGGAATTCCATAACAAAAACCTCACTTTACTTATAACTCTAATGTGATCTATCGATCATATAATATGTATTTTACTTAATTAATTTTCAGTCCTATACTATTGTAACATATAAAAAGTTATAGGTAGGATGGAGAGAGTCTGTTGTGATTAGAGAGAAAATATGGACCCGGAATTTTATTGTTGTTTGCTTAAGTAGTTTTTTTATGTTCCTGACCTTTTATATTCTGGCAACTGCATTTCCGTTATACGTAAAGGAAAGCTTACACGGGAATCAGCAGCAAATGGGGTTAGCGATTACTATCTATGTAATAGGGGGAGTTTTGATCCGTCCTTTTTCGGGACAATGGGTCGATAAATTCGGCAAAAAGAAAATGGCGGTTATTGGGCTAACCATATTTCTAATCGCCTGTATTGGTTACTTCGGATCTAATGGAATTGTATTATTCCTGGTAATTCGTTTCCTACACGGAATGAGTTATGCTGTTGCCTCGACAGCTACAAGTACAATAGCCTCGACGCTAATTCCGTATTCACGTCAAGGAGAAGGCATCGGTTATTTTAGCATGTTTATGAGCATTGCTATGGTCATTGGACCCGCATTGGGTCTTTTTCTCTGGAAAGATGAGAATATTAATGTACTACTGTTAGGCGTGTGTGTGATTGCCGCTCTCTCGCTGTTATTCACGTTAGGTGTTCGGATGCCAAAAGAAGATAAGGCTAGCGTTATTGAAGCTGTTAAGAAACCTGCTAAGACGCGAAAAGGGCTTCGCTGGAGAGACGTAATCGAGCCGAAAGCCTTGCCGATATCACTTGTCGGATTTACGCTTGCTTTTTCCTACAGCTCCTTGTCTGGATTTATAGCTTCTTTTACGAAAGAAATTCATCAATCACAGCTTACTGGTTATTTTTTTGTGGCTTTTGCAATTATGATTGTATTGTTTCGCCCGGTTATAGGTAAAGTATTCGATAAATATAATGAGCATATTCTCATCTATCCCGGAATTCTAATCTTCGCCGTTGGATTGCTTAGTTTAAGTCAAGCTCGGTCTGGTTTGATGTTAATGATGTCTGGTGTCATTATGGGAATTGGATATGGTGCACTTATGCCATGTTTCCAGACTCTTGCGCTTAAATTAGCGGCTAAAGATCGTAGAGGTAGTGCGAATGGGACCTTTTTCTTGTTATTTGATTTGGGTTATGGAGCGGGCTCGTATTTCATGGGTTTAATTGCTTCTTATACGGATTACCGAATGATGTATGAGGTTGCGGGGGGAGTAACACTTCTTTCTCTTGCTGCGTACTATTTGCTTCATCATGTACCTCAGGCCAAAGCTAAGCTGCACATACAAAAATCAAATATAGACGTTGTATAAATAGATGGTCTTGGCTGTATGATATAATTATTAGAAAAAAATATGGGGAGAACTGTATGACTACAATCATTGATAAAATTGCATGGATTCATATTCAGAATGGACAAGTTTTGTGTGCGCGTTCTAAAGGGAAAGATACCCATTATTTGCCTGGAGGAAAAAGAGAAGCTGGAGAAACAGACGAGGAGACGCTCGTGCGCGAAATCGAGGAAGAGATCTCTGTTCGTATTAAACCAGAAACCATCTCCTATTTTGGAACCTTTGAAGCGGAAGCTCACGGTAAAGCTGAAGGCGTCATAGTTAAAATGACATGTTATATCGCGGATTTTGAAGGTACACTTAGTCCTGCGTCGGAAATTGAAGAGTTATCCTGGTTATCTTATAAGGATCGAAATCGTGTTTCAGTTGTTACACAGATCATTTTCGATCAATTGCATGAGCATAAATTACTTTCCTATTCCACAATTTAAAGTTCTGAAAGCCCGTTTTAAGCCTAAGAGATGGCTTGAGGCGGTCTTTTTTTTGAAAATATACGAAAGGCTTATAGGGGCAACAACATCGTTTATTTTGGTTTAGGACAGATGTCCTTTTTTAAAGGCCTGAATTGCTTTTTAATATGTAAGAGATCGAAGTTGAGGAGAGAGAGAGAAATGAAAGGAATTATATTTGCGTTTTTAGCGGGGGCTTGTATCACTCTGCAAGGAGTATCTAATGCTCGAATTAGTCAAGATATTGGGACTTGGCAAGCTGCGACAATTACACAGTTAACAGGATTTATCATGTCGTTACTAATCCTTTTATTTGTTAGAGATGGGAAATGGCAAGGATTAAAAGAAGTAAAAACATTATATCTAATTGGCGGATCTTTTGCCGCAGTCGTTATTTTCGGTGAAGTCACTGCCATTCAACAGATTGGCGTTACTTTTACTATATCGACATTGCTCATTGCACAGCTATGCTTGACCTTCTTAATTGATATTAAAGGCTGGTTTGGGATGGAAAAACGACAAATGAGACTCCCACAGTTTATTGGAATAGGGTTGATGATTGCTGGAGTAGTGATTTTGAAATTCTGAGAATACAATCAACAACTGGAGGAGTTACGTTATGATTTTAGGGTTAATATTAGCGCTTGTCGCGGGTTCATTCGTTAGTTTACAAAATATTTTTAATACGAAGGTTAATCAAAAGGTTGGATCTTGGGCCACAACGACGTTAGTATTAGGGTTGGGTTTTCTGGCGTCCTTTATTATGAGTCTTATCTTTGAAGGCGGCCGAATATTTACTTTGCGAAATATGGAGCCTTGGTACTGGATCAGCGGATTGATCGGGGTGGGTGTAGTAATCTGTCTCGTGCAAGGCACCAAACGTCTTGGGCCAACCTATGCGATCTCGATCGTATTAATCTCTCAGCTTGGGTTTGCTTTATTGTGGGATTCCCTCGGCTGGTTAGGGCTTGAAAAGGTTCCTTTCACCTGGAAGCAGTTGGTCGGAGTACTCGTGATTGTTGGCGGTATTCTAGTATTTAAGCTAGGGGGTGCCCGGGAGACTCAAAAGTCGGCTTAATTATCCTCAGACTCATGTTTGTCAAAAAAGAAGTGATGGCAGTCACACGAGGGTGAAAGCAAATCAATCTATACTTTGGGAAAGTAGTAACTCAATTATAAATAAGGAGCAGATCATCCAATGTTCATACAATTGAACTCTCTAACTACAGAAAAGTTAAATGAAAACCTTGGTGAACGACCAGGTTATTTTAAATTGTTCTTCGATACAGAGGGCTGTGGTTGTAATGGCGTGATCGTAATTCAGATTATTAGTGAACCCCATGCTACAGATATTGAAGTTCAGAAAGAGCCCTTTACTTTTTTTGTGGACCGTCAACAGGAATCTTTATTTGATGAACAGATGCGACTTGAAGCAGATGAGAGTTACCCGTCATTCAGATTAAGTAGTGATTCGGGCCTGTTAGGAAGCAATATTCGAGTAAAAGATATTCGCTGAGTAGAGCACTGCTACACTAAAAACCAGAGCATTTGAGATCATCTCTCAATGCGCTGGTTTTTTAAATTTCGTTCCTATATATGGCACTTGCAATTCATTTCTTACCCATTAGATTTTTTCATAAAAGCTATATGGTCTATTTTGCTGTTCACCAGTGTAATTAACTGTTCTGCCATATAGCTCGCCGAATATTTGAAATTGACTTCAGCCCAGTGCATAATGACACCTACTGTAGCAGACATTTGGTAACTCAACATAATTTCATAATCCACAGGAGCAGCATCAGCTTCTATCTCAATTCGCATATCCTCACGCATGGATTCCCGTAAACGGTCGAACAGTTCAACAGTCATTTTCCCTCGTTCCACTGCGGATAAGGCTAAAAACTCCGCTTTATGCCCCTCAATATATTCGAACAGCTGCAGAATGGAAGGGAAGACCTCCGTTGCCTCAATACGTTCCAATCCCTCATAAGGGTCTAATAGCGCCTCACCTATACCCTGTAGAAATTCATCATGTATTTCCTTAAGCAAAGCCTCTTTACTCTCAAAATGTTTATAAAAAGTCCCTCGATTGTAATCCGCTCGATTAGTCACGTCCAATATTGTAACTGAATCATAACTATTTTCCAATATTAGCTCAACGAATGCAGATTTCAGAGCTTGGCGTGTTCTTCTGGTTCTTCTGTCTTCATGTTCTTCCTGTATCAAAAAAACTACCTCCAGCTATGATCTTTTTATCGTTCATTTATAGTTCTTATTTTAAAAGTAACAAAAGATCAGCTAATGTTCAAGATTTAGACATAAGTAAACACGTAGAGCAAGTATGTTGGTTAGGCGACATTACTTAAAATTCTGATTATTGAACAGGTTAACTAATGGGGTGTACTCTAGTAATAGAGATAGGTTATCCCATCTCCTAAGACTATAATATATAGCCAATTCATAACAAAGGATGCGAACATACAATGAGTGAATCATATGTAAAAACTGCTGTAATTACTGGAGCTGCAGGTGGAATCGGTAAAGAGCTTGCCCGTCGATTGTCTGATCGTAAACTGAATCTTGTACTTGTCGATCTGAATGAAGAAGCGATAAAAAATGTCATCCAAGATTTAGGCTTAAATGAATCTAACTCTTTAGCTGTAGCTGCGGATGTCTCTAATGAAGAAGACGTTCAGAATTATGTTAATAGAGCGGTAGAAAAATTTGGAACCATTGATTATTTTGCAAACAATGCCGGAATTGAAGGTCCGGCAGGTCAAATCGAAGAGCTTAACGTTAAAGCACTTGATCTTGTATATAACGTCAATGTACGTGGTGTATTTCTTGGACTACATTATGTAATTCCTGTGATGAAAAAACAAAAATCAGGTGCTATTCTGAACACTTCTTCTCTGGCAGGACTCATGGGTGCACCCGGCATGGCCCCTTACATTATGTCTAAGCATGCTGTAATTGGTTTGACTCGCGTAGCTGCAAATGAGCTTGCACCCCTTGGTATTCGTGTAAATGCGGTACTCCCAGGAACGATCAATACACAAATGATGCGTAAAATTGAAAATAATTTTGGAAGCGCAGAAGAATACAAGGCAGCTAACGAAGCTGCAACACCTATGGGACGCTACGGAGAACCGCAAGAGGTTGCCGCTGTGATGAACTTCCTTCTGTCGGATGAGGCTTCATTCGTAACGGGTTCTCTATATACAGTCGACGGTGGTATGATAGGTCAATAATGCAAGCTGATTTCGATCATTAAGGATACTCCAAATAAAGGATTGGGCCTGTGCGTCAAGCATTGGGTCCAATTCTTTTTTATTTAGGATACCCGGATCGGATTTTATAATAAGCAATTTGCTGAATTATCTTATAGAATATACAAAGGGGATTTAATCTTTTTAAGTATTGATCAGTGATTTAGATAAATTGTTGGCGAGGAGTGTTCATATGCATGAATTATCTCAACAGGATTTTAATGAAGTGAAACCGTTACTTACAGGTGCTCCTATTCATTCTGAAATTCTCTCCATTATCGAGGGAAATAATCCGGGCTGGATTTTTGTAGATCAACTTGTAACACCAAAAAGCGCGTTGGTATGGAGTAAGGGGATGCAAGGATTTTATATTATAGGCGATCACACCAATGAGATATTTATTAAAAGCTTAGATAGTTATGTATCCAGTCAGATTGTACCGAGGATGAAAAAGCTTGGGCTGGAGTATTTTGAAGTCTCAGGTCAACACAATGAATGGAATCTGGCATTGATGTTTCCTTCTAGGAAGCTATATCCTTTTGAACAAATGGTGTTCAAGTTATTTCACAAGCCCGTTGAGTCCCTTAATAATGCGATTAGAATTATAAATCTTAAAATGCTGGAATGGGAGGACTTAGATCTAAAGAATATAGAATTTGTACATGACAATATTGATTTATTCTGGTCATCGAAAGAAGACTTTAGGGCAAAAGGCTATGGATATGCTGCTGTTGAGGGAACTGAGATTATGGGTGTGTGTTATTCTAGTTTCGTTACGGAGGATACTCATGCTATCGGAATTGAAACTCTCTCCAAGTATCAGAATAGAGGAGTGGGGACTCATTTAGCGGCCTTAGTAGCGGAGGATATACTTACAAATGGTTTTACACCTTACTGGGACTGTTCATTAGATAATGAAGCTTCCCGAAAGCTAGCGCTCCGTTTAGGATTTCAGCAAATTCATCAATATAAGTGTAGTGCATTTTCAATATGACGGTTTCGCAAATTATTAGGTTAGGATGAACATTGATGAGAATATTGCTCGTAGAGGACGATAGAACGATTGCTTCAGGACTTGAATATTCCTTGCAGCAGGATCATTTTGAAACTATTTTATGTTATGATGCAACCTCTGCTAGGAGGGTGTTGGCGGAGCGGTTATCTGAAGTAACACTTTGCATTTTTGATCTCTCTCTACCGGATGGCAGCGGATATGATCTGTGTAAGATCGTGAAGGAGCGGAGCGATATTCCGGTCATCTTTTTAACTGCGATTGATGACGAAGTTAATGTAGTGATGGGACTTGATATGGGAGCAGACGATTACATAACTAAGCCATTTCGGATTCGCGAGCTGTTATCACGCATTAAATCGGTGTTAAGGAGATATAACAAGCAGGCTCAAACTCCATCTAATTTTGAACTAGAGAATATACGGATTAATACGCTTGAAGGAAAAGTTTATAAGAACGGCGATGAAGTTCTGCTAACAGCATTAGAATATCGTCTGCTTCTGATATTTGCTAATCATGTGGGACAAGTCCTTTCCAGAAATCAGCTGTTAGAGCGGATTTGGGATGTCGCCGGAGAATTTGTAAATGATAATACATTGTCTGTGTATATTAAACGCTTAAGGGAAAAGTTAGAGGATAACCCGCAAGAACCCACACTGATCAAAACAGTACGCGGTTTAGGGTATAAGGTTGGTGATTAGATGTTACGAAACAGAGAATTTAGATGGTTATTACTAACGATGACTACGATCAGCCTTCTGGCGATTATAGGAACGGCATTTATTTCATCAGCAGCGATGGGGATCACGGCGGTAACTTCAGTTCTGCTTATAGGTTGTTGTTTATTATTTACCCGCTGGAGATACCGCGAAATTGAGAAGCTTTCAGGGTATCTACGTCAAATTAGCAGCGGTAATTATTCGCTCGATGTTCGTGATAATCAGGAAGGCGAGCTTAGTATCCTGAAAAATGATATTTATAAGGTGACGTTGATGTTATCGGAGCAGCGTTTGCTTTTGCAAGAGGATAAAATAAAGCTTACCAATGCGATCTCCGACATCTCCCATCAGCTCAAAACACCACTTACCTCCATGACCGTGATGGCAGATTTATTAAGCGATCCTGATCTGGACGTTGAGAAAAGAATAGAATTTACGCGGAAAATCAGCCTTCAGCTCGATCGGATTGGCTGGCTGGTTTCTTCATTATTAAAGTTCTCAAAGATCGATGCCGGAACCATTCAATTTAAAAAAGATTCAATAAAAGTAAAGAAGCTTGTTCAGAAATCTATGGAGCCCATACTGATTCCAATGGATATAAAGGAGCAACGGATCCTAATCGAAGGTGAAGACGCTACCTCATTCATAGGCGATTACAATTGGACAACTGAGGCGATGATTAATATTCTGAAAAACTGTGTAGAGCATACACCTGCTGGGGGAGAGATTACGATTTCTTTTGCAGAAAACACGCTGTTCACGGAAATTGTCATTACTGATAATGGCAAAGGAATTCCTAAGGCAGAGATCCCCTATATTTTCAAACGATTCTACAAGGGTACAAATGCAAACGAAGACAGCGTTGGAATCGGACTTGCCTTGGCGCAAAGTATTATCACTGAACAAAACGGCACGATTGATGTGGTGAGTGAAGTAGGAAAGGGGACACAATTTCGGATCAAATTTTACAAGCAAGTGATTTAACACTTATGGCTTAGTGACTAGAATGTCACTTAAGAGTCACTGAAGAGTCATTGTAGACAGATATACTGATCTCATCAACAAATGGGGGTCTAACAATGGATATTTTAAAGATTGAACATCTGTCTAAAACATATGGTAAAGGCGAGACCGCAGTAAAGGCTCTGGATGACGTATCTTTTTCAATTAAAAAAGGTGAATTCGTAGCGATTATTGGACCATCCGGCTCAGGAAAATCAACTATTCTGCATTTATTAGGTGGGGTGGATAGACCGACAAGCGGTAAAGTATTTGTAGATAACACGGATATTTATGATTTGAATGAAACACAGCTGGCGATCTTTAGACGCAGACAAATTGGTCTTATTTATCAGTTCTATAATCTCATACCGGTGCTGACGGTTGAAGAGAATATCACACTTCCGTTGCTGCTCGATCAGCATAAAGTGGATAAGAAGCAATTTGCAGATACCGTGAAGGCGTTAAATTTGGAAAATCGTTTAAACCATCTGCCGAATCAGCTATCAGGCGGACAGCAGCAGCGGGTATCCATAGGCAGAGCATTAATTAGTAACCCTGCAATTATGCTGGCAGATGAGCCAACTGGTAATCTAGACAGCAAGAATAGCAGTGAAATTATTGAATTATTAAAAATGTTTAATAAAACGTATAATCAAACACTGATTGTGATTACTCACGATGAACGTATTGCCTTGCAAGCAGATCGGGTTATTACTATTGAAGATGGAAGGATCGCTAAAGATGAGGTGATTCGTCCGTGAATATTGTAAACAAATTAACTATAAGACATTTGAAACAGAATAAGCGAAGAACATTGGTAACTATCATTGGAGTTATCATTTCAGTAGCTATGGTAACGGCTGTGGCGACGTTAGGTTTTTCTTTTATGGAATTAATGAAGAAGCAAAGTATCTCTACAAATGGAGAATGGCATGTCCAATATAGAAATGTTACTAAAGCTCAACTCAAAGCGATAGAAACAGATGATGCGACAAAAGCCCTAGTGATCTCCAACGATCGTGGCTACGCCCCTTTAGAGGGTGGGAAGAATGAGAATAAACCCTATTGGTATATCAAGGAATATAATGCAGCTGGTTTTAAACAATTTCCGATTGAACTGCTGGAAGGTAGACTCCCGAAGACAAACCACGAAGTAGTCATTTCTGAGGAGATTGCAAAGAATGCAAAAGTCTCTTACAAGATTGGTGAAACTTTAACGCTTGATGTGGGTGAACGTGTCACTAGCGATGATGAAAATAGTGGGCAACCCCTGTCTCAGAATGAACGATTACGGACTGAAGAGGATACCCTGCTTGAAAAGATTATTCATAAAAAATCAATGAACTATACGATTGTGGGAGTGATAAAACGTCCTACTTGGGAACCAACATGGTCTCCGGGTTATACTGCCATAAGTTATGTGGATGAAAGCATGATTGGAGCAGCTGAAAAAACCACAGCGACGGTTGTATTAAAAAAGGTGGACAGCTCCATATACAAGCATGCAGAGGAATTGGCAAAAGAAAATAAGATCGAGTCGATCTCTTATAATAATAGTCTGCTCCGCTATTATGGTGTGACGAATAACGATGGCTTACGTAACACACTTCTTTTATTGTCAGTAATTATTATGGTTGTGATTATCATTGGTTCCGTTTCTTTAATCTATAATGCTTTTGCAATCTCTGTCTCGGAGCGTGCACGTCATTTAGGGATGCTCTCCAGTGTAGGGGCTACAAAGTGGCAAAAGCAGAATTCAGTGTTTTTTGAAGGAATGATTATCGGTTTAATTAGTATTCCAATTGGGATCATTTGCGGTATAGCAGGCATCGGGATCACTTTTATGTTTATCAATTCGATGATTAAAGATGTATTAGGGATAACTGAGAGATTAACGTTGATTGTTACACCTCTGTCTCTACTAACCGCTTGTTTAGTTTCAATACTGACAATTTTTATATCCACCTATCTTCCAGCCAGAAAGGCTTCAAAGATCTCGGCAATTGATGCGATCAGACAAACAACCGATGTTAAGCTCTCAGATAAAGCGGTGAAAACATCCAAGTTCGTGCGCAGATTGTTTGGTATTGAAGCAGAAATTGGTTTGAAGAATTTAAAGAGAAATAAACGCAGGTACCAAGCAACCGTGTTCTCACTTGTCATTAGTATTGTTTTATTTTTATCTGTATCAGCGTTCACTTCTAATATGAGAAGATCGGTAGAACTCTCACAGGATGGTTTGAACTATGATATCCAAGTATATATGGGGACTGAGGACGCTCAAAAAGTGGACCGGTTGACGAACTCGATATCCAAATTACCTAATATAACGGAATATAATGTGACTAGGGAACTCAGTGTGAGTTCATGGATTGATGAGAAAAATATGGCAAAAGAATTGCAAGAGATTGTGCAGGCGGATAAGAGTGTTCTAAAGAACGGGAAATATCCTTACTATATTCAGATCTATGCACTAAATGAACAGAGTTTGAAAACCTATGCAGAAACGGTCGGTATAAATTATGAACAACTAACGAAGCTTGATCAGATGACTGCTATTGTGAATGATACGGTTACCTTTGAGGATGAGAAAGCTAAAAAAATTGTTGAGACCAAAGCTTTTCACTCTGAAGTCGGCCAAAAGCTTGAGCTTATTTATACGGATTGGGATACCAAAAAAGAGACGAATTTATCACCAGTAAAAATTGTCGCTCTAACTGATAAACGTCCAATGGGAGTACATTCAGCAATGGTTGGTGGAATAAACATCATCGTCTCTGAACAAGTCTTCGATAGACTAACAAATGATGCAATGAGCAAAGATATTCAAAGCCGGCTTAACTTGAACAGCACAAACCCATTAGCGACACAACAAGCCATAGAGGAAATGAAAGAGCGGAATATCTATGTTCAAAATGTGTATCAAAATAGACAAAATAGTGAGCAGATGATCATGTTAATGTCTATTTTCACCTATGGTTTTATTGCTTTGATTACTTTAATATCAATTGCGAATATTTTTAATACGATATCAACTAGCATATCTCTTCGTAAAAGAGAGTTTGCGATGCTGAAGTCTGTGGGCATGACGCCAAATGGTTTTAATAAAATGATTAATTACGAAAGTGTTTTTTATGGAATAAAGTCACTACTATATGGGCTTCCGATTAGTATAGTTATTATGTACTTGATCTATAGATCAATGATGAGCAGCTTCTCTTATGGATTCACACTTCCGTGGATGAGTATCTTGTGTGTCATATTGGCAGTGTTTATCATCGTTAGCGCAGCCATGTTATATTCAAGCTCAAAAGTGAAAAAAGAGAACATTATCGATGCATTGAAACAGGAAAATATATAACTATTACCCCATCATTGCCGCGTTTAACGCGGCTTTTTTGTGTCATATCTGACACGTTGATATGTAAATTCTTATAAATTCCTATGATATAATGTACACAATTGAATTGATACAGATTATAACCACGAGGTAGGTGTCAACGAATTGAGAACAGTTGTCGTGATTGGCGGGGGAATTACTGGATTGTCTACCGCTTACTATTTACAGAAATCTATAGAGCATAACAAGCTAGATGTAAAAATCGTTTTGGTTGAAGCCAGCGATAGACTGGGCGGCAAAATCAGAACACTAAAACAAGAAGACTTCATTATGGAGTCTGGGGCAGATTCTATTGTCACCCGTAAAACGAATGTTGCACCTCTGATTGAAGAGTTGGGTATACAAAATGAGGTTGTATATAACGCGACAGGAATATCCTTTATTTATACAGAAGGTAAACTGAAGCAAATTCCTAAAGATGCAGTCTTTGGCATTCCGCTCAGTATGGAGTCGCTTGCTACAACAGAACTGATCTCAGCTGAAGGAAAGGTTGAAGCACTCAAAGATTTCTACACTCCCAATAATAAGTTTACGAAAAACGATTCCGTGGGTGATTTTCTAGAAGCTTTCTTTGGTAAAGAACTTGTCGAGAAGCAAATTTCACCGGTTCTTTCAGGTGTATATTCCGGGAAGCTAAGCGAACTTACAATTGCCTCGACGCTGCCTTATTTGATTGATTATAAGAATGAATACGGCAGTATTATTCAAGGCTTATCCGCAAATAAAGCCAAATTTCAAGGGAATGGTGATAAGAAGTTCATGTCATTCAAGGGAGGTGTATCTGCCTTGATCGACTCTATGGAAGAACATCTTTCTAATTTGGAGATCATCAAAGGGATTCGTGCCGAAAGAATTGAGAAGCGTGGAGAGCAGTACCAGGTAACTTTGGCAGATGGACGAATCATAGACTCCGATGTTGTCGTACTTGGAACGATGCATTCTACTGCACAAGCGCTACTTCAAGACGAAGAACTAAATGAAGATTTCAATCAGTTATATAATAGTTCTATGATTAGTGTATATTTAGGATTTGATATCCCCGACAGTCAGCTGCCTGCGAATGGCACAGGGTTCATCACTGCCAACAGCGATGATGTTCTATGTAATGCGTGTACGTGGACAAGTCGCAAGTGGGAGCATACGTCAGGACAACAGCGTCTGCTTGTCAGACTCTTTTATAAAAGCTCAAACCCTCATTATGATTCGTTGATCAAGCTATCTGAAGAGGAACTATTGAAGGTGGCTTTGAAAGATATACAGACCAGTCTCGGGATAACAGGACAGCCAGCTACCTACGATGTGACCAAATGGCATGATGTAATGCCAAACTACCATAAACTTCATCATCAAATTGTAGTATCCTTAGAGAAGAAGATGACAGACAGGTATCCTAATGTTATCCTTGCTGGATGCTCCTATTATGGTGTAGGCATTCCAGATTGTATTGCGAATGGAGAAAAAACAGCAGAGCGTATTTTGGAACAAGTAATTTCACATTAAAAAGGAGGGTGTACAATCGTGAGAAGATTAGCGATCAGCTCTATGCAAAGTCTAGACTTATAAACAACGGCGGTTGTTTGTATAGAGCGAAAAATTGATTTTACCGCTAGTGCAGTGTGCATGGGTTGTTTAAAGAATAGACTTTGCTACCTTCAAACTCATAAAAAGTTTAAGGAGCAGAGCGATTATGAAATATGTAAATGCAGATACGATTTTCCCAAAAGAATTATTAGAGGAAATTCAGAAATATATCAACGGGGGTATGGTTTATATCCCTAAGCCTGAAGAATCACATGTAAAATGGGGCGAAAAGTCAGGGAGCAGAAAATACTTAAGATCTAGAAACATCGAAATCTGTCTAAGGTTTGCTGTGGGTGCAACGGTTGACCAGCTTTCAGATGAATATTGCCTATCTAGGGATAGTATTAAGAAAATTGTTTATTCAAAAAAATAGCATCCAAAAAAACCACGTTAGAGGAAACTCTGACGTGGTTTTTGGAATTTAATAATAATTTAATCTTAAATACCATACTTTTTCCGATATTTATTGATCCCATCTACGAACTGTCCTTCATACTTCACGCCTTCATCCATCTTTTTATTTGCGGCATTAATAGCTGTACTAGAAACCTTTGTTTTGTATAGTGCTTCTTTCATCATTGTCATTGCTTCTAATTGCAACTTAATCGCTTTTAAATAGATTTCATGTAATGCTATACGATTTGTTTATTCATATTCAAAGAGGCTTCAAATGCATCAATTATATACAGGAATCGTTCTGCTTCTCGGAATACATGATCTGCAAGCAATGGATGGATGATGCTCTTTATTCGGCATTCCTCAATAAGATCACGTGCCGTTTTCTTAAAGTCACGGAGAGATTTAACTGAGACTTTATTCTCGTCAAGTTGCTGACTGAGCAGGGGTTTGGTTTGGGATTGAGGACGCATGGAGCTAAGATCAATAGCTTGATACAGCAAAACATCAAAGTCATGGCTGAAATTTCTTGCTTGTTCAACAAGTTGACGTTCAGAGGGGTCCAATAAATGACCAATGAATTTAGCATGGTCTGCCATTATACGTAGGAAGAATACATTTTCATTAATAATTGCGTCTGGTAAAGGATCTAACCTACCCTGATTCAGTTCTTCCAGTCGATTTCGAAAATAGTTGGCTTCCCTACTGACATGATCCACTAATAAGGGGAAGTTCGTTCCGCCTGGAAGCTTACATTGTAGAATTAGACCTAGTATTTTTCTTTTAAACGCCCAGATATGTGAAGCTGCACTATGAACTTCCTCATTAAACTTCCGTATTACAGCTGGATCAGAATCCACAGTAAATCCGAGTGATCTATTCTCTATGGCTTCGAATGTGACATAGAATTGGTTTGCTTCATTAATTAGTTGCGTGTCTTCACAACGAAACCCTAATTTAAGAAAAAAAGAGTGTTCTTTCATGATTCGTGACCAGAATCTTATTTCATCTAGAGATCTCGAAACAAAAGGATCCGGCATATCTGAGCGCACCTCCCATTTTTATACAATTATAATATGCGTGAGGTTTGTACTGTATCCGCGAAAGTTAAGACGAGTATATAGAAGTACAGTAGGTACGGTTAACTTAATTATCAAATATAAATGGTGACATTATATAAAAATTAATTCTAATCGAATATGGCATATAACTAGAGCGAGGTCGTAATTATACTAAAAAAGAAGTGACATTAGACAAGAACTTGTGGAGGTATGATGGAGATTAAGCTTGTTCCAGTAACCATAATATTTGAGTGATCTCCATAAATATATTCAGGAATTCGACAGAAGGTAGGGAGGGAACGACATGAATATCACAATCACCTTAACTGACAGTGCCTCGAAGTTTATTATTAACAACCTTTACCCACTATACTTACACGATCTATCAGAAATATGGGGGACGATTCCTAATCGATACGGGGTATTCGAGGAGGACGAGACACAGACACTACAGGAACAGAATAAAGTCTTCGACATTTGGTGGGAGAAAGCTGGCATTTTGTATCCTTATTTAATAAAAGAAAATGATATTCCAGTAGGGTTTGCATTAGTTGCTACACCACCATACACACCGTCTGTTTGTGAATTCTATTTGAATGAATTTTTTATTCTACGGCCCTACCGTGGTAAGGGGATCGCTGAATATGCGGCTAAAGAAGTCTTTAAGCTTCATTTGGGTAACTGGGAGCTGCAAACGAATCCCACGGATACAAATAGGAGAGCACAGCATTTTTGGAGGAAAACTTTAAAAGAATACACTGGGGATAGTTATTTAGAGGAATGCGGGAAGTCATATGATGATGAATTAAAGATGATTTTTACATTCAATAACCAATCAGAATTATCGAATCCATAAAAGGGGATTTCGAAGTTATGTTTAAGAATTCATTCCTAAAAGCAAAAGCTTATTAGTACAATTCACTGCAATATTTGGTGGCTTTAGTGCTTGGAATGGATTCTAACACAACCGAATAGGTTTAATAATAAAAGCCGATCTAACTATCGTAGTTAGATCGGCTTTTGTTGATCTTAGCTATTTGATGCGTTTAACTTGCAAATATATGTTTACCAATTTTTAAGTTTTGCAGACGTGACCAAATCCATGCACTAGTTGCTGTATCGGGATTGAAATAATAGATTGAATGGTTTGTGGGGTCCCAACCTCGAACAGCATCAAGAGCAGCTAAATAAGCTGTCTGATTTGGTGTAAGCCAATACTGGCCGTCAGATACGGCTGTGAAAGCTCCTTTTTGGAATACAACTTCATTAATATTGTCAGGAAATTGACTAGATTGTATACGATTCATGACTACTGCACCCACTGCAACTTGTCCAACATAAGGCTCACCGCGAGACTCACTGTAGATAACTTTAGCCAAAATATCCATTTCATTAATATTAAGTGTGTGTTTTTTTAAAATATTCCAAGTTTTTGTCCCCGAAATTCCATCAGCGCTTATGCCATAGGCCTTTTGAAATTTAGCAACCGCTGCTTTCGTTTGTGATCCGTATACCCCATCTAAGGGCTCAGTATAGAAATCAAGGGTTTTTAATCTATATTGTAGATCCCATACATCTCCTGAAGAACTTCCTATGGTTAATAGCGGAGCTGCATTAGCAGAACCGATCATAGTAGCCATGCTCACCAGACCCAAAAGAAGCAACAAAGTGAATATTTTGGTCTTCATTATAGTAGCCTCCTTTCAGAAAACATTATAAATATAGTTTAATCATTGAGACAACATTCATTTAATGGAAAATAAATTACTGTTTTACAAACTGTAAATCCTTAGTTCCGTTTGTGATTTTCTGAAATGGGTAAAATAATACTTATAGGCAGATAAAATTTCGGAGGTCTTTTATATGAAAAAGCAATTATTTCTACTAGTCGTCGCAGCTGCTTTCAGCTTAAGTGCTTGTAGTAATGACAATAGCTATGGCAATCAGATGTCTTCTAACGATACACAAATGGAACATAACTCACATTCAAGTTCAGGTGAAGTTCCAAAAGATCTGAGGGTAGCGGAGAATCCTACTTACAAAGTAGGAAGTGAAGCTGTGATCCAAACTGACCATATGGAAGGGATGAAGGGAGCCATTGCGACAATTGTGGGAGCTTATGAGACGACAGCATATAATGTTTCCTATAGACCTACTACAGGAGGTCAACCGGTCACAAATCATAAGTGGATTATTCATGAAGAAATAAAAGAAGCAGAGGATATATCCTATCAACCAGGCTCAGAGGTTATTATGGAAGCTGATCATATGAAAGATATGAAGGGTGCAACGGCTCAGATTAACTCAGCAGAAAAAACCACTGTCTATATGATTAATTACAAACCTACTACGGGTGGAGATGAAGTGAAAAATCATAAGTGGGTAACAGAAGATGAGCTTTCACCTGTAAAATAATAGATCAACACAAAAACTGCAACTTACTCAGTTACGCATGAGTACGTTGCAGTTTTTGTTGTTTTATAGTCAGCTTCAAAATAATTTGCGGTTAGGCTTTATCCACTGCAAGTTTTGAAGATTTCATGTTTGACAGGTCCTGTTCAGCTTCTTCAGGAACTGGCATTTGGTTAGAAGTACGAAGTGGAAGCTCCTTCAGGAAGAAGACAAGCACGAAAGCTACAACAAGCACAATGGTCCCGGTTAAGAACACGGATGACAATGTCTGTCCTAAAGCATCACGGATACCCTCAATCATTTGTAAGAAGACAGGCTGTACATCGGCTGGCAGACTAGCTTGAGTCTGTTCAAGCAATGGTTTGTTCATTAATGCCTGTGGATTAGCGAAGGAGAGCATTTGCTCAGCAAGTTTTGGATCTATCTGTGTGAAATCCGGTGCTGATGACGATTGCAGAGCTTCCTTCAAGTTTTTAGTAAGACTATTGGACATAACGGTACCCATGACTGCGATACCGATCGTACCGCCTAAATTACGGAATAATTGTGAGGAGGCCGTTACTACACCCAGTTCGGTGTGTGAAACCGCATTTTGAGTAGCTAGTGAGAATACTGGCATCCCCAATCCCAACCCAAGACCAAACACAATCATACTTAGGACAGCCATCGGTACATTATTCATAAATACCATAATTGTCATACCGGCAATCATAATGGGTATTCCAATTAATGCGTAACGTTTATACTTCCCTTTTTTCGCCATCTTTTGACCGGTAAGGGCACTGGCTACAACCATAACGATCGACATTGGCATAGTAACATACCCTGCATATGTCGCGGAGATCCCCAGAACACCTTGTACGAAGAAGGAAAGATAGATCATAGCTCCCATCATACCGAAGTTCATAATAAAACCAATAATATTAGATATGGTAACTACACTATTCTTAAATAGATGAAGCGGGAGAATTGGATTTTTAGCTTTGGATTCGACAAAAATAAAGAGAAGTGCCGAAACGACTGTTCCCGCCAACAGGCCGAGAATTTGCGAAGAACCCCAATCATATTCTGTACCTGCCCAGGTGAAGGCAAGCAGTAGAGGAACGATGGTAGTTGTCATTAACAAGGAACCTAAATAGTCGATGCTGGTTGACTCTCCGCGTTTGCCTTTAGGAAATAAGGTAAGAATCATCACGAAGGCCACTACACCAAGCGGTAGGAAGATCCAGAACAGCCAATGCCAATCCATATTGTCGATCAAAAAGCCTCCAAGCGTTGGTCCAAGCACACTGGAGAAACCGAATACGGCCATCATCAACCCCATCCATTTACCACGTTCACGCGGAGGGAATAAGTCACCTACGGCAGTAAATGCGGTGGATTGAATAATACCTGCACCTACCCCTTGAATCCCACGATAAATGATAAATTGATAAACATCGGAAGATGTTCCTGTCAGAAAAGCCCCAACCATAAATAATAGAATTCCTGCTAATAGAAAGGGTTTACGTCCGAACATATCAGATAACTTACCGACAAGAACGGTTGCTATTGTTGATGTTAATAAATAAATGTTAATAGTCCAAGTATAGTAATCCATGCCATCAAGAATTGCGATTATACGCGGCATAGCAGTACTTGTAATTGTCTGATTAATCGCTGCGAACAGCATTGCAGCCATAATAGCTATCATAATACTAAGTTTTCGTTTGCTGGATAAATGTTCCATTCGATTGTTTCCCCGCCACTTTTTAAATTTTATCTTTTGTCTAAATCAGAAATTATAACTGCGAAAATTCTTCTTAAATGCTCAATATCTTCATCGGGCAGTATCTTAAAGTAAGATTCCATAAGTTCTTGATGGCGTTCCTGCACCTCTTTAATCGTTGCTTCTCCTTTCTGCGTAATGGTGATGTGTACCACTCTTCGATCATCCTTGGCGCGTTCCTTATTTACGTAATCTTCAGCGATTAATTGGTCTGTTACGCCTGTAATTGCTGCTGAGGTAATACCAAGAGCTGCAGCAATCTGTGATACGTTTTGTGGACCGTTCTTAGATAAAGTCCTGAGGGTTTTGAACTGTGTAATATTTAGGGGGTAGTCTTGTTTGTTCCAATCTTGAGAGATTCCTTTTAAAAAGGATTTGAACATAGTAGAAATCTGAAGAAAATCTTCATTATTAGCCAAATCACGCCTCCTAAAGTTATGAAATAGGGCGGAATAAGTAATTCCGTTAAATTTTAGATAACAACTAAATGATTAACTACTTAATTATTAAAGCGTGAAACAATATATCATCCTTTTTTATATCTCGTCAAGAAAAGGTTTGTTTTTTCGAATGAAATAGAGTGGGTTGATAATATTGTTGTTGAAGTTCGTTCCTGAGCTAATGAATTATTTGTTATACTGTGTATAGTTATCGTTATTATCATTACATTAAAAAAGGAGCATTTATTTGAATCTAGCAACTCCTGTAACACCTATTCAACTTATGCAAGTACTTCTAAACGTTTCTGTGATTCGCCCTGTTTTTATCTGGGGGGCGCCTGGTATTGGGAAATCTTCGCTAGTAGAAGCTTTTGCTGATCAGGTGGGTCTTCCTTGTGTGTCTCTATTAGGTTCTCAATTAGCACCTGAAGACATCATTGGAGTCCCGCAAATCGTTAACGGTAAGAGCCAATTCTGTCCTCCAAAAATGATTGCTCGGGATGAACCTTATTGTTTGTTCCTGGACGAGCTTAATGCCTGTTCTCAAGAAGTGCAAAAAGCTTTTTATAGTCTCATCCACGAACGCCGCATAGGCGATTATCACCTACCTGAGGGCTCTATAGTAATAGGAGCTGGTAACCGTGCACAAGATAGTGCAATTGTTAAACCTATGTCCTCCGCGCTTATCAATCGGATGTTCCATATACAGTTAAATGTATCGTTTCAAAATTGGATCTCTTGGGCATATGAGCATAACATTCATCCTATGGTTATTGAATATCTGGAATTGCGTCCCGATCATTTGTGGAGTGCACCTCCAAAGACTGAAGAGCCTTTCTCCACGCCACGCTCTTGGCATATGCTTAGTGATGCACTACATGAGTTTGGCGATGATATAAATGCGGATACCGTGGGGATTTTAGCGAATGGTTCACTGACACCTGCTCACGCCACACAATTCAGGGCTTTTTATAAAAATCTAACTGGAAAATATGAACTTAATCAAATTATAGATGGTAAATCCTCATTTCCAACGGCTCCAGAAGATCGGGATCTCCTGTATTTCCTGGCGCAATCCTTGCGTGCCCAGATTATCAAAGAACTCCCTCCGATTAAAGATAACGTACGAGATGGACATCGCCAATTTGCACACACTGTTAAAAAGCTGATTAAAGACTTGTCCGTCATTAGCTTCGAAATTGCACAGCTAGTAGTTGCTAAGCAGGAACAAAGTGATAATATTCCAGATTGGTTAATGGTTGAAATTGTACGTGATTTACCACGTCTTGCAATAAAAGAGCGGGGGTAAATATGGCTAAAAAAACAACTCCAGATAATCCCGCTTTGAAAAATTTTAATGAAGCATGTTCGTTAATCGCGGATCATCCTATTTTTGCGCCGTTATCTGTTCGAGCTTCGATTATTCATAATGAAAATAGTCCCTATCCTGAAGACGGCTGGGCAATTGTCACTAATAACGGTTATATTTACACTCATCCTAAAAGGCGTGGCGAGGTTGCTGAATGGATATACGTTTTGGCACATTGTTTTCTTCATTTAGGTCTTGGACATTTAAAGATTAAAGAGAATCAAGTGGCGTGGAACGTTGCATGTGATGTGTACATAGCAAAGTTTTTAAATGACTTGAAGCTTGGAAAAGTACCCGCAGATATGGAGTCGCGAATTGATCTTACAATTAAAGATGAACAACAGCTTTACGAGCAGTTTATGATAAAAGGAATTCCGGACACCTCCAGATATTTTGGGACCGCGGGTGTTTCAAAACTGGATATGAATGTTAGAGAAACCACCAAAAGATACTGGGGAAAAGCACCGGATTGGGAAGCCTATTTTGCTTATGGGTTATCTAATGCTGTGACGAATGCAGTAAGTGTTGCTGGAGGCCATGCTAATACTATTAGTGACCCTACACTTTCATTAACCGCTCCACAACGTGCAAAACGATGGTTTATGGATAGATATCCTTTATTAGGTGCGCTTGCCGCCGGCTTTGAGATTATAGAAGATCCAGCGATATGTCGGCGATTTGATATTTCCATAGCTGCCATTGACGTTATTGAGCGCAAAATATTTATGAACCCTGCAGCCGGACTAAACGATGAGGAGTGTATTTTCGTGATGGCGCATGAGCTTCTGCACGCGGGGCTTCAGCATCACGAGCGATGTCTTGGCCGGGATCATTATCTTTGGAATGTGGCTTGTGACTACGTAATAAATCTATGGCTAGTAGAAATGAGTGTAGGGGAGTATCCGCGAATTGGACTCTTATTAGATCCTGAGCTTAAAGGTTTATCTGCTGAAACGATTTATGATCGTATGGTCGGAGATATCCGCACTTATAAGAAACTGGCAACCTTGAGAGGGAATGGACTTGGTGACATTTTAGATAACGGTTCATCAAGTTTTTGGGATGCGAGAGAAGGACAGACACTAGATGATTTCTGTAAAAATGCTATGCAACAAGGACTGATGTATCATGAAGAGCAAAGCCGCGGTCTTTTGCCATCAGGCCTAGTTGAAGAGATTAGAGCGCTAGGCCAGCCACCTATTAAATGGGATGTAGAGCTTGCTCGGTGGTTTGATCATTATTTTTCACCGCTTGAGAAGACCAGATCTTATTCACGAATTAGCAGACGTCAATCTTCTACACCTGATATCCCTCGACCACAGTGGGTTCATAGCGGTGCTGCAGATGATGGCCGTACTTTTGGAGTTATTTTAGATACCTCAGGCTCAATGGATAAAAAGCTTCTGGCCAAAGCATTAGGAGCCATTTCAAGTTATGCGCAGGCTCGTGATGTTCCTTTTGCACGGATTATCTTTTGTGATGCTTGTCCTTATGATGCAGGTTACATGCCCCCGGAGGCTATCTCGGATCGGGTACAAGTGAAGGGAAGAGGGGGAACGATCTTACAACCAGCTATTGATTTGATTCAACAAGCTGAGGATTTTCCGAAAAAAGGACCACTTCTAATTATTACAGATGGTTATTGTGACAAGCTGACCCTTAAAAGAGACCATGCTTATATTTTGCCCAAGGGAAATGACTTACCTTTCTCACCCAAAGGACCTGTATTCAGAATAAATTAAGGCTTAGAATAAATTTAGAGCGAGGTAACAATGGATATGAATCCCCCCAAACATATTCTTTCAGCAGCTACAGTTGTATTCAATGATCAAGAAGAAATCTTATTAATAAAAGGTCCACGTAGAGGCTGGGAGTTGCCAGGCGGACAGGTTGAAGAGGAGGAGTCCCTTATAGAAGCAGCAATCAGGGAAGCCAAAGAAGAATCGGGCATTGATATAGAGATAAATAAGTTCTGCGGAGTTTTTCAAAATGTTGATCGATCTATTTGTACTAACCTATTTCTAGGGAAAGCCATCGGCGGCGAACCTGCTACTAGTTCCGAGAGCTTAGAAGTTGGTTTTTTTTTCGATAGAACAAGCATTGGAAATGGTCACATGGAAAAACCTCAGACTGCGGCTGGAGTATTGTCTAAATGATGAGGTGCAGCCTTTTTACGTAGAGTTACGGGGTACAGAAGTTGAAGAAATT
The DNA here is from genome assembly GCF_038009325.1 of Paenibacillus sp. FSL L8-0708. NCBI lineage: Bacteria > Bacillati > Bacillota > Bacilli > Caryophanales > Paenibacillaceae > Paenibacillus > Paenibacillus sp. FSL L8-0708. Next base: position 3,692,511 of record NZ_JBBPBC010000001.1, read on the forward strand.
ATATTTAAATTAGAAAACCAGCAAACTTTTTAGAGGTCCTCCTGCGTCCTAGCTAATGAGTGTCATCGGAAGGCACTTATAAATAGAGATGGAGGATGACGAGATATGAACAAAAGAACAAAAAATCTATTTAAAATGAGTGCAGTTGGATGTGTAGCCATTATGGGAGTGAGTGCAGCTTCTTTACCGGTTCATGCTATGGTTTCCACACAAGTAACAGCTAATGTTTCTGCGGCTTTACCGTCGAAGGCACCAGCCCTTGCTGGCATAAAAGTGCAAGAAAAAGTACTTAACACAACAAGTAAATACCTGATTGCAGATTTAAAAGTACCACAGCTAACAGGAATGCTGGATACTCATTATCAAGATGAACTGAACGATATTATCCTCTCTCATGCTGAAAAGGATCTGGCACAGTGGGAGGAAGACGCCGCAGAAATGGGCAAAAAAGCACAGGCTGATCAAATGGAATATCATCCTTATAATCTTTACATTACTTATGATCTGAAATCAGATGGAACAGGTTCTCCAGCAGGCGTTATCTCCTTGACTGTTACTACTGAAGGTTCTGAAGGTGGAACAAGCATGCCGCGGATCGATACTTATAATGTGAAAAATATAGCTGAGGCAGAACCTGTTGCACTAACGGATCTACTGGGCGCTAACTACAAAGAGAAGCTCGATGCAGACATTCTGGCAGCGATTAAAAAGGATTCAGATAAATATTTCTTAGAAGAGTACACAGGAACTTCAACTGAGCAGTCGTTCTATATCGATAAAGGTAACTTAGTAATCGTATTCCCTAAATACAGCATTGCGCCAGGTTATGTAGGTTCACCAGAGTTTCGGTTCAGCTTAAATCATAGTTCAACTGATACAACTAAGCTTGATTTGAAAAAAGTAGCTACTTTCACGAATAAGAAAGGCGTGCTCATGGTATCGCTTCGTGATGTGGCCAGTCAACTAAACTATGAATTGAAATGGAATCAGTCTACCAAAACCGCTGAGTTGATGAAAGGAGCACAGTGGACAAGTGTTACGCTTAACAAAGATTCATACTTCTTCGCAAAAATGACTCCTAAAGCTTTAGGTGCCGCACCTGTTCTGCAAGATAACAAAACCTATGTACCTGTTCAATTCGTATCAGAAATTCTTCAGGTTGAAGTTCAGAAATAACCATTTAGAAGTTTGTGAAAGTAGTTTGATTTATTAAAAACATCCCGCAGGGTAATTCTTGCGCGGGTGTTTTTTTACTTTTGATAACAGATTAGCCAGTTTAAAGAACTTTTTGAACTGCTCCTGCGTCCTGCCTATGAACAACAAATTAAGGGTAAGGACTGAAACAGAATGAATGACAACAAGCGTTATATGCCTGGTATTGATGGACTAAGAGCTTTTTCCGTACTCGCTGTCATAGCCTATCATTTGAATTTGAAATGGGCTGGGGGTGGACTGCTGGGAGTGGGAATCTTTTTTGTGATCTCGGGTTATCTCATCACAGACCAAATCATTAACCAATGGGAGCGTCATCGAAGATTGGACCTTCTGGACTTTTGGATACGTAGAGCACGGAGGTTGCTGCCGGCGACGATAGTCATGCTGATCGTTGTCACCATATGGCTCTTAATCATAGATCCCACGAGATTAAATGGGCTGACAGGAGATTTCATGTCATCACTATTTTACGTTAATAACTGGTGGTTAATATTTCATGATGTTTCGTACTTCGAAAGTTTTGGACCTCCTTCTCCGATCGGACATTTATGGTCACTTTCTATTGAAGAACAGTTTTATATTCTATGGCCGCTGCTGCTCGTATTAGGACTAACGATCATACCTCGTCGAGGTAAACTTATTGCCTGGATTCTGGCTTGTGCTGCTGTCTCAGCTTTAGCCATGGCTATGTTCTATGTACCGGGCACAGATCCAAGCAGGGTCTATTATGGAACAGATACTCGCATATTTGCACTTCTAATTGGAGCGGCGCTTGCTGTTGCATGGCCTAGTCAGAAACTTAAAAATACAGTCACAAAAAGATCTCGTTATATGTTTGATATCATTGGTGCTCTGGGACTGCTGGTATTAATGGTGCTAGTTTACCGGGTTAACGAGTTTGATGAATCACTATATCGGGGTGGATTTTTGATCATCTCTATCATTACTGCAGTAGTGATTGCCGTGCTTGCTCATCCTGCCAGCTCTCTTGGACGGAAAATGGGCTGTAAACCCTTGCGATGGATAGGTGTACGTTCATATAGCTTATACCTTTGGCATTATCCCGTAATAATTCTTACCAGCCCTAATGGGAATCCAGATGAGAGCGGCGTGCTTCGAATTATCCTTCAGTTAGCAGGAAGTTTTCTACTGGCAGCCTTATCATACAAATATGTGGAGGAGCCGCTCCGGCGGGGATCATTAAGAGATATTTGGAACCATAGGAGTGCAAAACAACGCCGCAGCTACCGCCCAGTCTTTCTTATGACCATGATCTTTTTGATTCTTATTCCGATTGCCTGCAATGGATATTTATCCAACGCTGAATCTGACACACTTCCAATCGAAGTTGCAGATAAGCAGAATGTACAGCAAGAGAGAACAGCGCAAGATCCAATAGATCACAATTCATTGGTACCACCTGTAGAAAAAAATACGACTGATGTTGAGAAGCAAAAACCTGACACTGAAGAGCAACAAGTTGAACCAGAAGGAAACATAGCGGTAACCGGGAAAAATCAAACCGGAAAGAATATTACGGCCATTGGCGATTCTGTCATTTTGGATGCAGCACCATTTTTGGTAGAAAGTCTCCCTGGTATTGTCATCGATGGAAAGGTCGGCAGACAGATGATGCAGGCACAGGAGGTAATTGATCAGCTTAGAGCACAAGGACGGTTAGGGGAGCGGATGATCATAGAGCTGGGAACGAATGGAGCTTTTAACTCCAAGCAATTACGTAAACTACTAAACTCGTTAAGCGATGCGGAGCAGATTATTTTGGTCAATACACGTGTGCCGAGAAAGTGGGAGCAGACTGTGAATTCCACCCTTTCAAAAGTTTCCAGTGAATTCAGGAATACGACCATAGTAGACTGGTACTCAGCTAGTGAAGGAAAAGACGACTACTTCTACAAAGATGGTATTCATTTGAAACGTGAGGGTGCCAAGTATTATGCATCAATTCTAATTAAAGCTTTGGAAAAAGAAAATAAATAATTTATTTGGAATCTCCAAACTTTTTTATACTCACCAAACGTCTTACTCCTGTTACAACACCAGATCACAAACAGAGAAGGATAATCGACCATGTTGAATAGGAAAACCGAGAAAATATTGACGCGATGTATCAAAGAAAACAAAGAAAATGTATACCGGCTTGCTTACAGTTATGTGAAAAACAAAGAGGATGCCCTCGACATTGTGCAGGATTCTATTTATAAAGCGATGACACGAATGGATTTGCTAAAGGATCACGATGCCGTGAAAAGCTGGTTTTACAGGATTGTCGTGAATACTTCCTTAGACTTTTTGCGCAGAAACAAGAAGGTTCAGACGATGGAGCCAGAGATAATAGAAACCTATAGTCCGGCTGTTGAGGATAGCTATACAGATATGGATTTGAAAAGAACACTGGAAGAGTTGCCGGCGAAATACCGAAGTGTGATCGTGCTTAGATATTTTGAGGATATGAAGATTAATGAAGTGGCTGAAGTTCTTAACGAGAACACCAATACAATAAAGACAAGGCTGTATCAGGCCCTTCAGTTATTGCGGGTGAAGCTGAATGATGAAGCCTTAAAGGAGATAAAGTAAGATGGACGAAAGAATACAAGAATTACATAAAGAGTATACCGATATTCCCATTCCGGATGAACTTGATTTGATTGTAAACCGTTCTATAAAGCAGTCACTTAAAGCCAATAGAAAAAAACACACGACAACTAAGTGGGTGGCTAGTGTTGGTGCGGCCGCAGTTATTTTTCTAGTAGCCATAAACACCAGTACAACCGTAGCTAGTGCATTATCTTCCATTCCAGGCGTAGATCGGATAATAAAAGTGCTGACTATTAAAGAATACGTTGTAGAAGAAGAGAACTACGATGCAAATATCAAGGTTCCAGCCGTTACGGATATGGAAAATAAAGAACTGGAGCTTGGATTGAACAGCAAATATTTAAGTGAGAATAAAGCACTATACGAAAAGTTCCAAGCGGAGATCGAAGCGTTGAAGGAACAAGGTGGGGGCCATTTGGGGCTGGATGTAGGTTATGAAGTGAAAACGGATAATGAGCGCATTTTCTCCATTGGCAGATATGTTGAGGAAACCGCTGGTTCATCTTCAATGGAAGTTACTTTTGATACGATAGACAAAGAGAACCAGATCCTTATTACATTGCCAATGCTATTTAAAGATGATCAATACATTGAACGCATCAGCGAAAATATTAAAGAACAGATGATTGCTCAAATGAAAGCAGACTCTGAGAAAGTTTACTGGATCCCTGAGTATGGCGATGATGTACCAACGGATCAGTTTACCTCCATTACGAAGAATCAGAGCTTTTATATCAACACCGAAGGTAAGCTTGTGATTGTGTTTAACAAATACGATGTCGCACCGGGTTATATGGGCTCCGTTGAATTTGTGATACCAACCGCGGTGCTTGCTGATGATTTGGTCAGTCAGAAGTATATTCAATAAAAGAATTGTGGGAATAACGTCATCTGCGGTCCGAAACTCTGCACAAAAGGTGATAAAAGCGGAAATAACGTCATCTGAGTCCGAAAGTTTAGCCAAGGCTTTTTGTCCAAACCTCAAACATCGTTTGCTCTCATTATTTGACGCGAACGCTGCTGCTATCGGACTCAGCTGACCCTAAGCGCAGCATTATCGCACTTTTGCAATCCTAACGGACCGCATCGTCGCTATTGGCACGAAAACCATCCCCCAAGCGCACTTTTCTAACGAATAGCTGCACTGGGGTCCGAAACTCTGCACAAAAGGGGATATAAGCGGAAATAAGGTCATCTGGGTCCGAAACCCTAACCAAAACTCTTCGTCAAAGCCTCAAACATCGTTTGATGTCATTATTTTACGGGGGACGCAGCAGCTAACGGACTCAGCTGACCCTAAACGCAGCATTATCGCACTTTTGCAATCCTAACGGACCGCATCGTCGCTATTGGCACGAAAAACACTCCCCAAGCAAACTTTTCTAACAAATAGCTGCACTGGGGTCCGAAACTCTGCACAAAAGGGGATAAATGTGGAAATAAGGTCATCTGAGACCGAAAGTTTAGGCAAGGCTCTTTGTCCAAACCTCAAACATCGTTTGCTCTCATTATTTGACGCGAACGCTGCTGCTATCGGACTCAGCTGACCCTAAACGCAGCATTATCGCACTTTTGCAATTCTATCGGACCGCATCGTCTCTATTGGCACGGAAAACACGCCCCAAGCGCACTTTTCTAACGAATAGCTGCACTGGAGTCCGAAACTCTGCACAAAAGGTGATAAATGTGGAAATAAGGTCATCTGGGTCCGAAAGTTTAGCCGTATATAAATTGTTCTACCGCCGCAACAGTAGCATTGATATCCGGGTTAGAATTGTCGATCAACGCAATATTTTCAGCCGGGAGCGGCCATTCTACCGTACGGTTGCCAAGAGAAGTGCGGAATTCATTCCAATGCTGGAACTTCCATTCATCTAGTGGTGATTGTCTGTCTTGAATTCGTTCAAGGTACAATTCCTCGTTGGCTAACCCTACCAAGACAACCTTGACCTCAACATCATGAAGGGAACGCCCGATCCGAGCTAACTCATGGCTGATCCAGTCAGGATTGGCCGCCTCTTTGGTAAAGGGACCAACTACAAAAGCATCGACGTCCAAGCCTATATTATCCAGCGCAGCATCCATAGTGATTCGATAACCTAAATCGCGGCATAACCTTTTGTACTCAGCTGAGTCTCTATCTGCCGGATCCAGTCCGTGTAAAGTCATTATCGCGTCAGCAGCAGGCCGTAGTAGAATATCCATATCGAAAAAAGGTATTTTGCGCCGCGAAGCAATCGCTTTAGCTAACGTTGTTTTGCCTGCTCCAGCTGGACCAAGAAAAAATACAAGTTTATTCATTTCTAATTCTCCTTAGTTCTCAAGTCAACTCCAATATGTATCTATGCATACTATCATATAAAAGATGACGAGCAATCGCCAGCGTAATCCCATTCTCGGCAAATGACGGTCCACAAAACTAGAATTGCTCGCGGATTAGCCCATAAAATGATAATTTTTTGCTTCTCCATTGAGTTTTTAGCTAATCCTGCTTATAATATAGCGAGAAAAATAAGAAAAAGGTGTCCATAAATGAGCATATTAAATGTTGAAGGATTAAGTCATGGCTTTGGAGATCGTGCGATCTTTAAGGATGTTTCATTCCGTCTCCTAAAAGGCGAGCATATCGGATTATTCGGCGCTAACGGCGAAGGAAAATCCACTTTTATGAATATTGTTACAGGCAAACTGCAACCTGATGAAGGTAAAGTCGAATGGTCCAAGCGGGTGCGTGTTGGCTACCTCGATCAGCATGCAGTGTTAACCAAAGGAATGACGATTCAAGATGTACTCAGAAGTGCTTTCCAGTACCTGTTCGATCTTGAGCAAGAGATGAACGATATGTATGGCAGAATGGGTGACGTTTCACCTGAAGAGCTGGAAAAGCTGCTTGAAGAAGTAGGTACCATCCAAGATACACTTACAAATCAAGACTTTTACATGATCGATGCGAAAGTACAAGAAACCGCGCGTGGACTAGGGATTACTGACATTGGATTGGATCGCGATGTAGCCGATCTTAGTGGTGGTCAACGTACCAAAATCTTGCTTGCTAAGCTATTGCTTGAAAAACCAGATATTTTGCTCCTCGATGAGCCTACTAACTATTTGGATGAGCAGCATATTGAATGGCTGAGACGTTACCTTCAAGAGTATGATAATGCTTTTATTCTGATCTCACATGATATGCCATTCTTGAATAGTGTTATCAACCTGATCTACCATATGGAAAATCAAAAGCTGACCCGATATGTGGGTGATTATGAGCAGTTCCAACAAGTCTACGAAATGAGAAAACAGCAGCTTGAATCTGCCTATAATCGCCAAAAGCAAGAAATAGCAGAGCTGAAGGATTTCGTAGCTCGTAACAAAGCCAGCGTGGCTACCCGTAACATGGCGATGTCCAGACAGAAGAAACTCGACAAGATGGAGATCATCGAGATTGCCAAGGAGAAACCGAAACCCCAGTTTAACTTTAAAGAAGGTAAAACTGCCGGCAAGATGATTTTCGAAGCAAAAGAATTGGTTATCGGCTACGACTCTCCATTGTCCAGACCGCTTAATTTGTTGATGGAGCGTGGACAGAAGATCGCGTTGGTTGGGGCAAACGGAATTGGTAAAACAACTTTACTGCGCAGCATTTTAGGTGAAATCTCTGCTTTGTCCGGTTCGGTAGAACGTGGATACCATCAGGAGATTGGCTATTTTGAGCAAGAGATGAAGGAAGGCAATTACAAGACTTGTATTGAGGAAATCTGGGATACATTCCCGTCTCTGTCACAATTCGAAGTACGTGCTGCTCTAGCTAAATGCGGATTAACCACGAAGCATATTGAGAGTAAGATTGCTGTACTAAGTGGTGGGGAAAAAGCTAAAGTTCGTCTATGTAAGCTGATTAATAGCGAAACTAATATTCTTGTATTAGATGAGCCGACGAACCACTTGGATATCGATGCCAAAGATGAACTGAAACGCGCTCTAAAAGCATACAAAGGAAGCATTATTATGATTTCTCACGAACCCGATTTTTATCAGGACATCGTAACCGATATCTGGAATTGCGAAGATTGGACAACGAAAGTATTCTAAGTATACGAGTTCAATTAACGAATCTTAAACAGGATACCTTACTTCGATACTCCGAAGGGTATCCTGTTTTTTATTCCGAGGCACTATCTGCATTAATTGTGGCGATTAAAATTGGCGTCTGAGTAGAAATCAAGATCATCATGTGGAGTGATTCCACTTTCAATGCAGATTTCCAGATAACAAATCCGTCAAAAATTGATGGCCGCCTTAATGATTTTCATAATTAACACAAAGAATAGATCACTCCTCAAAACTTTCCGTCCGATAAGAAGACTTTAGGCTTCAAACTTCAGATTCTGTGGTTCCGTCGGAAATTCTTCTGTCCGTGCACGGGAATCAGTGACGGGAACGTCCAGGCCTACTTCTTCAAATGTGCAGTCATCTAGCCAAATCTTTCCTGATCCCGATAGGAGAATACCAATGTTGATACAATCCGCCTCTGCCGGGATATCCAGCACACAAGCGTAAAAATTCCAGGAAGCAGTTCCTTTAATGCTTCTGTACTGCATGTTGTCAAAACCCAGCATATTCTGGAGCTTGTCATCAATACGCATCCATAAGCCGCACCAGTCGCTGACTTCTTCGGTCCGGATAAAGCCGGCAAACCGCATCCGCTTCCCGAGATAATTTTTTGCATCAAACTGCTGCATTAGAGTACCAAATTCGTTCTCTTCAGGTGGTTCAGTTTCTGCGCATTCCAGTGATACAGAGTTCCTTCCCTTATGGTAAATCTGCATATCTAATGATGCCTTATATTTGCTGGGGGATGTTCCGGTGATGAACCAACCTTTAATTTCGGACATGGTTAATTCCTCTCTTTCCTGAATCAATAGTTTTATCTGCGACCTGTATTGGGCTGGGGGGAGAGCATAAAGTCCTTTAAAAGCTCTTGTAAAAGCCTCTTGACTATCAAAACCATAAAGCAGTGCAATATCTAGAATGCGTTCTTCGGAATAGAGCAGCAGTTGGGCAGCAGAACTCAACCTACGGGAACGAATGTATTCAGCTAAACTTTTGCCGACATATTTCTGAAAGAGCCGGTGGAAATGATATTTGGAGAATCCAGCCTCTTTCGCAATTCTGTCCAGATTCAATTCTTCTTCCAAATGGTTCTCAATAAATTCAATACTATTGTGAATCATCTTGTAATACAGCCTGATCACCTCCCTGGTATTAATATACCTCACCTATTTAAAGGGATTTTGATAATTCTTGCTTAGTTGTACTTCAATATGTAGAGATTTGCATCTGAACCTAATACTATCAGCAGAAGATATAAAAGGAGAGTATAAAACTATAAAACACAAAAAAGGCGAATTCTTACTCATAATGGAGTAAGAATTCGCCAATATCTATTCGATTGCATTCCTACATTAAACCTCAATGATGATTGGAAGAATCATTGGCCGCCGTTTCGTTTTTTCGTATAGGAACTTACTTAATGATTCTTTGATGGTCTGCTTGATGATATTCCATTGGCCGAGATCCGTTTCGTTCATTTTTTTAAGGGTCGATGTTACATGCTGGTTGATCTCGTCCATTAAATTATCGGAGTTACGGACATAAACGAATCCCCTGGAAATAGTGTCTGGCTCGTTTAATAGACGTCCATCGGTTTGGCTCAGTGTAATCACTGTAATCAGAATGCCGTCTGCTGACAGCTGGCGACGATCGCGAAGCACAACATTTCCAATATCTCCGATCCCAAGGCCATCTACTAGAATTTGCCCAGCAGTCACTCGACCGGATTGGCGGACAACACCAGACGATGACTCAACGATGTCTCCATTTTTTAGAATAAAGATATTTTCCGGTTTGACGCCTACCGCCTCCGCTAACAAGCTGTGATGATGCAGCATACGGTATTCACCATGAATCGGAATAAAGTATTCAGGTTTCATTAGAGTCAGCATTAGCTTAAGCTCCTCTTGGCTGCCATGCCCGGAGACGTGAAGCTCACTGCGTGAACCATAGATGACTTTAGCACCCAGCATATATAAATTATCGACAATCCTTGAAACATTCCGTTCATTTCCCGGGATGGGATTGGCTGCGAGCAGCACCGTGTCCCCAGCCTGGATCTCCATCAATCGATGGCTTGAGTTCGCTAAGCGGGATAGTGCGGCCATGGGCTCTCCTTGACTGCCTGTACATAAAACAGTTACCTGTGCCGGAGGGAGCTTAGCAGCTTCTGCAGGTTCGATCAGCATATCGTCCGGAATGTTCAAATAACCGAGTTCTTGGGCCACTCTGACTACATTTACCATACTTCTGCCGAGTAAGGTCAATTTACGTTCAGTTAAATGAGAAGCATCAATGATCTGCTGTAGACGATGTACATTTGAGGCGAAGGTAGAAATAAAAATTCTACGGTCTGCTTTTAAAAAGGCTTCTTCTATGTGAGCGCCAACAAGCTTTTCAGAAGGGGTGAAGCCAGGACGCTCAGCATTAGTGCTTTCTGACAGCAAGATCTTTACACCGTTTTTCCCAATATCGGCCATTTTATGTATATCTGGATACTGCTTGTTGACAGGCGTCATGTCAAATTTGAAGTCTCCCGTATGAACTACGATACCTTCAGGTGTATCGAATACTACGCCAAGGCAATCTGGAATACTATGATTTGTATTAAAAAATGTTGTAGTAATGGCTCCCAGGGTTAACGTAGATTCTGAATTAATACAATGGAGTTTCGTTTGTCGTAAAATTCCATGTTCCCTAAGTTTATTTTCGATTAATCCTAAGGTTAAACGGGAAGCATATATTGGGATATTCAACTGTTTAAGCAGGTAAGGAATCCCGCCGATATGATCCTCATGTCCGTGAGTCACCACCAACGCTTGTACCTTATCAATATTATTTAATAAATACGAAACATCAGGAATAATTAGGTCAATCCCTAAGAGACTTTCATCTGGGAATTTAGAGCCGCAATCAATGACAACAATATCATCTGCGTATTGCAGGATATACATATTTTTACCAATTTCATGAACCCCACCTAATGCTGCAATCGAGAGTTGCTTAGCTGCCATTTTCATTGAAGCCCCTCCTAAATAAATTTCTCTATATTATGTTTGAATCCCATTATAATTATCCATTCTGAAGCTTGATACAATATAATAACTGAAGAAAGCTAATCGAAAGATAGGAGAACGTTACTCATGAATATCAGACTATTACAAATGAAAGATAATAGCTCCATTGAAAAGGTCATTAGGGACTGCCTAATTGAGTTTGGCGGGAATCGCTCGGGTCTAGCCTGGGAGGATGACAGCCTGCATCATTTATCAGATGATTATAATCATAGTGAGAATCGGGCTTATTGGGTTGTCGAAGAGGGAGGGGAAGTATTAGGGGGGTGTGGCATTGCTCCTTTCGGGAATGATGACAAGATATGTGAGTTACAAAAAATGTATTTATCTCAGTCGATTAGAGGTAACGGGATAGCCAAAGAACTTTTAAATACAGCGTTGGACTTTGCTAAGCTTCATTACAACCAATGTTATTTGGAGACACTTCAAAACATGCACGCAGCTAACCGTTTCTATATGAAAAATGGATTTGAGCTTTTGGATGAACCGCTTGCGGGGTCGGAGCATTTCGCTTGTGATGCTTGGTATATTAAAAATTTAATGTGAATTGCTTTAAAAATGTTGGAGGCCTGGATTACCAGGCTTTTTTTGATCTAAGGTAATGATTTTTTATTTGACAATAAAACCGTCCAGACGGTATAGTAAATAACAGAGGTGATTTTCGTGAACAGTAATTCAAAACGAAGTAGTATTTTATTAGCAGCTTCTATAGTAGTTAAAAATAATGGGGTGGAGAAGCTTACGCTTGAAGCCGTTGCCAAAGAAGCCGGGGTCAGTAAAGGTGGACTGCTGCACCATTTTCCGAATAAGGAAGCTTTAATAAAAAGTATGGTGGAAGAATTAACAAGTGATTTTTTCAGTAATGTTCAAGAAAGAGTATCGAACGCATCTAGAGAAACGGGGAAGTGGGGACGAGCGTTTGTTCAGGCGATAGACGACGATCTTAAGGAAGAGCAAGAGATTAGCACCGCGCTTTCGGCTGCTCTTTTTACGAATCCGGATATCCTTAAGAAATTTCAAGATCAATACTCAGTATGGCAAAACAATATAGAGAACGATGGAATAGATCCTGTACGTTCCACAATTGTCAGGCTGGCAGCGGACGGTTTATGGTATTCAGAAATGTTCGGGTTAGGAGCTTTAGATAAGGATTTACGAGATAAAGTAATTCAAGAATTAATAAACATGACGGAGTAAGGAGGGGCTATTGTTGAATTCATATCTGTTACTGGCAACAGCGATTATCTGCGAGGTATTTGGTAGCTCCATGCTTAAGGTTTCTAACGGGTTTAAAAAGATTTTACCTTCAATAGGAGTCGTACTCGGCATGGGTTCAGCCTTTTATTGTCTTTCTTTAGCGCTTTCAACGATTCCACTAGGGACGGCTTATGGTATTTGGTCGGGGGTAGGTACGGCTTTAACTGCGTTAATTGGAGTCATCATTTATAAAGAAAACTTCAATCTGAAAAAACTACTCGGCCTGATTCTTATCATTGGTGGAGTAGTCATTATGAAACTTTCTGGTGGATCTCATTAGAGCTTGGAGGAAATGTTATGAACAAGAATAAGGGTTTTTGGGTACTGGGAGTAGCTATTATAAGCGAAGTAATAGGTACAACTATGCTGAAAATGTCAGAAGGGTTCACACAAATATTGCCTACTATAGGTATTATTATTGGTTTTATTATCGCATTTTATAGTTTGTCCATAAGTCTCAAAGTTTTACCTTTAAGCCTAGCTTATGCGATTTGGGCAGGTGTAGGTACAGTTCTAACCGCAATCGTTGGTATCGTAATATGGGGGGATCCATTTAGTATGCTTACACTTGCAGGCATAGTATTAATAGTTGGAGGTGTGGTTTTATTAAACTCTCCAGATTCAGCTAATGAAAAAGAACTTAAAACGACAAGTTAATCTTCATAAAAAACTAGGGCCTGAGAAATCAGGCCTTTATTTGATGGACGTGATGTTAATAGATTCCATATTTAGGGTAGTTGCGCGATATTGGTATCACATATCTTTTCCGTAGAATTACATCTTATAGCTTGATCCGCTCTTTCTCTATAATGAGAGTGTCTCACATTGAAAGGAGGATCGGTTGTTATTTAATGTGCTCTGAGATGAATTTGATTGTAAACGCTATCATTTGAGCACTCCGATAAGGCGACACGTTAGTGAGTATCTACATTAAGAGGAGGATTATAATGCGCAACAAGTATGTCGTTTGGTCGCTTGTAGTAACCCTGTTGATTTCAAGTTTATACCTGGCAGCGGGTCCGTTCACATTTGTTAGTGCCTCTGGTGGTGCGAATTTGACGCTGGGCAAAACTGTGACGGCTAGTGGTCAATCACAAACGTATAGTCCAAACAATGTGAAAGACAGCAATCAAGAGACGTATTGGGAAAGCAGCAATAATGCATTTCCGCAATGGATCCAAGTAGATCTCGGTACAGAGACAAGTATTGACCAAATCGTATTGAAGCTGCCAACGGGCTGGGAGACGCGTACGCAAACACTCGCCGTTCAAGGCAGCACAAATGGATCTACATTCACTGACATTGTTGGTTCAGCTGATTATGTGTTCAATCCTTCAGCAGGAGGGAACACCGTTAAGATTGATTTTTCAGCAACCAGCACTCGTTATGTACGCCTGAATGTAACAGGCAATACGGGTTGGCCGGCAGCGCAAGTTTCTGAATTCGAAATTTATGGAGCTAGTACACCAACACCGACGCCAACAGCCACACCAACGCCAACAGTTACACCAACGCCAACAGCCACACCGACGCCTACAGTCACACCGACGCCAACAGCCACACCAACGCCAACAGTCACACCAACGCCAACGGCCACACCTGTTGCGGGCAGTAATATCGCGGTTGGCAAATCGATTACCGCATCCTCTAATACGCAATCATTTGTGGCAGCAAATGCTAATGACAACAGCACCAACACATACTGGGAAGGTGGCAGTAATCCTAGTTCATTGATACTTGACCTGGGGTCAAACTACAACGTTTCCTCCATCGTTCTAAAGTTAAATCCAGCCGCTGCATGGGGAGCACGTACCCAAACGATTCAAGTGCTCGGTCACAATCAGAACACAACGACATTTGGGAATCTGGTGTCAGCACAATCGTATTCGTTTAATCCAGCTTCAGGAAATACAGTAACCATTCCTGTTACCGCAACTGTCAAACATCTACAGCTTAATATTACTGCCAACTCGGGTGCTCCAGCTGGACAGATCGCCGAATTTGAAGTATACGGTACTCCAGCTCCGAATCCGGATTTGGTGATTACTGGCATGTCCTGGTCACCAACGAATCCGGTTGAGTCTAATGCGATTACGCTGAACGCAATCGTAAAGAATATCGGCAATGCCAGCTCTCCAGCTACTACTGTTAATTTCTATTTAAATAATGAGCTTGTAGGCTCAGCTCCGGTAGGTGTACTAGCAACTGGAGCATCGACAACAGCATCGATGACACTTACCGCAGGAGTTAAGCCTGCCGCAACGTATTCAGTTAGTGCCAAAGTTGATGAAGACAACCTAGTTATCGAACAAAATGAAGCGAATAACAGCTACACGAACCCAGCGTCACTTATTATCGCTCCAGTGTCCAGCTCTGACTTAGTGGGAACTGTTACATGGACACCAAGTAATCCTGTTGCTAATAACAATGTAGCGTTTAATGTAAATCTTAAGAATCAAGGAACCATTGCCTCTGCAAGTGGTTCACATGGTATAAGCGTTGTTCTTAAAAACTCTGCGGGGTCCACTATTCAAACCTATAATGGATCTTATAACGGTGCCTTAGCAGCGGGGGCAATAGTTAATGTTGCGATTCCAGGGACTTGGACAGCGATTAATGGTAACTACACAGTTACCACTACTGTTGAAGTGGATGCTAATGAGATAGCTGCCAAGCAAGCGAATAATGTAAGTGTTTCTAATCTCGTTGTCTATGCTGCGCGTGGTGCAAGCATGCCGTATAGCCGATATGATACCGAGGATGCTACACTCGGGGGTGGCGCGACATTGAAATCGGCGCCAACCTTTGATCAAGCATTAATCGCCTCTGAGGCTTCTGGTCAGCGTTATATAGCTCTTCCTTCGAATGGTTCGAACTTAGAGTGGACGGTCAGACAGGGTCAAGGCGGCGCAGGTGTAACTATGAGATTTACAATGCCTGACTCTGCAGATGGGATGGGATTGAATGGTTCACTGGATGTGTATGTGAATGGAGCGAAAGTAAAAACAGTTTCCTTAACCTCATACTACAGCTGGCAGTATTTCTCAGGTGATATGCCTGGCGATACACCTAGTGCTGGACGTCCACTATTCCGTTTTGATGAAGTTCACTGGAAGATGGATACACCCCTCCAACCTGGGGACAAGATTCGAATCCAGAAGAACAATGGAGATAGCTTGGAATATGGTGTGGATTTCCTTGAAATTGAATCTGTTCCAACAGCAATTGCCCGCCCAGCTAACTCCGTATCTGTAACAGATTACGGTGCTGTGGCAAACGATGGACAAGATGATCTGGCAGCTTTTAAAGCTACTGTAAATGCAGCCGTGGCAAGCGGTAAGTCTATTTATATTCCAGCAGGAACCTTTAATCTTAGCAGTATGTGGGAGATTGGTTCTGCTAGTAATATGATCAATAACCTCACTATTACTGGTGCTGGTCTCTGGCACACCAATATTCAGTTCACCAATCCTAATGCTGCGGGCGGTGGTATTTCACTCCGTATTTCAGGTAAGCTAGATTTCAGTAATGTATATATGAATTCTAATTTGCGCTCACGTTATGGACAAAATGCAATTTACAAAGGTTTTATGGATAACTTTGGAACCAACTCTATTATCCATGATGTCTGGGTAGAGCATTTTGAATGCGGAATGTGGGTAGGCGACTACGCTCATACACCTGCGATTTATGCTACCGGGCTGGTAGTTGAAAACAGTCGGATTCGGAACAATCTTGCAGACGGCATCAACTTCTCGCAAGGAACTAGCAATTCAATTGTACGCAATAGCAGTGTGCGAAATAATGGTGACGATGGTCTTGCAGTATGGACCAGTAACACAAATGGTGCACCTGCTGGTGTGAATAATACCTTCTCGTATAACACCATTGAGAATAACTGGCGTGCGGCAGCGATTGCTTTCTTTGGAGGAAGTGGTCATAAGGCTGATCATAACTATATCATTGATACAGTTGGTGGTTCCGGCATACGTATGAATACCGTTTTTCCAGGTTATCATTTCCAGAATAATACGGGTGTAGTTTTCTCAGACACAACCATTATTAACAGTGGTACGAGTAAAGATCTTTATGGGGGTGAACGTGGCGCAATTGATCTTGAAGCATCAAATGATGCTATCAAGAACGTTACATTTAATAACATAGACATCATTAATACCCAGCGTGATGCGATTCAATTTGGATATGGTGGTGGATTCGAGAACATCGTGTTCAACAACATCAATATTAACGGTACAGGACTTGATGGAATAACAACTTCACGGTTCTCAGGTCCACATAAAGGTGCAGCTATTTACACCTATACAGGCAATGGTGCTGCAACCTTTAATAACCTGACAACCTCCAACATTGCTTATCCGAATCTGAATTATATTCAGAGCGGTTTTAATCTAACGATTCATTAATTTTATGTACGAGGTTAAGGGAGAAGCTCTTAGGAGCTTTTCCCTCTTTTGCTTGTAACGAGCTGGATATCTCTAATTTTCCAGAAGGATAATGACTACATGAACAAGAAATTAATATAAGGGGAATTTAAACTATTAAATTTTTGAAATTCTTTTGCGGATGTGTTGATTTCATCATCTTATGTTCGTCATAGCAGATGCGTCGGATCTCAAAGGACCTCCTGATTTTGTTAAACAACTTACTGCGCTTATTCAGGCAAACCATTTAATTACTTAAAGGGAGAGATGAAAAATGAATCAGGAAGTAATCGATTTTATTGAAGCGCTAAAAGAATCATGGCAGGTGGAGTTGTCCACCTCACTACGTGAGGTTGTTCATCAGGCTATACCGGATGTGCAGGAACGTATTCAGTATAAGAAACCTCATTTTTTGAAAAATGGAAAATACGCTGCGGCCATCTCGACATCAAAAGACGCAGTCAGCTTTGTAATCTTTAATACAACCGAGCTAACGCTTCCAGAGGGAGTATTTGAGGGACCACCTGAAAGGAAAACCCTGAAGCTTCGAAAAGGAGACACATTTGATTCTGCACAATTGGTCTCTTTAGTTGCTCAAGCTTCAGCTTCTCTTTGATCCATACTTATATTAAAAGGACGATATCTCAAAGTCATTTGACTTCATGGGATATCGTCCTTTTTGATGATTATACAGTCTTAGTTACTCGTTGTAGTGCTGAGATAGTGAATCTGCTCTTCCAGGATGGTACTTGCTTTGCCTAAAAATGTTGTTATAAGCTCAAGCTCCTGCTCAGTTAAGGAAGACGCCAGTTTAACCATCTTAGTGTGCAAAGGAAGGTAGGCATTTCCAACCTCGTTATTCTCATATAAAGGAACAATGATCACCTTACGACGGTCATTGGGATCATGTTCTCTGCGAACAAAGCCGTTTTTTTCAAGTCGATCAATTAATGTGGTAATGCTGCCTGTAGTAAGTCCAGTTAATTTGGATAGCTCGCCGGCGGTGATAGGACCTTTTTCATGAAGGATATCTATAGATAGAAAATCGTTATTGTATAACCCTAGAGAAGTTGCTACTTTTTGCTGATACAAAACCGTTCGGCTGCCTAGGCCCCGCATGCGTAAAGTTAAGTCTTCCTGCTGAATTGTAACTTGATTGTGTCGATCTCTTGACAAAAGAGGACCCTCCTTTTAAAATGTTTATATCTTGATAGTCAAGATAATTAATAAACAAGATGCTTGATGAACACCTAATTAATTGTCTTGATTTTATCGAATTATTCACTAATTTGCAAAGGTATAAAATCACGTGGTTTGGAATGAAGCCTGTGCACAATCCTTTAACAATTAGAGTAGAACTAAACATTTGGGAAAAGTGGAGGAGAAAAAGGAGCATGGAAAAGAAAAATAAAGTTGGGGTTATTATAGTAGCTCTATTGTTGGCTACACTTATGGCATCAATGGATAATACTATACTTGCAACCGCAATGGGAACCATTGTAGGTGACCTTGGCGGCTTTGACAAATTGATGTGGGTTACGTCCGCTTATATGATAGCTGAGATGGCGGGTATGCCGATTTTCGGTAAATTATCGGATATGTATGGACGTAAGCGATTTTTTATTTTCGGTATTATTGTTTTTATGATTGGTTCAGCTTTATGTGGTACGGCAAATTCTATTGTTCAGCTTAGTATTTATCGGGCAATTCAGGGTATTGGTGGAGGGGCACTCGTTCCTATTGCATTCACGATTATGTTCGATGTAGTGGCCCCAGAAAAACGGGGGAAAATCGGTGGGTTATTCGGTGCTGCCTATGGTATTTCCAGTATTTTTGGTCCTCTTATTGGCGCTTATATAGCGGATTATATTCATTGGTCTTGGGTCTTTTATATCAATTTACCCATTGGTGTTATTGCATTCTTTATGATCGCTTTCTTCTACAAAGAATCTGTTGAGCATTCCAAAGAGAAAATTGATTATCTTGGGGCTTTTACACTTGTAGCTTCAATCCTTTGTCTCATGTTTGCGATTGAGCTCGGGGGTAAGAAATATGCTTGGGACTCGACAATGATTCTGGGATTGTTTATGGCTTTTGTTGTGTTTTTAATTGGTTTTATTGTTATCGAACGTCGTGCAGAAGAGCCAATCATTACCTTTGGCATGTTCAAGAATCGTCTCTATTCTACGAGTAATGTTATGGCGATATTTAGCGGAGCGGCATTTATTACAGCCTCGGTGTACATTCCAATTTATATTCAAGGGGTTCTTGGCGGGTCTGCGACAAATTCGGGGCTTGTTCTACTTCCGATGATGATTGGTTCTGTTATCACTGCTGCTGGCGGAGGATTCTTGCTCTCTAAATTTAATTATCGCACGATCATGATTTCTACGTTAGTACTCCTTGTTGCAGGTATGGCTCTACTTACCACACTAACACCAGACTCCTCCCGGTTTATGGTCACTATTTTTATGTTTCTGGTGGGTCTTGGCATAGGTTCATCATTTTCTGTTCTAAGCAATGCAGCGATTCATGGATTTACAGCAAGACAACGGGGTTCTGCAAGTTCGACACTTAGCTTCACACGGGAGCTGGGAATGACACTTGGCATTACGGTATTTGGTATTATTCAAAGTCACATTTTTTCGAATAAACTAGCTTCCATGTTCAGTAAGGGAGGCGCGGCACCAGAAGGTGTTAATCTAAGTGATCCAAGTACAATTTTGACTCCCGACACACGGGCCAAAATTCCCTCTGAGGTTCTTGATAAAATCACCGAAGGATTATCTTCTTCTCTTGTTCATACCTTTGCTTGGGCAATTATTCCATCAGTTATAGCTCTAATGGCAGCATTTGTGATGAGCAGGGAGAAGTTTGATCCTGCTTCTGAGCTGGAATAATTTACGGCATCGCATTAAGGAAATAAAAGATAAAATAAAAGCCCAAGTCCTTTGTTAATAAAGGCTTGGGCTTTTTTGATAAGAAGCTCGGCGATCCTATTTCTCTGAAATGCTATATCGAGAATGTAAATGCCAGATAAGCTCTCTACGGCTGCTGACACCTGCTTTAGCAAAAATGGATTTTAAATGATCCTGAACCGTGTAAGCAGAAATATGTAATTCAGCAGCCAATTCTTTAGTAGATAATCCGCGAATTACTCCTTCAAGTAAATGCTGTTCCCGTTTCGTCAGATCATACGCTTCTGCAATGATAGGAAGCATATCTGCTGGACGTGCAGGCTCGAATGAAATGGCAATTTGCGTCTGACCGTCGTATGCATGAAGCCGGCTAGCCCGGATCACCAGATAAGGTCCGTCTGACATCCGGATACAGGACTTAGCCATCCCCGAAGATTCAGAGGGACTATTGATTGCTTGTGTGCTCACCGCCCGAATTGGTCGTGGCAGGATATGGTGATCAATTTTTTCTAATGAACGAAGTTTCTCTAACCAGCGGTCTGCTGTAGGATTGGAGGAGAGGAGAACTAGTTGATCAGAAAGGACGGCAATTCCGGAACCGTAATCTTCTTCCAGCCAAGTCTGATTTCTCTCAGGCAACTCAAGACTGAAAGCCCGCATTCTTGCGGCAATCTCAGGAAGCATTAAGGCTATCCGTACACAATCTTCCTGTGAAAATACAGGCTGACCCGACTTTCTGTAAAGTGTCAGATATCCCCAACACGCATCTCCATGAACAAGTACAGCGCGTAATTCATCCTCAAATCCTGCCGGAGACAGTACTTTTTGATAGCGGGCACTCAAATCTGGCTGCCCTTCGGTTGCTTCATATATAGTAGCTACGTGCACTTTACTATGAACCATTTGCTCATAGGGATTAATATCGTCTTCACCGTATTCGATCTGGAACAAGTGATGATGAATGGATTCCACGTTATCTTCTGTCACCGCACCTGTCGAGAGTAGTGTCTGTGGATCAACATGGGTACAGCAGGCAGCATCAAAGGGTACAGCCTCGCGTAAAATCGACAGTAATGAAGTACGGTAGCTATGTGAAGATTCAGAAACAGTACCTAACCTTATGATTTGTTGTTTAATATGATTAAGTTGTCTTATGGTTTTCATAGGTCAGCCCTCTAGTCATGGAGTATAAAAACAGGTATCCCACATTTATGGGATAGTGAATGTAAACCATATCCGTATAATTGAGAATGGTTCTTAATTATTTCTATTATATAGGATGCGGTGATAAAATGCAGAGAAAAGAAGATATTGTAGTCGTCGGTGGATATGGCCATGTAGGGCGTACCATTTGTGAAATCTTAGAGAAAAAATATCCTGGAAAAGTATATGCTGCAGGGCGAAGCCTTGTAAAAGCAAAGCAATTCAGTCAAGCAACTGATGGGAAAATTAAGCCGATGCAGTTGGATATTAATAAACCTTTACCTACTGATAAGTTAGAACGAGTGAAATTAATCATTATGTGCTTAGATCAAACGGATACGGATTTTATAAGAGCTGTGTTTCGAAGCGGTATTCATTATGTGGATGTATCTGCGAACGGTTTGTTTTTGAATGAAATTGAGAAATACAAGAGGGAGGCTGAAGACAATGGGTCAAGTGCTGTCTTAAGTGTAGGACTTGCTCCCGGCATCACTAATCTCCTGGCCCTTGAAGCAGAGCGGCAGATGGATCAGATTGAGGAGATAGAAATTGCGATCATGCTCGGATTAGGTGATTCTCATGGCAAAGCGGCGCTAGAATGGACAGTTGACAGTTTAGCAGCTAAGTTCGAAGTGAAGCAGGATAATCGCCAGGTTGAGGTGGAGAGCTTTACAGACAGAAGGTTGTATCATTTTGGTGATGAGATGGGTAACCGATATGCTTACCGTTTTCCATTCTCAGATCAACAGACACTTAGCAGAACACTAAAATCATCGTCTATCTCTACACGATTTTGTCTTGATTCAGCTGTAGTTACTAAAATACTGGCAATAACGAAAAGAACTGGAGCCGTTCGCTTACTGCAAATAGGCTGGCTGAAGAATTCAATTGTTCGTGCTATGGGGCGGCTGCATTTGGGGGATGATGGGTTCGCTATTAAGGTTGAGGCACATGGAAGAAATTCAGAAGGTAAATTACATCATGCGGATTTTTTATTACAAGGAAAGAATCAATCTATCATTACGGCAAAAGTAACAGCGGCAGTAGCAAAACATCTATATGATTCACCACCCACAGGTGGAGTTTACCATATTGAGCAGATGACTGATATAGCGTATATACAGAAGGAATTAGGATCAGCCATTTCTCTCAAGACTGCGGTAAACTAGTATAATATTAATCATATAGAAAGGGGCGTCTTAGAATGAATAGAAAAGATTTGGAGCTGTTGAACGGTCATAAAGCGGGCGTGTTTTGGTTCACAGGATTATCAGGTTCAGGAAAAAGTACACTAGCACAACAAGCTGAAAAAGAATTGTTTAAGCAAGGCATCCGATGTGCTGTAATCGACGGCGACCAGCTAAGGAAAGGTTTGAATATTGATTTAGGCTTTTCAGAAGAGGATCGTAAAGAAAACATGCGTCGCGCAGCCGAAGTAGCATCTATGTTTTTGGAACTAGGCTTTATAGTGCTTGTCCCGATGATTTCACCTTCTTCAGCTGCTAGAGAAGCGATTAGATATCGTTTTCAGTCTGGCGAGTTTGCAGAGGTTTATGTGCAATGTTCATTAGAAACCTGCGAACAACGTGATCCTAAAGGGCTATATAAGAAAGCTAGAAAAGGTGAAATTCGTGAGTTTACAGGTATTGATGCTATTTATGAAGCCCCTGAACATGCCGAATTGACAGTTAACACAGAGATTTACGATATGGAGAGCAGTGTGAATCTGCTAGTTGATTTTGTTACACATAATTACGCTAAAAAGATATAGAGGGAAGTTAACAGAAGCCTGGTCAAATCGGGCTTCTTTTTTTTGCATTCTCAAATGGAATTATATCGCATAAAAGGGATCAAGGTGCTACAATATGAATGAATAAAATAATATTCATTCACATTGATGGGTCTTATTCAAAATATGCATATATGGAGGGGTTCAAATGAAAAAAGTTACTGCATTTATTGGGAATCAACAAAAGCATGCGACCTTTGAAGCGGTTTGTGAATTTGGCAATAATTTAAAAGCATATGGTGATATTGAATTTGAGTATGTCTTTTTAAAAGATTATCGGCTTGAATATTGCCGGGGCTGCAAGATATGTTTCAATAAAGGTGAGGAATATTGTCCACTAAAGGATGATCGCGATGTATTGATGGAGAAAATGATCCATTCTGACGGAATTATTTTCGCCACGCCTAATTATGCATTTCATGTATCGGCACCGATGAAGAACCTCTTGGACCGGCTTGCTTTTGTATTTCATAGACCTCGATTCTTCGGGAAAACCTTCACGGCTATTGTCAATCAGGGGATCTTTGGAGGCAGCAAAATTGTGAAATACCTTAGTAATATGGGCGAGAATTTCGGATTTCAAGTTACAAAAGGCTGTGTCTTGACTACTTTGGAGCCAAGAACAGAAGTTGCGCAGAAAAAAATGACGAGAGAAATAAAGAAAGCCTCCGAAAGATTCTATAAGGACCTTATGTCGCCCAAGACTCCAGTTCCTTCTTTTCTCAGATTAATGCTGTTTCGAATGTCACGTACAAGTATAAAAACAATGCTTGATGATCATTCCAGGGATTATCGTTATTACAAAGAACAAGGCTGGTTTGAGTCGGGTTATTATTATCCTGTTTCATTGGGGCCTATAAAAAGGACAGCGGGTCTGATCTTTGACTTTATTGGGAAACGTATGGCGAAGAATTCGTAACCATAAAGACACTTCTCCGTATAAGATATGAACATGACCGACAATTAACCAAAAGAGAAGTTGAGGTAATCCACCTATGAATGTGAATGTAAGCGATCATGCCGATTCAGCCTATTCGCTAGCCGAGCAGAGGGCGGCTCAGTATTTTATTTCACTGCAATTGCAGTTCAAAGAACAAACTTATGTACCTACTCTCACTGAAGATATTCAATTATGGAAAAAACATCATATTCATCGCCGCTCATGGTTGTCATTTTTCTCTAGAGGGAAAAGGAAACCTGATTCGCAGGATTATCATAGGTATATAGGCTGGCTGAATCTTAACGGTAAATTGGATGATTATTTAGATCGCAGCGTGTCCTATTTATATATGAGGGATCTGGGCAAAGCCTTGGATTCTACTGATACACAAAACAGGATTCAGCGAATGGTTGCTGACATTAGATCTCAATTGATCCCAGACGATTCAACAACGATAAGAGATCAATCGGAATTTATGAGCTTGGCAGGAGTATATCGCTGGGCGCAGAAAGAAGGCGTCGAGACCGCCACCATCTGGGTGATCGACAAGCTAAAGAACGTATCAACCCATATTCCGCAGGAAATGAATGCCGAACAAGCGCAGCGTAAGTTAATTAAGATCATTATCGGGGTCATTCTGCATGTAATGGAGGAAATGGGGGAGATTACCCCACCTTTGGAACGTTCTAAGAAGCTTAGTGAAGCCATTAGACTTGGTTATTCTTATGGGCTGACTTACCCTTATATTGATGATCTTCTCGATTCCAGTGTCTTAACGGTTCAAGAAAAAGAGCAATTTTCCCTCATGATACGCGACGCTATCCTTACTAGAACTGTGCCAGACCTTGGAGAATGGTCCGGAGAGAACATGGAATTCATTCGATACGTACATTCGGAGCTTAGTGAAGCTTTCGAATATATTAAAAGCTATCAACGTCCAGAAATGCAGAACATATTCTTCGAGCAATCCTTTGTGTTTTTTCAATCTCAGGAGCTGGACCGTGTTAAGGAACTTTCCAATGCTAAATACACCAATGAAGAGCTTTATATCCCCATTATCTTAAAATCCTCTTCTTCCCGTTTAATTGTCCGATCCGTTATTAGTGCACCTACAGATGATGGATTTGATCAACGCACTTTTTATTATGGTCTTTACAATCAACTGGCTGATGATTTTGCAGATATGTTTGACGATATGAAAGAGGGAGCGGTAACGCCGTATACCTATTTTCTGAAATACCGTGATCAACGTTCAGATTTGATAAACCCTTTTGAATTATACTGGACCGTCATCTCTCATCTAATCCATTCCGTATATCACTCCGATGCCAAAACCCGTGAAGTGATTCTAGATCGAGCAATTAACGGTTTGAAGCGTTGTAAAGAACGTGTGGGTACTGAAAAGTATAAAGAGATTATGGAGATCTTTGCTTCGGGTCAACCCGAATTTAATCGTCTCGTGCAGCAAATGGTGTTGAAAGCTGATGATGTGGATTTTTTTGACAAACTACTAAGAGATCAAATGCTTACGAATTTAAAAAACAACAAGCAGGAAAAGGTGGATTTTCACAATACGATTCAAAAGGTTCGTGGTGAAATCAACAATCAATTGCCGATTAATAAACCTGTTGGGACACCAGCTATGAAAGAAATGTTAATTGATGCAGCCAATTATAGTTTAGAGGGTGATGGCAAGCGAATACGACCTATCCTCACTTGGGTTATGGGGGTGAACGAATACGGATTAGACAGCGCGGCAATTGTGCCGCTTTTGAGGTCTTTGGAATATATGCATACTGCATCCTTAATTTTCGATGATCTGCCCTCTCAGGATAATGCCCCCACTCGAAGAGGCCGTTCAACTCTACATGAGGTGTATAATAGCGCAACGGCGGAATTGACAGGACTCTTTCTAATTCAGAAGTCGATTGAGGAACAGGCATCCCTTTCTACATTCGATGCTAAATCCGTAATTGCTTTAATGCAATATTCAGCTCAAAAGGCGGAAGATACCTGCATGGGGCAAGCGATGGATTTGAATTCTAAAGGGAAAGCATTGACGCTAGAGCAATTAAATATGATTTGTTTCTATAAGACGGGCATTGCGTTCGAAGCTTCACTAGTTATGCCAGCGATTCTCGCACAGGTTAAGGAGACAGAAATTGAAGCTTTGAAGAAATTTGCTTATCATGCGGGGATTGCTTTTCAGATTAAAGATGATTTACTCGACTTGGAAGGGGATTTACAATTACTGGGTAAGCCCACAGGGCAGGATGTTGAGAATAACAATGCAACGTTTGTCTCCATTCTGGGTTCAGAAGGTGCTAGAAAAGAGATGTGGGAGCACTATTGTCTTGCCATGGAGGCGCTAAAAGAGATCCCCCGCAATATCAATTTTTTAAAACATCTATTGAATTATATGGTTAATCGTGATCGATAAATATGAGAATGGAGTGTTGGCATCTTTGCCAGCACTTTTTTATGAAAAAAATCAATCGTTTTTACGTTCAACTCCGTCTTACTTATAAGAACATCAGAACGATGACTTTATCCTAATACCGACACTGACAAAAAAAGAGGGGGTGTGGTGAGTGGTGGATAGGACGATGGACGAGGTCAGAATGGTTGATTTTGCCCGAATGGATGAGGAAGTTTTCTTTAAACGCCTGTATGTGGAGCATCGGAAAATGTACACCGTCGCTTATAGTTATCTACGGACAGAAGCGGACGCGTTAGAAGTTGTACAAGAGGCTTCATGTCGAGCCTGGATGAAACGTAAGAAGCTTAAAGATGAACAGTCATTTACACCTTGGTTGATTCGAATTACGATCAATTGCTGTATGGATGAACTACGACGAAAAAAACGAGTGATTCCTACGGAGAAGCTGGCAGAGGTTGCAACTCAGGAAATGAAAAGTAACGACCGGATTGATCTGGAACGTGCTCTGAACCGATTAAAGCCCAAATATCGGCATGTGGTACTTCTTAAATATTACAATGACATGACTACAATCGAAATCGCAAAAGTGCTAAAAAAACCTGAAGGTACAATCAAAACCTGGTTACGCGAGGGACTTAAACAGCTTCGTAATGTGCTGAAGTGATATGGGAGGTGAACGGAGTGACAGATAAAGAAGATCGTATTTTGCAGAAAAATGTTGATGAAATGAATCAGAATACTGAAACTTTACAGGAAATGAAAATTTATAACGCGATGCGAAAGGGAATTATGGAAGGAAAAAAACGTGAGAAACGCCGCGTTTATACCGCAGGTTTGGGAGTGATCGCAGCTGCAGCCGCAGCCCTTTTATTTACATACTCTTCAATCGGGTTACCGGCCAAGGAAGTGGCTGAACCTTCAGTTCAAACCGCCAGCCCTAAAAATACAGATGATTTTGCAGCTTATCGTTCATTTTCAAGGTTAGAACCAGCGCTTGCTAGTGCTCTGGAACAGAATCTCGTGATGCCGGTGGGTCAGAGCGCGGAAAACAAGGGGTACCGAGTGGATGTAACTGGTGCAGTAACAGATGGAAGAAAGGTGTATATTCTATACAGTGTTCAGAACAATACAGACAAAGAAGTTATACATGCGAATTTTGCGCTTCAATATGAAGGCATACAGGAGTCGAATCTACATAAAGGTGCTGCACTAAGTATGCTTGCCAGCGATAACCGAATTCAACCAGGCCAGTCTAAGGATTTTATATACACTGCTAGTCTTTCACCAACGGTTAAATATCCAAAGGAAGTAAACTATAATGTCATTCTCACTGAAACTTCAGATAAGGCGCTACAATCCAGTAGTAATAAGTACCGGACTAATCTGGATGTTGCTTTCGAACTTAATCCTGATATGCTCAAAGCACAGGAAAGAATTCTAAAAACGGATAAAACGCTGACAGTTGACGGGCAAAAGATTAAAGTGAATCTAGTGCAATATACACCGCTTAGTACCTATGTAGATTTGGAGTATGATCCGAACAATGATAAACAAATTTTCCAATTGATTAATCCAGTTCTGATTAGTACAAATGGGGGAGCTACCGAAAAATTATTTTACCCCGACATCATCAACTCTGACAATTCTGAAGTCTATTCGGACAACACCAAGTTTACACTGGTGTTCAGGAACAGCCAGAGCAGTCTAAACCGTCAGCCAGACACCGTTTCATTAAAAACCTTTGGTATCTCGGCAGTGGAAAAGAATAAAATGAAAATTGTTGTCGATCTCAATAAGCAGCAAATCATTGAAGCACCGGGAAGTGGCCTTGAGCTTGTTGTTCCAACGCAAGAGAATTATGCAGATGAAGGAGAGATCTTGTTGCGGCATACAATTACTGATGCCGAATATTTAAAATACTACACTAGACTTGCTGAGACTTTTACTGATGCGGAAGGACATGTGCATAAAAGAGCAATCAAAACAACTTCGGCAGGAAACTTCGGTGGCTACATGACTTCAAAGGAGGGTACAGCCGTGGATGAAATGCGTTATACTTTTGGAAAGGGAGCGAAAGATTATCCTCAACCCCTAACGATTACGCTAGAGAAATATATTAATCCGATTATGGATACGCAAGCCGTAGAGTTATTTTCTAAGTAATAGATTAAGCTTAACGATTAATAATCTTGTATTTGTTGTAATCCTATAGGAGGTAGTTATGCGTAAATATAACACTGTAATCTTTGATGTGGATGGAACCTTAATTGATACAGAAATCGCTGTTCTGAGTTCTCTGCAAAAGATGTTAAAGGTGGATCATAACAGAGAGTATGAATTGTCAGAGCTCTATTTTGTGTTAGGTATTCCCGGTTCAGCTTCATTACCACAACTTGGGATCGAAGATATTCATGAGGGCAATGAGAGATGGAATGTTTTCATGAAAGATTTCTATGATACTATTAACATCTTTGACGGAATTGTAGATGTAATGAGTTCATTACAGTCAAAAGAGATCGTTCAAGGAATTGTGACTTCCAAGACAAGAGATGAGCTAAATGACGATTTCGTTCCATTTGGCTTAACTAAATATTTATCATATACCGTTATCGCAGAAGATACAGCAAAGCATAAGCCACATCCAGACCCCTTGCTAGAATTTATTAGAGTATCAAAAGCAAACCCTGAATCATCTATTTACATAGGGGACACGATCTATGATTATGAATGTGCAAGAGATGCTGGTGTCGATTTTGGATTAGCTTTATGGGGATGCAAGCAGCATGAGCATATTCCCGCGAAATATAAATTTGAAACTCCGCAGGATATTTTAAAGCTGCAATTGTAAAGTGAATAGGGTGAATATATAGCAGAGCGGCATTTTGCCCTCTGTTTTTTTAATGGAAAAACCTTCATTGTATGTTCTTAACATTGACTCTTCTCTATCTTATCGTTAATATTACCTCTGTGCTTCATTGCCCAAAAGCCTAAAAGCTTAAAAGCTTAAAAGTAAGGAAGCACCGCAATCTCCGAATTTTATCCCAATCACAATGTTAAGGAGCACTATCGTTATGGACCGTCAGCTTAGTTTTTCAAAAAGTATGATTATCATCGCTTTTATTTTCGCACTTCTTTTTGTATCTATTTTCCTATTAAAAGCAGAACCTCATATCCCTCTTCTCGCAACCACAGTTGGCACAGCAGTCTTATTGGGTTTATTTGGCGTGTCATGGAAAGATATTGAGGCAGCTATCATTAAAGGCATCCAAACAGCTATAATGCCCATTCTTATCCTCATGTTGATCGGAATATTGATCGCTGTATGGATGATGAGTGGTACGGTGCCTACACTTTTATTTTATGGTATGGATTATATTAATCCGAACTACTTTGCAGTAAGCGCGTTATATGTCACAATTGTCGTCTCTATGTTTACTGGAAGCTCATTCACCACCGTTAGCACGATCGGCGTAGCTTTGATGGGTATTGCTTTGACGACAGGGATTTCTCCCACACTTGCTGCTGGAGCGATCATTTGCGGAGCTTGTTTTGGTGATAAAATGTCACCCTTATCCGATACGACGAATTTTGCACCTGCAGTGGTAGGTATATCCTTGTTCACACATATTCGTAATATGATGTACACAACGATTCCAGCGCTTATTATAACTACTGTCTTTTTCTTGTTCGCACCAAAAGCCGATGCGATTGATTTATCGTCGATTCAGGGGATTAAGATTGCTCTACAAGATGGATTTCATATCCACTGGTTGACTTTGATCTCACCACTTGCCGTTATTATTTGCTCAATCAAACGAATCCCAATCCTTCCTACACTGATGGTTGGCATTGTTACTGGTCTTCTGGTGACCGCTATTATTCAGCAGCAGGCAGAAATCGGTGTCTGGTTCAGTGTGATGCAGAATGGATACGAAAGTACTATTGCCAATGAAACCGTTGCTTCTATCGTTAACCGAGGTGGAATGCAATCAATGATGAGTTCCGTTTCACTTATCTTGATTGCTTTATCATTAGGCGGACTAATACAACATTGTGGTGTCATAGAGGCTTTTTTTCGCAAAATCATTCAACCCCTCAAACGTAAAAGCAGTATCGTGCTTATGAGCGGCGCATCATCCATTGCGGTTAATGGGATGACTGGTGAACAGTATCTTTCTATTTTGTTGCCTGGTCAAATGTTCAAAGATGAATATAATCGCCGAGGCATTCCAGCAAAGACACTATCCCGTACGTTAGAGGATTGTGGAACCCTTGTTAATCCTTTAATTCCTTGGGGAGTTAGCGGTGCTTTTTTCGCTGCTACACTAGGTGTGCCGGTAATTGAATATATACCTTATGCCACCCTTTTGTGGTTAAGCCCATTCATCACGTTTGCGTATGCTTTGATCCCGAAGCTGCAAAAGAACTCGTTAGGCTAACCTTCTCTGAAAGAATGTATTTATTGAACGGATATAAAGAATAATAAGAGTGATTTCTGATTTATATCTGGGGAATTCAGCGGGGGTATTGATAGTGAGTCGCAATAAGTTGCAGGATAGAATCAGGTTAGCAAATGTCGAGACTAAACATGCAGAGCAATTTAATAATTTATTACGTTATGTATTTCAAGTGACGAATCGTGATTTACAAATCTTTGGTTGGGAAAATCGTGAAATCACCCAAGCGAAGCTGCCAGTTCTAAAGTATGCTGATGTGGTCGGTTGGTTTGATGGTGATAAATTGATTTCACAGTTAGCAGTATACCCATTTCAAGTAAATATTTTTGGGCGAATTTATGAGATGGGTGGCCTGACGGGTGTTGGAACCTATCCCGAATATGCTAATTTAGGTTTAATGAATAAGCTGATGTTGCATGCATTAACTAAAATGCGGGGCCGCAAGCAATCAATTTCTTATCTATTTCCGTATTCTATTCCGTATTATAGGCGGAAAGGCTGGGAGATCATTACCGATAAAATCTCATTTGAAGTTCCGGATACCCAGCTGCCGAAAACTAAAAAAGTTCCTGGGAACGTGGAGCGGGTAACTATTGAACATCCAGATATCAAGGAGATATATGATCAGTTCTCCATGCAGCATCATGGAGCTATGCTTCGAAATAAGTTGGCTTGGGAAGAATATTTACGCTGGGATCTGGATGAAATGACAGTGGGCATCTACTATAACAATGATGATTTGCCCACGGGGTATTTGTTGTATTGGGTTGCTGAGGAGATCTTTTACATCAAAGAAATGGTATATATTAACGAAGAAGCTCGCGTGGGATTATGGAACTTTATAAGTGCACATTTTTCGATGATTACTCTTGTCAAAGGGGATATTTATAAAGGGGAGCCGCTTTCCTTCGTTTTAGATGATGGTGACATCAAGGAAACCATTGCTCCTTATTTTATGGCCCGGATAGTGGATGTGCAATTATTTATCGAACAGTATCCGTTTAAAAAACAGGATAAAGAGGGTTGCCTTATCTTCACCTTGAGTGATCCGATGCTGGAATGGAACCGGGGTACATTTACGCTTAATGTGGATAAAGATGGAACAGGTGTTTTGCACGCAGGAGGGACTAACCCTTCCTTGTTGATTGACATTCCTACTTTAACCACGATGTTAATGGGTTATAAGCGACCTACCTATTTGGCTAGGATCGGTCGGATCCAGGCAGATGAAGCTACAGTTCAATTCCTGGAAGGGTTAATCAGGCCAGAACATCCTTATTTCTCTGATTATTTTTAAAAAGCATACTCTAATGAGTGTGCTTTTTTCTTCTTTTATAGTAGAATTGATTCTCGGCAACACTAAATGATATGGGGTGTAAGAATGGCGATTAATTTCACCAAACCAATGATCCAAAGGTTAGAACAAGAAATCATAGAGGTAGAGAGCAAGCTCAAAAACGTGAAGAACAAAAAGGAAAAATCCAAATTCAAAATTAATCAATTAGAACAGGATATGAAATTTAGCAAGTCTCACACAGATTTGAGCAGTAAAATGACGCGAATCAAAAAGCTTAACGATGAAATTAAAAACATCAATCGCCTGCAAGCTGATCTTTCCAAAGAATTAACAGCAAAGAAAAACTCGTTAAAAAAACTCCAGGTAAATGGAACCGCACCTACTACAATTGATTCCACAAAAGGATAGTCGATCATGGCTGCACAGATGAAAAACCGCGTAATTGGCGGTTTTTATTTTTTTACCAGCTCATCTGTTTCTCCCCTTAACAAGGAAATCTCATGCTTATAGGGTGCGTTTACATATTTCTTTTCACCGATGGAGGGAGTCTCTAGGAGTTTGGGAATGGTTGATAGTTGAGGATGGTGGACCACATATCTTAGCGCCTGAAGGCCGATATATCCGTGCCCTATATTTTCGTGCCTGTCTTTATGTGAGCCCATAATATTCTTTGAATCATTGACGTGAATGACTTTTAGGCGCTCTATTCCGATCAATCGATCAAATTTATCCAATATGCCATCAAAATCTTCTTTCACGTTATAACCGGCATCATGGATATGGCAAGTATCCAAACAAATTGATAGGCGCTCATTATGGGTCACTCCATCAATAATAGCTGCAAGTTCTTCAAAAGAGACTCCACATTCACTACCTTTTCCAGCCATAGTTTCTAATGAAACCTGAACATTTCGTTTATCTGTTAGCACTTCGTTTAAGCCTTCCACGATCCGAGAGATTCCAGCTTGAGAGCCAGCACCAACATGGGAGCCAGGATGTAGGACGATTTGGGTTGAACCCAAAGCTTCTGTTCTTATGATTTCTGATTGAAGAAACTCTATACTATGCTCAAAGACCTGTGCCGAAAGTGTATTTCCTAAGTTAACGATAAATGGAGCGTGTACAATAATATTAGAAATACCGTTATCTCTCATATGAGCATGTCCCGCTTCAATATTCAAAGCTTCAATGGGTTTGCGGCGTGTATTTTGTGGGGCTCCGGTATAAAAAAGGAAGGTGGTCGCTCCATAAGAGGCTGCCTCTTCACTAGCTCGAAGGAGCATTTTTGTTCCGGTCATAGACACATGAGAGCCTAGCAGTAAAGACATCGGGGTTGACACTTCCTTTCCTTTGAAAAGAGAGCCATATTTAGTCACTATATATCCTATATGTCTATTATTATTTGTGAATTACCCGGATTATATGTATTGGTATTACAAGAAAGTAGGATGTTTTTTAGGGAAGATCAAGGTTGTCTCATCTGATTTATTATTTATGAGAGACAACCTTAGCGACCCGGAATTTAGCGCTAATTAGCGGCGGAAATAGTCTCACCTTGAATTGGTTTTAAATTTTGCTCCCATTTAACTCTGATTGCCCGGGAAGTGAATAGATCAGCTCCATCTGAGATTTGGAAGTGTAGATGGGCCTCGCTCGTATTACCAGAATTACCTGTTAAGCCAATAACTTCACCTTTTTCGACTTTATCCCCCGGTTTTACAGTAACTGACCCTTGTTTGAGATGCGCCAAATGACTATATTCCCCGCCATGATCAATGACAATGATATTTCCGGTAGCTTGATTCGGATTCATGACCCCAACTGGCTCATTGTCTTTAATGTCATTCACAACCGATACAACGGTGCCGTCCGCTGGAGCGAGAATGTTTTTGCCAAAGGCATAATAGCTTTCATTTTTTAGTGGATCTCCTGTATAGGAATAGTTATCTTTGGTTTGTATAAAATCGTAAGCGTACCGCTGGATTTCTAACTCATAATGATAATTCACAAGCACATTTTCACCACCCCAAAATACATACCAATCTCCCTCAAACGGCAGTGCGTATTCATGTTTGCTTAGTACATTGTCGGTTTCAGGAGAAGGGGTAAGCTCTTGAACTTGAATTAATGTAATCGTCCCATCCGGATCAAACATCCCGACAAGCCCCTTATTGCCAGCATCACTAACCCATGTGCGTCGATCAAATCCATTAAGCTGCATGGTCGATGCCTTTTCCAATGTATGGATACCCTTAGTGAATTCTTTTCCTGTCTCTGTTAATTCTGCTTCACTTATTTCATCTTTTAAAGGCTGATTAAAGCGGGCATACAACTCCTTGTATTTCCCGTCCAGTAGAATCTTTGATAGTTCATCTGGAGCAAATCCGCTCAGAATGGCAGCTGTGGCCGGGCTTGTTGTCTGCTCCGCCTTTTCAGTAGTCGGCACATCTGCATTCTCTCCTCCACAGGCAGCCATTAATAAAGACAGTGACCCTACAGCCAAGGCAGTTCTTGTATTCAAAATAACTTTATGAATGATTTTTTTAGGTTTTTTGTTCATATATATCGCCTCCCAGTATTACGATTGTAGCAGTCTATCCTTAGCTCTTCTGAAATTCTATATTAACACTTACATAATTTACTAGCTATTTAATGAATACGAATTAAGCTTCCGTTAAGATTAGTAAGATTGCTAGCCAAAAAAATCATGCTATGATGTTAAAAACGTCTATTGTGAAAGGGAAAATTTATATGAATGAGGCTTCAATTTTATTGGTTGATGATGAGGTATCACTTTTAGACATTATGGAGACAGTGCTGCGTAAGGAAGGCTACGCCAATATAGATACAGTGCAAACAGGTGAAGAAGCAGTAAGTGCCTGTGAATCCAAAAAATATGATTTAATTGTGCTGGATGTAATGCTGCCCGGACGAAGTGGTATCGAAATCTGCCCTTTTATCCGGCAGACGACGGATGCCCCTATTCTTTTTCTGACTGCGCGAACGTCTGATTTCGATAAATTAACGGGCTTTGCTATAGGAGGAGATGATTATATCACCAAGCCCTTTAACCCGCTTGAAGTGGTGGCTCGTATAAGAGCACAGCTGCGGAGATATTTTGCTTCTGCTAACCAACAGGCTACTGGCAAGAGTGTAGAAATAGTCCCCAATAAATCTGCAAATGTATATGATTACGGAAGGTTTAAGCTAGATGAGACAGCGGGAGAACTCCTGGTAGAGGGTCAGTCTGTTGCTTGTCCGGCACTTGTATTTCAACTGCTGGTCTTCTTATGCAAACATCCCAATCAGATTTTCAGCAAAAGTGAGTTATATGAGAAAGTATGGGGCGATGAAGCACTGAGCGATGATAATACGGTCATGGTTCATATTCATCGAATTAGAGAACGTATCGAAGCAGACCCGTCCGATCCAAAATTTATTATTAACGTTAGGGGTCTTGGTTATAAGCTGGTGAAGGTAGACCGCCAGGAGTTGTCCATGCCATGAATATCAAACGTCGGTTAACGTTAAGGTTCGTTCTACAGCTAGCAATTACGGGAATGGTTGTTCTCGCTATTGCTGCAGTAACTTTTACTTGGATGCTGTTGCGTTTTCTCGATATCAGTATTACGCGTGATTTTGCTAATGTTGGCTTAGAGCAACTGGTTGAATCCTCCAAAATTGATGAGAAGGGCATTCAATTTTCCCCGAGCTTGCTGGAGCAAGTGAAGAAGAATAAGGGCTGGCTGCAAAACATCGATGAAAATGGAAAAGTTGAAAGTGCCTACAACACTCCAAAAGATGTCCCAATTCAATATGGACCGGGTGAAGTAGTCGCCTATTGGACAGGGACTCAGCCTTTTCCGTATACTCTGGCTGTATGGATTCAAGAGAAAAATGGGAGACAATTCACGCTTCTTTATGGCGCGCCAAATATACTAGATCCTCTGTTAAAAAAAATGAGCGAAGGTACATTTGATGCAGTAGATGGAGATCTGGTTCTGCCTGATTCGATTGAAAGAGAAATTAAATCATCACAGGCTTTTGTTCAACTCATTGATTCATCGGGTACGGAGCTGCTCTCCTATAATAGGCCAAAGATGATTCCCACCAAGTACTCAGTGCCAGAGCTAGCACTACGCACTCTCTACAGTGAACGTTACGGCTATCATGTCCGATCTTCTTTTGATAAACAAACGGGCCAAACATGGATCGTTGGACAACCGAACGTAAAGGGTGCAGATACAGGACAAAAGGTATGGGTACCTGAAGAGGTTAAAATTGTCATTAAAGGCTCATTAGCAATGCTCGCGGCTTTATTGCTTGCATTTATATTGCTATCTTTATGGCAAGCTCATAGGTTTGGAGCGCCAATGCTGCATATGCTTGTATGGCTCGATTCTATTGGAAATGCCATATATACAGAGCCTTTGGACCGTAAAGGAAATCGTCGTAGTCGAACACACGTAGGTAAATGGAGGCGGAGATACCGGGTTTTTTCTGATGTAATGGTCTCCATAGAGAAATTATCTGCTAATTTGCAGAGAGATCAGGCGTTGCGGCAACAAACAGAGAATTTGAGGGAAGAATGGATCGCAGGTGTTACACATGATTTAAAAACTCCTTTATCTTCTATAACTGGTTATGCTCATTTACTGGCGGAGCCTTCGTATGATTGGTCGAAAGAGGAAGTTCGCAAGTTTACAAGGACGATGCTGGATAAATCAGCCCATATGGACATGCTGATCAGTGATCTTGCCATGACCTATCGGCTAAAAACAGGGATCAAGCCACCAGAGCTGATGGAAGTGGAATTGAACTCTTGGTTACATCAAACCCTTGATCAAGCTGCTGAAAATCCCGAATACGGGAAGCAGCGAATTATATTTGTGCCGGCACCAAACGAAGTGAGGGCCCGATTGTATACTCCATGGCTAGAGCGGGTTGTGAACAATTTGACTGCGAATGCTTTACTTCATAACCCCTCGGATACGATTTTAACGGTTTCGCTTACTATGAATGATTTGGACAGTGGATTTACTATTCAATTTTCCGATGATGGCGATGGAATGGATGAAGTCACACTTAACCGATTATTTGAACGTTATTATCGAGGAACGGACACCGTATCTAGCTCCAACGGATCCGGCCTTGGCATGGCGATCTCCAAGGGATTAATCGAATGTATGGAGGGCAGAATTGCTGTTGAGAGTAGCCCTGGACAAGGGACCATTATTAAGTTGAGTTGGAGCTAATCATAGAACCAGCGTTTTTCCTAACGGAAATGACGGTGGTTTTTTTGTTCTGAATATAATTTTTTAATTCTCCTGTTTATTATCCAGCCAGAGTTGGGATCATAAATAAGTTGACATCCAAACTGATTGTAACTACAATAGTTACAGGTAGTGGTTAAAATGAATTTATCATCCTAATTTGAGGAGGAAGTAAAAATGAAAATAGCAATAACAGGAGCAACAGGTCAATTCGGATCATTGGTGATAGAAGCTTTACTTAAAACTGTACCCGCAAGTGATCTTGTAGTTAGTGTGCGGAACCCAGAAAAAGCAAGTGATCTTCAGGCACGTGGAGTGGAAGTCCGTCATGGTGATTTTGATCAACCTGAGACGCTGGAATCAGCATTTGCCAGTGTGGATCGATTATTAATTGTATCTGCAGATGGTGATAATGAAACCCGGATTCGCCAACATAAAGCAGCTGTTGCTGCTGCGGAAAAAGCAGGCGTCGGCTTCGTTGCCTACACAAGTGTAGGACAAGCAGACAAGAGTGAACTATTTCTTGCTGAAGTTCACCGCATCACCGAAGAAGCTATTCGCGCAACAGGCATTCCTTACAGCTTCCTCCGTAATAACTGGTATTTGGAGAATGAGATCGGCTCCATTCAAGGTGCTCTAGCAGGTGCCCCATGGGTGACTTCAGCAGGGAATGGTAAAGTTGGCTGGGCTACACGCGGAGATTATGCAGAAGCTGCAGCAAATGTTCTGACAGGTGACGGACATGAGAACACAGTGTATGAATTGTCTGGCAACCCTTTAACACAAGAGGAATTGACTGAGATCATAGGCAGTGTAATCGGTAAAGAAATCAAAGTAATCCAGGTTGACGACGAGGCTTATGCCAAGACCATGTCGGAGGTGGGTGTCCCAGAAGCTGCGCTTCCAATAGTTGTAGCTATACAACGTGGGATTCGTGAAGGTTGGCTTAATATTGAAAGTAGCGATTTAGAGAAACTGCTGGAACGTTCAGCTACTCCTCTTGCGGATGTCATTCGTGTTATGGTCGGTAATTTACAAGCATAATAATATAAAAGATAAAAGGCTTCCTCGAGGTTGAAAAACCAGTGAGGAGACCTTTTTTTTGTGTTGATAGAGGATGAATCAAATACATAACTTTTCACTATTTTGCCTTGTTCATAATTGTGTTAGTTTAGTCTAACTAGTTATACTAAAAGAAATGGAAGATACTTTGAGTGAGTATATAATCTGGCGAATAAGCGAAGGAGATGATTACAAATGAAAAGAAATATCTTAGTGGTATCGGGAGCGGCGGTTGTTGCATTAGGTGCGTATTTGTTATTGGGAGGTATCGATAAGGATACGCCTTCAGCACAAGATACAACCGACATTAAGCAATTAGTGCAAGAATATAGTTCAAGCAGTCTGGAAAACCTGTCCGCGTCTATCACTTCTGAGCAACTTATTGTAACCGATAGTAACAATAAAGAGAAAACTTACGACTTGCCTAAAGATGAGTTTTTTGTTTCTATAGCTCCATATGTGGAGAATACGCATCCTTGCGCAACACATAGCTTGACTGGCTGCCAAGGGGAATTAACGGATGATGAGTTTAAAGTATATATCGAAGACAGCGAAGGCAATGTGATTGTGGATCAAGAAATGAAATCGCTATCTAACGGATTTATTGATCTTTGGTTACCCCGGGACAAAAAATATAACGTAACCATTGAGCAGGATGGAAAAGCAGCAAAATCTGAGCTTTCCACTTTTAAGAGTGATAATACATGTGTTACCACTATGCAATTGGCAGAAAGTATCTAAAAAGTTGTAGGGAGAAGACTTGGAAAGCGAATGCTCAGCAGGATGTTTCTTAAGCGATGTCGAAGTCGTTATTCATAATCCAATTAGATCTTCCTTCTGATGTATTCTGTATTGGACTTTCGCCAA
The DNA here is from genome assembly GCF_038009325.1 of Paenibacillus sp. FSL L8-0708. Lineage (NCBI taxonomy): Bacteria > Bacillati > Bacillota > Bacilli > Caryophanales > Paenibacillaceae > Paenibacillus > Paenibacillus sp. FSL L8-0708. The sequence goes on from NZ_JBBPBC010000001.1 coordinate 3,731,471, forward strand.
ATGTCCATCGTATCGGACTCCATTGCAGCTATTTTAGATTTTCGCTGCATTTTTCAAGCTTATCGGACTGCATAGCTCTTATTGGCTTGTAATGGCACAGAATTGGAGTGTATTTAGGGAAATAACTGCATCTGGGTCCGATAACCTCGTGAAATGCTATAAATCTACGAAATAAGTGCACCTCGGTCCGATCTAGCGGAGAGTTAGAAAGTGTTTGGGAAAAGAAATCAAAAGTATCACACGAATGATCAAAAGAAATTGCTTTACAGAAGAGAGGAGAGAGATGAATGGTTAAAGAGCTGATCATTGGGGATGTTTTGCAAGAGCTGGCTGGTACACGTCGGATACTGGAGAAGCTGCCTCAAGAGAATATGACATGGAAACCACACTCTAAGTCAATGAGCCTGGGTGGGCTGGCCACACACCTCGTTAACCTTCTGAGCTGGCAATCTGCAATTCTACTTTACTCGGAGTTTGATTTGGCATCTGTGGCATATCGACGAGAAGCACTGGAGAGTCCCGACGCGGTTCTACAAGAGTTCGACCTGAAAGCTCGTGAGATTGAGGAATTAATTACTGCAAGCAATGTGGAGATGCTCGGCGCGGAGTGGACCTTGCGGAACGGGGAGCAGATCATCCGTCGTCAGACACGGGCAGCTGCGCTTCGTACCATCGGATTGAATCATATGGTTCACCACCGGGCGCAGCTTGGAGTTTATCTGCGGCTGCTTGACGTGCCGGTACCTGGTCTTTACGGACCCTCGGCTGATGATTTAGAATTAGCAAACGGTGAAGGTTGATAAGTGAGGAAGCCCTGCACTGCCAAGTAAGTTCAACATATAGCTCTTACCTGATATATTGGAGTATTAAGTTACCTCCAAACATACGGTAATGGGCTTATTTACTTTTTTCTAGTATTACACTAAATAAAACTCACGGAGGATCGGAAAGTTTGGGTTGACACTTTAGCTAATTTGGAGATATTATAGATTCATTAAGTCTATGATGTGGCAAATATTTTTTGGTTTAATAATAGACAAAAAGAGTCTTTAATATCTGCATATAGGAGATGATTCATATGATTTACGATTGCATTATTGTTGGTGGTGGACCCGCAGGCTTGAACGCAGCCCTTGTTCTTGGTAGGGCAAGAAGAAAAGTAGCTTTAATTGATAATAATCAGCCAAGGAATGCTGTTACCCATGCATCACATGGTTTTATTACAAGAGACGGGGTTACACCAGCCGAGTTTCGTCGCATTGCGTATGAGGAGGTACTACGTTATCCGTCTGTTGAGCATATCCAGACTGAGATTATTTCGATTAACAAAATTGATTCTGGATTTGCGGTACATGATTCGTTTGGTCGTCACATTGAAGCTCGCAGATTGATTTTGGCGACTGGGTTAAAAGAGGTCCTTCCTGAGATAGAGGGCTTACGACCATTATACGGAAAAAGTCTGTTTAATTGCCCGTATTGTGACGGCTGGGAACTACGAGATCAACCCCTTGTCGTTGTTTGCGAAAATCCACATGTTTTTCATATGGCTAAAATGCTGCTCAATTGGAGTAAAGATTTGGTTATCTGCACGAACGGCAAGACATCCCTTTCAGATGAACAGAAAAAAAGTCTTGAGGCTAAGGGAGTTGTAGTCAATGAACAAACAGTTTCCTCTTTTATGGGTCATGACGGGCAACTTCAGGCGGTTCGCTTTGCAGATGGTACTGAGATCTTAAGAACGGGAGGGTTTATTTCTCCGAATTTGATCCAAACGGCATCAATCGTAGATCATTTGACTGTAGAGCGGAATGATTCTGGTGGGTTTAGCACGGATGGGTCGGGGAGAACCTCGATTCCAGGATTATATTCGGCTGGAGATGTTTCTTATTTTATGCCTTCTCAGTTAGTGTTTGCCGCGGCTGACGGGAGTCGGACAGCTATGAGTGTAAATATGGATCTTACAGAAGAAGAATTTGAACTTTTTTAACGAATTATGGGTAGGAAGTTGAAAATAATAAGTATGCATGATAACATAATTACAAATTAATGATCGGAGTTGAAAAGTATAGTGTAGTAATTATTCTTGCGTCCCATGATGAATAAAACAACAACAATGGTTTATTTCGTTTGTTTTATTCTTTGTATGCAAGAAAGTTACTACTTCTTTTCACTCGAAAATATATCCATATCTAACTCCATTTGGGGCTGGATTTGCTGTATTTATTTGAGTCACAAGAAAGTAACTTTCTTGTGGCTTTTATTTTGTTAAAATACAGGAGGATTATTTTATGTCATTAATAAATGTCACAAATCTAACCTTTGCCTATGAAGGCAGCTACGATAACATATTTGAGAACGTAAACTTTCAAATCGATACCGATTGGAAATTAGGTTTCACAGGGAGAAATGGTCGAGGAAAGACTACATTTCTTAGCTTATTGCTTGGAAAGCATGAATACAGCGGTAATATTTCTGCTCATGTCAGCTTTGAATATTTCCCCTTTCAGGTGAATAACAAGGAGCTTAACACCATAGATGTGATCAGCGAGATTTTTCCGGATTATATTCATTGGAAGTTAATGCGAGAGCTTTCTTTGCTAAAGGTTCCTGAGAATGTGTTATATCGTCCCTTTGATTCATTGTCTAACGGAGAGCAAACGAAAGTGCTGTTAGCCACATTATTCATTAAGGAAAATAGCTTCCTGTTGATTGATGAACCTACAAATCATTTGGATATGACGGCAAGAAAGCTTGTCAGTGATTACATCAATACGAAAAGTGGATATATTCTGGTCTCTCACGACAGATCCTTTCTTGATAATTGTGTGGACCACATCTTGTCAATCAACAAAACCAATATAGAGATTCAAAAGGGCAATTTTTCTAGCTGGTGGGAGAATAAAGTCAGACAAGATAACTTTGAGATAGCGGAAGACGAAAAACTTAGAAGAGATATCAAACGCTTGTCAGCCTCATCTAAACGAACAGGTAACTGGTCACATGAGGTGGAAAAAACTAAAAATGGAACTAGAAATTCTGGATCTAAGTTAGATAAAGGTTATGTTGGGCACAAGGCAGCTAAAATGATGAAACGCTCTAAAGCCATCGAGCAAAGACAGCAATCTGCTATCAACGAAAAGTCTAAGCTTCTTAAAAACATCGAAAATTCTGAGAACTTAGAGATTACGCAGCTTGCTTATCATAAACGTCATCTTGCGGAGCTGGACAATGTTTCGGTTTTTTACGGAGAGAAAAGGGTGTGTTCAGAAGTAAGCTTTACCATTGAGCAGGGGGAGAGAATTGCACTCTCGGGTAAAAATGGTTCCGGAAAATCAAGTATCATCAAATTGATCTGCGGTGAGGATATAGATTATACCGGCACCTTCACTAAGGATAGCCAGCTTATCATTTCCTACGTATCACAAGACACTTCAGATCTACGGGGCGATTTAACAGATTATGCTAGAGAGAATGGGATAGATGAAAGTCTTTTTAAATCTATTCTGCGAAAGCTTGATTTCTCCAGAATTCAATTTGATAAGGATATATCCACTTACAGTGGCGGCCAAAAGAAAAAAGTCCTGATCGCCAAAAGTCTTAGTGAAAAAGCTCATTTGTATATTTGGGATGAACCGCTTAATTTTATTGATGTTATTTCACGTATGCAAATTGAGGAGCTATTGCTTGAATATACACCAACACTCGTTTTTGTGGAGCATGATCGCGAATTTTGCCATAATGTTGCCACGAAGATCATTGAACTTAGCTGATATTTTTAACATCGATTGAAAATTTCCAACTCTAACAGACCAATATTATTATATTAATAAAGATAATTATTATATATATTACAGTTATCCAATGTACTATAATGGTATAGTTAAACTTTATGATATGTAATTGATGCCTAAAGAAACAACCTATAGAATTGAACAACAGGAGGAAACAAGTTGAGTACACAGAGTGTGGGAATTCCATTAGAAGGTTTTGCAGAATTTAGCCGGACGGTAGCAGCAGAAGGTGCGGTACTGTTGAAGAATGATCATCAGGTGCTTCCGCTTGCTGAAAGTGATAATGTTGCTGTTTTTGGCAGAACTCAAGTGAATTATTATCGCAGTGGTACTGGTTCGGGCGGTAGTGTTCATGTTACTTATACGACCAACCTGCTGGGCGGTCTTCGCAGTAAAAAGAACCTTACGGTCAACGAAGATTTGGCAGCAGTATATGAGAAGTGGATTGAGCAAAATCCGTTTGATAATGGTGGCGGCGTTTGGGCTGCAGAGCCATGGAACCAGAAGGAAATGCTTTTATCCGACGAATTGGTAGCTGAGGCTAGAAGTAAATCGAACAAAGCAATCATTGTAATCGGACGTACAGCAGGAGAAGATCAGGATAATGTCGATGGTTCAGGAAGCTACCAACTAACAGCTGATGAAAAAGCGATGCTGAAGCAGGTAACTACATATTTTGAGCAAACGATTGTTGTACTGAACGTCTCTAATATTATTGATATGAGCTGGCTGAACGATGAAAGCTATAAAAATCCGATTTCGTCTGTCATCTACTCTTGGCAGGGGGGAATGGAAGGTGGTAATGCAATTGCGGACGTGCTGGCTGGAGAAGTAACTCCAAGCGGAAAATTAACAGACACGATCGCATATTCCATCAACGATTACCCGTCAACACACAACTACGGTAATGAATTTACAAACCTTTATCAGGAAGATATCTATGTTGGTTATCGTTATTTCGAGACATTTTGCCCAGAAAAGGTTCAATATGAATTTGGTTATGGAATATCGTATACCACGTTTAAGCTCGAGTTAGAAGAAGCTAAACTTATTTACAAAGCTGGCGAACTTAATGTTGAAGTCGGCGTAACCGTAACTAATACAGGAACTACCTTTGCAGGAAAAGAGGTTGTTCAGGTCTATTATGAAGCTCCACAAGGAAAATTGGGACAGCCTGCTAAAGCTTTGGCAGCCTTCGCAAAAACAGAAGTCCTTCAGCCAGGCGAAGCACAACGTCTTACCGTGAGTTTCCCTGTTCATTCAATGGCTTCCTATGATGATGCTGGTGTGTCAGGGCATGCTTCCGCTTATGTGCTAGAAGAAGGCACGTACCGCATATTTGTGGGAACGAGTGTTAAAAAAGTGGAGGAAGTCAAGGTTGAAGGGAATAGCGGCTATGTCGTGGAAACTCTTCAAGTTGTGGAACAGTTACAAGAAGCTCTTGCACCCACGCAAAGCTTTACAAGAATGCAACCTGGTGTTCAAAAATCAGACGGTTCATATGAACTTGTTTATGCAGAGGTTCCAACACGCAAGATTTCGTTAGCAGAACGGATCGAGAGCAATCTACCAACAACGATCTCCCAGACAGGCAATCAAGGGCATAAATTAAGAGATGTATTTGAACAAAAAGTTAGTATGGAAGCTTTTATTGCCCAGCTTAGTGACGATGATTTGGCTGCCATTGTACGGGGTGAAGGTATGAGCAGCCCATTGGTTACACCGGGTACAGCTTCTGCATTTGGAGGAGTAAGTGATAGTCTATATAACTTAGGAATCCCTGTTGCATGTACGGCAGATGGTCCTTCAGGAATTCGTATGGATAGTGGAGCAAAAGCGACTCAGGTTGCGATCGGAACGCTTCTTGCAGCTACTTGGAATGCCGCATTAGTCGAAGAGCTGTATGTGTTAGAAGGACAAGAGTTGGTACGAAACAACATAGACACCTTGCTTGGACCAGGTCTAAATATTCGTCGCAGCCCGCTTAATGGCCGCAACTTTGAGTATTTTTCTGAAGATCCTTTGATCTCTGGGGTGTTTGCCGCTGCATGTACACGTGGGATTATGAAAGGTGGCTCTAATGCCACGCTGAAGCATTTTGCCTGCAATAATCAGGAGAAACATCGCAGTAAAGTGGACGCTGTTGTGTCGGAACGTGCGCTTCGCGAGATTTATTTGAAAGGTTTTGAAATTGCAGTGAAGCAGGGTGGAGCGAATTCAATTATGACCTCCTATAACCCTGTTAATGGACATTGGGCCGCTTCAAATTACGATTTGAACACTACAATTCTCCGCGGAGAATGGGGCTTCAAAGGTATTGTCATGACAGACTGGTGGGCCATCATGAATGATGTCGTTAATGGTGGAGCTGCAGACCGGAAATTTACAAATTGGATGGTCCGTGCACAAAATGACCTGTACATGGTTGTAGCTAACTATGGCGCCGAAATTAATGGATGGAATGACAACACCATTGAATCCTTGGAAAATGGATCTTTGACTAGAGGAGAGCTGCAACGTTCTGCAATGAATATTTGTGAGTTCATCATACATGCTCCAGTATTCTCGAGAAAACAGCAAATTGTTGAAACGGTTGAGTCCTTTAAGGCTAATCCTTCACTTACTGCAGAACAAGTACAATCCTTATCTCAAAATCCACAGGTTAAGCCAGCCGTTGAAGGATCGACTTTCTTTGAAGTTGGCCAAGCTGGACAATATCGGATCCTCGTGCATATCATGTCAACAGAGCCTGAGCTGGCTCAAAGTGCATGCAATGTTAATTTGAATGATCAATTGATGACAACCATTCAAACCAACGGGACAGAAGGTCAATGGATTAGACAAAAGCTTGTGAAAGTAGAACTCGAAGCAGGTCTTTATGAAATGAAACTGGAATTCATTAAACCAGGTTTACAGATCGACTGGATCGAATTTAATAAAGTTGACTAAGTAGCTCTAAATATAAGTTGAAGGAAAAATCCTGCGCTAATGCAAATCCTCCAATAAGGATGTTTACGATAAACATAATTGTTTAGGCACACAGCCGAACGATTACTGTTGAATTGTAAATAATCTATATTGGAGGATTTACTTTTTGGTGAAGTTTAAATTTGAATACATAGAAAGCCGTATGTCCACAATTTTGCAGTAAAACCTGATCTTAATATCGGTATTAAAATCAAGCCAAATCATCCCGAAGCGCGTCAATGATATTTTCTTTTTTTATCTTGCTAATGGCATACAACATTGTAATAAACACGATAAAGATTACGCCAAACACGCTAATTGCCATACTGCCCCACGGGAATACAAAATTAAAGTTATCTATCCTTTCTACGGCCACTAACCCTTCATAAATCAGCCACGAGATGATTCCCGCTATTGGAATTCCGAACAGCAACGTCCTCATCCCATAAAAGAAACACTCAAAACTCATCATCTTATTGAAATCGCGGTCGGACATCCCCAACGAGCGGAGCATGGCAAGTTCCCGCCTGCGCAGTCTGATATTTGTGGAAATAGTATTGAATACATTTGCAACCGCAATCAGGGAAATCATAATAACAAAAACATAGGTGAACACATCAATAACAAATATTAAACTGCGGTATTGTTCAACTATTGTATGGACATTGTAAAGGGTATAAGCAGACATCATTCCCGTGTCCTGAATGATCGCTTCCATTTCAGCCACCGATTGCGAGGGATTATTTGAAAGAAAGGCCAGGCCCATTTCCGCATGGGTATCCGGGCTTTTAAAGTTCTCTTTGAGTGAATAGGGAGCTACCACCATAAAAACGTATGGCCGCTGCTCTAAAGATTGCCTTGGAGGCGGATCCACCGGGTACGTATCGACAAACGTAATGTTTATGCTTTGCCCCTGTTCCATCATTTGCTTGTCATTTGTTTGGGGGGCGACACTAAATGTCATGGAATGATTTGCAAACATATTAAACACTTCGCTTGGCCTTTCATTATTATCAATCCGCTTTTTGGCAACGGCAATCATCTTCGCGTCCTGCCCGGTATATTCATCTGCAGACAAACCCAGTTCTTTGATAAAACTCAGATATTTGCTGTCCTCAATAAACTGGATGTCCATGGGTAGTTGAACCGTTTCGTCCGGCGTAGTATACCCCGCGTATTCCCGGTAACGGTTTGAAAAATCGCTTTCCTTAATTACGGATGTATACACATAAACGGTTTGGTACGAGCTTTCATAAACCCCGTCAGAGGTTTTAAGTTTGTTGTAAAGCGGGATCATTTCGCTGTCGTCCGTCACCTGAGTGGTAAAAAGAATGTCATAGTCCATGTCCATTATCAACTGTTCTGAAAGTCGTTTTAGAGTTGTTCCAAAAGCACTTCCCGATACAAACAGCACGACGCTTAAAGTGAGCGATAACACAATGCTGCGATAACGTTTTTTGTTTCTTTTAAAGTTTTTTAACGCAAGTGTACCCTCCAAACCGTAAATACGCTGTGCAAATTTTGATGTTTTTACCGCTTTCGATTCGGTTTTGACCTCGTTGGTCTGACGAATATTCTCCATCACGGGAGTATTTGCAGCTTTTCTGGCCGGGATATAGGCTGAAATCAAAATGGTAACTAAACTGACTGCTGTAGCTGCGACAATTGCGGGGACAGACAACGATAGGGTTAAAGGCACGGTGCTGTGGAAAGTTTTCCCGAAATTCTCGGCAACCATAGGAATTACAAGTCCGATACTGCCTATGCCGACCATAATGCCAATAGGTATGCCGACTGCACCAATGCAAAGTCCCTCAAATAGCACAGAATTTCGCAGTTGCCTTGCCGTTGCACCCACCGATGCTAGAATCCCGAACTGGCGTGTGCGTTCGTTCAGCGAGATGTTGAACGAGTTATAAATCAGAAAAATCGAGCCTATCATTATTATGGCAACCAAAATGCCGCCAACTGAGTACAGAAGCGTGTTGAACAGTTTATTGTCCGAAGCGCCCATGAAGCGCAGTACATCATCGTTAAAGACATAAGCTCCTGCTCCGACTGTACTGCTTGCGTAAGCCGTTACACCGTGCGGATTTTTCAGTGTGACAAATATACTGAAGTTGTCCGCTTGGTCTTTAGGATCTGCTTTCGTTATCAAGGTGTATCCCGGTGCGGAATGTTCCTCAAAACTGGGTCTTTCGCAGATACCTACAACCTTGTAGGTTCTCTCTGATTTTGGAACAAGGGTTTCTTTGTCCTCTCCCGATTCACCCCCGGTCTGATAAGGGTCGTGTTGGCCGAGATTCTTGTTTCCATTCAATCGGCTTCCAACAGAAAGTGAAAGTGTGTCGCCCAACTTAAATCTAACACCGCCCTTTGCAGTAACGTGAGACGGGACGAGAATCTCCTTGCTATTTTCAGGAAGCCTGCCGGAAATCAGGCTTGTGGGTAAGGTATCAAAGGCTTCCTCACTGAATCCGGCGATGAAAAGATAGGGCTTTTCAGGGCTTTTCCCGCCTTCAAGCGTTGCATAACCGATATTTTCAAATGCTGCGCTGTTTGCAACTTTACTGTCATGGGTTCTCTCTTGCACGAAAGAGGAATCAACATCCAAAAACTCAACGTGCCAACCGCCGTATTTCGCAATAGAACCGTTTACCAGATAATTTAACAGGGAAGTGCCAAAGGTAGCGACAGCCGTAATCATGGCGGCGGACAGAACAACTCCGATCACCGTGACAATCGTTCGGGAACGGCTTTTTTTCATACTTTGCAGTGTGACTTTGTTAAAAATATTCATGGCCGAACCACCTGTTCATCCCGCGTTACTTTGCCGTCTGTTATACCGATAATACGGTCTGCTTGCAGGGCAATATTTTCGTCATGGGTGACGAGGATCAGGGTCTGCCCATATTTTTTATTGCTTTCTTTGAGCAGCTTGATGATTTCATGTCCATTTCGGCTATCTAAGCTGCCCGTGGGTTCGTCGGCAAGCATGACCGCCGGGGCATTCATCAAAGCGCGTCCTATGGAAACACGCTGTTGCTGACCACCTGAAAGCTGATTGGGTAAATGCGTTTTTCGATCTTGCAACCCAAGCATTTCGAGCAGGTCATTTAGCCTTTCCTCGTTGACCTTGCGCTTGTCCATAAGGATAGGCAAGGTGATGTTTTCCACTACATTCAGAGTGGGAATGAGGTTGTGAAATTGGTAAATCAGTCCAACTTGCCGTCTGCGGAAGATGGCGAGTTTTTCATTGCTTTGGCTATATACATCTTGCCCGTTCAAATATACCTTTCCGCTTGTCGGTACGTCTACGCCCCCGACGCTGTGAAGCAATGTAGATTTGCCCGAGCCGGACGAACCGATGATTGCGGTGAATCCTCCCTTTTCAATTGTAAGTGAAACATGGTCAAGCGCAGTAACTTGATTATTTCCCTTACCATAGACTTTGCATAAATTTTCAATTTTTAAAAACTCCATTATGTGAGTCTCCTTTCTGATGGGTTACCCATATAATAGAACCTTCAACTTACATCTCTGTGACTTTCAGGTGAGAGATCTGTCACTTTGAGAAACGAATGGTAAAGATTGCGCCGCCTTGCGGGTGGTTTTTTGCGGTAATCGTTCCTCCTTGCCGCGTTATAATCATCTTGCAGAGAGCCAATCCAATCCCGTATCCTGTAGCGTTTGGGTTTTTCCCGCGATAAAACCTGTCAAACAAGCAGTGCAAATCTTCTTTCTGAAAACCCGCACCGCTGTCGTGGATGGCAATCTCGGTAAATAACCGGTTATCCGTACAATCAATCTCAATCCTCCCGTGCTCGCCTGCACTTTCTATACAATTTTTGAGGATGTTTTGAATTGCTTGCGAAATCCAACCTGGATCGCCTTGAATAAGTACTACTTTCGGCACGTCTATTTGCAAATCAATATAGCGCAGTTCTATTGGGATTAGGAACGGGCGAAGGGCGGAGCGTATCAAGCTATTTACATCTATCTGCTCGTTTTGGAACACCACAATGCCCGCGTCCAAGCGAGATAATTTTAGTAGAGAAGTAATCAGCCAATCCATCCGCACAAGCAATTCTTCTGTTTCTCGTATAAATGCTTTCCGTTCGTTTTCATTAGGGCTATTCTCTAACAAAGACAGAATGAGGTTGGCTGATGTGAGTGGGGTTCGGAGTTGGTGGGCTATGTCGGCCAGCGAATCGGCAAGATGTTCTTTTTCTTTTTTCAGCGCATCGTTTTGCTCCCGAATGCGCAGTAGCATTTTTGTTATCTCGCTGTGCAGAATAGAAAGCTCGCCCTCGTCCGACTCTTCAATGTACAGAAGGTCAGCATTATGAAGCACAAGGTCGATTTGATGTGAAATCCGTGCAATGCTTATGTATCGGGCTTTGGTAAACACGAAAAACGCTATGCCAAAAGCGGCGGTAGAGGTAGTGGTAAGGATTCCCGCCGCCATATTGATTGCAAATCCCAGCGTCACAGCGGAGGTGGCAATTAAGGAGAACAAAATGACAAAATGTCGAAACTCTCTATTCCGAAGCATACTCGTTCCCCAATCTATATCCCGTCCCACGAACAGTCAGAATAATTTGCGGACTTGCTGGATCGTTCTCTATCTTCTCCCGCAAACGTTTGATGTACACGGTCAGTGTATTGTCATTGACAAACTCGCCTGCAGCGTCCCACAATTCGTCAAGCAGCCTGCCTCTCGTGATAATACTTTTCGAATTGCTAATAAACATCAGCAACAAGCGGTATTCTAATGCTGAAAGAAAGACCTCGCTACCGTTTTTCTCCACAATGCCACTTGCCATATCGACATGAAGCCCGTGAATTTTAAAATCAGATATGGAACGCCCACTTTTTCGCAAGGCGGCTCCAATTCGTGCAATCAATTCACGCGGACGAAAAGGCTTAGTGATATAGTCGTCCGCGCCCATGTTCAGCCCGGTAACAACACTTGACTCATCGTCAGAAGCCGTCAGAAAGATTATGGGAATATCTTGCGTTTTTTTGATTTCCGTGCAAACCGCAAAGCCATTTCCATCAGGCAAAGAAATATCAATCAACGCCAAGTCAAATTTATTTCCGGCAAGCGCGGTAAGGGCTTCACTCCGCGTAGGGACATGAGAGACTGTAAATCCCTCTGAGCGGAGCAGAAGCACAAGGTTTTTAGCGATTGTCTTATCGTCCTCAACCAAAAATATCTGGTTCATTTATTTGCACCGTCCTTTACTTTACTGCAACTATATCGTCCGTTAGCCGGGTTTTTAGCGTCAATTGGAACAAGGCAAGTATTTCCCATTTTTTCGCTGATTCCTTTGTCGTTATATAATCTATGCATAACACCTCCTTAGATCTATTATATTTCTTTTGACAGAAACATACAGTCCGAGGTATAAACAAAAAATAAAGGGTGTGTAAACTTATATTAAAGGCAGAAATATGAACGCTAAAATGTAATAGGGTTAAATAGTATGAAGCTAAATGTAACAGGAAGAAATCTCTCGAAAGAAAAGAGTCTGCAAATTAAGGATGAATTTCAAAAGCAATGTCTGATAAAAGGTTTAAAACAAGAAAAAAGCCGTAGGACATGATAATCCTACGGCAAATCTCAAAAGCCGAAAACATCCTTATTGAACCGTGACAAATGCGCAGGGGATTTGTTCTGTAATAAAGCTATCCATCTAGTTTAAAGTTGAAAATACCTTACTCTGCTTGGAACTGGAACCACTTAAAATCAAACTGGCTCCCCGGTAGAAATATAAAGGTGACGGTTTGCGGACCGGTTATGCGCTCCAATACAAATTCTCTTTCGCAATAATCACTTGACTGTGTAAACTCCACAAGCTGTCTCTTTTCACCCTCTGGTCCGCTAAATAGAATATGCAGAGTATTTTTATCGATAGGCGAATGCCCGCATAAGGTTAGTTTAGTGCTTCCAGTATGACCGAAGTCCATATCTTTAAAGATGAGAGAGACGTTGTTACCAATATTTTTGATTTGTCCATCTGCCAGCGTAAAGGAATCCCCATAAATCTGATTGTATTCTAGAACGTTAAGTTGTTCGTACGCTTTTAAAGGCTTGTTAAACTGAAAGCCCTTGAGATGAATCTTTTTATGAAGAACAAAACAAAGGGTGGTGACACCTTTTATTCGCTCAGGTAATGGGTAGGTCTCCTCTTGATATACATTCCATATGGATGGTTTTTGATAGGTTACCTGTGTCAGCAGAGCTGCGTTTGGAGCATCCGGTGTACCTTTCCATATATCAATCGTATATTTATCGTTATCTAGCGCGAAGATAGGAAGGGTAAGTTCAGTAGCTCCATAATCACCGAAATCGATGTTGTCAAAACAGATCCAGCTTTCTCCTTCTCTTGCAGTAGCCACTCCGCGTTCATTCCCATTTGTTAAGTTCCGGCTCGTATTGCTATGATAACCAGCGGAAACAAACTCATAAGGATTCAAAAAGGCAGCTCCCATATCTCGAATATGGAATTCCATAAGCGAATACAGGCGCACTTGATCTGCACCGTTTTTCGTTGCACACCGTACATAGACGTCTCCGTCTCCCAAAGCCGAAATTACTGCTTCATGCCCATTTGCCTCAAGAACGGCTATATTAGCGTCAATACCGGCAGCATTCGTAACTCGCCATTCAATTTCCTGATAGGTTGCGTTCTCTGGATGAATTTGCACACGAACCGGAAGTGAACGGGTGTCCTTCGTTAGCTGATTTCCTTGCGGGCATATGATTTCCAGCTTGCGAACGGGAATTTCATCTGATAAATAGTTTTGGGATAACTCGCTCACATCCGATAGTGATTGTGATGAGTGTTGATAAAGTACAAGCTCTTCGTCCTTAGAATGATCTAGCTCTCGTGCTTCAGAAGTCAGTGTAAGCTCAGCAGACTGTAAGCCATGGGAAGATGCACGTACAACGATTGTACCTGACTCCAATGAAGAGGCAATGACCGCAAGCAATTTGCCGCTGAACATCCGGCGACTTGTTCCTTTATATGAATCGTAGTCAGTGCTGTCACCATTATCCAAACCAACAAGACGCCCCGGTCCTTCTACAGAGATTTGAATACGATTATTGGCGTTCTCCACGGGACGTCCTTCTTGATCGAGGGTCGAGATCTCCACAAATACCAAGTCCGATCCGTCAGCAGTCATCTGAGTTTTATCAGGATTCATGACCACAGTGGCCGAATCTCCGAAAGAAGTTACCGTATCATCAGCGATCTGTACTCCGTGTTCATCATAAGCGACTGCTCGGAGAGTACCTTTGCTATAGGGGAGCTGCCATTCCCCAAGCAGCTTTTTACCATGTTTATGGTCAATGTTAACCGTGCCCATGGATTGATCATTAAAGAACAATTCGATTTGTGGTGCGTTGGAGCATACTCGCACATCAATAAGCTGCCCTTCAGAAAAATCCCAGTACGGAAAAATATGAATCATCGGGGCGACCTTGTAATCCGTCCATTCTGCTTGATAAATATAATAGGAATCCTTTTTGAATCCTGCGGTATCCAGTTGACCGAAATACGAGTTTTTAGTGAAGTACGGAGTCGGCTCCCCAATATAGTCAAATCCAGTCCAAATAAATTGTCCAGGTGAGTAGGTCGCATCACGATCTGCGATGATGCAAGCTTCTGTGTTTTTGGCACCCCAGCTAGTAGAACTGTTCCCTAAGGCTGAGCATTGTTCATCATCGTCAGACAATACAGACTGAGCATAAGGGAAGTGGTAGATGCCTCTGCTCTGTACAGTAGACGAAGTTTCACTACCATAAATAATCCAGTCGGGATGTTCCTCATGATGCTGGTCATAGTATTTTTCGGCATAGTTATACCCTGCGAACTTCACTAGATCTGCGCATTTCTGTGCATTCTCCCATGGCATATAGTTGGAACCGATAGTAACCACTGCATTTCCTTTAGGGTCATGAACCTGCACCAGATCACGTAATTCTATGGTTAACTCTTGGCCGCGTTCATCGGCATGGGTGTCGTATATTTCATTTCCGATACTCCACATGAGCATGGAGGGGCGATTTCTATCCCGGCGTACCCAGCTGGCAATATCTTGTTTCCACCAATCCGGATAAAATCTGGCGTAGTCAAAAGGAGTTTTACTGCGTTCCCACATATCGAATGCTTCGGAAACTATGAGCACGCCCATCTCATCCGCTAGTTCCATCAGTTCAACGGCTGGCATATTGTGGGCCGTACGAATAGCGTTTACGCCCATCTCCTGCAGGAGGATAATCTGTCTTTTTAGAGCTGCCTTATTCACCGCAGCCCCCAAACATCCCAAATCATGATGTTGGCATACGCCATGAATCTTCACCTTTCGGCCATTCAAAAAGAAACCTTGTTGGCTGTCAAACTCCATCGTACGGAATCCGAAGGTTTGGATTTCTTCTTCTATTACCTGATCATTCTCCAGCAGTTCAGTTTTTAGGGAATAGCAGTAAGGATGGTTAATATCCCACAGCATTGGATTATTGACGGATAAGAGGGCAGAGCTGGATACAGCAGACCCGACTTGTACTGGACTTTCATTTTCTGCATGAGAGATACAGATACCTGAAGCGTCCAGTATACTGTGACGAATTATGTAGTGTTTTTCGCTTTGCAATAGATCATTGCACAAGACTTCGGTATCTACCTCAACATTCCAGGAATCCTCTTTTTTGTGAGTAGAGATATAAATACCATCAGGCACAATATGTGTCCCCGGATACGTCTTCAGCCATACACTGCGATAGATGCCCGCACCGGAATACCAGCGTGAATTAGGAGACTCATGAACCACTTGAACATAGATTTCGTTGATACCTTCAATAATGTATGGCGTGATATCTATTTCAAAAGTGGAGTATCCATTTTTCCAGACGCCTGCGATATGGCCGTTCACATAGAGAGTGGAGTCCATGTATACGCCTTCAAAACGAAGCGAGACACGACTATTTGGCACTTTCTCATCCATTACTATGCTTTTACGGTACCAGCCTTCTCCGCTTTCATATAGATTATGTGTATCAAAAATTAGCCAGTCATGGGGTAAGGTTACGTCGATCCACTCCGAATCAGCTGCTATCACCGATTCTAAAGTGGACTTAAGCGGCTGTTTGCTGAATAACCAGTCATTATTTAATCTTGTTTTCTGACTCATGAATGAAGTTCTCCTTTATCTTTGGAAAATTTAGAAGTGGTTATTAACGATGTGAATGATTTCCGTAAAGCCTTTTGTACTCTTTTTTATCATATCAAAGATTTTGCAAAAAGACATTCACGAAGAAGAGTAAAAAAACTGTTATAACAACGCTATTGAAATCGCATTCAAAATGATAACATGCCATTGGTAAATTATCTATTTATTTCTTAATATATCTTTTATTGCGGAGGATGAAATTTATACAAAAAACAGTACTAATAAATGATGCAGAGAAGTATCTCTGGTCTATGAAAAATGATTTCGCTACAGAAGCTAATGAAAGTGAGGAAAATTGCCTGGTACACCGGCTAAGATGTGTTGGGCTTATCGCTGATTTAATACTTTACAAATACTTGTCTGCATGTACTTGTGTTTGTTCGAATAAGTTAGAAAGAAGGACAGGACAAACCATAGGTGGAGATGCGTATAAATGGGGATGCGTAAACAAAGTTTTATTCGTGGCACGTTCATATTAACCGTGTCGTCATTTTTCACAAAAGGGCTTGGTTTTTTGAACGGAGTCTTGCTGGCACGTTTTTTGGGAGCAGAGGGAGTAGGGCTGCTTATGATTGCTCATCCACTGCTTCCCTTATTTATTACGCTAACAGAGCTGGGGCTTCCTGTTGCGATTTCAAAGCTTGTATCGGAAGCTGAGGTTAAGCAGGATGAAGCGCGAGTAAAGCGTATTCTCACAGTATCCTTAAGCATTACGGGTACGTTGAGTATTATATTAACTTTAGTGGCTCTGTTTGGCTCCAAATGGATCGCATCGATTTTTTTGGCCGATCAGCGGGCGTATTATGCTATGGTTGCTATTACGCCGATCATTCCAATTATTGCGATGTCTGCTGTACTGAAAGGTTATTTTCGTGGAAAACAGAACATGAACCCACTTGCCTTTTCCGATATTATTGAGAATCTGGCGCAAATCATTGTCATTATCGGTGTTGTCAACGTTTTGTTGCCCTACGGTATTGCCTATGCGGCTGCTGGTGCAATGGCTGCCTCCGTTGTTGGGGAAGGTTTTGGTTTGCTCTATTTATTCGCTGTTTTCAAATGGGCAAATCGAGGTAAGATCAAAACCTTTTCACCACCTACGTCAAGAATTTCACTTAAAGGAGACAGTACGTTGAGAGATTTGCTGCGTATCGGCTTACCGATGACAGGCAGCGGTTTTATTCATTCGCTCTATCATGCCTTTCTACCACTGCTGATTACGAAAAGTCTAGTACTGTTTGGTGTAGGTCTTGAGATGGCGACCAAGCAATTCGGACTTCTGGCGGGTTATGCTCTTCCCATGTTGTTTCTCCCCAGCTTCTTCACACAATCGTTGTCGACTGCATTAATTCCGGCGATCAGCGAAGCAAGTGTGAGCAACAATAGCAAGCTTATGCATAATCGGATGGATATGGCTATGCGATCCGCGCTTATAGTAGGTTTCCCATGTACAATCATCCTGTACTTATGGGCTGTACCCTTAACAACCATGATCTATCATTCGCCAGAAGCGGGCGAGCTGTTAAAGTTAATAGCACCCTTATTTTTTCTTTATTATTTCGGAGCGCCACTGCAAGCAATTTTGCTTGGTTTGGGGAAAGCATCAACCGTTATGTGGAATCATATTCTTACGAATATTTTTGAAGTGATTGCGATCTTTGTTCTAGGTTCTAATATTGGAATCGAAGGGGTGGCCATGGGATTCGGACTGGGGCTCTTGCTGCTGACACTGTTGAATTTTTTATCTGTGGCAGGAACGATCGGGTTTTATTTTGACTTTCGTATTGTATTCAAGGTGGGAGCAGGAGGAATTGTCATGGCGCTTAGCGGGTTGGCGGCTCACGGAATTCTGGAGCGATTGGACCTGGGGCAGATTATTCAACTGTTCGGAGCGTTGCTTGTTTCGTTAATCACCTATGCAGCAACATTGCAGGTAACCCATGCGTGGGAAAGGGCACCGAAACCACCAACGATTACACCTGTTTCTTGAAAGAGGATATTTCGGTAGCATGCTCCAAAAAGTAAAATGAGTAATGCAACCCTCTGTGTACCCGTATGGGGGCGGATGAAAGTAACGGATGGGGAGCAGCGAGATGTTTAACTGTATTTTGTGCAGCTATAATCTTTCAAAACAGTTGTGTATTGAAAATAGCTGTATTTCTTACATCTATTCTCACGAGTTAAAGCCTATTAGATGATGTCTCTTGATTTTAATTGTATAGAATGCAGTTAAAGTCGGAGTTATTCCCTAGCAATATGGATTAAGTGTATAAAATGCAGTTATTTCATCAGATTGCGTTAAAATCTTGCGCTACAAATATACGGAGTGGGGATATCAGAAGTTACAGTCATAATTTGCTCAGGCAAAACGCCAGTGATCCAAAATATCAGGCAGCGATCCTTGATTATCGGAGATTGCGCCTGATTGACTATGTGTTAACTACGCTCAATTGACTCCATGCAAAAATGGAATCTATCTCATAAGTAATCTAAGTGATTTCTAAAGGGCTGCTCCAAATAGCAAATTGGATTGATTAGGTAACATTTTGCGCACACGTATTTGCTATCGGACACAGCTGAGCTTAAGAGCAGATTTAGCTTACATTTGGAATTTTAACGGACCCCATCGCAGTTATTACCATGAAAAACACCAAAAATGGCTCTCTTTTTAAGGAATAATTGCACTGGAGTCCGTAACCTAACTCAAAAGCCTAAAAACAAGCAAATAGCGTCTTCTGAGTCCGAAAAGCTCTAAGCTTGATCAAGACTGGGTGATTTAGAGGTAGGTGCAACGGATAAAAGCATTCGACCCCCGGTTCATAACAGCAAAGCAACAATTCTCCTATAACGGATGATCGCTGCTCTGCTGTTTTTTACTAAAAGAAATAGCAGGCGGTCTTTATGGAAAGAAAACATGTAGTTTAGTTTGAACAGATGAATACGTACTGGAGCAAGTTATTGGAGAGGGTAGGGTAGCTGATATACCAATCCCTATGGCATTGAATGAATGATTTGGTTGCATTACTGGGTCGCACCCGTTTACGGACCGACTGAAATGGAGATGTATACTATTAAGTAAGTACTGATAAGGAGAGTTTGTCAAAAAGGACGGCATAAGGTGCGATTCAAGCTTTTAGGAGACAATTAAAAAGTGGAGCAGGACAACGCTAGTTATTACCGAGTATTACCGAGTATTACTGAGTATTACTGAGTATTACCGAGTATTATCCTTGACCGTATTTTTTTCTGTAATGACTCAGTGTGAGTAGTGGCCAGATATAGTGATAACTATGATAATTGGAATAAAAATTACCGGGGAGACCAGCGCCAGTGGGATAAGAAGTTTTCCAATCCTCTTCATGAATAGACGTGATTAGTCTTTGAAGTCCTTTTTCCACCGCAGCTGTTGGCTCTGGCTGAACGGCGATAATCGCATCAAGTGCCCAGGCGGTTTGTGAAGGTGTGCTTTCTCCTAAAGGAACATATTGTAGTAGCCGGTCGCTGTGACAAGACTCCCCCCAACCGCCGTCCGAGTTCTGAATGCTTAGAAGCCACTTCACTCCTTTTTGCAATGTATCATGATATATAGGGAGCCCAACAGCCTGCAGGCCTGTTAATGATGCCCAAGTGCCATAAATATAACAAACACCCCATCTTCCATACCACGACCCATCCTTCTCCTGATGTTGAAGCAGCCATTTCGTACCCCGTTTAATGAACTCGTGTTGTGTGTTTAAACCAGCGAAGTTTCCGAGAAACTCCAAAGTTCGTCCGGTAAGATCTGCTTCCGAAGGATCAATGGCTGCAGATTTAGCACCATCGATAGCGAGCCATGTGAGCATTTCTTTATTGGTGTTTTTTTCGAATGCCGGCCAGCCGCCGTCGTTATTTTGCATCGATAGGACCCAATTCAGTCCGCGATTCCATGATTCCAGATATGAAGGGTGAATGGTTGATAAGCTTCGGATGGCTCGCAAGGCTGCCGTTGTATCATCTACGTCCGGATTGATTGTATTAGACTCAGAGAATCCCCATCCACCGGGAACTATATCCGGATTATGGATGCTCCAATCAGCAGGTTTATGATGCTGTTTATCCAGAAGATAAGAAGCAGCGTGTTTTATTCCTTTGTGATTAACCGGAATTTGAGCCTCTTGCAAAGCATAGGAGATTAACGCTGTATCCCATATTGTAGATGGAGAGTTTTGAATTGTAGTATTATGATTTGATTGGCATTGCAGTGCGGTGAGACCTCGAATGGCCTGTGTAATTATCGGATGCTGCTGATCATAATCGAGAGCAAGCAGGGCAAAAACCATAAGAATTGTACTGCTGGCATAGCTGTAAAAGGTACCGTCGGATTCGATTCGCTGGAGCATATATTGCTCCGCTTTGTTTTTGGCAGCTTCATGTATGTAGTGTGGACTCCCGAGTAATCTGCTCAAACCCATTTGAATAACATCCTGCATCTCCTGATATCCACGGGTAGGCGATTCATCTGTATCCAATCGTGTCTCCATAAGATCTGACAGATCAGGAGCATGGGTTGTAGTGATCGAAAATCGCCGATCGGCCATAATGAGCATAGGAGTGAGGTGTACTCTAGAGTAGCCAGAGAATTCGAAATAGTTAATTGGGAAGTAAGAGGGAAACAAAAGCACCTCCAGTGGAATCGAAGAAATTGCTAAAGGCCACTTGCTTTGACCCGTTGCGGCGAGAATGACTCTAGTTAAGATACTTGTGACCTTGCCTAAACCACCTTTAGACAGTATATAACGTTTAGCCCGCAGTATTGGCTCGTCTGTTATCTTACTGTATCCAGAATAGAGCAGGGCATAATAAGCTTCGACTGATGTGGATAAGTTCCCAGCTTCTTCGTCCTTATATAACTGCCAGCAACCCTCTCGCTGTTGTGCATCAAGAATGCGATCATGTAGCTGCCGAATGAGCGTTTCATTCTGCAGGTTCAACACCCTAAAGAGAATGATCATATAAGCATCGATCACAATCCCGTTCTCAAAACAAAAATGCCATGAGCCGTCATCCTTCTGCTGTTGTAGCAAGAACGTTGACAAACGTTCGATTTCTTCATCTACTTTACTTAGTATATCCGTCATTTTTTGGGTTCCTCCGAAGGCATCATTTTTAACATTATATGAAGTCGGAGAACAGGACATGAAAAAGAGCTGCTTAGTCGCTTTTACGCAACTTTGCAGCTCTTTTAGCATTATTAAAAGGTTAATTTTCAATCACAATACGATTTAGCTTGAGATTAACCGGAGCAGCAATGGTGTCACCTACAGGGCATTTGCTCTCCAGAAATTGTACGAACTGTTCGACCTTCTCAGCAGGGGATGGAGTCTTTATGTAGAATGTATACCGAATATCGGAATAGCCAGGACGTACTTCAGAGCGGTTGAAGAATCCGTCGAGATCCAAGTCACCTTCCACATCTACTCTGAAATCTTCAAGCTCCACCTCAAATTTAGAGGCGTAGACCCGAGCTACAATGGATTGGCAGGCACCCAAAGAAGCGAGCAAAGCTTCAACAGGATTCATTCCTGTATCCGTGCCCCCTAGACTTGTCGGTTCATCGATGACCAGCTCGAATTGTCTTGCGTTAGTAACGACCTTTACGCCGTCTTGCAAATGAGCAGTTGCTTTGAAAGTTTGAACATTTGGCATGTGTTTACACTCCTTCTTGTGGACAAACTAAGGATGATTTAATGTTTCTTATTTTTTTTGTAATTCATAGTATGTTTCTAGGAATTGTATAGATTATAGTTCTATTCTGTATACCCGTCAATACATGATTAAAATTATAGTTAGGAGGCAGCTAGAGTGTCGACCGAAATTGAGGGCTATTTGGACTATCCTATGGTTGCAATTCCAGGGGGAGAAATAGAATTAAGAGACGATCGGATAAAGCGTAGATGGAAAGCACAATTCAAACCGTTTCTTCTTGCACCCTATCCTGTAACTATGGATCTATCCAATGCTATAATTAATAACTCATCTCAGGGAGATCTAAAGCCGGTTGTGAATATATAGTGAAGATGGTATACACATTACTTGGGATAAGGAGTCAGACGGCTTCCATCTTGCCCGGTCTTATTAATGGGTTATGGATTTGTAAGTGGAATTAGAGGAGGGAATAATTATGTGCGAAGGACACATAGATAAGCACGGTTATAACGAGCATCGAGAATACGGAGAGCATGGAGAAATGAATATAAATGGAGTCAAGGAGGGTTCGGAGCATCCTCACAAAAGCGCTCAGACCTTTCGTCGTGCTAGGGCTATCGCATTTTTGGACAAGCTAATGATTAATCGTTCGGCGTTGCAGCAGCAGCTAAAAGAGTCAGAGATTGAATCGGCAAAACAAGTCATTAGTGGTGAACTAAAAGCTACGGAAGCGATCATCGATGAGTTCATACATATGTTTCAGATTCATGAGATAACTTCTGATAATAGAGAAGAGAGGAGATAGAACCTAAGCCACTCAGCTATATAGAGGTGTTCATTCCCTAAGTTTTGATATGAATGAAAAAAAGACTTCTGAAGAAATCAGAGGTCTTCTTTATGTGTAGCTAATAAAGAAAAATGTCTAATGTAAAGAGAATACATCATTAAGTAAAACGCTTTCATGTTCACTCGATAAATTGATTTATATAATTAGTCCTGTAAGCAATATAAAAATGGGGGGCGAAAAAGAATGAAAAAAGTCAACAAAAAAAGGATTAACCTAACTCTAACAGTGTTGATGGCTATGTCCATGCTTATCACTGCTTGTGGTGGGAACAACGGGAATAACGTGAATTCTGAGGCTAATGCAAACGCAGGCAAAACGGAAAAAAAACCTGCGGCGGAAGAGAAGCTCAAGATTACTATGTGGTCCCAATTCGCGGATCCAAATTCTAAAGACGGCGGGTTTGTTGGTTTTTATAAAGCACTTGAAGCAACCCAGGCTAAATTTCCTAATGTTGAAATCGAGCATGTGGGTGTTGGGGGCGAATCTTATAAAACAAAAGTGAAAGCGGCTTCAGCCGCCAATGAGCTGCCCGACATTTTTTACACCTGGGGTGGCGGATTCTCTGAGCCATTTATAGCGGGGAACCGGATTTTGTCCATTGATGATCTCGCAAAAGATGGAACGCTGGACCAAATTGTACCAGGTACGACAGATAATTTCATCTTCGACAGCAAGCTTTACGGTCTGCCGATCAATATAGCTACTGCTCAAATGTACGTCAATAAAGAACTATTTGAGCAAGCAGGAGCGAAAATTCCGGAAACATGGGATGAGCTTGTTGCTGCGATTGAAGCACTAAAAGCAAAAGGCATTCAGCCGATTGCACTTGGGGCTAAAGACAGATGGCCGGCAATGCAATGGAACGCGATTCTAGCCATCCGGATGGCAGGCGTGGATGCTGTAAATGCCGCTTTAACGAAAACAGGATCATTCGCCACAGCTGAATTCACAGAAGCTGCTGCGAAATACAAACAATTGATTGATGCGGACTCCTTCGGCAAACATTTTGTTGGAACTTCTTATGATGACGCGACAAATATGTTCCTATCAGGCAAAGCAGCTATGATGTTCATGGGCGCTTGGGTCAACGGACAGATTGAAGATGATAACTCTCTGGTCAAAGGTAAAGTGGTACCGATTAAATTTCCAACCATTCCAGGGGGGAAAGGAAATGCTGACGAGTGGTTCGGAGGTTCGGGTGAAACATTCGTGCTCAATGCCGATCTGAAAAACAAGGAAAGAATATGGGAAGTATACAAGTTCTTTATTGAGACCATGTCTAAAGAAGTATTTCTGGCTGGTTCAGGCTCCTCAGCATGGAAAGTTGATGTAGGTGACACTTCTCAAATGAATCCACTGGCTCTGCAAATTGGTGAATTGTCCTCATCAGCAACTGGTTTCTCCTACTGGTGGGATCAAATGCTGAATGGTAATGACACTGAATCTATGTTCGGTTCGCTGATGAAATTCGTCGCCGGAAAAACAACACCTGAAGACTACACGAAAGAACTACAGAGCAAGGTTAATCAAGGACAATAATCTGCGTCAGGCGGCGAGAATTGTTCGCCGCCTGATCGATTTAAGGTGGAGTGAAGCATGCATCAAGTATTCGGAAACAAAAAGGCTATCGCCGTATTTGTTGTTCCTGCTTTGATTTTATACATTCTTGTTGGTTTTTTCCCGATCCTTCAGTCTATGTATTACAGTCTGCTGGACTGGGATGGGATACAACCGGCTAAATTTATTGGTTTAGCTTCTTATAAGGATTTATTTTTTGCAGATACGTACGGCATGGATTTTAATCATTCGATACTTAATACGTTGTATCTGGCAGTTCTTTCTGTTTTCATGCAACTTCCGATAGCTCTGGTGCTCGCACTGGTTCTTGCCAGAGGGGTGTGGGGTGAAAAGCTGTATCGTACTTTGTATTTCATTCCAGTCTTGGTATCCTCCTCTGTCATCGGGGTTATGTTTCTGAAAATCTATCAGCCTGAATATGGCTTGCTGAATACGATACTCAATCAACTAGGCTTGTCCTCCTGGACACATGATTGGTTAACGGAAAGCGGAACTGCACTAATGAGTGTTATGATTCCAATCGTTTGGCAATATATCGGCTACCATATGCTTCTAATGTACGCTGCCATCAAAGGGATTCCTGAAGATTTGTACGAGGCTGCAAAAATTGACGGAGCATCAAGTATAAGAACCGCCTTCTCTATCACTATTCCACTTATTTCACCGATCCTGAAGGTATGCGTCATATTTGCTGTTTTGGGATCATTGAAGTTTTTCGATTTAGTCTTCATTATGACCAATGGCTACCCTACACCGGAAACTAGTGTTCCAAGTACATTGATGTATTCGTCGATTTTTAATCGCAATATGTATGGGTACGGCAGCGCGATGGCCGTGTTTATGGTTGTGGAATGTCTCTTTTTCTACTTAGTTCTACAAAAACTGATCAGAACCTACGATGATAAGGAGGAGAGCTAATGACAACAACACATAACCGCCGCTGGCCAAAGGTTGTTTTGCAGATTGCGTTTCTAATCTTCGCAGTTATTCAACTGTATCCGCTCGTGTGGCTTGTATTTTCCTCCTTTAAAACAAACATAGAAATTACAGGCTCAAATGTGATGGGCTTGCCTAATGAGTGGCGGTGGGCGAACTACGACTACGCACTTTTTAAGGCGAATATCGCACGTAACTTTTTGAACAGCCTTATGTATACAACGGTAACTGTCATTATTTCTGCTCTGTTATCGGCAATGGTTTCTTTTGCTGTCGCAAGAATGAAGTGGAAGCTTAATAATGTGGTGCTTACTTTCTTCATGCTGGGATTGATGATCCCCGTTCATGCTACGCTGCTACCTGTCTTTCAGATGTTAAAAATGACAAGCTTGCTGAATACGCCTTGGGCCTTAATCATTCCTTATACCGTTAGTGCACTTCCTACTACAATCTTTATCATGATTGGTTTCTTTAGAGCGCTGCCAGGGGAGTTGGAAGAAGCCAGCGTTGTAGACGGCTGCAATATTTATCAGGTTTTTTTCCGTATTATGCTTCCGCTTGTAAAGCCGGCTATCGTAACCACTTCCATCTTTACTTTTTTATCCGCTTGGAACGAACTGATGTTTGCCAATACATTCATTAATGATCCTGACTTAGCAACAATTACCGTCGCCATCAATTCGTTTAAAAGTGCCTATGCCACAGAATTTGGACCTATGTTCGCAGGAATGGTTGTGGCTACACTACCCATGATCATTATCTACTTGTTCCTAAGTAATCAAGTCCAAAAAAGCATTATTGCCGGGGCAGTTAAGGGTTAAAGCAATGGGATAGGAATCTTTCGAAAAATGCTATACTAGTGTCGTATTGAAGAAGCTATAAATAAAAGTCCGTATTCGCTTAATTGTCGGTCAGGAGGTTACCGGTGAGGTTTGCACGTATCCGATCACAAATCGTTTTTTACTACTTGGCCTTATTAGTGGTTTCCATGATTGCAAGCGGTATTATGTACCAACGAATCAATGAGAAATTCACCGAGGAAAAGGTAGGTGAGGTATCGCTTCAAACCTTGAACGCCATGAATTCCGGAATCGAATCACTTCTTGACAGCACGAATAATTATTCCAAGATGATCGTGTCGAACAATACGGTTCAGGAAATTTTGGGCAGTGATCTGGCGGGTAACGACATCGGAATTTTAACTTACAAGCTAGAGGTTGCTCTGTCAGATTTTATGCTCGCAGAGCCCTCTATCTCTTCTGTCTATCTATTCGATAATGCAGGACGTAAGTTTGCGATTGATTTGCAGTCTGCAAAACCGATCAGAACGGATGGGATCGAGTCAGCGGAATGGTACTCCGAGGCGGTCGCCTTAGACGGAAAAGCAATTTGGAGGAAAAATGCCGGAGGTATCTTCAATTTTGAGACGAAGGAACCCCAGCAGGATCCACAATATATTTCTCTGATTCGCATCGTAAACGACATGAACACTTCTAAGAAAATAGGAGTATTAGTCGTGAACATTACAGTTCAGGAGCTAAAAAAAAGCTATGAACGTTCGATCAACGATAATAAACCTGATTTAATGATCGAAACTGGATATGAGACACTCCTTGATTTTACACGGCCTGAATTATCGACTTATACAAACTCTTCTATGCTTGATGTGCCGCTCGGCAGTAGCAAAATCGTAAAGATCAAAGATCATAATTATCTGATCTCTTCTCTGGTTTCAATGGATCGTGGTTGGAGGTTTACTAGTGCTCAGCCTCTTGGGGAATGGGAAAGCCCTTATCGTCAATTTAATCTGATGCTGTTAATGATTATGTTGTTTAATTTCATTTCTATATTTTTAGGCTCCGTCTGGATTTCTAGATTCATTACTACACCTATTTTACATATGCTGCGATCCATGAAAAAAGTGGAGATTGGAGATTTCAGTTTGGTTCGGTACGAGGCGAGAACGGATGAGCTGAACCAGTTGAAAGATAGGTATAACAATATGATTATGACCATTGAGCAAGCGCTGAAGCGGGAGAAAGAAGAACAGAAATTGATTCGGAAACTCGAATTGGATATTTTGCAGCAGCAAATTAAACCGCATTTTTTATATAACACGTTAGAATCAGCTGGCTATTTAACTTTGTCAGGAAATAATAATGAGGCGTACCAGATTATTTCTGAGCTTGCAGCCTTCTATCGTCAGAGTCTTAGTAAGGGCAGTGATGTAGTAACGTTAAGAGAAGAAGTAGAGA
Source organism: Paenibacillus sp. FSL L8-0708 (assembly GCF_038009325.1). Taxonomy (NCBI): domain Bacteria; kingdom Bacillati; phylum Bacillota; class Bacilli; order Caryophanales; family Paenibacillaceae; genus Paenibacillus; species Paenibacillus sp. FSL L8-0708. The sequence goes on from NZ_JBBPBC010000001.1 coordinate 3,758,770, forward strand.
TCACTAAAAGTTATTTGAGTATACAAAATATTCGCTATCCAGAAATTTTCATCAGTGAAATTGAGGTGCCGGAAGAAGCTGAGTATGTTCGGATACCCAAATTGACGCTTCAGCCGCTTGTAGAAAATGCGCTTTATCATGGTATTCGCCCTTTAGGGGAGTGTGGTAAGATTCGCATCCTTGCCCGAATTCAGGGGAATCGACTGAAGCTAGTCGTGGAAGATGATGGTGTGGGGATGAATGAAGACAAACGTCGGGAAATGCAAGCTGAGCCCTATGGGCAAAATGAGTCCAGTTTTGGGTTGCGCGGTACTTTGATGCGTTTGAAGCTGTACTATGGGGCGGACATGAATTGTAGTTTGGTCAGTGCACCGGGAGAAGGAACTCGGATTGAATTGGAACTACCGCTTGAGGAGGGGAATAGTCATGGAGCTTGAACTGCTCAGAGCCATTATTGTGGATGATGAAATTAATGCGAGAAAAATTGTTCCCATCATTATAGATTGGCAAGCGGTTGGTTACAGATTCGTAGGTGAGGCCTCGAATGGAAGCGAAGCGTTAGATCTGATCGAAACCATGAAACCGGATGTAGTATTTACAGATATCAGTATGCCTTTTATGGATGGACTGGAATTAAGCCGGTTGATAAAAGAAAGGTATCCGCTAGTCAAAATTGTGATCATCACTGCACATCCCGAATTCGAATATGCAAAAAGAAGCCTGGACATTGGAGTACAAAATTTTATCTTGAAGCCGCTCCAAGCCGAGGAGATACGAAGAGTTGCGGTAGATCTTCATGGGAAAATCCGGGAAGAGACAGAGCGGTGGAACGAATATCAGGAGCTGAACCGACAGTTAAAAGAACACGCCGTTCAACTAAAAGAAAAATTTCTAAATGATTTGCTATCAGGCCTCTGGGACCCCGATCAGCTGGATAGCCGATTCCATTACTTTTTTCCTGAATCAGCGAACAGCTTGTTTTCAATCATGCTTATTGAACTTCAAATTCCTTTAGAAGAAGGGGAGGAACAACGAATCCTGCAGTCTTTGCGTTGTAAGAGGTTTATTGATTACGCGCTTGAAGAGTATGAGGGAATCGAAGTTTTTTTTGATAACAGTCAACGGATTGTCCTTCTTAATAGAAAAGATAATCAGAATCTTACGAAGATTGGAGAGTGGCTGGCCCAATCGCTCCATGAAAAGCTTGGATGTAAAGCTTGCATTGGCGTAGGTAGTACCTGTACAGATTTCAATAGGATCAAAGAATCCTATAAAGAGGCGCTGGAGGCAGTTAGATATGGTAAGTTAAAGGGCAGTAACGCTATCTATTTTTTTAATGATGAAATTCATTTCGGGGGCCGATCCTGGGAAGTTAAGACGATTGAAATTGAGGAAATTTTGTTTTTTGTAAAAGCTGGTGTCTTAGACAAGGCTGTGCAATCCATTGAGAAAATGTTTCAGGATTTGGAGAAGTCCGAGGCTTTTTCTGTGGAACGAGCTAGGCTGGTTTCCGCCCAATTTGTCTCCACATTAATCAATTCACTCGCTGAAATGGGAGTTATACTAGATAATAATCTTTCTTTCGATATTTCGCCATATAAAAGGATTTTTGAGCTCGATAGCCTGCCAGACATGCAACAGACATTACTTGAACTCACAGAGAAGGTAACCTCTCAAGTAATCCAGGCACGAAGCAAAAAAACTAATAATATTATCCATGAAGTTAAAGATTTTATTCAACAGGAGATGCACATTCCGGAGATGTCTTTATCCTATGTATCGAATAAATTCCACATGAATTCCAGTTACTTTAGCCGGATCTTTAAGCAGGACACAGGGATTAGCTTTACGGATTATCTTCTCAAGTGCAGAATGGAAAAAGCGGTGAAGCTTCTGAATGAAACGGATTGGAAAGCTTATCAAATTGCTGAAAAGGTCGGCATTAAAGATCCATTTTACTTCAGTAACTGTTTTAAAAAAGTAATGGGAGTATCCGTTCAGGAGTATAAGAAAAATAGCTTTTCCCTATAAATCACTCCGTTGAATTTGATAATTTTTCTCTTTAAGCCCGCACTTTATGCGGGTTTTTTATTGTTTTTTTAGATATAAAGTAAGCAATAATGATGTTACAAAATGGAAAAATGATCTTGACAGAAATGGTTTCTATCGTATACATTTGTATACATGAAGAGCACGTATACAAATGTATACACCGCAAAAGGAGGAAATAAAATGCGTGAAGGACATGTCGGCAAACGTGGCGGTCATAGGGAACATGGAGAGCACAGAGATCGTGAGGGACGTGGCGAACACAGAGATCGTGGCTTTATGAAACATGGGATGACGGAATCAATGGATCCACATCCTAAAAGTGCTCAAACTTTTCGCCGTGGCAGAGCCATCGCTTTTTTAGATAAGCTTATGGTTAACCGGGCTACATTACAGCGGCAGTTAAATCAGCCTGAGCTTGAATCGATTAAACAAGTGGTTAGCGGTGAATTAAAAGCAACGGAAGCGATCATTGAAGAGTTTAAACAAATCTTTCAGATTCATGAGATCGCTCCAGAAGATACAACATCAAAAGTTAATAAAGAGGAGAGTAAAGAAAAAGATGAAAATAACTGAGCTTATTAAAACCCGTAGAAGTACAAAACAATTCAAACAGACTCCAATTCGTGAAGAGGAGTTACATTCATGGCTGGAGGCTGCAAGTTACGCTCCTAATCATCGTATGACCGAACCTTGGGAGCTTCTTTTCATCGGACCCAATACTAGAGCGAAATTAAAGCATAAGACGGATTTTGGCAACGCACCTGTTGTTTTTGCAGTTCTGTCTAAGCCTGCCGCAACTGCGTTTGAACGCGATGAGAATGTTATGGCTGCTGCTTGTTTCGTACAAAATTTCTTATTAGCTGCACATGAAGCAGGTGTAGGTACGTATTGGGCTTCGCTGGGGGCTTTGCCTCATAATCGTGAGATTCTTAGTGTTCAAGAAAATTACGATGTTATTGGGATATTTGGAATGGGGTATCCGGAGGAAGTGCCGAATGCGAAACCCAGAACACCGATTAGTTCTAAAATCACGTATTTATCTTAAACAATTGAAGGTGGCGGAATGTGGAAGCTTAAGCATTATTTGAGGCCATATTGGGTGTGGTGTGTGTTGGCACCATTGCTGATGCTGGTCGAAGTGACTATGGATTTACTGCAGCCCACGCTCATGGCAAGCATTGTGGATAAGGGTGTCATGACAAAAGATTTGTCTCATATTTTCTCGACCGGACTGATCATGCTTGGTGTAGCGTTTATCGGTCTAATTGGTGGGGTGGGCTGCACTATTTTTTCGAGTATTGCTTCTCAAAACTTCGGAAATGATTTGCGGATTAGCTTGTTTGAACATATTCAGAAATTTTCTAATAAGAACCTGGATCAATTGAAGACGGGCTCACTGATTACACGATTAACAAATGATGTGGTACAGCTGCAAACCTTTGTGCAAATGATTTTGCGGAGTATTCGATCTCCCTTGCTATTAGTCGGAAGCTTGGTGATGGCGATCCGGATTAGTCCTATGCTGACCCTCATCCTAGCCGTTGCCGTGCCACTCTTGAGTTTAATTTTGTATGGGTTAATCCGACTTTCTTTTCCTTTATTTCAGAAAATGCAGGTCAAATTAGACGGTGTGAACACAGTGTTGCAGGAAAATTTATCAGGCATTCGTGTAGTCAAAGCATTCGTCCGCGCTAACCATGAACAGAAACGCTTTAATACAGCTAACAAGGATTATACAGAAATTGCGATAAAAGCGGTACGGTTAATGTCATTAAATATGCCGCTAATGATGCTTGTACTAAATGCCAGTATTGTTGCTGTACTATGGTTTGGGGGAGTGCAAAGCTGGAACGGTGGGCTGCCAGTTGGTCAGCTGATCGCTTTTATTAACTATATAACCCAATTGTTGATGTCAATGCTGATGTTAAGCAATATGTTGACCTTCTTCTCACGAGCCAAGGTTTCTGCCGATCGGGAGAATGAAGTATTTTCCACCATTAGTGAGATTACAGAAGTTGCCAACGCTAAAAAAGATGCCATACACAACGGTCGGATCGTATTTGACAATGTATCTTTTGCTTATGATCCTACGGATGAAAATCTAGTGTTAGACGATATTAATTTCACTGCGGAGCCAGGAGAAACAGTGGCCATTCTTGGTGCCACCGGTACTGGTAAATCATCATTGGTCAGCCTCATTCCCCGGTTTTACGAAGTGTCCTCTGGATCCATTACAATTGATGGCTCCGACACTCGTATGATTGTCCTTGAAGATTTGCGTAGCAGAATCGGATATGTTATGCAGCAGGCTATTCTGTTCAGCGGTACTATCCGCGATAATATCCGATACGGCAGACCGGATGCCACAGATGAGGAAGTGAAAGAAGCAGCAATAGCCGCTGAAGCTCACAATTTCATTTTAGAACTTCCACAGGGTTACGATACAGAGCTCGGCCAGCGTGGCATTAACCTGTCCGGTGGGCAAAAGCAGCGGCTTTCGATTGCACGGGCACTTTTAATTCAGCCAACAATCCTCATTATGGATGACAGCACTAGTGCGCTCGATGCAGCGACAGAGTCACGAATCCGGCAGATGTTAAAAACACGGCTGCGCAGCAGCACGAATATTTTGATAGCTCAGCGTGTCACCTCTGTAATTGATGCTGATCGTATTCTGGTATTAGAAAACGGCCGAATTGCTGTACAAGGTACACATGATGGACTTATGAACAGCAGTGAAATATACAGAGATATCTGGAGATCACAGATGAAGGGAGAGGAGGTGCCTTATGTCAAAGCTTAATAATGGCATGAACACCACTCCTTTTAATCGATCAGGCGGATTCGGACCTGGATCTGGATCTGGACCGGGATCTGGCCCCGGACGGGGCGGAGCTGTGCCAATCGTACGTGCTAAGAATCAAGCGGGAACACTCAAACGCATCTGGATGTATTTGAACCGCCAGCGGTTCGGGTTAATCATTGTGTATGTATTTACTGTGTTAAATGCAATTCTTTCGTTGATTGGGCCTTATCTAATCGGTAAAGCGATTGATACTGCGGTAATTCCTCACGATTATCAGGGTCTTATTCGTTTTTGTCTACTCCTAATAGGTATTTATGGGCTAAGCAGTGTGGTTGCTTGGGTGCAAGCCTATGTTATGACATCCGTCTCACAGAATACCGTGTTTGAGCTGCGTCGTGATCTGTTCAGCAAATATCAACAGCTACCGATTAAGTTTTTTGACACGCAAGCTAACGGAGAACTAATGAGCCGGGCAACCAACGACATAGAGAGCGTATCCAGTACACTTAATCAGAGTGTGACCCAGTTATTAAACAGTTTGATCACCCTAAGCGGTTCACTAGTGATCATGTTAATGATGAACGTTCCGTTGACCGTAGTTTCACTGATAACGATCCCTCTTGTGTTATTGTCCAGCCGTAAAATCATAGGTTTAAGTCGAACTTATTTTAAAAATCAGCAACGCCATCTAGGTGAGTTGGGTGGATTTATCGAAGAAACCATCAGCGGACAAAAAGTAGTCAAACAATACAGCAGGGAAGAGACAGAAGTGAAACGGTTCCGCAAAATCAGTGGAGAGTTGAATAAAGTCGGCATTAAAGCACAAATTGTTTCCGGATTAGTGGGACCGGTCATGAACATGATTAATAACCTTGGATTTGCGATCATTGCCGGGGTGGGTGGCTGGATGGCTTTTCATAACATGGCTACGGTTGGCGTAATCGTTAGCTTCCTTACGTATTCCAAACAGTTCGGACGACCGATCTCCGATCTTGCTAACCAGTACAATCTAATTCAGTCGGCAATTGCTGGTGCGGAGCGTGTGTTTGAAGTTATGGATATGCCATCCGAATACGGTGACGGTGATGAACAAAGTGACGATCTGCCAAGGTTAAAAGGGAATGTTATTTTCAAAGACGTTTCATTTGCTTACAAGCCGGATTCACCGATTCTGAGCGGGGTTACGTTTGAAGCAAAACCCGGAGAGAAAATTGCGCTTGTTGGCCCAACGGGAGCTGGAAAAACGACCATTGTCAACTTGCTGATCAGATTCTATGATTTGAGCGGCGGCTCCATATTCATTGATGGCCGCGATATTGGAGAGCTGGATAAAAATGCACTTCGTAGTCAATTGGGAATGGTATTGCAAGACGCGCATGTATTCTCGGGAACGATTCGGGAAAATATTCGCTTTGGCCGTCTTGATGCGACTGACCAAGCGGTAGAGGAAGCGGCAAGATTGGCCAATGCAGACGCCTTTATCAATAGACTGCCGCATGGATATGAGACTATTCTCCATGCGGAAGGCAGTAATTTGAGCCACGGCCAGCGTCAGCTTTTAACGATTGCCCGCGCCATTCTAGCTGATCCAGCTATTTTGATCCTAGATGAGGCAACCAGCAGTGTGGATACGCGTACGGAAATGCATATTCAACAGGCGATGGAAAAGCTAATGAAGGGACGAACAAGCTTTGTGATCGCCCATAGGCTTAGTACCATCCAGGATGCTGATCGTATACTCGTTATTCAGGGTGGCGGAATTGCCGAGCAAGGCAGTCATAAAGAGCTTCTTGCGCTGCAAGGCGTTTATTACGAGCTGTACAATACCCAGTTCAAACGAGCGATTTAAAAGAATCTTTACTTGAACTGATAACATTTGTAAGTAGATGCTTTTATCGGACTCCTCTGACCTTAAAGGCAAGATTTTCTGATTTTCAGAAGATTAAAGGACCCCACTGCAGCTATTGGCATGAAAAACACAAAATATAAGTCACTTTCTAAGGAATAACGTCCTTGAGGTCCGAAGCCCTGTTTCAAGAGCTGAAAACTACCAAATAACGTCATCTGGGTCCGAAGTCCTTAAAAAGATGTGTAATCTATTGCCGTAATTAATGCCCGATAAAAAAAAGCGGCGATTCTCCTATAATAGGTGAATCGCCGCTTTTTTTTATAAATTCCTCTCTAATAACGTTCCGAGTTGTTCAGCCAAGACTTGATAGGTCACAGGTCTTTCATTCTTGAACCACCATTCCACTACCCCTGCATAAGCCGATGCAACAAAACTAATAATAACCTCTTCATGTAACCCTTCGTTTATGCCTTCGGTGGTAGTTACTTCATGTCTAAACTCATCGAGAAGAAAGCTTAAGAAACGATTTCGGAAATAAGGAGCACCTTTACTCGCTAGCATCATAGAGAAGAAAGAATAATTTTTATCGAAGTATTCCGTCCAGGTCAACGTTGCCTCGATAAAATCCAATTCAGACGCCGATTCACAAAGTGTTCTTAGGACCTCTATATGTTCTTCGATAAGTTTATCTAACAAATCATATTTATCCAGATAATGAAGGTAGATCGTTCCCCGGCTTACATTTGCTGTGTCGGAGAGATCCTGTATGGTAATGTCGTCAAAATTTTTCTCAGACATTAGTTCAATAACAGCTTTTTTAAGCGCATCTTGAGTTTTGAGTATTCTTCTATCCACTTTAGACATTCGTGGTTCACCTAACTTTCAGAAAATACTGAACACATTCATAGGATCTGTTCAGTATTGAACAAAACAGAATCATCGTACAATTGAATGTATTTTGTAACTGTTTATAATAATAGACTATAGTCCATTAATGAATCAATATTCAATATCGAAAGGATGTTTATTCGCATGTCTAATATCCAAGATAAAGTCGTAATTATTACAGGTGCTTCTAGTGGGATTGGGGAAGCCGCTGCTAAAGAACTAGCCTCTAAAGGAGCTAAGCTTGTCCTAGGCGCACGTCGTGAGGAACGTCTACAAAAGCTACAAGGAGAAATTGAACAAAGTGGTAGAACGGCCATCTACAAAGTAACAGACGTGACTTCCCAAACACAGATGGAAGAACTGGCTGCTTATGCACTTAAAAAGTTTGGCAAAATTGATGTATTAGTTAATAATGCGGGAATCATGCCACAAGCCTTTCTTTTTAAGAAAAAGGTGGATGAATGGGATCAAATGATTGACGTAAATATCAAAGGGGTTTTATATGCGATTGCAGCTGTTCTCCCCTCAATGAGAGAGCAAAAATCAGGTCATATTATTAATCTGTCATCGGTTGCTGGTCATAACATTTACCCAGGGGGTACAGTATATTGTGGCACCAAACATGCGGTTAGAGCAATTTCTGAAGGGCTTCGTCAAGAAGAAGCGATGAGTGGAACCAATATTCGTGTCACCAATGTTTCTCCAGGTGCCGTCAGCAGCGAATTGTTAACTACTACCTCAGATGCAGAGTCAAAAGCTGGCTTGGATGAATTTTACAAAGTGGCTATTGATGCAGACAGCATTGCACGTGCGATCACATTTGCCATTGAGCAACCGTCAGATGTAGCTATCAATGAAATGATTATTCGTCCAACTGTTCAAGTTGGTTAAAAGGGGATCATTATGGACAGACCCTATATTATTTGCCATATGCTTACCTCATTGGATGGTAAAATCATCGGAGATTATTTGGATGAAGAACGGACTGCCTATTTTATTGATGAGTACGAAAATATTCATGATCGGTATGGATGTAAAGCTTGGATATGTGGCAGGATTACCATGGAGGAGAATTTTACATTAGGCAATAAACTAGAATTAGAGCAGAGTAACCTTTCAAGCATTCCAAGAACAGACTATATCGTTCAAAAAGATGCCTCAACATATGCAGTAGCTGTAGATCCCACTGGAAAATTAGGCTGGACCAAAAACTACATTTCAGAAGGAAGTCACAATAGAACAGAGGATCATATCATTGAAGTGCTTACAGAACAGGTATCTGATGCTTATCTAGCTTATCTGAAAAATCTAGGAATCTCATATATATTTGGTGGAAAAGAACGATTGAATTTTTCTGTAGTCGTGGGAAAGCTGAAACAATTATTCTCAATCGATAAATTGATGCTGGAGGGTGGGGGCATTTTAAACGGGTCTTTCCTGAATGAAGATTTAATTGATGAGTTGAACCTGGTTATAGTTCCCATCGCAGATGGTGCCGCTAATTCTGTGACCTTATTTGAAATGGATGCATCTATGAAACAACAGCCCCCAGCAAATTTTAGCTTGAAGAGTGTAGAAAAACTTGCGGATGATGGGCTATGGTTGAAGTATGTAACACGGCGTGATTAAATCTATGTTTCTTAAAAAGCGCAAAGCAAAATATGCTTTGCGCTTTTTGAATTCGAGAAAGTAGTAAGCAATCTTCTCATTCCAAGCCTGCCAGATGCATCGTTTGTTTCAGACGATCTACGTTCACATAGATGTCCTCCAGTCCTGGAAAACGAATCGCAGGATCGGGAACACCTTGCCCGTACACCATATAATATTCGAGATTATTATGGTTGCTGATCATCCAATAGGTTGGAACAACGTGCTGGGCATGGAAAATTTCAATGACCTGTGTTCCAGGCTGGCAAAAAGCCAGATTAGCGAGTCCAGCACCATGTGGACCTACGATTACTTTCGCTGAGGCGAATAATTGGATTTGCTGGGCAACCGTCCAGTCCTCTAGACAAATCGGTACGATATTAAAATTCTCAAGGCAGCGGATGACATCATCTTCATTAACCAACCGTCTTGAGCTTGCTTTTTTTCGTGAAATATAAAAACGTTCCGGAGTGACTAGTGTTGTTTCTCTATGCGGTAACAAAAATCTGCGCAGTGTATCCGTGGTCCAAGGAGGATAATGTGAATTCATCATTAAGGAAGGGACGAGTAGCTGGTCAGCCTGAACATATGCTTCTGAATTCGTCCGGATCACCAATGACTCGGATATCCCAAGCATGGTCCATGTTTGTTCCACAAAGGGTCCATACGGATTTGGATTCATGATAATAGTGGAGTAAGTGATTCCGCTCGATTGAAGCATCGCTAATCTAGGAAGCACATCATACATCCAATGAAAATAGTTATGGGCTCCGCAAAAGGTTAACACCGCCGCGGTCCCGGCAAAATGTTGAAGCTGCGGATCATTCCACCGGTGAAACACTGGGTGCTCATCTGCTTCAAGCATCCTATATTGCTTGGCGTCATATTCTTGGGAAAGATCAAAGATCAATTTCCCTTCTGGTGTTAGAACAGCACCAGATTCTCCCCATACCTTCCCTCTGGAAATGGTGGCAACGTATCCGCCAAAGGGCTTCAAACAATAAGGTGTTAGTGCTGAAGCAATACTCGTTTCAATGCTTTTAGGCGCTCTGAACTCAGCCGCCCGTCCGAAGTCAAAAGGAACGACATTCCCCGCTTCCTTTGTACTGTTTTCGTTGTGGGAAGTAAAGTCCCAGATGCTTTGGTAATATCCTTGGGGTGGTACCCCTTGTGCAGAAAATAACATCATGTCACCTCATATTCCCAAGTAGAAGCGCAGAAAACTTATTAAGCTATTTTATGAAATGAAGAATCTTCGGACACAGACTTACACGGAAAGAGGCGGATGAACAAGATTTGATTCAAATGCTGTTATTACTTGATTAATAGGCTTGACATGGACCAGGATTGAATATAAATTCAGTTTATTCAAACGCCGTTTAAATCATCGATTAGGTGCAATGTACTGCTGGAAGTGTTAACTATTCCCCAGTTCCTTTTCATCGGTATGCGTTGGAGCTGTTTTATGAATTAATATGTACCCCTTTAAGACAGGGCATTAGGATATTACAATTTAATTGGAAAGTGTGGATTCGAGATATATGAAGTATACAAAACTTGGAAAAACGGGGCTGGACGTATCCCAACTGTGTTTAGGTTGTATGAGCTTTGGCGTTGCCGAACGTTGGATCCATCAATGGGTGCTTGATGAGAAGCAGAGCCGTGTTATCATAAAAAAAGCGCTTGACCTGGGTATTAATTTTTTTGATACAGCGAATGTATACTCCGATGGAACGAGTGAAGAAATCGTTGGACGAGCGCTTAAGGATTATGCCAATCGAGACGAGATTGTTTTAGCAACTAAGGTCTTTAACCGTATGCATGAAGGTCCGAACGGAGCAGGATTATCCCGGAAAGCAATTATGAGTGAGATTGATAAGAGTCTCAAGAGATTGGGAACAGATTATGTAGATCTATATCAGATTCATCGCTGGGATTATCACACACCTATCGAAGAAACGATGGAAGCTCTTCATGATGTAGTGAAGGCTGGTAAGGCAAGATACATAGGTGCCTCAGCAATGTATGCTTGGCAGTTTCAAAAAGCGTTATATGTAGCGGAGAAAAACGGTTGGACCCGATTTGTATCTATGCAAAATCATCTCAATCTTATCTATCGTGAAGAAGAACGAGAGATGTTGCCGCTTTGTAAGGAAGAGAATATTGGTGTTATTCCCTATAGTCCCCTTGCATCAGGAAGACTTACGCGAGACTGGGCGGTATCAACTCATCGTTCAGAAACTGATCAGATTCAAAAATCTAAATATGATGGAACTGCCGATACCGATCAATTAGTCGTGGAGCGAGTTGCGACAATCGCCGAAAAACACGGTGTTCAACGGATTCATATCGCTCTTGCTTGGTTGCTTCAAAAAGAACCTGTTACGGCACCTATCATCGGGGCTACAAAAACATCGCATCTCGAAGATGCCGTAGGTGCGTTATCCATTACTTTAACCTCTGAAGAAATTGCGTTTTTAGAGGAGCCTTATGTACCACATTCCATCGTTGGTTTTAATTAATAAAAAATCAATGGGGGAGGATAATCCCGTAGAGCCGAAGTCAGCGATGTTTACCAACGTTTAACTGTATTTTGTACAGCTATATTCCTTCAAATCACTCAGCTCGGGGATATAAGTGTACTTCGTACATCTATTTCCTTGATTTTCTACCCATTAGGTAGGTTTGGTTGTTTTTAGTTGTATAAAGTGCAATTAAAGTATGAAGGTTCTTTCTGCGTACGGAATAAGTGTATAGAATGCAGTTATTTTCCAGATTCGATTAAGACGTAGAGCTAGAAGAATGCGGAGAGGAACTTCCGATCGCTTCAAGTCCAAGGGTTGTTAAAAGCGATTAGCGACCATTAGTCTGTTTATATTCACTTGCCCATAATCTGATCAGGTAATGCGCATTAATTCAAAAACACCAGGGAGTAATTTTCCAATAATAGGAGAATCGCTGCCTGGTGTTCTTTTTTTACACTCAAAGCTTGTTCCTATAGACCTTGGGTGACATCCCATAGATTTTAGTGAATTGGCGAGTAAAATAATTACTATCACTAAACCCGCATTCATGTGAGATTTGGGTGATACTGAGATTAGAATGCTTTAATAGCCCGCAAGCCCGTTCCAGACGTAAACGATGAAGATAAGCGATCGGGGTTGTCTGATAGTAGGAGCGAAAGATCCGGTTTAAGTGTCTGACTGATATGTCCGAATGTTTGGCGATCTGATCCAGTGTTAACGGCTCAAGATAACGATCTTCCATATATGAGAGTGCATTCGCCAAATGCATCAGATGGTTCCCCTGAATCCCTTTTTCCTGTTGGTCATATTGTCTGGACAAATAGACGACCAGTTCCATAAACTTGGAGCCCAGCATGGTCTGATAACCCTGTAGCTTGTTGTGATATTCTTCAATCATGCCCGCAATGAGAAAAGAGACATACTCCAGGTTAGGAATCGGCAAGCTGAGTTTGCTTGTGTAGGAATGTTTATGGCGATACAGGGGTTCCAACACAAATAAGGCTTGAAAGCCGTTGGATGTCCGCAAATCTGCCCCAGCTGTCGATAGCATTTCAGGCTGAAACATAATATTGCAGATCTTGAAATCCTGAGGATCTTTAAAAGCATGCGGGGTCGAACCATTAATTACAAACACATTTCCCTTTTTGATAAAAGACTCCTCAGTATTAACAATATGTGTAGCTGTGCCACTCAATACAATTACGAGCTCTGAAAAGTCCGCATGTCTATGTAGATCGGTGTCTTCGTCGTGATAGCCGTATTGAATAAAAAATGGAAATTGACGATCAGATGTAAACCATTTTAAATAAAATTCACTCAACTCGTTACCCTCCAAAAGCTTGTCTAGATGAATGTCTATATCATGCTATTTTAGGACCGAATAATCAAGGCTTTCTATCCAGTGGAAGCAGTATAATCCTTGACATAGGTTTCAGTGATTAAGATAGAGAAGGAGAATACTACATGAAATATAACAATCCGATTATCCCGGGGTTTTATCCAGATCCAAGCATTTGCAGAGTAGACGAGGATTATTATCTGGTAAACAGTTCATTTGCCTATTCTCCGGGAATACCCATTTGGCACAGCAAGGATTTGGTGCATTGGAAGCAGCTTGGGTACTGTTTGACTCGTGAGAATCAGCTTCAATTTGATGAATCCGTGGTGTCCGGAGGTGTTTGGGCGCCGACTCTTCGTTATTATAACGGTCGTTTTTATATGGTTACGACAAATCAGGATAGCGGAGGTCATTTCTACGTTTGGGCGGATGACCCGGCAGGCGAATGGTCGAATCTACTTTATGTGGAGCAGGAAGGCATTGATCCCTCCTTGTTTTTTGACGATGGAAAGGTTTATTTCACAAGCACAGGCTCCGAGCAAGGGATGGGGATCTACCAATGTGAGATTGATATTGAAACGGGTCAAAAGCTTAGCGATACACGCTTGATCTGGACTGGTAGCGGAGGGAAATTCCCTGAGGGTCCACATCTTTACAAAATAAACGATTACTACTATTTGATGTGTGCGGAAGGTGGGACAGAGTATGGACATATGGAGACTATTGCAAGAAGTAGATCGCCATATGGGCCTTATGAATCGTCTCCTCACAATCCCATTTTGACACATCGAAGTTCAGATTACCCCATTCAAGCTACAGGGCATGCCGATTTAGTTGAAGCACAGGATGGTAGCTGGTGGGCGGTATTTCTGGGGATTCGACCAGTAGGTTATCCTTACCGTCATCATCTTGGCAGAGAGACATATTTGGCTCCTGTTCAGTGGACGGAGGAGGGGTGGCCAATGATTGGTGATAACGGAGTGGTTGGTTTAGAAATGGAAGCTGACCTGCCTTCACCAATGCCGTGGGAAGAAGAGCCTGAAACCGACGATTTTGATCAATCTGACCTAAGAATGAGCTGGAATTTCATTCGTAATGCTAATAAGGTGGATTGGTCATTGCAGGAACGGGGAGGGTGGCTAGCTTTACGTGGATCAGATGTGAGATTAAATGAGAAGGGTACGCCTGCTTTTATTGGCTGTAGACAGCGGCATTTGAATTGTGGAATTACCACCAAAATGGAATTTAGCCCTCTTGAGGGTGACGAAGCTGGTCTTGTAGTTTTTATGGATCAGAAGTATCACTACGCAATTGGACTAACGCAGATGGAAGATAAAAATGTTATTGCGCTGCGCAGACAGGTAGGGAGCATTAGTGATGTGGCATATTCTTCGGCTTTCGAAGGAACAGGGGTAGAATTGAGAATCCAGGCATTACCTGAAAAATATATATTTTACTATCGAGGTGTGGATCAAATATGGCATCTGCTTGGCGAAGCCGAGACACACTTGATATCTACTGAAGTCGCAGGCGGATTTACTGGAGTATTCTTCGGCATGTATAACTACTCTCCTTATGGAACAACTGCTTATTATGATTGGTTTAGTTATCAAAAGAAATAAAAGGCGGTCGGCTACGTGATCGTCAGAAAAAGCAGTGTTAGCTTGTGAAAAATACAAAGCAGCGATTCTCCAAGTATGGATGAATCGCTGCTTTGTATTTTTTGGTTGTTGGATTTAGTTGTTTTTTGGTTGTTGGATTTAGTTGTTTATTGGTTGTTGTTGTTGTTGTTTGGATATCGTTGTTTTTTTGTCGTCGTTGGTTGTCTGCCTCAGCTTGTATTTATCAACCTCTTAGGCTTAAGGACTCAGAGGACGTTATTTGCGTATTTATCACTTTTTAAGCATAGTTTCGGACCCCAGTGCAGCTATTACTTCGAAATAGATTCATATTGAGTGTTTTTTGAGCCAATAGCGGCTATGCGGTCCTTTAGCATCCCAAATGTGAGATAGTACTGCGTTTAAGGTCCCCTGGGTCCGATAGTGATCAGCAGATAGGATAAACCTGATAGGACCAGCCCGATAGAATCAGCGTGTGCGCAAAGGTTACCTATACATGTTGATCTTTAGCGGATAGTTCCATATTGTGAATGAAGAACACGTTCGCTTTTATCCTATGAGCATATTTTCCTTCAAACGCTTGATGTCTGCTCTAGGTGGTGAACCAAACATCCGAGAATATTCGCGGCTGAATTGTGATGCACTTTCATAGCCAACACGGAACGCGACATCCGCTGCATCCGCTGATTCAGATAATAAAAGGCGGCGAGCTTCCTGTAAGCGCAGATGCTTTTGAAACTGAATAGGACTCATGGCAGTTACCTCTTTGAAGTGTCTATGGAACGAAGAAATACTCATATTGGCTGTTTCAGCAAGCTCTTCAATCCGCAAAGGTTTATCACAGTTCTCGATAATCTGTTCGATGGCCTCCCGAATGCGGTAGGTGCTGCTACCTTCCATCGCAATTTGAGCGAGTGTAACTCCATAAGGTCCCTGCAGAAGCCGGTATAGAATTTCAT
Organism: Paenibacillus sp. FSL L8-0708; assembly: GCF_038009325.1. NCBI lineage: Bacteria > Bacillati > Bacillota > Bacilli > Caryophanales > Paenibacillaceae > Paenibacillus > Paenibacillus sp. FSL L8-0708. Next base: position 3,774,454 of record NZ_JBBPBC010000001.1, read on the forward strand.
CAGTATAAATCGGAGCCAAAAACGGAATGTCCTTGGGATCATCCAGCAAACGTACCAATCTCAGGATCGCATCCAATAGTGATAACTCTATCTGCCCGACATACATAGCTCGCTTAGCATTTTCTTTCGGAGCGAGTTTAAATTCGGAATCATTTAGTACTTTCAAAATCTGACTCTGCGTGAATTCTAGCTTAAAGCTTAAATAGGGTGCGTTGGGAGAAGCTTTTATAATCTGACCGATAACGGGTAAATTCATTGATGATATTAGATAATTTGCGGGACCATACTCAAAACGCTCCTTGGCCAATAAGATCTCCTTTGTTCCCTGCGCAATGAAACATAAAGAAGGTTTGTATACTCTGTATACTGGCTCGGTTACATTGGAGTTACGAATCACAAACAATGAGGGGATAGCGGTCTCATATACTCCATCCTGGCTCGAATGATGTTCAATCAATCTGGCGAGTTCTTCTTTCCGCTCTAGTAATTCTTTAGACATGTGCTCCTCCTAATGTTTTGTTCTTATTCAATTATAAAGTAAAAACATCTTTTGTGTTAGTGATAGTGAGAGGAATAGGCAATCATTTAAGATAATTGAGATAACGGCGTTCACTTCATTTATCGCATAATTAGAACTAAGAAAGGGGTTTTGAAATTGAGCAATGTTTTGATCATAGGCGCTAATGGCGGAATTGCACGACATGCGATTGATTTGTTTTTGAACGAAACCGATGCCCGGTTAACACTATATCTCCGCAACTCGGACAGATTAAGCCATATAACATCCAGCCGCACTCGAGTATTTGAAGGAGATGTGTTGGATAGTGAGCAATTAAAAGAAGCGATGATCGGGCAAGATGTTGTTTATGCTAATCTGGCAGGTAATTTGGAGAAAATGTCTAAGACCATCGTTGAAGCAATGAACACCACTGGTCTTAAACGTTTGATTTTTATCAGCTCAATGGGCATTTACGATGAAGTTCCAGGAGAGAAGTACAGCAGTATATTGGATCCATATCGTAAATCTGCAGAAATTATTGAAGCTTCAAATCTTAACTATATAATTCTGAGACCTGGATGGTTTACCTATAAAGACGAGATAGACTACGAAACAACTCAGAAAGGTGAACCTTTTAAAGGGAGAGAAGTGTCGCGAAAAAGTGTGGCTGCATTAGTTGTTAAATTGGCCGAGTCACCAGATATGGAAATTCGCCGCAGTTTAGGAGTAAACAAACCCAAAATCTAAAGGAGACACATACTAATGGAATATACAAAACTTGGTCGTACTGGTTTGGATGTATCTAGAATTTGTCTTGGTTGTATGAGTTACGGAGTACCTGAACGTGGAATGGCTCCGTGGTCGCTAAATGAGGAGCAGAGCAGACCCTTTATTAAAAGAGCACTGGAGCTTGGCATCAACTTCTTTGATACGGCTAATGTATACTCTGACGGAACAAGCGAAGAAATTGTCGGACGTGCCTTAAAAGAATTCGCTCGCCGCGATGAGGTAGTCATTGCTACAAAGGTGTTTTTCCGGATGCATCAGGGACCAAATGGAGCAGGACTTTCACGCAAAGCGATTATGACCGAAATAGACAACAGTCTAAAACGGCTGGGCACAGATTATGTGGACCTATACCAGATCCATCGTTGGGATAATGACACTCCTATCGAAGAGACCATGGAGGCCCTTCATGACGTAGTAAAGGCAGGTAAAGTTAGATATATTGGAGCGTCCTCTATGTATGCTTGGCAGTTCTTGCAGGCACAGCATGTTGCTGAGCGTAACGGTTGGACTAAATTTGTCTCTATGCAAAATTACTTGAATCTACTCTACAGGGAAGAAGAACGGGAAATGTTGCCTCTTTGCCGGGAAGAAGGAATCGGTGTGATCCCATGGAGTCCGCTTGCTAAAGGTCGACTAACCCGTGATTGGAATGAACAAACAGCTCGTTCAGAGATAGACGAAGTCGGAAAGGCATTTTATGCAAAAATGGCTGAGGCTGACCGCAAGGTTGTTGAGGTAGTTGCCGGAATTGCGGCTAAGCGCGGGATTCCACGTGCCCAAGTAGCGCTTGCTTGGGTTCTGCAAAAAGAGCCAGTAACATCGCCTATCATTGGTGCAACCAAAGCAAATCATCTGGAGGACGCCGTTGCAGCGGTATCAGTGAAGCTGGAGCCAAGTGAAATAGCGAGTCTGGAAGAGCCTTATGTGCCACACCCAGTTATAGGAAATCTAAGCTAGATAAAAAGCGTGATACCCTTGGGGATCGCGCCTTTTTTTTACCTAAGCTAAACTTTCATCTACCATTTAGTGCCTTTAGAAACTTGTCTTTAGTTTGGCTTAATCGTTGCTCAGCACCATGCGGGTGCAAGGGTTTGCATAAATAGGTGAATAAGAAAACACATTCCAATCGATAAAAATGACATGTTAATTCTTCTTAAGCCAAGGTAATATGTATCCGATATGTGAGAGTGAATATAGAAAAGGAGATGAACTCTTTATTATTAATTCCACATTGAAGCATACGCACATGAATACTGAAATTGGCCAACCAGCCATCCTCAATCCAAGTCAGGTGTACCCGACGGTTTCCTTCACACCGTGTGTTAACGGAAGGGTTGCCGGTGAATTGATTTTTGATAGAACGAAACTGGTGACTGAGTTGCCTGAGACTTCTATGGTTAAAGACTCGTTAATGGAATGGACACCGTTAGGCACGGCTGATCTACTGGGTACTTATGAACTGCGAATGACCCTCAAGCAGGACGGAAAAGCTCCTCAGTATGACTCATATTATTTTACCGTGCTGGATCCAAAGAGCATCCCCGCGGGACAGAGCACAATCGCTTTCCTTGGTAACGATGGAATGATGATGTATATCGGTGATTATCGAGGTAATCGGATCTTGGACTTTTCTAATGCGGGTTATAGGGGTGGTGGTGTTGAGATCCCGAATATTCCCGTTAAGTCGACCGTTCTACCCTTGGACGGTGACGCGACGGACCGTATTCAGGTGGCAATTGACCAGTTGGCTATGCTCCCGCTCGATAAGAACGGCTTCCGCGGGGCAGTCCTTTTGAAAAAAGGCAGATATGAAGTCGGAGGCACGTTGTTCATTAAAGCAAGCGGGATCGTCCTTCGCGGTGAAGGTCAGGACAAAGAGGGCACTATTCTTTATGGTACCGGAGCGAAACTGCGAAATCTAATTGAAATTGGTGAAAATGCAGATCTTATGCTGGACAGCAACTCGAAGCAGATGATTTCAGATTTGTATGTGCCCTCAGGCTCGCGTTCTTTCCATGTAGAAGACGGGAGTGCTTACCGTGTAGGCGATCAGATCATAGTCCGCAGAATAGGTAATAAAAACTGGATTCACGAAATTGGTATGGATAACATCTATAAGCGCCCGGGTGGAACCGTAACCCAATGGTCACCGTTCAATCTGGATTTTGACCGAGTCATCACTGCTATTGTAGGTAATACGATTACGGTCGATGCCCCATTGGCGAATGCTATCGAACGTCAGTGGGGCGGCGGAGAGATCTATAAATATACAGACCATGCCCGCATTCAGCAGGTGGGGGTAGAGAAAATGAGGGTAGAGTCCGATTTTGACCCAAGTATTATAGATATTAAGATGGATAACGATACAACAGATTCTTATTATGCGGACGAAAAACATGCTGAACGTTTCGTCATGTTCAACAGTGTGAAGAATGGCTGGGTTCGAGAGGTGAGAGGTTACCATCTGTCCTATTCTCTCGTTCAAATGAAGCGTTATTCCAAATGGGTTACGGTTCAGGACTGTCAAATGTACGATATGATCAGTGTGGTTACTGGGGGTCGCCGTTATGTCATACATCAGATGGGCCAGCTAAATCTCGCTCAACGTATTTATACAGAGACGGCGCGGCATGCGTTCACCGTCGATAGCTGGGTACCGGGGCCGAATGTATTTCTGGATGGAGAAGCTGTTAAAAATTATAACACCAGTGAACCTCATCATCGCTGGTCAGTCGGAGGCCTGTTCGATAATATCAAAGCTCCCATCTCTATTCGGGATAGGGCGTGGTTAGGCAGCGGACATGGCTGGGCAGGTGCGAATTATGTGACTTGGAATACACAAGGAGAGCTCACTTTACAGCGGCCACCAACCGCTCAAAACTACGCCATTGGCCATGTTGGTAGCAAGATACCCGGACTGCTTCCTAACGATTATGATTCCCGGCCCCGTGAAGATGGATATTGGTGCAGTTGCGGTCAACATGTCGTCATTAATAGTCTCTACAAGCAGCAGCTGATGGAACGTCTAGGTCGAAATGCGCTCAATAATATAAAAAAATAATTTACAGTAGGGTGCGGAATTTTCCGCATCCTTTTTAGTTTGGATCATAAAAAAACACAACCCCTAACAATCTATGCCATGGAGAGACATCAGGATCAAGAGTAGCATAGGAAGTGGAGTTACTGACGAATGATATGAACTGAAAATAGGAAAGGCCAGGTGAACAAGAGTTGAGTGAAAGAAGACGAGCGAAACAAGAGGTAGCATTACCGGCAACCAAGCAGGAATCAGAACGTCTTCGATTATGGTATACAAGCCCGGCGTCAAATTGGAATGAGGCTCTTCCCATAGGAAATGGGCGCCTCGGGGCAATGGTGTCCGGTATGATCGGCCAAGATAAAATCCAGCTTAACGAAGATTCAATTTGGTACGGCGGCCCTGGACGTGCAGCTAATCCTGCAGCTCAGCCATATTTAACAGAGATTCGGCAAATGCTGAAAGACGGCAGGCAGGCGGAGGCAGAACATTTGGCACGAATGGCTATGACTGCTTCACCAAAATATGAGCAGCCGTACCAGCCACTTGGAGATTTGATTTTAAAGTTTCTGGATTCCAGTGAGGTTATAGAAAAATACGAGCGGGAGCTCGACTTGGAGCAAGCGGTCGTTACGGTATCGTACCGTTGTGGCGGGGTTCGCTATTACAGGCAATATTTTATAAGTGAACCGGACGGTGTATTGCTAGTCCGATTGACAGCTGACAGACTTGGCAAGATCACGTTGGCTGCGAATCTTATGCGTCGTCCGTTCGATACCGGCTGTAGCACTGGTCCTGCAAACACAGTTTTAATGAATGGGGAATGCGGAGCGGATGGCGTTCGCTTTTGCACAGCACTAAGGGCAGTTCAACAAGGAGGCCGCCAGAGGCTCATCGGGGATTTCATCTCTATTGAGGGGGCAGACTCCGTCACCCTTATGCTGGCAGCGCAGAGTACCTTTCGCGTAGATCAACCTGAAAAAGCCTGTCTAGAGCAATTGGATCAAGCTACGGCTCAGTCTTTTGCAACACTAATAAAGCAGCATAAGGAGGAGTACAAGTCCCGGTTTGCTCGATTTTCAATCGATTTAACTAGGGGTGGAGACCTGTACGCTGAGCTTCCTACCGATAAGCGATTACAGCGGTTACAGCAAGCAAAAGATGAAAGAAGCAATCCCAATGAGTCTGGTGATCCGGGACTAGTTGCACTATATGTACAGTATGGGCGCTACTTACTGCTTTCCAGTTCTCGACCAGGTACGTTGCCTGCTAATCTGCAAGGCATATGGAATGATAGCTTTACCCCGCCATGGGAATCAAAATATACAATTAATATTAACCTCCAGATGAATTACTGGCCTGCCGAAGTCCTAAATATGGCTGAATGCCATGAAACGCTGTTTGATCTGATCGAACGGATGCAGTTGAACGGTCAAGAAACGGCAAAAGAAATGTATGGCTGTCGCGGTTTTGTTGCTCATCATAACACTAACTTATGGGCGGAAACCCGACCAGAAGGCATCCTAATTACCTGCACGGTCTGGCCAATGGGTGCTGCTTGGTTATGCCTTCATTTGTGGGAACACTACCGGTTTGGACTGAATCTTTCTTTTCTCAAGGAAAGGGCCTATCCAGTGATGAAGGAAGCAGCGATTTTTCTGCTTGATTACATGGTAGAGGAAGGTGGCTTACGAATTACTGGGCCTTCAGTCTCCCCGGAAAACCGCTTCCTTCTTTCGGACGGAAGCAGCGGCAGCCTCTGTATGGGACCATCCATGGATTTGCAAATCGCATATACATTGCTATCCGCCTGTTCGGAAGCGGCATTAATTATCGGAGAAGAAGATACAATGTTTCTCTCTGAACTACATGAGACGCTTGAACACATTCCACAGCCGAGTGTGGGCAGTCATGGACAGATTAAGGAATGGCTGTTTGACTACGAAGAGCAAGACGCAGGTCACCGGCATATTTCTCAGTTGTTCGCATTACATCCGGGGGAACAGATTGACATGAGGCACACCCCTGAGCTTGCCGCAGCAGCCCGGCGAACGCTTGAACGCCGCCTTGACGGAGGTGGAGGTCATACCGGCTGGAGCAGGGCATGGATCGTCAACTTTTATGCCCGTCTAGGTATGGGTGCGGAAGCCTATGAGCATTTAATTAAACTGTTAGCCTCCTCCACGTATTCGAATCTTTTAGACTGCCATCCACCCTTTCAAATAGACGGCAATTTTGGTGGAGCAGCAGGGGTAGCAGAAATGCTGCTGCAATCCCACCGAGGAGAACTTCGACTATTACCTGCCCTTCCCAAGGAGTGGTCTTCAGGCAGCATAAGGGGGATGAGAGCAAGAGGTGGTTTTACCGTTGATCTTTCTTGGAGCCAAGGAAAGCTGGATGAAGCGACGATTCACTCTACGGTTACCGCTGAATATCGAATTTGGTCTGCCGTTCCGCTCGATCTGCCAGAACAATCTCTTATTAGCGATGGTCAGGGATTTGAATATACTTTTTCTTCAGTTGCAGGGAAGTCCCGCAAGATTTGTGCACAATAGTCAATCGTAATAAAACACAGGCAAGCCGAAAAATCTCCATTTTGAAGACCTGGATATTGGATTAACATTAGCCATACAACAAAATCCAAACTGCAACCAAAGGAGCGATATTTATGCCACAACAAGTGCCAGCCGCATTGCCAGCGAGCAGGCCAGATCTTTCCCCATTCCAAAGACGAATGACCAATTTGCGCAAATATAAAGCGCTGTATCTCATTTCACTTCCGGGCATTATTTTTTTTATCGTATTTAAATACTTACCCTTGGCGGGTTCCATCATGGCCTTTCAAAACTACAACATATTCAAAGGTTTTACAGGCAGTCCGTGGGTTGGCCTTGATCAGTTCCGGCGGATGTTCACCTATCCAGAGTTTTTGAGAATTCTTGAAAATACTATCCTGATCGGCCTATATGATATGGTCTTTGCGTTTCCGGTTCCCATAATATTCGCCCTCCTTCTTAATGAAGTGAGAAAAGCTTTCTATAAACGGATTTTGCAGACCGTCGTTTATTTGCCCCATTTTCTCTCATGGGTCATTATTGGGGGGATTATGATTGGCATTTTGTCCCCAACGACAGGTATCGTGAACCAGATCTTAAATGCTTTTGGGCTCGACTCCGTTTATTTTCTGGGCGAGGACTCGTATATTCGTACCATCCTGGTTGGAACAGGCATATGGAAAGACAGTGGATGGGGAACTATTGTTTATTTAGCCGCACTCGCTGCTGTGAATCCTGAGCTGTACGAAGCGGCCCGGATTGACGGAGCAAATCGTTGGAAACAAACCTTATCTATAACGATCCCGACGATCTTGCCCACTATCATGATTATGTTTCTGCTTCATATCGGTAACTTCCTTGATTTTGGCTTTGAGCGAGTGTTTGTATTTATCAATTCGCTTAATGAGACCAATGGAGATATTCTCGATACTTATATATACCGAGTGGGTCTTATTGATCAGCAATACAGCTATACAACAGCTATAGGCCTCTTTAAATCGGTCGTCGGACTGTTGCTAGTCATGATCGGGAATACGCTTAGTAAAAAAGCATCAGGGGATGGACTTTACTAGAAAGGAGTCGAAGAGTAAATGAAAAATAAAGGTCGCCTATTTGACGTTTTCAACTATATATTTCTGATGCTGGTCGGGTGCTTGATGGTCTTCCCTCTGCTGCATGTGCTCGCCAAATCATTTAGCAGCACTCATGCCATTAATGCAGGCGAGGTTAAGCTATTCCCTGTAGATTGGACGCTTATGAATTATCAAGTTATTCTTGGGGATACCTCCATCTGGAGAGCTTTCATGGTAAGTATATTTATTACCGTTGTCGGAACGCTTATTAATCTGATTTTAACTGCATCACTGGCCTATCCTTTATCCAGATCCGAATATTCGATGCGCAAAGGAGTTCTGATTTTAATCCTAATTACGATGATATTTCACGCTCCGCTCATACCGAACTATATGGTCATCAAAAACTTGCACTTGATCGACTCTTTATGGGTATTAATCATCCCATCGGCCATCAGTGCATATAACCTGTTCATCATGCGTTCTTTTTTCTCAGCCCTGCCTACTGAGCTGATAGACAGCGCGCGAATGGATGGAGCGGGAGAGCTGCGCACGATGTGGAGCGTCATCCTTCCTTTGTCCAAACCAGTTATGGCAACTATGGGCTTGTTTTACGCGGTATCCCATTGGAATTCTTATTCATCGGCGTTGTATTTTATCAATACACGAGCGCTTTATCCACTTCAGCTGCGGCTTCGGGAAATCGTACTGAGTAACGACCTTGGGCAAGCGGGCAGCTTATTAGAAAACGTAAATGAAGTATCTCCGGCAGGTGTGCAAATGGCAGTTATTGTCGTCTCCGTCATACCGATTATTATCGTGTATCCGTTTCTGCAAAAGTATTTTATCAAAGGGATGTTAATCGGATCTATTAAGTCTTAAATTAATCAGCTTGCATCATCCTTTAAAAGAAACAGCCATCTGCTTATCAAAATATGGTAAGATATAATCCAAACTCAAAAATGGAAGCGTTGCCAATAATCGCAACTTCAAATCAATTTCATACCACAAGACAACTGATTCTGATTCCATTCCGGAAGGGATTTGATACAAGTGCGAGTATTGATTGTAGAAGATGAGCCTGTCATTCAAAAAGGATTGGTGAAGATGGTCCAGCGTTATCCGGTCTCATTCACCGCGATTTATACAGCCGACGACGGCGAAGCAGCCTTAGAAACTATCCAAAAGCTAGAACCGCATTTAGTGCTGACAGATTTGCGCATGAAGCGGATGGATGGCCTTGATTTATGTGAACGAATTCACCGTGATTACAGTCATGTCCAGGTGGCAGTCATTTCCGGGTACAATGACTTTCAATATGCACAACGAGCAATGGCCTATGGCGTTAAACGGTATTTACTGAAGCCGGTTCTCCAGCAGGATGTGCATGATATGCTGAGAGAACTGATATCCGGCATGACAGGCAGCATTATTCCTGTTCATAAATACGTGGATTGGGCCGAACAGCTGGAACAACACATCTGGCTGCTGCAACGTGATGAGACAAACCGTCTGCTTGATGAAAGAGAAACATCGGGTTTATTTGAAGGATTGAACGTCTTTAGCATGGATGCAGTGCTGAGTGATTGTCTGCAAATGATCGTAGATCGCTTGGAACGCCGAGGCTGGAAGCCTCCGTCCCGGTGCTGTGGAGGGGTAAAAGCCGCCAATACGAAAAAAGAAACGATGTTAGCATTTGTCGCGATAATAAACGGTATACTTGCGGAGCTGCAGCTTACTCGCAAAGGCAACTATAAGGACCCGGTTGAAGAAGCAAAAGCTTTCATTGATAAACATCTGGCTGAGGATGTGTCGTTAGAAGAAGTAGCCAAACGGGTGGGACTTGCCCGCACCTACTTCAGCGCATTATTCAAAAAAATGACGGGGGAAACCTTCGTACACTATCGGATCCGGAGACGAATGGAGGAAGCGCGCAGACTTCTTGCCGTACCCACCATGACAATCAGTGACATCTCGATTCATGTAGGTTACGAGGATTATCCTCATTTTACGAAGACATTTAAAAATCTCGTGGGTGTGTCACCTTCGGAATACCGTGCTTCGTTTGGCATTGAATAATGAGAGCAACCCTCAGCCGGAAGCTGCTATTTTATTTTACCATTGTCATCTTACTTTCCCTGTCAGCGCTGGGGATTTCCTTTTACAGCATTTCTGCCAAGCAATTGCAGTCAAGCACTGAAAACCAAATGATTCAGATCGTAAATAATGCAGTTCATCATACCAATCTCTATATTTCATCCTATCAACGGTCCACCGTGGCGCTACTAACGGATTTGAGAGTTAAAAGATATATTGATCTATCAGCAGATCGTGAGGAATATGAAAATTACCGCTACACGACCGATATTCGCGATGCTATTGTTGAACCTGTATGGATTCGCAATCCCGAGATTGAAGCCCTATATATTATCGGGTATTCCGGGAATGCGCTTTATTATTATAATGGCGGTTCAGCGCCATCTTTTACACAGGAAGACACCGCTAGACAGATCCGGTATTTCAAAGAACATACAGATGTCAGTGGACAGTTGAATGTAATCAATTACAGTATCCGTGGGGATCAAACGCCGATGTTGACCTTAATCCGCAGCATTCGCGGTCTTCAGTCACCAGAGATGAAAGGATTCGTAGGCATCGAAGTCAAAGCGGAGGAGCTCTCTACGTTATGGAAAGGAATCGATCTTGGTCCCGAAAGCTATTTTTTTATTGTAGATGGCGAAGGCAGGATTCAATATCATAACGATCAAAACAAAGTAGGGACGTTGATTCCCGATAGTCTTGGCAAGCAAATTGAGCAAGCAGGAAAGGCGATGTTCCGCAGTTCGGCAGAGGGCGTGGAAAAATCTTATATCAGCCGTAATGCGGAATATTCCGGTTGGCATCTGGTTGTATCCATCCCAGACACTCAGCTGCAAAAGCCGCTAATTACCATCCGGAATTATATTATTGTTGTCGCGATTTTGACATTTATGATAGCGCTGTTTCTGGCAAGCCGATTTGGTAAGTCCGTTACTACACCCATCCGTATACTGATGAAAGGAATGAGCCAGACCGAAAAAGGAAATTGGGAATTAATCTCCCTTCCGAAAAGCCAGGATGAGGTCACTGGGCTTATCGTTCGTTACAATCTGATGGTAACCCGCTTGTCAGAGCTTGTGGACACCGTGTATCAGTCAGAACTGAAGAACAAGGAAATGGAAGCTGAGCGGCAGAAGGCCGAATTCCAATCCTTACAACTGCAGATCAACCCTCATTTTTTATACAATACGCTCGAAACGGTGGTCTGCTATGCAGTAATTCAGGATTCAGATGAAATATCAGAAATTGTCGGAGCCCTGTCCTACATGCTGCATTATTCGGTGCGCACCAATCTTGAAGAGATAACCGTAGCAAATGAGCTGAAGCATGTCATCCATTATATGGTCATTATCAATCACCGGATCGGAAGGCCGTTTGAAATCGATGTGCGGATAAAGCCTGAAATGCTTCTGCGCAAAATGGTTCGCTTGACCTTACAGCCACTTGTGGAAAATGTGTTCCAGCACGCCTTTCGTTATGGTGTTGAAGATTATCACACGATTACGATTGATGCTGGAGAGGATGGCGATATCTTCTGGGTCAGCATTACGGATAATGGCAGCGGGATGACCCCGGAGCGGCTTGAAGAACTTCGCCTCAAACTGAGTGAAAATCGACTCGCCGATGTGGAGGAAGGGAAAGGAAGCCCAGGCGGCATCGGTGTGCAAAATGTTCATCGCCGGATTCAGCTTGTCTTCGGAGAAGAATTCGGCGTTGACGTAGAAAGCAGTCCAGAATGCGGAACACGCATGATCATGAGAATGCCGATTTCCGGAAGGAAGGAACATCAAGTACTTAATGCATAGGTGCTAATCGCCGAAGAGAAAGAGGATCAAAAGGCTGTCCTGAGGTCCGAGCCGCGGACTTTTTGGGATGGTCTTTTTTTATAACGACAACCGATCACAAAAAAACACATCCCACAATAATCCACCCCATGGGAGTGCTGTTGATACAGCTTTATGATGGGTACAGGTAAACCAAATACCTTTTTATACTAATAAGGGGGATTATCCAGATGAAAAAATGGGTTAGTCTGATCCTATCCACGGCGCTTGTCTCAAGTCTCGTCGCAGGATGCGGAAGCAATGAAACATCGGACGGTAACGTCGATGCAGCAGGCGAAACAAAACCGTTTAAATTTAGTATTTCGTTAAACACAAGCGGAAACGCTTACACGGAAAGTTCTAAAGACATTAACACCGATAAGTGGGTCAAGGAGTTGGAGAAACGGGCGAATGTCGATTTAGATATTAAGTTAATTCCTTTGAAGGACTTTGATTCCAAAATGGCTGTTATGTTTGCCGGCGGTGATATCCCGGATGTGGTTCAAAATGTCGGAGGGGCTACGGATAAATCGATGGCTGGGTCGGTTCAGGCTGGTGTTTTTATGCCGCTGGATGATCTGCTGAAGGAGAATGCGCCCAACCTGATGAAGGTTGTCCCGCAGGAAGCATGGGATGAAGTCAGCTACGACGGAAAAATATATGGCATTCCGACTTGGCTCAGCAATCCATCTCGACGTGCCACCTTTATCCGAACTGATTTATTGGAGAAAACTGGCCTTCTGGTACCTGTAACGATTGAGGATTTCTTGAATGTGCTGCGCGCTTTTAAGAAACTCGGTGTGAGCGCTCCTTATCAGATGCGTGAGAACTTCAAGTATGCAGATATCGCATTTGGTGCATATGACGCGCTTGGCTATCAGTTTACAGAGGACAATGGAGAGATCGTACCCAAATTTTATAATTCCGAGAATATGGAAAAAGCACTGAACGTATACAAAACGATGTATGACGAAGGCCTCATTCAGAAGGATTTTGCGACAATCCAAACGGCACAGTATGGTGAAAATATTGCTGCAGGCAATGCAGGGATCTGGACAGCTAATGCGCAGAATCTCCTGGATTTCCGGACCCAGATCGCCGCGTCCAATCCGGAAGCGAAAGTGGATATTATCTCGTCGCCAACCGGTGACCATGGACAAAAAGGATACGGCTTGTATAGTTCGGTCAATACCTCACTGTATATCAACAATAAAGTCAGTAAAGAAAAGGCTGCCCGGATTATCCAAATGTTTGAATGGATGCAGACCCCGGAAGCTAGTAATTTCTATAGCTTTGGGATTGAAGGCGAGAATTACACGGTAAAAGACGGAAAAGTTGATTATAAGCTGCCAGAGAACAAGGCTGCCCAAGATGAAGAGAAATTCCGCACACAGCTGCGCTGGGTAGGGGACGGAACAATCAACCGCGAACGAACTGAGCTGCTTACGGGTGGTAAAGATGTCTTGAAAGCATTGGATGAAACTCTGAGTAAAGAAGGCTTAGGGGGCATCGGATTTGTACCTGATCTGGAGTCTTTCAGCAAGTTCCCTGATCTTGCCTCCAAACGTCCCGATCAGGCACCAAAACTGATCATAGACCATATGGTCAAAATGATTTATGGCAAAGAACCGATTAGCGATTTCCCAAAAGTCATCGAGGAATATAAGCAAAAGGGCGGCGAAGAAATCTTAAAAGAAGCAACAGAACGCTACAAAAATAATGAGGGAATCCTTAATCAGCAAAGCCGGAAATAGAAAGATTCTCAGGAAGCCTCTTCATTCGAAGGGCTTCCTGCCAGTTAGGAGGGAGTATGATGAGTCAAACTGCTTTGTGTGATGAAATCATGCGTATGCCTGTAATCGATACACATACCCATCTTGTCGGCGATAAGCTAAACGCGGCTGACTTCTGGGAAATAGCCGATTATTTCTGGTTGAACCAAGAGCTTCAGTCAGCAGGATATCCGGCAGATGCGGACCAACTTTCGAAAGAGAAACGGACTGACTCTTTTGTTAGAGCTTACCACGCTTCCCGTAATACGATGATGAATCGTGCTTTTACAGCAATCATGAAAGATTTGTACGGTATCTCCATCACTGATTCAGAGTCGGTGTTCAAAGCGGATATAACGGTTAAACAGCAAAGTAACGATCCCGGCTGGGCGCAAAACGTAGCTGACCGCCTGCATGTGCAGCGGTTTATTGTAAACCGTCCGGAGCATGCCAACTTTGCACACATGAGAGAAAATGCTCTACTGATTCCTCGAATTGACTCCTGGCTGCCTGAGCTGGCAAAGAATATTGCAGATGCCTCTGATCCCAGCCGGGAAGCGGCTTATACTCAAGCGAAAAAGTTTATTAGCGAGCAGTTGCACTCATATCAGACGATGGGCTGTCCGGGAATCATGACTACGTTGCCAGCCTTTGAAGCCAATGCTCATGATGTTTACAATCTTAGCAGCGTAACTGAACCGGATGAAATCATGATGCTGCTCCTTCATCATATCTGTTCGGAACTGCAAGTAAGAGGAATGTTCTTGCAGCTGTTTCTCGGCGTCGAACGCAGATGGTGTAATACATCGGCTGCGCCAGTTAACGATCCGCTACGGATTGTTAAACTGTATGGTTTGTTTGAACGGTATTCCATTCCGTTTGAGCTGGTGGTGGCTTCAGAATTAAATAACCTGGATATTGTGCAGGCTGCATGGAATTTCCCTAACGTTCATGTAGGTGGGATGTGGTGGTATAACTTCAGACCCAGTACCTATTTGCAGAGCATGCAGTATCGGTTGGAGGCACTCGCCCCGCTCAAGTGTTCGCTCATTGTCTCGGATGCGCGCTGTATCGAATGGACATATGGCAAGCTGCTGCTCGTTAAAAAAATACTTGCGCGCTTTTTGGAAAGTCAAATAGCGGAAGGCTGGATCAGCCGGGAGGAGGCGCTGAATATTGCTGCGGAATGGCTACATGGCAGTGCTGCTAAACGTTATGGACTAACAGATGTAAAGCAATAAGCCGTGGAGGTAGAAAATGACTTTTTCATTGATGAACCGAATGTTGCCTGCTCCTTTGAACGGAGGGTTCCGCATGGAGGATTGGTGGGTGTGGTGCGGATCAGCTGTGCGTGGCGAGGATGGGCGTTTTCATTTATTTGCATCCCGTTGGCCGAAGTGGCTGCCGATGCATCCGGGATGGTTACTCCGCTCAGAAATTGTCCGCGCATCTGCCGATAACGCGGAAGGACCTTATACGTACGAAGAAACCGTACTACCCGCAAGGGGAGCGGAATACTGGGACGGACGAAGCACCCATAATCCGCATATCCTTCGTTATGGTGATAAGTATCTGTTGTATTATATGGGCTCAACTCATCCATTCGCTGAGCCGCAGCCTAATGAAACAGTGGAACTTGACGACTATCGGGTGATTGCCGCTCGTGCCAACAAACGTGTTGGCTTAGCTATAGCCGACAGTGTATTCGGACCATGGACAAGGATGGACGCACCTATTCTGCCTACACGTCCGGGCAGGTTCGACAGCTTCCTCACATCCAATCCGGCTCCTTGTATTCGCCAAGATGGCTCCTTGCTATTGGTATATAAAGCCCGCAAATACGAGGGCAATTCCTATGGACAGATGACGCTTGGCATTGCCGGTTCACCTAAGGACGAAGGGCCATATAGAGTAATTAACAACGCACCGCTGTTTCCAGCAGAGCGGTCTCATATTGAAGATCCATTTATCTGGCGGACCACGGACGGGTACCAAATGATCGCCAAGGATATGGATGGCCGGATATGTGGAGAAAAGCACGGTGGGATATTTGCATCATCTCCGGATGGAACCGACTGGCAGCTGGCTGATTCAACGCAATCGTATTCCCGGCGGGTACTCTGGGAGGACGGCACAGAGCAGTGGATGGGCAGCTTTGAACGTCCGTTCCTATTATTTCAAGAAGGGGTCCCTACCCATTTATTCGCTGCAGTAGCAGATGGACCGGGAGGGTTCCGAAATGCGAAGCACACTTGGAATATGGTAATTCCACTACGGACAACGCTTTAAGAAATTAAATTTCATAAATATCATCAGTGTTTACAGGAGGAACTAAAATGAGTGAAGTAATACCAACTCAACAAACTCGCGGACTGGTAATTTCGGAGTTTACTCTGGAATGGGCGGATGGCGCTTGGCAACAAATTGTAAATAAAGTGGAAAAGACTAGTAAGCGAATTGGTGTTAGTTTTCCGCATGCTTCCGTGAGCGGAGTATACGACAACATGCGTCCATCGTGGTGGACAGCAGGGTTCTGGCCGGGTATTTTGTGGCAGATTGCCGCAGAAGGTAATCATCCGGCGCTGCAAGAAATCGCCGAGCAAATTGAAGAGAAATTGGATGAACCTCTTTATGCCCTTACCGTACATCATGATGCTGGTTTTATATGGACACTCTCAGCTTTGGCCAATTACCGAGTGACTGGTAATGAACGCTCCAAGCAGCGCGGGTTGATGGCTGCTGCTCAACTGGCCAGCCGCTTTAACCTGAAAGGGTCATTTATCAGAGCCTGGCATGACACGGAGAAGATAAACCGGGCGGGATGGTCCATCATTGATACAGTAATGAATCTGCCCTTACTATACTGGGCATCGGAAGTTACAGAGGATCCGCGTTTCCGGCATATCGCCGCTGCGCATGCGGAAACGGTAGTTGAGCATTTTTTACGTCCGGATGGATCAAGTTATCATATTCTGGAGTTCAACCCGGAATCAGGCGAAAAAATCGGCGCTATGGCCGGCCAAGGTTATGCGGAAGAATCCGCTTGGGCACGGGGCAGCGCATGGATGATTTACGGTCTTACTTTGTCTTTTCACTATACCGGAGAGAATAAGTTTCTAACGGGAGCTAAAAGAGCTGCGCACTTCTTCTTAGCTAATCTTCCTGAGGATCATGTACCTCACTGGGATTTCAGGGCACCTGATGCAGGCGAAAAGCCGCGTGATACCTCTGCTGGTGCATGTGCGGCATGTGGCTTGATTGAGCTGGCAAAGATCGTACCACAGGCGGAAGCCTCTTTTTACCTGCGAGCCGCAGAACAAATCGTTCGCTCACTTTATGAGAATTATGGGACTTGGGACATTCCGGAAGAGGAGGGCTTGATTCTTTCTGGAACATCCAATCTTCCAGGGGGTGTGCACATTGATACGCCACTGATATATGGCGATTATTTCTTCGTCGAGGCTGTATCTAAACTCCGCGGAGCCGTTCTTCAGTTATGGTAAGGAACGGAAAAACAACAGAAAACCTTCTCGATGATCCGTATAGTATACAGTCGGTCGAAACTCCGATAGATAACGAGCAGGCTCGGCGTATGGAATGGTGGCAGGAAGCCAGGCTCGGCTTGTTTATTCACTGGGGCCCTTATGCCCTGCCTGCGGGTGAATGGAAGGGAAAAGAAATACAAGCTTCTTACAGTGAGCATATTATGCTACGCGCGAAGATCCCAGTGGCTGAATATGTGGAAATGGCCGCAGCGTTCAATCCATCAGCTTTTGATGCAATGAAGTGGGTACGGACTGCCAAGCGTGCTGGCCTAAAATATATCATCTTTACAGCTAAACATCACGACGGCTTCGCGATGTATGACTCAAGTGTATCCGAATATTCGATCGTCAAGCACACCTCATTGGGCCGTGATCCCCTTCGGGAACTAATGGAGGCATGTCGTGCGGAAAAAATGGTACTCGGAATTTACTACTCTCATGCGATGGATTGGCACGATCCAGACTCTCAAGGGAATACCTGGGATTATCCACTGAATATCGGCGCTTACGATGACGTTCAAACGTGGATAAATGATACCGATAAACGCACCCGCTTTGAACGATATTTGCACAGCAAATCAATCCCTCAAGTCCGTGAGCTGCTGACGGACTACGGCAAAGTTGGTTTAATGTGGTTTGATTGCGGAGGCAAACTGACCCGTGAGCAAGGAGAAGCGTTTTTGGCGGCGGTTCATGCAATTCAGCCAGAATGTTTGGTCAATAGCAGAGTATGGAAAGCACCACTTGGAGATTATTCAAATACATCTGATAATCAACTTACGACTCGTAACCTTGGTAAGTACTGGGAGAATATTATTACGTTAAACGACTCATGGGGGTATAAGAGATCCGATCACCATTGGAAATCCCCTGTAACTATCATCCGTCAGATCATCGATGTTGTAAGTAAAAATGGAAATCTGGTAATCAATATCGGCCCAACAGCAACAGGGGAATGGGATCCGGTATCCGAATCCATTTTGCTTGATGTAGGAGATTGGTTAAATACCAATGGGGATAGCATTTACGGTGCTGGAGAATCGCCCACAGCCAAACCGTCATGGGGCAGATGCACTCTGAAAGGAAACACATTATATCTGCATGTTTTCGATCTTAAGAAGAGAAATAAGCTAATCGTCCCCGGTCTGAAGACCGCTGTTCAAAAGGTATTTGCTTTAGATGGAGGGGAGGAGATGATTTTCACAAAGCTATCTGAGCAGGATCTGGAAGTCGAACTCCCCAGCTTACCGAACTTTGCCGAAAATTCTAACAACATGCCGCTGGTCATCGCAATTGTCTGTGCAGAACCTGTAGAAGGTAATCCAGTCCGATTATTGGAATTTGGAGAAGATACCTTACAAGAATTAGGGGTATTTGAAAGTGAGATCGTTGGTCCAACCCTCCGTTACGATACAGGAAAAAAAGACCATGATAATCTGTTGGACTGGAAGGATAGAGAGGATACCGCAATTTGGCATGTCCGGACATTAGGTCCGGTAAGATTTCAGGTTAGTATCGAATATCGCAGCGAAGAAGGAGAGAATGGTGGTGGCGGAGTCTACCTCATCAAGGCAGCGGATCAAATTTTACAAGCTAAAGTTCATT
Organism: Paenibacillus sp. FSL L8-0708; assembly: GCF_038009325.1. Lineage (NCBI taxonomy): Bacteria > Bacillati > Bacillota > Bacilli > Caryophanales > Paenibacillaceae > Paenibacillus > Paenibacillus sp. FSL L8-0708. Next base: position 3,793,252 of record NZ_JBBPBC010000001.1, read on the forward strand.
CTACTGATGGGGTTAGTAATTTTCAAAGCTTTCAAGTAGGTGAGCTGTATTTCCCCACGGCAGGAGAATATACGATTCAATTGCAGGCAGAGGGTATTACAGGAGGTTATTTGATGCAGCCTAGATGTTTAAAACTACTGCAACTATGAGATTTTTATATTGAAATAATGCAAAAGAACTCAAATCACATGGGTTCTTTTTTTGTTGATTTAAGGAATGTTGTTGACATATTGCCCTCGGGTAAATATATTGTATATAAGAATAAAAGTTTCCCTAGGGAAACAAATTGGATCAAAGGAATCATTGTTTCTATTGGGAAATAAATTAACAGGATGAACAGAACAGTGCTACATATGAACTTAACAGAGATAAGGAGTTTTTTTATGATTGAAATCAGAAACCTAAACGTAGATTATTTCGGTAATTCTGCACTAGAAAATGTAAATATTGATATCCCCTTTGGGTATACAATCGGAATTATCGGACCAAATGGTGCGGGAAAATCTACATTCATCAAGTCATTATTAGAGGTGATAAAGAAGAGAACAGGATCAGTTATGGTGGAGGGAAAAGATATTTCTGAGTACAAACGGAAGATCGCATATGTGCCGCAAAAGAATGACATTGATCTTTCTTTTCCAATCACGGTAAGGGATACAGTGCTGACTGGAACTTACCCTAATTTGCGAATCTTCCAGCGTCCCGGAAAAACAGAGCGGCAAAGAGTCGAGGAATGTATGGCGATGGTGGATATAAGTGATCTTGCGAATAAACAAATCAGTAATCTGTCCGGGGGACAACTCCAAAGAGTTTTTATCGCCAGGGCACTTGCACAACAAGCAAATGTATTTTTTTTAGATGAACCTTTTGTAGGCATAGATTTAGTCAGTGAGAAAATCATTGTAAAGCTGCTAAAACAACTTCGCGAAGAAGGAAAAACCATACTCATCGTTCATCACGATTTGCATGAGGTCGAAGAATATTTTGACAAAGTCATCATTCTCAATAAGAAATTAATTGCTTTTGGTGACGTTAAAGACACCTTTACGCCAGAGAATATCCTCAGCGCCTATGGTGCCTCCTTAGGTAATCTGGTGATCAAAGGGATGGGGGCGACAGATCATGATTGATTATTTCTCAGGAGTATTAAACATTCCGATATATGCACTTAACGCGGGATTATCTGCTATCATTCTTGGAATTGTATCAGGGGTTTTAGGAAGCTTTATTGTACTTAGAAAGATGTCATTAATGGGAGATGCGTTATCACATGCGGTGTTACCCGGGGTGGCGTTATCTTATATCTTAGGCATCAACATTCTTCTTGGAGCTTCACTATTTGGACTATTAGCAGCAGTTCTCATTCAATTTATTACAAGTCGCAGCAATATTAAAAGTGACACCTCTATCGGCATTATTCTCAGCTCATTTTTTGCGCTAGGTATCGTCCTAATTACTTTTGCCAAAAGCGGGCTTGATCTAACTCACATTCTGTTTGGTAATATTCTGGCCGTCCCACAGTCGGAGTTAATGCAATCCTTTATTATTATGATTGTTGTTATTGCCATCATTTCATTGCTGTATAAAGAGCTTTTAATGAGTTCGTTTGATCCGGTTGTTTCCAAAGCCTATGGGTTAAAAACAGGGTTCTATCATTATTTATTGATGATGCTCCTATCTGTGGTTACCGTATCTTCGTTATCTCAAGTAGGAATTGTGCTTGTGATTGCAATGCTGGTTATTCCGGCTGCTACATCCTATCTCTGGACGAATAAGCTGTTCCACATGATTATCCTGGCTTCTACAATCGGCGCTGTATCCGGGATTATAGGTGTAATTGTAAGCTTTAAATTCAATTTACCTACAAGTGCCACGATTGTTCTGGTCGGCGTAAGCATGTTCGGAATTTCATTTATAATCTCACCCAAAAATAATTTTTTCAGGAAAGGGTTGAAACAAGGATGAAGACCATAAAAATACTCTCTTTGACAATGTTTATCGTACTTCTTACCGCATGCTCAAAGATTAGTGAAGGAGATGCAGACCATGATAAGCTGCAGATTGTTGCAACGTACTCCATTATCGCTGATATGACCGAAAACATTGTAGGGGAGAAAGCTGAAGTTTACAGTATGGTACCCATCGGAACAGATCCGCATATGTACGATCCATTACCCAAGGATACAAGTAAGGTTTCTAGCGCAGATTTAGTGTTTTATAACGGTTTGAACCTAGAAACAGGTAAGGGGTGGTTTCAAGATCTTCTAGATGTGACTAATAAAAAGGATGTTGCTTTTGCAGTCTCAGATGAAGTATCTCCAATGTACCTAACAGAAAAAGGAAAAGAAACACAGGTAGATCCTCATGCCTGGCTGGATATTCAGAATTCAATAAAATATGTAGATATCATCACAAAACGTGTAATCGAAAAAGATCCCGACAACAAAGAATTTTATCTTAATAATCAATCGGAATATGTGAAGAAACTGAATGAATTGGATCAATATGCAAAAGAAGCAGTCGAAAAAATTCCACAAGAGAAACGTATCCTTGTTACCAGCGAAGGAGCATTCAAATATTTTTCCAAAGCTTACGGATTTGAATCAGCTTTTATCTGGGAGATCAATACGGATAGTCAAGGAACGCCAGAACAAATGAAAAACATAATTAAGATCATTGATGAAAATCAAGTGCCTGCATTATTTCTGGAAACTAGCGTAAATCCAAAAACAATGGAAACTATCGCAAATGAAACGGGAGTACCGATACACTCTAAGATTTTCACTGATTCTTTAGCTAAGAAAGGCGAAGAGGGCGACACATACATTAAGATGATCAAATGGAATATTGATAAAGTTATAGAAGGTTTATCTCAATCCTAAATGCCGGCTCCAAGCCTATATTAACCGACCTAAGATTCAGTTTTTTAGCTGATGATTATGTCGGTTTTTTATTGAATAAAATCTACATTCGAGCCTCGAAATATTACGTTTACGCCTTGGAATAACCTGCTACAGGAAATATCTTCTTGTCTACTTTTCAAAAAAATCTTGGTAAGGTAGAGGCTAACACATAATAAGAGGTGAAGAGTTGTCATGATTAAGAAACACTGTTTGTTCTGTGATGAGATTGTTTCCATTGAACCAGAAGGCGATAACGATAGATATATAGGCTGTTCTTGTTCACCAGGCGGGTTTTATAGTCTACGTAGAGACAGCTACGAACCCATTAATTCGCTCCCGCATCAAAAGAAACGCGACATGCTTCATGTAGTATCTGCTTACATACGTGAGCTGACTGATTGTGATGAAAAGATCACTATATGTGCTGATGATTTAGAGTCCATTGTAAATTCACCCAAAATACCTGTGAGCATTGAAGATAAAGGAAACCGTCTACTGCAATATTTATATAGACATTCTGAAGGCCCGGGGGAAGCGGTTGTCATTCAACCCCTCTCTAGCAGCTATAACTTGACGTATTCTCCCAATCTGCAAGAGCTGGTATACATCATAGACAAGTTGATTAGTGATCAGCTTCTGATCAGGGAAGGCATGACCTTTAAGCTTACTGAAACCGGCTGGAATGAAGCTGCGGAAAGCGCTGGAGGTAAAAAACTAAAACCTTGTCTCGTGCTCGTGTCGGATGAAGAAAATTTGTCTACAACATGGCTGGAGAAGTTATTGCCCAAAATAGAACAGTGTGGTTTCCTGCCGCGCTTATTAACACATACGAAAACTCAAAACGGCGAAAAATACGAGTTGGATCAAATCGCAGAAAGCAAACTGATTATCGCAGATTTAACGGGGCAATCCCCAGAGGTGTATTTTTCAGCGGGATATGCACTTGGTTTAAACATACCCGTATTATGGACCGTAAACAGTATTGAGGCGGATAAACTTTTTGTACAGCTTAAGGATATTCGTCCTATTGTGTGGGATTCAGCGGAAGAGCTAGCAATTATACTGCAGCAGAAGTTGAGTTAACCCGTAAATTTCTTGCCATGACTCGTCAAACGAAGCTGAAATTTAAACAGGTGTCTTCTTAAATGAGGACGCCTGTTTCTTATGTTACTGTAAGAACACTATCAAATTTTCTTAGGAAGTGATATTGTAACCGATATAAAAAAATGAGCAAATGTATGTAAATGTATGCTTCAGTTAATATTAGCTCATATTCATACTCTGGATAAGAAAGAGGGATACAATTGTTTTCAAAACGGCAAAAAGAAATACTTTTATACTTAATTAATTCTAATCAACCTGTCACAGCTGCATGGATTTCTAAGGAACTGAATGTTAGCGATCGAACGATCCGTAATGATTTGAAAGAGTTACAAAATATATCCGCCATAGTAGGACTAAAAATAGAGTTAATTCGTGGGAAGGGCTTCGTTGTAAGAGTCTTCGATAAAGATATATTTTCCCAAAAATTAAATGAGTTAACTAATGATAAAATCAATCCTTCTACAGTAGACTTTTCTGAACAAGATAATAGGGTTCTTTATTTGTTGAGTCGGTTTTTATTAGAAAATAAGTATATCAAGTTGGCCACTATAGAAGATGAGATGTTTGTATCTAAATCGACAATCCAAAACGATCTAAAAGAAGTGCGTAAGATACTGGAAAAATACAACCTGAATTTAGTTAATCGGCCTCATTATGGCCTGTTTATAGAGGGCGATGAATTTAAGAAACGAATATGTTTGTCTAATTTTTTATACAAAAGAGAAGAAAACTCCGATCCAACTTTCGATAACTTTACTTTGTTTGACAAAGAGGTATACACGAAAATTAAAGAAATAATCATCGGCAAAGTAAATAAATACAAAATTGAGATTTCAGATATTTCCTTGGAAAACCTCGCTATTCACTTAATAATAGCTTGTAAACGTATCGAAGAGGGATTTTTAATCGAACAACCGTCGGTAAACCTTATGGAAGAGTATCCTTTTGAAAAAATTGTTGCCCATGAAATTGTTAAAGACATAGAAGATTTCACGGATCTGCTCTTTTCCGATTCAGAGATTAATTATATTATCATCCATTTGGTTGGAACAAAATTGCTGCCGAAAGAAAATCTAACGGAGTACAGTAAGTTCGATGAAGTGGACTCCATTGTCAGCTGTATTTTAAAAAGTTTACAAACTGAGTTGAATTGGGATTTTGGCCATGACCATGAATTTATTCAAGCCCTGACCCTTCACATTAGACCTGCGATGAATAGATTAAGATACAACATGAATTTTAGAAATCCTCTGTTAAATGATATTAAGACGAGTTTTCCAGCCGCATTCGAAGGAGCACTTATTGCGAGTAAATGTATTAACTACTATTTGGATTCAGAAGTTGGAGAACATGAAGTTGCTTACATTGCTTTGCACATTGGGGTTGCTTTAGAAAGAATGAAAAATAAAAACAAAAAAATAAAACGAGTTATTCTTGTATGTGCGTCTGGTGTTGGGAGTGCCAAATTACTTTATTACCGATTGATCAATTCATTTGAGAATCTATTGCAGATTGTAGACACAATTAGTTTTTACAAATTAGCAGAAACGGACCTATCCTCGATTGATTTTATTATCAGTACAGTTCCGATCAATGAAGATATAGGTATTCCCGTCTATGTTGTAAATACCTTTCTAGAAGCCAAAGACCTCAAAAGAATCAAGGACGTCTTACTGTCTTCAGAACTGGTGGCAGAAACTCATTCTTACCTTGACGCATCTAGAGTATTCGTGAAAAAAGAATTTACCACAAAGGAAAGTGTGATTCATTTTTTAAGCAATGAGCTAACAAAACAAGGACTTGTACCAGAGCATTATGAATCCTTAGTAGTTGAAAGAGAGTCCTATGCACCCACTAGTTTTGGAAATCTTGTCGCTGTTCCACATCCTTCACTTCCTGTTACCTCGGAAACCTTTTGGACAATCTGTACGTTAAAACGTCCTATTCGTTGGAATGATAAGCAAATGGTGCAATTAATTTGTTTATTAAACATTAAAGAAGGAAACAATGTCGACCTAGATAAAATGTATAAAAAGCTAGGATCATTGATAGAGGATAAAGAGATTGTTGTGCAGATCCTTGCTAAGGACTCTGTGGAAGAAATTATACAATTACTAAACTAGAGTGAGTGAGAAATTAGGTACTGCCTTACTATTTGCAATGTAACCGTTTCCTGTTGATTTGGAAAAAGGTTAGCTTAAAAAGAAAGCGATTTAAGTTTACACTAAAGGTGTTCAATAAATGATAATTTTAGGGGGAAGTCAATATGAATACAATTATGTTAGTGTGTTCAGCAGGAATGAGTACAAGCCTTTTAGTAACAAAAATGCAGAAGGTTGTTGAAGAAAAAGGGTTGGATGTCGATGTTTTTGCTAAATCAGCATCTGAAATTGATATTACTTTGCAAGAGAAAAAGGTTGATGTCTTATTGTTAGGACCTCAGGTGAAATATATGAAAAAGCAATTAGAAACAAGATTAGCAGATAAAAACATTCCTATAGAAGCTATTGATATGTTGAATTACGGAATGATGAACGGTGAAAAAGTACTTGAACAAGCCTTGCAATTAATTGAAAGTAAATAGAGATAAGAGAGGAGTAGAGAGAAATGGTAGATGAAGTGAAAGAGGAATACTATACTGTGGCTTTTAACATTATCAGTAATGTAGGCGCAGCTAAAAGCTTAGTAATGGAGGCGCTTTACGCAGCCAAAGAGGGAGAATTTAAAGAGGCACAAGAAAAATTAGAAGAATCAAAGCAATTTTTTAGAGAAGGTCATAAAATGCATAAATCATTAATCAAAAGAGAAGCAAATGGCGAACAGCTTCAATTCTCACTGATCCTTATGCATGCTGAAGACCAACTAATGAGTGTAGAGACCATTTCTTTACTTGTTACGGAGATCATTGAACTTTATAAGCTTTCAAAATAGGATCAAAAAGAAGTGGCATCGCAATAAGAAAATACTTCTTCGGGAGCGTGCAAGAAACTATGGATAAAATAACGAAATTTTTAGAAGATAAGGTAATGCCAGTTGCAGGTAAAATCTCTGGTCAGCGGCATTTACAAGCGCTTCGCGATGCAATGGTTTTAACTATCCCGTTTATTATTATCGGTTCCATTTTTTTAATCTTAGCAAACCTGCCAATTCCAGCCTATTTAGATTTCTTGGTCGCCCATCCAAATATCAAAACAGCCTTACTATATCCGTACAATGGTACATTTAACCTTGTCGCATTAGTTGCAACATTTGCCGTGGGATATAGACTAGCAGAGAGCTATAAAGTGGATCCGCTTTCTTCAGGGGCTGTGGCATTATGTTCATATTTTGTAGTCACACCATCAACTTCTTTCACAGTAGATGATGTTGTTACAAAAGCAATGAACGTGAATTATTTTTCGAGTCAAGGTTTATTTGTAGGATTGTTAACCGCAATCTTCGCAACAGAAATATATCGTAGAATCGTACAAAAAAATATAGTTATTAAAATGCCGGATGGTGTGCCGCCAACAGTTGCTAAATCCTTTACAGCGATTATTCCTGGTTTCTTTGTTATCGTGAGTGTCTGGGGAGTTCGCCTACTTGTTGAGAACTTTACTGGTTTTGATAACGTGCATACCATTGTTGCCAAGCTTCTTCAACAACCATTAACCACTGTTGGAACAAGCTTAGCGGGAACAATTGTTGTGTTCTTGTTAATCAACTTATTATGGGCAATCGGATTACATGGTTCCACCATTGTAGGTTCTGTCATGTTGCCTATCTGGCTGCAATTGACCTCAGAAAATGCTGCAGCCTACGCAGCGGGTTCACCCGTCCATAATATTGTTACAGCAGAATTCAGATATCTTATCTTTATCGGTGGATCTGGTGCAACTCTAGGACTAACGATTGCTATGTTATTCTTTGCGAAGAGCAAACAGCTGAAACAAATGGGTCGACTGACGATTGGACCAGGACTATTTAATATCAATGAGCCGTTAATCTTTGGGATGCCTATCGTATTAAACCCAATGATGTTAATCCCATTTCTTATAACACCGATTGTTACTGTTTTGATAACCTATCTCTCCATGGATTTTGGATTAGTAGCGTTGCCAATAGGTGTACTGCCTCCGGGAACAATGCCATTAATTATCGGCGGATATTTGATGACAGGTAGTATCTCGGGAATGATCTTACAAATTGTACTGTTTGCAGTAGCGTTTATTATTTACTATCCGTTCTTTAGAATAATGGATAATCAAAAATATAAAGAAGAACAAGATGCCCTTATCCAACAGGTTTAATCCGTAGCATATGTTTTATTTAACAACAAGGAGGGTTTACACATGTTTGAATTGAAAACGACATTTCCAGAAAACTTTTTATGGGGAGGAGCAGCAGCTGCCAATCAACTAGAAGGAGCAAGTAATGTTGGCGGTAAAGGGCTTTCTCTAGCAGATGTATATATTTTTGACGAAAACACCCCTAAAAAAAACTGGTCTGACCAGTGGCACCTCATGACTCATAAACAAATAGAAGAAGCACAAGATCCCGCAAGTGAAAAGTATTATCCCAAAAGACATGGGGTGGATTTTTATCACCACTATAAAGAAGATATTGCTTTATTGGCCGAAATGGGTTTTAAAGCCTTCCGTATGTCCATTGCTTGGACTCGTATTTTTCCAAATGGGGATGAATTAATCCCTAATGAAGAAGGTCTTGCATTTTATGATCGTGTGTTTGATGAATTGAACAAATATGGAATTGAGCCTATTGTTACTTTATCCCATTATGAAATGCCACTTCATCTAACAACTAAGTATGGAGGTTGGGTGAACCGGAAAGTTATAGATTTCTTTGTTCGCTATGCAACCACTGTAGCTGAAAGATACAAGCATAAAGTGAAATATTGGATGACTTTTAATGAAATTAACTGTGTAGTACACCACCAATATGTAAGTTTAGGGGTTATCGAAGAAAATCACCCGAATATTGAACAAGCAATGTTTCAAGGAGCGCATCATCAATTTGTCGCAAGTGCACTTGCAACCAAAGCGTGTAAAGAAAGTAATCCTCAAGCAATGGTTGGATGTATGGTTAGTTATCAACTTCTTGTTCCTTATAGTTGTGATCCTGACGACGTTCAAGCCACAGTTGATAAACAACGTACCTCTTTATTCTTTACTGATGTTCAAGCGAGAGGTTACTATCCGGCTTATACCGCTCGAATGTTTGCAGAAAAAAATATAGTTCTGAAAACAGAGCCCGAGGATGAACAAATCATGAAAGACTATCCAGTGGATTATGTATCCTTTAGCTACTATATGTCTGGTGCAGTCAGTGCACATCCAGAAAAGATAGAAGGCGCAGAAGGGAATTTGCTTACAGGCGGAGTGAAAAATCCTTATTTACCATCGAGTGATTGGGGTTGGCAGATTGATCCTAAGGGTTTACGAACTGCAATAAACCAATTGTATGACCTCTATCAAAAGCCGGTACTTGTTGCAGAGAATGGCCTAGGTGCCTTAGACGTATTACAAGAAGGCGATGTTATAGAGGATGATTACCGAATTGATTATTTAAAAGAACATATTAAGCAAATAAAAGAAGCCATTGCAGATGGTGTAGATGTAATGGGCTACACAAGCTGGGGTTGCATAGATATGGTGAGTGCAGGAACAAATCAAATGTCCAAACGTTATGGTTACATTTATGTGGACCAAGATGATATGGGCAGAGGTACAAAACGTCGTATAAAGAAAAAATCATTTTATTGGTACAAAAATGTTATCGCTACTAATGGAGAACAATTAGATTAATTATTAAAGCGTACAACGAAATGATTTATCTGGAGGCATTATCAAAAGCAGTCCTATGCTGGACTCGCTTTTGGTAATGCTTTTTTTACTGAATTGTTGACATGTGACCATTTGGTGTCTTATAATCAATTAGACACCAAATGGTGTCCTATTAATTAATAATGATGGATACTAGGTGACATTACAGGAAATATTACGGAAAAGGTGGGGGTGGTTGTGAGCGACAATAGTCAAGTGAGGGATGTTTATGACGCTGTTGCGGATCCAACAAGACGAAAACTTCTTCAAATTCTGGCTGATGTTGATGAATTACCTCTGTATGAGATAACGATTCATTTTGAAATGGGTCGTACAGCCGTTTCGAAGCATTTAAATATACTTAAAGATGCTGGTCTCGTAATTGCTCGAAAGGTTGGCAGAGAGACGAGGTATCGGTTGAATGCCAATCCTTTGAAAGAAATTCAAGATTGGGTATCTTTTTATGAAGGATTCTGGAAACAAAGAATTGATAAATTAAAACTTATATTGGAGGAATAACTATGAAACCAGATGTATCATTAGATTTTCAATTTACAAGTTCGATCGAGAAGGTATGGAATGCTTTAACGGATTCGGATACGCTTGCGAAATGGATCTGGAGTAATGATTTTAAACCCGTCGTTGGTCATAAATTTCAATTCCGTGCTGAGCCAAATGAATGGTGGGATGGAATTATAGATAGCGAAGTACTCGTCGTGGATGAGCCGCATACGTTATCTTATACTTGGAATAGTGCGGGAGAAAGTACAACTGTTACTTGGACTTTGAGTCAAGATTCAGAGGGGAAGGTTAATCTCCATTTAGATCAATCAGGATTTAGTGAAGAGACGAAAGCCCGCCAAGGAGCCATCGAAGGTGCTAAATATGCTTGGACAAATATGGGTGGTCAGCTCGAAAAGGTATTAGCAGAATTATAATTTCAAGAATAGGGCGCTTTTCTGGAACAAGGAAAGTGCCCTTTTTAATGGAATAAATCATGGCAATACTAGATGAAGAGAATGGAGATGAGATGAGCTTACTATGAAAATAAATCAATTAATTGCGAACAATATTAACAGATTAGAAACGGTACTGCCAGTTGATGAGTCGTTAGGAATTGCTGGTTTGTCTGGATCTGGTAAAACAACTTTTTGTCAAACGATTGGGGAAGAATCAAAAAAACGTCTCGTTTCCTTACTGCCAAAAGCTGAATACCAGTATTTATTCCCCAATATTATGGAGACTAATTTCAGTGCGATCAAAATGGAAGCAATGCCACTTGTTCTTTTTCTTGGTAGATCATCCATATCTTCAAATCCTCGGTCAACCATTGGCACACATACAGGTGTGTTTACTGAAATCCGTGTCACTCTTGCTGAACAATATAATCTCTCTCCAGAGGTTTTTTCATTTAATAATGAATTGGGTTGGTGTCCTGATTGTAAGGGTCGTGGAACTACAAAAAATGTCGAGTGTAAAAAGTGTCAGGGGAAACGCTATAATCAAGCAGCTGAACAATATAAAATTGAATTATTGGATCAAGCAAAGAGTATTTCTGATCTAAACGACTTAAGTATAGAGACCATTTTATCACAGGCAGATATTCTAAAAATAAGTGAAGGTAAACAACAAATTCTGAAAAATATAATCAATATGAATATTGGTTATTTAACATTAAATCGTATTATGGGTACATTATCAGGCGGAGAATTAACACGACTTTACCTGGCAGAATTCATGGCAACAAGTGAAAATACCGTGATTATCATTGATGAAATCTCCGTGGGTCTCGATCACCAAACCTTATTGAAGATTTTAGCGGAGATTAAACAGTTGGGATATAAAAATCAAATTTGGCTCATTGACCATTCTGACACCGTGCTGGACACAGCGGATAAACACTTGTTCTTTGGACCTGGCAGTGGCAAATATGGCGGGAAAATTGTTGAAGAATCACCACGTCCTGAGCCCATCAATAGAGAACTAAATCAGGCAGCACCTGCAGAATATTATCAATTTCATGATCTTTATTGTCGTAATATTCAAATGGCCCAAATTCAGATTCCTCAAAATAGACTGGTAACTTTTACAGGTGAGTCCGGATGTGGTAAATCTACACTGGTTAATGAATGTATGGTCAAAGATTTTCTAAAGCGTTATTCCAAAGATAAGCTGGTGATCGTAGGGCAAGATCGAAATCAGTCGATTACCAGTCGCTCGACCGTTGCCACTTTTCTTGATATTAAAAGGAAACTCACAAAGTACAGTGAGGATATTGATGATATTTTTGAGCGCTCGATTGAAGATATTATTGTTGAACTGCCAAATGAGGACATTGCTCATAAAAGACTAAGCTTATTGATCAAGCTTGGACTTGGTTATTTGACGTTGGAGCGGAAAACACAGTCCTTATCCACGGGTGAATTTCAATGTGTCCATTTAGTTTCTGAGCTGTTTGCGGGCTCAAGAAATCCACATACACTTTTTATTTTTGACGAGCCTTCCAAAGGTTTATCACAAAATATTTTAAATCAATTCATTGACAGCATTAGGGACATTCTGCAGGATGAATCTGTCTCCATAATCATGATTGAACATAATTCTTATATGTTAGAGAACTCTGATTTTATCGTTGATTTTGGCAAAAGACAGCTTGCACCTGTGGAGCATCTTGATGTTCTCAGTCATGATGATTATTATCGTCAACAAAATCCTGCTGATAGTGTGGCACCTGCGCACATTTCTTCAACACTCCAGCTACAAAATGGAACTGACTATTTAAAAGAAAGTCAGATCCCCTATTTTAAAAATGCAGAGAACATCTATAAAGGTGGCATCTTAAAAAGCTTATCCTCCATGGCCCGCCTGATTTATGGTGAATATGAATCGGATACGATTGCGCCTGTCATCGCCATTGATCTGGAACGACACTTGTATAGTCAGTTTACTTTCCTTTATGAAATGGGTAGCTTGATCAACCATATTGTGGCAGCGCATCCCACTAATAAGGATACAAAAAGCTTTGATTTCTATCAATCAGACAATCATTGTCCAAGCTGTAAGGGCCGCCGTGTGATTGAAGAATTTGACTTTGATATTGTTCTTCAGGACAAGAACGTACCCTTTTGGGACGGTTCATTACATCCAGATGCGATGGAGATTCTGAAATTCTATCAATTACCAAAAATAAAATTCATCTTTGATGAGTTAAAGAATGAGCTCGGACAGGATATTAGCAAAAGTTATAATGAGATGACAGAAGCTGAAAAACACACCTTTTTATACGGGTATTGGGAAAAGTCCTTCTATGATAAAGCAGCTAAAGCCTCGAGAACTTGGGATGGCTTTAATACCATTATCGGGAACTATATGGTTATCTCGAAATCGATTATTAAAGAGCATATTAAAGCATCCAAAAAAATGATTACCTGTCCAATTTGTCAAGGAACGGTATTAAATCATCATAAAAAGCTTAAATACGGCGACACTGATATTCGCGAGCTTATTGGGATGCCCCTTGATCAAGTTATTAGCACTGTTGGCGAATTACAGGTACTAGAAAAAATGAAAGCCATCGTGGGCGGCGATATGGTTTTGACAGAAGAGGTCTCTCTATTACCTAGGGAAACACAAGTCGCTCTAAAAATGCTTGAACTAGAGTTAGGAAGTTTTGCGCAATATGAAATGGTGTTACAAAATGCCCTGCCATTCTGGGACAGCATTAGCGGCAGTATCGAAACCATCAGCATGAAAAACCGGATTACGATCTGTGATTTTGCCAATATCCACGAAACAAGAGAAAATATCATAGATAAGTATTTCACTAATGGAAAATATAAAAAGCTGACTTATGTCTATGAAGCGTTTGGTTACAAAAAAATCGTCACCTTAATTAATAAGGTTAAAGCAAGCCATCCCTGTCCATTCTGTAAAGGAAAAAAAGTTATCTCGGAAGATGGACTTCATGATGGTGTATATAAATTAACTATTCCCTGTGTGAGTTGTTATGCGAGTGGAATCAATGATGAAGGACGTAAGGAAGTCGTTGAAGGTATAGATGTTCAGACTTGGCTAACGGGTAAAGTAAGTGACGTTATTTCTGAAAGCTTAAATATTGAAGCTGTTGCTGATATTCCAATTTTCAATCGTATTCGTGAGTTGAATAAACAAGAGATGATAGCAGTTTACCAATTTCTTGAGCAATAAAGTTTAGTTTTCTCAAAAAGACGATATAGAAAAGAAACGCATCGAGTCTATAGACTCGATGCGTTTTTTTATAATTGATTATAAAGCTCACCATCAACAGGTTCTAACCATTCTGTTTCTCCGGGTGAAATGGCTAAGTGGACAAACCAACTGTCTTTTGTAGCACCATGCCAATGTTTTACGTTCGCTGGAATATTCACAACATCCCCGCTTTGGAGGAATTGAGCTGGTTTGCCTTCTTCTTGATACCAACCCTCACCACCGGTAACTAATAATACTTGTCCGATTTTATGGAAGTGCCAGTTATTGCGAGCTCCCGGGGCAAAGGTTACGTTCCCAATAGGCGCATTCAAAGGTGTCGCATCAGTATAAATCATCTGCAAGTATGCATCACCTATAAAATTAGCTTCAACCTTTTGTCCGAGTGGAAAGATAGTACTGTTGCTTAGTTGCTCATTAGCCATAATAAAAACCTCTTTCGTTTAATTTTTATAAATTTCTTTAGCAATATTAAATGCCGACCATGCTTTAGGCCACCCTACATAAAACGAAAGGTGCGTGATGATTTCCGCTACTTCATCTTTTGTGACTCCGTTTGCCTTTGCTTTATGCAGATGTGGAGTTAATTGTTCAAAGTTTCCTCCTGATATTAATGCTGAAACTGTAATCATGCTGCGGTCACGTGCAGATAATTCTTTCTCTCTTGACCACACTTCACCGAATAAGATATCATCGTTCAGTTCAGCAAATTTCGGAGCGAATTCTCCTAACAAGTCTCGTCCTGCTGTTTGTTTTTCAGCCATATAAGAACATCCCTTTCATCGATGATTAACTGCTTCAAAATGAAGTATAGACCTTAAAGTACACTTTAAGGCAAGCCATAAAAATGGATTCATACTCTGACATTTGGTTTTTTATTAATTTAAGTATATCCTTTGAATAGAAACAAAATTAGAAATGGAGGTGGGGATCATGCCTTATTCCATTGGAGAATTTGCAGAAATCGTCGGTGTTAACAAGAGCACGCTCAGATATTATGAATTGGAAGGCTTACTTACTCCACATCGAAGTGACAATAATTTACGTGAATATACAGATCAGGATATAGGTTGGGTTCAATTTTTGCTTCATTTAAAAGATTCAGGAATGACGATGGCAGAATTGAAGCAATATACCGAGTGGCGGGCTATGGGGGACGAGACAATTCCTGAACGGAAAAATTTACTTGAACAGCGTAAGCAACAAGTGGAACAAGAAATTAAGGCATTGCAACAAAACTTAGATATACTGAACCGTAAAATTGTATTTTATAATGATCAACTAACAGGGAATAAATACGAATTCGTCCTTTATCACAATGAAAAGAAATCACATTAAGAAAAAAAAGTAGATTCCTAATAAGTTAAGAGGCAGATGAACAACCTTTGATTATCAAAGGTTGTTCATCTGCCTCTTCTAATTTCAAAACTTGAAATCGAAGATGAGAGTCTATTTGTGTAATCATATTGCATGATCCGGTCGAGATATTACATTCTCATTTATCCGTTTATTAATTATATTGAAGCTGTATTCGTTTAAAAAAACCAGAGTAAAGGAGAAATTACTTTTGAGAAGAGAACTGAGGAAGGTTTTGTCTTTTTTGTTGGTTTTAGTGACAGTGGTTGGCACAGGGATTAGCTTTGACGGCGATATTGTAAACGCTTTCGGTCCTAATGTCTTATATGTACCACCAGCAGATTCACCATCCTATGGGGCTTTATCACCTAGGGCAATCCAGCTTAAATATAGTGGCATCAACAATAATAAAATGTATGCTACATTTGAACAAACCTCTAATACCACCCCTGTTTTCCCTATTTATGAAAGCGTTGACAATGGTGTCACTTGGAATCAGGCTGGAGAAGTGGAGGATACTCAAAACGGTTGGGGAATGTTAAATTGCCCTGAATTGTTTGAACTCCCCCAATCTATAGGTAACATGCCTGCAGGTACTATGCTTCTTGCAGGAAATTCTGTGCCAAGCAACAAAGCAGCTACCAAGTTGGAATTATATAAAAGCAATGATTTAGGTAGAACATGGACATATGTAAGCACCATTACTGAAGGTGGACGAAACGATATTGGTTATGATCCCATTTGGGAGCCTTTCTTTTTGGTTCACAACAACAAACTCATTGTTTATTATTCAGATGAACGTGATCCTGCCCATGCCCAGAAGTTAGTTCATCAGACTACGTTGGAGGGTACGAACTGGGGACCTGTGGTAGTTGATGTGGCATTTGCAGACAGTAAATTACGTCCAGGAATGCCTACAATCGCTAAGCTGGGCAATGGTAATTACGCAATGACCTATGAGATGGTCGGATACCCGGGCGTGCCCAATTATTTGAAAATTTCAGCAGATCCTGAGAGCTGGAATCCAACTGAAGTAGGATCTCTTGTAGGGTACGGAGGAAGTCCCTATATTTCTGTTTTGGGAGATGGGAGACTCGTATTAAACGTTGCAGGGAAAAAAGAAGTGCTGATCAACTCTTCTAGAGTGGATGCATCCGGAAGCTGGGTTCCATATAATCCGCCCGTAGATGCAGGGTATAACCGCCAACTACTGCCGCTTAGCAATGGCCGCTTATTTATCCCTCAAGCCGGATTTTTTAGTGGGAAAAACACGGTGAAATATGGTGATATGTCCGTAGGTTACTACAAATTAATTAATGTGAAGAGTGGGAAGGCTTTAGGTGTATTGGAAGGTGGAACTGCGAATGGCAATCCGCTCGTCCAATGGAGCAGCGGGACTAATTCTTTGGATCAATATTGGCTCATTTCCACAGCGGAAAGTGGTTATGCTCCTAACGGTTACAAATCCATTGTGAATGCAAAAAGTGGAAAGGTCGCCGGAATATTAGAAGGATCAACAACAGAAGGAGCTAAAGCCGTTTTATGGACTGAAAACCATTCCGATGACCAGCAGTGGACTTTACAAGCCTCTGGTAACTACTACAAGATTGTTAACCGTAACAGTGGTCAGACGTTAGGTATAGCGCAGGGTTCTACTGAAGAGGGTACCCAAGTTATACAGCAGACTGATGCAGGCAGCACTGATCAGCTGTGGGAGTTGGTTCCAGATGAAGGACATATTATGGTGGACAGTTATCGATTAGTTAATGAGAACAGTGGTAAAGTGTTGGGTATCTATCAAGGTTCGATGGCGGATGGAGGGAAGGCGGTTCAGTGGACCAGCGGAATTTCATCCCATGACCAAAATTGGTTTGTAGTCAGCACAGCTGATGGCTATACGAAGCTGGTCAATACTAATAGTCGTAAAAACCTGGGCATTTTAGGAGGTTCATTAGCTAACGGTGCTCAAAGTGTACAATGGAATGATAACGGATCGAATGACCAGCAGTGGACTTTGGAGTCCTCAGGTGATTTTTACAATATTATTAATCGTAATAGTGGAAAAGCTCTGGCAGTAGATCAGGGTTCGACGACAGAGGGGGCAAATATTATTCAAACAAATAATACAGGTTCTGCTGGCCAGCACTGGAAACTAGTCTCGAATAGATAATTTATGTAACAAAAAGTCATCGACCTTAAATTAAGGGTGATGACTTTTTGTCGATATAAGCTTTGAATGACTAAATCGTCACCTTCAGTGTCACGGGAATGTCACTTTGGAGAGATATACTATTTCCATCGACATATGGAGGGAATTGTGAAGTTATTATGGGAGTGAAATTACGAAAGATTCTTATTATAGGAACTATTTTGTATACACTGTTGATCTTATATTTTTTGTTTTTTGCTTTCAATAGAGTAGAGCATGCAACAAGCCAGTATGAATATACGTTTATGTTGATTCCAGAAAGTGTTCCGCTTCTTTTTCCTGATCTCTTTGACCTATCCTTTTCTTGGGTTTATGACTTTGGGAACATCGCTGCTTTTATTCCTTTTGGCGTATTATTTCCTTTGCTGTATCGTACACATTTTAAGAAGTTTATTTGTTTGTTTATCTTAACAATTTTTGTGCTGGAAAGTCTTCAAGCTTTAACTTTTTTGGGTTCCTTTGATGTAGCCGATGTCATCTCCAATACGTTAGGGGCAATGATCGGATTTTGTGCATATAAGATTGGATTTTCCCCGGAAATCACCAGGAGATCACTTTTTACTTCGGCATTATCTGTTGTTGTGCTATTGGTTGGAATCATGGGAATCTCTGAGATTATTGATTTAACTCTGAAGAAAAGTGAAAGACCCGTGCAGGGATTACAAACGTTGGAAAAGCTTACGGGAAGCATGCCTACCACGCATAATCTTCCCCGTTTCACTATCGCAGGTAAAAATATAATACCAAAAATGAATTTGTACAGCAGTGAAGGTGAAGATATTAAAAAATACACCTATACTTTGGGTGATAAAAAAGAGGTATGGTTATATTTCAGCTTTGGATTCCCGCAAAATGAAAATTCTAGCAGTGAACTAATGATTATAGCTGATGGTAACATGATCCTTCAATCCAGTGAACAATATAGTTCCCAAGCTGAACTCAACAATACGGCATTAGTTACCGTAAAAGAAATAACCTTTATCCTTAAAGGGAATGTGAAGTTATGGGATGTAGGATTCAGTGAAATGAAGCATTGGTGGGAATGAGGAACTAACCCTTCGTTAATTTTATTAACGGAGGGTTTCTTTTGCTGATCGCCTCATATACATATTCCGATATACAGCCGGGGTGAGGTTCTCGTATTTTTTGAAGGTTTTAATGAAATAGCCCGTGTCGCAAAAGCCCAAATCATCACTGACTTGATTGATCGGGGAATCCGTGGATTCCAGCAGTTGCTTAGCCCATTCAATCTTGAGTCTGGCAATGAAGATGGAGAAATTCTCTCCAGTTTCTTTAGTGAAAATACGGCTGAAATAACTGGGGCTGATATGACAAAGCTTAGCCATCTCTTTGAGGCTGAAATTCTCATTTTTGTGAGCATAAATGTAATTAAAAGCAGGCTGAAGCACAGAATTTACTGAGACGAACTTTTGTACACCATTCTTTAATTTGGTCTCGATCAAGGCCCCGGATAACTCCTGCTGTATGGATTGGATTTTTCGGTACGTACGGTCTGACTCGTCCATTGCTTCAGCAGAAGCGGGTGCTTCTATATTGGTGGTCAGAACCTTTTTGTACAAATCCACAGTAGTATGCTTTTGAATGGCTTCCTCCACGATATAGGTACTTAACTGCAGCAGCAGCTCAACACACTTTGTTACTTCATCGTAGGATAAAACAGGCAGTGCCTGGTAATCCTCTTTGAGTGCTTTAAATTTCATGTTCGTCTCCACATTCGGAGGGCGAGAGACAATTTGCTCCAGTTGTGGCACGTCAGGTTCACGAAGCTTGAGCTGTCCGGCCATAATTGCACCTAGATATTGATTATCTATAATGATCGGAATCGCGATATCTATAATATTGAAATGACATAAATAAATAAACGGTTTGTTCTGGCGAACCGCTTCAATCCCAGCGCGGGCATCACATTTTTGACAATATTGAGAGAGATGGGAGTCCTGGCGCACACCTTGACAGAATGGCTGGCAATAGCTGTGCTTGGTCACAGGAACACCCTTGTAATCAACAGTAAGAATAGCCATTTTGGTTACAAGAGATAAGGAATCCTGGAGCTTTTCCCATTTCTTCAAATCAATAATTTCTTCTAGATTGAACCGGGATTTTGACATCACAAAATTCTCCTATGTAAGTTATAGAATCTTAATGAACATTATACAGAATAATTCAACATAATGACATGAAAGTTCGATTTTTCACGATTATGACAAAAAAATACGATAAGAAAACGCTTTAATAAGCTTTTATTGTTTCATGTTTCTTAAATTAGAGCAATCTATAATGATAACTATAAACAACTGAGGAGGAACGAAAAATGAGAAGAGCATTTATCAGTCCGACGAAATATGTACAAGGTGAGAATGAATTATTGAACTTAGGTTACTTCGTAAAAACATTTGGTGATTCTGCTTTGTTAATTGCCCATCCAGATGATGTAACACGTGTGAAAGACAAACTGGAGTCAACTAAACAGAAATTTAATATAACTCTTGTTGAAAGTGGCTTCCACGGGGAATGCTCAAGACAAGAAGTCGCCAGATTACAAGCGCTAGCCAAAGAACATCAATGTGCATGTACGATTGGCTTGGGTGGAGGTAAGGCGATTGATACGGCAAAATGTGTAGCTGAAGGAGAAGCGCTGATTATCGTTCCAACGATAGCAGCAACTGATGCTCCGACAAGCCACTCAGCGGTGCTCTATACTCCGGAAGGTGAATTCGATGATTATGCTTATTTCAAGCAAAGCCCGAGTGTAGTCATGATTGATACAACAGTTATTGCCAATGCACCTACAAGATTTCTTGTGGCAGGTATGGGAGATGCACTTTCAACCTATTTTGAAGCAAGAGCTACTGCAAATTCTTACTCCAATGTGAATGCAGGTCTACCTTGCGGAGTTCGTGAAGGGGTTTGCGGTGAAGCTAAAGGAACAGTAACAGCGTTGGGACTTGCGAAGCTCTGCTATGAGACATTGCTTGAGAATGGATTCAAGGCGAAGCAAGCTTGCGATCTGAATATCGTAACCCCAGCTTTGGAGAATATAATTGAGACGAATATTCTTTTATCGGGTCTTGGGTTTGAAAGTGGTGGTTTGGCAGCGATTCATGCGATTCATAATGGGTTAACTGCTTTGGAAGGAACTCATCATTATTATCATGGTGAAAAGGTTGCCTTCAGCACGATTGCTCAATTGGTTCTTGAAAATGCAGACCGGACTGAATTAAAAGAAGTGTTGGACTTCTGTCTTTCGATTGGCCTCCCAGTATGCTTAGCGGATATTGGTGTTGAGCATGTAACCTATGAGGAACTGCTTGAGGTTGCTAAAAAAGCTTGCATTGCTGAGGAATCTATCCATTCGATGCCGTTCCCAATTACGGAGGATGCGGTTGCATCAGCAATTATGGCAGCCGATCAATTAGGCCGTCAATATAAATCAATTAAGGAGCTTTAAGATGAAAAAAATAATAAACAAGCCGGAGACTCTGGTTAGGGAAATGTGTAACGGGCTTGTCTTGGCGCATCCCGAGCTGGATTTCGATCCTAAATTCAAAGTGATTTCTAAGAAAGAGATCAATCAAGATAAAGTTACCCTGATCAGTGGTGGCGGAAGCGGGCATGAGCCGGCTCATGCCGGGTTTGTAGGAACCGGGATGCTGGATGCAGCTGTATGCGGTGATGTGTTTGCTTCTCCATCCCAAATTCAGGTTTATCAAGCGATTCGCCGCACAGCAAGCACCAAAGGTTCGCTGCTTATTATCAAGAATTATAGCGGTGACATCATGAACTTTAAAAATGCGGCCCATCTAGCAACTGAAGACGGTATCGAAGTGGATTATGTCAAAGTAGACGACGACATTGCCGTTGAAGACAGCCTTTATACAGTCGGAAGAAGAGGCGTAGCCGGAACAGTGCTTGTTCATAAGGTAGCCGGAGCAGCAGCAGAAGCTGGATTATCCTTAGCGGAGGTGAAAGAAGCGGCGCAACATGCAATTGATCATGTGCGCAGCATAGGCTTCGCCTATACCTCTTGTACCGTGCCTGCCAAAGGTACTCCGACATTTCATATTGAAGAGAACGAAATGGAATATGGGGTTGGCATCCATGGAGAACCCGGAATACGCAGGGAGAAAATTGTACCCGCAGATGAATTAGCACAGCGAATGGTTACTTCTTTGTTAGACAACTTCCAAATGAATGATCAGAAGCAGGGGGAAGTAGCCGTATTAATTAATGGTTTTGGCGGCACCCCGCTGCAAGAGTTATATTTGCTGAACAATTCTGTTATCCGCGAATTAACCGCTAAGAACAAACAAGTGTTTAAAGTGTTTGTTGGTAACTACATGACCAGCATTGACATGGCAGGTGCATCGGTGACGATAATGAAGCTGGATGAGACACTGAAAAAATGGTTATCTGCGCCTTGTGATACACCAGCCTTGTCGATTAAAGGCCCTTTTGAGCCTGTGAAATATACTGAAGTAATCCAAGAAGAGAAAGCAGACAGCAATGTATCCTTTAAGAATAATACGGATGCTGCTTCAGCGGTGATTAAGAACAATCGGTTTACTTTGCAAAATATCGTCTATCTGCTCGATCAAATGAGCCAGGTTATTATCGAGAATGAAGTTCCGTTCTGTGAGCTTGACTCCCACGCTGGAGACGGCGATTTCGGGATGAGTGTAGCTAAGGGCTTTAAACAGCTGAAAGTCGAGTGGGAAGATATTTTAGCTCATCATTTCACTAATATCGGTGAGTTCCTTGACGCCTGCTCCATGGTCATTATGGAATATTGCGGTGGAGCATCCGGACCGATCTGGGGATCAGGCTTCCGCGCAGCGAGTAAAAATGTTCAGCAGAAGGAAGAGCTGACCATTCAGGAGTTTGCTGATATGATGCAGGCTGTTGTCAAAGGGATTCAAGATACGGGTGAAAGATCTTTTGGCAGAGGGGCTGTCGTCGGAGACAAGACATTGATTGATGCGCTTGTACCGTTCGCAGATGCCTGGACCCAAAGTGCAGAACAAGGCGACGATATCAAAGTGGCGGCAAATAAAGCAGCGGAAGCAGCTGTCCAAGGTTCTAAAAATACTATAGAAATCGTTGCCCGTATGGGAAGAGCCGGCACAGTGGGGGAACGCAGCATCGGTTATCCAGATGCGGGTGCTCATGCGCTGGGGGTTATTTTCACAGAGCTGGCAAAAGCAATGAAATAAACAAGGTTAACTGGCGTATCACCTAAAAATTTAAAAAAACGTACTGCATTAGCTGCAGTACGTTTTTAATTTAAATCATAAATTCAACGATGTATTGTTGGCAAATGAGTTCATATCCCAGCGATTGATATAGAGAAATGGCTCCTACATTCTCCTCAAAAACATTCAAATATACGTTAGCTGAAATGGCATGTCCTTGGCGTGTTAGCTCTGCACAGACTTTTTTACCATAACCATTTCTTCTCCAGGCCACATCTGTTCCGATATTTCCTAGTTCAACGTAATCCTCACTATATATATGGTATCCTCCTACAGCAATCAGCTCGTCTTGTGCCATCACACCATAGAACGGATTCTGTAATTCTTCTTTTGAAAAAGCCATGGTTTGCAGCTCGTTCATCTTTGCTTCAATTCGCTGGAAATGAGCAGGTCCTAAGTGCATAACATGCTTGTCCGCTGTTGGTAGAACATCTTCATGAATATGTTTCATAAGAAGCAATTTTTTGGGAGGGCTGTAGAACTCAAGCTGAGAAGCAAAGACCTGCAGCTCTTGTTCGTTAATAATAAAGCTACCTACCGCATGGTTATGTAGATGTAATTCATCTTTCATGAACGCCAACATTGAGCTGAGACAAAAGGATTGCTGAACTGGATATACAGAAAAAGCATTAAACGGAAGGCCACTTAAAAAGGCTAATACTCCAAGCAACTCGCCCTGGTCAGAATACTGACCGTAATGCACTGTGTTTTGTCTGCGAAAAGTAAGGTATGAATAATATAAAAAATGCTGTTCCTTATTAATCGAGCTTAATATAAAATCTAACTCTGCTGCTGTTAATTTTCTATACATATACGACCTGCCTCCATTAACAATTGCTGTTGCTATTTCCTCTTGCCGAATTTGCACAACCTTTTCTAATATATCATAAATCAGAACTTTAATTGCTTTATTGCTGGGTTGAGTCAAGTATGATACTATTGTCCCCTTAGAAACATAAAATGAGATATGAAGGTTTTCTTGAAAGGATGATATATATTAAGGCAATCTTAGTTCGGTACTTCGGAAATCCGCAAGATCGAACCGCCATGTTCAACGCTGCTTCCTTAGTCATCGATGCTTTTATTGGTATAGGCAAGTTAATTCTTGGGTTATATCTATTGTCCGGATGGTTCATCACAAATGCACTTTATTATCTGATCCTTTGTATAGCCAAAGGACAGGTGCTTCATAAATATACATTAGCTAAAAAAGTCAGTTCAGCACAGCAAAGGTATTCCATGGAGCTTTATGTTTATAAGCGTGGCGGTGTTTTTCTTTGTCTTCTAGGGGTTTCATATCTGTTGGTCTGCCTGCGGATTTATCTAGTCGGAGACGCTTTGGTTTATGAAGGTTACATTGTATATCTGGTAGCACTGATCGCTTTTACAAAACTTGGTTTTGCCATTCATGGAAATATTGTTAACCGTCATCTCAAAAATCCCATTATATCAACATTAAAAATGATTAGCTTTACTGATGCCTTAGTCTCCATTGTTGTCACTCAAATGGCTGTGCTTACAATGAAAGGCTCACCTCAGGCATTAAACGCCAGCGCGTTGTTTGGCATGGGATGTAGTGTTTTATTTTGTCTGGGGGGGATCTGGATGATGCTCCGTAAGACAAAGGCTCCAATGAAGGAAGTAGAATTAATTAAAAATTAGATGATATCATAACTTCCCCTTATCCCTTAGGATGAGGGGTTATTTGTAATTTTATATGCAACCTAACTCAGCGATCTCTTTATAAGGCTGACACAAGAAGTGCTACCGCTTTACTGAGGAGGCGGAGATAAGAGATCCTTAAAAACTGTACATTGCAGGTTATCTAATATCTCGCATATAATGATCTAAATGATAATCGTTATCATTTAATAGAAGAGAAAAGGTGATCTGCTCATGATAAAACATAATATTGGGATTACGGAGTGCAGCTTACCTGCTGAGTGTATAACAGAATGACAAGTTCATCTATTCATAACATCTATAACGGGTATTTCGATGCTTTGTTTGAGGCTCCGTCTATGAGGGGCACTACAGAGAGGAAACATTTTGCACAATCCAGTACCCAAGGATACGTCGATAGAGTGATCACACCCTCCGGGATCGAAATTGTTGATAGTGATTACCGTTTTGCTGATGATCGCCTAGTTCGGGTTCAATCCGAAGCGGCGATGATTGAGTTAAGCTTTTGTCTGCAGGGAAGCGGGGAAGTTCATGTAACAGATACCAGCCATGAGTTAATGCCCGATAGTTGTTCATTGCAGTTCATGCAGGATTTCCAAGCGGAATTTCACTATCGCAGTGCTGAACCTATCCGTTTATTGTCCATAGGTGTACCGGTTACACTATTCGATTCATGGATGGCGGATCAAGGCTCTTCACATGCTCGCAGCTTATCCGGGCTGTTAGATTCACGTGCTTTTCGAATGTTCCGTATGCCTATTCTTCCAGAAACCACCCGATTATTGGTTCAATTGAGAGACTGTCCATATCATACCTCCATGCGCCGGTTGTACGTAGAGGGGAAGGCATTAGAACTCCTTTCTGTATATTTTGACGCTTTTCTTTTTGAGCAGAAACATACTAAACGTAGTTTGCATTTATCACGTAGTGACCGAGAAAACATTCGGAAAGCCAGGGATATCATCCTTGACCACATGGCAAACCCACCATCGCTAATCGAATTGTCCAAGCTGGCAGGCATTAACGAATACAAATTAAAAGTTGGATTTAAGGAAGAGTACGGAACAACTGTATTTGCATATTTACGGAACAAACGTTTAGAAAAAGCATGGGAAATCATAAGTACCGGGGAAATTAGTGTCAGCCAAACGGCGACGATGGTAGGTTACAACAACTTTAGTCATTTTGCCGAAGCTTTTCGGAAGCAGTATGGAATTAATCCTTCAGAAGTAATTAAAAAACGATAAAAATTAAATAAATATCCGCCAAACCGTTATTCAATCCCTCTGCCGGTAGTTCTGTCCTATTAGCAGAGTGTATGATCGGACTTGCTAGAAGTGAGAATGATTATCAATAGATTGGAGAGGGTTGGAAAAATGTTCAGTTTAAAACGAATCTCTTTTGTCGGAATCGCCTTAATCATGATGGTGATGCTGTACGGGTGTGGGAATTCAGGTCAGGAGGCTAAAGTAGAAAATTCTCAACCTGCGGTAAATTCAGAACCCGTCGCTACTAATTCGACCGAAACACGTACCCTCAAGGATGCTAAAGGGGATATTGTAATACCGGTGAACCCGGTTAGAATTGCCGATGTATCCGGCTCAACGGAAGAACTTCTGGTGCTTGGATATAAACCTGTTATTACTGGGAATACAGATATGGCTAATTCATTAGAAATCACTCCTATTCTCAAAAAAGAACTGCCTGATGTAACTCCCGCTGGATGGTTTCAGACGGAAGTCAACTTAGAAGCGATCATTGCAGCAAGCCCTGATTTGATACTGGCAGGACCTACCCAAGAAAAAATCTATGATCAACTAAATATGATTGCTCCAACAGTGAGGGTGCCTTATGGCTTTAACGCTTTTAGAGAGCGATTTGCATTTGTTGCGGAGGTACTTGATAAGAAAGCGGAAATGGAAACGTGGTTGAAGGTCTATGATCAACGTGCTCTACTACTACATGATCAAATCACTGAGATAACCAAGGAAGAGACGTTTGCGGTAATCGAAGCTACAGAGAAAGAAATACGCATCTATTCCCGCACAGGTATTGCGGATATGATTTTTAATGATCTAGGATTACCCCTCGCGCCAGGTACACCGGAGCCAGATCCATGGGGAGGGAAAGTGACAAGTCTAGAAGCACTGTCTACCTTTAATCCAGACCATATCATTTTATTATCCGATAATGACCAGAATGTTCTTGACCAAAGCAAGGTCTGGAGTAATCTGAAAGCTGCAAAATCGAATAATATATATCGCATGACAAGCAGACAAAATTATAATGAGGCTTTCTTTGCTTTAGGAAAAGAAGCATTGTTGGAGCAAATAGCCGAACAAATCAAGGAACATATCAAACAGTAAAGGATAATTTAATCTTTTCTCGAATATTCTCTGAGTTGCAATGATTATTATTTGAAGGGATGATTAAATTGAAGCAAGGGATATTAGTTTTTCTAAATGGAACTTCAAGTTCCGGAAAGACCTCCATATCGACTGAACTGTTAAAACAGAAAGAGATTCCTTTTTATCATTTATCAATTGATGATTTTTTTAATAATTACAATGATTTTATTAATAATAAATTTCCAGATGAACCTCCAAGAGAAATAGATCATCAAGTCGTTTCCCAAATATTGGATGATTCCATATTCTCAGTGTACCACTCGACAATTACATTGTTAATAAAAATGGGTTTTAATGTAATAGTAGATACCGTAATCGACAATGATAAGAGGTTTAATGTGTTTCTTGAGCAATTTTTCGATCAGCCTACGTTATTTATAGGTGTAATATGCTCGAAAGAAGAACTCATAAGAAGAGAGCAAACAAGAGGAGATAGAAAGATTGGACTAGCAGCTTCACAGTTTAGCAAAGTATATTGCTTTGATGAATATGACCTCGAAGTAAATACGGAAGAGATGAATTCAATAGAATGTGCCGCAAAGATATTAAGTTTTATTAAGTCCAATAAGGAATACTCGGTATTTAAGAAATTAAGTAAAAGAAATGTTAGTGTTTCCTAGATGGCGTATCCAGATAACACCATATTCAAGCGGGTCAAAAAAGAGAGGATCCTTTATAATAATGAGAATTATTCTCAATATTATAAAACTTGAACGGAGAGCGGTAGCAATGACTGGAATAGATTATCATCACAATTTCAATCTTTTTTTCGATGGGCTTGAGCTGCCGCGGCAGAATAGAGATCGTACAGAGCACATGGCACTACATTCGCAAAGGGGAGAAGGGTTCGTTCGTCGATTCGTCCCACGCTTTGATATCAATGTGGTGGTATCCGATTTTACCTTTCGCCAGGATTACAGCATGCCTTTGGTAACCAAAACAGCAATGGTTGAACTTAATTATTGTTTACAAGGGAAAAGAGAAGTCTCTGTAGATGGTGTCCAGTATGAGTTTGTTCCGGGAAGCTGTACGCTACAACTCATGAATGAAGTTGGCTCTCAATTTGAGTTTCAGGGGAATGAATCTTATCTTATGTTAGGCATAGGTATTCCTGTTTCGACTTTTCATCACTTCATGGAAGAAGGCGGGGGTGGGAGATCCGCTGATTTTGACCGCATTCTTGGCCAAGCGTCTTTTCGTGTATTCCAGGAAACGATGCAGCCGTCTACTGCTATCGTGCTTGAACGAATGCTGGCAGCGCTTCAAAACCGCAGCACCAAAAATCTGGAGATCGAATGTAGTACATTAGAGCTTTTGTCGTTGGGCTTTCAATCGATTCTAACAGAGGGTACTTCTGGGACAACAAAGCTGTCGAAAAGCGACATGACAAAAATTAGTGAAGCCCGGGACATCATGTTGCAACGGATGATAGATCCGCCAAGCCTGTTGGAGCTCTCCCGATTGATTGGAATGAATGATAACAAATTAAAATCAGGCTTTAAAGAAATGTTCGGAACAACTGTATTTGGCTATTTGCGGGATATAAGGTTGGAGAAGGCTCTACACCTATTGCAGCAAGGTAATTTGAACGTTAATGAGACATCCTGTGCTGTAGGTTATTCCAACTCAAGTCACTTCTCAGAGGTGTTTCGGGAGAAATACGGGATCAATCCCGGCAAGCTTGTGAAACAGTTTGCTTCTTCTGTACTGTTGACTTCAAAACACGAATCGAACCTTTAAAGAATACGGAGATGACAGTTGCAAATAACCCACCAGTCACGACTGGTGGGTTATTACATTTACATATGAAGAGGAACGCAAAATCCCTCAGAATTTATTCTATCTCTCGACTACTGTTTCTCCTTCAATTAACACAGGTTGATAATAAGTATTGTTGGGAAGATCCTTTTTTCCTTGTAATTTTTTAATGACCCAATCCGCTGCATCACGGCCCATAGTTTCTTGGGGATGTGTTAAAGTGGTCAGTTTGATGTTTGCATTTTGGGCAATATAGGAGTTGTCCTGGCCAATAATTGATAATTCCTCTGGTATAGAAATGTCTAGCTGTCTGCAAGCATTGACCACTTCCAGACCAACCTCGTCGTTGTAGCAGACAATCGCAGAGAGGGTATCTCTATTTTTATTTAGGAAATCCTTCAAGTTCGTAGCTAAGGTTTGTTTGGTCTCGGTGTTGAACGAAAATATTTGCTCTGGATAAAACCGCAATTTAGCTTCTTCGAGGGCTTTGATATAACCCTTCATTCGATATTTGCCTTGTAAATCATCCATTTTTGCGATAAGTCCAATTTGAGAGTGGCCTTTGGAGATCAATTCTTTTGTTGCCAAATAACTGGACTGCACATCGTCAAGACAAAGGAAGGGGAGCTCTATTTCCTCATAAAAAGCATTAATCATAATGAGTGGAATATCTTGCTCCTTAAACGACAGATAATACGCAATATTGGGATTATACAGATTACTTTTCGTAGGTTCAATAATTAAACCATCTACGCCGTAGGACAACATCATTTCGAGAGCTTTTTTTTCTTGCGCAACATCGTTATTGGTACTAGCCAATAGTAGTGAATAGTTATCCTCATTCATTCGGCTTTCAATCCCCCGGATAATAGAAGGGAAGATATAGTCAGAGATATAGGTCGTAATTACACCGATCGTCTTCTTATGGGAACTCCCGCCGGTCTTTGTGCGATATTGGTTGCTGACATACGTGCCAGAACCTTTTTCGCTGCGGAGGAATCCTTCGTTGGATAGCTCTAAAATGGCTTTTCTGACAGTCTGTCTGCTAACCTCGTACAAGGACTGCAAGGCAGACTCCGTAGGAATTTGTTCGCCTACATTGTAATCTCCTGAAAGGATCTTGCTTTTTATATCCTCTATAATCACTTGATACTTTGGTTTCATGTAATTCCTCTTTCCATACTTGTTCGCTTTATAATTCGTACATTTCGTTAAGTTGTATGTACAAATTATAGCATGACTACGAATTAAATATAAAGGGGCTCTTTTTTTATGAAAAAATGTAAATATTTCGTACCCATAGATCATCATAAACAAACTAAGTAGGGCGCGAAATTATTATCATCGCCATATTTGTATGTATATATAACTATTTTATTGACAAATGTACGTACAAAAATTTATACTAAAGCTGTCAATTAAGAAAGCGAATTCTTTTATATTAAAAAAGCGCTGTCAGAGAGGTGACCAACGTGATATCGAATCGATTAAGCATCGGAGAAGCAATCAATAAGGGAGAAACTTCGCTAGGGATTGAATTTGGATCCACGCGTATTAAAGCAGTACTTATTGATCATAGTTTTCAAACGATCGCTTCTGGAAGTTATGAATGGGAAAATCAATTGAAAGACGGCTTTTGGACGTACAGCCTAGAAGATATTATCAAAGGTCTACAAGATGCTTATCGTGAGATGAAGCAAGAAGTTCAACAAAATTACGGAATCACCCTCCAAACCGTTGGTTCAATCGGGTTTTCTGCAATGATGCATGGATATATGGCTTTTGACGAACAGGATCAATTGCTCGTTCCGTTCCGGACTTGGCGTAATGCAACAACGGGTAAGGCAGCCAAAGAACTGACCGATGTATTTAAATTCAATATCCCTGAACGATGGAGTATTGCTCATCTTTATCAGGCGATCTTAAACAAAGAAGAACATGTGCCGCAGATTCGGTTTGTTACGACGTTAGCAGGATACATTCATTGGTTATTGACCGGCAACAAAGCACTTGGTGTTGGGGATGCTTCAGGTATGTTCCCGATTGATGAATCCATAGGAAATTATAATGAATCTATGATACAACAGTTTGATGAGCTTATTGCTGGCAAAGGTTATTCGCTGAAGACCAGCGACCTTCTTCCTAAGGTGTATGTTGCCGGTGAGCAAGCAGGTCTATTAACCGAAGCAGGAGCCAAAATTCTGGATCCATCATTGCAATTACAAGCTGGGATTCCGCTTAGTCCTCCAGAAGGGGATGCGGGAACCGGTATGGTTGCTACCAATAGTGTAAGAAAACGTACCGGGAATGTCTCCGTAGGAACCTCTGTTTTTGCCATGATCGTATTGGAAAAAGAGCTTTCCAAGGTTTATCCGGAAATCGATATGGTGACTACGCCAGACGGAAGTCCAGTAGGTATGGTTCATGCTAATAACTGTTCAAGTGACCTTAATGCCTGGCTCGGATTATTCCGTGAATTCTATGAAGCGATGGGGCAAAAGGTCGAAGCTGACAAATTGTACAGCGTACTGCTGAATAAAGCTTTGGAAGCAGACCCAGATGCCGGTGGATTGCTCAGTTACGGTTATTTCTCGGGTGAGAACATTACGGGGTTAGAAGAAGGTCGTCCGTTATTTGTACGTTCGCCTGAGAGTAAATTTAATCTGGCTAACTTTATGCGTACACATTTGTTCAGCGCCTTTGGTGCTTTGAAAATTGGAATGGACATTTTGACGAAAGAAGAGAATGTAGCCATAGATAGTATTTTAGGACACGGCGGTATATTTAAGACTCCGGTTGTTGGCCAAAGAATGATGGCAGCTTCACTGAATGTTCCTGTTTCCGTAATGTCGACAGCTGGAGAAGGCGGCGCATGGGGAATGGCTATTCTTGCCTCCTACATGATGAACAAAAATCAGGAAGAAAGCTTGGAAGACTTCCTCGATCAAAAAGTGTTCAAAGATGTAAAGGGAGAAGAAATTCATCCCGATGCAACCGACATTAAAGGTTTTGAAACCTTTATCGAACGTTATAAAAAAGGTCTGGCGATTGAGCAATCCGCTGTTGATAATTTAGTCTGAAAATGGAGGGACCAAGATGTTAGAACAACTTAAAGAAGAGGTTTTTCAAGCCAATCTGGAATTGCCGAAACATGGACTAATCAAGTATACATGGGGAAATGTGAGTGCAATTGATCGCGAAAGTGGATTATTCGTAATCAAACCTAGTGGTGTAGATTATGAAACAATGAAAGCCAGCGATATGGTAGTTGTTGATCTGGATGGCAATGTGGTTGAAGGGGAGATGAGACCTTCCTCCGATACACCTACTCACGCAGTACTTTATAAACATTACTCCGAAATTGGCGGAATTGTGCATACACATTCCACTTGGGCGACTATCTGGGCACAAGCAGGACTTGACGTTCCTGTAATGGGAACTACGCACGCTGATACATTCTATGGCTCCATTCCTTGTGCGCGTTTCTTGACGCAAGAGGAAATTGATCGGGGTTACGAAGCGGAAACAGGTAATGTAATCATCGAAACCTTTGAACAACGCGGGATAGATATTATGGCGGTTCCCGGTGTTTTGCTTAAAGGCCACGGACCCTTTACTTGGGGGAAAAATGCAAAATCCGCTGTAATGAACAGCGTAGTGTTGGATGAAGTATCAAAAATGAATTTATTTGCTAGAGAGTTGAACCATTTTGCGGAAGAATTGCCACAACGTATTCTAGATAAACATTACTTGCGCAAACATGGGAAAGACGCTTATTACGGTCAAAAATAATCAAACTACAAAATGATGAAAAGAGGATGAATATGTCAACAGCAGTAGCAAAAGAATTTTGGTTTGTCGTAGGTTCGCAACATCTTTATGGGGAAGAAGCATTGGCTGAAGTTAAAGCGCACGCACAAACGATGACAGATGCTTTGAATAAAAGCGGAGTTTTGCCTTACCCACTAGTATTGCAGGATTTGGCTGTCAGCGCAGATAAAATCACCAACATTATGAAAGAAGTTAACTACCGTGACGAAGTTGCAGGTGTCATCACTTGGATGCATACTTTCTCACCTGCAAAAATGTGGATCCGCGGAACAAAAATGCTGCAAAAACCTTTGCTTCATCTAGCTACGCAATATAATGAAAGTATTCCATGGGCAACAATTGATATGGACTTCATGAACTTGAACCAAGCAGCTCATGGTGACCGTGAATATGGTTTTATTAACGCCCGTTTGAACAAACAAAACAAAGTGGTTGTAGGCTATTGGGAACGCCCTGAAGTTCAAAAGCAAATTGCAGAATGGATGGACGTAGCCGTTGCTTATAACGAAAGCTTCAATATCAAAGTTGCTCGTTTTGGTGACAACATGCGTAACGTTGGTGTAACTGAAGGAGATAAAGTTGAAGCCCAAATTCAATTTGGCTGGACGGTTGACTACTTTGGTATTGGTGACCTGGTTCAAGTCATTAATGAAGTTAAAGAAGAAGAAATCGATGGTTTGTTTGCTGAATATGCAGAGCTGTATGAATTCGACTATGGCACTAACAGCAAAGAAGCTTGGGAAGCTAGCGTAAGAGTTCAAGCAAGCTATGAAATTGCTATCAAACGTTTCCTTGATCAAGGTGGCTACAATGCCTTCACCTCAAACTTCGAAGATTTACATGGAATGAAACAACTTCCAGGACTTGCTGTTCAACGTTTGATGGCACAAGGATATGGTTTTGCTGGAGAAGGAGACTGGAAGACTGCAGCTCTCGACCGCTTGCTTAAAGTGATGAGCCATAACCAATCGACTGGCTTTATGGAAGATTACACTTATGAATTGACAGTTGGACAAGAATCTATTCTTCAATCCCATATGCTTGAAGTAGATCCAACTTTGGCAAGCAACAAACCAAAAATCATCGTGTCTCCACTAGGTATTGGTGGTAAAGACGATCCAGCCCGTTTAGTATTTGACGGCAAAGCAGGAGACGGTGTAGTGGTTTCCATGGCTGACTTCGGTACGCATTACAAACTTTTGATCAATGAAGTGACTGCTTTTGAACCAACTGTTCCAGCTCCAAACCTTCCAGTAGCTCGTGTGCTTTGGAATGTTAAACCAAACTTCCAAGACGGAGTTAAAGCTTGGATCGAAAATGGTGGCGGTCACCACACCGTTGTTTCATTAACTCTTACAACAGACCAAATTATTGCTTACGCAAAACTTGTTAACTTGGAATATGTAGTTATTAAATAATAGCAAAGCTTTATTACGATCAATAGGACTCCATTCCTCGGCTTTTTGAGGAATGGAGTCCTATTGTTTTGTTCGATTTACTTCAATAAATGCGATAGTTTCCACTTAGGGCCAGTAAACTAAAGAAGTACAGACAGTTATCATAATAACGACGTTGTCCAGTTCGCAAAGGTGTATCCCAAAACAAACGGACAAAATGCTCTGCCTCCGGGCCATCCGAAGCAAGCGAAGCCATAGCGTTGGTCGCCAAAAGGCCTACCGGATGCAGCGCCGGTTCGTCGAATGCCTGTCCCTCAATGGTATACCTCCGGTAATTGGAAACTTCGATATTCCTAAAAAAAGCTTGAATCCGGTTACATTGATCGACCTGCCAGCTGTCCTTTTGGAACCATGCCCAGTCCAGACCGATATTAGCCGCAACCCGGTAAGCATCACTGAAAAAATGGCTGAAATCACCATGAGGCTGGGGTTCTGCCGGGGTGCCATTAAAATTGGCATATTCGGGAGCGAGACCAGTTATAGGATTACATGTAGTGTGTAGATATGAGCGGCTGGCTTCCGCCGCTTCTCGCCAAAACATGTGGTCACCTGCATCAGCCCACAAAGCGAACAAATCATAGAAATGGGGGAGATGGTAAGATGGATCACTGAAGGTGGATTCCGGTACGAATTTAATCAGTTTCGTTTCCTCGTCCCACATTGAGTCACCAGCGCCTGTTTCAGTTTTATGTACACAAGCACGCAATATTATTCGAGCCTGCTCGGAATAATTATAAGGTGCCGGACCGTTCCCCCAACGTTTTGAGGCAAAAAACAAAGCCATGGCGAAAAACTCTTCCCCGTCCGGTGCGGGTCCTTGAGAAATTCTTGTACCGTCAGGCTTGCAGTGCCAAGCAAAGTAATCGGCATAACGGCCTTCTTTGTGCTGCATAAACGTCTTAGAGAAGTTCCATAAACGATCAAACTCATCTTTTTTATTCATTTGAACAGCCATCATCATCCCGTAGGACATTCCTTCAGACCTAACATCCAGATTACCTGTATCCAGAATATAGCTTTTATCCTCGTCCAGCGGATAGTAGATTCGTACGTTCGGATCTCCGTAAAACAAATCACTCCAAGTTTCTTCGAGTTTAGCGTTGATTTCATCTTCAGAAAAGCCGAGCTCTTTAAATAAATTGCGATATTTCCCCGTATAAAAAGCACCTTGTTGTGTTATTGGCATGATATTTCCCCTCCTGTGCACTACGCATGCACTCCATTTCAATAAAAACTAAGGATGGATGGTTTGAATGGTGCCATCATCGTTGTATTTCAGCTCCGTATATTTTACAGAACGCTTGTTGTCAGCACCACCAGATAAAGAACTATCATGATAAAATAAATACCATTTCTCTTTAAACTGAACAATAGAATGGTGTGTTGTCCAGCCCAGGACGGGTGTAAGTATTTTTCCTTGATATACAAAAGGCCCAAGCGGATCTTTACTGATAGCGTATACAATATTATGGGTAGTACCCGTGGAATAAGAAAGATAATAATAACCGTTATATTTATGAACCCATGGACCTTCAAAATATCTTCTCTCTTCATCTCCAGCAAGAATCGGATTTCCGTTCGTATCGACGATGGATATTTCTCTAGGCGCACCTTCAAAGCTCAGCATGTCCTCGCTCAGCTCCGCTACGATAGGTCCTAGAGCAGGTGCCGTTTCAGCCGGTCCCTCGGCATCCGCAACAAATGAGCCGGTTTGCCATTTTTCAAGTTGACCGCCCCAAAGACCCCCAAAGTATATATATGATTTGCCATCATCATCAACGAAAACAGCGGGATCAATGCTATAACTGCCGGGAATGTAGTTCGGTTCAGGTGTAAAGGGTCCCGAAGGTGACGCTGAGGTTGCAACCCCAATTCGGAAAATATCGTCATGGTCTCGGGCTGGGAAAAACAAATAGTAGATATTGTTTTTGTATGCTGCATCCGGAGCCCACATTTGCTGTTTAGCCCATGGGACATCCTTCACATGAAGCACTTCACCGTGGTCGATACAAGGGGAGCCATCTCCATCAATAGACAGAACATGGTAATCCTCCATATTATATTGGTCACCGTTGTCATTAGAGATCATATCGTGATCCAGGTCATGAGAGGGATAAATATAAATCTTGCCTTCAAATACATGAGCAGAAGGGTCCGCAGTATAAATATGAGTTACGAGAGGTTCATTGGGTTGCACTGGCTTTGTCAAGTCATTTCCTCCTATAAAGTTAATCGCTTACAAAGTTAATGGTATAAGAACTTTAGGACTCTGTATATATAGCAACTATAGTTTATACCCCACAAAGTTTAGATGTTGCTTTCTTGACCTTGCAGACCCTTTCCCATTTATGCTGCCTCACAATATTTTCTCTAGATAATCTGGTACAATAGAAATCTCCAAACTTTGTCCTTACAAATACAATGAGGTGAGATTAACATAAGGGAATATAAATCATAATTTTACACAAGAATGAATGTTAGAGCGAAAGACACCAAGTATTCTACATTATATTTTTAAAAAGATGAGGTCAGCTTAATGCAAAAAATTCAAAATTCCAGAATCTACTTTATAGGTATACATGTGCTTTTATTAATCTTATTGTTCACCTCTTTGTATGCTTATTCCCCCTGGATTCGCATTAAAGTAAAGGAAATTATCATGCCTGCGGATAAAGTATATACCATCGCTCACCGTGGTGCTTCAGGATATGCTCCTGAGAATACAATACCTGCATTCGAGCTAGCCATTGATATGAAGACCGATTATATCGAGTTAGACATTCAGTTAACAAAAGATCATGTTCCTGTTGTTATTCACGATGGGACCGTAAATCGTACCACGAATGCTAAAGGGTATGTAAAGGATTTTACTTTAGAGCAGATCTCAAAATTAGACGCGGGTTCATGGTTTAATGAACAATATCCCATGTTCGCTAGAGATAAATATGTAGATTTACGTATTCCGACACTAAAAGAGGTATTTGAAAGGTTCGGAAAAGAAGTGGACTATATGATTGAGATTAAAGATCCCACGTCGAATTCGAACATCGAGGCATTGTTAAACGAAGAAATCTTAAATTATGATCTGTCGGCTCATGTTGCTATTCATTCATTTAGTGAAGTGAGTTTGCGTAGATTCCATTCCATAAATCCAGCAGTCCCTCTTTATCAAATTGTATGGTATGATTTCCCTGTTTATAAAATATCAGAATCCTATGTGAATAGATTAAAAACTTATGCTGTAGGCATAAGTCCTAACTTTCAAAAAATAAATGCGGCATATGTCGCGCAGGCAAAAAATTCAGGGCTAAAGGTGTTTCCATATACTGTGAATTATCAAGTGAATATGGATAAAGCCGTAATTTGGGGTGTAGATGGTGTACATACAAATTTCCCTGACCGCTTTAACGAAGTAATTAAGAATAATAAAAGGTAAAGGGATGTGAAATCACCCTTTTCTGGACATAAATAAAGCTGTCGGGACTTTCTCGACAGCCTAAGAACCTTTATCCAAAGGTTCTTTTTTTACGGAAAATCAATTATTTTTGTTTCTTCTTTCTAATGAAGTCTTTTCTCGTGAAATTGTAGATGAAGCTCCCGTACTTGTTCTGCAAGATCGGGTACAGGGCCATCTACGAACGCATCGTAAATAACCTCCTGAATACTTAAATTACGGACGGGTGATGCTGCAATTCCCATATCATTTAACCACGCCGATAATTGCTTCGAGGAACTTGCATATACAATTCGTCCTAAATGAACCCACCCGTGTGCCGCTGCACACATAGGGCAATGTTCTCCGGAGGTATACACTGTTGCCTGCTTACGTTCTTCCAGTGTCATATTCTGAGCTGCCCAGCGGGCTAAAGCGAATTCGGGATGCTGAGTATGGTCACCGCTACCTACATGGTTGCGGTCTTCCGCCAGCACTTCGCCACTTGCTGATACAAGGACGGAACCAAAGGGTTCGTCCCCAGCTTCGAGTGCAATTTGGGCAAGTTCAATACAACGCTTAAGATGTTTGATATCCGTGTCGTTTATCATGATGGTAGAACCTCCTGAATTTTAATTTATAGATAAGTTTCATGAATAGTAGGCCTGAGCCTGTTTGTTCACCACATTCTTCTATGTTAGCATGTAAAGTATTCGATAAAAAATATATCATGCATATCAAGCTAGGGAGGATATATAAAAATGAAGCACCCATTTATATTGAACGCCGTATGGAACGGTGGCCGTAACAGTGACGGAACTATTGAAGCTGGACAGCTTAAGACTCAAATTTCCATTCCGAAGGAAATGGGAGGACCCGGAGTAGGAACGAATCCGGATGAGATGCTTTTGGGAGCAGCAGCAACCTGTTATCTCATTACACTTGCAGCAATGCTGGAGCGGGCAGGGCTTACGACTTCAGAGCTGACGTTAACCTCAGAGGCGACGGTCGATGTAACGAATAACATTTTTACATATGAAGCCATCAAACATTCACCCCTAATCACCCTTACCAAAGATGCGTCACAGGACGATATCGATAAAACCATCCGAATTGCCCATAAAGCAGAAGGCTCCTGCATGATCTCCAGAGCCGTTGCAGGAAATGTAGAAATCACGACAGAGCCAACGGTGCTGACTGCAAGCCTATAAAATTGAGTCCTAGGTAATCAGAGAGGAGACGTTAACTTTGAACGTTGAGTTATATAAGGATTTGATCAAGGATGAGCGCGGAAATTATTACGTGGCTGTACAAAAAGAGGGCAACGAGCTGACTTTGGTAAACGCAATGCTAGAGCGGTCTTACCAAGAGGTGTGGGAATTTAATGAAGCTTTCAAAAAGAAGTACGCGGAATACGAGCATCAGTTCATCGGCAAAATGATTATGGACAAGCTGCGGCACGATGTTGTTTTTGCCTCCAAAGAAGACGGCCATGGCCGAATGTATGATCTGGCTGCGGTGACAGTTGATTACAAGCTTATTTTTATCGATATGATCGAATTTTACCGAAACCCTCGAGTAGGACTTAATCATGACAACAACATCCATTAAGCTTAGTGTATTAGATCTCGTACCTGTTTTTAATACGGTGGATGCTAGTACCGCATTGGGACAAGCAGTGAAGCTGGCTCAGACAGCAGAAAGACTGGGATATACTCGTTATTGGGTTGCTGAACATCATGATATGCCGGGATTAGCATGTACCTCTACGGAGGTGCTTTTATCGCATATTGGAGCGAAAACAGCACACATTCGCCTTGGCTCAGGTGCTTTATTGCTGCCACATTATAAGCCGCTAAAGGTGGTGGAAGCATTTCATTTGCTGGCCAGTTTATACCCGGGACGCATCGACCTTGGATTAGGCAGAGCTCCCGGCGGTACTGCTGAAGTAAGTTTAGCACTGAGTGGCAATTTTCTCGAAAATGTTTGGAAAATGCCAGAACTCCTTAAAGGCGTCACTGAATTATTGCAGGGTAACTATTCCTATGAAGGACGTTCAATAACCGCCCGTCCGGTCCCTCCCATATCTCCAGAGCTATGGCTGCTGGGTACAAACAAGAAAAGCGCGGCATATGCTGCCGAGTTTGGAGCAGGTTATGTGTTCGGCCAGTTCATGAGCGATGTAGCAGGGGAGGAGGTTTTGCAGGCTTACCGTGAAACCTTTACTCCTTCTTCACTTTCTCCTGAACCGCAGGCCATGGTTGCTGTTGGCGTCATTTGCGCCGAGACTGAGGAAGAGGCAGAGCGATTGGCCTCATCTGGTACGACATTATTCCAACAAGAAGGTTCTGCCGAAGCGAAGTCTGAGCCCTTGGAACGCAAGCTGCTGGTAGGTACTCCGGAAAGTGTTAAAGGTAAGTTGGAACGGTTATCTCTTTTGTATGGAGTTAATGAATTCATTATCGTTACCATGATTCCAGATTATGAGAAACGGTTACATTCGTTCGAACTGCTTGCCCAAGCGTGCTGGAGTTCTTAATAAAGGAGGTCCATATGTATGAAGTCTCATACCTCTGATCAAATTAAAATCCCACCAGGATTTTGGGCTGGATTAAGCCAATTAGGAATAACTGCACAAGATGTAGCCAGCAAAGCAAATCTTCCACTTAGCCAGATCACAGAGTCAGAAGTCACCACCGCCCAATATTTCGCAGTCTGGCAGGCATATTCCGATCTCATTGGGGATACAGCCGAAGGAATCATTAAGCTTGCAACCGTCTTTGAAACTACACAATATCCGCCTACGGTCTTAGCAACATACCATGCTAAGGACTATCGCGATGCTCTTAAACGAATGGTACGATACAAACAAATGTGCCCTCCTGAAAGCTTGCGTTTTACCGAGGAAGGCGAGCTATGTACAATCGAATTGGAATGGCAGCATCCCGGGCATTCTGGTCCACCGCTGCTGCTCGGCCTCACTTTGGCATTTCTTCTAGAACTCGGACGGCGAGGCACAGGTCTACCTTTGACAGCACAGCTTGTCGAGTTTTCACAGCCTATAGGAAATGTAAAGATTCTTGAAGCTTATTTCGGCTGCCGAATTCAGATAGGTGCTCAATATAATCGTTTGACGTTGCGTCGAAATGATTTGGATCGGCCTTTTATCTCGTACAACGAAGAGCTGCTGGAGATTCTGACTCCCGTTTTGGACCGGACGCTTGCTGAACAGAAGGGCACTCGC
Organism: Paenibacillus sp. FSL L8-0708; assembly: GCF_038009325.1. Taxonomy (NCBI): domain Bacteria; kingdom Bacillati; phylum Bacillota; class Bacilli; order Caryophanales; family Paenibacillaceae; genus Paenibacillus; species Paenibacillus sp. FSL L8-0708. Next base: position 3,833,975 of record NZ_JBBPBC010000001.1, read on the forward strand.
TCTATAACCGAGAGGGTCAAATGGATCATGAAACGCAGCTTCAGCGGAGGACGCCCTGACATTCAAGCTGTTGCGAAGGCATTAAGTATGAGTGACCGTACGTTGCAACGCAGGCTTACTGAAGAAAACACAAGCTTCAAGCAATTGCTGACACAAGCTAGACATGAGCAAGCACGAGAGTATCTGGCAGATCCATCGCTTGATATTAAAGAAGTGGCTTTCTTGATTGGATATGAAGACCAGAACTCGTTCTACCGTGCCTTCCGTCTTTGGGAAGGTGATACTCCTTCAAATTGGCGTACTGAACATTTAGGTTTAAACTTGATACCCTCTTCATAAAGACAGTATTTTCAGAGATTTATCATTGGCGTGTTAAACAAGAACTTTGGCGCAATCCGCTAGTTACTGAACAACCCCGGTACGATAATATAATCCTAGCCGGCACACAGGACTATTCTTGAAATGACAACTACTCAGCACGCCGTGATAAAAGGAGAAATGTAATATGGATATGGGATTAAATAATAAAACAGCTTTAATTACAGGATCAACAAAAGGTATTGGCAAAGCAATCGCCTTTGAACTTGCTAAAGAAGGAGTTAATGTACTAATTAATGGACGGAATTATGATCAGGTAGAACAAACTGTAAATGAAATAAAGTCAAATTTCCCGGCTACCTCTCCACAAAATGCTACAGCGGATATTGTGAATATTGAACAAAGAGAAGCCTTATTCGAAAAATACCCTAATATAGATATTTTAGTTAATAATATGGGTATCTATGAAATTATGAAATATGAGGACGTTGACGACGAAATATTCGAAAAATACTTCCGTACTAATGTCCTTGCTGCGAATGGATTAACAAAATTCTATTTACCTAAAATGTTACAAAAAGATTATGGCCGCATTCTCTTTATTGCTAGTGAAGAAGCCATTATGCCTTCAGGCCAAATGCCTCAATATGCAATGACCAAATCAATGTTATTATCATTGTCAAAAAGCTTATCTAAGTTAACGATAGGAACTGAAGTTACAGTCAATACAATCATGCCAGGACCAACACTTTCTGAAAATGTGCATCAAATTATCGATGGGATATACTCCAATGAAGATATGACTTTTTCAGAAAAAGAAAGAAAATTCATGACTACAAATCTTCCTCAATCTGAAATACAACGATTTATTAAACCTTTTGAAATAGGCAGACTAGCAGCATTTGTATGCAGTCCTTATGCCTCTGCATTTAAAGGTTCTCCAATTCGCATGGATGGGGGAATGGTGCCGACTATTTTTTAAGCTTACTCTAAAAGGATAGAGATAACGATACAAAAAAGCCACTCCTTATGGAGCGGCTTTTTTGCTTGAAAAGTTATCACTGTCCTCTGGTATAACAAAGGATACCAAGGTGCCTTCTCCAGGCTTACTCTGGATCGAGAGACCTTGACCATATAATTGACTTAACCTCCGATGGGTGTTGGCCAGCCCGATGCCACCTTTGCCTTCCATCATTGGCTTCAGCAGTAAAGAGAGGGTCCCGGAATCCATACCTTGCCCATTATCCTCCACCTCAATCATTACAGCGTTGTGCAGACGGATAATACGTATTTCAACAGTCCCACCCTGTTGGCGCTTAAGTATACCGTGCTTAACAGCATTTTCTACCAACGGTTGGATGGATAGAGGAGGAATTAGGATGTCAATATTCGGATCTACCTTCCAGACAACAGATATCCTTTCTGCAAATCGAGTCTGTTCAATATACAGATAAGATTCTACCAATTCCAGTTCATGGGAGAGGTTCACGAGCTCTCCGATATTTAAAAAGTCAAAACTGATTCTTAAAAAAGAAGTAAACGCACCAATGAGCTCCTGCATTTTTTTAGTATCCAAATCACTGAGTGCGGCAATAGAGTTCAATGTATTGAATAAAAAATGTGGTTGTATCTGTGCTTGTAGATAGGCTGCTTCTATGCGCACCCGTTCATTGAAGGAGAGCTTCATTGCAGTTAAAGCCCGAATACGGTATTTAAGCTCTACAGCATCCACAGGTTTTGTAACATAATCATTGGCACCGGACAAAAATCCAGTGTAAATATCCTCAGGCTGACTACGGGCAGTAAGCAGTAGAATCGGAAGCTCATATAAGGAGTAACGAGTACGAACCTTCTGTGTTAATTCGTATCCCGACATCTGTGGCATCATAACATCGCCAATAAGTAAGTCCCAGTTCCTTTTATCCAACAATTCCAATGCTTCATGGGCTGAGTTCACGGTAGTTATGATATAAGGTTCGGTTTCAAGAATACCCTTTAGTACATTCAGATTGACAGGATCATCATCTACCACCAGAATATTTACCTTAATCTCTGTAAAAAGCGGCGGAATTTTTTCAGAGTGATTACTTGGCTGATGTTCGGAAATTCCCCACTCAGTCATCTGTCTATGAATCTCATCTGCCATATACGAAACTGTAGGTTCCGTCTGTTTTATTATCTGCTCGCTGTAAGAATCGGCAAGAGAGAGTGTGAAACTAAAAGTTGAACCTTTACCAAGCTCTGATTGAATGCTTAGGCTGCTTCCATGCAGTTCTACCAGCTGCCGGCATATGCTTAATCCCAGCCCAATTCCACGCCCGTCATTTATTCCGTGAGGGCCTTGCTCATAGGGTAGAAATATCCGTGCCATAGTCTCTTCAGTCATGCCTACTCCGGTATCTGTCACATAGATAAGAACCTGTCCGTCCTGTTCCTCAGCCTTAACAGTTACAAGTCCTGCTTCGGTGTATTTGAGCGCGTTGTGCACCAGATTTAATAAAACCTGCACCAGTCTTTTCTCGTCCGCACGAACTGGCGGCATAGCTTCCGGGATATCCATAGATAGCTGTACTGGCTTACCTTCAATCATATATTGAAGCATACTAATCACACCGGGAACTACCGATTGAACCGAAATAGGTTCCTGTTGTAAAATAACACGATGCTCCTGAAGACGGACCACATCCAGTAGATCACCAAGCATATGAGACATACGGCGGCTGATTGTAATCAGCAGTTCCATATCTTGACGGCTACTTTCGTAAAGTCTGTCCTTTTCTTTTGTGACAATATTTTGCGCGATATTCATGATTCCGTGAAGTGGTGTACGCAGCTCATGTGAGGTATTAGCGAGAAACTGGTCCTTAAGTTTGTCTGCTTTTTTCAGCTGCTCATTTAGTTCCATGTTCTCTTTAGCATTTTGAAAATACTTTTTAAACCAATAAGCTGAGAAGCCCACGATGGCTGCGATAATATCCAAAGGATAATAGACAATTGAATAGTGTCCGTTACTATCCCACAAATTCCATAACAAATTAGAAACGATCGCCGCACCTGATAACAGCAGAAAAACAACATCTTTATCATCTTGCTTTTTGAACAATAAGCGCCCTAAGCTATAGAGCAACCAAATGAAGGGAATATACTGGAACACTTGAATGATTCCCAAATGAATGGATGTGCTGACTAAATAAGCAGGGACAATAAATATAAACAAGGTATAAAGGAAAAGACACCATGTGTAAGCACGTAACCACTTGTTGACTTTGGTACCTGAGGTGAATTTCCTGAAAACAAGCAGAATAAAAAGGTTTTGCCATAAGAAGGCGATCAAACGGATTTTTAAGGACCAAGTATAATTAATCGGCAGTAATGAAAGCACTAAGTTGTCATTTCGAGCTAAAAGGATTACAGCTACAGATAAGGTCATTAACCCTACAAGAAACAGAGCACGTTCTTTAGGATTAAATAAGTACAGAATACAGGCATAAAGCCCATGCAGTAGTAAGATAATTGCTGTAAGCATTTGAAATCCGACAGTGTAAAAGTATGTCCGGTCAATGAGTTCCTGAGAGCCAAAGAAAATAGGGCCTTTTATACCGCCCTTATAGGGGTGATCAAAGTTAGCTACGTGAATAAATACATCTATCACTGTGGTGTTTTTTGAAAAATAAGCTGCTGTATATGAGGTGGTTTTGGGTACATATGTATCGGCATCAAGAGCTATTACCCCATTATTGAGAATAGGTGTGCCGTTAATCTCCACACTGGAAGCGGAATAAATTTGTTTGATCCAGAAAGAGACAGGTTGCTGAAGCGGGTCTACCAAAATTCGCAGACGATACGTACCATAACCATAAGAAGAATTCTGATCGCTTTCCATAACATGGCTCCAATTTCCAGGAACTTGAAGCGAGTGGGATAGCTTTGGTAGAGTAGAAGTCTTCGATGAAACGAATTGCGAAGGATAGAAGCTCCATTCACCATCCAGCCTGAATAAGTTAGCCTGCTCCAGATCCTGGCCGCGTAAATCCAGTACCCCATTGTTAATCACAGGTACAGTGTCGGAAACCTTAAATAGACTCAACCAAATGCAGCGTAGGCCAAAGAGAATGCTTATAAAAAGTAGAATGATAGCTAATTTGTTTAGGATAGTTTTATTTTTCATGAGAACATTATAGCAAATAATTCTAATCTAGAATCTAAAATGAAGATTATTTACATAAGAAGGAGAAGTAATGAGCAACGGACACTGCGTGGGGCTAAGAGGAATGTTCTCCACATGGAAGATGCATGATGTATCTCCTTGAACACTTGAAACACTGGAATACACGAATACACGAATACTTCAATACTTGATTGGTGCTTTGCTGTTGGGCGCCTGGATTACCGAATGTGCTATTTTGCTGCTGGTTTGGCGTTTGTGTTACCTAATTTGTGACTATGCTGCTGGTTTGGCGTTTGTGTTACCTAATTTGTGACTATGCTGCTGGTTTGGCGTCTGTGTTACCTAATTTGTGACTATGCTGCTGGTTTGGCGTCTGTGATACCGGATGTGCGACTATGCTGCTTGTTGTGCGTATTGTATTCCCACACGCTCTCTTCACCATGAGCGATCGGACTCAGATGCAGCTATTCGGCAGAATTTTGACTTTTAAGAAGTGTTTCGGACCCCAGAGGCGTTATTTGTTCCAAACATGCGTGATATGAGGGCTTTTCGAGCCAATAGCGACTATAGAGTCCGATAGGTTCTCAAATGAGCCGAATTATGGTTAATAGCGACTATAGGGTCCGATAGACTTCACTCCTGCTTCTAATGCCATTTGTTATATGCTTGGCTTCTCGTTTATTGTGAATGTGATTTGGAATACCCCGTTAGTACTAACCTTCGGTGTAATGCTGGAGGTTAACGGTGGATTCTCCTTAATCCTAAAGGGTATATTATTAGAAAATTCAATGCAGACAGGAGTGTAGATACGATGATTAAAGGTTTCGGAGGAATATTCTGGAGAACTAAAAATCTTGAAGCTACAAAAAAGTGGTACAGTGAGGTGTTGAAGCTTGACATTGAGAATTGGAATGGGACTGTGATAAAACCTCAAGTGGGAAATGAGACTATTTTTTCTTTCTTTACCGAGGATGACAGTTATTTTCCAATAGAACAACAAGTGATGTTGAATTTCCAAGTGCATGATCTAAACGAGACGATTAAGCATTTTGAACAGATTGGTGTACCTCTTGCAAAGAAAATAGAGATTAGTGAATTTGGAAAGTTTATTTGGATTGAAGATCCAGAAGGTCGACTGATCGAGCTTTGGGAGAAGTAAGGAGTTGCAGATTATTGCTATTGAGCTAACAGGTGCGTTTTTTTATAAAAGCTCAGTTCAATATCTAATTGTAAATGAATTAGGGAATAAAGTGGAATCAAATCCGTGGGGAATATTTCTTCAAAGCTTTAAGCTCCCAGGAAGAACTTTAACTTCTATCATCTGAGGTGCGGTGCTTGCGCTTCATCCACAGCCAACGAAATACTATTGTCAACCCAAATAGGGAGCATACCGTCGAGGTGTACTCCCTATTTCATTGAAGGAATTGGAAAATTAGTGCAACATTTCACCTATAACTTATGTCAATAAAGAAGTTATGTAATAAAATCATAGGAGTAGGTGGTAAATTGAAACTTCGTTTAATCACGTTAATATGTTTATTCACATTCGCATTCTTTATTGCAAATGGACAAGATGCTAAAGCTTTATCCTGTGTCGAGTTAGGAAGTCCCCAAGAAGCCCTAGAGGTCTACGGTGGAGCAATTTACGGTGAAGTAAAACAAATAAAGGTCGATTTGAAACAAGAAGGATTTACGGGGCCAAAAGAGAAAATCAGATATATATTAGTGGATGTTGAACGAAGTTGGAAAACTGAAGTTGACTCTCAAATTATTGTGAGAACAGACTACACTTGGGGTTTTGATTTCAAGGAAGGTAATAAATACTTAATATACATTAGCGAAGTGGATGGCGAATTAAGCAGTAGTCCATGCAGTTCAACAATTGAAATGAATAACCTTAACCAAGCAACAGAACTATTCGGTGAAGGACTTCGACCCAAACAGCAAGTACACCTAGAATATAAGATGTGGTTAATGTTTGAGCAGGATATTGATTTGTATATTGTAATTGCAATAGGACTAGTAGTGATTTCGGTCATTTACCTGAGAGCAAGAAGGAAAAAGGGCTAAGTGTAATTTTATTATACTAATGGTTAGGATAGTTCAATAAAATTAAGAATAAGATAGCTGAACTAATTACTATTCATTCATAACATGTGAGGTGCGAGTTGAACTTAGTGGAAACAATCATAAAAAGATTTAACCTTAATGTATTAAGTATAGATAATGTTCCTGAGTCCTTTAGTTCACAAGTATACAAGCTGAATCTTACTAATGGAGAAACGCTGTATGCGAAGATCCCTTATAACAGGGATAAACTATATCGCGAATATCGTATGCTTGAACTGTTGAGGGAGGTATTACCGGTTCCAAAGGTGTTAGACTTCTGGAGTGGGGATGACTTAATTTCTGGTGCATTACTTTTATCTGAGATTAAAGGTATACCATGTACAGGTGCTATTGACGATGAATTAGCATTTCAAATTGGAGTACTTCACGCAAAGCTGCATGAAGTTAAAATGCCGGGATATGGTGTGGAAGGATTAGACGGTTTTCAATTTTTCAATCAGAACAATTGGAGACTTTATATAAGAAATAGCTTTGAAAAATTTATAGAACCTTGCAAGGAAGTCCTTGAGAGAGGACTTTTCGAAAAATGTATTAATTACTTTGAGGGTGTTTTCTCAGTTTTACCTCCTCCTGATGGCCCGTGTGTTGTTCATATGGATTTTCGACAAGGTAATATACTAACAAATAATAATATGGTTGTTGGAATTATTGATTTTGAGAGTGCACGGGGTGGATCCTCTGAAATTGATTTCACAAAAATTAACCGATATGTTTGGGAAGTGAATCCTCAAAGTAGAATTTCGTATAAAGAGGGATATTCAACAATTCGTCCTCTAATGGATTTGGAAACAATACTACCCTTTTATGATTTTTACGATGCTTTTGGTGCTGTTGTCTGGTGTAAAAATAGAGGGATTGAAAAGAATAGGGCGTTCCTAAAGGAAAGTATTTCTGTATTGCAGAAATCCGTAGGTTGTTGAACTGACGGGAAACGATATTTAAAGACAGTTTATGACGAGGAGCTACCTCCATGATGGATAGCTTTATTACGTTAAAGGACATGATAGTGAATAAAGGATAGAATAATGGAAATGGCGAATATTAGATCGGCAGTATACTGTAAAATTATTATGATGCAATCATTAATACAATAGCTTATCGTGATATATGGATCACCAGAACTAATAATGAAAAAATCGAAAACCCAAAAAACGTAATGGAAGTGTGTTTATGGAAAATATATATAACAAATTACATACAGCGGAAATACTGAGCCGTATCGAGAATTTAAGTCCTAATTCAAACCCACAGTGGAGAAAAATGAATGTTTCTCAAATGTTGGCTCACTGTTCAGCATTTCAAGACATCGCAAATGGAAACTCCTTTCCTCCTAGAAGTTGGCTAGGAATATTAATAGGAGGGTTTGTGAAATCTATTTTTTTCAATGACAAGCCAGTACCACATAATATGTCAACAATTCCGACCATACTTATTTTAGATGATAGAGATTTTGGAAAAGAAAAAGAAATACTGAAACAAAAAATTATAACTTTTCAAAGTAACGGTCCGGAGAATTGTTCATCCCATCCACATCCTTTTTTCGGAAAATTCACTCCGGAGCAATGGGGTAAAGGGATTTATAAACATCTAGACCATCATTTAAGACAATTTGGTGTTTAGTATTTTTTCGCAGTGAATAATAATTGTTTAACGTCGCCAACTTACATATTTTTTATTGACATAAAATCCCTATTACTTTATATTGTATCTAATTACATTGCAATCAAATGCGACGAAGAGGACAAGTAAATCCGGATATGTCGATCAGAGAACTGCCGGTTGGTGCGAGGCAGAGGACACCCGAATCGAACAATCGCCTCAGAGCTGGCTCCCGAAATCATAGTAGGCGGGCCCGGGATTCTGCCGTTACAAAGAAGCATCGTTGTTGGACGATGGCAGCAGAGAGGGTGTATTCATAAATACACCAATCAGGGTGGTAACGCGGAATCTACTCCGTCCCTAATGGGACGGAGTTTTTTGCGTTCTTATAAATAAATAAGGAGGAGTAACAATGTTTCAAAAAATCAATGTCTCCGATCGAATACTTAGCCAGGATATGTTTATTGCTGATGAGGTTCAATACAACCTGATTCACCTTATTTGCGAGTCGAAGAGTTCTACTTGCTTAAAAGATTCTGATGAAACAATGATTTATGCCCAGTCAAAGGGACATAACGCATGGCTTTGGAGTTCTAAGGATATTGTCGAGGATAAGAAGGCCGTTCTCTACGAAGAACTTATAGAATTTCTTAAAGAGACTACATTACCGGGAGTATCTGGAGAACAAAAAACAACAGAACGTTTTGCACAGCTGTATTCTCAGGCAAATCATCTTCAATATGAGTCCACGATGACTATAGAATCTTATTTCTGTACAGATCCAAAGAAACCTTTGAACGTAAAAGGTACAATGCAGCAAGCAACGAGAAAAAACCTGGCCATTGTAGCAGAGTTTTTGGCGGGTTTCTCAGAGGGGGCTTATGGGGTTAGGGTGAACCCAGAAGCTAAAATTCTAGATGCCAAGAGGATGATTGAGACAGGGGACTTGTATATATGGTTTGTAGACGATAAACCTGTATCGATGGCGTACATTGCACATAGGTCGGCAAGATATTCCAGATTAAATGCGGTATACACACCACCGTCTTGCCGGAAAAAGGGTTATGCAAGTGCACTAGTAGCAGAGTTATGTTCCGTTCTTTTATCGGAGGATTTAGTGCCCATGCTTTATGCTGATTTAAAGAATCCTGACTCGAATAAGGTTTATCGAAATATTGGTTTTGTGGAAAGCGGGAAGATTGTTGACATCAAGTTCAAATAGGCACAAAAGGGCTACCGCAAGGTAGTCCTTTTTCTATGATCAATATGTTACTCGGCATTACTTTTATACAATTTCACATAGTTTGTAAGTTCAGCTATCGCGAAAAATTGCTTCATTAATTGAGAATTCAATTTTTGTAAGGCAAGCTGAAAGGATATCTCCACTTTTTTGTAGTTATGTGTTTCTATTTCATTCAAAAGCTGTTTCATATTCTCGATATAATAAACAGTTTTCCTTAAACTGCTGATAAGAATAATTTTTCTTAATTCCGTTAAAGTGAAGACTCTGTAGCCATTATCTTTGTTCCTATTCGAAGAGATTAGCCCTTCTTGTTCCCAATGCCGAATAGCTGATGGATTAACTCCTGCCATTTGTGCAACTTCACCAATCGTCATTGAATCTGATACAGTTAAATCTTTGTATTTAGATAAATCAACATCCCGAAACATGCGTAAGACTTCCTCTAACCTTTCTTTTTCCACTTGGGTCTTATGTTGCTCTTGATTGATTGCCCAAAGAGCAGACTCCATCTGCTGGCCTTTTATCTTCCTCATCACATCGTACACAACCGGAATTTCATATCCCTGCAATAATGCCCGAATGGTAATAAAAGCTTGCACATGGATGGAAGTGTAACATCTGCGGTTGCTGGCGGTCCTTGGTACATCTGGAATTAAACCTTGATCTTCGTATCTCCTTAAAGTAGTGGTACTCACATTTAATTGCTTAGCTATCAGTGTAGGTGTATATATCTCTTCCATAAACATCATCACCCCAAAACATTAAAGTTAAACCTTCAAGTGCTACAACAATATTAAATCGAATTTAGGTAGATATATCAAGGGAGGTAGAGGGATAAACCGAAAGATTGCATGAATGTTATATGATACTTTTATAGAACACAAAGGAGTGAGTTCATTGAAAAAGATAATACAATTAGCAAACCAATCAGAAATAGAAGTAGGTATGGCAGGACTTCCAGATTGTCCAACCCTCATGTTACCCATCGCTAAAAAATCTGTGTACAATCAGGAAGCAGAAAACTTAAAGCTATGGGGAGTAGATCCCGAATTAGGTGAACATTTTGTTGAAGGATTAGCGGATACGTTTCAAGTGCTTTATTTCGATTATGAAGGTCATCTATTTCAATATCCAGAGGAAAATCTAACAGCAGATCATATTGTGAAGGATCTTCTCCACATTGCGGATGAAATGAATGTTACAAGCTTTAGTTACTACGGTTATTCCTGGCTTGCGTTGATTGGATTGCAAATGGCTATAAGAACAGATCGCTTGGAGAGTTTGGTAATGGGAGGTTTTCCACCCTATAATGGCCCCTATCAAGAAATGAGGGTTGTGACCCATAAAACACATACACAAGCTTTGAGTAACCAAAATGAATCTGTAGAAAGCCCAACAGGATCGGAGAATCCAAACGAAATGGATTGGGACAATATAAAGGTTACCATAGATACCCGTGTTACAGCACAATTTGTCTCTCTATACCAGAGCCTCACAGCCTTTGATGATCGCAGTATTCAACATTTGCTTAGTCTCCCTAAACTAGCTTTTGCAGGTGGAAATGATACGATTGTTTACGGTGAAAATTTCGGGAGCGTTACCGTTGACATCGTCGGGTTGTTAAAAAAGAATAAGGAGCAGTTGGCGGATTTAGGCTGGGATGTTGAAATCCTTTCGGGAGCCCAGATGGACCATACAAAAGCTATGCAACCAGCAGTAGCCTTACCACTGATTAAGCCTTGGTTTATGAACGTGTTACTAAAAAATACTGGATTGTAATTGTGGCAGATACAAAAATCCAGTGAATAAGGTATCCCAAAAGAACAATACTTTTTAGGGTAAAAGCTTTAATTTGAAGAGATTAAATAGTAAACGATCTATGATAAAATTCCTTATGTAATCGCTTACATTAATATATATGGAAGGAAGTGGTGTTGCGAATCTGCCCCAACAAGGAATTGCTTCGACTACTAGAAATACAGACAAGCAGTATGTAGGTATGTAGTGACAAAAAATTTCAGGAGGTAGATTATGTTTAAATTTAACAAGAAAATCGTGACTGTAATTATGGCAGCTTCAATGAGTTTCAGCTTGTTTGCAGCAACCTCAAGTGCAGCGACAGACTATTGGCAAAATTGGACCGATGGTGGCGGGACAGTAAATGCTACTAATGGATCTGGTGGGAATTACAGTGTTACATGGTCAAATACTGGTAACTTTGTTGTTGGTAAAGGTTGGAATACTGGATCCCCATCTAGAACAATAAACTACAATGCAGGCGTCTGGGCACCATCCGGCAATGGGTATTTAACTCTTTATGGGTGGACGAGAAACTCCCTCATAGAATATTACGTCGTTGATAGCTGGGGCACTTATAGACCTACTGGAACTTATAAAGGTACCGTGACCAGTGATGGAGGCACATATGATATATATACGACTACGAGAACGAACGCCCCTTCTATTGATGGTACGGCAACCTTCACACAGTTTTGGAGTGTAAGACAATCCAAACGAGCAACGGGAAGCAATGTCGCGATCACTTTTGCCAACCACGTTAATGCTTGGAAAAGTTACGGAATGAATCTGGGCAGCAGTTGGTCTTATCAGGTGTTAGCGACAGAAGGATATCAAAGTAGCGGGAGCTCAAACGTAACAGTATGGTAACTTGAGCATCGGACCAGCTCAGGCATCTCCAGATGATTAAAATAACTATTAATCACTGTCATTGCTAAGGTTGTCGGTCCACAGCCGGCAGCCTTAGATCATTCTAGATCATTCAACAAATGATACTTAACTACATACCAGTGGTTGGAAAGGAGATATATCCATGAGAAAACTATTAATTTCTCTTTTAATAGTAGTTGTTATCAGCGCTTGTTCGCAAGAAAAGCCTGAACAGAAGGATACTTATGTATTAGTCAAAGGCGGGGCTTTCATTAACACAAATTCCAACTACAAAAGTACAACTATATCAAATTTTTATATCGGGCAATATGAAGTTACTCAGAAAGAGTGGGTTGAAATAATGGGAAGCAACCCTTCAGCATTCAAAGGCGACAACTTGCCAGTAGAAATGGTTAACTGGTATGACGTAATAGATTACTGTAATAAAAGAAGTATAAAAGAGGGGTTCAAACCCTATTACAATATAGATAAAAATAAAAAAGATCCGAATAATAAGAGTGATAATGATAATTTAAAATGGACAGTAACGCTCAATGCAGGAGCTAATGGTTACCGATTGCCTACTGAAGCAGAGTGGGAATATGCTGCAAGTGGAGGACAGTTAAGCAAAAGTTACACCTACAGTGGAAGCAATAAAGCAGATGAAGTAGCATGGTATTGGCAAAACGCTGGAGACAAATACTTATCAGGAGATTGGAACTGGCCGATCATAGAAAACAACCATAACAAAACAAAATCTATTGGTGGCAAAAAACCTAATGAGCTAGGTCTTTACGATATGTCAGGGAATGTTAGGGAATGGTGTTGGAACTGGTACGGAGATATAGATAGTAAGAGCGGTTCTTTTCGGGTTGTAAAGGGTGGCGGGTGGATCGGCGGCATTAGCAACAACGAGATTTCATTTCGGGGAAAGTTCGAAGCGAATGGTATGGGTCCTGATCAAGGTTTTCGAGTGATTCGTGGTGAGTAAATGGGAACAAGACATACCAAGTATAATCGTAAAAAGCTGAAAAGGGTTTGATTAATAAACAAGCTTTGCGCTCGAATATAATCAATCCCCAATATGTATGTTTGCTATATTTCTTCGATCATTTGGATTAATTTTGAAAACGCACTAGAAAAAACCGCGTTCCGGCGATACACAAACCATACCTGCAAATCTCGATATCCTTCAGGCAGACGGTGGGAAGTAATTACTCCCGCCTCTTCGGCCTTGGAAATCGAAGATTGGGGCAGCATTGACACGCCGAGTCCAGCTGAAACCCCACTTAGAATTACATCTAACGTTCCGTATTCCATAATCTTATAAGAGCTCATCCCGCTTTCATTTAGGAAACTCTCAGCTTTGGCACGATGTGTACATCCGACGTCGAAAAACAACATTGGCTTTGTAAGCAATTCGCGCATTTCGCTCTTACCTGGTTGTGAGATAAGCACCAGCTCCTCTTCGAAAGCAACAACATGTTCTATATCAGGCTGGTCAATGGGTCCATAAACAAAGGCTCCATCTAGTTGGTAATCAAGCACCTTTTGTAAGAGGTTATGCGTTTCTCCCGTTATAAGCGATAGATTAACCTCGGGATATCGTAAGTGATATTCGGTTAGCAGAGGTGTCAGATGAGTAGCCGCTGTTGTTTCGATGGAACCTAAACGGAGCGGACCAGCAGGGTGCTCAGAGTATTGTGTGGTTATCACAGCCTCGTCCATTAGTAATAATATTTTGTCTGTATATACCAGTAAGTTCTCACCTGCCGGCGTTAACGTCATCCCTCGATTGGATCGACGAAATAGGGGGATTTTCAGCTGAGCTTCTAGATACTGAATCCGGTTCGTCACATTTGACTGGACATAATTCAAGACTTGAGCAGCCTTCGTTATGCTACCCTCGCGAGCAACCGCTTGAAATATTCTCAAATCTCCACTTTCCATTTCCTTTGCACCTTCTTGGTATGATGATTTATGATAGTCACCTTCAGTTTTGATCATTTTACTGGATTACACCCACTATGTAAAATTTATTATAGATTCATTAATAACAACTTGAGGAAGGGGCTTGGATGATGAAAGCCATTGTACATGCTGGAGAAGGTGGCCTGAAGGGCTTGAACTATAAAGAGATTATGGATAAGAAACCGGGGATTGGAGAAGTGAAGGTTAGGTTAATGGCTGCAGGGCTGAACCACAGGGACTTGTTTATCATGGATGACCGAACAAAACAGGATGTTCCTTTGATTATCGGCTCTGATGGCGCGGGGAGAATTGAAGCAATAGGTGAAGGTGTGCTGGATCATAATGTAGGTGAAGATGTCATCATTAATCCGTGCATCGGATGGGAATATAGCGACAATGTTCCAAACGTTCCAGCCATTGTAGGGGGACCTTCAGAAGGCACATTCGCTGAGTCAATCATCATTCCTGCGCAAAATGCCATCAGCAAGCCAGCTTACCTGTCATGGGAAGAAGCCGGCGTGCTGCCCTTATCTGCCTTAACAGCCTATCGGGCGCTATTCACTAGAGGCCGCTTAAAGAAAGGTGAACATGTTCTTATACCTGGCATTGGTGGTGGGGTTGCGACTTATGCCATGATGATGGCTTCAGCGGTGGGTGCACGTATCAGTGTCACTTCACGCAGTGAAACGAAAAGACAAGCTGCACTCGCTCATGGAGCTGATCATGCGTTTGACAGTCATAGCAACTGGAAGGAAAGCATGAAAGGAGACACCGTTCATCTCATCCTCGACAGCATTGGGCCTGCGACGTTCCTACATTACTTTGATATTATTAAACCCAATGGACGTATTGTTACGTTTGGTGCAAGCTCAGGAGATCGAATCGAAATCCCGACGCGAGCCATATTTTTCCCGCAAATTAGTATCATAGGTAGCTCAATGGGAAGTAGTGAAGAGTTTGCGGATATGCTTCAGTTTATGGAACACCATTCGATTCGACCTATCATTGATCGAGTGTATCCTTTACAAGACACAGTTCAAGCCTTTCACCGAATGCAGCAGGGAGAACAATTTGGTAATATCGCGATAAGAATAGAATGAGTGGAGTCCCTTATAACTGGAATTCAAATGCCAAATATATCAATTTCGGAGACAGGAAACCACTTTTTCGAAGCCACATCTTTAAAAAATACTTGAATAGTGTAGGTGCCCTTTATAGTAAAGGAATATGTATACTCATTGGTTTTGAACCAAAAGTTTTCTTCGCTGTTCTTAATTTGTTGAGCATCAATGGTTTCTGTTTTATCCGCAGGATCGGTGATCACAACCTTAATATCTGAAATTTCTGTTTTTAAATGATCCACCTGTAATAGAGTCGAAAATGCAAAACGTGACGGGCTTTTTACTTTACCAAAAATCTCTCCGTTATTATCGAGCATAACCATGTTTATATTAGGCTTGTAGATTCGAACGGTTTTACCTGATTCATCCAAGGCGAATAGTGCAAATAAATCTTTAGACAACTGTTCAGTCGTCAAGGAAATCGAACCTTCGGACAATATTGCGGGCTGTTTTTGAAGCACATTATTCAAATATAATGAAACTTCAGATGAGCCAGCTGCAGCATAAATCACGGTTCCCGGTAAAATCATGATGCAAAATCCTAAAAGAATCAGCTTCCTAATTTTTCTCAATGATTTTCCCTCCTATAGAGCTTTATGTTAATTATACCCATAAGATGGAAGATAGTTTCTTTTACACAATTAATAAAATATAAGAAGGTCAGTAGAGGGAAATACCCTTACCTGACCTTCTTGGTGTTAAATGAGAGAGTTATTATTTGAACCGTCTAATGGTAAATTGAAAAGCCGTTCCTTTTCCCTGTTTGCTTGTAACCAATATTTTTTCTCCCAGACCATTTACAATTTCCTCGGCGATAGCAAGCCCAAGACCACTTCCTTTTTCATTATGGGACTGTTCGCTTTTGTAAAATCTTTCAAAGATATAAGGGAGGTGCTCTTTTGCAATGCCGGGTCCATTGTCTGATATCTGCACAGTTACAACCCTCGAATGCACAATAGCATCAAAAGTTATTTTCCCATCCTCCTGAACGTATTTCATGGCGTTATCCATCAAAATATTGACTAATTGCAACACTTTATCTTTATTAGAAAAAACATCTGGAAGGTTTCTGGCGTTATCTGTAATCTCAAATACAATGCCCATTTCATCGGACAAGAAAGAGTATTTAGACTCAATAAGCATGACTAATTCCTGAGTATCTATTTTTTCTTTATTCCAAGTTTCTTTTTTATTTTGCATTCTTGATAATTCCAGTACATCATAAATCAATCGTTGCAAGCGCGCACATTCGGATAAAATAATTCCATAGTATTTATTTGTTTTTTCTTCATCTTGAATCATTCCATCTGCCAGCGTCTCCGTTAAAGCTCTGATAGAGGCAATGGGAGATTTCAGCTCATGGCTAATATTCGCTATATAATCCCGACGAGTCTTTTCAAGCTGCTTCATCTCCTTTAGATAGGAGGATATAAAGAAGCTGATTATTAGTGTGCCTAACAGAAGGGTACCTGTAAAAACGTAATAGAAGCCATTCAATACCGCCTGAAATTCACTACCAGGTTCTAATAAAAAGACGACTCCGACCGCTTGTTTATCCTGAATAATAGGTGCACCTACGACAATGGATTTACTCGGAAACCCCTTAATATTTTTAATCGCAGCGAATTTATTGTACTTAATTACTTCGGGAATATAATTTATAAGGGCATCCTTGAATTCTTCCGATGTAACATTGAAAAAAAGCTGCTTATTTTCGTCACCAGGTGAAAGGTCATTCCCCTCTAAATCATACACCTTCATAAGATACGGTTTAAAACCTCGAATGCTCATCTCATTTTGTGCCATTTCAGCAGCTATAGCAGAGGCCTGAGGCAGCATATCTTTTAATTTATAATTCAAAAAAAGCTGTTTAATAATCAAGGTTCCTCCAAGTTGTCCTAAAATGAAACAAAAGAGGATGGCCAGATAAATCACTTTTTTGTTGGAAGTTACTTTTTTCATGTGGAAGTCTCCATTTTGTAGCCCATCCCATAAACAGACTTGATTTCAAATCCCAAATTCTTTTCAGGCAGTTTTTTTCTCATTCTTTTAATGAGATTATCAACGGCTCTAGTATCACCGAAATAATCATAACCCCAGACCTTATTTAAGATTTGTTCTCTTGAAAGCACCTTGTTTTTATTAATTGTAAAATAGATAAGCAATTCGATCTCTTTAGGTGTAAATTCCATTCGTGATCCATTAATTTTGATATTAAAAGCATTTCGGTCAATCTTCATTTCTCCCAGCGTCAGGATGGCGTCTTCACTTGGAAAGGTGTAATGAGTGCGTTTTAAAATGGTTTTTACTCTTGTAACGACCTCCCGGGGGGAGAACGGTTTTGTAATATAGTCATCTGCACCAATTTCCAAGCCTAATATGCGGTCTGTTTCCTCACCTTTTGCGCTCAGCATTATAATCGGGACGTTACTAGTCAAGCGAATCTTACGGCAGACCTCTGTCCCAAAAAGTCCAGGCAGCATAATATCTAGAATTAAGAGATCAAAATGCTGATCTTCCAATTTGTAAAGAACTTCCTCACCATTGTATACGGATTCATATTCCATATTTTCCGCCTGTAAATAAGCAGATATGCTCTCATGTACAGCTATATTGTCATCACAAATTAGTATGTTCACTTTACCCTGCATAGCTACCACCCTTATTCCGATATCTTGGACCTTATTGTATGTAAATTGTCTAAAAGGAGCAAGGAAGACTGCATGTCCGTGAGGGAAATAATCGCATTCTACATGGAATGGAAAGAGACCGATTGAAGGATCGGCCTCTTGTAACCAGAATAAGTTACTGTTCTATTATTTATTGCTGTCCTTATAGATGTTAGAAGTATCTATACTTATGGTGTGCGTTCCAGCATCCCATTCCAAATTAAAATCAAGTGATTTTGCAACATCCCTCAGCTTAAAATACTCACTACCGCCGATATTATAGCCCGTTACTGAAATCTCTTGTCCGTTCAAAGTTATCTTAGTGGCTGTCATAACACCGGTCTTTGAACTAGTATTTACAGATGCTGAAAGTTCAATGCCCGTCGGAGTGTACGTTTTGTCAGATGTAATGTTTAAAGTATTTGTATTTTCATCCGATGTCACTTCAAACTGTTGTGTAGTGTTGTTTACAACCATAGCAATGTCCCGTAATTTAAAATAGTTGCTGCCGTCGATATTGTACGCGTTAACAGATATCTTGTTTCCATTCACCAACAATGATGATTTGGAAGGAATGGCAGCTGCGGATGCTTTTGGCGAAGTAGCACTAACCTTGTCAGCCCAAGCAAAAAGCTCATCCAGATCGTAATCTCCGCTGTGTGGAATATCCCAAGCCATTGCAAAGTCAACGTTTGAACCTTTGTTCTCAAGCTCTGTTGCCAATATAGTAGAAACAGCGAGGGAAGTATCACTATCCTTGGTTCCCATCCGAATCCGCCAATTATTTGTAGTGGTTGTTCCCTCAGTGCTGATATAGTTCATTGGATTCATCATTTTCACTAGATTCTGGTCAGCAAGTGTTCCCCCCGCTGTATCATGCTCCAAACCGAACTGAGTAAAATGCTGTGCAGCGACATTCGCTGTGCCGAATAGATCGTTTTCACCATTGCTCAGGTCTAAACCGTCAAAGGCTCCAGGCAGTTTCATTCTGCCCAAGTATGCAAGATATTGATCATAGTCGATATCCGTAACAGTGCCATTTTCAATGGTGATCCAGGTTTTGTCGGACAGATCTGTACCCGATTTTAACGCTTTTTGCGCTGAAGCGATCACAAAAGCTTTGATGTAATCTTTAAAGGTGCCATTGCCGTCCGCATCCATCTTCAAAGCTGTTCCGTCAGTATTCGTAAGTCCTAGACTATTGACGTATTCAGGGAACATAGCTTCCAGTTCGTTAGATACCTGAATCTGATTCTCCGTCAATGTTCCTTCTACCAACGTTCTTTCCATGTTAAAATCCGTATTTCCGGAGAAATCAAGTTTTTCATAAGTGTTAATTCCGTTGAATTGCCACTCATAAGCTGCATCTGCGTTATC
The DNA here is from genome assembly GCF_038009325.1 of Paenibacillus sp. FSL L8-0708. Taxonomy (NCBI): domain Bacteria; kingdom Bacillati; phylum Bacillota; class Bacilli; order Caryophanales; family Paenibacillaceae; genus Paenibacillus; species Paenibacillus sp. FSL L8-0708. The sequence goes on from NZ_JBBPBC010000001.1 coordinate 3,853,238, forward strand.
TAGATTCGTAATCGGCGTGTAGGCCGAAACGGCAAAAACGTCGTCACGCTCATCAGCTGCTCCGATCGCTTCCAAATAAGGCTCATATTCCGCATTGTTGCCGGTAGCACCCAGTAATGCGGAGAGCGCGCCGCCAGCACTTGTGCCGTTAGAGATGATCTTCTCGGCGTCACCAGGCATAATGTCGTCGTTAAAGCGAAGGTAGCGGACAGCCGCCTTCAGATCTACGATAGCTGCGGGTGCCTTACCAGTGTAAACACCTTTTTCGTCCTTTGTAGTTCTACCGCGAGCGCCTGGAGATGCGACCACATAACCTTTGGACAGGGCAACTGCGATAGCACTGGGAGATTCAGATGAAGGTGTTCCTGCGTTTTCGTCTTTACCCGCAGCGGGTTTATTCAATTCCGTTCCTGTATCGGCGCCTGGGGCTGCTGCGGATTCTTTGTCTGTTTTCGGAGCGCCGTTCTGTGGACCTGCCCCCATACCCATTCCTTTACCTGTTTCAGTACTACCTGGCTGAGCAGGCATATACCCGCCAACCTGGTTTGGGAAGAAGATAGGTGCGGTATCGGCGGTGTAACTACCGATCGACTTACCCTGGAAGTATTCCTCAGGGACATAGACGTTCATAGTTTCATAATTAATATCTACAGGGTTCTTTACATAAACGATATTCTCATATGCCCGATAAGTGACGGATTGACCATCCACCGTTATGGTCTTAGTAGTATAGTTAGTCGCATTGAATTTCAAGCTATACTCGCTGTTAGTTGCTGCACTTGCAGATCCTGTAGCGAAAGAGAGGCTCATCAGAGAACATGTGAGGATAGGGGCAATCCATTTTTTAAGTTTCATTTCGAATCTCCTTTTTCTAAAAATAGTAGATAATCTCATCAGTCTCTTTTGTACTAATCTGAATGATCCAGTGTCATATACCAACTCCTTCTTTTAAGGCCAACAAACGTTATCAATTAACTCTACTCAGGAGCTCGGATAAGAATGTAACAAATCATTGTGGCATAAAAATAGCATTGGTACTGGATTTCATTTGACAGTAGAGATGAGTTTGGTAAAATTTACATAGGTTATATCAATAGGAGGTTAGCAATGGATATCGCCATTGAGTTAATTGAAAGTATGTTGGTTAAATTTAGATCGGAAAAAAAATGGACGCTCCAAGCAATCGAGCAATGTACCCAAGAGGATATTACATGGTCCCCAACCGTGGAAAGTAACAGTATTGCAAATTTGGTTGCTCATATTAGCGGGGCAGTACACTCACGAATTGAAACCATTCTTTTAGATATTCCTGATACAAGAGATAGAGAGAGGGAGTTTGAAAGAGGTCTAGAAATGACAAAAGAGCAAGCTATAACCATGACCAGGAATGCTTTTGATATTATTATCCAATATCTTGAACGGCTCCAATCTAACCCGGAGTTATTGATGTCACAACCCTTTCTTAATTTGCCACCACTTACATATAGCCAAGTAAATAACGAGACCACTGCTCTTAATCTCATGATAGCGATGGTGAGAGAAGTCCATTATCATACAGGCCAAATCATCTATGCAGCAAAAATAAGAAAGGGACAGCTTGTATGGCAATAATAATTTAACTAGAGGAACGTTGCATACACTAACAAAGGACTGCCAAGAGGCAGTCCTTTGTTCACTCTAACTAGAATCCCCTCACACTGCTAGGGGTTACTTTTTTATGCTTTTTGAAGGTGCGGCTGAAATAGTAGATATCGCTGAAGCCGGTAGTGGCAGCGATTTCAGAAATCGTTAGCTGGGTATGGCGGAGCAAATAATCTGCACGGTCTAAACGGACAGCATTTACATATTCCGATATCGTATGCCCAGTTAGTTCTTTAAAGAGACGGCTGAAATGGAAGCGGCTTAGCCCCGTTAGCGCCGCAAGTTCGTCAACTTGAATCGGTTCCTGGTAATGGGTATCGATATAACGCAAAACAGGTGCGAAGCGTTCAACGGTCTGAATACGCCTCTCTTGCTCAGCTTGTGAGAGTACGGTGACGATATGTCTGCGCAACAACAGCGTTAACAGGCGGTATAGCTCGGACTTGACGGCCAGCTCGTAACCAAATTCGCGACGTTCCAGTTCCCGAATAATCGCCAAAGCACAGTCAGTAATATGCTGATCCCCCCGGATATGGTTACGTAACAGCAGCTGGTTCCGCTGAATCGGGGCGATGAACTTGGTTTCGGCAGCGTCGCTTACCGCACTATGCAGCAAAGAAGTATCTGCAATAATCGCATAATACAATAAATCAGAAGAAGCGCTTACCCCATAATGCAGCTCGTTGCTGTTCACAGCAACTAAATCGCCAGCCCGAACGTTGATCGGTGTTCGTCCGCACTCGAAAACAGCCTCACCACTTTCAATAAATATAAACTCAAGATGCTCATGCCAATGATGTGGGAACAACATAACTCCTTCTTGGTTGAAACGCTGGGTATGTACTTTAATCGGAAACTCGGGATCCGGCATGTCCATGGGTTCCTGTAGATGTTTATCATAGTCCAACATTTATAGACTGCACCTCCTATAGCACAATTGTACAAATGAAACCGCAAGGCTCTGCATGGTGTTTAGGGTTGAAATCATTATAATACGAATCATAACCTATGCAAAATAAAGGAGCGAGTGTTAATGGATAAGATCAAAATTGGCGTAATAGGAACGGGCTCTATCTCCGGCATGCACTTAAGTGCTTATCGGAATAATCCGCAGACAACCATATATGCGGTATGTGATCTGAATGAAGAACGTGCACGCGAAGTGGCTACAGAATATAACGTCGAGAAAGTATACACGGATTACCGTGAATTACTGGCCAATTCCGAAATAGATGCAGTAAGCATCTGCACATGGAACAACTCTCATGCCGAGATCAGCATCGCGGCGCTTGAGGCAGGCAAGCATGTGCTTGTGGAAAAGCCGCTTTGCCGTACGGTTGAAGAAGCGCTTCAGGTACAGCAAGCAGTGGAAAAGAGCGGCAAGATTTTGCAAGTAGGCTTTGTACGACGTTATGACTCCAATGCCCAGCTCCTTCAGACGTTGGTGGAACAAGGAGAATTCGGCGAAATCTATTATGCAAAAGCAACGACGTTCCGGAGACTAGGCAATCCCGGCGGCTGGTTCAGTGATATTGAACGCTCCGGCGGCGGACCGCTGATCGATATTGGTGTCCATGTGATTGATCTATGCTGGTATTTGATGGGCCGTCCGAATCCAGTATCGGTAAGTGCTAACACCTACCGGAAGCTCGGCAATCGTTCTAATATTAAGAATCTCTCATTCTATAAAGCCGCCGATTACGACGCAGCGAACAATACGGTGGAAGATTTAGCAAATGCACTGATTCGCTTTGAGAATGGAGCTTCGCTGATGGTCGATGTCAGCTTTACACTGCATGCCAAAGAAGACGAGCGTTCAGTACGCCTGTACGGTGACAAGGGTGGTTTTGAAATTGATCCTGAGATAGTCCTTGTTAAAGAACAGGCGGATACGATCGTCAATACCTATCCGCAGACCGATAATAAGGGGTTTGAGTTCAACAGTGCATTCCAGAATGAAATTAATCATTTTGCGAGCAACATCAGTACCGGCTCTACACCGATTAGTCCTGTGCAAGACGGCGTTACAATTATGAAGATACTCGGCGCGATCTATGAATCCGCAGCCAAAGGTGAAGAGGTGAAACTATGAAGTTAGGAATCAGCACTTACAGTCTGCATTCAGCTTTTTCGACGGGTGAGCTCACGCTTGAAGGTGTCATTGAGACGATCGCCGATCTGGGCGCAGAACATGCGGAGATTGTACCCTTAGGTATTAATCTGGTTGAAAATCCTGAGCTAATAGATCAGATTGTACGAACAGCAGCGGGTCGTGGACTAGAGTTATCCAATTATGCTATCGGGGCGAACTTTGCCGGGCTGGAGACAGCGGAAATGCAGCGGGAAGTCGAGCGGGTAAAGCGGGAAGTAGACGTGTGCGCGGCATTAGGCATTCAGCGGATGCGGCATGATGTAGCCTCCTCAAACGATCTATCCATCAAGCATTTTTTGGAAGAGCTTCCACGTTTGGCTGAAGCCTGCCGAGAAATTGCCGATTATGCCGCAGGTTTAGGCATTACGACCAGTGTGGAGAATCATGGATACTTTATTCAGCACAGCGATCGTGTACAGGCGCTGGTTCATGCGGTGGGTAGAGACAACTTCCGTACAACACTCGACATTGGGAACTTCCTGTGCGCAGATGAGAACCCGCTAATAGCTGTACCTAACAACATCAAGCTTGCTTCAATGGTGCATTTCAAAGATTTCTATATTCGTCCGCAAGACCGCCAGCCTGGCGAAGGTTGGTTCCAATCCTCCGGTGGAAACTGGTTGAGAGGTGCCATCGTTGGTCAAGGAGACATCGATATGCCGAGTGTAATTCGAATCGTTAAGGAAAGCGGTTACGATGGATATATCTCTGTAGAATTTGAGGGAATGGAAGAGTGCCGTAAGGGAACAAGACTGGGGCTGGAATATATCAAGCGGGTTTGGAACCAAATCTAATTCATTATACTGGAGGATTATGCCATGGTTAAACCAATTATTACTAATAAAATCGGTGTTATCGTAGACAGCTTTCAGGTTGGAGTGAAAGAGGGATTGCGCAAGGCAAAAGAAGCTGGGGCAGATGGAGTTCAGATTTATGCGGTACAAGGCGAATTTGATCCCGCTACTCTCTCTCAGTCAGCACGCCGTGAATGGAAGGATTACATTGCATCGCTGGGTTTAGAAATCTCTGCCCTCGTTGGAGATTTAGGCGGACATGGCTTTCAGGACCCTGCCCAGAACCGTGCCAAAATTGAAAAGTCCAAGCGCATTATGGAGCTGGCCAAGGAGCTAGGTACAGATATCGTAACTACACATATCGGTATTGTTCCCTCTAATCCAGCCAGTAAAATCTATGAAACCATGCACATTGCGTGTGAGGAACTTAGCAGATATGCACATGAGATGAATTCTTATTTTGCGATTGAGACTGGGCCAGAACCCGCAGCACGTCTGAAGACGTTCCTCGACGGTCTGGGTTCCAGAGGGGTTTCCGTTAATTTTGATCCGGCCAATATGGTCATGGTGACTGGTGATGATCCGGTGCAAGGTGTTCATACTCTAAAAGACTACATTGTACACACCCATGCTAAAGATGGTCTCAAGCTTGCCGATATCGATCCACGCGATGTTTACGGTCAATATGGTTATGAAGCACCAGCATTAGACCATGAGAAAATCGCTGAAATGGCCGAGACCGGCTCGGCATTCCGTGAAGTTCCGCTCGGAGCGGGTTCTGTTGATTGGAACAACTATCTGCAAGCACTGAACGACATCGGTTATACAGGATTCCTGACCATAGAACGGGAAGTTGGCACTAATCCGGAGGAAGATATCCGCCAGGCTGTGAATTTTTTAAAGGGTTTTCGGGTCTGAACACGGTAGTGATAAAGAATAAATAGTTCATCCAAACAGTCCCTGTGAAAAAAGATCCTACATCCATTGGGACTGTTTGTGTTATAGAGTGTGCGGGAAAGACCTAGGACGGTAATGTTCTGAATTTGGAAAGAAGGTGTGACGATGACAGCAGAACGTTTGCTCCTCCGCCGGGCGAAAGTCCTGAATGGAGCGGAAGTGGACATTGTCATAGCTGATGGCAACGTAGTCCAGATTGTTCCCGGTGGCACCGCCGAAGACCATGGTTTCAAGGTCGTGGAAGCCAATGGGGCGCATGTCTCTAGCGGCTGGGTAGACTTGCATGTACATGCGTTTGCAGAATTGAATCCGTATGGAGACGAGATCGATGAAATCGGAATCAAATGTGGTGTGACTACGCTCGTGGACGCAGGTAGCTGCGGAGCGGAGCGTATTGGTGGGCTGGCAGAGGCGGGGAAAAAGTCAGCAACGCAACTGCTTGCTTTTCTTAACATTTCAAAGATTGGCCTGATGCGAATTGACGAGTTGTCCCAATTAGAGTGGATTGATCATGAAAAGGTGCTTCAGGCGGTAGTTGCTTATCCTGAATTTATCGTAGGCTTGAAGGCCAGAATCAGCAAAAGCGTAGTGGGTGACAATGGCATTCAACCGCTTCAACATGCACTGGAGCTTTCGGAAAAGACCGGGCTGCCACTGATGGTACATATAGGCTCCGCACCGCCGGATATCCGTGAGGTTTTACCGCTACTTCAACGCAACGACGTGATAACCCATTATCTAAATGGCAAAAGCAACAATTTGTTCGATAAGGAGAATCTACCGCTCCAGGTGCTGAGAGATGCTATTGAGCGTGGAGTTCACTTGGATGTGGGACATGGTACGGCTAGCTTCTCGTTCGCTGTGGCCGAGGCGGCCAAACAAAACGGTATTGATCCGGATACGATCAGCACAGACATATACAGAGGCAACCGTATGAATGGTCCCGTCTACTCCATGGCGAATCTGTTGAACAAATTCCTTGCACTGGGATATTCCCTTGAAGATACAATTGCACGGGTGACGAGTAGAGCAGCTCAGTGGCTGGGACGCCCGGAACTTGGGGAGATTCGGATCAACAACAAGGCGAATCTGACCCTTTTTCGTGTGACGGATGAGAAGATTGAGCTGGTAGATTCTGAGGGGGAAAGCCGGGTAGCGCAGCAAACCATTCAAGCAATAGGAGTGATCATAGGTGACAAATACATGGAATGCGAAATACGGCCTGAAAAGAGTTATTAATGCAAGCGGCCGGATGAGCATCCTCGGGGTATCGGCACCGACCGATACGGTGATGGAAGCTATGCGTCAAGGCGGACAGAGTTATGTGGAAATCGCCGATTTGATGGATAAAGCGGGGGATTATGTTGCACGTCATACAAGTTCTGAAGCAGCGGTGATCGTGAACTCGGCTTCCAGTGGAATTGCTTTATCCGTGGCGGCGCTGGTAACCCGCGGTAATATTCGTACAAGTCTACGGCTCCATCAGGATAGCATTGTTAGAAATGAAATTGTGATGCTAAAAGGTCATAACGTACAATACGGTGCACCAGTGGAAACCATGGTTTATCTCGGCGGCGGTAAAGTGGTGGAAGCAGGTTATGCCAATGAAGGACGGGCGGAGCATTTGGCTGCTGCGATCTCGGATCAGACTGCGGCTATCTTGTATGTCAAATCTCATCATGCTGTTCAAAAGAATATGATCTCTGTAGAGGAAGCTTGGGCTGTGGCCCAAACTCATAACGTGCCGCTTATTGTAGATGCTGCAGCGGAAGAGGATCTGCAGAAATACGTGCAAATATCCGATCTGGTCATTTATAGTGGCTCCAAAGCCATAGAAGGTCCAACATCCGGACTTGTGGCGGGAAAACGTCTTTATATTGAATGGCTGAAAGTGCAGCTTCACGGCATTGGACGCAGCATGAAGGTTGGTAAGGAAACATCCTTCGGCCTGATGCAAGCGTTGGATGAATATGCTCACAAACAGGATACAAGCGAAAAGGAAAAAGCTACGCTCCAATTGCTGATGCCGCTCGACGGGCTTCCCGGAATTCGGGTAACTATCGTGCAGGATGAAGCAGGCCGGGCGATTTACCGTGGACGCATCCATGTGGACCCGAATCAGTGCGCAATAACAGCACTTGAGCTGTCCCAGCAGCTTCAACAAGGTGAAGTAGCTATTTACACTAGAGACTATGGGGTAAGGCAAGGTTATTTTGATATTGACCCGCGTCCGCTAATGGGTGATGACATAGAAATGATTACAGCGAGGATAAGGGAATTGACAGGAGGGGCAAGCAATGTCTGAAATTAACAAGCGGTTCTATAAAGGTCGGGTGGCCTTAAACGTATTGGCTAAGGATATAGAAAATGCCAAAGAGGTGTTTGCTGCTGCCGAAGGTTATGTACTGGTCGGTGTATTGTCCAAAGACTATGCAACGGTAGAGGAAGCCGTGCAGGCGATGGAGGCGTATGGGCGGGAAATTGACGGTGCGGTATCAATAGGACTAGGTGCGGGTGATAATCGGCAAGCTGCTGTTGTTGCAGAGATTGTCAAATCCTATGCTGGCAGCCACATTAATCAGGTGTTCCCGGCAGTTGGTGCGACCCGTGCCAACCTTGGAGCGAAAGATAGTTGGATTAACAGCATGATCGCACCAACGGGACAACCTGGTTTTGTGAATATCTCCACCGGCCCGGCCAGTGCGGCACAATCTGTACCCGCTGTAATTCCCGTAAATGCAGCGATTGCATTGGTTCGGGATATGGGTGGAAATGCTTTAAAGTATTTTCCGATGCAGGGGCTGAGCCGTAAAGCGGAGCTAATCGCTGTGGCCAAAGCCTGTGCAGAAGAGGGTTTTGCGCTGGAGCCGACCGGCGGTATCGATCTGGACAACTTTGAAGAGATCTTGTCTATTATATTGGAAGCGGGAGTGCCGCAGGTAATTCCCCATGTCTATACATCGATCATCGATCCGCAGAGCGGAAGAACGAGAGTGGCGGACATACAACAGCTGTATCGGACGATGAAAAAGCTGGCGGATCAATATGCCTAAACATATCGCCGCTTTTGGTGAAATAATGATGCGGCTACAGGTACCGGGCTTTGAACTGTTATCTCAGGGTAACCTGCTGAAGTATTCGTTCTCCGGCACCGGAGTCAATGTACTGTCCGCATTGTCCCGATACGGACATCGGGGGACTTTGGTGTCCAGACTGCCTGCGAATCCTATTGGTGACGCAGCAACAGCCTATCTTCGGCGACTGGGCATCCAGCCGGAGCATATCCAACGCGGGGGCTCAAGTATAGGGATGTACTTTCTTGAAAACGGATTCGGGGCTCGCCCCTCCCGAGTGACTTATTCCGGTCGCCCGGAGAGCAGCTTCAATACTGCTCCTCCGGGTACTTATCCATTCGCAGAGCTGGCAGACCTCGCGGATACTGTTCATTTCTGCGGGATAACACTGGCAATGAACGATGATGTGCGAAAAGCGATGAAAACATATGCGGAAACGGTTAAGCAACACGGTGGCCTAGTCATTTTTGACTGCAATTACCGCCCATCGCTCTGGGGGGAGAGAGGCTATGAGCTGGCACGCTCCCATTACGAAGACATGCTGCATTTGGCCGACATCGTGCTGATGAATGAAAAAGACGCAATGCTAATCCTTGGTATGAAGCCCGAAGGAACTTCAAGAGAAGAACAACTTCAGGAGCTGATTCCCACAGTAGCTTCACGCTACAGTCTAAGTACGGTAGCAGGAACGCATCGGTCCATTCATGATGATAACCGCCATTCATTGCGCGGTTATATCTTCAAATCCGGTCGCTTCGCATATTCCGAGACCTTAAGTTTTCCGGTGCTTGATAGAGTCGGGGCTGGAGATGCTTATGCCAGTGGTATAATTCATGGTGAGCTGGAAGGTTTTGATCCTCAGCATACTGTAGCCTTTGCGGCCGCGGCCGGAATGCTAGCCCACACAGTAGAAGGAGACTCTCCGCTGGCCTCCGAGCAAGAAGTTATTGGTGTACTGACGGGTGCTGTAAAAGATATATTGAGATAAAGAAGAAGCTGCCTTACAGGAGAACAGGCCTGTGCGGTGGCTTTTTTTATCGCTACAAACACTGTACTTTTGTTCAGGCCAAGAATCAGATCCAATGGTTACAGGCTAGATTTGGTTTAATTCGATCTTTTTAAATAGGTGTAAAATCTCATTTTTTGCAACTTTATCCTCTATCCGGCGTCAAAGAAGAGAGAATAAGAAGGGGGAGCCTGTATGAAAAAGTTAAATCTACTAGCCCTTTTAGCAGTTATTTCAATGATCTTTGTTGGATGTGTCAATACAGGGAATAAAGATAAAGGGAATCAAACGCTAATCGATCTGAGTTCTGTGGACTCCATTACAATCCATAATGATAGCGGCGGATTAATAACCATAACGGACCAAAAGCTAATAGAACGTTTCAATAAAGCTATACATACTGCTGAGTATGACAACGCGAAGCTTGATATTGCAGCACCTGATTATGAGGCTATTGTTGAATTGAAGAATAAAGAAAACGAAAAATTCTCATTCTGGATTATGGGCAATAATAATGGTCTTTTCACCAAATCAGGAGTAAATGGGCATTACAAGTTATCTGAAACGGATAAGGCTGCTTTGCTTACCTTATTTCAATCAAATGATCAGCATGTAGAATCCGATAATCTAAAGATAGATGAGACCATCAAGCGAATCACATTAGCAAACGCTCTAGCACATGGTTCAGTGAATGCTAACATAAAGGATGAATACACAGATCATGAAACCATAGATATTTTCGTCCGAGCCATCCGTACCGCTGAACAAATACCAGGGAATTTAAATACCGCAACGCCTAACTACGATATCGTTCTAATTTCAGATAATAATAAATATGCCTTTCATTTATGGATTAACGAGACAAGCGAGCAGGGCATGTTAATGAATGTGAACGAAACGGATACAGGCTATTCAGATAATAATAAATATGCCTTTCATTTATGGATTAACGAGACAAGCGAGCAGGGCATGTTAATGAATGTGAACGAAACGGATACAGGCTACACACTTACTAAGGAATCAACTGCCGAGTTAAAAAAGATTCTGTTCTCGGAAGCAAAATTTAATGGTTTGGAGTTTAATACAGAACGGAACTCTATTGGAGATCTGGTGGCCAAACCGATTGACCTATCCGAAAATAACTATCTGTTAAACGGTGGAGCAGTAGTTGAACTGCAAGGGATCTCTTATCATACCATTCATCTTTTCTATGGCGACCATAATGCTGTCAACGCTGTATTAGCCCATGATCCTGCTACGGATGAGGTAAAGGTGAAATGGAGCGATGAGCTCAACGATTCCAATAATCTATGGAATAATGCTTTTATGAGCAACTATAATATGCTAATCCCGCTGGATGAGGATCATCTATTATTTCTGGAATCGGATGTGACGAAAAAAGCTGGGCAATATCATTTGTCCTCATATAATGTTCTTACAGGAAAGATTGAACGACTTCGGGAAAACTTCTGGCCGCTTTCTGATGATTATGATTACATTTATAAATTTCAATGGAAAGCTGATGAGCAAAAATTGTTTATGCAGAGTTATCTCGGCAATGTATGGATCTTTGATCTGAAAACAGGAAAGGACGATGTCCATCTTCTGAAATATCGCGTAATCCCACATTCGACGACCGGGGCGCCATCCCTGTTCCTCTCACCAACTTTTAAAAGATTTGTACATGATGATGAGAGCGGCGAATTAACCTTTTACGATAATAAAGGAGTTTCTCTTCGTACTGTACCGTTACCACAAGAGCAATATGTACCTTCTGAGAAAATAAAGTGGAACCCGGCGGGCACGATTGCCTGGATGGATACAGCAGAAGTCAACGAAAACCGAATTCTTGACATCGATATCGATTATCTGAAAATAGCTGCACAAAAAATTAATTTTTATAATCAGGATGGTCTTTCCATCGGCTCCATTAAGACTGAAGGCAACCATGAAGATACAGCTATTGAAGTTGTGGGGTGGATGGACGCTAATGTAGCCGTGATAAAATCCTATACTGTAGAACTTATACACAAGGATAATGTAGGGCTTAATGTTAAGGATGTTTCTTATTATCTCTATGATGTAAAAAAGAAGCAGAAGGGGGCAAGCTTTTCGTCCATCCCTTCCAGTGCTACCGTTACTACAGATCTTCGAATGGGCGATGCCGATAATACGGGGGAAATCACTGTGAGTTTTAAAGAAATCACTTATAAAAAAGAAAAATAAATAAGCCTCGGGAGTTCACCGTAACGATCACACAAGATCATTGGGGAAGCTTTCCGAGGCTTCTTTTTATATTTAAAAGACAAATATTTAAGAATTCTCGAATTCTATATTTGTCCCGCTGTAGAACGGACGGAGGACAGCAGGTCTAGCCGGAAGCCTTGTACTAGAGTGTCACCGTTCATAAGATCGGTCTCATACGCACGATTAAAGCCTAAGCGCTGGTACAGTTTGATGGCTGAAGACATCATTTCCGAGGTGTGCAGGTTCAAGGTGGTGGCACCCAACTGTAGTGATCTCCGTGCAGCATCGCGAATCAGAAGGGTTGCAACGCCAAGACCACGAGCGGATGGAGATACGGCTAGCAGACGTAGGATAGGGGAGTGAATCCCTAGCTCCGGTTTCCCGTAAGCCGTTTCCGAGGAGCTGAACAAGAGTGCGCTACCAACGATTTTCTTGTCGATTTCAGCGATGATCCGTACGAGCGGGGTATCACCATGAACGGAATCAAGAAGCGATTTCCGATACTCCAGCCACAACGGCTCAGGCATGATCTCCGAATATTGGTGGTATGCATCTAACAGCACTTCGGCGATAGCATTACGATCTTTATTCTCAGCTTCATGGATAATGATCTTTTGTGACATGTTTTCGCTATCCCCTTTCAGACAAATGTAATGTTCATTCGAATGAAATTATTATATATGATAATTCCCAGTGGAATAAGAGGTGTTTTATAATTCTGATATAGGAATAGAAAAGTTCTATATGAAATAAACATAACGTTTGATTCAAAATCCGATTGATTTACATGGAATTAATTGTTGACAAAAAATAGGGTGATGACTAAGATATAAACAAAATCTATAGGAAAGCATCGCTATAATTCATTGTTTTTTCATCGGAATAGTAAAATTAATAAAAGCATAGGGGGATTAGGGATGAACATTGAAAATATTGAGGCCTTTGTCTACATCAATCATTATGGAAGCTTCAATAAAGCGGCCGAAGTCCTATATATCTCACAGCCGACAGTAACGGCCCGGATTCAATCGCTAGAAAGGGAACTGGATTGCAAAGTGTTTGATCGGTTGGGGAAGCAGATTAACCTGACGGATAAAGGTAAACAGTTTCTACCCTATGCCCAGCAGATTCTCCAGATTTATCAGAACGGAAAATATCAGGTTCAGGCTAAGGGGCACATTCCAAATGAACTGAGAATCGGCAGTACGGTCTCGGTTTCCAATTATTTAATGCCCCATCTGATGCTTCATTTAAAGCGCAGATATCCTCATATCACAATCAAGCTGATGACAGCTTCTACGGAAGTATTGACTGAAAAGTTAAAATCGAAGGAGCTTGATTTGGCTTTTATCCGTAAGGTCGTAAATCCGGCAATTCAAACCTTTCCATTCTGCGAGGACCCCATCTCACTGTATGTACATGAGGGACACCGCTTTGCTGAAGCACAGCGGGCTTCACTGGAGGATATCCGCCAGGAGACGTTGGTTTTTTTTGAATGCGGATCTTTGGATTGGATGCGGCTGCATCGTGTATTTGAGAGTATGGAACAGCCACCGAAGATTGAATATCAGGTAGATAACCTGGAGACAGCCAAAAAGCTGGTATTGAAAAAAGCAGGCATCTGTTTCCTTCCCGCCCTCAGTGTGCAGGAGGAAGTGGCGGTTGGGTCGCTGATCCGGGTGGATATTGCGGAGACGGAAGGCATCTCCTTACGAACCAGCCTGATTTCGCTAAATGGAGAGAACGCAGAATTCATCAAAACCCTGCTAGAACTGGGGATTGGTAAAGTGGGAGATCGACTAATTGTATAGATGTATTAAAAAACTCTATTAGCGCATGGACACATGCAGTGATAAAGTTAATTGCATATAATCACGACTATTTCGATAGGGATTATAAAGTTAATTTTCGAAAGGCTGGAGGGCATGTGATGAGTGAGGTATACAGGCTGGCAGAACTGAAGGATGCGGAGCAATTGCTAGATGTTACATATCGTGCCTATCAGCTGATTCGTGAACTCGGACTGCATTGGCCGGCGGCCACAGCCGACTTGGCGCTTATTGAAGACAATATAGCTACGAATGAGTGTTATGTGCTTGAAGTTGACAGAACGATAGTTGCGACCATAACCCATTCAAAAGAAGAAGAGATTAAGAAGATTAGCCCATTGCCTTTTATCAAATGGTTTGCTGCCCATCCAGATTACAGTAACAGAGGTTATGGTGGAAAACTTTTGGATTGGGTGGAAGAGAACATTATTGCTGGTCAGTTAGGTTCGGCTGCAGTCACGCTGGCAACGGCGAAGAAACATCCGTGGTTGGTTCAAATGTATGAACGCCGGGGGTACGAACGGTTTTTAGAACTGGATCAGCAGAACGGTGACGGCATTATGTATCTGATGAAAAAAACACTTACAGACAAACCACAGTTCATACAAAGGGGATAAAACAATGAAAAAGTCCATTTTACTAGTATTTGCATCGGTATTGACACTGGCGATTGCCGGCTGCGGAAACAACAGTAACAGCGCTAGCAGCAATCAGAATGGAAATGCAGCAGAAGCTGCGGCACCGGCAAAGGATTCGGCAAAGGTAACTAAGATCATTGTGGGCACGGGTACTGCTTTTCCGAAAGTCTGCTTCATAGATGAGAACGGCAAACTCACCGGATTTGATGTGGAACTGCTCAAAGAAATCGATAAGCAGCTGCCAGAATATGAATTCGAATTTCAAACCATGGATTTCAGCAATCTGCTGCTGAGCCTGGAAACCAAAAAAATCGATTTGGTCGCCCATGTCATGGAGAAAAATCCGGAACGGGAGCTGAAATACTCTTTTAACAAAGAAGCCTATGCCCACTGGAGAAACCGCATTGTAGTGGCAAAGGATAATAATTCAATCCAATCGCTTGATGACCTCAAAGGGAAAAAGGTGCTTGTAGGTGCAACGAGTGCACAAGCACAAATACTCGAGAACTACAATAAAGAGAATGACAATGCGATTGATATCGTGTATCAGAATGGTGCAGCGAATGATACCGTCGCACAGATTAGTACTGGGCGTGTGGACGCTACGCTGGCTGCAGATTTTGTCCTGCCGATCATTGATCCGCAGAGTCAGCTAAAAGCAACGGGCGACGAGCTATCCTCCGCGGACATTCTCTATGTTTTCCGTAAGGATGATGCCGATTCACAAAATCTGTCAGATGCGATTGACAGTGCGATTAAAGAGCTGAAGACAGACGGCACACTAGGCAAGCTTAGTACGGAATGGTTGGGTGCGGATGTTACAGCGGATTCGGTGAAATGATTGAGCCGGTGAGCACGGGAAGGGGGGGGAATATATGGGCGCACAGTTTGATATCAGCTTTGTATTTTCGTTTTTGCCTAAGTTACTAGGGACTTTAAGCACCACGCTTCTGATTGTCGCCTGTTCTCTACTGACAGGAATTCTTGTCGGCTTTCTCGTAGCTCTGCCAAGACTTTATAAAGTGCCTGTGTTAAAAACCATCTCCGAAATCTATATTTCTTTTTTTCGGGGAACTCCGATTCTTATCCAGCTCTTCTTGTTTTATTATGGTCTGCCCGAAATTATGAAGCTGGTTCATGTCGATATGACCCGGACTCCGGTGCTTGTTTTTGTGATTCTTACTTACGGGCTGCATACGGGGGCATACATGTCCGAAATGATCCGGGCTTCTGTAATGGCGGTGGATAAGGGGCAGGTAGAGGCTGCTTATGCTACAGGGATGACGGGGTTTCAAGCCTTTACGCGAATCGTGCTGCCGCAGGCGCTCGGAATCGCAGTTCCGGTATTCTCCAATCTGGTGATTGCTCTACTGAAAGATACGTCATTGGCCTTTACTCTTGGGGTGATGGAAATGTCAGGTAAAGCACAGACGCTAGGCAGCTTAACTCAGCACTTTATTGAAACGTATATCGCGCTTGCGCTAATCTATCTGGTCATCAGCTTTACAATCGAGAAACTGCTGCTTATAGCAGAACGCCGGCTGCTGCGGCATGAGAAACGGAATACACCGGAGAAAAAAACGTTCAAAATCAACAAAAGCTGGTCCTACCGCCGCATCATTGCTGAACTTGGACCGGGTAAAGGAGGTAGCGGATTATGAAGCTGGACCCATCTTTTATCTGGACTGCTCTGGTGCAAATTTTAAGTGCAATTCCTGTGACCTTATCTATTACTGCTGTCTCAGTACTCATTGGATTTGTGATTGGTGTGGCTGTAGCGTTGATCCGGATATACAGAATTCCGCTGCTGTATCCGCTGGCTGTCGGTTATGTTACGTTCATCCGCGGGACACCCATGCTGACGCATCTTTTGCTTATCTATTTTGGACTTCCCGTGTTAATCGATGGTCTGGCAGTGCAGTTCGGCTGGAGCTTCAGGTCGGTAGCCATTCCGATGATCGGTTTTGCCTATATTTCGTTCTCGATTACAGCGGGAGCCTATATGTCCGAGGTTGTCCGTTCCGGTCTGCTTGCTGTGGATCGCGGTCAGCTGGAAGCGGCCCATTCTATCGGAATGACCACGCCCCAGGCACTGCGGCGGATTGTTTTTCCTCAGGCGCTGGCGGCGAGTCTGCCTAATCTGTCAAATTCGGTAATTGGTATGCTGCATGGATCTACCCTTGCTTTTACCGTTTCGGTGGTGGATATCAATGCTAAGGCGCAAATTGTAGCTTCAACGAACTGGAAGTTTTTTGAGGCTTATCTGGCGGCAGCACTGATTTTCTGGGGACTTACGTTCCTAATCGAACGCGTGACGTCGCTGATTGAAAAAAGAATTAATCTGTACAATCGAGGTGGAGTAGCATGATCAAGCTTGCGCAAATTTCGAAGTCATTTGGTCGGAATCAGGTGCTCAATAATATAGATTTAACGGTGACGAAGGGTGAAGTTGTCGTCATTCTCGGTCCCAGCGGCTCAGGAAAAACGACACTTTTACGCTGTGTAAATTATCTGGAGAAGCCAAGCAGCGGAGAGATCGCCATCGGCGATTTCAAAGTGAACTGCAAACATCCCCGCAAAAAGGAGATTCATCTGCTCCGGCAAAAAACGGCAATGGTGTTCCAGCAGTACAATTTATTCCGCCATAAAACCGCGCTGGAGAACGTGATGGAGGGACTGCTGATTGTCAAAAAGCTTCCGAAGGACGAAGCGAAAAATCGGAGTATTGCCCTGCTTGAAAAGGTTGGTCTTGGCAGCAAGCTGGACGCCTATCCAAGTCAGCTGTCCGGAGGCCAGCAGCAGCGGGTTGGCATTGCCCGTGCCTTGGCGCTCGAGCCGGAGGTTATATTGTTCGACGAACCCACATCGGCGTTGGACCCAGAGTTAGTGGGTGAGGTGCTGGCCGTCATCCGTAAAATTGCCAAGGAAGGCATCACAATGATTGTGGTGACTCATGAAATGGGCTTTGCTCGCGATGTGGCGAATCATGTGGTTTTTATGGACGGAGGCGTCATTGTTGAAGAAGGGACTCCGGCAGAGCTGTTTAACCATCCGCGCGAAGAAAGAACGAAGCAGTTCCTGAAGCGGATCACACCTGAATTTAACTATTCCATATAGGAGGAAAAATAATGGCTATTACAATCAGCGTACTTGATCAAAGTCCGATCTATCCGGGAGAAACGCCGGAGGAAGCATTCCAGCATACGATCAAGCTGGCACAATTGTCCGAAGAGCTTGGATTCCACCGGTTCTGGGTTTCGGAGCATCATGACTCCGAGCAGGTAGCCGGCTCTTCCCCGGAAGTACTTATCTCACATCTTCTGGCTAAAACAGAGCGAATCCGCATTGGCTCCGGTGGCATCATGCTCCAGCATTACAGCCCATATAAGGTAGCGGAGAACTTCAATGTGCTGTCCACACTGGCTCCTGGACGAGTGGATCTCGGTGTGGGACGTGCTCCCGGTGGACTCCCACGTAGCACACAGGCACTACAGCAGGGAAAAGCTGAAACCCCAGACCTGACGGATAAAATCATCGAGCTGGAAAAATATGTACATAACCACCTCGAAGAAAACCATCCGCTGGCAGGGTTGAAGGCAGGTCCCCTTCCTGGTATTCCTCCTGAGTTGTATGTCCTTGGCGCGAGTGTAAGCAGCGCGGAAATTGCCGCTGAACTGGGGTTACCGTACGTATTCTCCCTGTTTATTAACAGCGATAAGGCGGTAGCGCTGGATGCCATTCGTGCTTACCGCAGCGGTTTCGCTTCTTCACAGGGCAGACAACCGCAAGCCATTATCGCTTTAGCGTTAGTGGTGGCTGAGACTGAAGAGGGAGCGAAAGAACTGGCAGGTGCGCATAAGCTGATCCGGATTCAACTGGCGAGCGGGAAGAAGCTGACAGTAGGGACCTTGGAACAGGCGGAAGAATTTGCCCGCCAGAGCAATGAAGCCTACACGATTGAAGAGCTGGAACCAGAGATTACCAAAGGAACTAAATCATCTGTCCGCGAACAGTTGTTGAAACTTTCAGAGGCATCCGGTGTCGAGGAGTTCATCATAACGACGAATGTACAGCCTTTTGATAAACGGCTCCGATCCTTTGAGCTACTGAGTGAAGCAATCGCTGAAGTGGCGGCAGAGGCATAAAGCGGGCTCGGTATCACACAGGAAATCGTGTAAAGGAGGGTGACTGTATATGACAAGTAAAGCTAAAGAGTTGAGTGCGGAAGCGCTTGAAGAAGAATTAATCGGGATACGCCGTCATCTGCATCGGCACCCGGAACTGTCCAATGAAGAATATGGCACAACAGAATATATTATTTCCCTGCTGGAGCGGGCAGGAGTCAGGATCGTAGAATACGGTCTGTCTACCGGCGTGATCGTAGAGATTGGCGGCAAAAAGCCCGGTTCGGTCATCGCACTGCGCGCAGATATTGATGCCTTGCCAATCCAGGAGGAAAGCGGAGTATCCTTCGCTTCATTATATCCCGGCAAAATGCATGCCTGCGGGCATGATTTCCATACGGCTGCCTTGATTGGTGCCGCCTATCAATTGAAACAGCGAGAGCAGCAATTACAGGGAACGGTGCGCCTGTTATTCCAACCAGCGGAGGAGAAGGCGCAGGGTGCACAGCGAATCATTGCTAGCGGGGCACTAGTAGACGTCCGGGCAGTGATCGGGCTGCATAACAAGCCAGACCTGCCAGTCGGAACCATCGGTATTAAGGGTGGTCCTTTAATGGCAGCAGCTGACGGGTTTGTGATTGAAGTGCAGGGTGGTAGTTCTCATGCTGCCGTTCCGGAAGCTGGCATAGACCCGATTGTAGCGGCTTCGCATATTGTGACGGCATTCCAGTCCATTGTAAGTCGCAATGTCAGTCCTCTGCAGAGTGCGGTGGTCAGTGTGACGCAGATTCACAGCGGCAATTCATGGAACATTATCCCCGAAAAAGCGGTGCTTGAAGGGACGATCCGCACCTTTGATGAAACGTTGCGCAGCAAAGTGCTGGAGCGGTTTCAAGAAGTGGCGGTCGGTGTAGCAGCGGCTCTTGGAGCAGAAGCTACCGTTCGCTGGATAGAAGGGCCACCTCCGGTTATCAACGATCCCTCCCTAGCAGCGCTTGGAGTTGAATCGGTCGAAGCTCTTGGCTACCGAGCGATTCAGCCAGAGCTTTCTCTGGCTGGAGAGGATTTCGCATTCTATCAGCGCGTGGTACCCGGACTGTTCGTTTTTGTAGGTACTGAAGGAAGCCAGGAATGGCATCATCCGGCCTTCAATCTGGATGAACGTGCACTCCCTGTGGCAGCACGTTTCCTTGCGGATGTAGCTGTACGATCCCTAGTGCAGTACAGTCCCGATGGAGGTGCAGAATTATAGCTGAACATAACAGTTACGATGTAATTATCGTCGGCGCAGGCTCGATGGGCATGAGTGCCGGTTACTATCTTGCGAAGCGCGGAGTGAAGACGCTGCTAATTGATGCCTTTGATCCTCCACATACACAGGGAAGCCATCACGGGGAAACGCGGCTGATCCGGCATGCTTACAGTGGTGATCCCGCCTACATTGATTTGGCTCTGCGGGCAGATCGTTTATGGAAAGAAGCTGAGCAGTTGAGCGGAATAGAACTGCTTGTCCGCTCGGGCGTTTTGAATCTCGCAGATAGTGCAGTGTATTCCTTCAGCGGTCGTCTCGCGGAAGCAAAGAAACGGAAGGTGCAGGTCCAGCATCTGGATGCCGGAGAGATCCGGCGGCGCTGGCCGGGATTGAACATTCCGGAAACATTCGCAGCAATGTATGAACCAGATGCCGGGTATTTGTACAGCGAGCGCTGTATCTCCGCCTACCGCCAGCTTGCCCTTGGACAGGGTGCGGAACTGTTGACGAACACTTCGGTAGTAAACATCACCGCCCGCGAAAGCAGTGTAACAGTTTATACAACAAACGGCGATTATCACGGAGCGTCAGCTATCCTTAGTGCTGGAGCCTGGTTTGGTGCGTTAGCGCCTTTTGTGCATTTGCCAATCAAGGCGATCCGCAAAGTTGTGGGCTGGTTTGAGAGCTCACCTGCTTTTGCAGCCGGTAACTTCCCTGGCTTCACGCTAGGAGCTGAGGAAGGTGGCTATTATGGCTTTCCCAGCATTGCTGGAGCCGGTCTGAAGATCGGCCGGCACGATACGGGGCTGGAATGGAAACCAGGCACACTACTTGCTCCCTTTGGCAGTGAAACCAGCGATGAGCAAGACCTCCGAAGAGTACTGGAGACTTACATGCCGGGTGCAGCTGGCCGATTACTTAAAGGATCTGTATGCAAATATGAGCATACACCTGATGAAGATTTCATTATTGACCGCCATCCGCTCCACTCCAATGTGCTGGTAGCCGGAGGGTTCTCAGGGCATGGTTTTAAATTTTCTAGTGTTGTAGGTGAAATACTTGCTGATTTGGCGACAAGTGGAGCTACCAACCACAACATTCAACCTTTTGCGTTATCACGTTTTACACCTGATCATTCGCAAGCAGGCCTAATTTTGGAGGGGATTTAATGAGCAAAGTTCAAATTAGCAATTTTTTAAGTACGCACAACCAACTGGTGCATGCAACCGCAGGGTTATCAGAGGAACAGCTGAAATGGAAGGCAGCACCAACGAGTTGGAGTATTACTGAGGTGTTAGCCCATCTAGCTGATCACAGCATTGTGGTTTCGTTCCGTATCCGTGATATTCTCGCTGCTACAACTGCGCAGCTGCCAGTCTTCAATCAGGACACTTGGGTCAGCGGCCAGTACGCCAATAGTGGTAGTGCTTCCGATAGTCTGGAGTTGTTCCGCAGCCTGCTTTATTATAACAGTCTATTGTTTGAACGACTCAGCGCAGAGGATTGGGAGAAAAGCGGGGTTAACTTCAAGGGGGAAAACGTTAAAATTTCCGATATCGTCCATAGCTTCACCGCACATGTAGAGAGACATCTTGGCCAGATTGAGCGAATCAAGCAGGGCGCAGCCAATGCATCGTTCGTGCAATGAATACTTTCATAGTTAGTTTTGCATGAAGTAAAACCTGGGAATCGTATGCTCACAAAACTTTTAGGAGGAATGAACATGACCAAACCAAAACAACTGAAGCTAGGCGCACTGCTGCATGGAGTAGGAGGCAGCACGTCGATGTGGCGCCATCCTGATGCTAAGCCGGATGCAAGTGTAAACTTTGAATTATACAAAGCGTGGGTACAGAAGGCAGAAGAAGGCAAGCTGGATCTGATCTTCATCGCAGACGGTTTGTACATTAATGAAAAGTCCATTCCGCATTTCCTTAACCGATTTGAACCGCTGACCATTCTTAGCGCACTCGCCGCCGTCAGCACCAACATCGGTCTGGTTGGTACCCTTTCCACCTCCTACAGTGAACCGTTTACCGTCGCGCGTCAATTCGGCTCACTGGATGTAATCAGCGGTGGCCGGGCCGGCTGGAATGTGGTGACTTCACCGCTGGAAGGCTCTGCCTCGAATTACAGCAAAACAGAGCATCCTGACCATGGCAAGCGTTACCGTATTGCTACCGAATATTTGCAGGTGACACGCGGATTATGGGATTCCTGGGAGGATGATGCGTTTGTTCGAGATAAAGAAACAGGTGTATTCTTTGATCCGCAAAAAATGCATACCCTGGACCATCAAGGAGAGTTCTTCTCCGTGAAAGGACCGCTCAATATTGCTCGTTCGAAGCAGGGGCAGCCAGTCGTGTTTCAGGCAGGTTCCTCAGAAGTTGGTAAAAATTACGCCTCAAAGGAAGCGGATGCTATCTTCACTGGCCACGAAACGCTAGAAGATGCCCAGGCATTCTATAGCGATGTTAAGACACGGGTAGCTTCATTTGGCCGGGATCCGAATGAGGTGCTGATCTTTCCTGGTATTGCACCAATCATTGGCGACACATCAGAGGAAGCAGAGCGTAAATATCAGGAGGTTGCTGGTCTCGTGACGATTGAGAATGCACTGAACTATTTGGGCAGATTCTTCGAGCATCATGATTTCTCGCAATATCCGCTGGATGAACCGTTCCCTGAGCTTGGCGAGTTGGGGCGTAATAGTTTTCAGAGCGGCACGGATAAAATCAAAAAGGACGCGAAGGAGAGAGGCTTAACACTAAGACAGGTCGCCTTACAATCCGCTACCCCGCGCAGCAGCTTTATTGGCACACCTGAGCAAGTGGCTGATCAGATTCAAACCTGGTTTGAGGGTGGAGGAGCAGACGGATTTATGATCGCAGCTGCTGTTCCTAATGGACTGGAGGAATTCGTCGATCGGGTAGTGCCGATTCTTCAAGAGCGGGGCCTGTTCCGCACTGAATACGAAAGTAGCACCCTGCGTGGAAATCTCGGTATTCCATTGCCAGAGAACCGCTATTCCAAGGCTTCACAACCGGTAGGGCAAAAAGCCGTACATTAACAATAATAATTTGAATCGAATAATTAGCTTTCGTCATAAAAAATGTAACGCAGCCGTTTAAGGCTGCGTTTATTTGCGTGCGAGCGGAGCTTGTCTAACAACGTAAGCGCTTTAAAGAACCAATCAGAGCAATAGATAACCAATCACTGTTATATAGGCAGGGTTCCCGCTGCACCTTATGATAGAAATATCAAGGAGGGATGTAAATTGTACGCTAAGTTCTACAAGTACCGATGGCAATATTTAATGATTCTTCCGGGAGTGCTGTTGCTATTTTTGTTCAGCTATATTCCGATGGCAGGGATTCAGGTCGCCTTCCGCGACTTTCAGATTGGCACCTCGATCTGGAACAGCACATGGGTGGGATTAGACAACTTTTCTTTCCTGCAAGATCCCCAGTTTTTAACTGTCGTCAAAAATACGTTATATATATCTGTGCTTAAGTTCATCTTCGGATTCCCGGCACCGATTCTACTGGCACTGGTGATTAACGAGGTAACCCGGCCTGTATTTAAGCGATTCGTGCAATCGGTCAGCTATTTGCCTCATTTTTTCTCATGGATTGTAGTCGCTTACATCCTGCAGTCTTTTCTGACTTTGGATGGTGGGCTGGTCAATCAGTTCATCGAGAAAGCAGGCGGTGATCCTGTATTTTTTCTAGGTTCCACGGAGTGGTTCCGGCCCATGGTTATATTAAGCGGCTTGTGGAAAGAGACCGGATGGAACACGATTCTCTATTTGGCTGCGATCACAACGATTGATCCGCAATTGTATGAATCCGCCAAAGTAGAGGGTGCAGGAAAGCTAGCCCAGATTCGGCATATCACCTTCCCGGGTATTCTACCGACAATATCGATTGTGCTAATTCTGAGTATCCCAAGCCTGATTTCAGTAGGGATGGATCAGATTTATCCGCTGATGAATTCTGCTAATCAAGGGGTCGCGGATGTACTGGATACGTATATCATCCGCAACGGATTGCAGCAGGGATATTTTGGAATGGCGACCGCAGTGGGGTTGTTATCCTCAGTGATCAGCTTGATATTGGTTGTTTCGACTAATCAGTTATCCAGAAAAATAAATGGTGAAGGATTATGGTGATGGCATATGAAGCTCAGCAGAGGTGAAAAAATAGCTCAATACGTCATCGTCATAGTACTGGCAGGTCTGTGCTTGTCTGTACTATATCCATTCCTATACATGCTGGCCATCTCACTGAATGACGGTGCAAGTGCGGCCAAAGGTGGCGTGTATCTATGGCCCAAAAATTTCACATTAATTAATTATGAGATTGTATTAGGAAATGAGATTATCCGCCAGTCTTATCTAATTACAATCGCTAGGACAGTCATTGGCACATTCGCAGGACTTATCGTCACACTTCTGGTGGCCTTTGGCTTGTCCTACCGCGGCCTTCCATTAAGAAGCACGATTCTAGGCTATATTCTTTTAACCATGCTATTCAGTGGAGGACTGGTTCCTTTCTATATTCAGCTTAATAATCTTGGGCTTATCAACACGTTCTGGGTGTATATTTTTCCCGGGCTGTTCTCGGTCTGGAACATGTTTGTCATGCTGAAGTTTATACAGGGAATCCCTGAAGCTCTGGTAGAATCCGCTGAACTAGATGGAGCCGGTCCTGTTCGTACTCTGATTCAGATTATTATTCCACTCTCTCAACCTATGCTTGCCGCACTTGGATTGTTTACCGCAGTGGGACACTGGAATGACTGGTTTGCCGGTGCTTTCTTCGTCACGAAGCAGAACCTGATTCCGGTGCAGACCTTCCTGCAGCAATTGCTCGCTGCTCAGGATTTATCCGCTGTCCTTGGCTCGAATACCAACCAGGAAGCTTTGGCGAGAAGCTCACAAATGCAGAATATTACACTGATGTCGATTAAGATGGCAGTCGTTATGGTGAGTGCAATCCCCATCCTGTGCGTGTATCCGTTCCTGCAGAAATATTTTGTGAAAGGAGTTCTTGTAGGGTCAGTAAAAGGCTGATTTTCAATAATAGAACAGGGGGAAAAATCAATGATATTCAAAAAAACGGGTCTAGCCGCTTTGGCTGCAGCAACCTTACTGATGTCTATTGCCGGATGCTCCGGATCAGGTGAGAATACTGCGAACAAGCCTGGAAGCGACAATGAAACGTCAAGTAACCTGCCCGCCAGTGGCTCGACTTCCTTTAATCTCTGGCTTGGATGGACGGCAACCATCAATAATGATAGTTTGGTCCAGAAATATTGGCGTGAACAGGAGCCTGGAGTAAATGTGAAACTGGAAACCACTCAAGGCGACGCAATGACTGCACTTAATTTGAAGATAAACACAGGCGGCTTTGAAGATGCAGCTATCTTCAGCCGAAACGAAACGGTCAAAAGCGCGATGAACCGGTCGAAACAGCTTATGCCGCTAGAGCAGTATTTCGACATGCCTGACAAATATCCAGGACTGGCGTCTATTCCAAAGCAGTATCTGGAACTTATGAAGGATAATGAGGGTCATATCTGGTCCATTCCTACCTGGTTTGACCAAAACCCGGAAGATCCGTGGCCAGGCTGGGCATCTCAAGCCTGGATTGTCAGAAGTGATGTGCTGGAGAAAACAGGTATGACCAAAGAGGACTTAGCAACGTTAGAAGGAGTTGAGACCTTCCTTCGGAAAGCTGCAGAAGAGAAGGATGCTTCCGGCAAATCGCTTATTCCTCTATCATTCCTAATGGACACTAGTGATAATCTGGGCTGGAGCGATGAAAACGCGATTTTGACAGCATTCGGGGTGACTACAGCAGGTAATGGCGTTGACAAACGCGGCGATGATTTTGTATTCGCTTACGACGATCCCAATTATAAAGCAGCGTATCAATGGATGAACAAGATGTACCAGGAGAAGTTGATCGATCCAGAGGTCGTCACCAGCAAAAAAGAACAGTATACAGAAAAGAACAAATCAGGTCGTATTGCCTTCAATGTCGGCAGCTTCTGGAACATTCCTGCCTCAGCCTGGGAGACATTGGACGGTCCAACAGAGCCAGGGTGGTTTTACGAAGCGATCCCTTTTCCTAAAGTGGATGGTGTAGAGAAAGTCGGAATTAATCAGGTTACCAATCCGAATCCAGGCTATGATGTCTATGTTAGTGAAAAAACTAAAAATCTGGAAGCTATTCTGAAATTCTTCGATTATACCTTGCAACCAAAACCCGAGCAGCAGCAGGTCATTAATGAAGGACCGGCGGGATTATACTGGGATTGGATTGATCAACCGTTGGGCAAATGGAAATTCACAGACGAAACCTACAAGACGAGCCGCAATTCCGGAGACACCGCACAAAAAGCTAAAGTCACCCCTGAGCTTTACATGACTGCCTCTTACAGCAATGAATGGTACCCATGGTGGAACACAGAGGATGCAGGAAAAGCCGGAGCTGCTAAGACCATTAAGTTCACTGAGGCTATCGGCAAAATGGGAACGATCCGCGTGGCAGAGCCTTATGATCTATTCCAGATGAAACAGGGCGGCGCATGGGAGAAATATTCACCGGAGATCGAAAATATCCGCAAGGAATATCGAGCCAAGCTTTTAATGGCCAAAGACGAGGGGCAATTCGAAAAGAATTGGAGCGATTTCCAAGCAGCACTAGAGAAGCGTGGGCACTGGAGTGAAGTCAAGCAGGAGTGGCTGGATACGTACAAGGAGGAAGTAACAGCCTTGCAATAGACAACCGTGATGCTCTTTCAGTCGCGGATCGTAAACGATAAAAAATTAATGGAGCACCTCTCACTTGGAGGGGGCTCCCTTTGCACTTCATGGGGGGAATCTATGATTAAACAACAAATAGAGAAATGGATCATCCGTATGACCCGTTCCATGAACCTGAGGAGTAAAATTGTATTATTCTACGGACTCATTGTATTTCTCCCCACCGTACTGCTGGCTGCAGGTGCAGGGTACATGATGCTTCATACGGTGCGGGCCAATTATATGCTTACGATCAGGGAAGCCGTTCGGCAAAGTGCGCAGAGTATTGAATTCAGGAAGCAAAGCTATGATCTGCTGGCTACCCGGACGGCTACGGATGGTGAGCTGATCTCTAGATTAGCCAGGGACTATGCGGATATCGATGAACAATTGGGTACGGTCAATTATGTGGACCGATCCTTTCTGCTCACCAGCAAATACTTGCCAGGTATTGAGAATTTCCGAATCTATCATACCAACGATACACTAGTGCAAGATGGAGGGCTTCTGTGGAAGCCGGAAGAACGGAGCCTTTCGGGAATTCGAGAGCGGGATTGGTATACGAAAATGCTTCGTACAACAGACAATCTGGTATGGACTAATGCAGCTGACGACAGGACTAAGCTAGTGGTATCCCATAAAATTCTGAACGCGTATGGAGATGTTTACGGGATTGTGTACCTGTTACTGAACTATAACGGTGTCTTCATGGAATCGTTCGAACATCCTTTTGAAGGGGCCGGAGAATTGTATATCGTTGACGACAACGAACGCATTATTGCATCCTCGGAGCCCTCTGAAATTGGCAGCCGGTTATCCTCATCCTCCTTAGGTCAGTACTGGAACAACTCGTTGGAAACCTCAGCAACAAAAAGCGGGATGATGCTGATCACTCAGGAGATTAAGTCTGGCTGGACGGTTGCCGCACTTGTGCATCTTGACCGACTGGAGGAGCAGTCTACGCGGATTATGTACTATATCGGAGCAGGTATTGCATTTTTCCTGCTGCTGTCCATCTTTCTAATCATGATTGTACTTAAAAATGTGATTTGGCGGATCCGCAAGCTGGGCACCAGGATGACAGATATCTCACAGGGCTATTTCGAAGTTACAGTGAGAAACCGTGACAACGATGAGCTGGGGGAGCTTGAGGTATTGTTCAATTCCATGTCTGGCCGTTTGAGAAAACTGGTCGAAGAACATACAGAGGCCATGCTCAAAGAGCGGGAGCAATCATTCAGGGCGTTGCAGGCACAGATTAACCCTCATTTTATTTATAATTCGTTAAGCCTGATCCGTTGGCGGGCATTAGATCAGCAGGACGAATTGCAAATCCGAACCATAGATGCGCTGACGACATTCTATCGGCTGGCACTCAATAACCGGGTTAATGTGACGCTGATCCGTGACGAAATTGAGCATCTGAAAGCGTATATCGAAATTCAGCAGCTGCGTTATCCCGGTCAGGTATCCGTAGAGTGGCTGGTAGAGCCGGACGTTCTTGACCTGTACAGCATTAAGCTGATCCTACAGCCAACGGTCGAGAACTGTTATCTGCACGGGGGCATCACAACTAGAACTCATGCTTTTATACAAATTACGATCAAACGAGTGGAGAATACGGTGCAGTTTCAGATTTTTGATAATGGAAAAGGGATTGGCAGTGAGAAGCTGGAACAGATCCGTGCCGGCAGCTACAAGGGTACGCAAAACGGATTCGGGATGAACAATATCCGTGAACGTCTTGCATTGTATTTTGGCACAGAGGGCCGCTTTGAGATTGAAAGTGTAGAAGACGAATGGACTTGTGTAACCATTGATATCCCTGTTTGCAAGGAAAGTCCTGAGATAAAAAAGGGGGATGGAGCTTAATGCGGGCATTAATTGTCGACGACGAGCCTATGCAGATTCAAGGGCTTCTTCGTCATATTGGCTGGAAAGCTCTGGGGTATGAGGAACCGTTAACTGCATTATCTGGTGAAGAAGCGCTAACGATTCTAGGAGAAACTCCTGTGGATGTGCTGATCGCTGACGTCTCGATGCCCGGTATGACAGGGATCGAACTGCTCGCCAGATGCAGAGCGGATTATCCGACACTCCAGTCTTTACAGACTGTGATGATCAGTGGATATGACGAGTTTGAATTTGTGCAGGAGGCTATACATCTGGGAGCTAAGGCTTACGTTCTGAAGCCCATCAAGACGGAAGAACTCGAAATGAAACTGGCTGCGTTCAGAGAAGTAGTTGAGAAGAAAAAACAGATTGAACAGGAAACCACTATACTTAGGGAGAAAGTTACAGAGAGCTATGAGGTGCTGCAGGAACGTTTCGTCAAAGATATGGTTGAAGGCTGGATCCACAGTGAAGAGCTGCTCGAATCCTGGCGGCGCCTGCTGGATCTGCCTAATGGGGAATGGCAGGCAACATTATTCCTGTTCGGATATGACCGCAGGTTCCTAGATAATCCGCATGATGCCAAGGATCGGATCCTGCTTAGCGAAGGGCTATTGAACTGCGTTAAGACTGGTCTATCTGGTTTCTCCGGTACCTATATAGGGAAGACAGGAGCGGATGAACTGGCCGTCATTGTGCTGAACGCAACGCCATTGGTGCGGGCAAGACTTGAGAAGCAGCTTGCGTTTATCCAAGATATCCTAAGAGAGCAGTATAAAGCCTCCGTCTCGGTCGGAATCAGCAGAGAGTGTTTGTTCTGGACGGAAATACCGTTGCTGTATAAGGAAGTAAGGCATATGATGAGCGGTGCCAGGCTGGCCGGCTACGGACAAATCCTCTATTTCGACCGGAACTTGATGAATGAATATCATGATTTCAGGTTGCGTGAAGAATACATTCCGGAAATCGTTAAGCTACTGGACAGAGGAGAGAGCGATAAAGCTTCCGCTTATTTCAATCATGCTTTCGAAGTGTTACTTGCACGAGAGCCTGTATCCTTTTCCTATGTGCAGGCTTTCGGAATGGGTTTGCTTAGCGAGCTAGCCAGAAAACTGAAGCGTGTACATGAGAAGGAAACAGAGATGAACATCCTCATGTGGCAGCGGCTGATCGACTGTACAGGCGTAGATGAAGTCAGGAAGGTCGTACTGGAATATTTGGCGCAATATGCTAAGCTTAATCAAAGAGAGCAGGTCGCTCAGCAGCATAACCTTATCCAGCGGGTCGCCCGCCAACTGGAGGAGCATCTGCATGAGAACATGACTGTTAAGCAGCTTGCTGAGCAGTTCCACTTGAATCACAGCTATTTAAGTGTTCTCTTCAAGAAAGAAATGGGCCGGACGATTTCCGACTTCGTGCAGGAAGCGCGTATGAACAAAGCCAAGGAACTGCTTCGTGACCCCAATATTAAGGTTTACGAGGTTGCCGAGCAGGTGGGCTTTCAGACCGCGGCTTATTTTGCCTTCCTTTTTAAGAAAACAACCGGCACTACACCTCAGGAGTTCAGAGATTATCATTATTAGGAGTGATATTTTGCAGACAAAGATCAGCCTGGAAGGCGAATGGAAGTTGCAATTGGATGAGGGAAAACAAGGACTGCTGGCATTGCCTTTTACAGATGTTATCACACTGCCCGGAACAACGTCCTACGCACGCAAAGGTCCGAAGAACGAGGATGTTTTAGTAAGCGCATTAACGGATGAGTATTTGTTTGAAGGGCAAGTCTGGTATTCAAAAGAGGTCGTCATTCCGGAAGAACTAGCCGGCAAAGTCTGCTTCCTATTTTTGGAACGTACGAGACTGACGACTCTATGGCTGGACAATCAGGAAATAGGCAGCCGTAACAGTCTAAATACCCCACATATATATGAGTTGCCGCAGCTTCAACCTGGGAATCATACGCTCACCATCCGCGTGGACAATACTGGTTACCCAACCAAAGGTGGACATTTAACGTCGCAGGATACCCAGACCAACTGGAACGGGATTACCGGACGTATGGAGCTTCAGTTCTATGGTGAGTCACGGCTCAGCGGTATCCGGCTCGATCCGGATCTCTCAGCCCGCTCAGTCCGAATCACGGCAACCTTGGACAGCAGGAATGAATCTATACTTACAGTGTCTGCTCAGAGCTTCAACAGCGACAATACACATGCTGTGGACGAGCGGGAGTACCCAGTCTCACCGGGTAGTTTTTCCTTCAACTATGAGCTAGGTCAAGACGCGCTGCTCTGGAGTGAAGGCGCTCCCAATCTTTATAACATAAACCTTGTTTTGAAAGACAGCGATGGATATATAACGGACCGACAGGAGCTCGTTTTTGGATTGAAGGAATTCCGGGCAGAAGGCGATAAGTTTACAATCAACGGAGAAAAAACCTTCCTCCGCGGCAAACATGACGGCCTGATCTTCCCGCTTACCGGTTATGCCCCGACTGACGTCGAGGAATGGGTAAGAATCCTGGGCATCTCCAAGTCTTACGGCATCAATCATTATCGCTTTCATACCTGCTGTCCGCCGGAAGCTGCTTTCACCGCAGCGGATATGCTCGGTATCTACATGCAACCAGAGCTTCCCTTCTGGGGAACAATCACGGAAGAAACCGACGAGGGCCATAATCAGGCGGAGCAGGACTATCTGATTAGCGAAGGCTATGCCATTCTCCAGGCTTTTGGCAATCACCCCTCCTTCGTGATGATGTCGCTTGGCAACGAGCTGTGGGGCAGCAAAGCCAAGATTGATTCCTTCCTAAAGGACTATAAAGCATTTGATAACCGGATTCTCTATACACAGGGGTCCAATAACCACCAATGGGTGCCAGAAATTCTGGAACATGACGATTTCTTCAGCGGCGTGCGCTTCTCCAGAGATCGGCTGTTCAGAGGCTCCTATGCGATGTGTGATGCTCCATTAGGTCATGTCCAGATCGATCTGCCAGGCACGATGAAAGACTATGACGATCAGATCGTCCCTCAGGATCTCTTCAACGGAGAGGGGATGGAAGCTGCCGCTGGCGGAGAGATCCAGATCCAGTATGGTACGGAAGCCAAGACGGTGAAGGCTGGAGACGCTTCCGCAGAATGGATACCGCACATTCCGGTAATCTCGCATGAGATCGGACAGTATGCTACCTATCCTAATTATGAGGAAATCGATAAATACAACGGTCCGCTCAAAGCTGAGAATTTCATAATTTTCCGTGAACGACTGGAAAGTAAAGGGCTGGGTCATTTGGCTGCCAAATATTTCGAATGCTCAGGGCAACTGGCAGTAGCTTGCTACAAAGAGGAACTCGAGGCGGCATTCCGCTCCCGGCGGCTTGCGGGCTTCCAACTGCTTGATTTGCAGGATTTCAGTGGCCAGGGAACGGCGCTGGTGGGTGTCCTCGACGCCTTTATGGATTCCAAAGGAATGATAAGTGCTGAGGACTGGCGAACTTTTTGTAATGATGCCGTTCTGCTGGCAAGATTCCCCAAGTATAACTATGTCTCTGGTGAAACGTTCGATGCCCATGTCGAACTGAGCTGTTTCCGCAGCGGGATGCCGAGTACATTTGAACTGCATTGGGAGCTTACCTCAGATAACGGTATACTCGCCGCAGGTTCAACCGAGGTGGACGTACCTGCAGGAACGAATTATATCGATATCTGCGATCTGGCAATAAAACTACCTGTAGTTGACCGGATGAGTACTATCGTATTGTCCCTCTCCATACAGGGAACAGATATCCGTAAGAGCTATGACCTGTGGATTTATCCAGTGAAGAGTGGCAACATGCTGGAGGGTGTCCATGTCTTCGACAAGCTATCTGATGATGCACTTGCATTGCTGGAGCAAGGTGAGAATGTACTGCTTATGCCGAAACCGGAATCTCTCAAAAATGCTGTTGAAGGTTATTACTGCACAGATTTCTGGTGTTATCCAATGTTCCGCTCGATCTCAGAGAGCATGAACCGGCCAGTACCCATTGGTACTATGGGGCTGTTGATTGATAACAACCACCCGGCGCTGCGTGAGTTCCCGAGCGAGGAATATTCTACTTATCCTTGGTGGAGTATTGTTGAGAATTCGAAATCGCTCATCATGGATGCAGCTGACCGCAACTGGAATCCCGTAGTGCAGACTATCGATAATTTTGAACGCAATCATAAGCTGAGTTTCCTAGTGGAATGCAGTGTAAGAGCAGGCAACCTGCTGATATGCGCATTGGATGCTGTTAAGGTTAGCGATACACCGGAAGGCAGACAGTTCTTATCCAGCCTTGCGGGTTATATGAAATCAGACGATTTCAAACCACAGTACAAGGCCAATGTTGCGGAGCTACTAGAGCTGATCCAATAGGCAGAGGCAGGCGATTACTGAGCTACTTATCGCATTTCATATGGATGAACAGTCCAAGGGCGCTATACTAAAAACTACTTTTTTATTGAGTAAGACAGAAGGTTTCATCGTAAAAAGATCTAGAGCAGCGATTCTCTTAATAAAGAGAGATTCGCTGCTCTTAGTTTTTTTGCTGCTTTTAGTTTATTGGTAGCCGCCAGCTTCAACAGTGTCATCGTTATCTGAGTCTCTGAGGGTTTCGGACCCAGATGACACTATTTGCTAATTTTCAGCCTTTTGAACAACATTTCGGACTCCAGTGACGCTATTGCTTAAAAAGAGGTCCATATGTGTTGTATTTCATACAGATAGTGGCTATGGGGACCGTTAGCCCACCAAAAGTACAATAATACTGCTTTTAGCGTCATCTATGTCCGATAGGTGGTGCTACATTGTTGCAATAGTTCTTAAAACTTCTATCGAACAAAAAGTAAAGGAGTTCACCAAGCAGCCTTTCGCGGCTGAAGGGAACTCCTTTTTTCGCGTTCGACGTATTACACGTATTGGTAAAGCACGGGAGTCAGAGGCTCCGAAACAAAACAAGCCTTAAAAAGTCACCTCTATAGATGATTGCTGATAACCCTCACTCCAGCCTAGAGGGGTTGTTTGTGTTTATCAGCAACTGAGCAGTTTTACAAACGATTTCACAGGGTTGGAGACCTTTGAAAACATTAACCCGGTGCTATCATTGGTAATGAAGCTACACACCTAAAGTTGTAAGCGCATTAACGAATGGCGCCAGAGCCGCTCATCGTCAGGAACAGCGCCAAATTTAGCAGGGTTTGGGGGAACGGGAGAAGACATGAATGAAATTCTATTGAACGATTTGAAGTGGGAAGTCAAAGGGTATTGGCCCTGGGTTCCGCTAAAGGGCACCAGTATGGAGCTGGGACAGGAATTGATGGGGGTTACGGACTGGATGCCTGCCACTGTGCCGGGTGGAGTTCACTATGATCTCTTCAGACAGGGCTGGATTACCAACCCTTATCAAGAGTTAAATAGCCTGAGTTGTGAATGGGTGGAGAACCGCTGGTGGGTTTACCGTACGACCTTGAAACAGCCTGAGCTGAGAGCAGCCAGAGTTGAACTGGTCTTTCAGGGACTGGACTATGAAGCCTCGGTATACGCTGATCATTTACTGCTGGGTGAACATAAAGGTATGTTCGAGCCGGCTGTATTTGATGTTACAGACCTGCTCTCCGGGCGGGAAAGCCTTGAAATTTCAGTGCTGTTGAAGCAGGCGCCAGATGAAATGGGGCAAATCGGCAAAACCTCGACTACCTTCACGCAGAAGAGCCGTTTTAATTATAAATGGGATTTCTCTACCCGGTTGGTCAATGTCGGAATCTGGGATGATGTGGTATTGAGGGTACATCAACAGTGCTCTTGGGATGATGTGTCGATCACTACAGATGCGGAGTTTGGCGAGAACGATAGAAATCAGATCTCGTCTGGTCGAATCACCATTCAAGCAGGAATCAAGCGAATGGCTGGCTCTGAAGATGATGGGACACTGACAGCGAGCATCACCTGTACTGATCCGGAGGGGAATCTGCTGCTGGTTCAATCGCGACCAGTTCGAGCTGGAGAGCTTCTGAACGCGGAGCTGGAAATACCCGAACCTGAGCTATGGTACCCAAACGGTTATGGAAAGCAGCCACTGTACAATCTTGAACTAAAGCTACTGGATGAAGCTGGAATGGAATTGGATACCCAGAGCTTTCAAACGGGCATTCGCAAGCTCGATTATATCCACAATGTAGATAGTCCAGACAACGCCCTACCATATACAGTGGTGATTAACGGAAGCAAGATCTATATGAAAGGGGTGAATATGACCCCTCTGGACCATCTCTACGGGAATGTAACGGTTGAACAATATCAACTGATGATTCGTCTGATGAAAGCAGCTCATATTAATCTCGTTCGGGTATGGGGCGGTGGAATCATTGAGAAAAAGGCTTTTTACGACTTATGTGATGTAAACGGCATTATGGTCTGGCAGGAGTTCATTCAGTCCAGTTCAGGTATTGACAATATCCCTTCGAAGCAGCCGGAGTTTTTGGAGCTGCTTCACAAGACTGCCTGCACAGCGCTCTGTGACAAACGCAATCATGTATCGCTAACGGTATGGAGCGGCGGCAATGAATTAATGAGTGAGCCAAATAAGCCTTCCGACAGCAGCGATTCCAATCTGGCGATGTTGAAAGAACTGGTAGAACAGTATGATCCGCAGCGACTCTTCCTACCGACCTCAGCTTCCGGCCCGGTAGAATATATTACGGATGCAAAAGGTCAGGGGCATGATGTACACGGTTACTGGAAGTATATGGGAAACCCTTATCACTACGAGTTATATGGCAGCAACGATAATCTGCTGCACAGCGAATTTGGGGTGGACGGTCTGAGTTCTCTCAAAAGTCTGGAGAAATTTCTGAGTGAGACCAACCGGCGACCGGTTTCTATGGAGAACAACGCGATATGGAGACATCACGGGGAGTGGTGGGATACGCTGAGCCGTGAAGAAGAAATGTTCGGCAGCATGACAGATTTGGAGCAGTTCTCTGCCTGCAGCCAGTGGATACAGGCGGAAGGAATCCGGTTCGTGCTGGAGGCTAACCGCCGCCGTAAGTTCCGAAACAGCGGCAGCATTGTCTGGCAATTCAACGAGCCGTGGCCGAATGTGTCCTGCACTAACCTTGTCGATTATTACGGTGAAACGAAGATGGCCTACCATTGGGTGAAATCTGCCTTCCGTCCGCTACATGTTTCGCTGGACTACCGCAGTCTACTGCTTACACCAAGCACCGGATTTCAGGGAGATGTATACGTGCATGGAGGAAATGGACACAGGGTAGAAGTCGACGCGGAAGTCTTCGATGCAGTCGGACGGTGCATCTATCAGCAATCATTTGAGGCAGAGGGAAACAAAGATCAGGCTGTCGGCGCTGGGGTGCTGAATTTCAACGTGCCAGAGCATGACGATGCTTTATATTTCGTCAGATTGTCCTACCAGGACGGCGATGAAGCACCACAGCAGAATTTATATGTATTCTCTACCAATAAAAAGCATCCATATGCTCCCGCGCTTGCACTTATAGGAGGCAATCTTGAGGTGCGTCAGGAGAGTTTATGGCAGCCGACGGGTCCTCAGGAGAAGAGCCAGCAGGCCCGTTTTACAGTCCGAAATACCGGTAGTGAAGTTTTGCTGCATGTACATGCAGAGGAAAGGGGAGACCGCTACTGGATGGAAGCGGATGAGCAGTTCCATACCCTCTTTCCGGGTGAGACCAAAACAGTAACGGTTACTTGCACTCCTAAACTCTCAGGAGGATTCCTGTCTGGGGAAAATTATAGGATCACAGATGGCTTGCCAGAAATTAGATTCATGTCGTTCCTAACAGCACAGAGCAGAATGATACAGGTTGGAGGAGAAAAAAATCGTGAGTAAAACATTGTGTTTTGTACCGGAGGCATATGTTCCGCTAAGTCGGTTTATTCAAGCCGAGGGATCTACACCTGTCGCTATACCTGTTAGCAGAGCAGTGGCTGATTACTTAAGGCTGCACAACGTTCCACTGCTGCTTGCTTGCTTGCGAGGCGGCGAAGTAGCTTATCAGAAAGCGAATTGGTCAACCCTCCATGAAGACACTGTTGAAGCTGAAGCAGCAGAAGAGATCTCCGAGAAAGGGGAGGGGGTATTTGTATTAGTCAGTCCTTTGCTGACCAATATGCTTCCTGTAGTGTCTCACTGGGATAATAGCGTTGCTGAGGGAAAAGGAGGCTTCCGTTATGGCGGAACAGATGGCATAGGGACATTGCGGATGGACGAAGCCGGGGAAAAGGTTGTTTCCGAGCATGCGCGGCTCTACAATAGCGACCCAGATAGCCCTTATGTATACAATACGGAAGATCATCAGCTTTTCGGAGGCAACGAGGGGAATAAGAATCTTAAAACTCCGCAATTCGAGCATTATATCGGTGACCGCTACAGTCTCTATGCTGTAGATGATCTAGTTGCAGTTTCCCTGAGCGACCGCATCCTTAAGACCTTCGGATTTCCGGTGGTTTTCCGCAATGCATCCACAGACAATGCTGCACTTTTAAGCAATGCGCCTGTATTTCAGCTCATCAGCGGCAGTCTGCTAGTTATAGAGAATGACCAGCATAGCCTTGCTTCCTATATTCTGCCGCCCTTCTGGAGTGCGGCAAATGTTAAGGGATATCCACTGTTGTTCAATGGTTATTATGATGCCAATGAGAATACCTTCAGCACGGTAGGTCCCTCATTTCTGGAAATCATCGGCAAGACTCTGGCCAGCACCGGCAAAGGCGTTGTCGGCATTCTGTGGAACGGAGGAGGATATATCGGCAGCCGTTCCTTGCAAGGCTCCATCTATGCTGGCATTGGGGCGGCAATTACCAGAGGTCAAGAAAGTTATGGCGGTGATGCAGAGCAGGTAGTGGCTGTAGGTGGTTCGCGCGGCGGCTTAACTGCGCTGCTGGCTGGAGGCAATCCGCTTTGCTTACCCTATCGGGTGCGCTACACACTGTGTTATGCACCGCCGTTGATTCTGAACGGGCTCACCCGTGAGTTTGCCGAAGGAGCTTGCCCACTGATCTGGCATGTGGCGGAAGTAGACACCGGTTACCGGGAAATCTGGAAGAAAGATTGGCAGCATCCACAGAACGGCAGCACGGGAATCGAGACTCTGCTACAGACTCTGACGGGAACTATTGACTCTGCAAGTCTAAAGGAAACGACCGGACTGGAATCCGAATTTTTTCTGGAGGGTCTTAAAGCGAGTGGCACAAAGCTGCTGATTAACCATGGCACGCATGATGCCTTTACCCTCAGCCGCTTCAGCTTTTCCTTCGCGGCTTTGGTTCGGAGTCACGGGATACCGCTTCGCCATGAGATCGGATACCGCTTCGGCCATAACAACTGCACGGATCTTTACGAGCAAGCTACTCTATGTCTAATAGCTCTGCTACAGGAACAGGAGCTCGAATTCACGGGCACGGTGCATTATCGCAGACGCAGTCCGGCTGCGGGAGAGTGGGAGCAGACCGAACGTTTTGTCCCAACTCATCAACCCGTTTTTCTGGAAGCACCTAAGTTCGTAGCGGTGGGTAGCCCTGTGGCTTGGACTCTTTATGGAGAGCCGGGAATGGAATACCGCCTGGATCTGGGAATCCTAGATCAGCAGGCTTGGGAACAGAAGCAGCAGGTAGTTCGAAATGAGCGCATCACACTGGCGTCCGGTGTATTGCCGGACAAACAGCATCCGCTTGAACTCTGCTCGTGGCAGGTTGGCGTAAGCCAGCTCACTGACGGACAACATGCGGGCTTTTATCTTTATGAGCTGTCATACAGGCTCAAGGGTGAGCAGAAGTGGAGCGTAGTTTCTCCCTCCCGTGTGCCACAGCCCGGCGTAGAGCCTCAGTCGGTGCTTCGTATTTTGGAGGAGCAGCCCAATCCGGCGAGCGAAGCGTTTCGGGCGGAAGCGGCCGTCCTCTGCATCAGCGCAGGGTTAAGTGAGGCCTAAACGATTCACCATAACATGAACATAAGCGGTGTGCGGCCATTCCGGTGCGTGCACTGCTTTTTTTTGCCAACAAATAAGTAGCTTTACAAACGCTTTCGCAGGGTTACCGGATTTCGGCGCTCAGTAGGAAGCGCTATCATTTAGGTATAACAACTATACAACGCCTGACCGGATTAAAGCTTGATTCCGGGAGGAAGGAAGGACAGGAGCATGATTGGAAAAACCAGTGAACTAAATCCTTTAATGACAGAGAAAAAGAAAGGTTATCCTGTACGGCGTTTATTCAAAGATTGGTCATCCTGGATATTAATTGTACCCACACTGTTTGCCTTTTTCTTTTTTTCCTGGCAGCCGCTCGTGAAGGGCATTGTGCTCTCTTTTTTCAATACTGAGGGTTATAATGCCGTAAGCTTCGCCGGACTGCAGAATTACAAGGATGTTATACAGAACTCGGCGTTTCAACAGACATTGACCAACTCTTTTGTGTATGTGTTCTGGTCACTACTGATCGGTTTTGCCGTACCCATTATTGTCGCTGTCGTGATTAATGAATTGAGACATGGGAAGTCATTTTTTCGCTTTTCGGTCTTTTTTCCGAGTATGGTTCCCGGCATTGCCGCTTCGATGTTATGGATGTTTTTGTTTGAGCCCGGAAAGGGTGGCGTGCTGAATATTATGCTGAGTGCCATGGGATTTCCGGTGCAGCAATGGCTTCAGGATCCGCAAATGACGATAATGCTGATTATCTTCACGATTACCTGGCGAAATTTCGGGGGAACAGTGCTGCTTTATCTGGCAAGTCTACAGAGCATTAATCATGATCTGTACGAAGCAGCCTCTATTGACGGTGCGAATGTATGGCGGAGATTCAAAAGTATCACCATTCCGCAAATCTCTAGCATGATCGGACTGATGATGATTTTGCAGATCAGCGGTGTATTCCAGATCTTCAATGAACCCCTGGTAATGACTGAGGGTGGACCGAACAATGCCTCAATGACCTTGATGCTGCAAAGCTATTATTATGCGTTCCGGAGTTTTGAAGCAGGCCATTCAATGGCGCTCGGGGTTATTACTTTTCTAGTCCTGATGGTGCTTACCATTATTTATTTCCGGCTGGATAAGAAATTGAACAGGGAGTAGAAGCTATGAAAACTAAAGAAGCATATGGCATTATCGGCAATATAGAATACAGATCACCTTGGGTGCGCCTGCTGTATTGGTGCATGTTCATTCTGATGATTGTGCTGGCCGCTGTCTGTATTTTGCCTCCGGTCTGGATTATGGTCTCAAGTCTGAAGGACATCAAAGAGTTTTATGCAATCCCGCCCACCCTGATCCCCCGCTCGTTCAATGTTGGCAAGCTATGGGAGACCTGGCAGGAGTTTAACTTCCTCAGTTATTATCTGAATACGGCTTATCTGGCCGCAGGTTCTGTACTGTTCTGCCTTACTTTTAACGGACTGGCCGGGTATTTCTTCTCCAAGCTGAAGCCGCGGGGCAGTGCCCTGCTGTTTGCACTGATCGTGTGGACCATGATGGTGCCGAATACAGTGGGCATGGTGCCGCTGTTCAAGAATTTGATTGATTTTCCGCTGTTGCACTTGAACCTGACCAATACTTACTGGCCGATGTGGTTTATGGCTGCTGTGAATCCGGTGGTAATTCTGATCTTCAAAAACTTTTTCGATACCATCCCACAAGCGCTGCTGGAAGCAGCCAAAATTGACGGAGCGAGCACAATCGGTATTTTTATTCGAGTCATTCTCCCGCTCAGCGGACCAGTTATGGCTACAATTACAATCCTTACGATGAACAGTGTCTGGCAGGACTTCTTCTGGCCCTTTATGGTGCTGAAGGATAAATCGACCTGGTCGGTCATTGTGGCTATTTACAATCTGAAGGCGACATTGCCGCAGGACATACAGTTTATTGCGTTGACTTTTGCGATTCTGCCGCCGATTATCCTGTTTATTTTTTTCCAAAAGTACATTATGAACGGGCAATCCTTCGGCGGCAGTATTAAAGGGTAACATCACCCGATCACAAACCATTTCACAGTTTTGCCCCGTAGGGTGCTGCAGAAGGTGCATGTTAAGATGATTTCAGATTCAAAAAGAAAGCGCTTTACATGTTGCGAAGAATGCTTTATCAATAAGACTAGGGGGAATTACATTGAAAAAAGGACACACCAAGAACCTGACAGCTACACTGGCACTTACGCTGCTTTTTTCTGCCGGACTGGCTGGCTGTGGAGGCGGCTCCAATGAGAAGAATGCCGGAGGAAAGACGGAGACAGCGGGCAATCAACAGGTGACGATCAAGGTCAGTAACTGGCCAAAGCCGAATGAGGAAGCCAAAATCGCCCAGTATGAGCAGGTCATGGCGAAGATGAAAGCCAATTATCCGGAAATTATTGTGGACAAAGATGAATGGGGTTATGATGTCAGCTCATTCCTGCCAAAAGCGGCCAGCGGCCAGCTTCCGACGGTATACGAAACCTTTTTTACAGAAACAAGCAAAATCATCAAGGCAAATTACGCGGCTGACATAACGGATACGATGAAAAAATATGGCTACGACAAGGCGATCAATCCAGATCTGCTGAAAATGGTTACCAAGGACGACAAGTATTATGGGATTCCGAAGGACGGATACGTCATCGGTATGCTCTACAATATGAATCTTTTCAAGGAGGCTGGACTGCTGGACGACAAGGGGATTCCTAAATTTCCTAAAACATATGAAGAGCTAGCAGAAACTGCGCAGATTATTAAACAAAAGACCGGTAAAGCCGGAATGTTCTTGCCTACAAAAAGTGGTCAAGGCGGTTGGATGTTCATGAACATTGCCTGGGCATACGGAGCAGAATTTGAAAAACAGGTAGACGGGAAATGGCAGGCGGTGTTCAATTCGCCGGAAGCAGCAGCGGCCCTGCAATATGTGAAGGACTTAAAATGGAAATATGATGTACTGCCCGACAACAATCTGGTCGATGTTACGAACGATATGTTCCGCTTGTTCGGAACCGATCAGGTCGCTATGAGCTTCGGCACGAATGACTGGTCACCGGTCATCCAGCAACAGACTAAGATGTCCAAGGACAATGTGGCAATGTCCGCGCTTCCAGTAGGACCAATCGGGAAACCTGTAACCCTGCTCGGTGGCGGCCTATATATGTTCTCGCCTAATGTAACACCTGAGCAGATTGATGCCGGATTCAAATGGCTAAAAACCTACGGATTTACACCAGAGTCCTCTGAAGAGGCACTGACCGGTTGGGATATTGAGAAGAAGACACTGAGCGATCAAGGGCTGATCGTAGGGCCTTACGGGCTGCGGATTTGGACTGATGAGAAACGGATTGGAGAAGAACAAAAGATTCTCGACAAATACAACAACGTCAATCTGGATTTGTTCCGTGATTATATGGACAATGGCAGCAAAGGCATGCGGGCGGAAGAACCAGTCAACGCACAGGAATTGTACCAAAAGCTGGATATCGTACTGCAAACCGTACTGACGGACAAGAACGCAGATCCGCAACAGATCTTGGACAGGGCTGCCGAAGAATTCCAACGTGATTATCTCGATAAGGTTAAATAAAACGCAGACCAACGGCGACGTCGTCCTTCTGAAGGGCGGCGATGCCGTTTCTGCGTAGATTGCCTTAACTACTTAAATGAGATAAAGGAGATATGCATAACATGGCAGCAAAAGAATGGGGAGACTGGGGAGCACGCTGGATCTGGCCGCAGGAGGAGCAAGGATCAGCGGATAGGGAACAGCAGCACGAGCGTGCGTACTTTCGCAGAGTGTTCGAACTGCCAGCTGGTATCGGAAAGACCTGCACCCTGGATTTGGCCATTACCGC
This sequence comes from Paenibacillus sp. FSL L8-0708, assembly GCF_038009325.1. Classification (NCBI taxonomy): domain Bacteria; kingdom Bacillati; phylum Bacillota; class Bacilli; order Caryophanales; family Paenibacillaceae; genus Paenibacillus; species Paenibacillus sp. FSL L8-0708. Next base: position 3,895,519 of record NZ_JBBPBC010000001.1, read on the forward strand.
AGACAGCCGCTACAGGCTGTTCGTCAATGGGCAGCGTTTATGGGCCGGTCCTTGTAAAGGACATGGTCATATACAGTATTATGAAGAATTCAGTCTGGACAATGTTCTACAACCAGGTTTAAATGTGCTTGCTGTTATGGTCGTTCATTATGCAGGGACTACGCCCTTTGAACTGGGTGAAGACGGACCTTTGTCCGTCTGGCGCTCGCAAAAAGGCGGGCTGCTTGTGGAAGCAGCAGTTACACAAGGAGGGCAGCTAGTACAGGAGCTAAATACGGATAGCTCATGGAAAAGTATTAAGGATCGCAGCTATAAGCTCCAGCAGTTTCCGATCATACGCTGGATGGGTGGACTGGAAGAAGTGGAGGGTGACGCAGCGCTGCTGGATTGGACACTGCCCGAATATGATGACAGTGCCTGGCTTGCTAGCGGAATTGTGCAACCGGTGCGGGATGAATATGGCCAATTAACCCCTTGGCAGCTGGCCCGGCGTCCGATTCCGCTGTTGTATGAGCGGGAGCAATTTTTTCTGAAGCTGATGCGTAGCAGTAGCGGGGAAGGGCATGCCTTTTTTGAGGAAGGGCATAGTCTGGAGCTGCGAAATGGAGATGGCGGCGCTTCACCCAACGCAGTACTGCCTTCCGCTGGAATAACAATAGAAGCAGGGCAAGATTTTTGGTTGGAGTTGGATGCTGGCGAGCTAACCGCAGGGTATTTGCAGCTTAGACTTCTTGGAGGCAAAGGTAGCCGGATTACCCTACTATGCGCTGAGTGTTATGAAGAAGAAACGGGGGATGATGAGATTCGCCGCAAAGCTGTCCGCGATAATACGAAGGAACATGTATTAAGAGGCGGTTACGACAGCTATCACCCGGCAGGTTACGGCATCTCTGCGCGGATGGAAATCTACGAACCGTTCTGGTTCCGTACCTTCCGCTATGTACGGCTGGAAGTGCAGGCTGGTGTCGAGCCTCTAACGATTTCCAGCTTTAGCTATAGGGAGACCGGATATCCACTGCAGCCGGAAGGAAACTTTCACTGCTCCGATGAACAATATAACCAACTATGGGAGCTCAGTGTACGAACACTTCAGCGCTGCATGCATGAGACCTACGAGGATACTCCGTATTATGAACAGCTGCAGTATACCATGGATACCAAACTGATGATGGAGTTTACGTACCTATTATCAGGGGACGACCGGTTAGCGCGGAGAGCTATGGAAGATTATAAGGCCTCTCAGCTACCAAACGGGATGCTGCAAAGTCGCTATCCCTCAGTGCTGCCGCAGGTCATTCCTTCCTTCTCCCTATATTGGATCGGAATGATTCATGACCACTACAGATCCTTCGGGGATATGGCCTTGGTGAATCAGTACCGGTTAGCGCTGTTATCTGTGCTGGACTGGTTCGATCAACATCTGACTCCGGAGGGTCTGGTGGACAGAACGCCCCGCCAATATTGGAATTACTTCGATTGGGTGGAGGAATGGCCGCTCGGCGCACCGGATTGTACTGATGATGCACCCGCAACCGTACTGAGCCTGATGTATGCGGCCGCGCTGGAGCAAGCGGCTGAATTGCTTGCAGCCAGCGGTTGGACACAGATTGCTGGTGAACTGCGTCAACGCAAAGCGGCGGTCAACGCTGCGGTATTGGATTGCTGCCGGCTAACGAACAGTCTGCTGTTCCGCGACAGTCCGGAGGCAACTGCGGGAACGCAGCATAGCCAGCACACGCAGGTCTGGGCGGTTTTAGCGGGCACAGTGGATGTTGTAGAAGGGGCGGCACTGCTGGAGTCAACGTTAACAGACACATCACTGGCTAAGCTTTCGTTGCCGATGAGCTACTATCTATTCCGCGCGCTAGAGAAATGCGGAATGTATGACCGCTCGTTCGGACTATGGACACGGTGGTTGAAGCAGTTGGAGCTTAATCTCACTACACTTCCAGAAATAGATTCAACCGGCACCAGAAGTGACTGCCACGCATGGAGCGCACTGCCGATCACTGAGTTCACCAGAGGGATATTGGGTGTCCAACAAGGAATAGAGGGAATAACTATAAAGCCCCACTATGGAGAACTGCGGCAGGCCAGCGGAACCGTAAATACAAGTATCGGCCCAATAAACATCAAATGGGAGATCCGTTCAGTAACAGGACAGGAGATCTTCCACATGAAAGCTTCCTGGCAAACCGGATCGGCAATTACAATAATTCTGCCTAATCATGAAGTGCATGAGACAGATGAGGGTTCCTTTTACAAGGAGATCGACATTAGTCACCTTAGCTGTTAGTCTGATTTCAGTTGATTTTGTTTTCATGATTCATACACCGGAGGGGGATGGGGAAGTCATATGTTCAGATCGTTCGGCCGCAATATCCGCCTAGTCCTGGTGTTGTTCATTACTGTCTATATTGTCGCTTCGAGCTTCATTCTGTACCGTACTATGGAGCATAGAAGCCTTGACATGCTACGGCAGCTATCCGTTCAGTACACTGGCCAGCAGCATAAGAACACACTTCTGTTCATGAACTGGCTGGAGGAGACCTCGAAGCTTATATCCAACAACCAGGTGGTGCAGAATGCGCTGAAAAAACCAACATATGACGGGGCAATCTCTCCGATACTTGAGGGCATACGTTCTTCCAGTAGTGACATTCTCGGCATTTACATTTGGGGAGAAGCAGGGGGAACTTACTCCTCGAGCAATGTTTCCGGGTTGCTGCCCTTTGCAGAGATCAAAAAAGAACCAGGGATGGAACAATTTCTAAATAACCGAGAGCAGGCTTTGCGCTGGACGGTGCTGAACCGGGAGTATCTAATGAATGCACCTTCGGATCTGCGCGACCGTCTGTTGCTTAAAGTAAAAATTAAGGGTTCGATGGGAGACGTCCTCGGTCTGCTCTCGCTCGAAGTGGAGATTGACAAGCTTTACAGCTTCTACCTATCTGGCGAGAATACAATCTACGGGGAAAATGAAGTTTACCTACTGACCGGAAACGGGAAGCTATTGAGTGCTGCCGATGTCCCGAAGGAGCGACTGCAGGAGATCAAAGCAGCACTAGTTACTTCGGAAAAAGCTACCTTGGCTGAGCCAGTGACACAGGGTATCGATCAAAATAGTACAGGCAGAGGTGATGCAGATCTGCTGGAGCGGGAAACGGCTGACGGCCTGATTTTGCTCTATCCACTACCGGAATCGGCAGAGCGGATTGTCACCTATATCTCAGCAGATGGCATGAATGCAGAGCTGCGAACGTTTAAGTATTTAATGCTCGCCCTGAACATCGTAGTGTTCATAGTGTTCTGGCTGCTGATCTCAGTGCTTAGCGGCAGTATAGTTAATCCACTGAAGCAGTTGTACCTGAAGATTAATTCAACAATGAAAGACTAAGATAAGATGGAGTCTGAATCATGAAAATCGCTAACCGAAGTGTATTTCATACATCTAGCGTGGGCAATAAACGGATGAAGTAAGATATAGTTGTATTCAGTACACTTATTATTCGGAAAGTTAGTTGCTGCCAACAGAATTGGAACGTATAGATGTACCAAATACACTTAAACTTCTGCTCGCTGCAAAAAAAGGGTGCTTTAGCAGTATTAAATACAACTAAAGCACCTATAATTCTCAAAAGTATCTTTAATTTGCCACTACTCAGAAAAAAATAAGAAATCGTCTTTTTAAGCAAAGTAGAAGTCCCTTCTACCCACTCAAAAAGGATCGATTTCTTTGTTATGTCCGCATTTATAAACTAAATTCGCTAATTGGGCAGTTCATTCTTCAAGTTGATCGTAACCGTGGTGCCTTGCCCCGGCGTGCTGGAGATACTTAAACCATATTGAGGACCATATTCCAGTTTAATTCGTTCGTCCACATTTCTTAGTCCATACCCGCTCTGAAACAACACATCTTCCTTGGCTTGGCTAAGCGTCGCACCGTTGGAAAATCCCACCCCGTCATCAGTCACTGTGAAGCGAATCTCATCTGCCACTAATTCGCCTTTAATCCAGATTCGGCCCATCCCGCGTTTCTCGCTGATGCCGTGTTTGATCGCATTCTCTGCAATAGGCTGAAGAATCAGCTTCAGAATGCGAACCTTGCGCAGCGATTCCTCAATCTCGTATTCAATCTCGAACTTATCCGGAAACCTCATTTGCTCAACTGTCACAAAACTCTGCACCAAGCGGATTTCTTCGTCCACGGTCACGAACTTGTCGCCTTTATGCAAGCTGATTCGAAAAAAGGTAGCTAATGAAGAAATCAGCCGTTCGATATCGGGCTGCTTCTTCAGTCGGGCAATCCAGGCAATTGCATCCAGTGTGTTGTAGAGAAAATGGGGATTGATCTGTGATTGAAGTGCGGTCAGCTCAGCTTTCCGTTGCTTTTCTTTCTCCTCATCTTTCTCCAGCATTAATTGGCTGATCCGCTCCACCATCTGATAGTAGCTGTTCTCAAGCTGAAAAATCTCATCAACCTGACCGCGCTGTTCATAAACAGCGGCCAGATCTTTTTTGCCAAACAGGCTCAGCTTCTTCTTCAAGTTCAGCAGTGGACGGGTGATTTTGGCTGCCAGATAGAAGGAAAAAATCAGCAGCACAATAAAGGTAACGCTGGCGAACAGAAGCGCATTTTGATTGCCTTTGGCGATTCCCGAGAGCAGTTTGTGATTGGAAATCACGCTGGTGAATTCCCAGCTGACCCCAAGTGTCTCCAGCCGGGGATTCAAAGGATAAGTAGCAATGATGTAGGAATTTCCGTTATCTGACCAGGTACGATAGCCTTCTTTTTTACCTGGGCGAAGAGGGGCGTTTTCCTCCAAAAAATTGCCCAAGAGCCGTTTGTCGGGGTGAGAAATAATCCGATTGTCGGAAGTCAGGAAGGAGTAGCCGATGCCAGTGAAGCTGGAGGAATACAGGTCCGCCAAAGCAGCCTCCCTGACATAAATGATCACGACCCCGATATTTTGCCCTGTATTGAAATTGCGGAACTGCTGGCCGAATGGAATATACGCATTGCCTTCTCCATCCCGTTTGATCTCACCGACAACAGGCATGCTGCTCTCCTGAATGCGTTTGATGAACAGGGCTTCAGGCACCTCCAGCATCTGCTCCTTAGACTGGTAAGAATAAAGCATATTATCGTTGGTGCTGATAATCACGTTACCCACCAGGTCGTTCTGGGCCAGCATACCGTCGATGATAGCTCCGATTCGCGATTCCTTATCAGCTGACGGCAGGGAATCATTATTGATGATTTGGTAGATATCACTGTTCACCAGAAACCGCAGAAACAACATTTGAATGTCATCGACCATGAGCTCCACGCTAAGCCCAATTTGGCGCTGAGTCTGAACGACATGGCGGTACAGATCCTTTTGCAGGTAGGTATAGGAATAAAAATTGAAAATAACGAGCATCAGCACCAGATGCAGAGACAGTCCTGCTAACAGAACAACAACAATCCGGCTTTTGATCTTGAACCGCCTCATCCAGGAATCCATCCGGTTGGCTAGTCTCCGCTTACCCATAGGTTTTTGCATATTCACTCGGCGGGATGCCCGTCATTTTTTTGAAGATCTGGCTAAAGTATTTGGAGTCGGTGAAGCCGACCTGATTGCCAACCTCGTACACCCGATACTTCGGATTGCGCAGCATACGTTTGGCTTCCTCGATACGGTATTCCGTCAGACATTCGTAAAAGGTTTTGTTCAGATCTTTACGGAATAGATGCATCAAATGGGTTGGACTGACGAAGACCGCCGCAGCAACCATCTCAACGGTAATGTTTCCGGCATAGTGCTCCCGGATAAAAGCGAGTGCGTCCCTGATTTCACGCCGGCACCGAGCCCCAGCCTCTTCTTCAGCATACAGCACACGTTCAATGCCAGAAAGGGCACGCTGCGCAGCAAGTACAGCCTGCCGGTATGAATCTACGATCCCGTTCCATTCTCCCGCAGGTTTACCTATGCCGACGCTTAAGGCCTGGCCGAAGTGCTGTTGGCTCCATTCAGATAGTTGTTTGCCCAATTTTCGTGCAGAATCTCCGGCCAGCTCTGGTTCCCCGGTCCGAAGGATCATAACCCACTCCAGATGGCTGTCCCGGAATAGACACAGTTGCTCAAAAGAATGCGCTTCCAGAATAGTCGCCGCTGCATCCTCCAGCGCTTTGCCTACAGTATTTCCTTGAAGGCCGTTATCAGGAGGAAAGGTAATGGACAGCGGTAGGATAGCTTTTCCAGGTTCCAATTGCAGTTCCAGTAATTTTATCTTATTTGAAATAAACTCTTCGTTATGCAGTTGGTCATGCAGCAAATCCTGCCAGAACTGCTTGGAGATCGAGGCCAATTCCTCATTAAGCTGTGAATACCGCTTGGAGAGTTGCTTTTTGCCAAGGATTTCATCCCCGACGCTTCGAACTGTATTTGCAAGTTCTTCTATATTAATGGGCTTTAGCAAATAGGTGGAGGCGCCATAACGCAAAGCAGCCTGCGCATATTGAAATTCGTCATAACCGCTGAGCACGACAATCCCTACGAGCATGTCCTGTTCCCGTATTTTTTCGATGAGCTCAAGACCGTTCATATACGGCATACGAATATCGGTAATGATCACATCTGGACGGTGCACTAGGGCAAGCTCCAATCCTTCCTCGCCATTGCTGGCTTCTCCTATGATCTCGACGTTGTATTCTGCCCAGTCTATGGTCTGGGTGATGCCCATGCGGACCAGATATTCGTCATCCACTACAAGCGCTTTCAACATTGGCTTCACCTCGAAGTAGTTTCTAATATGTCTTACAGCCATTATAAACATGAAACCTCTTAAAGAGGAGGTATAATTTCTGAGGTTGTCAGGATCGCAAACGATTTCGCAGTATATTCCCCGGTGACTCTGCGCAGTGACTGCCACGTAGCGTAAGGATCAAACATTTCAACAGCTTCGCAAACCGTTTCATAGGATTCCATCCTAACTTTTGCAAAATCCACTGTGATAGACTTTAAGCGTAAAAGAGCAGTAAGCGCTTTTATAAACATAGAGAGATCGAAATTGAACGTTGTAGGAGGAGTACACTAGATGCAAGATTCATTTATTCCATTTGGGTTTCAATATTACCGTTCCCCGACCCCCTTCCGTGATCAATGGGAACAAGACCTAAGCAATATTGCCGGACAGGGCTTCAATTGTGTGAAATATTGGGTACAATGGCGCGCGAGTGTGTCCAAAGAAGGGACCTATCATTTCGATGATATTCAGGAGCTAATGGATATTGCGCAGAGGAATGGTTTGAAGGTCATTTTGAATGTAATTTTCGACGTGGCGCCGGCCTGGTTCTATAAAAAATATCCTGATTCCAAAATGGTTACAGCGGACGGTTCCATTCTGGAACCAAGGGCGATTAACTGCCGCCAGATCGGCGGAGCGCCGGGGCCCTGTTATCATCATCCAGCTGCCGCCGAAGAAAAGGCAAAGTTTCTGGCGGAGACGGTGAAGACTTTTAAGGATCATCCGGCGCTCTGGGTCTGGGATTTATGGAATGAGCCTGAACTAACCACAGGAATCAAGCGCAAGTTGTCTTTTGACAACCAGGTGTGTTATTGCGAGCAATCGCTGTGGGTGTTCCAAGAATGGCTGAAAAATAAATATGTTACTTTGGAAGCCCTCAATGAATCATGGCAGCGGACTTACGGGAGCTGGGAGGAAGTAGAGGCACCGCGTGGACAAGGCGTATTTAATGATCTGGTGGACTGGCGCCTGTACATGTCCGGTACTTTAACGGATGAGCTGCGGAGCCGGGTAGATATAGTGAAGTCACTGGATCTTTTGCATCCTGTTATGGCCCACACTGTGCCCGCCCCTATCTTTAATATGATTACAGCAGGTTCGGACGACTTCAAGCTGGCTGAGCCCTGTGACTTGACAGGCAATAGCCTTGGGTCCTCGGCCTGGTCTGCTGATCTACTGATCTCTGCCGCCAAAGGTAAACCCATTATCAATTCGGAGATTCATGCTTTGCCAGGCAATACTGCAATGAAGCCGCGTCAGCCGGACCTGCGGGAAATGAAACGGCATATTCTGACCCCGCTCGCTCGTGGCATCACGGGATATTTGTTCTGGCAGTACAGACCAGAGATATTGGGACAGGAGGCCCCTGCATGGGGCAGTGTATATTTGGACGGAAGTCCAACCCCATGGTACAAGGATATGGCTCATCTAAATAAGCTGGTGCAAAACAATAAGCAAGAGCTGATGCATGCAAAACGGCGCGGAGACGGGATTGCCATTCTGTTCAGTCCGCAGAACCAGGTTGCTAACTTTGCGGCACATGATCATCTGGACACCTACAACGATTCCTTACAAGGCGCCCATAAACTACTGCATGAGCTCAATTATAAAGTTGAATTTCTGCATGAGACGGATGTTAACGAGAAGACACTGGAGCAATACCACTGCTTGTGGATGCCTTATCCTCTATATTTGAACCGCAAACTGTGTGACATCCTACGCCAGTGGGTGGAAAAGGGCGGGATCTTGATTTCGGAATGCTCGTTCGGTGCACTTCAGGCAGAGAATGGCTGCCACAGCTATACGGTGCCCGGTTATGGATTTGACCAGGTGTTCGGGGTCCGTGAGACTTGGATTCATTCCGCTGAGAACCTGGATCACAGCTATCATCAGGTTGCGTTCGAATCACGGACAGCGATTCCGTTGCGGAATGTTATGGAGCACAGCAAGGCGGAGGAATCGGCAGCAGACGATACGGTGCACGGATCCTATTACAAATCGGATATCGAGCTGGAAAGCCATGTGAAGGTACTGGCTGAATTTGCCGAGGACCGCATGCCTGTGTTGACTACCGCCGCTTATGGCAACGGGCGTGCCGTATGGTTTGGTACCTTGCTTGCGGCTGCCTACTGGCAGGATGGACATCCCGGAACGCTTCAACTGGTGCGGGATCTATTACAGAAGGAACTAAAGCTGCAGCCGTATGTACAAGCAAGCGGCGGTGTCCGCGCGGATCTCTCCGAGTGGGAAGGTGAGCAGGACCGAGGGGCATTTCTTTTTGTTCATAATGAAGGGGATATGGCGGTTAAGGCTGACGTTACGCTGGGTATTGTTTATACTTCTGTCGAACCGTGGTTTGATGATGGCAGCGCTGAAATTCAACCAATGAATCTATTGAAACCCACAACTACAAAACTGACTGTGCGGGTAGAAGCTGGAGATGTTCAAGTATTCCGATTATCTTAACCGGTATCAGTAAAGAACGGAGAATATAGAGCTGGTGAAAACTGGCTAAAGGAGTGTATCTATATGCGTTGGTTAGATTATGTTAATCCATTGCAGGGGACGGAGTCAGATTTCCGGTATTCACATGGCAATACGCTGCCACTTACAGCGCTGCCATTTGGTATGGCGGCTTGGTGCCCGCAAACCTATGAAGCAGGTGGAACCTGGTTCTTCCACCCGCGCCATCGCCACCTAGAGGGTATCCGGCTGACCCATCAGCCCAGCCCGTGGATCGGAGATTATGGGCATCTGACCCTGTTGCCGCAGACAGGTCCACTGCTGCTCAGTCCCGGTTCACGTTCTTCTTCCTTCAAAACGGAAGAGATGCAAGTGTCCCCTCACTATTTCGATGTGTTTCTTCAACGTTACCGCACCCGGCTGGAGCTGACTCCAACCGAACGTTGTGCAGCGATAAGAATAACTTTCGCTGAGAGGCAGCAGAACAGGCTTATTATAGCACCTCTGAAAGGTGAGTCACATCTCACCTTCCAGCCGGATAAACGTAGAATCACCGGCTACACAAGAGGCCATACCGCCGGGGTGCCCGATAATTTCGCGATGTATTTCGTGTTCCAGTTCGATAGGGATTTTCACATGGAGGATTCGGGAATCTTTAACGGAGATTATCAGCCACTGGAGACCCATGAAGGGACTGGCGAACGACTGGGCGCTTACGTAGGAATAGCTGCACCGGAATCTGGCATAGTGGGAGTGAAGTGCGGGACTTCCTTTATTAGCGGAGAGCAGGCGCTGCTTAATCTGAACCGAGAGATTGGGGAAGACAGCTTCGGAGAGATCTTGAATAGAGCAGAGGCAAGCTGGGAAGAACGGTTGGGGCGCATTGTTGCTGAAAGCGCAGATGAAGAGAACCTCCGCACCTTTTACAGCTGCATGTACCGAATCTGCCTGTTCCCGAGAACGTGGCATGAATATAACGAGCAGAACGAGCAGATCCATTACAGCCCCTTTAACGGCAGCATCTGCCAGGGTCCAATGTATTCGGATATCGGGCTGTGGGATGTATACCGAACCAGCCTTCCTTTATACAGTATCCTATTCCCATCTTTATTGGGTGAGATTATGCAGGCGTGGACATTGGCATACAAGGAGAGCGGCTGGCTGCCAAAGTGGCTGTCACCAGGGGAGCGCAGTGCCATGCCAGGCACACTGATTGATGCCGCAGCTGCGGATGCCGTGGTTAAGGGCATCGGCGGATTTGATACAGAGGTACTGTATGAAGGTCTTCTGAAGCATGCAGATCGTCCATCAGTGGACGAGAAGCTGGGCAGAAGGGGCCTTGAATTGTACTTGCAGCATGGTTATCTGCCGCATGACCGTTTCCATGAAAGTGTAAGCAACACGTTGGATTATGTATACGGAGATTTCTGTATTGCGCAGATTGCCAAGACACTTGGCAAAATGGATGATTATGAGCGTTTTATGGCTCGGACACAGAATTATAAGCTGCTGTTTGATCCAACAGTTGGGTTTATGAGAGGTCGCAATGAGGACGGTACTTGGCAGGAAGCATTTGATCCTCTGGAGTGGGGTAATCCGTTTTGTGAAGGCGGGGCTTGGCAGGGGAGCTGGGCAGTGCCCCACGACTTCCCGGGACTAGCCGGGCTGATGGGTGGTGAAGAGGCTTTTGTCCAGCGTCTGGATCAGTTGATGACCGAGGAACCGGTATTTAAAGTGGGATCCTATGGTTTGGAAATACACGAAATGTCGGAAATGGCCTCCGCCGATCTGGGGCAGTTTGCCATCAGCAATCAGCCGAGCTTCCACATTCCTTATATATTTGCCAGACTGGGTGTGCTGTCCAAAACGCAATATTGGGTCCGCAAAACCATGGCCGAACTGTTCAGCAGCCAGATGGATGGTTTACCCGGCGACGAAGATAACGGCAGCATGGGTGCTTGGTTTATTTGGAGCGCCATCGGCCTGTACCCGTTAAGTCCCGGAATTCCTGAATATGTGCTCGGCAGCCCGCTTTTTGATAAGGTAACTATTCAGCTTGAAAATGGGCAGCAATGGATCATTGAAGCAGAGAACAACAGCCCCGCCAATGTGTACAGCAAATCGGTCCACTGGAACGGATCGCTATGGGAGCACCACTCTCTGTCACATGACGAGATTGTCAAAGGTGGAGTCTTGAATTTCTGTATGTTTTCGGGCACAGATCAGTCTTAAGAACAATGCAAAGCAGTCTGGAAAATTCCGGACTGCCTTTGTTTTTATTAGATGATTTTACAATCAAAAAAAATTGAGGAACACACTGAATCAGTGATGATTGCAAATCGACTTTTCTATAAATCACTCTGATCCCGTAATTGCATGGATATCATGCTTGATATACAACAATCTGCTGCTCAATCCCGACAAACGCGCTGAATTCCTGCACATTGTACAACATTCCACGTTCGAATACGTAACTTCTCTATTCTCCGCAGCATTTTTTATGGGGCGAAAACTGGGCTTTACAGTCAAATCGTGAAATGGCAAACCATTTCGCAGCTTTCCCGCCTGTTATTTCAAGGTGAACATGTCTAATATCGAAGATAATGAAAGCGCTTAACATCGAGGATGAGAGAGGAGGAAATAACTTATGACTCTAAAACTTCATTCCAAAAGAAATCAGCTAATCGTTATTCTGACCGCTCTGTTAGCAGGAAGCCTGCTGTTGATTGGTGCGAAGAAGTTGCAAGCTCCACAAGCAGAAGAAATGCTTCTGACCCTTAACGGCCAGGAGGCCACAGCTGCGGAGTTCAACTGGCATCTTCAAATGAATCGGGCACTGATTGTTGATTATTTTAAACAAACTTACAACGCCGACTATTCAATAGACTTCTGGTCTGCCTACTATTCCGGCGAAAATCCAATGCAGAAATGGATCAATACAGCTCAAACTCAGCTTTTGACGAAGCGGATGGAGCTACAGCTTGCTCAAGAAGCAGGAGTCGTAACGGATATCAGTTTTGAAGATTTTCTCAAGGAAATGGAGCGCGAGAATAATCGGCGGAGTCAGGCAGCAGCGAATAAGGAGGTGGTGTATGGTCCTCTTCATCTGGAGACGCAGGCCTATTTCAGTTATTACATGAGCAACCTTGAGGATGCCACGATTGAGGCCATGCGCAGTAACGGAAGTATCGTGATTTCAGACGAACAGGTGAAATTGGAATATGCAGCAAATCTAATTGCGAAATATTCTCTGCCGGGAACGATTCGTCTGGAATGGGCAACGCTTCCCTTTGGCCCAGAAACAGAGTACAAAGATCAGCAAAAAGCCTTAGAAAGAATGGAAAAGCTCCATGCAATAGCAACAGCGACAGCAGCAACAGATTCTTCAGGCACAGACTTCCAAGACCAGGCAAAAGAGTTTGGCGTAAACGTTGGCGAGGTGAAAATAACAAGTGCTTCACGGCGAACAGCAGCTTTGGAAAATCCAAAGGTATTGCTTACCGCAGAGCAACTGGTGCCGGGAGAGTTTAGCGGTTTGTTTACTGAAAATGGGGCTATTCACCTAATTTACTGCCTGTCGGCAGATGATGCAGCTGTTCAGCCGCTCGATCATGTGAAGGATGCCATCGCACTGAATTTGGCGCAGCAGAAGTATAGATCCATTGTGGACGAAAAGCTGTCCGAAGCTGTCGTGGAATGGAATTACCCGATGGCTGAAGATCTCGCAAACCATACCATCCAATAAATGTTCAAGGGGGAATAATACAATAATGTTCAAAAAACTCGCAAAATCACTGCTTATAATGGTGCTGATCTTCACAGCGGTGCTTCCTGTAATGGGCGTTTCTGCCCATGCTGAAGAGACGAATGCCGATGATTTCTCAACCCTACCGGCAGCGGAACACAGGTCCGAGAACTGGCTAATTGACAGTAGTAATCCTCAGTTTTTCGAAGGAGATGCAGCCCGGCTGGTCAGAACCTCCACGGAGACTGGCTATGCCATTTACACTTTGACTGGAGTTCAGTCGTTTACGCTTCAAGCATATTATTTCTCTGGTTCCACGGCTGTTATCAAGTTCTACGGATCGCCAGATGCAGATATCTGGACGGAGCTTCCAGCCATCAACGACAGTCCCACCGCAACCGGTTCTGGCTGGTACGGAACAGTATATACACCCTCGGGGGCGCTGCCGGATGGTGTCAATTATCTCAAAATTGAAGTCAGTGGTGACCTCGATACCTGGCTGATGCAGCTTGGGCACCTTACGCTCTCCAATGTGTCGCTTGCACCAAAAACGATTGTTGATGAGCTTGACGACATTGCACAGCTTTATGCACACAGTACAAATTGGTCTTTAGATACAAGCAATCCCGCTTTTTTTGGTGGAGATCATTCTCGTGCGGTGAGAACAGCAGACTCAGCAGAATCACTCGTGTACCATTTGCATAATCTGCAACATTTCACAGCCCGCATGCATTCCTTTGCCGGGTCTAGCGGGACTATCAAGTTCTATGGTTCGGCGGATGCATCCACTTGGACAGAACTTTCTGCTGTTCATGAACCTCCACAGGCCACTGGTGATGCGGCTTGGACTGGGACGAATTATACTCCGGCACAAGGGATACCTTCCGGCATTCATTATTTAAAAATCGAGCTTAGCGGTGATTCCGCACCCTGGCTGATGCAACTAGGATCGGTCACTTTATCCAACCGCTTGCCTGGAGATGGAGGGAGCAGCGGTGGAGACGGAGAATATTATGTGGATTCATTTGCAGGTAGCGACAACAACGATGGAAAAACACCGGAGACTGCCTGGAAGACCTTCTCTGTAGTGAATCAGACTACCTTTGAAGCTGGGGATCGTATTTTGTTAAAGAAGGGTGGAATCTGGAACGAACAATTATATCCTAAGGGCAGCGGCACAGATGAAGAACCGATTACAATATCTGCCTATGGGAGTGGAAGCAAACCGATTATCAACGGTGGAGGCATGGCCGGAGCAGCTGTATACCTACGTAACGCTTCGAACTGGGTGATTCGGGATCTTGAGGTCACTAATTATGCTTCCGAGAGGGGAAGTGTTTACCGGGAAGGTATTATGGTGGAGAATGCTAATGGAGGAACATTAAGTAATATCCGCATTCAGGATAACTATGTCCATGATGTATCAAGCAGTTTCCGTTATCCGACGGTTTCCGGAGCCGAAGGTGGCCCGCATGCGTTTGGAGGTATCTCCGTATATGTGGGCGGAACGACGGGCACGGACAAGTTCGAATGGGTATGGATCGAGGGCAATACAGTGGAACGGATAGGCCGGACCGGTATTGTGGTATGGGATCAGCGTTTTAACGGAGCAGACTATGCTACGGTCAATGTTACGATCCGTGGAAATTATGTCAAACAAGCCGACAGCGACGGTATTCTCACCTTCGGTGCGGATGGAGCGGTGATTGAGCATAACATAGCGGAGGAAGGCGGAAATTATTCCGAAGAAGGCGAGTTTAACGGCTCTGCCGCAATTTGGCCGACTCGCGGCAAGAATAATATCGTCCAGTTCAATGAGTCTTTTAACACGAACAAACCAGAGGGAGATGGTCAGGGCTTCAATCTGGATATCGATACGATGGACAGTGTGGTTCAATATAATTACAGCCATGGCAACAAAGGCGGATTCATGCTTTTTGTCGATGCCCGTTTGACTCCGGGAGTGCTGACAGGCTCCTCTAACAATGTAGTCAGATACAACATCAGCCAGAATGATCTAACGCATACGTTTAATTTTGCAGGCGGGGTTACGCCAGATACACAAATCTATAACAATACTATCTATATCGGAGCTGGGCAAAACACCAAAATTATCGATCATGAATGGGATGACGCAGGAAATATTAACGCTCCATATTCTTTTAGGAACAATCTGGTCTACAACCTTGGTCAAGGAGGTTATAATCTGCCAGGGGTGAACGGTAGCTTCGACCATAATCTATTATATGGCAACCATCCAGTAAGCGAGCCGGAAAATACCAATCCTATCACAGCAAATCCACTCTTAGTTGCTCAGGGCACCGCCGGAATGGGCTGGAATACAGTGGACGGTTACAAGCTGAGAGAGGGGTCTCCTGCACTTGGGGCCGGTGCTGTCATTGCTGACAACGGTGGGCGGGACTACTGGGGCAATCCCGTTTCAGCAGCAACTCCACCGAATATTGGAGCTTATAATGGACCCGGACTTGATCCTGCTACTCTTCCAGAAGCCCCTGTAGATGATCTGCGACTATATTTTCAAGGTTTAAAAATTGCTCCTCATATTACAGATGGTAATAACGGCGGCATGTCGCTACAACTTCAATTTACGAACAATTCCAGTGTGGATCCTCTGAGAATTAAAAAGATTTCCTGGACCCTAGGGGAAGAGACTGGTCAGATCAGCGGTAGTGAATCGCAATTGTCTGAAATTGCCCCAAATAGTGGATTTACTTATTCAATTCCACTGCCGGGATTCTCTGAAGGGGTTAAATATCCTCTTGAGTTGACAGTTGACCTTGAAGGTTATGAGACAGTTCACCTCAAGCAAAACATAGATATTAACCGGATGCAGCATCAGTCCGATACACGAAGTCCAGCTCTGATTGATCTTGCGGACGGAACCCCTTTGCTCAACGGATATAAGGGTGCGGATGATCTTAGTGGAACAGCGCAACTACGCTGGGATGAAGAACACATTTATTTGACCGCCGATATCCGCGATGATGTATTCAGCCATAATGCCGCCGGGATTAATATTTGGCAAAATGACAGTATTCAGTTCAGTCTTGCTCCCGGTGTACCGGGCGATTGTCAATCCTGGTATGAATACGGAATCTCGCAAACACCAGAGGGGCCGCAAATATATCGTTGGCTGTCCATGAAAGGTGCAGCTACCGGAGTGTTGACTAAGGGAACTTTAAGTGTGACCAGAGATGAGGCGACCAAGGTTACATCATATGCACTGGCACTACCTTGGAGCGAAATAAGCCCGATCCGTCCAGCGGCGAGCGATATCTTAAGCTTCTCCATGCTGGTTAACGATAATGATGGCGCGGGTCGAAAAGGATATATTGAATGGGGATCAGGCATTGGCGCTGCGAAGGACGCCTCACTTTTCCGCACCTTCCAGTTTATGAACGTAGAAGGTGAAGAAGAGACACCACTGAGTGATAATGCCGATTTGAGCGTTTTGAGTATGGACGGTACAGACATCCCTGGGTTTGACCGTAAGAAACTGACCTATACAATAAATGTGCCCTTTTCCAAGACAGCGGTGGCTGTAACTGGGACACCTTCTGATGCAGAAGCCAAATTGACGGTAACAGGCGGAAGTGAGCTTAAGGTAGGAGATAACAGAATCGATGTTAAAGTTACCGCTGCGAACGGCATAACAACTAAGACATACACTTTGAATGTAGTGCGGAGTGAAGAAGGTGGGGGAACAGATACGCCCGGCAATTCGTCCGGCAGCAATAATAGTGGCAACACAAATGAGAGTAGTGGAGGAAAAATAGTTAATCCAGTGAATATAATTTCAGCGGGCCGTATTCGCATTCAGGGTTCACCCGGTGCTAAAGGAATGATAATTGCACAGCTTCCCACAGGAGAACTCCAAAAAGCGATGAAGGGAGTGCAAGATGGAGCTTTAGTACTTGAGCTTGCTGAAGAGGATGCGACTGCCAGTGGTGTGGCTTTTCAAGTGCCCATTCCCGAACTAAAAGATAATGTTACTTCCCTAACTGTAAAAGCAGGTGCTGCCACAATAACACTTCCAATTAACACTTTAGGTGAGAATATTCCAGAGGGTGCCCGGCAGTTGGAGCTATCTATCCATTTTGTTGATGCGTCAACCCTTCCAGTTGCCTTAAAAGAGAAATGGAAAACGCATGCTTTGTTCCGGATCTCAATGACGGTAGACGGTAAGTCCAAAGAAACATTAAGCCCTTCTGCGGCAATGAAGGTATCATTTGGATATGAATTAAACCCTGATGAAGTTCCACATCAAGCCATCGTCTACTCTGTTACCGGCGAGGGAGTGGCCGAAGTGGTCAAAAACTCCAAATACGTATCAGGTACAGGCAAAACAACGTTTACAACAAGGGATTTTGGACTCTATGCTGCAGCTAATGCAAATATCCACTTCTCTGATGTTGATTCAGGCTCCACAGTCATCTTGGAAGCTTTGGCTTCCCGTGATCTTATTCATGGCACAGGCGGGGGCAAATTCGAGCCTGCCCGGCAAATTACAAGAGCGGAATTTGTTCAGCTGTTAGTATCAGCGCTAGAACTTCAAGCCGAGAGTAGCAGTACTTTCAAAGATGTGAGTTCAAATGCTTGGTATTACCAAGCTGTCTCAACAGCTCTGGCGCTAAAGCTTGTTAACGGACGTAGCGAAGGCGTATTTGCCGCAAAAGAACCTATTTCCCGCCAAGAAATGGCTGTTATTCTGTTTCGCGCTCTGAGCTTAACTGCTCTCCAGTCGGATATCTCCGGCAAGGCAGCAACTTTTGCCGATGAGAATCAAATCGGTTCTTACGCGATGGATGCGGTTGAGTACCTGCGGGAGACAGGAATTGTCAACGGTTATGCCGACGGTACCTTCAGACCACTGAGCCTGACCACACGTGCGGAAGCCGCTGCTTTAATTTACAGAGTAATGGAATTGTAAGCACCACAAAAGAGCTGGAGCCAAGTTCACTTGGCTCTAGCTCTTTTTGCTTTCGGAAATGATAGTTGGGATGGTGACGGCAGTTTCAAAATCACGATGAATCTGGCTGAGCTGGTGAACAGCAGCGGGATCACACGTAGCAAAGAAATGACCGTAGTCGTTAAGGAATAGAACAGGGACAAAAAATCACAAATTTAGGCAACCAGTCGCCGAAAAAACAGGGATGACTGGTTGCCTTTTTTGAGTTATAAACTGCATTATAAGGGAACTGGAATCTTGAATATTCCTTTAATTACTATACTTTTTCAAAGCATCTGCCATATCCAATTTATATTGATCTACTTTTTTTAAATTATCGATAGTTGCTACAACCATTTGGAAAAGATACTCAGATGTTCCTCCTAATTTTAGATTGTTACGTATTAAATTCATTACAATGTCCAAAACGATTGATGACGGAATGAGGACATCTGTAAGTCTAAACGTATGAGAAAAGGATTGTGACCCTAAAGGCCATGGTAAGTCAATCGAAAAAGAAACCGGCACCTTAATATCCAATTTGAAATTTTTCATATTTAAACCTTTTTCAAGTTGATTCTGGATCTCCCCAAAAATATAATCGTTAAAAATCTCGGAAAATTTAGTAAAAGTAAAGTCGGAAACGTCTCGGCAAAGATCCACGAGCTTACGAGGATTGAACTTGATTTCTTTCACTGTCATAACAACAGGAGGGATGATTGCTTCTTGAATTATAGCTTCGACTGCTCCTCTTAACCCTTTGAAAAATTCATCTTTTACTTTACCGGCACCGATTAGAGAAAAAATGTTAAACGTTAATACGTCAGCGGCTTTTTCAGCGATTTCCATTACTGGTTCAATCAGTTCTTTCATTAGTTTTTCTTGCATCAGCTTAGTTATGAAGTCGGTAATAGTATTTAATATCTTGGCTATTTCATTTAGCCAGCGTTCGATTATGGCGAGTAGTTCATCGATCAAGGCTTGAAACAACGCTGGAATCAGATTTAGAGCGAATTGAATCATATGATCAGTTAAATGATTTATCAATATTTTGGCTATTGCTTCTATTTCAGCCATTTGAGGCATCCACATCGGATCGCTTTGCAAATGGTTGGCAAAGTCCACGGCGTTACCTTTTATTGGAGTAAATATGTTTAAAGCATTCTCAAAAAGCTGTTCTTGTGCTTCAGGTGTCAAAGGCGCTACCATTTCCGCAATAATTTTAACAGCTGCCTCCAACGGTTTCTTTAAAATATCTTGAGCTCCAAGTGGTCCAAGAACATTTGCAGCCTGACCTGCAGCTTCGCGAAGAAGACCCTCGATTTGTTCATTAACTGAAGTCTGAATTCCGTCCATGACATGAATAACGCTTCTTCCAAGCATTGTGAGTAATACGCTGGATAATGCTTCTTGCATAGTTTTTATGTCAAAATTTTGAAATCCATTAACGATCTCTGGAATCAGAACATCAGAAGTCAGTTGTATGCAGGGAATCAGGGCTTGCTCAAACAGTATCTTAATCTCTTCCTCGCCAGCCAAAGTGTTCGAGATTGCAGTTTTTCTAGCACTTATTTCCGTATCCACATAATGATCGAAAGCTTGGTTTATGGCTCCAAGCGTTGATCTATAAGAGTTTTCCCCTGTAGTCGAAGGAAATGAGGGACTAAATAAGAACTTCATTGCATCTTGGGCAGTTCCTGAAACGGCAGGTTTCAGAATTGCTGCTATCTCCCGAACGCTATCTACATGTTGAATGGCAATCGTCAAAGGTTTATCAAGTTGAAATGAAAGAAGATCACCCTGGTTCAAATTTGTGTCAGACGGACGGTTCAAATCTGTATTAATTGCACTTTTGACAGCGGGAGGAGGTTGGTAAGACAATTGTGCCGTAAAAGTAGGGATGGTTGCTTTATCTGCCGCTTCCACTGCAAGGGGGAGCAACAAAGCTGATACCCACAAAGCAGAAATACTTCGGACAAACTCCTTCTTAAGCTGCTCGTTTTGAATTAATGCTGATAATGAGTCTAAACGAACAAAGATTTCATGGTTATCCGGCACTAACTGAAAAGAATTAAAACCTTTCAGGGTTTGAATGACTTCTGTGGTTTGTTCAGCTGGTAAAGAAGCAAGGCCAAGTAAACGAAGGATCTCTTCCTTAAAGAACACATTCATAGTCAAGAAGAACAACGATTGGAATTGCCCCCCAATAAATGTAAGAACGGTTTGCGCTAGTTTTTCGGTATTGCTCCCGGTACCTTCATTTAATTGTCTACTGACCTCATAGGCTGATTTCACTCCTATCCTAAGCATAGTACCGAGCATTAATGCTTGTTCCTGCTGTGTGTCAATAGCTTTATTAACAATGCCCTCAATTAAGCCGTTCCCATAACGATTGACCAGTTTTGCAGGATCGGGGAATTTAAAATTGATGCCACCTCTATAACCACCCCCCGCAATAAATCCCATTCCCGCCTCATAGACAAATTGGAATCCAGATTCCCCTAGAGTAGCTGTCTTATGTAAATTACCAAGCATAACAAAATTGGCATACGCCATAAAACCAACCGCAAATTGGGCATACAAATAACCTTCGAGCTCTGATTCTTCTAACAATAGCTCAATCAATTCACCGGATAAACCATTTCCTGACGGTTTATTCTTCAGGATTTTCAATAACTCTTTAACGGTCATATTCATACTTAATCCAGCCGCTACCGCCGCTTTAAGAACGGCTTGAAGTCGTCCAGATAGCCCGGCTTCGTCGAATAGATCCAGGGGCGTTTGTATCTGTACTTGGAGAAGAAGTGAAACTTCGGCACTCCCCAATATTTTTAATTCAGCCCATTTATTTAATAAATTATTGATTTGTGCCATAGCCTGTGCGCCTAACTTATAGTTCATTCCTCTTCTCAAGCTACCCTGGCCCGCAACTAAGGTCTGTCCCTGAATATTTCCCCAGTTTTGAGTTGTTGTACTTTGTTGAAAGATCTGCTGATCTTGATTCAGTGGCAATCTAACACCTCCATATTTACGTTGTTTTAGTATTAAGTAATATGGGCTATGAACTCATTTGATAACTTTTATGGAAAAATTTGCTTGGACAAAAACGAAAACTTCTCATGAAACTTTTCATCCAATAACATTATTTCTGCTTTTCTGCTGATAGCTTGGTTTCCAAACTTAACATCAATGATAAATTCATTACTCAGCATCTGCCGATACCGGGATATAATCTCTTCTTCCATCAATTCTCCCATTGACTTCGTTTCGGCCGGGATTACAGGGATTCCAGCTTGCTCTACTAAGTGAAGATTTTGTTTGATATCTGTAGCTACTTTGCTAAGAATGCTTTCACTTATTGCTGTCTCAATATCTACCATTCCTTCATTCGTATAAAAATGCTTGTTGACTGCAGCGAGTGCAGCATGTGAAACATGAAATGCTTGAATATCTTTTTGTATTTCATAATGCATTTCAGCTGTTTCGAATATCAAAGCAAGCTCCTTAACTCTTTCGGTCGTTTGTCCATTTATTTCACCAAAATAAGTTTTGGAACCAAATTGAGCGTATAAAATATCCTCTTTAATGTCTCCACCTGCACCAGGGAAACCTGGAAGTAACCGATCACCTACGATCTCTAGCCAGGAATTATAACCAATAGTGTTGGTCAGTGTAATTATTGTTTTGCTCTGATTATTTTTGATCGCAGACAGGGCAGATTCTGCCTGATCATATCGTACAGGAACAAAGATAAAATCATAGATGTCATCATCTGCAAGCTTTTCGACCGTCTTAATGGATAGTTGCTTTATCATTCCGTTGTCGTTGTATCTCAAACCCTTCCGCTTAAGTTCATCCAGCCTTTTTCCCCGAGCCAGTAAAGTGACGTCAAACCCCGATTGTGCAAATCTAAGAGCGTATAAACTGCCAATCACACCCGCCCCAAAAATTAGAAGTCTATTTTGTTTTATGTTCACTATTATCATTCCTTCCGACTAACTAGACACTGATTGTTTAAGCAACATCTGTTTGATAAGATAATAGTATGGCAAGTTTATGCTTACAACCGTCAGTGTAAGAAAAGAGTTGCATAGACAACAAATTCCGATAATTGATGTTTTAGAAAGGGGATATTCAGATGGTACATCAAGAAGATCCGAGAGTAATACGGACTCGCCTGTTAATAAGAGAAGCTTTCAGAAATCTTTTACAGACTAAAGGATTTGATTCAATGACAATAAAAGATATCTCACAGAAAGCTACGATAAACCGGGCTACTTTTTATGCTCATTATGAAGATAAATATGCATTACTCGATGAATTTACAGAACAGTCTTTTCATCAAATGATTCCTGAACAAGTAATAAATGCACGGGAGTTTTCAGATGAAATATGTAACCAGCTGATCTTGTTGACTCATCAGTACATCGTTGATTTTTATCAGAAATGCAGAATGGATTCCAAATCCATTGCTAAGCTGGTGGATGAGAAAGTAAAAAATATGCTGCAGCAAATCATTGAAAACATATTTCTGAGAGGGGATAAATACGATATTGCAGACCGCCAACATACAAAGATCATTTCAGCAATGACAGGTTCAGCGATCTATGGCGCTGCATTTTCTTGGTTAATTGAGGGGGAGGCTGATCAGACCGATTTACTTGTGGACATTGTTCGTCCTTATGTAATGAGTGGCCTGGGACTCTTGATAAGATAGAATAGGAGCGCTTACAAGTATTACTCTCGGGACAAATCCCACGAACATTAAAATTTAATCACTTCGCCAAGATTATTAGAAAGGTGGAACCTATGGTTGATTTTGACTGGTCATTTTGGGAGACGGTATTACTATATTTCATGCTCATTTTTTTCGAATCACCAGTAGGTATAATTATCGTAATTATTTTTGTTATTATTTTTATTATGTTTATAGTTGATAAAATCAAGAGAAAAAGAACAAAGAAAAAACAATGATTAACTTAGCTTTGATATCCATGATTTATATGTGAAAATTTAAATAAAAAGGATCATATTGTACATATCGCACATAATTAATCAGTCATCGAATCCTTAATTGCAAATATCCACGAAAACTAACGCTTCGGACCATTCCGAAGCGTTAATTTTTGTATGCGCAAGTTATGTTTCGTCATCTAACGCATGCCTAAATCCAGGAAATAATAATTCTCAAATTAACTATTTTAAATTTCATGAAAATGATATAAGATAGTTTAACAAATGAAACGATACGTATCGTTCTATAATTACACCCTTTTAAAAACTTAAATAACATCTAGGAGGTGAAATGAATATGAACGTGAAAAACAAAGAACCTCGAAGTAAAAAAGAGATTCTTACTGCAACACTTGAAATGTTAGAATCCAACAGTTATTCATCTTTAACGATTGAGGCGATTGCAGCACAAGCTGGAGTAGGCAAAACAACCATCTATAGATGGTGGGAAAATAAAGCGCGTCTTGTACTGGACGCTTTTCTAATGACCGTAGAATCAGAGTTTGAATTTGATAGTAATAAATCCATTCAGGATAACTTCAAACAACAGCTTGAAGCTTTAGCTCGTATCCTCAATAGCAAAATCGGGAAATCCACTTTAACTATAGTTACAGAGAGCGAAGAAATCGCGAAAGATTTTTACGTATTGTTTTTAATGACAAAAAGAAATGAAGCCAAACAATTACTCCAAGCAGCCATAGATATGGGAGAATTGAAACCAGCAATCAACCTTGATATAACTTTAGATCTGCTTTATGGTCCCATATACTTTCAAATTCTCATCTATAAACAAATTCCGGATGCGGATTACATAAACGATTTGTTGATCCATGTCTTGGAAGGCATCATTGTTGCAAATTAATAGTAAACCGGGGGATATTTACTTTATGAATCAGACGATAGACGTTCAGAATTACAATAAGAACTATTCATTAATGACGATTATTTTATTTTGGTGTGGATTAGTTATTTTAACTAGCATGTATATTACAATTCCATTATCCGAAGTATTTTCACATGCCTTTCAGATTAGCTCGAGTGAGGCAGCCTGGATTGGGAGTTCATTTTCTCTTTGTTATGCTTTGGGCTGTCTTTTGTATGGACCTTTTTCAGACAGATATGGACGTAAAGTATTTTTAGTAGCCAGCATTATTGGGTTAACCGTAGTTACGCTTGCATTAGGATTTGTGGATAGTTTTTACGGGCTTATTATGCTCAGAGGAGTACAAGGCCTAGTGGCTGCTGCTTTTGCACCTATTGCGCTAGTGTATGCAGGGGAGATGTTCCCGCCTCATAAAAGACTAACAGCCGTTGGATTTATAAGCTCAGGACTGTTAATGGCAGGTATAGTAGGCCAGGTTTTTAGTGGGATTGTTAACGAAGCTCTTGACTGGCGTGCTATTTTCTTTATTTTGGGGATTGTGTATGGTATTACTTCAGTGATAGTAATGAGGTTCCTTCCTAAAGATGAAATGCTAAGACCGAAAGAAAATGTTCTGCGGAAGTTTAAACAAATGACAATTCTGCTAAAACAATCACAATTGCTTTTGGCTTTTGCGATAACCTTTATGCTTCTATTAACTTTAGTTGGCATGTACACCGTTTTGGGAAGTTATTTAAGCTCAGCTAAGTTTGGACTTTCCTCACAGGATATCCTTTATATTCGTGCATTTGGAATCGCGGGGATGCTTTTAGCACCCTTTTCCGGAAGAATTGCTCAAAAACTTGGAATGGCCGCTGTTCTAAGGGGAGGCTTAGCATTAGCTGCAATTGGGTTGCTTGCTCTAGGTTTTAGCACGAACCTGCCACTTCTTGTCCTAATGAGCGTTGTATTTGTGGCTGGTATCGCGCTGGTAACTCCAGTTATCATCTCAATCGTTAGTCAATTAGGGGGAAATGCAAGAGGGTCTGCGATTTCATTCAATGCATTTATTCTATTCCTAGGCGCTAGCACAGGCCCGATATTAGCTTTGAAATTACTAAAAACAGAAAATTATTCGTTATCCTTTACTATATTAGGTTCTATTCTTTTATTAGGTTTTTTAATCTCTCTTTTTCTTAGATTATCGGCTAGGGTTCCAGTAGTGAAAAATGAACGGGCTGCTTCTTTACCCACAGAGTGATAGGAATGAATAAAGAAACGGAGATTTGCATAGTTGGTGGTGGACCTTCTGGTCTCTTTCTAGGGCTGCTGTTAGCCAAAAACGGAATTAGAGTTACCGTACTGGAAAGTCAAACAAGCTTTAATCGCAAGTTCAGAGGAGAAGTTCTTCAGCCTCGATTTGTAAGGCTCATGAAAGAGTTGAATCTGGAACAGCGTCTTGAAAAGTATGAGCATATAAAATTATTTAATGCTGAAATATGGAATAATAAGAAATATATCACTCAAATTGATTATGAAAAAGAAATGCCGGAGGGACCTTACGCAATTAAAATAAAACAATCCGTCCTGTTAACTTTTCTTTATGATCTGGCAAAGGATTATAGTAATTTCGAGCTCATTTTTAACGCAAAGGTCACTTCAACTATTAAAAGTGCAAATCGAACAGTCGGAGTAAACGCCTTAGTAGATGGACAAATGACTGCGATCCATGCTTCTTTAGTAGTCGGAGCGGATGGACAATGTCCACGGTTAGGAAGACAAGCGATTTTTCTTTTAAGTATAAAAAAGAAGATTTTGATTTAATCTGGTGCAAAATATCGACTAATGAGTTCAAGCTAAATCAAAAACTCCTTTTCAGATTGTCTGATTTTAGTAACTTCATAGGGCTTCCTTATTCCTCTGATTGTGTGCAGATAGGTTTTACAATGAGGAAAGACCAATGGAATTCCATAAAAAGCAAAGGCATCGAACCATTAAAGCTTGAATTCATAAAGGCCTTTCCTGAGCTTAAAGAAGACATTGAAAAGATCATTGATTTCAAATCGTTTGTTTCTATCCAATCAGAGACTTTCATGGTGGACAATTGGCATAATAAGGGTTGTATTCTAATCGGTGATTCTGCACATTGTTCCTCACCACTCGGAGCTATCGGATTGTCCTTGGCTTTTGAAACAGCGCTGGTCGCTGCTGAACTTATTGTTGCATCAAAATTAGAGCCAAATCATGAATACAAGTGTTTAGATCGTTTGCAGCCCATTCGTAATCGGGAAATTCGTTTTGTGCATTTTGCTCAACAGTTGATAATCAGCATGGCCGTTAAATCCCCTAAAGGGGTTAAAAAATTCTCGCTAGCCTGCATGAAACTGATGGGAAATAGCAGGATCGCAAGATATTTAATGCGGAGATTCTTTTTGGGGAGTCCTAAAATAACGGTTGATAATGCCTTTAAATTTTAACGCAGCCTCATTCCTAAGTAGAGTTCATTGGGAATGAGGTTATTTTAATTTGCTGAAACGCAAAGAATTTGTATAGAAAACGCTTTCTATCCATTGTAAAATACAGGTTGAGGTGTAATTACAAAACAAGGATGGAAATCCCATGCGGATCAAATTTAATATTTTTCAGAAAATGTTAGTGTTGTTGCTGATTCTGCTAACTCCGGTCGTGGCGCTGTACTATTATTCTACCTCTAAGAGCATCAACGTCATACAGGAGGAGCTTATCAAAGCCAGCCTGAACCGGATGGAGCTTTTCGTGGCACAACTGGATGCCAGCATTGAGAAGTTCGACTTAGTCTCCGCACCTATGCTCGTTGACACGAACGTGCTGGAGTACCTTTACAACCTCAACATGAGCGATTATTCCCTAATGAAAACAAGGCTGCTGATCCAAGAGAAGCTGTCGCTGGCCAGCGCATCGGGCAACTGGCGCAATGACGTGACCGTCTATTTCCCGCAACGAGACGATAGTATTTCTTCTTCCCCCTCCTATGAATATGACCTTAAAGAGTTTGAAAGCCGATTTTCGCTAGGGTGGAGCTACAGCGAAGATATGGAGATTGGCTCCGGTTTTACTCGAACTTATGTCACTACGGGTTACAAACCAGCCCGTCCGGACGATCTGGATGTTGCCGTTCGCATTAACCTCTACAAGTGGAGCTTCGAAAATTTGCTTGATACCTACAAATCTGGTCACTCTGACAACCCGTTTTTTTACAAAGAAGGACATGCCATTATCGCCAGCCGATCCGCAGATGGGCCCAAGATGGACCAAATTATCGCGGAATTAGGCGACAGGATCAATAGCCGGGATTCAAGTTTTTTAATTCATTCCTTCGACGGCAGGCCTTATCTGATTACCTATTATTATTCCAATATTCTTGAGTGGCATCTCGTCGATTCAGTTCCACTTAACCAGATTATCGGACCTATCAAGCAACAGAGGTTATTATTTGGAGCTTCTTCGATTATTTTGCTCCTATCCTGTATTACCGCCGCATCTGCTTTGTACTGGAACGTACATCGACCTATCTTCCAACTTGTGCGTGCGGTGCAGCGGATTAAGGAAGGCGATTACGCGTACCGGCTACCGAAGAAATCAAACAATGAATTCACGTTCCTGATGCAGAACTTTAACGAGATGGCGACGCAGATCCAAGATCTCATCGAGAATGTCCTACAATCGCGTATCCTTGCGCGCGATGCCACGCTAAAACAGCTACAAGCACAGATCCATCCTCATTTTCTGTACAATTGTTTGGGTTTCATCATTAATATGACCAAAATGGGAAAGAATCGGGCAGTTATAGACATGGCGTATCATCTGGCCGACTATTACCGGTATACGACGCGAATGGATAATCAAGGAGTCAGCCTGGGTGAAGAACTGGCGTTCGTGCGCATTCACCTCGAGATTCTTCGGCTTCGCAATGAGACACTGTCCTACAGCATCGAACTGCCTGAAGAGTTGGCGGAGCTGCGAATTCCCCGGCTTCTTATCCAACCAATCGTGGAGAATGCGATCGTGCATGGACTTGAGAACGTCGAATATCCAGGCCGGGTTGAAATTAGAGTTTACGTCAATGAAGACCAATTGCACTTGGAAGTGGAGGATAACGGAAAAGGATTAAATAAAGAACGGATGGACCAACTGCAAATGGAGCTTCATATTCCGGCCAGCGAATATGCAGGCTGCGGTCTTTGGAACGTATATCAAAGACTGCAGGGCAACTTCGGTTCAGACGCTCAAATTGAGTTTTGCCCGTCCAGACTGGGTGGTCTAAACGTGAGGCTGATTTGGAGACAGGGGATGAAAGAAGAAACGAAGGAGGAAGAGCATTGAATAGCCTGCTTGTAGTTGATGACGAGAAACATTATGCGGACAGTCTGGCAGATACGATTCCATGGGAAACACTTGGTATCTCCCGCGTTTGGAAGGCTTACAGCGCGAGCGAGGCACTTGCTCTGATAGACTCCTTCCCCATTGACATCCTTATGACGGATATCCGTATGCCACGCATGAACGGCCTGGAACTGATCGAACAGGCCAGGCTTCGTATTCCAGGGCTGAAGTGCCTGCTGCTCACAGGTTATGCGGACTTCGATTACGCCCGAAAAGCGATTGAGCTGCAAGCGCTCGATTACCTGATGAAGCCCGCGAAGGACGAGCAGCTACTTACGGCAATGGGCCGGATCATTAAGCAGCTTGAGCAGGAGCGATCAATCGAACAGGGCTTCCGTATCTACCGAGACAATAGTGCAGAACTGAAAGCAGGGTTGTTGCTCAAAGTGCTCAGCGGAAATCTGAATGGCAAGGCGCTTGCGGAGAAGTTAAAGCTGTTTGACCTCCCTCTTCCAATACCAGGTCATGTCTCTATGTGCCTTGTTCGGTTGGGTTCCCCTTTCGACGGACAAGATCTCTATTCGCAGTCACTGATCCGGTTCGCGGTAACAAACATGCTGGAAGAATTGCTGATGGACCGCTATGACTGCTGGTCGGCTGCGGATGATGAAGGAAACCTGCTCGCTCTGGTATACGACCTATCAGGAGCACCACCCGAACCGGAATGGGTGCTTGAGCGGATAGAGCGATTAAAGAAAGAAGTACAGCGTTTGCTTAAAGGTGAAATTTCTGTAGGAAAAACCGACTGTCTATTCCCGGAAGAACTGCAAGCTAGTTATATGACAGCTAAATCACGATTGGATAGTGACAGTTTTTCGGATGGGCAGGTGCCAGAGCGAAATGAAGAGGAAGCGCGTCTTATGCGCAAGCTCTATGAAACGCCTCTGCTGACACATCTTTTGGAAACGGAGCAATGGGAAGCGGCGGAAGCTAAGATCCGAGCGTTCGTGTCACCGCTTATGCATACGGGTTCACCTTACCTCATGCGCGACGTCTTTTTCTTTCTCTCCAATGCCTTCCAGTATATCGCGAATCGCAGTGGCAGGACGCTGGCCCAAATGCTCACTCCTGAGCAATCGGCTTTCGTAAAAGGAAAAGCAATGCTGCACGCGTCGCAGCTGGAAAGCTGGGCGCTCGACTTACTACGCACACTTCGCGATAAGCTAGGGGAGGAGACCGAGGACCACAGCCAGGTGATCGTCCGGAAGACGCAACTCTACATCCAGAAGGAGCTGGACAAGGACTTGTCACTTACTTTGCTGGCCAAACGCGTCTTCGTACATCCTAACCATCTGTCAAAAATCTTTAAGCAGTGTACAGGCACTACCGTATCCCAATATATTTACGAGCAGCGTATGCTCAAAGCCTGCGAGATACTCAAGCATACAAATAATAAAATCTACCATATTGGTGAAAGCATTGGCTATCCCAATACTAACTGGTTTATTCGGAAATTCCGTGACTATTATCAGGTGACGCCGCAGGAATTCAGGGATAGATACCGATCGGGAATGGAGGGATTGGGCCGGTGAAAAAACAAAAAAGAAAGGCCATCTTTCTATGGGCAGTTCTGAGCGGAGTGCTGCTAGTTTCCGGCTGTTTAAGTAGCACAGGGAAAACGGCACAAAACAGTACATCCAATGGGGAAAAGATTCCGGTATGGGACTTTAAATACGATCCGCCTATAACGATCACAACAGGAATCGTAGACGAGAATCGGCCTAACGCATTCAAGCCAGATGAGAGCCTTACTGACAACGTGCATACCCGCTGGATGGAAGATAATCTGGGAATCGTCACGAAGTTTGATTGGATTGTCAGCAAGTTCGAAGATGCAGATACCAAAATTCGGCTCGCGCTGGCTGTGAATGGCAAGCTGCCGGACACCCTTAGCGCTGAAGGAGACATCCTGAAGTATCTGCTCAAAGCCGACAAGTTGCTTCCGCTGGATGATGCCATCGAGAAGTATGCTCATCCCAAACTTAAAGAGGCGCTGGAGAAGTACGCTTATACCATGGCAGAAGTGACCAAAGACGGCAAGATATATGGACTTCCCCGTTTTAGTGCAGGAGATGAGGGAACGGTCATGTGGATCCGTAAGGATTGGCTTGAGAAACTGTCGCTGAACCCGCCTACGACGATAAGTGAGTTGGAGAACGTGCTGAAGGCATTTTCTGAACAAGATCCTAATGGGAATGGCGAAGATGACGAAGTTGGTCTAGCGGTTCCGCTGAAGGAAGGTCCCTGGAGCTGGATGGGGCAGACAGATGCGATTGCCGGAGCTTTTTCAAGGCAGATGATTAGCACGTCTGACATCAAACTGTTCTGGAATGAAGACGAGAAGGGCAGCTTGATCTTTGGCGCCGTACACCCGGATGCTAAGAAATACCTGGAAACGATGGCATCCTGGATGGCGAAGGGCTATATGGACAGGGATGCAGGCATGCAGGACCCGAGCCAAGCGTCCGAACTGGCGGTTAACGGAATGGCCGGTGTCATGTTCGGCCCGTTTTGGATGGGAGCCTGGCCGCTCGGCGATACAGTGAAGGTCGATCCCGAAGCGGCTTGGCAGGCTTACCCCCTTCCTGCCGGACCAGATGGGTTAAAGGGCAAGGCACAAAAGCCGTTGTACGGTATCTACACGGTGTTCAGCAAGGATTTCACGAATATGGAAGCCTGGTTCGCTTATTATAACAAGTTGCTTGCCAAAAATTTCGGCCCGGATGACCCGTACTTCGATCCCCGATTCGCAAAAGGGTTTCACGAAGGTTACGATTATGTGATCATGAACGACAAGGTCATTACTGTCAATTTCGCCACTGAAGGCGTGCCAAATGATAAGTGGCCGCTTGCGGACGGGTCTTCAATGGATATGCGCTGGATGCTCTATCCGCTGACAGGTGGCGCTCCAGCCTTGCCTTATATGAATGCGGATGCAATCAGAAAATTATCTGAAAATTCGGAAGCCATAGTGACGACGCCGATCGAACAAGCTATTAAAGGTTTAAATTCAGCTCAACTTACGGCGGCTGGGGTGGCGATTGCCGAGCAGGGACTCGAAATCCCAAACCGGTACCACGGACCTTTAACGGACGGGATGGAGAAACACGGAGTGTTCCTGCAGAAACTCGCAACGGAGAGTTATCTGAGCATCATTTATGGCGAGAAGCCGATCTCCTACTTTGATGAGTTCGTAGCCCAATTTTACAAGAATGGCGGCGACGTAATCACGAGAGAAGTAAATAATTGGTACATGGAAAACAAGCCATAATATTGTGGCTTGTTTTCTTCTATGTTCCCTTATTTCTTCTATATAACAGGATTAACTTCGTGAATTAAAATGATTTTATTAGAAAGCGTTTTCAAAAAAAGAGGTGATGGTATACGAAGTTAATCATAGAGTAACTCTCACTAACTAAGTGTAAACTTTCGAACTGATTTTTGTATGAAGCGGAGCGAAGCAGTTTATGCTCACAAAACTTTTTAGGAGGAGAGGTAATGAGGAAAAAAGTAAGCGTGTTTCTGGCATTAACTATGTTTGTGGCTATCTTTTTTTCAAATCCGATCAAGACTAATGCGGCAACCCCCGAAGCGCCTGCAGGGTGGAGAGACTTACTAGATTACCAAATATTCAGTAATATATCCGACGGCTGGGCAGGAGATAGCGGGTTTGGATTGGAGACGGAGAACAGCAAGCTGCCCATTGATACTACAGCAATGTACAATGGATTGCCTTCATTATTGTTGAATGCAAAGACGCCTACCAGTCCTTCCTGGTACAACGCTTTAATTACGGTTGCCGGCTGGAAAGCATATGATTTTACCTCTTATCATCCAAATGGATTCCTTGAGTTTAATATCAAAGGAAATGCGGGCGGAGAGTCCTTTTTACTGGGCTTCAAAGACCGGGTATTCGAAAGAGCTGCCGGCAATGAAATTACCACTACTGTAAACATTAACAACTACGTCAACATTTCTACAAGTTGGACCCATGTGAAGATCCCGTTAAAGGATCTAATTCAGGTCTCCCAAGGAATTGATGTATCTTCCATAGATGCATTATCCATCAAGAATAATGGTTTTCAACCTTTAAAAGTGTGGCTTAATGACATTAGGGTTACGTCTCCCGATAAGGAGAAAGAGTACGCCCCCATCAAGGTTAATCAATTAGGATATCCCGTAGATGGAGTAAAGCAAGCGCTTGTAACCGGTTTTGAGGATGTGCTCGCGGTCGATGCAGGTACTCCGTTTAACATTATTAACGCCACAAATAATTCGACAGCTTACTCCGGAACGCTTGTACTCACCAAAAATTATGATGCTATCGATAGCGGGGAGCGTATTTTTACCGCCGATTTCACAAATTTAACGATTCCGGGAAAATATTATGTTTCAGTGCAGGGTCTCCAGAATTCGCCCAAGTTCACTATCGGCGAAGCTAACGAAATCTATGAACCCTTTTTAAATGACGTAACAAGATACTTCTATTACCAGAGAACCGGGATTAATATTACCAGCCCATACACTCAAAATTATCAAAGAACAGATTTTACTCCTGACACCGCAGTGCCTTTAATGTCTAACCCTTCCATCAAAAAAGATGTTTCCAAGGGATGGTACGATGCGGGTGATAAAGGCAAGTACGTTAACGCAGGAGCCAAAGCCTTGTCGGATCTCTTCTGGGCCTATGAAATGATGCCGGAGAAATTTACAGACAATCAATTTAATATTCCTGAGAGCGGAAACGGCATTCCCGACATCCTGGATGAGGCAAGGTGGGAACTGGAATGGATGCTCAAAATGCAGGATGCTGCAACTGGCGGTTTCTATGCTCGAGTGACCTTTCAGGATGACGACAATATGGTAGACAGAGAAATTATCGATAAGGATACGGTAAGCTCGCGGACTGATATCAAAACGACCGCCGATACAGCTACCGCAGCCGGTGTATTGGCACATGCCTACTTAATTTATCAGAATATTGATCCGGCTTTTGCCCAAAGTTGCTTGGATGCGGCAATAGACGCATGGGGGTACCTGGAAGCACATCCGGAAAATATTCGGACGCCTAACACGGGCAGATGGCCTTACGATGTGACGGATGACGCTTCGAATCGTCTGTGGGCTGCAGGCTCCCTGTACCGATCGACCGGCGATGCCGAATACAATGATTATTTCCTGGCGAATTACACCGATATGGGAATATTTTTTGAGGATACCCTTGATTTCGCCAGTGGTTGGGCAAACACCTGGAATACAGGCTTCTTCAGTTATCTGAAAGCCGCTAATCCGGACTCCGGAGTCTTAAGCTGGTATTCGGATAAATTCCAGCAATGGTTCAATGACAAAGTGAGCAGATATAACGATAGCCCTTGGAAAAGCATCATAAAAGATGGTAACTACTATTGGGGAATCACTATGCAGGTTGCGGACACACCGATGGAAATGATCATCGGTACGAAGTTACTGGGAACTTTTGAGAGCAACCGCGCTATCATTAATGAGATTAACAATAGTCAGTTAGACTGGATTCTTGGCCAGAACCCGGTAGGCGTATCTTTTGTATCAGGTTACGGCGATAACAGCGTGAAATATCCGTTCAGCATCATGTATAGAACAGATGGATTACCTGGTGTACCTAAGGGATATCTTGTCGGAGGACCGAATAAATACTCCAACGACATAACCGTAGGAAACCAGATATCAAGATTTGCAGCCAAAAACTATACCGATAACTTCCAAGAATGGACTACAAATGAACATACCGTTTATTGGAATTCAGGGTTGGTATTCATTGCCGCATTCGCAACCGGAAATAGCAGCAACTCGACCATTAGTCCAACGACTGCTGCCTTTGATAAGAAAACAGCAAATCAAGCTGATATTCCGGTGACTCTAACGTTGAACGGCAACACGCTCACCGACATTAAGAACGGTACGACATCTCTTGTTGTGGACACGGACTATACCGTTTCGGGCAACACGGTCACTCTACACAAGAGCTATCTCGCGCAGCAGCCAATCGGCAAGGCGAACCTCACTTTCCTGTTTAACGCCGGTTCATCTGCTACGCTATCCGTTGCTGTGAACGATTCGTCGGTTATTAACTCAACGATCAGTCCGACGACCGCTGCCTTTGACAAGCAAACCGCGAATCAGACCGACATTCCGGTGACCTTGACGCTGAACGATAACACACTCATCGGCATTAATAATGGCACGACTGCCCTAGTTGCTGGTACGGACTACACCGTATCAGGCACGACAGTGACGATTCAGAAGGCATATCTGGCTGCCCAACCGGTGGGAACAACGACGCTGACGTTCAACTTTAGCGCAGGAGCAAGTGCGAATCTTGAGGTCTCCGTGGTCGATACCCCCACTGCCGAAAGTGGATCTATCAAAGTGCAGCAGTACAATTCTCCTGTTACGGCAACGAGCAATTCGTTGAGCCCACGGATAAAGCTGAAGAACACCGGTACCACTGCCATCAATCTGTCCGACGTGAAGCTTCATTATTATTACACGATCGATGGGGAGAAGGACCAGAATTTCTGGTGCGATTGGTCCACTGTCGGCAGTAGCAACGTAACTGGCGACTTCGTCAAGTTGCCGGCTCCTTTGACAGGAGCTGATCATTATCTGGAAATCGGCTTTACGAGCGGAGCCGGAAGTTTGGCAGCTGGAGCCAGCATTGAGCTTCAGATCCGCGTGAACAAGACCGATTGGACGAACTACACGCAGACGGGAGATTACTCCTTCGATCCGACCGATTCGACTTACACCGATTGGAGCCATACAACTGGCTATATCGCAGGCGCTCTTCAGTGGGGAACAGAACCTCAATAAGTAACGTCACAATTGACGTTACGGCTCAATAGTGAAAACCTGAACTCCCCATTACCGCCTAAACAACGGTGTGGGGAGTGTGTAAGACAGTGAAAGGAGTGCAACAACTCTATTGAAAGCTATGCCGCTTCCTACAAATAGGAAACCAATACGTACTGTACGTAATTTTTCCATCGTGAAGAATATTCGTACTTACTGGATGTTCTACGCAATGATGCTGCCGGGAATCGTTCTGCTTGTAATAAATAACTACATCCCTTTGTTCGGGATCGTTATTGCCTTTAAAACAATCAATTACCAGGACGGAATCCTGGGAAGCCCATGGACAGGGATGAAGAATTTCGAATATCTGTTTGCCTCGAAGGATTCGTACATCATCATTCGCAACACATTGCTTTATAATTCGCTGTTTATTGTATTGAACATGGCGCTTCCTCTAGGGTTCGCCTTGATGCTTAACGAGATGAAGAACCGCTTCCTCTCGAAGCTACACCAAACGATCATGTTCCTGCCATACTTCCTGTCGATGATCGTCATCTCGTACTTAGTGTATGGGTTCATGAGCGACGAGCGAGGATACTTCAACGGCACGTTGCTGCCGGCGCTTGGTCTTGATTCCGTACGCTGGTACTTCACGAAAGAAGTGTGGCCGATCGTTTTGCCGATCATTAACACGTGGAAAAACATGGGGTACTACACGGTTGTGTACATGGCAGCAATCATTGGTATCGACGAGGAGTACTACGAAGCCGCGACAATTGATGGGGCAAACAAGTGGCAGCAGATCAAGAAAATCACGATTCCCTTGATCATGCCTGTCCTCACGATTATGACTTTGCTGCAGGTTGGCCGGATCTTCAATGCCGACTTTGGTCTATTCTTCCAAGTGCCACGTGAATCGGGGGCATTGTTCCCTGTGACAAACGTTATCGATACCTATGTCTACCGCACCTTCCTGACCGTTGGGGATATCGGACTTTCCTCAGCAGCAGGCCTGTTCCAATCAGTCGTTGGTTTCATCTTGATTTTTGTATCTAATTGGGTCGTTCGCCGCTTTAACCGCGAGAACGCGCTGTTCTAAGAGAGGAGCCCTTATGACCAATACAATGAGTAAATCCTTATCTGGGTCCAATCCAAAGAATCAGCTGTCGGGATGGGCGTCAACCCTCATCAACATCTTCTTTGTCATCTATTCGGCGCTCTGTATCCTACCGCTTTTGCTGATTCTTTCGGTATCGTTCTCCGATGAGCAGTCCGTTATGACACACGGATATCGATTTATGCCCGAAAATTTCAATCTGGCAGCCTATCGATTCCTAATGAAAGATATCAGTCAAATCGTTCATTCCTATGGAATCTCACTAACCGTCACGGTGATAGGTACGATACTAAGTGTCATCATAATAGCTCTGTATGCGTACCCCATTTCACGGAATAATTTTCCACAGGCAAAGTATTTTACATTTTTTGTTTTTCTAACGATGCTGATTTCCGGCGGCTTAGTCCCTTGGTACTTGGTATACGTACAGATGCTGGAATTAAAAGATACACTTTGGGCACTGATCATGCCGCTGATCATGTCCGCATTCTGGGTACTGATCATGCGCACTTTCTTTAAGGAGACCGTACCTGAAGCTGTGCTGGAGTCAGCAAAAATAGATGGGGCAGGGGAGCTACGGATATTTATCCGAATTGTATTGCCATTATCTCTGCCGGTTCTAGCAACCGTTGCACTGTTCCAAACACTGACATACTGGAACGACTGGTTCCTAAGCCTAATGTTTATTACAGACAACCACAATATATCCGTGCAGTACTTTCTTTACAAGATGATGGTCAACATCCAGTACTTATCCAGTAACCCGAACGCGATGGCTGAAATTACCCGAGCTGGCGGAATGATCAACTTCCCAAGTGAAACCGTGCGTATGGCGATGGTGGTTGTAGGTGTTGGACCTATCGTATTTGCTTACCCGTTCTTCCAGAAATACTTTATCAGAGGCCTGACAGTAGGCTCCGTCAAAGGCTAAGATTGCCGATCACTTACGTGGGCACGGAAACGGCTAAAACCAGTATATGGTTTAGCATATCATTCTATTTTATGGGGGGATTACTTGAAAATGAAGGATACGAAAAGCAAGGCTTCACTGCTTCTCACACTGATGCTTATTTCAGCATTAGCCACTACGGCTTGCGGCAATTCAAACAACTCGAACAACGCTACACCAGATAATGCCGGAAAAGAAAGCGCCGCACCGAGCTCATCAGCGAACTCAACCACCGATAACACATCCAATGAGCCCTCGAAGCTGGAGCCTTATAAACTAAAGCTGGTCTACGAAGGAGCTCCACAGGCGGACGAGGCTATCGTCGAGGAAGCGCTGAACAAGATCTTGACCGAAAAAATCAACGCGACGGTAGATATCGCACCAATCGATTGGGGAGCATGGGATGATAAGACTAACCTCATCATCGCTTCTCGAGAGCCCGTAGACATTCTATTTACAGCCTCATGGAACGGGTATGCAAAGAACGTTGCCAAAGGTGCTTACTTAGATCTCGGTCCCTTGCTCGATCAGTATGGCCAGGGCATTAAGGATAGCTTGGATCCAGCTTTTCTCGATGGCTCCAAAATCGGCGGCAAAAATTATGCAGTCCCTACGAATAAAGAGTTGGCATCGTCAGGGGGCATTGTGTACCGGAAGGACATTGCCGATGAACTCGGCATCGACATGAGTAAAGTGCAAAAAATCGAAGATTTAGATGCCGTTTATAAGATCGTTAAAGAGAAGAAGCCAACCATGTATCCGCTGTATACAACGGGTGGCACATTCGCCTCTCACTCTTTTGTGGAATTGGATTTTTTAGGTGATACGACGATACCTGGCGCTATCGATAAGAATGGCACGGAAGCGACAGTCAAACCGGCCGAAGAGTATCCACAATACTTAAATGCATTAAAAGTAACCCGTGATTTCTTCCAGAAGGGGTATCTTAACAAAGATGCGGCCACTTCCCAAACGTCATCCCTTGATGCTTATAAGACGGGCAATGTATTTTCCACTGTAGAGCCTCTTAAGCCAGGCAAAGCAGAAGAAATCGCATCCGCGACAGGACTTGATGGCAAGCTTGCACAAATTACTTTAACAGGTAAAACGGTCGCCACATCGGAGACTACCGGCGCCATGTTAGCCATCTCATCAACGTCTAAGAATCCGGAACGCGCCATGATGCTGATTAACCTGCTTCATACAGATCAAGAGATTATTAATCTGCTTAACTTCGGTATTGAAGGTACACACTTTACACTTAATGGTAATGTTATGACGCAGACGGAGAAGTCAGGACAGTACGCACCGGGCGTCGCTTGGGAGCTGGGAAATCAATTCCTGAACTATGTCTGGAGTTCGGAAGCTCCAGACAAGTGGGAGCAGTTCAAAAAGTTCAACGAAGGCGCTAAATCATCGCCGGCACTGGGCTTCACCTTTGACAGCGAGCCAGTCAAATCCGAAGTCGGAGCACTAGCAAACGTTCTAAGAGAATATCAAAAGATGCTTGAGACCGGCTCGGTTGATCTGGACAAAGAATTGCCGAAATTTATCGCCGCCCAAAAATCGGCCGGCCTAGATAAAGTCATTGCTGAAAAGCAAAAACAGCTTGATGAATTCCTTGCCAGTAGATGATATGTGTTCATAGCAAATAAAGGACCTACTCATTGTTCTGGATAAGAACAATGAGTAGGTCCTTTTGACTTTCGTTATTTAATTCACAGTGTCAACTAGGCTTTAAGAGGCTTGGTCGAATTGGCTATTATAAAGCTCCGCATAAAAACCATTTTTGGCAAGTAGTTCTTCGTGGCTGCCGCTTTCAAGGATATCGCCTTCCTTCAGAACCAGAATCACATCGGCGTTCTTAATGGTTGAGAGTCTATGCGCAATAACAAAAGAGGTTCTTCCCTCCATGAGCTTATCCATTGCCTGCTGAATCAAGAGCTCTGTTCTTGTATCGACTGAGCTTGTAGCTTCATCGAGGATGAGCATTGGGGCATTTTTGAGCATCGCGCGGGCGATCGTAAGCTGTTGCTTTTGGCCCGTGGATAAATTAACTTTGTCATTTAGTATGGTATTATAACCGGCACTTAAGGTCTGAATGAAATGATGCAAGCCTACCGACTTACAAGCATCTTCAACTTCTTTATCGGTTACACCTGTTTTGTTGTACACTAGATTTTCCCTGATAGTGCCCTCAAAAAGCCAGGTGTCCTGCAAGACCATACAGAATAGATCATGGATGTTTTCTCTTGTTAAGCTGCTGATGGGGGTATCATCAATATATATTTCTCCGCCCTTTAATTCATTAAACCGTATTAGAAGATTTATCAGTGTAGTTTTACCTGCGCCGGTAGGACCGACTATAGCAATTTTTTGCCCAGGCTTAATCTCTGCAGAAAAATCTTTAATCACAAGTTTATCTGAATTTTCATAAGCAAATTGCACATGTTCAAAATCAACTTTGCCCACAGCAGTTTTAAGATGTCTTTCTTTATGACTTTCATTGTCCATTTCGTCAGCATCGAGGAACTCAAAGACACGTTTGCTTGCCGCGGAAGCCGATTGCAGACTTTGTGCGGCTTGAGCAATCTGAGAGAGCGGTTGTGTAAAGTAACGGACATACAGTATAAAGGCTACAATGACCCCAAAGGATATCGTTCCGTTCATAGCAAGTACAGCACCAACTACACAAACGGCCACAAAACCTAGATTGCCTATAAACATCATAATCGGCATCATAAGACCGGAGAGGAACTGCGCTTTAAATGCACTATCTTTAAGATTCATATTCAGGGATTCAAATGTATTGCGCATTTGCGATTCACCATTGTAGGCTTTCACTACAGTATGTCCTGTATATACTTCCTCCACATGGCCATTGATTTTCCCTAAGTATTCTTGCTGACTTTGAAAATACTTTTGGGATTTTTTCATAATTGCCGCTATGAGGCCAAAGCCAATGATAGTTGCAACAACCGCCGTAATAGTCATGATCACATTTGTTTTGAACATCATGATGATGGATCCCGTAAAGAGGGCAAGGGCAGTTACCAGTGTGCCGACGCTTTGGTTTAAAGCTTGCCCGATCGTATCCACATCGTTGGTAACCCGGGACAGGATGTCACCGGTTGTAGAATTATTATAATAAGAGATCGGAAGTTTGTTCATTTTGCGTGAGAGATCGGCTCTTAAGTTTTTGGAGACCTTTTGCGTAACTGCGGACATAATTAATCCTTGTACCAAAGATAACACAGCGCTAAGGATATAGATAAATACAAGGAAAAGGCCGATAGAAGTTACTGCTTCCATATCAATTCCGGTGACGAGGCCGGCCGTGATCAAGTCTGTCATCTCCGAAAGCTTATCCGGTCCAAGCAGAGTCAGAACCGTACCGATTGCTGCACTAATAATAGCTATAAGAACTACAGGGATATATTTTCTGCAATAGTGGAGAAGTTTGCTCCACGTGTTGAGTTGCTCTTTGCTTTTGTTCATTAAGCTAGCTCCTCCTTTGAAAGTTGTGAGTAAGCAATCTCTTGGTAGACATCACAGGTCTGCATCAATTCATCATGTGTTCCCATGCCTGCCATTCGTCCGGCTTCCAGTACAATGATTTTGTCTGCATCTTTGATTGTACCGATACGTTGGGCAACGATTAGTATCGTTGTACCGCTGGATTTTTTCTTCAATTCACTTCGCAATTTGCGATCCGTCTTATAATCAAGCGCTGAGAAGGAATCGTCGAAGATTAATATTTCAGGACGACGGGCAATGGCTCGGGCAATGGAAAGACGTTGTTTTTGACCGCCAGACAAGTTCGTACCGCCTTGAGAGACATGAGCCTCGTAGCTTCCTTCCATCTTTTCAACAAAATCTGAAGCTTGAGAGGTGTAAATGGCATCAACAACATCCGAGGACAGATCACTGCCATTATCGCCAAAAGCAACATTAGAGCTCACCGTGCCGCCAAACAAAATCGCTTTCTGAGATACATATCCCATTTTATTGCGCAGTGCAGTTTGCTCATATTGGTTAACATTAATTCCATCCACCAACACTTCACCTGCTGTAGCATCATAAAAGCGAGGAATCAGGTTCACGACGGTACTTTTTCCGCATCCGGTTGAACCGATGAAGGCTACAGTTTCTCCTTTTTTCACCGTAAAGCTGATATCTTCAATAACGTATTCTTCTGCATCCGGATATTTAAAGCTGACATTTTTGAATTCGACCTCACCCAACCGATTTGCCTTGGAGGAAGTAAGTGATCCGTTCTCTAAGCTTGGCTTAGTATCCAGCACTTCATTGATTCTTTTAGCGGATACATGGGCACGAGGCATCAGGATAAAAATCATGATCAGCATCATGAATGCCATAACCACCTGCATTGCATAGGATGAGAAGACAATCATATCTGAAAATAAGCCCATCTTCGCCGTACCATTGGCATTTTGAATCAAAATAGCACCAATCCAATATATTGCGAGACTTAAACCGCTCATAATCAGAGAAATACTTGGCATCATCATGGATAGTACATTATTGGCGAATAAATTCGTTCGGGTAAGCTCGCTGTTGGCTACGCTAAATTTATCTTCCTGGTAACTTTCCGCATTATACGCACGAATGACACGAAGGCCGGTAAGATTCTCTCTTGCAACACGATTAAGATTATCAGTCAGTTGCTGCAATTTTTGGAATTTCGGAAGCACTAGCACGATCACTATGCCGACAATAAGAATCAATACCCCAATGGCGACACCGGTAGCAAGCGACCACTGCCAACTCTTGCCTGTAATTTTGAGCATTGCCCAAACGGCAAGGATGGGAGCCTTCACCAGCAGTTGCAGACCAATGACAATCAGCATTTGCACTTGCGTAATGTCATTCGTTGAACGGGTAATTAAACTAGCTGTAGAGAAGTTGTTGATTTCTTCCATAGAAAAAGATTGTACCTTATCAAACAATTTAGAGCGTAATCTTGAAGAGAAGTTAGCGGCAATTTTAGCGGCGATCCCTGCCACTATGATTGATGTAGCTAAGCTGCCGAGGGCACAGAGCAACATCCAGCCTCCGGCTGCAATGATTTCGCTCATTTCACTCCCTGGTATCTGTACAAGACGAGTAATCTCGCTCATATAACCGGGCAATTCCAGATCCAGCCATACCTGTGTGACAATGAATAGGATGCTGATACCGATTAGGGCCCATTCCTTCGGTTTTAAGTACTTAAGTATAGTTACCATACATCTGACTCCTTTATGTGGCGTTGCTAAAATGATAACGAAAGAAGATAAACTGAAAGTTAACTTTTCTGAAAAATAAAAAAACCCTGAAAGAACGATGAGGTTCTCCAGGGCTCGTACTACATTCCAATCGGAATCGTAACTGTAAATGTGGTTCCTTGTAATGGAATGCTTTCGCAAGAAATGGTTCCATGGTGTAGATGAATGATTTTTTTAACAATTGCTAATCCAAGTCCATTGCCTGCAGTCGAGTGGGAAGTATCCTGCTGATAAAATTTATCGAATATCTTGGGAAGAGCCTCAGGATGAATACCGATTCCGCAGTCATGAACTAGAATCACCAGGTTATCATCGTTTTTCTTCATCTTAACTTCAATTTCACCATGCTCAGGAGTGAATTTGATCGCGTTATCCAATAAATTTAACCAAACTTGATTTAAAAGCTCTTTGTTGCCGGAGAGTTCATAATCCTGAATATTAACATTCAGCTTCAGGTGCTTCTTCTCAAATTTGGCAGCCAGTAAAAGCACAGACTGGCGAATTTGTTCCCCAACATTAAACCGCATTTTGTTTGTCAGAATCTTTTGCGTCTCAACCTGCGTCAGCTCCAGTACATTCGAAGCAAGGGAGGCAAGTCTGGTCGATTCCTCAATGACAATATCTAGATATTCATCACGTTCCTCTTTAGTAAGATCATCATTCTTTAAGACTTCAGCAAACCCTTTAATAGATACAATCGGTGTTTTGAATTCATGGGAAAAATTGTTTACAAAATCAGTTCGCAGAATTTCGATACCCCCAAGCTCTTCAGCCATACGGTTAAAGTTCTCTGATAGAATTTCAAACTCTGGCGGGCTTTTGAGCTGGAGCCGCATGGAGAAGTCACCACTGGCAAGACGCTCTGTGGCCTCTATAAATATCCGGATGGATTTTACCATTTTCCGGCTTGTGATGGCTGATATCGTGGTACCGATAATTGTACAAGCGATTAATACCATTATGGGTAGTACGAATCCATCCTGGGCAAGCTCTTCGTTCAACAAACCAAAAACCTGTGCGAGAAAGAAGAGTAGTCCTGTAATCACAACGGTAATAAGAAAGATGAAAAATATGATAAGAGAAAAATAGATGGGAAGGCTGATTCTGTTGCTGAGCTTGTTACTTATTTTGCTCACTGGCTTCGCACCGCCTTGTATCCAAGACCTCTGACGGAAACCAGTTCAAACTCTGGATAAGCGTCAAACCGTTTCCGCAAACGATTGATATGCACATTAACGGTTGTATCCGTACTTTCACTTTCCATGCCCCATATCTCGTCCATAAGCTGGATGCGCGTGAAAATCCGTTCAGGATAGGACAACAACTTATACAACAAATAGAATTCTTTTTGCGGAAGCGTTTGTTTCTCGTCCTCCCGGGTTACTGTCAATGCGTCATAATCAAGGATCACTTTACCCACTACTAATTTACGGGCACTTGCGATTTGCGAACGGCGAAGCAGCGCTTGGATTCTGAGCAGCATTTCTTCGGTATCAATGGGTTTGGTCATATAATCATCAGTTCCAATCCGGAACCCCTTTTTCTTATCTTCAGGCAGCTGTTTTGCTGTAGCCATAAGAATGGGGACCAAGCTATCGGCATCTCTTACTTCCTTGGCGAATTCATAACCATCCATATTAGGCATCATGATATCCAGAATG
This sequence comes from Paenibacillus sp. FSL L8-0708, assembly GCF_038009325.1. Lineage (NCBI taxonomy): Bacteria > Bacillati > Bacillota > Bacilli > Caryophanales > Paenibacillaceae > Paenibacillus > Paenibacillus sp. FSL L8-0708. The sequence continues at coordinate 3,939,628 of NZ_JBBPBC010000001.1, forward strand.
ATTAGATCAATATGCTGTGAATCAAGGACCTCCAAAGCTTTAACTCCGTCTTCAGCTGTTACAACATCATATCCTTCGCGTTTCAGAACAGCTTCAAGAAGTCTTCTTACATGCTTATCATCTTCAACTACGAGTATGTTAATCATTACTGTTCACTCCAATAGTAGGTTTGTATCCATTATTACCTGTGGGGAATTTGTTTTAAAGGGAGCAGAATCAATATTTATCTAATCTTAAGATTTGGTTTGAAATCCTTGTAGTCGATATAAAGTGACTCATACATAGGGAGGATTCAATGAAATGAGAGGAATAGGCAATGATTTAATACTATTATGATATCTGTTTTGTGAAAAATTGTTGCATACTAAAATAGTACCCAAACTAATTTAGCTGGATTAACGTGCTGAAAATAATGCAGACTACGTCGAACGTTGAACTTTGACTGAACTTCATGCGAAAGGAAGATCACAGATGCAAATGCGTAAATTAGGAAATAGTGGCTTGGAAGTTTCGGCAATAGGGCTTGGCTGTATGGGAATGGATCATGCCTATGGAAAGCCAGCCGATCGTAATGAAATGGTTAAATTAATTCGCAGAGCAGTTGAACTAGGATGTAATTTCTTTGATACTGCTGCTTTTTATGGAGATTCCAATGAGGAATTAGTAGGCGAAGCCCTTGCAACACTAAGAGATCAAGTTGTGATTGCAACTAAATTTGGAATTTTAGGACAAGAAGCTGTAGACGGTCAACCTCAACTTATTTTGAATAGCACACCAGATTCTATTCGTGAGCAAATAGAAGGCTCATTAAAAAGGTTGAAGGTCAATTGCATTGATTTATATTATCAGCACCGAGTGGATCCGAATGTCGAACCTGAAGCTGTCGCAGAAACAATGAAAGATTTAATAGCTGAAGGGAAGATTAAAACATGGGGAGTCTCTAATGCACCGATTGATTATATGAAACGAGCACATGCTGTATGTTCGATTACTGCAACCCAAAATCAGTACTCCATGATGTGGCGTGAACCGGAAAAAGAGTTGTTTGAGCTTTGTGAAGAGTTAGGAATTGCTTTTATCGCTTACAGTCCATTAGGAAATGGTTTCTTAAGTGGTAAATATACCAAGGAAACCAAATATGATGAAGGTGACTATCGAAGTTTCATGGGAAGATTCAAACCTGATGTGATTGATCATAATCAAGTGTTATTAGATTTAATTACTCAAGTTGCAAAAAGTAAAAATGCAACACCAGCTCAAGTCGTACTCGCGTGGGAATTAGCTCAAAAACCATATATCATTCCAATTCCAGGCACTACAAAATTAAACAGATTAGAAGAAAACCTATATGGAGCTGATCTCAAATTAACAAAGGAAGATGTAGATAGTCTAAATGAAGCTTTGTCTAAAATGGATATTGATAGTTCACACTTTTAAATAGAGCTATATCATCAACTAATAGGAGGATTTTTTATGCAAAAAGTTATTTTGAACAATGGTGTTGAAATGCCGATACTTGGTTTTGGGGTTTTTCAAATTCAAGATGAAGCTGAATGTGAACAAGCTGTTTACGATGCGATCATGTCAGGTTATCGACTGATAGATACCGCAGCCTCATACCTAAACGAAGAAGCGGTGGGAAGAGCCCTCAAACGGAGTGGAGTACCAAGAGAGGATCTATTTATTACTACGAAATTATGGGTTCAAGATACAGGATACGAACGTACAAAGGAAGCATTTGAAAAATCCCTTTCAAGATTGCAACTTGATTATTTGGATTTGTATTTAATTCATCAGCCATTTGGCGATGTGCATGGTTCTTGGCGGGCGCTGGAGGAATTGTACCGTGAAGGAAAAATCAGAGCGATTGGCGTAAGTAACTTCCAGAACGATCGTCTGATTGATTTGATTATTCATAATGAAGTAACACCTGCCGTTAATCAAGTTGAGACACATCCCTTCTGCCAACAAATTGAAAGTGCTGCATTCATGAAAGAAAACAATGTTCAGATTGAATCATGGGGTCCATTTGCTGAAGGTAAAAACAACATGTTCCAGAACGAAGTTTTAGTATCAATAGCTCAAAAATATAATAAATCTGTTGCCCAAGTGGTTTTACGCTGGTTGACGCAAAGAGGAGTTGTTGTGATTCCAAAGTCTGTCCGGAAAGAAAGAATAATTGAAAACTTTAATATCTTTGATTTTGAATTAAACTCAGAGGATATAGAACAAATTGCGCTGTTAGACACAAAAGAGAGTTTGTTCTTTTCACATAGAGATCCTGTAATGGTAAAAGCGTTAAGTACCAGGAAGCTGGATATCTAATTTTTCTTAGGATCTTGTAGGTTTTGATAAAAGAGGGGTTAACCATAATTAAGGGGTTAACCCCTCTTTTATTTATAAGAACACCCTTAGCCTTGTACAGTTCATTCTAATTTGGAGGTTTAAGAATAAAGGCAGCTAAAATTTGTGAATATCGCATTATAATCTTGGTCTTCTCCAGTGGCGTACAAACCAATAAGCACACCTGTGAATCCTCCGGCTATTTCAGAGGATAGATATTTGGTTTGCGCAGCTCCGAATAAGATCTCAGTACCGTCTACCTGGATATAAAAGTGATAATGCGTTGGACTGCTTTTGACAACTAATGAAGCATGGTTGCACTGACCTATATTTTTTGTTTTTTCAATGGATTTGATATCTCCGATATTCAGCCGTTCGATAATCTCATAACCCTCTGGATGTTTACGCAAGGCCAAGTCATAATGGTGATTTTCGTCCATGTAAAGTGTAATTCCGGCTTCACCATTCGTAAGGCTGACTTCGCATGAAATAATTGCGTTAAAGTCTTTTTGACGAATACCAATAAATGTCGGGGTAGCCGGGATATCTAACGTTACAGCAGTTCCTTTAAGCTTTATTTTATCAGCTTCTAACCTATAATTTTCTGTAACCGGGTGACGCAGGTAACACCAGTCCAAATTCCAATCTGTGTTCTCGAACGTAAAGACTCTTTTCTCCTGCTGAATGACTTTGTCCGCAATACGATCAGTCTCGAAACTTATAAGAGTGGTACCTTCATGACCTGCTGTAAACCATCCCTCCTCGCCAAAGGTAATCGGAGTTAGAAAAACCTCGCGCCCCAAATGGTGATAGGTAAGATACTGGCCAGTCTGCCGGAATCCAAGATGTAACAGCCACCAATCCCCCTCATGGTCTTGTACCAAATCTCCATGTCCAACTCCCTGAAGCTCGTAACCGCCTAAATTTCGATTAGTCAATACGGGGTTATGCGGGTAGGCTTTGAATGGACCAGTAGGAGAATTGCCTCTTGCATAAGTAACCATATGCCCATATTCGGTTCCGCCCTCAGCTGCTAGCAGATAGTATTGTCCATTAATTTTGTATAAATGAGGACTCTCCAAATAACGCCCACCGGATCCTTGCCAGATTGAACGGCTTGGCGACAGCTTCTGCCCGGTTTCAATTTCAATTTCACATTGGACTATACCATTAACTCCGTAATCGTCTGTCCCATTACTCATGAAATATGTTTTGCCGTCTTCAAAATACAAATCCGGATCAATACCGCCTTGATTTACATTAATCGGATCAGACCATTCGCCGTAAATATTGTCAGTCCAGACATAAAAGTTCTGGCGCAAAGTGTCATTAGTGGTCGTCATGTAGAATCGTCCATTATTGTACCGCAGGGTGGGGGCGAATACACCACCGGAGCTGTCCACAGTATCCAGTTGAATCTGGTTTTTTCGGGTTAAGCAATGACCGATTTGGGTCCAATTAATTAAATCTTTACTTTCAAAAATCGGAACACCGGGAAAATATTGAAAGGAACTGCAAACCAAATAATAAGTGTCTTCAACTTTACATGCACTGGGATCAGGATAAAACCCTTTGATGACCGGGTTATTGTATTTCATTTCTCCACCTCATTAATAAATTCATATAAATAAGAATTCAATATATTTAACTACTAAGAAAATTAAACACTATTGCTTATAGGTTTTCAATGAATCAGGGTTGAAGATATACGTTATATTTATTAAATTAATATATATGTAATTTCAATAAGCACAGGTCAGGTGATTATGATGATGATCAAAGCAAACGGCGAAGCAAAATTCATGTCGTTGTATGAAGCGCTGGCAAGCGAAGTCAGATGGAGGATTATGAGCCTCATTGCAGATAATGAAATGAATGTGAAGGAGATCGCGGCTAAGTTAGAGCTTAGCCCTTCCATAGTTACTATGCATATCCGAAAGCTCGAACAAGCTGGACTTACAGGAAGTCACAGGATACGCCTAAACGGAGGAACACACAAAATGTGCTTCCTTAAACAAAAAAGAGTTGAAATCGAACTCCCCACTGCCACTCAAACTCCGAGGATCAGAGAGCAGACCATTTCAGTCGGTCATTATACCTCGTTTGATGTCCATCCTACATGTGGTCTTGGGACACAAGAGAAAGAAATTGGGGTTTGGGACGATCCCCGCTATTTTCTCGATCCCGAGCGGGTCAACGCCGGCATTTTGTGGTTTGGGAGAGGTTACGTAGAGTACAAAACGCCTAACTACTTACTTCCCGGTCAAATGCCCGAGGCCATCGAGATTTCAATGGAAATTGCTTCTGAAGCGCCAGGCTTGAAAGATCATTGGCCTTCGGATATTGAGTTCTTTTTTAACGGTGTGAAGCTTGGAACTTGGACCAGTCCGGCAGACTTTGGAAGAGCGGCACGAGGCATATATACTCCGGATTGGTGGCATCGGAATGTAAATCAATACGGGTTATTGAAGACGATCCGCATTGACACTTCGGGCACATTTATTGATGAAGAAAGGATGTCGGACATTACTGTCGCAGATATTTTGCTACGGGAACAATTCTGGACGCTTCGTTTCGCAGTTGACGAGAAGGCTGTTAATGTTGGTGGTTTGACACTTTATGGGGCTGGATTCGGTAACCATGACCAAGATATTTTAATTTGTGTGTACCTAGGAACGATGACCTAATGAAGCAGGATAGTTCAGTTATAGTTGTTTTCTCCATCCAGTTTATCAGCTGGAACTGGTAAACTATCCATATATTGAAGAAGTTGAGAGGAGAGATATTCTGAATTATAACGAGGTTATTAAAATCGCTGATACACACTTACTTCCATTAGTGATGGAATTGTACGGATTGGAAGGTTATGAAATCAGGCTTATCAATGCACATGAAGGAGGACGGAATGTCGCATATAACTGTGATAAAGCTGATTCTGAAGCAAAAATAATCAGAATTGCCTTCTTAAGTGACAGAAGCCGAGAAGATATTTTGGGTGAAGTGGAATATATCAGGTATTTGTACGAGCATGGCGGCAGTGTTTCGAATGTGGTCAACTCCCAGAAGGGGAATCTGCTGGAAACGTTAACTCTTAATAATCATACCTTTTTTGTCTGCTTGTTTGAAAAGGCCAAGGGGGGGATGCTCGTGGAAAATAATTATCAGTATCGGGAAGGCGTTCCTATTACGGAATACTATTATAACTGTGGCAAAGTTCTTGGGAAAATGCATCAATTGTCGAAGGGTTATACACCTGTCCATTCCCGGTATGATTTTTTTGATAAATACAATGCCGATTATATAGATAAGCTAATACCTGACTCGTTATCTCTTTTGAAGGAGAAACTGGTAGATCTCTTAACAACCTTAGAAGGGATGGACAGGAATCACGAGTCTTTTGGGATGGTTCATTTTGATTACTGCGATGGGAATTATATGATCGATTTTAATACAGGGCAAATAACTGTTTTTGATTTCGATAACTCCTGCTTTTGTTGGTATATGTATGACCTGGCAAATCTCTGGACACTTGGAGTGGGCTGGATACAATTTGAACAAGACACTGATAAACGCAAACAGTTTATGGATGATTATTTTAAAACAGTCCTTGATGGCTACAGATCCGAGACCAGGATCGAAGATTCGATGTTAGACACATTGCCATTGTTTATCCAAGTAACCCTCATGGAAAACATCGTTGATGCATTCGAGGTAATGCGGAACAATGGTGAAGACCCGGAATGCGATGAAGAGCTGTCATATCGTATAAAATGTCTAGAAGACGATATCCCATATGTAGGATTTTTTCATGAAATTTACTCATGTGATGAACCCTTTGAGTATGAGGAACGAGATATTTAGGATGAGGGTGTTTTTGATATGCTGCGGATAAATTCATAGTAGACTCAAATAAGCAGGAGTTGGAGTAAAAATGGCTTACGAAAAACCGGAATTGACCATGAGTGAAATTGAAAAAGTACTGTGGAATCATCTTGGACAGGGAGCGGCTGAGATTACACCGTTGTCTGGCGGCAATATAAGCAACGTGTTTTCTTTTATTTTAGAAGGAAAAGACTATGTTGTGAAATTCAGCGATTTGGAACGAGCATATGAGACCGAACAATTTGTATCCAATTTGCTACTCGACCAAGGTATCCCTTTCCCAAAATGTTTGGGGTTAGGGAGGACTAATCAGTTAACCTATTTGATCATGGAGCGAATGGAAGGTCGCAATCTATCCGATTGTACAGCAGAGGAACAAACCCGTCTGATGCCGGAAATTATCGGCATTTTAACAAGAATGGCCGAAACGGATATTGGGGGAACTAACGGTTATGGTTGGATCGGACCTGACGGCAATGGTTCCTATTCATCTTGGAAAGACTTCGTCATTGCCGTAAATGCGGAAGATCAGACGGGGACATTCTGGGAGAATTGGCATGAACTCTTCCGCACGTCTTGCTTGGAAAGAGAAGTATACGAAGAAATCTATAGTCGTTTGATGACCTACGTACCCTATAATGAATCTAATAGAAGCTTTATACACGGAGATTTTCAACAGTGGAATATGTTGTCCAACGGAACACGGATAACCGGCATTATTGATGGTAATTGCATGTATGGCGATTCTCTCATAGACCTTGCGGTTCTCGACAAGCATATGCCTTGGTGTGATGTCATTAACACATATCAAAATTATCAAAAGAAAGCTAGAATAGTGACCCCGAATTTTGAGGAGCGGCTAATCGGTGCCTATTATTTTAAGGGACTCGATGGACTTCGATTCTATGCTAAGATGGGCTGGACAGAGGCTTATCAGGACACACGGCATTTTCTTTTAAACCTAAAAGCGTAATAACTGACGCTATACCTTATCCTATACATTTAATAGCCGCATAATTGCGGCTTTTTGTATATAAATATCAAATTTCAAGGAGCGAATTCCCCACTGGGATTATAGCCTAGGCTGACGACCTGTAATAAATGCACCTGAACTTGCCATTAATCCACTATCTATAGCTTTGTCCAACTTGATAAAATGTAAGCGCAATCATTTAATCAATCGATTGGAGGAGTATGGCATGAAAAAGATTGGGGCAGGTTTTATATTCTTACTTGTGATGTGCGCAGCCTTATCCACAACTGCGTTCGCGAAACAGCCTTATTCATCCTATTGGTTTCCGGAGCAATTGCTTCAGTGGAGTCCGGCATCCGACCCGGATGCGGCATTTAACCGGAGCACAGTCCCGCTGCAGGACCGTTTTGTAGCAGATGGAGTCAACGCTCATGCAACCAAAGCGCCAAAAGTCATGGCTTTATCAGCACTGAACCCGGGAACAAGCGGAGTTCCATCGCAGGGTTCAAGCAAATTCGAAGCTAACACATTTACCTATTGGCAATATGTTGACAAGCTGGTCTATTGGGGTGGTTCCGCGGGCGAAGGGATCATCGTACCTCCAAGCGCTGATACGATCGACGCGGCTCATAAAAATGGCGTGCCGATCATCGGAACGGTGTTCTTCCCACCAACCGTATATGGCGGGAAGTATGAATGGGTCAAGCAGATGCTTCAGCAGAATAGTGACGGCTCCTTTCCTGCTGCTGACAAGTTGATCCAGGTTGCGAGCCATTACGGATTTGACGGCTGGTTTATTAACCAGGAGACTGAGGGCGGAACGCCGGCTGACGCACAGCAAATGCAAGCTTTCCTAAGTTATCTGGAATCGCACAAGTCAAATTCTATGCACATCGTATGGTATGATTCCATGACTAATGAGGGCAGTATTAGTTGGCAAAATGCACTTAACGACAAGAATGCGATGTTCCTGCAAGACAATAAAAAGCAAATAACAGACAATATGTTCCTGAACTTTTGGTGGAAGGATCTTAAAAGCTCGGCAGAGAAGGCTAGAAGCTTGGGCAGAAGTCCTTATGACTTGTATGCCGGCATCGATGTCGAAGCCAAGGGTTACGATACAAAGGTGAACTGGAATCTGTTGTTTCCGGATAAAGATCCTGCCGTTACTTCCCTTGGTATTTACCGCCCCGATTGGGCTTTTAACAGCGCAGAGAGTATGGAAGATTTCTTCGTACGCGAGAATAAATTCTGGGTGGGTCCAAACGGGAATCCGAGTAACACCTCGAGTGATCAAGCCTGGAAAGGTATCGCTAACGATGTGATCGAATCATCACCAATCAATGAGCTGCCTTTCACCACCAACTTCAACACGGGAAGCGGACAGAAATATTTTGTAAGAGGGAAGCAGGTGCGGGATAAAGGCTGGAACAACCGGAGTCTGCAGGATATTCTTCCCTCCTGGCGCTGGATTGCAGACAGCAAAGGTACCCCGCTTTCACCAGTGCTCGATTGGTCCGATGCCTATTACGGCGGCAGTTCGTTGAAGGTATCAGGCGTGCTGAACCCTAACAATGCGACACATTTGAAGCTCTACAAGACTGACCTTAAGATCGAAGCAAGCACAAAGCTGTCTATTACGTACAAAACACAAAATAAGCCAAGCCTGAAGGTTGGTCTTGCATTCGCAGATCAGCCCGATCAAAATATCTTCCTTAATGTGAAGGATAAGACATCGCCAGACTGGACAACTGAAACATTGAATTTGACCCCATACAAAGGGAAACGGATCGTAGCGTTGTCACTGTATTTTGATTCTAAGAATGCGATTAATAATTACAACATTCAAATTGGCCAGCTCTCCATTCAAAATGCTAATGACCCGATCAAACCACTACCCGCGGTTCGCGATCTTAAGGTCACTCAAACTGATTTTCGCAATGGTATTTATGGAGATGCCAGATTACAGTGGAAACAGCTTGACCAACAGGTCAAGCAATACGAAATCTATCGAGTGCTTCCAGATGGCAGTGAGATGTTCATAGGTGCAACACCAAATCATGTGTTTTACGTTCCTGAGATGCGAAGAATAGACAAAGAAACTATCACAGTATTGAAGGCTGTTGCCGTCAATGGAAGATACGAGCAAGGTCAATCCTCTAGCGTGAAGATCAGCTGGCCGGATTATCCAAAGCCGACTGCGGAGTTCAAAACTGATCAAACCCTAGTCGCTCCAGGCGAGAGCGTAAACTTCACCGACCTGTCGACTGAAGTGACAGAAGGATGGTCATGGACCTTCGAAAGCGGAAGCCCCGCGGTCAGCACATCAAAGAACCCAGTTGTGACGTTCGCTCAGGAAGGCGTTTATAGTGTGACGCTGACTGCAACTAACAGCTCGGGCCAAGACACAATTACGAAAAAAGAGCTCATCACAGTGAGTAAGGAAGCTGGAGCAGTGAAAAATCTGGCACTTGGTAAAACTGCAACAGCCGATCATGCCTGCGGGGAAAAGGAAGGTGCACCTAACGCCGTAGATGGTAAAGTGACGGATAACAGTAAATGGTGCGCAATTGGTAATCTGCCCCATTGGCTTCAGGTCGACCTCGGCGCCGAACATCAACTCAGCGCTTTTGTTATCAAGCATGCTGAGAGCGGAGGAGAGTGGTCCGGTTTTAATACCAGTGATTATACGATTCAGGTCAGCAGTGACGGAACGAACTGGAAGGATGTCGTCAACGTCCAAGGAAACTCGGCTGCCGAGTCGACTGATTCAATTGCGTTAGTAAAAGCCCGCTATGTAAAATTATTGATTCTCAAACCTACGCAGGGAGCCGATACGGCAGCGCGGATCTATGAGTTTGAAGTGAAGGGATTATAATATACCCTATTACGTCATTCTAATATTAAAGCAAATAAACCGTAGGCCACTTGAGGGGCTACGGTTTATTTGTTTTAACACTAATGATAGCTGAAATCAAAAAAAGAACCTGATTTATCTCATCAGATTCTTATATATTGCATATGAAAAGACACGATGATATAATCAACTCACGACTGAAATTCTATAGTTAGGCATAAAAAATGCATCTTATATATTTATATTATCATGCCGTTAAATTCTTGTCAATTTTTTTCTCAATTTAATAGTTAGGAGCGATAATAAATGCGTTCTTTAGTTCTCGGTTTTCAGGAAGTGGACAATACACAGCTTTTGCTCGTTGGCGGAAAAGGGTTAAATTTAGGGAAACTATCACAAATAGAAGGAATACAAGTACCAGAAGGATTCTGTATTACAACAGTAGGATATCACCAAGCCCTCGAACAGAACCAAACGTATCATGCTTTGTTGGATCAACTAACTATGCTAAAAGTAGAAGATCGGGATCAAATCGGTGAAATCAGTAGGAAGATTCGGCAAATCATTGTGGAAGCAGAAATTCCTTCCGATGTTGTGAAGGCAGTTTCTCACTATCTCACCCAGCTGGGTGATGAACATGCTTATGCAGTGCGTTCTAGTGCGACCGCTGAAGATTTACCACATGCCTCTTTTGCAGGTCAACAAGATACCTATTTAAATATCATCGGCATAGAAGCAATCCTTCAGCATATCAGCAAATGTTGGGCTTCTCTATTTACGGATCGTGCCGTAATCTACCGTATGCAAAATGGATTTGACCACAGTCAAGTTTATTTATCCGTTATCGTTCAAAGGATTGTTTTTCCACAGGCTTCAGGCATTTTATTTACCGCTGATCCGATTACTTCTAACCGGAAACTGCTATCCATCGATGCCAGTTTTGGACTTGGCGAAGCTCTGGTCTCTGGCTTGGTATCTGCCGATGGTTATAAAGTACAGCAAGAGAAAATTGTCGATAAGAGAATAGCAACCAAAAAATTGGCTATTTACGGACTAAAAGAAGGCGGAACAGAGACCCGGCAGATCGAACTCGATCAGCAAGAGACTCAAACACTTACTGAACATCAAATTTTACAATTAGCAAGGATAGGCAGACAGATTGAAGCTTATTTTGGTTGCCCACAAGATATCGAATGGTGTTTGGCCGAGGATACATTTTATATCGTCCAGAGTCGGCCAATCACGACTTTATTCCCCATCCCAGAAGCGAATGATCAAGAAAACCACGTTTATGTATCTGTTGGTCATCAACAAATGATGACAGATCCCATGAAACCGCTGGGATTGGCCTTTTACCTGTTAACGACTCCTGCACCTATGCGTACAGCTGGCGGAAGATTGTTTGTTGATGTCACACCAAGTCTTGCTTCATCTGGCAGCAGAGAAATGATCATAGAAGCCTTAGGTAAATCTGATCCCCTCATAAAAGACGCACTCATAACCATCGTAGAGCGAGAAGATTTTATAAAATTTTCGGCAGATAATGAAAAGGCTTCTACTCCGAGTAAGAGAAATACAAGCCTGCCACCTAGTGATTCTCAAGTACAACTCGAAAATGATCCGACAATCGTTTCTGACCTCATTAAGAGCAACCAAGCCTCGATAGAAGAGTTGCAACAAATCATTCAAACCAAATCAGGGGCGGAGTTGTTTGATTTTATTCTGGAAGATATGCAGCAATTAAAGAAGATTCTATTCAACCCACAAAGTATGCGTGTGATTATGGCGGCTATGGATGCCTCAGCATGGATCAATGAAAAAATAAATGAGTGGTTAGGTGAAAAAAACGCAGCGGATACGCTTTCTCAATCTGTACAGGGCAATATTACTTCAGAAATGGGTCTGGCGCTACTCAATCTCGCTGATGTGATTCGGCCTTATCCGGAAGTCATTGATTACTTACAGCAGGTTAAAGATGAAAATTTCTTAAATGAACTGGTTAGCTTTGAGGGTGGGCAGGAAACCCAAGACGCTTTCTATGACTATCTCAGTAAATACGGAATGCGATGTACCGGAGAAATCGATCTTACAAGAACTCGTTGGAGCGAAAAACCAACTACACTTGTCCCCATGATTCTCAGTAATATCAAAAACTTTAAACCTAATGCTGGCCATCGGAAATTTGAGCAAGGTCGACAGGAAGCTTTGAAAAAAGAACAAGAGCTATTAGATCGATTGAAGCAATTACCCGATGGTGAACAAAAAGCGAATGAAACAAAACGAATGATTGATCTCATCCGGAATTTCAGCGGGTTTAGAGAATACCCAAATTACGGCATGGTTAATCGCTACTTCGTTTATAAACAAGCTTTACTGAAAGAAGCAGAACAACTAGTACAAGCGGGAGTTATTCCTGAAAAAGGAGATATATACTACCTCACTTTTGAAGAACTATGCGAAGTTGTAAGCACAAATAAAATGGATTACCAGATCATCAGCAAACGCAAAGAAGAGTACAAATTATTTGAAAAACTAACTCCACCACGTGTTATTACGTCTGATGGTGAAATCATTGCGGGGAAGTATAAACGAGAAAACCTCCCAACTGAAGCTATTGTAGGTTTAGCGGTTTCTTCCGGTGTTATAGAGGGACGTGCGCGTGTCATCTTAAACATAGAGGATGCTGATCTAGAAAACGGAGATATATTAGTTACCTTATTTACTGACCCTAGCTGGACTCCATTGTTTGTATCTGTAAAAGGCCTAGTTACTGAAGTTGGTGGACTAATGACCCATGGGGCAGTTATTGCGCGTGAATATGGCTTGCCAGCAGTTGTCGGAGTGGAGAATGCTACCAAATTGATAAAAGACGGGCAACGAATTCGTGTGCATGGAACAGAAGGCTATATCGAGATATTGTAATGGCTGAATCACGAATGTGGTTTGACAAATTCAATCTTTTGAATTATTTTTTAATAGTGAATTTTAAATTCATTATTAAAGGTGAGGGGCAATATGCAGTCTAAAAAAGATGAAGTGAAACAGGAAATTGAATCCGCCGCTTTAAAGGTATTTTTCCAAAAAGGCTTCTCTGATGCCAAAATGAATGATATTGCCGATGAAATTCAAATTTCTGTTGGAAATATTTATACTTATTTTAAAAATAAAAAAGAGTTGTTCTATTCGGTTGTTCCGCCGTCTTTAGTGGACTATTTGAAGAATGTGTTAGTGGAAAATATTCGCATCGATAACCAGACTTTTTTTGATGATGTTAATAATGAGAAAAAATCAGCTATCGTTCAAGAGCAAATAACTATATTAACCCAGTACAGCAGGCAGATTGTTATTATTTTTGAAAAGAATAAAGGGACCGTATATAGCAATGCCAAAAACGAGCTGATCGATCTGATGATCGAAACTAAAAGGCCCTATATTAAGGATCATTATAAAAGATACGAAATCGGAACCGAAGAAAATATGATTCTGCTGAAGATCATCGCGAACAATGTCATCAATATGATTCTGGATTTATTAAAGCACGAGATGAGCGCCGATAGCCGGAAACGGATTTTTGAGGCATTAAGCTTATACTGGCTGCATGGACTAAAAAGCTTAAACGAATAACGTCAATGCGCCGAATTTAGGTGTGGGGTGGAACTGGCGTACAACACTGCAATGAGGGACAACCAAGTGGATATGCACATTTAGCATCTACGAGGGTCCCTATTTTTTTAATCCAATAATGAATAATTAATTCACTATTGAAGGGTGTAATCATGAAACGGGGGAAGCTACGATGAAGATAGGTTATGCGTTTAAGGACTGCAATGTTATATATGGAGATGCAATAAAAGGCACAGATACCCATATGACTATTTTGATTCAGGAAAACGGGTTGATTCAAGAGATCGGGAAAGCAAGCGCTGTAACTGTTCCGACCCATTACCAAACGATCGATTGTTCGGGGAAATATGTGATGCCCGGTCTCATCAACGCGCATGTTCATCTTTTTGCCGATGGGAAGCCATTTACGCTATCTGCCAGTGAAGGGCTGCTGAATTTTGCGTTTCATCATATTTTGGATACGAGACTGGGCAGAAACGTGTTGAAGAAACGGATGAAAAAAAATGCCCTAACCGCACTGCATTCCGGAGTAACAACGATGCGTAGTGTAGGTGAATTTTTTTATACTGATGTTCTTTTGAGGGATGAGATTAAGGCAAATCAATTTATTGGACCTAATCTTTTGGTGTCTGGGTATTTCCTGAGCGTAACGGATGGCCACGGTGCACCTTATTTGGCTTTGGTCGGTGATTCACCATGGGAAGGGAGAAGAAATGTAAGAATCAATGTAAAAAACGGAGTGGACCTAATCAAAATATGTGTAACTGGCGGGGTTACCGATGCCAAAAGGGTCGGAGAAGCAGGCCGCTTGCAAATGACGGAAGAAGAGGTGGCTGCGATTTGCGAGGAAGCTCATAAAATTGGGATGCGTGTGGCGGCACATGCAGAAAGTACCGAAGGTGTAAGAGTTGCGTTAAAGGGTGGGGTGGATACTATTGAACACGGCGCGGAGATGGATGAGGAAATGATCAGGCTGTACAAAAATAATCCCAGAGCCTTAAAGGGCTACACCGCTGTGATCCCTACTTTACAAGCAGCTTATCCCAGTGCGAAATTAGATCCGAGCCTGACAAAGTTGAATACAACCGTTAAGGAAAATGCCCGGCTTGTGTATGGCTCTATGTTAAAAGGGCTACAGCAGGCTATAGAACATGATATCAAAATTGGTGTGGGCACGGATGCCGCTATGTCCTATGTAACCCACTATGATCTTTGGCGTGAGCTTGATCATTTCATGCGACAAACAAAGCTGAACGCAAGTCAGGTTATTGAACTAGTAACCAAATCAAATGCAGAGATTTTGGGAATCGATCACCAGACAGGGACAATAGAAGTTGGCAAATATGCGGATTTAATCATGATGGAGCAAAACCCATTGGAGAACATAAAAACTTTGTCTGATGTAGCTATGGTTATGGTCAGAGGGAATTTAATACAAACACCCTCTGTGACCAGAATTCAAGCAGTGGACGAGCTGCTGGATACGGTTTGGAGTATTTAGGAGTGAGATAAATGATTGTAGAAGCTAAGCATATTTCAGCAATTCATGAACTCTACGAATTAGAATTTGTAGCCGTAAGATACCCTAAAACTTTGAATTCAAAGACCCTTATTAATTAAACTCCAGATGCGTTCAAACCTGTCTTGGTAGTCAGGTAAATTCCAGGATTCTTTGAAGGATGGGAGGCTAAATACTGCAAACGCAGAGAGAATCGCCTCAGCCCGTTCCAAGTGGGGATCGTGATAGTCCATGAGGCCGTCAATGATTTGGTAGGAATCCCAGAGAACATCGCGTAATACCAGTGGATTGCTATCCACGTATTGAGTATTCAAGGCAAACATCTTGGGATTCTCGTTATAAGCGCGTTTTTTTGCGTTAACAAATGCCCATAGCCAATCGTGAAGCAATTCTTGCGGTTTAGTTAAATTAGTCATATCTAATTTAATTTGTTCTGAAATCATCCGGTTGAACCAGCTCTTAGATACGGCTGCCCAGAGCTCTTGCTTATTTTTAAAGTGCTTATAGAGCGCTGCATGGGTGATACTTAATTCATCCGCAATTTGTGAGAGTGTCACTTCGGATTTTTCCGTGCGTTTAATTAATGCCTCCGCTGTTTCAATAATGAGCTCTTGAGTGATTTTAGCCACCGTACTGCTAACCCTTCTTTCTTCAATAAATTCCCTTTTATCGTTAATACACTTGCGAGTATTCTAACATATAAAATATTCAGTAACAATTGTTGATTTTTGTAACTTATTGTTTTATGCTTGTTGTGTAAGTTACAAAACCAAATAAATGTTACTTTTTTTAACGCATAGGAGGTCATTAATTATGAAAGCAGCACAGATCACCAAATATTCAAAAAAGTTCATAGTAAAAGTGAACGATATTCCAATCCCAGAAATAAGTGATAACGAAGTCTTGGTTCAGGTGAAAGCAGCAGCAGTTAATCATTTGGAATTGCTTATTGGTACCGGAAGTGTAAAGCTGATTCAGGATTATGAATTCCCATTAGTACTTGGTAACGAGCTGACGGGTGTTATTGAAAAAGTGGGTAAGAAGGTGCAAGGTTTCAAAGTTGGCGATGCAATTTATTCACGTCTGCCACTACAAAAAATCGGTGCCTTTGCGGAATACGCGACAATTAATGCAGATGCCATCGGGTACCTACCTGCCAATCTGAATTTTGTGACTGGTGCTGCTGCGCCATTAACAGGATTAACAGCTTATCAAGGATTAAATGAAGAATTAAATGCTAAAGCTGGCGAAAGCGTGTTTATCCCTGGAGGGTCTGGTTCGTTTGGCCAAATGGCCATTCCTATCGCCAAAAGCATGGGGCTCAAGGTCATTATCAGTGGAAATCCAGAAGCACGTGAACGGACAATGGCCGCTGGTGCAGACCAATATATTGATTATACGACTACGAACTATTGGGAACAGCTTAGTGATGTTGATTATGTGATAGATACCTTGGGACCCAGCGAATTTGATCATGAACTTTCAATTATTAAAGCAGGAGGCCGCCTTCTTTCTCTGCGGACCGGTCCTAACAAACGTTTTGCAGAAGATCTGGGCTTCTCTGGCTGGAAACAAAAGCTCTTCACCATCGCCGGGGCTAAGTATGATCATAAAGCGAAGAAAAAGGAGATTCAATATCATTTCATTTTTGTTCGCAGTGATGGCGAACAATTAAAGAAAATTACGAAGATTATTGAAGATAATGGGATTGTACCAGCAGTGGACCCTACAGAATTCCACATAGAAGATATTAACGAAGCACTGACTTTTGTTGCTGAAGGTCATCCTAAAGGGAAAGTTATTATCAGATTTTAAGGAGGGCTCAATTGTTGTCAAAAAATTCTTTACTGATCATTCTAGAATTGATATACTGATGCAAATTAGAGTTAATAGTGTAGTTTTTTACCTTAACTAGAATGATCGTTCTTGAATATTTTGAAGAAATTTATTAAGGGAGGGGGGAATGAGATACAAGTTTAATCGTGAACAAAACTCTATTGAAATGTTGTTAATTGATCAAAAAACTTAAATGGGAGAGAATAATATGAAATATACAGTGATTACAGGAGCAAGCTCAGGAATTGGGTATGAAACAGCATTGGCGTTTGCTGCACGCGGTAAAAATTTAATTTTGGTAGCTAGAAGATTAGATAAATTAGAAGAACTTAAATCAACAATTCAGAATATTGATCCTAATGTAAATGTTATTATTATTTCAAATGATCTGTCTATTACAGAGCAGGCTTACACACTGTATAACACTTTGAAGGTATACCAAATAGAAACCTGGATTAATAATGCAGGACTTGGTGAAGCTTCTTTTGTGGTAGAACAGAATTTAGATAAAGTTGAAATTATGTTACGTGTTAACATCGAATCCTTGACGATCCTTTCTACACTATTTGTGCGAGATTATGCTGATGTAGAAGGAACTCAGTTAATTAACGTATCATCCGCACTCGGATATGCCATTGCTGTTGGGAGCGTTGCTTATTCTGCATCTAAATATTATGTTAGTGCCTTCACCGAAGGGCTTGCAAAGGAACTAGAGCTTAAAGGCGCGAAATTAAAAGCAAAGGTTTTAGCACCAGCAATAACTGAAACGGAATTTGTGAAGAAATCAATAGATGCTGAAGAATTTGATTACAAAGCAAACATGCCTAAATACCACACTGCCAAACAAATGGCGAGTTTCATGGTAGAGCTTTATGATAGCAATGATATGATAGGGATTGTTGACCAGAACTATGACTTCAATCTGAGAGATCAAATCTATCCAATTATATCTGAGTTTTAAATCGAATTAGATATTAGTCACTAAAACGATCGTTGAAGAAACTGGAGCAAAAAGAACTGGCTTCCCTATTCTTAATCGTGGGGTACAACTTTTTTGCACACGCTGGAAAAAGATTGGACTCTGGATTGTTTATAAGCAGACAAAGTAAGAATTCTTCGGTAAGCATCAGTTAAGTTATCATGTTATGAATAAAATCAAGCATCTTGCTTGATTTTATTTACGTTTTATATATTAGTTTGCGGATCGTTTACTTAAATGTATAATGATTGCTTGAGGTGATTACAATGGCAAGAAGCAAAGAATTTGAAATTAATGAAGTACTAGATAAAGCGATAAAACTATTTTGGATGCAAGGTTACGAGAAAACTTCAATGCAAGATTTGGTAGACTGTATGGGAATTCACAGAAGAAGTATCTATGATACATTTGGTGATAAGCACGCCTTATATTTGACGGCACTCCAACGGTACGAATCTACTCAAAACAAAAAAATGAGCTTCTTGGTTGAGAAACAAGAACCCGTAAAGGAGATCATTCGACAATTTCTAGAATCTTCGATGAGGAGCGAAGGAGAACCTCAAGGATGTTTCATAGTTAATTCGGGTGTGGAGTTGGGAGTACTGGATCCGGAGGTTGCATCCTTTGTTGAGAATAGCTATTCAAAAACGGAGAAGTTGTTATATGACCTCGTTCAGACTGGCCAGCAAAGAGGTGAACTTAGAATTTCACTGGAGCCCGAGGCTATTTCCCATTATTTAATGAATGCCTGGTTAGGACTACGTACAATGGTAAAAACGGCAACGGACCATGAGAAATTAACAAGTATTATTCATACCATACTGATCACTCTAGATTAAAACTCCTTTATCTAGCACTTGTATCGAATGCCGAAAATAGACAATCAACTTACTGCTACCCGAGTACGCAAAGAATAGAACCGACTTAATACGCCCAGTTTAACTATATAAATACCGCGTCCGACACCAACTGTAAGGAACTAAGAATGCAGACACTAAAAAAACCCATGTTGACGATGGGCTTCTTAGTCAATGTGGATATTAATCTGTCCAAGATCGATAGATACGGCGCACTTCACGGAAGGATTGTTTAGGTTTGCGGTATTCATTAACCAGACCCTTGTTGTTGAAGCCGCGGGCACGGTCGCGAAAGTTCTTGCTGCTGCTCTTCAGATCGCCGCGGATGTCTGCAAACTGCCAGATGTAAGTCCCGCCAATTTTCGAATCATTTTTGAAGATCGCCAGTGCTTCAGTTACAATATCTGCCTGATAATCCTCGCTGAACAATCTCTGCTCCCAGCCCACATCCCCAAATAGTCCAGCACCACCGAATTCGGTCATGAGCACTACCTTGTCACCGGCTCCCATCTGCTCCGCACGCACATGGAACTGTTCCAGCATGTCTTTAAAGCTGGCTGTATCGCCTTCGTACCAACCAAAATATTTATTAATACCGATAACATCGAATAAAGGAAGTAGAATATCTTCGAGTGGATGCATCGTAGCGTAGGTGACAAGCCTAGTACTGTCGAGTTTCTTCACCAATCCGACTAGAGCTTGTGTGAAAGCATATGCTTCTTGCGTCCGGGTATCAATCTCATTATGAACGGACCAAAAGATCACACTTGGGTGATGCATATGCAAGCTGATCATTTCTTCAATCATAGTCAGTGCACGCTCCTGGAAGAGCGGCTCACTTACTGTTTCGTTCGGCAGAAAGGCTCCCCATATCGGAATTTCGCTCCAGTATACAATCCCTTGCTCATCGAGTAGATCAAGCCAATATGGGCTTTGGGGATAATGAGAACCCCGGACGGAATTGCAACCTAACTCCAAAATGATACTGAGCTCCTTGTGCATCAGCTTCGGAGGGAAGGCGAAACCCCACTCAGGATGCTCTTCATGTCTATTCACCCCCTTAAGATAAACGGGTGAACCGTTAATTAGAATCCGATGATCCTTTGTTTCAATATAGCGAAAACCGATCCGTTCAATCTTGTCGTCTTCCTCTGTCCGCAGTTGAAAGGTATACAGTTCTGGAAGAC
Source organism: Paenibacillus sp. FSL L8-0708 (assembly GCF_038009325.1). Taxonomy (NCBI): domain Bacteria; kingdom Bacillati; phylum Bacillota; class Bacilli; order Caryophanales; family Paenibacillaceae; genus Paenibacillus; species Paenibacillus sp. FSL L8-0708. Next base: position 3,959,685 of record NZ_JBBPBC010000001.1, read on the forward strand.
CTACGTTCCACAAACGTACTTCAGGCATAAGCAACTTGAACGTATGACTGAGGGTCTGGCCAGTTTCAATCTGTACTTCTTCCGAGTGCAATTCATGTCCGCTTTCGGAGAATGTGATCTTTGTAGTGTGCTGCTCCTTAAAGAAGGAATGGAGCCTCACCTGAACAGTGACATCGGCATCTGGTCCATGCAGTTCATAATCAATCTTCAGTTGTTCGATGTAAAGTTCAGGCAAATATTGCAGCTCCACCGACCGTATGATTCCCCCATAATGAAACCAATCCACCTGCTCCGTAGGAATCGTAAGTCGGTCCAAGGTGCTGTCCGTCCGGACGATAATCTCATGTTCTCCTGCTCCTAAGGAAGGAACAATAAATTCAAAAGGTGTAAATCCTCCATAGTGATACCCAAGGTGCTGCCCGTCCAAATAGACATCGGCGTGGCCCAGCACGGCATGAAAGATGAGTCTGACATGCTGCGAATTCACAATCTGTATTTTTTTACGATACCAACCGACACCTTCAAAATCGTACATTCCCAGTTCATTATTCCAGCACGAGGGCACATAAAGAGACTGCCAAGAATGTGGAAATCGCTCAAACCATTTTTCTTGAACACCCGTATTTAACGGATCCTTCATGAAATCCCAAGGCCCATCCAACAGCGCAGTTCTCCGAATTTGATACTCGCTAAAAGTCCTTAACAAGTGTGTTCCTCCTTTTTTTCCTGTAATGTATTGTGAATTTCAGACATCTTGATAATATGGATAGTAACATTTGGAGTTTAAGCATTGAATAGAAAAAAACGTTACCGTCTTGTTTAAATCGCTCTTTTAGTAGCAGGAGGGGATATTAATTGGAAGAAAATGATTACAAGCTGAATGACCTCACAGTGCATATCCATTTTGTACTCGACAAAGCTACTTATCCCGGGTGGGAGGACATCCGTAACATGGTAAATGTGCACAGCTTGTACTGGATTCATGAAGGTAAAGGGGTTTTCCTGACCAATGTTGAGCACAACGTAGAGGCTGGAATGCTAATCTATTTAAAACCAGGCCTTAAACTGTCCATGCGCTCGCAGATGGATGCTCCACTTCGTATAACGATGTTGCTCTTCGATTGTGCAGAGCTTGGTTATGATGCGGTATGGAAGGAAGTCAAGCCAATCGTAAAACTGAGACTTCCCTTCTTAAGCCAATATAACCAACAGCAGGCTGAGGAAATTAGCCAGCTGGTCTGGGAGATTCACCAGGACTGGCTGCCCGGACTAACCGAAGGCATAGCCGTATCCCGGGCTAAAATGCAGATCCTGCTGCATATGCTACACCAGACCGTTCAACCGGACTGGAATCTGATGGAGTCTGGAGCTTTCGCCGCCTTCGAACAGATCAAGAAAACACTCGAGAACGACTATAAGGATCATCACCGGATCGAGAAATTAGCGGAGAAATACGGCATTTCGCCATCTTACTTGCGGAAGATGTTCCTGAAATTTACGGGGATGGGGCCGAAGGAATACCATATGCACTTACAGAACAAGCAAGCTTGTCGTTATCTGGTTTTTACCGATTATCCAGTTAAGGAAATCGCCAAATTATGCGGGTACTACGAAGAATATCATTTCAGTAAGATTTTTAAACAGCTTAACGGGATCCCTCCGACAGTATACCGAAACAAACAGAGAATCAAAGATTAATTGTCCGCAGAACCGCTGGTAAAAAATCTTGAGGTTATGTTTTTTTACGGGAAGGACTTTACCATGTTAATATTGAACTCATTGAAGCATGTTTAAGGAGGGAAAATTGGGCATGATTATATCACTCAAAAATGTATCATGGCAACGTGATACGACAATGATCTTACGCGATATGAACTGGGAAGTGAAGCAAGGACAACACTGGTGTATCGTCGGTTTGAACGGTTCAGGAAAAACGACGATGCTAAATGTAGTGAACGGCTATATCTGGCCGACAACAGGACAAGTCGAGGTGCTGGACCATCGCTTCGGCGATGTGGACTTGAGAGAGCTACGCAAACGAATCGGTTGGGTAAGCACCTCCTTGCAGCAGAAGCTGTACGGCCATCAGACTGCCCTGAACATCGTCCTAAGCGGAAAATTCGCGACGATTGGTCTGTATGATAAGACGAATGAAGAGGATCAAAAGCAAGCCGAGGAGTTAATGGAGTTTCTAGACTGCTCTTCTTTGGCTGGTCGTACATATGATACCTTGTCGCAAGGACAGCGTCAGAAAGTCCTCATTGCACGCGCACTAATGGCCAATCCAGATCTACTAATCCTTGATGAGCCGTGCACGGGACTAGATATTTTTGCCCGTGAACAGCTGCTGCAGATGATCGAGAAGATAACAAAGCAACCTGGTGGACCAACCTTGCTGTATGTAACCCATCATATCGAGGAGATAACACCATGCTTCACGCACACGCTGCTGGTAAAGAACGGTGAAATCTACAAAGGTGACGAGACAGTAAACTGCTTGCAGTCAGATGTTTTGAGTGATTTCTTCGATACCCCCGTTGAAGTAAAGGAACATCATAACCGCAAGTGGCTTACACTTGCCGGTGATAAGTAGCATATCAAGGCACATCGAATAGGCGAGCAAACCGCTCTGAAGTGGTTTGAAGGATTGCTTGCAGATATAAAAAATGAAAACTAATCACAATATAATTTTAAAATAACCCGCGCACCGCGCGGGTTTTATATTTGTTTGCAAGCTTATAAGCCACGTCCATAAACAGTCAAACAACATATTAACGGTACCTGTAAAAAACATTTTGACATATCTAACAGGTACCGTTATAATACAAATCAACAGGTACCGTTATAAAGTTCAACAGGTACCGTAAAAACTTAATGGAGGATTCATTATGGACATGAATACTGAATTGTACGAAAAACTCGCGAAACTGCAATGGCTGTTGCAAAGGCAACACTTGAAGTCTCATGCCACGGTTGGTCCTATGGCCGACGCATCACGTGGGCAAGGGAGGATATTAGCGTTTCTTCGGATGAAAGACGGTATCAGCACCAAAGACTTATCCTATATGTTGGACATCCGTGTATCATCCCTCAATGAATTGCTTGGTAAACTGGAGAAAGCAGAATACATCACCCGTAAACCCTCAGAAACAGACAAACGTATCATTTTGATTTACCTAACGCAAAAAGGACAAGAGGAAGAGAAACAAGAGATAGACAGCGGCAACATATTTTCTCGCTTATCGCCAGAAGAGCAGATAGCTTTCGGGGATTACCTAACTCGCGTCATTACAGCTTTGGAGGAAGAACTTGGATCGGGCGAAGAACGTGATTTGATGGCTATGTGGATGGAAGCTGCCAAGGCGCGCATGGGAACAGAGGAATTTGAAAAAATGATGGCTATGCGCGGACAAATGCACAGAATGTGGGGAAATTCTAGGGACGAACGCTTTAGCGGAAGGTTCCCTGGATTTGGTGGAGAAGGGCGTGGTGACATGCGCGGATTCGGCTGGCCTTCCAGCGATGACAGTAATTCGTCACCTGACAAGTCACATGGCCCGGACGATAAGTAATTAAAGTCTTTTAGCAAACAGTAGCTGAGGCGCTGTCTTTCCACCAGAGAAAGATGAACGGCAAAGGCAGCGTAATGTGAAACTAAAGAATAGTCAAATTTCGTACGCCAAATCTGAAAACTCGTCGTTAGGGTACAGGTTTGCTTGTTGCTGCGTCACGGATCATATTGGACCGATAGTTAGAATTCTAAGTAATTTCAAAAAACAAAATAAAGAAAGATAGTGGTGAACCTTATGGATGCAGAAAACCTCCATTACTTTGAAAAAGCACCTGTCGCAAAAGCCGTAGCTCACTTCGCAGTACCGATGATGCTAGGCATGTCGATGAGTGTCATATACTCCATTTTGAATGCCTATTTCCTTGGTACACTGGGCAATACTGCGATGTTAACCGCACTCGCACTAACTTTACCGTTATTCGCCGCCATTATGGCGCTAGGTAACTTGATTGGTATCGGTAGCAGTGCATTCATCTCCCGTTTGCTGGGAGAGAAAAAATATGATGATGTAAAGCATGTGTCTTCATTCGCCTTTTACAGCAGTTTAGCTCTCGGTCTTATTTTGATGGCTGCCGGCATCCCCTTGATCGATTCAATCGTCCATGGCTTGGGAGCGACGCCTGACTCCTTCGGGTTCACGAAGGACTATGTCACGATTATGCTTATTGGTTCACCATTCGTCGTTCTATTCTTCACGCTGGAGAATATCGTGCGCTCGGAGGGGGCAGCGATCACTTCGATGATCGGCATGCTTCTCAGTGTTGTTGTGAATATTATTCTCGATGCGCTAGTCATTTTCGTCTTCCATTGGGACGTGATCGGGGTTGCATCTGCTACAGTCATTTCTAACTTGGTTGCAAGTGCATTCTACGCCTTCCACATGGGATATAAGAGCCAATTCTTAACCCTCTCTGTTAAATGGTTCAAAGCTTCCAAAGACATTCTGAGCAATGTATTTAAAATTGGAGTACCCGTTTTTGTTATGAGTCTCTTCATGGGTGCAATGTCACTTATCTTTAACCGTTTTCTGGTCGAATATGGGGAGCAGGCCATTGCGGCCTTCGGAATTTCATCACGATTATTACAATTTCCAGAGGTTATTCTGATGGGCTTATGTGAGGGAGTCGTGCCGCTGATTGCCTTCTCTTTTACAGCCAATAAATTACGCATGAAGCATACCATAACATTCACAATCAAAGTGACTGTGGCATTAGCAGCCGTATTCGGCATTATTGTATATCTGATTTCCGACCACTTAATCGGTTTATTTACGAATGACCCGCAATTAATTGAACTGGGCAGCTACATTCTTCATGTAACGTTCTTATCCCTGTTCATTTCAGGAACGACCGCGTTGTTTACGGGGATCTTCCAAGCGACAGCACAAGGAACCGCCGCCTTTATTATGTCAATTATTCAAGGTGTTACTCTGATTCCAGTATTGTATATCGCTAATCGAATGAACGGTTTCCACGGAGTAGTCTGGTCGCTCGTCATTTCAGATGCTGTTGCGTTCCTTGTGGGTGCCATCATGCTGTATGTTCTGCGGAACAAATTGCAGCCTGATTTAGATACTTTAGTACAGTAGAATCCTAAGCTTTAAGTTGATATTTTTAGTTCATCTAAAAAAACCTTGAATCAGCAAGGTTTTTTTGGCTCGTATGATGAAGCAGCCTGCCATGAGGCAGCACTAGCTGCTTTGGAGGCGAAGCTCCAGTTAAATTTTAATGCTAACTTCTCCACTTGAAAGATACTCTTCGTCACCATTCTCATATCTGACTTTCAGATGGCAATCGTCATCGATATCAATGGCTGTTGCTTTACGTTGTTCATTATCCTTTATCACGGTCACAGGTTCGCCAAGTGAAATTAACCTTTTTTTGTATTCGGAAAGAAACAATCTGTCCGTTAAATGTTCATAATATCTCATGAAATGGTTTAGTACTTCTGCAACGAGACGGTTGCGCAGATCACCATAAGGATTGTTTTCTGAAATTACAGTTGTTGCAATCTCGGTAAGATCATTGGGAAAGCCTTCGGAAGGGAGGACTACATTGATACCGATGCCGAGGACAGCATAATCAAGCCAGCCGTTTTCCAGTGACACGGATGCTTCGGTAAGGATCCCGCATACTTTTTTACCTTCCATAAAAACGTCATTTACCCATTTAATCTGCGTTTCTTTACCGGATACGCTCTCGATAGAAAGGGCTACAGCTACAGCGGCGCAAGTGGTCAATAAAGCTGAGTCTGTTGCGGACAGCTTGGGACGCAGCAGGATGCTCATATAGATACCCGTTCCAGGTGGAGAAAAAAATTTCCGGCCCATTCGCCCGCGACCAGCTGTTTGTTCTTCCGAAAGAATCACTTTACCTTCAGCTTCTCCATTTGAGGCAAGGTTTTTTACGGCTTCATTCGTGGAAGATATGGTCTTAAAGACTTCAACACGTAACTTTTGCCCCTGAGTATCCAGGTACTTTGAAATTGCACTGGCTGATAAGATATCCGTTTGTGGTGACATGGAATATCCTTTATTGGTTACAGCTTGTATCGAATAACCGTCTGTCTGTAAAGATTTTATGGCTTTCCAGACCGCGCTGCGCGTCACGGATAACTGAACGGCTATTTCCTCGCCGGAAAAATATTCACCCTTATTACTGTCGAGCAAGGCAAGAATATGTTCTTTTACTGTCATGAACTTAAACCTCCAAAAGTATAACTCTCCGACCAAAACCCATTGAATAGATTAACATCCAACGATTGCGACTGAATACTCTAATTCTATATAACAATAGGAAAAACTCAAGCATGGTATTTTATTCTATTGTAAACCATATATTAATTTATGGTTTACAATAAAGAATAACTCCATTATAATTCAGCTTACTGGACGTATTTACTAACCAGAATACAATCATTGATATCCAATGGAGGTCATTTTTTTGAAGACAAAAGAACTAATTTATGCTGCATTATTCGCAGCACTTATCGCGGTGTTGGGGATGATACCGCCCATCCCCCTCGGCTTCATCCCCGTTCCGATCACTGCCCAGACGCTTGGCGTCATGTTGGCTGGATGTTTTCTGGGGAAACGGATGGGCGCCCTCAGTCTCATTATTTTCATCATACTAGTAGCCATTGGGCTGCCTGTACTGACTGGCGGTCGCGGCGGAATCGCGGTGTTAGTTGGACCTTCTGCAGGATACATATTTAGTTTTCCAATCGCGGCCGGCCTTATTGGCTGGTATTCCGAAAAAATCTGGCCGAAGGTTCGAACTTGGAAGCTGGTAGCTATCAACATAATCTTCGGTGTATTACTAGTGAGTCTGATTGGTGCCCCTGTCATGGCATTGATAACCAATACTTCGATCTGGGCTGGTCTTGTCGGAGCGTTGGCCTTTCTTCCGGGAGACATCATCAAAGCCGTTATTGCAGCCGTCATAACGATGCAGCTGAAAGCAATAAGCCCTATAGAAGAAAAAACACAAATATAATGTGATGTGAAACTCGGGTAAATAAAACCCGGGTTTTTTTATTGAAAAAGAATAGGGTTATGGTTGCGAATTTGTTTATACTATAAAAATTAAACGAAATTGAAGTGGGTGTAGAAAAATGGATAAGGGATTTAATTTAGCTAGTCAACTATTAACGCTGCTTGATACAGAACATAGATGGTTTACCTTAGCGGAAATCGAAAAAAGTTTAGGGATCTCTGATAAGACCATCCGGAAGATGGTGGAGGAAATCAGCAAGCAATTACCATCTACTGTAACCATTGAGGTTTCTAGAGGAAAGGGAATAGTTCTTCAACGTGATGGGCGAAGTACGATTAGTGAAGTGATTTCTTCTATGTTCAGACAAACCATCTTTTATCGGCTGATGGATTTTTTGTTTATGAATGTGGGTCGACTGTCTGTGGAGGAGCTCTCCGAAGCCATGTTTATGAGTACCTCGTCTTTAAAGAAATTGATTGTGCAATTAAATAATGATGATCTAAAAGCTTATAAGCTACGCATTAGTTTTTCTACCCCCATGATCAAAGGGAATGAAATGAATATTCGATATTTTTATTGGAAGTTATATTGTGATGCGTATGAGTTTACAGGCTGGCCCTTTGCGAATGTTGATTTTGCTTATATGAATCAGTTAATCACAAATATAGAAAATGAGAATAACATTGTATATTTTATCAATTCCAAAAGGAGATTATCGTTTTTGTTGGCCATTGTTATAGAAAGAGTGGCTAAAGGAAAATGTGTGAACATCGACGAAAATGCTTACCCTTGGGAAAAGGGGATGTTTTATTTTCCAGTGAAAACTATTACAGGACGTCTTGAGGACAAGCTGTCCCTTGAATTTCCAAACAGTGAAATATTCTTTATGCAATCCATGGTTAGTCTCAGCCAATATCATTATTATGAAGGGTCAGAGATCACTCCGATGAAAGAAGTCGAATTACACAAGGATAAAGAAGAATATCAAATGGGGAATCTGCTTCTAATGTTATTAGCAAAGGTATACCCGAACTTAGATATACAAGAACGGTTTATTTTGGAGATTTACGGTTTCTTTGACAAGCTATTAATCGAAAATGCCATTCCTGAATGGATGATGATTTCAACAAGTCATTTAACAACATATGTTCAAAAGGAATGCCAGCAGATTTATCAAGAATTGCAAACCTGTATGCAAACGTGGAATAAAACTTACCCTTCCGTTTTGTTTAATCATTTTCATTTAACAAAGCTAACCTTAATTGTCCGCTCGAGTTTACGTTATAAAAGTAAGAGGGCCTTTTTAGTGATCGGGGAAGAATTTTCAATTCGTCATTACATAGCAGATTTGATAAAGAAGGAGATTGGGGATCAGTTGATCCTTAATACTTCCATAATGAAAGGCTTGACCGACGAGATCATGCAGCAAAATAATATCGATCTTGTCATTAGTAATATCCCGGTTGCATTAACGACAGTGCCTGTTGTTATTATTTCCACGATCCCCTCTAAAAGAGATTTAGACAACATTCGTAAAGAACTGCTTTTATAATTTGACCAATTATTTTCCGTAAGCTCCGTAAGTTTTTGGTCTAGTTTGTAATGTTAAAAAACCTTATGCTCAATCTAGTTTCGAAACTGATTTTACTTGAAGGCAAATGGAAAGCGATTTCGGTAAACCTCAGTTTACTATTAAAAGTTGGAGGAAGAACTATGAGTAGGCATTTAGGTGCAAATAAGGGAGAAATAGCAGAGCTCGTTTTGCTCCCAGGAGATCCTTTACGTGCAAAGTTTGTGGCAGAACACTTTTTAGAGGAGGCTTATTGTTATAACGAAGTAAGAGGGATGTTTGGATACACTGGATTATACAAGGGTGTGCCTGTGTCGGTTCAGGGGACAGGGATGGGAAATCCATCGATGAGTATCTATGCAACAGAATTGATCGTCGATTATGAAGTTAAGAAATTGATTCGCATTGGTACATGTGGCGCGATGCAGGAAGAAATAAATATCCGCGATATTATATTAGCCCAAGCAGTATCTTCAGACAGTAATATGACGGAAAAGATCTTTTATGGCTGTAATTTTGCACCAACGGCAGATTTCTCATTGCTAATGAAAGCATATCAACAAGCACAAGCTAAAAATGCAAAGGTGTTTGTTGGTAACATCTATAATTCTGATGAATTCTATCGTGAAAATTTAGATCGGCTTCATAAGTTCATGGATTTCGGTGTATTAGCTGTAGAAATGGAAAGTACCGCCCTATACACTTTAGCCCCTAAATATGGTGTAAAAGCGTTATCGATTTTGACCGTCGGCAGTCAATTGTTAAGACAGGAGCACCTAACTCATAAAGAAAGTGAACAATCCTTTTATGAAATGGTCGAAGTAGCTCTTAACACAGTCGTTGAAGGCTGATTTATTGATAAGAGTGCAGTGTTGTTAGAAAAGAGAGTGAGAAAGAAATGAAGGTAATACTGTCAGGATTGCAGTGGATGATTTTTATGATCGCTGGTGCAATTGCTGCACCCATTGCTATCGCAGATTTATATAACTTAACACCCATAGAGACTTCTGGACTCATTCAGAGCACCATGATTACTTTAGCAATAGCTGGATTTTTACAAGGCCTGATGGGTCATAAATTCCCTATTCATGAAGGTCCGGCAGGGTTATGGTGGAGCATTTTTACCATTTACGCGAGTTTAGTGGGGGGACTCTATTCCTCTAACAACGGCGCTTTACAGGCTTTAAGTGGAGCGATGATCATTAGCGGAGTGTTGTTTATCCTAATTTCAGCATTTAAGCTAATGGATAAAATCGCTCGTCTTTTTACTCCAACCATCACCTTTATTTATTTACTTTTATTGATCTTTCAATTAAGCGGATCTTTTATGAAAGGGATGATGGGGATTACCATCGCCCACACCATGTTAGATGTTAAAGTATTCATCCTTAGTGTGATCGTGGTCTGCATTACCTTTTGGTTAGGCAACAGCCGCTTTGTATTACTAAGCCAGTTTTCAATAATTCTCAGTATAGTGATAGGCTGCCTATTATTTATAATCTGCGGTAGTATGCCGGCGGTTTCTCGTGCGGATACTCTATTTAAGCTGCCGGAAATATTCCCATTTGGAACACCCCGATTCGATGCCGGGACAATTACTACTGCATTTTTACTAACCCTATTATTAATAACCAATGCGGTGGCATCCATCCGTTTGATGGAGACCGTTATGAAACCAAAGCAAGGGGATCATCGCCGTTATTTGCGCGCCGGGTTTACTTCTGGAATTACGCATCTTATAAGTGGTGGTTTAGGAGCGGTCGGCTCAGTCCCTATTTCGGGAGCGGCGGGATATGTTGAGCAAACAGGGATGAGGGAGCGCAAATCATTTTTAATAGGCTGCAGCTTAGTGATCTCAATATCCTTGGTTCCGCCCATGATGAATTTCATATCTGCGATTCCAGCTCCCATAGGCTATTCTGTTACCTTCGTCATTTTTGTGAAGATGGTCGGACTAGCGCTAAAGGAATTGAAAAAGGTTATTCATGAAGAGCGAACATTTATTGTCAGTGGGCTTTCCCTTTTAGTGGGTGTAGGTTTAATGTTTATACCTGCATCAGCTACGGCCCATTTATCTCCGATCGTGATCGCCATTTTAAATAATGGATTAATATGCGGAAGCCTGTTAGCGATTATTTTGGAACAAGGGTTAATGTGGAAAGATGCATTTCGATATGAGGATTCCAAGAAAATTAACCGATAATTTGGAGGGCTAAAAATGCATTATCTAATTTCTATTGCTGGTCTGGTTATTGTTCTATTACTGGCATGGCTAGGAAGTAACAATAAGAAAAAGATTAAATATCGTCCGATCATTGTAATGATTGCTATTCAAATAGGTTTGGGATTAATTATCCTAAAAACGAGCATTGGAGAATTTTTGATTAAAGGGTTTGCTGATAGTTTTTCAAAATTACTTGGATACGCCAATGAAGGTACTGACTTTGTGTTTGGCGGCATTGCAAATGAAGGGGCGCATACATTTTTCCTTTATGTTTTGATGCCCATTGTTTTTATGTCAGCATTGATAGGGATTTTGCAACATTACAAAATACTGCCATTCATTATAAAGTATATTGGACTGGTACTGAGTAAAATAAATGGCATGGGTAAATTGGAATCTTATAATGCAGTTGCAGCCGCAATTGTCGGACAAAATGAAGTATTTATTTCGGTGAAAAACCAGCTTGGACTATTGCCAAAACATCGCTTGTATACATTATGTGCGTCTGCAATGTCTACGGTATCCATGTCAATCGTTGGTTCCTATATGACGATGCTAGAACCTCGGTATGTAGTAGCTGCATTGATATTAAACCTATTTGGCGGATTTATCATTTCATCCATCATTAATCCGTATGAAGTTACACCTGAAGAAGATATTGTTGAAGTTCAGGTAGAAGAAAAACAAACGTTTTTTGAAATGCTAGGCGAATATATTATGGATGGCTTTAAAGTAGCCATAGTAGTTGGGGTAATGTTAGTTGGTTTTGTGGGAATCATTGCTTTGATTAACGGGGTCTTCAGTGGCATATTCGGAATTTCGTTCCAAGGAGTGTTAGGCTACGTCTTTGCACCCATCGCCTTTCTTATCGGTGTGCCATGGCATGAAGCTGTTGAGGCCGGTAGTATTATGGCGACAAAGCTTGTTGCGAATGAATTCGTTGCTATGCTTGACTTTGTTAAGATTCAAGAAGGTTTAAGTGGCCGTACTACAGCCATTGTCTCCGTTTTTCTAATCTCATTTGCTAACTTTGGGTCGATTGGTACCATTGTGGGTGCAGTGAAGGGATTGAATGAAAAGCAAGGGAATATCGTCGCACGATTTGGATTAAAGCTGTTATTTGGCGCCACACTTGTAAGCGTTTTATCAGCTTTGATTATCGGTATCATATTCTAGTTGTAGCAAGGAGTATTAACATGAAACAAACACCCCGGTTTAAGCGGATTTTCGTCATCGTTATGGATTCTGTAGGCATTGGTGAAGCTCCAGATGCTGAAAAGTTTGGGGATGCAGGATCACATACATTACGGCATATTGCAGAAAAAATGAATGGGCTACATGTTCCTGCGTTATCCAAGCTAGGGTTAAGTCATATCGACTCAATACCCGGAGTTCCCAAAGTGGAGCGCCCTTTAGCTTATTGGACCAAAATGCAGGAAGCTTCTAATGGAAAGGATACGATGACAGGTCACTGGGAAATCATGGGCCTACGAATTGATGTTCCTTTCAAAGTGTTTTCTGAAGGGTTTCCTTATGAATTAATTAATGAATTAGAAGAAAGAACAGGACGAAAGGTGATTGGGAATAAACCCGCTAGTGGTACAGCTATTCTCGATGAGCTTGGACAAGAGCATATGAACACAGGCGCACTCATTGTCTATACTTCAGCAGATTCCGTGATTCAGATTGCGGCTCATGAAGAGGTTATTCCTTTGGAAGAACTGTATCAAATCTGCGAGATTGCCAGAGAGATTACTTTACGTGAGGAGTACATGCTAGGCAGAGTGATTGCTAGACCCTTCCTCGGGCAGCCCGGAAATTTCAAAAGAACATCGAACCGTCATGATTATGCCTTGAAGCCTTATGGAAGAACCGTGATGAATGAGCTCAAGGATGCCGGGTTCGATGTACTAGCGATTGGCAAGATCTCAGATATATACGATGGGGAAGGTGTCACCAAGTCTTTCAGAACAGTGTCTAACATGGATGGCATGGATAAACTCATGGAGACCCTTCATACTGATTTTACAGGACTTAGTTTCTTGAATCTTGTCGATTTTGATGCACTTTATGGCCATCGTAGAGATCCGATCGGGTATGGGAAAGCGCTTGAAGAATTTGATGATCGATTACATGAAGTTCTAGCAGAGCTATGCGAAGATGATCTTCTTATAATTACGGCAGACCATGGCAATGATCCCATTCATGCGGGTACGGATCACACCCGTGAATATGTTCCTTTACTCCTCTACAGTAAGAGTTTCAATCGACAAGGCGAGCTGCCTATATCGAAGACTTTTTCGGATATTGGAGCAACAGTTGCTGATAACTTTGTTGTGACCATGCCCCAATTCGGTAAGAGCCTCCTACAGGAGCTTAAATAAACTATAATTTGAATAGACACTTTGAATAGAAACAGGATACCTAACTTGTATTAGTAAAAGGTATCCTGTTTGTTTTTTTGTCTACATATCTTTGTATCTAAAAAGCTGCCGAGAAAGCGGCTTTTTTTGTTATTACGGATCAAATATTAGGGTAATACAACGTTATAAATAATCTAGTTTCTACTCATGCCACTCCTTCTATAGTTATAGTATTGACAACCTGTATATACAGGTTTAAACTATGTGAAGTGTTTGAACTTGTATATACAGGTTTAATGGTTGAAATAAAGGAATTCTTTTTGGAGGTGTTCAACTTGAGTCAGTCCCAGTATTCGGAATGGTGGCGCCGCTCCACGGTGTATCAGGTGTACCCGAAGAGCTTTAAGGACACTACAGGCAACGGAACAGGAGATATTAAAGGACTTATTGAGAAATTAGATTATTTGCAGAAGCTTGGAATCGATATTGTCTGGTTACAGCCGGTTTATGTTTCGCCGCAACATGATAACGGTTACGATGTAGCAGATTATGAAAATATTAACCCGGATTTCGGTACGATGGAGGATTTTGACGAGCTAATACAGGAACTGCATAGACGCGAAATGAAGCTAATGATCGATATCGTGGTTAACCATACCTCGACTGAACATGAGTGGTTCAAACAGTCCATTTCAAGCAGGAACAATCCTTTCCGTGATTACTATATCTGGAAGGACCCGGCTCCGGACGGCGGCTTACCCAACAACTGGCAGTCGAAGTTCGGTGGGCCTGCCTGGCAGTTCGACGAAGCGTCGGGACAATATTATCTTACTCTCTTCGATAAAACCCAAGCGGATCTGAACTGGGAGAATGAGAAGGTACGCAGAGCAGTGAATGATATGATGTTATTCTGGGCTAAAAAGGGTGTCGACGGCTTCCGCATGGATGTAATTAATTTAATCTCCAAAGATCAGCGCTTCCCTAACGATGACGGGAGTGTTCCACCGGGGGATGGACGTAAATTCTATACTGACGGTCCACAGGTCCATGCATACATCAAAGCAATGTATGAAGAGGTGTTTGGTCCGTTTGAGATGGTGACTGTAGGAGAGATGTCCTCAACTACACTGGAGCATTGTATCCGGTACTCAAGTCCCGAAGAGCGGGAATTTTCCATGACCTTCAATTTTCATCATTTAAAAGTCGACTATCCGAATGGACAGAAGTGGGAACTGATGCCTTATGATTTCGAGGCAATGAAACGGTTGTTCGCGCAGTGGCAGACCGGAATGCAGAAAGGCGGAGGCTGGAACGCACTATTTTTTAACAATCATGATCAACCGCGTGCTCTTTCCAGATTCACTGATGATAAGGTCTACCGTGTGGAAAGCGCCAAGCTGCTCGCGACAACTCTGCATGGCCTTCAGGGAACACCTTATGTATATCAAGGGGAAGAAATCGGTATGCCGAATCCGGTATGGAAAAGCATCGATGAGTTCCGCGACATTGAGTCACTAAATATGTACCGCATTCTGTGTGAACAGGGGAAAAGCCCGGAGGTTGCTCTCAGCATTCTCCAAGAACGTTCGCGGGACAATTCACGTACGCCGATGCAGTGGGATGACAGCCGGAATGCCGGATTTACCACTGGTACTCCATGGTTGAAGGTAGATGAGCGGTATCCAGACATCAATGTGCAGAAGGAACTGGAAAACCCTGATTCCATCTTCCACCATTACCGCAAACTAATTGCACTTCGCAAGGAGTATGGAGTATTCATAGAAGGTATTTTCAAGAGACTCGATGAAGGTCATCCTGAAGTCTTCGCTTACGCCAGAACAGGAGATGGAGAGACACTTGTTGTGGTCTCGAACTTTAGCAATAAAGAAATCTCTTTCCGCTTTAAAGACAATCACTGGACTGAATTGTCGCCAAGTGGTAAGGACGAGCTTCTGATTGGGAATACAGCAGATGCACCATCATTAACACAAGAGCTTCAGCTTAGTCCTTATGCTTCCTACATGTGGTTAGTCCGCTAACGAGGTGTACTTGAGAAGGAGCACACATCAATTTTGTAAGGAGTGAAGATATGGCTATAGACCGCAAAAATGTTGAAGATATTGTACGGGCGGTTGGGGGCAAGGAGAATATTGAGGTTGCGACGCATTGTGTAACCCGGCTGAGATTCTCGCTGTATGACGAGAGCAAGGTGGATTCGGAAGCCCTGGACCGTAACGAACTCGTAAAAGGACAATTCTCTACGCAAGGGCAGTTCCAGATCGTTATCGGACCAGGAACTGTAGATAAAGTATACGATGAAATGATTCAAATCACTGGTGGTGCCCGCTCTTCCAAGGATGACGTGAAATCAGCGGCAGCACGGAAACAGAATCCATTGCAGCGGGCGATCAAAACACTGGCTGATATTTTTATTCCGATTCTTCCGGCCATCGTAACCGCAGGTTTGCTGCTTGGGATTAATAATATTTTGACCGGACCTGGTATCTTTTTTGATAGTAAGTCATTGGTAGATGTCTATCCTGCATGGAAAGACATTGCTGCGATTATTAACACGATTGCCAGCACAGCCTTCACCTTTTTACCAGCCCTTATCGGTTGGGCAGCTGTTACACGTTTCGGGGGCAGTCCTCTACTCGGAATCGTGCTGGGTCTCATTCTCGTACATCCGGATCTATTAAGTGCCTACAGTTATGCAAGTGCTTCAACTGAGGGAACCGTTCCGACCTGGAATTTGTTCGGCTGGCATTTGGAGAAGATCGGTTATCAGGGGCAAGTATTGCCTGTACTGGTTTCGGCCTATATTCTGGCTAGACTGGAGAAGTTCCTCAACCGCCGGGTGCTTGATTCCATTAAACTACTGGTCGTTGCTCCAGTGACCCTGCTGGTTACAGGTTTTCTGGCCTTCACCATTATCGGACCCGTTACGTTCGCCATTGCCAATGCTATCACCTCGGGTTTGATCTATGTATTTGATCATTTTGCGCTCCTTGGTGGTTTGATCTATGGTGGATTCTATGCACTTCTGGTCATCACTGGGATGCATCATACTTTCTTGGCAGTCGATGTTCAGCTCATCGGCAGTGAGGGAGGCACCTTCCTCTGGCCGATGCTGGCGCTCTCCAATATTGCGCAAGGCGCTGCGGCACTGGCGATGATGTTCGTTGTTAGAGAACAAAAGGCAAAAGGTTTGGCGGCTACGTCTTCCGTCTCTGCATTCCTCGGCGTGACTGAACCGGCAATCTTTGGGGTGAATATCCGCTATCGCTATCCTTTCATCTTCGGGATGATCGGCTCAGCAATTGCCGGTATGCTCCTTACCGTTAACCAGGTTCGAGCTTCATCCATTGGCGTAGGGGGAATTCCCGGTTTCCTTTCGATTTTCCCGAATCAGTGGGGCGTTTTCTTTATTGGCATGGTTATTGTTCTCGTTGTGCCATTTGCCGCCACAGTATTGTACGGACGTTCTGTAGTGGGTCGTTCCGAAAAGAACACAGCTACAGAGGCTTCTAGTACTACGAGCGAACCAGAGGAATTGAGTAGCCGTCATTCCGTTCAAGGGTCACAGGAATCAGTTAATACTCTGGAGCTTGTCTCACCGCTTAGTGGAACTGCAGTATCGCTGGAACAGGTGCCCGATCCTGCCTTTGCTGAAAAGCAAATGGGTGAGGGAATTGCAATCGAACCTTCTGAGGGGAAAGTATATGCTCCCTTTGATGCTACAGTAGCCCATGTGATTAAGAGCAAACATGCGCTTATACTGGAGCATGCCAGCGGTGTTCAGGTATTAATCCACGTTGGAATTAACACGGTGGCGCTTAAAGGTAGCGGTTTTACCAGCCTGAAGAATATTGGTGATAAGGTTCAAGCAGGAGAGCTTCTACTAGAATTTGATATGGAAGCTATCCGCGCAGCAGGTTACCCGGTGATTACTCCAATCATCATTCCTGCAGGTCAGGAGATGGTCGAGAAGATCGAGGAGAAGACCGGACCAGCTACGGCCAAACAAACAAGCATCTTGACTATTCATCTCAAGGGTTGATAAAGGCTATATTGGCAAAGACTTTATACTTTAGAAAGACAGCCCCTTGGGGGCTGTTTTTCTATAAATATAAGAATTTATATGTTCAACGCTATAAATTCCCTTCCAATTGAATCGATGCTTCCAAAGGCATGACGTGATACAATAAAGGGCGGTGATCAAAATTGAGAGAAAATAAATATTTGCAAATTTATAATGAATACAGCAATCAAATCCATTCTGGACAATTGCTGCCGGGAACCAAGCTGCCTTCCGAAAGTGAACTCGCCGAAGCTTATGCCACTTCACGAGAGACCGTGCGCAAAGCGCTGAATCTACTTTTCCGTGAAGGATATATTCACAAAATTAAGGGCAGAGGCTCCTTTGTGCTTGACATGACCCGAATGGATTTCCCTGTTACCGGTTTGATTTCATTTAAAGAAATGGCCGATACCCTGGGTACTGCCTCACGGACACTGGTAGAGCGGACGATACAAGAGCCGGCAGGCTCCGCAATCGCCAGACATCTGCAGATTCCACCTGAAACTCTGATTTGGAAGGTTGTTCGCGCCAGAGAAATTGAAGGTGAACGGATCATTTTGGATAAGGATTATTTTCGTGCGGATATTGTTTCCTTTCTGAGTGAGGAAATCGCGGAAGGCTCAATCTATGAATATCTGGAGCTGGAATTGGGGCTTAAGATCAGTTATGCGAAGAAGCTGATATCCGTTGAGCCTTCTACCGAGGAGGATCATAGACTGCTCGATTTGAAGAATTTTACGCATATTGTAGTAGTACGAAACTATGTGTATTTGGAGAACACGGTGCTTTACCAATATACCGAGTCTAGACACCGGCTGGATAAATTCCAGTTCGTGGATTTTGCTCGAAGGGTGAGGCGATAAGCTGATCCGAGGGTGTCCCAGTTATCAGTGTATCCGCTGGTGCCTTGCATAGCATGGCTCTGAAAAGCGATGGAAACGTATGGATATGGGGCGAACAATGAGAGCCAGCAGAACCTGTTGCAATTTCGCTTGTAGAAGAATCTTAATAGATTTGAAGAGTAGGGAATTTCATGCCTAAGTGGCAATGAATTCCCTATTTTTATAGGTGAGTCAAAAAGAGAAAACTCTTTTCATATTCATTCTTTATCATTACAGCTATCCGTCTAGACTGTTAAAATGATGGAAGTATGGTAGACAAAGGAGATAAGCAATGAATAATGGCTTTCGGATCAATACTGAGGAGAACCGACACCGAACTCTGAGGCAAGTAAAACAAGCGGCGTTTCATGCTTTACAGGAATATGAAATAGACTGGAACTCCATTCACTTCATTCAAGTATCCGAACATGTCACCTTCCGCATTGTAAACGATGTGGGGGAACAGTTCTTGCTCCGCATTCACCCGGATAACAAACAACGCGAAGGAACCATTTCAGAAATTGAGTGGTTGTTGGCTTTGAAGAGCAAAGACCTCCTCTTGCCCGAAGCTGTAATCAATCGTGAAGGGGCCTTTATTACGGAAACATCGGTGTGTGACGGACAACGGTTTTATTCGAGCTTAATGCGATGGGTCGAGGGAAAGCATGTAGACAAAAGCGAACTAACGGAGGAGGTCATCCGTAAAACAGGATCATTGATGGCAAAGCTTCATGAGGCCAGCTCTGATTTTAGTCCTTCCAGCGGTTTTACTCGTCCTTCTTGGGGTGCACTGAGCTTTAAACGGGACTGGGATCACCTAAGTCTACATCGCAAACATTTCATATCGGATGAGGGTTTTAAGTTATATTCCGCAGCCGCCACTAAAGTGGCAACATGTCTCGAAACGTTCACAAGACATGAACAAAATTATGGGATGATCCACGCGGACTTACATAATGGAAATGTCATTTTTCGGGATAATGAACCTTATCCTATCGATTTTGGCAGGTGTGGCTTCGGCTATCATCTTTACGATATAGCTCAGGCTATTATGGGATTATACCCAACACAGAGAGCTTATTTCGTCGAAGGATATCAGAGAATCAGGAAGCTGGAAAATGAATATATAATGAAGCTAGAGTGCTTCTTAGTCATGGCAATAATCGAAGCCTATAGCTTTCATGCAGAGAATCCGCTAGAGACCGAGGGTTTGATTGAAGAGCAGCCATATGCTCAAGCGATTTTGAGAGCGTATGTAAACGGGACAACCTTTTTATTTAATTCTCTGGATACTTCAAAATAAAAGATTAGAAAATGTAATGCGTTATATTTTTCAAATGGTATTATTAGGATGAACTGCTGAAAACTATTTAAATTGTATTTGGATTCTTAGCAATGAAAATGGTTGACAAAACTTTATAAAAAGTGAGGAGTAGAGCAATGAACTTTGAGAAAGAACAGCTTTTTTGGATAAATCCAATCAGTGATTATTCTATTACAGAAAACAGGATTGAATTTGTAACGATGCCGAATACAGATTTTTGGCAACGAACCTATTATGGTTTTAGAAATGATAATTCACCTGCACTGTTAATGAAAACTGCTGAGAAGTATTTTTCATTTATAGTAAGAACAGATTATGATAGTACACATAGATACGAGCAGTGTGGGATAGTCATCTATCAGGACAGTGATAATTGGTTCAAGGCATCGGTAGAATATGAAAATGAGGAATTCCAAAGACTTGGAAGTGTGGTTACAAATCACGGATATTCAGATTGGGCAACAACTGATATCGATGCAAACATTAAAACTATGTATTATAGACTAAGTCGACGCGAAAGTGATTTCTGTATTGAAAGCTCTTTGGACGGGACTATATTTGAACAGATGCGTATTTTTCATTTGTTTGAAGGGAATGAGGAAATAAATTTTGGCTTATATGCTTGTAGCCCAGAGAATTCTTCATTTAAAGGTGTTTTCACCGAAATGGAAATTACAGAGTGTAAGTGGTTGGAGCATAAATAGTCGTTTACGCAGCTGAAAGTGAATATTACTCAAAAGGGCCTTCCTAAAAGGAAGGTCTTTTTTTATGAGCGGTATAAAGTTGTCATCAGTTTCCGATTTCTACAGTTACCCATGTGGTAAAATTAGGATAATTGGATCTTGGGAGGCGAGGACAATGAGTCTTGTGATGATCATTTTATTACTGTTCTTAAATATTCCAGTATATAAATTTTTGTTTCGCGTGTTCTTCGTGGATAATGATGATTATAACGAATCGATTAGGCATACTTTTACACCTAACATCATTTCATTATTCCGGGGAGAGTATTGGAAGGATAGAATGAATACGGCAAGGCTTCAGTTTTTTATACTCATTTGCGGTGGAATTGTTGTTTTGGAATACCTTGTTTTGCATAAAATAATTGATATTTTTCGTTAACTAGAACTTCATTTAGAAACTTCTGCTTATGGTGAGCAGGAGTTTTTTTATCTTGCATAAGCACCGCCCTATTATGGAAAACTTATGTAGTGCGAATAAACAGCATGAATCTATTTTGCGAGGTGATAATGATGACAAATCAAGATCCGCAGGAGCTTCTTAAAAGTAAACACAAGCTGGATGAGCAGAAGAGGCAATTCACAAATTTTGCCCGAAGTGCTTCCGGTCATGGTGAAGCAGAAGCAGGCCAGGAATTCAGTAATGACCGAGTGCCAGATGATCAAAACCGCATGAAATCTGTTGAGAACAGACAAGATTGATCTTAAAAAGCTATCAAATAAGCCGATCCTTTTCTGGATCGGCTTAGAAAAATAATTTTTACGTTGTAAGGTTGTTCAATAGGTATCGGATGCTAGAGTTTTCTTGCTTTAATTACAAAAGTTACAGGAAGCATCTTTGCTTTTTTTGCAAAATCGCTTTTATCGTCCCGCGACTGCATAAGTTCATCATCAGATTGCTCAATCATTTGCTCAATAACAAATCCAGCTTTAGATAGCGCATTCACATAAGTTGATAATTTACGATCCGATAAAGTTAGCGTACTTTCATCAAGAGATACTGAATACCAAGATTCATCGAAATAACATTTTTTAAAAACAAGCATATCATTTTCTGCAACAACACATTTGTGTATAGGGTGAGACCAGCTGAAAATAAATGATCCATCTTTTTTAAGGTAAGAAGCAATCCGGCTAAAAGTACCCTCAAGGTCAGTTGTCCAGCCTATGGCATAAACCGAATATACAAAGTCAAAATAATCCTCTGGCAGGCCACATTCTTCTTCCATGGGTGAGCAAATCAATTTTGCTGAAAGACCGTGCTCCGTCAAAAGTTGCCTAGTCTTTTCGATTTGGTTCTCTGCTATATCCGTACCCCATAGTTCAGATGCATTGCGTTCCCCCAGATATTGCAAAGATTGACCGCTTCCACAGCCTATCTCCAGCAACTTTTTCCCTGAGACATCACCAAAAAGTTGGCATTGTTCTTCCGATACAAATGCTCCATAAAGAGGAAGTGCAGTAGCTCCTAAAACTTCATTTCCTTTTGTATCCCAAAATAAGCTGTTTGTTTCATGAATAGTATTCGTATCCATATCGACCGAGATGGCGACGCCAACCTCACCAGCGCCTATAACGTTTGTTCTATAACCAGAATTTTTGTCCATGCAGACACCCGCCCCAAATATAGATTATATAAGCCTAAACATATCTCCCGACTTGCGCGTAATCCCAATAACATATATCGAACACGAACAAGCTGAGGGATTAACCATAGAATAATCTACCATTTTCCCATGAACATATCCATCCAAAATTTCCCACTAAAATTCCCAATTGTGAAATAAAGCATGATATGACCGTATCAGAAAAGGAAAGTTATGCCCCACGAATTTGTTACAATATGTAAAACCGCTGCAGGGTACCGCTTCAAATTATGAATATTTCAACGGGAACACCTTCCCTTAGTGGCGCGGTCATTCGGCATGGCAGCTTGGAAACAAGAGCTTATTTTGTCTAACCGTATAAACACAGTTTCTTCCTCCCGCTAATATGTACTCCCCCCGTTCAATATGAACATTATTACCTAGAACAGTTTTAAATAGATGTAACTCATTTTTGCATAACCCGGTACATACAGCAGCAGCTTCACAGATCGGGCAATGTTTCTCAATGAATAAAAGACTGCCATCATCCTGCTCCTTAACCTCGGCCATATACCCTTCATTTGTTCGAATCTCGGCCAGTTTCTCCAGCTTCTCTCTAACGTCTGCTGTATCACCAAGATGCTGAAGATATTGTTCTTGCATATTCTTATTTCGAACAGCCAGCAGCTTGTCCAGCCCCTCATTTCCGAAAGCTTCTTTCATGGAATGGATCAGACTGACGGATAAATCCGAATATCCGCTTGGGAAAAACCGATCGGCCGCGGGGGTTAAGATCCATAGCTTGGTTGGCCGCCCCATGGGACGGGACTCTTCTATATTAGTAACTAGCCCTTCTTCTTTCAGCGCATTCAAATGTTGACGAATAGCCATTCCAGATAGCGAAAACTGGGAGGAGAGTGCCATAACATCCATTCCCCCTTGTTGCTTTAACAGATCAATAATCGCTCTTCGGGTCTTGGTTGAGACATCCTTTTTGGTTTGATTTCGGCTCATGTTGCACCTCCTACTGAAACAACTAAATCTACATCACAGACTACATTTTAAACAAAAATGTTGACAAAGTCAAAGCTGAACTGTAGCTTAGACATTATAAACAAAAATGTTTACTAAGTGTCCGGATACGATGTATACATACCAATTTTCTTGGAGGTCACATTTCATGTCGTCTAATCATCAAAGTATTTTCAGCCCACGTTATTTTGCACTATCCATAGGTATTATTCTGTCAGTGATGGCCGTTGGATTCGAAGGCCTGTCCGTAACTACCATTGCCCCTTCAATTGCTGGAGATTTGAACGGCCTTAGCCTGTTTGGCTGGATATTCAGTACTTATCTGCTTGCGCAGATTATCGGAACTCTGGTCGTCGGTCGAATCATAGATAGAAGAGGACCTGCAGTACCGTTCACTATCGCACTTCTTTTGTTTATCGTTGGGTTGATTGCTGCCGCAACATCAGGCGATATGTATACCATGATAGGATCACGGGCCATGCAGGGTTTGGGTGCCGGAGCTATGATGACTTGTGTGTACACAGCAATATCCTTAAGCTACCCGGATGAATTACGCGCCAAAATACTCGGAGCATTTGGTACGGCCTATGTTCTTCCGTCCATGCTCGGTCCATACGTTGCAGGTCTTATCGCAGATCAGTGGTCCTGGCGGTTTGTTTTCTGGGGAATATTACCGATCCTGATGATTTCAGCACTGCTTAGTTTACCTGCGTTCACGAAATTAAAAACACCGAAGACGCAAGGGGATATCGGAGCTTCATCAACTTGGAATGCGTTACTGTTAACGATGGGTACAGGGATTTTCTTAGTTGGTCTAAGCATGCTTCCGAGCATTATGGGATTTGTTTTAGTCATTATCGGCTTAGTACTTATGATATTTCCGCTCCGCAAACTGCTACCGAAGGGAACTCTTACGCTTCGAAGAGGCATGCCAGCTATTCTGGCAACACGTGGGCTGTTCTTCGCTGCCTATACCAGCACACAGAATTTCTTGGTATTGGCTCTAATCGATGTGAAAGGAATAACGCCTTCTCAGGCCGGATTGATTGTAGCGAGTGCTGCGTTGAGTTGGTGCGTCATAGCGTATCTGCAAGGACGGTGGGATTCGGCAGATCAGGGCCGTGGACGGCATACGCGAATTATTCTGGGTGTATTGCTGCTTGCCATAGGGATTACTATCGTATTTTGGATACCCGTTGTGACCGTTACCGTAGCAGTTATTGGACAGATCATCGCTGGAATCGGCATTGGATTGGCGCATCCGATTAGCGGTGTTGTGGCGTTTTCTCAGACAGGAGAAGGAGGTGTCGGCAACACCTCGGCAAATCTGCAATTTGCGGATTCTTTTACACCCGGTGTAGTTATCGGGATCGGCGGTTCCATCCTTGTGGTTTGTCAGGCTGGCGGAATGTCACTCCAATCCGGATTAATTGTAGCAATGGGTTTCCATCTCTTGTTGATTGTAATGAGTTTATTTGCGAGCACTCGGATCTCACCAGTAGCTGAACAAATAGGAACGGGTATCCAATCTTTAGGTTTGAAAAACAAATAAACGAAGGAGGAGTTCACAATGATCATCGAGGTCAGTGACAAAGCATCAGAAAAAATCGCCGAAATCTTATCAAGTGCGAATATCCGAAATCCATTTCTAAGAGTGGGTGTTGATGAAGGGGGATGCAGTGGACTATCCTATACCCTAGTCGTGGATGAGCAGCAAGCAGAAGAGGATATTATATTAAATAAACAAGATTTTAGTATATTGGTTCACCCGAATAGTATTCCATATATTGACGGTCTTGAAATTGACTATGAAGAGAGTGGAATGGTAGGCGGATTCACTATGAATAACCCTAATGCAAAAGCTTCATGTGGATGCGGAGCCAGTTTCAGAATGGCCAATTATCGTGGCGAAATAAAAAAATGTGATTAAACAGCAGGAAGGAGAGAAGAGGAATGATATCATTTGCAGTATCCGAAAAAGCATTGGATTCATTTAAGAATGAATGGGGTTTGGAAGAGGGGCAATATGTAAGAATTTACGCAAAATATGCCGGTGGAGGCTCTGATGCTTTCACTGTTGGAATTAATGCAAGTGCTACACCGATCGATCCCGCATGGGTTCAATCCATTGGCGGATTTCATTTCTTTGTTGAAAAAACTGATGTTTGGATTTTACAGGATGAACTTCTTCAAATTGATTGTAATGAAAACGGCATATTTTCAAGCAAAATCTCCTGAGCATCTTCTTGGGTTGCAGTGTACAGTAGAATATCTACTACACTTCTAGCAATTTCGCATACTATTGTCTATACTGTTTTAAATAAATATCAGAATTGGATCTGATTTTTATAAGAAGCATGGTGCTAGGAAGCAGGTGCAGAGCATTGATAAATTTGGACAAATTAGCAAAGGCATTTACTAAAGGTGTCTATGAAATAGAAGATAGAAGCCGCTTAGTCATCCAGCCCAAAAGCTTATTAAGTGAATTCACCACCGTTAAGCATGGATTTCTATTTATCATTCGCGGGGGAGCCAGAATACGTGTGAATGGAACGGTATATGAATTACGGCCAGGATCAGTTTTTCATGCTGCTCCGGGCATGCAGATGGATTCGCAGGTTATAGGACAATCTGAGCTCGAGTATTACTCCCTTTTTTATAAATTGGATATGCCGGAAGAAATGAATAGTACTCACGAATTTGACTCTCATTTCAAGCTGGAGCCGGGAGCGAATCTAAAAATTATTGAATTACTAATTATGCTCCATCAGAATGCCCATCCATCCGGAGAAATTGGGAAGCTGCGTATCAAGGAGTTGTTCTTAAGCCTGATGCACCAGGTTCTGATTGCGTGCAGTTACAGAGAGAACGATCGTTCTCCGAATCAAAGAATGGTAGACGAAGCCCTTACGTATATTAAACTTCATTATATGAATTCACTTACACTCGGTGAGTTAGCGGAACAGCATGCAATGAGTGCCAACCGCTTCTCTTACCTCTTTCATAAATATACGGGACTACGACCCATCGACTATGTTGTTAATTATCGTTTGGAACGGGCCTGTGAATTACTCAAAGCAGGTAATTTTCCTATCCGCGAGATTGCTGACCGTGTCGGTTATGACAATCCACTATATTTCAGCCGATTATTCAAAAAGAAATTCGGTGTTTCTCCCTCTGCCTATAAATAATGTACATAATGAGCTTCTTGTACTTGAACTACGTCTGCAGCTACTGGTGATAAGCCAGAAGTGCAGACTTTTTTTATTTAGATTAAATAATGATGCATGCTGGATTTGAGATTTGTACATTTGAATTTATTTAAATTTTTGATAAACTCACTTTTGTAACTGAGAATCATTATCAGTAAATTGATTTATAAATGAAAGGCTGGTAGAAATGACAGAAAAAAGACTAAGACAATTATGTATTGGCCTGTCCTTAAATGCAACCTGGATGAAAGGAGACGGCTGGCGGCACCCGGATAGCGGAGTAGAAAAGATGGAGTCTATTGATTACTATATTGATTTGGCAAAAATAGCGGAGAATTCAAAGCTCGATTTTCTTTTCAGGGCTGATTATCTGTATGTTAGCCCGCAGATGTTAGGAGATTCCTCAAATTTCGGCAGCCCAGACCCTGCATTGTTTTTTGCAGCGATAGCTCGTGAAACCGAGCGGATCGGACTGGTAACGACGATTTCCACTACTTTTAATCCGCCGTATGTTGTTGCAAGGCAGCTGCAGTCCTTACACTGGCTGAGCAATGGACGCGCTGGCTGGAATATTGTCACTTCTATTGAAGGCGCCGATAATTTCAGCGACTCACCTATGCCGTCACCGGAAGAGAGATATGCCATGGCTATGGAGTTCACGGATGTTGTATGCAAGCTTTGGGAGAGTTTTCCGAATGAAGCGATTGTTATCGACCGTCAGTCAGGTATGTTTTCGGATAAGGATAAAGTGACTGCCATTAATCATTCCGGGGAATTTTTCAGTGTAAAAGGGCCGCTTACTTTGCCTGCTCACAAGTCAGGAACGCCGCCGCTATTCCAAGCTGGTGCTTCGGATATTGGACGGAATTTCGCCTCATCTGTAGCTGATGCTATTTTTGCGGCAATGCCGGATATCGAATCGGGAGTGGAACTAAGAAATGATCTGAGAAGAAGAGCGGCTGAGCAGGGCCGTGATCCGGATGCTATCAAAGTTTTGCCGGGCTTATATTTTTTCCTGGCCGATACGCGCGAAGAAGCACTTGAATTACATAAAGCTGCACATGCGAATTTAAGCCTTGAACGCAGACATGCTTCGCTCAAATCGGTGCTGGGTCTTGATTTAAGCGGTTATCCCTTAGATAAGCGAGTAACTGCCGATATGTTACCCGATTCCAGTCAGGCTGTCCGCAGCCGGACTCATGCCGAATTGTTACGGCGGTATATAATTAAAAATCAGCCTACAGTGAAAGAAATCTTGGACAGGCCGGAGGTTGTCGGATCTGCACACTGGGTATCTGTCGGGACAGTCGAGGAAGTGCTGAACGATATTATTGAACGGTTTGAAGCGGGGGCTATAGATGGCTTCATCGCCCTGCCAGGCGGCTCGGAACAATCTATGGAGCTGTTTTTTGAGAAGTTGGTACCGGAGCTGGCTGAAAGAGGCTTATTCCGGAGCGAATATACGGGTAGCACTTTCCGTGAGCATTTAGGGATTTAAAAAAGAGAAATGAGGCGATTGAACGATGCATGAAGAGGAATTGTTTGATGTTACGATTATTGGCGGCGGTCCGGCTGGATTATTTGCTGCATTTTATAGCGGACTCCGTGAAATGAAAACCAAAATTATAGAATTCCAACCTGTGCTTGGCGGCAAGGTGCATGTCTATCCGGAAAAGATGATCTGGGACGTGGGAGGCTTACAGCCTATTCTTGGCTCACAGCTTATTGAACAAATGGTTGGTCAAGGGATGACTTTCCAACCGGAGGTTGCCTTTAATGAAAAGGTCACATCCATCTCGAAAGATGAAGCAGGTTACTTTATTTTACACACGGCCGCAAACCGGAAGCATTTCACTAAAACTGTCATATTGGCCATTGGAGGAGGCATTCTGAAGCCGGTCAAGCTCGAAATCGAGGGTGCCGAAAGATTCGAAATCACAAATTTGCATTATACGGTGAAGTCACTTGCCCGCTTTAAAGAGAAGACTATCCTAATATCGGGAGGCGGCCATTCTGCTGTTGACTGGGCGAATGAACTGGCTCCGATTGCCAAAAAGGTATTTCTGACGTACCGGAAAGAGAACTTAAAGGGGCATGAAGCCGATATTTCACGCTTGGCAAACAATGGCGTAGTGTGCTTGTTAAATACTTCAATCGAAAAGTTGATTGCCACACCGGATCACGAAAGAATAGGGACTGTACTGCTAAAAAGTAATGACAACGGAGAGGCATTTGAGCTGTCTGTCGATGAGGTCATCATTAATCACGGTTATGAGCGCGACAAAGAACTGCTGGTGAACAGTGAAATTAAAATGGATCTGTGGGAACACCGGATTTCAGGATCAGTAATGAGCGGGACATCCGTGCCGGGTATTTATGCGGCAGGGGATGTTCTACATCATGATGGGAAACTGCATCTGATCGCGGGGGCATTCCAGGATGCTGCCAATGCGGTAAACCAAGCCAAACAATACATCACACCGGAGGCAAATTCATCCGGGATGGTGTCTTCACATAATGACCTGTTCACGCAGAAAAACCGTGATTTAATGAAGCATTTATATAGACAGTAATGATAACAACTCAAGGGGGAGCCAAATGAAAAGACTATATGGATGGATTGCATCCTTAATTATACTAGCAGGATTACTGGCTGGGTGTTCCGAAACTTCATTCACGCCTACACCAGAAGTTGGCAAGATCGAAGAAGCAGGATGGCCAAGAACAATTGCGGATGCCAGCGACAATGGAGTGGTGCTCAAGACACGACCTGAGCGTATAGCGGTTCTGCATCCCTTGTATTT
Source organism: Paenibacillus sp. FSL L8-0708 (assembly GCF_038009325.1). Taxonomy (NCBI): domain Bacteria; kingdom Bacillati; phylum Bacillota; class Bacilli; order Caryophanales; family Paenibacillaceae; genus Paenibacillus; species Paenibacillus sp. FSL L8-0708. Next base: position 3,988,567 of record NZ_JBBPBC010000001.1, read on the forward strand.
AGATTACTTTTTTGCTCTTGATACGCCTCCAATCGCATCAACTAACGCAGCGGAAGCGATGAAGGATTTTGCTACTTTACAGCCTTACGCTGGAACTGCTGAAATCATTGATTTGGGCAGCAGCAATGCGAATCTGGAAATGATCATGGAAGCAAAGCCTGATGTGATTGTAACCTTCAAGGGTTCTGTTGATAGCAATTATGAAGAGTTGAATAAGATTGCACCAGTCATCTTAATTGACTACACCGATACCTGGGAAAAAACGACGATGCTGTGTGCTCAGATTGTTGGTAAAGAGACATTAGCGGAACAAGCCATTAAGGAAACCCAAGAAATGATTGCAAAAACAAAAGAACAGCTAAGTAGTCTTGAGAATAAAACCTTTGCTTTACTACGGGTCGACGGAAAAGCTAATTTTAATGCTCAAGGCTCTAAAAACACGATGTACTACAATCAAACTGTAGGCTTCGGGTTGTTGCCACCGAAGGGATATCCTGAAGAGGGAGGAGCCCTTTCTCTGGAAGGGATATACAGCATGAATCCTGATTATATTATTATCCAGCATGATATGGATATCGCAAAGGCAGCCATCAAGGACAAGGAAACTTCGAACGTGTGGAACTCACTGGAAGCAGTGAAAAATAATCATGTTCTTATCTTTGATAACTCACTTAATAGCGCAAGTATCCTGGCTGTCCGTTTGGCTGCAGATCATTTTCTGCAATTGGCGTCTGAACAATAAATTTATATTAAAAAATCCGATTGCACCTTTTGGGGCAATCGGATTTTTGTTATTAAGTTAAATATCTTGACTGTTATTGATAATGGTTATCATTTATGATGAGGATTAGACAGATAACGGAGGGGTAGTCATTATGTACAAAAGCAATGAAATATTGCTTTGGGACCAAGCGACGGTCAAGTTATTGGATGTGCGCCATATTGAAAGGGTTCAAGGCGAAATTCTTCATAAGTACAAGATTCCTGCCAGTATATTTTTACTTTCGGTACAAGGGAGCGCTCAAGTTCAGTTAGATGACTCTGAATTTTCTTTTACAGGATTTCAAGTCCTGCATAGCGGGAAAGGGGCGATACTTAATATTGTTCCGACAAGTAAGAATTTTGTTTACTATATCATTTATTACCGTGCATGGATTCAAGAGGAGGATCTGTTCCAATCACAATATTGTTTTTCCCCTGATGCACCCATTTTACTTTATAACAAAATGCAATTGATGTATCAAAAATGGAACGAGCAAGAAGAGAGACTCAACGTAAAATCACTTTTTTATCAATTCATTCATCAGGTTTTAAAAGAATTACATAGAAAAGAGACTGAGGTGAAACAGACCAGTGTTGCAGTCCAAGTAATCACCTACATTCAGGAGTACTATGCGGAGCCAATTACATTAGATTCTCTTGCGGAAGTATTTAATTTCAGTGCTTATCATTTGTCATCCTTGTTTAAAGAGTACACAGGCATGAGTCCGATTGATTACTTAATTCGGTTTCGGCTTGAACTTGCAACAGAGCTTTTAATGACAACAGATGCTTCGGTCGGGGAAATATCAGCAAGCGTTGGTTATAAAGACGTATATTATTTCAGCCGAATTTTCAAGAAAAGAAAAGGTGTATCCCCTGCACATTTTAGAACAAAAGAGTCACTGCGGCCAAAAGTTGCTGAAAGTCCATTAAACTTCCCCATATCCTCTATTTTTGAACCCATCGTTCAACAGTATATTAATAATGATAATCATTATCATAATACGGAAAAAGGGGAATTACATATGTTTAAAATGACAAAATCTCAGACGACGGCTGCTTTACTGCTTTGCGGTTCTCTATTATTAGGTGCTTGCTCAAGTGGGACGGGTACTGCTACGAAGGAACAAAGTAATGGGAATGGAACCGTAAATCAAGCAACATCAGAAGAAAGTACGAACACTCGAATAGTATCAACGCCTAAGGGAGATGTGGAAGTACCAGCAGAGCCGAAAAGAGTGGCGGCTGACCAATATATGGGGCATTTATTGAAATTAGGAATTGTACCCATCGGAGCAAGAACGTTTATGCTGGATGAAGGCTGGATGGAAAAAGCGGACATACCCAAAGAAACGATCGAGAAAATTGAGGATTTAGGGGATTTCCCTTTAAATCTGGAAAAATTAACGATGCTAGATCCGGACTTAATTATCGGTTCGATCGATGAGAACATAGAACAATATGAGAAAATTGGGACCACTGTTTTTCTGCCTTATTGGGAGGGGTTAAAAACAGCAGGGCCGCTTGATAAATTTAGGAGTGTAAGCAAAATATTCGGAAAAGAAAAAGAAGCAGAAGAATGGATTACGGAATATGAACAGAAAGTAGCTGAAGCAAAGTCTAAACTTGCCGGGGTTATCAAGGAAGGGGAAACCGTTTCGATTGTTCAGTTTTCACAAAAGGCGGTATACGTCTTAGCGGCAAAGGGAGGAAACTATGGTTCTTCCACTATATACAATATGCTTCAGCTGCCTCCAACAGAAAGTGCAAAAAATATGGCGGAGGGATTTGAATCGATTTCATTAGAAGTGCTTCCAGAATATTTAGGTGATTATGTTTTTGTTTATAATGGCGATGCGGATGCTACCAATAAAGCAATGGAAAGTAACATATGGAAAGGCATCCCTGCAGTGAAAAATGGCAAAGTTTATTTGTATGGTGATAATTATCATGATGAATTCGTAATGGAAGATCCTTTTTCATTAGAGCTTCAGCTTGATACGATTGTGAATTTGTTACTTGGTTATCAGTAAATTAGGAGAGCGAAACGGAGCATTTATCCGTTTCCTTTTTTTTTGCTAATATGCCGATAGTCCAATCCTTCATCATAAGCCTCAGCAACTGTGACTTTTTTCATAATACCCTTTCTATATTCGACCCGTTTTATAGGCCAAAAGTATAATTTTTACAGCAGTTTACATAAATCTATCTTTTTTTTAATTGTTTTGAGATAGGATAGTAGATGTCTAACAGGTGGGTATTTATGGTAATTACTCACCGGACTATATCTTGAGGAGGAAGGGTATGAAGGAGAAGAATTCAGTTTGGAAAAAGAGGCTGCTGAACAGCACTCTAGCTGTGGCGGTGGCCGTACCACTTCAGCTGTTCACGTTCGGAGCCGGTTCGGCGGTATTCGCAGAAGGACCAAACGATCCTGCGCCGTACATTGATGCCAAAGTCGTCAATGAGCATGCAGGCCAGAAGATCCTGTTCGACAACACCCATGAGCAGACTGCGGGAGCAGCCGATTGGGTGATTGACGGCGCTTTTTCAGACTTTGGGAATGCCCTTGCCCAGGAAGGCTATTATGTTAAAGAACTCCGCAAGACGACTCCAATTACTTTGAGTGATCTTTCCGATTATGATGTCTACATCGTCGCCGAATCCAACGTGCCCTACAAAGCAAGCGAGCAGCTTGCGATGGCGGAATATGTGGAGGATGGCGGCAGTATTTTCTTCATCGGCGACCATTATAACGCCGACCGCAACAAAAACCGCTGGGATGGTTCAGAAGCTTTCAACGGCTACCGCCGTGGAGCGTGGGACAATCCAGCTAAAGGCATGAATGCCGATGAGGTCGCTTCTGCAGCCATGCAGGGTGTGGTTAGCTCTGACTGGCTGGCGGACGAGTTCGGTGTCCGTTTCCGCTACAATGCGCTTGGCGACATTAACGCAACCAACGTCGTGGCTCCCGATCAAGCCTTCGGCATTACAACGGGCGTATCAGCGGTAGCTATGCATGCCGGTTCCACGCTGGCCATTCTAGACCCAGCCCGTGCGAAAGGTATCGTCTACCTGCCGCAAACCAATGCTGCCTGGGCCAATGCCGTAGACCAGGGGGTCTATAACGGCGGCGGTGTGGCAGAAGGTCCCTATGTGGCAGTTGCTAAAAAAGGCGCCGGCAAGGCAGCCTTCATCGGTGACTCATCTCCTGTAGAGGATGCAACACCGAAATACCTGCGCGAAGATACCGGCGCCAAGAAAACAACTTACGATGGCTTCAAGGAAGTGGACGATGCCACACTGCTGGTTAACACCGTGAACTGGCTCGCCGAGCAGGAGAGCTATACGGATTTCACCCAGGTGAATGGCCTGACGCTAGATCAGCCGACAACACTGCTGCCATTCGAGGAGCCGGCGCTGTCCACTGAGCCGCAGCCGGAGCCTTGGGCTCAACCTAATGCTGGCTACAAATGGTATGATCGCAGCACCTTCAAAGCAGGCTCCTACGGCGGACCGGCAGCCACTGCAAGTGCGGTTTATAACTTCACGCACCAGGCTGTGCTGCCAAATGCACAGAATTTTCAGATTCGGGTGAGTGCAGATAATCTTCCTGCAGGCACAAGCGTATCCGGCTTCCAGGTAGGTGTCTACCAGGTAAGCAGCGGCGCCCAAATCGCCAAGATTCAGAACAGCGACGGTACCTGGCCAAGCAGCTACGGCTATAGCTCCTCATTCAATCTGACAGCTGATCTGAACGGTCATGCCTATAAGGATCTGACGATCCAGATCAAGCCGGGCACCACAGCTGCATCCAATCTGCGCCTCCGCCAGAACAGTACAAACCTCAAGACTGAATCGGTGACGCTGGGCAATGTTCCTGCTGAACCGCTTCCGGCTGAGGAAGATCCCATTCCGGCTACAATCTCTATCAGCGACTCCCGGGCTAAGGCAGCCGGATCACTGGTAACGGTGGAGGGGACCGTGACGACTGAGCCGGGTATCTTCGGCGGACAGTCCTTCTATCTCCAAGATGGAACCGGTGGGGTTTATGTCTTTCAGAGTCAGAGCGGCTTCCACGTTGGCGATAAGGTCAAGGTAACAGCGTCCACCGCATTGTACAACACAGAGCTGGAGCTGACAGAAGCAGTGCAAATTGCGAAGACGGGCACGGCGACACTGCCGCAGCCGATTGCGGCGAGTATGGTGAATGATGCCAACCAAGGCCAATTGGTTCAACTGAACGGTGTGACCGTGGCGAACATTATCAACGCTACGCCAAGCGGCTCCTTTGAATTCGACGCCGTCAATGCCGACGGGACAAGCAATCATGTGCGCGTGGATGCCCGGACAGGCATTACTAAGGATAACTTCCCTTATACAGAAGGACAGAAACTTAATATTACAGGTGTTTCCGCAATTTTTAAAAGCATCTACCAGCTCAAGCCGAGAAGCCTCGATGACTTCGCCGCAGCAGCAGAAGAGGGGGCTCCGGTAACAACGGCGACGCTTTCTGCCGAGCCTAATGCTTCCGGCTGGTTTAACCAGCCGGTCACCGTTACCCTGAAGGCGAATACAGATACAGCTAATGTTTATTACTCGCTGAACGGCAACAAGGAAGCTGAGTACAGTACACCTGTGGACCTGAAGGAAGATGGGCGGCATACATTGACATACCATGCTGTGCCGGCAAAAGGCAAAGCGGAAGATCTAAAGACGCTGAACCTCAATATTGATACGGCTCCACCGGTTGCCGAACTGAAAGAATCCGGTCATGAGGTGAGAGATGTAGAAGAAGGAGCACAGCTTTCCTTTGAATTGACTGCTGACGATGTATTGTCAGGTGTCACCTCGAAACAGCTTCTATTAGATGGAAGACCGATTGCCGAAGGCCAGACCCTGAGCGCCGCCGATTTAGGCGCCGGCCCCCACACCGTGAAATACATCGTGCATGACGCGGCCGGCAATACGACTGAAAAGAGCAATACGTTCCAGGTTATTGGCGGCCAGGTGATTGCGACTGGTAAGCCAGGACAAGCTGTGCTATCCTCCAACAGCAGCTATGCTAATGGACTTAGTGATGGTAACTATACAGTCACCATGAACCTATGGTGGGGTAATAACGGCACGAGTTACAAACTCTATGAGAACGGCACACTGATTGATTCCAAGACACTGAAAGATGTATCGCCGGCTGCCCAGACGGCAAGTACAGAGCTTCATGGTAAGGTGAACGGCACTTATGTTTACACTGCGGAGTTAATCAACAAATATGGTACGACCAAGAGCGATCCGCTTACGGTCACCATAAGTGACTCCGCGCCGGGCAAGCCGATACTATCCGAAGATAACTGGGACGGAGATGGCACCTATAAGGTGTCGATGAATCTGTGGTGGGGGACTAACGCTACAGAATACCGCCTGTATGAGAACGGGGAGCTCATCGACTCGCAGCCGCTGAATGCCCATACGCCTTCGGCACAAAGTGCAGCAACCACTATCAGCGGACGCACTGCCGGTGTGTACGAATATCGGGCGGAGCTGGTCAACGCGGCGGGAGTGACTGCCAGTGATACGATCAAGGTAACGGTCATCCGCTAAACAGACTGACAGTAACAATAAAAGTAAAAAACGAAGAGCGCCGGATTCCAGGCCGCTCTTCGTTTTTTACATTACCATTAGTTCAATTGTGCCTCGCAAAAAGCCCTGGTTCGCACCAGGGCTGCAAATCATGTGGATTATAGGCCGCTATCATCGGTAGTTTCGTAACCATAGTCGAAGGTCTCGATAGTACCATCATCATATTGAAGTGTGAGCTGGTCAATAATAATTGTATGTATTGTATTCTGATATGTAAAATCACTGAAAATAAATAAAGTATCATTGGGCTCAACCGGCCCCACATATTTAAGCGAAAAGCTGCTCTTGCCGTTCAGCTGATCATTGGAAGGATCGCCTACTGGATTAAACGTGCTGATGTGGGCTGTGTAATAATTGATCCTTTTTCCAGTTAAGTTGTCAGCTTCCCAGGTTAGCTTAACAGCATCGGCAGAGTTCGTACTATACTTGAATTCTAATGGCGCACCAATCCCTTGCCCGGATGGGGTATCTGCTACTGGCAGATCTTCAGAGTCATCACCGACGGGTCCAGTATCATCATCCGAAGGCATATCTTCCAAGACAACGGCTTCCGGGGAAGGGGAATGTGAAGATTCAGTAGGATCTGATTCAATAGGATTGGATCCAGTAGTGTTGGATTCAGCAGCAATAGCAGCTTTATCTACGGTACTAGGCGGTATTTCTTCGATAACGGGATTACTTGCCACAGTCTGCCCATTGAAGCGTGTTTCAACGCTAGGGGCCACGTAAATCCCTAAAAGAAAAGCTATCATGATGGATAAAACATAGATGAGGACTAGATTGAACCGACTCAAATACACACTTCCTTTATTGTTATTTTTAATATGAACCTACTTATAATGACATGATTCCTAAGGATTTGACAATATTATTGTGAAAAATAGTTGCGACTGTGCAGAGACCAAATGTTTAAAGATCAACTCATTTAATAGGGGTTGATTTTTTTATGTCCTACATAAAATAAATCAATTTAAGACTATTAATTTAAAAAGATTATGCTATAATCGTAATTATTACGATTAAGATTTTGGAGTTGAATGCCATCAATCGATACTTGTTGCAACGCTTATTGCAGCTCATCCCCGTGCTGCTCGGCATCTCTTGCATTACCTTTGCGCTGATGCATTTAACACCAGGTGATCCAGCGGAGATCATGCTACGTGCTGACGGCATCAAACCTACGCAGGAAGCTATTGAGGCGACCAGACATACACTTGGTCTGGATGGTCCTGTACATAAGCAATATTTTCACTGGTTGAACCGGGTATCCCATCTCGATTTTGGCTTATCTTACAGCAGCGGTCGTCCAGTGTTCACAGAGCTGATGAGTCGTTTTCCGGCAACTTTACTGCTCAGTGCCTGTTCCGTATTGTCCGCTATTCTTATTGCCCTGCCGATAGGAGTGGGGTCTGCATTATATCCGGGTAGAATGCTTGATCGACTGGGAAGAGTATGTGCAATGCTCAGTGTTTCAATGCCAGGATACTGGCTAAGTCTGCTTCTGATTTATTATGGTGCGGTGAAGTTTAAGCTATTTCCTGTGATGGGAATGGATGGGGTATCCAGTGTCATTCTACCTGCCCTCACACTAGGATTTGGTATGGCAGGAGTCTACATCCGCTTGATTCGTTCCAGTCTCCTAGACGTTTTGGGCAAGCGTTACATCACAGCAGCTAGAGCTAAGGGGCTGCAGGAATGGAGAATAATCATTCGGCATGCACTTCGTAATGCGCTTCTTCCGAGTCTTACCCTCCTTGGGGTTAACATAGCGGGGCTATTAGGCGGTTCCGTTATTGTTGAAACTATATTTTCTTGGCAGGGAATTGGTAAGTATGCCGTTGAGGCGATTTTTGCGAAAGACTATATTGTCATTCAGGGTTACGTATTATGGATGGCTGTTGTCGTTGTCCTGATTAACTTGACAGTGGATTTATTACATCTGCTACTGGATCCGCGAATCAGGCTGCGGTGACGATTTAGAAGGAGCGGATTGTCATATTTCGTATTAGCTTATTTAAGAATAAGGGAGCAAGGTTAGGAGCGGGCATAGTACTTTTGTTCATATCCGTTGGACTCTTTGCCCCATGGCTTTCACCTTCCGATCCGCTGCAGATTCACATGGAACACAAACTGGCTATACCTTCCTGGCAATACCCGCTCGGTACGGATCATCTGGGACGCTGTGTCTTATCCCGATTAATCTATGGGACCCGAACCTCCCTGAATTATTCGTTTATGGTGTTGATCGTTGTTTTTGCGATTAGCATCCCTGTTGGTTTACTGGCTGGTTACGCTGGCGGCAAGATCGATCATTTGATTATGCGGATCATAGATATATTGCTTGCCTTTCCCAGCTTAATCCTATCCCTTGCTATTACAGCCATGCTAGGTCCCAGTATGAAGAATCTGCTAATCGCATTTGCTGCTGTCTGGTGGACGGGGTATGCCAGAGTGATACGCAGTATGGTCCTTCAAATCAAGGAAAGTGAATATATTACAGCGGCCAAAGCGTCAGGCACTTCTCATTTACAAATTATTTTCAGGCATATTCTGCTGAACGCAGCCCGGCCTATTCTGGTTCTTGCTTCTATGGAAGTGGGTACGATTATGCTCTCCATTGCGGGTTTGTCCTTTCTGGGTTTGGGAGCTCAGCCGCCTACACCGGAATGGGGAGTAATGCTGAACGACAGCCGTGCCTATATTCAAACGGAGCCGCGGTTGATGCTATTTCCGGGAATGATGATCATGCTGGCGGTTCTGGGCTTTAATCTGTTGGGAGAAGGCTTGCGACAACCAGAGCGTGCTTTCAATTCTGTAGTAAAGTGGGGGGCCAGAATATGATGGCAGAGTCTCCACTGCTGAAGGTCAGTCATTTACGCACCTGCTTTCACACAGGCAGTTATAAAGTTACAGCGGTTGATGATGTCAGTATCGAGGTGAAATCCCGGCAGATTGTCGCACTTGTAGGTGAGAGCGGCAGCGGTAAAAGTGTTACGGCAATGTCCATATTAGGATTAGTAGATTCTCCAGGCATAGTTGAGAGTGGAGAAATCTGGCTTAAGGGTAACAATCTACGTGAGTGCTCCAGCCGTCAGTTACAGAAGCTTCGGGGAACAGAAATGGCTGTTATCTTTCAAGATCCTATGAACGCGCTGAATCCGGTACTTACTATTGGCAGGCAGATCATGGAGACGATTAAACTGCACAAGCGTATATCGGGAAAAGAAGCAAAGCTGCTTGCCATGAGGCAGATGGAGCAAGCAGGGCTCAGCGAGCCTAAATTGCTTTTCAATAAATATCCTTTTCAAATTAGCGGTGGTATGTGTCAAAGAGTAATGATCGCCATCGCCCTGGTATCCGGAGCACAATTGCTAATTGCAGATGAGCCTACAACGGCATTGGATGTAACCATTCAAGCCCAGATTCTTAAAGAGCTGGACCGAATCAGATGGACGAACAATGTCGGCATCCTATTAATTACCCATGATCTTGGCGTTGTTGCGGAGCTTGCAGATTATGTATATGTGATGAAGTCCGGGAAGATTGTGGAATCAGGCAATGTGTTTGAACTCTTTTCTAATCCCGTGCATCCCTATACTAAATACTTAATGGAGTGCAGATAACAACGGCAATATTACATTTTTAGGGACGTGGTGATCTTGAAGCTATTGAAAGCGGTAAGCCTGAACAAGAAATATGGGATGGAAAGGGGGTGGTTCACACGTAATGCCAGAAGTGTTCATGCCGTCAACAACCTGTCTCTCAGTCTGGAGAGCGGTGAGACCCTTGGTTTAGTGGGGGAAAGTGGCTGTGGTAAGAGCACTTTGGCCAGACTTCTGCTGGGACTGGAGAAACCCTCCTCCGGAAGAGTTATGTACCGGAACGAGGATTATACGGATTGGACCTTTAGCGAAATGCGCATGATCCGCAGGAAGATGCAGATGGTGTTTCAGAACAGTCTGGCTTCATTTAATCCGTTGTTTACGGTAGAGCAAATTATCGGGGAGCCTCTTCGAAACTATGGAGAGAGGAAGGCTGGAGCCCGCAGGGCCACGGTAGCAGACACACTTGAGCTTGTGGGACTTGAAAGGCGGCATATTCACCGCTATCCGCATGAACTCAGCGGCGGACAGCAGCAAAGGGTCGGAATTGCGCGCGCAATCGCCTTGCGGCCGGAGTTGATTATCTGCGATGAACCTTTCTCAAGTCTCGATGTCACCCTGCGAAAGCAAATGATGGATCTGCTGCAGGAATTGAAGCATGAGCTGGGATTATCCTATGTATTCATTACACATGACTTGTCAGTTGTAAATCGTTTTTGCGACAGTGTGGCTGTGATGTGTCAAGGGGAAATTGTAGAGAAGCAATCGGGTGCAACCATGTTGCAGCAAGCAGACCACCCTTATACAAAAACATTGCTCTCCTCGGTACCTGTGCAGGACCCCCGCTTAAGAAAGAAGAGACTGGGAGAGGAGTGGCAACCCAGCCATTCCTATGATGTTAAGTAGAGAAAGGATGTACCAAGAATGAGAACGAACCCTAAGACAAAAAACCTATTATCAAAATCGTTATTCTTTATGCTTCTTGTAATAGTTGTGTTGATATCAGGTTGCAGCAACAGTAATAACAGCAATTCTACGGCTAGAGCCAATAATACCGCCAATAATGAAGCTGCACAAGGATCTGAAGCTCAGGACAAGACAGTCACTGTTGCTATATCGTCTGATGCCGGTATAGACCGATTGGATGCCGGTGCCTATGATGGTTCGATGAATGTGCACGCGATGATATATGAGGGGTTAGTGGAGTATGGTGAAAAAGGCGAAATACTGCCGTCGCTTGCGGAGTCTTGGGATATTTCAGAAGATGGGAAAGTATATACGTTCCATCTTCGCCATGACGTCAAATTCTCTGACGGTACGGAGTTTAATGCCGACGCAGTTAAATTCTCCTTCGAACGCTGGATTAAGGATCCAGCCAATTCGTTAAATGTAGCAACTGCGATGCAATCCCTTGTTGTTGTGGACGAACATACGATCACAATGACATTCAACAAAGCGTATTATCCCTTCTTAACCGAGTTATCCTTTGCAAGACCGGTCCGAATTATCAGCCCTTCCGCTGTGGAACCCGCAGGAGATATTACGGGTAAATTCATCAAAGCGATTGGAACTGGCGCATGGATGGCAGAGAGCTACAAAACAGATCAGGAAGCCATACTCGTCAGAAATCCGAAGTATTGGGGAGAAATGCCGAAGCTGTCGAAAATTATTTTGAAGGTAATCCCAGATCCACAGTCCAGAGTACTAGCGCTGCAAGCTGGAGACATTGACATTGCCGGGGGACAAATGGGAAAGATTCCAGTCGAAAGCGTGCCAGTGATTGAAGCGGATTCTTCACTAACTTTGCAAAAAGCACAAGGAACAAACTCTCATTTCATGATCTTTAACTACAAAACGCCCGCACTTCAAGATCTGAATGTGCGCAAAGCTATCAATTTGGCAATTAATAAAAAAAGCATTGTCGAAGATCTTATGGACGGTATCGGCAGTGAAGCTCAAAGCCTGTTCCCGCTGACAGTTCCTTATGTGACGGAGTCCAATAATACTTGGTACGGCTTCAATCCGCTGGAAGCGAAGCAACTGCTAGCAGCTGCCGGTTACACGGATTCGGACGGAGATGGAATTGTACAGAAGGACGGAGCGCAGCTTGAGCTTAATTTCGTGCTGCAGCAGGCTGAATATCCCGAATGGAAGTCCATCAGTGAACTGGTTCAGTCTGAGTTAAAGGAGATTGGCATTAGAGTGAATCTTCAGGTTCTTGAGCCGAATGCTTATTATGATGCCTTATGGACAAGCAAAGCTTATGATCTAATCATGTACCGGACTTATGATGATGCTTATAATCCGCATGCATTCTTGCTGTCCCTATTTCATAAAACAGCTGACGCATCTGCTGTCGTATGGTCTGATCCTGGACTAGAATCACTGATTGACACAGCAGTAGGAACAACCGATATTCAGGAACGTCAGACCGCATATGACTCCATTTTCTCCAAATTGTATCAGGAGGCTATGTTTGCAGCTATTTATTTCCCTGACGATATCTTGGCAGTAAATAATAGAGTGACTGGATTTAAACCGGGGTACTCCACCTTTATGCCGGTCTTCTGGAATCTACTCGACATAGGAGAAAAATGATGTTAAAAGAGATTTCGAAATACTGGACATCAAGCTCGGAGAGTTATGACAAAGTCATACAGACTCAATTCCGCAGCAAAAAAACCATAAACCTCTGGAAACAACTGCTTATTAAAGGGTTGGGAACAACTCCCCAGCAAAAGGTGCTGGATGTGGGAACAGGGCCTGGCTTTTTCTCCATACTCTTATCACAGATGGGTCATCTGCCTACAGCGGTGGATACCTCTCAGGGAATGATCGATAGAGCTTCACGAAATTTTGAGAGTTATGGATATAAAGTTCCAGCTTATGTCGCTGATGCTGCCGATTTGCATATGGAGCTAGAGAATAGCTTTGAGGCAGTGGTCTGCAGGGATGTAGTATGGACGCTTCCTGATCCACATAGGGCTTATGCTGAATGGTACCGGATATTAAAACCGGGCGGGACCCTGATTGTTTTTGACGGCAACTATTTGTATAAAGAGAGCAAGACTGTATTCCGTAGACTTTGGTATGCCTTGTCCTGGACACTGATTCTGCTCACAGAACAAAGAATCCGCCAGCGAAGCAGTCAAGATAAAAGCCTGCTAAGCGAGTTGCCATATGTTAATGTATTACGGCCTGAAGCTGACGAGACAGCGCTGAAACAGGCCGGGTTCCGAACCATAGATGTTCACCGGAACTTTATCCCTGCCCGTGCGATGCCGCTAGATTATTTGAAATACGGTTACCAGAATGTAAACCGGTTCATGATACTTGCCAAGAAGGAGTGAATGATAAATGGGTTTCCTGGCTTCTTCTCTGTGATTCTTTCGAGTGCCGGGCATCTGGTTACTGCGATCGATTGTACCGACAATATGCTGGAAGAAGCACGTGCCCACTCCATTCGGGAAGGTGTAACCGTTACTTTCCGCAAGATGGATTCGCACAAGCTTGACTTTGCTGCGGAGAGCTTCGATCTGATCGTGTGCCGCAATGTCACCTGGAGCCTTACCGATCCGCTGTCAGCCTACAAAGAGTGGAGAAGAGTACTTAAGCCTGGGGGACGGCTGCTAGTTTTTGATGCCAACTGGAATCGCCATCTCTGGGACGAAGAGATGCAGCAAAAGCGAGTAGAGGATCAGCAAACCTATGTAGATAAGGGCTTTGGTGAACTCCCGCATCATAAGGACATAGAGGAGACAGACCGTCTGAGTCTTGTATTGCCGCTGACCAGAGAATGGCGTCCCGAGTGGGATATACGGACTCTCAAAAAAGAAGGCTTCGCTAATATTTTTGCTGAAGAGAATTTGAACGCAAAAATTCTGGATGCGAAACAGCAAGTCTTAAACCGGTCAACACCAATGTTCATGATTTGTGCTGAGAAATAATAGAATAGTGAGAACCTACACATATAATGAAGTAAACAATAAAAAGCAGCGATCTCTAAATGAGAGGCGCTGCTTTTTGAGCAAAAGACAATAACATTATTTCATTTCCGATTTGATGTTGATCTAAAAACTCTTTTTTTTTGACTTGTTCATATTCCGTTCATATTGTCGTCACGAAGGGTACATCTTGATTGATTACACTTTGAATATGTCGTCAAGGCGGCACTTCAGATACAGGGACAAGGAAGGGAAGAGATGAACGTGGCAAATAAGGTGGAATTAAAAACAACAGGGACTAAGAGCCACAAGAAACGGAACCTATGGTTAAAAATAATCGGAGGTATTGTAGGGGCGCTCGTGTTGTTCATGGGCATCGTTTTTATCGTTGATTCTATTAGCGATGGGGTAGAGAAAAAGAAAATCGAATCGTATGGCCAGTATGTCAATGTGGATGGGAAAAAAATGAATGTGCTTATTCAAGGCAGCGGTGAACAAACGGTTGTACTCCTACCGGGACAAGGAACCCCGACGCCTGCACTTGATTTCAAATTGCTGATCGATGAAATTACCCCTAATTATAAAGTCGTGGTGGTCGAGCCTTTCGGTTATGGTTTGAGCGATGAAACCGAGAAGGAGAGAACGACTGAGAATATAGTAAGTGAGGTTCACGAAGCAGTGCAGCAACTGGGTTTAGACCGTTACATTCTAATGGGACATTCCATCGCGGGACTTTACGGAGCGACCTATGTGAACACATATCCGGATGAAGTTCTTGCTTTTGTCGGCATCGATAGCAGCGTTCCCAATCAACCCGGAATGGATGTCAAATTACCTTTGAACGCCATGAAATTTCTTCAAAAATCAGGTCTAATGAGATTGGTCCAAAAAGTGAGCGGAGATCCCTATGAATCGCTTGCGTTCGATGAGCATACCAAAGAACAGATGCGTTTGATATCGAATCAAGTCGCGACCAATCCAACATTGATGAATGAACTGGGCCACCTCGGTTCCAATTTCAAAAATGGAGAAAAACTCACAATGCCAAATGACTTGCCGCTGCTTCTCTTCGTTCAATCGAATAACGAGCACAATAAACAGTGGATTCCGCTGCATGAGGAGCAAGTCAAACAATCCGCACAGGGCAAAATGATCCCAATGGAAGGTTCACATTATCTGCATCATACAAAATACAAAGAAATCGCTGAGGCATTCAAAGAGTACATGAAACAAATTCAAATTCAATAGTAGGGTTGATAATTAAACTGCGGAGCCGAACTTGGTTCCGTGGTTTCTTTGTTTTTTCATTTATAAACACGATTTTTAAACCTTATTCCTGGGACATTGGAGTATGGTATACCTCAAGACAAATTTTGGTCATTTCGTCAATGGATTTTGCAAAGTCTGATTGTATCCATTTAAGGAGAACATTATAGAGGGCCCCCGCTTTAAAGTATATTCGGTACACATTCTCGTCGCTTTTGTCATGAGCAGTAGAAAGCATCATTTCATTCAAGCAATCCAGAATTACATGATCAAACTTTGCACTCTGAAGTGCTTTGTAGATGTTCCGCTGCTGAAAAATAACTTCAAAAAGCACTTTGATAAATTTTTGAGGTTCTTTAGCTTTGCCTGTTAATTCATTGGTGTAAGGTAAGAGTTTTTGATTAATTTCGAAAATAAGCGAATCGACCAAATCCACCAGGATCTCTTGCTTGGAGGAATAGTTGTTGTAATAGGCTGTTCGAGAAACCCCTGCGCGCTTCACAATATCGGTGATGGTGATTTTGTCAAAAGGCTGTTCCTGGATCAAGAAGACTAATGCCGTACAGATGGCTTCTCTTGTCAAACGGTTGGTTTCTTTATTGGAACGATGCTGAGAGGTATTTGGACTGTATAATTCATGATTTGAGATGACATTTCCCCTCCATTTGTACATTCTGATGTTCGTTTCATTGTTTTTCATGAGTATTTTCAATATGCTAAAACCATAAGGCATTACAAATGTAATGTCAAAATAATCGTTAGTTAAAATGGGAGGGCGTCATGTTAGAAATCTTATATAGACGATTGTCAGTGGTGCTGCTTTTGATCCTAGCACTATGTGCTACGGTATTCATTGGCGAAGAAACGGTAATCTCAATCGTGACCATCATCTTTTTATTAGCAGAATTAGGCATCTCTTTTTTACTATTAAAGAAGCGTGAGAAGTTACATGTAGTATTTATTAGTGCGATGGTGGCAGAAGGGTTATTCTTAATCACAAGAAATTTTTGGCTGCTTGCGCTTTCTATCCTCTTGCTGATCATAGCGGGCATATGGAGAGGACTCTTGGGGCAAAAGGTAAGCAGAAGAGTTACTCCGTTTCTAGTGGTTCGTAAAGTGTTATTCAGCATTGCTGCACTTATCGTTACTGCACTTTGGGGTATTGGAGTCTATGCAAAACCTATTACAACACCTGTAGCATTAGCTGCTGATACGACAGTGACGATCGATGAACGCAAATTGGATTCTGCAGCAGTGATGCTCAAAGATATTGAAGTAATGAATTCTTTTGGAAGCCGTACAACCGGCTCTGAGGGTCACAATCAGTTTATTGCTTGGCTGGAGCAACAGGTAACGGATATGGGGCTGCAAGTATTTCGTGATCGCTATACTTTTGACCGATGGGAAGAAAAGAACAGTGCTTTAATGATTGATCAGCAGGCAATTCATGTCTCTTCAGCTTTTCCCTATTCCGGGGAAACTGACGAAAAAGGTGTAACCGGGGAGCTGGTGTATACGAAGCGTGGTGAATATGGCCAGGCCAGCGGAAAAATTGCTGTCATTGAAATTGAGAATTTCAGAAATTTTCCAAGTGGGATCGTTATGAATATGCGGGCTTCATCTCCAATGGACAACCAAATTGCCCCAAATGAAGGCGATCTGGTCCTCACTACAGCATTAAAAGAAGCTAAATTGGAGCAAGCGAAGGAAATGGGCGTAAAAGCTGTTGTTTTAGTCTGGAAAGGGGTATCTGACGTTAAGGTTGAAGAGCAATATGTGCCTTTTACCACCGATTATGCTGGAATCCCTGCGATCTGGGTGAATGAAACGGAAGGGCAAAAGGTTATCAGGGCAGCTCAGGAGCATAAAGAAGGTACGGTTATTTTAGAAGCGGTAATACAAAAAGATGCCCCAACAGAATCCTTTTATGTGAAAATTGACGGTAAGAATAAAGACGAAGCAATTATCGTAAATACTCATACGGATGGGATAAATGTGGTGGAGGAGAATGGCGCTGTGGGCATGCTGTCTATGATTCGTTACTTACAGCAGGAGCAGCCGGAACGTACGATGATATTTGCTTTTGTGACAGGGCATTTTAGATTACCGGAGTTCAAAGGGTCCTCTCAGGCGACTTCTACCTGGATGGAGGGGCATCGAGAGCTGTGGGATGGCAAGAATGGCCATTTAAAAGCTGTAGCTGGAATTACGGTTGAGCATTTAGGCAGCATGGAGTGGAAGGACGATGATACGGGTCATTATAGACCAACTGGACAAATAAGTACAGAATATACCTATGCGGGCAATGAAATGATGGCGGCCATTTGGCTGAAGGCTATTGAAAAGACAGATAGCACACGTACTGTATTATTGCGTGGACATAACAAGTTTGAGTTTGGAGAGAGTCAGCCCTTATTTGAAGCAGGGATACCGGTGATTGCTTTCATTCCAATGCCCGACTATCTGCTCGTGGATAGTGACAACAGAGAGATGGACAAATTTGATGCAAAGCTAATGCATACGCAAATTGTATCGTTGCTGAAAGCGGTCAAGCTAGTGGACGGAACGGAGACGACTAAGCTTGGGAAGTCAGATGGGTATTCTTTTTTCTACGGCCGTACTAAATGATATTGGCAGATCAAGATTTGTCATGACGAAGATGACATTAGCTTTAATTCAAAAAACACTGATGATTTGAGTCAGTGTTTTTTGTTGCAAAAGGGGGATATATTACGGCTCAAAATGAGAAAATATCGTTTTTTTTGCCAGCATCGAAGTAGGAGGGAACTTGTGACATCACATATACACTAATCAATCAATAGCTCCTTCGGGTACTTTTTGTGTTATTCACTGAGTTGTCAGAAAGATTTGACCCTTTCTTGAACGTTTAGGGATTAAGAGATATCTGTGATTGAATTACTTGCAATTTAAGATAAGATGATTTTAATTATTAGGTCACATTATAATTTTGACTGCTCAGTATCAGATAAATCGGGCTCGCCAACTCTTGCTTTGTGAATTTTTTCTCTTTTTACATAGCAAAGAACGATGAACGTCATACTAAAACGAACAGGCAACGATGTCGCTGAACCTTGCTAAACCTGATATTGAATGCAGCCAACAGTTAGCAGGCCTAATCATAGAAAAATGAACAGTGTTTTGAAGGGAGCAGTAAAAAATGGCAATTGATACGGTGCTATGGAGCAGGCTGGTGACAGGCTTGACTCTCGGGTTCCACGTTATTTTTGCGACGATTGGCGTCGGTATACCGCTAATGATCGCTATAGCAGAGTTTATCGGGATTCGGAAGAAGGACCCCCATTATACACTTATGGCAAAGCGGTGGTCTCGAGGATTTGTCATTTCTGTGGCGGTTGGTGTCGTGACCGGTACAGCGATTTCACTACAACTGGCCCTGGTATGGCCGAATTTTATGAAACTGGCTGGGAATGTCATTGCACTTCCGTTATTCATGGAGGTGTTCGCGTTCTTCTTTGAAGCTATCTTCTTGGGCATTTATTTGTATACATGGGGTCGGTTCAAAAATCCGTATATCCATTGGCTGCTGACGATACCGATTGTCGCCGGGGCAGGCATGTCTGCCGTTTTTATTACGACGGTGAACGGATTCATGAACCAGCCTGAAGGCTTTGTCATGGAAGCAGGCCAATTCACAGCGATTAACCCGGTGCAAGCGATGCTGAATACGGCGACGTTCTCCAAAGTGTTCCATGTATTAAGCTCGGCCTATTTGACTGGAGCTGCCTTGTTAGCCGGGATTGCAGCCTTCGCGATGCTGAGAAAAGGTGTGTCCGCATACCACAAAAAATCTTTAAATCTAATGATGGCAGTCGTTTTACTATTCGGTTTGCTGAACACGTTAGCCGGTGATGTGTCCGCCAAGTTTTTGGCCGAGCATCAGCCAGAGAAGCTTGCAGCGGCAGAGTGGCATTTTGAGACGAGCAGCAGTGTGGATTTGGTGCTATTGGGATGGCTGAATGCAGAGCATGAAGTTCTAGGGGCTCTTCATCTGCCGAAGCTGCTCAGCTTCCTGGCCTTTGGAGACTTTAATGCAGAGGTGACGGGGCTCGAGGAATTCCCCAAGGAAGAATGGCCACCGCTTCTCGTTCATTATCTGTTTGATTTAATGGTCGGAATTGGATTTACTCTGCTCGCGATTTCGTTTCTATATTTTCTGTTTGTGTTCTGGAAAAAGCGTAATGAGCTTAACAAATGGATGCTTCGCATCATCGCACTGAGCGCCCCTCTCGCTTTTCTGGCTGTTGAGCTGGGATGGTTTTATGCAGAGATTGGCCGACAGCCGTGGATTATCCGTGGATATATGCGTGTTGAGGAGGCTGCCACGTCTTCACCGAATGTAAGAATTATATTCTTCGCCTTATTGCTCTTGTACATCGTACTCGGCAGTATGTGTGTAATCGTGCTGAGACGCTTGTTCAACAATAATCCGGCAGAAGCTGAGATGGAGAAATGGATGAAGGATCATCCTAATCAATTTACGGAAAAGGGGGGCACTGAATGATGAGTTACGAATTGATTGGCATCTCGGTGCTCTGGCTGTTTTTGTACGGCTATTTAATTATAGCTTCCATTGATTTCGGAGCGGGCTTCTTCGCCTTTTATGCACGTTTAACAAAGCAGGATCATCTCATTAATCGTCTGATTTCCCGATATTTATCACCCGTATGGGAGATTACAAATGTATTTTTTATCTTTTTCTATATTGGCATCGTCGGTTTTTTTCCGGACACAGCCTATTATTATGGCTCCGCGTTACTTGTTCCGGGAAGCATTGCAGTGATTCTTCTTGCGATTCGCGGTTCATTCTATGCTTTTGAAAATTACGGTTCCAAGAAAAACATAGTTTATCTTTTTTTGTACGGAGCTACAGGTTTGCTTATTCCAGCATCGTTGTCAGTGGCGCTAACTTTGTCTGAAGGCGGCTTTATCGTGAAGCAGGGGGAGACGGTTTCTCTAGATTACTGGGCGCTGTTTACCAATCCGTTATCGTGGAGTATCGTTGGACTGGCAATCGTGTCCGTTTTGTTCATTAGCGGCTCATTTCTGACATTTTACGCATCTCGGGCGGAGGATCATTCCGCGTTGAAGCTGATGCGCAACTACGCCCTGTTTTGGAGCACACCGACGATAATCCTCGCACTGACAGCATTTATCTATTTGGGTCAACACAATGAGCGGCATTTTCAAAATATGATGGATTTATGGTGGTTGCTGGCACTTTCCGTTGCTTTCTTCATGATCGCGATGTGGCTATTATATAACGGACGCCGTTACGGATTAGCTTTTATATGCGTCATGTTGCAGTTTTTCTGTGCCTTTTTTGCTTATGGGATTGGGCAATACCCTTATATTCTTGATCCGTATATCACGATTCAGAGCAGTGCAACTTCACCGGCAATGGGTTTAGCGTTAGTTATTGTGTTTATCGGCGGTCTATGCCTGTTGATCCCATCCCTTATTCTGGTCTTCAAACTCTTCCTGTTTGATGCGGATTATGTTAAAGGGAAAAAATAAAGCTGATTAATCCATTACGGTATGTTTGAGGTTTCCCTACAAGCCTATAGATAAAGGAGGTGTGATCTGTGAAGAGGAAATCCAGTCTGATTTCTCAACAAATGTCTTCACAAAGGAAAAACATGGCTCTCCTCGCAATCATTTCACTAGCGCTTGGCATAGCTATTGTGAGTCAGGCTGGACTGCTTGCTGAAGCAGTCCAACGGATTTTTGTCGAGAAAGCTTCATTTTCATCGGTTATCCTGTTGCTCGGCATACTTCTAGCTGTTATGGCTGTGCGCACACTGTTGTCTTATGGAAACGGTATAGTTGGCTTACATATGGCTGCCACTGCTAAGACAAATATGCGCGCTGCCGTGCTGCAAAACTTGACTCATGCCTCCATGCCTTCAACCCTTCGTGGACAGACGGGAGGAAAGGTCAGTGTTGCTCTGGATGCTGTGGATGAGGCCGATAGTTATTTCAGTCAATACATGCCGCGTATGATGGAAGCTGCTATCATCCCGGTTCTGATTTTGGTCGTTACATTTATCCAACATGCCAACACAGGTTTCATTCTATTGTTTACTGCTCCGTTCATCCCGCTGTTCATGATTTTGGTAGGGCTGAAAACGAAGAACAAATCCGAAGAAAAATATGCGCAACTGGCTGAGTTCTCAGGGACGTTTCTGGATTCTCTTCAAGGACTGGTGACATTGAAAATATTTGGACGGGCTTACCGTCAGCAACAGGAGATCGAGCGCAGTAGCTTGGGTTATCGTGATGCCACAATGGGCATTTTGAAGATTGCGTTTACGAATACCTTCATGCTGGAATCGATCGTAATGCTTAGCATTGGCATTGTCGCTCTTGAACTGGCCATCCAGTTGCTCGTTTTCAAAGCTATGACGTTCCACACCGCCTTTCTCGTTTTGCTGCTCGTTCCCGAGTTTTACAACCTGTTAAAGAATACGGGAACGGCCTTTCACAGTGGCCGGACAAGTATGGGTGCGGTTCGTAAGGTGGAACAGATGCTTGAGGAAACGGCAGGGGGGAGCAGGGACGCTAATGGCATTGAAGGCGCATTAACAACCGATGGAATCGACGAGATCGACAGCATGGATAAGGTCGGTGATAGGACCGACAGAATAAGCAAATTGGAACTCACCCATTCTGGAGACCTTTTAATACCGCCGTCCATCGTAATTGACCAACTCCGGTTTCAGTATGCTCCAGATTCTTTCGAGCTTAAGACGGGGCGGATCCAGCTTAGTCCAGGAGAACACATTGCCATTGTTGGTAAAAGCGGTTCCGGCAAAACGACTTTGCTACATCTCATTGCCGGTCTGCTGAAACCAGAATCGGGAACGCTTCTGGTGAATGGAAGTCCACTCTCGCAATACGATGAAACCGAATGGTTCGAACATGTTAGCTACATTACACAGCATCCGTATATTTTTGCAGGCACATTTTCTGAAAATATTGCGATTGGTGCTCGTAGAAGCATCTCCAGAGCAGAAATTGAGCGGGCGGGGGAAGAAGCAGGACTCGCTGCGCTTACAGCCCAATTAGAGCATGGATTTGATACCTTTGTTGGTGAAGGAGGCCGGGGACTGTCTGGTGGGGAAAAGCAACGGCTTGCCTTAGCACGCGCTTTTTTGAAGCGTCCTGCTATCATTTTGTTTGATGAACCCACAGTTGGACTGGATTTGCACACCGAGCGGGTACTGCAACGCTCCATAGCCAAACTGGCAAAAACGGCTACAATGATTACGGTAGCTCACCGATTATATACGATTCAACAAGCCGACAAGATTTTGTTTATGGACAATGGAGTGTTGGTGGACTCGGGACGACATGACGAGCTTCTGGAGCGCCTGCCTCAGTATGCCGAGATGATTGATGTAGAGCGGAAAGGGGGGATATCCTCATGAATGAACTGGCTGTTCTGTCAAAGGCGATGATTCAGGAGCGCAAGGATATCATTCTTTCGATTTTGGGTGGATTTATCGCCGGCATAGCCGGTGTGGCACTCTTTTCTGCGAGCGGATATCTGATTTCGCAAACGGTATTTGCGCCACCGCTTTATACTTTAATTGTACTCACCTCCATGGTCAAACTGCTGGGTCTGCTTCGGGCGGCGAGTCGTTATGGAGAACGCTTGTATTCTCACCGGGCAACATTCTCCATGCTTAGCCGTTTACGTACATCCTTTTTTGCCAAGCTTATTCCTTTAACGCCTGGTATATTGAACAAAAATCGAAGCGGGGATCTGCTTGCGCGGATCGTTGGGGATGTGGAAAGTTTGCAAAATTATTTTTTGCGAGTCGCTTATCCTCCGATCATGGTCGTCATGGTGTTTTTGGCTACGGTGCTGTTTACTTCTACCTTTTCGATCTGGATTGCCGTTTTGTTTGTAATAGGTATGCTGGTAACGGCATTCGTTGTACCGGGAATTGTGTTACTCGGGCAGCGGAGAATACATGAACGCGTTCGTGAGCAGAGGGCGCAGCTGTCCACTGAAGTTACCGAAGTGTTGTACGGTTTCCGGGATTTAAAAGTATATAGTCAATTGGCACAACGGGAGGAGCATCTCCAGCATGCTTCCGCTGTATTGGCAGCTGAGCAGCAACGAGCAGCCGGGCAACTGCTGCGCGGGCAGTCGATGCACACTTTTGTTACGTTTTTCGTTTCCTGGGGAGTGCTTACGCTTGGCGCCTATTTAATTATGGAAGGAGCGCTTGCAGGCGTTTTTCTTGCCATGCTGGTCATGGCATCACAAACCGTATTTGAAGAAGCGGCGGCTATGGCCACATTACCCGCGTATAAAGAGGATAGCGAACACGCAGCCAAACGACTGACGGAAACAGTTCAGACCTTTGATGAGCAGTCTTCGCAGCCAGGTGGCACCTTGTCTGTTGATCATGCCGTTACGATGGAGCTATCCGATGTTACGTTTCAATATGAAGGGGAGTGGAGACCGGCGCTCAGGGATGTATCCCTGCACATTTTACCTGGTTCCAAAACGGCGATTGTCGGGCCGAGTGGATCAGGAAAATCAACGATTATCGAATTGCTGCTCAAGCTGCGAACACCAACGTCCGGTGATATACGGTTAAACGGCATTTCGGTGAAGGAACTGGATGAAACGAGCATTTGGCAAACGGCTACTGTAGTGTTTCAGCAAAGTCATTTCTTCCGGGGAACGATCCGGGACAACCTGCTGCTGAATGGAGAAGAACATGCAGACGAACAATTGTTGGATGTGCTAGCAAAAATGCAGCTGCCCGATACATCGTTGACCGATATGGTGTATGAAAAAGGGGAGAATCTGTCAGACGGCGAGAAGCAGAGGTTGGCTCTGGCGCGATCGATGCTCCGCAAAGGACGGGTATGGCTTCTGGACGAACCCACTTCATCGCTGGATTATGTGACAGAGCATCATGTTTTGAAGCATCTCTACGCACAGGCGGCTAATGATACGCTTCTCCTGATTTGTCATCGGCTAACCGGATTGGAAGAGATGGACCAGATTGTGGTCATGGACCAAGGCAGGGTTGTCGAAACGGGGTCCTATTCGGAGTTGATGGGGCAAAAAGGCTATTTTTATGAGATGAAACAAATCGAACAGCAAATGATCGGAGAAGTTGAGGACTGATGATTTAGTGACCTGACTTCCCTAAACTTCATCTCCTGAAACTATCTCACTTAAAAAAATCAGAAGTAACCCGCAGGAAACAGTTCTACAGGTTGCTTCTGATAAATTCTAAAAACTATACCCTCGCCTTGTTTTCAAAGTAACCTATTCTATAAGCCTCGCAAAGGTCTAATAACCCTACCGATTTTACCCACCTTACCGGGTAACTTTCTTATGCTCGATCTATCCAATTTGAATTTCAGAGATCCTTTTTTTGACAATATAGCATTTCTTAATTTTGATGAATTATTGGTTCTATTCGTAAAAGTTAAAGTATAATTCTGAGAATTCCCAACTTTGAGTTCACGGAAACCTACCCTGTTACAGCCTGTGCCCTGGCATCTTTCTATCCAACACATGTTGAAGACTGCATTAGGAATATACGTGTAGAAATTACCGCTCCACGTATTTCCGGAATTGTCATACGCGTAATAATAGTAACTTTGATTTGCGGATGATCCAGTTACTATAAGTGAACTTCTGCCTGGGACTAATCGGTACCAACCCTTTTTAACATAAGTGGTAGGGCTACAAGTCGGATCATAGTGAGCAATAGCAAGCCAAATATAGTTAGAGGTATTATTTTGTACATAAAGACTCATTTATATCACTCCATTCAATAGATTTAAACACAATGTTAATATATGTAAAAATATATAGAAGTGAAATAGACAGATAGAGCGTTAAAAAAAGATAGACTGTACAAGGGAAACGTAATTATTAAATCAAGCGGACTGCACTAATCTGATAGGTGGTTTACGGAAAAGGATCGTACAAGCTCCTTGCGAAGCTCGATTTAGATTGTAATGATTTTTATTGCAGTCACATTTTAGGTTGAGCTCTTCGTTGTATAGAGTGAAAGGGGGGAGACAGCTTGAATGATACGGAGTTAAATCAGATCATTGCAGATGTGTTGGATGGGAACACAGAACAATTCGAGAAAATCATGGAGATTTATCAAAAGCCGATTTTTCTCTACTGTTATCACATGCTGGGCAATTATGCCGAAGCCGAGGAAAACGCACAGGAGGTATTTTTGAAGACCTTCCGCACCTTGAAAAAATATACCCAATATCAGATGGATTTTGGCGCCTGGGTATACAAGATTGCCTACCATCAATGTATCGACATCCTCCGTAAGCGAAAGTTGGTGAAATATTTGCCTTTCTTTTACCAAGATGAGAAAGAAAATAATGAAGTCGATTTGCATATTGAAGCCAACTATTTTGATGAATCCGTACATCAGGCCATGGCAAAATTATCGGCGGAAGAGCGTAATTTGTTAATCTTACGTTGTGTCGAGGATAAAAGCTATCAGGAGATTGGATTGATTCTCGGTAAAAACAGCGCCAGCCTTCGTAAAAGGTACGAACGTACATCTGCAAAATTTCGAAAGTATTACGCTCAAGTGAAGGGAGTGGGAGTGTATGAATATGGACAGGGATCGGGATTTGAAAAAACTGTTTGATGACGCGCGCATTCCCGACGCCGACTTGACAGGAAAAGTAATGAGAATAATACATGCTAAGTCAAAAGAAAAGGAGAGGTTTTTTATGAAATATAAAGTTGTTCTGACTGCGTGTGTAGGGATGATGTTAATGGCATCCACGGGTTATGCGGCAGTTCAATATCATTCTTTGACCAATAAGGATGGCAAAGTCGTATATGAAACGAAATCGACGAAAGATTACGAAAAAACAGAATCGAAAGATGAGGCAGCGCGGTTCAAGGCATTTTTTGAACTGATGGAAAAGGTGCTTAAGAACGGGGAAGCTGGGCTGTTCTATATGGTTGCCAATAACCCGAATCATCAAACAGATCTTGGAACAAAGTTGACGATCTTCCATGATCCATCTCAATTGCGCGATAAGATTACGGATAAATCCATTAAGATCGCAGACAACATCAATGGAAATTATACATTCCAAAAGGCGGACGTAATCTTTAAAAATGCTCAGGAAGTGAATCCTCCTTCTTCGGAAGAAAAAAAGAAAATGGCAGAAAAGCTGAGAAGGCAGGCGGAAGAATCCAATCAGGGATATGCCATGATGCCGGTTGAAATGACAGATCAGTTTTTCCTTCTCTTTGCTACGTATCAAAATGGCGAAGATAAAATCGGGGTTGATATCACTAATCTGAGTGGAAAGAGCGATCCTACAATGTATATTGACGAGAAGGTTGAATTTAAGCAGGAGAAGGTTCAAGTGAAGGGAGTAGAAATGCTGCATACAGAATTTGCTCCTTCGCAGACGCACGAGCTGAAATGGGTATACGAGAGCCCAGACAAAAAGGTGAAATACGCCTATACTTTACGGGGTGACCTAAATAAAGTAAGCAAAGAAACCCTAATGAAACTTGCCGAAGGCTATTTGGAATAATAAATACAACAACAACGGGAATCTCCTCCCATCCAATTGGGGGGATTCCCCTCTAGTAAACCATAGTCCTTCTTCATTTTTTATCATAATCGTTTCTAAGCACCGATTTTAATTCCATGGAACAATGCAAAAGAACGGCCGCTGTTCGCATCATTTGCGACAGGGCCGTTTTTTTGTTTTTCATAGGTTAGCTGTAAATTGCTATTCTTGCCAAACACTCATAGGGTCCCATGGCTTGATCTGATTGTCATATTTTCCAGCCAAAAAAGCTTTCATGTCTTCCAGCTTAGCAGGCACCTCGTTCCAAACTGGAAGGGGTGGTAACCCTCGTTTGCTTTTCAATAGGATATCCACTGTAACATACAAGCGTTCTGGCTGAATCCAATGAAGGAAGCGGGAAATATCCATTTGCTTGGTCAGAGACAAGGAATCGATTTCATAATTGTAATGCTTGTTGAACTCGCTGATCAGGTTCAAGAGGTAGTCTCTCTGCTCCTTTACGAAATCCAAGCCGCAAATGGCGCCATGCCCTGGAACAACGATTTCGGGTTTAATTTCATCAATAATGCGATCAAGCACTTTAACCCAATTGAGGGTTCCCTCTTCGCTGTATGCCGTACAACCATTAAACACGACATCGCCAGCGAACAGCACTTTTTCTTTTGGCATCCACAACAGTAAGTCACTATCAGAGTGGGCTGGAGCTACGTTGTAAATCATAACTTCCGTATCGCCAAGACGGATGTTGATATCGTCTTTTATCTCAATATTCGGGAGCACCCATTCTACGCCTTCCAGGTCAAATCCTTCAAATTCCGCTGCAAAAAACCGCTCGCCCGGAGTCGATTCCGGAGAATTCTTTCCTCTTCTAATGACGCTGTCCATCCAAGCGATATTTTCGGTGAGACGCTCTCTGGAGGCTTCCTTGTGCATAATAATACAAGCATCTTCAAACACTTTGTTTCCCCAGGCATGGTCGCTGTTATAGTGCGAGTTCACCACATATGCGGGAGAGCCGCCGTTGCTTACTTCCATAAAAGCCTCCCGCATTTCCCGCGCATGGAACAAATCGAAGAACGTGTCATACACCAGCCCTTCACCCTTGTTGATGAACCCGGCATTGGCCCAACTGATCCCGCGATACGGCGAAATACCGGCAAAGACGCCATCTGCGACTTCAATAAATTTAACGCGAGGTTTTTGGATAATACGTCCATACTTCATAAAAATTCTCCTTTACGTATATGTTTTTGGGGTAAAGCATGCCTTTATTATAGAGAGTGGAAAACATAAATGCAAGCATGTACTTGCATGCATTTATGCTGTACGATATGATAGTAACAGAACAACATCACACTACATGTATGGAGGCGCTGCAATATGAAGCTAGTAACCTTTCAAACCAAAATATCCCAGGAACCTTTGTTTGGGCTTGTAATTAACGAGAAATTTGTCGTGTCTTTTGCCGCAATCATGAAAAAGCAGGGAACATTCGTTGACAGTCTTGAAAGTATGGACAGCTATCTTCATTATTTGCCGGCAAGTTATGATGCCGCTAAGGAATTGATGCAATACGCTGTCGAACAGTCGCATCAATTTAATGAAAATGAAATCTGCCCGATTGTAGCGGTAAAACTGCTGCCGCCAGTTCCAAATCCGGCTGCGCTTATCGATTTCGGGCTGACGCCAAGACATCTGAGAAATGCTGGCGTAAATCTGCTGCAAAGAGAATATACAGGGCCGGAAAGAGAAGAGCTTAAACAAAAAATCGCTGAAAAATTCCAGCAAGATCCGAATAAAGTAACTTTCAGTTATTACAAATGTAACCATAATGCATTAATTGGCGATGGAGATACAATTCATTGGCCTTCGTACTCTTCCTACCTGGATATTGAGCCGGAGCTGGCCTTTGTTACAGGGATGGAGAACTGCATTGCAGGTTATGTTATTTTTAATGACAGTACTGTCCGTGATGTGCAATGGCCGGATTTCCAGGGGCTGACCGGACCGACGCGCTGCAAAGATTTTGATCGCAGCAAAGGCATAGGGCCATTTCTGGTTACGCCGGATGAAATCGACAATCCGCTGGTACTGGATGTGAATGTATGCATCGGGGAGAGACTGCACTGGAAGGGGAGCACATCCGAGTATTCTGCACACCCTGCAAAAGTGATGGAGGAGGTTCTCAAAGTTTTCACGCCGCTCCCGGGCACGATTATAGGAATGGGGACGATACCGGATTGCTGCGCAATCGAGACCGAAGAATGGCTGTTGCCCTCTGACCGAATCCAGATTACATTTGATAAATTAGGCACGCTCACGCAATTGGTGCCTGATCATGTCAAGATTACGGAACCAAGCCGCTGGGAAAAAAGAAGCGATTTGCCTTAAAAAACGTTTATCAAAATGATGAACCCCGACCCTGCTGCATATGCAGAACTTGTAGTAGAATAGGATTAACATATGCAAAAGGAGAACTACAATGCAAACTTCAGACAGAATCATTGAAGCCGCGACACAACTCATCAAAAAGAATGGCTATAGGGGAGTAAGCACCAAAGCCATTGCAACGGAAGCTAAAGTCAATGAATCTACGATTTTTCGGCAATTTGGAAGCAAGCAAGGCATATTGGAAGCCATCATTGAAAGACATTCGGATATTCCGCAATTTGAGAAGCTGTTAAAAGAGGAAGCGACCGATAATCCGGAAGTCGATCTGCTGAATGTAAGTCAGCAGTACCGTTTGTTTTTCCATAAAAATGCGGACATCATTTTGATTGGCATCCGCGACAAAGGAATGCTTCCCGAATTAGACAGAATGCTCGCCGATCCGCCGGCAAAGCTTCACTCCTTGCTGGTTGAATATTTTGAACGCTTGCAGAAGAAAAAAGTTATCGCCAGACAGGATGAGCGTCTTGTCGCAATGTCTTTTCTCTCGATGTGCTACGGATTTCAGATGAGTGAGCTGATTCACCGGCAATATCAATCCCAACTCGTCACCGAGGAAGAGTTCTACAAGCATAGTGTCTCATTGTTTGTTAAAGGAATTTTGACTCAGTCATAAGCATTATTGATTTATCCCATTCATCTAATGGAAGAGCATGCAGCGACGGTTGATGATGTGGTAATTATTTTAGTAATGGAAAATAAAATACGTGGATGCATTATATAGAAACTGACCATTAATTAAGCCCAATTTTTTTAGGGGCTTTTTTTATTTGGGAACTCAGGATTGTATTTAGTCTATACCCAAACTTTCGAGTCAGAGTTATTGTACGAGCTTTAATGCAAGACAATCATGCCTATTGTATTGGAATTATCCAAGGCTGTACTTACTTAATATCTTATAAGAAATTCTTGAAATTACAGAAATTTATCCAATAGGGGGATGCTATTATACAAATACAAATAAAGACGAGGTGATGATATGCAAGCAAAATTGGCAGCGGACGCCATTCCCCTCCCCAAAAAGCGGAACTCATGGATAAGGACGATAAAAAAGTATAAAGTGATGTACGCTCTCTTGTTCCCGGCATTAGTTTACTTTGCCGTATTCAAATACTTTCCTATGGCGGGAATCATTATTGCCTTTAAAAACTATAACCTAGCTTTGGGACTATGGGATAGCCCATGGGTGGGATTTAGAAATTTTACAGATTTTATGAACGGCGTTTATTTCTGGGACATCATGAGAAATACGATTATCATATCCCTGTATAAGCTGTTGTTCGGTTTCTCAGCTCCTATCATACTTGCTTTGCTGCTCAATGAAGTTTATACCCAATGGTTTAAGAAAATCGTTCAAACGATCACTTATTTACCCCACTTTCTATCATGGGTCATTGTTTATGGAATGATGGTGGCATTATTAGCCCCAGGGGATGGTCTTTTTAACATGATATTGAAGGAAACTGGAGTTGAACCCATCTCATTCCTAACGGAACCTGCCTGGGGCAGACTGCTGATCATCTTATCTGAAATATGGAAGGATATTGGATGGGGAGCGATATTGTACCTTGCAGCATTAGCAGGAATCGATCCAAGCTTATATGAAGCGGCTAGAATTGATGGCGCTTCCAAGTGGAGACAGCTATGGCATGTAACACTTCCCGGCATTCGAGGCGTGATGATTCTGATGCTGATCCTTAAATTAAGCCATATTCTGGATGCTGGTTTTGACCAAATATTCATGTTTGCCAACAGCTTTAATCAGGAGAAGATCGACATTATCGACACATGGGTATACCGTGAAGGGCTCGAGCGACTTAAGATTGGCTTGGCTACTGCTGTGGGATTATTTAAAGCGGTCATCGGATTTGTTTTAGTGTTGGCAGCGAATAAGCTCGCCAAAAAATTCGATGGGCAAATTTGGTGAGGTGGTTATCAAAATGATCAATTTGACAATCGGAGAAAAGGTCTGGCAAGCATTCGTTTATTTTATTCTTATTTTGCTAGCTCTACTTTGCTTACTCCCCTTTCTATATGTGGTTGCTGTTTCAGTAACACCAGAATCGGAAGTGCTAAGAAGAGGAATTGTTATTATACCAGAAACCTTTACCTTTCTAGCCTATAAAGAAGTATTTATTTCTCATGGTATTGGGCAGGCGTATAAAATTACATTGTTTCGAACGATTGTGGGCACTGCTCTTAATGTGTTCTTTACGGTAATCGCGGCATATCCGTTATCCAAAAAATATTTGCCGGGTCGCAGCCCATTTTTACTATTCATTGTCTTTACCATGATGTTTGGGGGAGGATTAATTCCGACTTATTTACTAGTCCGCTCTCTGGGATTGCTAAACAGTCCGTGGGTATTGATCATTCCAAATCTCATTAGTGCATTTAATCTGGTGATCATTAAAGGCTTTTTCGAGCAATTGCCCGCTGAAATCGAGGAATCAGCGAGGGTAGACGGTGCAAGTGAACTTCAGTCGTTATGGCGGATCATTTTACCTCTGTCCTTGCCCGTCCTTTCCACAATTTCATTATTTTACGCAGTCGGGCATTGGAATAGTTACTTCGATGCTATTGTTTATATCAATGATTCCAACTTAATGCCGCTCCAAGTGATCTTGCGCAACATCCTGCTTAACGTCGCAACACAAAGTGCTGATTCGCTTGCCAATACCGGAGCTGTTAGTACGTTCGCTATACAAATGGCAGCAGTTGTCGTGACTACAGTTCCGATTTTGATCGTTTACCCATTTATGCAAAAGCATTTTACCAAAGGTGTGCTCTTGGGATCGGTTAAAGGTTAAAAAGATATTCCAACCTGAGTTGTTACGGGGAAACCGTGATAATATAGAAGCAAAGGAGAGGTCATTATGCAACGTAAAGCGATTACATTTGCTATTCTGACAGCAATGGTCGGTGTGGGAACAGTATTGTCAGGCTGTGGGGAACAAAAAGAGGTTACATCGACAGCTTCGGGTAATTCACAAGGCCAGTCTAGTCCCTTTGAAACCAAATTGAAAATTTCGATGTTTAACCAAGGAACTTTCAATGCTGCTGCTCCGATTCCTCCCCGTGAAGAAGATATCCAACGCCAAATGTTGGAGAAAGCAGTAAATATCGACTTGGAAATGATGATTCCTCAATCAGGGCAAGCAACGACTAAATTAAATACGCTCATTGCTGGCGGAGATATTCCAGATTTGATCTTTTTAAAGAGCCGGGCTGATCTCGCGCAATATTATGACCAAGGCGTTCTTGCGGATTTGACACCGTATCTGGATCAATTCCCTGAACTGCAGAAACGTTTTAGCAACGACTCCTGGGAGGCGATGTCCTATCAGGGAAAAACCATTGGGGTTCCAGGTTATGATAACGTAAACGGTATTAGTCGAAGCTTCTTTATCCGTAATGATTGGCTGAAAAAGCTGAATATGGAAGTGCCAACAACACCTGACGAGCTATTTGAAGTTATGAAAGCCTTTACAGAGAAAGACCCGGACGGCAATGGCAAAAATGATACGTACGGATTCATAGGCGGTATGAATAAAGAAGGCAATCTGCAAACCTATGGCTTCGATAGTTTGATGTGGATGTTTGGAGTCAATCCTCCCTCAGCCATTGATGTGAAAGACAATGAACCGGTGTTCCTGTTTACCGACCCAAAAATGAAAGAAGCGCTCGCTTATATCAATAAAATGATGGAAGCTAAAGTTGTAGATCCAGACTGGGTGACGATGAATACTCCCGATTTATTGGACCAAAAGTTATTTAAGGGTAAAGTTGGCTTTATGATAAGAGATGCCCGCAGGCTGGAACCAGATTATCAGCAAAAAATGAAAGAAATCAGTGGAGAGGTGCCGGAATGGATCGTCATTCCTCCAATGACAGGTCCTTATGGTGATCAAATTGTAGAGAGAAAATCGTTCCAAGGCAATTCATGGGCCATATCCAAGAAAGCGGATAAGGACAAAATCATTCGGATCTTGTCCATGCTGAATTATCTCTTTACGGACAAAGAAGCATATCCAAATTTTGCATACGGAATTAAAGGGATTCATTGGGATTTGGTAGACGGCAAGATCAAAAATAAAACCTCCGAATTATCAAAGGAAATGAAAGAAAAGTACTTATGGGTCGATCATTATAGAATGCCGCGTCGTGGTGATGATGCTGAGTACTTCAGCTTCCAGAATCCGAAGACGGCAGAAGCTTTTGAAAACAATCAGAAATACGTGGCGGCTACGTTGCCCGGGAATTTATTGACTGAAGACCCGAACGATTCATTGGCTGCTGACCGCCAACGCTACATTAATGAAAGCTTGGTCAAATTTATGACTGGCAAAGAACCTCTTTCGAACTGGGACAATTTCCTCAATACATTGGAAACTAAGTTTGACATGCAGAAGTATAAAGACTCAGTAATCAAGCAATTTAAAGAAGCAGGCTTAATCAAGTAAATCAAACGAAGAGAGCGGCTATAATTAGCCCCTCTCTTTATTGAAATATAAGAAAGTGTAAGTTTTACTTTATACTTTATCCTTCTATTTTTCGAAGAAACGCTTATCGTCCTTAAAAAGGACGCCGAAGGCGTTTCTTCTTATCATATGCTATTATTTGTTTATTACAGATTTAAAAGGAAGATGATCGATGCGAAGAAGAATCAGCTTGCCTTTAAAACTATTTTTTATCGTGTTTGCATTTGTATTAAGCTGCATAATCTTGATAAGCCAATTGTCTTATCGTTATGTCCAAAAGGAAATAAGAACCTCTGACATTTATTACACCAACCAAATACTTGATAAGATTGATCAGTATTTCACAGTTAATTTTTCCTCCTTCCAGACGATGCTGTTCTCGGTCGAGTCATCGGTGAAAGCCAACATTGACAATCCGGACGTGATTAAAAAGCAATTAAGAGAGCTCTATGAACTCAACAGTAATTACGTCAGTAATATTTATTTGATCAAAAACGATTTATCTATTCTAGGCGGAAGTACACCTACCCGAATATTTGATGAACCTTTAGCTGAAAGAGAACCATTGTTTGATGCAGCTGACAAGAATAGAAGGATTACATTTGTCAGTGATCCTTACAAATCTAAATATTCCGGCTGGACAGTTACGATGGTCCGATATCTGAACAGTGCTCCGTTTCCTATGGCCATTGCAGTAGATTTAGATCTAAATGCCATTGAAGATACCTTGTTCAAGATTAATAAAAAAGAACAAATGAATTTGGCTCTAATCACCGCATCGGGAAAAATCATTGCCGGATTTTCGGAAAATAAAGGCCCCCTGAATGTTCAAGATCATACTTTTTCAATCGGTGAAACGTCAGCAGAAGAAATTCTGGATACTACAGAAACAAACCTTCAACTGCACACCAAGGAGGGGATTCAAGTTTCCCTTCTAAAAAAACCGACTGAAAAATTCAACTGGACCATCATCTCAATCAACGATGAATCACGCTTGAAAGCTGCTTTATCCAGATTGGAAACCTATTATATCGAGCTTCTAGCTGCTGGTTTTCTCTTAAGTCTGTTCGTTTCCTTCTTTATTGCCAAATATATAAGGAACCCGCTCTATGCACTCAAAACAAAAATGAAGCGGGTGGAGCAAGGCTCCCTCACAACTACAATATCGATTAACCGAAATGATGAGTTTGGAGATCTCTCCCGAGCATTCGATCGTATGCTGCAGCAAATTGTGGAACTGATTCGGGGAGCAGAGCTTCATAACGAACTTGAACGAAAGCTGGAAATTCAAGTGCTGCAGTCTCAAATAAACCCTCATTTTCTGTATAACACGCTTGGTTCTATCAGTAATGTCATACGACTCGGACAAATAGAGAAAGTAGATGTGGTGATCGAGTCTCTCATTTCAATATTGGAATATGGGATAGCTGACGCTTCGGAGAAGGTATCACTGCGTCAGGAATTGCAGAATGTATCAGACTATATCGCGATCCAGAACATCCGCTATAACCGAAACTTCCAATTAATCGAAAATATCGAAGCAGGGCTAATAGATTTTCCGGTTTTTCGAATGCTGTTGCAGCCCCTTGTGGAGAATAGTATCTTCCATGGTTATAACGGAGGGGGGATCGAAGGCCCTATTACTATTCATGCGTACAGGGAGGGTGGCAACGTCATCATAGAAGTAGTTGATCAGGGCGAGGGAATTCCAACTGATAAAATAAAGCATATTTTAATTTCAGAACCGGGGGATGTGGAATTGAAAAGGAAAAGAATCGGGTTAAACAATATTCATGACCGAATCAGACTTCACTACGGAGAACAGTTCGGGCTCCAAATCATAAGCATACCTAAGGAAATAACCCGGGTTCGCGCCTTATTCCCAGCAGGCTTGTTTAAAGGAGATGCATGATGATGAGAGACTACACCTGCTTCATTGTTGACGATGAAGATCTAATCATTCAGAGATTGGAATTGTTTTTTCACGAGCGCTCCCTTAGGGATAAGCGATTTCATTTAGTGGGAAAAGCGAATAATGGGCTGAAGGGGATAGAGGAGATCGTAAAGCTTAAGCCGGATATCGTAATATCTGATATCGTCATGCCGCGAATGGATGGGATTTCCATGATTGAGCAGCTAAAGCCAAAGCTTCCCCATACCCAATTCATTCTTTTGACCGCTTATTCATCCTTTGAATACGCCCAGAGAGCTATTCAAGCCAACGTATTGGAATACATTGTTAAGGTTCCGCTCAGAGATGCGGATTTGGATCGAGCTTTAGATAAGGCAGCCGGGATTTTAAATGAAGTTAAGAAAAAAGAAGCGGAATTTCAATCTTTAAACGTATCCGTGCTTGAAAATAAATATCGAGTCCGCAAGCAATTTTTTAACGAGCTTATCAGAGGCGAAATCCCTTCTCATCGGGCATCAGATTTTGCCAATCGTATGCAGTTTCATTTCTTTCAAGCCAACTATCGCTGCTTCATTGTCGAGATGAATATGTATGAAAGTTTCCGAAATGATTATTCAGCGTCTGATCAGAACATATTGAGGTATGCGATTACAAATATAATCGAAGAAACGGTGATGAATGGTGGCAGTGGTGTAGCTGCGGATCTATCCGATAATCGGTTTATTGGCTTTCTATCCTGGGAAAATAATCGTAGTGATCTGGAAACGGAATATGATTGCCAGACATTGGGGGGGCAGATCGTCTCCCATTTGCATCAATATTTGAATCAAAGGGTATCCGTCGCTTTTGGAGGTCCACACCGAGGCTGGGAATCCATCAAACAAGCTTACACGGAAGCACAAAATGTGAGTGATGATTTCTATTATCATACAGAGAAAGTAGTAAAAACACCCATGCATCGGTTCCATTACCATAATGACAGAAAAGAAGAATTTCAGCAGAAATTGGCTGATTTTCTTGCTGGGGTGAAAAGAAAGGTTTCCAAGGAAGAGCTGGAGAAAGCATTTGCTGATCTGAACCAATTTGTTACGGACCATAAAATCCATAAGTCCATCATGGCGCCTATGTTAAGAGATTTGTACAGAGACATTATTGTGAAGTTTAAATCGGGGAACAAGTTGGCCGCGGAAGTAGCAGAGTTTCCCATAGAATTTTTAGCTTTTCGGGAGCAGCTTGCCTATATTGGCGACTTTACCTTCGAATATGTACACGCCGGCCAACTTTTACATCGTATAGAAATCATGAGTGCTATGCGGTTTATAGAGAAAAACCTGAAACAGCGATTAACGCTCGAGGCGATTGCCGAGGAAGTGAATTTAGCTCCATCGTATTTTAGCAGCTTATTCAAAAAAACAATGAACGAAGGCGTTATCAGCTACATCAATCGTAAAAAAATCCAGTTAGCTCTCGAGCTGTTAAATGTTCAGGATTATTCTATATTGGAATTGTGCGAAGAAGTAGGAATTGTGAATGAAGGTTATTTTTGTAAATTATTTAAAGAATATACGGGTGATACTCCTAAGCAATATCGGATAAAAATGACACGGTATGAATCCAATTAAGGTTGCAAAAAATGTGTGATTTTTTCGCGAAATCATGTAAAAAAAAAGGGAGCAAAAGGATTACCATGATAGAAGGATCTAATCATGGAGGTTATCAAAATGGAGCTTATTAAAGCAGATGTAACCGTCGTCGGCGGAGGTATTGCTGGGATATGCGCTGCCATTGCTGCCGCACGCCAAGGGCTGCAAGTGTCACTTATTAATGATCGACCGGTTCTTGGGGGAAATGCGAGCAGCGAGGTCAGGGTTCATATCAACGGGTCGGCTTATCTCGGAAACAGTCCATCCTATTATGCACGTGAAGGAGGGTTGGTGGAAGAACTCAAGTTGAAGATTTTCCACTATAATCCGTTATACAACAAGAAGCTGATGCTTTCGCTTTCGGATACGGTCTTGTTGGATATGGTCTATGCTGAGCCTAACATTTCTCTATTTCTGAATACATGCGTGCATGAGACGGGCATGGAGAACGGCAGAATTAAATGGGTGGATGGTCTTCAATTGGCTTCCGAAAGGAAATTTCGTTTTGAAAGCCGAACCTATATCGATTGCTCCGGAGATGGAGTTGTCGGATATCAGGCAGGTGCTCTCTTCCGATGGGGGAGAGAAGCGAAACATGAATACAAGGAAGAATTGGCTCCTGAAGTGGCGGACCATTACACCATGGGCGATACGATCCTGTTTCAAGCCCGTGACGTAGGATATTCCGTTCCATACAAAAGACCTGGCTTTGCGTATGATATTACGAAGTTGACCTTTTTCGATAGTATCAGAAAAGGCTTAAATCATCGGGCTTTTCCAAGAAAAATCAACGGGCTTGGCGGATTGTGGTGGCTGGAATACGGCGGACATATGGATATTATCAAAAATAATGAAGACATCGCGTTAGAGCTGCGGAAATTGGTATACGGGATTTGGGATTATCTCAAAAATAGCGGTGAATTTGATGATGTAGACAATCTCATTTTGGATTATGTATGCCCGATCCCGGGAAAGCGGGAGTCGAGGCGGTTTATTGGGGATCACATGTTGTCTCAGAACGATCTCACAGCAAAGCCGCATTTCGAAGATGCTGTATCGGTCGGTGGATGGTACATGGATCTACATGCTAATAAGGGCATCTACGATGAGGGGCCGGCCACAGCTTGGAATTTCGTGCCTGGATTGTACAATATCCCTTTCCGCAGTTTATATTCACGAAATATTCCTAATCTCATGTTCGCTGGTCGCAATATAAGTGCTACCCATGTGGCTTTCGGATCTACAAGGGTTATGGCAACCTGCGGTTGTATGGGGCAGGCGGTTGGAACAGCTGCTTCGTTGTGCTCGAAATACGAGGTAGACCCTGCTGCTATAGTCGAAGCTCATATGGGGGAGCTGCAGGCGTTATTGCTTCGAGACGGACAAACCATTGTAGGCCTTCAAGAGGAATTGGATTCTTACTTCGCTGACGGATTAACTATTCGTGCCTCGTCTCAGCGCAGCTATGACAATCTTCATCCAACCGAAGAGATTTCCTTGGAGAAAGGGTTATGTTTGGTCTTGCCGATTCAGACATCCGTGGCTGAAAGCGTACGGTTCAAAATTAAAAATAGCTCCAAGCATTCGGAAACTCTACATGTGAAGCTTTTTGGCGGGGAACGGAAGGAAAACTACATTCCAACCAGCGAGTTGAGAGACTACCACTTGGTTATTACAGCCGGTCATGACGAATGGATTACGCTAGACTTGGACTGCAAGAAACCGGCTGACGACAAAATCTACATCATATTGGAGGGCACGGCGAGCCTTGCCATATACGGTAATGAAGAGAAATTGACAGGAGCGGTCAGCTTCCACTATAGGCCGGAAGAGCCGTCCAGGCTGAAGAAATTCAATAAGAGCATTTGCTTTAAGGACCTGGTGCCAGCTCAGAATATGTATAGTCCTGAGAATGTTGTCAATGGCTACTCCAGACCTTATGGCCAACCGAATGGCTGGATTTCTGAACATTCGGAAGGACAGGAATGGTTGGAATTCTGTTTTGCAAGCCCCAAAAATCTGGACGAAATCCATCTTGTTTTTAATTCGCAGCTGGATTTGGAGCATTTCAACGACCCGATTGAGTCCCTTATCCAAGATTATGATATGACCTTGACCTTAGAAGACGGAACCGAGAGGACAATCATAACTCGTGGAAATTATCTCACGTTGAATAAACATAAGATAGATGCGAACGGTGTAACCCGAATCCGGATTAATTTCGGCGCAACTTATGGTTCGCCTTATTTTGAAGTGTTTGCTGTGAAATTGTTTGCTCCTAAAATCGATAAATGAGGACAGGTGAAGTCACGATGAAGGAATTATTCCCTCGTAAAGGGCTCCCCAATATAATTCAAAAATTGGAAAATGGGGATACCGTAACAATCGTCTATTTCGGCGGCAGTAATACACGTTCTGAAGGCTACAGGGTTATGACGGCGGATTGGCTTCGTAAGCAATATCCTAAGGCGGATATCCGCTCTGTGAATGCAGGCATTGATGGGACAGGATCGGATTTGGGCTGTGCCCGTTTGGAGACAGATGTACTGCGTCATCGGCCTGATCTAGTATTTGTTGAATTTGTCGGTAATGATGGCGGAGATCCCGAATCCAAGGCGCGGATCGAAGGGATTGTCCGTCAGATCCGCAAGCGGAGCCGGTTTACTGATATCCTGTTCGTTTATACGCTGAAGGAGCGGGATGTGGCCTTATTTCAGTCTGGAGAATACCAGAAGGGGGCTCTAATGCAAGAGGAAGTGGCCGACTATTACGGTATTCCTTCGATTCATCTGGGCGTAGCGGTCAGTCACTTGGTGTCGGAGGGAAAACTCGTTTTCACCTCAAGGGAAGACGTGTCCATTTCCGGAGCCGTTGTTTTTACACATGATTCGATCCATCCGACTATTCCCGAAGGACATCAGATTTACACGGATACGATCACCCGGTCATTTGAGAAAATTAGAGAACTTCAGGATCATCCAGGAAGGTCAGTACATCACTTACCTCAGAATCCGTTGGTCCCGGCTAATCCTTGGGAATATGCGAGCATGCTGCCATTGGATAGTCTTACCGATTTTTCCGCAGGATGGTCTTACATGACTCCCGATGATTGTGCTTTAGTACGCGAGTACAATTGGTTGTTCCCCGGCCTGTGGCGAGCAGTCGATCCTGGAGAGGCTATTACGGTGCAGTTCGAGGGAACCCATATCGGGTTATTCGATATCGGGGGGCCTGATTCTGGCAGATTGAAGGTGTCGGTGGATGGTGGGGAACCCTTTATTGTCGATCGATTCACACTACACAACGATCATAATCGTAATCAGTATGTATTCTTGCCGGAGCTCCCAAATGGGAAACATACGGTGCGCTTCGAAGTCGATACCGAAAAGACAGACAAAGCGGCTGTATTTGAGGCATGCGGCAATGAACGAAGTATTGAGCATGTTCGGCAGCATCCAGATTGGTATGATCAAACGGTGATCCAGCTTGGGAAGTTGTTATTGGTGCAGCCGCCATTATAATTAATCATAAGGTTTTCTCCAATTGAAAGACCTATATCATACTGACTGCAGTTGAGCAGCCAGTTATGATGTAGGTCTCTTTTTAAAGGAAGACAATGTCGTTTCTTCTTGCTTAAAATCTTATAAGAAATTCTTGAAATCAAAGAAATTTCACAGTTATGTGACATGCTATGATAAAAACGACGGAGCGGGATTAGCCAGAAGAATACGGCTGATTGCTTCTTTATGATCTTCGAACAAAGGAGGGTTTTATTATTTTGAAAGCGTTATCAACTTAAGGGAGGCTGTGAGTTGTATGATAAAAAGGAAGCTGTTTTTCTTAATCGTTTTCATCGTGACGATATTAGTTCCTTTCAGCCTAGACGGAATAAGGACCGCTTATGCAGAGACCTTACCGTATAAGACGATTATTATCGATGACGGGAGCATCACGATCAATGATGTAGTGACACCTGATGTGGGTAACGAGAACAACGGATATTCGGCTCCAAATTGGACCACAAGTACAGGGGTGAAGGGGTATGATAACTCCAGCTCCAAATATACGAGTACAGCAGGCAGAACGATATCATGGAATCCACGATTGGAAGCGGGAACGGCGAAAATTTCGTTATACAAGCTTAACTGGGAAGATAAAGCGGATAGCAATGTAAAAATTGAAATCGTCCACAATGGAACGACGGATGTTCTTTTTATGGATTTGAGACCTTCGTTTGGCGATTCTGTGGGATGGGTTGATTTGGGAGAGTACTATTTTTCCGGAGTTGGTAACGAATTCGTTAGATTAACTCGGTCTACCAGCACAACCAGCACGATACTTACTCGTGCAGATGCGGTCAAGTTCGAAGGGAATATTCAGCAAAAAGAGCCTCATAAGACGATCATCATTGATGATGGAAGCCTGACGATTGATGATGTCGTCACTACTGATGTAAATAACGCAAATAACGGGTTCTCCGCTCCTGATTGGACTACAAGTACGGGAGTGAAGGGATATAATAATTCCAGTTCCAAATTTACCGATGCAGTAGGAAGAAGCATCACATGGAATCCGCGATTAGAAGCAGGGACGGCGAAAATTTCATTCAACAAGCTTGATTGGGCGGATAAAGCAGACAGTAATGTTAAAATCGAAATTGTTCACAATGGGATTACGGATGTCATGTTTATGGATCTGAGACCCTCGTCGGGGCCATCGGCCGGATGGGTTGATTTGGGGTCCTATTATTTCAGTGGTGATGATAGCGAATTTGTCAGACTGACTCGAACACAACCTACGACCGGAAAAATCATTACGCGGGCCGATGCGGTCAAATTTGAAGGGAATATACGGCAGCAAGCTCCGCCGTTGCCTCCGCTGCGCAGCCGTACATTGGCAAATCTCAGTTACACGGAAAAAGGCAGCATCGAGAATGCCAGCTATAAGGCTACCTTTTATGAAGCTGCTTGGGATGAAGGCAAAACCATCGTTCGTGATATGTTCTACAAGGATACGGATACGGGGAACTGGGTGCCTGTCAATAATGTGGCGGAAAGACTTGAAGAACAATGGGTCTTATTGGATGGGAATGCGGGGAGTCGAACCAATTATTACGATACGATGAACAAACGCTGGATTACATTCGACGAGATCAATTTCCCAGACAGCCACACGGCGATATTAACCGATTCTTCACATGAAAGCGATTACGATTTACAAGTGAACTGGTCCATGTCAGGGGACAAACCTGATGTTTCCTTCGCCTTTACACCTCGCAAGGATGGCAATTATGTAATCGGTTATCAGTCCTTCACAACAGAGCAAATCTCAGACGTCAATGAAGTGTTAAATGGTTTTAGATCACACGCCAAAATGGTAGGTTCAGTGGAATCAACAAGCTTAAGGGAACTAAGCGCTCCGATGAGTCTAATTGAGAAGAATGACGGTTCGGGGAATCCATTGACATATGGGGTATTTGTACCGTCGGATGAGCTTCCGGTTGAATTTGAACCGACGGGAGGCGTTACGAAGCAAAGGCTTGGCATGAGCCTTGTTAACAACGAAGGCAGCGTGCAGCCAATCTTGTATGCTCCTCAATTAGGGACCTATTCGCAAATGAACGCAGAAAGCACTTATCAATTTCATATGGGACTAATCGCTCAAAAAAGAAAATTGTATGAGTCCTACGCGGATATTCTTCGCAAAGAGTACGGTTATTCTGCATACCGGGAAAATGTATCAGATCAGTCGCTTACTGACGCGATGTTCAATATGATCGATTTACTTAAGATAGAGCCGCAAGGGGATGACACTGTTGATTATGTCCCGTCACCCAGCGGGTGGTGGAGCCGTGCCAAGGGCTTTATTGACATCGAAAACGAGGATAGCGTTCGAACAAGCTCGAATGCAGTTCTTTTGGGGGCTTACTATTTGACTGGGGATGACCAGCTCTACGATACGAGAGCATTGCCGTCCGTCCAGTATGGCTTATCGCGAAATGGTATAGGCTGGTCGCCTACGCAAAAGCCAGTATACGGTGTGCCGTCGTTATGGAAAATGGCAACCTTGCCGTTTGATTTTTCAAGCGTAACCGCTATCAATCAGATGATGGGTACTTCGGCAGGAATTGGAGCACTGGCACAGGAAGAATACCTCGTGCGTGATCCTGACCAGAAAGACCGGGGTCCTGTCATTCAACCCCTGATGATGTATCGTATGACGGGAGATACGCAGTATTTACAGGCTGCCAAGGATGCAGCCGACAGCTATATCATGCAGCATATTGATACGCCTGCATCCGTCAATGTGAGTAAAAATGAGTTCATTTATTATTATAGCAAGCTGTGGATGGAGATCTTGGAGCTTTACGAGGAAACTCAGGATCCCAAATACTTGAATGCCGCTTATAAGGAAGCCAAACGGTATGCAACGATGTTTGTTGCTCGTCCGGTTCCTGAAGGTAGAGTTACGATTCCGCAGCCTGAGACGTATAATTACGCGGAGTCGTTCCATTGGCCGGAAAGTGGTAAATATCAATATCCTCGGATCAAGCTCCCAGA
The DNA here is from genome assembly GCF_038009325.1 of Paenibacillus sp. FSL L8-0708. Taxonomy (NCBI): domain Bacteria; kingdom Bacillati; phylum Bacillota; class Bacilli; order Caryophanales; family Paenibacillaceae; genus Paenibacillus; species Paenibacillus sp. FSL L8-0708. Next base: position 4,032,435 of record NZ_JBBPBC010000001.1, read on the forward strand.
AGATGTAGCCGGAGGCTTACAAGCGGATAGTTGGCTTGTTTCTCCCAATGGATTGACGTTTGAAGCGGGAAGTACAACTGGCTATTATCGGATGAATGCTCAGGAAGCTCCATTCATGCTGAGATTGTCGCTCTATACAGGTGATAAACTGCTGCAGGATATTGCTCATAATGCAGTTATTGGACGATATTCTAGTTATCCAGGTTATTACTATAAGGGCTTCGCCGTTAGCCAACTTGAGCCAGAGTTTCCTCTGGAAGGCCCAAGCGGGGCTACATCCATCTATTATCACCATATCCCGGGACAGCTCGGGCAAACGATGGATTATTTGATCAGCGAACAAACGTTGAAATCGAATGGTAGTATTACATTTCCTTCTGTTTTTGAAACTAATTTTTTATGGTTCAAATATCACCTCTATGGAAATAAACCAGGGAATTTTTACGGTAATTCCGGCGTTTGGCTCTGGATGCCCAAGGGGATTATCAAGACCAACCATCCTCAATTGAACTGGATAACGGGAGAGAGCGGGAACAAATTCTACATCGGGTTAAGCAACGAATCATCAGCTGAAGTCCAGACTCCGATCGAATTGAATGCGCAAATCATTGGGTTCAACCCGGCACAAGATTATACCGTAACCATCATCCGCGACAATGGCATACCAGAGCAAGTGGTTATGAGTGGCGGAATCATTCAAGCCACGGTTTCAAGCAAGGGAATAACCGCTATCATTGTAGAAGGACTCAACATTGATGTGCCGCTGCACCAGGTCAGAACTGCTGATACATCGGTTGCAAGCTATTTCTTCGATATCCACAGTCCAATAGATGCGGTTAAAGGTATGCTGATCGTCAAGCCCGACGAAACGGCCTATGATGCTTATGTGCAGGCAAAAACGACAAAACCAGCGACGATCCATTATTCCTTGGATGGCGGAGTAACGTATACAACCATTCCAGATACGATCTATCCGATGGAATGGTCGATACGGGTAAACGATTTATCCCAAACCTTCACTTATTATGTGGAATCGGATGGGAAACAGACCCGCAAGCGGACACTCTATTTGCCTGATCAAGTACAAGAAACTCCAGTTCAACCGGATTGGCAGGAGAGTTCATCGATCATTGTGGATAATACGGAGGCAGAGACAGAAGGCGTCTGGATACGGGATACAACGGCTAACGACTATTACTATGATAACTATGTGTACGCCAAATCGACTGCCGGCACAGCGACAAGCAGAATTAAATGGCGGCCTGAGCTGCCGGAAAGTGTTACTTACAGTGTGTATTACAAGCTTCCGCAAATAACCGCTACAAGTGAAAATTGGGCAACGAATGCCTCATTTACCGTTTATTATAGTGGAGGCTCCGAGACGGTTACCGTTGATGAGACAACGGCCAATGGGACTTGGGTGCACCTGGGAGATTATCCTTTTGCAGCAGGCGATAGCGGATATGTCGAATTAACCAATAAGGCCAACAAGTCACGGGTAGTTGCCGATGCGATGATGTGGGTGGATCCAAACAGTATGCCGCAATTGGAGTCTGTAGTGATCCTGTCGGATCGGGGTGAACTGCAAATGACTCAAACCGCACAACTAAGCGTAACCGGCTATTTGGATAACGGTCTGATTGGTGATCTATCACAGGCAAATGTGCAGTATTTCGTTGATCGAACCGATCTGGCTGAAGTGGACAGTAGCGGTATGTTGACCCTTCTAAGTCTCGACGGAGAAACGGATCATATTGAGGTATGGGCCACTGTAACGATTGACGGGGTGACCTTAACAACACCTTCTATGACAATTGCGATCAGGGACTTAACGGTTATTGTCGACAGCACGAATACGACTGGGTTATACACGACAGAAGGATCTTGGAGCCAAAGCAATTTAGCTGGATACAAAATTGGGGTTAAGTCCCGTTATTCTACCGTTCAAGGTTCATCAGCGACGTGGAAAGGCCAGTTCCCAGAGGGGAAATATACGGTCTCCATTTACAAGCTCGTCCATACGACGGCAAATGATAACTATGTCAAAGTGGAAGTGAAGCATCAGTCGGTTACCGAGGTTACGTATATTGATGCAACCGTCGGCTCATCAGGTTGGGTTAATCTAGGAACGTTCGACTTTACTGGAGACGGCAGCGAGTACGTTCGTCTAACCAGGGTTACTCCGACAACGGTAGATCCGCCAACTCTACCTGCCGATATGATTTATACGAGGGCTGATGCAGTCAAGTTCGAACGGCATTCCGTTAGCCCGGAATTGCTTGCAAATGGGGTGCCAGGTAAACCGATACTTTCGAATAATAGCGGTGTTGCGACAGGTATAAATGATGGCAATTATGAGGTTACAATGAATATGTGGTGGGGAAACAATGGCTCACTGTATAAGTTGTACGAGAATGGTCAATTGATCCAAACGAAGTCACTGGCCGATGTTTCGCCAGCCGCCCAGACTTCCATTATTCCTATTCAAGGAAAGCCGAATGGAACCTATGTGTATACATGTGAGTTATCGAATTTGTATGGAACGACTTCATGTGATCCACACACCGTCACCGTGGCTGAGGCGAATCCCGGCAAACCTGTGTTGTCTAGTGACAACTGGGATCAAGATGGCGACTATAGTATTACTGCTAATATGTGGTGGGGCGCGAACGCAGAACAGTATCGATTATATGAAAATGGCGAACTTATTGAAACGCAATCTTTATCTTCACAAACACCAAGTGCTCAATCGGCCATTACACAAATTTCAGGGAAATCTCCTGGCATCTATCAATATCGCGGTGAGTTTATGAATGGAAGTGGAACAACGGAAAGTGATACGATAAAGATTATTGTAGAATAAACTTATGAGCTGAGTGGATGAGAACAATCCATTCGGCTTTTTTATTTCCTGGAATTTAGTATAGAGCTATACAAAAAGCTAATCTTTCAAGGCTCTCAACTGGGTGATATCTACATAATACTGCTCATGCTAGATTAGCAGGGCGTTTTCAACCAAACGTGGTAATTTGAACATGTCAAATTTGTTCTAATTCAGTCTAAATAAGCGCTTACATTAGGGTGTGGCTAAACTTACAATAATGTCTAACCATTTAAATTTGGGAACTTCTCCTGCAACGGCGAAGAATTTCACTGTCATGGCTTTCATGCAAAGCTAGGTTGAATATTGGAGAGGAGGCTGTCATGGGGATTACAAGACGAAAACCAACAGTGATTATCTTGTTTACCGCTCTGATTGTTCTTGCTTTACTCATGTTGGGCTTAACTAACAAAAAGGCGGAACTGCCTAAAAATTGGATATTTACAGTAGATGGATACGCCGTAACAGAGGAAGAATTTCAATCTTTTGTCAAAGAGCAGAGAGCTATAACGGTAGACTATTTCTTCAGAACTTATGGGGCCCAAGTAGATGAGAGCTTCTGGACACGTCAATACGGTAAAAATCATGAAACCCCCTCTGAATACGCCAAAAATTCTGCGATGACAGCATTGCTAATGTCCAAGCAGGAGCAATTTATTGCAGACAAGCGAGGAATCGCCCCTTACCAAAGCTTTGATGAGCTTAAATCCGACATGCAAGAAGAAAATGTTAAGCGAGCTAAGATGGATGATTCAGGAGAGACTTACTATGGGTTGCCTCAATTTGATTTATATCAATACATGCAATATTTAAGTGGCGCCCGTTGGCCGGATTTGATAGAAACCCAGGTAAAGAAAACGAAAATGAGCGACACCGAGTTACAAGTTGAGTATGCATCAAAAAGTGCGGATTATGTTCGTGTAGCTGATAAATTAACGGCTGCGTTAGCGACAGCGGGGCAGGCCAAAGAAGAAAAAGTGCTAAATCGTTTGGATATATCCAAAGAAGATACCGAGTCTCTTAAGTTCTGGGAGTCTTTAGCTGCTGCTTCTATAGGTGAGACAGTAATCGGTAAATATATGGGTGAGGATGTCATTGCTACATTAACCACAAAACCGGAAATCACCAAGCTTAAACTGGAAGAAGTGAAAGATTCCATTCTATACGGATCGGCGGAGTCTGACTTGCGAGCGTTAATTGCAAATACGAATGAATTGAAGATCGTGTATAACGGTAATCGATTCAGTGAGTTAGTAGTGAACTAGAATAGTTAGTTTTTAAGTTTATAAAAATCTATGTCTATTGAGACTTCCATAGATACAGATTTTTTATAAAGTATAAATTTATTAATTTCAAAGGGAGGAAATTTTGGAATGATACGATGGAAATGGATGCAAAAAGCTTTGTCGATAGTTATAGCTACAACGTTGGCATTCCCTGGTCTGTTCAGCTTGGCGCCTTCATCCGAAGTGTCAGCTGCGGGAGGGAGCGAATCTTTTGACTCCGTTGTACTAGAATTGACACAAGCGGCAGGTCAAACAGGTAGGGTAAATCTTACGTATAAAGGTTCACCTTTAAGCAGTCTGGTTAAAGGACCGGTTATTGACGAGGTAAGTTATGATTCCAGCAATTCGCAACTTTTAACTGTTAATAATCAGGGGAACATTACTTTATCTAACGGTTATACATTTGCGTCGCCAGATGCTCCGGGCGTCCCGGTGACAATCACGGCCAGGGCGGGTTATTACACTGACTCAGAAGTGTTATTCATGGAGGACTTCGAGAACAACAATGGTCCGATGACATCTATGAGCAAATTAGGCTCGTCATTCACGCTGTCCGATGCACAGTCCCGTTCTGGATTGAAAGCGATTACACCTTCGGATGATACGAATAATGAAAAGGTAGCTCAAGATGTGGCATTACCGGCTGGCAGCAATTATAAGATGACGGCATGGTATTTTGACCCGTATCCTAATGAGGAGAAGACTGCGACGGATAGAACGCAATTTGCTATTGTAGATGGTAAAAATGCCACCTTTGCCGGGACATTCTATCAAAGTTCAGAGGCAGATGTTATTCATAACCCGACGAAATATACTTGGGCTTATGCACCATCATCAGCGGGTACAGCAGGCAACCGTTGGAAAGATAGCGGGGCTTTACGTTCCACAGGCTGGCATAAATTCGAGTGGCTTATTACACCAAATGGTGCGACGTTACAAATAGACGGAACATTAATATCTGATTCAGCGCAAAGTGATATTTACAGAGCTATGAAGAGCGGTACAACCATTCAGCCTAAAATAGCGGGAGGATGGAATAGCCAGACAGGGAACAAAGCTTATATTAAAAATAAACATCTAATCGACGATTTTTATGTTGTAAAAGATGTGGCTACAACAACAGGAACCAGAACATTAACAGTGAATTTGGTGCCTCCCGGCGGATTGCCAAATTTAGAAATAAGCACTCAGCCAACAGCTGCAGAAGTGAAACAAGGTGAGACAGCAACATTTAGCATTACGGCATCAGCCGCTGCTACTGCTTATCAATGGTATGTATCTGATGATGAGACTGGCTTGAGCGGGACAAAAGTCAGCGGAGCTGATAAGGCAGTATTAACACTTTCCAATGTGGACGCAGCTTCACAACAAGGCAATTTTTATTATTGCGAGGTTTCCTCGGCAGAGGGAGTTGTAGTGAAATCCCATGCTGTACCGTTGTTGATAACCACCAATACGCAGGTGAATGCACCAATTAATCCAACGCTTGACTCGGATTCGGGTATTTATAATGGCGCTTCCAATTACGGGGATACCCTTGTAACACTGTTCAAAGACGGTGTACCTGTTGGTTATTATTTATCGAAAAATGGGGGACCCGACCAGCCTAACAATCATGAAAGGTATCATGTTCTGCCCTATGCAAGGGCACTGGGAGTGGGCAACTACACTGTTACAGCTATTGTCATAAATAATTCGGGAGATATCAGTGAAGAAGTTGCAGCATCCGGAATATTAAAGATCGAGAAATTGCCTACACCGGCAAATGCCAGATGGAACGGCACGTACGCTACATGGGATCGCGTCGCTAACGCATCTGCCTATTCGGTTCAACTCTTCAGTAATGGAGTGGCTAAAGGAAGCCCGATTGCAGCAACAAGCAATGATGCGGCTTTGTCCCCGACTTTAAATGATACATTTAAAATAAAAGCAAACGGCAACGCAACGTCACGATTCTTAGACTCTGATGAATCAGGGGAGAGTGCACAATATTCAGCGAACATTGCGCTAATTCGCCAGAACGATACATTACGGGCAGGAGATAGAACGCGGTTAATGGTTGACACAGCTGATGTGTTCGTTGCTGATAACATCAGCTTCAGTCCGGCGGATCAAGACAAGGATAAGATTGAAGTTGATGATGCCGGATTCGTGACGGTTAAGAAAGGTTATATTCCGACAGGGAACGAAGAAGTTACTGTACATGTGAGCGTTGATTACTTCAATAAGGCTGACACTAAGTTTTACGATGGATTTGAAGGGGAGAAGAAATTTTCAAATGGTTCGAACGGATATGTTCACAGCGATGTGATGTCCCGTACCGGAGGAAAGGCCGCGACATCAAGCGGCGCCGGTCAGGTGGCGACTGTTCCAGGTACCTATAATTATGCCCCTGCAACCGGTAAGACAACAATCGTTACTGCTTGGTACTATGATGATGGCAGAGCGGCTTCCAATGACCACGCTGTCTTTGGCTTAACCCCATCGTCCAATGAACATATCGCAATAAATTATGGCAATGGAGATGGTGACTGGGCGGCAAATCTGACCAATTACGCAGTCAGGCCTGGTTCATCCGGGAGATTCTATCCTGTAGATGTCCAGCGAAGCGAAGGTTGGCATAAATTTCAATGGTTCGTTACATCAACAGGAACAACCTATAAAATCGATGGACAAGACATTCAAAGGCAAACAACAGCTGGCGGAAATTTTGATACTCCAGTTAAGAACAATATTTCCAAGATCGACGCATTGCAGCTTGCTACGAACTGGGGCAACAAGCCTGGAACGGTTAAGGATATACAGAACAGGCATTTTATCGATGACGTATATGTTATCGATAGTGGAATAGCAGCCCAAACCGGAACAGCTTCTATTACGCTAAAGCTCTTGCCTAAAGAGTATAGTCACTTGGAAGACAGCACATATGTTATTGGTCTGGATGACTATAATATCACCGTAAATCCTGATTTAACGGATCTGGCTGGAGTGAAGATCGGCGCTGTAACTCTGCTGCGGGATGTGGATTATACGGTTAGCGGTAATGTATTGAAGATTAACAGAGAATCATTCACAAGAAATAATATCGTGCCGGGAAAATATACCGTTAGACTTGATCTGTATCCTGCCGAAATCACCTTCGAGCTGAACATTGTCCCCCTTGAAGTCCGTGATTATTATCTCTCCAATAACGGTGACGATCATGCAGATGGACGCACACCAGCTACGGCATGGAAATCAATCTCCAAGATTAATGAATATGTATTTATGCCAGGTTCAACTATTTATCTGGATGCGAATAGCGTATGGAACGAACAAATCAGACTGCGCGGCAATGGTGAGGAAGAAAATCCGATTACACTTACAAAATATAATACGACCGACCCTAACCAACGCCCGGTAATTAATGGTGGAGGAACAGCGTCGAGCCCATCAGGCATTTCCTTAAACGGTACCATTGAGTTATATGACGTAAACTATTGGGTTGTCAGTGGAATTGAAGTAACGAACATCGGCAATGCGGCAGGTGACGGCCGCTCCGGTATCGCTGTAATGTCACGGATTTCCAAGCTGGGACAAGGTCAGTTTAATATTCAAGATTATGCTGATGCTCGTATGCAAGGAATCGTCATTCGAGATAACTATGTTCATGATGTTAATGGGCTGCACCAAGCAAATGGGGCAAGTAAGGTATCCGGCGGCATCATTATTAATGGTTATGTGGATATATTGGTTGAAGGCAACAAAACCCTTCGTTGTGATAACGAAGGTATTCGCAATAATGCCTACGGGCCAAGCAATCCAGGTACTAATAACACAGGTATTACTTGGAGTAATTCAAGCTATCCTTGGGCATCCAACGCTGTGTTTAGAAACAACTGGATTTCTAGTTCGGTTGGAGATGGCATTGTTATGTCCGGCGGGAACAACTCCCTTGTGGAACGAAATGTGGTCACAGACAACGGTTATAGCTATTTAAGCGATAAGAGCGGCAATCTGGTTACGAACTGGGGGCCAAATAATACAGCACCAACATATCTAGGTTCGCAAAACTATGCGGCTGCGTGGATTATGGCAAGTAAAGGCACCATCTTCCGCTATAATGAAGCTGTGGATAACCCTTATCATGCAAGTAATGACGGTATGGCTTGGGACATTGACAACTATTGTCAGGACAATGTGTATGAATACAATTACAGCCGAAATAACTATGGTGGTTGGTACTTACAGATGAATGCTGCCAAGGGCAATATCGTTCGCTATAATATTAGCGTGAACGACGGCCGCAGCCCCGATTTTAACAAGAGCTTTAACAGTCTAATATTGCTTGCAGGAGGTTCTTCAACGAGCGAGGAATTAAGTGGCTTATACTATAACAATGTCATCGTCACACCATTGAAGAATAGCAGTTCGTTAGTATTTGACCCGACAGCCTCCAACTTGCACATTTATTTCCAAAATAATATATTTGCCTACACTGGGGAAAACAACCAGGTGGGTCTGAAAGGCGGGGGAACATCAGCTCCATTTGCAGCCGGACGGTTTACGAACAACATTGTATATCCGGCTAATCTTTTTGGCAGTATGAACGCAGGTGGAGGCGGATATCTAGGTGCAGGAGTAACAGCAACAGACAACCGCTATGTAACGGAAGAGGAACTGAATTCTATATTAAAAGACTATAAATCTGCGCCTGAACATTGGATTACCAACAGTGGAACAGTGGAGGCCAAGCTTGATTACAGTGCGATGAACGGATTCCGTCTTGCGGATGGTAATAACCTGGCCTATGGTGCAGGTGCCGAGATTGTAAGCCCATATGTGGATCGGGCGAATGCTCTGCCTCATATGACGGAGAGAACAGACTTCTTCGGCAATTCACTTAGCGCTAGAACGCATTCCATCGGCGCGCACAACCCTTATGCGGTAACTTTTGATTCCAATGGGGGCAGTGAAGTTGCGGTGAAGTTCGCTGACATGGGCGGTACAATTACTGAGCCAACAGCGCCGACAAAAGATAAAACTGTTTTCGGCGGTTGGTATCAAGATAAAGGATTAAACGATGCTTGGAATTTCGATGCTGATCCTGTTACAAGGGATATTGAATTATATGCGAAATGGGCTGAAGACGCAGGTACGGCACCAACGATAATGACGAATTCGCTTGCGGATGGCAAGGTAGGACAACCTTATTCGGCAGTTCTTACCACTGATGGCGATAAGCCGATCAAATGGGCCGTTGTAGAGGGGCAATTACCATCAGGATTGAGCTTGGATGAAGATGTTGGTGTTATCTCTGGTACACCGGATCAATGGGGTCAATTTAAGTTCAAAGTTCAAGCAAACAATGGCGTTGGCAGTGACACAAAACAGTTCAATATAGTGATCACTGAAGATGCCTCAGTTGATACAGCTCCGGAGATTATCACTAAGAATTTACCAAATGGCAAAGTTGGACAACCGTATACAGTAACACTAGCGGTATATGGCAGTGAACCGATTTCTTGGAAGGTCCAGGGAGGAGATTTGCCAGTAGATTTGAACCTAGATGAAGCAACAGGCGTTATCTCGGGTACGCCTCCAGAGGCAGGATATTACGAATTCACGGTTGCAGCAACGAATGATTTTGGTAAAGATGAGCGAGAATTGAGCATCGAGATTAAAGAAGATAAGCCAGTGGATACAGCTCCGGAGATTATCACTAAGAATCTGCCAAGTGGCAACGTTGGACAACCGTATACGGTAACATTAGCGGTTTACGGCGACAAACCGATTACCTGGAAAGTGAGTGATAATTATTTACCTGCTGGGCTGAATCTAGAAGGAGCTACGGGTGTTATTTCAGGCGTGCCTACTGAAGCGGGAACTTACAAATTCAATATTAAGGCTTCCAATCATGCTGGCATGGATACGATAGAGTTAACTATTGTAATTACTGCAAATAACAGTGGTGGCAATAATGGCAATAACAATGGCGGCAATTCAAATGGCCACAGCAGTACGCCGACTCCTTCGCCAGAGTTATCAGTAGCGGAGCGTATTGATGCTACAATCAAAGAGCAGCTGAAGAAGGGCAATTCCATTGCATTGACGATGTCAGCCGGAAAAGATGAGCTTGAGATTCAAAGCGATACGATCGGTGCGATTATTAATGCCGACAAACCGCTAATCGTTACGAATAACACCGTATCTGTTAAATTGTCCGCTGAATTGTTGAAGCAATTGAATACAGGAAAGCGGATGAAGGTTGTCATTAAACCTGTAGATGAAAGAGGCGGAGCTATAGGGCGGGGATATGAATTAAAGATCTTCGTGGATGGCCGGGAAGTAACGGATTATACAGGGCTTATACCCGTAACCTTCGATCTGTCAAAAGAGAAGCTGTCGACAAACGAGCTTAACATGTTATGCGGTGTTATGCTTCAATTGAACGGTAACATGGAGCGTTTAGGCGGCAACTATGAGCGTGAGACAGGTAAATTTACCTTCACGGCAAAAGGACTAGGTTATATCTTCATTACAGCCAAGCCTGAACCTGTGAAATTGGTATTCACTTTAGGAAAGACAGGATATAAATTAAACGGAATCGAAATGAGTATGGACGTTGCTTCAACGGTAGTTAAAGGCAGAACGTTAGTCCCACTGCGCTTCATTGCCGAGAGCTTAGGAGCAAATGTAAGCTGGGATAACGTTACGAAAACCGTAATGATCACCTTGAAAGGTCAGACTTTATCGATTAAGATCGGTGAACTTGCACCAGGAATGGATGTAGCAGCTGAACTTGTAAACGGTCGTACTATGCTCCCATTACGTTTCATTGCTGAGTATTTTGGTGCAAATATATTCTTCGATAATACTTCGAAATCTATTAGTATCATGAAGTAGTATTTCCTAAAATTAGCAGCTACGCTCGAAACCCTCTAACATGCACTGCCATGTTAGAGGGTTTTCTAGTGTGCGCCCGGCATAGACGATAACTTGGCGGTGAATGTCCTCTATTAACGAACAATAAAATTGTCTTAACTGGAAACAATTCTTTAGATTGTGTTAATCTGTCTAATAGTGAACTCGGTTTAGAAAGAGGGAAGTTACTTGAAAAGAAACGTGTTATATATTGAAGATAATGAGAAGATCGGCAGTTGGGTAAAGGAAGAATTGGAACAACGAGGATTTTCAGTACAGTGGCTGCTTTCTGGTGAAGGAGCTGAAAAAGAAGTAAATCAGCATGAAATCGTTATTTTGGATATCATGTTACCCGGTTTAGACGGATTTACTGTGGGGAAACGATTAAAAAAGGCAGCTCCTGCTGTTCCTATTTTGCTGTTAACTGCTCGAACATCGATAGATGATAAGGTAGAAGGGTTACAATTTGCTGATGACTATTTAACGAAACCATTCCATACGGATGAACTAATTGCTAGATTAGAAGTATTAATCCGTCGAAAGGGCGGAACACATTCCGAACGCATTTCATTAGGGAATTATATTGAAGTAGATCCGGAAATCCAAATGGTATTTGACAAACACACAGGAGAAGAAATTATATTGACAGGGAAACAACATCATATTTTGATGTACTTCTTACGCCACCCTAATCAAGTTTTACCAAAAGAACAAATCTATGAAGCCATCTGGGAAGAAGCTTATATCACAGGTGATAAAACATTAATGGTACATATTCATCGACTGCGTCAAAAGCTGGAACGCCATCCAGACTCCCCAGAGATTATTGAAACGTTGAAGGGAATAGGCTATCGGGTGAAACTATGAAACAGACTAAATCATTATTTCGTCGTTTTCTAAAAGGACATTTTCTATTTATCTTTTTACCTCCGATCGTACTTATTTTCTTATCTGCGTTCATTGCGTCTCCTTTTAATGAAGAAGAGCTGAATAAGTTAAATTATTTTTACATTGTACTTCTTGTGTTTGGTTTTATTATTGTCGCATTTGTGGTAATCTCTTGGATTTTCTTCTTGAGACTTCGTAAACGTCTCACCTGCTTACAGGAAGTCATGTCATTTTCAGCTAATCATAATTCATTTCCTAAACCAATATCCGTTCAAAGTGATCGTATGGATGAAATCGACCAGTTAGGAAGTTCTTTTAATTGGATGATTCAGCAGCTTGAAGACAGTCGCAAGCGAGAACATGAAGAGGAATTGTTACGACATCGACTCATCGCGAATTTATCTCACGACTTACGAACGCCGCTTACCATTTTGAGGGGACATGTCACCCGATTAAATAAAGAATCAATGAGTCTAGAAGGACAAAACTCATTATCAGAGATGAACCATACGATTACTAGAGTCGGAGATCTAATGGATGATTTACTTTCCTATACATTGCTTACATCAGGAAAACATCCTTTTGAGCCCACTTCAACAGATATTGGACGTTTAGTAAGAGCATCTGTTGCTGCGTGGTATCCTGTATTTGAAGAAAAAGAAATCCGGATCGAGGTTGATTTACCGACTGAGGCGACTTTTTATTGGGATGCAGATCCTAAATGGATGACACGTGTTCTGGATAATTTATTTCAGAATATTCTTCGCCATGCAGCAGAGGGGAAATATGTAAACATTGTGGTTGATGTAGAAAAAGAACAGATCATTGTTGCAGACAGAGGTCCGGGGATGGATAACTCTTCCTATGAGCGTGGGGCGGGGATAGGTTTATCGACTTCAAATTATATGTTGAATAAAATGAAGCTTAAAGCTGACTTTACATCAAATGAAAACGGCACAACAGTGGCTATTGGTAGAGCTTAACCTAAAGTTAAACCAGAAGTAAACAGCAGGATAACCGAGATGTAACTTTGCTTCTTTATAATTAGAACCATAACAGAAAGGAAGTGTTATGGTTGCTTACAATTAATAACTTAGTCAAACATCGCGGAACTGGGAAAATCTTATCAGGTATCAGTTTTAAAGCTAGACCTGGCAGAGTAACTGGTTTTCTAGGTCCAAATGGAGCAGGTAAAAGCTCTACACTTCGCATCCTGCTTGGATTAGATCGTGCTACCTCAGGGAGTGCACTAATCAATGGAAAGCCATACGCAGAATTACATAATCCTGTATCAACAGTAGGTGCCGCACTTGATGGATTTGGAGCTCATCGTATGCGAACAGGACGGGCACACTTGCGTTGGATTGCTCGTGCCGCAGGATTGTCTAACTCACGTGTCGAGGAAGTTCTGGAAATAGTAGGTCTTACTAATGCAGCCGGAAAAAGAGTTGGGAAGTATTCTCTTGGTATGGGGAGGAGACTTGGAATAGCAGCTGCGCTACTCGGTGATCCAAAAGTATTGATTTTAGATGAACCCGTAAATGGGCTCGACCCAGAAGGAATTCGGTGGATTCGGACATTTTTACGTGAACGTGCTGAGTCTGGAAATACGGTGTTGTTATCCAGTCATCTAATGGGAGAGCTTGCAGAGACGGTTGATGATGTGGTGATTATTAAGCATGGAACTATCGTTGCAGATGGAACATTGGAAGAAGTAATAGGTAACTATTCCACGCTGGAGGAAGCCTTTTTTGCCCTGACATCTGAAAATGCAGGTGAAGTTGTATGAGAGCATTTAACGCGGAACTATCTAAATTGTTCTCCTTACCGGGTATTTGGCTTGCTTTTCTCATTGGAGCGTTTGCCCCAGCGCTTATTGCTGCCTTGGACAGCATAGCACAAAAAGAGGAGATTATAGCTGGAGTTAGCACGCGGCTATCGGAAGTTGGCTATATCGGGTTAGCTCTTGGTGTGCAAGGCGTTATTATTCTTGGTGTGCTTGCTGTCAGCAGTGAGTATTTGACAGAGAGCAGTGAATCTGGTGGAGGACAACAGATTACAACGAGTTTAACTGTTGTTTCATCCCGAATTCATTTTTTATTGGCAAAAGCAGGCGCTGTGACTGTGATCAGCATACTGCTTTGTATTGTTGCTATTATGACAACTGTGTCTGCAACGCATCTTATTCTTGGTGAATATGCCCCTGCATTTGAATGGTCCAGACTTATCGGTGCCATTTGTTACTGGACATTCACTGCTCTTTTAGCACTTGGAATTACTTTTCTAACTAAGAATGGCATCCTCCCGCTTGCTGTGCTCATAATAAATTCATCCGTTGTATCATTTAGTGTCCTGTTGTATAGGGTTACAAAGTTGGCGTTTTACTTACCAGATAGGGCTGGCGCTGAAATGTTTATGTTTACGGACAACACATCCACAGGCAGTTTATTCGAGAGGTTTCACACCCCCTTCACAGGCGGTTTAGTCATGTTTGCCTGGGTAGTCGTTGTTTTCATTGTTGCAGCTATTGTATTCCATAGGAGGGACGTTGCAGCATGAGTGTCTCATCTAGTAGAAAGATAACACAAATCCTGGGTGCTGAACTGGATAAATTAGTTACATTACCATTGATAGGGCTCACTCTTTTGGTTACATTCATTCTTAATTTAGGTTTAGCCGCTGCTTTTACTTCTGTTGATCTACAAGGGGCAGCAGGAACGCAAAATATACTGAATACAGGACTTTCTTCTATGGGATATCTTCAAGCAGGATTCATTATTCTTGGTATCTTAGCTACTTGTTCAGAGTATACAGGGGGACAGATTCGAACTACTTTAACTACGATACCTTGGCGAGGGTTTCAATTATCCACGAAGTATTTGGCCTTGACCATTATAACCATTCCTGCGGCGTCTTTTACTACTGCATCAGGTGTACTATATACCTTTATCATGATGAAAGACACAGCAGTAGTGATTGAAATAGACGAAATGATAAAATCATTAGCAGGTGCAACAGGCTATCTAACTTTAACCACACTTCTCAGTGCAGCTATAGGTGCTTTATTAAGACGAACTACTCCTGCTTTAGTGGTACTGCTTGGCTATTACTTCATTGTCAGTCCATTGTCGAAAGATTTTCTACACAATACTAAATATTTTTTTCCGGATACAGCAGGATATTATATGTATATGCCGCCTTCCTCCGATGAAATAAATGTCCTTACACCAATGGAAGGGACAGGTATTTCCCTGTTATGGACACTGATCTTTATTACAGCAGCTATTATATTTTACCGTAAACGAGATGCCTAACTCTGAACTAGCTGATTTGATCATTAAACTAGAATAATATGCAACAAACATTGATGTTTGGATAAAAGATATTTTTGAGCAATTCAATAAATAAGTATTTGCTCTTAAGAACGGACACCAATATGAGTGTCCGTTTATTTTATAAATCTGGACTGATCAGTTCAGATATGTTATATTTCAATGACGGGAGGTGTTACTTATCGCTAGGACAAAAGAATTTAACAAAGATCAAGCGCTGCATCAAGCCATGCTGTTGTTTTGGAAAAAAGGATATGAAGCGGCTAGCATACCGGATTTACTAGAGGTGATGGGCATCAGCCGATCCAGCCTTTACGATACGTTTTCCGACAAGCAAACCTTGTATACAGATGCCCTTGAGCATTATAAAAAGGGGAATTTCAATAAGCAGGCTATTCTTGAACATGCATCTAGCGTTAGAGATGGAATTCTTCAATTTTTTGAGTATCATATTGCTTCAGCATACGATACCAGCCTGCCGGGCGGGTGTTTTGTTACGAATGTAGCTACAACATTGGAGTCGCCAGATGAAAAAATTAATGAGTTGATAAAGACTAGTTTTTTGGAATTAGAGCAAGCTTTTTGTGACCTTTTAGAAAAAGGCCAGCAACGGGGAGAAATTGATAAAACGACTGATATCAAAGTGTTGTCTTATTTATTGTTGAATTTACATCAAAGCATTAATATTATGGCCAAAGCAGATCAGAATCCGGAACGTGCAAAAGAGATGATTAGCTTTGTAATAGCAGGAATCTAATTTTTTTTAATTATTTCGGAACGATCGTTCCGTTATCATATTCCCCATATTTTGAAGGTGCTAATTAAGGAGTATGTGTTAGACTATATTTTTTTTAATTATTACGGAACGATCATTCCGTTATTGATAAATCCCTCAAAATAAGGAGAGGTGTCTAATGAAAGTATCGTTTATTGGGCTTGGAAATATGGGGCTCCCAATGGCCCAAAATCTGTTGAAAGCGGGTTATGAATTAGTCATCTTTAATCGGACCTCTGAAAAAGTTGAACCCTTAATGAAACAGGGAGCACGATATGCCAAAACACCGCTAGAGGCAGTGAAAGAAAGCAATCTTGTAATTACCATGCTTTCTGATGATACTGCTTTGAAGGAGGTCGTCGAGGGACCAGATGGTGTTCTGAATGGATTGTCGGAAAATGGAATTCACATCTCTGCCAGTACAATCAGCGTAGATCTGGCTCGAAAATTATCCGTCTCGCATGCGGAGCGAAAGCAACACTTTGTGTCTGCCACGGTGATGGGGCGCCCAGATGCCGCTAAAGAAGCTAAATTGCGTATTATTTTAGCTGGTCCGGAACAAGCAAGACAACGGGTACGTTCCCTTTTAACAGTATTGGGTCAAGAGATAGTAGAGATTGGGGATCACGGCGAAGAAGGGAACGTTGTGAAAATTGGCGTTAACTTTCTAATTGCTTCAATGCTGGAAGCTTTGTCGGAAGTGCAGCTAATGGTAGAAAAGCACGGTATTGATTCGTCCCGATTTATGAATGTCGTGAATGCTCTTTTTCAATCTCCAATATATCAGAACTATGGAGCGATCATGAGCGAACAGCGCTTTGAACCGGCCGGTTTTAAAATGAAGCTTGGGTTAAAAGATGTTGCATTGGCTATTGAGGCAGCGAAGTCCGTTCAAACTCCTCTACCTTTAGGTCAGCTTATCCACCATCACTTGTCTGAAGGAATTGCCAATGGTTATGGTGAGTTGGATTGGACGGCTTTAATCCGTTGTCTTGAGCATTCTTCTTAAGAAATTGGGTTGCACCGATGATGTCGGGCGAATTGCTAGAGAAAATATAAGGAGAGATTAACTATGGAAATAGGTGTTACTTCGTTCATAGAAACAAAGCCTGATACTGAGACCGGAGTTGTGATGAGTCACGCACAGCGATTACGAGAAGTCGTCGAAGAAATCGTCCTTGCGGATCAGGTAGGACTTGATGTGTTTGGCATAGGTGAGCATCATCGTGAAGATTATGCAGCTTCATCACCAGCAGTGGTGTTGTCTGCTGCAGCCCCCCTAACAAAGCGGATTCGATTGACGAGTGCTGTGACGGTTCTTTCATCAGCTGATCCTGTCCGTGTGTTTCAGGATTTTGCCACGCTTGACGGCTTATCCAATGGACGTGCCGAGATTATAGCGGGCCGGGGTTCCTTTGTTGAATCCTTTCCGCTTTTTGGGTATGACTTGCATGACTATGAGGATTTATTTAATGAAAACATCGAGCTGCTTCTGAAAATAAGGGAATCTGAGAAAGTAACATGGAGTGGAGGACATCGATCAGCGATAAATAATCTGGGTGTGTACCCGCGCCCTGTTCAGCACTCTTTACCCGTATGGATTGGTAGCGGCGGTACCCAGAAGTCTGCCGTGCGTGCAGGACTTCTGGGCCTGCCATTAGTCCTGGCGATTATCGGTGGAAACCCAACCAATTTTGCACCACTTGTACAACTGTATAAAAAGGCGGCAGCTCATGCCGGACATGATGTATCACGGCTTCAGGTAGGTTCACATTCCATCGGATTTGTTGCAGAAGATACGGAACAGGCAGCAGAACTCTTTTTTCCGTCTACCCAGTACGGTATGAATAAGCTCGGCAAAGAACGGGGGTGGGCGTACTACGATCGTTCCAGCTATGATGCTGCCCGACGCTTTGATGGTGCGTTGTATGTAGGGGATCCGGAAACAGTCGCCCAAAAAATAATCCATCTGCGTAAGCATGTAGGGATTACACGATTCATGATGTATGTTCCCTTAAGTACGATGCCGCATGAGTTGGTTATGCGGGCTATAGAACTGCTCGGTACAGAAGTTGCGCCGCGAGTACGAGAGGAAATTGCCAAGTGGGAAGCTCAAATGGGATAAGGATTATCTATGAATAAGACGTAAACGAACGAATTCATTATTTTATTTGGAGGGATTATTATGAGTGTTGAACCACGTATACTACCAGAATTAAGAGAGGTTTATTCACAATTTCCTGGGTTTGAATTGGAGAAGAATTTAGAGTGGAGCAGGAGCTTAGTGTCAGCTGCATCCGTGGAAGGATCAGAGCATGTAAACACAACCAGGCGCAAAATCCCGAGGGATGGAGGCGAGATGCTGGTGAAAATTTATGAGCCTGCCGGGCGAACGAATGACTTGTTACCTGCCATGCTATGGATTCACGGGGGCGGATACGTGTTAGGACATCCGGATATGGACGACCAATTATGCGAACGCTTTGTTCAGACAGCAGAATGTATAGTCGTATCGGTTGATTATAGGCTTGCTCCCGAGCACCCTTATCCGGCGGCGATCGAAGATTGTTATGCTGGATTGGTATGGATGACGGAGGAGGCAGCCTTGCTTGGCATTGATGTGAATCGGATTGCAATTGCCGGTGCTAGCGGTGGCGGCGGACTGACAGCAGCGCTCGCGCTGATGGCGCGTGATAAAGGAGGACCGTCTCTTATTTTCCAAATGCCATTATACCCGATGCTTGACAACCGAAACATCACATCGTCCAGTCATGAGATTACGGAAGCAGGCGCAATCTGGAACCGAACAGACAACATAGCAGCTTGGAACATGTACCTGGGCGAGGAGAGCGACGTCAGAGGAAAATCTACTTATGCAGTACCCTCGAGAGCGGAGAACTTGGCAGGTTTGCCGCCAGCCTATACTTGTATAGGTCAGCTCGATCTATTCCGAGACGAGACAATGGAGTATGTGGCACGACTTGCACAAGCAGGTGTGGATGTCGAATTCCACCTGTATCCCGGTTGTTTTCACCTTTTCGAAATTTTTGCTCCAGAAACAGAAGTGAGTCAGCGCGCTGTTCAGGGCTATATGGATGCGATGGCCCGGGCACTTCATCCTAGCTAATTATAGGGACTAAAATAAACTGCGAATACGCAGAAAAAGTTGAATGGTTATTTAAGTAGAGACACGTAATTATTCGGGAAAGATTCATAAAAAAGATGAGGTTGTTGATTTTAAAAACAGCCTCATCTTTTGTTATATATTATTGATTTCAAAAAAGGCTTAGATTACTATCGTATTGTTCATTGGAAGCTTATTTCTTCAATTTTTATTTACATGATGCAAAACAGTTTAAATATTGATAGGGTAGGCTTATATATTTGTAGACAGCTTGATCCAAATTATATCTAGTGATAAGGAGAATACAACATGTGGGATAAGATTAAGGGTGGGCTTTACGGCTTATTGATTGGAGATGCTCTTGGTGTCCCCTATGAATTCAGATCAGCGGAGCAGCTCCCACCTCTGGAGCAGATTGAGTTTACTCCTCCTGTGGGCTTTCAGCCCACCTACCGAGATGTTCCTGCCGGCACCTGGTCGGATGATGGTGCGCAGGCACTATGTCTGCTGGAGAGTCTGATCGATAAAGGTACACTGGAGCTAACTGATTTTGCTGACAAATTGGTCGACTGGTATCATGAAGGTAGATGGGCAGTAGCCCAACAAGTTTTTGATGTTGGAATACAAACCAGTCGTACGTTGTCTACTTATTACCAAGGAATGTCCCCTTACGAAAGTGGCAATACAGTTCCTGATGGGAAAGGGAATGGGGCGCTAATGCGCGTGCTACCACTTGCCTTGTGGCACAAAGGAACAGATAAACAACTCGTTCAGGATGCACATACTCAATGCCTTGTAACTCATGCACATATCTGTAATCAGGTATGTTGTGCCTTCTATGTGTTAATTGCACGTGAACTGTTGCAAGAGCAAGACTTCAATCTGTGCTACCGAACTGCTCTTAGCAAGCTTCGAACGATCTACCAGCAGATGCCTGAGCATGAACGGGAGCTCGAAGAGAACATTCATCCAGATAAAGTATTCTATGGCGAAGGATCTGGTTATGTTGTGGATTCCTTGTTCAGTGCGTGTATGATCCTCCAAACCTGCACTTCCTACGAAGATGCCGTCAAACGAGCAGTTGCCTTAGGCAACGACACGGATACAACAGCCTGTATCACAGGTGGTCTTGCCGGAATCCGATATGGGTATGAGCATATCCCTCAGCGCTGGATCAACCAGCTGCGAGAGACAGATCTGGTTGATCAACTGCTGCTCCGTCTTCAATCTGCATGAGGAGTACTAGGTTCTATTAGCACTAACTATGAGGAGGAATGGGAATGAACGCAGCAGTACAGAGGTTTTTAGACGATGTGTGGAGCGAGATGATAACCATATACAACAAAGAGACTATAAGAATAAATGAATTCATAGGAAATCGTCCGCTCCAGGCAGGGATAAAGGATTATCTTCAGGTAGCTTGGCGTGACGGAAAAATACATATTGATGTTGAAGAACCGTTCGATTGGACGGACAGCTCTTATGAAATCGAAGCAGGTCCTTATATCGCCGAACTCACGGATGAATTAATTAGATCTGAACTTTACCCGGCATTATGCAAGAGAGTGGAGGAGCTTTTTTTATCAGAGAAGTTAGGTCCTCGTTTTTTTGATTACCGATTCCAGATCGTACTTTCCTTTGAAATGGAGGACGAAGACTTAACACTTTGCGTGCATCTGGTTAACGAAGAGAAGCTGAACGAACTCCGCAAATCATTACAGAAGTTTATAACATCCAAAATCATGTCTGATCTTCCCGTATTGCCGAGTGTTGATGACCAGTTTTTCTTTTCTCATCACTTGATGAACCCTGATCTTATGAAGCAAGAAGAAAATGCGGTTGGCCCATTAATTGAGCATTTATCCGACAAGCTCAGAAGTAATAGGCGACGCTTAGACGAATGGACGGGCCAGTATACTTTGGCTATGGATAATTGGATTCAAAATATTTTTCTTCCACGCTATTTTGTGCGTACAGGCAGTTTTAGAATGGATTGGATACCTAAAGAGGATATGGCGCTTATGGATCCGAATGCAGATCAACTTTCCTTTTTTGTATATGCCGCTCTGCAAATTGGAAAAACGAAACCGGACATCCGGGAACAATATTTGAAACTAGCTGTCCAGCTTGGTTCAAAACACGCAGCGGAGTATATCCAGGGGGGAAGCGGGAAATTCACTCCAGTATATAAAGGGACCCGTGTTGAAGTTGATAATAATGATGTAACACAGAGCATTGAAGTCCGGATTTTGAACGAGGAGGAAGCAGCTTATGGAGAAGCATTGGATCACATTACCGAATTGCTGCAGCAGGGATTCCCGAAGGAATATAACCTGAAACTGAAAAGCAAACAAAAGAACTATCTTCCTCTAAAAAAAATGGCTAAATCAGATCTTCATCAGTTTTTTGCTGGTGCACTAGCCTATCCGTCTCTTTTTCCTAAGCTGGCTGCGTATGCGGATATCGCTATGGAGCCCTATGCGTGGTATAAGGACACGGAACCGGGTGAAAAGTCGGTCATGCCTGGTACCTATGCTGTACTCGGATTAGGATTATATAGCAAGGAATATTTCTCACTCGTCTCTCGTTATATGGAGATGGTAGATTCGGAGCACCAAATGATACAGGATAGTTATGCGGAGACCTTTATTGATGCGCACGGCGTGGAGGCTGAGCTTATGCCAGTCCTAGTAGACATCCTGCTAGCAGGAAATGAGGAAGCAAGATCTGTCAAAAACTTCGTGATCGATCGGGTCGTGCTAGCAGAAGCGCTGCTACAAGAGCTGTCACCTAAAGAAATATATGAACAAGAGCAGGTACTATACCGGATATTCGGAAGCCGTGCAAAGCTGGAAAAAGCCGTGAAGTCAGAGCAGACGGAACTTGAGCTTAGAGTTATTCTATTGGAGCTACTGACTCTTATAAGTTGATGACGATATATAAAAATGGAATTCCTTATTGGTTCGGGCAGGAAGATGATGATGTTTTTATTGTGCTTCAGTGGAGCCAAGTGGTTTATCATTTTACGCACAGATGAGTAATAGTGATTGGAGTTCTTGGATAGAGAGATTTAAATTGGAAGCGACAAAAGTATTAGGATTTGATGTTGATGAACCCGAAGACGGGTTTATGTAATGAAGTGCACAATTTAATTGTGGGGATGATTTCATGTTTACTGAAATGGTAACTCGTATTTACCTGTTCTCTTAGAAAAAGAGGGTGATTATTTATTGGAGTAGAAAGACGGAATAGTAAACCTTAAAAACAGTCCACCTATTGGTGCGTTAGTTGAACAAGATTAGAGGAAATCCCTTTTAATAGTGGGTTTCTTTTTTATTTTCACAAATTTAAAGTTAGTTCTGTTGAGAAGCCTTAAATAAGTAACTGCCTGTGGAAATAGGAAGAATTTGCTTGCCCTTCGCAGAATTTTCTGTTATTTTTGATAGTAACAATATGTTATTAACAAAATAATACTAAGTATAACTAATTTTTTTCGCTCTATGAATGAGTGGAAAAAGCGGAGGGATGCAAGATGAAAAAGGTGGCGGCTAACTGGAATCTGTTCGAAATTACGTGGTTGATACTATTTACCTCAATCGCTGTCGGGTTTACAGTGATTACAAAGGACTCTTTATTCGGATTCACGGTATTTATTACTGGGGTGTTATGCGTGGTGCTTGCAGCGAAGGGCAACCTGATGAGCTATGTTTTCGGCATGTACAATACCATCGGTTATGCTTATTTGGCCTATATTAACGGTTTGTTTGGAGAGGTTATGCTGAATCTGCTATTCTTTGTTCCAATGAATGTCATTGGCTTCTACATGTGGAAAAATAATCGCCAAAAAGACGGTAGACTGACCATGCGGCAGATGGATCTTAGAAGACTGCTCCTCGTTGGGATGGTCTGTGTAATCGGCTGTTTAGTGCTCGGATTTGGGCTTTCGTTCATTCCGGGACAGAATTCGCCTTACATTGATGCCACTACAACGGTGCTGTCTGTTGTGGCGACCTTCTTAATGGTTAGAAGATTCAAGGAACAATGGCTGGTCTATATCGTGCTAAATCTCTTTACGGTGCTGCTGTGGGCGATTCGCATGCTGGAGGGCAGCGGGGAAGGCCTACTGATGATCGTGATGTGGAGCGCGTATCTGGTCAACGCAGTTTACGGGTACTATATTTGGAATAAAGGGGCGAAGGAGGTGGCGGCATGAACACGCTTGGACTAACACTGGGGAAGTTTGCCCCGCTGCATAAAGGCCATCAGTTCATGATTGAAACGGCGCTACAAGAGGTCGATGAATTGATCCTAGTCATTTACGAAACGACAGTCACTCCGATCCCGCTTCATGTCCGGGCAAATTGGATTCGCAGGCTCTATCCGGAAGTCCGGGTAATCGAAGCTTGGGATGGTCCGGATGGATATTCGGATGACAGGGAGCATGAGGTTCGGGAAGAACAGTATATACTCGGTTTGCTGAACGGAGAGCAAGTAACGCATTTTTACTCGAGCGAATTCTACGGCAAACATATGAGTCTCGCTTTGGGTGCAATAGACCGGCGGGTGGATGAAGCTCGAGAGCGGGTCCCGATCTCAGCGACGATGGTCCGTTCCAATCCATATCAGTACAGGGAGTTCGTAAGTGATATCGTGTACCGGGATTTGATCACGAAATTGGTATTCGTTGGAGCGATGTCAACGGGTAAGTCGACGATCACCGAAGCACTGGCACAGCGATATTGCACAACGTTCGCAAGCGAATACGGACGCGATTATTGGACCGAACATCAGGTGGACCGCCGAATCGGCTTGGAAGCGTTCGATGAAATCGCGGTGGGTCATATCGAGCGCGAAGAACAGGCAATGCTTGCGGCGAACCGGGTTCTGTTCGTCGATACCAATGCGATCACGACGTATATGTTCGCCCTAGATTACCACGGCCGGGCCCCCGAGCTGTTAACCCGGATCGCTCTGGAGAACGCGCAACGTTATGATCTGTTCTTCTTATGCGCTGACGATATTCCTTACGACGATACGTGGGACCGCAGCGGGGATCAGAAGCGGCATGTCTTTCATAAACAGATTATCGCGGATTTGAAGGAGCGGCGGATCCCCTATATTACGCTGCGGGGGAGCCTGGAGGAACGTATACGCAAGGTAGATGAAGTGTTGGCAAAGTTCGAGCCCTACGGGAACTATTTCGGAGAGCTGAACGGTTAAATCAAATATAAAGGAGGCATACCCACTTGGATTTGTTGGATAAGGATGGACTTACGGAATCTGAATTTTTGAAGCAATACAAGGCAGGCGATTACGAGCGTCCTTCAGTGACAACGGATATGGTTATCTTCACTGTGACGGAAGACGAGGCTGACAGTTATCGCAAACTACCGGAAAAAGAGCTACGCGTCCTACTAATTCGCCGGAGGGCTCACCCCTTCCTGGGCAAATGGGCGCTGCCTGGCGGTTTTGTCCGGCCGAATGAGACGACTGAGCAGGCAGCAGTAAGGGAACTATGCGAGGAAACTGGCGTAGAAGACGTTTATCTGGAGCAGCTGTATACGTTCAGTGATATCGGGCGCGACCCACGAACCTGGGTAATAAGCTGTAGCTATATGGCTCTGATCAATAGCGACAAGTTGGAGCTTAAGGCAGGAGATGATGCAGCAGACGCCGCCTGGTTCAAGGTATCCTATCGGCCGCTGCGGGAGCAAAAAGAACTGATTGTGGACGGATACATCAAGACACTTGAGTACGAACTCAAACTAAGTAGTGAAGAAGAAGAACTTTCGGCGGTCGTGGCGAGGACTATGACAGCGAAGACTACATCGACTGGCACGGATTATGAGATCGTATCGAATGACGGATTGGCTTTCGACCATGCGAAGATCATAGCATGCGCTATTGATCGGTTACGGGGAAAAGTGAATTACACCGATATTGCACTGCACTTGATGCCGAAGCTTTTTACCTTGACGGAACTGCAGCAGGTTTATGAGGTAATTATGGATAAAGAGCTGTTGAAGGCGGCCTTCCGGCGTAAAGTAGCCGATCTTGTAGTGGAGACCGATCATTATACCGAAAATGCGGGGCATAGACCATCCCGCTTATATCGGAGAAATTTGGAGGGTTAACGATGATTTACAATATCGATGAGTTAAGAAAAGCATATAACGAGGGAAAAAAGTTCAAATTCGTGTTTTTTTGGGGACATACACCGCCTAAGGACGGGAGCGTTGATAAAAGCTGCTTCAGCCAATGGTGGCTGTGCCCGTTCACGGTAGAGGGAACGCAGTACTCATGCGCCGAGCAGTTTATGATGGCCGAGAAGGCAAGGTTGTTCGGCGATGACGAAATGCTGGAGTCCATCCTTAAAGCTAAGCATCCAAAGGAGATGAAGGCTTTTGGACGTGCGGTCCAAAACTTTGACAAAGATATTTGGGATAAGGAATGTTACAGCATCGTCAAAAGAGCCAGCTTGGCCAAATTTTCGCAGAATCTGAAGCTTAACGATTATCTTAACTCGACGAAGAACCGCATCCTCGTCGAGGCTAGCCCGCGGGACCGTATTTGGGGGATCGGCATGGGCCAGTCCAATCCGGATGCTGAGAATCCCATGAAATGGCGGGGCAGAAATCTGCTGGGGTTCGCACTGACGGAAGCGCGGGACGAGTTGCTGCGGAGTTAGATTTATACAAGATTAAATTAATGGACTTGAGGAAATCAATGACAGGATGAGGGATGACCGTGAAATATACCGATTATATCTGCCTGAAAACAGGAAGATACCAATCAGTAGGAAAGTTTGGCGATAATATTTATGCATATGAGGTCCTTACGGGGGTAACCGACTCCCCGGAGTACCATCAAATTTCTAAGGCGGAATTCGATTCTTTTGAAACTTGGAGCCAAGAGTACATTTCGATCTTAAAAAAAGTATGAAATCATTAACCGCCCCGTTATCTGCAGCGGCTACTTAGGGAGAGCGGAACTTAATCTTTCACTGCTTCGGAATATTTAGCTGTAAATAATATCTTCTACTGACATTATAGAAACGATTCTTCGCTCAGAGGACAAGAACATAGTCTCACTGGATGCCGCGCTGTGCGCGGCTTTTTTTATCGGTACAAGTTCTTGTCTTTTGTTTAGGGCAAGAACTTGTCCCCAATGTCACTTAATGATGATATACTTACCTCATTAATTATGATATTGATAATCAATATCAATTGAATTGATAGGTGATATATAAATTGCAAAAGGTGAGATGAAGGAGCGCAGATAGATGCAAGACGAAGCAGCAGCAAGCCAGGTATTTACACCGGAGATGATCGATACGATGGCCCACATTTGGACACGTTCGATCATTACATTAATAGATGTACGTTTTCAGAATGTAGCGTCCCAATACCCGTTGGAGCAGTATAAAATGCCTAGTAGCATGTTTATCTATGCATGTGGAGGAGAAGCACAAATTCAACTGAATGAAACCACATTTGGAATGGAACGCTTTGGTTTAGTTCACGGAGGGAAGGGGAGCCTGCTCAGTATTTCGCCTAAAGGGGAGAAGGTGAAGACCTTTATGGTATTTTATAAAGCAGAATTACCTCTTTTTTTCAAGAGGCACCTGCAGCAATTACTCGAGGAAGTAAATCCATTTGTTCAACAGTATGGTTATACACCAAGTAATCCTATCTTGCTACTCGATTGGTTTCAACAGATGATGAATGGCTGGAACCGCGGCAAAGCGATGGATCAGTTGCAGGCCAAAAGTTTTCTATATCAATTGATACATGGGGTGTACAGAGATTTTGAGAGTGGGGAGATTCGGTATCTCCAGCCAGATCCAGCCTGTTCTGCCAAGATATATCTCGATAAACATTACATGCAGCCGATTATGTTCCAAGAAATTGCTGATATGTTTGGGATCAGTGGCGGGCAATTGACGCGGCTGTTCAAAAAAAAGGAAGGCATGAGCTTACAGGAGTACCTCATTCAGAGAAGGATTGAAGCTGCCTGCCATGACTTGAAACATACAGAAGCAACCATTAAAGAGATCGCAACAGGATCTGGTTTTGCAGATGAGAAAAATCTGTTTCGGATGTTTAAGAAGTATTACAAGATGACACCAAGTGATTATCGGAAAATAAACGCACTATCTATGCAGGTTGATGGTATTGATAATGATTCTCATTTTCTTTACTATGAGAGGGAACTAGCGGGTCTAGTCCAGTCTTATAGAGAAGGGGAATCAACCATGTTTGGAAAAGTAAGAAGTAAAGAAATGATCTTGGCGGCGACGATGAGCTTGATGCTGTTATTGTCGGCATGTGCGTCGGGAACGCCATCGAATAACGGGGGAACGGTGAATTCAAACCCTGCGCAGACACAACAGACGACACAACCGGAAGCTTCAGAAGCAGTCTCGCAGACGAGAACGATATCCACAGTAAAGGGTGACGTTAAGGTACCGAACAACCCTCAGCGTGTTGTAGTCGATTATTTGGTTGGTGATGTGGTGGCCCTAGGTGTAACTCCTTTAGGGGTGGCGAGAGCGGCAAGGGACGGGAAAGAGGCTGTTTTTGCTAACCAGATTACAGACTCTATTAAAATAGCTATGGAGCCGGAAGATGTCATGACTCTTGAGCCTGATCTGATCATTTTAGCATGGGGCGATGAAAATTATGAAGATTTATCCAAAATTGCCCCGACAATTTATGTCCCTTATGGTGATATGACTACAGAAGAGCGGATACATTTTATTGGTGATGTTTTGAACAAGCAGGAAGAGGCTAAGGCTGTTCTGAGTGCTTATGCCGGAAAAATCGAAGAAGCGAAGCTAGCCCTTCAGAATGCAGGTCTTTCAGACGTGACGATTACTATGGGGGAATTCAGTGATAAAAGTAACTACATCGCTGGAGCCAAGCATGCGGTTGGCGAGCTTGTTTATAATGGACTTAAAATGAAGGCACCTTCAAAAGTTCAAACTGATATTATTGACACAGATAAATATTGGGGAGATATCTCTATGGAGGTCTTGGCTGCTTACATAGGGGATTATCTAATCGCTATAGGAGATACGGAAGTCCCTACTGATAATGCGGTCTGGAAATCGCTACCTGCTGTGCAACATAATCGGATCATATCGGTGGGTACATCGCTATCTTGGTCCACGGATATAATGACTTCCAGTGCATTGATTGATCATATTGTAAATCAATTGCTGGCTATGGCTAGATAAGGATTTTGACGAGGTAAAAAGAAGTACTCCAATTTGTAAATATGACTATCAGTAGGTAAGGAAAGGAAAGCGTAATGAAAAACAAGCCTGAACAAAAACGCCGTGGGGCGGTGAATTTCACCATGTACATGGTGGTAGGGCTTGGATTAACGGTTCTCATGTCGGCGGCGTCGATTAGCTTCGGCGCCGCCGACATGAGGTTAGCGACTGCATGGGAGGCTATTTTCCGATTTGATCCAACGCTCACTGAGCATCAAATTATACAAACCCTACGTCTTCCGCGTACCGTAGCCGATCTGATCGTCGGATGCAGCCTTGCGGTATGTGGGGCTATTATGCAGGGAACGACGCGAAATCCGCTGGCTGACTCCGGGCTGATGGGCATCAGCTCTGGTGCAGCATTCGCGATTGCTCTTTGCCTGGCCTTTCTGCCGGGTTATTCGTATGGGCATATGATGCTGTTTGCTTGTCTGGGAGCAGCACTCGCGACCGGGATCACTTACTTCATCGCGTCACTGGGCAAGCGCGGGATGACGCCTCAGCGGCTGGTACTGGCAGGACTGTCCATCTCTATGCTATTTGGCGCACTCAGTCAGTATTTAGCGATCAATTATAATCTGGGTCGAGCATTAGCATTCTGGACGGCAGGCAGTACAGCGGGGGTTAAGTGGGGGGAATTGCTGATCATCTCACCGCTATTTGTTGGTGGTGTACTGCTGGCGCTGGCGCTATCTCCTTCTGTTACACTGCTCAGTTTGGGGGATGATGTGGCAAGTGGACTCGGTATTCGTAGCGGACTGGTCAAAGGTTTATCGACGATTATCGTGCTTGTGCTGACTGGATTGGCTGTTGTCTTAGTTGGTCCGATCGGGTTTGTTGGTCTGATTACCCCACATATTGTGCGATACATGGTCGGTGTCGACTATCGTTACATTATTCCGGCAGTTGCACTATATGGTGCGTTGCTGACCGTGTCGGCCGATCTGGCTGGCCGCTTGATCAATAAGCCGTTCGAAACACCGATTGGTATTATATTTTCTATCATTGGTGTGCCGTACTTTCTCTTCCTGGCTCGCAAGCAAAGGAGGGAATCTGAATGATCAAGCAGCGTTATACGGTGCAAAGGGGCATTATCGTCAATATAGTGCTTATGGTGCTCATCCTTATGTTTGCTGTCATTAGCATGAATTCTGGCAAAATGAATCTTTCACCGCTAGAAGTGCTGAATGTTCTCCTCGGAAACGGTACAGATAAGCAAAATCTGATCGTGTTCGATTTTCGCCTGCCACGAATCACACTGTCGATCTTGGTAGGTCTGGGAATGGGAGCGGCTGGGGTCGTGATGCAGAGTTTGCTGCGTAATGACATGGCTAGTCCAGGGACGCTGGGGATTAGTTCGGGATCGGGTTTGTTTGTCCTGTTCTTCGTCGTATTCATCGCATCGACAGGAAAGGGCTCCTTTATTGCCCTACCACTACTGGCCTTTGTTGGCGGATTATTGGCGGCGGGATTGATCTTCTTATTATCGTATCGCCGTGGGCGAGATATTTCGCCAATCGGTTTGATCTTAACCGGGGTCGCACTCGGAAGCGGGTATGAAGCGCTGACCACCTTCCTGACTCTCAAGCTGAATGATTCGCAGATGGATTTCATGCTGCATTGGCTGGCGGGAAGCTTGTGGGGCGCTGATTGGCGTTATATTTCCGTACTGGCACCATGGGTCTTGATTTTACTCGGCTATATTTTCTACAAGTCTCGCATACTCAACACCCTCCATCTGGGCAATCAGACGGCAGAAGGGCTGGGTCTTGCCGTGAAGCGGCAGTTTTTGGGGTTGTCGATCGCTGCGGTTGCTTTATCCTCTGGCAGTGTGGCTGTGGGCGGAAGCTTCTTTTTCGTTGGCTTGATCGCGCCGCATATGGCAAGAAAACTGGTCGGGCCCGATCACAAATTGCTCGTTCCGGCTGCCAGCCTGACCGGGGGATTAGTCGTGGTACTTGCTGACACGATTACGCGGACGGTTAGCCTGGGGGGAGATGTGCCGACGGGAATTGTCATTACGGTCATCAGTGTTCCGTACTTTCTTTATTTACTATCGAAGGCCAATTAGGAGGACGTCATGGAAAGTATTACAGCGCAACAAATCGATATTGCCTATAATGACACGCTTATCGTAAAAGAACTGAACTTGCAGATTCCGCGTGGACAGATTACCTCGATTATTGGTCCCAATGGATGCGGCAAATCAACCGTACTAAAGGCAGTCGGTCGGTTGCTCAAGACGAATAATGGTACGGTTTATCTGAATGGCGCCGATATCCGTACGCTGTCCACCAAGGAAGTGGCCAAACAGATGGCAATTCTGCCGCAGACGCCAACCGCACCGAGCGGTTTGACGGTCGGTCAATTAATCGCCTATGGGCGTTTTCCTCATCAACGGGGCTTCGGCAAGCTCTCCAAAGAGGATAAGCAAGTAGTAGCCTGGGCTCTATCGGTTACACAGCTTACAGCATTTGAGCATCGTGAGGTCGATACGCTATCTGGCGGTCAGCGTCAGCGCGTATGGATTGCGATGGCGCTCGCCCAGCAAACCGATCTGATCCTGCTGGATGAACCCACCACCTATCTGGACCTGGCGCATCAGCTTGAAGTGCTGGAACTGCTCTATGAACTAAATCGCAGTCAACAGGTGACGATTGTGATGGTGCTGCATGACCTGAATCTGGCAGCACGCTTCTCCGACTATATGGTGGCGATTCGTGAGGGTCAGGTGGTGGAGCATGGTTCGCCAGAGCGTGTAATGACGGTACGGACGCTGCGTGAGGTATTTGCCATTGATGCCGAGATTATGCTGGAACCACGAACAGGGCGACCGGTGTATGTGACGTACGAGCTCTTGCGTGATAATCGTAGAGAACAAGGTGTGGATCAAGGATTCCCAAAAGCTAAGGAACAGAAGGAGGCGATTGCCACTTGAAAACCGCATGGCGTGTCCTGCGTGCCCACGGAAATACTGGTGCAGTTAGGCATTGGATTTGCCGGTGTCATGATAGCCACGATTCAACGCGTATAACCTTTGTTGTAGCTTCCACAAGCAACTAACTCCATGAAAGTGGGCTAAGGCTTGTTGGAGAGGGGAGAGATAATAATAAATAACAACATATCCTAAATTCACAGCCGCAGGTAACTAGCTTGCGGGCTTTTTTTATTATTCGGAGCACTAGATTATGTGATTAATTTGAGAGAACCAGTATATATAACTCTAAATGAAGCAAGGAGGACTATTGAAGGTATCAAGGAATGCGCAACAAGCAGATTGCCCGGAAACTGCAGATGGGGACCGCAACACAGCAGTTGAGAAGATCAGCTGGTTCAGACTCAGGCGCACAATCACAATAGAATCTAAACGTGCCTGAAATCTTGGAACAGATGTATCACACGGTGAAGACAAATCAGGCTGAACCGTACCATAAATAGGGTGAAAAATTAGTTGTGTATGAAGTTTATATAGAGATAAAATTAACCTCTAAGATGACTCTTAGGTTTTTTCATATGACTTAATACAACAATATTTACAAATTTATGATACGATATTGCTAAATCGGGAAATAGATGCTCCATATTTAAGATAGAATTAATTATTGATAGAACTGTTGAAGATGAATCATAACAAAATGATTGATGATCAACCAAGAATGTTTACTGAAACTATTATGACTCTGTAGAAGGGGGGCCACTATATGTCATTAGCTAATAAAAAAGAAAAGTGTTTCCTTATCGAGACATTAAAATCGCATATACCTAATGTAGAGGAATTACTGAATCCAGCAGTTGAGGAATCAGAAATAAATCTTTTCGAGAGCATGATGAACTGCAAATTTCCAGAAGATTTCAGAAAGTTATACATGAATTCTAATGGAGAAGGAGAGCAGATTTTTGGCGTTATGGCTGGTCTTGGTTGGATGAACATTGAATCGATAGTAAGCAACTGGAAGTCCCTTTTAGAATCAGCTTATGATATTATATCCAGCAAATCAGATGTAATAAAAGACGGGAACTACAGAGAAGGCTGGATTCCTTTTGCTGAAGATGGTGGTGGCTCATTTTTGGCAATAGATTTAGACCCCGGAGAAAAGGGCGTTTATGGGCAAATTATCACGATAGATCATAATTCTCATTTTTCCTATGTTATTGCAGAAAGTTTGGGACATTTCTTTGAATTTATCGATTCGAGTCTCAGAAATAGTAGTATTGGTATTCGTGAAGAAGAAGATGTAATCATATTATCCCGTGAAAGTGGAAGTTTGTTAGATGATATTTTGGCTCTGACTAATTTGAATATCGAAGAGAACAGCCTTATCCCTGTAAGCGGATTTTGGGAAGAGTATTTTAAAGACGATGTTGAAAGTGGTTTTGTATCTTCAAAAACATTGAAAAAAAAGAGACTGGTATTTATTAGAGCTGATCAAGCTCAAAAATACGGAGCAATATCTTTGGATATTTTAACCCATATGGTTAATCTTAAAGAACTTATTATACATGCGGATGAAATTACTAATTTTGATGTACTTCAACGGTTGACTTCTTTAGCAGAACTTGTGATAGGATCAGAAGCTTTTAAAGAGTCTGATTTGAAGTACTTGGTTTCTTTAGATGGGTTAAGGAAGCTAACATTAATAGGACTTCCATTAAAAGATATACATACACTGAAAGATATAAAGAAATTAAAGAGTTTGAGATTATGTAGAATGAACTCAATTGATAGGGGATTAATTGGAACTATAAAAAATTTGAAGGAACTAAGCTTAGAAGAAATGGAGGTTGGCGACCTGCTTTATATTTCAAACCTTAGTAAGTTAATAAAACTAGAGCTCAAACAAGTGACAATACCACATTTATCATTCTTAAAAGCTTTAAAGAATCTAACGGTTTTTGAGACAGATAGCTGTGCAATAGATGAATCACATATAGAGGTTATAGGAGAATTGAAGAAATTAAAGCAGTTCACTTATCCGGTTGGAGATTTAACAATACTCAAAAATTGTATGAGTCTAAAGCAGATTGGAGTAGATGCATCAAGACTTAAAGGTTTGGAGGA
This sequence comes from Paenibacillus sp. FSL L8-0708, assembly GCF_038009325.1. Lineage (NCBI taxonomy): Bacteria > Bacillati > Bacillota > Bacilli > Caryophanales > Paenibacillaceae > Paenibacillus > Paenibacillus sp. FSL L8-0708. The sequence continues at coordinate 4,065,960 of NZ_JBBPBC010000001.1, forward strand.
AATTTCAGACTGTAATATAGTCGATATAACTATATTTCATGCAACATCGAAAGAGAACGCGAAGTCCGTAGTTGCGGAGTTTAATAAATACTTTAAACTTCAGTCATATGGATGGCAGGTCACATGGAAAGATTAATGAAGCTTGCCTGCACTGAGCTTTATCATTATAGGGTGAAATTTTTATAAAAGAAAGGAGACTAGCCATATTGGTTAGTCTCCTTTCTTTTTGCCGTTAGACCAACGCTGATACCTAATAAAATAGTAATGATGAAGCAGAAAAATTGTAGACATAAGATTTAAACCATTGACCTTTCCGCTAAGCAATCAGAGGGGCCTTTTTTGCGAAACAAGAAATAATATACATGGGTCTGTGAAGTTTACAATTGTAATCTAATTATTGAACGTCTAGCATTAAGTATATTGGAGCGACGCATTAGGCGGATAAGGCGTACTACAGGTTGTTTATATTATCCTCGCATAATTTACTCGAAATGGAGAGCTTATGAAAAAGACTATTGTTTGTGTAATAGCGATACTTATCGTATTCTCAGGATTCGCAACACAAAGTTATGCGGCGTTGTCAGATACGCAATCTGTGGCAATACAGACGTTGTTGGATGATGCCAGTCGTATATCAGGTGTGCCGGGAATGTCAATCTCGATACTAGCTGATGATGAAATTTTCTACTTTTCTTCCGGGTATGCAGACCGTGAAAGTGGGTTGTCTGCAAGTGAGAACACACTATATGAACTGGCCTCGGTCAGTAAAGCCTTTACCGGCATGGGTATTTTGCTGTTGGAGGAACAAGGGCTGCTGTCAATGACTGACACTGTCCAAAAATATTTACCTTGGTTTACGTTAAAGTATCAAGGAAAACCTGTTGATATGCAAAGCCTTACACTCAATAACTTTCTTCACCATACTAGCGGCCTAACAAATGGTAAGCATTCTCAAAATATTCCACAAGGCAATACACCAGATTTGCTGCAAAAGACTGTGGAAATGCTGGTAGATGCTGAGTTGGCGTTCCCTCCCGGTGAACAGTACAACTATGGGACCGTTAATTATGACGTATTGGGTTTGGTTATTGAGATTGTGTCGGGACAAAGCTATGAAGACTTTATGAGGGAACAGGTATTTCAGCCGTTAGGTCTTCACCAGACGTATGTTTATAAAGAAGATGCTCAAGCCACCGGACAGTTGGCACAGGGCTACCGTTCTTCCTTTTTTATGACAACTCCATATAACGCGCCGGATTTTTCCGGGAATAAACCCGCAGGCTACATCATTTCTTGTACAAAAGATATGGCGCGTTGGATGGGCATACAGATGGGTATTGTGAAGGACATACCCGAAATATTCCATACGGTTATCAAAAAATCACATCAGGGTGATATGTCTGTTCTGGCTGTCAACGAAATGTATTATGCGGCGGGCTGGACGGTAAACGCCAACCAAACGATTATAGAGCACCCAGGGGGAAATCCCAATTTTGGAACCGAAGTGATCATACTGCCAAATGAACGAACAGCCGTCTGCTTGCTGACCAATGGCGCAAATATCAATAGAAGCATGGTACTAAAAGTTAAAGAGATATTAGACGGCAATCTAACGCAGTCATATGAAATAAGCGGCACACAGCTTTTGGACATCATTTTATCGTCTACCACAATTATTTTTTGCCTATTGGCCGTTCTGTTCTTTCTCTTAGGATTACGCAGAAGGAAGACGAATGAGCGGCAGCCAATGACAAAAAAGCGAATAATCGTAACAGCTATTTTGCTGATTGCTACGATTGCCCTGTGTATAATGTGCTGTGCATTAGATTGGCCAACGATACTTATTTGGCAAACATATAGTGTTCTTACAGCCTTGATTTCTTCAGCATTATTAACAGCAAGCATTACATGGTTTGTATACACTCAACGGTATAATAGTCTCATAAGAGGCGGGGCAGAGCGCGGTTTTTTTGATTTATAAATACATGTTCTTGTCGCGATCAAAGGACAAGAACATGTAACCATTGCCGCTAGAAGCAGAGGGGGGGAAGGAACATAAAAGGATATTTTTGATTTTAGCAATTTATTTTACAACCCGATTGCACCTATTGAACTTCCATATCACTTAGTTAGCATATTTATCAGCATTGTCTAATCCTCATCCTTAGCTGGTCCTCGCTCTGACCCTTCCTTACGACAAATCCTTTTTATACTGGATGGCCATGTAAATTCCACCTGCTAAAAACGCTAGCGCATATTTGAACAAGAAAAAGATGTTCCACATATACTCTTTAGGAAAAATCATGTCACATAGAATAATTGTCAACAGCATAAAGTAACTGCTTTTCAAAAAGATTTTATTTGTCCGTTCATCGTCTTGCCCAATCTTCTTATAAAATACATAGGTGAAAATCGCACTACCCATGAGCAGTAAAAAACCTACTCCAATGAGAATATTCCAATTTCCCGTAGATTGCTCAGCCCAGGACTTTAAAGAATGAAAAATTGCGTTATGGATATCAAAAATAGACTTAATTTTCATTTTGATCATTTCCTTTCAAATAAGTAAAAACATCGTTTACATCAACATTAAAAAAATCGGCAATTCGAAAAGCCAATAGCAGAGTCGGCACATAATTCCCTTTTTCCATTACGAAAATGGTTTGTTTGGAAACCCCGACTTTCTCTGCTAATTCTTGCTGAGACATTCTGGCAAGTACACGATATTCATAAACCTTATTGGATATCGAATCACCGAAATCTTTCTTCATGACCATCACCTCTTGAATCAAATTATAAACTGATTTTTAACAAATGTAAAGTATACTTATACTTAATTACATAATACATTTATGTTTACCTGTACTACTTTGATTTAACAAAAGCCAGAATGCAAAAAGAACCTGACGAGATTCATGATTCCGCCTGGTTCACATATCGATCTAATGTAATTTATGTTTTTTTGTGGTGCAAATCGATGAATGATTGCCACGATCGTGCAAGAACAATTCACAGTCAATAGCAGACGGATGGCAATCGGATTACTTAACGGATCTGGGATGGACGAAATCCATGCCTTTTAGCACACCAGGCAACAAACAGAGCAAGAAGCAAGAGAAGCAGGAGTGACCAAGGAAAGGAGGTGGTGCCCCATTGATTCAGAAGGACTCCTCCCAATATCCCGGCGCCGGCGGTAGCCAGATTCCAAACCGTTGTATTGATTGGCATCACGATATCCACCCCTTGCTTCCCCGCAGCCTGAGCAAGTGCTGTCTGCAACAATGTTGCCGCACCACCGAATGTCAGCCCCCTCAGCGCAACAGAAATGAAGATAATAGTACCATGCTCACTCCAAAGTCCTAGTACAAGAGATATCAGAGCAAATCCGGTAAGACTGATGAGAACCAACGGACGCAACCAACGATCAATGAAAATCCCAATCACCCAGATACCCACCAGTGCCATAATTCCAAAAACAAGCAGAACCTGTCCGAGATAGGGTTCAAGCCCCATATCATCCAGGAAAGGAGAGATATAGGTATACAAAATATTATGAGCCAGCATCCAGGCAAGAACCACAACCAAGATAGGAATCACCCCAGGTGTGAGTAAAACTTTGAATACTGAAATGCGTTTATCAGCCGACTGTCCCGGATAATAAAGCAGCGACAGTCCAAGACTTGATAAATAAAGTCTTGGACTGTCGCTGTTCAATTATCATTTCCCGGTAGTTTATTCAAGGATGCTACGAAAAAACTATATATTTAGATTTTCATATTCAGATTAATGCCTGATTGAAGGATTTAATGAAAATAAATTAAAAAATACCATACTATTTTAACAAAAAATTACGGAACATGTATTTCCGATTTGATATCATGTTGACTTAAAAATTTCATTAAATCATTACTCAGCTGTACAATCTCATTGTTAGCATTATTCGCATAATCCGGCAACATCATATCCCTAACCATCTTAGTTCGTAGCCATGTCATAAAGAAGAGATCCAAAAATAAGTTTGGAAATTTAAGCACCATTTTAAGTATTGGAGGATCAATTAAAACGCCCGCTTTTTGTATTTCCCTAAGATACGCTTTTAAAGTGACTGTTATTTTGCGTGCCGTCTTTCTGGTTCTGGCTGTTTTTTTGTCAATAATCTTATTCTCAGAATGCAAAAAACTCAGCATGGCAATATCTGATACGGAATGTGTGATTAGATACGCTTGCATATCCTTTTTAATAACGTAGGGAAGCTTTGCTGTTTTAAATAGTTTTGCGAGGTTTTCTATGCGTTCTGTCGCTACACCATTAATTTCTCCAAATGCAGTTGCCGCTATAAAATTTGGTAGAAATCGCGCATGTAATACCCCATCTTTAATCTGTCCGCCGAAGCCGGGAAAAGCTGGTAAAAGTCTATCCCCTATGATATCCAGCCACGAAGAAAATCCAATTGAATTACTAATCATCGTAACTATAATTTTGCTTTGATTATCTTTTAGCGCTAACAATGCTGATTCGGACCGATCATAACGAACAGTAACGAAAATAAAATCGTATACATCGTCATTTTCGAGCGTATCCATGACATTCACTTGTATCGATCTAACTGTACCTTTTTCTATATACTGCAGGCCATTTTCTCTTAATGATGTATATCTATTCGAATGTGCAAACAGGCTAACGTCAAACCCTGCTTCAATAAGCTTAATTGCGTACATGCTCCCGATGACACCTGCACCAAAAATTAAAATTCTATCTTGTTTTGCTGACATATAAACCACCCCAACTTATTAATATTCCCTATTGATTATCCGACAACGCGTTGTATGATGTGATTATAAATCTTCATTATTCCTTGATCAACCATCAGTTTTTTATGATTTGTCGGATGGTATTCTTATTCACTAGTAGGAGGGAAACATGAAAAAGCAACCCCAAATAACGGAGAAAACAAAACAAAAGTTTGTAGAAGTTTTTTGTGAGTTATATAGCCAAAAGCCGATTGAGAAAATTTCGATTCAGGAAATTTCGAATAAGTCAGGATATAACCGCAGCACCTTTTATCAATACTTTACTGACATTTACGAATTGTTAAACTCTGTTGAAAATGACCTATTGAATGAAATGAAAAAAGAATTGGCAAATAAAGAGCTATCGTTGGATACGGTTCAAGACACGCTCTATTGTCTGGATAAAAAAGAACATCTCCTGGTTCTTAATGCCCTTTTGGGTGATTATGGAAGTGTCCGTTTTTTAAAACGCTTAAAAAAAGAAATCGCTTTGAATCAATTAGAATTAAACGTTCCGCAACACCAATCACTAACGCCATACTTCATTGAGTTTTACCTGACAACTGCTCTTTCTTTGTTTCGTCTTTGGCTCCAGCGTCAAAAGGATTTATCGTCAGAAGAATTTTTCAAGTTAGTGGAGAACCTATATTCAAGAGGGTTTACGCCCTATATTAAAGAATGAGTCTGTCATTCAAACCAAATCCATATGTTCTATAACAATAAAAAAGCGCGCATAAGCTTGTTTACACAATATACTCCATAAAAACTGACCTAACTTACTCTTAAGGTGGACGATGTTATAGACCACGAGATGGGGCGTTATTGCTTATATATGCACGGAGTGAGAGATATGAACATCATTAATCAATATAGCAAGGAGGATTTAGAAGATTTTCTACACAGTGCTATTATGCATCATTAATCTCAATTGTGAACAGGAAAATTGGGCTGGAAATAGGAAAACCTCAGATTGAACTAACAGGAAACATGGGGAACTTCATCGTTATAGGACCCTTTATGAAGTATATTCATGCTGGCAATGGACAACGCTTAAGGTTAAGTATTATCTTATGCGGGAGGTCATCACTTCTTGAAATTTGAACTAGGACGTTGCTTACTGAATGAACGATTGATGGAATCCGGGAAGTCAGCGGAATGGCTGGCAAAAGACTTGCTTTTTAAACCGGAACGAGTTTACGACTTTATTGAAAACAAAAGAGTGATGCCACTCAAAATTGCCATATCGATCGCCGATTCCATCGGTTGTGATGTTCGTGCCTTGTATGAATTAATTCCGAATGATAATGAAGTAAAGGGAGATTAATGGAATAAGTGGTAGGTTGCATTAAGACTACGAATGTGATCCATTAAGCTAAGATAATGGGAAACGATAGCTCTATCAAAATAAGAAGGCAGTTGATCATTGTGAGATGCTGCTCGGCATACGCGTAACGCATTCAGCTTTCTTCCCAAAAGCAGGTCGAGTATGGTTTCGCCTCGAATATCGGGAATACCGGTATTGTAAGTCCAATTCTTGAATTCAGGGTTTTCCAAGATCCGGTGTACTCTCTGACGACGATTCTCGGGGTATTTACATTCACTTCAATGATTGGCACAGAGACACTGATTCCGGTATTTATGCAGAACATGCTGGGGTATAATGCTCTGGAATCAGGTCTTGCATTACTACCCGGGTGCGCTCCTGATGGGCGCCATGATGCCGGTTTCAGGCCGGTTGTTCGATAAATTCGGAATTCGCTGCCTTGCCATCACAGGATTTACAATTATCACTGTTACAGGTTTTTTGTTCACCCAGTTGGAAACCGGAACGACTTACGGCTATGTACTGACGGTTTATATGATTAGAATGATTGGTATCTCGCTTGTCATGATGCCGCTAATGACGGCTGGCATCAACCGCTTGTACCGCAAGCTGATCTCTCATGGCACAGCAATGAATAACACGATGCGCCTGGTCGGCGGTTCAATCGGAACAACTATTCTGGTTACGGTCATGTTCAATGCAATCACTTCAACAGGGCAACCTATGCCGGAGGAGATGATAGGAGGTGTATACTCGGCATTTATGGTGGCAACCCTCCTGGCACTAGCCGGAGCAATCTTAACATTGTTTGTTAAAAGCACACCAAAAAGTGAGCAGCAGTTAGCTGCGAAACACGAGTGATGGTAAGCATTGAATAGCTGCAGCCGTCAGGAACACAATAAAGCCCTTTTACCCCGGCTAAGGAGGTGAAAGGGCTTTTTATTGCTTGCCTTCCAGTAGTCTGAATTAGCTTAAAGAGCTCCAACTGTAACCATTTCTCTTATAGAGGAAAGTGTTGTTTCAACGGCTTCAATATAGCTTTTCTCCATTTTATTAGAGAATTCTTTCTCTGCTGCTTTGTTTTGTTCTCCGCTTCTTAGTTCGAAGGTAAAGGTAAATCTTACAGATAAATTGCCATGTTCATCTTCTTCGATTTCATTTTTAATGAAGCCTTTAGTCGGCCCGCCCAGAGGTTCAAAGACGATCATCTGTTCAGGGAAAAAGTTAACCTGTTCATTCATTCTTTCACCGTACAGCACCACTTCCCGCAGAAGTGATCTTTCGTCCTTTTCTACTACTGTGCACTCTGTTATCGCACCTACAAAACGGGTTGCGTCTTCTGCTTTCATAACAAGACCTTGCCATACTTGATGTCTATCCAATACGGGATGATTTTTTGTACTATTGTTAACCGGGATGCTGCTGGATACTGTAAACATGGTATCACTCCTATTTTAGTAATTTATCTTTTTCTTCCACTGAAAGGTCCTGCCAGCGTCATCGGAGCATCTAGTTTAACCAGGAACAGCACAAGAGAAGAGTCCTCAAGAATTTGAATCGTTGACATTTCAGAGAGGGAATAAGTTACCGCATCTCCTTTATTTATTGTAATATCATTCATTGAAATGCTTCCATCCATCACATAAAGCCAAGGTTCCATGCCCTCTATGCTGGGAGGCTGCATTTCTGTTGCCGCTTTAGCATGGGCATCATAAACGATTACTTGTTGTCGAATTTCAAGTGGAGCCTCAACTTCTTTTGGTCCTGCCAGCAATGTCCATTCTCCGTTTGTAGGAATGACAACACGCTCAAAGAACTGAACTTTCGAAGGAAGATCAGCCTTTTCCGGCCGGATAAAGATTTGTAGCATATCGACGGTACTGTTCGGTGTGGACTCCTCATGAAAGAAGCTTTTACCCGCGTTCATCATCATTAGATGGTTAGGAGATACTTCAATCCGGTGTCCGGCCGAATCTTCGTGCAGCATCTTTCCTTTCCACATATAGCTAAAAATCTCATCATTGTTATGCTCATGCATTCTAACAAGCGCACCGGGTCCCAGAATTCCACGATCGATTCTGCTCAGAGGACCAAAAGCATAATCTTCAAGCGAAGGATCTCCCCAGATTAACCCCGGACGCATTAAACGAAGCTGAAAGAGGCTTTGCCCCATTTGATGCCCTTGATTAGCTTTGAGTACTTGCATGGAAATTCCTCCTTTAAATTTGTTCTAAGTCCCATACCCGTCCATGTCCGTTGACATCAGTTTGGGTAAGACCTAAATCGGCTGATTGATTGAGCAAATCTGTTTCCATGTCCGCTAAATCCCGGTTATAAATACTTGCCAATTCCTTAGTGGTCAATGGACCATAGTCCGTAAGCAATTCGCGGACTGAGCGTGGCTCATATTCTACTAAATCAGCCCCTAGCCTGGAGAAAACCTGTAAATAAGTGTCATACGGACGATATCCGTTCAACAGGAGAGTATCCGAATTATCTCCGGCTAACGCATCCAGTAAGCGAATGGCTACAGTCGGAAATCCAGTCACTCCATAGATCCGGCAGATGCGCAAATCCTTTTCGAAAAGCTTCTCAGCTGCCCCTGAATCCAGATCCCGTTTGAATTGTTCGACGTCAAGGCCTGGTATATCATCTGCCAACTGAATATAAACATCATGTTCCTGAATTTTCTTCCGCTCTGTATGAACAGCCCGGCGCAGTCTCCGCAAATAATCATCACCTATGGAACTGCCTTGCATCTGCGCTGCTTTGACCGCGATATTGGAAGGCCATGTGGAAAAATGGGGGTCGGTTATATCTAGCATGACCCGTTCATCACTGGGTTGACCCGTTTTTTCTGATACTAGTCTCCAGTGGGGTGCAACTTGCGCTGTGCTTCCGATTTGATTCTGAGCATCGTAAAAAGCAGACATATCCTTCGTTAGCCCACCCATAACATATTTAAATTGAATTTGCTCGCGATAACGTTCTTTTAATTGATAGGTTATAGGCTCGGATGCCCAGCACCATACACAAAACGGATCGGTAAATGCTATGATTTCAATCTTCATTTTCTTTCTGCTCCTCTTCTATCCGTGAACAAACACCAGTGTTAAGATCACAACCAATCGCTTCTTCATTATCCCAGTTGATTAGAGTAAGCTTAGAGGGACTGCTATTAAGTAAAGCATCATCATCTTCACAATCAAGCCGGGGAGCAGCACTTTCGTATTCAGCGATATCAATCTGTTGCGCCATGATGTTAAGCCTCCTTATGTTTGCATTGAAACAACGTTTGTACCAGCCTCATTTGGTGTCTATGAAGTTATTATGTACCCATGCATCCCAATTGTGAAGTAAGCACAAAATTGTGGTATAGTATCAAAAAAGGTACTAATGGAGGTCTCAAAATGGATTATGAATTCGAAGCATGTCGCGTGATTCCTGTGCTTGAAATCATAACGGGAAAATGGAAACCCCTTATTCTGCGTCATCTGATTAAAGGAGGCACCAAAAGGTTTAGTGAGCTGAGAAGCTTAATGCCAGAGATCACTCAGCGTATGCTCACACTGCATCTGAGGGAGCTGGAGGAGCAGCATATCGTTAAAAGGAATGTCTATGCGCAAGTTCCGCCTAAGGTGGAGTATTCTATTACAGAACATGGTCTAACTCTGGAGCCCGTGTTGGCAGTTATGAATGAATGGGGTACCAAGCACCTGCAATTCATGCAAGAGATGGAGCTTGAGAAAAGGGCCGAGGAGAATGAAATATTGAATTTCGATTGAATGTGGTAAAAAAATATTGAATATATAACTTTATAATAAAGCACGAAAAGGATGTAAAATTACAAAAAAAGGGATCTATTTCCTCATATGATGTGATTCACTTCAATTTCGGTTCGGACTTGAGGCGATAGAGGACTGTGTAAGGCTGCTATTTACCGGCAGCCTTTTTAAATTGCCTAACGGTTGTCTAACGTTAGGAATTCATTGCTATTTCGTTTTGGCGTGACACTATATATAAAAGAGGATATTATCTTTTCGAATGTCAGTAAGTACTGACGGACATATTTGAGGTGAAAGGGGAACTATAAGCGTACTATCTTTTGGAATAAAAGTGTGAATTCAATCGGCAGGAATCGATCCAATTCTACATAAAGACTTATCCTGTTAGAAGGAGGAGCGAGTTTTTTTGTACTTAACGAAAATATATTACCTTTTAGAAGTGAGGCAAACTTATGCAAACTACAGATAGTATTCAAAAAAATAACGGTGAGCGCTTAATGCGAATTCTGGTCTTTACACTGATCATTTCCGTTATGAATGGAACGATGTTTAATGTGGTGCTTCCGGTGATCAGCAAACAATTTCAAATTTCACCGTCGCAAGTGAGCTGGATGGTGACCGGTTATATGATTGTATACGCAATAGGAACTGTCACCTTCGGCAAACTGACAGACAAATACAGCTTGAAGAACTTACTGACCTTTGGCCTCATCTTTTTAGCAGCCGGCTCCTTAGCGGGGATCTTGGCCTCCGCTTATTGGATGATGATCGTCGCACGTATCTTACAGGCAGTTGGGGCATCCGTCATTCCTGCGCTGGCCATGATCATACCCATTCGTTATTTTTCACCTGAAAAACGCGGCCGTGCGTTAGGCACTACCGCTATCGGAACAGCTCTTGGTGCTGCACTTGGTCCGATCATTGCTGGTTTGGTGTCCAGCGCATTGAATTGGCAAGTCCTTTTTGTAATTCCTTTGCTTTCACTGTTTACGTTACCTTTCTACCGGAAGTATTTGGATAATGAAAAAGGGAGTGCCAGCAAAATTGACTTTATTGGCGGAATTCTGTTAGCAGGAACAGTAGCTACTCTGCTGCTTGCGTTAACCAATGGAGGTATAGGTTATGCTGTAACCGGAATTGTTTTATTGATCTTGTTCATCTTACGTATTCGTCATGCTGCTGATCCGTTCGTAAAGCCGGTTGTTTTTAAAAACAAATCTTATTCCTTCGGTTTAGCCATTACCTTCGTATTGACTGCAGTAGGCTTCGGCGTTCCCTTTATGGTGCCGCAACTGCTGTCACAAGTAAACCATTTGTCAGCAGCCGTAACAGGGCTCATTATGTTGCCATCTGCCCTTGTGACCGCATATATGGGACGTAAAGGCGGTAAGTTAGCTGATGAAAAAGGTAATTCCTTTCTGTTGTCTACAGCCGCCGCCCTTCTTATCATTGGTTTCCTGTGCTTGTCTTCCGTTGTAGGCATGTCACCTATATTTATTTCCCTATTCCTAATCTTAAGTGTTCCCGGTCAATCGTTTATGCAGATTGCCTTGTCAAACACCATTTCAAGAACACTGCCGAAGGAGCAAATCGGAATTGGTATGGGCTTGTTATCGATGTTTAATTTCATTGCTGCAGCTGTATCCACAGCGACTATTGGGAAGATTCTTGACTTTGGTACCCCAACTATTCATTTAAACCCGCTGACGACAAATAGCGCTGCTTTCGTATACAGCAATATTTTCCTTGCGCTTGCGTTGCTGGTTGCTGTAATGGCCGTTTTATATTTCGTTCTATTCGGCCGCAGTTCGAAAATGAATACAGCCCAACGTGTGGAAAAGGGCCAAATGTAACCGGTATTAATGAGGTTCAGGTGTGCGCCGGTTGCCTTGACATTTCTTTTGTGAAGGGCTATTATCGCGAGGAATGACAGTCGGTACGAACTGGCTACAAAATGAGGTGGGAAAGTTGCGCAACAACAGCACTTTAAGCACTAGTGATAAATTGCTATTGGCAGCAATCGATTTAATCGCAAGCAAAGGCTACAAAGGAGTAACTACCCAGGAAATTGCTGCGACAGCCGGACTCAGTGAAAAAACACTGTTTCGGCAATTTGGCAGCAAACAAAATCTGCTCGAAGCTGCATTTGACCGTTTTCATTATGCTGAAGAAATGACAAAGCTATTTAATGAAAAACTGATTTGGGATTTACAGACGGACTTGTTATTGATCAGTCGAACCTATCATGAAATCATGAACCGTAACCGCAAAATGATTATGATCAGCATTAAAGAGATAGACAATTTACCGGGATTTCATGAAAGAACAATCAAACACCCCAGACAATTCATGGAGATACTATCGAATTATTTTAAGGTTATGTTCGAAAAAGGGAAGCTAATTGATACGAATCCAGAGCTTCAGGCGTACTCCTTCATTTCAATGAATTATGGGACTTTCCTAAACAACCTGGATAACGGCGGGTTTTTCCCTCATATATCACTTGAATCATTTATTGCGGAGAGTGTGAAGACATTTACTAGAGGCTTGGCGCCTTAAAGAGCAACCGTTTTATGAAAATAGGAGTAACGTAGTGAAGCGATCCTGAGACGTATATTGCAAGCCTTGATCCGAATGGAGCAGTGCTTGCCAATACGTCTCTTTTTGTATTCATTGTGTAATTGCTGAAGATGTTATATTCATTACTCTATTCGTCCCGTGCTAATGCTTTTGGTTAAAGGTATCTTTGAGATGATAAGCCATTTGAATTTTTAACATATCGTCTTTATTGTCGAAGCGTATGTTCAGCACTTGCTGGATTTTTTTGAGCCGCTGATAAAGCGTATTGATGTGAATACCAAGCACCGCTGCTGTATTGATTGCAATTTTATCCTCAGACATATAAATGTGCAAGGTTTGCTCCAACTGGCTACTATGACCCGGTGTGCTTTCCAGAGGGCCAAGGATGTCTGAGATAAACTGGTGGATCTCGGAGACATCCTGTCCAAGGAATAACCGGTTGATACCTATATCCTTATATTGAATACATCCAGATTGCTGCTTGCTGAACATATAGTGCAGGGTTTTTTGAGCTTCCGTATTGCTTTTGGCAATATTGACTATGCCTTTGTAAGGGGTACCCATTGCTGCACTCAGCACGTACTTGCTTGAACTGAACCGCCACTCCTGAATCATACGCTCCATGGATTGTTTAACCCATTCGGCATCTGCAGCATGGGGGAAGGAAGTTAGCATGATTACTTGATTATGAAGTCCAAACGCCATATGGGGTGTGCTATTAAAAGTCTCGTTCAGCTTGAACACAAGCCGCTGGATGTTAATTTCTGTCTGATACAGCTCAAATTGACCGGTTATCTCCAGTATAGAAACCGACATATACCCGGAGAAATCAAGACCTAATTCAACTCCCTTGGCCATCAGCGCATCGTCATTCTGGTTCTGCAGCAACTTAGTGAAGATTTCTTTGGTCTCCTTATAGTAAATGTCAGTGAGGCTGAGTTTCTTGATCATCTCCAAGGCGAACAGCGAGCTGGATTGCTCAAGAGTCACAATGTCCATGCTGGCAATCGGTCCGGTAAGCCTGACCATGATGCACCCCAGCAGCACCTTATCGACAGTAACGGGATGCAGATAAAATTCCTGTTCATGGAAGCTGATTGTAAGCGGTACGTGATCCTCGGTATCCCAAAGCCCTGCAATATCATCAAATTCAAGCTGTATCTGCTGAGAATTGCCGTTATGGGAATGCTTGTTGAGCATATCCACGAAGGACGCCGGCATTTTGATCATGCGGTTCAGCTCTTTGACAATGGCATGTATGCCTTTGTTCTTCAGAGACAAAGCAGTCAAGGCCTCATGAACCTCCAGGCGTTTCTGCAAAATCTGGTTGTTCTCCTGAATCTGGCCGCTCAGCTCCGTAACCTCCTGCAATACATTCTGAACTTCGCTATACAGCTTTGCATTCTCCACAGCGATAGCTACCTGATCGGCAAATACTTTCAGTAATTCGAGATCATAGGCGGTGAACAAGCCCTCATCATCAAACCGGTGCAGCGTTAATGTCCCTCTTCGTTCTCCCCGTATGGTAACCGGAACAGAAATCATGGAACGGGCAATATATTGTTCATCGGTGAGCAGCTTATTACGGAAGTTCTGATTCTCCGGCGACAGGTGCTCCAGTTCATCCAGCATATCGTTCATATTGTAAATCCTAGCAATCCCATCATCAAATACCTTTCCCGACAATGATTCACCTCTGCGTGTATTATGCAGCAGCGAGCTTGCAATATTCCCCACATAAGCCAGTGGAATCAGCAATTGCCGTTTCTCGTCGAATAAGCGGAAGATTCCGCTTGTGCTGAGGGGAATGACTGTCAAAGCAATTTCTAGGATTCTGTTCAACAACTCATCGTAGTTAAGTGTTGAGGTGAGTGTCCGGATACCTTCAATAATATTTCTGAATTCACTGCTGCTGAACAGCAGCTTGCTGGAAATGACAGGGTTTACTTTTGGATTCAATTCGACATCTCCTCACTATTGCGTTAGAATACATGACATTAAAATCGAGATTATAGAGGTAACATACATATATTCTATACTAAAATAGAGGTTTTAAACATAGAAAATTGTCGATAAATCTATAGAATGAAGACAAGTCAGAGTAAATTTGTTTTTATGATAGATTTTCTGACATATCATTAAACATTATTAAAGGGGGCGTTTCAATGAAAAAGGGTACGATGCTGCTGATGATTATGGCGGTAATGATGTTTCTGTATGGCTGCAGTTCTTCCGGTTCGAATTCCGGTTCCGGTACAGCAACCGGCAATTCGGAAAGCAATAGCGGCGGTGCAGCGCTAAGTGATGAATTAAGAATCGCTTATCCGACTCAGCCGTCCACGCTAGACCCGCAGATGGTTACAGGTGGTGCAACCAAGGATGCTGCTCGTCCAATCTTTGAAACACTCCTCACCTTGAATTCTAAGTATCAGGTGGTCCCAATGCTTTCGGAAAGTTGGGACAAGAGTGAAGACGGTCTCGTGTACACCTTCCAGCTGCGCGAGGGTATTCACTTTCATAACGGGAAAGAGATGACTTCCTCAGATGTTGTAGCCTCCATGAATCGCTGGATTACCTTATCAACAGCTGCACAAGGAATCATCGGAGATGGCAGATTCACAACGGATGGAGATTATACCGTTGTCCTGACATTAAATAAACCTTCTCTGGATGTGTTGCTAGTAATGGCAACCTACAAGCAATTTCCGGCTATTATGCCTGCTGAAGTCATTAAGAGTGCCGACCCGAGTTCCGGTATTAAGGAATTCATCGGAACCGGGCCTTACAAGTTCGTAGAATGGAAACAGGATCAATATATTTCATATACCAGAAACGATGATTATCAACCGCTTGATACGGAAGCAGACGGACTTGGTGGCAAGAAGGTGGCTGAAGTTAAGGATATCCGCCTCTCCTTTGTCTCTGAGGACTCCACCCGCATGATTGGCTTACAGTCGGGAGAGTATGATGTTGCCAGTCAGCTTGGAGCCGACAACTATGACAGCATCAAGGATGATTCCAGCCTGAATACAACCCAGGTAATGACAACGAACATCAGCATGAACTTCAATAAGAAGCAAGGTCTGTTTACCGATTTGAAAATGCGCCAGGCCGTAAATGCGGCGCTGAATATCGATGATATATTCATGGCGAATCCGGGCATTCCGGAGTTCTACCGCATTGACCAATCGTACATGCTGAAGGAGCAGAGCGACTGGTACGTGGAACCGGAAGCAGGCCTTTTCAACCAGAAAGACCCGGAGAAAGCCAAATCTCTTCTGGCGGAAGCAGGCTACAATGGCGAAGAAATCCGCTTGCTGGCAACCCGTGAATATGGCTATATCTATGATCAGGCCGTTGTAATCAAAGATCAGCTTGAAAAAGCAGGGATGAATATTAACCTGGTTGTGTATGATTGGCCTACGCTCGTAGCGAAGTTAAACGAGTCCGCTGAATGGGATTTGAATCTTGGCGGTTATACCTCCGTAGTAACACCCTCCCAAATCTCGGCTTTAAATCCGAACTATTACGGCTGGACAAATGACCCGGCCATTACGGAAGGGCTCAGCAAGATGAACGCCGCTGCATCAGAGGAGGAAGAGCAGGCGATCTGGAAAGATGTTCAACAGACCGTGTGGGATTATCTGCCGACCATTAAGTTGGGTGATCTCTACACCTTGACAGCAACAACCTCGAAGGTTGAAGGGTACCACGATTTCGAAGGAATTGTGCTGTGGAATACCAAGGTCTACAAGTAATTTTCAGTCAAGGAGGCGGTACGGAGTGAAAGCATATTTGATTAAACGCCTGTTGTCTGTACTGCCGGTATTGTTCATCGTCTCGCTGCTCGTATTCATGATTATTCATTTGACGCCGGGTGATCCGGCGTCAGTCATGCTGGGAGACGAAGCAACACCGGAGGAAGTGGCGGCCCTGCGCGACCAGCTTGGTCTGAATCTGCCGCTCTACCAACAGTACTTTCACTGGATTGGCAATGCTCTGATAGGTAATCTGGGTTATTCCTATTTCATGCAGCAATCGGTTACGGAAGCGATTTTTGACCGCCTTGGACCAACGCTTTCATTAGCAATTATTGCTCAATTGATTGCAGTTGTTATAGCGATTCCAATCGGTATTATCTCTGCACGGAAACGGGGTACAGCAACAGACCAGTCCTTAATGAGTCTGTCACTGCTTGGGTTGTCGATCCCAAACTTTCTACTTAGCCTGTTCCTGGTGCTGATCTTTACAGTCAATCTGAAATGGCTGCCGGTTGCCGGATACAGGCCGCTGAGTGACGGGTTATGGACGCATTTCAGGTATTTAATCATTCCCGCTACTGCGCTCGGCACGATTACAGCTGCGCTTATTGCCCGGATGACCCGTTCCTCGATGCTGGAGGTGCTGAATGCCAACTATATCAAGACAGCCCGGTCCAAGGGGGTCAAGGAAAGAGGCGTGATCTACCGCCATGCCCTGAGAAATGCATTCCTGCCCGTATTGACAGTCATCGGTCAGACCTTTGCTGGGCTGGTTGCGGGGGCTGCGGTTCTCGAAACCATCTTCAATATCCCTGGAGTCGGCCAGCTGATCGTCAACTCTGTCCAGCGTCGTGATTATTCTGTCATCCAGGGAGCTGTGTTATTTATTACCGTAGCTTTTGTATTTATCAACCTGCTGGTGGATCTGCTATACAGCGTCATAGATCCAAGAGTCCGGTTAAATGGCTAAGCAAGGAGGGCATGAAATGGACGCAATTGAGAATATGAATCTGCAAACTGTGAAAGTCCATATGAAAAAACAGCACCGGAGCCTGATGATGAGGAGGCTGCTTGCGAATAAATCTATGGTGTTCGGATCTATTATTGTCCTGATTCTAGTCATTGCCGCAATTGCGGCTCCATACATCACCAAGTATGACCCTTATGAAATGACTGTTGCAGACCGCTTGAAGGCGCCGGATACGAACCATTGGTTCGGCACGGATAACTTTGGACGCGATATATTCAGCCGGACACTTTACGGTGCCCAGGTATCCATGGGGGTAGGATTTGCCGTTGCACTTGCCACTTCAGCCATGGGGCTTGTGATTGGCCTGTACGCCAGCTACTACCGGTTCCTGGACAATATTCTAATGCGAATCTGCGACGGGCTTATGGCTTTCCCGGGTATTCTGCTCTCCATCGCACTGATGGCCGCGCTCGGAGCCAATGTCACCAATGTCATTATTGCGCTCAGCATTGTCTTTACTCCAGCAGTAGCCCGGGCTGTCCGATCTTCGGCGATTGTCGTCCGGGAGCAGACCTATATTGAAGCCATGAAGGCACAAGGGGCTTCCGGCAGCCGGATATTATGGATGCATATCGCACCGAATACGCTATCTCCGCTGATTGTACAATCCACTTTTATTTTTGCCGAAGCGATCATCGTGGAAGCTTCACTCAGCTTCCTGGGTACAGGAATTCCGGCGCCTTCGCCCAGCTGGGGCAATATTCTGTATGACGGCAAGCTGGTCATCATGAAGGCGTGGTGGATGACGGTGTTTCCCGGCTTAACAATGGTACTGTCCGTGCTTTCGCTGAATCTGTTCGGCGACGGGCTGCGTGACCTGCTGGACCCTCATACGCAGAATGTAAAAAAATAAAACACGGAGAGGAGAAGGCTATTCATGAACAATCAGCTGCTGCTGGAGGTCAAAGAGCTCAAAACGCATTTCAAGACAGAACGAGGCAGGGTAACGGCAGTTGACGGAATAACATTCCATGTCAATGAAGGTGAAATTGTTGGCATTGTAGGTGAATCCGGCTGCGGAAAAAGTGTAACCTCACAATCCATTCTCCGCTTGTTCGACGAGAAATACACAGCCAGCTATGAAGGCGAGGTGCTGTTTGAGGGCAGGAACCTGCTGAAGGAATCCCTTGGCGGGATGGAGGATATCCGCGGCAATGATATCGCCATGATCTTTCAGGACCCGCTCAGTTCACTGAATCCGGTCTACACGATAGGGTATCAAATCGCAGAAGCGGTCCGCATCCATCAGCAGGTATCCAAGAAGGAAGCCCGGCTGCGTGCGGTCCAGATGCTCCGGCTGACCGGAATTCCTTCCCCGGAGAGACGGGTGGACGAATATCCGCACCAGCTGTCGGGAGGCATGCGACAACGGGCGATGATTGCCATGGCACTCGCCTGCCGCCCGAAGCTGCTGATCGCCGACGAACCGACAACGGCGCTGGATGTAACAATTCAGGCACAGATTATGGACATGATTATGGAGCTGAACCGGGAGCTTAACATGGGCGTAATTCTCATCACGCACGACCTGGGCGTGGTTGCTGAATCCTGCAAACGGGTGGTAGTCATGTATCTGGGCCAGATCGTGGAGGAGGCAGATGTGCAGGATCTCTTCGACACTCCACTTCATCCGTATACGAAGGGATTGATGCAGTCTATTCCCCATATGGATGGGGACCGTTCCTTGCCGCTTCACGTCATCAAGGGTTCAGTGCCTTCATTAAATAATGTACCGAAGGGGTGCCGGTTTGCCGCGCGTTGTCCTTACGCCGATGAGCTGTGTCTGTCGAGGATGCCGGAGCTGAGCGAGGCGGACAACGGCCAGAAGGTGCGATGCTGGCATTATGAGCAAATCAAGTAAAGGAGGCGGATGACAATGACCGTTCAACAACCAAGACGCCCTTTGCTTGAGGTAAAGGGCGTCAAGAAATATTTCCCGGTAAAAAGCCCTCTAGGGGCAACCCTCCAGCAGGTCAGGGCGGTTAATGACATTTCTTTCAACATGTACGAGGGTGAGACATTCGGTGTTGTAGGCGAATCCGGCTGCGGCAAAAGCACTATGGGCCGCACCATTCTCCGGCTGACTGAACCAACGGAAGGCCAGGCAATTTTTCAGAACAAGGATCTGTTTGGACTCTCGGAGCGGGAGATGAAGCCGATGCGCCAGCAGCTGCAGATGGTATTCCAGGACCCGTATTCCTCACTCAATCCGCGCAAGCGGATTGGCGCTACGCTGGAGGAGCCGATGATTATCCACCGGATGGGGAATAAGCGGGAGCGTACAGACAAGGTGATGGAAATTCTGCAGAAGGTGGGCATGAATGCCGATCAATATTACCGTTATCCGCATGAATTCTCGGGAGGGCAGCGCCAGCGTATCGGGCTGGCCCGCGCACTGGTCATGAATCCCAAGCTGATCATTTGCGACGAACCGGTCTCTGCGCTGGATGTATCCATTCAGTCGCAGATCATCAATCTCATGCAGCAGCTTCAGCGTGAGCTTAAGCTGACCTTCCTCTTCATTGCCCATGATATCAGCGTGGTCCGGCATATCTCTGACCGGATCGGCGTGATGTACCTGGGGCAGATGGTCGAGCAGGCTCCTACAGACAAGCTGATCAGGACTCCGCTGCATCCTTATACCCAGGCCCTGCTGTCAGCGGTACCGGCCACGAAGCCGAATGAGGTCCGCGAGCGGGTGATTCTCAAGGGGGATTTACCTTCTCCGCTGAACCCGCCTGCGGGTTGCATTTTTCATACCCGCTGCCCTTATGTCATGGACCGGTGCAAGACGGAAGCCCCTCTGAATAAAGAGGTAACCGAGGGACATTTCGTAAGCTGTCATCTGCATTAGCAGGCTGTTTTAAGCCAGGGAGGGATTAAGATGGGAAGTATTTCTTTCATAGCCACCGGAGACAGCTTCATTACAAGGAGGCTGGCGAATCAGGGAGTAAAGTATACGGTTCTGGCTGAATTGATCCAATCGGCAGATGTGCGCTTCACGAATCTAGAAGTCACTACGCACAGGTATGAAGGCTTTCCGGGGGCGGTGAGCGGAGGCACCTGGGCGATTGCTCCGCCTGAGGTGCTGGCGGACCTTAAGGCATACGGCTTCAATCTGGTCGCCTGGGCCAATAACCACAGCCTGGATTATTCCTACGGCGGACTCGAAGCGACGGCTAAATATTTGGATGCCTACGGCTTCGTCCATGCCGGATGCGGAGAGAATCTGGCGAGAGCGGGGGAGCCCAAATATTTGGATACCCCCTCCGGTAGGGTGGCATTAATCGCGGTTACGTCCTCTTTTCACGAGTCGTGGCCCGCCGGAGAGCAGCGTGCCGATATGATAGGCAGGCCGGGGGTCAACCCGCTACGGCATGAAATACGGCAAGTGGTCACTGCACGACGGCTGGAGGAACTGCGGGCCATTGCGGAGGTTACCGGCATCAATGCTGAATACCATTATGCTGTGGAGAGCGGCTACCGTGTGGCCTTGCCGGAGGGACAGCTTCCCTTCGGGAGCTATATTTTCGAAGCCGGTGAGAAGGAAGGTGTGGCTACTTCAGCGCATGCCGGCGATATGAAGCGGATTCTTAAGGCTGTATCGGAAGCGGCTAGGCAAGCGGATGTTGTTCTGGTCAGTATCCATACCCATGAAATGCAAGGCGCGCACCTGGATGAGCCGGCCGATTTCCTGCGCGAGTTCGCACATGCCTGTATTGATACAGGCGCACATGCAGTTATTGGTCACGGCCCGCATAAGGTATGCGGGATGGAGATGTACAAAGAGAGACCGATCTTCTACAGCCTGGGAAACTTTATCTTTCAGAATGAGACGGTGGCGCATTTGCCCGCTGATTATTATACAAAGTTTGGCCTGGACAGTTCCCACGGAACTGCTGATGCGTTTGATCAGAGGGGGCAGAATGATACCCGGGGAATGGCCGCCAATCTGCGGATCTGGCAGTCCTTCCTACCCCGCTGGACCATGGAGAACGGCCGGATTATCGAAATTACGCTGCACCCCATTGAAATGGGCTTCGGCCTGCCGCGTTACCAACGGGGCTGGCCTGAGTTATCTTCAAGTGATGCAGCGCTTCAGGATTTACAGAGGCTGTCCAAGCCGATGGGTACGAACATCCGGATTGCAGGTGGAACCGGAAAGGTAGAGCTACTATAAGAGGGTTAGGAGTGACGGCCATGGGTACCATTGAAATTAGATCTGAAGCTATTGAGCATATCAGCGGAACGATTGAGCATAAAAGAGAGCTGCTGGCCAGTATAAACGACCGGATCTGGGAATTTGCTGAAACGCGTTATGAAGAGGCGCGCTCCGCAGAACTGTTCGCGCAAATTCTGGAGCAGGAGGGCTTTGAAGTAGAGAGAGCCGCTGGAGGAATACCAACCGCGGTAATTGGCAGCTTCGGCACCGGATCCCCGGTGATCGGTATCCTGGGTGAATATGATGCTTTGTTCGGTCTCAGCCAGGAAAAGGGCCTTTCCAGCAAGCAGTCGGTGGTGGAAGGCGGAAACGGTCATGGCTGCGGGCATAACCTGCTGGGCAGCGGGGCCCTTGCGGCAGTCATCGGGGTGGAACAATACCTGTTGGACCAAGGATTGTCCGGCACTGTGCGCTTCTACGGCTGCCCTGCCGAAGAAGGCGGGGGCGGCAAGGGGCTGATGGTTAAACGGGGCTTGTTCGAAGGGGTGGACGCGGCTATTACCTGGCATCCCGGTCCAGCCAATTATATTAATTCCGCTACGCTGCTTGCTACACGCCAGGTATACTTCCAGTTTAAGGGGCGGAGTGCCCATGCAGCGGCAGCCCCCCATCTGGGCAGAAGTGCGCTGGATGGTGTGGAGCTGACCAACATGGGGGTCAACTATCTGCGGGAGCATATGGAGTCTGACTGCCGGATTCATTATGCGATTACAAACACAGGCGGGATTTCACCGAACGTTGTGCAGGCAGAGGCAGAGGTGCTGTACAAGCTGCGTGTTCCCCGCTCCGAGCAGCTGGCAGATTTGTATGAGCGGATTGTGAGAATCGCCGAGGGAGCGGCTCTGATGACCGGTACTGAACTTGTGATCCGTCCCGACTCCGGCGCTTCTGAGCTAATCATGAACCGTACACTGGAGCGGGCAGCCTATGCGGTATTCCAGGAGATCGGTGTTCCTGACTTTGATGCGGCTGAGCTGGAATTCGCCTCCCGCATCCGCACGACGCTGACCGAACAGGATAAGCTGGATGGACTTCCTTCCGGTCTGGAAGGGAAGGCCCTGTCAGACCGGCTGGAGCCTTATTCCCCGCAGGACCACCTGGTCATGGGCTCCTCCGATCTCGGCGATGTCAGCTGGCAGATCCCGATGGTGCAATGTTATGTCGCTTCCATGGCCCTAGGCACACCGCTGCATACCTGGCAGGTGGTTAGCCAGGGAGCTTCGTCTTCGGCTCACAAGGCACTGCTCCATGCCGGAAAGCTGATGGGACTGACAGCGCTGGAGCTGTTCCTGCAGCCGGAAGTGCTTGAACAGGCTAAGGCGGAGCACCGGCATCAGGTTACGGGCCGCAGTTACTTGTGTCCGATCTCAGACGATGTGGTTCCCGGTCCAATCAAACGATAAATTCAATCTGATGGGAGTGGTATAGATGACCCCAATACAGGCGGAAACGCTAAAATTTATAGAAGAGTATATCGATCAGAAGCAGGAGCTGCTGATCTCTGTAAGTGACCGGATCTGGGAGTATGCCGAAACCAGATATGAGGAGCAGCAGTCCGCTGAACTTATGGCGGAGATTCTGGAGCAGGAAGGCTTTGAGGTCCAGCGTGCCGCAGGCAATATCGGGACTGCTGTTGTAGGCAGCTACGGGAGCGGGAAGCCGGTAATCGCTATTCTTGGAGAGTACGATGCCTTGTTTGGGCTCAGCCAGCACCGTGGAGAGAACGCGAATCATCCGGTAGTCCCGGGAGGCAACGGCCATGGCTGCGGGCATAACCTGCTCGGTACGGGCGCGCTTGCCGCAGCGATCGCCGTCCGGCACTGCCTGGAGCAGTATGGTCTTGCCGGTACGGTACGCTTCTATGGCTGTCCGGCCGAGGAAGGCGGGGGCGGCAAAGCTCTGATGGCCAGAAACGGCCTGTTCGAGAATGTTGAAGCTGCATTGACCTGGCATCCGGAGGCAAGGAACAAGGTTACCAATCATACCTCTCTTGCAACCTGCCAGGTGTACTTTAAGTTCAAGGGCCGCAGTGCACATGCTTCCGCGGCCCCTCATCTGGGCCGTAGTGCGCTGGATGCCGTCGAATTGATGAATGTGGGGTGCAACTATTTGCGGGAGCATATCATTCCTGAAGCCAGGCTGCATTATGCCATTACCAACAGCGGCGGCATCTCGCCCAATGTAGTTCAGGCGGAAGCGGAGGTGCTGTACAAATTACGCACTCCACGTTCTGAAGATCTGGCAGAATTGTATGACCGGATATGCAATGTGGCGAAGGGCGCTGCTCTTATGACGGGTACAGAGCTTGAGATTCAATTCGACTCCGGCTCCTCAGAGCTTATTGTCAACAAAACGCTGGAGAAGCTGATGTATGAGCAATTCGTCCAGCTGGGCGGACCGGTTCATAATGAGTCTGAGCTTCAGTTTGCGGAAGCGATCCGTAGTACATTGACTAGTCAGGAGCGGACATTCAATGTGCCGGCCGGGCTGCACGGCAAGGCGCTGGCAGACCGGGTGGAAGAATACGATCCGCAGACCTCCATGCTCTGGGGCTCCACAGATGTCGGAGACGTCAGCTGGAAGGTGCCTACGGTACAATGTGAAGTCACCTCAGTTGCACTGGGGACCCCTTTCCATACGTGGCAGGTGGTCAGTCAGGGCGGAATGTCCATAGGGCATAAAGGGATGCTGCAGGCAGGAAAGGTCATTGGCGCTACCGCACTTGAACTGTTCCTTCAGCCAGAGGTTCTGGCTGAAGCCCAGCGGGAGCATGCCTTGCGCTTGAACGGAAGAACCTATAAATGCCCCTTCCCCGATGACGTAACACCAGGACCTGTTAAGCGCTAACCTTAGGTTAATGCGGTGATACAGCAAGTAAGGGGAATGAACAATGAAAGTATCACGTGCCGGTACGGCTATGCTGGTTATGCTGCTGATTTTGATCTGGGGTGCTTCGTTTCCGGTATATAAAATTGCACTGAATTATGCTCCACCTCTGCTGTTTACAGGTATAAGGACCTTGGCGGGAGGGGCGATCCTGTTTCTGCTGATGGTTCACAAACGGAGCGCATTGAGGTGGAAGGCCAACTGGCAGATATATATTCTTTCTGCGGTCTTGAACGTCATTTTATTTTTTGGTCTACAAATCATGGGGCTTCGTTATCTGCCTTCCGGCATGTTCGCAGTGATTGTATATTTACAGCCGGTTATGGTTGGTGTGCTGGCCTGGCTGTGGTTAGGAGACCAAATGTCAGCCTTGAAGGTGACCGGATTTCTGGCGGGGTTCGCCGGTGTTGCTGTGGCAAGTATCCAGAACTTAAGCGGGAATGCATCTGCAGTTGGGCTGCTTCTTGCCCTGGGTACAGCAATCAGCTGGTCTGTAGGCACGGTGTACGTCAAGAGAGTCAGCGGCCGGGTAGACTTCATGTGGCTTGCGGCCATGCAGTGCTTAATTGGAGGAGTGGTGCTGACGGGTGCCGGTTCCATTACTGAGACTTGGAGCGGCATTGTATGGAACGGCTCTTTTTTAATAAGCCTCCTGTACGCGAGCGTGTTTGGAGTTGCTGTATCCTGGATGCTGTATTTCTTCCTGGTGAATGCCGGCAATCTTCAAAAGATATCCTCTTTCCTGTTCCTTGTCCCCATAGTTTCCGTAACCCTTGGTGCGTTGCTGCTGAATGAGCCGTTAACCGGATTTCTACTGGCCGGCCTAATGCTGATTGCCTTCAGCTTGTATTGCATCAACCGGCAGCCGAAAGTCAAAGATCCCTAAAAAAGAAGATAGAGAGATATAACTCTTGTTCATTTCTCACACTTGTGGATAGTTGCCCCAGTACCGTCCTATGGAACTGCGGACTAACCATAGCGGGAAGTGAACCTCGATGACGCTTCATACCCGCAGAGCTCAAACGCCCAAGTAATCTAGGAGGCAAGGAAATGACAGAGGAAGCATTTCGGATTGAAAGGGATTTTCTTGGAGAGAAACAGGTTCCGCTTGATGTATATTACGGTATCCAGACGGTGCGCGCCCTGGAGAACTTCCCGGTTACCGGTTACCGCATTCACGGGGAATTGATTGTTGCACTGGCTATGGTTAAAAAGGCGGCTGCAGCCGCGAACATGGAGCTCAAGCAGTTGACGCCGAGACTCGGCGAAGTGATTATACAGGCTGCAGGCGAGATTATAGCGGGACAGTGGCATGGTTCGTTCATCGTTGATCCGATTCAAGGCGGAGCAGGAACCTCCATTAACATGAATGCGAATGAAGTCATTGCGAACCGGGCCATTGAGCTTCTCGGTGGACGTAAAGGTGATTATAGGGTTGTTAGCCCAAATTCTCATGTCAACATGTCACAGTCAACTAATGACAGCTTTCCTACAGCGATTCACTTGGCGGTTCTCTCCATGCTGGAGAAGCTAATTGGAACTTTACACGGGCTGCATGCGGCGTTCGAGAGGAAGGCAGCGCAGTTCGATCACGTGATCAAAATGGGACGCACCCATCTGCAGGACGCTGTTCCGATCCGGCTGGGGCAAGAATTCCAGGCGTATGCCAGTGTACTGGGCCGGGACATCCAGAGGATCAGCAGAACGAAAGAGCTACTATATGAAGTGAATCTCGGTGCGACTGCTGTGGGGACGGGTCTCAACGCAGACCCGCAATATATTGTAAGAGCTGTGGAATCGCTTGCGGACATCAGCGGGTTCCCGCTGATTCGTGCGGGACACTTACCAGACGCTACGCAGAACACGGATGCCTATACTGAAGTGTCTGCTACTCTGAAAATCTGCATGATCAATATGTCAAAGGTAGCCAATGACCTGCGGTTAATGGCCTCCGGCCCGCGGGCCGGATGGGGTGAGATTACGCTGCCCGCCCGGCAGCCGGGTTCCTCAATTATGCCGGGCAAGGTAAATCCGGTGATGTGCGAGCTGGTTAACCAGGTGGCATTTCAGGTCATGGGAAATGATCATACGATCTGCCAGGCTTCAGCAGCCGGGCAGCTGGAGCTGAATGTGATGGAGCCTGTGCTTGTATTCAATCTCCTCCAATCCTTAACAATCATGAATCAGGCATTGGATGTATTTAACACCCGCTGTGTGCAGGGAATTGAAGCTAATGAAGAACGCTGCCGAAGTTATGTGGATCAGAGCGTAGGTATAATGACAGCGCTCAACCCGCATCTGGGTTATGAAACGGCGGCAAGAATCGCCAATGAAGCAATTGCCACCGGGAAGTCCGTCCGCGAGCTCTGCCTTCTGTACAATGTGCTGTCGGAGGAGGAGCTGGATCTGATTCTCAATCCCTACCAAATGACCGAACCCGGCATTGCCGGTAAGGAACGTTTGGAATATAGCTGAAAGTGACGTGAGGATTATGGATTATTATCAATTTATATCGGATATCATCGACCAGAAGCAAGGGAAGCTCACGGAGGCCAGTGATCAAATCTGGGACTTCTGCGAAACACGTTACCAGGAGCACCGCTCAGCGGAGGTCTTATGCAAGGTACTAGAAGAAGAGGGCTTCAGTGTTCAGCGAAGCGCGGGAGAGATAGAAACGGCTTTTGTGGGCACTTACGGCAAGGGGGCGCCTATAATCGCCATACTTGGTGAATTTGATGCCTTGTCAGGGATGAGCCAGGTTGCCGGTGTAACCTTCAAAGAACCTTTGCAAGAAGGTGCAAACGGACATGGCTGCGGACATAATCTGCTGGGTGCAGGCTCGCTTGGCGCTGCGGTTGCCGTCCGGCATTATCTGGAGAGAAGCGGCCTGCCGGGAACCATCCGTTATTACGGCTGTCCTGCTGAAGAAGGAGGCGGCGGTAAAGCCTATATGGCGCGGGCGGGATTGTTCAAGGATGTCGATGCAGCCTTTACCTGGCATCCATGGGATGAGAATCTGGCATATAACAGCAGAATGCTGGCCACCTGCCAGATCCAGTTCACCTTCAGGGGCAACAGCTCGCACGCATCTGCAAGTCCCCATCTGGGCCGCAGCGCACTGGATGCTGTCGGACTTATGAATGCAGGAGCCAACTATCTGAGAGAGCATTTGATTTCTGAGGCAAGGCTGCATTATGCCATTACGGATGCCGGCGGACACTCGCCCAATGTTGTGCAGGCCAAAGCCTCGGTATTGTATAAGCTCCGTGCTCCAAGAATGAGCCAGGTGAAGGAAATGATCCAACGGGTATGCGATATCGCCAGTGGCGCAGCCATGATGACCGGAACCCGTGTAGAACATCAGGTGGATGGTGCCTCCGCAGATCTGATTCCTAATTTCACCTTAAGCCGGGTGATGCACCAGTGCTTCACTGAACTCGGTGGTGCGGCTTTTACAGAAGATGAGCAGCGGTTTGCCCGGGGGATTCAGGACAGCTTCTCGGCGGAAGAAAAGCGCATAGTGCGGAACGGAGGCGGAAGGATTCTGTCGGAGCAGCTTCAGCCGTATTCAGAGGAGCAGGGATATGTGTATGCTTCGACAGATGTGGGGGATGTCAGCTGGATTGTGCCTACAGGGCAGGTCTATGTGACCACCTGTGCATACGGCACCCAGCCGCATAGCTGGCAGCTGGTGACACAGGGCAAATCTTCTGCAGCCCATAAAGGCATGCTGCTGGCAGGCAAGGTGCTGGCTGCTTCAGCTATACATGTGCTGCAGCATCCCGCAGTGATTGCTGCTGCGAAATCTGAGCTGAAGGAACAGTTGGACGGAGAGGTATACCAGTCACTGATTCCGCCGGAAGTGCAGCCGGCAGCAAGCAGAGCGGTCTAGCAGAGAAAATCGAGACCATCAAGAGTGTGAAGGGGTTGGAAAGAGTGAAGGACAACGGGATTCTAGGGACCATGAGCTTCAGCATGTCCGAGCAAATATTCGCAGCTCATCAAGGGGGGAAATTATCAGTAGAGCCTAAGCAGACTGTACACAACAGTGTGGATTTGGCAAGAATCTATACTCCCGGTGTTGCAGAAGTCTGCTCTGCAATTCATAGGGAACCGGATAAGGCCCACACATTAACTATCAAGAAGAATACCGTTGCCGTGATCTCAGACGGAACTTCCGTGCTGGGCTTGGGGGATATTGGGCCATATGCAGCCGCTCCTGTAATGGAAGGCAAAGCCATGCTGTTTAAACAACTGGCTGGGGTGGATGCTTTTCCGATCTGTCTGGACACTACCGATACAGAGGAAATCATTCGTACGATTCAAAGAATCAGTCCTATATTCGGCGGGATCAATTTAGAAGATATTAGCTCTCCAAGGTGTTTTGAAATAGAGCGCCGATTAGCTGATCTGTTGGATATCCCTGTGTTTCATGATGATCAGCATGGTACTGCGATCGTGGTGCTTGCCGGATTGTTCAATGCGCTGAAGGTGGCAGGCAAGCAGATCGATCAAATTCGCGTTGTCGTCAACGGTATCGGAGCGGCGGGAATGGCGATATGCCGAATGCTGCTAAGAGCCGGTGTCACCAGACTCGTCCCCGTGGACCGGGAAGGAGCTATCGTACTAGGCGGCCGTTATTCTCAGCCCATGTGGCAATGGCTGGCGGAGCGGCCAGAAGTGGAAGCCATTCCTGGGCTGCTCAAGGAAGTTATCAGGGATGCGGATGTATTTATCGGGGTGTCCAGAGGAGGGGTTCTTACGGCTGACGATGTGCAGTATATGGCTCCCGGCAGCATCGTCTTTGCCATGGCCAATCCGGACCCGGAGATTGCACCGGAGGAAGCTCTGCCTTATGTTCAAGTATTCGCTACAGGACGCAGTGACTACCCCAATCAAATCAACAATGCCCTTGTTTTTCCCGGGATTTTCCGTGGAGCCCTGGACTGCCGGGCTTCCTCCATTAATGAAGAGATGAAGCTTGCTGCTGCCTATGCCATAGCTTCAGCCATTCCGGATGCAGAATTAAGCCAGGTGAATATTGTTCCTGCTGTATTGGACAGAGAAGTCGTCGCGAGAGTGAGGGTTGCTGTGATTAGAGCAGCTGTTTCATCTGGGCAAGCGAGAGTTATGCCTGTAGACTTAATGGATGGAGTATCGTAATCCAAATAATAACGGGAAGGGCTGTGTATTTTATTGTCATTAACTGCAAAATTGTAGGTGAAGGATTCCCGGTAGTTATTTTGCATGGCTGGTCTTTGGATCACAGCGTAATGTCTGGCTGCCTAGAGCCGAATTTTGTGAAACGGCAGGGCTGGAAAAGAATCTACATCGATTTACCAGGAATGGGAGCATCGAAAGCTCAAGCGAACATTCGTAATTCAGATGATATGCTGCAAGCGGTTCTTGACTTCATAACTTTACAAATTCCTGATGAACCTTTTTTGATCTTCGGGTATTCATACGGCGGCCTTATTGCACGGGGTGTTGCACATTATCTTCAAAAAGATGTACGAGGCATGCTCTTAATTGCACCAGTAATTGTAAGTGAACCGTCGGAAAGAAACTTGCCGGAGAAAAGAGTCATCAAGGCCGATAGTTCATTACTGTCGCGTCTACCCCTGGAAGATGCCTCTGAATTTGCTGCCGTGTCCGTTATTCAGGGAGAAGAGGAGTGGGTCAGATTTAATCGCGAAATTCTCTTACCCTCAAGAAAAGCGGATCACTCATTTTTAACTCAAGTCCGCAACAATGGATACGGGTTCACATTTGAAATGGACACTGATACAACGATAAACGAGTATCCTGTACTTATTATTACTGGTCGTCATGACCATATTGTCGGATACAAGGATGCATGGGATATATTGGATGAATATCCAAACGGATCTTTTTCATTGCTGGATTTGGCTGGACATCATCTGCAAATAGAACAGCCCAATATATTCAATGCCTTAGTAAACAAATGGCTTGATGAACTTGAGAGCGGATATATAAATTGCTGAGTTATACCCTTGTAAGAGGAAATGAAATTCTCCACTTGATTTTCAAGCAAATTCCGGATACAAATAATTAGTAGTTTAAAAACAGCCTCCTATTACTACCTAATAGAAGGCTGTTTTAGTTTGTGTTGTACGAATCGTATAATATGGAATGTGGTTTTTGTGTAGTGAATACATTGATCGATTGGCTGCCATTTTATCCCCAGTCCAGTGACACAAATCCTCCTACATAGTGAGTATTGAAATATCAACAATAAGAGGAGTTGTGTAGGTACATTGTGTCACTGAGAAATACGCAAAAGTGCCCACATTTTCGCAAATCGACATAAAAGTATAATTCAATTGCACGTCTGCTTATTTTAATAACGAAAAGTACACAGAAATTGAGCTTGATGGTGACAGATGGCATATAAATACCCAAGCAAATTTTAAAAATTACGATAAAGAAATCAAGGCGAGGTATCAATAAATCGATATTCTACCGAAGAGGTTTATCTGAATGATGGAAAGGTCGCCTACCTTAAAAAATATGTTGTCTCATTAATGAGGAGGATTTGGAAAGCAGGTATTCCCAAGCTGAAATACTATTCATAGACATATGTACAAAATACGGGTTTTGTGAGTAAGTAGTATATAAATTAATGGAAGCAACCAATTAGATCCATAATATTACTAATTAGCTATCCATTACTGATATCTAAGCAATGTTCAAAACTGTTCAAAATAACTGCCCTTTCCTTAGCAATTGATTCTTATTTAGTAATCGTATTATCTAAAACGAGTATTAAGCTTTAAAGCTCATCAAGTCACGCATAAAACTTTAAGTACTAATAATGTTTTTATTGTTTGCATTAGATTACATAACTCTCGATCATATAAAAAGTCAACTATTCCCATTATTTAACTTTTATAATCATCCTCATACATGTTCATCTTTAAACCTTCAATTACAAAGTAACTCTTCAGCTATCCTTAATTGTCTTTCCCGTTCTTTAGTAGCTGCCTCTGCAACTGAAGAATGATCTGATATGTAATTCACCAGTTTTACTGCATAGTCACTGCAAACCATAGCGTGTCCTCGCATATGTCCAGTTGCAATGGCTTGTGCAAAAGAACGGGCAGTATACTTACTAGCCTCGGTTGTGGACTCTTTGGCCAATTCATTGACTATGAATCCAACTTTTCTTAAATCAAAGGCTCTCATCTCACCAGTTATACGCTTTTCTAGCGTTTCTATACCTAAATCAATCCGCGGGTCATTTACAAGTTGCTGGTCCAGATGATCCAGGTGCTCAACTGCTACTTTCAAAGCCCATTTGGCCAGAAACTTCTGCGGCAGCTCTTCAAGCGTTTCTTCAAGCCGATTTCTTAATTCATGGTTATCTACAATCTTTATCTTTGGACTAGTATAAGTAAACATGTTAGTTTCTCTTAATTGCTGTTCATGTTTATTCCATGCATATTCCTCAATATTCAACGAATCACTCCCCCATTACAACACGGCACTATTTAATTGCTTCAGATCTTCTTTTATAAAAAGAGTGTACCATACTGAAAAAATGTAAATTAGCCAGATTCTACGCGAATAGTCGCCTTTATTACTCCGATGCTGGGTAAACATCTCTTCGATGATATTCATATTGAATATTTCTTCAATGCCACTATAGCGGATTTGTTCAAACATTATATTTGAAATTGGAGTTTTGAGCCAATCACGAATGGGTACGGGAAATCCTAGTTTCGGGCGATTCACAATAGCTTCCGGAACGATTCCTTCCATAGCTTTACGCAAAGCAAGTTTTGTTGTTTTTTGCCCAATCCGATTGGACACAGGTATTTTACTAGCTGTTTCGAAAACCTCTTTATCTAAAAACGGGACTCTTAATTCTAATGAATGTGCCATGGACAGCTTATCTGCTTTTGATAAAATGTCTCCAGGTAACCAAAAATTCAGATCAATAAACTGCATTCTTGTCGTAGGATCTAGGTGAGCTGTCTTATCATAAAAAGGCTTAACGATATCCGTGGGATGTAAAAAGCTATTCTGAGCGTGTACCGATTCGTGGAGCAAGTTCATCTTACCGCTTTTGTTAAAGATATTAGCATTTCCGAAAAAACGCTCTTCTAAAGGTGTCAGACCCCGAAGTAAATAATTTTTGCCATAAAAATGATAGGGATATACAGATAATGATTTTCGTAACGAATCCTTTATGAAGTTAGGCATCCAGGTTATCGGTCTTAATGCATTTGGCTCTCTATAGATTCTATACCCTCCGAATAATTCGTCAGCGCCTTCCCCTGATAGGACAACCGTTACATGTTCTTTGGCAAGCTGGTTTAGATGATAGAGTGCAATAGCGGAAGGGTCTGCAACAGGCTCATCTAGATGCCAGACCGTTTTCGGGATACTTTCAAAAAAGTCTTTTTGCGATAAAATGTGAAAATAATGATCTGTCCCCAGTTTGGCTGCCGTTTGATTTGCAATGATTGTTTCATTGTTCAGCCCTTCAAATCCAATCGAAAAGGTTTTTGTTGATTCTTCTGCTCTCATCATTGCAGCTATTGCGGTGGAGTCAATTCCACTGGACAAAAAACATCCTCTATCCACATCACTTTGTAAATGAAGGTTTACAGACTCTTTCAATTTCCGCTGAATTTCTTCGGCATAGTCTGCTAAAGATCGTTCTACCGGTTGAAAATGGGGTTCCCAATATTTCTCGATCTTCATTACACCATCCGAGTTAACCAATAATCGCTCCGCAGGTCCTAATTTATGAATGTGTTCAAACATCGTATCAGGATGCGGGACATACTGAAAAGTTAAGTAGCTGAATAAACTTTGATATTGAAGCTTTCTGGGTACCCCTTGCACTGCAAGTATGCTTTTAATTTCCGAAGCAAATAAAAGATTATTTTCGTCTTTGTAATAATAAAAAGGTTTGATTCCGAAATGATCTCTAGCAGCAAAAAGAGATTGTTCCCTAAGATCCCAAATCGCAAAACTAAACATTCCACGTAAATGATGGACACAGTCCTTGCCGTATTCCTCAAATAAATGCACAATGACCTCTGTATCTGATTGCGTCTGAAAGTGATGTCCTTTTAGCTTTAACTGATCTCGTAGTGTTTTATAATTATAGATTTCACCATTAAAAACAATCCAAAGGGTACGATCTTCATTCGTCATCGGTTGATTACCATCACGTAAATCAATTACAGACAATCTGCGAAAACCAAGTCCAATGTGAGAATCGAGCCATACTCCCTCATGATTGGGACCTCGGTGATTCATAACCCCTGTCATTTGTTTTAAGGTTTCTTCCTGTGGTGGCTGTCCATTATATTTTAATATTCCTGCTATTCCGCACATACTATGGTAGTCCTTCCTATAATAAAGATTAGGATATAGAGTGCCCATAATTGCTTTGATAAATTTATCATTTTTTTCTAAAGGATTCACTTATTTGAAAATACAAAAAAAGAAAAGCTTGTATTAGCAGGCTTTTCTCATTCATTCTTACTTTATCTCTCCCATAAAGCTTCTAAAGTTCTCGACGATATCTTTGGATCGGGTATGGTGCAAATAATGCTCCCCATCAAGCAACATCAATTTCCCGTGTAAGGAGTCTTTAATCTGTTCTTTATGCAGGGATTCCCAGCCTGGAACATCCGTATTTTCTTTCACTAGGAAGAAAATAACAGGAAGATCTTTTGGGAAATTTAATGTTTCCGTTGCTTTGAAATTACTTTTAAAATGCTCTGCTTCGCTGATGATATTTGGATTCATCATGTTTTTAAGTGAAATCATTCTATTTTGTTCTTTAGTTTCCTCATCATCACTTGGTGTAACGATTTGGGCTGGATTGAGCTTTACCAGCAATCTCATAAATCCTGAGTTTTTAAGCAGCTTATAGGTTCCTGATGGAAATTCTTCATCGTTGCCCCCTTGTGTGGGTACGCTGCTGTCGATGCCTACGAATGCACTAACTTCGTTTTCGTATTTGTTCACATAGTCCAGTCCGTAAATTCCCGCTATAGAATGTCCCATCAGAATATAACGATCTATCTTTAATTCTTGTAAAGCTTCATGAAGCTCACTCACGATATTGTCGACCGTTCGTTCTTTTGTGGTGACATCGCTTAGTCCATAACCAAACGGCTCAACTACTACAACTTTATAGAAAGGAGTCAGTTCATCTACAAGTGGTTTGAAATCAATTACTGGTGATGCGGTTCCAAACCCTGGGAGTAACACGACTGTTTCCTTGCCTTGCCCTTGTATGGTAACATTCATCTTTTTCCCGTCGACAGGTACAAGCTGACCATAGGGTTCTATTTTTCCTTTCTCCACTTTATTGCTGATCACATTGACTGTAAAAACGATGACCAGAAAAAGTGCTAGGAGTATGACTATAGCGACTATTACTTTAAGTAAAATTAATAATGTTTTTTTCATACTTTCATTTCCTTCCTTGATGTTTCTTTTAGTTTCTCCAACTTCTGCACCCCTTCATGTTATCCCTTATCTTTTGTCTACTTCATTCTAACAATCCAGTCTTAGATCCTGTGTAACGCAAGTTTAATTGATTCTTAACTTTCAACAGCTCCTAATGATAACGAATTAAGCTTCTGTTAAGATTTATATAACAAAAAACACCTCTAGATATCCGTCGATCAGCCATAGGCTAATCTAACGTTATCTAAAGGTGTAGTTTCCACTTATTAGTTCATTGATTATTTACGCGCTGCACGAAGCTTCTCAGGGGTTACATCGTTTCCATCCGGATCTAAAATTGTCACGCCAGAAAGACTGTTACGAACTTGTCCACGAATTTCACGCAGATAGTCTTCACGCAATGCGATCTGTTCAACCCATTCGCCTTGTGTCAAGCCTACTTCACGTTCTTTCTTAGCTAATTCATTGATGCGAGTCAAACTTGTAATCATCTATGTTCCTCTTTTCTTAGTTTTAATTAGCTTACTAACGGTTATGGCGTAGTTCCAGATTCAAGCTAAATTATCGGCCATTTGTTTCATAAGTCTTCTTAATAATAAACGCTCTTCAGGTATAATTCCGGCTAGTAATTTATCCAGCTGTTTGTTCCAGATCTGTTCCACAGGTTCGCAGAGATTACGTCCGGCTGGGGTTAGATACACTCGGCTAACTCTGCCATCTTCAGGATCTCTTTTTCGAACAACAAACCCATGATTTTCAAGAGATTTTACCATATTTGTTATGGTTGGAGGCTCACAATTCAAGCTTTCACTTAGCTGTATTTGTGTCATTCCATCTGTTCTCCATAACCGGCATAATAACTGTTCTTGACCCACATGAAGATTAAGTTCTCTAAGCAGCTCTGCATAATCTCTACGCATTTCCGCTGATATTCTATCCAGTAGTTCCCTTATCTCATCTTCTATCACAGATATTTCCTCCGTACTGCCTTACAAATTACTTAGCAAGCTAATAATATCACGATTTATTAAAAATTTCAAATAAATGTCCCTAACATTCATCCTGTTTGCTGACCAAACCATTAAAAAAGGAGTATAACCACAAGATCACGTAGATCTCGGTTTTACTCCTGCCCAGTCGACACTTGACTTCGTTCTCAATTATTTTGTGGAAGCCGCACTTCAAACATCGTCCGCACTACACTGCTTTGTGCAGAAACTGTTCCAGCATGTTGTTCCACAATGTTTTTAGTGATAAATAAGCCCAGTCCCGTACTCCCTGTGGGATGCGTTCGCGCTCGATCCCCGGTGTAGAACATATCAAAAATACGCGGCAGCTCTTCCGGATCAATACAATCTCCATAGTTAATGATCTCAATAACGACTTCATTTTCCTCTAAATACCCATGAATATCAATAAATTGACCGTCGCTTCCATATCGCGCTGCGTTGGTGAGGAGATTCTCAAATACACGTGCCAGCAGCTCACCGTCACCCTCTATCTTCAGAGGTTGGGTTACATCCAAGCGGGAAGTAAGACCATTTTTCTCAAAAACGGGATATAACTCTTCATTTAACTGCAAAAGAAGCTCACTCAGGTCGATCGAGGTTTTTTCAAGCGTAAGCTTACCATAGTTCATTCTTGTGATTTCAAATAGCTCATCAATTAATTTTTCCAAACGTTGAGATTTAGTATAAGCGATCGTTGTATAATGTCGGGTCTGTTCTGGCGTTAATTCATTGTCCTTAAGGATAAAATCCAAATAACCTATAACGGAGGTAAGTGGTGTACGCAGATCATGTGCCAGATTTAATACAAGTTGATCTTTACTGCTCTCCGCAAAGTCGCCCCGCTCAATAGCTTCCTGAAGATGGTCAATAGCCAGATTGATAT
This sequence comes from Paenibacillus sp. FSL L8-0708, assembly GCF_038009325.1. Taxonomy (NCBI): domain Bacteria; kingdom Bacillati; phylum Bacillota; class Bacilli; order Caryophanales; family Paenibacillaceae; genus Paenibacillus; species Paenibacillus sp. FSL L8-0708. The sequence continues at coordinate 4,102,689 of NZ_JBBPBC010000001.1, forward strand.
CATGGCCAATAAGGCCGAATTCATCTTTAGATGGGATATCTACCCGCTCCGAGAAATCACCCGACGCCAGCTGATGGATCCCTTTCGAGATTTCCTTGAAATAATTTGCATATGGTTTAGTAAATATAAAAAAGAATAAGATGGCCAAAGGAATGAAGATAATCAAAAACGCATTAACATCACCGATATCCCGCATCAAGTAGCGAACTTTAGTCAATGGATTTTCTAATAAGACCTCTGATCGATAATATCTCTGCAGAATTTTATAGATTGAAAAGGTAATTCCACCGGATACAAGCATACTGGCCATCAGCAGCATAATCATTTTTGTGCGAAAGCTATAGATCATTTTAGGCATTGGTTGTATACCCTTCCCCTACTATTTATCTTTGTAGTGACAATGGTATATGAATTCATTCAAAATCTCAAATCCTTCGAATCAAAGATCTTTCCGCACAAAAATCCGCAGAGAAATGATATATGAACAGCTAAGCAAGAATATATAAGCCAGCCCTAGGATTATAAAGGGAATGACCGTACCTTTCACTCCAAAACTCAGCCATCTGTTCACATCAGGTATCCACTGGATCAAAAAGCTAAACACGTTCGGTCCAAACATAACAATCATCATAAAAACAAGATTAACCACTTGCGCTCCCTTTGCCCCTAACCAGTAATGAATCGGTAAATAAAGCATCGCAAGGAGAGGGAAAATGGATAACGTAATACCAACCTCTTGCCAAAAATGAGGGGTTACGGCTTTACCTGTTACAATAATCAGGAGATAGGTAAAGGACGTGGCTGCCAGCCCAACAAGCGCATACGGAAGGATCGAAAAATATTTGGCACGGACAAGCTCTTGTCTCCTTACAGGGAGATTAACGAGAAACCGTTGCGTCATCTGCTGAGTATCCATTGAGCAGGAGCTTATCAATAACAGCATGGGTGGCATTACCGTAAATAAACTGAAGCTATGATAGTTCGAGTAAGCTATAAAAATAAAAAAGGGGATTAGCAGCATCAGAAATTTACGCAGAAGAATGAAGTCTTTTTGAATTAAAAAAAATGATTTATACACTTTACGTCCTCCTTAGCTTATAACTCTTCCTTGCTAAACAATCGTAGTGAAATCCTATAAGAGCAGTACAATATGGAGAGATAAACAATCCCTATCAAACCAATCGACAACAGATGATCCTGCAGCTTTATGTCGGTAATTGTTAAGAAAAAGGATGAATTTGAGAGTGAAGATCCAGTGTTCAGGGTGGTAATCGTTATTACTACATTAAAAAGGATATTGAAGTAATAGTTTTTGGAACCAAGCCAATAATGAATCGGCAGATAAATAGACGCAGCCAAAGGAATCATAAGTAACGTTAAAGATACCCCTATCCAATAAAACGGGCTAATGGAATATCCAAATGAAAAGGAAATTAGTAACAAAGCTAAAGAGCAAACCAAACCGATGAAACAATAAGGAATAAGTGATAAGTATTTAGCCAAGATAATCTCTTGCCGTCTTACTGGTAACCCTATCACAAACTTTGTGTTGTTATTCTGTGCATCCATAGAACAGGAGTATACGAGCAACAGTAAAGATTGAAAAGTAGCAAACATGCTGGAGTTATCCAGTTGAACATATGCGATGAACAAGATACTCAAGAGAAATATAGGGATAAAATTCCGCAGGAGAATAAAGTCTTTTCGAATCAGCAACAAGAGATTAAACATACAAAGCGTTTCCCTTTACCGTAAAATACATGATTTCTTCCAGAGTAGGTGTTTCGCATATGGCATGACCTCTAAAGAAGTGTTCCCCCTCAGAGCGATTGTTCAGAAGCCCCTCGAAACCAACTTCCGTCTCTCTAAGCCCGATGAACCATTTTCGTACATCCCGATCAAGCAACTCTTTATTGCCTTTTACCAGCATGTATTTGTTGGCTAGAGATTCTTTCATTTCATTAAATACTAGGTGCCCTTCGTTCACAAAAACAATATAGTCCGCGATCCGGTCCAAATCAGTCGTATTATGCGTTGAAAAAAGAATAGACTTCTTCTCATCCTGGATATGCTCACTAAGCAAATCAAGCAACTCTCTTCGGAATATAGGATCAAGTCCTGCAGTAGGTTCATCCATAATGAGCAGATCTGCACCATGTGATAAGGCAATGGCGAGCGAATACTTCATTTTCATTCCTTTGGAGAGCTCCTTAATCTTTTTCCGCGGGGAAAGCTTGAACATCTCTATGTATTTCCTATACGTTTCTTGATCCCAACGACTATAAAAAGGAGCAATAATCTTACTCATCTGATCGATGGTTAATTGATCGTAAAAGTAATTCTCATCGGAGACATAGCCAATCCGATCCTTATTCTCTGCTTCATGGATAGACATCTCCTGGTCAAAAATCTTGACGCTGCCATGATCAGGAAACACCATCCCCATCATCATTTTTATTAATGTTGTTTTCCCTGCCCCATTCGGTCCAATTAGCCCCGTGATATACCCTTCTTTAATACCGAACGTAAGTTCGCATAGGCTAAAATGGCCATATTTTTTAGATATTTGGTCCAATTGAATGACTTCTTTCATTCTGTCTCCTCCTCATAAAGCAATTTCAACATCTCACTAAACTCAGCAAAATTAATCCCCAGCATTTTACTCTCGTCGATAATCTCCTTCATTTTGTTCTCCATAATCCGTAGCCGTTGTTCCCGAATAAACTCCTGATCTGCACCAGAAACAAAGGAACCTTTCCCCACAATTGAATTGATAAGCCCTTCTCTCTCCAGTTCTTCATAGGCTCGTTTCGTTGTAATTACGCTAATCTGCAGCTCTTTGGCTAATAGCCGGATAGAAGGTAATGGGGTGCCAGACACTAACTCTCCTTGCAGAATCATCTGGCGGATCTGGCTGACAATCTGTGCATAGATGGGTTCACCGGAAGTGTTGGATATCAATATGTTCATGGAATCGTGCCCTCACTCCTAGTTTATGTGTTATCAATGTATATATGTAATATATACACTATACCCATTTTTGTCAATTAACTTTCTAGTATCGCGAAAAAGCTGATTCCTAGGATCTAAGAACCAGCTTACACAGTTATCAGATATTTTCTCTATCACAATAATCCCGCACTTTTTAAAAAACGGCTAACAATATCTATCTGATAGCGAATCCGTAGCTCACGATCAAGGCTCCAGCAGGTTTCCACAGTAAATGCTTTAGCCCCTAATATACGGGTAACGGCTGCCCTTGAGGAGCCGGGGCGCTCCCGTAAACGGATATTAAAATGATAAGCGGTTTTGGGAATCGTTCGATTAATGCCTTTGATGACACGTTTTGCTGTACCTGTTCCTCGGCTTCCCGGAGTGACGATGATCGACTGGCCAAGTCGCTTCGGATTTTTTTGTGACAACCCATTTGCTTCATGAAGATCCAGAAACCAGGTGGGACGATATCTTAGTACTAGCTGTAGCAAAGCTGAAGCTAATGGATGTTTTGCCGCTGTTTTGCTAGAACGTGGAAAGGTGCGATTTAAATCGGGTACACCTCTGATCCGTTTGCGGTAAGCTTTTTGATTTATTAGAGGTACTACAATGATCGTGCCCCGGTGTATATACAACCTTCTCTGGTTAAAACGTTCTACAATGATCTGTGCGGCACGAATACTTCCTGTCTCATTCCCATGTATCCCCGACACCACCATAAAGACAGGACCAGGAAGCTCACCTCTAATCACATAATAAGGAGTAGCATAAGCTGTGGACGATGCTAAGGTATAGCTTTCAACGATCATAAAGGATCACCTCCACATTTAGATAATCCATATATGTGTATTCCGATGTCCCCCAGTTGTCCTAGACAGATAAGCAAGAAGAAACGACGTGGTCTTTTTTAAAGATAGCATTTGTTTTTCGTAGAAATACAATCAAAAAAAGCCTGATTTCTCAGGCTTCCTTAGTCCTAACTAGTTAATTTATTTATACGCCGGGAGCCAGTCTCCATGGGCTGTGATCAGCTCGTCGCACATATTTGTAATGTCATCCATCGACAATTCAGCTGCTGTATGTGGATCAAGCATTGCGGCGTGATAGATATGCTCTTTCTTATGGGTAATCGCTGCTTCGATCGTTAACATCTGTGTATTAATGTTTGTACGATTCAGTGCGGCGCACTGTGGAGGCAGATCTCCCACGTAGGTCGGAGTTACTCCGCTTCTATCTACTAAACAAGGGACCTCTACACATGCTTCTTTTGGCAGATTGGTGATGAGACCTGTATTCATAACATTGCCACCTATTTTGAAAGGCACATTAGTTTCGATAGCTTCCATAATATAAGACGCATATTCATGCGAACGTTCATGTTTAAGTTCTTTGTTATTAACCAATTCTTCACGCATTTGTTGCCAACGTTCAATTTGATCTACACAGCGGCGTGGATACTCGTCGAGTGGAATTTGAAACCGTTCGATAAGCTCAGGGTAATTACGTTTGATAAAATAAGGATGATACTCTGCGTTATGTTCCGAAGATTCCGTAATGTAGTAACCGAATTTAAGCATCATTTCATAACGGACCATGTCTCCGTGATGTTCTTGTTGCTTCTCAGCGGCACGGCGTTTAATTTCCGGATACAAATCCTCGCCGTCTTTAGTAACCTCCAATAACCAAGCCATATGGTTAATCCCAGCGATCTTAGCCTGAACACCTGTCTGATCCATACCCAGATGCTCGAACAAGCCCGGAATACAATGCTGCACACTATGACATAATCCCACCGTCTTTACACCGCCATAGGTATTCATCACATTGGTCAGAACTGCCATAGGATTCGTATAGTTCATAAAGAGTGCGTCCGGACAAACCTCCCGTACATCCGCAGCAAAGTCCAGCATCACTGGAATAGTACGCAGGTTACGGAAAATCCCACCTATGCCAACTGTGTCCGCAATCGTTTGCCGCAAGCCATATTTCTTCGGAATTTCAAAATCTGTGATGGTGCAAGGATCGTAACCTCCCACTTGGATTGCATTAATGACATATTTAGCTCCACGCAAAGCTTCTTTACGATCCGTATAGGATTTCACAACACAAGTGCTGCCGCTGCTCTCTTTTATATTATTTAGCATATTCTCGGAATCTTTCAGGCGTTGTAGATCAATATCATACAGGGCAAGTTCAAACCCTTGCAGGGCTGGCGTTCTCATACAATCTCCCAACACGTTTTTGGCAAATACGGTGCTACCCGCTCCGATAAATGTAATTTTAGACATGTGAAATATTCCTCCTTATAGGTGAGGTGAACGGTATTAACATCGCAGCTTTATGGAATAGAGTAAACTATAATTCCCTTATAAACACTAGGATGTCAGATCATAACCGTCTGCTCTCTTCACTAATCACTATAAATGAGAGCGGTCCCAATGAGTATGGAGAAATACAAGAGATATATGGACGTTTGTTGCATTTGTATATTCAATCCTATAATCTAAATGTATTATAAAAGCAATCTTGGGGAGGTTCTAAGTAAATGGCTTCAGAGCATTATCATTTTACAGCAGGGTTTAATCTGGCTCCCGATGATCATGACCTATCTGTATTATTCAGCGGAGAAGGCAAACCCGTTCCTGGCCATAAAATGGGCCCCTCTGTTCATGATTACTATCTCATTCATACAGTAATTGATGGGGAAGGAGTTTTTCAAAGTGGCAGTAATTCGCAGGGATGTAGTAAGGGGGATACCTTTGTTATTTTTCAGGGGGCGTTATTTAGCTATCAGGCAGACATGGATCGTCCGTGGACATATGTATGGGTGGCCTTACAAGGGGAAGCGGTTGAACAGCTACTACACGAAGTGGGAATTACAAGGGACAAGCCAATAATCCACTTAGATAACCTAATAGAGATACATAAAGTATATGAACATATTCGTTTATCCTTTCAGCAATCTGCTTATCCTCGACTGGAGAGCTTAGAAGCTTCGGGTTGGCTGCGGCTGCTAGTGCACAAATTCGGTGTTGCGAACATAAGTTCGCTTCCCTCTCAATCGATAGAATTACCGGATGTTATCGACCGCCAGATCGATCAAGCGATCCGTTGGATTTCTCTGCAGTTTCATCAACAGATCAGTATCGACCATATGGCATCGTCTCTAGGCTATCATAGAGCGCATCTCTCTAAAGTCTTTAAACAAAAGATCGGCATGTCTCCCAAACAATATTTATTAAAGGTTCGTATGGATAACGCAAAAAAACTGCTAGGAGGCACGCTGACCATCGACCAGATCTCTTCCTCGGTCGGTTTCAATGACGCGTTATACTTCTCCAAGCAGTTCCGTAAGTGGAGCGGCATGTCTCCCAGTGAATTTCGAAATCATCTTCGAACGGGCAAATGATTGATCTTTCTTACGTTTCTTTCATGGCTTTAGATAAAATTGAGCTAACAAACGTTGTCTTTCCTTCACAATAAGCATCAATGTCATAACGATGTTGTTCTGCCAAGCGTTGTTTAACCTCTGCATACGCTTGACGCGCTGCTGTATTCGATCGCAGATAGTCTCTGAAAGCGATATGCTCCAAGTAGCCTTTTCCATCCTTAGGACATACATACAGATGATATTTCATAAATCCATCATCCTGAAGTCTTTGAAACGCTTCTCTTCCCTCTATTCCCAAGTTCCCTTGGTGTTCATATCCATGCTGTTGTAAACGTTCTATGATTTGTGGGAGTACATCGTAGCTGTCCATCACAAGATCAAGGTCGATGATAGGTTTAGCAGCTAGCCCTTCAATCGAAGTACTGCCCACATGCTCGATAGAAATAATAAGATCTCCGACATAAGATAAGAGCTGTTCTTTTAATCTATTGAATTCTGCCTTCCACTCTGGGTTATACGGGACAACCTCTATAACTTTCGTCTTCTCAGCGATGATCAAACACCTCCCGGGTATAATAAAAGGTACTGTAATCCGTTTCTAGCTAATCTCTGGTATATCCTCTTTCTCGATCACTCTATAGACGATCCATATGCATAAAGCGGCTACAACTAGCGTTCCCCCCATTAAGCAGACACCACTCCAGCCCCAATGCTGCCATGCAAAACTTCCCAGCGTGGATCCAATCGCTCCACCTGTAAAAGTGCTGACCATAAAAACAGTATTAATACGACTGCGAGCCGCTGGTTCAAGTGCATATATGCGTGTTTGGTTACTGACCTGTGATCCCTGTACCCCAAGATCCAGAATTATAACTCCTGCAATCAAACTCCAGATCGTAAATCCGGCTAAACCAAAAAATCCGTAAGCAATTAATGTAATTAACAGTAGGATTCCTACAATCTTTTTGGGAGCAATTCTGTCTGCTAACCTCCCGATAAATGGAGCACCAGCAGCACCTGCTACACCAATAAGACCAAACAATCCTGTAATAGAGCTACTGTAGTGATAAGGTTCTCCTTCCAGAAAGAAAGCTAGAGAAGTCCAGAACACACTAAAGCCGCCAAACATGCAAGCCCCAATTAAAGATGACTCACGAAGCGTCGAATATCTGCGAATCAGTTGTCCCATTGATTTCAGCAGATCTGAGTACGAGGAATTATTGTCTGGTTTCGTTGCCGGGATTAGCCGATAAAGAATAAGGGATAACAATAACATGACTACTGCGGCAATCCAGTACATCGCTCTCCAGCCGAACATATCCCCTATAATTCCGGATATTGTTCTTGCTAGCAAAATACCAAAAAACAATCCGCTCATTACTGTGCCTATAACCTTCCCCCGCTCCTCCGGTAAAGCTAACTCAGCCGAGAGAGGAATGATGACCTGCGGCACCACCGTAGTTATGCCGATAGCAAAGCTGGCGATATACATCCAAGTGAGGTTTTGTGCGGTAGCGAAACCAATTAGTGACAGTGATACAGCAATAAGAAGTCCTGATATCAGTGTTCTGCGTTCACGAATGTCACCTAGTGGAACAAAAAATAACATTCCCAGCGCGTAGCCGATTTGAGTAAGCATCGATACATATCCCACTGCGTTAGAGGAAGCATTAAATGTGCGTCCTATCTCAGCTAGGAGCGGCTGATTATAATACATATTTGCCACGCTTAGTCCTGATGCAATGGCTAGAATTAGGATGAATTGCTTAGATAGACCTTCTCCTACACGAACAGCAGCGCCTGTGATAGATTGTGTCATGAAATTATGTGCCTCCGTTCACGTATGCTGCTTCAAACAGCGAGCTTTATTTTCCCTAATATATTATAACAGTCAATGTCAACCTTCCTTCTTCAATAGATTAATGATTAGTAAAGGAAAAAATATAAATATCTTCATAAGTACAATTTATAGTAAAATATATAAATCTGAGCTAGGAGTGGATGAACGTGCACCAGAACGAACGAATCATAAACAAATTACAAACGAATCCCTTAAAGAATGTAAGCTTGTTAAAAATGTTAAACTCCTTCCACGAAGTCATGGAAACACATCTAGTTGAGCATGGTGATCAGTGGGGTATTGTATTACTTCTTCCAGCCACAGCATACGCATATGATCATAGGGTATATCCTCAAGCGGATTACATCGTATTTTTGGATTACAGCTGCCCCGATATATTTCCAGCTTTACTACCACTGCTCCCAGCACAGGCGAAGCTTGTTTTTAAACTACAGGATGTGAAGTACCAAGAGGCACTGTCTGCGCATTTTTCTTTAGAAAAAACTCGGGGGTTTTTCTCTTACAGCACAACTGAGGGGTTAAGGTATAGTAAGGACAAAGAGGTGTCAATCAATCATTCATTTGACGACAGACTACTTCCACTTTGGGCTGCTAACCATTACAATAAGGAAGAAATTGAGGAATATTTCCAAAAAGGAGCGTTTTCCGTTTCAATCTTTCAGGGCGACAATCCGGTTAGTACCTGCCTAGCGTTCCGAAATGAAGAGCAGATTTGGGAAATCGGCGCTGTTCATACTTTAGAAGCATTTCAAAGATACGGATACGCGAAAATGGTAGTTCGCACAGCCATACAAGAAACGTTAGAACGAGGCTTTATTCCACGCTATCACGTCCTTGAAAGAAATCAAGCGTCCATTCGTCTAGCTGAATCTATTGGACTTATCCCTTGTGTGCAGCTAGAGCACTGGATTAACTACATTCAATAACAAACTCTATTGGAGGTGATTTTAATGAGCTATCCACCAAACGACAATTTGAACTATTATCAGCCTCCACCCCCTCCGGCACCGACGAATGGCAAATCAATCGCTGGTTTTGTCTTGGGAATCCTCTCTATTGTTGTGCCTTATATTGGTTTTCTGTTAGGAATTATTGCGATTATTCTATCCGCCTTATCGCTGAGGGAAATCCGTAATCGTTATGAACAAGGCAAAGGCCTCGCGATTGCAGGCCTGGTATGTGGAATTGTGGGCACGCTGATGTACGCAATTATTATATTATTCGTCGTTGTGTTTGTTTTTGCAGCTTCTACTTACTAACCACGAAAAGGATCTCAATAGCCATCATCGGCTGCTGAGATCCTTTTCGAGTTAACACGCTATCAAGTGAACCCTTCATTCAGTCGTGGAACCAAAATCGGTGATTTTAAGCTTAACATCAAAGGTCAATGGCATCCGAATAAATTCCTCGTCCCAATGATCCTTGATCTTTTTCCAAACCTGCGGTTTTTCTATGCTGAACCAATTTCCGAACCCTGCCACATCTACTTTATAGGTGGAATGCATTTTGTGAATAAGAGCATTGATTTTTTCGGTTAATCTCTCCTCGAATATCTTCTCCAATTCTTTGAAATAGGCAACTTCCGCGGAATGCTCATTATCATCCCAATTCTCAATAAGACGTCCATCAGACTCAATGGCTACATGAATAGAGAACTTCTCATCCGCAGTCTCCTTCAGCGTAATCTTACTCTTAACTGATTTAATTTCATAAGTAATCGCTTCATTCAACTGATTATAGGTTTTAATGCTCCCACCTTTTATGTCCCCTTTGATCCAGGCTATACTCGCCACATCCTGTTGATCAATATTGCCAATCCACTGTCCTGTGTCTCCCTTGATAATACCTGCTCCGGAAAATTCCACCTCACCTTGTGCCTCCACAACGTTCTGTAAAACAAAGCTTTGCCTGGAGTACATAAGTGCATCTAGATTAGACAACGTTATGCCCTTCATAACTTTACTGGTTCTGAAGTGGTTATGAATCATGTCTGCAAGACGAAAAGAAGGAATCTCCTCCGAAGTTGTTTTAAGTGTGTCGGATGCAGGCCCTTGGCTAAGAAATATAAGACAGCTAGGGCGGATATCATTATCTCGCAGTAAAAAGTCCATTAGCCGTCTGATCTTCTCCTGTTGCACCAGTTTCTCAGATATGACAACAACCTTGAGGTGATGACCTATAATCGGACGGTTCTTACGTATTGAGATTTGGCGGAATATCTCAAGCAGAGAATCCCCTGTCTCAGAAATATTGTGATAATGAGTTTGTGGTGTTGCGCCATCTTTGCCAGAGTTTCCGAGTATTTTTTCAGGCACAATTTGTACCGTAGCCGTCAATTTATTTTTCTTAAAATAGCTTCCTCCGAGTTCCTCAAACTCCCGTTCGACTCCTTTCGGCTCCCCCTTGTCAAGCGCCAATCCCGTATAAACACTCAAGTCTTCAATCTCCTTACTGCTCCAGCAGCCAGACTGCGTAAGCAGAATCACGAATACCAATAGTAGGCGAATAACCCGCTGTCTAAACATTCTGCTTGAGTCCTTTCTTCCTAATGATTAATACAATCGACAATAACAGTGGCAGCATTATAAAGATCAGCACACCCATATAGCCAATCGCATCACCAAGACTAAAGACATCATTGATGCGCTGAGGGATCATCGTACAGATGAAGATGATGGGCATTAAAGCGAACATAACCGGATGGATCTTTAGGTGGAATACCTGAGAGATGCCAAGTGACGCATTAAAGAAAAAGCTGCAAAAATTACAGAACATCTGCATCAGCCAAATGACGAGCAACGGAAATTCAAATCGTTCAAAAAAGAACCCTGATATTTCAAAGCTCCTTACCAAATCTATCGTAGGCCAGGTGCTGGTGATTACAGAATTGATGGATAGGCCGCCGATAACCATCACAACAGTAACCAGATACAATACCAGCGGGATACTTAAACCGACCATCATTCCTTTGACCGCTTGCTGCGGATGTTCCATAAAGGCCGTCATTGTCATCACAACCTCACAACCGGTAAAGATCAGGATGCTCGACTTCATGCCTCGGATCACCGGCATCAGCCCTTCACTCAGAAAAGGACGTAAATGCTGGATATCAAATATTCTGGCACTTAAGATATAACAAATAATCAGGATAAAAATACTGATCGGAAATACAATCTGAAACACGCGGGCCATGGAATTAATCCCACCATAGACCAAATAAGTGCCCACCCAGATGAACGGCATTACAATTGCCCAGATCGGAGTTCCTTCCAGAAGAAAGAACAATGTTACTTCCGCCAGAACGCGGATTTCGAAACCCGCAATCACAATAAAGTAAAGAATCAATATTGTACTCATTACACTGCCTGGAAGATTCCCAACAATTCTTTTAGAATACTGAAAGACAGTCTTCCCTGGAAATTGCTGGCTAAGCTTCACCATAACCAATATGACCAAAGATACGACGATACCTCCCAGCACTACTGAAATCCAGGCATCGGGAGTCTGCACAGCCTTAACAACATTTCTGGGCAAAGTCAAAATTCCCGCACCTAGCATTGAATTGGTCAAGATTATAGAAGCCTGCGAGGTTGTGATCTTGTCATCAGTTCGTTTAAACACTGTGGTCTCCCCTCTGCTCCTGCTAAGAATACATTCTCTAGGACCTGCGCTTTTTCTTCTGGGTCTTCAGCATCTCCGGTCTTCGCTTCATGATCGATAACGGTGCACGAACGAACAAATCCTTCCAGTCACTTAAGCGGAAAGGGGAAATAGGGGTGACGTAAGGAACTCCAAAGCTTGAAAGCCGAGTCAGATGACTGCAAATAAGCAGGAAGAAAAGGATGGTTCCGAACATGCCCAGGACCGCCGCAAATAACATGCCTGCGAATCGTAAGATCCGGAGAGTAATCCCCGCACTGTACATCGGTATGGAAAACGAAGAGATCGCTGTTACAGCTACAACAATTACCAAAAAAGGACTTACAATACCAGCCTGTACCGCGGCATCTCCAATGATCAGACCTCCGACAATCCCCATTGCCGGACCTATGGGCTTCGGCAGCCGAATTCCAGCTTCACGCAAGATTTCAATGGAAATTTCCAGAATCAACACTTCAATTAATGCAGGAAAGGGTACACCTTGGCGTGTTTCGATAATGGAGATCGCCAGTTGTGTAGGAATCAGTCCCGGATGAAAAGAGATAAAGGAAATATACAGCGCCGGAGCCAACAGAGCCAGAAATGATGCACAAAACCGGAGTATCCGCAAAAGTGTACCCGGAATCCAGCGCTCATAATAATCCTCAGGAGACTGCAAAAGCATACTGAACGTCACTGGAACAACGAGTGCAAACGGTGTGCCATCCAGCAAAATCGCGACTCTCCCCTCTAACAAGGAAGCAATCACCCGATCGGGTCTTTCCGTATTCTGTGTCTGCTGAAACGGGCTTAAATAATCATCCTCGATCAACTGTTCCACATAGCCGGATTCCAGAATAAAGTCCATATCAATTTTGGAGATACGTTCCTTCACTTCCTGGAGCAGATCAGGATTTACAATGTTTTTCATATAAGCGATAACCAGGTTCTTCTTGATTTCGCTGCCTACTTCAACCATTTTCATTTCCAGATTCTTATTAAGCCCTTGGCGCCGCAGCATAGAGGTATTCTCACTAAGCACCTCGGTAAAGCCAATCCGAGGCCCACGCAGTAAAGCCTCCGAGGTTGGCTCAGTAATCGCGCGCACGGATCCATGCGGAGAACCCACCAGCAACATCTCACGCATGCCTTCGACAATCAGCGCAGTGTATCCGAATAGGACAAACTCCTGCAGTTGGTCTAAATCCTTGGCTTCACTAAGCTGAGCTAAGGGGAGCATATTCTGTTTCAAGTAGTTGTATATTCCTTCTGAAACCTGCGTTTCGCCAGCATACATCAGATTCTGCAGCACCTGCTGATTGATTAGCTCCTCGTGCTGCATCCCCTCTACATAGACCAATGCGGCACGTGCCTGTATACCTTTAACTGAGAATTCACGAAAATGTACATCACTGTTCTCCCCCAATGCCGTTTTTATCGCTGTCAGATCGGCATCATAGTCCTGGGTAAAAGCAGTAGACACAGGAGGCTGCGGATTTACTTCCCGATTGTCATTCTTCTTCAGTTCCGCATCCTGTGATTTGGCCTCTGTTTCCTTGGAGCGTCCGCTTCCAACATAAAAATACAAATGCCTGTAAAGATAAAAAATCCCAACGGGAAAGAGCAGCGTAATCGCCGCCTGCATAAAAATTGTCCAGTCCGGAATATAAGAGACTATTTTAGGCCACATCGCAATCATCCTCTATAGGAATCTGTTAGTACTATTCTCCTTCCACCCTATTCTTATGCAACATTTGAAACTTAAGGAAAGTTCATATATCAGCATTGGTCCGGACATAACAAAACGCCCGCATAAGCGGACGTCTGCAATTTAGAGTATTTTCAACAGGTACTGCTTAAGGTTAATTAGGTTGCTGCCACTGCTTTAAAACCTCAATCAGACCCGGGACATCTAATCCATCCAAGGAAAAAGCTTTGCGCAGCAGCTCATGCGGGATGAACTCATCGTATTTTCCGAGATAGGGTGCTTCATCTGGGGATAACAATGATAATGGATCTGTGGCAGCCATACTTTCGGCAATGATCTCTGCTTCCAGCGTTTCTGCATCTGTTTTACCAGCAACGACCATATAATAAGGTTCCATGGGATCGATAGAACGCAGTCCCAGAGGGCTCTTCAGATTGTTCTTCAGAAGGCGCTCCAGCGTGCGGAATTGCCGACTGCCCGCCCAGGGCAGAATGAACATGGAATCTCCACCTGCCGGCATAACGGACCGCACAAGCATTCCACTTTCCTTCGCTAAACGACGAGCTCGTTCGATCCGCGCAGCCGCACTCGGAGCTAAATAAGGATACAATGAAGTGGCTCCTAAGATTTCACGGATTTTGGTCATGATGCGTGTATGTACATCCCCACCCGCACCAAGCCACAACGTATCTACTTTGCCGCGTGAGGTTTTCACATAAACGGCTTTATGGCGATTATCCACCTCTTCTACCTTCCAAAGCTTACCTGCCAGAGTAAAACAGTAGCCTGGTGGTGGAACCGTTGTGATCGATCCGATTTCCTCAGTCCCGTTATAGACCACATGCTCTTCATCATCTTTGAAGACCGCGTAGAAGCGGAAGTTATTTACGATCTTCTCTCCCGCCATCCCGATGATCAAGCTGCCTTCGTCCATCTTCTCAATTTGTCCCATGCCTAACATATAGGTCATGAAAATATCATAATCAGTAGGATCTATGGTTTTAAACGAAGGCAAACTCAGAACCGCTTCTTTTAAATCATCCGGTTCGGCCTCACCCATACTTTTCAAAATGCTCATCGTCTGATGGTACAGCAGTCCAACTGGCAGCTGACGCACGACCAGGGGTTCCACCCATTTCTCGCGCACATATAGCTCAATTACCGCTATCGCTCGAAGTAGTGTCCACGGCATCCGCGCCGGAAGCTGAGCTTCCTCGTCCTCTTCCTCGGGCGTGACAAAGATCATCTCGGATGCAGCGTCTCCACGCCTGCCCGAGCGGCCTAACCGCTGCACAAAGCTTGCGCAGCTATAGGGAGCGCCGATCTGTAGCACTCGCTCCAGCTCGCCCAGATCAATACCCAGCTCCAGCGTCAACGTCGCTGCGGCAACAGCCGGTCCGGTGCCTTGCCGCAGCGCGGCTTCCGTCTCTTCACGCAGCATCGCGGAGATGCTGCCATGGTGAACGTGAAATACATCCCGTTCACCACGCTTCGCGGCCGTCCTCCGCATCTCTAGGGTCGCCGTCTCCGCATCTGAGCGGCTGTTGGTGAAGATCAACGCCTTCTTCAGATGCGTATGATCATAAATGAAATCGTAATAAGACTGCTTCGCACGTTCTAAATGCTCCGCCTGCACCTCATCCCGTGCATCCGGGAAAGAGAAATGCTCCACACTTAAACGGAGCTTACGCCCGCCTTGTGGAGCGGACACTTCAACGCTCTCCCGCGTGCCCGCCGCCAGCCACTCTGTGACAGAAGCGTAGTCACTCAGCGTAGCTGATAGTCCGATTCTGCGAGGATGGCATCCCGCCATACGTGAGATTCTCGCCAGCTGGCTTAACACCTGAATCCCCCGGTCAGCTCCCATAAAGGCATGCACCTCGTCAATGACAATAAAACGTAGATCATGGAACAACGCTGGAATAGCATTCGGGCGGTTCATCAACAATCCTTCAAGCGATTCAGGGGTGATTTGCAGCACGCCTGAAGGATTCTGCACCAGTTTTGTTTTATCGGCTTGTGGTACATCTCCATGCCAGTGCCACACCGGAATGTTGCCTTCACGAAGTAAATCATTCAAACGTGTAAATTGATCGTTGATCAAAGCTTTCAGAGGGGCGATATACAAAATGCCAACCGAACCGGAAGGACGTTCATACAGCTCAGTAAGCGCAGGGAAAAAAGCTGCCTCTGTCTTACCTGAAGCGGTACCTGAGGCAATCAGCAGATGATGCGGGGTATCAAAAAGCACCCGGCAGGCATCCACCTGTGCCTCACGCAAAGTCTCCCAGCGGTTCTTATAAATAAACTCTTTAATGAAGGGAGCCAGCCTATAGAACGGATTATCACTCATAATTCAAACTCCGCCAGAAACCCATCCAGTTCATTTTGCTCAGTCTCAGCTGGCTTAGCCGTTTTTTCGCCCACTAGCTGTTCAAAAGTAATCTCCGGATGCTGGTGGAGCGTATGCAGCAGATCCATGAAATCACGAACTACCTCCCGTGGAGTTAAGAGTTCCTCAGCCCCTAATCTTCCAACCGCTTCCTCCATAAAATGAACCAATTGTTCCTGTGATAAACGTGCTTCATAACCATAATGTAGGGCGTGAATCTCTTTAAGCTTTTGCAGCAGTACAAGAATTTCCTCGTGTGATAACATGTCCAGTGCAATGATAGGTCCAGTATAATTGTTCAGACCCGCCGCCCCGTACCGGCCAGCAACCAATCGCGATCGCAGTGCCTCATAACTAAATAATCCACGCCGTCCATCTTCCACAAATTGCGGTGTTCCCCCTATAAAAATCCCAAGGTTCTCTGCCTTCCCCTGCATCGTATCATTGAACATGGTAAGCAGCTTTTCATAGTTGCTCTGACGGGAAATACTGTTCGTAATTTTATAAAGATTGACACCTTCATCAATAAACAGCAGCAGACCTTTATAGCCAATAGCCGCGGTAAATTCCGCCCAAAGCTTCATATAGTCATACCAATTATCATCATCAATAATCACGCCAACTCCAAGCGCTTTGCGGGCTTCTGTCCGAGTTGCAAATTCTCCACGCAACCAGCGAAGCGAATCCTGTTTCTGGTCATCATCGGCCAGCTTGTGTGCATTCCAATAAGAGGCGAGTACTTTGGCAAAATCAAAACCATGTACCAAACCACGCATTTCAGAGGCTACAGCGTAAATTCGCTTCTCTACTTCTTCACCAAGCTGAGGGTGATCAGGCCCATATTCCTTCTCCTGCATCACGGACTGCTGTAGCGTAATAATCCATTTCTGCAGGATGATCTCCAACGCTCCACCATCTGGACGTGTGCGGGTCGATAAATGGCTCATTAGCTCCCGGTAAGTCGCTAGACCTTGTCCTTTAGTTCCTACTAACCTACGCTCAGGGGACAGGTCAGCATCTGCTACTACAAAATCACGATCCATCGCGTAATTACGGATCATCTGAAGCAGAAAGCTTTTGCCGCTGCCGAATTTGCCTGTAATCAGCTTAAAAGCTGCCCCACCCTCTGCAATGTTCTCCATATCTCTTAATATGGCTTCAATCTCCGGCCGACGGCCAACGGCTATGTGCTCTAGTCCGATACGCGGAACAACACCAGCCGTCATCGAATTGACTAGCGCAGTTGTCATTCGTTTAGGTATTTTTAATTCACTCATCCAAAGTTCACCTCATTAAATATTGCGCAGCATAGAGATATATTCCTCAACAATGTCTTCCCCCTCAATGATCAGATCACCAAGAATGTCCATTGCGATCTCATTAATCTCATCAATTAGAAGCTCTGACATCGTGCCATTAGCAGCAGCCAGCTTCAGTAAAGCTTGACTTCCATCCTCATCCAAAAGAGCAAGCAGTGCTTCCCGTTGTAGTGGACTTAAAGCATTGGCAAACTGTTCTGCCTCCGATCCTATGCTAACCGCTTGAGCTTCTTCAATCACCTCTACAGGCAACAATTCTTCCTTACTATCTTGTATTGGATCGATTTCACCGATAGTTGCTTCGAGCTCGCTAGCCTCGTAATCTTGCTCGTCCATATTCTCAACCGTAAGCATTGTCCGTACAATTTCAGAATCACTTTGCAGGCGTTTTAGCTTCTCAGGATCTATGACGACTGTCGGCCCTTTGTCTTCCTGCGTCTCTTTAAGGTACTCACGCTTTAGAAAACGAGTGATCAAATCGTCCATATCGGCATCTACATTAATACCTTTAAGTCGTCCGCGGTAGCCCATCAGTTCCCGGAGTTTATTCTCAGTCAGACGAAATAGCCTTGTAATCAGACTGCGAAGTGGTGGAGATTTACTAATACGTACAACCGGTATAAGAACAGAATAGCCATATAATGAAATATCATATACGGCACTTCGGAATAAATAACGCTCCCGCATCACCGCTGGTCCAGGCGGAAACATCTCAACTAGATTGGAGCCGTGTTTCCGGGTGACATAAGCATTAATTAACGCCACGACCTGCGGAATGTATTGTTCAAGAGCCTCATTGCCTTCTCCGATGTAGAACTTGGATTTACTAATATCATAGTCCGACATTGCCGTTAATACTGCGAAGGTTAGCTGCTCAGGAGCAGTCGTCAGTCCTCTCATTAATTCAAGCTCCGCCAGATCCCCAGCAAGACCACGTGAACGAGCCACAATGATAGAAAGCGGGACATCCAAATGATGTACAAAAGAGAAGTCCGCGATCCAGCCGCCAAGATATTGATCCAAACGTTTATAACTTTCCCGGTAAGCTTCCCAGATCAGATTTAGCTGCCTATAGCCATCATTAGGGTCAGTCCACCCCACGCCATTAATAAGCTCATATACATGCAGAAAAATATAAGAAAGATCTGTTTTCAGATATCTGCCTTGTCTAACTTCATTCCGCCAATAAAAATACCATCTGCTTTGCGTGCCTGTCATATGGCCATATGTAGGCCAGTAACTCTTAAAAGGAACAAAAAGCGCTGTGTCCTCAGTTTTTTCAACTAATTCCTTCGCTCTTGTTACGAACTGCCCTTCGGTGGTACTCACAGGCTCCGGCGTTTCCATCTCTGTATCCCAAAGCTGCAGCTGTAATGAAGGTTCAGGGGTTGAATTTGTTTTGCCATTATTCTTAGAAGATGACTTAGGCAGCGCAGGTTCAGGGGAATTTCGCGGCGGAATCGGTACATTTTGTTCCGTACTTTCCCAGACTAATTCTGTGAAATGCGGCTGTTTCCTATCATTACTCATGTGCGATCGCTCCGTCCTTATAAATAAGGATTAATGTAAAAAAACGGTCCTGTTCACAACTGTGAAGGAACCGTTTTGTTCTTACGTGAATAGTGGTCATCCATACAGGACGACAACATCGTTTCTTCTTGATATTTTAGCATTGTTGATAGATTAACATCAAGTATGTAATGCAGAATCACACTTTAGAGAAGCTCGGTTCCCTTTGTTTCTTTGCCAAGGAACAATACCGCTAATGCACCGATAATAATCGTTACAAAAAATAGCATAAAGATCGAGCCAATCGCCATAGATTTACCTACTAGAACCCCTACCAGCAAAGGTGCGATAATGCCCCCAATCCGGCCAAAGGAAGTTGCTAAACCAGCGCCTGTGGAACGAATAGCCGTTGGGTACAGCTCTGGCGTATAAGCATACATGCCACCCCAAGCGCCAAGATTGAAGAAGGATAAACAAATTCCGGCAGCCATCAGCATGCCTTCAGTAGTCGCATTTCCGAACCATGCAGCGCTAACCGCAGTGAACAACATATAGATGACTAGGACAAATTTACGTCCGAACTTTTCAATAAAGTAAGCGGCAGTAAAATATCCAGGCAGCTGAGCGAGCGTCATAATAAGCACATACTCGAAACTTTTGACCAAGCTGAAGCCTTTAAGTACCATAACTGTAGGCAGCCATAGAAACATGCCATAATACGAGAACACCACCGTAAACCATAAAATCCACAACATAATTGTAGAACGGCGATATTCTGGCGACCATACGGTAGCGATTCGTTTCTTTAAGGAAACGGGTGCCTTTTTAATCTCAGCAAATTTCGGTGAATCATCAATCGCCCGTCTTAGATATAAAGCGTAGAGTGCAGGTACAGCCCCAATTCCGAAAGCTATACGCCAGCCATAATCAGGGATAATGAAGAACGCGATTAATGCCGAAGCAATCCAACCGACTGCCCAAAAGCTCTCCAAAAGCACAACCGCACGGCCTCTCTCCTGAGCAGGCATGCTCTCTGAGACCAAGGTAGAAGCGACAGGCAGCTCTCCGCCAAGACCAAACCCAGCAATAAAACGAAGCACACAGAGGATCGCAAAGCCTGTTGCAAATGCAGATAATCCGCTTGCCGCCGAGAAAATAAGGAGTGTCCACAGCAATACCGGTTTACGGCCAAAGCGGTCTGCTAATATCCCTGCCGCTGCAGCACCTACTGCCATACCGACGGAATTAATACTAGTCAATATACCGATCTGCTCCGGTCCCAGATTCCAATCCTTAGCTAAAGCTGCTACAACAAAAGAAATCATTCCGACGTCCATCGCATCGAACATCCAGCTCAAGCCAGCGCTGAAGAGTAATTTCCTTTGTTTCGGATTCCGCAGCAGTGTCATTTGATTCACTTCGAAGCCCCCTTATTTCAACCTGTTAACCAATAAACTTACTTTTGATTGTTTCACTTATACATTTTAAAATTGAAGTGCTCAAAAATCAAGAAATAAAGCAGCATTAAAGTATTGCCTAGCCAGCGATTGAAAATAACAGGTCTGCACAGAAATTGTGGCGATAAGCAGCATATTACGAACGGATTCTCTCTGCGCTCTCGACAAATGTGTCAGCCGGTTAATTACACGATCTATAGAGCTTTTTAACGAGGTATCTTCTTTCCAAGAGAACTCCTTGTGCAACACTTGATCTACTTTACATTGCGTCTGAATCGATGGATTGCTTTTGATCTCCTCAAAAAGCCCTGCATAGGCGTAATACAGCTTGGCCGGTTCAATTAGATCATCATCATCCCGATCCGGCTTTAGGAACATTAGCTGGAACAGTTGGCGGATACTTTCAAAGTTAAGAGCGGATTTGAGATCATCGATAATAAACAAAAGCGCCGCCTGATTAACCGAATATTTCTTTCCTTCTTTAGGCGAACCGAGATATTCCTTGAAGTCGCGCTTGACCCAATTTTGCATAGCTGTGACGGTCAATGTGGAATACTCTATAAGATGGCCCAATGAAGCAATTTCACCAAGTGAAAAGCCTTTTACATGGCCGCCTTTAATGATCTTTTGTAATATGGGTGGAACATTGGTTGATAAAAAAGCGGGCAACGAAGTCCCCTTTTGTAATTCTTCACGGTGAAACTTTGCCCATGCCTCTTGGAGGATATTCAGCGGTTTCCGGTCTGACAATCCGGTCAATGAGAGCAGTAGACTGGACATCTCCACACGAGTCAATGCAAATGATTCCATATCTGTTTCCCTCCACCATTTGATATTTTACTGAAAAGTTCGTAGAATAGTTCATAAGAACTCATAATAATGAGTATAACCTATTTTAGGAACGAAAGGGATGGTAAAGATTATATGGGTATAGGACTTAGTTTGACGTTGGTGGTTATTTTGATTATTTTAACCGCTTTTTTTGTAGCAACAGAATTTGCATTGGTGAGACTTAGAGGTAGCCAGATCAGTCAAATGGTGCTTGACGGAAAGAAGAATGCCTTGGCAGTACAGAAGGTATCCGCTAATCTCGATGGCTATTTATCCGCTTGTCAGCTCGGGATTACCATCACTGCGCTGGGTATTGGTGCACTGGCAGAGCCTGCATTCGAACAGTTATTGCTTCCTATTTTCGACTGGGCCAATATCAGTTCTAGTGTGAGTCACCCTCTTGCGTTTTTACTCGCATTCATCATTGCAACATTCTTGCACGTCGTTGTCGGAGAACTTGCTCCGAAGACGGCAGCTATAAACATTCCGGAAAAAATCGGTCAAATTACTTCACCGCTGATTATTTGGTTCTACAGAATTTTGTACCCTCTCATTTGGTTCATGAACGGTTCCGCTAATATGCTTGTTCGTCTTTTTGGGATGAAACCAGCTAGTGAGCATGGAGACGCGCATAGTGAAGATGAGATTCGTTTGATCCTGTCCGAGAGTTACGAAAGCGGGAAAATCAATAAAGCCGAATATGGCTATGTTAACCGAATCTTTACTTTTGATGAGATGCTCGCCAAAGAAATCATGGTTCCGCGAACCGATATGGTATGTCTTTTCACCAATCATTCGTTGAAAGAAAATTTCGAAATTATCCGCAAGGAGCAATATACTCGTTTCCCTGTGGCACAAGGCAGCAAGGATAATATTATCGGAATGATCAACACGAAACAGCTCTATTTGCAGTATGATAACAATCCTGATTTTGATTTCCATAGCTTAATTCAACCCGTACTGACAGTATCTGAGGTGACACCGGTCAAGAATCTTCTAACTCGTATGCAGTTGGAGCGTGTGCATATTGCCTTGCTGCTTGATGAATATGGCGGAACATCCGGTCTCATCACGATTGAAGATATTTTGGAAGAAATCGTTGGTGAAATCCGTGACGAGTTTGACGGTGATGAACGCAGAGAAGTCGAAAAAATAAGCGATACTAACTATCTGTTCGACGGTAAGGTATCTCTGTTAGAGGTCAAGGATCTTACAGGGCTTGATTTCGAAGATGAAGAAGTGACCACAGTTGGAGGCTGGGTATACAGTCATATCGCAGATCCAGCCATTGGCAAAAGTATTGTTCGTGACCATGTAACATTGACCATCCGCGAGATGAACAGATACCGTGTCCGCAAGGTTGAAGTTGTTATCGAACAATCAAGCAACACTGAATCATCATAAATTACGAAATCATAACCTTTATTCATAAAAAAAAGGATAGGGTCATCAGATTAAATCTGACACTCTATCCTTTTTTCTTTTTGGAGAATTTTGCTCATATAATACTCATCCACCCACTTACCATCGACAATAAGAGATTTCCGCTTCGTCCCTTCGATTTCAAACCCGCTCTTGGTATACAGCCCCAAAGCAGCTTGATTATGGGTCATGACGGATAACTCAAGACGAACAATCCCATTGTTCATAGCCCAGATGTCCATCTCCCGGAACAGGCCAGCCCCAATCCCATTCCCCTGATATTGTTTCTGAATCCCAATCACTATGTACGCGCTATGTCTATTGCGTCTAACACTTCCACCTCTAACAGACAAGTAACCTGCCAAATGATCGTCAACCTCTGCCCCTATAAGAATTGAAGTTTCTGCTGCCAGAAAGCTTTCGAGCATTTCTTTGACCTGACAAAGACTAGCTTGTCTTTCATCCGGTTCCAATAACATAAATTTGGACTCTTGGTCTAACTGATGCTGAAGTCGAAGCAATTCACCTGCATCCTCCGGCACCAGTTCTCTAAGTGTAACCATCATATCATCACTTCCAATCGTAAATAACTATAAGTACTTCTTGAATACCTTACTGGAGCTGCTATCATAACCAAGAATTTCGTAGAAACGATGCGCTTCTTCTCTCTTTGCAGCACTTGATAACATAATCTTAAGGGCTCCCTTGGAGATTGCTACATTCTCGGCATGTCTCATTAGCATTGCGCCATACCCTTTTCCTCGTACTTTTTCAGCCACAATGACTCTTTCTATGACAGCAAAGGGCCTATCGTCACACAAAGCATCCATACAAAAATGAAGATGTAACGACCCGACAATTGTTTCTTGTTCTTCGCACACATATAGAAAACTCTCCGGATGATCTGCTATCTGCTTCAGCCGCTCAGGAGATACATGAATAGCTGGATGCTCAGGCAGCAAAATCCGATAAAGTTCTTCAATGAAGGTAGCGTCTTCGGTCCTAGCTTCTCTTATCATTCGTCTACTCCCTTCTATACAACGATTAACAACGACAGACCATGATCACATTTCCATCGGGATCTTTAAAATTAAACCAATGATCATGCTCAATATCCGTGAGAATCTCTCCTCCGTTGGCCTTTACATAATCATAAGCAGCATCAATATCCTCGGTGTTAAGATGAAACGAAGGGATGTTTAGAACAGATTCAGCGGTGTAAATCTTACTGTCCAAAACGATGCCCGGTCCCTGCATAGGGACTACATATAAATGACCGAATAATACCTCTCCATCTAATGGGAGTCCAAGCAATTGGCAATACCATTGTTTTGATTTCTCAATATCCTTTACCGGAATAAAAACAGCACCAATCTGATTCAGAATCGGACTTATCATCATTAAGAAAGCCTCCTCTTTTAAGTTGACGGATAGGGTGTTATTCTAGAATAATTCGATAAAATATGTCAATTACCTCCCTCCATTTAGGGAAGGGCTGGTAAGTTGTGTTATAATTCTGTGAGCATTACTCCAATATCACGTACGTCAGGAGAATTACATTGGCTAACCTGAACTTCGGTGGTTTTAAAATGACCCCACCCAAAGTTTTATCACTAGGATTCTTAATCCTTATCACTGCCGGGACTTTTCTGCTTAGTCTCCCGGTCTCCTCAACATCCGGACAAATATCCTTTATCGATGCCTTGTTTATGGCGACTTCAGCCACTTGTGTAACAGGCCTTGCGGTCATTGATACGGGAACTCAGCTAACTACCTTCGGACAAGTTGTTCTACTCATTTTATTTCAAATCGGAGGATTAGGCTTTGTAACGATGGCTACTTTGATTACCTTGGTCCTTAATAAACGGATATCCTTGAAAGAGCGAATCCTTTTGCAAGAATCCATGAACCAAAATTCGATGCAGGGAATTGTACTCTTAATCCGTAGAGTCCTGATCTATTCTCTTGTTATTCAGCTGTCGGGGGCCGTGTTGTTTGCTGGAAGGTTTATGATGGATATGCCCTTTGGGAAAGCAGCATATTATGGGATTTTTCACAGTATTTCTATCTTTAATAATGCAGGCTTTGATCTCTTCGGTGATATTCATGGGCCGTTTAGCGGACTTACTCGTTTTGTAAATGATCCCATTGTTAACTTCACCTCAATGAGTCTCATATTTCTTGGAGGGATTGGTTTTATCGTTCTGTCTGATCTTATGGACTTTCCTAAACGCAGAAGACTCACTCTTCATTCAAAGGTTGTTCTTTGGACTTCTCTTATATTGATTGTTATTGGTGCGGGGCTGTTTTTTTTACTGGAGTTTAATTCTACGCTGAAGCCCTTGAGTGCAAGCGGAAAGTTTTGGGCGACCTTTTTACAAGCGGTAACTCCGCGATCTGGTGGTGTCACCACCATTGAAGTTCCACTTTTACGGCAATCCACACAATTTCTGATGATTCTATTGATGTTTATCGGAGCTGCACCTGGGTCGACGGGTGGAGGAATCAAGATCACTACATTCGCCGTACTGGTTACTGCAGTAGCTGCGCGATTACGGGGGAAAGAAGATATTGTAATGTTCCGCCACCGGATCGCTAAAGAAAATGTATATAGAGCCCTTACTATCACATTAATGTCTCTTATGCTGCTTGTCATCGCTACGATGTTATTATCCTTAACCGAGAGCGCTGAATTTCTAACTGTACTTTTTGAAGCAGTATCTGCTTTTGGAACCTCAGGCTTATCTATGGGCCTTACTCCGGAACTGACTACGGCAGGAAAGGTTCTAGTGATTATCCTGATGTTTATGGGCCGGACCGGACCACTTACACTTGCTTATGCTTTGAAACCAAAAGGTAGTAAAGAACTGTACCGTTACCCAGAAGGTAAGATAACGATTGGATAATCATGATATGGCCAGCGGCTACCAGATAATGCCGCTGGCGTCATATCAATAATATTATTGTTCTTCCACGATTTCTTGTTGATCAAGTGCAGCATCCAGCAACTGATTGTACACATCATCGTTATTCTCCAGCAATGCATCCGTTTCTAAGAACTGTTCCTCGCTCCCAGGCTCACCCGCAAAGCTTAGACTGTAATCCCATTCCGTTCCTCTTGTACTGAAGAAAGTAATTTCATATGGAGCCTTATGATTTTCGAGAGTGAATACAGTCCTCCCTACATAACTTTTATCTTCTTTACGGCTCATTTCAGCACTTACGATCTCTAAATTCATCCACTTATCTTCCTTCCTATCATCAAATCAGCTACCCTTTCAGTATATCATTGAAATGAATGTAATTCCTTCTCTTTGCACTGTAAATTCCACGTAATTGACTTTTTTCATCCGGCGGTTAATAATTTAGTACAATGCTTGTAAAGTACTAAACTATTAGTAAATGGAGGAAATTACAATGACTGATTTTCAGGCTAAGCTTAGTAAATATGCAGATTTAGCTGTACAAATAGGTGTTAATGTTCAACCCGGGCAAATTCTAGTGGTGAATGCACCGATTCTTGCCGCTGATTTCGTACGTCTAATTACCGCTAAGGCATATGCTATCGGAGCAAGTTTAGTTAAGGTGAACTGGAGTGATGCAAGCATTACACGCCAACAGTTTGAACACGCTGCGCCAGAGGTATTCACTCAGCCTCCTACTTGGTACGCAGGTGAAATGACTGAATTCGCCGAAAAAGGTGCGGCTATCCTTAACGTGATCGCTGAAGATCCTGATGCACTTAAAGGTATTGATCCAGTACGTATCTCCAATTTCCAAAAAGTTCGCGGAGCTGCCCTCACCAAATATCGTGAAATGCAAATGTCCGACAAAGTGAGCTGGAGTATTGTAGCTGTTCCTTGTCAAGCTTGGGCGGATAAAGTATTCCCTGAGGTTCCAGCCGAAGAACGTGTAGATAAACTCTGGGAAGCCATTTTCCACACCGTGCGTCTTGACCGTGAAGATCCAGTAGCTGCATGGCAGGAGCATCTTGACACCTTGGAGCAAAAAGCGAATGTACTCAATGCAAAAAAATATAAAAAGCTGCATTACATAGCACCTGGCACTGACCTTAGCATCGAGCTTCCTGAAGGCCATATCTGGGCACAAGGAGACAGCATTAATGCAAAAGGTCATTCTTTTGTAGCCAATATGCCTACCGAAGAAGTCTTCACTGCACCACTAAAGACTGGTGTTAATGGCACTGTAAGAAGCACAAAGCCACTTAGTCATGGCGGCAACATCATCGATGGCTTCTCTATTAGCTTTGAGAACGGCCGTATTGTAAGTGTTACTGCTGAGCAAGGTCAAGAAGCGCTAGAGCACCTCATTAGCATGGATGAAGGAGCGAAATACTTAGGGGAGGTTGCCTTGGTTCCTCATAAATCCCCTATTTCTGAATCCAACATTCTTTATTACAACACATTGTTTGACGAAAATGCTTCTAATCACCTTGCTATAGGTATGGCTTATGCCTTCTGTTTAGAAGGCGGTAAAGACATGAATCCAGAGCAGTTAATTGAGCATGGCCTCAACAATAGTGTAACCCATGTGGATTTCATGATCGGGTCAGCTGAGATGAACATTTACGGGATAACTGCTGATGGAACTGAAGAACCTGTCTTCCTGAATGGAAACTGGGCGTTCTAATTTAAGCACACAAGAGATACAGGATATTGGGAGGAATAGAAACTATGTTGGATTTCAAGCAAAAGCTGGAGAATTACGCATTGCTGGCCGTGAAGATTGGCGTTAATATTCAACCGGGTCAGACACTCGTTGTGAATGCAGATATTGTATCCGCAGAGCTTGTGCGACTTGTGGTTCGTAAAGCCTATGAAGCCGGTGCGAGACTTGTAAAGGTAAATTATAGTGATGAAGTTGTATTACGTACACGTTATGATCTTGCTCCATCTGATTCCTTCCTGGAGCCGCCGCAGTGGCAAGCCGATGAATTAGAGGATCTTGCTAAAAAGGGAGCCGCATTTCTAACCATTATCTCCGCTGACCCAGATCTTTTAAAAGGCGTTGAACCTGGAAGAATTGCCGATAATCAACGTATTTCTGGGCAGACCCTAGCACCTTATCGTGAGTACTTAATGGGGAATCATGCGAGCTGGAGCGGCCTTGCCTTCCCATCAGCCTCTTGGGCGGCAAAAGTGTTCCCTGACGCTCCATCAGAGCAGCAGGTTGAACTATTATGGGACGCCATCTTTAAAGCCACACGTGCGGATCAGGAAGATCCTATTGAAGCATGGAGCCGCCATTTAGATGGACTCAAAACTCGTTGCGCTTCCTTGAATGAAAGTAAGTTTCGCAAGCTGCACTATACAGCACCTGGTACAGATTTAACTATTGAGTTGCCGGAAGGACACATCTGGTGTCAGGCTGGAGCTGTGAACGGTAAGGGCGTCCCTTTCTTAGCCAATATTCCTACGGAAGAAGTGTTTACTGCCCCTCTGAAGTCTGGTATTAATGGTAAAGTGAGCAGCACTAAGCCACTTAGCTACGGCGGCAATCTAATCAATAACTTCACGCTGACCTTTGAGAACGGTAAAGTGATTGATTTTACTGCTGAAGAAGGCGCAGAAACTTTGGCATCACTAATCGCACTGGATGAAGGCTCTTCCTATCTTGGTGAAGTTGCTTTGGTGCCTTTCCACTCTCCGATTTCTGAGAGCGGTATTCTTTATTACACTACGTTGTATGATGAGAATGCCTCCTGTCATTTGGCTTTAGGTGCAGCTTATGCCTTCACAATTCAAGAAGGAATTACGATGACTAAAGAACAGCTGTTGGAAAAAGGAATGAATCAAAGCCATACCCATGTTGACTTTATGATGGGCTCACCTGAAATGAATATTGACGGAATTAACGATGATGGAACAACAGTACCTATCTTCCGTAATGGGGATTGGGCTTAAGGCTTAAACAACACCCGTTAGATCCTAGATAGAACCAACTTCAAACAACCCGCTTAGCTCTCTAATTAGAGAGTAAGCGGGTTGTTTTTGTTTTAATAGCAACATTTCAGGTGGTAAAATGCCCAAATTTGAATAAAAGTTCATTATTTGTTCACACTATTGTTGATTTCCGTTCACAAATATGTCACAATACAGTTAAGGATTGAATTTCCAAGGAGGGGATTATCATGTTGAGAGACCCAGTATCCAAAGAAGTTGACAGCCTCGAAGAAGAACAGCTAGAAATTCAACCACCGGTAGATTCAAGAATTGTTGCATCTAATGCTATTAAATACACTGCCTATGTTATGCTGCTTTTTGGATTCTTGTATTTCCTGATTGCTTACTTGGCGCCTATGTTGGAACCTTAATGTGATGGATATAATTTTATTGGAAAACGCTTACGGTTAATCACTCTCTATGGAGCAGTGATTAACCGTTTTTATTAATTCCATGAGAATGCTTTGTTTGTCCAAGCTATTGCTGTTGGCGACCATACCCCGTTCATCTTCGTTTGTATCCAAGCTACGGCCTCTTCTCTATCCCCTTCAAAAGCGGATAAACCGTTATCTGACATCCAGTGACTGACCGTCTCGAACGAGGTGCTGCTCCAACCATTTACATCACCTTCATCATTCAGGCGTTGGTTGATGCCTGAGATCACCATATCTAACGATCCTTGCAGCTCAGTAACCGCGTTATCGAAGGCTGTTTTCTTTTCTTTTGCCTTCATATCAGCCTCTGCCCGAAGTTTACGTGTATCAATGCCTTCATGTTCACGAACAATCTGCAGTAAGGTCACAGCTTCTTTACTAGCCAACCCATCCTTATACCGCTCTTCAATAGATTTGGTACTGCCTACTGCTGCTACAAATGCCGGGAACCACTCCCTTGAGACCAAAATAGCCTTTTTCTTAATAAACTTTCCGTATCCTGCAAGACCCTCACCTGGAAACTGCGCACGCCATGACCACGGATCTAAATCTGTTCCAGTATGCCAATTCTCGGGCTTAGTTAAGCCGTTTAAAGACGGGTGCCCGGGAATCAGCGCAGCAAGCGGTAAAATCCCCAATTTCGTAATAATCTCTGCTGTTTCCCCATAAGTGGTGACACTACCTTGTTCATATTCCTGACCCATTTGTTCATCATCTCCTAGATCTAATTTAATCTGATTTCATATTTCCAATTCCGGTTATAAAAGTGCTAATCAAGCGGGTTAGACTCTCGTTAGTATCGAGCGCCATACCAAATCCACCCTTTTGCTCCAAAGAGGCGAATCCATGTAGGATACTCCGTAATCCCCTTACGGCATGAAGTTCTCCTTCTTCACCTAATTGATAACTCTTCATCACCTGAATTATAAACTGCAAAATATGCTCACCAGCCGCTTCAAGCTCCGTGTTCTCCTGTTCAGGCGCTCGTAGTGTAGTCTCATACAAACCTGGTCTACTTCTAGCAAAATCCACATATGCCCGGCCCATCGCGTGTACAGCAGCATCTCCATTTAATCCCTCAGCTGCGTTCGACATGCAAGTAAATAATAACTCTAAACCGTAAATGGCGAGCCCGGTCCGCAAATCCTGCAGGCCATTTATATGGTTATATAGTGACGGGGAACGAACACCTAGTTTAGCTGCTAGTGCAGCCAAGGTAACAGCTTCTATACCTTCAGCATCGGCAATTTCTGCTGCTCTAATCACTAGCGTGTGACGATCTAATCCTGCTCTAGGTGACATTTAATTACTCCTATCCTGAATCATTTGTGCCTTACTTATGGCTTTCTCCATCTCTTGCTTTGGCGCTTTAAGTAAGTTGCCGTGACCCACAGCAAGTAAAGCTGGAGATAACTCTAGAAGCTTAATCGCACTATTCAGAGCTTGAGCTTTATTCCATGTAGCCATTGCTGGAAAAGGAAACAGGGGGATGATGGTTCCAGCCACCGCAGTACCCCGGAAGGTCTGAAGAGCATCCCCCACGATTACAGCACCGCTGCGTGAATCAAGGAAAGACATAGAGCCGGGGGTATGTCCTGGAGTGTGAATCGCTGATAATGAGCCAATGGTATCCCCTTCGTGGAGAAGGACATCTGGCTTGGTAGCTATCTTCTTCGGCACGCCTCCCTTAATAGGGGTTTGAGGTTCTCCTTCCCGAAGTGAACGATCTCCACGTAGTAATGCCGAATCTCGCTCAGAGATGTACACCTGAGCCTCTGGACGTTGCTTTTTCAGTCCATCCAGTGCCCCAATATGATCATCATGCGCATGCGTTAAGATTATGCGTGTAAGCTTCTTATTTAGCTTCGCTTCAGTCTCCATAATTCCTTTTAGACTAAATGGCATAGCCGCATCTATTAAAGTCAATCCATCATTTTCCTCAATAATGTAACAATTCACTGGAAAAAAATTGGGCATCCAAGTCAACTGCAATAAATGACCTTCACGTGTTACTCTCATCCTTACCCCTCCGATAAACTAATGGTATTAGCTTAAATATAAACTAATGACATTAGTTTTTCAAGAGGTAGTTATCTTTAATATTAATATTTAATTCTCAATGTTCTTGTCAGCATTTTTGTTGGATTTATTAATTATGTACCACATCGCCCAAGTGATCCCTACAAAAAAAACAACCGACCCCACGAGAGTACTCGATATATTTTTTCTAATATCCACTTCTCCCGCTTCTCTAAAATCAAGCAAAAATGTTAGTGTGGCCCAAATAATTGTGCTGATAACTCCCGATATTAAATGAATCTTCTTAAACCGTTTGAGTTCTCCTTCCTTACTTGGCAGCAGGTATATCCCATCTTTGACACAACGAACGGTAACATACAAGCAACCTAACAGCATAATCCCAAAAGTATCAACCCAATATTTGATGTCCCACTCCAGGATAAATACTTTTACCAAAAGGCTAATCATAAATCCCACTAACACAATCAACAATCCGTGCGTACTAAACTTCTGAATTTCTGTGATAATTCGTTCATCTTTAATCTTTGGCCCTTTCACAACTAATCCTCCCAAAAAATATCGTTTAATGACGTATCCAACGCCTTGCAGATGGCTATGCACAGCTTAATCGTCGGGTTATAGTTACCAGCTTCAATCAAGCCGATCGTCTGCCGTGTAACCCCTACAACTTCCGCTAACTGTTCTTGGGAAAGATTCTTTTGGATCCTAGCCAGCTTCAACTTGATGTTTTTGTTCTCTCCCACTCCATAACCCCTTTTAATGTTTGTCATGCATTCCATTTTCCACCATTGTAATCTATATCGGTCATTATGTACATTATATATTGCATTTAATTGGTGGGATCAACGTTTGACTTTAGGATCGACGTGTCATATTAGGATCGACGTTTCTTATTAAGATCAACGTTTCATATTAGGATCCAGACTTCATTTTCCTTTCCCTCTCCGTCAGGAAATACTTTCTCCCCACCGTTGGATCAAATGGTGAAGAGTGATTGTAACTGAGTCCATAGCCAGTCAGCTGCGATGCCTAACTCGCCGCCTTTGCTAGTATGTAAGCACACTTTTGCCAATAGTTCGGACTCAGATGACCTTATTATGCAAATTCGATTGTTTTCTGCGGGTTATCGGACTCAGTTGCAGCTATTTACTCATAACCACACAGATTCTGCGCTGTTACATGGTAATAAGAGCTATGCGGTCCGATACATCTGCAAAATGACTTAAAAAAGCTCAAATAGCTGTTATACGGTCCGTAACATACTGAGGGTCTTTAGTTAGTTTAGGTTAGTTTGGAGTTAGTTCACATATTCGCCGTTGCATCGGACTGAGGAGTCCTTATTTCGTAGATTTGCAGCTAATTAACGTGCTATCGGACCCAGTTACAGCTATTTACTCATAACCACACCAATTCTGCACAGTTACATGGTAATAAGAGCTATGCGGTCCGATAGATCGGCAAAATGACTCAAAAAGCTCAAATAGCTGCAATACAGTCCGATACGGAGATTTGTAGGAAGCCACAAGAGGTCAGTAGGAGATCACTAGGAAGTAAGTAGAAGGTTGAGCCACATCAGCAGAGGAACCGGCAGCGAATCGTGATCAGCACCCAGTAGCCCTCCCCCCCACCCGACTACGGCTAGTCAAAGCAACAAAAAAAGCATCCCTAAGGATACTTTTGATCTTTCGATGCTTATGATCTTTTTGATATTTCGACGCTTTTACGATACTTTCGATCTTTCGATCTTTCGATCTTTTTGATCTTTCGATGCTAATGATCTATCGATGTTTTTGATCTTTCGATCTTTCGATCTTTTTGATCTTTCGACGCTTTTTCGATGTTTTTGATCTTTCGACGCTTTTAATTTACGAATGCCTTCGACTTTCCTTATTCCACTACGCCATTCTCTGGAAAGAAGTCTACGATCTTCAGCAGCTCCGAAGCGTCTGTGCGTGGACGGCTGTCAGGTACAGTCTCCGGATATCCGGCATGGATCATGGCTACAATTTTTTCGCCGGGCTTCACACCAATTTTAGTGCGGAATTCAGGGTTGTTGATGTAGGGATCAGTCTTCCAAATCGTTCCTACACCTTGCTCCCAAGCTGCGAGCTGGAAGTTCTGTACAAGTGCGGACGCTGCTGCAAAATCCTCGTCCCACTCTCTCTGCCGAGGATCTTCAGGCATCACTACGATTACTGTTAATGGAATATTCGAAATATATTCTTTACGTTTAGCAGCCACTTCTGGATCAGCTATAGCACGTTTTACAAAAGCAAATGCAGATTCAGCTAGGAATTTCGAACCTTCCCCTTGAAAAGCAATAAATCTCCACGGCTCACGCACACCATGATTCGGTGCCCATACCGCTACATTTAATAATTCCTCTAAAAGGCCTTGTGGAAGTGGATCTTTTTTAAAAAGCTTAATCGAGCGTCGTTCTTTTATTATTTCGGCCACACTATTCTGTTGAGTCTGTTGAGATTGCGTCATAAGATCCCCTCCCTAATATAGTAATAATGATAATCATTATCACAAATGATACAGCATCTTTCTGCCTTTTGCAAATAACAAGTAACCATTCGAATCACAGGTATTTTCATTTAAAAACAACCGATATACTTCGCAGAAGCTTTCGGATGTTATTGTTTCTCTGCATATTAACTCTTGAAATCACAAAAAAACACCGTTCCCGAAAGAACGATGTTCACAGCTTCAGCCAAATCGGCCCATGATATATTCTTGCGTCATTTGATTCTCTGGATTGGTAAAGACTTTATCCGTCTTATCATATTCGACAAGGGAGCCTAGATAAAAGTATGCGGTATAATCAGAGATCCGAGCTGCCTGCTGCATATTATGTGTCACAATAACGATGCGAAGCTCTTCTTTTAACTCCTTGATTAGCTCCTCTACTTTACCTGTGGAGACCGGGTCTAGAGCTGATGCTGGTTCGTCCAAGAGCAGGATTTGCGGGTTAACCGACAACGCTCTAGCAATACAAAGACGCTGCTGTTGTCCACCGGAAAGTGCAAGCGCTGAATCTTTTAAACGATCCTTTACCTCATCCCACAATGCTGCTTTGCGAAGACTGCTCTCAACAATCTCATCAAGAGCCTTTTTACCTTTAATGCCATGATACTTAGGTCCAAAAGCGATGTTATCGTAAATCGATTTATAGAACGGATTTGGCTTTTGCCATACCATCCCGATCTTCTGACGCAGCTTAATCACATCCGTACCCGGAGCATTAATATCCACTCCATCAATCCAGATGCTTCCTTTTGTTTTTGAGCCAGAAATTTCGTCATTCATCCGGTTCAAAGAACGAAGAAAGGTTGATTTACCGCAGCCGGAGGGGCCGATCAGTGCAGTAACCGTATTTTCAGCAAATGGAAGGCTTATCCCCTTTACTGCCTCATATGTTCCGTAAAAAATACTCAGGTCTTCGGTTTGAAAAGATTCACGCACTGCTGTTGCCGACGTTCCCATCGATTACTCCTCCTACATCTCTACTTTAATTTGTATGATTAGTTCATTCTTTTTGAAGCTGTAAGCTTTCGATAAATAAATCTTCCAAAATAACGTGCTGCCAGATTGAAGATTAACACCATAATTACAAGCACCGCCGAAGCTCCCGCAGCAATTTGTGCAGCATCTGGAGCTAGACCTTCACTGTTGACCTTCCAAATGTGGACAGCCAGCGTTTCCGCTGGACGGAAGGGATTCAGTGGTGAATTCGCACTAAGTGGATTCCAGTTGGTGAAATCCAATCTTGGACTACTCATCCCTGCTGTGAACATCAACGCAGCTGCTTCCCCAAAGACACGGCCAGCGGACAAGATAGTACCTGTAATAATTGTAGGTAATGCTACCGGAAACAACACCGAGGTAACAATTTTCCACTTTGACAATCCTAGTGCAAAACCAGCCTCTTTTTGTTGTTTTGGAACACTACGGAAAGCTTGCTCTGTAATCCGCACCATCAGCGGTAGATTAAAGACCGTCAATGCCAGCGCACCGGAGATTAAGGAGAAGCCCAGATTGAAATAGTTAACAATCAGCAATAGACCAAACAAGCCGACTACGATGGAAGGGAAAGATGACAACACTTCAACAATCAAGCGAATAAAGCCGGTAATCTTACCGGGACGAGCATATTCCGCCATATAAATACCGGCACCCAGTCCAAGCGGAACTGTAATAATAAGTGTCAGTACTAACAGGAATAAGGAGTTAAATAGCTGCGGTCCGATTCCTCCACCTGCTCGAATTTTTTGCGGTGCGGAGAAAAGAAAATCCCAACTGATATGGCTTAAGCCTCTAAAGAGGATATATCCCAAAAGTCCAAGTAGAATGACAACGATGAGCATCGCGAAAAATACAATAAGACTGGTGGCAATTTTATTTACGGTTCTCGGCTTCAAATTTTATTTCTCCTTTCAAGCATTCTCACAAAGAAGACAAATACGAAAGTCATCAGCATGAGAACCAGTGCCATACTCCACAGTGCATTATTGTGAGGTGAGCCCATGGTCGTGTTCCCCATACCGAGTGTGATCACACTGGTCAAGGTAGAAGCTGACTCAAAGAGTGATTTTGGTACGAATGGCGCGTTCCCGATAACCATTTGTACAGCGAGTGCTTCACCGAAAGCACGAGCCATTCCCAATACAATCCCTGTCATAATGGCAGGAAAGGTTGTTGGAATAATCACCCGCGAAATCGTCTGCCACCGGGTGGCACCAAGCGCATAGGAAGATTCTTTTAAGTTTTGCGGCAATGAAGCCAGCGCGTCTGCAGCCACGCTTGTAATCGTCGGAAGAATCATTACCGAGAGCACAAGCGCGCCTGCAGCTACCCCGATGCCTTGGCCCGGCAGGTTGTTGCGAAGAAACGGTACAATTACACTTAATCCGATGAAACCATATACTACCGAAGGAATCCCTGCCAAAAGCTCAATAACAGGTTGAAGTAATTTTTTGCCCCACCCTGGAACAATCTCAGTCATAAATAACGCAGCGCATAAGCTAAGTGGACTAGCAATCAATGCGGCAAGCAAAGTAACCAGGAAGGAGCCCGAGATAAATGGAAAAGCTCCGAAGGAAGGCGTATCCGCTTCAGGCGACCACTTTGTACCGAAGAGAAATTCAGAAACTGTAGCATTACCACTTGTGAAGGTTGAAATTCCTTTAGACGCTACAAAATATACCATCGATACAATGATTGTTATCA
The DNA here is from genome assembly GCF_038009325.1 of Paenibacillus sp. FSL L8-0708. Lineage (NCBI taxonomy): Bacteria > Bacillati > Bacillota > Bacilli > Caryophanales > Paenibacillaceae > Paenibacillus > Paenibacillus sp. FSL L8-0708. Next base: position 4,138,881 of record NZ_JBBPBC010000001.1, read on the forward strand.
ACAGTAATACACAGAAGGACATATAAGTACGTCCAACAAAATCTTCAATATGATGTTTTTCGAATCGTGAGTTCTTTAGTTTCACCCTCAATTGCTCCCTCTTTCTAAAGTGAAAAGAGAGGCAGATGTATCCGCCTCTAATCACTTGAGATTCTAATCAATAACATTGCCTAGAATTAAATTACTTAGCGGTAACAGTTCCTGCAACGTCGCGAACAACTTGCATTTTAACAGCTGGGATGTATCCAAGTTCAACAACTTCACCTGTTTGCACTTCGTCAGTTAAGAAAAAGTCGAGGAATGCTTTTACTGTTGCATTAGGTTCACCATTTGTGTACATATGCTCGTAAGCCCATACTGGGTATTTACCAGAAACAACATTGTCAACAGATGCTTCTACACCGTCAAGACTAAGTGTTTTAATGGAATCATCCAGGTAAGAAAGAGCAAGGTATCCGATTGCCCCTGGAGTTTCACCGATCATTTTCTTAACCGTACCGGAGGAATCTTCTTGAATCGAACCTGGGATATCTTCTGTTTTGGTTCCAAGCGCAAAGCTTTCAAAGGTTGCACGAGTACCGGAGCTGCCTGGACGGTTGATGATTTGGATTTTTTGATCCGCTCCGCCTACTTCAGACCAGTTAGTGATTTTACCAGTGAAAATGTCCACCAGTTGTTGTTTAGTCAAGCTATCCACACCAGCATCAGGATGAGATACTGCTGCGATCGCTACTACTGCTACTTGATGATCTACGAGTGCTGCTGCTTTTTCCGCATCTGCATCTTTTAATTTTTCTTCTGCGAATACGTCAGAGTTTCCGATATCTACTTGTTTCTCAGCTACTTGAGTAAGACCAGTACCACTGCCACCGCCTTGAACTTGAATGTCCACGCCAGTGTTTTTATCCATGAAATTCTCTGCTACCAGCTCAACCAAGGGTTGTAATGCTGTTGAACCTGAAGCCAGAATCGAACCGCTTATTTCAGCGCCGCCGCTTCCTTCGTTAGTTGCTGCAGCGTTTCCTCCTGTGTTGTTAGCCCCGCCGTTACCGCAAGCCGATAGTGCCAGTACGCTTGTTAAAGCCAAAGTCATGATCCATGATTTTTTGAATTGCATTGTTTTGTCTCCTCCTAAATGGTTTGTTAGCATGGCTCCCTGATCAGTTCATACCAAACTGGCTTCGAAAGCTTTAACATGGTGTTGTGGAGCTTGGCCCCCATATGCATGGTTACTGTAAAAGTTCATCAAACGCATATGTTATATGTTGTCCGGGACTTCTTGGCCCCTCTGACTCTTCTTATTCTAGAGCTCGTTCGTTAGAGAAACTTCTTATCTTTGTAAAGCGAACGAAAAAAATACCAATATAAAGTGTATATCTGTATAGATATAATCTATAATGGAGATATAATTTATAATCCAACTTAGTATTATGTGGAGGAAAGTCATGAATATTATGAAATTGAACATCGTAGTTCTAATTGAAAAATATAAAAAAGTAACCGATGTAGCCGCAGAATTAGGCCTTAAACAGCCAACTGTTTCTTTTCATATGAAGAATCTGGAGGCTGAGCTCGGAACCCCTCTATTTCTTTACCGAAGCGGAAGAGTGCTGCTTACGGATGCTGGACGGGCCCTTTATCAATACGCCCTCAAAATCGTCTCTCTCACAGCAGAAGCTGAGCGCACAGTTAAACAATTTTCTTCCCCCTCAAAAGGAACATTAGAGCTGGAAGCCAGTTTTATTCCTGCAACTTATATTTTACCTAATGTGTTAATCCAATTCATGAAACTCTATCCGGGGATTAACAACTCTTTGACTGTTCAAAGCGATGCTTTGTTACGTGAGCGTCTCCGTAGTCGGGATATTCAGATGGCCATTTTACATACTGCGGATTGGCAGGACGAATCTTTTGATTTTCAGCTTATTGTCCGTGATGAACCTGTCCTAATTTTTGCACCTGGACATCCATTTGAAGGCCTAGAGAAATTAACACCTGAACAAATTGCCAATGAGCCGTGGATTCAGCATGAGCAAGGATCTTGTTTACGAGGGTATGCCGATCAATGGGCACAATTCAATCAAATCCGTTTATGGAACCGATCCGAGTTGAATTCTCCAGAAGTGATTAAGCAGTTAGTTAGCGGGAGTGATTGTGTTGGTATATGTTCTAAAGCGGCGGTTAAAGCTGAGATTGAGCTAGGCAAGCTTAGCTATGCCAACCTGCCAGGGATTCTGCCTGAAAGCGGCGGGTTTGTGCTCGGCTGGCGTAAAGATCATATTTTAACACCGTTGCAGCAATCCTTTGTTGATATAGTAACGACTCTTGATCTTTAAAAAAACAAGGAAGCTTCTAAAGCCGCAAACGGTTTTAGAAGCTTCCTTGTTCATTTATTCTATAAAAGGAAACATTAATTTCTCATTTTCACTTAAATACATATTCTCCTTCGTGATGATCACGGAGCCTGTATCTATTATCCGTTCCACTTTCTCACCCTCAACAGCTTCAATCGCCGTCTTCACAGCTAAGTACCCCATATTAAAAGGCTTCTGCATAACCGTGCCAAGCAAGATCCCTTTTTCGAGGAGCTTCACCTCATTGCTAGAATTGTCGAACCCAAATAATTTCACTTTGTCTTGAAATCCCATATCCATAATCGCCTGCCCAGCCCCTAGTGTTGAAGGTTCATTAAGACCTATTATCCCCTTTAGATTTGGCTCGTCCTTTAGTAAATCAACAGTTAACTGGTACGCTTTCCGCACGGAACCATCACTGAATAATGTAGGCTGCACATCATGAACTCCATTCTCTAAAAGGGCATCACGAGCCCCTCTTTCCCTCTCAATTGCGGTGGCAGAGCCTTGTACAAAGTTAACGATAGCGACCTTATCCTCCGGATCAATATATTTTCTTAACTCCTGCCCTGCCTTACGTCCTGCTTCATAATTGTCTGTAGCAATAAAGCTCTCTGATACACCACCGCTTAAGCCCGAATCTACAGTAATAAGCGTAATGCCAACTGATTTGATCTTTTCCGCGATTGGAATGAGGCGATAATAATCTGTAGCTGATAAAATAATGGCGTCAGGCTTCTCCTTAATTGCTTGCTCCAGCAGTTCTATCTGTTGATCTACATCAAGCTCTGTATCCGTTCCAACCGTGCGAACCTCTGCGCCGAACTCCTTAGCCGCTGTTGCCACACCTTGTTTCATCACTTCCCAGAATTCAATACTGCTATCGATAGTCTTGGGCACATAAATAATGGTCCTAACCTTTGCGTCAAGCTCATTTGTAAACATACGATAGGCTAATGAACCCAAAGTAACAATGAAGAGCAGCAGCAGAGTATACAGGCCAATTTTTGACCGTAAAGCGCTCATTGACTCTCCTCCTCATAAATCACAGGTATTCGTAAAGTGGCCGTCGTTCCTTCCTCCATCTCGCTTGCAAAAGACAAACCGTATTTCACACCGAAATACAGCTGGACACGATGGTTCACATTCGCGACACCTACACCGCTGCCAGTCTTGAAATCTGATTTTTGCAGCAGTACCTTACCCATCTGCTCTTCATCCATCCCAATACCGTCATCAATGACCTGTACGATAATATCGTTCTGTTCTTGTCTTGCTCGGATCAGAATGTGCCCTTGCTCAGGATTATGTTTTATGCCGTGATAGATCGCATTTTCAACCAAAGGCTGAAGTACCATTTTTAAAATGCTGCAGGTTAGGATATCTTCTTGTACCTCTATGGAATAAGTGAATTTATTACGATAACGCATGTTCTGAATCGTTAAATAGTGCCGAATATGCTCTAATTCTTTGGCTAGCGGAATCAATTCCTCACCCTCACCAATTGTTGAACGAAGCAGCTTGGATAGAGATGAAGTCATCTCCACCACTTCCTCCATCTTTCCTGTCTCTGCCATCCAAATAATCGAATCAAGTGTATTGTACAAAAAGTGAGGTTTAATCTGCGCTTGCAGTGCCTTCAGTTCACTCACACGTTTCATCTCTTGCTCCAGAACGATCTGTCCCATTAACTCTTTAATCTTCATCATCATAAGATTAAACGTACGAGCAAGCTTGCCGATTTCATTCGTGCTCTCAATCTCCACGCGTATGTCGAACTCTCCACGTTCCGCTTTTTTCATATTCAGCTCCAAATTCTTCAGCGGTTTGGTCAGTGCGTAAGAGAGAAATATCGATATAGCCATAGCAAAAATCAAACTAATTGCTCCCCATAAGGCGGCGGTTCCTTGCATACGTTGCTTGTTCGCGACCAAATCATCCGGATAAGTGACTCCAACTATTTTCCAGCCAAAGCTGGTAGTGTCCACAGTGTACAGTTTCTGATCATTCCCCGTGTTAACCGTAACAGATCCACTCTTGATCCCAAGGACCGTCTCTAATTGTTCGAACTTGAGCTGGGAGTAGATCAACTGCTGTTGTGGATGATAGACAAGGCTACCTGCGGGATCGACGATAAAAACATAACCTCGTTTACCCAGTTCGATTTGTTTACATAGATTATTAATTACACTGTAATTGAGATCTACGAGCAGTACACCTTGTTGATCCGCTTCCGTCATAGCAATCGCATTCGAGAGTTTTCGGCTGATCGAGACTACCCACCGGTATTCATCTTGAAAGATGTGCTGCACATGAGAGGAAGAAACTGCAACGTCAAGTTGATTCATAGCTTTTTGATACCAATCTTGAGCTATTAGTTCAGGAAGCGGTTTCAAAACAGCGTGCTGTCGATCCGAAACGGTCATGCCATCTGAGCCTGCATATAATATAGAGGAAATATCCGAGCGGGACTGAACGACTGACCGGAGATAATGACTGGCAAGCAGTTTATTCTTAAGCGCCTCTTCTTCATCTAATTTCGAGCCTTTTATATATTTCTCTAGATCACTGCTAGTTAACACCAGAGCAGCTATGCTCTCCATATTACCAATGTAATTCTCGATATTTAGTTTTACTTGTTCTATTAATTGAGAAGTATAGGCTACAGAATTGCCCTTGACCGCGGCTGAGGACAGGCGATAGGAAGTATAACTCAGGACAATAGTTGTGCAGAGGATAAGAAGTGAAAAGGAGATTGCAATATTAGTATGAATACTTCGGCTGCGGAAAAAGCGCTGTGATCTCATAGAGAGAGATTCTCCTTCTGCCGGTGTCGATATTCCTTCGGTGTGCTTCCTACATTACGTTTGAAAATAACACTAAAATACTGTGGATCAGCATAACCAACTCTGGCAGCGATATCATATGTCTTCAACTGTGTGACCGTAAGGAGTTCTTTTGCTTTTTCCAAACGGAGTCGAGTCAGATACTCTATAAATGTTTCACCGGTATGCTGTTTAAAAGTTGCACTGAAATAACTGATGCTCATAAAAATATGGCTGCACAGCTCATTGAGTGAAAAGCTGTCATTACAATAATTCTCGCGAATATAAGCTTCTGCGGCTTGCATCTGAGAAGTCCGAACCGTTGTTCTCTGTTCCGATAGTTTAAGTATCAGCGCATGGCAAGTCCTCTCCAGATAATTCCTTGCTTCATCTAAAGTCTTAAGCGCAGCAACCTCTGCAAACATATTATGCGAAACAACTACTGTATTTATGAAGCCGATGTCGACCACATAGTTCATCAAAGAAACCAGCAGCTGATAGATGCTGCTACGGCAGCCTTCTATAGAGGAGGTATTACTTTTAAGCTCCTGAAACCACTTCAACAGAATTTCCGATACAGCAGAAGCTTTACCTGTCTTTAAAGCGGATATAAATTGCTTTTCCCATGAGGTGAAATGCGCCTGATCCAATCCCTTCCCAAACTCAAGATCCTGTATGGAGATAACTTTATCTATGCCTAAAAGGTAACGATATTCTATGGAGGAGATCGCTTCTTGGAAGGATTGTGGAATTTGTTGCAATGTATTATATTTTCTACCGATGCCTATGGTGGATGACAGCTTCAAATATTTATTTAAGCTACCCTGGACTTGCTCTGCAAGATGCTGTGTTGTTACTTCTACCGTCTCTGAATTGCCGGATAATATCGCAGCGATTTTTCCATCTCTCGTCTGGAATACCACTCCCTCTTGCTCTTTCTCCAGCTGCTCTTGAACAATGTTAAAGGCGCCGAAACGCAGTAGCTCTGTATCAAAAGCTAGGTCCTGGCTTCGTTTCTCCAGTTCTATATCTATAACGAGCGCAAGGTACACTTGACCCTGCAACGGAATATGAAAATAACTCAATTTATTCTCGATTTCTTCGCTTTTCATTCGAGTAGTTACCAGCTGCTCCAAGAATCGTTCCCGCAGCAATGGAAGACTCTGATTAAGATGCATACGAAGCTTAACTAAATTCGCTTTTTGTAGATGATCTTCATCTAAATCCTGCTTCATCTTACTTAGAAATTCAGCAAACTCACGTGCATTAATCGGTTTTAATAAGTACTCAGTCACCTTCAGTGTTATGGCCTGCTTCGCATATTCGAAGTCTTCATATCCAGTGACGATAATGACCTTCATATCCCGGTACCTATCCATCACAGCTCTGGCCAATCCCAGTCCATCCATAAAAGGCATACAAATATCAGTAATAATTACGTCAGGACGATGCTGCTCGATTGCTTCCAGTGCATCTCTGCCATTATCGAAATCACCAACCAGCTCAAACCCATATTTACTCCATGAGATCTTTTGTTTGATCCCTTCACGAACCTCATCTTCATCATCAACCAGAATTATCTTATACATCCAACACCTCCACAACTTTAAACTTATCAGCATAAGCATAATAGAGGCCGCCTGCGGGAGGCAACCTCTATTATTAAACTCTATTCGTATAGTAGAGGTTTGATCTCATCGGAATCCATATTGTTTTTATCATACCAGTGGAACCCCGTGTCGATGTTCTTTTCAACCGCTTCCCCTTTAATCGCTTGCACAGCTGCCTTCACAGCTTGATAGCCAATACCAATGGGGTCTTGTGTAACAGCACCAGCCACAACACCACTGCTGATAGCATCCATCAACTGCTTGCCAGAATCAAAGCCGACGACTACGATCTTACCATTCATTTGCAATTCATTTACTGCATTAGCCACACCTACAGCAGAGCCTTCATTAGAGCCATAGATTCCTTTCAGATCCGGATTTGCCTGCATCATCGCTTTCGCAAGGTCTGTGGACTTTAACTGATCTCCACCTCCATATTGCGGCTCTAACACTTGAATATCCGGATATTTTGCTTTCATTTGTTCCAAGAAGCCATCGCGACGCTGTTGCCCTGTGCTGCTCGTTTGGTCATGTATGACAAGGCCCACTTTACCTTTCTTGCCAATCAGTTCAGCCATTTTATCTGCGGCCAAAGCCGCTGCTGCTTTATTGTTAGTCGCTGCTGTTGCTACAGGGATATCACTGTCTACACCAGAGTCAAAGCCGATGACCGGAATCTTATTTTCCTTTGCCTTTTCTAGATAAGGAATCGCAGCTTTGCTGTCCAGTGCGGCAAGCGCAATTGCAGCTGGCTTCTTGTCGAGAGCGGTTTGCAGCATCTCAATTTGTTTATCCACCTGACTCTCATTTTCTGGACCTTCGAAGGTAATCTCAACATCAAATTCCTTAGCAGCTTTCTCCGCTCCTTGCTTCACCGCTTGCCAGAATTGATGCTGGAACCCTTTTGATATGACTGGAATGTATGGTTTGTCTGAACCGGATGCACTCTTGTTACTATCATTGTTGTTACATGCACTCAGCAATGTAGTGACTAATAATAGACAGGCAAGCATGATAAACCCTCTACGACGCAGTTTCATTTGAATCTTCCCCCTCATCATTTGCTTTGTATATCACTCCGGATGGAGATCATACCAAGTTTATTGCTTACGGCGGCGTAGAATATCAGCGTAAACCGCAATAATGATTACAACACCGACAATGACCGTCCGCCATTCCTGAGCCACGGACATAATCTGTAAGCCATTCGTCAGCACACTCATAATCAGTGCGCCAATAATCGTGCCTAGAATAGAACCTACACCTCCACTTAAGGAAGTTCCGCCAATGACCACTGCCGCAATAGCCTCTAGTTCATAGCCAGTGCCCAGTGATGGCTGAGCTGAATTCAGACGTGATGCCATCAGGATACCTGCGATTCCACTAAAAATCCCTGTAATGGAATAGATAATAATCTTCCATTTGACTGTGTTCACACCTGATAAGCGAGTAGCTTCTTCATTACTGCCAAGCGCGAAGTTGTAACGCCCAATTATCGTCTTAGACAAGATTATGCTTGCGATCATACCGAGTAATAAGAAGATAACGATGGTGTTGGGTATACCAGGGATCATTTTACCCATGGCGATCTTGGCGAAGATCGGATCATCGTTGAAATAAATAGGTTTGGCTCCGGTGATGACAAGCGACAAGCCTTTGGTGACCATCATAATCGCCAGAGTGGCGATGAAGGGTGGAATGTTCATCTTCGCCACCATCAAACCGCTGACAAAGCCGCACAGTGCTCCAGCCAGAATCCCACCTACAATGCCTAACGGGACGGGCAGACCCCAGAAGGTAATAATGACTCCAACCATAACAGATGAGAATGTCATTACAGTACCGAGAGCAAGGTCGATGCCGCCCGTAATAATAACAAAGGTAGCTCCAAGCGCTAATACTCCGATTACAGCTGTAGAAACTAGAATTCCGACAAGATTTGAGAATTGAAAAAAGTTGCTGGAGGATATAGAAAATACGATGACCAATATGATCAGACTGGCAAATGCCAATAATTTTTGTTTGAATCCGGATTGCCCTCCCGTTTGCTTCATACCCGCTGGCTGACTAATCTCTTTATCCGCGATCTTCATAGTCCTGACACCTCCGGTTAACTCTTGAACAGTTATGAACGTTTCGTCGCATATTTCATAATCGCCTCCTGCGATGCTTCTTCTGCAGGGAGTTCTCCTGTTATACGCCCTTCACACATAATGATAATCCGGTGGCTCATTCTTAGAATCTCAGGAAGATCTGAAGAAATGATAATGATCGCCTTCCCTTCGCTCGCAAGCTGATCCAGCAGCTTATAAATTTCACTTTTCGCGCCTACATCAATACCTCGTGTGGGCTCATCGAAGATGAGTACATCACAGTCTCTAGTCAACCACTTGCCGATGACCACTTTCTGCTGATTACCTCCGGACAGAAACTTAACCTTTTGACCTACACTTGGAGTTTTGGTGGCTAGCGCTTCAACATGCTGCTCCGCTGAGCTTCGCATCTCCCGCTCCTTCATCCAGCCAAATGAATTACGGAATTTATAAAAGGAGGCAATCGCATTATTCATACTGATATCCATATCCACAAGCAATCCGAAACGTTTGCGGTCTTCGGACAAATACCCAATACCATGCTGTACTGCTTGATGTGGCTGACGTATCCGAACCGATTTTCCATGGAGCATAATTTCACCCTCATCGATGGGATCGGCACCAAAAACGGCACGTACAACCTCGGTACGTCCAGCTCCCATTAAACCAGCGAAGCCCAAAATCTCACCTTTATACAGATGAAAGCTAATATCCTTGAACGCATGCCCTCTAGAAAGATTTCGAACTTCTAAGACAACTTGCTGAGTCTGTTTTGCAATCGTTGGTTTCGACGTTTGATATAATTCACGTCCAACCATCATGCTGATGATCTGATCAATCGTTATTGAATCGGTACGAACGGTATCTACATAACAACCATCACGCATAACTGTAATGCGGTCTGTAATTCGCTTCAATTCATCCATGCGGTGAGAGATATAAATAATTCCCACACCTTTCTCTCGTAGCTGCTTAATCATTCGAAATAACTCGTTAATTTCTGTATCTGTTAACGCGGCGGTTGGTTCATCCATGATCAATACCTCGGCTTGGAAAGACAAGGCTTTAGCGATTTCAACCATTTGCTGATTAGCAACGGTCAGGTCTGATACCAAAACTCTGGGATCCAGCTTCAGATTCATTTGATCAAACAGTACCTGTACCCTGCGATTCATCTCCACATCATCAACGAACCATTTCAGAGCTTTACGCGGCTCTCGTCCAATGTAAATGTTCTGGGCGACCGTAAGATGAGGCATTAAATTCAATTCCTGATGGATGATACTAATTCCAAGCTCCTGTGCTTCACGGGTATTAACAATCTCCACTTCATTTCTCTTGTACCACATTTGACCCGCATCCTTGGAATAGACACCTGTCGCAATCTTCATAAGGGTAGACTTGCCAGCGCCATTTTCTCCTACTAACGCATGAACTTCCCCACGCTTCAGCTCAAATTGACATTCATTCAAAGCATGAACACCTGGGAAAAACTTGTTGATTCCCTCCATACGAAGCAACACTTCGTTCATTTTGATATCCACCTCAAATTCTTTGAGAATGCCTTAACCCTTAAAGTAATCGCTTTCAATCCGGAATATAAAATCATTGTATTCCCTATAAGTTGCCATTGTAATGGAATAATCTCCGTAAAAAAGTTTAAAATTTTATGTTTTACATACAAAAAAAGCTGAACCGAGAGCACCTCAGTTCAGCACAAATGTTATATCCTAAAAATCACATGTCAGCGAACCCTCCTACAGGCTTGCGCCATTTCCAGCCACCAATGTGAAGGTCTTAGGAATTCCCTTATCATACACGTCGGAAGATAGATTAGGTTCTTCTACTAATTGGCGGATCACTAGTCCGCTATTAGCTGCTGCGGTTACAATTTCTCCGAGTGTCCAGCGGCGCCAATACACAACACTATGCTCTTGTTCACCTGCTGGTTTACCTGTGGAAGGCAAATACTTGGAATAGGATACCTTCTTCTCTTCCAATGATGAGTCAAAATAATCTCCGTTTACTTTGTGTTTGCGTACCTTCGCAGTAGATCCCTTCGAGGAAATAAGCTTGGTCGTTACCGGATGAAAATCGCGGAGTACAAATACGCCTCCAGGAGAAAGCAATCGGCGAGCTGTTTCCATGAATAGTGTAAGGTTGGTAAAGTAATGAACAATTCCTAACTCTGCAAAGACGATGTCATATGAACCATCAAGGATGTCTTCTGGCAGCTTAAGAATATCTGAGACGATATAGGTTAGTGGTACCCCTGCTTCTTGGGCAAGATCAGCCGCATATCTCGCATTGGCTTCCGAGAAGTCAGCAACCGTTACTTCCGCACCTAGTAATGAGAGTGCCACGGCCTTCATCCCGTTTGAGCCCATTAAATTCATCATTTTCTTCCCCTTCACCTCTCCAAAAAAAGAAAGGAGCGGGTGAAGCTTTGCACTTGGTTCCTTTATTAATTTTGCAGCTGCTTCTGACGGTGTACCAAACCGAGTTACCCAAGCGGTATAAGTATCTTCGTTCCAAAGCTCTTCGCTTGTTGGCACAGCGTTTTTTTCTGCCTGATTATTTGAATATTGATTCTGCTCTTCCATCCATTGCTACCCCTTTATGTGTAAAATATCTGTTATGAAGCATTCTGAATGGCATCAGCCATCCGGATAGTTTTCCTTCTTCCCGCGTACAAATATACTGCGAGGCCAATCATGACGAGCAGCCCACCTGCCCATTGTAAGGTTGTTAGCTGTTCACCCAAGAGTAAATACGCTAAGATACTGGCTCCCACTGGTTCTCCTAAAATGTTCATTGAAACCGTAGTCGCGGATACATATTGTAGTAACCAATTAAACAAAATATGGCCAAACACCGTTGGCACCACTGCTAACAATACAAAGATTCCCCATTCCTTGGCCGGATAATTAAAAAAGGAAATCCCCATGAACAGATTGTATACGGCAAACACGCCAGCGGCTGATAAGAAGACAATCAAGCTATATAAATAAGAGGGCATGCGCACCACTAGCTTTTGACCGATCAGCATATGTACAGCTACCGCGACAGTGCCTCCGACCGATAATAGATCACCTTTTAGATTATCCGCAGAGATGCCGATATCCCCCCAGCCGATAAACACGACACCGCCAATCGCAATGCCAAGCCCTAGAATAGCGGACAGAGCTGTCTTTTCCTTATACAAAAAATAAACACCCAGCATAATGAATACAGGCTCCAGGGCCATGATCATTGTTGAACTAGCTACCGAAGTATACTTTAATGATCCCATCCATAGCAAAAAGTGCAGCGCAAGCATTGCGCCTGAGAGGATGAGCATTAGCCAGTCTTTTTTACGAAGAGCAAAAGCAGCTCCACTATAGGGTCTTGCAAAAGGCAGCATCAGCAGTGAGGTAAATAATAATCTGTACATGCCTTGTATAGATGCAGGTGCATCAGACCATTTAATAAAAATGGCGGAAAAAGAGATGGCCACAATCCCTATCAACATTAATAGTGGAATCGGAAGTGGCGGTTTTTTAAGTTTCACATGTTACGCGTCCTTTCAATATCTTAAGTCACTTATGTTAATTTAACGCAGACCGTGAAAAAATGCATCTATTTTCATAAGATTTCACTAAAAAAAGCAAAAGCAATGTCATTTCTGACGAAAGCTCATGCTTCTTAAAAGGCTACGGCTTCAGAACAACCTTGATGCAATCCTCTTTTTTCTCACTAAAAACGTCATAGCCATGCTCCGCTTTACTAATTGGCAGGCGATGCGTAATGATATCTGTAGGATCAAATTTATTTTCTTTAATCATCTTATACAGCAACGGCATATAGTGAATCACCGGCGCTTGTCCCATCTTTAATGAAATGTTCCGTTCAAATAGCTGACCCAGCGGGAACATATTGTAATTAAGTCCATAGACTCCTACAAGCTGGATGGTTCCGAATTTACGTACGATATCTGCGGCCATTCTGAATGCACTGAGCGAGCCTCCTTGCAGCTTCAGAACCGTTTCCACTTTCTCCAAGGCAGATATTTTGGCATCTAGACCCACACAGTCAATAACCACATCTGCGCCCCCACGAGTGATCTCCTTCAAATGAGCCTCAATGTCCTTGATCTCTTCGAAATTATAAACTTCAACATTATTGGTCAGCTTCGCATGTTGCAATCGGTAGCCGATATGGTCAACAGCAATGACTCTAGAGGCACCTTTGATCCAAGCAAACTTTTGAGTTAGCAGTCCAACGGGCCCGCAGCCGAGAACAATGACTGTATCTCCCGGCTTCACTCCCGCGCTTTCTACTCCCCACCAAGCAGTAGGAACGATATCCGATAAGAAAAGAAGCCGCTCATCTTCCATTTCTGCATCCTCAGGAACGACAAAAGGGCCGAAATTACCATAAGGAACCCGCAGCAATTCAGCTTGTCCGCCTGCAAAACCGCCATAAGTATCGGAATAACCAAGATAACCGCCTGTGTCCTTGGCGTCATTAGCATTGTCGCATTGGCTCTCCATCTCATGCTGGCAGAAAAAACACTGCCCACAGGCGACATTAAAGGGGATGATGACTCGGTCACCTTTTTTGACTTTAGTTACGTCAGGACCCACTTCCTCAACAATCCCCATTGGCTCATGACCAATAACATAATCATCATGCATACCTGGAATTTCCCCGTTATAAATGTGCAGATCCGAGCCACAAATCGCCGTAGTGGTAATCCGAACGAGGATGTCATCTTTTTTCTCAAGCTTCGGATCAGCTACTTCTTTAACTTTCACTTTTTTCTTCCCTTGGTAGGTTAGTGCTTTCATGCTGTTAATCCGCTCCTTTGGAGATGGTCTAGAGATATAATTTTCATGCCTTTCTATGTTATATCCCTAAGCCCTAACCTCTTATCCATGAAGAAGCGGAGAATACATCATTAGTGCGTAATTATCAGTTACAGCTTCATCTCCAATTAGATCTCCAGAGCGTGTATATACTTTTCGACTGATCTTGTTACTGCGTATATATCCGCCCCAAGGCTCTAGACTAATCCTATGATCACTTTCGTATACTTCATAATCATAAAGCGCCTGTTCATTGCATCTCCACTCCCCGTGTAAATGGCTATCGTCCAGCCAGAGCTTTAGTTGATACGTTTGAGCGGTGTTATTTTTTAATTGAAGATCCAAATAGTTATAAGAACAAGTCGCCCCGCTTCCAAAAGGTTGCGTACGTTGTTCATCTGGAAATACATCATAACTATGACGATGCCGTTCCATAACGGTAAGTGGCGTATGCAGTGCCATCCAATAGATCAGATTAGACAACTGGCATAAGCCTCCTCCAACCCCGGAATGAAAACCACCATAATGCAGCACCATACCCTGCAGATACCCTTTTCGCTTAGTGGGCTTACCAATACTTCTCCAGTAGGAAAAAGTCTCCCCCGGGTGCACAACAAGTCCATCCAGCTTCGCAATTGCCAGCCGTAAGTTAGTTATTTTATTGTATTGAAGCACCATATCTACATTCCGAAGACTTCTTAATAACGGGGTAGCATGAGTCATGGCTGTATAAGATAATGTTTCATCCGTACGCTGCCTCGCTATTTTGCTTCGTCCAGTGCACCATTTCAAATATCTTTTCCAAATAAAATATCGTTTGCCAGCAAACAATCTAAGGCGAGAACGCTGAATAGGCTTCATGGCAGCCTGGGGTGTATTCATCTAGAACTGAACCTCGCTTTCAGCTCGTAACTGGGCGAATCTACCTCCAATTATCGCATTATGATGCTTAACGATCTCCCTACTACTCAGAACCCCATTATCAAAAGTGCTATGAGCGTCTGAAACCAGTACACTTTTATATCCCATGCTGTATGCGCGTCTTATTGTCGTATCCAGACAGAATTCACTTTGCATCCCACAGATCACCAGATTCGTGATTCCGAGCTTCTGGAGTTCATCTTGCAGTTCCGTTCGGTGAAAAGCATCCCAAGTAGGCTTCTCAACGATAACTTCGCCTTCCTGCGGTGTGATGCGGTGACTGATCTGCCAAGTGGGTGTACCTTTTGTGTACTCCTCATCTTCGGTATGTTGAATATACACAATAGGAGTACCTGCTAATCGAGCTTTTTGCTGAAGGGAGACAATCCTTTCCATGACACCCTCTTCATCGTACAGCTTTAGATCATAGGAGAACATGGCTTCTTGAACATCGATAATTAATAATGCTGTTGATTGTTCCAAATGAATAACCTCCAAGAGCTTTTTTCAAAATCATACCAGAAACTGGGACAGACTATCTACCTGCTAGAAGTTACAACTGTTAAAAATAAAAACCGAGTATCTGTAAGCAGATACCCGGACGATTTCATCAATCTTTTACTTGCCACGCTTATTATGCCAGATCAATGCATGCAGCTGTGGAAGTACACGAACCTTGTTCATATCCGAATCCACGATTACTTTATTAAACAACCACTCCAGCCTTCCCAGAAGTCGAGCAGAAATGTTGCCCTCTTCCGTGACATCATCATTACCAGGCTGCAGAAAGAGCTGCACATTCGGATATCGCTGGTGAACGTTTTTCGCATAATCAAAATCCTTATCATCAAACACTACGACCTTCAAGCTATGCGTAGAACGACCCAGTTTCTCCATCTTACTCATGATGTTATCTAGCATTTCCCAATTCGTTGTCATTCCTGAGCTTGGAGGTTTAGGACTGATTGTCAGCACATCCACGTCATTGAACCAATCCTGCCATTTACTCCCCTGAGTTTCTATCGCTGCTTTTATTCCACGCTCATGAAGCAGGTTGATGAAGGTACCCATTCCTTCACCAATCAAGGCAGGATTACCGCCTGAAATCGTAACACAGTCGAAATTATCTCCAGCTAACGCCAATAATTCATTTATGATTTCTTCTGCTTCCATCATGCGAACCTTATTCTTAGCCGTACCATCCCAAGTAAAAGCGGAGTCACACCAGCCGCAGCGATAATCGCAGCCATAGGTGCGGACAAACATCGTCTTCACTCCAATTACCGCACCTTCGCCTTGAATAGTTGGACCGAACATTTCAATTACAGGAATCTTACTCACAATCACAGCCTCCATACAAACGGTAGGATGGCCCTTCATCCGGAACATCTTCAGCCAGCACCTCTGCCCAAGAGGTTGGAGTCTCCCATAGCTTTACCGAGTACAAAGGCAACCCTGCTTGCTTAAGCTTATAGGCAATATATGAAGACATATTCTCCACTGTGGTGCGGAAAGACAACAAGGCTACTTTGGAGCCCGTATTCGTTAACGTTTCTAACACAGCTTCATTTCCCATAGCAAGAAAAGCGTGATCTAAACGATCTACAAGGCTTTGTTGTACTGTCATTTTGATATCGCTGAAATCAATGACGAAGCCTTCATCCGAGTGGCCTTCCGCGGCCATAGGTTTGCCCTTAAGCACTACTTCGAGCTTATAAGTATGTCCGTGCAGGTTGCTGCATTTCCCTTTGTGTCCCACTAACTGGTGTGCCGCGTCGAACGTAAATATTTTGCAGACTGAAACCTCGTTAAGCATTAAGAACCGGCCTCCATTCTCTCCGCCTCATATTGCTCAAGACCACGCTGACGCAATAGACAGGCTGGACAAGTACCGCAGCCACTGCCAATAATACCGTTGTAACAGGTCAGTGTGTGTTCGCGAACATAATCAAAATACCCCAGTTCATCGGCCATTTTCCACGTTTCTTTTTTATCCAGCCACATTAGGGGAGTGTGGATCGCAAACTCATAGTCCATAGATAAGTTCAGCGTAACATTCAATGATTTCACAAAAACATCACGGCAGTCCGGATAACCGCTAAAGTCCGTTTGGCAAACCCCAGTGACGATATGGGAGTACCCCAGTTGTTTAGCTAATATTGCGGCAAAAGATAAAAACAACAAATTCCGTCCATCGACGAAAGTACTTGGAAGCTCATCTCCTTCACCAGCCACGATATCTATATCCTGACGGGTAAGTGCATTGGGTGCCAGCTGATTGAGCAGCCCCAGATCAAGAATATGCTGTTTTACATTAAACTTAGCTGCTATCGCTGTTGCAACTTCGATTTCAGCCGCATGACGTTGATTATAGTTGAAGGTAACTACCTGCACTTCCTCATACTGCTGCAATGCCCAAATCAGGCAAGTGGTGCTATCTTGTCCGCCGCTGAATACGACGAGTGCTTTTTTGTTCATATGAATCTCTCCTTATCACAAGTTGGAATTTAGCGGTTGTCCACTTTTTCTGGATAGAGGTCGTGATTGATTAAGCGGTGTTCCGCCATCGCCTCATACTTCGTACCCGGTCTTCCATAGTTGCAATAAGGATCAATTGAAATGCCTCCGCGCGGAGTGAACTTGCCCCATACCTCAATGTAACGCGGATCCATCAGAGAGATCAGATCATTCATAATAATGTTGACACAGTCCTCATGAAAATCACCATGGTTACGGAAGCTAAACAGATACAGCTTTAATGATTTGGATTCCACCATTTTTTGTTCAGGAATATACGAAATATACAGCGTGGCAAAATCCGGCTGACCCGTTACAGGACACAAGCTAGTGAACTCAGGGCAGTTGAATTTAACAAAATAATCACGCCCGGGATGTTTGTTATCAAACACCTCCAGAATGTCTGGATCATAACCAAACTTGTACTGTGTTCCCTGATTACCAAGCAAAGTAACTTCTTGCATTTCCTCTTTCAATCTTCCTTCTGACACGACAAAAAACCCCTCTCTTTTCCTTCGGCCTTGGCCGGTAATGGAAAGAAGAACGAGATTTCGAAAACTTGGCTCCACTAAGAAGAAACGGAAGCAACATCCGGATAAAGGACAGCAACCGCTTGTACTGTTTAATATATTCTTAGTTTTTTATAGAGGGAGTTCGCGAACCTCTCCTGCACAACTTAGCGCAGACTTCTTCTTAAAGCATATTGCGTCTTGAACTATACCATGGGTAGCCCGCTCCTGACAAGTTCTACTCTTTACTGTTATCTTATACAGATCAGCAAATAACACCAGATTAACGTGGATAGACCTGCGTATGTAGAGATTAGGAAGCTCAAAAACCACGGCAATTTGATCGCGGATTTCTTTTTAATCACATGAACTATTCATATGGTTAATTAAGATGTGGCAAAAAAAAGGATTCAAATCCTAAGAAAGGGGTAACTTATTCATAATAATCTTCGAGCTAAGGGTGGGAGCATTTTATGGAACAAAGTATACAGCAGCTTATGGATTGGCTTAACAATCATTTGAATGAAACAATCGCTATTGAAAAGAAAGAACTTCGTGATCTGGATAAAGTTCATTTCAATTTAGAGGCCGTAGATTTCCGCAGTGCAGACGACGTAATTGATGAATATCTTGGAAGTGCACTGATATTAAGAGGTTTCGGCAGCACACTTAACGCCGATGGTGAACTGGTATCCCTGCCACAATCCACTTATGATTTAGCTGTTGAAGGTCTTCAAATCGTAGACTTAGCCGACCGCAAGGCAGAAATAACTACGGACAGAGCTAATTACACCCTTTCAGTAGATTAAACGAACATGATTATGATAAGCAAAAAGAGCCCACAGCGATCTGCGGGCTCTTTTTGCTTATCATTTATTCTTCTCCAATGATCTCCACTTCAGTTTCCAGCTCTACACCGAATTTATCCTTCACAGTCGCTCTTACATGGTGGATTAGCCCGATGTAATCACTGGCTGTTGCATTATCTGCATTCACAATAAATCCCGCATGCTTCTTGGATACCTCAGCACCGCCGATTCTTGTACCCTGTAAGCCGCTCTCTTGAATTAACTGACCTGCAAAACGGCCTGGAGGCCGCTTAAACACACTCCCACAGGATGGATACTCAAGCGGTTGCTTCGATTCACGTAAATAAGTTAGTTCATCCATTTTTGCCTTGATCGTTAAAACATCACCGGAAGTCATAGCAAATTTGGCCTCAAGTACAATATACTCACCGCTTGCGAATACACTTTTTCTGTATCCCCATTGCAGCTCATCTCCTTGCAGAGTTACCAATTGCCCGTTCTTATTTATAGCTAGTGCACTATGCAGGACATCTTTGATCTCACCGCCATAAGCACCTGCGTTCATATAGAGCGCTCCACCAACTGTTCCTGGAATGCCACAGGCGAACTCAAGACCCGTAAGCTCCTTATCAAGCGCATATCTGGAAACATCAATTATTTTGGCACCACATTGCGCATATAAGAGATTGTCGCGAATTCCCATTTCGGTCAGTCCTGCCGTTTGCAGAACGATTCCACGTACCCCTCCATCACGGATAATCACATTGGAGCCATTCCCAAGTACCGTAAGGGTTATCCCATTTTGTTCTGCATATGTAACAATCTTTTGAATTTCATCATAAGTAGCTGGTGCAGCCAAAATATCAGCTTTGCCGCCCATTTTAGTGTACACGTGATCTTTTAAATTCTCATTACTTTTCACTATTCCTGCAGTCATTAGCTGCTCTAGATCATCTTGAATTTTGTCAATATTCATGTTTTCATGCTCCTTTAACCATGTATAAATGATGGTCCTTGATCTATTTTAAAGAGTTATTATGAAATTGTAGGCAACCACAACTGTAACAACGAACAGGCTCCCTTGTCAATGACGGGAGCCTGTTCGTTGTATGATTTTAGATGATAATTACACAGCTTTATAGGCAGCAAGCTCGTAAGGAAGACACAGTGGCACACCCGTACGTGGATCCGGAACGATATCCGCTTCAATTCCAAACACTTCCCGCAATACATCTGGTGTCATAACCTCAGTAGGTGAGCCTTCGCTAACCACAGTACCGGACTTAATCGCTACCATATGCTGCGCATAACGAGTAGCATGATTCAAATCATGCACGACCATGATAATGGTACGGCCTTCTTCCTCATTCAGCTTTTGCAAAAGTTGAAGAACTTCGAGCTGATGCGCCATATCTAGGAACGTTGTAGGCTCGTCAAGGAATAAAATATCTGTTTCTTGAGCCAACGCCATAGCGATCCAAGCGCGTTGACGTTGTCCACCAGAGAGACGGTCAATAGGGCGATCATGAAAAGATTCCATGCCCGTAACAGAGATGGCGTTGGAGATGATGTTGCGATCCTCTGCGGTCATCGTGCCAAATCCCTTTTGATGAGGGAAACGACCGTAGCTAACCAGCTCAGATACCGTCAGACCGTCAGGAGCTGTTGGGTTCTGCGGTAGAATCGCCAGCTGACGAGCAACCTCTTTAGTTGAAAAGTTATGGATCGATTTGCCGTCCAGCATTACGGTGCCACTCTTCGGCTTCATAATCCGGGCCATCGTTTTGAGGATTGTAGATTTACCGGAGCCGTTAGCGCCCACTAGTGCGGTGATTTTCCCCGTAGGGATAGACAAGTTCAATCCCTTAACTATAGTAGCCTCAGCATACCCAATACTTAATTCTTCTGTATTCAAACGTTCTGACATGATCTACAACTCCCTTAAAAGTTTTATGGAGCTAAGCTCCTAAGTATGAACTAATTTACGCTTTCGACTTGGCGAGTAAATATAAAAAGTAAGGTGCGCCAATAATCGCAACCACAATGCCAGTAGGAACTTCGGCAGGTTGCAATACCCATCTACCAATGGTATCAGCGGTAATCATAAGAAGCGCCCCTGTCAAAGCACTAGCAGGTAATAACACCTGATGACGGGGTCCCACCAGCCTGCGAGCCAGGTGTGGTGCTATCAGGCCGACGAAGCCAATACCTCCGCTTACCGCGACGCAGGAGCCGGCAAGCGCTACGGCTGTTACCAGAAGGAGAATACGTTCCTTCTCCACACGCATTCCTAGACCTAATGAAGTATGGTCCCCTAGATTCAATACATTTAGAACCCGGGCTTTATAGAAGGCGAACGGTAACAGAATCGCGATCCAAGGCAGCAAAGCAAGGACGAATCTCCAATCCCCACCCCATATTTTCCCGGCGATCCAAGTAGCTACAAATTGATAATTATTAGGATCAAGCCTAAGTGCCAATACAAGCTGGCAAGCATTGATTCCTGCAGCGACCGCAATCCCGATAAGGATCAGCCTTGTAGGAGACAGACCATCTGCCTTCCGGTAGGCAAGAATATAGATTAAAGCTGCGGTCAGGCCAGCCCCACCAAGTGCTAGGAGAGGCAAGACAAATACCGGAGCTGCTGTTGTAGCCGGAAAAAACGAGATAAAAATGATTACCGCAAAACCTGCACCAGCACTTATGCCCAGCGTAGCCGGTTCAGCGAGTGCATTACGTGCGAGACTTTGTAGAATACAGCCCGATACTGCAAAGCCCGCTCCAACTAACAATGAAATTACGATGCGGGGTAATCTGAAATCAAATAAAATAAGCTTTTGCTGATGTGTTCCATCACCCATGAGTGTATGTAATACCTCTAGTGGGGATAGACGCATAAACCCTGTATTCATACTGACTATAAACACAACGACGATCAGTATAGCAAGGAGTGATAACACCGTTAGGGCGCGTGTGCGGCGTTCTTTTTCATCTGGAGTAAGGGTTAATTTGGGCATTACAGCTCCCCCTTCCGCTTACTCGCTAAATAAATAAAGAACGGTACGCCGATGATGGCAATTAAGGCTCCTAGCGGTGTCTCATACGGTGCATTTATCATTCTTGCGGCAATATCTGCAAAGATAATCAATAAGCTCCCTAGAACTGCCGAGCAAGGGATAATCCAGCGGTAGTCCACTCCAACGAAATAACGTGTAACATGTGGAATAATTAGTCCTATAAAAGCAATCGGGCCAACCGTTGAAACCGCACTTCCAGCTAAGATAACCACAACAATCATACATGCCAATTGAACTAACCTTGTCCGCTGCCCCAGGCCAACCGCAACTTCTCTTCCTAAGCTGAGCAATGTGACGGATCGTGATAACATCATCGCTGCAATTAAGGCTACGGCCACCCAAGGGAATATAATCTTGATCTGAGTCCAGCTAGCTCCACCCATCCCACCAGCTAACCAGAAGGCTATGTCCTGAGATAAGTTGAAAAGAATAGCTACTCCCTGACTAATAGCAACCAATAAAGCACTAACTGCCGAACCTGCTAATGTCAATCGCAAGGGGGTCAGGCCATTAAAAGAAAGCGAACCGATTCCGAATACGATAAAAGAGGCCACAGCGGCACCGATAAAGCAATACAACATTAGTGAAGTGAATGAGAGTGAGGGTGCAAAAGCAAATACTATGGCCAGCGCTACCCCTGCTCCTGCATTCAAGCCTAACAGCCCTGAATCCGCAAGCGGGTTTCTTGTCATCCCCTGCATGATAGCCCCTGCTACTGCGAAGCAAGCACCGACTAAGGCGCCAGCAATAGCACGTGGAAATCGCAGTTCTCTAATCACCTGATGTTTTTGTAAATCTGGATTGAAATGAAATATAGCTTCCCATACCGTAGCTAACTTGATATCTGCCGCACCCACTGAGACCGAAAGTGCCAATCCGAAGGCAATGGCAGCAAGTCCAAAAATAAGAATACCAATGGCAGCTGCCGGTCGGGTATGTAGAGCTTTTTTGGGTTCATTTTTAATACGATTTGCGAAATCTGAGGGTGAAACCATGAGTCGTCTCCTTATTCAATAGTTACAATGGTTTATATGATAACAACAATCATTCTCATTATCGCAAAAATATTTATGTTGTACAATTGCAGGAACGATTTTTCCGTACTATGGGATTGGTTTATAAAAAAATGGTGCAGATCTTTGTATCCCGAGATACTTGATCTGCACGCCCTTCCCCACCGAAATGATCAGTCTCATTCATGGTGAATTACGACTTTTATTTCACAAGACTTTTTAGCACATCGTCAATGATTTTGCTGCCAGCGTTCGCCCCACTGTAAAGCCAACTGCTTGTTGAGCTCATTTCATGCACATTTCCAGCTTTTACAGCTGGGATGCCCTTCCAGATTGCACTATCTAGGATCTCCGAACCCTCAGTCTTATCACTATTTACAAGGAAAATATGATCTGCGGTCAGCTCAGAAAGCTTCTCTAGTGAGATCGGATTCCAAGTTGCTCTTGTTCCTACTGGGATCTCTGTTACTAAGTTAGGCAGCGTTACGCCAAGGTCTGTATATAATACAGCTCCACTGCTGCGGGTTTCGTCTACAATATAGAAGTTTTTTTGCACCAACCATAAAATAGCCGCGGACTCTTGTCCAATAGCTCCTGCAAGCTGTTCTTTCGCAGCCGCTGCTTTAACATCATAATCTTTAATGGCTTTTTCTGCTTCAGGGGTTTTGTTCAAAATCTCACCCATCTTGAGCAACGATTTGCGCCAATCTTGATTTAGTTCATCCCCAATTACATAAGTGGGTGCAATCTTAATCAACTGATCGTAAATCCCGTTCTGAACAGAAGACTCCGATGGGATGATAATAAGATCCGGAGCAAAGCTGGTTACAGCCTCTAACGGAAGGTCGTAACTAATTGTAGGAACATCCTTCAATTCAGTGGCCAGATAATCCTGAACGCCATTTGTAACTGACCATTGAGCTACTGGAGTTACACCCAGAGTTACCAAAGAGTCTTCTAAATATGAACCCAGAACGCGTTGTGGATTAGCCGGAATCGTTACTTTATGACCCATTGCATCTGTTAACGTCTTAGGTGCAGCAGGTGCCTCTGTAGATTCTGCTGTAGGCGCTGTTGTAGGCGCTGTTCCTGCATTTGATGAGCTTTCAGCATTATTATTACCACAAGCGGAAAGTATTAGCGTCATCACTATTAGTCCGCTCATCGTCACTTTCATGCTTCCTGATCTTTTTCTGTTAAGCCAAAACATTAAAAACCCTCCTATATGTAACTGCTTTGATATTCAAAGGTGACCTTTACCTCTGCTTCACTTTTAAATGATATTGATTCTCATTCTCTGTGTCAACATATAAATTTCAAATTCTGTGGATTTGCAACAATTTCCTTCATATAAAATACAAAAGAGGTTATATTCCGAACGTTCCGGATATAACCTCATCTTTAATCTTCTACTTATTTATTTAAATGATACGGGACAGTCGCTACTACAACGTCTTTTTGATTCATTAGATACGAGCGGATTAAAAAGCTGGTCTGATTATGAAGCACGGCTTGCCACCAATGTTTGGTAATAAACTGTGGAATCAGAATCGTGATGTGATCCGTCGCAGCGGTCTTCCACTCTACCGTATCGATAAACTTCACTAACGGACGAATGATACTACGATATCTGGAACGAAGTACAATCAGGCGTACACCTGGATTCCATTCCTCCCACCGTTGCTCCATCTTATGAATGTCTTCTTCATCAAAGCCTACATACACAGCAACAACATTATCTGTTAGAGACTTCGCATAGCTGATGGAATGTAATACAGCACGTGTAACCCCTGCAACAGGAACAACTACAGTACTTCCTTTAATTACAGGTTTATCCGTAGCCGGACATATACGCAGTTGATCCGCAGTGTTCAAATAATGCTTATGAATACGGTGGAACACGAACATTACAGCAGGTAAGAAAATGAATGCCATCCATACGCTCGAGAATTTAGTAATGATAAATATAAGCGTAATCGTCAATGTAGTCAGCATACCGATGGTATTTACTACAAATCTTTTCACCCATCCAGCGGGTCTTGTTTTGATCCAATGCACCATCATCCCCAGTTGGGATAAGGTAAAAGGAATGAACACGCCAACCGCATATAGTGGAATCAAACCTTCCGTATTCCCATGGAATGCAGTCACAAGTATGATAGACATAACTCCTAGAAAAATAATGCCGTTTGAGAAACCCAGGCGGTCACCACGGACCATAAATGCATGTGGCAGATATTTATCTTTTGCAAACATAAAGGCGAGCAGCGGAAACGCTGAATATGCTGTATTAGCTGCCAAGAACAAAATCACTGCTGTAATCCCTTGAATGAAAAAGTACAATCCGCCACGGCCAAAGGTCGATTCAGCGATCTGAGAGACAACCGTAGCCTTTTCATCTGGCACAATACCATACCAATACGCCAGCACAGTGATTCCGGTAAACATAAAGCCAAGGATAAGTCCCATGATCATTAGCGTCTTGGCTGCATTCTTCTCAGCCGGTGCTTTAAAGTTTGGGATCGCATTAGATACGGCCTCAACCCCCGTTAGGGCTGAACAACCAGAGCTAAACGCTTTTAATAGTAGAAACAAACTTACATTAGATACGGCGCTGCCTATTTCAGGAACATTCGCATGCGCGCCACCCATTGCATATTTAACGATACCGGAGATAATCAGAACAACAATCGAAACCACAAACAAATACACTGGAATTGCGATAAATGAAGCCGATTCAGTCACTCCGCGAAGATTAATGATTGTTAATAAAACGATAACAGATACAGCGATGAGAACAGTATGATTATGAAGACTTGGAAAAGCCGATGTGATCGCATCCGTCCCTGCCGAGGCACTAACCGCTACGGTAAGAATGTAATCCACCAATAATGAACCCCCAGCGAGCAGCCCTGTCGGAATACCAAGATTACTCTTGGCTACGATATAAGCTCCGCCTCCTTGCGGATAAGCAAAAATCGTCTGCCGATAGGATAAAATCAGGATGGCCAGCAGGCCCAATACGGCTAATGCAATTGGCAGGGAATACCAGATGGCAGTAAACCCGGCAGCCACTAGTACAATCAGAATTTGTTCCGTTCCGTAGGCTACAGACGAGAGCGCATCAGAAGACAGAACAGCCAGTGCTTTAACCTTGGATAACTTTTCATGATCGAGTTCATTCGACTTCATCGGACGTCCGATCAATAGTCGTTTTACCTTGCTTACCATGGTGGATACAGTTCCTTTCTTTGGGAGCTGAAACGGAATTTCCGTGCGCTGTTTTCATCGGTGGATTTCATAAATGCAGACACAAAAATAAGCATACGGAAATGATCCGCATGCTTATGCATGGTCATTTTCCCACCTTGCTTACGAGGTTAGCTGGCGGATTCGGGCTGTGGTTATAGCCCTACGGTAGAGATCTGTTCGACCCGGTTCCGATTCACCCCATTGGCATGAATGCCAAGTTTGGTTCCCCCGTTTTTCCTAAGAAAATTCAGCGCATATTCAACTTCTCACAAGGTCTAATATTAGTCTACAAAGTGCCTACAGTAAAGCGTTGAAAAAAATGAAAAAAGAATGAAAAAACATCCAATAAGCTCAAATATAGCGTCTTATTGGATGCTCTCTTTCATTATCTTCAATTATCCCTCTAGCCCGTGATTTTAATACCTTTTCAGCTTTTTTGTAACTTCCAAAGTAAAAACTAAAATCCTAAGCTCTCCTCAGCATCTACTTCAATCACTTCTTCTTCCCTACGTCCATACCAAAGAAGGAGACTTATTAGAGCAAACGCTATTAAAGCTAACAAAGGAATCGTTATAAATCCGAAGTAGTTCAAGTAATCTTTATTACAAGGAACACCAACTGTACAAGGTAGAACTTTACTTAACGCTGGAATCTTCTGTTCCGCATAATGATAGATTGAGATACTGCCACCAATCAAACTTAATGGAAGCACATAAGGAATGATGCGCTTATCTCCACGGAAAGTGGCAATTCCCAACAAAAATAACTGCGGATACATAAAAATCCGCTGAAACCAGCAAAGCTTACAAGGTTCATACTTCAAGACTTCACTTAAATACAAGCTACCAGCTACAGCAACCAAAGAGACGAACCAGGCCAGATAGAGGCAGTTACGCTTGCAAAAAGATAGGAATTTTGTCACTTTGCCTCCACTGCTTTTGCGGCGGTGTTAATTTCAGATGTAATCGCTTCAATATCGAAAGGTTCAGCCGTTTTCACTCCATTAATGTAGAGCGAAGGCGTAGTTGTCACGCCTGCGTCAGTTGCCAACTGAATGTCTTTCTTCAGCTCATCTGCATAAGTTTTCTCTTGGATGTCTTTACGCAACAGATCGTAATCGATCGCTAATTTATCTTTTTCAGCAAGGCTTACCAAGAAATCCTCAGTGGCCCATTCCACGCTCTCATCCCCTTGCTGCGCATACACAGCATCATAGAACTTCCAGAATTCATCCTTATTCTGATGGTATACAGACAATGCAGCTAGTGAAGCTGTCTCAGAGTCAGGACCAACGAAAGCCATATTTACAAAGTAAAGAGCTGCTTTTCCCTCGTTGACAAAATCTTGAACAATTTTCGGTTTCATGGAGCCAGCAAATTGGGAACAAGCTGGACATTTGAAATCACCAAATTCAACAAGCTTAACAGGTGCATCCTCATTACCAATCCTAGGTAGCTCACTGTAATTGAATTCTACCGGTTCTCCTGTAGAGACATTCTTTGCTGCATCTTTCGAAGCTAACATAAACAATCCAACAAAAATGATAACTACTACAGCTATTGAACTAATAACTAAAATTCTCGTTTTCTGCTTCTGTTGCTCCTGTTCTACCCGTCGTTTCTCTTGTTTGCTCAACTGGGGAACATTTGGACTTTTTTTAGGTTTACTCAAGGAGAATTCCTTTCTGTCCTCTAGGGACTAATGTAGTTTTTATCATATACATTTAAAATTATATAATTATTAATCTCTTTTTGGCAAACAGTATGGTCAAAAAAAACAGCGTGACTCCAAAAGGAGAAACGCTGCTCTTATTTTAAAAATATATAATTCCATTAAGCTCCAGCTTCTTCATTCAATAACTGTAACCGCAATAGCTTAATTCGAGAAATTCGCTTATTCTCAGTCTCTTCTACAATAAATAGATGATCATCAAATTCTACGGATTGCCCTTTTTGAGGTGGATTAACCTCCAATTTAGAATACAGCCAGCCGCCTATCGTATCGTAATCCTCAGTCTCCATATGAAGACCTAAAAGATCATTAATCTCTTCAATAAGCATCAAACCGTCAATGGAGTGTTCATCCTCGCCAAGCTTCTCAACACCGGGACGTTCCTCATCAAATTCATCCTGAATTTCTCCAACAATTTCCTCCATGATATCTTCCAGTGTCACCATTCCTGAAGTACCCCCATACTCATCGATCAATATGGCGATTTGTGTCTTCGCACGCTGCATAACTTTCAGCAAAGCGCTAATCTGAATGGATTCCGGCACGGTCAATATTGGACGAATTAATTTCTGATAACTTTGTGGACGATCCTTAATTAAGTCCTTTATATGGATGAAGCCTAAAATATGATCCTTATCACCGTCACAGACGGGATAACGTGTCCTCATGCCATCATAGGCAATCTCAAGGTTCTCCTCAGCAGAAACATGATTATTCAGACAGATCATCTCTGTCCGCGGAATCATGATCTCCCGAGCCATGGTATCCACAAATTCAAAAATATTGTCAACTAACGCCATTTCAGTATTATCTATAAAGCCGCTTTTGTTACTTTCCTGCATGATAATACGAATTTCTTCTTCCGTATGCGCCGTTCCCAGCTCTGAAGCCGGGGCTAATCGGAAAATTTGCAGTAAACCACGCGCCAGCCCATTAACGATCCATATCACTGGATACATGATTTTGTAAAATACATTCATCGGTCCTGCTGTTAGTAAAAGGACAGATTCAGCCTTGTTAACAGCAATGGTCTTAGGTGCAAGCTCACCTAATACGATATGCAAGATAGTAATGAACATAAGAGCAATAACCAAAGATACAACATTAACAGCAGTTTCTCCTAAACCTATGCTTCCTAATAAAGGCCCGATAAGATTAGCTATAGCTGGTTGACCCAGCCACCCTAATGCAAGCGAAGCCAATGTAATGCCGAGCTGACAGGCTGAGAGATAGCCATCCAGGTTGCTGACAATGCTTTTTGCATTAAAAGCTTTTTTACTACCTTCTTCAATCAGGGTATCAATTCTACCACTTCGTACTTTCACCATTGCATATTCGACTGAAACAAAAAATCCGTTTAACAATACCAACAAAATAATAAGACCAACATGTAATATACCGGGTAAAGGGTCGCTCAATTTATACTCCTATCCACCATTTTCCGTACATGGATGGATAGGCCCACCTCCTTCGTTTTTTCAGAGTATTGGCAAAAAGCTTGCCGTTTGTTCCTTTCAGTATCAATTTCCCAATGGTTTCATCTCCAGTCTAGAATCACGTTTTTGAATATATACTTTATTATATTATTACATAGCCCATAAAAACAGGTCAAAACCAGTGTAAAAATATGATCTATTTTTACTGCTCATGGACACATACCTCTTAATAGTAGAAATAGGTACAAACTAACGAAAAGAGATTATGTGATTTTCCCGTGATTTTATCGAGTGATTTTTTGTTATAAACGTGTTTCTTCTATATATATGTTAATTCTTTGGAACCCGTCCCGTCAACCGGAGCACCTCCAGCTTACGTTGAAGATCCAATTGCCACTCATGATCATTCGTAGCGCTCGCCAGTCTGGATTGATTATCGATCATCAGACAGTCCCAACAATACCTAGCGTTCTCCCGTAAGCAGTACTGCAGCTCCTTGGCTTCTTCGAGTGTGAGAGGTCCGGTCATATTAATATGAAAGATCTCTGCCAAGCGTAAATGTACCGATAACATATGAATCACTCTCCTGTATCATCTTTCTAATACATCATATGCCAGTGTATCAGAAAGATGATACGAACATGAGGATATTGATACATTTATTTATGTGATGTATACTTTTGGAAAAAGGAGGCTTGTCCGTGATCAAGAATAACGTCAAGGACATCATGGACCGGCAGAATAAAGGGATTCGAGGAACTGCGAGGGAGGCGGGGTTAGCCATTAACACTGTATCGGGGCTATACCATAATACGTCCAAGCGTGTGGATTTTGAAACGCTGGAGAAGCTCTGTAAGCACCTAAAGGTCAGCACCGGAGAACTCATTGAATACATAGAAGACGAAGAAACCCCGTCAGCATAATCGCTGATGGGGTTTTAATTATGTAGTAACCCGAATTACATTGTCGATCTTAATCCAATTATAATCATTCTCCATTTTGAACTTGATCTGTCGCAGTTGTCGATCAACAGCTAACACAACACCTCTTACATTAATATCCTGCCCTGGCTCAAACAGAGTTATTGTTATCTGCTCATTGTATCTCTTGGAATAAGTAAACAAATGATCAATCAGTTCCCACTCTTGCGCATCGAGTACTGGCTTACTGCGCAGGCTCTGTGCTCTTTCATCACTGATGATGCGTATTTTGTGCTCAGGTAGCATCATTCTGCTACAGTCCCAAATGCTTTCTAGTTTTTTCACCATGATGTCTACCCTCCTAATAATCTGTCCAATAATCTATATTACTTCCATCTATCCCCCATGATATCGCTGCTGGCTGATCCTTTATGCGCTCCCATCCTTCCAATACTAAGGCGGTTTCTGGTTGCTTTCCACTTTGCCACTGAATGTAAGACTCATCGGCTAACTCTTGAAGACCTGCCCTTATTTTGTCTGAAGTCCGTCCGCTCTTAGTCTCTAGCTGTTCCATTGTCGGCATATAGCCGTGATGTACTGACGAATGTCGCATGATCATCAGTAGCTTACGGGCAGTATCGCTAAGCATAACGCTGATCCTGTACAGGTTGCCAAGCAAGGATATTGGAGACTAAGAAGACTCTGGGGGCACATGTTGAAAGGCAAGTGGCTCGAATCCTGCCATCACGGATACCAAGAACCTCAATTTTACGCTGCGTGATTTTGCCGGATTTATCCTCATATACGATTTCTACCGTCTGGCCGATGCATATTTTCATGTGATCGCCTCCATAAATAAGAACGTTTGTTTGTATTATAACCAAACATGCGTTCGTTAATCAATGGGAAAGAATGTATATATCGCTTCTAATCAAATATTAATTTATAATGATAAAAAATACCGGGGTGTGGTTATGGACAAAAAACTAAAGCAAAGTTTGAAGGTTGCGGCTGTTAGAGAGGAAATGATTGTAGTATGGCTCATGAATGGGGAAAAGATAAAGGGAACTGCGGAGGTGTCAGTAGATCCAGAGAGAATAAAGATTAATTCAATTGACGGACCAGTGTGGGTTCCTTTAATTGAGGTGGAGAGTATTTCACGAGTCATCAGATTACGGATTGAAGGAGAAACGAAAGAATGATTCATGTATTCGGAAACAAAAAGAACATTGCCTGTATGGCAATGTTCTGAAATCAAATTATGGAAATCATTCTAAACCCCAAGGGGCTTTTTTTTTTCATTTACTTCAAAAGTAAATCGGCGTTTGATTGCATCATTTATGGCCTTAGATGAATCCACAAAAATAATGTTTCTTTTGATTTGTTCAAAATTGTAGACATCAAGAAGATCAATTAATGCTGAGTTCAGAAACGATGACGAAACGCTATCAACTCCATCAAATGAAAGTGCAACTTTGTTGTTTTTCTGAATTTCGTCGGTGATCAGATGTCTGATTTTGTCTCCGTCAGCATTCGTGTAGCAATGAGCTACATGATCAAGAACTTTAATTAGTCCCATGCGAAATCCTCCCTGTCATTCAAGATATTCTCAATTGTATCTGTTCGCAAGTTAATTTCGATGAGTGTTCCCGGATAAAACACTCGCTTTAATCGGCTACTCATCTGAATACCTTCGTTTTTGTATTTACACTCTAATATACCATAGTTAGAGTGTATGTAAACACTGCCCATGTTATTCAGTACAACATTATGTATTAATGTATCTAACCCGGCCCCTCTATTTCTCGGTGTACTTTTTGTTGAAATTCCTTGTTTCACTGCTTCTTTTATTGCTTGTGCGTCATTCAATGATGGATGAAGTTTTTGTAAGTTGTATGGTATTCCTACACCAAAATCAGAAATTGCAATGCATATTTTATTTTCTTTGGGGTAATGCTGAATAAAAGCACAGCCAATGTGCTCCGTAGAATGATCATTAATGTTGTTGAAAATTTCTTGAAAACACATTTTATAATCAGCAAGGGATTCAGTGGTAATGCCCAATTTCCCGGACATCCAGAATATCACTTTCTGAAACCATTGGTAACTCTCATTTATCGTCACCAAAGTTAGGGGAATCGTTGTTGGACGCGGTTCAGCGTTGGGTCTTATTTTTTCATTCAAGTATCTTTCGAAATAAAGGGAGTCATCCAAATAACACATTGAGTTAATTTTTTCAAAATAGTTTATTTTGGGATATGTATATTCCAGATCTATTCCTTTGTCGATCAACCACTCGGTTATATTACTAAGAACGGTCACACCAACAGGTTCAATAAACTTCAAGGTATTGAACATAAACTCAAATGAATCAGCCTTCGGTTGTCTGTCATCATCGATAATTTCGTTAATGAAATTGTACATCGTAGCTCTGTTCATCTTTTCAGGTAGGTATACTTTCAACAATTGACCCTCTTTTCTTTTGATAGAGTTAACTATACAACATATTTGTAATATTATTCAAATAAAAAATGCCCACCAGCCGAAGCCAGTGGGCATATGAATTATTGCTTGGTTAACACCGTCGCTTTGTACTTCAGGTAAGCATCCTCAACTGCTGCGCGGATTTCCTCAGTGGATACCTTTATCCCTTTGGCTGCCAATTGATCTGAAGAATAGAGAAGCGCCTGCTGTAGCTTCTCTTCTCCACCCAGATCCTTGTAAACGGTCTGAGCAAAGGCAAAACCCTCTGAGGCAATTTTATGCAACAGTTCCCGCTGAGATACAGATAGCTTTGCGTCAAACCATGAATTTGCCTTCTGTTGTAGCAACGCTACTGCTCGCAAAATCACAGTAGCCACTACACCAACAATAGCCAATGCAACGGCAGTAATATACGGTTGAGCTTGGTCAATAATTGGTTGCATTTAAATCTCTCCTATTCTTTTGGCATACCAGCAGCTGCCCGCAGGTGATTCGCCGTATTATTGTAGAACGACATCGCTGTCTTATCTCCCTTAACCTTTGCTGCCATCCAGCCCGGTGACAACCAACGAAACACAAGCTCCTGAACGTTGCTCTTAGGTAGCTGCGTGAAAGGCGCTACTGATCCTGGTTGCAATGGGATGCAAGCAGCCAGCCGAAGATTATTCGCCAGATTGTGCAGGTGTAACGTACCTACCGAATCACCGACCTCCCGAGCTGCGAACCACGCCGGGGAAACATAATCATCAATAAGTGTCTGGGCTACATTGGCCGGCAACTGCACTACGGTAGGCGCCACAATCACAGCTGGCTCCTCCTGCATTTCTCTGGCCACATCATAGAGTAGATCCTTGAGTGTCTTTCCGATAGTCTTCAGTGCCTGGTCAACATCACTCTTGCGGGTCGGGTCCAGCTGTTTATGGCTTGGGATATGAGTCAGCGGGTTAAGCTTCCACATGTCGCAGCAATAGGCCAGATACCAGACGAAACGCTTGTACGCATCAAGGGTATTGATCTTGCCTCCATAGCACAATTCCACTCCTAGAGCGATGTCATTAGCGTCATCCCCATAAAGCTTATTATCAGTGGTTACGTTATATAGGACATGCCATGCACGCTCAGCTGGATCGGGTCCAGTTCCTGTTGGGATAATCTCCAAAATCTTCTTGTCATCGATGAATACCTGTGCGGAGGCTGAACGGTTAATTAGGGTCTGGAAATAATTGAAGTGATTATCCGCTGTGGCTCCGGGATTTCCGGTATCATGGGCAACTAAAAAGCCCGGCGTTCCCGATACAAGTCGGGTGCCGGGCCGAACGTTCTGTCGCTTGTTGATGTAACGTCGCTCAATTGGATATTTATTTTTGATCATATTCTTCATCGTCTCCTTTTTTATCAATCTTCCGCAACTGTACAAACTGATCGTAGCGTCCAGAATGTGTCAACCATGCCAAAGAGATCAGTCCACCAGTTGTCCCAATCTGTGCAATTGTCCAGCCTTGCAGTAGCCACTCAGATAATTCGGGACTGGAGAATCCAAACACGGCAGATGCCCGAATTAAAAAGACGATCAGCATTTTAAACGTGTAAGCCCCCAAGAAAAAAAGCATCGCCAGCATGAAGACACTGACGACGCCTTTTTGAAACCTATCGTGAAAATATGATCTGTGCTTGAACAAGATGTAAATCGCCGTCAAAATTGCTATGACATAAAGCAGCAGCAATAAAACATCAATGAATCCCATGGTGATCCCCCTTATCGTAAACCAGGTATCGAGCAAATCGATTTCGTTCGATCTCTTCCTGTATTTCTTTTGACGACTCTTTATAACGAAGAATCGTCAGTGCCACCCGGCGAGATGCGGTTTCCATCTCTTTCTCTTTCTTTTTATGCCAGGAGAATCGTTTGATTAATTTACTCAACACGTTATCCTCCCCTATCCTGGTCATTACCGCTGGCAGCAGCATGATCTATTTTCAGTCTTTGTAGCACCTCTAGTGTCGGAGCCATAAAGTCGGCTCGTTCTTTATCCAGAATTGCCTGTAATCGGTCGCGGTCCTCTTCAGCGCGATCTAACAGTTCTCGCGGAACTAGATCGCCTTTCATTACTGCCCTCCACTGTAAGATCACAAAAAACAGCAGTACAAGCGCAACCAGATAAGCAAGGCCGTATTTGTCTGCTAGCGGTAGCAGCTTTTCTAAGTTCGATACATCGTTACTATTCATTCCCCCGCTCCCTTCTCTCTCTGTTTAGGTTAAATCAACCTCGAATCGGTTCCGAGGGCGCAAAAAAACACGCTCCATGTTGGGCGCGCCTTCTACGTTACAATTTCATCTGTTTTGCCCTCAGTCTCTTCTGACGGAGGTTCTTTAAGTTTCTGGAGATCTGCAAGTGCTTCACAAACCTTAATATCAATAGCCTCAAGAATCTCTTGGTGTCGGCTGGGATGGTGATTTAGAACGACGGAAATAATATCTACAACTTCTTGCACCGGCTGAGTGAGATCGATGGTTACGCCAATATTTGTTATTTTCATAAGTGTTAGTTCCTTTCTAAAAAAGTAAAAAAGCCCCGCCTATGGCGAGACTCACTGTAAGTATTACAGATCAATGTCGAAAATTATGGTCAATCCACCTGCATCTTCATAGGCCTTTAGCACTTTCTGCATTGCCTGTTTCTGCTGTTTCGAAAGTGTCATATCATAATGACGGCTTTCCCCTGAAGATCTAATAATGACCTTCTCAGCATTTGCGATTTTCCGAACCATATCAATGGTATCTTTATCAATGTACATTTCGTAATACTCCCAAACCCCATTGCTGTTGTTGTCTCTTACGACTTCTGAGTATTCAGGAGCGATCTCGAAAATCTCGCCATCAGCATTAATGGTGTACTTATCAATGAAAACCCAATCATCCCCAGCATATTGGATTTTAAAGCGCGGATTAGAGATAACGCCATCCTTGGACTTTGAGAAATATACATACACATCGTTCTCATCTACGAACTCAGAAGTTGACTGAGCGTAGAAGAATGAGATCTCACGTACTTCATCCTTGCGCTCTCGAAGGCCGGACAACGCTTGTTTGACCTCTTCTGGAGACTTGGTTGGTTCAACTTCATCTGGAGACGGCGAAGATGATACATCCCCCACTTCATTGCTAGTCTCCTTATACAATTCAGTTGTCCAGGTTAAGACTTCCTTGGTCTTTGGATCTTCTGGATAATGACTGTTCAAAGTATCCCCAGCAGTTAGAAGACTTTTGTAATCCCCAGACTCATAATATTTCTTGGCCTCATTATATAAGTTGTCCAGGCTTGGAGCCGCTGTTACAACAGGCGAAGGAGACGGGCTTGGCTCAGCAAGTTCATTATTAGATGAGCACCCTGACAATAGAATAACGACTAGCAGCAGATAATTTATTTTTCTGTTCATTTCTATTTCTGCAACTCAGCAATCTGAGCATCAATCTCGGCGAGTTGCTTTTGAAGATCAGCTAGTTCATCCTTGCGCTGTTCGACCAGTTTTTTATATTCTTCAGCCGACTCTGCTGCTCTTTTTCCAAGGTCTCCGTTGTTTTCCATTTCTTTTGCCATGGATTCATATATTCCGATTGTCTTTTCTAGGTCTGTAATATTAAACTCTTTTTGTTTAATCGCAGCGACTATTTTTTCACGTGATTCAGCATCAGTTATCGTATTATTATTTGTACTGATTACATTTGAAGCATCTGCTTTATCACCCATAATTATTTTCTTCCCCTCCACATTCAGCTCCGTTCCGGTTGCCTCTGAAATGGCACGAACTGGCGCATATGCAGAACCGTTGATAATGACGGCATCACCAATCTTCGTTCCATCCCCCTTCTGAACTGTAAATAATCCTTGCACCTTAGCACCAATTAACGGCGAGCTCGCAGCTGCAAAACCGATTGATCCGCCAAGCATAAGTGCAGCCGACGTAATGATTATAATCTTCTTTTTCAATGTCTGACCTCCCAATATAGTAATATACCAAGTATATCCAAGAGGGCTGCGAGATGGTAGGACATTTTAAGAGACTGCGAATGTACCTCCCCAGTTAACTGCTCCAGCAATACCATGATTATGAGTTCCGAGGTTAACTGTGTGCGAGTGGTTTGCATTGGCTTTTCCAGCAAGTGCTGACCATATAGCATTTAGTTCAGCTTGAAGTGTTGTTCCCGTTGACTCATCCAATATTTTCCCCCACGATGGTAACCTTACAAAATCAGAAATAGGATCTAGCTTAACACCATTACCTGATACAGTTGTTCTCCCATAACCACTCAGAATAAACCCTGACGTCGGAGAATTAAATATTGTTGATTCATTACCGTTAGAAAGTAATCTGATTTTACTGACCCCGCCATCATAAGCCGGAATCAATATCCCGCTGTTTGGATCTGAGTATACTCCGAATGCTATAGATGAAGGATCGATCTCTACTCGTGGATAAATACCAGGTGCAGCCGTTCTTATTTGGGCTCCTGTTACAATTCCACCCGTATAAAATCCCTCTTCGGCGTAAACATATCCCGCAGCACTGACGGTAAATCTTCCGTAGCCAACATTGATGGATGATCCGACAATAGATCCATTCTCCATGTAAGAATTTTCAACCCTGCCAGTAAGAGTAATGGATCTCGCTACTACGTTTCCTGCCATGTCTACTCGAAATGGTGCGCTATTAAAGTCTGCATGCCCTGAGCTGATGCCATTGGTGTTAATCTTGGTGATATTATTACCTTCTCCAATCTCCATAGAGACAAAGTTACCTAGAATACCAACGACAGCCGGAGCTGATACTCCATTTGCGGTTATTGCCGTCATGGCCGTAGCGCCGCCGTCTCGAGTAACAATGATTCCGTTAGACGTCATAATGACTTGATCGAGAGCATTAACAGTAGACTGAAGTACTATCCCTCTACCGTCATACTTAATCTCTGTCTTAGATGCGTTGATGTCGATAACAGCCTGCTTTGCAAACTCCTCGAAAGCTGAAGCGCGAACCCGGCCGCCTGATAATAGATCATTTAGAATCTGTTTGCTCCGCTCGAGATCTGCCAGCACCTGCGTATCATCCCGCATCTGATAATTGGAGAGAGTAGCTTGGCTATGTTTATCCATGGAGAAAGGATATTCTGTAAGTTCCATCACCCGGCAACTCACTCGCTGTAACTCCATATCAGGATCATAAGCGTAGACCGTATCTCCTAATCTCGGTTGTTGCTCATCTGGATCAATCTTATGAATATCTGCTGCACTTACACCTATTTCAAACTCAGGCATTTCCTTTTTACGAAGAGCCTCGCGGGTGGCTATTAGCAACTCTTCTGGATCTTCAATGTTTTGATCGATCATTTCTCCGTCATAGAAGGTGTTGACGTTATTGGTCCAGTATTGAGCATAAGGTGAGATCAGGTAATTGACAGCCATTTTATTGTCTACGATTGCACCAGGAACGGACTGCAGAAGGCTGCGCTCTTCGGTGGTCAGGAAGTCGGCAGATAAGCCAATGAATGTCCGACCGTCCTTCATCTGCGAGAACATCCGTGTTGTCAGATTCGAATTATCATCCTTGAAACTATCGCTGATGATATTCTTACGGATCCGGTACTCAAAGCCATCATCGCTGCCAATACGCTTGTATAGGTGAATCACAGTATTATCCGGTTCGATCTCACAACCATAAAGATTGACAGCGTCCTGCAATGCCGCCAGCGCCGTGGTCGCTCCCCAGTCTTTTACGTCTCGGAGATCGAAAGTATTGTGCAGAACAAAGGTGTACACATAACCAGTTGCGGCGCTAATCTTATCTAACAACACACTAATATGAACACCATACGCCTCATCGACATATTGATCATACGGAATCTTGAAGTCGATCATCTTAAACATGATATGTGTGCAGAGAACTTGAGCGCTGATTATCTTGTTGTTACGATCCCGGGCGCGTGATTGAACGACATAAAATTGGCCACGCTCGTCTTGAACGTGGCCTTTAGGTATGATCTTTTCTTTGTAGTCATCGCTCGTCATCGGAACAGTGAAGGAGATTTCATAATCGCTATTAAGTCGACGTCGGCGTTGAACGTCGGTGGATGCGACCAGCAGGCCGGTTGGGGCTCGGTTGCGGTCAAAGGATTTAAGGTGCTGCTGCATGTCGGTGGCTCCTTTCAATAATTCAAAAGACACTTCAGGATCGAAGTGTCTTTTGAATGTTAATTATGATAGTGATTATTCCAAGCATTTAGGGCAGTCATAATACGTTCTTCCAGTGAGCTCTGAGGCTTAACAGGAGCCTCGTGCCATTTAGCTCCTTCAGCTACACAATGGAGCTTAACTTTATCATTATAGATATCTATGTGCACCTTATCAACACTAAATTCCCCTATATCCTTACCAAATCTCAGCTTTTTAATCGGAGAGATTGGATGTGGATTAGCAGGATAGTTATCATATTGGCTAACATAATAGTACATTCTTGAATGGATTTCGTTCTCAGTAATTTCATTAATTACCGACATCATATCTTCAATTTCACTGAAATCAAGTTCAAACTGGAGTTCTAATTTGTGGATTAGGTTTAATGCTTGCCTTCTTTCGGCACCATTTATTGAATCATATCCGCTTTTGGTTTCCACCTGGTTTCTGAGAATAGATATTAATCCCGCTGATGTATACTGGTCAGTAAATGAGTTGTAGTCATCCTTTAGAACAGAGGAGATTTCCTTAAGTAACATTTCTTGATGTGGCGTCAATTCAGTTTTACCAATTTCAAATTCACTTAACTCTGGCAAAATATTCCCACCTTGTTTGACATCATTTTTTTTCATCTGCGATACCCCTCATCTCAAATTTAGGAAAACAAGAGTTATACGTAGACAATAAAAAAAGGTAACACATTTTTCCAAATTACTAATGAAGGTGAGAGTTAGTGCGCAGTATCGTCCTACTGTCTTTGTAGAACTCTTAATCGGATTACTTCAACAAGCTTATCAATTAAAGATGATAAGCTTGTAAGTCGAGTAAAATTCATAAGCATATTCCGTAATTTGATTGTAACTTAAAATGAAAAAAAAGATCATACAACACACTAATATACCTGCCAGTACTCTTCTGCTATTAATCTCAAACGCTTGCAAAGCAGTCGGAATTGCAAAAATATAAAAGCAGTAAAAGTACATTTCTAGTCGCGGCATTATTGAAAAATAATTCATGTATTGCATTACTTTCAGAGTAAGAAAAACAGCCATAGCCATCATTGGAATCCCGATTTTTTGTTCTGTCTTTTCACCCACTGTCGCACCTATGTTTGGCCTATTCTTTAACTTTGTTATTATGAACAACCAACATAATAATAATAACCCCGTTATTACAGCATATAAAATGCTGCTATGCATGCCGTTTGATGTTTCAATAAAGACATAGTATTCTATCCTCGTGTTCATCAGAGGACGTAATAGATCGATATATTTTATCAAAAATACATAGGACAAAATACATCCACCCATGACAAAAGACAGTTTTGAAAAACTCGACTTAGAAAACTTGTTATAGAAAAAGTAGAAAGGAATTAATATTAAGGCAGTTACGTGAAATAAGGAAGCGAAATAAATCCACAACACATATTTAATTAGTTGTTTTCTTTTTACGTACCTGCTCGCAAACATAAATACACTAAGCGCTATCGATTGCCTGATCGCCGATAAAGAATAGAAGAATAAATCAAAATATGCCAAAAATAAAAACATGGCTAACCATTTATGTTTTGTGAGGTTCTCTTCAATCGCCTTGTATAGTAATACATAATTAAATATAGCAACTACGAGTAATAAGTAATTAAACGGCAACCCTAGATAAGATATAAATTTATTCAAAAAAATATACCCAGGCTCAAACGCATCCAAAGAAATCCCATCTCT
The DNA here is from genome assembly GCF_038009325.1 of Paenibacillus sp. FSL L8-0708. Classification (NCBI taxonomy): domain Bacteria; kingdom Bacillati; phylum Bacillota; class Bacilli; order Caryophanales; family Paenibacillaceae; genus Paenibacillus; species Paenibacillus sp. FSL L8-0708. Next base: position 4,179,227 of record NZ_JBBPBC010000001.1, read on the forward strand.
AATTCGGTCGAATGCTGCATTGTAAGTGAAAAAGTCCGCACCAAAACCATACCTCAATGAAGTCATAATAATAAGGAATCCGATTGCTATCCTTTTAAAAATATTTGATTTCCTTGGTAAAATTTCACTTAATAGATATAGTGCAGTAGGTATAAAAATAATTAAAAAATAATTCATCTAAGAACCTCTTTCAATTGTTTCGTCAGATTCGGCAATATTTAGAAATTATCTTTGAAACTGAGAATAATGTCAAGAGGTCTTACGACATTTTAGCAAATCCGTTACCATACGCCTTTATGTCACGTTAACCACTTTCCCAAATATCGTGTCTGGCGCGTTATTATAACCTGCATTATTAACATAAGCATTTAAAGGGAAATCACAGTTGATCCAAACCATAGGATATTGACTATAAATAGATACATTGCCAAAAGCGGGGTCTAAATCTTTGCATCCAATAAGCGTAACATTGTGGCAATTATCTGCGCTTAGGAAGGATGCTCCGTTATTTCCCTCATTTAGTAAATTTCCATTGTATCCCAGACACCCGGTTGCTGTGAATTCCGTTACATTTTTTAAGTCAATATGATTATGCTTTGTCAACTCTGATCCACAACCGGACATGACTATTGTGTTACAGTCACTAAATACATAACTAATTAGTATGTCATCTGAAGCACACGAAACAAGGGACATATAGTAGTATTTGTAGAAATAGTACCCGTACCCTGTGCAGCGCAGCGCCCAACAATTACTCATGTATATGCTGGTTCCGTTAAGTGTTGGATTATCAAAGTAGAATCCATTTACACAATTGCTGGCGAATACCTTATCAAATTTAGATACCAAGACTCCACTACCATAAATACCATGGGTTCCAAATCCACTAACCCAAACAGCAGTGAGTGATGTATTAAATACCACACCCCCAATAAATGGTAAGATGCTTATACCGATTTGAACATTAGATTTAACTGCTGAAACATTGTTTAAGAATAAGTTTTCGATATATATACCGTTTGCTGTACATTCAATCGCTGAACCTATCGAAGTTGAAGCGTCGAAATTAAATATAGAACCACTCAGCGGAATTAAGTTTTGTCTATCATCTTGGATGTTTGATCCCACTATACGGATGTTTTTGTTGATGGTTAACCCATTTGTCAATCGAAATGAGCGATCAGGTATATAGATACTGCTACCTGCAGGAGCCGAATTGAAGATGTTTTGTATCGCGTTATAATCATCAGTTATGTTATCGCCTTTAGCTCCCACCATAGGGGGGGGAGGGTATAGAATATTAATCGGCTCCGTCCCAACTCGAAGCGTATTTTCCGCCAACTGCGTAGCAGTCTGTTCCCATTCTTCATTGAGCCGATCCGGCAGCGTGGCATGTGTGACGCCAGTAAAAGGATTGTAACGAGAGGCTGCAGCTTCTGGTCCGCTGTCCCCGGATATGATAGCTTGGTCCAGCTCGGTCTTGATGATATCAAGGCCTTCTTTGATATTCTCAGCACCAATAATCTCGCCTTCATAGGTTACATGCTCTGCCGGATGGGCTGCCGTAGACGCTTTGTGTGTTGTAATGTCGCTCTGCGCCCCAGTGATCCGGCCTTCGTGGTTGGTTAGGTCTGTCTGAATATCGGCATAGTTGTCATTGTGCCGTTGTAGGTTCACAAGATCGAGGAGCTTCGTAATAGTCCGTCGATTAAAAATCATATTCTCAGGCTCCTTTCTTAGTATAGATATTGATAACGGTAGATTACTTCAACAGTGATATTGGGGCTGGCTGCCGTCACTGTGAAGGTGATCTCCCCTGGTTCAAGAACGAAGAACACACCATTGCTGCGGGACCAAGCATTCACCCCATTAAGCCGCACCGAGCATTTATCTAGGTCACTGTCGATCTCAAATACATCATTGACGCCTGTACTACCGGATAAGGTTAAGGTCTGACTGCCGTCACTCATCGAAAGGTTGGTGAAAGCACCGGTAATGCGGATCAATGGGTAAGCCAGGGTAGAGCCTTCATTGTTAACGGTAAAGGTCTGCCCACTCGCCGTGATCTGGAATGAAGAATCGGAGATATAAAAATAGCCCTCCCCGAAGGAAAGGCCCTCTCCATATTCCCGCAGCTCAGTATCTTGTATCGACTCCACCCAAGGATCATCCATCTTCATGGGTATATCAATCTTCCGATTCCCGGTCGAAGTATCAAAAGCCATGGACCCGCGATATTCAGCAACAAACCTTTTTTCCGGTATATCGTCAAATATGACTATCGAAGGTCCGTTCTTAACATCAAACACACTAGCCAGCTTTGCCACGGTGCCATAATAGTCGTCACCCATGATAAATAGACCCAAGCCAATTGGCCGGGCCGCATAGGTACTACCAAAGTTCTTGACGCCATCTCTCCCAGCCAGCTTGACAGTGTTCTCCTCAGTCTCTGGCAAGGGAGGTATATCACGGCTGACCAACAGGATGTCTAGAGTTGAGAGCCAGACACCATTCACAGATACATCATTCATCCGGACTTCACTCCCATCGTCTGAAGTCGACGGGCTGATTTTTCGCGCTCGGTATATACCGTCTCAGTATCGACACGATCCTCTAGTTTCACATCGTTTACACTCATATCAAAATGATTCACGATATGTGTTTCCGACTTGGATATCCCTGAGGCGGCCCCGAGGAGACTTGGCGTATCTAATATCCGGAACAGTCCCCGTAACTGGCTCTGATTGAATATCCCTTCACCACCGTGCACGATAGCCGGCACCGCCGCTCCGATCGGACCAGGAACCACTCCACCCACATCGAAACTTTGAAGCTTTCCTGTATCTGATGTTATTCCATAAAGGTCTCTAAGTGATTGGTTCCGTGCCCCCAGTCTAGCCATTTCAGCTTTATTCCCTGTAGATTTAGCAACATCATAGAGATCTTTATTAGCATTGTATTCAGCAAGATCAATATCTTTTTGCGCGGAAGCTTTGGTTGATGCAATTGCTGCCATCTTTGAATTGTACTGAGTGATAAAAGCATCCAGATCCGTGAGGATTTGAGCATTAGCTGTACCAGCAGAAGAAACACGAAATGCTGCGATTCCAGCCTCGATTTCCTTGATGTCCTCGGAATGGTTTTCGAAGGCATCAATTAAAGCATCATACTGCCGTTCTGCCGCATCCTTCTCATCCTCATAAGCCTGTAATTGAGCTTCCTTTTCATCTTGCAAGGCATCCTTCTGAGAAGTCAGCTCCCGCTTCCGGAGGTCCCGCTCATGATCAAGAACGAATTTATCGCGTTCCTCAATAAGTTTTTTCCGTTCTTGGCGACCGTCATTACCTACAGCAGAAGCCAGTACCTCAATACGAGCATTCTTCTTAGCGAGCTCTTCCTCAAAATCCACATCTTCATTCGCTTCAGCTTCCTTCGCCAACAGGTCATCGATCGCTTTGATCTTATCTTCCTGCGCTGATACAAAAGCCTTTTTTCGTTCTTCAATAGCAGCAAGATCTTTTTTCCTAGCTTCTTCGATTCGCGACTTTTCAGATTTGACGAGTTCTTTAGTTAGATCTAGCGTTTTATCTGTAAGTGTTTTTCTTGCCTGATACAGTGCTTCATCCGCCTTCTCGTAAAATTCAGAATCGGTTGAGTATTTTGCCCGAAGATCAGTCCAAGCTTGTATTTTATACTTGGTCAGTTCTTCTTCTGAAGATCCGTTTAACTCAAGTCTTCTAATCTCTTGTTCGATCATTTTAGCTCGTTTATCATACAAATCTCTTTCTGCTGCTATCGTCTCTGTGGCAACTTCCTTACGAGACGATCTTACTTTATCGTCGGCTGTCTTGTATTCATCTGAATCCTTTTTGTATCGATCACGAACACGGGTCCAAGAGTCTAACTTCATTTGAGCGATCTGGAGTTCCGTCTTACCGCTGTCCTCCATCCGCTTGGACTCCGCATCAATCCAGGTTGCCGAAAAATCATAACGGGATTTAGCTGAATCCTCACCCAGCCTCTTTAGCTGTAATTGCAATGTCCGGGCATCGTCTACAGATTCCTTAAGGAAAGCAGCGTGTTTTTTCCGAAGCGTTTCGTACTTCTCAATCTGTTTATCAGCTGTGAGGTCGTAGTAATCAGCTTGAAATTGAATTGTTTTCAGGTCAGTTTCATAGGCATTCTTTCGGGCTTCAGCAGCAAGCTCAGCTGCAGTTTTACCTTTGGTTGTTTTCTCTTTCTTCTCTTTTTTCGCCTTTTCAGGTGTACTAAGATCAATAGGTGCTCCTGTAGTCGTTCCTGCTAGACTATTGATATCTCCACTTGCCAATTTAGCTCGTCTATCTGAAATATCATTAATTATTGCTTGAATATCATTTTGATTTTTGTAAAGTTGTGCACCCTTTGGTTGGTTATGTCGATATAATTGTTCAGCCCGAAGCGTTTCAGGCGAGTTTGTTGCTACCATTCCTTGGGCGTTGATTACATCTTGAAGGGTGCGCATCAATTGTTCGTAACTTGCAATTTGATCCGCTACAGCTTTCCTCTGTGCTTCTGTTGTTCGTTGGAGAGAATCAAGGCGTTGTCGTTCAAATGAAAGCGAAGCATCCAACATACTGCGCTCGCTTGCAATTTGCTCGTCCACCAACTTAATATTTGTGATTCTCAAAACGCCCTCTTTATCAAGGACTGCATGAAGGTTAGGATAAGCACGCGTCAATGTCTGAGTGGCGTTGTTTAGCTCTTGTTTTTGACTTGCATCCAATTTTTGCAATGCAGATAATGATTGATAAACAATTAGCGCTTTCTCCATACCTTTCAATCGGTCGTTGTTTGCGACTGCGGTTTGGAATGTCGCCGACTGTTCTTTTAGAAGTGCAGGGACAGAATCATTTATTGCTTGATTCATCTCCGTTAGCTTAGCTGTTGCATCTTCAATACCTGCGTAACCCATTCCTCGCAGCTTCTCATCCATCTCCTCAAGTTGATCATTGATATCTATCGCTTCAGACAACATCTGTGGGGTCCCGGTTCCTGTATCCCACGCTGCTTGGATTTCATTTAGTCGCTGTTGTAGCGAAGTTTGCTCTCTAAGCAAAGGGTTAAGTTCTTCAATCTTAGCCCTTAATTCTTCAACCTCTTCGACACTTCGGTTGATTGGACTGGCACTCAATGTTTCGTTAAGCGCGGCTTGTGCTTCTTTGAAGTTCTCAGTTGCTTCCTTTGCCTCATTATATTTCCCGTAAAGAAAAGCAGCGGCAGCTGATACAGCGCCAATAGCAAGAGCGACAGCGCCGATAACAGGGATACTAGCATTAGCAGCGAGAGCAGCAACTTTTACTGCATCTATCGCTTTTTTGAGAGCATAAAAGGCAGTAACTGCTCCTAGTACTAAAGGAGTAACCGTAGAAAACGCGACAATTGAGTTTTGAACACCTGGGCTTAACTCCGTGAATCCAGTCATCAGAGACGTTACTTCTTCAACCGCTTTCCGAATCGCTGGAACAAACATATCACCAACGATGATTCCCGCACTTTCAAATGCTGCTTTCATCTGTTCTGCTGAACCGTTTAATGAATCCATTTGGGTTCCTGCTACTTGTTCAGCTGTTCCGCCAGCGTTTTGGAGGGCTTCTGTATAACCGATGAGTGTTCCTTCGCCCTGTGCAATCAGTGTTAAAAATCCAGATGCCGCTTCTCTGCCGACCAGTGTAGCAGCTACATCTGCTTGTTGTGCCTCGGTTAGACGTCCCCAAACACTCGTTAGTTGACCTATGATATTTGATAATGGAAGGATGTTTCCTGCACTATCTTTAATACTTACGCCAAGCTTCTCCATATACCCAGCTGCTTCTTTGGAGGGAGAAGCCAAAGCCAAAAGCATAGCCCTAAGTTGAGTTCCTGCCATTTCTCCTTTGATACCAGCATTCGATAATTCGCCGATAGCAGCAACTGCCTCTTCAAGACTAATATTCATTGCTGCTGCTACTGGAGCGATATACTTAAGAGCCATACCCAGGTCAGTTACATCCGCATTGGTATCTATTGATGACTTGGCTAATACATCCGCTACCCGGGCAGTCTCCGAAGCAGCCATTCCAAATCCATTAAGTGCTGATGAAGCGATATCAGCCGTAAGGGCTAAATCAGTATTACCAGCGGCAGCAAGTGCAAGAACACCGGGCATAGAAGACAAGATGTCATTAGTCTTAAAGCCAGCTTGAGCAAGTAAAGCCTGCGCATCAGCAGCTTCAGACGCTGTAAATTTGGTTTGAGCACCTAATTTAAGCGCCTGATCTCTTAATGCATCAAATTCAGATCCTACAGCCTGGCTGATTGCGCGCACATTTTGCATGGCTTGCTCGAAGTCTCCAGCTGTTTTAATTGCTTTCGCTATCGCAGCTCCTGCTGCAATGGACAACGCAAGATAGGCAGCACCCATTGCTTCGATCTCAATTTCTGCAGAAGTTGCGGCACTACCTAGTTCACTCATTTTTTCAATGATCTCGTCTATTACATCAGTATTTAAGCCAAGCTCTTCCAACTCATGACGAACATCTTCAAGCTGTCCCTGTAAAATTTCAGGATTAGCTTCATTTATCGCATTTTTAATAGCTTCAATATGTTTTGAACTAGCTCCCAACTCCGATAGCTTACTGCTCAACTTTCCGAAACCGACAGCAGCCTCCGAAGATTTACTACTGAGTTGTTGAAAACCTTCTCCGGCTTTTTTTGCACTATCCTCTAGATTCCATATTTTTTGAGCAGTTTTATCTGATGTTTCAGTGAGTCTCAAGATTGATGATTCTGTATTTACTATCTGTTCTTGGAGTTTGTTCCTTTGGCTACTATCGAAAGTTGTGTCATAAGATTGCTTGAGACTGGCTAGTTTCTTTTGTTGAATTTCGATTTTCGCATTAACATTATCCAACACTGTCGTGAGTTGCTTGATTTGCTTACTGGATGCACCAATGCTGTTAAAGGATGACTCCATCTTTTTAACATCTGAAGCTGTTTTAGTGCCTTGGTCACCAAGACCAGAAAACTCTTGTTTAACCGCCCTTAACTCCTGTTTGATGCTATTTGCATCAGCCACTAACGTAGCTCTCAATTCTCCAAGATTACCTGCCACTATTACCCTCCTCCCTTCATCCGCACAAGCTGCGCTTGATATTGATCTTCTGCCGACATTTTTGGTTTTTCAGGTGCCTTAGGCAGTGCCTGAATATAGCGATTGATGATCTGCTCTCGAACCTTCTTGTCGGTGATGTGTGGGTATGATTCAATTTCAAGCTGTTCGATTACGTTAGATGCATGAGCCTGGTCTTTCAACAGCAACAATTGCGGCAAATCAACAAAGAAGTACTCGTTCTCGATCTGCCATTGTGTCTTGTCGAGTACCGTGCAGCACCGCATCACAAATTCATCGTGGGTTAAGCCCCGGCCTGATTCATCCGCTGTGCGATTGACTGAACGAATTGCTGCATCATCGGAGGGACCAGGCCGCTCAAGTTTTTTAGGGCTGCATTCATATCATTTTTCTTCCATGTTAAATTCAGATATTCGGTGCATTCTGCAAGACTGGCTTGCTCACTTAATTCATCTATCTCGATATCGCTGAGTAGCGATGTGAGTTCATAAATTTCATCGATCATAATTTCTGAACCCGCAACAATAAAAAGCGAGCGGTCTTCCTGCGGTGCCAGAAATACTTTTACAAACAGATCGCCTATGGTTCCAATGTGGTCTGTCAGCTTTTTCAAACGATTTCGGGTAAGCTTCGGAATTGATACGGTTCTATTACCGAGCTTTAGCTTCTCTTTTTTGGTAAGTGGAAACATGATTCATCCCTCATTTCTCGGAATAACGAAAAAAGGAGAAGGCATGTAGCCCTCTCCTTATGTGTGCTGTTTAATTATTTATGCCGTGGCAGTTATATCTCCCCATGTATAGATAAGACCCCTAGGTGTTGCTTCCAATGATGGATAAGCCATTGCCGAGATTGTCATCTTCAGGTTGTCGTCCAGCTTGAAACCAGCATTCATGTCAAACTTAATACCCACGCTTTCAATATAGATAAAGCGTGAAGGATCAGTAACTCCCACAGGCTTAATGACTGCCCGTTTACGTGGCAGCTCCTTACCCGCCAAACCAGTAACCTGGTATTTAATCTTGGTCGGAGTTGTAGCATCAGTTACCTTCAGTGCATGAGGATTGTATTTAGTCACTTTGGCGAAATCCATATCTGGAGTCTCGAAGTTAATCGCACCTGTAGTACCTGTAGCAATTGATTTTACTGGCGCTGTACCCGTCTGATCCGTAGTCGGCTCAAAATAGGTAGTGGTGGTTGTAAAGTTAATACCACCTTGCGTCAAATCAATCGTAACAGCATCCACCTCAGGAGCACCTTCTTCATCTACGCCCCAAATGAATTCTCCTGGACCCGCAAATATTTGGTTAACATCACTCATATCGTTGTTGCCTCCTTTGAATAAAATTCAAAATTAGTTGAATACATAGGATGGTCCTTTTCGTCCAACCCTAAGTAAATTGGATGCATAGTCTCGGTGCTTGCAAAGACATAAGTGCTACCTATCATATAATTTGGCTTGCGATGTAATAGCTTTCCTAATCTCTTCGCCAGTGCCTCAGTTGCTGCCATGTTTGCAGGCGATGTCTTATATGACTTTCCTTTGACGATGATCTGGTACGTCGGTCGCTGAGTCGGAACGTATTTGTCCGGAGGATATCCCCCGGAATCCATCACGTACAAGGTCGGAAGTTTCGCCTCGACGGGATCCGCAGGAATAAAATTAGGATCTGGATACACGGAATAGCCTGCTGCGGTCAGGTAAGCAATCAATTCAGATGCAAGCACGGCATCACCATCCTTCTAGAAGCCCAGAAAGCTCTTCAATAATCCATTGCTCATTCATCTTAATAGCATTCTCCAAAAACTTCTTACCAGGAGAGTATCCGTTGTAATCACCTTTGCTGCGAGTTTTTTCGCCAGGTTGGAATTGAACAACTGCACCGCTTTTTGTCCTTCTGAATCCTTCGTGCTGAACTACTGCATAGGAATTCACATCAACGGTAGCCCCAAGATCGATATACGCCAGCCCGATTAAATGCTTGACCACGTCTATATCCAAAGCTCCTACCAAATCCCCTTCATCGATAGGAGCAAGTCGTTTGGCATCGTGTATGATTTTCAGCGCAATCTTGGTCAGCTTCTCTTCCAATCTGCGATCGATCTCACTTTCTAAGTCATCTAGCCTTCCGATGATCTTATCCAGTCCCTCGATATTGATCGAAAAAGTATTGCCACTATCCATAAAGGACCACTTCCTTAACGTCGTCGGTACCGAGAAACTTCCGAATCTCGTAATGCTTCACATCGATCCGAATTTCTGTTCCAATTGCATCGGTGTAAAGCAGCCAGTCATCGAAGCCGACTGCATTGATTCCCTCCAAGTAGACAGTGTAAGCGATCGTAATCTCCTCGCCCTTTGCGTTCTTAACGAGCTTCTGCTCCTCGACCACCTTGGCATCCTTGATAACTGGATCAGCTGGGATAGGACGCCCCCAATCATCGACACCAGGGTGATAATGGATTACGATCGCAGGATATCCGAAAAGGCTCATATCAGACATCCGCCGTATTGCAGATCGGTGCCGTCATCCTCATCAGGCACAATTTCAAACGCTGGCGTTCCAAGCAGCTCCCGCACGTCCGGCGCGACTACATCACGGGTTCCGCTATACGTAACGCCCTCGCCGTGATCATCCAACGACTTGACCGCATGCTTCTGATATTTTAACGCCGGATCCAGACCTTGCATCTCCCAGATGGATTGTAGCGCCACAATTTCGATCGTCAGCACTGCTGTCGGATACCAACGGGCAAGGTTACGCTCTGCTTGTTTTACAGCCAATGGCTGTTTTGGAGGTTTTTTGTCCCACGCTTCGGTGTCGAGAACATTCTCTTCTATCCAAAGATTTACTTCTTCGGTAGTAGCCATATTCCATCACCTACTTCTTCTCTGCTTCAGCGATAGCATCAACCAATTCCTCAGCTGTCTTATCTTCTGTACCCTCAATCCCAAGCTCAGCAGCTTTCATTTGGAGGTCAGATTCCTTCTCGGCGATAGCTTCCTTTAGTTTGGATTCACCCAAACGTCCAGCATTGGCAACACCGAGCGCCTTTCCTCGATCCCGCAATGCCTGGACCTCGGAATCATCATCTGCCAACGGTTCCACTTCTTCGGCGTAACCTTGAGCAATCAGATCCTTGGCAACCTCATCGTCCACCTTACGGACGATGTCTCCCGGCTTGTTCCATTTACCGCCGTTCTTCACGACACCCTTCAGCTTAATATCCACTTAATTCACCCTTTCTTGATTGATAAAGAAAAAGAGCCCCGGAAGGAGCTCCTAGATTACAGTTGCAGAAACAACACTGTCAGCCCAAGCAAATGCCGGGAAGGACAAGGCTACTCCAGCCGTACGCAGACGAATCGGATTCTTCGTCCAATCACGGAATACGTATATACCCATGTCGCCAGTCTGAACAGCATCGATCTCGGACATCATCTCTTCAGTCGTTTTTGCCCACAGGTAGTTACCAAGCGGTCCATCTGGCAGCATGACGAAACGATTCTGCGGCAGCATGCGAACAGTAGTAAAGCTCAGCTTTCCACCTGTCAGTGCACGATCTTCTGTGCGGGCTTGAGTGTCATATGCAATCAGGGTCGGAAATTCAAGTTCATCAAACACAGATTGCAATTGTGCCTTTGTGAGAGCTGGTGGTTTGGCATTGCCACTTGGGTTGCCATGATATTGCTGACGGATCGACAGGTTACGGCGCAGCAACGTGATGATCTTCTTACTGGTCATTGCGCGAGTAAGCTTAATCCCCTTATCTGCCAAGGTATCAATCCATACCTGAATATCATCCAGTGGAGTGGAGTTCTCGATATCATCCCACTTGTCAGTACCGGTCAGAACCGGCTTCTGGTCGGAGGTATAATTCCAGGATACATCCACCTTCACATTACCTTCGGCATAGTGCACTTCTCCCTGCCATACGGCCGTCATGGCGATCCACTCCCGGCGGGATTGGATCGCTTTCACAGCGTAATCAGCATCATTTAATTGCTCTGTGCGTAGCTTGTTACGCTCAGCATCACGCAAGCCGTAACTCTGGGATGCTTGAAGTGCCATGCGCACCAGTTTCTCGTCCATAGCGCGACCACGTTGGATTTTAGGAATTGTTACCCGATCGCCCGTCAATCCTTCACGAGAACCGTACTCCACTTCCGTTCCCAGTTCGGCAATCTGCGCCATAACAGGAAGGCTCGAACCACTGTTACGGATTACATCAACAGTCAATTCGTCAGTTTCCTCCGGAGGGAACAATACGGTATGAAGATAGGTATTATCTACCTCTAGGTTGCGGGAATAGATCAGAAGATCCTCCCCGGTCAGAGCCTCTTCTAGCGTCAGTTCAATAGGATCACCATCAGCAAAGTGCTGAAGGTCGAGTTTATAACGACTTTTTTTCTGCATATATGTCATTTGAGCTTCAATCCTTTCTATGGTTAGGTATTAGGAAAAAGTGATATTCGGCATTTTTGCACGCAAGGCGGCGTCAACGGTTACAGGCACACGTGCTGCGATGATCTTGGCCACTTCATATCCACCAACAACATGATCACCGTCTTTGACGTTGACAGTGTGTTTCAGGATAACACTAGGAAGCTCACTACCGTCTGCACCTTCGGAATTGTAAGGTACATACTTGCCGGATGCGGTCAGCTTAGCCATTGGCATGCCTTTTTTGATGATTTTGTTGCCAGTCCCATCCGCCGTAACAACAGTAGAATCGATGGTGATCCCATTGGTTACCTCACGGATGACCTCAAAGGATGCTAAGATTTCATACTCGTCCTGAACTGTAACGCGCTTTGTTGGTTGTAATCTCACGATTCATTCCTCCTTTAATTTCTTGCCCATGGGTCATGCACAGCAGATGATCCACCGACAGCCCCACGGCTCTTGGCTAGGTTCACAATGTCCTCTTGCCGTTTCTTCTTGTCCTCGGGAGTTGAAGACGAAATATCAGCTCCAAATCGACCGCTACCCTGTTTCGTTTTGAGCAAATGCGGCTTCTTCTTTGCCAGTGCCTCCAACGCTTCTTTCACACCTTCCAACTCACCCTTATCGTTTTCCTTAACGGCGGTCAGATCGGCGAGCGCTGTTGCATCCTCCCAATCGACAAACCCGAGTTCGCTTGCCAATACCTTTACCTCGGCGGTAAGCAAGCGCTGGAAGATCTTCTTGTTCTGCTCCGTTTCGCGCTCCTTGATTTGCTCGTCAACCAGACGGCTGACCTCGGCAGGGTCAAGTGTTCCCTTGTCTTTATCTTTATCTTTGTCCTTGTCTTTCAGAGGCTTTAACGCGGCTTGCATGGCTTCAACCGAGTCATAACCCAGATCTTTTGCTAACGCCTTCTGAGCCGCTTTTTCGGCACGAGACAGACGGGACTGAACAGTTGCATCTAGTTCAGCTTGTGTGAAGGTCTTCCCCTTATTCGGATCGTTTGGATCAGGGTTAGGATTAGGGTCCGGGTTAGGATCTTCAGCAAAGAACTGCAAATCTAAAGGAATACGTGAAGCTTTTCTGAGGATATATTCTTTCATGGTATAGACCTCCTGTTTAAGTCCGGGTGGACTGCCTGCCGCAGCTTTTATGGCGTCTTCACGGTGTTTTGGACAAAAGAAAAAGCCGCTCATTTGAGCGACTAATTAAATGATGTAAAAAAGACAAGGAATGCTTTCCCTTGTCTCTCTTTAAACTTAACAAAAACTTTTCGCGAGGTCGTAGACATCCTTTTTCGAAATTTCATAAGGTTTGCCTTTTCTTCCCCAAACACGAGGAACAATTACCCCACAACTAATTCTCCTGTCCATTTCTCTAATTATCTTTCCATAACTAGGGATCTTAGACATACCTGCTCTCAGGCATGAATCATAGACAGACTGAACCGTTTCTGTCTTGTTTAAATAGGGGTTACTCAAATGATTTTTCATAACTACCATCGCCTCTTTTCAGAGTCTACACACCAAAATGGTTATCGACTCGATTTGAAAAATAGTAGGCGGTAGTCAGTCAAATGTCTTTTCTCCCCAATATGAAATTACAACAATATCTTGGTAAATTCAAGTAATAATATCTACGTATACCAAAATTAATGAAAAAAATATTCTTACTTTATTTCCGGTTCTTAATCTCAATATTCACCTTCCGGTAAAGCTCCTGCAGCTCGCCATACTTCTTAGTTCCGCGCACCTTATGACCAGCAAACTCCTGTAGGTTCGGCGTATCGTTCGGAAGCACTGCTTTGTAACGAATCCACTGCTTGCGAGTCTCATTCTTACGGGACTTCTCACGCTGCAACTCGTTGTATCGCTTCATGTTGGCTTCGGTGCGGTTGTCCTCAAATGGTCGGATGCTATCCTTAATGGTCTGCTCAATTTCGTCAGCAGGCGTATATTCCTCGACCCATACTGACAGCGAGTGAACGCAATGACTATGATATGGAGGTCGCAGGTCTAACTTAGGGAATCGCTTGTCATTACCACTAATTGAATAAACGCGACCCTGATACTTGGCACACAACGAACAGGTAATACCAACAAAGTTTACATACACCAGGTCTTGACCGTTCTGAACAGCCATATTCTCAGTAGCTGTGACATGTGCCTTACGCTGATGATACTGCACAACCCCAGCCATGTACTTGTCGGCTGGGATCTCAGCACCATTCTTGGCTATCATCCCAGTGATGCCCTGCTTGTTAACCTTAGCAACAGCATTTTGTGTAGCCTGTTTCCGGTTAACACCTTCGATAAGTGACTGTTCATTCGCGATCCTGACAGCATCCTCGATGCGCTGCTTGGCATCACGGTTCATGTGCTCTGACGCTTCAAGAATCGAATAGAATCCATCGTCTGAGATCGCCTGTGCCGCTCCTTGATGCACAATTGCATTAACGCTAACGTCCAATACTTCCCGAGCAATGCCGACAGCAACAAGTTGTGCAGCAGCCGTAGTAGATCCGTTGCGGTATTCTGTTCCTATAAGATCAGCTAGCCCTTGTCCAGCATTATTGGTCAACTCATCAATAATTGCATCCACCTGCTGAAGTAGCTGCTGTTTACGGCGATTTGAAATGTTTCCGTCAAGCAGTGTTTGAATCAAAGCACGCAAGCGTTCATCCGTCTGGATATATAGCGCAATCAGTTCTTCTGTCGTAGCCATACTACACCGTTACCCGGGGCGGCTGTGTGAAGGTGGGGTTCAAGGTATCGACCGCATTCTCATCTTGGATTTTCTGGATCTCAGCCGTGATTGCTTCCTCCGACCAGTCAGGATGTAGACGTCGTACTGTGGTTTCAAGCGACTGAACGCCTTTGTCGTACTTATCTGTTTCTTCTGTATCCTTCTCACTATCTGCCTTAGGCAACATGTCTCCCCATTCAATGACAGGGTTAACAGGTTTTAGATCAGCACTACCCAGCGCATTTTCCAACAGCATACACTTCCGGATAGCATCCTTAATGGCTGCATCGAATTTGCCTTTGATCGCATCTGCTTTGATGACTGACTGTATCCAGAGGTACAGTAGTGCAATTCCGGTATCTCCTTTGCCATCTTCCATGCCAGCAGCCTGAATAGATGTCTTGGATACAGCCAACATATACCGAATCAGACGATTAACGTGTTCGAAGGATTGTGTTGTCTTCGCATCCCAGGTAATGTACTGTGGAATCGCTCCTGTTTTCTCGTCAAATGACACAACCTCAAGATCAGCACCGCGAACAAACCGAGCACCGTAATCCTTCTGATTCTGGTTTGCGACTGTATCCCATAGTGCTCGAGGTATAGCCAGCTTCGGCTTACCATGCTTATCGAAGACAATGGAATCCCGCGTAATTGTCCAGTTAATCTCCTCTTGGATAGTATCGATGTTCCGAAGGGCAGAACGGCCATGGGGATGCAGCAGAGTTTCATCATTTATAACGAAACCACATAACAGCTCTGCTACATCCTTTAATGTCTCATCTTCGGGGATCTCGATTTCATATTCTTCAGCATATTGTTTGATATCAATTTCATCGGCTACTGTTTCGCCGTCCATCTTAAACACCTTCTGCTGAATGGTAAGACCCTCTTCACTCAACTCTTGGCGCTCCACTCGGAGAAACTTCAACTTCTCGCCTCTGCCATCATCCCACTCCTCAATCCAAGCAAGGTCAGCCCCGTTACCATCCTCGTGTGGAAAGTAACGATCACCGAGTAACCATTCGAACCAGACTTTACCCTTGGCGCTCCGTCGGATCCTATAAGCGATCAATCCATCGACCTGATGCTGTGTTACTGCTGCCCATATCTTGTCATTTGGTTTAGATGCGGCAACCACACTAGATACAAACTCCAACTCCGGCCCCGCTTCTACATCAGCTGACACATTGCCAAGCGCTCGGTTAATCAGATCAGCTGGTACCTCAGCAACCAGACTGGCGAAGTTGACCACAACATACTGGTGCTCAGAAGTTATCTTGATGTCCGGCGCAACACCGCGGCGGATCAGACCGGGTCGTGACCGACGAATCACGCGCTCTGTGGTTTGGATGCTTCGGGCACGTGGAAAGATCTGATCATGTTCTCCACCATAGAGCAGCCGGTAATATTTCATGTCCTCAACTTCGACGTCATACGGCGGTGGTGGGAAACGCTTCTTATTGTAAATGATAGTCACGCTACAATCCTCCTTTCTGAGCAATAAAAAAGACCGATTACTTATCGGTCACAGTGCAGGAATATGTGGTTACTTTGCCCTTGCCGTTAATGTTAAATGAGCCTACCTTAATACCTTTCTTCTTCAAGATACCCAACCTCCTTTTACCAGCCCGAAGGCCGTTGATTGGTATACTGCATATCCTTCTCGGTTACAAACGACAGAATCACCGCATCAGCTCGGTCAGGAGAATCAAGACCACGCTTCTTCATATCCTCTTTCCGCTCCAGGGCAATCCGTCCCTTGCTGGTCATACGGTACTTCCGCTGTGTTAACTGAGTGATCAACCTCTCATCATTTGGAAGCTCAATCTCCATTGACCCACCCTGCAGATGTTTGGAAAAGGCTTCTTGGAGAACATCCCTGAGAATGGCCCATGATTCGGTACCTCTGTTCTCGTAATGTTCCAGTTCATCATCGGTAGCCTTACTGCCGTTATTCACTGGGATGACCCACCAATCTGTAAGACCCTCTTCAAGAATCACCTCGTTCAGGCGGTCTGTGACTCCGCCGCCAACTCCACTGTCATCGACCTTGATCTCAACACGGCGAAGAGCTGGCATAACTCTCAGCATCTCCCTGCCAGCAGCAATAACTCTGCCGGCGGTGACCATGGTGTCTTGCTTGTTGTAGCATTGCAGTGGAAATACCTTCATACCGACTCGTGGGGCAATAACCGTTTCATCATCTCCGAAGCGTGCCACGTCCACTCCAATGTGAAGAGTGTCACCTCTCGCTTCGACACGAGCACCTGCCGCAAGTTCTACCAGCTCCAGGGGAATAAAAGCATCTGCTTCAGCCTTCGGAAACTCGCCGAAGACACGGACCCGAATAACATCGCTGTCTGCTCCATATTTATCAATCAGCATCTCGATGTTCTCGCGGCTGGTACGCTTGCTATCCCTGCTATCAACCTTATGGGTCTTGAACCTTGATCGGTCACGATTGTGAGAATCATAAAAAACCCCACTCGTCCGAGTCGGGTTACTACATAGCAAAAGCTTATTTCCGTCACCAGATAGTGTACCGAGTATGGTTTCCATGATCCGGTCATCAATACCCGATGCTTCATCGACTACAAATAGCATGTAATCTTCATGAAACCCTGCCATGTTTTCTGGTTTCGTCGCTGTCCTGGCTGTCGCAAACCAGCGTTCCTCATGACCCACCATATAAATCTTGGTCTTGGTCCATTTCAGCAGGTTCTTTACCAGCGAGCGTTCTAACCACTTGGAAACCTCAGCCCAAAGCACATCATGCAGTTGCTGTTTGGTCGGAGCAGTACAAACCACTTTAGGGTTAGGTCGGCAGCAGAGGAACCAGATAACAAGAGCTGCCTCAAATGCCGTCTTTCCCACACCCTGACCGGAGCGAATACTGGTACGTGGATGCATGGATACATCAGCCATTGCCTTCCGCTGCCAATCGTCTGGATCAAAGCCGAGCATATCCTCGGAGAAAGCGACCGGATCGTCCCAGTATAAATCAATGAGATCAGTTAGAGCAGCGACGGCATTGTACGGTTTACTACTCATGTTGTTCACTCGCTTTCAAGGCTCTGCGCCGCTCTGCAATCTCTCGAATTGCATCAGTCCAGCTCGCGGTTGCACCTTCTGCTCCTTGCATCTTCTGGAGCTCAATCCGGAGGATTTCCGTGCGTACCTGTTTTTCTTCATCGACCGCAATAAGTTTGTTCTTCAGCTCAATAGCGCGGATCTTCTTATCCTGTATGCGGGTTAAGGCTTCTTCCAGCTTCAAGATGTCATCCAGTTTGCGGAATGTCTTCTCCTCCACCTTGGAGAGTACCATTTCATCACGGGTAACCGGAACACTCTTCGTAATGCCTGACTTCTCATCGTGAACGGTACCCATGCCCTTGATGCTCTTAAGCTCTTGCAACTCACTGCGCTCTTTCTCGGTTAGGCCGTCCATCAGGTTCTTGATCCGCTGCATCATGCGACGTTCCCGTACAGAAAGAAGGGTAATAGATTCATCAGCCTGAGCAACTGGATCAGTATTAATATGATCCATTAGCTGCTGTTCGGCTTCAGTAAGAGTGTCTAACCAGATCATTTCATGTTCACCAGTGGTAACGGCCTTCTTGTTACCGAAGGGACCGCCATGGCCGCCCTTGTTACCGAGGGCATTCTTACTACCCGGAGGAGCGCCGCCTTTGTTGCCCAAGGCGTTCTTGTTACCCTTCGGCGCGCCCGTCTTTCTTTTAGAATGTTCCTGTTTATTTGGAGCGTTCCCTTC
The DNA here is from genome assembly GCF_038009325.1 of Paenibacillus sp. FSL L8-0708. NCBI lineage: Bacteria > Bacillati > Bacillota > Bacilli > Caryophanales > Paenibacillaceae > Paenibacillus > Paenibacillus sp. FSL L8-0708. The sequence goes on from NZ_JBBPBC010000001.1 coordinate 4,197,345, forward strand.
ATCAGTTCGGAACGTTCCGTTCAAATGACCAGACCAGTTATCCTTACTCTTCCAGCCCCGAATCGTACCAGCAGACACATTCAACTGAGCTGCAATTTCTACAAGATCGAGCTGCCCGCCGCTGTCCAGCCATAACTTCTTAGCTTCTGCCCTTTTTGGGTCTCTTTCTCTTGGCATTTACATTTCACCACCCCCGGAATAATCTGTAAACTTTCCATTTACTTGTGCCGATATATCATTAAAACTAATTGGAGGTCAATATATATGTCTTATACTAGAATTTATCAAATTGAAGAAGAATTGCGAAAGATAAAAAAAGTTAATCCCGATAATATTGAAGATGCAAAAAACAAATTGCTTGATTATAAAAATCGTAACCAAGTTAGTGAAGAAGATTTAAAAAACACAAGAATTAAATTTCAAAGCCAACTATCCAGCTCTCCTGCGGTATCAAACGCACTAGCAATATCTGCTATAGCCATCTCCCTGCTTACAGGAGCCTTTGGTCTAGTACAATCCACAGACCCCTTTTATCAAGTTCTATATTCTATAACAACACTCTTGATCGCAGGAATAATGATTTATTTCAATTCTATCAATAGCAACACTTACAAGAAGTGCGCTTCCTACACAATCATGATTGCAATAATTGATGAAATTTTATAGATAATCGTCAGCCGGTTGAGCTTGAACAATTACTAAAGAATCTGGCTTGCTTATGTTAAGTCGGTTTTGCTGTAGGGTCAGGCTCAAACGCATCAACACACCTTATGACTTGTACCGTCCTGCCATTCTCCAACTCCATCCTCACAATTGGACGTCCTCTATCACAAACGCTGAAATCGACTCTCAGAAGGTCATATATAGGCATGAAAAAAAGCACCCGTTAAGGTGCTTCGTTTTATCCTCTTATTCCTTCTCTTACCCCTTTAAGAATCACTTTATACGCATCTGCTACAGCTTCCGCGCTTAAATGAACTTGTGTGAAACTCGCTATTGCCGAGTGTGCAGCGTCAACACCTGAAATAGCTACTCCCCTTGCCTTTATAAGTTCTTGGGTGATCTCAGCTGCTAATTCATAATCTGTCTTAGCCATCTTTTAGACACCTCCCTTCGACATCATAATTCGACGTCTAGGAAGATTTCCCCTTCTGACAAACAGGTCTGCCACAAAACTGCCTTGTTCCTTCCCAGCGACCCCATATGCAACGAGCGCACTTCGCCGGCTGATTCAGATGCTCTTTAACCAGCGGATGCCGGATGCTATTCTTCTTTTTCGCCATGATCATTTTCCTTTCCCGAATACAAGTAAAGCCATTGGCTCATTTCCTGTTTAGAAATCGAACTAGATTTAAGTGCCGCCTCCAGATCGCGTTTCCATGCTTCCGAACCAACGACATCAATCTTTCGTTCCAGATCAGGCTTCGTCTTACCTATCAATGTCCGAGCTGTGGTCTTAAGCGCTCTACAGATATCCCCGATATTCTTACTTTTGCTATCATCCAGTAAATAAGCGAGCAAGCGCTGTTCCTTCTTATTGAGTCTATATGGTCCTGCGAGAGTATCCGCAACCTCTTCACAGGTCATTTCCATATCATTAAGCTCTGCTGCTATCTCCACTAGAATCACCCTTTCGGCATAATAAAAAAGCCGCCCAATTATGAGCGACTTCCGAGTTATGTATTACGGTGCCGTGCTTTGCTGTATTTTTGCTCCAAAATCATCTATTCCGTATTGGAAGAAGAGATACAGCCCTACCAAACCAACAATTCCAACTAAAAACTTGTGAGCTTCACCTTTTACTCGCAGAATCCGTAAGAGTATCGCAGCTGCGAGCATCGGAAGAAGCAGATACAATCCCAACCCTTCAGCTATGGCCAGTGCCATCGCATTAAATGTTTTACTCACTGAATCACCAAAAATATCCATATAACACCTCCTGCCACTTTATTTCGACAGAAGGAATTAAATTCCTGCAAACATAAGTACGGCGTCCGCTAAGCGTCCGCAGCAAATGCGCTTCGCTCTTTGCTTAAAATCTTTATCTCCATTGTTACAGAGGAGAACAACACCATTTTACTGATCCTGATAAATCGAAGTCAAAGCCACTACATCCGATCACAGACAATACGCTCCCGTAAATCTCAACTAGCCTCCTATTTACTCACTCATTCGATAATAGCGGGGGCAGGGATTTGAACCCCGGCTTCGGCCCGTTTCTTGCTGGCGTTGCGTCCAGACACCCCTCATGTATAAGGCGATAATTTATTAGATGCGGCTATCGCTAATCCGCCATTCCCGGAATGGGAGATATTCGCCCTCGGCGCTATCGCTCCTCAACAGGCATTATCCAGTTTTTTGTTCGGCACTTACTCAGGTAGCCGGCTACCTCCACGATCCATACTTTAACCGCTGTGGTCACGGTTCTAGGGGACAAGGGAATTCAAGTACAGAGTAAATAGAAAAGCGAGAGGAGGTACGCCCCGGTTAATGCTACATTGCTGTAGCCGTGCATGTCACTCTCGCCCGATTTCCACATTACCAATATAGCACGGTAGAATCTTCATGTGGTGTTCAGAAAACCCCGCTATTCCGCCATGTTTTCTTCAGTTCCTCTTCAAAATTTCATCGAAGAATCCCATCTGTACTAGGGAGTTCGCTATCATCTTGGTTCCCCTCTCAATGTAACGATCCACGGTGCTGCCTGATGCATAAGTAAACAGGATCGTATTGCTGCGGTTATGTCCTTCAATGAAGCGAGCCTTGATCACCTTCTTTATTCCCTGGTGCGGGATTAGGTTGTATGCCCGGAAGATCATGAACGTATAAACGCGATACCGCTCATACATCCACTTCTGCTTTTCAGTCAGGATCACAGCATTGGCCGTTTTGTCAGCATACAGCTCATCCGCGCTTAGCCTGCGAGCAACCTCTCCATCAACCGCGACCTGAGCCATTTCTGATTGGAATCCGTTAAAATCCTCAATAAACAAAATCATGTCTCTATATCGTTCGAGATAGAACTCGGTTTCTTCGATTTCCTTGTCTGATGCTTTAGCGAACAGTTCCCCTTGTTCGTATACCATCGCCATTCCCCTCATTCCCCTTTATGTTATAATGTCAAGAGGAATGCTTTTCATTTTAGGACCCCCGCCCCGGCCAAGGATATGGGGGTCTTTGTTTGCTTATCAAGCGAATCTTCCATTTCGAGGTATCTTACCATCTTCATCAAGAACGACATTACTAAGTATGATTGCTGAAGACTCTGGCACGCCTATACCGCTGTATTCTCCGCTGTTGATGCGGAATCCAACCTTATCTCGAACTGCTCGGAATGACGCTCCTGAGACTATCGTGCCGCGCGGTGTAGTGAGTGTATCTGTAGTTTTAATGATCATCCTCTTCTCCCTCTTATAACTTAGTCATTATTTGAAATAAACTCGTCTATCTCATTCACAGTATTTCTCACAACATACACTTGCCCATCAGTAGTACATATCCTTGTATGTTCTCCATCATCATCAGCAAAGTACCTTTTGATGTGATCAACGTTAATTCTCATGCCCTCTACCTTAATAAACTTTGCCATCTGTTATCCTCCCTTATACCTCTATTAGTTCTGGATTCTCGTAGATGTTGCCGATGATTTCTTCGTCCAGGCAGTCGTATAATGGCATATCTCCAGCTAGGAACATTCCATCCTTAAAACGGACTTTCACCTTAACACTCAACCCTTTATGCTCCCACAATAAGATATATCCTTCGTAGATCTCCTGTTCATTCTTGTCCTTTAACCCCGTGTACTCTAATAGTTCGAAGTCAGACATCCTCAGTACGTGGTATCCCTTTCCGTCCATTTCCATGTATACGCCCAATACTTTAGTGTCAAAATTAATCATTACCAGATTTTCCGAATGAATCATGACTCCTAATGGCTTGTACCACGCGCGATATTTTGGGACTCTGCTCAATCTGATCGTCTCCTTTGATTGGGGTTTCAGCCCCCTAAATTGTCCGTTACAGTGCTTCCGTAAAGCATTCTTCCCGATACAGCACGCCTTCGATTAATAACCAGCCCGGCTTATATCGTGTTGCTTGATAGGAAACACCTATCAGTAGATCGTAGTTATTATGCCATTTGAAATAAGTGACCTTCATGTCTCAGCCCCCTTATAAGTTCAGTACAGCCAACCCTGCGGCTGTCATTCGTCTATACTTGTACATTCAAGTTCTCCATTTGCTCTATTGCTTTCCCTAATCTCTCCAACTTCTCAAAGTTATTTTTCGCTTCAGCGATTTGCTTGTCTCTAACTTGGTCAGCTATCAACAAACGCAAATCATTATAGTTGTCCTTTAAATCTTCCAATGTCTCTATCACATCTTTCAATTTCACTAGTTTCATGGCTCTCCTCCTTGGCTTTCAGATCTGGTCTACACTCTGAACACCATTCATATCCTTCAACGGGCTTATTTCTTCCACAGCGGGCACAAGACTCTTCATTAAGCCAATCTGTTCCCTCCTTGGGTGCTGGGGTATCTGGGTAAAGGGTGGATATAGCCTCTCCATATAATTCATCGGCATCGCCGCTTATCAACCAATCATTTTCATCGTTTGCCGCCTTAATGATTGATTCCAGTTCTTTTACTCGTGCCTCTGCTGCGTCTGCACGCTCTGAGTATTTTCCAGCCTCAACTATTTGTTTCTCATATGCTGATTCTAAGCCGCCATACGCCCCCAACCAGTAGAACAGTGAATCAAGCACATTGTTAAGGTGGCTAATGTCATACTCATATCTGGCTGTATGGGCCATCTCCATATCCTTTTGCCAGTCCCTTTGTGTCATTGGGCTTCCTCCCCGACATGCGTTTGATCGTAACACCACACGCTGATTTTACCGTTCAAGTTTTTTTTTGTGGCGCTGGTTATGACTCCACTTTCCTTCATATCTCGTAGTACCTTTTTCCATTCCGTTTCTTTAGCTTCGACTTCAAATCTGTTCATCTCTTATATCCTCCTTGTGGGAGAGAGGGCTATTAACCCTCTCTGTCCCTGTATCTTCGTACTGTACAACAATTACTATGACTCTTGATGAAAAAGCTTTATTAAGCTAGCGGGCAGAATAGATATAGTTATGGTAATAACCAAGACCAGCTGCCGCGGATCCATCTGGCAACCTTGGCTAACTAGGGCAGAAGATAGATAGATAGATAGATTGAAATATATGGTATTATAGTGTTTAGAAAAATCTAAAAATAAAAATTCATAATGGAGCGATCTTAATGTTGATCCAATCATTTGAAGACGAAATACTTGAGCGAACCTTGTCCATGTTTGTCGAAAATATCCGAGCCATTCTTAATAGAAAGTTGCGAAGCATTTACCTTTACGGTTCGGCCATCCACAATGATTTATCCCCGGGATACGGGGATTTGGATTTTCTCGTCGTAATTGGTGAGGACCTAAGCCAAAATGAAATCGAACTTTTAAGAAAACAAAGATCCAATTATAGATCATCCCTTCTTAGAAGATCCGTCGATAGACAGATCCCCAACCTCTATACTGATATGCTTGAGGGCGCCTTTCTCACGATTAATATGCTGAGTGGAGAAAAGGGCAGTGGCTTATGGTGGGGAACAAAGCGCGAAACCATCTGGACAGAAAATCAATTAGACCTGTTCACCCTGTACACGATCAAGGAGCAGAGTATCTTGTTGTATGGTGAGTCCCATCTAGACAATATTCCATCTTACTCGAAGGATGAGTTCATTCTCTTTTTTAAAGAATATACCAAGTGCATGCGGAAGTTTGGCAAGGGAAATAGCCTTCATTCCATTGACTGGCTCCTGTTAGCATCCAAATTTATAGCTTGGTGGCAGGAAGGTGTTATCCTGTCTAAAAGCCAAGCAGCAGATTGGGGGCTTTTACATCTTAGTGGCAGATGGAAAGATAATTTGAAGAGATGCAAGGAGCTAAGGAAGAATCCAACCATGGTATCACGTCTAGAGTATTCCGAATGGCTGAGTAATTTGGAGCCAGCCATTATTGAAGCATCACATGATCTAGACAGAGCTCTCGAAACAACTATTCACTAAAGTAGAATCTTTATATTCTTGTAAAAAACAACTTTTTTTTGCTAACGGGAAACGTTGGTTCAACAACTCAGCAGCAGTCTATGACTTTATTTTCTCGTTCAGAGATGCCTTCGTTTAAAAACCGACTCTCCCTTCTACTGCACCGTATTGTCTACTCTTTAGGAGAGGAGGGATACTCCTACTCCCTTAATGATCTGGTTCGGCCCCCGCGTTGCTGGGTTTATGCTGTCGGACGATGGCTTTCAGCCTAATGAGTTACACTCTCTTTCGCCTTCGACATTTCAAGAAGCGCATCATATTCAGTCTTATTCAACTCAACTACCGTTCCTCCGAATTCCGCTTTTACATTTTGAATTTGGCTTAACAGCATAATTCCTGAGTTTGTTTGAAATAATCCGATCAAATCGCCACTTGGCATTACCGCTTTAAAATGCCTCACTTGGTTACTCATTCCCTTTCGCCCCCTGTAGTGTCATATATGCTGCCTCTGCCCTCTCTCGGGGGCTGGCGGTGAGTAAGTCACCAATATCTTCAAGATTTATTGATTCCCATCCGTCAATTTCTTCAGGTTCTACAGCGTCCTTCCATTTGACAATAGATAGATTCCAAACATACATTTTTGCGTCTACCTCTTTAGCCTTTGCCTGTACCTCTAGGCTGGCAGCAGGGTCGGTGCAATAGTCTGGCATTTTGTTTGTCCAAAGAAAGTCAGGTGCTGTTGCCCACATTCCTCCATGACCATCCTCTTTAAAATCAGTCCATCCCATCAACTCCGCCAGCGCCCGGTTAAGCTGCTGGTTGCTCCATTCCTTTACCTGTGTCATGACTTAGCTCCCTCCATTCCGAGCATGATAACTCGCTCACCGATCCCTTTTCCCGTTATTAGGATGCCTTCAACCTCTATTGACTTACTGGGCAGATGAGCAACCTCATATCCTTTATTGCGAATTGATTCTGCTAATGGTCCGATCATACTTGGCAGGATACCTATAGTTTCGTATCCACCGCCCTTGACCAAAACCGTTATTACGATTGGCTTTTCTTGGTTCATGCCTTGTCGCTCCCTTCCTTCAACAGTTCACGTGCTTTACTTCCTCTGTCGCTCGTAACCTTTGATTGACCTCTACCGAAGCTTGGCAGCTCCCAATGTTCTTGATTAGCATAGAACTCCAGTACCTCCCGTTGCCGGACTATGATCTGCTGTGCCTCTGATGACTTGCCCTTAACAAATATCAGTTCGTTGTAGTATTCAGAGGATCTAGCACACTGTTCATCATGAACGGCAAGTATCTTCCGTTTGTCTTCTTTTAGATCCTTGACCTGTTGCTCTGACTCTTTTAGAGCAGCCAGCAGCTCGTTCATGCCTTCACATAAGGCAAACACTTCGCCTCTCAAGTGCGCTTCTGCTCCTCTTGAATTGTCAGCAGCAAACCAACTATCATCAGCAGTTTGTTTGATCTCTTCTATCCGTTCTGGTGTCGGTAAGGAAACTTTTCCTGATTCACTCATTTGCCCCATACCTCCTTATGGCATGCCTTGCAAACTTCCAATTCATTACCGATGAACTTATTTTTCATGACCAGTTCTGAATGTTTTTCCTCACAGAGTTGGCAAAGTGTCCGACCACATTCGGGGCATTTCTTGAGTTCAGTCATATAACCTTTCCTCCGTGCCGTTGTGGACGTGTTGCGTTGTAAGCCATCTTCTCCTTAATTGCTTGCTCCAGATCGATTCCATAACGACCACAGGCGTCAAATACACGAATCACAATGTCTGCCAGCTCGGACGGTATGCCGCATGGTTTCCAAGTATCGTCTGCCATTTCTAAGCGAGTGAGCGTCATCCCGAAAGCGGACTTTTCTTCGTACCAAACCTCTGTAGGCTTCTTGCCATTTCTAAAGTCCTCCAGTGCCTCCGAAGCCTCTGAATGAATCAGGGCAATGATTTCACCAAAACTCCGTTCCTTAACCCACCAACCTTTGTCTACAGCATTACAGTGGGCTTCATTAACCAGCTCATTAATTGTTTTCACGCCTTCGCCGCCTCTCCTTCATCATCCACAACTAAAACTGACGATTCTCTAAGATTCCATCCGCTGTCTTTGCCTTGGCTGATATAAAATACAGAGCTTTCCTCACTGTATGCAATAACGCCTTCTGCCCATTGTTCGTCCTTGGAAAATCTGCCTAATGATAGATTAGTGAATTTGACTCGCTGCCCTTCGAAAAGGTCTTTGCCTTTATCATCAGCACGACCGATATATTGACCGACTGTCTCTGGTCGTACTTGGTAAGCAAACGGGAGTCCTGCCTCGTTGGAAATGTAATACCCCTTTTTCAGATGCCGCACGTCCTCGGGCAGTATTGCTAGATTCCCAATGTGCCAGTTTCCTTCAAGGTCCATGCCCCGGAATTTGTGCTCTCTGCTCATACTGGTTATCTCCTCTCATGATATAAAGCACATAATCAAAAACTATCGAATGGTATTATTTGGGCTGAATAGGTGTTAACTTGAGTAATATAGAGGTGATTGATGTGTCCAAATTTTTATATTTCCTACTTATCTTTGCGATGATTATGGTGTGCGCCCGTATTTGGCGGTCAAGACGTAAGTGAATTGTTTGTTGGGTGCTGTTATACCCCCTTATTTACTAATATCTCAGCAGCAGTGTTAACCTCACTCAACCATCTTTCGTAGGCTTCTCTCCCGGCACCAAGATTTCGTACACATTGCGAACGCAATGGGCAACGATGGCAGTTGTCTTTGAGATTTTCCCGACAGATTTGCTTGGCTGCTTCACTGAGATCTGTCATAGGCTAAACTCCATCTGCCCAACTGCCGGCTTATATCTTTCCAGCACCAACCCTCTACCGGAACCTACACACATCTCAGGTAAGTTTGCTCTTACCAAGGCTTTCGCAAACGGCGGTGGAACAGCATTACCACAACGGGCTACCTGTGCGCTCTTGGAATAACGCTTGCCATCGGCATCCACATTAATGATGTAATTGGATGGGAACCCTTGAGCTGCGAATAGCTCATGTGGCTCAAGCATTCTCATGCCGATATCTACGATCTGATATTCCACACCGTGAATCGTCACAAGCCCAAATCTATCTTTGGTAACTACCGTTTGCAGGGGATCTGATAGATCCTGTCCTACGCTAGAACCGTAGTAAGCAATCAGAAAGGCTCTAACCTCTCCGATATGCAGCCCTCCGGCTGTCACTGTGTGGACTGGCTCATCTGTTGCGTGACCGATATTCGTTCCTCGTAACTTGACCATGTGGCTTGTAACTAAAGCACTCTTTCCGCCTCCGCCAGCTGTCACTGTTCCGATCGGATCATCTATAGCACTACCAACTGACTCTCCGAAATGACGTGCAACGTGAGCTGTAACGATGGCATTATGATCCACCGTTGTGACAGTGGAAAGTGGTTCGTCTACTGCGTTACCTGGTCCTTTATATCCGCCACCATAGTGCTTAATCAAGCAAGCTGCGGCAAGAGCGAATTTGTTACCTCCTGCAGTTACAGTTCCAACAGGTTTATCGAGGTCTAGGACTCGTTTCCCTTCTGGATCTCCGTAGCCCATCTGAATCAGTGTAGGACTAACAAGCAAGTGTTCTGCTTTGGTAGTAATTGTAGTTAATGGATCTTCCACTTCGTATTGCAGGCAGTCACCACCAAATCCAGTCTGACCAATACGAGCAATATAGGGAGTTACTAGACCCCAACCATTCTTTGAAGTGATAGTCTTAAATGGCTCTTCGATAGAATCGCAATAATGATGATTAGATCCACTATGGTTCACCCGCACTATAAACGGATTAGCATTATTGATTACGAACTTCTGAATACCCCGAGCGATTCGACGTAAAGTGTTATCAGCCAGTGGCTTTTTACGTTCAAATATGGATGGGCAAGGAAGCGACCAATCTATAATTTCAGCAGCAGTTCTCCATGGCGCACGCTTGCCGGCTAACACTTCCTGACTATCCGGGGCTCCGTGCGTGGGTTCCGGCCAGACTATCGGGCGTCCATCGCGGCGAGCAATTAGAAACAGTCGTTTACGAATTGTTGGCGCTCCGTAATCGCATGCTCTCAGTTCACGCCATTCCACGTTATATCCTTGACGGCGTAGAGCGTTGACGAAGCAATTGAACGTCCGTCCCTTTTGATCAGGATCGGGATAACCGTCTTTCATCAGCGGTCCCCATGTTTTAAACTCTTCAACATTCTCCAACATGATCACCCGAGGACGTACCGTAGCTGCCCATCTTACTGCGATCCATGCAAGCCCTCGAATGGTCTTTTCTACAGGTTTTCCACCCTTGGCTTTACTGAAGTGCTTGCAGTCGGGTGATAGCCAAACCAATCCTACTGGACGACCTGCTGCAATTTCTCGGGGATCAACGTCCCACACAGATTCACAGTAATGTTCAGTTTCTGGATGATTCGCACGGTGCATGGCTATAGCTGCTGGATCGTGGTTAATCGCTATGTCCACTGAGCGTCCAGTTGCAAGCTCAATCCCTGTGGAAGCACCTCCGCCACCTGCGAAGTTATCAACGATGATTTCTCTCATCTTGGATACACCACCTTGATTTTTTTTGTAAAACATCCCACTCTAAACAATCCTGGACTTACTCCAAAACCCTTTAGTGTCGGTGTTAACTGCTTTATTACGTTTCATTAAGAACTCATAATGTCTAGAACCGTACTTCTCGATCTGATTATTTCGATTCTGAATGATATCAGCGATCAGCTTATCGAAGTCATCTGTACAGTAAAAATACCGGAGGTACCGATCAAGCTCAACATAACTGCGATCGATATTCTTTAGTAAGTTGAAACGATTGGAGACGTCACGCTTGCCCATATGATCACTGATTCTGACGCTATTCGCCACGCCGTAATCGAACTTGAGATAAACACTGTTAGTGGTGTAAGCGTCGTATCTCTGAACGGTTATTCCTCGTGCCTTAACGGCCCGCGCAATCCGGTCCGCTAACTTCCGTATCGATTCATCTTTTGAATGTGATTTGCCCATGGGTTTGCACCACCTTCAGTTCTGCTAGTTCTGCCGAGTATTGATAAAATGCTGCTGCATCCCAGTTGTCGAGTGCTGGGTCAATTTGTTCTTGCAGCTGCTCAATCCGATAATTACGCACAGCTGTCTCCCAAACCACTTCGATATAAGAATTCAAGGCCAGTGCATAGAGTCCAATGAAGAACATGCTGTGGTCACCTCCTTGTAAGAGAAGAAGCAGCTATTAAGCTGCTCCTCCGCTACTTTTCATTTTCTTTGCTGCTAGCTTCCGGTATACGCTATACCGCGATGACAGCTGCCCACTCGTCATACCATTCTCATTAGCGATTTCCCGCCAAACCTTATTTTCCTTAAGTCGTTTCTCCAGTAGGTCGGGGAATGGTACAGGTTGACCGTTATACTCCACTTCAGCAAAGATCGGACGTTCTGCGAGAATGAAGGCGTCAAGCTGTTCCTTGTCGACATCATCAGCCTCATCTTGGTCAGATGATGGTTGCCCTTCACCACTTGCAGGATCGACTGCCGGCTGGCCGCTATCTGATTCCCAATCAGGCGTGAATCCATTACCTTCTTCGTTTTGATTGGAGCCATCTACTTCTTCAATGACCATGTCTCCCGACTCACCTTCAGCAGAGCCGCCATCCTCAGTGACTGGAGCAGCCTCTGCTGCTGCGGAAGGAGCTACACCCTGGGACTGCATCCACTCATGCCAAGCTGCTGCGGAAGGAGCTACACGCTTGCGATATTCATCAATCTTCTCGACGATCTTTCCGCTACTGATTCCGAGCTCAGAAGCGATCTTCATGTATGTCTCACCACTTGCCAAGCGGAGGGAAAAGGCGACAAAGTCATAATCCAAATCCTCATACGTTGGAGCCAGACCAGACTGGATAAACTCTTCAATTACGGATAGGTCAATTTCTGCCGGCTGTTGTTTGATTTCAATCTTCTCAGCGGGTAGGCCCAAATCCATTGATAGTTGTTCTCCTTCTGGCTTAACCTCGGAGACAATACCGTTGTCCACCTTATAGGTTCTGATAGGCTTCTCTGTCCGGGCATTGATTTCAATGTTGTAATTCACAACCGTTGAATCAAAGGACGCTGTAACCTTATCTCCAATCATTTCATGCAGCCATTCAATCTTTCCGCGAAGTTCTTCTCCTGAAACGCAAAGCAAGATGTTCACATCACCGTCTGCCTTCAGATCTACCTTTTTAACAAGCCCCTTGAAATCAAGATATCCCATGATTACGCAACTCCCTTAATATGTTTTTGGTGGTAAGCCCAGCAAAGCGCCAGAGCATCGGAAGGATCGAACAGTCGTTGCTGAACGTCACCCTTCTTGTATTTGCCCTTAGGATCATTTGTTTTGTAGAGAACAGGTACGGCCAATTCGTCATAATCCAGGTTAAACAGCATCTGCATTTCGACAGCTACGGTCTCCTTGTCCGCGTTCCCTTTACCGGTCTGCATCTTCAGTTCAGTTGGACGGATATGAGCAATTTTAATTCCAAGATGTAGAGCAGCCAGAGTGACCATGGAGAATGCTCCGACCAAGGCCAGAACACTGTTTGCATTTTTGAAGTGAACCGGACGCTCCAGGATAACCAAATCCGGTTGCTCCTGTTCAATCATTCGGAAGGTATCTTGATAAATGGCGTCCAACACATCCGGCATAGCGATCTTACTGAAATCCCGCAATCCTAAATCAATTGACTTGCCGTTCTCCATCGTTGCCCAGCCTGCGTAATTTGTGCCGTGGTCAATACCCAGAATCTTCATTATCAGTTCCTCCCCTCTCTCTGCGCGGCTTCATTGCAGTGTCCAGTACATACACCGTACCGATGACATGCCCACGTTTATCAAATACAGCGAAGTAATACTTCTGCTGGAATAAAGGATCAATAGGTCTATCAGGAATCAACTGACCTCACCTCGCTTCCCCATTACTGTTTCAAACTCAGCAATACCCTCGTCAATTTCTGACGAACCCAGCTCAACGAATTCAGAAAGTAGTATGTTACGATCAGGCACCAATCCAGTATGAGTGTACTGAGTAACCATGTAGTGATACACGTGCCAATAGTTCCAGGCACCCATCACACTGCCCTCCTGATCGTCCGCAACTTGCTAGAGTACCGATTTATCAGTACTAACTGAGCGTGTGTATCCCGCTCTACTAGCCAATTCTCAGCAATCAATCCTGCTTCCTTGATCTCCTGCTTTTGTCGGCGTGTTGGTCGTTTCCCCTGCTTCATCACAATTCCCCTTTCTACGTCCTTGTTCCGTTTTAAATATTTTCATGACTTCGACCATTTCCCGTTGATTGAATGGTCCGTGAAATATGCCATTTGTAACAATCACTAAACCATCCTCATGCTGTATTGCTCCGAATTTTAGTTTTGAAAAGTCCAACATGGCAACACATTACAATCCAAGAATGGTCAAAACTTGCCGTATTGCTTGAATAGCAGCTTGATTTTCAGGTGTCTTCCTGCTGTACTGATCAAACAAATGGCACAGCGATCTCTGATCTGCCCGCGACACATTGGTCTGTTCTTCTACGATCTCATAGTCGTTGTCGATAATATTCAGGTCGTTAATAGACCCTTTATTTTCAAGTAATTTCACCGCAAGCAATTCGTCAATTGCGTTTCTAAGTTCAAACGACTCCGGTACGGTGAGCCGAATGTTAGGGGTATCTTCATGAAAAGGAAGCGCCAGGACGATTCCATAGTCACTCCCATAACGTTGAAGCACTATAATGTCATCTTGACTACCCGTAAGAAAGCTAGTGAATTTAACAGTCTGAATCATTTTCATCGCTCCTTAAGCAATTTGCTGCGTTTCTTTTTTAAACCCAAGCTTTACCAAGCCAGTAGGACCATTACGCTGCTTCGCCAGATTAACTTCCATGACGCCCGGGTCCGGTGTGTCCAGATTGTAATATTCATCTCGGTACAAGAGGATAATATCATCTGCTACAGCACCGATAGCCGCACTTCCGGATAAATCCGAAATGAATGGCCGCTTATTCTGCCGGATGTCCACTTCTTGCTTTACCTGAGATAAACCAATCATCACACAGTCACAATCCTTTGCTGCCTTACGAAGCTTCTGACACACCCGATGAAGTCCTGAACCACTGTTATCATTGGCTGCGGCTTCTTCCAGCACTTCCTGAAGGTAATCCACGATAACTAAGTCTAGCCCGTCCTGCCGTTTTAAACGACGCATTTCAGAACAGATATAATCTGCTGTCACGCTGCGACTATCATCGATATGGATCCGCCTTACTAAGTCCATGTGTTGGGAGATCATATCTAAGTGACCCGGTGTTAAATTCCCTGATCGGATAGCCTGCATTGAAATTCCAGATAAGTTCGATAGTGCTCGGTTATATTTCTGCTCCTTCGACATTTCAAGCGAGAAGCTCGCAACCTTGAACCCACGCTTCGTCACTCTCAGTTCGATTTCATTGGCAAATGCTGATTTACCTATGCTGGTTCGAGCTCCAACAACAATCAGGTTTTTTCGTTGAAATCCAAGCGTGAGCCGATCAATACCTTCCCATCCAGTCATCAAGCCGAGGGCTCTGTTCGGGTCTTGGGTTTTAAGTATCAAATCTTCATACCAACTGATAATGTCATCCATCCGAGTATCTTCTTGCAGTGCCTTTGGACGTATATCCAATGCCCGTTGTTCAAATTCGTCCAAGATACCTTCAAAGCTTCCAGCTGAAATGTCTCCAAATTTCCCCTTGTATTCTTCCACCAATACCATCGCCTTTCGGCGGGCATCAGCTTCGATCAACTCACGGACATTTTTTTCTATTCTCCCAGCCGTCACAGCCGCTTGGGTTAATTTAGTTAGATAATCAAGGCCGCCTACCTTCTCAAGATGCTTTCCAAAAACCGTAGCGAAAGTGGTAAATGATAACTCCCGCCCTTGCCTGTGAAGCTCTTGGATCATCTTCATCAGATTTCGATGCCAAGGCTGTGTGAACACTCCCGGCTGAATGGGGACAGCAATCTCAGAGACAAGGGACGGATCAAGGAAGAATGCACCTAGGATTTCAATTTCAAGCAGTTCCGTATTGAGCAAGTCGCTGTTCATCTGCCTTTCGTATGCGCTCCATGATCGGATCGTTTTCAGGGATATCTGTCACTACAGGCGAATCGCGTCCGCCGCCGGCAATAACATCCGGACCACCGCGTTTCCGATATCCCTTCAAAATCCCTCCGACATAAGCCAGAGTCAGAACCTTATGCCTTGTCGCTTCCCTCATCGCTTTCAGCATCCATTCCCCTCCGTAATCGTCGTAAAGAACTCCAAATTCTTCGGTTTCAAAAGGTGTCACCTTGCCGCCTTCGGTGAAGTTTTTTTCATACGCTTGGTAGAGATATCCGAAGGAATAATTAGGGTTGCTGCCGACAGGTTTAGGCTCTGTATCTATTTCAGATAAAGTACCTTTATTACTACTGCTCTTTTTAATAATTGCTTTAATACTTTCTTTAGAGACGCTGAAAGCCTTGATATGACTGGGATAGAGGCGTCTCACGGTTCCCGATTTGGGAACCGGATAGTTCCCTTTTTGGGAACCGCTCAGTTCCCTTTTTAGGAACTCAGTTCCCGATTGTGTAACTGAGTTCCCTTTTTGGGAACCAGTATCCGGTTCCTGATTCGGGAACTCAGTTCCCTTTTTAGGAACCGATTTTGAAAGGTTAGGTGACTGATTTTCGATATTTAAGCTGATTAATTCTTTCATTTTTTTGAGGTCAAAACTTTCAATTGGATCGACCGTCCACTGGTCATAGTGCTTATTAATTTGGAAAATGTTCAAACTTTGTTCCCAAAGAATCACACTCTTTTCGACTAGCCCTAAGAGCTCTGCCCGAATGTGATTCTTCCGGATTCCGCAATATTCAAAATGCTTTAGCTGCGGTATAATTGCCGATGGCTTCCCGCACCCCCAGCTCAACGTCAGAATGAAATCGATGATGTTACGCTGTCGCTGAGTGAACTTCCGCCGGATCAGCTCTCTATGAATTTCGTGGTTGATACGTATGTGGGCGTCCGTGGGCTGGGGGTTCACGTTGGAATCCACCGGCACCGCCTCCTTACCAGTCCTGGCTAATTTTGATATCTATTCTCTGTACCGTACAACCGTGCGTGAGGTGGGCTCCAAGCGGGCGGACCGTACTTGTTGAGGTAACCAAGACGGTTC
Source organism: Paenibacillus sp. FSL L8-0708 (assembly GCF_038009325.1). NCBI lineage: Bacteria > Bacillati > Bacillota > Bacilli > Caryophanales > Paenibacillaceae > Paenibacillus > Paenibacillus sp. FSL L8-0708. The sequence continues at coordinate 4,213,718 of NZ_JBBPBC010000001.1, forward strand.
AAGTAATCATCTACTGGCCTCTCAACATGCATTCCCTTAAGCAGTTCCCAGCAACCGTACACATCATTAAGCGCTCGATGCGCGCCAGTTAATTCAATCCCGTATCTATCACACATGTTCTCGAGCTTGTGTGGGTAAAAATGGCGATCCCGGCTGATAGTCAGGGTATCAATGAAAGGATTGATGAAGGTCCTGCCTGCCAGTCTCTGAAGCGCGAAATGAAGGAATGATAGATCAAAAGCTGCATTGTGAGCAACCAGCAGACTGTCTCCAATCATACGGTTGAGGACACGGAAGGCTGTCTCCTCATCCATCCCCCCCACAAGCATAGAGTCCGTGATTCCCGTAATCTCCGTGATCTTAGCTGTTAGTTTACCTTCAAACTGAATCATGGTACGAAATTCACTTACGACTTCGCCGTCAATGCACCGGATAGCTGCCATTTCAATAACCTGATCACGTTGCGGGCTGAGACCTGTTGTCTCAAAATCAAAAACTGTCACATTACTGAGCATTAGAAACTTTCACCTCTTTCCGATAAAAAATCGTAGTCCACTCATCAGACGCCCCTTGATCTCCATAAACACAGAAGTGAGTTGAAACAATGTCTTCTGCTGGTATAGAAGATAGAAAAACATTTACCGTTGCTTCAGTAGCATTAACAAACACTTTTTGCTGAACAATCTTCAGGTCAATCACCCCCTATCATCCTGCAGGTAAACAAATGGGTATTTCACCCGTTTGACCGTAAAACCGGGATAACCACGGGCGAAGTACTCCCGGGTCTCCCGCTTGAACTCTTCCTGGTCCACCTTCATGATCTTCCAGATCCGCTCGCCCATCATGCTCTTCATGAGTGGCTTATCTTCAATCATCGATCTGCTACCCGGACGAGCGCGCCGGTGGTCTCCTGAATCTCTTGCTTGAAGCGCTCAGCATCGCTGTTTCCATCTGACAAGTGCAGCAACCAAATCTCCTCGACATTCCGGGTATCATTGGCTTTCAAGAAGTCTTTCACGTGCTCCAGTCCAAAGTGTGAGCGAAGCAGCCGTTTCTTCTGTGCCGGATGAAGATTACCTTTAGCTACCCGTTCATTGACGATATCCAGAGAATAATTACATTCACACATGATGTGAGTCAGCCCACTGAAGCGATGCCGGCAGTAATAGGTATCTGTCAGGAAGACTAGCTTATCACCCGCTGTATTCGCCAACAGGAAGCCCAAGGGCTCCTCCACATCATGCTGAACATCAAAAGGTAGAATTGTCCAAGTACCTATTGTGAACTGTTCTAACGCCTTTATGATCTTCAGACGATGTCCTGACAACCCTCTAGCAGTTGCCGTACCTGCGCTGGTGTAAATGTTTATACCTGCTCGCATGATGTCAGGAGCAGCCTTGCTATGATCCAGATGTTCATGTGTGATAAGGCATCCGGCAATGTCTGACATTCGGAAGTTAAGCGCCCGCTGTATCAACTTATAAGGAAAACCGGCTTCCAGCAGAAGCACGGTATGCCCGTCAGATATGCGATAGGCGTTACCCGCGCTGCTGGAGCCGAGACATTGGATGTCAATCATCAGAACTGCATCTCTTGTTCAAGAGGAGGAACATCATCAGCAAAGCCTTGAGGATCATCAACAGGTTGCTTTGTACTTGGTGTCGGCTGTTGTTTAGCTGGCGGTGGAGCAACACCCGGCTTGATATCAATCACTTCTCTGTTCGCACGCTCTGCGATCTCTGCTCTGACTTCTTCGTTAGTCACATCAATACGTTCGTCATACTCGTTTTCTGTCGAGCGATTAATAGCATCGACCAGTAGGTCGCTGTCGTCACTGGTGTTGATGTAAGCCTTGGCCGCACGGTTGATGACAGTCCGCTTTGCCATCTCTTGTGGGAATTTTTTATGGACGGATTGACTTGTTTTACTCTGACTCCACGATGCGTCAACTTCCTTTTTCGTCATGACGGTAAGGATTTCTTCATCATCAACCGACTTCACGACAGCATACACACCTAGAATTTCATTGTCCCGATTTTCAAAATTGGTTTCGTGTTTAACCAATTTTTCACGTCCGCCAGCAACTTCATATTCGAATACGTCACCCTTATAAATCACGTTTGCCCAAATATCTTTGACGTTGGACAAACGTTTAAGAACGGCTTGTGTTCCAAAATAGGAGCGATTAAGCTGAAGCTTGCTGCCGTACACAATGAAATAGCATTGTGTCTTGGCCGGACTTAATCCTTGCACAACCATATCCAACAGTGCATTTGCGACAGATTCCCGCGAGCACACCTCCAGCGCAGGCTTGCCATTCTTATCCTGTACCTCCTGGAGTTTGAAGAAGGCGCTTTTTAGCGCATTGCTCGCATTGTAATTCGCTGGCAAGATCAACCCGTCATCCTGCAACCGTGTAAGGCTCCGATTAACATCATCAGTGATGTCCTTTTGAATAATCGCCACCTGATTACCTGTACTCATTCCTTAAATCGCCTCCTGTATAGCTGCCGTCTCAATACGCAGCTTCTTGTCTACTTCACTTACTACTAGCCGAATGACCTGGGCATCTGTATCAATCAGCCTCGTCACTGCCTCGGCATTATCCACGAAGATAGGAGCCGAGAATCCGTAATGCTCACCCAGCGTATTGATGATGTCTAGACCGACATTGATACGAGCCGCATTGTTGAGTCCACCATCATAAGGAACTCCCTTATAAAGGGTGTCGCATACTTCCTTGATCCCGCCGTTGATTTGATCCTCAAAGAGTCGAAAACGTGCTAGCTTGAATTTGCTGTTGATCTTGGCATCCAGCATGCTGACCTTGGTCTTAGTAAATTCCTCGCAGAGGAATAGCTCGTGCTGTAGTCGTTCGTACTCTGCCGCAAGTTCCCGCTCCTGTTTCTCTAGCTCCATCACCCGCATTTGCGCCCGGCGTACACTATCGAATTTAGCGAGATCACGCTCCATTTCTTCGATCTCAGCACGTTGCTGGCGAATTACGAAACGGGTTGTTGCTGCAGTTTCTTCACCTGAAGTTCTCAATACTTCAATCTGCTGTTTAACTTGAGTAGCTTCAGCCTGCTTCTTGGCATATTCAGGATCGGTCGTTGGGTCCTTGACACCCATTCGCAGTTCATTCAACTCATTATCAGCACCAGTCAACTCTGTCTGGAGAACTTGAAGTGTACTATTTAGAGTCTCTATTTCTACTTGGAGTCTGGCTGTATCTTCCTCAAACTTCTGAGCATCAGCAACGGCCGCTTTACCAGATGCATTAATGCGTTCTTTACGCTCTGCAAGTTTCCGGTTAAAGTCAGCCTCAGCCTTATCGTGCGCAGCCTTGACCTGATCTTCAGGTAAGGACTGTCCGCAGGCTGAGCAGTGAGCATCGTGACCTTCCGGGTGTTCGAAGACAAGGCCTTTAAGTTCAGCGAACTCTGTCCGCAGCCGTTCCGCTTCTTGCCTACGATTCACTGTTGAACGTTCATTCTGCTGGATACGCTGCTGTTTATCCTCGATCTCACGACGATACCGATTGACCTCAATGTGAATCCGGTTCACTTCATCTCGCTTGAGTGCAAGTTTATCCAGTACATCTGAATGCATTCGGCTCTTGATGTCTATCAGTTCACTTTCAATCTCACGAAGCTGCTTTTCCTTAACCGCTACCTCACCACCTGAAAGAATCCGAGAAAGCTCGGCCTCCCCTGATTCCACCCGATTACGTAGGATCGCGATATCTTCCTTAAGGAGCTCTTCATCATCCAGTTCCGCAACATCCGGCATTTGGCGCTGCACTTCACTAATTCGCACCGGCAGTTCCTTGATCTCCTTGTTAATCACAGTGCATCGGGAAGAGATAACCTTTTTATGCGACTCAAGATCGCGATCTCCTAGGATACCTGGTAATGAAAAAAGTTCCTTGTTACCGTGGATGACCTCGGCATCCGTCAGGTCACCACACACTTCCAACAATGTCTTCCGACGGTCTTCCTTTTTCAGTTGTTCATTGAAGTAAGAAGGACTAGTCAGAAGCTTGAATAGATCTTCTTTAATGATAGAATCCACTTCGGTGGTATACTCTCCTTTTTTCACAGGAACACCATCCAAGAAGTAATTCGTCTCGTGACCTTCAAAGGCGTCCGTTGCGGAACCTCGCTTCTTAGTCCACTTCTCGGAGTATACTCGGCGGAAAGTACGTCGACGTCCATCGATGAGGAATACTCCCTCGACCTCATGTTCCAGCTTGTGTTGTAGAACTTTACCAGCTCCATCTAAGCCCTTAATCTCGAAATCAGCCTTGTTTTGACTGTCCTTTCCAAATAAGAGCCAAACAAATCCGTCAAACATAGTGGTCTTTCCAGTAGCATTGTCACCATATACATCAGCGTCCCCGCCATTAGCGGCGAGGACATGATTCTTTATTCCTTTGAAATTATTGAGCGTCAAGCGCTCCAGAACGATACGCTTCAAGCGATTCCCTCCTCGATTGCCATATTGCATTCGGCAATTAGAATTAATTGCTGATCAGGTACTTCCGTATAACGGATACTTTCCAGATAAGTGTGGATAGCATATTCGACTTCAGCCAGTTGATCTGGATCAGCATGTAGCTGAACGGTTCCGGTTTGCTGCCGGATGGATAGTACCAGTGGTGCGTATTGCGTTGGCGGTACAATTTCAATTTCGATACTCTGCCCACTGATATGCGCAGAAAAGGCTGTTGACATTCCATTCCCTCCCTCTTGTGATGTTTAGCCTTTATCGTGTAAGATAAAGGCAGTGATAAAGCAATAACGCTATTCAGTTTTCAAAGAGCAAGGCGGCCCGTGCGAGGGGTCGCTTTTTTTCATTTGATGCGTCAGCCGCATCTCCCAACACCAAACCGGAGGAAGGTTAATTCTAAGGTTCGATGCTGGGAGACAGAGGCCAAAGCCGCTGCTCATATGAATTTTTCTCTTCGCTTTAACTCGGTATCAAATGCCGTTTTTATTGTTGGAGTAAGAAGGCTGCCAGTGATTTCAGAGATCAAATCCCATTTATGTGTTGCCTTCTTATTCTGTTCTACAGCAAGTTTGTAACGGATCGCATCAGTGAATCGACCTAAGTACGCAACATGCGTCAAGTTCACTGCTTCAAACCACCGTTGCCTATAATGGAGATAAGAAGCTACCAGAGCTTCAGCGAATTCCTTTACTTCATGCTCTGTCATGCCGCATCCCCCTTGCCTTTGCTGCGTTCATCGCGTAAAATGGACGCAACGAGATACTTTAAGCGAGTTCTTAACGAGGTCCGCCCTGCCAGGCGGGCTTTTTTCATTTGCACCTTTGCTGCTGCCAGATCCTTCTGATGCAGAGCGATCATCATTTCAAGCCATTTAATGTTGCTTGCTAACTTTACGGGATCAATAACTTCGGCCTGTTGTTTCAATAACTTCAAATTATGCTTAGCGTTTTTGGCTACGAAGCGAGCATCTCTTTCTAAATCCTCAAGTGTCATTTCAAACCCTCATTTCATGTATTGTTTGGCTTTCAAATCTGCACGATGTTCCTTCCAGGTCGACAACCAACTGAAGGAATACTCCTTGCAAAGCACTGCAGCCAGATGGGTCAGCGCCGTAATTGCTTCTACCGTCTCCATCAGCAACCGCTTGATTTGTTTACGCTCTGTATCGTTAAGCTGCTTATTTGTCTTACTGATTGGCACTTGACCGGATGCTTCTAGCACCTCTTTTACTTCCTCAACTGTCTTGAATAGCACGCTAGCTCTATGTAGATCAACATTGTCCAGCCAAGGAGCAGAAGCACCGCCAGTGACTTCCGCCGCGGCTGCCATATAGAGTTGACCGTCATCGTAATGCTCAACTGCTGCACTCATGACTGGCTTTGAAGCCTTACGGGTCCCTCTCGCAATTTTCCCTACTAATGAAGCATCTGCATGAACGATAAGTCCCGCCTTTTCCCTGGTATCACCTGAACGTTTTAGTGCTTGTTCTAATGCTGGTCCGAATTGTCCGATTGCCAACTTTTAATCCTCTCCTTTGTCCGGTTTTGCGGGTTATATCGGACAGAGGCCTGATGTATGATGTTCTTAAGCAATTCCCCTTGCCGCATTCCCTGCCCGCCGCTGCCGATACAGCTCGGCGGGTTTTCTTTATCCGAATGCACGTCTACGTCTTGTTTTAAAATCTTCACCAGCATTCTGATCGATCCATTCGGTATGTTTATCGATCCACTGTAGTAACAATCCTGTTGGTATCCGAGGATTACCAAACTCACGGTTCACTGGGAAGTCTGGACGTCTCATTACCTCGGTAGCCGTAGGTCTACTAATGTCTAGAAGAGCCATGAATTGCTTAATACTAAGTACTGGCGGGAGTGAAGTCGGGACTTGCACGGCGTATGCTTCGATTGCCTTAGATACTACTTTTTCAAGTAGGCGTTCTAGGTCATCGCTATCCATCACGACTACGGACATTTAGATCACATCCAGTTCAGCGAAGAACCAATCGTCCGCATGAGATACAATAGGACTGATTCTTTCGATATTTGATTCCTGAAGAATTACTGAACCAGCGAAACCGCTGAGTTGCACTTTAACTCCAGTAAGCGAATATGCACCACCCATACAGGGAAAGATACCGACGTCTTCCGTGATTCCAGTCAAACCTGAGTGTTTTCCGGCAGTTACTTTAACTTCATCTCCAATGGTTAAAACTTTTGATTCCAATTAAATCACCTCTCTTTCCGTTGTTTGTTTTACATGTGTAACACTCTTGTTAAAAAAAATTTCTCTTGGATCCTTTTTGAGTGCCTCACTAATATTGATAAGTAGTAATCCGGACGGTTCTTGACCTTTTTGCTCGATGTTATATATTGTTTGCCGAGAGGTATTTGCTCTTCGGGCCAGCTCTGCCGCTGACATCCCTATTTCTTCTCGAACTTTCCGGAGTACGTTGTTCAACATGTGTAACACCTCCTTGAACATAATGTATCACATGTAAAACACTATAGTCAAGTATGTTTTACAAGCTATCCGTATATTTTTTACTTTCCATAATGTAAATTAAGTATTACAGGAAGGAGTGAATAATAAGATGTCCGAATTGGGCGATCTCCTTAGAGAATTAAGGGGAAAAGAGTCTTTACGAGCAGCTGGAGAGAGAGCAGGAGTAAGCCATACTTACTTAAGAATAATTGAAAAAGGCTTTGATCAGCGTTCTGGGAGTCCGTCTAAACCAACTCCTGAAACATTAATGAGATTGTCCAAAGCCTATAACTATTCTTACAGTAAATTAATGAAGCTTGCGGGTTATCTTGACGAGGAAATCAAAAAAATGACTGAAGATGAAACAATTGATTACATCAACAATGAAGCTTCAAAACTAGGTATGTCTATTGATGATCCTAGATTCAGAAAATCGCTCAGCAAGGCTTTCGAAATGATCAGGATTACAAGAGACGAGAATAATTAAAAGCTTATCTATCAGTTCTTCTTCATTAAAATTCCGGTCCTCTTGATCTTCCATTTGGATCACCTTCCGTTATTTAATGGATTATTTAATCATATTAACATAGGAACTCATGTTCGTAAATGTTCCAGAAAAATAGTATATTAATAAGGTGGCAGTGCGATGGAACTTGTTCCCGTGCGCTGTCGCATTCCCGAGTTACTGATCAGGATTAAAAGACACCAACCAGCGAACAATAATATCAAAATTAACCAGCAGTGGCTTGCAGACAAAGTCGGTATCAGTAAACAGCAACTGTCTGATTATATCCATTTGCGAGCTGATAACATGACTATGAAGCGCGCTGCGTTAATTGCCTATCATTTAGATTGTTTGGTTGATGACCTGTTTGAATGGGAATGGCGATAGCTGAGTGGCGAAGCCGCTCTTAAGGAACAAGTACCGATAAATCTGTACAATCTTACTTTTAAACACCTCCGTACTTGTGCAATCTCTTGCTTTAATACATAGTCTAGCAGATTATTCAGGATAACGGTGTCGTAAAATGGCGAAAAAAAGCTACCCCTAAACACCATTGAAGGGGTTGACTTCTATGATTATATTTGCTTTAAAACATACGTATGAGTTCCATCTTTGAATGTTATCAACGAACCGTTATTTTCAATCGACTCAATTCTATCAATTCTAGATTCCTGAACTAACGCCGTCCTCCCAATCAAAATAAATCCTTGATCTTTGTAAGCTTCTGCTGCTTCTGCAAGTAATTCGAGATCTTGATAAGAACCATCAGTTGTATGAAAAGCCAATGTAGAATTTGAATGTTTAGTTCGTTGCCATAAGTCTATGTAATTCACATCTTTTAGATCTACATCTATGCATTCAAGCTCATCTGTCTTTTTTATTTGTAATTTTTTTACTCTTCTCTTCATGATGTCTCCCCTGTCGATTCTAGGTGTTTTATAATTTATGATACGACAAAGGGATATCCGATATCATTACATAAAATATTACAGATGATAACAGAAAAAACACCCAACCGATGGGATCACAAAATGGTGAGTATGATGTCAAAGTTGCAAGCACTGCTATTTAAGAATGTGAATAAAAGAGAAGTATCTGATATCTGTGAGGGTGTAAACGGATTAGTTGCTGTAACTGAAAACATGGTTTATTTGTTGAGAGGTAGATTTTTGAAGAGAAAGGTTGTTAAAGCGTATACTATAAAATCCATCACCTCTGTTAGACTCCGTAAGCCTACTATGTTAACGAATGGATATTTTCAGATCATCACTAGCGGTAATGATGATCTGACTGAACGATTCAAAACTATTTTCCACTATGCTAAAGACGAGAACACCGTTATGTTCAAGGCAACCAGTTACGAACATTTTATAAGACTCGAACAACTGATATATAAGTTCAGAGACAACGCTAATGAACCAGCAGTAGTAGAAGCCGCACCTTCCTGTCCATCTGACGATGTTTTCGCAAAGATTGAAAAGTTGGCAAGTCTCAATGAGATGAATATTGTCACAGTGGTCGAATTTGAAAAGAAAATAGGATCTACTTTCTCAAATATGATAGATGATTCTTATCAACACGGGTACCCGTTCCGAGAAAAATACCTCATTGAAGAATCTAAAATGATCGCCCACGATCCGTGTAAACTACATTTCAAACTTGAAAGCTTAGCTCACTTTTATCTGCACCATATGTATACCCAGCCGGACGCAGCAAAAAAGTTCGTCATTATGTGCCATAAAGACATTGAACTTTACTTCCGGTTCTTGGACGCTTGGAGTGTCCAACGTCCTAATGAGAGTCCTCCAGCAGATCCTGTTGCATTCAAGGAACTTACCCTCTACTACGAGAATAAAGGAATGTTCTGGGAGGCTATGGACATTTGTCATGCTGCTCTCCATTATGGAGTAAAAGACTATACAATAGGCGGATATCCCGCTAGGATAGAACGAATTGAAAAGAAATTAGTAAATCAACTAAAAAATTCATAAGAGGTGTGATATGAAGAAATGTCCTTATTGTGCAGAAGAAATTCAAGATGAAGCAATTTTCTGCAAACATTGTAAAAACAGCTTGATTGATAAACCTTTATGGAATCAAACATTGAATACAGATCAGAATCAGAGTTTAACGAAGTCATCAAAGAAGAAAACTGTTTTATTTGCATTAAGTTTAATAATAGTTGGCTTCATAATTATCTTTTTTGTTCTTCGTGATAACTCAAGTCCATCCGCTGTGGTTGGAAACTTCATGATAGAAATCAAAAAAAACAACTATACAAAGGCTGAAAAGTTCTTATCTTCTGAAGGAAAGAAACTCTACAGTGATTACGAATTTAATAAGTTCAAAAACTATTTTGACCCGACTGTCGGCATAGCTATTGCTGACCCTGCATCTCTGACAATATCAGGGAAAGAGGCGAGAGAATACATTTATGTCATGGAGGGTGTTGAAAAATCCAGAACCCTACATGTTAATCTCAAGAAAACTATATTTGGTTGGAAGATAAATACGATTAATTAATCATTTCGATGAGGGGGATCTGCTCATGGCTAGCGTCTTCAAAATACCCGCAAAAAACAAACAAGGCTACAAGTGGAAGTGTGTTATGGAGGGTCCTCCTGATCCAGTGACAGGCAAACGCCAACAGGTACCGCGAGTGCGTGATACCCAGAAGGAAGCCATTGCGGCAGCTCAGGCTGTTGTGGATCGTATGAAGGGTGGAACGGATACTAAGCGAGCAAAGAAAATGAAATTCAATGAAGCTGCTGAAGAATGGCTACAAGATTATTTAGTGACCAGTGGAGTTAAGGGTAAAACTATCGAAGCTCATGTGTCCGACATTAATTTGTTGAATAAATATTATGGCAACGCACTAATCGATAAAATAACACATAGCCAACATCAAAAGATGCTTAACAACATGTTTACTGAAGGATACGAGATAAACTCCATCTATCGTTATCACTCAACTGCAAACTTAATTTTTAAATGGATCATAAAAGAAAACCTACGTGTCGATAACCCATGTCAAAACATTAAGATGCCTAAAAAACAACAGACAGTCTTAGAAGTGAAAAATAATGCCCTAGAAGAAAAGTACCTGGAGAGAAATGAAATCGAAGAGTTTTTAGAAGTATTACAAAATCACGGTCTAGGTGATGACTTGGAGACATTTTACTTTTTGCTGTTTAGTGGAGTGCGTCCAGGAGAGTTTTGTGCACTAGAGTGGCCAGATTTTAATTTCGAAACACATGATGTTCATATATATAAAACACTACACTTCCCTCAAGGTGGTAACGGTGCTTATGAATTAACACCTCCAAAGACCGCTGGATCCGTTCGTACCTTTGATGTGGATGAGTTCATCGTAGAGATGTTTAAGAAGTTAAAGGCGAAACAGTATGCTCGCCATAAAAGATACAAAGAGCTACATGATGATTTTGTAGAAACCCAATTTATATTGACCAATAACAACGGAACACCATTTTCAAATTGGAAGTTAGTTAACCGGATGGCACGTCTAATGAAATTAACAAATATCAAGAAGCATGCAACACCTCATATCTTCCGTCATACACACATCACGATGTTAATTGAGGCAAGCATAGCATCTGGATCTCAGATTGATCTCAAAACGATTATGAAGCGTGTCGGTCACGATGATGCAAAAACAACACTAAAGATTTATACTCACGTGACGGAACGAATGATGCAGAGCAGTAGTGACAAGCTTAAAATTCACTTCCAGAACATATTAAATCACAAGGATCAGCAGGAAATGTGATTTTTCCGTGATTTTAAGATAAAAAATAGACTCATTATCCCTTTATAACACTGGTATATCAAGGAATATTGAGTCTTATACAATTTATTATATTAATATATTGGGGCAAACCGCAAGCATGCGTGTCCTTTCGAAAAAAAATGGGCGATGATTATCAAGATTATTCCATAAATTCATCACAAATAAAAAGAACTCCTAACCTTTTGGCGTTGGAGTTCTTCTCATCGAAGATGGATTAAATTTAGCGACAATTTCTCATCGTTGGAGGATTGCCAATTACACCTGGGTATTGGTAAGTAAGGGGCTCATCGAAGGTAGCATAATCAAAATAAATCATAAGTAAGACGGTGCGTTGGCCGGTCGCAGGGTCACTGATAATAATGTGGTCACGGCCTGCCGCTTCCAGCACACCCTTGTAAACTTTGGCATTCCAGTCTTTGTTGTTCTCATAAGTAAAATAAAACGTACCTACTTTTCCTAAATTCAGGCGGAAAATATTCTCAATGTAGGATTGTTCGAACGTTTGTGGTGGGTTCTGAACTACTACTCCCCCTGGAGTCATTGGACTGCCACTGCTTACTTGGGGTGGCATGCTGCCCATGCCTTGCATTCCTGATGACATCGGCATTCCGGAAGACATTGGCATACCTGAAGAAGAGACACTACCGATGGTATAAGTTACGGGGCGGTAAGGTTGAACGATCATTTACTGAAACCTCCTAAATGTTTATCGGAGCATAGGCTCCCTTGGACACTAATGAAACTTACATTTGGGCACAATTGAAATCACACTAACTTTCTGTGAGAATTACTCATTTTATTGAGTAATTCTCTTTGCACAGTTACCATGCTAATTGCCGATAAATACAGTCGGGCAATCTTCTCCGGTCGGAGTAAAGAAGCAATGGGCTTTAAAGCGGCCTGTGTTTTGTTGGTTATACCAGGTTGCAGGACAATCACCTGCGGGTCTGAAGAACCACAAAGCATTGGTAGCTGGCCAGGTTCTTTCACCAGCAATTACACGTTTGGCTAGACGGATATCTGCTTCTCTGGCTCGCTGGTAGAAGTATCCCTTCTGCGGCGCTTCGAAACCTCCAGGACTTTGATAGACCATATCATTCACATTCCGAATGTTATTAAAGTCCAAGCAATTGCCAAGAATCCGGTTGACGCCAACATTGCCGACCATGAGCATGCCGAGATCTCCATCTTCCTCAGCTTCCGCTCTCATCAACCGCGCCAGCACCTTCACATCTTCCGAGTTCGTTTTGATGACGGCCACGCTGTCTCCTCCTTGGGGTCACTTCTTGTAGCAACCTCGTTCTTAACTGCATGCTGTATAGTATGTGCATTCGCCTAAGAGGTGACAGTTCCCGCCTATTTTTTAGAGTAGGGATCTTTCCTTTTAACTACTCAGCAAATCCCCATTATCTACACTCTAAGCTGCGTATGTCCATATGCTGCATATGTCCGCGCTAAAGCGTCAGAGTCGGGGTCGGGGTCGGTGGCAGCATCAGAGTCGACGTCGGGGTCAGCGTAAGTGCCAGCATCAGAGTCGACATCAGTGTTAGAGTCGAATCGGTGCTGGAATTGGTCTCGGTGTTAGCAACAATTATCAACCTCAGCTTCGATGTTCTTGTTAACGACAGCTTTAGCATCAGAGTCGACGTCGGTGGTAGCGTCGAACGGTGCTGGAATCGGGCTCGGTGTTAGCAACAATGTCCACGTTAGATCAATTTTCTTGTTAGCAACTGCGACAACGTCAGCACCCGCTCAGAAGGCGCTATCGGACACAGCTGACCTTATTCGCGATATTAAATCCACTTTTCGGATTCTAACGGACCCCAAAGCCCCTATTGGCCCGCAAAGCACCGATTATAAGCCTCTTTCTAATGAATAGCTGCATTGGAGTCCGAAACTAGGCTCAAAAGACTGTGAATTTGCAAATAACGTCATCTGGGTCCGCAAGGTGAGAGGGTAATGAAGATCTGACACTTAATAGATGATCGCACCTACAGTGAGCTTTGAGAACTACGAGGTCAGTGAGCTTTGAGAACTACGAGGTCAGTGAGTTTTGAGAACTACGAGGTCAGTGAGCTTTGAGAGCTACGGTATCAATGAGCTTGAATGGTACATAACCAAAACGCAAAACAGCGATCCACCATGAGCATGAGGATCGCTGTTTTGATTTAATACAAATGACTACTCCGCAGTTGAGTATTGTGGCTGTCGTTGGAATCCATGATATCTGGTTCCTTGATAAGTAAGCATTCCTCTATCGCCTTCAGCACTCAAGCCATATTCATGGCCATCTACTTTAAATTCCATGCGACTACCGCCCTCCAGCTCGTACGTTAAATAGTAAGTTGTACTTGTACGAGTTGAGCCATTCTCTTCCTGAAGCTGCTGCTGTCGTACTTCAGTCCGTTTGCTAACGATATGCGCAGGGATTGTTAGTATGGGGGAGCCATTGTTCCTGCCCCATTGAAGCAAGCCCCTGCCTGCTGATATAGCAAGAATACCAATCATAACAACGATAAAGATCGGCATCACCGTTCCGGCAAAATCAAACATCCATGAAAGATCCGGGCCCATTCCCATGACAGTTTCCCCCTTCTTCCTCTTGTTATTCAGCCTAATTGCTGCGTTCTGGGTACTTCTGTACATGTATATGCCTCATCTAGTCCAGAAAGCATTAAATAAGTGAGACTAGATGCAAAAAAGACCACTTCGTTTTCTTAGAAATCAAGAATTCGAGTGGTCTCTATACAGAGTTTTCAGTTATTAAATTAAGCATGAACTAGGTCTAGCAATTTCTTAGTTTCGTCCGTCTGATCGTCTAACATTCCATTCTCAGCCCAGCAAGCTCTGCATTGTTCTTCAGTTTCACAAAGATGAGCGTCATCACAGTTGTAGCAAAGTTGCAAAAGGTTTCTTGTCATATAATCTGTTTCGAATGTTTTCATTGTAATCTCTCCTATTCGATGTCTGAGTTTGTGAAAATTTGAACTTGTTTTCTATGTGTTAAATATATCACAGGTTTCTTTAAAAGTCATGTGATTTTTTTCACATTTATAAAGAAAATTTTAAATAAGTTTTTTCCTTATATTCAATCATTCACAAACAACAATAACCCCCCACTCTTCTAACAACAAAAGAACCTACCATCAGGCAGGTTCTTATTCCTTATTACATTACGCGCCAGCTGATACCACCATTCGTAGTCTGTAACAGTATCGAGCGCTTGTCCTCTTTTTTCTCAATCAAAAGCCACCCCACCTCAGTGGAAAAAAACTGCAGCTTTACAATCTCCGGATATTCCAGAAGCTTAGATCGCAGTACACTGCTCTCTTTAAGCGGTAACCAGGTCGCTCCTTGATCAATCGTATGGTAAAGGGTGTCGCCAAGTATGGTCCAACCGATCTGTGAATTCAAAAAAGTCGGAGCAATTAGACGATTAACACCAGCTTGTGCGTTCAATCCAAAGGAAGCGAATTTCCAATTAGCACCGCCGTTAGCTGTAAAATAGCCATGGTAAGTGATCGTTTTTTCTTTATCCTTTTGACAGCCAACAGACATCCAACCAGTAGACTTACTAGCATCGAAGAACTCCGGTTTGCCAGTAATTACTCGGTCACAATCTTCTAAACGTTCGTTAACTAGAAAAGCTGGCCCGAGGCTCCAGCTCTTACCGCCATCTTTTGTCATAAAGATTTTGGGAAGAGCACCTGTCTGTAGTGTCACAAATCCATGTGTACTATTGCGAAAAATCATTCCAGTGGTGACCCCGGCAAACGGTATCGAATCATTTGGGAAATTCGGATTGTATTGCTCATTCTGCATCACTTCTTCCCAAGTGGCCCCACCGTCTGTCGTTGAAAAAAGTGCCTTGTTCTCTTTATTGGAAGAAGCGTTCCATGAGGTCATCAGCCAACCCTTTCTGGGTGAGTTGAAATATACAGAGGATACTGTATTCACATCTCCTAAAGATGAGATTTTCCAGCTTTGGCCACCATCTGTGGTTCGCAGCACAATCGTTTCTGTCGAGCCAAAAGCACTTCTTATAATCCAACCATGAGATGGATCCGTGAAGAAAATCCCCTTCCCATACACAGGATTGGAGAGGAACTGCACATTTGGTGCTGGTGAAATATTAGCCCAAGTTGCTCCGTTATCCCGGGTCAAGTACAACCGGAGTTCGTTTTTGGTAACCCCCCAGGCCAGACCCTCACTTTCACTAAGCAGCTGAAAATCTGTAAGACGAGTCTGAATTTGATATTTCGGAGCGCTATCATTGTCAATATGATTGGCGTCTGGAGTAATCAGGGTTATCGTCTGTCCTTCTTCAGGTGCCTCTGTCGGCTGGGGCTGCTGAGTAGGTTCCGGGGGAGGAGATGAACAAGCCGTGACCACCCACGCTAACAAAATCAGCATCAATATTAATCTTATTCCCTTCAATCCAGCAATCTTAGATGCCAATAACCTCTCTCCTCTCGGATGGATTGAATCTTATTTATGATTCAAATTACTATTACGATAGCCATATAGTGCATAGATTAGAAGTCCAACAACTGTCCAAATTAGAAAACCAATCCAAGTCTCACTTCCTAGATTATACATCAAAATACCACAAGTTGCCGCACTTAACAGCGGAATGAAAGGTACCCAAGGAACTCTGAACCCTCTTTTTAAATCCGGATGAATATATCTAAGCGCGATTACCCCTAAAGACACTACAAAAAAGGCAAACAATGTTCCTATGCTTGTCAGATTTGCCAACCGGTCCAGTGGGATGAAACCCGTTAACACAGCTATTAAGATACCTACCATCCATGTGCTTCGTACAGGTACCTGTGTTTTAGCATTAATCTTAGATAAACTTATGGGCAGTAGGCCATCACGTGAGATGGCAAATAACAGCCGAGTTTGACCAAATAACATCACGAGCAGTACCGTAGTCATTCCCGCAATGGCTCCAACAGAGATCAGACCGGCAATCATATCCTGATTTACAAAGCGAAGCGCATAAGATACAGGATCACTAACATTGAGATCAGTATATGGAACAATACCCGTTAATACGAGTGAGACAAGAACGTACAAGACCGTACAGATAGCAAGGGATGAAATAATTCCAATCGGCAAATCGCGTTGGGGTCTTTTCACCTCTTCAGCAGCAGTTGCTAGCGCATCAAAACCTATGTAGGCAAAAAACACTGTGGCCGCGCCATTGATCACGCCATGGTACCCAAAAGGGAGAAACGGAGTCCAGTTCTCTGGCTTCACATAGAAAAATCCTGTTACGATAAATAGAAGCACCACTGCTATTTTGATAAAAACCATGATTGCGTTAAAGCGTGCCGTTTCTTTGGTTCCCCGAGTCAGTAAATAGGAAATTAACAAAATGATGATTACTGCAGGCAGATTTATTATTGTACCCGCTTCTGCATTATAAGCCCCCGATAGTGCGGTTGGAAGATGTATCCCAAAGCCCTCTAATAACCCCTGAAAATACCCTGACCAACCGCTGCTTACAGCCGCTGCGGCAACTCCGTATTCCAAGACAAGATCCCAGCCTAAGATCCAAGCTAATAGTTCTCCAAAGGCTACATAACTATAAGCATAAGCACTCCCGGAAACAGGAATGGTCGAAGCAAATTCCGAATAACATAATGCCGAGAGCACACAGGCAAACGCCGCTAGTAAAAAAGAAATTATAAGACCAGGACCTGCATGTTCTGCTGCGGCAACTCCTGTCATTACAAAAATACCTGTGCCGATAATGGCTCCTACCCCAAGCATTGTTAGATCCAGGGCACCCAACGTCTTGTTTAACTGCGTCCCCTCAGAACTTGTGGGTATGTTTAGAGCCTTTTTACGAAATAAATCCATCCTTACATTCTCTCCTGTCTAGTCTTGCTAAGATAATGAAATAAAAATCACATTTTAGTATGGCCTTAATTAGGGTAATGCATTAAATAAGATCAGCTTGAAAACACTACCGTTAACGATTATGATGGACAAGATTGAAACCAAAAATTTGAAATATTAAGGAGATGGAGACATGGCCCCCCCAAAACCCAATCGGGTCGTAGTTATCGGTACTGGAGCAGTTGGTACAACTACAGCCTATACATTATTGTTACGTAGACGTATGCCCGAACTCGTACTTATTGACGTTAATCATCAGAAAGCACTTGGCGAAGCACTGGATATGAATCACGGCATGCCTTTTGTCGGTGGTGTGAAGTTATGGGCTGGTACTTATGAAGACTGCCGTGAAGCAGATATCATTATAGTCACTGCCGGTGCATCACAAAAACCGGGAGAAACCCGGATAGATCTGCTTCGTAAAAATATTTCGATTTTTAAAGATATCATTGAAAAAATTACAAAGTATAACCAACATGCCATTCTACTTATTGCAACTAACCCTGTAGATATTCTGTCTTACGCGACTTTGAAAATAAGTGGGTTTGACCGCAGACGTGTAATTGGTTCTGGTACGGTACTTGATAGTGCTCGTTTTCGTTATTTGATCGGTCTTCACAAAGAAATCGATCCTCGCAGTATTCACGGACAGATCATCGGTGAACATGGAGATTCAGAGCTTCCGGTTTGGAGTCTTGCGAATGTAGCTGGGATTGATCTTGGTTTTGACGAAGCAGAACGCGAAGAAATCTTCCAAGATACCAAGAATGCAGCCTATGAAATTATTGATGCCAAAGGCTCAACCTCTTATGCAATAGCTCTTGCACTGGACCGAATTGTAGTCTCCATTCTTCATAATGAAGGCGCCGTGTTGAATGTTTCTACTTTATTAAATAACTATAACGGGGTTTCGGATGTCTATCTCGGTGCACCTTGCGTAGTAGACCGCTCGGGTGTTCGACAGGTACTGGACCTCCCACTCAATGAAACCGAACAGGCTTTATTCCAGAAATCCGCTGAGAAGCTAAAAGCAGAAATAGCTAAGCTAGAATTGTAAGCGAATATGGCTGGAAACAGCCTTTTTTGACTACAAAAGACACAAGAAACCGTCCTTTTTATATGTGGAGCGTTGCCTCCACTATGAAAAGGACGGTTTTTAATATAACACGAATTAACTTAGCCTGCCAATGACAAAAAGATCCTTTAGCAGGCCAGGCTCACCTGAAATTCCGGATCTTTTTTATCAATTTATTTAGTGATAGGTTGCTTGTAATATTCTTTGAGAACTTGTTCGGCTTTTTTGCCATAAATATCAAAACCACGGTCAATGGAAGCCTCTTCCAAGGCATATAATTTCGTGCTCCAGTCCCACCAGAAGTAACCGGCAAACCAAGGTTCATTCCAGAATGCTTCCAGCGCTGACCGATAGAAGTTGGCTTGTTCATCTTCTGAATACGGTAAGTCTGTGTATGTAAAGTCCCATGGCATGGTGGCACATCCATGAGCACTTCGGCATCCAATCTCGATGAATACGAGAGGCTTGCCAAATTGCTCAGACAGTGACTTAAGCCGCGGTTTCTGCCGCTCCCAACCAGCCAGCATATTCTCATAAGAATCTCCCGGCATGGAGGCTACCGGATAATAAGCGCTGGTTCCGATAAAATCCACCTCATCCAGCCATTCGATTCCTTCTTCTTTGCCATGATTAGCATTATAAATGATCGGCCCTGTATAAAGATTAGTGACCTCTTGAATTAATTGTCTCCATTCCGTAGTTCTAGACTCTGTGCCTACCATTTCGCAGCCGATACAGAACATCTCACATTCAAGCTCTTCCGCCAACTCTGCATAGTGTTTAATGAAATTTGTATAAGAACGGAACCATGCTGCCCAATAAACCTCTCCCTCTTCCGGAAATCCAATCCTAGCTCTCCAAATGCCATCCCTCGAATTCACAACAGGTTTAAGACAAACTTTAAGACCAAGCTGTTTTGCCTGTTGTACCGCATGTGCGAGATCACGATCTGTCACCGTGTAACCGTAATCATAATGAATTTCTGTTGAATGCACTGTGTCTTGCCATGTCCAAAAAGATAAGGCGATCCATTCGCTTCCTGTCTCCGCCAGCTTTCTCATCGAATCTTCTGCATATTCTGTGCGGTATTCGCCTCGTTTTGATCCCCAGCCATAAGTCATCCCTTTTAGAAATACATCCTTCACGATTAGGACCTCCTATAAAAAACTCTTAATAACTGTTAGAATAAATCAATACCGTTATAATAACAAGTTATTTTTTGTTATCAATTTTCTAAGGAGGTTTCTTTCTTTTCTATCACAGCTGGATTTGCAATTTAGACATAGCCTCTTCCTTCTCACGACTGGTAATATGTGTGTATACGGTTGTAGTCTGGATCGAGGAGTGACCAAGCAGTTCCTGTACAGTACGCAGATCTGCCCCTTTTCTCAGCAGCATGGTTGCAAAGGAATGTCGGAGCTTATGGCTTGAATACGGACGTCGCTGTGCTGCTGGCACATCCCTTTGGAAACGATCAAAGGTATCTGCTGCAATTTGCTGAATGCCGCGGATCGACAACCTGCGTCCTTTTTGTGAAATGAACATCGCTTCCTCTTTACTGCGCCAAGGATCTAACCTTTCTGCTAACGCAGAGTCGAGAAAAGGCACTACATCCTCGGGAACCGGCACATTACGCCATTTACGCCCCTTCCCAAACACACGGAGGGAATGTCTTTCTACATTATAATCACTCAAATTCAGCGTGTGGACTTCCCCCACCCGAAGCCCCATATAGGACATCAACAAAAAAACTGCTAAATTGCGCTTTTTGTATTTACCATCTATAGAAGATAAAAACCGACCCAGATCACTTTCATCTAAGTAGACCGGCTCACGATTGATCTCCGTTTTGGATTTCTTAATCCCGGCTGCCGGGTTGTTCTGAAGTAATTCCAGCTCGATCAATGCCTTGAAAAAACAGTTAATCGCAGCATGCTTCCGGTTACGGGTCGCATCACTCACTCCACGTTCGCGGACAGAGGTCAAAAAAGAAATGACATGCAGCTTCTTCACCGTCTCAAGCTTTTTACCATTCAGGCTGTCTAAAAATTGTTTCACATCTACTAAATAGGATTTTTGCGTATAGGGAGTGTACCCGGCATCCTTCATCCAGATGAGAAAGGCCTCCAGCCCTTCTTCGTAGTCTTCACACCACTCATTCATGCCTTAGAGCCTCCTTGTTAACGTTGATCTATATTAGACTTCTCCATTGCTCAGCATGTTTTTGTATCGCAAGTAAGAACTCCGTCAGTACGGGCGATTTCCATTTCTTATGATGATAGGCGATCTGCGTCGTCACACGCTGTGATTCATCATTCCAATTCAACCTGGCAAGTTTGCCTTCGGAGAGTTCATTTTTTACAGTAATTAATGGAAGAAAGGCAATGCCAAGATCAGCCATCACACATTGCTTTATCGCCTCGATGCTCCAAAACTCTAACGTGGGGTCAGGAAAAACACCGTAACTGTTCAAATGCCGTTCAAATAAAGTCCGGTAGGAACAGCCCGTTTCGGTATGAAGTATGGTCACTCCTTTTAAATGAAGGGGTTCTACCTCAGCAAGGTTTAATAAGGGATGATCTGGCGCTGCGATCAGCGTCATCGGCTCATGTACTAATGTTTCTATATTTAAATCTTTATCTTCCGTCTCAGGTTGCAACAAGAACGCTAAATCCAGTTCACCCGAACGGACAAAATCTGATAGTTCCCAGCAAGCTCCAGGCTTCAGAAGAATTTGCACCTTCGGATATTTAGCGCGAAACTCCTTAATAATACCTGGTAAGCGAAAAGCAGCTAGAGATTCAGGAGCCCCAATCCGTAAAGAACCCGTAAGCTCACTATCCGAGCGTAACGCGTCCTCTGCTAAAGTGTGCATTCTGGATATTTCTTGAGCGAACGGGAGCAACCGACGCCCTGCGTCGGTTAGGATAATCTTTTTACTGATCCGATCAAATAATGGCTGGCCAATTTCAGACTCTAGTGCTTGGATTTGTGCAGTAATACTGGACTGTGCATAATCAAGCTTCTGTGCTGCTCTAGTAAAACTGCCCGTCTCCACTACCACTAAAAAGGTAAAAAGATGACGTGACTCCATGAATTTCCCCCTAAATGAAAATGAACCATCGGAATATCGAATGGATACTATTCAAAAATTCTGTTTTTCCAATGGATCTATTATCTGCTACTCTAGAACAAAAGACAAGGAAAGCAGGATAAAAAAACATGAAGGAATCCGGTTCAAACACTTTACAAAAAAACATTGGCATGCCTCAGGCTATTGCCCTTTACATCGGGGCTGTGTTGGGTTCTGGGGTCTTAATTGTTCCTGGTTTAGCTGCAGAAATGGCGGGTCCCGCTTCATTACTGGCGTGGGGATTTATGTCGTTGCTGATTTTGCCGATGGCCTTATCAATGGGTCTGCTCTCTGCTAAATTCCCTAACGCTGGAGGCGTGTCCCATTTTGTAACGCTTGCTTTTGGTCCAAAAGCTGGCTCACTGGTAGGATGGTTCTTTCTGATGTCCGTTCCGATTGGCGCACCTGTTGCTGCACTGACTGGAGCTGGTTATATGACCGCCGCTATGGGCTGGGACGAATCTGCAAGAATTACTATTGCCGCTATTATGTTGGTCATTGGCCTGATTACGAACTGGATTGGTATGCAGGTAGCTGGAAAGGTACAAATAGCGGTAGTTATAGCGATTGTTGCTGTGCTGGTCTTCTCCTTTGCTACTGCACTGCCCCGTATGGAAGTCGAACACTTCACTCCCTTTATCCCACATGGATGGATGAGCATTGGCCAGGCTGCTGCAATCTTATTCTGGTGTTTTATTGGCTGGGAGGCTGTCTCACACCTATCTGAGGAGTTCAAGGACCCACAGCGTGCCGCCGTTAAAGGAGTAACTATCGCCGCTATTATAGTAGGGATTCTATATTTTCTCTCCGCACTAGCAACTGTTGGTACACAAAGCTACCTCAAAGGTGGATCAAGCACTTCACTCGTCTGGATTATTAGTCAGCCTCTTGGGCGCTGGGGAGGATTTATTGCCGGACTTACCGGTCTGTTCATCTGTACAGCCACAATTATTGCCTATGCAGGAGCTGCCTCACGTGTGGCTTATGCTTTATCCCGCCAAGGCTCTGCACCGAAATGGATGGGTAAAATATCCAAACAGTATCATACCCCTATCGGCGGCATAGCTTTTCTTCTGCTTTGTTTTGTATCGGTGATGACGCTATATGGCAGCGGGTCCCTCTCCATCACCACTCTGATCCAGTTTCCGAATGCTACTTTTATCCTGACTTATATCGGAGGTTGTGCTGCAGGAATACGTCTGCTCAAAGGAAGTCGCTTAGGTGTGACGATAAGTTGGATTTCCTTTTTAGCAACAGCTGCTGTGTTTCCTTTTACGGGCTGGGCAATAGGCTATCCGCTACTCATTACTTTGGTATTCGTTTGGATTATCCGTAATAAGCGTAAACAGAGGATGCGTGTCACTGAAGAGATTGGTCCTAAAATGCATGAGGAACAACAAAAGGTGTTGTAAGGCTCTAACTGCGTTTGAACCTCTCCCTAAGGAATAGTTGTGTTGGTGTCCGAAACCGTGCTCAATAGGCGATAAATGCGCAAATAGCGTCAAATCTCTAACTACTCCTAAACTGGCATTCGTTTCAGCCGCTGCTTAGATGGTTATGGAATGAAGAGGGTATACTAGACTATGACCAGTCAAAGGAGACGATAAATCATGCCAAACAAAACTAAGATCATTCTTGAGCCAGCTGCTCAAAAATTTGCCGATGATAATGCGAAACCTCCCTTTCTACCTGACCTTGGGCCAGAAAAAGGCCGTGAAACGGTAGATAGCGTACAATCCAGTGATATATATAAACCTGAAGTTGATATTGAAGATCTAATGGTGCCAGGTGGACCTAATGGTGATGTTTCCATAAGAATCGTTCGTCCCCCAAGCTCTTCATCAGCGTCGCTGCCTGTTATCCTGTACATTCATGGCGCAGGCTGGGTGTTTGGGAATGCTCATACCCATGATCGCCTGATCCGCGAACTAGCTGTCGGAGCGGAGGCCGCAATTGTTTTCCCAAATTACAGCCTCTCTCCAGAAGCTAAATATCCTACAGCTATTGAAGAAATCTATGCAGTACTCCAGTGGACAGCTGAAAAAGGAAGCGAGCACGGATTAGATACTAGCAAGCTTTCTATAGCCGGAGACAGTGTTGGTGGGAATATGGCCGCTGCTATTACTCTAATGGCTAAAGAACGGAGTGGGCCGAAGATAGCGAAACAACTATTATTCTATCCGGTAACGGATGCCTCGTTTGATACTGAATCCTATCATGAGTTCGCCAAAGGCTATTTCTTGCAGCGGGACGGCATGAAATGGTTCTGGGATCAATATACTACTGACCCTGAGGAACGTAATCAAATCACTGCCTCCCCTCTTCGGGCTAGCCTAGAACAACTACGGGATTTACCAGATGCACTGGTCATTACTGGTGAAGCAGATGTGCTACGGGATGAGGGTGAAGCTTATGCCGCCAAATTGCGGGAAGCTGGCGTGAATGTTACGGCTGTCCGCTTTCAAGGCATCATTCATGATTTTGTCATGCTGAATCCTTTAGCCGAGACTCATGCTAAAAAAGGAGCTATCAAGTTAGCGACAACATGGCTTCGTGGAGGTTTCTAAACAAATCAACTATTGACATATTCCTTTACTAGGCGAATTGGTTCCCACAAGAATTCTTGTGCGAAACTGATTCGCCTTTTATTGTTAACATAATATTTATTATGTTAACAAGTGTATTTTTACAATTGAGAAACAAATATCCATTCTCTGCGTCAATATATCATAAATGATGTATAAGGAGCTAAAATCGTGAAATATGTACCGTTTATCCTAAAGACCGTTATATCTTCCTCCTTGCTCGTATCTGGAGCTGGTATATATTTGTCTAGTGCTCAAGCAGCAGTAACAACTCCTGCCTCCTCTTCAACAACCGTCGACTCTATCACCACAATTAAACCCTTATGGCACGACAAGGCAGATGGTCAAGGAATTTATAGCCAACTGGCTCCTATTGCAAATGGATTATTCTATTATTCATCAGGCGGGACACTAAAGGCCGCCGATCTCACTACAGGCAAAGTTAAATGGTCCTACAAAAACGGAACAAATCCTGAGATTATAACGAATAACTCGGTTTTCTTTATCACTTATGAGGGTTATCTTGTAAAAGTTAATGCTCAAACGGGGAAATTGCTTTGGAAGGTTAAGGCTACCAAAGATCCGATCGAGATCGGTGCTTTCGCGGAGTTAGTTAACGGAGTGATATACTTCCGGAACGAGCATGGTGGAATTGCAGCTTATCATCCGGTCACTGGTAAAAAGATCTGGGAGAATAAAGAAATCCCTATGTATGTAGGAAGTATCGACGGCCTTTATAACGGGGTATTGGTCGTATCCAGTACCGTTGATAATAGACGCACACAGTTTTTCGGTCTCGATCCGGCTACAGGCAAGAAGTTATGGAGAATTCAGGGATTTTATAGCTTTGTTGCTTACCGGGATGGTGAATTATTACTCCGCGAACAAGCCAATGCTGCAAATGATGCCTCTAACGTGCCTCTTAAAGGCTATCAGTTGACCTTGGTACATGTTGATGTTAAAACTGGAAAAGCGAAGACCAAAAAGAACTATAAACCGCTCGAAGATGTCAGTAGACTCGGTAATTATTTTACATCACTTCAAGGCTCGTATCTATATACAGCCGATGGAGGTTTAGACCAATGGGGTGGTCATCCACTATACCGCTTTACCTTAGGTCAAGAAACAGCGAGTGAACCCAAAAGTTATGAGGAGTACGGAAATTGGGTGGCTGGTCCAGTGAATAACATGGCTTTTTTCCAAAAGGATGCACAGATTACTGGCGTTCAAATGAACGATAATCGCATTATAAGCTTCAACGGTCCGGACAGTCCCGCGCTTAGCGTTCAATTTCTGGGTAAGGGGATTTACGCTGGCTATGAGAATGGCTACTTCTATATCATAAATGCAGAAACAGGCAAAGCGCTTGGCAAAGTAAAGACCGGAGCACAACAATACGGCACACTATTTAGTGCGAATGGTATTCTCTACATCCAGACGGAGCACGATATATTCGCGATTTCCCTGCCAAAAGAATTAAATTAGTTGTTGTTACTCCTTATCTTTTGCAGCCACTTCTCGTTTAAACTCACTGGTTCGACTCTCCAGATGAACTGACCCGCTGTTTCCAATCTGGAAGGTCGTGCCAGACCCAATCGATAGAATTTTAATATATTGTATATTAATCGTTGTTTCCACGGAATCCTTTAATATCACAAATTCATCCGCTTCATTCCCTTGGTTTGTCCATACAGGGATAGGGATGTCTATGAGTGTAGTATCTTTCGGGTGATTATTAATCTCCCTTATGTTAAAAAGATAATTCTCCTTGCTTCCCAGGAATTTAGATTGAACCCGGTCTACAGATCCACAAATAAAAATAGAACTGTCGGACAGATTGTTGATATAAACATCTTGTATGCGTGAGGTGTGCATAGGTTAACTGCCTTTTTTGACTTGATCTGGAGCGCTCTGAGTATATTCTATTACGCTGTCAAACGCCGAGGAGCAATGAATGGATTGAGTATCCCCTACTAAAAATACTGATGAACCTGAGATCGAAACGACTTTCACTGCATTGACACTAATATCTCTATTGATCACCGTTATCTTCATTCGTCTCCCGCCTTCCGGTTATATTTATTTCCAAATGCCGCTCTACTGCCATAACGATATCTCGTTTGATTTGCTCTACAATAGAAGCGCATTCCTCATCAGTGTATCCACGCCCTTCTTCTGTGGCAGGGAGTTGGTTTACATACTCGTTAATCCGTCCATCCATTTGATTCAGCAGATCCTGAGTCACCATTTGGATATATTGCTCATCAATGCTTAAATCCTTCTCTTTTTCTAAACGTGAAAATTGCGAGGGGACCTCTTCTTGCACATACTTCAAAATCTGTGGGCGAATCTGATCCGATAAGGCAGTTGTACCATCCTCCCGCTCCCCAATAGGTTTACCGTTGATCATCGCTTCATCCAGATTGTTTCCCTCATTCGGTGTAATGCCTATATTTAAAGTGCCTTCCAGCTTTTCGATTTTTAATTGTTCAAAATGATAATTGATAGGTCCTATACTTGCAGATTTATTGTTCTTTATGCTGTCTACATCGCCTTGCAAATCGCGAAGCTGCTTCTCTAACTGTTGAATCTTCTCCGCTTGTAATCTGAGTGTATTAAAAACCTGCTGAGCGTAATACGGATGCATACAACCCCCTCCTATGGTTTATTGTATGCGGGGACAAAGAGCCTAATTCAGATGTGCATATAGTTCCGCCGCTGGCGGTAAGGATACAAGGGGTGAAGCCATTTTTTCCGCTGGAGTCGTTGGAGCCGATGATGGAGCTCCAGAGGTCTCATAATTATGAGACAAAGTATTAATTCGTCCCGATGTCCCTACCTGAAGAACTGAGGAATTAGAGATAGTGCCGATTTTTAGATTATAGATCGATATGCATTGATATACCGTAATGTTCATTTAAACCCCACCCTTAAGGAGGTGATACTTGATCCACCACATCTGAATCCATCGTATTTGTACTGCTGGCCGCATTATTCGTTATATTCGTACCTATAGAGTCACCTATGGAGAAGGAGTTGGCACCGGCATAAATTTTAGAGTTGCTGCTCAGGATAACGGATGCCGTATTTCCTACTAAGACTGTGGAGCTGGGGCCTACGCTATTGATTTTAATATTGCCGATGATTGAAACCACCAAACCACTCCTCCTTTCGGAATGATAAGCTATTCTATGTAGATATTCGCCCAGATGTCACTGAATAAGTCAAACGCCCATACAATGGATAAAAACCGTAGGAGGCGCAGAGCTATGAGTCCCAATAAGACGAACCCTTTAGATTGGATGAATGAAGATCCCTTTTTTAAGAAAAAGTTATCCTTGAAAGCTCTTGAAGAGCAGTGGAAGTTGGATCCTAACCAAATTGACGGGTATGTCGAAAAAGTAATCCGTGAAGCAACTGCAGCGACCTCCTCTTCATTTATGAACGAAACCACAAGTTTAAGTTTTGAGCATATCGACACTCATAATCACCTGATTACCAAAATTCGTATTCCGAACGGAATTCACCCCGAAAGTATATGGGCACAAATCAATCGCACACAAATTAAATTAACAGGTTTAGGAAAAGATCATAGCGAGATTATTCAGTTGCCAGTTCCCGTCATTCCAGATCAGAGCAGAGGCACTTATAAACAAGGTTCCCTGCAATTCAGAATGCCTAAAATGTCAGCGGGAAGATTCAAAGACATCGACATCCGTTATTTATAAAATATCCCTTTAAAATCCACCTGTTTTACTCGTCCAAGCGCCCCATTCCCCTAAAAAAAATGCCTTAAAATCAAAACAGCGTATAATTTAAGTTATACGCTGTTTTTTGAGGGTGATTTTTAGCCCTTTTTCATCCGATTTTCTATTCTTTTCGCTCTTCGAACTTTAAGTTCTTCTTGGTCATAAGATGGAGTATTAAGAGTAAAGGTGGGGGCAAATCATGTCTAAAAACAAACGCGGCAAAGCACTTTGGCGCATTCCATCCCGGGCCAGAGGAACATGTCCGATCTGTGGAAGCACACGTATTAAGCTGTTGTACTTCGGGAAAGGCATTTCAGGTGAAAAGCTTAACGTATGTAAAAAATGTGATGGGAAGCAAAAGGCATGAAAGCATTTAGCAGATAATTCACAGAACGGGTTACCAAATAAAGTGCGACCTTAACCTCGAACCTAAGCTCGACAAAAAAGCTATCGCACTTTGCTTGGTAATCCTTCACTTTCAAAAACTTTTATAGTTCAATCCGATATCGTCTTTCCTCATTCGTTAGAATGAATTCGACAGATTCATATAGCCGTAATGCAGAATCATTTTCCGTAAGCACCATCAGAGATGCCTCTTCCAGTCCGTGGGTTCTAAAATAGCTCAATGCTTGAAAAAGCATGTACTTAGCAATTCCGGATCTTCTCCATGGCTCAAGTACAAATACATTTTCGATGTAGCCACCCTTCTCTTCCTGCCAGACCATTAAGCTACCCGCAACCTTCTCCCCTTCTCGAACAACAAGTGATGTCCAGAGCGGATTTTGTTTAAATTCAGCTAACCGTTCTTTCCCTAGCGGAGTTTCCGGCCAAATCTCAGCTTCTAATTCCAAATAATGCTCGTCTTCTTCAGGCGTCTCCATATTCCAGGTTGCGAATTCAAGTTCCTTAGCCAGAGTGGGTTCAGACAAGCCATCACTTAGATTGTGTTTCATCTTAAATAAGCTATTATAATGAGAGAAGCCCTTCACTTTTTCGAAAAATTGAGTATTCAAGACTTCTGCCGAATCGTTCCCTACACATAGAGTGGTTTTGTAATCCTTTGATAACGTTTCTTTTAATTCGAGTGCTCTTAATAAGAGTGACTGATAAACTTTTTCTAATAAATCATAATCGCCTTCACGTTCTGGTATTGTTTTTAAGTTCAGGTAGATCGAATGTCTGCTATCCTCGGAACGGCCGGGCGGAACAATATTGATGATGCTCACTTGACCTTTGGCCACCATTTTACCGTCCTCGAAAGCGCAATATACATTTTCCCAATTTTCCTCAGTGCCAACCCACCAAAAAACAACATTCCCCTTTGAAGATACTGTGCTATAAAGTTCACCAAGTAATGGCATGTCACCTTGTTCAAAATGACGGATAGTAGTCAATACAAAACCCCTTTTCAAATCATTAATATGGAATATATTTATAATAACATGCATGTCCACACTTGATTTGGTAATGAATTTTTATAACTAACTTCTCCTTGTTGTAACATTTTTTAAGTAACCCCTGTCTTACTTATATAGGGGGACTGAAGGATGAGAAAACGATTTTTTATAGGAATTACGCTATTTCTGATTACTTGTGGAGTTGCTCTTGGTGTAGGGACGATATCAAATCTTCTGAGTCCGTTTAAAAGCTTCTCAGTCATCGTAGATAATCAATCTGATGTTGATATTAGCTCTATCGAAGTAGGATTAATTCGTGCGGATTCAAAGAAATTGTATACAAGTCCAATAAAAGCAGGACAAAAGAAAAAATTCAAACCAAAATTGAGTTTAAATGGTGAAGGTGCTATATATCTTCGATATACCAACTCTAACGGACAGTCTAAAGAACAAACCGTGTGCGGTTATACCGAATATTTATCAGGTCATTCCAAAGTCACGATTACTAATGAACGCACAACCGTTGTTCAGCAATGTAATTAACAGCTGTTACTTTAATTGCTAATATACAGCTAATTTCTTCATTAGTCATAAGCGGGCTGCAACCGTAATTTAAAAATCAGAAGATTCCTCAGACCTTTCCGCTGCCTGAACACTAAGGGTCCGAGTACGTCATTTTACAGACGAACTCGGACCCTTGTGATACAGAATATTATCTGACCGTGCAACACATCAATCGATTACACATTCCCCGAAAGATTTAATTGCCATGACACACCAAATTGATCCGCTACCCAGCCAAATTTCGAACTGAATGGATATTCGCCTAGTGGCATGAGCACCTGTCCACCCTGGGATAATGCTGCATAGACGCGGTCAATTTCGGCTTCACTTTCACAATTCACATATAAGGATACCGCTGGAGTAAAGGTGAATCCATGCTTCACGTAGCTATCTATACACATAAAGACTTGTCCATGTAATGAAAAAGTAGCCTGCATGACACTCCCTTCAGGGCCTGCTTCATTTGCTCCATAACGTTTAATACTGATGATTTCGGAGTGATCAAATAAAGAAGTATAGAAATTCATAGCTTCTTCAGCCTTTCCTTCGAACATTAGAAATGTCATTATCTTTTGATTCAGTTCCTTCATAATCGTCCAGCTCCTTAAAGTAATTTTATACAGATCATCTCATATCATTAACGCTTTCGTATACTTTCAAACGGGCATATACGGTTTCGAGAATAGGATACACAACTTGACCAGATACAGCCATCGCCAAAAGAGCACCATGCAGATGCTCAGCTTCCACTGGCAGATGTTTTAGCATATCCCTATGCATAGAGGAAGTAAATTCGGGTGGGACCGAATCCATCTTTTGCATCGTAGCAGTCACCATATCTGCTCCAACAGGCATTCCTGCACTTTGCGCTACACTCACGATCTCATTCAGAAGCTGTTCATAAATAGTACGCGCTGTAGATGAGGCTAAAATGGGTCCAACCGAGCTATCCATTAAAGTTGTAATCCCGCTTAAACTAGCTACGAATATATATTTCTGCCACACTTCGCGCTGAATATCAGAGCTTAGTATCACAGTGAAACCTGCTTTATCCAAATGACTGAGAAGTTTCTGCGTTCGTTCTGAC
Organism: Paenibacillus sp. FSL L8-0708; assembly: GCF_038009325.1. NCBI lineage: Bacteria > Bacillati > Bacillota > Bacilli > Caryophanales > Paenibacillaceae > Paenibacillus > Paenibacillus sp. FSL L8-0708. The sequence continues at coordinate 4,244,524 of NZ_JBBPBC010000001.1, forward strand.
TCCCCACCCGCCCATTCACCAAACACAATACTATGAAAAGAACTACTTTGTATGATAGCTCCATTAGAACCTAACGTTGTCTCGATATAACAAAGACCACCCAGTACCTTTTCTGCTCCAAAATGCTGCTGCAAAATACCAAAATGTTTATACCCATTAAGGAGCGGGAGAATCATAGTCTGTTCACCGACGAAAGGGGTAAGATCCATCATCACCTGAGGCAAATGATAGGCCTTCACTGCAATAATAATACAGTCAAAAGGCTCTGCCTTCTCCCCATATGTAATCGTCCGAACGGGAGTCTTAAAGTCACCATGCACACTTTTTATTGCCAGACCCTCATCTTCTAACTGCTTTTGTTTAGTAGAACGGACTAGAAAAGTTACATCTTCCCCTTTTTGAACCAGACGCCCTCCAAAATAACCACCAATAGCTCCTGCACCCACGAATAGAAAACGCATGTAAGTCTCCCCTTTTTTCACCTAATTTTTAACAAATAAAAAGACCGCTTAGCTTATCCGCTAAACAGGTCCGAATGGCAAAAAAAGAGTCAAGTATCGACCGTTCTTTTGTCTCGGTCCATACGGATCTGAGCAAAATCCAACGAGTTCACCTCCATGGCTACAAATAAATTACTATTCTTAAATCTGATCCATCTAGAGCGCCATTCGATTCTATCGATACAGCCTCCCTGGAAAGTATAACAAAAGAAAACCTTAAAGCCTAGTTTTAATCCATAACTTAGAGATGTCCAGAAACCCGAAGGAACCGGTGTGCAGACCAAACAGGCTTTGATTTAGCTGAGCTTTTTTATTCATATGACAGCCATGTAGCACCCAGTAATTGTCTCGAAGAATCTCCTCTGCTTGATTCAGTAGTTTCACCCGTTCATCCTTTGGAGATTCTGTGAAAGGACCTAATACCTTCGAAAACAATGAAATCTGGTCCTTTCTAAGCAAAGAGAATAAATAATTAGATTTATTATTAAAGTAGTTAATCATTCCCCATTGCCAATCATCTTCTAAAACCTCTTCAGCAAGCTGGATCTCGGCTGTTGTCTGTATATGATCTGCCTTAAATTCATTGAAAAAATATAACTCAATTTGCAAACCTACGGAGGCAGCGCGTGTTTGGAGCCATAACGCTTCTTCTCGTTCTTCTTTTTTATCCTTAGTTGCTAAAGTAATGACTTCTCCCTGATACCCGTTTTCCGCTAAAAGCGCTCGGGCATGTTCCAAAGTTGGATCTAGAAGCTCTCTCTTACTGCTCTCCCATGGCAAAAAGCTATCTGCTGGAGTGATACGATTGCCACCCAATTCTTTTATTAAAGCCGTTCGACTGTAAAGGATACGGATCACTTGGCGAAACCATAGCTGCTGATGAATTCCCTCTCTATGAAAATTAAACAGAATATATCTGCAGCCTAAGGCTGGGTAATCTATACTGTGATTGCTGATGATATCAGGTAAAAGTTCCCCATGTTCAGGATCTGGCAGCTGGTATTGGCGTTCATTAGAAGCCTCTTTTGGCAAATACCAAATCTCAACACGATCCAGAAGCGGCCGAATTCCGAAATAAAAATCAAAAGCTGCGAGCACCAAAACATCCTCATTCAGATCCAATAAACGGTAGGGACCTGTACCGCTTACTTCACTAGTGATGTCTATATCGTAAGGGAGAATGGACATGTGAATACAACTGAACAGATGCAGAAAAAAGAGATTTGGACGTGACAACACAAACCGGATTCGATGATCTCCTTCAACCTCTACTCGTTCGATATCCTTATAAAGGCTAACCGCAGGGCTGTTCAAGTCGATAAGCCGTTGCAGCGTCTCTTTTACATCTCTCGAGGTCATGATTCTTCCGTGATGAAAGCGCACCCCCTTACGGAGGTAAAAAATATAACTTGTATGGCCCTCATTAGCTTCCCACATATGGGCCAAACCAGGAAGAAAGGTATCGGTCGTTGCGTCATAAGTAACTAGTGTGCTATAGATCTGACCCAGCAAATAGGATTCAAAAGCGGTGTATACATAAGCAGGGTCCAGTACTTCCATATGCCGGTTACGGGTAATCCGCAGGACGTCCAGCCCTGAGGTTGACTCTGCTTCACTACGGAAACCCATCTGTTTATTTAACATCGTTAACAATCGTTCCTTTAAGGGACCGGTCACCTGATCGCTGCTCATCAATTCGATAGCTTCTTTTATCTTGCCTTTACTAACTAACTCCTGAAAGCTATCCTCGAATACCTCATCAATACTTTTTAAAAAAGTAAGTTGAGAGATATGCCCCCTGCCTCTCCCCGGCTGCCATTGAATATATTCCTGCTCTTCCAGTTTCCGCAGCACGAATTTAACATTACGTGGAGTGCAAATCAGGATCGAAGCCAATAAATCTATCGTCACAGGAACAGGTTCATTCACTTTGAAGGAACTAGTAACGCCTGCTGCTAAACATAAAAAATGATTACTTATCTGGTCCAAATGGTTCACTCCTTTAAAGGTGAAATGATCAATGTAATTCTTACACTTTTCCTTCCCCCTTTTATCATTATAATTATACATAAATCAACAAGGAATATGCAGCAACAATATTAGAGCAATAAGACTAGGAGATCGTAATCATTATGAATCAGCATCTAAGGCACATTCACCCACTAGCCTGGACAATTATCATCGGCACCATGTTCGGACGTCTGGTGACCTCGATGAGCATCCCGTTCTTATCCATCTATCTAACCCAAGTTCTCGGAGCTTCCCCGACACAAACAGGGATTACGGTCGCGGTTAGCTCGCTGGCAGGCGTATTGGCCAGTTTTTATGGCGGTTATATTTCTGATATTGTTGGCCGCAAAATCGTCATGTTAATCTCGGTATTTGGCTGGGCAGCCGTCTTCTTCGGATTCTCAGTGGCTCAACATCTATGGGTATTTTTCCTGGTGAACACCTTGAACGGCTTATGTCGATCTGTATTCGAGCCTACTTCACGGGCACTTTTGTCCGATATTACACCACCCGAGAGTAAGCTGCTTGTCTTTAATCTTAGATATGCAGCAATTAATCTTGGTGTAGTATTTGGTCCAATCATTGGGCTACAGCTTGGCTCTGCGGAATCAACTTTTCCTTTTCTAATCGCAGGAATCGTATATGTTGCATATGGAATTGTATTATTCATGCAATTTAAGGCACATCGTTCAAGCATGCCCGCCCGTACACAAGCTCAAGCACCACGTTTACTCGAAGCTTTGACAATCACCGGTAAAGACCGTGTGTTCCTACCTGTACTTCTGGGTACCATCTTTTGTGTGTTAGGATACGGTCACTTCGGCTCAACAATGGCTCAATATTTAGCGATGAATACGCATTTCACCAATGGTGGGCAATTGTTCTCCTATATGTTGTCACTGAATGCTATAACCGTGTTAGTAGTGCAGTATCCCATTGTACGAACGGCAAGTAAATTCCCGCCGATTGTCCCTTTAATCCTTGGGAATATCTGCGTTGCACTTAGTCTTCTCTTAGTGGGGCTTGCAGGTGGTGTGGCTCTATTAATGATCAGTGTAGTTCTGTTCACTATAGGGGAAGTCTTACTCTTTACGATGATGGATATGTTGATCGATCGGATTGCCAAACCTGAAATGAAAGGGACGTACTTTGGTACGATTGGCTTTAATAATTTAGGGAGTGTTATGGCACCTATCTTCGGGGGGGTGTTGTTAGACCATTATGGCGCTCAGAATGGCCTTGCGATCTTCGTACCGTTGGCTTTAACAACAGCTTTTGGTCTTCCTTTTCTTCTCGTAGCGCACAAAAGACTTGTTGCCAGAGAGAAATTAACACTTGGTGTTGAAACTAGAGCAATAAAAGGATAACTTATCTAATTAAATATGTCATTTACTGGATCATATTCACCTTAGTTAACATAATCATTATTATGTTAACTAACTATATGAATTAATTCATTTATCAGAAAATCGGGACCGTATCTTTGCAGAATATGCAATAGCTACGGTCTCTTTTACATAGAAAAAACGGTTAATCATATATTCCCTGCAGAAAACTCAACTGACCTTTCACATATTGCCTTAGCTCTAAGGGCTCAATGATTTCGGAATGTCCTATTATGCTCCAGATATTAGCACATGCACTTTCATAACCAAACATATTCACCTTTAAAATGAATGCATCCCCTTCTTCCCTCATTTCCATGACCTCTAGCTGAGATAAAGAAGACCTTGTTCTCTTATCGGCTCTAATCACAACAGGATAGACCTCTTCCTCTTTACAAGCTTGCTTAAAAACCTGTCCCTGCTGCTTCCAGTGCTCTTCTAATGAAAAATCCATAGGTATAGAGTACTCTTCTTCCAAAAGCTGCGTAGAGGCAATTCGCTCACATTTAAATGTGCGGATGTGCTTAGCTTCTTCACAGTAGGCTATAAGATACCATTCCTCTTTTTTCACCACAAGACCATAGGGCTGTAATTTCCTGCATGATATTTCTCCGCTAACCTTTTGGTACGCAATCTGTAGTTTCTGAGATCGCCAAACAGCTGTCCGAATAGATTCCAGACAGGGAATTTCTATTCGTTCTGTCCACCAAGGTGTGTCATCGAAATAAAAGCGTTTTTGCGCTTTCTGAATGTCAGGTTGGTAGGATGCGGGCAATGTTTTTTCTAATTTCAACAGCGTCGTTTTCAGCTTAAGACCCGATTCAGAATGTCCCCCAGAATAGATGCCCATACCTGTTAAATATAGATTGATTACATCTTCACCATGTAACTGCTTCAGGTTAACTGTGTATCCCTCCATTAAGGAGATGCCACCATTGGGCCCCGACATAGACAACAAAGGAATTCCAGCTTCAGCTAGCACATCAATATCTCTATAGATTGAACGTACAGAGGTCTCCAAGGCTTGAGCTAGTTCATTGGCCTTCATTTTCCCTCTCGATTCCACTAATAATAAAATAGCAATCAAACGATGCAAGCGCATGAGAACCTCCGAGCTTTTCTTTTTTATCTAGTATACTTCAAAATTCTTGCCATGATGTTGTCAGCAATAACAGGTTATGATTAGTTCATTACATAAAGGGAGCTGAAACATATGAAAATTGCCGTATTAGGAACAGGGTTCGGAGCTTATCATGCAGAATTATTGACGAAAAATGAGCGTGTAGACAAAGTTATTGTTTATGGTAGAAATGAAGCTAAGCTGCAAAATTTAAAACAAACGTTAGGCGTTGAGATTACCACAAATATAGAGGATATCATGCTTGATACCACGATTGATGTGATCGATATCTGTCTGCCCGTGACTTTACATAGACAGTATGCCGTTGAGGCGCTTAAACATGGAAAACATGTATTCTGTGAAACCCCCGTATGCTTTACCATTGAAGATGCCCTTGCGATGAAGGAAGCAGAACAATTGTATGGCAGACGAATTCTCGTGAACCAATTTATTAAATTTGATCCTGCGTACAAATATTTATACGAAACCACTTCTAATGAGAAATATGGAAAGCTTTTAGCCTTCACCTTAAAAAGAGAAACGTCTCCTCTCTGGGGGGATCTCGGACTTCATTCTATCTCCACAAATCTGATGATTCACGAACTTGATTTTGTAACGTGGCTGCTTGGATCGTTAGAAGAATACTTTGTGTGGGGAACCGATGGTGGACGAAGTGAACAAGCTTTAGTGCGTACCCATTTTCAGAAAACGAATGTCTCCGCAGAGATCGTTGTATCCTCACAAATGCCAACGGGTTATCCTTTTTCCGTAGGGTATGAGGCTTATTTTGAACAAGGAAAGCTAGTCTATCAAGAAAGTGACGACATGAACGGCACGGTTGAAGGATCATTAATTGAATATACCTCTGCAGGTAAACAGCAACTTTTGTTAGAACAAGCTAATCCTTTTGAAAAGAGTATTACGCATGCTCTCCAATGCTTAGAGGAGGGTTCTACATCAATAATCGAGTTAGACTATGCCTTACAAGCTATGGAATTAGCAATAAAAATAGAAAAAAGGCTTGTGTAAACATAGGGGTTGGTGTTAGGTATCCTTTTTCATGGGTTTTGTTTGTGGGGGTGTAGAACTTATGGAATTAGTGGATAGTAGCTAGGGAGAGGAATAGGTTTTGAGTTTTCTATTGTGAATTTTTCATATGTTGAAATTGTAGAATAAAGTAGTAAATTCAGTCCTTTTTGGTACGCTATGGTTAGTTCTTGTTCATAAAAAGCTGTTATTTCACAGCATTTTGGAGGGGTTTCATCCTTGGGATTAAGGTCGTTCAATTAGAGGATAAGTTAGCTGAACAGGCTGCCTATGATCTCGGCAGTCTGTTGTCATTGTACTATCGTGCCCCATTAGCGTAATCGCGAGATTTATTAAATCTAACGATTAGTTTCAGAAAACTGAATCGATTGGATTGTATCAGTTAGCGGGTCAAATTGGATCGATACAAAAACTCCAAACTCGTTACCTGCTTTGCTTCTAATCCATAGTTTGAATTTCTCTTCAGACTTTTTAGGTGTTAGTTCAGTACGACCAATGTGCTTATAATCAATTATGACTGCATTGTATCGTTTTTGTGTTTCCTCTACTGCAATTTTGCCCCATTTTGCGTATTCAGGCGCAGCCTCTACTGTAACAGTAGAAAAAATAAGTATCGCCAAAAATGATATCAGTATTTTTTTCATAATAACCGCCCATCTGGAGAAGTTTTCAGTAATATCTCCCACTTTATCCAAATGTATTCTTAGACAACTTAACGCCAGCGTACAGTCTACAACTTTATTTTTAAATTTATCAAGATCTAGATTTAGGAAAGTCAGATATAATAAAGGGTTCCACATATTAGTCATGACTAATATGTGGAACCCTTTATGCTTAACTATCGTACTCCGTTAGGATTTCTGTGGAACGAATATTTTAAATCGCGTTGTTACTCATACGGCATCTTGTCCTTACCCATATATAACACACTGTTATATATGGGTAATAGATGTAAAGTCGTTGGGTGTTCCATTCTTGTATATTTACCTGACACTCCCATATCTTTTATTGTATTGAATTCATCAACTCATAGTAATATTTAGAATCACTAGTCTTATAAAGGCTATACCAAGCGTCTAATGTTTTTGGAGAAAACACATCCAAAGCTTTCAAGATGTGTGCAGAAAATTCCAACGGAGCTATCCCAGATGCTGTGATCAGTTTTCCATCAGTTACAGCAGACTCCATTTTATAATGCTTTTCTCCTGTATAAGTGGGACAGATCATTTTAAGGTATTCCAGATCATTGCTTGTATGCCCGCGTGAATTCAGCAATCCTGTCTGGGCAAGTCCCATTGTAGCACCACAAATCGCTGCAACCCATATACCTTCCCTTAAACACCTTTCAGCGATTTTTAAGAGGGGGTGGTGAATGGTTTCTGTCCATGTATCTCCACCGGGTAAAATCAATAGATCGGATCTTTCAATACTGCAATCAACCAATTTGATGTCAGGCAATATTTTCAATCCGCCCATTGTAGTTATTGGAGTCTTATCAATTCCCACGGTAACTATTTTTGATGGGGCCAGCCCCTTTTTATAATATCTTCCCGAGTTCAGTTCGGCAGTTAAGTAACCTATTTCCCAGTCTGCCATTGTGTCAAACACATAAAGATATACCGTATTATTCATTTGCAAGTTCTCCCTATTTTACAATTCATCAAGTGATACCAACCATCGGTAATCAATGATTATCATCATTATAAAATGACTTCACTGACATCCGCTGTCAGTAAAGTTTTTAAAGTTGATAATATTCCATTAACTCCGACACAACACCAACAAGTTTTTCCTTCAAACTCTGTGGTTCGATTACTTGAATGGATTTCCCGTAGGATAAGAGAAAATTAGGAACATAGGTATGAATTGATTTTTCCTCAAGTAAAAAGATTGCTTGATTTGATGTACGCTCTTTCAGATGATGCCCCAAAAACCAATGCAGGCATAAGTCATCCAACGCCTCTGACCTACCTTCGATAATTAAAGCAATTAACCCGTCCTTGCCGACTAAATCAGGTAATAGATTTCGCAAAAAAAATTCCCGAGCCAAAAAAGCTTCGGAACGTTTAAATATGTTTTGAGTCCGCTTGATTTGTAAAATCCGTTCTACCCGAAAGCTGCGGATCTCATTTCTCAGGTGGCAAAATGCAACAATATACCATTTATTGTTCCAGTACACCATTCCATAGGGATCTATCACCCTAGTCTTGGGTTGATCATCACGGCGTGTGTGATAATCAATTTCTACAGAGAATTCGTTTGCTACAGCTTGCTCCAATTCCGCCAATACTGGCTGAATAGAAGGGTCTCCCCTACGGTTTATAACTTCAAATCCGGCTAAATGATGGCTGAGAACACTTTCCTGTTCCTGATTCGAATACATTTTCAATTTGGATGTCGCATTACCTAAAGCCTCACTCAAAGGGTATCCCGCTTCTTTTGCAAAAACAGCAGCATGAAGAAGTGCTTTTTTTTCTTCAATATCAAATAGCAGAGGTGCTCTGATAAAATTATTCAGTAAGCTATACCCGCCATTATGACCAGTGTCGGATATTATAGGCACTCCACTGGCACTTAGCGCATCAATATACCGATAGACTGTCCTTATATTTATTTCTAACTTTTCGGATATTTGTTTTGCGGTCATTTTAACACCCGAATTCAGCATCCATAGGATTGCCAGCATATTATCGTTTTTTGGCATCACATATACCTCATCTTTTATTAGGATCGCACTAAATTATTTGCTTTGCGAATCGCCTGCATCCCTTTATTCATCAATCTTGCAGCCTTTCAATCCTAACGTAGCATTCAATGTGTGTCGACTCCCGTAACTTAAGAACAATCTGCAATTTTTAACATTGCTGCTCTTAGCTCAACTCAACATTCTACTTTACCACAACTTGTGATACAGTTCACCGCGCTGTTTGTAACGGTAAATTTTTAAGCCATCCTTTGCAGAATGCTCTTTCTTTGATCCGCTAGGTTCCAATTGCCCTAACCGCCGTTCAGGGCACTAAAGAATATACACAGCATATACATCACCTGGAAGAATGGATATTTCCAGTTTCAATAAACTTGAGTGATGCGTATAGCCTTTACCAAGTAGACAGTTAATAACGCCTTTACACAAAAACAAACTTACCATGCGTCTGCTCATGAGCAGTAACGCACGGTAAGTTCCATCAATAATAACTCTTTATTTGGTAATATGTTGTATTTTTATGAAAATATCTTCCTTCTTCATTTATTTATGCCGTCATCAGTATTTAAGCTCAATATCCTTCCACATGGTATTCCCATCCTTGTCGAAGCCTGTCATCTCGGTAGCGCTCATCAATTCGCCTGTTTTGACATCAAAGAAAGCGCTCATTCTCAAACTATCATTCTCACGATTAGGAGAATTCGGCGAGATACCCATAACTCTTAGCAGCAGACGTGTTTTGGAGGAGTTAGGATCAGTATTATACCCGCTGATAGTAAAATGATACCCCTTGATCCAGTCATCTGCTATAGCAGGATTTCCTGGTTTCATCCCCAGTCTCTCAACAGCTTGTTTAACTGCATCGGAAGAATCAATTTGAATATCAGATATCGCATACTGTCCTTTTACAAGTAAATTCTTATCGTGCTTTTTCACATCAGTCTTAATGGCCATTCCATTATCGATCTTGATATAAATAAAAACATTCCCTTTCTTGCTGCCAAATTCGAGATTCCAAGCATCTCTTGTTCCATCCGAACCATCGGTTCGTTCCTGGGAAACAGAAGTGTCATCCGTGCTTGTTATGTTAATAAGTAATGGCTCTTCTTCCGTCAGCTTCTTCGCCTCTGAGTACCCAAGGCGCAGTGCCTCCATCGCGGTTACGCTCTTCTTTTCATTGGTTCCCTTATTCGTTATTGTGGCAGCTGGTTTCTCTGTCTCGTTAATCATCTCACTGGTTGTTGTGGCGGCCTGTTCCTCTGATTTGTTAGAAGAGCCGTCGAAAAGAACATTTTTCATACTGAAGAATAGAACGACCATCATCACAATCAATGTAATTAAGGCTATGCTAACATATTTTCTCTTACGCAAGGCTGCTTCTCCTTAGTTAATGAGTATAAGAAACTTTGGTTACGCCATAATTAACTGCTGAAGTAGTTTCCGTACTGTCCACACAATGACGATTAAATTTTCCAATTTTTAACACACCAAAATCATACAATAATGTTTCCTTAAATGCAATTCTAGTCGCATATTTTAAAATAACGGCTATTATTTACATTAACTCGAAACGAAATTGATCCTAGCTCACTGGTTTCAAAGGTTAAACTTGCCCCTATTTATGATACGGTTCTCCTTGCATCACCAACTGGTAAACCACTTTCCGAAAAATCATCGTCCTCCAGAAACCAGAAGACGATTTTTTAAGGGTCGTTCTATCGCTTTCCATGTGCACTTCTTTTATCAATGCACGAAGTAATGCTTTCTTCTCCTCATTCGACGTATCATTGAACAACTCGTTAAATTGTTTCAATGCTTCATGAACCATGTCCTTATTGATATGTAACTGTTTGAAATTGATTTTGAGCAAATGAAAACCGCCCCCAAAACAGCAGGCGGTCAACCAAAACTATTTCATTCACCAGTAGTTTAATACAGAACCGATGTATCCGATTTGTAATATTGGATTTACAACAATGGAGGTTGTGATTAACATATTAACCTTTTGCTCTACTGTTATATTATTAACACCTCTCCAGCGCACAATCATTTTCATTAACACTTGTAACATAATGAAAAACAAATTGAATGCTACGAAGAAATAGCTCTTTATGAATGTTTTGGTGTCATAAACACCGAATAGATAAAAATCAAACGACCTATCAATATGATAATCGTTGTATAGACTAAACGTAATACTAAGAATTAGAAGTACATAACTCGTAGTGATGGACCATTTTAATAACCTTATATGGTCCCCGTTTGCAGCTCTATTAATTAATAATCCAGCTATTATGAAACATATAGTTCCTCCACCAACAATAGCTATTTCTTTAATTTCCATTAAACTCCCCTACCTATTAACATCGCATCTGTATTGTATACGTTCTAATCATTACTCTGTTCCATATTAACTTAAAGACTCCGCATTCGAGTTTAAGCCCAAAATTTCAATCACTTCGACTTGTCCCAACCTTCTTGAACCTGCCATGAAATAACCAATGACTCCAACTTTAATTCGATTTATGTGTACCTCTCTTCTCATCTCGGGGAAAAGTATCCACATTCTTGCAGTACCTTGTTTAGGCACCAGAAGATTTCTATCTAGAATAATGCTTCCGCATTTATCTTCAAATTCAGGATGAATTGCAAATATGCCAGTCTCTTTGATGTCGTCTCCGTCATATGCAAAATCACAACGCAATCCCTGGAACACGGGATGCTTTCTTCCACCCTCTTCTTCGGAATAAATCAGATATTTAATACTAAAATCCGGAGGAAGATTTCTAACCTTCTCATACGGAACCCACACTTCCATGACACAGCACTCTTCTTATCAACCAAAAACTTACATAAATAAAATGTACCATAAAACACTGCGTCATATAACTATTTGTCAGTTCAACAATACCTTAGCATCATTGACTCGGAGCCTCTGCTAGACACTGTATGTCAGCCCAGCCGCCATTCCCTTTAGGACGCTACGCTAGGGGTCTGACAGCAGGACAGCCTACAATGTCCGCCCCTCCACATCAATGAACCGCTCCGCTTGCAAACTCCATCACATAATTTGACGCAATTATTGACTTTCCAAAAATTTAAGTTATTTTATCTTCGACGAAGGAGGTGAATAGCCAATGTTCTATACCAATGATATGGTCTTTGTATCTTGCAGAGCTACTAAAAATGATAAATTTGCTATCTATACATTTGTGGACTTAGCGAGTTGGGAAAGATATCAGTTCCTCGGTAATCAGAATCTTACGAAGGATATCCCTGATAGGTCAAAGGTCGTTGCGTCGTTTACTCTATCAAAAAAAGACACCGGATTTAGTGTCTTTGTACATGCGATTACTGAAGTTAGTGAATAAATAAACAGATAGGCAAGGGTCTAACTTGCTTATCTGATTTTACTTGAATCCGAAAGAATATAGTCCATGTATTGTGCTTCTAATTTTTCACGCTTTAGTAGATAGCGGTCTTTAAGATAATCTACTAAATCATACTCTGAAAATGCTTCAAAACACTCTTTATATTTCTTCTTACTTTCCCACGTTAGATTACCCCATTCATTTTCATGATTGATTAAATAAAACATCATTGCTCGCGTTCTGATATCATCCACAGCTTTGTAGTTGGGTTTGTATATCTTTAGCCCTCGAAATACATTGTACTCCGAAAAAGCGTTAAGGTTTGTTTCAACTAGGGCTGCCTGACCTTCAAGCTTAAACTCCACTCGCCACCAATTTTTCTTAGTTTCAAGGAGATTTTCCTCTTCTCTTGAAACCTCTTCTGGGTTCATACTCAATTTTGCTTTACGTTCCAACAGCTTATTGTAAATGGTAACCCTATAATCGGATTCTTGAGAGCCAATATTCAGCGTCTGTAATTCCAAGCCCCTACCTCTTATATACATTCGCTTTCTAGGATGGTTATCCTCGATAAACTGATACTCTTCTAAATTAAGTTCTATGTCAAAAGCCAAATCTATTCTGGTCGCAGATACATCAGACAATAAAGGAAGTATTTTTCTTTTTAAAAACTGTATTTCTTTTGCTGTTAACTTATTTGGATTGAAATCAAGACGAAATGAACGCGCATCTTTAAATTTAAGTTTATCTATGATTTCGAAAAAACACTTATCGTAAAAAATAAAACCTGACGGTGTTCTTGTTTTATTACCTTTAGTAATTCTGATGTCATATTTATAGTTATCTAATAATTTTTGAAATTTGTCAGGACCTTTATAAGTCCAGTTTCCCAATAATGTTAGTCTATCAATGCTTATTTCAAACACATTCGGTTTCTTATCGTTATCAAACACTTCAAGCCACTTCTCTATCTCTGATTTCAAGACACCACTTCACTTCTTCATAAAAGGCACTTCGGTAAAAATCTGAACCTAGCCGGCTATTAGAGTGTGCCGGCTTTTTTAAAAACGGAAACAATAAAGTGTTTTTAAGTTGTTTATGGCGTCTCATCGCGTAAGGAGACGCAAACACCTAAAAACACATATTGGTTTCTTAAACTATTTCAAGCACTTGTTTTAAACTGTATAATGCTGCGTAACCTCTGTATCCAGACATTCTTAAAAATCCGACGATGGTTAACTGCTCTTTTTGTTCTGCTGATAGGTTAATCTTAGCCAGATTTTTTATCTCCGCTAATGTGCACATATCAATAACGTCTATATCTGGCTCTTCATCTTTTGTGAAATCATAAATTGGCTTTTGGCTGTTAATCACATCTTGCTTAAGATACATCCCGTACTTATTCGGTTGTATTCCCTCGTTCACACATTCACCTCCTTCCTCATATTTGCAGGTAAGTTTTTCAAATCCTACTTCACTTTCAAAAAAAGTCAACAAAAAAAGAGAGGCTTTACGCCCCTCCACCGAATACGGTATGTTACTATCTCTTTACCACCTCATCAATTCCTACTTCCATATGTCAGACGATAACACAGGCAATTCAACTCTCCGCTTTACCACTACTTGTGATACGGTTCACCGAGTCTGATCTTAAACTAAGCTGCCCGTAAGTGAATAAGTTAACATTCATTCCCTCGAATCCTTTGATAGACATCCGCATAGGAAAACTTAAGTTGTTCTCGCAACTTTTTATTTTCTTCTTCGAGCTTCTTCATCTTTCGTTTTAAGGACGCAATGATGGTGTCCTTGTTGTTTTCATCGAACGCCAACAGATAATTGCATTTCTCCGCCTCATACGTTACACTCTTTATATTGACAAATTTGCAGGTCTATAAAAAGGAGGTTAACGTGTCATGTGTCCCCGTACCAAAGAACAAAATGAGCTCATACGTATGCAGCGCAGAGAACAGATCCTCGACTTCGCCGCGCGCACCTACTTCCTTACGGGCGGAAGCTTTGATATTCGCGATGTCGCCCGCGAGGCTGGTCTCGGTTATGGCACGGTATACCATTATTACCCCAACCGGCATTTACTAATAGAAGATGTGCTGAGCAGCGGATTCGAGCGATGTGAGCAAGCCCTGACTCAATGGGCGAACATCAGCCGGGACACCCCTGACGACAGGCAGTTGTTAACGTATTGCAAGTCGTTACTCCGGTTGTGGCAGTCAGATGCCCGCGCATATCTCGTCTACAAAATGGCGGCGGAGCATTATACAGGCTTGCCAGAAAAAGATCGGCATCCTGCCAAAAGACGATTCACGGAAAGACTGTATGTTCCACTCCAATCGATCATCCAGCGCGAAGACGACAGCGTCGACCTTATGCTTGCCGTGTTGGTCAGCTGCTGCGGTCTGCACTACTATGCGAACACTTCCGAGTTGGACATCGATCGAATTGCCCAGCTCGCGATGCAAGCTATTACAAAGGAGTCCTAATACAAACATGGTTATCTTAAAAAGCAAGTATGAAATCGAAGCCATCCGCAAGGCATGCCAGGTTGTGGCCGAATGCCATCGCACAATTGCCCCGCTCATCAAACCGGGCATCACAACGAACGAGATTGAGCGCATATTCGAGGATATTATTTTGAAGCACGGCGCCAAACCATACACGAAGGGCTACAATGGCTATCAATATGCGACTTGTGCCTCCGTCAACGACGTAATTGCACATGGCTTCCCTACAAATAAGCCACTTGAGGAAGGCGATATCGTGACGATCGACACGGTAGCGGAGCTCGACGGCTGGCTCGGCGATTCAGCCTGGAGCTATGCGGTCGGGAAGATCTCACCGACGGCTGAGAAGCTGATGCGCGTCACGAAGGAGTGCCTTGACCTCGGCATCGCGCAGGCACAGCCCGGCAATCGGCTCGGTGACGTGACGAGCGCAATCCAGCGGCATGCCGAATCGAACAACTTCGGTGTCGTGCGCGACCTTCTCGCTCATGGCATCGGTCGTGACCTTCACGAGGAGCCGACCTATATGCATGTCGGCAAGCCCGGCAAAGGCCCCCGCATCAAGGAAGGCATGGTATTCACGATCGAGCCCATGATCACTGAAGGCACCTACAACATGACAATTGACCAGGACGGCTGGACCGCCCGGACGCTGGACCGCAAGCTCGCCGCCCAATACGAGCATACGATCGCCATCACCGCTGAAGGACCACAAATCCTGACCGCGCAATAGAACAATTAGAAGCCGACCAACGAGAGGGTCGACTTCTTTTTTATTTATTGAGCAGAAAACGAATGGCCCGCGGACCGATTGAATTCTTAATGCGAAAAGGATGCGAAAAATCCCCCTCAATCTGAGGGGGGGTTCTATCGCAATGCATTACGTTTCGACTAACATTTCCTACAAACACTAATGATAGATGAAGATGACAGAGAAAACGGCGTTTTATCCCAGTCAGCATATTGATGTTCGACGCAAAAGCCGTGACGAGTTAATAAAGCATGTAGCGTATTCGGATCCGTGAACCGACAAGCAATTCGGGAGGTCGTTCGCTTATACCCCCAATCACGCATCGTGACCCAATGCATGATATGCTGGCCAGCATCGTAACATTGGGTGCCTGATACCTTGACGTTATTTCCATCCTTATCAATAAATGATCCCCATTCTGTCTCCTCTTGATCAGATAAATCCGTTCCCTCCGGATTTCGGGTCTCAAATGCAAAGATTCCATGAGGTTGTAAATGTTTGTGAACGGTCGTGAGCAAATCGCTTTGATCTTGATCACTTAAAAATGCCTGAAAAGCATTACCAGTCAAATAAATCATCGAAAATCGCTTGTCCGATTCGAAGGTACGGGCATCACCTTCCATAAAAGTTACAGTCAGCCCTTTCGCCTTCAACCGCGCATACGCAATCATCGCTGAAGAGATATCTACACCGGTCATTGTTATACCGGCTTTCGAGAGGGGGATCGTTGTTAAGCCTGTACCACAAGCAAGTTCTAACACTTCCCCAGAACTCGATCTGGCAAGCTCAAGATAGAACTGATATTTGTCCATTTCATCGTCAAATTCAAGATCGTAATTTACCGGATCTTGAAATTCTTCAAGATTGCTATGTTCAATCAATACCATTCCCCCTTTCATTCCTTGTTAGAATATAATCGAAATAAATGCTAATCGACAGCCATCGCGCTTAACAGTATTATTTTACTTTTTTTTTGATAACACGTTTGGTGATAAACGGTTATAATCAATTTTTATCAAACATACCAGTCCTCGTTAGTTCAACCCTGAACGTTCCATTTCATATTTTATAAAATATACTTTCACCCTTGAGGAAGGGGCGACAATACTCAGCGCATAATTTGGGCATTCTTTCACGCATCCAGTCATGAACATGTACATTCTCTATTTGGAACACGTAATACCCAATAATAGCGACCAACATTAACCCTTCCAACTGCAGTAGATCATTCGCTGTATTTTCACACTCTTTGTAATACCCCTTTAGGAAAGTATCTCTTCGATCGGTTGGTAGCATCATAGCTCCCATGGCTACATCAAGTAAAGCATAACCTTTTCCGAAAAAGCCAAAATCGATGAAACGCACCTTTCCTTCGGTTGTGATGATGATATTACCCATACACAAATCCCCATGAATAAGGTCCGGGCCAGCCTCCCCGCCATGGTCATCTAACCGGAAGTTGATCAATTGCAGCGTTTGTTCAATGACATTAGCCTCAGAAGGCGTAAATAAATTCTTTTTCACACCCGAATGAATCACACGGATCATCCGTTCATTATAAGCTTTGCCTTGACTCGGGCGAATCTCCATACCTGAATGTTCGTACTGCCGAAAAAAAGTATGCAGTTCTGCTATTTGAGATCCCAGTTCTTTTACCAGTTCAAGATTGTTAACATCATTCATATTCATGTCTCTTCCATCCAACCAGGTGAGGACGGAGCAGTTTAGCAGTTCACCTTCGTATTCAATGATCGTAATAAGTTCACCCTCATTGTTTCTTACGGGAGTCTGTATTTCGTTGGTGCTCCAGCTTCCCAGCTTCTCAAGCATTTGCAATTCTCCAAGAATGCCGCTGTATGTATGTTGCAGACCTTTCATGTCCTCTATAAAAGGTTCATGAATGCGGAGTAAATATGATTTTCCCGTTCTGTCATTAACACGATAGGTTCTGTTCTCGTTATGCCTTAAGAAAATAATCTCAGGCTGTTGGATATCGTACCTGCCTAGTAAGTCCAAAAGCTTCTCGTTCGTCATAAGGGACTCCTTTAAAATAGAAGGATTCATTAATTCAATCTTCGTCTGAGTCATAAAAATTGAAATCTACTACATTCTAAAAATCATTCAATTCACCAATTGTACTTCTACAATATTTTCGAAATATCCTGCCTATAGCTTGACGAAGCTACCGGAATGATTTTTCGCGGCAGCTTCGTTGTGAAAGGATATTCAGCGCTCAGTTTCAATAGTCCAACCAAACTCTTTTATTTCTTAGTGATAGGCACCCATATTTCACTTTTAAAATTTGGCGATGTGATATCTTTGTGCTCATTCCATAGAATTTCAGGCCCTTTAATTAGCTCATATCCCGATGACGGAGCCCATTCCGAATATATTCGCCCCCAGATCTCTTGTAGCGCACTCGGAAAAGAGCCGACGACTGTGAATACAGCCCACATAGAGGCCGCCACTTCCAGCTGATCCAAGCCATTCCATGCGTCTTTCGTAGTGGCAACGCCAATATAATGATCGAACTCTCCTTTTTCCTCCATACGTCCTTCAGAGAAATTTGTAGAGGCGCTTATAAATCCTGAGGGCTCAACATCAGAAAATCTCTTCATCTCATCAATCATTTCCGGCGTCAACCCTTCATACATCGATGCAATCTCCGGATTAACCCCTTGGAAAATGATTGGAACCCGTTTTTTTATACCCACGATGCGAAAAGACTCTTTGTTTTCAATCCGGTAATTCATTTCATTTCCTCCTTTGATAGTCAGCTGAAACGACATCCGAGGGAATGCCTTAAGGGAATGTCCATGGACCCGAGCTTCCGAAGGACTAACCCCATGCATGCTATGGAAAGCCCTAGAAAAGGAATCCGGCGAATTATAACCATACTTCAGAGCAGCATCGATAATTTTGATATTACTTTGTGAAAGCTCGAGTGCTGCCAAAGTTAGACGTCGACGCCGGATGTATTCCGACAGAGTAATGCCTGCTAGGAAGGAGAACATACGAGTAAAATGATATTCCGAACAGCAGGCTATTTTCACAACCTCCTGATAATCAATGGGATTTGTTAGGTTCTCCTCAATATAGCTTATTGCTTTGTTCAGTTGTACCAGCGTATCCATGACGTTGCCTCCCCTCGTTAATTATAAGGTTATCAGAGATGATTTTTATCTTCCCGACTTTATCTGCACGATTCTGTAGGGTTTTTTCATGTTTCGATGAACAGAGACTCAATACGAGGAAGTTACTCTCTTCTCACAAGAAGGACTACTTTTTTTGATTGTCAAAATTATAGTTAACATAATAATAATTATGTTAACTATAATCCGAAGTGCGTTCAGAAGCTCGATCGTCCACTCACTTTCACAACCTTTTCATAGCAAGAGCAAAACGCTCGATCGTCTCTTTTGATAACCCATTTACGTTCTTATTTTTTCCTTTTACCATCCGCAGTACAAACCGATCTAGCAAAGTTAGCTTCTCTTCATAGATCTCATCTCCAAAAACTTCTTTCGTCACCGATTGGTCATATAACACTTCTGGAAACGCAGATTTCAATTCTTGTGAGGCCTGTTCACCTGTTGCTCCTGCACAAACAAACAATCCTACTCGTTTTTTCCCTAGTTCATTTTGATATTTTGTTGTAAAATCAGTCATTTGTTTTTGGATTTTTCCATAATAAATAGATCCTCCCAAGATGACCGTATCATATCGTTCTAGTGTCAGCTCTTTAACATGCATCAAATTAACTACTTCGGTTTCTTCGCCCAGTTGAGATTTTAATAAATAAGCCGCTTTTTCCGCACACCCATATTTCGAGGTATACATAATTATTGTCTTCATTCTAATCACTCCCTGCCGCTTGCTGGTCACTTATTATCTTAAGGGTTCACGTACATGCTTTAACAAAATAACCATACAAGCAGCAATAGCTACAGTCATCGTCGGAAAAATTACACACTCGGCTATAGACACAGCCACACCTCTATAGATCATTGCCACCAGCATTGCCGTAATTGCTAGCAGTAATGTAACTCCTTTAAAAACAACGACAGTTGCCAGTAGGTACCCAAAAGGTTGTCTACGAATGACCATAATCCCCGTTACAATTGCTAATGGGACTAAGATCGCAAGATCCAAAACTTGAATTACCAATGTACTATAGTGCTCTAGCCCTTGTGGCGGTGTTCCCCCCAGTAGTGAATTCAGTATTTTCCCTAGCCAGAGCAATAAAATCATAAAAGCAATAACCATTAGGGAAAAGCCGATTCCTTTAGAAGGTAAACTGTTTTTAAAGTAAGTATGTATGGATTCTTTATCAAAGGAAAATAAGGCTAGGATGAATGCAAAAAAACTTAAAGAAAACAACAGCACATAAACTAAAAACAATGAATTGTACATCGTCAGAAAGCTGTAGGATGCGTAAGTATATAAAAAGTACCCCAAAGTGCCCGTAAGGAGCATCCTCCCCTTTATCGAGCCTTTAATTGTCATGATGAGCGAACTGAGCAGTAAAGGTATGGCAAGAAATAATGTAACTCCATCCTGTGCTTTAGCTTGTGCCGCCGCAGAGACAGAATCATGGCTGTACACTCCTGACCCCTGAAGCTTTACATCCTCGCCCCATATTGACGTGAAAGTATATTTTGTTCCATCACTTATCCCATCTGAAAACAACCCAACCGCTGTTGCAAACACTGCAATAACCGAAATCAACACCGACAGCACTACGACTTTCCTTATATGTTTTATAACACCCTCCCCTTCCTCCATGAAAATATTTAGATTTCACCTCGAGGCAATAGCAACCATTGAATCCAAATGACATGAAATCAGAGCTTCGACCTGATCATTAGGCAGATCCTTTTCGACAAGCAACCGCATAATTAAACCGAACGCTGCACTCCATATCACCTGAGCTGTGAGTTCTACGAAAGCTTCTTCACGGTTTTTTTGTGCTTCAAATCTGAGCAGGCCCTGGCAGAGCATCCCTATCGCTTTACGTTCCTGTGCAGCTCCTCTAAATAGAACAGCCGTGTAACTAAGAACAGCCGGTGCATCGTTTAGCATGACATTCCGGTATTCTACACCCATAGAAAGAGACATCCTGATGAACTTCTCCAATGATCGTTTTAAAAGTGTATCTGGAGGTAATTCCTGCTGTACCTCTTGTTGCACAGACTGAAGCTCAGAAAGCATATCCGTATATTTTTGTTGCAAATAGTTCTCGATAATCTCTTCTTTGCCTTTAAAATAATGATAAATAATTCCCGGTGAATATTCGATTTTCTCAGCGATTTTTCGGATAGACAGCTTCTCTATTCCCTCTTCGGCAATCAATAAAGCTGCATTTTGCAGGATCAGATTTCTCATTTCTTCACGCTCACGTACTTTTCGTTGTTCTTTAGTCATAAATTCGTCTCCTTGTGGATTGAACACCGTTTAATATTTGAACATTGTTTAATATATATTTTGAATTATTTTATGTCAATCTCCTTAGTCACATGTATTCTCCTCCCCCAATGTACATATCGGACATAAAAAATCCGCCAGTCATTTAGACTGACGGAACCTTTAATTTGTGAAGTTAAAGGATTACAGACAGAGGGTTTTAGTAATGATAACCAACAGGATAAACAGAACCAGAATAGCTCCTGTGGAAGTGAAACCACCGTATCCTCCTGCAAATTCGCCCATTGTTGACTCCTCCTTTGTAATTGAGTACATCATAAGATATGCAATATTGCCCTCACTGACTGGGTATTTTGAACACAAAAAATAAACCAACGACCTTTTTTATGGTGAATGGTTTAATAGGTTGACATAATAAATGTTATGTTAACTACAATAGAGAGCATAAGATGCTCCCTACATCACAATTCGTATATGTTCTTAATAGCTAGCCAGTTTTATAAAAAATCACAATTTCCTGACCTTCCGTCTTGACGCTCTCTTTGTCATTCTCTACTGTCTAGCGCTCACTCGCTTAGCCCCTTTTTCAATCCATTTGCCGTTAGTAGCAAGCTCCATAGCTAAAAGAAACCAGCAATATAACGGTTTTTATTTCTTAATCCTATTAATAGTTAATGTGTTGAAGTATTGGCTGGGGTTGCCTTGCTGTGGATTAAAGCGCTCTTGAAACTCTCCATGGGTATAGTCCCCGATCACTTTATGCCAGAAATCACGAGCAGGTATATTCGCACGGACTTGTGAAACCTTCCATTCCCCAGAGTACATATCAAAGAGCTTATGCGCAGCCCATGTACCTACACCACTTCGGCGGTATTTTTGCATCACAAAAAACTCAGTCATATAAAACTGGCCTTCAGGATTACGCAATAACCTGTCCACCAAAGCAAAACCAGCAATATGCCCGTCCACCTTAAACAAATATGCGAATTTATTATTTCCGCTACTCCAATAAGCTTCTAGTCCCGGATAGGCCGGAAATACCCCGTCTTGATTGACATCAAATTCTAAATAACGGGTGAAATCATATAGGTAGAACTGCATTAATCTGCTTATAGTATGCTTACGTTCTTTGGGAACCAGCTCAATTTCAAGTTTCATTATGTGCACCTCTGACATTTATGTTTACTTCACATCATAAAGCTTAGCGGCATCAGGAGCAAGGCTCGGACCTAGTTTCCCCTTCATTCGAAGTCCAATCCGGGACAAAACATGTTAAGATAGAAGGAAGAGATTTTATGCAATCTATGGAAAAAGGTGAATCACATGAGCGTTCAAAAGAACGATGACCGTAAAAAACTTGATCAAAAGCTACCCCTCATGCCCTGGTTCGTTCAGCAGTTTATTGATTATAAACGCCCTGATCTCTCCCCTTCCACACTGCTGGAGTATATCCGGGATTATGAATCTTTTTTCGGCTGGTTGCGTGCGGAGGGCTTATCTCAAGCCGGCTCAAATACCGAGATCACACTTCTAGAATTGGAAACCCTACATATGGACAGTATTGTCGGATACCGGTTGCATCTAACTACTCGCGCCGAGGGAACGAACACTCGAGTTACTGTATCCCGTAAGTTATCTGCATTACGCTCCTTATTTCATTATTTAAGTCAAATCGCCGAGGATGAGAACTTTTATCCATTGCTTAAACGCAACATTATGGCTAAGGTTGAAGTCAAACGAACACATAAGCCAAAGGATACTGCCGCTAAGTTAAAGGGTAAGATTTTGGAAGATGAGGAATTACTGGAGTTTGTGGGGTACATTTATGAAGGTTATGGACGGGATGTGGAAGGTAACAAACAGGCTTATTATTCGTTTCAATTAAATCATGAGCGCGACGCCTGTATTGCCAGCTTGATTCTGAACTCTGGCCTGCGTGTATCTGAGGTAGTTAATCTAAACGTAGACGATTTGGATGTTAACAACAAGCTGCTCTATGTCACCCGCAAAGGGAATAACGACGAAACGTTTAAGACACCTGTCTATTTTCGAGAGCAAGCTAAAGATGATCTAGCCCTTTATCTTAGCTTACGCCAATCCCGCTACAAAACACCCAAGAGAGAAAAAGCCTTGTTTATCTCTCTCCCTAACGGGCGTCAAGAAGGCAAACGTATGACCAAACGTGCAATTCAAGAAATGATTATTAAGTACGCTAAACGCTTTGGTAAACCGTATCTTACGGTTCATAAGCTGCGTCATTCTTTTGCAACAGATTATTATCTGCAAAATGATATTTATAAAACGAAGGAACAGCTCGGGCACGCATCCACCGAAACAACTGAGATCTACGCTCATTTAACGGATAAAACGATGTCTGAGGCGATCGAGCGGCGTGCCGATAATTAATCATCACCAAGGGGAGCTTATACTTCGGATGAGTAGCCGTTCTTCGCTAGTGCAGAGTTGTTATCGGTCTCAGCGGACCTTAAATGCAGGATTATCTCACATTTGGGTGGCTAACGGACCCCAAGGTCGCTATTGGCCTGAAATACGTAAATATGAGCTCCATTCTATGAAATAGCGACGCTGAGGTCCGAAACCCCGCTTAAAAGGTGATAAATAAACAAATAAGATCATCTGGGTCCTTAAGCATCCGCGGGGGATTAATCTCGGCAGAGGTGCAGGCTAATAACTTCAACCAGCAGAGCAGCGACTCTTCCGATAGGAGAATTGCTATGATAGTGTCGCCTACCCGGACATTTCATTCTCGCTTTTTTTTCAAATTTAAGTACAACCGGCGGGCACCCCTAACCCTTTTATTGTTGCACTAAAAACCCACTTACGGTACGCAAGTGGGTTTTCTTATTCTAGTTTCTGGGGTAAAATCTCCCTTTAAACCGGTTGTAAGCGACTATTGGGTTAGCACGAAAACTGTTTTTTGTTTATCTATTGTGAATTTTTCATATGTTGAAATGTTGGAAATAATCCCGTTGACCCAGCAATTATATGTTGATTTCCGTACGTGCGTGGATATCAAATACCTTTAATTACTCCAATACCTGCGGTGATATTTTGTTAATCCTCGATGGCCAGAGTACCCTCCACATCTAGCCCCGAATCTCCCCTGGCAGTTTGATCACTGTTACCTTATCTCCGGCAGATAGCCCTTTTTCTTCTGGGGGTACAACTATCAAACAGTCGCTATCCTTGATCGTGACCGTTACGGAAGATTCATCAATGAGTGCCGGATAAGCAAACAGGCTGCCGTCTTTAATTTCTAACCGAGCTCGCACAAATCTAGTAAAATTATTCACTCTTTTATAATCTGTACCGAGTGTAGCGCTCCATTCCGGTAAAAAAGGCTGAGAAGCACTTTGCATCAGTGAAATCACAGGACGTGCAAACAGTTGAAACCCAACGAAACAAGCCCCCGGATTCCCGGATAAAGCTAACAGCAGCTTACCCCCTCTAACCGCAGCAGTAGTTACGCTTCCCGGACGCATCGTCACTTTGTTGAACAACATATTACCACTTTGTTCGCGAACCAAGTCGCCCATGATATCATAATCCCCCACAGAAACGCCACCCGTTGTAATCACAAAATCATAAGTTTCCAGCGCCATCTGTACTTTACTTCTAGCCAGCTCCAGATCATCCACAATAGCGCCTAACATTACTGGAACACCCCCTGTTTCTTTAACTAAAGCTTCTAGCATAGGGGAGTTACTATTGCGGATTTTGCCAGGCTCCAGCGGCTCATGCACTTCCAGCAGCTCTGTTCCTGTGGCAAAGATGGCTACCTTGGGACGACGATAGACTTTCACGGTATGTAATCCAAACGCTGCAAGAACAGCTATATCCCCCGCAGAGATTAACCTTCCTGTAGGCAATACAAGATCACCTTGGCTTAATTCGAAACCTTGAGGTGTGATATTGCTGTTTGCTTCTAGTTTTTTTCGAATACCAACGTAAGTCTTTCCTTCCTCTTCACGTCTCTCCGTGACCTCCAGCATCACCACAGCATCTGCCCCTACCGGTACTTGTGCACCCGTCATAATTCTTGCGGCTGTTCCCGGAGTTATATCTACCGCAGGCACTGCGCCACACGGAATATTATCCACAATTTCTAACCATACCACTTGTCCATTAACACAGTTACGGGTATCCCCCGCGATAATCGCATATCCATCCATACTCGAACGATTAAACGCAGGAAATGGGTGTGGAGCGATCACTTTTTCAGCCAAATAACGTCCACAACACTCATCCAGCGATACGTCTTCTGATTCTAGCGGATTGGCATATTTGATTATTTTGGCCTGAGCTTCTTTTACTTGCAGCGCTTCACGCTGAAATTTATTATCCTTCATAAAGACCTCCGCTCTGAAACGTCGATGTTTGCAGTAATAGGTATTATTTTAACATGAGACCTCTTGAAGTAAAATTATAAACACAAAAGGCCACCATCCATGTTTATGGGCAGCAGCCTTTTCTACAATATTTTTTCCGGTATAGTGATCCGTTACTTCTCTACTAGTCTAGGATGCTCTAATTACCTTTACATCCCCAGGGATTATTTTCTCCCCTTCATAAAGCATAAACCGTCCATGTTGCCACTCTACACGCAGTAGACGTGAATCATCTGATTGATATTGCCACACATGCTGCTCTCCACCGTTCATAAATGGAGTTTGACCTGCAACAGCAACAAAACCTTCATATTCTTCCTCCAGGAAAAATGTATAGCCATCGAGCTCAAGCGTTGCTGGAACCTCAGCAGGATTATCTAACCGCCCATCGATTGGTCTGTACAATCCATATTGCAGCTGTTCCCGCTCTTCTATATGAAGATAAGCTATCTGGCTTCCATCTCTAAGGGTCAGAACAACAGCATTACGGCCCCGATTATGTGTCCGGCCAGTAACTTCATAGGTGACAAGTGATACTTCACAAATGTCTCCGGGAGACAAATTAAGCATACTTTTTTGAACTTCCTGAGGCGCTGGCTTAGAGAAAAGGTTACCTATACGTTTCCACATACTCAACTTGATCGTTCCTCCTACATAAAGGCAGTAATAATTAAAGCACCCGTAATTTGCAGTGAACCTGATAGCAGGCCATATCCGATTTTACCAAGCTGTGTACCATGATCCAGATCCAGCTTCCCCCAATTTGCTAGTAGAAGTCGAACCGTTCTTTCTAAAATTAGCAAAAGCAAAAATGATACCAACGAAATCAGCAACGCATCTAACAAACTATTAGAAGCCGCTATCGATGAAGATAAAATGAAGGCCTGAGCTAAAAGCTTCATTACAAACCGTGTAGTCACCGCCATATTTCCAGCCTTTAACTCTTCTATATCGTTATAACGAGTAAAAAGTGAATCTATATACATCAGTACAAACAGCAACACAGCGCCGCTCACCGTCCACACGACCATGGACACCAGAATATGGAGATCCATTCTATAGCCCCCGCTTAATCATTTTGCATGCCTTTCATAAGCATAGATAAAGCGAAGAAGAAACGAATTTCTGTCTCCCCTTCGCCTGTGAACACCAGCCGTGAACCGGCTAAAGATCAAATGTTATTGCTTCTCGTATTGTTTCATCAGAGCCGCCAGTTCATCTTCAACCGCTTGATCTTTGTTCAGCTTCTCGAATTCATCATCCAGAGATTTATTGCCTGAACTCATCTCATTGCTGGCTTCAGCCTGAGCTTCTGCTTGCAGCATTTTATCTTCCATACGTTTGAGTCCTGCAGACGCTGAATCGGAACTAAATCCGCTCATTGCCTTGTTGATCTCGGTTTGAGCTTTGGCAGCATTATAACGTGCAACCAATGTCTCACGTTTGTTCTTCATTTGGGTAAGCTGTTTGCGCATCTCTTCAAGCTTGCCACGAAGGTTATCCGCAGAGGCTTTGTTCTGATCAAAGCTGGCTTTGTATTCTACCAGTTTAGCTTCAGCAGCATTTTTCTCTTCCAGAGCGCGGCGAGCAAGGTCAACATTACCCGCTTGAGCTGCTGCATGAGCCTGTTGGGTACGTTTGTTAACAAGCGCTTCTTGTTCTTCATACAGCTGTTTGAATTTCTTCTCAATGGCGATTTGCGCCGCTACAGCTTTTTCTGCATCTTCTAAATCTTCGGTCATATCACGAATGTATTGATCTGTCATTTTAATCGGGTCTTCTGCTTTGTCAATAATCGCGTTCACATTAGACATGGTTAAATCGCGCAATCTTTTAAATATAGACATGGTTTCATTCCTCCAAAAGATAATTTAATTCCTCACATGCTATCTTTTACGTAGAATTGCCACTACCGTTTCATATTTGTTGCGCTAAATATTGATTTACTTTTAAATTCACAATTTCCACGACTTCCATAATACCTTCTTTCGTGAGATTGTCGTAATGAATCCCCATCACTACTGTGACCGTCTTGTTCAGCGCTTCAGCTACTCTGATCGCAATGGGCTCGCTTATCGTGTGCTCTTTATGATGAGGAACCGCTGAAGTCAGTACTTTAACCTGCTCCCCCTCCAGATAAGCAGTACTCGTCGCACCAATATGCCGAACACCTCCACTAATTAAGAGCAAGAGATCACGTCCGACAGCCGTCGCCTTCAGCTCAATATCCTCAGGATCAATCTGGTTAGTAGTCATTAGTATTCCCCTCACTACTTCACTTTATATAATGCCCCGTATTTCCTCTAGTGATTGAATATTTTCTTCAACCATAAATTGCTCAAGCTCTGCAACTAGCTGACTACCTGCACGCAAGTTCATGAAATTATAAGTTCCCACTTGGATAACTGCAGCACCTGCCATAATAAACTCGATGATATCCGTTGCTGAAGTGATGCCACCCATTCCGATCACGGGAATCGTTACGTTTTGTGCGACTTGATGCACCATACGCAGAGCGACAGGCTTAATCGCAGGTCCAGACAATCCAGCATATAAGTTATTGAATACACTGCTTCTGCGCCGGACATCAATCTTCATTCCTGAGATAGTGTTGATGAGCGAGACAGCGTCTGCACCCTCCTCCTGACACATTTGTGCCATTTCAACGATATTTTCGGCTCCCGGCGACAGCTTTACAGCGAGGGGCAGTTTAGTTGCGCGTCTAACAGCCTGTACTACTTTTTGAGCTTCTGAAGTTTGGATCCCAAACGCAATGCCGCCCTCTTTAACATTTGGACAAGAAATATTCAATTCAATCATGTCTACTGCTGTCTTACCTGCACTCGCACGAGCATCTGCATCCCGCTGAATCATCTCAGCTCCAAGAACATAATCTTCAAGTGTGCCTCCACCCAGGTTGACCAAACGAGCGGTGTCGAGTGTTTCCCAATAAGGGCATTCTTTATCTAAAAATGCAGCTACACCCGGATTCTCGAGTCCCACACTATTCAGCATACCAGAAGCTGTCTCGTATACACGAGTGCCGGGATTCCCCGCTTTCGGATTGAGGGTTAACCCCTTGCCAGAGATTCCGCCCAGCAGAGACACATCATACAGCTTGCCATATTCACGGCCAAAACCAAACGTTCCAGAGGCCATTATAATTGGATTTTTAAAATGAACGCCAGCAATTGTTGTGTTCAACTTAGTCATGGAAAAGCACCTCCTCAGAAAGAAACACAGGTCCGTCTGCACAGGCCTTCTTTTGACCATCACGGCAGGATACACTGCAGACCAGACAGGCTCCAATTCCACAAGCCATTCGATTCTCTAGAGAAAGGTATACTTTCGTTCTACTGCCTGCTTCTTCAGCAGCAGTGCCTTTACGTTGAGCAGCTTTAAGCATAGGGTGTGGGCCGCAGACAAAGACATGATCATATTGGCTGAAATCCACACTATCCAAAATTAAACCGCCAACATCGACTACAAGTTCACTTGCAAGTGGGCGAAACGCTTCTGTCCGGTAAGCTTCACGGCTAAAGCCCAAAAAAATATCACTCCCCGGAAGCTGCTTCGCACAATAATAAAGCGGTGCAATTCCGATCCCACCGCCGATGAGTGCAACCTTCCCTTCGACCTGTGGAAATCCATTTCCAAAAGGGCCCTCAAGCTCTACCGAATCACCTGAACCCAGTCGTGAGAATATCTCCGTACCTTCCCCAACTACGTGATACAGAAATTCAACACTATCCTCGTGTACTTCATGTATACTTAAGGGTCTGGATAGGATGGGGTAAGCTCCCCATGCCCGTAACATGTAGAATTGACCCATTGCTCCGCCACTATTCGTCTCTACCTTAAGGTGATACACACCATCTGTCAGCCGTTCGTTACTTAGAACCGTCCCCACGTTATCAAGCTCCTTCAAATTTTATCTTTATTAAGATTGCCTTAGAAGGAGCATAAAATCTGTGACAAACTTCACACCGAAAATGGCCTAGCCTCTTTTCCAAATCCCACGTTCATAAGGTTTAGGTACATCATGTACGCCACCAAGCGCTTCTTCAGCATGTAAAGCCCAATAAGGATCACTTAACATCCCACGGCCAATAGCTACAAGCTCCGCCCTTTTTTCTGCAATGATGGACTGTGCCTCAGAATAGGCTTCAAGCCGTCCTACCGCAATTACTGGCACTTGTAATCCACTGCGAATATATTCTGCCAGATCTGCTTGGTAGGCTGGGCCCGCATTAGGTCCACCATTAGAGCCAATGGGACCTTCACCACCTGAAGACACATGGAACATATCCACTCCAGCATCCTTATATCGGCGGCAAAACGCCAGGGCATAGTCAGCATCATATCCACCATCCACATATTCTTTCGCGGAAACCCTCATGATCAAGGGCATATCTACTGGCACTACTTCTCGGATTGCTGCAACTACTTGTACTCCAAAAAGTGCTGGATCTTGTCCATATTCATCCAATCTGATGTTGGTCAGAGGTGAATGAAACTGGTGAATTAAGTAGCCATGCGCACCATGAATCTCCACAGTATCAAATCCTGCCTCTACAGCTCGACGAGCGGCAGCACGAAAGGCTTCTATCATCTCAAGGATGCCTTCCTTAGAAAGCGCCTGTGGCTGCTTAGAACGAACATCAAATGGAATTGCAGAAGGGGCTACCGGCGGTTCAGCATCGACTGCTTTACGTCCAGCATGACCTAGTTGAATGGCTATTTTTGCCCCATAGGCATGTACACTATCTGTGAGCTTACGATAAGCCTCTATATGTGTATCACTCCAAATCCCTGTATCCCGGTTCGTTATTCTACCGTCCGGATGGACTCCAGTCATCTCAACAATAATTAGACCAGTACCTCCAATAGCACGGCTTACATAATGAACAAAATGCCAATCATTGGGAATGCCATCCTCTTTATCCACCGAATACTGGCACATAGGCGGCATAACAATACGATTTTTCAGTGTTAAACCCTTCAATTCATAAGGTGCAAACAATTCTGACATCCTTGTCCCCATCCTTCCACCTGTCTATAATTGGCCCGGGAATATCCCGTTCTATTTAGTATACACGCATTAGGGTGTGCAAGAAATCTTTACCAGAGCCCTTGAAGAAACGGCATAAATTCATCCTTCAATGGAGATAACAATGAAGAATATGGTGATGATCAGGTAGTAAAGGAGGCATATGGGGATGTATGATCAACGGAGAGTCCAGAAACTGCTAGTAGTATTAGGATCAATCATTGTCCTGCTATTTCCAACCTCTTCAGCAGAGGTTGCTTCAGCCCCAGCTCAGAGTCAGAAATCCTCACAGGATCAAATTAAAAGTACGCAAACCACTGACGAAGACAAGGCGATATCTGCGGGAACTTCTACTACAAATAATTCAACGAGCAGCAACAATAAGAACACTAAGGGCTTGTCTCTGAGTCAGCTATTACACAAATATCCCGAGACCTTTAAGACCAGCGGTCCTAGGAATAAAGTCATCGCCTTAACTTTTGATGATGTGCCTGACCCAAGGTTTACACCCCAATTGCTAGATGTTCTTAAGAAATATCATGTCAAAGCAACCTTCTTCGTGGTGGGAAGCCGAGCTGAGAAACATCCCGCTCTAGTGAAGAGGATGATTAGAGAAGGACATGCTATTGGAAATCACTCTTATGATCATCCTCAGTTTGTGAAGCTAAAGATGCATGATTTCAGATCACAGATCATTGAGACCGAGAACATTATTCAAACCTTAGCCGGATATAAACCACGCTTGATTCGTCCACCCTATGGAGATATCTCTGAGCAACAGTTGAGATGGGCAAAAAATCATGGTTATAAGCTTGTAAATTGGAATGTGGATTCGTTGGACTGGAAGGGACTTTCCAAAACTCAAGTTAGAAATAACATCTTAGCTAATGCTGGAAAAGGAGCAATTATCCTTCAGCATGGTGGAGGTGGGCCGGGTAGTGATCTTCGCGGAACGATTCAGGCTTTACCTGAGGTAATCACGATTATGCGTAAACGTGGCTATTCATTCGTTACCGTTCCTCAATTGCTGCAGGTCTCTAAAAATAAATAAACAAGAAACGGAGGCAGCCGCTAAGGACTCCCTCCGTTTCTTGTTTAACCTATTTAACCCATTTCATATCTCTATAATAAATCTCTATATTTTTATCTAGCTATTTAACAATGTATAATTGTACATATTGATAACCAAAATCGGCTACAAAGCTTTGGCTGCCTGGGATAAAGATATCGATCCGGTTACCTTTAATGGCACTTCCCATATCGGTTGCAGTAGCCAGAAAAGCTTCTTTAGGCAATCCTGCGTGTGAATGTCCGGTAACCAATACTTTTGTTCCGAGAGGAATTACACTTGGATCAACTGCGATGGTTCCTAGCTTGAGTGGGTTCCCGAAATAATCAACGGCACCCCAGCCTCCATTCTCACTAGCCGCTGAGGAATAAGCAGAAGCCTTAACTTGTATCGATTTCTCGTAGTTAAAGGACTTGCCCCATGCTTCAACTGTTTTTGATTCTGGAGTAACATTCAGGCTTGGTGTAAGCACTGGAGTTTCTGTCGTAGCCACAGACTCTGCTTGCATTTTACTTGGGATCGTTATTTTAAGTCCATCGTAAATATTAAGAGCAGCAACGTTTGGATTAGCTTTCATTAAATCATTAACACCGACATTGTATTGCTTAGACAGAGTATAGAAAGTATTGCCTTCCTTTGCAATATGAACGCTGTCTGCAAAAGCAGGAGCGGTGTGCAGCAATGCACTAATTCCCATAACTGCAGCAAGGGTTTTAATGGTTCTGAACTTGTTCTTCATAAATGCCTCCTCTTTAGATGGGCGTAAGCGGTATGACTTCCGTATACGCTCGTGTACATTCCCTGTACTTATGTACATCTTGTGTGATGTCCTGATGTATTGTTGTCATTTGTAAAACTGACAGGACTTAATATATCACAATTTTGTAACCTATGCGCATGTAATTGTTACCATTCTGAAATAACATGTTTAATTATTGTCTTTTGTCCCTTAAGAAGTTAACGTAATTTTGATTATGTTAACTAAAAAGCGACAATCACATCCTATTATATAAGATAATTAAATAATATTCTTTGAGATTTTACATAGATTTAACATTTCGTGCCTCATCCAATAGTAAAATGATAGAATATGATAAATAGATTTGAGATATAGACATCGAAGCATATTTGGAGGTCCCATGAATACAGAAGAGATTAAAAACAATCAGAGCAGTCCAGCCACTGCTTACCTCAATAGGGATTTGAGCTGGATCGAGTTTAACCGCCGCGTACTCAAGGAGGCGCAGGACCCTGATAACCCTTTAATGGAACGTGCCAGATTTCTGGCGATCGTCTCGAGCAATCTGGATGAATTCATAAGCGTTCGTGTGGCGGGAATTCAGGATCAGATCCGGGCGGGCTATACTAAAAAAGATTTCACAGGCTACACCCCTTCCGGGCTGTATAAACGCCTCATCAAACGCGTAACCAAAATCATTGCCGATCAATACCGGACGTTCCGTGATATTTCGCGGAGTTTGCATAAAGAAGGCATCGTATTTGTGGATTATGAGGATCTTACCCATGCCCAAGAGCAGTCCATAGAACAGTATTACCGGGATATCATCTATCCTGTACTTACGCCAATGGCTGTTGATCAGAGCCGGCCGTTTCCACTCGTGCACAGCCAGTTTATCTACCTAGCTGTTGTTCTTACTCGTAAGAATGGTCTTGAAGAGGAGCCTTATTTTGCTATCCTGCAAATTCCTTCTAATCTGCCAAGATGTATCCCTCTTCCCCACCGCTCTAATAGTAAGAAAAGACAATTTGTATTTATTGAAGATGTGATCCGCCATCACATTCAAACCTTATTCAGCGGTTACGAACCTGTTGCGGTTAGTGAGTTTCGTTTGACTCGTAACTCAGATCTTACGATCGATGAGGAAGGTGCAGAGGATCTGCTGGAAGAGATCGAAAAAGAGCTTCGCAAGCGTCGTCGCGGGGTGCCAGCCCGTCTGGAAGTACAAAAAGGTATCCATCCCTATGCTCTTGAGCAGCTGCAAGCGGAATTTGAGCTGGAGGACTTCGTATTTGAAATTGAAGGTCCGCTCGATCTAGGCTTTCTTCGTAATTTTGCCGGAAGCTTAAAAGGTTTTGGTTACATGAACTATCCACCTATTGAGCCGGTTTATCCTGCTGAATTTCAAGAAAATGAGGATTTCTTCGAGGTGCTGCGTGAACGGGATGTATTAGTCTACCACCCTTACGAGTCTTTTGATGCAATGACAGACTTTATCATTCAAGCTTCAGAGGATGAGCAAGTGATGGCGATTAAAATGACCTTATACCGTGTCAGTGGAAATTCTCCACTTATTACTGCACTAGCCAATGCTGCGGAGTCTGGTAAGCAAGTTACAGTGGTTGTAGAGTTAAAAGCTCGATTTGATGAGGAACGGAACATCGCTTGGGCACGCCAGCTTGAAAAATCAGGCTGTCATGTCGTTTATGGTTTGATCGGACTCAAAACGCATGCCAAAGTGACCTTGATTGTCCGCCAGGAAGGCCCTGAACTACGCCGTTACGTGCATGTAGGCACAGGAAACTATAATGACAGTACAGCCAAGGCCTACACGGATCTCAGTCTATTCACCGCCCAAAGCGATATCGGACTGGACGCTTCTGAGCTGTTTAATCAAATGACTGGATATTCGGCTAATTTTGACTGGCATTCCTTCATTGTTGCACCGACGAATATGAGCTTATCCTTGCAAAAGCTAATGATGCGTGAAGCTGAACATGCACGGGCAGGCAGACCCGCTCGCATAATCGCCAAGATGAACTCGCTCTCTAATCAGCAAGTGATAGACGATTTATATAGCGCAGCCCAAGCCTGTGTCTCCATTGACTTAATCGTGCGAGGGGTTTGCTGCCTACGTCCGGGAATAGAGGGCTTAAGCGAAAACATTACCGTACGCAGTATTGTAGACCGTTTTCTGGAGCACTCCCGGATCTATTATTTCGAAAATGGCGGCAAACCTGAGGTGTATTTATCCAGTGCTGACTGGATGACTAGAAACCTAACCCGCCGGATTGAGCTGATGTGTCCTGTCAGAGACAGCGGCATCCGTAAACAGATCGTCAAAATTCTAGAGTTGTCTCTAAAAGATAATGTTAAAGCCAGCTTCTTGCAGGCGAATGGATATTACGAACAACCAGACGACAAAAAGGCCCCTTTCCGGAGCCAGTTTGCTGCGATGGATGTTACACGTTGGAAGGGAAGCCGAGTTTTACCTTCACCGCCCAAGCATTCTTAAATGCTTTTATCGCGTTCTCAATGTCCTCTAGGCCAATTAGCAGTGACGATGCGCCCTCTAAGTCCAGATGAAGCGTATTGCCGTGCAGATTGGCCTTCAGGCCGCTTACAATTCCAATCTCCGTGCTGTCCAGCGCAATGCTAAGCTGGACAAGCGATCCGAGCTTATGAATCCACTCTTCGTCGGATGGCAGCAAAATGTCCTTATGTTGTTGGGACAATTTCTGCTTCCGGCTTTTTGTGCTGTATGAGGCAATCATAGCGCAAAGAATAAGCTGACGGTGGGTAAGTCCACGAATTGGTGAATTCATCAACCAATACAAAGTATGTCTTTTGGATTGGTAATAGTTAATATTCGTTCCCGTACGATGCAGCATGATGGACACGTAAATTAACATCTCGTGCTCTGCTCTATTCGATTCATCTTTAAATGCGTCAAACAGGCTGAGTGCTAGCTTGTTGATATGATCTAAATACCGTTTAGAAGTATGAATATCAAAGCGAATGATCGTGTTTAAGCTATATTCCAATGCACTATCACGCACTGGCTGCTCCGGCTCCAGCAGATCATGCAGCAAGCCTTCTCTGAGCCCTTCCCCGCTGATTACCGCCTCACTCGCCCCAATATACTGATACACCGTATGGAAAATAATCAACCCGGATACAATGATATCCGCCCGACTCTTAGATAATCCATCTAAATCCTTACGTTTTTCGTAAGGCATTGAAGGTAGGGTGTTCATAAAGTACTCGATCGTCTCACTGGTCATCGTATAGCCATGGGAGTTAGGCAATGAGTATGCTCGTGTCTTCTGATCCAGCTTCCCTAAGGAACGAACCGTCCCTCCTAAACCGAATAAAGGAAGTCCAGCTTTGGCATTTAGCCAATCATGCTCAACCAGTCTGCCCAGGACAAAGGTCTGCAGCTTGTGAATCTGCTCATCGCTCCAATTCCCACCTTGACCGAACATTAGGTTGGTATTTACTGCCCCGAACGGGAAAGAAATGCTGTGTTGATAACGCCGCTCACAAAAAAGAGTGATTTCAGTACTCCCGCCACCAATATCAATGACATAACCATCCTCTACATTAAAGGCATTAATAACACCCAAGAAGCCATAATATGCCTCCTGGTGGCCACTGATCACCTCAATCGGAATGGAAGAGGATTGTGACAAAAAGCTTATTATTTCACTTGAGTTAGCCGCATTACGAATGGCTGCCGTTGCACCCGCCCGAATGGTTTCCACTGCAAAAGCGTTGCAGATTTCCTTAAACTGCCGCAAGACCGGAACTATCGTTTCCATGTCCTTTTGTTCCAGTCTATTCTCCTTTGTAATCTTCTCACTAAGGCGAGCGGAGTACTTACACTCCTTGATGATCTTATAGCCTCCTTCGCGCGTTGTATCATAAATTACAAGACGAATGGAGTTCGAACCAATATCAATAATGCCTATCCGGCGTAGATCATCTCTCATTATGTATGTACTCCTTTTCCTGTTGATTGACTGACCATCTATTATACATGGTTTACATAAATAAATGAACTCAGCCCCCAGCGATATATTCCCACATTACCCTCAGGACCCTATAACAAAACGGCCACCGGATACTTGTCCAGGGCCGTTTTGACGAATTCTTTATAATACTTTACTTAAAAAATCCTTAGTCCGAGCATGTGTAGGATTACCGAATACTTGTTCAGGAGTACCCTGTTCAACGATGAACCCGCCATCCATAAACAGAATGCGGTCACCCACTTCACGGGCAAAGCCCATCTCATGTGTAACAATAACCATTGTCATTCCGTCTTCGGCAAGCTTTTTCATAACCTCAAGTACCTCTCCTACCATTTCCGGATCAAGCGCTGAGGTAGGCTCATCAAAAAGCATCACATGGGGCTGCATGGCTAATGCACGAGCAATCGCGATCCGCTGCTTTTGTCCACCGGACAATTGAGCTGGATAAACATCCTTTTTATCTTCAAGCCCTACAGTCTTGAGGAGCTCCATTGCGAATTTATCGGCCACAGCCTGCTGCTGTTTTCTTACTTTAATCGGTGCGAGCGTAATGTTTTGCAGAACGGTTTTGTGCGGAAAAAGGTTGAACTGCTGAAAAACCATCCCCATCTTCTCACGCGTTGCATTGATATCATGCTTCTTTGAGGTGATCGATTCCCCTTCAAAAGTGATCTCGCCACCTGTAGGCTGCTCCAATAAATTCAAGCAGCGCAGAAAGGTACTTTTTCCCGAACCACTGGGCCCGATTACAACGACAACCTCACCCTTTTTAATCTCCAAATCGATTCCTTTGAGAATCTCCAGCTTTCCGTAATGCTTCTGCAGGTTCTTAACGGCGATCATCGGTATTCAGCCTCCTTTCGAGTCTACCTAGGATCTTGGAAAGCGTAAATGTTAGAACAAAATACATAAATGCAGCAATCACGAGTGGTGTCATGCCATCATACGAAATCGTTGTAACTGTACGAGCTTGAAACATCAAATCCGTTACTCCGATAAATGAAATAATCGATGATTCCTTGATAATGGTAATGAACTCATTACCGATTGCCGGAAGAACACTTTTAAGTGCCTGAGGAAGGACAATATGACGCATGGTCATCCCTTGTTTCATTCCAAGTGAACGTGCGGCCTCCGTTTGTCCACGATCGACACCCTGAATCCCGGCACGAAAAATTTCTGCCAGATAAGCAGAACTGTTAATGGAGAGTGTAATCGCCCCGGACTGAATCGGAGTAAACTCAATCCCAAATGTCGCCAGCCCGTAATGGATGAGAAACAATTGCACAAGCATT
The DNA here is from genome assembly GCF_038009325.1 of Paenibacillus sp. FSL L8-0708. Classification (NCBI taxonomy): domain Bacteria; kingdom Bacillati; phylum Bacillota; class Bacilli; order Caryophanales; family Paenibacillaceae; genus Paenibacillus; species Paenibacillus sp. FSL L8-0708. The sequence continues at coordinate 4,281,951 of NZ_JBBPBC010000001.1, forward strand.
GGAGTGCCCCGCAAAAATTCAACCCAAGCTGTGGCTAAGAAACGTAACACTCTCCATTTTGACATGCGTAGTAGAGAGACGATAATCCCAAGAATGAAGCCAAATAATACACCAAGAACAGCAAGTAGCAAGGTATATTGTAGTCCAGTCAAGAAAAGATCACGATAATCATAAGCCATTCTAAATAAAGTAATATCCAATATCTTATCCTCCTATCTCCAAAAAAATAGAAAATAGCAAAGTTCCGCTATTTTCTGTAATACACATACAATTTACTTCAGCAGACCTAAAACAATATACATTCCTTACTTCGTGCTTTCAGCAAGCTCGCTGGCAGCCGCTACATATTCATCAATCTTACCTTCTGATTCTAGACGTTTAAGTGTGGCATTTACTTTATCCAGAAGCTCTGTATTGCCTTTTTTAATCCCAATTGCGTATCCATCATCTTCTACTTCAGGCTTAGCATCGGTAATTACAAGACCCGCTAAATTCTTAACAAAAGATTTGGCTACAGGTCCTTCAATAATTGCTGTATCGATACGGTTTGATTGCAATTGCAGAACGATCTCGGAGATTTTACCAAGAGAGGTGATCTTTGCGCCTTCAATCTCTTTGGCGATTTCTTCTTGAATAGAGCCTGTCTGTACACCAATTTTGGTACCCTTCACCGCGTCCATAGTAGCGTATTTATCTTTATCTGCTTCGCGTACTACAATAGCTTGTTCTGCTTTGTAATAAATATCTGAAAGTTCAACCGCTTTTTTGCGTTCTTCAGTCGGGCTAAGGCCGGAAATTACCATATCTACGCGTCCACTGGACAATTCGTTAAGCAGTGAATCAAAAGGCAGATCCTTAACTTCAAGCTCAGCGCCCATGTCGGCAGCAATTTCCTTAGCGATGTCGATATCAAAACCTACGATGGTATCTTTTCCGTCCACTACTTTATGGAATTCGTACGGAGGAAAATCTGCACTTGTTCCCATAATCAGCTTTTTAGTAACTGCACCGGAATTTGCATTACCACTAGCAGCGGTATCATTATCATTTTTATTTTGACCGCAGCCTGAAAGCAGACCTACCGCTAATACCATTCCTAAACTAAGTTTACCCCATTTGTTCATTTCTATATCTCCCCTATTCATATGAAAAAATCTAAGTTGACCCAATGACTGACTTATTATAAATCAGAACGCATGAATATGCAAAGGCATAATTGTGACAACAACTTCCTTTTAATGGATTTCTATGAGGGGAATTCTATAATACGCAGCTAAAAAATCACTTTTATTCACGTTGAAGCTAAATTTATACATTTTTACTATCCCCTATACTGGCTAAATCATTCGACTGTTTATTCCTAATTTCATAAAAAAAGGACTGCTCCCAGAGTATTTACCATACTCCCAGGTGCAATCCCTTATTAACCCATTACAGAATTCGTTAAACTTTATCTGGTTATATCATCGTAGATATCCATGTACTGCTGAGCGGATACATTCCAGCTATAATCTCCCGCGAAAGCGTTTTTTGTGATCTTTTTCCAATGTTCAGGCTGCTTGTAAAAAGAAAGCGCCCGGCGCAGCGTAAACATCATATCGTGTGCATTATAATTGCTGAACGTAAAGCCATTGCCTTCACCGGTTTCTTCATTATAAGCGTGCACAGTATCATTTAGGCCACCTGTCTCACGGACAACGGGTATGCTACCATACCGTAAAGCGAGCAGCTGACTGATGCCACAGGGCTCAAACTTAGACGGCATAAGGAAGATATCGCTGGCAGCATATATTTTTCGTGAGAGTGCATCATTAAATAAGATCTGTGAAGACAGCTTGGTCGGATACCGCCATGCCGCTTCCTTGAACCAACGCTCGTAGGATTCATCACCTGTTCCAAGCAGCACAAATTGAATATCCTCGTGATATAGCAACTCATCCAGCACTCGGGTAAGCAGATCTAAACCTTTGGAGTCCACGAGACGCGTGACCATGGCTACCATTGGGATATTAGCATCCACAGGTAATCCCAGCTCTTCCTGCAAGGCTACTTTGTTCTCCGTCTTCTTGGTCAAATTAGAACGATAACGGGTAACAAGGCTCGAATCTGTCGCTGGATTATAACTTTTAGTATCAATGCCATTCACAATCCCACTTAAAACATCTGACCGTGCGTTCAACAAACCATCCAAACCGTAACCATAATAAGGTGTGCGAATTTCTTCTGAATAAGTCGGACTGACGGTCGTGACCCGATCACTGAATACAATCCCGCCTTTTAAGAAATTCACATTACCATAGTACTCCACACTACCAAAATAGCTGCTATCCAGACCTAACAGCTCTCCAAGTACCTCATAAGGAAACACTCCCTGATACAACAGGTTATGTATTGTAAATACACTCCGCATTTCACTGTAAAATGGATTGTGGCGATAATGCCCCTGTAGCAGCATTGGAATTACGGCCGCGTGCCAATCATGGCAATGCAGTACATCAGGCTGGAAATCAATGGCTGGCAGACACTCCAGCACTGCACGATTATAGAACGCAAACCGTTCACCATCGTCCATATAACCATAAATTCCATCACGGCCAAAATAATACTCGTTGTCGATAAAATAAACGGGGATACCCTCATAGATAATGCGTTCAATTCCACAGTATTGTTTTCGCCAGCCAATTGGAACATACACTTCCGTTAAATGCTCCATTTGAGCGGTGAACTTGTCAGGAATCCCACGATATTTAGGCAAAATCACTCGTACATCTACCCCGGCAGCCTTCAGCGCTTTAGGTAATGCTCCAATGACATCGGCCAAACCACCCGTTTTGACAAAAGGATGGGCTTCAGCTGCGGCAAATAAAACTTTCATGATTATTTCCCCCTTAAACTGTACGGATTCTCTATTCGTACTTAGATCTATAACTCTTTTGCCTCTTTATTCTTACCCATTCGTGACGTTTTTTTAAACACCAGGAAGCTAAGGGGCGGAAGAGTCAGCTCTATGCTGTTCACCTGATTGTGCCATTCCAGCTTAACGCTCTTTTGAGGGACATTGTGCAATCCGGAGCCACCATACTCTACATTTTCTGAGCTAAAGAGCTCTTCATAAGTCCCGGCCCGTGGCACGCCTATACGATAATTGTGCCGTTCTACCGGTTGAAAATTGATGACTATAAGCAGCGTATCTCCTGGTTTCTTCCCTCGGCGTATATACGAAATCACACTTTGATCATTGTCATCCGCATCAATCCACTGATAACCCTCTTGAGAATGATCCAGCTCCCACAACGCTTTTTCGGAGCGATACAGTTTATTAAGTGCAGCCGTGTAGGCAAGCATACGACGATGGCTCTCATAATCCAACAGCAGCCAGTCCAGCTGCTCCTGATCCTTCCACTCGATAAACTGACCGAATTCCCCACCCATAAACAGAAGCTTTTTACCGGGATGAGAGATCTGATATCCCAGCAGCTGCCTGAGGCCTGCGAACTTTTGTTCATAAGCACCCGGCATTTTGTCTAACAAAGACTTCTTGCCGTGAACAACCTCATCATGCGATAGCGGCAATGCGTAATTTTCGGCATAAGCATAACATATTGGGAACGTAAGTAAATTATGATGATAAGGGCGCCCACCAAAATCATGTTCTATGTAGCCTAGCGTATCATTCATCCAACCCATATTCCATTTGTAATTGAAGCCAAGGCCCCCTTCATGCACTGGTGCAGTAACCCCTGGCCAAGCACTGGACTCCTCCGCCATCATCAATGCTTTTGGGAAATAATGAAAGATAGCCTTGTTCAGATTCTGGATAAATTTGATGGCCTCCAGATTCTCCAATCCACCATTAACATTCCGCCGATATTGATGATCCCGCTTTTCGAAATCTAATCGAAGCATACTCGTAACCGCATCTACACGCATTCCGTCGATATGATAATACTCGAACCAAAACAGCGCATTAGAAATAAGAAATGAAGAAATCTCCGGCTTACTGAAATCAAACGAAAGTGTCCCCCAGCCTGGTTTTTCAGCTAACATTGGATCGGCATATTCATAAAGTGGCGCTCCATCAAACATACGTAATCCGTGTGCGTCTTTGGCAAAGTGAGCGGGAACCCAATCTAAAATCACACCGATACCTGCCTGATGCAGCTGATCGATCAAATACATCAACTCATGGGGTTCGCCATAACGGCTGGTTGCCGCAAAATACCCCGTCCCTTGATAACCCCAGGATAGATCATATGGATGTTCTGCCAACGGCATAAATTCCACGTGTGTATAGTTCATCTCCACCAAATAAGGAATTAACAGCTCGCTCATTTCCCGGTAGGTATAGAACTCACCATCCTCTTTTTGACGCCAGGTACCGAAGTGCATTTCATAAATGTTCATCGGTTGTTGATATGGAGCTTTGCTTTTCCGACGCCATGCTGCATCTCCCCAGCGGTAGCCATCCAGTTCTGCTACTACCGAAGCCGTTGCCGGTCGAACCTCAGCTTTAAAAGCAAAAGGATCCGCTTTAAGGAAACTTGATCCATCTGAGGCAAGAATCCTGTATTTGTAAAAAGTTCCCGGCTGTATTCCCGGAAAAAAACGACTCCAAAATCCTGAATCGGGTATCTTATATAACGAGTCCACGCCCTGTGTTCCGTCCCAATCATTATGATCACCAGCTAGTCCTACATATGTCGCATGAGGAGCCCACACGGTAAAGCGCACACCGGTAACGCCTTCTTCAGCGGCAGTGTGTGCACCCAGCATAGAATAGCTGCGATAATTGGTGCCCTCATGGAACAGATAGATATCAGCAGCTGACGGAAGGGTCTCGATTTTTGCTTTTTCAGCCAATTCTACACCACCTTTTTCAATGTGCTTGTACCTATTACCTTACCCGAATATTACCATTTTGAAAATGTTTTGATGTTAAAAGAAAAGATTTTCTGATAAAGAAATATTAATTGTAATTTTTCTGTTTACAAAGCAATATATTTCACCTATGTCGTTTCAAGCGCTTGTCGTAAGTTTATATTACAAGCATTGACAAAATAATGGGAGGGATAACAAATGAACAACAAAAAAGATTGTATCGCCATGTTATTGGCAGGAGGGGAAGGCCGCAGATTGGCTCCCTTGACTTCCAGTATGGCTAAGCCTGCAGTCCCTTTCGGTGGACAGTATAAAATTATTGATTTCCCGCTAAGTAACTGTGTAAATTCGAACATTGATACAGTAGGTGTTCTGACACAATACGAAGCTGACTCTTTGCATAATCATATCGGTGAAGGTGAGCCTTGGGGCTTAGTTAGTCAAAAGGATAAAGGTGTCACACTGCTTCCTTCAGGTGTTGAAGGCAGAGACAGTTATACAGGGACTGCTGATGCGATTTATAAAAACATTGACTTTATTGATAGCCGCAACCCAGAACATGTGCTCATTCTATCCGGTGACCATATTTACCATATGAATTACCGTAAGATGCTGAATTATCATATTGAAAAAGGAGCAAAAGCAACCATCTCCGTAATGGAGGTTCCTTGGGATGAGGCTAGTCGTTTTGGAGTAATGAACGTAAACGATGATCTGAAAATTTCCGAATTCGCGGAAAAACCTAAAGTACCAAAAAGTAATCTTGCTTCAATGGGTATCTACCTGTTCGAGTGGGCTTATCTGAAGGAGCACTTGTTGCGGGATGCAGCTAATCCTAATTCCAGCCATGACTTTGGTAAAGACGTAATTCCTACCATGCTGGATCAGAACGATGATTTATTCGCTTACCGTTTCAAGGGTTACTGGAGAGATGTAGGTACAGTCGGCAGTCTCTGGGAAGCACATATGGATCTTCTGCAAAAAGACAATGGCATGAAGTTAGACAAGACTCATTGGCCTATGTATAGTCGGGTTCGCCGGACTAAGCTTGCAGTTCATAAACCACGTGTACAGAACCCAGCAACAGACTCTCTCGTGAATGAATCCTGCTCCCAAGAAGGTAGTCTACAACGTTCTGTAGTCTTTAATGGGGTAGAAATCGGTAAGATGAGCCAGATCAAGCAAAGTGTTATTATGCCTGGAGTTCGCATTGGCCGTGGAGTGCTGATTGAGAATGCCATTATTGGTGAAGGGGCAATCATTAAGGATGGAGCAGTCATCAAGGGAAGCATAAATAATATCGTTGTCGTTGGACCACATGAGACTGTGGCTGCCAAGCCGGCGGTCCGAAACCAACCTTCCCGTCTGTTTCAGGATGTGTATGAGAAGACAGGACGTTTGCGTGAAGTTCTTCCTTCATAACAACCATTATATAGAAAAATACTTTATATAAAAAGGGGCTGTTGTCCTGGTCGATCATGACCAGAGCAACAGCCCCTTCGGTTGTAAGGAATTAGTGATTTTATGAATTACGGCTAGCCGTCCATTCTCTGTCTAATATGCTCATTTCCACACAATCTACATATTGCTCACCGAATAAAGCAGACTCACGTTGAACACCCTCCCGCTTAAAGCCAACAGCTTCATAAGCTTTCAGGGCAGCCGTATTGAAATCGAAAGCACCCAGAGACAGACGATGCAGGTCCAGACCTTCAAATCCGATTCGAAGCATCTCTTGCATCATCCGTTTACCAATGCCTTTACCTTGAAACTCAGGATCTACTACTACCCTGCCGATACGTGCAGAACGATTAACCCGGTCAATGGCTGAAAAGCTAATATGGCCCACTACCTGCTGCGTAGCTTCTTGAATTGCACAGAAGATAAGACGATCGGATAAGCCTGGATGATTAGCATCCTTTAAGTATTTAACAAGCTGCTCATCCTCTAAAGGATAAGTTAGCGAAGGTCCTGCCCACTGCTTCAGATACTCTGGAGAAACACTCCAGCGCTTTAAGTGTTCAAAATCAGATTCTGATATAAATCTGAGAATCAGACGGTCTGACTCAGCACCTTCCTCAAAATGTTCATATAAGTTCACTAAACGACCATTTCCCATATCGTTAGTGCCCATGTAGTGAAAACCCATGCTCTGATAATAACGATTGAGCTTAATGTTATGTGCCACAGTGTCAAACCTAAGGCTCTTACAGCCTAGATCTTTGGCTAGAACTACTGCATATTTAAGCATTTGCTGTCCAAGTCCTCGGCCGCGGTGGGAGTCTTTCACAGCCAATCGGTGCAAATAAGCGTAGGACTCATCATTTTTACTGCCCCAGTACTGTGGATCACTGAATTGCAACGTGAACATGCCAACTACAGCCCCATCGTCAAGGGCTAAATAAACATGTCTGTCAGCAAAATATCCTGCTATATCGGTCTCGGTAAATTGTCCGGGTGTCCATTGCTTAATTCCATTAAGCTCCATCCACCCCGCCGCTTCTTGCAGTAGCCTCAAGATGTCGCTAACCCGATCTGGCTCTCCACGAACTATACGGATCGAATTCTTCGTTACCCCCATCTCACGTTAGGCCTCCCAATCATCTAATTCAGGAAAGGTAGCTGTCACTTGAGTTACCTCTTCTGTGATAACTTCCGGCTGTGGTTCTGTAAGAGGCAAGATGACGGTAACTTCCGTTCCTTTTCCAAGCTCACTTACCATATCAAGTGTCCCATTATGAAGTTCTACAAGTTGCTGTGAAATCGCTAACCCCAAGCCTGTTCCTCCATTAAGTGCATCCACTTGAAAGAAACGGTCCTTCACTCTGGATATATGTGCTTCACTAATCCCTATCCCGCTGTCTCGTACCATAATCGCTGTTTCTGTAGCAGACAGTCTCTTTGCTGACAGTTCAATACTGGAATCTTCATGTGAGAACTTCACTGCATTGTCTACCAAGTTTAAGAATACCTGTTTTAGCCGATTGGCATCCCCTTTAACAAAGATCGCATCTTCACATTCCAGCAACAGATGTATTCGTTTCTTTTCCGCTTTAGCCCAAACATTCAGTATCGTCTCTTGCAGCAGTACCTTTACATCTACAACCCCAATCGACAGCTTCATCTGGTTCTGCTGCAGCTTAGAAAAGTCGAGAATTTCTTCCACCAGCCCAATCAGGCGTTCACTTTCTTTGGAAATGATGCTGACTCCAAGTTTTGTCTCCTCCGGATCATACCCGCCGGATACCAAGGTTTCACTCCAGCCCTTGATACTTGTAAGAGGTGTCCGCAGCTCGTGAGAAATGGACGAGATAAAATCATCCTTAATCTGATTACTGCGTACAATTTCCTGAGCCATATAATTCAGCGTTGAAGCCAAATCACCAATCTCAAATTTATAGTCTCCCTTAATCCGTACGTTGAATCTCCCCTTCGCCATCTGAGCTGAAACTGCCGTAATATTATTCAGCGGCTTCACAATTGAGTTGGCCAGTCCGAAGCTAAACCCAACAACTACAGCCATAACAGCTGCAGCAATAGCAGTGGACAATAAAGTTAGATTAAGCAAATCATTATTGATTTGTTCTAGTGAAGTAATATACCTTAGGACATACTTATCCTGTCCATGAATCTGCAGCATTTTGGAAACCGCCATCACGCTCTCATTCGTGCCTGCCTGACGCCCTACCCAGCGCCCAACGCTGCCGCCAACGGCTTCTGGTACATCACTGGTCGTAATGGTCCGATCCGGTTGAAAGCCAGTGGAACTAGTGATGATATCCCCATTTAGCGATAAGATTTCCAGCTCCGTCTTGCTCAATGAGAACCTCTCCAGTACTTCTTGTAGCAGATAGATGCTATTATCGCTGGGTATCATGTTCTTTTGAAAAAACGACTCTGAAACAGAAATGTGATTTTTAATCTTGCTGTATACACTGTCATAATAATATGTTCTGATGGCCAGCAGGAAGATAACTTCTACGAGGAGAAGCGCCAAAAAAACTACAAGAATGTAGTGCAGAACAATCTGTCTGCGCATCCCCTTCTTAATCATTGTCCTTGGCCTTTCCATCTATATCCGTGCCCCCATACAGTCTGCAAAAATTCCGGCTCCGAAGGATTGTTCTCAATCTTCTGGCGTAAGCGCCGGATATTTACATCTACAATTTTGGGATCACCCATATACTCCTTGCCCCACACATGATCCAACAGAAGATCGCGGCTAAGTGGAGTGTTTTCCTTTTCAAGAAAGAATTGAATCAGAGAGAACTCCGTAGGCGTCAGTTCAATGGCTACATTATCACGTTTGAATTGTTTGGTAATAAGATCCAAGCTGAAAGGCCCCGAATGAAAAGAAACCTTGGCCGACTGTTCACGATGCACATTTACACGGCGCAGCAAAGATTGAATACGTGCAATTAGCTCCGTTGGGCTAAATGGCTTACTAACATGATCATCTGCACCTACGGACAAAGCGTAAACTTTATCCTGCTCCTGAACCTTGGCGGTAAGAAAAATAATTCCCAAGCGTTCATTAGTCTCCCTAATCCGTCTACAAACTTCAAATCCATCAATGCCGGGAACCATAACATCCAATAACGCAATATCAATATCAGGTATAGTGGTTAATTTATGCAATGCTTCATTCCCGTCAGCAGCCTCCAGCACTTCGAAACCATTACGCTTCAAATTAATGACTATGAAACTGCGAATGGATTCTTCATCTTCCAATATCAGAACTTTACTCATCTATTCCCTTCCTTTCAATAGGGGAGGCAATCTTATTGCTTCCTTCTTTAGTTGTACTTTGTTCTAGCTCACCACGGTAGCCGATGACTTTATCTGAATCCCGCCCAAGCAGCTCCCAGCCTTCATTCTTAGCCTTATCCCATTCCGAAGGAGAAAAGAAGGAAACCTCAGCAAAAGTCTCTCCGGTATCGGTCATGATGAATTTAAGGTTTTTATCCAGAACAGATTTCGTGTCAATACTTACCTTTCCATGCAGCTCTGGATCAAAATTAATAGTAAAGCGATCCGATGGATCACGATATAGCTGGACTGCAAAGGTTAGGCCATCTTTTCCATCCCATTTATAATAGGAGGTGAAATAAGGAATATCTGCGGGGTCGAAATACTCCCATCCTTTTGGCGCTTCAAGCAATCCAACTTCAATAATGCCATCATGATCGATATCTTCGCTTGCAATCAGACGATCTTTGTAAGTCCTCGTATCACCTGGCAAAACCACACGCAGCTTGTTATGCTCCATAAGAACCATTAAGCTGTAGGCGGATTGGAAATCCACCGAAGCGTCTAATACGATTCCTTCTTTATCCTTGGCAATCTTTCCTGCGACAATATTGTAATAATTAGAAAAATACGGATCGATATCCTCAATCTTATCGAGCACCTTAAAGCCATCATTGTACTGATAGATCGAAATGGTTGCAAATTCATTTCTTTTAAAATAAACAACGGTGATGTCTTCAATTCCATCCTTGTTAAGATCATCAAGCATATATTTGGTGTAAGGAAGTGAAAGCACTTCTTCCAATGATCCGCTGGAATAGCTATACACGACGAGGCCTTTTTCTTCCCCGCGTGAATAACCTGTAATGATATTCAGCTTCCCGTCACCTGTCATATCTTTCAGATCGACGGACTCCAGCATAGTTCCATCCCCATCAAAAACAAGCTTTTTGACCCAGGCATCTCCTTGCTTCTCTAAGATCATCCCGTGAATCTCTACAGCTTCGCTTGGCGTTCTATAGAACACCAACGACTCCATAATTCCATCGTTATTGAGATCCTCTGTGAAAATTGAGCTCTCATCATTAACCGGGCGGATCAACTCCGTACCCGCTGGAATATGTGAATTAATAGCAGCCATAAGTGTTGCTTTGTCAGCAGACAGCTGCGGAGCTTTCATCTTCGAAACAGGATCACTGATGAAAGTACAACCCGAAAGTACGGATAACGACAGTGTTGCAGCTGCCAGGCACCTAAGACTTTTTATACTCAACCTCATCACTCTTTTCCTTATCCGTGTCCGAACTTTACAAATTTGCGCGTTCCTGAGACGTTAATCTACGTCCCTTTATATCATGCTTAATTCGTCCATCTTCTAGTACCCATATACGTGAAGCGAAACGTTCAGCCAGTTCAATAGGCAGCACCGTCACTACGGTAAGACCCGTCTCTTTACACAGTCTGCGCAAAGTTTCCAATACACTTTCTGCCGATTTGGGGTCCAGACCCGTAACCGGTTCATCCGCTAGAATTACTTTGGCACCATGAGTTAATGCTCTAGCAATCGCTACACGCTGACGTTCTCCACCGCTTAGCTGGCTAGTCTTCATCTTCGCTTTGTCTAGAAGTCCAAGGGCATCTAATTCATCCATCGCACCCATATAATCATCTGAACGAACCATCCCTGTAACCATACGCCACATTGGCGTCTGTGCGGACTGGCCGATCAGCACGTTTTTCAGCGCTGTGCGGTTAGGATTGAGCTCTGCATTCTGCTCCAGGTAAGCCCACTCCCGTCGAATTTTTCTTTTTCCGGAAAAGGCACTCGCCATAATATCCGTACCGTCCACTCTAAAATTCCCTCTGTCCCACTTCTCTCGCAGCGCTAAACAGCGTAATAAAGTGGTCTTACCGCTCCCACTCGCTCCAAGTATGGCTACGAGTTCACCCGGCTCTAATTGAAATCCTATATCCTGCAGGACCGGATTTTTGTCTTCCCCAACTGCCTTGGCTAAGTGTTCAACTGTGATCATAGTTCAGCCTCTCCCTGTCTTCATCTATAATCTATAGTGTACTCTGAATGTGAGTTCAATTTCCATGCGAGCACTCGTTCTTATCTTACCTCAATTTCTAGGTTGTGGCGAGAATAATAACCCCAGCAAGCCGAACACGATATATAAACCACCCATCAGGGCGAAAATACCGCCGCTTAAGCCCACTTGCAGCAACAAACCACCAATGCCGGGGCCGATAATACTGCCAATACTAAAATGGAAAGAAGCAACCACATTGGCAGCAGGCAGTAGATGTCTTGGTAAAATATCCGCAGCCAGACTTAGACCTAAAGAGAAAAAGGAACCTACTAGTCCTCCTGCGATCATCAGAAGCACCATTGTCAATGTAAAATGATCACCTGCCAGCGGCAACATCGCAAAGGCGATCCCGCCTCCGATCCCGGCAATAATCAGTACCCGCTTGCGGCCAAACCGGTCGCTCCACAGACCTAATGGAAACTGCAGAAGCAGTCCTCCAATCCCCGCAAAAGGTAATAACGCTGCAATTTGATCTGTGCTGTAACCGATACGCAGACCATATACCGGAAAGCTGCTATTTAAGCTGGCTTCCATAAAGCCATATAAAAGGGCTGGAATTAAAGCGAACCAGGCTAAGCTGTAACAACGACCGAAACGGCGAACCTGGCTTTCACCACTCTCCGCTTTATCTGGCCGGGAATCCGGCAGAATTGTAGTCACAAGGATTAAGACTAACAAAAATAGAAATGCGAGAACAATAAAAGGCACTGCCTGTCCATAACGCAGCAGACTAATCCCAAGTGGTCCCAAGCTAAAACCCAGACCATAGGACATACCATATAGTGAAAGATTACGCCCGCGATGCTCGGCAGGAGTCATAAGCAGAACCCAAAGCTGGGCCCCGTAATTAATGGCAGCATCGCCTACACCCACAAGCAGACGCAATACAAACCATACCTTGATCCCTGTAAAAAAGGGAAACATGAGCAAGCTTACTAAGACTAAACTAATCCCACCAGCTATCAATTTTTTAAATCCAACCGCTCCAAGAACACGTTCAGCAATCAAGGTCATTCCAAATGATCCTATGTATAGTGCAGCAGCATTCAATCCGTTCAGTGACGAGGAGACTCCTTTTTGCTCCAAAAGAATGGATAGAATGGGCAGCAACAGCCCTTGGCTAAGCCCTGCGGCTATAGTAGCGGTAATAAGAATCATGAAAGTCATTTTGCTATTACTTCGTACAGATACTTTAAGCCGGTCTGACACGGATGATATCCCCCTATAATAAAAACAATGATGTGATCTAACGCCAATTGGCAAACACCGAACATTATAGTGGACAACCCTCTTCAAAACAAGAGATAATATGTAGAAGTTACGGATTTCTGGGGGTGCATGTTACATGGATTACGAATTAAAAATCGACGTATCGCCGGTTTATGAACTGTTGGACAGTTTTATGATATATGTAACCAGAAAATGGATCTCCAATCTAGACCTCGGTCCCCACTGGGTTAGTGATGTGGAAGATCGCATTACTCCTCATAAAGTAACAGCTCTCATGCAAGCTGCCGAGTGGCCATTTACAGATTATGATGTGTTATATGCTTGGGTTTACAGCCGAGGGCCCGCAACATCAGTGCTGCATTTCCTGGATGATCTGGATTCAGCTTCTATAGAAGAGTGTTATCAGCAGATCGCACCGTTAATTCATGATTTCACCATAGATGAAGCTTCCCGGATCAAGAGCAGCTATAGTCCGCTTCTTAGACTCTGGTATGAGCAATATTTTCGTCATGTAGAACACAAGATTTTACCGTTATTAATTGAAGATGCCTCTGAGAAAAAAATGCTGGAAAGCAAAATGGACCCTATTTCTTTAATTGAATATGCATCCGGTGGTGTAGTTTTCGAGGATATACGGGATCTTAAGACTATAGTATTATTGCCTACCGTTCATAATCGACCAATCAACACCTACTGCTTCTACAAAACTATGGTGATTGTACAGTATCCTGTAGATGTGCCATTGGAAGATGAAAATGAACCACCGATGGTGCTATTGCGCATGACCAAGGCGCTGTCAGATCCAACCAGACTCCGATTGCTTCGGTATGTCGCCCATGAACCCAAATCTCTATGGGAGATGCAGTCCGATCTAAATCAATCCAGAGAAATGCTTATGCATCACCTAATGATCCTACGCGTAGCCGGTTTACTCCGTATCCATCTTCGCGGGGAACAAGACGAGCGCTTCAGTATCCGTCCAGACGGCGCTTCTGAGCTTCAAATGTTTCTAGAATCTTATATTCACCTATAGAACACTATACAGATACAGATCCAAGGAGTGAGAGATATGAAATACACAACTCAACAAGTAATTTTCGATCTAGATGATACGCTGGTTCACTGCAACAAATATTTCGATTTAATTTTAGGACAATATTTCGAGCTCATGACTGATTGGTTTAATGAGTTTGGGCCAAGCACCAGTGAATTACGCAGCAAGCAAATAGAAATTGATGTTGATACCGTCAACACAAGTGGCCTGGCCAGCGACAACTTCCCTAAATCCTTAATCGCCACCTACCGTTATTTCTGCGCCAAATATAACCGTCCGACAGATCGCTTTCAAGAGCAGCAATTACACAAGCTCGGCCTAAGCGTCTATGACCAAGAAATTGAAGCTTACCCTGGCATGGTTGAAACACTCGATACGCTGAAGCAAGAGGGTCATCATTTATTCTTGTATACTGGCGGGGACGACACCATTCAGCAACGTAAAATTGAACAAATGAAGCTGGATGCTTATTTTGACGATCGTATCTATATTCGGAAGCATAAAAATGTTGAGGCGCTTGAAAATATTTTGGCTACCCAAAGCTTTGACCGCAAACGTACCTGGATGATTGGCAACTCGTTACGTACAGATGTACTTCCCGCAGTTACCGCAGGCATCAACAGTATTTACCTGAAGCAGCAAAATGAATGGAGCTATAACCTTATCGAGCTGGAGCAAGAGATGCAGCAAGCCGTGATGACTATTTCGGCCATCCACGAGGTGCCCCCTGTCATTCGCTCAGCCGCTAAATTCAAAAACTAATAACTAGCTACAACGTTACGTAGCATTGTTACAAATGACATATCTTCACTACCTACTGGATGATTATACTATTTTTATAGTATTCCTATATTGTCTAGGAGGTGAGATATGAATAAGAAAGTGTCAGCTAAACAATCTCAGACCAAAAGACCTTTGCTTCCCATGATATTAGGTGTCGTTGTTGTAATCCTTCTCGCTGTAATTGTTTTCATCTTAAGCAATAAGACTGATGATACAGCAGATCTACCCAACTACACCGACGTAAAGGGAAGCATTGTTGTTGATGGGCTGAAATATGAGAAGCAACCTCATCTTGGAAGTCCTGATGCCAAAGTTAAAGTTATCGAATTCGCAGATTTCAAATGTCCCGCCTGCAAAATGTGGACTGAAAAGTATCTGGATACTTTTATTAAAGACTACGTAGATACCGGAAAAGTGGAACTTTTCTTCATGAACTTTGCATTTTTGGACCGGGACTCTTATCTTGCTGCTAGCGCCGGCGAAGCCATCTACAAGCAAAGCAACGAGAAGTTCTGGGAATACCTTCATAAGCTGTACGCTAATCAAGGCGATGAGAGCGAAATTTGGGCCACTCAGAAATTCATTTTAAAATTCGTTAAGAATAACATCGAGGGCATTGATTACGCCCAATTTGAAACAGATCTCAAGAATCATACCTACATGTTCGATGTAAAAGAAGACTTTAAGATCGCTGGTTCCTACGGAGTCAACGGTACTCCTAAATTTATGGTGAACGGAGTGCTGCTTCAGGATTCTTCCTATGAAGGGTTAGCAGCAGCGATTGACAAGCAGTAATCAGTCTTTAAACTGCGCCCTATAAGCTGTTCACTTTGAAAAAAGTGAACAGCTTATAGGGCTTTTTTGTGTGTATGAATTAAAAAAGATGACTTCTGTGATATACAGAAGTCATCTGCTGATTACTTAATTAAGCCACTGCTTATTCTACCAAATGACACACGGCACTATGGCCTTCTGACACGATTTTCCGTTCAGGCTTGACAGCCATACATACATCCGAGGCAAAAGAACACCGCGGATGAAAAGTGCAGCCACTTGGTGGATTAAGCGGTGATGGCACCTCGCCTTGAATCGATACCATCTGCTGCTTCTGCTCCACACTATCCGGAATCTTCAAAATCGAATTTAGCAGGACCTGCGTGTAAGGATGCGTAGGTTTCTTGAACAATTCATCCGCCGGAGCTTGCTCAACCACCTCTCCTAAATAAAGAACCGCGATTTCATCACTCAAATACTCCACTACTGCCAAATTATGCGAAATAAAGATATAAGTCAGGTTAAACTCCTTCTGCAAATCCTTTAGTAGTTGAATGACTTGAACCTGAATAGATACATCCAATGCGGACACCGGTTCATCACAAATGAGCAATTTGGGATTCAGTGACAACGCTCTGGCAATCCCAACCCGCTGCAATTGTCCACCTGACAGTTCATGCGGATAAGCGTATTGGACTTCAGAAGGCAAACCGACCCGCTCAAGTAATTCGATCACACGCTCATGCCGGCTTACTTTAGTTCCAATTTTGTGGATAGCCATTGCATCTTCAATAGCGTCTCCTACCGTCATTCTCGGACTGAGACTCGCCTTGGGATCCTGGAAAATAATTTGCATATCCCGGCGCATCGCCCGCAGCTTCTCTTTATTTGCCTTTGAGAGCTCCACGTCCTCAAAAAATATTTTTCCTTTGTCAGATTCGAGTAGACGCAGAACCATTCGCCCTAAGGTTGATTTTCCTGAGCCACTTTCCCCAACAAGCCCCAGTGTTTTCCCCGCTTCCAGGGTAAAAGAAACATTCTCGATGGCATGCAGCTTTTTTCCTTGTACCCGAAAAGTTTTCGAGACATTTTCTACGCGCAAGAGCGGATTATTGGGCATAGGAAGCGACCTCCTCAGCATGATGGCAGGCGATCTGATGATCGGTGCTAAAATCACGAAGCTTGGGAACTTCATTCTGACACCGTTCAGTTGTATAGAAGCAACGATCGGCAAATGGGCAGCCGGTCAATGTCTGTGTAAGTGTCTTTGCCGTCTTTGGAATAGGCATTATTTCTTTTCCCTTGTGGCCCACTTCGATAATGGAGCGTTTCAATCCAAGTGAATAGGGATGCGCCGCCTCACTTATGAACTTGTCCGTAGTGGCTTTCTCCATGATTTGGCCCCCGTACATCACGATGATTTTGTCACAAAAGTTGGTCGCAAGGCCAAAATCATGCGTTACCATCACTACGCTCATCCCATGTTTTCTGCGTAATTCCTGCAATAGTGCAAGAATCTGCATCTGCACAGTGACATCAAGCGCGGTTGTTGGCTCATCGGCAATCAATAATTGCGGTTCACATGCCAAAGCAATAGCAATCATGATACGTTGGCGCATCCCCCCGGAAAATTCGTGAGGATAACTTTTAAACCGTGATTTAGGATCCGGAATCCCCATTTCATGCAAGAGCTGAATGGTTCGGTCAAAAGCTTCCTTCCGGTTTGCATATTGATGTGTCAGCATGGCTTCCATTATTTGATCCCCGATACGCATGATCGGGTTCAAGCTGGTCATCGGATCTTGAAAAACAACGCCGATGTCACGTCCACGAATATCTTCTAATTGTTTGGGACGCATTTTAAGTAAGTCCTTACCATTAAACTGAGCTGTCCCCGATGTTATTTTTCCATTTTCACGGATGAGCCCAATTGATGACATCAATGTAACTGACTTACCGGAGCCACTTTCACCAACAATCCCCAAGGATTCATTTTCATTGATCGAAAAACTGACGCCGTTTACGGCATAAACTTCATCTTCACTGCGGGAGAACTTCACATGAAGGTCATCAATAGAAAGTAGCGGTTCACCCATATTAATTGCCTCCTTTCGGACTGAATGCTTCCTGGAGACCGTCTGCTACAAACAGAAACGAAAGCAAGGTTATTGCAAAGATACCTGCCGGAAAATACAGCAGCCATGGAAAGCCGAGAATATTCTCACTGGCTTGAGCAATCATACTCCCAAATGAAGGGATTGGCGGCCGAAGCCCCATGCCAAAAATACTTAAGCCTGCAATCTGGATGAGATCACCGGGAATCCCGAAAGCGAGAGAGACACCCATACTGCCGATAACATTCGGCAACATATACCGTCTGGCAATATGCGCCTGAGATGCGCCTAACGCTCTTGCCGCTTCCACCATCTCCCCGTCCCGCATTCTTAGGACCAGACTTCGGATCAAGCGTGCATACCCCGCCCAACCCGGAATTCCAATTGCTAGAATCAAAGATAAATACCCACGTCCCAGCATAATGACTAATATCAAGGCGAACAAAAATCCCGGCAAGGTCATCATAAAATCCACAGCACGCATAATAATCATATCGGCGATTCCGCCGCGCAATCCGGCCCACAAGCCCAATATGATCCCGATAATGAAGCTGACCAAAGTCGCGCCAAAAGCAATAATCAGAGCGCTTCGAACACTGAACAGAATCTGGCTGAACATGTCATGCCCCACATTATCCGTACCAAAAATATGCTGCCAGGTCGGCCCTTGATTGATAGCCAAAAAATCTCCCGTGCGATAGTCATATGGGGCCACCCAAGGTCCAATGATCCCCGCGATCAAAAAAAGGATAACCCAGACCAAACCAATAACGGCAAGACGATGTCTTTTAAATCGCTTCCAACCTTGATAAAACTGGGATCTCTGAAGATTCTTTTTTCTCTTCAAAGCTACATCCGATTGAGTTGCTGCAACTGTGCCAGCCAATTGCTCCCCCTCCTAGGTTCGTATAGTCTGTGCCGCTTATAATCTGACACGCGGATCAATAAAGGCATAAATAATGTCAACGAGTAAATTCATAATCATAATCATGGATCCCAGCAGAAATACAGATGTGATGGCGAGCGGATAGTCGAAACTGGTAAATGCCGTCTGCATCACCTGACCAAGCGCTGGAATGGCGAAAATTTGCTCCACCCAGATCGTGCCCATCACTGTAAAAGCAAATTGAGGTCCGATGACGGTTATCATCGCAGTCAGCGAGTTTTTGACACCATGCTTAAAAATCATCGGCCAATATTTGACACCCTTAGCTTTTGCGGTTCGCATAAAATCCGACCTCATGGTTTCGATCAGACTGCCCCGCATATATCTGGCAACAACACCGACATTCGCCGCAGATAAACAAATAATCGGCAAAATTGCTTGCCTCCAGTGACCCCATCCCGTTACGGGCAGAATCCCTTGAAACACAACACCAAATAACAAAACCATAATCACCGCGAGAACAAATGCCGGAATAGCCTGACCCGTCAATGAGATGGTGCTAACAACATAATCAATCCAAGTGTTACGTTTGAGTGCTGCAATAATGCCAAGCGGAACCCCGATAATTACCGAAAGAACAACAGATCCAAAGGCCAAAAGTGTACTGATCGGCAAAGCCTGCTTCAGTTGAGTCGCAATTTGCAAAGACGGATTCTGCATCGAATTACCGAAATCGAAGGTTAATTGATGCCAAATATACTTCATGATTTGTTGCCACAGCGGTAAATTCAAACCATACCGGCTTTGAAACTGGTCCATGACTTGTTGATAGAGAACAGGGTTTTGCCCTTGCAGCGGAGCCAGTGCCGTAGCCATGGTATTCGTATTCATGAAACCGCCAGGTGAATAATACATCATGGTATAGCTAACTGAAATGACCAAGATTAAAGTGATAATAATTTGTAAAATGCGCTTTGAAATAAATTTCAATATGGTCAAATCCGACCCTCCTTTACCGATTCACGGGCACCATAATTGGCGCCCGTGATTGGTAATTATTCAACCCATTTAGGATTATTCTACAGATAAAAGATGCAGCCCATAGAAGTTGCCCCATGCCCAAGGATTTGATTGCACTCCTGTAATGCCGGGTTTTACCAAGAAGTATTGCTGTTGATAATACAACGGAACAGCATAAGCTTCTTCGAGCAGGTTATTAACTACCTTAGCCGCGATAGGAGCAGCGTCTTCGACGGTCAGCGCATTTACGAATTGCGCTTGCCACATTCTCAAATCTCTTAAGGTATCAGATTGATAACTGTTGTAATATACCTGTACATCAAGTGCATTTTGATTCAACTTGCCACCTGGCGCGTTTGGTGCTACGAAGGTCCAAGCGGTTACAAAGGCGGCATGTTTTTCATCGTTATTTTTAGCATTTTTCCAAAGGTCTACAATCTGTTGCCATTGTTCAGCGGCCGTTGGAAGCCCCGGTTGTTTCAAATAAGGCTGCCAATCTGCAGGCTGCTCTGCTGTCCATTTATCCAAAAAGGCGATATCCTCTTTAGCAGCTTTTTCTAATGCTGCCCAGTCGCTCCATTCCACACCGGCGTTCTTATTATCCGGATCCCCATATTTTTCAATGGCCGGTTTATAATAAGTTTCCTTGGTCCAATCCACGAATTGTTTCGTAGCTTCTAGCGGGGCATCCAGTGTTCCTATGGAATATAGTTGCTGCGTTGCACCCATGTCCAAACTTCCTGGTTCACTCCAGTTGGTTGCGCCCGACGCCAGAATAAAGCCTGGTTTTGCATCGCCCTGAGGTCCGCTGTACTGATAAGCGTTAAACTGCGCCTCATTGAGCTGAACTAGCTCTGTTTTGATACCAAGATTTTGTTGCAGTAATTGACCTAACGCCAAAGCGATTTGTTCACCCTGAGCATCTACTTGCTTGACCCCAACATACAACGATAGGGTTGGCAGACCTTTACCGCCTTCATAACCAGCATCCTTCAATAATTGTTTGGCTGCCTCGAGATCTTCCGGAAGTCCTTGCTCCAGTTTTTCCGTTGGCCAACCTGGTGAAGCAAAGATATTGGTCGCCCCGCCCATGCCGTTCAGCACCGATTCTACGATCGGTTTACGCTGGATCGCTTTGGCGATAGCCTGGCGCACCTCTTTTTTGTCATATGGAGATTCCGTTGTCGGGTTGCTCCAGAGCAAATATTTGATCGCATAAGTCGCTGCAGTATACAGCTGGGACTTTAGCTCCTCCGTTTTCTTCACGTATTGTAAATCAGACGCGCTTTGGATTAGAACGACATCTGCATGGCCGGACATATAATCCTCCACCGGCACGGTTGTCGCCGGAAGAACATGGATGGTCTCTACATTGCCGTGATTAAGCTGGCCGGCTGCACCTACATAATTCGGATTGCTCACCATGACCAGTTCACCGTTAGGTGTAAAAGATTTAACCATGTAAGGGCCATTGCTCACAAAATTCCCCGGTTCAAACCACTTACCAGGGTTCGCTTCGACCGCTTTAGGATTCATAGGCATCGACCCGGAAAGAACCATATCCCCCAGAATAGCGTGAGGCAGCGTGGTCGTAATTTCCAGCGTGTAATCATCAACTACTTTTAGACCAACTTCTTCTTTACTTACAGATCCGGCATGGTATGCATATCCGTTCTTCACAAAATTAAGTACGCTTAGCCAAAGTTGTGCGGTTGTGTTAGCTGGATCCAATTGATACATATAAGAAAAATAAAAATCATGGGCGGTTACTGGATCGCCGTTTGACCATTTGGCATCTTTACGGAGGGTAAATGTCCAAGTTTTTTTGTCATCGGAAACGGTATAACCTGTCGCAATTTTCGGAACGATTTCATTATCCTGATTGTAGCCATAAAGCCCTTCGAGCAAAGTTCCTTGCCCTACCAGAATTTGTCCTTGCCATTGTGTAGGATCGAGCGTCGGGATCTTTGGATTGAAAACGGTTACCGAACTTCCCGCTTTAATTTCAAGATCAGAAGCGCCCTCATTCTTAACTGCCGTTTGACCTACATCACTGGTTGCTTTTACCGAAGTATTGCTATTACCTGCAGCATTTTTACCGTTCTCATTGGCACTATTAGAGGAATTACTGCAAGCAGTCACAGATAACAAAGAAAATGACAGAAGTAGAGCTAAGAACGCGTTCTTTTTTTTCATCCTCAAGTGAACCCCCTCATACATAGTCACGAAACAAAAAAACTAACATTTTATTATCTTGTTATCTATGATGTTATCCTTCACCTTTTCATGCTTTGCCCCCCTAAATTTAAACTCCGATGTTTGTTTGTGAACTTACGAATGTCTTCTTTTGAATATCACTTAGGAAACTAAGAGTAATCGCTTACATTCTAAAATTTTCCACAAAGATTGTCAAGAAAAAATGTTACGTTAGTTAGCATAACTAGTTATTATTAATATAACTTAATCTTATAATATGAATTTTTCGTTAATTTTTTATTAGCTTTTTTAGTGTTATTTCGTAAATAATACTAACTTATTGACGAATTTTAGCTTATTTCTTGTAATGCTGATATAAATGCTATAGAAGAACTAGTTCTATGAGTTGAGTTCCTTAGGACATAATAAAAAGAGTGCATCCCGGCAGTCATTTTATGACCTTTGGGATACACTCTGAACCATTTAGATATGGGAATCGGAATAAAATACTGTTATCGATACAAATATCAGAATAGGTGGACTCCGCCTCTACCGGAAATTATCTAAACACTCATGTAGAAAGGCGTCTAGTGTGCGTGGATCTCTGCCGAGTAAACGCTTCACAGTGTCATTTGGACTTTCTGGCACCATCCTAGACATGGTTTGAATTTCCACAACGTGGTTCGCGAGCCAAGGAGGCAGATTCCCATGCTCAATAAGATTACGGAGTAGTACTTGAGGGTCCATGTTGATGTAACTTATCGGCCGATTAAGCAGGGCAGATAGTCGACTCGCGATCTGGGGATAACTGAAAATCTCCGAACCAGTAAGCGTATATATATGGCCTGATACCTTGTCGTTGGTCAGAACTTCTACGGCAACGTCTGCAATATCGCGACAGTCAATAAAGTTACACGGTGAAACGCCCATAGAGCCGAAGAAAACATTTTGGGTTGTGATCGTTGGTGCAAAGCGCATAAAATTTTGCATGAACGCATAAGGGCGCAATACGGTATGGGTGATACCCGATACCCTCAACGTGTTCTCAATTTCTTGATGCCAGCCCGCCACTGCCACTGGAGCGCTCTGCTCAAAGGCTGGACTGGATATTTTTACGATATGTTTGATTCCAGATTCGGTGGCAATCTGAATGATTGAGGTTTCCAATTCGATTTGTCTTGGACTGTTGGACATGGCAAGGAAGAGCTGGCTAGCACCTGTAAACGCGCGGCGCACCGATGTAGGGTCAGAAGCATCCACAAAAGCGACCTCGATAATTGATCGGCCTTTTTCTCCGATCTGATCACGCAACTTCTCTGGCTCTCTACTCAGCGCCCTGACAGGTACACCAAGATCAACCAAACGTTCCAAAAGCGCACTTCCAATCGTACCTGTTGCTCCCATAATAACTATCATTTTTATCTTCTCCTTTTGGATGAAAAATTAGTTGTGACGGCAAGTCGCCACCGCCATGTCACTATCGTGCTCGCTATGAATCCAGACAACGGGAAATCGATCCAGACACGATTTACCCAGACCAAGTGATTACTCGGTATCATAATTTCTACTACAACAGATGTCACCCATGCAGCGTATAGCCCAAATGAGGACCCGGCCATTGCGAATACCCCTACCACAACCAAGTGAGGTGCACCGATGACCCATCGCAAATGGCCCACTCGACTATGCAACAAAAGTCCAATCATCAAGGCCATCAAGGCGGATGCACCGCCAATAGTGGTCAATGCCGCTATTTGAAGCCCCCTATCTGCAGTAACCAATCCCCCGATACCTGCCATAATGGCAGGAGCAGCATAGGCCATTACAACTTCACGCCATAGTACAAAAGTCTTTTTCTTGGAACCAACAGCCTTGATGCTGTAAACATCATCTGTCTGATTCGGGTATTTCATCTGGTTCATTTACTTGCTCCCTTCTTCTTTGAAATAGTTCAACGATTGATTTCAGCGAACTATAATTAGGCACCTAACTATATAAGAGTAAAAATAGGCTAGCTTCACTAGCCCAATTCTACTCATTACTGATGTTTCCCCTTTGGTTTCGAGCCTAATTCGCCCGTAAGTGCTGAAATGCCTTGTGTAACTCGACCTAGCAAGTCGAGAAATACGCTGCGTTCTTCGATGTTGAGCAACCCCACCATAGCTTCCAGCCGAGCGAAATGCTCAGGAGCCATTTCACGGAGCTTCTTCGCTCCTTCTTCCGTTAAAACAACTGATTTCTGACGGCCATCGTCTGAGCTTAATCGCCGAGATACTAGCCCATCTCGTTCAAGAATGTCGATAAGACCAGTCACTGTAGCACGTGTAACTCCTAGATGCTCCGCTAATTGCGAAGGCAACTCTTCTCCTTCGTTATCTTCAAGATCTGCCAATAAACGATAACGCCCTGTTGATAAACCGAATCTAGAGAAATGAATCTCCGAGGCGTGTCCAAGCATGGCTCCCGCTGCCATTAGCCTAGACGCGACGAGTATAGCCTGTGCGTCTATGTCTAGGTTATAGCGATCAATCTGACGCTTGGATTGTACAAGCGAGGGAATAGCCTCAATGTCGTTTATTTTTTTATTATTGTTGTTCATATTTGTAGTATGGTCCCTAACTACTTTTGTGTCAACACATTTTTTTATACCTCGTCAACCCCGGAGTTAAACAGTTGGATTTGGTTGTAACTCTATATTTCTCCCAAAGCTTGATCAATCGACCTTCAAGATCTTCAATCCGTAGTGAATATTCTGCTCTTATTTTCTAAAGTAGTAGAAGTTCTGTCCGCATCATTCTACTATTCAAATTTTAACTGAAGCGAATCACAGATTGGCATATAGCCTATCTTTTGATAAATGCTATTAGATGTGGGATTTGCTAAGTCGGTATATAAGACGCATCTAGTAAACCCTTTATCCAATGCAAGTTGGCTTATTTGCGCCACAATTGAAGTTGCGTAACCCTTTCCGCGCTCATATGGAGGGGTATATACAAATGCTACGCCAATAGCAGTCTGCATCTCCCTTGTATATCCTGCCATAGAAACGGGTATCCCGTTGTCCTCTAAAATATATAGTTTTTTCGATGCTATTCGGTAGAGGTAAGGGTCTGCATCTTGCGGGATGGACATTTCTGTTTTACCATAACTCCCCGCTGCATAAAATGCTTCAGCCCAGTAAGGGAAAAAGTGAATATCCTTTTCATCTAGCAATCGAACGATACCAACCTTTTGAATGTCTGGGTTTACTGCCGTAAGTTCATATATACGTTGGGTCATGATTGTTTTAAAGGTTGTTCCCTTGCGCAAAGTATATTCTTTGGCAAAATACTCTGCCAAGGTTTTTTCGGTCATCACACCTGGAATTTCACGGTCTTTCAGCCCATCTACAAGACAGTTTATAGCTTCTGGGTTAATTATGTTGTCTGTTGCATAAAGCGTAATATTGTGTGGCGGTGTCATTATGGCGGTAAGTTGTATGCCCCTAGCATCTGAAATCGTTACCATAAGCCAATTTACAGGGTCACGCCAGTCTGTTTTGTCTTTTCCTTCATGTCCAATTATGATATTGCCAAGAGGAATCAAATTTTGTGCTTCATGACGCATCAGCATACCATAGGTATCATTGTAAAACTCATACACATCCGTATACAACTTGAATTGCATTGCAATATCCCCCTTTCATCTGCTCAACGTTTTACCGGATTTTTCGAACCAATTGTTCTTCTTACGGTTTGTTCATTTTTCGCCTGCCAATTTAATAATTAATTTATGAAGACGCAAAAAACCCCATCCCATTAGGGACGGAGTTGCTCCGCGTTACCACCCTGATTGACGTTTATAATAAACGCCCTCTTTGCCATCGTCCAACAACGATGCTTCTTTGTAACGGTAGAATCCCGGTCCCATCTACTATAATTCGGGGGACTGCTCTGAGGTGATTTTTGGATTCGGATATCCGCTGCCTCGCACCAACCGGCAGTTCTCTGAACGGCTTTTCCAGATCTACTTGTCCTCTTCATCGCATTTGGTAATTATTAATTAAGTTTAATATAAGACAATAGGAATTTTCTGTCAATAATTCAAACAACAATAAAGACCTTTAAACTTATATTGCTTCTAAAGCAGATAATCCAACTAATCATGCGACTATATGATTGTGGAGACTACACTCCAGTCTGCTTATTTTCTTCATCAGCACATAGCACCAACCTTTTACTTACCTGCTTAATCTGTTTCGATTAGCTTGGAGGTCAACTTCACTACTGGCCTGATATACTTCAAAAACCGCTCCGGATCGTGATAAACGTAAATGATTCTCCCAGGGGAAGTATCAAAGCAGTAACCAGTGTCTGCAAAATTAAAAGTTGCCATTGCCCTTTCCATTTTTTCCTCTACACTACGATTTTCCTGCTCATAATTGAATGGCCCATGTTCAAAAACAATATACTCGGCTTCGAGAACATCAATCATAAGCATTTGTGGAGGTACTTCACCTTTATAATCAAAAGGAAGACGTACACCAAAACACTCTGTACGTGGAATACCCCAATCGCAGAGTCTGCCATCCGGGTCATTAATGTAAGCCATAATCTGACCGCTGCCACCGTTAGATTCACTCCCGCCATCGTCATCCAATTTGCCCTTGATACTATCGAGTAAGCCGCAAATTGTTTCGCAGTCCTGTCCTGTAATAAGACTTTGCTTTTGCCAAAAATCCCAATACCCATTACTCTCATAGTTTTTAATGTGCAAAAATTTGTGAGTGGGAATGGTTACAAAATAAATGTTAAGATCATCTGTAGATTTCATCATACCAATCTCTCCAAATCCGAAAAAGTAGCGGTCGAAAGAGTTTATTTTTGTACGAAGGGCGACAGGCATAGGCTTTTTCCGGTAATCACTTGGAGTTACACCATATGTTCCCTTGAAAGCCCTGGTAAAAGCTTCATGTGATGAAAAACCATAATCAAAAGCAATATCCAAAATGCTCTTTTCACTATCCCGAACCTCTTTTAGTGCAAAGGCTAATTTTCTATGCCGTAGATAATCCCTAAATTGCATTCCCGATATTTCCTTAAATTTTCTCGTAGTATGAAATTCGGAATAACCTAACTTGTGAGAAAGAAATCGTAGCGTTATTGCTTCACTGTTACGATTCTTAATACACTCGTCAATTTCATTAACGATTATTTGGATTTGCTTGTGCCACTCGTACAATTGGTCTGTTCACCTCGTTTCAACCACTCTATAGTCATTGTAGAGTAATGGAATTTGCATTGCTTGATTCTACTTGCGGAAAAGAGATGACAATTCAAACGTTTTGGTCCTACTATTTCGGAATCTCATCATGAAACGGTACCACTATTTCGTTTGTATCGTTAAGGAATACATATTGAATCTCAGATTTCCTCTTTGCATTTAGTGGTCGGTGTATAACCCTATCGTTCTGTCAAAGTTATTTCCGCAAGCAGCTTAAGCGTGTCATGCATTCGCAGGATGGACAAGAAGCATGGAGTATCGGGAGGCATTAAACAAAAGGGCTCGGACCCGTTGAGACATGGGAGTGAAAATGACATGCCCCTACAGTTGTTCCAAGCCACCGCCTCCTCAATTTCCTTCTTATCTCACATTTAGCTAAAGGGTAAAATCCTACGAATTCATGAGCCTGCATGAGTAAACTAAATCATTTCGGAGGAGTTCAATGCCCATCTCATTCCGGGTAATGGTGATGATTAGGCCCTGTTAGAGTCTGGCGAACGTGATGTAATCGACTTGGACAGGTTCTGCCAATTCCATCCGAAGTGCCCGGTTGATCTGTCCCCGGTGATATTGCCCATGTAAAATGACCTGCGACAAGATATCCCGGACGGACGTTTGGAACGGGACTCCGTTCTGGTTCGCATAATCGACCCTCACGTCCAAATCAGATTCCTCGAGCCCTTCGATATACACACGATATTTCTCGGCGTTTTCTTCGAACTCCGTTCGGATCGCCGTCAGGTCCTCTGCTTCCTCCCACAACGAATATTGCGCACTACCCTTGCCCTGCAATCGGGACAGCCAGACTCGTTCCGCAACCGCGACATGCCGAACCAGCTTCAGAAGGTTCTTGTTCTTCATCTCACTCTCCTCGAGCGCTTCTAAGATTTGTGCGTCCGCCCAG
This sequence comes from Paenibacillus sp. FSL L8-0708, assembly GCF_038009325.1. Lineage (NCBI taxonomy): Bacteria > Bacillati > Bacillota > Bacilli > Caryophanales > Paenibacillaceae > Paenibacillus > Paenibacillus sp. FSL L8-0708. The sequence continues at coordinate 4,309,894 of NZ_JBBPBC010000001.1, forward strand.
TACAGGTGGTCCATCATACACTTGATCGTCTTCATTTTCGTTTCCCCCTCTTCGTCTCATTGGATTAATTGAACCTACCGTTTCCCGTAATTGGTCATTTATTTCACAAATCATCATAATCTTCATCAGTCAAAGGTTCTATTTTTTATCGCGCTCAATGGAATCAGGAGACGTGTGTCGTCTTTTGGTTAGAATCAGAAAATATAAAAGATGAGACCTTTGCCCTCGGCTACAGTTTGGCTGTAGAAACGCCGGATTTCGTTAAAATGCTGTAGCAGGTAGGCAAAGAACGCATCCTTATCCTCGTCTGAAACAATATCAGGTTCAAGAGGATATACTTCTTCCTTAACCATGGCCGGGAAATCATACCGCAAGCGGAGCTGCGCTTCATCCAGCTCAGAAATAACCTGATGCGCTTCTGCAACTTGCTTGGCACGTAAGGAAAACGCCCCGAATGAGCCAAAATCGATGCCTTTGTCTGATGTCAGCGGAACAACATAACTAAGAGGGGCATCTCCATCGGAAATAACTCCACAAAGCAAGTAGTGAATCGCCTCCCAGGATCTATCAATGTCCAGTCCGGGATAATCGTCTATTTTCAAGCTATTCAATGCAATGTCGCCTGTAACAATTTGCTGCACTAGGTTGTCATCCATAGCAAAGTAATATCCACGCATTCCCATGTTGTCACCCTTCCTTCCATTCTAGTAGTGACTATACTGCCCTATCATAATGTAACCTCTGGATTTATCCCGCAGGATAGAAAAAGAGTGAAGATCAGCCCCCTACGTAATCATAATATCTTGTGCGCACAAGTTACTACATCCCGTTTAAGATAGGTATGTCCTACACTCTTTAACTAATGAATTTTATGTGTAAAATATATAGTCTCCCACAGCTGTCACCGAAACCATATCCCATATACGGCGAGTCCGACTAATAGTCTTGACTACGGACCCAGCTGACGCTATTGGCGAATTTATAGCCCTTGGAGCAAGTTTGCGGACTCCAGCGCTGCTATTCTCTCGCAAGCGGTGCATATATAGCCCTTTTCATGCAAATAACGACTATGCGGTCCGATAGCAGTCCAAAAAGGACGTATTCCCGCGTTTAGGGTCATCTGTGTCCGCTAGCGGCTTCGTACATGCAAATGTGATGTAATCACCCATGATCCATACAAACTTCCAGTTAGACTATGACTCCACTGTTAATTGACCCGTATCCATATTATTAAGCACAAGTTTCCCTTCCAGCGGGGTGCCATCTTCGCTCGCAAGCTTCAGCTTACCCGTACGGCCCTTTTCAATCAATGCCTTTACTTGTGTATCTGTAAGGGTACGCCCGTGGTTCTCTTTCCAGATCACGAACTTGCAGCCTTCTTTGTAATGAGAGCAGCCGTAGCCTTTTTTACCCATAAAAATCATCCCGCCACAGCCAGGACGCGGGCAGTTTCCGATAATTTTCGGACCTGAATTTGCTGATTCTTCTTCGTTAGCTGGTTTACGTTTTCTTGGCGCGGCAGGTTTATCGCTACTTTTACGAGATGTACCTCCACCACTCCGACCTTTAGCCCCTGTATTCACAGAAGGAGTTTCCCCTTCAAAAGAAGTTTTGGACGCCCGAGACTGCACACGAACCTTGTCCACGATCATACAGGCAAATCTTTTTACATTCTCCATAAATTGTCCGTCCGACGCCGTACCTCTGGATATCTCGTTCAAGCGACGTTCCCACTGGCCGGTCATTTCAGGTGAAGTCAACAGCTCGATGCCCGCTCCACGTATCAGTTCAATAGCCGTTCGTCCTTTTTGCGTGATGGCGATTTTTTTGCCTTGCATTTCAATGTATCCGACATTCTTAAGCCGTTCAATGGTTGCTGCTCGTGTGGCTGGAGTACCCAGCCCTGAATCCTTCATAGCATCCCGAAGCTCTTCGTCCTCAATCTGCTTTCCGGCACTTTCCATCGCTCTAAGCAGCGTGCCTTCCGTATAGTGTTTTGGCGGCTGTGTATCTTTCTCTTTAACGATAGCGTCACTACAGATCACCTCATCGACCGGAGCGATTGCGAATGGTTCATTCACTTCAATCTCTTCGTCTTCCTCATCATCCTTGTTTTTTCCTTTGGACGACTTCGTTTTATCTTTCTTCTGGTCCGCGTAAATTACCTTCCAACCGAGACTTAATAATTCCTTAACAGTAGTTTTGAACTTTTCGTCCTCTACATCAGTCATAACCGTATGCACTTTATATTCCGCAGCCGGATAGAACTGTGACAAAAAGCGCCGCACAATCAAATCATACAGCTTTCCCTCATCCGCACTAAGCCCTGTTGCTTTCCGATATGTAGGCAAAATCGCATGGTGATCCTCTACCTTGGAGGGATTGCAGATAAATTTGTTTCCTTTATGAACGAGATTACGATTCGCGCCCTTCACCCATTCATCATAAGCCGTCCCTTGGAGCGCAGATAAAGTCTTATGCATCTCCGGAATATTTTGTTCTGTAACATAGTTAGAATTCGTCCGCGGATAGGATATCACCTTATGCTTTTCATATAATGCTTGTGCGATATCGAGTGTTTTTTTAGCGGAAAAAGCGTACTTCCCGTTCGCCTCCCGCTGCAGCAGCGTTAAATCATACAGTTTATTCGGATACTCTTTCGTTTCCTTAACCTCATAAGAGTCAATACGTCCCGGTTTTCCTTTGACCTTGGCAGCCAGCGCCTCCGCCTTCTCACCATCAGTGAGCCGGTCACCCTGCCACATACCTTTATAAGTCATTTCATTTTGTGTAAAATGGCCCTCTACCTCAAAAAACTTAAGGGATGAGAACGCCTCAATCGTCTTCTGGCGATCATAAATAAGTGCAAGTACTGGGGTCTGAACTCTCCCCACCGACAGCAGCACATTATGTTTCGTAGTAAATGCACGTGATCCGTTCATACCGATTAACCAATCGGCTTCACTGCGCGCTTTTGCTGCTTTGGTTAGATTCTCGTACTCCGCCCCATCCTTTAGCTCTTGAAAGCCTTTGCGGATTGTCTCTGGTGTCAAATCGGAAATCCACAGCCGCTTCACAGGATGTTCAAGCTTCAAATGCCGCTGAATGAGCGAAAATATATGCTGGCCTTCTCGCCCGGCATCACAAGAATTTACTAGCAGATCGCTTCGTTTAGCCAGCTCTCCGATTACCTTCAGCTGATCAATGGTCCGCGCATTAGGAACTAGCTTGAATGGGTCCGGAATAATGGGAAGATCATTAATATCCCATTTTTTGTATTTCACATCATATGCATCCGGCTCAGCCAATCCGATTAGATGCCCTATTGCCCATGTAATAATGTACTGCTCCCCTTCAAGATAGGAACGGTAATTTTTAGCCTTTGGTTCTATTGCGGCGGCGATATTCCGCCCCATGTCCGGTTTCTCCGCAATAATAAGTGTCTTCAAAAACATTCGCTCCTTACCTTCTCGTTCTTAAGTCCAAAATAGGTCCAGTACTCTATTATAACATTAACCTCGGTTTTTTTTAATCGACCGGACTTTTCATAATCTTTCGTTTGATTTAAAATAAGTTGGTATAAGCGTATTCATATATCGGAGGGAAACAAACCTTGTATGAGAATCACAGATTTACAGAACCTTTTTCTGATCGAAACCTCTCTGCCCTAAAGGCGGATTGTGAGCAGTGCTTTGGCTTGTGTTGTGCCGCATTGCCTTTTGCTGCTTCCATAGATTTCGCTAGAGACAAAGACGCTGGACAGCCATGTCACAATCTACAGTCGGACTTTCGCTGTGGTGTACATACAGAGCTAAGAGAATTAGGCTACCGTGGTTGTACGGTCTATGACTGTTTTGGAGCTGGGCAAAAGATTTCTCAAGTCACTTATGCTGGAGAAGACTGGAGGAAAAAGCCGAAAACTGCGAAGCAAATGTTCGAGGTATTTCCGATCATGTGGCATTTGCACGAGCTGCTCTGGTATTTACATGAATCTTTAAACTTAGAAATAACCCGTACAATCCATAAGGAGCTGCAAACAGCTCTCGATGAAACGGAACAGCTCACTTTACTTAATCCTGAAGCACTTGTAAAAGTGGATGTTGCCGCTCATCGAGCAAAAATCAATATGTTACTGTTGCAGGTCAGTGAGCTTGTACGAACTGAGGCTCGCCGTAAACTAAAGAAATCAGCGAAGAATTTCAGTCGAGGTGCCGACCTTATGGGAGCTAAGCTCAAAGGAGCCGATCTTAGAGGCGCCAATTTGAGAGGAGCCTATTTAATAGCCGCAGACCTTAGGGACGCTGATCTCAGAGGTGCCGACCTTATTGGGGCAGACTTTCGCGATACTGACCTCAGAGGTGCTAATTTAGCAGAAGCTCTCTTTCTCACTCAGGCACAGATCAATGCGGCAAAAGGAAATACTCTCACAAAATTACCAGCAACACTCTCCTGCCCTGATCATTGGCATTCCCATTAAATGAAAAAAGATCATTTATATCAGCTGTGAATAGAATTGTTTGATCCGAGACACAGCTTCCATAATTTCTAAGACTTCTTTCCCCGCTGTGTTTCGGTTCAGATACTCTACTCTTCCCTGTGATGCTTCCTTGCCCACAACTATTGATAGAGGTATCCCGATCAAGCTTGAATCTTTAAATTTCACACCAGCGCGTTCATCCCTATCATCAATCAGCGTCTCAATGCCAAGCTTGGTTAGTTGATCATAGAGACCTTCGGCAACCGTCCGCTGCTCACTATCCTTGACGGACATTATCAAGATATGAACCTGATAAGGTGCCAATGCTGCTGGCCACATTAATCCATCCTCATCATGATGCTGTTCAGCAATAGCGGATAAAAGCCGTGAGATACCAATTCCGTAACAGCCCATAATCATAGGTTGACTTTTGCCTGAAGAATCTAAGTAAGAAGCGCCTAGCTTTTCACTGTATTTAGTACCTAATTTGAAGACATGACCCACTTCAATCCCTTGATGAAAATGCAAAATACCCTCCAAACAATGCGGACAAACTTCACCTTCTGCTACATTCCGAAAATCCCCCACATGCCCAAGCGAAAAATCTCTGCCGGGTACTACATTACGGAAGTGATAATCTTTTTCTCCCGCCCCTGTAATCCCTTGAGTCATATCAGCTACTGCCGCATCTGCTAGGACAGTAAGCGTTAAGCCTACAGGTCCTACAAATCCACTTTCAACGCCCGCTAAGGATTTCACAGACTCGTAGTCAGCAAGCTTAATCTCATTCGTTCCTAAATATTTACTTACCTTTATTTCATTGACTTCATGATCACCCCGGACCAGTACAGCAAAAATCTGTCCGTCACCTTCATAGATTAATGTTTTGATAATCTGGTCTGGCCGGATATCTAGCTCCTGCTCTAGTTGCTCAATTGTGCGCAAATCAGGAGTGAGGAATTTCTCTATCTCCGGTACTTGTATGACAACTTCATTTTTTACAGGCCGCACGGACTCTGCCTGTTCCAGATTGGCCGCATAATCACAAACGGTGCATGCAGCAATCGTATCCTCCCCAATATCAGCCAGCGCCATAAATTCATGACTGCCGCCCTCGCCTCCAATCGCACCGGAATCCGCATGGACAGCACGGAATTTCAATCCACATCGCTCAAATATCCGGTGATAAGCCTCGAACATTGGGATATATGATTTATCTAGACCTTCCAGGTTTGTGTCAAAAGAGTAAGCATCCTTCATCAAAAACTCTCTGCCTCTCAGCAGTCCAAAACGTGGTCGGCGTTCATCTCGGAACTTGGTCTGAATCTGATATACGGTAATAGGAAGCTTTCGATAGGAGCTGATCTCATTCCGTACGAGTGTGGTTACTACTTCCTCATGTGTAGGACCTAGTATGAATTCCCGCTCATGACGATCCCGCAGCGTCATCAGCTCCTTACCGTATACCTCATACCGGCCTGATTCTTTCCAGAGCTCCGCAGGCTGCATAGATGGCATCAATACCTCCTGAGCTCCAGAGACATCCATCTCATGCCGCACAATCGCTTCTATTTTCCGTAAAACACGTCTTCCAAGCGGTAAATAAGTATACACACCCGCTGCTAATTGGCGTATATATCCCGCACGCAGCAGTAGTTGATGACTGCTTGTCTCCGCCTCTGAAGGTGCCTCACGCAGAGTTGTTAATAAAAGATTACTTTGACGCATATTTATACCCTCCCTAAAAAATGAACGCTCTAAACGCAAAAAGACACATTCGTCAGGGACGAATGTGTCGTGATACCACCCTTATTTAACCGCCAGCCCGTACATAGTCTACACTTGATTTGGCGATCCTCGATCGAATAACGGCCGATTCCGGCAGCGGTTATACGCTGCAGCTACCCAGGCAGGATACCATCCACACGTATTTGAGGAACCTTTCAGCCGGTGAGTTCCCTCTCTGTTCTAACGCTACTAGGATCGTAAGTCCTTGGTCAATGCTTTTGTCATTTAAATATTGTATTAAATCTATATGAAAATAATATTTCCGTCAAGCGTCGGCTCCAAAAAGAAGCCGCTTCTCCAGCAGGTAAACTGCTTTTGAAACGGCTTCTTGAATTAATGCCTAGACAAGAACGCTTGAGCCCATCAGGTATTTATCCACTTCACGTGCAGCTTCGCGACCTTCATTGATGGCCCAGACCACCAAGCTTTGACCACGACGCATATCGCCAGCAGCAAACACTTTATCCACGTTCGTATTGAATTTGCCGTAACGTGCTTTCACATTGGTACGACGATCAGTCTCCAGGTTAAGCTCCTCAACAATATCTTGCTCCGGTCCATCGAAACCAATAGCGATGAGAGCGAGTTGAGCAGGATATACAGCTTCCGTTCCAGGAACGGGCTGGTAGATTTTACGACCTGTCTCATCCACGATCCGGCGGATCTGCACCGTATGAAGCTCCTTCAAGTTCCCCTCTTCATCCCCAACAAATTTAGTGGTCATGATAGAGAATTCACGCGGATCATCGCCAAAAATAGCTTTCGCTTCTTCTTGCGCATAATCCAAGCTGTACACATTCGGAAATTGCGGCCAAGGATTAGCAATCGGATCCCGTTGCAGAGGCGCTTTTTCATGTGTACCAAATTGAGTGATACTGCCGCAGCCATGACGAAGCGCTGTGGCAACACAGTCAGATCCTGTATCCCCGCCACCCAAGACGATTACATCTTTACCTTCAGCGGATACATAGTTACCATCCTCCAGATTGGAATTCAAGTAACTCTTGATCGTGCCATTTAAATAATCCATGGCATACATAACGCCCTTAAGCTCACTGCCTTCAATGTTGAAACGGCGTGCCTTAGTTGCTCCACCACACAGAACGACCGCATCATACTCATCAACAAGCTGCTGAGCCGGAATGTCTTTACCAATCTCAGTGTTCACTACGAAGTTAATCCCTTCAGCAGCCAGCAAATCTACACGACGTTGTACAACTTTTTTATCAAGCTTCATAGTAGGTATTCCATATGTCAGCAGTCCGCCAATGCGGTCACTGCGCTCAAATACAGTTACAGAATGTCCAGCCTTGTTAAGCTGTGCTGCTGCGGCAAGTCCAGCAGGTCCAGAGCCTACGATTGCAATTTTTTTGCCAGTCCGTTTCTCCGGAGGATTAGGTACAACCCAGCCCTCTTCAAAACCCTTATCAACGATCGCAAGTTCAATTGTTTTGATGGTTACCGGCTGTCCGATCAGGCCCACTGTGCAAGAGCCTTCACAGGGAGCGGGACAAATACTGCCTGTGAATTCAGGAAAGTTGTTTGTCTTATGCAGACGTTCCAGTGCTTCTTTCCAGAGTCCACGATATACCAAGTTATTCCACTCCGGAATTAAATTGTGTACTGGACAACCTGAGGTCCCGCCAGCCATATCAATACCTGTATGGCAATAGGGGGTTCCGCAATCCATACAACGTGCGCCCTGTGTCCGAAGCTCGTCCTCGGATAAATGATGGTGGAATTCTTCCCAGTCCTTTACCCGCTGCTCAGGATCCCGATCACCTGGGAGCTGCCGTTTATACTCCATAAAACCTGTAGGTGTAGACATGTTTACGTTTCCCCCATCCGTTCTCTTCGTGTTGAAGTATAGTACATTGTAGTATATTGCGGCTTCGTATGGTTGTCAGCAACGCAATGAAGTACCTGCACATTCTATTCTATACCTATACATAATCATTTCTAATTTTAATTATAGTAACATTCATCACTTTTGCACAGTAATGGATAAATCTACTGATTATTTGTACTATTTCACATGTTATGTCAGAGAAAACGTTTTATTGCTATTCCGTACGTTCATAAACAAGGAAACGGTAATCATACGGATTCTTCTCATCACGAATTCCCTTGATATTGGAGACCTCTTTCCACATCCTCCAGTCAATCTCAGGAAACCGGGTATCTCCTTCAAAATCCTGTTCGATCTGCGTCAACATCAACTTGTCAGCATACGGCAACATCAACCGGTAAATTTCCGCACCACCGATTACCATCAGCTCATCTTCTTTTCTACCCTCGCTGAGAGCCTCTTCAAGCGTGTGTAGAACCTCTGCACCTTCAGCTGAATAATCAGTATCCCTAGTTAGAATTAGGCTCGTTCTGCCCTTCAAGGGCTTGCCTCCGAGCGAATCCCATGTTTTGCGGCCCATTAGGATTCTTTTGCCTAATGTTTCTGCTTTGAAATAAGCAAAATCCAGCGGCAAATGCCAAGGCATATCGTTATCTTTTCCTATGACATGATTGGCACCCATTGCCCATATTAAGCTAATACTCATGAAGTTCTCTCCTTCCTCCATACTAAAGTAAAAAACTATACTGCCAGAAATAATATTTGCGAATCTTCATTTACAATTACGTTATACTGCGATCGGCGCTTTTATCGAAGGATGCGGATTGTACCCCTCAATGACCAGATCTTCCAGTTCAATATCAAAAATTGATTTCTTCTGTGAATTAATAACCAGTGTAGGCAATGCTCTTAATTCTCTTGATAATTGCTCTTTCACTTGCTCAACATGGTTTGAATAGATATGCGCATCACTAATGCTGTATACAAACTCGCCTACTTCTAGCCCACATTCGTATGCGATTAAATGCGTAAGCAAAGAGTAAGATGGAATATTGAAGTTTGCCCCGAGAAAAGAGTCCGCACTGCGTTGCAGCAAGTGACAGCTTAGTTTACCATTTGCAACGTAGAACTGGAACATAACGTGGCAGGGCGGTAACGCTGCTTTGCTTCCTTTCGTCCCAGCATTTATAACATCTTCCGGGTTCCATGCGCTGACAATTAAACGCCGAGAATCAGGATTTGTTTTGATCTGATGAATAACATCTTGTAATTGGTCAATTGATTCGCCAGTAGAAGATGTCCAATTCCGCCATTGCTTACCGTAAACGTTTCCTAGCTCGCCATATTTGGCAGCAAACTCATCATCTTCTAAGACACGATCACAGAATGCTTTCATCTCTGCTTGATATAATTGATTAAAATCTTCATCAACTAAACAACGATTCCCGAAGTCTGTCATATCCGGGCCAGCATATTCGTCCGAATCAACCCATCTTTTAAAAGCCCATTCATCCCAAATATGATTATTATTTATCAATAAATAACGAATGTTGGTATCACCTTTAATAAACCACAATAGCTCGCTTGCAATTAAACGAAACGGTGTACGTTTTGTTGTAAACAGCGGGAAGCCTTTTGATAAATCAAATCGCATCTGATAACCAAATACACTAATTGTACCAGTTCCTGTACGATCTTCTTTTTTCACACCATGATCCAAAATATATTGTAAAAAATTCAAATAGGTTTGTTCTAACTCATTCGTCAAAGTATTGCACCTCCGTAATATTTCACCTCATATATTATATCTGAAAAATCCGATTTTTGTAGAAGGTAAGATAATTTTTAAATATATTTAATAATCGGGTTACCTATTCAATTATAAAGGATTGATTCAGCAATTGTATCTCTACTCCGCTATCCTAAGCTCCACTCTTGCCCCATAAGCCCGAAGGCTTGCTTGTCCACCCACAGGAAAGGTAATCATCGGCGATGTATGTCCAAAGTCCACGTCTGCAATCACAGGAATATCGGATAATTCTTCTTTTGAGCGGATAATTGTGGTCAGCAGCTTCTTTGACATACGCGATTCTTTTTGGAACCTGCCGATCACCAACCCTTTGACCTCTTCAAACTCAGGCTGATGAATTAGGGATTGCAGATCTCGATCAAAGGTTGCAGGTGCTGACTCATAATCATCCTCAATGAACAAGATAGAATTTTTAAAACTTGGCATATACTCTGTTCCCTGCAAAAGATTTAAAGTGCATAAATTGCCACCAATAATCGTTCCTTTCGCTTCCCCATCATTGATAATGAACGAACCTTCATTTTTAATAAATATCCGGTTTTCCTGATCCAGATACCACTCATCATCACTCCAATGCCTGGAAGGCTGCACTAGAATTTCTTTATTCTCCATCATCAGCTTGCGGAAATATTCGATAGTATATTCATTATCGTGGAGCATCGCAAATGTGGAAAAATGCGGTCCGGAGTATGTAACTAATCCTGTTTGAGCATAAATCGCATTACTTAGTGCAGTAATATCCGAATAACCACATAAACGCTTTGGATTCTCTGCAATGATTGAATAATCTATATAACGCAGCAGCTGGTTACTATTGAAGCCCCCAATGGTCGTTAATATTCCTTTCACTTTGGGGTCTAAAAAGGCTTCGTGCAAATCCTCAATTCTTGAATCGATAGAAGAGGAAACAAAATCATCCGTCTCAAAAGAATTTGTTGAAATGGATATCCGAAAACCTAACCGTTCAAGCTGCTCTTTAGCGATTTTTCTTTGCTGAGCATCGATTAATGACAAACTTCTGGAAGGAGAGATAATACGCAGCTCATCTCCAGGCTTTAATTTATCAGCTCTCATCATTGAACCTCCCTATATTTATAAAATACAGATTAAGTAATTGCTCTTCCTCCCAGTATATCTCTTTTCAAAAAAGTGGAAAACACAAAAAAAGGCGGAACGCATTTGCGTCCGCCTTTCTGTTGCCTGCTAGAGCAATTTTTGGAGAAAAATTATTTCATTACATGAATTGGGTGACCTTCAACCAATTCAGCAGCTTCCATGACGATTTCGCCAAGGGTTGGATGCGCATGAATAGTCAAAGCGATATCTTCAAGCGTTGCGCCCATTTCGATTGCCAAACCAAGTTCAGCGATCAAGTTAGAAGCTTCGATACCAACGATTTGAGCTCCCAGTACCAAATTGTTCTCGGAGTTAGCAACAATTTTGATGAAACCTTCTGGGCTGTTCAAAGATACTGCGCGACCATTTCCTGCGAACGGGAATTTGCCACTTTTCACTTTGTAGCCTTTGTCTTTTGCTTCTTTTTCAGTCAAACCAACGCTTGAACACTCAGGATCTGTAAATACAACAGCTGGGATGACTTTGTAGTCAACAACAGATGTAAGTCCTGCGATTGCTTCAGCAGCGATTTTACCTTCGTAAGAAGCCTTGTGAGCCAAAGCAAGACCTGGAACAACGTCGCCGATAGCGAAGATGGTAGGAATGCTTGTGCGTCCTTGGTGATCAACTTTGATCAATCCGCGCTCGTCGAGCTCAAGACCGATCAGGTCCAGACCAAGTTCACCGTCAGTGTTAGGACGACGACCTACAGTAACAAGCAAGTAATCTGCTGTAACTTCTTTGGACTCGCCACCAACAGAGTATTTCACGGTTACTTCTTTGTCGTTCTGAACAGCACTTTCAGCTTTAGCGTTAGTTACGATTTCGATGCCAGTTTTAGCCATGTTTTTCGCAACAAGACGAGTCATATCTTTATCGAAGCCTGGAAGTACAGTATCCAAACCTTCGATGATTGTTACTTTAGTGCCAAATTTAGAGTACATTTGACCAAGCTCGGCACCGATGTATCCACCACCGATTACGATCATGCTCTTCGGAATTTCTGGAAGTTCCAGAGCTTCAGTCGAAGACAGAATACGTCCGCCGAATGGGAAAGGTTTAAGTTCAATTGGACGGGAACCTGTAGCAATGATGCAGTGTTTGAAGCGGTAACGTGGAGATTCATGATCATTGAACACACGTGCTTCTGTGTCGCTGATAAACATGCACTCGCCGTTAAATACTTCAATTTTGTTGCCCTTCATCAAGCTAGTCACACCGCTAGTCATTTTTTTAACTACGCTGTTCTTGAATTCTTGAGTTTTGGCAAAATCCACTTTAACATTCTCAGCTGTAACGCCGAAAACTTCACCATGCTGTGCGGATTCAAATTGATGCGCAGCAGCGATCAAGGCTTTAGAAGGAATACATCCACGGTTCAAACATACACCGCCGAGTTCCGATTTATCCACGATGAGGACTTTTTGGCCGAGCTGGGCGGCACGAATTGCCGCCACATACCCACCAGGACCTGCACCAATGACCAATGTATCAATATCTAGTGAAGCGTCTCCTACTACCATAATTATACCTCCATAACCAGCAGCTCAGGATTATTGAGCAGCGATTTAATGTAGTTCATAAAGTTTTGAGCAGTCGCACCATCGATAATACGGTGGTCAAAGCTGAGTGACAACGCCATTACTGGAGCAACTACGATTTCACCATTTTTCACAACTGCTTTTTCACTGATACGGCCAGTTCCGAGGATAGCCACTTCAGGGAAGTTGATGATTGGAGTAAAGAACATACCGCCAGCAGAACCGATGTTACTGATGGAGATCGTGCTGCCCTTCATTTCGTTAGCAGACAATTTACCGTCACGGCCACGAACGGCCAAGTCAGTGATGCTGCTAGCAATCATCCAAATGCTCTTACGGTCAGCGTCTTTGATAACTGGAACGATCAAACCGTTTGGTGTATCAGTAGCGATACCGATATTGTAGTATTTCTTGTAGACAATTTCCCCTGCTTCTTCATCAATCATAGCATTGAGTGCTGGGAATTGACGGGAAGCTGCAACAAGTGCCTTAACGATGAATGGAAGGTAAGTAACCTTAACGCCTTTTTTCTCAGCAATAGGTTTCATACGTGTACGGAATGCTACCAGTTCAGTAACATCTACTTCATCCATGATGGTTACGTGTGGAGCAGTGTAAGCCGATTTAACCATTGCGTTGGAGATCGCCTTACGAATACCCTTGAATGGTACACGTTCTTCTTCAAGACTAACGTTACCGCTAGTTGCTGCAGGTGCTGCTTTAGCTTCGGTTTTAGCAGCCTTAGGAGCTTCAGACGACGCTGCTGCTGCAGGAGCTGCTGGTGTAGAACCACCTTTCAAGAAGGCTTCTACGTCTTCACGAGTGATTTTACCACCTTTACCAGTTCCGTTCACTTTGGAAATATCCACTTTTTGCTCACGAGCAAATTTGCGAACGCTTGGTGTAGCCAAAACATCGCGGTCAGGAGCTGGTGTTACACTTGCAGATCCGCCTTCTTTAGCCTCAGCAGGGCTTGTTGCTGCAGGGGAAGAAGTAGTGTTTGCACTTCCTTTTGCTGCATCGGCTTCAGCAGATGCATGACCTTCTTGTTCAGGAACGTCGCCTTCAGCAGCGATAATAGCTACAACTTCGCCTACGCGGCAAACTTGGCCATCTTTAGTCAGAACTTCCAATACAGTACCATTCACTGGACATGGAACCTCAACTACCGCCTTGTCATTTTGAACTTCCATGATGATGTCATCATCCGTTACCTTGTCACCGGCTTTGATATGCATTTTGATGATTTCACCTTCATGCAGACCTTCACCCAGCTCAGGGAAGCGATATTCAAAATTCGATGCTTTGTTAGATGCTGGAGCAGCTGGAGCAGCTGGTGCAGCTGGCGCTTGAGCAGCAGGAGCTTCAGTAGCAGCACCCTCTTGATCAGGCACGTCACCTTCTGCTTCGATAATAGCCACTACTTCACCGACACGGCATACTTGACCGTCTTTTGTCAGAACTTCCAATACAGTACCGTTTACTGGGCAAGGCACCTCAACTACCGCCTTGTCATTTTGAACTTCCATTACGATATCATCATCCGTTACCTTGTCACCGGCTTTGATATGCATTTTGATGATTTCACCTTCATGCAGACCTTCACCTAGTTCAGGAAATCGGTATTCAAACTTTGCCACTTTGAAAACCTCCTCGTGAAATTGGGACTAACCTTATGATTTAAACTTTATAAGATGAAACAACGTTGTCATCCATATGGATGACAACTGTTTCTCGTAAAAATATTTAGAATTCCAAAACTTTCTTCACGCCTGCAATAATACGTGCAGGGTTTGGAAGCCATGTATCTTCTATTTGTGCGAATGGATACACAGTATCAGGACCTGCGATACGAAGCACAGGTGCTTCCAAGTGCAGTAGTGCTTTTTCATTGATTTGTGCGATAACTTCAGCAGCTACACCCGCACTCTTTTGTGCTTCTTGCACCACGATAGCACGGTTAGTCTTCTTCACAGACGCTACAATAGTATCGATGTCGATTGGACTTACAGTACGAAGGTCGATAATTTCAACATTAACGCCTTCTTTTTCGAGTTGCTCGGCTGCTTTGGTAGCTGTATGTACCATCAGCCCGTAAGTAATGATCGAAACGTCAGAACCTTCACGTACTACGTTCGCTTTACCAAGTTCAACTGTATATTCACCTTCTGGCACTTCAGCACGGAATGCATGATAAAGGTTCAAGTGCTCCATGAAGAAGACAGGGTCATTGTCGCGGATAGACGCGATTAGAAGTCCCTTAGCATCATATGGGTTTGAAGGAATTACAACTTTAATCCCTGGGCTTTGTGCGATCAAACCTTCGAGTGAGTCAGTGTGAAGCTCAGCAGCCTTAACTCCGCCACCAAAAGGAGTACGGAATACTACTGGAGCGTTATATTTACCGCCAGAACGCCAGCGCAAACGCGCTGCTTGAACAACGATTTGATCCAGTGCTTCAAAGATAAAACCTACGAATTGAATTTCAGCAATCGGACGGAAGCCTTGTACACCAAGACCAAATGCCAGACCGCCGATAGCGGACTCAGCTAGTGGTGTATCAAAAATACGATCTTCGCCAAATTCCTTTTGCAGACCTTCAGTTACACGGAAAACGCCACCTACATTACCAACATCCTCTCCGAAGATAAGAACGTTAGGGTCACGATTCAGTTCAACGCGCATCGCGTCGCGAATCGCTTCTTTCATATTCATTTGTGCCATTGCCTGATATCCCCCTTATTCAAAATCGGCTTTTTGCTCTTCCAGATGTTTAGGTGTTACTTCGAACATGCTGTCGATCAAGCCAGGTATTGTCATTTTTTCGGTTTGTTCAGCTTTTTTGATCTGCTCGTTAACAGTAGCTTTCGCTTCATCCTTCACGCGCAGAGTATCTTCTTCAGTCCAAAGACCTTTCTTCTCCAAATACTTGGCAAGACGGGCGATTGGATCCTTTTCACTCCATTGTCCTTCTTCTTCTTTCGAACGATATTTACTTGCATCGTCAGAAAGGGAGTGTGGACGGAAACGGTAAGTTACAGCTTCGATCAATGTAGCACCTTCGCCGTTGCGTGCACGTTCTGCAGCATCACGTACAGCACTGATTACTGCAAAGATGTCCATACCGTCAACCTTAATCCCTGGAATACCAGCTGCAACCGCTTTGTGAGCGATCGATTTGGAAGCCGTTTGTTTAGCGAACGGAGTCGTAATCGCATAACCGTTGTTTTGAACAAAGAAGATTACAGGCAGTTTAAAACGACCAGCAAAGTTCAAGCCTTCGTAGAAGTCACCTTCTGAAGAACCGCCATCACCAGTGTAAGTAATTGCAACATTCTTTTGTTTTTTCAATTTGAAGCCCATAGCAATACCAGTAGCGTGCAGGATTTGCGCACCGATGATTATTTGTGGCATCAATACATTAACCCCGTCAGGAATAGCTCCACCATGTTGGTGACCGCGGGAATATAAGAAAGCTTGGTACAATGGAAGTCCGTGCCATACTAGCTGCGGAATATCACGGTAGCCTGGGCATAAGAAGTCTTCTTTCTCCAAAGCGAACTCACTACCAATCATGGTAGCTTCTTGACCGGATACCGGTGCGTAGAAACCAAGGCGACCTTGACGGCCAAGGTTTACTGCACGATCATCCCAAGTACGGGTAAATACCATACGATACATAATTTCTTTCAGTTGATCGTCGGTTAAATCGGGCATCTTATCCTTATTGATAATTTCTCCATCCGGGGAAAGTACCGATAGAGCCTCGACGTCCTCTGTATACACTTCATAAGGAACTTTACTCATTATCTTCACCTCAATAAAAAAATTTGAATATCAGCTGCCTCTGTTATAATATTATTATACACCTGTTTAGTTACTTTCGTCAAAGAAATACTTATAAAATTTATATTCCTTCAAATTTTGTATGTATAACAGGTGAGGAAATTTTATATAACAGTTTAACACTTTTCCAACAAGTAAATGATTAATAACACAGTTACACATTTAATAATTTTAGCGTAACCCTGTGTGTATTGCAAAATTCGACAAGAAAGGTGACGTGACAACGATGAGCGATTCTGTTTTTCTGAAACGCACAATTGTAAAAGAAACGCTTTGGAGTGAACATCTGCAGGAGGAACGTAAATTACGTATCTATCTGCCCCCAGGCTACAATGAAGTTCTGAGTTACCCCGTGGTGTACTGCCAAGACGGAGAAGAATTTTTCAACTTTGGACGCATTGCTACACTTGCTGGACAACTTATTATAGAAGAAGATGTCGAGCCCTTCATTATCGTTGGTGTAGAAGTTAACGTCGCTGTTCGGACTCAAGAATACGCTCCGTTCGGCAGCCGATTCAAGGAGTACCTATCTTGCTTTTCCGAAGAGATTATTCCCTTCATTGAAAAAAATTATCCCGTACGCCGTACACCCGACGAACGAATCTTAGCCGGTGATTCCCTTGGAGGCAGCGTCTCCCTCCATCTCGCTCTTGCTTATCCAGCTATCTTCACACGTATCATCAGCCTATCCGGTGCATTCTATCCCGAATCACAAGCCATGCTGGCTAAAGAAGAAGATCTCTCCTGGCTCAACATTAATATGGTCGTTGGACTGCAGGAAACAGATTACCAGACTGATACAGGGACCTATGATTTTGTTCAGATGAACAGAGAAACAAAAGCATTGCTTGAAGCACGTGGAGCTACCTTATCCTACCGGGAGAAAGACGGTCGTCATCTCTGGGGCTTTTGGCAAAAGGAACTCCCTGAATCTCTACTCTATTTTTTAAACACATAATGCCTTATTGATAGAAGCAAAAAATGAACATCTAAAGAACGTATGTAGATTTCAGCCGTGTTTACGCTTACAGTTTAATCCAGCAAATTTCCTTAATTTACTTTAATACTAATCAGAGAGGCTGGAACCCAACCGGGTTACAGCTTTTCTCTTATCACCATTTCTAGCAACACGTCACAGCCTGCATTGATCAAATCATATACCTGTTCAAAATTACCTGTAAAATAAGGGTCTGGTACTTCTCTCAATTCTTCCTCAGGCAATAAATCCATGAAGAACAAAAGCTTAGCCTCTTCCCCACCAGGAACCTTTCGAACATTCTCTCCATTAGACTTGTCCATGCAGACGATATAATCAAACTTCTGAAAATCCTCGCTACTGACCAAACGCGCTGCCATATTTGCATAGCTAATCTTGTTTTGATCAAGTATACGTCTAGTCCCTTCATGCGGTTCCTTACCTATATGCCAATCTCCAGTTCCTGCAGAGTCAACCAGAATCTTATGTGAAAGCTCTCGTTCATCAATCTTATGGCGCAGAACGGCCTCCGCCATTGGTGAGCGACAAATATTACCCAGACAGACAAATAGCACGTTTACGATTTCATTCACCTCCCAATTGTTAAAACATTAGTAAATATGAATTTATGCACATAAAAAATCGCACACTATCATTTTAGCGTTGTCTTGGTCAATTGTGCAACTTTTCGATCTGCATTATACTGGGACAGGATAACCAACTAGAGTTTTAGAGGAGGAATGGATGTTATGCCATCCAAACGAGTTGTTATTTTTGCCGGTGGAGAACTATCTCCGGATTATTTCGCTCTATTAGATGAAGAAGATTTTATTATCGGTGCGGACCGGGGTGCATTATTCCTCATCTCACATGGATATATACCCGATATTGCGGTAGGTGATTTTGATTCTGTATCGCCTGAGGCTTTTCAGGATATTCAATCCAAAAGTAAAAAAACAATCACTTGTGACGCCGTGAACAAGGATTTAACCGACAGTGAGATGGCACTCGATATTGCAATGAATCAGCAACCTGATTCTATTTTACTATTAGGAGTTACAGGCACTCGAATTGATCACTCCTTAGCCAGCATTCAAATGATGACAAGGGCTCTGCAACGGCAAATCAATTGCTACGTGATGGATTCTAATAACTATGTGACACTTACCGGATCCCAAACAGTCATTGAAGATTTGGGCTACACCTATGTATCTTTGCTTCCATTAACTCCTGAAGTAACAGGGATTACATTAGAAGGATTTCAATATCCTTTGAATGATGCTACTTTAAAGCTAGGGCAATCTCTAGGTGTAAGCAACAAACTGATTTCCTCCACTGGAACAGTTAGAATACGTAGTGGATTATTGCTGATTATCCAGAGCAAAGACTAAATACATAGTGATATAGAAACATCCTTGTAACTTTTGTTTCAAAATTAAAAAGCCGTTAAATCCTTTATATATCAAGGGGTTTGCGGCTTATTTTATTGCCCAAAATATCAAGTTATTAATTTTTTGTAACTTTTAATGAATTTTTAATAAAACGTTTACAACCCAGGCCCAGCCTCACTTTATTGCTGCTCTACCAAATTTTATGACATAGATAACCTGCTATACTACGAATCAGGCAAGCAAGACAAGCCAAGCAAGACAGATTGATATACTAACTTTGGAGGTACTTACAACATGAATAAACAACAATGGATAAAAAAAGCGATTGTTATAGGAATGGTTACTACAATGGGCTTAGGAACAATGATGGCAACTGGTGTAGGTGCAACTAAAGTTGAAGCCGCTACGGTGTCCAAAGGACAAAGCGTTGTCAATTTCGGAAAAAACTTTATGGGAACTCCATACAAATTCGGAGCCTCTACTTCTACTACTAAGGTTTTTGACTGCTCTTCCTTTATGAAACATATCTTTAATAAATATAATGTATCATTACCCCGCACAGCTGCGGCTCAATCAAAAGTAGGAACTGCTGTATCCAAAGCTAACCTTCGTGTCGGCGATCTTGTATTCTTCTCCAGCGGCAGCAGAGCAACTGGTAAAAATGTAACTCACGTAGCTGTATACGCTGGAAACGGTAAAATTCTGCACACTTACGGTAAACCAGGTGTTACGGTTTCTGATCTTAATTCTGGTACATGGAAAAAGACTTATCTAAAGGCTCGCCGCGTACTGTAAACAACAGCTCTATAGTAGAGTCTTTTCTATAAAAGAGAATTAGTCTCAGGATGTGGTGCTGCCTTCGGGCACCCTCATTACATATCCTGTTCCGCGAACAGTATGAATCAACTTGTTCCGGTACCCTTTATCAATTTTTAAGCGGATATGCCTGATGTATACATCTACAACATTGGTATCTGCATGGAATTGATATCCCCATACTTGTTTGAGTATTTCCTCGCGGGAACATATAATCCCTCGATTCGCAGCGAGATAATATAGAAGATCGAATTCTTTATGCGTCATCTTAAGCTCGATCCCTTCACGGGTGACCAGCCTGCGGCTGGGATCGAGCATTAAACCATCTACCTTTAACAGATGTTTTAAATTTCGACGCCGACCCGTGAGGGTTAATAAATTTAGAATTCTACATTTAAATTCACCGGTATGTAGTGGTTTTGTCATGAAATCATTCCCTCCGGCTAAAAAGGCCGCAACTGCTCCGTTACCAGATAATTCTTCGGAAATCACCATGACCGGAAGAATCATTCCCTCATCTCTTACTGCGGAAATGATTTTCCATCCTTCCCATGTTCCCACCTCGCCTAAATCAGCAAGCAGCAATACCGGTTCTACTTCAGAAATGGATAAGCGAAGATCTTCGGGATCTTCGCTTTTTGTTATTTGCAGACCGATATCATTAAACACTTTCGCAATAGCGTCTAGTTCTTCCTCTCCTCTTCCGTTTCCCGCAGACATATACCATATCATTTGCTCACTCACGAAGATCCCCCGTATCCATCAGACATGCATCAGCATCCCATTAATAGATATAGAATCCCCGGAAAACAAAGAGACCATTCCTATGAAATGGCCTGAGGATCTGTTTATTATGCTTTTTATCCAAAATATCGATGATAAAAGCTACGGGCAGCGGCAATATCCTTCGTTCCATGGATCAATGCCCGGCCATCTGCGAAGATCACCATCCGGTAAGGACCTTCCTTAAAGGAAATTAGATAAGGATTGCTCTCTACCTCACCGTCTCCTAAACGAGACAGACGACTGGCTGTTTCCTGCAAGTTAAGTTTCTGCGGCCGGGCAGGGCGGATCTGTACGGTATCCCTGCCACAAAGCACATCACTTCGTTCCGTATTTAAGGCTGTTAGATAAGGGTAGATCGGATGAGTCCCACAAGATGGACAATTCTCCTTTTTAGCACTTTTCACGCCAATTTCTTGATGTTCATTACGCCATACATCGAAAGTCAGCAGTTTATTCCGTAATTGGTCCTTACGGTTACCGAGAAGCTTTAACGCCTCAGCTGTAGCATTTGCAGTAACCAATTGCACGGCCTGTGGGAGAATACCCGCTGTATCACAGGTATCTCCCTCTAGTGGAACTGTACCTAAAAGACAATGAAGACATGGCGTTTCTCCAGGCAAAATCGTATATGTAATTCCATAGCTTCCTACACAAGCTCCATAAATCCAAGGGATATTATTCTTTTGGGCAATATCATTAATGATGAGACGTGTATCGAAATTATCAGTCCCATCCATAATCAGGTCCACCCCTGAGATGAGTCCTTCCAGCTCTTCCTTCCGCACATCCATAACATGCGCTTCTATGACAACCTCAGAATTAATCTGCTGCAGTCTGTTCTGGGCTGCAATGGCTTTTGGAGCTCTCTCCTGCGCATCCATCTCGGTATACAGCTGTTGGCGCTGCAGGTTACTCCACTCTACATAATCGCGGTCAACGATGAGAACATGCCCAACCCCACAGCGGACTAATGTCTCTGCAATCCCTGTACCTAACGCACCCGCACCAACTACAAGCACTTTTGATTTTACGAGACCCTGCTGTCCTTCAGTTCCAAACGGCGCGAAACGTATCTGTCGTGAGTATCGATCTGCTCGCCCAGCGTTATGAAACATACATTATCTCCTCCCCATATCCAAAAAGCGGAGAACAGCAGGATGTCTGCTATTCTCCGGATTTATGATTATTCTATACCTGTACAGCTGACCACTGCTCAACATCCCAAATTTTCGTAACCCAATCTTCATAAAAATCAGGTTCATGAGATACAAGCAGGACTGTGCCTTTATATTCTTGCAAAGCGCGCTTCAACTCTGCTTTAGCAATAACGTCAAGGTGATTGGTAGGTTCATCGAACAGTACCCAGTTGCTTTCGCGCATCAAAAGCTTACAAAGACGCACCTTCGCTTGCTCCCCACCACTCAGCATACTAAGCGGACGTGTAATATGTTCATTTTTTAGACCACAGCGTGCCAGATGCCCACGAACTTCGTTCTGAGTTAAACTGGAGAATTCATTCCAGACATCCTCAATGGGTGTAAGACTAGCTGCTTTCACTTCTTGTTGGAAATATGCAGGGTTCAGATAATCCCCAAGATAGGTTTTGCCGCTGTATGTTGGGATCACTCCCAGAATTGTCTTCAGCAGTGTCGATTTACCCACACCATTGCAGCCAACAATAGCAATCTTCTCACCACGTTCAATGACCATATTTAGCTGTGGCAGCAGCGGACGATCATAACCGATCTCGAAATCAATTCCCTCGAAGACGGTTTTCCCGCTTGCCCGGCTCTCTTTAAACTTAAAGGTCGGCTTAGCAGCTTCTTCAGGACGATCAATTCGGTCCATACGATCAAGCTGCTTCTCACGGCTTTTTGCCCGGCCTGAAGTTGAAGCACGCGCTTTATTCCGCTGTATGAAGTCCTCTTGTTTTTTGATAAAATCTTGTTGCTTCTCATAGGCATCGATATGCTGGTTTTTGTTCATCTCCGCCATATCAAGGAATTTCTCATAGTTGGCCGTATAACGGGTCAATTTACCGAACTCTAAGTGATAAACGACATTAACAACTTTATTCATGAACTCAGTGTCATGGGAAATCAATATAAACGCATAAGGG
Organism: Paenibacillus sp. FSL L8-0708; assembly: GCF_038009325.1. Taxonomy (NCBI): domain Bacteria; kingdom Bacillati; phylum Bacillota; class Bacilli; order Caryophanales; family Paenibacillaceae; genus Paenibacillus; species Paenibacillus sp. FSL L8-0708. The sequence continues at coordinate 4,332,409 of NZ_JBBPBC010000001.1, forward strand.
TACTGTTTCAAATAGTTGGTCAGCCAATCGATATGTTCAACATCCAAATAGTTGGTAGGCTCATCAAGCAATAGTACATTGGGTTTCTCCAGTAGCAGCTTCGCCAGCAGCACTTTGGTTCTTTGACCACCACTGAGAGAAGCAACATCACGATCTAGCCCAATCACGGACAGGCCTAAACCATTGGCCATTTCCTCTACTTTTACATCAATCAGATAGAAATCTCCGATATCCAGTTGTTCCTGAATGTCTCCCATCTGCTCCAGTAGTACTTCTAGTTCCTCAGGCGAAGCATCACCCATCTGCTCTGTGATCTTCAGCATTTCCTGCTCCAACTCAAGCAATGGCAAAAAAGCGTCCTTTAGAACATCGCGAATCGTTTTGCCCGGTGTAAGAATCGTATGTTGGTCCAAATAACCGTAACGCACCCGAGGGGTCCACTCTACTTTACCATTATCCTTCAAAAGCTTTCCTGTCAAAATATTCATTAGCGTCGATTTACCAACGCCATTTGCTCCAACAATTCCAACATGTTCTCCTGGTAACAACCGGAAAGACACGTTCTTGAACAATGTCCGATCCCCAAAATTGTGGGAAACGTCTTCTACAGTAAGTAAACTCATAAATTCTCCGCAAGCTCCTGTCTATACTTAAATAATGCGTAAATCAAATCACATATAAATATATATTTTATCATACTTTAGCGGAACACTGAATTAAATGTTAGTCCCAATAGCCTATCTTAAGAAAAAACCACGGCGTTTTCCAACGTTCCGATCGCCCTTAATGTCCCCTAACAGCTCAGCAATTACATCTGCCAACTTCCCTTTTTGTAAAAATGGATCTTGCTGACACGGTAGATTATAAACTCTATCTATACCTAAAGAATTTCGCAATAGTTCAACAGATTGGTATTCAGCAAGTGGTAACCCCACTCTCCATTCCCGTTCAGGCTGCAGCCCACTCCGTTTAATCCATAATAAAGATTCCTCCAACCGCCAATCGGCGCCAGAAGCAATTAGAATGGGAATATCGCTATGCTTGATTTCTTCCAGCGCTCCATCAAATCCACCCGTGCCCAGATCTAATACCACAAATTGATAAGCTCCTCTCATAAGCTCTGCTACATCCCCATGGTGAGGTCGCTTCCAGTAATGAACCTTCCTCCAGGAAAATGCAAGCTCAGGGCTCTTAGCAGAAACTGAAGCGCTCTGCACATCAACCATATTGTGCATGCGCTCATAAACCGATGAATCCGGTGATAGATCAACCCAAGCTGTTGAACCGATCTGTGCCAGATAACTGCTAATTGCAAATGAAGTATGTGTTGTTCCAAGTCCCGGCCCTACTCCAAGTAAGGCGATCACTTTAGCCTTCCGTTTATCAACCGCTAGGGGCACAGACACTGCTAAAGGATTACCTTCATCCATATCATTCTCCACACGAACCAGCGCTTGAATAACAGCTGTTGCCTCCTGATATCTTTCCTCCGGATGAGGCCGTAATAAACGTCTAATTATAGGAATAAAAGCTTCGGGAACATGGTCACGCAACTTATTTTCCATTCCAGACTCCCAGTGGCTGCATAAGCCTCCGGTAGCCATATACAAAAGTAATGCACCAAGACCATATAAATCAGAAACCGGCTGACTCTGCCCATTCCCATACTGCTCAGGAGCCGCAAATCCTACTGTACCAAGCTTCACCGTATCTTCAACGATTCCTTTTCTAAAATTCCGCGCGATTCCGAAGTCGATTAACATCAATTCTTTTTGCTTAGTTAACATAAGATTGGAGGGCTTTAAATCACGATAAACAATGGGCGGATGATGACCATGCAAATATTGCAGGACTTCTAAAAGCTGTTTAGCTATTTGTAGGATGAATTCACAAGGCAATGGTCCGGGATTATCCTTCATCAGCTGACTTAAAGTTATCCCTTCAATATAATCCATAACTAAATAAGAATACCCTTCTTGATCCGAAAGATAGTAATCAACAATACGTGGAAGCCGCGGGTGATCCAGACACATTAGCATCTCCGCTTCCGCCTCAATGTCTGAAGGTAGTTCTTCTGAGCTTACACTTTCTTTTACAGCCCAACGTTTCCCCTTTAAACGCAGATCCTCCGCAAGATAAACAATACTCATTCCACCTGTTCCAATCTGTTCAATAATTCTGTATCTGGCGTCCATTATCTGCCCTATCCCAAGCTTCGATGCAAAATTCAACTAAACATACCCCCTTTTTCACATAAAAAAAAGAGAAAGCTTCCGCCATTAACGTTGTTACCGCAGATTACGATAACGTTAATAACGGGATGCTTTCCCTTAAGATTTTTAAATTAGGATCTAACTTAGTATTTAATCATATAAAGTGTTATTTCGTCACGATTATGAAACAGCTGCTTGGCCCGTTGAATCTGCATACGTTCGCCCTCAAACATTGCAATGATCTCTTTGATCATCGCTAGTGGTTTCTTATGCATCAGCTTCACAGTCACAATCGCTGTTCCACCTGGGGACAGGCTGTGCAGCAGCCCGGTTACAAGCTTCGCCATCAGCTTAGGACTCCAGCTCATATCACATACAAGCAGATCAAATTCATTATCGCGGAATTTCACTTCTCCGGCATTTTTGCGCAGGATCTTCAGACCCGGGTAATTACGCAGCGATTCATGCATCAAAGCAGGGTCAACCGCTGTTACCTTCATTCCACGCTCCAGCAAGAAAGAAGTCCAGCCCCCTGGAGAGGCACCGATATCAAGCGCATTACGGAAGCTGTAAAAAGGAATAGCGAACTCCTTCTCCGCTTCCATCAGCTTGAACTTAGCACGTGAGATTTGTCCGTCTTCCTTGCGGAAACGGATTGCACCGCCATTCCAGCCGGATAGATTCTCTTCTGGTCTGGACACTCCTGCATATAAGGCATTCCCGTCTGCGTAGACAGAAATGACCCATGCCGGATCTTGTACTGTAAATTCTGCACCCAAGCTCTGCAATTGCTCCTGCAGCCATTCACGAAGTTCGCCCGGACTTTCCTGCCAGAAGGAAGGATCCCCTTTACGAACATTTAGGGATACTTTCTCCCCCTCTAGCTCACTGCGGCGGCTTAAATACACAGCCAAACGCTGTAACGCATCCATGGTTCCTTCATCCTGAAACTGCACAGGCTGTATATGACGAAGGAAAATGGGCAGATTCTGTGTGAGCAATCGTGATACTTCCTCGGGTTCAGACTGCAAGGTGGCTAGAAAGATTTCTCCCGGCAGCAGCAGCGTACTCTTCACTGCGCCGAACAAGCGCCGAAGCTCTTCCTGAGCATATGGCGCAAAGCCGTGATTAGCTGTACAAATATATCGGGAGTACACCATTTCTTCCGGAGCAGTGGTCTGCTCTTCGTTATCATGTCTTAATTCGTTCAAATCGTTTTGCCTCCAGGTCTAATTTTAATCCAGGGACGACCGCTATCCCATTCTACATCAACAGGAATATCATAGGTGGCCAAGATCATTTCTTTGGTTAATACTTCTTCTTTCGGTCCGGAACCAGCTAGCTTACCGTCGCGAATTAAAGCAACATGTGTAAAAAGCGGGACAATTTCTTCCACATGATGAGTTACATATACAACGGAGACATTACGTTGTCTCAGCTTGTCTACTTCAGCCAGCATTTTTTCTCTTTCGTACAGATCAAGACCTGCACAAGGCTCGTCCATAATCAGTAGTTTGGGGTCAGCCATAAGACATCTTGCCAGCATTGCTTTTTTTCGCTCTCCCTGTGACAAGGTTCCAAAAGGATGAAGTGCCATATTGCCCAGATTCATATCCTCTAGCAAGCGGATTGCCTTCTCCTTCACATCGTGTGGAATGCTCTCGTAGAAACGCAAATAAGCGTAAGCTCCTGTAGCGACAACCTCCCACACCGGATCATTTAAAGACATCTTCTCCATTAAGGAAGGACCAATATAACCAATCTCTTTACGAACCTCGCGTAAATCACATTGACCATATTTATTCCCCAATACCTCAACAGTTCCTTTGCTAGGGAATATATAACCTGTCATAATCTCCAAAATGGTTGTTTTGCCCGAACCATTTCGTCCCAAAATGACCCAGTTTTCGCCTTCCTTCACTTCTAACGATACATCGTCCAAGATTAGGCTTTCTTCTCTGCGCAGAGATAAATGTTGTAATGAAATGATCATGATATAACACTCCTTATGTATTCCAGAATCCGCTCAACTGAAACCATTGAATAATAAATATGCGGATTCTCTATCCGGTCAGCAGAAGCCACAAGTAGAGCAGGGACACTGGTAATACGGTATTGTTGGACCAGATTAGGCAACATGTTTACATTTCCGGCAACCATTTGGAGTTCAGCAGGCAATAGATGTGCCGCTACTTCCAACATGCGTTCTGTAGCCTTACAGGTACCACACAGCGGAGTATGCAAAAATACTACCAGCGGTTCTCCCGGTCTCGTGAGTATCTCCAGTAAATCCGCTTCATTCATTTCCTTCATTTCAGACCCGTCTCCCCAGCGATATCATAAAGCTTATCAGAACTTAGGGGACCATTAAACAAGATCATCCCCTCAGGTTTAGCCGCGTATAAGATTTCATACATTTCTTTTCTCCCTAAAACACTGGAGGTGTGTAGATAGATTTCACGGGGGTACAGTCCTTCCAGAACAATCCGTCTAGCCACTTCCCCACCAGAATAATCATCCGGTCCCATATCATAATCTAACGACAAAATACCAACCTCACACTCACGCAACATCAGAAGACATTCTTCTGTTGTCCTGGCTAAAGCAAATCCAAGCGGACCTTTACGGAGATCGTCCATATAGATATGAGTCACTTTCTAGCCCCCGCTTCAAACCAACTGCGAACAGTAGCTATTTCATTCCGATGACTGCCATCTGAACCCTTTTCAGTTTCCAAAACAACAGATTTTTTACGTAATGGATCAGAAGTTATTAAGCGCTTAAGACCCTCTTCGCCGATATAACCTTTTCCTATTCCAGCATGCCGGTCCCGTCTCGAATCAAAGGGAAACTTAGAATCATTTAGATGAACAGCTACAAGATGTGGCCAAAATCCAAGCTGGTTTCCTCGTTCAAGCAAGTCTTCCGTATGCTCAGGATTCCAAATTCCCGCTGCAAAAGCATGACAGGTATCCAGACAAAATCCAATCTTCTCGGGAAACTGGCTAAGCTCACGAACCTTCACCAATTCTTCAAGTGTAATCCCTTCGGTACCATGGTTGCCCGCTTGATTCTCGATTAGCAGCTTGGCGTTACCTTCCCATGACTCCAGCGTCTCATTCATACATTGTATAATATTTTGATAGCCTTGTAACGGCTCCATTCCAGCAAAATGTCCAAAATGAACAACAATACCTAAGGAACCGCAGGCTTCAGCAATTTCCAGATCATTAAGTAGGGAGTCTACATACACCTTTCGAGGGGTAGTGTCATCCCTATTCGCAGCCATATTGATTGCATAAGGAGTGTGGGCGATAGAGGTGATTCCTTTTTCTTGGCAAAAGAGTGCACAATCCCTTGTATCTCGAATATCAACCGTCTTTAACTTCAGACTGCGCGGATTTTTCGGAAAATATTGAAAACTTGTTGCACCGCTCTCCCAAGCAAATCGGGCAGCTCTCCCATATCCACCACGAATGCTGACATGAGCCCCTATTTTGGGTTTAGGCTTCATGCTGACAGTCTGGGCAATAAAATACTTTGCGTCCAGACAGCTCTGTTTTGATAATCGTTCCCCCATCGCGTAGGCAAGGCTCGCCCTCACGGTCATAGACTTTACATTGATCATTATAAGAACCCGTAACCGTATCACCGGTCATAAATGGCATTTCCATGTATCCGCCAATCTCTGTCGCATCAGTTAATACTTTTTGAATGCTTTGATACAGGCGGGAAATGGCTTCAGGTGATAAATTTTGTACTAAAACTGAAGGCAGAAGTCCTGCGTCAAAAGCAATCTCATCCGCATAACAATTTCCAATACCCGCCATTACATGCTGATTCACTAACAGACTTTTTAACGCACCACGCCGCCCTTTTAATATTCCAGCAAAACGTTCCGGCGTCATCCGTCGATCCAGCAGCTCAGGTCCAAGCTTACCCATCGTTGCTTCGCTTTCCTTCACGGATACTAAATGTAAGAACCCTAACCGCAGGCCCATAAAATAAAGGATCTGATCACCAAATGCGATTTCTACTTGGGTATTACGATCCGGCCGTTCTTCTTCTGAACCATAAAAAAGCAATCCACCCAGCATTAAATGTAATAGTAATCTTCGTCCATCATGGAGATGAAACAAAATGTACTTGGCACGCCGCTCTACAAAAACAACACGCGCACCGATCAAGGCATTAATGAAAGCTTCTGTCTCCATGTTAATTGTTTTTTCTCTGTTCACAATTACATTAGTTATCGGAACATTTATAATACGCTGGCTAAGCAGCTGTCTATAATTCTCCATTTCCGGCAATTCTGGCATACTCATCGTCCCCTCTAAGTTGGTGAAGTAAATAAGACCCTAGCTATTATACACCGAGAAACATTTTAAGTTCAGCTAAATCGGCACATATTTCATCGGGAGTGATCCCTGTGATGCTTTTATAGTGCTCCAGATTCTCTGTAGTGGTTAAACCGGTAAGAACAAGGATTGTACGACAGCCCGCATTAACACCCGCAGCGATATCCGTACGCATATTATCCCCAACAACAGCAGCATGTTCAGGTTGAATGTTCAGAAGATCTGTCGCATATTTGATCAGGTGGGATTCTGGCTTACCGATCACTACTGGCTTCACTCCACTAGCAGCCTCAATTGCTGCACCAATCGCACCCGCACCCGGCATAACCCCATCATCTGATGGTAACATTAAATCTGGATTGGTGAGCACAAACTTTGCCCCGCTCAAAATCCAACGCGAAGCTTGAGCTAACGAAGCATAATTAAAAGAACGATCGATACCTTGCACCACATAATCAGGGGATTCTGTGACGATTTGGAGCCCTGCCTCAACACAAGCCATACGCAGTCCCTCTTCTCCAAGTATCGCCACTGTAGCCCCAGGTGATTCCTCAGCTATGTAACGTGCGGCTGCCATAGAAGAGGTACATACCTCCTCAGGTTTCGCCTCAATTCCCATTCCACTTAAGTGGGCAGCAACGTTAGCTGCCGTACGCGATGAGTTATTAGTAACAAATAAAAAAGGGATATCCGCTTCACGAAGAGCTTTTATCAGCAGATCAGCACCGGGAATCATTTTATGCCCATGGTACAATGTACCATCTAGATCAATCAATAATCCTTCAATTTGTTCCATCACTAACCCCTCAGTTTCCACAATAAATTTAATTAATATAATAAATAAATAATAGTATTAACAAACTCGTAGCCTTTGCCCTGCTTGGATTTACAGAAAAACTCAATCCCTTTAGGTGGAAGATATCACCTACTGATTTTCGGCAATATGTCCAGCCATTCGTTCGTCTTTTACTCCGTGATTACTTTAAATCTAACACACTTCGTCGAATGAAATCGAACAACCGTCCCATCCAGCATTTTTTAGCATAGCACTGTCATTTCCTGCGCTTTCCCGGAAAATAATCATTCCCCCTGTTGCCCATTTAGTCTGCGAGGTACCGGATATGCATTAAATTCCTCAGCTAATAATGTCTCTGGGAATAGGAGTTCAGCTTCCTCAAGCAAAGGAATTAACTCTTCATGCGAGCTGTAACGAGAACTGAAATGAGTCAGCAACAGCTGTCCTGCTTTGGCTTGTTTTGCTAACTCTGCAGCCTGACGGGCTGTACTATGATGATATTGATACGCCATGTCAGCCAGATCATGGGCGAAGGTTGCTTCATGAACGATAAGGTCTGCATTAAGAGAGAGTTCTAAGGCTCCCGAACAAGGTCTTGTATCTCCAAGGATAGTAACAATACGTCCTCGTTTGGGTTCCCTGACAACATCAGCAGCACAGATTCGTACACCTTCATCCGTAACAACATCTTCACCTTTTTTTAATTTCCCATAAATCGGTCCCGGTTTTAAACCATAACTCTTAAGCAATTCCGTATTGAGGCTTCCGGGACTATCCTTTTCCGTTACCCGGTAGCCATAGCTGTCAATGCGGTGCTCAAGTAATGCAGCCTCAACTTTAAAGCTATCATCCTCGAATATAATTCCTCCTGTATGCTCTACAATCTCAATCTTATAAGGAATTCGGGATTGGCTCACAGCTAAGGAGATCTCTAAGTAAGCTTTTAATCCAGGGGGTCCGTACACCGTTAACGGCGCTGTCCCTCCCTGATAACCACGACTTGATAATAGACCTGGAAGACCAAATAGGTGATCACCATGCAAGTGGGTAATGAATAGCTTTTCCAGCTTTCCTAGCCGAATCGGTGAACGAAGAACCTGATGTTGTGTACCTTCCCCACAATCGAACATCCAAATACTGCGACGTTCTTCCAGCAGTCTTAATGTAACGGACGTTACATTGCGTTGTAGCGTTGGCACACCTGCATTAGTACCTAAAAAATATAAATCCATTCTTTTTCCTCCCTTCTGCTTATTGGCTCAACCATCTCTTTTCAATTCTAAACGACCTTCTTCCAGCAAAAAACCCCCCAGTTACGGGAGGTTCCGCTGAAAGGGATACAATCCCCTACAGACCAGGTATATAAATGAAAGAATTACAGCTTCTCTACATTAAAATACTGCGCTTCTGGATGGGCAAATACCATAGCCGAAACGGAAGCTTCGGGCTCCATCATAAAGCCTTCTGTAAGGTGAACACCGATATCCTCCGGAGATAACAACTTAAACAGTGGACCTTGATCTTCTAAATCCGGGCATGCAGGATAACCAAATGAAACACGGATTCCTTGGTATCTTGCCCCATGTCTTTGCTTCATCGTCATATCCGCCGGATCCGGGAAACCCCAAGTATCGCGCATCATATGATGGACGCGTTCCGCCAGTCCTTCTGCCACTTCAAGAGCAACCGACTGCAAGGCGTGTGAACGCAGATAATCTCCGCTTTCTTTCAGCTGAGTAGACAATTCACGTACACCGTGACCTGCTGTTACAACTAGGAATCCAACATAGTCCATAATACCACTGTCAACAGGTTTCAAAAAGTCCGCCAAGCACAGATGAGGCTCTACCCCTTGTCTCGGGAAAGTAAAGGTATGCAGGATCTCGGACGTATTCTGTGGATTATACACTATAATATCATTCCCTTGCGATTGTGCAGGGAAGAATTGATACATAGCATGTGGAGTAATGGTACCCTCTAGCATTGCTTGATGGAGAATATCGTCTACGGTACCCTTCAGTTCAACAGTCCGCTGATCTCCAGCAGCTAATTGGGCTTCTACCGAACCCCGTAACCCCAAATGATGACCCAGCAGCATTTGCATATTCACATAGGGGATAATATGCCCCAATGGATAGTTACGCAGTACGTGGCGTTCTAAATCCGGTGGAACAAATACAGGTGCATCTGGAGATATTTTGGAACGCACTGCTCTGGTTAGTTTCGGCAGTTCTTGCTTAGGCGCCACCGCAACCGCTGCTTCTGCCTCCACACGAATTTCCTCGGCAATCTTCTCCCGTTCTTCAGGGTTCATAAGCCGATTGGCAATATCCAGCCCGTCCATAGCGTCCTTAGCATACAATACTAGACCGTCATATTCTGGACGAATACGGGTCTTCGTAAATTTACGGGTCAAAGCTGCGCCGCCAACCATAATCGGAACATCGATCCCTGCTGTACGTAAATCCTGAGCGGTGAGGACCATCTGCTGAGCAGATTTCACAAGCAGCCCGGACAATCCTATCGCATCAGCTTTTTCTCGACGGAAGGCTTCGATAATGGTCTCTGGTGGTACTTTTATACCCAAATTAATGATCTGATAACCATTATTGGAGAGGATGATCTCCACAAGATTCTTACCAATATCATGCACGTCCCCTTTTACGGTTGCCAGCATAATTTTTCCTTTAACTGCTGTCTCATCCTTCTGCATAAACTGCTCTAGATGATTGACAGAAGCCTTCATCACTTCAGCGCTTTGCAGCACCTCAGCAACGATCAATTCATTATTATTAAATAACCGGCCGACTTCCGACATCCCTGCCATCAGCGGTCCATTGATGATCTCCAGCGGGCCAGATTTAGTCAATGCTTCATTAAGGTCAGGAATGAGTCCTTCCTTCGTACCTTCAACCACATAGGAAGCTAAACGTTCTTCAAGTGACAGGTTGGAAATCTTCTCTTTTTTCTCTACTTTTTTACCACGGAAAGCAGCTACAAAAGCAGAAAGCGTCTCATCATTCGTATTATAAATCAGTTCCTCAGCAAGATGACGTTCTTCAGCAGGAATGGAAGCATACCGCTCCACTTTCTCTGTATTTACGATCGCATAATCCAACCCAGCTTTTGTACATTCATAAAGGAATACGGAGTTCAACACTTCACGTCCCGCTTCCGGCAATCCAAAGGAGACGTTGCTGATGCCCAAGATCGTATGAACACCTGGAAGTGCTTCCTTGATCAAACGAATGCCGTCAATCGTTTCTTTTGCTGAACCGATATATTGTTCATCTCCGGTTCCTACAGGGAACACCAACGTGTCAAAAATAAGATCTTCTCCTGCTAAACCGTACTTATTCACTAGCAAGTCATAGGAGCGTTTAGCCACTTCCAGTTTATCTGTCGCCTTAATGGCTTGTCCCGTCTCATCGATGGTACCCACAACAATAGCTGCACCATATTTATGAATGATCGGCGTCACCAGCTCGAATTTTTCTTCACCATCTTCAAGGTTAATGGAGTTAATTATCGCCTTACCTTGACAGTACTGCAAAGCCAAATCGATAACCTTAGGATCGGTAGTATCGATCATCAGGGGTACTTTAACCTTTTTCACAACCAGTTCTAAGAAAAGCTTAATATCTTCAATCTCATCACGGTCAGGGTCTTGTACACACACGTCAATAACCTGTGCCCCACTCTTCACCTGAGCACGGGCAATTTCTGAGGCTTCCTCATATTTACCTTCGACGATAAGACGTTTAAATTTACGAGAGCCAAGTACATTCGTACGTTCACCAACCATGTATGGGCGGTTGTCGTTCTCAATATAGATAGGCTCAATGCCTGAAAGTGCAGGTGGATGATTACCTGTCAGCGGGCGTGGAGGATATTCAGAAAGTGCTTCCTTCATCGCACGGATATGCTCTGGTGTCGTTCCACAGCAACCCCCTGCAATGTTCAGCCAGCCTTTTTCGGCAAAGGCTGCAATCTTGCGAGCTAAAGAATCTGGAGATTCATGATAATGTCCGTTCTCATCCGGCAATCCTGCGTTTGGATAACAGCTCACGGCTGCGGAGGAGATCTCCGAAAGCGAACGAATGTGATCCCGCATAAACTCAGGACCAGTCGCACAGTTGAGGCCCATAGAGATAGGCTTCAGATGTTCTAATGAGATATAAAATGCTTCAATATTCTGACCTGCCAATGTAGTACCCATTGGTTCAATTGTTCCGGAAATCATAACCGGCAACGTGATGCCAGTCTTTTCAAAAGCATTACGAATACCAATACTTCCAGCTTTAACGTTAAGTGTATCTTGAGAGGTCTCCAGCAGCAAAACATCTACTTTACCGTCGATCAATGCCACTGCTTGTTCCTCATAGCTATCAACTAACTCTTGGAAAGTAACGCCTCCAGTTACTGAGAGCGTTTTTGTTGTTGGACCCATAGCCCCCACGACGTATCGCGGACGGTCAGGTGTGTCATATTTGTCTACTGCTCTTCGAGCCAACTCTGCTGCCGCTAGATTGATCTCACGTGCCCGCTGAGGAATATCATATTCAGCTAGCACAACAGAGGTTGCACCAAATGTGTTAGTCTCAATGAGATCAGCCCCTGCTTCGAGGTACTGCTCATGAATCGTCTGAATGACTTCTGGGCGTGTTAATACCAGCATTTCATTACAGCCGTCCAGCTCATCGCCTCCAAAATCTTCTCCAGTAAGAGGCACCTGTTGGATCATCGTGCCCATTGCGCCATCAAGGATCAAAATCCTTTGTTGTAAGCTTTCCTCAAGTGTATATTTAGCCAACTAATAGTCCCCCCAGTAAAACATTAGAGTAAGTTTAGCAGAATAAAGGAATTTCGAAAAGCCTTCCTTTCCACTCTGCTTTATCTGTTATTGCTCAGTAACCTTTGCGAACCTTTGAATCATGGTTTCACAGACAGCTCTTTGCTAGGCATAGAGTGCTGTGTCCGGGCTGTCACATGTGAAGTGACATTATATTGTCCTTCCTTTTCAAGGGTCCCTTCTGCTTGATAGACTCCTTTACCAATTAGCTTTCCCTTAAGCTCTATTTTCTGTCCCTCATCATTTTTATTCACAATTTCGAACAGAACCTCTTTTGCATCATCTACTGCCTCGTTATCTTGGGTCACCACAGCTTCAAAGGTTACCTTTTGATTTACAACAACTTCTTCAGGACTCCATTGTAGTTCGACTTTGATAGGTTCCATAGACATGTTCATATTCATGTTATGTATTTCTGAATGCTTGGTTCCATTTGAAGAACATCCACCTAGTACTAGAAGTGTTGCACCTAATAATACAGCGACTAATTTCTTCGATCTCATCATTTGGAGCCCTCCCAATCATTATCGAATAATAAAAATCTACCAATTCATGTTATACATCTCCATCTATTATACACATTATTATTGGTTTTTCAGTATTTTGCATCAATTCCGCATTAGTCTTGTGACTTAAATCATTTACTTAAAAATCTAATGAAATCCTTATGTTAGTATGTATGTACAGAAAAGCAGCGAGTTTCTTAGGATCTCAGAAACTCGCTGCTTTTATAAAGTCTTTATGTTGGAGCTAATAGCTCTGTATATCTTACAAGGATTGAACTAGTGGAAGAAGTTCCTCAAGGTGATTGATTTCATGATCCGGATGAATATCAAGACTAGGTGCTCTACCTTTTCTATTAATCCAGACCGTGGTCAACCCTGCTGCCAGCCCCCCACGGATATCCGTTGTCAGCTTATCGCCGACCATAACCGCTTGCTCAGGCGTTACATCAAGAAGCTCTAAAGCATGCAGGAAAATTTCCTTATCCGGTTTGCCTTTACCAAAGCTTCCGGAAATCACAATATGATCAAAGAAAGGAATTAACTCTGGCACACCATCTAGTTTCTCTTGTTGCAGTGCAGGACAGCCGTTCGTAAGTAGCAAAAGCTTCACTTGACCCCGTAACTGTTCCAGTACATGCATTGTTTCTTCATAGATGTATGGACGTTTTCTGCGCTCTGCTGCGAATTTAGTTGCCAAGGTCTCAGCTAGTGCTTCGTCTTCCACCCCTAACACTGCAAGTCCGCGACGCCAAGACTCTTTACGATATACCGGTGCAAGCTGCTCCAATTGACGGAATTCTGGCTGTTCACCTGCCGTAAAGTTAGCCCAGAGTGCTTCATAAGGATTAATTCCGATCATCTTTGTAAATGGGAACGTCTCATAAGATTCATACAAGCTACTTGCTTCCTTACGAACTGCAACTTCTAGTTCTTGTGGATCAATCGTATCCCCGGCGGCTTCACAAGCAGAACGAAATGCTTCTTCGACGCTCCGATCATCCCACAGCAATGTATCATCAAGGTCAAATAGTACAGCAGAAATTGGCATTACAGGTCTCCCTCTCCCTTTAACTGGTCTAGTTCTATTCGTGAACTACTTCAATGTTGTGAGCTTTAGCAAATGCTTCTAATCGTGTACTCATCGCATTAGTATCATAGCGATTCATAAGTTTTGTGAAAATCCATTTCTTACGTTTCCCTTTGTGCTTAATGACTACAGCTCCACGCGAAAGGGTGATTTTCTCAATATCTGCAGCTGGAAGTCCGCGTTCGCGATTGAATTTAATAGTGGACAGTCTTGCTTTTTCCACCTTCAAGTACGGACGACGGAAGAACAATAGCGCTGCCAGCAAATAGTACAGTACTACTCCCAGCCAATTAGCCAGCATGCCATTGCCTTTGGCCTGATCAATAGAACCAACTACCCAAAACATAGTGCCAAGTATCACTAACACTACCGGAAATGCAATGTTGCGACCTTTAAAGACTTCGGCATTCTGGGTAGGAGATTTAGAGGCATAAATCGTATCCTTGCCTTGTTTCTTTCTTTGCTTGTTGATTTGCTGTGTGTTGCGTTGAACCATTCTTTCCCAAGAACGGGCCATGTGCGTTCCCCCTAGTCATCCTGAAATATCTATGAAAAGGAACAGCGAGCTAATGTTTAAGCCCCTTGTTACCTTGTTCATGCTCATCGTTATCTACTACTTCAATAGTATTTAATTGTGCTCGGAAGTTATTGCGGATATTCCCCAGGTAAATTTCACGAAGCTTGGCGCGTTCCGCCACTTCCTCTTGATTAAGGCCTACGCTCTTCTGTTTGCGTGCCAATTCGTTAATTCGCGCGACCAACTCATCAATATTCAATACTTTCCCTCCCCCTATAAATTAATTCTAACTCTGCCATGAGAAAAAGAGCTTGTCAAGGTCTACTCCCTGCAAGCTCTACTGGTCATTCTATTATGTTCTCAGAAAATTAATAAATAGGTAAAGTAAGTATGTCTCCAGCGTTAATTTGACTACTCTTAATCCCACTTGAACGTTTAATTCCTTCTATATAAACAACTGTCTTCATATCAGCTGGTTTATTCTTAAGGGCAATACTCCATAGTGTATCTCCACGTTCAACCACAATCCGCTTCTCTTCCTTCATTATAGTCGTCGATCCTGCAAACACATTTCCCACTACTGTTAGGCCAGATAATACTAGCACGAAAATCAATATTAACTTAATAAAGAAATCTTGACGGAACAACGAAATCATCCCTCCAAGCAAACGTTCCGTTATCTCTTTCACCTTAGCGGAATTACGGGCAACGTCATTATGTCCTATAGATTCAACCACTGGGGCCTTGTCGTAGATGCTGCGGTATGTACTGTATTTTAGCATAATCATCATCCTCCAAACACTTGTTCTTACTTTCGAATTTATAATAACACGAACATGTGTTTTGTTCAATACTATTTCAGAACAATTGTTCTCTTTTTTTCGAGAGACTCAAGCGGTTCATTTTATTATCATTTGTCTACCATTTTTTAACTCTAGCAGATTAATATTTATAATAGTTAGAACTTATGTTTGTGCGAACGGTAGTTCTATGTTATAATTTTCCCAAACATTACTATATGGGGTTGATTCCAATGTCAAAGATTTCAAGTCGCCAGCTGGCGATCCTGGAATTTATACGAAGCGAAGTCCGCAGCAAGGGTTATCCACCTTCCGTCCGGGAAATTGGAGAAGCTGTTGGCCTTGCTTCCAGCTCCACAGTTCACGGTCATTTGGACCGGCTTGAGAAGAAGGGACTTATTCGTCGAGATCCAACGAAGCCACGTGCAATAGAATTACTAGGCCAAGAGGATTCAGAGAATGTTCACCAATTCGCGCAGACCATCTCACGGATTCCTGTCGTAGGTAAAGTTACCGCCGGGGTACCTATCACTGCTACAGAGAATATCGAAGACTACTTCCCACTTCCTACTCACTATGTAGGTGACAACAAAGTATTTATGCTGTCTGTCATGGGTGATAGTATGGTGGACGCAGGCATTATGAATGGTGACTATGTGATTGTTCGCCAACAACAAACAGCGGACAACGGAGATATCGTTGTAGCCATGACCGAAGAAGATGAAGCAACCGTTAAGACCTTTTACAAGGAACGTGATCATATACGGCTTCAGCCGGAGAATCCAGCTTATGAGCCGCTTCGCCTTAATCGCGTAACTATTCTCGGAAGAGTCATCGGATTGTTTCGAGATATCCACTAAGTATGCACTTCTAACATAAAAGGCTGTTCCGCATATGCGGAACAGCCTTTTTTCTACGTTTTTTTGCTTTCCAACCACTTACGAACAATTGTTCCCAATGGCTAAAATGGCCATTTTCTATGAATAACCCTTTAGGCGTTCTGCTCATATCCTAATTAGAAAGGAGTGTTGCGTATAATGCCCAACTACCGAATTATTGTAGATCTGACCCAACGAATGTTATATCTTCTGGACAATGATATTGTGATTAGAGGTTTCCCTGTCGGCATCGGTAAGATGTTAACCCAATCCCCAGTGGGTGAATTCACTATTATTAACAAACAACCCGACCCAGGGGGTCCCTTCGGTGTTTTTTGGATGGGACTGTCTAAACCACACTACGGAATTCATGGAAACAATGACCCTTCCTCCATTGGGAAAGAGGTGTCCCACGGCTGCATCCGGATGTACAACGAGGATGTGTTAGCACTCGCTGCTATTGTCCCTATAGGCACACGAGTAACGATAAGAAATTAAATTCGAATGGAGGCTCGGCAACCCCCAAATCACATTAAAAAATGGGGGTCATTACATAAGTAAGTATTTTTTCATTAGCATACTAGGAGTTTGGTGATTATATGTCGAATATTGTTAACAGGATTGCAAATTGAAAAGGATGTGTTTAGTTTGAATAATTCAAAAATTAGAACCCTCGTCGATTTTAAAGTCGATGCACTGGGTAAGCTGTCCGGTTTACTTTTAAATGATGAACAAGCTAGTGGAAAAAAAGTGAATTTGCTCACCTCTTTTGGCAGCATTCAGGGAATCGTCTCTCCAACCGTCTCCAACAAAGAGGATGTATTTGATTTAAAATCTTTGATGGATGATGTAATTGTAGACGAATACATATCTTATTTGGGAGCAGAACACCCTGATAAAAATTTCAGCTATAACTTTGTTGTCCTCAATGACGTTACTGTAAGACCTTATGCTAGTTATGGGACTCCGATCGAATACAAACAGCTGATTGTTTATACCGATCATATCACTGCCTTCAATTTTCTATAGGTTTACATAATCACCTTAAAAAGCACCCTTGCAGCAACCCCCAATTTTGCATCATTTGCAGAATCGGAAGGTTTCTCTGGGTGCTTTTTTTGGGTTAATCGTGAAGCCTATCCTATAATTCCACGAATTTCCCTTTTAAAAGATACTAGTGGAGATCATTCAGGCATATCTTTCAATAAGCAACAATTTGAGTCTAATGAGATAACTAGGAGGTGTGATTATATGCTGATTTTCCTGATGTACTTATTTGCTATTTTAGGAGTTGTTTTAATTCTAAGTGCCGCCATTATAAAATTGAAAACGCTATCTGCTTCATCTGAAATTTCTAAGCTAGTTAATGCGACCTCATCTTTTAACATCAGCTTCACCAAAACATTCATTCCCCCCAATCAATCTCACTTGATCGCACTTAACGAGCCTAATAAAAAATTGGCAATCGGTACCAAAAATCCGAAGAGTAACAAAAAAGCAGTAGCAAAGCTATACTCTTTTGATAATGTAATGGGATCCGAGATTGTGGTTAACGCACTCACCCTTTCAAAAGTATCCAAAAGACATCAAAACAGCAAAACTACTGCAACAAGTGCAGATATTAACATCCTTAAGGACACCGATGAAGAAGCTAATGTGATTGAAGAGCTTACGCTTAAAATATATATGAACAGCAAAGAAACGCCTGTGTATTGTATCTCCTTCTTGCCGGGTTTATTGCCTATTCGACAATCCGACAACCAGTACAAGGAAGCTTTCTCCCAAGTACAGCAATTGCATGCACTGTTCAGGTCAATCGTCTCTGAATAATTAAGTTGCTTTTTGCGCAATAAGATGTGTGAAAATAGCAACGTCCTTGTATGGAGATAAACTGCTTAACTTAAGCTCTAGCTCCACCATTTCTACATGCCATTGCTCATCCATTTTTATTTCATTATCCACAATATATCCGTAGATATTATGTATTCCGTATATACTTCTAATCTCATAACCACACTCCGCGAGCCATTCCACTAATTGATCTTTTGTATAGATGGTAATGTCTGTTTGAATAATGCCGCTATATTCCTGCGTGTTTCCAATACTGTCTATAGCCCCCATAGGATCTTTATTCATAATGGCTTTTTTCATCACTTTTGCCACTGGATTATGAGTTATAAGAGAAAGCATTCCGTTTTCATTTTGTTTTTTACTAATGTCCATTAACAATTGTTTTGGATCATCGAGATATTCAAGCACATTATGGCAAAAAATCCAGTCATATCCGTCCGCTAATACATCTGCATCTTGTAGCGTTGCCGATCTAAAGGCTATGTTAAGACCGTCTTTACATGCAGACTCTTGCGCAATGACTATCATCTCTGGAGTCGGATCTATCCCTGTAACTGTATAACCTTTTTTTGCGAATTCACGACTGGTTATCCCAAAGCCACAGCCGATATCTAAAATAGATTTTGCCTCATCAGAGCTGCAGTGATTGTCAATTTGCTGCCAAGCGGAATGATAAAACAATCTCCCCCAAGGCATTTTAATGTAGTTTAAATAGGAATCTATTGATTTAGTAAAAGCCTTTGATGTAGACGCCATATCGCCATACCTCTCATTTGTTTTCGACATAGAAAAATCTAAAATTGCACACTAAACCCATCAAACTGGTGAATGCCCGTACCATGTGCTACTACCTTTTTCTCACGTAACTCACGAACCGCCTTTTTGACCTCTTGTAAAATAGATGGATCTAAACCCAGTGTATTATGAGAACCGAATACTTGGGTAACTCCTGGAATTTCCGTAATCTTTTCTAAGGATGCCACTAAATCAACCGGACTAGTCGAAGGGTAAAAGGCATAGATTGGCGTAACGTCATACAATAAATCACCTGTAAACAGATATCCGTTGGCATGATCAAAAAGGCTGATATGACCTGGCGAATGACCTGGTGTGTGGTATATTTCTATTTTGCGCCCGCCTATGTCGAGCACATCCCCTTCTTGTAAAAGAGCTGTTGGTTTCCCTTGAAAAGGTATGTAGGTGTTAGGATCAAAGGTTTCAGGAACAGGAAGGCTGATGTCCCGGCTCATATCTTTACGAATCTGGGCAAGGGACAAGCCTTTTATTCCGTTAATCAGCCAATCCGCATCCTCTTTATGTACATAGATTGTCTCGAATTGTCCATGACTGCCAATATGATCTGCATGCACATGCGTAGTTATGACAGCGATAGGTAAATCCGTTAACTGATCCGTTATTCTTTTAATATTATCAATACCTAATCCCGTATCAATTAACGCGGCTTGTTTTTGCCCCAAGAGTAAAAAAGAATGCACCTTTTCCCAATGTCCATATTCACTGATTGCATAGGTGGTCGGATCAATTTCCGTTACTGTAAACCAACGATCTTTAATCAATTACGCTCCCCCATTCCATTTTTCCCTTACATGCTCTTCTCCCTTACAATAATCCGCCTGTTCATCTGCTTGATAGATTTCTTGATAGGGCAAAATGTTGATTTTGCCTGAGTCTGGATATTCGCAAATATCTATTCCCTGGTTCGTTCGGAGATCCAGATACCTGCATGGTGCATCGGAATGATTATAAAGCTGGTGCGCCCCTTCCGGTCCCATTTCAAAAAATATTACATCCCCTTCAGTAACCTAAAGATCTGATATCAAAAACCAAATGCTTGGAACCCACCATTTCAGCTAATCTTTCACTCGTATGCCAAGCAAACTCTGGGATCGGAGACTGTTTTTGAGTAAATGAGACCGTATTTTCATTAAAAATCTTCACCATCTGCAACACTGCTCCTCCTTATGCTGTTCGTTCAATTACAACAAATAAAGAATCCCAGCTATAGCTAATGAAATAAGACCACCTAAAGCGGACCAATTAGCTACTTTGTTTTTAGCTTTACGGTCTCGCTTGGATTCCGAATAAAAGTTACCTCTTTGTTGTGTACCTGTCGTGAAGGCTCCAACACATATACCTGCAATTATAAAAAAGCCCAATCCTATGTAAATAAAAATTTGCATGAACTTACTCCTTCCCAGGAAAGAATTAGTTATCTATATATAAGATATTTTAACATTAAATCCCTCTACTACGTGCCATGACTTTCGGACCCAGATGACGCTATTTGCTAATTTTCAGCCTTTGGAGCATGGTTTCGGACTCCAGTGACGTTATTCCTAAGGATGAGGCTCATATTGAGTGTTTTCAATGCCAATGGCGACTATGGAGTCCTTTATTATCCCAAATGTAGGGTAAAGCTTCATATAAGGTCTACTGGGTCCTATAGCGGGCTCATACGCGAAATTTGCAACCTCAGCAAACGGAAATTGGCGTTCGAATGAAGTAAGGTACCAAAAAAGAAGAAGAAGAAGTGTGCCAACAACCATTTTTTTGATTATGGTTATGGCACACTTCTTCTACTCCATACAACCCCTTCGGTTCTGTTTACACTTAATTCCCTTCAAGTTCAAGTGTTGCAAGTGAAACCATCACCCAAGGTGCAAACTTATTCGACGAATCCCCCTTAGGATTGTGTATCCGAAAAAGAAAAGCTTCCCCCGCCTGATTCTTCCAGACCATATAATCTTCTATCCCTTTATCACCAGTTGCCTGCAGATATAGTTCAGCAAAACCTAGAGGATGTTCAATTAGTTCCCCGCTATGGTCGTTTGCTTTGCCAATTGCAGAAAGCTCGGTTTGTCCCTGCTGCTTCAAAGCTGTAAGATCGTAATCGGCAGGTAAGTGTTTAATTTCGGCATAATAGGTTGGATCCTCAGTTAATGATAAACGACCAGACTGTGAGTCTAGTGTGAAACCCTGAAAAACATACAGGGAATATCCATCACCTTTCCCAAGTGTACCTTCTTGCCCTGAGACCCCTCCCTCCTGTTCACCAAATGCTTTGGTCTTTGGCCGATCGGATGTTAGAGGATCAGTGGCCTCCGGACTGGCGGACTCCTGCGCCTCCATAGAAGGAGTAGCAGAAGGTTCAGGAGTGCTTGTAGCTTCAACAACTGGCATTGTTGCTGCACTTGACGCTGTAGGTTTTGCCTCGTCTGTTGTTTTATTGTTACTACATGCACCGAGAATTGAGGAAGACAGAAGAATACTAGTAACTGTAGTTAATATTATTTTTTTCATTACGCACCTCCTTATTACTATATTAGTTATTACCCACATGAGTGACGTGTCCTCTTATTCTTCAAACCTTTTCTCAATTTTATTGCTACGGATTGAAAAATTTCAAACAATCGACTCGTTCTTATTTACAGCTATGGAGTTGTGCTCGAAATTCAAATTGTTCTAGGACGGTTCGGGCACCTATTATTTTAAGTTCAGAGAGCAAAATAAAAAAAGCCTCAATGGGCGTGTCTATATAATTATTAGTATCAAAAAAAGAAGCACCTCAATCTATTATTGAGATGCTTCTTTGCTAAAATTAAATACTGTAATCGTAATGAGAAAAGTTCAAACGATACTGCGACATAGAAGTAAAGTTTGGATTGTCTACAACAACATAAATGCTTGCTCCAGGTGGAAGTATAATATTACTAAAAGACTGAGTCTCCCAAGTTCCCGCTTTAGCAGTATATATAGGTCCCAGTTCACTGACGCCGTTATAACTAACTATCACACCTGCTCTTGTGGGACCATTACCACTATACCCTCCCACATTAACTACAATTCTTTTGAAATTTGCTGATGTATTTGTCCATTTAAACCAATCTTGATCGGTAGCACTTTGGATGAACAGATCAAAAATTTGGCCGCCATATTCATTAGGTGTTATTGTTATTGCATTCGCTCTACTATCGCCAACTCCAACAACATAAGGAGTGATTTGGGACGTTGAACTATTCTCGTCAGCAAATGCGGAGGCCGATGGAATCAAAACTACTGCTGCAACAAGAAGTACAGATAGATATTTTTTTATTTTCACTATGCTTCCATCCTTCGATAAGATAGTTAATCGGCCGATTACATTTTAATATTATCATTCTTTAGAAAATATACATATAGTTCATAAGTTTCCAAATTATTTAATAGAATATCGCAAATACTGTCCTTTAGTGTAAATATAAAATGAAAAACGTCTATTTCTGTTATTCGACATCTAGATATACATAATTGTGCAGGATTTTATATCCAAAGTTATTTATCAGTTGCCCACATCACCCTGTCATTTTGTGATGTTCCTGAAACGAAAGTATTCGGCGCTTTATTTATTGGATATTCTATCGTGTATTAATTCTTCTTTATTCAATCCATTTTCCCGAATTTAGAAACGGATCGGTCTCCCACCTATGCCGATTCACTCACTAAGACACACTCATGCAGTGCTCCTACTAGAAGCAGACAATGATATGAAGTATGTTCAGGAGCGAATCGGACATGGCAGTATTACAATTACATCTGATGTCTATTCTCACATTTCCAAGAAGATTGAAGTAAGCAGTATAGAAAAGTACAAAGCTCACATAAGATCTATCCTCGATTAGCATCCACTAATTTTTTGTGGGCATTTTGTGGGCACCGTCATTACAGAGATTCCTTACTACTCCCACGCCTACACACAAAAAAAACCTCAACGCCAAAGACGTTAAGGGTTTTAAGATTCTAGTAAAGCGTCATGCATTACCTTCAAGTTTCTTACGCTGTTTGGTTTCATTGTCTTCGTCGACTCCTCCGCAAAGTAGGTGGATAGTGATTGACTTTGATCATCTTAATCAACGCTTCAAGGACTTCTTTTTCTTTTATCCGTTAATGGTTTCATGCAATTGCTCCTTTATCACTTGCCTGCCAAGCTAATATACTTTCCGCTAGAAATACTCTTGGGACACCAGTGTTTAAGCAAGTTGCGCAAATCTTGCCGTCCTTCATACCTTTAATTTTAATTTTACGCTGAGTAATCTTGCCAACTTTATCTAAGTAAACAATTTCAACAGTTTAACCACTCTTTATTTGCATGTTGATACCCCCTAAAAAACAAGAACCTTTGTTCGCATTATAATCAAACATATCTTCTTAAATCAATAGAAATCCTATCACCAAATGTAATTATTATGAATTAATAAATATAACACTCTTTTTATTACATATTTAAAAAATATTGTTTAGACGGTTCTTGTTGCATTATGTATCTTTGATTCCTATAAACATACTAAAGGAGATACATATGAAAAAGAAAATTTACGTACCTATCATTTTATCCTTACTTCTGCTATTTAGTTTTGTTTCTATTACTAAAGCAAATACCACAACAGTATCAAGTTTAATTCCGGTAATGACATCTAATACTTCTCCATCTGGAGTGGTAAGTGCAAGTAGCGAATGGGGGATTGACCATCAAGCATTCAACGCATTTAACAATAACAACAACGACTATGGGTGGGCTTCTAAAGAAGGTGTGCCATATGGATGGATAGCTTATGAATTTGAAAGTCCACAAATTGTTAACTCTTACTCTCTAACAGGTCGTGGCAAAAACGAGAATGTAGCAAAAGAATCACCTAAAAATTGGACTTTCGAAGGATGGAATGGGGAAAACTGGGTTGTTCTTGATACTCAAAACAATATTACTGGTTGGACTACATCAGTGAACAAAGTATTCGCGTTTAATAATGAAAAAGAGTATAAAAAATACAGATTAAATATATCAGAAAATAATGGATACTCTTATTTTGTTACTATTGGTGAAATAAAAATGAACTACACTCCTGCTCCAGAACCAACTATCACGCCTGTACCTACTCCATCTGCTACTCCGGAAGTTCCAACAAGTGACAGAGCAATTTTGACAGTAACTCTAACCACTGGGTTAGAAAAAGAGTTTGATCTACCAATGTCAGAAGTTACTACATTCCTAAATTGGTACGACGGTGCTTCGGGATCTGCTAAGTATGGAATAGATAAGCACGAGAACAACAAAGGCCCTTTTAGCAAACGTACTGAATATGTTGTACACGATAAGATACTTACATTTGAAGTTAGTGAATATACCTTAACAAAATAGCTTTTCCTATCACTTCCCTCCTCCAGCCTTAGTAGCCAGAAGCTATAATTGGATGAAGGAGGTTTTTTATGTTTATATCACCTATGTTATTACAAACTACTGCTGGACCATTCAGTCATAGCGATTTTATATATGAACCAAAGATAGATGGGCATCGTCTTATTTATTCTCAAGAGTCCGGAAAAATCCGGCTATATACACGGCACAATAATGATTGCACTCGGCAGTATCCTGAATTACATCTCCCATTTGCTGAAGATGTTGTTTTGGATGGAGAAGTAGCCTGTGTTGACCCTACAACTGGAGTATCAGATTTCGAAGCTGTTATGAGTCGCTTTCAAGCGAGACGAACTGATAAAATAACTCAACTCACAGGGACTCTCCCAGTGTATTATGCCATCTTTGATATCTTAATGTACAAAGGTAAGGATCTACGTGGACTGCACCTAATGATAGACATTTCCTAAATTCATGTACTACTAGAAGATAGTATGTATTAAATGAATTTAATAACCCTTTCTCTATCTATTATCCCATTTTAATATTTAATAATATATAATTATACATTTTATGTTTACTTTTGGATATAAATACATCATAATTGGATTGTATCCCAAATATAGGAAGGATGGTTGAATCATGAAAAAGAAAATCTTAGCTGGCCTCTTAACTATTTCTGCTTGTTTTGCTTTAGGATCTACTTCATTTGCTGCTGATGCCACAATTCCAACGCCTACTAACTCTTCACCATCGGTAACTTCTGAAGTGACACCTTATGTTTATTATGAGAAAGACATTTACTTAAAAGTAGGAGATTTTGGTTCTGAATATTCGGGTATAACTTGGAATGTAATTTATAATGATGGCTCTACTATTGTAGGAACAGATCGCTTCGTAGTTACTCCGGTTGAACCTGGTATTACCGTTGTAAGCGCAGAGATGGGCAATGCCGTTGTATTTCTTTTTAGGTTCCATGTAAGTTATTAAAAAAATATCTTTTATTAATAAAACTCAATAAAATAACCCGCAGGCATAAGCCCGGCGGGTTATTCTAGGTATGTTCTGAATTCAAACCACCCCCGATCAAAATGAGCTCCAGCGAGCTTAATAGAATCTGTTGAATAATCCTATGCAGCACTCAATTAATCAACTCCCTAAACAATAAAATACCCATCCACTCCGCAGGGTTTAGGTGTTTCTGAACTGTTAAATTAACTTTATTTAGAACATTATTTAAACAAGCTTTATGTCACACAATAAGACAATTCCACGAAAAACAAACCATTTAATTGTTATATATCCTAAATTAATATTCAATAGTCTATTAATCTACTATATATGTTTACTTTTATACATTTATACTACATAATTGGTTTGTGTTCCAAAATTAGGAAAGAGGGTTGGATTATGAAAAAGAAAATTTTAGCTGGTCTATTAACTGTTGCTACCTGTTTTTCGTTAGGGTCGACCTCTTTTGCATCCAGTACTTCTACAGTTCCGAATTCATCACCTTCCGCAAACGAGGTAGTTGCTGCGGGAGAATATTATCAGGCTATTCTTAATCTTAAAGTCGGGGATACAATGTGGGTAACAGGGTATGACTTTTGGTATATCCATACGGATGGTAGTATTGAAGTAAGGCAAGACGGATTGATTACAGCTTTGTCTCCGGGGGCAAGCACTGTAGCCGCAGATTTTGGAAATGGAAATACAATGTATTATATAGTTCTTGTTAAATAATAATCAAAATAAGACCTCTCTTTACTATAGGGAGGTCTTATTTATGCACACTTTAAACTCGAACCTTTCATGGATAAACGAGATCCGCTGATCTTATTGATTCCGGTGTATCCCCCTCTACAATCCCACCATAATCTATAAGATGGCCAATTGGATCAGGTTCCAGCCGAACCATACGGATACCTTGGATTGGGATAGAGCTGCTGTCAAAAATTCCGTATCGCTCTCTAAGACTTTCTTTGTAGCACTCAATTAATCACTGCCTGGCAATAACTCGATAATCAAACTCTTCTTCCCCCCAGTCTTCATATATAGCACCCTCAGCGATACCCCAATCTCCGTCACTCTCAACCCTATGATGCTTTGGTTTATTTATGCTTCTTTATCCACTCAAATAGCTTGCGGTCCTCGTCTCACAGGAACTCATTACATCGATATGTTGTAGTATCCACAAATGTATCTGGGTTCTCGGTATCAAAGAAGCGATGCTTCAACCAATGTTTTTCATTCCATGGGTTAAAAGTAATCGTTAGCTGCTTATAGTATCCTTCCGGCAGCAGAACACGAATTGACATATCCAGCTTATCGAAATCATCCTCATTAAGGATCTGATAGGCTTCTTCAAACCATGCCCAACACAAATATCCGGTGTCCACCGTAATAGAGATGATTGACATCGGATCATCTAGACCTCGGAACAATATCTTTTGACCTGTTGGCTTATATATAGCTTCTAGTGGTACTTTCTTAAATTGCCACTTGTTACCCACTCCTAGCCTATTAGCTGCCCATTTAAGCTGTGCCCAGGTAGAGTCTTTATGAGTATTGAACGTCTTACGCAGAACTAAAGTATTCGCTAAAGGATATTCCATCATCTTTGCAATAATAGATAAAGCGGCTGTAGTGCTCTTTTTCGAACCCCTACCGCCTTTGACTACCCGGTAACGCCCTTTAAAATGCCAAAACTTTGCGTATCCCTTGCCGACGCTCTCCTGTAAGCTAATAACTTTACTCATGAAGATCATCCTTTATGAATACAACCTCAGATTGGACTTCTTTACTGATGGCCCGCAACTTCAAGCTGCATCTTCTTCACGCGGAGCTTAGTCTCTTCATCCATATATTTAAGTACAAACATTCTTTGCTTGTCAGTTAGATCAGCTTCTACTTCTGGTGGATCGCCTCGAGCCACTATTTTTTCCTGTTTGTTGGATTTCGGTTTCTTTTGTTGTACAACACTTTTCTTTGGCTGTTGTACAACGTTATTTGATGATTGTTGTACAACACTCCATTTATCACGCTGCTTCCAGACGACTACCTTCTTTTCGTCAATGTCCAGTTGCTCGGCTATCTGCCTGTTTGTTATTTCCCACCGTGTTCACGCCATATCTCTAGTGAGCGGTCCCGGTTTGGATCACGTGCTCTTGGCATTATATTATCCCCCCCGTATTTAAGGCATGAAAAAAGCACCCGAAGGTGCCTATGCAAATCTATTCTCTAAGAATTTTTGAACTGCTTGTTTTGTGTCTCCATCATAATTAACAAATCTACCTGCTTCATGCTGTTCCTTGTAATCCAGAACGTTCTTTTTAGTCATTATAACTTCTTTATTGTTAATAGAGACCTTCCATTCAAGCGGATGCAGAGTAAGATATTCATAACGAGCAGCCAAGCCTAAACCTTCTAATTCAGATATGCTTTCGTTTAACGCTAATTCAATTTCTTGAGCCAGTATTTCGTGTGCTTTTATTGCTTTTTGTATATTTTCTGCCCAATTCAAAATGATCACCCCCCTCATCGTCATAAATCGACGCACAAGGAAAATTCACCTGCTATTCAATACCCATGTACCTTACTTCGCCGTCACCCCTGCAGCTTTTGGGGTTTAGATTATGGGTTATTTACAATACAAAAAGAGTCGCTTTTCAGCGACTCCCCGAGTTCAAAATATTACTTCAATTTTAATTCTCCTTTCCTTAAAAATATCAGTTAGTCGCTTTTCAGCGACTCCCCGAGTTCAAAATATTACTTCAATTTTAATTCTCCTTTCCTTAAAAATATCAGTTAATAACTCATTCCCGATCTTTGCATTACCTAAAAGCTCAGTGTGGTCGGTATAATTTTGCATAGTAGATGGTTCATTGTATTTTGTAAAAGAAAATCCAGTACTAACCCTACTTATTGAATATCTTTCATTCTCAAAAGTAAATTCGATTTCCCTGCCAATAGAAAGATCGCTTTCTAAATCAGTTATACCATAATCCATTAAACCACCCCCAATCTTAAAATCTATTGATTATACAATAAATTCTATTTAATACCAAGGTCCTCGTACTGGATTTCCGAATACTCCATTAGGGAAGGTCCAGTTATGTCTATGTGGAACTACCGGATGTAACACCGGATTCCCATGATTAGTATAATAAATATCCATTTAAACTTTTCCTTCAGAATCGAAATATCTTCTTTGAATCAAGTCGCCACTTACTACTAAGTCCATACTACTGTATGCACTTTGACTCCTTACCGGTAAAGATGTCCCTATTGATTGGACCGAATGTCCGTAAGGTGAAGGCGTACCATTCGCTTTTGCCTCCTCATAACCCATTGGCCAATCTGCCGCTGAAGCACCGCTTGGAACAACCGAAATAATCAGTGATAAAAACATTAGAGTCATGACAACAATTCTCGAAATTTCACTTTTCTTCGTTGTTACTTCCTAAAATGTATTTTATTATCTGTATAATGCTATCATATTTTAGATATATAGCAAATTTTAGTATAAATCCTTTATTATTAATATTTGTGATCTGTTTCTGATTTACAATAAAAAAAATAAATTTCCCGCTTTCAGCGATTCTCGACTAAGGAAATTTTTTCCTGCCATCAGCAATACAACCATTTCGCCTTATTACCGGATATTTAACAACCACACTACCATATACAGGATTATCACTTTACAAATCAGCATGATTTAGGCAAAAACCTTACAACTAAAATGTAAAGCGCTGTGAATTTGGATTAACCTTTATCGTTTTGCTCCAGCCACACTTACAGGTGCGTTCAAATGAGTTTTCGTCAATATTGATTGTTCCTTCACCTGCTCCAATATTTCCATTCCCACACTTTGGGCACTCAGCATACTTCTTTGAAAGCCTAATCGCCTCTGTGAAATTCATAGATTTCACCTCCAATTTCCAACCGCTTGGGAATATTAAAAAAGTATGCCGCTCTAACGCCCGTAGGACATTGTCGGCATACCGTTTAATGTTTTATGTGGTTGAGCTCAATTAACCGTGAGCTCAACGGTTGGCGTGGGTTTTACACGTCATTCATTATAAGAGTCAAACCGTTAATAGGTTCCTCCTATATATATGTGGCAGCCGGATGGGGAAATTAGCTTTTTTAACTGCTAATGAGAAACAGGCTGTTTTCGGTTGAATCTTTTACTTTCCTTTCTGCATTTCCTACATATTCTTGAACTGTGCTCTTAGATATTGATAGTTCCTCAGCAATTTGTTTAAGAGAAAAACACATCCCGTGTTTTAAAACATAGCACTCTTTTTCTCTCTTGGATAAAGTGGATAAAGCATCATCTATTTGAAATCGTTCTGAATCCGTTAAAGTCGTAGGGCTTCCACACGCTGCTGGTTGGGCATAAGATTGCATTCGCAGTGGATCTACTGGAATTGTTAGTTGATCGATTGATAACCGATGTATGCCACGCCGTGGTCCTGGATTATGTCCTAATCTCAGCCAATCAATAGCTAACTGCACATCTGATAACATGCTATTCAACACGGATATATGACTTTCTATTGCAGCGAGTTCCTTTTCTGCTTCCTCATAGTCTTCTTTAGCTTCTCTTTTTGCTTCAATAAGTTTCTCAAGCTCCCTTTTAATTTCAACTATTGGGGCTTTGCAATTTCTTAGAATCGTCCTAGTTTTCCGATAACTAATTAACATCTCATCCACAATTAATGCCCCTCCCCTTTATGCTATAATATGGTGAGGATAAAGCTGCTATTGCCCTGATGCTTCAGGGCTTTTTTCTGTATAAATACCTTCCACCAACATTGAGAACATCTTCATATTCGTACTGATAGGATATGTGTTATACGGATCTTTGAATCTAACCCAGCTCGGACCCCACGCCAGTAAATTAACAGGCTCTCCAGGGCTTGCAGTAAAGATGAACTGTCTTTGACCTTCTGCTAATGCTTTTTGAGTGTCCTTGTATCTCATTCTACTTACCTCACTTTTAGAGTATCTTGTTCCTCTCTTTATGGGGTGCAGATAAGCCATAAACCCTTATCCGGCCCTCGTTTCACTGGGATTATTCAGTCTGACTCGATGGCGCTGCGCGCAAACTCCCAAAATGAAATTCACTCAGCACTTTAAGAAGACGTTCTACCTTTGTTGCTCTCCATGCTGTCATTGCCCATGTATGAGCTTCTTTAGTGTAATGGTAATGATTCGCTTCAATATGCTACTTGGCTTCTGCTTTGGTCAGGAACATGGTGTTTTCTCGGACGAAATGTTCTTTCTTTTCCGAATGAAGGCTTGCTCCTTCGTCATAATGATCCTGTATCCATTCAAATGCACTATCCTCACAACTGATTTCCTCAAACGCTTCCAGCGCCTCCTCAGATAGTTCTTATTTATCCACGACTTCAACCAGAAAATAATTGATTTCATGTGATTCGCCGTCATTTGGTAGATACACAGAAAATCGTTCTGCATTATCGGATGAGCATTCCACCCATCTTTAATCGCCTACTGTCCAGAAGCCTGGGGCTGCTTGGCAGTCGTTAGCTTGGTTATTCAGTTCAGCCTGCAGTTCCTTCAAGAATTCAATATCAGTGCTCATATCCTCTTCTCCCCCTTATACCTCTATTAGTTCTGGATTCTCGTAGATGTTGCCGATCAACTCAAACCCTTTTGTAAATGTTTTACTGAGCCAAGTTCGTTCTTTTCTTTCAAGGACATTTCGTTTTAACCAGCTATCGTAAACCTTTTAAAAGTAAAAAGAATGTTCGTCAAAAGTGACAAGGTGAATGTTCTCAGCTGTATCAACGAAAATGTCTCCTTCATAAATCTCCTTATCGTTCTTATCTTTCACTCCGGTGAATTGCTGTACCGTATCATTAAGCGCGTTGTCTTCATCAATCAAATCAGTTTTTGAACGGTAAACGTTACCTTTCGCGTCTAACCATGGTGAATAGAATGTCAAACCGTCCCACGCCCGGAACTTAATCTCTCTGCCCATCGTGTATCGTCTCCTTTGATTGGGGTCTCAGCCCCCTAAATGTCACTTTTTCGGAACTTTTGCTGTAGATCCACACTCCGGACATTCCATCCATTCCTCAACACCGCCGCAATCGTCTCCATCAGACCATTGGTATTTCATCTCAGTCTTGCACTTTCGGCACTTCTTCACTTTTTGTTTCATGTGTCTCAGCCCCCTTATAAGTTCAGTACAGCCAAGAGGGCTGCTTTACAAATGGCTTCTGGTGCTGTTGATTGCATCGAAACGACCACCTTATCAACATCACCCTCATGTATCACACAGTCGAACAGCTTATTCATTTTCATTGACTCGCAGTAGATCTTCACATCCATATTTCTGCTAATGATATTCTCTACTACTTCCCATGCTGAGGATATGTCCGTAGACCAACCCCGATTTACAAAGTAGGCGAACGGTATTTCTCCCTTTGGTTGCATGTACCTGAATGCCTCTTCTGCGCTGGTGATGGTTGGCGGAACAATTACATCATTCGACTCGCAAGGGCCGTCATAATCGAATTTCGGCCCTTTTATGCTTCGCCAACCGAAGATATGTTCAGCAATAAGAGCATCCAATTCTTCTCCCGGCTCCTTCGCCAGTATCTCTTCCCTTGTGAGTGTCATTGGGCACCAACTTCCTTAATTACTTGGCAATCATCTTTCTGTATGTGCCGTCCGTATGGATAGTAATCATTTTTCGGTATTAGGAATAGACTGGGATGTTTGATATCTTCATCGACTTCAAAGGTTTCACCAATATGTTCGTGGTACCACCATGGAATAATCGGTGCAGGTGGAGTGTGGAAAATGATCTTTACTGTAGTCATTGGTTATCTCCTTCCTCAACATGCCCCCTAGCAATCTTCAACGCAGCCTGAGTAAGGTCATACGGTAGCACATGGTGATAATTATTGACAATGGTAGCAAGGATAATTTCAGAGTCATCTAACTGTTTACGTGCCAGTTTCACGTCAGACACAAGCTTTGTAATGTCTCCCCGTACTGCCGTGCTGTTGTACTCTTGTTCAATGCTGTTACCTTCGCCATCTCTGGACATTGTGCGGTATTCCTTACTAAGTTCATCCAATAGCTGATTTGTGAAATATGCGTTCATGATCTATTCGCCCTCCTTGGCTTCCAAATCCGGTCTGCACTCTGAACACCATTCATATCCTTCAACGGGCTTATTTCTTCCACAGCGGGCACAAGACTCTTCATTAAGCCAATCTATTCCCTCCTTGGGTGCTGGGGTATCTGGGTAAAGGGTGGACATAATTTCTGATACACCCATGATCGCCTTCCAAGCAAGCCACGTTTCGTAACTCTCGTAAGCAGATGGACGATCATTGTAGAATTTACTGAAGAAATATGAGTTTGCTTCTTGGAATGACCATTCTTCATGACCTTCTGGCAAATTGTAATTCATGATAATGCTGCCAAGTGAATTACCTGCCACCAAACATCTACCGATTGCCCGTTTAATCTCTTTTTCCCGTTCTCCGCGCTCTTTGGCTTCTTGGAGCCAGTACCCTAAAGCTACCTCTGTTAGTTCATATTCAATGATGGTGGAAACGGGTTGTTACACAGTGTTTTTGCATGTTCAAAAATCTTGATTCTCTCCATATCCTTTTGCCAGTCCCTTTGTGTCATTAGGCTTCCTCCCGCAATGCCATTTCTTTGAGATCAACGCTTTCCGAATAGTATCCGTTGGATTGTCCGTACCATCTAATCGTCACATATCCCTGAAGTGTGGCAAGTTTGTAGAACGTCCACGTTCCACTTTCGCTGGCATTATCGTCGTCTTGCGATACTTCCTCTGCCATAAGGATTGGCGAATTAATCAAGTCTCTTCAATCTCAACGCATTCACAACAATCCTGGTAGTGATACATTTTGTATGCTCTGCCACAGTTAGTCTTGAAGATCAGTTCGTCATTCAGAACCTGTGTTATATCAACTACTGTTTTTCCGAGTAAATCTGATATGGAGTTCACGTTTATAACCTCCTTTGGGAGAGGAGGGCTATTAACCCTCTCTGTCCCTGTATCTTCGTACTGTGCATCACTATTTCTCTTCAATAAAACTAATATATGTTCTATGTTTCTTATAATGGTTTAATAAACTATACTTAAATCATTAAATATTCCGGGGGTATAATATAATGCTGTCTGACGCCTTAAAATCGTTAGTTGTATTAGAAATGTACACTAATACTTATGATGAACAATTATCCAACTTCCACTTAACTAAAGAGCAACTCCAATTTACCAGTATGCCTTTGGACAAAATTAACAATCCTAATATTTCCAATAGAACAAAACATGTCTTGATTCTTGAAAATAGTGTTCCCGTGGGTTATTTTGCTTTAGAAGATGGCGATAAGCTTTTAAAATATAGTAATAATTCTAATGCTCGTTTGCTTACATCCTTCTCTATTGATTCAGGTAATCAAGGAAAGGGATTAGCAAAGATCGCTCTTAAACTATTACCTGACTTTGTAAAAAATAATATTCCTCAAACTGACGAAATTGTCTTAGGTGTAAATAAGAGAAACAAGCCTGCTTTGAACCTTTACTTAAAATCTGGTTTTATTGACGAAAACGAATTTTATGAAGGTCCAAAAGGTCCTCAACATATACTACATTTGAGAGTCTAATCAATGTCGAATTAATTACAAATGAGTGAGATTATTGATAGCTATATTTTGTAATACTATCACTAGTATTTTCACATAAACGTAAGCGGCGTAAATAATGCGCCGTCTTTTTATGAGTCCACTTCTTGTTACGCAGTATGCGTCTATTTCAAACTACTTAGCGTGATATATGCCGCTTCTACCCTCTCTCGGGGAGCGGCTTTTAACATAGATATGATTTCATCATCTTCCCATATATCTGCCGCCTCGTACCCGTTAACAACGGTCGCTAAGTTGTACAGATATCCTTGTGCATCTACCTCTATAGCCTTTGTCTGTACCTCTAAGCTGGCAGCAGGGTCGGTGCAATAGTCAGTAATAAGAAAACACCTTGCTGACCCTTCTGAAAATTCTTCGCGTATATATGCGTTTCCGTCAAATTCAATTACTGTCTTATCCTTTACTTGTGTCATGACTTACCCTCCCTAAGTGGCTTAACGTCAGCAACCCACACTGGAAACGATCCTCTATTTGGCTCACAGAAAGCATAAGTACCACCTTCTCTATCAATCCCTTCAGGTGCTACTGGATACCATCTTGCGTATAGCTCCTTTGTTTCTCCCAGTTCGTAACATCCGTCAACCTCAATCGCGATTTCTTTCTCAAACTCTTCTTTGGTATATCTTAATTTTGGTGCTACATAGCAGGATCGAGTATCACATTCGCACCATATTCCAAATCCCATGTTACTCATGCCTTGTCGCTCCCTTCCTCTGCTGGTAGCAGTGCGTCTTGTAACAATCTGTAAGCTGGGTGCTTATGATTCATCATGTCAGATGCTCTATCCATTGCCTCTTGTTGCCGGGCTATGGTCTGCTGTGCCTCTGCAAGCTCTGTGCGCTTCTCCCTGAATTTTTCGTGGAGTGATAGATAGCTTTCTTCCCAATTTTTTGCGCTTTGTTGTGACTCTTCTAGAGCAGCCAGCAGCCGCTCTACCTCATCCCATGCAGCATCGTATCCGACATTCATAAGATTGAATTCACTCAGAATATCTTCAAGCTGTTCTCCGTCTTCTGCATGCGCTAGTTCGCATATTTTGTCGTATAAATCGTTAATTTTCTCCTCCGGCATCCGGGATACTGTCACTGCTATTTGTTTCTTCTCTTCTATCCGTTCTGGTATCATAGGCTTAGTCATCGTCCGTGTCATCCTCCTCGTTATATAGATTGTCGGGGTGTTGTCGGCTGTGGCGTATGTCCTCAAGCATACAAAGGATTGTCGCGTGCTCGGATAGCATGCCGGCGCGCCCGGAGTATTTGAGCCTATTAGTTCGTTTCCTCCACCGCGCCGCGGCTTAGTACCATGCTTGTCAATCCTACGGAGCTTCCGACGTAGATACTGCCGCCGCTTATCCATACCTTGCAGGAGCAGTTCAAGTGTTTCTTCAGCCGATCTCATTCCTAATATCCATTGGATTGACGATCATGGTTTACTTTGTTCTTGGCTGTATAGGCTTCTGCAATCTGCTCGAAGGTAAATCCTAATCTTTGCTCCCCCAAAGCGTAGAAAGCATATAGTGCCCCTTTGAAAAAATGTTTTCGATGCATATCGAAATTCTCCAAAACCTGGTATAACAAAAAAAGCATGCCCACCGCATCTTTCTTTGCTATAGAAGTTGTAAATGGTAAGATATATGTAATTGGTGGGACGCTTGGAAATCCTGTGAATTTGGATTCTGATTACTCAAATAAAGTTGAAATTTATGATCCTGCTTCTGACTCCTGGACTGTCGGAAGTAATGCTTCTATTCAAAGAGGAGTCGGAGCTTCAGCTAATCTAAATGGTAAGATTTATTATTTTGGGGGATTAAATAAAACATCTGAAGGTTTAGGAACAGTTGAAGAGTATAATACTATAACGAATACGTGGTCAACTAAAACCGGCATTCCTACACCAGTGCATGCAGCAGGGGCGGTTACGAACAATGGGAAAATATATTTATTTGATGGAGGCTACTCAAGCAATACATATAATAAAGTGCAAGTGTACGATCCAGCGACTGACACATGGTCAAGTAAACGCAGCGCCCCAACCAGTAGAGATACTGTTTCAGCCATAAATTATCAGGATAAAATAAATGTAATTGGTGGATATTCAAACCCTGCACTCGATACAGTTGAAATATATAATCCAACAAATGATACATGGGAAACAAGTGCAAGTCTTAATACGGGACGTTGGGGATTTGGAAGTGTAGTATTAAACGACTCTATATATGTTTTTGGAGGTAGTACAAAAACAGTGGAGAAGCTTTCGATTGTACCCGAACCGACTTCAACGCCAACGGCGACATCGGAGCCACCCCCAACAGTTACACCTTCACCAACTCCAGGGCAGCAGTCAGGCGATCGTGCAATTCTGACAATAATAATGAATACCGACCTTGAGAAAGAATACGACTTGTCAATGTCAGAGGTTCAAGCATTTTTAAACTGGTATGACTCAGCTTCCGGATCAGCTCGTTACGGAATTGATAAGCATGGTAACAACAAAGGCCCGTTCACTAAACGAACCGAATACGTTGTGCATGACAAGATCCTATCGTTTGAAGTCAGTGAATATACCTTAACAAAATAGCTTTTCCCATCACTTACCTCCTTTATCCTTTGTAGTCACGAGCTACAATTGCATGAAGGAGGTTTTATATGTTTATATCGCCTATGTTGTTACAAACTGCTGCTGGACCATTTAGTCACAGCGATTGTATATTTGAACCGAAGATAGATGGCCATCGACTTATTTATTCTCAAGAGTCCGGGAAGATCCGGTTATATACACGGCATGATAATGATTGCACTCGGCAGTATCCTGAATTACACCTACTCTTTATGGACGATGTTATTTTGGACGGCGAGGTCGCCTGCGTTGATCCAGAGACTGGTGTATCAGATTTCGAATCTGTTATGAGCCGATTTCAGACGAGGCGAGCAGATAAGATATTACAACTCACTGGGACGCTCCCAGCATATTATGCAATCTTCGACATCTTGATGTACAAAGGCAAGGATCTGCTCGGGTTGCCCTTGATGAGCCGTTAGGAAATACTAGCGGGATTAACTCTACCATCTAATAGCTTTGGAGTAGTGCCGCACGTGGAAGGTGCTGGAGAGGCATTGTTTGAGCAGATCGAAACTCGGGGTATGGAAGGCATAGTAGGTAAGCGTAAAAACAGCGTATACGAGACTGGTCGCCGCTCTCACGTGTGGCAAAAGGTTATCAACTGGACCTATGCAGATGTTTTTATAACCGGATATCGCAAACAGGAATTTGGTTGGCTAGCTGCTGTACCGTTCGGTTCATCTGGTAAATTACGTCCAGCTGGGATTATAGAGCTCGGCGCGTCACCGATCCATAAGCAAGTATTCAGAGGCGTTGCCCAACAGCTTGTAAAAGGCGAGGATAAGGAGTTTGTACATCTGGAGGCGCGCTTAAGAGCGAAGGTAAGAATGAGGAACTGGACCAAGTCAGGTATGCTTAGAAGTCCAGTGTTTACGAAGTTTATAGTATAGACAAAACACCCCACCGACCAATTAAGGTCAGTGGGGTGTTTAGCTTTCAGACTTCACAGATCAGTTCGACCGAACTGTTAGTTCAATACTATTCTTTTATTGATCCTAACCAATCGGAAGTATCAATTCATCGCGAACTGAATTCGAAAACTACTCATTGTTTAATAGGACTTGACCAGATTAAGATTATTGAATATTGTAAAAGTCTTTTTCATACCAATACTTAAAATGATTTGTGGAATACGACATAGTGAATACTCCGGTCCATAATTTGCCCCCAACTTCTACTCCGCCTGACACAATAGTCGTTCCTAAATCATAGAAATGTCCATTGATTACCCAGTATATACTTTGGGCAGTAGCTATTTTTGCACTAGCAGTCCCTATGAACGACTTATCAGGTCCTAAAGCTTTATGCGAACCGAGATCGAATTGTACATCAAACAACTCATTAAATTGACTAAAGGAACCTGAGTTATAATACCAAACCAATATTACTAATTCTGGCTTATACAAAGTACCTACGCTTTGTGGAAGTTTAATTTCTTTAATCCATGTGTCAGCATATGTAGAAGCATTTTTCGCTGAATTTTGAGCTGATTTGTCCGGATGAGTCCTTTCAATTTCCGATTTTGAAACACCTCTCATTCTTGCAACCTCAGTAACAGCTTCTTCATAACTAATATCTCTGACTTTCACTTCATCGCCAAGATCGTCAATGTTGTTGAGATCGATTACTCCTTCTAGACTTGGAACTGATTGAACTTCACTCGAAGTACTTTGGGCAAAGGTCGGAAGTGGTACGGACAATAGCATACCGAGAGTTAATGCACTAGATAATAGAATAGATAAACGCTTCTTCATAATATAAATCCTCCTTTTTTGGAATATTTATACTATAACGCACATAATAAGAAATTTTATAGCATTTTTTATTATTTTCTACTATAAATTTTATTTTCTTCCATTATTTTAGCGATTCTATTAGCTAGATCTTTTTCATCAAACCTCGTAGGATTATCTGGTAAATGAAACTCCCAAGTCCTATATCCCTCTTTTGAATTAACAAACCCCGAAACATGGGGACCCCAGCCATCAATTTGAACATCTTCTAGTGTCACATTATCTGCGCGAAACATTGCAACAAGTATGTTTTCTGTTCCAATAAAGAAAACTGGATATTTAATATATTTAAAATAATCTCTATACTCTTTTTTCGAAGCTTCTTCAATACTATCTTGAGAAATGATTAAACCATCGAATATCTCTTCTGAGTGACTTATTAGCTCTTTTAGGTCTTTTTTAACATAATCTACGTTTTCCACTTTTACCAAATCATTTGCACCTACTACAGCTATCTTCAAGGCAATATTGGGTCCCTCTAGATCTTTCTCCATCGGACCAGATATTTTCTGAATAGAACAACCTACTAAAAGAATAGACACACAAATGGCTAAAAAAAGCGATTTAATCATAATGCACTCCTTTTTCGGTAAATTTCTTTAATAAATAAGATTTATTCTTAAATTGGAATTTTATTACTTATATTAAAATATTTATTTTATTATAAGATGGGTGAAATTGCAAATTTTTTAAAAAAATAAGTTTGTAAACTTTTAAAAACTAGTTTAACTATTCACTTGTAAGGAAAATTTTCCTGAACTCTAAATACCCCACCAACCACTTAAGGTTGACGGGGTATTTGTTATACATGCTTATGCCAAAACCATTCTAAATTCAAATTCACTTCTCATGTAATAAGCATCAGCAACCTTAACGCTAACTGGGCTCCATTTCTGGACTGGACCTCCACAATCAATTATGCAGCCAGCTAGATCACCACGGCGTTCAAGTATATCTACCTGTAATTAGCTGTTAGAAATTCTACATCCGTCTTCAAGACTTTGTATACATTACTCAATACGATCACTCCATTTGTATTAATTAAGTTTGATAAAGATAAGTTTTAGAACTCATATGTATTTCACATCATTTACATTCAGGTTATCCACAACACCCCGCCTGCATATAGAATACTAGAATTGGAACATTATGTATACATTACTATGTCATACGATAAGAGTATCACTCGAATTAGAATTAAATTAATATTTAATATCCCAAATATATTATAAATAATCTATTTGGATATATATGTATCATAATTGGTGTGTATCCCAAATATAGGAAGGAAGGTTGAATTATGAAAAAGAAAATCTTAGCTGGCCTATTAACTGTATCTGCATGTTTCGCTTTAGGGTCTACCTCATTTGCAGCAACTGCTCCCACTACAGCTCCTGACCCAATACCAGTTTCTAGTGTAGCAAGTGGACCTACTTTTGAACAAATTACTATTTACATGGATTCAGGAGAACAGAGATGCATCCCTGGCGTTCTCCGTGAACTAATTTATAATGATGGAGCCATTATATTGCATGAAAATGGATGGGTTAGTGCCGTTCAATATGGAGCTGCAAATATATTTGCCTATGATGCATTAGGAAACATAAAGTCATTTACAATTCTAGTAGATAGAGATAAATAAAAATATTATGAAAAAAAAGCCCGCCAACCTGTGTAAGGTTAGCGGGCTACTTTATGTATGCTCTGAATTCAAATCGCCCTCGAACAAAATGAGCTCCAGCGAGCTTAATAGAGTCTGGTGTATACCCTTCTACAATTCCTCCATAATCCATAAGATGACCTACTGCGAAAACCAAAACAAATAAAGCTTGCTACGGAATCCGCTATCAACAAAGCGCCATATAAAAAAACATCATCTACCATGAGGGTAGATGATGTGTTCTAAAGCGCTTTTTTTTAGAATTGTCTAGCACTTACATCAACATCAAGCGAATATCCAGATGTACTATATATATACACTTTATAAGTTCCATCCAGACCATTACCTAACAAATCTTTGAAAGAAACTGTTTTCTGTGCGCCAGCAGCAATTTCTTGATCAGTGAATAGTAACCCATTTCGTTTTACTTGAAATTGAACCGAATGACCACTGTTATTTCGCATCCAGATGTTTAAGTTAACCCCATCTGAAGGTGTACTAGTGAATTCATCATTAAAAGCTCCACCAGTATGGTTCACAGGGATTATCTTATATGCCTCTGAAAAAAGTGAAATTTCTGGTACTTCAATTCCGTCTCCCACCAAAATCTTCGTTCCTGGTCCTTCGTAAATATTATTATTAAAAGTAAAACTTTCTACAGAAGAAACCTCAGATACTGAAGGTTTTTGAACCGTTGGTGAATCTACTAAGCTTGTTATAGGAGTAAAAAGTAATGATGCGGCCAAACCTAGTCCTAAAAATTTGATCAAACTAACTACCTCCCAATATTATGAATAGTTTGGATTTTAATGGTATCAAACCATTATTTGTATTAATAATATAGTATTTAATTACTATAAATAATTCACGAAAATAAAAGGATAATTGAGGTTTTTTGTCGCATTTAATCCATAAATAGATATTAACTCATAAAATGAGTTTATACAATAATTTAGTTTTTTTGTAGAGATGATGGAAACTTCATGCCAAAGTGTTCTTTATTCAATTCCTTTTCGAGAATTTTGAAACGGATCGGTCATCCACCTATGCCGATTCACTCACTAAGACACACTCATGCAGTGTTACTGCTAGAAGCAGGCAATGATATGAAGTATGTTCAGGAGCGACTCGGACACGGCAGTATTACAATTACATCTGATGTCTATTCTCACATTTCCAAGAAAATCGAAGAAAGTAGTATGGAAAAGTACGAAGCCCACATGAGATTTATCCTCGAATAGCACCCACTATTTTGTGGGCACCGGCATTACAGAGGTCCCTTACTACTCCCACGCCCACACACTAAAAAAACCCTCAACGCCTAAGGCGTTAAGGGTTTAAAGGTTCTAGTAAAGTGTCATGTATTGGTTTCTTTCCCACTCATGAACTTGTGTCCGGTAGATATCCCATTCGATTTCTTTCAGCTCGTAGAAGTGAGCCAGCGCATGTTCGCCGAGAGCTTCGGTAATTACATGGCTGCGGATCATTTCGCTTAGCGCTTCTTTCAAATCGGATGGCAAGCTTGGGATGCCTTCTTCAATACGCTCTTCCTCAGACATCACATAGATGTTACGGTCAATTGGAGCTGGAAGATCAAGCTTACGCTTAATTCCGTCTAGCCCTGCTTTCAACATAACAGCAAGTGCGAGGTATGGGTTAGCTGCCGGGTCCGGGTTACGAACTTCAACACGTGTGCTAAGCCCTCTCGAAGCCGGGATACGAATCATCGGGCTACGGTTACTTGCAGACCAAGCTACGTAACAAGGTGCTTCATAACCAGGAACAAGGCGTTTGTAAGAGTTCACTGTTGGGTTAGTAATCGCTGCAAAAGCACGAGCGTGCTTCAAAATACCAGCCATATAATAACGTGCAGTTTTGCTCAGACCTAGCTTGTCACTTTCATCGTAGAACATGTTTTCTTTGCCATTAAACAAGGATTGGTGAGCGTGCATACCAGATCCGTTAATACCAAACAATGGTTTAGGCATAAAAGTTGCATGCAAGCCATGTTGACGGGCAACCGTCTTCACGACGAGCTTAAAGGTTTGAATTTGGTCAGCAGAAGTGATCGCGTCAGCATATTTGAAATCAATTTCATGCTGGCCGGAAGCCACTTCATGGTGGGAGGCTTCGATTTCAAAGCCCATTTCTTCAAGGGTCAATACGATTTCACGACGGCAGTTTTCCCCTAAGTCTGTAGGAGCTAAGTCGAAATAACCACCTTGGTCATTCAATTCTGTAGTTGGGTTACCTCTTTCGTCTGTTTTGAACAAGAAGAATTCAGGTTCAGGACCAACATTCATCGCTGTAAAGCCCATTTCTTCGGCTTCCTTCAGACAACGCTTCAGGATACCACGTGGGTCTCCAGCAAATGGAGTACCATCCGGCATATACACGTCACAAATCAGACGTGCAACACGGCTATCAGTCACCCAAGGGAAGATTACCCAAGTATCAAGGTCTGGGAAGAGATACATATCGGATTCTTCAATCCGTACATAACCTTCGATGGAGGAACCATCA
The DNA here is from genome assembly GCF_038009325.1 of Paenibacillus sp. FSL L8-0708. Lineage (NCBI taxonomy): Bacteria > Bacillati > Bacillota > Bacilli > Caryophanales > Paenibacillaceae > Paenibacillus > Paenibacillus sp. FSL L8-0708. The sequence continues at coordinate 4,374,778 of NZ_JBBPBC010000001.1, forward strand.
AACATCATTTTGTTGTCGAGTGCTTTTTCCAATTGGCTAACCGGAATCTCTACATTCTTGATAGTACCTAACAGATCTGTAAATTGCAGACGAATGAAACGAACATTCTCTTCCTTGGCAATGCGTAAAATATCCTCTTTAGAAAAGCTCACGTGATCCTCTCCCTTTCAAAACTCTGTATATTATTATTTATTAAAAAACCGGGATAACTCACCTTGAATAAGCGATACCTGTCCCGGTCTTTTACCGGAAACTAGTTCTTGCTTCAGCAAACGGTGAAGCTGCGAATCTGATAGCTCTCTACGTCTAACCTCTGTGTCAGGGGTAATCACAGTAGCTTCTTCGGATTCCTTCGAGACTGGGTTCATTACTTGCTTGATGCCAGCAATGTTAACACCCTTTTCAATCAAGGCCTTAATTTCTAATAGGCGCTCAACATCATTAAAAGAGAACAAACGTTGATTCCCAGAGGTACGTGCAGGTACGATTAAACTGTGCTGTTCATAATAACGAATTTGTCTTGCAGATAAATCAGTTAACTTCATTACAATTCCAATAGGAAATAATGCCATATTTCTGCGGATTTCATCACCCATGACTCATCCAACCTTCCAATGATCTTTTTCTGATCTCATTGTACATTTCCTAATACAGCGTGTCAATGGTGTGTAAGATTTTCTGACAGTAATTTTCGATCACGCATACTTTGGAGTGCCATCAAAACGCCATATTTGACATGGGAGTAGGTTAATCCCCCTTGCATATAGCCAATATAAGGCGCACGGATAGGCGCATCTGCCGATAACTCTAAGCTACCACCTTGTATAAACGTACCTGCCGCCATGATGACAGGATGTTCATATCCCGGCATATCCCATGGTTCTGGAACTACATGGCTGTCTACCGCCGCAGCACGTTGAATTCCCTGCACGAAGGCAATCAAGTGATCCGGTCCATCAAAGGAAACCGCCTGAATCAAATCTGTACGAGGTTCATTCCACGCTGGTTTCGTCTCAAACCCGCAGCGCTGAAATACAGCTGCCGCAAAAATACTGCCTTTAAGGGCTTGTCCAACTGTATGCGGAGCCATGAACAGACCTTGGTATAACCCGCGGGTAGTTCCTAACATTGCGCCTACCTCGCCGCCGATACCAGGAGCTGTAAGACGGTACGCTGTAAGCTCTACTAGATCTCTGCGCCCACAGATGTATCCACCCGTCTCAGCAATTCCACCACCAGGATTTTTAATTAATGAACCCGCTACTAGATCCACTCCAACCTGTGGAGGCTCAAGCTCTTCAGTAAACTCACCATAGCAATTATCAACGAACACAATAACATCCGGTTTCAATGACTTCACTCTCGCTGTCATGTCACCTATTTCGGCTACTGTGAAGGAAGCACGCCAATCATAACCACGCGATCTTTGGATTCCAATTACTTTAGTTTTCTCATTGATAGAGAGAGTTACCTCTTCCCAATCAATCTTACCCGCTGATGTAAGGGCAACTTCCCGATATGTAATTCCGAAGTCTGCGAGTGAGCCTGTCCCATCTCCTGCTTGGCCAATCACCTTGTGTAAGGTATCGTACGGACGACCTGTGATGTATAAAAGCTCGTCTCCTGGTCGCAGCACACCAAAGAGGGCTGTTGAAATGGTATGTGTTCCTGAAGCAAAATGCGGGCGCACCAAGGCTGATTCCGCACCAAAAACGTCAGCATAGACAAGATCCAGCACTTCGCGTCCACGGTCGTTGTAAGCATACCCCGTTGAACCCGCAAAATGATAATCACTGACCTGATGACGTTGAAACGCTTCAATAACCTTCCATTGATTCTTATCGACAATTCGATCAAGAGCTTTGACTGCACCTTCGATTTCAACTTCTGCGGACTCTGCCGCTCCTAAAATATCTTCTGCAAAAACTGCCATTAGTTCTTATTCGCTCCTTACATTTACTTGCCATCATAATGACAGAAAGCGACAGTTGCCTGACGCTTTTTGTCATTAGCTATTATTTTATACCTATACAACAAGCATTTCCACTTTAGGGGAACAAAGAAGATTACGGCTGGTCCACAAAATCAGCAAGCATGTAACCCCATTTATCATAATCCTCTTTATTAAGACGGACGTTATAGATAACATCGTTCTCATCATAGGTGGTTTCCAGAACCTCACCTACTCTGTAAAGCAGGGAAGAAATATCGCCTCGGTCTCCAGGAATGCGAAAATTCAGCGTATCTCCAGCCAACTCATCAGAGATAATTTCAATAATCCGGGTTAAATCCTCCGGGTTAAACGCACTGATCTTCAAAAACCCTGTGCCTGTTGGCAGCATTTCCAGTTGCTCAGGCTCACATAGATCGATTTTATTAAAAAGTATTATTTGCGGTTTGCTAGCTGCCCCTAAGTCCTGCAAAATAGTTTGTACAATCTCCATCTGCTCCTCACGCATTGGAGATGAGGCATCCACTACATGCAACACCAGATTGGCCTCATTGACTTCCTCCAGCGTTGCGCGGAAAGATGCTACAAGATCATGAGGAAGATTCTGAATGAAACCTACAGTATCCGTAAGCACTACCTCTTTGCCACCCGTTAGTTGAAGCACACGTGAAGTAGGGTCAAGCGTAGCAAACAATTGATTCTCAATATAAACATCCGCATCCGTAAGCTGCTTAAGCAGCGTCGATTTACCAGCATTCGTGTAGCCGACTAGAGCAACCTGCACTGCCCCTGCCTTACGGCGGCGTTCACGGTGCAATTCACGGGTTTTAACTACCTCATCCAACTGGCGTTTCAACTCCGTAATCCGACCGCGAATATGACGGCGATCGGTCTCAAGCTTACTTTCACCTGGTCCTCTGGTTCCTATCCCCCCGCCTAATCTGGATAAGTTTTTGCCTTGACCGGATAACCGTGGCAAAAGATAGGACAGCTGTGCCAGCTCTACTTGAATAATACCCTCTCGCGTTTTGGCCCGCCCAGCAAAAATATCCAAAATGAGCTGCGTCCGATCAATAATCTTCAGATCCAGAGACTCTTCAAGGTTCCGTACCTGCGCTCCAGATAATTCCTGATCAAAAATAGCCGTATTAGCTCCAAGACCATCAGCGGCCATGCGGAGCTCTTCTACCTTACCTTTCCCGATAAACCATTTTGAATCCGGTGTTTCCTTATTCTGACGCAACACATCCAGGACTTCAACACCTGCTGTTTCTGCTAATTGTACTAATTCCTGCAGAGAAAGCTCTGGGTCAATACCGGTACGTTTAATTTTATCTGTGACGAGAGTGACCAATATCGCCCGATCTTGAATATCCGTTTCTGTATCATGCGTAGTTATTGCCATTTATTCATGCTCCTTATGACGGTAATAGAATCTTTGTGTACCATTTAATCAGTTTTTCACTTCTTGCTGATGTTATACAGATGAACCTGTTCATTCACAGCGCTTCAAAACATTTTATCATAAGTTTCATTGGTAATATAGGCTGATAATGGAACGGCTCACCATTCTGTCAGCATTTTCTTTATGATAATCTTCAATCTTTTATAAAAGATAAACCGACTAAGCACGTATAAACTTAGCCGGTGTCAATTTATTTAAGAGATTATACTCTCCCCTTTTGAATAATCATCGACCGGAAGAACAAGGTCTCTCGGTAAGATCTCCATCAAAGATTGTTTAGATATTTTGACATGCCTGCTTATTAATCTAACCGCTTGATGGCGGATTGCCTGTTCGAGGATATTGCGTACATAACGGGCATTACTAAAGTTTTCTTCAATAATTTTCTCATTAAGGATTAACTCTTTTAGTTTCCCGTTTGTTTCTGGAGTAATTATATAGTCTCTTTCAGCAGCCATTTTATGTGCAATCAATATCAGTTCATCTGTTGTGTAGTCCTGAAAATCGAGTTGAATTGGAAATCGTGAGGGAAGCCCGGTATTAGCCTCCATGAACATCTCCATTTCATTTGGATAACCCGCTAAGATAATAATGAGATCATCATTCCTGTCCTCCATAACCTTTACAAGACAGTCGATTGCCTCTTTTCCAAAATCCTTATCTCCGCCTCTAGCCAAGCTATAAGCCTCATCAATGAATAATACGCCACCCATAGCCTTCTTAACAAGGTCTCTGGTCTTTTGAGCTGTATGCCCTATGTATTCCCCCACTAAATCCGCTCTCTCTACTTCGATTAATTGACCTTTACTTAATATGCCCATATTCTTTAACAGCTTGGCAACGATTCTTGCTACAGTTGTCTTTCCAGTCCCGGGGTTGCCTTTAAACAACATATGATAAACCTGATTAACTACATTTAACCCCAGTTCTTGTCTCATTTTTTCCACTTGGATAAGCGCATGAATTTCATATATGAGATCCTTCACCTTTTCAAGACCGATAAGCTCATGAAGCTCTTGCAGGATTTCTTTTGTAGATTCTAAATGATTATTTTGAGCCAGCGCGCTCTCCAATGTTTCATTCGTAATATTTGTTGGGTCTTGATTTTTGAAAGTTATATTCATTCTGGAATCATTAATGGTTATCTTTCTTAAATTTTCTTCACCCATTGTAATCACCTCGTTAGAGCATTATATGCAATAACTGAATGACATCATGCACTTGTTTTAAAGAATGGGGTTTCGACATTGGATTCCCTGCTATCTCTCGCATCTTCTACGATGGTACACGAGGATAGAATGACCGAAATGCATAAAAGCCATAAGCAGACATTTATTTTTTTATCATTTCACAACCCCATTATTTTTAATATACAAATAACAAATAGCCCCCATTTAGAGTTTAGTCCATTTGGGGGCTGGCTTTTCTAATCAAGTCTCTTCCGGAATAGGAAGCATTATTAGAAGATTCTGATATTTGGGAACAATTACAGGAACAACTGCTGGATTTTCCATTTCGTATAGGCTAGAATTTCACGCGACTTATGCCTTGTCATCGACAGAACAGTGGATTCTGTAAGCCCCAGTTCAGGATTCACATAACCGAGCTCGTCCGCGATTTCGTGTGAACGCCATCCATGATATGTATGCGTAATAATAATTGCTGAGGACAATCCCTCACTTGTCATAATTGCTTTGCTATACAGAAGATTCTCGTAAGTGCTGGTAGCTTTATTTTCAACAGAAATGGCGCTATCCGGAACTCCATGAGCTACTAAATAATTGCGCATGCCTTGACCTTCGGTATATTTCAGATCAGGTTTATCCAAACCTCCAGAAACTATGATATGCGGGAACATCCCCTCTTGATAAAGCTTAAGCCCGTAATCCAATCGTTCCTTCAATCCCGGGCTAGGTTCATCTCCCCACATCGACATGCCAAGAATGATCCCTGTATCGGCTTTGAGCATAGGATCTGTCGTTGCGGCTTTATTGATATTCCTCAATGCGTACGCACACCACAACAAACCAACTACAACAATAACCATTAAAGCAATAAGCAACGTTCGTTTAGACCAAATTCGGCGTTTTTTGCGAACAATCCGAATCGGGGAAGAGTCTCTTCCATAAACGTACCATTCCATCTTTATTTCCTCCTGAATTCTCCATGATGAAATAATTCGGCACGATGTTTCAAAGAGAGTGAGAAATAAGGGAAAGCATGAGCATCGATGCCACGTAAAATAGTATGGGCAGTCTCCCAGGCTAGCTTATAATCGTTTTCTGAGATGTCTTGCCTCTCCAGTGCTTCCTCCAGTTCATCCTCATCGAGCAAAAACACCTCGCCGTTCCAAAGTACTACCACGTCCAGATACAAATCGTCAAACCAAGGCACACCTTGGTCAGTAACGCCTTGCACTTTACAGGTGTCTATGTACCATTGAACAATATTTTGTTTTTCGTCGAACATAGCCGTCACAATATAGTGACTATCTTTCGGAAAATATTGCAGCCAGGAATAACCTTTATCTGCAATACGATATGTATGTCGTCCATAGCTCTTCCACAGTGGTTCTTTCAGCCCGTAGATGGTATAAAGCGTAATATATCCGCTGAATTCCCGGCTCTCCACATAGCGGCAGGCAAAATGGCGACGCGTAATCCGGCGCCAGTTGGCCCGGTCTCCGAATTTACGTTTCATAGAAATTACCCTCTCCAGTATGGTCTATTCAGCTTAACACATTTAGAGGATACACTCAAAATATCCCGCAAAATACAAGAAATTTTTCTTCTAAACCTAATAAAAACGGCAGTCCAGCTTCGCTCTATAAATAAAGCAAAGCTGGACTGCCATGGATAAAGCTATTGTTCGAAATTCAAATTCGTTTTATTGAGTGGAAGAATCCCCGTTCACAAAACCTGTCTCTGGATCAGGGTTTGTGGATACATTCCCACTCTCACCGCCGGAACCCTCTCCACCGATAGTGGGTTCTGGAGTTGGGATCGGCATTGGTGTTGGCGGTGGCGGGGTGATTTCAGGGATTGTAGTACCACCGTCATTTCCGCCTCCCTCATTGCCGCCTCCGTTATTGCCACCATTTCCATTCTCTCCGTTGTTGCCACCGTCCTCTGGGGTCGGGGTCGGAAGATTAGGATCTATGGTGGGTTCAGGGGTCGGCATTTCATCCTGCACGGATACACTAACCACATTGGAGGGTTCGCTCTCCACTTTTAGCGCAGGGTCATAAGAAGTTACATAATACTCGTAAACCAAACCAGGCAGTGCACTAAAATCGCCTGCGCTGGTAGTCACTGTATTTAACAGTGAGCCAAATTCAGCTTCCGATGTCTCTCTACGATAAATACGATACTCAACGCCGGCAACAGGAACTGCCTCCCAATTGAGATTTACAGTCATCGTAGAAGGATCATATGCTGCTGATAGTCCAGTAACGGTCTGAGCTGTTTCTGGTGTTTCAGTAGGCTCAGGAGCAATCTCGTTATCGAGCTGCGGGAAGGATTTCTTAGGAACATCCTTCAGCGCTTCCTCCATGACCTTACCCCAGAAAGCAGCGGCAAGCGGACTGCTGTTCTTAAGCAGATGCTTTTTACTTGGCTTGTCGTAACCCATCCAGACTGCTGCAGTCCATTCTGGCGTATAGCCTACAAACCATACATCACGGTTCGAGCTGATTCCAGAATATCCACTTTGCGTCGTACCGGTCTTACCGGCAACAGGACGGTCAATCCTAGCTTTTCTACCCGTACCGCTCTCCACGACCTTCTGCATCATCTCAGTCATTTGATAAGCTGTTTCCTTACTCATCACTCGCTCAGGCGTTGTATTCGCTTTGTAGACCGTCTCACCACTGCTGTCAGAGATGGATTTAATGGAATAAGCCTCTCTTAGTTCGCCGCCATTTGCAAAAGCGCTGTAGGCTTGCGCCATTTCCAGCGTATTGGTCCCTTTGCTCATGCCTCCAAGAGCCAGCGAGAGGTTCTTATCCTCATCTTCCAATCCAATGCCTAGTTTCTTGGCAAATTTAAATCCGGTATTCACACCAATTTCATTGAGCAGCCAAACAGCCGGAATATTCTCTGATTTCTGAATGGCATCACTCATGTTGATGCTCTTAGAATATCCGTGCAGGTTGGTTGGACAATAGTTCGCGAAACATTGCTTCTCGTTGCTTAGCGTTGAATTCATGGTGAATTTCCCAGTTTCCAGCGCTGGAGCATAAGAGACAATTGGTTTGAAAGCAGAACCTGGAGAACGACGGCTGCCAGTTACACGACTGTAGCCTTTTTTCTCATAATTCCGTCCGCCAAGGAGTGCGACAATGCTGCCATTCTCCTGATTCACAATCGTCATTGAGCCTTGTACCAGCTCTTCATCTACACTCTTTTCAAAATTATCACTATCTGCAAAAGCATCTTCAACCGTTTCTTGAGCATGCTTATCCATGGTTGTGTAAATTTTGTATCCGCCGATATTCAGATCATCTTCTGACAATCCAAATTTTTCTTCCGCCTCATCTACTGCAAAATCAATAAATGCTTGATAACGCTGTTTCTTTTCTGGCGGCTTATAGTTATAATCTACGGCTTTTGCTTCGTCTCTTTCCTGCTCCGTAATGTACCCTTGCTCATACATAAGCTGAAGCACTACTGCCCGGCGTTCCTTCGAAAGATCAGGGTTACGCAGCGGGTTGTAACGAGACGGGCCTTTTGGCATAGCCGCCAATGTCGCGATTTCCCAAACCTTAAGCTGACTCAAATCACTTTTACCAAAATATCTTACTGATGCTGCTTTAATTCCGTAAATTGTACCCCCGAAGTTAATCCGGTTCAGATACATGGTAATAATCTCTTCTTTAGATTTCTGATTCTCCAGGGCTACGGCAATCGACACCTCAGTTGCTTTACGGAAAAACGTCTTGTCCCGTGTCAGGAAGATGTTTTTGGCGAGCTGTTGAGTAATGGTACTACCGCCCTCTACCATACTTCGTGCGGCTATATCCTTTACTGCTGCCCGGCCAATCGACCATAAATCCACACCAGAATGTTCGAAGAAACGTTTATCCTCTGTGGCTACAAAAGCGTTAACCAATAACGGTGGAATTTCTTCATACTCTACTGGATCACTTTTCTCCAGTGATAATTCGCCGATTAAATTAGCATTGCGGTCATATACCTTAGTCGTTTCATTCACTGTTAGCTTATCCTGGTTCTCAAGCAGAAGCTTTTGACCATTTAGCATAATGAACAGATATCCACCTAATGCACAGAAAATGGCCAATGCCGTAGCGAAGAACAAGCTCCACAGCACACGCTTCTTCGTCAAAAATTTCTTTTTCTTTTTTGGTTTTGATTTTGGTTTTGATTTGGAACTGGACGATCCTCTATCTCTATTGTGATTCGTCCTGGATGTATCGTCTCTAGACATAATGCCTCCTGACTCCCTTTCGGAAATAAACATAAATGGTCTGCCATGAATGAAAAGAACAACCTTCACAGGTTGCTCTCTCACACTCTATTCAAACGATTTATAAACAAGAAAGGTTTCAATTCATTTTTGATAAATGTTATTCTTCACTACTGCTGTCTTGCATCAGTGATACACTACGTTGTGGTGTGAACGTGGAAATCGCGTGTTTATACACCATTTGCTGGCGTCCATCACTGTCAATGACGATTGTAAAATTGTCGAATGCTTTAATTATTCCCCGGATTTGAAAACCGTTGGTCAGATATACCGTAGCAGGGATATTTTCTTTGCGTAGTTGGTTCAAGAATGTATCTTGGATGTTAATGGACTTGTTCATATGACGTACCCCCAATGGTTCAATTAGATTGTTCAGAAGTATATTCAAGACCTGAGAGAAACTTTCCTGCTATTATACCACGTATTTTTGAGAAATTCTCAGAAAAGTTTTGTTCATCTTCGACATCGATCCACTCGATTTCCTTCATGTGGCGAAACCATGACAACTGTCTTTTGGCGAATCGGCGAGTATCGCGTTTAAGCAGTATCACAGCTTCTTCCAGCGTCAGCTCTCCCGCCAGGTAAGCGGCAATTTCCTTGTAACCCAATCCCTGCATGGACACAAGGCTTCTGCTGTAACCGTTATCCAGCAGTCCCTTCACCTCAGCAACGAGACCATCCGCCAGCATGCTATCAATTCGGTCCTCAATACGTTTATATAGTATTTTCCGGTCCATTGTCAAACCTATGAGACATAAGTCATAGGGAGATTCCTTCTTTTGAGCAGCATGAGAAGCGGAAAGTGTAGTGTTTGTCTGGTGTTGAATTTCCAGTGCACGGATAATTCTGCGACGGTCGTTAGGATGAAGTTTGGCTGCGCTGACTGGATCAACCGCCTCGAGTCTGGCATGCAGTGCAAGCGCTCCATGTTCTTCCGCAAATTGATCCTGCTCTTTACGGAAAGCTTCATCAGCCACTGCTTCCGAGAACTGAAAGCCGTAACATAAAGACTCAATATACAGTCCAGTCCCCCCTACGATAAAGGGAAGCTTCCCTCTAGCGCTTATCTCCTCGATGAGTCTAGTGCCCTGCTCTTGAAATTCAGCGGCAGAATACGCATCCTGCGGATCATGAATATCGATCAGGTGATGGGGAATGCCGTTCATTTCGGCGGGTGTAATCTTAGCTGTACCAATATCCATACCACGATAAACCTGCATCGAATCGCCGGAAATAATCTCAGCGTTATAAGCCGCTGCCAGCTCCAGACTTAACCGGGTTTTGCCTACGGCAGTTGGTCCTAACAGCACTAGAACCTTATGCCTTTCTTTAGTTGTCAATGTGTATCACCCCGTACGATGTTTTGGAGTTGCTTCTGAGCAGCTCAGTAAACCCAAGGCGTTCAAATTCGCCACTCAAAGCCTTTTCTTTTAAAAGAACAGTCTTACGGGCAACCCTAACCGCTTCGGCTACACTCTCTGTCGATAAGGCTGCACGGTTAGCGAATTGCCGCAGCGGGGAAATCGAGGCAGAACCCGTCAGTGGCACGCGAAACATAGGATCAAAATAAACAATATCCACACTTCGATCTGGTTGAGACCGTAAATAATCCAAATGTTCACTATGCACGACATTAACTCTGCGTAAAGCCTCATTGACCTTTACTTGCCCAGAGGTGTAATGAGACATCCCTTCACTGAGCAGTGCGTACAGCGGTAATGAGCTCTCCAAAGCGGTTACCTCTGAGGACTCACCACCATGTACAGCAAACAGTAAGGAGTCAGCTCCTAATCCAGCTGTACAATCCAATACGCTATCTCCGGGAAGCATTCGAGCCGCAACAAGCATCGGCTCGATCTCACCCTTTAGAATTCGTTTAGCGCGAACGAAGCCCATGCTCGGATGAAACTCCATAGGCTCCATTCCTAAGCGGTGTAGTCGAACAGCGTCCTGAGATAGAATCAGAATATCCTCATCTCCGTAATGTTCAACCATCCTTGTAATGGAGAGCTTCTCACGTGGAGCATAACTACAACCCGTTCTCTCCGCAAGGCTTTGCGCGCGTTCTACTATTTCCATTATCGGGCTATACCCCGTAGTTATAATCATGGTGCCTCCAGTCTTGCTCTTAACAAATTTCAAAAAATGTATAATTACATAACCCGCTTGAACAATTTCTCTAAATCATAGGATGAAAAAGAGATCACAATCGGCCGTCCATGTGGGCAAGTATACGGTTGTTTGCACTCTGCCAGTCGGGACAACAGAGCCTCCACTTCCTGTTCTGTTAGTTTATGGTTGGCCTTAATCGAGGCTTTACATGAACACAGAATCGATGACTTTTCTCGTAGCTTCGCAAGATCAATCATACGCTCGCTTAAGACCCACTCCGCCATTTCTTCAACGACCGCCTTCTCATCCCCTTCAGGAAACCAATAGGGCAAAGAACGAACAAGAAAGGTCTGTCCGCCAAAGTGCTCAAGGTATACCCCGGCCTGCTGAAACCAATGTAGACGTTCACTAAGCTGACGACTTTCAGAAGGCGTGAACTCCAGTGTAATCGGCAGTAGCAGCTCCTGTGAGGCATCCTCCGGCCGACCAAATTTCTCATAGAAGTATTCGTAATTAATACGTTCATGTGCCGCATGCTGATCGATTAAATAGAGTCCTCCATCATTCTGGGCAATAATATAGGTCCCATGATGCTGGCCTATATAATTAAGCTCAGGAAAGGCTGGAAGTCCAGGCTCTTCTTGTTGTGGTGGAGCCCATAGCTTCTCAACCGAAGGGAGCTGCTTCTGCGCCATTGACGTTTCTTGCGGGCGATAGCTATTGGAATAACTAGTATTCGCATTAGTTTGGCGCCCCTGCGAAGATGAAGACGGATAGCCTGACCCGTAAGCTGGAGCTACCTCGCGAGTCACCTGATGATCCGCCTGACCTTGCTTGCTAAAATCACGGGAATTACGGTCAAGGTTCGATGACTGTAGTCCACTTAAGAAGCTGGCAGATCCCGTGGGGGCTGTATCCTTCTCATCACCATTCGAAGATGACGGCGGAACAGCTCCTTTGGAAAAAGCAAATTGCTCCTGGATAAAGGAGCTGCTGCCCTTGGGTCCGATTGTTTCCTTGCTTGGACGTGGAATCAGACTTTGCCCCAGCAGTATTTTGCGGATCTCCTGCTCAACAAAGGTGTAAAGCTCATTCTCTTTACTGAATCTAACCTCGAGTTTTGCTGGATGTACATTGACATCTACCAAAGAGGGGTGCATATCCAGTTCAATAACTAATAGCGGATAACGGTTAATCGGAAGCAAGGTATGATAAGCACGCATGATTGCTGCGTTCAGACCATTACTGCGAATATAACGTCCACCGACAATAGTAGTGATTGCATTTCGATTGGAACGTGTCCATTCTGGACGACTAATATATCCGGAAATCCGGTAATCCAAGTCTTCTGCCGTAATCGGCAGCATTGCTTTGGCGGCATTGGTTCCGTAAACAGCTGCGATGACCTGCAGCAGATCACCATTTCCGAGCGTATGCAGCAGCTGATTGCCATTATGATGCAAGGTAAAAGAGATCGCCGGATGAGCCAGCGCCATGCGGTACATGGCATCTGAGATATGGCCCAGCTCCGTCTGAATACTCTTCATATATTTCAGCCTTGCCGGCGTATTAAAAAACAATTCACGAACGGCAAGATCACTTCCCCGGCCGGAAGGAGCGTCCTCATTTCGTAAGAGATTGCCACCCTCAATGTCTACTAGGCGCCCTTTGCCGTCATCGGCAGTTGCAGTTAGAAGCGATACCTTGGAGACCGCGGCAATACTGGGAAGTGCCTCTCCGCGGAAGCCTAAGCTTGTGATTTGAAATAGATCGCGGCCATTCAGAATTTTACTTGTAGCATGCCGGTAAAAGGCGGTCTCGCAATCTTCAGGATCAATCCCGGAGCCATTATCTTTAACGCGGATGCTCTGCAAGCCCCCCTCTTCTACCGATACCTCAATTCTTGTACTGCCAGCGTCAATTGCATTCTCGACAAGCTCCTTTACAACAGAAGCTGGCCGCTCTACTACTTCACCCGCAGCTATCTGGTTGGCAATATGCTCGTCCAATATATGAATTTTGGCCATTTCATTCACCTCTTATTTAGGCAATCAATTATTATTAAATCTTTATTGCAGATCCTTAACCTTCATCTTCAGCTCGTTCAACAGACTCATCGCCTGCAGCGGCGTCATATTCATAAGATCAGCGTCACGCACAGAAGAAATAAACTCTTTTAGCGCAGGATTCTCTTGGATTTCAGTTACCGCAACTTGATGTGCACTACCTTTGCGATTCTTGCGTGGTTCTTCCTCACCAAAGATAGACAACTGAACAACCTCATTTTCTACAGGTGCCTCAGTGATGACACTTACGGCTTGCGCTATCGAGGATGCGCTAGCAACTTCTCTTACAGCCGCCTGTCTTTCGAGGCTTCCCCCGTAATGAAGTTCAGAACCACCAGGATGGGCTGCCTGCTCAATGCTCTGCAAGAGACCATAAGCTCGGTCAATAATCCCTTCAGGAAGACCCGCAAGACGTGCACAATAGATGCCATAGCTGCTGTCAGCCGCTCCAGGAACTAGCTTGCGCAGGAAGTTAACTTTATCACCGCTCTCTTGAACAGCCATAGAGTAATTCCGCAGTCCTTTAAGACTTCCTTCCAAATGAGCCAATTCATGAAAATGCGTCGAAACTAGAGCTTTGCAAGAAATAACATCATGTACATATTCAATAACCGCCTGAGCGATGGCCATACCTTCACTGGTCGAGGTACCTCTTCCCAGCTCATCAATAATAATCAAGCTACGAGCTGTTGCTTTCTCTGTCATAACCTGGATATCAGCCATTTCCACCATAAATGTACTTTGTCCACCGATCAAATCATCAGCTGCTCCAATACGAGTGAAAATCCGGTCTATAAGCGGAACTTCAGCACTGTTTGCTGGTACAAAACATCCAATCTGAGCCATGATGCAGATCAGCGCCACCTGACGCATGTAAGTACTTTTTCCCGCCATATTAGGACCTGTAATTAGAAGAATATTACCTTCTTCCTTACTCAGCGTGCTTCCATTTGCAATAAAAGCAGAATCTTTAAGCACCGCCTCCACAACGGGATGACGGCCCCCTTCAAGCCGAAGATCATAACCATCCGAAAGGACTGGCTTCACAAAACGATGTTCGGCACTAACTGCCGCCAAGCATTGATATACATCAATTTCGGCAACCTTTTCCGCAAGATTTTGCAGGCGGGGAATTTGCCCGCTGATGCGATCACGCAGCTCGGTAAAGAGGCTGTATTCCAAATCCGTCATTTTATCCTGAGCTTCAAGAATGAGTGCTTCCTTCTCTTTAAGCTCAGGTGTGACAAAACGCTCTGCGTTGGCAAGCGTCTGCTTACGTTCATATCTTCCTTCCGGCAGTGCAGCCAGATTGGATTTGGTGATCTCTATGAAATAACCGAAGATTTTGTTATAGCCGATCTTCAGTGACTTAATGCCAGTGGCCTGTCTTTCCTTAGCTTCCAGTTCAGCGATCCAACGTTTACCGTTACTGCTAGCTTCCCTAAGCTCGTCCAAACGTTCATGATAACCGGAACGGATAATGCCACCGTCGCGCACTGACACCGGGGCATCCTCGACGATTGCGCGATCAATATCCTCTCGCAGCTCAGCGCATTCATCCATACTTGCACCGATCTCTCGTAAAGTAGCTGAACCGGAGGTCATACATAAATCCTTCAATGCAGGAATTTGTGCCAGCGATAATTTCAGAGCATTCATATCACGGCCATTGGCACTGCCAAAAGCAATACGACCCACCAAACGCTCCAAATCATAAATTTCTTTAAGCGCTAAACGCAGGTCCTCGCGAACGATAAACTGATTGTACAAATAATCGACAGCCTCTAGGCGCCGTTCGATCGGAGCTCGCTGCAATAGCGGCTTATCAATTCTGCGACGCAACAGACGGGCGCCCATCGACGTTTCCGTTCGATCCAGCAGCCAGAGCAGGGATCCTTTTTTGGAGCGTTCGCGAACCGTCTCGGTTAGTTCAAGATTCCGGCGTGTAAATGGATCTAGAATCATATAATTGCCTGGTTCATAAGGAGAAATCTGACTAAGCTGCCCTAACGAACGCCGCTGGGTCTCATTCAGATAAGAGATCAGAAGCGCCAGACATTGTCCACGTTCCTTCTCTAGACGTACCCATGCCGCTTCACCGAACTGACGACGTGCCAGCTCCTCCTCGCGTTTCTCCCAAGGGGTGTAAACTACAGGTTTGGCTAACAGCGGCGTTTCGCTTCGCAGGATCTCCAAAAGTGCAGCGTCTCCGATGATCTCAGCCGGTTCATAAATGCCAATCTCATCACGCAGCCATTCGGCTCCAGATAATACCGAAGTAACATACAGCTCACCAGTTGTTAAATCGCAGGCAGCTAATGCCATCATTCCGTCACTTTCGGTGACGCAAACGAGGTAGTTATTGCTCTTGTCAGCAATGATTTTTCCATCCATCACGGTTCCTGGTGTCACGACGCGTACAATATCCCGCTTCACCATGCCTTTAGTGACTGAAGCATCCTCTAACTGCTCACAAATGGCGACTTTATATCCTTTTTCTATCAGGCGTTGAATATATCCCTCGGCGGCGTGGTAAGGCACTCCACACATAGGGATTTTCTCCTCGCCCCCGCCTTCGCGGCCTGTCAACGTAATCTCAAGCTCCTTGGAAGCCAAAATGGCATCTTCAAAGAACATTTCATAGAAATCGCCCAGTCTAAAAAATAGGAAGGCATCCTTAGCCCCTTCCTTTACCTTTAAATATTGCTCTATCATCGGCGTATATTGTGCCATGGTCAACCTCCATGCCTATTTAATGCTGTCCCCCATTATAACAGAAAATTGATGGACAAAGTTACCCTGAAACCTCACATTAGTACAACGAAAGACTAGAATACTTAACAGACAAACACTTACATGAGGTATATTCTTCTGCTTTTAAATATTGTAAAATCTTAACACAGAGCGTCAGCCCATATAAAAATCAAAGGAGAATACAATATGATACGAAAGCTAACGAAGGATGATCAAGAGCTGCTGATGGCATTGCTGCGGAAAGAGCCGGCGCTTAATTTATTTATCATTGGCGATGTGGAGAATTTTGGGTTTGAGCAGGATTTCATGGATTTATGGGGAGAGATTGACCCAGCCGACGGGCGGATAAAAGCCGTTCTGCTGCGCTTCTATAGAAGTTACCTTCCTTATGCAGATGGCCCTTTTGATGTCGAGGGGTTCGCTGAGATTATCCGAAAGGATAATGACATACATATGATCTCCGGAGCCTCAGAGGTGGTGAAGGCTTTTGACGGGGAAATTAATTTCAAACAAGTAAAACAGCTGTATTTTGCTGAATTAAAAGAAATGAACAATAAAATAAGTGAGTCCTTCTCTTCAGCTGAGCCTATTAAAAAAGCTACGGTTCAGGATGTAGAAGCGATTTGCGCACTCACGGATACCATTGAAGAATTTGAAAGCAGCCGGAATGGTTCAAGAACCAGCCTGCGTAAAACGCTGGAAAGCAACACCGGCCGCACCTATTATATAGAACGGGAAGATAAGGTCATTGTCACCGCTTCAACTTCAGCGGAAAATTCCATGTCAGCGATGATTGTAGGGGTTGCCACACATCAAGCATTCAGAGAGCAAGGCCTTGCTTCGCGCGTAATGGCACAGCTATGTGCAGACCTGCTCTATGAAGGAAAGTCATTGTGCCTCTTTTATGACAACCCACATGCCGGAGTTATTTATAAACGACTTGGTTTTCAAGATATCGGTTCATGGACCATTGTTAACATGTAGACCAAATAGTAAAATCACACTTTTACTTTGCTGCACCATAACTCACGTATATCCCGTGATTCATCCCACGTCCGTTCAGCGGCAATATAGTCGAATAAAGGCTCGATATAGGGGGCGGCAATCTCGTAGCCGCCTAGGGAACGCAGCTGCGCCAGCAATGGGGGGATTGCGACGCGCAGCGGAGATTTATCGCCGCTGTAGTAGGCGATATGCAGGTCTTCCCGGTCGAGCGGGCGTTGCGTCAGGTCCTCATAATGGCTCACGATTAGGTGAGCCAGATAGACCGCGCCTTTAGCGATGACCGGGGATACCAGGAAGCTCGGCAAGGTCCGGTACTCGAAGCCGCCATGCGGCTGAGTCCGGAAATCGCCGAGCACGCCGTATCGGGGACGACGCGCCCCTGCGCGGACGTCTTCGAGCAGAAGCATGGGCAGCGCGAGATAGTTATCGAGCGCGCGCAGCAGCGGCGCCGTCAGCGTCACGCCGCTGAAGTGCAGATGGCCGCCGAGGGCCCAGCCCGTCAGCGGCATGCCTCCCGCCCGCCAGCGCAGCGAGCGGTCGGCGATGAGCCGGTCCGCCAGCGCCGCGGCGGACATCAGCTGCGCCAGCAGTGCGCGCGGTTCCCCGCGCGGCTGAGGGCGCAGCTCGGCGACCGGGAACGCGCCGCGCGTTCCCGGAGGTCCGGCGTCGCAGCCAGCGACGCCGTCCGTGGGCAGGTACCGCGACGCAGGCACGACGCGGCCGGTGGATTCCCGGAGGATGATAAACTCCGGGTCCATGCCCATCAGCAGGCCGCTGCGGTCCGGCTGCTCCAGAGCCAGCTTTCGTTCCAGCGCTAGCGCTGCGGACCGATAAGGCTCGGGCAATCGTTGCCCGGAGGTCTTTACTAGTGGAGTGACTCCCTCCACCACATACCTCCGGTTCCCCATTGCCCTCAGCAGGACCTCACCGCTATCCAGCCCCAAGCTGTACAGCGTGCGGACAGCAATCCGCTGGAGCAATTTCATCACCCCGCGAAGCTCTCCCCGCACTCGGCCTCCCGTGGTATTGCTCTCGGCATTAGCAATCCTCACAGCTTCGCTGTAATTATCGGCGGCCGCACGCATTCCAAGACCTGCACCAAGCAAAGAGATGTGGAGGACAGTCAAATGATAAACCAATATCTTATAACACTGCCTGTGGCCCTTCTCAGTAGCATCTGAAGCATATGTATCGACAAACCGTTTTCCAGAGGGCGTCAGCGTTGCTTCAACCCCGCTTCTAAGCAATCTGGACTCTCTCTCTGCCACAGACAATTCTGAATACACCTTAAGACCTTCATTCATACTCTTTAGCGCCTCCATCCGAGCGTGAACCTTTTTTCATCCTAAAAATAAATAAAAAAAAGGAGGGCATTCGCCCTCTACGCCGCCGCACTCCCTACATATAATGGACCATAACCCATTGATACTCAGTTAACGGCGGCGTATCCTTCCTTACAGCTCATCATCCAGATTGTCAGGGTCCAGATCATCGTAATCGAAGCTATCACCTTCAAAATCATAATCCTTGTCTTCTGGATCATCACTTTGCTCAGTGACATACACACGGACTTTGGTCTCAGCCACCAACTCCACTTCGAATTCGCGCTCTACGCGAAGTGTCACACTGCCTCCGCCTGGCGATACGCCCGCTTCTACACAATTGGGTTCCTGCGTTGCCTCCGCAGAGACCTCAACTGTTGAAGTGCGGTGTCTCGTGTCCAGGTAGGAAAGCGGAATGAGCTCCACATAAGAGACTGTTTCCTTTGCTACCTCGGTCTGCTTGTTCTTGTCGTACGAGTACCAGATGTTTACATCATAAGTACCAATTACTTCGATTCCGTTCCCGGCGGCAACCGCTTCGTATTGGTGGTTGATAATCCAAGCCCCCAAAATACTAGTCGGATGATGTGGCGGAGTCACGGTATGGGTTGCTGTAGAGAACTTACGACCTTTGCCGCAAATTGCCTTCGTAATGATCTCCCTTGTTTGACGTTTATGGCTTAATGACATCTTTGAACCTCCTCCATACAATCATTCACTATCAAGTGTATGCAGGTTCTAGGCATTTGTTGATTGTTAGACTATAAATAAATTTGAGTAAGCCCTCAAGAAGGCTTTTTCAGGAGACTCATAGTTCATTTTATTTCAAAATTTGTACATATATGAGTAGATTCCAAAAATGGTCCAACCTGTTCCGGAGCCATTCCTAACCCCTCAAAAAACCTTAAAACACCAGCTATTGCGGGATTACCCGCACAATTCCAAGTGATCTATGTTTGCTTAAGTCAATAAAATCCTCATCAATATTCACCAGTGGCCGCAAAGGGTCTGTAGCAAGAATCATAACAATTTTTCCTTTTCGCCCATCTGTCAATTCCACTTCGTTCCCTAGCATTGACTGCATTAACTTATTAATAAACACTCTGCAAATATAAGGGTCGAGCTTACCGAACACGCTCTCCTCCATTTGCAGTAATACTTCGTATAAAGGAGCCGCTTTACGATAAAATCGGTCGGAAGTCATCGCGTGAAACACATCAGCCACAGCAACGATTTTACTGAAATCAGTAATCCGGTTCCCAAGCACACCAAATGGATAACCACTGCCGTCCATTCTTTCATGATGCTGTAAGGCTACTAGCGCTTGAGTATGGTTTGTGCCTACCGTATCCCTGATCATCTCATACCCAAAGGTCGTATGCTTTTTCATCAGCTGAAACTCTTCGTCGGATAATGGACCGGGCTTGGTTAATATGTCATCCGGGATTCTCATTTTACCGATATCATGAAGAGTTGCTGCAATGGTCAACATGCTCAAATCCTCAGACTTTAGCTTCAGCCATTTGCCTAGCAGGGTAGATATTATGCCCACAGCTACATTATGTCTGTATGTATAATCATCTTTGGTCTGCAAAGCAGCCAATACTCCGTAGAAGTCATTCTTTTCGCTTACCTGCTGGATAAACGGAATCACTTCATTTCTAACTTCCAGCATAGGAATTCTTTTATTTTTGTTATGACGAATCTGTTCAAAAATATTCTCAATCGCAGCTGTACAATCATCAATTGCAAGCTGGAAAAATTCCGCGCTATCCAGCTGGACGACGTCATGAGATTCCAGAGTGATCTTATGTTGACGAATTAATCTAATATGTTCAGCACTCAATAAAGTCAATGCGGGTAAAACAAATACTCCTTTGTCATTAAAGAGGTTAGCTACAAGTTGTTTTCCGATAAATGATTCCATATCTTTGTCCATACGCCTCACCTGCCAATGCGGAAAATTCGTATATGAATTTCCTGCTTGAATTTGAACTCACCCTATAATTGTTAATCTCTTTCGAAGATCAACTTTTAGTTCATACATATTTTATCGTGATTTCAGGGGCGAATGTTAATACTTCACTTTATTAAAGCCTAATTTTAAGCTTTTTTCCGGGTGAGTAAACGTTTCTCAGGCTTATAGCTGACCGGTATTTTATGGCGTTTCGCAATTTTTAAATACAGTGCCAATTCTCTGCAAAGCTGCAGAATCGCTGATCGCACTTCAAATTCCTCACGTGTCTCTGGCAAATCCATGCTTTCAAACTCATGTTCAAGCTCTTCCAGCAAATGTTCCGTGCGGCCTGTATATTCTTCAGCCAAAACATCTCCGCTAAGCTGGTCGAACAATTCAGCTACCATCTCTCCATGCGGTAAATGGCGATATACTTGAGAAATCAGCTGCATCATACTTTGTATCGATTCCAGCTGCTCCTTACGCATATAGAAATAGACATTCCAAGCTTCATCAGGATGAATTACATGATTCTCCATCTCGCGAGTAGCTGCTGTCAGTCCCCGCTGCACTGCATTATCCGCATCAATTAATTCTTTGCCATCCCACATATACGCAGGCTCACGCAAAGTACGGGCCATTTGAGTAAAAATAACTGAAAAGTATCGATCCACTTCCTTGCGGATTCCATAAATAACTCCCCCAGTCTGTGGCATGTAAATTAAGTTGACCACCCCCGCTGAACCGAGACCTATGGCCAGTAGCTCTACTTGCTGCAACAACACATGTAGCGATAACTCAGCTTGTCCAAACACACGAAACACAATAACAGAGCTAGTGACAATCCCTTCCTTGTAGCCGGACTTCACAATCATTGGAAAGCCAACAAGAACGTACAGTCCAAGTACCCAGTAATGAAACCCTAATATCCAAAATAAAATACACCCAAAAAAGAGTCCCACGAGCGAGGCCAAAAAACGCGCCGTTATCGTCCGGAAACTCCTTTTCAAGGTAACCTCCACACCCAGAATGGCTAAAAGCCCTGCACTTTGTGCATTGGGTATGCCTACTGCAGACGCGAGAAGAACGGACATTAACGTCGCAGCAGCTGTTTTAATCACACGAAATCCCATAACCCTATCTCTCCTTAAAAGCACTAACCGTTAATAGGTAAAGATATAGACATGTTACAAGATTTTGTGAACGGACACAACGTTACATTAGACTTACCGCCGGTATAACAAGCGCTTCTCCAGATACACTACCAGTTGATACATTGCCGTTGCTACGGCTGCAATAATCAGCAGACTGGACATCACAAGCGTGAAATTAAACACCTGGAATCCATATATGATCAGGTACCCAAGACCGGATTTTGCTACTAGAAACTCTCCTACGATAACCCCGACCCATGACATTCCCACATTCACCTTTAGGGTAGAGACCACCGTTGGAAAAGATGCCGGAAGAATCACTTTAAAAAACACCTGAACTTTAGAAGCTCCAAAAGAGCGGACCACCTTCACCAGATTAGGATCCACACTGCAAAAGCTATTGTAAACAACAAGTGTAGTAATAATCACCGTAATCGATAAGGTTGTCACAACGATAGCGGTGAAACCCGCCCCGAACATTACGATAAAAATCGGCCCCAAGGCCACCTTCGGCATACTGTTAAAGACAACCATAAACGGATCAAGCACCGCTGATAAAAACGGAGACCACCAAATAATCACTGCCAGCAGCGTTCCTAACAAGGTTCCCAGAACAAAGCCTACCGCAGTCTCTCCTACCGTCATCCCCAAATGAGGCCACAAGCTTCCACTGATCATATCCTGCCAAATCTGTTTGAAGATTTTTGTCGGGTAGCTGAACAATAACTCATCAATCCAGCCCATTCTTGCTCCCGCTTCCCACAACACAAAGAACAGCAGCAACAGACTGCTTCTTACAGCAATAACCTGATTACGCCGGCGCTGTTTAGTTTTTTTGAAATCCACATGCATTTGCTGCAGCCACAGTTCACGGGAAGCTAAGACACCCGCTTGCTCTGTTCGTTTCATTAGCTTTCCCTCCCTGCGATCTCCATCTCTGTCCATACTTCATGAAAAAGCTCCGCAAACCCTGGCTGATCACGCGCATACAGCGGTGGGGCTGAGCGGATTAGCTCCGGAACAGGAAAAACTTTACGAATCTTCCCTGGATTTCGCTGCAATAAAATAACCCTACTGCTGACCGCAATCGCTTCTGACAGATCATGCGTGACCAAAATAGCCGTGGTTCCCCGGCTGCGTAAGGTCTCTGAGACTAAATCTTCCAGCTGAAGTTTGATCTGATAATCAAGTGCCGAGAACGGCTCGTCTAACAGCAGCAGTCCTGGATTGGTAGCTAATGTTCGTACAAGAGCCACCCGTTGCCGCATCCCTCCGGATAACTGAGAAGGATAGGCCTGTTCTTTCCCTTCTAGTCCCATCTCGCGCAGCAGCTCCAAAGTCCGTTTATGGCTCTCCTCGTTTAAGCTTCCGGTCAGCTCCAGTCCAAGCACGGCATTGTCAAGAATACTCCGCCAAGGAAAAAGATAATCCTGCTGCAGCATATATCCAACCTCAGGTGAAGGGCCTAGAATGGGTTGGCCATTTACGAATACTTCACCCTCAGAGGGCTGCAGCAGTCCGGCAATAATCGATAGGAGAGTCGTCTTACCACAGCCACTTGGGCCTACTAAGCTGACGAATTCTCCTTGCTCGACATTAAGATTTAGATCCTCAACGGCCAGTGAAGCTTCCCGATCGCCGAGATAGGCATGCGTTACTCCCTTTAATTGCACTACTGGAAGCAAGGTCATCCCCTCCTTATAGTTAACAAAATCCATTTAGGATCTTATCTCTCTTATTTAGAGCTACTGCTCTTTATAGTCTTTTCAGCTTTTTCAGCAAAAGTATTATTCACGATCTTTTCTGCTGGAACACGTTCTTTAAGTTCACCTGCGTTGTCCATAACATCTAGCAGATTATTCCATTCTTCATTATCAACAACCGGATTAATGGCGTAGGTGTCCTGTTCCTTGTAGCGTTTTACAGCAGAAATCACAATGTCACGATCCGTTTTATCAAAATAAGTTATTATGGCATCCGTAATTTCTTCAGGACTATGTTCCTTCACCCAAAGCTGAGCACGCTGGATGGCATTAGTGAACTTTTGCACGGTGTCTCCATTTTTGCTAATGTAGCTGTTTTTTGACATGAATACCGTATAAGGTAAATAACCGCTCTCCACCCCAAACGATGCCACTACAGCTCCCCGGTCTTCTCGTTCGAAGATAGAGGCCTGCGGCTCAAACAGCTGCACATAATCCCCAGTACCTGAAGCAAATGCACCGGCAATATTAGCAAAATCGATATTTTGGATCAAGGTAATATCCTTCGCAGGATCAATTCCCTTTTTAGATAAAGTAAACGCGCCTGCCATTTGTGGCATTCCGCCTTTTCTTTGGGGTAAGGTATACTTAGAAATACCATATCAACGAAAGAAAGACCACCTGTTGAAGGTGGTCTTAAATCTATAAGGCCCTGTGTTTTTTTCCAGTAGTTGCCCACATTATACGAGCGAGAAGTTTGTTTCGTTCAGGCTGACTTAATTTGGTGAATGCTTCCTCCATGCTATTGAAAACGACATTCCCTTCATCATCAACAAACCTCATTGTAACAGTCAATTTTTTCTCTTCTTTTATTTTATTCACAGGCACCACCTTCCTATTAAAGGCTATGCTCAAATGGATGTCCCTCTTTACCAACAATTAAGTGTACTTGGTCATGTTTCATCATTCCTGAGTTCAATTTCCTTTTCCACAATCAAATTTAAATGAAGAGCTAGTTTATAAAACGCCTTCCAACGAAGTTTGCCATAGGTTCTCGAACTGATCGGCGGAGCGAATTCGAGAGTGTAAACCTTCTCGTGAGTGATATAGTCATGATCGTTACTCATATATTTTGTCTCTATCAGAAACTTTTCCATCCGTGGAAGCCTATTTACAATACTTTCAATTCTCTTACAGTACTCCTTACGTGCTGCTAAGCTGTCTACGTTGTGTATTGCTATACTCGCCGTCTGATCTGATGTAGTACCTGTATCACTTCGGGGAGTTGCTGACCAAGCTGCTGTTGTAGTTGCTTCGCGTTCTTCGAAAGTAAGGAACTTATTAATGCGATATCGTTCGAACGCCGCCTCTACAGCAGCCTGTGTCTGTTCCCGGTCTATCTCTGGTAAAAAGCTCTGTTGCACTGGGCAATCACCCCTTTGTAAAGAATCCCCCGACAGAAGCCGGGGCGTATATCATCTTAGAACGGCAGATCGTCTTTATTCTCAGGAATTACCGGACCATCTGTATCGTCTTGCTCGGCATCTGCGATCTGATCTAGGGTGAGTTGGTTCTCATCTTCTTCCAAATCAACCGTGCCATCTTGGTTATGAGTTACCTTAACGCCGTTGCCTGGTTGTTTTGGTTGATCCCCGCCCTGTTGTTTAGCGATCACATCCTCAATGGTTAGCTGGTCCATATTCACTTCTTTAATTGCGAGTCCAAGGCGTTTTACGTCCTCAGTCGTTGGACCGTGGCGCTTGATGACCTCAACAAATGCCTCAATATCAGGCGGTACTGTCTTAAGCAATGGGCGCCCGTCAGCTGCTTCCAAAGTGTTGCCGTCCTTGTCCGACTTGAGATCAAGCGTAAAGAGCGCATGATCTAATACGTACCTTTGTTGTGGTTCGCTCATCTTGTTCCACATCTCGGCGTTGAGGTACAGGATAGCGTCTTTTTCCCATGTGCTACGCAGATCATCACCCAGCACCTTAAACTTGCCGAACACTGTCTTACCTTTGGACTTCCACCCGCCGTGCTTCATGAGGATCAGTACCTCTGTGTCTCCAAAATAATGGTGGTGCTTCTGGATCATATCCGCCAGCATTTCATATGTTTCCTCGATTGCTTCTGTGTGAAACTTTTCTGCTTTAGCCATTTATAATTGCTCCTCTCAAATTTGGGTTTTATGAGAAAATAACGACAGCAGCTAGTGCCAGAATCCCTGCAATGCAGACTGCAGCCATATGCATGCTTCTTTCTCTGTTCCAGTCATTTTTGTCTATCGGAAATCCTAAAGATGCTATGATTACAATTGCAAAGATGATCTTAATCCACATTGACGTCAGTCCCCTTATAAGTTCAGTACAGCCAACCCTGCGGCTGTCATTCGTCTATACTTGGACATTCAGGTTTTCCATTTGCTCTATTGCTATTCCTAAGCTCTCTAACTTCTCAAAGTTATTTTTCGCTTCAGTAATTTGTTTGTCCCTAACTTGGTCGACAATCAACAAGCGCAAACTATCATATCTATCCTTGAGCTTATCCAAGGTCTCTATCACGTCTTTTAATTTCACTAAGTTCATGAGTTGCCCTCCTTGGGTGCTGGGGCACCTTTGGAATTTCTCGTTGCATCTTCATGTTCTTTTACCAATCGTTCCATATCAAATCGCAGTGACTTTTCTGCTGAGGTTTCTTTTTTACGAGATCCTACAAATTGCGGTTTATACCCTGTGAAAAACGGCTTGCGACTGATTGTTTCGGATTCATTATCTTCTGTTATTGTGGGTGCTGGGGTATCTGGGTAAAGTACGGATAAAATATGCTTTGCTTGTCTTCGTGTCTGTTCGTCATTTGACTCCATTGCGATGTTGTATAGTACTTTCTGCATGCGAAATTCCCGTTCTCCGCGCTCTTTGGCTTCTTGGAGCCAGTAAGGAAGGGCTGTGCGGGATTCCATGATGAATGTGGTCGTTAAATCATTTTCGCACTCAGCAACAAAATTAAATGGCTCATCGGGCACTGTTTCGTAAATTCTGATTATCCGTGAACCTTCCTCCTGTCCAGCTTCCCAATCGTGTTCGTACCATTCGTTGAGCTGCTTACATAAATCCATATCCTTTTGCCAGTCCCTTTGTGTCATTGGGAATTTACCTCCTCAGCCACCATGCAATCCCGAACTTCATGAAGCATTTCGATTAACACGTCAACTGAATCAATGCTCTTGAAAGTAAAATGAACTTCTGGGTTATGCTCTTCCATTTCCAATCCAGCGTACTCTTCCGTGCGTTCTCCGATCACTCGCGGCTCATGCTGTTTGAAAGACAAGCCGTTTGAACTATTTGTTCCAGTACATACATGGTGAAGCAAAATATCTCCTGCCCCAAACTCTACCGTCTTCATTCCTTCACTGTTCGTTAATATTGGCATCTCTTATATCCTCCTTGTGGGAGAGAAGGGCTATTAACCCTCTCTGTCCCTGTATCTTCGTACTGCGCATCAATTCTTTCTATCATTTACTCGGCATAATCACATACTGGGCTTATGTGCATATAATTGAGGATAAAAATACCTACATTACCGGAGGTTACACACATGAATATGGTTTATCCGTATTGGTTCAGATCACAATTCGTTCCCATTTGGGCAACTTCGACTCAAGATGCGCTTGAATTAATGAGGACTTCAGTCCAAGGGGAGCGAAATGATGAACTTTTTTATGACCAACTCATTCAACTTGCTCCGAATAAAGAACAAGCTGAAATTATTACCTCTATTCGGAATGATGAACGAGGGCATAATCAAATGTTCCGACAAATGTACAGAGAGTTAACTGGACATGAAGTGACAGGAGTTAGCAACGAAGTTCCTGAACATGTTTATTCGTACATTTCCGGGTTGCAAAAAGCTTTCCAAGGTGAATTATCTGCAGTTGAAAAATATCGCAAGATCTGGTTCGGGCTTCCGTACGGTATTTACAAAGACACTTTGTATGGAATTATTCTCGATGAGCAAAAACATGCGGCTAAATATAATAATCTGTTGCTACAAAACCTACATGCAAATCAGTAGCAATTACTTGCGGGAGAGGAGGGATACTCCTACTCCCTTAATGATCTGAATGATCTCTTACGGCTCGCGCCTATTCGGTCGTTACGGGAGCCTGTCGGCCAAGGTCGTTATTTCGTTTCTCCAATGCTTCAATCCAGTCGGCATTTGTCCAGCCTTTTATATCCTCAAACCTAAAATGGTTGCTGCATACCGGGCAAGTCGGAAGCATGCGGTGTTTGCCCCTGCCGTAATGTTGTTGTAGATCCTTGAATAACTTTCCGCTCGGATTATAAGAGGCTATCTCCTTTTTATATTCCAGCATCCTTTCTGTTTCGCGTTGCATGTCATCCCGAACAGTAGCGATGTATAGGATTGCTTCAAACGGATCAATGTAAGCTTTGCATTTGTCGCAGTACACCATTCTGTTTGTAGGATCAACAATTAGTTTTTTCGTGGCACATTTACAGTGCTTTTCAATATTTCGGTTGAGTTGAAGGATCTCCATCCGCACAACATTTTCAGGTAGCTTATCCATTCTGCGCCCCCTGTAGCGTGATATATGCCGCCTCTGCCCTCTCTCGGGGAGTGGCTTTTAACATAGATATGATTTCATCATCTTCCCATATATCTGCCGCCTCGTACCCGTTAACAACGGTTGCTAAGTTGTACAGATATCCTTGTGCATCTACCTCTATAGCCTTTACCTGTACCTCTAGGCTGGCAGCTGGGGCGGTGCAATAGTCTGGCATTTTGTTTGTCCAACGAAAGTCAGGTGCTGTTGCCCACATTCCTCCATGACCATCCTCTTTAAAATCAGTCCACCCCATCAACTCCGCCAGCGCCCGGTTAAGCTGCTGGTCTGTCTTATCCTTTACCTGTGTCATGACTTGGCTCCCTCCATTCCGAGCATGATAACTCGCTCACCGATCCCTTTCCCCGTTATTAGGATGCCTTCAACCTCTATTGACTTACTGGGCAGATGAGCAACCTCATACCCTTTATTGCGAATTGATTCAGCTAATGGTCCGATCATACTTGGCAGGATACCTATAGTGTCGTATCCACCGCCCTTGACCAAAACCGTTATTACGATTGGCTTTTCTTGGCTCATGCCTTGTCGCTCCCTTCCTTATTTTCTAGGGCTGCTCGGGCTAGTTATGGCTTACCTAGCTCATACCATCCAAGTGCTTCGCTTTGTCGGGCTATGGTCTGCTGTGCCTCTGATGACTTGCCCTTAACAAATATCAGTTCGTTGTAGTATTCAGAGGATCTAGCACACTGTTCATCATGAACGGCAAGTATCTTCCGTTTGTCTTCTTTTAGATCCTTGACCTGTTGCTCTGACTCTTTTAGAGCAGCCAGCAGCTCGTTCATGCCTTCACATAAGGCAAACACTTCGCCTCTCAAGTGCGCTTCTGCTCCTCTTGAATTGTCAGCAGCAAACCAACTATCATCAGCAGTTTGTTTGATCTCTTCTATCCGTTCTGGTGTCGGTAAGGAAACTTTTCCTGATTCACTCATTTGCCCCATACCTCCTTATGGCATGCCTTGCAAACTTCCAATTCATTACCGATGAACTTATTTTTCATGACCAGTTCTGAATGTTTTTCCTCACAGAGTTGGCAAAGTGTCCGACCACATTCGGGGCATTTCTTGAGTTCAGTCATATAACCTTTCCTCCGTGCCGTTGTGGACGTGTTGCGTTGTAAGCCATCTTCTCCTTAATTGCTTGCTCCAGATCGATTCCATAACGACCACAGGCGTCAAATACACGAATCACAATGTCTGCCAGCTCGGACGGTATGCCGCATGGTTTCCAAGTATCGTCTGCCATTTCTAAGCGAGTGAGCGTCATCCCGAAAGCGGACTTTTCTTCGTACCAAACCTCTGTAGGCTTCTTGCCATTTCTAAAGTCCTCCAGTGCCTCCGAAGCCTCTGAATGAATCAGGGCAATGATTTCACCAAAACTCCGTTCCTTAACCCACCAACCTTTGTCTACAGCATTACAGTGGGCTTCATTAACCAGCTCATTAATTGTTTTCACGCCTTCGCCGCCTCTCCTTCATCATCCACAACTAAAACTGACGATTCTCTAAGATTCCATCCGCTGTCTTTGCCTTGGCTGATATAAAATACAGAGCTTTCCTCACTGTATGCAATAACGCCTTCTGCCCATTGTTCGTCCTTGGAAAATCTGCCTAATGATAGATTAGTGAATTTGACTCGCTGCCCTTCGAAAAGGTCTTTGCCTTTATCATCAGCACGACCGATATATTGACCGACTGTCTCTGGTCGTACTTGGTAAGCAAACGGGAGTCCTGCCTCGTTGGAAATGTAATACCCCTTTTTCAGATGCCGCACGTCCTCGGGCAGTATTGCTAGATTCCCAATGTGCCAGTTTCCTTCAAGGTCCATGCCCCGGAATTTGTGCTCTCTGCTCATACTGGTTATCTCCTCTCATGATATAAAGCACATAATCAAAAACTATCGAATGGTATTATTTGGGCTGAATAGGTGTTAACTTGAGTAATATAGAGGTGATTGATGTGTCCAAATTTTTATATTTCCTACTTATCTTTGCGATGATTATGGTGTGCGCCCGTATTTGGCGGTCAAGACGTAAGTGAATTGTTTGTTGGGTGCTGTTATACCCCCTTATTTACTAATATCTCAGCAGCAGTGTTAACCTCACTCAACCATCTTTCGTAGGCTTCTCTCCCGGCACCAAGATTTCGTACACATTGCGAACGCAATGGGCAACGATGGCAGTTGTCTTTGAGATTTTCCCGACAGATTTGCTTGGCTGCTTCACTGAGATCTGTCATAGGCTAAACTCCATCTGCCCAACTGCCGGCTTATATCTTTCCAGCACCAACCCTCTACCGGAACCTACACACATCTCAGGTAAGTTTGCTCTTACCAAGGCTTTCGCAAACGGCGGTGGAACAGCATTACCACAACGGGCTACCTGTGCGCTCTTGGAATAACGCTTGCCATCGGCATCCACATTAATGATGTAATTGGATGGGAACCCTTGAGCTGCGAATAGCTCATGTGGCTCAAGCATTCTCATGCCGATATCTACGATCTGATATTCCACACCGTGAATCGTCACAAGCCCAAATCTATCTTTGGTAACTACCGTTTGCAGGGGATCTGATAGATCCTGTCCTACGCTAGAACCGTAGTAAGCAATCAGAAAGGCTCTAACCTCTCCGATATGCAGCCCTCCGGCTGTCACTGTGTGGACTGGCTCATCTGTTGCGTGACCGATATTCGTTCCTCGTAACTTGACCATGTGGCTTGTAACTAAAGCACTCTTTCCGCCTCCGCCAGCTGTCACTGTTCCGATCGGATCATCTATAGCACTACCAACTGACTCTCCGAAATGACGTGCAACGTGAGCTGTAACGATGGCATTATGATCCACCGTTGTGACAGTGGAAAGTGGTTCGTCTACTGCGTTACCTGGTCCTTTATATCCGCCACCATAGTGCTTAATCAAGCAAGCTGCGGCAAGAGCGAATTTGTTACCTCCTGCAGTTACAGTTCCAACAGGTTTATCGAGGTCTAGGACTCGTTTCCCTTCTGGATCTCCGTAGCCCATCTGAATCAGTGTAGGACTAACAAGCAAGTGTTCTGCTTTGGTAGTAATTGTAGTTAATGGATCTTCCACTTCGTATTGCAGGCAGTCACCACCAAATCCAGTCTGACCAATACGAGCAATATAGGGAGTTACTAGACCCCAACCATTCTTTGAAGTGATAGTCTTAAATGGCTCTTCGATAGAATCGCAATAATGATGATTAGATCCACTATGGTTCACCCGCACTATAAACGGATTAGCATTATTGATTACGAACTTCTGAATACCCCGAGCGATTCGACGTAAAGTGTTATCAGCCAGTGGCTTTTTACGTTCAAATATGGATGGGCAAGGAAGCGACCAATCTATAATTTCAGCAGCAGTTCTCCATGGCGCACGCTTGCCGGCTAACACTTCCTGACTATCCGGGGCTCCGTGCGTGGGTTCCGGCCAGACTATCGGGCGTCCATCGCGGCGAGCAATTAGAAACAGTCGTTTACGAATTGTTGGCGCTCCGTAATCGCATGCTCTCAGTTCACGCCATTCCACGTTATATCCTTGACGGCGTAGAGCGTTGACGAAGCAATTGAACGTCCGTCCCTTTTGATCAGGATCGGGATAACCGTCTTTCATCAGCGGTCCCCATGTTTTAAACTCTTCAACATTCTCCAACATGATCACCCGAGGACGTACCGTAGCTGCCCATCTTACTGCGATCCATGCAAGCCCTCGAATGGTCTTTTCTACAGGTTTTCCACCCTTGGCTTTACTGAAGTGCTTGCAGTCGGGTGATAGCCAAACCAATCCTACTGGACGACCTGCTGCAATTTCTCGGGGATCAACGTCCCACACAGATTCACAGTAATGTTCAGTTTCTGGATGATTCGCACGGTGCATGGCTATAGCTGCTGGATCGTGGTTAATCGCTATGTCCACTGATCGTCCAGTTGCAAGCTCAATCCCTGTGGAAGCACCTCCGCCACCTGCGAAGTTATCAACGATGATTTCTCTCATCTTGGATACACCGCCTTGATTTTGTGATTGACCTTGCTCATAGGTTTTTTCCGTCTCCGCTGAATTTCAGCAATAGCATTGTTTTTGTATATTGGCGCAGCTCCGTCATCGTTAAAGGCAATTTCGTAAAGCTGTCCAAGCGTTGCTTTTTTCCAGTTCAATGCTGCCGCCTCCTTACTACCTTTTTACCGTGGCCGATCTTCCCTAATAGGTTTATCCCGCCCTTTTATTAGAGCTTCATATGCCCAGTAGCCTTGCACCTCGCCGTCATATGTCTCGCGAAGCTTGGTCAAGCTGCTGGCTATTGCTCTACATCCAGTAAATACATAGCA
This sequence comes from Paenibacillus sp. FSL L8-0708, assembly GCF_038009325.1. Classification (NCBI taxonomy): domain Bacteria; kingdom Bacillati; phylum Bacillota; class Bacilli; order Caryophanales; family Paenibacillaceae; genus Paenibacillus; species Paenibacillus sp. FSL L8-0708. Next base: position 4,406,733 of record NZ_JBBPBC010000001.1, read on the forward strand.
TTTCTTCAGCGCTTCAATATCCTCGTAAGTAACACGAACTAATGGCTCTCCGAGGAGCTCTTCGGCTTTTTGATAACCCCCATCCCACCATTGACCGTGGCAGTGAATAACTTCGCCATTTTCAAGTGTGATATCAAACTTCCTACCGCCAAAGGCTTCGAATCCTTTAGTCTGTCTTTCGTAGTAAAAGCAACTCACGAAAGTACAGGTGTCATCCAAGCCGATGATTAAATCACCTTGTTTGTAGTAGGTGAAATGAACTGGATTAGAAAGGACATAAGCAATTCCATCATTAAATGTGACTAAGGTTTCAACTTGGTTAGACATACCATTCCTCCTTAAAATAAGCACGTTTGTTCTGTATTTTGGGTGTGACTGCCCGCCGCCGCAGGCTTCCCTGGGCGTTTGTTAGTTTGTGATTTTTCATTGTACGGTACAGGAGCCTTGGCTTCCGGGCTTATAATGGCTTTGATTATTCGTTGTTGATATGATGTGTATAATTCCATGCCTCCGCCATTCTTTACCGTGTAAAGAGCCTGAGCGATCTTAGCAATGATGTAAGCGTCCGTGACGTTGTCGCTACTGTGTTCGTATCCGTAATGCTCTAGAACTCCGGCGGCGACATGCTTCTTTTTTTCTGAGCTCGTCACCCGTTGGTTCCGGTTCACAAACCCCTTGGTCCGCTGTGGGTTAACATCTACAAATTCAAGTCCTTTGCGGTAAAGCATCGAGCGCAGTCCGCCGTGAATCATTCCCGTGGTCACACCTCTTTGCGTTTTCTTGGCTGACTCTTCTATAGCAACGATATCCCCGGGCTTCAGGAGGTTGTATAGCTTGTTTTCCAGCGACACCAACATGCCGATGCTTATCCCTCCCGGCACTCGTTTGCCCACGCCCTTGACGTCTGTCGCCACAAGGACATTGCCCTCTTCATCCAGTGCAACAAATCCGGTTGTCGTGGCTGGGTCAATACCTACAAAGCGCATATCCTCACTCCTTCCGACTCCAAGGAATCAAGTAAATGATGCTCATATATGTTAATCGTGCAGAATATGCGATTCGCTTTTTATAGTAAAGGTGTGTTTCTTGTTTCACTGCTTCAAAGTGTTCTTGACACAATGGCACTAGCGCCCATGTATGTGTACCTGCTGAATGGCAATTAGGACATCTGCATTCTTCCATCTTCCATCCCCCCTATTTGAATTCTTGATACGCAACACCTGCAGCCTTGTATAGCTTGAGGCGTCCCGGGTCTGTAAGAAGCATCTGACCACGGTTGTACTCAAGGACACGTTGCTCTACAAAGTCATAGATTCGTTGCAGTTTGTTGCGTTCTTCCACTGCCAGCGTTAAAGGATCATCCAACAGTTCCGCCTTCTCTACCATCCATGCAAGCGTATTTTCATAGGCTGCATCATCTTCGATTCTTCCTTTGCTGCTCATGCTCTCTCACCTTCTCAGCGAGCTTGTATTTTTGATCCTTGTCCAAGTTCACAAAACGACTGATACTCGGTACGAAGGCCATATCAAATGTGCCTGTCCCAATCTTCCGACCCTTTGCAACGATGATCTCAACGAATCCTTTTTTAGGACTTTCCGGATAGTAATAGTCATCTCGATAGATGAATGTCACAACATCAGCATCTGATTCAATGTCCCCGGAGTCACGCAAGTCTGACATCAACGGCCGCTTATCTGGACGCTGCTCACAACTCCGCCCTACTGCCGATAAGCAGACAACGCAGACCTGTAACTGCCGTGCCATTCGCTTCAGATACTTCGTAATGTACCCAATACGTTCTTTGGTGTTTTCAAAGTTTTTTTCTGTTTGGATGAACTGTAAAAAGTCGATATGGATCACCCAGCGCTTGCCGGGATGTTTCTTTTTCAATGACTTCACTTGTCGGCGGATATACTCTACAGTCGCTCCTGACCGATCATCGATATACAACAACCGCCCGGCGATAATCTCTAAAGCATCCCCATACCGAAGCCAGTCGTTATCAGACATCTGCCCCGATGCTATGCGGTCTCTTTTTATTCCTCCGATACATGATGCAATCTGTTCAACAATCTCCATTCCACCCATCTCCAATGAGAAGACTGCATCCCCCCACCCAGATGACGTTACTGCGTCCACATCATTTGCCATGTAGAGTGTCTTTCCCATTGAAGGGCGGCCTGCCAGAATCTCCAAGTCACCAATTTGATGCCCTTTACTCAATTGGGTGAAATCTTCACTGGCTGCTTTCGCCCCGGTTATACCACCACTGTTGGCACGTTTAGCTATAACTTTTTCATGTCCTTCCAGCAACGTAGCCATATGGACAAGCCCGCCGTCACTGTCTCCTTGCTGCAACTCCTCTAACTGCTCCATCTTGGCTTTAAGCTCAGCGATGTCACCGCCACCGTTTGTTGCAATTTGCCGTCCTAACTCTGCCAATTCCTGCTGGATACGATCGGTACGGACTGCCCGCTGGTAATAAGTGAAACTGTCTGTACTAGGGACAGAATCACGTAGAGCCATGAGGCGTGTAAGCCCTCCAATCCGCTGCAGTCTTGCTCCCCATTTGGATACAAGTACAACAGGATCAAATGGGTTAGCTGCTTCGTCCGAATGTTCCTTTGCATATTGCAGAACCTTGAAAAGGAGTCGGTTATCCTCTTCCTCTTCAGTGAAGTCAGCAGGCACAAGAAAACAATCATCCATCAAGGTGTGATCCTTTAGTAGTGAACCTAGTAGCGCTCGTTCAGCATCAAGATTCATCTGTCTTCACCTTCGTTCTGTAAATAGCATCGATCTTTTTCTGAATGAAGTCCGGTGGTGGACCTACCTTTTCTGTCTCATGATACTCTTGAAGTTCCAAGACTCTCTGCTCCTGCTCCAGCCGTTGAGCCTGGTAAATGGTCATCTCTGTTTTGTGTTCAGTGCATGCGAGATAAATATCTGCTGGATCAGGAGCAAACTTAGGTCTCACCCTACAAAGATTCCTTACAGTTGCATAAGCCACTTCATTAGGAATGTCCTGAAGAATGTCCTGCCAGGTGGATATAACTGCATCTATCTCGTTGTCATTAATCACAAAGCTCCGGTATGCCGAGCGGAGATATTTCAGAATTGCTGTCACGCCGACCCGATCCAATGTTCATCAACTCCCTCTGCATAGCGCGGTCTATTACATCGCCTGTATTTTGGTTTTCTGTTACTGCTGGCTTCAGCATTCCTTCCGGATCTACCACCGGATAATCTTTATAGCGTTTCTGGTTTAGAAAGGTTGAAGGATGAGGAATATATTTTTTATCTGTTTGAAGCAGTTTACAGGTCTCAGCAAAATTGGCTGTATTGTGAATAGCAGTATCCGAATCAAAATCCTCTATCTTGCATAACTTTTCCCATGCCTTTTTTGCGGCTTCTTTAGATATCTTTCTAGGATAGTTACTATAGAAATCATCAAACATCGCTATATTTTCTTTAATACTTTTCTTTAAGATCTTTATTTCTTTTAATGGGGGTCGGATCTGATACCTCGAAACCTCTACTTGGGGGGTCAGATCTGATACCTCGGGGGTACTTGATCTGATACCTCGGATTTCATTATTAAGCGATTCTTGAGGGGTCAGATCTGAACCCTCGGCTGACGTAAACAAGTCTTTTTCACAATCCATTTCATCACCGCTTTTCTGAATAGTCCATTGCTCATAATGTTTATTGAATGATAGCCGCCTAGGCATTACACTCGTTTCTTTTTGAGTAACAAGAATTACTTTTGATTTAATGAGCAGCCCTACCTCCCTTTTGACTGTGCTGGCAGAGAGGCAAGTGAGCTGTTGCAAGAATGTTAGTGCGAAGTCATGGTCTTTCCGGCGATAACCGTAGGTGTACCGCCAGACGATCATGATAATTCTCAGTTGTGTGGCATTGAACTTTCGTTGAGCCACCTGCTCCAATATTTCATTGGCTACACGGGTATAACCATCTTCAAGTTGCGGCCCGTCCATTACCTCACCTGCTTTACTTTAAAAGGGCAATTTGTCATCCCCGTGCCGCTGAAAGTGATCAAAGATCCATTCAGTCAAACGTTCAGCGTCGTTTCCCTCGTCTGCTACAGGAGGTGTGCCCATCCAGTACTTAATAATTTCAGTTACCTCTGTTCGGATATTCGATGGAACATCCTTCTCCGACTCTCGTTCTTCGGTGTATCCGTTGACTAAAGCTGATAGAAAAATCATTACTCTAATTTTTCCTTGCTCTGTTAGACCACGTTCGGACCAATCGATAAGTTTACTCACTCCATAACGTTCTTTGTCTGCATCACTTGCCGTGAAAAACCTACTCGCTATAGCTGCGTTTGATATCCCTTTAATGATTAATTCATCAAGTTCAGCAGCCACTTCCCTTGGTAGTTGTACTTTCTTGCAGTTACGCCAAGCCTCAAGTTCCCACTCTAGCTGCTGATTACGTTCCTTAAGCGCTCCGATATAATGCGGGGCATAATTCGCTGCATACTCACCGTTACGAAGCTTTTCATTTTCTTCTTTAACTCGTTTGATCACCTTGTCCTGTTCTTGGATTGTCCGAGCAGCTTCTGCTAGACACTCAATCATCTTGTATGTTCTTGCTAGTAACTCTGTTGACATTAGCCACACCTCAATTTCATTGTTTTTTGATTCTATATTTCCGATCCTTGCGATCTCTACCGCTTGTCAGCTCACCATAGCAGCGAGGACATACCCGAGTGCGTCCAATGTATTCCTCTCGTTCTGGATTAATCTCTTGACCACACACCTTGCAATCTGGACTGAGGACGTGTATCTCTACTTGTACGGCGGGTTCATTGCTCATAGAGCTGATCCCTAAAATCTACCGCCCACTGTTTTCCATCCTTCGTGTAATCAATCCAGTTGTGGCAGGTCCCAGTATTGACACTAGGACCGCAGAGCATTGCCACATCTTTCACCGTCGTTTTACCGTCGATCTGCCAGCGCCTGATAAGATGGGCACACTGTAAGCCTTTGATGCTTCCACAACGCTCACAGCGTCCACCTGATCGCTCCATAGCTGCGTTGTAGACCTCGTTGCTAATTGCTCCACGTTGTTTGGCTGTGGGCTTATTACGTTTATTCGCTGGCTTCGGCACCGGGTGGAAACCGAAGGCGCTCATTAGTACAGGCTCAATTCTTGAAAGTGTTTGATGCGACTAATCTTCTTCGTTTGACGGCAGTACTCGCACTTTTCGCAGCGTACCGGTTCTACCTTCCCTGACTTAACTTCCTTCACTCTTTCAATGTGATTTCCAACAATCCGCAAGTGAGCAGCGATTGCATCATAATCGAAATAAAGGATTTCATGATCCGGTGGGTCTTGCTTGGTTACAACAACCATGTGAGGCAGCAACCAATCCTCTTCTTTGCGTCCAGATACTTTCCGTTCAACCTCGGCATATACAGACATCTGAATGATGTAGCCGTAGTGATCAAGGAAGTTCTCATAAGCCTGAGCCTCGCGGTTCCAAAACTTCCCGTCCATCTCTTTCATGGTTTTTAAATCAGCGAATATTTTATGTTCAGGTTGGTAACTGTCCAGCATGACCTTCCAAGGGATACCGAACATTTCCGTGGTCATTATGACCTCTTTCTTTCCAGCCAATGCCTTCATTACCAAAGGATCATTCTCTAGGACCTCGATCATTTTATTGCAGTGTTGAAAGTTTGATTTAAGCTGCCCGGCTGTCGGACCACGGCTGCTGTATAGATCCGGATTATCTGCTTTGAATTCATCAAGCGTTCCTTCGTTCCAAGCGTGGACGAAATGCCCCTCCATGAAAGTCACGGAAGCCGGACGAACATATTCTCCATTGATAGTAGCCATTGCCTGAGCCTCACACCCCCCATAGGAGGGAAGGAAGCTCTTGAACTGGCTCACGCTCATATAGTGACGGTTGGCTTCTTGGCTGAAGTAGTTTGATTTATTCAGTTCCATCAGTCGTACCCTCCCCGACCTCTGTAAACTCCCCGTCGATCACAGTTGCTTTGGGATTCAGTGGACTTTCCTGTGCCGGACGCGCCCGTTCCCGTTCCTGGTTAAAGTCCATGTCTGCAGCTTCTTCGAAGGCTTTCTTTTGCTCGATTGTGTCAAAATCCAATTCAATGTTCTTGCAAAGACGGCGGAGTATTGTTTTCTTATACATCTCTCCCGGAGTTGCCACCCACGCCTTGGAGTATTCATTCGTCTTTTTGTTCTTCCGTGAGAAGTTGACTTTGATTTCCTCAATCTCTTTTTTGCTCATGGTGTCGTAATTCATTGAGCCGTCTTCGTATAAGACAATGGCGAAAGCACCTAATATTTCCCCGTCGTTAAACGGGAGTGGCTTAAATGAAATTGACTGCTTACCGCCTTCAATCATCTCGTTAAATTCATCGCCAACTCGCACCAATTTGGCATAAATGTCCTTGATCTTATTAATGCTGTACTTCTTGGCAAGCTTGACCTCACCTTTGTAGTCTGTTTGAAACTCGACGGACCCTCCATAGATAATGGCGTAGCATTCCTTATTAAAGAAATCTAGCCCCAAGAATGCTCCTTTGAGCATCGTTCTGGCTACGCTCATGGCGTTACATTCTGCAATTCCATTGGTATCCTGCAGAACGGTCAGACAGTTTTGCATAAATCTAGTCTTATTAAAACCGGAGGGCAATGCCTCTGATTTAGCATCAATTAATTTTTCAAGATTGCTATGAATTGTGGCTAACTGAGTATTTGGCTGTGCGTTTGTCATTTCTTATCCCTCCACAATTTCGATATTCAGATCTTTGCCCTCAACCGTCGAGAGCAAGAAGTATTGGTAATCATCGTGTTGAGCGTTCTCCAAAATCGATTGTTGCTTGCTTCCGAGGTTCTGGTAACCATCAATGCAGATTACCTTTAGCGGACCTGACTGAGCCTTAGCAAGCTTAAATGCGAAGTCCAGCGCCTCCCCTTCAGATAATCCATCGATAAGTGTGCCATCAATCCGGATACGTCCTTTATCATCTACAGTCAATCCATCCACTGGCAGCGCAGCTGTCTTAAGCAATTCTTTCGGCAGCTCGCGCGCCTTCTCAATCTTTGAAGTTAGGTCAGCGGACCGCGCTTCTTTCGGAGACAACTTTTCACGAATGATATCGCTCATCCGTTCCCACTCTCGAAGATACTCTTTCATCTCAGCCGCTTTATGAGCAGCAGCTTGTAACGGCTCTGGGTCAATCCATTCAACATCTGCAATCACTTGCTCAGCATCGCCTGACTTCGCTTTCTCTGCCGAAATTAGGCTGGCTTCGTGATCTTTGATCTTCTCCAGATCCTTGCGCTCATGCTCCGCGATATTATTAAGTGAAGAAGACTTTTCTGCGATCAATTGGCGGTGCTCGCTGACATATCCCTTATTCAGTTCAACCTCACGTTGGACATCTTCCCGGACGTTGAGTTTTTTCTGTTGATATTGAAGTTTGAGGCGTTCAATCGCCTGCTCCATTTCGTTGTCCAACTGTAGGGACGCATCTGCGATTCGGCGGTCAGCATCGTCAATGATCTTTTGATCCTGCTCGATACGCTCCTCTAACCGCTTGATGCTGTCTTGCAGTGTGTCGCGTTGTCTCCGATAACCTAGAACCCTTTCTTCTGTAGCGTTAGCAGAGCGCTGCTTTATGTCCTCTATTCGCAACGTCAATCCATCAATTAATGTCTTCGCCTCTTCCAACTTCTTATTGGATTCCTGAGCATCTGACAGTTTGCGGTAAAGCTTCTGCAGGTCTACCCCGCGCCACTCTTCGCCATCATAGTTCGGTGGAAGGTCTCGCTTAATCCCTTCGATGTTTGCTCGTAGCAGGTTAATTTCACGATTGATGCTGGAACGCTCTTCGAAATATGCTGATTCGATCTGCTTCAAAATCTGCAGGATATGCAATTGGTAATCTGCTTCGGGCATCTCGCCGAACCAAGCCTTGATATTCTCAACCGTCCAATCGATCTGAAGCATATTCAGGATGATCTCGGTTTGCTCTTTGGAATCCTTCTGAACGAATTCAATCGGACGGAAAATATCACCATTAATCAGTTTGCGTAGGAAAGCTTCTGTGCTGCTAACTGCCTTGCTATCATGCTTAACCTTGAGATAGTCCGCCTTTTCCGATCTAACCTTGCGGGTGATCTGGAGACCGTCCGTCAGCTCTACAAACAATTCAGCCTCTTCATGTCCGTGGCTGATAACTTCTGTACGCCGACTATTATTGGTCAGTGCCTTTTCCAGCGCCTCTATCAAACTTGTTTTTCCAGCGCCTGAGTCACCATCAACTTTATTTATTTTGCCGGGAGATACTTCTAGTTCGCTGATCCCTAGCCAATCCGTGATTTTAATCCGTTTGATATGCAGCATCTTTACAGCCTCCTGATTTTTGTGTTATATTGACCGTGAATTTTTGAATAAGTGTTTGACTAACGTCCCCGGTTGCAGCCAGGGGCGTTATTTGTTATTTTCACCGTTGAGACCACCCAGAACGCCTTGTGTAGCAACGATGTGAAGTGCCTGCGACTCCGAAAAGCCTGCTTTAACAAGTTCCAAGAAGTAAGCTCTGTGAGCCTTTGCTACTGCTCCATAAGCTCCTAGTAATGCTGGTAAAGCCTTCGTCAGCGAATCAGCAGCCAATTCGAACTCCATTCTTTCATGTGGTTTCATTTAACAAGTTCCTCCTTATAGGGCAGCCAGTTCTTCCTCAAGCTGCTGGATTTCTTCGTTGATTGCTTCGACCGCGAATGTTTTGATATTCGCAACCACTCTGGCTGATGCACGGTGACCACTGTACCCCACAGAATCCAAGGTCACTCCGTTATCTCTCCACGAGAATTTGATCTCTTCGGCATTAATCAGTCGCTCAGCTTGCTTGCTTAATTCATCGATCTTGTTGACAATTACAGTGGCTTTCTTAGTGCGATCGGTCATGTACTCCAGTGTTTTTCTGTCCATCGTTTTTCCCCGCTTTCTATTGTTTTTGGGCTCAAAACCCCGATTTTGGCAAAAAAATAATAGGCCTTCGAGATTTCGCCGTTTTTAAGACCTGCCGATTAACCTTGTTCACCTCCCTTTACGTCTACTTGATCTCCTGTCTTTCGCAAATGTAGAATCACTAGGGTAACCTATATTCACCTTCTGAACTGGCACATGTCCCTCTAGATTCTTATTGGCTGCTTGAGGATCGTATCCGATACTTTGCGGCTTGCCGTATTTCCCAAACAACTCTTTGCGCTCCATGTTATGAGCCGTGCGGCAATGATTGACTGTGATTACATCACCTGTATGACCACAATTGGGATAAGGACATCTGACTGTGCTGCAAATGATTAGTGTCATAGAGTTAACCCCAGACTAACGATGAGCGCCTGATCCACCTGCTTCATATCCTCTATGGTGAGCTGAGTGCTACAACTCTGTAGCCTCGTCTTATCGATGGTCCTTAATTGCTCTAACAACACCATTGAGTCTTTTGGCATCTCGTATGATTTGTTGATGTAGTAATGTACTGGTAAATCTTTACGCTTTGAGTGACTGATTGCAGCAACGATGACAGTTGGGCTATACTTATTCCCTTTATCATTTTGAATTATGAGCACCGGACGATTTCCACCTTGCTCATGCCCTTGATAACTATCAAATTTCACCCACCATATTTCTCCGCGTTTCGGTTCAATGATCATATGCACACCGCCAGTTGTTCTGCAGGAGAAGCCCACAAACTATTAACAGCTTCTGTATGTTGGCGGCGTTGTTCTTTAGCAAACTGTTCTGTCTTTGGATCTTCGAGGTATTGCGCAGTCTTCACTGTGTCTAGCCAGAAAATAATTTCCTCTCGATGGAATCTGAGAGCGTCTTTCTTCTCATTCATGCCATACCCTCCAGTTCTAATTGCAATGACTCAACCGCCACTAACATTCCTGCATTCCCAGACCAATAGCTCCGAGCTCTGTCGATAAAACCCTGCATCTGCTCCTTAGTACAGCCTCGACGCTTACAATCCTGTAAAACATTTGATAAATCAGTTGATGCGCTCATTTCAGTTGTGCCTCCCATTCAATCAATTTATCAGTGAAGTGCTGCGCCAGATCCATGTTTCCTGTACAATGCGCCGCTAATGTCGCTTCTTTAATGCCGTCCACCTGCTGGACGATGTTCAAATTATCCATGAGTAAGGGCGTAATCAGTGCTAGTTCTGCTTCTCCGATGATAAGCTCGCCTTTAATGTTGCTATTCATGTAAGTAATGCGAGCTAAAGCGCGATGTGTAGGATGGATGAATACTGCCATTTGCAGGACCTCCATTCTGATTTAAAATCTGAATCCCGATGTTTGCTCGTAACTGGTGCGCGCCCTTTCAATTAGCCGGGATATAAAGGATTGTGTCACTCCCATTTCGACTGCCACTTCCTTCTGTTTGAGTCCGCTCTGTATAAGCATGAGCGCTCGTTTCTCCTGTCCTCGAATGTTCATGAGTGCCTTTAAATCGATCTCGACACTTGTCATGCCCCCATCGCATTTACCTGCCCTGTCATGCCAATTCGGAATTAATTCCAAACTCTCGCACTTAATCGATCGGCGCCCTTTACGAAGATAACCCAACATTTCATTGGTGATGCAACGGCTGGCGTAAGTTGCAAATTTAAATCCTTTGGTTTCGTCGAAGGTTCGAGCTGCCTTGATAAGACCAATAGATCCTTCCTGAAAGAGTTCTAGATACTCCACGCCTGTTGTCTTGTTGATTTTATGAGCAATCGATCCAACCAGTCCCATGTTGTTTTGAATCAATTCGTCCGGCGTCAGTTGCCGTTCAGTTATTGCGGTTGCGCTCATTGGGATGCTCCCTCCTCCAGTTGACACTGGGGCTGTTCCATCAAATAAGTCGGTAGCGTCCATGCATCAATCCAATGGAGAGCCTCTTCATAACGAATTTCCAAGGTGTCGCGGTATGATCTAAGACCACCAAAGAACTTTTTATAATCGCCCCACATGCGGGTTATTGCTCTACGACTGTTTACTGAGTACCCAGACTCGGTTACCAATGCAGCCCATTTAGCAATGTGAACTTTCCCTTTAGCTTGTAATTTGTTTTGATATTCACGAGTACAGATGACCCGATTTTGCAATACTTCGATTTGTTGCTCTCGTTTATGGAGCAATATCAATAACGACTTCTGATCGCGCCATTCTTCTTGTGTTTGCATTTTTGCTTCCTCCCTCTTCAATTGGAATGTTCAAAGCCGCCTTCCATGCCTCTAGACGTGGTATCACTTCTGATTCCCATTGCTCTAAGAACTGCTTGACAGCATCCTGAGAATCCTTTAACTCCTTGGTGCTCCTGAAGTAGTATTCAGCCTGAGAATGCTCTGCGTTAACTGTGGTAAGGATATTTTTGAATGCCTCTCTCAATTTTCGAATAGAATGACGATCATCTTCCAACTTACTAACCCTCTGTTCATATTCATCTCTCAGTTGTTCCATAGATAAGTTCAATGCTATATTCTCTTCAGTCAGCTTTTGCACTTTTGCTTTGTCCTCAGTGGACATAGATCTTTTCTTTTTCAACTCATCAATCTGCGCTAGAAGCTTTTCTTGCTGTTCGGTATGTTGCTGGATTAATGACTGACGATTCGCTTCTATTTCCTCAGCCCGAAGCTCCGCTGATTCTTTCTCCTGCTCCGACTCCTTGAGAGCTTTCTTGACTTCACGCAGCTCTTTAACGGTCATGCTCTCTACCTTCTTGGATTCGCCTGTAGAAGGGACAACATGCTCCTGCTCAACGAATTCAGAGCGGTCGATCGATTCTGGTAGGGAGATCATTTCAAATATTTTCCCGGCTGGTAAATGTGCAGACGTCGCAACATTTGAAAACTGCTCATACGCCTGAATCATTTTTGCTGCTGTGAACCGGTCAATCTCGATTGTTTCCAACCAGTCGATGTACTGACCGTGAACCAGATCGTTCTCCTTCACGTGATTCAGGCGCTTGCCGATCTCAAAGAGCGACTGCCCTGCAACTTGCTTATAGCTGTTGATCTCAGCTGTGATAACCTGCAGATCAGTTGATAGTGTTAGCTGATTCATTCTGCGCCTCCTTCTTTAACTGATAACTAAGATGTCGATACATTTGAATCCATCTGAACCATTTCGATTCGCCTTTTTTGCGCACCCATCCACCTTTAAATTCCAGAACCACAGCAGTTCTATACGAGAGGTTCAGCAGCGCCTGTTTTGATACATGAGCCAAATTATTCACATCCCTATTAAGAAAACTTATTTTATTTTCAAAGGGCATTCCTTCAATTAGGAGGTCTTCTTTTGATATAAAACTCTACTGAATCCAGTTTTCACGGATTCTTTACCGAAAAAAATATGTTCATCAGGTACGTCATACATTGTAAGTAATACCACTAGCAGATCACGCGGTATATCGGCTGAATCAGTTTCATACTTTCGGATTGTATCCACGCTCTTATTTGCTCTTGTTGCAACCTCTTCGCGTGTTAATCCACAGTTTATTCTTGCTGCACGGAGTGTTATTTTGAATGTCTTATTCTGTTTTTCGAGTATCATGTGTGCCCCTCCTTTCTTTTGGTGTACCCCTATAGTAATCCGGTTAAACTGGACTGTCAACCGTAAAAACCGGATTTTTCTATTTGTTTTTTTGGAAAAGTACGCTATAATGAAGGAAATTATCCTGTAAATATGGATCGAGAAAAGGACGGATGAAAAGTGCGTAAGAAATATGCCGAGGTAGAAAAAGTATTAATGGCAGAGATGGCAAAAAATCTAAAATCAGTTCTGGAAAAAAAGAAAGTAACTCAAAAAGAATTGGCTGAAAAGACGGGGCTATCGACTAGCGCTATATCGGACTACACAAATGCTAAGACGCTCATGTCTCCTGGAAATCTACAAATGATTTGTGATGCTCTCGATGTAGCACATGGAGATATTGATCCCACGTTTAGGGGATCTGCACAAATTAAAGAAAGCTCCCCACAGTACTTAACTGGGGAAGCTTTGGGAGAATTACCTATAGAAAATTTACATATACATAATCTTACTCGGAACGGAAAACCGCTTACTGATGATCAAAAGAAACGTCTAGTGCAAATTTTGCAGTCTGCTGCTGATCTTCTGGATCAGTGATACTGCTTAAGTATTCTTCTGCTTCTGTTATGTCTAAACCTTTGTTGTGGAGATGAAGCAGGAGTTCTTCGGTTTTTATTGAATAAATTGTTATACGTCATCACTCCCATGATGTAAATATTTCCCGCCGCGATAATTGGAACAAGCATACCATAAATACGAACAGAATGGGAACACTTTTTTTTCAAAACTAACACAAAAGGAGCAACCCATGGGTTTCAAACTCGGGGATTGTCTCTTGTCTGATCGACTTGACGAGCATGGATGGACACAAGCCTATTTCGCAAAGCGTATGAATGTATCGCGCCAATTTGTAAACAGAATCATTAGTGGAGAGCGCAAGATGTCATTCGAATTTGCGATAAATGCTGCTCATATCCTTGGGTGTCGCACCACCGATCTTTATGTTCTTGAAGTCGTTAATGACAGGAGCGAGTAGATTTTCTACTCTCCCACGAGGATATTGTCACCCTATAGGATAACAACATTTGCGTTGTAATAAGCATACCCTCTTGTCCCGGTTTATACTGTCGTTCCATGTCGTTTTTTCTTTTGCCGTTCACGGTCCTCAAACGGTATTTCGTCCTTAATTTTTTCGATATTCCGCCTCGATACGCTTGTATGCTTCCCTTTTAGATGTTTGTCGAAAAATATTTTTCTTGTTAATTTGTCATATACTTCAGCTTTTTCTAAATTAACGAGATTGGATTTGCTTAATTGTTCGAATCCTTCCAACACAAGAATCTCTGCAAAATCCCTAAGCGCTACAGCCGGACGATACTCATCTTCTTTTGTATGCAGCACTGTGTGCTCTCCCTCTGTCTGTAAAAAGATCACATCCCTTGAATCAATTACTCCAGCTATACCGGATTTTATTTTGACTACTAGTATATCCATGTACCTCACCTCACGAATATCATTTCGCAAAGGTGTGGCAATCATACAAACATTGTAAAAATTTGTAGAAATATTTTCCTTTGTCTGTTAGACTTTCCATGTAAATTACTATCAAATTTAGGGGGAAAACATGAAGAAGCCGATTTATAAGAAATGGTGGTTTTGGTTAGTGCTGATCCTTGTAATTGGATGGATTGGAAGCTTGGGTGAGGATAAAGAACCAACTACTCTCACAGACCCTGAACCTAGCGTTCAAGCCGAAACTGTTATGACAAAAGAAACCGAAAAACCAATTGCAACACCGACCAATGAAGAAGATAAAAAAAATAAAGAAGCTGCTGAAAAGGCGGATGCCGAGAAAAAGGCTAAGGAAGAAGCAGTAGCTAAAGCTGAGACTGAAGCCAAGGCAAAGGAGGAAAGTGTTCCTAGAGAATATAAAGCGGCATTAAAACAAGCAGGATCATATGCAGAAACTTTGAATATGTCAAAGGCAGGCATTTACGATCAGTTGACTTCTGAATATGGAGCAAATTTCCCTCCAGAAGCCGCTCAATATGCTATCGACAACATTGTAGTTGACTGGAAAGAAAATGCATTGAAATCTGCACAATCATACGCAGAAACGTTGGATATGTCAGATTCCGCCATTTATGATCAATTGATTTCAGACTATGGTGCGCAGTTCACTGCAGAAGAAGCGCAATACGCGATAGATAATTTAAAATAAACAAAGCCCTACCGGCCATATGGGTTAGTAGGGATTCTTCTAATAACGCTTCTCTCTTTTTGTCAGAACACTAGACATGTTATAGTATCCATATATATTAATGGGGGACAGTTCATCACGGATAACATAAAGGATTCAATCGATGTAAATACGAAACTAAAACACTACTTCCCACTTCCAACACATCTTTATTTTATGGATATATCTTGTATGAATTCAGTGGCTCATGAAGAAGAACGAGGACACAATTTAACGGGGCTTATAAATGCTCTATACATTCAAGGTCATTTAGATCTTGATCGTTTATTAAACTGTACATGGAAAGAAATATGTCAGGCGCGAAGAATAGGTGTTAAAAAGCACGCACTCTTACTTAGCTTACTAGAACGAATTTCTGCAGATCCCAAGACAATAGAAAATCACAAAATCCCCCCATCAGTTACAATGCACATTGAAGAAGAAATCGGAGAATTGACCTTAAAGGAAATCATTAGAAAAAATAAAGAAACACAAGTGAATTTATTGAAGGTACAAGAAGCAATTGAAAAGGAAGATCGTTTAAAGAAAATTAAAGATAGGCTCCGTGAAATGGGAATGATACATTAAGAAAGTCCTGCTAGAGTAATCAATGACAGGAATAATGTAAAAATATAATTATATGTAGGAGATGTTTAAAATGAAGAAGTTAACAACACTCCTTGGGTTCCTTCTTTTATTAAACACATTGATAATTCCAGTAAGCGCCCAATCTCCCACCCAACACGTAAAAGATGTTGTAACCAAGAAGTATCCAAACGAAAAGATCATATCACTAAAAACGGTGGACCTAAACAACGATAAGAAAAATGAATCTATTATTTTAACAGACTCAGGGAACCTATTCTTCCTAAATTCCAAAGATGTTTTAGTTCTAATTAATACAGGTGTAGCTTATGAGGAAGAAGATTCGGAGATTAAGGTTCTTCCAGCTTCCACCAAGGAAAAACATGTCGCAATTGTAGTGGATACCCCACCTTCTACCGTGGTATATGTATACCGACTCGAAAACGGTACTCTAGTACAAAAACTTCATTTCATTGCTGACATTGGAGTAGACTTCGAAAAGAACGGTGAAATACGTCAAGTATGGAAAAAATATCGACAAAACGGAGGTTGGGATATAGTTTCAGGAACTTTTACTTGGGATACAAAAACTAATAAATATAAGGGTTCAGGCAAGTATATTCTTAAATAAGCAGAAGCCTCAGGAGATCCTGAGGTTTTATTATGTAATAGCTCCAATTACATCGCCTATCATTATCCATTCCCAATCATCACCATAACGAAACTTAATCTGTCTAAGGTGCTGATCTACTCTCATGACTATTCCATGGATTGATCTGTCTTCATATTCACCAAATAATGTAATTGTGATCGGACTACAATCCTCTAAAGATTGAGCTAATACCTGTGAGATCTCCACTAATGCTTGGGGATCTAAATCAGGCTTTATCCGCACCTCTTCTTTAAGCGAATCATCCAGAATTCTTGCTTTATGTTCTGGCATTATCATTCGGCTTCCCTCCCAAAGTCCATTACCTTCAAGTTTCTTACGCTGTTGTGATTTCATTGTCTTCGTCTACTCCCTTAATAACTCTCAACGCTCGTGGCATGTTCTTACCTCTCTGTATGTACCCCTTAATCTCCAGGCGCTCCATGTGCGCATGTATTACCGCTGTAGATGACAACCCTACCTCCTTGGCAAGTTCACGTAAAGTTGGCGGATAGTGATTGATTTCGATCATCTTAATTAATGATCTGAGTATTTCTTTTTCTTTATCTGTTAATGGCTTCATGCAATTGCTCCTTTATCACTTGGCTGCCAAGCTAATATATTTACCATTAGAAACACTCTTGGTGCTCCTGTATTTAAACACGTTGCGCGAATCTTCCCATCCTTTATGCCTTTAATTTCAATTTTGCGCTAAATAATCTTACCAACTTTATCTAGGTAAACAATTTCAACGGTTTGACCAATCCGCATATGCACGTTGACAACCCTATAAAAAAAGAACATATGTTTGTATTATAACCAAACATGCGTTCATAAATCAACGGTAATCAATTTCCACGCCGCCAAAAACACCTCATACCAGTTAAGGTCGACAGGGTTGTTTTCGATTATTTAGACTACACATATCGGTGCCGCATAAGCTAATGACAGGATAGTATTTAATGTTTTAGTAACACAAAAAAACAACACCCTCTTTTTAAAGGGGCGTTGTTTTAATGGAGAAAACCTAATCTGTGATCTCGAATAAACGATATGACATTATGACAGCTTCCTCAATTGTCGTCTTAGCTCTTGGATTAAATAAATTGTTTGAGTCACCTTTTACAACACCCAGTGAACGTAAATATTTTATCGGTTCTTGAGCAAAAGAGGCAAACTTACTTTCATCTTCAAAACGCGAATAGGTATAGTTGTATTCAAAATTTGGACGGGCTTTATCGAGCGCTCGTTTTAACATAACACATATTTCCTCTCTAGTTATTGACTTGCTCGGTTCAAAGCGATCCTTAGATATTCCATTGACGATTCCTAAATTATACGCCTTGATTACTTGTTTGTTTTTAGTATCAAGGAAGGGATTCTTCGCCTGTTCCGGAACATTTTTTCCTATCATTGCCTCATAGTATTTTATTACCACTTCCGAAAATTGTTCTCTTGTAATCGACTTATTAAGATTATACTGAATCACAGGAATCAATAACCCTATTTCTTCAGCCTTTGGTAACTCAGATTGCGCCCATGAACTGGACATCTTGTATTTTCCCGTCACTGGAAATACTGGTATTGGCTGAGCATCTATGAGTTTAATGGGAGTCTTGATATAATAATCAGCCGATTTTTCATAAAAATAATTTTTATTTCCCCATCCCCAAACTTCTCCGTTTTCTCTTATAGCAATAGTTTTTTCACTAGAAACATCTACGTATTTCACCTTGCCCATTATTAATGTCGGTGCTTTTAAGGATTCCTCTGTGTCATTACCGAGTTGGCCACTAGAACCATTTCCCCACATATATAATTCATTATTGTTTGTAATAGCGGCACAAGTTTCTGTTAATGAAAAGTCTTTTACATTGTCTAATACTTTTTGTGGAGTCTGATCGTTACCAATCTCATTGTTATAATTCACTTGCCCCCATAAGTAAAGTTCGCCATTCGAGTTTATTGCAGCTGAATTGTTCATATACGCAGCTATTTTAGATATATTCTTCAAAACAATTTCAGGAGTATCATTACTATTTTTTGTTCCGTTACCCAATGAACCCCAATTATCCCCTCCCCAACTCCAAAGTGTACCATCATTAGTTAGTGCCAATACATGATTTGCACCCGATACTGCTTCATTAACATTATCAAGAAGTTTTGTTTCTTTTTCTGTATTCCATAATTCATCTATTTGATTCACAACGTATTTTTTTTCGAGGACTTGTTTTACTTTACCTACTTTCTCTGGCAGTTTAATAGTTTTGTATGTATCACGAGATAACTCTATAAGATTTCCGTTATCCTTTACTGCCATTTCATCTCCATCTTCTGATATCGATGTTATATGTCCAGTAACTTTTTTCAGTTCATTTCCATCCCAGTACATTAAATCCCCATTACTTTTTAATATGTAAGATCCATCATCAAAGACCTCCACTTGCTTCACCCAAGAAGCATCTGCCGCTTCCACTGGTGGAGCAAATGTAAATAAAGATGAAACAAAGAGAGCTACTGTACTAAATGTAGCAAAAGCTTTAAACATTAGAAGACCCCCAAAATGATTATTTTATCACACAAAATTCTATAAACTTGTTATTAGACGTACTGGTCTTACACTACAATCTATAAGGGTATCAACTCAACCACCATCACATATATCCCTCCTCATTAAGCAGAAATTCGACAAGAACACAGAAATATCCTTCAAAAGTAACAAGAAGGTAGTACGTGAGTAACAACGATCGTACACCATTCAGTTCTCTGAAGGAGGAAACAAAGAAAAATAATAATGCAGCCATATTACGATTGAAACTCAGGTGTAATTTTATGTATTTTTTTCATGTGTTTCTCATGATAACTTATGCCATTACCATCCTAAACTCAAATTCATATCTCATGTAATAAGCATCAGCAACTTTGACACTAACAGGACTCCATTTCTGGATTGGACCCTCACAATCAATTATACAGCCGACCAGTTTACCACGGCGTTCAATTATATCCACTTGAGACTGTTTTAAGGCAATTGTTAGAAATTCAGCATCACTCTCTAAGACTTTGTATGAAGGGCTCAAATAATCAACTTCCTAAACGCCTTAATATCCCACTAGTACAGAGGGAAGGTTTTAACCTTGTGTTAAGATAATCTCTGGATTTATTCACTTTGCTGCCTTCTTGTTTCGCACCATGCTCTCTGTCCCATTTTAAGCATTGATTTAAGTATCAGAATAACCGCTGGTAATATGTAAGAGATCGCCGCACCTAATGACGATGCTATATATCCTGTAAAAACTGTTATTACTGTTAATTCTCCAGCATTAAACTCCGCTAACAACTTCCTTTTTTCATCGGTATAGCTATCTTCATTACAAAAAAAAGATTCAAGTTCTTTTTTTAGATTATCAAAGAAAGTATTTGTCCCATTAACAGTGCCAAATGGGAATGTGTTTTCTGGGCCGTTAGCACTCAATAAAATTTCAGCCACTTCATCAAATGACTTGCCTTGTGTCAGCAAAGCATCAATATTTCTTTTTTGATAATTTGGTAAGATGGATAAATAATCCACATTACTATCAAACAAATTATATATTGACATTTACATCAACATCTCCTTTATGTATTCCGCAGATATAACATGTGTTGTTTGATGCAAGGTTAGAGGATCAACACCAGCTAGCGATATCCCGCTACTGCCCCCTGGTGCATAAGAACCAATTAACATACCTACTATTGAATCTTTAAAAAAAACTGGTCCCCCTGATTGTCCAGGTCTTGCTTGAGTATTAAGAACAAAGTGTTTATTTTTAATCCCTTGTGATTGGATCAGCACTTTCGCGCCTACCTGTGTAGTTTGTTGTGTAAGTACCATCCTTCCATAGTCAGCATGAGGAAATCCGAAAACCGTAACTATGCTACCTGGGCTTATCTCGTCACTTCCACGTAAGTTATATCCAGGCGCTACATTGGCTTGTATTCTAAGTATACATATGTCTTTTATACTATCTACATGTTCTATAGATGCCTTTAGAATATCGACACTTCCATCTGAAGTATCTTGGTAATCGTTTAGTTTGTACTTTGGTATTATAATCGATAAATTGTTCTCATCAGCATTTGTAACATGTTTTGTAGTAGCAATAAGACCATTACCAACGATGAAGCCTGTTCCTAGTAAATTTGCTCCATTGGGACTATTCCTAGCAATTGCTACAACGTAACTGGAAACATCGTTATAGGACATCCATCTTCCTCCTCATAATTGTTATTTCAGGAATAAATTTCGACATAATTAGTGATATTCCTTTTCTACTAAAATTAAATCTTGTATGCACTAATTAATAAAACAATCTTAGTTAACGTTATTATCGGTAATATCAAAGCAGTTACTAGAAAACTCGTGTACCTTCCTGGACTCCTATTACAAATACCCCGCCATTACTGGCAGGGTACAGCCTTCACTATTTGATTTCTTCATCTTCATAATACGAAACAGCAAGTTCCTTTTTCATTTGTTCTTTTAGTGCAATCAGCAAGGAATCTATTTTTTCATTTAAACGTTCACGTTCAACATGTGTTCCGTGCTCAGGGTACTTTGTGTATGTAAGTACCATTGAAATATCCTCAAGCGCTTCTCCGCTCATTGCGGTAACGCTCTTCGATAGAAAAATATCTGAAATCAAAAGATAATTCCTGGCGTCTATAAGGTTTGATTCAGCATCGTTTATATCTAAAATTCTTAAATAAGACCTTAGTTCTTCAACAGCATTTTTCTTGTTTGTTTCCCAATTAGCTAAAATGCTACTCGCTTTACCTTCAACTATTTTTCTATTTTCCATATAAGCTTTTATATCACTTTTACTAAATTCATCAAACGACAAAAACGACCTAAGCCCGTATAGCGCTCTTATATTTCCGTGAGCTATTAATAGTAATTTACATAAATGAGGATATAATTCATGCCTTTTGACCGAATAGAGATTAAAATCATGGGACCTTCTTTGCAATTCGAATTTCAAATTTTCAGTATGTATAGTTAACTTTTGCTTATAGCTTTCTAATTCTTTTTCCGCTTTACTTTTAATATATAACTGAAAACCTCCTGTTATTATTGCAGAAATAGCACCAGAAAATAACAAATTAAACCCCACGTTCATAACAGCACTTCCCTTCTTCTTATAAAAACACCCCTAGTTAGCCAAAGCTAACAAGGGGTGTTTGCCGATACTTTCGGACTGCACACTTCGGTGCTTCCAATACGTGTATTGACACAATATCATGATTGGGACAATCTGTAAATGATTTAACAGGGATCGCTCACCTCTATGACGAATTGTTACTGGGAATACATAAGGAGGGTTTTACATGATTGCTTACCGACTTGATAGACGTAATGAAATGAGTGTAGGACAAACGATTGGGCTACAGATATTTAATGACATTAAGCCACCGTTCTTAAATTCAATTCTTCATAAGGAGTACCCCCAAGGGCTGACAAGTCATGGCGATCAATTTTATGCAAGTACTCTCAGCGCCAATATATTTCAAAGCGCATTTATCGAAAGCATCTTTGAGTATGAACGCCGCCTCAAGTTCCCTGATAAAATATCCCGTTTCCAAGCAATATTTGCTTCTGAGACTGTAAATGAAGCGACTAAATGGGCTGGAAAGTTGAAGACGGGTGATTTTTGTGATTTGTACGAAATTGAATTTGATAATACAAACACAATAAAAGTAGATGCCTCTTGGTTGGCGATGGGCGAATCCGTTCCTTCATTACTTTACACTACTTATTATGCAGAACAATATTGGAGTGGTACGTTTACAGATAATCCAATCTTTGAACTGTTGATCATTCCTCCCGCTAGGGTCCTTCGAAAGATCACTCTATATTGAAAATTTTCCGATACTATGGTCATGGTTTGAAACTACATGCGCCCCTAAAGCGAACGCCAACACCCCATGATCATACGCACCGTCCCTTCTCATCATAATTATGATCGGTCTATATTCAGAGTCTTTGAAATGGGACTCTAATTGTTTCTCCGCTACCTTTGTAATCTCATAAAGCTTCTTTAAATTTTCCGCTGTCTCCATTCTTTAAACCTCCTAATATTTAGTGTAAACCTTCTCCCAACATTTACCGTAATATATGGTAATATGAAATTAAAGGAGCTGAGTATCTTGAAGAAAGCAATCATCGGATTAGTGGCCGGCATGTTAATCGGTTCGGCAGGAATGGCCGCAGCTGCGACCACTCAGACTGTTCAGGCTGCCCTTGCAAAATTTACGTTTTCAGTCGATGGTCAGAAGCAAACACTTAAGAATGATCCGCTTGTATATAAAGGCACTACATATCTACCAGTACGCGAAGTAGCTGAAATGACAGGCTATGGGCTGGAGTATGACAATACGAAAAAATCCATTGATCTTAAATCGAAAGGAGGAACTGATGTGAGTACAGAACTGAAAGCAAAGACACTATTAAAAGGCCGCACGTTAATTGAATTACTCGCAAAGAAATATCCTGATTATGCCACTCCTACAGACAACAAACTGAGTTTGTCTTTGGATGGAAATCTGATTATCGGAGATCAAAAATACGCTCTCCCCTATGACTCACAGTACAACTACGACGTTTCGCCACTAATTGATGCTCGAGTCTTATCTGTAGAAGATCTTTAATAGTTCCCCCCGCCTCTCGAAGCCACGAATATCTGAGAAACTACAGTTGCTACTACACGCCCCAGACTGTCTGGGGCTATTTTTAATTCGTGGAATTTCCCCCGTTCTACTTTCCCGCTTCCATCCTTACTGAGATATGGAATGATGTCGATTTCTTCCCCGCTGGTCTCGTTAAACGGAATAACATTTCCATCTACTGTTATTGTTAAAGACGTTGGTATAGGACCTGAATAAATACCATACTCGATACCATGCGTATGTGCTGGAATCTGGTGCGTGTGCTCCATATTGTGGGTGTGGCTCATATCGTGCGTGTGATCCATATCGTGTGTATGATCCATCGCGTGCGTGTGATCCATTGTGTGTGTGTGATCCATATCGTGTGTATGATTAGGCAGGTCGATCCTATGTCCATGGTTAGCAGGGTTATGAGTATGCCCCGCATGAGCGACCCAAGTAACAAATCCCCCGCCAGATGTAGCCAATTGTGTCCCATTAGCCAGTCCGTGATTGTGACCCCCTTCATATGTTGTGGGATCTGGCGCGAAATCTGGCTCAAATTTGTATGTCCCTGTACGAGTATCAATCACTGCTCCACCTGAAGCCGTTGTATTTCGACTGCTCGGACCTGATGTATCCCTTGTACTTGGTCCCGCAGTATCTCTCGTGCTCGGACCCGCCGTCTCCCTTGAACTCGGCCCAGCTGTTTGTCTGGTACTTGGTCCCGCTGTTTGTGTACTGCTTGGACCGGAAGACACTGACGGGGCCGAGGCAATTGACTTACTATAAGCCCGAAACGCCTCCACCTGAAACGACAACATGACCTTGTTAATCCGCGCCGTTTCCTCTGGAACATAGAACTTTAGGATGGCTGGGTGCGTAGGATCTGCGTTATCTGCAAAGTCCCGTGTATCAAGATTTGTAGCCCCTTGAGCATAAGAATCGTTTATGTGCTGCCTGTTCTGCAGATCAGCAATACTACCCGCAATATCCTCTGTCCGGTTGGCGATCTCGATCTGAACATCACCGGGAGCTCCGATCATATCCCCTTTACCAACATTAACAACCCGAGCAATAAAGTCCTCTCCAAGCTCGTCATCCTTCACTCTTATTCTCGAACCAGTCTTAAACTTATATATTTGCTGTCCAGTCAAACGGTGGATTTCAGAGGCTCCAACACCATAGGAGATACGCGGAACCTTGAGCTCATTAAGCAGCGTCTGACATCGTGCAAGTAGTGTCTCTGCATATTCAAAGCGTCTATCTACAAAGATGGATGAAAGTATACCGTGCTCAGCTTGAGCTGCTGCATCTTCTATATAAGGTAACCCGCCGTTGATATCTGCGAATGTTAGTTGATTAACACCCTCACCGAATCCGAGGCCATATAGCCGAGTGCATAGGTTAGTTGGATCCACTACCTTCTCAATCTCAGTCATGTTTACACCGTACCGAATGTAAGCCGTAACCTCTTCGTTTGGTTCCACAAGATTCAAAGTCCATGGAAATGATGTGGTGTCCCAAGTCCATTGATATTCAGAGTCGAAAGGCTTCGGCACTGAGAACAATGCCCCGAGCAACGTGTCGTTCTCCCAATTGTATTCAAACTGCCGACCGAATCCGACTGTTCCAAGTTTCCAGCGTGGTACCACCTGCTTGGAAAGGATGTACTGAATTACTTGATTTGTGTATACGCCAAGGTTGCCGACTGTATGAGATTGAAATAATACGTCATTCAGCAAGGTAGCAAGCACATGCTCACACTCATATTTGATAACTGGACCACTTTGATTCCTATTCATGGTATTTGGAACGATGCGGAATAACTCCACTCGCTCGTTGTTGTCGTATAGCTCTACGAAGTAAAATGGCTTACATTCTGCGTTCTTGGGATCATCTCCCGGCAAGCTGAAGGCAGCTGTCCATAACGAGTTAAGTGGCATGCTGTATTCGATGTTAAATGCGTTCTCAAGTAAAGCCACACGCCGCATCTGAGCGTCATAAATTGTTACTGGTGCTTTAGGCATCTATAGTCCCTCCTATATGAATTTATCCCGGTGTGTAATCCGGATTAATATCTCACGGCCAGTTGCTGGGTCTGTGTAGACAATGTTGTTATTGCCAAGGTTAAGGTCGAAGAAATCTCCGTCCATCATGTGCAGGGCGTTCTGTCCGTTTTTGGTAAACGTGAGATTTTTAGAATCAATAACTATGCGATCACCAGGAGCAAATGATCCGGTGAATTCGATCTCGTCCAAATGATACCGACTCCCGTTTGCGGTTAGGGTACCAATACCGTGCATGATGGCTTGGTGTAGACGTTCCCGGATAAACGTAGCTTTCATGCCGCCCTCTCCGGTCATCTTGGCAGCGAAACTAATCTCCCGTATAAATGTTGCTTTCAATCCTCCCTCACCATGTAGAGCCGCTGATCCAGTTGCAATGATGTTGGCTCCAGCTTTCAGATTGCCATCACCACGCAGGACAGCACTTCCGAACACAAATACTGAAAATTCACGGTTAAAGGCAATGCGGTTAAATGATCCTCTATTAAACATAGACACGCTCCTTTCCCTGAAAATAAAATAAGCCCCACCATTCAGGTAGGGCGTACTAATTGCTAAGTCATTATTTAGTCGTTCCATCCCTCTTACTAAACGCTAGTTCAAACAATCCCGTTGCTGATAGTCCAGCTAGACCACCAGCCCATAATCGAAGCACTAAGCCTAACTCTGTAAACGGATAAGCAGCTGCGCCGATAAACAGGCCGATAACTAATCCTATCAAGGGCAATATATTTTTAGGCACGTTAAACGAAGTCTTTACGAACTGCACTCCTGCCAACACAAAAACAGCGATCACCGAAGCGAACGCCAGTACATCAGTTAAGTTTTGATTGTCCATTATTTATCCTCCAATCTCGTAATCAAGAGTCCAGCGCGGGCAAGTACCGTTATTACTCGGTAGAAGTCTAAACTGCCACCAGTTGGTGTATCAATCAATCCTGCATCAAAAGCAGCTTGTACAGCATCCTTTGCCCAAGCAGGTATTTCAGTTAGACTAGCCTTGCCCTCCAACTTATCTACCCTAATTAAAACATTAGCAATACTCTTTCCTTGCTCTGTTGCAGCTTGTTTAAGTACATCTTTGCTATTGGTCAATTCAGATACTACTTTCGCTAGTTCCTTCACTTGTTCTTCCAGTTCTGCAATTCTACTCATATCTTCTTCTGCCTCCCCTTTTAGTCGATCTATATTAGCCGTTGCTTTTGCCATTGCTGTTTCAGATGGTTTGCTACCAGCTCTCAGTTGAGTAAGTGTTAAGCCAAAGACCATTTGGAAATGAGGGTAATCCTTAAATGATGTCCAGTCACCGCCCCAATCAAAGCCGAGTTTCTTAGCCTCTTCCACCACTTCTATCCAGTCTTTGATGTTATTTCCGTTGTAGTCTCGGTTCATATCCCATGAAACACTGGACCCATTAGGCAGCAGTAAAGCGAAATCAACAGCCAAACCAAAATTGTGGTAACTGTACCCGCCTTTAGCATTAGTGACGATGCTTCCCGACTTAGTGCGTCCCTGCGCGTACAAAGCATCTTGCTCCGCAATTGTTCGTAATCCTTGAGTAATAACAATAGGCACTCCCCGAGCGTAACAGCGTTCAATTAAAACTGTCGCAGCAGCCAGTACGACCGGATGCAGACCGACCAGGCGTTTAGATGATTTACTCTTTACTTGATCTAAGGTTAGCATTACAACCCTCCTTTAAATAAAAAAGCAATAATGGCAAACACCGTACCCGCCAATACATATTTAAGTAGATCAATAAATACTTTTCGCTCAGATTTACTATCTGTTTGCGACTGCTGTAACAGCTGGAACATACGTGCATCCAAGGTATCCCACCGCCGCATAATCTCGTTAAACTGGATTTTCATTTCAATGGTGGATTCCTTTATTTGCTTTACATCTTCTTCGTGCCGGGACTGTTTTTCTTTCAGCAAACGCAATTCCGTAGTGAAATTAAGATGTTCTTGGCTGAAAACAAAAAGTTCATCCTGCATACCCACTAGACGTTTTTCCACATCTTCCAATCGGTTCTCCATGGTTGCTACACCTCCAGCCCCTCCTTGCTGATTTCCTCCCCCAATGGACATAAAACAACTCCTCTCTCTCTATCTATTGTTCAATATAAATAGCCCCCGGAGATCCGAGGGCATAAGAAAAAACACGCCCGTTATAGGCGTGTCCTATTGCATGTTAGTCTCCAAAACGGAATTAACCTAGTTTAATAGCTAGGGTAAAAAATTACAGATCTCTTGTTTTGTATTTGTACATAAAATAACCTAAAAAAATCATTGCACAAGTAAACAGGCCAGCATATAGTATCCACTTAATCTCATGTGAGGCTAGATACACTGGTAAAAAAAACGTTAGTAATCCAACTGTTAATAGGGGCATAAGAGAAAGTGGAATTACTAGTCGTAATCTAGCCTTCAAGCTATTTTTCATCGCTTTCTCTCTAGCTTTCAATATGTCTTTCGATAATTCTAATTCGTCCATTTCATTTTCCTCCTGCCATAATCTCTGTCTTAACTTACTCATTTTGACATGGAAGAAGATGTTACTGCAACCTCTTATCCTACACAGCCTCATCTAATAATTCTTGCACTGTACTTTTCCAGCGCAACGGTACATCATCAATTGTCTTCAAGTCTTTTTGGATCAAATCAAAATATACTTTAGCCACATTACTCACCTCCAATCAAACCAGCGATTTCAGCGAGTGCTAGTTGCATCTCTGTTTTATCAGCCTCTTGAGCTTCAGCAAGTTCCGTCAGAGCAAGCTTGAGTTCTGTATTCTCGGCACGTAGTTTCTCAACTTCAGTCCGTTCGCCAGGCTTTATTCTTTCTGCAATCTCTTCTGGTGTTAAGCCTTCGACCCAAAGGTTGTCTGGTATCGTAGGTGACGTATAAATAGGCTGCTCGCCTTGCTCTACGCCTTCTGCATAACTCTCCTGCCAATCATGCATTGCATCTACATAGTCACTCTGTGCTTCTAGTACAGCGTCTTGATATGCTTCCCATGCTAATAGATCAAATCGAGGATGATACAATCCGGTGGGCATCGGAACACCTACAAGATAACCGATGATCTCTCTTGGCTGTTCTGGTTCTTCTGGCGTGTCCGGTTCATCTTCGATCTCTTCATCTCCCGGCAGCTCAGGAGCTTCTTCCTGCACTGGCTGGGCATAAATAGGGACGACCCCTATTAAAGAGTCGTCCGGTTCTACATCTTCTATATACAGTCCGTTTAGGTCTACTTTCGATACTGCTTTTCTCATGATATCGCCTCCTTTAATCTAACGGAAACCGTAGACCATCAAATATAATATTTTGCTTTACGTTGACCTCTGTTGTTATATCTCCATTTACACCTACTGACACTGCGCTCGACGTTGGATCTACTTTTGATGTCCATGAGGATGTAAGCATTCTAGTGATTCGCACAGGTCGAAACTGCGTCGGCAAATTAAAAATCTTTGTACCCGCTGGTACGTCAGTAATGTTGTAATATACGTACCCACGAAATTCAATAAATCCTTTATTCACGCGATAAGCTAAATCGAAGGCAGTAAATCCGCTTAGCACTGCGGACGGTGTAATCCAAGGCCCTGCATCCTTCTCCGCTTTTTTTGCTTCAACGACGGATACCCGCGCTAGAGCTTCAGTTACTCCATCCGTAAGATCATGTAGCTGTCCCTTTTCAGTGGCTGCATACACCCCTGTTATGCTTGACACCGGGGATTTATCTAGGCTGATGTAAGAGACGCTGTAGGTAGCAGCTGTATCGTAATTATCCGTCCATGCATAACATGTACCGTCTGCTAACTTATCAATATTCCAAAAATCAGGCAGACCATTTTTAAATACTTGTTTAATTTCGGAGGCACGTTTTTTAAGGTTCGAATCTCCTCCATTACCCGCGTCATTGAGTCCAATGTAGTATACGTCTGATAGAGCATTTTTCTTTGGTCTCGCAGGCTCCCTCGATATATAACCACTGCCTACCTCGATAAAGTTATCGCCTTCGAGCAGAGAAAGAGCGCCATCCTCTTGTACCGTCTCCGTGGTCGGTGTTGCTAGACGGTATAGAAGTTGATACGGTGTCCAGCCCGAAGGTATTGTTGTTGGTAATACTCCTACCGGATTGCCAGCACTCAAAATCTCGACCCATCCTTTTGTTTGTCCGGCCGTACCGTTATATGGATTTGTAGCCACTCCGCTAGCGCCATTGTACATCCGCCAGCCATTAAAATAAGCCTTAATTTCGTCAGGTGTAGGAGTGTAGGAGTCCCCCCAACCGGAGTCTGTGTTGGCAATAGTAATGTATAATACGCCATTGTAAAGTGTTGATTGATCAGCAGCTGAATAAACACCCGCTGAAGGATATAAAGGGTATCCGTTATACTTAGTCACTCGTTCTGATGCGTTTATGCCACTAGAAGTTGGTAAAATAACGCGTACACGTTTGAAACCTGTGTAATTCGTATCGAATAACCACGACCAGTCACCCACAAGATTGGATTTACGCCATAACCTCGTCACCTCATACCGTCCGTTAACCTCACGCAGTATATCCGGTTCGTTGCCGTCATTTGGGCTAGCGTGTAACTCTACTCCACCAAAGGCGATAAGAGAGTCTTCGCGGGGCTGGAATGGTGTAGCGACACTGCCTAGTTCGAGTTGTGGATTGTTGAAGTTGTATGTCCCTATCTGGTTACTTGCCAAATTTATTAATATATAGTAATAACCCTCTGGTACAGTAAGTGGCTGATTTTGAATCCATCCACCACTAAGAACAGCTAAGTCATTCTTTTTGTTACTATCCAAATAACTTCCTACTGCCCCACTATTAGCCGTTATACCCTCAATACTTAAATAGTACGTTTTCCCAGGCATTACAGGAACAGCACAACTGATTGCTTGCCACTCAGCAGTAGCTGTTAACACGCTCTGATATGGTCCGTTTGCCTTAGCGTTCGGGTTAAACGACCATGCCTTATCTGTAAATGGTGGCAACAGATTACGTCCATATCTCCGTACATATAACCCATCTACTCCATTAATACCAGGAGGTACATAAGGCAATAGAGCATCAATAGCAGCGCCTGTGATCGTGGTTCCGATGGCTGCATAGTCTGTTGCGGATACGGCGTATAGGCGTAATTCATCGTAATATACCGTGCTTGCTCCCGCGCTTCCATAACCAACTACAATCCTCAACCCATTGCCAACCAAAGAATTGTTTACTGGTAATTTAAGAGGTACAAACTGCCAACTACCAACAATACTTGTGTTTGGAGAGGTTGAGTATCTTATTGTATTTGTCCCCATATCATATAATGCAATTGTCGGGGCTCCCGCAGTGTAGGACTCAATAAATACCCAAACACCAAATACATATTGCAGCGCCTTATCAATTTGAACTGAGAAGTCACGCGTCATGTAGCTCCCGCCTGTTGAACCCGATGCCATCTTAAACGATGAAGCACCCGATTTTTTCTGAGCGGTAGAAATAGCCGGGAGTGTTGACCCAGCCAACGACCACCCCGTTAAACTCTCTCCACTCCCAGCCCCACCAAGTAAATCTATTAACGTCCTACCCTGTACCTTTAATCCTTTTAGTCTAGCGTTCTTTGTTGCGTTTAGAATTTGCTGTCCAGCTGATAGGATGACATCAGTTGTAGATTCGTTGGTTACTCCTGAAAGGTCCGTTAAATTTTTGCGAAATGCTTCGTGATCGTAGGCGGTGTAATAACGGGCAACCTTCGAACCAATAACCCAAGCCTTTGACGTCGTTCCATCAAATCCCCGCGTACACCCTGTTAGAGAATTCCCTGACTTTCCCGTATAAAGAATAGTCTCTGAACTCTCATCAGTTCCGATTGTAAACACGTTTGGGGCTGCTGGCAGCTTTGTTGCATCTACCACAGCTATTGTTGTAGCTGCTACCGTGAGTGCCGCTGATAGCTCAGTTCCCGGCGAATTGGCTATCGCTGGATACATAGTTTGTTGTGCCAATAGATTCACCCTCCTTAGCTTAAATCAATCGCGATTTGACCAACCAAAAATTTAAAAATGTCATTTACTAAAATGCTGCGTGGATCACCTAGCGGTCCATAATACAATAGGTTTCCACCTGTTGCTGCGTCCCGAATTCCTATGTGCGTGACTTGCCCCCATATAGCAGTTGCTACAGGGTAGGCAATCTCAACACTATTTTTAATTGTCTGGATGCCTCCCACAACCGCAGGGGCGCCAAAAGTTACAGCCTGTCGTGCGTAAGCTCCACCTGTCACCTCTTGACCTGTATCCGCTGCTGTGGGGTTACTCGTATATAAAGCGACGTGTACAGTTGTTGGGCGTGTATAATTCGTATTTCTAAACACCTGATTCAGCAATGCACTAGCTAAATAATTTGATACGTTCAAGATTAACGCCTCCTATTCGATTTGATATTCATTTGTAATCCTGAAATCCGACAGAGTATTGAGCCCATTATTGGTCAAGATAATAACTGCTTTTGAACGGATATTGCCGCCTGATTGAATGATCAGCGTTGTCGGTGAGGTAGTAAGCACTTGCTCGGTGATATGCTCTTGAACCGAATAAGCGAAAGGATCAAAAGCAACCAATTCCAATTCGAACATACCAATGCTGTTATATATCAACCTCTCCAATGAAGCCGATCCAGCATATCTGACCAGATAGAACTTATCCGGTTCAAAAGCACGTCTTAGTTCCAATGTTCTCGGTCTACCATTAGCATCAGTCAGATGCCTTGCAAGAGCTCTTACCCGTTGCTGCAAACCTGCTGCACTTGGCAAATCGTAATTAGTACCATCCGCAACAAATGCACAAGAAAAAGAAAAGACGCGTTCCGTTAGGTCCGCGCCAAAGTCATATTGCCCGTGTTTACCAGCTATTTCTACATTCATATCTCGTGTGCTAGGGAGTAAGGGGTCTTTGGTCTCCTCAAGCACTCGAAACCCTAGATCTACGTCCCGAATACCTCCGAGAGTGATACTACTTGTCATGTTAATCCTAGCCCCCTTGTTGCCCGAGTGAGCGAACTCATTTGACGGCGGGATACACTGGTTTCTATCTGCTTGCCGTCCAGATAGATATTATTGTGTAAGATCATCTCTCTGTCACCCAGCAAGCCGCCTTGTGTTCCACTGGAAGCTCTAGTATCGTTCGCTAACGGCTGAATACGGCTGTCAATTGCACTGAGACTTGGCGAGCTCAGATCCATAGCGGCGGCATCTGCCATGTCCCGTGCAGCACCTTCGACCGCTGACATCTGCCGTTCCATACCTAGCGCTAATCCTTTGCCGATAAACTCACCAATAGCTATCATTACGCGACTTGGAGACTTGATCTTTAGCGTGTCCTTTATGCCATCTGTTGCCGCTTGAGCCGTGGCTGCTGCCGCGTTGTTGATTGCCGCGGTGCCTGACTGCATGCCTTTAATAACACCATTGACGATCTGTAGACCGTAATCCTTGGCTTGAGCTTCCGCCCACTTCTTTTGTGCGGCCGTACCGTTAGCCAACAAGCTATTAAGATAGGCAATCTCATTAGACATGTTCGTTGATGAGGTCGCCGCCTTTGCTGTTTTCCCCACCGTAGCGAGGATCTCATCCACCGCTGCCTTGATGCTGTTCTTGGTGCTATTAAGCCCACTCAATAAGCTCTCCCCGAAGGATTGCCCAGCATCCTGCCATTTCGGATTATATTCCGCTAGTAGGTCGATCAGCTCCTGATTGTTACTGTCGAGCATCAAACGCCGTACCTCAGCTTGTAAAGCCTCTTCGGTGTTGAGCGCAGTGTAATGAGTCTTAGTAGAATCCATCTGAGCAGTAAGGCTGTCAGTGGTCGCTTGAGCCTTCTTCTCTTCTGTGCTCTTCTTAGTCTCATATTCCTGTTTCAGAAGCTCAGCCTTTTGTTCACCTTGTGTCTTAATCCGAGTCATTTCAGATTTCAGATCATCAATCTGAACCTGGCGCTGTTCCAGAAGGTGTTTCCGCTCCCGCTCGGCGAGCATATCATTAAGCTCTTCCTGTATCTTCGCTCTTGATTCAGCAGTATCGGCATCAGTTAATTCTTTCTGTTTATCAGCCAGTTTCTTTTGATAGGCAGCTTCTTCTGAGGCTTTGTCCTCAGCTTTAGTCAGACCCTCGATGCTGTCGATCTGATCTTGCAAGCCCAGTAATTGTGCCTGAGTCTGAGCGTCAAGTGTCTTAATCATCGCTTGATATTCAGCGTCATATCCTGCAATGATGGCGTCTGATGCTGCCTTGTGCTGGTCAATGCGCTTTTGTAAGGCCTCTGTAGCGACCTTTTCCTCTGCTGAATACCGAGCCTTTAGAGCAGTTACGGCAGCTGTGCTAAGTGTTTCAATTGATTTGACCTGCTCGTCATATAGCTTTTTTGCTTCTGCCGCTGCTTCTTTGGCAAGATCAGTCCGGATCTTATTGACCTGCTTATCAATAGCAATGCGCTCAGTGGTGCCAACCTTATAGCGAGTTTGAAGCTTCTCCCATGCCGCAAGCTCCTGCTCAAGGGATATCTCATTGGCTTGTTTCTTAGCCTCGATGTACGTCTTGGAGGCTTCAAACTGCTTCTTGGCCTCAGCAGCAGCTTCCTTGGCGATCTGGTCATTTGCCTTTTTAATTGCAAGATTAATCGTCTGAATTTGGGCACTGGTCTTTGCGTATGCAGATTTGACCTTTTCGAGAGAGGCGATATAAGCCGTTTCATCAAACTCACCCATTTTGTACTTATATTGAGCCGTATCTAAGGCCGCATTGAATGCTTTGTTTGCTTCCGTTGCTGCTTTAGTTGCTGCCGCCGCTGCTGCTTTCTGCGCTTTGGTTGCAGCTGCTGCAGCATCCTTTTGAGCTTTTCCAGAAGCTTTATTTGCGTCCTTAGTTACTTTCTCTGCGGCTTTGGCAGCTGCTGCTCCAGTCTCACCAGTTAGCTGTTCGATTGCCGCTTTAGCCTTACCCTTAGAATTGTTTATCCCTACAGCAAGACCCTCAGATATGTTTTCTCCGTAGCCGGTTGTCAGCCGGGAAGGCGAATGAATACCAAAGAAGTTTTTAATCGAGTCACTGATTTTGGTGGCTACTTCCTTGGTTTTATCCACCACAGCGCTCGCCATACTGCCGATACCATTGACCAGCCCTTGCATGATTTGTTTACCGATTTTAGCGAGGTCGATACCTTTGAAGAAAGACATGACCTTGCCCCATATACTCTCAATGACTCCTTGAATCGTGCCGAAGATATTTTTAACGCTACTGAGCATTCCTTGAAAGTTAGCAGTTATGCTATTCCATATGCCCTTTGCAACTCCAACAACCGCTTGGGATAATGACTCCCAAATAGATGCTCCCAGCGTCCGAAGCCTAGTAAAGATCCCAATTCCCTCAGTGAACATATTCTTGAAGAAATTAAGAACACCGCTAACCATCTTAGAAATCAAACCCGTGGATGAGGACTGCAATCCCTTGAATGCATTTACTATCCCTTCACCCATGCTCTTCATTAAGCCAACACCAGATTTTAATAGGTTGGTGAAGAGCGTCTTCAGTCCACCAAGAAAGTTGAGTGTCATTAAACCCACGATAAAATCAATCGCGCCACCGAGCAGTTGCTTAATGCCTTCCCACATCTTGCTCCAGTCCCCTGTAAAGAGTCCGGTGAAGATCTTAATGAGACCTATTATGATGTCTAAAGCGCCGCTGATAACATTCTTGATGGCTGTCCATGCCATGTCGATGATGAACAAGATGGCTGGCATAATGAATTCGATAACTTTTTTTATTGCATTAAAAGCGTTTGTCACTGCTTGCAGAATCTGTGTTCCGTTTTCATCCCAAAACTTTTTAATCTTATCTATCTGACCCATGATGAAATCACTAATTACTCCCCATACAGAAAGAGCGACATTTTTTATGGATTCCCACGCCGAATTTATAGCATTTCGCACGGTTTCGTTTGTGTTATAAAGATAGGTGAGTCCAGCCACCAACCCTGCGACACCTGCGATTATCAGCCCGACCGGACCTGTTAGCGCAGCGAACACTGGCATTAAAGCAGAAACCGAACTAACAACATGTCCTAGAATTACAAGCAACGGACCAATAGCAGCAGCGATTGCCGCTATCGTGATAATCAACTTTTGCGATTCTGGACTGAGCGAACCGAATTTCTCAGCAATACTAGCAATTTTGTCGATCAGTGGTTGCATGGAATTGACTGCTTCTAGCACCACAGGCATGATAGCATCCCCGATAGTTATAGCGATATCGCTCAATTTGTTCTTAAGAATCTGCATTTGACTGGCAAATGTTTTATAACGTTGCTCTGCTTCATGGGTTAGCGCCGAATTTTCATCCCATGCTTTATTTGATAGATCAACAGCCCCTGCGAACAACTCACTAGCATTACCTGCACGCAGTAAGCTGTCCCGAAGACGGATTTCAGAGATGCCCATTTCCTCCAGCATGTTAATAGCGGAGGTTCCTGCTGAATCTGCATCACCTAGTCCGTTAATAAATGCACCAAGAGCACCAACAGCATCATCTTTGAATGCTTTGCTGAATTGCTCTGATGTCATTCCCGCAATCTTACCGAAGTTCTGTAAATCGACTCCACCGTCAACGATGTTACCCATTTGAGTTTGAGTCATGCCTAAAGCATCCGCCAAGGCTTTAAATTCCTTGCTGTTATTGTCTGCAAGTAATTGCAGATCTCGGAGTGACATGCCTGTCGCTTGTGTGAGAGCATCCATTTTGTTCATTCCTGATGCAGCTACTTGCATGCGGACCATAACCCGAGAAATTGCCGAACCGCCCATTTCCGCCTCAATACCTACAGATGATAGAGCAGCTGCTAAACCTAAGATGTCAGCCTCAGACATACCAACCTGCGAGCCCGCACCAGCCAGCCGTAAAGCCATATCTGTGATTTCAGATTCTGTAGTAGCGAAGTTATTACCAAGCGCAACAATCGAGCTGCCCAGTCGGTCAAATTGGTCCTGTGGCATCTTAGTAATGTTCGCTAGTCGTGCTAAAGCACTGGCAGCTTCGTCACTGGTCATATTAGTTGCAACGCCTAAGTCAACCATCGTCTTAGTAAATCCGAGGATCGCGCTAGTTTTGATACCCAACTGTCCAGCCGCTTCGGCTACTCTTGCGATGTCAGATGCAGATTGAGGCATCTCTTTCGCCATATTCCGGACCCCATCACGTAACTGAGCAAACTCAGCCTCCGTAGCATCAACCGTCTTTCTCACGCCTGCAAAGGCAGATTCAAAGTCAGATGCAACCTTAAGTGAAGCACCGCCGACCGCAACGAGAGGAACCGTCACGAGTGACG
The DNA here is from genome assembly GCF_038009325.1 of Paenibacillus sp. FSL L8-0708. NCBI lineage: Bacteria > Bacillati > Bacillota > Bacilli > Caryophanales > Paenibacillaceae > Paenibacillus > Paenibacillus sp. FSL L8-0708. The sequence goes on from NZ_JBBPBC010000001.1 coordinate 4,442,939, forward strand.
TCAAAGATTTACCTACATCAGCCATACCCTTGCCGAACTTATCTACTGACTTCTGCGCTTGTTTCATTGCATCATCCAAGCCAGTGTTATTCCCCAAGATGTTAATGACTAGATTGCCAAGTAAACTCATGATTCCCCTCCTTCCGGCCGCTTGATGCGGCTACCATACTTCTCACGGAATGCCGCTCGATCTGGCGTTTGATTGCCATCTCCCCGAACTCGGCGTTCCTTCTTCGGCTGTTCTTTCGCACCAAAAAGGCCGACCCCAATGCGGCCGACCAAGATGTTCGATTTATTCTCTTCATGCTCCATCCCGTAATCGTAGTACATCATGATCTGGGGAAAGGACATGTGATCTAACATATATTCAGGTGTTGCCCAGGAGTACATTGCACCCATTCGCGCAAAAATACGCCCCAGCTCTATTGGCTGGGGCTCACCTCGTTTTTTCCTGATTCGTCGCCTGCTCTCTCCTTCAGTGGAGCTAGAACGAAATCTATCAATTTTATTAATTGTTCAAAATCAGTGTTGTCAACAATCCATTCCTCAGTGATTTCAGGAAAAGATGGCTTACAGATACAAATGATTTGTTTGAGAACAGCGGAAAAGCTATCATCCCCACCATTCTTTAGTTTGTCTTGATCTTTTGCAATATCCAAAGTTACTCGGGAAGGAATGCGAGATACATCAATGCTCTTCCCGCTCAGAATAACGATACGTTCGGCAGGGACAACTTTATCTAAGTCAAGAATTGTTGGTTGTTTTGACATTATTATTACACTCCCTGTTCATCGTAGATTTCGAATAGTTGTTCGCCAACAGCTCTGGATGAATCTAAAGTACCGTTCATTCGAATTGGCGTCATTGCAGGATCCTCGGCATCCGCTTCAGGAAAGGTGATATTTAAGCCACCTTCTGGTGTAGCTTTGTAAATTGTAATCTGAAATTTCTTTCCTTCATCATCATAGTTAGTGATTCGAGCAACGCGCGGCTTGAAGGTACCCAGACCTCCTGAGAGGAAACGTTGTGCAGAAAGTGGGGTAAATGTGTAGTTAAGCGTCACGGCGTCACCTGGTACGATAGCACCGCCAGCAGTACGGGAAATAACGGTATAACCTGCACTATCAACAGCCAAAACATAATCCGTGCCATCCACTAGCGTAGTCGCTCCTTTCTTAACCGTTACCGCTGTAACGACTGTGCCGGCTCCATTCTTGTTAAGCAATCGTTTCTGAACTTGACTGGTCAATGTAACAGATTCTCCAGTAATTGTTTTTGGAGTTCCTGCGATGGTTTCTAGCTTGTCTATTCCACCACGAACTGTCGCTAATGTGGCGAGGTTGATTTCCATCAAGTCTCCCTCAATACCAGCTGCGTGGTTGTTAATACCTGTCTTGATTACACCTGCATTGTCGCTAGTTACTGTCATCTCATCCCATGTTTCCTCAAAAACAATGCCGTTCATCGCCCCAAGGTCAATGAGACTGTTCACATCTTCGCCAACCTCGAACTTTGCGGAACCGAAACGGATAGAACTTGCTTTCTGAACTGTTGTCATATTACGTCCCATTTTTGTTATTCCTCCCTGTAAATGATTTTGAAATCTGTTGCTATGTGATAGAGCTTTGTGTCACTCTCGTACATGTCCCTGCTGCCTTCCCATACGCCTTGCAACACCCTAACCCCGCCCATGCTCCCTTTGTAACGTTGGAGGGCACTTCGTATCTCCTCTGCTAATTCCTTCGCCTCACTATATTTTGTTGAGAATACAGAGAATTGAAATCTGGGATAAGCTATCGGGATATTATGATGTGCTACTCCTGATATTTGAAGATAAGCGATGGCTGGATAAGTTGGTTTCTCAGGCAGCCAGCCGGGATGAATTCTATTGCCGACAACCGATTGAATCTCTTTGATGGACAGCAAGTAATCTCTCAATTTTGTTTCTATAGCCATTAGGCACCTACTCTCTCAACCACAGCCTTGACGCCCTCTATGAGCAGCTTTCGAACCTTTGCCCTGCTCTTATCCAATGAGGGTCTCATAAACGGGCGTGGTGGCTGGTGACTGCTTCCATACTCGTAAAAGGTAACGTAAAAAGGGGCAGACGCGGAGATATCTCCATTGCGTGCCCCTACAGATACATTTGCGTAATAGTTACCTTTTTTCGATATCCCTATATTCATCTGCAGCGAGAATCGAGTTTTGCCAGTCTCACCGATTGGAACTCTTGAATCAGCCTCACGAAATACTATCTCAGCCGCCTTTGATATAAGGTCTCGAATCTCTTTTGTGATCTCAGTATTAGCTCGCTTGAGCTGCCGAATCACTTCATCTGCACCATCCACACGAATATTTGACCTTGAACTCCGACGTACCATCACTGACGCTCCTTACACATGAGTTGTAGTTCTTGCATATTGAAAGATGGATGGATGATGTAAAGGATCTCGAACTCAATGCTTTTGTAGCGAACAACCATCGTCCGATCAATTCCTTCACGGTACCTTACACGGATGCGGGTAGTAACATCAGCGGTAACCTGTGCTGCAGCAGCTCGGTCCTGCCCTCTAAGAGGTTCTATGCCAGCCCATAGCTTTGCTACTTCAATCCAATTGTCTGTTGGTTGCCCCCAGTCATCTACATCGTCTGCACCAGGAGGGCGAAAGATGGCCACTCGCTTATCAAGTCGATTGACTAGGACGGTCATGCTTCATCATTTCCCTTGTCATTCTTCTCAGGGGATCGCGAAGTGTTACGGGCAGTACGCTTAGTGGATTTTTCATCATCGTTTTTACCGATAAATCCACGCCTCTGTAAATCAGCAGCTCTGTCAGCTTCTGCTTCGTACTTCGATCCAACCTCATAAATATCACCTGAACCCTTATCCCTGAACTTCTTCAATACGGGATATTCCATGCCATATCACCCCGTTTTCAGTTGTAAAATCAAGCTTTCCAGCGAGAAATTGAATTTCTCAATCTTCTCAGATGGATCTCGATGTTCGTAGTTAATTGAACAGTAGAGCATCACGGCCAGTTTATATCTGGCCGTTTCATGCTTGTCCTCTGGTACACCAGCTTCAGCGAGATATTCCTTTGCTGCTGCAACAAAAAGAGCGAGGGTAACATCCTCCTCGCTCCCATCTATTCGCAAATATTCCTTCAATTCATCAAGCTGTAACTCAAGCATAACGGGCTCCTTTCCGCCCTATACGGTCGGCACCCAATCCAAAACGGCAGTATACACCGTTCCAGCGGTTGTTTTTACTTCGAAATTGTACTGTCCAGCTACATTATCATCACTGAACCACAACGTCTCTTGATCATCCGGAGTTAGATTCACTCCATTCTTTTTGATATAAGTGACCGCCCCGACTTTGAGGGAAATCCTCACTCCATCACCATCCAACAGTTCGAACTCGGTATGATTCACACCTTCATGTTCACCCTCTTGGCCTGTTGGGTTAAATGTTGCTGGTGAAGGAGTTAAGACTTTTTTGCGATACGGAATGCAGACTTAAGTTTGATTTTATGATCCAACCAAGCAGTCAACACAAACAATTCAACACCTGTTTTAACGTCCTTGTCGCGGTCATACAGCACTGTTGGATCATAGTTGAAGTGTGAGTAACGGAAATCACCTACAATTGGTTTAACTGCTGCATCACAGAAAACAACAGGCTTTCCAAGAACTTGTTCAGGCTGTGCACTGTACAGAGTTGCACTTCCATTAGCCAAAACCTCAATGATATCAAGATAGTCAGCGTATCTCATCACGATTTTTGCATTGTCTCGGTAGTCTTCATGAAGAGCAGCCAATGCAGCTTTAATTGCCTTATAAAGATCAGTCCCTGTCACCTCAGTGATCCCGTTTTGAGTTGAATAGAAAGACATATGTTCTTCTCCTACTTTAGGTGTTGCAGCAAATGCTACTTTCTTTTCCTTGGCTGCTAGTCCGCTTTCTAACGCTTGGTCAACGGTTTGTACTAGGTTTGTATCAGTAGCAGCTAGAATTGTTTCAGATACTGGAACAAAAACCTTGAATTTGTGGCGACCGAATGTCACCACATCACCATCTGCTTCCAACTCTTTCGCCGTTTCGGTGTCGTCGATAAAGTCATCATCATCTAGGGTGAATGTTACCTTTGGAATTTCGAGATTTGTTACGCTGGTTACAGTTGACACTTCGCGCAAAGGATTTTTGACGAAAGGTTCATGCAGCAATTCATTTGTCATTGTAGATGGTAGGATTTTTTCACCACCAGTAGAATTCCCATCACCAAGGATAGCTTTGATTTCAGGTGATACGCTTTTGCCTCCAACAACAGCGCGGATTAGCCCTGCTTTTGCTGCATTTTTTTTAGCTTTTGGGTCAGCCAGATCGCCTCCCGCCTTCGGCGCTTTAGCGGCGAGTGCAGAAGCTTGAGCTTCTGCCATCTCATCATGCTCTCTTTGTAAAATGTCGAAGCGATCCTTCAAGTTCTTTTCCTTAGTCTCAAGCGCCTTGATATTTTCAATGCTCGCTTCAGGCTTCGAAGCTTCTTCGAGTTTCGCTTGTTTTGCTGCTGCATAAGCATTTCCAATTGTCACCAAATCATTTTTAATATCAAACAGTGTTTTAGCCATTAATAATACCTCCTAGGTATGATTGCAAATTTTGTAATTCTAGACTTGCATTTTTTGCGATTTCATTACGTTTCTCCTCAGTCAACCCATTTTCAGGTGTGGGAGGCTCTTCTTTTTGAGTCATAGCTGCAGGAACGTTACGGTATTTTGCAAACAGATCGCTATTAACACAAGCTGCTATCTGCTTGGCCTCACCAACCACGTCACATAGCCCATAGTCAAACGCCTCCTGAGCAGTAAGCCATGTCTCAGCTTCCATAAGAGTGATCAGATCGTCCTCGCTGAGCTTGTCACCAGCTTTAGTAAGATAAGATTGCCTAATGGATGTATCCACCTTGTCCAACATGTCGGCGGCTTCTCTAAGGTCTTTGGAGTTTCCAGCGGTGTACATCCAAGCATTATGAATCATCAACATGGTGCCTGGTAGCATGATAAGTTCATCACAGTTCATTGCAATTACTGAAGTAATTGAAGCTGCTAGACCATCAACATGGCCCTTAACATAAGCTTTGTGCCGTTTAAGCATATTACCGATCGCTATACCTTCGTACACATCACCGCCAGGAGAATTAAAATAAACATTGAGAATGGAGATATCGCCTAGCGCGTCCAACTCACTCTTGAAACTTTTAGCAGAGTGCGCCGTGTACCCACCACCCCACGATGCAATCTCCTGATATAGATATAGATCAGCTTCATCGTTAGCTTGGTTCTTAAACTCCCAAAACTTGTTACTCATTCTTTGTACTCACCCCCTTTCTTTGCTCAACTGGCGTATCTATTGGATAGAGATCGCCGCTGATATAGAGCTTGTCTCCACCATCTTCTGGTGGTAGTTCCTCCCAAGCACGTGCCTCGTTTGGCTTAAACACGCCTGACCGGATCATCTTGAAGTAGAACTCTCCTCTGGTCGTCATATCTCCTCGCAAAAGAGCGCCGACAGTGAACTTGAAGTACAGTCCCTGTTGACGCTGCTGTGCTGTAAGCAGCTTTCTATTAAATTCTTGTTCATATTGACGGACAATAGGCAGTAACGTGTAAGTAACAAATTCAAGACTCATTTGCTCCATGATGCTGTAACTAGCACCATCAGTTTCACCGAGCATTGTCACTGGCATATTAAGGACAGTAGCCACCCGAGAACGGGTGATCTTCTCGACTTCGAATACCTTGGAGTCGATAAAATTTCTGTTAATCTCCTTGATTTCCACTCCAGGTTCCTGGATAATCACGCCACCATTCTCTTGATAGAACTTTGCAAAATTCGCCCAAATCTCTTTTTTCTTTTCTTCCCCTACATGAGCAGCCAATTTCAGGATGAATGACGCTTTAATTGATGTATCCAGTTGGTCAAGAGTGAACTTCCTGACTGCACCATCAAAATCAATTGTGTTTCTCAGAACGTCTATCGGGCTTATGCCTTTGTAACCGTTTTGTGTGGTCTGAATATGACTTACATGCACCATGTCCATGTTATGGACGTAGTACGTTCCTTTGTCACCTCTGACCATGTACCACAGTTCATTAGTGTCTTGTTCAACAACAGGATCAACGCTTGTCGGATCAAGAACAACAAGTGACTCGACGTTGTAGAATCGGTCATACATCTTAAGAGCATAGCCGTTACCATACACATTTCGATGTGTCTCCAGAAGACGAATAAAACCAAACGATGTCATGTTTCTGTTTGGAGCATTCGCCACCAAGTCGTTCAAATCAGAATAAACCGGGTCAAACTCTTGATATAGTTTGATAGGTAGCACTGCTAAAGAATTAGATAACCGTGATACTCCCGAAAAAATTGTTTCGTTGTTGGCAAGCTCTCCCCCAGCTTTCCCACGGAAGATTGATAAGCCATTGCGGAACCAGTTTGAAAAGTTCTCAGTCCCAGTCGGTGCCTTGTTTCTAACCACATTCCAAGCCAGCTTCATTCGTTGCCCTAAGTTCATTTTTTATCATCACCCCCTTAACAGCTCACTGATTGAAACAAAGGATACTTCACCAGTTGGTGGAGCTACGGCAAGTTGTTTCATTACCTCTACATGGGCATTCAAAAAGGCCGCAAACCCGTCAATTTTACGGTAGCGACCTTGTTTAGTAGGTATTTTATTCCGGTTTCTATCCTCAACTAGTTTGACGTTGTTGATATACCATCTGAATAATCGGTTGTTGTTGTAAATTACTTTTCCGTCAATAAACAGTTCCTTCAAATCATCCATAGCCGGTCCTAATGTAAGGTGTCCTTGTCGGACAACTTCACATTCGAATCCATAGGCTTTCAGCGCCTCTACAAGCCCAAACGCTTTTGCTGGGTCATACATGATCTTTTCAATTCCAAAGCGCTTAGATTGTTCTACAAACCAATCAAAAATGTACTCTTTTTTGACGTATTCGCCCGGAATTATCGTTAAAAGTCCCATTTCTTCGTATTCTTTGTACGGTAGATCCTCATTAGCTTGCTTCACTTTTTCAGCTGGAATCCACGAATGTGAGATAGTAAACACCTCGCCCGTCTCCGGGATCGGAAACTCCAGACAAGCACTAGTAAAATCTTCGCTGTCCGAAAGATCGAAGCCCCCGATACATCCCTTGCCTTCGAATTGCTTCGGGTCACGTTCCTGATTGTTCCGCTTCAGCACTTCGAATGAAAGGAACGATTCCTCGTCCGCTTTGACAAAGATGTTCAAACGCTTGGTGATAAAGTCATTACGTTCAGCAGGAATATGTTTACGATCATCCCATTCCTTTAGCATGTCCTCCATTTTTATGGTAACACCCAAGTTAGGGTTAGCCTTCCCCCAGTTATCAGGATTTTCAATGTCATCCCCTGGATCAAGCTCCGCCATAAAGTAAAAGGCATGCTCAGCAGAAATTACTCCCTCTAGAACATCCGCAGCCTTATCATAATAATCCATCAGCGGACCATCCAACTGATAACCAGCTGTTGTAATGTACAAGATCATCGGCTGTGTACGGGCACCCGTTGAGTTCTTTATGACATTGATTAGCTTGTACGTTTTGTACTCATGGATCTCATCAAAAGCACCCATGCTGCAGTTCTTACCATCAAGCTTTTTACTATCAGTTGCCAACGGTAGAATCTTGGACATTGTCTTCCGGAAACGAATCTCATGTAGCGTCTCATCAAAGTGTTTTCTGAGTAACGGGGACGCCTTGATCATAGCCTTACATTCATCGAACATATCTCTAGCTTGTTCTTTGGAGTTTGCCAGCTGATAGACCCGAGCTCCGTTCTCTCCATCCTTCGAGGCACCGTAAAGAGATAGACCAGACACCATAGAGGTCTTACCGTTCTTTCTGCCCATAAAAATAAGCCCCTCGCGAAAGCGACGAAGCCCGGTATCCTTATGCACCCATCCATAGAGTGAGCCGATTATGAAATGTTGCCAAGGCTGCAGCTCCAGTCGATCAAAGTCACCCATTGAGGGCTTACAGAACTTTTCAATATAACCAACTGGACGGTATCCCTTTTCCTCATCAAAAACAAACGGAAATTCACGAGTTCCTTGCCTTTTTAGATCATTTAAATGGCGTTTACAGGCCTGATAAACCTTCTTCGACGTAATAATAAGGTGCGCTGTGACCGCAGTTGCATATTGTGTGGTTTGAAGTTTAGATGCTTCAATAGCCAGTAAATTCGTCACCTTTATCGCCACCTTCCGGATCAACTACACCGGAGACCTTTCTGTCTGAGGCGGGGGTCAATTTCAACTCGGCTTGCAGCTTCCGCTGGTGTTCAATAATTTTGATTACCATGTCCACAGACTTGTTCTGTCTGTACATTTGCTGTGACCCATTGACAAAAAGCTCGACCACACCACGAGCCTTTATGTCCGCCAAATGCTGCTGTTTTAACTGCTCAAGCAAAGCCAAGTTATCTGTTATCATGATGGTCCGATCAGAAAGATTATCATCAATCTCTAATTCTCGTATCACGATATCAAATAGTTTCTTAGCTGCTCTATCTTTGATCTCCCGTTTTGGTTTGTGTTCCATGACACCCCCCCCTCATATATGAAATGGTCATACGCTGAAAACGAAACTGGGGGCGCGGTCCCCTGTGCCTCTCGTTTTAACTTTTAAGGCAGGGGGGGCTGGTCTTATTTTGTCCCATTTTTCCACCCCATTCATTTTCACATCTATTTATCGATACATTGTCACAGCTTCTCTGAGCCTTACTGAGACGTTATAACATTCATAGGAACACTTGTTAGAGTTATTCCAGAATCCCCCTGTAATGGCACCTTAATTAGCTATAATGTCTTATCTATCATTCGATAGCTATCATCATCAGAACACCTCACTATTTCCTTTGGAAACTATGAACCTCGCCCTTCGATTCGTTACTGGTGTCTCTACCTTTTCCCCTGCAAGACCATGCTCTTTGTTATGGCAACTATTACAGAGGCTTAATAGATTCTCTAGTACTAAAGCAAGATCAGGGTAATCACTCAGTGGTTTAATGTGATGGACCATATCAGCAGGAGTTAATCTCTTACGCTTTATGCAGTGCTGACATAGATAGTTGTCTCTGATGAGTGCTTGTACTCTTGCTATCTCCCATGCTGTAGACCTGTAGAATGCTTTTGATGCCTTATCTCTCTTATAGCGGTCATAGTAACGGTTCTGGTCTCGCCTGCTCGTCACTGTCCTCACCAACCTCTACAGTTACGAAGTCGGAGAGCGGACGTGTTAGCATCTGGCGCACTTCTTTAAAGGCTGTCTCTAAACCCGTTGTATCTATTGTTAACTTGACCTCGATGTCTCCCACAGTACTTGGTGCACCACTCTGAGGCTCTACCTCAGTCACATACCAAACAACTGCAATCTTCCCGTCTGGGGTTGTCGGTGTAAACTTACCTGGTGGTCTGCCTTCGTCTCTCTTATGAACGGTATAGAACTTACCCAAGTAATCTAATGCCTCTGTCACCCTGATCAGTTCCTCTCTGCTGTATACCGCCTTCTTGAACATTCCATTCCCTCCTTCATCTAGTTGAGACTTCTCATAGCAACGTCCATGTGAGTACATACCCTCGGGAAATGTATGAGTATGGGCTTGATCTGCTTTGCTGATCGGCCGTATCCTAGCTGTTGGCTTACACGGATGACCACACTCATCGTAGTAAGTCCCTCGTGCTGGATGGATGTCACAGTGTAAGCACCACTTGCCAGGTGATATGTTACTGCAATAGTGGCATTTATAGGAGTCTTTATATACTGATATAGGAAGATAGAATTCCAGAGGAGATTCCCCTATCCTACTTACCCAAGCAATACCAAAAAAATCTCTGAGTCTCTGTGCTAAAGGACGCTTCAATGCAAGCACTCCTTGACTACCGTTGCTCCAAACTTCATGTAGTGGTTCATAACTGAACTTTCCATGATCTGGTTCAACCAGTACTGGCCTACCAATATAATCAGCATGCTAAATGGATCATGACCATCCAACATAGATGAGTTCCGACTTACATACTTGACTCTTGCTTCGCTAGGATACTTGTCTCTCAGTCCTAGATCCTTCCATAGATCACGAGCCTGTGTGACGTCCTTCCCGACTACAAGGATTAGCTTTGGAGTAGTTGCTGTGTTCACCGTCATACACCTGTGCCTCCCTCAACCGCTGCTCTCACCCTATCCATGCCTACCTTGATCTGGGCTTGAATATCTTTGATTTGCTTCAGTGTTGCTGTTTGATCAACTCTAGGGTTCTGAAGCTTAGTCTGCACCCGTCTGATCTTTGCCTGTAGATCCCTTACCTCCAAGTCAGTATAGAAGGCTACGTACTCATGCTTGCAGTGTGGGCATATGAAGTACGTCTTCTCTATAGCTCCAGGAAGCCTTGCTGTTTGGAAGCCGTTCACCTCGAACTATTTATTACAACCTTCGTTACAAATGGCTGGCATAGCCTTACTGGTTTGTGCTGTGCTCAATGCGATCTCTCCTTCCTTAAATCCCTATGAACTGTTTACGCGTTGCTTTCCAGCACCCACACTTGCATGATAAATCATGCTTTAGCGGCACTCTCTTATGCGGGTCTCCTGTCGGCAGATAGGCTGGCGGATAACTGTACGGCCTGTTCGCATACTGTAACCGGCCCTCTTGATATTCGATTTCATCAAGAACACTTATGAGCTTTGAACGCAACTTCCGGCGTTTGAAGAAGCCTGCACTGTTCATCTCGTCCCGTATGTCCAACGCCTCTATCTTTAGCTTGGAAACATTGACCAATTCTGTCGCTCCTCTCGATTTAGAGCAATCCCATGTACCTTAGTTCGCCCTCACCTCTGAGCTTTTTGGGTTTAGATTATGGGCAGTTCTATTGGATCTCCCTTCAGGAAGATCATTTCTCCCTTAAATGGTTCAGGTTTAGCAATCGACATATGCGACCGAATTTCTGTATGAGCTCCCATATTTGAAAGCTGGTGTAGCCTTCCGAATCCGCCTTTGATACGTATGGACCGTTATCCTTGCCTCCTCGTTCGAGATAATGCAGGTTCCACTCTTCATGTCGGTTCCTCAGTATCTGCTCACCGAAATCAGTAAGCTTTACTTTGACGCTCTGATTGAAGTTCATACGGAAGTCCATAACATTCATGTTTCCTCCTCATCAAAGAAGATCAATTCGCCACAGATTAACTCTTCCATTTCTTCTGGAGTGTAAGAGCCAAACGCCTGAATGAATTCGCCCAGCTTGAGAGTCGCATACCCATCCGTAATTGTGAGATTACCGATACCGTTAACTTTTTCCCAAATTACTGTGTGGTACATAGAAAGGACTCTGACGCCTTTCCATGTGACACTAAATTTTACCTTCTGGTTTAAATCAACTCGAAACTCCATATCGTTCACCCTTCCTCTACTTCACTTACAAATGGTACATCAGCAGCGGACAAAAATTTCACTTCAAGCCTTGTCCAGTACGATTCTGGATATCGGTATTGGTTCCATGCCGGGCAAAAGGCGTCTTTCTTGAAGACCTCCGAAGCAGCTTCCTTAGCCTTCTCCTCATCTTCAGCTAAAACTATAACGAATATAGGACCGTTACTCATATATCCATTGAATACTTGGTATAAATTCACTTCATCACCTCATCTAAGCTTTTCTGAAGTTGATCCTCCATGTTTTTCAAATACTCGGTATACTCTTTCGTGCTTTGTTCATGCCGTTGTATAGACCGCTCATATCGTTCGTTCAGTCTTACGCCTTCTATACCATTCCAGATGGTTAATGTTATAGCCGCTATAAAGATTAGCTGTAACAGAATGCTAATGCGTTTATTCAGATCGTTCACTCCTTTCTGGACATAGAAAAAGCCACCCAGATTATGGATGGCTTTATGTTCTGCGATATGCTGTTTACTCAGCGCTGTGCAACTTAATAAATAATGCTGCTATTTTCAGGAGAAGCACCTTGTCCGAAAAAGGGCTAACAGTTGGTTGTGACTGACCTTGTAGTACCCCATCCTTCCACACCTCAAAAATATTACATTGCAGTAATGATTCCACTTCAAGCTTAGATATTCTATCAAGAAATGTTTCTGCTCCTGCGGCAACTACATCATTCTGAGACATATCCCCATCAGAGCCGAGGTCATACGAACGAAGTATAAAAATGCTGGTGTCATTTACTTTTGTCTTTACGAGTATCGCCTCCTTAATATTAAAAAAGCATCAGTTAGTCGCTTGAGCTTCGACTATATCGATCCCATCAACTAAGAGGTCGGCATTAACTTCATATTCGGTTCTTAAGTCAGAACCAGTAAACTTAATGTACCCTTTGTTATAAAGATATCTAAAAGCTAGTAACTTTTCCACATCAGTTTTCTCAAATTTTTCAGTATAGCGAATGCCACCTGAATTAAAATAGTGCTCATATATTTTTTTGAGTAAAGAATAACGTAACGCCTTTCTTTCATGGATTGATAAAACTATTCGTTCCATAATTTTCACCTCCCAACACCACAATTCGCCATTAGGAAGGATTTTCCTCTAAATTGGTCGAATATTGGTAAATGAAAGGAGGGATGAATAAAATGGCTACTTATATTGTTAATAGTGGACCTGAAAAGGAAGTTCACAGATCAGCCCACACGGTATCTGCATGCAACATTAACCTGATTAGTTCGAGTCACAGGATTGATACAGATGCTGACTACACTTTACTTTACCCTGCAACCTATGACGGTTGTAAACACTGTTACGCTGCAAAACATCGTAAATAAATCTTTTAAAGAGGAGCTGATGACTCCTCTTTTCCTCTCAATACGCCAATACCCTCCATATACGGCACGCCATTACTCTCATGCCACCGAATACATTCGTCTGTGGTAATGCATCCGGATTTGAGATTCATTTGCCATACTCCGTTTTGACTGCCGTCTGAATAAAAATAAGGATATGGTCTATACCCTTGACTCTTCGATAATTCTACGCTTGCCTCGTCTATAAGAGTGTTTGGCGGCGCCTGAACACCTTTCCACTTACCAAAACCGTTCTCCCAATCAGTAATGTGCCCTGACATGCCATGACCACAGCAACACCCCAATGTAACAATGCCCAAGTTGTTTAAATCTTGTATTTCATCTGCAATACAGGCATCTACTACTACATTTCTTTTGCCTTGATTCACATTTATAACTTTCACCATCTTATAGACCCCATGGAGACACATAGCCATCCCCTCCCAAATGTTACAGATGTCCCTAGTTTATGCGTTTCAACATTATGCATACCTTTTAGCTTCGCTAACATTTATGAAGTTAACGAGGGTACAAACAGCCATACACCCAACCACGTTCTTCGTTATCGTCTGGGTTCTCACTTGCTGTAGCTTCTGCTGTATGCCCACAAAATGGACAGGCAAGATTTCCCCCTTTGGACTTCTCCATATTAACTAAGAATTGAGCGCCGCACTCTTCGGACAGACATTCATACTTTTCTAACAACGGTTGTTCCAATATATTACCCCATAATTATTAATCAAAGCGGACAGCGAGACTCGAACTCGCATCACCAGCTTGGAAGGCTGAGGCACAACCCTTATACCACGCCCGCATGTTGCCCCTGACAGACCGCACGAAGGCGTTTCCTACAACCTGTACTCACAGGGAATGTATTTGTCCCATCACTACCTAAAACGCGTGGTACGCGCCCTCAGACGGTGTGACAGGCGGTGATATTGATGCGGGCGAGGGATAAATACTCCACGCTATGAATATGCGCATTGTGGATCCCTTGTACCGTGTATTCCGCCACCACATCTAATAAAACAAAAAGAACAGTCGGCCCGTGTATGCTGCCCTTTGGCTAACCGCCTCAGCTGACAGATGTTTGTGTCGGGTACTGTTCTCTTTGTTTTCCTATGCTATAAGAATAACATATCAATAACCTAATGACTGATAAATTATTGTTATTATTCTGGGATTTTTTTATTAATTTCTCTTTTCTGTTTTTTCCATAATCCAGAAAAATGGTTATTTACATAGAATTTTATCGGTGTTACCTTTAATATCAAATACCATGAAAGGTAGGCATACCTAATGAAGAAAATCGCTTTGTACATACGTGTTAGTACAGATGAACAAGCCCTAAAAGGAAACTCATTAAATGAACAAGAAGAACGCCTTCGCGCTTATTGTCACGCAATGGAGCTAGAGGGAGAAATCGAGACATTTATTGATGATGGTTACTCCGCAGGTAGTATGAAAAGACCTGCTCTAACAAGGATGTTAAAAATGGCACGGGAAAAAAAATTAAGTATGGTCGTTATTACTAAGATTGACCGTCTCTGTCGGAACCTCAAAGACCTTCTCTTGTTAGTGGATGAATTGGACGAGATACAATGTGGTTTCGCTTCTGCTGGTGAACGGTTTGATACATCTACGGCTGCAGGTCGTATGGTTTTACAAATCCTTGGTGCTTTCGCAGAGTTTGAACGTGGAAGGAACAGAGAACGTGTCAGAGAAAACATGCTATCTATAGTCACCAATACAGACAAGGCGGTGTCTCGTCCTTGCTTTGGTTACAATGTGGTTGACTCAAAATACGTAATTAATCAAGAAGAAGCTGAAGTAGTTCGAAAAATGGTCGAATGGATGTTGCAAGGTGAGGGAGCACACCGAGTCATGAGAAGACTCAATGACATGGGAGTAAAAACTAAGGATGGTAAATCATTCACTCAACTTTCAGTAGGGAAGTTGATGCGAAGAGAAACAATTGCAGGTATGTTTGTTTATAACCGTGGGTATTCCCTTCGTGGAAAAAGCCTTATACGCCCAGAGGAAGAGTGGATAGTGATAGAGGAGCATCACGAGCCTATAATTGACAGAGAAACATTTAAACGCCTGCAGATTGCGATTACAGCCAGAAAAACGAGTGGAAAACAGGCTGACAATGAACGTTGGTTACTCACAGGCCTTGTTCATTGCACGCACTGTGGGCGTCCGATGTTTGGCAGGTATCGAAAAAAGCCGAGCGGAAAGGAATACTTCCATTACGTTTGTTCAAGTTACATGAAGCGAGCTGAGTGTTTCCATCACTTTATTGACAGAGACTTACTTGAGAATACAGTATTTGATTATCTCATGGATGCCAAAAATTATAGTGGCAGAACCGAAGAAATAACAACTAAAGACTCTCAGAATGAAGTCGATGCTGCACAATTAAAGGCTGGGCTTAAAAAACTTGATATAAAAATGCAGAGACAGATTGAGCTTTTTGAAGATGCTGATATTAGTAAAGAGGATTTTAGAATAGCGAGGGATCGCATTCATAAAGAACGTATGGCAATTGAGGAAAGACTTCACGAAGCGGAAACTGGGACAAGAGTTGCGTTGGAAAATGAATTTATCAAGCGGTTAGGTTCGATGAATAATGAACTGCACTCTAAAAATCGTGGAGAACAAAAAAATGCACTTCGTCAACTTATAAAAGTAGTTGAAGTGACTAATGCTTCAATAATTAACGTTGATGTGCGGCTGTAATGCCGCATTACATAAGGTATCTCTAAAATTACTTTTGGCTGACCAAGGAAGGTAGAGCCCTTCACTTTATCCCAATTAAAATCTCCATCAGCCTTCCGGGCGAACAGGAATGTTCCATCCCTTTGAGTCAGCTGTGCAAAATTAATGACCGGATCATCCGAGCCCTGCTGATACACGTAAATGGAGGTTTCTGAACCAACCAACGCCACATCAATAGCTCCTGAGAGCAATGCAGTCATCGTTTTATCGCCACCGGGAATCGTCTGCAGTTCTACATCCAGCCCTTCATCTTTGAAGAAACCTTGAGTCAAGGCAACATACTCGGGTGCATAAAAGACAGAGCGGGTAACCTCCCCAATCTTCACCTTTACCGTCTCTGACTTTCCGCCGCAACCGGCAAGTACTGAAAAGCATAAAGTAATGATCATGAGCGACAATGACAGCTTTTTCCGAATCTTCATTCTTCATTCTCCTTTCTTACCGGGTCCTTCGCCCTTGCTTAAAGCATATGCACATGCCTACTGAAAGGTTAAAATCCCGAATATC
The DNA here is from genome assembly GCF_038009325.1 of Paenibacillus sp. FSL L8-0708. Lineage (NCBI taxonomy): Bacteria > Bacillati > Bacillota > Bacilli > Caryophanales > Paenibacillaceae > Paenibacillus > Paenibacillus sp. FSL L8-0708. The sequence continues at coordinate 4,459,115 of NZ_JBBPBC010000001.1, forward strand.
GTGGGGAATTAAAAGAATATCCATGATATCAGCGGTTTTTAATGATTTTATGGATAAATATCACTGAATTTGCTGTTTTTATATCTGTGCAAACGTTTTACCTGAGGATTTGATTACAGTACTATAAGAATTAAAGCGCTTACCATTTCCTTTATAGGAAAATTGCAGCAGAAGGGGTTATTTTATATGGATAAACGAGCAACATCTATCGCCAAAAAACACACTATAAACGGACTTTTGACTCTTAGCTTAACTGCCGTTCTGCTATCCGGTTGTTCAGGAAATAATAACAATATTCCTTCCTCTGCCTCCCCTTCTCCATCGCCAAAAGCAAATACAGCTCAGAATACTACAACACCTCCCGCTGCAAAAACGATTACCACTGACGAACAGCCCTCAACGGTTTATTATGAGATTTTTGTTCGTTCATTCTATGACTCTGACGGGGATGGCATCGGTGACCTCAAAGGGATTACCAAGAAATTAGATTACTTAAATGACGGAAATCCTGACACCACAGACGATCTGGGGATCGGTGGGATTTGGCTTATGCCTATTAACCCTTCACCAAGCTATCATGGTTACGATGTGACAGATTATCGTGCAATCAATCCAGATTATGGGACGATTGAGGATTTACAAGAGCTCGTTACGGAGGCGCATAAACGTGGGATTAAAGTAATTATGGATTTGGTCGTGAATCATACCTCCAAAGAACATCCTTGGTTCGTAGATTCCGCTAAAAATAAAGACAGCAAATATCGCGACTGGTACATATGGGCTGAAGATCAAGGACGCCCTGCCAATGGAGCTAGTGCCGCTGGTAGTGGCAGTGCATGGCACTCTTTACTGGGTAGTCATTATCTAGGTGGCTTTTGGGAAGGCATGCCTGATCTAAATTTTGATCATACGGAAGTTCGTAATGAAATGAAGGATATCGGTAAGTTTTGGCTGGAACAAGGGGTTGATGGATTTCGTTTAGACGCTGCTAAACATATTTACGAAGACCTTCTAAGCGACAAAAGCCAAGCCACAACTAATAAAAATGTATCTTGGTGGCAGGATTTCCGCAAAGCGATGAATGAAGTGAATCCTCAAGCTTATATTGTCGGCGAAGTATGGGAGAATTCTGCAGTCACCGTAGGGGCTTATTTGGATCAAGCCTTCGACTCTAGTTTTAACTTCGGGTTAGCTGAGACCCTTATTAATTCCGTGAAAACTGAAAAAGACAGCGGGACTGCCTTTACGCTGGAACGTACGTATAATTTGTACTCCAAAATATCTGATAGCCATTTTACCGATGCAATTTTTTTGACAAATCATGATCAAAACAGAGTCATGAGTCAATTAGACAGCAATCTGGATCATGCAAAAATGGCAGCAGCCCTGCTGTTAACCTTGCCTGGAAATCCTTTTATTTATTATGGTGAAGAAATAGGAATGCTTGGTGTAAAACCAGATGAAGGAATTCGTGAGCCCATGAGATGGATGACAGCGGATCAGGTTGAGGGGCAGACTACTTGGGAGGTCGGCAGCAATAACGCTGATGATGTTAGCATTAATGTCGAAAGCCAGACTAACGACAGCAGCTCACTGCTTAAAAGATACCGCGAACTCATTGCGTTAAGAAACGAAGTCCCTGCGCTCCGTGATGGCGGAATTCGAGACTACACTTCTGGCAATGCAGGGGTAATGGCCTACGAACGTATAACAACAGAGGATCAAGTCCTCGTTGTTCATAACCTAACTGGAGATGAACAAATCATTACGCTTCATCCAAATGCCGAGGGTATCTCTTACACCAAGATCCAAAAGACAACTGCTGACAAAGTGACCTTAAATTCAGATCAGCTTACTCTTCCTCCTTATTCAACGGTTATTGTGGACTAGGAAAAGAGGAGGAATGAAAAACCCACTCTGCCACAGAACCACATAATTGTGCTTTCGATATAGGAAGAGCTACAATCCAGTCTTGGGAAGGATCGCTGCTCATGCGCAGCAACCAGCCACTTGAATGATCGCTTATGAAGCTAGCATACTGAAACTTCCAGCCATTTTCACTAGAAATACAGAGTCGCAATTCTCCCTCTGCGTCGAAGCATTTCATCACTTGTGCAAGATGGTTGGAATGGACATCATCTCCTGTCTCTGCAGCTAAACACTCTGAGAGTCTGTGAACCGTAGAGGAATCAGAGCCTTTTTTCAGCTCCTTGAACCTTTTTTTTGACATTAGTAACGCCGGAATCCCGTGAGCAAAGGGCTCCATCGCTCTCTCACATTCGAACAACTCGAGACAAAAGCTCTCTGTTTCCTCTCTGTTCTTCAGCACACACGGAGGAGAGTCCGGTGTATTATTGCAGTAGGCTAGTATTTTATCCTTATGTATTTGTAAACACAGATCTTTAGTTTTCTCCTTCTCTCTATATTTGAATCTACCTATCCTTTCTGCTGTAGACGCAGTATTTAACAATTCATTTAAAACTACTTGGTCGGTTACCCGATCTGGAAATAAAAATTCCGTTAAATCCGTTAAATCCGTTCGTTCTTTCTCATTCACATTATTGTATCCTTCCTGTATTACATATAAATGTATATTAAACTAGCAATCTTTATGTTATCATAAGCTAATTTTAAGGTAAAATTAAGAAACAAGGGGTATGATCATTAACATGAAATACTTGTAGCGAGGTGATTTCAAAATGAGAATGCTCATCACATTTCAGAACAAACTTGTACCTGTGTATTTCACAACAGAAAATAAACAGCCCACTCAAAAAGTACTTAGATTACTTAACAGTACGCTGGAGCTCAAAATTCAAAAGGGCAAAAGTGCCCTCCAGAAATGCCTCAATTCTCTGATTAGTATCGAAATTAAAGGCTCTGAAGCTATATTGCACAGTTACAGTGAAAATGATTCATTGGCGCTATCCCTCTATTAATGGAGGGGTAGTTTTTTTGTCACAACATTGCTGTCCTCAGCTTTCTAATAAGGAACGTCCTAAGTAGCCAAGAGGTGCTGCTTGGACCCGTTGTCTTTTTGATGCTAACTTGATCAAAAATGACACTCCGTTTGATTTAGATACTATTTGCGCATACATAGGCAAACATAGCTTCAACTCTCAAAGTCAGGGACCTTGGTTCGCTGGTTCTGCTTGGTGCTACTTTGTACTGATTTTGTGCTATTTCATGGCACGTTTGGATTGCTGCTTGCCGGCCATCCCCATAGCCGGCTGCTATCGGACTCAGATGACCTTAATCGTAACTTTTGGGCTCATTTGGAATTCTAACGGACCCCAGGGTCACTATTGGCTCGAAAAACACTAATTATCTACCTCAAAAAGCTGAATAGCTGCGCTGGAGTCCGAAACTCTGCTCTAATGCTCATAAATTCGCACATAGCGTCATCTGAGTCCGCGGTAATCTAAATTCGAAACTCAGTTTGCTTTAGTTGCTATTGTCGTGTACATAGTTGGTACTGTCGCGTACATAGTTGCTACTGTCGCGTGCATAGTTGTTACTATCGTGCACATAGTTGCTACTGTCGTGTACATAGTTGCTACTGTTTTAGCTTTAGTCGCTGCTTTTGAACTCATAGCCACTGCTTTCGGACTCAGATGACCTTAATCGTAATTTTTGGGCTCATTTGTAATTCTAACGGACCCCAGAGTCACTATTGGCGCGAAAAACACTAATTATCGACCTCAAAAAGCCGAATAGCTGCATTGGAGTCCGATACTCTGCTCTAATGCTCATAAATTCGCATATAGCGTCATCTGAGTCCGCGGTAATCAAAATTCGAAACTCAGTTTGCTTTAGTTGCTATTATCGTGTACATAGTTGCTACTGTCGCGTACATAGTTGTTACTGTTGTAGCTTTAGTCTCTGCTTTTGAACTCATAGCCACTGCTTTTGGACTCATAGTTGGATGCTTTCGGACTCAGATGACCTTAATCGTAAATTTTGGGCTCATTTGGAATCCTATCGGACCCCAGGGGCGCTATTGGCGCGAAAAGCACTAATTATCGACCTCAAAAAGCTGAATAGCTGCGCTGGGTTCCGAAACTCTGCTCTAATGACTGAAAATTCGCATATAGCGTCATCTGAGTCCGTTGGCCGCTGAGGATACTTGGAAGGTCACTTAGCGAGTGATTTGTTGTCTGACTTAGCCGTTAACTTGGTGTGTAGCTCAGTGGGTTACTCAGCGGGTGACTTGGTGTTACTAGTGTGTAGCTCAGTGGGTTACTCGGCGGGTGACTTGGTGTTACTTGGTGTGTAGCTCAGTGGGTTACTCGGCGGGTGACTTGGTGTGTAGCTCAGTTAGTTAATCAGCGGGTGACTTGGTGTTACTTGGTGTGTAGCTCAGTGAGTTACTCGGCGGGTGACTTGGTGTGTAGCTCAGTGAGTTACTCGGCGGGTGACTTGGTGTTACTTGGTGTGTAGCTCAGTGAGTTAATCAACGGGTGATTAGTTGTGTTAGTCAGTGAGGTGACTTAGCCGTTAACTTGGTGTGTGACTCAGCGGGAGATTTGTTGTGTGACTTAGTAAGTCGTTTAGCGGTTGACTTAATGTGTGACTCAGTTAGTGACCTACACGTTACTAGTTATGTGACTCAGTTAGTAACTTAGCCGTTAACTTGGCGTGTGACTGACTCAGTGTGTAACTTAGCAGTTGACTTGGTATGTTACTCAACAAATGACTTTGCATGGGTCATCAGATTAGATGTAGCGGGTGGCCTGACCCTACTATGTCACCTGCCAAAAGCGACGTTTGTCGTAGGTTGGCTTTCATTTGCTGCCCTTTATGCTGAAGCAATCTGCCAGGACTAAAAAACGCAGAGCAGTGATCCCCCCCTTAACGGGAGGATCACTGCTCTGCTATATTTACGCACTTTTTTAACCCAAGGACTCTGTCTCATTCAGCGAAAAATCTACTATTAGGAAGAGCTAAGCAATTATCAGCTGATCTTGTAATTCTTCTGCTCTGCTTTTTCAGCTTTCTGGATTCGAAGTCTAAATAGCTTCACTAAATTCTGACGCGTATGCTCTTCGTGACAGCTGTCCAATTTTTTAATGATAAACCGATCGATGGACATGTCAATCGCTCCTTTTAGATCATTCTGGAACTTATAGAGACAGGAAATTATTTCCTGTTCTCTTGTATCACCTATTAACCTTGTTTTCATTTTTTCAAACTCCTTAACCGCAAACAAATTTCAAGAACAAAAAAATAATTTACAAACAAAAGATTACATGCTATATTAAATATAGTTAATATTAAATACACACATGCAAGGGAGAAATCATAATGTCTAAAGTTCTATTTATTAAAGCAAACAACCGTCCAGCAGAACAATCCGTAAGTGTTAAGCTGTACAATGAATTCTTGGAGAGCTACAAACTCAACCACCCAGAAGATGAAATCACTGAGCTTGATCTGTTCGCAGAGCAACTTCCATACTACGACAATACCCTGATCACTGGTATGTATAAAGCCGCTCAAGGATACGAAGCAACACCTGAGGAAGCAGCTGGTGCCGCTATCGTTAATAAATATCTTAATCAGTTCATCGCTGCAGATAAGGTAGTATTCGGTTTCCCACTGTGGAACATGACTGTACCTGCTGTATTGCACACTTATGTAGATTACCTTTGCCAAGCTGGTAAAACATTCTCTTACACTGCTGAAGGTCCAGTTGGTCTTTTGACAGGTAAAAAAGCAATCGTTCTGAATGCAAGAGGCGGTATCTACTCTGAAGGTCCTGCTGCAAGTGCTGAAATGGCAGTAAACTTCATCGTTGGTAACCTTAACCTGTGGGGAATTAAAGATATTACACAAGTAATCATCGAAGGCCACAACCAACTTCCAGCACAATCCGCTGAAATCATTGAAAACGGATTGCAACTGGCTAAGGAAACTGCTGCATCCTTCTAAACCATAACCGTTTAGATTCAATTCAATAATGAAGGGCGCCCCTTAGCTTTCAAAAGCTAAGGGGCGCCCTTTTTCAATGTCTATGCCGTTATATCAATTCTTTTTAATATTCATCCAGCTCTTTACGCCATCCGTATCCTCTGGTTCTGGATGAACTCACTTTAGTGGAAGCTGCGCTTTTTCTCTTAAGCTTGGCTTCTTTATTATTTTGGTACAATACTTCTCGTTGTGTTTTTCGGTAGTTGAATAGTCTCTTCTCTTCCAGTTCACCTGTTTGGACTGCTTCCAGTACAGCACAGCCCTCTTCGCGTTCATGTCTACAGTTACTAAACCGGCACTTAGAAGCTAGACCGCTGATATCACTAAACGCTAGATCAAGACCACCTTCATCTTCCCAGAGCTGCAGCTCCCGCATCCCCGGTGTATCTACGATAATCCCCCCATCCGGCAAAACAAACAGTTCACGGTGGGTAGTAGTATGACGTCCGCGGCTATCCCCTTCTCTAACATCCTGCGTAATCTGAAGGTTCTTCCCGCATAGCCAGTTGACCATTGTCGACTTCCCACAACCGGAAGAGCCCGTAAGAGCTACTGTTTGACCCTCACCAATGTAAGGCAGCAGCTTCTCGCGTCCTTCATCTTGTATTGCACTAACAGCATGTACTGATACTCCGGGAGCCGCGCTCTCCATTTCAGCGATTTTACTGTCTGCATCAGGACAAAGATCCGCTTTAGTGAGTAGAATAACTGGATTTGCCCCACTATTCCAAGCCATGATCAGATATCTCTCCATCCGGCGAACATTAAAGTCATCATTCAACGCGCTGACCAGAAATAATGTGTCTACATTGGAGGCAACAATTTGCTCATCTTGTGTATTTCCTGCGACCTTGCGTGAGATCACACTCTGCCGAGGCAATACGCCATGTATGATTCCATGCTCGCCGCCATCTTGCATCGCCAATGCTACCCAGTCTCCAATGGCAGGAAAATCACCCGAGGCTACAAATGTGTGTCTCAGCTTCCCGGCAAGCTCTCCCCACGTCTCTCCTACATCAGTTAACACCTTGTACTTACTGCCAAAGTCACCAACGATTCTCCCGGGAATAAATTGTTTATCCTCTGCATGACTCCACTTTTCATTCCATTTTGTACTCCAGTTTTCATTCCAACCATATTGCTTTATGCTATTCATTCATTTCCTCCTAAAAGATATGTTTATGTTTTTTCTTGCCCCTTGGCGTTTTCCGAGAACACAAAAAGCCGCCGGAAATAAAGACTCCGGCGGCGGTATATAGACATGTGGATTTATTACACCAAATCCAATCTTTCTACACACGCAAAAAAGCCACCGGACCCTATACGGTTCCCGGTGGCTCTAATAAGCGTAATTGAGCTTACCTGCTAAACTGCCCAAATCAATTATTCGGCAGCAGCTGTTCCCGGAAGACACGTATCCACAACAGTTGAGTTCATTACATTTAAAACTGTCATAAAACATCGTCTCCTTCCGAAATTTAAGATGCTGTTATCATAATTGGTGCAGCAGTAAAATGTCAACCCCAAATTTTCCAGATTACAAAATAGCCTCTAATTCTTTCAGCTCACGGATCATTTTCCAAGGTTGGATGTCCAGCTGATCATCCCAAGGATGTTTCCTTTGCAGCCATATCCCTTCAAGGCCAGCCTTACCTGCCCCCCAGATATCATTTACCGGATGATCCCCTATAAACAAGGTTTGATCCGCAGAGGCACCCAGCCTGTCTAAAGCTAATTGATAAATCGCAGGATCAGGCTTCGCAATGCCAACTTCTCCAGATATAACTATAGCCTTGAAGTACTCTCGCAGGCCGAGAATATCAATTTTGGTGTTCTGGATTTCTTTTTTACCGTTGGTGACCAGCCCCAAAGTATATCCACGCTCCACGCAATACTCCAGAATCTCCAAAGCATGCTCCATGGCTGCACCATGATTGATGTAGCTCGCATCATAATACGCTCGGATATGTTCAGCCGACACAGGCTTTTCCCAAGGCAGGATCTCACTAAGTTCTAAGAAAAATCCGTCTTTATCACGGTAGCCATCAGCGTCTCTGTGGATCATATCCTCGATCACGGCCTGCGCTTCCGCAGGTTCAAGATGCCCAAGAAAATCCTGCACGAACTGAGTGCTAAAGCTGCGAAATGTATAGTCGCGATCCATTAAAGTATTGTCCAGATCAAATAAAATAGCTTGTACTTCCTTCATCAAGCAATTCCCCTTACATGCTGTTAATTTTCAAACCTAACCTACAGAATGTAATTGTACTATGCCTTTAGAGACAAAGAAAAGACTATTCAACAAAAAGGATTTGTGGCTTCCCTTTTACTGAACAGTCTTTGTGAAGATTCATATCTGCGTCATTCCTTTACTCGAAATGCTCTGCCCGATGGGTCAGCATCATTTCTTCATCCGTAATATACAACGGAAAAGGAGGTGTTTCTTTTAGATAACTTTCTGTAGATAACAACCGATAATGAACCTCTGGCAACCAGGTGTCTTCAAGCAGTGGTAGCTTGCCTGTATCACTAATATAACTGTCTACAGCAGCCTGAACTAAATCCAGATAATACGGTACTAACTTGTCTTCTTCCTCGAAAATTTCATAGGTCTCTCGAGACATATAGAAATTCCGTTCGGGTATTCCACCCAAATAACGTTTCAGACGACTCATATCGATTCTTTTGTCCTCTAAGATTAATGCTGTTCTATTAATAGGTCCAGGCATATCTTCTTCGAACTTTCGAATCGCCTGTTTCACTTGAGGTAATGTGACGGTTACATGATCTGATTTGGGTTGCTTTTTTGTGCGTTTAAATAACATAACGAAAGTCTCCTTTCTAAATATGTCTCAGATAACGCTTACAATTCCATTTTATTCGAAATTCGAATAATTAATCAGTACATTTCAAATCGACACAGAATGTTAATATTTAAAAGATCATTATTTGACATATTCCCACCGAGTCCATACTTCTCGAGGATTTAGTTCATACTTGTCCTTCTCACGATACATAAACTGATGCATGATGAATTCACGACGAATAGTGGCAAAATCTTCATGAAACTGCTTAATAAACTCAATGATTTCCTTTTCCGTATAAACAACACCTGGCTCTAGCTTCTCAACCATGTATTGAAGCGCTATCAATTTCTTCTTGTATTGTGCGGGAATTTGCCGCAGCCGGCCATCTTTAGAGAAAAAATTACGAATTACAGTATCCTGAAGACTATTCTCAGGCAATTGCTCTTCCATATCCTCAGCTCCTTTCGAAAAAATAAATTGCAGTGAAGCTTCAGCCCCATTATTGATAAACTCCGGATTCAACTTAAAGTAAACTGTATTTTTGTCGCGTCTTTCCTTTATTAGAGCCGCTTCACGTAATTTAGCCGCATGATGAGTGACTGTAGGCTGCGATAAATTCAACTTCTCAGCCAGCGCTTGCCCGTGCATTTCTCCTTGGGACAGAAGCAACAATAAGCGAAGACGCGTTGGATCAGCTAAAGCTTTATGATAACTCACGATTTTCTCCAACTGCACTGGGTTCACGCTCCTAGAATTTCACAATAAATTGATACATTAGATATATATCTAATTATATAATAATCAACGTTGTTCTTGCAATGGTTATTATACTCAATCTGCTCTTATGGAAAAATTCATGAATTTAGGGTAGGATTTAAAGAAAAGATAGTAACAATCAGGAGGTAACCCGCTTTATGAAAGATGTCATTATTATCGGTGCAGGTCCTTGCGGCCTCTCGGCAGCTATTGAATGCCAACGCCAAGGTCTGTCCAGCCTTATCATTGAAAAAAGCTTTATTGTGCACTCCATTTATTTGTATCCAACAAATATGCAATTTTTCAGTACGGCTCAGTTATTAGAAATCGGGGATGTTCCTTTCACTTCGACCAACGACAAGCCTTACCGTCATGAAGCGCTTGTCTATTATCGCCGAGCCGCCGAGCAATATGGTCTAGAGATCGCCGCTTATGAAGAAGCATTATCCATTGAACCGCTTGAAGATGGAACCTTTGCCGTACATACGTCAAATATGCGTGGTGAGCATCAGAAACGTATCACTGCAAATGTAGTTATAGCAACAGGTTATTTTGATCAGCCGAATATGATTGGCATTCCAGGTGAAGAACTACCTAAAGTTACTCATTATTTCGGTGAAGCCCATCCTTACACGGGAATGAAGGTAACTGTAATTGGCGGCAGTAATTCCGCAGTAGATGCAGCACTGGAGCTTATGCGTGTAGGAGCTACGGTAGATATGGTATATCGTGGTGAAAGCATCTCAGAGAATATTAAACCTTGGGTTCGGCCAATCTTTGAAGGCATGGTGCAAAAAGGGAAAATCACTCTGCACTTAGGCTCGCGTGTCACTGAAATTACTGCAAGCTCAGTAATTGTTACGGATCATAAGGGGGACAAGAAAGCATTGGATAATGATTTCGTTCTTGCCTTGACTGGCTTCCGTCCGAGCCGTACCCTCCTCACTTCAGCGGGTGTGATCATGGATGACGACATGGATAAGCCTGCTTTTAACACCTCTACCATGGAAAGTAATGTTCCAGGGTTGTATGTTGCTGGAGTAATCGCCTCCGGCCGCAATGCTAACGAAGTGTTTATTGAGACCGGAAGAGGGCATGGTAAGCTTATTGCAGATCACATTGTGTCAAAAGAAAGTTCTAATCCTAAGGAGTTGAAACATTAAGATGGACATGACCTCTTTGCTTTTGCTTGGACTTGCAGCGCTCGGAGTTATCAGCAGCAATTCCCCTGTAACAATAGCAATGGTCGTCCTATTACTGCTAAGAGTACTTGGCTTACAGCAAACTTTTCCTTGGCTAGAAAAATACGGTTTAACCATCGGGATTATCATCCTGACCATCGGGGTCATGACCCCATTAGCCAGCGGCAAAATATCGCTGCAGACAGTCGGTCAATCCTTCTTGCACTGGAAGTCCTTGCTTGCTATCGCTATTGGCATTCTCGTCGCTTTTCTTGGAGGCCGCGGTGCTACGCTCATGACCAACCAACCCACAGTTGTTGCAGGTCTGCTGATTGGCACGGTGATTGGGGTTGCGTTATTTAAAGGCGTTCCGGTCGGACCGCTGATCGCAGCCGGCATTTTATCACTTATGATCGGCAAAATGTAATAGAACAGCACAAAAAAGACCGCTTTTGGCGGTCTTTTTTATTGTGCCTTTTATTGAACCTTCTTCTTCATTATTCCTCCACCTGAGAAATGGACTGCGGAATTTGCTGCACCGCTCTTTTTTCAACGACTAATAAATCTTCAACGCCATACTCTGTCTTAATTTTCTGCAACTGCTTCAAAGCCTCTTCTTCTGTATTAAAATATCCTGCTTCCACGAGATATAAGCCCTTCTCATCCTTTAACATCCGCACATCCTCTAACCCATATAACATTTCTTCAGCCATACCCAGCGCCTCACCAGAAGGCTGTGAGACCGTTCTTAACGAATATACAGAGCCCCCTTTTACTTCGTCTCCTTTCTCTTTTAACGTAATCACTACCTGTGCTGGCTCTTTATATTCCTTTACCTCATAAGCAACCGAGTCCGTAAGCGTGACATTGAACCGAATAGCCGAATCATCTAGCGTAATTAGTGGATAAGCATCCTGGACATATCGGCTTTGTTTTAATGTCTCCAGATCTTTGACTGCTGAGAATTTTCTCGCCCCACTTACTGTAATCGTCATTGTTGCCGGATTTTCCGTAAACTTTACGTTATATGAGCTTGCTAACTGTTGTGTTTCATCCGGATTTGCAAAATTCAAAATCAATTGATCGCTATTCTTCAATTGTTTCACCGAAATAAAGTTCACATCTACTCCATCCTGAATGGTTCCACCGCCTGCACTTCCTTCCGTAAATTGCAGAACACTGACCAGCTTACCTAGAACCGGTATTTGATCCATACTACTCGCAAAAGCAGGAACCGTATTTACACCCACCGTAAAAGAAATCAATACAGCAGCAGCTACTGATCCTGTCCATTTCAAGGCCCGTTTTGAAGAACTATTTTTCTGTTTATAGATTTTTCCTCTTTCAATTCCTTTACGAGAAGCGAATGATAGTTCTTTAGGAATTTCAATCTCATTATAGGCTTGCTGTAGACGTTCTAGTTGCTTATCCAAAGTACTCACTCTCCTCCATACTTATTTTTAATTTTTCCAAACCTCTATAAATAACGGTTTTGACACTGCTCAGGGGCATATCGAGAACCTCTGCAATTTCCTTTATGGGCAAGTCCTCCAAATATCTCATCACAATCACCATTCTTGATTTTTCATCAAGGCCGCTGAGCGCTTCATGCAAGTCCATAACTTCTTCCCTAGATTTCGGAGCATAGCTGCCTCCCAGCTCTTGATCTATATACACGATTTTTTTAGATTTACGGATAAAGTCCAGCGCACAGTTGACAGCGATCTTGGTGAGCCAAGTTTTAAAATATTGCGGTTGCTTCAATTTATGAATGGAGATATAGGCTTTGAAGACGGTCTCCTGCACAATCTCCAGCGCATCCTCTTGATTCCGCACATAGGAGTAGGCCATTCGGTATAAACGCTCCTGCATGCCGTCAATAAGCGCAGTAAAGCTGTCTTCATCACCTGCTATCGCCTTTTCCTCAAGCGTGGTTTTATTCACGTTCCTCACTTCCTTTCATGATGTTTATAAGCTTTAGACGCACATGATCTCCGAAAAGACTCAGATTCCGTTTAGAATTTTTGCCATAGTATAAGTTACTGTGTGCCGCCACCCTGATTGGAATTCAAAAAAAGTGGCCTTCTCTTTCGAGAGGACCACTAAGGTGTTCAATTATTTTTCCAAAAAAATATTAAGCGTCTAAATGCTGTACGTTAAATAATCGCGCATAACTACCCTCTATCGCCATCAGCTGTTCATGCGTACCCCGTTCAGTAATTTCACCATTCTCAAGTACGACAATCTGATCCGCATGTGTAATCGTTGACAGTCTATGCGCTACAATTAGTGTAGTACGTTCCGAAGAAAGAGACTGCAGCGCTTGTTGAATTAAATGCTCCGATTCCAGATCCAGCGCCGAAGTAGCTTCGTCTAATATAAGAACCTTCGGATCCTTGAGAAATACCCTTGCGATAGCAACCCGCTGCTTCTGTCCTCCGGATAGCTTAACACCACGTTCTCCCACTTCTGTCTCATAACCCAGTGGCAGCTGCTCAATAAAATCATGCGCATTGGCAGCTTTTGCTGCTGAAATGACCTCTTCTTCCGTGGCATTAGGATTACCGAACAAAATATTCTCACGCACAGATCCGCTGAATAAGAAATTATCTTGCAGGACCATGCCGACAGACCTTCGCAAGCTTTCCTGTGTTAATTCCTGTATATCATAACCATCCATTTGGAGGCTGCCTTTACTGATGTCATAGAATCTCGGGATCAAGCTTATAAGGGAGGACTTTCCTCCACCGCTCATTCCTACGAACGCAATGGTCTGTCCGGGCTGAATACTCAGATTAATATCTTTTAAGACCCAATCATTCTCTTCGTTATATTTAAACCATACATTCTGAAAAGCAATCTCACCACGTGCATCCTTTAGCACTTTTGCTCCCGGCTTGTCTACAATATCATAAGGCTCATTCAGCAGCTCAAGCACCCGTTCAAGAGAAGCAGAGGCTTGCGTAAGCACCGTCGAGGAATTAATCAATCTCCGCAGCGGGGAATACATCCGGTCCAGATAGCCAAAGAAAGCTACAAAGGTACCTACTGTCAAATTGCCATGAATGACCTGATAACCACCATATCCGATGACCAAAAGAGGTGCTATATCCGTTAATGTATTAATAATTGCGAAGGTCATAGCATTCCAGCGGGTTTGCGCCATCGCTTTTTTAAGAAAGTTACCGTTGATGTCCTCAAACTGCTTCTGATCCACTTTTTCCATCGTAAAGCTGCGGATGATTGATATCCCTTGAATCCGTTCATGGAGATAACCTTGAATGCCAGCCAGAGCTTGGGAACGATCTTTCGTTAACAGCTTAAGCCGCTTATACAATTTGTTAACTGCAATTGCGTAAAAAGGTAATACCGAGATAGACACGAGCGCCAGCACCGGATTTAAATAAAACATAAATCCCAAAGCAAAAACTAGTGTAAACGTGTCGAGCCATACATTCATCATGCCGACTTCGACCAAATTTTTGGTCTGCTCAACATCGTTAATAAATCTGGAGATGGCTTCTCCCACCTTGGTATTCTGATAATACCGCAGTGACAGCCGCTGTAAATGACTGTAAAGCTTATTTCGCATATCGAACAACACTTTACTTGTGATAAGCTGAGCAAAGTATTGGCGATAATACTCTACGGGCCCTCTTACGATAACAAATAAAATTAAGGCACCACCCAAAATAAGCATCAAATGTGATACCCGTTCCTCAATCCCCATGCTCGGGTTCATTAGGAGGTCATCGACCACGTATTTCAGAATCATTGGCAGTGTTAGCGGAATACTGAATTTGATCATGCCGATAAACAGCGTAAACACAATCAATTTCATATAAGGTCGTACAAAAGTAAAATATGATTTCCATTGCTTCACAGGAATATTCTGTCCCTTCTCTTTAGTGAGTTGCTAAGTACAGTTGACTTTTGCTCTCTACAGTGTTTTTATAATTTTAGATCATAAGTACAATTGCAGTACCGAACTTCAGGAGGATAACGATGTCTAGACAATTTGTGACGGAAGCCGTCATGATGGCGATTTACGGCCAGCTTCTCGTATCGAGCAGCCCTGTAGAATATATAGTGCCTTATACTACCGTGATGGAACTATACGAACTGCGAGACAGCGATGATCCGTTGATGAACCGTCCGGACGACGACAAGCATGTTAAGTTGAAGATTAGTGAGCTCATTGCTTATTTTGAAGAACCGCTCAACGCGAAGAAGATCAACCGCTGTTTAGCTGTGCCTTGGGCGAAAAGCTCAGGTATTCTCCTTGGCGGGCAATCCAAAATCACCATCATTAACAGTATGGATACCGCTGTCTACGGTGAGATGTTCGATCCCATCGAAACAGAGCTTCTGCTGTCCTCACAACGTGAGAAAGTACCTATCCTAACGGATCAATTTGAATTGATTCAACGGATCATCGAGGGTGGAGTTCCAGTTCAGGTGTACGATATTGACGACTTCGACTTCGCTCTGGAGGAAGAAACCTCTCGCAATTTGCACTGATAACACCTATGTATTTCCAACTGGAATACCCTCATTTTAAAGACAGCATTTGAAAAGCCCCTGCCTTTTGGCAAGGGCTTTTCCTGATTAAAATAAACAATCATTAAGACAACTATACCTGCACTTCGCCGGATACCGGCTTTGGTTCGTACTTATATTCAATGTCATCCTCTGACTCAGAGTATACGATAGATAGGTCATAACCTTCCATATACCATAAGTCCTGCTCCTCCATATAGAACACAATATCATCCTGTTTGACCTGAATAGCTGGACGCCCAGGTGCTTCTGTAGCAATGCCCAGCGAAAAACCGGGGTGAAGTCCACCTCCCGAGCTATAACGGGGAAATAAACGAATATAGTCTCCATTCTTAAGGTCCAATTCTCTCTTAAACCAAGCTGCCGCTGCTTGACTAATTTCCATGTTCATTTCTCTCAGCTCCTTTGTATATTCTAATCATAACGAAAATAAGTCGATATTCAAACAACTTTATGCAATTAATGATTTCCCAATCCATTTAAAATTAAGTTTGACAAATTCGCGAACCGGATGATAAACTCTGAACATAACTAAACGTCTTCTAGTTATTACCAAATTAATGAAAGGGGTGAGCGCGGTGTTTACGAAGTTACAGCCATATTATTTTACTATTGTTGGAATTTTTACTCAACCGAATACCGAAGCAGCCCAAGTGATTAAGCCATCCTGAAGTTTTTGCGAGTCTTATGGACCGCATAACTTTAGTTCTTGAAGGTCTCTCACATGCTTGGTGCTGTAACGCACCGTGCGCATGATAGCTGTGAATTACAGGCATATCGTCCGTTTTCGGATGATATGCCTTTTTTGTTTGCTGAAGAGATAATCACTTGCGCTTTTATCAGCATCACAAGCAATCATTACAACCTGAAAGGAAGGGATTTACTTGTTCTCTGTTCTTCGCGATCTCGGCTGGTTTTTTCGCCGAGAAAAAAGGCGTTACCTGATTGGACTCATATTACTCATAGGTGTGGGCGTTCTTGAATTACTCCCTCCACGTCTGCTAGGCAATGCCATTGACGACATAGTACGCGGTTCGATTACTACAGCATCGCTTGCCAAATATATCGGCATGATCTTTATTTTGCTGCTAGTTATTTATTGGATTACCTACATATGGATGCACAAACTTTTCGGAGGTTCCAACCTTGTTGAGCGCCTGCTGCGCTCCCGATTTATGAATCATCTTATGACCATGACACCTTCGTTCTTCGAAAAAAATAGAACTGGTGACCTCATGGCCCGGGCAACCAATGATATCAGAGCCGTCTCAGCTACCGTAGGATTCGGGATGCTTACACTGGTGGATTCTACAATCTACCTTACGGTTGTGCTGTTTGCGATGGGCTTTCTCGTAAGTTGGAAGCTGACCCTTGCAGCAGTATTACCATTACCCCTAATTGCAATAGCTATGATTTTTTATGGTAAAGCTATTCATGATCGGTACAGCTTAGCGCAGGATGCGTTCGGAGATATGAATGACCAAGTGCTCGAATCTGTCTCTGGTGTGCGCGTAATCCGTGCTTATGTCCAAGAGCGTCTTGATGAAAAACGTTTCTCGGATATTACTGAAGATGTTTACAACAAAAATATGGCCGTAGCTCGTGTCGATGCTTTCTTCGAACCAACCATCCGCTTCTGTGTCGGACTCAGCTACATTATTGGTCTTACTTATGGGATTTACCTTGTATTCCGCAATCAGATCACACTGGGTGATCTAGTCTCCTTTAATATGTACCTCGGTATGATTGTATGGCCGATGTTCGCTATTGGAGAATTGATCAACATTATGCAGCGTGGTGGAGCTTCCCTCGAACGTATCGACGAGACGTTAAACTCCAAACCCGATGTTCAAAATGCTGCCCATCCCGTACAAGTTCCCCATCCTACTCGAATCGAGCTTAACGATGTGACTTTCCGTTATCCTTCTTCGACGATAGACAATCTAACCCATGTAAACTTAACCCTGAACCAAGGGCAGACATTAGGTGTAGTCGGGCGTACAGGAAGCGGGAAATCAACACTGCTCAAACAATTGCTCCGCGAATATCCGACAGGTAATGGAGAAATCCTTATCTCTGGTGTGCCTATTCAACAGATTTCCCTGGATCAGCTGCATAGCTGGATGGGTTATGTTCCACAAGAGCAAATCCTTTTCTCCAAATCCGTTCGGCAAAACATTCAGTTTGGTCTAGACAACGCCGATGACGATACGATTATGCAAGCCATTACAGCTGCCGCTTTCCAGAACGACCTGGGCACATTGTCCGATGGTCTGGATACTCTGGTGGGTGAACGTGGTGTTTCCCTCTCCGGTGGACAAAAGCAACGTGTCTCTCTGTCCAGAGCTTTTATCGCTAATCCAGATATCCTTATTCTGGACGATGCCTTATCAGCCGTTGACGCTCGTACTGAAGCTCAGATTATCGACAATATTCGGAATGAACGTGCCGGAAAAACCACATTAATCTCTACTCACCGTCTCTCTGCCGTCCAACATGCCGACATGATTGTTGTACTGGATAACGGACAAATTGTTGAGCGAGGTACACATCAGGAACTATTGGATTTGAATGGCTGGTACCGTGAGCAATATGATCGGCAGCAAGTCGAAAATAACTTGTCAAATGATTAAACTACAACCATAAATAAACGAGCTACGACTACGCAAAACATTTTAGGAGGTGTCACGGTTGACACAAAGTACAGGCAAACGCCTGCTGGAATATGCATTGACCGCAAAGAAAACCTTTATCGCAGCCCTTCTGCTGCTTTCAATCGGGGTAGCGGCAGAGCTGGCAGGTCCATTTATAGCCAAAAGCATGATCGACAATCACATGCTGGCCATCGAGAAGCCCTATTTCAGCACCACGTCTCCCGATAAGGCGGCTGAATATAACAATAGTTTATACAAACGCGGCGATCGCTTTGAGCCCGGTGAAACTAAAGGCCAAGAAATTCGTGTTCTTCAAGCAGGGAGAAGTTTCTATTTTATTAACGAAGCTGTAACACAGCCTGACGGTGAACGAAAGTTCATCGATGGAGAGATGCATATCACCCGTGGTGATAACGAAGTTATCTATCCCGCGGTTAAGCTCTCGGCAGATGAGCTGTTCGCTTTTTACAAACCCGAGCTTCCTGGGATCTATCAGTTGGTCGGAATGTATGCTATTTTTCTTGTAATCTCCATCTTTGCTGAATTCGGAAAAACCTACTGGCTGCAATCTTCGGCGAATCAGGTAATCCGGAAGCTGCGGACAGATGTATACGCGCATATCCAGCGACTACCCGTTCATTTTTTTGACAATTTGCCTGCTGGTAAGGTAGTGTCGCGGGTTACAAATGATACCGAGGCGATTAAGGATCTATTCATTGCGGTCCTCTCCAATTTCAGCACCGGTATTATCAATATAACTGGCGTGTATATCGCTCTGTTCTTACTTGATGTCCGTCTGGGTCTGATCAGCTTGTTCATTGTACCTATTCTTGTGCTGTGGATCGTGCTCTATCGCAAAATTGCGACCAAATACAATACGATCATTCGCTCACGTCTAAGTGAAATTAACGCCATTATTAATGAATCGATTCAGGGGATGTCAATCGTCCGGATATTCCGCCGTCAGAAGCAGCTTAGTGCAGAATTTGAGAACCTGAACGATGATTACTTGAAATATCAGAATAAAATGTTAAATCTGAATGCTTTCACGTCCCACAATCTGGTGAACTCACTACGCAGTCTCTCTTTTGTGATGGTGCTTTGGTATTTCGGACATGGCAGTATTACTGGTTCAACCTTTGTATCCTTAGGCGTTCTGTATGCCTTTGTCGATGTGCTCGGACGTTTGTTCCAGCCTATCACAGGTATGGTGAACCAGTTGGCGAACCTGGATACTTCTATGGTATCTGCGGGACGTGTGTTTACGCTTATGGATGAACCTGGAGAGAATGTTACGGACGGCTCCATGCCACGCTACAAAGGGAAAGTGGAATTTAAGAATGTATCTTTTGCTTATAAAAAAGACTACGTCCTGCGCGATATCTCCTTTGAAGCACGCCCGGGTGAAACTGTCGCTCTTGTAGGTCATACGGGTTCCGGCAAAAGCTCAATCATCAATCTGCTGTTCCGGTTCTATGATCCACAAAAAGGCGATATTACGATTGACGGTCAAAAGGTTACGGATATTCCGAAGCAGTGGCTGCGGAATCACATGGGCATCGTGCTGCAGGACCCGTACCTCTTCACGGGCACCATTGCTTCGAACGTCAGCCTAGGGGATGAACGAATTTCCCGTGAACGGGTAGAACGTGCTTTGCGTGAGGTTGGTGCGGATAAGTTACTCGCTCATCTTCCACAAGGATTTGATGAACCTGTCATCGAAAAAGGAAGTACTTTATCTGCGGGTCAGCGGCAATTGATTTCTTTTGCGAGAGCTCTCTCCTTTGACCCAGCTATTCTCATTCTAGATGAAGCTACCTCCAACATCGATACAGAAACGGAAAGCGTCATTCAGGATGCGCTGGAAGTTCTCAAAAAAGGACGCACCACTTTCATCATCGCTCACCGCTTATCCACGATTCGCAGTGCAGATCAGATTCTAGTCCTGCATCACGGAGAGATCGTAGAACGCGGCAGCCACGATGAACTGATGGCGCTTGGCGGAAGATACTTCCGTATGTACCAGCTGCAAGTAGGTGCTGCTGCTAACAGCTCTGGCGATAACGCTGGCGCAAGCAACCGTCCAGCACTCGGAAACTTGCAACCCTCTCTTGAGAAAATGTAATTTACAACCCTGAGTCACTTCATTGTGATTCAGGGTTTTTTCCTGCTTGATCTTAGAACAGATGTTCTGTATTATGGAAATTAATACATAACCTTGGAGGAGCAAACGATGCTTACTTATAATTTGACTAAGAAACAAGCCAGGCTTTTTCTGCTATCTCATCAAAAGTTAACTGCTGGAGCTATCCCTTCTGGAAAACTTAGTATTTATGACTATGTTCGTCACGTAGGCTGCATCCAATATGACCCCCTTAATATCGCTGGCCATAATCATGAGCTGGTCCTCCAGGCACGGATTCCGGGATTTACGCCAGAACTGGTCCAAGAGCTTCTGTATAAAGACAGGCTGCTCGTTGATGGCTGGGACAAGAACATGTCAATTTATTGTACAGAGGATTGGCCTTATTTTAAGCGGAGAAGAACAGCTGCTGCCTCCCACCATCAGGCTAATGAACCTGTAATGGTCGCTGTAGCACAGGTTCGTGAAGAGCTTCAGAAGCGTGGCCCCCTCTCCTCTCTGGATTTAGACGGAAAGGAAAAAGTAGATTGGGCTTGGGCTCCGACAAGATTATCACGAGCTGCAATGGAAAGCATGTACTTTTGGGGAGAGATTGTTGTCCACCATCGTGTACATACCCGGCGATATTATGATTTCGCTGAACGTTTGTTACCCTCAGAGCTGCTGAGTTCAGCCGATCCAAATGTCACGGAAGAACAATTTCATGATTGGTATGTGTTACGTAGAATAGGAAGTATCGGCTTGTTATGGAATAAATCTGGAGACGGATGGCTGGGCATATCCGGACTGAAGAGCAAAGAGCGTGCGGCGGCGATTCAGAGATTGCTGGAGAAGGATAGTCTCAGAAAAGTTTGGGTCGAGGGGATTAAGGTTCCGCTTTATATCCGCAGTATAGATGCTCCAACCTTGGAGTCTGTGATGCTGCAAGAATCCGAAGAGACTGGGCTTCAACCACGTGATTCATTTGCGGCTGTTTTGGCTCCGCTGGATAATTTGTTGTGGGAACGTGAGCTGGTTCGGCAATTATTCGGATTTCATTACCGCTGGGAGGTCTATAAGCCGGCAATAGAACGAGAATATGGTTACTATGTACTGCCTATATTATATAATGATCGTTTTGTTGGCAGATTTGAACCGGTGATGGATAAGAAGAGTCAAACATTGAATATTAACAATTGGTGGTGGGAACCTGGAGAAAGCCTAACACCGGAGATGATTCCGGCATTAGGCGAAGCTTTAACTGCACTCTCTCGCTGTGTTAGAGCTTCTTCGGTTCATTTTAGACCAGAGGTTGTAACAGCTTGCGGATTAGAAGGATTATTACAATAAGTTTTCCTCCTCTAATCCAAGTTTCGTGAACATTTCTGTGCAGTAGCCTTGCAGTTTAACTTCAAGTCTACTTGCTTTATTTTTAAAACGTTTCAGCTCCCGAATCATTTTAGCCCTTCCGGCAGGCGTAAAGGTTTCCTGTATACGCTCTTTAAAGTAATCATGAACGATGTAATTACGTTGTTTCCACACTTCCTCCAACTGAGCGGTTTCTTGCTCCGAGAAAGGAAAATGATGTTGGATTTCTTTGATGAGTTGGCCGAGTGAATTGCTGAGTTTTCGCTGATAAAGGTCTGTCAGATCTGCTTCTGTTGGCGTTTTTCCTTGTGATAGCTTAGTAAGCAATAGCAAGTTGGTAAGCTGCTGCTCGAGGGCCTGTCCATAATAAACTGCCAGTCCAAAATAGGCGAATAACTCTTTTGATTGTTCACTCTCAGGTACATATGTATCCTTCATCTTTTCCCCCACTTCTGTATCCTTGTTCCTTTTATCTATACAAGTTATGTTTTGTTGTAATCCCTCTGTCTTGATCTGTACAAATAAAAACCGATAAGCAGTGTTATATATACTAATGCTTGTGCAAAGGAACCTAACAACTCCGCTAATGACAATGTATCAGCTTTCATCATGGCCTCCATTACAGGAGTTACTGGCGGCAACAACCAGATCAAAAAATGAAATATACCAGGCAAACTTTCGCTGATTTGTGCTCCGCCCAGTGATAGTATAACGATAGCTAACAACATACCTGTCGCATGACTGCCTTTTTGAACCCAAGAAGATTGAAAGAATAGGGCAATAGCCACACCAAGCATACCCAATAATCCATGTCCTATGAGCGCGAGAATTAACCGATATACCCCGGGTGATTCTGCAAAATGACCCGTTACCCAAGGATAAAGGACAATCAATAGATCTAGCAGCAGCGTTAGAAATGCAAGCGTTAAGATACCACCTGTACTATGTTTAGCCGCACTTCGCATGTGAACAACTGCAATCTGCCGATGAACAGCGTGCTCATGATTCAAAAAACTAAGACTCATCCAAGCGCAGCTTATAAAGAGCATTACTGCTGTAGCGGCATAGCTATTCATAACTGGATTGGGCTTATAAGAATACAATATCAAGACTGCAATCACAATCCCTGCTAACGGGCCGAAATAACGCTGAGATCGAGTATAACTTCGCAGCATGTAAACGATAAACGGATACACGTAAGACCCCCTGTTCAACTCCTAGGATTCATCCATTTTTCTAAGTCATGCGATCCTCCGCGAGGTTCTACCGATTGTATTGAACCACCCGACTCCAAGATAACCCGCAAAAAAGTATCTGATTCTGAACTTGTTACTGTCAACGCCGTACGTTCTATGTTACAACTATCCTTAAAAGTATTTATTGAAATGAAACCTGCCATTTCCTTCAATTGCTGCAGTTTCTGAATCGACAGATTAGACAATAGTATGTATGTAGAGGGTTTTATGTTTAGCTTCTCTGACCCCTGAATTGACTTTACAATTTTCCCTTCATGTATCACATGAACCTGATCCGCAAGCAATTCAATCCATTGGGGTTCATGTACAGAGAAGACTATAGCAGTCCCCTTATTTCTCAAAACGATGAGAAGATCAGCTAACTTATTCATTGAGGGGAGATCAAGGCCCGACATAGGTTCATCAAGAAGCAGCAACGAGGGACTTCCCAACAAGCTTTGAATCAAATTAATTTTTTGCAGCATTCCTTTGGAGAAATTTAGCATCGACTGCTTGCGAAAGTGCTCCAGTTTAAAAAGTTGAAATAACGTTGTTAGCTCCTGTTCGATCAGGACTGGCGCAAGGCCGCTAATCTGACCCATACTTCGCAAGTACTGTTCTGGGGTCAGCTTCAACCCTGGAAACATCTCAGGTGCATAACCAATTCTCAGATTTGGACCCTTACAACTCAGCTTTCCTGAGGAAATGTGGACAAGTCCAGCTAAGATTGACAACAGGGTACTTTTGCCGGATCCGTTTCGTCCGATCAGAGCAGTTACAGTTCCCTTTTCAATAGTGAACGATACATCCTCCAATACGGGTCGGCGTCCATACTGTTTACTGATCTGCTCTAATTCAATTAGGGAAGTAGCAACACCTATACTACCGCCGGCAAAGTTACGATCTACTAAGTTCGCCACTTAACATTCTCCCTTCATATCTACTGTTAATTCTCCGGTTCCCTACGAATTTCCTCTTCTAGGAATCAAAAAAAAGAAAGAACTGCCATAGCAGCCCTTTCTAAAATTTACTTTCAATCCAATATTTCTCCCCTTTTTTTCTACCAATAGCATGAATCAAACAGACCTGGATATAAAAAACCAGACTATTGCTATATTTCTACAGCAACAATCTGGCTATTAGTTCATATATGAGAGTTAAGTTATACGATTTACGCATATACCTCAACAGCATCGCTAATCAAACGGCATGCC
This sequence comes from Paenibacillus sp. FSL L8-0708, assembly GCF_038009325.1. Classification (NCBI taxonomy): domain Bacteria; kingdom Bacillati; phylum Bacillota; class Bacilli; order Caryophanales; family Paenibacillaceae; genus Paenibacillus; species Paenibacillus sp. FSL L8-0708. The sequence continues at coordinate 4,482,982 of NZ_JBBPBC010000001.1, forward strand.
TCTGCAGCTTTACGGCAGGCATTAATACATTCTTGGCAGTGATTATGTATATGCTTGCTGCTCTCATCCGCGCATGCTTCACATATTTCTGCACATAGTTTTAAAATTCCAGATACAAACGGACTTTGACGGGTCATTGCTTGAATGGCATAAGAACAAATATCCGCACATTCACGATCGAGCCGCATGCTCTCACGAAGAGATGCAAGATCATATTCTTTTAGGCTTGAGACATAGCTGTAGTTACAGGCATTCATACTTTCGAGACAAGCGTCAATGCACTCCTGATATTGAATTCGGGTCATAGCCTTCAACCTCCTGCATTTTTAATGGTATGCCTTACTATTAACCTACAAGATTAGGAATGAACCACAGCTTCTTCTGAAGCAGAACGGATTACAGGCTTCTTTTGATCGTTCCAGGCCGAACTAAAATACGTCCTTCCATCTCCAGCAGCTTCGTGCGTAACTCACTGGATGAGAAATGTTCCCCGATAAATACAGCTACGTCTGGCACTTCACCTTGAGGTGTGATTTTCATAAAATCAGCTTCACGGTAAGCATATTGAAAAAGAAAGCGACTGGAGGTGTCATTAAAGGTCACAATGCCTTTAGCCCTATAAACATCACGCGGAAGCTCCTTGACGAACTGTTCAAAGGTCTCGCTGTTGACAGGTCGTTTGAAGTAATGTGTGTATGCCATCACGTGATCGTGGGAAGCGTGGGTGGCTCCTGAAGATTGCAGAGCTTCCTCATGCACATGGCTTTCGCTGTCGCTCTCTTCAAGCTGTGTATCCGTAAGAACTCCACCTGCGCTACGCAGGAGCTCCTCTGTGTCGATCTCACAACGCTCCGCTGGCATAATCGGTGCATAAGAATTCCATTTTCGCAGAACGGTTGTGATCTCTTCCGCTTCATCTGCTGAGACACGGTCAGTTTTATTCAGAATCAAAACAGAGGCGCAGCGAATTTGCTCCTGCATCAGTCGATAGGTTGCGCCCTGCTGCGCACGGTACAATTCGAGCAGATGCGCGGCGTCAACGACGGTGATCAAGCTTTTCAGCTCTACTTTTTGATACAGTGAAGTTTCGGTTACGCCATCTACAATTTCCAGCGGGTTCGCCGCACCTGTGGCCTCAATAACAACAACATCCGGTGATTCCTTCTTGATAAGAGTTGTTAGCTCTGTGCTGAGATCCCCTCGAATAGAACAGCAGATACAGCCGCCGAGCAGCTCTGCCATAGGAACGGTTTGCTCAACCAGCAGCCCATCCAGATTCACTTCACCCAGCTCATTCATCACTACTGCCGGGCGTAAGCCCTGATCTTTCCAATGTTCCAGCAGGCGCTGCAGCAGGGTAGTTTTGCCGCTTCCCAGAAATCCTGACAATATATACACAGGTACAACCTGTTCCATGATTCATCGCTCCTTGCAAATTACGGGTATGGTAGCGAGTTTACTACATGATGCCAAAGCACGCAAGCGGCACCCCTATATCCTCAAAAGATTAGCGCTGGATAACGAAACTTGTCTTTGCTTCCCCCATACCCTATCATGAGAACATCTCTAATTTAGGAGCTGATCTCATTGTCATCCGTTGAAGAACATCGGAAGGAAGCACCACAATCCGTTTCCTGCTATATCATTACCATCTCAGACACCAGAACTACCGAAACGGATACCGGTGGAGCATTAATCCAATCCATGCTCGAAGCTGCCGGTTATGAAGTTATAGAGCGCACCATTATTAAAGACAACTATCAAGACATTCGTGAACTACTTTATAAAAACGCTGATCACATTGGAGTTGAAGCCGTGCTGCTCACGGGTGGAACAGGAATTTCTCCCCGTGATACCACCTACGAAGCTGTTTCATCCTTGCTGGATAAAACGCTGCCGGGCTTCGGTGAGATTTTTCGAATGTTAAGCTACACAGAGGATATAGGTTCGGCGGCAATCCTTAGTCGAGCAATTGCAGGTACGATTGGCAACACAGCTATTTTTTCTATGCCCGGCTCCACTGGAGCCGTTAAATTGGCTATGGAACGGCTAATTATCCCGGAGCTTCGTCATGTAATGCGAGAGATATACAAACAATAATCCCACCCATTTTTTTATAAACTAGACAAATAACCAAGCATACCTTTGTTCTGTGCGTATAATACGGTAAGTTCACACACAAAGGAGCTGAAGGAAATGTCAGAAGAATGTCCAAAATGTCCGGCCCAAACTGTCACTGACCCACCTAAGGTGGTTTATCAAGATTATTACCACCCTCAAGTTGTGAATGTTATTCACCCGGTAGAAATCGTTAGACGCCATCACTGTGTCCCAGTTCCTCGCCATTGCTACACCTATTCTGTTAAAGATATCATGTGCGATAACTCCATGATGCCTAGAGGCAGAAGATAAAACTCTACTTCATAACTCTATTAAAAGAATCCTATAAGTGAGAGAAACATCCATGTCCAATGCATGGGGATGTGCTCTCGCTTTTTTCTGCATAAAAGATTTGACAATCTTGACCATTCCCCCTATAATTTTGAACACTTTACGCGAAAGTGGTTTTTGATTAACCAAACAGTTAATCGGAAAGGAAAGAGATGAGCTCACTCCAAACTTTAAATCGAAAGATCAAAACGGTCGTCAGTCCTTTTCATGAGTTATTATGCAGTCTGCATGTCTTCCATCAACCAGAACACCATCCAACAAGATTACAATGGGCTAAGGTGCTCAAGAAAAGAATGCCTCTTGCTCTACAGGAGAACATCCACACACTTGGGCAGTTGTCAGAACGTTGGATCGCTCTGCTAGATTTACCGGACCGTATGGGTGTCCCTATTTCTTGCAATCAAGGAATCACCCTACTCAAAAAACTTCCGGATGCAGAGCTAGTGTATCTATTTATGAATCAAGAAATTGCACTAAGTACCATAGTCGAATGGCTGAATGAATCGGAAAGCAAACGTTCGCTGATGAAGTTGAGTGGAAACGTGAAGTACCTGATAAACAATCTGGCTAGTGTTCGCAAGCTCTTAATCTCAACATTAATTACATACGAACATGATTATTTCGGGCAGGAATGGGACTATATTGAACCATTTATGAACATCTCAGCCGCTCAGTTTCAATACTTAGCCAGTCGTTCCCCGGAAAAGGCATTAAATACGCTCCACCCACGCCTCCTCTCAGAGAACGGGACTCTGACAGTACAAAAGGCTGTAACGTATTACTTTCCTTATGACCAGCTTGGACAAGTGTACGTTTTTCCTTCTACATTCATATTTCCGCATCTGCTTGTTGGCTGGTTCGAAGACACTTTATTTTTGCCTCTCACGGTGGATGTTCCCGGTCTTGCCTTTAGTGAGGGACCGCCGAGTGACCTGTTGCGCCAACTCAAAGCTTTAAGTGATGATACGCGGATGCGAATTCTGAAACTGCTGTGGAAAGGGCCGCATTGTACCAAGCAGCTTGCGCCAATATTGGGTATTTCTGAAGCTGCGGTCTCTAAACAGCTAAAACAACTAAGTGAAGCAGGATTTACCCAATCACAGCGAAAAGGGAATTATTTATTTTATTCAGTGAACAAAGAAGTCTTTGATAATCTGCTCATCCTGCAAAGGCAGTACCTTGAACAATGAGGTTAATGAAAGGTGTGAGTACATATGTGGCATATCGCTATCGCAACCCTAAAAAGAAACCAAAAATCTAATCTTAGAGCCTTTCCCTGGACCTTTACATTCGGGCACATTATTGATGGAGTTTATCTAGTCATCATCTCTTATTTTTCTTATGTGTATCTAATCAAAGGGGATATAGATTCAAAATTTGCTATCTATAGTGGCAGTGAGGACTATCTGACCTATGTAATTATTGGAGGTATGCTCAGTATATTTTCCGTTAGTATGATGATGAACGTATCCAGGGCACTTATTACCGAATGGAGAGAAGGTACACTTGAGGCACTGTTGCTCTCCCCTTCAAGCCGGAGCGGTTATTTTCTAGGAAACGCAGTCCAGCAGTTGTATCGAAGTGGGGCGGAATTGCTGGTAGTTCTCTTCTTTGGCCTTTTAGCAGGACTTCGACTCCCCTCTGTTGACTTCCTATCTGTCTTCGTGGGAATTTTGCTATTTTTACTATCGTGTTATGCGATGGCGCTGGTGCTAGGAAGCATTATGCTTTATACAAGGGACACCTTCATTGTGCAAAATACTCTATTTACGCTAACTGCTCTACTGTGTGGATTTCAGTTTCCAAGGCAATACTTGCCTGACTACTTGCAGGCTATAGGTGAGATTTTCCCATTGACCTATGCGCTACAACTCCTTCGAGGCTCGCTGCTAACTGGAGAAGCAATACGATTACCTGGCATATGGCCAATCATACTGCTTAGTGTTGTATACATAACGGTTGGTCAATGGACAAACCGGCGCATAGAGCGCGGGTTGTTCGAACGATTCTAAAACCTTGGAGGAGTGAAACCATTGATTAATATGCATGAAGTTACTAAGATTTACGAGAGCAAACATAAACTGAGCTGGTTCCGTTCGGAAAAAAGATCAGTGACAGCAGTGAAATCACTATCTTTAGATATCGCTGCGGGGGAAATCGTAGGTCTCCTCGGTCTAAATGGCGCTGGAAAAACCACTACAATACGTATGCTTTCTACTCTCCTAGAGCCAACCTCCGGCAGTATTGAAGTCGATGGAATGTTACTACACAAGAATCGACAGGCCATTCAGCAAAAAGTAAATATGATCGCCGGAGGAGAACGAATGTTGTACTGGCGGCTCACTGGGAGAGAGAATCTTGAATACTTCGGTAAACTCTATGGAATGAACAGCCCTCACATCGCTAGAGAAGCAGAACGTCTTCTGGAGGAAGTAGGTTTGACCCAAGCTGCTGACCAACCCGTTGAACAATATTCTAAAGGGATGAAGCAACGGCTGCAAATCGCCCGCGGACTTATCAACGATCCACAATACTTATTTCTAGATGAGCCCACACTTGGCCTAGATGCCCCCATTGCGAGACAGCTTCGCATTACGATAAGAAAGCTTGCACTGGACAGTGGAAAAGGTATCCTTCTGACCAGCCATTATTTACAGGAGGTCGAAGAACTTTGTGACCGAGTTTATGTACTGAATCGAGGCGAGCTTCTGCTCTGTGACAAACCTGAGCGGATTGTCCATCAGGTTGCAGGCTCGCAAACTGCTCATTTAGAGGTTACAGGCTGGCATGAATCACTTCGTCCCAAGCTACTAGAGCATCTACGAACATTTACTCAGCCTGCGGAATTAATGGGTGTCTGCGCAACAGAAAAACTAGAACTTCAAAATGATGAACTGCAGCGCATTTCTGTAAAGACACCTTCGGCTGATAGAATCATTACAAAGCTCCTGCCATGGACTACTGAGCAGGGGCTTAGCATTAAAAGCTTCGCATCCGAAAAACCTACTTTGGAGGATGCGATTATCCTCCTTTCGGAAGGAAGGGTATCATGAACTTACATAGCTTATGGTTTACCCTTAGCGCGGAGATCACTAAGCAGCATCGAAATAGAGTTAAGGGACGCGCAGTGTTTTTTTCACTTCTACTCTGGCCGGCGCTCACCTTTTTAACCACCTACTTTACTATGCAGCCCTTTAGAACCGGAGCAGGATCAGCACTCTCAAAAGTAATACCAGATGGACGGATTCCCCTTTTTTTGCTGAGCGGATATCTCGTCTTTCAGTTATACTGGACGGTTGTGCAAGCCGCATGGTTATTCGAACAAGAACGCAAAGGGGGCACACTTGAGGTAGTGTTCCTAACGCCAGCGTCAAAAATGGCCTTCCTGTATGGACGTTCCGTATATTCACTATTTCACGGAATATGGATGTTCGCTTGCTTCTCCATTCTGACTTTCATTTTTCTTGCGGACGTAACGACTGTTAACTGGGGCGCCTTAATACCTGTATTAATACTTATCATGATATCAGCGGTTATATGGGGAGCTTTGCTGTGTGCGATATCTCTCTTCTCAAGGGATTCAGGGCTACTCTATTACATCTTTCAAGCACCAATGGAGCTGTTTGGCGGGGTTCGTATTCCACCAGCAGTATTCCCAGCATGGGCAACGGGTTTATCCCTTCTGTTTCCACTCACATATAGTCTGGTTCTTGTGCGCGGGGCGTTATACGATAATATCGGTACTAGCTGGTGGTGGGCTCTCGGCGCTTTAATCGTAGGTAGTGCTTGTCTTGTCATTTGTACCCGCTATCTTCTGGTTAGAGCAGAGCAACATGCAAGAGTAAAAGGAAACTGGACTTTATTCTAACTGTAAATGACCAAGTCTTTAACACATAGGACCTAAGAGACGTTATTTGCTGGTTTTTTAGCTTTTTCAAAAGTTTCGCGGACTCCAGTGACACTATTCCTTCAAAAAGGGTTCATTTTGGGAGTTTTAGGGCCGATAACTGCTATGGAGTCCGTTAGAATTCCAAATGGGAAAGAAAGCTGTGTTTAAGGTCAGTGGTGTCCGAAAACTGCTTCTTACGCGCAAATGCTCCCTAATCACAAAAAAACCCGGCAGACAAATCTGCCGGGTTATTTCATATTTTATATACTGGAGATAGACACAGCTTATAAGTCAGGATGTTCATGTTTTGCCTTGAGACGATTCCAACGGCGCTCAACTTCTTCTTCGAAGCTGTGTAAAGCTGGCTCATTCTCAGGTTTCAACAAATGACGAGTTTTACCCATTGTCTTCAGCCATGCTGAGAGCTCAACACGTTTGCCCTTATCTTCAGGATTATATGTGATATTCGTAGAACCATGCTCTACTTCATATAACGGGAAGAAGCAAGACTCAACAGCTAATGATACGATGTTCGTGCCTTCCTTATCATCAGACATCCAGTTTAGCGGACATGCGATCAGGATTTTACCATACACCAAACCTTCGTTTTGTGCGTACCACTGTGCTTTTGCCGCTTTTTTCACCAGATCCTGCGGATAAGCCTCCGAACCCGTGAAGACATAAGGAATGTTAGTAGCCGCCATAATTTGTGCTGTATCTTTGTGCTGAGTAACTTTACCTTGCTGCTGCTTGCCGATACTGGAGGTTGAAGTACGGTGACCCAGTGGTGTCGAATAGGACTGCTGTGCTCCAGTATTCATGTAACCCTCGTTATCGTACTCTACAATAATCATTTTGTGACCACGCAGTGCAGCTCCAATTGCCGGTCCCATCCCGATGTCCATACCGCCATCTCCGGTTACCATAACAAACGTAAAGTCCTCTTTAAGCCCTAGTCCATCCAGCTCACCGCGACGTTTGCGTTCCCAGAACATCTCTACGACACCGGACAAGGTAGCCGCTCCATTTTGGAAAAGATTATGGATAAACGTTGATTTATGGGAGGAATACGGATACCCCGTAGTCGTTACCATGGCACAGCCTGTATGATAAAGTGCGACGATATCCCCTTCAATCCCTTTGAAGAAAGTCTCCAGTCCTGAGAAAATCCCGCAACCTGGACACGCACCATGCCCTGGGGAGAGCCGTTTAGGTTTCTTCGTCAAGCTGCGCAGTGGCGGAATCCGTACGCTTAATTTGCCTGTTGCTTCATCCTGTTTCACAGTGATTAACCCTGTCTTCAGTGAGTCAAAGTCCATTGGCTTCAGAAGACGTTGCGGAGCTTTATCTGGTGTACCCGGATTGTGGCCATAATAATCAAATGGTATGTCTACTCGATCTGCAGCAACAGCATCTATTGCTAATTGGAAAAAGGCATGACCATCTTCTGCGTAGAAGTCCTTACCACCCAAACCGTAGATACGGCTAATTACTTTAGTCGTAGTGTTGCCATATGTGAACAGGGCTGCCTTGATTTCATTGACCATGTTACCACCATGTCCGCCAACAGAATCTGCACGGTCACCAACGGTGATTGCTTTAACATTTTTCAGCGCTTCAGCAATTTGCTTCTGCGGGAAAGGACGGATCATATTCGGCGAGATTGCACCGGCTTTGATCCCTTGCAACCGAAGCTGATCCACAACATCCTTAATAATCTCAGAGGCAGAATTCATCAAGAATACGGCTACTTCAGCATCTTCCATCCGATATTCCTCGATCATTGGATAATGACGTCCGGTTAACTCAGCAAATTCCTTCGCAATTTCTTCAAAAACTTCACCCGCATTGTACATAGCTACGGACTGCTGATAGCGATTGTTAATATAGTCAGGTTCGTTCATATAAGGACCAACCGTTACCGGATTATTGCGGTCTAAAGTATCGGTAAAGCCTGTTGGAGGTTGTGGTCCAACAAATTTATGAACATCCTCCCGATGAGTAAAAGCTTGAACGCGGCGTTTCTGGTGGGAGGTGAAATATCCATCTGAAGCCACCATTACCGGAAGACGAACTTTAGCATGTTCCGCAAGCTTCAATGCCATTAGGTTCATATCATAAACAGATTGTGGATCCCGGCACATTAAAATAGGCCAACCTGTATTCAAAGCAAAATACAAATCTGAATGGTCCCCGTGAATATTCAGCGGTCCAGAGATCGAACGGCAGATTAGATTCATAACCATAGGCATACGCGTACCAGCTTGTACAGGTAATTGCTCAAGCATGAACATATAACCTTGGGCACTGGTAGCATTAAAAACACGTCCGCCAGCCGTTGAAGCGCCATAACAGATTCCAGCAGAGCTATGCTCGCCATCTGACGGAATCAGCATAATATCATGCTGGCCATTCGCTTTCATCGTATCAAGAAATTGCGCTACTTCTGTCGATGGAGAAATCGGAAAATACCCCATTACATGATAATTAATCTGATGAGCAGCATAAGCCGCCATTTCATTGCCGGATTCATATAGGAATTTCTGCTCTACTTTAGCAGAGCCTACTTCTTTTTCATAATCTATAGCCACGTGTATTCCACCTTTCCTCCGTTAATTAGGCCTCAGTAACGAGATCAAAAATATGCCGGACCGTATGACTCTCTGCGTAGCCTTCTTCCTCACGTTCGCCAGACAAGGCAGTTGTAGGACAAGCTTCTACACATTTTAAACAGCCTTTGCAGTATTGATAATCAATACCTTGCAGGAACATTTGTGGACGTCCCTTCTTATCAGGCTGCTCATCCCAAACAAAACACAGATCAGGACACACCGTATCGCACTGCGCACAATGAATACAATCCTCCTGCTTAAAATGAGGCAGCAAACCGGAGCGTGAAATGCTCAAGTTCTTTAAAAAGCTGCTGCCAGGATTCGTAATGGTACCGCCGATTGGCTGTGTTTCATAACCCAATGCGGAAATATCAGACCGCACGAACTCAGGCATTGTCACGCCCGCAGGCAGTGGGAAATGCATAAACTTAACTTCATTAAATCCACGGTCGAAAGTGGTCAGCGCTGACTGTACTGCCTGTGGATATTTTTTGCCTAGTGATTTCTCTATAACGCCTTTCATAATTTCAGGGTCCAAGAAATCACACATCCGGAACAACGCGCCTAGCATCGCCATATTAACGCGGTTTTTCTCATCTAAGGCGATCGTTGTAGCATCAACGACTGCAATAGTTCCTGCCATCATATTCAGGGAGGATTTCAATTCCTCCGGCGATTTTGCTGAGTTCACCAATACTGTGCTATGTTCATAAATTCCGCTAATTACGTTAACTGTCTTTGCTAATGCTTCGTGAAATACCCCAACAACATGCGGACGCTCAACCGGAGACGTGTCACGAATAGGCGTATTCAAATCACAAAACCGGATATGCGCTTTTACCGCTGATCCCTTCTTCTCCGAACCATATGACGAAAAGCTGACCCCATTCATTCCAGCACCGACAACACCTGCTTCTGCAAGCATTTTACCAGCCAGGTTCGCACCCAACCCTCCAATTGACTCCAGACGAATCTCAAAAAATCCGAGCTCGTTCACTTTTGGTAACTGTACCACCGACATAGCCCCTTTCAGAATGTCATCTAGTATAATATCCTTTTGACTTTTTCAACGATTGTAACTTGATTTTGCAAGACGCGAAGTGACAAATCTTGCATTTTCCAAGTGTTGCCTAAGCTTATTTATCTACTTTCATTTAGCAATAAAATTAAAAATTAAGATGTTAAATTCATCACATTCTTCATGATAAATATCACACACCGATGAAAAATCACCTCTATTTCTACAAATGTGTATCATTTATACTTTTCAACTAGTCCATTTCAGGATAAACTGATTCTTGGTGTAATTTTTTGAACCTACTTAGGAGGCATTAAATGTGAAGTCAAACGAAGCATCATTACAGAAAAAATTGCTTCCACGGCATATCAGCTTTATGGCGATGGGCGGCGTAATCGGTACGGGGATTTTTAAAGGAAGCTCTGAGACGATAAGCATTGCTGGACCAGGGGTTGTTCTCTCCTATGTATTGGCAGGCTTGCTGCTACTAGTCGTTATGGGTGCAATTGCCGAAATGGCCACGGTATACCCGAACAAAAATATGAAGGAATTCATCCGCGAGGCTTTTGGAGAACGGCTCTCCTTTATCGTGGGTTGGCTATATTGCTTCATGTGGTTGACTGTCTGCGTGATCGAAGTGCTGGCGGCAGGAAGCTTCTTGCAGTACTGGTTACCGGATGTTCCATTATGGCTACTGAGTCTAGCAAGTGGTGCTTTAATTATTGGCATCAATATGATGAGTGTAAGCGGTTATGGAGAGACGGAGTTTTGGTTAGCAGGAATCAAAATAGCTATGATTATCATCTTTATTATTCTGGGAGCTGCATTATTGTTTGGGCTATTGCCTATGTCTGAAGGGACCCCCTATTTAAGTAATTTTACGGATTATGGCGGATTATTCCCACAAGGCTGGACACCTATCTTCTCTGCCCTTCTGGTCGTCATGTTCTCCTACGGCGGATCTGAGCTGATTGGACTAACTTTAACAGAAACTCAAGATGCAGAAAAAGTGTTGCCTAGAGTTGTCAAAAGCTTCATTTTACGTGTTATTCTGTTCTACACCATTCCAATTCTGATCATCTGTGGGTTAATTCCTTGGAATCAGCTTAACGAGCATACCAGCCCCTTTGTGCAGGTATTAGCAGCTACAGGACTTAAGGGTGCTGACCATGTTATGAACTTCATACTGATTACGGCTGTGCTCTCTGCTGCTAACTCTGGTATCTACGGCGCCACACGGATGTTGCACTCTTTGGCTTCACAGGGTGAAGCTCCACGTAGCTTAGCAAAGACCTCAGCAAAAGGTGTGCCGATCAACAGTCTTAAACTTTGCGCTATAGTTCTTTTTGTTGGTTCTATGTTAGCGTACTTCGCACAGGATGGACTTTTCCGGCTGCTGATGGCTGTTCCCGGCTTCGTAGTAAGCTTGGTATGGATCAGCATCTGTCTATCACAGCTAAAGCTGCGGAAAACCTATCCTAAAGAGCCAAGCTTTAAAGTGTGGGGGTTCCCTTATATTACGATTTTGACGCTTATCTGTTTGTCGATTATCACGATTTCCTTCCTTTTCGACACTCAGAACCGGATCAGCATAGGCACATGTCTGGGCTTCCTGCTGATGCTTACCATCTGGTCATTCGCTAAATTCCGGAAGAAGAACTAAACTATATATCTCGCACTAACATGAAAAAAGGTGTATCCATTGTTCTTCGCGATTGCGTAGAACGGGGATACACCTTTTCTTATGGGACCGTTGATTTGCCCACTCACACCGGATTCGCCTCATTCTGCGGGATTTATACCGTTGATTTGCCCACTCGCACCGGATTCGCCTCATTCTACGGGATTTATACCGTTGATTTACCTACTCGCACCGGATTCGCCTCATTCTGCAGGAATTATACCGTTGATTTGCCTACTCGCACCGGATTCGCCTCATTCTGCGGGATATATACCGTTGATTTGCTCACTCACACCGGATGCGCCTCATTCTATGGGATTTATACCATTGATTTACCTACTCGCACCGGATGTGCCTCATTCTACGGGAATAATACCGTTGATTTGCTCACTCACACCGGATTCGCCTCATTCTACGGGATTTATACCGTTGATTTACCTAATCGCACCGGATTCGCCTCATTCTGCGGGATTTTTATACCGTTGATTTGCCCACTCGTACCGGATGCGCCTCATTCTTCGGGATTTATACCGTTGATTTACCTACTCGCACCGGATTCGCCTCATTCTAGGGGATTTATACCGTTGATTTACCTACTCACACCGGATACGCCTCATTCTGCGGTATATATACCGTTGATTTACCTACTCACACCGGATACGCCTCATTCTGCGGGAATTTATACCGTTGATTTGCCCACTCGCACCGGATTCGCCTCATTCTACGGGATGTACTTATTCTTTTGGGGGTATGATAATTTGTCGATATACTTTAACTAGTGTTCTGTTGCACAAAATGCAACAAAAGCCAAATCAGATATACGCAGACAAGCTCTCTTATATACTTTTAGAAAATAAACTCGCGGCGATCAAAGTTAACAAACGCAAGCTTCACCAAACATCAGCTTCATCCAAACATCGGCTTCACCCAAACGTCGGCTTCACCCAAACGCAAAAAAGCACGGGAATCTAATCTTCCCGTGCTTCTTTCCATCGAAACTACAAAACCTACTCTATCTCCGGCTGAATATGCTCCGCGATCAATTGTTGCTTGCTGGTCCAGACCTTCTCACTCAGATTCACCCGGTATACCTCTGGATTGAGCTTACGCAGATATTCCGGCCAGAACAGATCCTTCTGCTCCCGATGGTAACGGCGAACTTCATTCAGATCCGGCAAAGTATAGACCTGGAAGCCGTTCACGTAAATCGGCTCAAGCATAGGCAGCGCTTCATAACGCTCCACATACTTGTGCATGTATGGATGCAGCGGATTAAACAGCTTCACCCGACCGCCGTTACGTGGAGATTCCTCTTCCGGGAAGCAGATATAATCTGCTAGCGCTTTGCCATTTTTCCCGATAATCCGGAATACGTCCTTGCTGCCTGGTGTGGATACTTTTTCAGGGTTAGAAGAAATCTTGATTGTCGGTACCATTTCTCCAGTTGCGGACTCAATTTCTACCAGCTTATAGACCCCACCCAAAGAGGGTTGATCCGAAGCCGTAATCAATTGTGTGCCTACACCCCATGTGTCGATGGCTGCACCTTGCAGCTTCAGATCCATGATTGTATTCTCATCCAGATCGTTGGACGCCACAATCTTCACATAATCGAGCCCCGCTTCATCCAGCATATTCCGTGCCTGCCGGGATAGATAGGCCAAGTCACCGCTGTCTAAACGGATACCGATCATCTTTTTACCTTGAGCTTCAAGCTTTTTGGCGGTTCTAATCGCATTCGGCACACCACTGCGCAACGTATCGAAGGTATCAACTAATAGTGTAACTTCATCAGGCATCACCTTGGCATAAGCATCAAAAGCTTCCTGCTCACTGCTGAAGCTCTGAACCCAAGAATGAGCATGTGTACCTTTGGTAGGGATGCCAAACATTTTACCTGCCAGCATGTTGGAGGTTGCATCAAAGCCGCCGATATAGGCCGCTCTAGCGCCCCAGACCGCCGCATCCGCTTCTTGTGCCCGCCGGGTACCAAACTCCAGCAGAATATCATTCGGAGCTACCTGCTTGATGCGGGAAGCCTTCGTAGCGATTAGCGTCTGGTAGTTCATGAAGTTCAGAATAGCGGTCTCCACCAGCTGCGCTTCCATGATCGTCCCTTCCACACGGATTAGTGGTTCATCCGGGAAAATCAACGCCCCTTCTTTCATCGAATAAACGTTGCCCTGAAAATGAAATTGCAGCAATTCTTCCAAAAAAGCAGGAGCGTAATTTTCTTCTTGCTCCGACAAGTAACGGATATCATCTTCGGTGAAACGCAAGCCGCCGATGTACCCCACGATACGCTCTAATCCTGCGAACACGGCATAGCCGTTTCCGAAAGGCAATTTGCGGAAATAAGCTTCAAATACAGCTTTTCGCTTATGGCTTCCATTCACCCAGTGAGCATACATCATATTGATCTGATATTTATCTGTATGTAGCGCAAGTTCTCTCTTCAAGTCCTCATCTCCTAATATCCACGTTGCTGTATGTGTATGTTTTTTATAGTATTATGCCTTAACAACGTCTGCTCCTAAACTTCCCCGGAAATGATTTAGTGCCCATTTATGTCCATCCGCGTTGAAGCTGGCGACCGCATCTTCGTGCACAGTAATAGTAAAACCTTTGTTATATGCATCCACCGCAGTGTGCAAAACACATATATCTGTACATACGCCAATCAAATGAAGGTCAGTAATGCCACGTTCCCGCAGCTTAATCTCCAGATCAGTTCCACTAAAAGCGCTATATCGAGTTTTGTCCATCCAATAGATGGAATCCTGGTCAGCTTCATAAACAGTTTTCAAACTTCCATAAAGCTCCCGCCCTCTAGTCCCTCGTACATTGTGAGGTGGAAACAGTTTACTCTCGGGATGATAAGGATCATTGTCTTCATGTAAATCCACAGCCATTACAACATAATCGCCATTTTGGACAAACTCAGACGTTAATTGGCTGATTCTTGGCTCGATATCGATTGCAGGCTGCCCAACCGGTAAATTCCCATCGACAAAATCATTGGTAAAGTCAATTACTATTAGTGCTCTCATGAGAATCGTCCCTCCCCTGATTTAAGACACTACGTATAAATGGACAACAATGGCTCGTGATCTGTAAACATATACAGCTGAGCCGGGCGTTGTGAGTATTGATTGGAGCTGAGTGCATTGCCCTCTTCATCTCTCACTTCTTTTAATATACCCTGACGGCTGCGTGTTGACGTGATTTTACGAATAAAATTTGGCTCTTTAAATTCCGGCACTACTGTCTGAATCACCTGATAAAGCTCACTTAGCGTAAAATGCCTAGGCAAAAACTGTCTTGCTATCGTTGTCTGCAGCATTTGCTGTTGGATACGTACGTATGCATCCTTGATGATTTCATGGTGGTCAAAAGCGAGCTCCAGTTCTTCTAACGCTTCCTGTAACGTAAATAAACCCACTTCACCCGCATCGTCGGAAGCTTGTCTTTGCTCCAGCATCCACTCTTCTACTAAGGCGAAAAAGGCATGGCTGATAATCCATCCCCGAGGGTCGCGGCCAGGTGTACTATAAACCCCAAGATATTCTAAGTGACCTCCATCGACACCGGTCTCTTCTTTCAGCTCACGAGTTGCAGCATCATATATAGACTCATCTTCCTGACAGAATCCGCCTGGTAGAGCCCACATGCCTGCACATGGCCATTTTTTCCGTCTAATTAACATTACCTTCAACTCACGTAAAGGCAGCGTCTTGGTGACCGTCTTCCGCTCGCGTTTGGTAAGTGTAAACATTACAATGTCGGCCGGAACACCATCCGGTGTACGATATTTTTTGGCGTTATAGGTTAATTCCCCATTGTCGCTCATAATTGCCCCATCCTTTTCCGAAGCTGTAGTTTTACTTATTCGTATCTTTAAATGTACCAAACATGTTCTTCATAAATCAACAGATGAATTCCATTATTTTACATTATCCTACAAAAAAGACTATATGAGAAACGACGTTGTCGTTGAATTATAAGGATTATGTATGTTCATGTACTTCACTTCTACCTCTTATATTGAAATAAAGGGACGGATCTGCATCCGCCCCCTGAACTGAGTGTGGGTTATCCGCATGTGGTCGGAGGCGCTTCAGTGCCGGCTTCCACATTTATTTTTTCCGAAACGGTATCTCTAATCACGGAAATTACCAGCTGAAGCAAATAATTAATGTCGCTCTGGCTTTGCTGAAATTCGTTCACGACTGGAATACCGTCGATCTCATCTTGCAGCACTTCAATTTCACGTTCAATTTTGGCGACCATATCTTTATTATTGAAGCTTTCGAAGGCCACGATTTCTTTTTGTTTTTTCTTAATGGTCGCAATCAGTCCTTGCACACGCTCGTGATTAAGAATTTTTTGCTCAGCCTGCTGAAAATGGCGTACCTCTTCACTGGTTGAGATTAATGATGCTAGTTCTTTAGCTTTGCCCATAATATCCTCGCGAACGATCAGATCACGGGTATTATAAGTTTTCATTCCATATTTATTCAACTGTTGTTCTTCTGTACTCATTAGTCATCTCCCCATTCGTATGTGATTAATGAACAGCTGCGGCCTCCACCACAATATCCCCTTTAATGTACCATGTTTTGGTATCTGTAATTCTCACGTTTACAAATGTGCCGATAAGCTCCTTAGGACCTTCAAAATGGACCAGCTTGTTAGCGCGGGAACGGCCGGAAAGGACTTCGGAGTTATTCTTACTCTCCCCTTCAACCAGCACCTCTACAACTTCACCCAGCATCCGGTCATTAATGATCCGGCTGTTCTCTTTGATGAGATCATTTAATCTTTGCAGACGTTCACTCTTCACCGACATCGGTACATTATCTTCCATCGCCGCTGCTGGTGTGCCCTCACGTGGAGAATAAATGAACGTATATGCCATATCATACCCAACCTCACGCACAAGCGATAGGGTATCTTCAAATTGCTCATCAGTCTCCCCAGGGAAACCAACGATAATATCGGTACTTAATACAGCATTCGGCACACTTATCTTAATCTTGCGTACTAATTCCAGATAAGCTTCCCGGGTATATTTACGGCTCATTTTCTTAAGAACAGCAGTACTTCCCGATTGAACCGGCAGATGGATATGCTCCACCAAGTTGCCGCCTTTGCCTAAAACCTCAATCAATTTATCGTCAAAATCTCGTGGATGCGATGTCATGAAGCGAATGCGTGGAATATCAATCAGACGCATATCATCCATCAGGTTACCGAAGGTGTAATCAATATCCGTAAAATCTTTACCGTAAGCATTTACGTTCTGCCCCAATAGCGTTACTTCCTTGAAGCCTTGGCGCGCAAGCTCTCTCACCTCAGCGATAACGTCCTCTGGACGACGACTGCGTTCTTTACCGCGTGTAAACGGTACGATGCAATACGTGCAGAACTTATCACAACCATACATAATGTTCACCCAAGCGCGCATGCCTTCCCGCTTCTTCGGCAAGTTCTCAATAATGTCGCCTTCTTTGGACCATACCTCAACCACAAGCTCTTTACTAAATACCGCTTCTTTAATGAGGTGTGGCAACCTGTGAATATTATGCGTACCGAAGATCATATCCACGAAGCCATGCTTTGACATAATCCGGTTGACTACGCCTTCCTCTTGGGACATGCAACCGCATACCCCTAACAACAGACCCGGCTTCTCGATCTTCAGGTTCTTAAGATGTCCTAGCTCTCCAAATACCTTATCCTCGGCGTTCTCCCGAATCGCACAAGTATTCAGCAAAATGAGATCCGCGTCATTCCGGTCAGCGACACTGCGGTAGCCCATCTGTTCCAATAGGCCCTTCATCGTTTCCGTGTCATGCTCATTCATTTGGCAGCCATAAGTCGTTATATGATAATATTTGCCCACTCCGAAATTCTGCATCTCTTCAGGAATCTCGAAATCATAATGCACTTCTATTTCTTCCTTGCCGCGCCGTTTTCCTTCTTTATAGTCAGGCTGGCTATTAATTTGCACATTTCTTCCTTTAATCCGGTAAGTAACCTTACCTTCCTCTTCACTAATTACCTTTGCATCACTAAAATCAAAATATTTCGAATAATCCTTAGAACCCTTGCCGGATTTTAAGTCCGGTGAGTTATGGTTCCCCTTTGTCATGCTGTTTTCACGTCCTCTATTGTTCAACAATTATTTTTATACTTTGCTAATTTAAAATTATAACATAATGCTGGCCTAACATAGAAGTGCCCGGTCTATTAATGATGTAATGAAGCGTTGCATATCGACAAAAAAATACCCCGCCAACGTTTGGCAGGGTCAAGTTCTATCATATTAAGGGGGGTATGCTACTATTATAAGCAGATACACTCCTCTTGAAACAGTTACACAACCTCTTACCTAAAAAAATAGTCATTGTATATTCTGCTAGTTTTAGTAAAGCGTATTCGTTGCTTCAGGAGTAAATGGGATGATTTCGTCTATCGCTCCACTCTGTACTTTGGCAGGCCAAGCCGGATCGCTAATAAGCGCTCTGCCCACTGCAACCAAATCAAACTCCTCCCGATCAAACCTTTCAGTTAACTCATCAATATTATCCTCAGGCTTCTGAGCTTTATCTTCCTCGAAGAAATCGCTTTGCAGGCCAATAGAGCCTACTGTAATACACGGCTTCCCGGTAAGCTTCTTAGTCCACCCAGCTAAATTAAGATCAGAACCAGCAAATTCAGGTTGACTGAAGCGTCGGGTCGAGCAATGAAAGATATCTACACCCGCTTCGCTAAGCGGGGCCAGGAAACTTGCAAGTTCTTCTGGAGTCTTCGCCATCTTCTCATCATACGCCCCCAGCTTCCACTGGGAAAAGCGCAGCACGATTGGGAAGTCTGGTCCAACCGCTTGACGGCATGCTTTAATGATCTCGACAGCGAATGTTGTTCTTCCTACCCAATCGCCACCGTAACGATCGGTACGTTTATTCGTTCTATCCCAGAAGAACTGGTCTATCAGATACCCGTGAGCGCCATGCAGCTCGATGCCATCAAAGCCAACGCTTTTGGCATTTGCCGCCGCTTGAGCGAAGGCTGTTACTAAACTTTCAACCTCTTCTGTGGTCAGCGGCTCTGTCACCGGCTCACCTGCTAAATTCAGACCCGAAGGGCCTACAGGAAGGGCTTCAACGTTAGGATACTCGCCGATTGTACGCGCCATCCCCACATGCCAAAGCTGCGGGATGATCTTGCCGCCAGCTGCGTGAACCTCTTCCACAACCTTCTTCCAGCCTTCTAAAGATGCTTCTTCATATATATTAGGAATATCTTGGTGACTGACAGCCGCTGGATGATTTATCGCAGTACCCTCAGTAACAATTAATCCCACTCCACCCTCCGCACGTCTACGATAATAAGCGGCAACATTGCTTCCCGGCACACCCTTCGGAGACTGCGCGCGTGTCATCGGCGCCATTACAAATCGGTTCGACAGCGAAAGATTCCCCACTTGAAAAGGTAAAAATAGTTGCTCTGTATTCATATGTTACCTCCAATTTATTAATTGATTACTTTAAGTAAGCTTATTATCTACCCAAAAGATGGGAAATGCAAATTTTAAGAAAAAGACAACAAAAACCGGACCTCGCAGAATCTACGATTGCCCGGTTTCACCAAATTATAATGACTCTCTAGACTTCAAGAATCCCCGCTTTAGGGGTAACTCCAAATGCTTTAGCTAAATCCCATAGCTGTTGGTCTGTGATCTTTTGTTTGATTTCTCTACCGCCAATCAGGTTGTAGATCGTCGCAGCCTTTTCAACCGTTTCTACTAGACCAAAGGTAGCATCCATGGTGGAGCCAGTGCCAAAAATCCCATGCTGCGGCCAGATGACTAAACGGTGATCCTTCATTTTTTTGGCAGTCTCACGGCCGATTTCACTGCTGCCCGGAACAATCCACGGAATAACACTGACGCCATCAGGGAAAACAACAAGGCACTCTGTGCACATTTCCCATAACGTTTTGGTAAACTTCAGTTCGTCCAGATCATGCGTGAAGGTCATCGCGATAACATTTGTAGCATGTGTATGCAGCACGATACGGTGTGTGGGATCTACTTTCAGACGTTCAATATGACTCATAAAATGCGAAGCGAGCTCACTCGTAGGAACTGCACCATTCCGCAATCCCCACAATACTTCCACACTTTCGCCATTGCCGCTAACTCTTAACACTCCCAAATTCGCTTCAGGGTCTTTAATCACATTTCTGAAATATTTGCCTGAACCTGTTACGATAAAATACTTGCCTGCTAATTCTTTTACCGGAAAGGTGAGTTTGATCGTGCGCAACGGCTCCAGTACATTAATATACTTAGCCACCTCGTTCTCATCCAGCAAATAGCTGACATTCCCACCATTCAGTTCATCCCAGCCAAGCTCCCACATATGACGGGTGATCTCTGACATTTCCTGAATAAATGGAGCTTCACTGCTGGCAATATAACCTTTTGATTCTAACAAGGATGTACTCATAGTCTATTCTCTCCTTTGTATTTGCTGCTCTCCGTATCCACTTCTATCTTAAAGACAAAACGTCTTGTTCATAATTTTTCACTTCAGTAAGCCATTGCTCACGCACCGGTGTACCTTGTGATGCACAGTAGTAATCCCAGACCGCTCCAAACGGATACGATTTGAACTCTTCTACCAGAGCAAGACGTGAAGTATAATCCCCGGACCGCTCGATTTGCTTAAGTTCTTCCACTGGTTCCAGCATCGCACGCAGCAACGCCTTAATAGTGTTGCGGGTGCCAATGACCCATGCCGCGAGATGATTGATACTGCCATCAAAGAAATCCAATCCAATATTCGTACGAGGAAGTAAATCCCCGCGAACCAATTCACGGGCGATTTCCAGCAGCTCATCATCCATTGTTACCACATGGTCACTGTCCCAGCGGACAGGTCTGCTGACATGCAGCAGCAGCTGCTCACTGAACATCAGAATCGAAGATAATTTATTCGAAATCACTTCTGTAGGATGAAAATGTCCCGCATCCAAACAGATCGCTTTTCCATTTGTTAAACCATAACCCATATAGAATTCATGAGAGCCAACCACATAGCTTTCAGAACCAATTCCAAACAGTTTACTTTCCAAGGCATCCATATTATAAAGCGTATCTATTTCCTGACTAAAAATCTCATCCAGCGACTCTTTTAAACGTACTCTCGGAGCTAGCCGATCTACTGGCGTATCTTTATATCCGTCTGGAATCCAAAAATTCGTCACACAAGGCTGACCCAGCTCCCGCCCAAAATGCTCAGCGATCGTACGTGAAGCTTTACAGTGTCTGATCCAGAAATTCCGAATCTCCGCGTCCGAATGACTGAGAGTGAATCCATCGGCTGCTTTCGGATGTGAGAAACAAGTAGGGTTAAAATCAAGCCCTAAGCCCTGCTCCTTCGCCCAATCCACCCAGGATTGAAAATGTCGTGGCTCTAGTTCATCCAAATCTACAGGTTCATCTGTATCTGCGTAAATAGCATGCAGGTTAACCTTATGTTTACCAGGAATAAGAGATAACGCCTTTTCTAAATCTTGACGTAGTTCATCTGGTGTACCCGCCCGGCCCGGATAACTTCCCGTTACCGCAATGCCCCCGCTTAGTTCTTTTTCCTTAAAAAGAAAACCTTTTACATCATCACCCTGCCAGCAATGTATGGAAATTTTAATTTGCGCGAGTCGCTCCAGCACTTTATCCACATCAATACCGTGGGCTGCGTATAGTTTTTTGGCTTCGTTATAACTAGTGATAATGCTCTGATCCATGCTGTTTATCCTCCTAAATTAGTGCAAGTCTGTTTCGCTTAGATAAGCTCATTCACCTTGGACAGATGAAGGCTTCTCCAGCGATTTAGAATGTTATCAAAATGCTTGATCGGCTGCGGAATGTATGATGTTATTTCAAAAGATTGTTCGATAATAGCTCTTGCCTCAGTTATGTCTGCAATGGAATCTGTGCTAATCATCTGCACTACTATATTTCCTAGAGCAGTCGCTTCCGTTGGTCCAGCCTTTACTTCCCTGCCGATAACGTCAGCGGTTAGTTGGCATAAAAGCCGATTGTTCGCCCCGCCGCCGACAATTTGCAATCCCTCGATCCGACGTTCTGTCAGCTCCTCCAACTCTTCCAAATAAGTTAGATAGGATAACGCCAAGCTGTCAAAAACACAACGTGCTAACTGTCCAGGTGTCTCCGGAACGGGCTGCTCACTCTCCATACAGGCACTGCGGATTTCTTCTATCATGTTGGATGGATTAAGAAACCTTGGTGCATTACAAGGGATCAGGCTGCGAAACCCCTCTTCTCCCTGTGCAAGCTCTGCAAGTTCCGCAAAACTATAGCAATTGTTCAGTAATCTGCGAACCTCTTGAATAAGCCATAAGCCCATTACATTTTTGAGGAATCTATAAGTTCCGTAGGCTCCCCACTCATTGGTGTAGTTAGCCTGCATGGCTTTTAGAGAATTTAGAGGCTCCGTTCTTTCTACACCGAGTAAAGACCAAGTTCCACTGCTGATATAAGCTGAGCCTTCTTGAAGTGGAGCACCTAGCACTGCAGAAGCCGTATCATGGGATGCCACACAGATCAGCTGGCATTCAGGCAGGTCATATTGTTGGATTAAAGCTTCGTCAAGAGGACCAACCACTACACCAGGCTCAGTTAACTTTGCAAATTGATCTTTCCTGATATTCAAAAATTCTAATAGGTCATCGTCAAAATCCCGGCTTTCCAGATTCAACAGCTGTGTTGTAGATGCAATCGTAACCTCGTTGATTCTGCGGCCAGTCAGTCGGTAATATAGATAATCTGGTACAAGTAAAATCTGATCCGCTTGCGCTAGCTCTTCTTCTTTATGAACATATAACTGATTCAAGGTATTGATGGATAACTGCTGGATTCCTGTCTTTTCATAGACGGTTTGTGGTGAAAGCTGCTGTGCCACCTGATCCACAGCCAGATCCGTTCTGCGGTCCCGGTAGGCGTATACTTCCTGAACACGATTCCCGTCCGCATCTACCAGCACATAATCTACACCCCATGTATCAATACCGAGCGTACAGGTAGTAATTCCATCGGTTTTAGCCTTCCGAAGCCCGATCATAATCTGCTCTACTAAATAATCAATATCCCAGAAACAGGAACCCTCTTGTTCCGTAAAGCTATTGCTAAAGCGATGAAGCTCTTCTAAGGAAAGAATACCTTCTTGCAATATTCCGCGCACCAGCCGCCCACTTGAGGCACCGATGTCAACGGCGATGTGATTATTCATAAACAATCTCCTATGATAAGGGGTGATTTATAATATTTTTTTGAACAGTGTAATAACTTCTTCTTTAGTAGGAATAAAAGGGTTCCCTGGTGCACAAGCATCCTTCATCGAATTTTCAGCCAGAAGATCAAGATCTACTTCTTCTACACCAAGCTCGGATAATTTGGCTGGAATCCCTACTTCTTTAGACAACGCCTTGATCGACTCAATTACGAAATCTGCGCATTGTTTATCCGTTTGGTTCTCTACATTAAGTCCAATCGCTTTAGCAATGGATCTGAATTTCTCAGGCACATATTTGGCATTTTCTTCTTCCACAAAAGGCAGCAGCATCGCGTTACATACGCCGTGCGGCAGATCGTATACGCCGCCCAGCTGATGCGCCATCGCATGCACATAACCAAGCCCCGCATTATTGAAAGCCAAACCGCCAAGGAATATCGCGTATACCATCTGTTCACGCGCTTCGATATCATGGCCATTCTTCACAGTACGAGCCAGGTTAGCAAAAATAAGCTCCACTGCGGCTAGTGCCGTAGCATCGGTTACCGGATATGCTCCCGGCGTCACCAGCGCTTCAATCGCATGAGTCAATGCATCCATACCCGTGGCCGCGGTAAGTGCAGCGGGTTTATCAACCATAAGCTCAGGATCGTTGACTGAAATCGTCGCAAGGCTGTTCTTATCTACCATAACCATCTTCACTTTGCGTTCTTCGTCTGTGATTACATAGTTAATGGTCACTTCAGCCGAAGTACCAGCAGTGGTATTCACGGCGACAATCGGCAGTGATTTATGCTTAGACTTGTGTACACCTTCATATTCTTTGATATGACCGCCATTTGTGGCAATGATACCAATGGCTTTGGCAGTATCCTGTGGTGATCCACCGCCAATGGAAATCAGATAATCACAATTCTGCGCTTTGAGATAATCAACGCCATCGTGGACATTTTTACAGGTCGGATTGGGTTTCACTTCATCATAGATGGCATATTCAATCCCCGCTTCGTCCAATACCGTCAGCAATTTACCAGCAATGCCACTTTTCATAAGGAATTTGTCCGTAACAACAAGCGCCTTTTTTAATTTAAGCTCTTGGATGTATGGACCAATCTCCTGCAAGCATCCCTTGCCCATAATATTGATCGATGGAACATAATACACATGCGTGCTCATGCTTGACCAGCCTCCTAAAGTTAATTTATCAACACCAAAGTTTTACACACAACTCTGCAAGCTAGAGCGTAGTATTCCGGCTGCAGCGCCTCAGGCTGGCCTCTGAATCGCAACTGGGCCGGCTCTGGTATCTTTCAAATCTAATTACCACTACAGGACTTATTTTCTCCTTCATCGTATGCCTCCAAATCTTTGTTGTCAACATTTTAAATATTATTAATGTTGTTTTTATTTGTTTTATATCCGTTTTGTGAATATTATTGGAAAACAAACATGATTTTACGTTGTTTTTTATTGCAAAACACAGATATTTGGAGCTATGATTAAGGAATATAAAGATTTCGGAAAGGTGATCCCTATGCTTGCAGCTGAAAGACGCAAAAAAATAATTGATCTTGTTCATCAGGATAAACGAGTATTAGTCTCTGATCTAAGCCGGATGTTTGAAGTTACAGAAGAGACGATACGCAGAGACTTGGAGAAGCTGGAGAAGGATGGCATTCTAAGCCGAACCTATGGCGGGGCCATGCTGAATCGTCACACGAACGAGGATTTGCCTTTTGTTACACGCAATGCGCTGAATACAGATATCAAACGGGGAATCGCCCTTAAGGCGCTAGATTTAATCAATGATGGAGATACGTTAATGGTGGATCCTAGCTCCACAGCCTTTGAGTTTCTAAAACTGCTTGGCAATAAAAACAATCTGACCATTATTACGAACTCGATTAATATTTTGCATGAGTTCTCGAATTCTGGGATGGATATCATCTCTACCGGAGGTTCTTTACGTTACCGATCCATGTCACTCGTGGGTCCTGTAGCACATGACACCATTCAAAGATACAATGTGGACACTGCGGTTATCAGTTGTAAAGGAATAGATATGGAGCGAGGCATCACAGATTCTAATGAACCGGAGTGTGAGCTCAAGAAATATATGCTACGTCAAGCTAACAAGGTCATACTCCTGGCCGATCACACCAAATTCGATAAGACCGCCTTTACGAAGCTGATCGAGCTTGGCCAAATCGACTTTTTGATCACAGACCGCCAGCCTTCTGAGGTTTGGTTGAAGCGCCTGAACAAAGAGAATATTGAGCTTCTCTATTAATCGGACTCAAACGCCTTCGGTGCCCAATTAAAAATGCCGTTCCCCAATGAGTAATGGGTGACGGCATTTGTTGTATGGAGATGATTATCTTTTTGTATAAACCTGAGAGATTGGGACTACGTTGACTGTTGATTTGGGATTTTCGCGTTGCACTTGCGTTGTGGTTTTTTTCCTGCAAATATATACAAGCGCTGGTGGAAAATTCAGCAGCACCCACTTCGTGTGTAGGATCTCAAAATGCTGGCTCAACTCTGTTTTCATCCGCGGAAAATATTCATAGGTTATAAACCACCCTCCTTCTTTTAAAGAAGAAATGATCTGTTCCATAAACCTAGTGCGGTCTGGCTTCGAGAAATTCATCAAAGACAAACTACTCACGATACAATCCAGCTTCTCCAGACTGCTGTTATGAAGCGCAAGACGCAGCCGGAGACAATCATTGTTGCAGAAACATCCGGGGAACTCCTCTCTTAATTGACTGCGAAAATCAGGATCTATTTCAAATAAAAGAACATTCATACCGGTCTTTTCTCCACGCGGAATAAACCTTGTGATTGCACCAGTCCCAGCACCCAATTCAGCCATAGAATGCACTTGGTTCCAAGGCACTGGATCAAGCAACGTCTGGGCCAGCCAATGTGAACTGGGAGTCACACTACCATATTGTCGGGGCGCATGCAGAAATTTTTTTAGAAAATGAAGTCGCTCACGAATTCCACTTTGCATGAAATCTCCCCCTTGCTTCCTAACTTACCCTTCTACCCCTAAAATATGTAAACTGCATTAAATTCGTACTCCAACTATACTTCCCATTATCTATTCCCCTTAAAATAAAAAGCCCAAATTTCTCCGCAACATAAATTGCGGGAAATTCGAGCTTGTAAACACTCAATTCAGAGTCGGCCAATCTTATTTAGTTTCCACAGCGTGTCCGCCGAATTCGTTCCGCAGTGCAGCAACTACTTTGCCAGTGAATGTGTCGGTCTCAAGGGAACGGTAACGCATCAATAACGCCATTGCGATAACCGGAGTCGCCGCTTGTAAATCAAAGGCGGTTTCAAGCGTCCATCTGCCTTCACCAGACGAATGCATAATGCCCTTGATCTCATCTAGTTTAGCATCCTTCGAGAAGGCGCGTTCCACAAGTTCCATCAGCCACGAACGGATAACAGAGCCGTGATTCCACACCCGAGCTACTTCCTCAAAGTTGTAGTCAAATTCACTCTTTTCCAGAACCTCAAAACCTTCACCGATAGCAGCCATCATGCCGTATTCGATACCGTTATGCACCATTTTTAGAAAATGGCCGCTACCTGCTTTACCAGCATATAAAAAGCCGCTTTCTACAGCTGTATCACGGAAAATAGGCTCCACAACTTCCCAAGCTTCGGGATCTCCGCCAACCATGTAACAAGCGCCATTACGCGCCCCTTCCATA
Source organism: Paenibacillus sp. FSL L8-0708 (assembly GCF_038009325.1). Classification (NCBI taxonomy): domain Bacteria; kingdom Bacillati; phylum Bacillota; class Bacilli; order Caryophanales; family Paenibacillaceae; genus Paenibacillus; species Paenibacillus sp. FSL L8-0708. The sequence goes on from NZ_JBBPBC010000001.1 coordinate 4,509,685, forward strand.
CCGCCAGAGGTACCTGCATCCATAAAGTGAATTCCGTGCTCCTTCAATTCCTCATACCGACGAATCGATTCCTTATAATGCGAGTTTCCTGCTTCAATAACGATATCACCTTTAGACAACTGTGGAGTAAGTTCAGCGATTACAGAATCAACGACCTGATGCGGAACCATGATCCAAATGATTCTTGGTGTTTCCAATTGCTGTACCAATTCTGGAAGCGTTACTGCTCCACTAGCGCCTTTAGCTTTCATTTCTTCTACAGCAGGTGCATTCAGATCAAAAGCAACAACCTCATGTCCATGATCCAGCAAATTTTGACCCAAATTAAAACCCATTTTTCCTAACCCAACTAATCCTACTTTCATGTAAATTCCCTCCGATTTATAGATTCTTGTGATGTATTTTAGCTAAATTGGCAAAAAAAACAGGCAGGGGCTTAAGCCCCTGGCCGTATAGATTCCTGCGCTGCTGCAACTTCTGCTTGAGCGTCGAGAAGATCTGACTCCTGATCTGTATCATCAAACCACCAGCGGTCTTCACCCAAAAGCTCCATAGCCGCATCTGGACCATAAGAACCTGAAGCATAGGTATGAAGTGGCATTAGCCCCTCTTCCATAGCTTCCTGGATTGGTGTAACCCATTGCCATGACAGCTCGACTTCTTTCCAATGAGCGAAGAAAGTGGCGTCACCACGAAGTGCATCAAAGATCAGATTTTCGTAAGCTTCTGGTACGTCTGAAGTTCCGGCTTCATAAGTAGCGAGGACAGGTTCAAGTTTCCCTTTTTGCAACTGATCCTTCGTATTCAACTGAAGCGTAATGGCTTCATTCGGACCGATCTCGATGATGAGTAGATTTGGAACGTCATTTCCTTTATTTTTGTTATTGTTATCATTAAACGGTTCTTTAAATTCTATAACAATTCTTGTTGATTTCTCTTTCATTCTCTTGCCAGTACGGATATAGAACGGAACTTCATTCCACAATGGATCATCTATAAACAAACGCGCTGCAATAAACGTCTCATTTTGTGAGGATTGGCTAATTCCTGGTTCATCTAAGTAGCCTGCAACAGATTTACCTTTAATTTCACCTTCAGCATATTGTCCGCGGACAACATATTGATTAACTTCGTCTTTACTTAGCGGAATGAGACGCTCCATGACATATCTTTTCTTCCCACGGATCTCTTCAGGTGTACTGCCTTTTGGAAGCTGCATCGCCATCATCATGAGCAATTGCAGCATATGGTTCTGGAACATATCACGAAGTGCCCCAGCTTTATCATAATAGCCTGCCCGTTCTTCAACGCCAACAATCTCACTCGCCGTAATTTGCACATTTGCGATATACCGATTTTTCCACAGTGCTCTAAGCACAGGATTTGAATATTTTAGAACTTCCAGATTCTGAACCATCGGTTTACCCAAGAAGTGGTCAATTCGGAAAATCTCCTCTTCAGTAAATACGGCATTCAAGCTGTCATTTAACTCTCTTGCTGTTTGCAAGTCTGTACCAAAAGGCTTTTCAATTATCAGACGCTTCCAGCCCTTCGTAGATCCCAGACCACTGGAGTGAATATTGGCGGCAATTTCCTTGAAAAACTCAGGACCCACCGATAAATAGAACATCCGATTCTCCGGAATGTTAAAAAATTGCTCACGACGTTTAACATGCTCCAGGAGCTTCAAATAATCCTCTGTATTACCTACATCTAGAACACTATATTCAAAAGCTTCCAAGAAAACCTGCAACTGTGGAGATTCTACTGCCGGCTGTCTAGAAAATGTCTGCAAAGATTGCAGGACTTGCTTACGGAAAGCTTCAGTTGAAACTTCTCTTCTTCCTAATCCAATCACTGAGAGAGGACCTGAAATTTGACCATCTAAAAAGAGGTTATATAGTGCAGGATAGATTTTACGTTTTGCTAAATCTCCTGTAGCGCCAAAAAGCACAAATGTTGATGATTCCACTTTCATTCCTCCCGCTATTATATATTATTTATTAACTTACTTTTAATTACTAGCATACTCAGTAGAATCAATCATACGACTGATATTTTTATTCGTCAACCTCATTTCGACATTTACGAAAAGTTATTATTTTCACAAAGCTTCGAATTGGTAATTATGATTAATGTCACACCAATTATCTTATTGGATTATTCGTATTAATTTACTAGGAAATAATCTGCAAATAAGATAACAACCCGCTCCCAGCATGGCTTTTGGCGTTCTGACTTTACACACTCTGATTTAAAATTCTTCATCCAAAGCTGTTTACAACATAAACAAAATTCCCAGTCGCTTAAATAAGCTCATCCTTCCCCTGTGTTTCAAACTAACTTTAAGTAATAGAGTGGTTTGGTCTCGCGCGCCTTGATGAAGACTATGCGATTTGATTCCAAGTTTGGGAATTAAGCATAAAAAGTGACTGCTTCGAGGAATATTACTTGAGAATACTTCAAAGGAATTTTTGCTGAGCACATTGGAGTGACTTGGAGTCTGTGAAGAGAACGATTGGGGATGAGATGACGTTTGCAAAGAGTACCATTGGGGATAGGTTAATGTTGCTAAGAGTACCCTGTGAATGTCTTGAGTTTGCTAGGTGAACCATTGGGATTGTCCTGAAGTTTGCTAGGTGTACCCTGTGAATGTCTTGAAGTTTGCTAAGAGTACCCTGTGAGTGTAGTTTGCTAAGTGTGCGCTTTGGGGGATCGCTTAAAAGTTCGCATAGAGCGTCTTTAGTTTCAGTTTGGAGTAACATTTATGTTTACCCGCATCTCCGACTGCTGCGAGATCGGACCTAACAGACCTTATTCGTCGATTCTCACTCGTCTGCGGTGGCTGCATGTCCAGACCATGGAGGGGATCGGACTCAGGTGGCCTCAAACGTCGATTCTTACTCGTCTGCGGTGGCTACACGTCCTCGCCATCGACGGTCCGGACTCAGGAGACGCTATTTCACAGATTTTGGTCATTTCGCCATGTTATCGGACTCAGATGCAACTATTCGACCCAATGTACTCCTCTTTGGAGCAAATACTTGGTAATAAGAGCTATGCGGTCCGATACTTCTGAATAATGCTTCAAAAACACTAAATAGCTGCAATACAGTCCGAACGATGATGTAGTATCTTCAATCTTGCTAGTCCGGACTCAGCTGACATTATACGACGATGCTTACTCGTCAACCTAGGCTGTATGTCCACACTAACTATGGGTTCGGACTCAGGAGACGTTATTTCGCAGATTTAGCCCATTTCGCCATGCTATCGGACTCAGATGCAGCTATTGAACCAAATCCACCCCTCTTTGGAGCAAATACTTGGTAATAAGAGCTATGCGGTCCGATACTTCTGAATAATGCTCCAAAAAATCTAAATAGCTGCAATACAGTCCGAACGATGCTGTAGTATCATCAATCTTGGCTAGTCCGGACTCAGGTGACCTCAAACGTCGATTCGTTCTCGTTTGCTAAGATTGCAAGTCTGCACCATCTAGGGATCGGACTCAGGAGACCTTACACGTAGATACCTCGTCATCCCCATGGATCAATTAGATCCGGAAGTCCTTATAACGCAGATTCAAACCACCTCACAATAGACTAGTTACCAGCCAAGTTTACAATACCATTTGTTTAGAGCCGGTACATTAAGTGTTATAGTTAATGAACATATAAATTTTCATTCAGTTCACGAAGGGAAGGAGAATTTTCATGAATATGGAGCAATGGGAAAGAATTCGGACGGGACAGGGATTTATAGCTGCCTTGGATCAAAGTGGTGGCAGTACACCAAAAGCGCTGCTGCAATATGGTGTTGCAGAGGACAGTTACTCTAATGAAGATCAAATGTATGGGTTGGTTCACGAGATGAGAACGCGCATTATCAAGAGCCCTGCATTTGATTCAAAGCATATACTGGGTGCAATCTTATTTGAGAACACAATGGATCGTTCCATAGACGGGCAATATACTGCCGATTTTCTATGGGAGAAAAAAGGGATTGTGCCTTTCCTGAAAATCGATAAAGGTCTTGCCGACCCTGAAGACGGAGTACAACTAATGAAGCCTATTCCCGGCTTGAGTGATCTTCTGAAGCGGGCCAACGAACGTAACATCTTCGGTACAAAAATGCGCTCGGTGATTAAAGAGGCTAATCCTTCCGGTATCAAAAAGGTGGTTGAACAGCAGTTTGAAATCGGCAAGCAGATTTTAGCAGCGGGACTCGTTCCTATTATCGAACCAGAAGTTGATATCCACAGTGCTGATAAAACGGCTTCAGAGAAGCTGCTAAAAGAAGAACTATCGGCCCAATTGTCTACGCTGGGCAAAGACGTGAAGGTCATGCTTAAGCTCTCCATCCCAACGGAGAATAATTTCTACCGTGAATTAATGGAGAATCCTCATGTTTTGCGAATTGTCGCTTTGTCCGGCGGTTACACACAAGCAGAGGCCAACGATAAGCTCGCCCATAATCAAGGACTGATCGCCAGCTTCTCACGTGCGTTATCACAGGGACTAGGTGCTGGGCAGTCAGAAAAAGAGTTTAACGCGCTCCTCTCCAAATCTGTAGAAGCGATTTATGCAGCCTCTATTAAATAAGATCCTCATTTAAACCAGCACATAAAAAGAGCTGTTTCCCTGACAGGTGATCCCTGCTGGGTAGCAGCTCTTTTTTATGATGAGAATTTACTTTTAAAGTCTAGAATTTTCATATTAAACGCCATTCTGTCTACTCATTCAGCCCACACAAGCATGCAATGGGTTTGTTAAAGTCCCTTACATCTTATCTAAGGACCACACCTGTAGCTAAAACACATTAATCAACCACTTCTCTGTTGTTTCTTGGTACACCATCCATAATTCCTGTTTTTAATCCAGCGCATTTCCTTACCCAATAATTTCTTGATCTTACGCAAAAAAGGCTTCCACCACGCAAGTACGCGAGGTAGAAACCTAATCGATTACTTCTATGTTATCTTAAATCGAAACCACGAGGATTAATGCAATTAAAGCTGGCAGTCCTTGCATAAATAAAATAGACTTTTTCACCGTCAGTCCGCCATATAACGCTGCCACTATAACAGTTGATAAGAAGAAGATTTCAATTTGATGGCCGAAATTCACATTCGGATGAACCAATCCCCAAATTAAACCTGCCGCCAAAAATCCATTGTATAACCCTTGGTTCGCTGCCAGTGTTTTAGAAGCATCCGCAACTTCCTGTGTCATTCCAAAGACTCGAAGCCCTTTTGGCTTTGACCAAGCGAACATTTCTAAATAAACAATATAGATATGTATTAACGCAACAACACCGACCATAATATTAGCTACCCATACCATCAAAATAACCACCTTATTTTAATTTGTGTACAATTTAATTGTATCACATTAAAACTCAAAAGTGTATACAAAATCCCATAAACAATTCGACACTAAAAAAAGAATAGCCATAATCTTCAAAAAAAGACTATCGCTATTCCATACGTAATGTTTTATGAAATTCTAAAATACTTTTGCAGCAATATAAACGGTTACGCTATTGTAAAAACCATAAAGAGAACCATTGCTCCAGACGAAATTGCTAGGATCTGAAATTCCCGTATTTTGAGACGCTTGATGTCCATGTTTCTCTGACCATAGACCTGAGCTATTTTGAAGCATGAAGTGGTAATCAACGTTATCCTCAGGAATATCGACTTTACCATTACCATTTGAGTCGATCCATCCCACTCTTAGTGCAATTCGATGTTCATCGGAATTAATCGTTGCAGTTCGGCCCGGAAGTATCCGCCAACCCGGTTTAAAGTATAAAGGATTCGTATTGCCATCTTGAACCACAAGACCAGCAGTATAATACACGTTAGTAAAATAGGCAGGATCTCTGACATTTGAGACCCCGTCTCCATCACCAGGGTTGATTGCCCCTGGAAATCTTAAGGCATAACCATAACAGTTAATCCCATAACTATTTTCGGCTGTATACGGCCACGCATGACCATAAGCGGAAGCTAGAGTTGCTTGCGGAGAATCAGGTTCAAAAGTAGGTGTTATTAGCTCCGGTGCTAACAATTCATTATTAATAAGATTGTCATCTGCCGGGGGTACAAAGCTTGATGACTCTTTGAGTTCTCCAACTGTAGTAACATTTCCTTGTGTGTCCACAATAATCGTATCGTCGCCCTTCCATTCTCCAACCCAAACCTTTTCCGGTCCAGAAGTTTGGACTTCTTTCAAATTACTGACGTCGACGTCGATAGGTGCGGCCATTGCAGCAGAGGACAGGGCCAGATTCAGTAAGAGCGTGCAGGTTATTGCGGCTTTATAAGTCTTTTTCAAAATCATAAACATCCCTTTCTATGTAAGATAAGTAAAAATTAACATTTTATCCTAAAATAGACTATGAAGAATGTTATGGTTTTTCCGAACACCTATAAAGCTTTATATTCAAAATAGTCAAAATACGCCGGCTTCGCTTGCTGATCCAAATCCTGAGCACATACCCCGACATAGGAACCGGTAAAGCCAAGCTTGCCGCCATATTCATCCGAAAGCGTACCAAAATCTAAGGGAGTACAGACAGCTGTCCAATTCACCCCGTCTGATGAAGCATAAAACAACAGATCACGTCCATGAATTTCCGCCTTTAGATAATAACGATCCCAATCTTTCACAGATAGCTGCATAGAGGAAATCTCATCGTATTTGCCACCTCTACACAGCACAACGCCCAAACTAGTTCCACGAATCTCATCTGCGGTAACACGCAAATAATAGTAATCACTGTCATCATAATAGAGGACTAACCCAGCCATTTGCAGGAAGCTATCCGGCTCGAATTCCAGACAGGTTGTAGCTAAGCATTCAAAATGTTGAATCGGCCGGGCAATTAAACTCTGATCATGCAGTGAAGCTAACGACTCTCTGCCGCGCAGACGAAGAAAACCCGGACGTTCCTTCAAGCTAACCCAAGATTCATCAAAAGGTACACGCAAGCTTTGGTATGGAAATCCAAGAACCTCTCCATCAAATTCATCTCTGTTTGGCAGCTCCTCAAAAGTGAATATCGGCAGGTCAGGAGCCACGGTCTCCAATGCAGGCAACTTCCCTCCGTGGGCCAATCGCATCCAGCCATCCTCTGTCCATTCACAGCGTTGAATCGCAGTTTCCCGGCCTAACGGATTCATCGTTGACGTTCCCGGAATCGGACGTGTGCATAAATGCGCCATGTACCAGTCCCCATTCTGAGTCTCAACGAGCGATCCGTGCCCTGCTTGCTGAAACGGGTAGGTCAGATCATGCGCCGTGGTCATAATCGGGAAATCCGGATCCGTCTCATAAGGACCTGTGAGGCTTCTGCTTCTAGCTAAGGTGACCATATGGTTGATGCCAGTGCCTCCTTCAGCTGTCAGTAAGTAATAGTACCCATCCTTCTGGTACAATTGCGGACCTTCGGTCACTCCGATAGGTGTCCCTTTATAAATTTCATGGATAGGTCCCGTTAATTTGCCAGTCTCCGGGTCATATTGCTGCATAATGATGCCAGAGAAGTTATTGTGATTTTTACGGAAATCCCAACGCATATTAAGCAGCCATTTGGTCCCATCCAGATCATGGAATAAAAATGGATCAAATCCGCTGCCATTAAGTCTAACCGGCTCACTCCACGGGCCCATGATATCCGTCGCTGTAATTAAATAATTATGCAGATCTTTATATACACTTTTGCGAGATTTCACATCTGTAAATAGCAGATAAAATACGCCTTGGTCATAAGAAAGCGCGGGTGCCCAAATGGAACCAGAGCTTACGTTACCACGCAGATCTACTTGTGAGGCTTCTGTCAGCACACGTGAAATGGAATGCCAATGAACCAGATCCTTGGAATGATGAATTTCTACACCTGGAAACCATTCAAAAGTAGAGGTTGCGATATAATAATCATCCCCTACTCTAATAAAAGACGGATCTGGATGAAAACCTGCCAACACCGGATTAACAATTTTTTGCGTCATAATGTTACCCTCCACTACCGGATTTTTCATAGTTTAACGTATTTATTGTATCGCTTTCATAACGATTAAAGTTATAATGAGATATAAGAAAATGTTTGTATTTTGTCATCTTGGAGGGCCTATGAAGCAGCTGTTCGAACCTGTTGTTTTTGAAGAACATAAGACCTTGATTTGGGATTATAAAATATATACCGACGACTATTACAAAGGTTATTATCACTGGCATCAATGCTGTGAAGTCATGTTCGTGTATGGCGGACAGGGAAACGTTGTTGTGAATCAGCAGATGTACGATATCCGCAGGGGAATGTTATTCTTTTTCCAGCCCTATCAGCTGCACCGGATCTATTCTGAGGTTTCTCCCGAATGTCCTTTTGAACGAACCATCTTCTACATTGATCCACATGTTGCTGAACACCTGCTGGAGGGTTTTGCGAAAAGGAAGGCTTTATTCACAGCGCTTTGGCAAGGGAAAAATACACATTGTGCCTTTGATCTTAAGGATCACGTTGAGTCGGTGGAGTGGATTCTGGAGCAATATAATCACAATAAAAAAGTCAGTCTGACTGAGGATACCGAAGACATTTCACTGTTAATTCTTCAATTATTGAGCAATATAGGAACTGAAGATCAGCATGTATTCCAATCAGGAGAACGGCGAACCTTGCGCTATTCTGAGAAAATCATGAGTTTTATCGAAGAGCATTATCATGAGGAGGTTAATCTGGATCAGTTAGCTGAGGAGATTCACTTGTCCAAATCCTATATCTCCAGAATCTTTCATCAGGAAACCGGAGGAAGGCTTGTTGATTATCTGACTGCCCGCCGGATCAAACAGGCCTGCCGCTTGTTAGGAACGACAGACCTGCCTGTGGAGCAAATCGGAATCACTGTTGGTTTTCCAAATGCCTCATATTTCAATCAACTGTTCAAAAGAGTCCTAGGGACGACGCCATTAAAATATAGAAAAAGTAATTAGATCCAATCTACACAACCGTATTTTTTTCAGTAACGAAGAGTATATTTTTAGCAAAATGATTAATATCTATCAGCTCTGGGCGGGGGGCGTCCACCAGTTCACCATTGATCCTTAAATTGACAAAGGTCACATTTTCAACAGCTCTCTCTTCGTCATATCCATAAATTCGTGAAGGGTTGGCCGTCCCGCTATAGCTGATGTCGCGAAATGTAATGTTCCGGATGCTTGTCCCCGGCTCTGGATTGTAATCCTTGTTATAGACCACCCGCACATCAATTAGCTGCCCCCGCTCAATACGCTCTACACGTATATTTTCATATAGAACATTACATACCCTATTTCGATCCCCGGCATTAATCGCCAGTGCCCCCCAATAGTTCTCTTGCGGTTCGTGATGATTCAAGATATCAATATTTGCAAAAACAATAGACTCAATGGTGTCCCCGTTCCGTTCATGGTCCCCATGTGTACCAATCATTAATGGATGAGCGACATCCGCCCACAGAATGGAATCACGAACGCTAATATTACGGGTATCCCCATAAAAATCCCATCTCGAGCCGTAAATAGCAATACAATCATCCGAATTACGCATAAAAACATCCCGGATTCTAACCTCGGAACTAGACATAATATCAATGCCATCAGACCACCCCCGAGTGCTAAACGATTTGAAATTATCAATCACAATCTGCTCAGACTGCCCGATGAAAATGCTGTAATGTGGCGGATCAATCACGGTAATACCTTCCACATTTATAGATCGTGAAAAAACAATTCGTATCGCTCGAAAGGCCGAGAATCGATGAAAATCCGCAAGATAAATTATACCGCGACCACGAATGGATACATCATGAACTCCCTCGCATACCAAGGAACCTACAAGCACTGAACCTCCGGCAAGATACACCGTGGTTTCCGAAGGGACCGGCAATACTGTTTCTTCTATATAATGTGTGCCTGGAGCGAAATAAAGCACCTTCCTTTTTTCACGAGGATCAGCAGCGGCATTATCCAGCAGCCGTAAAAGATCAGGTTTCCGGTGTAAACCCGGTTGGACTACTAGAACATTAGCATCCTCTGGTTGAGGGGCATCCTTCTCCTTAGGGTTAGCAAATAAATGCAGATTTCGAAAAATATCACCGTTGATCTCAATCGATAACTTTTGCGGACCTGTTAGCTTAAACAAAATGGTATTTCCATGATATTCGTAAGAGATCCCTCGCGAAGCCGGAGCAATGTTCACACAATCAATCTCCGTATAAAGACAGGTGACTTCAACTTCTACTGTACCTTCCAGATCAAAATAAGCCATGGATGCAGGACGCACCTCATGCATATCTACCTTAACCTCGTAAATAAACAAGCTATGCCATTCTCCTTCAGGCTGCCGTACTCTGACCTTATAATCCTCACGTCCCGGGATATCTTTAGGTGCTTTATATACTTGTAAATCATCCACTTTACCATCCTCCTGTTCATTTCGATTGTATCGCTTCCAACACCGATAAAGTTTTAATGTGTTATGCAGAAATGTTTGTATTTTGTCAGTTTTAAATTATAAGCCAACTTCAACATGACAATAATCAAACATTTCCTTATATCAAAACACAACTTTCCTGAGCTTTAGAAAGCTATACTCATAACATCCTAATTACACTGGAGGCAATAATAATGACAAACCCTTATTGGCAGGAAATCATGGGTAGACTTGATACAAAAGTGGAACGTATGGTAGAGCAAATCGGTGATAAGTGCCCGCATTTCGCTGGAAAAGATGGCAAATTTGATGATATCGGTTCAGACTGGTGGACCACTGGGTTCTGGCCTGGACTCCTGTGGATCATGCATGATATGACCGGAAAAGATCTTTACAAGGAGGCTGCTTGGCATTGGGACGGTACCTTGGAGGAATGGTTTGTTAAACCAACGGTTGAGATGCATCACGATGTGGGATTCCAATTCCTTCCGACCGCTGTTATCAAACATACAATTACAGGTGACGAAGATGCCCTGCGCAGAGGGATTGAAGCAGCGAATTTCCTCGCTGCCCGCTATAATCCTGTAGGCAAATTCATCCGCGCATGGAATGAAGATAAATACGGCTGGGTAATTATCGACTGTATGTTAAATATCTCCCTGCTGTTTTGGGCCAGCAAAGTGACAGGTGATCCCCGCTATAAGCATATTGCAATTAGCCACGCCGAAACGACAATGCAATATGGCATACGTGAGGATGGATCCACCAAACATATTATTTCTTTTGACGCAGAGACAGGTGCTTATCTTGAGAATTTTGGCGGTCAAGGCTACTCGGCTGAATCCTCTTGGAGCCGAGGAACAGCTTGGGGATTGTACGGCTTTATCAATACTTATCGCCACACTGGTGATGAACGTTTCCTGAACACTGCTAAGCGGATCGCACATTATTTCATCTCTGCTTTGCCTGAGGATCAAGTCCCTTATTGGGATTTCCGCCTAGAGGATGACACCCGGATGTTCCGAGATAGCTCCGCAGCCTCTATAGCCGCTTCAGGATTATTAGAGCTTGCAGATATCGTACCCTTAGGCGAAAAAAGTCTATATGCAAATGCAGCGGAGCGAATTCTGCGCTCACTGACCGAAAATTACGCAACCTGGGAGCTGCCGGAGCATGAAGCGATTTTATTGCACGGAACTGGCAGTGGCGATTCCTTCATAGATGTATCCCTGATCTATGGAGACTACTATTATATTGAAGCTATCGCTAAATTAAATGGCTGGAAACATCGGATATTTTAATTGCAAATAGTTAATTTAAACAACAAAAAGACACCTCTCTTGAGGTGTCTTTATATATTTCAGGCTATTCGTTCACCAGTGCCGCAGCACCCTCCAGCAGCATCAAGCCGCTGAGCTGAATACTCAGCTGAACCGGAAGCTCCGGTTTCACTTCCCACGATGAACTGCACAGACCCAGTTGTTTATCCAGACCTTTTTCCCACAACTGCATTGCATTGGCCAATATAACCTCGCGAATACGGATATTTACAGGAGATATTTTACAGAGCTGAACCAAATAACGAATCAGAATGCCCTTGAACAATCCAGTATCATCAATGCCTTCATCAGGCAACATCAGATTAATTGGATCGCATAACCGATCAATACATGTATTAGCCGTTCGATTCGCATCTTCTAAGTAATGAACATCACCCGTATTCTTGTAAAGCTCTAGGCCAGCGCCTAGAAACACCCCCTGACAGTAAGTAAACTCCCAATCGTAATCGATCTGGCCATCCCCGAGTCTATTCATCCCATCCCACACAAAACCAGTCGTAGAATCCATCAAATATATCTTGTTCCATTCATAGATACGGAGCGCCCACTCCAGATCCTCTTGCTTATGAAAAAGTTCATATAACCGGGCTGCAAGAATGACGGCAGGTGCATTGGCAGGTGTGTTTTTATAATCTAGCTGATCCTTCTTCCACGCCAGACCTCCACCCAACTGTTCATTCCAAGCCGTCTTAATATCCTCCCATAGATCAAGCACAGCATTTAAATAGGCTTCATATCCTGTTACCCGATAAGCACGCAGCAACGCCAATGCTGTCCATTCCATATCATCATAGTAATTATGCCTGAAAGTCCCCCCGTTATAAGCTTGCAGACTCTGACTTAGCTCCATAATTTTCAAGGAATACACAGGATCTCCACTACGCTCATAACCATCTACTAAAATATCAAGGACATGAGCCTGCCACCAATAATAAAAGTTTTCCCCCGCAACGTTGTACGCTCTGGGATACCATTGGTTCATGATCCCCGTCTCAGCATTATAATAATTACGTAGTAGACATTGTTGGAACCACTCGGACTTTTCCTGCCAACTGACTGCTTCCATGGCTTCCTTTGCTTGTGTCATTAAGAACTCACCTCAAACCTGTTCTTTAGTTAATTCAGCCATCTTCTCCAGCAGCTTGATCGCACTAAGCTGGGAGCTGAGCTGAATCACACCAGCGGAAGTCGAAGTCCAATCTGCGCCAAACAACACTTTATCCTCTGACTTTCCTTGTTCCCAGAGACATTCTGCATTCGCTCGCAGGAAATCTACAGCTTTAACTGCTGCGGAATCAGCTTTGACCCATTCAGCTGTATAGCGAATCAGGATTCCTTTAAACAGTCCCGCATCACCATTTCCTTCATCTGGCAGCACACCTCCCTGAGAGTCAGCAAGTTCATGGGCTGCGGCGGCAAAGGTTAGACGAGCATCCTCTAAATATTCCTGCTCTTTAGTGATACGGTACAGTTCAACTGCTGCGCCAATGAAAACACCTTGGTTGTAGGAGTATTTCCAATCTTTATCGATCTTTCCATCGCCAGTGCGATTCATGCCATCCCATACAAAACCCGTTGCCGGATCTACTAGATGCTCTTTTTGCCATCTGTATATTTTTAACGCCCATTCAAGATTGCCAGCTTCACCAAAAGCTTGATACAAGCGTGCCGCAAGTATAGCTGCCGGTGCGTTGGCTGGTGTATTTTTATAATCCAACTGTGATTTCTGCCAAGCAATTCCACCGCCCATATGCTCGTTCCAACCTGTCTGAATGTCGTTCCATAAAAGAAGGGCTGTATCTTTATAACCTTCCACTCCAGTTGCTTGATAAGCACGAAGCCACGCGAGAGCCATCCATTCCATATCATCATACAACTCATTTGGCCACATACCACCATTTCGTTGTAGCAGACCTTCATGAAGTGCGGAAAGCCTTTTGGCATACCAGTTCTCTCCAGTCCGCTGTAGTCCATCTACCAATACATCCACAGCATGGGCCATCCACCAATAATGAAAAATCGTGTTGCATTCTCCATTTGGACAAGGTGTTTCTATATTGTACATTTTGATCGCTTCATTCCAGAAGAATGAATCCAATGCAGCTTGTGCTTGATTCGCCCGTTCCTCCCAAATCCCTATCTCCAATTGATTCATATAGACTCTCTCCCTGGTTCGATTTTTATTGCATTAACCCTTAATACCACTGAAGGCTATCCCCTGTACAAAATAACGCTGAAGAGCTAAAAACAACACCAATATCGGCAAGATTGCTACTAGCGCTCCAGCCATCATTGGACCGTAGTCTGTTTGAAAATTATAAGAAAAAGCTTGAAGTCCCATCTGAATCGTTGCTTTTTCGGGATCATTCAGCACAATCATTGGCCATAAGAAACTGTTCCAGCCCGCTTGGAAGGTAAAGATACTTAAAGTAGCCAGCGCTGGTTTAGTCAACGGCAAATATATCCGCCAAAATATTTTAAACTCTCCACAGCCTTCGATCCGGGCCATTTCCATCATGTCACTAGGTAAGGTGAGAAAGAATTGCCGCATAAAGAACACAGCAAAGGTTCCAGAAGCGCCCGGAAGAATAATCCCCCAGAATGAGTTCATCAGCCCGTTACCCCCGCTACCAAAAATATCATTTCCTCCAAAAAGAGGAATATGGCGCATGACATAAACCGTGGGGATCATCGTCACAATGCCTGGTATCATCATCGCCGCAAGCAGCACGCGGAATATCGGCTTATTGAGCTTAAAATTCAATTTTGCGAACGCATAACCACTGATAGAACCAAAGAACAGATTCGCCAATACACCCGCTACTGCAAGTACAAGCGAATTCCAGAAATAGAGCGCAAACGGAACCGTAGTAAATGCCTTACGATAGTGTTCTAAGGTCAAATGTGAAGGAAACCACCGGATGGGCATGGCGAAGATCTCTTCGTCAGGCTTCAAGGATGTAAGAACACTCCAATAAAAAGGTAGAAACATTACGATAGCAATAACTATGCACGCTATATAATAGATTGATTTGCTTAAGCTTCTTTTTAATAACGAACTTCCGCTAGTATCCATACCTCTATCCCCCTTCTGCATGGCAAGCCCGGCTTATACAATGGACTCCTCCGCCTTTGTGATCCGCATGTTTATTAGTGAGAAAATGAGAATCGCCACAGCAAGCACAAATGCTTGTGCAGACGCATACCCCATTTGCAATTGATTAAAGCCCTGCTGATAGATCAGATAAACTGGAGTCTTTGTCATATTCGCCGGACCCCCCTGCGTCAGCACAAAAGCTTGGTCGAACAACTGCAACGCACCAATGATGGACATCGTACTGACCAGAAAGGTTGTTGGTCGCAGCTGCGGCCAAGTAATAAACCGGAAACAAGCCAGCTTATTAGCACCGTCCAGCCGTGCAGATTCATACAAATAGTCAGGCACGCCCTGCAGACCTGCCAAGTAGATAATCATATTAGAACCTACCGATTGCCAGAGGGTAAGCATAATAATGGATAACATCGCCGTTCGGGTCTCGGATAACCAAGCTGGACCCGTAATCCCAACATAAGACAACAATCCGTTAACCAAACCAAATTCAGGATGCAAAAGCCAGATCCAAACGGTAGCAGCAGCAACGGCGGATGTAAGGGTAGGCAGATAATTCAATGTGCGGAACAACTTTACCCCACGCCAGGATCGACTAAGCAGAATCCCGAGGAGAAGCGAAATCAGAATATTAAATGGAACGAAAATGATGGAATACAGAAATACATTTCGGAATGTTTTCCATAACAAACTGTCCTCTATCAAACGGCGATAGTTATCAAAACCGATCCAATCGTTTCTACTAAGTACATCGTAGTTGGTAAAGCTTAAATATAGCGCCATTACCACAGGGATGACTGTGAATACTGTAAACAGCAATACCGTGGGTGTAATAAACAGATAAGCCGTCCGCGCCTGATGTTTCTCTAGCTTTCTGATGGAAGCCATTTCAGCTACCCCCTCCTAAGCAAAAGGGAGGCGAAACCTCCCTTCACTTCAAATGTCTTACTTATTATTTCACTACTTCATTATCCTTCAGCATTTTGTCGCCCTCTTCTTGCGATTTCTTCAAGGTCTCATCAATGCTCATCTTGTTTTGCTGGTTAAGCTGCAAATTAGGGGCCAAAGCATCAGTCTCCATCACGGAATATCCAGGATGGTTCGGACGAACCTTGGCGAACTCCAACGTTTCCAGAAACGGCTGCCACTTTGGATCATCCTTGAAAAATGGATCTTCCATCGATGGCTTATAACCCGGCAGGTTTAGACTCGTCTTTGCCCAGAGCAACGCGTTATCCTTGTTCGCTGTCCACCATTTGATGAACTCCCATGCTTCTTCCTTATGTTTGGAGCCTTCTGGAATCACTAGCCCAAATCCACCCATGACACTACCTTTATCACCATTTGGTCCGGCTGGAGGAGGAACGATTCCATAATCCAGGTCTTTACCATATTTGTTATAGGTGCTGAGCATCCACGGACCGGAATACAGCATAGCCACTTTACCTGTGACAAAAGCATCTTGCCCTTCACCAAGTCCAAGTTCGAACCCTACTTTATACACTTTGTCCTTGTTCATTAGGCGATCCCAGAACTCAAGCACCTGCTTGCCCTGCTCATTATTAAAATTGGTCTTTCCATCCTCTGTAAGCATGGTGCCGCCAGCCTGTTGGAGATACATATTAAAAAGTCCCAAATCTCCCATAGAAAAACCTGCAGTCTCCAATTTATTGCCATTCCATTTCGTTAGCTTCGTAGCAGCCGTCTCTAGCTCATCCCATGTTGTTGGAGGCTGAAGTCCTGCCTCTGCGAGCAGCTTCTTATTATAGAAAAGAGCACGAGCATCTACGGTAAGCGGCAGCCCATATAATTTGTCAGCGTATGAAAGCTCACGAAGGGATTCGCTGTAGAAGTCATCTTTGGAAATACCGTCCCGTGTTAAGTATTCGTCAACCGGATGCAGGACGTTTTTTGGAGCATACAATGAAGTTCTCCAGCGATCCCAAAACAGCACATCAGGAGTGCCACCATTGGTTGCGGAAGTCAGAAACTTCGTGATCATATCCTGCTGCAGCACATACTTTAAATGAATCTTATCCTGCGATTTATTAAAGGCATCCACCATGGTCTCAAATTGCTTCTGTCCCTCACCGCCCCAATCTCCCCAGAAGGTAAGCTCTGTCTTTTTCCCGGTACTGCTCCCAGCTTTGCTTGTGTTTCCGGTCTCTTTGTCCGCAGATCCGTTATTGCCACCGCAGCCCGCAGCAAGTGCAGTAGTCATTACCAAAACAATTGAGGTAACCAGCCATTTTTTCATGTTCTCTATCCCCTTTAGAGTCGATTATAAAAACCTTGTTGGTCTCAACCGCGCTTAATCTGCTTACCACAGCGCATGAGTACAAGCTCACAGAACATCATGTTTGCCCAAGAGAACCATGGACGTGTAAATTCATCAGGATTATCCACATGAAACCCTTCATGCATAAATCCAGTTCCTGCATCCGTCTTCTCCAGCAGCTGAAGTAAGGCTTCCTGTTCCTCAAAGCGGGTAGATGTCATTCCCTGCATCGCTAAAGCTATGGGCCAGATATACCGATTTGGCGTATGCGGACTTCCAATGCCAGCAGCCGCTTTTCCTGCGAAAAAATAAGGATTAGTGCTACTTAAAATAAGTTCACGGGTATTTTTATAAATAGGATCATCAGCAGTCACATAACCCAAATAAGGGATAGAGAGTAGACTAGGTACATTTGCATCATCCATAAAATTCACCTGTCCCAGACCATCTACTTCATAAGCATAGACCGCTCCAAACTCTGGATGTTCTACAATTCCATACTCACTTATTCCCTTATTAAGCTGGTCAGATAGTTTTCTAGCTTTCTTTTCCAGCTCCTGATCACCTAAAATCTTACGGGCAATTTCACACACATATCGTAAAACAACCACCGCGAACATATTGGCCGGAACCAAATACCCATATTCACAGGCATCGTCACTAGGACGAAATCCAGACCAAGTCATTCCGGTATAAGCCGTCAACGTCCCTTTGCCTTCTCGAGCTAACGTATCCGTGGGCGGACAGTTCATCCGTTGAAAAAGATATTTTGAATCGCGCTCATGGTTCTGTTCGGTAGTCCATAATGTTATGATTCTTTCTACGCCTGTTACAAACGACTCATTAAACTGACTAGTACGGCCCGAATTCTTCCAGAGCAGATAACTCAGTTGGATTGGATAACATAACGAATCAATTTCATATTTTCTTTCCCAGACTCCCGGGCTCATCTCCGTCAGATCCTCTTGGTGACCATGCCCACTTTCTTCTTCATTGAATGCGTTAGCATACGGATCAAGCTGGATGTAAGTAAATTGTCTACGTACAAGTCCCTCAATCATGTCTGCAATTTCTTCATCTTCGGAGGCAAGGATTAGGAAAGGTCTGACCTGTGCGGCGGAATCCCGTAGCCACATCGCTGGAATATCTCCGGTAATAACAAAAGTGCTTCCGTTTGGCATTCGTTTTAAGGTTGTGTTCCAGGTGTTGGCCATACATTTCTCGAACATTTCGGCTAATTTCGGGCGATCACTCAGCTGTGCTTTTACGCTAGATGCCAGTTTATGCATTGACTCGGGTATTTCTCTAGTTGCTTTCAGTTATAATACCCCCTTTTTCTTTTTAAATTTGAAGCGCTTTCATTGATTAGTATATTGTCATGTAATTAGTATGTCAATATGTTTATTTTATTATAATGATATATCAATACATCTATAATGATAAATATATATCTAAAACAAATAAAAAAACCCATCCAAAAGGATAGGTTTTTATAACAACTAATATATGTTTAATTTGGAGAATAAGCCAAAATTCTATTTAGAGATAGATTGTTTAGCGGAGCTTGCGGATTCACCAGAAATCAACTGAGCTTCCAGCATTATCTTATTGGACACACTCTGCCCGTTCATAATTCGCAATACATTTTCTACTGCAAGCCGCCCCATCTCTTCTTCATTTTGCCGTAAATGGGTAAATGCATAACCCGAACCAAGTGGAGTTGGCGGACTATCAAAGCAAATGATCGAAATATCTTCTGGAATTCGTAGCCCAAGTCGTTGGACCGCAGTTCTAGCCAGCAGCGCAATATTATATTCCACAGCAAAAAGCGCCGTTATTGTTGGATTCTTTTGCATATGAGAAATTAGCCGCGAAATGTCATGTTCAATATTCTCATCGTTGAAGGAATCCGGTAGTGTTGAGGTCAAATCGCTGACCCACAATCCCTTGTCTACAGCTATTCCCCGTTCCGCATGCGCTTGAATAAATCCCTCTACCCGCTCTTCAAGAGCTGTGGTATCCGCTGGAGGTGGAGAGAGAAAGGAGATATGAGTATGCCCGAGATCAAATAAATACTCCGTACCTTTGAGTGCAGCCTGCATATTATCAGTACTGATCGATGCTGCTGCCACTCCTTTTAAATGGCGATCTACCAGAACTAGCGGGAACCGCCCTATCACCAATTTTAGAATCTCCGCATTAAAAAATTCGCCTTGAGCCGGAAAAATGATCAGACCATCTACACCTAAGCTGAGCAACTTCTGAATAGATTTCTCTTCGTTCTCCGGCACCCCAAACGTTCTTCTTAAAACCAGAAAACAATCATTATCACGTGAAGCCTGCTCCATGCCATAAATTAAGCCTGTGCCATAGCTGTTGCCAAAGTCGGTAATAACCAGACCGATCGTCTTTTCCTCATGGTTAAAGGAATTGAAAACAGTTCCGTCGGAGACCGTCCCCGGAGATATCGCTGATTCCATGTAATCGACTGCTGGATCTGCCACAAATGAACCTCTCCCCGGTTTTCTCACAATTAATTGTTCCGCGGCGAGCATTTCCAGAGCTTTTTTACTCGTAATCCGACTAACATTATAGGCTTCAGCCAGTTCTTTCTCAGAGGGAACCCGTTCCCCTTGTCCATAGGATTTATTAACGATAAGCTGCTTCACTTCATCAAATATTTTTTCATACATCGGTTTGGATGATGTTGTCTCACTCATGACTTTCGTTATCTCCTGACTCTAATTTTTTCATCTTATACATAATAATATATCATGATATATTAAGTTTGTCGACAGTTGTGCGCCTACAGCAAAAAAAGAGGGAGGAAGGATGTAAAGTGGAAAAATACAAAACTTCGTATATAAACAGAGATAACCCGTATGCAGTGAATGCTGGTTAAATAAAGGCTAAGTAATCGCTATAAATATCATTTCTACTATATTCTTAGATAATATCAAACCGTATTTCATCTAACAAGTTTTTACACTTTTGTCCATTTGTTCTTTTTTTATTCAAAAACAGCTAACACAGGTCTATCGTAAATTGCTGTTCAGAATATATAATAGAGACTATCTGGTATAGAAAGGAAGTTGAATAGTTAATGAAATTTAATGATTATCGCTATGAGCGCCCGGATGTAGAGAAGTTCAAACAGGATTTTAACAACCTGCTTAAAGATCTCAATGACACCGAGCCATTAGAAGTGCAAAAGGCTTCCGTTACCGCTATTAACAAGCTTCGCAATGAGTTTGACACCCTGCAGACATTGGTTAGCGTTCGCCATTCGATCAATACAACAGATGAATTCTACAAGGCTGAACAGGAATTCATGGACGAGATTGGCCCTATCGTTCAGGAATACATAACGGACTACTACAAAGCACTCGTCAATTCCAAATACAGAGCCGAATTCGAACAAGAATGGGGCACGCAGCTGCTTCAGCTTGCAGAAGTAGCTCTGCGTACTTTTAGTCCAGAAATCATCGAAGATTTACAATTGGAGAACAAACTCTCTACAGAATACGCTCAGCTTATCGCGTCCGCCAAGATTCCATTCGAAGGCGAAGAACGCACGCTGACTCAGCTTACTCCTTTTGAATTGTCCACGGACCGCGATATGCGTAAACGTGCTTCACAAGCCAGATATGATTTTATGTCTGAACATGAAAGTGACTTTGATCGAATCTATGACGAGCTAGTTAAAGTCCGTGACCGCATTGCTAAAAAGCTTGATTACAGCAACTTTGTTGAGCTAGGTTATGACCGGATGATGCGTACCGATTATAACGCCGACATGGTAGCCAACTTCAGGAAACAAGTTCTGGAGCATATCGTACCCGTCTCCCAACAGCTTAAGAAACGGCAGACTGAACGCCTAGGTCTGGATGCCTTGAAGTTTTATGACGAGAACTTCAGCTTCAAGACTGGCAATGCCACTCCTAAAGGAGATCCTGACTGGATTGTAGCTAACGGATCCAAGATGTACAAAGAGCTCTCTCCGGAAACTGATGAATTTTTTACTTTTATGTTGGATAACAATCTGGTGGATTTAGTAAGTAAAAAAGGTAAGCAAGGCGGTGGCTATTGTACTTACTTCAGCCAATACCAAGCACCTTTTATCTTCTCAAATTTCAATGGAACCTCAGGGGATATTGATGTCTTGACCCATGAAGTGGGGCATGCCTTCCAGGTGTATGAAAGCCGAAATATTAATGTACCTGAATATGCTTTTCCTACTTATGAAGCCTGTGAGATCCATTCCATGAGCATGGAGTTTTTTGCTTGGCCATGGATGGAATTGTTCTTTGAAGAGGATGCAGACAAATACCGTTTCAATCATTTGGCAGATAGCCTTCAGTTTATTCCTTACGGAGTTACTGTAGATGAATTCCAGCATTTTGTTTACAGCAATCCTGAAGCAACCCCTGCTGAACGTAAGCAAGCATGGCGAGAAATCGAGAAAAAATATTTGCCGCACCGCAATTATGAAGGTAATGCTTATCTGGAACAGGGTGGATTTTGGCATAAGCAAGGCCATATCTTCGCCTCCCCGTTCTATTACATTGACTATACACTAGCACAGCTATGTGCCTTCCAGTTCTGGAAACGTTCAAATGAAGATTTTAAATCCGCTTGGAGTGATTATTTAGAATTATGTCAAGCTGGAGGAAGCAAATCCTTTATCAAGCTGGTTGAACTTGCGGGCCTGACTTCACCTTTTGAAGATGGCTGCATTAGTTCGGTCATTGGAGAGATTGAAAGCTGGTTAAACAGCATTAATGATAAAGAACTTTAATAATACCTTGCAGTACCGATAAAAAAGCAATCCCTGCTTCTTAGCTGGGATTGCTTTATTTTCATATTAAGGTTATTTAGCGATAACGAATCAACAAGTCCAGTGGATAACGACCTGCATTACGGCCATACAAAGCTAACCCGCCGTCCTCTGCTTGCAGCTCCAAACGGAAAACACGATTGCGATCCAGCTTCGCTGCTAACTGTCCCGGTACACTTGCCTTGCATAGGTAGCCATAAGATCCAGCCTCATCCAGCTTATTCGCTATTGGCTGATAATGCCAAGACAAAATCCCTCTGCTATCAGCCGGATCATCCGGTAAATAGAAAGAACCAATCCGGTGCCCATCCACCAGAACGTTCACTCGGGAAGGATGACGCTCTTCATCCGTCATATAATACGTATTCGGATTATATTCCACCCTCGCATCTGCCCCATGCATAAGATCAAGGCCCATATCATTAAGCTTCGTACCTTCAACATGCCGCGCCAGCAATCGTTTAGCACTTGCTTCGAACATGATTTCGATCTCACCAATCATTGATTTATCTGCTGCATCTGGCAGTGTAACCTCGTATACATACTGACCTTGCCCAGCACCATTGATCTTAGATCCTTGGATAGCATCCCATTGATGCTTAAAGTTATGATCGGTATAAGCTCCCACTGGAATTTGAATAAATTCTCCTTCACCTTTAAACAATACAGTGTTATTACCGCCTCTTACATCAAAAGTAATGAAATTCCGCGTGATCGCTTCACCCTTCTCATTAATCAGAGAAACAGCAAGTATTGCAGCCGCCTCCTGACCAGGCATTGTAATGTTCAAAGAAGGAAGTATAGTGTTTCCAAAGTTATCCCATTTCACAGACATATGTCCACTTTGCGCAGTGACCCGAGTCCCCAAATTGTCGTACCACAGTTCCCATTTCAGCTTCAAATTATGACCGTGATAGCTGTCCGCGAAGCTGGAACCTAGCAAAGGTACTTTAACACTCTGCCCTGCTTCTACTGTCTGGCATGGAGGAGCATCTATCACGATAAAATCTGGGGAATGCAGATCCGCAATCGTCATCCCGGGAACAAAATCCCCATATCCAAAATCCTTATCGCTCCCGTCTAGCCGGTAATAACCATTGAACTCATTCGTAACATCACGGAATTCAGTAAATACGAATCCACATAGCTTATCATGCCGCCGGAA
The DNA here is from genome assembly GCF_038009325.1 of Paenibacillus sp. FSL L8-0708. Lineage (NCBI taxonomy): Bacteria > Bacillati > Bacillota > Bacilli > Caryophanales > Paenibacillaceae > Paenibacillus > Paenibacillus sp. FSL L8-0708. The sequence goes on from NZ_JBBPBC010000001.1 coordinate 4,532,890, forward strand.
TTCATTCATCATATAGCGGTAATGCCATGCCAAATCACTGTCCCCTGCACCACCTTCTATCCCCCACACATTACCGCATTCGCTGTTCATTAGAGGGGCATCAGACTGTACGTTGCCGCCAATACAGTTAAACTCCGATCCCGGGAATGTTTTATCTACAACCTCATTTAAGTGGGCTTGCAGCTGCTCGTAACCATTAATGTAAAAGTGCCATGTATTAATATCCGATTCCACATGATCATAATTACACGGCGAGTTATCCTCAACAATTCTAGTCGGATCAAGCTGCTTCGCCCAGCGATATTTCTCCCGCACCCATTCCTGTGTCTCTTTAAGATAACTACTCTGCTGCTGTACATCACTTGTGAGGCTAGCCTCCTGAGCATCTGTCTTCAAACCCCAGGTCTCGTTGAACATAACCCACGAAAAAATAGATGGATGATTATAATCTCGTTCAATCACCTCAAGGGCTTCACTCTCATAGGAGGCTCTGGCCTTGTCATCCGGATTACCCCAGAAACAAGGCATATCTTCCATAACAAGAATGCCAAGCTTATCCGCCCAATACAGCTTACGGGGTTCTTCGGGCTTGATATGAATTCGCACCATGTTTAGCCCTAAACGTTTCATTAGATAAATTTCATCCCGCATATCTTCATCCGTTGGATAGGTGAAAAACCCTGTCTTGTGATAGGACTGATCAAGAGTACCGTTCAAATATATCGGCTTACCATTTAAGGTGATCCACCGATAATCACGATCTTCAAAGCGGGCAGTCTGAATTTCGCGAATTCCGAAATAAGTGCTGACTGTATCTGTACCAAACGATCCACTAAGCTGCAATTCACCTTCATATAAATAAGGATTTTCTGGACTCCACAAATGCGGATTGGGAACATCGATAGACAGCTTACATTCGTTCACCCCTGCTATAAGCTGCAGCTTCTCTGTATGAACAACAGAATGATCAGCGAATTGCAGCGTAAACTCTGCCGAACCCGTTTCATGCGCAATTATTCTTGTAGTTACCTTCACCTGTCCATCTATACGGGTCACAAACTTTGCATCTTTCATATAAGTTTCGGGACGTGCTTCAAGCCATACAGGCTGCCATATTCCACGGATTTCTCCATATCCTTGTTTGCCCCGCGCTTGATAAGCATGATCGAAATCCTCAGCTCTTACGACAATATTATTCTCACAATTAGCTGCCCAGTAAGGTGTAATATCAAATTCAAATGAACCATATCCACCTTGATGTGAACCTACATGTTCTCCATTTATCCACACATCACATGAATAATCTACTGCCCCAAAACGTAAAAACAATCGTGTTTGTTGGTCAACAGCCTGCCCATTCACGGTGCGGCGATACCAGCCTATTCCTTGTTGATCGCAGCCAATTCCGGATAAGGGACTTACCCAAGAAAAAGGTACAGTGATCATTGAGTCGTAAGCGATTTCAGGATTGGAGTACCATAACGCCTTCATACCTTCATTGTTCGGATCAAACTTAAATGACCATTGCCCATTCAAATTCATCCATTCATGACGTTGCCAATGTGGATGAGGGTGTTCAGAACGAGGAATCGCAAGTGTCTCAGAAGCTAATATAGAAGTTGTCATATGGCGAGCACAGCCTTTCAAAATAAGAAGTTGAGCCCATTTTAGCACCAGTATATGTTTTTCGCAATGTTTATTATGATTTTACAATACTCGATCTTCATTGTACAATAACCTCAACCCATCCTATACGAAAAGGAACAAATATGATGAATGATATTTCACAAGAAACGATACGTTATCCCGCGTCACGCATTTTAGATGTAGCTAAAGCACTGTCTGGTGACGTCCGCGTCCGCATTCTTGAAGCCCTTGGAGAGAAGCCTATGAGTGTCAGTCAATTAGCTGAGACGTTAGGTGTAGCTCAGCCAACGATATCTATCAATGTGCAGACGTTAGAACAGGTTAATCTTATCTCGTCTACACAAGGAGCAAATCGCGAAAAAATCTGTGCGGTCACCTGTCGCTCTATTCAACTCGATCTCCCTTCAAAGCTAGGGGATGGGCTGCATCAAACTGAGGAAATACATATGCCCATCGGAATGTTCTCCCACTGCTCCATACAACCGTCCTGCGGGATGGCCGGAAAAGATGGTGGCGTCATTGGCTCCCAGGATGATCCAAGAGCATTCTACATGCCTGAACGAGTCGATGCCTCTCTCTTATGGTTCGCAGAAGCCGGTTATGTCGAATACTATTTTGCCAACCCCCTGCCTCCAGGCGTCGAGTTGGACGAAATCCGCATTTCGGCAGAAGTATGCTCAGAAGCCCCTTCATTTCGAGAGGATTGGGCCAGTGATATCAGCTTATCCATCAATGACCAGTTAGTCGGGACTTGGACCTGTCCCTCCGATTTCGGGAACCGCAAAGGGAAACTGACCCCTGAACGTTGGAGAAGTGGAACTGAATATGGAGCTCTTACTACATGGAGTGTCTCGGAATCGGGCAGCAGCTGTAATGGTTCTCTCTCATCTCCGACTACAATCAGCTCTTTAAAGCTGGCGTTTAATGAACCTATTCGTGTACGTTTTGAAATTCGGGAGGATGCACTCAATAAACGAGGACTAAATCTGTTCGGAAGTGGGTTCGGGGACTATGCCCAGGATATCATACTGGCGTTTGTACGACGTCCGAAATGAGGAAAAAGAGGCAGGAGTGCCTCGGAAGTGGATCCAATGTTCACCAGCATCAAGAAGAACATCAACAATGGATGCACACTTCCAGCCCTGACCAGATGGACCTCTCTATTTCATACCAGTAGAGACCTTATTTTGCTTCAACTTTTTTTAGATTCTCAGCGACTCGGAAGGTTACAATCTTGCTAATTAATTCATAAGGCATAGGCTTATCAATAGGGAATTGAACGGAACCTTTAGCACCTTTATAGCCTGATAATTCATCTTTAAAAGCATTAATTCCACTTGGAGTTGGATAGAATCCAATATGCTTGGGATAAGCAGCGAAATGCACCAAATTTCCGTGTAATGCAAAAGTAGGCATCTGATAGCTTATTTTTTCCTCTGCTTCCGGTGCCGCCTCTTTTATCACCTTTCTTAACGTATTAAGGATTTCCTGAACCTCAAGCGAAAACCCGGAAATATAGGCATCGATCGATTCATATGTGATTTTACTTTCATCCATGATATAACTCCTCTCTGGATCATCTCCACGATTTGCATAAATGTAGGGCCGCTAAAGCCTCAGCTTCAGTACTTTTGAACAACATTTTATCGCCTTGATTGCATTCGTAAATAAAATCATTCAGACTTTTGCTGTTATAGCTTGTAAATTCTCCTACGATAGCAACTCTCATCTGATAGTTTGTATATTTTTGTGCAATCTCACCAGCAACTCCAGACTTTAGCTCGAAAAAATCATCCGTAATCTGTTCCTTCCTCAGAAGCATTTTATCGCATCCTTGGTATTTCACATTCATCATTAAGTCTAAGGCATCCCTTACATTATTGATTATGATCTCCTCACCAGAGATTATAGCTACCGTTGAATCATTCTTATCATCCACTGTGATTTTCATTCAAGACTACTCCTTTTCCGCGAAGAATTGCTGCAACATTATGATTACTCTGCTTAATCGCAACCGACCATGCAGATTCACCACTTTTTATTTTAGCAGAAATGTCGGCGCCATGTTCGATTTACAACTCTATTAGTTCTACATTATCCGTATGAAAAGCAGCAGAATGTAAGGAAGTATAACCATCACTATCGAATATATTATTCTCCATATTCGCAAGGTGCGGATGAGCTTTCAGGATTTCTTTCAGCCGTTCTGCATGGCCTGATTGTGCTGTCTGAAATACATCATTAATGATTAATTATCGTATAAACGAGCTAAGTTATTTTTTCTGGATAATTAGCTATTCTCCAGCTTGGCTAACCATAAAAAGAAAAGAGGATTCGTTCAATGTTCTTTGAACGAATCCTCTAATGATCACAATTCTGGAGCTCAGTAGATTAGATTAAATCCGACTTTTCAAGTAGCCGCTTCACGATCTCTGCAACCTCAGCTCTGGTCATATCATCTTTCGGAGCAAGCCCTTTACTGCTTCTTCCCATGATAATGCCTGCCTGCAAAGTGTCAGTAACTCCACTGATTGCCCAGTTAGAAACCTCACTACTATCTGTAAATGGAGCTAACAAAACGTCAGCCGATTGAACAGAAAGCTTAGTCTGTAGCGCTGTAATTTTCATCGCTTTAGCAATAATCAACATCGCTTGTTCACGGGTAATATGTTCATCAGGGCGGAACATGCCATCTTCAAAACCATTGATTAATTGATAAGTAAATGCCGTGTTGATCGCACTGTTATACCAATCCGTGGTCTTTACATCTGAGAATGGTGTTGCAGCTTGTTCCATCTCAAGTCCCAGACCGCGTACAACAATCGCCGCAAACTCTGCACGGGTAATGGCTTGATCCGGAGTAAATTGACCACTACCTGTTCCCTCAATGACTAATCGGGAGCCCATATCGTTCACTGCCTCTTTTGCCCAGTGATTAGCTACATCACTAAATTCAAGCGGATGCCAGATTACGGAGTAAGTACCTCCGCTTAGGCTGTTGATAGTAGCAAAATATTTGCCATCAATTACAACCACTTTAGTAGGAACATGGTGTACCGAACCTTCGGAATCAACGTACACTCCAGTTGTAATCTTGTTCGGGTCCATCCCTTCAGGAATGGCTATGGTACGTTTAACATACGTATTGAATTGGGAAAGTTCAATACTCTTATCTCCGTAGATACCTCTAGCCGTAAAATTAACTGGCGCGGAAACTAATGAGAAGGATCCTTTTTGCGCAGCTGATTCTAAAGCTTTAACTTTATCGGCTGTAGGAGCACTAATTTCAATCTGTATCTTAATATCTTGCAAAGCTACCGACTTGCCGATTTGCTCGTTCAAAGCGTCAATATTAATTTGTTGAGCAGGCAGTGTAAATGTCGCATTTCCCGCTTTAATCTCAAGAATCGCTTGATTACCCTGCATATTTTTAACCATTTGTCCGTTTAGTTCGCCAACTATAACATCAGATTTACTATTTGCACCGATAGAAACTACCGTACCTTTACCTTCAGTGGCGAGCTTGTCCTCTAGCTTCTTCTGATCTAACACAATGGTGGTTAACGTTTGCTCATTCCGTTTACCATTCGTTGCGGTTCCCACTATTTCCGCTTTACCATTGATTAGAATGGAAGCAGCATTTACCACAGGTGCCGGAGTTGGTGATGGGGTTGGTTGCGACGGAACAACAACATCACCACCAGATGGAGTGCTAGGAACAACTGCATTGGACTCAGCAGAGGATTCGCTGATGCCAGCTTTATTGATTGCCTGTACCGTGAAGGTATAGCTTGTTCCATTCGTCAAACCACTGATTGTCAGAGGACTTCCAGTTCCTGTAACCGTCAAACCTCCCGGATTAGCAGTTACAATATATCCTGTGATTTCGCTGCCTCCATCGTTCACCGGCGGGATAAAGGTGATGATTGCTTGACCATTTTCTGCTGTTGCAGTTACGGATGTTGGAATTCCAGGTGCTGTAACTGGTTTAACAGGTGCCTTCACAGTAACGGTTGTAGAAGCCGTATAACTACCATCTTTCGTCGTTACCGTTATGATGGCTGTTCCTTCACCAATCGGCGTTACTACTCCATAAACAACCTTAGCTACTGTCTCATCGCTCGAGCTCCAGATCATACCTTTATTTGTTGCATTAGCAGGTGCTACTGTCGCTTGTAGAGTTCCCTCGCCTTCACCCACCGTTAAGTTAAGTTCTGTCTGGTCTAAAGTCACCCCAGTTACGATAACGTCAGGTGGCTTAGGAGCGGCTACATTAACTGTGGTTGTAGCTGTAAAACTTCCATCTTTCGTCGTTACCGTAATAACTGCTGTCCCCTCTCCAACCGGAGTTACTACTCCGTTCACAACGGTCGCGACTGTTTCATCGCTCGAGCTCCAGATCACGTCTTTATCCGTTGCATTCGCAGGCTCTATTGTTGCTTTTAGAATTCCATCAGCTTCACCAGCTGTTAAATCTAGTGTCTCCTGATCTAGCTTCACTCCAGTTACATCCACAACCGGCGGGATTGGAGCACTCACACTAACTGTGGTTGTAGCTGTAAAACTTCCATCTTTCGTCGTTACCGTAATAACTGCTGTCCCCTCACCAACCGGAGTTACTACTCCGTTCACAACGGTCGCAACTGTCTCATCACTAGAGCTCCAGATCACGTCTTTATCCGTTGCATTGGCAGGCTCTATTGTTGCTTTTAGGAGTCCATCAGCTTCACCAGCTGTTAAATCTAGTGTCTCCTGATCTAGCTTCACTCCAGTTACATCCACAACCGGCGGGATTGGAGCACTCACACTAACTGTGGTTGTAGCTGTAAAACTTCCATCTTTCGTCGTTACCGTAATAACTGCTGTCCCCTCACCAACCGGAGTTACTACTCCGTTCACAACGGTCGCGACTGTTTCATCGCTCGAGCTCCAGATCACGTCTTTATCCGTTGCATTCGCAGGCTCTATTGTTGCTTTGAGGAGTCCATCAGCTTCACCAGCTGTTAAATCTAGTGTCTCCTGATCTAGCTTCACTCCAGTTACATCCACAACGGGCGGGATTGGGGCACTCACATTTACTACAGACGAAGCAGTAAAACTTCCATCAGTAGTCGTTACCGTAATAACTGCTGTCCCCTCTCCAACCGGAGTTACTACTCCGTTCACAACGGTTGCAACATTCTCATCACTAGAGCTCCAATTTACTGTTTTGTTCGTGGCATTAGCAGGTGCTATTACGGCACTAAGCGTGTCTCCTACTTCTCCTTCCGTTAAACTGAGTGATGGTTTATCCAGGGTCACTCCGGTTACGATTACATCCCCCGTATTGTTTACGGTCACATTAAAAGTGTAGGTGTTGCTTAATGCTCCATCACTTACCTTAACAGAAATCACACTGGTGCCAAAAGCATTCGCTGCGGGTGTTATTTCTAAAGTTCGTAACTCACCACTTCCACTTATTTTCAGTCCATTATTCGGAATTAAGAGCGTATTCGAGGAAGTAGCTGATACTTGTAGGTCATCTCCATCCACATCGAGGACCTTAAAGGATCGTGAGACCGACTTGTTTTTATCGGTTGTAGTATTCCCCATAAAACCTGTGTCCTGCTTCCAGGTTGCCCCAGTAATTGTGCCGTTCTTAAGGGGAAGACCAGAGGTATTAATAGCGACATTCCCATCATTGCTATTCGCTAATTTATAGTTTAAAGCCAGATTAGGTTCCGAGCCTGTCAAGTCGACATTCATTTCTCGAACAATATCACTTTGGGTCTTGGCTTTACTCCAGAACCTCACGTCTCTCATTCCACCGTTATAATCTCCGTCCTGTCTCCACGTGCTTTTTCCAAGCCAGTTATTCGGACGTGCAACGTTTCCTACTGTACTTAAATCCATGGCCCCTTCTGCCTTAAGTACACCATCCCAATAAATCCGTCCCTTTTTCTGACTGTGATCATAAACAATTGCGACATGAACCCATTTAGAAATCGGGAAATCCTCAGTGACATTAATATCTCCCTTATTAGTGTAGGCAGTGAAATTCATCCGTTTACCGTTAAAACCTACAAAAATATTGTGGTTCTGCTCTGCGATCGATGATTCAAAAAATCTCATCCATGTCTGAAAAGCATCTACCTTCAAAAATCCTTCAACTGTAAAAGAATTCCCATAAATCCGTTGATCCGGGAAGGTCACATAATCCCCGTTACCGTCAAAACTAAGATAGTCTCCACCATTTAGTTCTGTCAGATAAGGTGCATCGTTCACTGGATTTACAGTAATTACGGCTATACCCGGATCTGAGCTGAACGCGGCAGATACTGTGGTATTCGCATTTTTTTGATAATTTTGATAACCGGATGCTGTTGTATCCCATAGCTTAAAGCTAATGGATGCCGTTCCGTTCCAGTCTTTCGCCGGGACAAAACGGATTTTCTCCGATTTCAGCAGCAGAAAAGCATTACTGTTCGACACCGGCTCAATATTATACCAAATTCTTCCTACCGTGTTGTAATACTGCCAGGCCCCTTTGGTATTATCTAAAGCTACTACAGCAATCCCTGTTGACGCTGGATCCGATACTTTTCCTGTCAAAAAACTGGCTACCTCAACTCCTGCGTTGGAATAGTCATCTTCATTGATGGACGTTATTATAGCTGGGCTATTCTCGAGCCAACCGAAACTAGCTTTTGCACTTATGATTGGAGTTTGCATAGGACCCACCCCCTGCACCACAAGTCCAGTACATAACGAAATACTAATGCCTATTTTCATAAATGATGGCTTCAAACTCTATTTCCCCCTCTAGCATAAATCATGTCCTTAATTCGACAATAATCGAGAGTATTATACAAAATTAAGATAAACAAAAAATAAACAAAAAAAGAACCCTCGATAGCCATCCTTTCGAAGGTTCCTTCCATTACAATAACTTCTGTTTCATTAACGCTTTAAGTTTAGGATCGGGTGTTGTTCCAAGCTCTTGCTGCAGCATCTCTTCCAATTGACCAAATTTCCGCTGTGCTTCATTCATTCGCCCTAATTCAATTAATAAGTTGATGATTTCATGATAGATGTCCTCTCGCAAGGAATCTAATTTTAATATTTCTCCAAAATAATGCAGTGCTTGCTGCTGCTGATTCTGCTCCAAATGAAATCTTGCAGCCAGCTCCAGCAATCCTATATATTCATGCTCGAGTCTGCGCGTCCTGCCACTGGCCCATTCATAGGCTTTTCCTTTGAGTAATGCTCCTGTGTATAAAACTTCTGCTTGAATCATCCATTCAACATGTCTTTCAGAGGTTTGCCTGATTTGCTTTAACAATCGCTCAAATTCATACAGATCACAATAAATGCTGCTTTCTACTACATGAATTTCATTCCTGCTAGCTTTTATATAATTGGCGCCGATTGCTTTTCGAATATAATACAGCGTCGAGTTCAGATTCTTCCATGCTTTTTCAGGCTCCAATCCGCTCCACAACGTGTCGATAATTTCCTCCCGGCTAACCGTCCCTTTACTAACCAGAAAAGCAAATAATTCTTCTGTTTTTGGACTTCTCAGCTTGATTAGCTCTCTGTTCTGCGTTCTGCGGTACACTTTTAAACCATTAAATAAAAAAACTTCTAACGTAGGCTCAGCCGTTGTATTTCGATTTATTTTTTTGAGTTTCTCTAACGTCTTAGACAACCGCTCCGCAGTTACAGGCTTCAAAAGATAATCCACTGCACTCAGGTCAAAAGCCTGCAGCGCATACTCATCAAATCCGGTTACAAAAACCACATCTATCGATTCATCCAATTCATGCAAAAGGCTAGAAAGCTTCATCCCATTCGTCTCAGGCATAGAAATATCCAAAAAAGCTACATCTATCGGATTGGCCTTCGCAAAAGCATAGGCTTCCGCAGGATTCAAAAACGTCTCATAGACATCAATCTCTCCGCTCTGCGATAAGATCCGCTTCAGGCGTTTTACCGATAACTCCTCATCATCTACAATAATCGCTCGCAGCATGCCTCAACCTCCCATCCGCTTAAGCTGCTGTATTGGAATTTCAAAAGATACCGTTGTGCCTAATCCTTCAGCACTTTGAATATGAATATTTTTTCCATATAATAGCTTGATGCGCTGACTGATATTCCACAGCCCCACCCCTCTTTTATCTACATCTGACTGCATTACTTTTTTCAATTTATGCTCACTCATTCCAGATCCATTATCCTCCACAATAAAGCTAATCACAGAATTCTCTAATTCTTTTACAGATATAATTACCGTGCCACCCCGCAAATTGGACATTAGGCCATGCCTTATTGCATTTTCGACTAAAGGCTGTAGAATCAGCGGAGGAATCCGGTAATCCGTATTCACTCTCACATCATATTCCACATTTAATCTGGCACCGAAGCGTGCTTTTTCAATATTGATATAAGCCTCTACCAGCTCAAGCTCATTCTCCAGACTCGTTAGTGAATCCAGTTGTTTGAAATCAAAGCTGCTTCGCAAATACTGTGACAGCTGCAGTGTCAACTCTTCGGCCTTCTCAGGTTCCTCCACACATAGTTCAGCAATTGAATTCAGAGCATTGTATAAGAAATGAGGTTTGATCTGGGATCGTAAAAAAGCAATTTCGGCGTCTTTGGCAGTCTTCACGGAAGCTCTCAATCGGGTCAGACTTTTAACACGTGCCATTAGCTCTTCAGCTTCAAAAGGTTTTCCCACATAGTCATTTGCACCGTTATCCATGGACATCTTCATATCGCTCACCCTGTTCTTGGCCGTCAGCATTAACACAGGCAGTTCAAGAGGAGTAAATCTCTCTCTAATCTTTTGCAGAACCTCGTAACCCGAAATGTCCGGCATGGTAATATCCAGTACCACCAGAAAAAAGTCTGTGTTTTTCGCTAGCTCCTCAAGTGCCATCTGCCCGCGATTGACAACCACAATAGAATATTTCTCTAGCTTAAACAGATTGATCATAGATTGCAGATTGGCAAAATCATCGTCCACTACTAAAATGGGCTCATTGATCTCGCCTTTGATATAAAGGGGATAACTACCATGGGAGAAACTTAATTCTTTATAAGAATGTGCCGCCTTAAGGGTTGGCCTCGAGATTGGCTTAACCGCTTTATCCCACCGTGGAAGTGTAAAAATAAACACCGAACCTTTTTCCACTGTAGATTCCACAGCTATGTTCCCACCATGCAGTTCTACTAGCTTCTTAGTAATACTTAATCCGAGCCCTGTTCCACCATGACTATGGATCTCCGCCTCATCCACCTGCTCAAAAGCTTTGAAAATACGCTCCTGCATATCCGGTGAGATACCCAAACCTGTGTCTGCCACACGTACTTCCACCCACTCCTGAATAACTCTGGCACTAATCTCTATTTCACCCTGTTCCGTAAATTTAATTGCATTATCAACCAAGTTGTGGAAAATTTGAATCAGACGATTGCCATCTGCATTCACCATAGGGAAATTCGAAGCGACTCTGTTAACGAGCAGGATCGACTTTTCTCCGAGCAAAAAAGAATGAATACCAATGACGGAATCAACAACGGCTTTCAAATCCAGGTTGCTTTTGTATAATGTGATGTCTCCATACTTCATTTTGGAATAATCAAGTAGTTCATTTACCATATGTGTTAATCTTCTGCCGCTCCCTATGACGATCGCTAGATTCTGCGCTTGTTTTTCATTAACTGGACCCTCAACCCCATCCAGCAGCGTAGCTGTAATGTTCACTATGGCATTTAGAGGTGTTTTTAGTTCATGTGAGGTGTTGGAAAGGAATTCATCTTTAATTTTATCCAGCCCGATCAGCTGGTTTTTCATCTCGTCTATGGTATGGTAGGCTTCAAAAAAACGTAGAACAATCAGCACGATCATGATGATATTAAAAGCCACAATGTAAAACTGCCCGAGCCAAAGGTTCTCTTTTATAGAAAGAGCAAACAAAATAATGTCTATGGAATATAGATTAATAGCTAGAATCGCCATAAACATCAGCAGCAATTTGATTCTATTTACTTCTGCGCTTCTGATATACAGGGTGGCCACTCTACATAACATCCAAATTAACATCAGCTCATATAAAATAATCACATATGGATAAATGACCGTGTAAGAACGAATCGGCAGGATGGCGACCAGAATTATAAAGCTGCCTAAAACAATCGTTATGGCTTGAGTAAATTTTAAAGATATTATGCTTTTGTGCATTTGGTAAAAAAATATTGCGAGCACAATAAAGCAGGAGATGGAGCTTATATCCTTTACTTTGTAGAGCACTATGAACGAAAGTTTAGGGAAAAAGAGTAAGAGTGAACGCTCGCCGATCAATCCATGATATATCGCAAACAGCAAACAAATAGTTGCAAACACAAGTAAAGAGTAATCCTGCTTACGGTATAAGGACGCTGCCCCAAAGCAGATAAAAAAGATAAGGGCAAGTGTGCCTAAAATAGCAACGGTGCTAAATTCACGGGCCGTACTCTTCTGCTGAACCTCCATCATTGCTGCTTCCTCACCAAAGGATAAAGAAACCGGAATGCCCCCATTCACATAATCGAAGTTGGAGACTTGAATTATGATTTCTACATCTCCCTTATCAGACGAAAAAAGCCCAATCAGCGGGATATTCCCTGACCGATAATCAGCTTCATTAGCAGCAGGATTACCATCCTCAATAACTGACTGTCCATTAACAAAAATCCTGCTTGAAAAGCGAATATTTGTTTTTTTCAAGGCGAATACCCCGCTTACAGGCAGGTTTTTTAGAACCATCCGATAGGTGGCGGAACCGAAGGCGGGTAAAGGGCTTCCATTAACGATGTTGCCGTTCCACCGGGAGGGCACCTCCATCCAAGCTGTAGAATCAGGTATATCTGCGCTACCCGCCCTAAAATGCTCAGAAGTTAATAGCTGGTTCCAATAAAACTCCCATTCACCGTCTAACTTGATAATCTTATCCTGTTCATAATCCCAAGCCGCGAGATCCATGACTCCATGCTGCACTTGCAGGTGACTTCCTTGTTTATCGTGACCCATAAGAATGGATAGAGGAATCGCAGATAATAAAATTAAACCAATCAGATAGATAAGTAATGTCCTTTTGAGCATCGTATCGGCCCCTTTTATGGAAGAGTAAAGCTGCAGCAATCACCAGGGCCATCCTGCAACACGTGATGTAGAGTAAAAAGTTTAGATGAACATAGATAATTCTATAAAATTTTCTAATTTCCTTCACAATTCGACAAAGTAACGGACCTTTATTAGGATTTTTTTCGGAAAAAGCGGGACTTGTATGAAAAGAGGGTCTGATATGACCATGATGAGTAGGATGACGGTATGAGCACGATGAGTAGGACGACGAAATGAGCATGATGAGTTTAATGATGAAATGAATGGACCAGTTGGGCGACTTGTGCTACTTTGGCGACTCGAATGTATCTGCCCGGCACTTACGGACTCAGAAGACCTTATTTGTTGAAAAACGAGGGTTTTGACACGCTATCGGACTCAGTTGCAACTATATGCTCATAACTACCCCATTTTGAGTCGATTTGCGGCTAATAAGAGCTATGCAGTCCGTAACTTTTGGAATACGAGCGAAAATGTACGAATAGCTGCAATACGGTCCGTTCATCCCGGAGTTACATGACTTTGGTGACATGGAAGACATGAACACAATGATATCTGACATCTTGGACTAGATAGGCAATTCTGATGTCGTTGGGAACTCTGAATGCTTACGCCGCGCGCATGCGGACTCAGGAGACCTTATTTGTTGAAAAACGAGGGTTTTGACACGCTATCGGACTCAGTTGCAACTATTCGCTCATAACTACCCCATTTTGAGTCGATATGCAGCTAATAAGAGCTATGCAGTCCGTAACTTTTGGAATACGAGCGAAAATGTACGAATAGCTGCAATACGGTCCGCAACGTTCGAAAATGAATAATGATATTGCGCAGAGCACGTAATCCATTTTTGCGGATCAGTAAGCACATAATGCTCGTCCTAGAAAAGCCATGCGGCCGCGCGGGGGAGGAATCCGCTTTTAGAGTAACTATTAACTTCAGCAAATTTAGCTCGTTCACCATGCTAGCTTCCTTCATCTAAAATCTATTAGAATTCGTCATCTTTATACACAGTAACTCATTGAAGAAATCCCCAGCACTCATTATAATAGCAACTATAGGTCGTGAAGAACACGCCGCTTTTATACAATCTCTATCCTGGGTTTAGCTCAGGAGGAATTGTATGGGAGCGGCTTTTTCTTTTTTCAAAAAATTACTTAAGGAGGATATACAAAATGTCCAGATTCGAACAGCAACTAGAGGAATGGTTACAGATCAACTTGGATAAGGAGAACAATCCCCGCAGACAGGAGCTTCTTGCAAAAGGGTTGGGCTATGGAACAGTCGAATTTCTGCGTGCCGTATGGTTTCCTGCTGTAGGAAACTTCAACTACTTGTTCCCCGAATGGGAAGTGCGCGATTTCAACAATGGTTATCGTTATCTTGATCTGGCCTATATGCCAGGTGGAGCAAAGGGCGGAATTGAGATTCAAGGCTACGGTCCGCATGCTAGAGATCTTGATGTACGACGATTCAAAGATTTATGTAGACGCCATTCCTTATTATCGCTAGACGGTTGGACCTTCCTATCCATCGCCTATCCCTCAATCACGGACGAGCCTCAGCTATGTCAACAACTAGTACTCGCATTCATCGGCAAATTCATGGCTTCAGACGCGCCCTCTTCATTAACTTGGTTAGAAGCTGAAACACTTCGTTTCGCAAGACGTCTTCTGCGTCCTTTCACACCTGTTGAACTCACCCATCATCTTAGAGTCACTAATCGCCATGCCCGACGTGTTTTACATGAGTTAGTTGAACAGCAGCTACTAGAGATCGTCGGTGGAAAAGAACGCAATCGAACCTATCAGCTTAGAATGTGATGATTTGATTAGTTTGTTTTGATTATTTTGGTTTGATTAACAAAGTTACGTTCGGACCGTATAGCTCTTATTTCCCAATTATCTTCGTTTTCGCCACGCTATCGGACTCAGTTGCAGCTATTTACTCAAAAACACTGCTCTGACCCAATTCTTCAGCTCATTAAGAGCTATGCAGTCCGAAACTCACGGAAAATGAGCGAATCAGCTAAAATAGCTGCATTACGGTCCGTAATGGCAACTCTAGGGTCATACCAGCAAGGCTCATACAAAAAAATGATCCTGAATCTAATCCGTTGCACCCCCGCATTGTCCTTCCAAAATCTAAGTCTTTTTCATTACCATCTATTACTATTACTAATCATTATTCAGAAAAAAAGTGCTCTGCTTAGTCCGTATTTTAATCAACACTTGACCTTAGGTCTGACCTAAGGTTTATAGTTATTTCATCAAATAACTTACAGTTAGGAGCACCGCCCTTGAATCCGTACCTTACAATTGGCGAACTATCAAAACTTATGAATGTATCTATCCACCAGATTCGATATTTTGAAGAAAAAGAAATCCTGTTTCCATCCTATATAGACAATAATCAGTACCGGATGTACGGCATCGATGAGATCTATCAATTGGCACATATCCTGTTGCTCCGCAAATTAAACATCCCTGTCAGCACCATTAACCAAAGTATTAGTAAATCCGCAACGAATAACTACCAACTGCTGTTAGAGAAATCGTTAAACAAAATCAACTCAGAAATAAACCAATTAATAATGCTGCAACAATTTATACAAAAGGTACTAAAAGAGCATGCAGATTATGGCAACATGGAGGGGGAGTATCAAATTAAACATGTGGACAATCGTTATCTGAAAAAGTGGTTGGTGCTAGAGGATAACGAAACAATAACTGCACGAAGTTTATATGAAAAAAAACCGCAGTACCATCATTTATTTGAAACAGATTTGCATTATGTATACGATTCTGAACAAGTAACCTTATGCTTTGAAACCATTGAAACCACTCCCGCCCCTGACATTGTTTTAGAAAAAGGGTGTTATCTCTATAAAGCATTTTTTGTAACAGACGATCAGGATGTAGATCATGAGATTGCCAAGCTGGAACACTTTTTAAATGGGCATCACTACATGGTATTGGGACCAATCATCATTTTGGAGAAATCGTACCTATCCATGTTTAACAACGACAAGCTTCATTATGAGCTTCAAATTCAAATCGAGCATGCCTTAGATGATACCACTAAATGAGTACAAACGAGGTTATCATCGCCCATTACCAGGAACAAGATCGTGAGGCTGTAAGCAGGCTTTTGGTAGATGCATTTCACGGGAAATTTCACTCTCTCCTCTCTCTCGAGGACAATGAAATTGCTGATCTGCTTATAAGACTTTGGGAACAAGATTCTTCTTCCTTATCATCTAAACAAATAATCGCTTATGAAAACGGAGAAGTGGTTGGCACTATCTACTTAAAATGGCAGGATACGCTATCCCTTAAAAAAGGATCAATTAAACCACTGAATCGGGCTCCCTTTTTGCAGCTATTCAAGAAATTTGGATGCTTAAATGTCTGTAAGTTAATCCTTGGGTTATATTTTTTGGATTATCAACCTAGAGCAAAAGAGTGTTATGTGGCTCATTTGGCTGTTCGGTCCAGTCACCGCAATAAGGGAATTGGCAAAGAGTTGCTGGGTTGGGCGGCGGATTTTGTAAACAGTCATTCTGAGGTTGAAAAGCTAACGCTACATGTTGCCAACAAGAATAAACGAGCCATTAATATGTACCAGCAGTTGAACTTTGAGATCCATAAATCTGACTATAGCGCGGTAAGACATTTACTTTTTAAAGAGCCTGTTTGGCATTACATGATAAAAAAACATCGCTACAATCTGGGGGATCAATGAATGAAAAAGAAAATTAAGCTAACTGTCTGGATGATTACCATTTCGTTGTTGATTGCAGCGGTCCTGTTCGTACTACAGCAACATTCTTTTTCAATGACTGAGCAAAAAATTGAAATAGATACGCCTCAAGGTCAACTAACAGGAACCTTAGTTCTGCCCAAAAGCTACTCTGGAACCGTCGGACTGGTAGTTTTTGTTCATGGGGATGGCCCAGTTAATGATACTTACGATGATGGATATAAACCTTTGTGGGAAAAGCTCGCCTCTGCCGGATATGCTTCCTTATCTCTTAACAAACCGGGTATTGGGGGTTCTTCAGGGAACTGGCTAGAGCAAAGCATGGAGGATAGAGCGCAAGAAACTATATATGCGATTAACTGGGCTAAAGCCTTACCTATGATTGATGATCAAGCTATTGGTTTGTGGGGAGCAAGTCAGGCGGGCTGGGTGATTCCTAAGATTGTTAAAAAAGTGCCTGATCTCGCCTTCAGTATTCTTGTATCCCCCGCCATTCAATGGATTTCTCAAGGACAATACAATACCAGACAAGAGATGATTTTAGAAGGTTTTTCAGAACAGGAGATAAAAAAGAGAGAAGATTATAACGCGCAAATCCTACTGCTACTTAAAGAACAGGCGTCGTATGAAAGTTACTTGCGAATTGCACAATCGGACGATTTAATTTCCAAAGAAAAATGGGGTTTTTTCGCTAAAAATTATCAGTCAGATGCGAGCGGGGATTTAAAAAACTTCACTACACCTGTCCATTTAGTTCTTGGCGGGCAAGATATAAATGTAGATGTTGAGGAAACCGAACGTGTTTACCGTGAAAAAATTCCTGAAAATCTGCTTTCAGTCTTCTTTATTCCTGATGCTGATCACTCTATGCTCTCAAAAAAGAATGCCTCATCACCATTAAGAACATATTTGACCGCTGTCTTTTTTCCACGACATATTGTTGTTGAGCCATATTTAGATGATTTGGTTCACTTTGTAAGCCAGTTTTAATCTGTTTGCCATTCATTATGCACTCTCGCCAGCTGAACTCCCTACGTTCGGACTGTATAGCTCTTATTTGCCAATTATCTTCGTTTTCGCCACGTTATCGGACTCAGCTGCAGTTATTTACTCAAAAACACTCCTCAGATCCACTTTTTCAGCTCATTAAGAGCTATGCAGTCCGAAACTCAGGAAAAATGAGCGAATTAGCTGAAATAGCTGCGTTACGGTCCGTAACGACAACCGCGGAAGTAATGACTGCCCAAGCCCGTGTATTGGCTTTGATTTCCCCAGAATCTACGTATCTTATAGAATACCTACGACTATCACCAATGCACTCCATACGTTCGGACCGTACAGCCCTTATTTGCTGAATTTCTTCGTTTTCGCCACGCTATCGGACTCAGACGCAGCTATTTACTCAAAAGCACCCCTCTGATCCACTTTTTCAGCTCATTAAGAGCTATGCAGTCCGAAACTCAGGGGAAATGAGCGAATTAGGCGAAATAGCTGCACTATGGTCCGTAACTCCAATCGCGGGCGTAATTTTTGCTCAAACGGTTGTGAACCTCCATTGCGAGCATACTTACCGGCAATTTCGGCGCCCGTAACCACCACGCCAGCGTACTAACCACCAGCAACAGACTCCAAAAACTCAACGTAAGTAGCAGAAGCAAAGGCATAAACCGGGTGTCATTAACTCAGATTATCCCTCTCCTGCTGCATAAACAGCGTTATATGGCGTATTGATTATAGCTGTACGCTTTAGTGATAACGTATAATTTCGGATGATCAAGCTTAGCTTTGGTCAAAATCGATCATATAAGGAGAGGTTTTAATCATTGAGAAAACAACAACGTTTGTTAGCCATGCTCGTAACCTTCCTGCTTTTGTGTTCCTCTTTTCCGTTATCGATGTTTGCAGAGGAAGCACCTGATCCTTATGAAGGAATGATTAACATTCAAAGTGAATGGCAAGGCAGCGTATTTGGTGATGTTGGGGGGCAAGACAAGATTACTGCGGCCAACTTTGGCATTACGGAGAACACGGATGGATCAGCAACACTGCGAAGCTCGAACGATAGAGGTAAAGTATCGGGCAGCACGGAAGGTATCGCTTATTACTTTAAAGAAGTTGATCCAAGTGTTAATTTTGAGTTAAAGGCAACGGCTCACGTGGATGCTTGGACAGCCAATAACCAAGTTTCCTTCGGAATAATGCTGCGCGGCAATGTGTGGGATAACCAATTCGGAGCCTACTCTGGAGATTATGTCGCCTTGGGTGCTTTGGATCAAGAAATGAAAGCGTTTCACAAATTGCAAAATACAAGCCTACAGAAACTTGGGTACGTGTTTGATAACGCTAATCGCCCTGCCCAAGGAGAGAATTACGAATTAAGCATCAAAAAGACCGGAAATCTGTATATTGTCCGCATCGGCAATGAAACCAAAACGATCGAAAGCTTTGACGGCTCCATTCAATATGCGGGCCTTTATACTGCTAGAAATACTACGGTTACTTTCCGAAACATTCAATTCAGTCAAGAAGGCCAAATCGAGCTAGGACCTTGGGGCTTCAGCGCCTTCGGAGGCAATACTAGTCCAGCTAAGAACCCCGAACCTATAATTGAAAGTCCAACCTCTGTAACGATAACGACTTACGGCGGCAAAATCTCCAGCAGCGATGAGGGATTATCTTTTTATTCGAAAGAGATTCCTGTGGATGCGAACTTTGAACTGAAAGCGACCGCTTCAGTGATTGCTTTTAATAGCAATAGCACTGTCAGCACACCTAACCAGAAATCCTTCGGTCTTATGCTCCGCGACAGTATTGGGACGAACGGAGATACAAGCACAACCACTTCTAACTATGCGGCGGTGGGTGCTTTGGATCAGGTAATGAAAGGTTTTTATAAAAAAGACACCCAAGTGAAGTTAAATCCTTTTAGCGATATCCAGGCCCCGTCCGCAGGAGCTGTATATTCGCTAAGTATTAAAAAATCAGGAGATACTTATCGATTAAGTGTGGGTGATCAGACCGAAATCATCACACTGGACGATACGTTCACAGATACTCTTTTTGCCGGAATCTATGTAGCTAGAGATGCAACTGTTACTTTCAGTGACATAGACATCCAGCTTGAATCCAAAATCGTAACCAGCATAACCGCTGATACGAGCGCAATGACGAAAACCACTTATCTGGTTGGTGAACCCCTTGATTTGACTGGATTAGTCGTTAAGGCTATTTTTTCTGATGAGAGTGAAGCAGTTTTGTCTTCTACGGATTATATTGTTACAGGCTTTGATAGCAGCAAGGTTGGAGAAAATATCATAACCATTAACTACAACGGTGCTTTCGTGAGCATTCCTTTGCAAATCGTTCCATTAACTATGACCTCATTATCAGTGAAGTATTATCCAGCTAAAACCGTATATTACCCAGGGGATACCTTCGATCCAGAAGGTCTTGTTCTTGTTGCCAATTATAACGACGGCTTCCTGACCAAAGAGCTGACCAGTGATCTTTATTCCCTCTCCATTAACGGACAACCGGTCAGTGATTTGTTACCGTATCTATTTACGCAATCAGGCTCCACAGCGGTATCCGTTACTACAACAGAGGCGCCGGCAATCACAACGACCTTTAATGTGGAAGTAAAAGCAGCGACGTTATCCGCTTTAGAAATTCGAAATGAACCTAAACAAACACTCTACTATATCGGTGACTCCCTCAAACTAGAAGGACTTGTGGTTTATGCTCATTACAGTGATGGTACACAGATTCGGCTGTTGAACAATGAATACAAGGTCTCTCCTCTCGACACCACGACATCTGGGGATAAAAAAATCACAATTACGCATAAAGGCTTAACAACCTCTTTTCAAGTTAAGGTCAACGTTAAAAAACTACTTGGCATCGAAGTCACCAGCTATCCTAAAACTACCTTTTTTATTAACGAAAACTTTGACAGCAAAGATCTCTTCGTATCCAAAGTGTATGATAATTCAGATAGAGAGAAGCTAAACAGCTATACGCTCGACACTTCCAAGTTCGACAATCAGGCAGCTGGAGTGTATGAAATTGGCATACTCCCTACCGATTCTTCTATTATGCCCATTACGTATTCCGTTACAGTAAAAGAAAAGATGGATCCCGTTTGGAAAAGCATTCAATTCGGTCAGTCCACTTCAGCTACTAACAATCAGACGATTGTCAACGAGGATGGATCCGCCCAACTGATCGCTTTGGAAGGCGGCGGTAAAGTCACCGAAGATCATGACGGCATTACCTTCTATTACACCGAGCTAGATGCTGCGGAAGATAATTTCGTGCTGTCTGCGGATATCCAAGTGTTGGCTTTTGCAAAAAATCCATATGACGGGCAAGAATCTTTTGGCATTATGGCACGTGACGTCATCGGCACACAAGGAAATTCTAGCGTCTTTGCATCCAATATAGCTGCCCTCGGTGGTTATAGCGGCGGGACGAAAAGCGATCTGGGCACACAGCTTTTTGTCCGTACTGGAGTTGAAAAAACGGATGGGACTGGCAGTAAAGGGATTCAAACCATCATGCTTCAAAAAGAACGTCCGGTACCTGCCAATACTGTTCCTGCAGCACCTTACCATTTAACCTTAGCAAAGACGAATAGTGGTTTTACAGGACAGCTCAATAATGGCCAGCAAGCTATTCATTTCACACCAGACATTCTAAGCGTACAGGATTCAAAAATGTATGTCGGATTCTATGCTGCTCGTTTAGCCACAATTAATGTAAGCAATATTCAATTAACAGTCACTTCAGCAGCTACAGATTCTCCTAAAATAGAACCACCTGCGACTCCCGTCACACCTAGCTTAAATATACTTTCACTAAGTAAAACCTCAGATCCAGCTTACCAAATGATTGTGCGCTCTAATGTCAACGGAACGGTGACGTTGAAGCAAGGTTCTACGATCATCGCTCAGGATATCGAGGCAATAGCTGGTAAACGTCTTTCTATTCCCACGAGACTTCTTGATCAAGGAGATACGAACTTCAGCATTACTTTTTTACCAGATGATACTCAGTATTTGACCTCTTATGAGAAGATCATCAGCAACTTTACCGTCACCCTAAAAAGTTATAACGAAGATGATGAGATCTACGTATCGCCCACCGGATCAAGCTCCGGAGATGGAACGATCAATCTCCCACTTGATATTGATACTGCGATTGATTTCGTTAAACCAGGTCAGCATATTATTGTGCTTGAGGGTCGTTATGTGCGGAAATCACCACTTGAGATTAAAAAGTACAATGATGGTAAAGCCTCCGCCAAAAAGTATATAGAAGCAGCACCAGGAGCAAGACCTATCTTTGATTTTGACAAAAAAACAGAAGGCGTTCTCTTGAGCGGAAACTATTGGCATGTGAAGGGACTTGATTTCACTCGCTCAGCTGGGAATACCAAGGGCTTTACAGTGGGAGGTAATTATAACATCGTAGAAAATAGCCGTTTCTATGCGAATGGTGACACTGGTCTACAAATCAGCCGAACAGATGGTACCGCGATAGAACTCAGTGAATGGCCTTCCTACAACTTAATTCTCAACAGTACCTCCTTCGACAACCGTGATCCATCCGACAATAATGCCGATGGCTTTGCGGCAAAATTGACTGCGGGTGTTGGTAATATTTTTAGAGGTTGTCTGGCGCATAACAATATCGACGATGGCTGGGACTTATATACGAAAGCAGGCTCAGGTGCAATAGGTTCAGTGCTGATTGAGCACAGCGCCGCCTTCAACAATGGGTTCTTAACAGACGGAACCGTAGGTGCCGGTGATAAAAATGGCTTCAAGCTTGGTGGCGAAGGCATTCATGTCACACATACCATCCGCGATTCCATCGCTTTTGGTAATGGCGCTTATGGTTTTACAAGCAATAGTAATCCAGGTGTGATCGCCATCAACAACATCGGATTTAACAATACGCGTGGTAATATAAGCTTCACCACTTATGATCACATTACTGCAGACTTTACGATTGACGGTTTCTTATCTTACCGAACTGCCAACATTGCAAAAGACCAATATCCAGCTTCTTTAGCTGCGGACAATAATTTCATGTTTGACGGTACGCGATCGGTCAATAAATCGGGTTTAGAACTGAGTGATTCTAACTTTGTCAGCTTAAATCCTGTAGTCAATTACTCTAGGGATGCTGACGGGAATATAATCTGGGGCGATTTCTTGAAGTTCATTCCTTTGGATGGGCCGGAACCAAGTCCGACGGCTTCTCCGAGTCCGACTGTTTCTCCGAGCCCAACGGCTTCTCCAAGTCCGACGGCTTCTCCAAGTCCGACGGCTTCTCCGAGTCCGACTGTTTCTCCGAGCCCAACGGCTTCTCCAAGTCCGACGGCCTCACCGAGTCCGACTGTTTCTCCGAGTCCGACCGCTTCTCCAAGTCCGACGGCTGCCGTGAGTGCAGGCAGTTCCGGAACATCGGTTGGAGATTCGGCCACTACTATACTCCATTTGGACGGTAGCGTAAGGATTGAGATACCTACTACTATGAATGGAGAAAAAGCTAGCGCAATATTGACTGAATCTTCCTTACAAAAGATTATGGCTTTAGCCAAACCTAATTCCGCAGGCCACAAAATCCTAAGAATTCAGCTCGCAGAGGAACAATCGTCAAATGTTGGCTCATTTGAAGTCACTCTCCCTGCCGCAGCATTTCTTGTTGGAGCATCCACATTGCAGCTGGAGATCAATACATCACTAGCTACCTTTGTACTTCCGGATAATCTATTCCCGGCGAAGACACTGGACAATGTGAAGACGGTTACCTTGCTCCTCAAGCCTGTCGATACAACAGGAAGTTTAAAGAAGCAATTGGGTGAAGGTTTGCTTATTGATTACGAGTTACTTTTAGATGGTACAACAGTTCAATTAGAGAGTTTAAATTCGGCCATACAAATTGGGCTTCCTTATCCAGCTGCTGTAGTTCCATTGAACAACGCCTTTATTGTAGTGTGGAACGTCAATGAGCACGGAGTCATCCAACCGGTAGTAGGCGGGAATTATGATTCAGATAAGAAGCAAGCTATTTTCTCAACAACAAATTCTTCTGGACAATACGCCGCCGTTTACAATCACAAAACGTTCAGGGACATAACTGATTCTCATTGGTCGAAGTTTATTGTAGAAGTACTAACATCAAAAGGTGTCATTAATGGTGTAACAGAAACAGAGTTTAGGCCCGACCAGACTGTTACACGTGCAGATTTCGCCCTTTTATTAGTTAGAGCTTTAGGTCTATCTGCAGCAGAAGGAAATAGCTTTGCTGATGTGTCACCTAACGATTATTTTTATGAGGGACTTATGACAGCTCAGAAATTAGGGGTAGTTACGGGCCAAACCGACGGCCTTTACCACCCTCATGACTCCATCTCCAGACAAGAAATGTTTGTTATGGCAGCTAGGGCATTGAAGGCTGCTGAGGTATGGGAATCGAATACGACCGCTTCCTCCCCCTCTGCATTAGACAGCTACACTGACCATAATCAAATTTCTAATTATGCGGCAAATGATATTGCAACGCTGGTATCAGCAGGTCTCATTAAAGGAGACTCTCAGCAGCAGCTTACACCAACTGCCCATTCCACACGTGCCGAAGCCGCCATGCTGATTTACAGAATTATGATGCAAAAATAAAAAAAGAACTCCAAGACCACTATACTCGTGGTTTTGGAGTTCTTTTTATCCTCTTCCTTCCCCCCTTAAGTCTTCTAGTTCATTTCCTTATCAGGCGGATTGGAAACCCGATACCCTTTCGGCGATTGATGGGTGATTTTCTGGAAATTCCGATGAAATGACCGTAAGTTACTATAGCCGCAAAGGTTGGCAACTTCACCAATAGTCAGATTCGAGTTTTTTAATATATAACATGCTTGTGAGATCCGATAGTGATTCAAGTAATCTGTGAAGGGCATTTTCATCAGCTGGACAAATAGCTTTGATAAATACGGGTAATCATATTGCAGATGTTTTGCTACAGCTTTTAATGTGCAATCGGCAGAATAATTTTGTTCTACAAAAAGCAGGATTTTATAGAGCACCTTTGTTTGCGGGGACTGTTTGACCGGAGCAAATGATGTCTGACAGATCAACTGCGCACATACACCATACAGGAAACTTTTCTGGCTATAAATCGAATCCAGCTTTGTACAATCAGGTTCATTCACAGCATGGAGAACATTATCATTTGGTATAAAGCTTTTATAATTCATGTGAAAATCACCTATCAATTCTGTGGAGAAGAGGATTACCATAATCTCCGAAAAATCAATCGTCTCAAATTCATGCATCTGATTAGGAAAAATAAAAACCAGATCATTTTTCTGTACCTGATAGCTTTTCCCATCAATGGAGATAGATAACTGCCCGTCGTTGACATAAATAATCTCAAATGCCCGATGAAAATGAAGTGGAAAATGATAGTTTTTCAATGGAATGAGTTTAAAGTAATCTTTTTCGCTGACACCATGTTTTTCAAAAAAGGGCCACAAGTAGATTCTCCTTCACGGAAACACTAATTTTGTCTTAAAGTGTACTATATAAAGTATAGAACTAACAACGTTATTTCCTATAATATTGGATAAAGTCAACCAAGCGGAGGTTATAGGACAATGGAATATCACGTATCAAAAACTGGTTCAGATCAAGGTCAAGGCACTCAACATAATCCCTTTTTAACCATCAATAAAGCAGCTTCAGTAGCTGTGGCTGGGGATAAGGTTATCGTTCATGAAGGGATATATCGTGAGTGGGTAAAACCAAGATACAAAGGATTAAGCGAACAAAGAAGAATTATTTATCAAGCCGCTGAAGACGAGCAGGTTGTCATAAAAGGCTCTGAGCATATACAAGATTGGCAGCAGGTTGAGAACCAAATATGGAAAGTGATCTTGCCGAACACGTTTTTTGGCAGCTTTAATCCGTATGTTGAGGAAGTGTCTGGCGATTGGCTCGTCACTATAGAGGAGACAAGACACTTAGGCGATGTATATCTAAATGGCATGTCTTTTTATGAGGTCAGTCAGTATGATCAACTGGCAGCTCCTGTCGAAAAGCTGGAGTTCAAGGATCTCTGGACACAAGAGATGGTTCCGGTCCAAAATCCAAAACAGACGACCTACGTTTGGTTTGCCGAAGTAAGCCCTGACCACACCACGATTTACGCTAATTTCCAAGGTGCCAACCCGAACAAAGAACTGGTAGAAATCAATGTACGCAGATCTTGTTTCTACCCTGAAGAAACCGGAATTGATTATATTACTGTAACAGGTTTTGAAATGGCGCATGCGGCAACACCTTGGGCACCTCCAACGGCAGACCAGCCCGGACTGCTGGGCACTAACTGGAGCAAAGGCTGGATTATTGAAAATAATATCATTCACGATGCCAAATGCAGCGCTATCAGTATCGGCAAAGAAGCTTCCACAGGCCATAATTACCGCACCCTTCGAAAAGACAAACCCGGATATCAATATCAGCTTGAATCCGTCTTTACTGCTGAGCGTCAGGGCTGGAGCAAAGAATCGATCGGTTCACATCTTATCCGCCATAATACCATTTATGATTGCGGCCAAAATGCCATCGTCGGCCACTTAGGTTGTATTTTCAGCGAAATTCATCATAACCATATTTACAACATTGCGACAAAACGGGAATTCTGGGGCCACGAAATTGCCGGGATCAAGCTTCACGCACCGATCGATACTCACATCCACCATAACCGGATTCACGATTGTACTTTAGGTTTATGGCTGGATTGGCAGACCCAAGGGACAAGAATCAGCAAAAATCTGTTCTATCAAAATCATCGGGATTTGTTTATAGAAGTAAGCCATGGCCCTTACATTGTTGACCATAATATCTTGACAGCTAAACATGCTTTAGAGAATGTAGCCCAAGGTGGAGCCTATATCAACAATCTGATCGGCGGCAGGATGGTTCATCGAAAGGTACTAAACCGGTCCACGCAATATCATCTTCCGCATAGTACAAAAATTGCCGGTTTCTCACTTATTTATGGTGGGGACGATCGGTTCTATAACAATATCATTGTTGGAAAAGACGGATGGACAGGCGTGGGAACATCACATTTCAATAACTACACCACCTCTTTGGCGGAGTATATCGAGAATGTCCATAAGTTACACGGTGATCTTGAGGAGTTTGAACTCGTTGAACAGCCTATGTTCATTAATAACAACGCTTACTTAAACAGTGCAGAGCCTTTCGAAAAAGAGAATGTAAAGCTGGTTGAAGAAAGCTTTGATCCAGACTTCTTTATTGTAGATCAAGGAGATGAGGGATTCCTTTCCATTGATCTGCCTGATAGCTTCGTTAACTTCTTAGGTGAAGTACATTCAACTGAAACTTTGCCGCGGGTGCGCATCGTGGATGCCGAGTTTGAGAATCCGGATGGCAGCAATATAATTCTGGATACAGATTTTCTGGATAAAAAGAAAGAGAATAAAAGCACTTTGGGACCTCTTACACTTTTGAATAAGGGCAAAAATTATATTAAAGTGTGGTGATCGGTAAAGCAGGTGGCTAGTCCACCTGCTTTTTTCATTGCAATCATTGAGTCTGCTACTTATTGGCCTTAATCTTTTGAATAGATACTTCGTTTTGTTCTATTATGATTTGATATTCAACAATCTCTCCTGCTTTAAATTCTTCGTTAAATTCTTTACTGACCGATCAAAGAATTGATCTGAAGGTCATGGACGATAAATAAAACGAATATAGATAAGTCTTGTGAAAAGTTATCTGAATGATACTCTAATTCAAAATAATAATCCTGCCCGTGATTACACCCTTTTCATCTCTGGAAAATTGAAGTGCCCTAGTTTCTTTATCGTCCGCACTGAAGCTTACGGAATCCGAGTAACCGATTTGCCCTTCCTCAAACATATTTTGGACAAAAAGCTTAACACTCCAGTTATCGTATTCATAATTGAAAGCCCCTTGTTCATCAACACGCACTTCCTTTACAGATTCAGGGATAATCGTGCCGGTGGAGATTTTTTTCTTCATATCCTCTATTTTTTTAATTAGTTCCTTCTCATCATCATCAATAGAGGCAGCTGTATCTATTGAAACCGCTGAATCAATTTTGCTGGCGGCAGAGGGTTCTTTCAACAGCTCCTGTAAATAGCTCTCAGCTTTGACAGGGTCAGCTTTGGTTGGGTCCAGCGGAAGTTCAAATAGAATAGCGGTTCCCTTGTAATCGTTATTAGCGCTAATTTCCCCTGTACTTTCATTATAAGCAAACGCATCTTTGCTGAAAAAAGAACTACCATTACTGACAGCTAGATATACCCCTCGGTCAGCGAATATCTCCACTCCATCACATTCAATCAGCCGGTACATAATTCCATCTATAACAGCCTCGCTATAGCCACCATTCATTGTTGTGATATTAACCTGCCATGGTTTTAGTCCCTTTATAAGCGGTGACACAAAGAATGGATCCTGGCCATACTCCGGTTCACTTGTAGCAGGCATGGGGCCACCGTCTATTCTGGCGATGGATACAACGGCATAGGATCTGTTTGGGTTAATATTCTGATCAGACTTACTAAGTTCTGAAAGACCTTCCCCCGAGACTATTCCATTCAACGTCACGTTATAATCACCAGATATAACCGATTGGTTGATTTCAACAGCATCCCTGCTTTCGAATGCTTTTGCCAGCAGTTGCTGGCCCAGATGCTCAGCAACCTGCTTGGGGCTAAATAGCTGTGTAGCTGCATAAGCCGTTAAAGACATTACAAGCGTGAATATAGCAACCATTAGTCCAATCGAAACTCTTTTTTTATAGGCTGGTTTCATTGGTTTAGTCTCCTTAAACTGTTGGATGATTCTTTCGTTTAATTCCTCTGTCGGCTCTGCTGTAGAAGCTAGCGCTTGCTTTAGCAGTTGATCCAACTTTTCGGAGTTATTCATTGGGATTCAACCTCCAAAATCTTTTTCATCGCCTTGCGGGCTTGGAAAAGTCTGCTTTTAACTGTGCCCGGTGGAATCCTTAGCGCTGAAGCAATCTCATCAACGGTCATTTCTGCGGTATAGTACAGATAGAGCGGTATTTTCAGTTTCTCATTCAGCCGGTCTGCGGCAGCATGAATCATGTGCCGAAGCTCCTGGGACAGCAATGCATCCTCTGGCATAACCTCTCCATCGGAAGTACACGCCAGATCGACCGCTTCATTATAATCTGCTGTAGGTGCAATTCTTTGCCGCCATGCCCATTTTCTGCGTTTGTTTTTGCGTAATGAGATAGCAATCGAGATAAGGAACGCTTTCGGATTTTGGTTCAGGTCCATTTTATGCCGCATTTCCATAGCTTTTAAAAAAGTCTCCTGATAGAGATCGTCCGTATCCACCCTATTCCCCGCAAGCGTAAAACAAAATGCGTAAATTGCTTTGCCATGTAATTTTATTAGGTCACTCAACTCTTCAATTTCCAAGTAGCCTACTCCTTTCTGAATGGCCATTCACCTATATATTGTCGTAACCTTAGAATCGGTTCACTATTTTGCTGTTGACTTTGACCTTAGGGTAAGGTGTTAAGTAGAGCTAGAACCAAACATCGATGTTTTGGCTTGGAAGCTTAATTAAAACGAAAAAAGGAGATGACTTTTTGCTGTCGATTGGAGAATTCTCGAAGATATGCGAAGTTTCTACGAAGACGCTTCGATATTATGATGAGATCGGATTAATTCATCCCGATGAGATTAACCCTGAGAACGGTTATAGGTATTACTCCATTAAACAACTTAAAAAAATGCTTTTTATCAATCGTCTGAAAGGTTATTGTTTCTCGCTGGAAGAAATCAAAGACATTTTACAATGGGAACAGAATCATTCAGAAGAGAAGCTCTACTCAGCCCTTAATCTCAAGAAAAAAGAAATACAGGAGAAAATAAGCGCTTATGAATACACCTTACAACAAATCAATAGTGATGTTTTAAATCTGGAGAAAGGTATTCCCATGATGTCTTACCTGAATGAGATAAAAGTAGAGCTTGTTGAAACTCAGCCTATGAATATTCTTTTTACGCGTCTGATGTTGAGCAGTGATGACTATGCGTTAGGTTATGGACATTATTTTAGCAGGCTATATGAAAAAATCGCCACTGAAAAACTCACTTTGCTCGGTACGCCAATAACGATATATCACAGCCATGAATATAATCCAGCCGGAAATGATACAGAGTTTGCCCTCCCTATAAAAGAGAGTGTAAAAGGTACAAGAGATTTGCCTGATGCTCTTTGTGCGAGATCTGTTCTTAAAGGCGCCTATTCTGAATTGACCTCGGTCTATGCTCAGCTGAGAGAATGGATAGAAAATGAAGGTTATGAATGGGTGAACTCACCTTATGAAATCTACTTAACGGACCCGACACAGGTTGCTGTGCCTGAGGATCTGGTTACCGAGGTCTATTTTCCAGTAAAGAAAAAAAATTCATAAAGGAGTACCTTTCATGCTCAAAAACAATTATCCAACTTCAGATTGGCAAATCTCAGCCCCCGCAAACTTAGGAATGGATGCTAATATGCTTTCAGAGCTAGAATCAAGGATCAAATCCGAGTATAGCAATATCAACGGGATTGTTGTGGTAAGAAATGGAACTATTGCTTATGAAAAATATTATAATGGCGCTAGCCCGAATGATACACATCATGTGGCCTCTGTAACAAAAAGTATCATATCCGCGCTCATAGGCATTGCCATAGAGGCTGGCTTTATTAACAATGCAGATCAAAAGGTACTGGAGTTTTTCCCGGACTATGTTCCAAACGCTGCTCAAGATCAGCAAAAACAAGAAATCACCTTACGCCATCTCCTTACGATGACCGCACCTTATGCTTTTGCAGATTGGCACGAACCGCTGGAGCAAATGTGTATGCAGCCTGACTGGGTAAAATATACGCTGGATATGCTAGGCCAACAAGGAACAATTGGGGATTTCAAATATTCAACCGCTGGAGCACATCTGCTTTCTGCCATCATCACGCGCAGCACTGGACAAAGTGCCCGTGAGTTCGCCAACGAACGTTTATTTAAACCTATCGGAATGAATGAAATCCCGGATTATGAGATGAGCTCATTTGGGTTCGATGATTTGTTTGGGGTTAATATGAAGGGGTGGGTGGAAGACCCAAATCGTATCACCACAGGAGGATGGGGACTTACGTTGTCTCCACGCGATATGGCGCGTTTTGGTTTATTATATTTGAACCATGGACAATGGGAGAATAATCAGATCATTTCGGAGACATGGATTGAGGAATCAACAGCGATGAACCCTAATCATTACGGTTACTTGTGGTGGCTACGCGAAGAAGACGGGGTTTACACCTACTCAGCGTTAGGTGATGGTGGTAATGTCATTTGCTGCATTCCAGAAAAAAAACTTGTCGTAGCCATCGCCTCAGAATTTACACTTCAGCCTCGTGACCGGTGGCCTCTGATTAAGGATTGTATTATTCCGTCTGTTGTAGAGTAAAGAAGATAGAAAACATGCTGGTTGCCACTACTTCATTAACAACTAGGAGAGCAACCAGCTGTCTACACTCTATATCATTTTGCTTCAAGGAAAAATAATATCGCCTTTGTTGCTGCTTACATCAAAAAATCCTACTTTGTGTTTTATAGCCAACTCCCGCATCGCCGTATAAGCTTCCTCAGCTACAGAATAAGCGAAAGCCGCATAGATGACGGATGAGCCAAGTGAGTAGTCAGTCAACCGGTTATCCGTTCCGGCTTCCTCCATCGCCTCAAAAATCTCGTCCTCTACATTCATATTAGGAAATTGCTCAGACAACTCACTATAAAAGCGTTGCAACGCCTCCGATAAAACTGATGGATCATTATAGGCATGGTCTTCCGACCACTGCACTTGCTGCTCATACCACTCCATAAACGCTGCTCTCTCTTGCGGCGCTTTAGACGTCTCGAATGCCATCAAATCATAGCTCATTTAAAATCCTCCTCTAACCCACCCTAATCGTGCATTTTCAGTTCCTATAAATTGTTGGGCTGTTTTGATTATATATTAAAAATCATCAGACCCATACTATAGAATCATGATACTTCCTCACCCGTTAAATATCATGTGAGCTCCGGTGTATCCACAAAAGTAACCACTGGCTCCATTACGCCATGTAGTTCGAATAAGATTAGCTCGTTATCACCTTGACGCAGAAGCGGCGCTGGTAAGTACAGTGTTTTAGTTGGACCCTTCTCCCAGTAGCGCCCTAAATTAAAGCCGTTTATAAAAACCTGACCTTTACTCCATCCATCCAGCTGCAAAAAAGTATCCTCAGGCTTACTGACTTGAAAGCTCCCCCGGTAAAAAGTGGGCTGCTGACGTTGCTCGCAATCTATCGGCGTGAATGATAATCCCTTAAGATGGGTTAAAGGCAAAGAACGAATCGTCCAATCATGCAGGAATTGATAGCCGAGTCTAACGCCACAGGTTATGCCTTTTGGATCACGAAGCAGCGGGCCATAATTTACACGCCCCATATTCTCCACAAGGATGTCGATCTGCAGTCCCTCCGTTGGAACCTCTAATGGAATTCCTCGCGGATCCCAGCGTTCAACTGTACCGACAAAGGCCCCATTCGCGAATACAAGCGCACGATCACGTACTTCTTGAAGGAAGAGCTCCGTACTGCTGCGGGGTCCACTGATCTTCGTCGAATACAAAATGAACCCATAATTCTGATTCAGTTTCTCCATTGGCTCGGGACATGCTCTATGTACTGGGTGAGACAAAACGTCTAACTGAGTGAACAGTGGTGCTGCTTCTGTCATCAACACATTACCATAAGCTTGTGACTTTATTAACGGCGGTAATTCCAGGGGCGGCAACGTTACGTATTTCTCAATTATTGTCCGAGCTGCATAGAATTTTGCAGTTGGCTTACCGGATTCGTCCAGCAGCGTATCATAATCGTAGCTGGTTACGATGGGCTCATATTTGTCAAAAAGATTTGCCCCATTCATAAATCCAAAATTCGTCCCCCCATGGAACATATAGAAGTTAACAGAGGCTCCTAAAGCCAGCATTTCATCCAAAGTCTCCGCTACTTCAGATTCGGGGCGTGTATTATGCGGTTTCATCCAGTGGTCAAACCATCCATTCCAGAATTCCATACACATCAACGGTCCCGTAGGCTGATATTCACGTAGTTTAGCAAAGGCTTCCTTTGCCCGTGAACCGAAATTCACCGTGGCGAACACTCCGTCAATCATGCCCCCTTGGAGCATATGATCTTCAGCTCCATCTGAAGTAAACAGCAGAACGTCCATGCCGCGGGCGATCATTCCTGCTTTTAGATCATTCAGGTAAGTCTTATCACTACCAAAGCTTCCATATTCGTTCTCTACCTGAAGAGCAAGCACAGGCCCACCGTTAGTGCTTAACAAAGGCCGCAGACGTGGAAGCAACTCATCGAAATAGGCATCCAACTTAGATAAATAGACGTTATCATTACAACGCAGCTGTATGTTATTGTCCGCAAGTAACCAAGCTGGCAATCCACCGAATTCCCATTCCGCACAAATATAAGGACTTGGCCGCAAAATCACGTGCAAACCAAGCTCTCCAGCAAGTCTAACGAAAGCCTCGATGTCAGCAAATCCAGCAAAATTGAAGCTCCCCTCTTCTGGTTCGTGTAAATTCCAAGGAATATAGGTTTCAACAGTATTCAATCCACAAGCCTTCAGCTTCAGCAAACGATCCTGCCAATATTCCGGAACGATCCGGAAATAATGAAGCGCACCAGAAAGCAACCGGATGGGTTGTTCGTCTAATGTAAAATGATCCCCTGATATGGATAACTTCCGCATATAATTTCTCCTCCAACATTGAGATAGACTATTTAATTATAGGTAATAAAAATATCAACCCATATGGACGATTCTAATGAAATATATGGAGAATTCATTGGTTGCTAGAGGCTTTTGTGATGCTATACACTATATTCATAGGGGGTTGTTACGGATGTCAAAAAGAACTCATATTTGGTTAATTACCACAGATCAAATGCGTGCGGACGCACTAGGTATCGAAAACGCTTCCGTACTGACACCTGAGCTTGACAAGCTTGCTTCGGAAGGCACACTCTTCACTGGTGCTTACTGCGCTAGTCCTGTTTGCACGCCTTCACGTTCTTCCATTTTTACAGGCAGGTATCCGCATGTTCACGGTGCCTGGAACATCGGTACCACACTCAGAGAAGACGAACTTACCTTATGCGATCATTTAAAGAAAGCGGATTATAAAACCATCGGTATAGGAAAGATGCATTTCCGCCCTCAGATGAAGGGGGACTTTTCACAAGAATATGAAGAGCCTGCTTATCGTGACCGCGGAAGAGCTTCCGATGGAACGTACTACGGATTTGATGAACATCATATTACGGAAGACAATTGTATCGGGGAATATATGGAGTGGCTTAGAGAGCGCAACCCTGAAGCGGCAGAACGTTTCAGCAAGGACCGTTACAGAGCTTCTAATGCTCAAAACGATGTGTGGGAGAGCGAAATCCCTCCAGAGCTACACCAGTCATACTGGATTGCTGAACGGAGCATCGATGTGATCCTCTCTCACAAAACCGAACAACCGCTATTTTTATGGACCAGTTTCGTCGATCCACATCACCCCTTTGACCCTCCAAAAGCTTATGCGGATATGTACGCTGACACTGACATTCCATCTCCAGCCAGCGAAGCAGACGACGTGCATCTTCGTCCTCCACATCTGCTGCGTCAGAGTCAGGGAGGATATTGGCCTGGTGGCGGTGAGGAGCATTCTCTTGATGAAGCGCATATGAAACGGCTCACCCGAAATTATTATGCGATGATTACCTTCATTGACGAGCAGATCGGACGTATTATAAAAGCTTGGCGTCAAAAAGATATGTACGATGATGTAGTCATCCTCTTCACCAGCGACCACGGAGAACTGCTCGGTGACCATGGGCTGATTTACAAAGGGCCGTGGTTTTATGAAGGGTTAACACGAATCCCGATGATCGTACGCGGTCCTGGGATTGCTTCCGGGCAACGGGTCCCTGCTTTGATGGAACATGTTGATATTGTCCCCACACTGCTTGCAGCCGCAGGTCTCAAAACTTCCTACGGAATTCAAGGTGTGTCACAGATGGAGGTGCTGGCTGGAAGAAAGTCCCATGTGCGTAATTCTGCCCTAACCGCTTATATTGCTCATGATCGCGGCATTAACGCTAAGTGTTTGCGTACAACACGCTATAAGCTGGTAATCTTCGCAGGTGAGACCTACGGTGAATTGTATGATTTGAAAGAGGATCCTCATGAGAACTCCAATCGTTTTGAAGATCCCGATTATAGTGATATTCGCCATTCGATGGTTGAATTGCTCGTCCATCGAATGATTCAAGATCAGGACCCTTTGCCTGAACGCCGGAGTAGCTGGTAAATTCACTAACCTTTCTTTCTATCCTTAACAGACTTAGGGCAACCTGAAAGTTCAGGTTGCCCTAAGTTATGATTATTCCCCCAATTGGGATGCCTTTAGAATATGAGAAATTGGGCGTCCGGCAATCCATTCGCCGTTGTTTACAAACCCTTCCTCTCGTCCCTCAGCTCGTGAATAAGACGCTCTCTCCATTCTTTTATGCGCTCGAATTTATCAATACAGCCTATCGCATTAATCTTCTCTGAGGGGTCTGCCGCTAAATCAAAATACTGCTCTTCCCCTGTCTGAGAATACCAAATAAATTTCTCTCTTCCATCCGTTAAGAAGTGGTGGGACTTTTCTCCATAGGCTTGTTCCCCATGAATATAAGATCGCCATAATGTCTGATCTCCCCTGCACAGCGGCAACACACTTTGCCCTTCTACTGTAAATGGTATTTGGACGCCAGCAGCTTCAAGAAATGTGGGCATAATATCGCGAAGCTCTACAATGGAATCAAGCCGGGAGCCGGCAAGAAGTGCAAGCGTTTCTCCCGGATCAAACACTATGAAAGGAATCTTAGCACTTCCTTCATAAGGAAGAGATTTCCGGAAGTAATGGTGATCCCCCATCATTTCACCATGATCAGAAGTAAATAGAATCAAAGTTTCATTTAAAACACCATACTCCTGCAGCCCATTGATCAACCTCCCAATTTGGTCGTCAAGATGCGTAATTAGCGCGTAATACGCGGCACGGGCACGATCCAATCTGCGCTTTGGCAAATTAGTGAACGAAGAAGTTGGATCCTTAGCTGCGTTTAAGGCCGCACTCTCGTCCACCCAATCTCCGATTGGAGGATCAGGAAATTCCAAGTCCTTGTACATATCTAGATAACATTGTGGCGGATCCAAGGGGGAATGCGGGCGAACGAAGGAAGACCATAGGAAAAATGGTTTCCCAGGATCTCTTCTTCGCAAAAAGTCTAGCGACTCGGTTACGCACCAATTCGTTGGATGCATCGCTTCCGGCAAGTGCCAGGGGCGGGCAACCGTTGAGGCGTTGCAATCGAGGCCTAAGTCAGTGATATCCGAATTGGCATCAGTTTGTCTTCGCAGCCACTGCAAATAATCGTCCACTTGATCATAGTGTTCATCATGGAACGTTTGGTTCTTATCCCGATTGTAGTGAAGATATCCATCATGAAGCACCACATTATGGAATCCACATAGATTACGTGCAGGATACACATGCATCTTACCAACACACTGCGTATGATAACCAGCTTGAGCAAGCTCTCCGGCAATCGTATGGGCGTAATTCCATTCAACCTTATCCTGATAACCAACCCGGCCATGTGATCTTTGCCCCATTCCTGTCATGATAGCAGCCCTGGCGGGAATACAACTGGGGGTAGCCGAATACGCGTGCTCAAATAAGATCCCCCTTGATGCCAGAGCGTCCAGGTTGGGTGTCTCAACGACGGGATGTCCCATAATGCTCAGGCAATCAAAACGCATCTGATCTACGGTGATAAGCAGAAGGTTAGGCTGCTTTGTGCCCTTTTGATTGTCCAGATTAGTATCAATCATAACCTCACCCCCTTCTTAAACCCCAGCGATCACAGATGGTGTTGCAATCGTGTGCCATAAATTCGCACTTATCGCCCTGGGGTTGCCCTCGTCAACAAGGCCGTCGAACGTCAGAAGCTCCTCTTCTAATTCAGCAATCTTTTCCACGTTCCCTTCGACATAACGATTGATTCGATGAATCGCCGTTCTGATTCTCTGAAGCAATCCTCCCATACGAAGATCAAAGACATCAAGACCAAACACCTTATTTTCCTGCTCCCATTGCACTCGATAGTCGTCCATGAATTGTCTGGCCAAATCAGATAATTGTGGCAAAGTCACCTTGGCAAAGTGAGCCAATTCCTCTAAATCTCCACGATGATAAGCTTCGCGTATAGAAATCCCGATTTCGCTCTTTATTTCGAGCAAGCGACACAAGCTGGCTTGTACAGAGAATAAAGATTGCCAAGGCGAATTGCGAGTGATCGCCTGTTCGAGCTTTTCTGCACTTTGCTGATAATGCTTCGAATACGCGCTAGGAATAACATGTCGATCGAACAAACCACATAAAATATCTTGATAAAGCAAGTATTTAGCCGGATTGATAGAACATCCCCCCGGTGCCGAATTACCCGGAACCAAGTTGGCCGCATCGAGTGCCATAAAGTCATCATAATTGCCTTGCACGCAGCTACTGAATCTTTCTTTGACATGGTTCTCCACGAAACATCTCGTGTAGCAGAGCTCCGCCCAAAGTTGAAGGGTAGGAAGAACCGAGAAAACGGAAGCTTCAGCGCCATTATCTCCCCATGCGGTAATCAACACTTCTTGAATTCCATACTTAACACAGCTATCATGAGCCAGCAGACTGACATGACGACTGAATTCATTGTTTGGAGCGAAGCCCATCCATTTCCAAGCACCACCTGCAAATCCAATATGATCATTCAACTGCTTATGTTTGCTTAACATCCCGTCGTATTTCTCCTGCGTTTCCGAATAATAATCCCAGTAGATCAAGGTAACATCTTCAGGAATCAGCTTTACAATATCAGGGCTAATTGGACTTTCAGCATCGTAATATTCTCCGGAACTGGCCAGACGGAAAAACATGTCGCTCCACATCATCGTCTGGAAACCATATTTTCTGGCGATCTCTATAACAGTGCTAAAGTGTTTTAACATTAATGAGGTTCGATCCTGATACCCATGCTTATCCAGGTATTTACCAAGTCCCATCATATGAGCTTCGTCCATCCCGATATTTATGCGGCGACTGCTTACATGAGCCGACATAAAAGCAAACATTCGATCAATTAACTCATAAGTTCTGGGATCATCAATAAGGAGAATATCCTGGAAATCCACAAGCGGTGCATGTGCCTGCCATTTCAACGCTTGGCCGAGATGGGCCAGGGTCTGAATACAAGGAACCAGTTCTATGCCAAATAACGCGGCATACTGATCCAGCTCCCGAATTTGATCTCCTGTATATCGGCCTCGCAAATAGCCGAAATAAGGGTATCCCTCCAGTTCGTAGGTGTCTTCTGTATACAACTGAACCGTTGAATATCCCATAAGCGCTAAACGCCGGATCAATTCCTTATATCCTTCATAGTTAAGAACCGCATTTCGCGAACAGTCTACCATGAAGCCTAACTGTTCATAAACCGGCTGTTCATTAATTTCAACTCGTTCTCCACGGCGTACGTTCTCAAGAAATCGGCTGAGTGCCCGGAACAATTGATGTTCCTGTTCATACGCAATGGTGACCTGAGCCTCATCGTAAGATATTTGAATGCCCTTCCCTTGCTTCTTACAAATCACTGGTATCCCTGAGTGTTCCATTCGAATACTCAATATTCCCGCTACTTCTGAAACAGCTGCTAACTGTTTCTCGGTTAACCCTGTCAAATGAATGCTAAGGTTCATAGACTTTACCCTCCCAATCTTATAAGTATGCGGTCAGTAGCGCCGCACAGTCTAAGCCATACTTCAAATAATTAAACGGAAGATCCGGGCTACTTCCGCCCGGATCTTCTCTATTCATCCATTATTCAATACCTTGTTCCTTGGCCTTCTCATTTACTTCCTCTATCATTTTATCAAGACCTTTAGCCTTATAATCGTTCACAATGCTATTCCAGTAACTCTCAACGGGTTCTTTGGAAAGCATGATCTTAAGCAAATCATCATGGTCAAGCACAGTAAATTTATCCTTTGTTGGGGTGGACATATAAGTTAACCGAATGTCGTATTCTGGCACCTTTGTATTGTTCTGAATCCAGTCGATGTAATCGACAGCTTCTTTGCGGATTCCTTCATTAGCAATCGTCGGGTTATCCATGTTATAGCTATCTGAAGTTTCATAAGCCACCAAATTCTTCAGAAATCTGCTAGCTGGATACTTCTCATTTAATGAACCCTTTTCAATGACAACCTTCTGCCCATTTTCGAGCTTATAATCTACACCTTCGATGCCATAAGTCAACAGATCCTTGCCTTCAGGAGACAACACATAATCATAGAGTGCCATGATGCGATCCATCTTTTTATCGTCAATCTTATTGCTGAAATAGCTTTCTGACCAGTATGTTTTAAAGATGGCATGAGAGCGTTCACCATCAGGACCGATAAGCGGCTTGAGCGCCTTCACGCTCTCCGTCATATCCTTATCCGGATAAGCTGTTTTCCAGCGTTTTTCATACATATCGCTATTTAAATTTATGAAACCTCCACCGCTTAGAAGAGCAGCTGCTTTGCCTGCTACGAAATTGTCATAGGACTCTGCTGGTTTGACGAGCGCGATGTCTGGATCGATCAACCCTTTTTCGTACATATTCTTCATGTTTTGCAGCGCTGGCAGCGCATTTTTAGAGAATACAGCAGGGATAAACTTTCCATCCTCTTTGATCCATTTAAAATCACTGCCGCTTCCATCACTAGTAGCAACCGGGTTGCCATACAACCAGAAGAATCCGCCCAGCATCTTGGTAGTTGTCGTCGTAAGACCAGTAATATGCTTGCCTTCCGGATCCGACTTTACGATTGCATCAAGCATGGCTTCAAACTCTTCCCATGTCTCTGGCTCTTTGGTGATCCCAGCCTTTTGAGCAAGATCCCAACGATAGAAGACCATACGATCCAGTGCGCTCCAATCAACACTCGGGAACATCCGGCGAGGCACAGTATAATACTTTCCATCTACTCCTAATCCTTTAATATCTGGCGATTCGAAGTATTTTGCAAGGTTTGGATACTTTGAAAGATCCGGGAGCGCTTTGACAACGCCTTGATTCACCCATTTGCGCTGATATTGCGTGCCGACGGCGTCGATCGCGAAAATGTCTGGCAATTGGCCGGAAGCGGCCCACATTTGAATCTTCTGGGTATAGTCATCCCAAGACAAATTGACAGGTTTTAGTGTGATGTTGAATTTCTCCAATACTTGTTTAGCGATCGGGTCCTTTTCGATGTTAGCAATCTCGGCATCCGCATCCCAAAACCCAAGAGAAATGGTCATTGGATCCTTGTAAGGATTATCCGTGGAGTTAGAAGAATTCGGAGATGTTTCACCGTTTGAACCAGCCTGCCCTTTGCCGTTATTGCCTCCACCGCAAGCCGTGAGTACTGAAGCCAACAAAGTTATACATAATGCCAATGTCATTATTTTCTTTCTATGCATGCTTGAAACCTCCCTTTATACTATTTTAGGATAGAATCAATCTATTTAAAATCTTTCTTATCCTTTTATTGAACCCACCATAATCCCTTTATTAAAATGCTTCTGCAGGAACGGATAAACAACAATAATCGGAATACTCGAAACTACAATCGCTGCCATTTGAAGTGCAGGTGTGTAGACCTTCCCCGTCTGCTCCTGCTCGGCCATCGTTTGTGCCATTTGGCTTAGCAAGGAATTCGAAGTAATGAGTGTCTCCCGCAGATAAATCTGAAGTGGTGCTTTTGCAGCGTCACTGATAAAAATCAGCGCATACCACCATTCATTCCATCTTTCCACAGCATAGAACAAAGCAAAAGTCGCCATGAATGGAGCAGAAATCGGAATAATGATTTTGAAAAGAATGTACAGATCATTCGCCCCGTCCAGCTTAGCCGATTCTTCCAAGCTTTCTGGAATGGTGTTGAAATAGTTTTTCATAATGATTAGATAAAACGTATTGAGACCCGCGGGGATGATCATGACGAGTATATTGTTTACGAATCCTAGATCTTTAACGACTAAGTAAAAAGGAATTAAACCGCCATTGAAAAACATAGTGAACAAGATCAAGCTGAGCATTATGTTTCTGCCGGGCATACCCCGCTTGGATAATGCGTAAGCTCCCGCCACAGAGATTGTCATACTGAACAACACGCCAACCACAGTTACGATGACAGAATTAAAGATGGAAGTCCAAAACTTCATATCCTGAAGCAAAAGCTTGTAAGCGGACAGGTCAAACGAAAGCGGAAAAATATAAAAGTCACTTTTACTAATCGCTTCGAACTTTGCCACAGAGATAATAAGAACATTATAGAAAGGAAAAAATGTTACTATTGCTAGGAGCCCCAGAACCACGAATGCAACGATATCGAAGACACTCCACTTTTTTCTCTTTTTAACCGTTGTGTCGGTCACTTGCTTCTCCCCTTTTCCTGCAGATTAATACAGCCCTTCCTCGCCCATCTTCTTAGCGAACGTATTGGCCGCCCATAAAAGGATTAGGCTGATAATGGACTTGACGACACCCACGGCGGTCATATATCCAAAGTCTCCTCCAATCGTGAAGGAAGTCCGATAAATGTAAGTATCGATCGTGTCGGCAACCGAATATACCGGCGAACTATACAGGTTGAAAATTTGCTCGAAGCTCGAACCTTGGGTTAGTAGTTGTCCAACTTGAAGGATTAACAGAACTGCGACTGTACTCTTCAAACCCGGCCATGCGATGTTTAGCAAACGGCGAAACCGGTTCGCTCCGTCCACTTCAGCCGCTTCAAACAGCTCAGGATTGATCCCTGCCAGAGCCGCCAGGTAAATGATTGAATCCCAACCGATCTCTCGCCACACATGCGTGATATACAGAACGGGTCTGAATGCATTTTCATCGACAAGAGGAGAATTCGGATCTCCACCAAACAGCATGATGATCTGGTTATAAATCCCGTCCTTGCTTAAAATATTGATAATAATCCCCGACAGTACAACCCACGATATAAAATGCGGGAACGTCAGGATCGTCTGAAAAAACCGCTTCATTTTTGTCCTGGAAAACTCATATAAAACAATCGCCAGGATAATGGGCATCGGGAAATGAGTGACCAGCTTCATCAAGCTGATAATGACCGTATTCCAAAACGCCTTGCGAAAATCGGGGTCGGTCAGCAGCGTTTGAAAATTCTCCAACCCAACCCAAGGACTTCCCAGAATCCCCTCACTGTAATTAAATGTTTTGAACGCTAGCGTTACACCGTACATGGGAGCATAGCTGAAGAGGGCATACCAGATTAACACCGGTAGAACCATGAGGTAAAAATACTTGTACTGTAAAATCGTTTTTCCTAAACTTTGCTTTGGAGCACGAGTTTTTAAGTTTCGTTTAGGCGTACGAGCGGTTACAGAATCAGCCAATCTTCTCCCCACCTTTCTGTAT
This sequence comes from Paenibacillus sp. FSL L8-0708, assembly GCF_038009325.1. NCBI lineage: Bacteria > Bacillati > Bacillota > Bacilli > Caryophanales > Paenibacillaceae > Paenibacillus > Paenibacillus sp. FSL L8-0708. The sequence continues at coordinate 4,575,166 of NZ_JBBPBC010000001.1, forward strand.
GAGTTTGTTATGCTTGTAAGCGATTTATATGGTAAATTATATCGGGAGTGTAAATTCTCTTGTATAGAGAATACAACTCCGATCATGTGGATTTTTCACACCTTTGCGGGAGACCTTCCTGTGGCACGTAATATCGGACATAGTGAGCGTAAGATCGTCCATACCCCCCTTGGTCCACAATCGCTAGGATAAATCTAAGAGCTCTATAAAGAGAGGGGGATTCACTTATGCGTTCAGTAATTATTGCAGATGATGAGAAGTGGATTGTAGAAGGAATTAAAGCAGGAGTGAATTGGAAGAAATACGGCTTTGAAGTGATCGACGATGCCGAAAACGGGCAAGAAGCCCTTCAATTAATTCAATCGCTTCGCCCCACCCTTGTTCTAACAGATATCAAGATGCCTGTTATGAATGGACTAGAGCTCATTCAACGTGGCAAGGCCATCGCGCCGGATACGATCTTTATCGTACTCAGCGGACATGCCGAGTTCGCTTATGCACAAAAAGCAATGAATTATGGTACTTTCGGATATTGTCTCAAACCCTTTGAAATCGAAGAAATTGAAGGAATGCTCAACCGAATAGCCCAGCAACACGATTCCAAGACAGTTAAAGAACAACCTATCCACGACTTCGAACTTTATGAAGCGGTTTGTTCCGGAGATCTTGAACGAATTAACTTATGGTTGGATGAGAAGAAAATACCCTTGTCGAAAGATACCCCTCATATCCCCATTGTTATCCAAGGGTTAAGTTCACCTGTAGATGTCAGGCAGTTCTCTTCCCTGGTCTTCCCAATGAGCCGCCGTCGGTATGGTTACTTATTGGAAGAGTGCCAATACGAAGTCTTCCTCCAGGGTCTTAAACAAACAGAAGTTGTACAAGAGTGCGGAGTCGGGATCGGTCCTCCTATTTCGGATATACAACAATTGGATGCGTCTTTAGAGTCCGCCTCTCATGCTGCTTTCAGTATGTTCACAACGGGGATGCCCGGATGTTACCGGGTGAATCCACAACAGGAAATACCGATCGATGAGAAGCTCAAAGAGATTTCCCGGATTCTTCATAATAAAGACCGGCTCGGTTTCATAGCAGCCATGGAATCGATAAAGAAATTATTCAAAGAGGGAACGTTCACCATTAAAGAAGCCTATTTGCTCTATACATCGATCCTCTACTTATTTCCTCGGGAAGGAACTCGGGTTAGCGGCCGTTTTTTTGAAGGATATGAACAGCTCTATTATCGGTACGGCACGGCTGAAGCTATGATTGATGATCTGATTCTTATGACACTTGATATTTTTATGAACAGAAACGAAACTGATATTTCACGAATCTCAAACCATAAAGTCAAAGAAATCATGTTATACATCCGCAACCATTTCAATCAAGAAATTTCGATCCAGCAATTAGCCAATCAGTTTTTTTTAAGCCCAAATTACTTATGCCAATTATTCAAAAAAGAGGTCGGCGAGACCATCATCGAACATATCAGTCGTTTACGAATTGAATACGCTTGTAAAATGCTGATCGAAACCAACCTTTCCATTTACCAAATCGGTGAGAAATGCGGTTTTCAGGATTATTTCTATTTCACACGAATTTTTAAGCGGCATCTCAAAATGACACCTACACAATATAGGGAACTAAACAATGAAGACATTTAAGAGACTATCCATCCGTACTCAGGTTTTGCTATTCGGGTTATTTATTGTTGCCATTAACCCAATCATCGTTTCACGAGTCTACCAACTATCAAGCGAGACTATCATTAATCAAAATACGCAATACAATACGGAGCTGGTCTCCCTCCTCAAGCAACGGATTTCTGACAACTATGCCAACGTTTCTTCCATGATGATGAATGTGGGTTACGATTCGACCGTCCAAAAGTTCCTAGTCGAGAATGATAAGCTTCGAGTCTACGATCTATCCCAGAAAGTTGAAGGATTGTTGAGCATCGCCCGAAATATGAACACGGATATCTTAGATATTATTGTTATCGGTAGCTCAAACACACGTATTTCCTTAGCAGGAAGAACAAAATATGCTATCGATCTTATGAAAACAGCTGAGGAGGATGGAATCGTTCATTATCGCGGATACAGTCCTCCAGACAAAGTCATCGACAAGAGAAAACTGCTTTTCGGGATGAACATCTTCGCTTCAGGTGACACGTCCCTATATGGTGAAAAAATTGGCTATCTCGCAGTTATTGTAGATATGAAAGCCATTCAAACTGAAATTTCTGAGTATCCCCGATTGGTCGGAACCAGCTTTTTTATGATGGATGATAAAGGCATGATCTACTCTAATAGCAATGAGCCGGAGGATATGCTCCAGCAGTTTCAAACTCGGGCAACTGGAAGGGATGGAGAGTCCATCGTTGAGACGGTTCATGGAAAGAAATATGCAATTCAGTCCTTTAGCTTACCGGAGATCTCTGGAAAAATCATAACCGCTGTTCCTGTCCATAATTTAATGAAAGAACTGGAGAAATTGAAGAAGGTCAGCTATGCTCTTCTAGCCTTAATCTTGCTGGTCGTCTCTGTTCCCTATTCTGTGCTTATGATGAATCTCTTAAGACCGTTGTCTAGGCTTATGCGCTATATGAATCAATTAAAAGGCGGAAGTCTGGGGATATTGAATAACAAGGTCGATTTAAAGGGCTATGCTGAAATTGAAATCATCTCTCGACAGTTCAACGATATGACCACACGGATCCACGATTTGACGGACCAATTAATCGATGCTTCAACTCAACTTTATCTGACCGATCTGGAAAAGCAGCGGGCGGAATATTCGTATTTACAAAGTCAAATTAATCCGCATTTCTTAAGCAATACTTTAGATACAATCAAGGGCGTTGCGATCGTAAAAGGAAATCGGGATATCTTCGAGATGACTACCGCCTTAAGCACAATGCTAAAGTACAGCATCAAAGGCAAAGAGGAGGTAACTCTTGAGGAAGAGCTGAAAATCGCGGAATCTTGTGTGAGGATTTACCAAGGCCGTTTCCCGGACAAATTTACTTACAAGCTGTTGTGTCCACAGGAATGGTTACACATTCCCGTGCCTAAAATGATCCTTCAACCTATTGTTGAAAATGCGCTTGGTCATGGGCTTGAGGCACAAGGACAAGGAATTCTGCTGATCTCCGTAGAGAAAAACGAAGCGGGGCTGCTTGAAATCGTGGTTGAAGATAATGGTGTAGGTATCAATACAACAAGACTGGAACAACTTACGGAGTTGCTGGCTGGTAAGAATATAGAATCAGGAGATCATATCGGTCTCCTAAATGTCAATAATCGTCTAAATCTTAAGTATGGCGATCCTTGCGGCGTTCTGCTGTACAGTAAGGAGGGTAGCGGGACGAAGACCGTTTTGAGGCTTCCCGGATCTTTAATAGATCCACAAAAAGCGAGAACATAAATAGGGAGGTTGCCCATTCAGGGCAACCTCCCTTTCATATGTCTTTCATTCGCCGCATTTATTAGGATATTATTAAGCATCCTATAAGGATGAGCTCAGATACTCTTTGGCATGGTAGGGTCCACCTTCCATAAGTACCGTCCATAATGGATCGATATCACAATCCATGGAGCCCATCATATGATCATGCCATTCATTCAACAGATAGACAGCCTCCATACAAACGTCTTTACGCACTTCGGCAAGATTATGTTGTTCATAAGGATCATGCTTCAAATCAAACAGCATTTCTTGCGGGAATCCATGGTGTCCGTCATGATAGGTACGTATATATAACCAATCCGCAAACCGGACGCTGCGTTGACACACATGCGCGCATTGTGAGATTACGAGATACTCACGCCCTCCCAAATTCCCCTCCAAAATAGCACCTGCATAACTTTCACCATCCCAAGAAGCAGCCGCTTTCAAATTCAAAAGGCTCGCTAATGTAGGTCCTAGATCAAGGTGATAATGTAGCCCCTCCTCCACGATTCCCTTCTTGCCCCCTGGCCAGCGAACAATCATCGGAATACGGCAAGTCGCCTCGTCTGCTGTGCCATGTTCGGAGTAAATTCCTAGTTCACCCAGACTCTCTCCATGATCCGCAGAGATCAAGATAGCCGTATCTTCCATCACGCCAAGTTCTCTCAGCTTAGAAAAAACTTTCCCGAGATGCTCGTCCAGATACTTAACTCCAGCATCATAGTTGTCAAAGATAACACGCAGGTCATCACGGTTCTCTATCTCCTGCTGATGCCTGAAATGCTGCTGATAATGCGATTTCGCGAGCGCATTCATATCTTCAATACTATGCTGCCCCTTCTTATTTCGGTGAAGCTCAAACACTTCTTCCGTGATCCAATCGGGTAAAGGCTCCTTCTCGAACGGATTACCGTAGCTCTCGGGTGTACGATAAGGTGTATGCGGATCCCAGAAATTCAGGTGCAGAAACCAATTTTCGGACTCCCCGTTATCCTCAATCCATTTAAGTGCCACTGGAAGCACCTGCTCTGCCGTCTCATGCCCTCTGCCACCAACATTAAACACTTCTTGGAACCCGGCGTTAAAGGTCCACGCCGAGTGTCGTTCGGAGAAGGTGCTGATCGATGCGGTTTTCATCGCCGCTTGCCTTAATATAGCCGGAAGGCTCTCCATCCCCAGACGGTCATTGAATTCACGTTTGGCTCCTTCTCTACGCATATCAGCAGCGGTTCCGCCATGCCCTACAATCCCATTATGAATGCCAAATCGCCCCGACATTAAGGCGGAACGAGACGGCAGGCAAGGAGCATCTGAACAATAGTAGTTGGTAAAGGTGACACCTTCTTTAGCGATTGAATCGATATTCGGGGAGGTATTCCGATGATAGCCATAACATCCCAGATGGTCCGGGCGAAGCGAATCCAAATCCAAATACAAGATTCTCATGAGTTTTTCCCTGCCTTTCCTTTTCATCGAAATGGTTACGCTCGATTCGGGGAGCTTAGAATGATCTGCTCATGCTTATAAGAGTAAATGAATATGGAAAACTCCGCTATGGAGCAGCGATGTTTGTTTTTGTAAATTCGATACTTTTCCGGTACTCTGCCGGCCCCTTGCCGTATTCGCCACGAAATACCTTGCTGAAGTGTGAAGCATCATAATAACCACATCTCTGGGAGATATGCTCGATTGTATAATCCGTATATTCCAGCATTTGTTTAGCTTGCTGCAGCCGCAATTTTCGCAGCATTTGCATGGGTGTCAGTTTATATATTTTCTGAAATGCCCGGCTAAAATAAACAGGATTCATATGATAGAGCTTGGAAAGCTCCTCTCTACTAATCTCCTGATCAAGCCTCTCCTCCATATATTGCAACGCTTCGTTAAAGCGGTCCGTGATAAAGGGATCTCGTGAAGAGCGGCGCCCGCCAAGCTTGGTACTCTCCATAATTTCATAAAGAAGAAAAAATGCCAATGAACCGACCTGAACATTCCTGAAATCATCTTCCTCCTGCAACCACAGGCTTCGCAACTCGTCAAACCTTCGCTCATATTCGCTTCGATCCCGGACCCGAATCACCTTGCCTAAAGGGAATAACTTAAAAAAGTCATCTCCGTCTTTAACTTTAGCGTTAATATTAAACAGATAATGTACGCCATCCGTTTTGGAGATCACATTGAAAGGCTCGTTAGGACGGTGGATCATCACATCTCCGGCAGAAGCAACATATTCTCCTTCGGAGGATGTCGTCAATACCTCACCTTTTTGGATATAAGAGACGGTATAACAAGACTGGACATAATCGAACAGGATCCGCTTCTGATATTGAATCTTTAGGACGTCCAGCACGCTGATGTCAAACTGACTATGGATGATAGAGGACAAGGAAGTTCCTCCTTCTTATGTAGTAGTCGTAAAAGTGCTCTAACCTGTATAATCAGCCGCACATCGAAAGCCAATATTCCCGGCAGAGCTGTCTGGAGTATTTTTGCTTCTAGCCGCCACCCGATAACGGTTGCAGTAAGATTTATGGCACAAATACGATCCTCCGCGCATTGATCTTGCGACACCACTTACTGGACCTTTCGGATTCACGGCTTCGGAAGATAAATGATAATCCTTAGTAAACCAATCCGCGCACCATTCCCACACGTTTCCTGACATATTATAAAGACCATAGCCGTTAGGCAGATAGGAATTTACAGGTGCGGTACCTGCAAATCCATCGCTGGCATGATTTTTATCGGGAAACTTTCCCTGCCATACATTACAGCGATGCTCTCCGCCTGGTTTTAATTCGTCCCCCCAAGGATACCGTTTCTGAACCAGTCCTCCTCGTGCGGCATACTCCCACTCCGCTTCCGTAGGCAGACGTTTACCAGCCCAGCGACAATATGCATCCGCATCATGCCATGATAGGTGAATAGCCGGATGATCAAGTCGTTCATCTACATGGGAATCCGGACCTTCAGGATGACACCAATCCGCTCCCTCCACCACCCACCACCAGGGGGTTTGAGTGGCTACTTGGGTCACCTTTTTCCCAGTCTCCATGGAAACAAAAGAATGAAACACGTAAGACCATCCAAATCGTTCCGCATCTGTAACATAGTTTGTTTCCTTGATAAAAGCAGCAAACTGCTTGTTCGTAACCGCCGTTGCATCCATCAAAAAGGAAGATAAGGTAACCTTCCTAGTCGGCCCTTCTCCATCTGCGGGGAACCCTTCCTTATCATCCGTCCCCATAAGAAAAGTGCCTCCAGGGATAAGGATCATGTCCGAGAAATCTTTTACCCCTGTTATTCCTTGAACCGTTGTGTTCTCCTTACAAACATCAATAGATTCTTGTTTCGCGACTTGATTTCGACTAGCTGAACAACAAGCCCGTATATTCTCTGACATGATTTACCTCCAATCTGGGATCGTCCCGGCTCTGTCTAAAAAAAAGCTACCCCAAGAATGCCAGAAGCAACGATAATGGTGAGCGGATGCAGCTTATATTTCATTAAACCATAAAGTGCAGCGAATACAATGATCAACATGCCAAGGGTCTGCCAAGTAATAAAAGCATGTTCCACGCTAGTTAAGCCAAAACGAATCGCAGCATAGGCAATCAAGCCTGTAATCACTGGCCGCAAACCATAAAATAACGTTTTAATCCATTGACTGTCCCTCACCCGATAAAAGAAGACGGAAATAACGATGATGATTAAAAATGAGGGCAGAACCATGCCTAATGTTGACACAATCGCTCCTTCGATTCCGGCTATACGATATCCGATCAAGGTTGCACTGTTCGTTGCAACAGGCCCGGGTGACATTCCTGCGATGGAAACTACCTCTTGGAATTCCCCTTCGGATAACCAACCCCCAGCCATGGCTTCATGCTGAATCATCGGAATGATGGCGTACCCTCCTCCAAAAGAAAGAAGGCCAATTTTTATAAAAGTGAAAAATAAACTCCAAATCACATCGCTTCCCCCTAGATGTAATACTCCGGATAATTCGATTCTTCATCAGAAGCTTTCAAGGACTCCTTCTCCGTTCGAACTTGGAGCCCTAAGAGCTGTTTAATTTGCAGATATACAAACCCAATACATAAACCAATTGCAATCACGTAAATGGGATTAATTCCGAAAACCAGTAAAACAACCGGTATAACTAACGCCGTAACAGCGGTAGTCTTGTCAATTATAGCGTTCTTGGCCATTCGATATGCAGCTACTAGGATCAAGGCAATAACAGCACCATTTATCCCTTTCATAGCGGCAATGACTTTTGGCTGGTCTGCCAGTTGGGAGTATACGGCGCTAAGCAAACAAACAATGATAAAGGTCGGAATCGTTATCCCTGCGATTGCAGCAATCGCACCCTTCACACCAGCAAGACGATAACCAATGAATGCTGCTGCATTTACACCTACACCCCCAGGTGCAGCACCAGCTAAAGATAGAATTTCATCCATCTCCTCTTCACCCAGCCATTTTCGTTTAGCGGAAATTTCCCGTTCGATCATAGGGATCATCGCATAACCTCCCCCGAAGGTTACAGGACCAATTCGAACAAATACCCAAAACAACTGAAACAATAGACTTATCCTCAGTTCTGTATTCGGTATCATATTTGTTTTCATAGTTGTTCTCATGGAATCCACCCTTATATAATCTGTCGTAATTTCATTATATCACTTTTTCCCAAAATGGAATTAAGTTTTTTGAACGGTAAAATACAACCAAGGGTTTATGAGTTATACTATATTCATGTTAATAAATACAAACTATATAAAAAACGATCTTACAAGTTCATCCTATATATAGCTTGGAGGTATATCGTGGAAAAGCGCTCGACACACATTCCATCACCAAAAAAACTCCTATACGACCGAATCGCCGAACAAGGCACTGTTTCCAAGTTGGATCTTCTACAGACATTTTCACTTACCAAAAGCACAATGACCCGGATATTAGATGAGATGACGGAAGAAAGCTTGCTGATAGAAAGCGGATTTGGAGAATCTAGCGGAGGCAGAAGACCTATTTTATACCAGATCAATCCTTCCTACGGTTATATAATCGGTTTAGAGATCTCCAGAGTGTATTCTTCTCTTGGTTTATTTGATATGCAAATGAACCCAAAATCAATAGTTCACTGGCGAATGGATCAGGCATTCACACCTGAAAGATTTATAGATCATATCAGTATTCAAATACGCGCTTTCCTTAGGGACCATCAGTTAGTGGACAGTCAAATCATCGGGATAGGAATAGGGGCTGTGGGGCCACTTGATCGGGAACAAGGCTTGATCCTAAAACCGCTGCACTTCCCTTCTTCAGGCTGGAACAATCTGCCGATTTGCAAACTGGTAGAGGAACGGACGGGGTTCAAAGCTTGGTTGGACAACGGTGCCAATTCCGCATTGCTTGGGGAACGATGGTCTATCCGTCACGCAAACATCCAGCATATGCTTTATGTACATGCTGGAGCAGGTCTCCGCTATGCGATGATGTCGCATGGAAGTATTGTTCATGGCACAATGGATATGGAAGATGCAATTGGTCAAATGATCATCCAGACAGATGGACCCCGATTAAATCATGACGGGAACTACGGGGCTCTGGAAGCATTTGTATCTGTGCAGGCGCTAGAACAAAGTGCACGCTCAGAGGCGAAAATGGACAACAAACTGATCCTCCAAAGATATAAAGTGGCGCCTGAGAAGCTGACTTATGATGTATTGGTACAAGCCTTTAGAGACGGTAATCCACACGCGCGTGAATTATTTACCCAAGCTGCCAGCCACTTCGGGATCGGACTCGCCAACGTTATCAACCTGTTTCATCCAGAGACCATCATTCTAGGCGGTGCACTCATTCACTCTCACGAGTTGTTTTTCCAAACAGCGGTGGAGGTGGCACAGAGAAACACTTACCGTTATCCTGAATACCAACCTCACTTCTCCCTAGGTATATTAAAAGAAGAAGCTGTGGTGACGGGTGCGGCAATAATGGCGAGAAATCATATGGTTCTATAACATAACAAAAAGGTTGTTCCCAATCCTTTGCATGACTGTTGGGACAACCTTATCTAGTCAAAGCTATAATGCCTGACAGCAATTTTTGAATTTCTTCCCGCTTCCGCAGAAACATGGATCATTTCGACCCGGAAGTGGTTTTGCACTTTTCCTGTACTCCAGCATCCGCTCCGATCTAAGTCGGTTCGCCAGTAATAACATGCGTTCATAGGCGTATGAGTAGAACATTTTGTAGCTATGGCAGAAATAATCAACCTCAGTCCGATCATTAACATCAAGCCAATTCCGGTTGCGCGGACATCCCCCATTGCAAAAGCTAAGGTACTCACACTTATAGCATGATTCATTCATATTGGGCTTCATTAACAAAAAATCATCATATACTGGGCTGCTTAGCAGTGCTTCCAAGTCAGTTTGGCCGATATTTCCTAGCCTATGCTCTTCATCAATAAAGAAATCGCAAGGGTAGGCATCCCCGTTCGTTTCAAGCACCATCATCTTCGGGCAACATGAGTTGTGAACGCATAACTCTGCCTCACGATGCATGAATACAAGAAGCATATTCTCAAAAATACGAATAGGAAGCTCTGGGTACCCACCGTTGTACCAAAGGTCAAATGTACGGCATAAAAAGACTCCGTATTGTTCAGGTGTAATTCGGAAACGTCCCGCTACTTCACTTTTCTGAGAAACAAAATCCATGCAGGGGATAAACTGAATATTAGGAAATTCGTGTTCTAGATATAATGCCATCAACTCATCTGGTTTCGTCACGTTATCTTCATGAATCACCGTCAGAATACTATACTCCACACCCTCATTCTGTAAATGACGAATCCCACGCATAACTAGATCATAACTGCCTTTCCCCGAACCCGTTACACGATGAGCATCATGAATAGGCTCTGGGCCATCCAGACTAATCCCGACCAAAAAGTTATACCGTTTAAAAAATTTCGCCCATTTCTCATGGATAAGCGTTCCATTGGTCTGCAGTGCATTACTGATCATCGTATGAGGCGGAGCGTACTTAGCTTGAAATGAAATCACTTGTTCAAAATACGGAAGTCCGGCCAATAATGGCTCCCCACCCTGCCAAGAGAAAGTCGCTATCCCTGATGATCTTTTCATGTACTGAGCGATAAACCGCTCCAGAAGCTCCGTATCCATCACCCGGATCGGTTGCTGAGGATGTCCCCCGGCAGTACTGTAATAGCAATAATCACAGGCTAGATTACAATCCTCTGAGACGGTTTTCCACATGACATGAAGGGTCTCCTGCTTAGAGGTTTGTATACATGCAGTCATACGATTCTGCCCCTCCTATGTAATACTATCTTTGTAAAACCTAATTCCTATTTGTTCAATTAAATCATAGATCTGCAAGTCAACGATGAGTAAAACATCATAGCTGGTCAAATAACTGGGCACAAAAAAACTGCACTCCCCATTGTCCGTTGGGACAAAGTAATAAGGGTGTGCAGTTTCTTTGTGGATGAGTCTAACGGTAGTTAGAGACTAGTCTTATTAATTACGGACGTATTCTCTATTCGCTGTTTCCAACATGGATTTCCAATCCGCAAACTTCGTCTCCCTAACAACATGACGATCAAACAGTTCATCAGGTATGTCAGCAACATCTTCTTCTGTCTTTACTTGAAAGTTCCCTTTGGTTACAAACTCATCGAAACTTTTGTAATTGGAATACTTACTCATAAACGCTTCATTAAACAATTTCTCGAAAGAGATGTGATTGGGATCTTCTTGATACGTTTTCTGTCCTTGTAACTCATTCATCAATTCTTCCATGGTCATTGGTTTTTGTCTTCTCAAATTACCACTCCTAATTTTCTGTTATAGTTGTAGAATATCATGTTAATCCATAAATCACACGAATCCTAAGCTTACCATAATTTTGACGATTTCACCTTTCAAATTTCACTTAATATGCAAATAGTCGGCCTCTATACTTAAAATACAACAAAAAACCTTCCTTATTCATAAGGAAGGCTTCTTATTATTAGGACAATTTCACCAGGCTGTAGTTTTTCTTACCTTTACGGATAATGATAAAACGTCCGCCGATGGCTTCGCTGGCTGTAACTTCAAATGCTACATCGCTAACTTTTTCACCGTTCATGGAAATCGCGCCTTTGGTGATGTCTTCACGCGCTTGACGTTTGGATGGCTCAATTCCTAGATCTACCAGCCACTCCACGATATTTTTGGACTCCAATGTCGTTTCGTAGGTCGGCATTTCCTTGAAGCCTTGCTCGATCTCGTCAGCGGTCAGAGATTTAATATCTCCACTGAACAGAGCGGCAGTAATACGTTTAGCCTGCTCCAGCAATTCCTCACCATGCACGAATCTGGTCATTTCTTCAGCCAGTGTTATTTGCGCTTCACGTTTATGCGGTTCGGTCTGCACCTTTTCTGCAAGTGCATCAATTTGTTCTTTAGAGAGGAATGTAAAGTACTTGAGGTATTTCACAACATCACGGTCATCTGTATTCGCCCAGAACTGGTAGAATTCAAAAGCTGTCGTTTTGTTCGGATCCAGCCAAATGGCTCCGCCAGCTGTTTTACCGAATTTTGTACCATCGGCTTTCAGCATAAGCGGGATGGTAAGTCCGAATGCTACCGCCTCAGAACCTTCTTTTTTACGGATCAGATCTAAGCCACTTGTGATGTTCCCCCATTGGTCAGAACCACCGATTTGCAGCTGCACATCTTCATGCTGGAACAGGTGCAGATAGTCCAGGGATTGCAGGATTTGGTAGGAGAATTCCGTAAAGGAAATTCCGCTGTCCAATCTGCTCGCTACAACATCCTTGGCAAGCATCGAATTGATGCTGAAGTTTTTACCATAGTCACGCAAAAATTCGATAACATTGATTTTATGCGTCCAATCGTAGTTGTTCACCATGCGGATTTGATTGTCGCCATCAGTCACGAACAGTTTTTTCATCTGTGCTGTAAGTGCGTCAACGTTGGCTTGGATTTGCTCCAGCGTTTGCAAAGAGCGTTCGGATTGACGTCCACTTGGATCACCAATCGTTCCCGTAGCCCCACCAATAAGAATCACCGGACGATGTCCTGCCAGTTGAAATCTTTTGAGCACCATGAATGGAATCAAGTGGCCAATATGCATACTGTCACCTGTTGGATCTACACCGCAGTACAGGGATACCGATTTTTGATTGGTCAGTTCTCTAAGCCCTTCGGCATCTGTTTGTTGATTGATGGCATCGCGCCATTCTAGTTCGTCGATAATATTCATTGCCTTACACCCCTCAAAATTAGTAGTTATCCTATAAATGAAACATCAGTCCGCCAAGCGGAAACGGTTCGCCCTCCTGATTAGGACGGGACCGTTTCAGCGAGAAATATAAGGAGTATTGATGAAGTGAACCCTATAAATCCTTATATTTAAAAATAAAAAAAATCGTCCCCTTGTCTATTGTAGACATAGGGACGATTGAATAACCGTGTTACCACCCAGATTGCACCCATGAAACGCTTATGCTCAAGCATACCATTGATACCACTCTTGACGAGATATCGTTCGCCATTCCGCTCGGTATTACCCGAGATACTCCAAAGTGTAATTCGCAAGCTTAGTGTGTACCGGGTTTCATCAACCCCCGGCTTTCTGAAACAGGGACTAAGTTACTACTGGGCTCCTTCAACGTATATCGTATATAAGATTACAGCCAGTATAGTGAAATAATTCTTTTATGTCAACTATCTTCAGCAGAGAATGCCGTCACACACTTCTACTGTAAAGCGCTACTAGGCATTTCCACTTTTTTTCTGATACAATTACGAAAAAAGAGGTGAACGAATCCGCATGCTAGATCCTATCGATAACCATATTTTGATGCGGCTGGCCCAAAACAGCAGAATTTCCTATACTGATCTAGCTAAAGAAGTCAGTTTATCAAGTGTCGCGGTGAAAGATCGTATTGATCGGCTAGTCAATCAAGGGATTATTGAACAGTTCTCGATTGTCATCAGTGCTGAAAAGCTAGGAAAGAAAATCTCCGCCTACCTGGAACTTGAAGTAGAACCTGCTCATTTAAATCATATCGTCGATGTATTAAAGGAAAACGAACGCGTAGCTGTATTATACGAAATGACGGGACCATGTATTCTGCATATTCACATCTTGGTAGAGAATCTTGAAGAGATGGAACGGTTTATGCATGAATCAATCTACTGTCTGGATGGACTGGTACGTGTAGAAAACCAAATCTTATTAAAACGTCACAAAAATCAGGACGGATTGAATATATAAGAAAAAGAACCGCCTATAAAGACGGTTCTTTTCTCATATGGATTTTTTTAGGATTATCGAATAATTGCTATTTCGTCCTGCTCTGTCTTAGCCAGCTTAGCTTTATAAAAGTTCACGAAATATTCGCTGACCACGATCTTCCCGTTCACAACACTTATTGGGGCTGCAAGCTTCACTGTCTCTCCGTTGTAAATCCCCGTTGTCGCTCCAACCTTCATCTCCAGAACATTGCCATTGTAGCTTAGCGTAACTGTCTTAGTGGCTGGCTGCCAGCCAACCTTTGCTCCAAAGTTCTCAAAGCTGCTCCGTAAAACCACGGGCTTGCGCTCGGAATCGCCGAATTGACCTTTATCAATTAAGGCGTGTACGCCCCAGTTTCCATCCACCACTTGTGTAATTCCAAAATCAGCTGACACAGACATCAGAGAATACGCTTCATCTTCGCTCAATTCCATTCCAGCCATTAAAAAATCTTTTGTTTTATGAGCGGCATCCTTCATCGCTTTGTCGATGGACGAGTTTTTGAAGATATCCGTCTGAGCACTAGCCCCCAGCTCCTCCAAATAATTGGCGTAGCTGAATCCATGCACAACCCACTCGTTCTCATTTTCAAGTAATGGGAAGTTTAAACCTTTCAGCTTGTTGTTAAGCGATGCTTTTTTATGAAGAATGACTTGTATATCCCCAGTGACCGATGTCTCGATCGCAGTTCCGTTAATCTCCGAATCGCCTTGACCGGCATGCGGGTCACCGATCGACAGTAGTGCACCAGCTACGGATACAGGATAATACATCGTCGCACCTTCCGTAATCCGCCAATCATCTACGTTACCGCCGTTGTAAGATGGTGGAACGGAGTCAACAACATCCGCTTCTTTCGGCGCCACACCCATTGTACCAAAGTGGAGACGAACCGGAATTTTCACACCTTTTAGCACATCGAAGTTCTTATCAATCGTATTTTGGTCAACGATAACACCCGGGTAGTCAATTGTCGGGTGCACTTGACCATCTGGATCGGTTTGCGCAGACCATTTGTAGTTATATACAGCTGTTGCATAATCTGTTCCACCCTCCGTATCCATCTCGTAGATGGTTACTACCTCACGCTTTTTCGGCTCCTCCACCATATCTCCATATAGATAACCCCAGTTCGCTGCGGCATTCACGCCAAATGTTTTGCCAACGTATTGGTCATTCCCATTTGGTCTCAGCTTCATGTCCAGAATCTTAACTTCCAGCACATCTCCTGGTTCAGCACCTTCAACAGCGATGGGACCCGTCATAATATGTACGCCTGGCCCGCGGAGCGCTTCGTTCTTCTCCCCCTCAATCCAGTGGAAAATATCCTCTACTCCCGCATCTCCTTTAATCATCCGCTCGTAATCATCACCAGAGTGATGTGTAATGGCCTCAACCGTTACGATGTCTCCCGAATGCACAGTTAGAGCTGGATCTCCCTTACCTATATTCCCCCATCGAACAGTCTCCGAATTCGCCTTTAGAACATGGGTTTTTGGTTTATACGCACCGTTCGTTGTGTTAGCATACATAACACCAGTTAAAGAATTCACCCCTAAAAACAGGGATAACGTGACACCTACATTACGAATTATTTGTTTTCTCATACGAAAATCCTCCATTCTTTTAATTAGTGTTAGTTTTTATAACATTTGGTGTTTCTGAGTATAACAGATGACTTGAGGATTAACAATATAAATATTTTCACGAATTTCGGTTTAAATAATAAACACGAAGGAGTCTTTCTCTTGAATTATCCAAGTTAACTCCACAATAAAAAAACGCCAACACTTATTAGCTCATAGTGTTTGGCGTTGGATTATCCAGTCTAAAGTAATGTACTAATTTTATTTTTGATCAGTAATACTTCTTGTTGCCCGGGTTACAATCCGCTTTGTTTCCTTGGTACCTGATAGGTACAACCAATCGTCACAAATTTGCTGTACCCATGCCGGATGGCTTTTACTAGCATCATTTAACCAATTGCTTACAGAATCCTGAACGTATTTTGCCGGATCAGAGTTAAGAGGTTCTAATAGCGGAAGGGCAATCGCTGGATTTTCTTTGAGCGCTGTAATATGCTTTGCCCATACCCCATGTGGGCGCGTCAATTCGATCGCAAATCTCCTAATATTCGCGTCCTGATCATGAATCCAAGCCTTTAATAATTCAATGGAAGCATCCAGCTCGGCAATGACTGATTCCCTTAAAGCCATCCATGAAATCTCACGCACCCCAAAATGACCATCCGCTGCAAAAGGACGGATTGCTGTTAGTTTTTGAACTAGACTCCATTGATGATTCTGGCCCACGATATAAGCAGCCCAGCAGCGAACACTATCGGATTTATGATGAGCTAACACAGCAAATAGCCGGGAACGTTCCAGCTCTGATTTACAGTCAAATAGAAGCTGCCACTCACGTGAAATCACCGGGATGAGCTTCATGATTTTCTTTTCCGATAACGCATTCAGCCTTTGTAAAATTGGTTTAGCATCCTGTTCAAAACCTAGCTCATTCAGTACATTTTCCAACAAGACAAGATGATCCACAGCAAGCCATTCCGTTAAATTTACGGTCTGTAAATATCCTTTATTCAGCAGTTCTACAATCTCAACGGGAATTTCAGTAACCCTCCGAGCACCCTTCCTGTGTTCCATGGAAATCGTCCCTTCACTATGATTTGAAAGCTTAAATCACCTTCATGTCATAGCTAGGATACCGTTGTTTCTAAAAATGAAGCTGTAATCTCGTTTACAACTCGATATCTATGTTATATTTCTTTCCAAAATCTTGTCTCGCTGGATATAGATAGTTCTGAACCCTGTCTGAATAACCTCCGCTTTCACCAATTCTTGCAATGCCACTGTTACAGCTTCTCTGCTGGCTCCAATTAAATTAGCGATTTCTTGATGCGATAGAGGAACATTAATTTTGTAACAATTATCCTTATGCTCAACCCCATGCTGATCCGCCAGCTTTAAAAGAACGCACAATATTTTATCATGCAGATTTCCGATGGCTAGATTTTGAGTTAACTGACTCATACTTTTTATGCGGTCGCTCAATACTTGCAATAATGACATCATAAACCTAGGCCGGTGAGAGATGAATTCTTCAAACCTTGCAGGATCAATTGTGCAGATATGGCTTTCCTCAATCGTTTCAATATAATGTTCCTTCGTTCCAAAAGAAATCATACCCATTTCACCAAAAACATTACCCTCACTGAGGATATCCGATGTAAATTGCTTACCGTTTGCGTTTAATTGGTATAAGCGAACCTTCCCTTTTTTCACAAAAAACAGCCCTTCAGAAAAGGTTGACGGTGTTTGGATATATGTATTTTTGGGGACTACTGTTATTCGCGTTAATTCTTCCATTTCAATTAGATCTTCCAGTCCTAACGATTGAAGCAAATTGAATTGAGATAAATAATGATTTTTTTCCATTGCCCCTCCTGTATAAAACGCTATTCATTTCTTCAGTATACCTTACAAAAAAAGCCACGTCCTAAGGACGCAGCTTACTAAATTACCGGTTACTTGCTTCCCAGCGCGCTACTTCTTCCCGCACACGTGGGGCCACTTCGGTGCCCAGCAGTCTAATCGCCTGCATAACATCCTCATGAGGCATCGTGCCGTGCGGCACATGTAAAAAGAATCGCGTAATTCCCACATGCTTGCGCAGATGAATGATTTTATTAGCGACAGTTTCTGGATCACCTACGTAAAGGGCGCCCTCTAAGCTGCACGCTGCATCATAATCTGCACGATGGTACGGAGGTGTTCCTTTTTCCTTCGCCCGCACATTGGTCCGGGCATGCGTTGAAGGGAAAAATTTCTCCAGCGCTAACTGATTAGTCTCCGCTATAAACCCGTGTGAATGCGAAGCGATTGGAAATTTTGAAATATCATGCCCGGCTTCAGCTGCTGCTTTTTTGTAAAGCTGTACATGTGACGCATAATCCAGTGGTAGAACATTCCCTATAATCGCTAAAACAAAAGGCAAACCTAGTGATCCTGTGCGGATCGCAGATTCTGGACTTCCTGCACTCCCGATCCAAATCGGTAAAGGATCTTGAACCGGACGCGGGTAAATCCCCAAATTTTCTATAGCTGCTCGGTGTTTGCCTTTCCAGGTCACTTTTTCTGACTTTTGGATGGCTAATAACAATTCCAGCTTCTCATTAAACAGTTCTTCATAATCCTTCAGATCATATCCGAATAGAGGAAAAGACTCTGTAAACGAACCCCGGCCGATCATAATCTCCGCACGTCCGTTTGAAATTCCGTCCAGCGTTGAAAAGTCCTGAAACACACGCACCGGATCGGCTGAAGACAGGATCATTACAGCACTGCTCAGCCGGATCTTAGTAGTCAACGAAGCAGCCGCAGCCAGTACAACCGCAGGTGAAGACGCCGCATAATCATGCCGATGATGCTCACCTACTCCGTATACATCTAATCCCACCTCTTCGGCAAGTACAATTTCCTCCACTACCTCACGTAGTCGTTCTGCATGACTTATTGTCTCACCCGTTTGGACATCAGGTGTGGTCTCGACAAATGTGCTTACTCCAAGTTCCACTATTCATTTCCTCCTAATATTCTGCACGATGCATTATTCTCTGGATGTAAAAAACCATAAAGGGACTACCTAATTATACTAACTAATTTAGGTCCCTTCGACTATAATCGAAGTTCATCTAATTAGATCCCCCTCACTATAGATCGGACTGAGGAGCCGTTAATTTAATAATTTCATTCATTTTGCTAAATTATCGGACTTAGATGCAGCTATTCGTGCAAAGTAGCTTCCATAATGTGTGTTTTTATGGAAATAAGCGCAATACAGTCCGAAACTATCGCAAAATGAACTAAAAAGTGAAAATAGCTGCAATACGGTCCGACAAACAAGACCTCGTGTGAACTGACCACAATACAACAATTATACTGGGACTTTACCGCCAATGCGCCACAGTGCAGCTAAGGCGTGGTAACGACGAAGTTTGTTTAATTGCATTTACCACCAACGCACAGCGCAGCTAAGGCGTGGTAACGACGAAGTTTGTTTAATTGCATTTTGTGCAACTATATATGCTTTGAGGGTAGCCTTTGTGGATTTAGTTGCACTCTGTACACTTAAATACGAGCACTTGCCTCAATATGGCGGGATTCTAGAATAATAGTTGTAAAATATGCAATTAAACTGCCCTAAAGCTGCGAGCATAAGAGCTTAAATGTACTTTTTACAACTATTTTGCTTTTTTAATGAGAATTGAGAGGATGCTGCTAGTGCGATGTAATCGCGATGTAATAGCAATGTAATTAGCGAAGTAATCGCAATAATACAAAAACAAAAAAGACCACTAATTACCTAAACACAGACGATTAGCGGCCGGTCAAATCCAAGCTAGTTTGCATTCCCAATATTCGGAGTTATCGGCTTATCCAGCGATTTCGGTGGTTTGCTTAGGTTTATCCTAACGCCGATCCGACCGAATACATACGCTCCGCCAGGAATTCGATTCGCTAAATTCATTATAAGTGCCGAGCCTACCACACAACCGACAAATTGCAGCAGAACACTAAATAGTCCAAGGTTTTGCAACCCAAATGAAGCTGGAAGCTTAACGAATATAGCCAATAGCAAAGGATGAAGCAAGTATATGCCAAAAGAATATCTGCTGCTCCATTCCAGTACACGTGGCACTTTCTTCATTTTCGATGCCACGGAGAAGAGCAGCAAAATCATGCTTAAGGCGAATAGAAGCATATCAATTCTTTTGGAGCTATGCGCCGTTATCCAGCCTTGACTATTCACGAACAGCACTAGCGCACCTGTCAGAACCGGGAGCGTGTATACGGCTATGCGGAACTTTTTTAATTTTTCCCGGAACCACAGCTCATTTCGTCCCAAGTAATAGGCTACTGTAAAGTAAAAAATCCAACCAGGTGCGAAAATCCAGTACATTTTATCCCAGAAATAATGGGCGGCTACCGTATCTGCGGGCGTAGTAAAGTTGAAGAAACCCAAATAGATAACGTTAATAAGGAACGATACGATTAGAACATTGCGGGGGTTAAGCCGCTTCGCATACGTCTGAAACCAGAGGAATAAAGCATAAAACTGAAAGATAATTAGTATAAAATAACCATGGAAATCTCCAATCAGCAAATGACGCCAGAGGTAATACCAAAAAGCCTGCAGCAAAGGAATGCCGTCACTACTCGACAGCTCCAATCCTTTTAGTCCTGCATACAAGGTCCCGAAAAAAAAGTAAGGAAATAAAATATACTTGATTCTTTTCTCCCAAAATCTCGCTGGAATTTCATTGGGATAGGCAAATGACAACACGAATTGGGAGATAAATACGAATACAGGTGTGCCAAACGTTAGCAGTAAACCCACCGACTCTACCCAAGATATATTTCCATCGTCATAAACCCGGTAAAGAGCATGCAGCAGGGCTATACTTAAGCAGGCTACACTACGAAGAACGAACATTTCCGAGTTCATTTTGCGTTCCATGCGGAGTGCCCCTTTCAATGGGTGCTTTTAATGATCTACTGCGCTTCCTACACTTAAGCGGTCAGTAATTGTTTTTTCCAGCCCGGTATGAAAGTTATGGTTAGGGAACCAAGACAATAATTCCTGGGCTTTTTGATTGTTTAAATAGCTATGGAGAATATCCCCCGGACGGGGCTCCGCATAGGTTGTCAAGAAATCCCGACCCGTGATGTCCCCTAACATCCGAACCATCGTATTAATCGAGGTTGGTATTCCGCAGCTAATATTCATCGTCTCATTATTCACCCTGCCTTCGGTCTGAACCGCGTCAACGAACGCTTGCGCCACATCCTCCACATAGACGAAATCTCTAGTCTGCTCACCGTCCCCATAGATTACGAGATCCTTCCCTTGCTTTATACGATCCAGAAAAACGGAAACAACGCCAGCTTCTCCATGCGAACTTTGCCTTGGCCCATATACATTAGCGAGACGCAGAATCGTATATTTCAGCCCATGTAAGCTGGCAAACATCCGAATATATGACTCTGGTACACTTTTGGATACACCATAGCAGGACTCGGGATTTAAGGGATGCTGCTCATCAATGCTCAAATATTCCGGGTTCCCATAAACCGCTGCCGACGAGGCATAAACTAGCTTTTGAACCTGATGGATCTCGCACATGCGCAGTACATTCAGCGTGCCAACAATATTCACATTCGCATCAAATAACGGGTTCCGCTGTGATTCTCTGACGTCGATCTGTGCAGCCAGATGAATGACTGCATTTGGCTTTTCAAGGTTAAACACCTCATGCAAAGTCTCATCCCGAATATCGTACTTATACAGAACCGCAGCAGGATTCATATAAGTCAGACCGGAGGCTCCGGATACATTATCTACAATCACAGTTTCTATGCCCTTTTTTATTAGCCGATCAACCACATGGGATCCAATAAAGCCTAACCCCCCAGTTACCAATACCTTCAAAATAAAAAACTCCTTTCGCCCGCTAAGAGTGATCTTTGTACCGTGCATTCCCCGAAAAATTCACATAAAATACAAAATCAAAGGATAAAGGAGTGAAGTATATGGCTACTGCCCCTATTCCAGACAGCTCGGTGACTACGTCCATCCTTTCTGATGGTGCGGTCACATCTATTAAAATAGACCCTGAGACTAACGGTTATGTGAACGTCCGATCGTACGGCGCTGTAGGAAACGGTATTAAGGACGATACAGTAGCGATTCAAAATGCTATCAATGCGGGAAACGCCAAAAACAAAGTAGTAATCTTTCCTCCAGGTGTATATAAGGTATCTTCGGGACGCATGCGTAACCCCTCCATCCTCGACTGGTGGTGTCTTCGAATTCCAGCCAAAACGAATTTAAGCTTTGAAGCCGGCTCCAAACTTGTGCTTGCCCCGAACCCACCCTCAGACACTAGGGTTCTAGTAATCTTAAATGCCTCAAATATTACAATCGCGGGCACCCTTGAAATTGATGGAAGTGCATCGACTGTTAAAACAGCCGTCAACGATCAGCTTCACGGCTTGTTCATTTCTTCTTCGCAAAATATAACGATAGAGTCAGTGTACTCTCACGATTGCTATGGGGAT
Organism: Paenibacillus sp. FSL L8-0708; assembly: GCF_038009325.1. NCBI lineage: Bacteria > Bacillati > Bacillota > Bacilli > Caryophanales > Paenibacillaceae > Paenibacillus > Paenibacillus sp. FSL L8-0708. The sequence continues at coordinate 4,597,107 of NZ_JBBPBC010000001.1, forward strand.
AATATCTTCATTGGGGGGACAGAAGAAATCCCCTCCGTTAATGTGCACATCGGATATGCACGCTGTGAGACTGCTGGACGAAAGAACTTTGTGGTCCATTTTGTAGACCAGCTTCATGTCAACAGAGCGGTTCTGAATAATAGCCGCGGTGGCGCGCCTGGTTTTACTGGTGCTAACTCTCTCGATCTTGAACCCGATGTCTTTAAAGGAACGCGCAGCTTTTATCAGCGATTCGACTCCTTGACAACCATAGGTTTCGGTAACGATCTATCAGCAGGGCTTACAGATGCTATCGCTAGACTCTGGACACTCGACATCGGTTCACTAGATATGCGTGTAAGCGGATCGGTAAGTCCAGCCTTACTGTCCTATGGACTGACGCTGAAAATCAATCACTTGGCTATCCGCTCCACCGATCATAAAGCTAGCTTCGGTCTACAGACGATCTATTCACAATTTATTGATATCGCTAGCGCCAAGTTCGATGGCATCGGGGGCCCTGCGATCTATACAGCGTTTAATGCTGCCGGAGGTAAACCAAGATTGCATATCGGTTCGTTAGGAATGTACGGTTCGGGTTCCACCTTAGCAAGTGGTGTCCGAATCGACGGAGGAGATCTTTATGTGGGGACGATAGATGCACAGGATTTAACGGGCAATACCTTGCATTTATTCACAACGGAGTCTGACGCGATGGCTACTGTCGACAATATGATCGTCCGCAATAGCGGAACCAATCAGGTAGTGCTAGTCTCTTCTTACGGTGCAGCTAAACCGTCTCTGCGCCTCAATAATGTAGCGGTGTTTGATACCCGAGCAGTGAAGGTAAAGCGAATTCTAGAATTCGAAACACTAATCGGCATGCAAGGCACATCACTAGGAACCTTGTATAATCCATATTCGCTCCCTGAATGGTTCTCGACCTACGGTAACTTCAAACGGGCCATTCGCCTCACTGGGGGGGCAGTGTTGCCCGCGGTGTTCATAGTAGAGGGTTCGCCCGAGGGAGTCGTAACCGCCCCAGTTGGCAGTCTGGCCATGCGAACGGATGGCACGGCACAAGCCACTTTTTATGTGAAGGAAAGCGGATCAGCTGCCAGCGGATGGAAGGCTAAATAAGATGAATCAACGGTATTGGTTACATGTCTCTATCGCATAAACGACACGTTCCAAATCCTCATCCGATAAAGAGCTTCCAGAAGGCAGGCAGACACCTGTTGAAAATAATTTATCCGATACACTGTATTCCTCACTGTAAGGATAGTAGTAACTGCTCTCGAACAAGGGTTGTAAATGCAGCGGTTTCCATACAGGTCTAGCTTCGATATTGTGCTGTTCCAGACATGACAGGAGTTGTTGTGAAGAGAACCCCGCCACTTCTTCATCGATGGTCAGCGCACTCAACCAGTGCGTGCTGCGACAATTGCGCGCTTCCGGCATAAAATGAAGACCCGGTATGGAACCTAACCGTTCCCTATATCGCCGGCCAATAGATCTGCGACGCTCTACTCGCTCTTCAAGCAGTTCTAATTGACCGCGTCCTATGGCTGCCAACAGGTTGCTTAACCGATAGTTGTATCCCATTTCGGAATGTTGATAATGAGGGGCAGTGTCTCGGGCTTGCGTAGACCAGAAGCGCGCTTGATCTAAGGCTTCGGTATCGTCGGATACGAGCATGCCCCCACCTGACGTCGTAATAATCTTATTTCCGTTGAAAGAATAGATTCCGAATTGGCCCCACGTTCCGCTGGCCTTGCCTTGGTAGAAAGCGCCCAGTGATTCGGCAGCATCCTCAATCAAGGTAATTCCATATCGGTTAGCTATTTCTACAATGGGCGCCATGTCTGCACTTTGTCCGTATAAATTGACGACAACAGCCGCTTTTGGCAGCAGCCCTTTGTCATTCAAAGCTTGGCAGGCCCGCTGAAAAGCTAGCGGACACATGTTCCAGGTCTCAGGCTCTGAATCGACAAATACGGGGGTGGCCCCCAAATATAAAATAGGATTGGCGCTAGCAACGAACGTGAGCGTAGAACAGATCACGTAATCTCCTTGTGTGACACCGGCTAGACGAAGTGCGAGATGAATCGCCGCCGTGCCAGAGCTTAACGCTAGTGCACCCTTTGATCCTGTGTAGGCGGCCATCTCCCGCTCGAACGCATCAACTTGCGGACCAATAGGAGCAATCCAACCAGAGTGTATCGCCTCCTCCATGTAGACCTGCTCACGACCACTAATATGCGGCGGGGATAACAAGATTCGTGGCAGAATGCTCGTTTGACTAATGCTCATGCGAAGCTCCTTTCTCCATTTGGACCGATTTCTTCAGATGGAATACATATCATATCGAGATCTGGATGCCGATAGAGCGGAAAGTAATTTCCTGATATTCTGGTGTCACAAAAGGATATGATCCGCTCATACAACTCTGGGTAAAAAATTCGTTTACCTAAGTAATAGTCAAGGGGTTCCAGTTGTGTCGCGAATCTATGCTTGAATTGAAATAAGTCGTCATTCCCCTTATATCCCCCGCCAAGATGAAAACATTCAAAGCCATTTTCCATCCCCCACTTGGCTGCTGCGTGTATTAGCAATTTGGTAGGTGACCACTGCAGATAGGCGCGATCCCAACCACATAGGTGATAATGCATCCACGGTCGTTCATGTAACACGATGCTGGTCGCCACCGTTTTCTCCCCATCCATAGCTTCGAATAGCTCTACTCTCCCCTCAAGTAGATGACTAGTATCTTCTATAAATTTTTTGGGAAAATAATAAAAAGAATCCGCCTGTAAATCGTTTAGTGTTCCGTAATACAATTCACTGAAGGACTCAATACGATCCTTCAGATTCGAATTTCGAATCGTAAAGGGTGCGGACTTTAATTTATGAATATTCCGTTTATGATTGCTGCCATAATGCCGGATGAGCTCTGACTCCGAACCCACAGTCAAATCAATATAAATTGTATTCCTATTCCATTCGGTGGTCAGACCACTTTGATATTCCGTAGCGTTGCCAATCAAGGGATGAAATCTTACAAACTCGGTCATGATCTTTTTCTCTCTACAGTAATCCGTGAACGTTTCACTGAATTGCCGGTACAGCTCACTTCGTTCGGCTCCCGGAGGGAGATTCGATATCGGTCCCCCGTATCCATAGGGTGTACTAATGTCGTACCAATCGCCTTCAAGCCCCAGTTGGATTACGGCAGGAAGATGGCTTATGGAGCGAAGTAAGTAAGGATAAACTATGAGCTGGTCTCCCTGCTTAAAAACAAACAGCTCTGCCTGCTGATGCTCTCCATCCTCAAACAGCCGAAAAAACGCTGAGGAGAAATAGATATCCTTCGTCTCTAACTGGTTCAAATAGGCATCCCATTCCGCTGAACTAGAGCTGCCTAACACGATAAAGTTACTCATACAACACCTCTTGATTCTCCAATATTTTGATCATACGTATACTTTCAGTGCTTAAGATTAGCCCGGGGTCTCGCTCACGCAAATAAGCATCTGAAGAAAGCAACAATAGCCTTTTCTCCCGGTCTAAATCCATTAATACGTCTGTCAAAAGATTGCAGCCACTCCACCCTCCACTTTGCAGTTGGATACGATAATACTGTTCACCTAACCGGCCCACAACTGAAGTCTCTTCCTTCGTTCTAATCTTAAGAGAAGAGAATCCATACTTTTGATGATATGCCTCTGCCATCGGATAATCATCTATGATGTACGCCAATGCTTCTCTATCCCTATCAATCGATGGAGCCAAATCTCTTACATACCAGTAAGTCCGGCCTTCCTCTGCAAAACCAAGCCGCAAATACCAAGCATGAGCTTGCTCATTCCACGAAAATACATCAAGTGCCAGCTTCGAAATGCCATCCTTTTGGGCCAACGTCTCCCCGTACGCCATAAGCTTGCCGCCGATGCCGTCTTTTCGATAAGCTGCGTCCACATTCAAGTTATTCAGAACCAGCATCTGCTCCATTCTTCGCCATTCAGCGAATCCAATAAGAAGGTCTTCAGAATAGGCACCAATCAGCAGTGTTGCTGAATGGCTTCCGCATTTACATGCTGCTTTCAAATATTCGGGATAACCGCCACAGGCGAATATGGTTTGATTGTAGACCGACTCTGGCAAGTTGCTCTGTAAGAGCCGGCATGCAAGGTGAATATCATCTTCCTGAAGCGGACTAAACCGCAAATTCATGCCGACCCCTCCTTTTGGTTCATTCTGTACTCATCGAGCGGCAGACTATGCTCACCCGGATTGGCCACAACGTCATCTTGGCGGATCACCTTCAGCACAGTTTTGCATAAGATCAACGCATCTAATCTAAAGCTTAGCTTCTCAACATAGGTAACGTCATAGGAGAGCCGCTGTTTCCACTCCGAAGTATTACGTCCAGATACCTGCGCCAATCCCGTTATTCCGGGTCTTACAGTAAATCGCAGCCGCTCCCGTTCAGAGTAATGCGGGCTGTAACGGATGAGCAAAGGTCTTGGTCCGATCAGACTCATTTCTCCCTTCACAACATTTACTAATTGCGGGAGCTCATCCAGACTCAGCTTTCGAATCAATCCGCCGAATTTGATATAACGCCGAGCATCCGATAACGGCTGGCCCTGCGCATCATACATTTCAGCCATGGTTCGGAACTTGTAGATGTAGAAGGGTCTTTCTCCCATTCCCGGCCGCTGCTGCTTGAACAAAATAGGACTTCCCAGCTTTATCCGAAGCAGCAACGCCACCACAGCCATGACCGGACTAAACACACCTAACATAACGATCGCTCCCACCAAATCGAAGCCCCGCTTCATATGGCGATACATGGTAGTCTTTCCCCCGCCTTTCTCTTATTCCGTAAAAAGACGTTCTGTAAGTGACTTTACCTCTTCCGGATTTGCACTCCAATAATACACTTTGGTTCGGACGAGCGGATCTAGAGCAGAGCTGTTATGGCCAGGAATCTGTTCGTAAGCAAAATCTGCGGAATCCATTCCTTTGAATAGCCAAGCTAAGCTCATCAAATCACTGTCACTAAAACTCGTATCAATAATGTCTTTCTTTTCACGCAGTAGCAGTCCCGCTAGATCAGGAATATGCTCCGGACTTAATAGCTTTTTGGCTACAGCCCGAACGATATTGAATTGCTCCCGTTGGCGGCTAAAGTCACCCTCCGGAGTCGAGTAGCGCTCCCTTGCTAAATAAAGCGTGTGGGCACCATCCAGATGCTGCTCACCTTTCTTGATGGTGATCTCCGGAGTGATGGTCACATCCTGATCAATCAGCATATCGATCCCGCCGATCGAATCGATGAAATCACGAACACCGGAGAAGTTCGTCTTGATGTAGTAATGAATAGGAATATTCATAAAATCACTAACGGCTTGAATCAGTGTCAGCGTACCCTGCTGATTCCCACCCTTTGTTTCACCAACGATATGTGCATGATTGATCTTGGTATAACCGACGTTCTGCACATAAACCCGCGTGTCCCGCGGCACAGATACGATATTCACCTTCCGTTGATCCGGCATCACATGGGCAACCATGATCGTATCTGCCCGCGAGCTTTCTCCGCCCCAAGTGTCTGTTCCAATTAGCACTACATTAAAGGATGAGCTTTTCTTGTCTGTTGGAGATGTCACCGCAGTTGGAGTCTGTGTAGACGTTGTAAGGGTAAGCTCATCCATTTGCGCTTGTGGGGCTGGTGTGCTGAGCGATTGCACCATCGCTTCATTGTCCGTAACCACATTAGAGCTAGGGATCGTCAAGGGGTTAAGTATCGCCTTATTAAAACGATGCTCTGGATTCAATATCCCTCCAATCCAGATCCCCCCAACTACAACCACAACAAGAATAACAATCAGGCTGTATCGTCCCACCCGCCGCATGCGTGAACGTTTACCTGTAATTGCCTTGTCGCGCTTGCCCCATAATCTTGTCATCCATGAATGCTTAGTCGACTTCATAGGTCAGATTCCCGCATGAACTTCGGATTTAATGCGTTCAAGATCATGTGTGCCCACCTGCGGTTCTTCCTGAAAGCCCGAATAGCTTGGAATTAGCTGCTTTAGCAGTTTTTTGATCTGATGACTGCTTGGCATCAGTTCATACCGTTTGCACAAGTTCTCCAGAACCCCCAACACCAAATTCAGTTCAGATCTGGAGACACTTTGCGGGCGGCTAATCATAATACGGTAGTTGTTAGTGACCAATAACCCTTCTTCTTCAGTCAAAAGCTCCTCAAACAATTTTTCTCCAGGACGAATGCCAGTGACCACAATGGGAATATCTTTGTCAGGCTCGAGACCCGACAAGCGGATTAAATCCCTCGCTAGATCGTATATACGAACTGGCTTACCCATATCCAGCACAAACACTTCTCCCCCTTGTGCCAGCACACTTGCTTGAATAACCAACTGTACCGCTTCGGGTATCGTCATGAAGTAACGCACCATATCCATATGTGTAACCGTCACCGGGCCGCCGTTTTCGATTTGTCTTTTGAATAACGGAATGACACTGCCACGACTGCCCAGCACATTACCAAAACGTACAGCGGCAAAAACCGTCTTACTTAAGGAATTCTGATCATTAATGATCATTTCCGCGGCTCGTTTCGTGGCCCCCATAACACTGGTAGGATTAACCGCCTTATCCGATGAGATGAGGATGAACCGTTTAGCGCCATATTTAGCACTCGCTTCCGCTACATTCCTTGTGCCGATCACATTATTTTTAACTGCCTCTACTGGATTCATCTCCATAAGAGGAACATGCTTGTGCGCAGCGGCATGATACACAATGGAGGGGCGGAACTTTTGAAAAACGTTATCGATCCGCGATACATCCTGAATGTCCGCTATAATGGGATGAATGATCTGATCGGGATATAACTGTCGCAACTCTTGTTCAATAAGATAAATGCTATTTTCTCCATGCCCCAAAAGCAGCATTTCCTTCGGACGATACGCAGCCAATTGCCGGCATAATTCCGAACCAATTGAACCGCCTGCACCCGTGATGAGAATACACTCGCTTCCCAAATTCTCACGAATCTCTTCCGTATTAATTTCTACGGGACTTCTCCCCAGCAAATCATTTACGGATACTTCACGGATCATGTTAATGGCCATTTTCCCGTCCAAAATATCGGTCATACTAGGCATTAACTTGATCTGAGCTTTGGTAGATTTGCATATTTCGATGATCTCCAGTAATTCCTTTTGAGGAGCCGTAGGCAAAGCGATGATAATGAACGAAATATCCAGCTGCTCGACTGCCTGGGGAATGAAGTTACGGTTACCGACAATCGGCAACCCCATAAGCTCCAGCTTGCGCTTTGAGATATCATCATCTATGAAGGCAACTGGGTTCATGAATTTAAATCTTGAATGCTTGATATCTTTGGTAACGAGGATGCCTGCTTTCCCTGCCCCAACGATTAGCAGATTGCCTTCGGATGAACCCTTTGTTCCCAGTGTTTCGAATCTATCGTTGATGAGGCGGTTAACTAAACGTAAGCCGGCAATGCCGAGAAATACGTAACCCGCTGCAAAATAAATCGAAATCGGCAATCGATAGGAAGGGACGAATACATGCGCAGATACATTGACAGCGACCACTCCGCAGAGTGTTAAAGCACTCACTTTTAGCAGCTGCAATAACTCACCTATACCGGTGTATCGCCAAATATTGTTATACACCTTGAATCCAAATGAGAACGCTGCGTACACCATAATGTGAATGAGTATCGCCCACGGAAGCATCCACATGTACTGCTCAGGGATTTGAAAATCAAACCGAAGTAAAAACACAAGCCACACTGAAGCCGCTATAATTCCCGCATCCAACATGACTAAACGTACGATCCGCATTTTCATCACTTCTTTCTCCCTAATTAACTAATTATTCGTTTATTCGTTTATTCGTTTGTTGTCGTATATGCGAGAATGAATTATCTATCTGCTGTCAGACCCGTTTGTAATTCAGACGGAAATGGCTTTATCCCTGGTTCTTTCAGCGCTTCTATATAAATCGAGTCCATTTCACGAAGCACCGCTGGCAATCCATAGCGAATAATCCTGTCCTTGTTCGCCTTACCCATTGCTACGGTCAAAGCTGCGTCCGCTCGCAGTTGAACCAGTGCTTTTGCCGTAGCGGCAATATCATCTACTGGAACCAACATGCCCGTTGACTCATGCTCAATCAAATCGCGAATGCCCCGAATATGTGTGCCGATCACGGGTTTGCCTGCTGCCATCGCCTCCATAATCGCCCGGGGTAACCCCTCACGATAAGACACAAGTGCCGCAACATCACACGCTTGTAGCAAATCCGGTATTTCTCTTCGGAACCCCAGAAAATGCACCTGATCCCTAACCTCTAACCGAGTAGCAAGTTCTATAAGGGTTTGCTCGAAAGGACCTGTACCTGCGAATGCTAGATGAATATCGCTTGCTTGATCACCCAAATGATGTAGTGCTTCGATCAACTGTTTTTGGTTCTTGTTAGCATTTAACTCAGCGACGCAGAGAACAACGAATGAAGGATTATCATTGTCACTCTTAGGTAAATCAAATAGCTGGTGACGACTTTCCCCCATCATTTTTGCAATTTCATTATCCCCCTCACCGCTACCGTATACCTGAAGATCAAGCCCGACTCCGCTCACATAAGTTACTTTTTTTCGGACAGGGAATTTCTGAGCACGCTCATAATCTTCACTATTAATGGTGATCAGTACATCCGTCCAACGTGCCATCAAATACTCCAACGGATAATAAAGCATCCAGTTCAGAAAAGGAGCACCTTTAAAAAAATGAAAACCATGAGCTGTATACAATACGCTAGGGACACCTGCTCTATGGGCTGCAATCCGTCCGAGAATCGAAGCCACTGGTGTATGTACATGGACGAACTGAAATTTTTCCGCTTGGAAGCTTTTCGTTAAGATCCGCAGAGCCGTCCAATTCTTCAACTGTAAAGGACTTCGTTGTATAGGTACGTCGTGACATACAATTCCCCGCTGTTCCAAGCGCTGTCTGGCTTCGCCCGGCTGAGCGTAAGCATGGACTTCACACCCTTTTTGCAGCAATAACACCATGTAAGGTAAATGAAAACTCTCGAAATGCCCATATATGGAGGCTACAAAAGCAACCTTTGCTTGTAAGCCACCCTCAGCTGGAATACTCCCGATGTCCTTACTTGAGCTTTTATTGAGGTTGCTCTGCTCGTTGTCGAAGCTTGCGCCCAGTTGACCGTTCAACGTGTTGGGTTCGATAGGGCATCTCTCCTTTCAGGTTTTTGTCTGTTAACCGGATGCAAGCTCCGTTCATCGCCATCATGAACCACCAATACCGCTGGAATAACGCCTCAATACCCATCGATAACCCAATCATCGCCGCATGGGACAACAGCAATGCCATAATAATTGGCCTATGAATGGGATCTGCTGCACGATAAGAACGGATACCCACAATGAAGAACCAAATCATAAATCCTCCATATACAATCAAGCCCAATAAGCCGAATTCAGTCAAAAACCATATTGGCGTGTTGTGGATAATAATGCGCAGTTCGTAATTATAGGAACCAAGCCCAATGCCTAATAATGGACTTTGTGCGATCCAATCCACCGCTTTGTCAATGATGTCAAGACGCGACTGGATCTGGGAAGGTCTGCTGGACATAGACTCCAGCACATTTAGATAAGCGGTGCCTTTATACAGCAGCAGAGCTATAAAAGCTACACCAAACCCCATTCCGATCTTGAGCAGTCTGGAAGGTTTGGTAATCAAAAGTGTAAGTAATACAAGGAAGAGACCAATCCATGACGAGCGCGAGAAAGTCATCATAATGCCCCCGGCTAAGCTTATCGTCGCTAGTATGCTGACCCATCCCCGCAGCAGCTTTATCTTCTCCCCACTCGTCATGATATGAATGGCAAAAGCCGTCACCAGCAATCCCCCGTATGCATTGGGATCAATTAACATGCCGGACAACCGCCCGTCTTGCACCATAAACGGAACCTTTACTCCGCTGAAAAAAGCGAATAGGGCAACACCATTTAAGAGCAGCACACTGATCAGGAAAAATCGGAGCATCTTATATAACCGTTCCCAGCTATCTACGGCTTGCACAAGCATGATGTAGGTCAACAATAGGAGTATGAATCCAATATCTTTTTGCAGTAAGGCGTATTGGGTTATGAAGCCGTTGCGCCAAATGGATACAAAGGAAGCTAGAACAAAAATGAACAACATGCCCCAATGCCATGAACTGAATATCCTCCGGTCCAATTTGAGATGGAATCCAGCGGCAAACAAACCTAACATTAAGAAGAGATCCGACGGGGCGATACGGAAGGCTCCACCAAAATCAAACTGTGCCGGAAGGCATATGATATACCCCATGACCGCAAACAGAAATAAATTATGCATGGTGTAGGGCTTCCCTACAACAGATACAGATGTCATACAAGTCCCTACTTTCCTACTTTCCTATAAAACAAAGAACTTATGCTGCCGCTTCCGACTGTTCCCGATTTCTTACCTTTCCGATGACACGATACAGCACAACTACACTGCCAATCATCTGTACAAATAACGACGAACTAGCTCCCATCGCAGCACCTACTACCCCGTAATGAGGTACGAAGATCAGACAACATAAGCCATTAGTGAATGCTGTGCACAGAAACAATGGAATCTGGGCTTTGTACCTTCCGGTAGCCGTTATGGCGTACCACAGGTAGGATGAAATAAATACCAGCATGGTGGACGCCAGCAGCCAATGAAACAACCCTAACTCTCCTGCCACGTCTGAACTGAATAATAAGGTTAACAGCTTGTGTCCAAACAACCACCCTATCAAACAAGCGACCGAACTAAAACCCAAACCCATCGCTATCATTCGGCTGAGTAAAGTGACAAACTCCTTGTGTCTCCCGGCTGAATGCCACCTGGCAAGACGTGGTGTTATGGCTTCACCAAGTGCGGTGACGACAACATTACAGGCAACAATCATATATGAGAGTGAAGCATAAATACCTAAGTCATGCTCCCCTTTAAAATAGGAAATCGCGTATAATGGGATATTCGTATTTAACGACATCAACGCCAACACCACGCCTAGCGGTGAACTGACGATCAGTAAACTCCATAGGCTTCTTTTGTTGAAGAGTGGCCTGAGAGAAGTGTATATTCTCGCTTTACGAGCATCATATCCAATCGTTATCGCTAACCATCCGATAATCATGACTAACAAGGCAAGAATAAGGCTCTGTGTAGGGATAAATACGAGGATGAAGATTAGAATGGAGAATAACCCTTTTGCCATTCTGGAGATTGAGATTTGATCTAATCTCTCCTCCTTTTGAACGATGCCTAATAAAATATCACTGATTGATTCAACGATTCTATACAGACCGATGAAGAAAATAACCAATGCTGTATTCCAATCCAAACCACTCATTATGCAAAAACCTGCGGTAATCGTAAACGCAAGGGCGGTTGTTATCAGCCGTAAGCCCAGAAAGTCTCCAAAACTGTATTTCCCCGATGAATCAACGATTAATACGGAACGAAGATGTAGATGCGACAGCATAAAGATCGGAGCAGTAACTGCAAGCCCTAGCGAATATTGCCCCACGATTGCCGATGACCCGAATTTATTCAGCAGGATCACAATCACAAACTGAGCACCAGCGTAAGTGATATTCCCGAGCAAATAACGAAGAGAAGCAAATGACATAGACGTCAGACCATTCCTGAAGAAGAGGCCCACTCGGCAAAATCTTCACCACGAATCTTGGAACGCCTGCTCTTTTTCCGATAATTCAATACGGCTCCCAGTAAATGTGCTCCCTGCTGCTCTAACAAGTGCTTGGCAGAACTCGTGTGCTTTAAGAGCACTTTTCCGGATTTCACAACTAGCAATACCCCCTCAGTCATCGTTGCCAAAATAAGGGCATCCGAAAATGGCATTAATACAGAAGATGAGTCGATGACAATCGTATCAAAACGCACGCTCAGCTCTGCAAACAATCGCTTCATTCCTTCAGAGCCTAGTAATTCAGCGGGATTTGGTGAAATCGGACCAGAGGTCAATACAGACAAACCTTCTGCTTCCTCAATAGAAATAATGCAATCCTCTAAGCGGGTATGATCCACTAAGATACTGCTAAGCCCGATCCAATTAGGCAGATCAAATGCCTTATGCACCGTTGGCGTACGTAGATCCCCATCAATGAGTAGAACTGTCTTACCAGCTTCCGCCATGGCAATCGCCAGGTTTATCGCTACCGTTGATTTCCCTTCATCCGGAAGCGAGCTTGTGACTAATAAAGAGCGGATCTCTCCACCAACGCGGGTATAACGAATATTGGAGCGTATGCTTCGGAATTGATCTCCGTTAGATGACTTCGGTTGTTCCAGGCAATATAATTTTGGCGTCTTCTTCTTCATAACTTGTGGCTCCTTCTGCTGATTTGGTTTTCGCTTTATTCCGCCGTTTACGTGGCTTCAATTTGCCCACGGTTCCCAGAAGCGGAAGCTGCAAATCAAGCTGAATATCTTTGGCACTTCTCACGGGTTTCTCCATCATTTCCCGGAGGATAGAGATTGCGATCCCGGTAATCAGCGCCAATCCGAAGGCAACAGCCATATTGAAGACCGGCTTAGGTGAGACAGGATCAGAAGGAACCTTGGCACGGTCGAGAAATACAACATTCTCCACCCCCATAATCGATTGAATATTCGCATTAAAGGCTTCTCCGAAGCCATTCGCGATATCTGTTGCCCGTTGAGCTTTTGAATTGGTCACAATTACCGTTGTTACGAGTGATTCACTATTGGTTCTTGTCTTCACATTTTTGAGTAACTCTTCCGCTGTCATTTTTAGCTGCAGCTTTCTGACAACCTCTTCCGCTATCCTGCTGCTTCGAATGATCTCCCCGTAAGTGGTTACCAGTTTTTGTCCGGCCATAATGTCATTAATTGCTTTCTGCTGCCTGTCTCCTTGAATAAGTATAGAAGCTGTCGCCTCGTATTTCGGCTGTAAAACATAATAGCTAACACTACCAGCGAGCCCGACTGCAGCGATACATAATACAATAATGAACAGCAGCCTACGTTTTACTAGTTTCAAAATGCTGCCCAGTTCGAATTCCATCGATCATTTCTCCTAACTAGTTAATGTATTGTCGCCTCTTTAACAAGATTATTGTTGTATATTCATATTCTCTTTCTCTCAACATATGTCCAAGTCCGTACTTAAAATTTAAATGTCAAAATATTAAAGGGCTCATTTAGCTCACCTGTTAAAATCCAACAAAAAAAGGCATTCTTCCAGCAAAATCAACTGGTAGAATACCTTACATATAATCTATCTAGTTCAGGAATGTACAAGTGCAGTTAACACCATCAGGAGATATCTTTACGTTTCAGAACATGATGAACATTGCTTAACATGCCGGATAGAACTCCAGCAATTGGGAATACTGCCCAATTGACGTCCCAGCGCCCATAGACAAAACCCGTGAACAGAAAAATCGCCGTCGCCAAAGGCCATAATACAGCCCCAACAACTCCAACAAATCGGTTCTCTTCCTGCTTCTCTGCAGTGATATTCGGCTCCTCCAGCAACTTCGTATAAGTACCCTGGATATTCCCGTAATAGATGAACAAAAACACCGCCACAGCTGCAATAAACAGAAAAACAGCGACTCCATAGGGAGCATAGTCATCGTTGACATAGCTAGTGGTAAAGATAAAAGCCGGCGACAGCACGCATAGGCAGACTCCTGTAATCAGAGAAAGACGGTAAGTCGGAGCATAAAGACTTTGGCTCCGTTGAAGCGCCATCTTTAGAGCATAAGGCAGCTGAAAGCCTTGCTCCAGACTCTTAAAGCGATCCAGCTTCATTCCGCTGTGTATAAACATCCCGACCGCGATAGCGACCAGCACGAACATTCCGACCAGCCCCAGCATAGAACCTTTATCACTCATAACAGCCTTATTTTCAAATATTGTATCCAGGGTGATCAAAAACGCCACTCCGCATGCGCAGAGAAAAACGCCGATACCCGTCCATAATCCAGCGCTTCGTCTAGCCGCCGCATAAGCGTAAACCTCTTCTTCCGTCAGCACCGGAATAGCCTGTTCTGGCGCAACTGGATTGATGCCAAGCTCTGCTGTCAGTTCTTCAATATTGCCGAATTCCGATATGACGATACCAATCGCCTCATTCTCCGACTTGCCAGCAAGCTTCAGCTCCAGGTACTTCTCCTCCATCCCTGATAGCAGCTCTTGCTTCAGATGTTCCAGTTCCGGAGTCTTTGGCAGACCCGCAAACATATTATCCAGATATACTATGATCGTCTCCATGCTCTATCACCACTCCTTGATAAATTGGTTTACAACTTGCTGTGTAACCTTCCATTCCTCACATTTTTCTCGGTAATAGGCGAGACCCAAAGGGGTAATCCGGTAATACGTACGCCGCTTGCCAAGACTCTCATCCAGATAAAAGGATTCTATGTACCCGTTTTTCTCCAGTCGGGTGAAGGCAGAATATAATGTTGTCTCTTTCATAACATATTTCTCCTGTGTTAACTGCCTGATATTTTTGGAAATCTCGTACCCGTAAGATTCCCCGTCCAGCAGCATGTAGAGGATCATCGTATCATTGTAGCCGCGTATAACATCACTGCTGATCAAAAATATCCCCCCATGATTACTTCATCTGTCGTAGTAGTTGCAGTATAACATAATTACTACGACAGATGAAGTAGTTAATGGAAAAATAGGCCAACATAATTTGAGGACCGAACCTTCCTTGATTAAATCACAATTGCTGTCTGCGCATGACGTAGCTTCCAATATGAGGTTAGGTATACGAAGGTGCAGGCCAGTAGTGTTTGCGGGGACGATGGTGTTTACTAGTAGGCTGTTTGCGAAGTCGATGGTGTTCTCCAAATGGCTGTTTGCAAGACGATTTACTAGTAGGCTGTGTGCGAAGTCGATGGTGTTCTCCAATTGGCTGTTTGCAGGACGATGGTGTTTACTAGTAGGCTGTGTGCATAGACGGTGACGTTTACCTACTCTTAGTTTGGCGGATGAGGTACTATCGGACTCAGTTGGCGTTATTCGAGGCATTTTACTACTTTTCAGGTTCTATCGGACCTCACTCAATGCACCTATTGGCGCACAAAACATCATATTTAGGGCCCTTTCTAGGGAATAGCTGCACTGGAGTCCGAAACTACGCTAGAACTGCGAAAAACATACTAATAGTGTCATTGGGGTCCGTTAGCCTTGCTTGCCCCATTATCTATTGAAGCAACAAACCAACGCTGGTTTGTTGTCCTTTTTTGAACCTTAATACAATAAGGTTGACTGCAAGAACATAGGTGTTTACCTCCCCTTACTTTGGCGGACGAGGTACTATCGGACTCAGTTGACCTTATTCGCAGAAATTCCCCTTTTTGCTGATCCTATCGGACCCCAATGCACCTATTGGCGCACAAAACATCATATTTAGGGCCCTTTCTAGGGAATAGCTGCACTGGAGTCCGAAACTGCGCTGGAACTGCGAAAAACATACTAATAACGCCATTGGGGTCCGTTAGCCTTCCTTGCCCCATTATCTATTGAAGCAACAAACCAACGCTGGTTTGTTTTCCTTTTTATTGAACCTTAATACAATAAGGCTGACTGCAAGAACATAGGTGTTTACTTCCCCTTACTTTGCCGGACGAGCTACTATCGGACTCAGTTGACCTTATTCGCAGAAATCCCCCATTTTGCTGATCCTATCGGACCCCAATGCACCTATTGGCGCACAAAACACCATATTCGAGCCTACTTCTAGGGAATAGCTGCACTGGTGACCGAAACTACGCTGGAACTGCGAAAAACATACTAATAGCGTCATTGCGGTCCGTTAGCCTTACTTGCCCCATTATCTATTGAAGCAACAAACCAACGCTGGTTTGTTTTCCTTATTATTGAATCTTAATACATTAGTTAGTTAATTACCCTGAACGAGGTACTATCGGACTCAGTTGACCTTATTCGCAGAAATTCCCCACTTTTCTGATCCTATCGGACCCTAATGCACCTATTGGCGCACAAATCACCATATTCGAGCCCACTTCTAGGGAATAGCTGCACTGGAGTCCGAAACTACGCTAGAACTGCGAAAAACATACTAATAACGTCATCTGGGTCCGTACCACAGTGGATGATTATGAGTCGGCGGTGTGATTGAGATTTAGATGTCGATTGTTGATGGTGATGTTGATGTAGTTTGATGTTGTTAGATGATGTTGATTTTGTTGATGTAAATCCAAGCGAAACTGAGTCAAAGTCAGCAAGTCAAAACACAAAACAGCGGTTCTCCCATATTGGGGAGAACCGCTATTTTGTTGTTTTTTTATAATTAAAATACTTGATCATTGCTAACGAATACACCAACTTGAATACGTTGACCTATTAATGTCGTGTACGGAGCATGCGTCCAACAAAATAAAGCATTTGTTTTCGTGTGAAAAAACGTGACATTTGAGCAGAAATATAGTTTGTAAATCCTGGGACAGCAAATACTTTTTTAGCCTGAAGTGACCGAAGAGCCACTTGAACGACATTTTCTGGAGTGTCTCGTTTGCCTACCGAAGCCTCATCGGCTCCCACGACATTAAAAAATTCTGTTTCCGTAGCCCCCGGACATAACGCAAGAAATTGTACGCCCCGTTTCCGATTTTCCTCCCATAGCGCTTGAGTAAATGATAATACAAAAGCTTTTGTCGCTCCATATACAGCCATATTAGGGAGAGGTTGAAATGCAGCTGTTGATGCAACGTTTAAAATCACTCCACTTTTTCTATTTAACATCTCTGGCAAAAACAAATGGGTCAGATCTACAACCGCCAAAACATTTAGCATCACTTCTTCATGTTGTCTCGAACCAGATAGTTGTTCAAAAAGCCCATGCGTAGCAAAACCTGCATTATTAATAAGAATATCAACGTTCAAGCCACGTTCTACACATTGTTGATAGAGCCTGTCAGGGGAACCTTCTTGAGATAAATCAGCAACTAGAACCTCCGCTTGAATTTGAAATTCTCGTTTTAATTTTTCCGCTAAAGCAATCAGTTTATCTTCAGAACGGGCGACTAAAATTAAGTGACTTCCTTTGGCTGCAAGTTCTCGAGCAAACGCTTCACCTATCCCCGAAGAAGCTCCGGTAATCAACGTCCATTTATTTTGAATTGTAATCATTGCTATCCTCTCTCCCTTTAACGACCATTTAGAAACAGTGTTTCAATAAGAATCATTGTATCCAAGTGAGGTTGTGTTGTCAAATAAAGTTCTACACATTTAATTATTGGCTATTTCTCTTCTACATCAGTAAAATAAGGGTTAGAAATAACGGCTATCTAAAAAAAGCTAAAGTAAAGTTCTAAGGAAGTGAAACTACATGCAAAAATCGTCCAAAATATCTTCTATAGATGCTGAATCCGTTACAACCTACCCAAAAGCAAAGCAACGGCATGCGGAAATATTAAGACTGAACATTATCGAAGCCGCTGCGGCCATTATGCATGAATCTGGACCCGAAGGTGTAACCATCCGTAAGGTTGCTGAAAAAATGGAATGTCCCACAAAAATCATTTATAACTTGTTTGGAAACAAGGAAGGTTTAGCGAAGGAGCTTTTTCTGCAAGGGTGTAAATTGTTGGCTGCTGCCTTTCAAGCGGTTCCAAAACAAGACAATCTAAATTTATATCTTCGCGAGCTTGGACAAGCTTATTGGGATTTCTCACGGAATCATACTAGCTATTATATGGTTATGTTCGGAGGAGCCTTTAGCGAATTCAAACCGGAGGAGGAAAGCTTACATGCTATCTTTACGGCACTACAACAAGTGATAGCCCTTATTACAGAAGCCATCGAACAAGGATTTATTAACGAAAAAGACCCTCTGCTTGTTGTGAACCTGGTGTGGGCGTCATTGCATGGCGTCATTCATCTGCATTTAGGGGGACATATTCAAAACGAGGAAACGGCTAAAATATTGTATGATAGATCGGTCTCCAATTTAATTCATACCTTCTTTAAAAAAGATAATTAATTCTAAAAAGGCCTCTTTGCAAGTCCCTACTCAATAAATTCAAGCCGTAATCTTGGGATATCCTTAGATCACGGCTTTTTTAACATGCTAAAAAAACACAAAAAAAACGGCATTTCTGCCGCTTTTCTTCTTCTCTCTAATTATGTCCGGCGCATATATGCACGCACAGTAATAGGTGCAAAAATTGCAACAATCACAGCGGCTCCGATAAGTGAGATAGCGAAATCCCAGCCTACGGTTCCAGAGTTAGCAAGCTCACGGACAGCTGACACAAGATGCGAGATTGGATTGACTTTGACAAACCATTGCAGCCAGTTAGGCATCGTATCTACAGGCACGAAGGCGTTGGATAGAAACGTGAGTGGGAACAACACAATCATTGATATCCCTTGTACGCTGGAAGCGGTTCGGGCAATCACACCAAAGAAAGCGAAAATCCAGCTAATCGACCAGGAGCAGACAATAACCAAAAGCGCAGCAATTGCGACATGCTCCAGACCGCCATCAGGTCGGTAACCCATAATATAGCCCATGACAAAAGTAAGCACAGTAGCGATCGTATATCGAATCGTATCTGCCAACAAAGCTCCGGCTAATGGGGCTATACGGGCAATCGGCAATGACTTAAAGCGGTCAAACACCCCTTTATCCATGTCTTCCCGCAGTTGGACACCAGTGACGATGGAGGTCGTGATTACAGTCTGCACTAGAATACCAGGAATAATAACGGGCAAATAGCTTACTACATCTCCTGATATGGCTCCACCAAAAATATAAGTAAACATTAGTGTGAAAATAATTGGCTGCAGCGTTACGTCGAACAATTGCTCGGGTGTGCGACGGATTTTCAATATCCCGCGATAAGCCATCGTTAACGAGTTACGAACAGATTGTTTGAAGCTCGTATGGTTTTTCAATTGTCGGGTCGCACCTGGACTAATAGTAGAAGTTCTCATACTCATGCTCTTGCTGCCTCCTTATTCATTGATTCTTGTGATGCTTGGGATGCCTCATCTGTAACTCCATGGCCAGTGATCGTCAAAAACACTTCATCAAGCGTCGGTTTCTGCACACTCATCTCCGCGAGTGGAATCCCCGCTTCGCGGAGTGCAATAAGCAAATCAGTGACTAAATCAGCGTTCGCCATCGGTGCAGTAATTTTTCCAGCCTCATTCGGCACAATAGACTGGATATGCAGCACATGTTCCACAATCCGGCGCGCTTGAGCGATATCTTTAAGATTTTGGACTTTTAAGTGCAGCGAGGTGGTGCCCACTGAAGCTTTTAGCTCATCCACGGTGCCTTCTGCAACGACATGGCCATGATCAATAACTGCAATACGATCTGCCAGCTGATCGGCTTCCTCAAGATACTGTGTAGTTAACAGCACTGTTGATCCTGTGTTCACCAACCGACGAATGGTATCCCACATTTGCGAACGTGTCCGTGGGTCCAGACCTGTTGTTGGTTCATCCAAAAAGATAAGCGGAGGCTGGGCAATCAGACTCGCTGCAAGATCCAGACGTCGGCGCATACCGCCAGAGAAATTTCGAAGCGGCCGTTTCGCCGCCTCCGTCAGACCAAACTCTTCTAACAACTCCGCTGCCTTTTGCCGCGCCTCTGCCCGCCCTACCCCTAAAAGACGTGAAAAGATAATCAGATTCTCTGTAGCACTAAGTGACTCATCCACAGAAGCATATTGTCCCGTAACCCCTATCAATTGCCGGACAATCTGCGACTCCTTTACCACATCATGCCCGAAGATTCGCGCCGACCCCGCATCCGGACGAAGTAACGTAGCCAGCATCCGAATTACCGTCGTCTTTCCTGCCCCATTGGGACCAAGAACGCCGTAAATCGTGCCTGCCTTAACGTTCAGATTTACTCCATCAACTGCGCGATTGTCACCAAACGTTTTGACGAGCCCACGCGCTTCGACGGCCCAATCTCCAGGGTTGGGCTCAATTATTTTTTTGCGTTCATTTACCATTACAATTCCTCCAACGTTTTAGTTTGTATTGTGATGGTAACTCCCTTTTATAAACTGAATTTAAACAACACAAAAAACCGGGGAGCGCGATCTCACGCCACCCGGTTTATCACTTCTCGTCTGAGTCATCCTCAACATATTCTTTAAGCGCAAACAATTTATTAGCCCAGTAACCTTCAAAAAAGGCAAGCCAATCTTGCAGCTCCAGCAAAGGTTCTGGCTGAAGCTTATACCGGGTCTCCCGTCCGACTTTCTGACTGCTAACAAGCTGCGCATCGGACAATACCTGTAAATGCTTATTAACAGCGGTTCGGCTGATCGGGTAGCAATCCGTAATAGATGCAATAGACATTTCCTTACTAGCGAGCAGCTTGAGCAGACTGCGGCGGGTAGGATCTGCTATCGCTTGAAATACATCATGTCCTGCTTCAGCAACCGGCATATTAAGCCTCGATATAAGCAGGAAGTTTTTCTTGGACGATTTTTTCCCAGCCGCTGTTCATAAAGCCGCGTACGATTGGATGTGGTTGGCCAAATTCAGTAACTTTTTCAGGGTCCCATCCAGAATGAATCAAGGTAAATTCAGTTTTCCCTTCGATTTCTTTCAGTTCAAAAGCAAGATGCCAATCCTTCCCCCAATTAAAACCAACACGATTCGGAGGATCAACTTCGGTTACTTTACAAGGAGAATCTCCGAATTGTCCAGCATGCAGGATGAATTCATGCCCAACAACAGGCTCAAATGTACTAGGCATCCACCAGGCTGCCATTCCTTCTGCCGTGGCAACAGCTTTCCAAACCTTTTCTATTGGCGCATTTAGTAAAATCGTTTGACGAATTTCTTGTAAGGGTTCTTGAGTTTGCATAATAAATAGCCTCCTGCATTCTTTTAATATAACACCTTTTGGGTTCGCTTTTCATTATAACACCTTTAGGTGTTATGTCAATTTACAGATTTCCCTAATTCTCCGTTCGTTATTCAACGTCTCAATCCCTCAATAGTATCCTTTAACTGCTATAAAAAAGCCCCTCCCTTGGTCATCCCGAAGAAAGGGCCTTCCTATTACATCAGCTCTATGGTCAGTTTCTTGGCTTGACAGTTACTGTGATTTTCTCGCTAGATGTCTCGCCTGATGCATTGACTAATACCGCGTAGTATTCATATACACCTGGTGCCTTATCTTTAAGTTTCGTAACTGTCATCTGAGCCGCAGGGGTAGCAATGCTTAGTGTCTGTGTGTCGATTACTTCTCCGTTCTCATACAAACGGTACTCAGTACCATTCGTTCCCCACCACATATTCATCACAACGTCGTAAGTTCCATCCCCACTCCAGTTGTCGTGGGATACTATAGGCTTGCCCGGCGCTGCATCTGTAACAGTAAGGATTAGCGGATCGCAGGTAGTCGAACCGAAGCTGTTGACTAGCTCGCACGTGTACTTGTAGGTTCCATTTGATTTGCCCAAAATATCCGTACTCATGGCTTGTGCATTCGGTGAGCTGTCCGTCAGCATCTGGGTACTGATCAGTACATCGTTTTCATAGAGCTTAAACTCGGTACCGTTGTTCCCCCACCAAAGATTCATCGTGACGGCATAGCTGCCATCTCGAAGCCCGGTGTCGTGCCCATTATTGTCAGTTAACACTGGCTTTCCAGGGGCTCCACCAGCAAGCGGAGTTGTACTCTGGAGCCATTGTGACCAACGGACTAGAACCTCTGCCTGCTCAGAAGTGAACACCTGATTGCTCTGGAGATTCACTTCACTATTAAAAGCTTCCAGCAAGCTATGAACTTCTGCGCCAGCATGCTGCTGAGCTTTTTCTTTGGCGATCGCCAGCTGCTGCTTAAGTGAATTGGTTACGTTTTCTAAATCTGGAGCACCCGTCTCAGCTGCAAAATTTTTGGTTAATGCCGACAAGCTGTCAAATGTCGCATATACACTATACGAATGCTCTGCCAGCCCGACATTGCCCGCCGCATCCTCGGCTTTCGCAGTTACACTATGAGTTCCCGCTTCCAGCGTATACGCTTTAACATCTGCGAGCGTTGAATCACATGGCGAATAAGTGATGCCTGATACAGTATCAGCTGCACTACAGGTGATGTTTAATGTCTGCTCTATGGTATAGGAACTCTCTCCTTTAATTACCACCTGTGGTGCGGTCCGATCAATCTTCACCACAGCAGTCTTCTGCGGCTGTTCCACATTACCCTCTCTATCAACGCTCCAATAAACTAACTTATGGGTTCCTTCATTGGACAAAATAACTGAATTTCCGGTTTGCTGCTCGCCATCGTTTACTGTGAAATAGGTTGCCGCAACACCAGAGCCCGCATCTGTAGCTGTGAAGGTTACCAACGTATCCTTGTTGGTCCAACCTTGTGGCGCATCATCCGTTGTCACCGGAGCTGTTGGGTCCGCCCCTTTCACTACGCCATAAAAGCGTAATTCCGCCATGTTTCCAAACCAATTACTACTATTATAGATCCGGATATAACGATAGGCTTCTGCGTTACTAATACTTAAGGTCTGCCAATCCATCGTTTTTCCTGCAGGAGAGGAGATTGTCGTCCAGCTTGTATGATCATTCGAACCCTGAACCACAGTCCCATTGATTCGTGTAAAATAATTATCTTGCCTGGAAAGCACCTCTGCCTTGGACAGCTGGACCCTATTCCCTTCTTTAAAATCAAACGTTATAAATCCTCCATATCCACTACCATTTACCCGAAAATCCGTAATTGTGCCTGCATTTCCATCGAATAATGATCCCGCAACATTCCTGAGGTCGGTTGGTGTTCTCCCACTGGAATCACTTAAATTAGTAATCGCAAGCACATTACTAATCAACTCGGTCTCATCGGGAATGTACAGAGAGGAACCATCTGTAGTTGATGTTTTTTCCGGCCCCTCGATTCCCTCCTTTGACTTGTATTTAATACTAAAGTTCACAGGTCCAGGTTGTGCGTTATTGCCCATGACCGCTTCAGCCGTCCAATTGATCTTATCGACAGTAGCAACGGTTGCAACTTGATCCTGAATATTGACATTCACTTGGTTAATTGCATCGCTTGCTTTAAAAGACAATTTCACCGTGTCCCCAGGCACAATTCGTTTCTGGATACTTTGGTCGGAGCTAATGGACACCGCATCAAGCTTTGAATTGATTGTAATATCACCATACAAACGTAGTTCAGCCATGTTTCCATACCAGTTGTTTCCATTGGTGATGCGGATATAACGATAGGGTTCTGTGCTGTTAATCGTCAACGTCTGCCATTCCGGCGTATTTCCTGCTACATTAGAGATCGTGATCCACGTCACATTGTCGTTGGAGCCTTGCAACACTGTTCCATTAATTCTGCCCGCATAATTATCTTGCCTTCCGATTACTTCTACCCTAGACAGCAATGCCTGGCCGCCTTCTTTAAAGTCAAAGGTTAGATATGCACCATAACCACTGCCATTTAAACGAAAATCAGTGATAGAACCTAAATGATTATCAAATAAAACTTTTGCTGTTGCCAAAAGATCAGCCGGATTTCTCCCACTGGAATCGATTAGGTTTGCTATCTCAAGCACATTAGCGACAAGTCCCGTCTGATCTGCAATGAATAAAGTAGAACCATCTGTTGTAAAAATAGTCTCTACTGCATCCGCTCCAGCTGCCGTTTTATAATTGATCTTAAATTTCACAGTACCTGATGGAACATTTTCATTCACCACAAGCTTAGCTGTCCAGTTGATATTGTCCACAGAACTGACTGCAACAGGTTGACCCTGTATATGGGCCGTGGCATTACGGATCATTTCTGTAGACTTAAAGGATAATTGAATCGTATCCCCTGGTATAATTCGATTTCTTAAGCTTTGATCCGAGTGAATGGACACGGACTCTAATTGATTTACTGTCTCATACCGCTGGCCAAAGATTCTAAATTCAGCAATTTCCAGCATAGTACTCGAAGGCTTTATCATTTCCATTTTCAAAAATCGGAATTTTTCATGCTCCAGGCCTGCTTGAACCTCAAGTCTCTGCATCTCTTCAGTAACTGTTGTCAAGCCGGGGGTTAAGCGGGTCCAATTTTCTTTGTCATTCGATCCGAACATTGCAACGCCGCCAATTCTCTCCGGAAAACTAGCTCTTACCTGAAGCTCAAAGCTTTCTGCTGATATTTGAAAATCCGGTCCTAAATCCATGTAATGCGCCCGATCCTGCGCTGTATAATACCCCACAAAACTATCATTTGTGTTGTCCAGCAGATTCGGGACAGCGTTACCAAAGGTTGAGCTAACAAACATATTCGTAAAATTAACACTTCCATCTTTCATTAATGGCGTCAATTCTTTAAGACTTTGCACTGCGAGATTCAGGTCAAATAACTTCTGATAGAAGACCTCGTCAGTGGCAGTAGTAATTACATCCATTACCTCAGCGTGCACTTGCTTATAGTAAGCTAACGTTGCCGAAATGTAAGGCACATCAACATGATAAGGAGAAATGACGGCGTTGACGGCAGATTGCCGATCATTCGCTACTACAACACTAACATCCTTAGCTGTAACCGAAGTTCCATCTGCGGCACTCACTACAAAGGAGTAGGTTCCCGCATGTGCTCCAGACCAAGAGAAGACACCTGAAGTCTCATTGAACACTGCACCCTCAGGTAACTGATCCGCTTGATAGGTAACAACATCCGTTGCACCTGCGTCTGTCGCAGAGAAATCAAATTGAATTGCAGCTGTAGATCCCTCATAGGTAAACAAAGATACTGGTGCCTTTCCTGATGTAAATACTGGAGGGGTAAGCTGTGCCCCAGCTTTTAAATTAATATGGTCAATATCGACTGTTGTTCCATTTCCTTTTACATTAAAATAGACAAGATCGCTGAAGCCTTGGAACTCATTGAACTCATACTGAATATACCTCCATTGCCCCTTTGTATCAGGCAGCGTAACGGTATCGCCAAACACCTCCATGGTTGCTATGCCATTAGTCCGAATCTTAAAAGCAATGATTCGTTCGCTACTGCTTGCACCCACAAAAGCAATTTTACTGCCCTCATCTGTTGCGGTAATTTCAACGTAAGTAGTGTCTCCTTCTTGTTTTGTGGTGGAGTGACCATCAAGCTTCGTGTACCGGTCTTCTAGTTCTCTCAAATCTGGATTCGTTATCACCTTCGGCAAATTGAGCGTACCCTCGCCCTCTGCTTCTTTAGGAATGTACAGCCAATAATCCCCGCCTCCATCCGGAGACTCCCAATAGAAAGGCAATCGCTTAGCAAACATCTCGCTAAAATAAGGAGCTTCAACCTCCATATTTATTCCAGCTGTATATTTATAATAATAATAAAGATCATAGACATTACCGCCAATTCTCCCCCTGTAACCGCCAGCCAAGTGTTTATAGATAATCGTTGGATTTCCATTTACATCTGTATGTGCCGCCACTGGAATCCAGGGTGTATCATGGCCAATCATATACTTAGCAAAGTAGTCGGCAGCTTTTAAAATCCGTTGATCTAGAAATTCATACGGACCCACCGCATTTGGCGCACTAGAAACAGTCCCCTCTACCGGATCTACCTTTGTTTCCTGAGCCAATAATAAACGTGATAAAATCTCTACATTCGTTATATCCCCAGCGCCATGCGCCTGATCTCTGCCCATTTCAACATGCTGAACTACGGGTGGATTAACTTTTTCCCCTGTTACAATATTTGTATCAACCCATCTGAATAAAGCTTTTATCGCGCCATTTTGCCCCTGATCGACAGCGGTTTTATTGACGGTAAACCATTCAACTCCCTCATTGTACCTCTCTGTATTTCCTGTAAAAATATAACCTGACATAGCTCCAAGCAGCGGATAAAGATGCTGGTTCATAAAACGATCATTTGTGTGTTGGAACGTTTCAATAACCGGATTAATAAGATTATTCGTAAAATCAGCGACATCTTTTTCCGTCCATTTCAGCTCTTCAGTTTGAGCACTTGTGTACCTTAAGATTTCCGCCGCAGTAACCATTCGATTAAGTGGAATTCCTGTATGAATATGTGCATCATTAAAATACACGTATTTCTCAGGGTCCATCTGTGACCAAATCCGGATAATATGCATGGCATTGGCTCTGTAAACCTCATCACCCGATATTACATACAATAGAGCTTGTGTATAAGCCTTCAAACCATCCGCTATAAATCTTGAATTAAAGCCCTGGCTATTAAAAGCATCGCTCGCTGGTTTCAACGGATCCGCACCACTTTGATTGTTGGAAGTGACCGTCCTTGAAGCTGCCGGAGAGAGAAGCATCTGATTATAATAAGTGATCCAGGGTTCTTTTTGCGCCCGTACCTGTGTCCTAATATTCTCAAGAATATCCTTGGTCAGGCCAACACCCGGATGTTTGAATCCGCTTTCATCTATAACCTCATTAATGGTAGGTTGGTAATCCGTAATTATCGACAGCTCTGTCGATTCTACTGCGGCTCCTTCTGCCGATAAAGGCACTAGCGTTATCAACAAACTTAAGGAAACTGTGATCCTAACAATACGTTTAAGCGATTTTCCAAAGAGTAGCTCTTTAAATGAATTCATTGTTCTCCTCCATTCATTTACATCCTCTGATTTAATGCGAATAAATACCGCTGGCAAATTCATTCACTACAAAATGTTTGTTATTCAGGTCGACAATAACCTCCCCATTAATCTGAAGATTATAAAAATAAATATCCTTCACACCTCTTTCCTCGTCATAGCCGAATATACGGGAAGGATTGATATTCTTCCCATTGTAGGTGATATCGCTAAACTCTATATTTTCGATACATCGTCCTGGCACCGGATTATAGGTTTTATTCCACACCACGCGGACATCAAACAACTGCCCCAGTTCAAAATCCTCCACCCGGATATTTTTGAAAGTAACCTTACGAACGGTATTGTTGTCCCCTGCACAGATTGCCATAACCCCCCAATAATTTTCCTGCGGCTCGTGATGCTCAAGCACATCGATATTTTCAAACCAAATATTTTCTATAAAATCGCCATTATGTTGGTGATCACCATGAATACCGACATGCATGGCATGAGCAACGTCCGCCCAGAGTATGGAATCTTTAACCGTGATATGGCGTGAGTCTCCATAATACTCTCCACGGCTGCCGTAAATGGCAATGCAATCATCAGAAGTTCTCAAGAACACATCTTTAATATCCACATTTGAGCTAGCCATCATATCAATTCCATCACACCAACCGCGTGTACTGTAAGCTTTGAAGTTATGAATGCGGATATGCTTAGACGCTCCGATATATATACTGTAATGCGGAGGATCAAGCGTGATGATCCCTTCGATCTCAATCTGTTCAGAATGCTGGATTTGAACGCCTCTTAAATAAGTGGTTTTCTCCATATCCGCCAAATACAGAACACCTCTGCCGCGAACAACAACATTCTCAGCATGATCAATCATTATGGATCCGCAAAGGATCGCGCCTCCGGCAATATAAACTGTGGTCCCAGAAGGGATATGCAGCATTGGATTCTCGAATTGATGATAGCCGGGCATAAAATATATCGTCTGACGCTCCCCGTTAGCCCTTTCTGACAAACGCTGAACTTGTTCTGCGATAGCCGCAAATTGATGTATTCCTGGTTGGACAAGCACTACATTATCATCGTCATGTCTAGGAGGGGCTGTCTCCAAGGGGTTGGCAAAAAGATGCAAGTTACTAAAACGTTCTCCATTGATTTCAATGGAAAGCTTACACGGGTGCTCCAATGTGAACAAAAGGGTATTCTCTTCGATTTGAAAGGAGATTTGGGATGCCAAAGGGCGAATAACCGCTTGTTCAATCTGTTGTTTTTTACAATGAACAGAGACCTCCACCGTGCCATCCATATCAAAATAAACCATCGATGTCGACCGAACCTGATGCATATCCACCTTTGCTTCAAAAACAAACAGAGATTGCCATACCCCACCAGGCTCTCTTACGCTTACTGTAAAATCGTCTTTCCCCAGGGCTTCATTCGGCTGCTCATAAATAATTAATTCGCTCATTTCTACCTCCGTTATCTTAGAATCAACTCACTTAAGGGTTTAATAAATAGGCTGGAGCAAGCTTTTGCTCCAGCCTATCATCCAGTACTAATCAGCGAACGCTGCTATTTACGATCTGCCAGCACTTTATTTACCTCATCCGTTACTTCCTGACCTCCGGCCTTTAGCCAGCTATCCTTGAAATTATCAAAATCTTTACCCGTGTTCGCTTCTCCTGTAATTGCTTTGATAACAAACGTATCTTGCAACGTCTTCAGATTGCCCCAATACTTGGGTTTGCTTGTTAATACCGCTGGTCCCAGTACATCTAGCAATGGTGTAACACCTGGAGTGATCTTGTCTCTCAAATCTAGCAATTCTTGTTTTACCGTATGTTTTTCCATTGAAGTGTCTGTGGAGCTAAGTGGATTATAGAAATTGCCCGCTCCCATCTTCGGAGCACTAACCTCTTCATCCGCTTTTGGAATGGCAAGGTCCCCTTCCATATCATAGCTCACACCCAATTGACCGAAACCTGTCAGCAGAAAACCTTCGGAATCCGTAGATACATATTCGAGAATTTCCATAATCTTATGACGTTTCTTCTCATCCTTTTCGAGTTGAACACCGAACAATACCGGTGCCTGTCTTGCACCATACGCGAAAGAATAAGCAACGCCATCTGGAGCTGTAAACGGCTTGCCAGGCACGAATATTTGACCTTTCTCTAGACCAGGTTTTGCGACAAACCCAGATTCTTTATAAAAATTGCCCCACTTCCCGTTATCCACCATACCCACTTTTTGATTAGCAAATTTAATATTGATTTCGTTATTATCACTAGTTATGAATTCAGGATCAATCAGACCTGCTTTGTACCATTTGCTCAATAACGCCAATGCTGATCGCGTCTCTTCTGTAATGCCTCCATAAACTACGTTCCCGGAAGCATCCTTCTTGAACTGATAAGGGGAAACAGCAAATGCTGAGAAGACACTTGTGAACAATTGCTCTGGAAGCTTGCCGCGGCCGATTAACCCGTAAGTATCCTTCTTCCCATTTTTGTCCGGATCTTCATTAACAAATTTGGTGAGTACATCCTCAAGCTCTTCCAGGGTCTTTGGAGGTTCTGAGTAGCCAATATTTTTCAGCCAGGCTTCATTATAGCCCGGAATAAATCCATCAAGACCACCTGGCCAAATTTTCGGGATCCCCCAGTTTTTTTCGTTGTATAAGCCTACGCCCCATGCCCCGGAATCAACCGAATCCAATGCTGCTGCATATTTCGGCATCAGGGATTCAATTTCAGCCTTATCAATCGTCGCAATAATCCCTTGATCTGCCCATTGCACCATATCCGTTTCGTTTGCATCGACCGGGAAGATATCAGGAATATCTCCAGAAGCTAGAAGCACCGAAAATTGTTCTTTCCAAGTTCCACGTTCCAATTTAATATTTTTGATTTTTACATTAAATTTCTTCTCGAGCTCGGTTTGCACATAGTTACCGTCTTCTTCTGGCGTATTAAAGTTGTTCGCCCAAATAATTTCAATCGGAGCTTCAGCTGCTGATGCCCCCCCTTGACCTTGATTCGTCGCCTTCGCTTCGTTAGTGCTATTATTCGCCGCATTCCCGCCGCAACCACTCATGACAAGTGAAGCCGATAGGGCTATCGCAGCAATTCCCAACCATTTCTTGGATGTATGCCTCATATTCTTTTATTTCCTCCCTTTTTTTGTTCATCTATATATTTAGACAGCCCGCGGATATAGCGGACTGTTTAAACCGTTCTGAGCCTTCTAACCCTTAAGTGATCCAACCATAATTCCTTTGACGAAGAAACGTTGCAGGAATGGATAGATCATTAATATAGGCAGCGCTGTAAACATAATAATAGCCGCTTTGACCATTTCAGGAGCCTGCTCATTGGTAGGAAGTGGTAACATCGGATCTCCTTCGGCTGAAATAACAAGCCGTCTTAAGAAAAGCTGCAGTACAATCTTTGATTGATCCTGCATATACAACATTGCATCAAACCAAGCGTTCCAGTGCCCTACTGCAGTCCATAGGGCTAATGTTGCTAGAACAGGCTTCGACAGCGGAATAACAATCGTAAATAAGATCCGCATATCATTAGCCCCATCTATTTTAGCTGAATCCTCCAGTTCCTCCGGTATACCCATAAAGAAATTTCGCAGGAGCAGAAGATTAAACGTGCTGAGCAGGCCGGGGACAATATAAACCCATAACGAATTTATAAGTCCCAGACTTTTGATTAGCAGATAGGTAGGGATAAGCCCGCCGCCAAAAAACATCGTTACGACAATGAACATTGTATAAAATCCCCGGTGCGGCAAATATTTACGAGATAGCGGATATGCTCCCAGTGACAGAAACACGAGTGTCAGAACTGTTCCTACAACTGTGCGGAAAACCGTATTCCCCATCGTTTGCCAGACCGTATCTGTTGTCAGTACACGCTTCCAAGCAAAGAAGGAAACTTCTTTGGGATAGAAATGAATTCCCGGCCGTAGTGCTTCCGCAGGGGTGCTAAACGATATAGAGAGCACATGCAAGAAGGGATAAATCATCGTAATACAAAGAATGATTACAAATAGGATTAGAAAGACTTGGAATACTTTTTCACCAGTGGATAGCTTCAATTGTAGTTACTCCTTCCTTACATTCATTCATTAATAAAGACCTTCCTGCCCCATTTTTTTCGTTATGAAGTTAGCAAATAACACCAGGATAAGACCCACCACATTTTTAAATAATCCAACAGCCGTCGTTAGACTGAACTGAAAGTTTTGCAGACCTATCCGGTACACATAAGTATCTAACGTATCCGCCACCCCATATACAGCTGGTGAATAAAGTGTTAAGACTTGATCGAAGCCAGCATCCAGCACACTCCCTACCCGAAGAATAAGCAGAATAGCAATCACCGGCAGGATCGAAGGAATGGTGATAAATAACGTTTGTTTCCAGCGATTGGCTCCGTCCAGAACTGCAGCTTCGTACATTTGGGAATCGATGCTTGCTAATGCTGCTAAGTATATAATCGTTCCCCAGCCGATTTCCTTCCATATTCCTGACATAACGAGCGTAAAGCGGAAATATTTCTCGCTGCCTAAAAAGTAAATGGGATCAAAGCCGAGCCACTGAATAATATAATTGACCACACCGGAATTCGGAGATAACAAAGCGATCAATATCCCCCCAATAACGATCCAGGATAAGAAATGGGGTAAATAGGATATCGTCTGTGCAACCTTCTTGAAGAAGGAAAACCTAAGTTCGTTAAATAACAGAGCCAATATGATCGGTGCAGGAAAACCAAAAATGATATGGTAAAAACTGATAATAAGCGTGTTCTTAATGATTTTCAAAAAGTCGGGTGAAGCTGTGAACAAATATTCGAAATGCTTTAAGCCGACCCAAGGACTTCCCCAAATTCCATCACGAATAAAATAATCTTTAAAAGCCAGTTGAATGCCATACATCGGGCCATAAGCAAATACGGTATACCAGATGATCACGGGAGCTAGTAATAAGAATAAATATTTGTTTTTTTTGTATTGGCGCCAAGTATGTGTCCACCTCGAGACTTTCGGCTTAAGATTCTCTCCCTGTTTTTGAATGCCAGCAGTGCTTGCCGGGTTCATAGTTGTTTTCTCCTTCCGAATACGATTTTGCGTTAAGACTGTGTCTGAACACCCCTTACGTTAGGGCATTGTAAGCGCTTTTTCTATTGTAAATTCATTAAAATCAGTAAATTATCTTCGTATTGGGGCTATAATTTTTCGAACAAAAGAAAAGACAATCGCGAGACGATTGCCTTTTCCACATGGATTGGAGAATTATGC
Organism: Paenibacillus sp. FSL L8-0708; assembly: GCF_038009325.1. Classification (NCBI taxonomy): domain Bacteria; kingdom Bacillati; phylum Bacillota; class Bacilli; order Caryophanales; family Paenibacillaceae; genus Paenibacillus; species Paenibacillus sp. FSL L8-0708. The sequence goes on from NZ_JBBPBC010000001.1 coordinate 4,629,157, forward strand.
ACTTGAATGGTTCGAATGGTTTGCATTGCCTGCGTTCCTATACTGGACCGGTGTAACTCCGTAACGTGTTTTGAATTTGTTGTGAAAATATTGCGGGTTACGATAACCCACCTGAGCAGAAATCTCAGCCACGGACAGCTGCTTTTTTTCTCTTAATAAATCAGCCGCCTTCTCCAACCGCACTCGGGTTACATATTCAGTGAACGATTCATTCATAACGGTTCCGAACAAGGTAGAAATATACGATGGCGCCAACGAAGCAACCTCAGATAATTTATTTAGCGATAAATCCTCTTGAATATTATCATCGATAAAGATTTTTAATTTATGAATGATCTCTGTATGTGCGTGATTTCCTGACTCTTGAATATAAGCTGTAATTTGTGCCGATAAATCACGAATGGAATCAAGGGTTTCGGCCAACGTCTCCTTTTTGAACTCATCGAACAGACTGGAAGGCGAAACGATTTGTTGCAGATCAAGCTCAATAATGGTCTGATACAGGACCGTAACCAACTGAAGCAGGCCTAACTCAACTGTCTCCAATTGGACATCACCTTTCTCCATGACCCTTTGGAAATCGTCCATAAACCTGTTCATCGTAACGTCATTGCCTGCCTTTAAGGCATTTTTATAAAGATCAAAAGAGAATAAGTGTGGCGTAACATCGTTAAGCGGGATATGTGAATACCGCACAATAGCTTCCGAACCATAGATAAACCGATATCGATAGGCATGTAAGGCATTTTGATACGAAAAGGGGATTTCTTCAGGTGCCTGAACCTTCGATCCAAGCGCTGCTCCAAAGTGTAGTTGCTCAGGCAACACATTTTTTATAAGCTCCAGTTCCTTCAATAATAAAAGCTCCAGCTCTTCGTGATCCTTATTCAACTCACTGAAATAGATAAGCGCCGCTTCCTGGGTATTTAAGCTGACGAATTTATAAAAGCTATAGGCAGCATGCTGTTCATAAAAAGCCCTGAATTCCTCGCAATCTCCCTTAGTTATACGAATATAGCTAGTCATGTAATGACATTGCAAAGGTAAATAATCGTAGTAATCCGAGCCAACGCCTGCACCTAATACCAGATTTTTTAGTTCATTCACTTTAGCTTTAGATTCTAAGGTTTCGATTTTTTGACCTAGCTTTGAGATTGTACTACCAATAATAGCGAATTCATTTTGCGAATAGTTTACGTTGCCTGGATGATAAAAGCTGCGAACATTGTTAACAAGCTTCTTCATCGGAACATATACACGTTTGGAAATCAAATAAGCGAATAGAAGCCCAATAAACAATACCAGGATACAGCTGACAAATATTTGGCTCTTCAGCTGCTTTGATGAGGATACAAATGAATTCATAGGCCGTATTAATACGTATTTCCATTGATTATTCGAGGTTTGGTCATTTTTAAAAGACAACACATATTTGTCGCGTTTATTATAATGAATTTCCTTATTATTCCCTGCTGACTCCATCCATTGCTTAGCAGTCTTAAGCCCCTCTTCGACGTTCGAGCCCGTATGGATAATAGGGCTGCCCTTTTCATCAAAAGCATATAGCTTTTCCATCGGCGAGCTCATCGTGCTGGAAATCATTTTATTGATGTATTCTAAGCTAACGTCAATGTACATGGTGCCGGTTGATGTTTTTGATAAAGCACCATAGGGAAGGGCGATTGCGTAAGTCAACACCTCTTCTTCATCCGATAACGTTCTATATGTCCAGCGGTTTAAGGCTGGTGTCACTGAAGTTTTCAAGAAGAAAGCATCTGGAGAATTGTCCAGCTTCGAATAAAATTGGCTGTTATCGATGATATAATTTCCTTTCTCGAAGTATGTGGATATTTTGTAAACGCCTTCATTAGTAAGCTTGAAAATTTCGAGATCCTTGCGAAAAGCTAATATTCTGCTCGTATTGCCTTCCCATTCACTATCCAGTAAATAATTCAGCATAGATTGATTCTCTAACGACAAGGTAGACACTGCACGGTTGCGGATACTGTTTTCGTATTTTTGCAGCAGCGTATTCTCCACAAAATCACTTGAAGTCATCAGTCGTTGCTTACTGTCTCTGGCAATCTCATCCACCATTAAGCGATTAGCCTGAACATACAGATAACTGCCCACAAGTCCGATTAAAACAACGGCTAATAATGTGAATGAAAAAATCAGATGGGTAAACCATGTGCCTCCATTTCTTAATCTGCCGCCGATCTTCATCACAAGCCCCCCTTTAGTTCATAACCCTATCTCTGTAACTTTCTAAATTGAAAGCATTTATAATTAAAGATACTAAAATGCACCAACTTTAGCCATTATAAAATCTTCTGTTTAAAGATAACGCATCTTATAAAACCGAAAAAAAACAGGCTTCCCCGAAATTAATCGCTGGAAACCTGTTTATTAACCTATACAAAACATCTATCGCGACAAAGAAAGTAACTTCAATGCCCCCGCTCCCTTTTTGAATATTCCTTCACCCATGCAATCCATTCTAACCTGTGCGTATACACAAGGATCACAAAGCTCCCAAGCCATACCCACAGGATAGGAGCAGACCACTTACTGATGCACAAATAGATAAAAAGGAGCAGCATTCCGCTAACCACTTGCACACCATCCGAGACAGGTGAATTCCCTCTGCTTTTGTACCCGCTGCCGAGCACTTTCAACACTGCCAGGATAACTGCTAATGCTAAAGAGGCCTTGAATCCTGTCAACGCGCTCCATACCCCAAAGGTTACGGCAATCGCCTTCCCTCCTTTTCCTTTAAGAAATGGAGAGAAGGCATGACCGGCAATAGGAGCTAAGGCTAGCGGAATAATGAAATAACCCTGACTATAATGACTTTCCATTACCCATAAAAGAGGCAAATATCCTTTTAAAAAATCCAACAACACCCCAAAAATTCCGAATTTATAGCCAGATGACTTCCATAGATTCAAAGCCCCCGGATTACCGTCGCCAATGTCTTTCAAGTTCTTTTTACGCGCAAGACCAAGCCAATAGGAAAACATAAGAGATCCCGACAAAAATAAACCCGCGACCCACAATATGATCATTAGTCCCTAGGGCCTCCCACCTGGATATGCCTTCCTTTCCAGCTTACATGCCTCAGAAAAACAACCTGATAAATCGAATACAGCATGATCAAGATAAAGAAAACAGTTGCCACCACGTGAAATACAGGAATAACGATGCCAAATACACCTACATATTTTATAAAATAAAAGAGCTGGAACATATAAAGGAGATAACCGATCAATAAAGGCATAAACCAGGTAGTATTCGCAAAAATAAACACAGTTTCTGAGATGATGAGTCCGATCACCCAAAGCGCGATTGGAATAATTGTCCGCGGACTTATCGTTGAGGTGCTTAAGACAGCCCCTTTACTGAAGCCTTCAATCTCACTTTTTATCCCCTTCGGATACATACGAAAAGATACTAAGCCATAACCGATAAAATTTCTAATGGGAACACCTGCAGCGATAAACTTCTCTCCTAAAGACAAATCATCCAGCACTTCAGATCTAATGCTTTGATGGCCATTAACTTTTTCATAATCCTGCCTTAAAGCTAGAATACACGAACCGTATAATCCTTTTTTAGCGTTATTCTTTTCAAAAACAGAGGTGAATGTGAAGATCCCCAGCATATTCATGATTAAGGCAAGTTTCTCAAACAGCTTTTCTGTATGATGAAAAGGAACTACCGAAATGACACCTTTCGATAGCTCCCTTGCTTTTAATAATGAGGCCAGAGCGTTAGGCTTTAACCGGATATCTGCATCCAAGAAAGCAAAAATATCGCCCGAGGCTTGTAAATACCCATTCCAGATTGCCCAGCTCTTGCCCGTCCATCCCTCAGGGAGACTGCTGTTGGCAATAACCTTAACTCCATAGCTTTCGGCAATTTCCTTGGTCCGATCCTCCGAGAAATCATCCACAACAATAATTTCATAGGGGGTAATGGTTTGGAGCTGGAGTGAGTCGAGCAGAAAACGCAAATTGTATTCTTCATTTCTTGCGGGGATAATGATGGACAATTTCTCCGGTCCTTGAACATGTTCGTGATCGGCGGCCAATATATTCTTTCTAAACAATATAAAACCGGAGAGACATCCAGCACCTATAATAATTAACAACCACATTTACAGCTCCCCCCTCCTATAGCTATATATATGAAGGGTTAGTCCGTAATATATTCAATTCAAATTTAACCGACATTTACTTTTGCTGAGTATTGATTAAGCTTTTCTGTACACAAGAGCATAACGATGGCGAAAAAAACGATCATCGCAGGAAAAATACCCAGCGTGAATTTCGAAGCTAATAAGCCGATAAAAGGCGGCATCAGCGTGGTGCCGGTATAAGCTGTTGCCATCTGAAAGCCCATAATCGACTGAGCATGTTTCTTCCCGAATCGTACAGGGGTTTCATGTAGCATACACGGAAAAATAGGGGCTAACCCTAAACCTATAATCATAAATCCTACAAGTGAAACTATAGTTGGAAGCGGCAATACTAACAGCACCGTACCGATTAAAGCAATGAGCTGGCCATATCGAATTAGCTGTTTATTACTCATTTTAAAAGTAATGAAACCCGTCACCATTCTACCAAAGGTAATCCCTAGATAAAAAAATGATACCCATGTCGCTGCAGTTGATGCAGGAATGTCTTTAATGTTTACAAGAAAGCTGCTCCCCCATAAGCCCATACTCGTTTCGATGGCAGAATAAAATAAAAAGGTTAACATTGCTAGCTTTACCCCTCTTAATTTCCATGGTTTTGTGTTCTCTGCGGCATGCTCTAGCTCCGGATGATTGAACTCAGGATCACTTTCAGCATTCGGGTGGTTATTGCTCCCAGCCACTCTATCCCATAAAGGCAGTGTAACGAATAGAATAATGACTAAGCTCAATTGTATGTAAGCAACCGTAAGATAACCTTGCCGCCATAGACCTTCTCCAGAGATAAAAGAGCCCATAATAATAGGACCCAGCGTGGCGCCCACTCCCCAGAAACAGTGTAACCAACTCATATGATGGGCTTTATAATGCGTAGCCACATAACTATTTAATCCGGCATCTACAGATCCCGCACCTAAACCAAGTGGAATTGCAGCAATAATTAACCAGACTAACGAAGGTGACCCTGCAAAACCAAGCAACGCTACAGCAGTCATGATACAGCTAATAAGAGTTACTTTCCCTGTACCAAAACGTTTAAGGATAACACCACTCATTAAACTGGACACAATTGTCCCTACTGCAATAACCATCGAAAGAATTCCAGCAGTACCTAATGAAGCATTTAAGTCCATTCTCATCACTGGCCATGCGGAGCCAAGCAATGAATCCGGCAAGCCTAAACTAATAAATGCTAAATAAATAATAATAAGAAAAAAAGTTGCCATAGTTATCTCCTTAATTGTTCTCATCTATTTGTTGTGAAACTAATAAGCCTAATCCAAGACTTTGTAATCCATTCAGATAATCACGTTTCAAGTTACTTACCGCTAACGCTGGAAGATGCTCCTTCGGAACGTATGTTGCACTCCGTTCATAGATTTGATTAAGCATGGCTGGAGCTAATTCATCCTCACAAAAAATAATATAATGCGGATTCAAAATAGAAGTCATAGTAGCCACTAATCGACTAATCGCATCCACACTATGATTCGATTGCATATTTGATCCACCAGGATCTCCAGTTAATGCCTCTATGAAATTTTTATGATCATACTGTGGCAAAAATTGAACTTCTCCTGAAAAAAACGTCTTTCCTCGCACGATTTCACCATTGACCGCGATCCCAGCCCCCGGACCATTTTTCCCTAAATACAGATACATTAGAGATATATTCTCTTTCAAATTTCGTTGCGTCATATAGCCGATTACAGCGGCATTCATATCATTTTCCACGATTGTCGGAATAGATAGTTGATCTTCTATGTGTCTTTTCAAATCTAAATTCTGATATTTCTCATAACCCGGAATCAGAAAAATCTGCCCATGATTCACCGCACCTGGAACTCCAATAGCCACAGATTGGATTTTAGGATTGGCCTTTTTTTCATCTTCAATAAGCATGACCAGTTTACTAACATCTTCCTCAAGAATACTGGGCAAACTCCCTTCTTTGATTACCTCACCAATGCAATTATAGATGGTATAATTGGTTTCATTTTTTTCCAAAAAAACAGCCATCCCTAACCGATAATTCGGATTATAGGTGTATCTTATTGCCCTTCTTCCCCCACTTGACTCATCCAGACCGCTGACCGTTATTTCCCCTGCCTCTTCCATCTGCATTAGAAATTTACTTATCGTTGGGAAACTGTATTGCAATTTATGGCTTAACTCTGCCTTCGTTGCTTTTCCTAGTTCTAATAATGCTGTTCGAATACTTCGGATAATTTCAGATTTCATTTGCTGTGAAGGAAGTCGTTTCTCACTCGCCATGGCTCTCCCACTCTCTCACCTATAGTCATACTGACTTATTAAACGCGTTTAATAAGTCAGTATGACTATAGCAGCAATTAAACCTAACGACAAGTTAATTCTTGAATCAAGCTCCTTTAGTAGGTGCAAGAATGAAATAAGGAGGCGTATAGCCCCCCCTAATTCCTAGCATTTATCATTGTCAAAATCAAAGCCTTTGCAGGATTCGCTCCCACCTTCCAGGATGACTATCGTCTAAGTACACCGGCTGAAATCCTAATTTCAAATAAATACGGATGGCGGGCAATCTGAAATCATCGGTTTCTAAAGAGGCTGCCGCTCCACCTGATTCTCTTATTTTGTGCAAAACAGCAAGACTTACAGCATAACCGAGGCCTTTGCCAGAATATTCCGGAAGCACTCCAACCATATGCAAGTACCAGCTCTTAGGGTCTCCACTGCCTAATTCCCAGGCCGTAGCTGTCGCTACAGGCTGATTCCCGCGGCAAATGAACAACAAGCGATCCGAATACAAGGGTACATGAGCACTGATTTTATGAGTAAATTTAACTTCCCTTGTAAAAGAATGGCGGATAAGCTCTTCCCAGTTCCGTTCATCATCCGGCTCGAAATGACGAATTAGATACCCGGTAGGACAGAGAAAAGCAGGCAAGTCGGACAGTATATCTTTTTTCATTACAAGTTTGGAAAGGGCCTGATTCACCGTCAAATTTTCACCTTCGATCTAAAATCAGGAAAAGCTATAACTTTCCCACCCATCTCTACAGATTCCATAGATAATGTAAACACAGAACTCCAAGTAACGGCATCATATACGTCCACCGAAGGGGTCCGATCCTCCTGAATCGCGGAAATGAATTCCTCAAGCACCATAAAATCACCTCCGCCATGTTTCGTCCCAGCAGCGTATTCGCCCCATTTTTTCCATGTTGGATGATCATAAAGTGGCTGATAGCTGTTTAACGGCTCCCACAATTCCTCTCCATCCTCTATATTTTTGGGCGAAAGATTCCTGAACCAGATCAAATCTTCCTCTTGCTGATGGCGGCCCGTAATATACGCCCCTTCAGTTCCTTGCAGCAAATAATGAGTTTTATTATGAGGTCTAACGGAGGACCAGTCTACACGCAGTTCAATCAGTACACCCTTTTCCGTTTGAATGACCGCAACCGCGCTATCCCCTTGCCGCCAGAAACCTTCACGCGCTGCCGGATGATCTTTTCCATAATGCTCTCCAAAATAATATTGTAAGGATCTTGATTTAGAAACAAAAGTCGAGATGCTTTTTAATCGATCTCCATCAGGCTTATTGAGATTAATCCATTGGGCAACTGGACCTATAGAATGCGTCGGATAATTGATCCCGTTATACTGCTGATGTAACTGCCCCCGCCAAGTCAGAGATCCATCCGGATGATGAGTCAAGTGACGCAAATCATGGATATATCCGCCTTCCAGATAAGTAATTTCACCGAACATGCCTTGATCCGCCATATGTTTAATCGTCAGATTGGAGCGCGAGAAGCAGTAATTTTCAGACATCATATATTTAAGTCCAGTTTGTTCAACAGTTTCAATAAGCTCCCAAGCTTCCTCTAAAGATTGGATCGAAATCACTTCGCTTAGGACATGCTTACCCGCTTTTAAAGCATCCATAGATTGTCTGGCATGCAAATGCATGGGGCTTAAGATAAACACTGCATCTATCGCCGAATCTTTTAACATTTCATGATAATCCCGATAGGTTCGGATGTCCGGAAATTTCTCTTTCCATTGATTAAGAACCCACTCATTCAAGTCACAAGTGGCGGTCAGATGTATCCGATCCGATAGAGAGTATAGTGCATTCATAAAACTGGCCCCGCGATTCCCGCCTACGATGGCTAATCTTACTGGCTGGCGATTCATTGCTGGTCCACCTGCTTTCTGTCCCTTTGAAGTCGATTGATGATTAGTTCCTGATCTCCCGCCTCCCCTTCAGCCTGCGGATATTTTTCATAATCAAAAATGCTGAGGGTAAATAATGAAGACCATTTACTTAATTGCTCGCTCGCCAGACTCACCATCTCTAACCGGATCTCATCTTCAAGCACAGTGAGAATTCGAGCAGCAGGAATATCCAGAATGGAGGCCGTTTGAATGAAATGCCAGTTTTCTTGTCTAACGATGGAATGTACATGATTATGGCCGTTAAAATAAAAACCCACACCTTGCCACTGCTTCAATATTGGCCAAATATCCAAGCTGGGATCCAGTGACATCATCGGTTCGGTTGATCTAGCCGTCGTATTATACAAGGGATGATGGCCAAAAACGAATAGTGGCTTATCTGTAGTCCGCTTCATTTGTGCTTCGAGCCAGGCTAACTGTTCATCATCAAGCGTTCCGCTCCAATCGTCACGATTTTCCCGTGCGGTATCCAGCAATATAATGATCGCATGGGTCTCTTCAATCACACTGTATCGCTGCTGCCGGGTGACGGAAAGGATTTCTTGCTTAGGATAAGTGTACGTATCATGATTGCCAAGAACATGTAGAAAACGCCTGGAATGCTTGCTGTCCTTAATCTTACCCATGATATAATTAAATTCGCTAAATTCTCCTGCATGCACCATATCTCCCACAGAAATATGATAATCGGCTGGGATGGACAAAAATAGATTCATAAATTGCTCGTAAAAAGCATCTCGTGCCTCTTTAATCAAAACCTTGTTGTTTAACAATTCGTCCGGATAATGTAAGTCTCCGATAATCGCCAGCCTCATAAATGCCTCCTCCTAACCTTTAATGCCAGAGCTCATAAAACTACCTATCACTTGCCGTTGGAACAATAAAAATCCAATCATTAAGGGTGCCGAGACAATCAGCGTAGCCGCGCAGACATCAGACCACTGTGCGCCTGATTCCGTGGCTTTTGCGAACATGGCCAATCCTACAGTTAACAAGCGATTTTCCTCTGAATTGGTTACAATTAACGGCCACAAGAAATCATTCCAATGAAAGCTGACCGACACGATGGCAAAGGACACATAAATCGGGCGTGACAGTGGGACATAGATTCTGGAAAGAATATGCAGCCGCGAGGCGCCTTCCACCCGGGCAGCTTCATCGAGCTCATAGGGTAATTGCTTAAAGGATTGTCTTAAGAGAAACACTCCAAAGGAGGAGGCAAAGTAAGGCAGCATAATCCCCAGCTTGGTATCCAGCAGACCCATTTCGTTCAACACCTGATAGTTGGAAAAGATAAGAACATCCGGCGGCACCATAATTTGCACCAAAAACAACAGGAATAGCAGCTCTTTTCCAAAGAAACGTACCCGTGCGAACGCATAAGCAGCCAATGTCATCGTAACGAGTTGCACAGCTAGCACAACACCGCACACCAGCAATGTATTCATTAAAAATCGTCCAAAAGGCGCTCCATTCCAGACATGAATCAAATTCTCAAACGTAAAGCCCCAAGACCAGCCCGAATCGATAGCGACGTCTTTGGGTAAAAAAGCCGTTCTGACCACCCATAGGAAGGGAATGATCCAGACCGCGGCAAAAGTAAATCCAACCGCATGCCACAGTATCTGCTGGATTCGGCGCTTCGTTTTTTCTGAGTTCAACATACGCTCCTCTTCTAAAGCTTTACGTGTATTCTGCCTTAATACTAAGGGCAGCTTTAATGGATTATCCTCCACGGATTCCACCTCCTATTCATAATGAATTTTCCGATCCCAGCCAAAAAACTGCACAGAGGAAATCAGGAGCAGCAACACGATCATGACCACCGTCATCGATGCGGCCATTCCTTGATCGTAGAAATTAAAAGTGGACTCGTAGATATAATAAAGCAGCAGGTTGCTTGCATTGTTCGGGCCGCCTTTTGTCATAATCCAGAGATGGTCAACCAGCTTAAAGGAATTCGTTATCGCCACAACAGCCACGAACAATGTTGTTGGCATCGTGAGTGGAATTGTGATTCTACGAATGGAAGTGAACGTACTGACTCCGCTTACTGCAGCCGCTTCATATAAATCCTTAGGAATCTGCTGCATTCCTGCTAGATAAAAAATCATAAAATATCCGGCTTCTTTCCAAATCATCATGATGACTAATGCGCCCATCACCGTATCAGGTGTTCCCAGCAAATTCACAGGCTGATCTGCGATCCAAGAAGCCAGTCTGGCGAAAAGCCCAAAATGAGGGGTATACAGAAACAACCAAATGTTCGCCACCGCGATCATTGGGATCATATTCGGATAGAAAAAGGAAAGACGTGCCAGTCCCCGCCCTTTTATCGCCTTGTCGGCAAACAGTGCCATCAAGAAAGCCAAAACTATTGAGGTTGGTACTGTACCAAGGGCGAACCATATATTGTTACTGAACACCTTCAAAAAAACATGGTCATGCAATAGATTAGCGTAATTCTCAAATCCTACGAACAAAGGCTCAGGAGTTGCTAAGTTTTTCTCATAAAAGCTGAGCCAAAGGGATTTAAACATAGGGTAATAAGTAAACAAGCAAAGAAAGAGCAGCGAAGGCAACACAAGTCCCCAGCCGAATCCGTTTCGTCTAAGCCTCTCACTCCATCCGGCATTCATACCATTCAATCCTTCCCTGTTAAAGGTTTCTAAGATTATTGAATAATGGAATGACGCCAGAACATGCTACCAAGGCTGTCCTGGCGTACCCCATACCTTAATAATTACTTATTGAAGGGAGCTAGTGCCTGATCTGCTTCTGCTTGCGCTTTTTTGAGCGCACCTGCGGCATCAATCTCTCCTGCCAATGCCGCTTGAATCTGATTTGTTATTGCCGTCGATACTTTACCATGATTATGAGTGGATAATTCCCGGAACGCATATTCCAGCTGGTTTCTTGCAACCAATGCTTGCGGGAAATCCGCCGTATATTTCTTCATTGCATCTGTATCATATGCGGATTTTCTTACGCCAACATAACCGGATGAGCTGCTGAAGAGGGCCGCCTGTTCCGAAGCCGTCATGTATTTGGCGAATTCCCAAGCTGCAGCTTGTTTTTCAGGAGATGTGTCCTTGAAAATATACAGATTGCCGCCACCAGTGGGTGATCCAAATTGCTTTTGTGCAGGTGGGAACGCTACACCGAATTCGAATTTTGCATTATTTTTTACATTGGTCAAGTTGCCGCTTGTATGCATCATCATGGCTGTTTTACCTTGAATGAAATCTGTTGGAACCGTGGCCCAATCAATAACACCTTCCGGCATCGCCTTATATTTATGGGACAAATCCAACCAGAATTGCAATGCCTCCACATTCTCCGGTGTATCAAACATCGCTTTTTTGCCATCGGAAGACATTATGTTTTGCTTCGGATCAGAAGCATTTTGCCGAGCAAGCATTTGAAACATCCAATACGAATCATCATTGCCCGGAATTTCCAGCCCAACGTGACCGTCTTTGTTCAGCTTCTTAGCATAAGTTACAAGCTCATCCCATGTAGTGGGTGGTTTCTCTGGATCAAGTCCTGCGGCTTTGAACATTTCTTTGTTGTAATACATAACAATCGTGCTTCGCTGAAAGGGCAGGCTGTACGTTTTACTTTCAGACTGAGTATCCTCCACAAAGGCGGGATAAAAGTCTTCCATTTGAATGTCCTTGTCCTTCGCAATATAATCATCCAGCGGAACAATCGCATTCATATCGAGCATGCTGTATAGCTCTGTTGACATCATGACCGCGACATCCGGTGGCTGCTTAGCTTGTACACCCGCTTGGATTTTTACGGTATTATCACCGTAATTGCCTGTGTACACGGGATTAACTTTAATCTCTGGGTGCTGTTCCATGAATGCATTAGCCATCCCATCGATTACTTTAGTAAGAGGCCCCCCCACATTAACCGGATAATAAAAGGTAATCTCCACCGGTTTAGCGGCTGGAGTCTCTGTGGATTCAGGAGTTGCTACGATTGCTGTAGGCTGAGCGTTATTAGTTTTCGCTTTGGCTTCAACTGTACTATTATTTGCTTGGCCGCAGCCCGCTACTGCCAGCATAGAAACGGATAATAGCGTCAGAATGATTTTGGATTGCTTTAGCATTTCTGTTAGCCCCTTTTTCGCTTGGATTTGAATTAGAATGCATAATGGCGAAAGTTCACACTAATACGATTTGAGCCTACATCAAGAATATGAAGTTGGGCACCATCAGCGGTGGGCAATACAGCAATTCCCTGAGCTTCAGTACCACTAGGCAGATTGCGATCAAAGGCCACAGATACGTTTCCAGTCTCCGGATCAATCTGGTAAACCGTTTGGGTCGCGTTATCCGTAGAGGCATATAGAACCCCGTTGTACACTTCGGCACCTTGAATTCGATCAATGCTTTGGGAAAGTGGAACGGTTGTGATTACATGCATATCGTCGAGGCTAAGTACATTCAAGACGCTTGCATTACTCCACTGAGCTGTATAAACCTGACCGCGAGCGGCATCCACCGCTACCCATGGTACACCGCCAATATGCAAATTCAGCGGCAAAGCATAGGATGTGCCTGTATATTTCAAAGTGTTCACATCATAAAGGGCGATGTAAGGATGCTGATAGTTTTTGCCGTCTTCAATAGGAGCGTATATTTTACCGTTATAGTAGGAAATATCACCAATATGGTCTCCACCTTGGGAGGCAATCTCCAGTGGAATAGCCAATTCATTCCGTGCTTTTACGGATTTTCCATCAAGTCCAGTCCGTAAGAGCCCATACGAGGAATTAAAGATCCATGAATTCCCGTCTGTAGCCACCCCTTGTCCTCTTTCAAGAGCATCTAGTACCCAAAAGGTTTGCTTGGATACTTCATGCCATCCAGCAGTGATCATAGAAGCTGAAGTTGACTCTGCGCTGGACTCTACCTCGGTGTTTACTAGGTTATCCGGTCCGACAGGTGTGGCAGATGCTACTAAAGATAAAGAACTGGTCGTAAGTACCCCCGCGCAAATCAGACTGAATAATCTTTTTAATCTCATGTTTTCTCTCCTCCTAATAAGGTTGTAGTTCGGCATTTGTACGCCTTACTTCAACCTTATTATAGGAGCTGGCTGCAGCTCTCTAATTGAACAAAACACTTCATTCCTTGAATAAAACTCTCATTTACAAGAATAAAATTAATAAACCATATGATTAGGCTTGGAGGCGCTTTGATTCGCATACAGCTTTGGGGTTAGGCCGGTTTCTCGTTTGAACAATCTAGTAAAATGTCCTTGATCGGCGAAACCCACCTGAGACGCAATTTCCTTCAACCCAATTTTCCCGGAACGAATAAGAAATTTAGAACGTTCGATTCGCAGCCGGATTAAATAGTTATGGGGGGTATACCCTGTCTGTTGTTTAAAAATCCGAATAAAATGTGATTGGCTCATATTAGCCATGGTTGCGAGATCAGTCAGTTGAATCTCATCTTCCAGCCGCTCACGCATAAATTGAATGACCTGAAATATCTCTTGGTTGGCGGGCGTTTTACTGTTTGAGTGCTGGGGGATCACAGAAGAATAGTGTTGTAACAAATGAATAATTAACATATTCGATAAAGAGTCGCTGTATATTTTCCCTTTGGCACCGCCATTCTGCAATTCCTCCAGCATCCAAAGCCCTAATTGCAGCAGCTTGGAATCCTTGACATGAAATTTGCGGTCCAATTGGATATGTCCTTCCTTCAGATAACCTGATTCACGAGCAATCTCTTCGATGACCGCTGGTGTAATTTCAATTTTCAAAAAATAGAGCGAGGTTCTGCCCCAAGGACAAAGAAGGCTCTCATTACAAGGGGTAATATGAATGGTGTAATAGTTTTCGTAGTAGGCTGTGCAGTGAATCCCAATTAAATATTTTGACTCCGGGGATGGGGTGAAAGCTTGCTGCGGGCTATACCATTGTGAAACCTGAAGCTTATCCCAACCAAAAGTATCGCTTGCAAGAACAGGCTGGGTAGTGGTAAAGGACGATTCTTCCATTTCTCTCATATTTCATCCCCCTTTTCCCCTCAATATAACAAGCCTATATACGCTCCGCGTCAATGAGCTGTAAAAGCTATATTAATTTCCTCTCAGCTTCGAAAGGTGTATACTTCGAAACAGCAAAAAAGAGGGGTAGCCCCCTCTTAGTATTTTTGCATATTCCGTTTCTACTTATTGAAACTATCTACTCTTATTTCTCATCCAACCACAAAATCGCTGTAACGCCACGCGGATAATATTTACTGCCCGTGATCTCACCGGAAATAATCTGATCGCTCCAGCTCCAGATGGAAAGCTCCGGATGGGTGAGCCAAGCTACGTGAGCACGATCCGCTGCCGCTCCCCGTTCCTCCCATTCCAGTCCCAGAATGCTGCGGGCGATGAATTGGGAGAGATAGATTTTACTGAGCCAGCTATTATTGCTGGTTGAAGAGATTTTCCAGCCTCCGTCTTCGAATAAGCATACTCCCGGCTGTAACACCGCATGCAGATGCTTGTCGAGTGCGCCAATATAGGCGGCGAACCGTCCATTACGATCAAGAGCTTCTTTGCAGCCTGTAAAGTAAGGGAACACAAGGCCTTCGATAGCCGGAATGATCTTGGAGTCATTGCCTTCTCCAATGACAGCCGGAATATACCCGTCTGCTGTAACACTTGCCACCATTGTTGCGGCGCATTTTTCAGCCTGATCCCCTGCTGTTTTGGACTGTTCCGCACGCCCATGCTCTGCAAATATTTTCTCCATAGCCAAGTAAGCAGCCCAGCATTTTCCTGCCAGATAAATATTGTTACGAGCCTGACCTAAAGACACATCCAGACTATCATACGTAGTAATTTCGGCTCCGCCCATCGTACGTGAGCTATCAAGCCCCATGACACCATTTCTTTGTTCAGGATCTGGATGATCGCGATTTACCATGCTATCCAGGCATTTCTCCATAATACTGAGATTACGTTCCATCCAGCCGCGGTCGCCTGTATGCTCTACATAAGTTGCTGCACTCAGCACCCAGTTAACCAATTGTTCATGTGTCATATGTGAGAAACAACCATCAATGCCATAGACCTCATAAGCAGAATATCCCGGACGTGAAACTACGTTGGCTACACCCATATCATGTGTGAAGCTAATTCCACCTGGATACTCTGTATCATCACCCGGGAAACGCACCGTATCTTCGTAGCTGAATCTTTCCACGAACATATCTAGTTCATTACGTACAGTCCAAGAATTCAAACGCAGCTCATAAAATAACTGATCGACGGTAAGATCAAAGGTATTCATCATCCGGTATTCGCCTTCGTTGACGATCCAAAATGGCTTATTCTTGTAGTCCAGCAATTGCGTGGAGCCATAATAACTACGAATCGCATGCGCTAACATAAAGGTTTGATCTGCGGATAGGTCATCATGAGTAAATCTATCGTTAGCTTGCTCCGCTTCTTGCTTAAGGATATCAAATCTAGCTAATGCATATTCAGCCACTGCCTCTATATTGTTGAAATAATGATTGTAGTAATAAGAAGCATCAATTCCTGAGGTGACATAACCTGAACGGTGAAAACAAATAGCAAAGCGGTAAGTTTCTTTTACTCCGGCTGGAACATCCATGATCAAAGCGCCGACTCGTCCCAGTCCAAAGGTCCAATTCTCCTGCAGCTCCTCCGTTAGAATATCCTCCATCGTGAAATGCAGTGCGGACTTTGCAGTTCCTTTTTCCGCAGCAATCGCAATAAATCTTCCTTGGCCAACGCCTGTAATCTCCGATGATACATCATCCAGTCTTCTCATTCCGCTATACACATCTGTTCCCTGAAAACCAAAGAATGCACGGCGCGAGGTGGCGGATGAGGAGTTGTCCACTTCGAGTTCAACCAGCACTGCAGGCAGCAGCACATCCTTCATTTCTTCTATAGAGGCAGTTTCTGGATCCGGTACAGAACGAACGGGGGACAGAATCCGGAAGGTCAAATCACCCGCACTCCAGCTGTCTGTGGCTACATGAAAATCTCTGGAAATCTCATTCTCTTGAAAAGGGAACAGAATATTCTCCTTATCAGGATTAGGATCCGGATTCTCAATATCATAACGTTTGCTTTCGTCCTCCCCCCCGATTTCATGAAATGGCAGTGTATCATATCCCTTCCCGTCAGCACGTTCTAATCCTATGAATATATTTTGTCTAGGTGGTTTTCCAATCTCCAGATCGAAACCTCCACTAGCTCCTTTGAATCCTAAAGTGAAACTCGCAAATGCACCAATCGGTGAATGATGGGCATTAAAAAATTGATTATGCGCCATAAATAATAACACTCCTTCCAGCATGGTCCCGGATACCTCCGGGCTATATCTCCATGTTATCGATCTTTCCGGAAGTACAACAGGGTTAAAGCCTTCTTTTATTTGGGCAAATCAAACATCGATAAAAACCTATGTTATAATGAAGCCAAACTTTACAGTAAAAGAGGATTGAAATGATCTCGAATGATCCCGCTTTTCATAATTCTATTGATGGCCAGATGTCTCCAGACATCCAAGCGGCTTTCCATATCTTCGCCGCGCATTGGAGAAAAGTAAATCCGGATTGGCAATATCCCGTACACACTCATCCTATGTTTGAGATTAACGTTGTACTGCAGGGTGAGCAACATATGACGGTCGGCAATAAATCTTTTATCCAGCAAAGCGGTGATATTTTGTTCATTCGTCCCGGTGTAGAACATAGCAGCCTCGGTTCGAATGCTAGTCGTGACATGACTTATTACTGCCTACATTTTGATATTGATGATTTGATTTTACGGCGAGCTTTATTAACAGCAGACGCTGTTAGTCTAAGTGGGAATACCCCGGAGCTGCGAGCCATTCGTTCCGCTCTAGATGTCATCATAAATTCTTCCATCCTGTCAGAGTCAAAGGACACACACAGAAATCGCCTGATTACATTGCATGCTTCGCTGCAACTTCTAACCGCGCTCAGCGGCTGGGTACTTTCGGAGATGCCCCTCCTGGCAGATACAGAAGCTACGGAAAATACCGTCGCCTTAGCTAACGCCATCGAAGGATTGCT
Organism: Paenibacillus sp. FSL L8-0708; assembly: GCF_038009325.1. Classification (NCBI taxonomy): domain Bacteria; kingdom Bacillati; phylum Bacillota; class Bacilli; order Caryophanales; family Paenibacillaceae; genus Paenibacillus; species Paenibacillus sp. FSL L8-0708. The sequence goes on from NZ_JBBPBC010000001.1 coordinate 4,646,677, forward strand.
GCAAGAATCTGTCTCCTCTGCTGCAAGCACAGGCGAAAGAGGCGGCGGTATTGAGCACATTGCGGCAAAACTCGGATACAGTACAACTCACTGCAATCGTGTTTTCCACCAAATTTATGGCATGTCGCCAAGACAATATTTATCCCGCTTGATCATTCGTCACGCCAAACTGCTGCTAATGGATAATAGTCTATCTGTCGAATCGGTCGCCCACCGGCTAGGATACCGGGATGTGTCCCATTTCAGCAAGCAATTCAAACGCTGGACAGGTCTCCCGCCAATGGGCTACCGCCGTTTAACCGCGAATCCAAATACGCTTTAGTGATTGTTACGCATACAAAAAAAAGGGATGTACCCCGCAGCCCACTAAGTGGTTACAGGATATATCCCTTTTTATGAATTAACCCTTCGTTGCACCAGACGCAATCCCCTTAACAAAATACTTCTGCAAGGCGATAAACACAATCAGCACAGGCACAACCGACATTGCTGTTCCTGCAAAAATCATATCCCAACGTGAGGAGAATTCTCCGATATAACGGTAAATTTCCACGACCATAGTTTTAGCCTGTCCTGAAGGCAATACCAGCATCGGCATCAGGAAATCATTCCAGATTCCAAGTCCGTTTAAGACCACCATACTGGCTGTGACGGGTCCTAGCAGCGGGAAAACAATTTTCCAGAATATCGCATAACGAGAACATCCGTCGATCTCTGCCGCTTCTTCAATTTCTCTAGGAATGCCTTTGACAAAGCTTGTATACAGCAGGCACCCAAAGCCCACCGCACCGGCTACATAAATTAGAATTGGACCGGCAAGGCTGCCGTATAACCCCAGCATTCTAAGCTCTTTAAACAGAGGAATCATATACGCCTGAAAAGGGATCATCATTCCTGCTAAAAAGTAAACGAACATGAACCGGGTCCATCTGGCATTTCTGCGTTCAATTGCGTAGCCCGCCATCGGAATAATCAAGACCTGTGCCGCAATAGAAAATGCTGTCAAAATCAGACTATTCAGAATAGCCCGTGGAAACTCTGTTTCGGTTAACAGATATTTAAAGCTGTCCAGATAAAGGGTTTTCGGAAAAGCAATGGCATCCTTCATAATCTCTGCATTACTCTTGAAGGCTGACATCAAATTAAAGAAAATAGGAAAGAAAAAGATAATAGCCACTAATAATGTAACAATGAAAAGTGCGATTTGCCCAACTCTTTTGCGTGTCTGCATCGTCATCTTAGAGCTGCACCTCCCGCTTCTGGAGAACCTTCACTTGGAAGACTGTAATGATAAGTATGATTAAGAACAAGACCATCGCCAGCGCAGTACCAAAACCTTGTCTTAATTCACCAAACCCAACCTTATAAATAATATAAGTTAATGTCTCCGTCTCAAAGCCCGGACCACCATCCGTCATGACGGCAATCTGATCAAAAATCTTCAAGGCACTGATCATCGATAATACCATACATACAGTCATTGACCCCGCAAGCAGCGGAAAGGTAATATGCCGGAACTGTTGCCAGCCCCCTGCTCCATCAATACTAGCCGCCTCATTCAATTCCTGCGGAATACCTTGCAATCCAGCGAGATAAATGATCATATAATACCCCGCGCCTTTCCAAACGGTAGACAAAATAATCGACAGCATCGCATATTTAGGGTTGCCCAACCAATCCACAATCCAGGTTCCAAGCCCAACAGACTCCAGAATCTGATTAAATACACCAAAGTTGTAATTCAGGATCATCGCCCAGACGAAACCCATTACGATCCCACTAAGCAACGTAGGGAAATAAAATACACTTCTGAATAAATTCCGGAACCAGCGTACCTTATCGACCATCATAGCCATTGCAATTGCTGCAATATTCTCTAGAACAACAAGTGAAATGGTCATGATCATCGTATTTTTCAGTGCGTTATGCACCCTTGGACTATTCCAAATTTCCACAAAGTTAGCGAAGCCGATATACCTTACGTTGTCGCTAATGCCATCCCATGAGGTGAAGCTTAAATAGACACTGCCTACCGTAGGGACGATAACGAACAAGGTGTACAAAATAAATGATGGTAATATAAACAACAGAGCGTAGGACTGCCATTTTTTCTTTTTCTTTTTGTGCTGCACAGTGCCTATCAATGACTTGTCAGCATTTACTGCGGATGTAGCCATGGCTACTCTCCCTCCCTTAAAGACCGCGCTTGTTAAAAAGAGAACCTCTGCAGCAGCAGAGGTTGCTCGATCAGGCGCTGCTCTTACATCTGATTAGCTTTCACTTGGTTGTCATACTCTGTATCCGCATCTTTCATGTACTTCGCTACATCTCCATCTTTTACCACGAGATCCTGCAACAGCTTGTAGTACCAGTTACGGAATTGTGGAGGGATTAGATTGTCTCCCCACCAGTTATTGATCGCCAACGATTTCACTACATTCGGGTCAGCAATAAGATCCAAAGCCACCTGCATTTGTTCACTTGTGTCATAGGTTACTTTCTCTTTTGTTGAAGGAATCGCATTTATCGTTGCTAAATAGTTCGAATACTGTTCTGGGGCGAAGAAGAAACGGATAAAGTCTTTGATGGCTTCTGTTTTGTCTGCATCCTTAGCGGCTTCAGCCGATAAAGACCAGCCTGCTGGTGACGGAAGACCAATGACATTGATTTTCCCTTCACGGTCAGGAAGAGCATAGAAGCCAAATTCAAAGTTCGGGTCTGCTTCAGCGATTTGTGTAAACATCCACGTACCGGAGTACAATTGTGCTGCTTTGCCAGAAACAAGAATCGAAGCGGTCTGATTGTCGCCCGTGCTGAGCCAACCTTTATCGACATAATTCTTGAACAATTCTTTGAAGTCCGTTATGCCCTGAACTACATTAGCATCAGTGAAGCTGACCGTTTTAGCGGTACGTTTGGAGTTCCAATCTGCATCTTTCGAGTAGACCTCATCAATCAGGAATTTGTTAACCCAGAAGCCCATATGGAAAATATCTTTTCCGCCTACTACAATCGGAGTAATGCCCGATGTTTTCAATTTTTCTTGGATGGCGATGAATTCGTCATAGGTTTTTGGAAGCTCGGTGATCCCTGCATCCGCATATGCTTTTTTGCTGTAGATAATCCCTTGGGGAGCGTTCACTTGCAGCGGTGCGTTCCACACCTTACCATCCACTTGTGGAGGGGCTTCGAACAAATCTAGCAGATCGGAAGGCAGCTCTACAATCTTACCCGCATCGGCAAAAACTTCTGTATCCCGCATTTCCACCAGGTCCGGGAATTCACCCACAGCATCCTTGGTTTTCAGCCAGTCAAGATAGGCAGCGGATGAAGTTTCGCTCAAATCTTTAATAGTGACATTCGGATTAGCTGCAGTAAACTTTTTGACCGTATCTGAGATAGCTTTTTTGGTGGCCGGATCTCCGGAGGCGTAACCTATCGTAAAGCTAACCTCTTTTTTGGTCTCTTGCGGTGTATTTGAAGGCGTCTCGGATGCTGGCGTATTAGTTGCCTTACTTCCTGCATTATTATTATTTCCACCGCAAGCAGTCAAAACTGTTGTTGTGGCAAGTAACAATACGGATAGTTTCATCATTGTTTTTTTGTACATATCATAATAGCCTCCCCTTTTAGTGAACCGTGGAAACTGAAGCAAGATGTGCGCATCATCTCTCGAAAGCGTTTCCGTTGCTAATAGAATAGCATTCCTTATAAATAGTTAGAATGAACTTTTTTAAGCGGGATATGCGGTGAATTTAAGAATAAGTAAAAAAAAGAACGAAAGACCGCAGTCTTCCGTTCATCGTCTATCCTTTACGCATTCTCCGAATCCGAGATTTTATACGGATCCTCTACAATCGGAAGCAACAATAGAATTGATGTCCCAATATGCTCCCGGCTGCTGATAGATACCCCGTATTCTGCACCGTACACTGTACGAATTCGTTCATGTACATTTTTTAGTCCAACATTTTTGCTAGGCGAACTAGGCTCTTCCAAGGTTTCAGCCAACTGCTGTACCTTTTCCTTGCTCATACCGATTCCATCATCATAGATCGTAACCAACAGCATTTCATCTTTCTTTTCGATCGTCAATCCAACTGTCCCTCTGCCTTGACTGCGCAAGCCATGCTGGATAGCATTTTCAACTATCGGCTGAAGTGACAATTTCAGAATGTACCAGTTCAGATCCACTTCGGGTGAGAGATCGACTACAAGCTCAAACTTATTCTCATACCGCACAGAGATAATATAGAAATAATCCCGTAGATGCTCCAGCTCCTGTCGTATGCTTACCCTATCCTCTCCATAGTCGATTACATATTTCAACTGGTTAGAGAGTGATAAAATCATATCTGCGACCTCATCATTATCTTTATCCACCGCATTCATTCGAATGACTTCCAGGGTGTTGTATAAATAATGCGGACGAATCTGACTCTTCAGAGCATTTAACTCCGTTTGCTTCTGCTTGATCTGGGCAACGTAAGCTTCATCGATATAGGCTTGTAAACGCTCGACCATTCGGTTAAAACCATGGCTAAGTCTACCCATTTCATCATTGCTGTTCACGACCATCTGGGTATCCAAATTACCGGATTCTACGATAGCCATTTGCTTAATTAAGTTCCGAATCGGAGCAGCCAGCCGCCTAGAGAACCAGACGCCCATGATGATCATTGCAATCGCACAAATAAACATCGCTATAAACACCGTCGTACGTGCTGAAAAAAGCTGATCGAATAAATTCGCTCGATGAATTCTGGCAGTCACCGTGCCTTTAAGAAAAGGAATCTCTTCACTGAGAACGATCATCTCCTCGTCCTTTTTAGCCCGAAAAGCCTCTCCATTCGCCGACCTTGTCTCATTCGTGAAATATACATTTCCGTCGCCATCCAGCAGGAATAATTCATCTTGTCTCCCCAGATTTAATTCTCTGAAGAACTGATTAAATAACGAAACATCCACATCCATAAACAAGGTCCCTACTATCTTGGGATCTTTGGTGACACGCCCGGAAATATCAATTAAAGTACGGCCGATGGTGAACACACTGCGCTTTGAACCTGTATAATATTCTTCGGAATGGGTAGGGAAAATTGCCACTTGTGAAGGATTTGGAGCCATTTTAGTTAACCACTCTTGATAAGGCAGCAAATCAAAATTGACCCCTCTGTTTTCTTTTTCCTGATAGTAGAGCTTATCGTCTGACTCCCTATGAAAATAAACACTGGTGATGTAGGAATCACTGTAGAGAACTGTTTTTAGAAAGGTTTCAATAGGAATCGTATTGATCTGCTCCAGCTCATTTACATTATAGGTTTGATTCTGAGAATAACTCTCGATAAAACCTTCATATCGTCCCGTATACATCAGCTTAGAGACCTCATTGTACTGATTAAAAGCTGAATTCAGGTTATAGCTCATATATAGCACCATTTGCTGCAAATTGCTTGTTGTGTAACGCTCGACATATCCGGAAAACGTCTGCACAGAAATGTAGCTAAGTGCAAAAAGCGGAATTAGGCCGACTAATAAAAAGGAAGCGGAGAATTTAACAAATATACTTTTGGATCTTCGGCCCCAGATAAACATGAATGAAGGCATCCCCTTTGCTATCCATCTGACTATTGGCTTTTGAAGGATTGCTTATATTCTTGTGGCAGCTTGCCATATTTCTTCTTAAACATATCGCTAAAATGCCGGGCATTGTTGTAGCCTACACTATCAGCAATCTCATAAACCATCATATCGCTTTGCAGCAATAAACGAAGGGCATGATTCATCCTCACCTCAGTGACATAATTCTTAAAGTTCTGTCCGGTATGTTTTTTGAAAAAGCTGCTGAAATAATAGGAATTCATAAACATCATCCCTGCCATAGATTCCAGTGTAATATTTTCTGGATAATGCTCCTCAATATAAGCCTTCACCTGGGATAGCTGTTTCAGTTCCTTACTGCCCATGCGACTGCCAATTTGCCCGGACATTTTGCTCAAAAGCACACGGAAATCTTCCTCCACCTCTTGGAAGGTAGAATAATTAGCCAAACGTTCAAGAATCGGATTTGTATCCTGAAGTGATGGACCTGCCTCCACACCGAATTGAATAAGCTCCTGTTCAAGCTGCAAGAATGTATTGTATACGGTAGAAACGGCTTGGTTTCTATTCCCGCCTGCCGTCTGCCGGATCGTCTGAAATAATCGCAGGCACTCTTGCTCAATTTGTTCTTTGTGTTGTAATTTCATGGCAATCCCAAGGGCGGACTGGATTTCATGCAGCGGAGCTTGAATCAATGATTCACTCTCATACCTGCTCTCTTTAACAGGAATCACACGATTAGGCCCTGTAAAATATTTATAATTTAGCGCTTTCAAAGCTTGGCGATAAGATTCATCAGCATCATCCATACCGTCAACAGGATTGCCTACCCCAAGGGTCACCTTTAATTTCAGAAAACTTGTAATTTTGTCATGGAGGTCTAAGGCAATTCTCGCTGGTTCCTCAGCATGCTCATGCTGGAGCAGAATACAAAAACGTTCCCCTTTGCGGAACATATAGCTATTATCGCTTTGCTCCACGGTTTCTTTAATAATGTTAGACAGAGCAAAATCAATTAGCTTACGTTCGCGTTCTTCCCATCTGGAAGGCTGCCCCGACGACTCGTCCATCTCTACCAAACAAATACTGACGTAGCGACTTAACGCAATAATTCCCATATCAAGCAAGGTGTCTGCTGTTCCCTTATTGCCGTCCGTCAGCTTGTCGAGCAATTCTTCGATCGTTAATCTGCGGTTTCTCTGTTCATAATGGTTCAGCTTCTCTTTGTTGCGCTCGCCTTCTGTTTCTTGACGAATAAGGGAAACGGCTTTGCTCACAACCTGTTCCAGCTGATTTTTGTTCACGGGCTTCACCAAATAATCCAGCGCACCATATTGCAGTGCTTGACGGGCATACGTAAACTCCTGATAAGCGCTTATAAAAATAACCTTCACCGCTCTGCCAGCTTCATGAATTTCGCGGATGATATCAATCCCTGTATATCCTGGCATGCTTATATCACTAATAATCAGATCAGGATCACAATCCTCGATCTGTTGTTTCAGCTCAATTCCATCACTGGCCTCTCCAACAATGGTGAGTCCAAGCTTCTCCCATGAAATCAGTTTTTTTAGGCCTCGCAAAATCACCGGTTCATCATCTGCGAGCAGTACCCGAATACTCTTCATTATGCAGTCCTCCTACCTTAGAGAAATCATCCCACAGCTGTCCAATCCTCTTAATCTTATGATAACAGACAAACAATCTTTGGTGCAGCTTCAAGCGGATGAACTTTCTTAAGAAGAAACCGCAGTTTCTTAAGAATATTATATCTACGCTTGTTACTACTCACCTGTTATTTTTATCTAAAGTTCAATGAAACAAACTATCCTCAACTTTAATATTGTTGAAATAGAAACAAAAAATCAATATAATTTGTTAATGTAAGAGCGCTGGGAGGACAGGCCATGAACAAAGAAGATCAGGTCATGATGGGTTTCAGGGACGTATATAACAAGATGGTTTGGCTTAATAAGGATAAGATGGAAGACAGTCTTAAGGGTTATAAACCTTCTGAAGTGCATTGCATCGAATACATTGAAAAAAATGCAGATTCCAACGTCACAAAACTTGCAGAGTCCTTTTATATGACTCGCGGTGCCATAAGTAAATTAACTAAGAAGCTCATCCAAAAGGGCCTCATCGAAAGCTACCAAAAATCGGATAACAAAAAAGAAATCTATTTTAAGCTTACTGAGCAAGGGAAAGTAATTTATAAAATCCATGAGGACCTGCACAAAGAGTTCCAAGAGCGGGATAAAGCCGTATTTGAGCAGGTAACTGAGGAGCAATTTGACAGTATGCTTAGCTTCGTAGAAAAGTATAGTAGGCATTTGGATGCAGAAATAAAGAAACAGGGTATAGATTTTAATCCGAATAAATTCGAATAATGAAAATGAAACTCCATGCAGCCGGGCTCTTATGAGAAAGGCTGCATTTTTATGGTCATGATTTTGTTGACACAGAAACAAAATAGTGATAAAAATGGTGATGTGCCAGATTTGTTTCCAAGGAATCAAAACATCAACTTTTGAGGAGAGAATTTAATGCTCAAATTCAGATCACATAATGAACAGAACACAGAGCAAACCGTAGATAAACACGCTCTAATCTTCGGTTTGATCTCTGTGTTTCTGTGCGGAATAGGCTTCAGTATCATCATGCCCGTTGTCCCATTTTTAGTGCAGCCTTATATAAGCAATCCGGGAGAACAGGCTATAGTTGTCACGCTGCTGACGTCTGTTTATGCAGTCTGCGTTTTTTTTGCAGCCCCTGCACTTGGAGCTTTGAGTGACAAATACGGGCGTCGTCCATTACTTTTGGTATGCCTTTTGGGTTCCGCGATTGGATACTTAGTTTTTGGGATAGGAGGAGCGTTATGGGTACTTTTTGTTGGACGTATAATAGAAGGTATAACTGGCGGAAGCATAGGTACTATCTTCGCCTATTTTGCTGACATCATTCCTCCAGAACAGAGAACCAAATACTTTGGCTGGGTGAGTGCGGTTGTAGGAGTAGGCACCGTCATTGGTCCAACGCTAGGCGGTTTACTTGCCAAGTTTGGTTATTCTGTACCTATGTATTTCGGAGCAATAATAACCTTATTAAATGTTGTTTACGGATTCTTTTTTATGCCTGAGAGCCTTGACAAGAACAATAGACTAAAAGAAATTACCTTGGTAAGACTGAATCCATTTACACAGCTTGCAAGCATATTGTCCATAAAAAACTTAAAAAGGCTACTGGTCTCAGCATTCTTACTTTGGATACCCAACGGATCTTTACAGGCTGTTTTTTCACAATTCACAATGGATACTTTCAGCTGGAAGCCTGCACTAATCGGACTGATGTTTTCAATTATGGGCTTCCAAGACATCATTTCACAGGGTTTCATCATGCCTAAGCTTTTGCTGAAATTTAGGGATAAACAGATCGCAATTCTTGGAATGGTTTCAGAGATTATAGGCTACAGTCTTATTGCACTATCTGCTTTGTTCTCATACTATCCGCTTTTTATCGCTGGAATGTTTATATTTGGTTTTGGGGATTCGATCTTTGGGCCTTCATTCAATGGGATGCTTTCCAAGTCTGTCGATTCTAGTGAACAAGGGAGGATTCAAGGCGGTAGCCAATCTATTCAGGCTTTAGCAAGAATGATCGGGCCTGTCATTGGAGGTCAAATATATGTATCACTTGGCCATGCTGCACCCGCTTTTATGGGGATGATCCTGATAGCTGCGGCAATATCCGTTTTGTATAAGGATACGCATGTAAATATGTAATCTTGCAATATCATGTTACAATACAACCTGAACTTATATTTTTAGAAGGCGGTTGATACTGTTGATTTACATCATCAAATTTGTATACAGCTTTGTGCTTCCCCCCGGCCTGTTTATCGTGCTTCTGCTAGGTTTAGTCATTTGGTTATGGAAAAAAAACCGCCGGCCAGCACTAGTTCTACTCGGGGTTACACTATTAATGTATTTCTCCATGACACCCTTAATCAGCGATGCGCTGATCGGCAGTCTAGAACGGAAATATCCGCAGCCGGAAACTTTGCAAGGAGATGTCATCGTCGTACTCGGCGGGGGCGCCAGCTCTGGCACACCGGATATAGACGGCGAGGGCAATTTATACGGATCAGCGGCAAATCGCCTGCTTACTGCTGTTCGCCTCCATCGGCAGACTGGTCTGCCAATCTTATTTTCTGGCGGACAAGTATTCTCCGACAGTGGTAATGAAGCGGATATCGCGCAAAGACAACTACTGGGTCTCGGCATACCCGAAGAGGACATCCTGATCGAAAATCAATCCCTCAACACGGAGCAAAACGCTGTAAATACCGCAGCCATCCTGCAACAAACCGGACTTATAAAACCTATACTAGTTACTTCAGGTTTTCATATGTCCCGAGCGATGTTGCACTTTAAGAATGCAGGGCTAACAGCGCAAGCCTATCCTACGGATTATATCGCCAGCGCTGATATTGCACTGCAGCCCGCCAAGTTCAGTCCATCCCCGGGAGCGATCTCCACAACAGGGTTAGCATTGAAGGAATATTTAGGCCAGCTTGCTGCTCGGCTATTTGATTAGTTCTGTAAATTTCGCATGTACAACCTCAGCGAGTATTTGTGGGGCTACATCCATTTGCTGGCCAATCTTCCCAGCGCTGACAGCCATTGTTTCCAGCCCTTCTGCGCTGCTCTCAATGAACGTGGGGTACAGCTTTTTCATTCCAACAGGTGAACAACCACCGCGGATATACCCTGTCCATTTCTGCAGATCCTTCACTGGCAGCATCTCAATTTTTTTCTCTCCGGCGGCTTTGGCCGCCTTTTTGAGATCCAGCTCTTCGGCAACTGGAATAACAAATACATAAAGATTTGCACCGCTATGAGCGACCAACGTTTTAAAAACCGTCTCTGCCGCTTTTCCAATCTTCTCAGCCACAGCCGTGCCATGGATTAGTCCATCTTCATTGTCATAGGCGAACACTTCATAGCCGATTTTTTTGGCATCCAGCATTCGCATCGCGTTGGTTTTGGTTACTTGCATTGTTGACCTCCCTTTCTATATCCTCTATTCCTTACCTTTATGATCAAAGAGGCCCCAAAGCTATGATAGCTTTCAGGACCTCCTGTTGCTGCCGTGCCCATTAATCTCTGGGATAATTAACCTGCATGATATCCATAAAAGGAACTTTTATGATTTCTTCATGGTTACTGAGGTGTACTTTCCCGGTTCGCGAATCCATTTCCACGATCATGCCGCGTACCTCTTCTTCTTTTCCCCATACGGTCAATAAAATCTCAGAACCTTCTTGCTTAGCTTCAACTAACTGATTACCTAACTCCTCAAGCACAAATTCATCTCTTGTGGGCCGCTTGGCCACCTTTGCTTTTGCCACACTAATCCTCCAATAAGCTATTACGGATATTAAGTATATTAAATACTAAGTATGAATGCTCTCATTTATTATACCATGTTTCAGATTAAGGCTCGAACCCCTTCTGGCTCAAGAATAGCTCCTCTTCGGAAAAAACTTGCTGAAGTCCTTCATACACTCTGCGATATGCTGCAGGATCATACCAATCTTCCAGTTGCAGCTCTTCATATAGGGAATAAATCCCTAATCTCCGTGTGCGTTTGCCGCCGCTGCCGTCGCCCATAAAATAGTCATCCACACAGACTCTATCCACCAAAACCCTTAAGGTTGCTGGAAAAGTTGGACTGCTTGGCAGTACTGGCGCTATAGTAGCTTGAATGGGGATGCCAGCTTCACGTAGAAGCTGTAACGTCTTCAGTCTTGCAGCAATGGAAGGGGCGCTTGGTGTGAATTTTTGGCGAATATCTTCTCGGTCTGTTTCTACAGTTATACTTACACGAACCTTATCCTCTAAACGTAATAATAAATCTATATCTCTGCGAACCAGCGGACTACGCGTCTGCACGAATAGGAAATCGGGCGGATCTTGAACCATAACCTCCAGTAAAGATCTCGTCACCTCTTCCTTATGCTCTACCGGTTGATAGGGATCTGTGCTTGACGACATAAAAATAGAGACGGGACCTTTCGCCTTCGCTTTGTGCAGTTCTTTTTGTAAAATTGCAGCCGCTTCTTGTTTAACATCTACCCACGTCCCCCACTCCTCTTTGCGGAACAGCGAGACAGGCATCTGACGTACATAACAATAGGAACAGCCATAAGTGCAGCCCGTATATGGATTTAAGGAATGACTGTAGCCTGACAGATAACCTGTTCCTTTATTCAGCAAGGTTTTTGGGGAGGTGTAATTGGACTCTATTTTCATATATCTGCTGTATACTCTCCTCTCTCCAACTGAAGTAGCTTGGTCTTCATATCCAAACCACCCCGGTATCCTGTTAATGTCCCATTCTTACCAATAACCCGGTGGCAGGGCACCGTAATCAGAATCGGATTCGCGCCAATGGCAGTCCCTACCGCGCGCACCGCAGCTGGTCTTTGAATATGTGTGGCAATATCCGAATAGGACCAGGTTTGTCCATATGGAATTTCACATAACGCCTTCCACACCGCAAGCTGAAAAGGAGTTCCCTGATAATCAAAAGGAATGCCGAAGCTCTGCCGGTTCCCTTGCAAATATTCACTAAGCTCCCTCACATAAGGCGCCATCTTCTCATCGTCCTGCACCAGTTCACTCCCCGGAAAACGACGTCTAACCCATTCGCTTAATTCCTCAAAGGGTTCCTGCTGCGAGCCCACATAACTTAAACCCTTCTCTGTGGCTGCAATATAAAAACTCCAGTCCTTATCGGTTAATAATGTCCAGTATAGAATAGCATTTGTTTTATTCTCCATGATTCGGTCCCTCCAAATTAAAATCAGAAGCCAACGTTACTTTCTGTTTGTTAAGCTGACGAAACTGTGTGGGCGTATACCCTGTTTTTTTCTTATATAAAGTAATAAAATACGATGTATTGGGCAGACCCACGCGCAATGCAATCTCAGCAACTGCCTGCTCTGTAGTAAGCAAATACTCAGATGCCTTAGCGATTCTCTTTTGCTGTATATAATCCACGGGAGTGATTCCTGTTACTTTCTTAAAGGTTCGATGTAAATGATAAGGACTGCCATGACATACCTCAGCTAACGTTTCAAGGGTGAGGGGGGCCATATAATTATGATCAATGTACTCCGTCATCACAGCTACCCATTCCTTATCAGGAAGACGCTCACCTGTCGGTTTACATCTTTTGCAAGGACGAAATCCGGCTGCCAGCGCTTGTTCAGCATTCTGAAAAACACACGCATTCTCCCGATTGGGTGCTTTGGATTTGCAGGAGGGTCGACAAAAAATTCCTGTAGTCTTCACCGCATAAAAAAATATGTCGTTATAAGCAACATCGTTTTGCAAAATAGCCTGCCATTGCTCCTCAGTCATTTGTTCCTCATCTTCAATCCTGTTCATCGCCTTCACCTCTAATGCAATTATACCCCTGAGCAGGCTCATCTGTACTCAATTTGGAATGGAAAAGCAAGATAGTGAAATCCAAAAGGGTGAGATTGCTCGTAATTACACTTTGTTTAGCGAATACGCACTACCTTTGTCAACCGTGCAGGGAGCCGCTGCTGGACAACGAATATTACTCATAACATGACTACGTGAACTGGAGGAATCGAAATGGATATTCTAAAAACAAAAGATGCCGCAGAGCTGCTGTCAGTTAGTCTAACCACAATTAAACGTTGGGCTGCCATGTTCCCTGATTTTTTTCCAAAAGACCGATTTGGCCATTATGTGTTCTCGGAGCAGCAAATCGACCTGCTCAATCATATTAAAGACCGTATTAATCACGGAGAGGCCTTGGAATGTATACAACTCACACTCACGAATGAGCAGCAAATTTCCACATCACAACAGGAAAACCCACTACAGCACACAGATGCTGAGCCTATGAAGGATATCTTGTCTCGCATCAACAATGTTGAACGTGCACTCGATCAAAAAGCCGATGAAGTAGTATTGATCCAACTGCTCCAGCAGCGTGAGGAGCTTGAGGACCTACGAATAATGATCAAGCAAATCGCGGCATCCATAGAACCGTTGCAAGTGTCTAACGGCAAACCGCTCACCTCTTATGAAAATTCCCAGTCCACTGCCTCTACCAGGCTAACGGCTCCGCCAAGAAAACGCGGCCTGTTACGTTCTTTATTTTTCTTTTAAGCCTGAAATGTAAAAAAAGAACCTACTTCAGACAATCGCGAAGTAGATTCATATAAGTAAAACATATTTAGGATCTCCCCCTGTCACCCTAAACGGTGGCGGGGGTTTGCTTTTTCCAAACAAAAAGCTCGATCCTCCGGAACATTCTACTCTTTATGCAATAAAGCTGCTCCTGCAATTCCCGGGTGTGTCATTTCGTATGGGTCCAGAATCAGATTAAGCTCTTCTTCGGTCAGCACATTATATTTAATGCACAATTCCCGTACAGATTCCCCAGTCAAAATCGCCTCTCTAGCGATCCGCGATACCACTTCATACCCCAGATGCGGGTTCACAGCCGTAATGATTCCGACACTCCGCTCCACATCCCGCTCAAGCTTCTCCTTATTGGCTTCAATCCCAGCCAGACAGAAGTCTGTGAAGACTTGGAAGGAATTGTTCATGATGCTGATGGACTGAATAAGATTGAACACAAGCACTGGCTCCATAACATTCAGCTCCAGTTGACCCGCTTGGGAAGCCAGACAGATCGTATGATCGTTCCCTATGACTTGAAAAGCCACCTGATTAATGACCTCTGCCATAACCGGATTAACTTTGCCCGGCATAATTGAAGATCCAGGCTGGCGTGCAGGCAGTGAAATCTCATTAAACCCCGTCCGCGGACCGGAGGCCATCAACCGCAGATCATTAGCGATCTTGGACATGTTCATCATGCACACTTTTAGAGCAGCAGACACTTCTGTATAGGCATCCGTATTTTGGGTGGCATCGACGAGATGATCTGCCGTTACGAGCGGCAATTCACTGATCTCAGCTAAGTGCTCTACCACCAATTCAATATAACGAGGATCAGCATTTAATCCTGTACCCACTGCTGTTGCTCCCATATTGACTTCATACAAATGATGGCGTGTATGCTCAATACGTTTGATATCTCTTTCAAGCACTCTGCGATAAGCCTCGAATTCTTGACCCAGACGAATCGGCACTGCATCTTGAAGATGTGTCCGGCCCATTTTTATCACAGGATCGAATTCATCCGCTTTTACCGCAAACACATCATGCATTCTGTGCATCGTTACAAGCAGCTGCTCCAGCAGTGAAAGTGTGGCAATATGAATTGCTGTCGGAAACGCATCATTTGTAGACTGCGCCATATTTACATGTGAATTGGGACTTAAGTGACGATAGTCTCCTTTTTCATGGCCAAGCAGTTCTAAGGCACGGTTAGCAATAACCTCATTCGCATTCATATTTAACGAGGTACCTGCACCACCCTGAATAGGATCTACAATAAATTGCTCATGCCACTGACCCTCGATGATTTCTTCTGCTGCTTTCACTACAACTTCTCCAAGCCCTCGATAGAGACGGCCAACTTCCATATTTGCAAGCGCAGCGGCTTTTTTTACAATCCCCATCGCTTTGATTAACTCTTTGTGAACCCGATAGCCCGTAATAGGAAAGTTCTCGACTGCGCGTAGTGTCTGAATCCCATAATAAGCGTTCTTATCTACCTGTTTACTGCCTAGAAAGTCATTTTCTACACGAAATTCAGTTTCAATCACTGTTATATCCCTCGCATTCATTATGATTAGGTTTATTAGAAAATAAGTAAGCGCAATCATTTCTATCTCACTTAGATATTAACCTTTATTGTGACAAATGTCTCTCAGAAAAATAGGGTTTAATGTAATTAATTACTATTTAGTAACCTAACACCGCTATTCTAAAGGGAAATGTGCTTAGGGAGGATTGAATTACCAAATCGTTAGGTCTAGTTTATCCAGATAAATCGTCGTTCACCCCAATTATAAGTATTTTGGACAAAATCACGTTTACGGATACTTAGGTATCTATTGCGGGCTGTGCAATGGGGCATCACATCCTTTCATGTAGCTCCTTATTAAAGAAGCCGGCCAAAAAAGGCCGACTCGGATTACTATTTATCACAGCAATTGTGTTTTTTTATACTGAATAATGATCTAATGAGATCTGGATTCCATTAAGCTGAGCTTGCGGTAATTCTGACTCCCTACTAATACTCAAAACTAAGCTTTCACCATCTATGTTGATATAATTCGCTGCTAATACCTCTCCCACTTCGAAATTCCTTTCTTTATGAGCCATAGCTGCGGCAAAAGCCTCTAAACCAATAATACCACATTCGGCAGCTTTCTTAATGCCCAATGCTTCAACGATTACACCGCCCGGCATCCCTGCGACGGATACCTCTATGAATCTGGACCGTTCCTGCAGCTGATAAGGGTGAGATAAATAAATAATAAAATACGTCTCACCAACCTGCCCGTACAATGTATTAGGCTCTTGTTTCCATTCCCCTTGGGGAAGTACACCGATGATCGTATTCTTCTCACCCTGAGGGATTGGGAATAAAGAAATGATGACATTCTTGTGATAGAGAACCTCCATATAACGGCTTTGATGACGGGGATCTCCCTCATTGTAGCCTTGTCCCGGATGGAAGAAATACAGCTGATTTGCGCTTCCCTCTCCACTCACAGGTAACGAAAAAGCCCAGCGAAGCTGCTCATTATCGAATTCCTCAACCCGCTCCCACATCCCGCCTGCTGCAAACTCCTCTGTAATATAAGCATAGGAATGAAGCAAAGGCTGCGGCTGTGGATCCGTTGGGACAACCTTCTGAGTAATCTTCCTTACTTCCTTTGGTGTCTGGCGATTCATAGCTGCGGCTAATATTTCATCGGATGCTTGATAGAATAATAAACCGGCATACTCAGTGCGCGGCATCCTCTCAGGCAGCTGGAAATCTCCAAACTGAACATAATCATGAAGTACATTAGCATCGCCGGGAACATCATGCGGCCAGCCTCTAGAATGCGCACCAACCCAAGCGCCACGCAGATAGAATTCAGCTCGTACATTCCATAAATGGTCAAGCATTTCTTTAAGGCTCGTAGTAAGCTCCGTATCCTCAGGCGGGACAAGTTCCAACGCGCAGGTGAATGCCTGCACCCAATGCCAAAACCACGGTAGACTGCCGTATTCCGGCATCCCTTTAGTACGAATATAAGCCAGTGTATCCTTCAGACTCTGCCGGCCATCCTCAAGCAATATTTCATCCGCAAACAGGGTGCCAAAAATCAGCTTAGCAGCTGTATATTTAGCTTCATGATGCCCAAAAGTAACCACCGGCTTACGGTAGAAATCACTGCGATAAATATGTCCAAACGCTGTATTCAGAACTATGCGAAGTTGAGCATTTAATGCTCCTCCGTATCTTTTGCAAAAATACGCCAGCAGGTTGCCCATAAGCTCCACTGGTAACTCATGCGGTGACGCATCTCGCGGAACCGGATTCAAACCGAGCGGCCAATGACCATATAACTCCGTGCCGGGCTGCCGGTTCTGAAGCATTAAGATCTCCAGCAGTACATCCTGTGCTTTCTGTTTCGCTTGCTCACGATCAAAAGGCAGCTCAAAAGAATCATCAACAGCCGCTGCAAAAAGATACGAAGCATAATAAAAGTTATTTCGCACATCATCATGGAACCAGAGTCCACTTTCCAATAAAGGGTGTTGCTCTGCTTCCAGTGCTATATTAAAAATAATTTCTTGCTGACGTTCCTTATAAGTACTCTGGATATTTTTCAACCCCGGCATTACATTTCAACCTCCATCGTTTCAGTTTTATATCATCTTCCGGCATTCATGAAAATCGAGCATAATAGCTCTATTGTGCACACTTTCCGTTCATTTTGCAATTGGAAAAACCAATAAATAAACATAAATAAACGAAATAAAAAAGATTAGCACTTGTAAAATGAACATAAATGGACTAAAGTGTACCTATACGAACGATAATATGTACACAAAGGAGATTGAACATTCAATGGAAAGACGTTTCGCATCCCATCCTAATGAAGTAAAACAATTTGACACTGAGCGCCTCCGTAAGGAATTCCACATTCCCGTTATTTTTGCTCCTGATGAGCTAAAGCTTGTCCTAACCCATGAAGATCGTATGATCGTTGGTGGAGCTAATCCTGTAAAAGAAGAGGTTGCGCTAACTACTGACCTTAAAGAACTTGGGGTTACTTATTTCTTGGAACGCCGTGAACTGGGCATCATCAATGTCGGTGGTAAAGGCTCCGTGGTTGTAGATGGCACAGAATATGAAGTGGATTTCAAAGAATGTCTTTATGTAGGTCAAGGCTCTAAAGATGTAGTCTTCAAAAGTGCAGACGCTTCCAAACCTGCTAAATTCTATTTGAATTCTGCTCCTGCCCATCAGTCCTACCCTACTACCAAAACCACACTGGCCGATTCTGAATCCGGTGCGATGGGTGGTCTGGAGAACTCTAACGAGCGGACAATCCACCGCTTCATTCACACAAATGGTGTGCAAAGTGCCCAACTGGTTATGGGTATGACCCAACTGAAACCAGGCAGCATGTGGAACACCATGCCAGCACATACCCATCCACGCCGGATGGAAGCCTATTTCTATTTTGATCTTCCGGACGATTCCGTTGTGTTCCACCTGATGGGAGAACCTGACGAAACCCGCCATATCGTAATGCATAACGAACAAGCCGTTATTTCTCCAAGCTGGTCCATCCACAGTGGTGTCGGCACTCATAACTATACTTTTATCTGGAGTATGGCTGGCGATAATAAAAGATATGATGATATGGACCCCGTATCCATGAAAGAATTACAATAGAGATAAATCAACTACGGAAAGATGAGGCAGGCGGATGAACCCGATACGACGACACGAGATGATTATGGAAGTTATGCTGAACCAAAAAGATGTAACGGTGAATGAACTGAGCGATAAGCTTCAGGTTACTGGAAAAACAATACGCGAGGATTTAAGCAGGCTGGAGGAACAAGGGCTGATCGTACGTGTACATGGCGGAGCTGTGCTGGCACAAAGCGACCAGTTTGGTATTTTGCCCTCCAAGGACCCGCTGGATAAATACTCTGACGAGAAGACGGAGATTGCCTTGCGTGCGCTTGCTCATATTGAACCGGACGATATTATCGCTCTTGACGGCGGTAGCACTACGCTTGAAATTGCTCGGCGTCTGGACAATATGCCACTAACGGTAGTCACCAATGATGTATACATCATCAGCGAACTGGTTCCCAAAGATAACATCCGTCTGGTCGTTCCCGGTGGTTATCGTGTCCGTAATATGTTGGCTGGTCCTGAAGCCGTCTCCTATGTACAAAAGCTTAATATTCAAAAAGCATTCCTTTCATCGACTGCTATTCATATAGAGCATGGGCTCTCCATTTATACCGGAGATTTAATTGAGTTCAAGCAAGCCCTTGTATCTACAGCCCGTAAGGTATTCGCGGTTGTAGATCATCATAAATTCGGCCATACTGCACTGCGTACCTTCGCTTCCCTACAAGAAGTTGACGTGATTCTGACGGACAAAGGGCTCTCCCCCGAAACGGCAGATCAGTTCCGCAGTGCAGGCGTTACCATTGAATGCGGGTAAACCCGGAATAACAATCCATTTACAATAAAGGGGCGTAATTTATATGTCATCATTATTCAGCTTGGCAGGTAAAACAGCTATTGTAACAGGCGCAGCTCAAGGTCTTGGACAAGGAATCGCGCTTGCATTTGCAGAAGCCGGTGCAGACGTTGCGTCTGTCTCCCTTAATTCGAGTGAAGAAACAGTAAATGCAGCAAAAGCTTTTGGAGTAAAAGCAGTTAGTATCGAATCTGACTTAAGTGATCACAGCAAGCTGCAAAGCACTTTTGACCAAGCGCTAGAGCTGACCGGACATGTTGACATTCTCGTAAACTGCGCAGGAATGATCCGCCGTGCACCGGCAAAAGATCATAGTGAAAAAGACTGGTTTGATGTCATCAATTTGAACCTGAACACAGTTTTTCTTCTGTCGCAAATCGCAGGCCGCCACTTCCTGGAAAGAGGATCCGGCAAAATCATTAACATCGCCTCCATGCTCTCCTATCAAGGCGGAATCAATGTCCCTGGTTACACTGCGAGTAAACACGGGGTTGCGGGTCTTACTAAAGCTTTTGCCAATGAATGGGCAGGCTCCGGTCTGAACATCAATGCAATTGCACCAGGCTATATGGCTACTGAAAATACCGCTCCAATCCGTGCCGACCAAAGTCGTTCGGACTCTATCTTAGACCGTATCCCTGCAGCACGTTGGGGAACGCCTGATGATGTTAAAGGTCCTGCCGTATTCTTGGCTTCCGCAGCATCTGACTACTTGAACGGTCACGTTCTTAATGTGGATGGCGGATGGATGGCTAGATAATCCATACAAAAATGGGTGTCCCATAGGGGCACCCATTTTTTGTATGGATATGAAACACTATCGGACACAGCTGAACAATCTGCACACGCAGCAGCTAAAGACTCAACTGAGCGATCTGCGCACGCAGCAGCTTAAAGGACTCAACTAACCAATCTGCACATGCAGCACCTAAAGGACTCAGCTGACCTTATACACCGTTTTATCCGCTATTTGGACAGCTATCGGACCTCATAGCCGCTATTGGTGCAAAAAACACCAATTATAAGCTCTTTCATGAGCAATAGCGACGTTGGAGTCCGAAAACCTGCTCAAAAGGCGATAAATTCGCAAATAGGGGCATCTGGGTCCGAAAATCTCAGTATCAGTGGTTGTGGATCGTTGTGCATCATTTAAATAAGCTTGCTATGGAATTCACATCAAAAGCACTAGTCATTCTAAAGTTTCCCGAACTGTATTTGTCCTTCTTATCAAGATCTGTCACATACAGGAAGTTAGTATCCGTAAGATTCATGCCAAACCTCAAGCTGTTATTCACAATAATACTTATCCAGTAGGTCTCCGTAGATTTGTCCAAAGCACTACTTCTTCTCAATTTTACATCTGAAAAAGCATAAATGATCTTTTCAATTTCCTTCGGATCTTCAATCACTACCTTTTCATCCACTAAAGATTTCTCAATCTCGATTGAGGTGATTTCTGTTTCATCGATTTGATCCAACACTAAATTCTCAAATGAATTATAACTATGGTAGAGATTAATAATTACAGGGATTTCGATTAATAAAAAAATGAGTACGAGAAATTCATAACGTTTCTTCATATTCATAATTATGAACACCCTATTTCTACAAACTCCTCTGGATGAGTGCGAATATAATTGCCGATAATTCTATGCGTATTTGGTGTCAGGTTCTTATATCGTTCGAATAACTCACTAATTACTTCTAACAGCTGAGGGTCTCGATCCAAATCCGTGATGGCCGCATCCGCCCACTCTTTACCCAGTCGATGATTTCTTTCCTCGAGAAATGTCTTTGTTTCCTGAAGCAAAAGAATCATGGGTGAATCGTCAAAAAATCGTATGCCTCCTATCACCCCTGTCCAATACCCTGGCAGGTCTTGCATGTAGGAAATCCAAGCATAATATTCCCCTTCGGAATTACAGCTGTGACCATATAGCACTCTGAACATACATAAGGCTTGTTGCCCCTCTGTGAGCTTCGAGATCACTTCTGATTTGGTCGATGGCGATTTTCCGCGAATCAGCTGAAAGGTAGGCTCCATACAGGCCCATCCTAACCTTTCATCACTTAAAGTGTCCAAGTCTTCCCGCTTCATGGCTACTAAATTCATTTAACTCCTCCTTTGATTAACATCCAAAAATATACATATATTTCTTAACGATGTCAATAAAAATCACTTGGGGACATTAAGCAATTCGATCGTTTTTATGATAGGCTTTAAGCAGTAGATATTTTCACAAAGGAGCTTTTCTATGCATAATGAGATACTTACTATATTTGATGAAGCGGGTCACCGAATCGGTACAGCTCCACGGGCAGAAGTACATCGGTTAGGACATTGGCACGAGACCTTCCACTGCTGGTTTATAAGCAAAACCCAAGAAATCCCCTATATTTATTTACAGCTTCGTAGTGAGCAGAAACAAGATTATGCAGGATTGCTGGACATCACGGCCGCTGGACATTTGCTGACACACGAAACGGTAGAGGACGGGATTCGCGAGGTTCAAGAAGAACTCGGTTTGGAGCTAGCTTTTGATGAACTGATTCCCTTAGGTACGATTCCTTACAGTATGATCAAAGAAAATCTTATCGATAAAGAACGAGCGCATGTTTTTGTTTATAACCATCCTTATCCTCTGGACGATTTTAAGCTGCAAGAAGAAGAGGTCGCAGGAATAGTTATCACAAAGTTTGCCGACTTCCGAAGCTTTTGGCAAGGAGAAATACATAGTCTACAAATCAATGGTTTCAAAGTGGATTCAAACGGACAAAAAATCAACATTCAACAAAGTGTGGATCGGACTCATTTTGTGCCTCATGAAGCAGCCTATTTCACTCGGATCATTGAGGGCATCGAAGCAATAATTCTAACATCACCCATCGTCACGGAGGACATATGATCATTAATCCTCAAACATTTACAGTGAATGGAATCCAATACAGCATTAGATCTGCGGCCTCTCATGATGCTAAAGTGTTATCTGAATTAAGGGTGCGGATCGATGGAGAAACCGAGAATTTAGATCGGGAACCAGGCGAAGCCTTTATTGATGAAAAAGGGTTTGAACAGCTTATTCAAGCCGATTCCGAGAAAAATAATAACCTTTTTCTAGTCGCAGTAGTTGATAATCAAATCGTTGCGTTCTCCAGATGCGAAGGTTATCCCTTAAAAAGATTTGCTCATAAAGTAGAATTTGGAGTATGTGTGCTGCAGGATTATTGGGGATATGGTATTGGAAAAAATCTTCTCGCCGAATCGATTGCCTGGGCTGACACTAATGGTATTCAAAAGATCACCCTAAATGTGCTGGAAACGAACACCAACGCTATTAAGCTATATCAAAAGCTTGGCTTTGAAATTGAAGGGATTTTAAAGAAAGATAAACTTCTATCGGACGGCAAATTGTATAACACCATTATGATGGGAAGAGTTAAGAACTGATTCTATTCAAAAAAAAGGCAGAACCTGAAACTCAGGTCCTGCCTTTTTATTATACTAATGCTTTACGCTTCAACATCGCAAGTCCATTCACCGCTAGATTCAATAGGGCCGGAGCTGAAAGACCTGTTTCCAAGTCTGTGTATTCCGCTCCATCCAGCTCTACCGTTTGCGGACTGCCGCTGAAATTTTGCACAAAAACATAATCACTTTCGCCATCTGTGCGAAGTTGTGCAGTCACACCTGCTGGAAGCTCACTATCCATCGCACGGGTAATTCCTGCCTTAGATGTGATCGCTGCGTATAGCTCAACATAGAACGAAGTGTCTTTCACACGGGTAGCAAGATGGTACGCATTTCCTTCACCAAAACGATTGACTGTAAGCGCTGGACGGCCCGCATAGAAATCGTTGCGATAATGCCCCAAAGCCTCTGCACCTTCCAAATGAATCAGCTCGGCTATCTCATGCGCATCGTAATCACCGCTTAGCTTAAGTTTATTACCTACCTCCATTACTAACCCGTTCAGATCACGGCTGTGCAGCCCTTC
The DNA here is from genome assembly GCF_038009325.1 of Paenibacillus sp. FSL L8-0708. Lineage (NCBI taxonomy): Bacteria > Bacillati > Bacillota > Bacilli > Caryophanales > Paenibacillaceae > Paenibacillus > Paenibacillus sp. FSL L8-0708. The sequence goes on from NZ_JBBPBC010000001.1 coordinate 4,670,023, forward strand.
TGTCTCCTCTGCCCAAATCCCCAGTGTTCTGCGCAGTGGACCAGGGAATCCTCCCAGATGACATAAATCCGTTTCGTTAACTACTCCTGACCAATAGGTTGCGAGGAAAGTGCCGCCTTGCTCCACATATTTCTCAATGCGCTTTCCATTCTCTTCACTAATCAGATATAACATAGGGGCAACAACCAGCTTGTAGGCAGACAGATCATCTCCAGAGCCTATAATATCAACTGGAATGCCCAGCTCCCAAAGTGCACGATAATGCTGTAGCACCGTCTCCTCATAACGTAATCCGGAATTACGGATGCCTTGCGCATCCTTTATCGCCCAGCGGTTGTCCCAATCGAAAATAATCGCCGTCTTCGCCGGAGTGGACGTACCCACTACTTCCGTCATTCCCGCCAGCGTCTTTCCTACTTCCGCTACATCTTGGAATACTCGAGTCTCGGAGTGGCCACTGTGGTCTACAACTGCGCCGTGGAACTTCTCACTTGATCCGCGGCTTTTGCGCCATTGGAAATACTGCACAGAATCCGAACCATGCGCTACCGCTTGCAAGGAAGACAGCTTGTGCATTCCGGGACGTTTCAGCTTACTGACCGATTGCCAGTTCGTAAGGGATGGCGTGCTTTCCATCAGCAGGAACGGTTTCTTTTTAAAAGAGCGCATTAAGTCGTAGTGCATCGCCGTCCATGCTGCCAATCTAGTATCGTCACCGTCTTCGGTATAATGCCAGTCTGGATAAGCGTCCCATGAGACCACATCCAGGATTTTGGCCAGCTCGCGGTAATCAATGCCATCGATCATATGCATATTCGTCGTGATTGGCAGCTCTGGATTATAAGGACGAACGGTATTGATCTCGTGCTGGCAGAAATCAATCGTCCGTTCACTAACAAAACGCCGCCAGTCAAGATTCAAGCCGTGTACTTGTGTCTCACCATGTGGAGCTGGGGATTCAATCTGTGACCATGAAGTGTAGGTATGGCTCCAAAAAGTAGCCCACCAAGCATGATTCACCTCATCCAAACTGTTATTATATTTCACTTTCAGCCATTCTCTAAAAGCATCCTGGCAGAGCTCGCAGTGACACTCCCCACCGAACTCATTCGAAATATGCCAACCGATAATGGCTGGATGCTGGCTGTACCGTTCCGCTAACTTTGCATTCAGAATTGCAGTTTTCTCCCGGTACACTGGTGAGGTAAAGCAATGGTTATGACGGAAGCCATGCAAATTGTGAACACGGTTACGCTCCACTCTTAAGACTTCTGGATATTTTTGCGACATCCATGCTGGGCGGGCACCACTTGGCGTTGCCAAGATAGCGTAAATCCCATTCTCTGCAAAAGAATCAAGTACACCATCCAACCATTCGAAAGTGAACACACCCTCTTCAGGTTCAAGAGATACCCACGAAAAAATGCCTACGGACATGACATTGCAGCCCGCCAGCTTCATTAATCGGATATCCTCACGCAATACTTCCGGATATTTCAGCCATTGTTCAGGATTATAATCAGCACCGTGCAGCATGACACCAGCTTTTCTGCTTATCGGGGAATGTTTTTTATTCATTGTGTACGATCATCCTCTCAATTCTGCCCATTTATAGAATGGGACTATTCTCTGATGATAGGCTAGAAGCGTAAGCTATCTTATTCAGGAATCATCATTTATACTATTTATAATATAAGAAAATTCATTTCAATCAGTAGGAATATAGTCTCGAAGTGATAGCACAAAATGAAGATGAGGTGATAAACCTGCTGCCTTTTTCTCTGATTGAATTACCGCGCGACTCTGGAACGTTGCCCCTATCCCCCTACTCTGTAGGTCGCCATATCCAATTCCATCATGTGCGCCCAGCAGGATTTCCTGTGTATCAAATCTTTTTAATCCGGACCGGAACCGGGTTATTTCGTGATCTGGAAAGTGGCACAGAAATCATACTGGAACCGGGGATGGCTTTTGCCTTCCCGCCCGATCGTGGTCATGAATATTATCCTACCTCTCATGAACCGTGGCATGTTGGCTTTATCGGCTTTCAAGGCAGTCAAGCTCATGGATTGCTGGAAGCGCTTGAACTGCTCCCTTCTGTTCCTTATCGAACGGATCGTTTTGAACAATGCTGGGAAGAAATCGGCCAAATCTGGCATACGGTGAATTCTCCTGCCCCCAATCGGCAGGACGAGATGTGGATGCAAGAGTTGTCTATCACACTCTATAGACTGCTCTTGATGCTGCGCCCTGCCAAGAGTTCAGAAGTCTCCGGTAATCGTCTAGCCTTCGAGTCGGTCCGAAATGAAGCCCTAACTACAGCCGTCGGGCTGATCAACGAACATTACACAGAACCGCTTCTGATCTCCAATCTTGCAGCAGCAGTCGGGTACTCTGTGCAGCATTTCCAGCGTTTATTCGTGCAGGAATATGGGGTCACTCCGCATAAGTATTTGCAGAATCTGCGGCTGGAGCGGGCGCTGCAATTAATGACGGAGGATGTGGAGATTCCCGTTCAAGATATAGCGCTTCAGCTGGGCATGGAGACTAATTATTTTATACGTGTCTTCCGAAAAAACTACGGCTGTACACCCGGAGTAATGAAAATACGTTTGCTACAAGGCGAGCAAATGAAGTAACGCTTCCAAGCCTAAAGAAGATATTGTAAAATTAAGCAGATGATAGCTTGTAAATTGGGGGCACCTTTAATGAAAACATTATCTGATATTAACTTTAGAGATCCCTATATCCTATCTGTGCCTGAACTTGGACAATACTATTTATTTGGCACAGATGGCCTAACAGCTTGGAGTGGCGCACCTCACGGCTTCGATGTATATATCAGCTCAGATCTTCAGGAATGGTCCGGGCCCATTGCTGCTTTTCGTCCAGATGCTGATTTTTGGGCTGATCATCATTTCTGGGCACCAGAGGTTCACCGCTACAACGGAAAATATTATATGTTCGCTTCTTTTAAAAGACATGGCGTTCCACGGGGGACACAAATATTAAGCGCGGAAACACCTGAGGGTCCTTATCTCCCTATCAGTAATCATCCGATTACCCCTGCTTCTTGGGAGTGCCTTGACGGAACGTTATATGTAGATAAAGAAGACAAACCTTGGATGATCTTTTGCCGTGAATGGATTGAAGTGACGGATGGAGAAATGTATGCCGTTCGGCTGAAGGAGGATTTAAGTGCTACTATTGGCGAACCTATGCTGCTTTTCCAGGCTTCACAAGCTCCTTGGACGGTAGGCGGCAAAGAAGGGCAATACGTAACTGACGGTCCTTTTATGCATCAGACTAGCAGTGGTGAGCTGCTTATGTTGTGGTCTAGCAGTGGAGCTAGTGGTTATGCCATGGGTTTAGCCCGATCCGTCAGCGGTGACATTAGTGGACCTTGGCAACATGATCCTGAGCCTCTTTATGCCAAAGATGGCGGACATGGAATGTTGTTTCGTGATTTGACGGGCAGACTTATGCTGGCCATTCATGCCCCAAATCTCAACCCACAAGAACGGCCGCTGCTTATTGAGGTCCAGGAAAGCTCCAGAACGATTTCGATAAAATCATTGTAATGTAGAACGGAGTAGAACCCTTGGAACAAAAGATTAAGTCCTTATTTAATGACCAGATTGTAAGTGCTGCCTGCACGAAATACGGTATCCCCATAGATGAGCTAAGCTTCATTGGCGGATTTCAAAATTTTGTTTATGAATATCAACTTAGCAATCATCAATATATTCTAAGATTTACTCATAGCTCGCTGCGCAGTATGGAATTGTTAACGGCTGAACTTGAATGGATTCTATACCTGGCAGATCATGGCGTTTCCGTATCAAGACCCGTAGGTTCTCTTCTGGGTAATCTAGTTGAGCAAATAGAGATTGATGATTCATACTTTATGGTATCTTCCTTTGAAAAAGCACAAGGGAAACGAATAGGTTACCCAGACTGCCTGAAGGATCTAGACCTCTATGAGCAGTGTGGCATGATCACTGGACAAATGCACAGATTAGCAAAATCTTATAAACCACAGTCCGAAAGACATGCGTGGCATCAGAACTACTACCTGCAGAATGTAACGAAGTTTATTCCTCCATCCCAAAGTGGCGTTTTAGAAAGCTGTAAGGCGCTTATGAATCGGCTAAAGCATCTCGACGCTGAAATAAATACCTATGGTCTCATCCATGGGGATATCAATGTAGGCAACTTTTTGGTCGACAATGGTAAGCTGACTTTGTTTGATTTTGATGAAGCTCAGTACAGCTGGTTTGTAGAAGATATCGCCATTCAACTGTATTATCTAGTCTACGTTTACGGGGATGATAGTATGGAGGACAGGCAGCTTCAATGTCAGCGTTTTATGGAGCATTTTCTAAAAGGCTACGTTAAAGAGAACAGGATTTCAGAAAATGAGCTGAAGCTAATTCCTCTTTTTCTTCGATTAAGAGAGATTATTGTTTATACAGGGATGTACCGGAGTTTTGATATGTCTAACCTAGATGATTGGACCAAAGATTATTTAACGCAGAGTAAGGCGAGAATCGAGAATAGCGTATCCATCATTGAATCTTATTTCTGAACAAACATCCAAAACGTTTCATATGAATTGTCTCTCTTACAAAACCCACAGCTATCACTGTGGGTTTTGTGTTCTTTAAACAAGTCCATTTTTGCTTTTAAGAGGTTGATATGCCGTTACTCTATCCTAACTTGGACATATCGTATTATGAGACTTTTCCCAAAAATGCATATGAGGGGTTGGTTAAATGAGTGCTGTACCTCACAACAAAGCGAAGCAACAAGGTGTTTCCATTATTACCTGTACCAATCGCCATAATTATTTAAACAACCTACTCCAAAATTTCAGCAGACAAAGATATGCAAATAAAGAACTTATCATTATTATCAATAATAATAAAATTCCACTATCCCCCTACCAAACCTTAGCTAAAAAATACAAAAATATTAAGATATATCGTAAACCTGAACAGCAATCTCTCGGTTCATGCTTAAACTATGCCGTAACAAAATGCAAATATCATACCATCGCCAAATTTGATGACGACGATTACTATGCCCCTCATTATTTGACGGAAAGTATTCTGACCTTAAAAAGAACTAAAGCTGATATCCTTGGAAAACGGGCTCACTATATGTATTTACTAGGTTCAAAGACTTTGATTCTTCGTTTCGCAAATGATGAACACCGAATAGTTACCCATCTCCCTGGCGCTACGCTCGTCTTCAACCGAAAAGTATTCGATCATGTAAAATTTCCTAATAAAAACGTAGGTGAGGATGATCTCTTTTGCAGCAGAAGCAAAAAGAAAGGTTATAAGGTTTATTCTGCAAGTAAAAATAACTTCGTTGCCATACGTAGAAAAAACTCTTCAAAACATACATGGATCATCAGTGATAGTACACTAATAGCTAACCATAAGATCATCCGGAATATTAAAAACTACAGGAATTTTGTTGGACGCCGTCCAAAGATTTCGTTATGAAATTAACTGCTGAATCTACTTCATCTGCCGTGTCTATTCTAACTTGTACAAAACGAATGGATTGTATTAAAACAATATTTGATAACTATCAACGACAGAATTTCAAATCTAAAGAGCTTATCGTGATCATTAATAATGATAGCTTGAAAATAGAAGACTATATACATGCTGCAAAAAAACATAAAAATGTACGGATCTATAAACTACCTGAATATCGTTCACTGGGGTTTTGTCTGAATTTTGGTGTGCACTTAGCGAATTATAGTTGTATCGCTAAATTTGATGACGACGATTATTATTCTGCCAACTATTTAACGGATAGTATGAACATCCTCCATAAAACTAAAGCTGATATCGTTGGAAAACGAGCTCACTATATGTATTTAACTGATAAGAAGCTACTTTTGCTTCGTTATCTTCATATGGAAAATAAACAGGTAACCAATGTTCAGGGTGCGACCCTACTCGTAAAACGAAATGTCTTCCAGCAGATTTCCTTTCCAGATTGGAATAAAGGTGAATGCGTTAAGTTTTGTGCGGATTGTGCTGCACAGGGCTTTAAGATCTATGCAGGAAATAAGTATAACTTCGCTGCGATTCGTAGAAAAAACTCCAAAGATCACACTTGGGTCGTTAGCGACAAGAAACTTCTAGCTCAAAATGTTAAAGTTCTAAACGTGAAAAACTTCAAAAAATACGTAACGCGAGGCTGATTTAATCAATCTAATCCTACCAGCTATGCCTTAGTAACCCAATAAAAAGACTGGACAGCAATATAGTTAAGCGGCTATTCGCATCCAGTCTTTCATATTTTTAAAAAGTATAATCGTAAAATTTCTCTGCATTCCTTAAGCTGGACCATACATCAGAACTTTCTCCGCCTATATACCAATAAGCTACTCCAGCTAGTTTTTTAGTAACCGCTAAGTTGTATTTAGTTATTAATGAACGCCCATCCTCAATCCAGATCGTATGTTTTATAGCTTGTTTCGAGTAGCCCGCGACATATTGTCCCAGCGAAGGATTCCACACGGGTCTCGATGCATAGCTGCTGATAATCTGATTTTGCTCCGGAAGCGTAATATATTGAGAGGATAAAACCGTCCCCTTCTGGTTCAATGTCCAATCCCGATTATATAAGGGCAATGCCAATATAACTTTTTGACTAGGTACAACTTTTAGGATTGTATTCACAGCCCTTTGATCATAAGAAAGCGAGGCATTGGACCCCGGAACTTGACTCCCGTCATAATGCTCATCATAACCCATCATCACCATATAATTCACTTGCTTGCCTAGGGCAGCATAGTCAAAAGCTTCTGTCCAATCCGTTCCAAGATCAGGAGATACATCCATCGACAGGATAACATCTAGCGAACGCATTTTCTCGGCTAATAAAGTAATAAACGAAGTCAAATACACACGATCTTCGGCCGCTACATTTTCAAAATCTATATTTAGTCCATCTAATCCATATTTACTCACTAAAGCAGCTAACTGATTGACTGCCGTATTCCTTGCGGTTGTACTCAACAGTATCTGATGCGTCGCTTCTTGATCCGATCGATTGCCAACCATCGCCCAGACTTGCTTTTTATTCTTTTTTGCCCAAGTTACCAGTGAGGCGTCTGTCGAATCCGTTACTGCCCCTGTTTTCCCAACATAATACCAACGTGGTGATAATGTGTTGACGTTCGATTGCAGAACATGATTCTCAAATTGTGCCGTCGTGAGACCATACTGCCAGCCTATAACAATACGTTTGTCCGGATTACTTTCCAGCTCTGCCGCCCAGCTTGTATGTTGCAGCACCCGATCCATCAGCACTGCCGTCTCTTGCCTGGTTATCGGGTCCGCGGGCCGAAAATTTCCGCTATTATCGCCCTTCATTACTCCGCGATCATTAACCTTAGCTACAGCAGCACTTGCCCAGCTAGCAATTTGTTGCCGATCCTTAAAATTAGTTTGTGCGGCAGTTGCAGTGTTTGTTTGCTTTAGAGCTTTGGCTATCCACACAGCCGCTTCCTGCCGAGTGACTGCTTTTGCGGGTGCAAAAGTAGTTGCCGAAGTGCCGTTCGCCAGTTCAAGCTGAACCGCAGCCTGAATCCAGCCGTAATACCAAGCGCTTTTGGCTACGTCGGTATAAGGAGATACCGGACTCAACGCTGGATCAAGCTTCAACAGTCGATCAAGAACTGTTATAAATTCAGCTCTAGTAATCGATTGAGTAGGTGAAAATTTAGTATTCGAGGTGCCAGTTAATATATTCCGGTTATATAAATCTATGATTTCTTTTTTTGCATAACTAGTGTTTATATCGTCAAAAGGAACCCCGTTATCGGCCGATATATGCTGAATAAATACTCCGGCGGCTAGCACGACAGCGAGGGTTATTATAGTAAATCTAGCAAATATATTTTTCACGGGTTAAGAGATTCCCCCTTGGTTATCAATCTTTGAATTATACCAAGGATACAATCAATAAACATCGCTAAAATATTGGTAGAGTACGATAGGATCAGCTCTTCGGATTACGCAAAAAGAGACTAAGAACCACACCACACAGCGCCAAGCCCAATGAAACTAGGAACGTGTCGTGGAATCCTGCAACCATAGCCGCTGAGGGTAGTTTCTGATTCCCTTGACTCATATGTGTAGCTATATTGGAAGTCAATAAGCCCGACATTATAGCGACAGCAAAGGAACCCACAATTTGTTGCGCAGAGGCAGTAAGTGGGGTAACACGGCTGATCAGATCCTTCGGAGCGGCTTTAAGCACATGTGTACCGAGCTGCATAGTAGTTAATCCTTGGCCAAGTCCCATAATGGCAAAATAACTGATCATAACGTATACACTTGTATCATTTTGTAAACGTGACAAGAGAAAGAGTCCGGTGGACAGCAGCACAAGTCCAGAGAACACAACGGGCCGAGCTCCAAACTTATCAAATAACTTTCCTCCAATAATCATGCCAGCAAAGGATATTAATGCTTGGGGAATAACTAAAAGCCCCGATTCAAAGGAAGAAAAACCTCTGACCTGCTGCAAAAAAATTGGAATTAACAGAATCGAACCAAATAAGGCGAACTGATTAATCCAGGTCAAAATCATACCTTTACTAAATTCTAGAGATCGAAAAGAGCGAAGTTCCAATAACGGTTCTTTTTGGCGCAATTCCACGAAAATAAACAAGACTAAAGCAATGAAGCTGAACGCAAGAGATATAATCGTTATACGATCCCCCCAGCCATCTACTCCCCCTCTATGCACCCCAAATACCAAGCTGGAGAAGGCGAGCGGTGATAAAATCACACCCCAAATATCCAATTTAGCTTTATTCCCCTTCTCTATTACCGGAAGAAATTTCACTCCAACAATCATTGCAATAATGCCAATGGGAACATTAATCAGAAAAATCCAATGCCAGCTGGCATATTCCAACAGCCATCCTGACAGTACAGGGCCAAGAACAGGCGCAATTAACATCGGTAGTCCAAGCAATCCCATGATTGAACCTCTTTTATCGGGAGGTGCGATTTTGAATGACATAGCCATACCAATTGGAGCAATCATCCCTCCGCCTAATCCCTGCAAAATACGAAAGATTATCAGCTCTGTTGTGGATTGTGCCATAGAGCATAATAAAGAACCTATGGTAAACAATACGATCGAAGCTAAAAAAACACGTTTGGCAGTAAACTTATCCGAGAACCAACCGGCCAATGGGATAATTACGGATAAAGCCAGCGTATAACCCGTAATGGCCCACTGTATTGTTTTTAGGCTGGCATTAAAGGTTTTTTCAAGCTGCGGGATCGCTACATTCATAATTGTACTGTCGAGCATAACCAGCAGCATTCCTGTTATAAGTGCCAGTATTACGGGAAGTATTGCTTTTATAGAAAATTCTTTGGTGACTGGTTGGGATTGTTCCACTTGAAGATTACTCATGGGTCTATACACATCCTTTTTAATTTTTACTAATAAAATTGCTAACTGCTGCCTCCTTTTTTTAAAAAATCGCACCTTTAAACTAACAGTGTAAGATTAATATAGCACCCGTTTATTTGCTTGTAAATAAAAATATCTAACACTGTAAGATAAAGCGGTAATCTAACGATGGTAGACCAGCCATTCATCTTCGCTTATGATAGAGAAAGACAGTAACAGGAGGTCGTTTCGATGAGAATCAAAAATCTGCAAATCACTGAACAAGATATAATAAAAGCTTCTTGGGAGCTGTTGGATGATATCGGCATAGAGGCATTTAGTATGCGTAAATTAGCAGAACTACTAAAAATACAAGCCGCCTCTCTGTATTGGCATTTTAAGAGTAAACAGAGCATTTTCCAGACGCTTGCTAATGAGGTCGCCAAAGAAGCCCTCGAAACTGCGAATCTCGAAGGTACTTGGCAAGAACAGTTATTTAATTTTGTGGACCGAATTCGTGGGGTTTTACATAAGTATCCTTGCTCGGCTCAGCTGATGATGAGAACCTTGCCTTCTGAACCAAATTATCTATCTTTACTGAATACTTTGCTTCAGATCGTGGATCATCTTCCTTTAAACGATAGTGATAAATTCTCCTTGATAGCATGCGTGTTAAACTATGTAATCTCATTCGAATTGGACAAATATGAGCAGGATCGAATTGACTTAGCCATGAAAAATGAACCTAATGGAGATGCTAGAGTGGTTTTTAAACAATCGCTTGAGCACTTATCCGGGGATGGACCTAATGTTATAAAACGAATGTACGAAAACAATATTTTTAATGAAATTGGCTCCGATAAGATGTTCTATACAGGTCTAAAAATAATGGTGGGCGGAATTGAACAGTTAGCTAATGAACGACAAGAACAACAAGAGCGACGGTAGAACTTAGGGATTTTTCACGAAAATAAATCTTGCACAAAAAAAGGGCATCCCAGCAGCCAATTTCGGCTTTTGGAATGCCCTTTTTTTAAAGAGCCCGAAATAAAAATTCTCCTGTGGACTGGATGTATCTATACATCACTCCACACGCTACTAATATCACCACACCAATACCTAACATAACGAGATTACCATTTAGATCAGATAAAAGAAAACTAAAACCAAATGGAATCAGCAAGCTGATAAATCCTATAATCATCGCTACAAGGACCGAAGCACTTTGTTTAATTACAGAGACTTCATTGGTCCACTCCAGTTTAGGAAGCTTCAAGTTTACGATCACACCTACCATTGCGGTAAAACAAGCGTATAGGACGGGGATTATTAGCAATAACAAGCTCTCCATCCAGCCAGTGCCCAGAGAAATCATAAGAAGCACACTACTAACAATCACAATCGGCACAGTAATGGTGAGATTCACTGTGATTTTACTTAATAATATAGTTTTTGTCGGAACGGGAGCGCTTTTTAAAATCCAAATATGGTTACCTTCAAGCGAAATCGAACTCGATGTCGTACAGCTTAATGCTACAAAGAGGGAAACAAATAGTGGCGCCAATCTGCTTAGATAATTAGAGAGTTCTGGTATCTCAATAATCTTTCCTAATTGCTCTGAGCTAACAAACAGTAAGGTGATCGCCATGACAAGTAGCATTACCATACCAATACTTGTATTTAGCACATATATAGAAGAACTGAAATAGCGGCGCAGCTCTTTTTTATACAATGTGTAAAGCGGTGAAGAGACTGCAAGTGACCTCATTTGATACTTATTCTTTGAGTAAGAGGTCGTAAGACCTGTGTGTATTGCTTTATATTTGCTGCCAAGAATAAGGGTAAACAGCATAAAAGAAAGTAATGAAATTCCTATAAATAATAGTAAAGGAGCTACCTGATACGAGCAGACAGCATCTACATACATGACCGTCAAAGGATATAAGTTAAAGATTTGATCGGCAATTTGTGTGCTCATATCCGCAAGTAACTGCGGGTCATTCCCATTCATTTGGCTTGAACCCAAAATAATAACAATGATTACGGCAAAAGTCAGAATAAGACTTATTAAACGACTTCCTTTAAAACGTGAGGAAATCCAACTAATCAATGTCCCTATAATCGTTGCAGCAATGATCGGCACTAATGGGATAAATAGCAGCGTTATCATGAAAAATAAATAATACACTACTGCCGGATTTACCTTTATAGCATAAACTACACCTGCTGGCACCATCACCATCAATGAGAACAGTATATTCAGCACGTAGAGCTGAACTACACGGCTTGCTACGATATGGCTCGTTTTGATAGGCAGCGACATTACGAGATCGTAATCTTTGGAGCCAAATAATACCCCACTCGCCTTATAGATCGTTGTAAAAAATCCAATCAAGCAAGTAACAGCCATCATAATCGCAAGCAGCAGCTCTGGCCGGCCTATCTGTTCAAGGGTCTCTGCTATCATGAAGCTATATCCAAACGAAACCACTGCCATCATGACAATCCCTATTAAGATACCGATGCTCAGCAAAAGCATTTTTCGTCTTTCTTTCAAATCTCGTGTATGCAAAGCTTTATTTAACCCAAAGGATGAGATTAGCTGAATTTTCGTCAATCTCCAGATATTAATCATGTTTTATCAACTCCAAAAACACATCTTCAAGGCTGCTGTCACCCTTCACCTCTTCTGTTTTCCCATGAGTGATCAATTCACCCGCTTTGATAATGGCGATCTTATTACAGAGCTTCTCGGCCACGTCCAGTACATGCGTCGAAAAAAAGATCGCACTGCCCTGGCTGCAAATCTCCGCCATGATTCTCTTGAGCGTGTGTGCCGCTTTTGGATCAAGTCCCACAAAGGGTTCATCCAGAACCAGCAGCTTCGGTTTATGAATAAGCGCAGAGATAATCGCGAGTTTCTGTTTCATACCATGAGAATACGCGGAGATCAAATCCCCCAGATTAGAGGTAATCTCAAATTCATCGCTATATTTCTTTATCAATAACTCCCGATCCGCTTTCGATACGCTAAAAAGATCACCAATAAAATTCAAGTACTGAATGCCCGTCAGATGATCGTATAAATCCGGATTATCTGGAATATACGCAGTAATCGCTTTGCAGGCTAAGGGATCTTTTTTAATGGAGTACCCACCAATCTCGATATCCCCCTCCTCAAAATCTAAAACTCCGACCACTGCTCGGATAGTCGTTGTTTTCCCTGCACCGTTATGACCGATAAAGCCGTAGATGTCACCTTTTTCGACCACCAAATTCAGATCATTTACTGCCTTCTTGCCACCCTTATAGCTTTTGGTAAAATGTTTGATTGTCAACATCTTGCCACTCCCCCTCCAATCTCATAACACTCTCAATATGCCATATTTACTGTAGCTTCGTCGTCTTCAATATACGTTTCTTATAATACGTTTAGCCCGTCCAGATAGTTCATTCGTTAGCAAATATTTTATTTTGAGATTTTTACCTCTAACGGGTGGGATAAAATTACGATTAAGTGCAACTCGGTCCGTAAGGGCAAACAAACTACTTTGGGGACGTTGAGATAACTACTTGGGTGACAATGAGATAGCTAACTTTGGAACGCTAAGCGAACTACTTGGGTGACGATGAGATAGCTAACTTTGGAACGCTAAGCAAACTACTTTGGAGACGGTTGGCTGACAGCTTTGGAACGCTAAGGCAGACTGACGATGAGCTAACTAAATTGGAACGCTAAGAAGACTGACGATGGGATAGCTACTTTGGAACGCTAAACAAACGACTTTCTAAGCAATCTACTCCGGATCAGAAGCAATCTACCTTTGGTGGTGGCAGCCATTGCTACGTATCGGACCGAGGCGCCCTTATTTCGCAAATTCACGCTCTTTTCCACCCCGTTCGGACTCAAATGAAGCTATTGTGCCACATCCGCTCCTTTTTGCTGCAAAATCAGCCAAATAAGCGCTATGCAGTCCGTTACTTTGAAAAAAGGCACCAAAACACCATTTAGCTGCAATACGGTCCGTAAGGGGAAACAAACTATTTTGGAACGGTAAGCAAATTACTTTGGTGACGATGAGATAGCTACTTTGGAACGCTAAGCAAACTACTTTGGGACGGTGAGCTAACTACATTGGAACACTGAGCAAACGACTTTGGTGACGGCGGGCTACACCCAAACCAAACCAAACAAAACTAACTCAACCAAAAAAAGCATTCACCCCCAATTTAGGGATTGAATGCTCTTTTTCTTAATGCAAAGTCTAAGCTGATGCGAACTGACTGTTATATAATCTGGCGTAATATCCACCGCTGGCTAGGAGTTGGTCATGCGTGCCACTTTCGACAATGTCTCCGTCCTTCATGAAAAGAATGAGATCCGATTCTCGAATCGTTGACAAACGGTGAGCAATTACAAAGCTGGTCCGACCAGCGATCATTTTTAGAAAAGCCTTCTGAATCCGTACCTCAGTCAGCGTATCAATACTGCTGGTGGCTTCATCCAAAATGAGCATAGGCGGATCTACGAGCATCACTCGTGCTATGGTAAGCAGCTGCTTTTGTCCTTGCGACAAATTATCTCCTGAGCCACTGATCTTTGTATCATATCCCTCAGGCAGGCGTTTAATGAAGCTATGAGCATTTGCAGCCTTAGCAGCAGCGATGACCTCTTCTTCGGTAGCCTCAGGTTTGCCGTAGGCAATATTTTCTCTAATTGTGCCGCCAAACAGCCAGGTGTCCTGCAACACCATCCCGAAATTACGCCGCAGACTGTCACGGGTAATCGTCTTGATATCCACACCGTCAATCTTGATGGAACCCTTATCCACATCATAAAAACGCATAAGCAGATTAACCAGTGTGGTCTTCCCCGCTCCCGTCTGCCCTACAATTGCAACCCGGGTACCTGGTTTCACTTCCAGACTGAAATCATTAATCAGAGGACGTTCAGGATTATAAGCAAAGGATACTTTTTCAAAGGTAATCGTCCCTTGGCTTGTATTCATAATTTTGGCGTCTGTTGCATCCGCTGGTTCAGGCGAGAGGTCTAGAATGGCGAAGATCCGCTGCGCTGATGCCGTTGCCGATTGAAGCTGCGTAATCACACCTGTAATTTCATTAAACGGCTTAGCGAACAAGTTGGAGAAGATCAAAAAGCTGGACAAATCCCCTACCGTCACAAGCCCGCGAATCACCATAACACTACCGATCATCGCGATAACAGAGAAGGTAATATTATTTACTAACCGTGTTGTCGGATTGGACAAGGAACCGTAAAATTGTGATTTCACGCCAGTCTGGTACAAAGTCTCGTTTCGTTCTTCAAACTGGGTCAGTGCACGGTCTTCATAATGATAAGCTGTGACCACTTTTTGTCCGCCAATCATTTCCTCCACGTATCCGTTGAGACCGCCCAGAATTTTAGCCTGCTCCTTAAACATCTTCTGGGAGCGCATCGTAATGAATCTTGCCACAAAAAATGTAACGGGTGCTGACAGAAGAACAACTAGGGTCATTAAAGGACTAATGTACAACATAAGTACAATTGCCCCCACGATAGTGATGATCCCCGTGAGCAGTGTTGAGAAGCCTTGCAGCAGTCCATCAGAGACCGCATCCATGTCATTAACAAACCGGCTGATGCTGTCCCCTTGCGGGTGGTTATCGTGAAATTTTAACGGCAAAACATTTAATTTATCAAAAAGCTCCCGCCGTAAGTCATATACAGTCCGATAGGCAATTCGATTAGTCAGGTAGGTAAGAAGCCATCCGAAAAAGCTGCCGACAATATACACCCCTGCCAGAATCAAAAGCAGTCTAAGTACGGCGTCAAAATCAACCTCTCCCGGCCCGATCATAAAATCGATGGCGCTGCCGATGAGCAGCGGGCCAATTAGACTGGCAATCACACTGAGTATTGCGCAGATTACTGCACCTATAGCTATTTTTTTATAATGCCCTGTGTATACAATAAGTCTTTTCCAAATGTTATTTTTGTTCATTGGCCCGACTCCTCACTTGATAGCTGGGACAGGCAGATTTCTTTATACTCTTCACAACCACGCATCAGCTCCTCATGGGTTCCGACACCGGCGATCCGCCCTTCCTCAAATACCATTATTTTATCCGCTTGCCTTACAGTGCTTACCCTCTGCGAGACAAGGAGTACGGTCATTTCCTGGCTGCTCTCTTTGAGAGCCTTTCGAAGTGCCGCATCTGTGGAGAAATCCAGCGCACTGGAGGAGTCATCCAAAATAAGAATCGATGGCTTTCCTACTACTGCACGAGCTATGGTTAAGCGCTGCTTTTGTCCACCGGATAAATTTAATCCCCCACGAGATACTTGCGTATTCAACCCTTCGGGTAATTTACGTATAAACTCCTCCGCTTGAGCAATAGAGGCTGCCTGCATGATTTCTTCCTCAGTTGCATCTTCCTTGCCCCAACGTATATTCTCAGCGATCGTTCCTGTAAACAGCACAGCTTTCTGCGGTACAATCCCAATCTTCTCACGAAGCTGATGCAGCTTATAATCTCGGACATTCACACCATCCACTTTCACTTCACCTTGAACCGCATCATAAAAACGAGGGATCAAATTCACAAAAGTTGACTTACCTGAACCCGTACTGCCAATCAGGCCCACGGTCTCTCCGCGATTAATTACTAGAGATATATCCTCTAATGCCGATTCACCTGTCGTATTATACCCAAAGGATACGTGATCGAATTGTATAGCAGGGGCAGCAGGGGCAGGTTCAGCAATCACTGCATTTCCTTCCTCAGACACGGAGACCTTAACACCCAGCACTTCATTTACACGATTAGCTGAGGATGAGGCTTTTGTAAAAATAATAACCAAGTTGGAGACCACTATCAGCGCCAGCAAGATTTGAGTGATGTAATTGATGAAAGCAATGATCTCCCCTTGAGACAATCGGCCCCCATCGATATGAATTCCGCCTACCCACAAAATAGCAATGATTGCCGCATTTACTACAAGTGTAGTCATCGGCCCAAGCAAAGCTGAAATCCGCGAAACCCGGATCGCTGTAGTAGTCAAATCATCGGACGAAGCATCAAAACGTTCTTTTTCTGTACGTCTTTTGGCAAAAGCACGAATCACTCGAATCCCCGATAAATTCTCACTCAGTACGAGCGCAAGGGCATCCAGCTTCTGCTGGTATTTTCGGTACAAAGGAGCACTGCGGGTGATAATAAAATATAAAATAATGCCAAAAACCGGTGTTGCCGCAATTAGAATCAGCGATAATCTAAAATCCAAAATCATGGACATTAGGATAGCCCCGATACAGATAAACGGTGCACGAATAACTAGACGAATTAGCATAGCCACAGCAATTTGCAGCTGGTTTACGTCATTGGTAATCCGATTAATCAGTGTAGGTGTACCTAAGGTATCCAGCTCAGCATACGACAAAGAGGTGATATGTCTAAACATCTTATTGCGTAGTGTCGTACCGAATCCCTGTGAAGCCCGGGCTGCATAGTATTGGCATACCATGGAGCAGCCGAAGCCAAGCAGTGACATCAGCACCATTAGGCCACCCATGCGGTAAACATAGGCGCTGTCATGATTGCCAACCCCGTTGTTGATGATCAATGCGACAATGGTAGGCAAAATCAGCTCCAGAATCGCTTCCATCAGTTTGAAGATCGGTCCAATGATCGCTTCTTTTTTGTACGGCTTTAAATATACTGCAATTTTGAACAAATTCATCCACACCCAACATAAGAAGTATTTAACCACTTGAAATATGTATAAGAACAGTTATGATTATGGCATATCTACTCACATATTAATAATATTGGATTCGTATCGCTCCCATACGATTAGCATATCTCAAGTTCGGAGGATTTTTATATGGATATTAGACAACTTAAATATTTTATGGCGATAGCTGAGGAAGGACAGATTACATCTGCAGCCAAAAAACTGCAAATGGCCCAGCCTCCGCTGAGCCAGCAGCTAAAGCTCCTAGAGGAAGAACTCGGTGTAAAGCTAGTGGAACGAGGTCCACGCAGCGTGCAGCTCACTGAAGCTGGAGCCATATTGCGGGACCGTGCCCAACAAATCCTGGAGCTGGCAGATTCCACTGCCCGTGAGCTCACTGATTTTGTCAAAGGTTTAAAAGGAACCCTAGCCATTGGTACTGTTTCTTCCTCTGGAGCTACGTTGCTTCAAGATCGGCTATGTGAGTTCCACAAAACGTATAGAGGTGTGAAGTTTGAGATTCATGAAGGAAATACCTTTAGAATCATTGACCTCCTGAATAAAGGTATTGTCGAAGTCGGGATTGTTAGGACACCCTTTAATGGTACAAATTTAGAATGTCTTTACACACAAGCTGAACCTATGATTGCCGTAATGACACCTGAGTATGACTGGAAAACGGATGAAAACTTTATTGAGATCGGTGAGTTAAAGGATAAGCCGCTTATTATCTACCGCCGTTTTGAGCAGCTTATCCGGGAAACATGTCTTGAGAACGGCTTTGATCCGCTGATTTTCTGTATGAATGATGATGCTAGAACAACACTGCTCTGGGCAAACGCTGGTCTTGGCATTGGAATCATCCCCAAATCCGCTTTCGAATTAACGAGTAACCGTAATTTGATCTATAAAGAAATCAGTAGTGAATCACTACGCACGCGGGTCGCCGCCGTCTGGATTAAGGATAAATACTTATCATCCTTGGCTTCCAAGTTTATTGAAAGCTTCAGGAATGGATAAATACCAGCTCTATTTATTCACTTGCTGTTGATCTAGCCTATCCTCTTCTTCTTTAATACGGCTAATATCAATTCGTTCAAACAATAATTGTAAATCAGTAACCTGTTGGTAAGGGGGCACCGAGCAAGGCTGCCAATTCGGTAGTTCTAACGACAGGAACCCCCTGATCTTGTCACAAGAGAACGGTAGAAACGGATGCAACAAATTCGCTAAGTTCGCAATAATCTGCACACATGTGTATATTGCAGAATCACAAGAAACCTGATCCTCTTTTATCTGTATCCATGGTTTTTGCAGATCGAAATACTGGTTTGCCTTGCGCACATAAGAAAAAATAAACTCCAGCGCATCTTTTAGATTCCCAGCCTCAATAAGCCGTCCTGATTCCAGATACAATAGGTCGATATTGTCCTTCCACCCCTTATCTAATTGCCCATTTGGCACTTTCCCTTCATAAAACTTATCTACAAAAGCCAATGAACGGTTCACAAAGTTACCAAATGCTCCAAGCAGCTCTCCATTATGGCTATAAATAAACTCTCTCCAGGAAAAATCCGTGTCCCGCTTCTCAGGTCCATTGGCAATTAAGAAATAACGAATAGAATCTGGCTGATACCGCTCTAAAATATCAGGTACCCAGACCGCCCAATTTCGGCTAGTGGAGAATTTCTGCCCTTCAAGGGTTAAATATTCGCTAGATATAATCCTGTCCGGTAAATGCAAACCTCCTGCTCCTAATAACACAGCCGGCCATATTAAAGTGTGAAAAGGAATATTGTCTTTACCATGCACATAATAAGCGGTAATCGCCCCTTTTTCCTCTAACCAAAAATCCTCCCAGCTTCCTCCGGACTGTGCAGCCCACTGCTTACTGGCTGATAAATAACCACTTACCGCCTCAATCCAAACATAAATTTTTTTATCTTCAAATCCAGCCACAGGAACATCTACACCCCAAGACAAGTCTCTTGTTACCGCGCGGTCCTGCAGCTCTTCTTGTAAATAACGTTTGGTCAGTTTTATAGCATTTTCTCTCCAAAATTGTGCTTCCTCTACATATTCCGTTAATTCAGACTGAAAATTAGATAAGCTAAGATAATAATGTTCTGTCGGCCTTTCTGTTGGTGTATTCCCACATAATTTGCAGACTCTGTCTAACAAATCGGCAGGATCTAGAATCGTAGAACAATAATCACATTGATCCCCTCGCGCCCGCTCACCACATACCGGACAAGTCCCTTCCACATATCTGTCTGGCAAAAAGCGCTGATCCACCTCGCAGTAACATTGAGCAATGGTTTTTTTATATAAATGACCGTTCTCTAGCAGCTTTGTAAACAACGCTTGCACAACCTTATGATGCTGCTGTTGATCCGTTCGAGTATATAGATCATAACTAAATCCCAGCTGTTCAAAACACTTCAGAAACTCTTCATGATATCTGCTTGCAAAAGCTCCCGGCGTAATCCCTTCATTCGCAGCCTGAACTGCTACGGGTGTGCCATGGCAATCACTGCCTGATACATATAATACGTTATCCCCTTTGGAGCGAAAATATCGTGCCAGCACATCCCCAGGCAACACACTTGATAATCTCCCCAGATGTAAAGATCCATTCGCATACGGCCAAGCGCCACCTATAAACACATTACTCATTAACCTTCTCCTCCTTTTTTTAGACAACAAAAAAACTCCCATCCACAAAGGACGAGAGTTCTACTCACGTGTTACCACCTAATTTTATAAATGCCTCATGACATTTACCTCTTCAGGTACGACGTTAATTAACGTTTATACCCTAGCACTGTAACGGATGCAGGTTCCGGCGCAGCCTACAACCCATAAGGTTTCGATGCGCAGCTCTGAGACCATATTCCCAAGGGTTTTCTTTACTCCTTTTCAGCGACCGGAGCTCTCTGTTGAAAGAATTGCCGTGGTACTCTTTCTCTTCTTTGCTTTTACATATTCAAGTTAGAGAAAATAATACTCAATTTGTTGTTTATTGTCAATGCGAAACATCAAGCTCTCTGTAACTTTTCCAGTTAATCTCCGTCTTTTATATAAATACGTTACAAGGAGGTCCCTCAGTGAAAAAAGTAAATTTGCTTACACTATCTGTTCTTTTACTAGCAGGAGTATGGGGTTGTTCCGATCATAAAGTTAATTCTGTTCCCAAAAGTGAACCCTATACTTCCAAAGAAGCCATCAGTAGAGGGGATATTGTTTCTTTTGAAAAAGTGTACAACCTCGATAAATTCGAGAAATTTATAACTAATCTCTCCAGCAACAAAGCAGACAATATACGCGTTACAAGTTACACAGATGAAGGCGATCCCATATTTAAGGATTTAAAATTTGACGGTAACGTGATTAATTACAGCTATGATACTTCTAATGATGCATTCGGTGGAAGCAACACAGGAGTCAGAACCGATACCTGCTCCGAAGTGACGAGTAAAAAAAGCACACAAGGTGAAATTATCTATTCGATCAGCGGTTGCACAAATAATGACTCTGAAATTGATTACTACCTTTTTCGCACAACAAAATGAAATACTGAAATAAAAAAGACCACCCAATCATAATACAATTGGATGGTCTCTGTACTTCATATTATTTCATGATTTTGCAAATATCATTGGTGAATTGAACAGGATCACTAACCTGTAGACCTTCGATCAACAGGGCTTGGTTGTACAGCAGGTTCGTGTATAAACCGAGCTTTTCATTGTCGTTCTCTGCTGCCGCCTTCAAGGACTGGAACACTTCGTGATGGATGTTGATTTCGAGTACCTTATCCGCTTGCACCTCTTGGCCATTCGGCATCGATTTCAGGATTTTTTCCATCTCGATTGTCAGTTCACCTTCAGCAGAGAGACATACCGGATGAGTCTTTAAACGTTTGGAAGCTTTGACATTTTTCACTTTGCCGGACAGGATGTCCTTCATCGCTTCAAAAAGCTCCTTGTTTTCGTTCTCTTCCGCTTCCGTTGGCTTGTCCGCTTCGTCGGCTTCGATCCCCAGATCTCCGCTGGATACGGATTTAAATTCTTTTTCCTTATAAGACTGAATCATCTTGATCGCAAATTCATCAATATCATCAGTGAAGTAGAGAATTTCATACCCTTTATCCGATACAAGCTCGGTTTGCGGGAGCTTCTCGATTCTGTCGATCGACTCTCCGGAAGCATAGTAGATATATTTCTGATCTTCTGGCATTCTTGAGACGTATTCGTCCAGCGTAACCAGCTTCTTCTCCTTAGAGGAGTAGAACATCAACAAATCTTGAAGGGTGTCTTTGTGCATCCCATAATCGTTATAGACACCAAACTTAAGCTGTCTGCCAAAAGCATTATAGAACTGCTCATATTTCTCTCTTTCATCCTTCAGCAGGCTTTGCAGTTGGCTTTTCACTTTATTCTTAATGTTCTTAGCGATCAGAGTCAGCTGACGGTCATGCTGGAGCATCTCTCTGGAAATGTTCAAGGAAAGATCCTCTGAGTCCACCATACCTTTTACAAAGCTGAAGTAATCAGGCAGCAGATCCGCACATTTGTTCATGATCAGCACACCATTGGAATAGAGCTCAAGACCTTTTTCATATTCCTTTGTGTAATAGTCAAACGGCGTATTTTCTGGAATGAACAGGATTGCATTGTACACTACAGCACCATCAGCACTGATATGAATATGTTTAAGCGGCTTATCGAAGCCGTAACGTTTCTCTGCATAGAAGTTATCATAGTCTTCTGTAGTCAGCTCGCTTTTGTTCTTGCGCCAGATAGGCACCATGCTGTTTACGGTTTGTTCTTGAATAACTTCTTCGAACTCGTTCTCCGTGCCTTCTTTTGGCTTTTGCTCCTTCACGTCCATTTTAATTGGGAAACGAATGAAGTCGGAGTATTTTTTAATGATGGATTTCAGGCGGTATTCTTCCAAATATTCATCATATTGATCTTCTTCCGTATTCTCTTTAATCTTCAAAATCACATCAGTGCCGATAGAATCCTTCTCGACAGTCTCGATGGTATAGCCGTCAGCGCCCTTAGACTCCCATTTAAAGGCCTCGTCACTGCCTAATGCCTTGCTGATCACTATAACGTCATCAGCCACCATAAACGCAGCGTAGAAGCCCACCCCGAACTGCCCGATGATGTTGTGGCCATCTTTAGCTTCGTTCTCTTTCTTAAAAGCAAGAGATCCACTCTTCGCGATTGTACCTAAGTTATTCTCCAGCTCCTCTTGTGTCATCCCGATACCTGTATCGGAAATCGTCAAGGTTCTGTTCGCCTTATCGGCGGTCACTTTAATATAATAATCCTCTTTATTGAAGACCAGGCCTTCATCAGCTAATGCTTTGTAATAGATCTTATCAATCGCATCACTTGCATTGGAAATCAGCTCACGCAGGAATATTTCCCGTTGTGTATAAATGGAGTTAATCATCATTTCCAGCAATCTTTTCGATTCGGCTTTAAACTCTTTTTTGGCCATGAATAAATAAATCTCCTTTCAAAATAACCTTCTTGTCCAGCACATCGTGATTAGCACTCTTCTTAGATGAGTGCTAATTCTTCTTTTTATATAACATAAACTGATTTTCAATGTCAATATTTACAGCGACTTTCATTAAATAAAGCTGTATTTTGCATACAAATTTAGGATTTGATCGATAAATAACATTCAACTTGCACATAGGATGATTCTATGTTTTAAATAGATTAGATACATAAATTACAAATAAAGGTCTAGCATCTTCTCTGGAGGGATTCAAATGAATGAACAAGCACAGTCCATTGTAAATTCTTCAGCAACAAGTCCCATTAAGAATTTGATTGGCAGTGTATTTATCCCCGTACACGATATTGAAAAAGCCCGTAACTGGTATTGCCAAGTCCTAGAACTCCAAGAAGCAGATCATTCGATTATAAACGGTCATTTATGTCCGTTAACTATGCAAGGAAGCACTGGGATCATTCTGGACACCATGCCCATGTGGGGAGGTTTAGATCCTGAAGGGGCTCCTCCAATTACAACACCTGCTCTTATGCTTATAACCGATGATCTGCAAGCCTCTTTCAACTATATAAAGGAGCTCGGTGTAGATATAGTAACCGAAATTCAAGATCAAAAATGGTTTGTAGTAAAAGACCCTGATGGAAATAAACTAATGATTTGCAAACAGCATTTGGATTAGAAATTGCAGTGGTTGTGATTTCCACTTCTTAGGGTGCATCAGAAGCTGCAGATCAAAATGAATTTCGGGATGAACAAAGGACAGCTCAGCCAAGCTTCCCCGTTCAATTTCTTCCTCTGCCACGATTTTGGGTAACAAAGCAATTCCAAGACCATTCATTACACAACGTTTAATGGCCTCCAGATTCGAAAGCTCAAAACCTATGCGGAATATGATCCCGTGCTCTTTTAACAAATTCTCGAACAAACTCCGGTAAATACAGCTTTCCTCCGAGACTATTAGCTCACAGTTATTCAGATCCTGTAGGGTTACCGTATCCATCTGGGCAAGCGGATGATGAATGGGAGCTATCAAAACAAGCGGCTCATCTCTGACGATCGTACGCTCAAGGATGGAATCCGCAGTGGTGCGATCCAACATTAAGCCTAGATCTACTTCGCCATCTTTTATTTTGGCAAGAAGATTAGCTTCCTGCATCGTTTGCAGATGAATATCCAGCTTCGGAAATTTAGTCCTTAGCTGCTGTAGGTAAGGAGGTAAATAAAAAGCCGCTAAAGAATCTATCGTCCCAATAGTTAGCGTACCTCCGATTTGCTGGGCGATGGTTTCTTTTGAACGATCATATAAATCCAAAATCTCCACGAACAGCTTCAATAACTCTTCTCCTGGCGGGGTAAGCCGCAGCTGACGGCCATGCCTCTCTATTAAAGGTACTCCATATTCCTTCTCTATCTTCTGAATCTGCATCGTCACACTTGATTGTGCATATCCCAATTCTTCAGCAGCTCGCGTAAAGCTCTGACGTTTAGCCACCTCGCGGAAGGTTCGTAAATAGGTTAAATCCATTACCTCACCCTAACATCAATATTTTTGATGATCCATATCATTTATTATAGCTAACGACG
Organism: Paenibacillus sp. FSL L8-0708; assembly: GCF_038009325.1. Lineage (NCBI taxonomy): Bacteria > Bacillati > Bacillota > Bacilli > Caryophanales > Paenibacillaceae > Paenibacillus > Paenibacillus sp. FSL L8-0708. The sequence continues at coordinate 4,694,327 of NZ_JBBPBC010000001.1, forward strand.
ATGCTACTTTCCATGGTAAAGTGTATGTAGAGGAATTAAAATATTTTGGAGGCCGATAATTTATGCTTACAGAACAACAGATTTATGGAGTTTATGTCCCCGTGGTCACCCCGTTCAATGCTGCTGGTGAAGTTGATTTGGATTCGTATCAGCGTTATGTAAAGAACATTATTAACAACAGCATACAAGGTCTGGTCGTTAATGGAACCACCGGAGAATCGCCCACTGTAACCGTAAATGAAATGCAGCTTCTAGTAAACACTTCCCGTGAGCTTCTACAATCCACATCAATCCCCTTAATAGTTGGTACAGGTACCAATGATACAGCCTCTACGGTTGCACGCACGGAAATTGCTGCAAACCTTGGTGCTGATTGTGCACTAGTAGTCGTACCTTATTATAGTCGTCCTTCACAAGAGGGTATCATTGCCCATTTCCGCAAAGCTGCAGAAGTAGGCATACCAATCATGGCTTATGATATTCCAAGTCGTACAGGTACGGCCATGACGGTAGATACTGCACGTACAATCTTAGAAATGAATAATGTTGTCGGTTTAAAAGACTGCTCAGGCAGTACAAAAATGGTTACAGAGTTAGTCCGTACAGGTGCTAAACCTGTGCTTGGCGGCGATGATTCCCTCTTTTATGAAATGCTTAGCTGCGGAGCAGCTGGGGGGATGCTCGCTACTGCCAACGTTTTCCCGGCAGAATGTCTTCGTATCTTTGAAGCCTTTACATCTGGTCAAGTGGACTTCGCTAAAGAAAGCTTTGAACAACTACTGCCGATCATCCGCCTATTATTCAAGGAATCGAATCCCGCTCCAATTAAATGGATGCTTAGCCAAAACGGCCTACTGTCCTCGGATACGCTTCGCCTCCCTATGACTTCCATCAGCGCAGGACTTCAGCAAGAACTGAGCCCCTATGTTCAGGACAATACAATTGAAGCAACCGCATAAATGAAATAACAACAGCCGTTGTACAGTGAGGAACTGTTTAGCGGCTGTTTTTTGTTGTAAATTATCAGGAAATAAAACATAAAAACCATCAGATTTACTCTGACGGTTTTTTTATTTTGCTATAGAAACGATACGCATTCAAACTAACTTATCTGCTGCTCGTTTTTTGTCTTCCTTTTGTGAACCACTCGGACTTTGGCTTCAATGGAGGGTTAGACTTAGGTTTTGCTTTAGCTGGTTTAGATGCCGCTGATTTTGTTGCTGCCGGTTTTGTTGCCGCAGGTTTAGCAGTTGCTGGTTTGGAATTCGACGGTCTGGAAGACGATGGTCTCGAAGCTGCTGCTTTCGAACCTGACGGTTTCGCCGAACGATCTGTCTTCATTTGCGTTTTACGAGACATCGGATAAGGATGGTCCTTAACTTCCGGAATCGATTTTCCAATCAATTTTTCAATATCTTTAAGGAAAGGAAGCTCTTCAGCTTCGCAAAAAGAAATTGCCGTTCCGCTCAATCCCGCTCTGCCTGTACGACCGATCCGGTGCACATAGGTTTCCGGAATGTTCGGTAAGTTGAAGTTGATTACGTGAGACAGCTCATCAATATCAATTCCCCGGGCAGCTATATCCGTAGCTACGAGAACACGAGTCGCACCGCTTTTAAAATTCCGCAAGGCGTTCTGGCGATCATTTTGAGATTTATTGCCGTGTATGGCTTGAGCAGCAATGTTCACTTTAGCCAGATCGCGGGTAACACGGTCTGCACCACGTTTGGTACGAGTAAACACCAAAGCTGAGACGATGGATTTATCCTGTAACAGCAGGTTCAATTGGTTTTGCTTATTTCCGTTCTCTAATAAATAGATCGATTGATTGATTCTATCCGCAGTAGATGACACAGGTGTGATTTCCACCTTCACTGGATTCACAAGCAATGTTTTGATCAATTTAGAAATCTCAGTTGGCATCGTTGCCGAGAAAAACAGAGTCTGCTTCTTCGTAGGCATTTTGGCGATGATTCGTTTCACATCATGAATAAAGCCCATATCCAGCATCCGGTCAGCTTCATCCAGAACTAAAATTTGTACATATTGCAGATCTACACGTTTCTGATTGATCAGGTCGATAAGTCTACCAGGGGTAGCAATAAGAATATCGGCACCTTGATTCAGTGCGCGCTCTTGCACTTTCTGTGACACACCGCCAACAATGGCAGCAGAGCGGATATCTGTATATTGGCTATACGCTTTTATGTTATCAGCAATTTGAATCGCTAGTTCTCTTGTCGGTGTTAAAATCAACGAGCGGATGCGTCGCACATTATTGGATTTGTTTGGGCTCGATTGTTCGCTTAGCAATTGAATAATAGGCACGGAAAATGCAGCTGTTTTTCCTGTTCCCGTTTGCGCGCATCCAAGTAAATCTCTACCCGCTAATACAGCTGGAATCGACTGCTCCTGTATTGGTGTAGGTGATGTATAGTTTTCTTTGCTTAAAGCCTTCAAAATTGCAGGCACAATATTCAGTTCATTAAATGTCATTGGGTCTCCTTAATTTCTAATACATATATTCTTAACAATAAATCCTTTTGTCGCGTCATAAACCATAATCATAACACAATAAGTTACATAATAATAGATTTTCTTTATCATCACACCAATTTTCATTAAAAATCCATTTCAGGATACTATCCGTTCTGCTCTTACAGAAATTTTTTACTAACCGTAAAATACTCCTCTTCAATTTATCCTGCGGCGTATCTTTTGTTGATCCTGTTGAGACTGTTGAGACTGTTGAGACTGCTGAGTCTGTTGAGACTGTTGAGACTGTTGAGCCTGTTGAGCCTGTTGAGCCTGTTGAGCCTGTTGAGCCTGCTGAGCCATCGGACTCAGACGCCCTTATTATGAGGATTCATGGATTTTGGACACGCTATCGGACTCAAATGCAGTTATTCACACCTTCGAAGCCCAAATCAGTACAAATATAAAGCAATAAGAGCTATGCAGTCCGAAACCTTGGCAAAATAGATCAAAATGCTGAAATAGCTGCAACAGAGTCCGATAAGTACAAGCCGTCGGGTAAACCACACAATCCTTACAGCACGCCGATCAGACACACAATCCTTACAGCTCGCAGATCAACCACACAATCTTTACAGCGCGCCGATCAGACACGCAAAAAAAGCGGAGGATTTCTCCCCCGCTTCTTATCTTTGCTATAACTATGATGACTATTCTACGATTTCAGCAGTATCGCCGTTGTTGGCACCTGCAGCGTTAGCTTCGTCAGTGTCAATATGCATATCCAGTTTAAAGCTGTCTGATACGCGTGCAATTACGTTCTCCAATACGAGACCACGGTCGCCTCCGAGACGAACTTTAAGCAATTGCTTATCAGCAATGCCCCAAGCTTCAGCTTCAGAAGTATGGAAGTGAATGTGACGAGCGGCGATGATAACGCCTTGTTCCAATTCTACTTCGCCAGCAGGTCCTTTAAGCGTAATGCCAGGTGTTCCATCAATATTTCCAGATTCGCGAACTGGAGCTTTCACGCCAAGTGCGAAGGAGTCAGTACGGGAAATTTCTAATTGGGAAGCCGGACGAGCAGGTCCCAAAATTCTTACTTTGTCAAATTTACCTTTGCTGCCGATAACTGCTACTTGCTCATTTGCTGCAAACTGTCCTGGTTGAGAGAGGGGTTTGAACTCCGTTAGTTGATATCCTGGGCCAAACAAAGCCTCCACATGCTCTTGCGTAAGGTGAATATGTCTAGCCGACACACCTACGGGTACAGTCTTACTCATAGTAAAGTCACTCCTTGTATTTTCTCTAGTATCTGTACAAGCCATTAACCATTATACATCTTCTTAACCAAAAATAAAAAGCCCCACGTCATAACGAGGGCCTTTTTTTCGACAATTCATACTTTTAGAACAGGATTGTCATGATTTAGACACCTGAGAAGGTAAGTTTGTGCGCAAGTAGGAGACCGCATTCTCATATAACCAACCTTTTACGGAAGCTTCTGAATAGTAACGTAGCAGGTGCTCCGCAAGCTCAGGGTATTTCCCCGGATGCTCCATATTCTCTACCCAAGTGTCAATGCCGTCAAAATCCGAACCAAACATCATATGCTTTTCGCCACCTAGACTACATACATGATCAATATGCTTTAACAAATCATCCATACGAGCTTTTCCATCATCACATACAAACCACGGATAAAAGGTCAGGCCCATTCTTCCGTCCATTGCAATCAAAGCTTTAATCTGTTCATCATTTAAATTTCTAACATGCCCACAGATTGTTGCGGCGTTCGAGTGGGAAGCTATAAACGGACGTGTGCTTAAGTCGGCTAGCTCCCAAAAACCTGCCTGAGACAAATGCGACACATCAAGCAGCATTCCGCTGTCGTTGCACCATTCGATCAGCTTGCGCCCTTTTTCCGTAAATCCGCCGTTGCGCTGCTCCAGTACACCGTCCGCTGCCCAATTGGCATAATTCCAAGTGATCCCCAAAAACCGCACGCCAAGCTCATAGCAGAGCTCTGCATAAAACAAGTTCCCTTCTAGACCGTCTACACCCTCCAGAGAGAGCATTCCCCATGGAGATGCTCCAGCTGTTCGTTTTCCTACCTCCTCCTTCCAACGCAGCCACTGAAGGCTCTCTGCGCCTATTATTTTTTGCCGGAACAAATCAATTTGTCCTAAAACATTCTCAAAGCTAGGTCTACCTCTACTTGCCGAAAGATATATTGCAAAAATCTGCAATTCCACACCGCCCGCTACCAGCCGATCTCCGGTAACATCCAGCCGAGGATCATTCTTAAAATCCATATCCGGTGATGCTTGCATTTTACTCAGAACATCACAATGAAAATCCGCAACCTGTAGCTTATCGGTTCTCATCCCAAGCCCTCGCTTTCATGCAGCCCTATTCCAGATTCTATGCTTAAAAACGCCAGACTATATATCAAAAGCAAAAAACCTGTTTACATAAGTAAACAGGTTCATCCGTTCTATGCTTCTATTATCTGGGTTCTACAATCAATTTAATCGCGGTTCGATCCTCTCCATCAATCACAATGTCTGTAAATGCCGGAATGCAGATCAAATCTACTCCGCTTGGTGCAACAAATCCCCGGGCAATGGCAACTGCTTTGACTGCTTGATTCAGTGCTCCAGCTCCAATAGCTTGTAGTTCGGCCGATCCACGTTCACGAAGAACACCTGCTAAAGCGCCGGCGACGGAATTTGGATTGGATTTAGCTGATACTTTTAATACATCCATAGTAAGTACCTCCCCTGGGAAAATAATGGTGTTCTTCCACTACTTTAGATGTTATTCGCGAGAGAAGAAATAATTCCTTCTTTTTGCGGACTACTCTGGAGAAAATGGTACAATAGATACTCTTTTTCGATATAATAAATATCACACTTTACCCTTATTCGGCGAAATTACCCGGAAAATCACTTATCTTATCCTACTACTAGCTCATTACCCATTCATCTTCACGTAGCCGTATTTTCTCCAGACGGGTAGCCGCGCCAGTATTCTCGTCTAATTCTGCAAATAAACCGTGAAGCTGCCATTTGCCTTCATCAACAACAAATCGTGCTGGAAGCTGTGTAGTGAACTTATAAAGTACTGCATCTCTTTCCATACCCAAAATCCCTTCGCTTGAACCAACCATGCCCGCATCGGTCAAGTAAGCCGTTCCACCCGGCAAAATCACATCATCATTTGTCTGAACGTGAGTATGGGTCCCTACTACAATAGATGCGCGACCATCCATGAAATAGCCCATGGCGATTTTCTCAGAGGTAACCTCTGCATGGAAATCAACGAGAATGCATTTATGATCTCGACGTAGCTCTTCCACAATTTCTTCACCCACACGGAAAGGACAATCAATCGCAGGCAAAAATGTGCGGCCTTGCAGGTTAACTATAGCCAGCTCTTTGCCGTTACCTTTAACAACTGTATATCCTCTTCCCGGTGTTCCTGGAGGAAAATTAGCAGGACGGATAATCCGGGCCTCATCGTCAATAAACTCGAAGATATCCTTGTTGTCCCATGTGTGATTGCCCATGGTGATTCCGTGAACGCCCCAGTTAAAAAATTCATTTGCGATCGCTTTGGTAATACCTCTACCGGCAGCAGAATTTTCACCGTTAACTATAATTATATGTGGTTGATATTTGCTTTTTAATGAGGGCAACATCTCCCGAAGTGCCTTCCTGCCTACACTACCTACGATATCTCCAATGAATAGTACTTTAATGTTTCTCTCCTCCTAATCTTAACCTCTTCATCTAGCGGATAAGTCTTCATATTTAAAAGAAAAAAGGCCCCGCTTAGGGGCCAATTTTCATCAAATATAAGAAAGTATAAGTTATATCTTATCCTTTAACCTTATATTCCTAGCAGAAACATGTACCAGGAAACGATCATAAATATCGTTATTTCCGAAGCGTATGTTATCTACTTATTGCCTATTTAGCGTATTCAACAGCCCGTGTCTCACGAATAACGGTAACCTTGATATGTCCTGGATAATCCAGTTCACTTTCAATCATCTTCGTAATATCGCGAGCAAGACGGAATGCCTCTGCATCGTCAATCTTCTCTGGCTGTACCATCACGCGCACCTCACGGCCCGCTTGAATAGCAAATGATTTCTCAACGCCTTCGAATGACTCTGAGATTTCTTCCAGTTTCTCTAGACGTTTAATATACGTTTCCAGTGTTTCACGGCGAGCACCAGGTCTAGCAGCCGACAATGCGTCAGCGGCACCAACCAACATAGCAATAACCGAGGTAGCTTCGCAGTCTCCATGATGAGATGCGATACTGTTGATAACAACCGGATGTTCTTTATATTTCTTCGCTAGTTCAACGCCGATCTCAACATGCGAACCTTCCACTTCATGATCCAGCGCTTTGCCGATATCATGGAGTAATCCTGCACGTTTTGCAAGCACGATGTCTTCCCCAAGCTCACCGGCCATCAGTCCTGTTAAATAAGCAACCTCCATGGAGTGCTTCAATACATTTTGACCATAGCTTGTACGGAATTTCAGACGCCCCAGAATCTTGATCAAATCTGGATGCAAACCGTGAACGCCCACTTCGAAAGTAGCTTGTTCACCATATTCCCGAATCCGTTCGTCCACTTCTTTGCGGGATTTCTCCACCATCTCTTCAATACGAGCGGGGTGAATACGTCCATCAGCCACCAATTTCTCAAGTGCCGTACGGGCCACTTCACGGCGGATTGGATCAAATCCTGACAAAATAACTGCTTCCGGCGTATCATCAATAATGAGGTCGATACCTGTAAGAGTTTCCAAAGCACGAATATTACGGCCTTCACGACCGATAATCCGACCTTTCATCTCTTCATTCGGCAACGTAACAACTGAAACCGTTGTTTCCGCTACGTGATCAGCTGCACAGCGTTGGATAGCGAGTGTGATGATTTCACGGGATTTCTTATCCGCTTCTTCTTTCGCCTGCTGTTCAATTTCTTTGATCATTTGTGCCGTTTCATGGCGAACTTCTTGCTCAACATTGCTAAGAATGATACTTCTTGCATCTTCGATGCTTAAATTGGAGATACGTTCCAATTCAGTGACTTGGTTTTTGTAAATAACATCAATTTGCTGTTGGGTTTCATCAATTCGTTTCTCTTTGTTAGCTACTTGTTCTTCTTTTCTTTCAAGCGATTCCATTTTTTTATCCAGAGATTCTTCCTTTTGCAGCAAACGTCTCTCTTGCCGTTGGATTTCATTCCGACGTTCACGAGTTTCTTTCTCAGCTTCAGTACGGATTCTATGGACTTCGTCCTTAGCTTCCAATACTGTTTCTTTCTTCAGCGCCTCAGCGTCCTTCTTCGCATTCTCAACGATGACAACGGCTTCTCTTTCTGCGCTTTGGATTTTAGCTTCTGCAAGGGATTTACGAATAAAATAACCGAACCCAAAGAATATTGCAGCTACAACGAGAACGATAATGACCCAGATCCATGATTCCAGCATCTGTTCACCTCCTCGTTGGTTCCTCTCCAAGGTATATCCCTGGGAATTGTGCAGTTGTTTAACTATCCGTTCATCACCATACAAAAAACCGGTAAACAACCGATTGCCATACTGCACATGCTGCACATGCACACTGCCCGCCTTATCCGGCGATTACATTTCATATGAGTTGTACGTGAACCGTTTAAAACAGTCTCCTTTTTGGGAAGGAAAAAGGATTCTAATTTTATGCCGATTCATGTTATATTTTATTATTTATAAAAAGACATTGTCAAGAGAGTCGATATACGCATTAATGTCAAGAGAATCAGTGATTCTAGTAAAACTCCTCATCTTCACCTTCATAATTGTCTTCCGCAAGTAAAGTATTGATCACTTGGCGAACCATATCGCCCGAAAATCCACGGCGCATAAGGAAGGCTCCAGTCTTTCTTCGCTTATCTGAAGCTTCTCCACGGATGAGATTCCATTTCTTGCGCCCAGTTTCGAGTGCGCTCTCCAGCTCTTGTTCAGGAGTAATATTCTCCAAAGCTTCCGATATAAGGGTTTTGTCAATCCCTTTCTCACGTAGCTCTTGTCGAATCCACATCTTCCCTTTCCGCTGGTTCGCTATTCGTTGCTCTGCCCATTGCTTAGCATATAAAGGGTCATCAAGAAGTCTTTCCTCCTGCAGCCGCTGCACCACTTCCGCAATAATAGTCTCTCCTATTTCCTTCTGGCGTAAACGGCGAGTCATTTCCATAGCGGTGCGTGGTTTACGTTCTAGATAACGGAGGCCTTCTACATAAGCTCGTTGACGCTCATCAGCTACAACAATTTCCAACAAATCAGCCTTCATAAAAGAATTACCAGTAATCATTCGATATTTAATCATGACGTCCTCGTGCACAGTCATGTTATATGCTCCGAAATGTATGATATAACGGTGGTCAGATTTCTTTTGACGTTCTACTTTAGTGATCTCTAAGAGTTCTCCTTCAGGAAAATCAGATAACACCTGCTCATCTTGTTCTTCTGCTTCAAAATCCAGTTGTATTACCATAGTTGTTTGTCACCTCATAGCAATAGATCGGTTATCGTCTTACTTTCATTACTTGTTAAGAAAAGACACCCTGCAACAATCAATCACAGGGCGTCCTATTGCTTAATATACTATTCGATTTCGAGAAGCAATTTCTCTTCTTCTTCTTGCTCTGCAATAATATCTTCATTCTTCGGCGCAGCAACAATAGTGGATAAATTACTTGCTTCACGGATCTTATTCTCAATAATAAGGGCTATATCCTGATGTTCCTTCAAAAACTGTTTAGCATTCTCACGACCTTGACCGAGACGCTCGCCTTCGTAGGAATACCATGCACCACTCTTATTCACGATATCCATTTCAGTACCGATATCTACAAGACTTCCCTCTTTGGAAATCCCTTCACCGTACATGATATCAACATCAGCCTGTTTAAATGGAGGAGCTACTTTATTCTTCACAATCTTGATCTTAGTACGGTTACCAACCACATCGTTCCCCATCTTGATGCTCTCTACGCGACGTACATCTAAACGTACAGAAGAGTAGAATTTCAATGCACGACCACCCGGAGTTGTCTCAGGGTTACCGAACATAACACCGATCTTCTCACGAAGCTGGTTGATAAAGATAGCGATCGTATTGGATTTGCTAATGGCACCAGAAAGCTTACGAAGTGCTTGAGACATCAAGCGAGCCTGCAATCCGACGTGGGAATCACCCATATCGCCTTCAATTTCAGCCTTAGGTACCAAAGCAGCAACGGAGTCAACGACAATAATATCAACGGCTCCACTACGAACAAGTGCTTCGGCGATTTCCAGCGCTTGTTCACCCGTGTCTGGCTGAGAAAGCAGCAATTCATCGATATTTACGCCCAAGTTACGTGCATATTTCGGATCAAGCGCATGCTCGGCATCGATAAATGCAGCTTGTCCGCCTTGTCTTTGCACTTCTGCAATAGCATGAAGAGCAACTGTTGTTTTACCTGAAGATTCCGGTCCATATACTTCAATAATACGTCCCTTTGGAAGTCCGCCTATACCTAACGCAATATCAAGTGCCAAAGATCCGCTAGGTACAACTTCCACTTGCATATGCGTGGATTCTCCCAGTTTCATTACCGAACCTTTACCAAATTGTTTTTCTATTTGACGAAGCGCCATATCAAGCGCTGCACGACGATCTGACAATCAGACCACTTCCTTCACTGTTTATAGTAATATAATAACGTGTTTTTAAGGTCTTGCCAAGCTTTTTTTCGAACATACATTCGTTTTTTTTGTCTTGGGCGTTATTTATCCCTTTTATTGTAAGCCTCCCTCCGGAGATAGAAGTTAGTTAAATTCCCCACTTCACCGGACATCAACGACTTATGATCATGAGTAGCCATCGTGATCAAAATCTCTGCAAATATACAAAAAACCGCAGCAAAGAAATCTCAGTGCCACGGTTCTTCCGTATGTGTTTATTATAACTGGGCTAATCTCCCATTACAAGTCTGAACCCTCAAGAGGTGTCTCCACCTTGCGTTCCTCAAGTCTCCGCCACAGACGATACAGCAGAGCCTTTACAGTACGCAACCGGATATTTTCCCGTGTACCTTTAAGATTAAGCTCATAGACCTCTGTCTTACGTCCCCGTTCAGCCAAGCCGATAAATACAAGTCCAACAGGCTTGCGCTCAGAATAACCCGGTCCAGCCACACCCGTAACAGATAAGCCGAAATCGCTGTCTGCAATCATTCTCACTTGGTCAGCCAACACCTCGGCAACTTCTCGACTTACGGCTCCAGGAGCATTGGGTCCCTCCAAATAAGCACTTGGCACATTCAGTAGCTTTTTCTTTAAGTCATTCGAATAGCAGACGATTCCGCCGGCAAACATCGATGCACTGCCTGGAATATTTGTTATGCTCTCCATCAGCAAACCTCCGGTGCAGCTCTCTGCCGCACTTAAGGTCAGGCCGGCATCCGCCATCCAATCCACAATCAATTGCTCCAGCGGCACATCAATGTTCGCATACAAATGTTCCGGCAAAATCTCCTTGATTTGTTGTTCCAGTATCTCCAGCTTTTTTGTAGCTTCATGCTCAGAAGGGGCCTTTGTCGAAATACGAACAGTTACCTCTCCCTCTTTGGCATACGGAGCAATCGTTGGATCCGTCTGACTGTGAATCAGTTCGATGAGCTTGTCCTCCAGCAGTGATTCTCCGATGCCGGCAAATTTGAGCATTTTTGAATAAAGCGGTGTTTCGTTCGTCAAGGCGTGCTGCTGTAGCCACGGTACTGCTTTATCTACGAACATCGGTTTCATCTCACGAGGTGGACCTGGAAGCACAATATAATATTTCTTCTCATGCTCAAAAGCAATCCCAACCGCAAGACCGATTTCATTCGGCAACGGTGTAGTTCCTTCAATTATAAGTGCCTGTTTGCGGTTATTTTCGGTCATAACGATCTTACGATCATCAAAGAAACGTTGTACATGATCCATCGCCAAACGATCAATATGGAGCATTCTACCTAGCGATGCAGCCAGTGCATCTTTAGTCAGATCATCCTCAGTGGGGCCAATTCCGCCCGTAAAGATAATAACGTCGGCCCGACTCTGAGCGATCTCGATGGCTTGCTGCAGGCGGCTGCTGTTATCACCGACAACGGTTTGAAAGTATACATCGATCCCGATGGCAGCTAGCTCTATAGACAAAAACTGGGCATTACTATTCACGATTTGACCGAGCAAAAGCTCTGTCCCTACTGCAATAATCTCCGCTTTCATACCTGGCTTTCGCCTCCTCGTTATAATGTAGGTACACTGCTTTTGGATTTCAAAAAAGGTAATAGGTGCTTCACCTATTACCTTTCCTTGTATATCCAGCTTACATGCTTACGCATTATGCAGCTGTAGCAGATCCTTATTCTTCACAAAATAATCAATTCCAGAATAAATAGTGATCAGCGCTGCGGCCCAAATAGCAATATCGTCTACAGGAATACTGACAAATTGAAATGGGAAATTATTCAACAACAGCAGTGAGATCGCAACAATTTGTACAACCGTCTTTATCTTGCCCCATTTGCTGGCGGCAACCACTTTTCCCTCTAGCAATGCAATCTGGCGAAGTCCGGTGACTGCAAACTCACGACTGATGATTACAATAGCAATCCATGAATCGCATCTGCCCAGCTCCACAAGTGAAATCAGAACTGCAGATACCAGCAGTTTGTCCGCAAGTGGATCAAGGAGTTTACCGAGATTGGTGACCATATTATATTTCCTAGCAATGTAGCCGTCTATTCCATCCGTGCTGGCCGCAAGCAAAAAGATTACAGCTGCTACCAAATGATTAACAGATAGCTGAAACGAGCCCCAATGTATCGGTTCTGGATAAAAACTGAAATCCACCAGTAAAAAAAACATCATAATCGGGATCAGGCAAATACGAGCTAGCGTGATGCGGTTGGGCAAATTCACTGAAGTTTTCCTCCCCTAAATCGTTCATACAAATTGCCTAAATCAGGCTAATCCATTTCTACTTAAGCAAGTATATTATAGCAATAAATAGGTGTCAAAAAAACAGAAAGCACCCCGCGTTGTTAGTGCTAATAAGCACTGCGGGGCACAAAATTCTATTTCATGTTCATGAATTGTAGATCCAGCGGCAAATCAGCTTTACGCAAGATCTGAATAATCTGCTGCAAATCGTCGCGGCTCTTACCGGTCACACGAATTTGATCCCCTTGGATCTGGCTCTTCACCTTTAATTTTGAATCACGAATCAGAATATTAATCTTTTTCGCATTCTCCTGATCAATGCCTTGCTTAAGCCCTAAACGTTGACGTACAGATCCCAGGGAAGCCGGTTCTACTTTACCGAAATCCAGATTCTTTAGGGTAATGCCTCTTTTCACCATCTTTGATTGTAAAATATCAATAACAGCGTTGAGCTTATATTCGTCTTCAGAGGCGATAATAAGTGCATCTTTCTCCAGCTTCAGACTGCTTTTGCTGTTCTTAAAATCAAAGCGGTTGTCGATCTCTTTCTCTGTTTGGTGAATAGCATTCGTTAACTCCTGCATATCCATTTTGGATACAATATCAAATGAACATTCTGAACTCATTAAACTCCACGTCCTTTATACAATTAGTCTGCTACTATTATAAGAGAATGGTACTATTAAGTCTAATTTTGGATAAATCATTATGTAGCTCACCCGACATAGAAAACAGCCCCACTAAGTGGAGCTTTTCCTTCGAGTGAGTTTGGTTCAAAGGGTAGAAACACGTCTCCACCGGAAGTACGCCGTTGGAGACGTTCATTTCTACAGCTTCTATCTGCTTCGGACCGGATTACGAAACATATCCAGAATTCCTAGCACAATATGTGCAATACCGAATCCGAGAATTCCGTATCCCCAAGCACCTGGTGTCAAATAGTATCCGATGAGACTGACAACAACCCCAAGGCCAGCTACAATCCAGCTAACTGTCATAAGATGTACACCTCACTTTGGCTAAAACTGAAAACAGTCTTATGTTCTCCCTAAAGCCAAAGTCTATACATCCTATTTGTTATTCGCCTGTCCCTTCACTTTGGGTACCTTCACTTCCAGAACCGTCATCAAGATTAAGCAGGAGACGTGAGGACGTCTTCTCATCCGTGATTACTTGACCATTTACGGTAATCTCAGTTGCTGGGGAATATCCAGACTTAATATACATGCCCTCACTACCAAGAACGAAGCTCAGATGATCTCCAGCTCCTGTAGTTCCGAAGGAGAGTTTTTCACCTTTAGAGTTTTCGCCTTTATAAACTTCAAGCCAGCTCTCTCCAGTAGCAACAATCTCAACCTTAACTTCGCTTCCGGCAGGAGCTGTAACCTTAAATTTCGTTGTTTTGCCTGACTTCCCATCTGGTGTAACCGTGATCGATTGAGGAGACGGCGTTGGTGTCGGTGTTGGCGTAGGCTCCGTAGTTGGCTCAGTAGTTGCTTCTGCACCTGCCGAGGAAGTAGGCGCTACTACACCGCCTCCTGATGCGGGTGGAGATGTTTGTGCTGTATTAGGATCCTGCACATTATTGGTGATATTTGTTTGATCAACTTGATCAGGGTCTGCTTTGTTTAAACTAGAAGCATAAATGTAAATCACCACAATAATCAATATAGGGAATGTCCACATCAGCACCGTTGGCAGCCATTTTGCATTCCGTTCGGTTTCGGGTCTACGGCTGCGCTTTTGAATCACCGTCTCCATGGTCGTGTCTGCGGGTGGTGCAGGTACGTTCCCATGCTCCTCGAGCAGTTCGTCAGGACTCATGCCTACTGCTTCTGCATACGTTTTGATAAACGCCCTCACATAAAAACTTCCTGGAAGCACCTTGTAGTCTCCAGACTCGATGGCTTCCAAATACTTTTTGCGAATTTTTGTTACTTCCTGGACATCGTCAAGACTCATCCCTTTTTGCAGACGTGCCTCTTTCAATTGCCGGCCCAGTTCCGACATACCATCACCTCCTGTAAGTTCTATGAATGTAAACTTCCTTAACCAGCTTTATAAAAAAACATGCTCGGAAGTGTATTCTTCATCGTTTGTGTTCTATAAATCATCACTGTAGCTCGTCGTAAATGACTCGTACAAGATTTCTTCCGTTGGATTATTCCGCAGCTCAATAATAATATCAAAGTCATCGTAACTATACTCAGATTCGCGTACGAAAATATCTGGATGCTCAATAACCTTTGTGCTTGGCATGCTCATAACATTTTGCAATAAATTATAATGTTTCTCATTAGAGCGGATCGTACTAACTATACCATCAATTATAAATACATTATGTGGGTTCATCTCATCTTCAGCCAATTGACTGCGCACCGTCTGCCGCAATAATGTGGAGGAGACAAATGTCCAGCGTTTCATAGCACAGACACTGCCAGCTATAATGGATTCCGTCTTTCCTACACGGGGCATACCACGAAGTCCTATAACCTGATTCCCATCTTTTTTAAACAGTTCACCGAGAAAATCAACCAATAGACCTAGCTCATCGCGGGTGAAACGAAACGTCTTCCGATCATCTGAATCCCGTTCAATATATCGCCCATGGCGTACAGCCAGCTTGTCCACGAGCCTTGGAGACCGCAGAGCTGAAACTGTAATATTATCAACTTTTTTGAGCATTTCGCCCATCAGCATAATTTTCTCATCATCATTGGTCTCCAGCAACATTCCGCGAGTTTTTCCTTCAACTCCATTAATCGTCAGAATGTTAACTTCCAGCATCCCTAACATTGAAGCGATATCACCAAGCAGACCGGGTCTGTTCTTGTGAATCTTGTATTCCATATACCACTGTTTATATTCCACTTGTACACCTCATAGATTCCTTTTCCCTACCCTTTGCCAATACAGCAAAAAAAGCTGCCCCGGCAAAGCGGTCTTTTACACGGGTCATGTTAATGATATATAAAATAAAAATGAAAGGCAAGGTCAGTCCTGTAATAATTGCAGAAAAGCTCCCACAGGGGGAGCTTTTCCGCAAACTTAGGCGTTGTCTTTCGCCAACTTGACCATGAGTTTAGCAATCGTTTGCTTTTCTTCATCGTTGCCGACATCCCATAGCTCTTTGATCGCACGGTTTTGAGTGTTTGCTGGATCCACTTTTTCATCAAGGAATTCCCCGATTTCAAAAGCCAGCTTAGAGATTGTGTCTTGACTCATCCCAAGTTTCTCCGCCTGTACAACCCGTTTACCTAGGAATTTCTTCCAGGTGTCAAAATTTTTGATTACGCTATCGTCTTGTGTCATCTTAAATCCTCCTTCATGTTTACGGTCAAACACCTGCATACAGGCTGTAAGCCGCCTTACGAGAGATTAAAAAACAACACTTATAATATGTCTCAGACGATAGATTCTTATGCTGGAGCTTTTCTCCAAGTTAAGCATTACGTAATCCAGCCACCGTTAGGGCTAATGATCTGCCCAGTAATATACCCGGATTCAGGCAGTGCTAAAAAGTAAATCAGTGAGGAGATCTCGTTCGGTGTAGCCAAACGTCCCGCCGGAATCTCATCCTCCAGCATCCGGACCTCATCCTCCTGTAGGTTAGACAACATATTCGTATTAACCGCTCCTGGAGCTACCGCGTTCACAGTTACGCCAGAAGGTGCTAATTCCTTGGCTAACGCCTTAGTAAAAGCATTTACTCCGCCTTTACTGGCTGAATAAGCGACCTCGCAAGAGGCTCCCGATATTCCCCACACGGAAGAAACGTTGATGATTCGACCATAACGCTGGGATACCATGTACGGCATAAAAATCTGGCTGCACATAAAGGTACCTTTCAAGTTAATGGCCATAATATCGTCCCATTCCTCTTCACTCACATCAGCCAGCATCCCATAATGAGATTTACCGGCATTGTTGACAAGAATATCCGGCTGCATTCCAATACTTTCAAGCTTCTCCGCCATTCGTACAATCTGACTGCGATCCTTCATATCCGCATTTACAGTCATTACCTTTGCTCCAAGGGCCATACAACGCCGAGCGACATCATTAGCAGCTTCATGTGAATGCTTGTAGTGAATAACAATATTCATGCCTACAGAAGCAAACCGTTCTGCAATGGCGCCACCGATTCCCCCGCTGCCCCCTGTCACCAGAACTGTCATTTCTCCTAATGGTTTGTTGCTCTCTCCCAAAAGCGCCATTTAAGGACTCACCACTAGTGAAACAGCGAGCTGCTCCCAATTTACATGGGCATGTAAACGCTCATTCACTTCAGCTAAAGTAATCGATTCGTAAATAGGCAGAACTTCAAACAGGTCACCACCGCGGAATTGGTAACGTGTAAATTCATGTGCGATACTTTCAGGGGAGTTCAGCATGCGCAAATATCCGCCTATTTTCTTTTTCCGTGCCCGCTCGAAATCCTTATCAGCAAAGCCAGACTTTAAGATCTGATCCACTTCTTCTTTAATTCGTTTTAGCAGCAAATCCGGGTCTTTGGTATCTCCACCCATAGCTGAAAAAGCATATTGTTCTGAACTATTAAATTCATGGCCAAAGCTGTCTGAGATCAGTTCTTCATCATAGAGTTTTTGGTACAACGCTGTGCTGCTGCCAACCAGCAAATCAAGCATAAGCTTTGTGGCGAGATCACGCTTAAGCGCAGCTTCACCTGTAAGACCATCAACTTTTTCCTTAAATCCAAACATAATCTTAGGCATCGAAACAGCGAGTTTGCTTTCTAAGCGCTTCGTAGCGACTTGTTCCGGCTCCTCTTCAAAAATACGCTTAATCTCACCTTGTTTACCATAAGATTTCCCCTGCTGATTGCTGCGAATCAAGGAGAATACCTTCTCCGGATCCACACCACCCACTACGAACAACAGCATATTGCTGGGATGATAAAAAGAGTTGTAACAAGTGTACAGTGTTTCTTTCGTAATCGTACTAATCGACTCTATAGTTCCGGCAATATCAATCCGAACCGGATGTTTCGAATACATCGCCTCAATAAGGCCAAAGTACACGCGCCAGTCTGGATTATCTGCATACATATTGATTTCTTGACCAATGATCCCTTTTTCCTTTTCTACATTTTCATCCGTAAAATAAGGTCGTTGTACAAAATCAACGAGTGTACTAAGGTTGGTCTCTATGTTCTCTGTTGCCGAGAAAAGATAAACCGTCTGATCAAAACTTGTAAAGGCGTTAGCTGAAGCTCCATTTGAGGCAAAAGTGGCAAAAATATCGCCTTCTGGCTCTTCAAACATTTTGTGCTCCAAAAAGTGAGCTATACCATCAGGAACAGTGGTCTCTTCTCCACCTGCGACATAAAAATGGTTATCTACAGAACCATATTTAGTTGCAAATGTGGCGTAAGTTTTTTTGAATGTTGGTTTTGGCAATACATAAACCTGAAGCCCATTATCCATCACCTCATGATAAAGGGTCTCTTGAAGTCTGTCGTATTGAATCTGTTCCATCTCTATTCCTCCTTCCCTGTCAAGAAATAAATCGTATCCAGCTGAAAGGTCTCCGCTGCAGCTTTTACTTCCCCTGCACCGATTTGTTCCACCTCTTCTAGCAGCTGATCCGCTGTCCGTTCTTTTCCTGACAACTGGCGGTTGAAGTCGTAAGAGATCATCTCAAAAGCAGAATCCGGAATCTCGGAAAGCTGATTGCGGATCATGGCTTTGGTCTGGCTTAACTCCAGATCACTGATATTGCCAGCTTTCATCTCTTCCAATTGTTTCTCTATAATTTCAACAGCTTTGTTGTAATTTTGCGTTTCGATACCTGATTGTATCGTTCCAATCCCCTTGTGACCGTCATAGCGTGAAGAAGCATAGTATGCAAGACTGGCCTTCTCCCGTACATTGACGAAGAGTTTGGAGTGCGGATACCCTCCTAATATTCCGTTGTACATAAGTGCGGACGCATATGTATCGTCCTTGTACGTAATTGATGTGCGCAGACCCATGTTCAACTTGCCCTGACTGACATCCAGCTTCTCCTCTACCGTCCGTACCTCGCTGACGGATACTGGGACAAACTTGGAGCTATATAAGCCCACCTCCGACTGAATGCGTCCGAAGTGATGCTGCACAAGCTTTTCAACTTCCTCAGTAGTCGTATCTCCCACTACATAGAGATCCAAAATAGCTCCATCCAGCCATGAGTTATAGGATTCGTACAAACTTTTTGGAGTAATCCGATCCAAATCCGCTCTTTGACCCAGTGGATGAAGACGATAGGGCTCGTTACGGCACATTTCTTCGATACAGCGTTCTGCAGCATAACGAATCTTATCATTTACGATAGATTCCAGCTTCTTGCGCACTGTTTCACGCTCTGTTGCAACATAGGAGGAACGGAAGCTTCCATCCTCCACCAACGGACGGGTCAGGACTTCTCCTAGGAAAGCAAAGGATTGTTCAAGCAAGCTCTCCTGACTCTGCACGAAGGAGTCATTAATGGTGTCCATGCGAAACTGAACAATCTGATAATCGCCTCTTTTATAAATATCAAAACCAAATCCAGCGCCATACAGCTCCTCCAAACGCTCGCGGAATTGAGTAGTCTCTGGATAAGAAGCGGTACCTCTGCGGAGCACAAATGGAGCAAGTGCTGTAGGGGTTACCGTATCCTCATTAAGTGGGACGCCGGCATAAAGTGAGATGGCGTAGGTCTTGAACGCCTTGGTAGGCATCACGTGAATACGCATACCTGCAACGTTGCCATGCTGAAATACATTATTAGTCAAGTCCAAAACTCCTTTACCGCGTGGATAGTTGCTCATTAACATGTTTATGAATTAATAACCATTCTAAACCATTCCAAAGTAAGGAAGCAACCGGATGCCTCTTCCCGGTTGCTCTCTGGATTTACTTCTTTACTTATCTACATACAGAAAATATGCTGGCCGATAGTCTTGACCTGTGGACGAGTCCAAATCCATTTGGAGGTCGCCGTTTTAGGGTTGAAATAATACAAACATCCACCCGAAGGATCCCAGCCATTCAGCGCTTGCTGCACTGCTTTTCGTGCCTGCTCATTTGGCTCCAAATAAATCTGCCCGTCAGCTACAGCTGTAAAAGCTCCCGGCTGAAAAATAACGCCAGACGGCGTATTTGGAAAGCTCGGAGATTTTACCCGGTTCAAGATTACTGCAGCAACAGCAACTTGTCCTTCGAAAGGTTCACCTCTTGACTCACCATAGACGGCATTAGCCATAATTTTGAGATCATTTTCTGATAATCCCATCGTATTCCCTGAAGACAGAGACGCTGAATCCGAATTATTGGTTGTATTTGTTTTGTTACCGGTGTTGTTGTTTGCTGTATTATTTCCGGTTGCTGAAGCCGACTCTGTTGGCTTCCAGTTCTTAGTTGCGTTATACAATTTCAGCTTAGTCTTAGCGCCTACGATGCCATCAGACTTCATTCCAAACTTCCATTGAAACCACGTTACTGAATTTTTCGTTTTCGGACCAAACTGACTGTCTATTTTCCCTTCATAAAAGCCCAGATGTTTTAAACGTCCTTGCAACTCATAAACATCCTGACCAGAAGAACCGAGTTTAATCGGAGTCGTGCTGAAGGCAGGCAAGGCCTCTTCTTCAGGATGATTTAGTTCATGGACAAATGACGCAGCAGCACTTTGCTTGGTCTGTAGTATGCCATTACCCTGGAGCAGCATTCCTGCAAACGGCGCGGCAGCAAGTGCAAGGGTTAAAGAAGCAAAGATCCACAACTTATGTTTCTTCATAGGGGTTCGCTCTACCTTTCTTTTGTGAGTTCTGCATGGATGGCTAAAGTTATTATGACGACTGTCAGGACATCCTATGCATTACTAAAAAAGAAGTAATAGCGTTTCATTGTAATTGAGAATAATTATCAACTATAATCGAAATAAGAAAACGTTGGAGTTGATATTAATCATGAATTTAAAGGACCACATTTTATTGTGGAACCACGCATTAATAGAAATTATTGATATACGCCATACTTTTCAACGATCAAGTGATCTGAATTCACATTATCAGCTGCCCTCAAGCGCATTCTTATTGATCATAAACGGCAAGGCCGAAATACTGATTGACGAGGTCCCGCACGAGATCGGCAACTTTCATATCCTTCATGGTGGAAAAGGAATGAACATTCAATTTTTACGCACGGAGGAACTACTGGAGTATTACTTAATTTTATATAAAGCAAACCTTTCACTCGCCTCACGCAACAATCTAAAAGCAATTATGGAACACAATAATCCCTTTAATCTTCAATATGGATTTACGCCTACTAGTCCACTGCCCTTATTTGATAAGATGGAGAACATGTTTACTGATTGGGGCAAAACAGGTCTTTTGGATCGGCTGCATGTTAAAACACTGTTTTATCAATGGATTTATGAGCTGCTTAGGCAGCTGCATACGCTGGAAACACAGTTAATACAACCTGATCCGCTAGATCAAGCAATTCGCTATATGCAGACTTATTATAAGGAAATCTTCTCTCTTGAAAAATTAGCTAAAGCGGTAAACAGCAGCCCTAGAACATTATCCAGATTATTCAGAACACGGCTGCAGACTAGCCCTGCTCAGTACTTAATCAGCATCCGCATGGAAAAATCGAAAATACTGCTCCTGAACACTGAGGCGAGCTTGCATGACATCGCAATTGCAGTAGGTTATCCTGATGGCTATTATCTAGGAAAAATGTTCAAAAAATATTACGGAACCTCCCCTGTCCGATACAAAAATAAATTGATCACCCAACCCAGTTGGCGTGATATGCCATCCCAAGGTGCACAAATTGACATTGCCCGAACACAACCTCTCCGTTATATTGATTATGATAATCATTATCAATATAACGGAGAAGGGGAATTACCAATGTTTAGAAATGCCAAACCATCATTACTGCTCACCCTGTTATTATGCTTTACCATAGTGTTAAGCGCTTGTTCCACGGGAACCACAAATTCAAATGCGTCAAGCAATGGGACACCAACCCCCTCAGCAGAAACAAGTACAGGAGCAAATACAGATAAAGCTGCTGTCGAAGCACAAACCCGGATAATTTCCACAGTTAAAGGAGACATTGCCGTTCCCACTAGTCCACAAAGAGTCGTAGTTCTTTATTTGCTCGGTGATGTACTGGCTCTAGGCATTAAACCTATAGGTGTATCCGATGTATCCGAGGGTGCTGCATTTGAAGATGAGCTAAAAGATGTGCAAAAGCTTGGCACCTGGTTTGAGGCTAGCCCTGAAGCAATCCTTGCTCTAAATCCTGATCTTATCATCGTGCCGTCAGAGGAAACTTATGAAGCCCTCCACCAAATTGCACCAACAGTGTTAGTTCCGTATGAAAAAATGTCAACAGAAGAACGGGTGTCCTTTATTGGACAAGTCGTAGGCAAAGAAGATCAAGCAAAAGAATTATTTACTGATTTCCATAAAAAAGTTGAAGACAGCAAACAAAAGCTGCAAGAAGCTGGTATTCTGGATCACACAATATCCATCATGGAAGGTGGAAAAGACAACAGTATGGCTGTTGTGGCAAGCAAACAATTCGGACGTGGTTCGCAAATCATTTATGAATATTTAGGCATGAAGGCGCCGGAAATCATTCAACAGAAAATAGATACGGCGACTGGTGCAGATGGCGAATCCGTATCCTTTGAAGTCCTTGGCAAATACAGCGGTGACTATATCTTCCGCTCCTCTTATGATGGTATGGCTGATCTGACCCAAAACCCAATTTGGAACAATATCCCTGCCGTGAAAGAAGGCCGTTTGATGGAAATTGATTTTGGATTAGGTTATTACAGTGATATCTATTCTCTAAATGTGCAACTGGATTATATTGTTGAAGCTTTGCTTGCTGCACCAAGAGTCAAATAAGTACTCAGGATACAAAAAAGAGATGGTCCACTTCATAAAGTGGCCATCTCTTTTACTGTCTATTGAAGGTTTCGACGGGCTTGTCCAGCTTAGGAGCTGATCTTGTTATGCTGATATTGCTCAAGTGACACCAGCACCTCACGCGGCTTGCTGCCCTCGTAAGGACCGATGACTCCACGAGCCTCCATAGAGTCAATCAACCGGGCTGCACGGGTATAACCGACACGCATACGACGCTGTAGCAGCGACACTGAAGCCTGTTTAGCCTCCAGCACAATTTGTACGGCCTGCTCGTATAATTCATCCTGCGGCTCCTGATCCTCTGTGATTGTATCATCCACTTCAGGAACGATGGACTCATCGTATTCGGCTTCACCTTGACTGCTGACATATTGAACAATAGTCTCTACTTCTTGGTCGCTCATAAAAGCTCCCTGTACACGAATAGGTTTAGATGCGCCCATTGGCAAGAACAACATATCACCTCGGCCTAACAGCTTCTCTGCACCGGGCATATCCAAAATGGTACGTGAATCCACATTGGACGATACGCCAAAAGCGATCCGGGACGGAATATTAGCTTTAATTAAACCTGTGATTACATCTACTGAAGGGCGTTGTGTAGCGATAATTAAATGAATTCCAGCCGCCCGCGCCATTTGTGCAAGTCGGCAAATTGCATCCTCGACATCATTGGCTGCAACCATCATCAAATCCGCAAGCTCGTCCACAATAACAACGATATACGGGAGAATTGCCGCTGGATTCTCAGCCATTAGCTTATTATAACCTTCCATATTCCGTGTTCCCGATTTGGAGAATAGCTCATAACGCTTCTCCATTTCCACAACAATCTTCTTCAAAGCTAGGCTAGCCCGCTTTGGATCTGTGACAACCGGAGCCAAAAGATGGGGAATTCCATTGTACACATTCAGCTCTACCATCTTAGGATCGACCATGAGGAATTTAACTTCATCAGGTTTAGCTTTGTATAAGATGCTTGTTATAATCCCGTTGATGCAGACAGATTTACCGGAGCCAGTTGCACCGGCCACCAATAAATGGGGCATCTTAGCCAGATTGCCAATAATGGTCTGGCCGGAAATATCACGGCCAAAAGCAATCGATAATCTGGATTCAGCCTCCTGAAAAATCTGTGTTTCCATAACTTCGCGCATGGTAACAATAGACACCTCAGAGTTCGGAACTTCTATCCCAATTGCAGATTTACCCGGAATCGGCGCTTCCATCCGAATGTCTTTGGCTGCAAGTGCAAGGGCAATGTCATCCGTCAGATTTACAATACGGCTAACCTTAACCCCAATATCCGGTTGTATCTCATACCTCGTAACCGCTGGGCCTCTTACTACCTCCAGCACCTTAGCCCGTACCCCAAAGCTTTCAAGTGTTGCTTCTAACTTACGGGCTGTCTGCATATAATCATTCTGATCTCCAGCTTTGCCACCATTGTTAGGTTTGGCTAGAAGACGGAACGATGGCAGCTTATATGGCTTCGGTGGCGGTGGTGCTGGAGGAGCAGGAATAATCTCTCCATCTGGAGAAGCACCTAGCAGGCCTTCCAAGTCTATGCTTACATTCTCCTCAGACTCATCCGTAGGCTGCTGCTTAACGGCATTAGGTCCGGCTACAGCAGGTTTAGCTGCTTCACCACGAGCTGCGGGTGAGAATTCACTCCACTCTTCCCGGTCTTCTTCGTTTAACCCTTCTGAACGGATATGTTCAAAGAAGTCACGAATAATAGGCGTCACAGGTTCAATATCCAGATCCGCATCATCAAAATCATGATCGATATCGTCTAATGGAATTACATGACTATCTGGAGTTAATCCCGAAATAATCGGACCGGTTGAAGCACTTGTCACAATTGGACCCTGATCGTCATCCTCAGAATCTGCTTCCACCTGTGAACGCGTGGAGCCTGAGAACCAGCCAGATATTTTTTTCATAAGGACAGGTTGTTTGCGATTAGGCAAATACCGATCGTCTTCGTCTTCTTCCTCCTCGTCATCATAGACAGGCTGCTTCACCTGCCGAGCCTTAGCTGGAGCAGCGGCTCTAGAAGGTCTGGCCGCTACGGGAACCGCCTTCGGACGGTTTGCAGCATGGAGACGAATTCCCTCCACAAACTTAACCAAGCGCACTCGCAAAAGCGTAAAAATCTCCACATAGGACAAGTTGGTAATTAGCATAAAGCTGATCGCCAGCATGACGATCATAAGCAGCTTAGCGCCCAGACTACCAAAAAGCCATAACAGCGCTGCATACTCCAACCCGCCGATGTACCCTCCGCTTATATCCTTACCCAGCATATAGACATTGCTTTCGTTCGAGCCAGGTGAAAGTGATCCCGAAAGATCATTATGTATTTGTGTCATTACATTGCCAGGATGTAACAAAGACAACGGGCCAAGCTTCTGCTCCATTGCAGATATTGTGCTCATAAGGCACATAGACAATAGAAGCAGAAGCACGCCAGTATGCCTGCTGTTCCACGAGGAAGGCCATCTTCGATGGATCATCACCATAAGTCCATAAAAAATGCCGATAAGCGGCAACACAAAATAAAATCTCCCTAATAAGTAACCCGCCATACTTGAAAGTGAGCGCCCTACGGCTGCTTCACCAGACAGTGCAATGACGGAAATAGTTATTAATAAAATTCCATATATTTCATATTTTAAAACGCTGCCGAGCAGCGCTTTTTTCTTCTTCTTTTTTCGTTTAGCCACGCCAGCCACCCCCGGAACAACATTATACCATATAATGGCGTGGCGTACCTATGTTCTCTTTTGTCAGAAAATGAATCTTTATGTTAATGTAATTATCGAACCTGGAGAGAACGCCGGATCTAGATAACGGTTCAGCGGACAATCCAATAATCTCACAATCCGCGCACGTCCTTCCTCCATCGGTTCAACCTGCATCAGCATGCCCTGCACACTAACTTCTCGGGTTGCGGCATAATTGTTAAATGCCCCCTCCCACACCTGTTCCATTGCAACTACTGTGTACAGTGTCATTGCGTAATCCCTCCTGGAGTCGATGCTGAGAAATCCCCGCCGATCATTCGGTTAAGATGCGCAAGTGCCGCTCCGATCCCGCCGACCTCATCCATCAGACCATATTTAACGGCATCCAAGCCCCCCACAGCCGTCCCGATATCACGATTGAGCTCACCTGTCTTAAACATGAGATCACGGAACTGTTCTTCAGAAATACGCGAATGGGAAGTCACAAATTTAACGACACGTTCCTGCATTTTCTCCATATACTCGAAAGTTTGCGGCACTCCGATCACTAAACCATTCATTCGAATCGGATGAATCGTCATCGTTGCACTTTCAGCAATAATCGAATAAGTGGAGGAAACTGCAATCGGCACCCCGATGCTGTGCCCGCCTCCAATGACTACGGTTACCGTTGGCTTGGAGAGGGATGCAATCATTTCCGCAATTGCTAATCCCGCTTCTACATCTCCACCTACCGTATTTAAAATGATAAGCAGGCCTTTGATGTTTTTATTCTGCTCAGCTGCCACCAGCTGCGGAATGATATGCTCATACTTTGTTGTTTTGTTCTGTGGAGGCATAACAATATGTCCTTCAATCTGACCAATAATCGTTAAGCAAAAAATATCAGGCTCTCCACTTGGGACTACTGTTTGTCCAAGCTCCTTAATCGCTCCCATTGTAGTGGGCGGCATATTTTCATTAGGATTCGGATTAGTTTCTCCTGGGACAACTTCCTCATTTTTTGCTCCATTTGATCCTTCGATGTAATTCATCTTCGCAGCTCTCCCTTGTTATATGCAGCTCTAGTCTGCTGTTGCCTTACTAACAATCCTTAGTATGACGTTTCAGGGTGCTGCATTATGCAATTTTCAGCTTATGAACATACAAAAACCCCTTCTCCCGTGGAAACCGTCCAATATTTCCGGGGAAAAGGGGCTCAGCCCTAGCTATATATTCATTGAAGGAGAAACTCTCCTTACACTTCCATGATAATTGGCAAAATCATCGGTCTGCGGCGCGTTTGTTCATATAAGAAACGGCCCAGCGAATCTTTTACGCTTGTTTTAAGGGAAGCCCACTCATTTACTTTTTCACTCATCAGGCGTTGCAATGTACTGGATACAATTCGGTTAGCCTCGTCGAGCAGCCCTTCGGACTCCCGAACATAAACAAAACCACGTGAAATGATGTCAGGTCCAGAAACAATTGCACCATTCTGCTTGCTAAGTGTAACCACGACAACCAAGATACCATCTTGAGACAGCAACTTACGGTCACGCAATACAATGTTACCAACATCGCCTACACCTAGTCCGTCAATCAATACGTTACCAGCTGTTACTTTGCCAGCCTTACGAGCGGCACCGCCCTGGATTTCAACAATTTCACCGATTTCAGTGATGAAAATGTTCTGTGGCTCTACGCCAACCGATTCTGCCAGCAAAGCATGTTTGCGCTGCATGCGGTATTCACCGTGGATCGGAATGAAGAATTTCGGTTTCATCAGGTTAAGCATAAGCTTAAGTTCTTCTTGACTACCGTGACCGGATACGTGAACGCCGGAGTTGGAACCGCTGTAAATCACATTAGCACCAAGACGGAACAATTCATCGATAGTACGGCCTACATACTTCTCATTACCTGGCACAGGTGTTGCCGCAATAATAACGGTATCGCCTGGCAGGATATCTACTTTGCGATGACTAGAACGTGCCATACGTGTCAATGCAGACATTGGCTCGCCTTGGCTGCCTGTGCAAAGAACAACTACACGATTTGCTGCCATTCTATTCATTTCTTCCGGTTCGATAAGCATTCCGTCAGGTACGTTCAAATATCCAAGCTCTGAAGCGATGGATACAACGTTGACCATACTACGGCCAATTACTGTAATCTTACGACCCGTAGATTCTGCTGCATTAACCACTTGTTGAATACGGTGCACATTGGAAGCAAAAGTTGCTACAACGACACGTTGCTCAGCCTTGCGGAAAATGTCTTCCAGCACAATACCGACATTCTTCTCAGATGGGGTAAAGCCTGGTTTCTCAGCATTCGTACTATCTGACAAAAGAGCAAGTACGCCCTTTTGGCCAATCTCTGCCATCCGATGCAGATTTGCAAATTGACCGTTGACTGGGGTGTGGTCAAATTTGAAATCGCCCGTATGAACAACATTTCCTTCCGGAGTCTCAATGCATACACCCACGGAATCAGGAATACTGTGGTTGGTTCTAAAGAAAGTTACCTTAAGTGAGTTCCCCAATTGAATTTCTGAATCTTCGTTGATCAGAATCCGTTTGGTGTCACCCAGCAGGTTCGCTTCCTTCAATTTGTTCTCTACAAG
Source organism: Paenibacillus sp. FSL L8-0708 (assembly GCF_038009325.1). Lineage (NCBI taxonomy): Bacteria > Bacillati > Bacillota > Bacilli > Caryophanales > Paenibacillaceae > Paenibacillus > Paenibacillus sp. FSL L8-0708. The sequence goes on from NZ_JBBPBC010000001.1 coordinate 4,722,140, forward strand.
ACCTAAAGTCAATCTTGTTCCATAGACTGGAACATTCAAATTCTTCAGGACATAAGGCAGACCACCGATGTGATCCTCGTGTCCGTGAGTAAGCACAATACCTCTTACCTTGTCACGGTTCTCTGTCAAATACGAGATGTCAGGAATTACGATGTCAATACCGAGCATATCCTCTTCCGGAAACTTGAGTCCCGAATCCACGACTACAATGTCAGCTCCGTATTGAATAACATACATGTTTTTCCCGATTTCTCCGACTCCGCCCAATGCGAAAATCGTCAATTTATCGTTGTTGTTTTTTTTGGACAAATGAATCTAACCCTCCTATGATGTTGGACGTCATACTTTTATTGGTAAATATCGAACTTCGATTATTTCAGCGGCGCTGAACACATTTCTTTCAAACAGCCAATAACTTCCAATCGACGAGGAAATTCCTGAAATCTGTAAAATGCGCAATGCGAAAGCTCCCGATTCCGGGCAGTAAAGTTCATATTGAAGCGGACAAACGCCGTCAAAATTCACCGTCGCGCCCCTCGCGCGAAGACATGTCATTTATTTAAACAGACTCATCTTGGGACCTATCCTGTCTCACAATGTATTACATTGACGGAAGATTACCGCATATTTAATTTTAACCGCACCCAGTCACTTAAGATCATTATACATGATTTTTTTGGCAAAAGACAAGTCATCCGCCTCGTATCCAAATTCTTTCCTTAAATTCGCCTCAATATTTCAGAAAAAAAATATAAATGAAAAAACCGGCTCCCTCAATAGAGTAGCCGGTTTAGAACGTACATCAGCAATGATTAATTCTTAGTGAAATAGTGCTTCAATAAAAGCCGCTTCCGCTTCCGTTGGCGAAATAAGCGGCAATCTGACTCCGCCCACAGGGATCCCCTTGAGTCCTAAAGCATATTTTACAGCTGAAGGATTGGGCAGCGGTTGTGGGCATTCAAACATTCCTTTAAAAATCGGGAACAGCTGGCGATGAATCTCTCCAGCAAGCTGAACATTGCCGGAGGTATAAGCGTAAATCATTTCTGACATCTGCGCACCAACCACATGGCTAGATACACTTATAATTCCGTATCCACCGACAGCCAGACTGGCAAGACCTGAGGCATCATCACCCGTATATACACGGAAATCATCTGAACAATCAGAGGCAATAAGTGTTACCTGATCTACAGACGCGCATTCTTTCGTAGCAACGATGTTCGGAATCTCAGCAAGCCGCAGGGTAGTGGCCACGCTCATACTTACACCTGTTCGACCTGGAACATTATATAGAATCACTGGTAATGAAGTCTCTGAAGCAATCGTGGAAAAATGCTGATAAAGACCTTCCTGATTCGGTTTATTATAATAAGGAACGACCAAAAGCACTCCATCTACGCCTATTTTCTCCGCTTCCTTCGTCAGCTGAATGGAATGTTTCGTGTTATTGCTGCCAGTTCCAGCAATAACTTTACAACGTCCATTCGCCTTTTCCAGCACAAAAGAAAACAGCTGCAGCTTTTCCTCATCGCTTAATGTAGGCGATTCCCCTGTCGTTCCGCAGACAACCAAAGCTTCTGATTTCTGTACCTCAATTAAATAATCGACAAGCTGTGAAGTTACATCCCAGTTGATTTCTCCATCCCCATCAAAAGGGGTTACCATGGCTGTTATTAATCTTCCGAAATCCACTTTGAATTCCTCCTTGTCAGCGGTGCAATTCAAACATAGCATGCAGCGAACGCAGGGACTGCACCATATCTTCTTTTTTCACAAGCACCCATATCGTTGTATTCGAATCCGCGGATTGTAGTATTTGAATGTTTTGCGAGCTAAGCGCCTCAACAATGCGCGCCATAATACCAGGCACACCATTAATTCCGCCCCCGATAACAGAAACTTTGGCACAACCCGACAAACTCTTAGGTCGCAAACCCAGCTGCTGTAGAGCAGAAATAGCCTTCTCTGATTTGTCATCAAAAACCGTATAAAGAGCTTCCGTAGGTGTTACATTAATAAAATCAACGCTTATTCCGTTATCTGCCATACTCTTAAAGATTTGCAGCTGCACTCCGGTTCCGTTACCGTCCGGGCATTCCACAGAAATCTGTGTAACATTACTGACATAAGCAATCCCTGTAACGAATCGATCCACAATTCCCCCTGCTTGGATATCGTTAAATCCTTCTGGATTCGTAACCAACGTACCTTCAGCTTCTGAAAAGGTTGAACGAACACGAACTGGGATCTGTGCCTGCATAGCAATCTCAACCGCACGTGGATGAATGACTTTCGCTCCCTGATGAGCCATATTGCAAATTTCAGTATAACTAACGTAAGTTAATGGCTTAGCATCTTCAACGATCCGTGGATCTGCTGTAAGAATTCCGTTAACATCCGTATAAATATCCACCATATCAGCATGAAGAGCAGCACCCAGTGCTGTAGCAGAGGTATCACTGCCGCCACGGCCTAAAGTTGTCAAATCACCCGCCTCAGTCTGGCCCTGGAACCCGGTAACAATAACTACCTTATCCTCACGCAGCTCACGGAGAATGCGTTCCGGACGCACATCCAGAATTCTGGCATTACCGTAGTTGCTATCTGTCAGAAATCCTGCCTGAGCTCCCGTTAACACTGTAGAAGCGATGCCTTCATTCTCCAGCAGCCCACATAGAGTAGTAGCTGAAATAATTTCGCCACAGCACATCAAGAGATCTTTTTCCCGGTCTGGAAGTGCATCTCCGTTCTGCACAGCCCAATCCAGCAAAGTGTCAGTTGCGTAAGGCTCTCCACGACGGCCCATAGCCGATACAACAATTACAAGACTATAGCCACTTGCCAGCTCCCTTTTGACATTGCGGATTACGTGTTCTCTAGCTTGCGGTGTGGATAGCGATGTTCCTCCGAATTTTTGTACCAGAATACCCATGTATAATTCCCCCATTATTATCAAAGCAAACACACTAATCATTCGTGAAAAGATTACGGTACGTGAGCTTATTCGTTAAGTAAGTTGTTAAATGGCTGTACCGCCCTCGAACCTGAGGACGGTAGCAATACTGCTTATATTTTTTTGATAGCAATGAACTTAGCTGGTTCCACTACGTTATCTTGGCATTTCTCATTGCTCATTTGGTGCATCTCCCCTTTTATTGTCCACAACAAAATCAGCCGAACTCTGTCAATTTTCTATGCTGAATGAAACCGTTCGATGATCATCGGCTGTAGTTGTTTACCTTGCAAAGCGGCATAGCAAGCTTCCGGGATAAGATCCATGCGTGCCACGAGCGAGTTAGGTTTACCCTCAGGGTTATCTTGACCGAATGGTACAAAATAAATATGTTTAGCCACCAGAAGCTTAGCAATATTTGCGGCATTTAGGCCCAATCCATCATTTGTAGATATCGCTAGAACTAGTGGACGTCCGTTGCGCATCTGTGATTTAGCTGCCATTAGCACGGGACTATCCGTCATGGCATTAGCCAGTTTACTCGTTGTATTTCCTGTGCAAGGTGCTATTGTCAGCACATCCAGCAGCTTGGAAGGACCCAGCGGCTCCGCTTCAACAATTGTAGAAATGATATCATTCCCTGTTATATCTTTCAACTGTTTTAACCAATTTTGCGATGTCCCAAAGCGGGTGTCTGTTCCTAGTACAGAGGCAGAAACTATAGGTACTACGTTTGCTCCCCCGTCTACGAAGCGCTGAATTTGTGGCATTACCTCAGCAAAAGTGCAATGAGATCCAGTGATCGCATACCCTACTGTTTTTCCGTGCCAATCCATTTTATTCGTCCCCCTTGATTAAAGCCTCGTCCGAAATCGACTGTACCAGCGCATTTGCCATAATAATCCCAGCGCTTTTTGGAGCTACAATGCCAGGGAGTCCTGGAGCCAGCATCGCCTTAATCCCACGTTTCTCAGCATAACGAAAGTCACAGCCGCCTGGTGCAGATGCCAGATCAATAATTACGCAATGCGGCGCAAGCCGCGAGAGCACCTGTGCGGTGATGATCATACTTGGTATCGTGTTAAATATAAGATCCACATCGGGTACGTGAAGCAGCAGCTCATTGGTCATAAAAGGCTTCCAGCCCATTTCCTCAGCACGTGCATAATGTTCTTGTTTTCTGACACCAACCTTTACACTGGCCCCCAGTCCCTGTAGACTTCGAGCCATTGTAAATCCAGTTCTACCTAAACCCAGCACCATTGACTTCGAGCTGTGAATTGTAAAATCCGTGTTCTGAATGGCCATTACCAGCGCTCCCTCCGCTGTCGGGATAGAGTTGTAAATAGCCACATCATCACGATTAAGCAGTTCGATTAACTTCAGTGAGTGCTTGGTACACATCCCGCGCAAGTAACTTTTAGCCATACCGGTATACACTAAACAATCGGATGGCAGCGCAGTGAAATGCTCCTCCAGAATCGTTAAACGCTCAGAAGAAAATAGAGCACTAATATTTCCTTCATCATCACAGCCTACCGTAGGCAACACTAATACATCTGCATTACTCAGCAGCTCTACCGTCAATTGTTCCAGGCTCACCCCTGGGCTAGGGGTCTCCCACTTATCGAACCCGGCAGCGCTTACCGTCGCATCCAATTCCACACATTTCCGAATCACTTCAAGCTGTCTCGCGTCCCCGCCCAGGAACACGATCCTGACGCCAGTAAGCATAGGGATGACGCTCCTTTCAACATACACTATCGACTATAAAGCATCTTATGCTGGGCATAGTTAATGGGTGAAGAGCGGAAATGAAATCCCCGGCACGCATGGCTGATGATGAACTAACGGGTTACGGGTTACGGCTGATGAGTTAAGGACCGAGATGCAACTATTTGTGTATTTTTTGCCTTTTAGGAGGAGTTTCGGACTGGAGTGCTCTTATTCGATATAAACAGGCTCGATATCAGGTGTTTTTGATCAAATAGTGACACTGGGGTCCGAAAACAGCCGAATTAAGCAGAATTGTTATAAATAAGAGCACTGGGGTCCGATAGGGGCTTCGTCTTTAATTTGACGGTAGGGTTAGAGTAGTGGCAGAGCGCCAATGAAAATGCTGAGTTTATTCGATGGGGAAGTCGGGATTAGTTGGAGTAGCAGATGGCACTGCAGATGGCACTGCAGATGGCACTGCAGTTAGCACTTTATAAAATGCTATCTGCTTAACAATCGAAGAAATTAAAGTTTTGGATAATTAACTCTGCATATCAAAAAAAGCTCACGAATCATACCTTGGGCATGAATTCGTAAGCTTTTTAAATGAATTGTAACAACACTCTTACTTGCCAGTATGGCCAAAGCCTCCGGCTCCGCGTTGAGTTTCGGACAACTCTTCCACTTCCACCAAATTAACCACTGGAACGGCTTGAAATACCATTTGGGCAATCCGCTCATTGCGAGCGATAGCAAAAGGCTCCTGCCCCAGATTGATCAAGAGCACTTTGATCTCTCCGCGGTAATCGGCGTCTATAGTTCCAGGTGTATTCAAGCAGGTAATCCCGTGCTTCAAGGCCAGTCCACTACGCGGACGGATCTGCGCTTCAAGCCCCTCTGGCATAGCCAGTGAAATCCCTGTTGGAATTAATGCCCGCTCTCCTGGTGCAAGTACAATTTCACCCGCAACGGCAGCATAAAGATCATAACCGGAAGCTTGCTCCGACATTTTACAAGGAAGATTTACATCCTCGTTTCCAGCAAGTTTATTGATTTGTACGTAATAAGACAAGATCATCTCTCCTAACATTTGCAATAGCTTTATCTGATGAGCCTACCATCGCTAAAGAAAGCGGCTCCGCGAACATATGGTCCAGCACACTGTTGATATTGTCCATCGTCACTAGCTGAATTTTGGCGATCATATCGTCCAATGTATTATGTCTTCCGAGCATAAGTTCATTTTTTCCGATACGGTTCATTCGGCTGCTAGTGCTTTCGAGACTAAGGATGAGGCTGCCTTTAAGCTGCTCCTTACCTTTTCTCAGCTCATCTTCACTGAGGCCGTTGGTAGCAAGTTCGTACATCATTTCCTTGATTAACTCCATGACATCCTTTGTTTGCTTGGGCGCTGTTCCAGCATAGACCGTAAACAGACCAGAATCTGCCTGGGAGCTGTGATAGGAATACACCGAATAAGCTAATCCGCGCTTTTCACGAATTTCCTGGAACATGCGGGAGCTCATCCCTCCGCCTACGGCATTATTAATCAGCACCATAGCATACTGCAGGGGATCGCCAGAACGGACACCTGGTAAGGAAAGACAGATGTGATTCTGCTCTGTTTTCTTGCGGTGAAATAAGAGCTCTCCATAGTAATCTGGTGGAGTCAGCGGCGCACTTGTACCATGATTATCAAAAGAACCAAAATGCTGTTCCAGCAGTTCAATCAATCCATCACTGATGTTGCCGGCAACGCTTATAACCGTATTCTCAATCGTGTATTGTTCCTTCATATACGCCCGAAGATCATCCGGCTTCATCTCCATTAGCCGTTCCTTCAAGCCGAGGATGGAATACGCAAGCGGATGGTCCTTGTAGGCAGCAGCACACATCAAATCATGCACAAGATCATCCGGCGTGTCCTCGCACATGGAAATTTCCTCAAGGATGACATTCTTTTCTTTCTCCAGCTCTTCAGCGTCCATCCGTGAACGGAAGAACATATCCGCTAACACATCTACAGCGATAGGCAGATGCTCATCCAATACTTTAGCATAATAACATGTATATTCCTTTGAGGTAAACGCATTTACATTGCCGCCGATGGCGTCAAACTGCTCAGCAATATCCTTGGCGCTGTACCGATCCGTACCTTTAAAAAGCATATGTTCTACAAAATGGGATATCCCGTTGTTTCCAGGATGTTCATTCCGAGAGCCTGTCTTTACCCAGATTCCGAAAGAAACGGACCGGCCGGTCGGGATTTTCTCCATTACCACTCGTAAACCATTGGATAACACTATTTTTTCCACTTCAAGTCCTCCTGGCTAATAGCCATGTTCTATCTAATTTAATTACACGTGCCTATAATCCTACCAGAAATACATCTCTCACTCAACATTAGAGGGGATTAGCCGCTCTGCTGAGAGCGTTTGACTTACTGTGCCTAGCTGTAACCCTTTTGCTTTGATTCCACGTATCATGGCCTTCAGAGCTTTGGAGGATGCGGCTGTGGGATGCATTAGGACTAGAGTGCCGGGTTCCGCTTTGCTTGTGATTTTGGCAACCACAGATTCAGGAGACGGATTTCGCCAATCTACGGTATCTACGGTCCATAGTACGGTTTTGAGCCCTAAGCTGCCTGCAATTTCTACCGTCTCCTGATCGAAATCACCAGAAGGGGGGGCGAACCATTTATTAGTGACTCCAAGCGATTCCTTTAACAGCTTTTGTGTCTTCTCAATTTCTACAGTAGCTCGTGCACGACTTAAAGTACTCATATTAGGGTGGGTATAAGCGTGATTCTCCATCTCATGACCGCGTTTTAGCATTTCTTTAGCCAGTTCCGGGTTTTTACTCAGCCAGCTCCCATCCAGAAAAAACGTAACTTTAACGTTCTCTTCATCCAAAACATCCAACATTGGCACAATGTACTCATTTCCCCACGCCACATTAATCATCAGCGATACCATCGGCTTAGCCGGATTCCCACGATATATGGGTTCAGCCCCCAGTTGATTCAGGGATATCTGTGGTTCGATCTGCCGATACACAAATTTTATAGGTTCTTTTGGTGCCAAAAGAGCATTCCGATATGTACTCTCTACATCAATTTCAAGCCCGTTATAACCCGGAATCGCCTTCCATACCCGATCAACCACAGCATTCACTGGAGGGGCATTAAGCTTGGCTGCGGCGGTCTCAATCCGTGCCCGAAGATCATTGTTCTCCGCCTTAGAAATATCCTTCCACACAGCTAGGTCATCCTGCGGCTTCAATTGCGCAAGCATGTCCTTTACCGGTCCCTGAGTGCTGCCAATTCCTATCACGATCGCAATACAAGCAACCACTAAAGCCACTTTTTCCGTCTTCATGACGACTTCCTCCCCGGTAGAAACGACTTGTAGTCCGTTCCACACGAATACAAAGACACTTTGTCCCAATCTATGAGACAAGAGAGGAATTTATGTCATAAGAACAGAGGCCAGAGGCGTGATAGTGATGCACATTACTTTATTTCATATAAAAAAAGAGCCAGAACGCAATCGCTTCTGTCTCCTTTTATTATGCTATTAGGTACTTTAGAAAAGGTACCTCTACAATCGAAACTTAAGCTTTAGCTCCAGTTTCCGAAGTCAATACCGCTTTACGCGACAGGTTAACCCGGCCTTGTTGGTCGATTTCGGTAACTTTAACGGTAATTGTATCCCCGACAGCTACAACATCTTCAACCTTAGCTACGCGCTCAGTAGACAATTGGGAAATGTGTACCAATCCGTCTTTACCCGGAATTAGTTCAACAAATGCTCCAAATTTCTCAATACGTCTAACTGTACCCACATAGATTTCTCCAACTTGTACTTCACGCACAAGTCCTTCGATAATCGAACGCGCCTTTTGGATCATTTCTTCATCTGAAGAACCGATAAAGACACGGCCATCTTGTTCGATGTCGATTTTCACGCCGGTTTCTTCAATAATTTTATTGATAATCTTACCGCCAGCACCGATAACATCACGGATTTTGTCCGGATTGATGTTGATAATAATGATTTTTGGAGCATATTTGGACAGATTAGGTCTTGGCGCAGAGATCGCTTCATTCATTTTGTCCAAGATGAACAGACGGCCTTCTTTAGCCTGCTGAAGTGCATCCTGAAGAATTTTGCGATCGATACCGGCAATCTTAATGTCCATTTGAATAGCTGTAACACCTTCTGCTGTACCAGCTACCTTGAAGTCCATATCTCCGAGATGATCTTCCATACCTTGAATATCCGTCAGGATGGAGACATGCTCTCCGTCTTTGATCAGACCCATTGCTACGCCGGCTACAGGTGCTTTGATTGGCACACCAGCGTCCATCATAGCCAGAATGCTGGCACAGATACTTGCCTGGGAAGTAGAACCGTTAGATTCAATCGCTTCTGATACTAGACGAATCGTGTACGGGAATTCAGTTTCACTAGGAATAACCTTGGATAATGCACGTTCTCCAAGTGCTCCATGACCGATTTCACGGCGTCCTGGTGCTCTAAGCGGACGAGCTTCCCCTACGCTGAACGGCGGGAAGTTGTAATGGTGCATGAAACGTTTCGTTTCAGTAGGATCGATTCCGTCAAGAATTTGCACATCACCTAGTGCCCCAAGAGTACAAACGCTAAGGATTTGTGTTTGTCCACGTGTAAACAGACCGGAACCGTGTGTACGCGGTAACAGACTTGTATCACATTCAATCGGACGGATTTCATCAAGTTTACGTCCATCTGGACGAACCTTATCATGTGTGATTAGACGTCTTACTTCATCCTTCACGATATCATGTAGGACTTCTTTAACATCTTTCAGAAGCTCCGGTGCTTCTATGTACTTCTCTACGAAATACGCAACCGCTTCATCATTAACGACATCAATCGCTTCCTGACGCGCATGTTTTTCAGCTATTTTAACGGCTTCCACCAGACGAGCTTCAGCAAATGCACGGACCTCAGTATTCACGTCAGCATTCACTGTATGCAGCTTCACAGCCATTTTTTCTTTACCAGCCACTTTAACCAGTTCTTCAATGGTTGCAACGATCTTGCGGATTTCATCATGACCGAACATAATCGCTTCGAGCATCACATCTTCCGTCACTTCGTTCGCTTCTGCTTCAACCATCATGATTGCATCCTTCGTTCCAGCAACCACCACATAAACATCACTGATTGCTTGCTGAGACATATCCGGATTGATCACAAACTCTCCATTAATCCGACCTACAGCAACGCCGCCGATGGGTCCATCAAAAGGCACATCGGAAATACTTAGTGCTGCTGAAGTACCGATCATAGCAGCAATATCTGGTGCGCAGTCCTGATCCACACTCATTACCATGTTCAATACCTGAACATCGTTACGGAATCCTTCAGGGAATAGTGGTCTGATTGGACGGTCTGTCAAACGGCTTGACAGAATCGCTTTCTCACTCGGTCTACCTTCCCGTTTAATAAATCCGCCAGGAATTTTACCTACCGCATATAATCTTTCCTCATAGTTAACTGTAAGCGGGAAAAAATCCAGATCCTTAGGCTCTTTTGAAGCCGTAACGGTACATAATACCGAAGTGTCCCCGTAACGCACCATAACGGCTGCGTTTGCTTGTTTAGCCAGGCGGCCCGTTTCCAGCACAAGGCGTCTTCCACCCAGCTGCATTTCTACACGTTTTTCCATAAATACCTCCTTGAATAGTAGTAGACCCGCAGTCTAAAATAGCAGGTTCACATATCGATCTAAATGAATTGGAAAGGCTTGTCCCAAAGGGAGGCTGCCTATTCTGTATGCATATAAGAAGAAACGGCTGGGCCTTACTGAAAAGTAAAGTCGCCGTTTTTGCGAATAATCTCATCGATCCTAATATTAAGTTTTCCCTAAATTTTCAAAAAGCAACCCAGCTGTCCCGCTGTCGCTCCGAGAAGGACATACGGTATACAACCAGGCTGCTTTAAGAGTAATCTTATGGAAAATTAACGACGCAATCCCAGTCTTTCGATCAGGGCGCTGTAACGTCTGATGTCTTTGTTTTTCAAATACGCCAGAAGTTTACGACGTTGTCCAACCATTTTCAACAATCCACGACGGGAGTGATGATCTTTCTTGTGCGTACGCAAGTGGTCAGTCAAATTAACGATGTTCTCCGTTAGGATAGCAACTTGCACCTCAGGGGATCCAGTATCGGATTCGTGAGTTTTGTGCTCGTCGATCAATTGATGTTTACGTTCTTGAGTTAATGCCATCCTGTTCACCTCCTTCAATATAATCGCCACTAGCCTCGTCACCGTCGGTGAGAACGTGCAACCAAGCTAAGGTTATGATGCTGTAAGCCAGCAACGTTACTTAGTATAGCATCTCCATTAACAAAAGTAAACGGCTTGTCCGGTATGACTATAAATTATACTCCAGAATCTTCTTCGCGGTTTCTGCATCCTCGCCAATCTGAGTAATCAATGCTCCAATGGAGTCAAACTTCCGTTCTGGACGAATGTAAGCTACCAATTCTACCTTAAGCTCTTGATCATACAGGTCACCCTCGAAGTCAAAAAGATGAACCTCAAAGCTCGGAGTTAACACACCCTCATGAAAGGTTGGTTTAACACCCACATTCATAACCCCGTACAGAACTTTATCCTTATAAAAGACTCGGACCGCATATACACCTTTGGTCGGAATGACAAAATGATCACTGAGCTTCAAATTGGCAGTTGGAAAACCAATTGTGCGGCCTCTCTTCTCACCATGCCCCACTTCACCACGCAGATGATAGCAACGTCCGAACCAGGAGTTTGCCAGCCCCAGATCTCCATTTTGGAGACTTTTACGAATGCCGGAGCTGCTAACCTTTTCACCTTCAAGCAGAAAAGGAGGAGCAACTTCCACATTCATAACACCTTCACCCAGTTTGCGAAGCATCTCAACATCGCCTTCACCTTGGTAGCCAAAGCGAAAGTCAAAGCCAACAACTGCTGTTACAATATGTAGCGGTAAAAGCATAACAGAGACAAAATTCTGTGGACTAACCCGGGAAAGCTGCTCATTAAATTCAACAACATACAGGATATCGACACCCATGCTGGCAAGAATCTCTTGCTTTTCAAAGGGTGGCGTCAAGTACCCTTCATAATCTCCCTTACCCATAACATCTTTGGGATGAGGATGAAATGTAAGGACTGCAGCCGGCACACCTTGTTTACGGGCTAAGGCTACAGCGGATGTAATGACGCTGGCATGTCCACGATGCAGGCCGTCAAACTGCCCTAGAGCAGCCACTTGAGGTTGTGCCCATTCGGCAGCAGTCTCCGGCGACATCGGATAGGTTAACGTTACGGTTCTCACGCTGTTTCTCACCTACAATTCACTTGGTAAAATTGATTTAAGCTTGTGCAAACACCTTTACTGGGGCAATAGCACCTGTCTCTTCCAGCTCATAAATGCCAAGAAACAATCCCTGAAGATCGTATAGCCGAATTTGACCTGTTGTCTTCACTTCTGGAGCAATGAACCGCGAAGACAAACGTTGCCCTTGCAGTGCTGCCTTCTTCTTCTCATCCATAACGGTATGCTTAGGCAAATGCGAAATTGCCTCATCAGCAGCGATTAAATGATCTTCCAATGTTCCGGCTTCCTTGTGCGCGGCAATATCCTCAAGGGATAAACAATGGCTGGCAGAAATTCCTGCCGACATTGTTCTCTCCAGCTTCACCATTACACCCGGCAGTCCAAGCGCACGACCGATATCTACACAAAGTGTACGAATATACGTGCCTTTGGAGCATAATACCCGGAAAGTGATGTCGGGATGATTACCTTCCCAAGTCATATCCGTCATTTCGATTTCATAAATCTCTACTTCGCGACTTTTCCGTTCAACGGTTTTGCCTTCTCTAGCCAATTCATAAAGACGTTTGCCGTCGACTTTCACCGCAGAGTACATGGGAGGAACCTGAGAAATTACGCCTTTGAAAGAGGCAAGTACTGCAAGAATCTCTTCCTCAGTTACATGAACCTCATCAACAGTTTCCGTAATGGTTCCAGTTAAGTCTTCAGTATCACTGGACATCCCCAGTCTCAGTGTTGCCACATATTCTTTGGGCAGCTCCTGAATATACTCCACAACGCGAGTCGCACGTCCCAGACAAAGCGGCAATACACCAGTCACTTGGGGATCTAGTGTCCCCGTATGACCAATTCGTTTCATGCCGAGAATCCGACGTGCCTTGGCTACAACATCATGTGAAGTGAAGCCTGCCGGTTTATAAACCGCCAGAACACCTTCTAATTCACTCATAAATGACGTCTTACCTCCTCAAGCACCTGAGCTATTGCCTCTTCAAGCGTAGCTTCTATACGCGCACCTGCAGCACGGGTATGACCGCCGCCTCCAAACGTTTGCGCCAATGCAGCCACGTCAACTTTACCGGCAGAACGCAGGCTAACCTTGACCGCATGTTCGTGAATAACTTTAAAAAGAATGCCTACTTCCACGCCCCGAATATTACGAGGGTAGTTTACGATTCCTTCCAAATCTTCATTAGCAGCAGCACATTCGATCATATGCTCGGGTGTAACATATAGCCAGGCAATATCTCCTTCAGGAGATAATTCCAGCGTATTTAAGGCTTTATTTAATATTTTAACCTGTGGCAGCGTCATTTCTTCAAGCAATGTCTCAGCGAGTTCAGGACCGTTAACCCCAAGGGATAATAGCTCAGATACAGCTGCCATTACTTTTGGTGATGTGTTGGTATAACGAAAACCACCGGTATCTGTTAACAGACCCGTATATATAGCTGTGGCGATATCAATATCCCATTCGATCTCGAATGTCTTCAGCAGGTCGAACAAAATTTCCGCTGTCGCAGCTGCATCCGGTTTGATTAAATTAACGAATCCATAACCGTTATTTGTTGGATGGTGATCAATGTTCAGGATAAGAGCCTCATTCGCAAAATAGCGATTTGTCAGCCCTACACGCTGAAAATCCGCACAATCCACACAGATGACGTTGCTGTATTGACGGGGCGGTTCACTAGAGGCCATATTGATGATTTCATCCGAATGCCATAGGTATTCCATTCGCTTCGGGATCGGTCCTTCATTCAGCATAGTATATTTTTTGCCCAGACATGAGAGAAGCCAGCCCACCGCAAGGGTGGAGCTGACTGCATCTCCGTCCGGCTGAACATGCGACACTACAAGGTAATCGTCGTGTTCCAGCAGAAACTCACGGGTCTGCTGGAGACTTTGTTCATAGCTCTGCATTCGCCGTCTCCTTTTTAAAGGTTGTTCAAAATAGCATAACGCTATTTTGAACCCCACTTTAATCACTTATTTCTAATCGTTCTTATGAAGCTCTCCAAGAAGCTTCTCAATATGACTGCCATAAGCGACAGATTCGTCGAACTTGAAGATCAGCTCCGGTGTATGCCGAAGGCGAATGGCCTTGCCAAGCTCTGAGCGAAGAAAACCATTGGCTTTCTCAATCGCTTTAAGCGAGTCTGACTTCTGCTCTTCATCCCCGAACACGCTTAGGTATACCTTGGCTTGCGATAGATCGTTAGTCACGTCTACGCCAGTTACAGTTACAAAACCGATTCGAGGGTCTTTCAGACCGCTTTGGATAAGTTGACTAAGCTCTTTCTTGATCTGCTCGCCCACTCGTCCTGCTCTAATTTTAGACATCTATATTCACCTCTTCGCTTAGCGCTCTACAGTTTCCATAAGAAACGCTTCGATAATGTCGCCCTCTTGGACGTCATTATAGCGTTCCAAAGTTATGCCACATTCATAACCTTGCGCCACTTCTTTGGCATCATCTTTGAAACGTTTCAAAGTATCAACCTTACCTGTGAACACTACGATTCCGCTACGGATCAAGCGCATTTCAGCATTACGGGTAATTTTACCGGAAGTAACCATACATCCTGCAATGGTTCCCACTTTGCTGATTTTGAACACGCTGCGAACTTCGGCGTGACCGATAACATTCTCTTTATAGATAGGATCGAGCATACCTTTCATGGCACTTTCGATTTCTTCAATTACGTTGTAGATAATGTTGTGCAGACGAACATCTACTTTTTCTTGCTCAGCAGCTGCTTTGGTCTGTGCGTCTGGACGAACGTTAAAGCCGATAACGATAGCATTCGATGCTGCTGCAAGCGTAATATCGGATTCAGTAATCGCACCAGCACCGCTGTGAATGATCTTCACGCGCACGCCTTCCACTTCGATCTTAGCCAAGGATCCTTTAAGCGCCTCGACTGAACCTTGTACGTCAGCTTTGATAATCACGTTAAGGTCTTTGATCTCGCCATCTTTAATGTGCTGGAACAGATCATCCAAAGTTACACGGGTGTTCGTATTCAGCTCAGATTGACGTTGGGAAGTAGAACGTCTATCAGCAATCGCACGCGCCTTACGCTCGTCTTCAAAAGCCATAAACGGATCGCCAGCTTGTGGCACCTCAGTCAAACCAGTAATTTCTACTGGAGTAGATGGTCCAGCTTCTTTGATCTTACGACCTTTATCATTGACCATCGCACGTACACGTCCGAAGCAGTTACCTGCTACAAAGGCATCGCCGACTTTCAACGTACCGTTCTGAACGAGTATACGAGCAACTGGTCCACGGGATTTATCAAGCTCAGCTTCTATAACAGTACCGCGTGCCCGTTTGTCAGGGTTCGCTTTGTACTCATTAACTTCAGCTACGAGCAGGATCATTTCCAGCAGTTCTTCCAAGTTAATACGTTGTTTCGCAGAGAGGTTAACGAAGATGGTATCTCCACCCCACTCTTCAGGAACAAGTTCATAACTTGTAAGCTCTTGCTTCACCTTATCAGGATCTGCACCCGGTTTGTCGATTTTATTAACAGCGACAATAATCGGAAGTCCAGCAGCCTTAGCGTGTGCAATAGCTTCAACGGTCTGAGGCATAACACCGTCATCAGCAGCTACTACGATAATTGTCATATCCGTAACCTGTGCACCACGAGCACGCATAGCAGTAAATGCTTCGTGACCAGGTGTATCAAGGAACGTGATTTTCTTTTGGTTGATTTCGACTTGATAAGCACCGATGTGCTGAGTGATTCCGCCGGCTTCGCCTAGCGTCACATTGGTCGAACGAATAGCATCAAGTAGTGTAGTTTTACCATGGTCAACGTGACCCATAATAGTAACTACTGGAGGACGAGTCTGAAGATCCTCTTCATTGTCATTCTCTTCCACTGTTTCGAAGCTGTCCTCGTCAACAGGAATCTTCACTTCTACTTCTACGCCAAATTCAGCAGCGAGTAGCAAAATGGTGTCGATATCAAGTTCTTGGTTGATGGTAGCCATAACACCCATCGAAATCAGCTTTTTGATTACTTCAGAAGCATCCTTGTGAAGCAATTTCGCTGTTTCACCAACGGTCATGCTGCCACGAACGATGATTTTCTTAGGCGTGTTATCGATCTTCTCGCGGTGTACCATTGGCTGGTTCTTGCCACGGCCATTCTTACCACCACGACCGCGGTAGTTACCACCTTTACCATCATCGAAACGTCTTTGATTATTATTCGGTCTGCCACCAGTTGTGTTCTTTTTAGGACCTCTGTCATCACCGCGTGTGAAACCTCCGCCTGTGCCAGATTGACCTTGTGGACGGCTGTCAGTGCGTGGTGCACTGCTTTGTCCTTGCGGACGGCTGCCACTTGTGTTGCTGCCTTGTGGACGGCTTCCACCAGTGTTGCTGCCTTGTGGGCGGCTACCACCAGTATTGCTGCCTTGCGGACGGCTGCCACCGGTATTGCTACCTTGTGGACGGTTGCCGCCAGTATTACTGCTTTGCGGGCGGCTGCCACCGGTATTGCTACCTTGTGGGCGATTGCCGCCAGTAGTGCTGCCTTGCGGGCGGCTGCTGCTAGTACTGCTAGTACTGCTAGTACTGTTAGTACGTGGAGCACCGCTTTGTTGCGGACGTGCATTCTGCGTTGAACCTGTTTGTGTTCTGCGGGAATCTTGTCCGCTTTGGGGCCTTGGGGACGTCGTCGATTGGTTGTTGTTTTGGTTACTGTTCATACCTACCTGCTTTTCCTGTTGATTTTTGTTGGCATTCTGAGCACTTTGAGGTTCGGCTGTTACCGCACCGGTTGTTACCGGCCGGCTGCTGGTGCCGGTATCCCGCTTGGCTGCAGCGTTTGATTTGATATCCTTAAAGAACTGTTCAACTTTGTTCACGGATCCATTCTCCATGACACTCATATGATTATTCACAGGTACATTCAAACGCTTCAGAATAGTAATAATTTCTTTACTGCTCATGTTTAGTGACTTGGCGTATTCGTACACGCGCAATTTATCTTTGTTCTCTTCTTTAGTCAATAAATCCACCTCCGACAGTATCTCCGAGTTGCTTGGAGATCATTTCCGCGAATCCTTTATCCGTAATGGCCAGTACTACACGCTGGTCTTTACCAATACTTGCACCGAGTTCATCCCGGTGAAATGCGATTACTAGTGGAATATCGTAAGTTCCGCATTTATCACGGAACTTTTTTTGGGTATTATCTGAAGCGTCACCTGCCAGAACGACCAGCTTCGCCTCTGAAGACCGTACAGCTTTGAGTACAGCCTCGTCACCGGTGACTATCTTGCCTGCTCTCATGGCAAGCCCTAAATAAGAAAGCGCCTTACTCATTATCCTCACTATCCTTTGCTGCTAGAAACTGCTCTTCCACGGAAGTAAACTCCCGGGCTAGCTGGGCGTAGATTTCAGGACTCACTTGACATTTCAATGCACGGTCAAGTGCTTTGTTCTTTTGTGCCAGCTGAAAGCATTCAAGCTTGCCGCATATGTAAGCACCACGGCCTGACTTCTTGCCCGTCAGATCAATCAGCACTTCACCTTCAGGCGTTCTTACCACACGAATCAGCTCTTTTTTAGGCATCATCTCTTGGGTAGCAACGCATTTACGCAGCGGCACCTTTTTTTGTTTCATAACAAACGCCTCCCGTCAAGCAGGTTAATTAATCTATGGAGACGGAATCCTGATGCATTTCATCAATAGAAGATTTCGGTCTGCCGTATTCCTGCTCCGCTTGAGTTTCACTCTTGATATCAATCTTCCAGCCGGTAAGTTTAGCGGCAAGACGTGCATTTTGCCCTTTAATACCGATAGCCAGTGACAATTGATAATCAGGAACGATCACTCTCGCCATCTTCTCCGCTTCAAAGACTTGAACTTCAAGAACCTTTGAAGGGCTAAGTGCATTCGCAACATATTCCTGCACCAGATCAGAATAACGGACGATATCGATCTTCTCACCGCGAAGCTCAGTAACGATGGTCTGAACGCGTGTGCCTCTTGGACCTACGCAAGAACCAACGGGATCTACTTCTGGATTGCGGGAATACACAGCAATCTTCGAGCGGAAGCCAGCTTCACGGGCTACAGAACGAATCTCAACTACACCGTCAAATATTTCAGGAACTTCAAGCTCGAACAGACGCTTCAGTAATCCAGGATGACTGCGGGAGAGCATAATCTGCGGACCTTTTGTTGTATTCTCAACTTTTGTGATATAAGCCTTGATGCGTTCGCTTTGTTTGAACTTTTCACCTGGCATCAATTCGCTAAGCGGAAGAACCGCTTCGATTTTACCAAGATCAATGTAAATGTTCCGCATATCTTGACGTTGAACTAGTCCAGTAACGATATCATCTTCTTTGTCGATAAAAGCATTATAGATAAGTCCACGCTCTGCCTCGCGAATTCGTTGAGTTACAACCTGCTTAGCAGTCTGTGCGGCAATACGTCCAAAATCACGCGGTGTCACTTCAAGCTCAGCGATATCTTCCAGCTGGAAATGCGGGTTAATTTCTCTGGCTGCCGGCAATGAGATTTCAGTCCTTGTATCCAGGACCTCCTCAACAATTAACTTGCGGGCAAACACTTTAATGACACCTGTATTGCGATTCATGTCAACACGCACGTTCTGTGCTGCATTGAAATTACGTTTATAACTAGAGATCAGCGCCGCTTCAATCGCTTCAAACAGCACATCTTTACTGATGCCTCTCTCCCTCTCCAGCTCATTCATTGCTTCAATAAACTCCATACTCATGAATTTCCGGCCCCCCTTTCAAGACGTTAAAAAATAATGGCCAATCTCGCACTTGCGACCTTGGCGTACGGTACTACATGTTCTTTTTTGCCCGCGGAGATGAGCAGTTCCTCGTTCTCGAACGAGAGCAAACGACCTTCAAATTCTTTGAGTCCTTGAATCGGCTCATAAACAGTCACATACACGTCCTTACCTACCGCTTTAGCTACATCCGCAGCTTTTTTGAGAGGACGCTCTGCTCCCGGCGAGGAAACCTCAAGGAAATATGCCTCAGGAATAGGATCATTCTCATCTAACTTCTGACTGAAATATTCGCTAATGATCCCGCAGTCATCAATATCAATGCCGCCTTCTTTATCTACGAATATACGCAGAAACCAATTGGAGCCTTCCTTCACGTATTCAACGTCCACCAGTTCGAAACCATTGTCGTCGAGATAGGGCCCGAGCATCTGCTCTACCGTTTGTTTAATTTTAGATTTGGGTGTGCTCAAAAGAAAATTACCTCCACGAACTTGTCTTTTGCTATATACCAAAGATAAAGAGTGGGTTTCCCCACTCTTTACACAACGGACTTATCTCATTATTACCAAAGAAATTATACCATAGGGAAACTGGACTGACAAGTGCTAGCCCTTGACTCCCCCTTTGGAGCACTCTTTTCTAGCCATGAAATAAGTGTTGTTAAAGCCTTTAAAATAGGGAAAGTTGATTGCTTTCCGGTAAGCCGCGGAAGCAGCCCATGCCGGTCAGCAGCTCAATAACCGTCTTACTTGCCTTTGATTTCTGCTGGAAATCTTCAATAGACAGGAACTCGCCAGCATCTTTCGCAGCAGCTATGTTGATAGCAGCATTCTCACCAATTCCCGCTAAAGCAGAAAACGGAGGAATCAAACTCTTGTCATCAACAATAAACTTATTCGCTTCTGAGCGGTAAAGATCAATGTTTTTGAATGTAAACCCACGTGCCGTCATCTCCAAAGCCATCTCAAGGACAGGCAACATAGCCTTTTCCTTAGGCAAAGCTTGAAATCCTTTTTGCTCAATTTCTACGATCTGACGGCTGATGGCTTCATACCCCTTACAGCACAATTCAATATCAAAATCTGCTGCACGTACAGAGAAATAAGTCGCATAATATTCAATAGGATGATACAGCTTGAAGTAGGCGGTACGTACTGCAGAAATTACGTATGCAGCAGCATGCGCCTTCGGGAACATGTATTGAATCTTTAGACAAGAATCAATATACCATTGTGGGACCTTGCACTTTTTCATTTCCTCGATCCATTCGTCAGACAAACCTTTACCTTTACGAACACTCTCGGTAATTTTAAAGGCCAAGCTCGCATCCATTCCCGCTTTATAAATTAAGAAGAGCATGATGTCATCACGACAACCGATAACGGTCTTAATGTTACAAGTGTTATTCTTTATAAGTTCTTGAGCGTTACCAAGCCAAACTCCAGTACCATGAGACAAACCTGATATTTGCAGTAAGTCAGCAAAGCTGGACGGCTTCGACTCAATAAGCATTTGACGTACGAACTTGGTACCCATTTCGGGCACACCATAGGTCGCAACCGGTGATCTGATTTCGTCAGGTCTTACTCCAAGTGCATCTGTAGAGTTAAACATGCTCATTACTTTCGGGTCATTCATCGGGATAGAAGTTGGATCAACACCTGTCAAATCCTGAAGCATCCGCATCATCGTCGGATCATCATGACCCAGAATATCAAGCTTCAGCAAATTCGCGTCAAAAGCGTGATAATCAAAGTGTGTGGTCTTCCATTCAGCATTGACATCATCCGCCGGGAATTGTACTGGCGTAATATCTTCTACCTCCATATAGTCTGGAACAACGACTATACCACCCGGATGCTGTCCCGTACTACGTTTAACGCCTGTACAGCCAGCCGCCAGACGGCCAACTTCAGCTCCACGCCAACGTTTCTGGTGAAGTTCTTCGTATTTTTTTGCAAATCCGAAGGCTGTCTTCTCAGCTACGGTACCAATCGTTCCGGCACGGAATACATTTTTCTCACCAAACATTTCTTTGGTAAAGTTATGTGCATTCGGCTGATATTCCCCTGAGAAGTTCAAGTCGATATCGGGGACTTTATCCCCTTTAAATCCAAGGAAGGTCTCGAACGGAATATCCTGGCCTTCACCTTTGAGCTTCTGACCGCAATCCGGGCAGACTTTATCTGGTAAATCAAATCCGCTCCGCACACTACCGTCCAGGAACCATTCATTATGGCGACACTCGGGGTTAAGGCAAATATAATGTGCAGGTAAAGGATTAACTTCTGAAATTCCTAGAAATGTAGCTACTACAGAAGAACCTACGGAACCCCGTGAGCCTACGAGATACCCATCCTGATTTGACTTTTTAACGAGACGTTCAGAAATCAAATAGTTGGCAGAGAACCCGTATTTAATAATCGGTGCAAGCTCTTTCTCCAAACGGGCAATAACTACCTCAGGCAGCTCTTCACCGTAAATGGATTTGGCAGTATTGTAGCAGGTCTCGCGAATTTCTTCGTCCGCCCCGTCAATAATTGGTGTAAATAGCTTATCTGGAAATAGCTCCAGTTCTTCAAAACGCTCCGCCAGCTCAACTGTATTTGTGACAACGACTTCCATCGCTTTTTCAGCACCAAGAAATTCGAATTCAGACAGCATTTCATCTGTTGTGCGGAAGTGTGCATCCGGTTTGCGTTGGTCTTTAAGCGGACTAAAGCCCGTGATCCCATTAATCGTAATATCACGATACAGCTTGTCCCGGGGTTCAAGATAATGCACATTCCCCGTTGCGATAACAGGTTTATTCAACTGTTCCCCTATTTCGCAAACCTTCCGGACTACATCGCGAAGCTCATCAGGGCCTGCTACAAAGCCCTTGTCCACCAAGTGCATGTACATGGTCAATGGCTGAATCTCCAGCACATCATAAAAATGAGCAACCTCCATGGCTTCCTCAGTCGTTTTGTTGAGTACTGCTTCAAAAAACTCTCCACGTTCACAACCCGAAATCACGAGCAGTCCATCTCTATGCTCTTCCAGCTTGGATTTCGGAATACAAGGTACACGTTTGAAATATTCCGTATGTGACATGGAAATGAGCTTATAGAGATTTTTTTTCCCTATTTGATTTAGTGCATAAATATTACAGTGGAACGGTCGTGTGTTCGAAAGATCATTACCCACATAATCGTTTAGTCGATCAAGGCGGGTCATGCCCTTCATCTTTTCAGCATCTGCGAGCAATCCTGTTAATATACCGCCGAGTGCTATGGTATCATCAATCGCACGGTGATGGCTTTCCAGAAGAACTTTATATTTATCGGCTAATGTGTTCAGCCTGTGATTCTTCATGCTTGGATATAGTAACCGCGCGAGCTCAAGCGTATCAAGAGATGGATTCGAAAGCACAGGTTCACCTATTTTACGTAACGAGGCCTGAATAAAACCCATATCAAATCTGGCGTTATGAGCTACAAGGATACTATCACCCACAAATTCAACAAACTTACGCAGTACTGGCTCAAGATCAGGAGCATCCTTAACCATTTCATCCGTAATATTGGTCAATTGCTGAATATGATAAGGGATTTTCTCATGCGGATTAACAAAAGTAGAATAACGGTCTACTTCTTTGCCTTCGCACATTTTAATGGCCGCCAGCTCCGTAATATTATTGCGGGTAATCGATAAACCCGTGGTTTCTATATCAAACACTACATAGGTAGCTGTCTTCAAGTCCAAAGGCTGAGCGTTCTCGACAATATTCACAGAGTCATTTACAACATTAGCTTCCACGCCATAAATCATTTTTATCTTATGCTTATGAGCTGCATGGTTTGCATCAGGAAAAGCCTGAACGCCGCCATGATCAGAAATCGCAATCGCAGGATGCCCCCACTGGGCAGCTGTTTTGACATAGGTAGTGATCGGAGTGACCGCATCCATCGTACTCATCGTAGTGTGAAGGTGGAATTCCACCCGTTTCTTAGGAGCTGTATCTTTACGCGCAGGCGGTGCCTTAACTTCCGTTAAATCCGAAGGGATCATCACGAGCTCAGGAATCTGCATAAAACGGTCATATTCTACTTTCCCGCGTGCTCTTACCCATTTGCCATTAGCTAGCTGACTCATAACCTTCAGATCATCTTTAGTCTTCGCGAACATCTTCATTTGTAGAGAATCCGTAAAATCGGTCAGACTGAAAGTGAACAAGGTACTGCCATTGCGAAGCTCCTTACGATCCAGACCAAAAATGGTACCCTGAATTGTAATTTTCTTCTCTTCATCTTGAATTTCAAGAATCGGCACGGCCTGTTCCTTAATTTCATACCCCACTTGAAGCTTAATTACTTCATTAGGATCGCTATCATCAGCAGGAGCTTCTGTTTCCACAGCAGTCATCATCTGCTCAACGATCTCGCGTTGTTCTTGCTGAAGCTTTTGCTGAAATTCTTCGAATGCTTCAACATTATTATTTTCGTTCTCCGCCATTAGTAATTTAACCTTTAAGGAGAGACCGAAATATTTATCATAAAATTTAATAATTGCTCCATCGATGCTTTTTTTGCGAGCTAACTCCATCGAAGTGGAATCACTCATCGTTAACATTAAAGTATCCTCTTTAAGCTCCTGTGAAGAGCGGGTCAGCCAGCCGTTTACCGATGGAATCTCCCGATGTACCCACTCCAGAAACAGTCCCCAATATTCCTGGACAAGCTCCGTTCTGCTAACCTTCTCATCATATATGAACAAAAAGCTTACTTTAGCTATATGCTGTAGCTTCTCACGCATTCTAAGGCAAAATGTCCGATATACCTGTGCTGGAACCAGACTATCTTTCGCTATAACGATTTGCCAGTCCCGGTTGCCACGACTGATCTCAACACGTTCTATATACCCATCCAAAAAGTAGGGGTCCATGATTGCAGGTGGAATTTCACCCTGCTTCATCAAGAGCTCGAACCTTTTTCTTCTCTCCTGGTTTTGTTCCATGCTTTCCTCCCACCTTTAATAACCCAGTTAAAACTATCCATGATATACAGTGAAAGTACAATATGATAAGAAGAAACGATGTAGTCGACTTTTAAAGACGACAACTGTTTCTCGTAAAAATATAAGAATTTATAGCGAAAACCTATAAATTCTTATATTTTAAAAAGCTTCTGGGTTCAAAAAGCATTGGGTTCTTACGGCCCGCCGACTCCTCTCGCCAGAAGCTAAATTAAAATACTACAAGACTGTTGATCGGTGCCTAAAGATTAATATGCCTTTGCAAAAACCACAGTATGCTTGGCTGGTTGGCCACAGCATATGCAGACTTGCTTAGTCTCCGCTGGATCAAAAGGAATATTGCGGCTACCCGCACCTGTCTCTTCCTTAACTTTGGACTCGCATTCTTCGGAACCACACCATCCCGCTAGAGCAAATCCACGTTTTTCGTCCATCGAAGCTTTCATTTCCTCCAAGGAATCTACAGAATAGAAATGGTCCTCACGGAATTTCAGTGCACGTTCGAACATTTCATTGTGAACCTGTTCAAGCATTGTTTGAACCTCTTCTACGAGGTTTTCCTGTTGAATAACCTTCTTCTCACCGGTGACACGTGAGACGAGAACGCAGACGCCATTCTCCATGTCACGTGGTCCAAGCTCCAAACGTACTGGCACTCCACGCATTTCATATTCATTAAACTTCCAGCCTGGGGTAACATCTGAACGATCATCCACACGTACACGAACGCCAGCATTCTTCAATTCCTTGAACAGCTCGTCCGTCCGCCCAATCACAGCTTCGCGGGTCTTAGGAGGTCCGATAGGAATCATAATAACTTGCGTTGGAGCTACCTTAGGCGGCAGAACAAGACCGCGGTCATCTCCATGCACCATAATCAGGGAGCCAATCAAGCGAGTGGTTGAGCCCCATGAAGTAGTGTGTACATACTCCAAATTATTGTCACGGCTTAAATATTGAATCTCAAAAGCTGTGGCAAACTTGGTGCCGAGGTAATGTGAAGTAGCAGCCTGAACAGCGCGTCCATCCTTCATCATCGCTTCAATAGAATACGTATCTACCGCACCGGCAAAACGCTCGGAAGGTGTCTTTTGTCCGGTAATAACCGGAATGGCAAGATAGGTCTCGACAAAATCACGGTAGTTATCCAGCATCCGCATAGTTTCTTCACGAGCTTCCGCTTCATTCTCATGCGCGGTATGCCCTTCTTGCCAAAGAAACTCAGTAGTGCGGATAAATGGCAATGTACGTTTCTCCCAACGAACCACGTTCGCCCATTGATTGATAAGTACAGGAAGGTCACGATAAGATTGAATCCATTTGGAGTACATGTGGCCAAACATGGTCTCTGAAGTAGGACGAACTGCGAGACGTTCCTCAAGTACGTCACCACCCGCTTCTGTTACCCATGGCAGCTCTGGATTAAAGCCTTCAATGTGATCCTTTTCCTTCTGAAAGAAACTCTCTGGAATGAACACTGGAAAATAAGCGTTTCGATGCCCAGTTTCCTTGAGGCGACGGTTCATTTCCTCCTGAATATGCTCCCATATTTCATAGCCTTCTGGCTTAAATACAATACAGCCACGAACAGGAGAGTAATCCATCAAGTCTCCTTTTTTAATAACATCAATATACCAGCGTGAGAAATCCTCGCTTTGCGGCGTGATTTCCGTAACGAATTGTTTATCTTTTGCCATGTAATGGAATGCCTCCCGAAGAAAATTAGCCGCTGATCAAACGTAAAATATCATTATACGTAACAGCAATCATTAATAAAAATAGCAGTGCAAAACCTACAAAGTGAACCATGCCTTCATGACCCGGATCCACAGGTTTGCCACGCAGTGCCTCTACACCTAGGAATGCCAGACGGCTTCCATCGAGTGCCGGAATCGGCAAGAGGTTAAATATTCCCAGATATAGACTCAAAATAGCGGCCCAGTATGTAAGATACTGAATACCTTGTTGAGCAATTTGACCGGTTACCTCAAACGTACGAACCGGACCTCCAATATCATCCATATTGAATTTATTGATCAATTGTTTAAAGCCCAAAAAGATAGCTTCTGTCGTATCGACCATAGCTTTTCCTGAACCTGTTATCGTCTCGCCAAAACCAGCTTTACGAGTAGGCAGCTCAGGAGTGATGCCTATTTTACCGCCTTCTTGCCCTTCCATACTACGAGGAACTAGCGTAACGTTAAGGGTTTCCTCGCCCCGCTGCAGCGTCCAGTTCATTTCTTTCCCTTTGGACTCCGAGGTCAAGCTAATCATTTTTTGGTAATCAGCACCGATCTTCTCACCATTGATGGAGACAATGATGTCGCCCTTTTGGAGTCCTGCTTCTTGCGCAGGCATTCCTTCGGAGACGTCGCCAATCTTAACAAAAGTAGGATTTTCAACTTGAATACCGACCATTTGCAAATGGATGGCGAAGAGTACAAAAGCTAACAGAAAGTTCATCACAGGACCCGCAACAATAGCCAACGCACGCTGACCCACGGTCTTGCTGCCGAATTGACGATCTTTAGGTGCAATTTGTGTCTGTTGCGTCCCTTTAATCATCATCGCTTGCGGATGAACATCATAAGTAGTAACTTCTCCGTCCACATCTAAGGTAATCTGCAATTTATCCTCGAGATCGGTATTCAGCGCCTCACCACGGATAACATTTCTACGGGTGTCTAGTGCATCCAGATAAATATTTTTAACTTTATTGTCTTGTCCGAGCCTTACCGCAATGGTCTGTCCAGAACCTATCTCGACAATCTCAGGATCTTCACCAGCCATACGGGCATAACCGCCAAAAGGCAGTAAGCGAAGAGTGAACTGAGTCTCATTCCGTTTATAAGAAAACAGTTTCGGACCGAAACCGATAGCAAATTCCCTCACGAGAATACCGGCGCGTTTGGCAAAATAATAGTGACCCCATTCGTGTACAGTCACAAGTACAAAAAACATGAGCACCGTTAAAAAAACGACCTGAACCATTTCCAAACGTATCATCCCCCTTTAGGTGTAAGACCGAAGTATGTCCTCTTAATTTATCATTATTCTCCGATCAGGCACAAGAGAATCAACTGTCCCAACCTATTTTTAGGGCAAAGTAAGTATTTCCAGTCAAGCAATAACGCCATCGGTGTCCCTTAAGGAGACGGTACGCGTTTACGCGAGAAATATAAGGATAATGTATAAAGTGAAACTTATACTTTCTTATATTTTGAAAAGGATATCTTTCTACGTTCTACAGCGTAGCTGCCAGTTCTCGAACACGTCTATCACAGGATTCAATTTGTTCCAGATTCGGATTATGCTCGTTATTATGACGATCTAGCACTTCTCCGATAATCTCCTCAATACGCAGGAACGAGATCTCATGACTCAAGAATCGAGCAACAGCTATTTCGTTCGCAGCATTAAAAGCTGTAGTCGCCGTTCCACCAGCTTTTCCACAATCTATCGCTAGCTTCAGTGCAGGGTAACGTTCAAAGTCCATTTCACGGAAGGTCAAACGTCCTATCTCAGCTAACGACAACCGCTGTGCCGGAGATTCCCAACGAGCTGGATAAGTAAGTGCATATTGAATCGGGACACGCATATCGGGATTGCCAAGCTGGGCAATAATACTGCTGTCACGGAATTCAACATAAGAGTGAATGATGCTCTCCGGGTGCAGCAGCACATTCACTTGTTCATACGGAAGACCGAATAACCAATGCGCTTCAATAACCTCTAGGCCCTTGTTCACCATTGTAGCAGAATCTATCGTTATTTTCGCGCCCATGCTCCAATTCGGATGACGAAGCGCATCTTCTACCGTCACATCCTTAAGCTGATCACGCGTGAAGTCGCGGAATGAGCCGCCGGATGCTGTTAAAGTAATGTAGGCAATATCTGAGATGTTCTCGCCATTGAGACATTGATAAATAGCTGAATGCTCACTATCAATCGGCAACAGCTTAACTCCCTTACGATTAGCGAGATTAGTGACCAAATGTCCGGCCGTTACTAATGTCTCCTTATTGGCGAGTCCAATATGTTTGCCAGCTTCAATTGCCGCTAGTGTTGATTGAAGCCCTACGCTCCCCATAACAGCCGTTACGACCATTTCGGCATCGCCGCCAGCCGCCACTTCAACAAGCCCTTCATTCCCGCTGTAAAGCTCTATACCAGAAGGTAGGCTGGATCTAATCTCATCTGCCAGCTCTTTCGTTGCCACAGAGACTCTACGCGGGTTAAAACGACGAACTTGCTCCAGCAATAATGTTGTATTTGTTCCGGCCGCCAAGCCATCTACTTCAAAAGAGTCTGGGTGCATTGCGATGACATCTAGAGTCTGAGTGCCGATCGAACCCGTCGAACCTAGAACACTTATTTTTTTCATAGTTATACTCTCTCTCCCTTCGTTTAATAGTAAGGCATAAGCATTACAATATGTACGAATGGAAATACGATAATCCAGCTGTCACATCGATCAAGAATACCGCCATGCCCTGGCAAAAGTGTACCTGAGTCTTTAATGCCATACGCACGTTTATAAGCTGACTGCACAAGATCTCCAAGCTGTCCTAATATCGCACAAGAAAGCCCAATAAGCAATGCTCGTCCTATCGTCAAGTGTTCAGGAGCAAGCAGCGCAAACACGATAGAAATAAGCATCGAGATCAGTACCCCGCCAACAGCACCTTCCACCGTTTTGTTAGGACTGATGGCCGGCCAGAGCTTGTTCTTGCCAAAGCTTCTGCCTACAAAATATGCCCCCGCATCACTGCCCCAAATGCAGAACAGGAGCAAAAAAGTCCAGAACAAACCATGTCCGTCATCCGATGCACGAGCCACGGCCATATAAGAGAAGCCCATTCCAATGTATACAATACCAGTAAACAGCAAGGCTGTTACTCGAATATCTAATTTATTTTTAGTAAAAACGGTGACCAGAAGGAACAATAACAGCAGAATCCAAATCCCTTGCTCCCAGGACAACGGCTCATTAACACCAAGCAAATTCCATGGGATCATGAAGCTTAGAATAGCTGCGTAACCCAGAACAGTAGTACCGGAAAGCGTAGGAATACCTATCATTTTGACAAATTCATAAAAACCTATAAGAGCCATAGCAATAAGCAGAACCTGATACGGCCAGTTTCCCAGTACACATAACCCTAAAAATAATATTCCGGCAACAATTCCGGTAATCAATCGCTGCTTCAAAGGTTCCATCTCCTAACAAGCTACTTCAGTCCACCATAACGGCGTGTTCGTCGTTGATATTCAGCAACGGCCTGATGCAAATGCTCTTTGTCGAACTCAGGCCAGTACACATCAGTAAACCACAGTTCACTATAGGCAACCTGCCATAACATAAAATTGCTAAGCCGAATTTCTCCGCTTGTACGTATCAGCAAATCAGGATCGGGTAAACCAGCAGTTAATAGTCTGTTGTTAATCAACTCTGATGTAATTTCTTCTGGCGACAATATACCAGCTTGGATATCTTTCCCTAAACTGCGCATACAGCCTTCTATTTCATTGCGTCCACCATAGTTAAGAGCAAAATTTAAGATCAATCCAGTATTCTCTTTTGTTCGAGCTACCGCCTCTTCCATAGCCTTACGGGTATATGAAGGTAAAGCGTCAGCGTCACCCATCATGCGTACTTGAACATTCTTCTCGATTAGCTCATCAAGCTCAATCGCCAGAAACTCCCCAGGCAAACGCATCAAGTAATCGACTTCTTCTTTCGGGCGTATCCAGTTTTCTGTCGAGAACGCATACATCGTTAAGTATTTAATACCTAATTCGTCTGCAGCGATCGTAGCACGTTTGACAGCCTTCATGCCGTTCTGATGACCCATAACGCGCGGTAAGCCGCGCCGTTTAGCCCAGCGTCCATTACCATCCATTATCACAGCCACATGCCGGGGAATGTTATCCGGTGAAATCTCGACTGACTGTTGCCTGTCTTTACGGCTCAGCCACGCTTGAATCCGTTTGATCATTTCCGTTTCCTCCAAGCTCTTATCAGAAAGAGACAAACCCCACCATTAACGGAGGGGCCTTCAGTCTCTTGAATATCATTAAACTTCCATAATCTCTTTTTCTTTGGAAACAAGCACTTTGTCAACTTCGGCTATGAACTTATCCGTTGTTTTTTGAATGTCTTCCTGATGGCCACGGGACTCATCTTCAGAGATACCGTTTTTCTCCATCTTTTTAATATCATCGTTGGCATCACGGCGAATGTTGCGGATCGCAACTTTCGCTTCTTCACCAAATTTCTTAGTCAGCTTAACCAAGTCCGTCCGACGCTCTTCAGTCAGCGGAGGGATAGAAAGACGAATAATGGTGCCGTCATTGGCAGGTGTCAATCCGATATCGGATTTCATGATCGCCCGTTCAATATCAGACATCGATGTTTTGTCCCACGGCTGAATCAACAGTGTCCGGGAATCCGGAGTGCTAATGTTGGCCAGCTGATTAATTGGAGTAGGTGCCCCGTAATATTCAACTTGAATACGATCGAGAAGCGATGTTGTTGCACGTCCTGCACGTAATGTCGCCAAGTCACGTTTTAGCGATGAAATCGCTTTTTCCATACGCTCTTCAGCATTTTTTTTGACCGATTGTGGCATTAATCTACACTCCCTTTAACAATCGTTCCGATCTTCTCACCGAGAACGACACGTTTGATATTGCCTTGTTCTGTAATGGCAAATACAATGAGCGGTATATTGTTATCCATGCATAAAGATGAAGCTGTTGAATCCATAACACCGAGGTTTTTGTTCAGAACATCCATATAAGTAAGCTGTTCGAATTTCTCAGCGGTACTATCTTTGAACGGATCAGCAGAATATACTCCATCAACCTTATTTTTCGCCATCAGAATAACTTCTGCTTCGATCTCTGCCGCTCTAAGTGCTGCAGTAGTATCTGTTGAGAAGAATGGGTTACCTGTGCCTGCTGCAAAAATAACAACACGGCCCTTCTCCAAGTGGCGAATCGCACGACGACGAATGTATGGTTCAGCAATTTGCTGCATCGAGATCGAAGTCTGTACTCTTGTTGGCACATCGATTTGCTCCAATGCATCCTGCAGTGCAAGTGAGTTCATTACTGTTGCCAGCATGCCCATATAATCTGCAGTAGCGCGATCTATGCCGCTTGCGCTGCCCGCGATCCCGCGCCAAATGTTCCCCCCGCCACAAACAATCGCAACCTGAACGCCAAGTTCTACAACTTCCTTGATCTGTTCAGCGATGGAAATAATCATGTCGGCATCAATACCATATCCGTTTTGTCCTGCCAAAGACTCTCCACTTACCTTAAGGACTACTCTCTTAAATACCGGCTGTTCCAAATGTATACCCTCACTTTCTGCAAAAGACGGAACACTACGTGTACGTGTTCCGCTCTTCTGATGCTTGCCTTTATTCAATTCTTCACATTTATGATGAAACTATTATTGATTAACTTGTGCCATAACTTCTTCAACAAAGTTATCCACTTTCTTTTCCAAACCTTCGCCAAGTTCAAAACGAGCAAAACGACGGATCGAGATGTTTTCTCCGATGGTGCTGATTTTTTCATTCAACAATTGGGAGATTGTTTTGTCAGGGTCTTTAACGAAAGTTTGCTCAAGCAAGCAATATTCTTCGTAATATTTACCAATACGTCCTTCAACCATTTTTTCAATGATTTTCTCAGGCTTACCTTCGTTCAAAGCTTGAGCTTTCAGGATTTCTTTTTCTTTCTCAACATCTTCTTGTGGAACTTCTTCACGACGAACATAACGCGGGTTTGCTGCAGCGATTTGCATAGCGATATCGCGAGCAAATTCCTTGAAGGAATCTGTTTTACCAACAAAGTCAGTTTCGCAGTTGATTTCTACAAGTACACCAATACGGCCGCCAGCGTGGATGTAAGATTCTACAACGCCTTCAGTAGCAATACGCCCTGCTTTGTTCGCTGCTGCGGACAGACCTTTTTCACGAAGCAATTCTGCTGCTTTAGTGATATCGTTATTAGCTTCTTCAAGCGCTTTTTTACAATCAAGCATACCAGCGCCTGTTCTTTCACGAAGTTCTTTTACTGCTTTTGCATCAACTGCCATTGTTTATTCCCTCCAGGTAATTGTCGTTTTCTTACATTATTCAAGGCCTTTATCCTAAAAAAAGGGCAGTGAGAGGTTATCCACCTGCCAACCACCCTTTTCATTTAAGTTCTTGTATGTGTTAGTCGCTACTTAAGCAGTAGTTGTGTCTTCGCCTTGGTGAGCTTCAACAACAGCGTCTGCCATTTTACCAGTCAACAATTTAACAGCGCGGATAGCGTCGTCGTTACCTGGAATTACGTAGTCGATTTCGTCTGGATCACAGTTAGTATCAACGATAGCTACGATTGGAATACCCAATTTGCGAGCTTCTGCAACTGCAATACGCTCTTTACGCGGGTCAATGATGAACAGCGCGCTTGGAAGACCTTTCATATTCTTGATACCGCCCAAGAATTTTTCAAGACGATCTTTCTCTTTGCGAAGAAGGATAACTTCTTTCTTAGGTAGTACTTCAAAAGTACCGTCTTCTTCCCAAGATTCCAATTTCTTCAAGCGATCAATACGCTTTTGGATAGTTTGGAAGTTAGTAAGAGTTCCGCCCAACCAACGTTGGTTAATGAAGAACATACCGGAACGTTCTGCTTCTTCTTTTACGGAATCTTGAGCTTGTTTCTTTGTTCCTACGAATAGGATTGTGCCGTTGTCACCAGCGACGCTTTTTACAAAGTTGTAAGCTTCCTCTACCTTTTTGACTGTTTTTTGCAAGTCAATAATGTAAATTCCGTTTCTTTCAGTGAAGATATAACGATCCATCTTTGGGTTCCAACGACGAGTCTGGTGACCGAAGTGTACCCCAGCTTCTAGAAGCTGTTTCATGGAGATTACTGCCATCTTCACACACCTCCTAAGTTTGGTTTATTGTGTGTCTCCTCCGCCATGCGTCATCTTTCAGCAAGACTTTCTTCAGAAGAAAGCACCCCTTGTCGAAATCAACCGGCGTGTGTTTTAACACCGTCAATTACTATACCATATTATCTCAGTGTATGCAACGATCACTTTAAAGTTATTAATTTCTCTATTATCGAGTCAATACTTTCTCCCTTATTAAAGCTATAAGAACCGGATTGAATTTTGGTATTAATCTTACGTTTGTTTGCAGCCTCTAGAAAAGTAGACTTATCTTTAATGACACCAGCCTTCGCTAAAATATCTGTTGTTGCGGTCAATGTGCTGCCAGATGGAATTCGAACAGAAACACTAGCATTTGCTGTGACTTTAGGCGTTACAGGAGCTACAGCGGTTGGAGCGGCACTGGCCTTTGGAGTGACCTTTGGCTGCTCAACCTTGCCGTTAGTAGGCGTAGATGGCTTGTTCGGTGCAATGGCTTTATCAGAGCTCTCAGGCGTTGTAGGTGACACTGCCGGCGTGGGGGAGACTGCAGCAGCCGGCGCAGAGGGGCTGACGTTCTCCTTGCTTTCTGCTGTCGGCCCCCCGGTCTCTGTGACTTCCTCTTTATTATCATTCTCAGCTTCCCCCGAGGAAGGTTCTGCAGCTTCATCGATGACTTTCATATTCAATTTCTCCGCACCCTGTAGAACTTGTTCTTTGGTAAGTGGAGCCGCTCCACCGGAGATCATTAGTTGAAGTAATAAAGCGCCAGTAATTAGTCCTGTGCCTAGCCCGAACAAGAATGAACGGTTCTTAATCATACCGATTCCTCCTGTTTGGCAAGT
Organism: Paenibacillus sp. FSL L8-0708; assembly: GCF_038009325.1. Lineage (NCBI taxonomy): Bacteria > Bacillati > Bacillota > Bacilli > Caryophanales > Paenibacillaceae > Paenibacillus > Paenibacillus sp. FSL L8-0708. The sequence continues at coordinate 4,755,792 of NZ_JBBPBC010000001.1, forward strand.
TGCAGAATCAGTTGCACTTCCCCTCGCTGAAGTCCAGCCGTCTTGGCAATGGAGTCTATCGATTTGCCCTGCTCATGCAGTTCAAACAATCTTGGGTAACGTAATTTTATCGAACTAATAGGTTTCGCTTTCACATCTGGCGACACTGAACTCATCTCTGCTGGGAGAGACGGATCTTCGTTAACACCAACTTTAACCTTCGAACCTTGTTCAACCGACACTGCAAGTTCTTTCAAACTCTTTTCTTCCTCGGCCACTCGTGCTTCTAGCTTTAAAGAGCTGTTCTGCAACTCTACCACTTGACTCTGTAATTCATTAACCTGTCCCTGCAGTACATTATGATGAGTTTGCGATTGTTGTTTAATACTACTAACTAATTGTACCAGTTCCTCATTCTCGCGCTCTATGTCTGCCATATATAGCTCAAGCGCAGCCTCTGTTTCTTTGAGGCTTTGCTGATTAGCTTTTCCTTCCTTAACACGTGCGGGAAGTAAAAGGGCATAAAGAATAGCGGCGACACCTACTAGCACAATATAAACCCATGGTTGCAAGTGCCTTATCTCCTTTTACATATCAGATGTAGATTCATGTAGATTCTTATTAAAGACTTAGATCAATACGTTGTCCTTTGTAAGGATGCTCGGCATCACGGGTTGCAGGCGGGTTCGAATGTTTATCTGAAGAAGAATTGCCACCTGAATGCTGATTGCCTTTTCCACCGCCATCACGTAAAGCGGATTCAGAAGACTCATCCACTTCTGTGCTTCGCATGGCCAATTCCTGGCTTTGTTTAACATTTTGGCCAGCCAATTGATGTTGGTCGATAGCAGGACGTTGCTGAGATTCATTCTGGATCTTGCCCGCCTCCGTGGTGCGAGGCAAAGCAATTTGCAGTTCCACCGGTTTAAGGCTCATCTTAACCCTTCTCTCACAAGTAATGGCCGGCCGCAAATGCTGCCCGCCCGATTAATTGTACGGCGTTAAAGATATATCCCCATCACTGTAAATAAACACAACCCGTTCCGTAGGATCTTTAACAAATCGGGTATATCTGCCGATCATGATCTTTGAACCGCCATAAATGGTTTTGATAACCTCAACTCTCGCTCTACCTGTATCTTCTAACATTCTTTCTATCTCTAGCACCCGTTCTTTAATTCTTTTTTCTTCACGTTGATGGGATTGTTTAGTAGCATTTAATTTGACGCGAAGCGCCACTTTATCCGCAGGGAGCTGTCCGTTAGTAGCCAATTGATTTAATAGATACAAAGCTTTAGAGGTTTTATCCTCGTTCTCCAGCAGCTGCCGCAGCTCTTGACGAAGTTCGTTAATCTCATTTCTAAGCTCTGGAACCACGCCTACCTCAATCACAGTCGCAGTGGACATGGTGTTACCTATAGTTCTTGCTACAACTCTTTCTCCAGACTGAACGATTCCACCCACAATCAAACCTTTAGAGCCGTTACAGATAACATCTCTACCCGCGCGTATATTGGAATGCATAATACTCTGAGAAACAATTACATCTTCCCCAGCGGTTACGTTTCCATCTTGAATGAAAGAAACCTTCACACTTTTCCCAGCGGTAACTTGGCCTTTGTTATATCCGATAATTCCACCAGTAATTTCAATGGAGCCCCCAGAGATTAACTCTGCACCTTCAACGCCGCCTACAACCCGAATGTCACCGGCAGACTTTACAGTGAAGCCTGAAAGGACATTCCCACGTATGACGACTGTACCTACAAAATCAATATTTCCAGTGCTGTAATCCACATCACCATTCACTTCATATACAGGAAACACATTGATTTTCCCGTTATCAGTTAACGTGACCAGCCCATCAATCGCTGCATACATCGAAGTGCCATCATTATCAATGAGTACATTTTTCCCGATTTTAAAATGAGCTTCCTTTCCAGCCTTGAAAGCAAGCTCATCACCAGTAACAGTCATCCCTAACTTTCCAGGCTGGGCAGGGATAATTTTAGCTATTAACTTTCCTTTAAGCACATTACGAAGCCGGACCAAGTCCTTGTAGTCGACCTTACCATCCGCTTTCTCAAGCGGTTTGCGGTCCTCTTCCAGATCAACTGTAAGCATAACTCGTCCATCCGTGCCATGCACAGCAGGATAACCTGCAGCAATCGGAACTTTACTCCAAAAAAACTCCTCAGGATGACTACTAATACGTTCGACAACATCACTCTTGATACCGTAGCGAATATTGTGACTGTGCAGGAAGGCTTCCAGTTCTGTAGATGAGCAGGAAAAATTCTCATCCTTTTTGGAGAACTGCAAATACGCGATTCCTTTGTCCTCCGAAAAAGTTATACTCAAGTACTGATTCAAAGCATATTGACCGATCAAATTTTGCTCCCCCTTGTCACCGCTAACGGTTAATCGTTCTGCATAAGGAGATCACGGTTCTTCTCGAGCGTTCCCCTCAGCCGCAAAATAGCTTTGGAATGCAACTGCGAAATTCTTGAAGGAGATAACGACATGACCTCAGCAATCTCACTTAAAGATAAATCTTCATAATATAAAAGGGACACAACGGTCCTTTCTTTCACCGTTAATTTCTCAATACCTTTGGTGAGCGCTTCGCGCAGGTAGAATTCATTTACCTTGCTATCCGGATTCTTAGCTTTATCGTCCACCAGTATGGACATTCGGGTCTCTGATTCCTCTTCACGAATCGGGTCTTCCAGTGAACAAAGTGACATCACAGCCACATCCTGCAACATATTTTGAAATTCCAGTTCACTAATATTAAGGTATTGGCTCATTTCCTCGTCACTAACTGACCTTAAGTGCTTCTGCTCCAGCTGCTGATAAGCGTCCTCAATTTTTTTAGCTTTTTCCCTAACGGATCTAGGTACCCAATCACTTTGGCGTAATGAATCTAATATCGCACCACGCACACGCCAGGACGCATAGGTCTGAAATTGCAATCCTCGTTTGTAGTCGAATTTCTCAATCGCATCAATTAGTCCCATAACCCCATTACTGGCTAAATCATCTTTGGATACATTTTTGGGTAATCCCACAGCCAAACGACTGGATACATAATCAACAATATGGAGATAACTCTCTATCAGCTTCTTTTTGGCATCAGGGTCTCTGTGTTCTTTCCACTGTTCCCATAGCTCGTCAGTTTCCAATTGAGAAGCTTTACGCTCGTTCAATAGCTTTCACCCTTCCCAAAGTTTAGTCAGCGAGCATTCGCGGCGAAATGTACCTTCCAATAAGATCACCGATTCCGCCTCAGCCCTCACTTATTCTTCTTTCAGGTGACGAACGGCCTTGGCCAATTCTTCAGGATCCTTCATCGAAACTAGCTTAGGAGGTGTAAGAGGCTTAAATCCCTCGCTATTTTCGTTTCCTTGTCCTGGCTTCGGTTTTAGTAGATTGATTAATTCTTCATCCTCATTAGGCGTGCTGATGTCCAGCTTCGCCCCAAGTTCTTCGCCGCCAGTGTCCACTTCATCCGGAGGCGATGTTTGAATCATAATAAAACCCAATACCCATCTTACGAGGAAAGCAAGCAGAAACCAGATGATAAATGCAATTAGGCTTCTTAATAAACTAGTACCCAATACATTGTTACTGTAGGTTACAAAAAAGGTAAATATGAAACCTACCAAACCCGACACCAAGTTTATCAAAATGTTTCCAATCATATTCATAATTATAGTTCCTTAGCGCCTTTTTGCACACTGCGAATAAACAATACACCAGTGTTGCAGGCTATTTCTATCGTACGGCCATAATTGCCGCCTGTGTCTTCTGCGATTAACGGAATTTTTAAATTTTCAAGTGCTAGTTTACAAGATTCAACATTACGAGGCCCGATCCTCATGGTGTCGCTCCCCCCGGCAAAGGCAAACATCTGTGAACCTCCGGCCATCTTGGCTACGATCCGGCTCCGAACCGCCCCAAGCTCTAGCAGACGGGATAAGAGCTCCGGCACTGCAGTATCTGCAAACTTAGCAATGTTTAACTGCCCTTCCCTAGCAATCTCAGATGATGGGAGCATCACATGCGCCATCCCTGCGAGCTTTTTTCCAGGGTCAAACAATGTTAATCCCACGCAGGAGCCAAGACCTGTGGTACGAATTAAACTGTCTTGGCTTCCAACGTTAAGATCCGCCATCCCTACTTTAATAATGCTTTGTTCTTCAATCATTTTCAAAAGGAACTCCTAGCGATTTGAAGATTTTCGGGAATGATTCCGGATCGGGAATAAGGAAAAATTGCCCTTCAATTTCGTTTTTTCCTTCAAAGAAGGTAGTGTCGATCAATAAAGCATCGTCCCCCATCTGCCCGAATTGCAGCAGACCGTAGCTAAGGATAGCGCCAGCCATGTCCATAGCAAGAGCCGGAACCGTTGGATACATAGAAAGTGCGGTGAAGTCTGCCAGAGAAGAAAGATACGATCCTGCTAGAATATTGCCAATTTCGCTTAGTGCAGAAAGCTCCATTTCTCCAAGCTCTTCATCACTCGATAGCTCAATGCCTGCAATACGACTAAGTAAGTTCATAGCCGCTTCTGGTGACAGAATGAAAAATAGGTTACCTGGAGCTTCACCCTCCACACGTAGAAACACCGCATATACAAGTTCTTCGGCTCCGCCAACTTTATCTGTTATTTCTTCAAAGTTAAGGAGCTGTACCTTAGGAACAGCCATATCTATAGGCTTATTCAAGAGCTGTGATAATGCGGTGGCTGCATTTCCAGCTCCAATGTTCCCAACTTCCTTAAGCACATCCATTTTGAAATCCTTATAGTGCTTAAATAGTTCCACAGGTTAGCCCTCTAGGCTTTCTAATTGAACGATTTCGCTTTTGTTAAGCACTTCTGACAAGTTAAGCATAATCAGTAAGCGCTCGTCTCCAATCTTGGCCACCCCATCCAAATACTTTGCCTTGATGCCGCCAACAACATCAGGAGGTGTATCAATAGAATCTCTGTTCAGATCTATAACATCATTTGCAGAGTCTACAATGAAGCCTACTTCCATTTCATTCACAGATACGATGATGATTCTTGTCTGATCGGTGTGTTCAGCCTCTTCGATGCCGAAACGGCCCCGCAGATCAATTACAGGAATAACAACACCACGTAAATTAATTACACCTTTGATAAATGAATAGGTCTTAGGTACGCGAGTAATGGGCATCATACGCTCAATAGTTTGTACCTTTTCAACTTCAATTCCATATTCCTCTACGCTTAATTTAAACACTATCACTTTAATATCTTCAGCCATGGAATGAACCTCCCTGTTCTATCCTAGTTATTTAATAAAAGCGTTCGGATCAATAATAAGTGCTACTTGACCATCACCAAGAATGGTTGCGCCAGATATTCCTTGTACATCAGGCAAATATTTACCCAGATTCTTAATCACAACCTCGTTCTGGCCAATAAAATCCTGTACTGCTAAGGCAACTAATCTTTCTCCCTTACGCACCACTACGATTTCTGTTTCTTCTTCGGTACTCTCATCATAATCTGGTACTGAAAAGAGACGACTTAGCGAAACCAGAGGAATATGCGAATCACGGAATTCTACCATTTTATTGCCATGGATTGTACGGATCTGAGATTGCTTCACGATTCCGGTTTCCACTATAGAGGTCAAAGGAATGGCATACTTCTCGGAACCTAATCGGATAAGCATTGCAGCAATGATTGATAGAGTTAAAGGCAGCTGCACTGAGAAATTTGTTCCTTTACCTGGAGCAGAATAAATCGTTACATTGCCGCCTAAAGAAGAAATCTTAGATTTCACTACATCCAGCCCTACCCCGCGGCCTGAAACATCAGAAATGACCTCTGCTGTACTGAAGCCTGGGGCAAATAACAACTGAAAAGCTTCATCGTCCGACATACTGGCTGCCTGCTCTTGTGTTATAACACCCTTCTTCACAGCAGATTTCAGAACCTTCTCTGGATAAATCCCTGTTCCATCTTCTTCGATCTCAATGAAGACGTGATTACCACTGTGGAAAGCCCGCAAATAGACCGTACCGGTCTCAGGCTTACCAGCAGCAACACGATCCGCAATGGATTCAATACCATGGTCAACTGCATTACGCAATAAATGCACCAGCGGATCCCCGATTTCGTCAATGACCGTTCGGTCTAGCTCAGTTTCTGCTCCTGTGATGATAAGATCTACTTTTTTGTCTAGTGACTTGGCTAGATCACGAATCATACGTGGGAATCGGTTAAATACTGTATCTACTGGAACCATCCGCAGCTTCATTACAATATTCTGGAGATCTCCGCTTACCCGGCCCATATGCTCAACCGTTTCTGTAAGATCACCATTTTGAACCTCAGAAGCCAGCTGTTCCAATCGGACACGGTCGATAAGAAGTTCACTGAATAAATTCATCAACACGTCCAAACGTTCAATATCTACACGAATGGTACGTGATGGTGCCCCACCTGTTTTATGAGCTGCCGGTTTGTTGCCCTCTTCTTTGGTTGGCAGGGGTTTAGCGGCAGAAGCCGCAGGTGCAGCTGCTGCTGGAGCCTCAGTAGTCGTGGCAGCCACTTCAGAGGCTGCTGCTGTTTCTTGACCCAGCTGTTGCAGAGAGTCTTGATCCAATGCTACTGCCGATACTTTATCAATCTCAGACAGATTTAGTATCATAGCCTGAATTTGATCAGCACTTTTTTGAGTTATGTAATAGAGAGAGAAGCTTTGATCAAATTTCTCTTGTTCAATATCCTGAACGGATGGGAAGGATTTAACCACTTCACCTGAACGCTCCAAAAGATCAAACACCATATATGCACGTACTGCCTTAAGCTGACAATCCTTGCGAATGGTTACGTCCACATATAATACTTGATGTCCTTCTTGAATCGACTGTTCTAGAACAGAAAATTGAAACTCATCTAAATGAATCGGGGTTTCAACCGCTTGTGCAGCAGGTCCTGAGACAGAAGCTGCCTCACCACCCGCAACAGGAATCTCTCCCCGGACTATAGCCTGTAAGGAGGAGACGATAGACGAAACATCCGCTTTACCCTCGCCTCCTCCCGTAATATCCTCAACCATAGACTCCAAGGCATCCAAACTTTTGAACAACGTATCAAAAATGAAATCCTGCATGCGCAGTTTGTTGTTGCGTACCAAATCAAGAACATTTTCCATTTGGTGTGTGAGTGAAGCCAAATCTTCAAAGCCCATAGTTGCTGCCATACCTTTTAAGGTATGCGCAGAGCGGAATATTACCTGTACAATACTAATGTCCTCAGGATTCGCTTCCAGCCCCATCATGCTCTCGTTCAATGACTGCAGATGATCGTTCGACTCATCAATAAACATGGATAAATATTGGTTCATGTCCATCAGTGAGCACCTCCCCTTTGAGTTCGCTTTTCTGTTATTTAACAGCTTGCACCAGCCTTGGAGCAATTTCTTGCAAAGGCAGTACGTGCTGGACGCACTGTAATTCCACCGCAGATCGCGGCATTCCATATACGACACAAGTTTCTTCGCTTTCAGCAAAGGTTGAGGTTACCCCAGAGTCGTATAAGGATTTCATCATTCTTGCCCCATCACTACCCATCCCTGTCATTAGTAACAAATGACGTTCTAACGATGTGAGCGGCAGCAATGATTCAAATAAAACATCCACAGAAGGTCGATGGCCATTACGTGCCTCCTCCTTTGTGAGTACAACCGCATATTGCCCTCTAGAGGATGGGACAACTTGTAAATGATAGCCTCCAGGTGCTATATAAGCAGTTCCTTTTTGCAATATCATCCCCTGCTCAGCTTCAATCACTTCTAGCGGGCTGAAGGTATTCAGTCGCTGGGCTAGTGATTTGGTAAAGTTAGGCGGCATATGCTGCACAATAACAATAGGCGCTGGAAAATCCGCAGGAATCTTTTCCAGAAATACCTTTAGAGCACGTGGTCCACCTGTAGAGCACCCCACGGCAACCAACTTTTGCAGATCATTACTCCCATACTTCCGGACCTGAGGATTTGCAGGAGCGTCAGAAGACACTTCCACTTTAGGTTTAGGCAACGGTTTTGGTGGGGTAGCGTTATTCTCTACTCTTGACCTTGCATTACTCTTTTCTGATAAAGGTGGTGGAGTAGGGATTAATGGTTTTGCTGCTCTTTTAGGATCAGTATGATCTAACAGCTGCTTCACCCGCGGTTTTTTGGTCACTTCATTTTTGAGTGAAGCTTTAGGTTCTACCTTGGGTTTGCCGGGCATCACTCTCGGTACAGTTGGCGGTGCGACTTCTACTGGCGATATGTCTGGCAACTTAAATGCAGAAGCACGTGCTTCGCGCTGCTCCCGGGCCATCATAGCCTCTTTCATTTGTTCCCTTAAGGATTCTCCCACTCCCATGATATCCTGTGAGTTGGTAATCGAAGGTTTACGAATAAAGTCAAAAGCGCCCCATTCCAGTGCAAGAATGGTTTCCTTCATGCCCTCTTCATTGATCCCTGACAGCATAATCACTGGCAGAGGGTCTGAGGCCATTATTATTTTCAGCGCTTCCAGGCCGTTCATTTCTGGCATTTCTACATCCATAGTAACCAGATCTGGACGAAGCTCATTGATTTTTTCGATAGCCTCACGACCGTTTTTTGCTGTTGCCGTCACCTGAAAGTCAGCGTCATTTTCAATTAAATCGGAAATGATCTTGCGCATAAATGCCGAATCATCAACAACCAATACTTTATATGGCTTCATATCATTTCCACCTCTGTCCCAAATTCAGAACAACTATTTACTTCGCTTTAACCATTTATGGATAAAGCCTTTAATCCCTTGGACTTTTGTGGTCTTTTTAGAATCAATGGTCAAATAACTTAGGGCAAGCCGATGTATATCTTTTGCAGCAATACTGTTTGGAAAAGCCAATGTGAAAGGCGTTTGCCTTTTGACAGCCTGCACTACATGGGCATCTGAGCTTATATGACCAAGATAAGAAATATCTAATTGCAAAAAACGACTGGCGGCCATTCGGATCTTGTCGCTTGTCGCTATGGCTTCCCTTTCATCACCTGCCTGGTTCACAATCAATTTAAAGGAAGTCTCAGGATAGGAACGATTCACAACCTTCATTAATGCGTATGCATCTGTGATAGCTGTTGGTTCTGGTGTAGTAACGACTAAGCAATCGTCGGCAGAAGTTATAAACTTCATCGTTTCCTTAGATAATCCAGCACCTGTATCGAACAAAATATAATCCATGCTGTCCGCGATAAGTGCTATCTGATTTGTGAAATAATCAAGATCAGACTCTGAAAGAGTAAATAGCTCATCCATTCCAGAGCCACCTGCTATAAAAGGGAGCGAATTCGGACCGTATTGAATAATCTGCTCGATATCCGCTTCTCTTTTTAACAAATGATATAGATTATATCTCGCCGATACGCCCATCAACACATCTATATTAGCCATGCCGATATCTGCATCGAACAGCAAAACCCGTTTGCCCATAGCTTTTAAAGTTAGAGCGAAGTTAAGTGTAAAATTCGACTTACCAACGCCCCCTTTACCACTACACACCGTAATGATCCTGGCGGATGATCCCCCTCTTACAGCTACTTTAGAATCCTGACTGGATACAAGCTGTCTTAAGGATTGTGCCTGATCCATCATGTTTCACCTGTTCCAAGAAGCAACTCACTAAGCTGTCCTTTGGTAGCCATAAGCAGATCATCAGGTACATTTTGACCATCGGTCATATAAGACAAGGTAAGTGGGAAGTCATTCAGGACATTAAAGAGCGGGCCGTAACTCCCCGTCTCATCCAGCTTTGTGAAAATAACCTTGTCCAGTCTATATCTGCCGAAATGCTCTGCAATAAGTTTCATATCTCGGCTTTTGGAGGTCAGGCTAAGCACAAGATAGGTTTCACTTCTCAATTCCTTCGCAAGCAAGCTTTGCAATTCTGCTACTAGCATATCATTGCGATAATTTCGGCCAGCTGTATCCATTAATACTAGATCACAACTCTCCAAGCGAAAGAGTGCTCTTTGCAAATCTCCTGGCGATTGGACAACCTCCAGTGGGACATTGAGGATAGCAGCATAGGTTCGCAACTGTTCAACAGCTGAGATTCTATACGTATCGGAGGTGATAAACCCTACCTTGCGTCCGTGCTTAAATAGCTGTTCTGCCGCAAGCTTAGCTATGGTTGTGGTCTTTCCAACTCCAGTAGGTCCGGCAATATATACAATTTGAGTATCCCGGGCAATTCCATCAGCAATTCGCCCCGTCAGGAAACCGTCAATCTGTTCTTTAAGAGACCCCATAAATTTCTCTGGTCCCCATGTACGCCCTTCATCTACCCACCGTTCCGAGATGTTACTGATCCATTCCTCAACAAGCACAGCATCCATTTCCTGCTCTAACAAAAGATCCCGTAACTCCTGCAGACTGTCTGGCAATTCTCTTCCACCTGAAGAGTGTCTGGCAATTCGCTCCATCCAGAGCTTCATATCTCTAATCTCACGAAGAACATCATTTTCGAGACCGGTGGCAACCTGTGAAGATTGTTCTAATCCTAATGATTCATACAACGCTGATACAGAAGGTTCATCATCCAGATTTAATTCAGGAAGTTTCTGCTCAGATTCTGGCTCTGCCTGCTTGGCTGTCGATTCTTGTACATTAATAGCTTCTGATAAGGCTGCGGCAATCTCCGCAAACGTCCGTGACTCTTCTGGCTTTTCTAATGAAACAGAAGGTACGGAAGGTATAGAAGATGTAGTTGAAGCAGATGACGCTTTTTGATAAGCCTGTGGTACTGCACTCCGTGGAATGTTCATCGCTGGCGCAGCCGGCTTTTTTGGAACATTATTCTTCTCTGCCTTTTCTACTGCTGCTACAACTTCTATTTTTTTCTTCTTAAATAATCCTAAAAATCCGCCGATTTTGATTTCCTTTGTACTTAAAATGACGGCCTCGCTCCCAAGCTCGTTGCGAATGGAAAGCATGGCGTCAGGCATCGAATCGACCACGTAACGCTTTACTCTCATAAATTCACCACTCCGACGCTTTGTATTTCAATGTTAGGCTCTAGCTCGCTATAAGACAGTACAGGAATGTCCTGCATCGTTCGTTCAATCACCTGCCGCAAATACATACGAATGGTTGGTGATGTGAGCACTATTGGCTGTTGCCCTGTCTGCAGCAATCGATTGATCTGTTCACTTAACCGCTGATAGATCGTTTGTGTCGAAGTTGGATCTAGGGCCAAATAACTTCCCTGTTCAGATTGCTGCACACTCTCGGAAATTTTCTTTTCAAGATTAGGTCCAACCGTGATGACTTTCAGCGTTTCTCCTACTTGTGAGAATTGCTGAGTAATCTGTCTAGACAAGGACTGACGAACATATTCAGTGAGAATATCCGGATCCTTGGTGTATGTCCCATAATCCGCCAAAGTCTCAAAAATCGTAACCAAATCTCTGATCGATATTTTTTCACGAAGCAGCTTAGCAAGAACCTTCTGCACATCCCCAATCGCCAATACGGAAGGAATAAGATCGTCGACGAGCACTGGATAATTATCCCTAAGATTGTCCACCAACATCTTAGTTTCTTGTCTCCCTATCAGCTCATGTCCATGACGTTTGATTAACTCCGTCAGATGTGTTGCGACAACAGATGGAGGGTCTACTACAGTATAGCCGGACAATTCAGCCCGCTCTTTAACCGATTCATCAATCCATAATGCTGGAAGCCCAAAGGATGGTTCAATGGTCTCAATACCGTTTATGGATTCATCATCATATCCTGGACTCATTGCAAGGTAATGATTAAGTAATAATTCACCACCACCGACTGTATTTCCTTTAATTTTTATGACATATTCATTCGGTTTTAGTTGAATATTGTCGCGAATACGAATAACAGGTACTACAAGACCCATTTCTAGGGCACATTGCCGTCGAATCATGATGATACGATCTAGCAGATCGCCTCCCTGACCTGTATCCGCCAAAGGAATTAGACCATAACCAAACTCGAATTCAATGGGATCAACCGACAGCAAATTAATGACACTTTCCGGACTTCGTACCTCTTCAATCTGCTTCTCTTCAACAAGTTGCTCTTCGGCAATCTGTTTCTTATTTAAATTTTGTCCCATACGGTAGGCTGCAAAAGCCAGCAATCCGGCCAATGGGAGCGTTGTAATCATATGTATGGGTGTAAAGAGTCCAAGAAAAGCTACGGTAACTGCGACAATATACAACAATTTCGGATAGGACAACAACTGTCCTGTCAGTTCTTCTGCCAGATTACCTTCCGAAGAAGCTCTAGTAACAATTAAGCCGGCCGCTGTCGAAATCAGCAAAGCTGGAATTTGACTCACGAGACCATCCCCGATTGTCAATACAGAATAAGTGGATAACGCAGTAGCAAAGTCCATCCCGTGAACCATCATACCGATGATAAAACCACCGATGAGGTTGATCAGCAAGATGATAATACTCGCAATCGCGTCTCCTTTAACAAATTTACTCGCACCGTCCATGGCTCCGAAAAAATCCGCTTCGCGTTCTACGTTACGACGACGCTCACGTGCCTGGGTTTCGTTAATCATGCCTGCGTTAAGATCGGCATCAATACTCATTTGCTTACCGGGCATCGCATCCAAGGTAAATCTAGCGCCTACCTCAGCTACGCGCTCTGAACCTTTGGTAATAACAATAAACTGCACTACTACCAAAATCAGAAACACGATAAATCCAACAGCAATTTGTCCGCCAGCGATCCAGCTACCGAAAGTAGATACCACTGAACCGGCATCTCCGTAAGTCAGGATCAGTTTTGTAGTCGAGATGTTAAGTGACAGACGAAACAGTGTGGTTACTAGGAGCAGTGAAGGAAAAATTGAAAATTCGAGCGCATTTTTCGTATTCATAGCAACCAAAATGATAATTAATGCGATTGAGATATTAATAACAAGCAAAACGTCCAATAACCAGGACGGGATAGGCAGAATCATCATAAGCACGATCCCGATGATGCCTAGCAAAACTGTTAAATCTTTAGCTTTCAATGTCCTAACCCCCCCGCCTTATCTCCTCTTACCTTTACCTTTAAGCTTATATACATATGCCAGCACTTCAGCCACAGCCTGGAACAGATCATTTGGAACGACATCTCCAATCTCTGCCCTTTGGAATAACGCCCGTGCCAGCGGTTTGTTTTCCATAGTCACGACGCCGTGCTCTTTAGCCAGCTCCCGGATGCGAAGTGCTACATAATCCTGCCCTTTTGCTATAATCTGCGGCGCTTCCATCTTGGTACCGTCATATTTAAGCGCAACAGCAAAGTGCGTAGGATTCGTAATGATTACATCCGCATTTGGAACTTCCTGCATCATACGCTGCATGGCCATTCTACGTTGGCGTTCCCTGATCTTACCTTTAATTAGAGGGTCACCCTCCATTTTTTTGTATTCATCCTTAATATCCTGCTTGGACATCTTCAGACTTTTTTCATGCTCGTACTTCTGATACATGTAGTCTAGAAAAGCCATAACCAACAGGGCAGCCCCGATTTTCAAACCAAGACTCATCGTAAGCTTGGCCGCAAATTTAAAAATCCCCTCCGCACTGATATGCGACAGGGATGCAAAGTTTTTCTTTTCTCCCCATAAAGTGCTATATACCAGATAAGCGATAATTAGAAGCTTAAATATGGATTTCAGGAACTCGACAAACGAACGCATGGAGAAAATATTTTTGAACCCTTTTATCGGATTAATCTTGCTGAATTTAGGGGTGATCCCCTCTCCCGTGGTCATAAAGCCCACCTGCGCCAAATTGCTTACAAGCGCCATAACAAAAACTATTCCAAGTAATGGAGCTAGCAAAATCAGTATTTGTAGTCCATATTGATTAAATAGCAGCGTTATATTCTCAGGAGTAACCTCCATCGTCATTTGATTCTGAAATACGTCCATATATAGCTTCATGAAACGTTCTTTCATAAAACCACCAAACATCATCAAGCTAACTATTGCTGATAACAATACAACTGCACCGGATAGCTCAGCACTTTTGGCTACTTGACCCTTCTTACGAGCATCTTGCCGTTTCTTCGGGGTTGCTTTTTCCGTCTTTTCACCGGCGAATTGTTGAAGATCCAGTCTATACCGCTTCGTCTTAGGCATAATACGCTCCCCTTACGGTCACCTACGGACTCTTCCCCATGAGACTCAATAAATTCTCCATGGATTCGAACATGATATCGAAGAGATTCTGAAACAGCACAGCCAGACCAGGCATGAGCACTAAAAGCAGTGCAAGACCTATAATGATTTTGAGCGGAACCCCAATAACAAATACATTATATTGCGGAGCCGTTCTCGCCAAGAAAGCAAGGCCAACATCAGTCAGAAACAGCGCAGTTACTAAAGGAGCCGACATTTGAAAAGCGAGTACAAAGGACTGCACAAATGTTCGAACCAGAAACTCTGATAAACTACCGTCAATCATGCCTAGAAATAAATCATTATTCATAGGAACCCATTTATAACTGTACACAATAGCATCTAGCAGATGGTGATGACCATTCATGCTCAGAAACATTAGCAGGGCAATCATATATTTGAAATTACCGATAACAGGTGCAGATGTTCCAGTCATAGGATCAATGACATTAGCAATACCGAAGCCAATCTGAATATCTATAAACGAACCTGCTGTCTGAATCGCCATAAACATCAAATATCCAATGAAACCTAGCAATAAACCTATTAATATCTCTCTGGCAATCAGCAAAATATAACTGAAATCCTGCGGGATTGTAAGTCCTGTTCCATTAGCGCTAAAGACAACCAATGCTACAAAAAAAGAAATGCCAATCTTAAAGGTTGTCGGGACCCCTTGTGAAGAGAACACAGGAACGACAACAAAAAAAGCGGTTATTCGACAAAAAATAAGCAAAAAGACGGGTAAACTTTGCAGTAGGGTCTCCATGTTCATTCTTTAACCAATATACATATAGAGATTACCCAAAATTTGGCTTGTAAAGTCAATCAGCTTCGTGACGATCCACGGACCAAATAGCAATAAAGCCAGTAGCACTGCGACGATTTTGGGAACAAACGCTAGCGTCTGTTCCTGAATCTGTGTCGTAGCCTGAAAAATACTGATCATTAGTCCTACCACCAGACCAAGAATCAGCATGGGTGCGCTGACTTCCAGCACTAAATATACGGCTTGGCTTGCTAGCCCGATTATAAACTCCGTACTCATCCCTCATGCCTCCTCTTTAGGTCAGGTGTTAAAACTAAGAAGTAATGATTTAATGACTAAGTACCAGCCGTCTACCAGTACAAAGAGCATTATTTTAAAAGGTAATGAAATCATAACCGGGGGAAGCATCATCATCCCCATGGCCATCAGCGTGCTCGCCACAACAATATCAATAATCAGGAATGGTATGAAAATTAAGAAGCCCATTGTAAAAGCTTTTTTCAATTCACCAATTGCGAAAGCTGGCACCATCACCGTCAGTGGAATATCACTGTATGTAGCCGGTTTAGTAGATCCGGTATAACCGGTGTATTTCATAAATAACAGAAGATCTTTGGTGTTCGTCTGTTTAAACATAAATTCTTTCATCGGATCAGCAGCTTTATCAAAAGCTTCGGTCTGGGTGATTGTCCCCTTCATATACGGCTGCAACGCGTTTTCATTCACAGTGGCCAGCGTTGGTGACATAATGAACAGGGTCAGAAACAGAGCAAGTCCTACCAGCACCTGGTTCGGAGGCATATTCTGAGTACCCAGCGATGTTCTCACAAAACCTAATACGATTACAATTCTAGTAAAGCTAGTCATAAGAACCAGAAACGCCGGAGCAATACTCAGAACCGTAACAAGAAGAAGAATTGATATGGAACTGGTACCACTGCTTGAACCTTCATTACCGACCTGAATATTAACATTAGGTATAGGATCAGCATGTATCGGCGTCATCATAACCACACTGATAATACCGAACAGCAGAATAGCAAGAATTAGCTTCTTTTTCATATATTCCTCGACTCATCCTTAGTAACATCATCCCGAAGCAGCTCTTCCATTTTCTCTTTACGCTCTGGTGCAGAACGAAGCTTGGATTGCAGAGTCTCGTAAAAAGATGATGTTTCACTAAGTTCAATTTCCTGAGATGGAACCTCCCCACGCAGCTTTACCTTAACCTTGGCAATAAGCGGTGCGAGGAAATTATTCTGGTTAGAGGACTGATCCTCAAATGCCGCAATGATCAATGCTACCTCATCCGGATCGGTGACTTTATCCAAAATGGATATATTCTCACCAATCCCGATTAAGTAAAGACTGCTTCCCAGTTCGATAACCTGCATCGACTTATTAGGTCCAAGCCCAATTGCACCAAGCGTTCTTATGGAACGGTTGCTCATAAAGGTCTGATTACGTCGTCCAAGAAAACGAATTAGTACCACTATAAGTACAATGATTATCGCCAGGACAATAATAACTTTAAACAAATTCAGCAGGGTGTTACTGCTTCCGAACGCTTCGGAATATAACATGACTTTATCCTACGCGCCCAACGTTTTGTTAATAGCTTCGATAACCCGGTCAGCTTGGAAAGGCTTCACAATAAAGTCTTTAGCTCCTGCTTGGATTGCATCGATAACCATAGCCTGCTGGCCCATGGCTGAACACATAATAACCTTTGCAGCCGGATCTACTTTTTTGATTTCTTTCAGGGCGGCGATTCCGTCCATCTCAGGCATAGTAATATCCATCGTGATGAGGTCCGGACGCAGTTCCTTGAATTTTTCTATCGCTTGAGAACCGTCCTGAGCTTCGCCCACTACTTCAAATCCGTTTTTCGACAAAATGTCACGGATCATCATTCTCATAAATGCTGCATCGTCCACGATTAGAATTCGGTTAGCCATTTTTACAAAATCCTCCCTAAGTATGCTTATTGTAATTTCTGAATTCGGTCCCACTGGCTGACGATATCCGTAACGCGTACGCCAAAGTTTTCGTCGATAACAACGACTTCACCTTTGGCAATAAGCTTGTTGTTAACCAAAATATCTACAGGCTCACCTGCGAGCTTGTCCAGCTCAATAATTGAGCCTTGTGACATTTCTAAAATATCTTTGATCTGCTTCTGGGTCCTTCCTAATTCTACGGTTACTCTAAGCGGTATGTCCATCAATAAATTTAAATTATTTTCATCAATATGACCAAAGGCCCCACCATTCAGATTTGCAAATTGCACAGGCTGTACATTTACATTGCGATTTGCCTCAGAATTAAGCGGTGGTGTCTGTCCATATGGCATCCCTTGCGGTGGCATACCGTATGGTGGCATCCCAGGCATTCCGTATGCTGGCATACCCGCTGGAGGATAATAATACCCGCCTTCTGGCATCCCTGGATACGGTGGCATACCCTGCGGTGGATATGGTGGTTGCGTTCCTCCTGCGGGCTGTGAGGGCGCCTGTTGCACCGGAGGTGCTGGAGGTGGTGTCTCAGCAGAATTAGTCACGGCAGGTGTTTCAGCCATTGTGACCGCTGCCTCCTCCTCTGCAGGACTAACATCACCAAGAAGCATGGATACCATATCTTTTGCGAACTGAACAGGCAAGAGCTGCATAATAGTAGAATCTATCAAATCACCAATTTTAAGCCGGAACGAAATACGAATTAAGGTCTCATCGTCTGGCAGACTGCCTACTCCTTCTCCGCTGGACATATTCAAAATGTCGATACCCGGAGGCGAGATATTAACAAAACGATTAAAAATCGTAGACATCGATGTAGCAGAAGAACCCATCATTTGATTCATAGCTTCTTGCACAGCGCTAATATGAATTTCGTTCAACTCTTCATCCTGAGGTTCGCCAGCACCGCCAAGCATCAAATCGGCAATGACCTGCGCATCCCTAATCTTAATAACTAGTGAGTTAATGCCTTGAAACCCATCCACATATTGAACGTGAACAGCTACATGCGGTTTAGGAAAAGCAATTTCAAACTCCCCGCGTGTAATGATCGAAACTTGAGGGGTTGTAATATCTACTTTTTTCCCTAGTAAAGTGGAAAGTGCTGTTGCTGCACTGCCAAACGTTATATTACCAATTTCGCCCAAAGCGTCCTGTTCAAACGGTGTTAAATAGTCATCTACCGTTTTCTCCGTAGGAGCTAATGAGCCCTCCGCAGATTGTCTCAGAAGGGCGTCGATTTCTTCTTGGGATAAATAATCTTTACTCGTCAAATTCTTCAACTCCTTCATTGACAATTTCGTCTATTTGCACGGCTACCCGATCTTTAACCATTCCGGGACTTCCGATGAACTTAAGCTTCTCCCCTACCTTAATCGACAGTCCAGAATCTACGTTTCTGTTGAGAGAAATCACATCACCGACACTAAGCCCTAAGAATTCAGATATGGATAAGCTCGATTCTCCAAGTTCAGCAACAATCGGCAGCTTCGCTTTATGAACTCTAGCTCTAATGGCTAGAAGCTCATCTTCATCCCGTGTCTTCTTCTCTGTCACAAACCATTGATGAACAGAAAGTCTGGACATGATAGGCTCTAGAACGACATGCGGTATACAAAGATTGATCATGCCCGTTGTATCTCCAATTTTGGTACTTAGAGAGATTAATGCAATGGTCTCATTGGGCGATACAATCTGCATGAACTGCGGGTTCGTCTCGAGAGCTTCCATCCGCGGATGAATATCCAGCACCGTTTTCCAAGCCTCCTGCAGACTCTCAAAACATCTACTAAAGATACGCTCCATAATTGTTGTTTCGATCTCAGTAAGAGCATTAATCTTAGAAGGTGCAGTTCCAAAGCCTCCAAGCAACCTGTCCAGCATAGCAAAAGCAATGTTAGGATGAACTTCCATTACCATGCGGCCCTCTAAAGGTTCTGCTTCAAAAATGTTCAATATCGTCATTTTCGGTATGGAGCGAATAAATTCATCATAAGGGAGCTGCTCTACTTGAACGACATTAATCTGAACGAAGGTGCGCAATTGGGCTGAAAAATACGTTGTAAGATAACGGGCGAAATTGTCATGTATCCGTGTAAGACTGCGGATATGATCTTTGGAAAAGCGGACAGCCCGTTTAAAGTCATAAGAGCGGATTTTCTTCTGAGTTTCTTCCTTTTTAAGTTCATCGGCGTCCATCTCACCTGAAGAAAGTGCAGCAAGTAGAGCATCAATTTCGTTTTGTGATAGTACATCAACCAATTCAATCACCCCCCCATCAAAGAATTATCAGGAATAAAGCTACACAGAAGCCAAAAGGAATTTGGTGATTTCGATCTGAGTAATTTGGCCCTCAGTCAATGTCTTATTGATCAGATTAATAAGCTTACTGCTAAGCTGATCTTTTCCATTCGCTCCATTAAGGTCCTCAGGTTTGGTATCTGCAAGCGTCTTGATAATTATTGGTTTGATTTTGATCTCTTTTATTTTTTCGAATTCTTCCTTTGATTTCGCAGAACTTAGTTGGAAGGCGAAATCTACTTGAAGGATAAAATCGGGATCAGCAAGATTTGTTTTGATATCAATGATCTCTGCCGTCAATTCGACGATTTCATCTGCAGTTAAATGTTTTGTTTCCACATTTTGAACAGCAGCACTTACCTCGTTCGTATCTTTCGGAAAGATCCTGTCCATTAGTAAAAATGCGGCGACCACGATCAGAGTAATCGCTAGTAATATCGTGATAAGCCACGGCATCATCTTTTTCATGTTAGCTCCTCCATTGACTGGATTTTAATGGTGGCAGCATATGTGCCTATGTCCCTGTTATAATCCCGGATCTTCGTAATAACCTCATCGGCTTTTTCGAGAACGATTAGTCTTTTTCCAGTTACGAGCGTAATATATGTATCCGGGCTTTCTTCTACCATTTCGACCAGTAGGGCATTGATCCACATCGGTGTTCCATTTAATCTCGTTACCGATATCATAACAGGCCTCCTAACAAAATAGGGGGAGGAGTAACTCCCCCACGACTCCGCATGAACCATTTAAGAAAATTTAGAAATTATTGATTAAATTAACGCTTCAGGTTTACTACTTCCTGCAGCACTTCATCAGAAGTTGTAATGATACGTGAGTTCGCCTGGAATCCACGCTGTGATACGATCATTTCTGTAAATTCACTGGTAAGATCTACATTGGACATTTCCAGCTGTCCAGAGATGATTGCTCCGGTTCCATCTTCTGTATTATTTGCTGTAGTCGGAACTAGTTCGCCTTCTGCATTCGCATTAAGTGTCATACGGTATATATTGCCTCCGATTTTCTCCAGACCAGATGGGTTAGTAACCTTAGCTACACCAATCTTCACTCCGGCTCCAGTTGTTCCATCTGCCAAGGTCTGTACAATCGTTCCATCATTAGAAATAGAAAACGCCGTTACATCGTCTCCTAATTGAATGAGCCCACCTTCGGAATCTAAAACATGGAGTCCGTCAGCGGTAACCAGATTACGCGCAGCGTCAATGTGGAAATCTCCAGCGCGGGTCAAAAATGCAGTCTCCTGATCCTCAGTAAGCTTAACTAGAAAAAATCCATCCCCATCGATACGTAAATCTGTCGGGTTATTAGTAGTTTGAGCACTACCAGCTAAGTGAAGAGTATCAACAGATGCAATACTAACTCCTAGCCCTATTTGTTTAGCATTCACCCCACCTTGACCATCCTCACCCGGTGCTGTAACACCAGAAACAGTTTGGCTCATAATATCTTTGAACATAACACGTCCGGATTTAAACCCGATAGTGTTTACGTTAGCAATATTATTACCGATTACATCAAGCTTAGTTTGAAAGCCTCTCATTCCTGAAACCCCTGAATACATTGATCTTAACATGTTTAATGTCCTCCCAGATTATAGAGTCCTAATAACTTTCCAAGTGAATTGGGACCGCGTCAGTCGGTCAGCGGCCGCCTCGGCTTTCCGTTAGGACCAGCCTATTATGAAATCACTATTGCACTATCGATTTGTGTAAATACATTATCTTTGATCGAGTTACCATCCATAGCAGTAACTACTGTGCGATTAGGAACGCTAACGATAAAAGCCAAATCCTTCATTAATATCAAGGATTCTTTACTTCCCTTAGCAGCTGCTTTATCCACAGCAGATGAAATTTGATCCAGCTGGCCGCTTCCAAGCTCTATCCCTCTTTGTTCTAGGCGCTTAGCAGCATGATTGCTGAATTTTAATAGTTTCTGTTGCAGTAGACTCTCAAAAGAAGCTTCCCCCGCCACAGACTGCTTAGGCAGCGAAGATCGTTGTAACGTTGAGGAATGCAGGGACGCAGGATACAGTTGGCCTATAGTAAGCCTGTCACTCATATGGTCGCCCCGCTTCCTCCGCTATTCTCCGGAGTATTACTATCTGTACCAGAACCGCCTTCTGGCGTTGCTGCGGCATTCTGAATTTGTGTAATATCGGTTAAAGCAATTCTGTCTTTCCCCACAACCGCATATTGAATACCATTGCTAACAACGATAGATTCAACATTACCTGTTTTAGGCAGCTTTGTGGCGGCGTCTGTCCATGTAATATCTTTACCGATCAACCCGGATACAGATCCAAGGGACTGATTCATAGCCGTAAGCTGAGTTGAGATATTCATCAATTGCTCCACGGATGTAAACTGGGCCATTTGCGCAATAAATTCTTTATCTTCCATCGGTTGCATCGGATCTTGATTTTGCAGCTGAGTAATCAAAATTTTCAAAAACTGATCCTTACCTAAAGTAGAATTACCCGTTGTGCGTGCACTAGAGTCGGGAGTTGTATAATTCCACTGATCTTTAGTAGAGACCGGAACTGTTGTCGCCATAACCACTCACCTCTCTTTCCTTTGTTATTAAAGTTAAGCCTTAGCAGAAAAAGATCCACCTTGGGACTGATCTTCTTGTCCCGCATTTGAAACCCAGTCCTTCCATTCACCATTCAGCTCTGCGGCTAGAACAGCATCACTGGCTTCCTCTCTGCTTTCTTTGGAGCGTCTACCCTGCTGTCCACTTCCGGAATTAGGTTGGCGTCCTTCCTGCCCCCATTGCGAATTAAGAGGGGTATTATTTTGCGTAACTTCCAGCTTCTCCACTTGAAGACCTTGAGATTGCAATGCAGCACGAAGCTGGTTCATTTGTTGTTCCAGCATGTCTTTAGCGCCGGTATGTTCAGTCATGAACTGGGCAACTAAATGACCATTTTGCATGGTGATCTTAACATCAACTTGTCCGAGATTTTCTGGAAAAAGGGATATAGTCGCTTCAGCGATACCACCTTTTTGCACAATCTCTAATTTACCCGTAATGAAACCTGTCATTTCCTGAGCAAATTGCTGAACCGGAACAGGTGCTGTTGGCACTTCAGCCTTCAGCGGTGCTGTAATTCCTCCGCGCAGAGATAACTGCCCCGCAGTAACAACCTCATGATCCCCTTCGTTAGCTGTAATTCCTAGCGGGGAATCTTGAGCAGATTCTGTTGTCTTCGTTTCCCCGGTTACGCCTGTCTTGATTAACGGTGTGTTCGCAGTCTCTGCTTCAGCTTCTTGCACAGTTCCTGATGTCACAGGCGAGCTTACAACCGTATCATTTTTCACTACAACAGCTTCTCCGGAACGACTGCTCACATTCTGAATTGTTTTATCCGTTGGGTTATTTTTGCTTTCAGTAATAACGGGCTGTTGTATGGAAGAATCAGAATTAACACTCACATTGCTGGTCTTTCCCTTCCCCTTATTAGTGTTAGAGGAGGACTCTTCTAAAAGCGCTGTGAAATTATTCAATAAACTGATTCCCTTAGTTGCTACTTCCTCATTGCCACTTACTGCAGCTTCTTGAATCATAGAAACTAAACTTTGCAAGTCATCTTGAACTGCAAATCTTAATGTATCAGCATTCTGTGCCAATGGTGACAAGCTTCCAGCCACTTCTGCTTCCGTTGTAGTAGTACCATTCTCTGGAGCATGGCTTCCAGATAGAAGTGCAGATACCTGAAGAATCCAAGCTTGCAAGGCTACCAACAGAGCTGGATCACTACTGATACTTTCATCCAGCTTCTCAACATCAGCAGCAAGTTTTTCAAGGAGCTCACCCTTCTGAGTGTCTTGCCCTGCTTGCTCTTCTCCAGTCGGCTGCACTTCCTTTAAAAGGCCTTGCAGCAAAAAAGCTAGATTTCCCAATAGGGGTTCAGCTGGAGTCGACGGGGTGTTGGCATTGCCTCCCATGGTTTGTACCAGGGCTTGAGCAAATGGTGCACCCGTCGTTGTTGTGCCCGTTGTAGTCGATGAACTCCCGTTTACTGCAGTTGCGTTTGCACTCACAAGCGATTGAACGACTAAACTCATTTATTTTTCACCTCCTTTCCCTATCTATTTAGCACCCATCAGACGATTAACAATTTTCGCAGTTTGCGCGCTATCATTTTTAGTCATTTCTCCCAAAATAGATGAACGAACACTATCACTTACGGTATTCATAATCGTCACGACCTTATCAGGGCTAATCTTGTACATTTCTCCTAGTAACGATGCTGCATTAGCAGGAGTCATTGAGCTGAAGGTCTGATTCAACTTTTCCTTATCCAAATTCTTACTGGTTGTTGCTGTTGCTGTTGTGCCGGCATCTTTCTTCAATCTAGATTGAAGGGCTGCGATCGCCATGTCACTCGAAGATGTGGTTTCTTTTAACTTAATTGTTACATCTGCAGCCTTTTGCGGATCCATTTTTTCCAAAATCGCAGTTTTACTCGCTTTATTCATGACACTGAAGATCTGTACCATTTCTTCTGTAGTTAAATTCTCCATGATCGGTGCAGCCTTCGAAGCTTTCATGCCCGCATACAGCTTAGCCAAATCAGAAACCTGTTTCTGATAAGGATCTTCAGTTTCTTCTGTGCTTGCTTCTGCGGTTTCAGCTTCCTTCTTCATTCCCTCAATCTGTGACTCTAGCGCCTGAACCTTGGTATCCTGGGCTGTTTTTTCTTCTGTAACCTTCTTCAGGTTTTCTTCCTGCTGGGCGAGCTGAGCTTTAAGCTCCTTAATCGTTGTCGCTGAGCTCACTTCCTGCTTTTTGCTTTCTTCCTTCGGTTTAGAAGGATCCGCAGGCGGATCAGGAACCCATTTTTCCAGGATAGGAATTTTATTCGCAACTTCAAGCACATTATTACGAATGTCCATATTAAAAAGCGTCAACAGTACTCCAAGCAGTACTAGCGTGAAGATAATCGGTATCATTAAGAATAAGAACCGCTCAAATTTCCCCGCTGACCCTTCATTTTCAAGTTCCATATCATTATCAATATTAGCCACTAGCGGAAACCTCCCGGGTTAGAGGGATTTCATCGCGAAGCGGACGGTTGCCATCTCATCCAGTTCGTTTTGTTCCCGTAAAATCATACTTTGCTGAAACAGTGTCTCAGCCTTGTCTTTTGCCTTCAACCATACTTTTTCATCTAAAACCTTAGTGCTTAACTGATCTTGTTTCTTCTGGACTTCTTGATGTGCACGGCTAATGTCCGTATGCTTACGGGCAATGCATTTATCCAGATATTCCACATACTCCTGCATTTCACGAATCTTAATCATAGGTGTCTTTTGCTCTGCGGCATTTTGTAAGGATAGCATGATAGCACTCCGCTGAAAGATGAGTTCATCCAGGCTTCTTTCCTGTGCCTGCAATTCTCCAAGCGCGCTTGAGAGCATCCATTCTGCCTGTGTCTTCTCATTGCCCTTCAAGTCAACGACTTTTTGAAAAGTATAATGAAACCTCATAATACCGAATCAACTCCTTGAGAACTGTGAAATTAAAGACTGTTGAACTTCAGCCAGCGTAACTTTTTCATTCACCTTTTGTTTGGTGAAATCCCATATACTGTCGATAAATTCCATCGACTCGTCAATTTGAGCATTAGAGCCTCTTTGATAAGCTCCAATATTAATCAAATCCTCTGAATCCTTATAAACGGCCATAAGGCGTTTCACATTCTCCGCTGCTGCAATCTGTTCTTCTGGAGCAATATCCTTCATTACTCGACTTATGCTGGAAAGAACATCTATTGCTGGAAAGTGTCCTTTGTTAGCAATATTTCGATTGAGTACAATATGTCCGTCAAGTATTCCTCTGACTGCATCTGCGATTGGCTCGTTCATGTCATCACCATCAACCAGTACCGTATAGAAGGCTGTTATAGAGCCTGTAGGACCTGTACCGGCGCGTTCCAGCAGTTTGGGTAAGCTGGCAAACACCGAAGGTGTATATCCCCGCATGGCTGGCGGTTCTCCAACTGCAAGTCCAACTTCACGTTGGGCCATGGCATAACGGGTGACCGAATCCATCATCAGCATTACATTAAGGCCACGATCGCGAAAATACTCGGCAATCGTTGTAGCGATAAGAGCACCTTTTATGCGAATCAATGCAGGTTGGTCAGAGGTAGCAACAATTACTACGGATCGCTGCAAGCCCTCTGGTCCTAAATCACGTTCGATGAAATCCAATACTTCTCTGCCACGCTCACCAATCAGAGCAATAACATTTACATCGGCCGATGTATTCCGGGCAATCATCCCCATCAAAGTACTCTTGCCGACCCCCGAGCCAGCAAAAATACCGACCCGCTGTCCCTTGCCAATCGTTAGCAAACCATCAATCGCTCTCACACCAATACTGATGGGTTCCTGCACCCGCGGTCTATTAAGTGGATTGGAAGGAATATTAAAGGTAGAGCTATGTGGCATTCGTGCTGGAATGAGAGAGCCATCAAGCGGCTGCCCCAGACCATCCAGTACTTTTCCTAACAATTCAGAACCTACTTGCACGCTAAGCGGCTTACCAGTGCCCACTACATCACAACCAGGTCCAATCGCCTGCAGTTCACCAAGTGGCATCAATAGTACCTTGTTATCACGGAAACCAACGACCTCAGCTTGCAGCGGTTTGTTTCCTTTAGAAGGGTAGATGTAGCATACATCACCTATACTTGCGTCAGGACCTTCCGATTCAACCATTAGACCGATTACCTGCGTCACTTTCCCATTGATCCTCACCGGATCGAGATTACGAAGTTGCTCCTTATAACGGTTGCTATTAAGCATCGTCTTCCCCATTTCTCTGCTCATCGGTGTCCAGCGCAATTCTTACCAGCTCTTTCTTGATCTCTGCGAGCTGAGTGTCGATTCGAGCATCAATGCTGCCAAAGGAAGAGCGGATAACACATCCTTGGTCTTTTACCGTTGAGTCGGGCAAGATTTGCAGTTCAGCCTGTGAATCAACAGCTAGTGATAATTCTTCCCGAGCAGCATTCACAAAAGCGAACTGCGCTGGGGATACACAAAGTGAGATCAAACCCTGTTCTCGCTTACGAGCCAGATTTTTGCGAATTAAGTCCATTGCGAATTGTGGTTCTACCGTTAACTGCTTGTCCACAATTTTCTCTGCAATATCACAGCTTAACTCTACTAAAAAAGGCTCCGCTTCCTGAATAATCACTTCTCTTGCTTTATACGCCTCAGTCAAAACAGCACGCGCTTCTTCCATCATCTCTGCGATCTTATGCTTCATCTCTTCCTCAGCCTGAGAAACACCTTCCTCATAACCTTGCTGATGAGCTTCAGCTTTGATAGCTTCGATCAGATGTTCATCCTGCTCACGCCGTTGTTTCCACCACTCTTCAGCCTCCGCTTTCGAGGACTCTACAATCTGTTCCGCTTCAAGAGATGCATTCCGAACCTGCTCTTCAGCAAAATCCTGAGCGTCCTTAAGCATTTGCTTACGCGTCTCTTCTGCCTCTTCACGTGCGGGATCATGATAGTCAGTCTCGCTTAAAGTCTCCTCGGGAACGGGCTCCTCAGTTAGGCCCGCATATTGCCGGGCCTGTTCCAGTCTCTTAAAGACATCAACCGGAACATACTGGGAGTGTTTGATCAGCTTAGACAATGATGTCATCTCCTCCGCCACGAGCGATGATAATTTCACCAGACTCTTCGAGTCTGCGGATCGTGCCTACAATACGAGTCTGTGCTTCTTCAACATCACGCAGCCGCACAGGACCCATGTATTCCATTTCTTCTCGGAACGTTTCTGCCATACGCTTGGACATATTTCTGAAAATAACATCCCGTACTTCTTCGCTGGCAACCTTGAGTGCAAGCTGTAAATCCGCATTATCGATATCACGAACAATGCGCTGTATTGAACGATTGTCCACATTAACAATATCTTCGAATACGAACATCCGTTTTTTGATCTCTTCGGCAAGCTCTGGATCTTGAATTTCAAGAGAATCCAGAATCGTACGTTCTGTCCCCCGGTCAACCCCATTCAAGATTTGTACAATTGATTCGATACCACCAGCATTTGTATAATCCTGGGTTACTGTAGCGGAAAGCTTCTGCTCCAGCACACGTTCAATTTGCGTAATTACCTCTGGAGAGGTACTGTCCATCACAGCAATTCTTCTCGCCACCTCTGCCTGCTTCTCTTGAGGAAGTGAGGAAAGGATTGCAGCAGCTTGTTCAAATTGCAGATAAGACAATACAAGTGCAATAGTCTGTACATTTTCATTCTGGATAAAGTTGAGAATCTGATTAGGATCAGCTTTTCGTGCAAAATCAAAAGGTCTTACTTGCAATGTTGCAGTCAGACGATTAATGACCTCCATTGCTTTTGTTGACCCAAGCGCTTTCTCCAGAATTTCTTTAGCGTAGTTAATACCGCCTTGTGATATATATTCCTGGGCGAGGCATATCTGATGGAATTCAGACATGATCGACTCTTTTTCACCGCTGTCCACTTTGCGAACATTAGCAATTTCAAGAGTCAGCTGTTCAATCTCCTCGTCTCTTAAATGTTTGAAAATTTGCGCCGATACCTCGGGCCCTAGTGTGATAAGCAGGATCGCAGCTTTTTGACGGCCACTAAGTCCCTGCTGGCTAGCCTTTGCCATTAGTTCACCTCTGTTCGTCTGCAAGCCATGTACGCAGCAGATTTACGAATTCGTCTGGCTTCTTCTTGGCCAAACTTTCCAATTGCTTACGAACTTGACTTTCATTCGTCACGCTCTCCAAGTTAATAGAAGGAAATTCAGTAGGAACCTGCAATGGAATGTCTTCATCTTCCTCTTCCACAGTCTGTTTACGACTCCGGTAGATTAGATATCCTCCACCTGCTCCAACCAGCAATGCTGCTGCTCCGATAGCCCATATCATCCAAGAAGCGAGACCACCTTTAACGGTGTTGGCATCGGTGCCACCAAATTGTTGCGAGTAGACCGAAACCTTTTTGGTCAAATCAGCGTCTGTATATGTAGTACCTGAATCTGCAAGAGAAGCGCGAACAATATTCACCAAAATATTTTGAATTGCAGCTGATGTTGCATCATCTAAACTTTTTTCTCCTGAAGGTGGTTCAACTGCAACATTTATGGTTAAGTCTTTAACAGTATACGGACTAGCAATAACATCTTTAGTAATTCGGTTAACTTCGAAGTTCCTCGTTTCCGAAGATTCCTCCGAGGTAGAAGTATCCGCACCCGCATTAGAAGGATAGCCCGTAACATCTTGAGAACCAGTGCCAGCCACTCCGCCAGTCGTGTTACCTTGACCCGAATACGAATTACTAATTATTTGTGAACTGATCTCAATCCCCTTCATGTTCTCTGTATCCACAGGGGTAACAAGATCTTCCTTCCGGTTTTCCTTGTCAAAGTTCAACTTTGAGAACACAAGAACATCCACTTTATCAGGACCGGTAAGAGTGCTAAGGAATTGTTTCACATTTTTCTTTACTTCTTCTTCGAATTTCTTCTGAAGAGCGAAGTTTTCTTCAACTTGGTTTGTGACACCAGCCTGTCCACCTTTAGCTGTTGGCATTAATTCAATTTCATTATTTGCAATGGTAATGTTGTCAATTGGTAAATTAGGCACAGCAGTTTTCACAAGATTGAAATACCCGTCAATATTGTCTTGGGTAGGTCTAAATCCTGGATCAAATGAAAGCACAACGGATGCAGACGCCTGCTCCTGATCAGCCTGTGAGGCAAAAACTGTCTCTTTAGGCAAATTAATCAGCACTTTTGCATCTTTAATCCCTTGCATACGTCTCATTAACTGTTCAACTTCACCGTTTAATGCATTATTGTACTTCACGTTAAACTCGCTATCTGTTGTACCTATCATTGACGAATTTTCGTCAAAGACTTTATATCCGATAGAGCCACCTTGAACAATCCCCTGAGAACCGATATCCACCTTGACCCGAGCTGCTTCTGTACTTGGTACAGAAATACTCTTTCCATCTTGACTTAATCGGTATGAAACACCTGCTGAATCTAAGGCTTTCATTACTCCAGCCGAATCCGTACTGTCCAAATCTTGAAATGCTACTTCATATTCTGTTTTTGAAAGCTGCATGGTCATAACTACGATTATTATTAGAATGATAAACAATGTTGAAAAGAATAAAATCTTCTGTTTACCACTAAATCTGTTCCAATACAAGAGAACCTTCTCCCGATATTGGGCAAATCTTTCATTCACAGTGTCACCCCATCCGAAACTAAGCTAGGATTTATTATATTTGAGTTCTCATAATTTCTTGATAGGCTTCAATCACTTTGTTCCGGACTTGTGTAGTCAACTGTAAACTCAGTAGAGCCTGTTGGGAAGAAATCATCACTTCGTCAATGTTCACTTCTCCCAATACAAATTTATTACTCATATCCTTAGCTTGTTGTTCCTGATCAGCCACTTTATTGAGCGCATCCTCAAGATAAGAGCCAAAGCTCTCCATCGAATTAGCAGGAGTGGATGAAACTTCGGAAGTTGTCGGTTTCATAGCAAGCTGCTGTACAGCCTGAACCCCATTAGATATATTCTGTATCAACTGTTTCCCCCCTTAAGTTAATCAACATTCATTTATCTACCAATTTCGAGTGCCTTGCTTACCATAGCCTTGGATGCATTAAGCATCGTAACATTGGCATCATAAGAACGAGATGCAGATAACATATCAACCATTTCTTTGGTAATGTCTACGTTTGGCATATAGACATATCCTTCAGCATCCGCATCAGGATGGCTCGGATTGTATACCGGCTTCAATGGTGAAGTATCTTCTATGATCGACTGCACCTTAACCCCTTCATTGCTATTATTCATTTTCGAATTTAGTATATTCGAGAATTTATTACTTTCGTTCGTTTCCAAAACAACCAACTTACGTCGGTAAGGAACAGCCTTGCCATCCACCACGGATGCTCTTGTAGTTTCAGCATTGGCTACGTTGGAAGAAATTACATCCATCCGCAACCGTT
This sequence comes from Paenibacillus sp. FSL L8-0708, assembly GCF_038009325.1. NCBI lineage: Bacteria > Bacillati > Bacillota > Bacilli > Caryophanales > Paenibacillaceae > Paenibacillus > Paenibacillus sp. FSL L8-0708. The sequence continues at coordinate 4,786,160 of NZ_JBBPBC010000001.1, forward strand.
GAGCCGTTAATGCAGATGCGCTGATCCCAAAACTACTTCCAAAGTTCATACTCTCTTATCCTCCTTGAATTACGGCTCGCATCATCGAAATCTGACTGTTAATCTGTTCAACATAAGAACTATACCTAAGCTGATTCTCTGCGCTTAACGCCATTTCGCGATCTACATCCACATTGTTGTCGTTATTGTTCATAGAGGTAGTTTCATCAGTATTTTCAACAGCAGCGGGAACAATTGTGTTGCTGCCAAATTGATAATGCCGGGTATCCGAAACTTTCGCTCTAAGTGTAGATTGGATTCCACTTTCCTGTTGTTGCAGGATACTTTCGAATGAAACATCAGAACGTTTGAAATTGGGCGTATCTTGATTAGCCACATTATTTGCTAGAGCATTTTGTCGTTTATAGGCAGCATCAATGCCTCCCTGCAATCGTTGAAAACTGACACTATTCAGCAATCCCAAGACAATTCCTCCTTTCAAAGCTATCATAATGAAAAGAATTCCACAACTTCCATCAAAAAACCTGCTTGCTTTCGACAAATAAAGAAAAAAATACTCTAAATTTACGGTATTCCGTCGAACGCTGTCGCAATGAATAACACTTAGCATTTTCACATACATTGATTTTCATTTAATTTGTATATTATTACAATAAGAAATAAGCCCTATCTTTTTAGAAAAGACAGGGCTTTTAGCACTTTATTACTATTTATTTACATTTTCAACTCATTTTTTTCTTTTTAATTGCATGTTTTGACATAATTTTACGTTTTCGCGACACCAATTTGTAATTTATCTAATCCGTTATGCCCAAATTCAAAATACATAGATTTTTTGTTTTTTTGTCGCTTTAAAGAATATACTGACTTAAATCACGATCCTGAGCTATACTTGCCAATTTCTCGCGCACATACTCCGGGGTAATAACCATTTTTTCTAAAGTCAGCTCAGGTGCTTCAAAAGAAAGATCCTCTAACAGCTTCTCCAAAATAGTATGAAGACGCCGAGCACCTATATTCTCCATATTTTGATTCACTGAAGCCGCTATTTTGGCGATCTCATGTATAGCATCCTTCTGGAATTCCACTTCTAAATTTTCTGTTTTAAGCAGATTCACATATTGTTTAGTTAAAGCATTCTCTGGTTCCGTCAAAATAGAAACGAAATCCTCTAACGTTAGACTACTCAGCTCTACGCGAATCGGAAAACGACCTTGAAGTTCTGGAATCAAATCTGAAGGCTTAGCAATATGGAAAGCTCCGGCAGCCATAAAGAGTACATAGTCTGTCTTCACAGGACCGTATTTCGTCATAATGGTCGAGCCCTCTACAATCGGCAAAATATCCCGTTGCACGCCTTCACGCGACACATCCGGTCCAGACCCTTTTCCCTGACTTGCTACTTTATCGATTTCATCGATAAAAATAATGCCTGATTGTTCAGCCCGAGTCACGGATTCCTGGATCACATCATCCATATCTATCAGCTTGGCCGCCTCATCCTGAATGAGTACCTTGCGCGCTTCCCGAATAGGAAGCTTACGTTTCTTCGTCCGCTTAGGCAGCAAACTGCCGAACATCTCTTGCATATTCATACCCATCTGGTCATTTCCTTGACCTGCAAACATATCCATCATAGTTGGCGCTGTATCCTCAACATCAATTTCAATGATGTCATCTTCCAGCTGACCAGCTAACAGCTTAAATCTAACCCCACGGCGGCGTTCACTTAGGCTTCCATCCTGCTCAGCGTCTTCTTTAGAGTCCTCTTGGGCAGAATTCCCTCCAAAAATCATCTCGAAAGGATTCTTTTGTGATTTATTTTTGGAAGAGGAAGGGACCAATATAGAAACAATCCGCTCATTAGCCAGTTCTTCCGCACGATCCTTAACCTTCTCCGTACGCTCAAGCTTCACCATACGAATAGAAGTCTCTACCAGATCACGAACCATAGATTCCACATCTCGACCTACATAACCGACTTCAGTAAATTTAGTGGCCTCCACTTTGATGAACGGTGCATTAACAAGCTTTGCTAGACGCCGAGCAATTTCTGTCTTCCCCACACCTGTAGGTCCGATCATCAAGATGTTCTTAGGAACGACTTCATCACGCAGTTCCTCTGCTAGCAGACTGCGCCGATACCGGTTACGAAGCGCAACGGCTACCGATTTCTTGGCTTGCTTCTGACCTACGATATATTTATCCAATTCGGCTACAATTTGACGGGGTGTAAGCGATTGATTCACCATCGTGAATTCCTCCTTGTCTCTATGGCACTGAGTCTATAATTGTTCAACAATAATGTTGGAATTAGTGTACACACAAATTTCAGAAGCTACCTGAAGCGATTCTCTAGCAATATCCGCAGCGGAAAGATTGGGTGCATGACGTTTGAGTGCTCGACCTGAAGCCAGCGCAAAATTACCACCGGAACCAATCGCAAGAACGTCATCATCCGGTTCGATAATTTCACCATTTCCGGAGATCAGGAGCATTCCTTCCTTATCCATAACAATCATCAAAGCTTCAAGCTTCCGAAGAATACGATCTTGACGCCAGTCCTTCGCTAATTCAACTGCAGCCCGCTGCAGGTTCCCATGATGCTCCTCCAGCTTGCCCTCGAATTTTTCGAATAGGGTAATAGCATCCGCAACGGACCCCGCAAAGCCTGCTATTACTTGTCCTCTGTACAGGCGACGGACTTTTCTGGCCGTCGTCTTCATAATAACACTCTCTCCGAATGTAACCTGTCCATCACCTGCTATAGCTGCCTGTCCGTTATGTCTTACAGCACAAATTGTAGTCGCATGAAAGCTGGGTACCATGATTGTAAGTTACCTCCTTAAGATGGGCTTTGTTCGCTATCGACAACCTCCGGCTCCGAATAAGCGAGTCCTGTACGGTTGGCATATTCGGCAAGACTGTCCAGAGCGCGATGAGCTAACATTTCATTCTTTTCCTTCTTATTGCGGATCTTCTTCTCTACCTTCGGCAACAAACCGAAATTGGCATTCATAGGCTGAAAATGCTCTGGATCGGCAGAAGTAATATAAGCTGGCATGCTGCCTAGAACAGTATCCTGCGGGAAGATCAGTCCTTCCTGTCCAAGTGCTGCCCGTGCAGCATTAATACCAGCAATGAGCCCGGAAGCAGCTGATTCAACATAACCTTCTACACCTGTCATCTGTCCAGCAAAAAAGAGTCTTTCCTTGCCTTTCATCTGATAGGTAGGGTGCAGAAGCTTAGGAGAATTAATAAATGTATTTCTGTGCATCACACCATAACGAACATATTCAGCATTCTCAAGACCTGGGATCAGCGAGAATACACGCTTCTGCTCGCCCCATTTCAAATGGGTCTGAAAACCAACAAGATTGTAAAGTGTGCCGGCAGCGTTATCCTGACGGAGTTGCACAACCGCGTAAGGAAGTTTACCTGTATGCGGATTGATAAGTCCTACTGGCTTCATTGGGCCAAATAACGCTGTTTGCTTGCCGCGTTTCATCATGATTTCAATAGGCATACAGCCCTCAAAGTATATCTCTTTCTCAAAATCCTTGAGTGCTGCTGTCTCAGCAGAAATCAACGCATCATAAAACACGTCGAACTCCTCTTCTGTCATCGGACAGTTCAGATAAGCCGCTTCTCCCTTATCATAACGGGAAGCCAAATACACCTTGTTCATATCAATGGTGTCTTTCTCAACAATCGGTGCTGCTGCATCATAGAAGTAGAAATACTCTTCACCCAGCAGCCCTTTTATTTCAGCAGATAATGCCGGTGAAGTTAGTGGGCCCGTTGCAATAACAACAATCCCTTCCTCCGGTATATGCGTAAGTTCTTCATTTATGACTTCAACGAGCGGATGATTATGCAAAGTATGGGTGATCTCACCTGAGAATCCGTCCCGATCTACGGCGAGTGCTCCTCCTGCGGGTACCGCGTGTCGGTCAGCAGCACCTAATACAAGAGAGTTCAAACGCCGCATTTCTTCCTTCAATACACCTACAGCATTTCCTAATCCATTCGCACGCAAGGAGTTGCTGCATACCAGTTCAGCAAATTGATTCGTGTGATGGGCTGGTGTCTTTACTACGGGTCTCATCTCATATAATCTTACCGGTACTCCTAGTGATGCTATTTGCCAAGCGGCTTCGCTTCCTGCGAGACCCGCTCCAATTACTGTTACTTTTGCTGTATCTGACACTGTCTTTTTTCCTCCCATAGAGACTATTAATCTGCTAATTCTTCTTCGTTGTCTAGAACCGCCTCTGTATGATCACAAGATGTACATTGTAGCTTGGTTCCTTGCTTATTACGTTTCTCAATCATCCAAGATCCACATGATGGACATGGTTTTATAGAAGGTCTATCCCATGAAACGAAATCACAACCAGGGTACTGGTCGCAGCCATAGAAAACTCGCCCTTTTTTGCTGCGTCGCTCCACAACCTTACCTTCATGACATTTAGGGCAAGTTACGCCAATATCCTTGATAATCGGTTTCGTGTTTCGGCAATCCGGAAAGCCAGAGCATGCTAGGAATTTCCCAAAGCGACCCAGCTTATACACGAGAGGTTTGCCGCATTTCTCACAGATCTCATCAGAGACTTCATCTTCAATCTCAATTTCTTTCATCTCTTCTTCCGCGAATACCAAACGCTTCTCAAACGATTCGTAAAACTCTGCAAGAACCTTTACCCAGTCTTCTGAGCCCTCTTCCACATGGTCAAGATCCCCTTCCATGTTCGCGGTGAATTCAACGTTTAGGATTTCCGGGAAAAATTGCTCCATCTGCTCTATAACAAGCTCGCCAAGTTCGGTTGGCATGAATTTTTTCTCTTCAATAGCCACATAACCACGCTTCTGGATGGTTTCCAGCGTTGGGGCATATGTACTTGGACGGCCTATACCCAGCTCCTCAAGCGTCTTTACAAGTCTTGCTTCCGTATATCGTGGAGGCGGTTGTGTAAAGTGCTGCTTAGGCTCGATCTCCTGCTTATTTAAAGCATCTCCCGCTTGAAGCGGCGGCAAATACTTGTCTTCATCTGTAGTTCCGTCATCGTTGCCTTCTACGTAAACCTTCATGAACCCGGGGAATGAAACCTTCGAACCAACAGCTCTGAATGTAGCATTACCTGCAGCAATATCGACCGAAAGCGTATCCAGCAGGGCAGAAGACATCTGACTTGATACAAATCGCTCCCACACTAGCTTGTAGAGACGGAATTGATCACGGCTCAAGAACTCTTTGACCATTTCAGGTTCGCGTAATGCCGAGGTAGGACGAATCGCTTCATGCGCTTCCTGTGCTCCAGCTGCCTTTTTAGAATACTGCCGTGGGGATTCTGGCAAGAACTTCTCACCATACTTAGCTGTTATAAGCTCTTTAGCTTCATCCTGAGCGGTGACAGAGAGACGCGTGGAGTCAGTACGCATATAAGTGATCAAACCTACGGTACCTTCTTTACCGAGTTCCACACCTTCGTATAGCTGCTGTGCAACAGACATTGTCTTAGCGGCACGGAATCCAAGCTTACGGGCTGCTTCCTGTTGAAGTGAACTGGTGGTAAAAGGAGCTGAAGGATGACGTTGTCTTTCCTTCTCCTTCACATCACTCACCTTAAAAGATGCGTTCTTAATGGCTTCAAGAACCTCCTGAACATCACTTTCCTGGTTCAGTTCTTTTTTCACACCATTCAGCTTATGAAACTTAGCTTCAAAGACGGAATCCCGGATTCCAAGCTTCGCTGTTATGCTCCAATATTCGGTGGGTACAAAAGCGGAGATTTCATTCTCACGATCCATAATGATCTTCACGGCAACGGATTGTACACGTCCAGCAGATAAACCTTTTTTGACTTTCTTCCATAATAGAGGGCTAATCTTGTACCCTACCAGTCGATCCAGAATACGTCTAGCCTGCTGTGCATTCACGAGATCCATATTAATCTTACGCGGTGTCTTAAAAGCATCTTTTACCGCTTGTTTGGTGATCTCATTAAAAACAACTCTGCATTCTTGTGTATTATCTAAATCCAGCGCATGCGCCAAATGCCAAGCAATTGCTTCCCCTTCGCGGTCGGGGTCAGCTGCGAGATAAACTTTTTTAACTTTTTTACTAGCGTCTTTCAATTCCTTCAATATAGATCCCTTACCGCGGATAGTAATATATTTTGGATTGAAATCATTCTCCACCTCAACACCAATTTGACTCTTCGGTAGATCTCTAATATGTCCCATTGATGCCTTTACAATATATTTACTACCTAGATATTTGCCAATTGTCTTCGCTTTTGCAGGCGACTCGACAATAACTAATGCATCTGCCATAGACTCTTCCTCCTCGTTAACACTCGCACCTCTATATCAAATTACCTTGTAAATAGCTCCTGGTAATTGTGTTACCGCTTTTTTTATGATTAAAGATAACAGAACTGAATGCAAATGTCCAAAATCCCATCCTGTTCTTACAAGCAGATCGTCCAATATAAAAGGGCCTTGATGCAGTATATGGTATAGGTGAGACTCCTCATTTGTCAATTTCTTTTCAATCATAAAGTCGTCTGCTGTCTGTTCGGTAGTGCTATTATTCCCTGTTTTTATTACGTTTTTCGGCAAATAAGAAGTGTATTCTTCTATAATATCTAATCCACTGGTTACCAGCTTTGCACCCTGTTTGATAAGCTCTAACGCCCCTCTGCTCTTAGGTGATGTAATAGGTCCGGGAACTGCGAAGACATCCCTTCCAGCTTCCAAGGCAGCATCGGCTGTAATAAGTGATCCACTGCGACTGTCAGCCTCCACGACCACTGTCCCCCGTGATAAACCTGCTATGATCCGATTACGCTGTGGAAATAATCCAGGATGACTTTTAGTTCTAAGAGGATACTCTGTAACGACAAGCCCATCCTGAGAGATACGCCGCTCCAGTTCAATATTCTCAGTTGGATAGACTTTGTCCAACCCTGTTGCCACTACCGCTATGGTCCCTCCACCGCTTCTTAGCGCCGCTTCATGACAAATGCTATCGATCCCCCTCGCAAGTCCGCTAACCACCGTTAGACCTGCTGCACTAAGCTCCTCCGCGAGAATCTCCCCTACCTTTCGTCCATAAGCTGTTGGCATACGAGTGCCAACCATCGCCACACTAGGAGTTGATAACAGTTCCAAACGCCCTCGATAATAAAGGATCCACGGTGGCTGTGCCGTCTCCTTCAACAAAACAGGATAAGCCGCATCAAACACAGTTACCATTTTCACTGCACATTCTTCCATTAATAAGCGCCTTTTGGCGATCCATTCTAATGTATATATGGAAGCAAGATAATTCGACAGCTTTCCGTTCAATCCGATCGTTTCCCAATCTTTTGCACTACAGCAAAATGCTCGTTCTGACATTAAACCGGCTCTGCGAATCTTGTCGATACTCTTCCAGCCAATCCCCTCCACTTCATTAAAACCAAACAGCAGATCTTTTTCTTCCATATAAGCTTACTCTCCTTTAATGGAAGGGGTTAGCCTTCCCTATTTTGTAACATGAATTAGAGTAATGCAATATTTTCTTGTAATTCAATATTTTTCTATGTCAAAAAACAAAAAAGCAACCTTTTATCCCTTGGATAGGAACAAAAGGTTGCTTACCTCTGAAATAATTATACACGAAAGAAGCCCACTCGCGTAGAGTGAATTCCTTCAATTAAAAAAAAATAATTAATGCGTTGTAAAAGCGCTAAGAATACCGCGTTCTTCAAGCACACTCACCAGCGTTGAGCCCATTTCGGCAGGTGTAGGAGCAACCTTGATTCCGCACGATTCAAGTACGGCAATTTTCTCACTCGCTGTGCCTTTGCCTCCGGAAATAATAGCACCCGCATGCCCCATACGTTTGCCAGGAGGGGCAGTAGCACCGCCAATAAACCCTACAACCGGCTTAGTCATATGCTCGCGAATCCACTCTGCTGCTTCTTCCTCTGCGGTTCCGCCAATTTCGCCAATCATGATGACTGCCTTTGTACCCGGATCCTCATTAAAAAGCTTCAGAATATCAATAAACTCCGAGCCTTTAACAGGGTCACCGCCAATACCAACAGCTGAAGATTGCCCGATTCCACGCGTAGTCAGCTGATGAACAGCCTCATAGGTTAGAGTTCCGCTGCGCGAGACAACACCTACATACCCTGGCATATGAATATAACCCGGCATAATTCCTATTTTGCACTCACCAGGAGTGATAACTCCCGGACAGTTGGGTCCGATCAATACAGTAGAGCGCCCCTCCATATAACGGGACACTTTTACCATATCAAGCACTGGAATCCCTTCGGTAATACAAATCACCAAATCGAGTTCTGCGTCCACGGCTTCCATTATGGAGTCTGCTGCGAATGCCGGCGGCACATAGATTACACTAGCGGTTGCGCCTGTAGCCGCCTTAGCAGCTACAACAGTATCGAAAACCGGAAGGCTAACCTCACTGCCATTTTCAAGCGTGATGTTGACAGATGTTCCACCTTTACCCGGTGTTACCCCTCCAACCATCTGTGTTCCATAATCCAGCGCACCTTTAGTATGGAACAAACCCGTTGATCCTGTAATTCCCTGCGTGATAACTTTCGTATTTTTATCTACAAGAATGCTCATGCCTTAAGTCACATCCCTACTTATATTGTCAAATACGATAACTGGCTTCCTAAATCAGGCCATTATTGCACAAGAGACACAATCTTACGGGCACCGTCCGCCATAGAATCAGCAGCAACAATATTCAGTCCCGATCCGGCCAAAATCTGCTTGCCCAATCCAACATTTGTTCCCTCAAGACGCACAACCAGCGGTTTGGTCAAACCCAGTTGACTAGCCGCTTCTACAACACCGTTAGCGATAACATCACAGCGCATAATACCACCGAAAATGTTAACAAAAATTCCGTTCACCTTTTCATCGGATAAAATGATTTTAAAGGCTTCTGTTACCTTCTCGGTCGTTGCACCGCCCCCTACATCCAAGAAGTTGGCGGGTTCGCCCCCATAATACTTAATAATATCCATAGTCGCCATCGCGAGACCTGCACCGTTTACCATGCACCCAATATTGCCATCAAGTGCAATGTAACTAAGGTCATACTTCGAGGCTTCGATTTCCTTTAAATCCTCTTCATCCAAATCCCGCAGCTCTAGAATATCCTTATGACGGAACAAGGCATTGGAATCAAAATTCAGTTTGGCATCCAGTGCCATCACATTCCCATCCGCAGTCACTACCAAAGGGTTAATTTCGGCAATAGAGCAATCTTTATCCACGAAAGCTAAATATAGCGCTTGCATGAATTTCACAGTTTTGCCTACCAGCTCATTGGGAATAGCGATGCTGTAAGCAAGCTTACGTGCCTGGAACGTCTGCAAACCTACTGCCGGATCAATGATCTCTTTAAAAATTTTCTCCGGATGTGTTGCAGCTACTTCTTCAATTTCAGTACCGCCTTCTTCAGAAGCCATCATGACCACTCGGCCAGTACCTCTGTCAACTACGATACCAATATAATACTCCTTAACAATTTGACAACCCTCTTCAATGAGCAGTCTTTTTACTACCTTACCCTCCGGTCCAGTCTGGTGAGTTACTAGAGTCTTGCCCAGAATCTCAGTTGCGTAACTACGCACCTCATCGATATTCTTAGCAACCTTTACTCCTCCAGCTTTACCGCGTCCACCTGCGTGAATCTGAGCTTTAACTACAACAACCGGTGTGCTCAGTGACTCTGCGGCTTCTACCGCTTCCTCCACTGTATAAGCTACTTTTCCATTCGGTACGGCTACACCGTACTTCTTAAGCACTTCTTTTCCCTGATACTCGTGGATATTCATAGCGGTAGCCTCCTAAAGTAGCGTGGTGACTAAACAGGCAGCCTGTTGTCATCTCGCTTTCCGTTTTGATTGCCGCGGGGTTAGGGATAGGCTGATGTTATACATGCAGCACTATTCCGGAACCAGCAGAAACTGATCTACCACTCGTAAAAAGAATGGCATTATTTCTGCAAGAGACATTGTGTAAATCTATAAGACTAAGCTTATATTTACCTATATGCCATACAAAGGAACCCAGAATAGTGTAACATGTTTTTAAAACGCTTACCTTAAATATATTCATGATTTGTACACATTTTTTCGCTTGATTTCATGCCGGAATGCGAACGATCGCATTGACTCCTTACTACGCTTACTTTTTACTATCTTGGATATTAGCTTCGTGAACACGATTCAGTAAGTCTTTAAACTGATCAAGTAGCTCTATGGATTCATTATTTGTCAGTGTCGTTTCTTCCATCATTTTGCCGGGAATACACACGGCATCACTTTGGAGTGCCCAGCCTTGTTTCGTTAGTGAGATTAATACCTTTCGCTCATCCTGCATCGAGCGTTCACGTATAATTAGGCCTGCAGCTTGCAAGCGTTTCAATAGCGGAGTCAGCGTGCCTGAATCCAAAAATAACGCCTCACCAATCTCTTTTACTGTACATTGCTGCCGTTCCCATAACACAAGCATTACTAAGTATTGGGAGTAAGTTAAACCGATCTTATCCAAATACGGTTGGTACAGCTTTGTAATCTCACGCGAGCAAGCATAAATGGTAAAACAGAGCTGATTCTCGATCAGCAGCTCTGGGGTTGTAGTCATTTTCTGCATATCTTCTTCACTCATTTTCATATTTATTCACCCGCCTTATCTCTTTATTTTATCATAATTCACTCATACATCATAATAATAGCAAAAAATTAATTTGACTTTTATATTAATTGTGATAAATTAGATTGTACACAAACTAATTAATGAATAGGAGAGATTTATTATGATGACAATTCAACAAAAGATGTATGAAACCACAGTTAAAGCCGTTGGGGGAAGAAACGGTTATATAGAATCAGAAAGCCCTAAACTCAACCTTACGATCAGTACACCACGCGAAATGGGTGGTGCCGGTGGTGAAGGCACTAATCCTGAACAATTATTCGCAGCTGGCTACTCCGCTTGTTTTGACAGTGCTCTAAACATGGTTGCTCGTCTTGGAAAAGTTAAGATTGAAGGCAGTGAAGTTACGGCTACTGTAAGCTTTGGTAAAGTTGAAGATGGCGGGTTCGGTATTGCAGTTAAGCTTGACGTGCTGGTTAAAGGCGTTGACAGAGAAACCGCAGCATCTTTGGTAGAAGCTGCCCATGGCGCATGTCCTTACTCCCGTGCCACTCGTGGCAATATCGAAGTAGAACTGAATGTACTGTAAGAAATTATAGAGAAAAATGTATGTGAAATTTGCTAAACGATCTAACCTTCGTTTGAATACGTGGCATTTCACATTCGAAGTCGCTAACGGACACAGTTGATCTTAAACGCAACTTAATCCCATATTTGGGATGCTATCGGACCTCATAGCAGCTATTGGAATGAAAACCACCCAATATAACCTTCTTCCGAAGGAATAGCGTCTTCAGCGTCCGAATCTACGCTCCAAGGGCTAAAAACTTGCAAACAACGTCCTCTAGGTCCGTTCCGTAAGCATCAGTGGATAATAATGGTACGGCGGTGTTCCTCACTACTGGCCCATAGTATAGAGCAGCGATTCTCATTAACGGGAATCACTGCTCTTTTATCGATATTCCTCCGCTAATACCTGTCGATCCAGATTACGGTATTGCACAGCTTCCGCGAGATGTGCAGAAGAAATATCCTGTGCACCCTCCAGATCAGCTATGGTACGGGATAGCTTAATAATCCGATCATGCGCTCGCATGCTTAGACCTAAATTCTCCAAAATATCATACAGCATTCGAGCACTCTCTCGGTTTAGGCTTGCATATTTCCGAAGGGAAGCACCGGAAAGTTCACTGTTCCATGAAATCGCCAGTCGTTTGTAACGTTTAGCTTGGATGGCCTGAGCAGCCAACACCTCCGCACGCATATCTGCTGACGATAAAACATGCCCCTGCCGATTCCATTCCTTCGGGCGGGGAACATCAACCTGTAAGTCGATCCGATCCAACAATGGACCGGATATTTTGGCTCGATATTGGGCAATCCTTGATGGACTACAGGTACAATTTTGCTGGGAGATACCGCTTCCAAAAAAGCCGCAGCTGCACGGATTCATCGATGCAGCGAGCATGAATTTGGCAGGAAAAGTAAAGGAAGCCCGGGCACGACTTATAGTAACCACCCCATCTTCGAGGGGCTGTCGCAGCACTTCAAGTACATTCCGGGAGAATTCAGGCAATTCATCCAGAAACAGAATACCTCGATGCGCAAGACTTACCTCACCTGGCTTGGGAATACCGCCCCCTCCAATTAATCCGGCAGAAGATATCGTGTGGTGTGGAGAACGAAATGGACGACTTCGCAGCAAACCGTTGTGTGCATCCTTCAAATTTCCAGCCGCACTAAAAATTTTGGTTACCTCAAGTGCCTCACTATCCGACAATTGCGGAAGGATACTGGGAAGGCGTTTGATCAGCATCGTTTTGCCTGTGCCAGGTGGGCCGATGAGCATAATATTATGCATCCCTGCAGCCGCGATAGTTAGTGCTCTTTTCACATGTTGCTGTCCAAGCACATCACTGTAATCATCCATTATTTCATTCGCTTCGGAAGAAGCAGCCTCAGAATCAGAATATTTAGGGTTATATTTGAGATGCTCTACAGAAAGAACAAGCACCGGAGGTTGTTCTTTTGCCCCCGTCCCCATACTCACGGATACAGGAAAAGGAAGTGGTGATCCTTCAGATTCTTCTAGAGGAACTAGCTTATCTATAATCGGACCAAAGCTAGCCACAGATTCAGCAGCATTCGCTAACGCTTGCAAATGGTCGATGGTATAAACATTTATGCCACTGATTAAAGCGGCTTCTGCCGCATTGCCTTGCGGGAGCAGAACGGCTTTAAACCCGCTTTTACGCGCTGCTTCAACCATCGGCAGCACACCCGAAACCGGACGCAGACTGCCGTCGAGCGCAAGCTCTCCAATCAAAAGCATCTCTTGAGCTGAAGGCATAATCAACTGGCCACTAGTTATCAGTATCCCTAAAGCAATCGCTAGATCAAAAGCGGAACCTTCTTTACGGAGGTCAGCTGGAGCAAGATTGATCGTAATACGTTGCTGTGGATAGCGGTAACCGCAATTTTTAACGGCAGCCCTAACTCGTTCAACAGCCTCGCGAATCGCTGAATCTGGTAAGCCAATGATATTCGTCTGCGGCAGTCCATTTGCAAGATCGATTTCCACACCAATCATTACCCCTTCAATCCCATACAGACACGCGCTAAACATTTTCCCGTACATAATAAAAACACCTCATCTCCTGAATTACACCCTAATTTGGTGTCATAGCTTCAAGAAAAAAGGTGCTTCCTTATTTTCCAAATATATATTAGCTGTTAAGTACATTATAGAAGTTGTGTCCTAACGCAATCTGTGAGCAATTTATCTTTAGAATAAGAAATTCAAGTTTTACATAAAAGCGAAAGCACATCTCTAAAGACCTACATCAATCCCCTTCTTTAACTACGACCGAGTCCCTAATCTGCTCAAAAGTCAACGGTTTATAGTTCCAATGCTCTACACAAATGTTAAAATGATTGTTTCCCTCATATTTTTGCCCATGAATATGGCCGTGCACATTTACGTAAGGCATATGTTTATTCATGTACATAGGCTCATGTGAGAGGAAAAAGAAATCCTTATAAATCAAAGGATATTCACTAACCTCATCAAAACCTGCATCAAGCCACCAGCTTCGGCTGCGGCCGCGATCATGATTGCCAAGGATCAGGATTTTGTATCCATGCAGCCT